>NZ_LIWB01000001.1:0-803261 GCF_001905725.1 Streptomyces sp. CB02400
GAGTAGGACGCCGCCGAACAATTATTCAAAGGGTTGGACCCGGAACTTCGGTTCCGGGTCCAACCCTTTTTTGTTCTGCGTCACTTGACGTTCACGTTGCGCAACGAGCATCCACTCCATGAGTACTGCTGCACTGCTCAGGGCCGCCGGTGTCGGAGTGGGCGACGAGGTCGTCGTACCGGCCTTCGGGAACGTGGAAGTCGCCGAAGCCGTGGCGATGGCAGGGGCGCTGCCGGTGTTCGCCGACATAGACCCGGCGACGTACTGCCTGGAGCCGGCCGCGGTGGAGGCGGCCGTAACTCCGCGGACGGCAGCCGTCGTTGTCGTACACCGCTTCGGAAGGCCCGCCGACGTCGGGCGGTTGCACGCGCTCGGCCGCCGGCACGGGCTGCTGGTGCTGGAGCACGGGGAATCCGAGGCACCGTACGACGAGATGGCTCGGCGGCGGGAGCGGGCGGCGTTCCTCGATGCCAAGTTGAGGGGCGTGCGGACGCCCGAGAGCGGAGTCGGGCACACCTATCAGCAGTACGTCGTGCGGGTGCCGGGGAACGGTCGGCCCGACCGGGACGCCTTCGCACGCGCCATACGGGGCAAGGGTGTTGAGTGCCGCGTACCGGTGAAGACCCCCGTGCACCGGATGCCCGAGTTCCGGCGGTGCGTGTCCCTGCCCGAGACCGAGCGGGCCGCCGACGAGACGCTCGCGCTTCCCGTGGACGCGTCGCTGACCAGACGGGACATGCAGCGGATCGCGGCGGCGTGCAATGCGCTGGGCGGGCTGCTCCAGCCGATCGGCTGAGCGACGGTTGGGAGCACGGGTCCGTTCGGGGTATGATCTATTCCGTTGGCGAGCGGGAAACCCCGCACACGGCAACAGGCCCCTATAGCTCAGTCGGTAGAGCGTCTCCATGGTAAGGAGAAGGTCAACGGTTCGATTCCGTTTGGGGGCTCGGACAGAAAGGCCCCGCCCATTCGGGCGGGGCCTTTCTCATGCCCTGCGGGAGTGCCTTGCAGGAGTGCCCTGCGGGGAGGGCACCCGCTAATCCGCCTGCAGGCCCGGTACGCGCATGGCGAGGATCGCCATGTCGTCGGACGGGGGTTCGGAGGCGAAGCGTTCCACGGCGCGCATGATGCGGGCCGCGACCGCGCCGGCCGTCAGACCGGTGCAGGTGGTCAGGACGTCGGCGAGGCCGTCGTCGCCCAGCATGCGGGGGCCCTCGCGGCGTTCGGTGACACCGTCGGTGACGCAGAGGAGCACGTCGCCGGGATCGAGGGTGACCGTCTGCTCGTACAGCTCCAGGTCCTCGATGACGCCGAGGAGGGGCTGCGGCTCCGCCGCCGGTTCCACCGTGCCGTCCTGGCGCAGGCGGAGCGGGAGGGGGTGGCCGGCGCAGACCACCTTCAGTTCCGCGCTGCCGTCGTCCTGCGGGCGCATCTCGCCGTAGAGGAGGGTGAGGAAGCGGCTGCGGGCGCCCTCGTCGAGGATCGCGGAGTTGAGGCGCTCCAGGACCGCCGGGCCGCTGAGACCCTCACGGGCCAGCAGCCGGAGCGCGTGCCGGGCGAGGCCGGTCACGGCCGCCGCGTTGGGGCCGGTGCCGCAGACGTCGCCGATGGCGAAGCCGTACGCGCCGTCGCTGATCGGGAAGAGGTCGTAGAAGTCGCCGCCGACCTCGTTGCCCTCGCCGGCCGCGCGGTAGATGACCTCGACCTCGACGCCGTCGATCGTCGGCAGCTCCGGCGGCAGGAGGCTGCGCTGGAGGGACTGGCTGATGGCCGTGCGCTCCGAGTAGAGGCGGGCGTTGTCCAGGGCCAGGGCGGCCCGCCGGGAGAGGTCCTCGGCGAGTTCCAGGATCTCCTGGCGGAAGTGCTCGTCGGTCGGCTTGCCGAGCGTCAGCATGCCGATGACCCGGTTGCGGGCGACCAGGGGCAGGACCACCGTCTCGCCGCCGACCGCGGAGGCCGTCGCGAGGGTCGGGCCGATGCCCGGGGTGACCGGATGGGTCGGACTGCCGCTGAGGCCGAGGCTGCGCATGGAGGTGCGCAGGGCCGCCTGGTGGGCGACCTCCGCGGGGGCGGACCAGACGCGGGCGCCGGGCGTGGGGACCGGGTCGGGCGGGGCGATCTTCGACAGCAGGGACTTGATGCCGTCGATCAGCTCCTCGTCCTCGTGCAGCACGTAGGAGAGATACGGCTCGGAGGCCTGGTCGGCGATCGTGTAGACGGCGCACCAGGTGGCGAGGGTCGGCACCGTCATCTGGGCCATCAGGGCCAGCGTCTGGTCCCGGTCCAGGGTGCCGGCCAGCAGGTCGGAGGCCTCGACGAGGAAGCTGAGCGAGCCGCGGCGCAGGCGCTCCAGCTCGCCCAGGCGGGCCGACTCGACGGCGAGCGCGATGCGGTCCGCCGCGAACTGCAGGCGCAGCGCCTCCTCGTTGGAGTACCTGCCGGGTGCCTCCGCGGCGACACCGAGGGAGCCGGTGAGGCGGCCCTCCACCTTCAGCGGGACGGTGACGACCGAGCGCATGCCGGTGCTGTTGAGGAGCGGCACCGCGCCGGGGACGGCGGTCAGGTCCTCGTGGACGGCCGGCATGCGGGCGGAGCCGTAGCGGCCGGGGCCGGCCTCGACGGGGACGCGGGCGAAGCGCTGGCGGGCCGATGGCAGGCCGGTGGAGGCGCGGACCTCCAGCTCCGTCTCGTCGTCGGTGGCGAGGAGCAGGAAGGCGGAGTCGCCGTCGAGCATGTCGCGGGCGCGTTCCACCGTGCGCTGGAGCAGACCGTCGAGGTCGTCCGGGGCCGGGGAGCCGATGAACACCTCGAAGGGGTCGGTGCTCTGGCCCTCGGAGGTGCCGGACTTGTCGGACGCGGGGCCGCGCAGCGGAGTCTGCAGAACCGCCCGTTCGTGGTCCCGTACGAGGAGGCAGACCGTTGACGGTTCGCCGTCGGTGTCCCGGACCCGAAGGTGGGAGGCGTACACGGGGATCACTCGGCCGTGGGCGCCCCTGATGCCGTAGCTGCCCTCCCAGCGGGAGAGCTGGAGCGCGTCGGCGATGCCGGTGCCGGTGCCCGGGGTGTGCGGCCAGGCCGCGAAGTCGGTCAGCGGTTTGCCGGTGACCTGCTCGGCGGAGTAGCCGAAGAGCTCCTCGGCGTCCTCGTTCCAGGCGGTGACGGAGCCGGTCCGGTCGATCTGGACGACGGCGACGCGGACCCGGGTGTCGGCGAGCGGGAGGAGGTGGGCCGGCAGGGAGGGGCCGGCGGTGCGGGTGCCGACCGGGCGCTCGGGAAGGTCGAGCTGGAACCAGACGGTCTTGTGGGTGGGGGTGTAGTCCACGCCCCAGTGGCCGGCCAGGGCCGCGCACAGCTGGAGCCCGCGGCCGCCCTCGCGGTCGGGGCTGCCCATGTTGACGGGCGAGCCCTGGAGGGGGACCTCCCGCTCCGGATACCGGTCGGCCACCTCGATCCGTACGCCTTCGTCGCTGCGCAGACAGAGGAGGTCGGCGGAGGTGCCGGCGTGGACCACGGCGTTGGTCACCAGTTCGCTGGTGAGAACCACGGCGTCGTCGACGATGTCGGCGAAGCCCCAGCCCTGCAGGGTGTCGCGGACGAAGGAGCGGGCGCTCGCGACCGATCGCCCCACGGGCTCGAAGCTGGCGGCCGCGCGCGCGGTGATCACAGAACTCCTCGACCGGTTCTCGACGGGCATGGCTCCCTGGCCGACCGGCTCGTGCCGCTGGTGCGGCAGGCCGTCAGTCGGCCGTGGGTCCGGGGGCTGTTCCCCCGGGATCAGTCCGGTGGTCATGTGTGCGGCCGCCCTCCGATGCCCGCTCGTTCCCGTGCCACCGCCCAGGCCGGACGGACCGGCGTGGCTGGACAGCCGGATGCAAGGTTACTTACCTTCGCGGTCCGGGCGGATGCCGGTCTGCTGTGTTTGTCGTCCGGAGGTGTTCTCCGTCCGGCGGGTGTGCGGACGATGTGCGATGCTGCCGAACTGTTATGGCCTGGTTCGGCGGGGGTGAAACACTGGGCAGGCTTGTAGCGAAGGTCCGGCAGGCCGTGTGTCTTCCGCGTCGGGTGGGCAGCAGCCCCCTGGTGGCGCTTTGGAACGTCGGGCAGGACATCGCAGTAGTACAGGAAAAGCACATGAGTAACGGGAACGCCTTTGGTGGTGTGCCCGGGCACAGCGGTAACGGTCGACCCCTGCGGGAGGGACACAGTGGAGTCTGGCGCAGCGACGCGGGGCACGAAGACGACGCGCGCGAAAGGCGGACAGTCCCTGAGCAAGCCGGGAAGGGTGCGGGGCGGGACCACGACCGTGGACACGGCGGCCCTGAACCGGTTGATGACGGCGCTGGTGGCGATGCGGGACGGGAACTTCCGCAAGCGGCTCACGGTGTCCGGCGACGGCGTGATGGCGGAGATCGCGGCGGTCTTCAACGAGGTGGCCGACCGCAATCTCCACCTGACGGGTGAGCTGGCGCGGGTGCGCCGCATGGTCGGACGTGAGGGAAAGCTCACGGAGCGGCTGGAGACGGGGGCCTCCGAGGGTTCCTGGGCGACCGCGATCGACAACTCGAACGCGCTGGTGGACGATCTCGTGCGGCCGGTCTCCGAGGTGAGCCGGGTGCTGTCGGCGGTGGCCGAGGGTGATCTGTCGCCGCGTATGGAGCTGCGGACGCAGGCGGCGCCGGAAGGGGCCGGGCATCCGCTGCGGGGCGAGTTCCTGAAGGTCGCGCGGACGGTGAACAACCTGGTCGACCAGTTGTCGACGTTCACCGACGAGGTCACGCGCGTGGCCAGCGAGGTGGGCACCGAGGGCAAGCTGGGCGGTCAGGCCCAGGTACGCGGCATGTCCGGCTCCTGGAAGGACCTGACGGACTCCGTCAACACGATGGCGGAGCGGCTGACGGCGCAGGTGCGCGACATCGCGCTGGTGACGACGGCCGTCGCGCGCGGTGATCTGTCCCGCAAGGTCACCGTGCACGTCGAGGGCGAGATGCTGGAGCTGAAGAACACCGTCAACACGATGGTGGACCAGCTCTCCGCGTTCTCCTCGGAGGTGACCCGCGTCGCGCGCGAGGTGGGCACCGAGGGCGCCCTGGGCGGCCAGGCGCAGGTGCCCGGGGTGGACGGCGTGTGGAAGGAGCTCACCGACTCCGTCAACACCATGGCCGGGAACCTCACCGCTCAGGTGCGCGGGATCGCCGAGGTGACGACGGCGGTCGCCAACGGTGACCTGTCGCGGAAGGTGACGGTGCCGGCGCGAGGCGAGGTCGCGCAGCTCGCCGAGACGATCAACCAGATGACCGAGACGCTGCGGATCTTCGCGGACGAGGTCACGCGGGTCGCCAACGAGGTCGGGGCCGAGGGACGGCTGGGCGGTCAGGCCAATGTGCCGGGGGCCGCGGGGACGTGGAAGGACCTGACGGACTCCGTCAACACGGTGTTCCGGAACCTCACCACTCAGGTGCGGGACATCGCCGCGGTGACGACGGCGGTCGCCAACGGTGACCTGTCGCAGAAGGTCACCGTGGACGTGGCCGGCGAGATGCTGGAGCTGAAGAACACCGTCAACACGATGGTGGACCAGTTGTCCTCCTTCGGTGCGGAGGTCACGCGCGTGGCGCGCGAGATCGGTGTCGAGGGTGAGCTGGGCGGCCAGGCGCAGGTGCCGGGGGCGGCGGGGACGTGGAAGGACCTGACGGACTCCGTCAACACGGCGTTCCGCAACCTCACCGGACAGGTGAGGAACATCGCCCAGGTGACGACGGCGGTCGCCAACGGTGACCTGTCGCAGAAGGTCACGGTGGACGTCTCCGGTGAGATGCTCCAGCTGAAGAACACCGTGAACACGATGGTGGACCAGCTGTCGAGCTTCGCCGACCAGGTCACGCGGATGGCCCGGGACGTGGGTACGGAGGGCCGGCTGGGCGGTCAGGCGCGCGTGGACGGCGTGTCGGGCACCTGGAAGGAGCTGACCGACTCCGTCAACTCGATGGCGTCGAATCTGACCGGTCAGGTGCGCAACATCGCGCAGGTGACGACGGCCGTCGCGCGGGGTGACCTGTCGCAGAAGATCGACGTCGACGCGCGCGGGGAGATCCTGGAACTGAAGAACACCATCAACACGATGGTCGACCAGCTGTCGTCGTTCGCCGACCAGGTGACGCGAGTGGCCCGCGAGGTGGGCACCGAGGGCCGGCTGGGCGGTCAGGCGCAGGTGCCCGGGGTCGCCGGTGTGTGGCGGGACCTGACGGACTCCGTGAACGGCATGGCGTCCAACCTGACCGGACAGGTGAGGAACATCGCCCAGGTGGCGACGGCGGTGGCGCGCGGTGACCTGTCGCAGAAGATCACCGTGGACGCGCGCGGGGAGATCCTCGAGCTCAAGAACACGCTGAACACGATGGTGGACCAGCTGTCGTCGTTCGCCGAGGAGGTCACCCGGGTGGCCCGTGAGGTGGGTACGGAGGGCATCCTCGGCGGTCAGGCCGAGGTGCAGGGGGTCTCCGGCACCTGGAAGGACCTCACGCAGTCGGTGAACGGCATGGCGAACAACCTGACCCTCCAGGTGCGCAACATCGCCGAGGTCACCACGGCGGTCGCCAAGGGCGACCTGTCGAAGAAGATCACCGTCGACGCCAAGGGCGAGATCCTGGAGCTGGTGACCACCGTCAACACGATGGTGGACCAGCTGTCGTCGTTCGCCGAGCAGGTGACGCGGGTGGCCCGTGAGGTGGGCACCGAGGGCATCCTGGGCGGCCAGGCGCACGTGCCGGGTGTCACGGGCATCTGGAAGGACCTGAGCGACAACGTCAACCTGATGGCGAAGAACCTGACCACTCAGGTGCGGAACATCTCCCAGGTGTCCGCGGCCGTCGCCAACGGCGACCTGTCGCGGCAGGTCAGCATCGAGGCGCGCGGTGAGGTGGCGCAGCTCGCCGACACCATCAACATCATGGTGAAGACGCTGAGCGCGTTCGCCGAACAGGTCACCAAGGTGGCCCGCGAGGTGGGCACGGACGGCATCCTGGGCGGCCAGGCGCACGTGCCGGGTGTGGCGGGGACGTGGAAGGACCTCACCGAGTCGGTGAACCAGATGGCGTCCAACCTGACCGGTCAGGTGCGCAACATCGCCATGGTGACGACGGCCATCGCCAAGGGTGACCTGACGAAGAAGATCGACATCGACGCGCGCGGGGAGATCCTCGAGCTGAAGACCACCATCAACACGATGGTGGACCAGCTGTCCTCGTTCGCCGAGGAGGTCACGCGCGTGGCCCGCGAGGTGGGCACCGAGGGCCAGCTGGGCGGCCAGGCACGCGTGCGTGACGTGGACGGCACCTGGCGGGACCTGACCGAGTCCGTGAACGAGATGGCCGGGAACCTGACCCGGCAGGTGCGTGCCATCGCGCGGGTGGCGACCGCGGTGACCCGCGGCGACCTGAACCTGAAGATCGACGTGGACGCGTCCGGGGAGATCCAGGAACTCCAGGACTACATCAACAAGATGATCGCCAACCTGCGCGACACCACGATCGCCAACAAGGAGCAGGACTGGCTCAAGGGCAATCTCGCCCGCATCTCCGCGCTGATGCAGGGCCGCCGCGACCTGGAGGACGTGGCCTCGCTGATCATGAGCGAGCTGACGCCGGTGGTGTCCGCGCAGCACGGCGCGTTCTTCCTCGCGATGCCGCTGGTCGACGGCGAGGACCTGAACGCCGCGGACGACGACCAGTTCGAGCTGCGCATGCTCGGCTCGTACGGCTACTCCATGGGGTCCATGCCGACGTCGTTCCGGCCCGGTGAGGGGCTCATCGGGACGGCCGCCGTGGAGAAGCGCACGATCCTCGTGCAGGACGCGCCCAGCGGCTATCTGAAGATCTCCTCGGGGCTCGGGGAGGCACCGCCGGCGCAGGTGATCGTGCTGCCGGTGCTGTTCGAGGGGAAGGTGCTCGGCGTCATCGAGCTGGCCTCGTTCACGCCGTTCACGCACATCCAGAAGGACTTCCTCAACCAGATCGCCGAGATGATCGCGACGAGCGTCAACACCATCTCGGTCAACACCAAGACCGAGCGGCTGCTCTCGCAGTCCCAGGAGCTGACCGAGCAACTGCGCGAGCGGTCGGCGGAGTTGGAGCAGCGGCAGAAGGCGCTCCAGGCGTCCAACGCCGAACTGGAGGAGAAGGCCGAGCTGCTGGCCCGGCAGAACCGCGACATCGAGGTGAAGAACACCGAGATCGAGGAGGCGCGGCAGGTCCTGGAGGAGCGCGCCGAGCAGCTCGCGGTCTCCATGCGCTACAAGAGCGAGTTCCTCGCCAACATGTCGCACGAGCTGCGTACGCCGCTCAACTCGCTGCTGATCCTGGCGAAGCTGCTCGCCGACAACGCGGAGGGGAACCTCTCCCCGAAGCAGGTCGAGTTCGCCGAGACCATCCACGGTGCCGGGTCCGACCTGCTGCAGCTCATCAACGACATCCTCGACCTGTCGAAGGTCGAGGCGGGCAAGATGGACGTCTCCCCGACGCGCATCGCGCTGGTCCAGCTCGTGGACTACGTGGAGGCCACCTTCCGGCCGCTGACCGCGGAGAAGGGCCTGGACCTGTCGGTGCGGGTGTCGCCGGAGCTGCCGGCCACGCTGCACACCGACGAGCAGCGGCTGCTCCAGGTGCTGCGCAACCTGCTGTCCAACGCGGTGAAGTTCACCGACTCCGGGTCGGTCGAGCTGGTCATCCGGCCCGCCCGGGACGAGGTTCCGCAGGCCATCCGGGAGCAGTTGCTGGAGGCCGGTTCGCTGACCGACCCGGACGCGGACCTGATCGCGTTCTCGGTGAGCGACACGGGCATCGGCATCGCGGCCGGCAAGATGCGGGTGATCTTCGAGGCGTTCAAGCAGGCCGACGGCACCACCAGCCGCAAGTACGGCGGTACGGGCCTGGGGCTGTCCATCTCGCGGGAGATCGCGCAGTTGCTCGGCGGCGAGATCCACGCGCAGAGCGAGCCGGGCCGCGGCTCGACGTTCACGCTGTACCTGCCGTTGCACCCGAGCGAGCTGCCCCCGAACGGCTACCAGCAGCCCATGCCCGCGCTGGAGGCCGGTGACCTGGTGGCCTCGGCCGAGCTGACCGGGCCGCAGGTCGAGACGCCGGCCGAGGTGAAGTCGTACCGGGACACCCAGAACGGTCCGGCCGCGCTGTTCCGGCGCCGCCGCAGGATCACGCTCGAGCAGCGGCCCGCCCCGGAGGCCGAGCGGTGGCCGGACGTGGAGCAGCAGGAGCCGGCTCCCCGGCCGTCGAGCCGCGGCATCCGTTTCGGCGGGCAGAAGGTGCTGATCGTCGACGACGACATCCGCAACGTCTTCGCGCTCACCAGCGTCCTGGAGCAGCACGGCCTGTCCGTGCTGTACGCGGAGAACGGCCGCGAGGGCATCGAGGTGCTGGAGCAGCACGACGACGTGGCGGTCGTCCTGATGGACATCATGATGCCCGAGATGGACGGATACGCCACGACCACGGCGATCCGCCGGATGCCGCAGTTCGCCGGGCTCCCGATCATCGCGCTCACCGCGAAGGCGATGAAGGGCGACCGCGAGAAGGCGATCGAGTCGGGTGCCTCCGACTACGTGACCAAGCCGGTCGACCTCGATCACCTGCTGTCGGTGATGGAGCAGTGGATGCGGGGGGAGTGAGACCGGCGTCCGGAGGGGGCGCGAAGGTGACGGGAAGCTCCGGTGTTCACATGATGTTGCTGACGCGGTGCGCGCGAAGTCGTGTAGAAGTACGGGAATCGGGGAACCTTCTGGTCTCCCGCCGCGTTTCTGCTACGTGCACAGTGACATCGCGGTGACAGGGTGTGGCGACGGGCGGGGTGCGGCTACGATGACCGGCACAAGGACGGGCGGCGCAAGGGAGTCGCCCCCTGGGGCGGTACCCGCGGGTACGTCCCCAGGTCCTGCGGACAGGGGAGGCCCCAAGCCGGGGCGAGGAGGGCGGGCCATGGTGCAGAAGGCCAAGATCCTCCTGGTCGATGACCGGCCGGAGAATCTGCTCGCGCTGGAGGCGATCCTCTCGGCGCTCGATCAGACGCTGGTGCGGGCATCGTCCGGGGAAGAAGCGCTCAAGGCACTGCTCACGGACGATTTCGCGGTCATTCTGCTGGACGTCCAGATGCCGGGCATGGACGGTTTCGAGACCGCCGCGCACATCAAGCGGCGGGAGCGGACCCGGGACATCCCGATCATCTTCCTCACCGCGATCAACCACGGCCCGCACCACACCTTCCGCGGGTACGCGGCGGGCGCGGTCGACTACATCTCCAAGCCGTTCGACCCGTGGGTGCTGCGCGCGAAGGTCTCGGTCTTCGTCGAGCTGTACATGAAGAACTGCCAGCTGCGGGAGCAGGCGGCGCTGCTGCGGCTCCAGCTGGAGGGCGGCGAGAAGGACGCGGCCGAGTCCAAGGAGTCGGCGGGGCTGCTCGCGGAGCTCTCGGCGCGGCTCGCGGCCGTCGAGGAGCAGGCCGAGGCGCTCACCAAGCAGCTCAACGACGAGTCGACCGACGCGGCCGCGGTGGCCACGGCCGCCCATCTGGAGCGCAAGCTCACGGGGTTGCGGCGGGCGCTGGACGCCCTGGAGCCCGGGACCGGCAGCACGTCGTCGGTGCCGTCGCAGAACTGACTCCGAGAACAAGGGCGTTGGCCGGGCCCCCGACGCGCCGCGGACGTGAGACCGCGTCAACTGCGCGTCAACGTCACGCATCGACAAGAGCGACACGAACGGGTGAAGCATCCGCCACGCGTGTCACCGACCGTCTCCACCGGTAACCTCACACCCATGGCCTCACGTCCCTCCGCAGCCAAGAAGCCGCCCGCGAAGAAGGCGCCCGCTTCCGCGAAGGCTCCGGCGAAGAAGGCCGCTGCCAAGAAGGTCCCGGCCAAGAAGGCCCCGGCGAAGAAGGCTCCCGCCAGGAAGGCCGCGGCGAAGAAGCCCGCGCCCGCACCGGCCGCCCCGAATCCGACCAGCGGCGTCTACCGGCTCGTACGCGCCCTGTGGCTGGGCCTCGCGCACGCGGTGGGCGCCGTCTTCCGCGGCATAGGGCAGGGCGCCAAGAACCTCGACCCCGCGCACCGCAAGGACGGCCTGGCGCTGCTGCTGCTCGCCGTCGCCCTGATCGTCGCCGCCGGCACCTGGGCCGACCTGAAGGGTCCCGTCGGCGACCTCGTGGAGATCCTGGTCGCCGGGGCCTTCGGCCGGCTCGACCTGCTGGTGCCGATCCTGGTCGCCGTCATCGCCGTACGGTTCATCCGGCACCCGGAGAAGCCGGAGGCCAACGGACGGATCGTGATCGGTCTGTCCGCGCTCGTCATCGGCGTGCTCGGGCAGATCCACATCGGCTGCGGCTCGCCCGCGCGCGGTGACGGCATGCAGGCCATAAGGGACGCCGGCGGGCTCATCGGCTGGGGCGCGGCCACACCGCTGTCGGCGACCATGACCGACGTCCTCGCCGTGCCGCTGCTGGTGCTGCTCACCGTCTTCGGTCTGCTGGTCGTCACCGCCACCCCGGTCAACGCCGTCCCGCAGCGTCTGCGGCAGCTCGGTGTGCGGCTCGGACTCGTCCGCGAACCCGAGCCGGAGGAGTTCGGCGAGGACGACGAGCGCTACGAGCAGCAGTGGCGCGAGTCGCTGCCCGCGAGCCGCCGCGGACGGCGGCCGGCGCCCGAGGAGTACGACCCGGACGGCGCGGAGCAGGAGGCGCTGTCCCGGCGCCGGGGCCGGCCCCGCAGGCCCGCGGTGCCGAAGCCCGCCATGGACCGGCCCATGGACGCCGTGGACGTGGCCGCCGCCGCTGCCGCCGCGCTGGACGGCGCCGTGCTGCACGGGATGCCGCCCTCGCCGATCGTCGCCGACCTGACCCAGGGCGTGAGCACCGGCGACCGGGAGCCGACCACACCGACGCCGGTCCCGGCCGCCCGCCCGCAGCAGGGGAAGCCGAAGGCGGACAGGCCTCAGGACGGTTCTCAGGAAAGGCCGAAGCGGGACAAGCCGCCGGCCGGCGTCCTGGACATGACCAAGGAGCCGCCGCGCGAACCCCGCGATCTGCCCGCCCGCGCGGAGCAGCTCCAGCTCTCCGGCGACATCACCTACTCGCTGCCCGCCCTCGACCTGCTCGAGCGCGGCGGCCCCGGCAAGGCGCGCAGCGCCGCCAACGACGCCATCGTCGACGCGCTGCGGAAGGTCTTCACGGAGTTCAAGGTGGACGCCGCCGTCACCGGCTTCACCCGCGGCCCGACGGTCACCCGCTACGTGGTGGAACTCGGCCCGGCCGTGAAGGTCGAGCGGGTGACCGCGCTGACCAAGAACATCGCGTACGCCGTCGCCAGCCCGGACGTGCGGATCATCAGCCCGATCCCCGGCAAGTCCGCGGTGGGCATCGAGATCCCCAACACCGACCGGGAGATGGTCAACCTCGGTGACGTACTGCGGCTCGCGGAGTCCGCAGAGGACGACGACCCGATGCTGGTCGCCTTCGGCAAGGACGTCGAGGGCGGCTACGTCATGGACTCGCTGGCGAAGATGCCGCACATGCTGGTCGCCGGCGCCACCGGCTCCGGAAAGTCGTCCTGCATCAACTGCCTGATCACCTCGATCATGATGCGGGCGACCCCGGAGGACGTCCGGATGATCCTGGTCGACCCCAAGCGCGTGGAGCTGACGGCGTACGAGGGCATCCCGCACCTGATCACGCCGATCATCACCAACCCCAAGCGGGCCGCCGAGGCGCTCCAGTGGGTCGTGCGCGAGATGGACCTGCGCTACGACGACCTCGCGGCCTACGGCTACCGGCACATCGACGACTTCAACCGCGCGGTGCGCGAGGGCAGGGCCACACCGCCCGAGGGCAGCGAGCGGGAGCTGCAGCCGTACCCGTACCTGCTGGTGATCGTCGACGAGCTGGCCGACCTGATGATGGTCGCCCCGCGCGACGTCGAGGACGCCATCGTGCGCATCACGCAGCTCGCGCGGGCGGCCGGCATCCACCTGGTGCTCGCCACGCAGCGGCCGTCCGTCGACGTGGTCACCGGTCTGATCAAGGCGAACGTGCCGTCCCGGCTGGCGTTCGCCACCTCCTCGCTCGCGGACTCGCGGGTCATCCTCGACCAGCCCGGCGCCGAGAAGCTGATCGGCAAGGGCGACGGGCTGTTCCTGCCGATGGGCGCGAACAAACCGACGCGTCTGCAGGGCGCGTTCGTGACCGAGGAGGAGGTCGCGGCCGTCGTCCGGCACTGCAAGGAGCAGATGGCGCCCGTCTTCCGGGACGACGTCACCGTCGGGACCAAGCAGAAGAAGGAGATCGACGAGGACATCGGCGACGACCTGGACCTACTGTGCCAGGCGGCCGAGCTGGTCGTCTCCACCCAGTTCGGGTCGACGTCCATGCTCCAGCGCAAGCTGCGCGTCGGCTTCGCCAAGGCGGGCCGGCTGATGGACCTCATGGAGTCGCGGAACATCGTCGGACCGAGCGAGGGTTCGAAGGCTCGTGACGTTCTTGTGAAGCCTGATGAACTGGATGGCGTGCTCGCGCTGATCCGGGGGGAGTCTGAAGGGTAGGCGAACGGGAGGCGGTCGTCGCCTCCGGGCATCCGGGCGGTCGATCGTGACCCACCCGTTAGGGATCATCGAGCAACTGTTTCCCGTCGGTGTACGTCAAGTTGAGCGAAGTGACAAACCGCAGTCCCATCATCGGAATGTCGGGCCATTCCGATGGCGTACAAAGTCCTACCGCCCGGTTGCCCCATCCTCTCGTACCCCTCCTAGACTGAACCTCCAGCACAGGCGGCTACACGCTCGAAAGGCGCCCCCGTGTCCATCGGCAACTCCCCTGAAGACGAGCGTCCCTTCGAAGACGTTTCCGAGGAAGACCGCCCTTCCGTCTCCGTCGGCCGAGCGCTGCAACAGGCGCGCATCGCCGCCGGGCTCACCGTCGACGACGTCAGTACCGCCACCCGGGTCCGTATCGCCATCGTGCACGCCATCGAGGCGGACGACTTCGCGCCCTGCGGCGGCGACGTCTACGCGCGCGGGCACATCCGGACCCTGGCCAGGGCCGTGGACCTCGACCCGGCCCCGCTGATCGCGCAGTACGAGGCCGAACACGGCGGCGGCCGCCCGGCCCCGACCCCGGCCGCCCCGCTGTTCGAGGCGGAACGCATCCGTCCGGAGCGGCGCGGGCCCAACTGGACCGCGGCCATGGTCGCCGCGATCGTCGTCGTGATCGGCTTCGTCGGGTTCACGATGGTCAAGGGCGACGACGACGGCGGCAAGGCGAACGTCGCCGACGGCGCCACGCCCAGCAAGCCGGCCGCCTCGCCCACCCCGAAGTCCGAGAAGCCCGCCGAGCCCGAGCCGGAACCGTCGGACAGCGCCATCGCCGCCGCGCCGCAGGACAAGGTGACGGTCCAGGTCAGCGCCGCCGACGGACGGAGCTGGATCTCCGCCAAGGACCACAACGGCCGGCTGCTGTTCGACGGACTGCTCAAGCAGGGCGATTCCAAGACCTTCCAGGACAGCACCAAGATCAACCTGGTCCTCGGCGACGCCGGCGCGATCGACCTGTTCGTGAACGGCAAGAAGATCGAGGACGACTGGCAGCCGGGCGCCGTCGAGCGCCTCACCTACACCAAGGGCGACCCGCAGGCCGGATGACCCGGCGCGAAGGGCGCTTCGACGGGGTCGGCCATGATCGGCCAACCCCGTCGACGTGGGGCGTCAGCGGGACGAAGTAGTCTTGAGCCCATGCCTGAACGCCGTACCGTCGCACTCGTCACCCTTGGCTGCGCCCGTAACGAGGTGGACTCGGAGGAGCTCGCAGGCCGTTTGGAGGCGGACGGCTGGCAGCTCGTGGAGGACGCCGAGGAAGCGGACGTCGCCGTCGTCAACACCTGTGGCTTCGTCGAGGCCGCCAAGAAGGACTCCGTCGACGCCCTCCTGGAGGCCAACGACCTCAAGGGACACGGAAGAACCCAGGCCGTCGTCGCGGTGGGCTGCATGGCCGAGCGGTACGGCAAGGAACTCGCCGAGGCCCTCCCCGAAGCCGACGGCGTGCTCGGCTTCGACGACTACGCCGACATCTCCGACCGCCTCCAGACCATCCTGAACGGCGGCATCCACGCCTCCCACACCCCGCGCGACCGCCGCAAGCTGCTGCCGATCAGCCCGGCCGAGCGGCAGGACTCCGCCGCCGCCGTCGCCCTTCCGGGACACGGCCCGGTGGATCTGCCCGACGGCCTCGCCCCGGCCTCCGGTCCCCGCGCGCCGCTGCGCCGCCGACTGGACGGCGCCCCGGTCGCCTCGGTGAAGCTCGCCTCCGGCTGCGACCGGCGCTGCTCCTTCTGCGCCATCCCGTCCTTCCGCGGCTCCTTCATCTCGCGCCGCCCCAGCGACGTGCTGAACGAGACGCGCTGGCTGGCCGAACAGGGCGTGAAGGAGATCATGCTGGTCTCCGAGAACAACACCTCCTACGGCAAGGACCTCGGCGACATCCGCCTGCTGGAGTCCCTGCTGCCCGAGCTGGCCGAGGTCGACGGCCTGGAGCGGGTGCGCGTCAGCTACCTCCAGCCGGCCGAGATGCGGCCCGGCCTGATCGACGTGCTGACCTCCACCCCGAAGGTCGCCCCCTACTTCGACCTGTCCTTCCAGCACTCCGCGCCCGACGTACTGCGCGCGATGCGCCGCTTCGGCGACACCGACCGGTTCCTGGAGCTGCTCGACACCATCCGGAGCAAGGCGCCCCAGGCCGGTGTGCGCTCCAACTTCATCGTCGGCTTCCCCGGCGAGTCCGCGGCCGACCTCGCCGAGCTGGAGCGGTTCCTGAACCACGCGCGGCTGGACGCCATCGGCGTCTTCGGCTACTCCGACGAGGAGGGCACCGAGGCCGCGACGTACGACCGCAAGCTGGACGAGGACGTCGTCGCCGAGCGGCTGGCCCGGGTCTCCCGGCTGGCCGAGGAACTGGTCTCGCAGCGCGCCGAGGAGCGGGTCGGCGAGACCGTGCACGTGCTGGTGGAGTCCGTCGACGAGACGGAGGGCGTGTACGGCCGGGCGGCGCACCAGGCCCCCGAGACGGACGGCCAGGTGCTGCTCACGAGCGGCGAGGGACTGAGTGTCGGCCGTATGGTCGAGGCGAAGGTGGTCGGCACGGAGGGTGTCGACCTGGTGGCCGAGCCGCTGTTCCAGGGTTCGCCCGCGTGTAGCGAGGAGGCGGGCAGATGACGGGTGTCCCGGCATCGGCGGCGGGCGGCCCCTCCGGCGCGAGGAGGACGGCGGGCGCCGCACCCGGAGGCATGCCGGCGACCGGCCGCGTGGTCGCGCGGGAGGCACGGGGCACGGCTCCGGGATCGTCCGGCGGCGGACCGGCCCGGCGCGGCGCGTCCGGCCGTGGCCCGGCCGGCGCCCGGACGCACGGCGACGAGGCGGCGCCGGCCACCGCGTCCCGTGACGGCGTCGACGCCGGGGACGGGACCAGGCCCGCGCGCGGCGCGAAGATCGCGGCGGCGGCCGTCAACCAGGCCAGCGTCTGGAACATCGCCAACCTGCTGACCATGCTCCGGCTGCTCCTGGTGCCGGCGTTCGTCATGCTGATGCTCGCCGAGGGCGGATACGACCCGGCGTGGCGGTCGTTCGCCTGGGCGGCCTTCGCCATCGCCATGATCACCGACCTGTTCGACGGTCATCTGGCGCGCACGTACGACCTCGTCACCGACTTCGGGAAGATCGCCGACCCCATCGCCGACAAGGCGATCATGGGAGCGGCGCTGATCTGTCTCTCCTCGCTGGGCGATCTTCCGTGGTGGGTCACCGGAGTCATCCTCGGCCGGGAACTCGGCGTCACCCTGCTGCGTTTTCTGGTCATTCGCTACGGCGTGATCCCGGCCAGCCGAGGGGGCAAGCTCAAGACCCTCACCCAGGGCATCGCCGTCGGTATGTACGTACTGGCGCTGACGGGGTGGCTGGCCACACTGCGGTGGTGGGTGATGGCCGCGGCGGTCGTGCTGACCGTGGCGACCGGACTCGACTATGTGAAACAAGCCATTGTGCTGCGCAGGCAGGGAATCGCCGAGCGCGAGGCGGCGTTGGAGGAGACGGAAGCGTGAGTTCCGAGGCCACCGAAGTGGTGCGACTACTCACTGTGAACGGTGGAACGCTCGCCGTCGCGGAGTCGCTGACCGGTGGCCTGGTGGCGGCGGAGATCACTTCGGTCCCCGGGGCGTCCAAGGTCTTCCGGGGCTCGGTGACGGCGTACGCCACCGAACTCAAGCAGGAACTGCTCGGTGTGGACGCCACCCTGCTGGCGGAGCGCGGAGCGGTGGATCCGCAGGTGGCGGCCCGGATGGCGGCCGGCGTCCGCAAGGCGCTGGGTGCCGACTGGGGCATCGCCACCACCGGCGTCGCCGGTCCGGATCCCCAGGACGGCCAGGCCGTCGGCACGGTTTTCGTGGCCGTGGACGGCCCCTCGGGCACGGGAGCGGGTTCCGCCCGCGGCGGAAAAGTGGAGCATCTGCGGTTGAACGGCGACCGCGCGGAAATTCGTATGGAGAGTGTACGGAGCGTACTCGCACTGCTTCTGACAGAGCTTGCGGGCGAACAGACCGGGAATGAGCGGGCACAGGATACGGAACGGAACGGGGGGTTTTGATGTTTGCAGCCCTGAGTGAACACGACATCGCTCCCCGCACGGCCGCGGCGCAAGGCGGTACGGTGGGGCGAGAAGGATGCGGCTACGCGGTCCGAGGAGGGAGCCACCGATGATTCTGCTCCGTCGCCTGCTGGGTGACGTGCTGCGTCGGCAGCGCCAACGCCAGGGCCGTACTCTGCGCGAAGTCTCCTCGTCCGCCCGAGTCTCACTCGGCTATCTCTCCGAGGTGGAGCGGGGGCAGAAGGAGGCTTCCTCCGAGCTGCTCTCCGCCATCTGCGACGCGCTGGACGTACGGATGTCCGAGCTCATGCGGGAAGTGAGCGACGAGCTCGCTCTCGCCGAACTGGCCCAGTCTGCTGCAGCGACCCCCAGCGAGCCCGTACCCACGCCGGTTCGTCCGATGCTGGGTTCCGTTTCGGTGACCGGTGTGCCACCGGAACGGGTGACCATCAAGGCGCCCGCCGAGGCGGTGGACGTCGTCGCCGCGTGAGCGTGGTGTTCCGCGCACGCGCGGTGTGAAGGTGTGGGATGCCCCGGTAGGGGCCCTTCCGGGAGATCCGGAGGGGTGCCGCCGGGGTTTTCGCATGCCCGGGCCTTCTCCCGTGCGTTTGCCGGTGCGGCGCGCGGCGGTCATCGTTGAGGGACGAGGCGGGGGCCGGCTACGGAGGTGCGGATGTACGTCGTGAAGAGCCCGTTGTCCGACGCGAACCTGAAGACCGTGTCCGAGGCGCTGCAGGGCGCCCTGGTCGACCTGGTGGATCTCGCCCTGGTGGGCAAGCAGATCCACTGGAACGTGGTCGGGCCACGCTTCCGTTCCGTGCACCTCCAGCTCGACGAGGTCGTGACCCTGGCGCGTACCCACTCCGACACCGTGGCGGAGCGCGCCGCGGCACTGGGGGTCTCGCCCGACGGGCGCGCCGCGACGGTGGCCGTCGGCAGCGGCATCGGGGTGACGCCCGAGGGCTGGGTCGACGACACGGCCGCGGTGGGCGCGCTCGTGGAGGCGCTGGGCGCGGTGATCGCCCGTATGCGGGAGCGGGTCACGGCGACCGCCGAGCCGGACCCGGTGAGCCAGGACATCCTGATCACGATCACCGCGGACCTGGAGAAGCAGCACTGGATGTTCCAGGCCGAGAACGGGTGACGTGACCTTGGGGGGCCGTGGGGCCCTCGTGAAGCGGCCCGGGGGGCCGGATGCGCCCGTGTGCCCTCGGTGCGCCCTGTGCGCGGGGGCGAGCGGTCTCATGGCGTCGGCGCGGGGGTGGGGGCCGTGACGACGGGACGGGTGGTGCGCCGGGGGGCCGTTCTGGGATTGGGGGCGCTGTGGTGGTGGGCGGTGGCGCGGCTGCTGCTGGCGCCCGACGCCGGGGTGATGGAAGGGGCGGTCGCGGCCGGCGGGTGGGGGCTCAGTCTGCTGCCGGTGCACTGCATGCCCAAGGCGCGGGCGGAGGGAGCGCTCGCGGCGGGACGGTGGCGGAGGGCGTGGCGGATGAGCACCGTGCGTCGGTTCACCGACGGGGAGTGAACGGAGCCGGGCCCGGCTGGCAGGTGGGGCACCAGTACGTGGGGCGCTCGCGGGAGCCGTCGCCCTGGTCGGCGAGGCGGACCGGGGTGCGGCAGCGCAGACAGGGACGGCGGGCGCGGCCGTACACGAACAGGTCCTGACCGCGACGGCCCGTGGTGTTGCGGACCGGGCGCTCGCGGTTGGATTCCAGCAGTTTCCGGGCGAGCACCGGCAGCTTCGCGGAACGGTCGGCGGGCAGCTCGCCCACGGGGAGCCAGGGGGTGACGCCGAGGAGGAAGCACAGCTCGCTCTTGAAGATGTTGCCGATTCCGGCGAGGTTCCGCTGGTCCAGCAGGGCCTCGCCGAGGGGGCGGGCCGGGTCCTTCAGGAGGTTGGCCAGTGCGAGGCGGGGGTCCCAGTCCGGGCCGAGGAGGTCGGGGCCGAGGTGGCCGACCGCGCGGTCCTCGTCGGTGGTGCGCATCAGTTCCAGGACGGGGAGCCGGTAGCCGACGGCCGTGCGGTCGGCGTTGCCGAGGATCGCGCGGATCTGGTGGGCGGGGCCGCCGTTCCAGCGCTGCCCGTGCGGGTACACCCGCCAGGAGCCGTCCATCCTCAGGTGCGAGTGCAGCGTCAGGCCGCCCTCGACGCGGGTCAGCAGGTGCTTGCCGCGCGGGGTGACGTCCAGCACGGTGCGGCCGGTGAGGTCGGCCGTGGCGAACCTCGGCACCCGGAGGTCGCTGCGGATCAGCACCTGGCCGGCCAGGGCATCGTGCAGCCGCCGCGCGGCCTGCCAGACCGTGTCTCCTTCGGGCATGCGTCAAGGGTGGCACGCCGGGCGGCCGGGGCGCTCGGGCGGGCGTGTGCCGGTGGTGGGTCGGGGGCGCAGGCGTAGTCCTCGGGGAACGGCGACGAAGCTGGCGGTCTCCAGGGGGGCGTCGGTGCGGAGGTGCCGTTGATGCGCTCCACTGTGATCGTGCCGAGCGCCCCGCGGGCGGCCGGGGCGCTCGGGCGGGCGTGTGCCGGTGGTGGGTCGGGGGCGCAGGCGTAGTCCTCGGGGAACGGCGACGAAGCTCGCGGTTCCAGGAGGGTGGCAAGGGGGCGTCAGGGGCAGGGGCGTCATTGTGGGTCCCGCCGGCGCATGTGGGGTGTTCGGGGGTAGAGGTCGGGGTGGTGGGTCAGGCGCGTAGGCGTAGTCCTCTGGGAGTGGCGACGAAGCCCGCGGTTTCCAGGAGGGTGCCCAGGGGGGACGTCAGTGCGGAGGTGCCGTTGACGCGCTCCACCGTGACCGTGCCCAGGGAGCCCGCGCGGGCGGCCGCGGCGAGGGCCTCGGCGGCGGCCGGGAGGCGCGGGTCGTCGGCGGGTTCGCCGCCGGAGTCGGCGGGCCAGGCCAGCAGCGTCTTGCCGCCGCGCTCCATGTAGAGCGTCAGCTCGCCGTCCACCAGCACCACCAGGGAGCCCGCCTTGCGGCCGGGTTTGTGCCCGGCACCGGTCGGCGGCTCGGGCCAGCCCAGAGCGGCACCGTAGGCGTTCGCCGGGTCGGCGGCGGCCAGGACCACGGCGCGTGCGGCGCGGTCCGCACCGGTACGGCGGCCGGCGAAGGGGTCGTACGCGGGACGCCCGCCGTTCCGCCGGGGCGGAGGGGACTGCGGGGCCAGGTCGCGCGGGGAGACGTAGTCGCCCGGCGAGAGGCGGGGGTACGGCATGTCGTCCGGGCCGGGGAAACCGTCGTACGCGGAGGCGTCGCCGAACGGGTCGGGCATGTCGGGGCCGGGGGCGGCCGGGAAGCCGTCGCTCCGCTCGCGGGCGTTGGCCGCCGAGCGGAGGCGGTCCACGGCCCCGTCCATCGCGAACTGGGCGGCGCCCAGGCCCTCCACCACATAGCCGCGACGCGCCTGACCCGTTTCCTCGAAGGCGGACAGCACCCGGTACACCGCCGAGAAGCCGCCCTCGACGCCCTCCGCGGAGACGGCGCCCCGGGTCACCACACCGTGCCGGTCGAGCAGGGTGCGGGCCAGGGCGTGGGCGCGGACCGTGGCGTCGGTGTCCGTGTTCGTGTCCGTGTCCGGGAGCAGGGACCAGCGGCCGGCGACGGTCGGCGGGCCGGTGCGGGAGGCACCGCGGGCGGCCGCCGTGAGCGAGCCGTAGCGCCCGCGCGGGACGGAGCGCTTCGCGCGGTGGGCCGTGGCGCCCGCGGTGCGGCCCGAGCCCAGCAGGGAGCGCATGGGAGTGAGCGTGTCGTTGGTCAGCCGCCCGGACCAGGCGAGGTCCCAGAGGGCGTCGGCCAGTTGGGGATCGGTGGCCTCGGGGTGCGTGGTGGCGCGGACCTGGTCGGCGATCTGGCGGAAGAACAGGCCGTAGCCGCCGGAGAGGGAGTCCAGGACGGACTGGTGGAGCGCGGTGAGTTCCAGGGGGTGCGGGGGCGGCAGGAGCAGCGGGGCCGTGTCCGCGAGGTAGAGGGAGACCCAGCCGTCCTTCCCGGGCAGCGAACCGGCGCCCGCCCACACCACCTCCCCGGCGGCCGTCAGCTCGTCCAGCATCGCCGGGGCGTAGTCCGCCACCCGGGACGGCAGGACCAGCTTCTCCAGGGCGGACGCGGGCACGGACGCGCCCTGCAACTGCTCGACGGCGCGCACCAGGCCGTCGATGCCGCGCAGGGAGTGCCCCTTGCCGATGTGCTGCCACTGGGGGAGGAACTGGGCGAGCGCGGGCGGCGGCACCGGCTCCAGTTCGTGCCGCAGCGCGGCCAGGGAGCGGCGGCGCAGCCGGCGCAGTACGGCCGCGTCGCACCATTCCTGTCCGATCCCGGCCGGATGGAACTCGCCCTGGACGACCCTGCCCGCCGCCGAGAGCCGCTGCAGGGCGCCCTCGGTGACCGCCACACCCAGACCGAAACGGGCCGCCGCCGTCGCCGACGTGAACGGGCCGTGGGTGCGCGCGTACCGCGCGAGGAGGTCACCGAGGGGGTCCTTGACGGGCTCGGTGAACGCCTCCGGCACACCGACCGGCAGCGCCGTGCCCAGCGCGTCGCGCAGCCGGCCGGCGTCCTCGATCGCCGCCCAGTGGTCGGTGCCGGCCACCCGCACCCGGATGGCGCGCCGCGCGGAGGCGAGCTCCCGCGCCCACTGCGGCTCGGCGCCCCGCTCGGCGAGTTCGGCGTCGGTGAGCGGGCCCAGCAGCCGCAGCAGGTCGGCCACGCCCTCCGCGTCCTTGACCCGCCGGTCCTCGGTGAGCCACCGCAGCTCGCGCTCCAGCTCGGTCAGCACCTCCGCGTCGAGCAGTTCGCGCAGCTCCGCCTGGCCGAGCAGTTCGGCCAGCAGCCGCGAGTCCAGCGACAGGGCGGCGGCGCGGCGCTCGGCGAGCGGGGAGTCGCCCTCGTACAGGAACTGGGCGACGTATCCGAAGAGGAGGGAGCGGGCGAAGGGGGACGGTTCGGGTGTGGTGACCTCGACCAGGCGCACCTTGCGCGCCTCCAGATCGCCCATCAGCTCGACGAGTCCGGGCACGTCGAAGACGTCCTGGAGGCACTCGCGGACGGCTTCGAGGACGATCGGGAACGAGCCGAACTCGCCGGCCACCTGGAGCAGTTGTGAGGCGCGCTGACGCTGCTGCCACAGCGGGGTGCGCCGGCCGGGGTTGCGGCGCGGCAGCAGCAGCGCGCGGGCGGCGCACTCGCGGAACCGGGACGCGAACAGCGCCGAGCCGCCCACCTGGTCGGTGACGACCTGGTCGACTTCGCCCTTGTCGAAGACGACGTCGGCCGCGCCCACGGGGGCCTGATCCGCGTCGTACTCGGTGCCGGCCTTCACCGGCTCCTGGTCGAGCAGGTCGAGGCCCATCAGGTCGGCGTCCGGCAGGCGCAGCACGATGCCGTCGTCGGCGTGCATCACCTGGGCGTCCATGCCGTACCGCTCGGAGAGGCGGGCGCCGAGCGCGAGCGCCCACGGGGCGTGCACCTGGGCGCCGAACGGGGAGTGCACGACGACCCGCCAGTCGCCCAGTTCGTCGCGGAAGCGCTCCACCACGATGGTGCGGTCGTCGGGAACGTGGCCGCAGGCCTCGCGCTGCTCGTCGAGGTAGGACAGGACGTTGTCGGCGGCCCAGGCGTCCAGTCCCGCCGCCAGGAGCCGCAGCCGGGCGTCGTCCTTGGACAGCGAGCCCACTTCGCGCAGGAACGCGCCCACCGCGCGGCCGAGTTCCAGCGGGCGGCCCAGCTGGTCGCCCTTCCAGAACGGCAGCCGGCCCGGCACGCCCGGCGCGGGGGAGACCAGGACCCGGTCGCGCGTGATGTCCTCGATGCGCCAGGAACTGGTGCCGAGGGTGAAGACGTCGCCCACGCGGGACTCGTAGACCATCTCCTCGTCCAGCTCGCCGACCCGTCCGCCGCCCTTCTTCGGGTCGGCGCCCGCCAGGAACACCCCGAAGAGGCCGCGGTCGGGGATCGTGCCACCGGAGGTGACGGCCAGGCGCTGGGCGCCGGGACGGCCGGTGATCTCGCCCGTGACCCGGTCCCACACCACGCGCGGGCGCAGCTCCGCGAACGCGTCGGACGGGTAGCGGCCGGCGAGCATGTCCAGGACGCCCGTGAAGGCGGACTCGGGCAGGGAGGCGAAGGGCGCCGCGCGGCGGACCATGGCGAGCAGGTCGTCGAGCTGCCAGGTGTCCATGGCCGTCATGGCGACGAGCTGCTGGGCCAGCACGTCCAAGGGGTTCGTGGGGACGCGCAGGGACTCGATGGCGCCCGCGCGCATCCGCTCGGTGACCACGGCCGCCTGCACCAGGTCACCCCGGTACTTCGGGAACACCACGCCCGTGGAGACCGCGCCCACCTGGTGCCCCGCGCGGCCGACGCGCTGGAGCCCGGAGGCGACGGACGGCGGCGACTCGACCTGGACCACCAAATCGACGGCACCCATGTCGATGCCCAGTTCCAGGCTGGAGGTGGCGACCACCGCCGGCAGCCGGCCCGCCTTGAGGTCCTCCTCGACCAGGGCGCGCTGCTCCTTGGACACCGAACCGTGATGGGCGCGCGCGATGACCGCGGGCGCTCCCTGGGCGGCCCCGGAGCCGCCCATCAGCTCGGCGGGGGAGTGGTGCTCGTCCAAGGGCTCGCCGGTGGCCCGCTCGTAGGCGATCTCGTTGAGCCGGTTGCACAGCCGCTCCGCGAGGCGGCGGGAGTTCGCGAACACGATCGTCGAGCGGTGGGCCTGCACCAGATCGGTGATCCGCTCCTCGACGTGCGGCCAGATCGACGGGCGCTCGGCGCCCTCCGAGCCGTCGGCGACCGGGGAGCCGCCCAGCTCGCCCAGGTCCTCGACCGGCACCACCACGGACAGGTCGAACTCCTTGCCGGACTCCGGCTGGACGATCTCCACCTTGCGGCGCGGGGAGAGGAACCGGGCGACCTCGTCGACCGGGCGCACCGTCGCCGAGAGGCCGATACGGCGGGCCGGACGGGGCAGCAGCTCGTCCAGCCGCTCCAGGGTGAGCGCGAGATGCGCGCCGCGCTTGGTGCCGGCGACCGCGTGCACCTCGTCGAGGATCACCGTCTCCACGCCCGTCAGGGCGTCGCGCGTGGCGGACGTCAGCATCAGGAACAGCGACTCGGGCGTGGTGATCAGGATGTCCGGCGGGCGGGTGGCCAGGGCGCGCCGCTCGGCGGGCGGGGTGTCGCCGGAGCGGATGCCGACCTTCACCTCGGGCTCGGGCAGCCCCAGACGTACGGACTCCTGGCGGATGCCGGTCAGCGGGCTGCGGAGGTTGCGCTCGACGTCGACGGCCAGGGCCTTCAGCGGTGAGACGTACAGGACGCGGCAGCGCTTTTTGGGGTCGGCGGGCGGCGGCGTCGAGGCGAGCTGGTCCAGGGCGGCGAGGAAGGCGGCCAGGGTCTTCCCGGAACCGGTGGGAGCGACCACCAGCACGTCCGAGCCCTCCCCGATGGCCCGCCACGCGCCGGCCTGGGCGGCGGTGGGCACGGAGAACGCCCCCGTGAACCAGCCGCGGGTCGCGGGGGAGAAGCCGTCCAGGGCTCGGTGCGGATCACTGACCATGCGTCCATCGTGCACCCGGCCACTGACAATCGGGCCGAGCCGGGGGACGGGCGGGGGCGGCCGGGGGCCGCGTGACAATGGCCGTATGGCGGAATCCCGGAAGGAGCGGGCGCGGCACTGGCAGTACGACGAACTGCCCGGTGTCGATCTGCTGCGCGCCCGGTACATACGGAAGACGTTCGTCCGGCACACCCACGAGAACTTCGTGATCGCCGCCATCGCCGACGGGGCGGAGGTCTTCCACCACGGCGGCGGCGACGTGTACGCGGGCGCCGGCTCCCTGGCCCTGGTGAACCCGGACACCCCGCACACCGGCCGGGCGGGTGTTCCCGAGGGCTGGCGGTACGGGGCGGTGTACCCGTCGCCCGAGGTGGTGGCCGCGATCGCCGCCGAGACCACCACGCTGCGCGGCACACCGGGATTCGTGACGCCGGTGCTCGACGATCCGTACACCGTCCGCCTGGTGCACCAGGTGCTGCGGGCCACCGACGAGGGCAACGCGCTCGCCGCCGACACCCTGCTCCGGGTCGCGGTGACCCGGCTGCTGCGGCTGAACGGCGGGACGCTGCCGCGACGCGAGGTCCGCACGGCGGGCGCCGGGATCGCGGCACGCGCGCGTGCCGTGCTGGAGGAGCGGATGGCGGATCCGCCGACGCTGGAGCGGCTGGCCGCCGAGCTGGGCACCGGCCCGTTCGCGCTGCTGCGCGCCTTCCGGGACACCTACGGGATGCCGCCGCACACCTGGCTCACCGACGCGCGCGTGCGGCGGGCACGGCGGCTGCTGGACGCGGGGACGGCTCCGTCGGAGGCGGCCGTCGCGGTCGGGTTCACCGACCAGCCGCACCTGAACCGGCACTTCGGCCGGATCGTCGGCGTGCCCCCGGGCGCCTACCAGCGCGAGCGCAAGAACGTACAAGACGCGCGGGGCGGCACGCCCGTACCGTCCGGGGCGTGGCAGTGGAACGGACAGAAGCACTCGCAGACATACGGGACGACGGAGGAGGAAAGCCGGACGGTGCCGTCGTACGGGACGCCCTCGGTGTCGGGGTCGCCGTCGGACTCTCCGGGTTCGCCTTCGGCGTGACCTCGGCGGGCAGCGGGCTCACCCTGCTCCAGACCTGTGCGCTCAGCCTGCTGGTGTTCACCGGCGCCTCCCAGTTCGCGCTGGTGGGGGCGCTGGCGGCGGGTGGAGGGGCGTTCACGGCCGCCGCGGGGGCGTTCTTCCTGGGGGTGCGCAACGCGTTCTACGGGCTGCGGCTGTCGCAGCTGCTGGCGCTGCCCCGCGCGGTGCGGCCGTTCGCCGCGCAGTGGGTGATCGACGAGACGACGGCCGTCTCGCTCGCCCAGCCCGACCGGCGCGGCGCGCGTCTCGGGTTCGTGGTGACGGGGCTCAGCCTGTACGTCCTGTGGAACCTCACCACGCTGCTCGGCGCGCTGGGCGCCGAGGCGATCGGCGACACCGCCGCGTGGGGGCTGGACGCGGCCGGGCCCGCGGTCTTCCTGGCGCTGCTCGCGCCGATGCTGCGCACCGGGACCGAGCGGACCGTCGCCGGGCTCGCCGTTCTCCTGGGGCTGGGGCTGCTGCCCGTGCTGCCGGCCGGTGTGCCGGTCCTGGTGGCCGCGCTCGCGGCACCGGCCGTCCTGTGGGCACAGGGCAGAAAGAGCGCCGCGCGCGGTGACGTGACGGAGGGGGACCGTTGAACATCTGGATCGCGATCGGTGTGAC
Source organism: Streptomyces sp. CB02400 (assembly GCF_001905725.1). Taxonomy (GTDB): domain Bacteria; phylum Actinomycetota; class Actinomycetes; order Streptomycetales; family Streptomycetaceae; genus Streptomyces; species Streptomyces atrovirens. The sequence continues at coordinate 26,954 of NZ_LIWB01000001.1, forward strand.
CGCCGTCGGCTGCTACGCCGTCAAGCTCGCGGGGCTGCTGGTGCCCGCCGGGGTCCTGGAACGGCCCCTCGTCAGGCGGCTCGCCGCGCTCCTTCCGGTCGCCCTGCTCGCCGCGCTGACCGCCCAGCAGACCTTCTCCGACGGCCAGGCCCTGGTCGTCGACGCACGGGCGGCGGGGGTGGCGGCCGCCGCCGTGGCCCTCGTCCTGCGCGCCCCGTTCCTGCTCGTCGTCGGAGCAGCGGTCGTCGTGACGGCGGGGGTGCGTGCCCTGGGCGGCTGAGGTGACGGGCACGGTGCCCGGCGGTGCCGCGCGGCGGTCCGTCGCACCGGGCCGGTGGCCGGCAGCTCGCCGGGCGGGTCGTCCACGACCGGCACGAAGGGCGCCGCCGGGTAACCGCGCTGACCGGGACGGGCCCCCGGAAGCGGGCCGTCCGCCGTGGAGACGGACGTCGGACAGCGTCACACGTCCTCCGCGCGGCGGCCGCCGCAACGCCCCACGGCGTCCAGCGCCGCCTCCACCGGACCGGCGCCGCCGTCCCGGAAGGGGGGCGAAGAGGTGCTGTTCGAGCACTCGCGCGGTGAGCCGGACGAACCGCTCCGCCCGCGCGAGCGGGCCCTGCGGCGGGGATGTCGGGGGCGGTGGGGCGGCTCCGGTGCCGGCCGTGGGGGGCCGACCGCGGGCGGAAAGCGGTGCCGGCAGGCGGCTCGGCTCAGGGCCGTCCCCGCAGGCGGCCCGGCTCGGGGCCGCTCCCGCAGGCGGGATACTGGGTGCATGCGGTTGACGGTTTTCTGGGAGCGGATGACGGAGCACTTCGGTGCGGGCTATGCCGACACCTTCGCGCGTGACCATGTCATGTCCGAGCTCGGCGGGCGCACCGTGCACGAGGCGCTGGCGGCCGGCTGGAGCGCCAAGGACGTCTGGCAGGTGGTCTGCGCGGTCATGAGCGTCCCCGCGGAAAAGCGCTGATCGTCACAGAGACCGCCGAGGGCGCACGGCTGCCGCCGGCGTGGGCGAGACTTGGTCCGTGGCACCCACTGACGAAACCGGGCAGGCGGCCCGGCATCCCACCACGCCCGGCGCGCCGCCGCCCGCCGGGCCCCCGACGGCCCCCATATCCGGGCCGGGCGCCCGCATGCCGCGCTGGCTGCCGCGTGCCATGGTGCTCGCCCTCGCGCTGTACGCCGTGTTCCAGCTGGGCAGCTGGGCCTTCCACCAGCTCATCGGCCTGCTGATCAACGTCCTCATCGCGTTCTTCCTGGCGCTCGCCGTCGAGCCCGCGGTGAGCTGGATGGCCGCGCGCGGGGTGCGCCGGGGCCTGGGCACCTTCTTCGTCTTCCTGGGCGTACTGATCGCGGCGGCGGGCTTCGTCACGCTGCTCGGGTCCATGCTGGCGGGACAGATCGTCAAGATCGTCGAGGACTTCCCGGACTACCTCGACTCCGTGATCAACTGGATCAACACGCACTTCCACACCGAGCTGCGGCGCGTGGACATCCAGGAGGGCCTGCTGCGCTCCGACTGGCTGCGCAACTACGTCCAGAACAGCGCCACCGGTGTCCTGGACGTCTCCGCGCAGGTCCTCGGCGGCCTCTTCCAGCTGCTGACCATCGGTCTGTTCTCGTTCTACTTCGCCGCCGACGGCCCTCGGCTGCGGCGCACGGTCTGCTCCCTGCTGCCGCCCGCCCGACAGGCCGAGGTGCTGCGCGCGTGGGAGATCGCCGTGAACAAGACGGGCGGCTACCTCTACTCGCGCGGACTGATGGCACTGGCCTCCGGCCTGGCGCACTACGTCCTGCTGGAGTTCCTCGAGGTGCCCTACGCGCCCGTCCTCGCCGTGTGGGTGGGTCTGGTGTCGCAGTTCATCCCCACCATCGGCACCTATCTCGCGGGCGCCCTGCCCATGCTGATCGCCTTCACGGTCGACCCCTGGTACGCGCTGTGGGTGCTGATCTTCGTGGTGATCTACCAGCAGTTCGAGAACTACGTGCTGCAGCCCAAGCTGACCTCCAAGACCGTCGACATCCACCCGGCGGTCGCCTTCGGCTCGGTCGTCGCGGGCACCGCCCTGCTCGGTGCCGTGGGCGCGCTGATCGCCATCCCCGCCGTCGCCACCCTCCAGGCGTTCCTGGGCGCGTACGTGCGGCGGTACGACGTCACGGACGACCCCCGTGTGCTCGGGCACCGCGGCCCCGGCGGCGGGTCGGGCGTCCTCATGCGCGTCCGTCATCGGTGGGTCCGCCGGCCAGGTGCGGGGCGGCCACGCGGCGGAGACACCGGGGCCTCCTGAGGGCGGCCGCACCACGCGGCACACGGGTCTGTGGTGCCGTGTGGTGCGCTTGACACGAAAATCGAACATCCATTCTCATGGAAGTGCCGATGAGGCTCAACGGCAGGTGTTGTGTCCTAGTTTGAGCAGGAATGCACCCGCGTTATCCACAGGCCGGAGGTGCGTCGGGGCGCGTTGTCAGTGGCAGGCGTTAGCGTCTTTGACGTGAAGCGATCGAATCAAGCAAATCGGGTGGAACCCATGGCAGGAACCGACCGCGAGAAGGCGCTCGACGCCGCGCTCGCACAGATTGAACGGCAATTCGGCAAGGGCGCGGTCATGCGCATGGGCGACCGGACGAACGAGCCCATCGAGATCATCCCGACCGGATCGACCGCGCTCGACGTGGCCCTCGGCGTCGGCGGCCTGCCGCGCGGCCGTGTGGTGGAGATCTACGGACCGGAGTCCTCCGGCAAGACGACCCTGACCCTGCACGCGGTGGCGAACGCGCAGAAGGCCGGCGGCCAGGTCGCCTTCGTGGACGCGGAGCACGCCCTCGACCCCGAGTACGCCAAGAAGCTCGGCGTCGACATCGACAACCTGATCCTGTCCCAGCCGGACAACGGCGAGCAGGCCCTGGAGATCGTGGACATGCTGGTCCGCTCCGGCGCCCTCGACCTCATCGTCATCGACTCCGTCGCCGCGCTCGTCCCGCGCGCGGAGATCGAGGGCGAGATGGGCGACAGCCACGTGGGTCTGCAGGCCCGGCTGATGAGCCAGGCCCTGCGGAAGATCACCAGCGCCCTCAACCAGTCCAAGACCACCGCGATCTTCATCAACCAGCTCCGCGAGAAGATCGGCGTGATGTTCGGCTCCCCGGAGACCACGACCGGTGGCCGCGCGCTGAAGTTCTACGCCTCGGTGCGTATCGACATCCGTCGCATCGAGACCCTCAAGGACGGCACCGAGGCGGTCGGCAACCGCACCCGCTGCAAGGTCGTCAAGAACAAGGTGGCGCCGCCCTTCAAGCAGGCCGAGTTCGACATCCTCTATGGCCAGGGCATCAGCCGCGAGGGCGGCCTGATCGACATGGGCGTGGAGCACGGCTTCGTCCGCAAGGCCGGTGCCTGGTACACGTACGAGGGCGACCAGCTCGGCCAGGGCAAGGAGAACGCCCGCAACTTCCTGAAGGACAACCCCGACCTCGCCAACGAGATCGAGAAGAAGATCCTGACGAAGCTGGGCGTCGGCGTACGGCCCGAGGAGCCCGCCGCCGAGCCGGGCGCGGACGCCACGAGCACCGCCGCGGCCGAGCCGGCCGCGGTACCGGCCCCGGCGGCCAAGGCCTCCAAGTCCAAGGCCGCGGCGGCCAAGAGCTGACCCGTGATGCGACGAACCGACTGGGCCGAGTACGAGTTCGCCGCCTCCGGTGCCCCACGGGGGAGGGGCACCGAGGGCGGCGACGGCTCAGCCGTGGACGGTGACGCGGCGTACGACGACATCGCCGGCGGGGGCGGTCCCCGCGACGGGGGTGGCCCCCGCGGGGATGGCCCCCGCGGGGATGGCCCCCGCGACGGGGGTGGCGCACGGTCGGGCGGCTCGCGTGACGGCGGGCCGCGCGGTGGACGCGGGCGCAGACGTCGGACCTTCGGCGAGGCGGTCGCGGAGGACGGGGGCGCCTCTTCCTCGTCGAGGGCCGAGCGGGAGGAACCTCCGGCGGACCCGGTCGAGCGGGCGCGGGCGATCTGCCTGCGCCTGCTCACCGGGACCCCGCGCACCCGGAAGCAGCTCGCCGACGCCCTGCGCAAGCGGGAGATCCCGGACGAGGTTGCCGAGGAGGTGCTGTCCCGGTTCGAGGAGGTCGGACTGATCAACGACAGCGCCTTCGCGGACGCCTGGGTGGAGTCCCGGCACCACGGCCGGGGACTCGCCCGGCGCGCCCTCGCCCGGGAGCTGCGCACCAAGGGCGTCGATCCCACGCTGATCGACGCGGCCGTCTCCCAGCTCGACTCCGAGCAGGAGGAGGAGACCGCCCGGGAGCTGGTCGCCCGCAAGCTGCGCGCCACCCGCGGACTCGACCGCGACAAGCGGCTCCGCCGCCTCGCGGGCATGCTCGCCCGCAAGGGCTACCCCGAGGGCCTCGCCCTGCGCGTCGTCCGGCAGGCGCTGGAGGAGGAGGGCGAGGACACGGAGTTCCTCGGCGACGAGGGGTTCTGAGACGACGGGGGCGGCCCCGCCCTACACGGGCGCAGGCTCGACCGGCAGGCCCGCCTCCCGCCAGGCCTGGAAGCCGCCCACCAGATCGGTGGCCCGGTGCAGGCCCAGGCGGTGGAGGGACTCCGCTGCCAGGCTGGAGGCGTATCCCTCGTTGCAGATCACCACGATCCGCAGGTCGTGGCTCGTGGCCTCCGGGAGGCGGTGGCTGCCCCGCGGGTCCAGGCGCCACTCCAGTTCGTTGCGTTCGACGACGAGGGCTCCGGGAACGAGTCCGTCCCGGTCCCGCAGGGCGGCGTAGCGGATGTCCACCAGCAGTGCCTCACCGGTCCGTGCGGCCTCGTACGCGGCCCAGGGGCGGATGCGTACGTAACCGGAACGCACCCGCTCCAGCAACTCGTCGATGCCAACGCTCAATGCCAGTCCTCCGGTCGTTCGACCTGCTCCAGGCGGAGCATACGGCCGCTGCGACTGTAGCGGCGGATCCGCGGCAACGGCGGGTAGTAGGCGTGCACGGAGATCGCGTGCCGGTCCGGGGACTCGTTGAGGACCTCGTGGACGTGGTGCCGTCCGAAGGCACGCCCCTGTCCGGTCCCCAGCCGTCGTTCCCGGTCCACGCCGTCCGTGAGTTCCAGGGTCTTCCAGCCGTCGGTGGGCAGCCGCGCGGCGAGCGAGTTCTCCCTCAGCTCACCCGACGCGGTCATGAAGGCACCGACGGAGTCGGCGTGGTCGTGCCAGCCGGTACCGGTGCCAGGAGGCCAGCCGATCAGCCAGGCCTCGCTGCCACCGGGCCCGTCGAGCCGCACCCAGGTGCGCCCCTCGGGATCGAGCGGAAGGGCGGCGATCAGTTCGGCGTCGGCGACGGTACGCCGTACGAAGTCGAGGAGGTCCGCCTGCGTGGGAACGGAGACGGGAGCCGGAACAGGGGAGGAGACAGACATGTGCACCGTCCTGGAGGAGGTTCGCGGAGGCGCGCGGCCACGCGGACGAGACGGCGGGCGGCGCGCTGGGAATGGGAAAGGGAGGGACGCGAATCAGCAGGACGGGCGACACACGCAGCCCGCATAGCGGACGAGGTCCATATGGACCCTCCGCCACAGGTGCACGCAGGTGTCGGTCACGAGCGGAGTACACCACGGGGCCGCGCGCCGATTCAACTCGTCGTCACCCCGCGGACCACGGGGTGACGACGACTCGGCCGACCGGGACTCTCAGCGCGACCCGGCCCCCGCATCCGCCTTGGCCTCCGCCTCCGTGCTGGCGGGCCCGCCGACCGCCGCTTCCGCCGCCGCGTACAGATCCGCCGGGCGGACCCCGCTCAGCGCCGTCACCAGGTGACCGTCGGGGCGTACCAGGAGCACGGTGTGGGCCGCCGCACCCGGATAGCTCTCGGCGACCAGCAGTTCGGCCCGGTGCGGCAGTGCCGAGACGGCCGCCGCCAGCCGGGGCATGATCCCGGCGGACACCCAGTGCCGGCGCTCCCACACCCCCGTACCGGGCGCGATCAGCACCACCAGCAGCGCCCCCCGGCCGAACCGGTCCCGCAGCCGGACGAAGGTGCCGTCCTCCGCCGTGACCCGTACGTCCGTCACCGCAGACCCGGGAGCCGTTCCGATGGGCACCTCGCCCTCGAGGCGGCCGGGAGCGAGTGGCGAGCCGGCGTACGTCCCCGGCGCGCCCAGCGCGCCCCGCCCCAGATGACCGTCCATCAGCAGCGTGTCGTGTCCCCGCGCGGACCCGGGAACGTAGGAGCGCAGTCCACCGCCGCCGCGCACCAGCGGCAGTGCCTGGTCGGCGGCGCGCAGCCGGGCGGCGACGATCGCCCGGCGCTCGGTCTGGTAGCTGTCGAGCAGCGCCTCGTGCGGACCGTGGTGCCAGGCCAGCGCCAGTTTCCAGGCGAGGTTGTCGGCGTCGCGGAGCCCTTCCTCCAGTCCGTGCGTGCCCAGCGCGCCGAGCAGATGGGCCGAGTCCCCGGCGAGGAACACCCGGTCGGCCCGCCAGCGCCGGGCCAGCCGGTGGTGGACGGTGTGCACCCCGGTGTCCAGCAGTTCGTACGGCGGGGTCGGACCGTCGGTCCAGCCGGCCAGGGTCTCCCGGACCCGGCCCAGCAGCAGTTCGGGCGTGACCAGGTCCTTGCCCGGCGGCAGCAGCCAGTCCAGGCGCCACACCCCGTCCGGCAGCGGGCGCGCGGTGATCTCCCCGGCCGAGGGTCCTGACGTGCGCCACGGCGGCGTGCGGTGCAGCAGCGCCTCGTCGTACCAGGGAAGTTCGGTGCGCAGGGCGGCCACGGCGTGACGTTCCACCGCGGTGCGGCCGGGGAAGCGGATGTCCTGGAGCTTGCGCACGGTCGAGCGCGGGCCGTCGCAGCCGACCAGGTAACTGCCGCGCCACCAGGTGCCGGTGTCGCCGCGGGTATGGGCGGTGACGCCCGAGGGCTCCTGCTCTATCGTGTCCAGCCTGCTGTTCACGGCGATCCTGACGAGCCGCTCGCCGGCGAGGGCCGCGCGCAGCGCACCGGTCAGGACGTGCTGGGCGATGTGCAGGGGCGCGGGCTCGACGTCGCCGAAGGCGACCTCGGCCGTCACCTGCTTGCGCCGCATCGACCGCCATCCGGCCCAACGGACACCGGCGTGCGCGAGCGGCACGCCGGTCAGCTGCTCCATGAGCGCGGCGGTCTCCTCGCGCAGTACGACGGTGCGCGCCGGGCGGGGTTCGTCCTTGCCCGGCCCTTCGTCGAGGACCACGCTCGGCACTTCCTGGCGTGCCAGCGCCAGCGCGAGCGTGAGCCCGACGGGCCCCGCTCCGACGATGATCACCGGGTCCACGGCGCGGCGCCCCCTGCTCGAAGTGACGCCCGAAGGGACGCGGAGGAACAGGAAGATGGAGCAGGGTGCACGATCACAGAACGTATGCAACCTATTGCCGGTGCTTGCGTCAAGTGACCGAAGGGCAGTGGCGATCATGAAGTGGGGAGGGGCCGGTCACACCACTTGACTGTTCATCACACGAGTCCGGGGTGTACGGCTCCTCCGCACCGCCGACGGCGTCCGGCAACTCGACATGACTGTGGCCCGCCGGATTCCGGCGGGCCACAGTCATGCCGTACGTCAGACGTGCGTCACTTCTCCGCACCGGTCCCGAACGTGCCACCGACCTCGGCCGCGTTGAGGTCGTCGACATCCTCCACACCGAGCACCGCGCCCGTGCTGCGCTTGCTGCGGCGCAGCCGCCCCTCGAGCCAGGAGGCGAACGAGGTGAGGATGAAGTTCAGGATGATGTAGATGACCGCCACCACGATGAAGCTGGGGATGACGTTGGCGTAGTTGGCCGCCAGTGTGCCGCGCGAGTTCAGCAGCTCGGTGAAGCCCAGCATCACGCCGCCCAGCGCGGTGTCCTTCACGATGACGACCAGCTGGCTGACGATCGCCGGAAGCATCGCCGTGACCGCCTGCGGCAGCAGGATGTTGGTCATCACCTGGCTCTTACGCAGGCCGATGGCCTGGGCCGCCTCGGACTGTCCCTTGGGGAGGGAGAGGATGCCGGCCCGGACCACCTCGGCGAGGACCGAGGCGTTGTAGAGCACCAGACCGGTGACGACCGCGTAGAGGGGCCGGTCCTCGCTGGAGACGTCCGTGGAACGGGCGAAGAACTCGTTGGCGAACAGCATCAGCAGCAGCACCGGGATGGCGCGGAAGAACTCCACCACCACGGCGGCCGGGATCCGCACCCATCGGTGGTCCGACATCCGGGCGATGCCGAGGACCGCGCCCAGCGGAAGCGCGATGACCATGGCCAGCGCCGCGGCCTTCAGCGTGTCGGCGAGGCCGGGCAGCAGGTAGGTCGTCCACGCCTCGGACTGCGTGAACGGCTTCCACAAGGACCACTCAAGCTGGCCCTTGTCGTCCATCGTCTTATAGACCCACCACAGCAGGAGGACCAGGAGGGCCACGAAGACGACCGAGAGGATGACGTTGCGCCGCTTGGCCCGGGGGCCGGGGGCGTCGTACAGAACGGAGGTCACCGCTTCACCGCCAGTCGCTTGCTCAGCCAGTTGAGGATCAGGCCGGTGGGCAGGGTCAACACCACGAACCCGAAGGCGAAGACCGCGCCGATGAGCAGCGTCTGTGCCTCGTTCTCGATCATTTCCTTCATCAACAGGGCGGCCTCCGCCACACCGATGGTGGCCGCCACCGTCGTGTTCTTGGTCAGCGCGATCAGTACGTTCGCGAGCGGCCCGATGACCGAGCGGAACGCCTGCGGCAGCACGATCAGGCTGAGGACCTGGGTGAAGTTCAGCCCGATGGCGCGGGCCGCCTCGGCCTGCCCGACCGGCACGGTGTTGATGCCGGAGCGCAGCGCCTCGCAGACGAAGGCCGCGGTGTAGGCGATCAGACCGAGCACCGCGAGGCGGAAGCCCTGGAGCGCGAAGTCGTCCGGCGCTCCCATGGTCATGCCGAAGATGTCGGCGAGACCGAGCGAGGTGAAGACGATGATGACGGTCAGCGGGATGTTCCGGACGATGTTCACGTAGGCGGTCCCGAACCACCGCATCAGCGGAACGGGGCTGACCCGCATCGCCGCCAGCAGGGTGCCCCAGATCAGGGAGCCGACGCCCGAGAACACGGTGAGTTTCACCGTCATCCAGAACGCGCCCAACAGGGTTGGGTCGTCATAGTCAGAAATAAAGTCGAACACGATCTCCCGCGCTTCCGGGTGTGTGGCCTACGGGGCGGACGCGGCGCGCCGCCGTCCTGATCGCGACGGACGGCGGCACGCCTTCTGGACCCGCGTTGCGGTCCTGGGCTTACTTGACGATGTTGCCGATCTGCGGAGCCGGCTCGTTCTTGTACTCGGCCGGGCCGAAGTTCTCCTCGACCGCCTTGTCCCAGGACTTGTCGCTGACCATCTTCTCCAGGGCGTCGTTGATCTTGTTGACGGTCTCGGTGTCGCCCTTCTTGACGCCGATGCCGTAGTTCTCGTTGCTGAGCTTCAGACCGACAAGCTCGAACTTGCCCTTGTACTGGTCCTGCGCGGCGAAGCCGGCGAGGATCGAGTCGTCGGTGGTCAGCGCGTCGACGGCACCACTCTGCAGGCCGGCGATGCACTCCGAGTAGGTGCCGTACTCACGCAGCTGCGCATCCGGCGCGAAGTCCTTCTTGACGTTCTGAGCCGAGGTCGAGCCGGTCACCGAGCACAGCTTCTTGTCGTTGAGGTCGGTGGCCTCGGAGATGTCCGCGCCCTTCTTCACCAGCAGGTCCTGGTGGGCCAGCAGGTACGGGCCGGCGAAGTCGACCTTCTCCTTGCGCTCGTCGGTGATCGAGTAGGTCGCCGCGATGAACTTCACGTCCCCGCGCGAGAGGGCGTTCTCGCGGTCGGCGCTCTTGGTCTCGACCCACTCGATCTGGTCGGGCTCGTAACCGAGCTCCTTGGCGACGTAGGTCGCCACGTCCACGTCGAAACCGGTGTAACCGTCAGGCGTCTTCAGGCCGAGACCGGGCTGGTCGTACTTGATGCCGATCTTGATCTTGTCGCCGCCGCCCCCGGAGGAACCGTTGTCACTGCTGTCGTCGCCGCCACAGGCGGTGGCGGTCAGGGCGAGGGCGAACACGGCGGCCGAGGCGGCGGTGACCTTGCGGAGCTTCATGGTGCACATCCTTTGACTCTGGTGAAGTGATGCGGCCCGGGCGGTGTCCGGTGACGCAGGTCGGCAGGGCGCGAAGTGCGCCTCAGTGGTGAAGGATCTTCGACAGGAAGTCCTTGGCGCGGTCACTGCGCGGATTGCTGAAGAACTGGTCCGGCGAAGCCTGTTCGACGATGCGACCGTCCGCCATGAACACCACGCGATTTGCCGCCGAACGGGCGAATCCCATCTCGTGCGTGACGACGATCATGGTCATGCCCTCGCGGGCGAGCTGCTGCATGACCTCCAGCACCTCGTTGATCATCTCCGGGTCGAGAGCCGACGTCGGCTCGTCGAAGAGCATGACCTTGGGCTCCATCGCCAGGGCCCGCGCGATGGCGACACGCTGCTGCTGGCCACCGGAGAGCTGCGCGGGGTACTTCTCGGCCTGCGCGCCCACGCCGACCCGGTCGAGCAGGGCACGGGCCCGCTCCTCGGCCGCCTTCTTGTCCTTCTTTCGGACTTTGATCTGGCCCAGCATCACGTTCTCGAGCACGGTCTTGTGCGCGAAGAGGTTGAAGGACTGGAAGACCATGCCCACGTCGGCCCGCAGCCGGGCGAGCTCCTTGCCCTCGTGGGGCAGGGGCTTGCCGTCGATGCTGATCGACCCGGAGTCGATCGTCTCCAGACGGTTGATGGTGCGGCACAGGGTGGACTTCCCGGACCCGGAGGGTCCGATGACCACGACGACTTCGCCACGGGCGATCGTCAGGTCGATGTCCTGGAGTACGTGCAACGCGCCGAAGTGCTTGTTGACGCTCTTCAGGACGACCAGATCGCCGGTCGCGGCCACATCTTCCTTGGCCACCGATACTTCGGTCATCGCTCTCAGGCTCCGTCCTCCTCGGTTTCGGAGGACAGTAGTAACCCGTCGGACCTGCGTCATTACATCTGAGGGGAATCTGAGCATCACGATCCGATAGCAATCGGACACCTGTCGTAGCACTTGTGAGCAGGGGTGATTTCGGCCGGGTAACGGTACGGAAGAGCAACCGGAACCCTCTTGACGCCGTCCTCGTTCATCGGCGTCACTGCAAGGTGCACGCGCGCGTGCACGCGTTTTCATACACATGGAGAGCGTACGGCCGATGAACCGAAGGGGGCCCTGGTGAGACTGCTTCTCGTCGAGGACGACAACCACGTCGCCGCCGCCCTGTCGGCGGTCCTGGCGCGGCACGGGTTCGACGTCACCCACGCGCGCAGCGGCGAGGAGGCGCTCCAGGCGCTCGTCCCCGAGGGCGACGGCTTCGGTGTCGTCCTGCTCGACCTGGGGCTGCCCGATCAGGACGGCTACGAGGTCTGCGGCAAGATCCGCAAGCGCACCAGCACGCCGGTGATCATGGTCACCGCGCGGTCCGACGTGCGTTCGCGCATCCACGGCCTCAACCTCGGCGCCGACGACTACGTGGTCAAGCCGTACGACACGGGGGAGCTGCTCGCGCGGATCCACGCCGTCAGCCGGCGCACCGTCCACGAGGAGGCCACGGGCGGTACGGAGACCGAGCTGCGGCTCGGCCCGGTCCGCATCGAGCTGTCGACCCGCCAGGTCACCGTCAACGGTTCGGTCGTCCAGCTGACCCGCAAGGAGTTCGATCTGCTCGCCCTGCTCGCCCAGCGGCCGGGGGTCGTCTTCCGCCGGGAACAGATCATCAGCGAGGTGTGGCGCACCAGCTGGGAGGGGACCGGGCGCACCCTGGAGGTGCACGTCGCCTCCCTGCGCGCCAAGCTCCGCATGCCCGCCCTCATCGAGACCGTGCGCGGCGTCGGCTACCGGCTCGTCGCGCCCACGGCGTAGCGGGGCCGGGTGCACACACGTCTGCTTCCGCTGCTCATCGTCCTGATGGCGGCCGTCCTGCTCGCCCTCGGTGTCCCGCTGGCCGTCAGCCTGGCCGGCGCGGAGCAGCAGCGGGTCGTCGTCGACCGGATCGACGACACCGCGCGCTTCGCGGCGCTCGCCCAGTTCGTCACCGAGCCCACCGACCCGGTCGACGCGGACATCAACGAGCGCCGCGAGACCCTCAGCAGCGAGCTCCGCAGCTACCACTCGGTCTACGGCATCCGCGCGGGCGTCTTCTACCGCAGCGACTCGCCCATGGCACACGCCCCGGACGACTGGTACCTGCCCCGTACGGGCGAGGTGCGCGACGCCTTCGAGGAGGCGCTGCTCAGCCGCCGCAGCCACGACCCCGAGCAGGTGTGGCCCTGGCAGCGGCGCAGCCTGGTGGTGGCCTCACCGGTCATCCGGGACGGCGACGTCGTCGCGGTCGTGGTCACCGACTCGCCCACCGGACAGATGCGCTCCCGCATCCTCCGGGGCTGGCTGGTCATCGCCGCGGGGGAGGCGGCCGCGATGCTGCTCGCGGTCGGCGCGGCGCTGCGGCTGACCGGCTGGGTGCTCAAGCCCGTACGGATCCTGGACGCCACCACCCACGACATCGCCACCGGACGGCTGAAGTCCCGGGTCGCGGCGGCCGGCGGGCCGCCGGAACTGAGACGGCTCGCCCGGTCGTTCAACGAGATGGCCGACAACGTCGAGAGCGTGCTGGAGCAGCAGCGCGCCTTCGTCGCCGACGCCTCGCACCAGCTCCGCAACCCGCTCTCGGCGCTGCTGCTGCGCATCGAGCTGCTCGCCCTGGAGCTGCCCGAGGGCAACGAGGAGATCGCCTCGGTGCAGGCCGAGGGCAAGCGCCTGGCGCAGGTCCTGGACGACCTGCTCGACCTGGCGCTCGCCGAGCACAGCGAGGCCGTCCTCCAGGTCACCGACATCGGTGCCCTGACCGCCGAGCGCGTCGCGGCCTGGTCGCCGACCGCCGAGGCCAAGGGCGTCCGTCTGACCGGCACCTGCCCGCCGACCACCGCGTGGGCCGACCCGGTGGCGCTGTCCAGCGCCCTGGACGCGGTCATCGACAACGCGGTGAAGTTCACGCCCGGGGGCGAGACCGTCGAGGTCACCGTCGCCTCCAACGGCGACATGTCCACCGTCGTCGTCACCGACAACGGCCCGGGACTGACCGAGGAGGAGCTGACCCGCGTCGGCGACCGCTTCTGGCGCAGCGGGCGGCACCAGAACATCAAGGGCTCGGGCCTGGGCCTGTCCATCACGCGGGCGCTGCTCGCGGCGGGCGGCGGCTCGATCGCGTACGAGCGTCACGAGCCGCACGGACTGAGGGTGACCGTGATGGTGCCGAGGAACGCCCCGACGGGTGAGGCGGCGGCTCAGGGCTTGACGGACCGGTAGTACCGGCGGGCGCCCTCGTGCAGCCGGAGCGGGTCGGTGTAGATCGCGGTGCGTACGTCGACCAGCTGGGCGGAGTGGACGTGCGCCCCGATGTTGTCCCGGCTCTTGAGCACGATGCGGGTCAGCCACTCGGTGAGCCGGGGATCCGCGTCCGCCCGGGTGATCAGGAGGTTGGACACCGCCATCGTCGCGACGGGCGCGCTGGGCCGGCTGCCCGGGTAGGCCGACTCCGGCATGTTGGTGACGCGGTAGTAGCGCGTGGCGCCGCCCTGTTCGTGCAGCTTGGAGACGAGTTCGGCGTCGATCGGCACGAACCGGAGCGCGGACTGCTCGGCGAGTGTCTTCAGGCCGTCCGTGGGCAGTCCGCCGGACCAGAAGAAGGCGTCCAGGCCGTGTCCGAGCCGCTCCGGGCCGTTGTCGATGCCGTCGGAGGAGGGCTCGATGTCCGTCTCCGGGTCGATGCCGGCCGCCCGGAGCACCCGGTTGGCGATGAGCCGGACGCCCGACTTGGGCGGCCCTATGGCGACGCGCTTGCCCCGCAGGTCGTCGACGGTCTCGATGCCCGAGTCGGGCGCGACGGCGAGCTGCACGTAGTCGTCGTACAGGCGTGCCACCCCGCGCAGCCGGTCGGCGCCCGGCCGGTCGCTGAGCCGGTACGTCTCCACCGCGTCGGCCGCGGCGATCGCGAAGTCGGCCTCCCCGGTCGCCACGCGGCGCACGTTCTCCTGCGACCCGTCACTCGTCTTCAGGCGTACGTCGAGGTCGGGCATGTGCTTGCCGAGTGAGCTGCGCAGGAGTACGCCGTACTTCTGGTAGACCCCCGCGCGGGTGCCCGTGCTCAGTGTGACCGTCCCGCCCGGTGGTTCCTCGTCCCAGGGCGCCAGCCACCACAGCAGCAGTCCGAGTACGACGAGACCGGCGGCGGTGCCCCGCAGGGCCCGTCGCCTGCCGATCCGGGACAGCGTGTGGGACATGCGCGCGATCCTGCCAGTCGGGGTGGCCGCTGACCAGGGCGGAGCTCACAGCGGGCCGGGGAGTGTCCGTGGTGGCCGCTACAGTCGCGGGCATGAGTTCTTCGCCCGCCGATCTGGTCCGTGACTTCCACCGTGCCTTCGGGCTGGACGCCCGCGACATACCGTCCGAGGTTTCGCCGGAGCTCGGTGCGCATCGTGGTGAGCTGCTGGCCGAGGAGGCGCGGGAGGTGGCGGAGGTGTCGGTGGCGGGGCCGCTCGATCGGTTGGCGCACGAGCTGGCTGATGTGGTGTACGTCGCGTACGGGACGGCGCTGGTTCATGGGATCGACCTCGACGCGGTGATCGCCGAGGTCCATCGTTCCAACATGAGCAAGCTGGGGCCCGAGGGGGAGGTCAGTCGTCGTGCCGACGGCAAGGTGCTGAAGGGGGAGCATTACGAGGCGCCGGATGTGGCGGGGGTGCTGCGGCGGCAGGGGTGGGTGCCGGGCGGGGCGGCCTGAGCGGCGCCCCGGGGTACGTCGTCCGGCGTTGGTGCTGGGCGGGGGTGGGTCGCGCTGCCCGGCGCTTGCGGGGTGCCGCCGCGCCCACCCGTGCCGCCCCAGCGGCGCGAGTGCCCGCAGTTGCGGTGGCGCGAGTGCCCGTAGTTGTGGCGGCGTGCGTGCCCGCAGTCATGCGGTGGTGACGACGTTGCGGCCTGTTTCGTGGGCGTAGAGGGGGGTGCGGTCGTGGAGGGCGGCGTGGACTGCCATGTGGGCGTCCCTGCGGCGTTGTGCGGGGCCGTCCGGGAGGTGGAGGATGCCCGCGTTGCCCCGTGAGCCGCGCTGGATCTCGGCGGTGCGCGGGATGCGCAGGGACTCGTAGCGGGCCAGGCGCTCCGGGATCTCCGGGGCGGGGGCGTCCGACAGACAGGCGGCCAGGTCCATCGCGTCCTCGATCGCCTGGTTGGCGCCCTGCGCCATGAACGGCAGCATCGGGTGGGCCGCGTCCCCGAGGAGCGTGATGCGGTTCGTGGACCAGGTGCGCAGCGGCGGACGGTCGTACAGGGCCCACAGGTGGGTCGAGTCGACCGCCGCGACGACGTCCGCGACGAGCCCCGTCCAGCCGCCGAAGACCGCGCGCAGCGCGTCCGGGTCGCCCGGCCGGGACCAGGACTCGCGCGGCGGGGCGCCGGTGGTCAGCGGCACGGTCGCGGCGTAGCTGAGGTACGCGCCGGACGCCACGGGGTAGCACACGAAGTGCCCGCCCGGCCCGAGCCACAGCCGCACCAGCCGCTCGCGGGCCCCCGCCGGCAGCGCGTCCGCAGGGACCAGGCCGCGGTAGATGCCCAGGCCGGAGAAGACCGGCGCGTCGGTGCGCAGGGTCTCGCGGACCGTGGAGTGGATGCCGTCCGCGCCGATCACCACGTCCGCCTCGCGGACCGTACCGTCGTCGAAGGCGAGCCGTACGCCCGTACCGTCCGCCGTCTCCTCCGCCGCCCGCAGCCGTTCGCCGAGACGCAGGCGGTCCCGGTCGGTCAGGGAGAGCAGCGCCTCGTGCAGGTGCGCCCGGTGGATCGTCAGGTACGGCGCCGCGAACATGCGCTCGCACTCCGCGCCGAGCGGCGTGCGCGCGATGGGCCGGCCGTTCCAGCCGCGCACCTCCATCGCCTCGACGCGCACCCCGTGCTCCTCCAGCGCGGGTCCGAGGCCCAGCCGCAGCAGCGGGCGGACCGCGTTGGGCGAGAGCTGCACGCCCGCGCCCACCTCGGACAGCACGCGGGTCTGCTCGTGGACCACGTACGGCGTGCCGTTCGCGGCCAGCGCGCCGGCCAGGGCCAGTCCGCCTATGCCGGCGCCGACGACGGCGACCCGTGGCCGCCGCTCCTGGTCCGCGACGTCCGCGACGTCACCGGCGTCCCCGGAGTCGCCGGGCCGCCGCTGCGCTCCGCTCCTGCTCCCCAACCGCACGTCTGGGACCGCCTTCCGCGTCTTCGCTCCACGCCCGTTCACCGTCGCGATGGGTGCGCGGCGTGAGCGCACTGTCATCGGTCGTGTGCCGAGCATGTGCCGCGCCGCACCGCGCGGCAACGGCCCGCCGGTCCGTCACTGACAACTGTCGCCGCTTGCGTGACGGACGTCATCGGTTCCCCCGCCGACCCTGCTGCCGCGCCCCCGGCCGGCCCTAACTTCCTCAAGGAGACAGCCGGTTACGCACGACACCCTTGGAGGCACGCGGTGACACGGGAACGACGACGGGAGCGACCGCGGTGACCGCGGTGGCCGTTGACGGCCTGCTCAAGAAGTACGGGGACCACGAGGCCGTGCGCGGCGTGGACTTCGCCGTCGAGGAGGGCGAGATCTTCGCGCTCCTCGGACCGAACGGCGCCGGCAAGACCACCACCATGGAGATCCTGGAGGGCTTCCGGCAGCGGGACGGCGGCAGCGTACGGGTCCTCGGCCGCGACCCCGGCGACAAGGCCGACGGGCGGTGGCTGCGCGGGCAGATCGGGCTCGTGCTCCAGGACATCGCCGTGGAGCCGTACCTGTCGGTGCGCGAGACCATCGCCCGCAACGCGGGCTACTACCCCGCCCCGCGCGACACCGACGAGGTCATCGACCTGGTGGGGCTCCGGGAGAAGGAGGGCGCGAAGGTCAAGGACCTGTCCGGAGGGCAGAAGCGGCGGCTCGACCTCGCCCTGGGCGTGATCGGGGACCCGAAGCTGCTGTTCCTGGACGAGCCGACCACCGGCTTCGACCCGGGCGCCCGCCGCGGCGCCTGGGAGGTCGTACGCAACCTGCGCGACGCCGGCACGACCATCATGCTGACCACGCACTACATGGACGAGGCGCAGGCGCTCGCCGACTCGGTCGCCGTCATCGCCGGCGGGCGGATCGTCGCCTCCGGCACCCCGGACACCCTGGGCGGCCGGGACAGCGCGCTGGCCCGGATCCGGTTCGCGCTGCCGGCCGGCGCCGCCATCGGGGACCTGCCGATCCCGGTCAACGACGCCGAGGACGGCCTGGTCACGGCCGAGGCCGAGGAGCCGACGGCGGTCCTGCACCGGCTCACCTCCTGGGCGCTGGAGCGTGGCACGCCGCTGGAGCGGCTGACCGTGGAACAGCCCACCCTGGAGGACGTCTACCTGGGGCTGACCAGTTCGTACGCACAGCAGGACGCCTCGTCCCCGTCCGCCGAACGGGGCCAGGCCCCGGCCCCGGCGGCCCGCGGGCGCCGTGGGCGCCGACCCGGACGGAGCAGCCGATGACCAGCACCCTTCCCCCCACGACCACCACACCCGGTCGGCGCTCCGCGCGCCCCGGCGCCGAACGACCGGAGGAACGGGGCTCGTTCGCCCTGCTCGCCCACCAGATCCGCTACGAGCAGCTGTCGTTCTGGCGCAACCCGCAGTCGATGGTGTTCACCTTCGTCCTGCCCGTCGTGATCATCGCGATCTTCGGCGCCGTGTTCGGCGGCGGCCAGGGCGAGGACTTCTTCTTCGGCATGAGCGGCATGCAGTACTACACGCCGACCATCGCCGCCGTGTCCGTACTGGGCGCCTGCTACGGCCAGTTGGCGATCGTGCTCGCCATGCGCCGGCAGACCGGCGTCCTCAAGCGACTGCACGCGACCCCGCTGCCCGCCTGGGTGTACTTCGCGGGCCTGCTGGTGCACTGCGTCGTCGTGAGCATCGTCGACGTCGCGCTCGTCATCGGCATCGGGCGCCTGTACGGGGTGCCGTGGCCCACCCAGTGGGCCGCGCTCGCGGTCACCCTGGTGTTCGGCGCGGCCAGCTTCTGTGCGCTCGGCGTCGGGGTCGCCTCGCTCATCCGCAACTCCGAGGCGGCGCCCGCGGTCGTGCAGTTCATCCAGTTCCCGCTGGTGTTCATCTCCGGCAGCTACTTCCCCATCCACTCCGGCGTCCTCAACGAGATCGCCGGACTGCTCCCGGTGAAGCCCTTCAACGACGCCATGCTGGCGTCCTTCGCGCACGGCGCCGGCTTCCAGTGGAAGGAGCTCGCGGTGCTCGCGGCCTGGGGCGTCGTCGGCGCCCTGATCGCGGTGCGCCGCTTCCGCTGGGACCCGCGCCCCGAGTAGAGCCGGACGACCGCTCCGGACCACCACATCGAGGGGGCCTCTGTGAGGCCCCCTCGCGGCTCTCCAGGAACCCCCACGATGTTTGAGAGGACCCCCACCATGTCCACGAACCCCACCACCCACCCGCAGACCGTCGACGCCCCGGCCGGTAGCTGGCACCTCGAACCCGCCGACTCCACCGTGGAGTTCACCGGCCGCCACTTCTTCTTCCTGCCCGTACGCGGCTCACTGCCCGTGCGTTCCGGCCGCGCCGAACTCGCCGCCGACGGCACCCTGGCCGGCCTGGACGCCACGGTCGGCGTCGCCGGCTTCGAGAGCGGCGACCCGCGGCGGGACACGGCCGTGCGCGGCCCGCGGTTCCTCGACGCGGAGCGCCAC
Organism: Streptomyces sp. CB02400; assembly: GCF_001905725.1. Taxonomy (GTDB): domain Bacteria; phylum Actinomycetota; class Actinomycetes; order Streptomycetales; family Streptomycetaceae; genus Streptomyces; species Streptomyces atrovirens. The sequence goes on from NZ_LIWB01000001.1 coordinate 45,779, forward strand.
CCGGAACTGCGCTTCACCGGCGAGCGTCTCACCACCGGACCGGGCGTCACCGGACTGCTGGAGGTCAAGGGCCGCAGGACGCCGGTGACGTTCACGGTCGACGAGCTGACGACCGACGGCGATCGGGCCACCGTACGGGCCACCGCCCGCGTCGACCGGCACGCGTGCGGTGTCGGCGCCATGCGGGGCCTGGTCGGAGCGGGACTCCTGGTGCGGGTGCGGGCCGTCTTCGTACGCCGGTCATGAGCCGCACGGCGCACGCAGAACGAGGCCCGGCCGGAGGGGGAATCCGGCCGGGCCTCTGCGTCGGCACCCACGGGGCGCGGGGGTCACCCCACGGGTGCCAGGCCGGGTGCCGGCTGCCGCACCGGGAAGACGTGGGACAGCCAGGCGTAGGTGCGCAGCTCCTCCAGCAGGCTCAGGCCCAGCCGGTTGTGCAGCATGTGGGCGTGGGAGAAGAGGATCATTCCGGGGTGGGTCGTCGTGTGCCGCCGGATGTCGTCGGCATGGGCCGCCAGCCCCTCGTACCAGCCGGTGAACGGGCCGTGCGCCCCGGGCGTGATCCGTACCGCGTCCGGGTCCTGGCCGACGTGGGTGATCCGGTCGAGCAGGGCGTCGGGATGGCCCGCGTCGGACGCCCAGGCCCGCCAGGCGTCCAGGCCCCGCGCGAAGTAGTGGGCACGCTCGACGGGACCGCCGAGGGCGACGGCGGCGGACAGGGTGCCGCGCAGCGCCAGCCGGGCGCGCCGCGCCTCGTCGGTGGTGCCCGGGGCGAGCCGCAGCACGAGTTCGCTGGACAGGTGGAACAGGGACTCGGCGGCCGGCATGAGGGCGTGACCGCCGTAGCGTTCGAACTCGGGGTCGTAGTCGGCACGGTGGACGCCGGGCGGCAGCAGTGCCCGGACGGTGGAGTTGACGCCGGTCTCACCCGCGGCGGCGAGCCGGGCCGCGCTCTCCTCGTAGGCGTCGGCGGCCAGCGGCTCCTCCCCGGGCGCGAGCCGGCCCGCCGCGGCGAGCCGGTCGCGCAGGGCGTGCTCGACGTCCGCGCCGGCGTCCGGGGCGAGGTCCGCGATCCGCAGCCGCAGATGGGGACCCGACTGCCAGTAGCGGATGAAGAACCACTCGGTGCCGGGCGGCAGTTCGCGGACCGTGGGTCCGACGACCTCGGTGAGGACGCGGTCGTGGGCGCCGCGGGCGGTGGTGGCGAGGTGGAGGTGCCAGGCGCTCCAGCGCCGGGGTGTGGTGGTGGGCTCGGTCATGGGCGGGCTTCCTTGTCGTCCGGAGGGCGTGCGGAGGATCGGGCTCAGGTGCGCAGGTCGAGCTGGTCGCCCCCGGTCTCGCGCGGTACCCCCACCACCGCCGACAGGACGATCGTCTCGTCCTCGGCCAGGCCGATGACCTCCTTCGTGGGGATCTCCTTGAACGCCCGGACGGGCCGCGCGAAGAGACCGGCCGCTGCCGCCGCCAGACACAGCCCGTGGACGGCCCAGCCGCAGGCGGCCTGGGCGGCGCCCCAGCCGGTGGGGCCGAAGCGGGCGAACAGTTCGCGGGGGCGGATGGAGAAGAAGACGGTGAGCGGGGCCTTGGCGATGCCGCAGCCGTTGACGGGCGACAACCCGTAGCCGTAGTTCGCCTCCAGCCCCGCGGGGGCGGTCGGATCGGCCTTCCGCAGGTGCGCCGCGCCCTTCTCGAAGCGGTGCACCCCGGCCGCGTACCCCTCGACGTGCTGCACCACGGCGGTGACCGTGACCGCGTCGAAGGCGGCGGCCAGCACCGGGTGCGGTGGCGGGACACCGAGCCAGGCGAGGGCGGCGGCCAGGTGCCGGGCCGGGACCGGGGCGGGGCGCGGTGCCGAGTCCATGCCGTGCAGGGCGCGCGGCATACGGCCGGAGTGGCGCCGCCACAGCAGCTCCGCCCAGTCGGGCACGACCGGGCTGTCCGACAGGCCGGCCGGGACGGCCGTGGTGAGCGGTGCCGCGCCCGCCGGATACGTCTGCTCCCGGTTGACGCGTACGACGTCCGTCAGCGAGGGGTCGCCGTCGGGCACCGGCGCGTCCCGCCCGGCCCCCGCCACGGGACCGGGACCGGGCCCGGCCACGTCGACGAGCCAGGGCAGCGACCACTCCCAGGTCCGCTCAAGACCCAGCTCGCGCAGCGGCCCCGCCCCGCCGCCGGCCGGCGGGGTGAGGGTCGCCGGCACCCCGAACAGTTCGAGGCCGAGGCTCAACGCCCGCAGCACCATGCCGATTTCGATGGAGACGAGCGACCCGCGGAACCACTGGTACGCCACCGGGATCGCGGTGTAGCGGCCGGTGAGCGCGATGCGGGTGGGCGGCGCTCCGGTGTCCGGTCCGGTGAGGGCGTGGCGGGTCGGCTCCAGCAGCCGCCACGCCGAGCCGTCACCGTCGCCCACGAAGGCGTGGACGGGGAAGAGGCAGCGCGGTGAGGCGTACGGGCGGTGTTCGTTGTACGGGTTCTCCGGTTCCCGGCGCACGGGACCGAACGTCGCCGTCAGGGCGTGCGCCAGGGCGTCCGGCGCCGCCGGACCGGAGGGGGCGGGGACCCGCGGGTACGCGAGCGCCGACAGCCGCTCGGTGGTGCCCGCCGGCAGCACCCTGCCCGGCCCCGCCGGGCGCGGCGGATCCGGCGGTACGTGGCTGTCGGGCGGGGGCGTGTCCGCCCAGGTCCAGTGCGGCGGCTCCGGACCGTCGTCGCCCGCGCCGTACGCGTACCAGAGCGGTTCGCGCGCGATGCTGTTGTCGCCCTCGGGACCCGGCAGGTCGACCGGGGCGCGCCGGGTCCACTCCGGGGCGGGGGCCGTCACGGGAACGGGTGGGGGTCGTAGGGGATCGCCCGGTGCTCCTGGTCCGTGCCGCGCAGGGCGGCCCGGAGCCGGGGCAGTCCGTCCAGGCGCTGCTGGGCGTGGCCGAAGCACATCGGCACGATGCCGGGGACGACCGCGCGGGCGACCGCGATACCGGCGTCCGCGTGCTCCCGGCTGGTCTGGTCGACGACGACGACGCGGTCCAGGCCCGCGTCGGCGAACAGCGAGGCGACGTACTCGAGGGTGCCGCGCACATCGCCGCCCGCGGCCCGTTCGAGCCGGCCGGGCCAGTCGGGGAAGGCCTCCTCCAGGGTGACGGCCGGGCCGCCGAGCCCCGCCAGGGCGCGGTCGCGGGTCTCGGGGATCGAGGAGAACCGCACATGGTCCTCCAGCTCCTCCACCAGCCACGGGTCCTCGGCCATCCGCTCGGCCTGCTCACGGGTCCAGTCGACCGGGTTGGTGACGAGCTGGGCCACCTCGCGCAGCGCGCCCCGGATCGCCGACTCCGGGTCCGCACCCGAACCGGCGGAGGAGAAGGTGGCGGGGAACGGGTTCTTCTCGTTGACGGCGATGACCCACACCACCGGCAGGCCGATGTCACGGGTGGCGACCAGCAGATGGACGTCGAAGCCGCGCGCCCGGATCAGCTCGACCATGGCCCGGCTGGTCGGGTCGGTGAGGGAGGCGACCGGGATGTGGGGGAGCGGCGCCGCCCGGTACCAGGACGTCAGGAACGCGTCCCGCTCGGCCAGTTCGAACAGCGAGTGCAGGGCGGCCTCTTCGTAGTTGGCGCCGACCGCGCAGCCGCTGGAGCAGTCGAAGAAGTAGTGCCGCCGGTTCGCGGCACCGGCCACGCGCGCCGCCCGGCGGTCCCGGCGGAACGCGTACTCGTACTGGTAGAAGGCGTGGTCCGCCGGGACGAGGAGCGGACGGCCGTCGGCCAGGTCGTGCCCCCAGGCCCAGTCCATCGGGGTGTCGGCCGTGAACGGCGTCGCCCTGCTGGTCGGATGGGCGAGCTGCTCGGCGGTGTAGCGGCCGAGGCTGTCCGGGTCGACGGCGTGGCCGGCGACCTCGCGGTAGGAGCGCCGGGTCACCAGGGGGATGTCGTAGGGGTATCCGCCGAGCCGTTCGTAGGCCTCCAGGACGGCGACGGGTTCGGTCTCGGCGAACGTACGGGCCCGGCCGTGACCCATCGCCGGGGCGTCGGCGACGACGGCCATGCTCATCGCGAACGGGGCGTGGGACTCGCGCAGGATCGCCCGGACCGGTCCGAAGCGGTCGTCGACCAGGCGGTCGCGCAGGAAGCCGGGCTCGACGAGCCGGCTCGCCGCGGTGCGGGTGGCGTCACCGGGGACGGCCGGGCGCGAGCGGAGGGTACGGGGCGGCGGGGTCCCGGTGCTGACCAGGTCCTCGGGGGCGGGGCCGCACGCCGGGCAGTGGAAGCTGCGCGCGATGCGGTGGCGGCGGGTGCCGCGCACGGTCACCGAGTACGCCTCGCCGGGTGCGAGGGGGCGGTCCGCCAGGTGTTCCAGGCCGGTGCGCAGGAGTTCGGGCAGCAGCGGCGCGGGGGCGGCGGGGACCCGCGTGGCCTGGGTGAGGTCGCCGACGAGCGGGTGGTCGAGGACGGTGCGTTCGCGCACCTCGGCGCAGGCGGCGCAGCCGGACGCGGTGCCCGGCACCCACAGCGGGCCGATCATGACCTCGTCGTCGTACAGGCGTACGGAGAGGTGGGGGCCGTCCGCCGCGACGACCGGGCCGCGTTCCCAGACGAGGTCCCAGCCGAGGTTGACGGAGACGGTCGCCCCGGTGGCGCGGGCCAGTCCGGCGAGGGCGGGCAGCCAGTCGTCGTGGGCCGTCGCGGGCAGCGCGGGGCCCGCCTGGACCGGGTTCTCGGTGGTGGTCGGGTCAGTGGTCGGCATCGGTGGGCTCCTGGGCCGTCCGGGCGGTCACCGGGCCGTGCCAGAAGGGGAGTTCGCCGAGCACGGGGTCCGTGCGGCGGGCCTGTCCCCGGATCGTGGCGAGCGCGGTGAGCTGCCTCCTCAGTGCGGTGCGGGCGGTGTCGTCGGCGGTGAGCAGGGCGTCGGTGGACAGGGTGTCGACGGTGCCGTCGGCCTGGGCGGCGGCGAGTGCCGTGCACAGCGCGGCGTACGTCGCGTCGGCGGCCGTGGGTCCCCAGCCGGCGCCGAGCGGCCGGCCGCCGGCGGTGACCTCGGCCAGCGGCCAGTCGACTCCGGCGGTCCGGGCCAGGGCGAGTACGGGAACGGCCGGCCCGAGCCGCGCGCGCAGGGCGGCGAGGATGCGCTCGCCCTCGGCGTGCAGCGGGGGAGCGGTGTCGGTCAGGTGCTCGAACCGGTCCCGGCGCTCGGCGAGCCACCGCAGCGCGCCGTCCAGCAGCCAGTGCTCACGGGTGAGGCCGGCGGCACCGCCATCGCGGTCGCGCAGGGCGGCCAGGGCGGCGGCGACGGTCGCCGTCTCCTGGTGCGCCGCCCAGGCGGTGACCGTGTCCGTGCGGTCCGTGCGGTGCTCCGCCGCGCGCAGGGCGAGGGGCATCTGCGGCAGGTGCTCGCCCTGCGCGGAGGCGAAGAGTCCGGTCCAGCGGGCGGTGAGGGCGGCGGCCTCCTCCAGCGCGGCCGCCGGTTCGGGGAGGGGTTCGGCGGGGGCGTCGTCGAGCCGGACCACGACCGCTTCGTCCACGGGGCCGCCCGTGACGGTGACGCGGTCGGCGGTCAGATCGGGGCCGTGCACGACATGGGCCTCGCCGGGCTCCGCGACACCCGTGAGGGTGTCGGCCAGGAGCTGGGCGGCGAGGGCTCCCGCGAGGGAGTGGGCGACGGGCCCGGCCGCGGGCTCGACGCCCTCGGCACCGGCCCAGACCCCGGCCCGGTCCCGGAACGCCGCCCAGACGGCGGGCGACACCCCGACCGGACCGACGAGGACCGGCCCCGGACCGAGCAGCACGGGCACGTGGAGCGTCCCGTGCCGCTCGGTCCAGGTCCCGTCACCGGTGAGGAACTCGATGACGGCACGGGGCGAACCACCGGCCCCCGGAAAGTCCACCGCCGGGCCGCCGACGGGAATCACTGCCTGGTCCCCGCGCACCGCCGGGTCGCTGACGGGGGTCGTGGTGCGGGTCTTGTCCGCCGCCGGGTCGCCGGTGGGGGTGAGGGTTCTGGACGTGCGTACCGCCGGGTCGCCGGCGGGAGTCGTGGGTTCGCGTACCGCCGGGTCGCCGGCGGGGATCGGAACGCGGGGTGTGCGGGCTGCCGGGGCAGCGGCAGGGGTCGTGGTGCGGGTCTTGTCCGCCGCCGGGTCGCCGGTGGGGGTGAGGGGTCCGGGCTTGCGCGCCGCCGGGTCGCCGGCGGGAGTCGTGGGTTCGTGCACCGCCGGGTCGCCGGCGGGGGTCAGGAGGGCGGGGTCCGCGTACATCGCCGGGTCGCAGACCGGGACGAGGGGGGTCGCCGTTCCGGCGGTCGGTGGTGTGGTGGTCACGCCGGCCCGGTGCAGGCCGCGGCGGGCCGGGGCCGTCGCCGTGGCCGGGCCACGGAGCTCCACCCGGGCCCGGCGCAGGCGGGCGAACGCCGCGTACGGGTCGTCGAGGCGGGCGGTCAGGCGGGCCAGGGTGTCGGCGTAGCGGGCGCGCACCTCGGCCGGGGGCTCCGGCTCGGTGAACGCGGCCGGGTCGAGCAGCAGGCCGTTCTCCCGCAGCCGGGCGACGAGATGCCGTACGGCCGGACGGGCACGCTCCGTGCCGAACTCGGCGACCAGGGCGTCCTCCGTCGTCCCCGTCTCCAGCAGCGGTACGCAGCCGTCCGCCACCGCGTACATGAGGTCCGAGCCGCTCAGCACGAACTGCCCGCGCGTGCCGCTGAAGTACACGCCCCCCGGCACCGGCGCGTAGTGCAGCCCGGGCCGGGCCCGCAGCGGGGCGTCCGTCCCCGGAGCCATCGTGGCCGGGGCCCTGTCCAGATCGGTCACCGTCACGACCGAGCTCCTTCCGCTTCCGTGTGGTTGGACGGGTCGTACACGAACCGTCCGCCGGCCGTGCGCCCGACTTCGAGCACCCATTCCGTCGCGTGCGTGCCGTCGGTGACGCCGGGCAGCGCCTCCTCCAGATAGCTCGCGCCCGCCCCGCGGCGCTCCAGCATCCGCGGCAGGACCCGCACCGCGAGGGCGCTGGACAGGTCCACGTACTGCGGCTTCTGCTGGAGGCGCTTGGACTGGACGTCCGGTGCGCCGACCGACAGCGGACCCTCGTCCTCGGGCGCCGACTTGATGACGACCTCGTCGGGGACCCCGTGCCGGGCCCGCCACGCCGTCAGCGCGAGCAGCCGCTCGTGCTCGTCGGGCCCGGCGGCCACCGCCGTGTCCAGCTCGACCCCGCCGTACCAGCGGCGGCGGCCGATGAGGACGTCGCCGACCGCCATGCGCGGCGCGGTGCGGGTGTGCTCGCCGTCCCACGGGGTGGCCGCGTGCCAGGAGTTCGGCAGGCTGTTGAAGAGCCGGCCGCTGATCGCGAGGCCGGAGGCCACCGACAGCGGGGGCGGGAACAGGCCCGGATGACCCGTGCCGAGCGGCAGCACCCTCAGGGGCGCGCCGTCCGCGTCCTCGACCCGCAGCGAGTCCGTCTCCGGGTCGTGGGCCAGCCGCAGCGTGAACCAGTCCTCCGGGGTGAGACCGCCCGGCAGCACCGGCGCGTGCGCGTTGACGTTGAGACGGTGCAGACCGAGGTCCTCGGTGACCCGGGCGCCGTCGTGACCGTAGAAGCGCCGCAGGTGGACGGCGAGCCGGGGCAGCGCCCGGCCGCCCTGGCGGCGGTCGGCCTCCAGGAACCGCGCGTACAGCATGCCGTGGCCCGGCAGGCCGTCGTTGAGGACGAGCTTGCCGCCGGCCTGCTGGAGCAGCACGCCGTAGATCAGCGGGTCCCGGCGGAAGCGGTCGGGCAGCGACCGGGTCAGCCCGGCGACGTCCGCCGCGCTGAGGCTCAGGGTGTCCTCGCCGGCCCGGGCGGTCTTGGTGAGGAGCGCGTGCACCTCCTCGGACAGCTCGCGGCGCAGCAGGTACATGCGCTCCAGCGAGCCGTCCGCCGGGCCGATGCCGGTCAGCGCGGCCGACCCGCCCGAGCCCTGCGGCCCGTACACGGCGGCCATCGCGGCGGCCCGCCGGGAGACCTCCCCGACGACGAACGGCGCGTGCTCGGCCAGCGGAACGTTCGCCCCGGCCCCGAACCGCTCCGTGAACGCGGCGGTCATCAGGACCCGTACGTCGTGCAGCCAGTCGAAGACCGACAGCAGCTCCACGGCGGGCCCGAGGTCGGTCAGCGGGGCGTGCCAGTCGGAGGTGGCCACCTTCAGCGGCGGCATGACGTAGTCCTCCTCGACCGTGATGTGCGCCGGGCGGCCCACGGCCTGGCTGAACCGGCCGAGGTCCCCGCGCAGCCCGGCCAGGACCGCGCCCCGCTCCCCGGCGGGCGCCCCGGCCACCCGGGGCAGTCCGGCACGGACCCGCTCCGCCAGCTCCCCGACGGCGGTGTCCCGCCCCGTCGGGAGCAGGGCGTCGTAGTCGGCGGAAGCCGCGCGCTCCTCCGGCTGGGTGAAGGTGCACAGCACGCCCTGCCCGAGCGCCTGCCGTACGCGCCGGTCGGCGTCCTCGGCCGGGCAGCCGGCCCGCGCGGCGACGTGCGCGACCACGGCGGGGAAGCGGCGCGGCCCCATGGACAGCGCGTCGAGCAGGTCGGCGACGGGCCCGTCGAGCGGCAGCGCGAGCCGGTGCATGCCCTGTTCGGAGAACTTCAGGAAGAACAGTTTGCCGCTCTCCGGGTCGGGTGCCGAGGTGGGCGGCAGTCCCACCCACAGGTCCGTCAGGTCGGCCTCGTCGGCGGCGGGCAGCCCGCCGAGCACGTAGTGCAGCATCACCCGGTCCAGGCCCGGTACGGCCAGCGCGCCGGTGAAGGGCACGTCGCCGGGGCGTACGGCCTCCGGGTCGCCGGCGGGGGCGGGTTCGGCGATGCCCACCGCGGTGAACCGGGAGAGCGGGCTGGTGCGCACCATGGACCGGGTGACGTACTGGATCAGTCCGCGTTCCGACTTGCGGGTGCGGGCGTTGACCTTGCCAGGCCCCTCGACCGCCGCGCGGTAGCGCTCGGCCTCCTGGTGCACCTCGGGGGCGACGAGGGCGAGCGAGCGCAGCAGGTCGTCGTCGCCGAGCAGGCCCGCCAGGACGGTCCGCTCGCGGTCGGCGGCGGCCGGGTAGCCGGCGGTGATCGTGGCGCGCAGCCGCTCCCGCTCGGCCTGGACGGCCAGCCAGCGGGCCACCGACGGGAGCTCCGCCACGCGGCCCTCGGGGGCCTTCCGGGGCGCGCGGCCGTTGTGGATCGCCCGGCGCAGCGCGATCAGCTCGCGGCGCTCGGCGTCCGAGTCCACGGCACCGATCCGCTCGTACAGCTCCTGCGAGCAGACCTCGGCGGCCTCGGCCAGTTCGGCCTCGGCGGCGGCGAGGCCGGCGAGCAGCCGGCGCAGTTCCGGATCGGCGAGGCGGGCCCTGCGCAGCGGGTTGACGCGCAGGAACCACTGGGGTTCGGGGCTGGTCATCGCGGGGCTCCCGTCGGCTTCGTGGTGCGGGCGGTGTGCGGGCGCTCCAGACGCTCGCGCCAGCTGCTGCCGAGCACGTCGTCGACCGTCTCGGCGATCGCGAAGCACATGTAGTAGCGCTGCATCGGCGACACGGTGAGCAGGGGAAGCTGCTGGTAGAAGAGGTTGGTCAACAGGCGGAACGCGGCGAAGAACGGCGAGGGCGTGCTGATCGCCCCAGATCCGTGCACGGTGCGGTGGAAGTCGGTGTCCGGCTGCTCGCCGCGCGGCACCGTGGTCACGGCCCCGGGCGGTCCCATCCGGCCCCGGTCGACGCCGTCGGTCACGGAGTCGAGCAGGTCGGCGGTGAGGGCGCCCGAGGCGACCGCGCTGTCCAGCACGCCGGCGCCGTAGGCGAACGCCGTGCGCCACCGGGCCGCCGCGGGCGACACTCCACCGCTCAGCCGCTGTTCGACCACCGCGCGGAGCAGCGGCGCCTCCTTGGCGAGCCGCTCCTGGAAGACGGGCCGCATGTCCTTGCGGGGAGCCGCCCAGGCGAGGAACGCCTCCGCGTGCGACCGGGGGGAGAACACCCCGTAGCCCGGGCCGAGGGCGTGGGTGTCGGCGAGCGCGGCGAACGCCTCCGCGAGCAGCACCGTGCCGCTGCCGGGCTCCTCGGCCAGGCCCTCGATCATCGACAGCACCGGCACGGCGAGGGCGCCGTTCACGACGGTGCGCAGCGGATCGAGGCGCGGCTCGCGGGAGCGCAGGGCCGGGTCGTCGGGAGCGACGGGCAGGACCGCGCCGTGGTCGCGCAGCGGCAGGTACGGGGGCTCCACCGCCTCGAGCCGGCCGAACTCGCGGGCCTGCTCCAGGTAGGCCTCCTCGGTCAGCGCCCGCGCCGGGTCGAGGGGGCCCGCGTCGAGCCCGGCCGCGACCGCCGGCCAGTCGGCGGCGCCGGCGGCCGGGGCGAGCAGGTCGATGTGGGGTCCGTGCAGCCAGCCGCGGCGGACCTGGACGCCGGGCACGCCCCCCTCGCTCAGTTCGCGGGCGGCCGGTACGACGTACCGGGCCAGCCAGGCCGGCGTCACCGGCATCCGAGTGTGGAGTCGCACCCCCGTCAGGTCGGCGGAATCCGGCCTCACGGCAATACGCTCCGGAGCGTCAACCACCATGTCCTTCGCACCTTCCGAGACGAACGGGAAATGAATTCGGGAATGTCCTCCACATCATTGGCGCCCGGAATGCGCGGTGGAAGTGGAGAGGGGGTGGCGGCTTACATACGTCACGCTTCTCGTGACACCGTGCGCCCTTTTCGGGAGATCCGGCGGGCGTGCACTCCGCGGCAAAGTCTCGGAATGATCAATTCCGTTTGATCCGGCCGACGGACTGGCCGAAAAACATCTGGCAGCCGCGGTGATCGTTGTACTCTCCGCCAATGACGACTGATCCCCCCACCACTCCGCCGGCCCCGTCCCTCACGGACGCCGAGTGCCTGGAACTCACCCGGAAACTGCGGCGCCGAGGAACCCTCGTGCTCTCCGTCTTCGGCCTGCTGTGGGCCTTCGCCGGGGCCTCCGGAACCGGTTCGGCGACGGACGTCGTGCCGGTGTCCATAGAGGTGGCGGCCCTCGTGGTCACCGCGGCGGCGATCTACCTGGGGCACCGCAAGGACGCCGCGCCCTCGCCCCGGACGGTGAGCCTCCCGGAGAACTGGGCGCGCGGGGTGGGTGTCGTCAACGGCGTCGAGGTGCTGGCCATCTTCGCCGTCATCGCCGGCTCCAACGCCTCCGGCCGCCCCGAGCTCATCCCGGTCGGTGTCGCCCTCGTCGTGGGGCTGCACTTCTTCCCCCTCGCGCGCCTGTACGACCAGTGGCAGTACCGGTGGACGGCCGGGCTGATGACCGCCGTGGCGGTCGTGGGCGCGGTGCTGGTCGTGGCCGGTCTGTCGGACGAGAGCGTGCTGGTCGCGGTGGGCCTGGCCTGCGCGGCGGTGCTCTGGGCCTCCGCGTACCACCTGGCCGTACGGGGCTGACGGCCGCCCGGCGGTACGGGGCTGACGGGCCGTCGGGGACCTGTCGGGCTGACGGACCGCCGAATCGATCGGGGCCGGCGGACCGCCCCGCAAACGAACGCAAGGATGTGCCGACCGGCCAGGGGGCCGGCGGCGCATCCTTGTGCGTTCACACGGTCGTGCTCAGGCGCTCACGCGCGTTCAGCAGGCCGAGCAGGTGCTGGACGAGGAGGACGAGGTACCGATCGAGCCGCTGGAGGCGCCCATCTCGGGCAGCGCCACGCCGTCGGCGACCTCGAGGGTCTCCAGCTCGTCGGCGTCGAAGCCCTCGAACGCGTTGTCGGCGTCGTTCTTGATGTCCTTGGCGGTCATGTCGTGGTCCTTCCGGGATGCGTGGGGTGAGTGGTTCAGCAGGCCGAGCAGGTGCTGGAGGACGAGGAGGAGGTGCCGATCGAGCCGCTGGAGGCGCCCATCTCGGGCAGCGCCACGCCGTCGGCGACCTCGAGGGTCTCCAGCTCGTCGGCGTCGAAGCCCTCGAACGCGTTGTCGGCGTCGTTCTTGATGTCCTTGGCGGTCATGTCGTGGTCCTTTCGTCGATTCGGGATTTCCCTGAACGGAATTCCCGAGGATTCATGCTCCGGGATGATTCCCGGGCGCCTTCCGGAATGTTTTTCCTTTTCCGTCCGGCTGTGACATCTATATTGCTCGGCCACCCACCCGTGCGCCACCCCCTGCGGGCGTCGGCTGACATTTATCACGGCCCGGATGACGTTTTCCCGGTGCCCGGATTCTCGTCGGGGGTCACCGGAAGTGCCCATTCGGGGCTGTTCACCATGTGCCATTCCTCGCCCGGCTCGGCGGGCATCGCGGACCCGGGCGCCGGCGTGCCCAGCAGGAAGTCGCCGACCGAGGACTCCCGCAGGTAGTCCAGGCCCAGCACGCGGGCGGACAGGTCGGCGTCGCCGTTGCCCAGCCCGCAGGGCGCCAGGCCCATCGCCGTCGCCACCAGGTACATGGTCTGGTAGAGCACACCGGTGTGCCGCAGCGTCGTCGCGTACGCCATGGCCCGGTACTTCCACGCCATGCGCTGGAACCGCGAGGTCACCGTCAGGAGCACATCGGGGCGCACGTCGAACCCGACGGAGCGTGACGCCACGCCCAGCAGCGCCCGCCGGTCGTCCTCCGCCCCGCTGACGAGGACCAGGCGGTGCGCGTACGAGTCGTAGTGGTAGACGCCCGGTGCGAGTCCCTCGCAGCGCAGCACCGTGACGTACAGCTCCAGTTCGTGGAGCGAGCCCCCGGCCGGATAGGGCCGCGAGACCACCTCGTCCTCGCCGGGGCCGGGCGTGTGGTGGACCCGCACCCGCTGCACCCGGTACAGGAACTCGCCCAGCTCGCGCGCCGTCAACGCCCGCTCGCCGAAGACGCGGTGGGAGCGGCGGCCCTCGACCGCGGCCGTCAGGGACGGGTCACGGGCGTCGATGTCCGCGCGCCGGGGGCGGTACAGCTCCGTCACGGGGCCGTCCGGCGCCGGCTTCACGGCGGGCAGCGGGTCGATCTGGCCCCGGTACGGGTAGGCCGCGCCGAAGGTCTCGTCGAAGCGGCCGGACCGGACGCGCGAGTGGAACAGCAGGTCGTGGAAGTCCCACTGGCGCAGCACCGGCTCGGTGTCGGACGCGAAGGTGCCGTCCGGGGCGGCGCGTTCGACGAAGCCGGTGCCGACGAGGTGGGCCAGGACCGTGAGCGTCTCCGCCTCGCTCAGCCCGGTGCCCTCACCGGCCCGGACCGCAGGACCCGGCTGCCCCAGCGCGGCGGCGAGTTCACGGGCGGCCCGGTCGGCGAGCACGGCCCGGAACTTCACCAGCGGTGACTCCAGTACGAGCACACCCCCGCGCGTACGGCAGAGGGCGAACCGCGACAGACGCACCCGCGCGCCGGCGGGCACGGCCGCCGTACGGTGCTCGGCGTCCCGGGCCGTCGGCTCCAGCCGCACCAACTCCCGCCGCAGCGGCGGCTCGTCGTGTGTGAGCACGCTGTACGCCAGCAGGTGGCCGGCCCGTGCCAGCGCGGCGTCGGCCCGCTCCCGCGCGGCGCCGCCGAACCCCTCGTACAGCTCCTCGTACGGCACCGGGCCCTCGGCCAGCCGGCGCAGTACGGTGCGCAGGCCACCGCGCACCGGGCGCAGCACGAGTGAGCTCTCGGGGCCGCGCAGCACCGCCGTGTCCGCGGTGTCGTCGAACGTGATCCGCACGTCCGTACGCAGCGCGCGGGCCGCGAACTCGGGCGGTTTCTCCGTGGACACGGGAATCATCAGGGCCTCCGTCAGAGGGATTCGCTGAAAGAACTCGACGAAATCCACTCTGACGCCCGCTACACCCTCTCCGACCCGGCCGGCCGCACCGCATGACAGTCACCATTCCTGTTCGTGACCGAGGTCATGGAATGCGTGACACATGACAGGGACGGACCGTCTCCGCTCGGACAATCGACGCCCGAAGCGCATCCTCGGAACAGGAATTCAACGGCCACCGCCCCAACGACAGAAGGACATTCTCGTGCTCACTCGTCGACATGCGATACGTCTCGGTATGACCACCGGCGCCGTCGGGGCGGTCGGCGCGGCGGGCGGGCTGTTCAAGACGCTCACCGCGGGCGGGCCGGCCACCGTACCCGTCGCCGCGACGGCGGCCACGGCGGCCGAGCCGTTCGCGGTGCCGCTGACCGTGCCGCCGGTGCTGGCCCCGTACCGCAGAACCAGACACGCCGACTACTACCGGATCACCACGCGCCGCGCGAGCGCCGAGATCCTGCCCGGCACCCGCACCGACGTCCTGACGTACAACGGCTCCTTCACCGGCCCCACCATCCGCGCCCGCACCGGCCGCAGGACGGTGGTCCGGCACGTCAACGCGCTGGACATGCCGACCTCCGTGCACCTGCACGGCGGCAACAACCCGGTGGAGCACGACGGCGGCATGATGGACACGATCGCGCCGGGACGCAGGCGCACCTACGTGTACGAGAACCGGCAGCCCGGCGCCACCCTGTGGATGCACGACCACGCCCACCACATGGAGTCCGAGCACGTCTACCGGGGACTGTCCGGGCTGTACCTGCTGCGCGACCCCGACGAGGACCGGCTCGGGCTGCCGTCCGGGAAGTACGACATCCCCCTGGTCCTGCGCGACGCGGACTTCGACGACGACGCCGCCATGGTCTACACGATGGACGACGCGCAGAACCGCACGACGATCCTGGTCAACGGCCGGCCCTGGCCGTACCTCGAGGTCGAGGCCCGCAAGTACCGTTTCCGGCTGGTCAACTCGTGCAACCTGCGCATCTTCGTCCTCGCGCTGTCGGACGGCTCCGCCACCCAGCACCCCGTGCAGCAGATCGGCACCGACGGCGGCCTGCTCGCCGCCCCCGCCGAGACGCCGGTGCTCGTCCTGTCGCCCGGCGAACGCATCGACTTCGTCGTCGACTTCTCCAAGTACGCGCCCGGAACGCGGCTCACCCTCGCCAACATGCTGGGCCCCGGCCCCACCGAACTCGTCGGCCAGGTCATGCGGTTCGACATCGGTGAACGGACCCCCGACCGCAGCCGGGTCCCGGACACCCTCGCCACGCTGCCGCCCCTGCCGAAGCCCACCGTCGAGCGCGCCTTCGAACTGAACATGGACGAGCCGGGCACCGGAGGCCACCAGGCGTACATCAACGGAAAGACCTTCGACCCGGACCGCATCGACACCCACGTCGAGTGGGGCAGCACCGAGGTGTGGACGGTCACCAACAAGAGCGTCACCGTTCCGCACAATTTCCATACGCACCTGGTGCAGTTCAGGATTCTCGAACGCGACGGGCAGCCGCCGTATCCGGCCGAGACCGGATGGAAGGACACCGTGCTGCTCTTCCCCGGGCAGACGGCGAAACTCCAGCTCACCTTCGATTCGCACCGCGGTGTCTATCCGTACCACTGCCACATGATCGACCACAGCGCCATGGGAATGATGGCGCAGATGAAGATCGCCTGACTTTCCCGACGAATTTCCAACGAATTCCCGACGAATTCCCGACGAGTTCCCGACGAATTCCCGACGAGTTCCCGACGAATCCCTACGAGTTCCCGACGAACAGAGAGGAGGACCATGACCACCACCGGAACCCTCGCACGCCCCTACGTCCGCCGGCTGCTCGCCGCGCTGGAACGCGATCCCACCCGGATCGTCGTGCACCGGCCCGACGCGGCCGTGACGGCGGGGGAGCTGCGCGCGTCCCTCCTGGGCAGCGCCGCCCTGCTGCGCTCCCTGCGGGTCGGACCCGGCACCACGGTGGCGATCCTGACCGGCCCCAACCACCCGCTGATGCTCAGCGCCCGCTACGCCGTGCACCTGCTCGGCGCGACCTCGGTGTACGTCCGCTCGATGAACCCGCGCACGGACACCGAGACCTTCTCCCTCGCCACCCAGACCGAACTGCTGCGGGACCTCGCGGTGCCGCTGCTGCTGGTGGACGAGGAGGACGAGGAGAGCGCGGCCCGCGGCAGATGGCTGGCCCGCCGCCGGCCCGGACTCACCGTGCGGGCGATCCCGCGCACGGCGGACGGGCCCGGCACCGCACCGCCGGCCGAGCCGCCCCGGCCCGACGACCTGGCCGTCGTCGACTTCACCAGCGGCAGCACCGGCCGGCCGAAAATGGTCGCGCAGCGTTACGGCACCCGCGAACACCTCGTCGGACGCCTCACCGACGGCCTCGACCCACGGGGCCCGGCCACGCTGCTCTCCGTCACCCCGGTCAGCCACACGACCGCGCCGATGGCCGACGCCGTGCTGTGCGGAGGCGGCACGGTGGTGCTCCACGACGAGTTCGACGCCGACGCCACCCTGGCGGCCATCGCCGAACACCACGTCACCGACGCCTACCTGGCCGTACCGCACCTGTACCGGCTGCTCGACCACCCGCTGGTCACGTCGTACGACCTGTCCTCGCTGCGCCGCATCACCTACAGCGGCACACCGGCCGCCCCCGAACGGGTCCGCGAAGCGGTACGGCTCTTCGGTGACGTACTGATCCAGGTGTACGGCACCACGGAGGCCGGCGGCATCAGCAGCCTCACCCCGCTGGACCACCGGGAGCCCGAACTGCTCGGCTCGGTCGGCCGGCCCTTCCCCTGGGTACGGGTGGAGATCCGCGCACCCGGCACCGGCACCCCGCTGGGGCGCGGGCAGAGTGGCGAGATCTGGATCGACTCGCCGACGGTGTCCGCCGGCTACCTGGACGACGCGGAGCTGACCGCCGGCACGTACCGCGACGGCTGGCTGCGCACCGGCGACCTCGGGCACTGGGACCCGTACGGCTATCTGCGGCTGGACGGCCGGGTGGGCGACGTCATCAAGCACGGCGGCCTCAAGCTCGACCCGGCCGCCATCGAGGCGGCGCTGCTCCGGCACCCCCAGGTGCGCCAGGCCGCGGTGTTCGGCGTCCGGGACGAGGACCTCGTGGAGCAGGTGCACGCCGCCGTCGAACTGCACTCGGGCGCCGGGCACACCTCCTGCGACCTGCGGGGCTACGTCGCGGCGACGCTCACCCCGGAGCACGCCCCGGTCAGTGTCTCCGTCTGGCCCGAACTGCCGCTCACCCCGTCCGGCAAACCCGACCGGACGCGGCTGCGCGGCGCGACCGCACCGGTGCGCGCGGCACCCCCGCCCGCCGCCGAGACGCGCGGCACCGGCCCACCCGACACCGGCGCCGAGGTGGACGGCCCGCCCGGACACCACGCCCGCCGGCGCACCGATCCGCGCAACAGAAAGGGCACTCCATGACCGGATTCGGCCACTTCGCCAGGTCACTGCGGCTGCGGCGGCTCTACCGCCACAGCACGGCCGGCCTGATGATCACCCCTCTCGACCACTCGATCAGCGACGGGCCCGTGGTGCCCCGCGGCACGACCCTCGACCAGCTCGCCGGGCAGCTCGCCGCCGGCGGCGCGGACGCGGTCGTCGTGCACAAGGGCAGCGTCCGCCACATCAGCCCGGAGCGGTTCGCCGCGATGTCGCTGATCATCCATCTCAACGCGTCCACCAGCCAGGCGCACGACCCCGACGCCAAGTACGTGGTGACCGAGGTCGAGGAGGCGCTCCGGCTCGGCGCGGACGCGGTGAGCGTCCACGTCAACGTCGGTTCGGACGACGAGCGGCAGCAGATCGGCGACCTCGGACGGATCGCCGACGCCTGCGACCGGTGGAACCTGCCGCTGCTCGCCATGGTGTACCCGCGCGGCCCGCGGGTCACCGACCCGCGCGACCCGCAACTGGTGGCGCACGCCGTCACCGTCGCCTCCGACCTGGGCGCGGACCTGGTCAAGACCGTCTTCCTCGGCTCGACCGCGGAGATGCTCGACCTGACCGCGGCCTGTCCGGTGCCGGTGCTGGTCGCGGGCGGTCCCGCGATGCCCACCGAGGAGGACGTCCTCGCCTATGTCCGCGACGCCCTGGCCGGCGGCGCGGGCGGGGTGGCGATGGGCCGCAACATCTTCCAGGCCGCCGATCCCCGGCGGCTCGCCGCCAAGGTGGCCCGGCTGATCCACCACTTCCCGGAGCAGCACTTCGGCGCGGTCGCCTTCCCCGCCGGGGCCGGCGTCCACCGGGACGAACGGCT
This sequence comes from Streptomyces sp. CB02400, assembly GCF_001905725.1. Lineage (GTDB taxonomy): Bacteria > Actinomycetota > Actinomycetes > Streptomycetales > Streptomycetaceae > Streptomyces > Streptomyces atrovirens. The sequence continues at coordinate 63,837 of NZ_LIWB01000001.1, forward strand.
GACGCCCGACCACCTGGACGACCCGGCGCCGCTGACGGCGTCCGGTGCCTTCCCCGAGAACACCCACCACCTCTCCGACCTTTCGCATTCGACAGGAGGTCCGCACCATGACGGACGCAAAACTGTGCTGGCTTGACATCCGAGGCGCCGGCAACGCCACCGAAGCCGTCCTCGAAGAGGCCCTGCACCAGCGCATCGACGGCATCGTCGCCGCCGACCCGGCCGCCTTCGCCGGCCTGCCGCCCACCGTCCGCAAGGTCCTGCTCTTCGAGGACGGCACCGACGCCCTCCCCGCCGACCTCGGCGCCGCCGACCTGGTGGTCGTGCCGGGCCCCCGGGAGGAGCGCGCCGCGCTCCAGGAGGCCCACCCGGACGTCGAGTTCGGGCGGTACGTGGAGATCGTCGACGCCGACACGCTCGAGGACGCCTGCCTCGCGGCACGGCTGGAGCCGTGGAGCGTCCTCGACTTCCGCGACCCCACCAAGATCCCGCTCGAGATCGTGATCGCGGCGGCCACCGGCGCGCCCGGTTCGATCATCACCACCGCCTCCAACACCGAGGAGGCCGAGATCGTCTACGGCGTCCTCGAACTCGGCTCGGACGGCGTGCTGATGCGGGCCAACACGGTCGGTGACGCCACCGCGCTGCGCACCGCCGCGAGCGCCCGCGGGGGCGAGATCGACCTGGTGGAGCTGACCGTCACCCACACCACCCACATCGGCATGGGCGAGCGGGCCTGCGTCGACACCACGACCCACTTCCGCAAGGACGAGGGCATCCTGGTCGGTTCGCACTCCAAGGGCATGGTGCTGTGCGTCAGCGAGACCCACCCGCTGCCGTACATGCCGACCCGCCCGTTCCGGGTCAACGCCGGCGCCCTGCACTCGTACACCGTCTCGCAGGGCGGACGCACCCACTACCTGAGCGAACTCCACGCCGGCAGCAAGGTGCTGGCCGTCGACACCAAGGGCCGCACCCGTCCGGTCAGCGTCGGCCGGGTCAAGATAGAGACCCGCCCGCTCATCTCCATCGACGCGGTGGCCCCGAGCGGACAGACCGTCAACCTGATCCTTCAGGACGACTGGCACGTACGGGTCCTCGGCCCGGACGCCGCGGTCCTCAACTCCACCGAACTCAAGCCGGGCGACACGATCCTCGGACACCTGCCGACCGCCGACCGCCATGTCGGCTACCCGATCGACGAGTTCTGCCTGGAGAAGTGAGTCCCCTACGAAGTCCCGTACGACCTCGCACACCCGTCGCGCCCGTGCCCGTACGAGCGTGACGAGCAGGCGCACCATCCCGCCCCGCCCCGGCACCCACCGTGCCGGGGCAGGCGCGCGTCCGCTCACAACAGCCCGTGTTCCCCGGCGATGCGCGCCGCGTCGAACCGGTTGCGTCCCCCGAGCTTCTTGATGGCCGCCGACGTCAGATTGCGTACGGTGCCCGCCGCCAGGTACAGCTCTCCCGCGATCTCCTTCACGGTCGCCCCGCCGGCCGTCAGCCGCAGCACGTCCACCTCCCGCACGCTCAGCGTCGTCTCCCCGACCGCCACCGGCCGCAGCAGCGACGGGTCGACGGTCAGACAGCCGCCCGCCACCCCCATCAGGGTCGTCACCAGCTGGGGCAGCCGGGCGTTCTTCGGTACGACACCGAGCGCGCCGGCCGCCACCGCCCGGTCCACCACCGACGGCGTGGCCGCCCCCACCATCAGCGCGACCCCGCACCTGGGATGGTGACTGCGCACCTCGGTGGCGATGCGCAGCGCCCGGCCGGCCATCGTGGACTCGCCGAGCAGCAGCACGGTGGGCCGGTGCCGTTCCACGGCCGGCAGCACGGCGTCGCACGACGTGGCCAGCCCGACCACCTCCAGTCCGTCGACGCCGTTGAGCGTCTCGGCGAAGGCCTCCAGGACGAGTTGGTGATCACCTGCGACGACTATCCGTATCGACATGCTGAACCCCCGTGCGGACGAACGGTGAGAAGACTCGTGGAAACCAGGCCCCAGGGCCTGCGTGCCGTGTGCGGCGGACCGTCAACCACTGCGGACCGTCAATGACTCTCGTGCGAGCGGGTGAACCGTTCGATCAGCCGGTCCGCGACCGACTGCGCCGCCCGCTCGTGACCGGCGCCGTCGTGCTCCGGGTCGATCTCGATGTGCTCGGCCCCGGCCGGCAGGGCCGCCGCGACGACGGCCGAGACGGCGCGGAAGTCCCGGGCCAGGTCCCCGCTGCCGGGACCCGACGGGATCACCACGACGCACGCGGCCACCGGGCCGAGGTCGCCGGCGATCTGACCGGGCAGGGCACGCAGCGTCTCCGGCCGCGTGACATCCACCTGGTAGGGCAGCGCGACCAGTCCGATACCGGCCAGTTCCTTGCAGAGGAAGGCCGCGTTGGTGGCCGCGTCGTCGTCGCGCCCCGGGTGTCCCGCGCCGACCACCGCCACCGCCGCGCCCGCCGCGCTCAGCCGGGTGGCCACACTGCGGCCGGCCCCGGTGGTCGCGTCCATGACGAGCACGACACAGCCGTTCAACGGAGGGACGACAAACGCGACTGTGTGCGACACCGGAACTCCTGAGCAGGTAGCGTGGCGAGAACGTGAAGGATCTACGGGGGATGCTTCGCCGGGCGTGCGGTGCCTCCCCCGTGCCGCGCCGCAGACGTCCGACCCGGTGTGGTGCCCGGTCCGGACATGTGGTTCAAGGGGGAGACACCACTTGGAAGACGCATCTCCACTCGACCAGCGAACGCTTGCCGTCTACCGCGCGATCCTGTTCCACAAGGAACACGATCCGGCCAGACTCGCCGACCTCCTCGGCATCGCCGCCGACGAGGTGGAGGAGGCACTCGCCCAGTTGTCCGAGCTGTCCCTCCTCGCCCCGTCCCGGGACTCGCCCGGAGCGCTGCGCGCGGTGAACCCGTCGCTGGGCCTGAAGGTCCTGCTCCAGCGGGAACAGGACGAACTGGCCTACCGGCAGCAGCGCATCGAGCAGAACCGGGCCGCGCTGGCCGCGCTCGCCGCCGAGTACACGGCGTCCAGCCGGTCCGGCCCCGACGGCACCGAGGAGCTCGACGACGTCGACGACATCCGCATCCGCCTGGAGGCCCTGGCCGAGGGGTGCCGGCACGAGGCCCTGGCGTTCCACCCCGTGGGCGGACTCACCGAGGAGTCGATCGAGGCGGCCCGCCCGCTGAACGAACGGGCGCTCGCCCGCGGGGTCCGGTTCCGTTCGATCTACCTCGACAGCATCACCAACGACCGGGTGACCAGGGAACACGCCCAGTGGATGGCCGACCACGACAGCGAGATCCGTACGTCCCCGACCCTGCCGATGCGCCTGCTGATCGTCGACACCACCACCGCAGTGGTGGCGGGCCTTCCCGGTCAGACGGGCCCCTCGGCGCTGCTGTTCAGCAGCCCGCCCGTGGTGCTCGCCATGCGGGCGCTGTTCGAGGCGTACTGGGAGCACGCGACCCCGTTCCATCAGGAGTCCTCCGTCAAGGACGACGCCCACGGGCTCACCCCGCAGGAGCGCAAACTGCTCCAGCTCCTGGCCACCGGCCTCACCGACGAGGCGGTGGCGCGGACGCTCGGGATCGGAGTGCGCACGGAGCGGCGGATCATGGCCGAGCTGATGGACCGGCTCGGCGCCTCCAGCAGGTTCGAGGCGGGCGTGCAGGCGGCTCGCCGGCAGTGGGTCTGAGGCGCGGCGTCCGGCGCCCCGCCCGGCAGGGCGGTCACGGCCGGACCGGCGGCGCGGGCCAGACGAAGTCGTCCGGGCGGGGCGCGGGCGGGGCGGGCCACGTGAAGTCGTCCGGGAGGGACGCGGGCGGCGCGGGCCACGTGAAGTCGTCGGGCTGGTGGGCCGGCGGGGCGGGCCACACGAAGTCCTGAGTGGTGGCCACCGACTCCCGCCCGGCCGCGTCGGCGGCCTGGGCGGGCACCGCCCAGGCGACGGTCGCCAGGACGGCGGTGGCGAGGACGGTGGCCGCGGTACAACGGTCGGTACGGATCATGCTGGTCTCCATTCCATGCGTAAGTCAGTGCCATTGCGACGATGCGCATGGAGCCAGTGGTGCCTTCAGCTCCCCCGGGCCGGTCCGCGTTCCCCGCGCTTTCCGGCCGCTGCTAAGAGAGAACCATCACGCCACCCCCGTTGTCCGCATCCGGCCAGGCCAGGAAGCTGCCTGGCAGGGAGTTGCCCACGCGGCCGAGGCGGTCCGCGGCACCGCCTACCCTTAGGGGCATGAGCAGCATCGACCGGAGCCAGTCAGTGGGCGGCACGCGCACCTATGAAGTACGCACCTACGGGTGCCAGATGAACGTCCACGACTCCGAGCGGTTGTCCGGGCTGCTGGAGGACGCGGGCTACGTCCGCGCCCCCGAGGGTGCCGACGGCGACGCGGACGTCGTCGTCTTCAACACCTGCGCCGTGCGGGAGAACGCCGACAACAAGCTGTACGGCAACCTCGGCCACCTCGCCCCGAAGAAGGCGAGCCGCCCCGGCATGCAGATCGCGGTCGGCGGCTGCCTCGCGCAGAAGGACCGCGACACCATCGTGAAGCGGGCGCCCTGGGTCGACGTCGTCTTCGGCACGCACAACATCGGCAAGCTGCCCGTCCTCCTGGAGCGCGCCCGCGTGCAGGAGGAGGCGCAGGTCGAGATCGCCGAGTCGCTGGAGGCGTTCCCCTCCACGCTGCCCACCCGGCGCGAGAGCGCCTACGCGGCCTGGGTGTCCATCTCCGTCGGCTGCAACAACACCTGCACCTTCTGCATCGTCCCGGCGCTGCGCGGCAAGGAGAAGGACCGCCGCCCCGGCGACATCCTCGCCGAGATCGAGGCCCTGGTCGCCGAGGGTGTCTCCGAGATCACCCTGCTCGGCCAGAACGTCAACGCGTACGGCTCCGACATCGGCGACCGCGAGGCGTTCAGCAAGCTGCTGCGGGCCTGCGGGAAGATCGACGGCCTGGAGCGCGTCCGCTTCACCTCGCCGCACCCGCGCGACTTCACCGACGACGTCATCGCCGCCATGGCCGAGACGCCGAACGTCATGCCGCAGCTCCACATGCCCCTGCAGTCCGGCTCCGACCCGGTGCTGAAGGCGATGCGCCGCTCCTACCGGCAGGAGCGCTACCTCGGGATCATCGAGAAGGTCCGCGCCGCCATCCCGCACGCGGCGATCAGCACCGACATCATCGTGGGCTTCCCCGGCGAGACCGAGGAGGACTTCGAGCAGACCCTCCACGTGGTGCGCGAGGCCCGCTTCGCGCAGGCGTTCACCTTCCAGTACTCCAAGCGTCCCGGCACCCCGGCCGCCGAGATGGACGGCCAGATCCCCAAGAAGGTCGTCCAGGAGCGCTACGAGCGTCTCGTCGCCCTCCAGGAGGAGATCTCCTGGGAGGAGAACAAGAAGCAGGTCGGCCGCACCCTGGAGCTGATGGTCGCCGAGGGCGAGGGCCGCAAGGACGGCACCACCCACCGCCTCTCCGGCCGCGCCCCCGACAGCCGCCTGGTGCACTTCACCAAGCCGGAGCAGGAGGTGCGCCCCGGCGACGTGGTCACCGTCGAGATCACCTACGCCGCCCCGCACCACCTCCTCGCCGAGGGCGCGGTGCTCGATGTGCGCCGCACCCGCGCGGGGGACGCCTGGGAGAAGCGGAACACCGAGAAGGCGGCACGGCCCGCGGGCGTACTGCTCGGCCTGCCCAAGGTGGGCGTCCCCGAGCCGCTGCCGGCGGTCACCGGGGGCTGCGCCGTCGACTGACCGGGCCGTGACGGGGGACGCACGGCTCATCGGGTCGTCGTGGAGGAGCCGCACGGCACACTCCGGCCGATCGCGCGTTGCGAAGGCACGCGCGAGGAGGCACGCCGCAGGCCGTACGGGACGGTGTGCGCGCACCGGTTCTCCGGAGGGCCGATGCGACGGCGTCGCGAGGCGTACCGCGTGGACGACGACACGTACCACGTGGAGACCGAGGGCGGGCCGGGCACCTGCCGCCCGCGGTACGGCCTCGCGGAGCGCGTCCGGAGCACGGACGGCCCGTGAGGCGGGGGTGCCGTTCCGGGCCGCCGCAGTAGGCTGCTGATCATGCTTGTCGCCGCCGCAGTCTGCCCGTGCCCGCCGCTGCTCGTGCCGGAGGTCGCCACAGGGGCCACCCCCGAGCTGGACACCGCACGGGCCGCGTGCACGGACGCGCTGGGCGTGCTCGCCGCCGCCCGGCCCGATCTGCTCGTGGTCGTCGGACCGGGAGACGGTGCCGGACCCGAGACCTACCCGGAGGGCACCCCCGGATCCTTCCGGGGCTTCGGCGTCGGCCTGGACGTACGGCTGGGACAGGGCGAGGGCACACCCGGGCGGGAACTCCCGTACGGGCTGGCCGTGGGCGCCTGGCTGCTGGACCGCACCGGATGGGCGGACGCCCCCGTGGAGGGGCTGGCCGTGGGGGAGTCCCTCACGGCCGAGCGGTGCGCCGAGGCGGGGGAGGCCCTCGCCGGCCGGGCGGAGCGGGTCGCGCTGCTGGTGATGGGCGACGCCAGCGCCTGCCGCACACTCAAGGCACCCGGCTACCTCGACGAACGCGCGGCCCCCTTCGACACGGAACTCGCACGCGCACTGGGCACGGCCAACACCGCGGCCCTGCGAGCGCTGGACACCAAGCTGGCCCACGAACTGAAGGTGTCCGGCCGGGCCCCCTGGCAGGTACTCGCCGGCGCGGCAACCGGAAACCCGACCCTGAAGGGCACGCTGCTCCACGAGGACGCTCCCTACGGGGTCGGCTACCTCGTGATCACCTGGGCATAGGCGGGCTGTCGCCGGGAGAACGCGGCGGACGGCCGGGAGCTCTCGGTGTGCTCCGCGGCCGTCCGCCGGTGTGCCGCTCAGGAAGTGGGCGGCGGCCCGGCCGGCGGCGTGGTCGTGCCGCCCGCGCCCGAGCCGGGGTCGTTCTTGTGCGCGAGTCGGTCCACGGCACCCTTGGCCTTGCCCGTACCCGTCTGGATCCGGTCGCTGTACTTGCCCTTGGTCCGCTTGTCGACGGTCCGCGCGGCCTTGTCCAGGCCGTGCTGAATCCTGTCCTCGTGCTGGTGCGCGAGGTCGGAGACCTTGTTCTTGGCCGGGCCGAGTCTGGCCTTCAGATTGTCCAGGAGACCCATGATGTACCTTCCCTCGCGACCGTCTACGTGCGGGCGCCCTCACCGGTCTCGCTGCCGGCCGCCTCGGCGGACTGCTGCTTGGGGATCTCGACGGTGTCGGTGCCGGTGACCTCGCCGGCCTCCTTCTCCGCCGGCCCGGTGGTCTCCGGCGCCTCGGCCGGCCCCTTCGGCTCCGCGGCCCCGGCCGCGCTCTCCGTGCCGGTCCCGGCCGCCGCTTCGCCGGCCCGGACCTCGGCGGTCCGCGTCTCCTCCGTGGCCTTCGACCTCCGAAAAAGCCGTGCAAAAACGCCCATATCCACTCCATACGTTACTCGTGCGGGCGAAATCCCGCGTTGCCCGGCGCGTCCGTTCGTGTGAGCCGGGCCGCCGCCCCTGTGATCCGGCGGCAGGAACCTCGCAACGGGCAACGACCCGGCGACCGTCACGTCACGTAACCCGTTCGAGGGCCGGACGGGAGGTTTGCGAGACTGGATCAGTGAGCAGCGCACCCCTCGCCCCCCGCGTCATCGCCGTCGTCGGCCCCACTGCGGCCGGAAAGTCCGATCTGGGCGTATTCCTGGCCCAGCGACTCGACGGCGAAGTCGTCAACGCCGACTCCATGCAGCTCTACCGGGGGATGGACATCGGCACCGCCAAACTGACGCCCGAGGAACGCGGCGGCGTCCCGCACCACCTGCTCGACATCTGGGACGTCACCGTCACCGCGTCCGTCGCCGAGTACCAGCGGCTGGCCCGGGAGCGGATCGACGCGCTGCTCGCCGAGGGGCGCTGGCCCGTCCTCGTCGGCGGTTCCGGCCTCTACGTCCGGGGCGCCGTCGACAACCTGGAGTTCCCCGGCACCGACCCCGAGGTCAGGGCCCGTCTGGAGGAGGAACTCACACTGCGCGGCCCGGGGGCGCTGCACGCGCGCCTCGCCGTCGCGGACCCGGAGGCCGCGCGGGCGATCCTGCCGAGCAACGGCCGCCGCATCGTCCGCGCGCTCGAGGTCATCGAGATCACCGGAAGACCCTTCACGGCCAACCTCCCCGGCCACGACTCGGTCTACGACACCCTCCAGATCGGCGTCGACGTGGCCCGCCCCGAGCTGGACGAGCGGATCGCCCGCCGGGTGGACCGGATGTGGGAGGCCGGCCTCGTGGAGGAAGTGCGCGCATTGGAGGCGCAAGGGTTGCGCCAGGGGCGTACGGCGTCGCGCGCGCTCGGCTACCAGCAGGTGCTCGCGGCGCTCGCCGGGGAGTGCACCCTCGAAGAGGCGCGGTCCGAGACCGTCCGTGCCACCAAGCGCTTCGCGCGCCGTCAGGATTCATGGTTCAGGCGCGATCCCCGGGTGCACTGGTTGAGTGGGGCCGCGGCGGACCTGACGGAACTTCCGCAGCTCGCGTTGTCGTTGGTCGAACGACCGGTTACAGCCTGATCACGTCCTGGCATCGGGACGCCCAGGCCGTCATCCGGGCCTGCGGCGCCGTGCCATCATCGAGCTTCGATCGACCAGTGGAGTCCTAGTTGGGAGGGCGCGTGGCGATGGAGGCCGGCCCTCGCGACACCGCACACGGCACCGAACACCTCACCACCGAGCGGGGTGCACCGGAGCAGGAGACGACCGACCGCCTCAGTCCGGACGGACCGGACGAGACGCAGGGCGGCGTGACCGACGACGGCCCCGAGCCGGACGAGATGTTCGCGGGCGGTGACGAGGTCGAGGTCGAGCTGCGCCCGCAGCGCCGGCTGCGCATCTGGCAGCTCGCGCCGATCGTCGGGCTGGCCGCGGTCGGCTCCCTGATGTTCGCCTTCCCGCTCGCCTTCGACTTCGGCGACAGCGGCGCCGTGATCGCCATGCTGGGGCTGCTGATCTGCTCCTGCGCGGCCGGCTGGGGCATGATGGCCGCCCGCAGGGTGGGCTCCACCTGGCCGGGCCTGCCGGCCCGCGGCTCCGGACGCAGACCCGACTGGCGGGTGGTGACCGCCTACACCGTGATGGTCGCCGCGGTGGTCGCCCTGGCGGTGTGGCGGGTGGCACGGCTCCGCTGAACAACGCCGGAAGGACAGCGCGCCCCAAAGGGGCGCGGGGCTGCATCGATGTGCGGCTCCGCCGCGTGGGCGCGATCAGCCCCCACCGGCCCGCACGGGACCAGCCAGCCGCCCCACCTCCCTCCGACGCCCCCGACGGAGCGTTCTCGTACGATCGAGGAATGAGCACGCGGATCGCCTTCCTCAAGGGCCACGGCACGGAGAACGACTTCGTGATCGTCCCGGACCCCGAGAACGCCATCGACCTGTCCCCGGCCGCCGTCGCCGCCCTGTGCGACCGCCGCGCGGGCATCGGCGGCGACGGACTGCTGCACGTGGTGCGGTCCGCGGCCCACCCCGAGGCGCGGGCCATGGCCGCCGAGGCCGAGTGGTTCATGGACTACCGCAACGGCGACGGCTCGATCGCGGAGATGTGCGGCAACGGAGTGCGGGTGTTCGCGCGCTACCTCCAGCGCGCCGGACACGTGTCCGCGGGAGACACCGTGATCGCCACGCGCGGGGGAGTGAAGACCGTCCACATCGCCAAAGACGGTGACATCACCGTCGGCATGGGCCGGGCGCTGCTCCCCGAGGGCGACGTCACCGTGAGCGTCGGCGGGCGCAGCTGGCCCGCGCGGAACGTGAACATGGGCAACCCGCACGCCGTGGCCTTCGTGGACGACCTGGCCCACGCGGGCGACCTGTACACCCCGCCCCCGTTCAGCCCGGCCGCCGCCTACCCGGACGGCGTGAACGTGGAGTTCGTCGTCGACCGCGGCCCGCGGCACGTGGCGCTGCGGGTGCACGAGCGCGGGTCCGGCGAGACCCGCTCCTGCGGCACGGGCGCGTGCGCGGTCGCCGTGGCCACCGCCCGCCGCGACGGCGCCGACCCGAAGGTCACCGGCACCCCTGTGACGTACACCGTCGATGTGCCCGGCGGCACCCTCGTGATCACCGAACGGCCCGACGGCGAGATCGAGATGACCGGTCCGGCGGTGATCGTCGCCGAGGGCGTGATCGAGCCCGAGTGGCTGGAGAACGCCCTGCGCTGACCGGAGCGCCGGCTCGGTATCGCAGCTTCCGGCCTGTCGGGTGGAAACATCCGCAGGACCGGAAGGGCGCTCGCCTTCAAGATCATGGAGGTTCCCCGGTCCGATGGCGTGAAAAGGACCTCCGGTCGACCTTCCCTCGATGGGGTGATCCGTTTCACGCTCGGCCGGAGGCGGTCAGCCCGAGGGGGTCCGGCTCGGTAGCATCAAGCACCGGCCCGGACGGGGGGCGAACGCCGTCTCCCGAGCCCGAGTCCGCCCTGGGGCACGCCGTCCGCCGGTCCACGCAGCCGGAGGTGCCCATGAACGCGGAGGCCGTGAACCCTGCGACCCCAGGCCCTGTGACATCTGGTCACGTCACGCCCACGGGGTCGCGCAGGAAGTCCCGCCCCCGGCTCGACCTGCGCCGGCTGGGCCGTGCCGCGCTGCTCGGCCCCGCCGCCCGCGACCGGCTCCCCGACGCCATCGGACACGTGGTCGACGCCCACCGCGCCCACCATCCCGACGCCGACCTCGAACCCCTGCGCCGCGCCTACCTGTTGGCCGAGTCCTCCCATCGCGGGCAGATGCGCAAGAGCGGTGAGCCGTACATCACGCACCCGCTCGCGGTGACCCTGATCCTCGCCGAACTCGGCGCCGAGACCACGACGTTGACCGCCTCCCTGCTCCACGACACCGTCGAGGACACGGAGGTGACGCTGGATCAGGTGGGCGAGCAGTTCGGCGAGGAGGTCCGCTACCTCGTCGACGGCGTCACCAAACTGGAGAAGGTCGACTACGGCGCCGCCGCCGAGCCCGAGACCTTCCGCAAGATGCTCGTCGCCACCGGCAACGACGTCCGCGTGATGTCGATCAAACTCGCCGACCGGCTGCACAACATGCGCACCCTCGGCGTGATGCGCCCCGAGAAACAGGAACGCATCGCCAAGGTGACACGTGACGTCCTGATCCCGCTCGCCGAACGGCTCGGCGTCCAGGCGCTCAAGACGGAACTGGAGGACCTGGTCTTCGCGATCCTCCATCCCGAGGAGTACGGGCACACGCGCGAGTTGATCGTCCGCAACGCCGCCCGCGCGGACGACCCGCTCGCCGAAGTCGCCGACGACGTGCGCAAGGTGCTCCGTGAGGCCGACATCACCGCCGAAGTCCTCATCCGCCCACGCCACTTCGTCTCCGTGCACCGGGTTTCCCGCAGACGCGGGGCACTGCGCGGCGCCGACTTCGGCCGTCTGCTGGTGCTGGTGAACGAGGACGCCGACTGCTACGGCGTCCTGGGCGAGCTGCACACCTGCATGACGCCCGTGGTCTCGGAGTTCAAGGACTTCATCGCCGTACCGAAGTTCAACCTGTACCAGTCGCTGCACACCGCCGTGGCCGGTGCGGACGGACAGGTCGTCGAGGTCCTCATCCGCACCCACCAGATGCACAAGGTCGCCGAGGCCGGAGTCGTCGCCCTCGGCAACCCCTACGCCGCCCCGCCGGAGGAGCAGTCCGCGAGCGACGGCGAACGCGTCGACCCCACCCGGCCCGGTTGGCTCTCCCGGCTGCTCGACTGGCAGCGGGCCGCGCCCGACCCCGACACCTTCTGGTCCACCCTGCGCGAGGACCTCGCCCAGGACCGTGAGATCACCGTGTTCCGCCCCGACGGGGGCACACTGGGCCTGCCCGAGGGGGCGACCTGCGTGGACGCCGCCTACGCGCAGTACGGCGAGGACGCCCACGCGTGCATCGGGGCCAGGGTCAACGGCCGGCTGGCGACACTGAGCACCGTCCTCAAGGACGGCGACACCGTTCAGTTGCTGATGGGCCAGGACGCGGCCTCCGAGCCCTCCAGGGAGTGGCTGGAGCACGCCCACACCCCCGCCGCGCGGATCGCCATCCAGCGGTGGCTGACCGCCCACCCCGCACAGGACGAGGCGTCCGGGGCCGTACCGGAGGAGGCCGCCCGGCCCCTCACCGACGACCCCGCCCCGTCGCCGGCTCCGGACGCCCCGGCCCCCGGTCGTCCCACGGCCGCCCAGGTCCTGGCCGACCGGGCCGGCGCGACCGTACGGCTCGCCGGCTGCTGTACGCCCGTACCGCCCGACGAGGTGACCGGCTTCGCCGTGCGCGGGGGAGCGGTCACCGTGCACCGGGTGGAGTGCGCCGGGGTGGAGCGTATGAAGAGCGCGGGCCGCGCGGAGGTCGGCGTGCGCTGGGGGGAGGGTGCCGAGTGCCGGGTCACGCTGGTCGCGGAGTCCTTCGTCCGGCCGCACCTGCTCGCGGACCTCACCGAGGCCATGGCCCTCGAAGGCGCCGAGATCGTCTCCGCGACCGTCGAACCCCCGGACCGTCAGCAGGTGCGGCACACCTACACCGTGCAACTGCCGGACGCCGCCCACCTGCCCGTCCTCATGCGCGCGATGCGCAACGTGGCCGGTGTGTACGACGTGAGCCGGGCCCAGCGGCAGGCGCCGGGCGTCTGACCGGGGCACGGAGCGTCCGAGCGGCGGTGTGATTACCCGATCGGGTGGGCCGAAAGCGCGCCGTCACCACAGCACACGCGCACGCTGATAGCCGTGGTGAATGCTCACCCCCCACGCTCCCGTTCCTCACGGCCGCCCACCCGTCGACCACGCCACCCAGCCCGAGACACCCCACAGCCAACCGCCCCAGACCCGGACGACGCCCAACCACGCCCCGCACGGCCAGCCACCCCCGACCCACGGCCCCCGGCCCGAGGCGCCCGACAGCGACGTCTCCCCTGACCGGGCCACATCCAGCCAGGCCCTGCACGGTCAGTCACCGCTCGACCACGGCTCCCGGGCCGAGGCCCCTGACGGTCACGTGTCCCAGGGCCGGACAGCGCACAGCCACCACCCCCAGGCCCAAGCACTCCACAGTCAGGCAGCCCGAGGCCGGGACGCCCGTGCCGGGGGCGGTCACGCGCGTCGGCGTCGGGCGGTCGCCGCGTTGCTCGCCTCCGCCGTCTCCGTCTGTCTGGTCGCCGCGGGTGCCCCCGCCGTCCCGCTCGGCATCGGTGACCGGCTCTTCCCGTACCTGGGCAACCCCGGATACGACGTGCTGTCGTACGACATCGCCCTCGACTACCCGGGCCGCAATGACCGGCCGCTCGAAGCCGTCACCACGATCGACGCCCGCCTCACCGCCGGCCTGGACCGGATCAACCTCGACTTCGCCCACGGCACGGTCCACTCCGTCGAGGTCGACGGTGCTCCGGCCGGCTTCACCAGCGCCGGAGAGGACCTGGTGATCACACCCGAGGGCCATCTGGACGAGGGGGAGCGGGCCCGGATCACCGTCCGGCACACCAGCGACCCCGTGGCCGCCGAGGACCGCGAGGGCGGCTGGGTGCGCACCGCGGACGGCCTCGCCATGGCCAACCAGGCCGACGCCGCCCACCTGGTGTTCCCGTGCAACGACCACCCCTCGGACAAGGCGGTGTTCACCTTCCGGATCACCGCCCCCGACGGCCACACGGTCGTCGCAGGCGGTCTGCCGGCCGGCGTCGGCCGCACGCGCGGGGCCGCCACCTGGACGTACCACACCCGCCACCCCATGGCCACCGAACTCGCGCAGGTCTCCATCGGCCGTTCCACCGTCCTGCACCGCGTCGGCCCGCACGGACTGCCCCTGCGGGACGTCGTGCCCACCGCGCACCGCGCGAAGCTCGAACCATGGCTGGCGAAGACCCCCGCCCAGATCTCCTGGATGGAGGAGAGGGCCGGCCGCTACCCGTTCGAGACCTACGGCCTGCTCCTCGCCGACGCGTCCACCGGCTTCGCGCTGGAGACCCAGACCCTCTCCCTCTTCGAACGTGACCTGTTCACCGATCCGGCCCTCCCCGCCTGGTACGTCGAGTCGATCATGGTGCACGAGCTGGCCCACCAGTGGTTCGGTAACAGCGTCAGCCCCCGCACCTGGTCCGACCTGTGGCTCAACGAAGGCCACGCCACCTGGTACGAGGCGCTGTACGCGCAGGAGCGGGGCGGCAGGACCCTCGAGGCCCGGATGAAGGCCGCCTACGAGGCGTCCGACGGCTGGCGCGCGGCCGGCGGACCGCCCGCCGCGCCCAAGCCCCCGGAACCCGGCCGGAAGCTCGACATCTTCCGGCCGAACATCTACTCCGGCGCCGCGCTCGTGCTGTACGCCCTGCGCGAGGAGATCGGCCGCACCGCCTTCGAGCGCCTGGAGCGCGACTGGGTCACCCGCCACCGCAACGGCACCGCCTCCACCTCCGACTTCGTCCGGCTGGCGTCCCGCACCGCCGGACGCGACCTGACCGGCTTCCTGCACCCCTGGCTGTACGGGGCCACGACCCCGCCGATGCCCGGCCACCCGGAATGGAAGTCCGCGGCCCGGTCCGCGACGCCCGCCCGGCGGCCGGTCACGCCCGCGCATCGACCGGGCACGGGCCGGGAATAACACGGTGACGAGACGAGCCGTACCGTGCGACCATCGTCAGGTCCGCACAGCACGGGACACGGGAATCTCCCGGGCCCCCCGGACGTTGTGGACAGTGACGGAGGGTCCCACGGACCGCCTCCGTCGCCGCATACGGTTACCCAACGACGTAAGGACCCAATGACCTCCTCTTCTTCCCCTTCCCAGGACACCAAGCGCTTCGCGCACACCTACCCCGAGGGTCTTCGGGCCGATGCCCTGATGGAAGAGGACGTCGCCTGGAGCCTCGATGTCGACGGAGAGCGGGACGGCGACCAGTTCGACCGCTCCGAGCGCGCGGCCCTGCGCCGTGTCGCGGGCCTCTCCACCGAGCTCGAGGACGTCACCGAGGTCGAGTACCGGCAGCTCCGCCTGGAGCGGGTCGTGCTCGTCGGTGTGTGGACCTCGGGAACCGTGCAGGACGCGGAGAACTCCCTGGCCGAGCTCGCCGCCCTCGCGGAGACGGCCGGCGCCCTCGTCCTCGACGGTGTGATCCAGCGCCGCGACAAGCCCGACGCCGCCACCTACATCGGTTCCGGCAAGGCGCAGGAGCTGCGCGGCATCGTGCTCGACACGGGCGCGGACACCGTCATCTGCGACGGTGAGCTCAGCCCCGGCCAGCTGATCCACCTCGAGGACGTCGTCAAGGTCAAGGTCATCGACCGTACGGCCCTGATCCTCGACATCTTTGCCCAGCACGCCAAGTCCCGCGAGGGCAAGGCGCAGGTCGCACTCGCGCAGATGCAGTACATGCTGCCGCGACTGCGCGGCTGGGGTCAGTCGCTGTCCCGGCAGATGGGCGGTGGCAAGGGCGGCGGCCTCGCCACCCGTGGCCCCGGTGAGACCAAGATCGAGACGGACCGGCGACGGATCCGCGAGAAGATGGCGAAGATGCGCCGGGAGATCGCGGAGATGAAGACCGGCCGCGAGATCAAGCGCCAGGAGCGCAGGCGCAACAAGGTGCCGTCCGTGGCCATCGCGGGCTACACCAACGCCGGCAAGTCCTCGCTGCTCAACCGCCTCACGGGCGCGGGCGTCCTGGTCGAGAACGCCCTGTTCGCGACCCTCGACCCGACCGTGCGCCGGGCCGAGACCCCCAGCGGCCGGCTGTACACGCTGGCCGACACCGTCGGGTTCGTCCGGCACCTGCCGCACCACCTGGTCGAGGCGTTCCGCTCCACGATGGAGGAGGTCGGCGACGCCGACCTGATCCTGCACGTGGTGGACGGTTCGCACCCGGTCCCGGAGGAGCAGCTGGCCGCCGTGCGCGAGGTGATCAGGGACGTCGGCGCCACCGACGTACCCGAGATCGTCGTGATCAACAAGGCCGACGCGGCCGACCCGCTGACCCTTCAGCGGCTGCTGCGGACGGAGAAGCGCTCCATCGCGGTCTCGGCCCGTACCGGCCGGGGCATCACGGAGCTGCTCGCGCTGATCGACAGCGAGCTGCCCCGCCCGTCCGTGGAGATCGAGGCACTCGTGCCGTACACCCACGGCAAGCTGGTCGCCCGCGCCCATGACGAGGGCGAGGTGATCTCCGAGGAGCACACCCCGGAGGGCACCCTGCTCAAGGTCCGGGTGCACGAGGAGCTGGCGGCGGAACTCACGCCGTACGTTCTGACACCGGCCGGCTGAGCCACTCACGGCAGAGCGAAGGCCCGCCCCCTGCTCACGGCAGGGGGCGGGCCTTCGTCATGTGCGGAACGTGCCGGTCACTGACCGCCGTAGGTCTTGCTCATGTTCCGGTACAGCGCCTCGGCGTCCTCGCCGAGCTGCGGGCCCGCCAGCCAGGTGTTGTCCATCGGGCCGATCGAGGTGTTGGAGACCAGCACCGTCTTGCCGTTCAGCACCCGGAACCAGCCGCCGCCGGACGAACCGCCGGTCATGGAGCAGCCGATGCGGTACATCGTCGGCAGGTCCGCGCCGAGCGAGAACCGGCCCGGAGCGTCGAGGCACTTGAACATCTGCAGGCCGTCGTAGGGCGGCGCGGCCGGGTAGCCCCAGGCGCCCATCTCGCCGGCCTCCGCCGCGGACGGCGCGGAGAAGTCCACGTCCAGCGCGGCGCCGACCGTCTCCTCCAGGGACTTGGCGCCCTGCTCCGGCTTCACGTGCAGCACCGCGTAGTCGTACGCCGCTCCGTCACCGCCGGACTGCGAACCGCCCTGGATCCAGCCGTTGGACGTCGAGGCCCAGTCCGCCCACCAGTTGCCGTAGGGGGCGATCTCGGTGGCGCTCGCGCCCCCCAGGTCCGCCGCGGACCGACCGAGGTCGTTGTAGGCCGGCACGAAGACGAGGTTGCGGTACCAGCCGCCGTCGCCACCGGCGTGGACGCAGTGTCCGGCCGTCCAGACGAGGTTGGACTTGCCCGGGTGGTTCACGTCCTTGATCACGGTGCCGGAGCAGACGGCGGGGCCCTCCGGGGAGTCGAAGAACACCTTGCCGACCGGGGCCGCGTTCTCGTGGTACGGCGTCTTCTCGGCCTCCGCCCGGACCTGGCCCGGCTCCGGATCGCTGACGCCCTGGGCCGCCGTCGCGTCCTTGACCGAGACGGTCTTGTCGGCCTCCTTCGCGGACCGCATCCGGTCGGGCTTCCACAGGCCCTCGATCACCGGGTTGACGAAGTCCTCGGCCTCACTGAGCCACTTGTCCTTGTCCCAGTCCTTCCAGGCGCCGTTCTTCCACTTGTCGACGTCGATCCCGTGCTCCTTGAGCCGGTCCGCGATGTCGGACGGGATCTTCACCTCGCCGCCGCTGTCGGCGGCCTGCGAGGTGGTGGCGTCGGGCTTGTCGTTCGCCTTGTCCTTCTCGGAACCGCCGCACGCGGTCGCGGTGAGCGCCAGGGCGGCGACCAGCCCGACGGCGGTGAGGACGGTGCGCCGGCCACGCCCGAGCGGCGCGGACGTACGTGTGGAACCCATGGTGCGATGACCCCCGTTGAAACGAATGAATGTCGTACCGCGTGTTGGTCTCCCGCCCGGTCCCGCGCGCGGTGGCACGCGGGGCCGGGCACGCCGGTCACTGCCCGGCGAACTTCCCGCTGACCGCGTCGTACACGCCCTTGGCCTCGTCATCCAGTCGCGGACCGGCCAGCCAGCCCGACGTCACCGGGCCGATGGAGGTGTTGGACACCAGCGCCGGCTTCCCGTCCGAACCCGTCGCGACCCAGCCGCCACCGGACGAACCGGCGGTCATGCTGCACCCGATGCGGTACATCGTCGGGTCCGACGCGCTGAGCGACAGCCGGCCCGGCTCGTCCTGGCAGTTGTACAGCGTCTGGCCGTCGTACGGCGGGGCGGCCGGGTAACCGATCGCCGTGATCTCCTCCACCTCCGGCACCGCGGGAGCGTCGAAGTCCACCGGCAGCGCCGAACCGACCGTCTCCTCCAGCGACTTGCCGTCACCGCCCTTCTCCGGCGTCACATGGATGACCGCGAAGTCGTACGAGGCGCCGTCACCGCCCGTGGAGCCGCCCTGCTCGATCCACTGGTCCGAGGTCTGCGCCCAGTCGCCCCACCAGACGCCGTACGGAGCGATCTCCTCCTTCGTGGCGGTCTCCAGCTCCTTCGCCGACCTGCCCGCGTCGTTGTACGACGGCACGAAGGCGATGTTGCGGTACCAGCCGCCCTTCTTGCCCGCGTGCACACAGTGGCCCGCCGTCCACACCATGTTGGACTTGCCCGGGTTGGCCGGGTCCTGCACGACCGTGGCCGAGCAGACCATCGTGCCCTCGGGGGAGTCGAAGAACACCTTGCCCGCCGTGGGGGCGTTGGCGTGGTACGACGGGGCGATGGCCTCCGCCTGCACCGGTTCCGGGGTCGGGTCCGTCACGCCCTGGTCACCGGAGATGTCGCTCTCGTCGACCCCCTGGTCCGGCTCCTCCGCGTCCCGCATGCGGTCCGGGTCCCACAGGTCCTCGATGATCGGGTTGACGTAGTCCTGCGCCTCGCGCAGCCAGTCGTCCTTGCTCCAGTCCTTCCAGGCGCCGTTCTTCCACTTGTCGAGGTCGATCCCGTGCTCCTTGAGCCGGTCCTTGATGTCGTCCGGGATCTTGAGTTTGCCGTCGTCGGCGGCGGTCGCGGAGGTCTCGGCGCTCGCGTCGGTGTCTCCCGACTCGCAGGCGGTGGCGGTGAGGGCGAGCGCCGAGGCGAGCGCGACAGCGGCCAGGACGGGGGAGGTCCGGCGCGCTCTCCCCCCTCGGCGAGCGGTGGATGACGGCCGTATGGATCGCATGATCTGACTCCCCCTGGAATGAACGGACTTGGTGCTTCGACCGTGGTCCCGCCCCTGGTCCGCACGGAGTTCGGGGACGCTCCCACGGCCTTCGGGAACGGCACCACACACTATGCGCTCGCTGTGGGGGACGTCCGACGGAACGGCAACGGTTCGGCTACAAGCCGCCTGACCTGGCCGATCGTCCGGAGATGCGCCGATTTGAGGCCGACGGGCCCCGAGTTGCCGGCCCAGGGGGGCGGTGATCCCGGAGCAACCCGTAACCCGGTGGGTGGTCCGCGGTTGGTAGCGGTGGGGGCCCGCTGCCCGCACGCGGATGCCCCGTGCCGTGGTTCGGCGGGAGCACAGGGGAGGACGGAGGACGGTGGCGGAATCCACGTACGAGGGGCGGGAGCCCGGCGCCCTGCCGATCGTCCCGGTGCGGGCGCGCGGGATGACCGTCGAGGGCGCGGACGGCCGCCGCTACCTGGACTGCCTCTCCGGTGCGGGAACCCTCGCGCTCGGGCACAACCACCCCGTCGTGCTGGAGGCGATCCGCGGCATCATCGACTCGGGCGCGCCGATCGACGTCCCCGGCCTGGCGACCCCGGTGAAGGACGCCTTCGTCACCGAACTGTCGCGCACCCTGCCACCCGGTCTCGCCGAACGCGCCCGCGTGCGCTTCTGCGGGCCGGGCCGCGACGACGCGGTGGCGACCGCCCTCCGGCTCGTACGGGCGGCGACCGGACGGGCCGGTGGCGGGCGCGGAGCCGAACCCGCCGTCCGCCGGATGGAGTCCGCGCTCGACGACACCGCGCCGGATGCGCACCGTCCTGCCGGGGTGATAGTGGAGCCGGCGCCGGACGCCCGGCCCGTCCCCCTGGTCGCCGACGAGACACTCACCGGCGTCGGACGGACCGGCGCCTTCTGGGCGGTGGAGCGCGGCGGCACCACCCCGGACGCGATGGTGCTGTCCGGGGCCGTCGGGGGCGGCCTGCCCCTGGCCGTCGTGGTCCACCGTGACGACCTCGACCTGCCCGGCCTCCCCACCCACACCGGCAACCAGCTCGCCATGGCCGCGGGCACGGCGACCCTCGCCCACGTCCGCGAGAGCGGCCTCGCCGGACACGCCGCCGCCCTGGGCACCACCATGCTGGACCGGCTCCGAACACTCGCCGGTGAACTCGCCTGCGTGGGGGACGTACGGGGGCGGGGGCTGCTGATCGGGATCGAGGTGGTGGACCCGGAAACACCGCCCGACGGCCCACACCGGTACCGCCCCGCCGCGCCCGGACTCGCTGCCGCCGTACGGCGGGAGTGCCTGCGGCGCGGTCTGATCGTCGACCTGGCCGGCCGCCGCGCGAGTGTCGTACGCCTGCTCCTGCCCCTGACGATCACGGAGGAACAGGCGGCCGCGGTCCTGGACCGGCTCACCGACGCCCTGCACACGGCGGCTCGCGACCACCCCGCCCGCCGCCACGACACGCACGAGGAGTCCGGCGCCCCCGAAGGCCGTCCCGCGCGGACGGGCTGACCCCGCCACCGCACCACCCCCCACGAGGATCCGCCTTGCACACGACCCCCGCACCCGCCGACCGCCCGAGCTCCCTGGTACCGCACCAGCACCGGAAACTGCCCGACACCGACTGGCTCAGAGGCACCGGCGCCTGCCCCTTGGACCATCCCGACCCGCGCAGGGCGGCCCATGCGGCGGCCACGGAGAACCTTCTGCGCTGCTGGGTACGCGAAACCGGCGTCCGCGCTCCGGGCAGTGACATCCTGTGCCTCCCTCTGCCGGCCAGTGGCACGGCCCTCCTCGTCCCCGTCCTGTACTGGTCCCCCACGGGCTGGCACCGCTTCGGCCTGCCCTATCTGGCCGACGCCCCCGACCCCGCCCCGCCCGTCGACGCCGTCCTGCTCGCCGCCCTCCTCGGCAGGGAGAGCGCCGGCATTCCGGCACCGGCACGGCCGCCGGCCGGCGACGGCACCGATCTGGTCGCGCGGGTCGCCGACTCCGTACGGCGTGCCGCCGCCTTCGTCGGCGAGCGACGGGCGGACACGGCCGACGACCCCGATCTCTTCCTCGCCGCCGAACAGTCACTCGTCCTCGGACATCCGCTGCACCCGGACCCGAAGAGCCGCGAGGGCCTCTCCGACGCCGAGGCACAGCGGTACTCGCCCGAGTCCCGCGGCTCCTTCCCGCTGCACTGGATCGCCGTCGCCCCTTCTCTGCTCGCCGCCGACTCCGCCTGGACCGAGCGCGGACGCTCCGTCACCGCGGCCCGCCTCACCACACGCCTCGCCGGCCCGGGGCTGCCGCTGCCCGACGGCTACG
This sequence comes from Streptomyces sp. CB02400, assembly GCF_001905725.1. Lineage (GTDB taxonomy): Bacteria > Actinomycetota > Actinomycetes > Streptomycetales > Streptomycetaceae > Streptomyces > Streptomyces atrovirens. The sequence continues at coordinate 85,035 of NZ_LIWB01000001.1, forward strand.
CGGCTCTCCCCGTGCACCCCTGGCAACTGCGCCAGGTCCGCCACCGCCCCGAGACCGCCGCACTGCTGGACGCCGGACTGCTCCGCGACCTCGGCGGCCACGGCGACCCCTGGTACCCCACCTCCTCCGTACGCACCGTCCACCAAACCGACGCCCCGGCCATGCTCAAGCTGTCGCTGGGCCTGCGCATCACCAACTCCCGCCGGGAGAACCTCCGTAAGGAGCTCCACCGAGGGGTCGAGGTCCACCGGCTGCTGCGCACCGGACTGTCCCAGCGGTGGCGGGCCGTGCACCCCGGCTTCGACATCGTCCGGGACCCGGCCTGGATCGCCGTGAACACACCGGCCGGTGACCCCGTGCCCGGCCTCGACGCGGTGATCCGGCACAACCCGTTCCGGCCGCACGACGACGTCGCCTGCGTCGCCGGACTGCTCTCGCCGCGGCCCCGCCCCGGTGGCCGTACGGGATCCCGGCTGGCCGAGATCGTCACCCGCCTCGCCGCTCGCACGGGGCGGCCGTCCGGGGCCGTCGCCGCCGAGTGGTTCCTGCGGTACCTGGAACACGTGGTGCGGCCCGTGCTGTGGCTGGACGGAGAGGCCGGCATCGCCCTGGAGGCGCACCAGCAGAACACCCTGCTTCTGCTGGACCCCGACGGCTGGCCGGTGGGCGGACGTTACCGGGACAACCAGGGCTACTACTTCCGCGCGTCGCGACGCGCGGAACTCGATGCCCGGCTGCCCGGCATCGGCGAGCACAGCGACACCTTCGTCTCCGACGAGGTCACCGACGAACGCTTCGCCTACTACCTGGGCATCAACAACGTCCTCGGTCTCATCGGCGCCTTCGGCTCCCAGCGCCTGGCCGACGAACGGCTGCTGCTCGCCGCCCTCCGCCGGTTCCTCACCGGAGTCTCGTCCGGACCGGCCCGGACGAGCAGCTCGTTGCCCACCCGTCTGCTGGACTCACCCGTCCTGCGCTGCAAGGCGAACCTGCTGACCCGGCTGCACGGCCTCGACGAACTCGTCGGCCCGGTCGACAATCAGTCCGTCTACGTCACCATCGCCAACCCCCTGCACTCATGATGTCCGCCCCCATCGGTGACTGGGGCCCGGCCAGGACTTCCGCAGGCCTGTTCCGGCTGGTCCCCGTCCGTGTCGAACGTGATCTGCTCCTTCTGTCACGGTGGATGAACGACCCCGCCGTCGCCATGTTCTGGGAACTCGCCGGACCGCCGGCCGTGACGGCCGACCATGTGCGGTCCCAGCTCACCGGTGACGGACACAGCGTTCCGTGCCTCGGTGTCCTGGACGGAACACCGATGAGCTACTGGGAGATCTACCGCGCGGATCTCGATCCCCTGGCCCACCACTACCCGGCCCGACCGCACGACACCGGACTCCATGTCCTCATCGGTGCCGTCGGCGACCGGGGGCGGGGCCTCGGCAGCATCCTGCTCAGGACGGTCACCGACCTCGCCCTCGCCAGGAGGCCCGCCTCGCCACGCGTCGTCGCGGAGCCCGACCTTCGCAACATCCCCTCCGTCACCGCCTTCCTCAACGCCGGCTTCTACTTCTCGGCCGAGGTCGATCTGCCCACCAAGCGGGCCGCCCTCATGGTCCGGGACCGCTCCCTGTGCCATCTGATGTAGCGCTCCGTCACCGCGCTCTCGTATGTGGTACACCGCTCACGCCGCCGCGGTTCCCACTCGCGCCGCGGCGATGTCCTGGCCGCGGGCCCCGGAACGATCCGTCCGTCTCACACCCGGGCACGATCCGTCCGTCCCATGCCCGGCACGATCCGTCCGTCCCGCACTCCGGCGACTTCGCACCCCTCACACCGCCCGACAGAGGAGCCCCGTCTTGACCGCGCCCCCAGCCCCCGCCGTGATCGCACGAATGTCAGTGCCGGGTCGTAGGGTGGTCGCGCTATGACGAAGCCCTCACTCCCCGAACTCCTGCACGCCGCCGTCACCGCCGTCGGCGGCACGGAGCGCCCCGGCCAGGTGACCATGGCCGAAGCCGTCGCCGAGGCGATCGACGACAACGCCCATCTGCTGGTCCAGGCCGGTACCGGCACCGGAAAGTCGCTGGGCTACCTGGTGCCCGCGCTCGCGCAGGGGGAGCGGGTGGTGGTGGCGACGGCCACCCTGGCCCTGCAGCGCCAGCTGGTGGAGCGGGACCTGCCGCGCACGGTGGAGTCGCTGCATCCGCTGCTGCGCCGCCGCCCGGAGTTCGCGATGCTCAAGGGCCGCTCCAACTACCTGTGCCTGCACCGGCTGCACGAGGGCGTGCCGCAGGACGAGGAGGAGGGCCTCTTCGACCAGTTCGAGGCGGCCGCGCCCACCAGCAAGCTGGGCCAGGACCTGCTGCGCCTGCGTGACTGGTCCGACGAGACGGAGACCGGCGACCGGGACGACCTCACGCCGGGCGTGTCCGACCGGGCCTGGTCCCAGGTGTCGGTGTCGTCGCGGGAGTGCCTCGGCGCCACGAAGTGCGCTTACGGCGCCGAGTGCTTCGCCGAGACGGCCCGCGAGCGCGCCAAGCTGGCCGAGGTCGTCGTCACCAACCACGCCCTGCTCGCGATCGACGCCATCGAGGGCGCGCCGGTGCTTCCGCAGCACGAGGTGCTGATCGTCGACGAGGCCCACGAGCTGGTCTCCCGGGTCACCGGAGTCGCCACGGGCGAGCTCACCCCCGGGCAGGTCAACCGCGCGGTGCGGCGCGCCGCGAAGCTCGTCAACGAGAAGGCCGCCGACCAGCTCCAGACCGCCGCCGAAGGGTTCGAACGACTGATGGAGCTGGCCCTTCCGGGCCGGCTGGAGGAGATCCCGGAGGACCTCGGCTACGCGCTCATGGCGCTGCGCGACGCCTGCCGCACCGTCATCTCCGCCATCGGCAGCACCCGCGACAAGTCGGTCCAGGACGAGGACGCGGTCCGCAAACAGGCGCTGGCCTCCGTGGAGAGCGTCCACGACGTGGCGGAGCGGATCACGAACGGCTCCGAGTGGGACGTCGTCTGGTACGAGCGGCACGACCGCTTCGGCGCGTCCCTGCGCGTTGCCCCGATGTCCGTCTCGGGCCTGCTGCGCGAGAAGCTCTTCACCGACCGTTCCGTGATCCTGACGTCCGCGACGCTGAAGCTGGGCGGCGACTTCAACGGCGTGGGAGCGTCCCTGGGGCTTGGTCCCGAGGGCGCCGAAGGCGATGACCTCCCGCAGTGGAAGGGCGTCGACGTCGGTTCGCCGTTCGACTACCCCCGACAGGGCATCCTGTACGTCGCGAAGCATCTGGCGCGCCCGGCCCGTGACGGTGACCGCGGGGACATGCTGGACGAGCTCACCGAGCTGATCCAGGCGGCGGGCGGCCGCACCCTGGGGCTGTTCTCCTCGATGCGGGCCGCTCAGCTCGCCGCCGAGGAGCTGCGCTCCCGCATCCCGGAGTTCCCGATCTTCCTCCAGGGCGAGGAGACGCTCGGCGAACTGATCAAGAACTTCGCGGCCGACCCGAAGACCTGCCTCTTCGGCACGCTGTCGCTGTGGCAGGGGGTCGACGTACCGGGTCCGAGCTGCCAGCTAGTGGTCATGGACAAGATTCCCTTCCCGCGTCCGGACGACCCCTTGATGAGCGCCCGCCAGAAGGCCGTGGAGGAGGCCGGTGGCAACGGCTTCATGGCGGTCGCCGCCACCCACGCGGCGCTGCTGATGGCGCAGGGCGCCGGCCGTCTCGTACGCGCCTCGGGCGACCGGGGCGTGGTGGCCGTACTGGACCAGCGGCTGGCCACTGCCCGGTACGGCAGCTATCTGAAGGCTTCGCTGCCCGACTTCTGGTACACCACGGACCGCAACCAGGTCAGGAAGTCGCTGGCCGCGATCGACGCGGCGGCACAAGGGGCGGAGGCCGGGACGGCGGCGCAGTGAGGGAGGTGGCGTGCCGCGGCACGCCACCGACCGGCGGCAGCAGCCGCAGTCGGGTCCGTCCGGACAGCACAGGACCCCGGAACCGGCGCAGGGGTCCCGGGGCCCGGTCAGGGGGCGGGGCGGCGCTCCGGGCCGGCCCCGCGCCGTGTTCAGACGCGCCGCAGAACGGCCACCACCTTGCCCAGAATGGTCGCGTCGTCACCCGGGATGGGCTCGTAGGCCGCGTTGTGCGGGAGCAGCCAGACATGGCCGTCCTCCCGCTTGAAGCGCTTGACGGTCGCCTCGCCGTCGAGCATGGCCGCGACGATGTCCCCGTTCTCGGCGACCGGCTGGCGGCGGACCGTCACCCAGTCGCCGTCACAGATCGCGGCCTCGATCATGGAGTCACCCACGACCTTCAGCACGAACAGCTCACCGTCACCGACGAGCTGCCGGGGCAGGGGGAAGACGTCCTCGACGGACTCCTCGGCGAGGATCGGGCCACCGGCGGCGATACGGCCGACCAGCGGTACGTAGGACGCGGCCGGCTTGCCGGCGGTGTCCGTGGGCTGCACGGAGGCGGCCTGGTCGGAGCCCCGCACCTCGTAGGCGCGCGGGCGGTGCGGGTCGCGGCGCAGGAAGCCCTTGCGCTCCAGGGCCATCAGTTGGTGGGCCACGGAGGAGGTGCTGGAGAGACCGACCGCCTGGCCGATCTCGCGCATCGACGGCGGGTAGCCGCGACGCTGCACCGAGTCCCTGATGACCTCGATCACCCGGCGCTGGCGGTCGGTGAGTCCTGAGCTGTCCGCCCGGATGCCGGGAGGTCGGCCCGGCAGGGAGCGCTTGTGCCCCTCGGGATTCGTGGCTTCGTTCATCGCGTGCACCGGCTCGATCCGGCCCTGGGGGCGGTCCTGGGCAGTGATGGCGGCACTGTCTGCGGTGGTGGTCACGTCGGCCCCTCTCGATGGTCTCCCTGCAGCACAACGGTAGTTGCTTTCGAAAGGTTGCGCCAAACACACGTTCGAGTGAAAAATCGCGAATTGCTGTACGCGATCTCTCATCGAGGTGTATTGGTCGCCACGCTTCCTGCCGGACAAACGGGCCAATTGTTGTACCCTTCACCGCCGGGGCGATGACCTCGCGGCCGTGGTCCTCAGTCTGCCACCGGGCGCCCCGTGGAGCGTGAAGCGGCCCCCGCTCTCTCCGGGAGCCGCACGCCTCCTCCCCGCCTCCGGCACGGCACCCCCCTCATCGCGCGGCGTCCGGCGTGTCCTGCCCACCCTGACGTGCGCGACACGCGTGCACGGTGTGGATGTATGAGCCAATCCCCACATCTAGTGGTTGGATTGCGGCAGCAGCCCAGAAGTTGTGGTCCCCCGGGTCTTCGGGCCCTCCGCGATCGCCTATGCTGGTGCTGCTTCGTGAGGCCCAAGAGGCCTCGTGAGGCCATCGAGTCTGCTGTGAGGAGGGTTGGGAGTTCATGCACTGCCCCTTCTGCAGGCACCCCGACAGCCGTGTCGTCGACAGCCGTACGACCGACGACGGCACGTCGATCCGCAGGCGCCGCCAGTGTCCGGACTGCTCCCGTCGTTTCACGACCGTGGAGACGTGTTCGCTCATGGTGGTCAAGCGGTCCGGAGTCACCGAGCCCTTCAGTCGCACCAAGGTCATCAACGGTGTGCGCAAGGCGTGCCAGGGGCGGCCCGTCACCGAGGACGCCCTCGCCCAGCTCGGGCAGCGTGTCGAGGAGGCGGTGCGGGCCACCGGAAGCGCCGAGCTGACCACCCACGACGTGGGGCTGGCCATCCTCGGCCCGTTGCAGGAACTCGACCTCGTCGCCTACCTGCGGTTCGCGTCCGTCTACCGGGCGTTCGACTCGCTGGAGGACTTCGAGGCCGCGATCGCGGAACTCAGGCGGGCGGAGCGGCCCGCCGCGGGCGACGGGGACGGCGAGGGAGCCGCCCCGGGAGGCCGGGAAGACGACAGCGGGTCCGGCGGGACCGTCCAGGTCCCCGAACCCGCTCCCGCCGCCGACTGACCGGTGGGCCGGCCCCGCGCGGCAGACGCGGGGACCGGCCGGGCGGCGGCGATGAGAAGACCTGTTGCGGGCAGACGAGCATGCGCCCGCAGCACCAGACAGAACACCGTGCCACGGGAACAAACGGGGCACTTCAGGGCGTTTTTGCCCGTACAGGGAGGCGGCATGACAGAGACGGCGAGCGGTCCGGCACGGAGTCCCCGAGCCAAGAGCAACAAGGCCGGCAAGGGACTGCGTGTCGAGCGCATCCACACCACTCCCGGAGTCCACCCGTACGACGAGGTGGCCTGGGAGCGCCGTGACGTCGTCATGACCAACTGGCGCGACGGCTCGGTCAACTTCGAGCAGCGCGGCGTCGAGTTCCCCGACTTCTGGTCGGTGAACGCGGTCAACATCGTCACCAGCAAGTACTTCCGGGGCGCCGTGGGCACCCCGCAGCGCGAGACCAGCCTCAAGCAGCTGATCGACCGCATCGTGAAGACGTACCGGAAGGCCGGTGAGGACCACAAGTACTTCGCCTCGCCCGCCGACGCCGAGATCTTCGAGCACGAGCTGGCGTACGCCCTCCTGCACCAGATCTTCAGCTTCAACAGCCCCGTGTGGTTCAACGTGGGCACGCCCCAGCCGCAGCAGGTCTCCGCCTGCTTCATCCTGTCCGTCGACGACTCCATGGAGTCGATCCTCGACTGGTACAAGGAAGAGGGCATGATCTTCAAGGGCGGCTCCGGCGCCGGCCTGAACCTCTCCCGGATCCGCTCCTCCAAGGAACTGCTGTCCTCCGGCGGCAACGCCTCCGGCCCGGTCTCCTTCATGCGCGGAGCCGACGCCTCCGCCGGAACGATCAAGTCCGGTGGCGCCACCCGCCGCGCGGCCAAGATGGTCGTCCTCGACGTGGACCACCCGGACATCGAGGACTTCATCGAGACCAAGGTCAAGGAAGAGGAGAAGATCCGCGTCCTGCGCGACGCGGGCTTCGACATGGACCTGGGCGGCGACGACATCGCCTCCGTCCAGTACCAGAACGCCAACAACTCGGTCCGCGTCAACGACGAGTTCATGCAGGCGGTCGAGCAGGGCGGCAAGTTCGGCCTGCGTGCCCGGATGACCGGCGAGGTCATCGAGGAGGTCGACGCCAAGGCGCTCTTCCGCAGGCTCGCCGAGGCCGCCTGGGCCTGCGCGGACCCGGGCATCCAGTACGACGGCGTCATCAACAACTGGCACACCTGCCCCGAGTCCGGCCGGATCACCGCGTCGAACCCGTGCAGCGAGTACATGCACCTGGACAACACGTCCTGCAACCTGGCCTCGCTGAACCTGATGAAGTTCCTCAAGGACGACGGCCAGGGCAACCAGTCGTTCGAGACCGAGCGCTTCCAGAAGGTCGTCGAGCTGGTCATCACCGCGATGGACATCTCGATCTGCTTCGCGGACTTCCCGACCCAGAAGATCGGCGAGAACACCCGCGCCTTCCGCCAGCTCGGCATCGGCTACGCCAACCTCGGCGCCCTGCTGATGGCGACCGGCCACGCCTACGACTCCGACGGCGGCCGCGCCCTCGCCGGCGCCATCACCTCCCTGATGACGGGTACGGCGTACCGCCGCTCCGCCGAACTCGCCGCGATCGTCGGCCCGTACGACGGCTACGCCCGCAACGCCGACGCCCACCAGCGCGTCATGAAGCAGCACGCCGACGCCAACGGCACGGCCGTGCGCATGGACGACCTGGACACCCCGGTGTGGGCCGCCGCCACCGAGGCCTGGCAGGACGTGGTCCGCGTCGGCGAGAAGAACGGCTTCCGCAACGCCCAGGCGTCCGTGCTCGCCCCGACCGGCACCATCGGTCTGGCGATGTCCTGCGACACCACCGGTGTCGAGCCCGACCTGGCGCTGGTGAAGTTCAAGAAGCTGGTCGGCGGCGGCTCGATGCAGATCGTCAACGGCACCGTCCCGCAGGCCCTGCGCCGCCTGGGCTACCAGGAGGAGCAGATCGAGGCGATCGTCGCCCACATCGCCGAGAACGGCAATGTGATCGACGCCCCCGGTCTCAAGCAGGAGCACTACGAGGTGTTCGACTGCGCCATGGGCGAGCGCGCCATCTCCCCGATGGGCCACGTCCGCATGATGGCCGCGATCCAGCCCTGGATCTCCGGCGCCATCTCCAAGACGGTCAACATGCCGGAGACGGCGACCGTCGAGGAGGTCGAGGAGATCTACTTCGAGGCCTGGAAGCTCGGCGTCAAGGCGCTCGCCATCTACCGCGACAACTGCAAGGTCGGCCAGCCGCTCTCCGCGAAGACCAAGGAGAAGGAGAAGGCCGAGGTCACCGAGAAGGCCGAGGAGACGATCCGGGCCGCGGTCGAGAAGGTCGTCGAGTACCGCCCGGTCCGCAAGCGCCTCCCGAAGGGCCGCCCCGGCATCACCACCTCCTTCACGGTCGGCGGCGCCGAGGGCTACATGACCGCCAACTCCTACCCGGACGACGGTCTCGGCGAGGTCTTCCTGAAGATGTCGAAGCAGGGTTCCACGCTCGCGGGCATGATGGACGCCTTCTCCATCGCCGTCTCGGTGGGTCTCCAGTACGGCGTGCCACTGGAGACGTACGTCTCGAAGTTCACCAACATGCGCTTCGAGCCGGCCGGCATGACGGACGACCCGGACGTGCGGATGGCGCAGTCGATCGTCGACTACATCTTCCGCCGCCTGGCGCTGGACTTCCTGCCCTTCGAGACGCGCTCCGCGCTCGGCATCCACTCCGCCGAGGAGCGTCAGCGTCACCTGGAGACCGGTTCGTACGAGCCGTCCGACGACGAGCTCGACGTCGAGGGCCTGGCCCAGTCGGCGCCGCGCGCCCAGGAGCTGAAGGCGGTGGCCACGCCGAAGGCCGAGGCCGAGGCGGCCAAGCCGGCCCCGAAGCAGGCCCACACCAGCGCCGAGCTGGTCGAGATGCAGCTGGGCATCCAGGCGGACGCCCCGCTGTGCTTCTCCTGCGGTACGAAGATGCAGCGCGCCGGTTCCTGCTACATCTGCGAGGGCTGCGGCTCGACCAGCGGTTGCAGCTGACGCGGCCGGCACGCCCGGGCGCTGCCCGGGTGTGAGGAACGGCTGAGGGCGGTGGTGCCGGTGTTCCGGCGCCACCGCCCTCGGTGCTTTCGCGGGTCAGGCCCGGCGCGACGTCCCCATCGCACGGGTGAAGTCCGCCGGATCGCCCTCGAACCCCTGGACACCGGGGCGGAACTCCCAGGCTCCCGACCCGTCCCGGACGAACTCCGCGACCGTCGCCGCCGTGGCCCCGAGGACACCGCCGAAGTCGTCCTCGGCCAGCACGGTGTAGCCCTCGCGGACGCGCAGACCGGGGTTGCCCACCCCGGAGAACGTCCGCCGCCCCTGGTGCTGTTGTATGACGACGCCGACCACCACGCGCGCGTACCGCTGGTCGAGCCGGTCCAGCTCCAGCGTCATGACCTCGTCGTAGCCGAAGCCCTGGCCGTCCTTGCTGTCCCGGTTGAGCGTGATGGTGCCGTCGGGGGAACGACTGTCGAAGTGCACCACGTAGGCGGGAGCGCCGTGCGGCTCGCCCGCCGGATAGGGCGCGGCGACGAGATCCAGGTCGGTGGAGGGCTGCCCCGACGGACTCGGGTCCCACCTCAGCGCGATCTCGACCTTGCGGATGCCCTTGTTGAGGCCGTTCACCAGTCTTCCCCTTCCCCGTGACCGTCCTGCCCGCTCACCCCGATCGCCGGGAGTTCCCGGCAGGTTGCCCATCCTGCCACGCGTGTGGCGGCGGACGGTGGTAAGCAGTCACTCCGAGGGTGACCGGCGCCACGCTCCCTGGCCTTACGATGGCGCGGTGCTGGTCAAGTGGATTCGCTGCACCGTGGTGGACCGCCGCGGGTTCGAGCGGGGGCAGCGGAAGTGGGCGGGGCTTCTGGGGGAGCCGGGGTTTCGCGGGCAGGGCGGAGGCTGGAGCCGGGGGCGGCCGGACGTGGCGCACATCTTCTCCTTCTGGGAGAGCCGTGCCTTCTACGACTCGTTCATGGCCCGCTCCCACGACCGGCTCGCCTCGGCCCAGTCGGGCACGTTCAAGGACGCCCAGGTCAGGCTCTTCGACCACCGCTTCGACGTGAAGACCGGCTTCGAACCGCGTTTCACGGACGCCGACCTGCTCAGGGTGGCACTGTGCCGCGTGCACGAGGAGCGGTCGGAGCACTTCGTGCTGATGCAGGAGAAGGTCTGGAACCCGGCCATGGCCGGCTCGCCCGGCATGGTCCGGGGCCTGTTCGGAGAGGCGCCCGGGCACGAGTTCCTGGTGCTGTCGATGTGGCGGTCGGCCGCCGAGCACGGCAAGTACCGCACCGAGCGGGTGGAGCGCCTCGCCCTGCGGGCACAGACGGAGGCCGACGTCGCGGCCCTCGCGGGGGACATCGTGGAGATGGAATCGGCCTGGACGGTCTGATCTCCGGACGCGGAACGGTGTGCGCCGGCGTGACGCGGGGTGCGGGACATGTGTGACCTATGCCGTATGGGGCCCGCACGGGTGCTCGTCCGGCCGTCACCCGATCTAGGGTTTTGGCATGGCACGACCACGGCGCATCGTCCTTGTCCGACACGGCGAATCAACGGGCAATGTTGATGACTCCGTCTATGAGCGCGAACCCGATCACGCCCTGGCCCTGACCGGGCGGGGCAGACTGCAGGCGGAGGAGACGGGTGAGCGGTTGCGGGAACTCTTCGGCCGTGAGCGCGTCAGCGTCTACGTCTCCCCCTACCGCCGCACGCACCAGACGCTGAGCGCCTTCCGGCTCGACCCGGGGCGGATACGCGTGCGGGAGGAGCCGAGGCTGCGCGAGCAGGACTGGGGCAACTGGCAGGACCGTGAGGACGTGCGTCTGCAGAAGGCCTACCGGGACGCCTACGGGCACTTCTTCTACCGGTTCGCCCAGGGGGAGTCCGGAGCCGACGTCTACGACCGGGTCGGCGGCTTCCTGGAGAGCCTGTTCCGCAGCTTCGAGGCCCCCGACCACCCCCCGAACGTCCTGATCGTCACCCACGGTCTGGCCATGCGGCTGTTCTGCATGCGGTGGTTCCACTGGACCGTGGCGGAGTTCGAGTCGCTGTCGAACCCGGGGAACGCCGAGATGCGCGTGCTCGTTCTGGGGGAGAACGGCAAGTACACCCTCGACCGGCCCTTCGGGCGCTGGCGGGATCCGGAACCCTACGGGATCACCGGATAGACAGAGGGTCACCGGATAGAGTGGCAGGGCGATGACCGCTGATTCCTCTCCCGCCGGGCGCCTGGACCGCGCCCTGGCCAGCCTGCGCGGCGTGTCCGTGGGGGACGCGCTCGGCTCCCAGTTCTTCGTGCCGGTGAACTATCCGCTGCTCAAGCGCCGCGAACTGCCCCCGGCGCCCTGGCAGTGGACGGACGACACGGAGATGGCGTGCTCCGTCGTCTCCGTCCTGGCCACGCACCACCGGATCGACCAGGACGCCCTCGCGCGGTCCTTCGCCACGCATCACGACTTCGACCGGGGCTACGGGCCCGCGGTCAACCGGCTGCTGCGGCTGGTCCGCGAGGGCGGCGACTGGCGGGAACTCGCCGCCGCGCTCTTCAACGGGCAGGGGTCGTGGGGCAACGGCGCCGCGATGCGGATCGCGCCGTTGGGCGCCTGGTACGCGGACGATCCGGAACAGGCCACCCATCAGGCCGAGATCTCCGCCTACCCCACGCACCAGCACCGTGAGGCCGTGGTCGGTGCCATGGCCGTCGCGGCGGCGGCCGCGCTGGTCGCCGCGCCCGGCGGGCCGCCCGGCTCGGAAGCCCTCCTCGACGGGGTGATCGCGCTGGTGCCCGCGAGGAGCGCGGTCGGCGCGGGGCTGCGCCGGGCCCGGGACATGCTCGACTACGCGGACGCGGCCACCGTCGCGGCCGTGCTCGGCTGCGGACGGCGTACGACGGCGCATGACACCGTGCCCTTCGCGCTCTGGTCGGCGGCCCGGACCCTGGGCGACTACGAGCGGGCGTTCTGGACGACCGCGCAGGTGGGCGGGGACGTCGACACGACCTGTGCGATCGTGGGCGGTGTGGTCGCCGCCGAGAAGGCGGGGGCACCGCCCGCCGAGTGGGCCGACCGGGTCGAACCCCTGCCGGACTGGATGCGGACCGCGGTCTGAGGGCGGGAACCGGACGCCGCCTCGGTCCGGGGGCGGAGTTCAGAACTCTCTGTGCGTCCCGGGAACTCTCCGTGACCGGTCGTCCGTTGTCGAGACATCCGCTGTGTGAGGCATGTGGGGCCTGACACGTGTAGACGGGTCCGTCGTGCGGGAGCGGTGTGGGGGAGGGGCCGTGGTGGTGATCGTGAAGGCGTTGCTCGGGGTTCTGCTCGTCCTGATGGGGACGGGCCGACGGGGCGTTCGCCGACCGAGTCCGAAGACGTCGGCCGGCGAGGCGCCGGGCCGGACCCGTGGTGTTCCCTTCTCAGCCCATGCCCGGTCCGGCCGAGCCGGACAGCGCCTCCAGGTCGCTCTTGCGGACCCGGATGACGAACCACGCGGTGGCCAGGGCGAGTACGGCCATCGCGGCAGCCGGGACGAAGGCCGTGGAGATGCCCTCGGTGAGCACCTCGTGGCCCCAGGGAGCGGGCAGTTGCTGCGTCTGGGCGAACTCCGCCTTCTGCTGCGCCGTCCCTTCCGCGAGGAAGCCCGGGATCTGCTTCTCCGCCTCGTCCTTGCTGGCGGTGCCGAACACCGTCGTCAGGAGGGCCAGTCCCACCGATCCGCCCACCTGCTGGGTGGCGTTGAGCAGTCCGGACGCGGCGCCGGCCTCGTGCTGGGCCACTCCGGAGACCGCGGTGAGCGTCAGCGTCACGAAGTTCAGTCCCATGCCGAAGCCGAAGATCAGCATGGGACCGAGGATGCCGCCGACATACGAGCTGTCGGAGCTGATCAGCGTCTGCCAGGCCAGCCCGATCGCGGCGAGCGCCGACCCGACGAGCATGAACGGCTTGGGGCCGAACACGGGAAGGAACCGCTGCGACAGGCCGGCCCCGAGCGCGATCACGACCGTCACCGGCAGGAAGGCGAGACCGGCTTCGATCGGGCTGTAGCCGAGCACGTTCTGCACGAAGAGGACGATGTAGAAGAACATGCCGAACATCGCCGCGGCCAGGCTGAGCATGATCACATACGTGCCCGCGCGGTTGCGGTCGGTGAACATCCGCAGCGGGGTGATCGGTTCCTTGGCCCGGGACTCGATCAGCGCGAAGGCCACCAGCAGGACCGCGGCGGCCGCGAAGGAGCCGACGGTCAGCCCGTCCCGCCAGCCTTCCTCCGCCGCGCGGATGAAGCCGTAGACGAGAGAGGCCATACCGGCCGTCGAGGTCACCGCGCCCGCTATGTCGAAACGGCCGGTGTGCCGCTCGGACTCGTTGATGTACATCGGTGTGAGTACGACGATCAGCAGGCCGATCGGCACGTTGACGAAGAGCACCCACCGCCAGTCGAGCCACTCGGTGAGCATGCCGCCCGCGAGCAGGCCGATGGCGCCGCCGCCCGCGGAGACCGCGGCGAAGATGCCGAAGGCGCGATTGCGCTCGGGTCCTTCCGGGAACGTGGTGGTGATGAGCGCCAGCGAGGTGGGCGAGGCGATGGCGCCGCCCACGCCCTGCAGGACGCGCGCGGCCAGCAACTGCCACGGCTCCTGGGCGAACCCGCCGAGCAGCGAGGCGAGGGTGAACAGCAGGATGCCGGTCATGAAGACACGGCGGCGGCCGAGGATGTCGCCGGCCCGGCCGCCGAGCAGCAGCAGGCCGCCGAAGGTCAGGGTGTAGGCGCTGATCACCCAGGTGAGGTCGGTGGTGCTGAACTCGAGAGCGTTCTGGATGTGCGGCAGCGCGATGTTCACAATCGTCGAGTCGAGTACCACCATGAGTTGGCAGGCCGCGATGACGGTGAGCGCGATGCCGGGACGCCCGTCCCGGCGGGCCGCACCTGGCTTCTTGGTCTGAGTCAAAGGAGAGGTTGTCACTATGGGTCCCCCACGAGTGCGTCAGTGAACGCTCGCGTTCACTGTTGCGCCAACGGTATGAGTCCCCGACAGTGAACGCAAGCGTTCACTGAATGTGTTGTCGCTCGGCGTGTCCCCCTCAGTCGCCGCGCGGCGCGCGCTTCATCCCCGAATGTCCGCTTCCTCTGCTCGTTGGAGAGAGTCAGATGGTTTCTTCGAGCTGGGTGGCCGCCCAGGATCGGACGGCCGCCTCCCGCCGCCGCGGTGCCGTGCTGGAACGCGCGATCCTCGATGCCGCCCTGGAACAGCTCAGTACGGTCGGCTGGAACGGCCTGACGATGGAGGGCGTCGCCGCGGGCGCCCAGACCGGAAAGGCCGCCGTCTACCGGCGCTGGCCGTCCAAGGAGGATCTGGTCGCGGACGCGCTGCGGGCCGGACTGCCGCAGTTCGACGAGGCGCCGGACCTGGGCGGCGTGCGCGAGGATCTGCTGGACCTGTGCCTGAGGGCACGCGACGCGATGTTCTCCCGGCCGGGATGCGCTCTGCGTTCGGTGATTCACGAATGTGACACGCTCCAGGCCGAGCGCTTCCACGCCGTCATCTTCGAAGGGGTCGTGGAACCCACCATCAAGATGCTGCGCGCCGTGATCGAGCGTGGAATAGAGCGGGGAGAGGTGCGTGCCGACGCGGCGAACGGATATGTCTTCGACGCCATCCCGGCGATGATGATGTATCGCTCGAAGATGTGCGGCAGCGAATGGTCGGACGTCGATCTGGAGGAGATGATCGACCAGTTGATGGTTCCGCTGCTGCGGCCGACCGGCTCCTGACCGCGGTTTCCCCGAGTCGTCGGCGCCGCTCGGGGACCGGGGTGTCGCGGGCCGCCGCGGGCGGCGTACGCTAAGGGCGCCATGCCGTACGAACCACCTACTCACACCGTCGAGCGCTCTCTGCGCGCCACGACCGGGGCGAAGATCGTTGCAGGTGTCGACGAGGTGGGGCGCGGCGCGTGGGCCGGCCCTGTCACCGTCTGCGCGGCGGTCACCGGACTGCGTCGGCCCCCAGGGGGCCTCACCGACTCCAAGCTCCTCACCGTCAGGCGGCGCACCGAGCTCGCCGAGACGCTGCGGAGCTGGGTGACCTCGTACGCCCTGGGGCACGCCTCTCCCGAGGAGATCGACGCCCTGGGGATGACGGCCGCGCTGCGGCTGGCGGCGGGGCGTGCGCTGGAGGGGCTGCCGGTCCGGCCGGACGCGGTGATCCTCGACGGCAAGCACGACTATCTCGGCACGCCCTGGAAGGTCCGTACGGTCATCAAGGGCGACCAGTCGTGCGTGGCCGTCGCGGCGGCCTCGGTGATCGCCAAGGTTCAGCGCGACAAAATGATGGCCGAACTGGGCGTCGACCATGCAGACTTCGGTTTTGCGGACAACGCCGGGTATCCGTCGCCCGTGCACAAGGCCGCACTGGAGGTCCGGGGGCCCACCCCGTACCACCGGTTGTCGTGGGCGTATCTTGATGCGCTGCCCCAGTGGCGGCACCTCAAGAAGGTCCGCAGCGTGACGGAAGGGCGCGTTCCGGAAATCGAGGGTCAGCTCGGCTTCGACTTCTGACGGACCGCTCGCACTCATGTGCCACCCGGCGGCGCGAGCCGTACCAACGTTTGATAAAAATCAACCCATGCCTCTCATTCCCGAGGAGCCTCAGATTCACGAGAGTGCCCAGGGTCCCCGCACCGCGCCGACCCCCCGCCCCGTACCCGGTCCCCGCCCCGCGGCTCCGTCGCGTCCCGGTCGTCCCGGCCCGCCGCGGCCCGCGCCGCCGGTGCAGCGCGCGTCGCGCGACGCGGCCAAGCCCGTTCCCCCGGGCCCGCCCGCGCCCGCGGCGCCCACCCCGCAGCTCCAGTTGATCCCGGCCTCGGACCAGGGGGCGCTCGACGCCGCCGAAGAGGCCGTGGACCTGCTGCTGGACTCGGGCCGCGCCCCCGGCGACGTGCTGGTGATCACCACCGGTGACCCGCACCCGTGGGCCACCCACGAACTGTCCTTCGGCGAAGCCTCCTACTGGGCCCAGCACGACGCCGGTGACGACGTCTTCTACACGGACGCCAAGGCCGCCGAGCGTGCCGGTGCGCGCCCCGTCGTCGTGGTCGCCGTCAACGGAGGCCCGGAACCCGCGGCCGCCTCCGCCCTGTCGGTGGCGCACGCCCGGGCCGGCACCCTGCTGATCGTCTGCGGCGACCCGCAGCGCGTCAACTCGGTGCTGGGCGCGAGCGTCTGAGCCGTCGCCAAGGCGTCCGGCCGGACGCCGAGGGGGGACACGGACGCCGCGGTCGCGGCGTCCGCACGATCCGGGGACTTCGCGTGCCCGGGACCGGAGGGGCCGACGCTCTCGCGTCTCGCCGCCTCGGTACCGGGCCGGGTCCGGCCTCGTGCGGACGCGCCGTGCCGTGGTGCGGCCCGTCCCGCACCACCACGTGAGGCCCCCGGATGTCCGGGCGTCGTCCCGTGATGTCAGCGTGCCGCCGCGCGGCGCAGAACCTCCGACGCGGCACCACCGGTGCGCGGTATCCGGGGCGGTGCCGCGGACGTGGCGAACGGTTCCGGCGCCGAGCCGGCGCTGGGGTGGCGGCCGCCACGCCCCTCGCCGAGGACCTGCCACCCGTCACGGGTCAGCGTGATGTACGCACCGCAGCGCAGCCCGTGCAGGGTGCAGGCGTCCCGCAGCCCCCACATCCACGCACCGTCCTCCTCCGTCCAGCGCGCGTCGCCGTCACGGCAGTAGAGCAGCACGGCGGTGCGCACCGGGGTGCGGCGGCGCAGGTCGTGCGGGATCACCCGGCGCAACTGGGACAGCAGCACATTGCGGAGCAACCAGCCGTCCGCGGAGGCGGTACGCCGGGTGAACGACGCGCTCGCCCGCACCCGTTCGTCCGGATCGAGCACGGCGACGACCGCGGTCGCCGGACCGGGATGGTGCCGGGCGTGCAGTCCGCTGACGACCTCCCGCGGACTGCCCAGCAGCGGGATTCCCGCGGCGGCCCACTCCGCGGGTTCGAGCACACGATTGGCGGAAGCGGCGGACGTCGACAGCGATGCCGCCGAGGACGGAGCGAATCCGAAGGTCACGGTCCTCCCTTCGGCTACGCCCGGACTGCGGGCGGGGTCGGATTCGGGGGAGCGCGCACGCAACAGAGCCCTACCTGATCGGCGGGCGAGCCGTGCGGGTGCGTCCTTCAATTCTTCCTGTCGAACTTGGATGCGGCAACGAGCAATTGATGCAGCGGCCCGGTATCGGATGTTCCACGGCTAATATCCCCACCCGCTGGGTGGTCCGAACCATCAGCCCTGTACGGCCAGCACCAGCGGCAGCACACCCTGTGCACCGGCCCGCCGGAGCAGGCGTGCCGCGACCGCGAGGGTCCAGCCCGTCTCCGTGTAGTCGTCCACGAGGAGAACCGGGCCCGGCGCCTCGGCCAGCGCGGCGGCGAGCCCGACCGGCACGGTCAGTGCCCCGTCGAGGGACTTGAGGCGCTGGGCGCTGTTGCTCCGGGAGGCGGAGTGCGCCTCGCCCGTGTAATCCACCGATCCCAGCAGCGGCAGCCGCCCGATCTCCGCGATGCGCGCCCCGAGCGAGTGGATCAGTCGGGGCCGGCTGCGGGAGGCGAGGGTGACCACCCCCACCGGCCGGGGCTGGGGGTCCGCCGCTCCCGGAGCCCAACCGCCGGGCCCCTTGGCCCAGTCGGCCAGCACACCCACCACGGCCCGGGCGACATCGTCCGGCACCGGCCCGTCCGGTGCCTGCGGTGCGAACATCGGACGCAGCCGGTTGCCCCAGCCGATGTCCGACAGACGCCCCAACGCCATGCCCCGAGCGGCCTGTTCCCCCGCCGGAATGCGCCCCTTGAGGTCCATGCCGATCGCCGGAAGCCCGGTGGGCCACATCCGCCGGGGCTCCACCTCGACGCCCGCCCGGCCGAGATCCACGCGGGCCGCCTCGAGGGCGGTCGAGGATGCCTCGGGGGTGTACCGCGCGCCCGCGCAGTTGTCGCAGCGTCCGCAGGGCTTGGCGCCCTCGTCGTCCAACTGGCGCTGCAGGAACTCCATCCGGCAGTCCGTGCTCGCCGCGTACTCGCGCATCGCCTGCTGTTCGGTCCTGCGCTGGCGCGCCACCCACGCGTACCGCTCGGCGTCGTACGTCCACGGCTGCCCGGTCGCGATCCAGCCGCCCTTGACCCGCTTCACCGCCCCGTCCACGTCGAGCACCTTGAGCATGGTCTCCAGCCGGGAGCGGCGCAGTTCCACCAGCGGCTCGAGGGCCGGCAGCGACACGGGCCGGTCGGAGCGCGCGAGGACGTCGAGCGTACGGCGCACCAGGTCCTCCGAGGGGAAGGCGAGCGACGCGAAGTACTCCCAGATGGCCTCGTCCTCCTTCCCCGGCAGCAGCAGCACCTCGGCGTGCCGGACACCACGCCCGGCGCGGCCGACCTGCTGGTAGTAGGAGATGGGGGAGGACGGCGAGCCGAGATGCACCACGAAGCCCAGATCGGGCTTGTCGAAGCCCATGCCGAGCGCGGAGGTGGCGACCAGGGCCTTCACCTTGTTGGCGAGCAGATCCTCCTCGGCCTGCTGCCGGTCGGCGTTCTCCGTCCTGCCGGTGTACGAGGCGACGGTGTGCCCGCGCTGCCGCAGGAAGGCGGTGACCTCCTCGGCGGCGGCCACGGTGAGCGTGTAGACGATCCCCGAGCCCGGGAGCTCGTCCAGGTGGTCGGCGAGCCAGGCCATCCGGTGCGCGGCGTCCGGCAGGCGCAGCACGCTCAGGCTCAGGCTCTCCCGGTCCAGAGGGCCCCGGAGCACCAGCGCGTCCGACGAGCCTCCCGTACCCAGCTGTTCCGCGACATCGGCGGTGACACGGGCGTTGGCGGTGGCGGTGGTGGCGAGGACGGGCACGCCGTCCGGGAGGTCGGCGAGCATGGTGCGCAGCCGGCGGTAGTCCGGGCGGAAGTCGTGCCCCCAGTCCGAGATGCAGTGCGCCTCGTCGACCACCAGGAGCCCGGTCGCGGCGGAGAGCCTGGGCAGCACCTGGTCGCGGAAGTCCGGGTTGTTCAGCCGCTCGGGACTCACCAGCAGCACATCGACGTCGCCCGCGGCGATCTCCGTCTGGACGGATTCCCATTCCTCGCTGTTGGAGGAGTTGATGGTCCGGGCGCGGATTCCGGCTCTGGCCGCGGCCTCCACCTGGTTGCGCATGAGCGCCAGCAGCGGGGAGACGATCACGGTGGGGCCGCTGCCCTGTGCCCGCAGCAGCGAGGTGGCCACGAAGTAGACCGCGGACTTGCCCCAGCCCGTGCGCTGCACGACCAGGGCCCGGCGCTTGTCGGCGACCAGCGCCTCGATCGCCCGCCACTGGTCCTCGCGCAGCCGGGCCCCGCCCGAGGCGTCCCCGACGAGGCGGGCGAGAACCGCGTCGGCGGCCGTGCGGAGATCCGCGTTGCTCGTGTGCTCCATGGGTCCATACAACAGGACGCCACTGACATGCGGGCGAGAGCGCGGGAGCGATCCCCGTGACCCCGGGGTCAGTGACATGTTCCTGATTGAAGTTATCCACAGGACAAACCGGAAGGCCGCAATCCGCGAGATCGTCTTCGCATGACGAACCACGGCGAAACCACTGGATCCCCCGAAAACGGTGACATCTCCGGGCGCGACACCGGTCCCCGGACACCCGGCGGCGACGAAGGCCGCGCACCGCGTCCGCAGGACATCACCTGCACCGCGTACGACAGCCATGGCGACGGACAGCAGGTCACCCTGCGCTCCCCGGCCGAACTCGCCGACGCCCTGCCCTACCTGCTCGGCTACCGCCCCGAGGACAGCATCGTGCTGGTCGCCCTGCACGACAAGGACGGACGGGGCCGGTTCGGCGGCCGCGCCCGGCTCGGCATCCCCGCCAACCCCGACGACTGGCCCGCCGCGGTCCGGCAGCTGGCCCACGGCCTGGTGACGGGCAGCGAGCGCCGGGGCGCCCGGCCCGAGCAGATGGTCGTCTTCCTCTGCCACGAACCGGGCCGGGGCGAATCGGGCCGGCAGGTCAAGGAGCGGCTGGGTCCGCTCGCCCACACCCTGCGCCTGGAGTGCGGCGCCCTGGACATCCCGGTGGTGGAGGCCCTGTGCGTCTCGGACGGCCGCTTCTGGTCGTACTGCTGCGACGACGAGGGCTGCTGCCCGTCCGAGGGGACACCGATGGGCCTGCCCGGCACCTCGGTGCTGGCCGCCGCCGCCACCTACGCCGGGCTCCAGGTCCGCGGCACCCTGCGCGAACTGCGCGCCAGGCTCCAGCCGTGGGAGCACTCCGCCGCCCGGGAACAGGAGGCAGCCCTGGACGCCGCCGGCCTGGCGCTGATCCCCAGGATCCTCGACGCGGAGGGCCGGCACGAGGTCGCCGGGGAGACACTGGGGCTGGCCGAGCGGCTCCTGGGCCGTCTCGCCGACGCCCCGCCCGTGCCCGGAATGCTCCCGGCGGACCTGCGGGACGACGAACTGCTCGGGAACGACGAGGCCGCGGCGCTGATCCTCGGCCTGCAGGACCGCACGACCCGCGACCGCGCGGCCGAGTGGATGGAGGACGACGAGGCGGGCCCGGCCCTCCGCCTGTGGCGCGCCCTGGCCCGCCGCTGCGTCGGAGCGTACGGCGAACACGCCGCGGCACCCCTCACCCTCGCCGGGTGGGTCGCCTGGTCCACCGGTGACGAACTGGAGGCCCGGGAAGCACTCGCCATGGCCCTGGGCGCCGACCCCGACTACCTCTTCGCCCGGCTTCTGCACCAGGCGTGCAACGAGGGACTGGACCCGGAGTCGATCCGCCGCTGCCTGCGGTCCGAGCGCGGGGACCGCGGGCGGGCGACGCCGGACGAGCCGGCGGCCGTGGCCACGGAGCCGCCGGTTGCCGGACCCGCGGTTCCGGGCCCCGAAGCGGTTCCCCTGCCGCGTCGGCGCCGCACCCGGGCGCCCGGCACCGGCGGCGTTCTCCCTCGCCGGGGCCGCACGGAGGGCGGCCGACCGGGACGACGGGTTCCGCATTCGCGTACGTCGGCGGCGAGCGCCCACCCCGCGGCGGGCGGCGCGGACGAGAGCGGAACACGTCCCGGCGGCGCGCGCCCCGGCACGGCGGGCCCCGGCGCGGGGCGTCGCCGCGGTACCTCGCCGCCGGGCGCGCAGGCCGGCCACCGGGGCGGCGACCGGGAGGGGTGAGTGAGCTGCGGCTTTGCGCTCGTTGAGTAGGAACCGGCCTCAAGGAGGCGTGGTGAGCGGCGGGGGTGTTGTCCGTGCTGTGCCATCGGGCCGGAACCCGTCCCGGGACCCGCTCCGGACAGGCGACGGCTGTCCGGAGCGGGCGGGGAGGCTGCGCGGCCCGGCGCTGGCGGGGTACTTCCCCAAGTCTCGGCTCCGCTCGAGCGGAGGCTTCATGGGCGGGAGGTACTCCCAGCGCCCGTCTTCCCCCGCTCTCGGCTCCGCTCGAGCGGGGATCCCCACCGCCCTGGGGGTGCTTCCCAAGCCGTTCAGGCACTGGGGGAGGCACGGCTGCCCGCGGTGTGGGTGGGTGTGGGCGTGACCCGGAGACGGGCGGTTCCGTTCACCTGAGTGGCGGAACGCCTGGACGGGGCGTGACGTCGTATTCCACTTCCACCGGCCTGACCGAATTCCACCGGCCTGACCGAAGCCTGTCGGCGGCGGGCCCGCCCGAGCCATACCGAGCACAGAGAAAGCCTTCCCATGCACCAGCCGGCTCCGCCCGCCCCCTTCGCCGACCGTGCCGGAGCCCTGACCGGCACGCGGACGCCACTGCCACGACAGCGGGATCACCATCCCGCCCGTCGGTGGCCCGCCGAACTGCCGCCCGCGCACACCGCCATGATCTGCGTCGCCCTGCCCGGCCTCGCCATCTCGACGGAACAGGGACAGCAGACCGGCAACGGGCTGGAGGGGTTCTACCGCGCGGGACGGCGTCTCCTCTCCCGGTGCCAGGTCCGCGTGGCCGGGCGGGAGCCGCTCGCGGTCCAGGCGCGGATGGTGGCCGCCGACCGGGCCCGTTTCGTGGGGACGCTGCGGGTGTCCCCACGAGGCGGCGGCCCGGACCCGGACGTGCTCGTGGAGCGGACGCGCTGCGCGGACGGCACGGAACGGATCACGCTGCGCAGCGCGGCCCCGCGTCCGTTGCGCCTGCCCGTCGAGGTGGCCCTCGGCACGGATCTCGCCGACCTCGGGGCGATCGCCGCCGGCCGCGCGGGGCCCGAACTGCCGGCCGATGTCCACGCCTGTGGCCTGCGCTGGTCCCGTGCCGGCGCACGCGCGTCGGTCACGGCCGAACCGCCGCCCGCCGAGGCGCTGGCCTCCGCCGGACTGCTGCGCTGGGAGTTCGACCTGCCCCCGGGCGGCAGCGCGAGCATCGAGTTGCGCGTACGGCAGGACGGAGCGGCGCCTCTTCGTTCCGCGGGCCGCACGGCCACGAGCCCTCTCGCTCCGGCGCGTGCCACGGGGGACGACCCGCGGGTCCCCGCCCTGCTGCGGACGAGCGTCGACGACCTCCGGGCCCTCCTGCTGCGTGACCCGGAGCACCCCGCCGACCTCCACCTCGCGGCCGGCGCCCCCTGGCGCTGCGGGCTCGCCCCGGCCGAGGCCCTCGCCGCCGCCCGGATGGTCCTGCCGCTCGGCACCGGGCTCGCCGCGGGCACCCTGCGCATCCTCGCCCGCACCCAGTTCCCCGGGCCGGGGCCGAAGGCCGGCATGATCCCCGGCCCGTGCCGCGACGCCGGACCCCATCTGCCTCCTGGCTGCACGGGAACGGAGGCCACACTGCTCTTCCCCGTGCTCCTGGCCGAGGCCCGCCGCTGGGGGCTCCCCGAACGCGAGACCGAGGAACTGCTTCCGGCCGCCGAACGCTGTCTGGCCTGGCTGCGGAACACGGTGGGTGACGGCGCCTACCTGCCCGACCCGCAACCCGGCGGACCCGTCCGCTGCGAGACACAGGCCCAGGCCCACCGGGCGGCCCTGCTCGGCGCCGACCTGCTCGACGCGTACGGCAGACCGGGCGGCGCCGGACTGCGGCAGTGGGCGCGGACCTTGCGCGGGGCCTTCCAGGACGACTTCTGGATCGACGGCCCGCGCGGAGACCGGCCGGCGGCGGCCCGTGCCCCGGACGGCCGCCCCGTCCCGCACCTGGGCGCACCGGTCGCACACCTCCTCGACACCGGACTGCTGGGCGGGGGCGAACTCGCGCCCGGCCTCCTCGACAAGGTGCGGACCGAGCGGCTGGCGCGGCTGCTGGGCGGCCCCGACCTGGACTCGGGCTGGGGCCTGCGCGGCATGGGCGTGAAGGAGGCGGGTCACAACCCGTTCGGACACCGCTCCGGCGCCGTGCGGGTCCGCGAGACGGCGCTCGCCGTCGCGGGACTCGCGGCCGCCGGCTACGAGAGGGAGGCGGCGTCCCTGCTGCGGGGCGTGCTCGGGGCGGCGGAGGCGTTCGGTCACCGGCTGCCCGAGATGTACGCGGGGGAGCAGCGGACCGAGGGGAGCGTGCCGCTCCCGCACCCGGCGGCCTGCCGCCCGGCGGCCACGGCGGCGGCCGCCGGAGTCCTGCTGCTGACCACGCTCGCGGGGGTCCGCCCCGACGCCCCGGCCCGGACGGTCGCGCTGCGACCGATGCGCGGCGCCCCGCTGGGCGAGACGGTCCTGACGGGACTGCGCGTGGCGGGCGCCCCCTTCGCCGTACGGATCAGCCGGCTCGGTCTCGCCATGGTCGAGGAAGCGGCCGACGGACTCCAGTTGGGAGCCTGACCCGGTGGGGCACGTCCTCGCCGGGCGGCAGGGAGGGCGGGCGACGGACCTGCCGGAGCGAAGTGGATCAGTTGGTGTCACGGTCGGCGAAGGGAGTGTTTATCGTCAGGCAGACGACTATGATCGCCGCATGCCCTACGACCCGTCAGCCTTTCCCCCCTTCGCCGTCACCGTGGACCTGGTCGTGCTGACCGTACGCCGCCATGCCCTGTGCGCGCTGGCGGTACGCCGGGGAGAGGCGCCGTTCCAGGGGCGCTGGGCGCTCCCCGGCGGCTTCGTGCGGGACGACGAGGACCTGGCGCAGGCGGCGGCCCGGGAACTGGCCGAGGAGACAGGGCTGAGGGTGCACGACCCCGCCGCCCCCGCCCAGGACAACGGCGCTCACCTGGAACAGCTCGCCACGTACGGCGATCCCGAGCGCGACCCCCGGATGCGGGTCGTCAGCGTCGCCCACCTCGCCCTCGCCCCCGACCTGCCCGCGCCCCGGGCGGGCGGTGACGCCAGCAACGCACGCTGGGCGCCCGTCGAGGAACTGCTGCAGCAGGGCGGTTACGGCCGGGACGGCGAGCCGGTGGCGCCCCTCGCCTTCGACCACGCCCGGATCCTGTCGGACGGGGTGGAACGCGCCCGCTCCAAGATCGAGTACTCGTCGCTGGCGACGGCCTTCTGCCCGCCCGAGTTCACCGTCGGCGAGCTGCGCCGGGTCTACGAGGCGGTCTGGGGCGTGGCGCTCGACCCGCGCAACTTCCACCGCAAGGTGACGGGCACGCCGGGCTTCCTGGTCCCCACCGGTGGTACGACCACCCGGCAGGGCGGTCGCCCCGCCCAGCTCTTCCGGGCCGGCGGCGCCACCCTGCTCAACCCCCCGATGCTGCGCCCCGAGGTCTGACGCGGCCCGACCGGACCCGGCCAACGGGCCCGGCGGGGCAGCGCCCTTCCTCTCCGCCGACCGGCCGCGAGATGCCCGGAAAATCCGATATGGCGCGCTATCTTGCATCGGGTGATCCAGGCCACCGGACTGACCAGCAGCCCTCGCAAAGAGCTTCCGCCCGCCGTCGACGACGTCTCCTTCGAGGCGCACGCGGGCCGTGTCACCGCGTTGCTCGGAGCACCGGGCGCCGGCAAGACGACGGCGCTCCGGCTCATGCTCGAACTCCAACGCGGCCGTGGCATCACCTACTTCAGGGGCCGCCCGCTGCACCGCATCCCCCATCCCGCCCACGAAGTCGGCGTGCTGCTCGGCGATGTGCCGGGCCACCCCGCCCGCACCGTCCGCGGGCACCTGCGCATGCTGTGCGCCGCCGCGGGCGTCCCGGTCCGCCGGGCCGACGAAGTCCTCGAGGCGGCAGGGATCGTGAGCCTGCGCGACGAACGCCTGGGCACCCTGTCGCGCGGCATGGACCGCCGCCTGGGACTGGCCTGCGCACTGCTGCCGGACCCGCACACACTCGTGCTCGACGAGCCCGCGCGCGGTCTCTCCGCCACCGAGAGCCGCTGGCTGTACGGCACACTCAGGGCGTACGCGGCCCAGGGCGGTACGGTGCTGTGCACGACGGCGGACCCGAAGGAGGCCGCGCGGATCGCGGACCACGTGGTCACCCTGGAACGGGGAAGGCTCGTCGCCGACCAGGAGGCGGCGGACTTCTCGCGGACCCGGCTGCGCCCCCGCGTCGCCGTCCGCAGCCCGCACGCCGCCCGCCTCTCCGCCCTGCTCGCGCAGGAGGCCCGCGCCACCCGGCGGTCGGTGGAGGCCGTGCACGAGGGCGGCAACCGCCTCTGCGTCTATGGCAGTACCTGCGCGGACGTCGGCGAGGTCGCGTTCCGGCACGGCATCGTCGTACACCAACTGGCGGACGAGACCGGGGACATGGGTCCCGGCGCCGGGGCGGGCGAACCGGCGCCGGGCGAGAAGGGGACCCCGGTCGGCACCGCCGTCCGGGACGCCGGGGGACCCGTCCCCGCGGACGACACGGCACGCGATCCGGACGACCACCCCGGCGCCCCGGCCGGCGAAGGCTCCCCCGCGTCCGTGTCCCCGCTCCGGCAGGAGCCGGAGGAAGCCGCCGTCGAGGACGCCCCCCCGGCCTCCAGGACCCGCTCGCGCCGGGCCGCCCGCACACGCGACGCCGCTGCCGGGCTTCCCCCTTCCGTCTCCGTCCGCCCCGCCCCCAGACCCCTTCGCCCGCTGCGCTACGAGATCCGCCGTGCCACGGGTGTCGGCACGGGGTTCCTCGTCGGGGCGGCCGTGCTCGTCGTGTCCGCGCTCACCGCCGTACTGCTGGCGCGGGTCGGGCACACCCCGCAGCCGCGCCTGCTGGCCGCGTGGCCGAGGGAGCTGCCGCTGCCGCCCGCGGCGCTCGGCGCGGGACTGCTCGGCGCGCTGGCCTTCGGCGACGAGTTCCGCCACCCCGCGCTGGCGGCGGACCGCGGCACCGTGCCCCGGCGGCTGGGGCTGCTGACCGCCAAACTCCTCGTGGCCTCGGCCACCGCGCTGGTGCTGGCCGTCCTGACCGTCGGGTGTGACGCCGAGCTGCTCTACCTCGTCTACGGACGGGAGGCCGTCGAGGTTCCCGCCGACTGGCTGCCGCTGAGTGCGGGTTGGCTCGGCCTGGTGACCGGGTGCGCCTGCGCCGGTGTGCTGGCCGCGGGCGTGTTCCGGTCCACCACCGCCGGTCTCGCCGTCGTCGTCGCCGTACCCCTTCTCGTCGTGCCGCTCGTGCACAAGGTGACGGAGGGGCCGGCGGCGCGCACCCCGGCCCCGCTCGCGTCGCGGCTGCGGGACGGTGTGCCGCTCCGGTGGCCCTTCGGGGGCGAACGCCATCTGGACGCGGTCCTGCGCCTGGTCGCCCAACCCGTCGGCGGCGCGCTGACGTTGTCGCTGGCGGCGCTGCTGTGCGCGTACGTGCTCACCGGTCTGCGGAGCAGAGTCCGATAACGACCGTCCACGAACGCATCGGCCCGCCCCCGCCCACAACTCCCCGCAGAAAGCCCATTTCTTTCCGATAAGGCGTCAATTGCGACGGGGTGAGCGATCACCCTTTCGTGTGCTTTTCACCAAAGACCTCAAGGGAGTTGGAAGCGGAGCCGACAAAGGATGCGTGAGTACCCTTGCGCACACCATGATGACCGCCGCCCGCTCCGCAGACTCCGGCCTCGCGAGCCCGGGCGGACTCGACCGCTACCCCTACGCCGAGACGCCCGCCGTCGACCGCGTCGGGGCCCCTGCCTGGGACGGCGCGGACCCGGAGCTGGGCCGTGTGGGCCGACGGGCCGCGGGCAGCCGCGGTCGCGGGCTGCACGGCCAACTCGTCCAGCAGTTGGGTCAGATGATCGTTTCCGGGGACCTGGGCGCCGACCGCCCGCTGGTGCCGGAGGAGATCGGCCAGCGCTTCGAGGTCTCCCGCACCGTCGTCCGCGAGTCGCTCCGTGTCCTGGAGGCCAAGGGCCTGGTCAGCGCCCGGCCGAACGTCGGTACGCGCGTGCGCCCCGTCAGCGACTGGAACCTCCTCGACCCGGACATCATCGAGTGGCGGGCCTTCGGGCCGCAGCGCGACGACCAGCGCCGTGAGCTCAGCGAGCTGCGCTGGACGATCGAGCCGCTCGCCGCCTGCCTGGCGGCCGGGCACGGACGGGAGGACGTCCAGCAGCGCCTGACCGACATGGTCGAGATCATGGGCCACGCCATGGGGCAGGGCGACGCCCTGACCTTCGCCCGCGCCGACGCGGAGTTCCACTCCCTGCTCATCCAGATCGCCGGCAACCGGATGCTGGAGCACCTCTCCGGGATCGTGTCCGCCGCGCTGCAGGTCTCGGGCGGCCCGGCCACGGGCTGTGAGCGACCGAACGAGACGTCCCTGGCGCAGCACGGCCGGATCGTCGACGCCCTCGCCGGCGGCGACGGCGCGGCGGCCGAGGCGGCCATGCGGCAACTGCTCACGGTCCACCCAGAGGTGGAACGCGTGGTGCCCGCCCCGCGCGAGCACTGACCGCGTTCCGCGGACGGCGCGGTCCGGCATGCCATCCCCCTCCTGTGGCAGCGCCCCACCGATGAGCCGTCCCCCGTCGGACCCCGCGGGATCATCGATGATCCCGCGGGGTCCGATGCCCAGAACGGCGTGGCAGACTCGGAGAGGTGACCTCCTCGCCCCTGAGTGAACGCTTTCGTAATTGTTTGACCGATTCTGTGCGCTTACGGGGTGTGACTCGGGCCACGCGGATTGGGCGTAACGCTCCTGGGAAGAACGCGATGACCTAAGAGGTGACAGCCGCGGAGGGAATACGGACGCCGTTCATGGCGCTGTGCATCTTCCCCGGCCCCCGCCCGCGCCGTCGGCCCATCCCCAAGCCGGCGGTCGGCCCCTGTCCACTGTGGACGGGGCCGGAAGCCGTTTTCCAACGTTCCGAGAGGTTGTTCGTGTCGGCCAGCACATCCCGTACGCTCCCGCCGGAGATCGCCGAGTCCGTCTCTGTCATGGCGCTCATTGAGCGGGGAAAGGCTGAGGGGCAGATCGCCGGCGATGACGTGCGTCGGGCCTTCGAAGCTGACCAGATTCCGGCCACTCAGTGGAAGAACGTACTGCGCAGCCTCAACCAGATCCTCGAGGAAGAGGGTGTGACGCTGATGGTCAGTGCCGCAGAGCCCAAGCGCACCCGCAAGAGCGTCGCAGCGAAGAGTCCCGCCAAGCGCACCGCCACCAAGACGGTCGCCGCCAAGACGGTGACCGCCCGGAAGGCCACCGCCACCGCGACTCCGGCGGCGCCCGCCGCCGACCCCGCCGCCGAGGAGGAGGCACCCGCCAAGAAGGCGGCTGCCAAGAAGACGACCGCGAAGAAGGCGGCCGTCAAGAAGACCACGGCCAAGAAGACGGCCACCAAGAAGACCACGGCCAAGAAGGACGACGCCGAGCTGGGCGACGAGGAGGTCCTCGAGGACACCAAGGCCGCGGAGGAGCCCGAGGGCACCGAGAACGCCGGCTTCGTGCTCTCCGACGAGGACGAGGACGACGCGCCCGCCCAGCAGGTCGCCGCCGCCGGTGCCACCGCCGACCCGGTCAAGGACTACCTCAAGCAGATCGGCAAGGTCCCCCTGCTCAACGCCGAGCAGGAGGTCGAGCTCGCCAAGCGCATCGAGGCGGGTCTGTTCGCCGAGGACAAGCTGGCCAACTCCGACAAGCTGGCGCCCAAGCTCAAGCGCGAGCTGGAGATCATCGCCGAGGACGGCCGCCGCGCCAAGAACCACCTGCTGGAGGCCAACCTCCGTCTGGTGGTCTCCCTGGCCAAGCGCTACACCGGCCGCGGCATGCTCTTCCTGGACCTCATCCAGGAGGGCAACCTCGGTCTGATCCGCGCGGTGGAGAAGTTCGACTACACCAAGGGCTACAAGTTCTCCACGTACGCCACCTGGTGGATCCGCCAGGCGATCACCCGCGCGATGGCCGACCAGGCGCGCACCATCCGTATCCCGGTGCACATGGTCGAGGTCATCAACAAGCTCGCGCGCGTACAGCGCCAGATGCTCCAGGACCTGGGCCGCGAGCCCACCCCGGAGGAGCTGGCCAAGGAACTCGACATGACCCCCGAGAAGGTCATCGAGGTCCAGAAGTACGGCCGCGAGCCCATCTCCCTGCACACCCCGCTGGGCGAGGACGGCGACAGCGAGTTCGGTGACCTCATCGAGGACTCCGAGGCGGTCGTCCCGGCCGACGCGGTCAGCTTCACGCTGCTGCAGGAGCAGCTCCACTCCGTCCTGGACACCCTGTCCGAGCGCGAGGCGGGCGTCGTCTCCATGCGCTTCGGTCTCACCGACGGTCAGCCGAAGACCCTCGACGAGATCGGCAAGGTGTACGGCGTCACGCGCGAGCGCATCCGCCAGATCGAGTCCAAGACCATGTCGAAGCTGCGCCACCCGTCGCGCTCCCAGGTGCTGCGCGACTACCTCGACTAGGGGGTGTTGTCTGGATCAGGCCGGTTTCAGGCGACAACGCCGCAGATGTGCGTGCCAGGACCCGCGACTCCGGCAAGATCCAAACGGCACCTCCCAGGTCCGCCCGCCACGACACGCCGTCGTGTGCCGGTTCGCGTCAGGCCCGGTTTCCCGTCCTGGGGAGCTGGGCCTTCGCGTTGTCGCGCGGGTGCGGGCTCGGGCGGGGTCCATCACTGTGGGTGTTTCAGGATCACCCCAGTGTGAGGAGCGTGCATGCGACGTCGTCTTGCCCGGGCCCTGGCCCGGCCGCTGGCCCTCGCGGCCGCCGCGACCGTCATACCGCTGGCCTCGGCCGTTCCGGCAGCCGCCGACAGCATCGTCGTCGGTGGCTTCCCCGTCGATGTCTCGGAGGGTCCGTGGACAGTGGCGCTGTCCAGCCGCGACCGGTTCGGAGGTACGCGAGCGGGACAGTTCTGCGGGGGTGTGGCGGTCGGCCGGACCACCGTGCTCACCGCGGCCCACTGCATGGACGAGGAGGTGCTGGGGGCGCCCCCGGGACGCGTGGGCGACCTCAGGGTGATCACGGGGCGTACGGAACTGCTCTCGGACCGCGGTCAGGAGATCGCCGTACGCGGCACCTGGGTGAACCCGGACTACGACGGCGTCACCAACTCCGGCGACTACGCCGTGCTCAGTCTGGCCGAGCCGCTGCCCTCGAGCTCGGTGATAGCCATGGCCGGGGCCGGTGATCCCGCGTACCGGGCGGGTACCGCGGCCACCGTCTACGGGTGGGGGGACACCACGGGGTCCGGGGCCTATGCCGGCAGCCTGCACGCGGCACGCGTGCGGGTGCAGCCCGACGCGCTGTGCGAGAAGGCGTATCCGGGCGGTTCCGAGGGCACCTACCGTGCCGAGACGATGCTGTGCGCGGGAGAGGTGCGAGGGGGCCGGGACGCCTGTCAGGGCGACAGTGGAGGGCCGCTGGTGGCCCAGGGGCGGCTGATAGGCCTCGTCTCCTGGGGGACGGGGTGCGGCTGGGCGGGCAGTCCCGGGGTGTACACGCGGGTCTCCGACATCCTGCGGACCCTTGGGCGGCCGCAGGGCTGAGAACGGCCAAAAGGGCACAGGAGGACCGCTGGGCGGCTCCTGGCGGGTGCGGGCACGAGACGGGCGGCTGCCTCCGGAGTGGAGACAGCCGCCCGCTCACCGGCCTGTGCCGGGCTGCTCGTCGTCGGACGCGAAGTGTCGGCGCTCTCTGTCAGCGCTCTTCGTCGGGAGCGGTCACCGGAGGGGCGGTCAGCCGCTCCGTCTCGTCCTGTATCTCAGCGGCGATCTTCTTGAGTTCCGGCTCGAACTTGCGGCCGTGGTGGGCGCAGAAGAGCAGTTCTCCGCCGCTCAGCAGGACGACGCGCAGGTATGCCTGGGCGCCGCAGCGGTCGCAGCGATCGGCGGCCGTCAGTGGGCTCGCGGGGGTCAGAACAGTAGTCACGTCGCCTCTTCTCTAGCTCGACGAGCTGTCGTACCAGGGTCAACATCCAACCAGCCCCAAAACGTTCCCGCTCGTGGCTTCTCCTCGAAAAAATTTTCCGAGGTGGGTGGCTGTTGCCGGTTGGCGGCGAATGTGCCGTAGTGCGTGTCTGATGTGTCGTACGGATTCGCGTTCGTATCGGTGGTCGGCCCTCCCGGCTGGCTTGCCGGTTGTTCATGAGGACGTGCCCGGAGCCTAAATGGTTCATGCCTCGAAGGGAACGTGATGTGTGCTTCACTCCATCGAGGGATCGAACACGCATGCGACCCTGGACTAGGGTGGGCTGAAGCGAGGGTGGCGTTACAACGGCTCTACCAGGCCTCGGTACCCTCTCACCGGTGACTGAAGCCGCGCCCTTACCCAAGAGGGCCGCATCTGAAATTCAGCGAGGAGCGAACCGCGTGACCGCCGAGACGTCCGTGCCGTCCACAGCGCTGCTGGCAGGAGCAGACCGGGACGGTTCCAACTACACCGCGCGGCACCTGCTCGTCCTCGAGGGGCTCGAGGCCGTGCGGAAGCGCCCCGGAATGTACATCGGGTCGACCGACAGCCGCGGTCTGATGCACTGCCTCTGGGAGATCATCGACAACTCCGTGGACGAGGCCCTCGGAGGCTACTGCGACCACATCGACGTGGTCCTCCACGACGACGGCTCGGTGGAGGTCCGGGACAACGGCCGGGGCATCCCGGTCGACGTCGAACCCAAGACCGGCCTCTCCGGCGTCGAGGTCGTCATGACCAAGCTGCACGCCGGCGGCAAGTTCGGCGGCGGCTCGTACGCCGCCTCCGGCGGTCTGCACGGCGTCGGCGCCTCCGTCGTCAACGCGCTCTCCGCGCGGCTGGACGTCGAGGTGGACCGTGGCGGGCACACCCATGCGATCAGCTTCCGGCGCGGTGTCCCCGGAGCCTTCGCCGCCATGGGCCCGGACGCGAAGTTCGAGGCCGGGAGCGGACTGCGCAAGGCCAAGAAGATCCCCAAGACCCGCAGCGGCACGCGCGTGCGCTACTGGGCCGACCGCCAGATCTTCCTCAAGGACGCCAAGCTCGCCCTGGACACGCTGCACCAGCGCGCCCGCCAGACCGCGTTCCTGGTGCCGGGGCTGACCATCGTCGTCCGCGACGAGTTCGGGCTCGGCGAGGGCGGCAGCAAGGGCGAGGAGTCGTTCCGCTTCGACGGCGGCATCAGCGAGTTCTGCGAGTTCCTGGCCTCCGACCGGCCCGTCTGCGACACCCTCCGCTTCACCGGACAGGGAACCTTCAAGGAGACCGTCCCGGTCCTCGACGAGCACGGCCAGATGACGCCCACCGAGGTCACCCGCGAGCTCGGCGTCGACGTCGCGATGCGCTGGGGCACCGGCTACGACACCACGCTCAGGTCGTTCGTCAACATCATCGCCACCCCCAAGGGCGGCACCCATGTCGCCGGCTTCGAGCAGGCCGTCGCCAAGACGATGAACGAGGTGCTGCGCACCAAGAAGATGCTGCGCGTGGCCGAGGACGACATCGTCAAGGACGACGCCCTCGAGGGCCTCACCGCGGTGGTCACGGTCCGCCTGGCCGAGCCGCAGTTCGAGGGCCAGACCAAGGAGGTCCTCGGCACCTCGGCGGCCCGCCGCATCGTGAACAACGTGATCTCCAAGGAACTCAAGGCGTTCCTGACCTCCACCAAGCGCGACGACGCCCAGCAGGCCCGCGTCGTCATGGAGAAGGCCGTCGCCGCGGCCCGGACCCGCATCGCGGCCCGTCAGCACAAGGACGCGCAGCGCCGCAAGACGGCCCTGGAGTCCTCCTCGCTGCCCGCCAAGCTCGCCGACTGCCGCAGCGACGACGTCGACCGCAGCGAGCTGTTCATCGTCGAGGGAGACTCCGCGCTCGGCACGGCCAAGCTCGCCCGGAACTCCGAGTTCCAGGCGCTCCTGCCGATCCGCGGCAAGATCCTCAACGTCCAGAAGTCGTCCGTGACGGACATGCTGAAGAACGCCGAGTGCGGCGCGATCATCCAGGTCATAGGGGCGGGGTCGGGGCGCACCTTCGACATCGACACGGCCCGCTACGGCAAGATCATCATGATGACCGACGCCGATGTCGACGGCTCCCACATCCGCACCCTGCTGCTGACCCTGTTCCACCGCTACATGCGGCCCATGGTCGAGTCCGGCCGGGTGTTCGCCGCGGTGCCGCCGCTGCACCGCATCGAGCTGGTCCAGCCCAAGAAGGGCCAGGACAAGTACGTCTACACGTACTCGGACCGGGAACTGCGCGACAAGCTCATGGAGTTCCAGAGCAAGAACATCCGCTACAAGGACTCGATCCAGCGCTACAAGGGCCTCGGCGAGATGGACGCCGACCAGCTGGCCGAGACCACCATGGACCCGCGTCACCGCACCCTGCGCCGGATCAACCTCACCGACCTGGAGGCCGCCGAGCAGGTCTTCGACCTCCTCATGGGCAACGACGTCGCCCCGCGCAAGGAGTTCATCTCCAGCTCCGCGGCGACCCTGGACCGCTCGCGCATCGACGCGTAGAGCCTGTCCGGCGGATCGAGTCGGAGGAAACCGGCGGCGCCTTGCAGCCCAGGTGAGCGGGGCTATAGGGGTCCCCCGTGCATGGGGCCTCTCCCGCTCGAGCGAAGCCGAGCGTGGGGGAGCAGCCGAGCGTGGGGAGTCGGTGACCGACGACAACGCCGCTGGGGGCGCCCCCACGCCCTTTCGGGCAGTGAGGGAGGGTGTGCCGGGCCCCGCGTCTCCGCATGATCCGCCGGACAGGCCCTGGCGGGCACGCGGGACGCGCGCACGGACCAGTCACCTGATGGGGTGAAGCGGAACGGGAAGAAGAGTCGGGGATCTTCCCGTTCTGTCCATCCTTGGGCATGCAGCGAAGCAACTCGGGGGACGTGAGGTACGACGATCCCTGGTACGACGCCCTGGCCTCGGGCTGGGGCGAGTCGGCCGGCCCGGCGGAGGCGGCGGTGCCGGCCCGCCGCGCGGACGGGGCCGACGTCTACCTCGAAGTACAGCGCAGCGCGGCCTTCCAGGAGGTGCGCAGCCGGTACCGGCGGTTCGTGGTCCCGGCGGTCGCCGCCTTCCTCACCTGGTACGTGGCGTACGTCGTGACCGCCACGACCGCACCGGGACTGATGGCACGGCCCGTCGCGGGCGCCGTGAACCTGGGCATGCTCGCCGGGCTCGGCCAGTTCCTGACCACCTTCCTGCTCACCTGGGCCTACGTCCGCCACGCGCGGCTGCGCCGGGACCGGGCGGCGCTGGAACTGCGCTGGGACGCCCAGGAGCTGGCGCGCGGGAGAGGCGGCGCGGCATGACGGGCGATCACCGGCTTCCGGCACTGCTGCTGTTCGGCGCGTTCGTCGCGGTGACCCTGGTCATCACGACCTGGGTGAGCCGCCACCGGCAGGGCTCGGCGGAGGAGTTCTACGCGGGCGGCCGGCTCTTCTCCCCGATGGAAAATGGTTTTGCCATCGCGGGCGACTACATGTCGGCCGCGTCCTTCCTCGGCATCTCCGGACTCATCGCGCTCGTCGGCTACGACGGGATGCTCTACTCGGTGGGTTTCCTGGTGGCCTGGCTGGTGGTCCTGTTCCTGGTCGCGGAACTGGTGCGCAACTGCGGACGGTTCACGCTCGCCGACGTGGTCGCCGCACGCATGCGGGAGCGGCCGGTGCGCATCGCGGCGGGAACCTCCTCGGTCACCGTGTCCGTTCTGTATCTGGTGGCGCAGATGGTGGGCGCGGGCAGCCTGGTCGCGCTGCTGCTCGGCGGCACGGGCGAGGCGACCCGGGCCTGGACCGTCGTAGGCGTCGGCGTGCTCATGGTCATCTACGTGTCGTTGGGAGGGATGCGGGCCACCACCTGGATCCAGATCGTCAAGGCGGTCCTGCTGCTCGGCGGCACCATCGCGCTGACCGTCCTCGTCCTGCTGCGGTTCCACGGCGACTTCAACCGGCTGCTCCTCACCGCGGCCGAACGCAGCGGTCACGGGGAGGCGTTCCTGGCACCCGGTCTCGCCTACGGCGGGGACTGGACCGCGCGGTTCGACTTCATCAGCCTGGGCCTCGCGCTGGTGCTCGGCACGGCCGGGCTGCCGCACATCCTGTCCCGCTTCTACACCGTCCCCACCGCGCGGGCGGCACGGCGGTCGGTCGTCTGGGCGATCGGGCTCATCGGCGGTTTCTACCTGATGACGATCGTGCTCGGCTTCGGCGCCGCCGCCCTCATCGGACCGGACACCGTGCGCGCCTCGAACGCGTCCGGGAACACGGCGGTGCCCCTGCTCGCCCTCGACCTGGGCGGCGGCGCCGGCTCCACCGGTGGAACGATCCTGTTCGCGATCGTCGCCGCGGTCGCCTTCGCCACGATCCTCGCCGTGGTCGCCGGAATCACGCTCGCCTCCTCGGCGTCCGTCGCGCACGACCTGTACGCCTCCCTGCGCCGCCGGCGCGGGAAGCCGCGCAGTGAGGTGGCCGTCGCCCGCGTCGCCTCGGTCGGCATCGGCCTGGTCGCGATCGGCCTCGGTCTGCTGGCCCGCGACCTCAACGTCGCGTTCCTGGTGGGCCTCGCCTTCGCCGTGGCCGCGTCCGCGAACCTGCCCGTGCTGCTGTACTCGCTGTTCTGGCGCGGCTTCACCACACGCGGTGCCGTGTGGGCCGTGTACGGGGGGCTGATCCCGGCCGTGGTGCTGGTGCTGCTGTCCCCCGTGGTGTCGGGCAGCCCCGCGTCGCTCTTCCCGGGCGCCGACTTCCAGCTCTTCCCGCTGCAGAACCCCGGCCTGGTCTCCGTCCCGCTGGGCTTCCTCGCGGGCTGGCTCGGCACGCTCACCTCGCCCGAGGTGCCCGACGAGGCCAAGCACGCGGAGACCGAGGTGCGCTCACTGACCGGCGCGGGGGCCGCGTAGGGCGTCCGGCGGAGACGGACGGTGCCGCCGTCCGCGGGAGTTCCCTCCCCCGCCCCCCATGGGCCGTGTCCTCACTCAGGCGCGGGTCGCCCACACATAACGGTGTTCCGGGCGGCCCGCGTCACCGTATTTCAGGGTCAGCGTGGCCCGCCCCGTACGCTCCAGGAGCTTCAGATAGCGCTGGGCGGTCTGGCGGCTCACCCCCGTGCGTTCGGCGATCTCCTGGGCCGACAGCGGGCCGCCCGCGTTCATCAGGGACTGCCGTACGAGTTCCGCGGTGGTGGGGGAGTGCCCCTTCGGCAACTGCGGCTCGGACGACGCCGACAGCGCGCCGAAGATGCGGTCCACCTCCGCCTGCTCCGCCTCACCCCCGCCGTCGAGGGTGCGGCGCAGCTCCGCGTACGCCTCCAGCTTGGCGCGCAGTCCGGCGAAGGCGAACGGCTTGACCAGGTACTGCAGGGCGCCCTGGCGCATCGCCGCCTGCACCGTCGACACGTCACGGGCCGCCGTCACCATGATCACGTCGGTCTGGTGCCCGCGCCGGCGCATCTCCTGCACCACCTCGAGCCCCGTCTCGTCGGGCAGATAGTGGTCCAGGAGCACGAGATCCAGCCGGGGCAGTGACTCCAGCCGGCCGAGAGCCTCGGCCGCGCTGTGCGCCTGACCGGCGACATGGAAGCCGGGCACCTTCTCGACGTACGCGGCGTTGACCCGCGCGACCCGCACGTCGTCGTCCACGACCAGGACCTCGATCATTCCGACTCCTCCTCGACGGTCCCCGGGACGGGCGCCCCGGTGAGCGCGGGTTCCGCGCCCGGCTCGGCCAGGGCCTCGGGCAGCACGACGGTGAACTCCGCGCCCCCGCCGGGCGCCTCGCCCACGTCCGCGCTGCCCCCCTGCCGCTCGGCGAGCCGGCGCACCAGCGGCAGCCCGATGCCCCGCTCGCGGTGGGCCGGCGGCTCCTTGGTGGACCAGCCCTCGGTGAAGATCAACTCGCGGTGCTCCGGCGGAATTCCGGGCCCGGTGTCGCGCACCACGAGTACCGCCGTACGGCCCTCGGCGCGCAGTTCGACCTCCACGCGCGCGTGCGGAGTGCCGGCGACGGCGTCCAGGGCGTTGTCCACCAGATTGCCGACGACGGTGACGAGCCCCCGGGGGTC
Source organism: Streptomyces sp. CB02400 (assembly GCF_001905725.1). Classification (GTDB taxonomy): domain Bacteria; phylum Actinomycetota; class Actinomycetes; order Streptomycetales; family Streptomycetaceae; genus Streptomyces; species Streptomyces atrovirens. The sequence continues at coordinate 122,322 of NZ_LIWB01000001.1, forward strand.
GATCAGCCGGTCCGGCAGCCGGGTCCCGTCCGACACCCACAGCGCCACACCGCGCTCGGCCGCGACCGTCGCCTTGCCCACCAGCAGCGCCGCGAGCAGCGGATCCCGGATCTTCTCGGTGACCTGCTCCGACGTGGCCCGGTGATCGCCGACGACCTCGCCGACGAACTCCACCGCGTCGTCGTACATCTCCAGCTCCAGCAGCCCCAGCAGGGTGTGCATGCGGTTGGCGTGCTCGTGGTCCTGGGCGCGCAGCGCGTCGATCAGCCCCCGCGTGGAGTCCAGTTCCCGGCCGAGCCGGTCCAGCTCCGTGCGGTCGCGCAGGGTGGCCACGGCGCCGCCGTCGTCCGTCGGCATCCGGTTGGCGACCAGGACCCGCCGGCCGCGGACGGTGAGCAGATCGGTACCGGTCACCCGCCCGGCCAGCACATCGGCGGTGCGTCCCGCACCGAGCGCCAGGTCGGGGGAGTGGCCGACGGCCTCCTCGCCGATCCCCAGCAGGCGCTGCGCCTCGTCGTTCAGCAGGCGGATGCGGCCGGCGCGGTCCAGGGCGACGACGCCCTCCCGGATGCCGTGCAGCATCGCCTCACGCTCCGCGAGCAGCGCCGCGATGTCCGAGAAGGCCAGGTCGCGGGTCTGCCGCTGCACCCGCCGGGAGATCAGCCAGGCAGCGAGCGCGCCCACGGCCAGGGCGCCGCCGGCGTACGCGAACAGTCCAGGGATGGCGTGGATCAGCCGGGCCCGGACGCTGTCGTAGGCGATGCCGACGGAGACCGCCCCGACGATCTCCCCGTCGTCGTCCCGCAGCGGAACCTTGCCCCGCGCGGAGCGCCCCAGAGTGCCGTCGTCGATCTCCATGACGTCATGTCCGGCCAGCGCCTCACCGGGGTCGGTCGACACCAGGCCGCCGATCCGCTCCGGATCGGTGTGCGACCAGCGCACGCCCCGCCCATCCAGCACCACGATGTACTCGGCACCGGTGGCCTTCCGGATCCGTTCCGCCTCCCGCTGCACCGGCCCGTCCGGGGACGGCGCCGTGCCGCGCAGGTCCCGCGCCAGCTGCGGCTGCTGGGCGGTGGTCTGCGCGATCGCGAGCGCGCGGCGCATCGCCTGGTCGTCCAGCTGGTCGCCGAGCGGCGCGAGGAACAGCCCGGTGGCCAGCACCGCGACTCCCGCGGCGATCGCCAGCTGCATCAGCAGGACCTGCGAGAACACCCGCCGCGGCAGGCCGAGGCGCAGGCGGCGTGCGGGGGGAGTGGAGCTCATACCCATGACGGTACGTGGGCGGGCGCGGGGTGCCGCAGGGGTGTGGCGGGGATCTCCCGGGCCCGTGTTCCCGCGAGCGGGAGCGGTCAGCCCGCCAACGCCGCCAGGGTCACCTCGCGGACGCCCACGACGTCCATCCGCGCGGGCGAACCGAGCGCCGACCCGCAGCTCTCCGGACGGGGCGGCAGGGACGCGCCCCGGGCGACCTCCACCAGCCACCGGCGCCCGTCCCCGTGGGCGACGGTCACTTCCCAGCGGGGCGCCGCGCCGTCCGTCCGTACGACGCTCAGGGCCTCGGCGGCGTACTCGCCCACCGCGCGCCGGACGGCCAGCTCGGCCGCCTGACCGGGCCGCTCCCAGGCGGAGCCTCCCCGGCATCCCTCGACGACGATCCGACCCTCCCGCGCGCCGTGCAGCACCTCCTTGACGGTGTGCGCCTCGGCCCGCCCGTACGCGTAGCCGTACGGCAGCACGAGCACCGTGGGGGAGAAGCGGTGACCGCCCAGGTGGGTGACCTCCCAGACACCCTCGACCCCGGAGGCGGCGAGTTCGGCCGCCAGGGGCCGTCCGAGGAGGGCGCAGCAGCGGTCGCGTTTGCCGTTGGTGCAGACGAGGGCGAGGGGGCCGCCCTCGTGGGGCCGTCCGCCGAGCGCGGTCGCGAAGGACTCTGGCTCGCCCCTGCCGAGCGCGGCGAAGTCGAGGTCGAGCAGGCGTTCGGGGTCCGTGGTGGTGGCGTACAGCCACACGTTTCCAGGAACGGTGTGGGCCACGTACACCCGGCGCGTGGCGGGCGTCCGGCGGTCCGCGTGCCGTCCGGGTCGCCGTATGAGCGCGATCCGCACCCCGCTGCCCTGCGCGGCGGCCTCCAGGGCGCGGCCCAGCGCGGGATCGAGGTGGCTGGAGGTGAGCGCCTTGGCACCCCAGGGGCCGGGCTGCTCCAGCAGCAGCCAGGTCCGCGCGGTGGCCGCGGTTCCCGCGACCGGCTCATCGAACTCACGGGAGACGTTCGAGCACGTGCTACTCACAAAGGTGAGCCTAACCTGACTTGCTCGCGAGTGGCTTGTCGGCCCGCCCGTACATCGTGGGCCGACCGCGTCCGTGGGCGCGCACGGCCCAATGATGACAATTGCCTTGAACGAGGCTGATCATCGATTCTTCGCTTACTCGTCACTCTTACGGAGGATTCCTCGGAGTGGGAGTGCCCTCACGCCCCCGAGTGATAGGAATGCCGCACGCGTTGCGTCCTTTGAGGTGCGAGCGGGTCCGACCATCTGCGAGCCTCCCCCGGTCGGGAGGCAGACCTGCGACGATGCCATCGCGCGTCGCGTGGCAGCGGGCGCAGGCGCTCGCGTCTTGAGAAGCAGAGGAAATTGAACAGTGAGTCAGATCGTCCGCCGTCTCGGTGTCGCTCCGCGCTATCGAGGCAGTACTGGTGGTGGAACATGTCCCGATATCTTCGAGCTGGCTGACGGGAACTTCGCCGTCATCGGCACGGATGCCACCGATTCACTCGATTCCCAACTGCCCGAGGACGCCGCACGTGCCGACTACGAACGCATCGTCGTGATCACCAGAGAGACCCTGATCAAGGCGAAGGCGGACATCCCGGACGCCTAGTCACGCATCGAGTGGTGGGTCCCCGACCACCTACCACTCGTCGGTGTCGGCCTCGTCCAGCTGCAGCAGCAGATCGTCGATCAGCCGGCCGAGCTCTGCTTCTTCCGTCCCCGTCAGGCTCGCACGCTGTTGCCGGGTCGCGTACCAGTACTCCCTGACGATCGGGTTCTGGAGCATGCCCCGGGCGTGTTTGAAGAACTCGTCCCTGGTGAGGTTGCCGATGCGGTAGTAGCAGAGCAGGTTCGTGTACAGGGCGTTGGCGAAAAGGAACTGGCGTCGCTTCTGGACGGTGACCGGCACCTCGAAGATGTCCAGGACTTCGGTGAGTTCGGGGTTGTCCATCGCCTTGCTCAGCAGCTCCCAGTGCTGGCGCTGCTGCATGGCCAGGTTGGCCTGCTGCTGAGTGAGCGCACGCTCCTCCAGGTGCTCCAGTCGTTCGTTGATCGTGTCGAGGATGTGCCGCTGTGCCGCTATGGCGGCACAGGCGCCTGCCGCCATGCCCAGGCAGGCCGCGACCGCGGAGCGGAGCCCCCGTATCCCACTGTTCCGTGTGGCCATGTCAAATACCCCCGATCAGGCCGCCGTCCGCCGGTCGTCGGGTTGCGGGTCGACTGTGGGGAACCGGCGAGCGGTGGGCGGCGCTTGCCGCCTTCCAGGGTGCCGAGCGGCTCTGATCGGCGGGAAGGCGGCCAGGCGGCGCACGGAGGGAAGCGAGGGTCGCACAAACCGGCGCCTTGCCCAACGTCTGCCCCGTGGATGCTGCTAACAATCGTTCACTTCGCCGTCGTTCCGGGTACTCGTATCCTGGACTGTCAGTCGGTCTTCCGTGCGCACGCCGTGAGCGAGCCGGTGTGCGCACAGGTGTGAGAGGGGTCGCGTGTCGGAGCGGAGCAGCGGGCGGCAGATTCCGGTGGTCGTCCTGGCCGGATTTCTCGGCTCGGGGAAGACCACCCTGCTCAACCACCTTCTCCACCGCAGCGGCGGCAGCCGCATCGGTGCCGTCGTCAACGACTTCGGGGCCATCGAGATCGACGCGATGGCCGTCGCCGGGGCGCTCGGTGACTCGACCGTGTCGCTGGGCAACGGGTGCCTGTGCTGTGCCGTGGACGGCAGCGAACTCGACGTGTACCTCGAGCGGCTGGCCCGCCCCTCCGCCGGGATCGACGTCATCGTCATCGAGGCCAGCGGCCTCGCCGAACCGCAGGAACTCGTGCGGATGGTGCTCGCCAGCGAGCATCCGGACCTCGTGTACGGCGGACTCGTCGAGGTCGTGGACGCCGCCGAGTTCGACGACACCCGGGCCAGGCACCCGGAGATCGACCGGCACCTCGCCCTCGCGGACCTCGTGGTCGTCAACAAGATGGACCGGGTCACCGACGCCTCGCGCGTACTGACCCTGGTCCGGTCCCTCGTCGACCGCGCGGCCGTCGTCCCCGCCACGCACGGCCGTGTCGACCCGGAGTTCCTCTTCGACTGCAGGCCGAGCGAGGAGCGCGTCGGGCAGCTGTCGTTCGACGATCTGCACCACGCCGACCACTCCGAGCACCTGCACGCCGCGTACGACAGCGTCTCCTTCGTCTCCGAGCGCCCGCTGGACCCGCGGCGGCTGATCCGGTTCCTGGACAGCCGGCCCGAAGGGCTCTACCGGATCAAGGGGTACGTCGACTTCGGTCCGTACGACGTCGGCAACCGGTACGCCGTACATGCCGTGGGACCGTTCCTGCGGTTCTACCCCGAGCCCTGGCCCGCCGGCGGGGAGCGGCTCACGCAGCTCGTCCTCATCGGCTCGGGCATCGACGCCACCGCCCTCGGCGAGGAGCTGGAGGCGTGCGCGAGCGACGGCGCCCCACACGCCGACGACCACGGCATGTGGGGCGTTCTCCGCTATGTGCAGGGGGCGGCGGAGGACCCGGCCGCCTAGACCGGGCCCGCCACCACCGACACCGTCTTCGGCAGGGAGACGCCCGAGCCGTCACGGCGCGGGTCGGGTTCCGGGAGGGTCACCGCCGCGCCGTTCTTCTGCGCGGCACGGGCCGGGAGCGGGCCCGCCCAGGCCAGGGCCAGGCAGTCCTCGCCCTTCAGGAACCGCTGGCAGCGCACACCGCCGGTGGCCCGGCCCTTGCGCGGGTACTGGTCGAACGGGGTCAGCTTGGCCGTCGTCTGGACCGAGTCGTCCAGCGTGCCCCGCGAACCCGCGACCGTGAACACCACCGCGTCCGCGGCCGGATCGACCGCCGTGAAGGAGATGACCTTCGCCCCCTCGGTGAGCTTGATGCCCGTCATACCGCCCGCGGGACGGCCCTGCGGCCGGACCTGCGCGGCCGGGTAGCGCAGCAGCTGCGCGTCGTCGCTGATGAAGACCAGGTCCTCCTCGCCCGTGCGCAGCTCGACCGCGCCGACGATCCGGTCGCCCTCCTTGAGCGTGATGACCTCCAGCTCCTCCTTGCTGGAGGGGTAGTCGGGCACCACGCGCTTGACGACACCCTGCTCCGTGCCGAGCGCCAGGCCGGGCGACGACTCGTCGAGCGTGGTCAGGCACACCACCTGCTCGTCGTCCTCCAGGGACACGAACTCGGCCAGGGGCGCTCCGCCCGAGAGGTTCGGCGTCGGCATCGCCTGCGGGAGCTGCGGCAGGTCGATCACGTTCAGCCGGAGCAGCCGGCCGGACGAGGTGACGACGCCGATCTCGCCGCGGGCCGTCGCCGGCACCGCCGAGACGATCACGTCGTGCTTGACCCGCTTGCCGTCGTCGGCGAGCGGCTCGTTGTCCGCCGTGCGGGCGAGCAGGCCCGTGGAGGACAGCAGCACCCGGCACGGGTCGTCCGCCACCTGCAGCGGTACGGCGACGGCCGGGGCGCCGGCCGACTCCAGCAGCAGCGTACGGCGGTCGTTGCCGAACTTCTTCGCCACCGCGGCCAGTTCCGCGGAGACCAGCTTGCGCAGCTCCGCGTCCGAGTCCAGGATCCGGGTCAGCTCCTCGATCTCCGCGTTCAGCCGGTCCTGCTCGGCCTCCAGCTCGATCCGGTCGTACTTGGTGAGGCGGCGCAGCGGCGTGTCCAGGATGTACTGGGTCTGGATGTCGCTGAGGGAGAACCGCTCCATCAGGCGCTGCTTGGCCTGCGCGGAGTTCTCGCTGGAGCGGATGAGACGGATGACCTCGTCGATGTCCACCAGGGCCGTGAGCAGGCCCTCGACCAGGTGGAGGCGGTCGCGCCGCTTGCCGCGGCGGAACTCCGAACGCCGGCGTACGACGTTGAAGCGGTGGTCGAGGTAGACCTCCAGGAGTTCCTTGAGGCCCAGGGTGAGCGGCTGGCCGTCCACCAGCGCCACGTTGTTGATGCCGAAGGACTCCTCCATCGGCGTCAGCTTGTAGAGCTGCTCCAGGACCGCTTCCGGCACGAAGCCGTTCTTGATCTCGATGACCAGCCGCAGACCGTGCTCGCGGTCGGTGAGGTCCTTGACGTCGGCGATGCCCTGGAGCTTCTTCGAGCCGACCAGGTCCTTGATCTTGCCGATCACCTTCTCCGGGCCGACCGTGAAGGGCAGCTCGGTGACGACGAGGCCCTTGCGGCGGGCCGTCACGTCCTCCACGGTGACCGTCGCGCGGATCTTGAACGTGCCGCGGCCCGACTCGTACGCGTCCCGGACGCCGGACAGGCCGACGATCCGGCCGCCGGTGGGCAGGTCGGGGCCCGGGACGTGCTTCATCAGGGCGTCGAGATCGGCGTTCGGATACCTGATCAGGTGCCGCGCGGCCGCGACGACCTCGCGCAGGTTGTGCGGCGGCATGTTGGTGGCCATACCGACGGCGATGCCCGACGCGCCGTTCACCAGCAGGTTCGGGAAGGCGGCGGGCAGCGCCACCGGTTCCTGCTCCTGCCCGTCGTAGTTGGGCGCGAAGTCGACCGTGTCCTCGTCGATGGACTCGGTCATCAGGCTGGTGGCCTCGGCCATCCGGCACTCGGTGTACCGCATGGCGGCGGGCGGGTCGTCGTTGCCCAGCGAGCCGAAGTTGCCGTGGCCGTCGACCAGGGGGACGCGCATCGAGAACGGCTGGGCCATGCGGACCAGGGCGTCGTAGATCGACGCGTCGCCGTGGGGGTGCAGCTTGCCCATGACCTCGCCGACGACGCGGGCGCACTTCACGTAGCCGCGCTCGGGCCGCAGGCCCATCTCGTTCATCTGGTAGACGATGCGGCGGTGCACCGGCTTGAGGCCGTCGCGCGCGTCCGGCAGGGCGCGGGAGTAGATGACCGAGTACGCGTACTCGAGGAAGGAGCCCTGCATCTCGTCGACGACGTCGATGTCGAGGATCTTCTCCTCGTACGAGTCGTCGGGCGGCGGGGTCTTCGTGCTGCGGCGGGCCATCGCTGCCGGCTCCTTGCTGAAGCGTTTTGGACGGGATCTGACGCGGACCATTGTGGACCGTCGCACTGACAGACGGGACCAGGGTCCCGGGTCCGGGCGGTTGATGGGGGGCGGGGGAGCAGGGTACGCGGTGCGTGTGATCGGCTTTTTGCGGGGTTCCTGGTGATCGGGGTGAAGTGGGTTGGGGGTGGGTCGCGCGGCCCGGCGCCGGCGGGGTGGCTCCCCCACTCTCGGCTTCGCTCGAGCGGGAGGTGCCCCCACCGCCCACCCGTGTGGGGCTGGGCGGGTGCCCGGTGTCGTGGCCGGCCGAGGGTGTTCCCGCTGCCCGGCGCTTGCGGGGTGCCGTCGCGCCCACCCGTGCCGCCCCAGCGGCACGACTGCCCGCGGCTGACGCGGATCGCGGGGATGGCGGTAGCGGCTGCCTGTGGAAAGGCGGTATGTGGTGGCGAACGCCTGCGGAGAGCGGAGGTGCTGTCCGCGGACCGCGGACCGCGGTCTGCGGCTCGCGGGTGCCCGCGTGTCCCCGGCATTCTCGCTCTCGGCGTATCCCGGTCGCGTCGGGAACTTCGTCGGGGGTCCGCGCGCTTGCATACAGTGGCAGGACCGGCAGAAACGGCGGTTTCGACGACCGCCTCCGCGATCGAAGGGACGTACATGCCCATGGGTCACACGGCCACAGCCCAGGCAGGCTCCGGCGGCCTGACAGCGACCGAGCACCGCCTGGCCAACGGCCTGCGCGTGGTGCTCTCCGAGGACCACCTGACCCCGGTCGCCGCGGTGTGCCTCTGGTACGACGTGGGTTCGCGTCACGAGGTCAAGGGACGTACGGGTCTGGCTCACCTCTTCGAGCACCTGATGTTCCAGGGCTCCGCCCAGGTGAGGGGCAACGGTCACTTCGAGCTGGTCCAGGGCGCCGGCGGCTCCCTCAACGGCACCACCAGTTTCGAGCGCACCAACTACTTCGAGACCATGCCCGCCCACCAGCTGGAGCTCGCCCTCTGGCTGGAGGCCGACCGCATGGGCTCCCTGCTGACCGCCCTGGACGACGAGTCCATGGAGAACCAGCGCGACGTCGTCAAGAACGAGCGCCGCCAGCGCTACGACAACGTCCCCTACGGCACCGCCTTCGAGAAGCTGACCGCCCTCGCCTACCCGGAGGGCCACCCGTACCACCACACGCCCATCGGCTCGATGGCGGACCTGGACGCGGCCACCCTGGAAGACGCCCGTCAGTTCTTCCGCACGTACTACGCGCCGAACAACGCCGTGCTCTCCGTCGTCGGCGACATCGACCCGGAGCAGACGCTCGCCTGGATCGAGAAGTACTTCGGCTCCATCCCGGGCCACGACGGCAAGCCCGCCCCGCGCGACGGCTCGCTGCCCGACGTCATCGGCGGGCAGCTGCGCGAGATCGTCGAGGAGGAGGTCCCCGCGCGTGCGCTGATGGCCGCCTACCGCCTGCCGGAGGACGGCACGCGCGCGTGCGACGCCGTCGACCTGGCGCTCACCGTCCTCGGCGGCGGCGAGTCCTCGCGGCTCTACAACCGGCTGGTACGGCGCGACCGTACGGCCGTGGCCGCCGGCTTCGGCCTGCTGCGGCTGGCCGGGGCGCCCTCCCTGGGCTGGCTGGACGTGAAGACGTCCGGCGACGTGGAGGTGCCGGTCATCGAGGCCGCCATCGACGAGGAGCTCGCCCGGTTCGCCGAGCAGGGCCCCACGGCGGAGGAGATGGAACGCGCGCAGGCCCAGCTGGAGCGCGAGTGGCTGGACCGGCTCGGCACGGTCGCCGGCCGCGCCGACGAACTGTGCCGGTACGCGGTCCTGTTCGGCGACCCGCAGCTCGCCCTGACCGCCGTACAGCGCGTCCTGGAGGTGACGGCGGAGGAGGTGCAGGAGGTCGCCAAGGCCCGCCTGCGTCCCGACAACCGCGCGGTGCTCGTCTACGAACCCGTCGCCCCGGAAGCCGAGGACGCCGAGGACACAGAGGAAGCCGCCGCAGCCGCCGGCACCGACGAGAACGAGGAGGCGGCGAAGTGACCGAGCTCGCCACGATGGACTTCCACCCGCAGCCGCAGGCGGGCGACGCCAAGCCCTGGGCCTTCCCGGCCCCCGAGCGCGGCACGCTCGACAACGGCCTGACCGTGCTGCGCTGCCACCGCCCCGGCCAGCAGGTCGTCGCCGTCGAGGTGCTCCTCGACGCGCCCCTGGAGGCCGAGCCGGCCGGCCTCGACGGTGTCGCCACGATCATGGCGCGGGCCTTCTCCGAGGGCACCGACAAGCACTCCGCCGAGGAGTTCGCCGCCGAGCTGGAGCGCTGCGGCGCCACCCTGGACGCGCACGCCGACCACCCCGGCGTCCGCCTCAGCCTGGAGGTCCCGGCCTCCCGGCTCACCAAGGGGCTCGGGCTGCTCGCCGACGCGCTCAGGGCGCCCGCGTTCGCCGACAGCGAGGTCGAGCGGCTGGTCCGCAACCGCCTCGACGAGATCCCGCACGAGCTGGCCAACCCCTCCCGCCGCGCCGCCAAGGAGCTCTCCAAGGAGCTGTTCCCGGCGAGCGCCCGTATGTCGCGTCCGCGCCAGGGCACCGAGGAGACGGTCGCCGGCATCGACTCCGCGGCCGTACGCGCCTTCTACGAGAAGCACGTCCGCCCCGCCACGGCGACCGCCGTGGTCGTCGGCGACCTCACCGGCATCGACCTGGACGCGCTGCTCGGCGACACCCTGGGCGCCTGGACCGGCTCCTCGGCGCAGCCGCGGCCCGTTCCGCCGGTGGTCGCCGACGACACCGGGCGTGTCGTGATCGTGGACCGCCCCGGCGCCGTCCAGACGCAGCTGCTGATCGGCCGTATCGGCGCGGACCGGCACGACCGCGTGTGGCCCGCGCAGGTCCTCGGCACGTACTGCCTCGGCGGCACCCTCACCTCCCGCCTGGACCGCGTGCTGCGCGAGGAGAAGGGCTACACCTACGGCGTGCGGTCGTTCGGGCAGGTCCTCAGGTCAGCCCCGGACGGCACCGGCGCGGCGATGCTGGCCATCAGCGGCTCCGTCGACACCCCGAACACCGGCCCCGCTCTCGAGGACCTGTGGACGGTGCTGCGCACGCTCGCCGCCGACGGGCTCACCGACGACGAACGTGATGTCGCCGTGCAGAACCTCGTGGGTGTGGCGCCGCTCAAGTACGAGACCGCCGCGGCCGTCGCGAGCACCCTGGCCGACCAGGTCGAGCAGCACCTGCCCGACCACTACCAGGCCGACCTGTACCGGCAGTTGGCCGCGACCGGCACCGTGGAGGCCACCGCGGCCGTCGTGAACGCCTTCCCGGTGGACCGTCTGGTGACGATCCTCGTCGGTGACGCGGCGCAGATCAAGGCGCCCGTCGAGGCCCTCGGCATCGGTGAAGTCACCGTCGTGACGGCCGAGTAGCGAGCGGCGAGGACGCACGCGCGTGGGGCCCTGGTGACACGAAAGTCACCAGGGCCCGCTTATGCCCGAATCGGGGCGGAAGTTGCCTGTCTGGCCTGTGGGATGCGCTACAAAAACCGGGATTCGTTTGAGGATTGGGAGACGGCCCGCTTAGCGTCATCCGGGCTGTTCGTCGGGCAGTGCGCCGCATCCGCGGCACCGGACAGCCATCGCCGAGTCCCCCTACGGCGCGAGCCAGGGGAGCCGGGGACCCACCGCAGTCCCTGGGGTGAATCGGACGCCCGCGCGTGTCGCGAGGGGGTCCGTAGGAGACCTTCCTGCTCCGAACCCGTCAGCTAACCCGGTAGGCGAGAGGGAAGGAAAGGACCAGCCTGTACATGGCGTTCACCCGCGCCCCGGGCAAGCACCGTCGTCCCAGCCGGACGCAGCGCGGCACCGCCCGCGTGGCGGGCGTCGCGGCGCTCACCACCACCGGCGTCGTCGGCTCCCTCGCGACTCCCGCACTCGCCGCCGAGCCCGCTGCCGCACAGACCGGCCTCACGCCCGTCGTCACCCTGGGCGACGCGGTAGCCGACCGGATCGACGCCCAGGCGGCCGCCCAGCACGAGGCAGCCCGGGAGGCGGCCGAGGCCGCCGCGCGCAAGGCCGCCGAGGAGGCCGCGCGCGAGAAGGCCGCCAAGGCGGCCGAGGAGGCCCGCGCGGAGAAGGAGCGCGCCGCGCGGGAGGCCGAGCGCGAGCGCCTCAACACCTTCGTCTCCCCGATCCCCGGCTCGTACGTCTCGACCGGCTACAAGACCGGCGGCGCCGTCTGGTCCTCCGGCAGCCACACCGGTGTCGACTTCCACGCCGCGAGCGGCACCCCCGTCCAGTCGGTCGGCATCGGCACCGTCGTCGAGGCCGGCTGGGGCGGCTCGTACGGCAACCAGGTCGTCATCAGGATGAACGACGGCACGTACACCCAGTACGGTCACCTGTCGTCCATCGCCGTCTCGGTGGGCCAGCAGGTCGCCGCCGGGCAGCAGATCGGCCTCTCCGGCGCCACCGGCAACGTCACGGGCGCGCATCTGCACTTCGAGGCCCGCACGGGCGCCGATTACGGCTCCGACCTCGACCCCGTCGCCTACCTCCGCGCGCACGGCGTGAACCTCTGAACCGTCCGCTTCCCGATGCCCCGGCTCCCCGAGCCGGGGCATCGGTGTTTCTGGGCATCGCCTGTCCACGCATCGCCTGTCCAAAAAATATGCATGGATTCCGGTCCGCCGTCGTGAATTCCCGCCGATTGCAATAGAGTCGCGGAACACACGTCAATCGTCGACGTTTCACGGGGATTAAGCCGGAGGTTCGTCATGCGTATTCCCGCGCACTCGGTGTGCACGGCGATCCGGGACGACATCGTCGCGGGTGTCCACGAGCGCGGCGGCCGGCTCACCGAGGAAGTCCTCGCCCGCCGTTACGGCGTCTCCCGCGTCCCCGTCCGGGAGGCGCTGCGCACGCTGGAGGCCGAGGGGTTCGTGGTGACGCGGCGGCACGCGGGCGCGTGCGTCGCGGAACCCACCGAGCAGGAGGCCGCCGATCTGCTGGAGATGCGCATGCTCCTCGAGCCGCTCGGTGCCTCCCGCGCGGCCCAGCGCCGCACCGAGGCCCATCTGAAGGTGCTGCGCGGCCTGGTCCGGCTGGGGCAGGAACGCGCCCGCCAGGGCAACAGCGACGACCTGCGCTCCCTGAGCGGCTGGTTCCACGAGACGCTCGCCCAGGCCACCGGCAGCCCGGCGCTGACCTCGACGCTGACCCAGCTGCGGCACAAGATCGCCTGGATGTACGCCGCCGAGGGGCCGTCCGACCCCGTCGAGTACTGGGCGGAGCACGGCGCGATCGTGGACGCCGTGGCACGCGGCGACGGCGACCGCGCGCGGTCCGTCACGGCGCTGCACACCGAGCGCGCGAGCGCCGGGCACCGCCTGCGTTTCGCCTCCGGCGCCGGCCGCACGGACCGTGTGAGGAACTCGCAACATGCCGTAAACATGCCGAGCATTCGGCATTAACACGGGTGCCGTATACAAAGAGGGAGCGTTTATCGGGGGTTATTTATGCTGCCCGCGAAAGGGAGAAGCTGCCCGTGACGGGGGAAAGCGAAAGGCCCGCCCGGTGGTCCGGGCGGGCCTTTCGGTATTACGTCCTCAGACGGTCTCGGGGAGTTCCTCGAGACCCTCGGAGACCAGCTTCGCCAGACGGTCCAGGGCGGCGTCCGCGCCCTCGGCGTCGGAGGCGAGGACGATCTCCTCGCCGCCCTGGGCGCCCAGGCCCAGGACGGCCAGCATGGAGGCCGCGTTGACGGGGTTGCCCCCGGCCTTGGCGATCGTCACCGGGACGCCTGCGGCCGTGGCGGCTCGGACGAAGATGGAGGCGGGGCGGGCGTGGAGACCCTCGGCCCAGCCGACGTTGACGCGGCGCTCAGCCATGTGTTGCTGCCCTTCGCTGTTCAGGGTTGTCTAGACCAGTTTCCCACATCGTGAAGCATGCCCGGAGCGTGCCGGGAGCGTGCCCGAAGCGGCATCCGCTCCCGCTCCCGGTGACAGCCGGACCGCGGCCTCGGCCCGGCTGTCGTCCACCACAGACTGCCTCGCGCCGTTGTCGTACGCGAGCCGTACTCTGGGGCCCATGCAGACCTCGTCGGACCGGCACGAGTATCCCGCCCACTGGGAGGCCGACGTGGTGCTGCGCGACGGCGGCACCGCGCGCATCCGCCCCATCACCGTCGATGACGCCGAGCGCCTGGTCAGCTTCTACGAGCAGGTGTCGGACGAGTCGAAGTACTACCGCTTCTTCGCGCCCTACCCTCGCCTGTCCGCCAAGGACGTCCACCGCTTCACGCACCACGACTTCGTGGACCGGGTGGGACTCGCGGCCACCATCGGCGGCGAGTTCATCGCCACCGTACGCTACGACCGGATCGGCGCCGACGGCACGCCCGCGTCCGCACCGGCCGACGAGGCCGAGGTCGCCTTCCTCGTCCAGGACGCCCACCAGGGCCGGGGCGTCGCCTCCGCCCTCCTCGAACACATCGGTGCCGTCGCGCGGGAGCGCGGCATCCGCCGTTTCGCGGCCGAGGTGCTGCCCGCCAACACCAAGATGATCAAGGTGTTCACCGACGCCGGGTACACCCAGAAGCGCAGCTTCGAGGACGGTGTCGTCCGTCTGGAGTTCGGCCTCGAACCCACCGACCGCTCCATGGCCGTGCAGCGCGCGCGCGAACAGCGTGCCGAGGCGCGCTCGGTGCAGCGGCTGCTCGCCCCCGGCTCGGTGGCCGTCGTCGGTGCCGGCCGCGCCCCCGGCGGCGTGGGCCGCAGCGTCCTCGACAACCTCCGGGACACCGGGTTCACCGGCCGGCTGTACGCCGTGAACAAGGCCTTGGGGGAGGGGGAGAAGGAGCTCGGCGGGGTGGCCGCGTTCCGCTCGGTGCGGGACATCGAGGGGCCCGTCGACCTCGCGGTCGTCGCGGTGCCCGCCGAGCGGGTCCCCGAGACCGTCACCGAGTGCGGTGAGCACGGCGTGCAGGGGCTCGTCGTCGTCTCCGCCGGCTACGCCGAGTCGGGCCCCGACGGCCGCGAACGCCAGCGCGCCCTCGTACGGCAGGCGCGCTCGTACGGCATGCGGATCATCGGCCCGAACGCCTTCGGCGTCATCAACACCTCGCCCGACGTGCGACTGAACGCCTCGCTCGCCCCGGAGACGCCCCGACCCGGCCGGATCGGACTGTTCGCCCAGTCCGGCGCCATCGGCGTCGCCCTGCTGTCCCGCCTGCACCGGCGCGGCGGCGGCGTCACGGGCGTCACCGGCGTGTCCACCTTCGTGTCGTCCGGGAACCGGGCAGACGTCTCCGGCAACGACGTCCTGCAGTACTGGTACGAGGACCCCGACACCGACGTCGTCCTGATGTACCTGGAGTCCATCGGCAACCCCCGCAAGTTCACCCGCCTCGCCCGGCGCACCGCGGCGGCGAAGCCGCTGGTCGTGGTCCAGGGCGCACGCCATGGAGCCGGTCCCCGGGGGCACGCCGTACGGGCGACCCGGCTGCCCCATTCGACGGTGTCCGCGCTGCTGCGCCAGGCCGGGGTGATCCGCGTGGACACCATCACCGAACTGGTCGACGCGGGCCTGCTGCTCGCCCGCCAGCCCCTGCCGGCCGGACCCCGGGTGGCGATCCTCGGCAACTCCGAGTCCCTGGGCCTGCTCACCTACGACGCCTGCCTCGCCGAGGGCCTGCGTCCGCATCCCCCGCTGGACCTCACCACCGCCGCCTCGGCGTCGGACTTCCACGCGGCGCTCTCCCGCGCGCTGGCCGACGACACGAGCGACGCGGTCGTCGTGACCGCGATCCCGGCGGTGGGGGAGGGCTCGGTCGGCGACGCGGCCCTGGCCCAGGCCCTGCGCTCGGCCGCCGCCGCGACCCCGTCCAAACCCGTCCTGGTGGTCCACGTGGAACTGGGCGGCCTCGCGGAGGCGTTGTCGGCCGCCACGAGCACGGCACCCCCTCCGGCGGCCGGCGCCGCGCCGCAGACGGTGACGGGCACGGCGTCCCGGCCGTCCGGCGCCGCGCCGCAGACGGTGACGGGCACGGCGTCCCGGCCGTCCGGCGCCGCGCCGCCCTCGGCCGCCGCGGGCGTCCTGCCGTCCGCCGGCAGCGGTGCGCGGGCCCGCGCGGATGCCTCGGACCGCGTCCGCGCGGCCGTCGACGGCGGCCCGCCGGCCCCCGTCGCGCCCCCCGAGGGCGCCCACCTCATCCCCGCCTACCCCGCCGCCGAACGCGCCGTCCGGGCGCTCGCCCAGGCCGTCGCGTACGGCCAGTGGCGGCGGGACGCCGCCGACCCCGGCAAGGTGCCGGAGTACGACGACATCGACGAGCGGGGTGCCGCCGCCCTCATCGACGGGCTCCTCTCGCGCGGGCAGGGCCTGACCCTCGGCACCGCCGAGACCTGCGACCTGCTCGGCACCTACGGCATCCACGTCCACCGCGCCCTCCCCGCCCCGGACCCCGGCACCGCCGCCGAGGCCGCGCGCACCCTCGGCTATCCCGTGGCCCTCAAGGCGACCGCCCCCCACCTGAGGCACCGCGCCGACCTGGGCGGCGTCCGCCTGGACCTGGCCGACGAGGAGCAACTGCGTCGGGCGTACAGCGAGTTGACGGAGCTGTTCGGCGCCCCGGAGGAGCTGCGCCCCGTGGTGCAGCGGATGGCCCCGCGCGGTGTCGACACCGTCGTGCGCGCGGTCATCGACCCCGCCGCCGGAGCCGTACTGTCCTTCGGCCTCGCCGGAGCCCCCTCCCAGCTGCTCGGGGACATGGCGCACCGGCTGATCCCGGTCGCCGACCGGGACGCGACCTCGCTGGTGCGGTCGATCCGGACCGCCCCGCTCCTGTTCGGCTGGCGCGGTTCGGCACCGGTCGACACCCCGGCGCTGGAGGAGCTGATGCTGCGGGTGTCGCGGCTGGTCGACGATCATCCGGAGGTCGTCGCGGTCACCCTGGAACCGGTGGTCGTCGCCCCGCGCGGCGTGAGCGTCCTCGGCGCGTCCGTACGCCTGGCCCCGCCGCCCGCCCGTGACGACCTCGGCCCGCGGACCCTCCCCGCGTACTGACCGGTGCCTCGCAGTCAGTGGTCCCCCGTAGGATGGGCGTCATGGCCAAGACCAGTACGACGACCCAGGGGCTGCGGGCGGCGATCGAGCGCAGCGGCTACTACCCGGCCCTCGTGGCCGAGGCGGTGGAGGCCGCCGTGGGCGGCGAGCCCGTCCGGTCGTACCTGGTCCATCAGGAGACGACGTTCGACCAGAACGAGGTGCGGCGGCATGTCACCGTGCTCGTCCTCACCGGCAACCGCTTCATCGTCAGCCACACCGACGAGCAGGCCGCGGACAACACCTCCCCGACGCCGTACGCCACCACGTCCACGGAGTCGGTCAAGCTCGGCCGGATCTCGTCGATCGTGGTCAGCCGTGTGGTCGCCAACCCGGAGTCGTACAAGCCGGGCACGCTGCCGCGCGAGATCGTGCTCACCATCGGCTGGGGCGCCGTCTCCCGCATCGACCTGGAGCCGGCCGCCTGCGGCGACCCCAATTGCGAGGCCGACCACGGCTACACGGGCAGCTCCACGGCCGACGACCTGAGCCTGCGCGTCAGCGAGGCCGGCGACGGCCCGGAGACGGTACGCCAGGCCCTCACCTTCGCGCAGGCCCTGTCCGAGGCGACCGCGGACCAGACACGCTGATGCCACAGCCCACCCCCGGCGCGCGACCCGCACCGGGCGCCCAGCCTGCACCGGGTGTCCAGTCCGCATCCGGTGCGCGGCCCGCGCCCCGCCCGCAGGCTCCCCGTCCCGCACCGCCCGCCCGCACCCCGCAGTCCGCGTCCACCGCCCGGCCGACGCCCCCCGCGCGGCCCGCGCCGCTCCCGCCCCCCACCGCCTGGGACGACGCGCACCCGCGACCCCTCGCC
This sequence comes from Streptomyces sp. CB02400, assembly GCF_001905725.1. Lineage (GTDB taxonomy): Bacteria > Actinomycetota > Actinomycetes > Streptomycetales > Streptomycetaceae > Streptomyces > Streptomyces atrovirens. Next base: position 139,485 of record NZ_LIWB01000001.1, read on the forward strand.
CTCGGCTCCGCGCCCCTGCCCGAATACGGCACCGGTTCGCTCGCCGACCTGCTGCCCACGCTCGCCGCCGGTATGGCTGTCCCCGGTATGACCGCCGCGATCCCCGAGCTGATCCCCGCCGACCGGAACTGCGTGTTCCTGATCGACGGGCTGGGCTGGGAGCAGTTGAAGGCGCACCCAGAGGAAGCCCCCTTCATGACGTCCCTGCTCGCCGCCTCGCGCGGCGGCACCGGCCGTCCGATCACCGCCGGGTACCCGGCCACGACCGCCACCTCCCTGGCCTCCGTCGGCACCGGTCTGCCGCCGGGCGCGCACGGTCTGCCCGGCTACACCGTGCGCAACCCGGACACCGGCGAGCTGATGAACCAGCTCCGCTGGCAGCCCTGGACCCCGCCCGGCCCCTGGCAGCCGTACCCCACCGTCTTCGAGCTGGCCCACCGCGCGGGCGTGCACGCCGCACAGGTCACCTCCCCGGCCTTCGCGAACACCCCGCTGACCAAGGTCGCGCTCAGCGGCGGCAGCTTCCACGGGCGGCTGTCCGGCGAGGAGCGCATGGACGTCGCGGCCGAGCAGCTGGCCGCCGCCGACCGCTCCCTGGTCTACACGTACTACGCCGAGGTCGACGGCGCGGGCCACCGCTTCGGCGTCGACTCCGACACCTGGCGCGGCCAGCTCATGTACGTCGACCGCCTGGTCCAGCGCCTGGCCGAACAGCTCCCTGCGCGCAGCGCGCTCTACGTCACCGCCGACCACGGCATGGTCGACATCCCCTTCGACGAGGACCACCGCATCGACTTCGACGAGGACTGGGAGCTGAAGGCCGGCGTCGCCCTGCTCGGTGGCGAGGGCCGCGCCCGGCACGTCTACGCCGTACCGGGCGCCGCCGACGACGTGCTGACCTGCTGGCGCGAGGTGCTCGGCGAGCAGTTCTGGGTGGCCTCGCGCGACGAGGCGATCGAGGCGGGCTGGTTCGGTCCGACGGTCGACGAGCGCGTGTACCACCGGATCGGCGACGTGGTCGCCGCCGCGCGGGACGACGTCCTGCTGATCGCCTCCGAGCGGGAGCCCAGGGAGTCGGCGATGGTCGGCAACCACGGTTCGATGACCCCTGCCGAGCAGCTGGTCCCGCTGCTCGAAGTACGCTCCTGAGCCCCTGACGACTCGCCCACGCCCCCTGACCCTGTTGCTGAAAGGTGCCTGACCCCTCATGCCCGAGCTGGTGTTCTTCTCCGGAACCATGGACTGCGGGAAGTCGACACTTGCTCTGCAGATCGGTCACAACCGGTCGGCACGAGGGCTACAAGGTGTGATCTTCACGCGGGACGACCGTGCGGGGGAGGGGAAGCTTTCCTCGCGGCTGGGCCTGGTGACGGAGGCGACCGAGGCGGCTCCGGGCATGGATCTGCACGCCTACCTCGTGGATCGGCTGTCGCGGGGCGGCAGGGTGGACTACGTGATCGTGGACGAGGCGCAGTTCCTCGCCCCGGAGCAGATCGACCAGCTGGCACGCGTCGTGGACGACCTGGGCCTGGACGTCTTCGCCTTCGGCATCACCACCGACTTCCGCACGAAGCTGTTCCCCGGCTCGCAGCGGCTGATCGAGCTGGCGGACCGGATCGAGACCCTCCAGGTCGAGGCGATGTGCTGGTGTGGTGCGCGTGCCACGCACAACGCCCGCACGGTGGGCGGCGAGATGGTCGTCGAGGGCGAGCAGGTCGTCGTCGGAGATGTGAACGGCCCGGCCGCGGAGGTCGGTTACGAAGTGCTGTGCCGACGTCACCACCGCCGCCGGATGACAAGTGTCTCCGCACACGCCGGCGCGCTCTCACCGGACGTCCTGCCGGTGGCCCCGCCTGAGTGACACCGGCCGAACCGCCGGTCACGGGGCCTTTTCCACCTCCTCTTGAGGTGGTGGGAGGAGGGCTCGAGGTGTGCCGGCCCACGGCTGCGGCCGCTGATCGGAACGAGCACCGCCCACCGCCACCCCCACGAGGCCGTCGACCAGCCGGCGTCCCTCGCGGGGCGGGGCCGCGGCGGAAGCGCTGTCGCACGGAACGTTGGACGCGCCGTCAACCGAACGCATACGTTCGCGCACATGGGTGACACCCCTTTTCGGCGCCTGGTCGTGCTTGACGTACCTGCTGCCCTCGGATTCGCACTGCTTCCGCACGTGTCGGCACTGCGGCCGGCCGGGGGCGGCGAGGTGAGCGGCGGCACCGTAGGGCTGTTGTCGCTGAGCGCCGCGCTGGCGTTGGCCGCCCGCCGGCTGTGGCCCGTCCCGGTCTTCGGATTCGTCCTGACCACCGCCTGCGTGGCACTGGCGGTCGGCGCCGGACCGGCCCTGTTCCTGGCCGCCTCCTACGCCCTGTACGCGGTGGCCACGACGAGGAGCGGGCCACCGGTGCTGTCCGCGGCCTTCGTCGCGGGGCTGTGCGCCGCGGGCGCGGCCCTGCTCACGGTCACGGGAGGGCAGAGCCAGCAGGGCGGCGGCAAGGCCGTGCAGACCGTGTTCGGACTGCTCGTTCTCGGCGCCACCTGGGCGGCGGGTTCGGCCGTCCGGGAACGGCGGGAGAGCACGCGGCGCGCCATCGAGCGTGCGGCCGAGCAGGCGAAGACCGAGGAACGCCTCCGCATCGCCCGTGACATCCACGACGTCGTCACGCACAGTGTGGGCCTGATCGTGATCAAGGCCGGTGTCGCCAACCACGTGATCGACACCCGCCCGGAGGAGGCGCGGGAAGCCCTGGCGGTGATCGAGGACGTCAGCCGCAGGGCGCTGCGCGACATGCGCGGCACCCTTAAGGCGTTGCGCCACGAGCAGGAGGGCGCGGAACAGGAACTCCGGCCGGTACGAGGGCTGTCGGACCTGCCCGCTCTGGTCCGGGCGGCCGAGGCGGCCGGCGTCCGCGTCGACCTGCGGTCCCGGTACGCGGAGGAACCACCGGACGGTGTGGCGCTGTCCGCCTTCCGGATCGTCCAGGAGGCGCTGACCAACGTCGTCAAGCACGCCGCGCCGACCCGCTGCCGGGTGCACCTCACCTCGCAGCAGGGGACGTTGACGATCGAGGTGGCCGACGAGGGCCCCGGACCGGGGCACCGGCCGACCGTGCCCGGCGGTGGAATGGGCCTCGTCGGAATGAAGGAGCGGGTCGCCGCGCACGGCGGCACCCTCAGAGCCGGACCGGAACCGGCCGGCGGTTTCCGGGTCCTGGCGACGCTGCCCTACTGAGCGGAACTCATGCGCAAGTATGAGGTCGAGCCGTGGAGGCCCGTCGGCAGTCCCGTCCCGGGACCGATGCGGCCGACGAGACGCTCGACGAGACTCACCCTGTGATCGACGTCCAGAAGTTGACCAAGCGGTACGGGCGGAACACGGTCGTGGACGGCCTCACCTTCACGGTGCGGTCAGGGGCGGTCACCGGGTTCCTGGGCCCCAACGGAGCCGGCAAGTCCACGACGATGCGCATGATGCTCGGCCTCACCCGCCCGGACGCCGGATCCACCCGCATCGACGGCCGCGCCTATCACGAACTGAGGCACCCGGCCCGGCATGTCGGTGCCCTGCTGGAGACAGCCGCACCCCACCGCGGCCTGACCGCCGCCGACCACCTGCTGTGGCTCGCGAGGAGCAACCGGATCGCCCGGCGACGAGTCGGAGAGGTCCTCGCGACGGTCGGTCTGACGGAGGCGGCCCGGCGGCGGATCGGGACCTTCTCCCTCGGCATGGGCCGGCGGCTCGGCCTGGCCGCGGCCCTGCTCGGGGACCCGCCCGTCCTCGTGCTCGACGAGCCGGTCAACGGCCTGGACACCGAAGGCGTCAAGTGGCTGCGCGAACTGCTGCGCGCGATGGCCGCCGAAGGCCGGACCGTCCTCGTCTCCAGCCACCTGATGGCCGAGATGTCCCTGGTCGCGGACGACCTGATCATCATCAGCCGCGGGCAACTCCTGGCCGGGACCAGCATGTCGGACTTCATCCGGCGCCACGGACGGACGTACGTGCGCGTGCGGACGGCCGAACCCCTGCGGCTCCACGGTGAACTGGAGAAGAAGGGAGCCTCGCTGAGGCTCGTACCGGACGGCGGCCTGGAAATCGACGGCCTGTCGGCGGCCGAGATCAGCCGGCTGGCCGCGGCGGTCGGCGTCCCGCTCGAAGAACTGAGCACGCACACGGGATCCCTCGAGGACACGTTCCTCGAGCTCGTCGGCAAGGGAGGAAGCGACACCCATGTCTGAGACGGCCGCGGCCGTCCGGGCCGAGTTCACCAAGCTGCTGGGCATCCGGGGCACGCTCGTCGCCCTGCTGCTGTTCGCACCCTTCAGTCTCCTGATCGCAGCCCTGGGCGGGTGGTCCGCGAAGGGCGCCATCGAATCCGACAGTCCCGGGCTCCGCTCCGACTTCACCCCTCAGCAGGCGGGCCTGGACGGCGTCCTCTACGGTCAGCTCGCCCTGATCGTGTTCGGAGTGCTCATCGTCTCCAGCGAGTACACGTCGGGGATGATGCGGGTCTCCCTGCTCGCCGTGCCCCGGCGCGGCCGGCTCTACGCGGCGAAGACGGCCGTCACCGCCGCCGCCACCGCGGCCCTCGCGATCCCCGTCACGGTCGTCGGCTACCTGGTCACCCAGCTCGCCCTCGGGCCCCACGGCGCCTCGATCGGCGCGAGCGGTGTCCCTCGCGCCCTGGCCGGCGCGGTGCTCTACCTGACGCTGATGAGCCTGTTCGCGGCGGGCCTCGCCGCGACGGCCCGCAGCGCCGTCGTTCCCTTGGCCGTTCTGCTCCCCATGGTGCTCGCCGGCTCCCAGATCCTGTCCGTCGTCGGAGCGACGAAGGAGGTGGTGCGGTACTTCCCCGACCGGGCCGGCATGCGGATGCTCACCGTCGGCGCGGACGACGCGTACACCGGGTTCGCGGTCCTGCTCGCGTGGACCGTCGCGGCGCTGGCCCTCGGCTCCTACCGGCATCACCGGTGGGACGCGTGACGGGACGTGGCCGAGGCATGCGCCCCGTGCGTCCGGGACGTGCCGGCCCGCGGGTTCCCGGACAGGTCACGGGCCGAACAGGCCGGCCCGGACCGCAGGACCGACGGGGAGGAGCCATGTCCGCGCTCCACGAGCCCTCCCTACAGCCCCCGAAGCGCGGGAGCCGGGAGCGGCGGGACTGCTAAAGTCGCGCATTCCGACGGCCCATGACCAGCGTGTGAGGAATACGGAATGGCTGAGGCGGTCCGGGTACTGATCGCGGACGACCAGGCACTGTTGCGCGGTAGTTTCCGTGTCCTCGTCGATTCGACACCGGGAATGGAGGCGGTCGGTGAGGCGGGCGACGGCGTCCAGGCGGTGCGACTCGCCCGTGAACTCAAGCCGGACGTCGTCCTGATGGATCTGCGCATGCCCGTCGAGGACGGCATCACCGCCACGCGGGAGATCTGCTCCGACGACACCATGGCCGGCGTGCGGGTCCTGGCCCTCACGATGTTCGACATGGACGAGTACGTCTACCCGGCCCTCCAGGCGGGCGCGAGCGGATTCATGCTGAAGGACGCCTCGCCGGCCGACCTGGTCGCCGGCATTCGCGTCATCGCCACCGGTGAGGGTGTGCTGGCGCCCACGGTCACCCGCCGCCTCATCGCGAACTTCTCCCGCCACGACCGAACGGCCCGCCCCGCCCCGCGGCTCGTCGGGCTCACCAAGCGGGAGCATGAAGTGCTCGTGCTGATCGCGAACGGCCTGTCGAACGCCGAGATCTCCGGGCGACTGGTGATCAGCCTGCCCACCGTGAAGACCCATGTGAGCAGCCTCCTCGCCAAGCTGAACGCCCGCGACCGCGCCCAACTGGTCATCATCGCCTACGAGAGCGGACTCGCCGAGCGGGGGATGCCGGCCTGACGGGCTTTCGGCGGAAGCGCTCCGGCCGGCCGCCGCACCCCGCACCCGGCCGACGCACCCCGCACCCGCCGGACGCGCACCACTGACCGTCCGGTGGCATCGCCGGACATCTCGCCGAACAACTGATCGACGTGTTGGCGGATCCGGCTATGATCTTCCACGGCAAGGCCGTAGCGCAGAGGTCGTCGCGCCCTAGCATCAAGCTGGAGGACGTCGGTTCGAATCCGACCGGCCTTGCCGCCCTTGTCGTGGAGGAACGTCGATTGGCGTCGGTCCGTCCTGGGCGGGCGGAGGGCGGTGCCGCCCTCGGCGAGCCGGGCACCGGCGATGGACCGGTGGAGTGGTGATGACGCAGCCGACACCCGTGCGCTGCCCGGCGATCGAGCACCCGGACATCCCGATCAGTGACCCTGTCGGCCTGGACCCGCTGCTGGCCCGGCTGGGGTCGGACCGGGCGGTGGAGAGCGACGAGACGTTCCCGCTCGGCACCGTGCGCGCGGACGGCCGCGTCGACCTGTGCAAGCAGGGCCTCGGAGCGGCCGGCGCCGCCCGGCTGATGCCCGTCGCCGCCGCATCGCCGCACGCCCGGCACGTCCTGCTCGGCACCAACGCCATCGGCGACGAAGGGGCGTCGACGGTCGCCCGCGCGCTCGCCGACGGCCACGGCCTGCACACGCTCTACCTCGGCTGCAACCGCATCGGCCCGGAAGGCGCCACCGCGCTCGCCGACGCGCTCTCTACGGACGACACCGTTCGCGCCCTGTGGCTCAAGCGCAACCCGGTGGGCGACGACGGTGCCGTGGCGCTCGCCGCGACGCTCCGCCGCAACACCGCGCTGCGCACCCTCGACCTGGTCAACACCGGTGTCACCACCGAGGGCCTGCGCGCCCTGCTCGACGCCCTCACCGGCCGCCCGCGCCCGGTGGAACGCCTCTTCCTCGGCGGGAACGGCCTGACCGCCGACGCCGCCGGCCTGCTGGCGGCGCTGATCCGGGAGGCGGGCGTGCGCGAGCTGTACCTGCCCGCCAACCACCTCGGCGACGAAGGCGCCGCCGTCCTCGCGGCAGCCGCCGCCGACGCCGGACGGCCGGTACGCCTCGGCCTGGGCGGCAACGGCATCGGCCCCGCCGGCGCCCGCGCCCTCGCCGCCGCCCTGGGCGCCATCGAGACGCTCGACCTGGGACGGCCGATGTCCGAGCGGAGCCTCGGCGCCCCCGCCAACGCCACCGGTGACGAAGGCGCCCGCGCCCTGGCCGCCGCCCTCGCGGGCAGCCCGCTGCGCAGGCTGGAGCTGTGCCACACCGGGCTCACCGGGCGCGGCGCGAAGTCCCTGCTGGCGGCCGTGCCGGACGACTCACCGCTGGAGTACGTCGGTCTGGGACCGGGACTGCCCCGGAAGGTGAAGCGCTCCTTCACCCAGCGCCTGCGGCCCATGGCCGGGGCCCACCCCGACCTGCGCGCGATAGGAAGTGTCTACCGGTGAGCCGCCGCCCCGAACTCCCCTGCTTCCCACCGGAGGAGGCGGCGAGCTGGCGACGCGTCCGCCGCTACGCCGTGCCCCGGAGGATGATCGAGCGCGCCACCGAACGCCGTACCGCCGGTGACTGGCGGGGCGCGTGCGCGGCGGCCGGCGTGGATGTCGACATCGACCTGCCGGAGGTCGCCGAGCACTGCGGCGACGACGTCGCCGCGGCGCTGGAGGACGACCTGCGCCACCTGGTCCCGGACCTGGTGCGCTGGCACCTGCCCCGGGTGCTGGGCGGCTGGACCACCCTCGACACCGACCGGACCGTGGTCCTCGCCCGCTACCGGCCGGTGCGGGCGGGCGAGGGCCCCCGCTCCACGCCGTACCTGCACCTCGTCACACCCGCGATGCTGGAGGGCCCGCAGCGGATCACCCTGCGGTTCCGGACGATCACGGACGAGAAGACCGCCGGCGTCTTCGGACGCCCGACCGAGGACTGGCGGTACGTCCGGCACCTGTGGGACGCGCGCCGCACCGCCGAACTGCGCGAGCGGGGCGGCGGCGGTACCGAGCGGCCCCCCTTCCTCCACGCCGACGGCCGACCGCGCCGTACGGACGAACTGCCCGCGGCCGACCCCGGCCCCGCCGACGCGGCGGCCCGGGCCGAGTGGGTCACCCTGCTGCACCAGAAGGGCGAGATCGAGGCGGCCTTCGCCGCCGTCGGGGCCGAGCTCGACCTGACACCCCCGACCGGCCCCGGCTGGTACCGGGCCGATCCGGCGGTGCTCCTCGGCAGGATCGCGTTCGACCACACCCGCCTGGAGCGGGAGGTCCGCCGGCTGACGGACGAGGGCGTCGGGGACCGCTTCCTCGTCGCCGGCGACTGGCGCACCTGCGTCCTGCTGGAGCCGACGGCCACCGGCGGTCGCACCGCTCTCCGGGTGAGGGCCGTCGGCCGCGAGGAGGCCAAGGGCGTGCCCTTCCTGGCCGAAGCACTCTGGCGCAGGCTCCCCGACCTCGACCTGCTGCGCGTCGGCGGAGTGGAGCCGGAACACCTGCATCCACTGGTCCGCGAGGCGCTGTTCCCCGGCCTCCGGGTCGCCGACGGGACCGGCGGCCCGCCGGGCCCCACCGATCCCGCCCCCGTCCGGGTGCGATGCCGAGGCGAATGGCACGAGGTGGGCTTCCGCCCGGGCGGTCTGCTCCGCATGCCGCACAGCGACGAGGAGCAGCGGCGCGAGCGGGCCCTGCGCGCGTTCGGCGGCGCCGTCGCCGGATGCTTCGCCGTCGAGCAGACCTGGGCGTCCGGCAGCGGCCGGCTGCCGAAGGCACTGCGCGCCCAGCGGCAGGACCTTTTCCTGCGCGCCCAGCACGGTGACACCCACGGCGTGCTCCACCTCCTGGACGCCGGTGTGGATCCCCGGGTCCGCGACGCCTCCGGACGCTCGCTGCTCCACGTACTGCATCTCCTCGACCACGAACCGCTCCTGCCCCGGTTGCTCGCGGCGGGGCTCGACCTGGAGGCCCGGGACCAGCGGGACCGTACTCCGCTGTTCGTGGCGGTCAACGACGGCGGTTCCAGGGCTCTGGTGGAGGCACTCCTCGCCGCCGGCGCCCGGATCGACGTGGAAGACCAGATGGAGCTGTCGCTGGCCCAGGTCATCCGCCGCTACAAGCGTTCCGACCTGGCCTTCCTCCGGAAGCGCGTCCGGGAGGAGCACCCGGGCCTCGGGGCCGACTGGTGGGACGAGTACATGGACCGCGACGAAGAGGAGGAAGCGGACGACCACGAGCCTGTCGAGCCCGAGCCCGATGAGCCCGAGCCCGACGAGCCCGGACTCGACGAGTACAGCAAGGAACCGCCGTTTTGAGCACCGACCCCGCCTCCCGCACCGGACCGGCCCCGCTGGCCGCCGCCGACGACCTCGTCGGCAGACTGCGCACGCACCGCACCGAACCCGCCGCCAACCCCCAACTGGAGGCGCTGGCCCTGGCGGTGACGGCCAACCAGCCCGTCCTCCTGTGGGGCGAACCCGGCATCGGCAAGTCGGCCGGCCTGGAGCAGCTCGCCGCCGGACTCGGCCTCCCGCTGGAGACGGTCATCGCCAGCGTGCACGAGCCGTCGGACTTCGCGGGACTGCCGATCGTCGGGGACGACCCGGCCGTGACCGGTGTGCCGATGGCCCCGCCCGACTGGGCGGTCCGGCTCACCCGCGCCGGACAGGGCCTGCTCTTCTTCGACGAACTGTCCTCCGCGCCCCCGGCCGTGCAGGCGGCGCTGCTGCGGGTCGTCCTCGAACGCCGGGTCGGCAGCCTCGTCCTGCCCGACGCGGTACGCATCGTCGCCGCCGCAAACCCGCCGTCCAGTGCCGCCGACGGCTGGCACCTCAGCCCGCCGCTCGCCAACCGCTTCGTCCACCTCGACTGGACCCACGACCCGGCCACGGTCGCGCGCGGCATGGCCGGCACCTGGCCGGAGGTGGCCGTTCCCGCGGTCGATCCGGCCAAGGCGCCCGGTGCCGTCGCGCGGGCCCGCGGCGCCGTCTCCGGTTTCCTCACAGCCCGCCCGGGCCTGGTCCACCACATCCCCGCCGACGCCGAGAGCCGGGGCCGGTCGTGGCCGTCCCCGCGCACCTGGGAGATGGCGCTGCGGCTGCTCGCCACGGGATACGCGACCGGCGCCGGCCGCGAGGCCACGGCCGCCGCGCTCACCGGCGCCGTCGGGGACGGCGCGGGCATCGAACTGCTGTCGTACCTGGAACACCTCGACCTGCCCGACCCCGAGCGGGTCCTCGCCGACCCCGACGCGTTCGCCCTGCCCGAGCGCGGCGACCGCCAACTCGCCTTCCTCATCGCGGTCGTCGCCGCCATCCAGAGCGACCTCACCCGGCCCCGCTGGGAGGCCGGCTGGACGGTCCTGGCCAAGGCCGTGGACGCGGGCGTACCGGACGTGGCCGCCCGTGCCGCCACCGACCTCGCGTCGATGCGCCATCTGGACTGGCCCGTACCCCCGGGCATCGACGGATTCCTGGACCTGCTGCAGATGTCCGGGGCCCTGCCCGGCAGCCGCTGAGACCCACGAGCATGACGGACCCCCGCAGCCGCCTGGACACGACCAAACTGCTCGCCGCCCGCTACCGCGCGGCGAGCGACCGCCCCTACCTGGCGTCGGCCCTGTACGCCCTCACCGTCGTGCCGAGCCCCGACGTGCCGACGATGGGCGTGGACCGCCACTGGCGCTGCTACGTGTCACCCGCCTTCGTCGACGCGACCCCCGTGGAGGAACTCGCGGGCGTCTGGATCCACGAGGTGGCGCACCTGCTGCGCGACCACCACGGCCGCGCCGGCCGGCTCCCCGCCGCCGACCAGCGCGACCGGTACCGCGTCAACGTCGCCCAGGACTGCGAGATCAACGACGACCTCCTCGCCGACGGCCTGCGCCTGCCCGCCGGACGCGTCGAACCCCGCCTCTTCGGCCTGCCCGACGGGCAGCTGTTCGAGGCGTACCTGCCGCAACTGCCCCCGCACGTACGGGAACACGACTGCGGATCGGGCGCCCACGGCCGCCCCGCGCCCTGGGAACTCCCCGGATCCGCCGGCCCCGCCGCGCTCGGTGACGTCGAGGCCCAGGCGCTGCGCCGGCTCACCGCCGAGGCCATGCGCACCCACCAACGCACTCGCGGCACCCTGCCCGCGGGCTGGCAGCGCTGGGCCGAGGAACTCCTGGAACCCACGGTGGACTGGCGGCAGGCGCTGTCCGGCGCGGTCCGGGAAGCCGCCGCGTGGGCCGGCGGAGCCGTCGACTACACCTACCGCCGCCCGTCGCGCCGCACCCCGGCGCTGCGCGGCGTCGTCCTCCCCAGCCTGCGCCGCCCGCTGCCCCGGGTGGCCGTCGTCGTCGACACCTCGGGCTCGATGGGCGACGCGGAACTCGCGGCCGCCCTGGGCGAGGTCACGGGCGTGCTGCGCGAGGTCGGCGTGCGCGGCAACCGCGTCACCGTCCTCGCCTGCGACGCCGACGTGCACGCCGTCTCCCGGGTGACGTCCACCGAGCAGATCACCCTCGGCGGCGGGGGCGGCACGGACATGCGCGTCGGCATCGAAGCGGCCCTCGCGGCCCGCGACCGCCCGACCATCGTCATCGTCCTCACCGACGGCTTCACACCGTGGCCCGCCGAAACCCCGTCCTGCCGCATCGTCGCGGCCCTGATCGGCTCCGAGGCACCGCAGCCCCCTGGCTGGGTGGAGACGGTACGGGTCCCTCTCTGAGAGCCCGGTCAGTCGCCGGGTCTGACGGCCGGTGACGCCGAACTGCGGACGCAGCTCGGTCGCTGGGGAGGAGGTTGATGAAGTTCGGGCGTGGTGGGACGGCCCCGGGAGGCAGCTTGAGACGGGCCGTCTTTTGGGTGAGGGCTCGTCGTCGGCTTGATTCCTCTCCGTGAGGGTGCTCGGGCGATGGACAGACCTGCTTGCCCGGGCACCCTGCTCAGAGCCTCGTGGGTGAGGCAACCGCTGACGGACAGGGGGTGTTCACGATGTGACGGCGTCCTGACCGGAGCCTGCTGGACGCCGATCGGGACCATGACGAGGAAGGCACCGAGGATCTGTGCCGCGCCCAGGCGATCGTGGCCGAACAGCACGGCGAGCAGCGTGGCGGTGAGTGGTTCGAGGAGGACTGCGACGACTCCGGCGGCTGCACCGGCGTGATGCAAGCCTGCGAAGTAGCTGGTGTGGGCGACGGCCGTCGGCACCAGCCCGAGGAACATCACGGCGCCGACCGCGTCGATCCGCAGTGGCGGTCCCAGTCCGGACACCAGGCCGACGGGCAGCAGCAGGAGACCCCCGTCAGGAAGCCCAGCCCGGTCATGGCATCCCCGCCCGGACCGCGGGCCGTCGCGCCGCGACGCGTTCGCTCGCGCCTCGCTTCGGGCGAGCACTCCCCAGCCCTGTTCCAGGAGGTCGAAGGCCCGGTCGACGACCTCGCGGGGGGTGCTGTGGGCGCAGGCCGCGCGGGAGGCTTCGAGGGTGAAGTGGGCCAGGGCGGCGCCGCCGCGGCCGACGGCGACCGCGGCCTGTTCGTTCAGCGCAACAGCGGCGACCACATCCGCGTCTTACGTCATCCAGCGCGTCCCGGCCGGCTGGATCACCGCCGGCGGCCTCACCCCGCAGGACACCGACGGCATCCGCGCCCACCTCCTGGAGCGCTACCGCGACTGGTCACCCCGGCTGCGCCGGCTGATCACCGACAACGACGGCCCCTACGTCGACCGCCCGATCTTCGCCCTGCCCGTCCCGCACACCTGGGAGCACAGCCCCACGGTGACCCTGCTCGGGGACGCCGCCCACCTCATGCCCCCGCTCGGCGTCGGCGTCAACCTCGCCATGCTGGACGCCTGCGAACTCGCTCTCGCCCGCCACGACACCGTCGGCGAAGCCGTCCGCGCCTACGAGAAGACCATGCTTCCCCGCTCCACGGAGACGGCCCGGCTCCTCGACGGTGCCGCCACCGAGCTGCTCTCCACCGAGCTGCCCGACTTCGCCACCGCCGACCACCACTGACACCCAGGGGCGGGCCGAGGGGCAACCGGGTCCTCGTCACTCCCGCCCGATCAGGAACACCTGATCGTCACCGGCGCGTTCCGCGCAGCGTTCCGCCACGATCACCGCGCCCGCCTCCTCCGCACCCCCGCGGACGCCCACGCACAGCCCGTCGTCCCGCGCCGAGTGCAGCCGCCACCGGTCGGCACCGTCCGCCCGTTCGAGGCGGAACCACTGGGAGTCGCCGCCCGCCCGGCAGTCCTCCCAGGGTTCGAGCGTGTTTTGGAACGCGCCGTCGCCCAGGACGGTGAGGCAGCCGGTGCCGTGTTCCGGGTGGCGGAACTGGATCTGGTAGCGGCCGTCATCCGCCCGCTGGAGGTACACACGCGGAGGAGTGGCCTCCGCGCAAGGCCGTTGCACCGCGAGGAGTTTGGACTCGCCGTTCCTACGGACGTCCCCGTCGGTCAGGCACAACTCGGGTGCGCGTGCCGGGCGGATGCGTGAGTAGCTCGAAGTCGTAGGGGTGGCGGTCGACTTCGTGTTCTCGGCCCCGTCGTCCTGCGGCAGCAGCACCACCGCGCCGACGGCGAGCAGGACGACCGTGCCGAGTGAGGCCAGCGCGGCGGTCATGGCGGTCCTGCCGCGACGGGGGTCCGACGGTTCCGGCGGCCCGTCCGGGGGCTCCGGCTCCTGATCCGTACCGTCGGTCGCAGGGTCCTCCCCGGTCGCAGGGTCCTCCCCGGCCGTAGGGTCTTCCCCGGTCGCAGAGTCCTCCCCGGCCGCGAGCCGTTCCCTGGCCGTGAGCCACTCCGGTACGTCCTCCCCGGCACCGCACGCCCGGACCAGCGCCGCGACCACCTCCGCGCGCGGCAGCGCGTCCCGCCGTAGGACGTCCGCCAGGGTGCTGCGGGCCAGTACCTCGTCGCGTTCGGCGGCCCGCTGCTCCAGTTGACGGAAGGTCAGCCCGCTGTGTTCCTTGAGCTCCCGCAGCAGGGCGACATACTCGCGCGCCGTCCGCGCTTCTGCGGGGTCCACGCCCCCCGAGACCACCATGCGGTCATTCTCGTCACACCCGCCACAGCGGGCAACCGGTGTCCGGCGGTTATCGGACAGCCCGACCGCACCGTCCGCGCGCGCCGTTGACCAGGCCGGACAGGCTCCGTCTGTCCCGGACACGGCAAACCGTTGCCGGACAGGATCTCCCCGCCAAGACTCTGGTGCTGCCGCCGCGTTCCGGGCCCACGGGGGTGGACCGGATGCGGCGCGGTCATCGAAACCCCTCCACGACAGAAGGAGCAGTTCCCATGCCCACGTTCAGTCTGCGCACCCGTATCGCCCCGCTCGCCGTCGCCACCGCTCTCGTCGGCGGCCTGGTCGCCACCACGACCGCGGTCGCCCCGGACGCCCATGCGGCGAGCGGCAGTTACTACCTGTACTTCAAGAAGAACACGTCCAACCCGATCAACTCCAAGCTCTACCTGATGAAGAGCGTGGCCAACGCCAAGGACAAGGTCGTCGCCAGGTACCGCGCCGGCTCCGGCAACGGCAGCCAGAACGAGTGCGCCACCAACAAGGGCTGGCTGCCCGGCACCAACACGAAGAACGGCAAGTACAAGATCGAGTTCCACCGTACGAACTTCGACGGCATCATCAACGGCTACGTCATCAAGCTGTCCGACAAGAAGTGCACCCAGGGAGACAAGCGCACCAAGCGCACCGCGCTGTTCGTGCACAGCGAGATGAAGCCGAACGGCAAGCAGGGCACCATCGAGTCCGAGCGCTGGGACGGCACGCGCGACTACTACTCCAACGGCTGCATCAAGCTGAAGCCGGCCGACATCAAGGACCTCTTCGCCAAGGCCAAGCGCTACGGCTGGCCGAAGACGCTGTACGTCGTCAAGTAGGCCGCGCGGGAGCCACCCACCGGTGGCAGGCGGGAGTCCGCGCGTCAGCGCGGGCTCTCCACCACCGCGAACCGTGCCCCCTCCGGGTCCGTCACCGTGGCGACGCGGCCGTGGGGGCCGTCGTGGGGCGGGGTGAGGAGCCGGCCGCCCAGGCGGAGGACCTGCTCCACCGCGGCGTCGGTGCCGGCGACGGTGAAGTACGTCGTCCAGTGCGGGCCCCGGTCCCGGGGCAGGGCCCTGCCCACGCCGTGGACGCCGGCCACCGGGCGGCCGTTCAGGTGCAGGGTGACGTGGTCGGGGTCGGCGGAGACCGCCGGCTCCTCGTCGTAACCGAACACGGTCTCGTAGAACTTGGCGGTACGGGCCGACTCGAAGGTCGTCAGCTCGTTCCAGGCGGGGGTGCCGGGCACCCCGGAGACGTCGGTGCCCGGGCTCGCGGCCGCCTGCCAGACGCCGAAGACGGCACCGCCGGGGTCGGAGCCGATCGCCAGCCGGCCGGCGTCGGCGGCGTCCAGCGGGCCCACCCCGATGGTGCCGCCGCACGACCGCACCACGTCCGCCGTCAGGTCCACGTCGTCCGAGGCGAAGTACGGCGTCCAGGCGACCGGCAGATCACGGTCCGGCGGCAGCACCCCCATGCCGGCCACCTCACGGCCGTCGAGCAGGGCACGCACATACGGGCCGAGCTGCTGGGGGCCGGGGTGGAACTCCCAGCCGAACAGCGCCCCGTAGAACTCCTCGGTCGCCTCCAGGCCATGCACCATCAGGCTCACCCAGCAGGGTGTGCCGGGTGTGTGCCGAGCGGGCGCCCCGCCGTTCGGGCGGGCGTTCCCCCGTGCGTCGGTCATCGTCACTCTCTTCTCGGCCGCGTGTGCCGGCCGTTGTCCTCTCGCGTCCCGGCGGATCGTTCCCGCGCCGCTGTCGACACAGTACGTGCCCGATCCGGTACGCCTCGTGACCGGTCCTGTCCGGCCGAGCAGAGTAGCCGGACGCGGGCGGCTCGGCCACCCCGTGCGCGAGGATGGTGGCCATGAACGCCATCATCTCCGCACCCGACCTCGCGGGCGCGCTCGCGGGCGCCAACCCGCCGGTACTGCTCGACGTCCGCTGGCGGCTCAGCCTGGCCACGGCGGCCGGTGAGCCGCCGTTCGACGGACGGGCCGCGTACGGGGCCGGGCATCTTCCCGGCGCCGTCTTCGTCGACCTGGACCGGGAACTGGCTTCCGCTCCGGGCGGGCACGGCCGCCATCCGCTGCCGGACCTCGCGGTGTTCGGCGCCGCGATGCGGCGGGCGGGCGTGTCGTCCGGGACGCCGGTGGTCGTGTACGACGGGGGCCTGGGCTGGGGCGCCGCCCGCGCGTGGTGGCTGCTGCGCTGGACGGGTCACCCGGACGTGCGAGTCCTCGACGGTGGGTTGCCGTCCTGGGAGGGGCCGTTGGAGACGTCGGTGCCGCAGCCGGCCGAGGGGGACTTCGTACCGGTGCCGGGGGCGGACGGGCTGCTCGACGCCGACGGCGCGGCGGCGCTGGCGCGTTCGGGGGTGCTGCTGGACGCCCGCGCGGGGGAGCGGTACCGCGGTGAGGTGGAGCCGATCGACCGGGTGGGCGGGCACATTCCCGGCGCGGTCTCGGCGCCCACGACGGAGAACGTCGGCGCCGACGGCCGTTTCCTGCCCGCCGGGGAACTGGACGCCCGCTTCAAGGAACTGGGCGTGTCCCAGGGGGCACCGGTCGGCGTGTACTGCGGCTCGGGTGTCTCCGGCGCGCACGAGGTGCTGGCACTGGCGGTCGCGGGCATCCCGGCGGCGCTGTACGTCGGTTCCTGGTCGGAGTGGTCGTCCGACCCGGAGCGGCCGGTCGCGGTGGGCCCGGACCCGCAGTAGAGCAGTAGAACAATAGACCGGGGCCCGGAGTCCGGACGCAGGCCTTCGGGCCTCGGGCTGTGAGGGGAGCGGATCTGCCGGCGACACGCCGTCGGCGGGCCGTTCCGCCGGGAGATTCGCTCCTGTCGGCGTCTTGTCCGCTGGATCAGCCAGCGGTATCCGTGTGGCGAGCGCCCTCATGCCGTCAATCGGCCGCGGACACGGACCGCCCGAACGAGCTACTCCTGCTTCTTCCGTCGCGTCCCGAACACGATCTCGTCCCAGCTCGGCACCGCCGCGCGGCGGCCCGGACGGACGCCGTCCGCCTCGGCCTGACGGTCGGTCGAGCCGATGAGCCGGTCCCGGTGGCTGGTGACGGAACGCGGCATGAGGACATCCGCGTACGCGGCCCCGGCCGAGGCCGCGGGGGCCGGCGGTTCCTCCGCCTCGGGCTCGGGGTCCGGCTCCTCGGGAGCGGTCTCGGCCGGGCGCTCCGGGACGACCAGGTCGCCCCGGAAGCTCGGGACCGCCTCCAGCAGGCTGGTCAGCGAGTCCCGTTCGCCCGACGCCGTGGCCGTCAGGGACTCCTCGTCGGGCTCGGACGCCTGCGCGGGCAGGCTCGGGCGCTCGCGGTCGCCGGGACGGTCGAGCGGGCGGTCCCGCGGCAGCCGGGCGATGCGCGGCACGAAGGGGAAGCTGGGCTCGGGCGCGGCGAGGTCGTCGGACTCGCCGATCAGCGAGCGCGCCTCGTCGTCGACGGCCTGGACGAGCCGCCGGGGCGGGTCGTACGTCCAGCTCGCCGAGTGCGGCTCGCCCGCGACCCGGTAGACCAGCAGCACCTCCCAGGTGCCGTCGTCGCGGCGCCAGGAGTCCCACTGGACGGTGTCCTTCTCGGCGCCGCGCAGCAGCAGCCGCTCCTGTACCGCCTCGCCCAGCGGGGGACCGGAGTTCTCGCCGGGGCGGCGGACGGGGGTCTTGCGGGCGCGCTCGGCCATGAACGCGCGCTCGGCGAGGACGGGGCCCTCGAAGCGGCGTACGCGGTCCACGGGGATGCCGGCCATCTGCGCGACCTCTTCCGCGGTCGCGCCCGCTCTTATACGCGCCTGGATGTCGCGGGGGCGGAGATGGCTCTCCACCTCGATCTCGATCTGGCCGAGGCGGGGACGGTCGCCGCGCACGGCGGCCCGGAGCCGTTCGTCGATCGGAAGGGTGTACTCCGTGCTGTCCGCAGCCTTCAGCACCAGCCGTGTGCCGTCATTCGAGACGGCCACGACACGCAGTTCGGGCATGGGGACCTCCCGGGTGGTGCCTGCCGACGTCACGTGCGTCGCTGCTTCCGCTAGTCGAGTGTGGCCTGCCCGGGTGCAGCCTGCCACAACCTTGCCTATTTGCCCGGCGTGTCGGGCGCGGGCCCTGGATCGCCGTTATGGCACGGTTACCTATTCGCAACGCTAAGTGACCAACTGCGTCACCCTGTGCAACTAGCCCCCTCCCGGCGGTCCTTCGCGGTTCCGGGCACCCTGACGGGCGACCGGGCCCAAGGCTCGCAAGAGTACTCCATTTGGGCCACGTGCGTGGATTGGCACGCCGTGCAGCGAATCCTCTACGACCCCAGGACCCTCCGCAAGTGGTCGTTCCGGAACCGGCGTTCCGGGTCGAGCCGGTCCCGCAGCGCCGTGAACTCCTCGAAGCGCGGATACACCCGTGAGAGGTAATCGGCGTCGCGCGTGTGGATCTTCCCCCAGTGGGGACGCCCCTCGTGGGCGGTGAAGACGCGCTCGGCCGCGGTGAAGTACCCCTGATAGGGGGTGCCCCTGAACATGTGGACGGCGATGTAGGCGCTGTCCCGGCCGGACGCGGTGGACAGCGTGATGTCGTCGGCCGGCGCGGTGCGCACCTCGACGGGGAAGCTGACCCGCAGCGGAGAGCGGTCGACCATCGCCTTCAGCTCCCGCAGCGTCTCCACCAGGGCCGCGCGCGGAACGGCGTACTCCATCTCCACGAAGCGCACCCGGCGCGGCGAGGTGAAGACCTTGTACGGGATGTCGGTGTAGGTCCGCGCGGAGAGCGCCCTGCTGGAGATCCGCGCGATGGCCGGAATGCTCGCGGGCGCCGCGCGGCCGACCCAGTTGGCCGCCTGGAAGACCCCGTTGGAGAGGAACTCGTCCTCGAACCAGCCCTTGAGGCGCGGCACCGGCCGCTCCGGGCCCGCGCTGCGGTTGTTGCGCTTGGTGTTGGTGTTGCCGGTGTGCGGGAACCAGTAGAACTCGAAGTGCTCGTTCTCGGCGTGCAACTGGTCGAACTCTGCGCAGACCCGGTCGAAGGGCATCGGCTCCTCACGGGCGGTGAGCAGGAAGACCGGCTCCACGGCGAAGGTGATCGCGGTGACGATGCCGAGGGCGCCGAGCCCGATCCGGGCGGCGGCGAAGACGTCCGGGTTCTCCTTCTCGGAGCAGGTGAGCACCGAACCGTCGGCGGTGACCAGCTCCAGGCCCCGGATCTGGGCGGCGATGGAGGCGGAGTCGCGACCCGTGCCGTGGGTGCCCGTACTGGTGGCCCCGGAGACCGTCTGCTCCATGATGTCGCCCATGTTGGTCAGCGACAGACCCTCCCGCGCGAGGGCCGTGTTCAGCCGCTTGAGCGGGGTGCCGGCCTCCACCGTGACCGTGCCGGCCGCGCGGTCGATGTGACGTATGCCCGTCAGCAGATGAGGGCGGATCAGCAGGCCGTCGGTGGCGGCTATCGAGGTGAACGAGTGGCCGGTGCCGACCGCCTTCACCGGCATGCCGTCCTCGGCGGCCCGGCGCACGGCGGCGGCCAGCTCGTCGACGGAGGCGGGCGAGGTCTCCCGCGCGGGGCGGACGGAGACGTTGCCGCCCCAGTTACGCCATGTGCCGTTCCTCGCGCTCGCTGTGCTGCCCAACGGAGCCTCCCCGACCCGGAGCCGGCCGTTTGAGCCGGCGGTACCCGAGGAAACCGACCGCGACCGCGACGGCCCCGGCCACCGCCGGAACCCCGTACCCGGCACGCGCCCCGGCCGCGTCGATCACCCAGCCGGCCACGGAGGAGCCGAGCGCGACCCCGACCGCGAGCCCGGTGCTCACCCAGGTCATGCCCTCGGTGAGCTGCGCGCGTGGTACGTGCTCTTCGATGAGGGACATCGTCGTGATCATCGTCGGAGCGATGGACAGACCCGCAACGAACAGCGCCACGGCCAGAAACGGCAGGTTCCCGACCAGTAGGAGTGGGATCATACTCACGGCCATGGCGCAGACGCCCAGCAGCCAGCGACGTTCCGGCGCCCCCGCGAAGTGCATCAGCCCGAACACGGCGCCCGCCACACAGGAGCCCAGCGCGTACACGGCGAGCACCACGCTCGCGGCGGTCTTGTGCCCCTCCTCCTCGGCGAAGGCCACGGTGACCACGTCCACGGCACCGAAGATCGCCCCCGTCGCCACGAACGTCGCCACCAGCACCTGGAGGCCCGGGGCGCGCAGCGCCGTGCCGCCGCCGTCCTTGTGCTCGCGCGGGTGCGGCTCGGGCTCGGTGGCGCGCTGCGCGGTCAGCCAGAAGACACCGGCCGCCAGGAAGCAGGCCGCGAGCAGCGGGCCGGCCTCCGGGAACCAGGCCGTGGACAGTCCGATGGAGATGATCGGCCCGAAGACGAAGCACATCTCGTCCACCACGGACTCGAACGAGTACGCGGTGTGCAGCTTCGGGGTGCCCCGGTACAGGGCGGCCCAGCGGGCCCGGATCATCGAGCCGACGCTCGGTACGCAGCCGATGCCGACGCACGCGACGAACAGCACCCACTCCGGCCAGCCGTAGTGCGCGGCGAACAGCAGCACGGCCGCCGCGGTGAGCGAGACCAGCGTCGCGGGGCGCAGCACCCGCCGCTGCCCGTACTGGTCCACCAGGCGCGAGACCTGCGGGCCCGCCACGGCGGCGGCCAGCGCGATGGTCGCCGACAGTGCGCCGGCCAGCCCGTACCGGCCGGTGAGCTGGGAGACCATCGTCACCACGCCGATGCCCATCATGGACAGTGGCATCCGGCCGAGGAACCCCGCGGCGGAGAAGGCCTTGCTGCCGGGGGCGGCGAACAGGGCGCGATAGGGGCTGGGCACGGGATCTCCGGAGGGGCTCAGTAAGGTGCGACCGCAGTCGATACAGCTTACGGGTTAGGTCACCCTAATACACCCCGGAATTCCGCGTCATGGCCGGTGACACCCCCCGCCCCGTCCCGCCTGTCGGTGCCGGGTGGCAGGATCGAGACATGCCTGACGTGCTCGATGCCAGCCCCTATGACGCCCTGCTCCTGCTCTCTTTCGGTGGTCCCGAAGGCCCGGACGACGTGGTCCCGTTCCTGGAGAACGTGACGCGCGGGCGCGGCATCCCCAAGGAACGCCTCAAGGAGGTCGGGCAGCACTACTTCCTCTTCGGCGGGGTCAGCCCCATCAACGACCAGAACCGGGCCCTGCTGGACGCGCTGCGCAAGGACTTCGCCGACCACGGCCTGGACCTGCCGGTCTACTGGGGCAACCGCAACTGGGCGCCCTACCTCACCGACACCCTGCGCGAGATGGTCCGCGACGGCCGCCGCCGGATCCTCGTCCTGGCCACCAGTGCCTACGCCTCGTACTCGGGCTGCCGCCAGTACCGCGAGAACCTCGCCGACGCCCTCGCGGCCCTGGAGCAGGAGGGGCTGGAGCTGCCGAAGATCGACAAGCTGCGGCACTACTTCAACCACCCCGGCTTCGTAGAGCCCATGGTCGACGGGGTGGTGCGGTCCCTCGCCGACCTCCCCGAGGACGTCCGGGACGGCGCGCACATCGCCTTCTGCACCCACTCGATCCCCACCTCCGCCGCCGACACCTCCGGCCCCGTCGAGGACCACGGCGACGGCGGCGCGTACGTCCGGCAGCACCTGGACGTGGCCCAGGTGATCGCCGACGCCGTCCGCGAGCGCACCGGCGTCGACCGCCCCTGGCAGCTCGTCTACCAGTCCCGCTCCGGCGCCCCGCACATCCCCTGGCTGGAGCCCGACATCTGCGACCACCTCGAGGAGCGGCACGCGGCCGGGGTCCCGGCCGTGGTCATGGCCCCCATCGGCTTCGTCTCCGACCACATGGAGGTCATCTACGACCTCGACACCGAGGCCACCGCCAAGGCGGGGGAGCTGGGCCTGCCGGTGCGCCGCTCGGCGACCGTCGGCGCCGACCCGCGGTTCGCCGCCGCGGTCCGTGAGCTGATCGTGGAGCGCGCGGTCGCCGAACGCGGGCAGGACGTCACGCCGTGCGCCCTGGGCGCGCTCGGCGCGAGCCACAACCTCTGCCCGGTGGGCTGCTGCCCGGCCCGTGCCCCGCGCCCCGCCGCCGCGGGCGCCGACAGCCCCTACGCATGAGGAGCGCCGTGACCGACCCCCTGCACGCGGAACTGCTGGAGCTCGCCCGGGAGGCCGCCCGCCGCGCGGGCGAGCTGCTGCGGGACGGCCGCCCGGCCGACCTCGCGGTCGCCGCGACCAAGTCCAGCCCGATCGACGTCGTCACCGAGATGGACATCGCGGCCGAGAAGCTGATCACCACGCTGATCGCCGAGCGCCGCCCGGAGGACGGCTTCCTCGGCGAGGAGGGCGCCTCCACCGAGGGCAGCAGCGGCATCCGCTGGGTGATCGACCCGCTCGACGGCACGGTCAACTACCTGTACGGCCTGCCCACCTGGGCCGTCTCCATCGCCGCCGAGCAGGACGGCGAGACCGTGGCCGGGGCGGTCGCGGCCCCCATGCGCGGTGAGGCGTACCACGCGGTACGCGGCGGCGGAGCCTGGGCCACCGGCGCCTGGGAGGGCGAGCGGCGGCTGACCTGCCGTCCCTCGCCGCCCCTGGACCAGGCCCTGGTGTCGACCGGCTTCAACTACGTCACCGAGGTCCGCACCCACCAGGCCGACGTGGCACAGCGGCTGATCCCCCGGCTTCGGGACATCCGGCGCGGCGGCTCGGCCGCGATCGACCTGTGCGACCTCGCCGCGGGGCGCCTCGACGGCTACTACGAGCGCGGGCTGCACCCCTGGGACCTGGCGGCCGGTGACCTGATCGCCCGTGAGGCGGGCGCCCTGACCGGTGGCCGCCCCGGAGACCGCCCGTCCTGGGACCTCACGGTCGCGGCCACCCCGGGCGTCTTCGAGCCGCTCCAGCACATCTTGGAGGACCTGGGGGCTTGGCACGACTGACGGGCCGCCGGCACGGCTGACGGGCGCTGGCGGGGGTGACATCCGACCAAGGTCCGGCACCGGGACAGGTGAACCGGCGGCAGGGGCCCACCAACGCCCACTGTCCCCACGCGTCGGCCGTGAGGGAGCCGTAGGGGCACGCCGGTGGCGAGACCGCATGGGGCCCCTCCCGCTCGAGCGAAGTCGAGAGTGGGGGAGCGCGGAGGCCCGAAGGGGCGAGCACGATCGCGGTCTCGCCACCGGCTGGGACGCCCCGTAGGCGAACGGACGAAACAAACGGGCCCCGGCGCTGGATTCGCCGGGGCCCGTTCTGGTGCGAGCCGATCAGACGCTGTACGCGCCGACCTCCACGCCGTGTTCGGCGGCGAGGCGGCGCAGGTCGTCGAGTTCGCCCTGTTCCACGTCGACGAGGAAGTCGTCGCCGTCGTCGCGGGCCCGCGACAGGTCGGACTCGGTCGCCTTTATGCGCTGCAGAAGTCCTGCGGTGAATGCGTCCATGCTGCGCCCCCTCGTCCTGGGTCGGTGGGTCGGTGGCACGGGGGTGTGCCGTTCGGAAGGGACGATCACGTCCGAAGCGGATGCCCAGCGCCGCTCGGCCGGGCGGCGACGGTGCCGGACATCCACGCCCGCTCTGCGGAAGCGGACCGTTACGTACCGCATGGTGGCGCGGTACGTGCAGAGCGTGATCGCGGGATGTAAAACCCGTCCTCCCCAAGCTCCCTTCCGGGGAAACCTAACCGCGCGAGAAATTCTCGTATTCCCGCCCCGTTCGTCCGGACGTTCCCCTGTCCCGCACCCGCCCGCCACCGCCCGTTCCCCCGCCTTACAGCCGACTTACGGCCGAAAAGGGCAGGATGGAGGCAACACACCCACCCGTACCCCTGCCCGAGTGCGCCCTGCGGCGCTGTCCGACCAAGGGCGGGACATGAGGAAGGACAAGCGACGTGCGCGTACTCGTCGTCGAGGACGAGCAGCTGCTCGCCGATGCGGTGGCCACCGGACTGCGCCGGGAGGCCATGGCCGTCGACGTCGTGTACGACGGTGCGGCCGCCCTGGAGCGCATCGGCGTCAACGACTACGACGTGGTCGTCCTCGACCGCGACCTCCCGCTCGTGCACGGCGACGACGTCTGCCGCAAGATCGTCGAGCTCGGCATGCCCACGCGCGTGCTGATGCTCACGGCCTCCGGCGACGTCAGCGACCGTGTCGAGGGCCTGGAGATCGGCGCCGACGACTATCTGCCCAAGCCCTTCGCGTTCAGCGAGCTCATCGCCCGCGTGCGCGCCCTGGGGCGGCGTACGAGCGTGCCGCTGCCGCCCGTTCTGGAGCGTGCCGGGATCAAGCTCGACCCCAACCGCCGCGAGGTCTTCCGCGACGGCAAGGAGGTGCAGCTCGCGCCGAAGGAGTTCGCCGTCCTGGAGGTGCTCATGCGCAGCGAGGGAGCGGTCGTCTCCGCGGAGCAGCTCCTGGAGAAGGCCTGGGACGAGAACACGGACCCGTTCACCAACGTGGTGCGGGTGACCGTGATGACCCTGCGCCGCAAGCTGGGGGAGCCGCCGGTCATCGTGACCGTGCCCGGCTCCGGATACCGGATCTGATGACCGATGGCCGCCACACCCGCGCCCCCCACGGCGCCCCCCAAGCCCACCTGGGACCCGAGGAAGGGCGACCCGCCCTTCCCGTGGCTGCGTCCCACCATCCGCATACGCCTCACGCTGCTGTACGGCGGCATGTTCCTGATCGCCGGGATCCTGCTGCTGTCGATCATCTACCTGCTGGCCGCCCAGGCGCTCAATGACGGCGGCAGCGGCCAGTCCTTCCAGGTGACCGGCAGCAACATCGACATCACCAGCGAGACCTGTCCGCAGCTGAACGGCGCGACCACCAACGGCCAGCTCAACGACATGCTCAAGCAGTGCAACACCATCCAGCGGCAGCACGCGCTGGACGATCTGCTCAGCCGCTCCCTGGGGGCCCTGCTCGGTCTCGCGATCATCGCCTTCGCCTTCGGCTACGCCATGGCCGGCCGGGTCCTGTCGCCGCTGGGCCGGATCACCCGCACCGCCCGCGCGGTGGCCGGTTCGGACCTGTCCCGCCGGATCGAGCTGGACGGCCCGGACGACGAGCTGAAGGAGCTGGCCGACACCTTCGACGACATGCTGGAGCGGCTCCAGCGGGCGTTCACCGCCCAGCAGCGCTTCGTGGGCAACGCCTCGCACGAGCTGCGCACCCCGCTGGCGATCAACCGCACGCTCCTGGAGGTGCACCTCTCCGATCCCGGAGCGCCGGTGGAGCTCCAGCAGCTCGGCAAGACGCTGCTGTCCACCAACGAGCGCAGCGAGCAGCTCGTGGAGGGCCTGCTGCTGCTCGCCCGCAGCGACAACCAGATCGTCGAGCGCAAGCCCGTGGACCTCGCCGAGGTCGCCACCCAGGCGATCGACCAGGTGCACGGCGAGGCGGAGGCCAAGGGCGTGGAGATCCGCGGCGCACGCCGGCCGGCGGTCGTCCAGGGCAACGGCGTGCTGTTGGAGCGGATCGCGCTGAACCTGGTGCAGAACGCCGTGCGGTACAACGTGCCCGAGGAGGGCTGGGTCGAGGTCACCACCGACGTGGAGCACGGACAGGCGGTCCTGGTGGTGTCGAACACGGGCCCGGTGGTACCGGCGTACGAGATCGACAACCTCTTCGAGCCGTTCCGGCGGCTGCGCACCGAGCGCACGGGCAGCGACAAGGGTGTCGGACTCGGTCTGTCCATCGTGCGGTCGGTCGCCCGGGCGCACGGCGGCCACATTTACGCACAACCGCGCGAAGGGGGCGGGCTCGTGATGCGTGTCACCCTGCCGATCTGAGATGATGCCGCCGACACAACGGGGTGTTCGCTTTGGGCGGAATTTTCGGGGCGCCTCTCCTGTATCCCCGTGTGTGATCGATCACAGGAGCGATTCCCCGGCCGTCCACTCTCCGTGATCATGTATCCCCGAGAAAGTCGGGAAAGTCCCGGTTTTCAGGGGGCTTGATCACGGGAAGTACACGGTGAGGCGCCTTTGGAGTGCGGCATCCGGACCGTGTACGGTCCCCATCGCCATCCAAGCCGATCACTCATGAGGAGTTCGGTTGGGTGTCGATTGAGTAACAGACCTTGATGTGAGGCAAAATCTCCGCCTCAGGTCGGGCACAAGTCCGGCCTCTCACGCGTTACGTGCGCTGGAGACACCGCATACACCCAGAGGGGGAGAGCGACAATGGCAACCGACTACGACACTCCACGCAAGACCGACGACGACGTCGACTCGGACAGCCTGGAAGAGCTGAAGGCCCGGCGGAACGACAAGTCGGCCTCGGCCGTGGACGTCGACGAGTTCGAGGCCGCCGAGGGCCTGGAACTGCCCGGAGCGGACCTCTCGAACGAGGAGCTGGCCGTCCGGGTCCTGCCCAAGCAGCAGGACGAGTTCACCTGCATGAGCTGCTTCCTGGTCCACCACCGCAGCCAGCTGGCCCGCGAGAAGAACGGCCAGCCGATCTGCCGCGACTGCGACTGAGGCGGGGTCGGCCGTGACTGGCTCGACCCCTCCGCGGAAGCGCCGCTTCTTCACGAGGGGAGCGGACCAAGGGCCCGAGGAGGGCCCGGAGCACGACACGCGTGACCAAGAGCGGGGCTCAACCGGTACCGGGGCGGCCTCGCTCGAAGCGGCAGCCCGTCGGGGTGACCTCCCGGCCCCCCTGGAGGTCACCGCGCCCGTGGCGCACCGGCGGGCCGCCGTGATCCGCGAGAAGGCCCTGGAAGGCGCCCGCAAGGGCGGTGCCCGCGCCCGCGCGGGACTGGCGCATCTCGCGGACCGGATCATCGAGATCGCCCCGCGTGTGCCCGTACGCGACCTCGGGACGCTGCGCCGGCAGTTCCCCGGCCTCGGCCCCGAGGAGCTCGCGGACAAGCTCGTGGCGGGCGCCGCGAAGGCCACGGCGACGGTCGGGGCCGGAGTCGGCGCGGCGGCCATGATGCCCGTACCGCCCGCGATGCCGACGGAGCTGGCCGCCGAGATCACCGGCGTCGCCGCGATCGAGCTGAAGCTGATCGCCGAACTCCACGAGGTCTACGGCGTACGGCCGGCCGGCACCCTCGCCCAGCGCAGCACCGTGTACCTCAACTCCTGGTCGGAGGAGCGCGGCATCGAGGCCACCAAGCCCTCGACCGTGAGCGCGGCGCTGAACAGCCACATGAAGCGCCAACTGCGCCAGCGGATCATGAAGCGCACGGTCCGCAACCTGCCGAACCTGATGCCGTTCCTGGTGGGAGCCGCCGTGGGCGCCGCCATGAACCGCAGAGACACCAGAAAGCTCGCCGCACGCATCCGGGACGACCTGCGCAAGGTCCAGGTGCCCTGGGACGCGCTGCCGGCCCTCCCCGCCCTGGAGCGCCCCGAGAACGCCCTCCCCGAGGACGCCCTCAAGGAACTCGGCGGCCACCATGACGGGCACCAGGCTCCCTGAAGGCCGCCTCCCGGGCCGGTGACGGCCGCAGCCACGCCCCCGGTCCTTGCCCGGGCCCTTCCTGAGGCGAGGGACCAGGCGTCTGATCGCCCCGCCGCCCCTTCCCGTCCCGTTCCTGGGGCTGCGCCCCAGACCCCCTTTCGGCCCTGAACGGGCCTCGTCCTCAAACGCCGGACGGGCTGGTTTCAGCCCAGGGGCGCGAGGAACTGCGCGACGGTGGTGCGACCGGGGACGTCACCGAGCGGCGTCGGAGCAGCCCCCAGTCGTCCCCGCCATGCTCCGCCGGACCGGCGCGCTACGCGTCCTTCGCCGCCCTCAGCGCCTGCGCCAGTCGCTGGGGCTCGCGGGTCGACAGGAAGACGTAGGGGGTCGGGTCCGCCGGGTCCGTGACGTCCACGCGGAGCGCGCCGGGGATGTACGCCCGCAGGAGCATGAAGCAGCGCGGGTCGGCCTTGTGGGAGCGCCAGGCGCGGGCCTCCTCGGCGTCCAGGATCTCCGCCTCGCCCAGCGCCGACACCGGGATCTTCGCCTCGCCCGCGATCAGGTGGCCGCCCACGACCCGGATGCGTACCGAGCCGTACGAACTCGCCACGACGGCCGCAGCGGCGGTGCCGCCGGCCAGGCCGCCGAGCATCGGCAGCGTGCCGAACGGCAGCAGGATCAGCGCCAGGGAGACCCCCACCAGGAAGGAGATCAGCCACCAGGAGCGGGGGGCGGTGAGGCGTTCTTCGTACGGGGAGGCGGAGAGCTGCATGAATCCAAGCTTGGCACGGTGTCGGACCGTGACTCACGCGCGGGTAAGGTCTGCGCCTGTGAGTGGTACTTCCGCAGCTCTTCAGCCCCCGGCCGACGCCGTGAAACCGGTGCGCCACCCCGATGCTCCCGCACCCGGCGAGCTCCTCGGCGCCCACTACGGCCAGTGTTTCGGCTGTGGCGACGAACAGCCCCACGGGCTGCACCTGGCGGCCCGAGCCGGCGAAGGCGTGTCGATCACCGCCGAGTTCACCGTGCGGCCCGCCCACCAGGGTGCCCCGGGACTCGCGCACGGCGGGGTCCTCGCCACCGCCCTGGACGAGGCGCTCGGCTCGCTCAACTGGCTGCTGCGCACGATCGCGGTGACCGGCAGGCTGGAGACCGACTTCGTCCGGCCCGTGCCGGTCGGCGCCGTGCTGCATCTTCAGGCCGAGGTGACGGCGGTGGCCGGACGGAAGATCTACTGCACCGCCACCGGACGCGTCGGCGGCCCCGACGGGCCGGTCGCGGTCCGCGCCGACGCGCTGTTCATCGAGGTCAAGGTCGACCACTTCGTCGACCACGGCCGCCAGGAGGAGATCCAGGCCGCCATGAGCGACCCCGACACGGTCCGCCGTGCCCGCGCCTTCGAGGTGAACCCGTGAGCGCACTCGAGGTGCTGATCCGGCGCGTCGACCCGGACGTACCGCTTCCGGCATACGAGCACCCGGGGGACGCGGGAGCCGATCTGCGGACCACCGAGGCCCGCGAACTGGCTCCCGGCGAGCGGGCCGTACTGCCCACGGGGGTGTCTGTGGCGCTGCCCGAGGGGTACGCGGCCTTCGTGCACCCGCGATCCGGTCTCGCCGCCCGCTGCGGCGTCGCCCTGGTGAATGCCCCGGGGACGGTTGATGCCGGGTACCGTGGGGAGATCAAGGTGATCGTGGTGAATCTCGATCCGCGCGAGACCGTGCGGTTCGAGCGCTTCGACCGGATTGCCCAACTGGTCGTCCAGCAGGTCGAGAGGGTCCGCTTCGTGTCGGTCGCGGAGCTTCCCCCCTCGGCCCGGGCCGAGGGGGGCTTCGGGTCCACCGGCGGCCATGCCGCGGTGGAAGGTAAGAGCGGCACAAGCGTTCAGGCCGCCATGGGCGGTACAGCGGGTGGGAATCGATACGCTTCGGTCGTATCCGACCGGGAAGGACAGTGACGTGTTCGGACGTCGCAAGAAGAAGGATGCCGCCGACGGTGCGGCCGGCGAGGCCGAGCAGGTCGTCGACGGTGTCGACGCTGAGGCGGGCGAGGAGGCCGAGCGGCTGAGGCTCGAGCCGGCGCCGAGGCCCGACGGGCCCTGGGACAGCGCCGAGGTCAGTGAGCCCGGCGAGGGCCGGGTCGACCTGGGCGGCCTGTTCGTGCCCGGGGTCGACGGCATGGAGCTGCGGGTGGAGGTCGCGGGCGACGCGATCGTCGCGGCCACCGTCGTGCTGCGGGACAGCGCCATCCAGCTCCAGGGCTTCGCCGCGCCCAAGCGCGAGGGCATCTGGGGCGAGGTGCGCGAGGAGATCGCGTCCGGCATCACCCAGCAGGGCGGCATCATCGACGAGGTCGAGGGCCCGCTGGGCTGGGAGCTGCGGGCCCAGGTGCCGGTGCAGCTCCCGGACGGCACCAGCGGCTTCCAGGTCGTGCGGTTCGTCGGCGTGGACGGCCCCCGCTGGTTCCTGCGCGGGGTGATCTCGGGCCAGGGCGCGGTGCAGCCGGAGGCCGCCGGGCTCCTCGAGCAGATCTTCCGGGACACCGTCGTGGTGCGCGGTGAGGGCCCGATGGCCCCGCGCGACCCGATCGTCCTGAAGCTGCCGAACGACGCGCAGATGGTCCCGGAGAACGTGCAGCAGGAGGAGGGCGGCTCCCGCTTCGCCGGCGGCATGGGCCAGCTCCAGCGCGGACCGGAGATCACCGAGGTCCGCTAGCCGGCCGGACGGAGGGTCGCATCCCTGGCGGGGTGCGGCCCTTTTCGTGTGCGTGAGCCGGTGGCGGTGCCGGTACGCGGGGCGGGGCGCCGGGCGTTGATGCCGGCCGGGGGTGGGGTTGCGCTGCCCGGCGCTTGCGGGGTGCCTCCCCCACTCTCGGCTTCTCCCCCACTCTCGGCTTCTCCCCCACTCTCGGCTTCGCTCGAGCGGGAGGTACCCCCATGAGCGGGAGGTGCCCCCATCGTCCACCCGTGCCGCCCTGGGGGTGCCTCCCAGGCCTTTAAGGCACTGGGGGAGGCACGACTGCCCGCGGCTGCTGCGGTGGCTGTCCGTGGTTGTGGTGGTTGCGTGCTTGTGCGTGTGTGGGACAAACCGGTCCGACCGTTGATCGCACGGGCGCCGGCCGGGGATACTGGCGCCCGGTCCACGGGGGAGGGCGGTCAGGATGGGTCAGGTGGTCACCGAGACCATGGTGCGCGTCGAGGACGTGCACAAGTCGTACGGCACCGGAGCCGCCGCCGTCCACGCGCTGCGCGGTGTCTCCTTCGACGTCCCGCGCGGCGAACTGGTCGCCCTCAAGGGCCGCTCCGGATCCGGCAAGACCACACTCCTGAACATCGTCGGCGGCCTCGACACCCCCGACCGGGGGCGGGTCCACGTCGACGGACGCGACCTCGCCGGCCTCGACGAGAACGGGCTGCTCGCCCTGCGCCGGGACCACGTCGGCTTCGTCTTCCAGTCCTTCGGCCTCATCCCCATCCTCACCGCCGCCGAGAACGTCGGCGTCCCGCTGCGGCTGCGCCGTGCCGACCCGCGCGAGCGCGAGGAGCGCGTCGAACTGCTGCTGTCCCTCGTCGGCCTCGCCGACCACGCCGCCCAGCGGCCCGGCGAACTCTCCGGCGGCCAGCAGCAGCGGGTCGCCATCGCCCGCGCCCTCGCCAACAGCCCCTCCCTCCTCATCGCCGACGAGCCGACCGGCCAGCTCGACGCGGAGACCGGGCACGCCGTGATGGAGCTGCTGCGCGCGGTCGTCCGCAGCGAGCACGTCACCGTGCTCGTCGCCACCCACGACACCACCCTCCTCGACCTCGCCGACCGCGTCCTGGAGCTGAGCGACGGCGAGATCACCGAGCACTGACCCCCGCCGGGACCCCGCGCCCGGCCGGGCGCCGCGGGGGAAGACAATGAATCCATGGGACGCGGCAACCTCCGGATCCACCTCGGCGCGGCACCGGGCGTCGGCAAGACGTACGCGATGCTCTCCGAGGCGCACCGCCGTGCCGGACGCGGCACCGACTGCGTGGTGGCCTTCGCCGAACCGCACGGCAGGCCCCGTACCGAGGCGCTGCTGCGCGGACTGGAGCGGATCCCGCACCGGGACGTCGAGCACCGCGGGGCCGTCCTGACGGAGATGGACCTCGACGCCGTCCTCGCCCGCCGCCCCCAGGTGGCCCTCGTCGACGAACTCGCCCACACCAACGCCCCCGGCTCGCGCAACGCCAAGCGCTGGCAGGACGTGGAGGAGCTGCTCGCGGCCGGGATCGACGTCCTGGCCACGGTCAACATCCAGCACCTGGAGTCGCTGGGCGACGTCGTGGAGTCGATCACCGGCGTACGGGAGCGGGAGACCGTACCGGACGAGGTGGTGCGGCGGGCGGACCAGATCGAGCTGGTCGACATGACGCCCGAGGCGCTGCGCCGCCGCATGGCGCACGGCAACATCTACCAGCCGGACAAGGTCGACGCCGCCCTGTCCAACTACTTCCGCCCCGGCAACCTCACCGCGCTGAGGGAGCTGGCGCTGCTGTGGGTGGCCGACCGGGTCGACGCCCACCTCCAGCGCTACCGCAGCGAGCACGAGGTCTCGGCGATATGGGGCTCCCGCGAGCGGATCGTCGTCGGCCTGACCGGCGGTCCCGAGGGCCGCACCCTGCTCCGGCGGGCCGCGCGGCTGGCGGAGAAGGGCGCCGGCGGCGAGCTGCTCGCCGTCTACATCTCCCGCAGCGACGGGCTGACCGCGGCCTCACCCAGGGAGCTGGTCGAGCAGCGCACCCTGGTGGAGGACCTCGGCGGCACCTTCCACCACGTCGTCGGCGACGACATCCCGGCCGACCTGCTCGCCTTCGCGCGGGGGGCCAACGCCACCCAGATCGTGCTCGGCTCCTCGCGCCGCCCGGCCTGGCAGTACGTCTTCGGACCCGGCGTCGGCGCGACCGTCGCCCGGGACTCGGGACCCGACCTGGACGTGCACATCGTCACCCACGAGGAGGTCGCCAAGGGCCGCGGGCTGCCCGGCGCCCGCGGCGCGCGGCTGGGGCGTTCCCGGCTGGCCTGGGGCTGGGCGGTCGGCGTGGCGGGACCGGCGGCGGTGGCGGTGCTGCTCAGCGCCGTGGACCTGGGACTCGCCAACGACATGCTGCTGTTCCTGGCCCTGACGGTGGCGGCGGCCCTGCTCGGCGGGCTCTGGCCGGCCCTGGCCTCCGCGGCGGTCGGCTCGCTGCTGCTGAACTACTTCTACACCCCACCCCTGCACACCTGGACCGTCTCCGACCCGAAGAACATCGTCGCCATCGTGATCTTCGTCGCGGTCGGCGCGGCGGTGGCGTCCGTGGTCGACCTCGCGGCCCGGCGCACCCACCAGGCGGCCCGGCTGCGCGCCGAGTCGGAGATCCTGTCCTTCCTCGCCGGCAACGTGCTGCGCGGCGAGACGGGCCTGGAGGACCTGCTGGAGCGGGTCCGGGAGACCTTCGGCATGGAGTCCGCCGCCCTCCTCGAACGCGCGGGCGACGTCGAGCCGTGGACCTGCGCCGGCCGGGCGGGGCGCGGACGCCCGGTCGAACGGCCCGAGGACGCGGACGTGGAGGTGCCGGTCGGCGACCACATGGCGCTGGCGCTGACCGGCCGGGTGCCGCCCGCCGAGGACCGCAGGGTGCTGGCCGCCTTCGCCGCGCAGGCCGCCGTCGTCCTGGACCGCCGCCGGCTGCGCGAGCAGGCCGGCCGGGCCCACGCCCTCGCCGAGGGCAACCGCATCCGCACCGCCCTGCTGGCCGCCGTCAGCCACGACCTGCGCACCCCGCTGGCCGGGATCAAGGCCGCCGTCTCCTCGCTGCGCTCCGAGGACGTCGAGTGGTCCCCCGAGGATCGGGCCGAGCTGCTGGAGGGCATCGAGGACGGCGCCGACCGCCTGGACCATCTGGTGGGCAACCTGCTGGACATGTCCCGGCTGCACACCGGCACGGTCACCCCACTGATCCGTGAGATCGACCTGGACGAGGTGGTGCCGATGGCGCTCGGCGGGGTGCCCGAGGGCAGCGTCGCCCTGGACGTCCCCGAGGCCCTGCCCATGGTCGCCGTGGACCCGGGACTGCTGGAGCGGGCGCTGGCCAACGTGATCGAGAACGCCGTCAAGTACAGCCCTTCCGGCCTGCCCGTCCTGGTCGCCGCCAGCGCTCTCGCCGACCGGGTCGAGGTGCGGGTGGTGGACCGCGGCCCCGGCGTCCCCGACGAGGCCAAGGACCACATCTTCGAACCCTTCCAGCGGCACGGCGACGCCCCGCGCGGGGCCGGGGTCGGTCTCGGCCTGGCGGTCGCCCGGGGCTTCGCCGAGGCCATGGGCGGCACTTTGAACGCCGAGGACACCCCCGGCGGCGGCCTCACCATGGCGCTCATCCTGCGCGCCGCGGGAGCACCGGCGGTCGCGGAGGAAACCGTGGAACCCGAAAGGCAGCCCTCATGACCCGTGTCCTGGTGGTCGACGACGACCCGGCCATCGTGCGCGCCCTCGTGATCAACCTCAGAGCACGCTCGTACGAGGTCGACTCAGCCCACGACGGCGCCGACGCCCTCCGTACGGCCGCCGCCCGCCATCCCGACGTCGTCGTCCTCGACCTCGGCCTGCCCGACATGGACGGCGTCGACGTGCTCAGGGAGCTGCGGAGCTGGAGCCGGGTGCCGGTCCTGGTGCTGTCCGCCCGGCACGCCTCCGGCGAGAAGGTCCAGGCGCTGGACGCCGGCGCCGACGACTACGTCACCAAGCCCTTCGGCATGGACGAACTGCTGGCCCGGCTGCGGGCCGCCGTACGCCGCGCGGAGCCCGCCGGCGACGGGGGAGACGTGGTGGTGGAGACCGCCGGGTTCACCGTCGACCTGGCCGCGAAGAAGGTCAACCGCGGCGGCAAGGACGTACGGCTGACCCCCACCGAATGGCATCTGCTGGAGGTGCTGGTGCGGGCCGGCGGCCGGCTGGTGGCGCAGAAGCAGTTGCTGAAGGAGGTGTGGGGGCCGTCGTACGGCACGGAGACGAACTACCTGCGCGTGTACATGGCGCAGCTGCGGCGGAAGCTGGAGGCGGATCCGTCACATCCGAAGCACCTGATCACGGAGCCGGGCATGGGGTACCGCTTCGAGAAGTGAAGGTCAGGAGCGTCCCCGCGCGGGGTTGCCGGGAGAGGCCCGTTCGGAGCGGGGCGGCAGGGGGTACGTAACCGTCAGTGCACCCCGGTACGCTTCAGATATGAGTGCTGTTCCTCGATCCGAGAAGCCGGCAGGCCGGTTCCGGCGCATGCTCGACCGGCTCTCCTCGTCTCAGGAGGACCTGGAGTCCGAGGAGCTGCGTGAGGACGCCGAGACGGCCGGCTGTACGCGGATAGGCGACTGCCGCGACCGGCAGATCGTCACGGTTACTGGTACCTTGCGCACGGTCACGCTACGGCCGCGCGCGGGGGTCCCGGCCCTGGAGGCCGAGCTGTTCGACGGCTCCGCCGCGCTCGACGTGGTGTGGCTCGGCAGGCGCTCCATCGTGGGGATAGAGCCGGGGCGCAAGCTGATCGCATCGGGCCGGATCTCGATGAGCCGGGGCCGCCGGGTGCTGTTCAATCCGAAATACGAACTGAGACCCCTCGGACGGGAGTAGCCGGTGACGTCACTCGACAAGCCGACAACCGAAGACACATCCGCGGACGACGCCCGGGCGGTGACCGAAGCCGCCCTCTTCGAGGCGTTCGGCGGGGTGCGGGGCATGGTCGAGACGGTGCTCCCCGGGCTGCTCTTCGTCAGTATCTACACGGTCAACAAGGACCTGCACATGTCGGCGATCGCGGCGCTCGCCGTGTCGCTGGTGATGGTCGTGGTCCGGCTGGCGATGAAGGACACCGTCAAGCACGCCTTCAGCGGTGTCTTCGGCGTGGCCTTCGGTGTGGTCTTCGCGATGATGACCGGCAACGCCAAGGACTTCTACCTGCCGGGCATGCTGTACACGCTGGGCCTGGCCCTGGCGTACATCGTCACGGCGATGGCGGGCGTCCCGCTGATCGGTCTGATGCTGGGCCCCGTCTTCAAGGAGAACCTCTCCTGGCGCACCCGCAACCCCGGCCGCAAGAAGGCGTACACCAAGGCCAGCTGGGCGTGGGGGCTGATCCTGCTCGGCAAGAGCGCGATCCTGTTCCCGCTGTACTGGTGGGCGGACACCACTCAGCTGGGCTGGGTGTTGATCGCGCTGAAGATTCCGCCGTTCCTGCTGGCCGTGTACCTGACGTGGGTCTTCCTGGCGAAGGCCCCGCCTCCGATCGACGTCTTCGCCGAAATGGAAGCGGAGGAACGCGCGGAGGAGGAACGCAAGGCTGCTGCCTCCGAGTAGGCCCGCCTTGCTCTCTGGGGGCTGTGCCCCCAGACCCCCCCTTTCGGCCTGAACGGCCTCGCCCTCAAACGCCGGACGGGCTGGATCGGGGCGCCCAGAGTTTTCCGGGCGCCCCTCTTTTCATGACTCCTTGCGTACGGAGAGCAGGTCCTCCAACTGCTCCTCACGCGCCTGGGCGGCCACGAAGAGGAGTTCGTCGCCGGCCTCCAGGGAGTCCTCCCGGGTCGGCGTCAGGACGCGGGTGCCGCGGATGATGGTGACCAGCGAGGTGTCCTGCGGCCACTCCACGTCCCCGACCTGCGTGCCGGCCAGCGCCGACTCCTCCGGCAGGGTCAGCTCGACCAGGTTGGCGTCGCCGTGGCTGAAGCGCAGCAGCCGGACCAGGTCGCCGACGCTCACCGCCTCCTCCACCAGGGCCGACATCAGGCGCGGGGTGGAGACGGCGACGTCCACGCCCCAGGACTCGTTGAACAGCCACTCGTTCTTCGGGTTGTTCACCCGGGCGACGACGCGCGGGACGCCGTACTCGGTCTTGGCGAGCAGCGAGACGACCAGGTTGACCTTGTCGTCGCCGGTCGCGGCGATGACGACGTTGCAGCGCTGGAGCGCCGCCTCGTCCAGGGAGGTGATCTCGCAGGCGTCGGCGAGCAGCCACTCCGCCTGCGGCACGCGCTCCACCGAGATGGCGGTCGGCGCCTTGTCGATCAGCAGGACCTCGTGCCCGTTCTCCAGCAGTTCGCCCGCGATCGAGCGGCCGACGGCGCCGGCTCCGGCAATGGCGACCCTCATCAGTGACCGCCCTCCTGTTCGGGACCCTTGGCGAACGCCGCCTCGACGCGGTCGATCTCATCGGTGCGCATCATCACATGCACCAGGTCCCCCTCCTGCAGCACCGTCTGCGAGCTGGGCAGGATCGCCTCGCCGAGCCGGGTCAGGAAGGCCACGCGCACGCCGGTCTCGTCCTGCAGCCTGCTGATCCTGTGTCCCACCCAGGCCGTGGAGGTGTGCACCTCGGCGAGCTGGACCCCGCCGGTGGGGTCGCGCCACAGCGGCTCGGCGCCCGAGGGGAGCAGCCGGCGCAGCATCTGGTCGGCCGTCCAGCGCACGGTCGCCACCGTGGGGATGCCGAGGCGCTGGTAGACCTCCGCGCGGCGGGGGTCGTAGATGCGGGCGGCGACGTTCTCGATGCCGAACATCTCGCGGGCCACCCGCGCGGCGATGATGTTGGAGTTGTCGCCGCTGGAGACGGCGGCGAAGGCACCCGCCTCCTCGATGCCCGCCTCGCGCAGGGTGTCCTGGTCGAACCCGACCCCGGTGACCCTCCGGCCCCCGAACCCGGAGCCCAGGCGGCGGAAGGCGGTGGGGTCCTGGTCGATCACGGCGACCGTGTGCCCCTGTTCCTCCAGGGTCTGGGCCAGGGCGGAACCCACCCTTCCGCAGCCCATGATGACAATATGCATCGCGTCACACCGCGCTTCCTGCAGGCCGTTCGACCTTCATGACCTTCGTGCTCATGTCTCTCTTTCGGCTCGCCAGGCAAACATCGCGGCCTGAGTGCGGGCCGCCAGGCAACATCATGCCGGGGGATCGCGGTCCCGACGCCCTCCGGGGCCCGGTCGTCGTGTGCGCGTGCCGGGTCCGACGTATCCGCACCACCCGGGCGCGACCGGTGCCCGGAGCAAGGAGAGAGCCGGCCATGACTGCCGAGATCGACGTCCTCGTCCTGGGCGGCGCGGGCGTGGACACGATCGTGCACGTGCCCGAGCTGCCCGTGCCGCTCGCCGACAGCCACATGATCCGGCCGGGCATCGTCACCCGCGCGGGACAGAGCGGCGACTTCGTCGCCCTCGGCACCAGCGCCCTCGGCCTGCGCACCCACCACCTCGACCTGATCGGCGACGACCACGAGGGCGACCTCGTCCGCGCCCTGCACCGGGACCACGGCATCGCGCTCACCGCCGTACCGCAGCCGTGCGGCACCAAGCGCGCGGTCAACCTGGTCGGCCCCGACGGCCGGAGGCTCTCCCTGTACGACGCGACCCGCTGGTCCGAGACGGACCGGCTGCCCGAGGAGACGGTGCGCGGGCTGGCCGCCGTCAGCCGGCACGCCCACGTCGTCATCACCCAGCCGTGCGCCGACGCCCTGCCCCTGCTGCGCGAGGCGGGCGTGACGATCTCGACCGACCTGCACGACTGGGACGGCGTCAACCCGTACCACGAGACGTTCGCTCTCGCCGCGGACCTCGTCTTCCTCTCCGCCGCCGCCCTGACCGACCCGGAGGCCACCATGCGCCGGATCGCCGCGCGGGGCCGGGCCCAAATCGTCGTCGCCACCGCGGGTGCCGAGGGCGCGTACCTGCTGGCCGACGACGAGCTGACCCACGTCCCCGCGGCCGCGCCCCCGGCACCGGTCGTCGACTCCAACGGGGCCGGCGACGCCTTCGCGGCCGCCTTCCTGCACGGCCGGCTCGGCGGCGAACCCGCCCTCCACTGCGCCCGGCTCGGGGCGGTGGCGGGGGCGTACGCCTGCACGGTCCCGTCGACGCGGGTGGCCGCCATCGGACCGGAGGCCCTGCTCGCCGGAGTCGCCGGGCGGATCCCCGGGGCGGTCAGCGGCGCGTGATACTGCGCACGCTCGCCAGCGTGAGGATCCCGAGGCCGACGAGGGCGGCCGCGGCGCCGATCAGTTCTGCGGTCGGGTGCATGGGAACCTCCACGGGGCGTGGCGACTACGGCCGGACTGGTCATATAGGCATGGAACTGCCCCGACCTGCCTAATCCCCGGTCCGGTCACCCGGTGATTTCACCCGGAGAGCAGAGGCCGTATGGAAGCCGTATGGATGTGGGGTGGTGGTTGGGCTGCCCCATGTCCGAAGGCTTACGATCCACTGCTGTGTCCAAATTGACCGACGTGCCCAAACGGATTCTGATCGGGCGCGCACTGCGCAGTGACCGACTGGGTGAAACGCTCCTGCCGAAGCGTGTCGCCCTGCCCGTCTTCGCCTCCGACCCGCTCTCCTCCGTGGCGTACGCCCCCGGCGAGGTGCTGCTGGTCCTGTCGATCGCGGGTCTGTCGGCGTACCACTTCAGCCCCTGGATCGCCGTCGCGGTCGTCGTGCTGATGTTCACCGTGGTCGCCTCCTACCGCCAGAACGTCCGCGAGTACCCGAGCGGCGGCGGCGACTACGAGGTGGCCACCACCAACCTCGGCCCCAGGGCCGGACTGACCGTCGCCAGCGCCCTGCTCGTCGACTACGTCCTCACCGTCGCCGTGTCGATCTCCTCCGGCATCGAGAACCTGGGCTCGGCGGTCCCGTTCGTCGTCGAGAACAAGGTGGCCTGCGCGATCGGCGTGATCGTGCTGCTGACGCTGATGAACCTGCGCGGGGTCAAGGAATCGGGCACGCTCTTCGCGATCCCCACGTACGTCTTCGTCGCGGGCGTCTTCACCATGATCGCGTGGGGTGCGTTCCGCGGGGTCGTGCTCGGCGACGACATGCGGGCGCCGACCGCGGACTACGAGATCAAACCCGAACACCCCGGACTCGCCGGCTTCGCCCTGCTCTTCCTGCTGCTGCGCGCCTTCTCCTCCGGCTGCGCCGCGCTCACCGGCGTCGAGGCGATCTCCAACGGCGTACCGGCCTTCCGCAAGCCCAAGTCGCGCAACGCCGCGACCACGCTCGCCATGATGGGCCTGCTCGCCGTCACCATGTTCTGCGGCATCATCGCGCTGGCCGCCGCCACCGACGTCCGCATGGCCGAGAACCCCGCCAAGGACCTGATCCACGACGGCGTCCCGCTCGGCGCGGACTACGTCCAGGACCCGGTGATCTCCCAGGTCGCCGAGGCCGTCTTCGGTCACGGCAGCTTCCTGTTCATGATCCTCGCCGCCGCCACAGCGCTGGTGCTGTTCCTCGCCGCGAACACCGCCTACAACGGCTTCCCGCTGCTCGGCTCGATCCTCGCCCAGGACCGCTACCTCCCCCGCCAGCTGCACACGCGCGGCGACCGCCTCGCCTTCTCCAACGGCATCGTGCTGCTCGCGGGCGCCGCCGTGCTGCTGGTGTGGATCTACGGCGCCGACTCCACGCGGTTGATCCAGCTCTACATCGTCGGCGTGTTCGTGTCCTTCACGCTCAGCCAGATCGGCATGGTCCGCCACTGGAACCGGCTGCTGGCCACCGAGCGGGACCAGGCCAAGCGCCGCCACATGGTCCGCTCCCGGGCCATCAACACCTTCGGCGCCTTCTTCACCGGCCTGGTCCTGGTCGTCGTCCTCGTCACCAAGTTCACCCACGGCGCCTGGGTCGCGCTGCTCGGCATGTGCATCTTCTACGCGACGATGACGGCGATCCGTAAGCACTACGACCGTGTCGCCGAGGAGATCGCCGCCCCCGAGGCCCCGAACGACGACATGGTGCGGCCCTCCCGCGTCCACTCGGTCGTCCTGATCTCCAAGATCCACCGTCCCACGCTGCGCGCCCTCGGCTACGCCAAGCTGATGCGCTCCGACAGCCTGGAGGCGCTCAGCGTCAACGTGGACCCGGCCGAGACCAAGGCGCTCCGCGCGGAGTGGGAACGGCGCGGCATCGACGTACCCCTGAAGGTGCTCGACTCGCCGTACCGGGAGGTCACGCGCCCGGTCATCGACTACGTCAAGAGCCTGCGCAAGGAGTCCCCGCGCGACGTGGTCTCCGTGATCATCCCCGAGTACGTGGTCGGCCACTGGTACGAACACCTGCTGCACAACCAGAGCGCGCTGCGGCTCAAGGGCCGGCTGCTGTTCACGCCGGGTGTGATGGTGACCTCGGTGCCCTACCAGCTCCAGTCCTCCGAGGCGGCCAGGAAGCGGGCCCGCAAGCGGCAGGAATGGGTCGCCCCCGGCTCGGTGCGCCGCGGTCCGGCGGAGCGGGCGAAGGATCCCTCCTCGCACACGTAGACTGGTGGGCTGTTGTCCCGGCCCTCCTGGGCCTTCCCGCTCTCGATGTTGTGGAGTCACCCCGCCATGCAGGCAGAACCGAGGAAATCACTGGTGGGGGAGGAGTACGAGGTCGAGGTCGGCCCCGTCGCCCACGGCGGCCACTGCATCGCCCGTACGTCCGAGGGCCAGGTCCTCTTCGTCCGGCACGCGCTGCCCGGTGAACGGGTCGTCGCGCAGGTCACGGAGGGCGAGGAGGGGGCCCGCTTCCTCCGCGCGGACGCGGTACGGGTGCTGGACGCCTCCAAGGACCGCATCGACGCTCCCTGCCCCTTCGCCGGCCCCGGCCGCTGCGGCGGCTGCGACTGGCAGCACGCCAAGCCGGGCGCCCAGCGCCGCCTGAAGGGCGAGGTCGTCGCCGAGCAGCTCCAGCGCCTGGCCGGGCTCACGCCCGAGGAGGTGGGCTGGGACGGCACCGTGATGCCGGCCGAGGGCGACAAGGTCCCCGCCGGCCAGGTCCCGGCGTGGCGCACGCGCGTGCAGTACGCCGTCACCGCCGACGGCCGCGCGGGACTGCGCCGGCACCGCTCGCACGAGGTCGAGCCGATCGACCACTGCATGATCGCCGCCGAGGGGGTCAGCGAGCTGGGCATCGAGAAGCGGGACTGGACGGGCATGGACTCCGTCGAGGCGATCGCCGCGACGGGCTCCCAGGACCGCCAGGTCGTCCTCACCCCCAAGCCCGGCGCCCGCCTCCCCCTGGTCGAACTCGACCGTCCCGTCTCGGTCATGCGCGTCGACGAACGCAACGGCCAGCTCCACCGCGTCCACGGCCGCCCCTTCGTCCGCGAACGCGCCGACGGCCGCACCCACCGGGTCGCCGGCGGCGGCTTCTGGCAGGTCCACCCGAAGGCCGCCGACACCCTCGTCACCGCGGTCATGCAGGGCCTGCTGCCCCGCAAGGGCGACATGGCCCTCGACCTGTACTGCGGCGTCGGCCTGTTCGCGGGCGCGCTGGCCGACCGGGTCGGCGAGGCGGGCGCGGTCCTCGGCATCGAGTCCGGCAAGCGCGCGGTGGAGGACGCCCGCCACAACCTCGCGGACTTCCCCCGCGTCCGCATCGAACAGGGCAAGGTCGAGACGGTCCTGCCCCGCACGGGCATCACGGAGGTCGACCTGGTCGTCCTCGACCCCCCGCGCGCCGGCGCCGGCCGCAAGACGGTGGAACACCTGTCGTCCCTGGGCGCGCGCCGCATCGCGTACGTCGCCTGCGACCCGGCGGCCCTGGCACGGGACCTGGCGTACTTCCGGGACGGGGGGTACCGGG
This sequence comes from Streptomyces sp. CB02400, assembly GCF_001905725.1. GTDB lineage: Bacteria > Actinomycetota > Actinomycetes > Streptomycetales > Streptomycetaceae > Streptomyces > Streptomyces atrovirens. The sequence continues at coordinate 181,426 of NZ_LIWB01000001.1, forward strand.
TGCGGACGCTGCGGGTGTTCGATCTGTTCCCGATGACGCACCACGTGGAGTGCGTGGCGATTTTGGAGCCTACTGCAAAGGGGCTCTGACCTGCGGCTTTCTTGTGTTTTCCAGATGTGGCCGGTGGTGCTCGACCTGTTTCCCGAAGTTCACCGCGTGGAGTCTGCTGTAGGTAGCCGCCACGTGGCTCACCTGCGGGTTCGCAGCGGGAGCGTGAGTCCGGAACGCTCTGCTCAACTCCGTCAGGGGCGGGTTCGGGAAATGTCTTGACGCTCGTTCGACGCTGTTTCTGACGGAGTGTGAGGTGGCCGTCCCGGTACCGGATGGCGCGGGTCAGTCGGGTGCCCGGGATCGGTGGTGCCGGGCCTCGAATTCTTCGGGTGGGAGGTAGTCGAGGGCGGAGTGCAGGCGTTCGGTGTTGTACCAGCCGACCCACCGGACGACGGCACGTTCGACCTGGTCAGCGTCTCGCCAGGGCCCTCGGTGCTCGATCGGCTCGGCTCTGAAGGAGCCGTTGAGGGCCTCGGCCATCGCGTTGTCGTCACTGTCGGCGACAGAGCCGACCGACGCGGTCGCGCCGGCCTCGATCAGGCGCTCGCCGTAGCGAATGGACACGTATTGACCGGGTTCAACCAGTCGTGGCAACACTCCTGATCAGAGAGGTGTGCTGTGGGACGCCCCACAGGTTGGATGACGGAGTTGACGGGTCGGTCACCGATGAAGTCGCCGGGACGACCGTCGACTCGGCGCGTACTTCGGGGGTGCAGGCATCAGAGCTGTGCTTCCCATCCGCCGGATCAATCATGCCCGGCTTCAGGGCCGCTACGACAACCGGCTCAGCTCGGTCCGGGCCGTGCCGCGAGAGGCGTTCCTCGACGACGGCTGGTTCGAGTACGAGGACGATGGCTGGTACCGGCCGGCATTCCTCGACGGCCGACGCGGCGGCGGCCTGGACCGGGTCCACGTTCGCGGGCGTGAACCTCCACGCCACCACGTGGCAGGCCGAAGTCAGCCGGTCGCCGCGCCCCCGGCTTTGGCGATGAGCATGTCCAGAAGCAAGAGCAGCACACCGCGCGCGTCGTCACGGGAGCGGGCGTCGAGCAAGTGGATGGGTGTGTTCGGGTCACGCAGATGCAGCGCCGCCCTGATCTCCTCGGCAGTGTAGGGCTGTTCGCCGTGGAAACAGTTCGCGGCGACCACGAACGGAAGCCCTCGGTTCTCGAAGAAGTCGACGGCCGGGAAACTGCGGTCGAGGCGTCGTGTGTCGACAAGGACGATCGCCCCGAGTGCCCCGTTCAGCAGGTCGTCCCACATGAACCAGAAGCGCTCCTGGCCAGGTGTGCCGAACAGGTAGAGCACGACCTGTGCGTCGGTGAGGGTGATGCGGCCGAAGTCCATCGCGACGGTGGTAACCGCCTTGGACTCGATGCCGTCGAGGTCATCGACGCCGACACCCGCGCTCGTCAGCCGCTCCTCGGTGCGCAACGGCTCGATCTCGGAGACCGTCCCGATCAGGGTCGTCTTGCCGACGCCGAATCCCCCAGCGATGAGGATTTTGACGGGGTCCGCTTCCTGAGCTGGGGTGTCATATCCAGGCAAGGTTGTCCCTGATTCTCATGAGCAGGTGGACATTGGTGGTCTCGGCCCCTTCCAGGGGTGGCCGGTGCTCGATCAGCCCCCGATCCGCGAGTTCGCCGAGAAGAAGCATCATGGGAGTGAGGCGGATGTGCATGCGCGCCGCGATCTCGGCGACCGCCAGGCCGCCCGGAGGCGAGCACATCGCGAGGATGGCCTGCCACTCGCTGGGCAGGCCGCCGTGGCCGTCCGTGACGGCCACCGCCGTGATCGTGGTGTCCATGGTGAGGGCGGTGTGTGCAGCCGCCGTACGTCCATCGGTCAGCGCGTACAGCCGCGTCCGGCGGTGGCCTCCCTCTCGCGGCCTGGGCTCGTCCGCCATTACGACGGCTGCGCCCGGCCGCGATCAGGCGTGCTCAGCCACTCACCGAGCGCCTGGGCGGTGCGCACGGCTTCACCGCCCAGCTCCCCCAGCCGCGCCTTGCGGGAGGTCACCACGATGAGCGTGCTGCCCTCCCCGCACCCGACGATGCAGAGATAGCAGTCGTCCATCTCGACCAGCTGGCGGATCACCCGGCCGCCGTCGACCTCCCTGGATATCGCCTTCATCGTGGAGGCGATGCCGGAGGACGCGGCGGCTATGCGCTCCGCCTGGTCCCGTTCCAGCTCGTACGAGCTGAGTTTGATCCCGTCGTTGGACAGGAGCACGGCTCCCTGGATGCCGGCGATCCTGCTCAGGTTGTTGTCCAGGACGCTGTAGATCATGTCGTTCGTTGTCGTCATGGCTGATCCTGTCGGAGTTCTTCTTCCACTGTCTGAGTCCCGTGTTCGTAGTCCGCCCAGGCGTCGGCCACTTCTTCGGGTGTCGCCGCATCCTGATGGACGCCGGTCTCCGGTGCGTGCGGCGCGCGGAGCTGCTCGGCGATGTGAGCCTGCGGGATCCGCTCGGGGAGGGCCGGCTTCGCGTCACCGTCCCGTGTCGCGGAAAGGACCGGCGTCCTACTCCTCACCGGCCGCTCGGGCGAGCGCTCCGGCGTCCTACGGCCGGCCGCCCCGGTCTTCGCGTGCAGGACCAGCTCGGGCTTGCGTTCGTCGAGCGGGCCCGGTGCCGGGGCGGGCGTCGCCGCCGCGCGCGGCGCTTCCTTTCCCGCCCGGACCGGTTCGGTCGGCACAAGGAGTTCCTCGGGAAGGATCACCACGGCCGACGTCCCCCCGTATACCGAGCGGCGCAGCGTCACTGTGGCCCCGAGCTGTTCGGCGATGTGGCCGACCACGAAGAGTCCGAGCCGGTGCGCGTTCTCCGCCAGGACGGAATACGGCGGGGCCGAGTGCAGACGCCCGTTCATCTCCTCGTAGGTTGCGGCGGTCACCCGAGGCCCGCGGTCCTCGATCTCGACCAACAGTCCGTCCGTCACCAGTTCGGCACGGATGACCACCTTCGACTGCGGCGGGGAGAACCGGGTGGCGTTGTCCAGGAGTTCTGCCAGGAGGTGGCTGATCTCGCTGATCACCCGCGGTGCCACGCTGATCTCGTCCAGGGACTGGCGCTCGATCCGCCGGAAGTCCTCGACTTCCGCGGCGGCTTCGCGCAGCAGGTCGGCGACGCGCATGGGCTCGGTGTGCGGATCGGGGATCTCCCCACCTGCCAGGATGAGCAGGTTCTCGATCTGCCGCCGCATACCCACCGTCAATTGGTCGGATCGCATCAACCGGGCGAGAAGCTCCTCGTCGTGCCCGAAGGCGTCCTGCAGTTCGTCGGTGAGGGCCAACTGGCGGCTGACCAGGTTTCCGGTGCGCGAGGCGATGCCCGCGGCGAACATACCGAAACCCTGACGCTCGGCCGCGAGCCGCGCATGCCCGTCGACGGATACGGAGACGACCCGGGCGAACGCGTCGCTGATACGTCCGACCTCGTCCCGGTCTCCGCTCACCGCGGGCAGCGCATCGTCGTCGACGGGCTGCCCGCGCTGGAGCCGGGCAACGACATCCGGCAGCGTGTCCTCAGCGATGGCCACCGTACGTTGGTGCAGACCGCGCAGGCGGCGGAGCACGGAGCGCGTGGTGAGCACGATGACGGCCGCGACGGCAAAGACGGCTGCGCCGTTTCCGACGATCAGCCAGATGACCTCGTTCTCCAACTGCGTGGCCTTGGCGTCGGCGTGCACGAGCAGTGCTCGCCCCTGTTTCGCGTCGAGCGCGGCAAGGCGCGGCGCGAACTCGTCATACGCGGCCTGCCAGGCGTCAGCTTCCTTGGGCAGCTCGATGCCGGACGCGGTGTTCTGGTGGTCGGAGATGACCGCGTCCTCGATACGGACCTTCGTCTTCCAGCCGTCCGAGGCGAAGACCTGGTCGTAGGCCGCTTTGTTTTCGGCCGTCAGGTACGGCGCGACCCACTCGTCGTACTGGTACCGCTGGGATCCGACGGAGTTGACGAATTCGGCGAACCCGGAAGGGCTCAGACGCCTGGACGGCCCGGCCATGGCGAGGATGGTGGTCTCGCGCGCCACCATCTCGGACACCGTGAACACCGTGACGACCAGGCCGCTCTCCTGGATGAGCTCGGGGTCTTCCGCATGGCTGAACTCGTTCTGGTACACCCGGATGATGTGGTCGACGAGGCCGGAGTAGTAGCCGATCGTTCGATCCGCGTCCCCGCTGCGGGCGTCCGCGCGCTCGCGGAACGCGGCCAGATCCGCGAGGCCGTGCTTCAGCTCCGCGACGTAATGATCGTCCTCGCGCCCGGTCGCCGCCAGAGCTCCGTCCGCCGCCCGGCGGAACTCGTCCGCGGCCCGGTCCGTGGCCGCGCGCTGCTCGCGCAGCTCTTTCTCGGACACGGAGCCGCTCGCCCACCGTGTGGCGGTCATCCTCCGCTCAGCCTGCAGTTCGACCATCAGCCTGGTCAGGGGTACATCGGTCCGCTCACCGACTGCCACATCAGCGCGTAGTTGCTTTGACTGGTGTACCAGCGGCTGTGCGGTCATGACCACTTGGACACTCATCGCCAGAATAGGGACGATTGCCAGCCAAATGAGCAGCGTACGCAGGCGCAGAGTGCGCCGCCGACGAGTCGCCGGCTGCCCTCGTGTGCCTTCGGGTTCTATGGGAGACATCAGTCCTCGGAGAGCGGGGAACCAGGGGGACGACCCGACCGCCGAGACCAGACGCAGTCCTGGGTTCAGGACTGGGGGAAGTCCGGTTCGGCTTTGACGCGACGTGAGGTACCGATCATAACCAGCCACGCCGGAGAAGCGGAGAGATGGCCTCCGTTGGTCACATGTGGTAAAGGAGACGAAGCATTGCATATCGGGCGTTGGCGTTCACCTGACGCCTGGGCGCAGGCGTGCTCGTGCGGACAGGGCAACCCGCTCTCCCGGCCGCACGTCTCGGACCGACCGGCAAATGGGTCACTTGAGGCGTCGGGTGATGGGCCGACCATCCGAGCGGCGCGGCGAGCTCGCTCCGGGCGCAGGGCTTCTTGCCTTGCTCAGGTTGACGAGGATCGTCGGGTCCGGCTCGGGCAGGCCCGCCGCCTCGGCGGCGTCCGCGATCACACGGGCTCGGACGATCTCGTGGGCGCGCTTGAAGGCGGACCGGAGGACGACATCGTCGAGCACGCCCGGATCCTGGTCCGCGCCGCCGACCTCGTGACCCGTTCGCTCGACCGGCCCGCGGGTGGGGGGAGCGCTTTCACCGTCCGCGACCGTGCCATGGCCGACGCCGTCGCCCGCCTCATGGACGACGGCCCGACGTCCCGGGTCATGGTCTGGGCGCACAATGGCCACCTCGCGAAGGGCAGGTACGGGGACCGGGTCACCGCGTCCCACTGCTCGACAAGAGGGCCCCACGCTGCACAAGCCCACGTCCGCCGCGTGGAGTGCCGCTGATCGCTCTCCACGAGGGACTAATGGCGAGTACGTCGCGGCAGAGGGTGAGGTTCTTCGTGACGCTCGTCTGACGCTCTCGACGTCAGCGAGCAGGGTGGTGAGCCGAGAAGGTGGCTCTGACCTGCCGTTCTTCGGGCTCCGGTCTATTCGACACCTTTTCGATGACGCATCACGTGGAGTGCGTGGCGATTCTGGAGCCTGCAGCAAAGGGCGTCTGACCTGCTGTTTCTCTGATACCTCGGGCTGCGGGCGGGTCGGGCCGACAACTTTCCCCAGTCGGCCCGACGGGCGGAACGGTTGTCTGCCCCGGGCACGTGACGGCGCTGCCGGCTCGCGTGTCCACCTGTACGGGAGGCGGGCGGCGGACGCCGGTGGTCCCGCGCGCCGGAGCGGCTCCGGTCCGTTTCGAGGGCCGGAGCCGCCCCTGCCCTCACGGGCGGGTCAGTTGGCGTCCACCAGGTGGTGCGGGGGGACCGTCACCGTACGGGCGCCCTTCTCGCCCCCCAGGACGACTTCCCGCAGCGCGCTGTTGTTGCTGTAATCGGTCTCCTTGAGTCGGTTCTCCGGGTTGGCGAGGACCTGGATGTAGTACGTGCCGTTCGGCAGGTCCGTGATGTCGAAGGACTGGCCGGGCAGGTCCTGGGTGTAGGTGTCACCGGAGCCGACGTCGAGCACCTCGCGGACGGAGATGGAGTTCTCGTAGCCGCACGCGGTGGACAGGTCAGTGTTTCCCGGGTGCCAGGCGGCGTTCTTCACGGTGTAGTCGACGGCGTCGGTGTTGGCCAGACAGAACGCCTCCTTGCCGCTGCGCACCGTCTCCTTCCGGTCGGCCGTCAGCAGCCGGTAACTGGCGAAGTCCAGGAAGTGCCAGTGCTCGTGGCCGGGACGCGGATCCCACTCCATGCCGCCGGTCGGGGTGTACCCGACCTGCTTGCCGTCGGCGTCGTAGAAGTACTGGTAGGCGTCCATCACCTCCTTGCCCGGGGAGCGGAAGCCGTCCACCACCAGCTTGGCCGGGCCCGCGTTCCACACGTTGGCGCTGAAGGCGAGGTAGTCCTTGCCGGGCACCTCCTCGTAGCCGTCGCTGACGGTGATGCCGAACGCGGGCAGCGAGCGCAGGTCGGGCTTCGGGACGTCGGGCACGGACGCCTTGCCGGCGGGCCGCTTCGCGTTGGGCCGGTCGCCCGGCGCCTGTCGCGAACCGTCGGTCTGCCCGGAACCGTCACCGGTCTCGGCGGCGGCGACGGCCTGCTTCCCCAGGGACTTCCTCTTCAGCGCCCACGGCAGGGCGGGCGGAGCCGACGGGTAGGGGCCGTGGCCGGCGTTGTACGAGGGGCCGGCGCCGCTCGTCGCGGCGCCGGGGGCCGGGGTGTCCACGGTGGCCCCGTGCCGCGCGTGCGCGCTGTGCTCCGCGTGGGCCCCGTGCTGTGCGTGGGCCCCGTGCTGCGCGTGCGCACCGTGCCCGGAGGCGGTGGTCTTCGCCGAGCCGCCGGAGGCGGAGCCCGCGGACTCCTCCCAGCTGCGCTCGCGTACGACCACCTTGACGGTCTGCGGCTTGTCGGCGATGCCGAAGAGGTCGCGGTACTTCTCGGTCACGTTGATCTCGGCGGTGTAGGTGCCGGACTTCAGCTGGACCGGCTCGGTGTAGTACGCGGAGTAGGTGTTGGACGCCCAGCCGTTCTCGACACCCCACACCGAACCGAGGGTGAAGGGGTTCGTCGGGCAGCTCTCCGGATACTTCGAGTTGGCGGGGGCGTCCGGCCGGATCCGCCCGGAGGCGTTGTTGGGGCAGAACGCCTCGGTCCTCTCCAGCACCGTCGAGCCGGCCGCGTCGGTGAGGGTGATCTGCGTGAAGTCCGGCAGCCCGGTGAAGTCCTTCACGAGCCCGGCGGGGAGTGCCTTGGTCCGGGTCTTCTTCCCGTTCCGGAGGACCTGCTCGGCGACGACCGGGTCCTTGTACGACTTGCGGGTCACCTTGAGTTCGAAGGCGCCGTTCTCGGAGGTGAGGTACGTCCCGAGGTCGAGGTAGACCCCCGGGTCCTCCGTCCACGAGTCGAGCGTGACCGAGGTGGATGCGGCGATCAGGCTGAGCTTCGGCGTCGGCTCCGCGGTCTTCGCGTCGGGCGCGGCGGCGACGACGCCCGCGGTCACGGCGATGGCCGCGGCGACGGCGAAGGAGGGGCGGGTCAGGCGGCTGGGGCGGCCCTGCGGGAGTCTGGTCATCGGTCCTCGTGCTTCCGGCTGTGGAGTGCGTCATGGGATCTGGATGAGCAGTGCGACCCCAACTGGCTTACGGGGCCGCTGTGTTCGGACCATGAGAGGGGGCCGGACACCCTCCGGGTTGGCTCCGCTCACCCTGTCGCCCCCCAGTTGTCCGAAAAGCGTCCACCAGTAGCCGGACTTGTCTCACGGCCGTGCGAGATCCGCCGGGCATCGACGAGGCTCCTGCGCCGACGAAGGCCGGTACACCGGGCGAGCGGGCGCTCGTACTCGTGCCGCGCCGGCGGTGGTCGTCCTTCGGCCCGGCGTCGACGGTGTTCGCGAGGCCGGCGCCGGACGACGGAACGACAGCGGCTCGGAGGCGAGGGGGCTCACCGGGCCGCGCACCGGGCCGGCCCGATGGGCCGACGGGGTGCCCGCCGACGGTCCGGCCGGAGTGGCCGGCGCGGTGGCCGGAACCCGTTACGCAGCGAACCTCGTGGCTCTGCTGGACAGCGGGCGCGGCCCGGAGCCGGCCGTACGCACGTGGGCCGACCGCCGACGCTCAGGCCGGCTCCAGGCTTCGCGCCTTCCGCGACACCCGCGACAGCACCGTGCCCTGCACGTCCGTCCACGGCATCAACCGCCCGCTGCCCCCGTACCCACCGGGCGTGAATCCCTCACGCCGACGCGTCGGCCTACGCGGTCGCCCACGCCTGCCGGCAGTTCCTGGACGACCTGCGGGAGGGCACGTCACGCATACCCGATTTCGCACACGGCGTCGCCCGGCACCGCAGCATCGCGTCCGTCATGACGGACGCGTGACCGACCGCGAGGGCCGCCGCCATCACGGCGGCGACCCTCGCGGGCATCGGCGACCTCCGCGTGGCAGACCTTGTCAGGAGGCGTGGGTCCAGCGCTGGTTGCTGCCGTTCGAGCAGGAGTAGAGCTGGATCTGGGTTCCGTTGGCGGTGCCGGCCCCGACGGCGTCGAGACAGAGGCCGGACTGGACGCCGACGATGGATCCGTCGGAGTTCAGGCGCCACTTCTGGTTGTCGCCGCCCCAGCAGCTGTAGATCTGGACCTTGGCGCCGTTGCCGGTGCCGGCGGCGTCCAGGCACTTGTCGCCGTAGACCCGGAGTTCACCCGCGTCTGTGTACGCCCACTGCTGGTTGCTGTTGCTGTGGCAGTCCCACAGCTGGAGCTGGGTGCCGTCGGTGGTGCTGGCGTTGGGCACGTCCAGGCAGCGGCCCGAGCCGACGCCCTTGATCTGTCCGCCGTCCGCGGGGGGCTCTGTGGAGTCGCCGCCGTTGAGCGCGTTGAGGACGGCGGTGTAGGCGGGCTTCTTGCTGCCGTCGTTGTTGAACAGCAGCGGTGTGTCCCCCGACCGCCAGGAGTCGCTGTCGCGCACGCCCCAGACGGTGACGCCGAGGCAGCGGGAGACGGCCAGGCAGTCGTTGACCACGTTGGCGTAGGTCGTGGGCGAGGCGCCCTGGATGTCGAGCTCGGTGACGGCCACGTCGACGCCGAGGGCGGCGAAGTTCTGCAGGGTGGTGCGGAAGTTGCTGTTGTAGGGGCTGCCGCTGTTGAAGTGCGACTGGAAGCCGACACAGTCGATCGGCACACCGCGCTGCTTGAAGTCCCGCACCATGTTGTACATGGCCTGGGTCTTGGCCCAGGTCCAGTTCTCGACGTTGTAGTCGTTGTAGCAGAGCTTGGCGGACGGGTCGGCGGCGCGCGCGGTGCGGAAGGCGACCTCGATCCAGTCGTTGCCGGTGCGTTGCAGGTTGGAGTCGCGCCGGGCCCCCGAACTGCCGTCGGCGAAGGCCTCGTTCACGACGTCCCACTGGGTGATCTTGCCCTTGTAGTGGGCCATCACGCCGTTGATGTGGTCGATCATCGCCTGGCGCAGCGAACTGCCGCTGAGGTTCTGCATCCAGCCGGGCTGCTGGGAGTGCCAGGCCAGGGTGTGGCCGCGCACCTCCTTGCCGTTCTGCACCGCCCAGTTGTAGACGCGGTCGGCGGCGCTGAAGTTGAACTGGCCCCGCTGCGGTTCGGTGGCGTCGATCTTCATCTCGTTCTCGGCCGTCACCGAGTTGAACTCACGGTTCGCGATCGACGTGTAGGCCGAGTCGCCCAGCCTGCCCGAGGCGATGGCGACGCCGAAGTAGCGGCCGCTCTGTGCCGCAGCGGCGCCGAGCGTGCTCTCGGCGGCGTGCGCGGTCGGCGGCGTGACCAGTGCGGTGGCCGTACCGGTGGCGCCGACGACCAGCGCCAACAGCAGGCCGCGGATCTTCCGCCGGACGGCGGGTCTGGGGAGGGCGTACGAGCCCATTGCTGTGCCTCCAAAGTGGACATCACGGAAGGAACGAAGCGCGGGGAGTGCGTCGTCCGCTCCCGTTCGGCAGATGGACGGATGGATGGACGGGGCGGGGCGGGCCGGGGCCCGGCCGGCACGGAATCACCGGACACGGCGGTCATGGGACGGGACGGTCTTCGACACAGGTGCGCGGATCTGTAGTGCGGTCGTGCGCGGATCTGCCGTGCGGCACGGATTGCCCCAAGGCTGGTGCGGTTCGAGATATCGAGCCGCGGCCGGTTTTCCAGACAGGAATGATCGAGGTGTTGATGATGCATCGTCAATACTTCCCGCAGGAAAAGTTTCTGTTCTCTGTTCGAAACTTTCGAGACTCCGGCGAGTCGGACGTCGGACCCTCGGTGCCGCTGTCGATGGAGGCCGTAGGGCGGGGTCGGCGGGTCGCGTGTCGGCCGTCGGGCGGCGTGACGTGCGACGTTTCACCCATGGGTTCTCGCGAATGTTTCGACATCGATGGCGACGTATGCGGGGGGTATTGACGCCGTTCGGCAGCTCCCTATCATTCAGGTTGCTCGACACTTCGACTTGTGTTCGATATTTCGAGCACGTTGAGTCGCTCCATCGCGCAGCAGGGCGACTCCGGGTCGCATCGCCCGAACACGGAGCCGTGAGGGGCCGTGCTGCCGTGCGTACGTCATGCGTATGTCATGACCTCGCCAATCCCTTGTCGGTGCTCTCTTCGTCTCAAGGTTGAGGAAGTCCCCATGCACAGAGGAAGTTTCAGCCGCAGGAATCCGTCCGCGGTGCTCGCCGCCGTGGCCGCGACCCTGGCCGCGTTGGCGGCGATGCTCGTCACCACCCCGGCCCAGGCGGCCACCAGTGGCGCCTTGCGCGGTGTCGGTTCGGGCCGGTGTCTCGACGTGTTGGGCGCCGGCCAGACCAACGGCACGCACCTGCAGATCTACGACTGCTGGAACGGAACCAACCAGCAGTGGACGCTGACGGACGCCGACCAGTTGACCGTGTACGGCAACAAGTGCCTGGACGTTCCGGACCACGCGACCACGGCCGGTACCCGGGTGCAGATCTGGAGCTGCAGCGGTGCCGCGAACCAGCAGTGGCGGGTGAACTCCGACGGCACGGTCGTCGGCGTGGAGTCCGGGCTGTGCCTGGACGTGAAGGACAACGGTACGGCCAACGGCACGGCGGTGCAGCTGTGGACGTGCAACGGCGGCAGCAACCAGAAGTGGACCGGTCTGACCGGGACGCCGCCGACGGACGACACGTGCACCCTCCCGTCGACGTACCGGTGGTCCTCGACGGGTGTCCTGGCGCAGCCGGCGAACGGGTGGGCCGCGGTGAAGGACTTCACCACCGTGACGCACAACGGCAGGCACCTGGTCTACGCGTCCAACTTCTCGGGATCGTCGTACGGCTCCATGATGTTCAGCCCCTTCACCAACTGGTCGGACATGGCGTCGGCCGGCCAGAACGCGATGAGCCAGGCCGCGGTGGCGCCCACGCTGTTCTACTTCGCGCCCAAGAACATCTGGGTGCTGGCCTACCAGTGGGGTTCGGCGGCCTTCATGTACCGCACGTCGAGCGACCCCACCAACCCCAACGGCTGGTCCTCCGCGCAGCCGCTGTTCACCGGGAGCATCTCCGGCTCCGACACCGGTCCGATCGACCAGACCCTGATCGCCGACGGCCAGAACATGTACCTGTTCTTCGCCGGTGACAACGGCAAGATCTACCGGGCGAGCATGCCGATCGGGAACTTCCCGGGCAACTTCGGCTCCTCGTACACGACGATCATGAGCGACACGAAGGCCAACCTCTTCGAGGGCGTACAGGTCTACAAGGTCAAGGGCCAGAACCAGTACCTCATGATCGTCGAGGCGATGGGCGCGAACGGGCGCTACTTCCGCTCCTTCACGGCCTCCAGCCTGAACGGGTCGTGGACCCCGCAGGCCGCCACCGAGAGCAACCCCTTCGCGGGCAAGGCCAACAGCGGCGCCACCTGGACCAACGACATCAGCCACGGCGACCTGGTCCGCGACAACCCCGACCAGACCATGACCATCGACCCCTGCAACCTGCAGTTCCTCTACCAGGGCAAGGACCCGAACGCGGGCGGCGAGTACAACCGACTGCCGTGGCGGCCGGGCGTCCTCACCCTGCGACGCTGACCTTCCCGGTTCACGGCGGGGGCGTGGGGCCCGGGTCCGGGCTCCACCTCCGGCGTGGGTCGGTGCGGCCGGCCGGGGTCACACGGTGATCGCGTCCCCCTCCGGGACGATGGTCAGGGGCGCCTCGGTCAGCGCCTCGGGGCTCAGGAAGCGGGCCGTCGACTCCTGGCCGGTCCGGCTGAGCATGATCTCGTGGATCTGGACGAGGCGACCGGGCGCGACCTCGCGCACGTAGTCCGCCGCCCGGCCGAGGTGGGTCCAAGGGCCGCTGGTGGGCAGCAGCAGCGTGTCGACCGGCGCGGGCGGTGCCTGGTACGCGTCGCCGGGGTGGAAGACCCGGCCGTCGACGAGGTAGCCGACGTTGGTGACTCGGGGGATGTCGCGGTGGATCGTGGCGTGCAGGTCGCCGGAGACCGCTATGTCGAAGCCGGCGACGTCGACACGGTCACCGGCCGCGACCGCGGTGACCTGGGAGCGTCGGGCCGACCAGCGTTCGACCACACCGGCCGGTCCGTAGACCCGCAGGTCGGGGCGGGCGTCCAGGGCCCGGGCGAGCAGATCTTCGTCGAAGTGGTCGAAGTGTTCGTGCGTGATCAGGACGGCGTCGGCGGCGGCCACCACCTCCTTCGCGTCGGGGGTGAACGTGCCCGGGTCGACGGCGATGCGCCCACCGTCCTTGACCAGTGACACACATGCGTGGGCGTGCTTGATCAGCTTCACTGCCGGCTCCCGTCGGCTTGATGCACAGGGTTTACTGCACAATATATACAGGGCACCCTGTATGATCTTGCTAGGCTGGCGGATGTGAACAACGCGACCTCGAACGAACCGGCTCCCCTTCCCGGCGAGTTGGCCGCCCGCCTCAGGGCGGTCGTCGGCACCCTGGTCCGCAGTGCCCGCACCGTCGACCGGCTCGCGTCCGTCCCGGCGGCGGTGCTCGGCCTCCTCGACACGGGTGGGCCGATGACCACGGCCGACCTGGCGGCGGCCCGTGGGGTGCGCCACCAGACGATGGCCGCGACCGTCAGGGAACTGACCGACGCCGGCTTCCTGGCCGTACACCCCGATCCGGACGATGCCCGCAGGAAGGTCCTCACTCTGACGGGGGAGGGGAAGGAGACGCTCGACGCGGACCGCCGTCAGCGCGTCGGCGTCCTCACCGACGCGCTGGAGGAAACGCTGGACGAGGAGGACCGGCGCGCTCTGGCGCACGCCCTTGACCTCATCGAGCGGATCAGCGGCAGCATCCGGGGCGGCCGTTCCTTCGCCGGCGAGCGCGAGTTCAACACCGGATCATGGTGACGAGGCCCGAGCGGCCTGCGGCGGCTGGTTCGCGTCCGTCACCGTGCGTGTGAACCACGACCGTCGCGGCGCCGACCGGAAGCACGCGCCGTCAGGTCGTGCCCGGGAGCCGAGCGGGTCGGGCGGTCCGGTATCGGGTGGCCGGTTCAGTGCTCCGGCCCGCGAAGGCGGCCAGGCCCGCCCGAAAGACGGCGTCCGGCAGGCCGGTGTCCTCCGCGCCGGGGGGCACAGATCACTTCGCCCGGTCTCGGGCCGCGCCGTCCGGGCTGGTGACGACGTCGTCGGCGCCCATCCGGGGCACGGCGCTCGGGGTCATGCCCTGCCGCTCACGGAACTCGGTGGCGCTGGGCACGTCCGGTGGCGCCGCTCCGCACGCAGTACGAGGCGGGCGGCCACATGCGGTGGTCCGTTTCGGTGGTGCGGGGGGCCGAAGCGATTCGGCGTGATCGGTCCACGGATTCAACATGCTGCTCGTACCATGTGATCTGCTGAAGGTGGCAAGTGAGGGGGAGTCATGTCGCAGCTCATGCGCCTGCAGATGCCGGATGAGCAGGTCATCTGGGCCACGGTCGATGATGGTGACGGGCCCAGCGACTCTGGTCTTGGCGAGCGGATCACGGAGAAACTCGAGGGCTTCCAGGAATCCCTCCAGGTCATCGCCTCCAATGTGCGCAACGCCGTGGCGAAAGCCCGCCCTGATGAGGTCAGTGTCGAATTCGGTCTGGAGCTGGCTGCCGGCGAGAACGGCATCGTCGCCGCCCTGGCGGGTGGCAGCGGCAAGGCGGCGTTCAAGGTGACCTTGAGCTGGAACAGCGAGCCCGCCATCCCTGTCGCACCGGTGGTGCCGCCGCAGCCGACCCAGCCCCCGACCGTACCCCCGGTGCCACCGGCTCAGGACTGAGGCCACACGCTGTGCGCAGGCCCTCACCGTTGTCACTTCTTCAAGAATATCTGGGCACCTGCCGCGTGCGCGTCCACGGAGCGTCACAGGGGGCGGGTTTCTTCGTCGCCCCGGGCTACGTGGTGACCTGCGCCCACGTGGCCGGGGCACGGACGGGTACTCGGTTACCCGTCTTCTGGAACGACACGGAGTTCGAGGGATCTGTGCTGACCGCGTCGGCCCCGCCCAAGGGCCGGGACTTGTGGCCCTATCCGGATCTGGCCGTAGTACGACTTCTCGACGCACCCGCGAATCACCCATGCGTCTGGCTGGACACTGTGTCTCCTTCGCGTGACGCCCCCCTGACCGCGATTGGCTTCTCCGACATCTACGAGCCCGGGAAGGCATCTGAGCGCTCCGCCGCCCTCAACCGCGGGGGCACCACGAAGGTGCAGGGCGGCTCGATGCTGGAGTTGGTGGGCGGCGAGGTCAACAAGGGGCTGTCCGGCGGCCCGGTACTGAACCACGACTCCGGTGGCGTCTGCGCGATCGTCAAGGCCACCAGGCTGCGGAACACCTTCATGGGAGGTGTCGGTATCCCCGTGAGCGCACTGAGGCTGCTGGACGGGGAGGTCTACCGCACTCTCATACGGGCACATGATGCGTTCCACGGGCAGAACGACCAGTGGGCCCGGCTGTCCGACCGCGTCATCGAGTCCGGCGGGGGAAGGGCCGACGAGAGCCTCGATTCAGAGCTCAGCCCCGCCGAGGAACGGCAACTGCTGGCGATTTTCTCTCAGCTGCCGATGGAGCCGATGGACGAGGACCTTCTGCCGGCCCACCGCACAGGCGGCGAAGGCGAATCCGATGTGAAACCATCCAGTACGAGCAGCCATCGTGCCGCGTTCTTCGCCGCAGCCGTCGAAGGTGCCCGCGAGCCCGAGCCGTATCCGTTACTGGACCACCGTGACGTCTTCACCGAGCTGGCCGCCCAGATGCCGCCCGAGGCCGGTCAACTGCCCTACGAGCTGGCCTTCGCCGCCGACCTCGCTCGTAAGGCCGCGACGGCGAGTCCGGCCTGTCAGGGAGCCGTACAGCAGTTGCGCGACCTGGTGCTGATCACAGCGGGCAGGCTCGGACTCGGTAAAGGGATCCAGCAGCGTCTCGCCCGAGGGACCGCGTCGGAAGCTCAGGCATCGATCATCGGCAGGATTCGCCATTCGATGCGAGACCGGCGGCTGTACCACGTCAGGGTGTGGCGCTACCGCTCAGCGAACGACATCGATCCGGCTGCCCCGGAGTCGGATGCGCTTCCCCTGAACCAGGCGGTCGAGCATCTGGCGGCGCTGCTGCCCGAACAGATCGAGATCATGGGTGGGGCCACTCGCCCTGGTCTGATCGAGCTGATCCTCCCGAAAGAGGTGCTTGACGAAGGCTTCGCCGATCTCTTGCTCTGGCCGCAGTTGCCCTGGTTCTCACTGGGGCGCAAACAACGTGTGGTGGTCCGGCCGCTTGAGCGACATGAGACGCCGGCGCTGCACGCGGCATGGGCTGAGCGCTGGCAGCAACTGGACGGCAAGGCGGTCAGCGAGGTGATGGTGTGCGTGTGTGGTCGAGGTGATCAGCATCAGGCCGCGCTGGACGCCTCGTTCGACAGCGATCCGACATTGGCCGCGCTCGCGCTCGCTGGTTCTCCGCAGTCGCAGCCGGTCTCGGACGCCTACCAAGTGGCCGTCGCGTCCGGAGTGCCGATGATGGTGTGGCGGCGGGGCAGCCCGGCCTGCGAGCGTGATGACGGCGGCCGCTGCGGGGCGCCGGGCAGACGGGCCTGTCCCGGCAACGGTTTCTTCGCCGAACTGTGTGCCACCTTGGACGACACCCGGCGAGACGAGCTGCCCGAAAGAGTCCGTCAGTTGCGTGTCGACGCGCAGAAGCCCTCGAAGAGGGAAGGGCATCTCGGTGACGACATCGTCCTGTTGTGGGACGACCCTCGACGCCAGATCCCCCGATCTCCTCTGGCCCCGGCCCAGGAAGGACGCCCCCGATGAGCGAGTGGCGGATTTACCGAGGTGTGCGAGAACCGCACGACGGCATTGACCGCTTGCCGGATCCGCCGCCGTGGCGGGACTTCGAGCGCGCCGGTGAGGTCACCCCGTTCGACCGGAACGCCGAAGCCCTCGGGGACCGACGGCTCCCGAGAGCTGACGCGTACAAGGCCGAGGAACGCACCATCGAGGCGGTCAACACGGCCCTGTACCTGCGCCGCCCGCTGTTGGTGACGGGCGATCCCGGTGTCGGAAAGTCCACGCTGGCGTATGCGGTCGCTCGTGAACTGAAGCTGGGCACGGTGCTGCGCTGGCCGATCAACAGCAAGACCGGACTGCGCGACGGCCTGTACCGGTACGACTCCCTGGGCCGGCTGGAGGACGCCGGAGTCAACCGCGCGGCCCGGGGCCCCGCAAGCGGTGTGCCGGAAGCGAGCGGGAAGGGCGACGCCGCCGGGAGAAGTGCCACCACGGACCCGGCCGCAGAGGCGGAGCACGGTACGGACCTCGGGCGCTATCTGCGGCTCGGACCGCTCGGCACGGCTCTGGCACCGTACGCATTGCCACGTGTCCTGCTCATCGACGAGATCGACAAGAGCGACATCGACCTGCCCAACGACCTCCTCGATGTCTTCGAGGAGGGCATGTTCGAGATCCCGGAACTCTCCAGGGTTGCCGACAAGCAGCCCAGGGTCCGGGTCCGTCCGGCCGACGACGGTGCCCGGGTCACGGTCGTGCACGGCACGCTACGCTGCCGCACGTTCCCCTTCGTCATCCTGACGAGCAACGGTGAGCGTGAGTTCCCGCCCGCGTTCCTTCGTCGCTGCGTCCGGCTCCATCTCCCGGCCGTCGACGACGACGAACGGCTGCGTACCATCGTGCGGGCACATCTCCCCACAGCCGCCGAGGACGCCGACGAAGTCATCAGCAGGTTCCTCAGCCATGCCGCGTCGGGCGAGCTGGCCACCGACCAGCTCCTCAACGCCGTCTACCTGGTGAGCCGTACGGCACGTGACGGTGCGCCGAGCCTCGATCGGCTCACCGCGCTGGTGTTCCAGCATCTCAATGTGACGGTGCCGACGGAGTCGTGATTGAGCGATTCGGCTCGCTGCTCGCCGACCTCTGTCCGGCGGAGCAGCCGCCCACACCTCGCGAAGTAGCCGAACTCATCTGGCTGGCACGGCATTTGCCCGAGGGGATCGGGCAGGCCGGGCGGGTGCTCCTGCCGTCCGGGGATCGCCCGATTCCGTCCACCACGGAGGGCGGTCCCAGGCCGGAGTCGTCCCAGGCCGGCGACAGCGGCCGATCCGATGCCGAGGCCACGCGGTTCTATCTGCCTCGGCACGGCTCCCCGGACGAGGGGGCGGAAAAAGAAACCGTACAAGCGGCGCCGGTTCGCGTGGGCGGGCCGACGGCGTTGCCCCGCCACCGCGAACTGGCACGCGCACTGCGCCCTCTCAAACGGCGCGTCCCCTCCACGGTGAGCACGGTTCTCGACGAGGAGGCCACTGCGACCCGGATCGCCGACCACCACCACTGGATCCCTGTGCTCACGCCGGCCGAGGACCGATGGCTCGACCTCGTGATCGTCCTGGACGCGTACAGTGAGAGCGGCATCTTCTGGGAGCCGCTTGCACGCGAATTGCGCGCCCTGTGCCAACAGCTCGGCGCGTTCCGTGACGTACGCCTGTGCCGTTTGCTGGCACGGGGCGACGGTTCTCCCGGGCTCGGAATCGGCGCCGCGACCCCGCCGCACTTGCTGCGCTCGACGAGTTCTGTGGTTGATCCCACGGGGCGCACGGCCACCCTTGTCCTCACGGACGGTGTGGCACCGGCTTGGGGATCCGACATGCTGAGGGGGGCGCTGCGGAAGTGGGCAGCCAGTGGCCCGACAGCGATACTCCAGGCGCTGCCTGAGCACGTCTGGGAGCGGACGGCCCTGGCACCTGAGCCGGGGCGCTTTCGCAGCACGGAAGCGGGAGGGGCCAACTCCACTCTGCTGTACACCGGTTACGGCTTGCGCTCGGGTGGCCCGAAGCGTGGTGCTGTTCCCGTGCCGGTGTTGGGGGTCAGCCCTGAGTGGCTAGCCCCCTGGGCACACGCGATCGCGGAACCTGCCGCGTTCGACGCAGCCGCGGTACTGCTGCCCGCGCCCGCGGCTCTCTCGCGGCCCGGCCCCGGGGTGTTCGACGTGAACGAAGTGCCCGGACGGGACGTTACGTTCGATGACTTCCGGGCCCAGGCACAGCCCCAGGTCTTCCGCCTTGCCGCGTACCTCGCTGCTGTCCCGCTCAACCTGGCGGTGATGCGTACGGTGCAGTCCGCGATGCTGCCGGACAGTCCCCTGTCCGACCTGGCGGAGATCATCTATAGCGGACTCCTGCGGAGAGTGCCCGGCGGCGCCCGCGCCGATGACGTAATGGGCCAGGCCTATGAGTTCGTTCCGGGCGCAAGGGAGCGCCTGCTGAGCAGCATTCGCCGGGACGAGGCCGAGGAAGTGATCGACACGGTCTCCGCGTACATGAAGCGCAACGCCCCGACGATCAGTGCTCGCTTCACGGCCACTGTGCCCGACCCCGACGGAACGCTCACCCTCCCGGTGGGTGCGCGACACTGGGCGGAGGTCCACAACCTGGTACGTCGGCGGCAAGGCAGACGTCCGGCACCGACGACACTGCGTGAGCAGGCGGTGCCGGACGTGGCGACGCAGCCGGCGCCACAACCTGCTGAGCCGGCAGCACGATCCACCGTTCTCGTCCTGACCGCACTCCCTCTCGAATACGCCGCCGTCCGCGCGCACGTCGAGGAGCGGGAGGAGTTGGTGCACCGTGACGGGAGCCGAGTCGAAAGGGGCCCACTATCCGGTACCCCCTGGCAGGTTGCCATCGCCGAGCTGGGCATGGGCGCCGAGCGGGCTGCCGCTCTCACCACGCAGCTCATCAACTGGCTGCGTCCCGAGGCCGTGTTCTTCGTCGGTGTCGCCGGCAGTCTGAAGGACGACGTCGAGATCGGCGACGTCGTCGTGGGCACGAAGGTGTACGAGATCCACGGCGGCAAGCAGACGCCGGAGGGTTTCCTGGTCCGGCCGAACGCCCTGCCGGGCTCGCTCGCACTCGAACAGGCGGCCCGTTCCGCCGTACGGGACATGCACGACGTGCGGGCGCACTTCCTGCCGATCGCCACGGGTGACGTGGTCCTGGCGGACGCCGAGTCCGAGATCGCCCGGTTCATTCGCAGGAGCTACAACGACGCGGGCGCGATCGAGATGGAGGGCTCCGGCGCGCTCCAGGCGGCCCATCTGAGCGGCCAGTCGAACGCCCTGGTGATCCGGGGCATCAGCGATCGCGCCGATGGCGGCAAACGTGATGCCCACGCCGCTGGCTCACAGGAGCTCGCCGCCGAGCAGGCGGCCGCGGTCACGATGGCGGTGCTGCGCAAGCACCGGCCTCGTCATGACAATGAGGAGATCTCCCACCGGTTCGGGGACGAGGCAGGGAACGGGCAGACGAGAACGGTGCTGTTGGCGGCCCTGGCCGAGGGGGCGGGTGGGGACGGCGGACGCCGGGCGGTGGAGAGGCTGGCGCGTGCGGTGGGGCTCGATGCCGGGGCATCCGCCTGGGAGATCGCCGAGGCGGCGGCGGATCCGGTATGGCGGGAGGCCGTACGGGAGTGGGGTGAGGCGGTGGCCGACCTGTTCGCCGCCGATCCGCGGGGTGTCGCCGGTGCCGTCGCGCGGGCCATGGAGCGGTCCGCGCCGGGAAGTGGGGTGGCCTGGTACGACGGTGACCACACCGACTTCCGGGACGGGGTCTTCCTGCGCGAGGTGATCGGTGTCCAGGTTCTGAACCAGGAGGGTGGGGCCGCTGTCCCGGAGGCGATGGCCGCCCTGCCGCCGCGGATCGGTGGGTTCACGGGCCGGGAGCACGAGACGGAGGAGCTGCTGCGCACGCTGGACCCGGCCGGAACACAGTCGGCGGCGACCCTCGTCGCCGCCGTGTCCGGTCCCGCCGGTATCGGCAAGACCGCGCTCGCCGTCGAGACCGCGCGCCTGGCCCGTGAGCGGGGCTGGTTTCCCGGTGGGGTCCTCTTCATCGACCTGCACGGCTACGACCGGGAGCCCGTCACCGCCGACCGTGCCCTCCAGGCCCTGCTGCGCGCCCTCGGCACCCCGCCGGAACACATCCCCACCACGACGGACGAGCGGACGGCGCTCTACCGCTCGGTGCTGGCCGTGCGGGCCCAGGAGCGCGGCGCGGTGCTGGTCCTGGCCGACAACGCCTCCTCGCCGGAGCAGGTACGGCCCCTCCTGCCGGGCGACTCCCGGCACCACGTCCTGATCACGTCACGCGACCGGCTGCCCCAACTGAGCGCGCACCTTCTCCTCTTGGACCGGCTCAGCCCACAGCAGGCGTACGAACTCCTCGACCGCGCCCTGCGGATCGCCGACCCGTACGACAGCCGGGTGGCCGACGACCCCGACACGGCCGAGCGACTCGCCGGCCTCTGCGGGCATCTCCCGCTGGCCCTGCAGATCGCGGTTGCTCGGCTGGTGGAGGACCCGGGCAAGCCGGTGACCGAACTCGTGACAGGACTGACCGAGTTCCACGACCGGCTCGACCACCTCGACGACGGCGAGCGCAGCGTCCGCGCGGCCTTCGAGCTCTCCTACCGCCGACTGCCGCCCGATCAGGCCCGGCTGCTGCGTCTGCTCGCCCTCGCGCCGGGGCCCGAGGTGAGTGACGAGGTCGTCGCGGCGCTGGTCGGTGCCGAGGAGCCTCCGGTGCGCGACCTCGAGGAATTGGCCGATGCACACCTCGTGGAGAGGGGAAGTGGACGCGGATGGTGGCGGGTGCACGATCTGGTACGGGCGTTCGGCGTGAGTGTGGTGGCGGGGAACGCGGAGTTGAGCGAAGAAGGGGAGAGGGCGCGGGAGCGGGTGCTGGGGTTCTACGCGCGGTGGGCGGATGCGGCCGATGACCGGTTGCGGTGGCTGCCGGGGATGGAGGAGCCGGAGCGGTTCGGGGACCGGGGGCAGGCGTTGGCGTGGCTGGACGGTGAGCGGGCGGGCCTGGTGGCGGCGGTGGGGTGGGGACGGGAGGAGCGGTTCGCGGGCGCGGCGATGCGGCTGGCTTTGTGTCTGGCGGTGTACCTGGACTGGCGGCGATATTTCGACGACTTGATTGCCGTAGCGGAGGCGGCGCGGGAGGCCGCGCAGCTTGCCGGGGACCGGCTGGGCGAGGCCATCGCGTGGAACAACCTTGGCAACGCCCTGCGCGAGGCGGGCCGGGTGGAGGAGGCGATCGACGCCCATACGCGGGCCCGTGACCTGTACCAGGCCGCCGGGGACCGCCGCGGCGAGGCCGGCGCGTGGGACAGCCTCGGTGTCGCCCTGGGAGGGGCGGGCCGGGTGGAGGAGGCGATCGACGCCCATACGCGGGCCCGTGACCTGTACCAGGCCGCCGGAAACCACCATCGTGAGGCCGGCGCGTGGAACAACCTCGGCCTCGCCTTGGGGGAGTTGGGCCGGACGGGGGAGGCGATCGACGCCCACACGCGGGCCCTCGGCCTGTACAAGACCACCGGAGACCGCCACGGCGAAGGCAGGGCGTGGGACAGCCTCGGTGTCGCCCTGCGGCAGGCGGGCCGGGCGGAGGAGGCGATCGAGGCGTACGGAAGGTCTCTGGAGCTCTTCCGAGGATTTGAGGACCGGTACGGCGAGGGGCGGACCCTCTACAACCTGGCCCTCGCGCATGAGACCGCCCACCGCCCCGCCGAGGCCCGCGCCGCCTACCTCCGGGCCGCCGACGCCTTCACCCGGGCCAACGCCCCCACCGAAGCCGCCCAGGCCCGTACCTTGGCCGCCGCCTTCGGCGACTCACCCACCCACTGACCTTCGAAGTGTGGTGCCGGCGGGGCTGACGCTTCATGACCCCTGCGGTACGTCGAGTGCATGAGGTACGCACAGGGTGGCGGGCTGACCGATGAACGGCGAGTCCTCGCGAGAGGTCACGGATGAAGGCGACCAAGCGGTTCCGGCACGGCGAAGGGAACGCGAACCTTGCGCACGACCTGCGAGTCGACGTCCCCGCACTGCTCGGACGGCATGGCTGGACCTGCCGGATTCCCGCCCGTCGGGCCGCCTCCCGCATACTGAGGGTGAGGTGGACCACGCGCTCGACGCGGGCTCCGTCGCTCAGTCGCCGGTCACCGTGCCCAGGAAGCGGATGTGCGGCCGGTCGCCGGGGCCGGGGCGGGTGACCGCGGCGCGTACGCCGTAGACGTCGGCGATCAGGGACTCGGTCAGCGTGCCGTCCGGGGCACCGGCGGCTACCACCCGGCCCTGCCGGAGCACGACGACCTGGTCGCAGTACATGGCCGCCAGATTCAGGTCGTGCAGGGCGACGACGCTGGTGATGGGCAACTCGGCGACCAGGTTCAGCAGGTCGAGCTGGTGCTGGATGTCGAGGTGGTTGGTCGGTTCGTCCAGCAGCAGCTCGCGCGGCTCCTGGGCCAGGGCACGGGCGATCTGCACGCGCTGCCGTTCGCCGCCGGAGAGCGTGTGCCAGGGCTGGTCCGCACGGTCGGTGAGGCCGGTGCGCTCCAGGGCGGTGAGTACGGCTTCCTCGTCCGCCGCGGTCGCGGGGGTCCAGGCGCGGCGGTGCGGGACGCGGCCGAGGCGTACGACGTCGAGAACGGTCAGCTCGACGAGGGTGTCGGCATGCTGCTCGACGACGGCCACGCGTCGGGCCACGGCTCGGCGGCCCCAGTCGCCGAGTGGACGCCCGTCGAGGGTGACGACGCCGGAGGCGGGGGCGAGCACACCGGACAGCAGTCGCAGCAGCGTCGACTTCCCCGAGCCGTTGGGGCCGAGCAGCCCGGTCACGGAGCCGGGGCGGGGGGTGAGGCTCACGCCGTCGAGGATCAGCCGCCCGTCGATGGTGCGGCTCACGCGGTCGGCGGCGAGGGTGGGCTGCTCGGCGGTCGTCTGTCCGGCGGTCGTCTGTCCGGGGCCGGGCGGCCGGGCGCCGCCGTCCCGCCGCTCGGTGCCGGTCGTCATCGCATCCTCCTCGTGCGGTACAGGACCAGGACGAACGCCGGGACGCCGACCAGCGAGGTCACCACGCCCACCGGCACCTCCTGGGGATCGAGGACGGTACGGGCCAGGGTGTCGGCCCAGACCAGGAACACCGCCCCGGCGAGCGCGGTGACCGGCAGCAGCCGGGCGTGCCCCGGGCCGACGAGGGCGCGGGCGGCGTGCGGCAGGACCAGGCCGACGAAGCCGATCGCGCCCGCCGAGCTGACCAGCGCGGCCGTCAGCAGCGCTGTCACGCACAGCAGCACCAGCCGGGTCCGGGCCACCGCGACCCCGAGCGACGCGGCGGCGTCCTGGCCGAAGGCGAAGGCGTCCAGGGTGCGCGCGTATCCCAGGCACACCACGAGGGCGAGCGCCAGGACGGCCAGGCACAGTCCCACCTCGGTCCAGCCGGCCCCGCTGAGCGACCCGAGCAGCCAGAACAGCACGCCCCGGGTGGTCTCCGCGTCGGCCGCCGTCGTCACCACGAACGAGGTCAGGGCGGAGAACAGTTGCATCGCGGCCACTCCGGACAGCACCACGCGGTCCGTCGTCCCGCCTAGTGTGTGGCTGAGCAGCAGCACCAGCGCGAACGAGCCGACCGCGCCCACGAACGCGCCACCGGAGACGGACAGGACACCCCCGCCGGCGCCGAGGACGACCACGATGACGGCGCCGGTCGACGCTCCGGAGGAGACGCCCAGGACAAAGGGGTCGGCGAGGGGGTTGCGCAGCAGTGACTGCATCACCGTGCCGCACACGGCGAGTCCGGCGCCGCACACCGCGGCGAGCAGGGTACGTGGCAGTCGCAGGTTCCAGACGATGCCCTCCCGGATCGGGGTCAGCTCCGTCGTGCCCCAGCCCAGGCGGGAGGCGACCACGGACCAGGTATCGCCCACACCGATGTCCGCCGGGCCGATGGTGATGGCCACGGCGACGGACGCGGTGAGCACCGCCAGCCCGGTGCCCAGGCCGACCACGCCGCGCAGCACACCGGCGGCGGACCGCGGCGGGCGGGTCCGGGGAGACCTCAGGGCGGTGGTCATCCGGCGAGTCCGTATCCGCGCAGCGCCGCGGCCACCTTCTCCACGCCCTCGACGGTACGGATCGTCGGATTCATGGCCTGCCCGCTGAGCAGCACGTACCTTTTCTTCTTCACCGCCTTCATGTTCTTTGTCGCCGGGTTGGACTCCAGGAAGGTGATCTTCTTCGCGGCCGACTCGGCGGTCTGCGACGTGCGGGTGAGATCGCCGATGACGAGCACGTCGGGGTCGCGGTCGGCGACGGTCTCCCAGTTGATCTGGGGCCATTCCTGTGTGCTGTCGTCGAAGACGTTCTTCGCGCCGAGCGCGTTCGTGATGATGCCGGGTGCGCCGCAGCAGCCCGCCATGTAGGGGGACTCCTGGTTCGCGAACCAGTACAGGACGGTGGTGTTCCCGGCCCGGATCCCGGAAGAGGCCTTCGTCACCCGGCTCTTCAGCCCGGCGACCAGCTTCTCGCCACGCTCCTCCACCCCGAAGATCCGGGCCAGTTCCCGCACTTCGCGGTAGACCGTCTCCATGGCCAGGGGCACGGTCCGTGAGCCGTCGCCGTCGCCGCTGTTGTCCTTGCCCTCGCAGTCGGCGGGCGACAGATACGTCGGCACGCCGAGTTCCTCGAACTTCTCGCGGGGGGCCACACCGCCCTTGCTCAGGGTGGAGGTGAAGGAGGAGGCGACGAAGTCCGGTTCGGTGGCCAGGACCTTCTCGAACGACGGCTGGTTGTCGGCGAGCCGGGTCACCTCGGCGTCGGCCTTCTCCAGTCCCTTCAGGACCGGGTCGGTCCAGGTGGCGGTTCCCACCATGCGGTCGGCCAGGCCGAGGGAGAGCAGGATCTCGGTGGTGCCCTGGTTCAGGGACACGGCCCGCTTCGGCGGGGTCTCGACCGTCACCTCCCGCCCGCAGTTGTCGAAGGTGACGGGCCGGTCGCCGGAGCCGGCGGGCTTCGAGGACGGGCCGGAACCGGAACCGCATGCGGTGAGCAGCAGCGCCCCGGTCAGGAGCAGGACGGAACGGCGGGCAGGACGTGACAGATGCACGGTGTCGGCTTTCTCAACGTCAGGACCCATGCGCGGGGCCCGTGCGGACGATCGGGCGCCAGCAGGTCTTCGGACTCGGGATCATCCCGGCGGGACGCCTTCCCGGACCCGGCCGTGGCCGTCGTCCAGTGGCTGCTGCCCCGCCCGTCACCCTCACCGCTGCGCGTCAGTTCCGGACTCTCACCGGATTCCCTGACCCGTGCACGCGTACGACCGCGTTCACGAGTTTGACTGGCGTCCGGAAGTTACCACAGCCTTACTTACGCAGTCCGAAGCACCCGTTGCGAGCTCCAGGCGCGTATGTCCGGATGAAGGCCCGCTTCGGAGGGACGGCCACGCCAGGCCGAACCGGGCACATGGTGCCACCGTCCACTCCGCGACCCGTCAAGAACTCGTCGCCGTACGTGTGCTCACCCGGTGGTCTGGTTCCATCCCGCGCGGCGCCCGGCCCGCACCGGCCGGTGGAAGGTCCTGGACCGCCTCCCCGTCGGCAAGCGGCCGTCGCCGGACCGGATCTGCCCGGCTGACGCGGTCGTCACCGGGAGACGCCGCTGTCCGCCCCCTCCGTCCGGCGGGCCAGCAGGGCCGCGCCGGCGCCGGCCGCGGCGCAGCCCGCGCACAGCAGCCACACCGCCACGTAGGCGCCCTCCTCGGGGGCGGCGTTCGACGTCGGGGTGTTGTGGGAGGACGTGGCCAGTACGGCGGCCATGAGACCGCCGGCGACCGCCCCGCCGAACGTCTTCACGTTGTTGTAGAGGGCCGTCGCCACCCCGCTGCGGGACCGGTCGGCGGCCTCGACGATCACCGTGGGCATGGCGCTCAGGGCGATGCCGAGCCCCAGTCCGGTGACGACCTTGGCCGCCACGATCTCGCCCACGGCGCCGTGGCGCGCGGCCAGCGCCAGGAAGCTCACCGCGACCAGTCCGAACGCGCAGGCCAGCGCGGAGCGGTAGCCGATGCGGCGGGCCAGTGGCACGGTGACGGCCGACCCGACGACGGCGGCGACGATGGCGGGCAGCAGCACCAGGGAGATCTGCGCCGAGGACATGCCGAAGCCGTAGCCGGTTTCGTGCGGGTCGGCGGCCAGGAACGTGGTCTCCGGGGCCTGGGCGGCGAAGTAGACGACGCCGAAGCCCGCCGCCGCCAGATAGAACGGACCCGCCCGCCGGTCAGCCAGTGACCGTACGTCCACCAGTGGATCGGGCCGGCGCAGTTCCACCCGTACCCACACCGCGAGCAGCGCGCTCCCGAGGAGCAGCGGGCCGGCCACCAGGGGCCCGGCGCCGCCGCCCCGCTCCAGTGCGAAGACGCCGGCGAGCAGGGTGCTCGCGCCGAGGGCGAGCAGCGCGAACCCGGCCCAGTCCATCCGTTCCCCGCCCGCCGCGGCGGACTCGGGGACCGCGACGAACGACAGCGGTACGCAGACCGCGGCGAGCCCGGCCGGGATCAGCAGCGCGGTGCGGACGTCCCCGAGGGCGTCGGCCGCCGCGCCCATCAGGGCCGCGCCGAGCAGTCCGCCGACGGTGAGCGCCCCGACCAGCCGGGCGATGGCCCGGCGGGCGTCGGGCACCGACAGCCGGTCCCGGACGAGGGCGATCTCCAGCGGCAGGAGCGCGGCGAGCGGCCCCTGCAACGCCCGCCCGGTCCACAGCAGCGCCGGAGTGGGGGCGAGCGCCACGAGCAGCGAGCCGGCCGCCACGCACACCAGTGCCACCCGGAGCATCCGGCGGTGGCCGTACAGGTCCCCGAGGCGCCCGAAGAGCGGTACGCAGACGGTCGCGGCGAGCAGTTGTACCGCCCCGATCCAGTTAGCGGCGGAGCCGTCGAGGCCGTAGGCGGCGGCCAGTTCGGGCAGCAGCGGGGTGATGCCCATCTGGGTGATGCCGCTCATCGCCTCGAACAGGACGAGCAGTCCGACGACCGCGGTCACCGAGGCGCCGGGCGCGATGCCGGCGGTCCTGCCGGGTGCGGCGGTGCCGGTCATGCCTCCACCGCCCCCGCCGCCGCCCCTTCCAGCCGCCGGGCGGCGAGGTCAGCCAGCAGCGCCGCCGCGGCCGGCAGTACCCCGTCGTCGTAGACGGCGTGCGGTGAGTGGTTCATCGGGGCGGTGGCCGGGTCGAGGCCGGTGGGGCAGGCGCCCATGCCCAGGAACGCGCCGGGCACCTCCTGGAGCACGAGGGAGAAGTCCTCCGAGCCGGAGATCGGGCGGGGCGCGGTGAGGCTGCGGGCCTCTCCGAGCAGTTCCGCGGCCACCGTGGTGGCGAACGCGGTTTCGGCCGGGTCGTTGACGGTCACCGGGTAGCCGTCCTGGTAGTTGACGTCGGCGGTGACGCCGTGCGCGTCCGCGATGCCCCGCACCGTGCGCAGCACGCCCTCCCGCACCTTGGCACGGGTGGCCTCGGAGAAGGTGCGGACCGTCGCCCGGAGCACTGCGGTCTCCGGGATGACGTTGCGTGCCTCCCCGGCGTGCACCGAGCCGACGGTGAGGACGGCGGGGTCGAAGACGTCCACGGTGCGCGTGACCATCGTCTGCAGCGCGGTCACCATCGCGCAGGCGGCGGTGACCGGGTCGGCGGCGGTGTGGGGTGAGGAGCCGTGGCCGCCGCGGCCGGTGACGGTGACGTCGAACCCGTCCGAGCCGGCGAGTACGGTGCCGGGCCGGGTGGCCACGACGCCGGCGGGGAGCGTGTTGGCGGTGACGTGCAGGGCGTACGCGGCCACCACGCGCTCGCCCGCCGCGTCCAGCACGCCCTCCTCGATCATGAGGCGGGCACCGTCGTGACCCTCCTCCCCGGGTTGGAACATGAACACCACGTCGCCCGCCAGCTCCGCCCCGCGTCCGGCGAGCAGCCGGGCGGCGCCGACCAGGGCGGCGGTGTGCAGGTCGTGCCCGCAGGCGTGCATGACGCCGGGGCGCCGGGAGGCGTAGGGCAGTCCGGTGGCCTCGGCCACGGGGAGCGCGTCCATGTCGGCGCGCAGCAGCACCGCGGGGCCGGGCCGGCCGCCGCGCAGCACGGCGACGACCGAGCTGAGGGCCGTACCGGTGGTGATCTCCAGGCCGAGCCCGTCGAGGGCGGCGAGCACGGTCTGCCGGGTCCGCGGCAGGTGCAGGCCGACCTCGGGGTCGCGGTGCAGTGCGCGGCGCAGTCGCCGCAGGTCGTCGGTGAGTACGGAGGCGTCGCTGAGCTGGAACATGGCCGATAGGGTGCGCCCGGCAGAAGAAACCCACGCCGACACGCCTGGATCCGCTGATGTCCCTTGATCCTTTGCAGGAATCCGCCACACCGCGGGAATCCGACGCTCCGGACTGGCCGTGGACCTCGCGTGCGTCCGGCGGCCGCGACGGCACGGACGGCCTCGACGAGCTGGACATGCGGTTGGTGACCCTGCTGCAGGACTCGCCGCGCGCCGAGTGGAGCGAGGTGGGCGCGGCCCTCGGCGTCGACCCCTCGACCGCGGCGCGGCGCTGGGCCCGGCTCTCCGCGGCCGGCCACGCGTGGTTCAGCTGCTACCCGGTCAGCCTGGAGGGCGCGCCGCTGGTCGTCGCCTTCGTGGAGGTGGACTGCGTGCCCGGCCGGGTGCACGACGTGGCCGTCGAACTCGCCGGTGACTCGCACGTGTTCACCGTCGAGCAGGTGACCGGCGCCCGGGACCTGGTGCTGACGTGCGTGTTCGACGGGCTGGCCGAGCTGGCCCGCTACACCGGGATGCGCGTCGGGACACTGCCCGGGGTCGCGGCGAGCCGGACACAGATCGCGACCGCCCTGCACCTGGACGGCAGCCGGTGGCGGCTGGACCGCCCGACCGCGGCGGCCCGGCCGCGGCCGGCGCGTACGGCGGGCGCCGCCGCGCCCGGACCGGGGCGCTCCCCCGTACGACGTGAGGACCAGGCACTGGTGCGGGCCCTGACCGACGACCCGCGGCAGCCGGTGGCCAAGCTGGCACGGCGTACCGGACTGAGCCCGACGACGGTACGGCGGCGGCTGCGCCGCCTGGAGGAGTCCAGGTCGCTGGTCTTCCGCTGCGAGGTGGCGCGAGGTCTGTCCGGCTGGCCGGTGAGCGTGAGCCTGTGGTGCGCGGCGCCGCCGAAGGACACCGCGCGGATCGCCGCGCATGTCTCCGGGCTGCGCGAGGTCCGGCTGGTGGCCTCCCTCTCCGGCCCGCACAACCTGCTCTTCGCGGCCTGGCTGCGGTCCGTCGACGACATCCACGCCTTCGAGTCGCAGCTCACCGCACCGTTCCCCGGCCTGACCGTCGCCGACCGCGCGGTCACCCTGTGGCCGGTCAAACTCGCCGGCCACCTGCTGGACCCCACCGGGCGGCGCCTGGGGTCGGTACCGCTGGCCGGCTGGAACCCGGGCACCGTCGCCGCCGACGAGGACGCCCTGCTCCGGCGGCTGCGCGACCGGGGCCTGCCACCGGGCTGACCTCCATGGCCTCTCCGGCCGTGCCGCCGCGCGGCAGGACTCCGCGGGTAGGCGGTAACGGTGCTCCGTCATGCAGTGGATCACCAGGTCCGGCGCCGCGTAGAGCGTGCCGCCGGCTCCCCTGCCCCCGGGTCTCCGCCGATCCGAGCCACATTCCCGTGTCCCGGGTGGGGCCGCCGAGGACGAAGGGGCGGTCGATGTCGCGCGGCCGCCGAGACGGCCGCCGCCCTCGGGCCGGCACGCGGCGTCTCCATCTCGTCCGCGCGCAGCGAGTCGCCCAGGACGGGCTCCACGACGAGTTGCGCGACGGTACGCGCACGGCGGTCCGCCTCCATCGCCGCCCCTGCGGTGGACGACATCGTGGTGAAGGCGCCGACGACCGTGAGGATCGGCAGCGCCGGCCCCGCCAGGGACGCCGTACCCCGCCGCGACGTGTACGCCGAGTCCGCGGCCGGGCGCCCGGCCGCGGACTCGGCCCACAAGGCCGCATGAGGTGGATGCGGTCGCCCATCGGAACAGCCGACTCCGGGGCACCGGCTTGCCCGCCTCCGGGTTGGCTCTCCGTCACGGAATCACTACGAAACGGCGCCCGGTGCGTGCGAAAATCCCACTGATTGATCACCATTGTGGAGAGGGTGTGCCGGCCGGCGCGCCCGGGGAGGGGAGCCTGGTATGGCCCTGCTGTCGTCGAGTCCGAAGTCGCCCGCCCCTCCCGGCTACTTCCACGACTGGGCGCTGGTGGACGTGGAGACCTCCGGGCTGAGACCCGGCCGGGACCGTGTCCTGTCGCTCGCGATCCTCACGCTGGATGCATACGGCAACCGGACGGGTGAGTTCTCCACGCTCCTGAATCCGGGGTGCGATCCCGGTCCGGTGCACATCCACGGTCTCACTCCCGCTCGTCTCGCAGGTGCCCCCACCTTCGAGGAGATCGCGCCACAGGTGGGGGCGCTGCTCAGCAACCGCGTCCTGGTCGCCCACAACGCCCAGTTCGACTACGACTTCCTGGCCCACGAGTTCGCCCACGTTCGTTCCTGGGTGCCGGTGAGCCGACGGCTGTGCACGCTGGCCCTCAACCGCCTGGTCGGGCCCGCGACGCCCGATCTCAAGCTGGGCACCCTGGCCGAGCACTACGGTGTGCGTCAGGAGAAGGCACACGACGCGCAGGACGACGTACGGGTGCTCTCCGGCATCCTGCGCGGTTCGTTGAGCGCGGCCGAACAACTGGGCCTGTCCCTGCCGCTCCTGGACTGCCCGCCCCGCCAGGACTACAAGCCGTACGTCCCCAAGGCGCCCTGCGCGTACCGCAATCCGGGCCGCCTGACGCCGGGCGGACACCTGGTGCAGGGCATGAAGGTCGCCATCACCGGGGACACCCGGGTCTCCCGTGAGGAACTGATCGCCCGTTCGGTGGCGGCCGGGCTGAACGTGATGACCTCGGTCAGCGGCCGGACCAGCGCCGTCGTCACCAACGACGCCGGAGCCGGATCCGCCAAGCTGGGTCGCGCCGCGGACGAAGGTGTTCCGCTCGTGGACGAGCCGACCTATCTGCGACTGTTGGAGAGTGTGCAGCCCGGCCAGGCCAAAGGCACCGCCCGGCAGCGTCGTACCGTGGAGAGGCCCGCGAGCGTGCCCACCGCGCCGCCTGCGTCAACGCCGAGTCTTCCCGCACAGCGGACTGCCGCACCGGGCCCGTCCACCGCTCCCGCGGACCAGTCGCTCACCGGGCGCAGGGTCCTGGTCCTGGGCGGCACCCACGACGAGGCCGCCGAGGCACGCGCGCGTGCTGTCGCTCATGGAGCCTCCGCGGCGGTCAACCTCTCCGCCAGCGTGTCCGACGTCGTCGTGCTGCCCGGTGGCGAAGCCGACCGGCGCATGAGCCGCATCGCCACGCTCGGCCTCCGCGTCCACGACGCCGACTGGCTCCTCGCGCCCACGGCCACGTCTCTTCCCGCGCCGGCCCGGAGCGCGGCCGGAAGCCGGTCGGACACAGCGGCGGTACTGGTCCGAGGGGCTGTCATCGACCTGTCCGACACCGGCACGGCCTGGACGGTGGCCGCCACATGGCGTCAGCAGACCGCCTGCGTCGTGGACGTCGTCGCCTTCGCGGTCGACGGGCACGAACAGGTGCCAGGAGATGAGGACTTCGTCTTCTACGGCGCACCCGAGCACCCCGACGGCACCGTGCGCCTCGGCACGGACGGTCCGACGGAGCAGGCCGTCACCGCCGACCTGGAGCGCCTGCCCCTGGAGATCCACCGAATCGTCATCGCCGCCGCGATCGACGGTGCCGCGACCTTCTCCGACGTCGGAGCCATCGAGATCACGGCCACCAGCGGAATCGGCGCGGCCCCGACCGCCCGGGCCACCCTCGACGCGGCCACCACCGAACGCACCATGATCCTCGTCGAGCTCTACCGCCGAGGAGAGGGCTGGCGGCTGCGTGTCGTCGGGCAGGGATACGACCATGGCCTGGCCGACCTTGCTCGCGGCTACGGGGTCGACGTCGCCGAATGACCGGCGGACCCCCGTCGAGGGCTGGGCCCGCGCCACGATGGGGGAGCGTTCCTCCTGGCGAAACACCGCGTAAGCGGTACCGCCCGGCGCAGGCGGAGCGCCGCGCGGTCCGTTCCGCTGCGTGCGGAACGACCGGTGCCGGGGGCACCTTGAGCGACCGGGGCGATCGGGGCACTGTGACGTGCTGCATGCCGTTGCCACGTCGACGGCGGCGAGAAGCGGATCTACGGTACTCCCACGGTTGCGAGTGGATCGCCGGGCGTCACCGGGGAGTTCGGAGACGGGGCCGTGCCGGTACGAGTGGCCGAGACATTTCGGGCCATTGCGTCCATGCAGACCATTGGTTCATGCAGACCACCATGGCTGACCACGAGACGAAAGAGCCGAGCATGCTGATTGGAGTGACCCGGGAGACCCGGCCCGGGGAGACCAGGGTCGCGGCCACGCCCGCGACCGTCAGGCAACTGACCGGACTGGGCTACGACGTGGTGATCGAGACCGGGGCGGGGGCGGGCTCGAGCATCACCGACGAGGCGTACACCCGGGCCGGTGCCGCGATCGGCACCGCCGAGGAGGCGTGGCGTGCCGACCTGGTCTTCCGGGTGAACGCCCCCGAACTCGTGGAGGTGGAGCGGCTCGAGGAGGGCGCGACACTGGTCGCCCCGCTCGCGCCGGCGGCCAACGGCGACCTGCTCACGGCGTTGGCCACGCACAAGGTCGACGCCTTCGCGATGGACGCCGTTCCGCGTATCTCCCGGGCCCAGTCGCTGGACATCCTCTCCAGCCAGGCCAATATCGCGGGATACCGTGCGGTGATCGAGGCGGCGCACCACTTCGGCCGGTTCTTCACCGGTCAGGTGACCGCGGCGGGCAAGGTGCCCCCGGCCAAGGTGCTCGTCGCCGGCGCCGGCGTGGCGGGTCTGGCGGCGATCGGCGCGGCCGCCTCCCTGGGCGCCGTCGTCCGTGCCACCGATCCACGGCCGGAGGTCGCCGACCAGGTGAAGTCGCTCGGCGGCGCGTACCTGCCGGTGGACGTCGAGGTGGAGCAGTCGGCCGACGGGTACGCGCGGGCGACCTCCGAGGCGTACGACCGGCGGGCCGCCGAGATCTACTCCGAGCAGGCCGCGGACGTGGACATCATCATCACCACGGCCCTGATCCCGGGGCGGCCGGCGCCGAGGCTGATCACGGCCGCCGACGTCGCCTCAATGAAGCCAGGCAGCGTCGTCGTCGACATGGCGGCCGCCCAGGGCGGGAACGTGGAGGGAACGGTCAAGGACGAGGTCGTCACCACCGACAACGGTGTGACGATCATCGGCTACACCGACCTGCCCGCACGTCTTCCGGCGCAGTCGTCACAGCTGTACGGCACCAACCTGGTCAACCTGATGAAGCTGGTCACTCCCGCCAAGGACGGGCGGATCGTCGTCGACCTCGAGGACGCCGTGCAGCGCGGGCTGACCGTGGTCCACCAGGGCGACGTGCTCTGGCCGCCACCCCCGGTGCAGGTGTCCGCGGCCCCCGCCGCGGACACCGAGGCGAAGGAGCCGGGGAAGACGGAAGAGAAGGCGGCAAGGGCGGAGAAGAAGAAGCTCTCCGCGACCGCCGCCAGATCGGCCCTCGTCGGCACCGGTTCGCTGGCGCTGTTCCTCCTCAACGCCTTCGCCCCCTCGGAGATCACCCAGCACTTCACCGTGCTGACACTGGCGGTCGTGGTCGGCTTCTACGTCATCGGGCACGTGCACCACGCGCTGCACACGCCGCTGATGTCGGTCACCAACGCCATCTCGGGAATCGTCGTGGTGGGTGCGCTGCTCCAGCTGACCGGCACCGACAACGTGGTGCTGGTGCTGGCCGGCGCCGCCACGCTGCTCGCCTCGATCAACATCTTCGGAGGCTTCGCCGTCACCCGCCGCATGCTCTCGATGTTCCGGAAGGCGTGAGGTGACCATGGACGTCCTCTCGATCTCCGGCGCGGCGTACCTGGTCGCCGCCCTCCTGTTCATCCTGTCGCTCGCCGGGCTCTCCCGGCACGAAACCGCGTCCCAGGGCTGGGCCTACGGCGTCGCGGGCATGACCCTCGCGCTCGCGGCCACGATCCTGCGGGTCACCGACGCCGGTTCACTCACCTCTCTCGTCGTCCTCGGGCCCGCGGTCGCGGCCGGCGCGGTCGTCGGACTCTGGTGCGCGAGGCGCGTGCAGATGACCGGCATGCCCGAACTGATCGCGCTGCTGCACTCCTTCGTCGGTCTCGCCGCGGTGCTGATCGGCTGGAACGGTCATCTGGAGGGGGGTTCGCACGCCGACGGCATCCACCACGCCGAGGTCTTCATCGGTGTCTTCATCGGCGCGGTCACCTTCACCGGCTCCGTCGTCGCCTTCCTGAAGCTCTCGGCACGGATGAAGTCCGCGCCGCTGATGCTGCCGGGCAAGAACGCCGTCAACATCGGGGCCCTGGCCGGCTTCGTGATCCTCACGGTGCTCTACGTCATCACGCCGTCACTCGGGCTGCTGACAGCGGTCACCGCGCTGGCGCTGGCCCTCGGCTGGCACCTGGTCGCCTCCATCGGCGGCGGCGACATGCCCGTGGTCGTCTCCATGCTCAACAGTTACTCCGGCTGGGCGGCCGCCGCTTCGGGATTCCTGCTGGGCAACGACCTCCTGATCGTCACGGGCGCGCTGGTCGGTTCCTCCGGCGCGTACCTCTCGTACATCATGTGCAAGGCGATGAACCGCTCCTTCGTCTCCGTCATCGCGGGCGGCTTCGGGCTGGAGACGGGCCCGTCGGGTGACCGGGAGTACGGCGAGCACCGTGAGACCTCCGCGGAGGACACCGCGGAACTCCTCCTGTCCGCCTCGTCCGTCGTCATCACCCCCGGTTACGGCATGGCGGTGGCGCAGGCGCAGTACCCGGTCGCGGAGATGACCCGGCTGCTGCGCGAGAAGGGCGTCGACGTGCGCTTCGCCATCCACCCGGTCGCCGGGCGGCTGCCCGGACACATGAACGTCCTGCTGGCCGAGGCGAAGGTGCCGTACGACATCGTCCTGGAGATGGACGAGATCAACGACGAACTCGCCGACACGGACGTCGTGCTGGTCATCGGCGCCAACGACACCGTCAACCCGTCGGCGGCCGAGGACCCGGACTCGCCGATCGCGGGGATGCCGGTGCTGCGGGTGTGGGAGGCGGGGAACGTGGTGGTCTTCAAGCGGTCGATGGCCGCCGGCTACGCCGGCGTGCAGAACCCGCTGTTCTTCCGGGAGAACTCCCGGATGCTCTTCGGCGATGCCAAGACCCGCGTCGACGAGATCGTGGGCGCGCTGTCGCGGGTGCCGGTCTGAGAGGGACGGCGGGTCGCCGGCGCGGTGACGGACCGCACCGGCGACCCGTCCTGTCGGCCCCGGACTCCGGGACCGCCGGTGACGCCCCGTCGGTTAGGGTGGCGAGCGGAGAGGGACGGACCGACGGCTCCCGCGTGGGCCGGGTCGGACACGACGGGGGGCTCGTTCGTGGGGAGGCTGACGCATGGTCACCCACCGGTCGGATGAGAGGTCGGCGCCCGCGGTGCTGCCGCCGGCGCTGCGCGCGTCGCTCGGGCTGATCGCGGCCCTCGCCGCGCTGATGGTCGTCGTACTCGGGGTCCTGTACGCCGGTGACAGCGGGCCCGGCGCGGTGGACGCGCGGATCCAGTCGGTGGTGGACGGTGCGGGGCCGCCGTGGCGGCATGTCGCCCTGGCCACGGACTTCCTGGGGGAGCCCGTGGGAGCGGCGATGCTGGTCGGGGCCGCCGTGACGGGCTGCCTGCTGCTTCGGAGTCCTCGCGCGGCGCTGCTCGTCGTGGCCGGCCCCGGTCTGGCCGTGGGGACGACGAAGCTGCTCAAGCCCCTGGTGGGACGCACCATCCATGGCGACGGCAACCTGTCCTACCCGAGCGGGCACACCGCCTTCCTCACCGCGTTCGTCCTCGTGGTGGCGCTGCTCGCGACCGGCCGGCGCGGCCCCGGCGGGACGGCCGGCACCTCACTCGTACTCGCCGCGGCGCTGGCCGCTGGCGCCGCCATGGGCTGGGCGCAGGTCGCCCTGGGCGCGCACTACCCGACCGACGCCCTCGGAGGCTGGTGCACCGCGCTGGCGGTGACACCGGCGACCGCGTGGCTGGCCGACCGGGTGGCCGGCGCCGGTCGGTCAGGGCATCGCTGACGTCACGCCAGACGGCGGAACACCGGCTTCACCGGTCGTCCGCCCAGCCAGGGGGTGGGATCCCCGGCGTCCAGCGCCTTCCGGTACACCGCACACGCCTGGGCCACCACGTCGACGGTGTGCTCGATGTCGGCGTCGTCGAGCGCGGCGCTCACCACGAACGACGGGGCCAGCACCCCGCCCGCGAGGAGCCGGCGCAGGAACAGCGTGCGGTACTCCTGCGAGGGCCGGCCCCGCTCGTCGAGGGTGGCGAAGACCAGGTTGCTGGCCCGGCCCCGGACGACGACGTGGTCGCCGACGCCCATGCCGGCCGCGGCCTCACGCACACCGGCGGCCAGCTTCTCGCCGAGGGCGTGCAGCCGCGCGGTGACGCCCTCCTCGGCGTAGACGGTCTGCACGGCCGTCGCGGCGGCCAGCGCGTGCGTCTCCGCGCCGTGCGTGGTGGACAGCAGGAACACCCGCTCGTCGGAGTGACGCAGCCCGCCCCGTTCCATCAGCTCGCGCCGCCCGGCCAGCGCCGAGACGGCGAACCCGTTGCCCAGCGCCTTGCCGAACGTGGAGAGGTCGGGGACGACGCCGTACAGGCCCTGGGCGCCCGCCTCGGACCAGCGGAAGCCGGTGATCATCTCGTCGAAGACCAGCACGCAGCCGTGCCGGTCGGCCAGTTCGCGCAGACCGGCGAGGTATCCGGGCGGCGGCTCGGTGTGGCCGGCGGGTTCGAGGACCAGGCAGGCGATCTCGTCCCGGTACCGGGTGAGCAGTTCCTCCGTGGCGGCCAGGTCGCCGTAGGGGAACGCCACGGTGAGTTCGGTGGTCGCCGCCGGAACACCGGCCGACATCGGTGTGGTGCCGATGAACCAGTCGTCGACGGAGAAGAACGGGTGGTCGGCGCAGACGGCCACCCGCGGGCGCCCGGTGGCGGCGCGGGCGAGGCGCACCGCGGCGGTGGTGGCGTCGGAGCCGTTCTTCGCGAACTTCACCATCTCGGCGGTCGGCACCGTGGCCAGGAAGCGTTCCGCGGCCTCGACCTCCAGGACGGACGGCCGGACGAAGTTGCTGCCGCGGTCGAGTTCCCGCCGCACCGCCTCGGTCACGCGCGGGTGGGCGTGGCCGAGACTGACCGACCGCAGGCCGGAGCCGTACTCGACGTAGCGGTTGCCGTCGACGTCCCACACGTGGGCGCCGCGGCCGTGACTGATGACCGGGGCCAGGTTCTCGGGGTACTGGTCGTCGCCCTTGGCGTAGGTGTGCGCGCCGCCGGGGACCAGGGCGTGCAGCCGCTCGTTGACCGCTCGTGAGCGGGGCAGTTCGAACTCTTCGGTGTCCATGGCGACCTCAGCTCTCCCTGTGCTTCAGGACCTCGGCCAGGCTCGGCGCCTCCCGGTCCCGCCGGGACACCGAGGTGACCGGCAGCGGCCAGGGGATGGCGAGCTCCGGGTCGTCGAAGGCGATCGTCACGTCCTCGGCCGGGTCGTGCGGGCGGTCGATCCGGTACGAGGTGTCGGCGGTCTCGGTCAGCGCCTGGAAGCCGTGCGCGCACCCCGCCGGGACGTACAGGGTCGTCTGCGTCTCGCCGGACAGCTCGAAGGAGGCCCGGCCCAGGTAGGTCGGCGAGTCCGGCCGCAGGTCCACGACGACGTCGAAGATCCTCCCGTACGAGCACCGCACCAGCTTGGCCTCGCCGGCGCCGGAGCGCAGGTGCAGGCCGCGCAGCACGCCCCGGACCGAGCGGGACAGGCTGTCCTGGACGAAGGCGTCCGGGTCGAGGCCCACCGAGCGGACCACGTCGGCGTCGAAGGTGCGGCAGAAGAAGCCGCGCTCGTCGGCGTACGGCGTCGGCTCGAACAGGTACGCCCCGGTGATCTCCGGGACTTCGGTCGCCTTCATGGAGCCTCTCTCAGGGTGTGGGCGTGGTCGGTCGCGGGGAACAGGGCCGCGGTCAGGGCGGCGAACTGCCGCTCGACGCGCCGGGTGGCGTCCAGGTTCCGCTCGGTGAGGGTCCGCCGCAGCTCCGCCGACCGCCGTTCCAGCTCGCGGAACTGTGCGAGCAGCCGGTCGGCGTCGGTCTCGCGGGCCGGGTGGCAGTACGCGCCGAGGCCCATCCGGGCCATGAGCGTGTCGCTCTTCGTCGAGTAGCTGAGCGCGAGGGTCGGCGTGCCGGTCTTCAGCGCGCAGACCAGGTTGTGGTAGCGGGTCGCCACCACGGTGTCGGCGGCCGACATCTCCTTCATCAGGTCGGTCAGCGAGGCCGTCTCGGCGACGGTGACCAGCGGCGAGTCCACCGCGTCGAGGATCGCGTCGGCCACCGGCCGGTCGAGCTCGTCACCGGTGAGCAGCCGGACCGGTCTGCCGTCCTCGACCAGCGCGCGGACGAAACGGGTCGTCCCGTCGAGGTAGCGCCGGTGGATCTCCTCGGCCCGGTCGCGCTCGTCGTTGCTCCCGTGGAAGTCCATGACGCCGACGCAGACCAGGCCCGGCGGACCCGAGGGCGTGCTCGCCGGCGGTGCCGGCAGGGCGAACACGAGGTCCTCGTAGACCTCGTCGCGCGCGGTGTCCACGCCCATCGCCCGCATCGCGTCGCGGGACATGGCGTCCCGGTACGACCGGTACGCGGCCAGCCGCGTCGACCAGCGGGTCAGGGTCCGGGTCGGCCGGTTGCCGATCGTGCCGGCGCCGACGCTGACCAGCGCGACCCGGGTGCCGACCAGTCGGCCGGCCGCGCAGAGCAGGAACAGCGAGTACGGGAAGCCCCACGGCCGCAGCGGCAGCGTGGTCTCCAGGACGCCCGTGCCCGGCACGATCACCACGTCGTGCCGGCGCGCCCAGGCGGCGGTGCGGACGACGTCGACGAGTTTGCCCAGCCCCTTGGCCGCGACCGCGCCCGCACGGGACGCGGTCCGGTACTCCCCGCGGTACCAGTGCAGCCGCGTCGCGGGGATCCCGTACCGGGCCGTGACGACCTCGGGTCCGCCGCACAGCGCGTCCACGACCGCCTCCGGATGCTCGGCGCGGAGGTACCCGAGTACGGCCTCGAGCGACCCGTCGTTGCCGACGTTGCCGGAGCCGAGCAGGCCGAACACCCCTACCCGCGGGGGCCTCACGCGCTCCTCCCCTCACGGCCGGCGACGAGGGCGTCGACGGAGACGGTGAGCCGGCCCGGGTCGACCGGGGCGCGGTCCTCGACCCGCTCGCCGGCGCCCGGCCGGGCCCGGCTGGTCATCCACGCGGCCAGGTGGCGGTAGCAGGCGCGCCGGTCGGCCGAGGACAACGGCGCCCGCCCGATCGCGGAGACGAAACCCCAGACGTACTCGGCGAGCAGCCGGGGCGTCGGGTGCAGCGGGCCCGCCCGGCGCGGGTCCAGGTTGACGCACCGGGAGCGCTTCGAGGGGTTCGCCCGCTCGGCGCGGGTGGGGTGGTCGCGGCGGAAGTACAGCAGCTCCGGCACCTGGTGGAACGGCCCGTGCAGGGTGATCTCGGCGACGAACGTGCGGTCCGCGTGGTGGTAGCTGTCGTGCGGCTTCACCCGGCGCAGCATGTCCGCCCGCATCACTCCGTAGAAGTCGTCGCCACCGGGCTCGAACAGCAGGCTGCGGAAGCGCTCCGGCGCGTGCGGCGAGTCGGTGGCGAGCGAGTACTCGTAGGGGACCTTCACCCGGCCGTCGCCGTCGATGACCGCCTGGCCGCTGTGCGCGAGGACGACGTCCGGCCGTTCGTCCAGCGCCTCGACGCAGGCCCGCAGCAGGTCACGGGCGTACAGGTCGTCGTGCGACGCCCACTTGAACAGTTCGCCGCGGCACTCGGTGAACACGTAGTTGTGGTTCGGCGCGGCGCCGATGTTCCGGGGCAGCCGGATGTACCGGATGCGGGAGTCCCGCGCGGCGTACTTCCGGCAGATGTCCTGGGTCCCGTCGGTCGAGGCGTTGTCGGAGACGACCAGCTCGAAGTCCTCGTAGGTCTGGCCGAGCAGGGCGTCGAACGCCTCGGCGAGGTACTCCTCGCCGTTGTACACGGGCAGGCCGATGCTCAGCCGGGGATGGGGGGTCACGGTGTCCTCACTTCGCGGATGCTTCGGGGATGGGGAGGTGGTGGTGCTCGCGCAGGGCGGACCGGAGCTGGAGCCACCACACGGCCGAGCCGCAGGCGGCCGCGGCGGCGACGCCCCAGGCCGAGCCGATCGTGCCGGCCACGACCGCCCCGCCGACCCCGCCGATGACGTAGCAGGCGGAGGCGAACATCTGGCAGCGCAGGCTGCGCCGGGCCGCGGCGAGCGCGCGGAGCCCGGCCGCCGCGCCGGTGCCGAGGCCGGCGCCCGCGACGCCGAGCGTGACCGGCACGATGAGCTCCGAGGCGGCGGGCCAGACGTCGCCGAGGACGAGCTCGCCGAGCCGGTCCGGCACCAGCAGCAGCGCCGCGCCCCACAGCAGCGCGCCGACGGCCTGCCCGCCGCCGAGGAGGAGGCAGAACGCACCGAGCCGCCGCGGGGCCTGCCGCAGCACCCGCGCCGCCTCGGCGACGGTGACCAGCGACAGTCCCATCAGCACGGCGAGGAACGGGCCGAGCAGCAGCTCGGCGCCCCGGATCACCCCCACCGCGCCGACCCCGACGATCGCGCCGAGCCCGTACGCCCGCAACTGGCTCGAGCCGCTGACGCCGACGTTCTCGACCAGGTACCGGTGGCCGAGGTCACGGTGGTCGCGGTGCCACTCGCGCGCCCCGGCCGGCCGGGGCCGGATGCCGGACTGGAAGCAGCCGTACGCCGCGGCGACCGCGGCGGACCCGCCCCAGGCGAGCAGGAAAGCGGTCACGGTGCCCACCTGGGCCGCCACCACCATGGCCGGGACGAGTGCGACGCCCCACACGACGTCGTTGACGAACGCCTTCCGGCCGGTGCCGGCGGCGAAGAACGCGTACCGCCAGGCGTCCTGCAGCAGCAGCCCCGGCAGCACGAGGCCGAGACCGGCGAACGCGGCCCCCACCTGGCCGCCGATGCCCAGCCCGGCGACCAGGCACGCCGTGCCGATACCGGCACCGACCCAGAGCGCGGTACCCGACGACCGGGCCACCGCCTGGCGCCAGGACGCTTCCGGCACGCCGCTGAAGCGCACCACGAGCGGGTCGGTGGCCAGCCCGCGGGAGACGTTGAGCACCACGCCGTAGGTCACCCAGGCCAGGCTGAACACACCGAACGCGGTCAGCCCCAGCGAGCGCGCCACGTAGATGCCCACCGCGAAGTTGGACAGGCTGGAGGCCGCCTGGTCGGCCAGTCCCCAGGACAGCCGCCCGGCGACGGCCCGCCGGGCGGACCGGGCCGCGGTCGTCGTCTCCTTCTCGGTGGACATCGGCGTCACGCCTTGAGCAGTCCGGCGCCGTGCAGGGCGTCGGCCGCGGCGGCGACGGTGTCGAACGGCAGCCCGGAGCGCTCGGCGACGTCCAGCAGACTGTGCTCGCCGTCGGAGAGGTTGAGCACCCAGAGCATGGCCATCTGGGCCTGCTTGGCGTCGCTGCGACCGCCGAGCGACTCGTACAACCCCCGCCGCCCGAGCTGTGGTTCGCCGTAGGGACTGAGGTTGAGGTACCGCCGGTTGCGGTCCAGGACGCCGAACGCCTCGCGGCAGACGGCGAGCGTGTCCGCCATCGCCTCCGGGGAGACGAAGTCCAGGTTGTCCGCCGAGGTGTGATACTCGGGGTAACCGGCGTACGGGGTCCGGGTGAGAGAGCCCACGCCGAGGTCGAACCCGGGCGAGCAGAACTGCCGCTCGTCGTAGCCGTACGGCGTGAACTCGACTACGCGGTGCGGCCGTTCGGAGGCGGCCAGGACGTGCCGCAGCACCCGGTCGATCTCCGCGTCGCCGCGCCTGCTCCGCTTGTACGTCAACTGCCCCGGATCACCGGCGCAGGCCAGCACCAGCCCGTGCTTGACCCGTTCCACCCGTTCCGCGTTGAGGGCCAGCCAGGTGATCGCCCCGATGGTGCCGGGCGCGAACAGGAACCGGTAGGTGTAGTACGGCCTTCGCTCCGCCAGCGTCCGGGCCAGGAACGTCGCCACCGCGATGCCGGCCAGGTTGTCGTTGGCCAGCGACGGGTGGCAGACGTGACAGGAGACGATCACCTCGTCGGCGACCTGGCCGGGGACCACGTGCTCGGCGTAGGTGAGGTGGCCGTCGGCGAGCGTGGAGTCGATCCGCACCTCGTACTCGCCGTCCGGCAGCGCGTCCAGGGTCTCCTGGGCCAGGCAGAACCCCCACTCCGGCCGGTAGTAGCTGGTGCGGTACGGCACCCAGGACGGGTGGTCCGGCAGGGTGTGCAGGTGCTCGCGCAGCTCGGCCAGCGGCATGGTCGCCGACA
Organism: Streptomyces sp. CB02400; assembly: GCF_001905725.1. GTDB lineage: Bacteria > Actinomycetota > Actinomycetes > Streptomycetales > Streptomycetaceae > Streptomyces > Streptomyces atrovirens. The sequence continues at coordinate 224,456 of NZ_LIWB01000001.1, forward strand.
CCGGCACGCTGTAACCGAGCACGTGCAGACTGGACGCACGGAAGTCGACGACCCGGCGGCCGGCGGCGTCGGCGACGTACGCGTCCCGGATGTTCCACTCCTGCGGCACCGTCCAGTCGAGCACCTGCGTCCCGGTCGGCACCTCGTGCACGTGCAGCGGGATGTACTCGCCGACGATCTCCAGGGTGGCGCGCACACCGTCGCCGGTGATGCTCCGGCAGAGCGGGTACAGCCGCTCCACCAGCTCGTACATCTCCTCGCCGAACGCGGTCACCGGCGCCACCGCAGGGTGTCGTCGACGGTGCCGGCGTCGGACGCCGCGCGCAGCACGGCGAGGCGGGTGAAGCGCCGCTCGAAGTCCTCCCGGGTCAGCCCGTGTTTCCGGTAGGCGTCGGCGAGTTCGAGCGCGCCCCGCTTCACCGTCCACTCGCAGTCGAAGCCGGGTATCGCGGCGCGGAACCGGGAGAAGTCCACCCGGTACGACCGGGGATCGGCACCGGTCTCCCCGGTGATCACCACCTTCGAGCCGGGTACCGCCTCGGCGACCTGCCCGGCGATCTCGGCGACCGTGACGTTGTTGACCTCGCTGCCGATGTTGAACGCCCGGTCGTGCACCGCTTCCCGCGGCGCGGTCAGCGCCGCCGTGAAGGCCCGCGCGATGTCGGCGGCGTGCACCAGCGGGCGCCAGGGGGTGCCGTCGGAGAGGACAAGGACCTCGCCGGACAAAAGGGCGTGACCCACCAGGTTGTTCAGCACGATGTCGGCGCGCAGCCGGGGCGAGTACCCGAAGGCGGTGGCGTTGCGCATGTACACCGGGCTGAAGTCGCCGTCACAGAGCGCGTGCAGGTCGTCCTCCACCCGCACCTTGGACTCCGCGTACGGCGTCACCGGGCGCAGCGGGGCGTCCTCGGTCACCAGCTCGCCGCCGCCGGCGGCGCCGTAGACCGAGCAGGTCGACGCGTACAGGAAACGCTGCACCCCGGCGTCGCGGGCCAGCCGGGCGAGCCGTACGGAGGCGTGGTGGTTGATGTCGTAGGTGAGCTCCGGCGCCAGCGATCCCAGCGGGTCGTTGGACAGGGCGGCCAGGTGGATCACGGCGTCCACCCCGGCCAGGTGGTCGGCCGTGACGTCGCGCAGGTCCACCCGCCGGCCCGGCGGGTCGGCGGGCGCCGGGCCCAGCAGGCAGTCGGCGAACAGGCCGGCGTCGAGGCCGGTGACCTCGTGTCCGGCGGCCGTGAGGACCGGGGCCATCACGGTGCCCAGGTAGCCCTGGTGTCCGGTGAGCAGTACGCGCAAGGTTCAATCCCCCAGGTCGAGAGTGAGTTTGGTGACGGCGAACGCCTCGGCGTAGCGCGCGTGGCATTCGATGCCGCGGATCCGGGCGAGGCCGAGGAAGGCCTCCCGGTCGTACCAGGGCCGGTGCCGCTGCGAGGGGTAGTGCTCCTGCAGCAGCCGCACCTTCTGCTCGGCGGTCTCCGGTGACAGCGGCTGGTACGCCGCCATACGGCCGAGGTCGCCGTCCCACTTGACGATCTCGTAGCCGAGCACGAGGTGGTCGCGGAACGCGGTGGTCATCAGTCGCGCCAGGCCGCGGTGGTCCTGGTGCGCGTCATCGGTACGCGGGGCGAGGACCAGCTCCGGCTCGGACCGCGTCCGCAGTTCCTCGACCGCGGCCTTGGCCTCCTCCCAGTGCGCCGGCATCCGGCCGTCCGGCAGCTTGAGCACGGTCAGCCGCAGGTCGGCGTCCGGGCAGAAGGCGGCGAGCGCGGCCCGTTCCTCCTGCTCCCGCTCGCCGCCACCGCCGGAGAGCACCAGCGCGTCGACGCGGAGACCCGGCCGCGCCAGGCACATCGTGAGCAGGGTGCCGCCGGCGCCGATGGCGATGTCGTCGCAGTGCGCGCCCACCGCGACGACCCGGTCCAGACGCCCGGCACCGAGCCGGATCACGCGCCCACCCCCGCGCCGTCCCGCTCCCACACGGCCCACGGGCGGTCGCCCCGGGCGTAGGCGGCGTCGAGCGCGGCCCGCTCCTTGACGGTGTCGGTCGGCTTCCAGAAGCCGCGGTGCCGGTGCGCCACCAGCCGCCCCTGCTTGGCCAGCCCCGCGCAACCGTCGGCGACCAGGTCCCCGTCCTCCGGGATGTGGTCGAAGACCTCCTGACGGAGCACGAAGTAGCCGCCGTTCTCCCACAGCGGCATGTCGCTCACCGCGGTGATGCCTCCCACCAGGCCGTCCTCGCCCAACTCCACGCAGTGGAACGAGGACTGCGGCGGCACCACCATCATCGACGCGCCGGCGTCGCGCCGGGCGAACCTCTCGATCATCTCCGGCAGCGGGGCGTCGGTGAGCACGTCGGCGTAGTTGGCGAGGAACATCTCGTCGCCGTCCAGGTGGTGCCGCACCCGGCGCAGCCGCTCCCCGATCGGTGACTCGATGCCGGTCTGCGCGAACGTGATCGTCCAGTCGGAGATGTCGGTGGACAGCAGCTCGGTCCGTCCGCCGCGCAGCACGAAGTCGTTGGACGTCGTCTCCTCGTAGTTGAGGAAGAAGTCCTTGATGTGGTGGGCCCCGTAGCCGAGGCACAGGATGAACTCGGTGTGTCCGAAGTGCGCGTAGTAGCGCATGACGTGCCAGATCAGCGGCCGGGGGCCGACCATCGCCATCGGCTTGGGCACGTCGTCCGCGGCGCCGCTGCGCATCCGCATCCCGTAACCGCCGCAGAACAGTACGACCTTCATGCTGTGACCTCTCGGGACGGGGCCTCGACGATGCTCAGTTCCGGTATGGGGAAGACCAGCCGGCCGCCCCACTCGTGCACGAAGGACAGTTGCTCGACCAGCTCGGCCCGCAGGTTCCACGGCAGGACGAGGACGTAGTCCGGCCGGTCGGCGGCGATCCGCTCGGGCGCCAGGACCGGGATGCGGGTGCCCGGGGTGAACCTGCCGTGCTTGTAGGGGTTGCGGTCGACCGTGTACGGGAGCAGGTCGGGCCGGATGCCGCAGTGGTTGAGCAGGGTGTTGCCCTTGCCCGGGGCGCCGTAGCCGACGACCGTCTCGCCGCGCTCGGCCGCCTCGATGAGGAACCGCAGCAGGTCCCGGCGCACCTTGGCCACCCGGGCGGAGAACTCGGCGTACCCGGTCGGCTCCTGGAGCCCGGCGGCCTTCTCCCGGTCCAGCACCTCGGCCACCCGCCCGCCCGGCTCGCCGGCCGCCTCGGCGGGACGGGCCCACAGCCGGACGGAACCGCCGTGCGTGGGCAGCAGCTCGACGTCCACCAGCGTGAGTCCGCCGCTCGCCAGCGCCCGGGCCGCGGACGCGACCGTGTAGTACTGGAAGTGCTCGTGGTAGATCGTGTCGTACTGGTTCTCCTCGATCAGCGTCAGCAGGTGCTGCACCTCGATGGAGACCCAGCCGTCGTCGGCGACCAGGGCGCGCAGACCCTGGGTGAACCCGACGACGTCGGGGATGTGCGCGTACACGTTGTTGGCCACGACCAGGTCCGCCGGGCCGTGCTCGGCGCGGACGGCCGAACCGGTGTCCGGGCTCAGGAACTCCGTGAGCGTGGGCACACCCGCCTCGCGCGCCGCGGCGCCGACGTTCACCGACGGCTCGATGCCCAGGCAGCGGATGCCCCGGTCCACCACGTGCCGCAGCAGGTACCCGTCGTTGCTCGCGACCTCGACCACGAAGGCGTCGGGGCCGAGTCCCACCCGTTCCACGGCGTCCGCGACGAACGTGCGCGCGTGCTCCACCCAGGAGGTGGAGTAGGAGGAGAAGTACGCGTACTCCTTGAACGTCTCCTCCGGCGTGATCAGCGGCGGGATCTGCGCCAGCCAGCAGTCGGTGCAGACCCGCAGGTGCAGCGGGTAGGCGGGCTCCGGCTGATCCAGTTGGTCCGCGGCGAGGAAGCTCTCACATGGTGGCGTCGCCCCGAGATCGACGACGCTCGCCATCGCTTCCGAGCCGCAGAGTCGGCATCGTGTCATCTGCTGTCCCCATCCCCCCTGCCCGCGCGGGTGTCCCCGCCGCGAGCCAGTGCCGACCGCCCCGCGATCGCGGCGCGGTATCCCTCCACCAGGCGCTCCAGGCCGACGGCCGGGCTGAAACCCTGCTCGTATCGGCGCCGGGCCGCCCGGCCCATCTCCCGGTTGCGGCCCTGGTCGGCCGCGATCCGGCGTATGCGGGACGCGAGCGAGGCGGCCTCGCCCGGCCGGTGCAGCAGCCCGGTCACCCCGTCCTCGACGAGTTCGGTGAAGGCGCCGTGACCGGCGGCGACGGTCGGCACTCCGGCCGCCATCGCCTCCACGACCACCAGGCCGAACGCCTCCAGCCACGTCGAGGGAGCCACCACGGCCACCGATCGTGCGATCGCCTGCCGGCATTCCTCGGTGTCGTACAGGCCGACGTACCGCACGTCGTCCCGGCCCGCCGCCCAGGCGGTCACCTCCGGCTCCAGCGGCCCCGTACCGGCGATCACGAGCGGCACGCCCACACCGCCGCCGGCGGCGATCTCGTCCCACGCGGTCATGAGCAGCCGTACGCCCTTGGCCTCGGCGAGCCGGCCGAGGTAGAGCAGATGCTCGCCGTCGCCCGAGCGGCGGGCGTCCGGGTCGGGCACGAAGTTGTGCTTCACCGCCAGCCGTTCGGCGGGCATGCCGGCCCCCACCAGGACGTCGCGCTGCGCCGCGGAGATGCAGAAGAACCGCTCCACGCCGGACCACCACCGCCGCCGGTTGACCGACAGGCTGACCGCGAGCGGCACCGTCGCCGGCCGGGAGTTCCGGTAGCAGCCGTGCCGGACGGCGGGCAGCGGCGTCGACCCGACGCACTCGGTGCACGGCCGGCCGTCCCGCTGGAGCGTGCCGGGCGGGCAGACCTGGGTGTAGTTGTGCAGCGTGGCGACGGCCGGCACACCCGCGTCGGCGCAGGCGGCCAGCACCGCCGGCGACAGCAGCGGGAAGACGTTGTGGACGTGCACCACGTCCGGCCGTTCGGCGCGCAGCCGGGCGGCGAGCTCCGTGCGGACCGCCGGGTTCCACGGCACGAGCAGCGGCAGGGCGGCCTTGCGCGGCAGGGACATGGCGGCGATGTCGTCGCTGCGCCGCTCGAACACCTCGACCCGGTGGCCGGCCCCGCGCAGCAGCGCCACCTCCTGGTCGACGACCTTGTTCTCCCCGCTCGGCTGCGCCGAGGCGTAACGGTTGTGCACCACGAGGACGTGCATGCTCAGCTCACCTCCGATCTCTGGGCCCAGCGCGGAACGCGTCGTCGGGGGACGTCGGGCGCCGGGAGGGGCGTGGCCGGGGCGGGTGCCGCGAGGAGCGAGGCGGCCACGGCCAGATGCAGCAGGTACGGCGAGGCGTCACCCAGCCCGGCCTCGGTGTACGACGCGATCGCGCAGTAGCTGATCAGGAAGATCGCGCAGGCCCTCGACAGCGACGGCGGCCGCAGCAACGCGACACCGCCCAGCACGACGACGAACGCCGCCACCAGGACGACACCGGTCATGCCCTGCTCGTGGTAGACGGCCAGCCAGCTGTTGTCGATCGGCAGCCCGCCGAACGACTTGTCGCCCAGGCCCGCGCCGAGCAGGTACTCCGAGGTCGTCCGGTCCGCCGCCAGCAGGGCGTCCCAGACCTTGGCCCGGCCGGTGAGGCTGGTGAAGTTCTCCTGGCTCTGCCCGCGCAGGAACCACGCCTGCACCGCGGAGCCGAGCACCACCGCGGCGACGGCGGCGCACAGCACCGTCCAGGTGAAGAACCGGCGGGCGGCGGCGCTGGTCAGGACGAGCGAGCCGATCGCCAGCGCCAGCCCGACGAGCAGGCCGACCGTGGCCGTCCGGGTATGGGTCAGCGCGAGCAGGACGAGTGACGGCACGATGACCACCGCCGCGCTGCCCCGGTCGGTCCGGCGGCCCAGCAGGAGCAGCACGGTGAGCCCGATGATCACCGCGGCGTACTGTCCGATCTGCGGCGGGGTGAGCGGCCACAACGCGCCGACCAGCCGCCCGCCGTAGAGGTCGGGCAGGGCGGCGCCCGGTGAGATCGCCAGGCCGGCGGCGACCGACCCGAGGACGACGAAGTACATCCGGATGTGGTGCCGTACGAACGTCGTGCCGCCGTCCCACCAGCGGCTGAGCAGCCACAGCGTGGCGACGAAGAGAGCCAGCCGGGCGCAGCGGAACAGCGCGCCGAACCCGGACTCCGGGTCCGCGCTGGAGATCACGCTCGGCACCAGCAGCAGGGTGAGCAGGAACAGGTAGGCGCTCGGCCGGACGCGCAGCCGGAGATTGACCGCGAGCGCCAGCGTGAACGCGACGGCCAGCGCGCCCATGGTGACCATCTGGATGAGGGAACGGGGCAGTGGGACGATGGTCTTCGCCCCGGCGGAGCCGAGCGTGTTGAGGACCAGCAGCCCCCAGGCCGTCCCGACGAGCTTCGGCGTGCGGTCCGTGCCCATCTCAACCACCGCCCTGCGCGCGGAAGGTGCTGCCCGCGTCCTGCCGGTACGGATGCCCCTGCCACTGCACGGCGTCGAGCACCCTGCTCGGGTCGTGGGCGGTGAACCTCCACGGTCCGACGTAGGTGTTGTCGTGCCAGCGGTTGTGCTGCTCGCGGGTGATCGCCTCGGACACCCGCTCGCCCTGGTACGGCGACCAGTCCGGGTAGGTGCCGTAGTTGGCCAGCACCGCCATCCGGTCGCACATCACCGTGCAGTCGACGACGGACTTGTCCAGCACGAAGCGGTTGTCGTGGATGTCCACCCGCTGGGTCCTCCAGCGGCAGTCGGCGTAGAGCGGTGCGGTGGCGATCGCCGGCTGCGCGCAGCGGTCCTTGTCCTTCACCAGCAGCGTGCAGTCACCGGACGAGGTGTTGGCGGGGCTGTTGCAGAACCGGTCGGCGTTCTCCCACAGGGTGATCCCGGACCAGTTGTCCTCCAGCACGTTCCGGTGGATCTCGATCCTGTCGGTGCGGGCCCGGACCCGTGGTTCGCCGCCGGACTCGGAGATGTAGACGGTCGCGAACGGGAAGGTGTCGCCGCGGTCGGCGTACCTGCGGCCCTCGACCCAGTTGTTCCGCCGGATCGTGTTGTCCCGGACGACCGCGTTGTAGCTGGTCTCGTAGATCAGCGCGGCACCGTCGTTCTCCTCCAGCACGTTGCCCTCGATGCGGAAGTCGTTGTTGTTGGTGTCCGCCCACAATCCGGTCCCGCGGTTGTCGTGCACCCAGTTGCCGCGTACGTCGGCGCCGTCGACGGCCCAGAACTTGACGCCTCCGGTGCAGCCGCAGCCCGGCCGCCGCCGCTCCCAGTCACCGGTGTTGTTGCCCGTGATCTCGTTGCCCTCGACCACCAGGTCGTGGAGGTTGCCGTCGGCCTTGTAGGCGTTCATGCCGTACTGGCCGTTGTCGCGCAGGCAGTTGGCGCGCACCTGCTGGCGGGCGCCGGCCATCAGCCCGGCGCCGGAGTTGTTCCGGATCGTCGAGTGCTCGATCACCCACCCGTCGGCCGAGTCGTGGTTGACCACGCCCTCGTCGTGCGGCGCGACGAACCCCTGCACGGTCAGGTGGCGGAGGATGACGTCGCGGGCGGTGCCGCCGAACGCGTACTGGTTGGTCCTGCGGCCGTCGAGCACCGCGCCCGGCGCGCCGAGGTAGGTGTTCCCCTCCTTGGGGACGACCTGGGCGTAGCGGTCCGGGTCGAGCCGGTGCTTGCCCGGCCGGAGCCAGAACGTGGTGCCCGGGGGACTGCTCTTGGTCTTCGCGGCCAGGTCACCGGCGACCGCGGGGTCGACCGTCACCGCGCCCGCCGGCGCCTTCGCCGGCCCGGCGGCGGGCTTGTCGCACACCCGGGCCACGGACGCGGACGGCGTGGCGGTCGGCTTCGGCCGCGCGTCCGGCGTGCCGCTGTCACAGCCGGTCGCCGCCGCCAGCAGGACCAGCGTCAGCGGTGCCGCCGGTAACGCCCGGTGCCGCCACTTCATCCCCACGGATCAGGCCCCCTGACCGCGGAACCCGAGGACGGTGGTGAACTTCTCCGTGCCGTCGGCGGAGCCGGTGCCGGTGCCGACCAGCGTGGTGGTGGGTTCCTTGCGCCCGAAGCCGGCGGAGTACCAGCCCAGCGGCGGCTCCGTCTCGCCGTGGTGCGCCCGCCAGGACAGCTGCCCGGGCAGGTCGAGCACCGCGGAGCGGTCCTCGCCGTCCCGGGTCCAGGTGAGCACGGCCCGGTTCCCCACCAGGTCCGCGGTGATCTCCGGGCCGAGGTGGAACGCCAGGCGCACGGACCGGTGCGGGCCGCGCACCTCGTCGACCACCCTCAACTCCTGCGTAGCGGACGTCAGTTCCACCCGACGGCGGTGCACGGAACGCTGGTAGCCGTCGTGCTCGGCACACCAGCGGGCCACACCTTCATCGGACGTGTCCACGGCCAGGACGCGGCTGCGGGCGTGCCGGGTCCACAGGAACGGGCCACCGGAGACGGACTGGTCACCGCCGTCCAGTTGCAGGGTGTTGTGGCCGAGGGTCGACCGGAAGTACCGCCGCCACTCTGGCTGCCCGTGGTAGCAGTACGTCCCCGGGTCGGCGAGCACGTCGACCCCGTCGTGCCGGACCTCCACGGACAGCGCGTCCGCGTGGGCGTGCGCGGCGATGGACAGGAAGCCGTGCGGGCCGCCGTCACAGCGGCACCAGATCTCCTCCGGACCGCGCAGGATCGTCATACCCGCGTCGGCGAAGTGGGCCGGCCTGCTCGCCGGGCGTGCGGTTCCCTTTTCCGCGTACGGCCGGACGAGCGCGGCCAGCAGCGGGGTGCGCACGTCGGTGCCGGTCACCTTCGGCCACCAGTCGAGCCGGCCGAACACGGCGTCCCCGGTGGCCAGCAGCGAGCCCCAGCGGTCGGTGCCCGTGCCGTCCACGACCAGACCGTGTCCGTCGTCCGCGTCCCCCTGGCGCGGCGGCCGCAACCGGTTGTCCACGACGGCCGCGAGCGCGTCGGTCATCCGCAGCAGCACCAGCCGGACCGTCGCGGGCACCGGCACACCGGCGGCGTCCGCCTCCGCCACCGCGGCCAGGCCGAGTTCCAGCACGAGCCCGTGGTACTCGGTGGCCAGCTCACGGTTGAGGCCGGAGAGGAACGTGTTGCCGCGCAGGTGCCGGTCCAGCGACCGCAGCGCGTCGGCCCGCCAGCGCGCCGAGGTGGGGAACCACCCGAACGCGCAGGCCGCGGCGAACTGCCCGGCGGTCTCGGCGATGACGTGGTTGTTCGCCGAGGACCCCCGGCTGGGGAAGGCGGCCAGCCAGCGCTGGTGGTGCCAGATCTGGTTCACCGCCACCGGGTTGCCCTCGAACAGGGCGGACGCGCCCGGCCAGCCGTCGAGCAGCCGGCGGACCCACACCCAGGACAGCAGCCGGATCCCCAGTTCGATGCCGCTGACCCAGTGCACCCCGCGCAGCGGCGGGTTGGCCGCCCACCACGACCGCAGGTGCTCGGCCACCCGCTCGGCGTACCGCTCGTCCCCGGTGAGCGCGTAGGCGGCGGCGAGCCGGGTGAGGTACTGGTGCCGGGACGGCTCCCAGATCTGCTTGATGTCCCCGACCGCGTCCTCGTCGCGGTACGGCACGTCGAAGGCGTAACCCGACGGAGCCCGGCGTCCGGTCTTCGGGTCGTACCACCAGTCCGGGTCGATCAGGTCGTCGCGGTCCACCCCGAAGTACTCGGCGTGCCCGGCCATCAGCCGGTCCGCCTCGGCGACGAGGCGTTTCGCGGCGTCCGGCGGCACCGCGGCGATCGTCCCCGCGGGCAGGACCGCGGTGAACCGGGCGCCGGTCACACTCGGGCAGTCCGGCGGCGCCGACCGCCACCGCCGTCTGCGCACCGTGTCGCCCACCCGGCCGCCGATCTCCCGCGGCCCCATCCGGGACAGCCGCCGCAGGTACCAGCCCGCGCTCATGGTCATCGCGCCCCCGCCAGCGTCACCGGCGCGCCCCCGGCCAGACCGGCCTGTACGGCGAGGGTGGCCGCCGTGGTGGCGACCAGCGACTGAAGCGGCACCGGCATCGGACCGCCGGTCCGCACGGCCTTGACGAACGCGGCCAGTTCGGCGTTCTGGCCCTTGTCCCGGGCCTTGGGCAGCCGCGAACTGACCCACCGCTTACGGCCGTACACCGACGCCCGGACGAAGTCGTCGAGCCGCAGCACCTTGCCGTCCGCGATGAGGTCCAGCGTCTCCTTGGGGAACCCGGACGATCCGGTCGTGACGTAGCTGATCGTGGCGGTCGACCCGTCCGGGTAGCGCAGGACGACCTGAAGGTCCTCGTTGCCGGACGGGGCGACGGCGTACACCGAGACCGGGTCGGCCTCCAGCAGCCAGCTCGCCGTGTCGATGAAGTGCCCGCCCTCACCGGCGAACCGCGAACCCTCGGTGCCCTGCTGGAGGTACCAGCTACCGTGGTCGAGGCGGCCCGCGTTGACGAGGTAGCGCAGGCTCGCCGGACCGGTCCGGGCGCCGAACCGCTTCCTGGCCTCCTGGAGCAGCGGCGCGAACCGGCGGTTGAAGCCCACCTGCAACCGGTCGTTGCCGGACTCCTCCACCGCCGAGAGCACACCGGCCAGTTCGTCCTCGGTGAGCGCCAACGGCTTCTCCACGAACACCGCCTTGCCGGCCAGCAGCGCCTTCCGGGTCAGTTCGGCGTGCGAGCTGTGCCGGGTGACCACGAACACCGCGTCGACAGACTCGTCACCGAGCACGGCGTCGAGATCGGTGGTCGCCCCGGCGAAGCCGAACTTGCGCTGCGCGTTGGCCCCGGACAGCGCCGTCGTGGTGACGACCGTCGACAGCTCGACGCCGTCGCGCTGCGCCAGGTGCGGCAGCAGCATCGACGACGCGTAGTTGCCCGCGCCGACGAACGCGAGGCGCACCGGCGTCCTCGCGGCCCTCACCGGACTCCGCTTCACGTTCACGGCGGGCACGGCCACCACCGGGGCCTCCGCTTCGACCTCCTGTCCGGGGTACCGGAACAGCACGGCCACGGCCTTCAGTTCGCCGTCCTTCAGGCTCCGGTACGTCTCGACGGCGTCGTCGAAGTCGGCGACGTGGGAGACCAGAGGCTCCACGTCGACGCTGCCGCGGGCGACGAGGTCGAGGAAGCACGCCAGGTTGCGGCGCTCGGTCCAGCGCACATAGCCGATCGGGTAGTCCCGCCCCTGAAGCTCGTACTCCGGGTCGTAGCGCCCGGGGCCGTACGAACGGGAGAACCGGACGTCGAGCTCCTTCTCGTAGTACGCGTTCCACGGCAGGTCCAGCCGGCACTTGCCGATGTCGACGACCCGGCCGCGGTCCCGGCAGAGCCGGGCGGCCAGCTCGACGGGCTGGTTGCTGCCGCCGCCGGCGGCCAGGTACACCTGGTCCACGCCGTGACCGTCGGTGAGTTCGGCGACGGCCGTCTCCACGGCCGCGGACGCGGGATCGCCGCAGGCCGCCGCGCCCAGCCGCTCGGCGAGCTCGCAGCGCGCCGGGTCGGGGTCGGCCCCGACGACCCGTACCCCCGAGGCGGCGAGGAGCTGCACCACCAGCTGCCCGATCAGCCCGAGACCGATGACCAGCGCCACCTCGCCGAGCCGCGACTCGCCCTGGCGGACGCCCTGCAGCGCGATCGACCCGACGGTGCCGAAGGCCGCGTGCCGCGGCGCGAGACCGTCCGGCACCCGGGCGTAGAGGTTCTTCGGCACCCAGTTCAGCTCGGCGTGCAGCGCGTGCTCGTTGCCGGCGCAGGCCACCAGGTCGCCGACCTTCACGTCGTCGATCCCGGCGCCGACCTGCTCGACCACCCCGCACAGCGAGTAGCCCAGCGGCGTGTAGGAGTCCAGCTTGCCCATCACCTTGCGGTAGGTGGCGGGCACCCCGTTGGCGGCCACGCTCTGCACGACCTTCGCCACCTGGTCCGGCCGGGAACGCGCCTTGCCCACCATCGACATGCCGGCCTCGGAGACCTTCATCAGCTCGGTCCCGGTGGAGATCAGCGAGTACGCGCTCCGCACCAGCACACCGCCCGGCTTGCAGCCCGGCACCGGCACGTCGAGCAGCGCCAGCTCGCCGCTCTTGTAGTTCTGCACAACCTGTTTCACCGGAAGTCCTCTTGTTCTCTACGCCGTCAAGGAAGGGGTCTGGCCGGCCTTGGAGGTCGCGCCGCGGTACCAGTACTCGAGGGTCAGCACATGCCACAGATGCTTGGAGAAGTCCCGCTGCCCGGCGGCGTCCTCGGCGACGAGCCGCTGAAGCGCGTCGCGGCGCAGGATCCCGGAACGGACGAGCTCGCCGTCGTCGACCACCTCGCGCACCAGCGGTGCCAGATCCCGGCTCATCCAGGCCCGCAGCGGGGCGCTGAACAGGCCCTTGGGCCGGTACACGATCTCCCGGGGCAGGACCGACGTGGCCGCCTCCTTGAGGACGGCCTTGCCCTGCCGCCGGACGATCTTGCGGTCGCCGGGGAAGGCGAACGCCGCCTTCACCACCTCGACGTCCACGTACGGCACCCGCACCTCGGTCGACGCGGCCATGCTGGAGCGGTCCGTGTACGCGAGGTTCAGGCCCGGCAGGAACATCCGCGCGTCACCCAGGCACATGCGGTTGACGAAGTCGTCGAGGTCGTTGTCCTGATAGGTGTCCGCGTGCTCGGTGAGCACGTCGTCGACCGCCGGGGCCAGGTCCGGATCGATCAGGGCGAGCAGCTCGTCCCGGTCGTACATGGTGTAGCTGCGCCGGAACGCGGTCTCCTCCGGCAGGTCGGCGAAGGAGAGGAACCGCTTCGCGAAGCGCACCGACCGGTACCCCCGGCGGGCCGTCGCGACCGGCAGCCGGTCCACCGCCGCGGACACCCCGCGCCGCAGAGGCCGCGGGACGCGCTGGTAGCGCAGCGCGATCAGGTTGGCCAGGTGCTTGCGGTACCCGGCGAACAGCTCGTCGGCGCCCATCCCCGACAGCATCACCTTGACCCCGGCCTCCCGGGCGGCCGAGCAGATCAGGAAGGTGTTGATGGCGGCGGGGTCGCCGATCGGCTCGTCCAGGTGGTACGTCATCCGCGGCAGCAGGTCGAGCACGTCCGGGGCGATCTCGATCTCGTGCAGGTCGACACCGAACCGCTCGGCCACCTGCCGGGCGTAGCGCAGGTCGTCCGGCATCGCCTCGAACCTGGCGTCCTCGGCGCGGAACCCGATCGTGTAGGCGGAGATCCCGGGCTGGTGGCGGGCGGCCAGCGCGGTCAGGTAGCTGGAGTCGAGACCGCCGGAGAGGAAGGTCGCCACGGGTACGTCGGAGAGCAGGTGCCGCCGGGTCGACTCCTCGACGACGGCGGCCAGGTCCGGCCGCTCGCCGGCCAGGGCCCGCTCCCGGCCCTCGGCGGCGACGTCCTTCAGGTTCCAGAACCGGCCGCGCTCCACCCGGCCGTCGGGCCGGCACCTCAGCCAGCTCCCCGGCGGCAGCTTCTCCGCCTCGCGGAACGCGCACCGTGAGTCCGGCACCCAGTAGTACAGCAGCGAGGCCACAAGGGCCGCGGGGTCCACCTCCAGCGACCCGCCGGTCACGGCGGCGAGCGCCTTGAGTTCGGAGGCGAACACCAGACCCGTGCCGCGCCGCAGCAGGAACAGCGGCTTGATGCCCAACTGGTCGCGGACAAGCACCAGTTCACCGGTCCGCTCGTCGAAGATCCCGAACGCGAACATGCCGCGCAGCCGGGGCAGGCAGTCCGTGCCCCAGCGCCGCCAGGCCTCGAGGACCACCTCGGTGTCGGAGGTGCCGCGGAAGCGCACCCCGGCGGCCGTCAGCTCCGTACGCAGCTCGGGCGCGTTGTAGAGCTCGCCGTTGTACGTCAGGACGAGGCCGTCCGAGACCATCGGCTGGGCGCCGGTCTCCGACAGGTCGACGATGGCCAGCCTGCGGTGCCCGAGGTGCACTTCACCGTCACCGACGGGATGGCTGTACCGGCCCGCCCCGTCCGGGCCGCGATGCGCGAGGACATCGGTGAGCCGGTCGGTCACGGCCTTCCCGTCCGGCCACCGGTACGTGCCTGCGATGCCACACATGTCCTACCGCGCCTCCTGGTCGCTGTCCGGGACCCGTGCCGCCGACATCGGCAGCCGCTCCGTCCCCCGCCGCTCCGTCCCGTTCTGCCGGGCCGGCCGCTCGCCGCGGTCGCGCGGCGTGGTGTGCGGCCCGTCCCACAGCGTGCCGTCGGTCCGGTCACGCGGATCGGGGTCGATCAGCACCACGCCGATCACCGTGATGCGCTGGTCCGCGAGCTGCCGTGCCACGGTGTGCAGCCATGCGGCGCTGCCGTGCCCGGCCCGCACGACGAGCACGGTCCGGGTGCCGAGGTACCGGAGGTCGGTCCACGCGGTGCCGGGTGCCACCGAGCCGACACCGACCCGGCGCCCATCGGGCGACACGGCCGCGGCGTCCGCGCCGCTGACCACGGTGGGGTCTCCCGGCTCCGGGCGGCGCTTGGCGAGCTGCGGGCCGGGCAGACCGTCGACGACGGCCACCGGACCGTCCGCCCCCAGTGCCCCGGCGAGGTCCAGGGCGATCGTGCTCGCACCGCGCGCACAGCCCAGTTCCAGCAGCGACACCGGTTCCGCGGAGCCCCGTACGGTACGGGCCAGGGAGACCGTGAGCCGTTCCCGTGCCGCCCGGATCCGCCGGCGCCGCCACGGCCCGGCCGGCCGGCGGGGCAGCTCCGCGATGACGGAGGCGCCCAGGTTCGCCGCGATCTCCCGGCGCAGCACGGGACGGTCCGCCACCACCGCGCCGACGGCGGCCAGCGCGAGGCCGAGCGCGAGCCCGAGGACGAGCCCGATCCCGGCGTTGGTGGCGGCGGCCCTGGGCAGGGAGTGGTCCACCGCGCGCGCGGCGTCCACGATCTGCGTGCCCGCGACGAGCCGGGGCGTGCCCAGGCGCGCCTCCTCGGCGCGCTGGTCGAAGTCGGTGATCCGCGAGGTGAGTTCGGCCCGGCGGGCGAAGAGCGACTCGAGGTTCGCCGACGCCTCCGGGTCGCTCTGCGACGGTCCCTCCCCGATCTCCTCGTTGACCCGCGCGAGTTCGTCCCGCATGTCGTCGCGCCGGCCGAGCAGGGCCTTGGACTCGGCGTTCGCGGCTTCCTTGATCCGCTTCACGTGGTCCGCGACGAACGCCTCGGCCAGCGCCTCGGCGCGGGCCACCGCTTCCGCGTCGCTGTCACCCGTCACCGTGATCCGCAGCAGGTTGTTGGTCAGGCCGGTGCCCTGGTAGTCCCGCATGAAGTCCTCCGGGCGTTCCTGGGAACCGAGGGACCGCAGGGCCTGGCCGGCGATCCGCGTGGTTCCCAGCAGTGCGGCATCGGTGCGGATCAGCGTTCCGGGGTCGTTCGGCTGGTCCGCCTCGTGCGCGACCAGCACCGTGGTCACCGCGGTCGGCGGCGCCGGCAGCAGGACCGCCACCGCCGCGCCGGCCAGCAGTCCCAGCAGCGCCAGGGAACACCACAGGCGGCGGCGCCTGCGCACCGCGACCACCAGTGCTTGCAGGTCCAGCAGCGGAGCGGCCGACGACTCCGAACCCGTACGCGTCGTCATCCTGGACCTCCCGTCGCGTCGTTGCCGACCGCGAGCGCCGGCGCGGCGGCGTCCCGAGGACGGCCGGCGGACCGTGTCGTACGGGCCCGGACCGGGCCGGCGACGACGATGCCGACGATCTCGTGCCCCGCGTCCGCACACGCCTCGGCGATGCCGGTGAGCTCCCCCGCGGTCCAGTTGCCCGCGCTGAGCACGACCAGGGCACCGGACTCGTCGCCGCGGTCCGGCACCATCGGCCGGGACACCGAAACCTCTGTCACCCGCAGCAGCGGATCGCCCTCGGCCTCGGTGACGAGCCGCCCGGCGGCCCGGTGGGCGACCTCGTCGCCGTCCGGGACGACGACCAGCAACCGCCGCCCGGAGCGCGCCAACCTCTCCCGCAGGCGGGCGCACACCCGCCGGTAGCGGATCCGCCGGCCGGCCTCGTCGCCGGACGTCTGCGGGGCCGGTACGTCCCACCGGACGTCGACACCGAGGAACCGGCGGATCCGGGCCCGCAGGTCACGGTTTTCCGGCGGGTGCGCGGGCCGTTCGACGGGTACGTCGACGGTACCGAGCGGCACCGCGCCGAGCGCCGCGACGATCTCCGGTTCGGTGCGCAGCCGACGGCTCATCCGCGCGGCGGCGAGATGGCCGACGACCGCGAGCAGGAAGAACAGCAGCGCCCCGCCGACGATGAGCTGTACCCGTGTCGGCGGTGCCTCACCGTCCGGCCGGACCGCCGGCCCCATGACGACCATGTTGGCCTCGCCGGCGGCCGGGTCGGCCTGCTCCAGCTCGTTGACGGCCTCCTGCAGCGCGGTACGCAGCTTCGCGAGCTCGGTGCGGGTCTGCACGCTCTCCACGGTCCGTCCGGGATCGACCGCGTCGGCCAGCTCGGTGATGCGGCGGCTGGTCCGCACCACCAGCTTCCGCAGCTCCTCGGGCCGTGCCGCCGCGTCGGAGCCGGTGTCGTCGCCCGTGATCCGCGCGGCGAAGGCGACGAACTCCTGGGCCACCTGGTCGGAGAGCCGCTGCGCGCGCTCCGGGGTGTCGGCCGTGCCCGAGATCTTGATGATGTTCCCGTCGGCGGCCGCGGCGCTCACCCGCTCCCGCAGCTCGTCGCCGTCGACCCCGGCCCAGTCGAGCGTGGCGGCCGCCCGGTCGGCCACCACCGAACTGGTCGCGATCTCCGTCTGGGTCAGCAGCTCGCGCTCCTCCCACGCCCCCGGCAGCAGGACCGATGCCGACGTCGTGTAGCGCGGCGGGAACAGCACGGAGGTGCCGTAGCCGACGAGCGCGCCCAGCGCGGCGAGGACGGCGAGGAGCCGCCACCGCCGATGGATCATCCGCCCGACCGTGGCCAGGCGTATCGTGTCATCGTTCAACGACGCGGCCTCTTCCCTGCCCGGCCCCGGGCGCCCGCCGGCACCGGAGCCCGGTCGCGGCAGGCGGCGGTGTAGGCGGCGAGCAGCGACGCCTGCGAGTTCCGCCAGGAGAGCTCCCCGCCGATCCGCTCCTGGCCGGTCTTGCCCATCCGGGCCCGCAGTTCCGGATCGTCCAGCAGCAGCGCGATGGACTTCGCGAACTCGGACTCGTCGTTCGCGGGCGCGTAGACGGCGGCGTCACCGGCGGAGACCCGCGCCTCCTTCAGGTCGAACGAGACGATCGGCCGGCCCATCGCCATGTACTCCAGGACCTTGTTCATGGTCGACACGTCGTTGAGCGGATTGCGCGGGTCGGGGGAGAGGCACACGTCCGCGGTGGACAGGTAGCGCACCAGGTCGGCGTCCGGGATGCGCCCGGTGAACTGTACCTGTTCGTCGAGCCCGAGCGTCCGGGACAACTCCACCATCGCGTCGAAGGCGTCACCGGAGCCGACGAACACCGCGTGCCAGTCGGTCCGTCCGACCTCGTCGCGCAGCTTCGCGAGGGCCCGCAAGGCGTAGTCGACGCCGTCCTGCGGGCCCATGACGCCGAGGTAGCACAGCAGATGGGGCTTGCCGCGCTTCAACTCCGGCTCGGGCGGCACCGGTCGGAACCGGTCGGTCTGGGGCGCGCTGCGCACCACGAAGACGTCCGACGGCCGCCGGCCGCCACGGCGCACCGCGACGTCCCGGTAGCTCTCGTTCGTGGCGAGCACGATGTCCGCGGCCCGGTAGGTCATCCGTTCCAGCGCGCACACGCCGCGGTAGAGCAGGTCCTTGCCGCGGCCGAACCGGGAGAGGTACAGCTCGGGCACCAGGTCGTGCTGGTCGAAGACGAACCGCGCGCCGCGCCGCTTCAGCCACAGGGCCGGCAGGAACAGCAGGTCGGGCGGGTTGCAGGCGTGGACCACGTGGACCGGGCCGACCTTCCGGGCCAGCCGGACCGTGTGCCACAGCGCCGATCCGTACTCCCGCAGGTAGCCGGCCGGCCCTCCGGTGGCCGCGCGCAACGGGTAGCGGTGGATCCGCACCCCGTCGATCACCGCCTCGGGTTCCGTGTCCCGTTTGCTTCCCTGGGGGCAGATGACGTGCACCGTCCAGCCCGCGTCGCGCAGTGTCGTGCACTCCTGCCACACCCGCCGGTCGAACGGCACCGACAGGTTCTCCACCAGGATCAGCGCACGCCGGCCGTGCCGGTCGCCACCGGCCGTGTCGTCGAACGACGTGTCACCAAGCAAGGCCCATGTACCCCGGTTCGGCCCGGCGCGCCTCGGCGTCGGGAAGGCGGACGAGATCGACGATCACCGGACCGTCGCCGTGGGGCAGCTTCGACAGCACGGCCGGGTCCCTGGTCCCGACCAGGCACACCTCGGCGTGTTCGAGCACCTCGTCGACGGAGTCCGCGAGCAGTTGCGCGAGGTGCGGCAGCCGGGTCTCGACGTACTCGCGGTTCGCGCCGAGCAGCCGGGACAGGCTCACGTTGGCGTCGTGGATCTTCAGGTCGTACCCCTTGCCGAAGAGCCGCTCCGCCAGCTCGACGAGCGGGCTCTCGCGGAGGTCGTCGGTGCCGGGTTTGAAGGACAGCCCGAACATGCCCACCCGGCGCTTGCCGGTGCGCTCCACCAGCCCCACCGCGCGCTGCAAGTGGTCGGCGTTGGAGGGCAGTACGTGGGAGAGGATGGGCACCGAGACGTCGGCCCGCTGCGCCGCGTGGACCAGGCTGCGCAGGTCCTTGGGCAGGCAGGAGCCGCCGAAGGCGAAGCCGGGCCGCAGATAGGCGGGGCTGATGTTCAGCTTGCGGTCGGCCAGGAACACGTCCATCACCTGGTGCGAGTCCACTCCGAGCGCCTGGCACACCGCGCCCAGCTCGTTCGCGAAGCCGATCTTGAGGCCGTGGAACGCGTTGTCCGCGTACTTGATCGCCTCGGCCGTCGGGACCGGCACCCGGAACACCTCGCCGGGCAGGCCCTCGTACAGCGCCAGGACCGCGTCGCCGCTCGCCGGGTCGAGCTCGCCGATGACGGTCTTGGGCGGGTCGAAGAAGTCCCGCACGCTCGTGCCCTCGCGCAGGAACTCCGGGTTGACCGCGACCCCGACGTCCACCCCGGCCGTGCCGCCGACGTACTTCTCCAGGATCGGCACCAGCAGGTTCAGGCAGGTGCCCGGGAGCATGGTGCTGCGGAACACGACGGTGTGCCGCCCGCCCCGCTCGGCCAGCGCGGCGCCGATCTGCTCGGTGACCCGCTCCAAGTACGTGGTGCACAGGCTGCCGTTGGGCTCCGACGGCGTGCCCACGCAGATCAGCGATATCTCGCTGTCCATGATCGCCTCGCGGACGTCGCCGGTGGCGCGTAACGCCCCGGACTCCACGACCTCGGCGACGAGCTCGCCGATCCGCTCCTCGACCACCGGGGCCTTGCCGTCGTTGACCAGGTCGACCTTCACCTGGTTGACGTCCACCCCGATGACCTCGTGGCCCATGCTGGCCAGGCACGCGGCCGACACGCAGCCCACGTAGCCGAGCCCGAAAACGCTGACTCTCACGTTCCGTTCCTCCCCCCGGGCAGGCCCTCGCGGCCTGCGGTCCGTACGCCGTCCGTACGACGACGCCGCCCTTCGCGCATCAGTAGGCCCCCTGCCCGTAGAGCACCGCACGCAGTGTCTTCCACAAGATCACTGTGTCCAGGGCGAGCGACCAGTCCTCCACGTACCGCAGGTCCAGCCGGACCGCCTCCTCCCACGACAGGTCGCTGCGTCCGCTGATCTGCCACAGGCCGGTGAGGCCGGGCTTGACCAGCAGCCGCCGCCGGATGTCCGGGCCGTAGGCGGCGGACTCCTCCGGTAACGGAGGCCGCGGACCGACGAGCGACATCGATCCGGTGAGTACGTTGAAGAGCTGCGGGAGTTCGTCGATCGAGTACCGGCGCAGCACCGCTCCCACCCGGGTCACCCGCGGATCCCGGTGGAGCTTGAACAGCGGGCCGGCGCCCTCGTTCAGGTCGGCCAGCTCGGCACGGGCCCGGTCGGCCCCGGCGACCATGGTGCGGAACTTGAGGATGGTGAACTCGCGGCCGTCCTTGCCGACCCTGCGCTGGCGGTAGAACGCCCCGCCCCGGCTGGTCGTCAGCACGAGCAGTGCGACGCCCACCATCAGCGGCGCGAACAGCAGCAGCAGGACCGCCGCGCCCAGCCGGTCGACGACCCCTTTGACCGCCCGGCGGCCCCCGGTGAAGGTCGGCATGCTGACCCGCAGCAGCGGGATCCCGAGCACCGCGTCGATGTGCAGCCGAGGGCCGGCCACCTCCATCAGCACGGGGGCGACGACCATCTCGGCGTCGCTGCCCTCGAGGTTCCAGGCCAGCCGCTGCAGCCGGTGCGGTGACCAGTGCGGGTCCGGGGTGACCGCGACGACCCGGTAGCCGTCGCGGCGGACGTGGTCGGCGACGTCCGTCAGCCGGCCGACGACGGGCACTCCGTCCACCCGGTCACCGTCGGGCCCGAGACCGTCCGTCGTGCACACCGCGTCCACCCGCCAGCCGAGGTGCGGGAACCTCCGGGTCCGGGTGATCAGATCGTGCACGGTGGCCGGGCTCCCGGCGGCGAGCACCGGTCTCAGGCACCGGCCTTCCTTCCGCTCCCTGTGCAGCCACAGGCGCAGCAGATACCGCGCGATCATGGTGACGACCGCGATCGCGGGGATCGCCACGAAGATCCAGAGTTTGATGTTGCGCGAGGTGAGGGCGATTCCGCCGAGCGCCAGGACGACGGTCGCCATGAACAGTGAGCGTCCGAGCCGGCGGAATTCCTCGGCGCCCTGGCCGAGAACGGACGGAGACCACGCCCGGCCCACCGCGAGCGCCCCCAGCACCAGCAGCCAGGTGCCGAAGGCGAGAATCCCCCACTTCTCATGCCAGTTGGCCGCGTCCCGGACCCCGAAGAAGTTGCCTATCGCCGCCACCACGAAGGCGGTGGTCACCGTGTCGCCGGTGATCACGGTACGGCGGTACCGCTGCTCCCAGTCGGTCGCGGGTCTGCTGATTGCCCCGTTCGCCGGACGCTCGCGCGTCGACGGAAACGGGCCGACTAATTCCCCCTGCCGCACAGAACCCCCCAGGTCCCCAGTGGTTCGACGTGTTCCCCTGACACCGTTTCTCCACCCGGGAGGCCCCCGCCTCCCGCGCCGCGCTGTTCCTCCCCACGGGAGGCCCCCGCCCCCCGCACATGCCGTCCCGGCTGTTCCAGAACTGGTTGAACGACCCACCCCGGCGACCTCGGGTGCTCCCCGCACCCGGGGTCATCAATGGTCACCTTGTGCCCGAACGGCTGAAGCAAGGTCAATCTAGACCATCGGGGCCAGTATGTAGAGGGGATGTGTGTGATTCGTGCGCAAGCTTTGAGACGGGATCGGCCGGCCGGTGACCGCCCGCGGGCGCAGGGCGCGTATGACCTGCCGATCACCGCGATCCACCCGGGAAACCGGGCGAGGACCCCGGATAGAATCGCCCGTATGGTCCGATCGTCCCGTGGTGAGGCGAGCCCCGGGATGTGGCGGCGCGAGGCGGGCACCGTGGTGCGCAGGGTCGGGGTGCCCCCGGAGCGGGAGGCGGCCCCTTTCGTCATCGCCGCCGGGTTCCGGATCCCCCGCGTGCCCACGGAGTGGGCGCCGCACGCGCACGCCTCGCACGAACTCGTCTGGGTGCGCGGGGGCACGCTGACCTCCCGGGTGGCGGACCGCGTCTTCACCGTGTCCGAGGGGTACGGGCTGTGGATGCCCGCCGGAGTGGTGCACGGGGGCCGGGCGACGGCGGGCGCGGAGTTCCACGACGCCTTCTTCGCCCCTGACCGCACACCGTTCGTGTTCGGGGAACCGAAGGCGATCGCGATGACGCCGCTGCTCGCGTCGCTGCTGACCCACCTGGCCCGCACGGACCTCGACGCGGCGGCCAGGGCGCGGGCGGAGTCGGTCGTGTTCGACGTGCTCCAGCCGGCGGAACGCCAGTTCGCGCTGCAGTTGCCCGGTGACGCCCGGATCGACGCGATCGCCGAAGCCCTGCTGGACGATCCCGCCGACCCCCGCTCGCTGGAGGAGTGGGCGCGGTGGCTGGGAATCAGCGACCGCACGATCACCCGCGCGTTCCGTCACACGACGGGTCTCTCCTTCGCACAGTGGCGGCAGGTGCTGCGCGTGCACCGGGCGCTGACGCTCCTCTCCGAGGGCTTCGACGTGACGACGGTCTCCGAGACCCTCGGCTACGCGCAGCCCAGCTCCTTCATCGCCGCCTTCCGGCGGGTCATGGGAACCACGCCGGGCGCGTTCTTCGACACGGCCGACGGCACCCCCGAGGGTGTCCGGAATCCCGTATCGCGTGTCCAGAACTCCTGATTGTCGACACGGCGAGCGGAATATAACCTTCTCGGAGTTAGGTAACCCTTAGTTGTTGCTCGCCGTGAACGGTGTCCGCCGTGCGTGGGGGAGTCCGCGGCCCGGCCGGTGAAGCCGGCCGGAGGGTGCCGTACTCCTTGCCCCTCCGACCGTCCGGACCCCTCGATGTTCACAAGTCCCTTCCTCCGGCACGCCGTTCGCCCCGCGGCCGGCCCCGCGACCGCCCTCAACGGGCACGACCTGGTGCTGCGGTACGGCGGCGAACCGGTCGTCCACGGCGTCTCGCTCACCCTGGAACCCGGCCGCGCGACCGCCCTGGTGGGGCCGAACGGCAGCGGGAAGTCCACGCTGCTGCGCGCACTCTCCCGACTGCACCGGGTGGACACCGGCCGGGTGACGCTCGGCTCCTCCGACGGATCGCCCGAGCGTGACACGGCCCTGCTCAGCCCCCGTCGGTTCGCCCGCGAGGTCACGCTGTTCTCCCAGTCGAGGCCCGCGCCCCAGGGGCTGACGGTCGCGGAGGTCGTGGCCTTCGGACGCCACCCCTACCGGCGCGGCTTCGCCGGACCGACCGCCGAGGACCGGACCGCCGTCGACCACGCCATGGGCGTCACCGGTGTGCGGGACATGGCCGGCCGGCCGGTCGGGGAACTCTCCGGCGGGGAGATGCAGCGCGTCTGGCTCGCGGCCTGCCTGGCCCAGGACACCGGCGTCGTCCTGCTGGACGAACCGACCAACCACCTGGACCTGCGCTACCAGATCGAGACGCTCGACCTGGTGCGCGACCTCGTCGAGGAGCACGGCATCGCGGTCGGGATCGTGCTGCACGACCTCGACCAGGCGTCCCGCGTCGCGGACACGCTGGTCCTGATGCGCTCCGGCCGCGTGCACGCGGTGGGAGCACCCGCCGACGTCCTCACCGCCGAGAACATCGGCGAGGTCTACGACATCCGTGTCGAGGTCGGCACCGACCCCCGCACGGGCCGTCTCCGTATCGACCCCGTCGGACGGCACCCCGTTTGAAACGGCACTCCGTTTGAAACGGCACTCCGTTTGAAACGGCACTCCGCCGCCCGACGAACCATGTAACGAACCGCAAGAAAGAGGCCCCTCCATGAACCGTGCCCGTCGCCTGGCGGCGTCGGCCTCCACCGGGCTCGCCCTCCTCGCCGCAACGGCCTGCGGCACGACCGACGTCGACAAGACCGAGGCCGGCACCGGCGCCGGAGCCAGTGCGTCGCCCGCGTCGGAGAGTTGCGCCGAGGACACCACGACCACCTCGACCGCGCCGGTCTCCTTCAAGGACGGCGTCGGCCGGCAGGTGAAGCTCGACAAGCCCGCCCAACGGATCGCCGTCCTGGAATGGCAGCAGATCGAGGACGCGCTGACCCTGTGCGTCACCCCCACCGCGGTCTCCGACGCGAAGGGGTACAGCACCTGGGTCAGCGCCGAGAAGCTGCCCGACGGGGTGACGGACATCGGCACCCGTGAGGAACCCGACCTCGACACCCTCTACGCGGCCAAGCCCGACCTGATCATCGTGGAGGCGTTCGACGCCGACGACGAGACGATCGCGAAGCTGGAGAAGAGGGGCGTCCCCGTGATGGCCACGCGAGGGGCGGACCCGAAGGACCCGATCGGGAACATGCGGGAGGTGTTCAGCATGATCGGAAAGGCGACGGGACGCACCGAGCGGGCCGACCAGGTGCTCGAGGAGTTCGACGAGCACCTCGCGACGGCGAAGCAGAAGGTCACCGACGCCGATCTGCCGACGAAGGACTTCCTCTTCTTCGACGGATGGCTCCAGGGCGGCAACCTCACCGTCCGCCCCTACAGCGACGGCGCCCTGTTCACCGAGATAGGCAAGGAACTCGGCATGAACCCCGCGTGGACCGACGACGTCAACAAGGACCACGGGGACGGAGGCGTCGACCCCTCCTACGGCCTCGCGCAGACCGACGTCGAGGGACTCACCGCGGTGGGGAACGCCAACCTCTTCTACGCCAACGACGAAGGGGCCGGCGGGTACGTCGCGGCGCTGGAGAAGAACCCGATCTGGAAGACCCTCCCGGCCGTGAAGGAAGGCCGCGCGCACGCGTTCCCGGCGCGGGTGTGGGGCGCGGGCGGACCGCGCTCCTGCGCGCAGGCGATCGACGCGTACGTCGACGTGCTCGACAAGAAGTGAGCGCACCGCACACAGCGGCGCCCGCGGGGACGACGCCGCCGCGCACCGAGCGCGGCGGCGGCCCCGCCGGGGCGGCCGTCCTGGCCCTCCTCCTCGCCGTGACCGTCCTGGTGGGCATGTGGCACCTGACGCAGGGGACGTCGGGCGTCGGCGTCGGCGACCTGGTGCGCCACCTCGCCGAGGAAGAGGAGAACCCCGGCGGGGCACCGGTCGGCGAGATCCTCACCGGCTCGCGACTGCCGCGCCTGCTCGCGGGCGTGGCGGTGGGCTTCGCCCTCGGCTGCGCCGGCGCGCTGCTCCAGTCCGTCACCCACAACGCGCTCTCCTCCCCCGACACCCTGGCGGTCACCGCCGGCTCCTACTTCACGCTCACGCTCGTCGCGGCCCTCGGCCTCACCGTCCCGCTCTGGGCGTCGGGCGCCGTCGCCTTCGCCGGCGGCCTGCTCGCGGCGGCACTCGTCCTGCTCCTCGCGGGCCGGGCCGCCGGCACCGCGGGCACCCGGCTGATCCTCGCCGGATCGGCGACGGCGATGGCCCTGGACGCGGCGACCGGGATGCTCCTCATCCTGTTCGACCAGAACACCACCGGCCTCTTCGCCTGGGGGAGCGGCTCGCTCGCCCAACTGAACATCGACGCGTCGGTACGCGCCTTCCCGCTCGTGGCCGTGGTGCTGTGCGCCGCCCTGGCGCTGTCCCGGCGGCTGGACGTGATGAACCTCGGCGACGACGCCGCCTCCACCCTCGGCGTGCCGGTCCGGGCCACCCGCGTGACCGCCGTGCTCTGCGCGGTCCTCCTGACCGGCACGGCGGTGACCCTCGCCGGCCCGATCTCCTTCGTCGGCCTCGGCGCCCCCGTCCTGGCCCGCCTGGTCGCGGGACGGGTCCGGGCGCTGCGCCGGCACCTCCTCCTGGTGCCCGCGGCCGGTCTCCTCGGCGCGCTGCTCATCCTGCTCGCGGACGCGGTCCTGCGCGCGGTGCAGGGCGCGGACGGGGCCGCCTCCATACCCACCGGCGTGCCGACCGCGCTGCTCGGCTCCGTCGTGATCGTGGTCCTCGCGCTCCGCCTCCGCGACACGGGCGGGATCCGGCAGGCGCCGCACGCGCGGGTCGCCGTACGGTCCCGCCGCGGGTTCCTCCTCGTCGTGCTCGGCGCGGTGACGCTCCTGGCCGGGGCGGCCCTCGTGGCGGTCCTGGCGGGGAGCCTCTGGCTGCGGACGGGCGACATCGCGCTCTGGGCCCGGGGCGCCGCCCCGGACCTGATCGGCCAGGCGCTCGACGACCGGGTCCCGCGCGTGGCCGCCGCGGTCCTCGCCGGCGCGGCGCTCGGACTGGCCGGATGCGTCGTACAGAGCGCGGTGCGCAACCCGCTGGCGGAGCCGGGGGTGCTCGGCATCACGGCGGGCGCCGGGCTGGGCGCGGCGAGCGTCGTCACCTCGGGCCTGTCCGGCGGACGGCCGGTACTCGTCGCGGTCGCGGTCGCGGCGGGGCTCGCCACCTTCGCGGTGATCGCCCTGCTGGCCTGGCGCGGCGGCTTCCTGCCCGACCGGTTCGTACTGATCGGCATCGGCATGGGGTACGGCCTCGCCTCCGTCACCACCTTCCTCCTGCTGCGCGCCGACCCGTACAACACGCCCCGGATCTTCACCTGGCTCTCCGGCACGACCTACGGCCGTACGCTGCCCGACGTCGTACCGGTCGCGGTGGCCCTGGCGCTCGCGCTTCCCGTGCTGCTCTTCCTGCGCGGTCGGCTCGACCTGCTCGCCGTCGACGAGGACACCCCGCGCGTCGTCGGCGTCCGGGTGGAACGCACCCGCCTCACCGCGCTGGCGATCGCCGCGGTGCTCGCGGCGCTCAGCGTGATCGCCATCGGCGTCGTCGGCTTCGTGGGGCTCGTCGCCCCGCACCTCGCCCGGTCGCTGGTGGGCGCCCGGCACGGCCGCGCGATCCCGGTCGCGATGCTGCTCGGCGGAGTACTGGTCTGCGTGGCCGACGCCCTCGGCCGCACCCTCGTCGCCCCCGCCCAGGTCCCGGCGGGCCTCATGATCGCCCTGGTCGGCGCCCCGTACTTCGTCTGGATACTCCGGAAGTCCCGTGCATGACACGGGCCGACAACACACCCACGCCACCCGGCTCACCACCGGCCCAGGGCCACACCGAGCGACGGCCGGGGCTCCGCCTGCCCCGGCCCGTCGACCGACCTCGGCCTTCGGCCTGTCGACCGGCCCTGGTTCTCGGTCTGCCGGCCGGGTCCGGCCTCCGGCTGCCGGTCCGTCGGCCGGAGCCCGGAGCTCGGAGCTCGGAGCCGAGTCCGAGCCGTCACGGGCCCGCGAGTGAGTCTCCGTCCCTCATCCCCTCCGCCCCGTCAGGAACACCGCAATGCCGCCTCAGCAGGAAACGCCCGTGAACAGCATCGTCGTCCCGTTCGAAACCGATACGTCGCCGGACCTCCTGAGGCGGCTCGGGCGTCACGAGGTGCCGGAGCGCTGGCGTGCGGCCGACCGGTCCGCCCACGCCCCGCACCTCGTGGCCGTACCGGGGGACGACGGTGAGGACTGGGCCGCCGCCGCGCTCGTGACGGCACGTCCGCACACGGCCTATCTGAAGATCGTCGACGCCGTGGGCGACGTGTCGGCGGCCGTCGGAGCCGTCGTCGCCCACGCACGCCGCCACAAGCTCGCGCAGGTCAAGTGGGAAGGGTGGACGGCGCGCCCCGAGGACGCCGCCGCCGCCGGCTTCGCCCCGTTGCGTCCTCCGCTCGCGCAGGCGGAGGACGCGGCCGGGCCCGCCACCGGTTACGTGCGCTGGCTGCACGACGGCACGGTGCCCGAACCCCCGTACTACGGGCAGACCACGCACTTCACGTGCGGCGCCGTCACCGCCCTGGTCGCGCAGGCGCACGTGGGGACGCTGCCGGGGGAGGGGTTCGACCGCCGGGCGGAGCTGACGCTGTGGCGCGACGCGACCAACTTCCCCGCGTGCGAGCCCGTCGGACTGGGCGTCGCCGTGCGCCGGGCGTGGCCGTCGTCCCCCGTCACGGTCCACCTCGACACGGACCGGCCCGTCCTGCTCGACCACCTCCCGGAGAAGGAACAGGAGTGGCGGGCCCTGCTCCAGGACGCGTCGCGCGCGGACGCCGGACGGGCCGGCGTCCCGATCGACCCGACCCGTCTCTCCATGACCGCGCTCCGGGACGCGCTCGGCCGACGGGAGCACGTACTGCTCCTGCTCTCGCTCGCCCGGATGCAGGGCTTCGAGGTGCCGCACTGGGTGCTCTGTCATGCCGCCGTGCCCGGTGCCGTGGTGATCGAGGACCCGTGGGCCGACGCGGCCACGGGGGACACCTGGGTCGACGCCCATCTGCTGCCCGTCCCCGACCCGTCGCTCGACACCATGTCGGCCCTCTCGGCGGACGGCTTCCGCGGTGCTGTGACCATCGGCCGCCCGCGCCCGTAGTACCCCGGCTACCGGGAGGAGCGACGGCCGGTCAGCGGGTCCCCGGCCGTGCGGACGGCCTCGGCGATCCAGGCCATGGCCTCGGGCACGTCGTAGTTGCCGGCGTGCGGCTGGTTCCAGGCGAGCCGGTGGTCGAGGTCCTCGACCTGCTTGTCGGCGGCGAGTGCGCGGTCGAGGTTGACCGACACGGTGAAGGCGGTGTCCCGGTCGCGGGTGCCGTGGCGGACGTACCAGTTGGGCGCGGTGTCGGCGCGGGTGCCGATGAAGTCCATCGGGTTGATGAGGTGGACCTGGTCGTCGACGGTGGTGCTCTTCCTGCTCGTGTACTGCTTCCAGGTCAGCTCGGTGTCGTCGAGGCCGCTGCCGTCGCCGGGCACGTCGTTGTGGTTCCAGCCGAACTCGGTGTAGTTGAGGTACTTCTGCGTCGGCGGGCCGAAGAGGTTGGTCTCGGTGCGGCTGGTGGTGTTCCCGTCGACGCCCACCGCGTCGAAGGCCGGGGTCGTCTTCAGTGTGGCCTGGGTGGCGACGAAGGTGAGGTACTTCGCCATGTCGACGGAGCGCACCGTGCGGGTGGCGCTGTCGACGTCGATCCAGTCGTTGACGTACGACGTGGTGGTGCCCCTCGACGTGATCTCGAAGGTGCCGCCCAGCGGCGGGATCGTGTGGGCGGGGTCCGCCTCCAGGTAGGTCTCCGCGGAGCGGACGACCTCCTCCTCGATGGTGTCGAGCATGGTCGCGGCGGTGAGCCGGGAGCCGTCGGGGGTGCGCAGCCCCAGGCTCTTCTCGTACGCCGCGAACCGGGCCGCTATCTCGGCGGCTCCCTCGGGCGAGGGGTTCGAGCCGGTGATGTCACGGGTGCCGAGGACGTCGTACAGCCACTCGTAGGCCACGTCGGCGTTGCCGAGGTCGGTGATCGGGCAGTACGCGTTGACGGCGAAGACGTCATCGCTCAGGGTGCTGCGCCCCTTCGCATCGATGCCGGCGGCGCCGATCGCGGCGAGGTACGAGTGGTACTCGGAGCTGTTGCCCGAAGCCCCCAGGATCGACGCCAGCGCGCCACCGCCACTGGTGCCGTTGACGACGATCCGCTCCGCGCTGCCGGGCATCACGGCGTCGTTGAGGCGCAGGTAGCGCACGGCGGCCTTGGCGTCGACCACCGCCGCGGGGGCCTTGCCGGGGGAGGAGCCGTCGGCGCCGACCAGCCCGCGGCTGCGGTTGGCGACGTCGACGAAGACGTACCCCGCCTTCAACGCGGCACCTACGTTGCTGGTCGAACTGTCGTAGGAGGCGCCGGCGGTCACGCTCGCCCGTATGTAACTGGCCATCCAGCCACTGTTGTTCACCGCGAAGTAGACCGGCGCCCGCCGGTCGCCGAAGGCGCTCTCGGGGACGAAGACGTTCATGCTCTGGTAGCCGCAGGCGGTGTTCGGGATGGTGGTGCTGCCGCCGCCGGGACCACCGGACTGCTGTGCCGCGGCGGCGACCGGGTTCGCCACGTAGCAGATCTCCTTGTACCAGCGCACGCCCACCGGCCGGCCGTCGACGGTGACGGTGATCGTCGTGTAGCCGGTGGAGTCGAAGGCGAGCACCGCGTCCTGGGGGTCCGCGGCATGGCCGCGGCTCCCCGAAGGGGCTGCCGTCGCCACGGAGGCCGGCACCGCGAGGGCCGTGAGAACGAGGGAACCCGTGATCGCCACGCTTCTCAGGAGGCGTTCGCGGGCCACCGGGCGTCCCGCCCGCACGCGCGTCGGGTGGGCGAGCGCATCACGTCCGTGGGACGCGGTCAACCGCTGCATGGGTCTCCCCTCATCGAGCACCAGGTGCTTCGCCGATGCCTCGGGGGCAAGGCGTGACGCACGCTACAAGATTGTCAACAATATGCCCAGCAATCTCGCGGACATTTTCTCCGGACTCCCGCTTCACGAGTCACCGGCCACCGATCCCTCAATGGCAACCCAACCGCCGTCCCCGGCACGGCACATGGACACGGGAGCTCATTTCGGGCGCATGCCGGCGGCTGCCGCCGACCGGCCGGTAAGTGTGCAGAAGTGCTGGTCAGGTTGTGAAGATTGGATGGATGAGGACACTCCGGTCGTGGGAAGTAACGGTTCCGATTCGGAATGGCCGTGCGACGTCGGGAACGAAGATCCGGAACGCTTCCATCCATAAGATCGCCGTGTGCTTGTCCAGCACTTGAGACGACTGGCGTGACTCTTCCATGCACGCATCACGTGTGAACACATCTCGCGTGTCCCGTTGCGGGTCCCGCCGGAGGGGAAATCTGTGTTTGCTCTTCATTCCGCGTCCGCCACGACCGGGCGGCGCACCACAGGACGGCGTATAGCCGCAGGGGCGGCCACGGCCGGACTGCTCACCATGGGCCTCCTCGCCGGCGCGGGCAACGCCGCCGCCGACGGGGACGACGTCCATCACCAGGGGGGTGCGGTCGCCACTCTCGACGGGCTGAAGACGTACGACTCGGCCCGTCTGGACCTCGGCGACGGCAAGACCAAGAACATCGCCGCCGGCCTGTTCGAGATGAGCGTCGAGGGCAGCGGCCGTCTGCAGTCGTACTGCATCGACATCCACAACCCGACCCAGGACAAGGCGAAGTACCTGGAGACCCCCTGGGCCCAGACCTCGCTCGGCGCCAACGAGAACGCCGGAAAGATCCTCTGGATCCTCCAGAACTCGTACCCGCAGGTCGACGACCTGACGGCGCTGTCCCAGAAGTCGGGTGCCCAGGGGCTGACGGCCAAGACCGCCGCGGCCGGCACCCAGGTGGCCATCTGGCGCTTCTCGGACGGGGCGAAGGTCGAGGCCCGCGACGCGCAGGCCGAGAAGCTCGCCGACTGGCTCGAGGCCCAGGCGCAGAACCTCCAGGAGCCGAAGACCTCCCTCACGCTGGAACCCAACGCGGTCTCCGGCAAGGCCGGCGGCAAGCTCGGCCCGGTGACCGTGCGCACCGACGCCGGCCAGGTCTCCGTCGCCGCCTCCGCCGACGCCGCCGGTGCCGGCGTCAAGGTGACCGACAAGGACGGCAAGGCCCTCACGTCCGCCGGCGACGGCACCGAGCTGTACTTCGACGTCCCCGAGGGCACGGCCGACGGTTCGGCCTCGCTGACGGTCCGGGCGACCACCGAGATCCCGGTCGGCCGCGCGTTCGCGAGCCCCAGCAAGAGCCAGACGCAGATCCTCGCCGGCTCCAGCGAGTCCACGGTCACGGCCGACGCGACCGCGAACTGGGCCACCAAGGGCGCCATCCCCTCGGTCACGGCGGAGAAGAACTGCGCCAAGGGCGGCGTCGACGTCACGGCGAGCAACGAGGGCGACACCCCGTTCACCTTCGAACTCGCGGGCACCGAGCACACGATCGAGGCGGGCGGCAGCAAGACGGTGACCGTCCCGGTCGACGAGGACGCGGCGTACGACTTCACCATCGAGGGCCCGAACGGCTTCTCGGAGCGTTTCCAGGGCGTCCTGGACTGCAAGACCCAGGGCACCCCGGGAACCGGGACGCCGGGCACCGACGGTGACACCCCGTCCTCGGCCCCCAGCCCGGCCGGCGGCTCCGCCGACGACACGACCGGTGGCGAGGGCGACCTCGCGAACACCGGCGGCTCCAGCGCGACGCCGGTGATCGCGGGCATCGCGGTGGCCCTGGTGGTCGCGGGCGGCGCGGCGATGTTCTTCCTGCGCAAGAAGAAGGCGGCCGCCGGGGAGTGACCGGCGGCTGACCCGGCCGACGGGCCCGGCACACGCGACGCGTGCGCCGGGCCCGTCCGTCACGGAGGCCCGTCCCGACCGGACTCGACCACTCCACGCCACCGGACAGTGCCCTGCGGGCACAGGGCACAGAACGCAGGGCACAGAACGCATGGCGCAGGGCACAGGACGCAGGCGTTGCGCGCTGCGCCGCTAGAGGTACGACGTGATCACCACGACCGAGACGAGTTCGCCGGCGGCGGAGCGGCCGAGCCATACCGGCCACGTCCCGTCGCCCCCGGTGCAGAACGACACCAGGTCGCTTCCCGTCGCCTCGTCGACGGCGTGTATGTGGCCGTCGCCGACGGACACGCACGCGTCGCCGTCCTGCTCCTCGTAGTAGCGCCTGACCTTCCCGGACAGCGTCTCCCAGGCCGCGGCGTCCGCGAAGCAGCCGGCGGCCCCGTCGGTGCCGAAGCCGTAGGCGTGGCCGTCGAGGAGCAGACGGGGGTCCTCGCCCTCGCTCAGCGCCAACTCCCAGGTGACGGCGGGCTCGTCCCGGATCAGCAGGCGCACGACGGGCTCCTCGGTGACCGGGAACCGCTCCTCGCCGTACGTGCCCTCGCCGACGATCACGGCCGTCTCCAGCGCGTACTCGCCGGGGGGTACGCGCTCGGTGAGTTCCCGGGGCTCCTTGTCGAGGGGGTCCGAGACGGCCAGGCGCCCGGTCGGGATCCGCACCATGGCGATGTGCCGGGGTTCGGCCGTCTCCGTGTTCTCCCAGGGCTCCATGGGGAAGGAGTTCCCCGGCTGGAAGAGGTCGGCGACCGCCAACTCCATGCGCCGGGGCTCCGGCGGGTGCCACAACGACGCGTCGCCCGCGAAAGCCGCCTCCGGTGCGGTGACGTCATGGGGTGCGGTCCCGTCCGACGGCCGGGACGCGTCGGCCGCCCGGACTCCGAACTCCGACCGGTCGTGCCACCGCCGCTCCTCCGGCATATCGGCCAGGGTGTGGAACGACCCGCCCTTGTCACCACGCTCTTCCAGGATCTTCCTGCCCCTGTGATCGGGGTAGAGCTCCACCGTGAGCCGCCAGGCGTCGGGCGCCAGGTCCGGCTGCTCCGGTGCGGCGTACCGTCGTTCCACGTACCGCCGCAGGAACAGACGGTCGTCCTCCAGCAGCCGGAGGTCGACGTCGTGGGTCCGTCGTCCCAGCTCGTCGTAGGCCCACTGCCCGACGAAGTGGTCACGCCAGGCGATGAGATGCACTTCCGCGGGGACCGCGCGCCCCGGGGCCCGGTGCAGCACCACGTAGGGCTCCCCGGCCCCGTCCCGTTCCTCCGCCTGCGCCCGCGTCAGCGGCCTGAACGCGCGCCGGGCAACGGCGTCCCAGCCCTCGGCGTAGGAAACCGCCACCGTGTCCTTGCCCATGCCCCGCCCCTCCGGCCCGGTTCCGGCCGCCCGAGGACGAACCGCGACCTGCTGATCAATTCCCGGGCAGCCTAATCCCCGCCTACGACAACGGCTCCGGCCGCGGTGACGCAGGCATCGGCAACGCGATCGGGGTGAGGGGGCGGCCGACGTGTCTACCGCCGCGCCCCTGCGCGACCCGTGCTTCCGGTTCATTCCATCAGGCATGACGGGGCCGTTCTCCCTGCGCCGCGGTCTCCGCTCCCCGAGGATCGCCCTGCGGCGGACGCAGTCGTGGAGCGACGGAACAGGAGAGGGGGACGGCATGCATCTGACTCCGCACGAGCAGGAGCGCCTGCTGGTCCATGTGGCGGCGGATGTCGCCCGGCGGCGCCGTGAGCGCGGGCTGTTGCTGAACTATCCCGAGGTGATGGCGCTGTTGACGGCACACGTCTACGAGGAGGCGCGGGCCGGGGAGACGGTCGACTCGGTGATGGAGTCCGGGCGCCATGTGCTGCGGCGCGACGAAGTCATGGACGGCGTACCGGAGATGGTCACCAACGTCCAGGTCGAGGCGACGTTCCCGGACGGGACGAAGCTGGTGACCATCCACGACCCGTTCGACGAGGCGGACACCGAGGTGGACGTCCATCCGGGGAAGCGGGAGCTGCTGCCGGACGAGGACGAGTACCGGGTGGCGTTCAACGTGGGCGCCACACCCGTGCCGTTGGAGGTGGCCAATCCCGAGGACCGTCCGATCCAGGTGGGCTCCCACTTCCACTTCGCGGAGGTCAACGAGGGTCTGCGCTTCACCCGTGAGGACGCCCACGGGATGCGGCTGCACATCGCCTCCGGCACCTCCGAACGGTTCGAGCCCGGCGACGCGCGCACCGTGATGCTGGTGCCCATCGCCGGGGAGCGGATCGTGCAGGGACTCCAGGCCGACAAGAGCGAAGAGGAGAAGGACCTCGATGCCCGACAGGACTGAGAACGAGAACGCGAAGCCCTGGGAGCCGCTGACGCGCTCCCGCTACGCCGACCTGTACGGGCCCACCACCGGGGACCGGATCCGGCTCGCCGACACCAACCTCCGGCTGAGGATCGACGCGGACTGGTGCGGCGGGCCCGGCCGCAGCGGCGACGAGATGGTCTTCGGCGGCGGCAAGGTGATCCGCGAGTCCATGGGGCAGTCGCACATCCCGCGCGACCATGAGCGCAAGCCGGTGGACACGGTGATCACCGGGGCGCTGATCCTGGACCACTGGGGCGTGGTCAAGGCCGACGTCGGGCTGCGCGACGGCCGGATCCAGGCGATCGGCAAGGCGTACAACCCCGAGACCATGACGCCGCCCGGCAACACCGACCCGCGCGCGTCGTCCTTCGTCGTGGGACCCGAGACGGAGGTGATCTCCGGCCAGGGACGCATCCTGACCGCCGGCGGCGTCGACACGCACGTGCACTTCCTGTGCCCCGGCCAGATCCACGAGGCCCTCGCGTCGGGCGTGACCACCCTGATCGGCGGCGGCACCGGCCCCGCCGAGGGCAGTACGGCCACCACCGTGACGCCCGGCAAGTGGCACATCCAGCGGACTTTCGAGGCGCTCGACGCCTTCCCGGTCAACATCGGCCTGCTCGCCAAGGGCAGCACCGTCTCCGAGAAGGCGCTGCACGACCAGGTCAAGGCCGGCGCCCTCGGCTTCAAGATCCACGAGGACTGGGGCGCGACCCCGGCCGTGATCGACGCGGCCCTGACGGTGTGCGAGGAGACCGGTGTCCAGGTCGCCCTGCACGCCGACTCCCTCAACGAGTCCGGCTTCGTGCACCACACCTTCGCCGCGACCAAGAAGAACCGCCGGACCAAGGACACCGCCGACTACCGCGGCCTGCACATCTTCCACATCGAGGGCGCCGGCGGCGGCCACGCCCCCGACATGATCAGCCTCGCGAGCAAGCCGAACGTACTGCCCGCGTCGACCAACCCCACCCGGCCCTTCACGGTCAACACCGTGAAGGAACACGTCGACATGATGATCGTCTGCCACCACCTCAACCCGGAGGTCGAGGCGGACATGGCGTTCGCCGACTCCCGGATCCGGCCCTCCACCATGGCCGCCGAGGACCTGCTGCACGACATGGGCGCCATCTCGATGATGTCCTCCGACGCCCAGGCCATGGGCCGCATCGGCGAGATGATCCTGCGGACCTGGCAGACCGCGCACGTCATGAAGTCCCGCTACGGCCATCTGCGCGAGGACGACGCCGACGCGGACAACTTCCGGGCCCGGCGCTACGTCGCCAAGTACACCATCAACCCCGCCGTCACCCACGGCATCGACCACGAGGTCGGTTCCGTCGAGGACGGCAAACTCGCCGACCTGGTCCTGTGGGAGCCGAAGTTCTTCGGCGTGAAACCCCACATGGTCATCAAGGGCGGCCAGATCGCCTACGCGCAGATCGGCGACGCCAACGCCTCCATCCCCACCCCGCAGCCCTATCTGCCGCGCCCGGTCTGGGGCTCCCAGGGCCGGGCCCCGGCGGCGAACTCCTTCAACTTCGTCGCCGAGGCCGCCCTCGACGGCGAACTCTCCCGGACCGGACTGCTCAAGCCGCTGCGCGCGATCCGCTCCACCCGGGGCGTCACCAAGGCCGACATGGTGCACAACAACGGGCTGCCGGAGATCGACATCGACCCCGACACCTTCGACGTCACCATCGGCGGCGCCACCACCTCCGACGTCCGCACCAGCGTCGACGGACACGAGGTCGGACGGAACTACGCGACGGAACTCCCCCTGGCCCAGCGGTACTTCCTGTTCTGATCCCCGGCCGGGGCCGGCCCCGGACCTCATGCGAAAGGCGGGCCATGAGCCGCACCGCCCTGCTCCTCCTGGCCGACGGCCGCTTCCCCGCCGGCGGGCACGCCCACTCCGGCGGGATGGAGGCCGCCGTCGCCTCCGGAAGCGTCCACGACACGGCCGGACTGGAGGCGTTCTGCCGCGGGCGGCTGCACACCGCCGGACTGACCGCCGCCGGTCTCGCCGCCGCGGCCGCCACCGGACACGACCCCCTCGCCCTGGACGAGGCAGCCGACACCCGCACCCCCGCACCGGCCCTGCGCCGCGTCGCCCGCCGCCTCGGCCGGCAACTGATGCGCGCCGCCCGCGCCACCTGGCCCAGTACCGAACTCGACCACCTCGCCCACCACCGCCCCCAGGGCGCCCACCAGCCGGTCGTCCTCGGCGTCACGGCCCGCGCCGCCGGCCTCACCCCGCTCGACGCCGCCCACGCCGCCGCCTACGACAGCGTCGGCGGCCCGGCGACCGCGGCGGTACGCCTGCTGAGCCTCGACCCGTTCGAGGCCACCGCGGTCCTGGCACGGCTCGCCGAGGAGTGCGACACCGTCGCCGGTGCCGCGGCCCGCGCGGCGGAGCGCGTGGCCGTCGAGGGCGTCACCGTCCTGCCCGCCGCGTCCGCCCCGCTGCTGGACATCACCGGCGAGCAGCACGCCGCCCGTCCCGTCCGCCTCTTCGCCTCCTGACCCGCCCGCCCGCACCGCACCGCCCTGGAGCCCCCGTGCACCTGGACCACCCCGTGACCCTGCCGCACCGCCACACCCACAGCGCCGACGCCCGGCGCCCGGACGGCAGCCGCCGCGCCCTGCGGATCGGCTTCGGCGGGCCGGTCGGCTCGGGCAAGACCGCGACCGTCGCCGCGCTGTGCCGCACCCTGCGGGACCGGCTGTCCCTCGCCGTGGTCACCAACGACATCTACACCCAGGAGGACGCCGCCTTCCTGCGCCGCGAGGCCGTACTGCCACCGGAGCGCATCACCGCCGTGGAGACCGGCGCCTGCCCGCACACCGCCATCCGCGACGACATCTCCGCCAACCTCGAAGCGGTCGAGCAGCTCGAACAGGACCTGGGCCCACTCGACCTGATCCTCATCGAATCCGGGGGAGACAACCTCACCGCGACCTTCTCCCGCGGACTCGTCGACACCCAGGTCTTCGTCATCGACGTGGCCAGCGGCGACGACATCCCCCGCAAGGGCGGCCCCGGCATCACCACCGCCGACCTCCTCGTGGTCAACAAGACCGACCTGGCGCCGTACGTGGGAGCCGACCTGGACACCATGAGGGCCGACACCCGCAGGCAGCGGGGCGACCTGCCGTACGCCTTCACCAGCCTGACCACGGCCGACGGCATCCGCCCGGTCACCGACTGGGTCACCGAGCGCCTCGCCGCCTGGCACGCCGGAGTCACCGGGTGACGGCCGCCGCCGCCCAGACCCCGGCCGGGGACCTTCCGAAGCCCCGCCCCCACCCCGCCGGCGTCCGCGCCACCGCCCGGCTGAGGGCCACCCACAACGGCCGCGCCACGACACTCCCCCTCCTGCACAGCGACGGCCCCTTCCACCTGCGCCGGCTGCGGCCCCGCGGGGAGCGGGCACGGGTCTGCGTGCTCGGCGCGATGAGCGCACCGCTCGGCGGGGACAGACTCGCGCTCGACATCACCGCCGAGGCGCACACCCGGCTGGAGGTGACCACGTCCGCCGCCACCATCGCCCTGCGCGGCTCCACCACGGACCCCGCCACCTACGACGTACGGCTCACCGTAGGCGAACACGCGTCACTGAACTGGCTGCCCCAGCCGCTGATCAGCGCGCGGGGCAGCACCCTGCACCAGACGTACGAGGTGGACCTCGCCAAAACCTCCCGGCTCCTGCTGCGCGAGGAGCAACTCCTCGGACGCACCGCCGAACCCTCGGGCCACCTGTCCACCCGCCTGACCGTACGACGCGACGGCCGCCCGGTCCTCGACCAGCACACCGTCTACGGGGCCCCGGCCCCGGCGTGGGACGGCCCCGCCGTACTGGGCGGCCACCGGGCGACCGGCCAGCTCCTCCTCGTCGCCCCCGAACCGGTGCCGCTCCCGGAGCCCGTCCTCCTCGGCGAACCGGAACGGGGCCACTGCGTACTGGCGCCGCTCGCCGAAGGCACGGCACTCCTCGCCACCGCCGTCGCCCCGACCCCGACCCGGCTCCGCGACCTCCTCGACACCGCGCTCGCACACGTCTCCGACGCGGCGACGTCGCCCTCGAGGTGAGAACGTCACGCCGAGCACGCCGATCTCATCGACGAACTTCCAGTCGTCCTGCTACGCGGCGGCGCGGCGGGAGCCGGCCGAGGCCATGCCGAGCCATGTGTGGGGGTTGCCCTCCCAGCACCAGCCGAGTTTGGGAGCGTGCCGGCTGATCCAGATCGCCGGGACGCGGCGGTCGCCGGAGCGTGAACCGCCGAGGGAGAAGCACTTGTTCTTGACCAGGATCTCGGGGAAGTGGGTGATCAACGCGATCCCCTCCTCGATGGTGAGCGGGGTGCGTCCCCTGGCGGCGATGGTGTCCATGGCGTCTTTGGGCACGGCACCGCAGAACTCCTCCCCGCGCTCGATGTCGAACAGCAGGTAGGCACGCCGGTCGGGGAGGCCGGTCTCCTTGACGGTGACGAACCGTTCGAGGGCGCCGGGCTCGAAGGACCGGTCCACGAAACCGGGCTGGGTCTTTCCGCGGAGGGTGGTGCGCGCCATCGTCTGCTCGATCGGGACGACTTCCCGGGTGACCACGAGCAGGAAGGGCACGCGCCCGGTGCCCGGCGCCCATGTGCCGTGTCCGATGCCGGTGACGAGGTCGCGCAGGGGTGAGACCAGGGCGGTGAACTGTTCCGGGGTCAGGCGGGCCGTCGTCGGACGGTCCCGTTCGACGAGGTTGCGGACCTGCCGGTCGAACTCGGCGCCGGGGTCGATGGCGGTGTGTGTCATGGTGTCCTCTCGGGCGGTTCGGGTCACGGACAGGGCTTGGCGATCATCGGCGAATTGCGGCAGTACGCCCTCGGGGAGTTCGGACAACTCGCGGAAGAACCGGGGAACCGGTCCGGCTCCTCGCGGTTCCGGGCGGGGACGATCGTGTGGCCGAACGCCACGGGCGAGGTTCTCTCCTGGGTCAGGGCAGCGGTTTCGGGGTGATACGGGCGAGGGCGCCGGTCTCCAGCGCCGTCCACACGGCGCCGTCGGGGCCGAGGGTGATGCCGTGCGGCTCCGAGCCGGACGTGGGCAGGTCGTGCACCTCGATCACGCCCTCGGTGGTGATGGAGCCGACACGGTTGCCGCCCCACTCCGTGAACCACAGGACGCCGTCGGCGCCCGTCGTGATGGCGTGCGGCCGGCCGGCGCGGTCGGGCAGCGGGAACTCCCTGACCTCGCCCCCGGTGGTGATGCGGCCGATGTGGCCGGCGGCGATCGCGACGTACCAGACGGCGTCGTCGGGACCGAGGGCGATGCCGACCGGTGCGGAGGCCGCGGTGGGCAGCGGGTGGACGGTGACCGTGCCGTCGGTGCCGATCCGGCCGATCGCGTCGGCCTGGTTCATGGTGAACCACATCCCGCCGTCCGGTCCCGCGGTGATCGCGGACGGGAACGCGCCGGTGGCCGGGAGCGGGAACTCGGTGACCTCACCGCCGGTGGTGATGCGGCCGATGCGGTCGGCGGTGGTCTCGGTGAACCACAGCGCCCCGTCGGGCCCCGCCGCGATGCCGAACGGCCCGCACTCCGCGGTGGGCAACGGGAACTCCGCGACGGCGCCGTCGGTGGTGATCCGGCCGATGCGGTGGGCCCGGTACTCGGTGAACCACAGGGCGCCGTCCGGTCCGGTGGTGATGATCGTCGGCCCGCAGTCGGGGTCGAGCCGGTGGCTCTCCGGTTCGGTGCCGGGCACGAGCCGGCCGATCCGGCCACTGTGGACCAGGGTGTACCACAGCGCGCCGTCCGGGCCGGTGGTGACCGCGTACGGTCCGCCGCCGCCCACGGGGTGTTCCTCGATCGACACGTCTGTCATGCGGTCTCCGGTCCGTGGTCGGCGGCGATGCGGGCGATGTCGGCCGGGGTGCCGGCCATGATGGTGCGGGCGTGTTCGGTGACCAGCTCCGCCGGCCAGTCCCACCAGGCGGCACGCAGGAGCCGGTCGATGTCGGCGTCGTCGAACCGCTGCCGGATCGGGCGGGCCGGATTGCCGCCGACGATCGTGTACGGCGGTACGTCCGCGGTGACGACGGCGCCGGCGGCGATGATGGCGCCGTCGCCGATGCGTACGCCGGGCATGACGGTGGACCGGTACCCGAACCAGACGTCGTTGCCGACCACGGTGTCGCCCCTGCTGGGCATGCCGGTGACGATGTCGAGGGTCCGCTCGGCCCACTCGCCGCCGAACATGGTGAACGGGAAGGCGGACACACCCATCGTCGGGTGGTCGGCGCCCGCCATCAGGAACCGGGTGCCCGTGGCGATGGCACAGTACTTGCCGATGATCAGCCGTTCCGGGCCGTAGGCGTAGAGCACGTTGTGGTGCTCGAAGCCGGTGGCGCCGTCCGGGTCGTCGTAGTAGGTGTACTCGCCCACGACGATCTTCGGCGAGCCGACCAGCGGTTTGAGGAACACCACCCGCTCATGTGCCGGCAGCGGGTGGAGGGTCATCGGATCGGGTGTCAACTTCCAGCTCCTGGTGAAGTGGTGACCGCGGGGACGGGGTCGAGGAAGCCGTAGACGCGGCGCAGCCGGGACCGCTCGGCGACCATGACGGCGAGTCCGACGATCACGGCAGGGCCGCCGGCCGGCGCCAGTTCCCAGGCGAGGCGGGCCACGTCGTGGTGGCCGTCGACCTTCCCGGCCGGCCGGTACACCAGGCCCGGGAACTGCCGCTGGGCCGTGGCCACCACGTCCTCGATGGCGTCGCGGCCCTCGGCCGTCACGATCGGATCGACGTAACCGGCGTCGTCGGTCCACAGTTCGTCGACGAGCGCCCGGCGCCTGGCCGGGTCGCGCTCGTTCCAACTCGCCAGGTACCGCCTGGCCAGCTCTTCGAAGCCGGACATGGTCGATCTCCCTCCGCCGCCGTGCTCTGTTCCACCACGCTAGGGCCGGGGGCCGGGAGCGGAATCCGTCACGCCCCGGCAATCCGGCCCGGGATCGCCGGCTGGCTTAAGTACGCTCGCCACGTGTTGCACGGACGGAGTGACGAGATATCGGTCATCGACCGCTTGCTGGCGGACTGCCGGACCGGTCGCAGCGGTTGCCTGCTCATCACCGGGGAGCCGGGCATGGGCAAGACCGCGTTGCTGGAGTACGCGGCGTCGGCGGCCGACGGCTTACGGGTCGTGCGCGGCACCGCGGTCGAGTCCGAGGCCCACCTGCCGTTCGCCGGCCTGCACCTGCTGCTGCGGCCCGCCCTCGACCGGACCGACGCCCTCCCCGCCCCGCAGGCGCGTGCCCTGCGCGGGGCCTTCGGTCTCGCCCCGGCCGAACCGGGCGACCGCATGCTCGTCGGCCTCGCCGTCCTCTCCCTCCTCGCCGAATTCGCCGACGGCGGGCCCGTCCTGTGCCTCGTCGACGACGCGCAGTGGCTGGACCGGGCGTCGGCCGAGGCCCTGCTGTTCGCCGCGCGGCGGCTCGACGCCGAGGGCACGGCGCTGATCATCACCGCCCGGACCGGCTTCGACGCCCCCGGACTCGCCCACCTGCCGCTGAAAGGGCTCGACGCGCCCGCCGCCGCCGGCCTGCTGGCCGAGCACGCCGCCACGCTGTCCCCCGCCAACCGGTACCGGGTACTGGCCGAAGCACAGGGCAACCCGCTCGCCCTCCTCGAACTGCCCCTCGCCCTCGCCGCCGGCCGGCCGGTCGCCGCCGGCCAGGCCCTGCCCATGACCGACACGGTCCAGGCGGCGTTCCTCGACCGGGTACGGCGGCTGCCCGAGCCGAGCAGGC
Organism: Streptomyces sp. CB02400; assembly: GCF_001905725.1. GTDB lineage: Bacteria > Actinomycetota > Actinomycetes > Streptomycetales > Streptomycetaceae > Streptomyces > Streptomyces atrovirens. The sequence goes on from NZ_LIWB01000001.1 coordinate 266,401, forward strand.
ACCTGCTGCTCGTCGCGGCCGCCGAGGACACCGGTGACCGCGACGTCGTCCTGCGCGCGGCCGCCCCTCTCGGCTGCCGCCCCACGGACCTGGTGCCCGCGGAAACGGCGGGGCTGCTCCGGGTGGACAACCACACCGTGCGCTTCCGCCACCCCCTCGTGCGGTCGGCCGTCTACCAGGCGGCGCCGGTCAGTCTCCGCCTCGTGGTGCACACGGCCCTCGCCGAGGCCCTCCACCGGCCGGAAGACGCCGACCGGCGCGCCTGGCACCACGCCGTGGTGGCCACCGGCCCCGACGAGCAGGTGGCCGCGGAACTGGAGAGCACCGCCCGACGGGCCACCGAGCGCAGCGGATACGCCGCCGCGGCGGCGGCCTACGAACGGGCCGCGCAGCTCACGGAGTCCGGCACGGACCGGGCCCGCCGACTCGTGCTGGCCGCGGAGGCGATCGCCGAGGAAGGCGACATCGACCGCATGGTGGAACTCGCCCGGCACGGCGCGGCGAGCACCGACGACCCGGCCCTGACCGTGCGCGCCATCCGGGTCCGCGCCGCCGCGGCGTTCCACCACGGCCTGCTCCGCACGGCCCGCCGGCTGCTGACCGAGGCGGCCGAGCTGACCCGGGACGACGATCCGGCACTGGCCGCCCACATGATGCTCGACGCGGTGCACGCCGCCTGGTACCTCGGGAAGGACGAGATCGCGGACACCGCGGACCGGCTGGCCGCCCTGCCGCTGCCGCCCGAAGAGCCGCTCACCCACGTGGCCCGCCTGCTGACCTGGACGGTGCGGTCCGCGATCGGCCAGGGGGACCGGGACCACGGGACCCTCACACGACGCGTCGCGGCCGCCGAACGGACCGGATTCGGCGGCCCGCACGACACGATCCTGGTCGGAGCCACCAGCCTCCAGGCCGCCGGCCAGGACACCGAGGCACACCGGGTGGCCGGCGAGCTCCTCGCCCAGTGCCGCGACCGCGGATGGATCGGCCGGACACCGCCCGCGCTGGCGTGTGTCGCCCGCACGTCGACCTTCCTCGGCCGGCACACCGACGCCTGGGACGAGGCGACCGAAGCGCTGCACATCGCCCAGGAGCTCGGACACCGGCAGTGGATCGCCGAGATCAGCGGCGTACTGGCCTACCTGGCCGCGGTGACGGGCGACGAGCGACGCTGTCACGCCTTCGCCGACGACGCGCTCGCCGCGCCGGAGCCCGACACGGCCCCGCCCGGCATGTCCTGGGCGCACTGGGCACTGGCCCTGCTCGACCTCGGCCACGCCCGGTGGGAGTCCGCCCGCACCCGCCTGGCCGCCCTGCACACCGGACCGGTGAGCCATCAGCTTCCCGGCCTGCGCAGCATTCCCGACCTGGTCGAGGCGGCGGTGCGGCTCGGCCGGCCGGCCGACGCCCGTGAGCCGCTCGCACGGCTCACGGCCTGGGCACACGACGCCGCGCAGCCGTGGATCGACGCGCACGTCCAACGCTGCCGCGCGCTGCTCGCGCCGGAAGCGGACGCGGCGGAGCTGTACCGGGCCGCATTGCGGCTGCACCCCGACGACCGGCGGTTCGAACGCGCGCGAACCGCTCTCCTCTACGGCGAGTGGCTGCGCCGCATGCGCCGCAAGTCCGAGGCCAGGACCCAACTCCGCGACGCGTTCGAGACCTTCCGGAGACTCGGCGCCACGCCCTGGGCGGAGCGGGCCCGCGCCGAGCTCGACGCGACCGGCGAAACCGTACCCGGGTCCGGGGCCGCGGACGGAACAGGAGCACTGTCCGTGCTCACCTCGCAGGAACGGAAGATCATCCGGCTGGCCGCACGCGGCCTGTCCAACCGGGACATCGCCGCGCAGCTGTTCCTCAGTCCGCGCACGGTCGGGTACCACCTCTACAAGGCGTTCCCCAAACTCGGCGTCACCGCGCGAACCGAACTCGCCGCCCTCGCACCCACGGATGCCGCGCCATGACGCCGCTTCGTGGCCCGGACCGGCCCGGAGGGGGCCGGTGCTCCCCCGGGCAGCGTGATCCCCGCCTACGACAGTGGCTCCCGATCGCGGTGACCCGCCGATCGCAGGCCACGGTACTCACCGGCCCCACAGGGGCGGCCGTACAGGCGATGTCAGTCCGGACAGGCATAGTGCCGCACATGTTCGACGGACTTCACGACATCGACTGGTCCTCCATGGGGCATGCCTACGGCACCGCCGAGGAGATACCGGCCCTGCTGACGGCCCTCCGCTCCCCGGACACCGACGAACGGGCCAAGGCCCTCGACCGGTACTACGGCGCTGTCCACCACCAGGGAGACGTGTACGAGGCCACAACGGCCAGTCTGCCGTTCCTCCTGGAGCTGGCGGGCGACGACACCACCCCCGACCGGGCGGAGGTCGTCCGGCTCCTCGTGAGCATCGCCGGCACGAGCGTCGAGCGCTGCGACAACGAGTACGTCGGCGATGCCGACTACGCCGGTGCGGCCGCGGCGCTGCGCGCGCGAGCGGAGGCCTTCGTCGAGTGGGCGTCGGACGACGACCTCCGCGTGCGCCGGGCCGCCGTTCCGGCGCTGGGACTGCTCATCGAGGACGCCCGGTGGGCCATGGCCGTACTGCGGGAACGGCTTGCGTCCGAATCCGGCGTCGTCGAGCGGCTGCTGGTCCTGGACGCGGCGGCCGAACTGGTGCTGCGCCGGCCGGAGGCGAAGGACGAGGCGACGGAGTGGTTCGCCACGCTGGCCGCCGACGAGGAGGCCGGTTCCGTGACCCGGCTCGCGGCCGTCGTCCAACGGGCCCGCTGCGCCCCCCAGGACATCGACGACGAGGTCGTCCCGACCGCCATCGCGCTGTTGCGCGAGTCGGCGGGCGAGGCGGTGCCGGAGGAGACATGGGCGGACCCGTCCCGGCCGGAAACCCCCACCGCCCCGACGGACGGTGTGCCCCCGCAGGTCGTCGCGGCTTTCGAGGATCTCGACCGTCAAGGGCGCGTCCACGCGCCGACCACGGGGCTCCTGCGCGCCTTCCACGACGCGCTGGCGGGCCGGGTGCCCGAGCGCACGGCCCTGATCGAGGAGCAGCTGCGCGGTCCGGAACTCGGCTCCCGCCTGGACGCGATCCGCATGAGCGCCGACCTGATGAAGGGGTGGCGCGGCGACCACACGCGGCTGATCCTGCTGGTCGCCGAGCAGTTGGACGCACCTCACCCGGACGTCGTCGCCGAGGCGGCCGCCGTTCTCGACGCCTGTCATGTGATCGCCGAACCTGCCCGCGAGGCTCTGGCCGCGCTCGTCGACTCCCAGCGCGCGGCGCACGGTCCGGACGTGTGGACCACCGAACGGCGCAGGCTCCGCAGAGCCCACCAGGAGGCGGTCCGGGCACTCACGAGACTCGGCGACCTCCGGGCCGTGCCCAGTCTGCTGGTGGCCCTCGACAGCGGAGTCGACGCCTGGCGGGCGGTGGAAGTCGCCGGCGCCGTTCCGCAGGGCGCGGACCGGCTCGTGCCGCGGTTGTGTGAGCTCTTGCGCGGCATCGATCCGCGGCAGGAGTGGGTCGACATGAGCGCCGGTGCGCTGGTGACCGCCTTGGTCCGGCTCGGCGACCCGGCGGCCGTCCCCACCCTCGTCGACACGTTGGCCCGAGCCACGCGGCACGGACAGGGGAGTGCCATCGCCCGTCCCGTCCTCAAGGCACTCGGCACGTTCGGTACCACGGCGGCATCCGCCCTGGAGGCGATCCGTCCGCTGACCGGTTCCTCCGACGGCCAGGTCAGGACGGCGGCTGTCGCCGCGCTGTGGGAGATCGGCCGGGACCCCGGGGAGGTGCTGCCCCTGCTGCGCGAACTCCTCGCCGACGACGTGTGGTACTCGGCCACCGGAGCCGCCGACGTGCTGGGCCGGATCGGCCGGCCCGCCGCACCGGCCCTCCCCCGACTCCGGGAACTGCTCGACCACGACTACGAGTGGGTGCGCGTCCATTGTGCCGCCGCGATCTGGGACATCCACGGCGAGACGGAGTCGGACACGGTGCTCGAGGTGTTGCTCGGGGCTTGGCGGCAGAACCAGGCGACGGCCGGTTTCGTGGTGGCCTGCCTGGACCGGATGGGACGTGCGGCGAGACCCGCTCTGTCGTCACTCCGCTCGGAACTGGAGCGTCCGGCTCGCGACTGGCTCCTGGGCATCGAGAAGGACGAACAGCTCCAGAGGGCCGTCCGGGCCCTGCTGGCCCGGCTCACCTGAGCGACGGCGCACCGCGGATCCGATGGCCCGATGGGCCCGTTGAGGGGACGTGACGGCCGAATGCCGTGTGCCGCCTTCGCGTCCTGTGGGTCGGCGAACGGTCCTCACGCAGTCATTGTCCGCCTTGTGATTATTTGTGCCACGCTCGTGTCGCCGACCGCGGTTGCGAAGCCGAACCGGTCGGCGGCGGTGGCATTCCGCGCAAGGACGACCCCGGCATCACCACCGCCGGTCTCGCCTGGTTCGTCATACGCAGCCTGGGCTGTGACGTCGAGGCGTGAACACTGGAGGCCGGAATGCTCCCGCTTTCGGAATGGGTGCATGCCTCCTGACGGTGCGGCGAGGGACCGTGCCCTACGGCGCGGTGCGGACGGAGTCGCGCGGAAAGCATTGACGGCTCGTCAGCCGGGTCCTAGTTTCCGACCGACTTCCCGAACCTTGTTCGTCATATCGAACGATGATGGGGTTGTCGAGCAGGTCACGCCCGTTCCGTTCTCGCACCCGCCCCACACCTGGAGAGTCGATGAGCGCACGCCCCCACAGCCAGGCCATGCCGTCCCGCAGACTGTTCCTCGGTGCCGCCGCGGCCACGACGGCGGCCCTGGCCACCGATCTGTCCCTGGGCACCCGGTCCGCCCATGCCGCCGACTCCGCCTACGTCATGGGCTACTTCACCGAGTCACCGAACGGCCTCGGCACCGACTACGGCCTCCACCTGGCCGTCAGCACGGACTCCCTCAACTGGACGCCGCTGAACCAGAACAACCCCGTCGTCACCCCCACCGCCGGGGCCGGCGGGCTGCGCGACCCGTTCATCATGCGGAAGCGGGACGGCGGCTTCGTCGTCCTCGCCACCGACCTCAAGGGCACCGACTGGGGCTACAACAGCCAGACCATCCACGTGTGGGACTCCACCGACCTGCGCACCTTCACCAACTACCGCCGTCCCCACCTGCACGACATGGTCACCCACAGCTGGGCCCCCGAAGCCTTCTGGGACGCGAGCCGCGGCCAGTACGCGATCATCTACTCGTCGGTGAACAACAGCGGTCACAGCGTCCTGATGGTCAACTACACCAGCGACTTCACGACCGTCTCCGCACCTCAGGTGTTCTTCGACCCCGGCTACGACATCATCGACGGCGACATGGCCGTCGGCGTGAACGGCGTCAACTACCTCTACTTCAAGAGCAGCAGCACCGGCGGCCTGGTCGGCGCCCGCTCCACCACGCTGAATCCGGGCAGCTTCACGCCGTTCAGCACGTCGGTCGCCCACGGCGGCACCGAGGCGCCGACGCTCGTGAAGTCCCTGACCTCGAACACCTGGTACCTGTGGGGCGACACCTACACCCCCAACGGCGTCTTCTACGCCTGGCGGACCACCGACCTCGCCGTCGGCACCTGGACCCCGGTCGACCAGAAGCTCTACACCCACCCGGTCAACGCCAAGCACTGCACCATCGCCCCCATCACCGCCGCCGAGTACACCAACCTGCTGGCCCGCTGGGGCGCCCCCGCCTGGAACCGGCTCAAGTCCTACAACTACCCGGCCCGTTACGTGCGCCACGCCGACTACCTGGCACGGATCGACACCTATCCCTTCGACCCGTACACCGATTCGCAGTGGAAGCTGGTCCCCGGGCTGGCCGACTCCTCCGGAATCTCCTTCCAGTCGGTCAACTACCCCACCCGCCACCTGCGGCACTACGACTACGCGCTCCGCCTCGACGCCAACGACGGCACCACCGCCTTCGCCCAGGACGCCACCTTCCACCGCGTCGCCGGCCTCGCCGACGCCTCCTGGTCCTCCTTCCGCTCCCACAATCACCCCACCCGTTACATCCGGCACTCCGACTACGCCCTGCGCGTCGACCCGATCACCACCGCCACGGACCGCGCCGACGCCACCTTCTCGGTGGGCCACTGATCGCACGGCGAGCGGCGCGTGCGTCACGTGACCGTCCCCGCCGTCAAGCGGGTCGTCGTCCGTACGAGGGACGCGGTGAAGGGGTGGGCCGGGGTGGTCAGGACCACCTCGGCCGGGCCCTGTTCGACGAGTTCGCCGGCGTCCAGTACGGCGATGCGGTGGGCCAGGGCGGCCGTGTCCAGGTCGTGGGTGATCAGGACCAGGGACAGGTCGTCGCGGCCTCGGACCAGCGTGGTGAGCACGTCGAGGATGCCCCGGCGGGTGACCGTGTCGAGGCCGGAGGTGATCTCGTCGCAGACCAGGACACGGGGGCGGGCGAGCAGGGCGCGGGCGAGGGCGGCGCGCTGGAGTTCGCCGCCGGAGAGCCGGCCGGGGTGCCGGTGGGCCAGCTCCTCCGGGAGTCCGAGGCCGGCCAGGGTGGTCAGCGCCTCCCGGGTCGCGGTGTCCGGGTCGGTGCCGCGCAGACGGACCGCGGTGCGGGCGACCTGGTGCACGACGGGGCGGTGCTCGTCGAAGGCGGCGTGCGCGTCCTGGAAGACGTACTGCACGGCCGCGAGTTGGGTGCGGCTGCGGTCGCGCAGGCTTCGCGGCAGCGGTGTGCCGTCCAGGAGGATCTCGCCGTCGTGGTCCCGGTGGAGGCCGGCGACGCAGCGGGCCAGGGTGGTCTTGCCGCTGCCGGACCGGCCGACGACGGCGAGCGACCGGCCCGGGTACAGGTCGAGTGCGGGGGCACGCAGGACGACTGCCGTGCCGCGGGCACCGTCACGGTGCCGGGCGGTCAGCCCGCGCACCCGCAGGACGGGCTGCCCGGTGCGGGCGGTGCGGCCGTCCGGGTCCCGCGACTCCGTATGCCGGTTGAGCGGCCCACGTGCCCGCACCCCCGGCCGCCCGGTCGGCTCGTCCGGGTCCGGTACCTCTGTACGTGCGTGGGGCAGCCTGTGTATGCGCGGTCCTGGTTGCCCGGTCGGCTCGTCCGGGTCCGGGTCCGGCGACTCCGTACGTGTACCGAGCGGCCCGCGTGCCGACGCTCCCGGCCGACTGGCCGACTCGTCCGGGTCCGGCGACTCCACCTGCCCGCCGAACAGTTCGCGAGTCCATTCGTGCCGGGGCGAGGACCGGACCCGTTGGGCCGGGCCCGACTCGACGACCCGGCCCGCCCGCAGGACCACCACCTCGTCGGCGAGTGCGCTCACCACGTCCAGGTCGTGGCTGAGCAGCACCACCGCGATGCCGCGGGCCGCGACGGCCCTGAACCGCTCGACGATACGGCCCTTGGTCAGGGCGTCCTGGCCCGTGGTGGGCTCGTCGGCCACGATGACACGCGCCCCGAGCAGCAACGCCTGGGCGAGGACGACGCGTTGTTGCTGGCCGCCGGAGAGCTGGTGCGGATAGCGCCGTGACAGGGTCTCGGCGTCAGGCAGTTGTGCCTCGGCCAACGCCCGCAGGACACGTTCGCGGGCCGCCGCCCGGCGTTGCCGCACCGGCAGGTGACGCACCCGGGCGCGGGCGATGTCGGTCAGCAGCGCGGAGACCCGGCGGGCGGGGTTGAGCGCCGCCGCCGGATGCTGGGGTACGTAGCCGACGAGGCCGCCGGCCTCCACCCGTACGTCGCCGGTGACCAGGGCGTCCGCCGGGTACTCGCCGAGCAGGGCGAGGCCGGTGGTGGTCTTGCCGCTGCCGGACGCGCCGATCAGCGCCGTGACCCTGCCGGGCAGCACCCGCAGGCTCACCCCGTCGACGATCGCCCGGCCGTCGACGACGACGCGCAGGTCGCGGATCTCGGCCACGGGACCCACGCCGGTGTCCACGTCGGCATGCACGCCGATGCCCACGCCGACATCCCCGCTGGTGCCCTTCTCGTACTCGTGCTTCACGGGCGTGCTTCCTTCTCTGTCCGGCGCGGGCCCCGGCGCCCGCCCTTGTCCAGCGCGGCGTCGAAGAGGAGGTTCGTCCCCGTCGTCAGCGCGACGATCAGCATGGCGGGGACGACCACGGCCCACGGCTGGACGAACAGGCCGGTGCGGTTGCGGTCGACCATGACCGCCCAGTCGGCGGCGTCGGGAGCCACGCCGACACCGAGGAACGCGGCCGTGGCGACCAGGTAGAGCACGCCGGTCAGCCGGGTGCCGGCGTCGGCGGCCAGGGTGCGCAGCATGGAGCGGCCGACATAGCCGACGGCCATCCGCCACCACGTCTCGCCCTGCATGCGCAGCGCCTCGACCGCGGGCCGGGCGGCGGCCTCGGCGGCGGCGGCGCGCACCAGCCGGGCCGCGTCGGGCACGTTGGCCAGGGCGACCAGCAGGGCGAGACCGACGGCGCCCGGTGAGAACACCGTGGCGGCCAGCAGGATCAGCAGCAGCGACGGCACGGCGAGCAGCACGTCCAGGGGCCGCATCAGCAGCTCCTCCAGCCAGCGGAGCCGGGTGAGCGCACTGAGCAGACCGACCGGGAGGGCGACCAGGTAGGCCAGGGCGGTCGCGGCGAGCGCGGTCAGCACCACCGGCCGGCCCCCGTGCAGCACCTGCCGCCAGACGTCGCGCCCCACGAAGTCGGTGCCGAGCCAGTGGCCCTCGCCCAGCGTGAAGGACGCGGCCCGCGCCCCCGGTTCACCCGCGAACACCGGCCCGAGCAGGGCGAGTACGAGCGGTACGGCGACGATGGTGAGGCCGAGCGCGAAGCGGCCCGTACGCGGACTCCTCACGCGGCCGCCCCCGCCCGGGGTGCGAGCCGGTGGGCGATCAGGTCGGCGCCCAGGTTCAGTACGACGGTCAGGACGCCGAACACCACCGCCAGCCCCTGGACGACGGGCACGTCGCGTTCGGCGACGGCGCCCAGCAGAACCGTGCCGAGTCCGGGGATCACGTACAGGGCCTCCACGACGATGACCCCGCACAGCAGCCAGTCGATGGTGCGGGCGAGTTGCTGAGCGGCGGGAGCCAGGGCGTTGGGCAGCGCGTGGGTGTACCGGACGCGGGCGCCGGACACGCCGTAGCGGCGGGCCTGCGCCACGTACGGGGAGGCGAGCGCGTCGATCATGCCCGCGCGCACCAGCCGCACCAGCGAGCACACGGGCCGCGACAGCAGCACCAGTACGGGCAGGACCAGTGCGGCCGGGTGGGCGAGCAGGTCGGTGCCGTAGCCGACGGCGGTCGGCGGCAGCCAGCCGAGCCGCAGGGCGAACACGGTCACCAGCAGCACACCGAGGGCGAACTCGGGGACGGCGTACACGGCGAGCGTCACGGAGCTGATCAGCCGGTCCACCGGCCGGCCCGCGTGACGGGCGGCCAGCACCCCGAGCCCGAACCCGGCCGGTACGAGCAGTGCCACGGTGAGCGCGGCCAGCAGCAGGGTGGGGCCGAAGCCGTCGGCGAGGTACTGGCGCACCGGACGGCCGGAGACCAGGGAGGTGCCGAGGTCGCCGTGGAGCAGTCCCGCCGCCCAGTCGGCCAGCCGCTCCCAGGCCGGCCGGTCGAGCTCCATCGCCTCCCGGATGGCCGCGATGCGGGCCGGGTCGGGCTGGTCCCCGGCGAGGGAGACCGCGGCGTCGCCCGGCAGCGCCTCGGTGAGCGCGAAGACCAGCAGCACCACGGCCACGGTCTGCACGCCGCCGAGGAGCAGCCGCCGGGCGACGAAGGAGCGCAGTCCGCTCACGCGAGCCACACCGTGTCGAAGCGGGCCCAGTCGAGGGTGTTGGCGGGCGCCTTCGTGTCGACCCCCTTGACGTTGCGGGCCGTTCCGATGATCCAGTCGGCGAACCCCCAGATGAGGAAGCCGCCCTCGCCGTACAGGCGGCGCTGCATGCGCTCGTACACGGCGGCGCGTTCCGTCTTGTCGCGGGTGGACTGGGCCTGCTGGTACAGCGCGTCGAAGTCCTTGTGCCGCCACTTGGTGGCGTTGGTGGTGGAGTCGGTGAGCAGCCGCTGGGAGATGTGCGCCTCGATGGGCATGGCGCCGGAGCGGTAGCAGCACAGGGCGCCGTTGTCGAGGATGTCGCTCCAGTAGGAGTCCTTGCTGCCCATCCGCACCTCGACGGTGACCCCGGCCTTCTTCGCCTGGTCGCGGAAGATGCTGGCGGCCTCGGTGAACCCGGCGGCGACGGCGGAGGTGTCCAGGGTCACCTTCAGGCCCTCGGCGCCGGCCTGCTTCAGCAGCGCGCGGGCCTTGTCGAGGTCCTGCTCGCGCTGGGGCAGACCGTCGGCGTAGTACTCGTAGCCCTTGCCGAACAGGTCGTTGCCGACCTCGCCCGCGCCGGACAGCGCGCCGTCGACGAGTTCCCGGCGGTCGGCGATGAGGAAGAACGCCTGGCGCACCCGCTCGTCGTCGAAGGGCGGCCGGTCGGTCTTCATGCAGAACGCCTGCATCGCGCTGCCCCGCAGCCGCACGATCTCGATCTGCCCCTTGTCCTCGTGGGCGCGGGCGGTGGTGGGGTTGAGCTCGTGGGCGTACTCGATCTGCCCGCCGAGCAGCGCGTTGACCCGGGCCGACTCCTCGTTCGCCACGACGAACTCGATCTCGTCGAGGTGCGGGGCGCCCTCCCAGTAGTCGTCGTAACGGCGGAAGACCGCCGAGCGGCCGGGCGCGAACGACACGAAGCGGAACGGGCCGGAACCGACCGGCTCCTTGTCGAACCCGGTGGCGTTCTCGGGCACGATGTACGCGCCGAACGCGGCCAGCACGTTGGGGAACTCGGCCGTGGGCCGCTTGAGCACGAACTCGATGGAGCGTTCGCCGGTGGCGCGGCTGGCGTCGAGGTCGATGGGCTCCAGGGACGCCTTGGCGCGGAACGCCTGCTTTGGGTCGGCGATACGGCGGTAGCTGTGGAGGACGTCCCGCGCGGTGACCGGGCTGCCGTCGTGGAAGGTGGCCTCGCGCAGGGTGACCTGCCAGCGGTCCAGCGCCTTGTTCGGCTCCCACTTCTCGGCGAGGCGGGGCTGTGCGGACAGGTCGGCGCCGTAGTCGGCGAGCTTGTCGAACAGGGCCTTGGCGCGGGCGACGTCGGCGAACAGGTTGGCGAGGTGCGGGTCGAGGGTCTCGCTCGCGCCGCCGCCCGCGAACGCGGCGCGCAGCCGGCCGCCCTTCTTCGGCGAGCCGTCGCCCGCACCGTCGTCGGAGTCGGAACCGCCGCCGCATCCGGCCAGGGTGAGCGCGCCGAGCCCGGTCGCGGCGAGGAAGCCGCGGCGGCGCAGGGCCGGGAAGGGGAGAGAGCGGGTCGAATCGTCGTGCATGTGAGGTCCCTCAGTGTGTAGTCGTGCTGGTGAGACGGGCCACCACGTGCAGCCGGTCGGCGTCGGTGGTACGGCCGGGGAGCAGACCCTCCTGCCAGGGCGGCTCGGTGCGCGGGCCCGGTCCGTCGTGGAGTTCCAGGACCTCGTAGCCGTGCGTGGCCAGCAGGTGGCGCAGTTCCTGCGGGAACAGCAGCCGCCACGCGGACCGCTGCTCGACGGGTGCCGACCCGTCGTCCGCGGTCCATACGCGCCTGCGGCGCAGCAGTTGGTCCGTACGGTCCACCGTGAGGGTGGTGACGGACCGGTGGACGGTGCCCCGCCAGGTGAACTCGTCGGCCTTGGGCGTGTCGAGCAGGTCGGTGCGGCCGAGGAAGTACGCGCCGTTGCGCATCTCCGCGACGAGCAGGCCGCCCGGTGCCAGGGCGCGGCGGCAGGAGGACAGGAAGCCGTCGAGCTGGTCGTTGGTGTGGCAGTACAGCAGGGCGCTGTCCAGGCACACCACGGCGTCGAACTCCCCGCGCCCCAGGTCGAATCCGTACAGGTCGGCACGGACGTACTCGGGTCCGGGATGGTGCTCGCGGGCGTGCGCGAGCATCGCCTCGGAGAGGTCCGCGCCCGTCACCGCACGGCCGGTGCCGTACAGCCACGCGGCGTCGCGTCCGGTGCCGCAGCCCATGTCCAGCACCCGCTTCCCCGCCCCGTGCCGGCGCAGGCAGTCCTCCGCCCAGCGTCCGGCCAGCCGGCCGGGGTCGGGGAAACGGGCCTCGTAGAGCGTGGGGTTGTCGGTGAGCAGGTTGTCCGTCATGCCGGGGTCCTTCCTCGGGCGGGCGCGGGTACGGCGGGCTGTTCCGGCGGCGCGGGCAGCGATCCCAGCCGGCGCAGCCGTACGACGCCGAGCGCGGACGCGAGCCCGGCCAGCGCGCAGCACGCCCACGGCAGCCACGCGGCGTCACCGTCCCGCCCGGTGTCCATGGCCCAGCCCACGAGGGCGTTGCCGATCGCGGCGGCGACGCCCGAGACGACGTAGAAGATGCCGAAGTAGGTGCCGGTCAGTCCAGGGCGGCCGAAGGCGGGGACCATGTCCATCACGAACGGCTGGGCGACCATCACCCCGAGGTACAGCAGCAGGGCGCCCGCCAGCACGGGCAGCACCCGCAGCACCGCGTCGGCCACGCCGTCCGGACCGCCGGACACGCCCGTGACCAGGGCGGGCGGCAGGAAGGCCGAGGCCATGAGACCCAGCCCCACCGCGACCCAACGGGCCCGGTCCCCGCGCCGCTTGAGCGCGCGGGTCAGCCGCAACTGGAGCAGGAGGTTGGCGACGGCGCCGACGACGAAGACGAGACCGGCGGCCCCGTCCCAGCCGGTGGCCCGCCGTGCCCCGTCGGGCAGCAGCAGGTAAAGCTGGCTCTCCAGGGTGAACAGGCCGGCCATGGCGAGCGCGAACGCCAGGAAGGCGCGGTTGCCGAGCACCTCCCGCCAGTCGGCGAGCACCCCGCCCCCGCTCGGCTCGACCCGCCGGGCGGGCAGCACCAGGGCCTGCGCGACGGTCAGGACCGCGAAGATCCCGGCGGCGGTCAGCGCCGACGTACGGAAGTCCACGAGCAGCAGCGCGCTGCCCAGCAGCGGCCCGATCAGCGCGCCGGTGGTGGCGAACACGTTGAACAGGGCGAACGCCTCGGCCCTGCGCTCCTCGGCCTCCTGCGCGAGGTAGGCACGGACGGCGGGGTTGAACAGCGCCCCCGCGAACCCGCTGAGGACGGACGCGGCGAGCAGGACGGCCAGGTGGTCGCCGAGCGCGAACAGCGCGAAGCCCGCGGTGCGCAGGGCGCAGCCGGCGATGATGACGCCCCGCGCGCCGAGCCGGTCGGAGGCGGAGCCGCCGATGACGAACAGGCCCTGCTGGCTGAGGTTCCTGACCCCGAGGACGACGCCGACGACGGCGGCCGACAGGCCCAGGTTCTCGGTGAGGTGCGTGGCGAGGTAGGGGATGAGGAGGTAGAAGCCGATGTTGACGCCGAGCTGGTTGACCAGCAGGAGCTGAACGGCGAGCGGGAAACGACGTATCTCATGCCAGGTCCGCACGGCGCCCCTCCAGGTCCGTGCGGCGTTCGTCCAGGTTCGCGCGGCGTCCGTCTGGGTCCGTGCGGCGCCTCTCCCGGTCCGTGCGGCGCCCGTCTGGGTCCGCGCGGCGCCCCTCCAGGTTCGTACGGCGTCCGTCCGGGTCCGTGTGGCGCCTCTCCCGGGCCGTGCGGCTCTCGTCCGGGGCCGCACGGCGCCCTTCCCGTGGCTCGACGCCCAGGCCGGGCAGGTCGCTCGTCCTTACCCGGCCGTCCTCGCCGCCGATGCCGGTCCACGGGTCGTGTGCGAGGAGCAGGTGTCCGTCCAGGTCGGCCCAGCGGGCCCGGTCGGCGAGGTGTACGGCCGGTGCGAGCCCGAGGCTGCTGGCGGTCAGGCAGCCCAGCATCAGCTCCGTGCCGCTGCCGTCGACCAACTCGGCGATGCGCAGGGCCGCGTGCACCCCGCCGCACTTGGCGAGCTTGACGTTGACGCCGTGGACGCGCCCGGCCAGCCGGCGTACGTCCTCCAGGTCCACCGCGTCCTCGTCGGCGACGACCGGCAGCGGTGAGCGTTCGGCCAGCGCCGCCAGGGCCTCCGGGTCACCGGGGGCGAGGGGCTGTTCGACGGCCTCGACGCCGAGTGCGGCGAACCGGGGCAGCAACGCCTCCGCCTGTCCCGTGGTCCAGGCGCCGTTGGGGTCGAGCAGCAGCCGCGCGCCCGGCGCGGCGTCCCGTACGGCCCGTACGCGCTCGACGTCCTCCTCGGGATCGGCCGCCCCCGCCTTGACCTTGAGCACCTCGAAGCCGCTCGCCACGAGGGAGCGGGCCTGCGCCGCCGCGTGCGCGGGGGACGTGATGCCGAGGGTGCGGGCGGTGGCCGCGACCGGGGTGTCCGCGGCGCCAAGGAGTCGGTGGACGGGCCTGCCCGCACGCTTGCCGACGAGGTCCAGCAGGGCCGCGTCGACGGCGGCGGTCACGGCCGGGGGAGTGCTCCCGGCGGCCAACTCCCGTATTCGCAGGGCCTCCAGGGCGGTCTCCGGGTCGGGAAAGCGGACCAGGTCCGCGCCCACGGCGGTGAAGTGACGTCCGAGACCCTCGGCGTCGAGCCGGTAGTAGACGCTGCTGACGGCCTCGCCGTGACCGGTCACGCCCTCGTGCTCGACGCTCAGCCACACGGCGTCACGGGCGGACATCGTCGAGCGGGATATCCGCAGCGGCTCGGTGAGTTCGAGACGCACGGTGCGCAGGCCGGTCCTCACCGGTTCTCCTCCGGACGTGCGAGCGGGTCGGTGACGCGGGTGCACCGCGCCCAGCCGGCGGCCTCGGCCGCGTACGGGTGCGGGATCTCCACGGGACGGGTGACCGCCGCGTCCGGGTCGACGCCGTGGGCGGTGGTGAAGTCGTCGTCGTAGACGGTGGAGAGGTAGCGGTGCGGCCCGTCGGGGAAGACGGTGGCGACGACCGCGCCGGGGTGGACACGGGCCGCCCACGCGGCGACGCGGGCGACCGCGCCGGTGCTCCAGCCGCCGCTGACGAAGCTGCCCCGCGCCAGACGGCGACAGCTGTCCACGGCCTCGGCGGGGCCCACCCAGTGCACCTCGTCGAAGGCGTCGTAGGCGACGTTGCGCGGATGGATGCTGCTGCCCAGGCCGCGCATCAGCCGGGGCCGGGCGGGCTGGCCGAAGATGGTGGAGCCGGTGGAGTCCACGCCGATCAGCCGCAGCGCGGGCCAGTGCCGGCGCAGCGGCCCGATGATGCCGGCGCTGTGCCCGCCCGTACCCACACTGCACACCAGGACGTCCAGGTGGTCCAGTTGCGCGGCGAGTTCGGCGGCCAGCGAGGCGTAACCGGCCGTGTTGTCCGGGTTGTTGTACTGGTCGGGCCAGTAGGCGTCGGGCAGTACGGTGAGCAGTTCGCGCAGCCGGGCGAGGCGCGCGGCCTGCCAGCCGCCCTGGGGCGCTGGCCGGTCCACGATCTCCAGCCGTACCCCGTACGAGCGCAGCAACTGCCGCATGCTCGGCTCTAATTCACTGTCGCCGACCAGTACGACGGGATGTCCGAGGGCCTGTCCGGCGAAGGCGAGCCCGATGCCGAGGGTGCCGGAGGTGGACTCCACCACCGGTGCGCCGGGCCGCAGTTCACCGCGTTCACGGGCGCCCATCAGCATCGAGACGGCGGCCCGCGCCTTCATCCCGCCCGCGGCGAGCCCTTCGAGCTTGGCCCAGAAGCCGGGGTGCGGTCCGGGCAGGCCGGCGGTGATGCGGGCAAGAGGGGTGCGGCCGAGCAGGGACAGCAGTTCCGGGCGGGCGGCGGACCGTACGGCGGCGGTGGTCACCGGGTGCCTCCCGGACGGCCGGCGCGGTAGCGGTGGATGGTGCCGGGACCGCCGTCCAGCCAGAAGAAGGGGTACGGCTCCGCGCACACCGCGCTCACCCCGTGCCCCAGGAAGCGGGGGAGCACGGCGCTGCCGGTCTGGGCGAACATCACCAACTGCTTGTCCTGCCGCAGCGCGTGCTCCCGCAGTGCGTCGAAGGTCCCGTTGCCCAGTGTCATCCCGGACACGAGCAGCGCGTCGCACCGGCCGGCCGCGCCGAGGGCGTCGGTGACGACCGGCTCGCCCCACTCGGTGACCCCGCCCTTGAGGTCGCACGGGACATAGCCAAGTCCTCGCGAACGCAGCGCCTCCAGCAGGGAGTTGACCACGCCGACCACGAGCACCGTCGCCCCGGGCGGCAGCACGAGCAGCCCGGCGACGGCCTCGGCCCGGACCCGGGACTTCTCCAGCGACGTCCCGGCCGGCAGGGCGACGGGCCGCGCCCCGTTCTCCGGAGCGTGCGGGGTGACGTGCATCAGGTACGCGTCGAGCGCGGCGACCCGCACCGGCGGCATCGGATGCTCCAACAGGCGGGCCACGTCCGCGCCGACGCAGTCCTCCACCGCGCCGTCGGGCAGCGTGCCGGGCTCGACCGCGCAACTGCCGACGGCCTCGGCGAGGCGCAGGCTGAGCACCTCGTTGCGGTAACCGGTGCCGCGTCCCTCGTGCCGTACGGCCTGCCGGGTGGTGAAGGCCACGGAGATCCGCAGCCCGGCCGGATCCGGACCGAGTTCACCGGCGCGGGCGAGCGCCAGGAGTTCGTCGTACGTCGTCGCCGCGCGGGCGGACGCCGGGGCGGTGGGGCTCATCGGATCACCAGCCCGGACCGCACCTCGTCGAGCAGGGCCTCGACCCGGGCGCGGGCGCCGGTGCCGGCCGGGTCCCCCGCCATCACGTGCCCCAGGTACTCGTTGTTGCTGCCCGCCGCCTTCACCTGCCGCCCCGGCTCGGCGAGCTGCACCTCGAGCACGTCCGGCGCGGTCCGCACCCGACTGCCGTCCAGCGCTTCGAGCGTGCCCGTGGCCCCCGGCACGAGGAAGCCGATGGCGGCACTGCGCAGCCCGGTGTCCGTCCGCCGCAGATCGGGCGCGCGGCCCAGGGACACGTCCACGAAGGCCGCGGCGAGGTCGAGGCCGGTGACATGCCGTATCAGCTCGGTGATGCGGTTCCCGGCGGGCCGCGGGTTGACCTCGACCACGCGTGGCCCGGCGGAGGTCAGCTTGATCTCGGTGTGCGCCACCACGCCGTCCGTCAGCCCGAGCGCCTTGAGCGCGCCGAGCGCGGTCTGCTCGGCCGCCTCGGCGTCCGCGGACGACAGGGCGGCGGGGAACATGTGGCCGGTCTCGATGAACGCGGGTGCCCCGCCGACGCTCTTGTCGGTCACGCCGACGACATGGACCGCGCCCGCGTGCGACACGGTCTCGACGCTCACCTCCGGACCGTCCAGGAGCTCTTCGAGCAGTACGACGGGTGCCCGCCGCTGCCCGCGCGCGTTCACCGGGAACTCGCCCAGTGCCTTCACGGCGGCGGCGAGTTGCTCCTCGTCGTCCACCCGCCGTACGTACATGCCGGCGCACAGGTCGACGGGCTTGACCACCAGCGGGTAGCCGATCTCCCGTGCCGAACGGGCGAGTCCGGCCCACTCCTCGTGCACCGCGAACCGCGGACCGGGCACCCCGGCGTCGGCCAGGACCCGGCGGGTGGCGTCCTTGCGGCAGGCGTTCCCGACCGCCTCGGGAGCCGGTCCGGGCAGCCCGAGCCGGGCGGCCGTCCGCGCCACCACCGGCAGGTAGTAGTCACACGACGTGATCACCCCGTCGAAGCCCAACACGGAGTGCAGTCGCTCCACTTGAGGCAGCAGGGTCTCGGTGTCGTTGGTGTCCGCGGTGATCACGTTGCGCGCCCCGAGCAGCGGGTGCGCGGTGCCCTCGGGTGCCGAGCGCAGGTAGTGGTGCAGGTCGCGGGTGAGGAACGTGAACTCGTGCCCGCCCTCCCGGATCGCGCGTGGCAGCAGCCTGCTCATCGATCCGACCCAGCTCTCGACCACCAGCAGATGAGCCACGGCTCCCCTTTTCGTGTCGTCGCCTACGGCGCGGCCCTGGCGTCAGGACCGCGACCGACGACACGATATCGGTAATCATTTTCATTGTCAGGTACTGTGAGGACCCCGATACGGAAGGACCTCGCGATGAGTCGGACCGCGCCCGCCGGTTACACCGTGCGCCCCGCGACGCCCGCGGACACCGACGGTGCCCGCGCCGTCATGCTCGACACGTTCTACAAGGAGTTCGGATACGGCTACGTGCCCCGCTGGCACCGGGACGTGACGGACCTCAAGGGCACCTACCTCGACGACCCCCGGCACGTCCTGCTCGTGGCGGTCCACGACGGCGAGGTGGTCGCCACCACCGGTGTGCACTCGACGGGCCCGGCCCACCCGCCCCACCCCCGCTGGCTGGCCGAACGCTACCCGTCCGGCACCACCGCCCAACTGGCCCGCGTCTACGTCCGCCCGGAGCACCGGCGCCGGGGCCTCGCCCGCACCCTGGTCGACGCGGCCTGCGACTTCGTCGCGAACACCCCCGGTTACGACTCCCTCTACCTGCACACCAACACGCGGGTGGAGGGCGCGGAGGCCTTCTGGCGCAGCATGGCCAAGGAGATCTTCGACGCCCGCACCACCGGCGAACACGGCCCGGGGGTGGCCACGGTCCACTTCGAGATCCCGTTCTGACCGGCGGCGATCTCCCTCGGGGAATCCGGATCACGTCCTCGGTGCACGTACCGGCCCTGTATGCCGATGGGGGGAACCGGTGACACCGGTTCCCCCCATCGGCATCCGCGACCGCGACTACTTCGTCGCCCCCTGCGCGAACCCGTTGTAGATGTAGCGCTGCAGGAACAGGAAGACCACCAGGGTCGGGACGATCACCATGACCGCTCCGGCCGAGATGTTCTCCCAGTGGGCGCCGAACGGGCCCTTGAAGCGGAACAGGGCCGTGGACATGGTGCCGAGTTCCTCCGAGGGCATGTAGAGGAACGGGATGTAGAAGTCGTTGTACGTGGTGATGCCCTTGATGATGACCACGGTCGCGATCGCCGGCTTCAGCAGCGGAAAGATGATCTTCCGGTAGATGGTGAAGGCGTTGGCGCCGTCGAGCCGGGCCGCCTCGTCCAGTGACGTGGGAATGCCCCGGATGAACTGCAGGAAGATGTAGATCGACACGATGTCGGTGCCCATGTAGAGCAGGATCGGCGCCCAGCGGGTGTCGAACAGGCCGAAGCTGTTGACGACCTGGAAGGTCGCGACCTGGGTGGTGACACCGGGCACCAGGGTGGCGATCAGGAACAGGGCCATGATCAGCTTCTTGAAGCGGAAGTCGAAGCGGTCGATGGCGTACGCCGTCATGGAGCCGATGACCACGGTGCCCGTGATGGAGAACAGCAGGATGAAGGCCGTGTTGCCGAAGGCGGTCAGCAGGTGGCCGTCGTTGAAGGCCGTGGCGTAGTTGGCGAAGTTGGACCAGTCGTCCGGCAGGGCCAGCGCCCCCTGGCCGTCCTGGATCTCTCCGTAGGACTTCAGCGAGGTCAGGAAGACCACGGCGAGCGGGAGCAGCACCACGAGCGAGGCCACGACCAGCGACAGATAGGTCAGCGTGGTGGCGACGCGGGGCCGCCGGCGCGAGCGGCCCTGAGCAGGGGCGGTGAGGGTCATACGAGGTCAACCTTCTCGTCGGGCACGAGGCGGCGCTGGATCCAGGTGATCAGCAGGATGATCGCCAGCAGCACCACGGCGCAGGCCGAGGCCAGTCCGGTCTTGTTGAACTGGAAGGCGAACTTGACCGTCTGGATGACGAAGGTCGAGGTCCCGGTCGCGCCGTCGGTCATGATGTACGGGATCTCGAACACGGACAGTGAGCCGGAGATCGCCAGGATGACGCTGAGGCTCAGCACCGGCCGGATGCTCGGCGCGATGATGTGCTTGAACTGCTTCCAGCGGCTGGCGCCGTCGAGCTGGGCGGCCTCGTAGAGCTCGCCGGGGATCGACTGGATCGCGCCGAGGAACAGGACGAAGTTCAGGCCGGTGAAGCGCCACACCGACACCCCGGCGAGCGAGGTGTTGGCCGACTCCGGACTGCCCAGCCAGGCGTGGTCGGTGTCCGCCCCGAACCAGGACAGCACCGAGTCGAGGGTGCCGCCGTCCTGGAAGAAGTAGAGGAAGACGAAGCCGATCGCCACCCCGTTGATCAGGTACGGGAAGAACAGGATCCCCTTGAACAGGTTCCGGAAGCGCAGGTCGAAGCTGAGCACCGTGGCGAAGTACAGGGCGATCACGATCTGGACCACCGAGGCGGCCAGATAGTAGAAGCTCACCGTGAAGACCCGGAACATCTCCGGCCGGGTGAACACCTCGGTGTAGTTGTCGGCACCGATGAAGTTCCGCTCGGGGCTGACACCGTCCCAGTCGGTGAAGCTGTAGTACAGCATGTTGCCCACGGGCACGTACGTGAACGTGACCAGCAGGGCCAGCGGAGCCAGCAGGAACAGCCAGGGGGTGAGCCGGCGCAGCGGCTGCTGCCGCCAGGTGCCCCGGCCCGGGCCGCGGTGCCGGGAACGGCGGCCGGAGGGCCGGTCCCGCTTGGCGACCGGAGCGGGCGGTGATGCTGTGGAAACGGTTCGGGTCATTGGGGGCGAAGGCCTTTCGTCATCCGCTGGACGCTGGTGCGCCGGGTCCCGGCCGGGGAGGCCGGGGGGCGGCCGGGCTGGCCGGGCTGGCCCGGGGGCGGCCGGGACCCGGCCGCCCCCGGGAAGGCCGGGTCCGGTCGGAGAGGCCGAGGGCCGGCCGGGACCCGGTGTGCGCCGGGTCAGGAACCGGCGGTCTTCCTGGCCTCGGACCAGCGCTCGTTCAGCTCGTCGAAGTAACCCTGGAGCGAGCCGTCCTGGGCGCCGCGGGCGATGTCGATGAGCTTGCGGCGGTAGTCCTGCTTGCCGAGACCGATCTCGGCGGCGTCGTCGATCGCGTTGACCTGGACCGTCTGCTTCTCGGAACGCTCCACCATCTTGACATCGTTGTCGACGTATTCCTCGAGGTTCTCCGGCAGGGGCTCCTTCAGGAGCGCGGAAACCACGCCGTCCTTCGCCGAGTAGCCGGACTTCTCGGTGAACCAGTCGATCCAGGCCCGGGCCGCGGCCTTGTTGTCCGAGTGGATGTTGACGGCCTGCTGGTAGTCGGAGACCAGGGTGGCGCAGAACTGGCCGTTCTGCTGGAACGGGGCCGGCATGAAGCCGATGTCGTCGGGGTTCTCACCGGCCTTCTCGGCGGCGTCCCGCATCTGGGCGATCGCCCAGTTGCCGAGCATCATGCTGCCGATCTCGCCCTTGGCCAGGAGGGTCTTGGAGCTCTCCCAGTTGGTGGTGCTCGGGTCCTTCTCGGAGAGCTTCTGGTGGACGATGTCGTGGAGGAGGGTGTCCAGGGCGTTGAGATCGGTGCCCTCGCCCCAGGGCTCGTCCGTCGCGGCGAGCTTGTCGGAGGCCTGGGTGTCGCAGCTCACCGAGCCGACGCTGTTGGTCCACTGGCCGGCGAGCGGCCAGCCGTCCTTGAAGTTGGTGTAGTACGGCGTGGCGCCGGTCTTGTCCTTGACCGCCTTCAGATCGTCGAGGAACTGCTCCGGGGTGGTCGGCCACTCGGTGATGCCGGCCTTCTTCCACAGCGCCTTGTTGTAGACGAAACCGTTGGCCGTGCCGTAGGCGGCGATGCCGTAGACCTTGCCGTCGACATCGGTCTTGTCGGTGAAGCGGTAGGTGTCCTTCATCGATCCGGCGTTGCCCAGCGGCGCGAAGAAGTCGGGGTAGTCGCCCTTGGAGATCGCCGAGGGGATCAGCAGGACGTCACCGTAGTTCTTCGTGTTCATACGGATCTTGACCTCCCCCTCGTAGTCGGTGATGCCCTCGAACTCGACCTTCACCTCGGGGTAGGTCTTGTTGAACTCCGCGGCGTACTTCTCCATGGTTTTGTCCTGCACCAGGTCGGTGCGGTTGGTCAGGACCGTGATGTCGCCCGAAACGCTGCCCGGGTCGAGTGGTGCGACGGCCGTCTCGTTCGGGTCGGCACTTCCGCTCGCTCCGCTGCATCCTGCAACGGTCAGCATCGTGGCGGCCAGCAGTGCGGCGCTCAGCGCTTTCTTCCCCATGGGCCCAACTCCTCCATTGGATTGCGGCTCGGGCTGCGGTGGTGGCGACTATGTCAGCCGGAGGTGAACCGGTAAAGCTCAGAAGCGTGTCGCGATGCTCAATCGTTATGCGGCGTAGAGGTGTACATCGGATTCGTATGCCTCTAGCTGGGACTTCGCGTGGATCTCTGTTGAGGGCTGGGGGACTAGACCGGTTTACTTCCCGGGGGTTAGGTTGACCTGTGCCGGACACGAGACCGGCCGTCCCGCCGAAGGAGCCGCACATGAAGGAAGCCGTCCAGCTCACCGAGGGCTGGAGCCTCGACCACGACGGGGGTCCGCTGCCCGCCCGGGTCCCGGGCTGCGTCCACACCGATCTGCTCACGGCCGGCCTGATCCCGGACCCCTACCTCGGCCTGAACGAGTCCGAGGTGGCCTGGGTGGGCCGCCGCGCCTGGACCTACATCCGGAACCTGGAACCCGCCCGGACGGCGTCGGAGCGCCACGAACGCACCGACCTGGTCTTCGACGGCCTGGACACCGCCGCCGTGATCACGCTCGACGGGCACGAGCTCGGCCGCACACGGAACATGCACCGGCGGTACCGCTTCGACGTCACCGGCCGCCACGGCCCGCTCCGCATCGAGTTCACCTCCGCCTACGAGGAGGCCGAGGCGGTGCGGGCGCTGACGGGGGAGCGGCCCAACGTCTACCCCGAGCCGTTCCAGTACATCCGCAAGATGGCGTGCGGCTTCGGCTGGGACTGGGGACCGACCCTGGTCACCGCCGGGATGTGGCGTCCGGTCCGGCTGGAACGCTGGTCGACGGCCCGCCTGGCAGAGGTACGCCCCCTGGTCACGGTCCACGACGGCGCCGGCCGGGTGGAACTCCGCATCGACATCGAACGCACCGAGCAGGGCACGGACCACCACCTCGAGGTGAGCGCGCAGGTCGGCGGCGTACAGGCCCGTGGCACGGTGGCCGGGGGCAGCGCCGTACTGACCCTCGACGTACCCGCCCCCGACCTGTGGTGGCCGCGCGGATACGGTGAGCAGCCGCTGTACGACCTGGAGGTGGCCCTCGTCTCCCGGGGCACCGGAGGTACGGAATCCCGGCAGCTCGACTCCTGGTCGCGCCGGATCGGATTCCGCGACGTGGTGCTGGACCGCTCCGCCGACGGACACGGCACCGGCTTCACCTTCGTCGTCAACGGCGTACCGGTCTTCGCCCGCGGCGTGAACTGGATCCCCGACGACGTCTTCCCCTCCCGCATCACCCCCGACCGCTACCGCACACGGCTGCGCCAGGCCGCCGAGGCGGGCATCGACCTGGTACGGATCTGGGGCGGCGGCATCTACGAGGACGACGCCTTCTACGACGTCTGCGACGAGCTGGGCCTCATGGTCTGGCAGGACTTCCTCTTCGCCTGCGCCGCCTACCCGGAGGAGCAGCCGCTGCGCGGCGAGGTCGAGGCCGAGGCGCGGGACAACGTTGTCCGGCTGATGCCGCACCCCAGTCTCGTCCTGTGGAACGGCAACAACGAGAACCTGTGGGGCTTCCGGGACTGGGACTGGGAGCCCGCCCTGGCCGGCGACTCCTGGGGCGGCGGCTACTACCTCGACCTGCTGCCACGCCTCGTCGCCGAACTCGACCCCACCCGCCCCTACACCGCCGGCAGCCCCTGGTCCGGCTCCTGGGACCACCACCCCAACGACCCCGCGCACGGCACCCACCACTCCTGGGAGGTGTGGAACCGCCGCGACTACGCCGAGTACCGCGACTCGGTGCCCCGCTTCGTCGCGGAGTTCGGCTGGCAGGCGCCGCCCGCGATGGCCACCCTGCGACGGGCGCTGCCCGGGGAAAGCCTCGCTCCGGACTCGCCCGGCATGCTGCACCACCAGAAGGCCGAGGACGGCAACGGAAAACTGAACCGGGGCGTCGCCCGCCACTTCCGGCTCCCCGAGGACGACTTCGACCGCTGGCACTACCTCACCCAGGTCGTGCAGGCGCGGGCGGTCGCCGCCGGGATCGAGCACTGGCGCTCGCACTGGCCGGTGTGCGCGGGCACCGTGGTCTGGCAGCTCAACGACTGCTGGCCGGTGAGCTCCTGGGCCGCCGTGGACGGCGACGGACGCCTCAAGCCGCTCTACCACGAGCTGCGCCGGGTCTACGCCGACCGCCTGCTGACCCTCCAGCCCGGCGCCGACGGCCCGGTGCTCACCGTGGTCAACCAGTCCGCCGAGCCGTGGCACGCCTCCGTGACCCTGCGGCGCATGCGGGCGGACGGCACCGTGGTGGCGGAGCGGCGGCTCGACCTGACCGTCCCCGCCCGCCGGGTGCACCGGCAGACCGTGCCAGGCGAGCTCGCCCCGGACGCGCTCGCCACGAAGGAGTTCCTCGTCGCGGACGCGTGGGGGTCCCCCCGCTCATGGGGGTCCCCCCGCTCGAGCGAAGCCGAGAGTGGGGAAGGAGCCGAGAGTGGGGGAGGAGCCGAGAGTGGGGGAGGAGCCGAGAGTGGGGGAAGCCTGCGTGCTGTGCACTTCCCCGTCGCCGACAAGGACTTCGCCTACCCCGCCCCCCACTACGACGTCGCGGTGGGGACCCCGGTCGGCTCCGGTGGCGGTAGTGTCGAGGTCGTGGTCACCGCACACACCCTGGTACGCGATCTGCTCCTGCAGGCCGACCGGCTCGGACCGGACGCCGTCTGCGACTCCGGACTGCACACCCTGCTCCCCGGGGAGCAGGTCCGGCTGCGGGTGAACAACGCCGCGGAGACCGGCGCCAACGCGGTGCGCGCGGCCCTGTTCTGCGTGGAACCCGCGTGAGCACACCGCCGGAACGCGTCACCATCAAGGACGTCGCCGCGGCCGCCGGCGTGTCCAAGGGCGCGGTGTCACTGGCGTTCAACCACAAACCGGGAGTGTCCGAGGCCACCCGGGACCGCATCTTCGCGGCGGCCCGCCAGCTCGGCTGGGCGCCGAACTCCTCCGCCCGCAGTCTGTCGCGCAACTCCGTCGACACGATCGGGCTGGCCGTCTGCCGGCCGGCCCGGCTGCTGGGCCTGGAGCCCTTCTACATGGAGTTCATCTCCGGCATCGAGAGCGTGCTCGTCGAACGCGACTGCTCGCTGCTGCTGCGCCTGGTGGGCTCCCTGGAGGAGGAGATCCAGCTCCAGCAGCGCTGGTGGCGGGAGCGCCAGGTGGGCGGTTCGATCCTGGTCGACTTCCACCAGCGGGACCCGCGGATCGCGCCGCTGCGCAAGCTCGGACTGCCGGCCGTGGGCGTGGGGCATCCGGATCTCACCGGCGGCTTCCCGTCGTTGTGGACCGACGACGCCACCGCCGTGGCCGAGGCCGTGCGCTATCTGGCGGCCCTGGGCCACCGGCGCATCACCCGCGTGGGCGGACCCACAGGGCTGGGCCACAGCGCCATCCGCGCGGACGCGTTCGAGCGGACGATGCGGGAACTCGGCCTGAACGGCGGCCGGCACGTCGAGACGGGCTTCTCCGGGGAGGAGGGCGCCCGGGCGACCCGCATGCTGCTCCTGTCGTCCGACCGCCCCACGGCGATCGTCTACGACAACGACATCATGGCCGTCGCCGGACTGGGCGTGGCCGCGGAGATGGGCGTCTCGGTACCGGACGACCTGTCCCTGCTGGCCTGGGACGACTCCCAGCTGTGCCGCCTGACGCACCCGACCCTGACGGCGATGAGCCACGACGTGCACGGATTCGGCGCCGAGGCGGCCCGGGTCCTCTTCGACGTGATCGCCGGCAAGGAAGTCACCTCCCGACCGGTGTCGACACCCTCGCTGGTACCACGGGGGTCGACGGCGCCTCCACGCCGGTAGGCGGAGGCGGAGACGGGGAGGGGCGCGACTCGATTCCGAGCCGCGCCCCTTTCGCTGTTCACCCGCGCGGCACGACGGAACACACCTGCTGCTTCCGTGCGGGCTGGCCCGGGACCGGTGGTCCACCGCGGGGGACGATGGTGCCCTGGCGTGGATATCGTCGTAGCCGTGTGGGCGTACGGCGCTGGTGTGGGCGCCGACGGCGACGGGTCTCGGGGACGTTGTACTCCTGTTGCTTCCGTGCGGGCTGGCCCGGGATCGGTGGTCCACCGCGGGGAGGACGGTGTCCCGGCGCGCACACCGTCGTGCCGCGCGGGTGTACGGCGCTGTCGTGGGCGTGTGCGGATGCCGAGTCGACGGCAACCGTTTGGATCCCGCCGGGGTCGCAGGGGCCGGCAGGCGCTTCGTCACGCGAGGGGACGCCCACGAGTGGTGCCCCATCGTCCACGCTCGGCTCAGCCGCAGGACGCTGTTTCCTGGAGCCGGTCCGATCCGGACGAGACCCATCCCAGCCGCCTTTCCCGGCCGAGACATCACTTCCGTGCGAAGCGAGCGCCGCAGCCGGGAGATGCCGGCCCCCTGTTCCTCCTCAGCCGGTGACGGTCGGGGTACCGGACGCGTGGGCCTGACGGCGGGCCGCGGCGGCGGCCCCGACGAGCCCGGCGTCCCGTGCCAGTGCGGCGGGCCGGACCTCCAGCCCGCGGGTGAAGCCGAGGACCGCGAAGGCCCTCAGATGGCGGCGCAGCGGAGTGAACAGGACGTCACCGGCCTGAGCGACACCGCCGCCGATCACGACCACCTCGACCTCCAGCAGCGTCGCGCTGCCGGCGATCGCGGCGGCCAGGGCCTTGGCCGACCGGTCGTATGCGGCCAGAGCGCGTTCGTCCCCCGCACGTGCCGCGACGGCCACGGCGGCGGCCGTCGCCTCCGCGCCGGCCGGCGGCGTCCAGCCCGCCCGCACGGCATGGCGGGCGATCGCCGTGCCGCTGGCGTACCCCTCGACACAACCCCGCCCCCCGCACGCACAGGGCGGCCCGTCCAGGTCGACGGAGATGTGACCGATGTGCCCGGCGTTGCCGGAGGGGCCGGGGTGGAGCCGGCCGTTCAGGACGAACCCCCCGCCCACCCCGGTCGAGACGACCATGCACAGGGCGTTGTCCACCCCCCTCGCGGCGCCCCGCCAGTGCTCGGCGGCCGCCACCGCCACGGCGTCGCCCAGCAGCACCGGCTCGATGCCGTCGAACAGCATCGGATGCGCGCGTACGCTGTCCACCAGCGGAAACGCCCGCCAACTCGGTATGTTCACGGGACTGACGGTGCCCGCCGCCGTGTCGACGGGCCCGGCGCTGGCGATGCCCAGACCGGACACCGTGCCCCAGGCCGGGTGTGCGGCCAGTTCGTCGATGACCGCGTCGACCGTCCCCGCCATCCGGGACGTCGACTCGCGTGCGGGTGTGGGCAGTTCGGCGCGCCGGACGACGGACCCCTCCTCGTCGATCAGGGCTCCCGCGATCTTCGTGCCTCCGATGTCCAGCGCGGCGTACACCTGTGAGCTCTTCCTTCCGGTCGATGTCGGGGCGCGGCCCACCTGAGGTGCGGCCCGGTCGGGAGTGATGATGGACAACGTTGTCTTCCTTTGTTCCCAAGTGAGTTCGCGCCGTGCTGCCCTCCTGCGGGCCCGTCCGTACGGGCCGTGGCGCGAGAAGCCGGCTACCGGTGGGCGGCACCGGCTCCGGCTCCGGCGCCGGCCACGAACAGCGTTCCGTCGCCCTGCGCCGTGACGTCCTGATCGGAGTCGGACAGGAAGCACGACGCGCCCGGCCCCAGTGACAGCTCGTCACCTCCCGGCCCGCGCAGCAGCGCCGAGCCGTCCACGCACAGCACGACGCGGGGACCCGACGACGGCACGACGGGCTCCGGCGGGCCGCCCAGCTCGGTCCGGTACAGGGCGAACTCCTCCACCGGGCAGGCGTACACCCGTGTACGCGAGCCGGGGACACCGCTCGGCCGCACCACCGGCACGCGCACCGCGGGATCGGTGACGCGCAGCAGTTCGGGGATGTTCACCTCCTTCGTGGTGAGCCCCGCGCGCAGCACGTTGTCGGAGGCGGCCATGAGTTCCACGCCGACGCCCTTCAGGTAGGCGTGCAGTCCGCCGGCCGGCATGAACAGCGCGGTCCCCGGCTCCAGCACCCGGTGCCGCATGAGCAGGGAGGCGACGAGGCCGGGATCGCCGGGATGGTGCCCGGCCATCCGGACCACCGCGTCGTACGCGGCCGCGTACGGGCCGGGGACCCGCGCCTGCCGCCCGCACGCCGCCACGACGGCCGGCACCAGCCCGGAGTCGCCGCGCCCGGAGTCGTCGTGCCCGGCCTCGAGCACGGTCCGCAGGGCCTCGGTCAGCGCCGTGGCGCCGTCACCGGCGCGCAGAATGTCGGTGACCGGGCGTACGTCCGCCAGGCCGAGCCCGTCGAACACGGCCACGGCCTCGTCACGTTCACGGAAACCGGCGAGGACCTCGAAGCGGGTCAGCGCGTAGAGCAGTTCCGGCTTCGGCCAGTCGTCCGCGTACGTCCCCTGCCCGTCACCGGCGCCGAGTTGCGCGCCGAACGCCGTCCGGGCCTGCTCACGGTCGGGGTGCACCTGGATGGACAGCGGCTGTTCGGCGGCCAGCACCTTCAGCAGGAAGGGCAGCCGCCCGCCGAACCGGCGGGCGCACTCGCCGCCGAGCTCGCGCTCCGGGGCTGCCGCGACCACCTCGTGCAGGGTCGTCGCGCGGCCGTCCCGGGTCAGGTCGGCGGGCCCGGCGGGATGGGCGCCCATCCACAGCTCCGCCTCGGGCCCGGCCGAGGGAACGCTCCGCCCTTGGAGCCGGGCCAGCGCCTCGCGCGAGCCCCAGGCATACGGCTTGATGATCGGTCGGATGAGATCCACGGCCGTACGATATCCGTAAGTAAACCGGTATAGCAAAAGTCATGAGCTGCTGATTCGCGGTGCCGGTCCGGCAAGAACATAGATGGCATGAAACATGCCCCACAACAGTCGGGGTGAAAATTTCCCAAGTTTAGCAACCGGTTTAGTGAATCGCGTCTCCGTGGCGTGTATCGGCACCGAAAATGTTGACGCCTCTATTGACATGACCGAAACATTGGGTGCTCTCATAGGGAACGGCGACCGGTCCGTGGCCCGCACCACGACGCCGGTGCCGCCATCACCCCGTCGACTGCCGTACGGGACCGGTCCCTTGACTGGACAACGTTGTCAAAGGGTCGGGCGGCGTCAGACGGAAGGTGTCGTCGTGTTCCAACCCCACTTGAGGAGCAACATGGCAAAGCAACCCGGACGCCTGCTGCGCACCGTCGCAGGCACGGCCTTCGCCGCCGTCGCCGGCCTGCTGGTCCCGGTCCTGGGCCCCTCCGTCGGCGACGCGGAGGCCGCGCCCACCGGTCTCCGCGTCGACGACGGACGCGTGTACGAGTCGAACGGCAACGAGTTCGTGATGCGCGGCGTCAACCACGCCTACACCTGGTACCCGGAGCAGACCACCTCCATCGCCGACATCGCGGCCAAGGGCGCCAACACCGTCCGCGTCGTTCTCGGCAGCGGCGACCGCTGGACCGAGACGACCGCGTCCCAGGTCTCCACGATCATCGACCAGTGCAAGGCGAACAAGGTCATCTGCGTCCTGGAGGTGCACGACACCACCGGCTACGGCGAGGACGGCGCCGCAGCGTCCCTGGACCAGGCGGCCGACTACTGGATCGGCGTGAAGAGCGCGCTGCAGGGCCAGGAGGACTACGTCGTCGTCAACATCGGCAACGAGCCGTTCGGCAACACCGGCTACGCCGCCTGGACCGACGCCACCAAGGCGGCCATCGGCAAGCTCCGAGGCGCCGGCATCAACCACGCCCTGATGGTCGACGCCCCCAACTGGGGCCAGGACTGGTCCCACACCATGCGGGACAACGCGGCCTCGGTCTTCGCCTCCGACCCCGACCGCAACACCATCTTCTCGATCCACATGTACGGCGTCTACGACACCGCCGCAGAGGTCCAGGGCTACCTGAACCACTTCGTCGACAACGGACTGCCCATCGTCGTGGGCGAGTTCGGCGACCAGCACAGCGACGGCAACCCGGACGAGGACGCGATCATGGCGACCGCGGAGTCCCTGGGCGTCGGCTACATGGGCTGGTCCTGGAGCGGCAACGGCAGCGGCGTCGAGTACCTCGACATGGTCAACGGCTTCGACGCCGACTCCCTCACGAGCTGGGGCAACCGCTTCTTCAACGGCAGCAACGGCATCGCGGCCACCTCCGAGCGGGCCACCATTTACGGCGGCGGGGACGACGGGGGCAGCGACGGGGGCACGGCTCCGAACGGCTACCCGTACTGCGTGAACGGCAGTTCGTCGGACCCGGACGGTGACGGCTGGGGCTGGGAGAACAGCCGCTCCTGCGTCGTCCGCGGCAGCGCGGCGGACACCGGCTCCGCGGGCACGGCTCCGAACGGCTACCCGTACTGCGTGAACGGCAGCTCCTCCGACCCCGATGGCGACGGCTGGGGCTGGGAGAACAGCCGGTCCTGTGTCGTCCGCGGCAGCTCCGCCGACTACTGAGAGACGGTCACCGAGATCCGTGACGGCCCCGGCCCCACCAGGGGCCGGGGCCGTCACGGTCGTGCTCCACCGTGCCCGGCGGCATTCAGCGGGTCGCCGGGCTGGGGGCCCGGTCGGGTTCTTCGTGGTCCTCGGACGCGGGAGCCGTCGGGGCGGTGGCGTCGGGGCGGGGGATGGCGAGGGCGCACAGGGCGCCCGCGAGGACCACGGCGACGCCGATCCAGATGCCGGGGCGCATGCCGTCCACGAACCCCTGTGCGGTGC
Organism: Streptomyces sp. CB02400; assembly: GCF_001905725.1. Lineage (GTDB taxonomy): Bacteria > Actinomycetota > Actinomycetes > Streptomycetales > Streptomycetaceae > Streptomyces > Streptomyces atrovirens. Next base: position 297,111 of record NZ_LIWB01000001.1, read on the forward strand.
GGTCGTCGCCGTAGCGCATGAAGACGCTGCTCAGGATGGCGGTGCCGAGGGCGCCGCCGATCTCGCGGACGGTGCTGTTGGCGCCGGACGCCTTGCCGCGGTGCCGCGGCCCGACCGCGCCCAGTACCACCGCCGCCGTCGGTGCGAAGACGAGGCCCATGCCGACGCCCGCGACGACCATGGCGCCGGCCATGCGCGAGTACGGGGTGTCCGACGTGGCCACCAGGTTGATCCAGGCCAGCCCGGCCGCCTGGAGGAAGAGGCCGAGGGCCATCAGGCGTCCGCCGCCCACCTTGTCGGTCAGGGCACCGGCGACCGGCGCGACGAACATCGGCATCAGGGTCCAGGCCAGCGTGAGCACACCGGCCTCCAGCGGGGTGCGGACGGGCGCGACCTGGAAGAACTGCGCCAGCAGGAAGATCGACCCGAAGACGCCGAAGTACATGCTCGCGGAGACCAGGTTGGAGAGGACGAAGGCCCGCTCGCGGTAGAAGGAGAGCGGAAGCAGCGGCTGGGCCGCCCGGCGCTCCCACAGCACGAACAGGGTCAGCAGGACGGCTCCGCCGGTGAACGCCGACAGGACGGGGCCCGAACCCCAGCCCTCCTCCTCTCCGTTCACGATCGCCCAGACGGTCGCGAGGAGTCCCGCCGTGGCGAGGAGCATGCCGGGCAGGTCGAGCCGGGTGCCGGCCAGGGAACTCTCCCGGAGCACGGACAGCACCAGCGGGACCGCCACCAGGCACACCGGGACGTTGATCCAGAAGATCCACTGCCAGTCCAGGCCGTCGACCACCGCACCGCCCACCACGGGCCCGAACGCCACGGCCGTGCCGCTGACCGCGGACCACAGTCCGAGGGCCAGGCCGCGCTTCTCGTCCGGGACCTCCTCCGCGAGCAGCGTCAGCGACAGCGGCATCACGGCCGAGGCGCCGATACCCTGCAGTGCCCGCATGAGGATGAGCTGTCCGCTGCTGTCGGCGAGGCCGCAGCCGATCGAGGCCAGGGTGAACAGCGCGATGCCGGTCACGAAGACCCGGCGCCGGCCGAACCGGTCACCCAGCGCCGCCCCGGTCAGCAACAGACAGGCGAAGCTGAGGACGTAGGCGTTGACGAACCACTGCAGGTCCTCGGTGGACGCGTCGAGGTCGACGGCCATGGTCCGCAGCGCGGTCGTCACCACCAGGTTGTCGAGCGCGACCATGAACATCGGCAGACTGCATGCGAGGATGACCAACCATAACGGTCTTTTGAGAGTGCTCATGACAATACCCCCGTCACATGGGAAGGGTGAGCCGACCGGCTCGACCTGTGATGGATAGTAGTGCGATCCATTATCCGTTATCCAGTGAGTGAGCGAGGATCTGTGAAAATCTCGGAACTCAGCCGCCGCAGCGGCGTCTCCATCCCCACGATCAAGTACTACCTACGGGACGGTCTGCTGCCCCCGGGCCGGGCGACGGCCGCCAACCAGGCCGACTACGGCGAGGAACACCTGCGCCGCCTCCGTCTCGTCCGCACGCTGGTCGGCGTACGGCGGCTGCCGGTGGGGGCGGTGAAGGAGATCCTGGGTGCCGTCACGGAGCAGGACGGCGATCTGCACCAGATCTTCGGCATCGTGACCGACGCCCGCCCCGTCACCCAGCAGCAGAAACAGGCGCGGGAGCGGGAGAGGCAGGAGGCGGGCGAGGAGACGGGCGGTGTCACCGACGCGCGCGAGCTGGTCGCCGCGATGGGCTGGGAGGTGCACTCCGGCACCGCCGCCATACGGAGCCTCGGTGAGGTCCTGGACGCCCTGTCGGACATGGACTCGGGCATCGACTGGCGGTCCCTGCTGCCCTATGCGCGGCTGGCGGACCGTATCTCGGAGCTGGACGTCCAGCAGATGGAAGGCGTGTCCGGCGTGCTGGAGCTGGCCGAACGCGCGGTTCTGGTCTCGGTCCTCCTGGAACCGGCCCTGCTGGCCATGCGCCGCCTCGCCCAGGAGGACAAGTCGGCCCGCCTGTTCGGCGGGGGCTCGGAGGAGGGGGAGGAGGAGTGACGGAGGCCGGGCGAGGCCGTGGCCGACGCCTGGCCTCCGCCGGCTGAGGAGCCCCGGCAGGCCGTCACCCACTGCTGTTCCCGCGGGCAGTCGTGCCTCTCCCAGTGCCTTGAAGGCCTGGGAGGTACCCCCAGGGCGGCACGGGTGGGTGGTGGGGGTCCCTCCCGCTCATGGGGGAGAAGCCGAGAGCGGGGGAGGCACCCCGCAAGCGTCGGGCCGCGCAAACACCCCCTCGCCCCACACCGGCACAGAGTCCCCCGGTGCCGCTGCTCAGCCCTCTTGCGGCGGTGCCGGCTCCTCCAGCACCTCCGCCAGCACCACCCGTGTACCGCGCTCGACGAACGCCGCCACATCCGCTTCCGCCGCCGAGGTGTCCGTGACCAACGTCCATCCCTGCGGCAACGTGGCCCACGCGTGGAACGGCGCCCGCCCCAACTTCGCCGCGTGCGCCAGCACATACGTCCGGGCGGCCCGCCGAGCCATCAGCTCCTTCAGCCGCGTCTGCCGCAGGTCCGCCTCGCAGATCCCCCCGTCCGCGGTCACCCCGTCCGCGGACAGGAAGACCCGGTCGAACGTCATCCGCTCCAGCGCCGCCTCCGTCAGCGGCCCGACGAAAGCCTGGCTGAGCGGGCGCAACGTCCCGCCCAGACACTCCACGTGAACGGACTCGACGTCCGCCAGCTCGTGCAGCGCGGTCAGACCGGTCGTGGCGACGGTGAGGTCCTGCGCCGTACGCAGCTCGTGCGCCAGCGCCCCGACCGTCGAACCGGCGTCCAGCAGCACGGTCTCGCCGGGCTGGATCTGCGCCGCCGCCCACCGGGCGATGGCCCGCTTCTGCTCGTACGCCTCCGTGGTGCGCTGGCGCAGCGACGCCTCCGGGTGCGCGTTCAGCGCCATCGCCCCGCCGTAGGTGCGGGCCAGCCGGCCGTCGGCGGTGAGCCGGGCGAGGTCGCGGCGGATGGTGGAGGCGGTCACGCCGAAGTGCCGGGACAGCTCCTCGACACTGGCCAGGCCGGTGGTGGTGGCGAGTCGCAGGATCTCCTCGCGCCGAGCCTGGGATCCGTTGGGCGGCATCAAGTGTCCTTCGCGGTACGTGGATTCAGCGGGCGGTGGACATCTCGGCGGCCTGCCGCAGCGCCTCGATCATGCTACCGGCCTCGGCCTTCCCCGTACCGGCGATGTCGAAGGCCGTGCCGTGGTCGACGGAGGTGCGGATCACCGGGAGACCGACGGTGAGGTTGACGCCCGCCTCGATGCCGAGCACCTTGACCGGGCCGTGGCCCTGGTCGTGGTACATCGCCACGATCAGGTCGTAGTCGCCCCGCGAGGCCAGGAAGAACGCGGTGTCGGCGGGCAGCGGGCCGCGCGCGTCGATGCCGTCGCGGCGCACCTTCTCCAGCGCGGGGACGATCTTCTCCTCCTCCTCGCCGTAGCCGAACAGGCCGTTCTCGCCGGCGTGCGGGTTGATGCCGCAGACGCCGATGACGGGTGAGGCCACCCCCGCCCGGACCATGGCCTCGTGGCCGCGGCGCACGGTCCTCTCGACCAGGCCGGGCTCGATCCGGTTGACGGCGTCGATGAGACCGATGTGGGTGGTGACGTGGATGACCTTCACCTTCTCGGTGGAGAGCATCATCGACACCTCCTCCACCCCGGTGAAGTGGGCGAGCAGTTCGGTGTGTCCGGGGTAGACGTGCCCGGCGGCGTGCAGCGCCTCCTTGTTGAGGGGGGCGGTGCAGATGCCGTCGATCTCACCGGCGAGGGCCAGTTCCGCGGCCCGCTTGACGTACTCGTACGCGGCGTTGCCGGCGGCGGCGGACAGTGCGCCCCAGGGCAGGCCGGCGGGGAGCAGTCCCAGGTCCACGACATTGATCCGGCCCGGTGCGGACTCGGCCGCCGCCGGCGTCGGTACGGTCACGATCTCGCACTCGGTGCCGAGGATCCGGGCCGCTTCCCGCAGCCGGGCGGCGTCGCCGATCACCACCGGCCGGCACCGGTCCAGCGTCGCGGCGTCCAGCACCGCGGGCACGATCACCTCGGGCCCGATACCGGCGCCGTCGCCCATGGTGACACCGATGAGGGGGAGGGGCTGCTGCGCGTTCACAGGGTGGCTCCTTGCTGAGAGGGGCGGAGTGCCGCCGCGATATGGACGAACGAGTCCGGGCCGCCGAAGCTCCCGGGGCGGGTGACGACCGACCGGCCGTCGTCGGTCCTGCAGTGCACGGCACCGTGGTGGATCTCGCCGACGGGCCGGAGCGTCGTGACACCGAGCGAGTCGAGCACCCGGCGGGCCGTCTCGCCGCCGGTCAGGACGAGGTCAGGGCGTCCCGGCAGCGCGGAGACGGCCCGCGCCAGTCCGGCCACGACCGCGCGTGCCGCACCGGGCCGGACGCCGTCGGACCCGTCGACGGACAGTACGGTCACCGTCCCGGTGGCGAGTTCGGGCAGCACGACGCCCTCCGCCCCGGCCAACTCCTCGGGCTTCAGCGGCAGATGCCGGGCCCCGGCCGCGACCAGCCGCCCGATCTGCTCGGCCACCACGGGCTCCGCACTCCCGGCGACGACGAGCAGGGGCCGCGCGACGCCCCCGGCTCCCCCCGACCTCCCGTCCTCGACAGCCGGCCGGGCGGAAGCCTCGACCGGGACCGCCGGGATGGCCGCTCCGGTCACCGCGGGCTCGGCCGCCGTCGACGGGTGTGACGCCGGCTCGGCGTCCCCCGACGGCGTCGCCGACACCGAAGCCGCCATCGGTCCGGCCGACGTCGACGGCGCCCCAGGGGCGACCGCCGCTGCCGGTCCCGCCGACCGGACTGCCATCGGTGGTCCCGTCGGCCGCGTCGCGAACGGTTCGGTCGCCTTCGGCCGAGCGGCCGTGGGTCCGGTTTCCGCCGACGGCCCGTGTGCGCGCCGCGCGGCGAGCCGGCGGCCGAGAGCGGCCGCCAGGCCGCCGCTGCCCAGGAGGCGGGCGCCCGGGCCGAGGAGTGCCGCCGCGGTGGTGATCACCGTCAGGTCGGTGTCGGTCTCCGCGTCGCAGACCGGATGCCGTCCGCGGACCGTCAGCTCCCGGAAGCGGCCGGCCAGCGCGATGGGGCCCTGCCGTACGGTCTCCAGCGGTACGTCCGCGGTCGGCAGCGGTGCCAGCGCCTCGGCGACGGACCGCGGCGCGGCGCGTTCCTCCGCGCGCCAGGCGGCGCACTCGTGCAGCGGCACCCCGTCGACCAGCACCACGCCGCCGCGCACCACGCGCCGTGCGGCGGGCAGGGCCGTCGCGATCACCAGGACCTCGGCCCCTTCCGCGAAGGCGACGGCCTCCGCGCCGACCGGCCCGCGCAGCAGCGAGTCGCACTTCTTGAACCAGAGCGGACTGCCGTACGACTCGCGGGAATTGAGTGCGCGAAACGCGCGTGAAGCCGTGGTGTCCGTGTCCGTGCGGGCACCGGCCGGGGCCCGCCCCGTCGCCGTCCCCACCGCGTCCACCGCGGCCCGTACGGCATCGGCCGCCGCCTCGTCGTCCAGGTACCGCGAGTCGAGGTCCACCACCACGGCCTCCCCGTCGGCACCGGATACTCCCAGGTCGTCGGCGTGCAGCACGAGCCGCGCGGGCAGCCGTAGCAGCGCGGCGGCCTCCGCCGCCCCCGACAGGTCGTCGGCGAGCGCGACGACCGCGGTGTCGTCCCCACGGCACACGCGGACCTCCTCCAAGAACTCGGTGAACTCGGTATCGCAGTGCCCTGATGATGGCATAGCTTGCGCGATTCGCGCGAGACTCTTGCGCATAACGCGCAGTCATGCGAGCGTTCACCCACCGAGAAGCCACCGTCCCGCACCGGAAGGAACCGCTCGTGAGCACCGGCACCCGCCCCGGCCCGCACGGAAGCCCCCAGGGAAGCGCGCAGGGAAGCCCACAGGGAATCGAGCTCCCGCTCGTCCCCCTACCGCTCTCCCGTCTGGTCCTGGGCACCATGACGTTCGGCGACACCGTCGACCGCGCGGGCGCCGCCGCCATGCTGGACACCGCCCTCGACGCCGGCCTCACCGGCGTGGACACGGCCAACGGCTACGCGGGCGGCGAGAGCGAGCGGATCCTCGCCGACCTGCTGCCCGGACGCCGGGACCGGATCGTGCTCGCCACCAAGGCCGGCATCCCGCACCCCGACCAGGGCGAGCACGCACCGCTCTCCCCGGCCGGTCTGCGGGCCGCCCTCGACGGCAGCCTCAAGCGGCTCGGCACCGACCACGTCGACCTCTTCTACCTGCACCAGCCGGACCGCCGTACGCCGCTCGCGGAGACCCTCGAAGCCGTGGCCGAGTTCGTCGCGGAGGGGAAGATCCGCGCGCTCGGCGTGTCCAACTTCGCCGCCTGGCAGATCGCCGAGCTGACCCGCACCGCCGACGAGGTCGGCGCCCCGCGCCCGGTCGTCGCGCAGCAGCTGCACAACCTCCTCGCCCGCCGGATCGAGGAGGAGTACGTCGAGTACGCGGCGGTGAGCGGTCTGCGCACCGTGGTCTACAACCCGCTCGGCGGCGGCCTCCTCACCGGCCGGCACCGTTTCGAGGCCGACCCCGCCACCGGCCGCTTCGGCGACTCCAAGCTCGCCGCGATGTACCGGGAGCGCTACTGGAACGAGGACCTCTTCGCCGCCGTCGCACAGCTCACCGCGATCGCCGACGGGGCCGGCCTCCCGCTCACCGAACTCGCCCTGCGCTGGCTGCTGGACCGCCCCTCCACCGACGCCCTCCTGCTCGGCGGCTCCCGGCCGGAACACCTGCGGGCCAACATCGCCGCCGCCCAGGCCGGCCCGCTGCCCGAGGACGTGACCGCCGCCTGTGACGCCGTCGGCTCCGCCCTGCGCGGCCCGATGCCCGCCTACAACCGCTGACCGCACCCGGCTCAGCAGTCCGGAGCCCTCTCATGACCGCCGCCGCGCACTCCGCCGCCGCGCACTCCGCCGCCGCCCAGGCCGGCCCGCTGCCCGAGGACGTGACCGCCGCCTGTGACGCCGTCGGCTCCGCCCGGCGCGGCCCGATGCCCGCCTGCAACCACTGACCGCAGCCGCCCCACCAGTCCGGAGCCCTCTCATGACCACCGCCGCGCACTTCACCGCCGCCCTGCGCGACCGCCGCCCCCTCATCGGCTACTGGTCGCTGCTCGACTCGCCCGTCGCCGCCGAGCGTCTCGCCCGGCTCGGTTACGACTACCTGGCCTTCGACGCCCAGCACGGCCTCTTCGGTTACCAGGGCCTGCTGAACAACCTCATCGCCACCGACACCCGCGGCTCCACCGCCGTCGGCATGGTCCGCGTCGAGGCCAACGACCCGACGTACATCGGCCGCGCGCTCGACGCGGGCGCCGCCGCCGTCATCGTGCCGCTCGTCGACACCGCGCGGGACGCCGCCGACGCGGTCGCCGCCGTGCGCTACCCGCCGCACGGCCGCCGCTCCTACGGCCCCATGCGCGCCCAGCTGCGCATCGGCCCCGACCCGGCCGACACCCACGAGCAGACCGCCGTCCTCGCCATGATCGAGACCGCCGACGGACTCGCCAACGTCGAGGAGATCTGCGCCACCCCCGGACTCGACGGCATCTACGTCGGCCCCTCCGACCTGCGCCTGGCCATCGGCGGCCGGACCTCCACGGACCCCGGCGTCGCCGACGGGTTCGAGCAGGCCCTCACCCGGATCCGCAAGGCCGCCGAGGCCGCCGGTATCGCCGCCGGCATCCACAACGGCGACGGCGCGAGCGCCGCCCGCCGGCTCGACGAGGGCTTCACCTTCGCGTCCGTCGCCGCCGACGTGGTCCACCTCCAGCAGATCGCCGCCACCCACCTGGACGCGGCGCGGAAGGGCAGCCGGGCATGAGCACATCCACCCGCACCACCCTCATCACCACGCCCACCTTCGCCCGCCACTCGCCCGACCCCTGGACCCTCCTCGCCGACGGCGGCGCCGGCCCGGTCCGCCCGTACGACGACCGCGCCCTGCCGTACGACGAACTGCTCGCCCGGATATCCGGCGCCGACGCGCTCGTCGCCGGCATGGACCCGGTCACCGCCGAGGTCATGGACGCCGCCCCGCGGCTGAGGGTCATCGCCAAGCACGGCGTCGGCACCGACACCATCGACGTCGCCGCCGCCCGCGACCGCGGCATCCCCGTCGTCTGCGCGCCCGGCTCCAACTCCCGGGCCGTCGCCGAGTACACCTTCGGCCTCGTCCTCGACGCCGCCCGCCGGATCAGCGCCTCCCACACCTCCGTCACCGAGGGCGGCTGGCCCAAGCTCTTCGGCCCCGAACTGCACGGCAGGACCCTCGGCGTCGTCGGCTTCGGGCGCATCGGGCGGCTCGTCGCCGGCTACGCGCGCGCCTTCGGGATGAGCGTCCTCGCCCACGACCCGTACGTCCCCGACGACGCGGTGACCGCGGCGGACGCCGAACCCGTCACCCTCGACGCGCTCCTCGCCCGCGCCGACGTGGTCACCCTGCACCTCCCGCCCGCCGGCGCCCCGCTCCTGGACGCCGCCCGCCTCGGTGCCATGAAACCCGGCGCGATCCTCGTCAACGCCGCCCGCGGCGGCCTCGTCGACGACACCGCGCTCGCCGAGGCCCTGCACTCCGGGCACCTGGCCGCCGCCGCGCTCGACGCCTTCGCCGTCGAACCCCTCCCGGCCGGCCACGTCCTGCGCACGGCGCCCCGGCTCACCCTCACCTCCCACATGGCCGCCTGCACCCCGGAGGCCAACCGCGCGATGGGCCTGATGGTCGCCGAGGACGTACTCCGTGTCCTCGCCGGCGAACCTCCGCGCCACGCGGCCGGCTGACCCCGCCGCCGACCCACCACGTCACCCCCCATGCCCTTACCCGCCCTGTTTGCCTTCCGCTCCGGCGACGGCGCCGGAAACAGCAAAGGAACACCGCCATGTCGACCACCGCCACCGCCCCAGCGGCGGAGCACGCGCAGGCCGATCCGTACGCCCTGCGCCCCGAGGACGCCCGCCCGGCACCCACCGCCTTCCGTGACCGGATCCGCCATCTCGGCCCCGGCTTCGTGCTGTCGGCCGCCGTGGTCGGCTCCGGAGAGCTGATCACCACCACCGCGCTCGGCGCCGAGGCCGGATTCGCGCTGCTGTGGCTGGTGATCGTCTCGACCGCGGTCAAGGTCTGGGTCCAGATGGAGCTGGCCCAGTGGACCATCCTCAACGGGCGCACCGCCCTTGAGGGTTACCGCGAGGTCGGCCCCCGCATCGGCCGGCTGAGCTGGATCAACTGGCTCTGGATCGGCATGGACTTCGCCAAGATGTTCCAGCGCGGAGGCATCATCGGCGGTACGGCGGCGGCCTGTTCGGTGCTGTGGCCGGTCATCGGCGAACCACTGAGCTGGGGCTCCCTGGCGCTCTGGGCCGTCGTCGTCACGGTCGCCGCCATCCTGCTGCTGCAGTCCGGCAAGTACAGCCTCGTCGAACGCGCCTGTCTCGTCTCCGTCGTCGTCTTCACCCTGGTCACCGTCAGCCTCGCGGTCGGCCTGCCCGGCACCGGGTTCGGCTACGGCTCGTCCGAACTGGGCAGCGGCTTCGGCTTCGAGATCCCGGCCGGCACCGTCGGCATCGCGCTCGCCGTCTTCGGCATCACCGGCGTCGGTGCCGACGAGATGACCACGTACACCTACTGGTGCCTGGAGAAGGGCTACGCCCGCTGGACCGGCCCCGACGACGGCAGCGAGGAGCGCGCCCGCCGCGCCGAGGGCTGGATCAAGGTGATGCGCCTGGACGCCCTCACCGGCCTCGCCGTCTGCGTGCTGTGCACCCTCTCCTTCTACGTCATCGGCGCGGCCGTGCTCCACCCGCAGGGCCTGGTGCCCGAGGGCAACGAGATGATCACCACGCTCTCGCGGATCTACACCGACACGATGGGCCCCTGGGCCGAGTACCTGTTCCTCGTCGGCGCGCTCGCCGTCCTCTTCTCCACCCTCATCGGCTCCACCGCCTCCGTGCCCCGGCTGTGGACCAACACGCTCGGCCTGCTCGGCGTCCTCGACTGGAGCGACGTCCGCGCCCGCACCCGCACCATCCGCATCCTCACCTGGTGCCTGCCGCTGCTGTGGACCTGCTTCTTCCTCTGGATGCAGTCGCCGGTGCTGATGGTGCAGATCGGCGGCATCGGCGGCGGCGTCTTCCTGCTCGCCGTGGTCGTCGCCGTCTGGCGGCTGCGCCACACCGGAGTGCCGAAGCGCTTCCGCACCAACGCCTGGCTCACCGCCGCCCTCGTCCTCAGCAGCGCCGCGATCCTGTGCGTCGGCGTGTACGGGGTCCTGAAGACGCTCGGAGCCGTGCCGGAGTAGCCGCCGGACCACCTCTTGCTGTCAGCATGCAGTTGTATACGAGTCGCAATAAGGGCGGAGGGCGTCGGACATGGCGCTGTACGCGCTCCCGGAACTGCCGTACGACTACGCGGCACTCGCCCCGGTCATCAGCCCCGAGACCATCGAGCTGCACCACGACAAGCACCACGCGGCCTAAGTGAAGGGGGCCAACGACACCCTGGAGCAGCTCGCCGAGGCACGGGAGAAGGAGACCTGGGGGTCGATCAACGGCCTGGAGAAGAACCTGGCCTTCCACCTCTCCGGGCACATCCTGCACTCGATCTACTGGCACAACATGACCGGTGACGGTGGCGGCGAGCCGCTGGACAAGGACGGCGTGGGCGAACCGGCCGACGCCATCGCCGAGTCCTTCGGCTCCTTCGACCGCTTCAAGGCGCAGCTCTCCAAGGCGTCGGCCACCACCCGGGGTTCGGGCTGGGGCGTCCTGGCGTACGAGCCGCTGAGCGGCCGGCCGATCGTCGAGCAGGTCCACGACCACCAGGGCAACGTCGCCCAGGGCTCCACCCCGATCCTGGTCTTCGACGCCTGGGAGCACGCCTTCTACCCGCAGTACAGGAACCAGAAGGTGGACTTCATCGAGGCGATGTGGAAGGTGGTCGACTGGCAGGACGCGGCCCGCCGGCACACCGCCGCCAAGGAGCGGGGCGACAGTCCGCCGCTCGCGCCGTGACACACGTCGGAGGGCTCCCGCACGGGACGGTCCGTGCGGGAGCCCTCCGACGTTCAGTGGGGCACCGGCTCGCCCTCCCGCTCCTTGAAGCGGACCCACCCCGAGCACACCGCCACCAGCACCGCGGACGCCGCGACCACCGCCATGCCGGTCGTCAGGTCCGAGTGGCCGGCGACGAAACCGATCAGGGCCGGGCCCGCCAGGAGGCCGGTGGTGCCCATGGCGGCGACCAGGGCGAGGGCGCCCGGTCCCTCCGTGGCGGCGGCGACGTAGAGACAGGGGGTCACCGTCGCCATGCCCAGGCCGACGCAGGCGAAGCCGACGAGCGCGGGCCAGGTGCCGCCGGCCAGCAGCGCGAGGGCGAGACCGGTGCCGGCCATCGTGCTGCCCACCCGCACCATGCGCGCGTCGCCCCACCGGTTGCGCCAGCCGTCGCCCAGCAGACGGGCCACCACCATCATCACCGAGACGACGGCGATGCCCAGCGGCGCCAGCCGCCCCGACGCGCCGGTCTCCTCCGTCAGATAGAGCGCCGACCAGTCGTTCATGGCACCCTCGACGACCGTGCCGAACACCATGGCGCAGCCCAGTACGAGAGCCGTGCGCGAGGCACCCGTCAGGCTCCGCAGACCCTTCTTCCCGCCCTCGGCCGGCTGCTCCCCGGCCGGGGAAGCCGGGGGAGCGGGCGCGTCGGTGAGCACCCGGGGCTTGGAACCCGCCAGCAGCAGCACCCCCAGCCCCGCCGCCACGGCGAAGTGCGCGGTCACCGAGTGCGTCACGGTGTTCACCCCGGAGGCCAGCAGCGCGCCCCCGAGCGAGCCCCCGCTGAACGTCGCGTGCAACTGGGCCATCGCGGCCCGCCCGTAGTGGGACTCCAGGGCGGCGCCCTGCGCGTTCATGGCGACGTTCAGACAGCCGACGGCCATACCGTCGAGGAGGATCACCAGCAGGGCGAGCGGATAACTGCCGACTGCGGCCAGCACGGGCAGCACCGCCACCAGGGCCAGCGCGGACCAGAGCGCCAGCCGCCGGGCGCCCAGCCGCCGCATCAGCGGCGCGACCAGCGGGAAGGACACCGCCGCCCCGACCCCGGCGGCCATCAGCAGCAGACCCACCTCCGTCCCGCCCAGGTCGAAGCGGTCCTTGAGGGCGGGCAGCCGGGAGGCCCAGGTGGCGTACTGGAAACCGAGGAAGGAGAACAGGGCGGCGATCGCCAGTTGGTCACGGCGGAAATCGCCGAGGGTGGGCAGCATGGACGTCAGGACCCCTCTTCCGGGCCGCCGGAGCGGTCGTACTGGACCGGGCAGGACATGTAGACGGCGCCGTCGCCGTAACTCCCGTGGAGCTCGGCCCCCGGCTCGGGCCGGTAACCGTGACCGGCCCAGAAGCCCCCCGTCCCGCCGACGGCGACCAGCGAGATCCGTTCGTACGACGACCGCCGCGCGACCGCCGTGAGGTGCCGCAGCAGTCTGCTGCCCAGCCCCCTGCCGCGCAGGTCGTCCGCGATCACGAGGTCGTGCAGATGCAGATTGCGGGAGTCGTACGCCCGCTCCTCCGGCCGGGTCAGGTCCGGATACCGGAATCGTGGGTAGGGCAGGGCGAGCACATAGCCGGCGACACGGTCACCGGTCTCCAGGACGAAGCAGGTCGCCGGGGCGGCCCGGCCCCGGGAGCGGAGCGCCTCGGCGCCCTCCGACAGCGAGGCCGGCGCGTACACCTCGGCCTCCAGCGCGGCGATCCGCGGCCAGTCGTCCTCGGCGATCGCGCGTACGCGCACCTCCGGGGTGTCACCGCCCACGCAGACGCGGGGGAGCGGGCCGAAGCCGTTGAAGCCCTCGGTCATGTAGCTGGCGGCGTACGCGCCCGCCGACAGCACCCAGACCGGGTCGCCCGACGCGACCGCCCTCGGCACCCGCACCCGGCGGTGCTCGTGGGCGTAGGCGTCGTCACTGTCGCAGGTGGGACCCGCGACCACGACCGGCACCAGGTCCGCGTCGGCCCCGTCCGGGTGGGACGGGTGGGACGGGAAGACGAGCGGGTACCGCACCTGGTCCATCTCGTACAGGCCGTTGAACTTCCCGCAGCTCAGGTACAGCCAGTGCTCCCGTTCCCCGTCCGGCCCGCGGCGGGACGTCAGCCGGGAGACATGGGCCCGGACCGCTCCGTGGTCGGCCACCAGATGGCGTCCCGGCTCGATGACGAAGGCCAGGGGGCGGGGGGAGAGGGACGTCAGCCGCTCCATGCCCTCGCGGAGCACGGCGAGGATCTTGTCCAGCGGGGGGTCGAGCCGTTCACCCCGGCGGTCGGCGTAGCCGAGCGCCGGCAGACCGCCGCCGAGGTTGACGTGGTCCGGCACGATCCCGCGGCCGTGCAGCGCCGCGAGCACCTCGGCGAGGGCCGCGAACGCCTGCTGCCACGCCTCGGCGGTCATCTGCTGCGACCCGACGTGCACCGAGAGACCGGCGGGGACCAGACCCGCGTCCCGCGCCGCCGCCAGCACCCGTACGGCGTCGTCCGCCGAGCACCCGAACTTCCGGCTCAGCCCCCACAGCGCACCCTCACCGCTGGTCGCCAGCCGGCAGAACACCCGGGCACCCGGCGCGTGTTCGGCCAGTGCCGCCACGTCCTCCACGCTGTCCGTGGCGAAGTCCCGCACACCGAGCCGGTACGCCCGAGCGATGTCCCGGTCGGACTTGACGGTGTTGCCGTAGTGGACCCGGTGCGCGGGCACGCCCGTCGCCAGCGCCCGGACGATCTCCCGGGGGCTCGCCGCGTCGAAACCGGCGCCCCGGCCGGCCAGACAGGCCAGGACCTCCTCCACGGGACACGCCTTCATCGCGAACCGCACGTCCACGCCGGGCAGTTCCGCGGTCAGCGCGCCGTACCGGGCGGCGATCCCGCCCAGGTCGTAGACGAGCGCGTCCTCGGTGGCGGCCGCGAGGGCGGCACGCAGGGCCGCGGTCACCGGAGCGCGCCCCGGCTCGCGTGCACGAGGGCCTCCCAGGCGCCGATCAGCACCACGAAGTCCTCGGTGTCCAGCGCGGCCTCGTCCAGCAGCCGCTCCCGGTCGGCCGTCATGCCGCGCGCGAACTCGGCGTACTTCCCGCCCAGTCGCCCGTACGCCGCCGCGACCGTGTCCAGCCGCCGCTCGTTCTCCGTACGGTCCAGCCGCACGCTCTCGGTGAGGAACGCGGCGAACGGCGCCGGGTCGAGCCGCCCGCCGTCGTCCAGCAGCGCGTCGCCCGCTTCGGCCATCCGCTCGTAGACGTGGTGCAGGTACAGCATGGACAGCAGGAACTTCACGAACCGTGTCTGGTACGCCAGGAAGCCGGCGTGGGTGCGGCGCTCCCCGGTGTAGTAGTTCTCGATGTGCCGGTTGTGCAGGACACCGGGCAGCGCGGCGTCGTACACGGCGTGGATGAGGAAGTAGTCACTGCCGATGGTCGCGGTGGCCGGCGGCAGCGGCAGCCGCTCGTACACGTCCCGGTCGAAGGCGATGTTGGACATGTCGACGCGCATCGGGTCGACCAGCGTCAGCGTCGAGTGGTCGCCCGTGAAGGGCAGCATCCCGGCGCCCTTGAAGGACTCCTCGGCCAGCTCCCGCTTCTGCTCGGCGGACCAGTGGCCGGGCGCCCACAGGCCGACGACCTCGTCGTACACCTCCTTGTCGAGCTCCCGTATCCCGCCGATGTCGACGGAGAGCTCCCCGATGAAGGAGGCGCCCACCATGGAGACGGGCCGGTCGGCGAGCGCGGGGTCGAGCGTCACCTCCGACACGCCGGCGAAGGCGTCACGGGCGCGCTTGCCCAGGGAGGTCAGCTCGTGGTGGATCGGATGGACGGGCTCGCCGTCGAAGACCTGGTAACTGCAGTCGGAGTCGCGCCGGTGCAGCGAACGGCAGCCCAGCGCCGCCGCGACCAGGAACGCCCGGTTGGTGCAGGCGCCGTACGAGAGCGCGTCCGGGAGCATGAGGCCGAGGATCCGCTCCGGCTCCGGGAGCGCGGCCCGGTCGATGGCGCCCCGCAGGAAGTCCCGCTGGGCGGACTCGTCGAGGTGGTGCACGACGACGCCCGCGGTCCCGGGGAGCGCGGCGACCGTACGGGCATGGGCTTCGCGGGTCTGTCCGTCGGAGGAGTCGAGGATCAGCAGGTGCACCTCGACGTCGAAGTTCCGGGCGGCGTACGAGGCTTCCCCGCCGATGGCGGTGATGGTCGCGGAGCACTCCCGGTCGGTGGGGAGGCTCAGGCATATCCGGTGCATGTCGGCTTCCTCGCTCATCGCGTCGACTCGTGCCAGGAGTCCAGCCCCAGCAACTTCCGTCCCAGGACGTTGAGTTCGGCGGGCCCGTAGCGCAGGGACTCGTGCTTCACGGCGTCGCCGAGCAGGGTCGCGTTCCACTCCGGGGTGCTGAGCGTGCGCCAGGACTCCACCCGTGAGCGGCGCAGCTCCTCGTGCTCCTCCAGGGCGGGCATCATCGACAGGTACTGCACCGCGCGCACCCCGTCGGCCGAGGTGTTGGGCGCCACGCCGTGCGCCAGCATCCCGTTGAAGATCAGCAGATCACCGGCCTTGAGCTGGGGCCGTACGACGGGGAATTCGGTGCGGTCGGCGCCCGGACGGATCGGGTCCCGGTCGGCGGGCTGTGCGACCTTCCACTCCTCGAACCGGCGGAAGAGCTCCGGGGAGCACTGGAAGCCGCCCTGGTCCGGTTCCGTGTCGGTGAGCGCGATGATGCCCTGCACCCGCTGCGGCGGCACGCTCGCCGTGGTGTCCACGTCCCAGTGCAGCTCGATGTCGAACCCCTCGTCCGTGGGGTCGATGAGGGAACGCGAACGGTTCCGCACATTGGGCGGGTTGAGGTTGAGCCGGTCCAGGGTGACCCACAGCTCCTCGCAGTCCCACACGTCCACGAACGCGTCGTACACCCGCCGCGCCTGCCGGCTGTCCCAGATGAGCTGGTGCTGGTACGCCTCGACGAAGCCGTAGACGAACAGGTCACGGTCGAGGTCAGAGCGGAAGGCGCGCTCCTGGTACCAGGTCTCGGGGCGCTGCGGGTCGAGGCCCTGGAACTCCCAGGCGAACTCCAGCAGCAGCTTGGCGGCGTCGGGGGAGATCGCCTCCGGCACCACCACGTGACCGTGGTTCTGCCAGGACGCGAACTGTTCCTCCGAGAGCACCCGCAGCGGCAGGTCCTTGGTCAGGTGCCGCAGCTGCGTCCCGGCGAGGTAGGTCTCGCCGTCGGCGCTGAAGTAGGGGCGCCCGGAGGGGGCTCGGTGTAAGAAACGGTGGTGCGTCGTCATGCGGTACTCCGGAGATCGGGATCACTCACGGCATGCGGACAGAAGGGGAGAAGGAAGGGAAGAGGGGTTCGGTGGTCGGTCGGCCGTCGCTACGACGGCCCGGTGCGGCCCATGAGGACCTCGGCCGCGGCGATGCCCGACACGCGCGTCGCGCCGTGCGTCGCCAGGTACACCGCCCCGGGACGCTCACCCGCGGGAACGCCCATCTCGACGACGAGGGCGTCGGGCCGTCGGCGTACCAGGCCGGCGAGCGCGCGGGTCATCCAGCCGTAGCGGGCGGCGTCCCGGACGACCACGACCAGCGGCCGGCCGGCCGCCGGCCGCAGGGCCAGCCGGTCCAGCACCTCGTCGCCACCCTGGAGCTGGTCCTCGCCGAGCCGGACGGACGTGGTGCCCGGGCACAGCGCCCTCAGCGGTTCCGCCACGCCCCACGGGGTTCCGGGGTCGATGGCGGGGGTGGTGGCGGGGGAGAGCTCCACCACGTGGGGGATGCCCACGAGCGGGAACCCGGTGCCGCGGTCGGGCTTGTGATGGATGCGGACGGCCCGCCGGGCCGCCGCCAGCCCGATGCCGGGGGTGCCGGTGGAGACGAAGGCGCCGCGCCGCAGCGCGCCCGTCCACTCGGCGAACTCCCGGACCCGGCCC
This sequence comes from Streptomyces sp. CB02400, assembly GCF_001905725.1. Taxonomy (GTDB): domain Bacteria; phylum Actinomycetota; class Actinomycetes; order Streptomycetales; family Streptomycetaceae; genus Streptomyces; species Streptomyces atrovirens. Next base: position 314,138 of record NZ_LIWB01000001.1, read on the forward strand.
GCCGCCTCGGCGAGCCGCCGCTCCGGCAGCCGGCCGTCCAGTACGGCGTTCACCAGGGCGTCGGCCAGCCGCGTGGTGGTCTCCTCGGCGGCGGTCCCGCCGCCGACGCAGACCGCGTCCGCGCCGGCGGCGACGGCCCGGACGGCGGCGCCCGGCACGCCGTAGCGGTCGGCCACGGCGCCCATCTCGACGGCGTCGGTCACGACCAGCCCGGTGAAGCCGAGTTCGCCGCGCAGCAGGTCGCCGACGACGGGGCGGCTCAGGGTCGCCGGCCACCGGTCGTCGTAGGCGGGCACGAGCAGATGCGCGGTCATCACGGCCCGCACGCCCGCGTCCATCGCGGCGATGAACGGCGGCAGCGCGGTCAGCGCGAGGGTCCCGGCGTCGGCCGAGACCTGCGGCAGCCCGAGATGGGAGTCGACCACGGTGTCGCCGTGGCCCGGGAAGTGCTTGGCGCACGCGGCGACCCCCGCCGACTGCAGCCCCCGCACCCACGCGGCGGCGTGCCGGGAGACGACATCGGGGCGCGCCCCGAAGGAACGCACCCCGATGACCGGATTCAGCGGATTGGTGTTCACGTCGGCGCTCGGCGCGTAGTTCAGGGTGATGCCGAGGCCGTTCAGTTCCCGGCCGACGTCCCGGGCCACCTGCTCGGTGACATCGATGTCGTCGAGTGTGCCGAGCGCCAGGTTGCCCGGCCGGGACGCCCCGGTGCGGGCTTCGAGCCGGGTGACGTCGCCCGCCTCCTCGTCGACGGCGACGACGAGGCCGGGGTTCTCGGCGTACAGGGCGGTGGTGAGCCCCGCCACCTGCTCGGGGCCGTGGATGTTCCGGCCGAACAGGACGACCGAGGCGAGCCCCTCGGAGATCCGGCGGCGCACCCAGTCCGGCACCGTCGTCCCCTCGAAGCCCGGCTGGAGCACGGAGTGCGCCCACCGCAGCAGTCGCGGGTGGCTGCTCTCGGTCATGCGGGCCTCCGTGCAAGGTTGTGCACGCGGCGGTTGCGGGAGGAACGCGCCACGACTGGTTCAGACCATTGGGATATTGGACTGGACCATTGGGCCCTGTCAAGGAATGCCCTTTCGGTGCGGCGGCCGAACACCCTTGGGAACAGGCCGTGTTGGAAATGAACCGCCCGGTCAGGGCCCCGGGCGCGTCAGCGTCGCCGTGAACTTGTAGCGCGAGCCCCGGTACACCGAGCGGACCCACTCGACCGGCGTTCCCGTCTCGTCCCGCGAGTGGCGGGACAGCAGCAGCATCGGCAGGCCCACGTCCGTGGCGAGCAGCCCCGCCTCCCGCGGTGTCGCCGGGGAGGTCTCGATGGTCTCGTCGGCCTCCGCCGGCCGTACCCCGTACACCTCGGCGAGGGTGGTGTAGAGCGAGGTGTAGCGGGACAGGTTGCGGCGCAGACGGGGGAAGCGCCGGTCGGACAGATGGGTCGCCTCGATCGCCATGGGCTCCCCGCCGGCCAGCCGCAGCCGCTCGATGCGCAGCACCCTGTCCCCCGGATCCACCTCCAGCAGGGCCGCCAGCTCCGCGTCGGCGGCGATGTACCCGATGTCCAGCACCTGCGAGGTGGGGCTGAGCCCCTGCGCCCGCATGTCCTCGGTGTACGAGGTGAGCTGGAGCGTCCGGTAGACCTTCGGGCGGGCGACGAACGTGCCCTTGCCCTGGATCCGGTCGAGCCGGCCCTCGCTGACCAGCTCCAGCAGGGCCTTGCGGATCGTGGTGCGGGAGGTGCGGAACTCGACGGCGAGCAGGCGCTCGGCCGGCATCGGGGCGCCCGGGGCGCGCTCGTCGGTCATCTGCAGTAACCGCTGCTTGATGCGGTAGTACTTCGGTACGCGCCCGATACGGCCCGGCGCCCCCGTATCGGCCTGGGCGCTGCTGACGTCCGTGCTCATGACCTGCCTTCCGGCTGCGGTGTCCGGCGCGCGGACGGCAGGTGCCGGCCGCGGTGCACGTCGGCGGACGGCCGGGTTCGGCGCCGCACGCTCGGCGACCCCGTTATAACCGTGCGTTCTCGCTTTGGTCTAGTCCAAGCTTCAACCCGTCCCTCTTTGGGTGGAGTTCTGCGCCCCGCCAGGGGTGTCGAAGCCGTTATCCAGGCGTGAGTTCACGACCCTTGACAGAGCCATAGGTCTAGGCCAAGCTCCCCTTGCTGGTCTAAACCATTTAGAGGAAGCCGGGTCCCAGCCCGCCGAGCTGTTGCGCCACTGTGGGGGTCACCGCCGAGGGCGTGGGTGAGTAAGGCATTCCTGAGGAGGGGTGGCGCGTGAAGCGCAAGCTGATAGCCGCGATCGGGGTCGCGGGCATGCTGTTCTCCGTCGCGGCGTGCGGTGGCGATGACGGCGGTAGCGACGACAAGAAGGCCGGCGCTGACGGTTACGCGGGCGAGACGCTCACCGTGTGGGTGATGGACGGCTCCTCGCCCGACGACTGGCAGGCGGACCTCGCCAAGGAATTCGAGGCGAAGACCAAGGCCAAGGTCAAGTTCGAGAACCAGCAGTGGAACGGCATCCAGCAGAAGCTGACCACCGCCCTGTCCGAGGAGAACCCGCCGGACGTCTTCGAGATCGGCAACACCCAGACCCCGGCCTACGCCAAGACCGGCGGCCTCGCCGACCTGGGCGACCTCAAGTCCGAGATCGGCGCCGACTGGTCCGAGTCCCTCAACAAGTCGTCCGTCTTCGAGGGCAAGCAGTACGCCGCGCCGTGGTTCGTCGTCAACCGCGTCGTCGTCTACAACAAGAAGGTCTGGGCGGACGCGGGGCTGAAGGACACCCCGAAGACCCGCGACGAGTTCTACGACGCCCTCAAGACGATCGGTGAGAAGACCGACGCCGAGCCGATCTACCTGCCGGGCCAGAACTGGTACCACTTCGTCGGCCTGGTGATCGGCGAGGGCGGCGAGCTGGTCAAGAAGGACGGCGACAAGTACGTCTCCAACCTCGACGACCCGAAGGTCGCCGCCGCCACGGAGACCTACAAGAAGTTCCAGGCCCTGTCCAGGGCGCCCAAGGACAAGGACGAGGCCACCCCGCAGCAGGGCGAGGTCTTCGCCAAGGGCAAGACCGGCGCGTTCATCGGCATGGGCTGGGAGGGCGCCAGCGCGATCAAGGCCAACCCGAAGATCGAGCAGGACCTCGGCTACTTCACCATCCCCGGCGCCACGGCCGACAAGCCCGAGGGCGTCTTCCTCGGCGGCTCCAACCTCGCCGTCGCCGCGGGCAGCAAGAAGCAGGAACTCGCCAAGGAGTTCCTGAAGATCGCCCTCTCCGACAAGTTCGAGGGCGCGCTCGCCAAGGCCAACGGCGTCATCCCCAACAAGGAGTCGCTGCTGGGCAACCTCGAGGGCAACGCCCCCGCCGAGGCCGCCGCGCCGGCCGCCGCCGTCGGTGGCACCACGCCGCTGATCCCCGAGTGGGCCGCCGTCGAGAACGACCCCAACCCGATCAAGACGTACCTGACCGCCGTCCTGAACGGAAAGTCCCCGGCCGAGGCCGCCAAGCAGGTCGAGGGCGAGTTCAACAAGCGCCTGGCGCAGCAGCAGTAGGCGCGCGAGCGCACGGATGGGGGCGGGGGCCGGCCACTCGCCGGCCCCCGCCCCGGCGTCGAGTACGTCGAGAAGAGAGATCGCGAGCATGACCGTGCAGACCGAACGGCCGCCCTCCGGCCCGGCGGACGTCCGCAAGGCGGACGACACAGGGCCCGGCAGGCAGAAACCGAGAGCCGCGTCGCGCGCCGGCGCGCTCGCCCCGTACCTGTTGCTGCTGCCCGCCGTCGCGGCCACCGTGCTGCTGCTCGGCTGGCCGCTGCTGAAGGACCTGCTGCTGTCCTTCCAGAACCTCAACATGGCGCAGCTGATCCAGCACGTCACCGAGTGGAACGGCGTCGACAACTACAAGGAGGTCCTCACCGGCGAGGACTTCTGGCGGGTCACCCTCCGTTCGATCCTGTTCACGGCGGCCAACGTTGTCCTGATCATGATCCTGGGCACGCTGACCGGCCTGCTGCTCGCCCGCCTCGGCAAGCGGATGCGGTTCACCCTGCTGCTCGGCCTGGTGCTCGCCTGGGCGATGCCCGTCGTGGCCGCCACCACCGTCTACCAGTGGCTGTTCGCCCAGCGCTTCGGCGTCGTCAACTGGGTCCTGGACAAGCTCGGCTGGCACTCCATGGCCGACTACAGCTGGACCAGCAGCCAGATGTCGACGTTCTTCGTCGTCACCCTGCTGATCGTGTGGATGTCCATCCCGTTCGTCGCGATCAACCTCTACGCGGCGACCACCACCATCCCGAAGGAGCTCTACGAGGCCGCGTCCCTCGACGGCGCCGGCGCCTGGCGGAGCTTCACCACGGTCACCATGCCGTTCCTGCGGCCGTTCCTCTACGCCACGACGTTCCTGGAGATCATCTGGGTCTTCAAGGCGTTCGTCCAGGTCTTCACCTTCAACGGCGGCGGCCCCGACCGGCTCACCGAGATCCTGCCCGTCTACGCCTACGTCGAGGGCGTCGGCAACCAGCACTACGGCATGGGCGCGGCGATCGCCGTCCTGACCATCCTGATCCTGCTCGGCCTGACCGCCTACTACCTCAGGATCGTGCTCAAGCAAGAGGAGGACGAGCTGTGAAGCGCTCGCTCTTCGGCCGCCTGTGGCCCAACGTCACGGCCGTCGTCCTGTTCATCGGCTTCGTCTTCCCCGTGTACTGGATGTTCGCCACGGCGTTCAAACCGACCGGCGACATCATCTCGGAGAACCCGGTCTGGTTCCCGACCGACGTCACCTTCGAGCACTTCAAGACCGCGATCGGCGTCGACAACTTCTGGACCTTCGTCGGCAACTCGCTGATCGTCACCGTCCTCGCGGTCGTCTTCTCGCTGATCATCGCCCTGGTCACGTCCTTCACCCTGGTGCGGATGCGGTTCAAGGGGCGGCGCGGCTTCATCATCGGCTTCATGCTCGCCCAGATGGCGCCCTGGGAGGTCATGGTCATCGCGATCTACATGATCGTGCGGGACGCCTCCATGCTGAACAGCCTGGTGCCGCTCACGGCCTTCTACATGATGATGATCCTGCCCTTCACCATCCTGACGCTGCGCGGCTTCGTCGCCGCCGTGCCGAAGGAGCTGGAGGAGGCGGCGATGGTCGACGGCTGCAGCCGCCTCACCGCGTTCCGCCGGGTCATCCTGCCACTGCTCGCGCCGGGCCTGATGTCCACCTCGATGTTCGGCTTCATCACCGCCTGGAACGAGTTCCCGCTCGTGCTGGTGCTCAACAAGGAGGCCGAGGCGCAGACCCTGCCCCTGTGGCTGTCCAGCTTCCAGACCGTCTTCGGCGACGACTGGGGCGCGACCATGGCCGCCTCCTCCCTGTTCGCCATCCCGATCCTGATCCTCTTCGTCTACCTGCAGCGCAAGGCCGTCAGCGGCCTCACCTCAGGCGCCGTGAAGGGATAACGCCACCCGATGACGACAACCACCACCGGCACCGACACCCTCACCCGGGACGCGCTCGCCGTACTGCAGCCGGGCTTCGCCGGCACCACCGCGCCCGACTGGGTGCGTCGGCGGCTGGCCGAGGGCCTCGCCTCCGTCGCCCTCTTCGGCCGCAACGTCACCACCGCCGAACAGGTCACCGCCCTCACCGCGCAGCTGCGCGCCGAACGGGACGACCTGCTGGTCGCCATCGACGAGGAGAGCGGCGACGTCACCCGCCTGGAGGTCCGCACCGGCTCCTCCTTCCCCGGCAACCACGCACTCGGCGCGGTCGACGACACCGGCCTGACCCGGGACGTCGCCCGCGAACTGGGCCGTCGGCTCGCCGAGTGCGGGGTCAACTTCAACTGGGCCCCGTCCGCCGACGTCAACGCCAACCCCGACAACCCGGTGATCGGCGTGCGCTCCTTCGGCGGCGACACCGCCCTGGTCGCCCGGCACACCGCCGCCTACGTCGAGGGCCTGCAGTCCACCGGCGTCGCCGCCTGCACCAAGCACTTCCCCGGCCACGGCGACACCAGCGTCGACTCCCACCACGCGATCCCGCACATCGACCTCGACGCCACCACGCTGCACGAACGGGAGCTCCAGCCGTTCCGGGCGGCGATCGCGGCCGGCACCCGCGCCGTCATGAGCGCCCACATCCGGGTGCCGGTCCTCGACCCCGACCGCCCGGCCACGCTCTCCCGCCGCATCCTCACCGACCTGCTGCGCGGCGAACTCGGCTACGACGGCCTGATCGTCACCGACGGCATGGAGATGCGCGCCATCTCCGGCACGTACGGCCTGGAGCACGGGGTCGTCCTGGCCATCGCCGCCGGCGCCGACGCGATCTGCGTGGGCGGCGGGCTGTGCGACGAGGGCACCGTACAGAGCCTCCAGGACGCGCTGGTGGGCGCCGTACGCTCCGGCGAACTCCCGGAGGAGCGGCTCGCCGACGCCGCCGCCCGGGTGCGCGCCCTGGCCGACTGGACCGCGGGCGTACGGCGCTCCCCGGCCGCGGCCGTCGGACCCGAGCCGGAGATCGGCCTCACGGCGGCCCGCCGCGCGGTCACCGTCACCCGTGCGGGCGGCTCGGCGCCGGTCACCGGGCCGGTGTACGTGGCCACCTTCAACCCGGTCCCGAACATCGCCGTGGGCGACGAGACGCCGTGGGGCGTCGGCGCGGAGCTGGAACGGCTGCTGCCCGGCACCACCACCGGCGGCTTCACCGGCCCCGACGCCGGCGAGCAGGCGCTGAAGGCGGCGGCCGGCCGGCGCGTCGTCGCCGTGGTCCGCGACGAGCACCGGCACCCGTGGATGCGCACGGCCCTGGACACCCTGCTCGCCGCCGACCCGTCCACCGTGGTCGTGGAGATGGGCGTACCGCAGTCGCCGCCGCGCGGCGCGACGCACATCGCCACCCACGGCGCGGCCCGCGTCTGCGGTGTGGCGGCGGCGGAGGCGGTCCTGGCGGGCTGACCCGCCGTCACGGGTGGATCCACGGGCATGTCTACGGGTGTATCTTCCGCCCCTCGGCGAGCATGGCGACGAACTTCTCGATCCGGGCCGCCCGGGTCTGGGGCCGCTTGGCCTCCTGGATCCGGTGGAGGATCGCGTACCGGTTGCGGCTGTCGAGGGTGCCGAAGAAGTCACCGGCCCCGGGTGCCGCGTCCAGCGCGGCCCGCAGGTCGTCGGGGACGGTCGCCGTGCTCTGGCTCGCGTACGCGGCCTCCCAGCGGCCGTCCGCCCGCGCCCGCTCCACCTCGCGCAGCCCGGACGGCCGCATACGCCCCTGCTCGATGAGATCGAGGGCCTTCTGCCGGTTGACCGCCGACCACCGGCTGCGTGCCCGCCGCGGAGTGAACCGCTGGAGCCAGTGGGTGTCGTCCAGCCCCTTCTTGTGCCCGTCGATCCAGCCGTAGCACAGCGCCGACTCCAGGGCGGTCGCGTAGTCGACCCCGGTGATCCCGGACCCCTTCTTAGGAATCCTCAGCCACACCCCGTCGACGTCCCCCTGATGCTCCTCCAGCCACGCCTCCCAGTCCTCTTGCGTCTCGAAGCCACGCACAGGTTCCACATCACCAGCCATACGCCCATGCAACCGGCCCGAGCGGCGCAGGTCAACGAGAGTTCGCCCCCGCCGCCCCTTCCCGTTCCCGTCCCCCGGGGGCGCTGCCCCCGAACCTCCGCTCCTCAAACGCCGGAGAGGCTGATTTTCAGCCTCTCCGGCGTTTGAGGAGCGGGATCTGGGGCGGAGCCCCAAGTTCGGGACGGGAAGGGGCGGCGGGGGCGAAAAAGTCAGTGACGACGCAGCCCACGCAGCAGAACCACGGCGGCTGCCGCTGTCGTCAGGGCCGTGCCCGCCAGGGCAAGGGCGCGGGCGGCGCGGCCCGGAGGCACAGGCCGGGCACCCGGCGCGGTGCCGTACGCGCTGCCCGAACCGCCCGGAAGAGCCGAGGCCAGCAGCTCGGCGAGGTGGACGGCCTCATGGCCACCGCTGTCGAACTCGTGGATCTGGGTCCGGCAGCTGAACCCGTCCGCCAGCACCACCGTCGACTCGTCCTCGCCCCGCAGCCGAGGCAGCAGCACCCGTTCCGCACACGCCTCGCTGACCTCCAGATGCCCCTGCTCGAACCCGAAGTTCCCGGCCAGCCCGCAGCACCCCGACTCCAGCCGCTCGGCATCCACCCCGGCACGCCTCAGCAGCTCCCGGTCGGCGTCCCAGCCGATCACCGCGTGCTGGTGACAGTGCACCTGCGCCAGCGCCCGCGCCGACCGGTCCGGCACCCGCGGCGGCTCGTAGCCGGGGCTGTGCTCGGTGAGCAGCTCGGCCAGCGTGACCGTGTGGTCGCGCAGCCGCCGTACGTCCCGGTCGCCGGGGAACAGCTCCGCCGCGTCCGAGCGGAAGACGGCCGCGCAGCTCGGCTCCAGCGAGACCACGAGACCGCCCTCCCGCACATGCGCGGCCAGCCGGTGCACCGTACGGGCCAGCACCCGCTCGGCCACGCCCAGTTGCCCGGTGGAGATCCAGGTCAGCCCGCAGCACAGCGGTTCGGTGGGCAACTCGACCCGCCAGCCCGCGTGTTCGAGGACCTGCACCGCCGACCGCCCGATGTGCGGATGGAAGTGGTTGGTGAACGTGTCCGGCCACAGCAGCACCGTCCCGCGCGCCCCGTCACCGGACGGCTCCCGCCGCTCGAACCACTGCTCGAACGTCTCGCCCGCGAACAGCGGCACCTCCCGGTCCGCCACCCCGGCGACCGCCCTCGCCGCCCGCGACACCAGCGGGCCGTGCGTGAGCGCGTTGACCACCGGGCCGAGCCGCGACCGCCCCACCGCCCGCGCGACCGCGGGCAGCCACCCCATCGACCAGTCCGAACGCGGCCTGCGCCACGGCCGCCCCGCGTAGTGGTGGGACAGGAACTCCGCCTTGTACGTCGCCATGTCCACATCCGCCGGGCAGTCCTTCTTGCAGCCCTTGCACGCCAGGCACAGATCCAGCGCGTCCCGCACCGCCTCCGAACGCCAGCCGTCGCGGATCGCGCCGTCGCCGTGCCCGTCGAGCATCTCGAACAGCAGCCGCGCCCGCCCGCGCGTGGAGTGCTCCTCCTCCCGCGTCACCTGGTACGACGGGCACATCACCGCGCCGCCGTCGTTGGTGTGCTGCCGGCACCTGCCGACCCCCACACACCGGTTGGCGGCCTGAGCGAACGACCCGCCGTCGTCCGGGAACCGGAAGTGCAGGTCGCGCGGATCGCGCGGCGCCCAGTCGCCGCCCAGCCGCAGGTTCTCGTCCAGCCCGTACGGAGCCACCACCTTCCCCGGATTCATCCGGTTCGACGGGTCGAAGACCGCCTTGAGCCGCCCGAACGCCTCCACCACCCGCTCCCCGAACATCCGGGGCAGCAACTCGCCCCGGCTCTGCCCGTCCCCGTGCTCCCCGGAGAACGAACCGCCGAACTCCGCGACCAGATCGGCCGCCCGTTCCATGAACCTCCGGTACGCCGCCACCCCTTCCGCGCTGTACAGGTCGAAGGGGATCCGCGTGTGCACACAGCCGTGCCCGAAGTGCCCGTACAGGCTGGGCCCGGTGTCACCGAGGTAGCCGAAGTCGTCGTACAGGGCCCGCAGCCGGCGCAGATAGTCGCCGAGCCGCTCCGGCGCCACCGCCGAGTCCTCCCAGCCCTCGAACGTGTCCGGCCGGTGCGGCACATGCGCGGTGGCCCCCAGTCCCGCCTCGCGCACCGCCCACAACTCCTGCTCCCGCGCCGGGTCGTCGAGGAACGCCACCTTCGGATCGTGCTCCGTCTCGCGCAGCGCGCGCAGCATCCGGTCGGCCCGGTCGTCCGCCTCGTCGACGGTGTCGGCGCCGAACTGCGCCATCAGGAAGGCACGCCCCTCGGGCAGTTCGGCGAGCGCCTCGGGGTTCAGGTGCTTGAGCTGCTCGTCGTGGATCAGCCGGGCGTCCACGCCCTCCAGCGCGATCGGCTCGTGCGGCAGGATGTCCGGCACCGCGTCCGCCGCCCGGTCGACGCTCTCGAACCCGAGCACCACCAGCGTGCGTTCCTTCACCACGGGCACCAGTTCCAGCTCCGCGCGCAACACGGTCACCAGCGTCGACTCGCTGCCCACCAGCAGCCCGGCGACGTCGAAACCGTGCTCGGGGAGCAGGGAGTCCAGGTTGTAGCCGGAGACCCGGCGCGGGATGTCCGGGAACCGCCGCCGCACCTCGTCGCCGTACGTGTCCCGCAGCGCCCGCAGTCGCCGGTACACCGCCGCCCGCAGGTCGCCCTGCGCCTCGATCCCGGCGTACTCCTCGTCACCGGTCTCGCCGCACCAGAAGCGGGTGCCGTCGTAGAGCAGCACCTCCAGGCGGGCGATGTTGTCGACGACCTTGCCGGTGCGCTGGGCGGTGGCGCCGCAGGAGTTGTTGCCGATCATCCCGCCGATCGTGCAGTTCGCGTGGGTGGCCGGCTCCGGCCCGAAGCGCAGCCCCGTCGGCGCGAGCCGGCCGTTCAGCTCGTCCAGCACGATGCCGGGCTGCACGAGGCACGTACGGGCGTCCTCGTCCACCGACTCCAGTTCAGCGCAGTACTTCGACCAGTCGAGCACCACGGCCGTGTTGACGCACTACCCCGCCAGACTCGTCCCGCCGCCACGCGACAGCACGGGCGCACCGTGCTCCCGGGCCACCGCCACCGCCTCCACGGCCGCGTCCACGGTGCGCGGGACGACCACGCCGATCGGCGTCTGCCGGAAGTTGGACGCGTCCGTCGAGTACGCCGCCCGGCTCCCCGCGTCGAACCGGACCTCCCCGTCGACCCGCTCCGTGAGCGCCGCGGCGAGCGCCTCCGTGTCGACCGGAGGGCCGACGTCGTGACGGACGACGGGGTCGGGCAGATCCAGCCCGCTCATGAGGGCCTCCTTCACGAACGGCACGGTCCTCGGCGGCGCGCCGAGTACCCCCGGGTGCCCGGGGCAAGCGTCACTGTGCGCACGTCCCGCGATGGCGGAGCGTGTCGTTATTGGGCCGAACGGGTGACCATGAGTAAGAATTGCCCGATGCAGACAGTCAGCGCGACAGGGGACGGAGCATGCCGGTGAACAGCCACGATGTCACCGACGAACAGTGGGAGGGGCTCGCCCAGGTCGTTCCGCTGCGGGGCCGCGACGCGTGGCCGTCCGCGGTGGGCCACCGCGCCTTGCCCGAGGCCCCGACGGAGGCACGCCGCCGCTTCGTCGTGCTGCGCGTGAACGTGTTCGCGGACGCCCGCGACGTCGCCGAGACACTGATGTCCGGGATACCGGTCCTGCTCGACCTGACCGGCGCGGAGACCGAGACCGCCAAACGGGTCCTGGACTTCAGCACGGGCGTCGTCTTCGGCCTGGCCAGCGGCATGCACCGGGTCGACCGCAACGTCTTCCTCCTGACCCCGTCCGGCACGGAGGTCACGGGACTGATGGAGGGCGTGGGGGTTCCGGGGAGTTGAACGGCGACCCCGCCCTCCGCGGGCAGTCGTGCCTCCCCCAGTGGCTCAAGGGCCTGGGAGGCACCCCCCGGGGCGGCACGGGTGGGCGGTGGGGGTACCTCCCGCTCGAGCGAGGCCGAGAGTGGGGGAGAAGCCGAGAGTGGGGGAGGCACCCCGCAAGCGCCGGGCCGCGCGACCAGCCCCCGGCCGGCACCGGGACGCGCGTCGCCCGATCGTGGGAAGGCCCACCGAGCGGAACGGTTCGCCACGCACCGGCTCCCTTAGCGTCCGCACATGACCCCACCTTCCCCGCCCCGCCCGGACATGAGCCCGTCGCCCGACCCCTCGGGCCCGGCCGCACCGGATGCGCCGGCCGTACCGGGCGCGCCGGCCGCGCAGCCCATCGGCGTCGACGGCCGCTCGCGGTCCCTGACGGACGGACGGGCCGGCGGCACCGTGGGCCACCCCGACCGGCCGCGCGTCACCGAGCTGCTGCTGTCCGCCTTCGCCGGGCACCGCGGTGTGGCGCTCCCGCTCGGGGCGCTCACCCTGCTCACCGGGCCCAGCGGAAGCGGCAAGACCAGCGCGCTGCGGGCGTACGAGGCGCTCGCCCGGCTCGGCGGCGGGGCCGAGCTGGGGGAGACGTTCCCGGAGCCCGGCGCCTGCGTGCCGGAGCGGGCCCGCGCCGACGCCCAGCGCCGCCGCGGCTTCCGCATCGGCTGCACGGCCGACGGTCCCGAGGGGCCGGTCCGGCTGGAGGTCGCCGTACAGGCCGAACCCGGGCTGCGGATCGTGGGGGAGCGGCTGACGGCGAACGGGATGGTCCTCCTGGAGACCGCCCTGCGCGACCCCGGCCGGCGCACCGTACAGGCCGCCTGGCACACGGCCGGGGCGACCCCGGTGACCCGCGCCCCACTGCCGGACGACCGGCTCGGCACCGCACTGCTGCCGCTGCGCGTCGCCGGCAAGACCTACGGGCAGCGCAGGGTGCTCGCCGCCGCCGAGCAGATGGTGGTCGCCCTGCGGTCAGTCTTCCCCTGCGACCCCCGCCCCGAGCGGATGCGGGGCCCCGTCCCGACCGGCACCGGGCGGCTGCTCGGCGGCTGCGACAACCTCGCCGACGTCCTGTGGCGCACCCGCGCCGAGTGCGGACGCCGGCACGCCCTCCTGGTGGAGGCGGTGCGTGCCGGATGCGCCGGGCCGGTCACCGACCTGCTCGCCGAGCCGTACGACACCGGCCACCTGGTCCGCGCCCTCCTCGACCGGGGCGACGGCACCCGTACCGACCTGCGCCGCCTCGGCGACGGCGAGCTGCGGTACACCGCCCTCGCCCTGGTGCTGCTCACCGGCCCCGGTGTGCTGGAGGTCGACGCGCCCGGCGAGGTCCCGGCCGCGCTCCAGACCCTCACGGTCCTCGCCGACGGGCTGGACCGGGCGCTCGATCCGGGGCAGCGGGGCGAGCTGCTGCGCCTGGCGGCGCGGATGTGCGAGCGCGGGCACATCCGGCTGGTCGGCGCGGTGAGCGACGCCTCCTGGGCGGTGGGGGTGAGCGGGGTGACGGTGGTACACCTGGACCGTGACTGATCCGTACGACCTCGCGGGGCTCCGGCACCGGCTCGCCGAGTTCGCCGCCGCGCGGAACTGGCAGCCGTACCACACCCCGAAGAACCTCGCCGCCGCGCTCAGTGTGGAGGCCTCCGAACTCCTGGAGATCTTCCAGTGGTCGACGCCCGAGGAGTCAGCCCGCGTCATGGACGACCCGGACACCGCGCACCGCGTGAACGACGAGGTCGCCGATGTCCTCGCGTATCTGCTGCAGTTCTGCGAGGTGCTGGGTGTCGATCCGCTGGCCGCGCTGGCGGCGAAGATCGACCGCAACGAGCGCAGGTTCCCGACGGAAGAGCCGCCCGGTGACTCTCCGTGAGTGAAGAACGGGCTCTGTTCGATTCATTGTCCGCAGATTTCGGTCTTCCTCTGGCTTTTTGTCTCACGTGCCCTCACTCTGGGTAGTGAACAAGGGAGTTCAACGGATGCGGACGCGTGGGCAGCGCGTCGGACAGACGGGGGCAGCGCATGGACGCTGTGCGGCTCATCGTGACAAGCAGGCGCGCCCTGGCCGCGAGCGGCGGCGTACGGGAGTTGCTGACCGAGGTGTGGCAGGCGCAGGCCCTGGCGCAGGCGACGGGGAGCCGCCTCGCCGTCGTCGGCCCGCCCGAACTGCGCGGAGAGGCACTGGGGTTGGCCGAGCTGGCGGGCCGCGGCTGCGGAGTGCTGGGCACGCCGGAACTCGGCCCGGGCGGACCGCGCGCGGATCGGCTCACCGAGCTGGGCGAGCCCCGCCCGGTCCTGATGCACCTCGGCGGCCTGCTCGGCGAGGTCGGCATCGCCCTGGTGGGCCTCGCCTGCTCCGCGGACGACGAGGCGACGTACTGGCAGTGCATGGAGGCCATCGACGCGGCGGACGAGTCCCGCGACCGAGTCCAGGAAATGCTCCGCAAACTGACATCCCGCGACGAGGCCCTACCGGAACGGGAGGCCGGCTGACGTATGCCTGCGGCGCGGCGTTCGGTCCGGTGGGGGTGCGGGTTTTATGCCTGCGGCGCCGCTTTCGGTTCGGTGGGGGCTCGGGTTTTATGCCTGCGGCGCAGCTTTCGGTTCGGTGGGGGCTGGGGTAGCGCCTGCGGTCGGTGGGTGGGTCGGGGCCGGGTCGGGGGTGTCCGTCCTCGGACTGGCGCGAAATGGGTTCCTTGGAGGGGGTGCGGGGTGCGGACGCGCCGGCCACTGCGGGCGGCCACCCCCGCCCCGTCCCCTCCCCGCCGTACGCGGCTACCTACCGCCACCCCGCCGTGCCCGCGATCCGCGGACAGTCATGCCGCATGCCGCCGTACCCGTCCTCCGCGGGCAGTCGTGCCTCCCCCAGTGCCTCAAGGGTTTGGGAGGTACCCCCAGGGGGCGGCACGGGTGGGCGGTGGGGGTACCTCCCGCTCATGGGGGCACCTCCCGCTCGAGAGAAGCCGAGAGTGGGGGAGAAGCCGAGAGTGGGGGAGGCACCCCGCAGGCGCCGGGCTGCGCGACCACCCCCGGCCCGCACCACCGCCGGGGCACCCCGCAGACGCCGGCCCCCGCCCGCAAGCGTGCAGGATGGACCCATGGATCTTCGAATCTTCACCGAACCCCAGCAGGGCGCCACCTACGACACCCTCCTCACCGTCGCCAAGGCCACAGAAGACCTCGGCTTCGACGCCTTCTTCCGCTCGGACCACTACCTCAGCATGGGCTCCGCCGACGGCCTGCCCGGCCCCACCGACGCCTGGATCACCCTCGCCGGTCTCGCCCGCGAGACCAACCGCATCCGGCTCGGCACCCTGATGACCGCCGGCACCTTCCGCCTCCCCGGCGTGCTCGCCATCCAGGTCGCCCAGGTCGACCAGATGTCCGGCGGCCGTGTCGAACTCGGCCTGGGCGCGGGCTGGTTCGAGGAGGAGCACAAGGCGTACGGCATCCCCTTTCCGAAGGAGAAGATCGCCCGCCTCGAAGAGCAGCTGGAGATCGTCACCGGTCTGTGGGCCACCGAGGCCGGCCAGACCTTCGACTACCACGGCACCTACTACGACCTCACCAAGTCCCCCGCGCTCCCCAAGCCGGCCCAGCCCAAGGTGCCGGTCCTCATCGGTGGCCACGGCGCGACCCGCACCCCGCGCCTGGCAGCCCGGTTCGCGGATGAGTTCAACATGCCCTTCGGTTCCATCGAGGACACCGTGCGCCAGTTCGGCCGGGTCCGCGACGCCGCCCGGGAGGCCGGCCGTGACCCGGGCGACCTCGTCTACTCCAACGCCCTCGTCGTCTGCGTCGGCAAGGACGACCAGGAGGTCGCCCGCCGCGCCGCCGCGATCGGCCGCGAGGTCGACGAACTCAAGACCAACGGCCTGGCGGGCTCCCCGGCCGAGGTCGTCGACAAGATCGGCCGTTACACCGAGACCGGCTCCAGCCGCATCTACCTCCAGGTCCTCGACCTGCACGACCTCGACCACCTGGAACTGATCTCCGCCCAGGTCCAGTCCCAGCTGTCGTAACACGGGCTCCACGAGAAACGGGGCCGTCCGTACGGAACGGACGGCCCCGCCGCATCCGCCCGTAAATTCCCGGGGCATCCCCGACCGTTCCCGGTACGTTGGCACCACACGCCCGAATCCGGCGTGTACCCCCAGCTCAGAAGGCGTTTCGAGGTGTAACCACCGTGTTCCTGACGATCAGTACCACCGGCTCCGCAGAGCGCCCCGCGACCGACCTCGGTTTCCTGCTGCACAAGCATCCCGAGAAGGCGCAGGCGTTCTCCACGTCCTACGGCACGGCCCACGTCCTCTACCCAGAGGCGGACGCCGAGCGCTGCACGGCGGCGCTGCTGCTGGAGGTGGACGCGGTGGCACTGGTCCGGCGCGGCAAGGGCAAGGGCCGTGGCGGCGCCCCCGACGCGGCACTCGCGCAGTACGTCAACGACCGCCCGTACGCGGCGTCCTCCCTGCTCGCCGTCGCGCTGAGCGGTGTCTTCTCCAGTGCGATGCGCGGTGTGTGCGCCGCCCGCCCGGAACTGCCGGAGCAACCGCGTCCGCTGCGTATCGAGGTGCCCGCGCTGCCCGCGCGCGGCGGCCCCGAACTCGTCCGCCGGCTCTTCGAGCCGCTCGGCTGGACGGTCACCGCCGAGCCCGTGGCCCTGGACGCCGAGTTCCCCGAGTGGGGCGACTCGCGGTACGTGCGCCTGGTCCTGGAGTCGGACACGCTCACCCTCGCCGAGGCACTGCGCCACCTCTACGTCCTGCTCCCTGTCCTCGACGACGCCAAGCACTACTGGGTCGCCTCCGACGAGGTCGACAAGCTGCTGCGGGCCGGTGAGGGCTGGCTGCCCGCGCACCCCGAACAGAAGCTGATCACCAGCCGCTACCTGTCCCGCCGCTGGTCGCTGACCCGGCAGGCCATGGAACGCCTTGAACTGGTCCGGCTGGCCGAGGCGGACGACAGTGACGTCGAGGAGATCGACAACGCCGTGGCGGCGGAGACCGAGTCCGAGGAGAAGCCGACCCCGCTCGCCGTGCGGCGGCGGGAGGCGATCCTCGCCGCGCTCCATGCCTGTGGCGCCGCCCGGGTGCTCGACCTCGGCTGCGGTCAGGGCCAGCTCGTACAGGCACTGCTCAAGGACCCGTCGTTCACCGAGATAGTCGGCGTCGACGTGTCGATGCGGGCGCTCACCATCGCCTCCCGGCGGCTGAAACTGGACCGCATGGGAGAGCGGCAGGCGGCGCGCGTGCGGCTCTTCCAGGGCTCACTGGCCTACACCGACAAGCGGCTCAAGGGCTACGACGCCGCCGTGCTCAGCGAGGTGATCGAGCACCTCGACCTGCCCCGGCTGCCCGCCCTGGAGTACGCGGTGTTCGGTGCCGCCCGCCCCCGTACGGTCCTCGTGACCACCCCCAACGTCGAGTACAACGTGCGCTGGGAGACCCTCCCGGCCGGCCATGTCCGGCACGGCGACCACCGCTTCGAGTGGACCCGCGAGGAGTTCCGCGCCTGGGCGCGGACAGTCGCCGAACGACACGGTTACGGCGTCGGGTTCGTGCCCGTGGGCCCGGACGACCCCGAGGTCGGACCGCCCACCCAGATGGCCGTGTTCACGGCCGACACCGTGAAGGAGGCGAAGGCCGCATGACCACCACCACCGGGACCCCGCAGCCGCGGGGCCGCACCCTGCCCGTCACCGACCTCTCCCTCGTGGTGCTCGTCGGCGCCTCCGGTTCGGGCAAGTCGACCTTCGCGCGCCGTCACTTCAAGCCGACCGAGGTCATCTCCTCCGACTTCTGCCGCGGTCTGGTCGCCGACGACGAGAACGACCAGAGCGCGTCGCGGGACGCCTTCGACGTGCTGCACTACATCGCCGGCAAGCGGCTGGCCGCCGGCCGCCGCACCGTCGTCGACGCGACCAACGTGCAGCAGGACGGCCGGCGGCAGCTGATCGAGCTGGCCAGGAAGTACGACGTCCTGCCGATCGCCATCGTGCTCGACGTGCCCGAGCAGGTGTGCGCCGAGCGCAACGCGGCCCGCACCGACCGCGCCGACATGCCCCGCCGGGTCATCCAGCGCCACACCCGCGAACTCCGCCGTTCACTGCGTCACTTGGAGCGCGAGGGGTTCCGCAAGGTGCACGTGCTGCGCGGGGTGGAGGAGGCCGAACACGCCACAATCGTCACCGAGAAGCGGTTCAACGACCTCACCCACCTCACCGGGCCCTTCGACATCGTCGGCGACGTCCACGGCTGCGCGTCCGAACTGGAGGCGCTGCTCGGCAAGCTGGGTTACGTCGACGGCGTGCACCCCGAGGGCCGTACCGCCGTCTTCGTCGGCGACCTCGTCGACCGCGGCCCGGACAGCCCCGCCGTACTGCGCCGCGTGATGACCATGGTGAAGGCGGGCAGCGCGCTGTGCGTGCCCGGCAACCACGAGAACAAGCTCGGCCGCTACCTCAGGGGCCGCAAGGTCCAGCACACCCACGGACTCGCCGAGACCATCGAGCAGATGGACGAGCAGAGCGAGGAGTTCCGCGCCGAGGTGCGGGAGTTCATCGACGGACTGGTCAGCCACTACGTCCTCGACGGCGGCCGGCTGGTGGTCTGCCACGCCGGTCTGCCGGAGAAGTACCACGGCCGCACCTCCGGCCGGGTCCGCAGCCACGCCCTCTACGGCGACACCACCGGCGAGACCGACGAGTTCGGCCTGCCCGTGCGCTACCCGTGGGCGGAGGACTACCGAGGCCGGGCCGCCGTCGTCTACGGCCACACCCCCGTCCCGGAGGCCACCTGGCTCAACAACACCATCTGCCTGGACACCGGCGCCGTCTTCGGCGGCAAGCTCACCGCGCTGCGCTGGCCGGAGCGGGAACTGGTCGACGTACCGGCCGAGCGGGTCTGGTACGAGCCGACCCGCCCGCTGCACACCGAGGCCCCCGGCGGCCACGAGGGCCGCCCGCTGGACCTGGCGGACGTGCACGGCCGCCGCTTCGTCGAGACCCGGCACCACGGCCGGATATCGATCCGCGAGGAGAACGCCGCCGCGGCCCTGGAGGTCATGAGCCGCTTCGCGATCGACCCGCGCCTGCTGCCGTACCTCCCGCCGACCATGGCACCCACCGCCACCTCGCACCTCGACGGCTACCTGGAGCACCCGGTCGAGGCGTTCGCCCAGTACGAGCGGGACGGCGTCGCCCGGGTCGTGTGCGAGGAGAAGCACATGGGCTCCCGCGCGGTCGCCCTGGTCTGCCGCGACGCCGACGTGGCCGCCGAGCGCTTCGGCGCCACGGGAGGCCCGACCGGATCGCTCTACACCCGCACCGGCCGCCCCTTCTTCGACGACATCTCCGTCACGGAGGAGATCCTCGGCCGGCTGCGCACGGCCGTCACCGAGGCCGGTCTCTGGGAGGAGCTGGACACCGACTGGCTGCTGTTGGACGCCGAGCTGATGCCGTGGTCGCTGAAGGCGTCCGGGCTGCTGCGCTCCCAGTACGCGGCGGTCGGCGCCGCCTCCGGTGCGGTCTTCCCCGGCGCCCTGGCGGCCCTGGAGGGTGCGGCGGCCCGTGGTGCGGACGTCGAGGACCTGCTGAACCGCCAGCGCGAACGCGCCGCCTCCGCCTCGGCGTTCACCGACGCGTACCGCCGCTACTGCTGGACCACCGACGGCCTGGACGGCGTCCGCCTGGCCCCGTTCCAGATCCTCGCCGTCCAGGGCCGCAGCCTCGCCGCCCTGCCCCACGACGAGCAACTGTCCCTCATCGACCGCCTGGTCGAGCACGACACCACCGGACTGCTGCAGACCACCCGCCGCCTCTACGTCGACACGGCCGACCCCGAGTCCGTACGTGCCGGAGTCGACTGGTGGCTGGAGATGACCGGACGCGGCGGCGAGGGCATGGTCGTCAAGCCGGTCGGCGCTTTGGTACGCGACCAGAAGGGCCGCCCGGTGCAGCCCGGCATCAAGTGCCGGGGCCGGGAGTACCTGCGGATCATCTACGGCCCCGAGTACACCCGCCCGGAGAACCTGGCCCGCCTGCGCAACCGCTTCCTCAACCACAAGCGCTCCCTCGCCCTGCGCGAGTACGCCCTCGGCCTGGAGGCCCTGGACCGCCTCGCCGAGGGCGAGCCGCTGTGGCGCGTCCACGAGCCGGTCTTCGCCGTACTGGCCCTGGAGTCGGAGCCGGTGGACCCGCGGCTGTAGCGGGCGGACGCGTGCCGCGGCCCGGTCCGGACAAGGCCCTCCGAGGCCCTGTCCGGACCGGGCCGGTGTCTGTCGACGTCACTTGGTTCACGGCAGTTCACGTGCTAGCTTCGCTGGTCCGCCAGAGGAACCGGCTCACGGGGGGAGGTCGGTGGAGACAGCGTCGGGATTGGACGGGGTGGGGCGCGCGCCGGCCAGGGATCTGTTGTTCCGTCTGACCGAGGCGCTGTGCGGGCTGAGCTGCCTCGAGGACCAGGCGGGGCGCACGTACTTCGCCGGCATGCTGGCCGAAGAGCTCAACCAGCACGTGGACTTACGCGGCACCAAACTGCGCGAGGACGTCATCGCCCTGGTACGCGCGGCGTTGAGCGTCCCCGCGGGGGAGCGGGTGCTCGTCGACGTCGTGCGGGTCTTCGAGGGAGCCGCGGCAGCCGGCGTGTTCGAGGAACTGCTGGGCCCCGGTGAGGCGCACACCGACCCGTTGCCCGGCCCCCTCGACCACCAGGACCTGGACACCGCCTCCGCACTCCTGCGCACCGTGCAGGGCGTCCTTCCCGCCGGTGCGCTGCGCAACGTACTGGCGAGCGACCTGCACCTCGACCTGCCGCCCGGCCTCTCACCGGTCCAGCTCTTCACCTACGCGACGGAGCTGAACGTACAGCCGGACGGCCTGCCGCCCGCGGTCCTCCTGATCGAGCACGCCGCGGAGCTGACCTCGTCGCCGGACAGGCGCCTCGCCCTGTCCGCGTGGGCGAGCGGCTGGGCCCGGCGGGCCGGCCTGCTCACCGCGCTGGAACGCCGACGGACCGAGCGGGCCGGGACCACGGCGGACCCGACGATCCCGCGCTGCCTGGTCGTGGCCGTGGAGCCGGCCCGCGACGGCTCGGACGACGTCGTGGTGCGCCCGTGGCTGAACACCGTCCCGGGCCGCTGGCAGCCCCGGGCCGCGGAACCCGAGACGACGAGCCTCGACCGTCTCGGCCGGGCCGTCGAGCGTGTCCTGCGGCAGGTCGTACGCCTCTCGCCCACGCCGTACGCCCCGGTCTCCGAGATGTCGGGACAGACGCCGCCCTACGTCGAGTTCGTGCTCCCCTACGACCTGCTCAACCACGACATGGCGGGGCTGACCGTCAGATCGGTGGACGGCAGGCCCCAGCCCCTCGGACTGAGGTACGGCGTCCACCTGCGCAGCCTGGAACGGATGCGCACCGACGACCTGCTGGTCAGGGAACAGTGGCTGGAGCGGTGGGAGACCCTGCGCAACCGGGGGATCGGAGTCCACGGCTGGCGGACGTCGGACCGTACCGGACCGGACGTCTGGCAGGCCGCGCTGGCCTCGGAACCCAGCCGCACGGCCGCGGTGCTCGACGCCCCGGACGGGGGCGCGGCGACCGAGGCGGTGAAGGCGGCCATCGCCGAGGGCATCGGCCTCGCCGTCTGGGACCGCCGGGGCGAGTTCAGCGAGGAGCGCCGCGAAGTGGTGACCGCCGTGTTCTCCTCCGTCCCCACGCCGACACAGATCCCGGTCGCCATCCACCGGCTGCGGCGCACGGCCGGACTCGATGTGGCGGGGCCCCTGCTCCTGGGCCGGCACATCGCCTTCCTCTGGGACGACCCCCACCGGCTGGTCGACATCCAGACCGCCGCCGACTACGGCTTCGACGACCACGACAGCGAGGAGACCCGGTGATGAGCGGGCCGGACGCGACCGACGGCACCGACTGGCGTGTGTTCCGAGCGACGGGAGCGGTCCAGGGCGCGGCGCCGCCCCCGCTGCCGGACGCGCCCCCCTGGCGCAGGTTCCGCGGCGGACCGCCGCAGCCGCCACCGCCGGACGATCCCGAGGCCGCGCTGCGCCGTCTGGGCCCCGGCGACCACGTTCCACAGCTCGGCCCGGAGCAGATCGACACGGTCAACGCCGCCCTGCTGTTACGCCGTCCGCTGCTCATCACGGGCCCGCCCGGCATCGGCAAGTCCACGCTCGCGTACCTCCTCTCCCGGGAACTCGGGCTGGGCAGGGTCCTGCAGTGGAACATCGTCAGCCGTACGACCCTGCGCGACGGCCTGTACGCCTATGACGCCATCGGGCGGGCCCAGGCCATCGCCGCCTGGCAGGCCGTCGAACAGCGGACGCCGACCGACGGCGGGCAGCCCCCGGCCCTCGGCGACTTCGTCACCCTGGGGCCCCTGGGCACGGCACTGCTGCCCTACGAACGCCCCCGTGTCCTCCTGGCCGACGAGCTGGACAAGAGCGACATCGACCTGCCGAACGATCTCCTGCACGTACTGGAGAACGGCAGTTACGACATTCCCGAACTGGTCCGTGACGCCGCCGACTCGGCCCGGGTGCACACCGACGACCCCAGGCAGTCCGCGCTGGTTTCCGGGGGGCGGGTGGAGTGCCGCGAGTTCCCCGTCGTGCTGATCACCAGCAATGGCGAACGCGAGTTCCCGGCCGCCTTCCGCAGGCGCTGTCTGCCCCTGGAGATGCAGGCCCCCACACGGGAACAGCTCCTGGCCATCGTGTCGGGGCACCTGGGAAGCCTGCCGCCGGACGCGGAGGCCATGGTCGACGTGTTCCTCCAGCGGGTCCGGGCGGGCGGCACGCACTCGCTCGACCAGCTGCTGAACGCCGCCCGGCTGACCACCGTCGACGGCTTCCGCACCGACGGCGACGGCCGGAGACTCATCGAGACACTGCTGCGCGACCTGGCCAAGGGCCGCTGATGAACGGGTTCCCCAGGGAGCGTGCGCCCGGCACGGGGGCCGAGGGCGGAGCCCCCGCCGACCCGGATGTGACCGTCGTACCGCACTGGCAGGAGCTGGCCGACGCCGTGTGGCTGGCCGCGTACCGGGCGCGGGCGGGCGAGGGCACGGCGGCGTCCGGCGCCGAACCCGACGGGGAGCACGGGCCGACGCGGGACACGCCGCCGTCCGGTTCCCCCGCGACCGCTCCGGAGCGGCCCGAGGCGCCGGACGACGGGCCGGGCGCCGCCCCGACGGCGCTGCCCGTGCCCGATCCCGAAGGGACCGGCCGGATACGGCTCGGCCCGCCCGTACTGCCGGAGCCCGGCCGGCGGGCACCCGTCTCCGGCCGGCGCTCGGCGCGACTCGCGGTCGCCCTGCACCGGCTGGCGCGCCGCGTGCCCTCCCGCACCGCCGTGGAACTCGACGAGGAGGCCACGGCGGAGCGCGGCATCACCGACGGCCTGTGGCTGCCCTGGTTCCGGCCCGCGGACATCCGCGCGTTCGACCTGATCCTCCTCGTCGACGACGCCCCCACCATGGCCGTCTGGCACGAGGAGACGGCGAGTCTGGCCGCGGCCGCCGAACACAGCGGCGCCTTCCGGAGCGTACGGACCGTGGCTTTGACCCTCGCCCCCACCGGCCCTGTGTCGCTGCGCTGGAGCGGGGCGCGGACCCCGGCCCGCATCGGTGAACTCCTCGGCGGCAGGGGGGACCGCCTCTTCGTGGTCGTCACGGACGGCCTCGCCCACGGCTGGGCCGGCTCCGCGGCGGACACGCTGCTCGACCGGCTGGGGCGGGCCGGTCCCACGGCCCTGACGCACCTGCTGCCGCCCCACATGCGGCACCGTTCCTCGCTCCACCCCCATCCCGCGGTCCTGGAGGCCGGCGGCCTCGGCGCGGCCAACGACTGCCTCGCACTGCGTCCGCCGACCCAGGGCCCCGACCCGATGCGCCCCCTGCCGTCCGTGGGCGACGGCGTCGCACCCGTCCCGGTGCTGTCCCTGAAGTCCGGTTCGATCGCCGCCTGGGCCGACCTCGTCACGGGTGGGAGAGGTGTGCGCCGCGCCCTGCCGGCCGTCCTGCCGGGAACGCTCGTGATGGGCGTCCCGGCGCCGGGGCTGCGCACTGCGCGGTCACCGCGCGCCGCCGCGGCGGCGGTCCACCGCTTCCTCTCCCTGGCCACCCCGGTCGCCCGGCGCCTCGCCACCCGGCTGGCGGCCGTCCCGTTCGAGTTCGCCCTCGTCGAGCAGGTGCGCCGGCGGACCGTCCCGGAGGCCGGTCCGGAGCACCTGGCCGAGATCCTGATGGGCGGTCTGATCGACTGGGGCGACGACGGCAGGGCGCGGCCCGAGTTCGCCGAGGGAGCCCGTGAGGCCCTCCTCGCGACCACGACCCGCGGCCAGTTGGCCAGAACCGTCTCGATCCTCGGCGAGCTGCCGGCGGCGGGAGCGCACGGTGTGGCTCTGCGCGCGGCGCTGCGGGATCCGGCGGGGACGGGGCTGCCCGACGCGTCCGCCGGGGCGTGGCAGCAGTCCGAACTCGCCGTCATGAGGGCGCTGTCGGGGCCCTACGCCGAGCGGGCCCGCAGAATCGAGGCGGACCTCGGACCCACGGCCGGTCCCGCACGGCACCCGGCCGACGCGCCCCGTGATCAGGTGCCCGGCCGGGCATCACCCGCATACTCGGACTCAGTCGCTTCCCTCTCGTCCGGTGACCACTCGGAGGCATGGCCTGGCATGAACACGACCTCGTCGGGCGGACCCGCCCTCCTGGTGAACGTCCCTTTGCGCAACGCGTCGTTCGTGGGCCGTACGGCGCTGCTGCGGGCGGTCGACGAACAACTCGGGGCGCAGGACACCGCGGCCGTGCTCCCGCACGCCCTGCACGGGCTGGGCGGCGTCGGCAAGTCCCAGCTGGTCCTCGAGTACATCTACCGGCATCAGCACGACTACAAGGTGATCTGCTGGATCCCCGCCGAGCGGGAGACGCTCATCCTGGCCGCGCTCACCTCCCTCGCGACCGCACTGGGAGTGACACCGACGGGCCAGGACGGCGCGGGCTCCCCGGCGGCGGGCACGGCCGTGCCGGCGGCCCTGGAGGCATTGCGCACCGGAGTGCCGCACGACGACTGGCTCCTCGTCTTCGACAACGCCGAGGACGTCGACGCGGTGCGCCGGTACTTCCCCGCCAACGGCCCCGGGAAGGTCATCGTCACCTCCCGCAACCGTGCCTGGGAACGGGTCGCCACCCCGCTGCCGGTGAACGTCTTCGAGCGCGAGGAGTCCGTGGAGCTGCTGCAGAAACGCTCCCCGGACCTGTCCGCGGAGGACGCCGACCGGCTGGCCGACGCTCTCGGCGACCTGCCGCTCGCGGTGGAACAGGCGGGCGCCTGGCACGCGGTCACCGGGATGCTCGTCGACGAGTACCTCGACCTGCTCGCCCAGCGCAGCCCGGAGATCCTCGAACTCGAACCGGCGCCCGACTACCCCGTCTCCGTCGCCGCGGCCTGGGACATCTCACTGGAGCGGATCCAGGAGAACAACCCGGGAGCCCGCCAACTCCTCGACATCTGCGCCAGCATGGCCCCCGAGCCCATTCCCCGCTCCATGCTGCGCGGCAGCCGCGGCATCAACATCACGCCCGAGGTCGACCCCTTGCTGCGCCAGTCGATCAAGATGAGCCGTGCCGTCCGCGACCTCAACCAGTTCTCCCTGATCAGGGTGGACCCCCGGTCCGACACCCTGCAGATGCACCGCATGCTGCAGACCGTGCTGCTCGCCAAGCTGGGCCCCGAGCAGCGGGACCGCATGCGCGACGCCGCCCACCAACTGCTGTCGGCGGCCAAGCCGGGCCACCACGCCTCGTCCGCGGAATGGCGCAGCTACCAGAACCTGCTGCCCCACCTGGTCGCCTCCCAGGCGGTGACCAGCACGGACACCTACGTGCGCGAACTCGTCCGGGACACCGTGCTGTTCCTCTACTACTGGGGCGACCAGGTGGGCGCCGCCGAACTCGGCCGGCAGGCATGGAGCGCCTGGCTGGCCGCGTCGGGCGAGGAGGACATCGACGTCATCCGCATGGCGAAGACCTTCGCGTTCCTCCTGCGTCAGATCGGCGAGGTCGCGGAGTCCATCCCGATCACGGAGAGGGCCCTGGAGGTCTCCCGCCGCGCCCAGGTCGACGACGAGGACCTGATCGACTCGCTCTGCCAGACGGCCGACGTCCGCCGTTACCAGGGCAGGTTCACGGAGGCCAGGGAGCTCGGTCAGGAGGCCACCGAGCTGGCCCGCTCCCAGTTCGGGCCGGAGGACCCGATCACCCTGCAGGCCACCCACAGCCTGACCGTCGACCTCCGGCTGTGCGGGCAGTTCGACGCGGCGCTGCCGCTGGACAGCGAGAACGCCCGGCTGCGGGAGCTCATGTTCGGACCCACCAGCTACCTCACCCTCAACAGCCTCAACGGGCTCTCCATCGACATGGGGGAGAGCGGTGACTACCCCGGCGCCAGGATTTTCCAGGAGGACGTCTTCCACCGTGCTCGCCTCGAGCTCGGCGAGGACAACCCGCTGACCCTGCGCATCGCCCGCAACCTGGCCGTCTGCCGCCGTCGCGACGGGGCCCTCGACGACGCCCTGGTGCTCACGGAGGACACCCGGCGGCGTCTGGTGAACCGGTTCGGTCCCGGGCACGCCGACTCACTGTCGACGGCCGTCAACCTCTCGGTCGACCAGCGTCTCGCCGGTGACCTCGAGCGATCCCGCGGACTGGGCGAGGAGACCGCACGGCGCTATGCGGCGCTGCTCGGGGAGAACCACGCGTACACGCTGCTCACCAAGGCGAACCTGGCCGCCACCCTGCGCGCGCTCGGGGACCTCGACACGGCGCGGGAACTGGAGGACGACGCGGCCCGCCGCATGGCCGGCACGCTCGGGCCCCGGCACGTGATGACGCTGACCGTCGCGATCGGGCAGGCCAACACGGCGTACGCGCGGCTGGACTTCGACCTGGCACACCGGATGGACAGGACCAATCTGGCGCTCCTCGCCGAGGTCGCCGGCGCGGAACATCCGCTGACCCTGTCCTGCACCGCGAATCTCGCCCTCGACCTGCGCGGCCTGGGCCGCGGACCGGAGGCGGACGTAACGCAGCGCAAGGCGGTGGAGGGTTTCACCCGCGTGGTCGGCGCGGACCATCCCTGGCTCGTCGCGGCACGTCTGCACCGCCGCATCGAGTGCGACCTGGCACCCATGCCGCTGTAGTGACGAGCGGGCAGCAACTCATCGGAATCCCGCACGAGTTCGGCGCCCCGCGTCGTGGGACGTGATTGAGTGGCATGATCGTGCGATCCCGGCGCGGGTGGGAACGGCCATGATGGAATGGAGGCACGGGGGCATCAGGCGTCACCGTGCGAGGAGGGGACACACCGTGGATCAGCCACCCACTCTGCACCATGCGGCGGCGTCCGCCCATGAGCGGTCAGCCGTCACGGACACCCGTGGGTGGGAGTCGGACCTGGTGGACCTCACGGCACTCCCTCTGACAGCCGTGGAAGGCTTGGCACCGCTCCACTCCGACACACGCCTGCTGACCGAGGTCCTGCGGTCCCGCGGCAGCATCCGGGGCGGCGGCGAGCCCGCCCGGGCCGAGTAACAGCGCCGGCCGTACCCGGGTCCCCGCACACCCGTTCCCCCGACCGGAGGTCCCGGTGATGACCAGCGAGCAGCCCAGCACGCTCCGCATGCCCGCGCCCCTCTTCGCGGAACTCGCCGCGGGCGGCCACTCCGACCGGGCCGTCGCCTTCCTCGAACAGGGCGAGCGCGCACGCCGGTTGCTGCTGCTGCGGACCCTGCTGAAGCAGCTCTGGGACCTGCCCACGCCGCTGAGCCCCGTCGCGGAGGCCTGGCGGGTCTTCAAGGAGGCGGCCGAGCGGGCGCCCGAGCCGGTCGAGCGGTTGCTGCTCGCCCCGACGACCGGCGCCTGGATCGCGCACATGCTGCGCAGGGTGCACGGCACCGCGACCGGGCCGCGGTTGTGGGTGGAGGCGGCCAGGCTGAACACCCTCGCGGTGGTCGCCTCGCTGCACGCCGGTACGGAGACGGCCCTGCGCGTCCCGCTGGACGACGGCGCGCTGCACCTGCCGGGCCTGGGACTGGCCCGCCTCCCGGACGGCGCGGCCGGCCTGTCGGCGGGCAGGGCGAGCACCCGTGCCGGAGAGCTGACCCTGACCGGCCCGGGACGCGACGGCCGGCGGGCGAGCCTGACCTGCCGCCCCGCGCCCGTCCCGGTGGGTGAGGCACCGCCCGTCGACGACACCCGCTGGCTCCCCCTCCGTACCCTCACGGTCGGCCCCGTCGCCGTACCCCTGGAGGACCTGGACCCCTACCGCGACCTCGACGACCCGGTGCCGCCCGCCCGGCTGGACGCCGACGAGGCCGTGGCCTGGCAGCGGCTGTTCGACGAGGCCGTCGCGATCCTCGCGGCCGGGAAGGGGACGGGCCCCGGGCGGCTCGACCCCGCCGTGATCCGGGCCGTCGTACCGTGGGCCCGCACCGGCCTGCTGCCCCCGCCGCCGCCCGACGTCCGCGTGTCGGCGTCCAGCGGTGACTCCTACGGCGCGATGGTCGTCGCCCGCCCCTCCTCGCCGCTCGCCCTGGCCGAGGCGCTGGTCCACGAGTTCCAGCACAGCAAGCTCGCCGCGCTCTTCCACCTCTTCCCGCTGCTGCGCGACGACCGCGCGGAGCGCTACTACGCCCCGTGGCGCCCCGACCCGCGCCACCTCACCGGTCTGCTGCACGGCGCCTACGCCTTCACCGGCGTCGCCGGGTTCTGGCGGGACCGGCTGTCCGACCCGGAGCACGCCGAGACGGCCGCCTACCACTTCGCACTGCGCCGGACGCAGAGCAGGCTCGTCGTGCGCACCCTCCTCACCAGCGGATGCCTCACCGAGACCGGGCACGCCCTGGTCACCGGTCTCGCCCGGAGCCTGGACACCTGGCTGCGCGAGCCCGTGCCCCAAGCCGCCCTGACCCGCGCCCGCACCGCCGCCGCCCTGCACCGCACCGAGTGGCGCCTGCGCAACGTCGCCCCGACCGCACCGCCCGAGCGGCCGGGCGATCCCCTCCGCTTCCGCCCCGACCGCGCCCCCTGGCCCGACGTCCGCACCCACGCCTTCGCCCTCCCGCCCACCGACCCCCGTACCCCCGACGAACACCTCGCCGCCGGTGACGCCGCCGCCGCGCTCGTCGGGTACGACGACGACCTGGCCCGCGATCCCGGTGACCCGCACCTCCTCGCCGGGTGGATCGTCGCCCGGGCCGGGCTGGAGCGCGGGCCCGGAGCACGGCGGCTGCTGGCCCGGCCCGAGTCGATCACCCGGGGACAGGGGTGAACACGCGCCCGGACGGTCAGGATGAAAGGCATGACCTACCACGTCGACTCCGAGGCCGGGCGGCTGCGCCGCGTCATCCTGCACCGGCCCGATCTCGAGCTCAAAAGGCTCACCCCCAGCAACAAGGACGCCCTGCTCTTCGACGACGTGCTCTGGGTGCGCCGGGCGCGCGCCGAGCACGACGGGTTCGCCGACGTCCTGCGCGACCGGGGCGTCACCGTCCACCTCTTCGGTGACCTGCTCTCGGAGACGCTGGACCTCCCGGCGGCCCGCGCGCTCGTCCTGGACCGCGTCTTCGACGAGAAGGAGTACGGCCCGCTGGCCACCGACCACCTGCGGGCCGCGTTCGAGACGCTCCCGGCGCCCGAGCTCGCCGAGGTGCTGATCGGCGGGATGACCAAGCGGGAGTTCCTGGACGCCCACCCGGAGCCGACCTCCGTGCGCTTCCACGCCATGGAGCTCGACGACTTCCTGCTCGGCCCGCTGCCCAACCACCTCTTCACCCGCGACACCTCCGCCTGGATCTACGACGGTGTCGCCATCAACGCGATGCGGTGGCCGGCCCGGCAGCGCGAGACCGTGCACTTCGAGGCGATCTACCGGCACCACCCGCTGTTCCGCGCGGAGCCCTTCCACGTGTGGTCCGAGGGGCAGGCCGACTACCCGTCCACCATCGAGGGCGGGGACGTACTGGTCATCGGCGACGGCGCGGTGCTGATCGGGATGAGCGAGCGGACCACCCCGCAGGCGGTGGAGATGCTCGCGCACAAGCTGTTCGCGGCCGGCTCCGCCGAGACCATCGTCGCGCTCGACATGCCGAAGCGGCGCGCCTTCATGCACCTCGACACCGTGATGACGATGGTCGACGGCGACACCTTCACCCAGTACGCGGGCCTCGGCATGCTCCGCTCGTACACCATCGAGCCGGGCGCGGGGGACAAGGAGCTGAAGGTCACCGACCATCCGCCGGAGCACATGCACCGCGCGATCGCCGCCGCGCTGGGGCTCAGCGAGATCCGGGTGCTGACCGCCACCCAGGACGTGCACGCCGCCGAGCGCGAGCAGTGGGACGACGGCTGCAACGTCCTGGCCGTCGAACCGGGCGTCGTCGTCGCCTACGAGCGGAACGCCACCACCAACACGCACCTGCGCAAGCAGGGCATCGAGGTGATAGAGATCCCCGGCAGCGAGCTGGGCCGGGGCAGGGGCGGGCCGCGCTGCATGAGCTGTCCCGTCCAGCGGGACGCGGTGTGAGGAAGCCGCGCGAAGGAACTGTATAGAAATACAAAACTTCGTATAGACTTCCAGGCGTTCGTGTCCCCCATCCCTGGAGCGCCCCATGGCGACTGTCCCGACCGCCCTCGCCGGCCGCCACTTCCTCAAGGAGCTGGACTTCACCGCGCCGGAGTTCCTCGGCCTGCTGGAGCTGGCCGCCGAACTGAAGGCCGCCAAGCGGGCCGGGACCGAGCACCGGTACCTGCGGGGCAGGAACATCGCGCTGATCTTCGAGAAGACCTCGACGCGTACGCGCTGCGCGTTCGAGGTCGCGGCCGCCGACCAGGGCGCCTCGACGACGTACCTCGACCCGTCCGGCTCGCAGATCGGCCACAAGGAGTCCGTGAAGGACACCGCGCGGGTGCTGGGCCGGATGTTCGACGGGATCGAGTACCGGGGGGACAGCCAGGCCAAGGTGGAGGAGCTCGCGGCGTACGCGGGGGTGCCCGTCTACAACGGGCTCACCGACGACTGGCACCCCACCCAGATGCTCGCCGACGTGCTCACGATGACCGAGCACAGCGCCAAGCCGCTCACCGACATCGCCTTCGCCTACCTCGGCGACGCCCGCTTCAACATGGGCAACTCCTACCTCGTGACCGCGGCCCTGCTGGGCATGGACGTCCGTGTCGTCGCCCCGAAGGCATACTGGCCCGCCCAGGAGATCGTCGACCGGGCGCGGGAGCTGGCCGTGTCGAGCGGGGCGCGTATCGCGCTCACCGAGGACGTCGCCGAGGGCGTCGCGGGCGCCGATTTCGTCGCCACGGACGTCTGGGTCTCCATGGGGGAGCCCAAGGGCGTCTGGGACGAGCGGATCAAGGCCCTCGCCCCGTACGCGGTGACCATGGACGTCCTGCGCGCCACCGGCAACCCGGACGTCGGGTTCCTGCACTGCCTGCCCGCCTTCCACGACCTCGGCACCAAGGTCGGCCAGGACATCTTCGAGACCCACGGCCTCACCTCCCTGGAGGTGACCGACGAGGTGTTCGAGTCGGCGCACTCGGTGGTCTTCGACGAGGCGGAGAACCGTATGCACACGATCAAGGCCGTCCTGGTCGCGACCCTCGCCTGAGCTCCCGCGTCCCGCTCAGACCGGGCGCCGCTGGCCCGGCAGCCGGAACCACACCGCCTTGCCGGACTCGGTGGGGCGGTGCCCGCAGGACGAGCTGAGGGTGCGGATCAGCAGCAGTCCCCGCCCGTGCTCCTGCCAGGGGTCGGGCATGCCGAGGGGCGTCGGGCGGGTGAGATCGCCGGGCGGCTCCGGGTCGGCGTCGTGCACCTCGACCTGGCAGCCGGTCGGCAGCAGCCGCACCACCAGCTCTATCGGCGTGCTCCCCGAGGTGTGCTCCACGGCGTTCGCCACCAGCTCCGCCGTCAGCAGCTCCGCCGTGTCGCAGTCGGCGGAGTGCTCCCGCTCGGCCAGCGCCGTACGGACCAGCGCACGGGCCACGGGCACCGCCGCGGTGGTGTGCGGCAGCGCGACGCGCCAGGAGGTGGAGGCGGTGGGAGGTTCGTGCACAGCGAGTCCGTTCATGGAGCGGGTGCTCCTGCTTTCAGCCCTCCATGGTACGGCGCACCCTGTACGGCCCTTCGAGGGGGCGGGTCCCGCCGCGCGCATGACGGCGCCCGAACAGCGTATCGCGTGCACGTGACGGCAGTCACCGACGGGTGATAACTTCATGGGGCAGAACTCACTGAGCAGCGCAGTGCCCGCCCTAGGAGGCCGCCCTCATGAGTCCCTTCACCGGTTCCGCCGCCCGCACCGCCCGCTGGGAGCATCTGCGCGTCGACGTCGCCGACGGCGTCGCCACCGTCACCCTCGCCCGCCCCGACAAGCTCAACGCGCTCACCTTCGGCGCCTACGCCGACCTGCGCGACCTGCTCGCCGAACTGTCCCGGGAGCGGGCCGTACGCGCCCTGGTGCTGGCCGGCGAGGGGCGCGGCTTCTGCTCCGGCGGCGACGTCGACGAGATCATCGGCGCCACCCTCTCGATGGACACCGCCCAGCTCCTCGACTTCAACCGGATGACCGGCCAGGTGGTGCGGGCGGTACGGGAGTGCCCGTTCCCCGTGATCGCCGCGGTGCACGGAGTGGCGGCGGGCGCCGGCGCGGTCCTCGCCCTGGCCGCCGACTTCAGGGTCGCCGACCCCAGCGCCCGCTTCGCCTTCCTCTTCACCCGGGTCGGCCTGTCGGGCGGCGACATGGGCGCGGCGTACCTGCTCCC
This sequence comes from Streptomyces sp. CB02400, assembly GCF_001905725.1. Classification (GTDB taxonomy): domain Bacteria; phylum Actinomycetota; class Actinomycetes; order Streptomycetales; family Streptomycetaceae; genus Streptomyces; species Streptomyces atrovirens. The sequence goes on from NZ_LIWB01000001.1 coordinate 346,478, forward strand.
GAGGGTCGTCGGCCTGGGCCACGCCACCCGGCTGCTGATGCTGGGCGAACCGGTACGCGCACCGGAGGCCGAACGCATCGGCCTGATCAGCGCACTGACGGACGAGGGCCACGCCGACGAGGCCGCCCAGACCCTGGCCCACCGCCTGGCCGACGGCCCCGCCCTGGCCCACGCCCAGACGAAGGCCCTCCTGACAGCCGAACTGGACATGCCCCTGTCGGCGTCGATCGAACTGGACGCCTCGACCCAGGCCCTCCTGATGAACGCCGAGGACTACGCGGAATTCCACGCGGCGTTCACGGAGAAGAGGCCCCCGAAGTGGCAGGGGAGGTAGCGAATGTTCTCGACTCAGGGGACTGCGACACCGCTGGGGGCGCGGGGCTGTTCTGAATTTGCGGCTACCGCCGCGTGGGCGCGACAAGCCACGACGGCGCCGCACCCGCCCAACGAGAAAAACCACCCCCTTCGGGTGGCGATCATCGGCGGAGGCCCGGGGGGCCTCTACACCGCCGTGCTGCTCAAGCGCCTCGCCCCCGACCGCCAGATCACCGTGTGGGAGCGCAACGCTCCCGAAGACACCTTCGGCTTCGGCGTCGTCCTCTCCGACGAGACCCTCGGCGGCATCGAACACGCCGACCCGGAGGTCTACGGAGCCCTCCAGCAAGCCTTCGTCCACTGGGACGACATCGACATCGTCCACCGGAACACCCTCCAAACCTCCGGAGGACACCGCTTCGCGGCCCTGGAAAGGCACCGCCTCCTGGAGATCCTGCACGACCGCTGCCACTCCCTCGGAGTCGATCTGCGCTTCCGGACCGAGGCCCCCGCCCCCGCCCGGCTGGCGGAGACGTACGACCTGGTCGTGGCCGCCGACGGAGTCCACAGCACCACCCGCGAGACCTTCGCGGACGTGTTCCGTCCCCACATCACCGAGCACCGCTGCCGCTACATCTGGCTGGCCGCCGACTTCCCCTTCGACGCCTTCCGCTTCGAGATCGCCGAGACCGAGCACGGCGTGATGCAGCTGCACGGCTACCCCTACTCGGCGGACGCCTCCACCGTGATCGTCGAGATGCGCGAGGAGGTCTGGCACGCCGCCGGATTCAACGAAATGGACGGGACGGAGTCCGTCGAACGCTGCGCCAAGATCTTCTCCGCCGCGCTCGGCGGACGCCCCCTGAAGTCCAACAACTCCACGTGGACCACCTTCCGCACGGTCGTCAACGACCGCTGGTCGCACGGCAACATCGTGCTCCTCGGCGACGCCGCCCACACCGCGCACTTCTCCATCGGCTCCGGCACCAAGCTCGCCGTCGAGGACGCGCTGGCACTCGCCGCGTGTCTGGACGAACAGCCCGACCTGGAAACCGCGTTGACCGCGTACGAGGCGGAACGCCGACCGGTCGTCGCCTCCACCCAGCGCGCCGCCCGCGCCAGCCTGGAGTGGTTCGAGAACCTGCCCCTCCACCTCGCCCAGCCACCCCGCCAGTTCGCCTTCAACCTGCTCACCCGCAGCCGCCGCGTCACCCACGACAACCTGCGGCTGCGCGACGCCCGCTTCACCGGGTCCGTGGAGCGCGAGTTCGGCTGCCCGCCCGGTACGCCCCCGATGTTCACCCCGTTCCGGATGCGCGGACTGACCCTGCGCAACCGGGTCGTCGTCTCGCCCATGGACATGTACTCGGCGGTCGACGGCGTCCCCGGCGACTTCCACCTCGTGCACCTCGGCGCCCGCGCGCTGGGCGGGGCCGGACTGGTGATGACGGAGATGGTGTGCGTCAGCCCCGAGGGGCGCATCACGCCCGGCTGTGCGGGCCTCTACACCGGCAGGCAGACCGAGGCCTGGCGGCGGATCACCGACTTCGTCCACGATCGGGCACCCGGTACCGCGATCGGCGTGCAGCTCGGCCACAGCGGCCGCAAGGGCTCGACCAAACTGATGTGGGAGGGCATGGACGAGCCGCTCGACGACGGCAACTGGCCCCTCGTCGCCGCCTCGCCCCTGCCGTACCGGCCGGACAGCCAGGTCCCCCGCGAACTGTCCCGGGCCCAGCTCACCGACATGAGGGAACAGTTCACGGCCGCCGCCGTGCGGGCCGCGCGGGCCGGTTTCGACCTGCTGGAACTGCACTGCGCCCACGGCTACCTGCTCTCCGGCTTCCTCTCCCCGCTCACCAACCACCGCACCGACGCCTACGGCGGCTCACCGGAGAAACGGCTCCGCTTCCCGCTGGAGGTGTTCGACGCGGTGCGCGCGGTGTGGCCCGGGGACCGGCCGATGACCGTCCGGATCTCCGCCACCGACTGGGCGGAGGGCGGCACCACGGCCGACGACGCGGTCGCGATCGCCCGCGCCTTCGCCGCGCACGGCGCCGACGCGATCGACGTGTCGACCGGGCAGGTCGTGGCCGACGAGACACCGGAGTTCGGGCGCTCGTACCAGACCCCGTTCGCCGACCGGATACGGCACGAGGCGGGCGTCCCGGTGATCGCGGTCGGCGCGATCTCCTCCTGGGACGACGTCAACTCCCTGATCCTGGCCGGGCGTACGGACCTGTGCGCCCTGGCCCGCCCCCACCTCTACGACCCCCACTGGACGCTCCACGCGGCGGCCGAGCAGGGTTACGAGGGGCCGGGCGCGGTCTGGCCGGCACCGTACCGGGCGGGCAGCAGGCGGCCCCGGACCGGCCGTACGGACGCACCCAAACCCCGTCTCGGCCTCGGGAGTTGACCTCGGACGTCGCGAGCCCCGCCCGCCGGGCCAGCCCGTGCTCCGCCAGCATCGCGTGGACCGCGTCGGCCGACTCCCACGGGGTCTGCGACTGGGTGCGCAGGACCAGCGCCGGGTCGGTGGGCGGCTCGTACGGATCGTCGACGCCGGTGAGCCCGGTCAGCATGCCGGCGGCCTGACGGGCGTACAGGCCCTTGACGTCCCGTGCGGCGCAGACCTCCACCGGAGTGGCGACGTACACCTCGAAGTACGGTGTCGCGCTCGCCGCGTGCCGGGCGCGCACCGCGTCGCGGCTCTCGGCGTACGGGGCGATGACGGGGACGAGGCAGACCACGCCGTTGCGGGCCAGCACCTCGGCGACCAGGCCGACGCGCCGCACGTTCGCGCACCGGTCGGCCCGGGAGAAGCCGAGGCCCGCGGTGAGGAAGCGGCGTATCTCGTCGCCGTCGAGGACCTCCACCCTGCGCCCGTCCGCCCGCAGCCGGTCACGGAGCAGTCCGGCGACGGTGGTCTTGCCCGCACTCGGCAGCCCGGTGAGCCAGACGGTGGCCCCCTGGGGCCTCGCCGTGGTGGTCATGCGCAACCGTCCTCTCTTCCCCCGTCCGCCCTACGACGCGATGAAGGCTAGGCGAGGAATGTGAGAGGACGGGATGAACGAGCTGAGGGTTGGCTGAGCGGGGCCGGGCCGCTACACGCCCACGAACACCGCCCCCGCGTCCCGCAGCCGCTCGTGCAGGGAGCGGAAGACGGCCGCCGAGCGGGTGCCCGGCCAGTCGGCGGGGAGCAGGGCGGCGGGCAGGCCGGGGTCGGTGTAGGGGAGGTGGCGCCAGGAGTCCAGGGCGAGGAGGTAGTCGCGGTAGGCCTCCTCGGGCGGGGTGTCCGTGCGCCGCTCCCACGCGTGCAGCACCCGCGCGTGCCGGTCCAGGAACGCCTCGTGCTGCTCGGCGATCCCGGCCAGGTCCCACCAGCGGGCCACGGCCGCCGCGGTGGGCGCGAAGCCCAGGTGCTCGCCGCGGAAGAAGTCGACGTAGTTGTCGAGGCGCAGGCGCTCCAGGGTGTGCCTGGTCTCCTCGTACAACCGCGCGGGGGCGATCCACACGCCGGGGGCCGCCGTGCCGAAGCCGAGTCCGGACAGCCGGGAGCGCAGGACGTGCCGCTTCTGCCGTTCGGACTCCGGTACGGAGAACACGGCGAGCACCCAGCCCTCGTCCTCCGGCGGATCGGTGGCGTACACGCGGCGGTCGCCGTCGTCGAGCAACTGACGTGCCTCGGGCGAGAGTTCGTATCCGGCCGCGCCCTGTGCGGTACGCGCCGGGAGGAGCAGGCCGCGCCGTTTGAGCCGGGACACCGAGGAGCGGACGGACGGGGCGTCCACGCCGACCGCGGCCAGCAGCCGGATCAGCTCGGCGACGGGCACCGGGCCCGGCACGGAGCGGCCGTACGCGCCGTAGAGCGTGACGATGAGGGATCTCGGAGCGTGGGGGGCTTGCTGGTCGGACACGTTGATCATCTTAAGTCGTACACGGATGGCGGGGTTCCCCGGCATCACGCACGCTCGTCCCCCGTCCCGGTGGGAGCACCGGTGGGAGCGCGCAGCCGGAACCGCTGGAGCTTGCCGGTGGCCGTGCGGGGCAGGGCGTCCATGAACACGATCTCCCGCGGGCACTTGTACGGAGCGAGTTCGGACTTCACGAAGGCGCGCAGCGCCTCGGCGTCGCGTTCCGCGCCCTCCTCGACGACCGTGTACGCCACCACGACCTGGCCGCGTGCCTCGTCCGGCCGCCCGACCACCGCCGCCTCCACGACGTCCGGGTGGCGCAGCAGGGCGTCCTCGACCTCGGGGCCCGCGATGTTGTACCCGGCCGAGATGATCATGTCGTCGGCGCGGGCGACATACCGGAAGTAGCCGTCGGGGTCGCGGACATAGGTGTCGCCGGTGATGTTCCAGCCGCCGCGCACGTACTCCCGCTGGCGCGGGTCGGCGAGGTAGCGGCAGCCGACGGGGCCGCGCACCGCGAGCAGTCCCGGCCGGCCGTCGGGCACGGGCGTGCCGTCGGCGTCCTGCACGCGCGCCTGCCAGCCGGGGACCGGAACTCCCGTCGTTCCGGGGCGGATCGCCTCGTCGGCGGCGGAGACGAAGATGTGCAGCAGTTCGGTGGCGCCGATGCCGTTGATGATCCGCAGCCCGGTGCGCTCGTGCCAGGCCCGCCAGGTGGCGGCGGGCAGGTTCTCGCCCGCCGAGACGCAGCGGCGCAGCGACGAGACGTCGTGGCCGTCGAGTCCGGCGAGCATCGCGCGGTAGGCGGTGGGCGCGGTGAACAGCACCGACACCCTGTGCTCGGCGATCGCGGGCAACAGCTGGTCGGGGCGGGCCTGTTCGAGGAGCAGCGCGCTCGCCCCGGCCCGCAGCGGGAACACCACCAGGCCGCCGAGGCCGAAGGTGAAGCCCAGCGGGGGACTGCCGGCGAACACGTCGTCCGCGACCGGCTTCAGCACGTGCCGGGAGAAGGTGTCCGCGATCGCCAGCACGTCCCGGTGGACGTGCATGCAGCCCTTGGGACGTCCGGTGGTGCCGGAGGTGAAGGCGATCAGCGCCACGTCGTCGGCCGCGGTCGGCACGGCCTCGTACGGCGTCGTGGGCGCCGGGCGGTTCAGCAGGTCGCCGGGGGAGTCGCCGCCGTAGGTGGTGAGGGAGAGGTCCGGGATCTCGGCCTTGGCGAGGTCGTCGACGGCCCTGATGTCGCACAGGGCGTGGTGGACCTCGGCGATCTCGCAGACGGTGCTCAGCTCGTGCGGGCGCTGCTGGGCCAGCACGGTGACGGCGATCGCGCCCGCCTTCAGCACCGCCAGCCAGCAGGCGGCCAGCCACGGTGTGGTGGGGCCGCGCAGCAGCACCCGGTTGCCGGGGACGATCCCGAGGTCGCCGGTGAGGAGGTGCGCGAGCCGGTCCACGCGGGCGCGCAGTTCGCCGTACGTCCAGGTCGCGCCGTCGGGGGTGCGGAACGCCGGGCGGGCGTCGGGCGGGCCGTGCAGCAGCTCGGCGGCGCAGTTCAGCCGGTCGGGGTAGTGCAGCTCCGGCAGGTCGAAGCGGAGCTCGGGCCACTGGTCGGGTGGCGGGAGGTGGTCGCGGGCGAAGGTGTCGACGTGCGCGGTGGCCCGTGGGTTCATGGCGGTTCGCCCCCTTGGCGTGGTGGGCTCGCATCAGGAGCGTATCGCGTTGGTGACGGCAGTCAACGGTCCGCGATAACCTCGGGAGTGGCCCAGCGGCGAGGGAAGGGACCGGCGATGACCGCATTCTCGCTCGAACCGGCGCAACTCGCCTGGTGCGCGGAGCTGCGCACCCTGGCCGCGGAACGCCTGCGGCCACTCGCCGAGAAGGGTGAACCCGGCCGGGTCAACCGCCCCCTCCTCGCCGAACTCGGCACCCTCGGTCTGCTGTCCCGCCTGTTCACCTCCGGTGCCCTCGAGCTGTGCCTGATGCGCGAGTCCCTGGCCCACGCCTGCACCGAGGCGGAGACCGCCCTGGCCCTCCAGGGCCTCGGCGCCCACCCCGTCCACACCCACGGCACCCCCGCCCAGCGCGCCCGCTGGCTCCCCCGAGTGGCCGACGGTACCGCGGTGGCGGCCTTCGCCCTGACCGAGCCGGACGCGGGCTCGGACGCGGCGGCCCTGTCCCTCACGGCGGAGCCGTACGGCAGGGCCGCCCCGACGGCGGCACCCCGGCGGGCCGCACCGCCGGACGAGCCGCCGGACGCATCGCGGCGCGGCGAGCGCGGCGGGGTTCCGGATGCCCGGCCGGCCGGACCGGCCGCGCCCCCGGATGTGTCGGCGCGAGGCCGCTCGGTGCCGGGCGAGCGTGATGGTGTGCGTGAGGGCCGAGTGGGTGCTGGGCCGCGGGACGAGGATCCCGGTGCGGCGGCGTGGCACGGGCGCGCCGGTGCGCGGGGTGTTCCGATGGGGACCGAGGAGACGGCCGCGCCGGTGTCGGGTGCGCGCGACGGCCGGGCGGGCGTCCACGCGCGGGCGACCGGGCCGGTGCCGGCGGGGGACGGACCGGCGGGGGAAGCTGCCGTATCCGATCCGCCGTCGTCCCTGGCCGCCGAGCCCGACGGTTCCTCCGGCTGGCGGCTCACCGGGGAGAAGTGCTGGATCTCCAACGCCCCCGAGGCCGACTTCTACACCGTCTTCGCCCGTACCACCCCCGGTGCCGGCGCGCGTGGCGTGACCGCCTTCCTGGTGCCCGCCGGCCGGCCCGGACTCACCGGGGCCGCCCTCGACATGCTCTCCCCGCACCCCATCGGCGCCCTCCGCTTCGATGCCGTACCAGTCACCGCTGACGATGTGCTCGGCGAGGTCGACCGGGGGTTCCGGGTCGCCATGGACACCCTCAACCTGTTCCGTCCCAGTGTCGGCGCCTTCGCGGTCGGCATGGCCCAGGCCGCCCTGGACGCGACCCTCGCCCACACCGCCCGGCGGGACGCGTTCGGCGGCAAGCTGAAGGACCTCCAGTCCGTCGCCCACCAGGTCGCCGAGATGGCGCTGCGCACGGAGTCCGCCCGGCTCATGGTGTACGCGGCGGCGACGGCGTACGACGAGGGCGCCGACGGCGTCCCCCGGCGCGCCGCGATGGCGAAGCTGCTGGCCACCGAGACCGCGCAGTACGTCGTCGACCGGGCCGTCCAGCTGCACGGGGCCCGCGCCCTGCAACGCGGGCACCTGCTCGAACACCTCTACCGCGAGGTCCGCGCACCCCGCGTCTACGAAGGAGCGAGCGAAGTGCAACGGGGCATCATCGCCAAGGAGTTGTACAGGAACCTGGAGGACCGGTGACCGCCGAGCGCGTCAACCCGCCCGAGCTCTCCCCGCCGGCCGGCTTCTCGCACGCCGTCGTCGCCACCGGCTCCCGGCTGGTGTTCCTGGCCGGCCAGACCGCCCTCGACGCCGACGGCAAGGTGGTCGGCGACACCCTGCCCGAACAGTTCACGCGGGCCCTCACCAACCTCCTCACCGCCCTGCGCGCGGCCGGCGGCACCCCCGCCGACCTGGCCCGCGTCACCGTCTACGCCACCGACGTGGCCGCGTACCGCGCCCACGCCCGCGAACTCGGCCGTATCTGGCGGGAGCTGGCCGGCCGGGACTACCCGGCGATGGCGGTCGTCGGGGTGGTCCGTCTGTGGGACGAACAGGCCCTGGTGGAACTCGACGGCTTCGCCCTGCTGCCCTGAGAGGGGCGGACCGGCCCAGGCGGCGACCGGCTCAGGCGGCGACCGCGAGCCGGTCGGCGGGGAACCCGGTGCGGGGCGACCACCCGGCCGTCGGGGAGCAGCTCGCCTCGGACGTGAAGCGGACCGTGGGGCTGATGGACGGTCTGCAGGACAGGGGGACTTTCGTGTCCCATGATTTCTGCGCTCTGTGAGTGGCGGTTTCGTCGTCGAGGGATGGGCGGCGACCCGGTTCCTGACGAGCGAGCCCTCGTGTTCGGCTTCCAGGATGCGCGCGAGGAGGTTGTCGCGGATCTCGACGAACCGCGGACGTTCTGTCGCGTGAATGACCAGGACGGGACAACGGGCACAGGCTTGTCCGAACTGCACCGACTGGCTGACCGGTTGGGCGGATCGCAGTCGAGTCACTGAAAACAGTGGGCAGAGGTCTTGGTACTTGGCAGCATCCGAGCGTGTCGGGCTGTGGCACGGCCACGGTCATCGAGGTCGCGCCACGGCGTACCCGAGCCCACTTCACGGGTGTCCAGGTGCGAGAGCACCGGGCACCCCATGGCCGTCCTTGCTCATCGGAGCTCAGGCAGTGGTCCGGAGTTCTTCGGACAGCAGCCCTCTTCGAGCCGGAAGAGGTACTTCCGGAGGTCCGCGCCGAGCCCTTCAGTGATGTAGGCGGCAAAGTCCCTCAGCCCCTCCGCGGCTTCCCGCTCGTCCGGCCTGTCGCTGGACGACCATCCGGGCAGGAGGGACTCCAGGTACTCGATGACCCGCCCACGGTCGCGCCACCAGTCCCGAACAGCCTCGGGTGTCCATTCTGGGTTCGGTGAGCCGACCTGGCGCAGGAAGCATGTGCACGAGGGCTTCCGCGTCATCGGCGCCGACCGCGTTCCGGAGTCCCATCCGGACGGTTCGCCGAAAAGGACTGGGGCGGGAAGACCAGCACCGTGCTCGCCCGCACCTGCCGTCTGATCCGGTTCGAGAAGCTCACCATCACGCCCATGACCGCCTCCGCGAGAGGAACCGACGAGCAGCCGGGCAGAGACGTCCGGCAGAAGGCGGGGCCGAACCGTGCGATCCTGGCCCGGGGCTGGGGTCTGCCGCGCCGCCGCACCGGTGAGAAGGCCACAGGACGTACCCGCTTTCTACACGTCGCTGCGGTGCAGTGCCTGCGGCTGGATCGAGAAGGACTCGCGCAAGAGCCAAGCCGAGTTCTTCTGCGTGTCCTGCGGCTTCACCTGCAACGCCGACGAGAACGCGGCAGTCAACGTCGCGGCAGGACAGGGCGGGATCCCCCGCCCCCGGCGCACAGCCGGTGCCGGAGGGGTGACAGCGGCCACCAACCGCTCGAGCACCCGTGAACCCCAACCCACCCGGGTCGCAATCCCCCTCCCTTGAGGAGGGGGAGGATGTCAGATTGGTGGAACGATCCGTATGGATCGGATGCGCAGACCATGCCCGGGCCGTGCATGCGTCGGAACCGACCGCCGGGAAACGTGACAGCCCCCGGACGATCCCGGGACGGTTCCCCGACGGCCGGGGCCGACTCGCCACCGAAGGGGTGACGATGACCGGCCCCGGACCCCGCGCCGGGTACTTGTGGAACCCCTCATCACGCCCATTCCGGGAGGTTCCCCATGCCCGTACGTCCCGCCCTCGGCGCCGCGGCCGGTTCCGCGCTGCTGCTGCTCGGCTTCGCCGCGGCGGCCCCCTCACCCGCGTCGGCCGCCCCCGCCGCCCCCTCGGAGTCCGTGACGGTGGACGCGGAGGGCCGGATGGCCGACGGGTCCGTCACCCTCTCCGGTACCTACCGCTGCCTCGGCGGCGACGGACCGGTCTTCGTCAGCTCCTCGGTCAGCCGGCCCTCGTCCGACACCCACTACTCCGTCGGCGGCACCCGCGCGGTCTGCGACGGCAAGGAGCACCGCTGGGAGAACACCGGAACCGTGCCCGCGGGCGTCATCGAGGCGGGCCGGGCCCGTGTCGAGGCCACCCTCATGGAGCTGCGCCCCAGCGGCATCCTCCTGCTGCCCGTCCCCCACGCGATCGAGCACCGGGACATCACCCTGGTCGAGGGCTGACCCGGGCCCGGCCGCTCACAGCTCGCCGGCCGGCCAGTCCAGCAGACGCGCTCCGATCACCGCCGTCTGGAGCATGTAGCGGTGGGACGCGTCCGACGGGTTGGCGCCGGTGAGCTTGTGGATGCGCTCCAGGCGGTACGTCAGCGCGCGCACGCTCAGCGAGAGCCGCCGGGCCGCCTCCGCGGCGACACAGCCGGAGTCGAAGTACGCGGTGAGCGTGTCCAGGAGGGGCGCGGCACCGCCGCGGGCCGTGGTCAGCGGCCCCAGGGTGTTGTGCACCAGGTCGGCCATGGCCTGGCGGTCGCGGGCCAGCACGGGATAGACGAGCAGGTCGGCGGCGCGCAGCACCGGATCGTCGAGCCCCAGCCGCTCGGCTATCTCCAGTGAGCTCAGGGCCTCCTCGTAGGACTGGACGACACCGCCAGGACCGGACTGCGGGCGCCCGACGGCGACCTGGCCACCGTCGGTGGCGGCGTGCGCCTGCTTGGCGAAGTACGTGAGCACCTCGCTCTGGTGTCCGGGCGCGATGCACAGCAGCCGCCCGTCCTTGGTGGTGAGCAGGATGCTGCGGTCACCGAACCGGGAGATCAGGGCGCGCTCCACCTGCCGCGGCACCGGGTCGCCCTCGTCGTAGGCGACCGCGCCCCGGGCGACCGCGACCGCGTGCTCGTGGGACAGCCGCAGCCCGAAGCGCTCGGCGCGCTCCGCCAGCCGCCCCAGATCGCTGCGGCCGTAGAGCAGGTCGTCGATGAACTCCCGCCGCGCAGCCTCCTCCTGGCGTACCGCCAGCCGCTGCGCCCGCTCGTACCCCTCGGCGAACGCGTCCACGACCTGTTGTACGGCCGCGAGCGCGCCGTCGGCCGAGTCCGTTCCGCGCGGCCACGCACCGCGGGCGCCGGACAGATGCGCGCTGACGAGGGAACGCAGACCGAACCCGGCCTCCGCGGCCCGTTCCCCCAGGGCCCGCCGGGAGGCGATCTCGTCGCGGGTGAGGCGTCTGCCCGTGGCCGCGACCTCGGCCAGAATGCGGGTATAGCCCTCCAGATACTCCTCCGGGACATCCCGTTCCGTCACGCGTTCCCCCCGGTTCTTGACGCTTCCCTGACGCGCCGGTTGTGTCGCACCGGCATCAAGACCCTAATGAATATTGCCGGGTTCCGGCAATGCGCGAGCGCGCCCCGAGCGGGCAGCATGGTCCGCGGGGAGCACCGCGGATGGTTCCGGTGCCGGGCACCGGCAGGTGCCCGCGCCGGAACCCGGAGGGGAGCGGTGCTACCCCCACGAACGTGAACGGTGAGCGGTGAACGGGAGGGCGCGCGGGATGCGGACGGCATCCGTCCGCGTCCGGCGCAGAACCGCGGCGCCGACTGAGCCGTCTCCTCCTCCACCGGACCTTCATCCGCCTCGCCAACGAGGCACCGCTCGACTTACTTTCTAGCCCGGGAGGACGTGTCCCATGGATGCCGCCACCGTGGGCATCGCCGTACTCGTCGGCGTCGCCCTGCTGCTCATGCTCATCGGCCTGCTCGTCGTCTCCAAACTGTTCCGCAAGGTGGAGCAGGGCAAGGCGCTGATCGTCTCCAAGATCCGCAAGGTCGATGTGACCTTCACCGGGTCGGTCGTGCTGCCGGTGCTGCACAAGGCCGAGGTGATGGACATCTCGGTGAAGACCATCGAGATCACCCGGGCCGGCAAGGAAGGGCTGATCTGCCGGGACAACATCCGCGCGGACATCCGCATCACGTTCTTCGTCAAGGTGAACAAGACGGTCGACGACGTCATCAAGGTCGCCCAGGCCGTCGGCACCGCGCGGGCCAGTGACCGCAACACGCTGCAGGAGCTGTTCCACGCCAAGTTCTCCGAGGCGCTGAAGACCGTCGGCAAGCAGATGGACTTCACCGACCTCTACACCAAGCGCGAGGAACTGCGGTACCGGATCATCGAGGTCATCGGCGTCGACCTCAGCGGTTACCACCTCGAGGACGCGGCGATCGACTACCTGGAGCAGACGCCGCTGACCCAGCTCGACCCGGGCAACGTCCTCGACGCGCAGGGCATCCGCAAGATCACCGAGCTGACGGCGGTGGAGCACGTCCGCACCAACGAGGCCCAGCGCAACGAGCAGAAGGAGATCACCCGGCAGGACGTCGACGCCCGCGAGGCGATCCTGGAGCTGGAGCGCCGGCAGGCCGACGCCGAGATCAAGCAGCGCCGGGAGATCGAGACCGTACGGGCCCGTGAGGAGGCCGAGACCGCGCGGGTGGTGGAGGAGGAGCGGCTGCGCGCGCAGAGCGCCTTCCTGCGCACCGAGGAGCAGCTCGGCGTGCAGCGCGAGAACCAGGCCCGTGAGGTCGCCGTCGCCGCCAAGAACCGCGAGCGGGTCATCGCCGTCGAGAGCGAGCGCATCGAGAAGGACCGCCTGCTGGAGGTCATCGCCCGCGAGCGGGAGACCCAGCTGACCCGGATCGCCGCCGACAAGGAGGTCGAGGCGGAGAAGCGGGAGATCGCCGAGGTCATCCGGGAGCGGGTGGCCGTGGACCGTACGGTCGCCGAGCAGGAGGAGGCCATCAAGAAGCTCCGTGCCGTGGAGGAGGCGGAGCGGCAGCGTCAGGCCGTGATCATCGCCGCGGAGGCCGAGGCGCAGGAGAAGCTGGTCAAGGACATCAAGGCCGCGGAGGCCGCCGAGCAGGCAGCCACGCACCGCGCCGCCGAGGAACTCACCCTCGCCGAGGCCCGGTTGAAGACCGCAGACCTCGACGCACGGGCCAAGCTGCGGCTGGCCGAGGGCGTCCAGGCGGAGTCCGCGGCCGAGGGGCTGGCCGTCGTGCAGGTCCGCGACAAGGAGGCCGACGTCATCGAGAAGGCGGGCCGCGCCGAGGCCGAGGCCACCCAGGCCCGGCTGCGCGCGGAGGCCGAGGGGGCGCGGGCCAAGGCCCTCGCCGACGCGGAGGCCATCAGCGGCAGGCTCCGCGCGGAGGCGGCCGGCCTCACCGAGAAGGCGGCGGCGATGGCCGCCCTCGACGAGGCGTCCCGCGGCCACGAGGAGTACCGGCTGCGGCTGGAGGCCGAGAAGGAGATCCGGCTGGCCGGACTGGACGTGCAGCGGCAGGTCGCCGAGGCACAGGCCACGGTCCTCGCCACCGGACTGGAGAACGCGGACATCAACATCGTCGGCGGCGAGTCGGTGTTCTTCGACCGGTTGGTGTCCTCGATCGCGCTCGGCAAGGGCGTGGACGGCTTCGTCCGGCACTCCGAGACGGCGCAGGCCCTCGCCGGGCCCTGGCTGGACGGTTCGGCGAGCTTCACCGACGACCTGAGCCGGATCCTGGGCTCCGTCTCCACCGCCGACGTGCAGAACCTCACGGTGTCCGCGCTGCTGATGCGACTGATGCAGCAGGGCGGTGAGAACACCGGCCGGTTCAAAGAACTGATCGAGAAAGCCGGTGAGTTGGGCCTCTCGGACACACCGCTGGCCGAGCTGAACGGCCACGCCAGGGCCTGACCACCCTCCGGTCGGGAGCCGCCGCACAGGGGACGGCGGCTCCCGACCGCACCTTCCGAGAGGCAGCCAGCCATGACCACCGGCACCCACGAGCCCCCGAACACGGCCCCGCGCGGAACGCCGGGCCCGGGCACACCCGGAACCAGCACCGCTCCCGGTCATTCCGGGACCGGCGCCTTTTCCGCGCCCGGCACCGCTTCTGCGCCCGGTGCCCTCCACGGCACGCCCGGAGCGGTCGGCTCCGAGGGGGCGCTCGGCTCGGACCGTTCCCGGGGGTCCTCCGGCACGGGCCGAACGCAGGGCACGCCCGACGGGGGCCGGTCCCGGGCGGCCTCCGGCCCGGGCGGGCGCGACGGGGACTCCAGGCCGGGCGGAGCCCCCGGGAGGTCCGAGCCGGGCGGATCCCGTGGGGCGTCCGGACGGGCCGGATCCCGTGAGGCGTCCGGCGCGGACACCGCTCGTGAGCGGGCCGGTGCCGGCGGGCCCCGTGGGGCGTCCCGTACGCCCGCGCCGGGCGGGACCGACGCGGCGGTCGACGGCGGCGCCTACCAGGTGCTGCGCGACCGCCTCGCCGCCCAGGCCGCCGAACTCGCCCGCCGTACCGAGGCGTTGAACCACCGCCGTGCCGATGAGTTCGGTGCCCCCGAACTGCGCCTCACCGGCACCGAGCGGCTGCGCACCGACCGCACCGCCGTGCCCCGCGACATCGTCGCCGTCGGCGACGTACTCCTCTTCGGCTACGACACCCGGCCCCGCCCGGAGGCCGGCACCGCGGTCACCGACGTCCTCGCCCCGCACGACCGCGACCTCAACCGCCTCCCCGACGACGCCGTCCCCGGACTCCTCGACGACCCCGACTTCGTCCGCGAGTTCGCCGCCCTGCACCGCTACTACCGCCAGGCCCGCCTGCTGCGGCTGCGCCGCGTCGACGGCAAGCTGCTCGCCGTCTTCCAGACCGGCGAGAAGGCCGGCGACATCCGCGTCCTGCGCTGGACGATCCCGGAGGACGGCCGGTCGGCGGTCTTCCTGGACGCGCGCGGCGACCGCGACCACGCCCGCACCCCGCCCGCCGACATCGACTGGACGCCCACCACCCGCGAGGACCACGTCCTCGGCCGCCACCCGCACGTCTCCGTCCAGGGCGAGGTCTTCGTCGACACCCTCGGCGGCACCCTCACCGTCAAGACCGAGAACGACACCGGCACCCCCGACGGCATCCACAGCGAACCGGTCGACGAGCCCCTGCAGTCCCTCGCCGACGCCGAGATCGCCCACGCCCGCGTCGGCCCCCTGATCCTGCTGCGGATCCTCCCCTACAAGGAGACCGCCCACCGCCACCTGGTCTTCAACACCCTCACCCGGTCCGTCGTCCGCCTCGACGGCATCGGACAGGGCCCCCGCCGGCTCCCCGACGACCAGGGCATCGTCTTCCCCGGCGGCTACTGCCTCGCCGCCGGCCCCCACAAGACGTACGAACTCGACACCACCGGAATGGAGTTCGCACACGAGGTGCGCTCGCCGCACGGCGAGGACGTGCTGTACGTCTTCCACGCGCCCGGACACGGACGCGCGCTGCTGCTGTCGTACAACCTCATCCGTGAGGCGGTCGCCACCCCGATGGCCTGCCACGGCTGGGCGCTGTTCGACGACGGACTCCTCGCCCTGCTGCGTCCCGACGGCGACGAACCCGCCCGCGTCCACCCCGTACAGCTGTGGCACTCGCCCTACGTCTCCGACACCCACGCCGCCGCCCAGCCCGTCGGCGAGGGCCCGCTGGCCCGGGTCGGCAACGCCGACCTCGTACGCGGCATCTCCGACTGTCTGTCCCTGGCCCGCTCCGTCGCCGAGACCACCCCCACCACCGAGGTGTACACGGCCCTGGCGGCCGCCTGTGTCCGCGCCCTGGACACCCACCACTGGCTGGGCGACAGCGAACTCGGCGACCTGCGCGCCCCGTTGACGGAGATGCGCGCCACCGCCGACCAGGTACTGGCCGAGTTCGAGACCGTACGCGACCTCACCCACCGGGCGGCCGAAGCGCTCGACGAGGCGGCGGACCGGATCGCCTCGGTGGTGCGCCGGCTGCGCGGCGAGCAGCCCCGCGAGGCCGCCGCCTGGGTCACCGGACTGACCGAACTCCGCCACGCCCAGGGCCATCTGCTGACCCTGAAGGACATGCGGTACGCGGATCACGCCCGCATCGACGCACTCGCCGACGGCGCCGAGGGCGACCTCGCCTCCTTCGGGCAGCGCGCGATCGCCTTCCTGGCCCGCGAGGACGCCTTCGCCGCCCACCACGCGGACGTCGAACGACTCGTCGCCGACGCCGAGTCGGTCACCACCACCGCCGAGGCCGCCCCGGTCGCCGCCCATCTGGACGAACTGGCCGACGGCCTGCGCACGGTGACCGAGGTGGTCGCCGGGCTCGACATCGCCGACGCCACCGTCCGTACGGTCGTCCTGGAGCGGGTCGCCGAGGAGATGGGCGGTGTCAACCGTGCCCGCGCCACCCTCGACGCCCGTCGCCGGTCCCTCCTCGACCGGGAGGCGCGAGCCGGTTTCGCCGCCGAACTCTCCCTCCTCGGCCAGACGGTCACCGGCGCCCTCGCGGCGGCGGACACCCCGGAGACCTGCGACGAGCAACTGACACGGGTCCTGGCCCAGTTGGAGGCCCTGGAGTCCCGCTTCGCCGAGTTCGACGACGTCCTCGGCGAGCTCGCCGACCGGCGCACCGAACTCTACGAGGCGTTCTCCGCCCGCAAGCAGAGCCTCTCCGACGCCCGTGCCCGCCGCGCCGAACAGCTCGCCTCCGCCGCCGACCGCGTACTGGAGACGATCACCCGGCGCTGTGCCACGCTCCCCGACACCGACGCGGTCAGCACCTACTTCGCCTCCGACCCGCTCGTCACCAAGGTCCGCCGCACCGCCGACGAACTGCGCGGACTCGGCGACCGCGTCCGCGCCGAGGAACTCGACGGCCGGCTGCGCTCCGCCCGCCAGGAGGCCGCCCGCGCCCTGCGCGACCGCACCGACCTCTACGCGGACGGCGGACGCGCCATCCGGCTGGGCGACCACCGGTTCGCCGTCTCCACCCAGCCCCTCGACCTCACCGTCGTCCCGCACGGCGACGGCCTCGCGCTCGCCCTCACCGGCACCGACTACCGCGCCCCCGTCACCGACCCCGCCCTCCTCGCCGACCGCCCGCTCTGGAACCGGCACCTGCCGTCCGAGTCACCCGAGGTCTACCGTGCCGAGCACCTCGCCGCCCGCCTGCTGCACGAACCCGGCCCCGACGCCCTGACCGGCGCCGACGACCTCGCCGCCCTGGTCCGCCGGACCGCCGAGGAGGCGTACGACGAGGGGTACGAGCGGGGCGTCCACGACCATGACGCCACCGCGATCCTCACCGCCGTACTGCCCCTGTACGACGGCGCGGGCCTGCTGCGCCACGAGCCCACCGCCCGCGCCCACGCCCTGCTGTACTGGACGCACGGCACCACGGCACAGGAGCGCGCCGACCTCACCCGCCGCGCCCGCTCCCTGGCCCGCGTCCGCGACGCCTTCGGGCCGCCGCCCGCCCTCGACGCGCTACGGAAGGAACTCGCCCGGACCATAGGCGTCTGGGACGCCTCAGCCCCCGTCCGCCCGGAGGCCTGCGCCGCCTACCTCTTCGACGAACTGACCACCGGCCCCGAGGGCTTCGTCATCAGCGCCCGCACCCGCACGCTCCTCGACACGTTCCGCCGCAAGGTCACCACCGAGGCCTACGACGACGACCTCCCCGCCCTCGCCGACCTCACCGCCCGCCGCCAACTGGTCGAGGCCTGGCTGACCGCGTACGCCGCGACCACCGGAGACGAGCTGACCGCCGGTGACCTCGCCGAGGCCGTGGCCGCCGAACTCTGCCCGGACACGCCCCGCCACACATCGGACGCGCCCCTGACCGTCACCGTGGACGGCCTGCTCGGCACCCACCCCCGGATCACCGACCGCCGCCTCACCCTCCGCCTGGACGAATTCCTCGCCCGCACCGAGGAGTTCAGGGAGCGTGACGTGCCCGCCTTCCGTGCCTTCCAGCGCCGCCGCACCGCACTGGTGACCGCCGAGCGCACCCGGCTGCGCCTGGACGACCACCGGCCGCGCGTGATGTCGTCGTTCGTCCGCAACCGCCTGGTCGACGAGGTCTACCTCCCGCTGGTCGGCGACAGCCTCGCCAAACAGCTCGGCACCACCGGCGAGTCCGGCCGCACCGGCACCGGCGGCCTGCTGCTGCTCGTCTCCCCGCCCGGCTACGGCAAGACGACCCTCATGGAGTACGTCGCCGACCGCCTCGGCCTGGTGCTGGTGAAGATCAGCGGCCCCGCGCTCGGCCACGCGGTCACCTCGCTCGACCCGGCCGAGGCACCGAACGCCACCGCCCGCCAGGAGATCGAGAAGATCAACTTCGCGCTGGCCGCCGGCAACAACACCCTGTTGTATGTGGACGACATCCAGCACACCTCGCCCGAACTGCTCCAGAAGTTCATCCCGTTGTGCGACGCCACGCGCCGGATGGAGGGTGTGTGGGAGGGTGAGCCGCGCACCTACGACCTGCGCGGGAAGCGGTTCGCCGTCTGCATGGCCGGCAACCCCTACACCGAGTCCGGTGAGGCCTTCCGGGTTCCGGACATGCTGGCCAACCGCGCCGACGTGTGGAACCTCGGCGACGTCCTCACCGGCAAGGAGGACGTCTTCGCGCTCAGTTTCGTGGAGAACGCCCTCACCGCCAACCCGGTGCTCGCCCCGCTCGCCGGCCGCGACCGCGCCGACCTCGACCTGCTGATCCGCCTCGCCGAGAACGACCCCACCGCCCGCGCCGACCGCCTCACCCACCCCTACGCCCCCACCGAACTGGACCGCGTCCTGGCGGTGTTGCGCCACCTGCTCACCGCCCGCCGGACCGTCCTCACCGTCAACGCGGCGTACATCGCCTCCGCCGCCCAGTCCGACGACGCCCGCACCGAGCCGCCGTTCCGCCTCCAGGGCTCCTACCGCAACATGAACAAGATCGCCCAGCGGATCCAGCCCGTCATGAACGCCGCCGAGCTGGCCGCCGTCATCGACGACCACTACACGGCCGAGGCCCAGACCCTCACCACGGGCGCCGAGTCGAACCTGCTCAAGCTCGCCGAACTGCGCGGCCGACTCACCGCCGAACAGTCGGCCCGCTGGGCCGAGTTGAAGGCGGCCCAGGTCCGCGCCCTGACCCTGGGCGGTCCCGACGACGACGCCCTGGCCCGTGCGGTGGCCGCCCTCGCCCTCCTCGGCGACCGCATCGCCGCCGTCGAGTCGGCCATCACCCGGGCGGCGGACCCGCGCCGGCTGATGGCCAACCCGACCCCCGAGAACAACTGACGATGCCCCGCCCTGCTCCCGCGGAGGTGCCCACCGGACCCTGGTCGTCCGAGACACGCGCGGCATACGGCTCGGCGTCACCTCCGCCGCCGGGCCGCCCGCGTGTACCTCGGCGACGGACGGCGCCTGCCCCTCGTCGTACACACCGTGCTGGTGGAGATCGGTCACGCGACCCGACCGTCCCTCACGGGACGTCGGTGTCCGTGGTGGACGCGGTCACCAGCGACGCCAGCTCTTCCGGAGTCCGGGGGCCGGCGGCCGTACCGGTCAGCAACCCCCGCGCCCGCAGAAGCCGCGCGACCGTGACTCCCCACGGCAGCCGCAGCCCCGCCGCCGCGAGGAGTTCCGTGCGGGCCAGCATGTCGGCCGCCGGGCCGGTGTGTGCGCCGGACGGGGTGAGCAGGGCCGCGTCGTCGGCCCAGCGCAGGGCGAGGTCCACGTCGTGGGTGGCCATGACGACCGTCGTGCCGTTCTCGCGCAGGCCGTCGAGGGTCGCGAGGAGGCGTTCCTGGCCGTCGGGGTCCAGGCCCGCCGTCGGCTCGTCGAGGACCAGGACGCGGGGCCGCATGGCGACCGCGCCCGCGATCGCCGTCCGCTTGCGCTGCCCGTAGGACAGCAGGTGCGTGGGACGGTCGGCGAGGGCGGTGATGTCCAGCGCGGCGAGCGACTCCGCCACCCGGGCGCGCACCTCCGCGTCGGGCAGGCCGAGGTTGAGCGGCCCGAACGACACGTCCTGGCCGACCGACGCCGCGAACAACTGGTCGTCGGGGTCCTGCACCACCAGTTGCACGGTGGTGCGCAGCGCCGTCAGCCCTTTCCGGTTGTACCGCACCGCCCGGCCCTCGACGGTCAACTCGCCGCTGTCCGGGCGAAGTCCGCCGCTGAGCAGTCGCATCAGCGTCGTCTTCCCGCTGCCGTTGCGCCCCAGCAGCGCCAACGCGCGCCCCTCGCGCACCTCGAAGTCCAGGCCGCTGAGCACGGGCGGGCCGTCCTCGTACGCGAACGACGCGCCCCGCAGGGCGACCAGCACGGACTCGTTCACGGCAGTGGCCTTTCCAGTACGAAGGTGAGGGCGGCCAGTGCCGCAAGGAGCGCCACGCTCAGCGCCGTGAACCGGACGGAGACACGGGCCTCGGGCACCAGCACGCGCAGGGTGCCGTCGTAACCGCGTCCGGCCAGCCCGGTCTGCAGTCGCGCCGCCCGGTCGAAGGACCGGACGAACGCGGTCGCGCCGAGTCCGCCGAGGGACCGCCAGGCCGCCGCGCGGGTGGTGTGTCCGAGCCGGGCCGCCTGCGCCTCCCTGATGCGGCGCACCGAGTCCAGCAGCAGGAAGCTCATCCGGTACGTCACCAGCGCCACGTCCACGAGCGGCGCCGGTACCCCGGCCCGCACCAGGCGCGGCAGCAGATCCGACATGGGTGTGGTGAAGGCGAACAGCAGCACGCCCAGCGAGGCCGCCGACGTGCGCAGCATCAACTCCCCGGCGCGCAGCGGCCCGTCCTCGGCCCAGGACACGAACCCGCCCGGCCCGCCCACCCGCACCAGCAGCGTCAGAGCCCCGGTGACGCAGAAGCCCAGCGGCACCCGGTACGCCCGCCACAGCCGCCGCCCCGGCACCCCCGCCGGGCCGAGCAGCACCGCGAGCGCCGTCACCAGCACCAGGGCCGCGCCCGGCCACGGCGGCAGCGAGATGGCGAGCAGGGTGAGTCCCAGCCCCAGTACGGCCTTGTCCACGGGATGACGGCGGCGCCAGCGACTGCTGTGCGCCGCCGCGTCGATCGGCAGCACGTGCCGTCAGACCCGTCGTCGTTCGGAAGCGGCCTCGTCACCGGCGTCCGCGTCCGCCTCGGCCCGCAGCCGCGCCAGCGCCCGCGCCTCCCCCTGCCGCCGCCCGCGCCGCAGCCCGAAGTAGTACGTGAGGACGCCCGCGCCGACCGCCGCCTGGAGGGCGAACAGCGCCGACTCGATCTCGCCGGACGGCGGTTCGTACAGCGGGGAGAACCACGGCTCGTAGTCAGGGTCGATCTCGGTGATCGCCGTCTCGGCCTCGGCGTCCGCGCCGGTGAACGGCTCCTCCTTGTGGTCGCCGAGCCCGAACGCCAGCGGGAGCACGGCGAGCGCGGCCACCAGCACCAGCAGCAGCGTGTTGATCTTCGCGTTGCGGCTCATCGGGCCACCGCCTCCGCCGAGTCGGACGACTTCGCCGTCTTCCGCCCGGCCGCCGACGTCACCAGCACCCCGAGCCGCGTCAGCTCCCCCTTGCTCGACTGCACCAGCATGCGCATCACCAGCACGGTCAGCAGCCCCTCGCTCACCGCGAGCGGGATCTGCGTCACGGCGAAGATGGAGCCGAACTTGCCCAGCGCGCCCAGGAACCCGCTCCCCGGGTCGGGGAAGGCGAGCGCCAGCTGCACGCTCGTCACGCAGTACGTCGACAGGTCGGCGACGAACGCGCCGAAGAACACCGCCACCATCAGCGGCACGTCGTACCGGCGCAGCAGCCGGTAGACGCCGTATCCGGCCCAGGGGCCGACGACCGCCATCGAGAAGACGTTGGCGCCCAGTGTGGTCAGCCCGCCGTGGGCGAGCAGCAGTGCCTGGAACAGCAGGGTGATGGTGCCCAGCACCGCCATGACCGGCGGCCGGAACAGGATCGCGCCCAGACCCGTGCCGGTGGGGTGGGAGCAACTCCCCGTGACCGACGGCAGTTTCAGCGCGGACAGGACGAACGTGAACGCTCCCGACGCGCCGAGCAGCAGCGTGCTCTCGGGATGTTCCCTGACTTCACGGATGAGCGACCGGGCTCCGTGGACGACGAACGGCGCCGACGCGACACCCCAGGCGACCGCGTGCGCAGGTGGCAGAAAACCCTCGGCTATGTGCATGGCTCAGCAGACCCTCTCCAGCACCTCGTGGATGGTTGACGTGCCTTGGCCGGTCTCCTGGCTGACGGGTACCACCGCCCGTGCTCCGCCTTCCCGGGTCCCGAGGGACCCAGTGGCCGTCCGCGAGGACTGGAGCCGGACTTCCCGATCACAGTGGCGAGGGCCGCACCGGTATCGCACCGATTTCCCGTCACCAAGGCGTGGTGACAGTAGTGCCCGTTCCGGTCCGGTGACAAGCGGCCGCCGGGGGCGCGCGGACGGCGCCCGGCGGCTCGCACCCCGGCGCACACCTGCGCACTTGACACGAGCGGCGCCGTCCGTCGGAGCGGGGGAGTGGGGGGCCGCCGTCCTGGGCAGTACCTAGCTGCAATTAATATGCAACAACGATTTCCGGGCAACAGGGATGTGAGGTTC
Source organism: Streptomyces sp. CB02400 (assembly GCF_001905725.1). GTDB lineage: Bacteria > Actinomycetota > Actinomycetes > Streptomycetales > Streptomycetaceae > Streptomyces > Streptomyces atrovirens. The sequence goes on from NZ_LIWB01000001.1 coordinate 368,698, forward strand.
GATGACGACCCGACGAATACGGGGTACCGCCGCCGTGGTCGCGATGGCCGGTGCGGTCACCGCCTGCTCGGCGCCGAGCGACGGCGGCGCGGACGGCGGAGCGTCCGCCGGATCCGTCGTGATCGGGGTCCCGTCCGAACCGGACACGCTCAGCCCGCTGCTCGGCTACGGCAAGGACGGCAACTCCAAGATCTTCGACGGACTCCTCGCCCGCGACGCCGACATGAAGCTGAAGCCCGCCCTGGCGAAGGCGCTCCCCGAGGTCACCGACGGCGGCCGCACCTACACGTACACCCTGCGCGACGGCGTGAAGTTCAGCGACGGCGAGCCGCTGACCGCCGACGACGTGGTCTTCACGTACGACACCGTGCTGGACGAGAAGACCAACAACACCGCCAAGAGCGAACTGGACGCCATCAAGGAGGTCCGGGCCGACGGCGACGACAAGGTCGTCTTCACCCTCGACTACCCCTACGCGGCCTTCGCCGCCCGCACGGTGCTGCCCGTCGTCCCCGAGCACATCGCGGGCGGACAGGACCCCAACACCGGCTCCTTCAACACCGAGCCGGTCGGCACCGGACCGTACGTCCTCACCGGCTGGAGCAAGGGCGAAAAGCTCACCTTCAAGGCCAATCCGGACTACTGGGGCGGCGCCCCGAAGGTGAAAAAGCTCACCATGGCGATCATCGCCGACGACGACGTCCGCGCCACCCGGCTGCGCTCCGGCGACCTCGACGGCGCGACCCTCCCGCCCAACCTCGCCGCCACCTTCAAGAACGACGACGGCAGGAAGACGTACCGGGCGACGTCGTACGACTTCCGCGCCGTCAGCCTCCCCACCGGCAACCCCGTCGCCGGGGACACCGCGATCCGCCGCGCCCTCGACCTCGCCGTGGACCGCCGGGCCATGGTCGACAAGATCCTCGACGGCGCCGGCCGTCCCGCCTACGGCCCGCTGCCCGTCGACGACCCCTGGTACGCCGAGGGCATCGACCGCCCCCAGGACCTCGACGAGGCCAAGAGCATCCTCGACGAGGCCGGCTGGAAGGCCGGCGAGGACGGCATCCGCGCCAAGGACGGCCGCGCCGCCCGCTTCACCCTCTACTACCCCTCCGGCGACAAGGTCCGCCAGGACCACGCCCTCGCCTACGCCTCCGACGCCAAGAAGGCCGGCATCGACGTCGAGGTGGAGAGTGCCACCTGGGAGGTCATCGAACCCCGGATGAACCGGGACGCCGTCCTCGCCGGCTTCGGCAGCACCGGCGACCCCGACTTCGGCCTCTACACGCTCCTGCACTCCTCCCTCGCCGGCGACGGCTTCAACAACATGGCCCTCTACGACAACCCGGCCGTCGACGAGGCCCTCGACGCAGGCCGCCGCAGCCAGGACCCGGAGGACCGCAAGGCCGCCTACGACACCCTCCAGCGCGAACTGGTGAAGAACCCCGGCTACACCTTCCTCACCCACATCGACCACATGTACGTCCTCGCCGACCGCTGGAAGGACCTCACCACCCAGACCGAACCGCACGAGCACGGCTTCGCCAGCGGCCCCTGGTGGAACGTCGAGGACTGGCAGCCCGCCACATGACCGCCCTCCCCTGGGGAGAGATGACCCGGCTCACGGCACGGCGGGCCCTGTTCGCCGTGCCGGTGCTGCTCGTCGTCACCTTCGGCGTGTTCGCCGTCGCCGCCGCCTCCCCCTTCGACCCCGTCAAGGCGTACGCCGGCACCGCCGCGCTCGGCGCCGACCAGGAGACCCTGGACCGGCTGCGGGAGAACCTCGGCGTGGACCGGCCGTTCACCGCCCGCTGGTGGGACTGGCTGACCTCCGCGCTCGGCGGCGACCTCGGCCAGTCCACCGTGATGCGCCAGCCCGTCGCCGAGGTGATCGGCGAACGCCTGGTCTGGTCGGCCCTGTTGTGCGCCGTCGCGTTCGCCGCCGCCGTCCTGCTCGGCACCGTGCTCGGCGTCCTCGCCGCCCGCCGCCCCGGCTCGCTCCTCGACCGTACGGTCACCTCCCTCGCGTACGCCCTGGAGGCCGCCCCGGTCTTCTGGACCGCCCTGCTCGCCGTCTGGCTGTTCGCCCTCGAACTGGACGTCCTCCCGGCCGGCGGCCTCACCGACACCGGCAGCGAACAGGTCACCTTCGGCCAGGTCACGAGCCACCTGATCCTGCCCGCCGGCGTCCTCGCCGTCTCCCAACTGCCCTGGTTCACGCTGTACGTCCGTCAGGGCGTCGGCGACGCCCTCGCGGAGGACCCCGTGCGCGGCGCTCGCGCCCGCGGCCTGAGCGAACGCACCGTCCTGCTCGGCCACGCCCTGCGCTCCGGACTGCTCCCCGTGCTCACCCTGATCGGCTCCCGCGTCCCCGAACTCATCACCGGCGCCCTGCTGGTGGAGACCGTGTTCAGCTGGCCGGGCATCGCCGCGGCCACCGTCGAGGCGGCCACCTCCGTCGACTTCCCGCTGCTGGCCGCGCTGACCACCCTCGCCACCGCCGCCGTCCTCGCCGGAAACCTCCTCGCCGACCTGCTCTACGGACTGATCGACCCGAGGGTGAAGCTGAATGAGATGTGACCCACATGGCTGACACCACCACCGCCGTGACGAAGACGGTGTGGCGCGCACACGGCACCGCCCGCCGCTCCACCCACACCCTCCGCCTGCGCGTCTCCGCGACCCTGGTCGCCGTGACGGTCCTCGCGGTGCTCCTCGTACCGCCGCTGGTCCGACTCGACCAGCAGGCCGTCGACCTCGCCGCCAAACTCCTGCCGCCGTCCTGGTCCCACCCCTTCGGCACCGACGACGTGGGCCGCGACCTGCTGCTGCGCTGCGTCTACGGGCTCAGGGTGTCGTTGCTGGTGGGCGTGGTGGCCGCCCTCACCGCCACCGTGATCGGCACCGCCGTCGGCGCCACCGCCGGCGCGCTCGGCGGCTGGGTCGACCGCGCGGTCATGCGCCTGGTCGACACCTTCTCCTCCGTACCGCACCTGCTGCTCGGCGTCTTCATCGTCGCCATGTTCCGGCCGGGCGTCTGGCCGGTGGTGATCTCCGTCGGCCTCACCCACTGGCTGTCCACCGCCCGGATCGTCCGCGCCGAGGTCCTCTCGCTGCGCTCCCGCCCCTACATCGACGCGGCCGTCTCCGGCGGCGCCTCCCGGTGGCGGGTCGTCGTACGGCACCTGCTGCCCGGTGTGCTGCCCCAGGCCGGCCTCGCCGCCGTCCTCATGGTGCCGCACGCCATGTGGCACGAGTCGGCCCTGTCCTTCCTCGGCCTCGGCCTGCCCACCCACACCGCCAGCCTCGGCACCCTCATCCAGGGCGCCCGCGGCTCCCTGCTCGCCGGACAGTGGTGGCCGACCCTCTTCCCCGGCCTGTTCCTGATCATCCCCACCCTCGCCGTCGCCGGCCTCGCCGGTGTCTGGCGGGAGCGGATCAACCCCCGCCGCCGATCGGAGCTGACGCTGTGACGACCGAGCGACCTCCCGTGCTGTCGGTCCGAGGACTGTCCGTACGCTTCCTGCTGCCGGGCGGGCGCCGCGTCGCCGCCGTCACCGACGCCCACTTCGACGTGGCGCCCGGCGAATGTCTCGCCCTGATCGGCGAGAGCGGCTGCGGCAAGTCCGTCCTCGCCTCCGCCCTCCTCGGCCTGCTCCCCGCCAACGCCCAGACCGCCGGCAGCGCGCTGCTCGGCGGACTGGACCTGCTGACCGCCGACGAACGCACCCTCGCCCGCACCGTGCGGGGCCGCCGCATCGGCCTCATCCCGCAGAGCCCGGCCGCCCACCTCACCCCCGTACGCACCATCCGCTCCCAACTGGAGGAGACGGTCGCCCAGCTCACCGGCGTCCGGGGCCGCACGGCCCTGCGCACCGCGGCCGAACAGGCCGCCGAACGCGCCGGGTTCCCGCCGGGCCACCTCGACCGCCACCCCCACGAACTCTCCGGCGGCCTGGCCCAGCGCGCCGCCACCGCCCTCGCCCTGGTGGGCGAGGCACCCCTCCTCCTGGCCGACGAACCCACCACAGGCCTGGACCGCGACCTGGTGGACCGCACCGTCGACGAACTGCGCCGCCACGTCGACGCCGACGGCGACCGGGCGCTCCTGATGATCACCCACGACCTCGCGGCGGCGGAACGCGTCGCCGACCGGGTGGCCGTCATGTACGCGGGCCGCATCGTCGAACTGACCGAAGCAAGCGCCTTCTTCGGCACACCGGGCCCACGCCACCCCTACAGCCGGGGCCTGTTGGAGGCACTCCCGGACCGGTCCTTCACCCCCATCCCCGGACTGCCACCCGAACTCGGCGCCCTCCCCGACGGCTGCGCCTTCGCCCCCCGCTGCGACCGCGCCACGGACACCTGCACGACCCTCCCGCCCTTCACCGGGTCGGTCGCCTGCCACCACCCGGCCCCGGCACCCACCCCCGAGGACATCCGTGCTTGAACTACGCGCCATCACCGCCGGATACGACCGACAGGCCCCCGCCGTACGGGACGCCACCCTCACCGTCACCCCCGGCGAGTCCGTCGGCCTGCTCGGCCCCAGCGGCTGCGGCAAGTCCACCCTCGCGAGGGTCGCCGCCCTCCTCCACCGCCCGGACGCCGGGGAAGTCGTCCTCGACGGCACCCCCGTACACCGCTGGCGCCACCGCGCCCCACGCGAACTGCGCACCGCCGTCGGCGTCGTCTTCCAGCAGCCCCGCCTCTCCGCCGACCCGCGTCTGCGCCTGGCCGACCTGATCGCGGAACCCCTGCGCGCCACGGGCCGCCGCTCGTCCGTCCCCGACCGGGTGGCCGAACTCGCCGAAACCGTCGGCCTGACCCCCGACCTGCTCACCCGCCGCCCCCACGAGGTCAGCGACGGCCAGCTCCAGCGCGCCTGCCTCGCCCGCGCGCTGGTGCTGCGCCCCCGCTGGCTGATCTGCGACGAGATGACGGCCATGCTGGACGCGTCGACCACGGCCGCGCTGGTCGGGGTCGTCGAGGCCTACCGCACCTCGACGGGCGCGGGCCTGCTGGCCGTGGGCCACGACCGGGCCCTCCTGAACCGCTGGTGCGACCGCACGGCCGACTGGAAGACGGTCACCGGATGGTGATGTCGCGTCCCTGAATGATGGTGTTGTTGTCCCTGGCCGTCACCGTCGCCGTCACCGTGCCGGGACCGGCCGCATCGCCCCGCTGCGGCAGGAGGGGAGCCAGCTCCTGATCCAGCACGCGTTGCAGCTCCCGTGCCAGCCCCGGATCGTTGTTCACCAGCCGCTGGAGCTTCCGCTGCCAGTCCTGGGCGAGCCCGGTCTCCGCGTCGGCGTCGTCGGCGCCGCGTGCCGCGAGGACCTCCTCGCGCACCTCGTCCAGCTCCTCCTGGATGGCGGTGACCCGTGCGGGGTGCACACGCTGCCACAGATCGACCATCGCGGTACGCGCCTGCTGCCAGGCGTCGGTCGCCATCGCACTCACCAGGGCGGTCCCGGCCGCCAGTACCACTGGATCCACGCTGCCTCCATGTTCCGGTTGTGTCGGTCATGCCGTACGCGTCACGTCGCGTCGGCGGACGGCTCCCAGATGACGGCGTCCATCTCCACGGAAGTGAGCACGCCCTCCGAGAGTTTCGTCACCACCAGCCGGGCGACGCGCCCTTCGTCGGTCCGTACGCACAGCACGGTGCCCGAACTCGCCGGCGCGGTGCTCGAACCGGCGTCCGTCGCCTCGGCGCAGTCCGCGTGGCCCGGAGTCCTCCCGTCCCCCGTCCACTGCGTCACCGTCCTCCCGATGCCCGGCATGACCTGCCACGAGTCGAGGAGCCCGATGCTGATGTCACCACCGCCGAAGAGGCCCGGGGTGCTGGGCGGGTCGGAGTCCAGTTCCTTGGGGCTTTGGAGGCCGAGCACCAAGGTGCCCCGCCACTGCTCGGCAGGCGGTTGCGGCGCATCGGAGCTCCCGCTCCCGGTCGCCGCCTCGGGAGGGGCCCCGGGAGGGGTTTCGGTGGTGGCGCTTCCGAAGTCGCCCGCACCGGAGCGCTGTGCCTGCGGAGCGAGACCGGAACGCTGCTCCGTTCCGTCGAAGACGAAGGCGTACAGAGCCACCGCGCCGACGGCGGCGGCGAGCACACTCATGAATCCGGCCCGTTTCGAGACACGTATGTTGATGTCGCCGAGGGCCTGCAGGATGGTGTTGCGATCCCGTGCGTCGGCCCTGAAGTTGTGGTTCTGCTCGTCCCCCGACACGCCTCGACACCCCCCGCAGCCCCCGTTGTGCGCTCTGTGCGCGCCCTGAAGTGTAGAAGACGTGAAGACCGGTTGATCGGCTTTCGCGCCAACTCGCCGGATCAGCCGGAATCTTGTGCGGGGCGTGCGGCTTGGCCACCGTGTGCTCGCACGAGACGGGGCGCCGTCTCCCCCTCAGGGAGAACGGCGCCCCGCCACGGACCTCTGGATCAGCCCTCGGTGCCCTCCACGAACTCCTCCTCGCCGAGCGCCCCTGCCGCGAAGCCGCCGAAGAAGCCCTCCATGAGCTCGTCGATGTTCACCTCGGTGGCGTTCGCCGGGGCCGTGGCCTTCTCGCCCTTGCCCAGGCGCAGCACCAGCGCGAACTTCTTGACCTTCGCCCTCTCCGTCAGCTTGGCCAGGTCGATGGAGACCTCGGTCAGCTCGCCGTTCTTCAGCGTGAAGTCGGCGGTGACCTTCTCGTTCGGCGCGTCCTTGAGGTCCTTGGCCGTCGGCAGCTCGGCGCCAGGCGGCAGTTCCTTCGCCAACGGGCCGAGTTCGTCGGTCAGTTCGGTCATCAGCGTGCGGAAGGGCGCCGTGGCCTTGATGTGCTCGGTGCCGTCCGACCCCTCGGAGGTCTTGAAGTCGACCTCCTTGGCGATGACCTGCCGCAGTGCCTCGGTGAGCTTCTTCTGCGTCTTGGCGTCGAGCGTGGGTTCCGCCGAGGGCTCCCCGGCCTCGGCGCCCTCCGCCCCCGACATCTGCTCGCTGGTCTCCTCCAGGTCCTTCGTCGCGACCTTGAGCCACTCACCGGCGAGGAGCTTCTTGAACGCGCCGGCGCTGTCGGGCAGTTCGTCGGCCGACGGCATGGGGCTGTCGCTCATCCGCCCGATCGCGTCCAGGTCGGCACGCAGGTAGGTGTAGTCGCCGACCATCCGGTACTCGAACAGGCCGCCGTCCGGGCCGCTGAACTTCAGCGCCATGCCGTTGAAGTCCTTCTCGCCGGACTCCTCGAGCGGCTTCTTGGACTGCACCGACAGGGAGATCCGCGCACTGCTGAGCAGTTCGGCGACCTCTTCGGGCATCGCGTCCTCGGGCGCCGACCCGGCGTCCAGCGCCTTCAGCGACGCGGCGTCGGTGTCCAGGTCCAGCTCGAGGGAGAGCGAGCGCTCCTTGCCGAGCTTCTCGAAGGCCTGGTCGAGCTTCTGTCCCGCGGACAGGTTCTCCACGGTGCCGCAGGCGGCGGAACCCGCCAGGACCGCGGTGGCGACGGCGGTGGCGGTGAGGGTCTTGCGTATGGCGGAAATGACGGTCTCCTCGTGAACGCGACCGAAGTGGTCACTGGGAAGACGGGTCAGCGTCTCGAAAGGTTGTACGGGCCGGGGGTATAACTGTCATCACATTCTCGAGGAGGGCGGGGGCTGTTCGGTGGCTGCTGGGACCCGCGTGGACGAGATCACCCGGATCCTGGCGGGTACGGTCGTCCGCTCCGTCGGCAGAGCGGTGGACATGGGCGTCGTCGAGTTCGACGGCCTCCGGGGCGAGACGGTCATGGTCCACATGCAGTGCCCGTTCCGGATCGTGCGGCACGGGAGGATCCTCCTGGGCTCCGCGGACATGCGGTACGCGCAGAAGGGCGCGGGACCACAGGCCTTCGACGAGTTCCGCATGGTCTACGACGCCCGGACCGCCACGTTCAACCGAGTGCTCGGCGAACTCCGCCCCTCCGTCGGCGGCGTGACCGTCGGCGAGGCGGGTGAACTCACCGTGAGCTGGGAGCCCGCGTTCCGGCTGGAGGCGTTCCCCGACTGCTCGGGGCGGATCGAGGCCTGGCGGGTCCTCGTCCGCGGGGGAGCCCACCACGTCTTCCCGCCGGACCTCGACTGATCACCGCGTACTGCACACCGTCTTCGGAGCCGCTCTGCCGCCGGCCCCCGGTGCGGACTGCGCGTCCTGCACCCGCTGCACGTCCTGGAGGAGGCCCGGAACGTCGGGGTCCCGGCCGGCGGCGGCCCGTGCGATGGTCAGCAGTACGGCCTCGTAGAAGGCGTCCCGCACGGCGGGTGCCATGACGTCCGAGGCGTCCAGGCAGCGGGGCCCTTCACGGAGCCGCCGGGCGATCTCGACCTTGACCGCGTCGCCCTGCGGCTTCACCCGACGGTTCGCCGAGAAGACGCCCGCCCGGTCGGCCCATGCCTGCTGGCCCTCCTTCGAGGCCAGCTTTTCGATCAGTTCCCGTGCCTCGGGGCGGTCGCTGAACAGCGCCGCGAAGTCGCCGGTCACCTCGCGGGCCCGGGCCCGGCCGCCGCCGTCGGGCAGGAGCGGAGCGGAGTCCATCAGGCGCGCGTGCTTCGCTTCGGACTGGTAGAAGGAGAGCGCGAAGGAACCCTGGTGCTCCAAGGAGCACCCGCCTCGGGGGCTGTCGAACAGCAGACCGTGGCCGTCCGGGTCGCCGCGGTGGTCGGTGAGCAGAGCATCCTCGGCCGCGCGCTCGTCCTGCCGCAGCAGACCGGCCCAGGCCTCCCAGGCGGTGCGCACCGGATCACTTCGCCACCACTTCACCCCGCCCGTGCCCAGCGCCCACTTCTCGTAGACCTCCGGGCCCTCCCGTTGCAGCACGAGGTCCTCGATCCAGTCGGTGCCGGGCCAGCCGGAGGCGCCGTCGTCCCCCATGCCGATGCACCAACTCTTCAGCGGAGCAGGTGAATCACCCGGCTCCTCACCCTCGCGGTACCAGACGATGCTCTTCAGATCCGCCTTGACCGGCACCCAGTACACATGACCGGAGGACGAACCGGCCGACATCCAGGGAGTGCCGTACTCCCGCGGCTCGTAGAACTCGTCCAGCGGCTCCAGGAGGCCGCTCTCGGCGTACTCGGCGAGTTCGCCGAGGCCCGGCATGATCACGATGTCCGGGGGCTCACCCGACTGCACCTTGGAGAGCAGCACCTCCCGCTGGGCCGCGGTGCCCTGGTAGCGGAAGGGGACGCCGAAACCCCGCAGCACGTCCTCGAACTGCTCCTCCTGCTCGGCCGTCCACGTCCCGAGGATGGTCACCGGCTCCTCGTCGTCGTGCTGCGCCCAGACCACCACCATGCCGCCGGCCGCGATCAGCAGCACGACCACCACGAACACCAGCATCCTGAACCGCCGGGTCACCGTCGCCTCCAGTAGTCCTCGTCGAGCCGGAGGCCGAGCCCCAGCGCGGGCAGGACGACGGCCAGCAGGCTCCCGACGAGAGCACCCCGGTGCACCGATTCGGCCCACGCGCCGTCGGCCAGTCGCAGCCGGACCTCCTCCGACATCTCCGTTACCTTCTGCTGCGCCTCGTCCGGCGGGCCGCTCCGCCAGGACTCCTCGGTGATCCGCCGCAGATCCGCGAGCGCTCCGGCGAGATCGTCCTGGGTGGAGTACGCCGTCATCAGCGGGACCACCGCGAGCAGCACGGTGAGGACGAAGGCCACGAGCAGATACGGATTCCAGTCACGGCCGCAGCGGTCGCGCAGCACGAACAGCGCCGAGAGGAGGGTCAGCGCCACCGCGATCAGGGCGAGTTCGGTGATCCACCACCCGGCGCGTTGCCACCATCCCATGGCGGCCGTGGCCTCGGCGTGCTCCAACTGGGTGCGCTGCAGGACCTTCAGGCGCGGTGCGACTCCCACCGTGTCGCGGGTGAGCAGCGACTCGGCCTCCCGGAGCCTCAGTTCCCGCATGAGGGGCTGGTCACGGTAGAGGGACGTGCCGAGAGCGAGGGAGTCGCTGTAGGTGGCGAGCAGACCCTTGACCGTGCCGAGGTCCTGGTCCGTGCGGTCGGCGATCCGGGACAGGCCCTGGTCGGCGGCCGAGAGCTGGGACCGGTAGGCCTCGCCCGAGCCCACGACGCCGATGAGGTTCTCTTTTACCAGGTGGTCGACCTCCTCCTGGGCGCGCAGGGCCGCGAGCCTGCTGGCGGCGAGCCCCTGCACGGCCGGCGCCTCGCGGGACGCCAGTGCCTCGGCGCCGTGCTGGACCTGACGGCTGGAGAGGAACAGGGCGGTCGACGCCACGGCCGTGAGCAGGAACAGCACCAGCAGATGCGCCTCCAGCAGCCGGCGGGTCCGCCAGGAGCCCAGGCGCCCGCGCCAGAACGCGGCGGGGGAGTACCGGTGCCGGGAGGCGGCGCGTCCGGCCGTCACAGCAGTCTCTCCCCGCACACGATGCAGTAACGGGCCTCGCTCCCCGCCGGGGCACCGCAGTTGCCGCAGCCCGGACCCGGCCGGGCGCCGACGGCGTCGGCCAGGGGGCCGCCGGGACGGGACCCGGCGCGCAGGATCATCGGGCCGAGGGTGCCGGCGTCGACGGCGCGCAGCCGGACCCGCCCTTCGGCCGCGTCCTCGATGTGGGCGACCGCGCGGATCTCGTCCAGCACCCAGTCCGTGCCGAACCGCACCGCCAGCCGGGCGGCCTGCCCCAGGCGGTCCTCCGCGGTGTCGCGCCGGTGTTCCCGCAGGGCGACGAGTCCCTGGCGCAGGGCGCTCCGCATCCTGGCGGTGGCGTTGAGGGTGCGCACGCTGTCGGCGCCCGCCGGGGCGTGCGGCGGGGACTGCTCGGGGAGGTGCCAGCGGGCGGTGACGGGCGCGTGGACATCACCGATGGAGACCATGGCGAACTGCAGCTCGGTCTCCAGCGGGTCGCCGTCGGAGTCGGCGACCAGGGTGAGCAGGTAGTCGCGTCCGCCCTGTTCCCACTGGTAGGTCGGGAAGCTCCAGCGGTGCGGCCGGCCGGGTTCGGGCAGGCCGCCGAGGCGGTGCGGCCGGGGCGCCTTCTCGCTGAGCGAGACCTGGCGCACGGAGGGCCGTACGGTCACCTCGATCGGCAGTTGGGGCGTGTGCACCCGGCGCAGCCGCTGGATGGCGGCGGTGATCGCACGGCCGAGCCCGTCGTCCACGAACTCGGCCGTGCCGTGCAGCCGTTCGGCGAGGGTGAGCAGCGGGTCGGGCGCCCAGTCCGAGCCCACGGCGAACACATCACAGGTGAACTGCCCCGCGCAGGCCTCCAGTTCCTCCTCCAGCCGGTGCCCGTCGGTGGCGGCGGCACTGCTGCCGTCGGTGATCAGCACCAGATGGCGTACGGACACCGGCCGGCCGGCGAGCAGGGAACGCGCCCCGGCCACCCAGGCGGCGTACCCCGCGGGACGCGGACCCTCCCGGTGCAGCGGGAGCGAGCCCGCGACGAAGGCGGCCCGGCGTCTTGCGCCCTGGTCGGCGACGGCCCACTCGTCGTCGCCCCGCGGATAGCAGCGGACCGGCTCGGGACCGCTGCCGAGCACGGCGAAGGAGATCCGGTCGGGCAGGGCGCGCAGCGCCGCCGGCAGGGCGTGCCGGACGGCCGCCCGGTTGGACTCGGCGACGTCCACCGCGATGATCACCGCGAGCTGGACCGCGGGCAGGTCGGTGGGGGCGCCGTCGGCGGCCACGTCGACCCGCAGATGCGCCTCGATCTTCGCGCTGCGGTGCGGGCGCGGATCATCGCCGAGGTCGACGTGGAGTCGGATGCCCGGCTGCGGCTGCCGGGTGGGGCTGCTCATGTCGTACGTCACCGATCCTTTCCTTCACCTTCGTCGCCGGGTGCTGTTCCGTTCCGTCGTGCCGTGCGGTCAGAACACGGTCTGCGGCCGTACCGCGTGCATGAGGTCCACCAGGTGCTCGTGGGCGGCGGCCGGCTCGTGGTGGTGTGCCGCCAGCCGCCGGTAGAGCGACTCCAGCCGCTCGCGCGACGCGCGCTCCGGCGCGCTCAGCCGGCGCAGGGCGTGGGCGGTGAGCCGTCCGGCTCCCCCTCCCGGAGCGCCGGGACGGTCGCTGAGGCTGTGCACCGCGTCCAGTTTCCACTCGTGGAGTTCGGTGCTCAGGCGCAGCGCCTCGTCCTCGGACAGGCTCGGTTCCCCGTCGCCCGGACGCCGGCCCACCAGACCGTGCAGTTCGGCCAGCGCCGCGTCGACCTCGGCGGGCAGGGGCAGCGGGTCACCGTCTCCGGGCAGCCGGGCCGCGCGGATGCGCAAGGCGGCGATCCGGGCGACGGTGTGGTCCAGCGTGCCCTGCCCGACCCGGCCGAGCACGTCGATGGCGGTCCGGCGGTCGCGCGCGCGGAGCGCGAGCCGGGCCAGGCCGAGGGCGGCGCCGCCGTGCGCGGGGTTGCGGGCGAACACCGCCTCGTACAGTTCCTTGGCCGTGGGTTCGGCGGTGTCGTCGCCGAGCCACTCCGCGCAGTGGGCGAGGGCCAGTTTGGGCGCGTACTCGCCGGGCAGTTCGAGGTGGACCTGGGTGAAGTGGTGGCGGGCCTCGGCGACCTGCCGGGGGTCGTCGTCGAGGTCGGCGCTGCACAGCGCGAGCAGGGCGCGGTGCCACTCCAGCCGCCACCGGCGCACGGCGGACGGCCCGGGGACGGAGTCGGCCGTGTCGAGTTCCTCCTGGGCCCGCCGCAGGTCGTCGCGGGTGTTCCGGCCCAGCAGGACACGCACGTTGTGCAGGCGGATCTCCACCGAGCGCGGCTTCTCCTCCTCCTGCTCCAGGAGCCGGCCCGGGTCGTAGCCGCTGCTCACCTCGAACCGCGTGGCCTGCGGATCGCCCGGATAGGGCCTGGGCACCGGCAGACAGGCGGCGATCTCGGCGGGGGTGGGCGTGCCGAGGTCGAGGACCGGTGCCACGGGAGGCTGGTACCGGTCGCGGCGGGGCCGGTCCAGCCAGTGCCCGATGTCCGGCACCGTGCCGAGCCGGGCGCCGGGCAGTCTGCTGGACGGCCGGAAGTGGTCGGAGGGCTCCGGCGGATCGCTCTTGCCGCGCAGCGCGCGGATCTCCCGCAGGGCGCCGCGCAGTTGGCCGACCATCTCGCGTGCGTCGGCGAAGCGGCGGCCCGGGTCGGTCCGTACGGCACGGTCGACGACCCGGTCGAAGGAGGCGGTGCCGAGACCGGGCACGTCGGCGACGGCCCAGCGGGCGAGTTCCCGCAGGGTGACGCCGACGGTGTGCAGGTCGTGGGCGACGGTGGGCACGGCCGACGTCCCGGTCTCGGGCGCCATGTAGTCGGGCGTGACATGGGCGGGCGGCAGGCTCTGGCCCTGTTCGCGCATGCCGCCGAGGTCGATGACCTTGATGCCGTCCCGGTGGTGCACGACGTTGGAGGGCTTCATGTCCCCGTACACGAAGACCCGTTCGCCGTCGGCGTGCAGATGGACGAAGGCTTCGAGGATCTGGCAGCCGTACGCCGCGACGTGCTCGATGTCGAGGACGGACTCCCCGCGCCGGACCTCCTCGGCGACCTTCGCGAGGGTGCCGTCACCGACGTCGTCCATGACGATGTAGCCGCCGGTGACCTGACCGGTGTCGTCCCGGCGGGCCACGAAGTCGCGGATCTGGACGATGCGGGGGTGACGGATGGCGACGAGGTTGCGGCGTTCGACGTCGGCGAGGCGGGCGCCGTCGTGCTCGTACCGGTTGAGCAGTCCCTTGACGGCGACGACGTCACCGAGATGGGTGTCCTCGGCGAGGTAGACCCAGCCCTGGCCGCCGTGCGCGATGGGTCCCATGACGCGGTACTGGTCGCGCAGCAGGTCGCCCTCGACGAGTTCGGGCCGGTACGAGTAGCGCTCGCCGCACGCCGGGCAGAACCCCTCGATCGGCACCGGGCCCTCGGTGTAGGGCGGGGCGAAGGTGATGCCGCAGTCGGCGGACGAGCAGCTCATGCGGATGCGCGGCGGTGCCTCGGGCCGGACGAGACGTTCCCCGGCGGGGCGCGGCTCGCGCTCGGGGAGCGCGAGGAGTTCGCGGGGGCCGAGTTCGCGGGGGTCCTCGGGCAGGGCGGGCAGTCCGGGGCCGTCCTGCGCGCGACCGCACGTGGCGCAGTAGCCGGTGGGCAGTACGGCGCCGCCGCAGGGAGCTCCGGTGAAACGCCGGTGCGGGCAGGTCGTCATCCTCGCGTGCTCCTCCTTCGCCGCCCGGCCCGGACGGTGCACGGCGTCACCGGTCCCCGCAGCGTCTCAGGTCGGCGCGCAGGGCCCTGATCAGCGCGCGCAGCCGGGTGAGTTGCTGCTGCGGGTCCCGTACGTCGTCGAGCAGGCGGCGGGTGGCGCGGTGCCGGTCGGCGGTCTCGGTCACGGAGCCGAGGGAGGCGCTGTCGACGATGTCGCGGCGTATCGCCCGGCTGAACTCCGCGCGCTGCAAGCGGTCGAGCAGGGTGTCCGCGTGGTGGAGGAGCGCGGGCCGCAGGAGGAGGTCACGGGACGCGGCCCAGCCGGGCCCGCCCTCGTGGCGGAAGACGAGCAGCAGCCGGAAGCCGAACATCCGTAATCGGGCGAGGATCTCGATGAGAGGACCCGGCTGCGGCTCCTCGTCGAGCCCGTCGACGAGGACCGTGACCGGCCGTACGGGCGCACGGTCGGCCGCCCGCTCCGGCCGGGCCTTGGCGCCGCGCAGCCAGTCCCAGTACGCCAGGTACTCACCGGCCGGGAAGGTGACCTGGTCCAGCGCGTGGTCGATGAGGTCCGGCCTGCTGGCGCCGCCACGATGGACGACATGGGCGCGGTGCGTCAGATGGCGCAGCGACCGGTCCTTGCCACTGCCCGGTGCCACCACGGTGATCTTCACCGGGTCCTCGTCCGGATCGTCGAACCATCGGGACAACCGCTCCTCGAAGCCGTGGTCCCAGGCGCCCGGACTGCTCAACTCCTTGATGACCGGCGAGAGTTCGGCGATGCGTCCGACGGGGATCAGATACGAGAAGGAGAGCCGGTTGTCCTCGGGCAGGGCCGCGCCCAGGTCCCCGCGCCAGCTCACGACGAGCCCCACCACGCGGGCGGGCCGGTCCTCCTGGGGCCGGGTGCACACACCGGCGCCGCTGAACCCGGCGCGCACCACCTCCGACCTGGTGACGGCGTCGAGCTGGACCCGCTCACCGCTGGCGCCGCCGATCCGCCCCCACAGGCTCATGCCGTCGTCGAAGCCCTCCGCGTAACCGGTCGCGTACACCTCCATGCCGCCCCACAGCCCGGTCTCCAGCGGAGCACGGCGCGCCTGCGGACGGGGGCTGTCCAGCCGCAGCACGGCGACGTCCTCACCGCCGGCACCCTCCGCCAGCCAGCCACCGGGCGCGACCCGCGCCGAGACCGGTTCGAGCCCGCCGTTCTCGGCGAACTCCAGCCACATGACGGCGTCCGGCCGGCGCACCACGTGCGCACAGGTCAGCGCCGTGTACTGGTCGACGAGCACGCCGGCGCCGCAGACGGGGCCGTGCGCGTCCTCGCGTCGCAGCCTGAGTCTCCAGTCCGCACGCAGTTCCCCCATGCCGTCTCACATTACGTGCAAAGCGTGGGGCGTCCCTAGACTTGTGAGCAGGGTGGATCGGTCAATCAGCCGAAAGTGGCGGTGTGTTGATATGGCGAATGCGGAACCGATCGGTCTGGCGGAGGCCATCGGCACGGTGCGCGCGGAGCTGGCGCGGGCCCAGGCGGAAGGCGCGGAGAGCGACTGGCGGTTCCACGTGGAGCAGGTCAGCCTGGAGTTCTCGGTGCAGTTCCACCGGGCCGGCGAGGGCGGCGCGGGTCTGCGCCTGGGCGTCGTCGAGGCCCGCCTGGGCGGCTCGGTGAGCCACGACTCCACCCACCGCATCGAGGTGGCCCTCAAACCCCTTCCCCGCCCCGACGGCCGTCACCACGAGGTCGGGCGCGAGGTGTACTGACCCGCGGAGTGGTGGAGACCGCGACGACGAGCCGGACGCCGGCGTCGACGACCATCCGGTGACGGGTGGGGCAACGACATGCGACGCACGCCTCGCTCATGATCGGGCGCGCGTCGCCCCCTTCGGCGCCGTGGTGTCGTCCCGGCACCGCGCGGCGAAGCGGGAACCCACCCGACACCGCGGTCCTCCACGGCGCGGCAGGCGGGAATCGTCCCCGCCCACGAGGGCGAGGACGTCAAGGACGAGGTACCGCGTCCCAGGTGGGACGGCAGGCCGCGCGGTGGGCGCGGCGTGGATCGGAAACGCTCATTCCTCCTCGGAGGAGTCGGACATTTCCTCCAGCGTGGCCAGCGTCCGTGACGACAGCTGGGGATCCCCCCGGAACGACCCCGCGCCACCGGGCTTCGCCATCGGGAAATTCTCGTAGAACTCTTCCACGGAGTAGTTTCCGCCGTTCTTCCTCAACGCCGCGCGCAAGGCCTTGCTCGCTCCGGGGAACCGGAGCTCCTCGGAGTTGTGTGCCACGCCGTACATGACGGCGGCGGCACGCTTCGCTTTGACATCGTCCTTGAAGAGGTGCTCGTCGTCGGCGGCCAGCGAGCCCTTCCCCACCGCGTCCGCGAGGGCCACTCTCTGCGCAGGGCTCAACTGCGGCAGGAGGTGGGCGTACCTCTCCCAGTCCCGCCCCTCCGTCCCGGGGTAGTCGTCCTTTTTGCTCTTGACCACGGTCCCCAGGTCTCCCTGGTATCCCTGGTTCAGGGAAACCGCTCCGAACGGCGTCTCCGGCTTGCTCCCGACAAGGTCGCCCTTCGCCGGCACTCCGCGCTTCGTACGACGTGCGTTGGCGCGCTTCAGGCGGGACGCGCCGTCCGTGGGCTTCGCGACGGGATTCTCGGCGGGTTCCTCCGCCGTCACGGTGCCGGGAGGGGCGAAACGCAACGCCTCGTCGAACGCGAATTCGTAATCCATTTCTTCGTCCGATGCGTCGATGTCCCTTTCGTTCATCAGTTCGTCGAAATCTTCGTCCCTCATCCGCTGGATCGTGGTGGACGGTGCGAGGGGTTCGTCGACGATCCGCTGGACGGGGGCGTGGTCCGCCAGCACCCGGTGAGCGTTCGCTTCGGCTTCCCGTTCGAAGGAATCGGAAGGGTCGGAGATTCTCAGGCCGCTGCCGTTGTCGGTGCCGGCGACCGGGCCCTGCCGCTGCTGGATGACGTGGGTGAGCTCGTGGGCCAGGGTGTGTTTGTCGGCGCCGCCTTCGCCGATGACGATGTGGTGCCCGGAGGTGTAGGCGCGGGCGCCGACCTCGGCGGCGGATGCACGGGCCGCGGTGTCGTCGTGGACGCGGACACCGGAGAAGTCCGCACCCATCCGGGGCTCCAACTCGGCCCGGACGGCTGGATCCAGGGGGCGGCCCGGAGCGTTCAGCACATCGTGCACGCTCGAGCGCTGCACCACCGGTGACGGCTGCCCGCCGTCCGAGCCGGCACGCCGTTCCTCGAGCATGCGGCGGACGGCGGCGTTCCCGGCGGAGCGCTGAAGGGCCTGCAGCGACGCCGGGCTCACGGCGGAGAGCGGACCGCCGGGCAGGGCCGCTGCGGCGGAGGCCGGCCGCCGCACGTTCCCGTGGGCGGAACGGAGCATCTCGTCGTCAGTCTGCTGGGCGGTTCGCTGAGCGCGCATGACATCCTCCGGTGACCTGCTGTACCGGGCGTCCACTCTCGTGCACGGCCGGACCGACGTACAGAGCCGGGCGGACGGAAACGAGGGCACGAACCGCTGCCCGAACGGACACATCCCGGCATCGCGCCCGGATCCTGCTCGCAGGTCGAGCACGTACACTCCGCGACGCCCGGTACGGGAATCCGGTGACACCACCGTAACCGACCCGTTCCGGCCCGCCGTTCAAGGCGTGCGAGGCGGCCGAGCCCCGGCCGCTCGTCGGCGGTCACGAGGGACTCCGCGCACAGCGCGAACTTGTACGTCCCGTTCCCGCGCGGTCCGGACGAGAGGACCGTCCCCCGTGACGTGACCCCCGCGTGCATAAGCAACGCCAGAGTG
The DNA here is from genome assembly GCF_001905725.1 of Streptomyces sp. CB02400. GTDB lineage: Bacteria > Actinomycetota > Actinomycetes > Streptomycetales > Streptomycetaceae > Streptomyces > Streptomyces atrovirens. The sequence goes on from NZ_LIWB01000001.1 coordinate 386,676, forward strand.
GCTTGTTGGCACTGTCAACGGAGCATGTGCTGGGAATTGTTCGACTGTCATGGTTCCAGTCACTGAGCGGGCGCCGGTCGTTGTGCTCGCGTCGCCTGTGCCGGCCCGCTGTGCCGGGAGGTGGTCGATGCGGATCGAGTGACACACGGTCCGTGGTTTCGGCTATACCGTTCTGCCGGGACGTCAGACGCAGGCTGACGTGGGGATGAGTTGAGGGGACGATGATCGACTACCGCAAGGCGCCGAACGTTCCGGTCTGGACGCTGGCGACACGTGACGCCCAGGTGCCGGCGGTGATCGGGAGTGGGCCGATGACGGCCGAGCGGCTGGCCGAACTGCGCGGCGTGCTGGCCGCGTTGGCCGACCAGCCGATCGCCACGCTCGAGGCGCACCCGCTGCCCGACAAGCTCGACCGCAGCCAGGGCATCCCGCTCGATGCCGCCAGCCCCCTGGCGCAGCACCTGTCGCAGCTCATCACCGAGTCGGCGAAGGCTTCCGCCACGGCCGCCAAGGCGACGGCCTCCGGCGAGATCCTGTGCCGCGTGGTGGTCCCGGCGAAGGTCGCCGCCGAGTTCGGACAGGGGCTGGTTCGCTGGATGGAGCCGAAGGGGTCCACGGGCGGGTTCTACGGCGACCTCGTGCATTCGGCGACGGGCCAGATCGCCGCCAAAGCGACACTTGTGCCGGTCAGCGGAGCGGCGGCGGCGGGCACGGTCGGTGGCGCGGGTGCGACCGCCGGAGCCGCGGCCGCGGGCGGCGCGGTGCTCACCGTGGCCGCTCCGCTCGTGCTGATGGCGGTGGCCGTCGGGGTGAGCGCGCACGCCGACCGCAAGCGGCAGCAGGCCATCGCGCACATCACGGACCTGCTGGAGCAGCTTCAGGCCGACAAGCTCGACGACGAGCACAGCGCACTCAACGGCTGCCGTCCCGCCATCGACAAGGCCACGGCCATCCTGCTCGACCAGGGCAAGCTCGGTGTCTCGCTGGGACTCGACTCAGCGGTGCACACCATCGACACGGCACTGAGCAAGGCCGACATCCGTCTGGCCCGCTGGCGGAGCGCGCTCGACAAGCTGCCCGCCGGCGAGCCCGTCGAGATCGGCACGCTGACCGAGTCGTTCCCCGGCGTGGACGACCAGGGCGGCACGTTCCGCACCCACGTCGAACTGGCGGAGCTGGCCATGGCGTTGAAGCGGCGCGTCAACGTCCTCCAGGCGGTCGAGCGAGCCCAGAGCGAGCCCGACAACCTGTTCGAGAACTTCGCCCGCGCCCTCAAGGACGACGAGCGGCGTCTCGACGAGCTGGAGTCGGGCATCGCCGGGGTGCTGGTGCGCCTGTCGACGCTGGAGCTGGCACGCCCGAGCAGCAAGCGCCCCGTCTTCACGACCGGTGAGGTCGACCGGCTCCTGCGCGTGGCGTACCGGCTCCGCCGCCTGGGCGACGGCGTCGCGGTCAACGGCCGTCCGACGGACGTGGCGATCGAGATCGCCCGTGACCGGGACGGCTCGGTGGTCGTGTTCCCCGCGCTGCCCGCGGAGGCGTAGGCGCGCGGGTTCCGGCTCTCCCCGGTCGGCGCCGTCACCCGTCGACCGGCGTCGTCAGCACGGCCCGGACGGTCTTGCCGCTGGGTGGGGAGGGGACGCGGTCCCAGTGGTCGGTGAGGGTGGTGACGAGGGGCAGGACGCGTCCGCCGGTGGGGAGCGGGTCGGACGCGGTGTCCGTGGAGCGGCTGAGGGTTCCCGATGTTCCGGAGCATGCCCGCGGCCGGGTCGGTCGAGCGGTTCGGCGGTCGGTGGGAAGCCTTCGCGGTCGGTTGAGCGTGGACGCCGATCGAGGCGGCGGGGGAATGTCAGCGGCTGGTGGCAGGATCACCGGCATGGTTTTCGTACGGACTACTCCGCCTCGGCCCGTCGAGGTGACCGCGGTCTTTCCCGAGTTGGCTCCACTGGCGCGTCCTGCGATCCGGCTGCATCCCCGCCCGGGATCGCCTTCGGTCGGGGACAGCTCGGTCGGGGGCCCGTTGCTGTGGCCGGCCGAGGAACCCTGGCCGCACTGTGAGGACTCGCACCTGCACGGTGACAGCGGGTTCCGCCAGTCGCCGGCGGAAGTGCGGCTCGACAGGCACGGTTTGGCCCAGCGGCATGAGGACCCCTATGGTCCCTCGTTCACGCCCGAGGAGGAGGTGGCCATGGAACAGAAGGCCGCGAGGCTCGCGGAGCGGCTCGACGCCGGCCCTCCCTGGCCCGCGGAGTGCCCGGTCCCCCTGCTGCCCGTGGCTCAGCTGTACGTGCGCGACGTACCCCTGTTGCGGCCGCCCGGAGAGGCCGATCTGCTCCAGGTCCTCTGGTGCCCCTACGACCACGAGCCGGACTGGAAGCCCGCGACTGCGGTGTTCTGGCGGTCCGCCGCCTCGGTCGTCGATGTCCTCGCCACACCACCGGAACCGTACGAGGCCAACTACCCGGGCTACGTGCCGGAGCCGTGTCTGCTGGCACCGGAAGCGATCACCGAGTATCCCGACAGCCTCGATCTGAGCCCGGAGTTGAGGCAGGTGGTGGGGGACTGGAGCAGATGGCAGGCAGCCGGTGCGGAGGTGGACAGCTCGTACGCGGACTACCCGGCGGAGTTCTACGACGGCAATCTGGCCGACGCCCCCGGCTGGAAGGCCGGTGGCTGGCCGCCGTGGGGCCGCACCGACCCATACCGCCGGTACTGCGCTGTCTGCGACGCCCGGATGGTCCCGCTGCTGACCATCGCCTCCTTCGAATGGGACGGTGGTACGCGCGGCTGGGCGCCGTCCGAGGACCGGGCCGCCGCCTACGCCGCCGGTCACCGTGCCGGTCTGTCCCCCGCGCAGCCGACGAGGGTGGAAGTGGGCAGCGCCGACAACATGCAGCTCTACGTCTGCCCGACCTCCCCCGAGCACCCGCACACCGACCTGATCCAATGAACTGTCGGCTCCGGGACGGACGGGCACGGAAGTGCCGGTGACGGAGATGTCCAGGCGCGCGGCAGTATGACCGGGAGCGTCGAGGCGAAGGAGACCCGCGGGGCGTCACGCAGCTCCATGTGGAGCACGCCGAGACGAGGCTCATCAGGCAGAACAGCTGCGCGCCGCCATCGATCGGGGTGCGGCCGGGTGCGCGCCCTTGGTGTCAGCCGGCCGAGGGCCTGGGGTCCGTCAGCCCTTGGCCGGGAACTGCGGTGTGCTCCGGGCTCTGGGCGGGGGAGGGGACGCGGTCCGTGGAGGAGGGGGTGGCGAAGATCTCGTCGAGGGTGGTGGCGTCGATGGCGCGGTCGAACCAGAGGTCCAGGAGCGGCATGTCCGTGCAGGTGGTGACGCGCTGTCGGGTCTCTTCCGTCATCGAGAAGCCGCGGCGCTCCATCAGGCGCAACAGCTGCTCGGCCTTTCCGGCCACGCGTCCTTCCTCGCGTCCTTCTTCCTGTCCTGCTAGACGGGCGTCGCCCACGATGGTGCCTCGCCTTGGGGTGAAGAGGGTTTCCATCAGGTTCCTCCAGATTTTCCGGGCGTGTTCGCTGCCCAAGCCGTCCTCGATCAGTCCCGCCAGGTCGTCCCGCGCTTCGCGGTCCGTGTCCTGGGCCAAGGCCTCGCCCATGACCGTCAGTATGCCCTCGATGTCCGGGTCGTTGCTGTGGATCCACAGGCAGAACGCGGCGAAGTCCAGGTCGGCCGAGGCGTCCTGGATCCGGCTCACACGCGGAACGTTCGCCGGGCCCAGAACGTGAGGCACCGTCACCTGGGTGGGACGCCCCAGACCGGTGTGCAGAGGTCTGGCCGCCCACGCCGCCGTCGCCGTGTCCACGCACAGGACCAGCAGGACGACCTCGAGTCTGTACCGGTCACGCAAGTACGCGACGTAGTACGGCCAGGAGGTCTCCTTCTTCGTCTCGATGCCGGTCTGCGCCTCGACCAGCAGGATGAACGGATCACGCCCGTCGGGACGGACTACCCGCAGCACGGAGTCCATCTGCCGGGTGAACATCTTCGGGGCGCCGGACGCGTCCGTCGGGAGGGTCTCGGTGGTGACACCGGGCGGGATTCCGAGGTCCAGGAGGTCCAGCGCACGGTTCAGCGCTTTCGGACGTCCCGGCAGGAAGCCGTGCAGGGTGTCGTGACTGACGTTGGGCATGAGGTGAAACTATGCGCGAAGCAAGAATATTCGTTGGCTTTTGGGATGTAATCACCCGTTTGGTGGATACCTCTGAGGTTGACACCGAGGCGGGCGGTCAGGGCGGGGGCGAGTGCCGGGTCTGCTCTACGCGCACGGGCAGGCCAGTTCGGGTGTCGTACGGTTCGGGGAGCACGTCACCACGGTCAGGGTGAGGTACGAAGGGCGTTCGAGCTAGCAGCCGTACGACACGTCGGCGCCCGAGCGCAGGCGTTCGGTGGCGGCGTCCACCAGCCCGGCCAGGCGCGCGGTGTCCCGGTCGCCCTCTGCCGCGAACCGGGGGTGTACTCGGCCAGCCGCTCACCGAGCCAGGCCGCCGCCTCCTTCGCCTCGTCCCAGGTGCCCCGCACCAGTGAGCGGGGCTTGACTCCGACGGCTCCCTCCTACTCCCGTCGGCCGACCAGTGTCTTGTAGAGCTCCCGCTCCTCCTCCGAGGTCTTGGCCGCCCGGACCCGGTCCGCCCAGTCGCTCTTGATCTCGTCGAGGAAGGCGTGCCAGCTCTTGCCGTCGCCGCCCATCTTCGCCAGTTCCACCAGCCGCTGGTTGTTCTTCATCTTGCCGTCGCCGATCTTGTCCGGCTTGTGGCCATGCAACGCGGACTCGGGGTTGGCGGTCGTCTCCGTGGACTTGACGCCGTGGTGGTAGCCGACCGGGCTGGAGGCGCCCGGCGCGATCGTCTCGATGCCGACGAGCAGGGAGCCGTCCGTGGACGTGGTCGGTGCGGTGAACACCAGGAGCATGTGGCCGTAGGAGCCGTTGGGGAGGATGACGTCGCCGTTCCAGTCCTTGGTGCCGATGCCGCCGATCGCCTGGTCGATCCCCAGCAGCTTCGGGGTGGTCACGCCCGGGACGGCCTTCGACGCCACATTCGTCAGTGACGCCCCGAGGCCGCCCTTCTCCACGAAACGGCCGGACGTCCCGCCCTTGTTCGGGCCGATGGAGGAGCGGTGCGTGGCGAAGCCGCGTTCCTTGACGTGTTCGTCCTGCTTGCCGTCCTCGGTGACGCCGAGGAATTCGAGCAACTGATGGGGGTTGTCGCCGTCCTGGAGGGCGGGGACGCGGATGTTCACGCGTCCGCCGTGCGCGAGGGCCCGGATGACGTCACCTTCCCGGTAGTCGACGTGTTTCTTGTCCCTGGTGTACTGCAGGCCGTGCCGCAGGATCAGCAGGACGTTGGTGAGGATCTTCCGGGCGAAGGCGTCCTGCGACTCGTGCTCCGGCGCGAGTTCTTCCGCCCCGGGGTGCTTCCGGTCCTCCGGCACGCTCTCCGGGACCAGGGTGTCGAGGGCCGTCTCCCGGATCTGAGTGTCCCGCTCCGCTTCCAGCTCCCGGCGCTCCTCACTGTCCTCGGCGAGCCCTTGGGTCCGCATGAAACGGCCCAGGGTGTAGGCGGGGTTGACCGGGACGGGGGCGCCGGGGGCGGGTCGCTGGGTCCGGAAGGCGAGCGTCGCGGCGAGGATGCGCCGGCCCGGGGTGAGCTTCAGCCAGTCCGAGTAGTCGGGCTTCTCCTCCGTGGCCTTGCCCTTGCCCTTGTCCTCGGATGTGCTTGCCTTCGCCGCGGCGGACCTCCGCCCCTCGGCGATCTTGAGGCCTTCCGCCATGGTGCCGATGCCTACACGGTTCAGCCACGCCGGCCGCTTCTCCGACAGCAACTCGATGTCCTTGAGCTCTTTCTCCTGGAAGACCTCGCCAAGGACCAGCCGCCGTTCCAGGACCCACCGCAACTTGGCATCGGGAGGCAGCCAGTCCTCCGGCCACTTCTTGTGCGGCTCCCAGATGTTGAACTTCCGCTTCTTCTGACGCGCGTGCTCCTCGATCGACCGGGCCAGCCGCACGATCGCCGCGTCCGGGTCGGTGGACGTCTCCAGGGACGCCTCGTCGGAAGGAGGTTCCGCCTCGGTCTCCTCCTGCCGCACCCGCTGGACCGCTGTGGTCACGGCCCGGTTCCCGGCGGTGCGCTGGAGCGCCAGCAGGCCGGTGGGGTCGTCCACCGTCCGCGACGGGAAGCCCGATCGTCTCTGCCGCGCGTCCCGGTCCTGCTGCCGCTCCTGTCGCTGCTGCTGCCGTGTGTGCATCCCTCAGACTGACCTGTCCTCGGTCCCGTTGGAAGGGTGGATGGGGCATTTGCCGGGGCAGAGCGGTGCCCTTTCGTTCGCTTGGCGTATGCGAGGAATTCCGCTCCCGGCGGGAGCCCGTACCCGCGTGGGTGGGCAGGCTCCCTGATGGTCGCTAGCTCCATGGCCAGATAGGGCAGACCGCTGCCGCCCGGGGCGCGTCCACGCCGCCGTCGATCAGCAGGGTGAGGTTCGGGTGGCCCTGGGAGAGCATGCGCATGATCCGCACCTCGCGGCGGAAGCGGTCGATCTCCTTGCCCCTCCCCGGTTCCACCCGTCTCGTGCAAGATGGGTACATCTTGCAGGGAGCGTGCACCCTCACGCCTTGGGGAGGTTCGTTTCTGTGTGTTTACGTTGTCAATACGTGGACGCTCGGAGGGTGGCGCATCCGGCCAGGGCCACGCGCGTCCTCGTCACTGCCCGAAGCTGATCGTGGCGTACGCGTAGGACTCGCCCTCCCGCGGCGCGCGGTTCCAGGACCGGGTGGTCAGATGCGGCAGGATGCCCTCGGCCAGGGCGTGCCGGGGCAGGGAGAGACCGAACTCGTCCTGTACGGCGGCCAGCAGACGCCGCTCGCGGTCCGCCTCGCCGACGCCGCGCAGGACCCGTTCCGGGGCGAGGGTGCCGGGCACCGGTCCCGAGCGTTCTCATGTCAGCCAGTTCGATCCATGCCTCGAGCTGCTCGGAGGTCGGATCCGCCGGCAGGTTGGGCCACCACGGGCGTAGGTAGTCGACGAAGAAGCCTTGGACGTCGAGGCCGTCGGTGACGTCGGTCCAGAACTCCTCGACGAGCCGGACACGGTCGTCATCGGACATGGACACCAGCTTGTGCATGAGACTCACCTGTGCGGTCGTACTGCGTTGTCTGACGATGGTCCGCAGAACGGCCCGCCGGGCCTGGAAGCGGCTGAGCTGGCGTTCGACGAGCGCCAGATGAGCCGTCGCGAGATCCGTCGGCGTGATCTTGTCGGCCAGCAACTGACGGATGTCGTCGAGACTCGCGCCCAGTTCGCGAAGGGTGCGGACGAGCTCGAGACCCGCGATGGCACGGATGTCGTAGCGCCGGTGTCCAGCGCCGGTGTGCTCGGTGGGAGTGATGATCCCCGCGTCGGAGTAGAACCGGATCGCACTGACGCTCAGGCCGGTACGCCGGGCGGCATCACCGATCGGATACATATCGTCCATGGCAAGCACTATGGCGTCTCAAGCGGCTTGAGGGTCAAGCGTGCCGTGGACGTCGATCGAGCCGGTGATCACGGCCTGGAAGCAGGAGCGGGTCAGCCGGCCGGCAACCGGAGACCCGGGGCCTCGCGACCTCCGGGAGGTTGTGAACGCGGCACCCCGCCAGAACCGGACGGGCTGTCGGTTGCGCCACCCGTCACATGACCCGCCGTCCTGGTCGGCGGCGTGAACCGCTCCGGGTTCGGTGACCCATGTCACACTCGGCTGCTGTCAGCAATCGGGGCGCCATCTCGTTCAGAGGGCACGCGAACGAGACAGGAGCAACGCCATGAAGCACCGCATCGTCGTCCTCGGCGCCGGATACGCCGGGGCCTTCGCCGCCGGAAACCTGGCCCGCCGGCTCTCTCCCGCGGACACCGAGATCACCGTCGTCAACGCCGTGCCCGACTTCGTCGAGCGGATGCGGCTCCACCAGCTCGCGAGCGGTCAGGACATCGCGTCCCGCAAGCTCGCCGACGTGTTCGCGGGCACCGGGGTGCGGCTGCGCGTGGCGCGTGTCACCGGCGTCGACCCCGACCGCGGGACCGTCACCGTGACCGGCGAGGACGGCGACGGCGAGCTCGCGTACGACACGCTCCTCTACACGCTCGGCAGCTCCGTCGCCCACCACGGCGTCCCCGGCGCGGCCGAGCACGCCCACGACGTGACCGGCGTGTCCTCGGCGCTGCGGCTGCGCGAGCGCCTGGCCGGTCTGGGCGAGGGCGGCACCGTGCTGGTCGTCGGCGAGGGGCTGACCGGCATCGAGACCGCCACCGAGCTGGCCGAGTCCCGCCCCGACCTCTCGGTCGCGCTCGCCGCCCGCGGCGAGCCGGGCGCCTGGCTCTCCCCGAAGGCCCGCCGTCACCTGCGCCGAGCCTTCGACCGGCTCGGCGTCACCGTCCACGCGCACACCGCCATCGAAGCCGTCGAGCCGACGCGCGCGATCGCCGCCGACGGCACGTCCGTCCCGGCCGACGTGACCGTGTGGTCGGCCGGGTTCGCCGTACACCCCCTCGCCGCCGCAAGCGGTCTGGAGGTCGCCGGAACCGGCCAGATCGTCGTCGACCGCACCATGCGCTCGGTCTCGCACCCGGACGTCTACGCCGCCGGCGACTGCGCCTACGCGATCGGCGAGAACGGCCGGCCGCTGCCGATGTCCTGCGCCTCGGCCGGCATCACCAACATGCAGGCGACCGCCGCGATCGTCGCGCGCCTGACGGGCGGCGAGGTCCCGACCACCGCGCTGAAGTACCAGGGCAACCACATCAGCCTCGGTCGGCGGGACGCGATCATCCAGATGGTGGACGGGGACGTCCGGCCGAAGTCCTGGTACCTGGGCGGCCGGACCGCCGCGCGGTTCAAGTCGGGCGTGCTCAAGGGGGCCGGGTGGGGCATCGCCCACCCGACCTTCGGCATGCCGAAGCGCAAGCGCCGCCTGACCACCGCGCCCGACCCGGCCGGCGCACCCGACCGGGCCGGCGCGAGGGCCGCCGCCTAGGCTGCCGTACATGGACAGCGCAGCCGTCGAACGCTTCGAGGCCGGCCGGGGCCGGCTGGCCTCGCTGGCGTACCGCCTGCTCGGCTCGGCCGCCGACGCCGAGGACGCGGTGCAGGACGCGTTCCTGCGCTGGCAGGCCGCGGACCGCGAACGGATCGAGGTGCCGGAGGCGTGGCTGACCAAGGTCGTCACCCACCTCTGCCTCGACCGGCTCCGCTCGGCGCAGGCGCGCCACGAGCGCGCGGCCGGCGCCTGGCTGCCCGAGCCGCTCCTCGAGGGCGACCCGATGCTCGGCCCCGCCGACACCTTCGAGCAGCGCGAATCGGTGTCCCTGGCCGTACTGACCCTCATGGAGCGCCTCTCACCGGTCGAGCGGGCCGTCTACGTCCTGCGCGAGGCCTTCTCGTACAGCCACGCCGAGATCGCCCGGATCCTCGACGTCACCGAGTCCGCGAGCCAGCAGCACGCCCACCGGGCCCGGGTCCGGGTCGCCGCCGAGCGCCGCCGCGGCAGCGAGGAGGTGGACCCCGCCTCCGCGCGCCGGGTCGTCGAGGAGTTCCTCGCCGCCGCCACGTCGGGACGCACCGAACGGCTGGTCGAGCTGCTCACCGACGACGTGACGGCGGTCTCGGACGGTGCCGGACGGGCCAAGCGGCTGCTGCGGTTCACGACGCGCGAGCGCGTCGCCTCCTTCGTGCGGGCGGGGTTCAGGCCCACGCCGGCGAAGCGGCGGCTGGCCGGCGGCTCGCCCGTGTTCCACATCGCGCCGGTCAACGGCTCCCCGGCCCTCCTCGCCGTGATCGGCGACCGGGTCGTGGGCGCCGTGGTGTTCGACGTCAGCGACGGCAAGGTCGCGTGCCTGCGCGGCATCGCCGCCCCGGACCGGCTCGCGCGCCTGGGCGAGGCCTGGCGACAGCACGAACCCGACGCGCCGGCCATCACCGCGTGGTGACCGGAGCCACCGGAGGCCGGTGACGCGTCCGGACCCTCGCGGGCGCAGCCCTCGCCCCTCGGGGCGCGAGCGCGGTCGCCGTCGTGACACCGTCCGCCAACGGGGCCGCGGTGGCGTTCTCCCGATCGGCCGGGTTCACCGTCGTGCGCGAGAACCGCGACCGCGTCCGCACCCGCCGAGCCTGAACGGCGCACCCGTTCCGCCTCCCACGCGCACGGGCGGGCCGGTTCGGGGAGCGTGCGGTTCGGGGAGCAGGTCACCAGGGCCAGGGTGAGGTACGAGGGGCGTTCGAGGTGGCGGCCGTACGAGATGTCGGCCCCGGAGCGCAGTCGTTCGGCGGCGGCGTCCACCAGCCGGGCCAGGCGCGCGGTGTCCCGGTCGCCCTCCGCCGTCGGGGGAGGGGGCGGTTCGCGTCGGAGCGCCGAGCGACTTGAGGGCGTGCCGTCCGCTGGAGTGTCGGACGGCACGTCCTCACCGCGTTCGGGAGCCTTTGGTCTCGTCCGTGGGGCTGTAGCCGAGGGCCGCACGGTCGATGTAACGGTTACCGAGCTCAGGAAACGGGCCGCGCTTTGCCTTTCGGCGGGACTTCGGCTTGGGCTTCGGGGCCAGGTCAGGCTTCGGAACCGGCTGCGGCTTGGTCTTCGGGGTGACGTTGGACCTCAGGACTGGGCTCGGCTTGGGCTTCTTGCCACTCTGGGGCGCTGCCTTGCCGCCCGCTGTGAACTTCTTCCGAAGCTGGGAGAGCTGCTGGCGCTCCCGCACGGTCTGCGAAGCCGGAAGGGCTTCGACAAGGGCCCGGGCCCGGCTGAAGAGGTAGCGAGCTTCGGACCGGTGCTTGGTGGTGCCGGCCATCTGCAGGAGTCTGATCGTGCGTTGCAGAACCTGAATCTTCCCCGCCTGCTTTTTGGGCAAGGGGAAGTCGCCGCCGCTTGAAGGCCGCTGACTGGCGGCGCGGCCGTGCCAGTCCGTACCCGAGGTCAGGACGACGACCGAACGGGGGTTGCTGCTCTGGCTTCGACGTACCACGTGCGTTGTTCCTTGGCTGAGCGATGGGGGCACGCCCGGGGGTGGCCACCAGGTGGGGCGACCCGATAATACGGTCCTCTGCGGCTTCGGCACCGTAGGCGGTCTCGACCTGCTCCACAAGGCGCTCGACCGGTACGGCCGCTGGATCGAGGCGGTGGCGGCAGCGGTCCGTCCGGGGAACGGCCCACGGTCTCCCCCTTGCTGAGAGCTGCCGACTCCGCCGAGGGCCGGGCGGTGTGGATCATCTGTGGATCGAATGTGGATCGGGGCCCATGAGGATGCCCGTGACGTCTGGACACAGACGGCTACGGCAAGAGGAAAGGCATACTCATGGGATACAGCAGAACCGGCCTGTGGTCCGCGGGTTCGGCCCTGATCGCGGCGATGGCGCTCGTCGGCACCCTCGCCCCGGGCGCCAGCGCCGAGCAGCGGCGCGACGGCGACAGCGAGAAGGCCGTCCCGATCTCACAGGTCGTCGGCGACGACAATCTGCGGAAGATGAACGAGCAGCGCCCCCTCGTCGCCGCCGCGAGCATCCTGGCCAAGGCCCAGGAGCAGGGCCACTACGAGGGCTACACGGGCATCGGCCTCCAGGAGGACCACGTCACCCTGTGGTGGAAGGGCGATCTGCCCGAGCCCGTACAGCGGGCCGCGGAGCGGGCCCGCAAGACCGCCCCCGTGCACATCGTCGCCGCGGACCACTCGCTGGCCGAACTCAAGGACGCCTCCGAGCTCTTACAGGCACGGCTGGAGAAGGACCCCTCACTCGGCCACAGCGTCAAGATCCCCACGGACGGCAGCGGACTGGTACTGACACAGAACACCACCCGCGCGGCACGCACCGCCTCCGCCGCGCAGGACCACAGCCCGGTCGGCCAGGTCGCCGGCGTGCCCGTGAAGACGATCAGCGAGGAGCCCCTCCAGGAACGCTCCCGTGTGAACGACGGCGCGCCGTGGTCGGGCGGAGCACAGATAAGCTTCGGCAACTCCTGGTGCACGGCCGGGTTCGGTGTGCGTGACGGAAGCGGCGCGACCTACCTGCTCACCGCTGAGCACTGCGGTCGAAGCGGTCAGCGGTTCACCAACCCGCAGGGTACCTACATCGGCACCTCCACCAAGTCCCATGACGCGCATGACGTGATGCTCATCCCCACGAACTCCGACAACTTCATGTACACCGGAGGACCCGACAGCGACGCGGGCGTGCGGGTCGACGGCTGGGACCACGTCTTCCCGGGCGAATACCTGTGCCAGTCCGGAGTCACCAGCGCCCGGGCCACCGGCGGCCCGGTCTGCAACATCAAGGTCCTCTTCTTCTACAACGACTCCGAGGACCTGGTGGAGGCGGAGCAGATGGACGGCCAGGACGTGGCCCGCGGCGGTGACAGCGGCGGCCCGGTCTACACCGCCTCCGCCGGCGGCGGCGCGATAGCCAAGGGCACGCTGACCCGCAGTGCGGGGTCACGCCTGGGCTTCCAGGACTTCTACACGGCCACGCGGGACTTCGGCATCTGGATCAACAAGTAGATCGTAGATCCGTCCTCGCGGCCCGCGCCAGGGCCCGCCCGGCGTCCTCCCTGCCCTCACGGCCGGGAGGACGCCGATTCCCGTCGCGGTGGCCCCGACAGCCGCCGTCCGTCCGTGGACCGCTCCGGGGCCGCGGAGCACGCCCGTCATCACCGGGAGGGCCGAACGTCCCAGGACCAGCGGGGTTCTGATCACATACGGTGCCGGAGTGCTCTCCACGCCACTGCCCCCGTCACCCCGGCTGGCCGGCCTGACACCGGCGCGTCTGTCCCCCGGGTACTTCGCCCTCGTCATGGCCACAGGCATCCTCTCCGTCGGTTGCCAACTGCGCGGCTGGACCCTGACGGCCCGGTCCCTCCTCGTCCTCACCGCCGTCGAGTACGGCCTGCTGGTCGTCCTCACCGTCCGGCGCTTCGTCGCGCACCGCCGTGAGCTCGCCGCGGACGTCCACGACACCCGCAAGGCGTTCCTCTTCTTCACCTTCGTGGCGGGCACCGACGTCCTCGCCGTCGGCCTGGCCGGCCAGGGCCACTTCGTCCCCGCCGCCGTCCTCCTCGTGATCGCCGCGCTCACCTGGGTGGTCCTCGGCTACACCATCCCCTGGGCGGCGGTCCTGGGCCGCAGCGAACGCCCGGTCGTGGCGGCCGCCAACGGGACCTGGTTCGTCTGGGTGGTCGCCAGCCAGTCGGTCGCCGTGGCCGCCGCGACCCTGGAGCCCCATTACGAGGCCGCACGCCACGGCCTGGCCGTCGTCGCGGTCTTCTCCTGGTCGGTCGGCTGCGTCCTCTACGCCGCCTCCGCGATCTTCGTCTCGCTCCGCCTGATGCTCTACCCCCTCGAACCGCGCGAACTCGACCCGCCCTACTGGGTATCCATGGGCGCGGTCGCCATCACGGTGGTCGCGGGAGCGCGCATCGTGGAGATGGAGAGCGCCCCCATGGTCGACGCGGTGCGCGGACTGGTGGCCGGCCTGTCGGTCGTCTTCTGGTGCTTCGCGACCTGGCTCATCCCCGTACTGATCGCCGTCGGCGTCTGGCGCCACTACGTCCACCGGGTGCCCCTCGCCTACGAGCCCACTTGGTGGAGCATCGTCTTCCCCCTCGGCATGTACGCCGTCGCCGGCATGTACCTCGGCCGTGCCGACGACCTCCCCATCGTGGAATGGATCGGCCGGACCTGGCTCTGGGTCGCCCTCACCGCCTGGACCCTGGTCCTCCTCGCCATGCTCCACACCCTGTTCACCACCAGGTCGCGGGAGCCGGAACGGACGTGATCGGCCGGGGTTCCGGAGCGGTCGGAGGCACCGCCGGCCCCTTCCCGAACCCGCACCGGCCCGGGCCGATCCGCCTCACGATTCCGTCAGGGCTCACCGCGGCTCCTTCGGAGAGGAGGGGGTCGGTCGGGCCGAGGGGGGCCGGGCGCGCAGGGCGGGCAGTCGGGCGCAGTCTTCAGGACCGGCCAGGCCCTCACCCAGGGCCAGGAGTGAAAGAAGCTGCACCGGGCGGCCGGTGGTGGCCGCGGCCTCCAGTTTGTGGTGGCCGTCGAGGAGGAAGTGCGTCAGGCCCCAGTGCCGGTAGTGGTCGGCTGACAGGTCGAGAGCGGGTTCGCACACGTCCAGCGTCGAGACCGCCACGGCCGTCGGGACCGTTCCCCGGCCCATGAGTTCGACGTACTCCTCGACGCGCTCCCGCGCGTTCCACGTCGGGGGAACCATGGGCACGACGAACTCGTAGAGGTGGGCGGACGCGTCGACCGCGGTCTCGAAGGTCCGGTAGTACGACGTGTGCGGGTACTCCGGGAGGCCCCAGAACTGGTCGAGCCCCCACGTGGCCACCTGCTCGCCGCTGAAGTAGTCGCCTTCCCGGCCGGGGACGACCAGCCGGGGCTCCACGCGAAGCGGCACCGGAAGGTACTCGCCCTCCGGCAGCAACGCGCCGAACGTCTCGATGACGCCGTCGACGTCCGGACCGGCCGGCGTGCCGGTGAGCCGCTCCCGCACGCTCTCCAGCGACAACGTCTGCCGGGCGGTCTCCAGTCGGCGGAACAGGAACGGGCACGTCCCGCACCAGAAGCTGAGCTCGAAGGCGGGCTCCCCGTCGACCACGAGCAACCTGCGGCCCGGCCCACCCCCGGCCTCCCGCCGTTCCGCCTCGAAACGCAACCGCGCCTCGGACACCGGCACTCCGAGCCTGCGCGGCTCACTCGATTCGATCATCACGGGCCGACCGTACGGGACGCCGCGGATCGGTACCACCGGCCACTGGGCGCGCGGATCACGCTTCGGCGACCGGCGTCGTGAGCGTGGCCCGGACGGTCTTGCCGCTGGGTGGGACAGGAGACGGTGTCCCAGTGGTCGGCGAGGGCGGTCGCGAGTGTCAGGCCGCGGCCGCTGGTGCGGAGCGCGGCGGGTTCGGCGTCCGCCGGGAGGGGGTGCGGGTGGAGGTCCCCGCGGGCGTCGCCGGCCTCGACACGAAGGCGACGCAGCGTCACGCCACCGCCCCTCGGATGTCCCGGAAGGGAGCAGGCAGCCCCGTGACCTGCCGCGATGGGTAGCTGCGAGCACCCGACCCGGTCAGATGGCGCTTCGACTCTTTCACGGTCGTGCCCGTGGACGCGGTCGGAAGCCCCGGAGAGATCCCAGGGGGATTCCAAGGGGACGGCCACTCTTTCTGCTCCGCGCGAGCCACGAAGCCGCCGACGCCCGGCCTGTGACCGGAGTGCCGGCGCCCCGGTCGTGCCGTTCGCCCTGCCCGCCGACGCCGGCCCGGCCGGTGATTTCACCGATTCCTCCTTCCCGGCCGCCCGCTTGACTCGGCGCGAGCCGGTCCCGGAACGATCCGCGGGGACCGGCGGCAGGCACGACTCGCGCAACCGACAAGGGCGCGCCGACGCGGTCGACCGGCGTGGCCAGAAGGGATTCCGAACATGTCTCGTACCAGCAGGCACCTGCGCTTACTCGGTGCCGTGGCCGTCGGCATCACGGCCCTGGGAACCGCGGGCGTCGCGACGACCCCCGCCTCCGCCGCCGTGCCGGTCTACAGCGAGGACTTCTCCGACGGGCTCGGCACCTTCACCGCTTCCGGTTCCGTCAGCACCGGAACGTACGGCGCCCGCCTCAGCGGGTCGCTGTTCTCCGACCCGTCCATGGTGTCCGCGCCCATCGACCTGACCGGGTACGGCGACCTCACACTGTCCTACACCCGGGCGGCATCGGGGCTGGACCTCGGTGAGACCTTCACCGTGGCCTACTCGGTCGACGGCGGCCCGTTCACCACGCTGGAGTCGGCGCGCACCGCCACGGGCGCGGTGTCGTTCCCCCTGCCGGACTCAGCCGAGGGCGGTGACCTGCGGCTGCGGTTCTCGCTGGATGCCAACGGTCTTCTGGAGACGCTGACCGTGGACGACGTGTTGATCGAGGCCGCCGGCGGGGGAGGTCCGACCGACCCGCCGACCGGGTCACTGCCCCCGGTGGACGACGTCACCGAGCCCGGTCCGTACACGGTGACCGTCGACGACTCCGCCGGCCCCGGCGACGACGGCTGGCTGGTGTACCCCTCCGACGCCGGCCGGGACGGTGTGGACCACCCGGTCCTCGTCTGGGGCCCGGGCGCGGGGTCCGACCCCGCCGACTACGAGGACATGCTGCGCCAGTGGGCCTCGCACGGGTTCGTCGTCTACAGCGAGGTCTCGTCCAGCAGCGGCGCCTACATGGTCGACGCCCTCGACTGGCTGGAGGACCAGAACGCCAGTCCGGGCAGCCCGCTGTACGGGGACCTCGACACCTCCGAGGTGGCCTTCGGAGGCCACTCCCGCGGGTCCATCGGCACGTTCGACGTGGCCGACGAACCGCGGCTGGAGACCACCGTCCACGTGGCCGGCGGTTCGTTCGACGGAAACGGCCCCGACAGCCTCCGCAACCCGGCCCTCTACATCGGCGGTGACGAGGACTTCGCCACCGCCAACATGGAACGCGACTACACCAACACCGACGTGCCGGTGTGGTTCAACATCCTCGACGGCACCGATCACATCCTCGCCACCCGCAAGGGACAGCACGTCATCACCGCCTGGCTCCGGTGGCACCTGGCCGACGAGGAATTCCGCCGCACCCAGGACTTCCTGAGCCCCGGCTGCGTCTTCTGCGGCCTCGGCGACGTCCAGTACAAGAACTGGTAGGTCCTCCGAGCCGGCCGTCACTCCCCGAGCGTGGTGACGGCCTCCTCGTAACCGCCCGTCGGCGGCGCGGTGTCGGGTCCGTACACGAGGTTCAGCACGCCCGTCGTGAACGTCTCCGACTTCAGCAGCTTCAGCGGGATCGACGGCTCGCCCTCGTCGAAGAGGCGCATGCCCCTGCGTACGGCGATGGGGTGGACGAGGAGGTGCAGTTCGTCGAGGAGGCCCGCGGCCAGCAACTGCCGGACGACGGAGACCGAGCCGCTCAGCGAGATGTCACCGCCCGGCTCGCCCTTCAGCGCGGCGGCGACCTCGGCGACGTCACCCTGCGCCTGCTCGGAGTTCCGCCACCGCAGGTCGAGCCGGCTGCGTGAGAACACGATCTTCCGCATGTCGCCGAGCTGCTTGGCGAAGCCCGCGTCCTCGCCGCCCGCAGCCTCCCGCTCGGGCCAGGCGCCGGCGAAGCTGTCGTACGTCCTGCGGCCGAAGAGCAGGACCTCCGTGGTGTTCATGCCCGCGCCGACGGCGGCTCCCATCTCGTCGTTGAAATACGGGAAATGCCACTGATCGGGCGCCTCGACGACGCCGTCGAGCGAGATGAACAGGCTGGCGGTGATCTTCCGCGGCATGGTGTCCTCCGAATCCTGGTGCGTGTACCGGGTATGACCGTGCCACCCACCGAAAGTCATCGGTAGGCGGCACGCGGATCGTTCAGACGGTGTCCAGTTCCCTGCGGCGCTCCGACCCCGGTACACCGCCCGCCGCCCGGCGCGGATCCGTGACGCTGCCCAGCCAGCCCAGCAGGAAACCGGCCGGCACCGTCACCAGGCCCGGGATCGTCACGTCCCAGATCCTGAAGTCGTACTCCGGGAAGATCGACCCGGGTGCGCCGGACACGTACGGCGACAGCGCGAGCGCCACGATGCTCAGCGCCGTGGCCCCCCACAGGCACCACAGCGCGCCGCGGGCGGTGAACCCGGGCCAGTACAGGGCGTAGAGCAGGACGGGAGCGAGGGCGGCGCCGCAGACGGCGAGCCAGAGCGTCGAGACGACCACCAGGTTCCAGTCGGCGGCGACGACCGCCACGACCGCGGAGAGGGCCCCCGTCAGCGCCGCCGACCACCGCGACGCGGCACCGTCCGCCCTGCCCGCCGGGAGCCTGCCGGAGAGCTTGCCGGACGCACCCAGCACGTCCCGCCCCAGGGCGATGCCGGCGGCGAGGGTCACGTCCACCACGGCCGCGAGCGCGGTGAGGAAGAGGACGCAGGCCAGGGCCGCGACCAGGACGCCGCCGCTGTCGAGCGCCCGCCCGAGCAACAGCGGCGTGAACACCTGCGCCGCCGGACCGGCCTCGCGCAGCGCCTCGCCGACGAGGGCCGCAGCGCCGACACCGACGACGGCGAGCGCGCCGTACAGCAGGGTGAGTTCGCCGAGCATCCAGCGGCCGCCGGACCGGGCGCCGCGCGGGCTCTTCGCCGAGATCGCACGCATCAGCACGGCGGGCATCGCCAGCGTGGCCATCGACATGCCGAAGGTCTGCCCGATCCGGTTCACGGCCCCCACCCACCCCTCACCGGTGTAGCCGCCCGGACGCAAGTACGCCTCGCTCATCCCCGAGCCGTGCGCGGCGGCGTCGAGCAGCCGCCCCGGGTCCCCGCCGAAGCGGTGGAGCACGAGCACGGCGGCGACCACCAGCACGGGCAGGGCGATCGCCGACTTCGCGATCATCACCACGCCCGTGCCCCGGATCCCGCCGCTGACGGCCAGCGCCGTCATCACGCAGCCGATCACCACGATGCAGCCGGTCCGCGCACCGGGCTGCCCGATCAGCGCCGCGGCGACGTTGCCGACCACCACCAACTGCACGACCAGCAGCGGGAAACAGACGAGCAGGGTCACCACGCCCCACGAGACGCGTACGGCGGGCCCGCCGCTGCCGCGCGCGTCCAGCATGTCCGCGGCCGTCAGCGAGGCGTGCCCGCGCAGCGGCTCGACGATCAGCACGAGGAGCAGCACGACCCCGATCAGGCTGCCCAGCATGACGCCGAGGCCGTCGAAGCCGGACGTGGCGACCATGCCCACCAGTACGGTGACCGTCGCGACCGTGGTGGTGTCGCCGCCCATCGCGATGCCCTGCTGCCAGGAGCGCAGCCGGCGGCTGTCGGACCGTACGAGGGCCCGGTCGTCCTCGTCGGCGCCGGTGACGACGCACAGCATCAGGCAGATCACGACGAACACCGAGAACACGGCGAGGACGAGGGACCGGGACGAGGGATCGAGCAGCGTGGTCACGACCACCTCCGGGCGTCCGGCCGCGGTTCGATCCGGTCGACCCGTCGCCCGTACACCACCAGCGCGTGCACACCGACGGCGAGGGGCACCACGGCCAGGAGCGCGCCGAGGCTCACCGGCCCGGCGATCCGCGTGCCGTACACGGCCGGTACGAGGGCGGCGGGCAGCACGTAGAGCAGCCAGACGACGGCGATCCGGACGCCGAGCCGCAGCCCGACGGCCAGTCGCGCCGCCTCCCCGTCGTCGTGTCGCTCGTGCTCCGCCGGAGGCCGGGCGCCGGCCGAGGGCTCGTCATGGTGCGGCGGCCCGTGCCGGGGCTGCGGTCCGAAGGACATGTGGGTGGCTCCGCTCACGTCGATCCGGCACCCCGGAGGGGGGCGCGGGTACGGGTGTGGGGGTGGGCGGACGGAGTCAACCAGACCTCCGCACGGCTCCGTGCGCCGCGGAGGCAGAACTGTTCTCCCGCCCAATCCGGAGCCGTGCGGACGGTGAACGGGCACTGTGCGGGCGGGAACGCGAAGGTACTCGGATACCTCGGAGATCTCGGAGAAGTGCCGAAGGACCCCCCCCGGGACGCCGCAGTCGGCGGCGCGGTGTCCCGGGCTCTCCTGGGACACCGCGCCGGCGCCGGCTAGGTCAGGCGGCCAGCTGCCGCAGCAGGTCGGACGAGTCGTGCAGCGCCGTCATCTGCACGAAGCGACCGTCGCTGACCTTGTAGATGGCGTACTCGACGATCTCGAAGGAGGCGCCGGAGGGGGGAACGCCGAGCCACTCCTTCACCGGGGTGCCGGTGTTGACCGCGCGTACGGCGATCCGGTCCCGGTCGAACAGCAGCTCCTCGACCTCCCAGTGGAGGTCCGGAACGGCGTCGATGTCGTACTTCTGGACCGTGATGACGTCGTCGCGGGTGCCCGGTTCGCCGTTCAGCACGACGTCGTCGGCGATGAACTCGTCCATGCCGTCGAACTCGTGGGCGTTGAGCGCCGCCACGTAGCGCAGGTACCAGTCCTCGAGGCCGGAGTCGGTCATCGGTTTCTCCTTCTGGGGCGTTGTCGGTCCCCGTGCGGGGACCGAATCGACGGGGAGTGGCGAGGACCGGTGCCCCGCCCGACTTGCTGCTGAGGCCAGGGACGGCGACGGTGGTGGCCCGGAGTCCTCGTGAGCCCGGGGACCGGGAGTACCGGGTTCGCCGCGCCGCACACGACGGTGACGCTTCGCTTCACCAGGTGAGGGGGCCGTAACGGTCGATGATCCGGCCGGTTCCGGCGCCGGCGTTCTCGGTGGCCAGCGTCACGATGGCGTCGGTTCCCTCGGTCACGGTCTGGGTGCCGGTGTGGCCGTTGAGGTCGGTCGCGGTGTGGCCGGGGTCGACGGCGTTGAACCGGATGTCGCCGAACGCCTTCGCGTACTGCGTGGTCAGCATCGTGACGGCGGCCTTGGAGGCCGCGTAGACGGGGGCGATCACCTTCGACTCGACCCGCTCGGGGTCGTGGGTGAGCGCGACGGACCCCAGTCCGCTGCTGACGTTGACGACGGCCGGAGCGCCGGACGCGCGCAGGAGCGGCAGGAAGGCCGCGGTGACCCGCACGACGCCGGCCACGTTGGTGTCGAACACCACCGTGGCCTCCGCGCCGGTCAGCTCCTCGGCGGACACGACGCCGCCGGTGATTCCGGCGTTGTTGATCAGGACGTCGACCCGGCCCTCGTTGGCCGCGACGTCGGCGGCCGCGGCCGCGACCGAGGCGTCGTCGGTGACGTCGATCCGTACGAAGCGGGCGCCGAGTTCGGCCGCCGCACGGCGTCCGCGGTCGACGTCGCGGGAACCGAGGAGCACGGTGTGGCCGAGTTCGGTGAGGCGGCGGGCGGTCTCGAAACCGAGGCCCTTGTTGGCACCGGTGATGAACGTGGTCTTGGACATGCCCCAAGCCTTCGCCGGGCCTGCCGGACCAGCCAGGGAACGGTTTTCGGTAGGAACAGCAGTACCACCCGGGCGAGCACCGGGAGGGACATGAGCTGCTTACGATGCGGTGGTGAACAAGGGACACGCCGTCGACAACCAGCTGGGAGCGACACTTCGGGCCTGGCGGGACCGGCTCTCGCCGGGAGCCGTCGGACTGCCGGTGGACAGGGCGCGCCGGTCGCCGGGCCTGCGACGTGAGGAGCTCGCCGAGCTGGCCGGTCTCTCCGTCGACTACCTGGTGCGACTCGAGCAGGGCCGGGCCGTCAGCCCCTCCGAGCAGATCGTCGGCTCGTTGGCCCGTGCGCTGCGGCTCTCCCAGGACGAGCGGGACCACCTCCACCGGCTCGCCGGGTTCCGGCCGCCTCAGGACCAGCGGGTCGTCTACGACATCCCGCCGAGCATGCGACGGCTGCTGCCCCTGCTCGACTCCACTCCGGTCGCGGTCTTCGCCGCGGACTGGCAGCTGGTCTGGTGGAACCCCAGGTGGGCGGCGCTGTTCGGCGACCCCACGCGGATCGGGACCGAGGAGCGCAACCTGGTGCGGCTGCGCTTCCCGGTCGCCTCGGACCGCGGCCGTCTGACGAGCTGGCCGGTGATCCCGGTCAACGCCGAGGCCGCCGACCGGGCCCTCGTGGCCGACCTGCGCCGGGCCGCGGCCCGGTTCCCCGACGATCCGCGCGTGACCGAGCTGGTGGCCGGCAGGGTCGCCGGCAACCCCCGGTTCGCCGCGTTCTGGGCCGATGCCGCCGTGGGCCGGCACGCCGAGGACCGCAAGACCATCCGGCACCCCGACATCGGGGAAGTGAACGTCGACTGCGACGTCCTGACGGACGGGGACACCGACCTCAAGGTCGTCGCCTACACGGCGGTCCCCGGCAGCGAGGACGAGTCCAGGCTCGAGAGCGCCGGCATCGTCTCACCCCCAAGGAGCGACGCGTGAGGACGATCGGCATCATCGGAGCGGGCGAGGTGGGCAGCCAGCTCGCCCGCGCGGCCGTCACCCACGGCTACCAGGTGGTCATCGCCAATTCACGGGGACCGGAAACGCTGACGCACCTCGTCGACGAGCTCGGCCCCTCGGTCCGGGCCGCGACAGCGGCCGACGCCGCCGAAGCGGGCGACTTCGTGATCATCGCCGTCCCCCTGAAACTGGTCAACGACATGCCGGTGGAGCAGCTGGCCGGCAAGATCGTGCTCGACACCAACAACTACATGCCCTGGCGCGACGGCCACTTCCCGGCCGTCGACTCGGGGGAGAAGACCGTGCACGAGCTGCGGCAGGAGCAGTTGCCCGCCTCGAAGGTCGCCAAGGCGTTCACCCACATCCAGGCCCCGCGCCTCTTCCTCTCCGCCAGCCCTCCGGGCACCCCCGGCCGGCACGCCCTCTCGGTCTCCAGCGACCACCCCGAAGCGGTCGAGCTCGTCACGCGCCTGTACGACGAGTTCGGATTCGACACCGTCGACAACAGTCCGCTCAGCGAGTCCTGGCGCAGCGGACCGGGCCAGCCCGCCTGGCTGTCGCACGCCCACCAGACGCGCGAGCGACTCGCCGCCAACCTGGCCGACGCGCGCCCGATCAGGTACCCCGTCCGAGGCTGAGCCCGGCGTCGGACGGCCCCGGGCGCCGGGCCGGCTCGCGACAGGGTTCCCTCGCGCACACCGCCCGCCGGTGAGATACTTTCCGGCCATGTGCGTGGCGGGCCGTTCGACCGCTTCGCGCGGCAGGAGGAGCGGCACGGCGGATGCCAGGCGGGCGGGAACAGTGACAGGCGTGGACTTCGGTCCGACCGGGCTGGTCGGCCGGGACCGCGAGCTCGGCGAGCTCGCGATGTTCCTGGACAAGGCCGCGTCGGACGGAGCCACCGTCCTGCTCACCGGTGAGCCGGGGGTGGGGAAGACGGCGCTCCTCGACGCGACCGCCGAGCTGGCACTCGCGAAGGGAGCCCGGGTCGTCCGCGGGAGCGGCGTCGAGTACGAGACGGACATCAGCTTCGCGGGGCTCCACCAGCTCGTCGCCGCACTGTCGTACGAGCTCGGGCGTCTGCCGCGGGCCATGCGGGAGGCCCTCGAGGTCGCGCTCGGTCTCGGTGTCGGTCCCGCGCCGAGCCGGATCACCGTCCTGAACGCGGCGCTGTCGCTTTTCGAAGAGGCCGCGAAGGAGCAGCCGCTGCTCCTCGTGGTCGACGATCTCCATGTCGTCGACCACGCGAGCCGGTCCGCGGTGGGATTCGTCGCCAGGAGACTGGGCGGTCGCCGCATCGGGCTGATCGGGGCCCAGCGTGCGGAGTCCGACGAACCCTTCCGGGCCACCGGCCTGACAGAGGTCGAGGTCAGACCGCTGAGCGACACGGACGCACTGCGACTGCTGTCCCGGCGCTTCGCTCACCTCCCCCCTCGAGTCCTCTCGACCGTGGCGCGAGAAGCGCAGGGAAACCCCCTCGCCCTGCTCGAGTTCGCCGGGTCCACCAGTGTGTCCGGCGACCGGAACGGCAACGGGGTGGGGTGGGCGAGCGGCCCGGGGCGAGACGTCCGTGCCCTGTACGGCGCCCGCGTCGAACGGCTGCCGCCGAGAACGCGCGACCTGCTGCTGCTCGCGGTCCTCGAAGGCTCCGGCGACATCGGCGTCCTCGAGGTGGCCGGTGGGCCGGGCGGGCTCGAGGGACTCGCTCCGGCGGAGCGCGACCACCTGGTCATGGTCGAGGAGAACGGCCGTACCGTGCGCTTCCGGCATCCGCTGGTCAGGTCCGCGGTGGTCGACGGCTCCACCGGCGAGCAGCGGCGCGGCGCCCACCGTCGGCTGGCCGACGCGCTGGCGGACCAGCCCGAGCGGCGCGGTGATCACCTCGCGAGAGCCACGACGGTGCCCGACGAGGCGGTCGCCGCCGTGATCGAGTCGGCGGCCCGAAGCAGCCTGCGGCGCGGCGACGCCGACGGCGCGGTCGTGAGGATGCGGCGCGCGGCCGAGCTGAGTCCCGACCGGGCGGACCGCAGGCGCCGGATGTCGCAGGCCGCGTACATCGCCGTCTGGATCACGGGCCACCTGGAGATCTCGCACGAGATCATGCGCGAGGTGCAGGGCGATCCGGCGGCCCGGTCGCTCTCGGCGGCCGCGGCCGCCGGCTACCTGGTGCTCGTCACGGAGGGTGACGCCGACACGGCCCACGCGCTCCTGATGGAGGCGATCGAGCAGGCCCCGGCCCCGTCCGGCCCGCCGCACGGCGAGCTGGAGACCGCGCTCTTCACCCTCACGATCGTCAGCGAGTTCTCGGGCCGGCAGGAGCACTGGAAACCTCTGGTCGACGTGCTCGCCCGGTTCCCCGAGGCATCGCCCGCCGCCGCGACGTCACTGGCGCGCATCCACCACGACCTCGGCTCCGTCACCGACGGCATGCTGCGCCGTCTGGACGAGGAGATCGCGCGGCTGAGGGGCCAGACCGACGCCGACCTGGTCGTCCGCACCGCCCTGGCCGCCTCGTACTTCGACCGGCTCCCGGGCTGCCGCGAGGCGGTGTCCCGGGTGATACGCGACGGCGGCGCGGTGGGGGCGAGCATGCCGGCCCTGGTCTTCGCCGCCCTCGACGACCTGTACGCCGGCCGGTTGCAGGCGTCGGCCGACGCCGCGGCCGAACTCATCGCGCTGTGCGAGGAGACGGGGTACCCCCTGTTCGCCCAAGGGGGGCACTACGTCGCCGCGATGGCCGCAGCGCAGCGCGGCGACCTCGACGCGTGCCATGAGCACTGCGGGAACCTCCGGGACTGGTCGGGGCCCAGGCGCCTGCGGCGGCTGGAGAACCACGCCCACCAGGCGTTGGCCCGGGCGGCCCTCGGCGCCGCGGACTTCGAGACGGCCTACCGGCACGCCACGGCGATCTGCGCCCCCGGCACACTGCCGCCCTTCAACCACGAGGCGGTGCTGTCCGCACCGGACCTCGTCGAGGCCGCCGTGGGCTCCGGGCGGCACACGGAGGCGCGGTGGCACGCGGACGCGATACGCGACGCCGGTGTCGGCCGCCTGTCGTCGCGGCTGGCGCTCTGCGCGGCCACGATCACGGCGATGACATCGGCCCCCGAGGACATGGCCGAGCGCTTCGAGGAAGCCCTCGCACTGCCGGGCATCGAACAGTGGCCCTTCGAGGCCGGCCGCGCTCATCTGGCATACGGCGAGCGGCTGCGCCGTCAGGGACTCAACCGCGACGCCCGGACGCAGCTCACTGCCGCCCGCAGGCTCTTCGAGGAGCTCGGGGCCCACCCGTGGGAGGACCGGGCAGCGGCGGAACTGAGGGCCACCGGAATGACGCGGACTGCCCGGAGCAAGGCGGGAGAGGCCCTCACCCCGCAGGAGCTGGAGGTCGCCAGGCTGGCGGCGACGGGGCTGTCGAGCCCGCAGATCGCGTCGCGTCTGTTCCTGTCGCCGCGGACGGTGTCGTCCCACCTCTACCGAGTGTTCCCGAAACTGGGCATCACCTCACGCGCCGGGCTCCGCGACGCTCTGGACGCGCTGCCCCCCGAGCCGCCGGCCGCCCGGCCGTGACGGTCGGCGGTAGTACTGTCCCGGCCCCGGCGTAAGCAATCCGCCGGCCGGATGTCAGTCAGCTGACGGAGGCTGTCGGTACGGCGGCTGAGCCACTCTCGTGGAGACAGCGAATCCGCCCGGCACTCGGGCCGGACCACGAGGAGCAGACCATGCCGTACGTCACCACCGGCGACGGGACCGAGATCTTCTACAAGGACTGGGGCTCGGGCCGGCCCGTCATGTTCCACCACGGCTGGCCGCTGAGCTCGGACGACTGGGACGCCCAACTGCTGTTCCTCGTCCAGCGGGGCTACCGCGTCATCGCCCACGACCGCCGGGGGCACGGGCGCTCCGCCCAGGTCGGCCACGGGCACGACATGGACCACTACGCGGCGGACGCCGCCGCAGTGGTGGCACACCTCGGCCTGCGCGACGTCGTCCACGTCGGCCACTCCACCGGTGGTGGAGAGGTCGCCCGGTACGTCGCCCGGCACGGCGCCGGACGGGTCGCCAAGGCCGTCCTCATCGGAGCGGTCCCGCCGCTCATGGTCCAGACCGAATCGAATCCGGGAGGGCTGCCGGTCGAGGTCTTCGACGGCTTCCGCGAGGCCGTGGCCACCAACCGCTCCCAGTTCTACCTCGACATCGCCTCCGGGCCGTTCTACGGGTTCAACCGCCCGGGCGCGGACGCGTCCCAGGGTGTCATCCGGAACTGGTGGCGCCAGGGGATGGCCGGTGGCGCGCAGGCGCACTACGAGGGGATCAAGGCGTTCTCGGAGACCGACTTCACCGACGACCTCCGGGCGATCGACGTGCCCACGCTCTTCATGCACGGCGACGACGATCAGATCGTTCCGATCGCCGCCTCCGCCGAGGTGGCCGTCACGTTGGTCAAGGACGCGAGCCTGAAGGTCTATCCGGGGCTGTCGCACGGCATGTGCACCGTGAACGCCGCGACCGTCAACGCCGACCTCCTCGATTTCATCGAGAGCTGACACCGGCCCGGTACCGGCGGACAGTTCACCGGCGCGGTACGGAAACCAGCCGCACCACCACGGACCGGCCCCACGGGTGCTCCCGGGAACCGCTGCCCGGGAGCACCCGCACCGAAGACGCGTACAGGAGAGCAGGACATGACGACCACATTGATCACCGGTGCCAACAGGGGGATCGGTTACGAGACGGCGCGCCGACTCGTCGAGGCGGGCCAGAGGGTCTGGATCGGAGCCCGGGACGCCGAGAACGGCCGCAAGGCCGCCGACCGGCTCGGCGCCGACTTCGTCCAGTTGGACGTGACCGACGACGCGTCGGTCGACGCGGCGGCCCGGACGCTGCGCGCGCGGGTCGGCCACCTGGACGTCCTCATCAACAACGCCGGAATTCTCGGTGAAGTGACCGCACCCGAGAACATGACGGCAGGTCAGCTCCGCCACATCTACGAGACCAACGTCTTCGGGCTGGTACGCGTCACGCGCGCGTTCCTGCCTCTGCTGCGAGCGGCGACCGTTCCCTCCGTCATCAACGTCACCAGCGGACTCGGGTCGTTCACGCTGGTCCAGGACCCGGAGCGGGTCGAGTCGCAGTATCCGCTCGCCGCCTACGGCTCGTCGAAGAGCGCGGTCGCCATGCTGACCGTGCAGTACGCCAAGGCGATCCCCGACGTCCGCTTCAACGCGGTGGACCCCGGCCAGACCGCGACCGAGTTCACCGGCCTCGTCGGGCACAGCGTCGAGGAGGGCGCCGAGGCGGCGGTGCGCATCGCCACCCTCGGGCCGGACACGCCCACCGGCACGGTGACCGACCGTGCCGGTGTGCTCCCTTGGTGACACGCGCCGCCGACCGGCCCCAGGCCGCCGAAGCCGCCATCACCCAGGCCACCACCACACTCCGCTCGCCCCCCGCCCCAGTTCCGGGGCCCACAGAACCCGCCCCACTTCCGGGGCCCACAGAAAGGGGAAGACCCATGTCCGACACCGACCTGCGCGACTTCTACCAGCGTTACGTCGACGCGCTCAACGCGCGCGAGTTCGACCGCATGGACGAGTTCGTCCACGAATCCATCGTCATGCACAGTGAGCCGAGCTCCCGCGAGGCTCTCGTCGCACAGTTGAACAGCATCGTCGACGCGGTCCCCGACTTCCACTGGGAGGTCCAGGAGCTCGCCATCAACGGCGACAACATCGCCGTCCGCGCCATCAACACCGGCACCCCCACGAAGGAGTGGCTCGGCGCGGCTCCCACCGGCAAGTCGATCGAGATCGTCGAGTACGCCATCTACCGGGTCCGCGACGGGAAGTTCCTGTACATGTCGGCCGTCCACGACGCCGAGGCCCTGCAGAAGCAGCTCGCGGGCTGACCCGGTCGGACTCGGCCGGCGCGGAGCCCGACGCGAGCGTGGTGCCCCGGCCGGAAGGCCGGGGCACCACGCTCTGTTCAACGCCCGGCACGCCATCCACGCCACCGGGAGCGGGTGCCGCGACGCGGTCCACACCCGAACCGGACTCAGTCGGTCCTGAACTTGTCGGCGAGCCGGAACTCGAACTCCTCGGGCAGGTCGTAGTGGAAGACTTCGGGGGCGTCGCGCTCGACGTGGGCCTTCCAGTAGAGGTCGGCGATCACGTCCGGCTCCGAGTTCGGCCGGCCACTCCCGATGTGCGCGCCCAGGGCGACGTGCGCGACGTGCACTCCGCGGTCGGCGAGTGACTCGTTCAGTGCGAGGAGCCAGTTGCGCATGGCGGCGTTCGCGACGTTCGCGTTGGCGACCTGCGGGACGACCATCGGGCCCGATCCGGCACCGCTCGTACCGATGACGGTGCCGGCACCACGGTCGATCATGCCGGGAAGCACCTGGCGGACAGCGGCGACCGCGCCGAAGAAGTTGGTCTCGAGCTCGGGCAGAACCGCCTCGACGGTGAGATCGACCGCGGAGACGAGCGGCCGGTCCGCCAGGTCCGACAGCGTCGGGGCGGGTGAGTACTCCAGGACGTCGATGGACCCGAAGTGCTCTTCCGCGGCCGCCAGCGCCTTCTCGAGACCCGGGCGGTCAGTGACATCGGCCGGGAAAGCGGCAGCCGACACCCCTGCGCTCCGGAACCTGTCGACCATGGCCGCGAGTTGAGCTTCACGTCGCGCCACGAGCGCCACGTCGAAGCCGCCCTTCTCGGCGAACTTCGCACCGATGGCGAACCCGAGTTGCGGCCCCGCCCCCACGATCGCGATGGTCGACACAGCTCGTCCTCCAACAGCAGATCCGCATGTTCTGGTGCCGGCCGGGACCGGGTCCGGCTCAGCGACCAGCCGATGCCCGACCTCGCCGTCGAGCTCCTGCCGACCATAGTGCCACGGCTCTCTTCCTTCCCCGGAGGACAACCACCACCGGCTCGTGGCGCACCGGACCGACAGACCGGAGCAGCGCTGACGGCGACGAGCACGCGGCTCGAACTCCCAGGCTCACAGGGCTCGCCGCCGACGGCCCGACTGGACCTCCCCGACATCCGACCGCACGCCTCCGCGCTCCTCGCGCACGGCGTGTCCACCGGTGAGAACCAGTGGATCAGGGAAACCGGGCGCGAGTACATCCGGTACGGCGCGGGATCCTCGGCGACCTTCGCGTTCACACGGGTCGGCAGGGGTGTGGCAAGGCACTGCGGTCGGGGGCGCCGAAACCCACGGCGCGCAGGAAGTGGTCTTCGTCATATCCGGTACCGCAGCCCTCCCATGAACGGCCGCCTCACGGAGACGGGCTTGACGATCACCCCTCGATAACCGGCCAGTGACATCGCGAGTTCAGGCTCAATAGCGCCTCGCGGTCGATCCGCCGACCGCCCGCCTCACCGCCGACCAATGACAAGAATCGCGCCACGGCAGGTGTCCATCAGTCGGCCCCGGTGCTCGGCCCGGCATCGTTCGGCCGAGGTCAGAAAAGGTTGAATCTGCCCACGCCGGACAAGTCCGCGCCGATTTCGCGCCACATTATCGGAAGGGGTGAGGAGGTCGAGTCGGTGTGCCGGTGGTCCTTCATGCGGGAAACCGCCCCGCTCGTCCTCGCCGAAAGGGAACTGGAGCGTTGAAAGTTACAATGATGTTTGAGAGGATCCCCTGCAGTCCGTAAACCCACGGGGCCGGCAGGTGAGACCCGGAGACCAACGGGTCAGTAACTTACCAGCCAGTTCGCACTTTGCCCAGTCACTGAGAACCGATAAACGCCGCCCGGCCTCTTCCGTATCTTTCGGGAGGTGATCTGGCCATGCGGTGAGGGTCTGCCGCGGCATGAAGACAAGTGCCGCAGTGGATATCCGCTGAGGTGATCACTGTCTGTCGCAACAGAAAGAAGCTGAATGCTGAAGAGAACGCGCTCCTGCGCAGAAGCAGCTCCTGCGGAGACGTCCGCCACAGGAGGATCGGTCGTGACCGCATTCGGCTCCGGTACGCGGGGGAGATAGAGCACCCGCGTACCGGGGCCGCACGATCACTTCTTCTGCGTCATGGAGGCGTTCCACCTTGGGATCACAACGCGAGACCCGGACGACCTGGCACGACCTGGAGTTACGGGTCCGGGCCGAGGACCCCGAGGTCCTCGGCTACGTCAGCAGCCAGCACCAGCTCGCCCGTGAGGAGCCGGATCGGGCTGCCACGCGGATCGGCATCGAAGCCGTCAGCTCCCCGTCGCGACTCGCGGAGCTGACCGCGAGACCGGCGACCGAGCGTCGTGAGTCCTACGCCGGCTGGTGGTACGGCTGCCACCGGAACGAGGACGGAGCGTTCGTCCTCGTCTCGCAGGAGGGGCACGAGTTCTCGCACGCCCTGATCACCACCGACTTCCTCGCCTGGGAGATCGTCGCCGCGCACGAGCACGAGCTGGGACTCGTCGTCACCCGCACCATGCGGGAACTGGTGCGCGAGCACTTCGTCGACCGCGGCGCGCTCATGCTGCACGGCGCGGCGGCCGTCCTGCCCGACGGCACCGGGGTGGTCCTCGCCGGTCCCTCCGGCGCCGGCAAGACCTCGGCCTCCGTCCAGCTCGCCCGCGCGGGCGGCCACTGCGTCGCCACCGACCGGTGCCTGCTGCTGGCCGACGGCCCGGAATGGGCCGTGGTCGGTCTGCCGCTGTCCACCCGCCTCACCCGGGAAGCGGCGGCCGGTCTCGGTATCCGGCCCGGCGAGAAGGACAGACTGATCAGACACGGTGAGGCGGCCGTCCGCAGGCCGGACCCCAAAGGCAAGATCTCGCTCAGCAACGGGGAGATGCGGCGTCTGGCCGGTGTCGAGTTCCTGGCCTCCACGCGGATCGACACGCTGGTGCTGCTCGAGAACACCGGCGCCCCGCGGCCCCTGTCCGGCCCGGTCGCCGAGGGGGAGGTCGTGGCCGCCCTGGCAGAACACATCCTCGTACCCGACACGGCGTACCGCGGCCGGTGGCTGTCCGCGGACGCGACCCCCGAACCGGCCGGTGACATCAAGGGCCGGCTCGGCGAACTGGCCGCCGCCGTGCCCGCCCGGCACGGCGCGTGGACACCGGCCACCTACAAGAGCGACGTTCTGACGGCCTGGCTCGCCCCGCGCGCCGGTGCCGGGAAGACAGGAGACCCCTCGTGACAACCACCCCACAGATCCGTTACAGCGCCCGGGCTCTGCTGCTGGACGAGGACGACAGACTCCTGTTGTTCTCCAGCGTGGACGACGCCGACGGCGAGACCTTCTGGTACCCGGTGGGCGGTGGCATCAAGGAAGGGGAGTCCCCCGAGGAAGCCCTGCGCCGGGAGGTCGAGGAGGAGACCGGACGGACGGAGTTCGAGATAGGCCCCCAGATCTGGTACCGGAAGGCCGTCGCCTCCTGGGGCGGCAACACCTACGACTGCCGCGAGCGGTTCTACCTCTGCCGCGTCTCCCACTTCTCCGTCGACACCAGCGGCTTCAGCCAGGGGGAGATCGACACGGTCTCCGGTCACCGGTGGTGGACGCTGGACGAGCTGGACGCCGCCACGGACCGGCTGGTGCCCGCCGATCTGGCACCCCGGCTGCGCGCCGTGCTCACCGACGGCGCCCCCGCCGAGCCCGATGTCGTCGGCAGCTGAGCACGGAACCGGAGGGACCAGCACGTGAAGGGACTGCGAGGACGGCCCGCCCTGGTGACCGGCGGCGCCCAGGGTATCGGCAGGGCGGTCGTCGAGCGCCTCGTCGAGGAGGGCGCCCGCGTCATGATCATGGACACGAACGAAGAGTTCGGGAAGTCCGTGGTCGCGGAACTGGCACGGCGCCCAGGCGGTGAGCGCGTCGGCTTCGCGCACGGCGACATCTCCGACGAGAGCGACGTGGTGGCCGCGGTGGAGGCGACACGGACCGCGTTCGGCGGTGTCGAACTCCTCGTGAACTGCGCCGCCGCGTTCATCACGCGCGGGATCGAGGCCACCGTGGAGGAGTGGCGGCGCGTCACGGACGTCAACATCATGGGCCACGCCCTGATGGTCAAACACAGTGCGCCCCTGATGGAGGCCGCCGGCGGCGGCAGCGTCGTCAACGTCTCCTCGATCTCCGCGCACATCGCGCAACCCCGGTCCGTCACCTACAGCGCCACCAAGGCCGCCATCATCGGCATGACCCGTTGCATGGCCACCGACCTGGCCGAGGCGGGAATCCGGGTGAACGCGGTGAGCCCGGGAACGGTCTGGAGCGACAACCTCGCGCGCCGCTACAAGGAGAAGTACGGAGTGTCGCGAGAGGAGGCGGACGCCCGTCCGGACATCGGCGGCCGGCACATGCTGCACCGCACCGCCGACCCGGAGGAGATCGCCTCCGCCGTCGCCTTCCTGCTCTCCTCGGAGGCCGGTTTCATCACCGGTGAGAACCTCATGGTCGATGCCGGGCTCACCGTGACGTGATGTCGTCGTGCCGTGCGAGGGCCTTCCGGCACGACGGCACATCGTGATGCGGGGCTGCTCCGTCCGGAAAGGAGCTGTCGCCCCGTTCTCTTGTCCGGCGCCGCTCACCCGACGCCGATGATCTCGTGAACCCGCACCCGCCGTAGATCTCTCCTGTTTTTTTACCCGAGGTTTGCGGGCGGCCTGTGGTGCCCATTTTCTGCTCCCTTTCCCTGCGCTTTTCGGGGGCATGCGTGAGACGCTCGAATTCGGCGCGATGCACGATGAGGTGCGTTTGAGGATATCGGCGTCACATGTGGCGGAGAGATGCCCTCACGGGGTTTGTTGGATTCGCCTGGTGGATAAATGGAGTCCACTGATATACGTTTGCCGCAACCGGGCGAACATTGCTGGACCAGATCCACTGTTCGCACCGATCCGCGGCCGAGTGAGATGCCTCGACGCCGCGTGAGATGCCTCAGTACGCCGAGTAATCCCTGTCGATCGTCAGGTATACGTCCGGAGGAATACATTGAGTAACAACGTGATCAGGGTCGCGCTGGCCGGCGTCGGTTCCTGCGCCTCCAGTTTCGTGCAGTCCGTGGTCCTGGACCGGGAGCGGCCCGGCCCCTCCAACGGCGTGATGCACGAGTACATCGGCGGTCACCGTCTCGGCGACGTGGAGTTCGTCGCGGCCTTCGACGTCGACGCCCTGAAGGTGGGCCAGGACCTCTCGGAGGCCGTGTACGCGGGACGCACCGCCGCCGTCCGCCACGTGGACGTGCCGCACCTGGGCGTCACCGTCCAGGCCGGCCCGCTGCTCGACGGCCTCGACGGCGCGCTCGGCGACGCCGTCGACGCCCATCTCGCCACCGCCGTCGCGACCCCGGAGTCGCTGGCCGCCGCCCTGGCCGCCGCACGACCCGACGTCGTGGTCTGCCTGCTGCCCACCGGCTCGACCGAGGCCGTCCAGACGTACGCCAGGGCCGCCGCCGAGGCGGGCGCGGGCTTCGTCAACGCCACCCCCGAGCCCGTCGCCAACGACCCCGCGCTGGTAGCCCTGTTCACCGAGCGTGGCGTCCCCCTCCTCGGTGACGACCTGCGCAGCCACCTCGGTGCCACCACCCTGCACACCGCCCTGATCGAGCTCTTCCAGAGCCGCGGTGTCGAGGTCAAGGACAACTACCAGCTCAACGTCGGCGGCAACACCGACTTCCTGAACCTCTCCGACCCGGCCAGGTCCCACTCGAAGCAGGTCTCCAAGCGCAAGGCCCTCGCCAACGCCGGCATCGACTCCCGCGAGGTCGCCGCGGGCCCCAACGGCTTCGTCAAGCACCTCGGCGACCGCAAGGTGTGCTTCCTGCGCATCGAGGGCGAAAGCATCATCGGCGCCCCCGTGCACATGGAGTTACGCCTGGAGGTCGAGGACAGCCCCAATGCCGCCGCAGTGCTGGCCAACGCCGTCCGCGCCGCGCACAGCGCCTCCCGCCAGGGCATGGTCGGCATCATCGACCCCGTCTGCGCCTTCCTGTTCAAGAGCCCGAGGACGGGGGCCAAGGAGTCCGAGGCACTGCACGACTTCCAGGGTTTCGTGCGCAAGGCCGGCGAGCACCACGCGCTGCAGGCGGTCGACGGGAATGCCTGACCCCGCCTCCTGGCTGCCCGATCGCGACCCCGCCGTAGCCCGCGTCCTCGACCGGAGCTACGGCCTCGGTACCCACCGGGCGTGGTCACTGAACCGGGAGAGCGTCAACACCGTTTGGCGCGTGACCACTTCGCAGGGGGAGTACGCGCTCAAGCGGCTCGGGCGGGACGTCGCCCCGCAGTGGCTGGCCTTCGAGCACGCCGCCCTTCCCCGGCTGACCGCCGCCGGCATCCCGGTCGCGGCTCCCCTGCCGACAGCGGAGGGAGACAGCTCGGCCGTCCACGAGGGCTCCGTCTGGCAACTGCGGCCCTGGCGGGAGGGCCGGCCCTTCGACGTGGGCCGGCCGGGCGACATCGAACAGGCCGGTGCCTTCCTGGCGGCACTGCACCGCGTCCCGGTCGACGGGCTGCCCGCGGACGGCCAGAGCTCCACCCGCAACCTGGAGTTCTGGCTCACCACCGAGCGGCCCCCGCACGCGGCGCTGGACGAGGTCGACGAGATAGCCGCCCCGTACGTGAGCGCCGCCGTGCGCGCCCACGCCCGGCGCGCCTACGCGGCGGTGCTGCGCCGGGCCCGCACCGAACTCGCCGGGTACGGAGACCTCCCCGAGGTCCTCACCCACGGCGAGGTCGCGGGCTCCAACCTGCTGTACTCCGACAGCGGGGAGCTGGCCTGCGTCCTCGACTGGGACGCGCTGCAGCTGCGCTCCCGCGTCTACGACGTGGCACGGGCGCTGCTGTTCCTGCCCCGCGAGGCCCGCGGCAGCTTCCAGGTCCTGCCGGACCGGGCCCGGGCGGTCCTCGCCGCCGCGACGGCGCGCGAGCCGCTCACACCGGACGAACTCGGCTCCCTCATCCCGGTGCTGGAGCTGAACTTCGTCCCGTCGCCCGCCTACCTCCGGCAGGTCGCGCGGCGCGCCCCGGGCATCCTGGAGTGGTACCTCGGCTGGCGGGCCGAGGGCGCCGGCGTGGTCCGCGGCATCCTCTCCGACGTCATCGCCACAGCTCCGCAGGGAACTCCGCGATGACGCGGTACGTGTGCCGCACCTCGGGGCACGCGGTGGCGTTGGACGTGAGCCGCGACTCGGCCGCGTACGTCCGGGAGCTGCTCGGCCCCTACGTCCGGGTCGCCACCGAGCCCGGCGGTCCCGACGACGCCCGCTGGCGGATCGGGACCGCGGACCGGGAGCGGCCGGCGGGGGAGGAGGTGGTCATCACCAGCGCCACCGAACCCCCCACCCGGCTCTGGTACGACGGAACGGCCCGCGAGGTGCTGTTCGACCCGGCGATGCCACGCTCCTTCCTGCGGCACAACCTGGTCCGGTTCACCCGCATCCTGCTGCGGCTGATGCACACGGAGGAACCGGAGGTCTTCCTGCACGCCGGGCTGGTCGCCCGGGACGACAGGCACGGCGCGCTCGTGCTGGGCGCGAAACGAGCGGGGAAGACCTCCACCGTCCTGTCCGCCCTGCGTCACGGGCTCCGCTTCGTCGGCAACGACGACGTCTCCGTCCGTACGGACGGCGGCGGCTGGACCGGACGGGGCTGGCCCCGTCGGGTCTCCGTGCGCGGCGACACCTTCGCCGTCGTCGGACTGCCCGGCGACACCGACCGCCTGCTCCACCCGGCGGAACTGCGCGACCTCGTGGGCGGCCCTCCGCTGCTGGCCGAGGCGCCGGTCAGGGTCCTGGTCTTCCCCCGGTTCCACCCCGAACCCGGTGTCGTGCCCCTCGGCCCGGAGGAGACCCTGGCCCGGCTCACGGCCAACGAACTGCCCACCGCGGTCAAGCACGCCGACTTCCTGCTGCCGTTCTTCGGCCCCGTCCCGCCGGCGGTCCGGCAGGACCTCCTCGCCCGCCTGGCGGCACAGGTGCCCGGCGTCGAACTCCGGCAGGACTTCTCCGCCCTGCACGACGGAACCGCCGCGCTGACCCGGCTCCTGGACGGAGACATCCCCGTACCACCCCTCGCAAGGGAAGAAAGGCGAAGGACGTGAGCACGACCGGTAGCCGGGTGTGGGTGGTCGGCCCCTCGGGCGCGGGCAAGAGCACCGTCGCCCGCGCCCTCGCCGAGGCTCGGGGTCTGCCCCACTACGAGCTGGACGCCATGTTCTGGGCGTCGGGCTGGCAGAGGCGTCCCGAGGACGAGTTCCTCGCCGACGTCGCCGCCCTGGACCGTACCGACGGCTGGATCGCCGACGGGCAGTACGACGCGGCCCACCCGGTCCTCGAGGAACTCGCCGACACCGTCGTCTGGGTCGACCCGCCCCGCGGCGCCACCACGGCCCGGCTGCTGCGTCGCACCGTACGACGGCTGCGCACGCGGGAGGAACTGTGGAACGGCAACCGCGAACGCCCCGGCAGCGCCTTGCAGCTCGTGCTCTGGGCTCACCGGGAGTTCCCCGTGGTCCGGCGCACCAACACCGACCTGTTCGCCCGCATGCAGGCCCGCTCCGTGCCCTGCCTGCGGTTGCGGACCCCGCACGACATCCGAGAACTACTCAGTAAGGAACGGGCATGACGCGACTCGCGCTCCTCGGCGGAGAGCCCCTGCTGACCCCGGCCGAGCGACCCAAGTGGCCGAACATCACCGAGGAGGACATCGGAGCGGTCACCGCGATGCTGCGACGCGGTGAGATCACCTACAACGGCAGCGAAGGCGAGGTCCAGGCCCTGGAGAACGGCTACCGGGAGCGCCTCGGCGCCGCCCACGCCCTCGCCGTCAACTCGGGCACATCCGCCCTGCACTCGGCCTTCTTCGGCCTGGATCTGCGTCCCGGCGACGAGGTCATCGCCCCGGCCTACACCTTCCTCGCCACCGCCATGCCGGTCTTCACCTGCAACGGTGTCCCCGTCCTCGCCGACGTGGATCCCGACACCGGGATCCTCGACCCCGACGGGCTCGCCGCCCACCTCACGCCGCGCACGAAGGCCGTCGTGGTCACCCACCTCATGGGCTTCCCCGCCGACATGGAGCGCATCACCGCCTTCGCCCGCGAACACGGCCTCGCGGTCGTCGAGGACTGTTCCCAGGCGCACGGCGCGGAGTGTTCGGGCCGGCCGGTCGGCCGCCACGGTGATGTCGCCGCCTTCAGCCTCCAGGCCAAGAAGCAGGTCACGGCGGGCGAGGGCGGCGTCCTTGTCACCGACGACCGCAGGATCTACGAGCGCGCGGTGATGCTCGGTCACTGCATCGACCGCGGCGAGGAGGACGTCACCAGCGACGAGTACGGCGCCTACGGCCGGACCGGCTTCGGCCTCAACTACCGCATCCACCCGGTCGGCGCGGCCCTCGCCCGGGGCGCCCTCGCCCGGCTCGACACCGTGCTGACCGGACGCGAGCGGAACTACGGCCGGCTCGGCGCCCTCCTGGACGACATCCCCGGCATCACCCCGCCGGTGCGACAGCAGCACGTCGACCGCGTCGCCCACTACGTCAGCTACCAGCCCCTCTACGTCGCCGAGGAGCTCGGCGGCCTGCCCGTCGACGTCTTCACGGCCGCCGTCAGGGCCGAGGGCGTCCCGCTGACCCGGCCCACCTCGCCTCCGCTGCACCGCGAGGCCGCCTTCCGGAGCCCGTCCTGGCACTCCGGCACGTACCACCCCGGGGACAACACCTACCGCGTGTACCGGGGCGACGAGTTTCCGGGCGCCGACGCCTACATCGCCCGCGTGCTGCGGCTGCCCACGTACTCCGACGAGCGCCCCGACCTGATGGACGCCTGGGCCGAAGGCATCCGCAAGGTCGTCACCCACGCCGAGGAACTGCGCGACCGGCACGCCGCCGGTGCCCTCGCCGCGTAGCGGCTCCCCCTCTCGGAGCCCGCGTCGGCCCGGTACGCCCGGTCGCGTACCGGGCCGGCGCCGCACCACCGCTCCGCCCCGACACGGAGGTCATCCTTTTGTCCGTCGATAACAGCTCCCGCTCCATGCTCGCGCGCGGTCTCGGCGTCCTCCGCGCCTTCCGGTCCGGCGAGCCGGAACTCCCGCTCTCCGAGATCGCCCGCCGGGCCGACATGCCCAAGGCGACGGCCCACCGCATCATCACCGAGCTCGTCAAGGAGGGCATGCTGGAGCGCGGGGAGAAAGGACTCAGGCTCGGCATGGGCCTGTTCATGCTGGGGGCCCGGGTGCCCCGCCAGCTCATGCTCCGCGACATCGCCTTCCCGCACGCGGAACAACTGCACCGGCTCACCCACGGCAGCGCGTTCGTCTTCATCGCCGACCCCACCGGCGCGGACGCCGCCCTGGTGGACGCCGTACGGCGCACCCACGAACCCGGCCGCGGACTGGGCATGGAGGAGACCCGGGCCTCCGACCGGGCCGCGACGAGGGTGTTCCGTGCTTTCGGCGCCGAGGACGACGCCGTGGCCGGCCGGGGCGCGCGCGTCCGGGAGGTCGAGCCGGCCCGCGTGCGGCATCAGGGCTTCGCGGTCGTCCGCGACGTGCCCGGCGTGGTCGGTGTCGCCGCCCCGGTACTGACGGCATCCGGCGCGGCCGCCGGGGCACTGGCCGTCGCGGGGCCGCAGGCCGGGTTCCACGTGGGCCTGGCGGCCGCGCACCTCAAGGCCGCGTGCGCCGCCGTCTCCCGCGCCCTGCAGCGCAATCCCGAACTGCTGACCGCCTCCTGACGGCGTACGGCATCCGCCGGCCTTCCCGGCTACGGCTTCCCGGCCACGAACAGCGTGGGCAGCAGCCTGCCCGCGAGGTACTCCTCCCGGGCCGCGGTCAGGGTGTCCCGGATGAGGTCCGCCGAGGCTCCCCCGTAGATGTTCGCGACGCTCCCGCGGAAGATGCGCACCACCTTCAGCCGGTCGGCGAGCAGTGCCACGGCCCAGTCGGTCAGGTCCTTCCGCTCCACGTCGCCGAAACCGGCCCGGGCCAGCTGGTCCGTCCGGTCGGTCAGCGACGTGGTGAAGAAGACGCCGCGCGGATGGATCGCGCGGAACGCCTCCGAGGGCTCCTCGCCGTCCGGCGTGAGGCTCACCTCCTCGGTGAACACCAGCAGCCCGCCGGGCCGCAGCAGCCGTGCCGCCTCGCGCAGTACGGCGCCCGGGTCGGGGAAGTGCGGCATCGAGCCCGTGACCAGCACCAGGTCGAGCGAGGCGGTGGGGAGGGGCACGGCAGTGGCCGAGGCGCACAGCTCCGTCATCGTGGTGCGGCCCTGTGCGCGGCTGATCCGGGCGCTGACCTCGCAGTGCTCGGCGACGAGGTCGACACCGTAGGAGCGCCGCACCTCGACGCCCGCGGCGGCGAGCTTGTCCACGGTGTAGCGCAGCGCGCCACCGAAACCGCTGCCCAGCTCGCACAGGTCCACCGCACGGTCGGGGCCCGGGCGGGCGACGACGGCGCCGACCACGGCGTCGCAACCCTGGGGGCCGAAGTGACCCATCTGGTCCAGGCCCAGGAGCCCTTCGGGTCCCTGCTCGCCGGTGAACTCCACGATGGCCCGCTCGGTGTTCTCCCAGTCGTGCAGCGCGGGGAACAGGTCGCGGTGGTAGCGGTACTGGACGCCGGTCTGGTCGGGCGTCGCCTGTGTCCCCTGAGTCCCCTGAGTCCCCTGTGTCTCTTGAGTCTTCTGTGTCTCTTGTGTTTCCCGGGTTCCGGCCGGGGCGCCGGGTTCCGTGCTCATCTCGTCCTCCTCGCGTTGTCGCCGGGCCCGGCCCGGACGGTCGTGGAGCGGGGCGCCGGACGGTCAGGGCCGGGCCGCGGCGGCCGGCGTCCGGAACTCGTCGGGCACCGCCGAGTAGACGGCATCCAGCAGGGCGAGTGCCTCCTCGGCGTCCTCGTCCGTGGCGACCAGCGGCGGCAGCAACCGCAGCACCTCCGGCCGGCCCAGACAGGGCGAGACGACCAGACCCCGGCGGCCGAGCTCCACCAGGACCTCGCCGGCGGCGGCCCGCGTCGCGAACTCGACGCCCCACAGGAGGCCCCGTCCGCGCACCGCGGTGACCAGACCGGCGTAGCGCTCCGCCAGCCGGGTCAGGCCGGAGCCGAAGACCTCCGCCAGGCGTGCGCCGCGCGGGGCGAGTTCCTCCACCACCCGCAGCGCCGCCACACCGGCCGCGGCACCGAGCGGGTGCCCGGAGAACGTGGTCGTGTGCACGAAGGGGTCCGCGGCGAGCGGCGCGTACAGCTCCGGCGTCGCCACCACGGCGGACACCGGCTGCACCCCGCCCCCCAGTGCCTTGCCGAGCAGTACGGCGTCCGGCTCGAGACCGAGGCCGGTGCTGACCAGGCGAGGGCCGCAGCGGCGCAGCCCGGTCTGCACCTCGTCGGCGATGACGAACGCACCGTGGGCGCGGGCCGCGCCGGCCAGGGCCTTCAGGAACGCGGGGTCCAGGGGCCGTACGCCGCCCTCGCCCTGCACGGGCTCGAACAGGACGGCGGCGACCTCCTCGCCCCCGAAGGCGCCGGGTACCGCGGAGACGTCCGCGGGAATGTGGGTCACCCCGCCGAGGAGCGGCTCCAGGGACTCGCGGTAGCGGGCGTTCCAGGTCGCGGCCAGCGCGCCCATGGACTTGCCGTGGTAGGCACCCTCGACCGCGATCACCCGTCGGCGGCCGGTGGCCCGGCGGGCCAGTTTCAGCGCCGCCTCCACCGCGTCGCCGCCGTTCAGCCCCAGCCACACCTTCGTCAGGCGGCCCGGGTCGGCCCAGCCGGCCAGCGCCGCGGCGAGCGCCGCGGTGGCCCGGTTGCCCAGGACCCGGCTGGACACCGGCATCGCGTCCAGCTCGTCACGCACCGCCGTCACCACGGCCGGGTGGCGCTGGCC
Source organism: Streptomyces sp. CB02400 (assembly GCF_001905725.1). Taxonomy (GTDB): domain Bacteria; phylum Actinomycetota; class Actinomycetes; order Streptomycetales; family Streptomycetaceae; genus Streptomyces; species Streptomyces atrovirens. The sequence continues at coordinate 427,417 of NZ_LIWB01000001.1, forward strand.
CAGCAGCGTCACCGCGTAACTGCCGAAGTCGAGCACGGTGCGGCCGTCGGACAGGCGCATCCGCGCGCCCTCGCCCCGCGCCTCGACGGCGCCGGAGCCGTTCATGCCGTAGACGAGGGCCAGTTGCGGCGAGAGGTGCCGCCGGATCGCGGTGAGTGCCTCCCGGGCCGTCCTGTCACCGGTGTTCGCGGTCATGTGCGCAGCCGTCCTCTTCCGTGGTCCGGCGGATCGCGGACCGCGCGACGCGGTGCCCCTCCGGGAGCGCAGCCGGTCGGCGGGGCGGACGGTCCGCAGCTGTCGGGACACGGTTCTAGCCCTCCGCGTGCGTCCCTGAGAAGCGGTGTTCCGGCTGCCGGAACACGCGTTGAACCCGGACAGCGCCCTTGACAGGGTGATCATCCTCGCCGTCCGTATCCGAAAGGTGCACCGACGCATGGAGACCACTTCCCCGGGCGCTGTGGCGTACCCCGAACCGGACGTCCTGGAGAGGCGCCTCGCCGCCTTCCTCGACCTGCGGGGACTGAGCAGGGACGCCGTGCTCAAGGAGGCCGACCAGGGCATGGGGGCGCCGGTCCTCGCGGTGGCCGCCGGGTCGGTGCTCGCGGGCTTCGGCAACGTGCGCAGCGACCTCGATCTCCTGGTGCTCGTCGAGAACGAGAACCTCAAGCGCTTCCCCATCCAGTCCCACGAGCACGGCACGCTGATCGACATCGGCATCCGCCGGGCGAGCACCGTCCGCGACAGCACCGCCGCGCTGACCGCCGAGCCGTGGCCGCGCTTCGAGAGCGTCACCGAGGACGCCTGGAACCACCGGCGCCGTACCCTCAGCACCGTCTCCCGGCTCGCCCTCGGACTGCCCCTCGCGGTCGTCGAGCCCTGGGACGTCTGGCATGCGGGGCTGCGCGGGCCGTGGCTCGAGGAAGTCCTGCGGGAGTGGTGGGTGGTCGAGGCGCACCGGCTCGCACAGGCCGCCCGCTGGCTGCTCGACGCCAAGCCGCTGACAGCCGCGGTCCGGGCCCGCGAGGCGGTCGTCGCCGCGCTGAACGCCCGTGCGGCCGACGGCGGGGAGCTGTACTTCGCCGCCAAGTGGGCGGGCGAGAAGCTGAAGGTGCTCGGCGACCACGAGAACCTGCGGCTGCTCCGCACCGTCCTGACGCCCGCCGATCCCCGCGAGCGGGTGCCGTTCTGCCTCGACGCCGTCGAACGGCTCGTCGGCCCTGCCGGGACGCTGCACACCGTGCTGCGCTGGGCCACCGGCGCCGGGGCCATGGAACTGGACGACCGCACGGTCGTGGACCGCTGGCAGCTGCGGGCCCTGGAAGTACGGCGGCTCGGCCTGCCGGCCGTCGACAGCGACGGCGTCGTCTGGTCGGGGCCGGCCGGCACCTCGCCCCCCGAGGATCTTCTTCCGCTCTTCACGCACAACATGGTGTGGCTCGGTGTCGCCCACCCGGCTCCGGAGGTTCCCGCGTGACACATTCCCCCACGACCGTGACCGGCGATACGGCCACCGGTCCCGCCGACGCGTCCGCCGACCTCCGGCGGCTGCTCACCTTCCGCGGCCACGGCGCCGCCCGTCTCCTCCTGGGCTGCCGGGCCCGCCTGGAGGACGTCGAGGGCGCCGTCGCCGCCGGACAGGGCGAGGTCGCCGTCCTCATGGCGTACGACCTGATCCAGCTGTCGCTGTCGATCCGCGGGCTGCGCACCGAGGGCGAGCTGATGTACGGCCACGACGAGGCCGCCTTCGATCCGTTCGCCGGTCTCCCCGTCGAGGAGGCGGAGGCCGGGACGGCGCTCGCCGCCGAGGGGCTGGACGCGGCCGGTGAACGCGGTGAGGCGTGGCTCCAGCGGCTGCGCGACCACCTCGCGGAGACCGAGGCGCAGCTCGGGTACACCGAACCGCTGCCCGACGTCCGGTCCGGCAGCGGCATGATGAAGGGCTTCAAACTCGCCCGTACCTGGCAGGCTCTGATGGACCGCGTCGGTCTGCCCCCGCTGCTGCCGGACGCCTGGACGCGCCGTGCCGACTGAGTCGGGGCCGGTCCGTGCCCCGGGCCGGCCACCGGCCCTCTCCGTGCGCGGAGCCGGCAAGAGCTACGGCGGCACGATCGCCCTCGACCACGTCGACCTGGAGATCGCCGAGGGCATGATCGTGGGCCTGCTGGGACACAACGGCGCGGGCAAGACCACGCTGATGTCCCTGGTCGCGGGCCTTCTGCGGCCGGACGCCGGGGAGATCGAGGTGCTGGGTCACTCCGTGACGCGGCATCCGCGCCGGGCCCGCCGCGAACTCGGCCTGGCTCCGCAGGAACTGGGCATCTACCCACCCCTGACGGTGCGCCAGAACCTGCGGTTCTTCGCCGAACTGGCCGGTCTGCGCGGCAAGGAGGCCCGGCGGCGCACCGAGGAGGTGGCCGAACCCCTCGCGCTCACCGGGCTGATGGACCGCCCCGCGTCCCGGCTCTCCGGCGGCCAGCAACGCCGTGTGCACACCGCGATGGCACTGATCCACCGGCCGCGGCTGGTGCTCCTCGACGAGCCCACCGCGGGTGTCGACGTGGAGACCCGGGCCCGCCTCGTCGCCCACGTACGGGAGCTGGCCGCGCAGGGCACCGCCGTCTGCTACTCCACGCACTACCTCCCCGAGATCGAGGACCTCGCCGCGGACGTGGCGGTCCTGCACCGGGGGCGCGTCATCGCCCGCGGCTCCGTCGACGAACTGGTCCGGCGGCACGGCGACAGCGCCGTGGAACTGGTCTTCTCCGGCGCGCCTCCCGAACTCGACCTGCCCTGGCCGGTGGCCCGGCAGGGGGAGACGCTCCTCGTCCGGGTGGAACAGCCCCACCTGGTCACGGCCCGGGTGCTGGCCGCCCTGGGCGACGCCGCCGCCCGGCTGTCCGCCCTGCGCGTCGTCCGGCCCAGCCTCGACAACGTCTTCCTGAGGCTCACCGGAGGGCAGCACAGCGGCAACGGGGAAGGCCACGCGAGCACGGACAGGATCGAGGCGGAGCAGCATGCGTGACGGGGCACTGACGCGGATCACCGCCCTCGTCCGGCAGGACGTCCGGCTGCTGCTGCGCGACCCCGCGCCCCTGGTGGTCCGCACGGTCATGCCGCTGCTCATCATGGGCTTCATGCAGCCGCTGTTCCGCGCAGCCCTGCGGGCCGGCGGTGAGACCGCCGACGTCAACGGCGCCGAACAGGGCGTCCCCGGCATGGCGGTGATGTTCCTCTTCTTCCTGGTGAACGTGGTCGGCTTCGCCATGTTCCGCGAGCACGGCTGGAACACCTGGGCCCGGCTGCGCGCGAGCACCGCCCGCCCGGTCGAGCTGCTGGCCGCGCGCATCGTCGTGCCGCTGGCCGCCGCGGTGCTCCAGCTCGCCGTCATCTTCGGGGCCGGGGGAGCGCTGTTCGACCTGCGAGTGACGGGTTCCTACCTCGCCCTGGTGGTGGTGGCGCTGCCGCTGGCGCTCTGCGTGGTCATGGTGGGCATGGCGCTGGTCGCGCTGTGTCGCACGATCTCCCAGCTCAGCGTCATCGCCAACATCCTGGCCCTGGTCTTCGCGGGACTGGGCGGCGCCCTGACCCCCCAGTCGGCGATGCCGGACTGGGCGGGGCCCTTCGCTCCCGCCGTGCCCAGCTACTGGGCGATGCGAGGCTTCAACGAGGTCATCCTGCGCGGCGGCGGAGTCGCGGACGTCCTGCTGCCGGCGGGTGTCCTCTGCGCCTTCACGGCCGGCCTCACCGTCGTCACCCTCGTCTTCTTCCGGGCCGACCACCGCAAACTCTCCTGGTCCTGAGCCGTACGCCGCCGGACCCGGTACGCCGTCAGAGAGGGACACCCATGTCCGCGCTCGTCGTCCTCGACTGTTTCGACACCCTGGTCACGTCCCGGCCGCTGCCGGGCCCGGAACGGTTCACCGTCGTCCTCGCCGACGCGCTCGAGCTGGACACCAGGTCCGCCGGCGCCGTCGTGCACACCGTGTACGGCACCCTGTACGAGGCCATGACGGACCCGGGCGCCTCGCAGCCCGCGACCCTCGACCTGATGGAGGGCGCGCTGCGCGCCCAGGACGCCGTCCGGGAGCGGGCCGCGGTGGAGGGGGCCCTGTGGCGAGCGCTGGGCTGCGCCGACCCCGACGAGTACGTCCTGTGCGCGCCGGTCGCGGAGGCCGCGCGCCGGGCGCACGAGGCGGGTCACACGCTCCGGCTCCTGTCCAACTGCTACCTGCCCGGCAACCTGATGTGGGACCTGCTGCGCCGGGCCGAGGCGCCCGACATCTTCGACCGGGGACTGTTCACCGCCGACGGCGGCCCGAAGAAGCCCGACGCCCGCGCGTTCCGGCGGATCGGTGAGGGCGACTTCGAGCGCCGGGTGATGGTGGGTGACTCGGCCGAACTCGACCTCCTACCCGCCGCGGCCCTCGGCTGGGACACCGTCCGCGTGACGCCCGGCGCTCCCGTGCCGGACGCGTTCTTCACCCTGCTCGATCTGTGACGACGGGCCGTGCAAGGCCCGTGCCGGACCTGTGACGACCGGCGGAGCCGCATCCGCGCGATCTCGCGTTCCGCACAAAGAAACACCCGCTGAACTACGGCGTTCGCGCTGCCTAGAGTCGATCCGTCACGGCGAGCCGGGCACGCGGACCACCGGGCCGGCCGGTCCGTGACGGGCGAAGGGAGAACCATGGGCACGGCTGCCGAGAACACGGCAGGACACCCCGACGACGACGGCGTGCCGCCGCACCGGGCTCTGCTGGACGCCGGCTGGAGCACGGCGTGGACGCCGCCCCGGCTCCGCGAGGGAGTCACCGGCACCGAACGCATCAAGGACCTCGCCGCGGGCGGATACGCCGCGCTGCCGATCCCCGAGGACCTCGGCGGCGCCGGCGCGAACCTGGCCGAGACGGCCGCGGCGCAGCGCACGCTCGGCAGGCTCGACCCCTCCGCCGCGGTCGCCCTGAACATGCACGCCTTCACGGTCGGCCTGATGGTCGACTACTTCCGACGGCACCGCGACACCACGTGGATGCTGCTGGAGGGCATCGCACGCTCCGGCGCCCTCGTGGCGTCCGCGTTCGCCGAGCCCGGCGGCAGCCCCAACTTCATGACCAGCCGCTCCGAGGCCGTCCGGACCGAGAAGGGCTACCGCGTCAGCGGCGTCAAGTACCCCTGCTCGCTGGCCACCACAGCCACCCTGGTCTGCCTGACGGCCCGCGTCACCGGCACCGACGAGACCATCCTCGCCCTGATCCCGAGCAGTTCGCCCGGACTGGACGCCGAGGGGGAATGGCCCTCGCTCGGCATGCGGGAGTCCGACACCGCCCGGCTGGTCCTGCGGGACGTCGAGGTCGACGACCGGCTCGTCTTCCACCGCGGCCCCGCCGACGTCATCGACGAGAACGTCACCTCCGGCATGGCCTGGTTCTCGGTGCTGCTGACCGCCACGTACCACGGTGTCCTCAGCGGCCTGCTGGACACGGCGTACCACGGTGTGAACGTCTCGCGGCGTTTCGGCCCGCGCACCGCCCTGCTCGGCCGCGCCACCCGCGAACTGCTGACCCTCGGCGGCGCCTGCCGTCAGCTCGCCGCGGACATCGACAGCGGCGCCCTGGACGGAGCGGCGGCCATGGCCGCCGCGGTGGGCCTGCGCGCCACCCTCAGCGACACCCGCGACCGGGTGGTGTCCCTCCTCACCCCGGTCGTCGGCAGCCGTCTCTACGGGCGCGGACAGCAGGCGGCCGGGCTCGCGCTCGACTCGCTCGCCGCCCACCACCACCCGCCGTCCCTCCTGGTCTGCGACGAGGTCGTCGGCAGCTTCGGAACGGGGCGTGAGATCACCTTCGACCCGGCCGACTGACGCCCCGCCCCTGCCGCCGGACGCCACGGAACCCACCCCGGGCACCACACAAGGAGACACACCACCATGCCGCATGTCGAGGTCAACCTGCCGATCAAGGCCCCGGCGGCCGAGGCCTGGACGGCCGTCACCCGCCTCGAGGACTACGCCGCCTACATGGAGAACGTCGAGTCGGTCACCGTGATCGGCGAGACCGACACCGGGGCCCGTACCAGTGAGTGGTCCGTCCTGCTCAAGGGCTCGGTCCTGGAGTGGATCGAGGTCGACACGCTCGACCACGACGCGAGGGTCATGTCCTTCGACCAGGTCTCCGGGGACCTCGACGTCTTCAACGGGTACTGGCGCGTCGAGGACACCGGCGGCGGCACATCGGCCGTCACCTTCGTCGTCGACTTCGAGATAGGCATCCCGCTCCTCGCCGACATGCTCAACCCGGTCGCCACCAAGGCACTGCGGGAGAACGCCGAGCACATGCTGCACGCCATCGAGCGGCGGATCACGGCGGTCTCGTGACCGTGCCCGCGAGGATCCTGGTCACCGGTGCCACGGGGGCGGTCGGCAGCGCCGTCATGCGTGCGCTGCGGGCGGCCGGCCACACACCGCACGGTGTCAGCCGCCGCGGCGGCGAGGGGGAGCACCACTCCGCCTGGCACATCGGTACGGAGGAGCCGCCGCGGGAGCTGCGCGGCCCCTGGGACACCGTCGTCCACTGCGCCGCCGACACCCGCTGGAACCTCCCCGACGAGGACGCCGAGGACGCCAACGTCGTGCCGTTGTACGCGGTGCTCTCCCTGGCCGGCCCCGAGGCCCACTTCGTCCACCTGTCCTCGTCCTTCGTCACGGGCCTCGAGGGCGACATCGCCTCGCCCTCGCGCGACGCCTACCGCAACTCCTACGAGTGGTCCAAGGCGCATGCCGAGCGGATCGTCAACGCCGAGCGGGACGGCGCCGACATCGTGCGCTTCCCGATCGTCACGGGGGCCCGGGCGGACGGCGCGCTCGACCGCTACAGCGGCTTCTTCTGGCTGCCCGCCGCGATGTGCAACGGCGCCGTGCCCGCGCTCGTCGCGGAGGAGAAGGGCCTGCTGGACATGGTCAGCACCGACGACGTCGCCGAGCACGTGACCCGGCTGCTCGACTCCGGTCCACCGCAGGGGCACCGGCTGTCGGTGCTCGGCCGGGGCGACGGCGCCCAGCGGGTCGGCGACGCCTTCGACACCGTTCTCGAGGCCCTGAACGACTGGCGTGCCGAGCACGACGTGACCCCGCTGGACCGGCTGCCGTACGTGACGCCCGAGCAGTGGAACCGCTTCTACCTGCCGTTCGCCGAGGAGTACCTGGACCGGGCGCAGTTGCTGAAGGTGACCGCGTTCCGTGCCTACCAGGGCTACCTGTCGGTGACCGACCCCTTCGACGTCACCGTCCGGGTCCCGGACACGCGGGACGTGCTGTACCGGTCGGTCCGGCGCTGGGCCGACACCCACGAGGTCTCCGCCCGCCGGGTACCGCGCCCCTGGGGCGCCTGACCGTCCCCGTTCTCCCGCCTCCCCCTCATCACCCGAGAAGAGATGGCCATGCTGTCGATCGAACGAGACTCCCGCACCGTCGAGGACCTCCCCTACGAGCTCGTCGAGCGCAAGGGCGTCGGTCACCCCGACACCATGTGCGACGCCATGGCGGAGCGCATGTCCCGCTACTACTCCCAGCACTGCCTGAAGGAGTTCGGCGGCGTCGCCCACCACTGGTTCGACAAGGTCACGCTGTACGGCGGCGGCGCCGACGTCGACTTCGGGCGGGGCGAGATCACCGCCCCGTACCGCGTCAAGGTGTTCGGCAAGGGCGCCTACCGCGTCGGCTCCACCGAGATCCCGGTGCACGACATCATGTTCCGTGCCGCCGCCGACGTCCTCTCCGAGGTCACCACCGGTTTCGATCCCGGGCGTCACCTGGTGGTCGAGCTCGGCATCGTCGACCACCAGGGCTCGGGCCGCGGCGTCTCCCGCTACCAGCCGGCCTCCGCGGCCGACCTGGTGCCGCTGCGGGCTTCCGGTCTCGTCTCCAACGACACCAACCTGCTGCACGGCTACGCGCCGCTGTCGCGCCTGGAGACGGTGGTGCTCGGCCTGGAGAACCTCGTCAACGGCGCCGACTTCAAGAAGCGCCACGCCGACACCGGATGGGACGTCAAGGTCTTCGGCAGCCGCCGCCGGAACACGTTCAGCCTCGTCGTCAACATGCCGTTCCTCGCGGCCGACATCGAGACGATGGACCAGTACTGGGCCCGCAAGTCCGTCATCCAGCAGGAGCTGGAGGCGTACGTGGCCTCGCTCGGCATCCAGGACGCGCAGATGCTGATGAACGCCACCGACCGCAACGGCCGCCCGTACCTCACCGCGATCGGCTCCGTCGCCGACACCGGTGACGTCGGTGTCGTCGGCCGCGGCAACCGCGTCAACGGCCTCATCACCCCGATGCGCCCGATGAGCATCGAGGCGCCCGCCGGCAAGAACCCGCTCGACCACACCGGCAAGATCTACAACGTGATGGCCACGCGCCTGGCCCGCGAGGTCCACGAGCGGTTCGGCGGCCCCTCCCAGGTGCACATCTTCACCTCCAAGGAAGCCCCGCTGGAGGCCCCGGACGAGGTCGTCGTCACCTCCCCCGACGCGGACGAGACCGCGCTGAAGGAGCTGGTGGAGAAGACGGTCGCGAGCTCCGGCGACCTGACGGCGGAACTGATCGAGACGGGCATCACCCTGTGGTGACACCCCAAGAGGTACGCGCCCTGTCGGCCGCGGCGCTGGACACCCGGCGCCGCGCCGACAGCGGCCGGCCGCAGGCACCGGCGCCCGAGGGCGGCAGCCACGTCGCCGTCGTGGTCAAGCCCGAGGTCATGGCCGCCCCGCACGCCGCCGGCATGTCGACGGCGGCGGTGGAGGCACTCGGCCGCCAGGGAGTGTCCGTCCTGCGCTGCGCGGTGGTCCCGGCCGCGGACTTCGCCGCCCGTGGCGATCTGCTGCTGCACTATCCCCGCCTGCACCGGGTGGCCGTCGACGGCGTCGCCGCGCTGACCTCCGGTGCCCGTCGCGAACTCGACGCCCTGCGGGAGGGAACGGGCGTCCGCGACGTCCTCCCGGCCTACGTGGCGATGGCTCATGGCGGCCTGTCGCCGCGCGCGCTGGAGGACCGCTGCCGGGAGGCGGGCATCAGCAAGCTCGGCTCCGGCTCGTACGCCTCCGTCACCGAGGTGGGCGGCCGGCCGACGGTGGTCCTCAACGGCTTCCTGCCGGCCCTGGACCAGGGGTACCGCGCTCCGAACGCCCTGGTCGGCCTGCTGGAGTGCCACAGCGAGCGACCCGTGGCGGAGCTGCGCGACGAGGTACTCGGCGAGCTGCACCCGTTCCACGCCGCACCCGGATCGCTGCGGGGTGACCTCGGGGCCCTCGCCCGCGAGCACGGCATCGAGCTCTCGGAGGGGCGCAACGCCGTGCACCTGTCCGCGGGACACCTGGAGGGCATGTTCCAGAACTGGCGGTACTTCACCGCCGGGGACGGCGACGGCCTGGGCGGCACCTCTTTCGGCCGGGCCCTGGGCCGGGCGGGCGTGGATCTGGACGCGGTGGCCGCGCTCGCCACCGACCCGGACGTCACCGACGGCACCGGGCGGACGCTGTCCCCGCACGGAGCCACCGAGAATCTGGACCGCGACGAGGCCGTCCGCCTCGTCGGACGATGGACCACCACGAAGGAGTCGGCAGGATGAGGGGCCGGGCACGAGGACTCGCCGGACGCACCGCGATGGTGACCGGCGGCGCGCAGGGCATCGGAGCCGCGGTCGTCGAGCGCCTGTGCTCCGAGGGCTGCCGGGTCCTGGTCTACGACAGGAGCGTGGAGCACGGCCGGGCCGCGGCCGAGAAGTGGACGGCCGAGGGGTACGAGGTCCGGCTCGCGGTGGGCGACGTCATGGACACCGTGGCCGTCAAGGCCGCCTTCGCGGGCCTCCCGGACGACTGGGACCGGCCGACACTGCTGGTCAACCTGGCTGCCGGGTTCGTCTTCAAGGGGCTGGAGGCGACCGCCGAGGACTGGCACGCCGCGCTCGACCCGACCATCGTCGGACTCTCGCTCGTCACCCGTGAGTTCGTGGCGGGCCTCCCGGAGCGCGACGCCGACGCGGCCGTCGTCAACATGGCCTCGATCTCGGCGCACATCTCACAGAGCGGCTACCTGACGTACAACACGGGGAAGTCCGCCGTACTGGGCTTCACCCGGTGCACGGCCGAGGAACTGGCCCCGCGCGGCATCCGCGTCAACTCGGTCAGCCCGGGCACCGTCTGGAACGCCAACAACGAGCGCTTCCACCGCGAGGCCCTGGGCCTGGACCGGGCGACGGCCGAGGCGGCGCCCGAACACGGCGGGAAGTTCCTGCTGAGGCGGTTCGCCGATCCCGAGGAGATCGCGGCGCCGATCGCGTTCCTGCTCTCCGGCGAGGCGAGCTTCATCACCGGCACCGACCTGCCCGTCGACGGCGGATACCTGGCGGTGTGAGCCGGTGATCGACCTCCACACGCACCACGAGCGGTGCGGGCACGCCACCGGTCCGCTGCGCGACTACGTCACGGCGGCGCTCGACAAGGGCGTCAAGGTGCTCGGCCTGTCCGACCACACACCCATGTTCGCGGAGGAGGCCGACCACGCGCTGCCCCCGGTGGCGATGCCCAAGTCGGAGTTTCCCTCGTACGTCGCCGAGGCCCTGGCGCTGAAGGAGGAGTTCGCCCGCAGCATCGAGATCCTCGTCTCCACCGAGGCGGACTTCTTCCGGGGCCGGATGGACCCCTACTCCAGGGAGCTGGCCGGGTACCCGCTGGACTACGTCATCGGCTCCGTCCACATGTTCGAGGGCCGGGACATCTTCGACACCACCCGCTGGGAGACCGTCGAGGACGGCGAGGACGGACTGGCCGCGGTCAAGGGACGGTACTTCCGTGCGGTGGCGGAGTGCGCCCGCTCGGGGCTCTTCCAGGTGATGGGGCACGTGGACGCCCTCAAGGGCAACCACCCGGAACTGGGGACCGTCCCCGCGCCGGCCGCGGCCGACGAGATGCTCCGGGCGATCCGCGACGCCGGTGCCGTGATGGAGGTCAACACCTCGGGCGGTACCAAGATGCACGGCGGCTGGTACCCGGAGCACGACCTCCTGGAGCGCGCCCACCACTTCGGCGTGCCCCTCACCTTCGCCTCCGACGCGCACGTCCCGGAGCGCGTCTGCGACCAGTACCCGGACGTGGTGCGCGTGCTGCACGACATCGGCTTTCGCACCTGGACGGTGTTCCGCCGGGGCGTGCCCCGCACGGTCCCCCTGGCCTGACGCCGGTCGGCAGAGAAGTCCCGAAGGCGCCGCCACGGCCCCTCTTGCCCCGCGTTTACACGGGTCGGAAGGGGTGTGGCGGCGTCTTTTCCGAGGACCTTCAGATGTCCCGGAAGATCTCGATCTGCGCCCCGATCGAGTTCAGCCGCTCCGCCAGGTCCTCGTACCCGCGGTTGATGACGTACACGTTGCGCAGGACCGACGTGCCCTCCGCCGCCATCATGGCCAGGAGGACGACCACCGCCGGGCGCAGCGCCGGCGGGCACATCATCTCGGCGGCGCGCCAGCGGGTCGGGCCCTCGACCAGGACGCGGTGCGGGTCGAGGAGCTGGAGGCGTCCGCCGAGGCGGTTGAGGTCGGTCAGGTAGATGGCGCGGTTGTCGTAGACCCAGTCGTGGATGAGGGTCTTGCCCTGGGCCACCGCCGCGATCGCCGCGAAGAACGGGACGTTGTCGATGTTCAGTCCCGGGAACGGCATCGGGTGGATCTTGTCGATCGGCGCCTCCAGCTTGGAGGGGCGGACGGTGAGGTCCACCAGGCGCGTACGGCCGTTGTCGGCGAAGTACTCCGGCGTGCGGTCGTGGTCGAGGCCCATCTCCTCCAGGACCGCGAGCTCGATCTCCAGGAACTCGATGGGGACCCGGCGGACCGTCAGCTCCGACTCCGTCACCACGGCCGCGGCCACCAGGCTCATCGCCTCGACCGGGTCCTCGGAGGGGGAGTAGTCCACGTCGACGTCGATGGTGGGCACGCCGTGCACGGTGAGTGTGGTGGTGCCGATGCCGTCGACCTTGACGCCCAGCGCCTCCAGGAAGAAGCACAGGTCCTGGACCATGTAGTTGGAGGACGCGTTGCGGATGACGGTGGTGCCGTCGTGCCGGGCGGCGGCGAGCAGCGCGTTCTCGGTGACGGTGTCCCCGCGCTCGGTCAGCACGATCGGGCGGTCGGGGGCGACGGAGCGGTCGACCACCGCGTGGTACTGGCCCTCCGTCGCGGCGATGTCCAGGCCGAACCGGCGCAGCGCGATCATGTGCGGCTCGACGGTGCGCGTCCCGAGGTCGCAGCCGCCGGCGTACGGCAGCATGAAGCGGTCCAGGCGGTGCAGCAGCGGGCCGAGGAACATGATGATGGAGCGGGTGCGGCGGGCGGCGTCCGCGTCGATGGACGCGAGGTCCAGCTCGGCCGGCGGCACGATCTCCAGGTCGACGCCGTCGTTGATCCAGCGGGTGCGTACGCCGATGGAGTTCAGCACCTCCAGGAGGCGGTAGACCTCCTCGATGCGGGCGACGCGGCGCAGCACGGTGCGCCCCTTGTTGAGCAGCGAGGCGCACAGCAGTGCCACGCACGCGTTCTTGCTCGTCTTGACGTCGATGGCGCCGGAGAGCCGGCGGCCGCCCACCACGCGCAGATGCATCGGGCCGGCGTAGCCCAGCGAGACGATCTCGCTGTCCAGGGCCTCGCCGATCCGGGCGATCATCTCAAGGCTGATGTTCTGGTTGCCGCGCTCGATCCGATTGACGGCGCTCTGGCTGGTGTTGAGCGCCTCGGCGAGCTGGGCCTGTGTCCACCCGCGGTGCTGACGGGCGTCACGGATGAGCTTGCCGATGCGTACGAGGTAGTCGTCTGACATGAGGATGAGGTTATCTCAGATATGAGATGGCACCTCTTGGGGGGTCCATTCGAGTGATGGTCGGGTGATGTGACGTCAGTATCCCCTGGTGCGGCGGGTCTGGCGGGTCCGGCGCCATCCGAAAGGTCCGGGCAAATCCATCGATGTCGTACGACGTCCCGTGCTGCTCCGGGTGTGGCGAGGGCCGTTCTTGCCGCCGGTGGTGATGGACCACGACCGCTTGTTGATGTTCAGCCGTACCCCCGGAAGGATCCGAAAGCTCTTGCGAAACGTGAGCGGCATTCCTGTGTCCCTTCCCGTCCCGAACTGACTCCGTTTCAGTCGGTTACCCCGTCCGGGCGCAAAGATGGCGCCGGACCGCGGCGCGGCGGAGGGTGGGGGTGGCGCACCGGGCCGGGTGAACCGGGCCCGGGCATGACCATTCGGCCCTCGTGTACTAGAGTTATCTCGACATCGAGATATCTGCCGAGGCGCACCGCAGCCGCCACCCTGGTAAGGGCTACCTAACTTAGCCTTACCTTAGCGGATAGGCCAGGGCGGCGTGGCGGCAGGATGCGGTGGTACGCGCACATCAATGAAGGAGACTGTCGTGTCGGCGAACAGCTTCGACGCCCGCAGCACGCTGCAGGTGGGCGACGAGTCGTACGAGATCTTCCGGCTGGACAAGGTCGAGGGCTCCGCGCGCCTTCCCTACAGCCTGAAGGTGCTGCTGGAGAACCTGCTCCGCACCGAGGACGGCGCGAACATCACCGCCGACCACATCCGCGCCCTGGGCGGCTGGGACTCCCAGGCCCAGCCGTCGCAGGAGATCCAGTTCACGCCGGCCCGCGTGATCATGCAGGACTTCACCGGCGTGCCCTGCGTCGTGGACCTCGCCACCATGCGTGAGGCCGTCAAGGAGCTGGGCGGCGACCCGAACAAGATCAACCCGCTCTCCCCGGCCGAGATGGTCATCGACCACTCCGTCATCGCCGACAAGTTCGGCACCAACGACGCCTTCAAGCAGAACGTCGACCTGGAGTACGGCCGCAACCGCGAGCGCTACCAGTTCCTGCGCTGGGGCCAGACCGCCTTCGACGACTTCAAGGTCGTCCCGCCCGGCACCGGCATCGTCCACCAGGTGAACATCGAGCACCTGGCCCGTGTCGTCATGGTCCGTGACGGCAAGGCCTACCCCGACACCCTGGTCGGCACCGACTCGCACACCACCATGGTCAACGGCCTCGGCGTCCTCGGTTGGGGCGTCGGCGGCATCGAGGCCGAGGCCGCCATGCTCGGCCAGCCGGTCTCCATGCTGATCCCGCGCGTCGTCGGCTTCAAGCTCACCGGCGAGCTCAAGCCCGGCACCACCGCCACCGACCTCGTGCTCACCATCACCGAGATGCTGCGCAAGCACGGCGTCGTCGGCAAGTTCGTCGAGTTCTACGGCGAGGGTGTGGCGGCCACGAGCCTCGCCAACCGCGCCACCATCGGCAACATGTCGCCGGAGTTCGGCTCCACCGCCGCGATCTTCCCGATCGACGACGAGACCCTGAACTACATGCGCCTGACCGGCCGCAGCGACCAGCAGGTCGCCCTGGTCGAGGCGTACGCCAAGGAGCAGGGCCTCTGGCTGGACCCGAAGGCCGAGCCGGACTTCTCCGAGAAGCTGGAGCTCGACCTCTCCACGGTCGTGCCCTCCATCGCCGGCCCGAAGCGCCCGCAGGACCGCATCGTCCTCGCCGACGCCAAGGCCCAGTTCGCCCAGGACGTGCGCAACTACGTCAAGGACGGCGGCGACGTCGACGAGGCGAGCAAGGAGTCCTTCCCGGCCTCCGACGCCCCGGCCATCTCCAACGGCGCCCCCTCCCACCCGGTCGAGGTCACCGCCGCCGACGGCACGACCTACACCCTCGACCACGGCGCCGTGACGGTCGCCGCCATCACCTCCTGCACCAACACCTCCAACCCGTACGTCATGGTCGCCGCCGCCCTGGTGGCCAAGAAGGCGGTGGAGAAGGGCCTGACCCGCAAGCCGTGGGTCAAGACCACCCTCGCCCCGGGCTCCAAGGTCGTCACCGACTACTTCGAGAAGGCGGGCCTGACCCCGTACCTCGACAAGGTCGGCTTCAACCTCGTCGGCTACGGCTGCACCACCTGCATCGGCAACTCCGGCCCGCTGCCGGAGGAGGTCTCCAAGGCGGTCAACGAGCACGACCTCGCGGTCACCTCGGTGCTCTCCGGCAACCGCAACTTCGAGGGCCGGATCAACCCCGACGTCAAGATGAACTACCTGGCGTCCCCGCCGCTGGTCGTCGCCTACGCGATCGCCGGTTCCATGAAGGTGGACATCACCCGCGAGGCCCTCGGGTACGACCAGGACAACAACCCGGTCTTCCTGAAGGACATCTGGCCCTCCGAGGCCGAGGTCAACGACGTCGTCGCCAACGCGATCGGCGAGGACATGTTCTCCAAGTCCTACGCCGACGTCTTCGCCGGTGACGCCCAGTGGCAGGCGCTGCCCATCCCGACCGGCGACACCTTCGAGTGGGACGGCGAGTCCACCTACGTGCGCAAGCCCCCGTACTTCGAGGGCATGGGCATGGAGCCGGCCCCGGTCGAGGACATCGCCGGCGCCCGCGTGCTCGCCAAGCTGGGCGACTCGGTCACCACCGACCACATCTCCCCGGCCGGCGCCATCAAGGCCGACACCCCGGCCGGCAAGTACCTCACGGAGCACGGCATCGAGCGCCGCGACTTCAACAGCTACGGCTCGCGCCGCGGCAACCACGAGGTCATGATCCGCGGCACGTTCGCCAACATCCGCCTGCGCAACCAGATCGCGCCGGGCACCGAGGGCGGCTACACCCGCGACTTCACCCAGGCGGACGGCCCTGTGTCGTTCATCTACGACGCCTCCCGCAACTACATCGAGCAGGGCATCCCGCTGGTCGTCCTGGCCGGCAAGGAGTACGGCTCCGGCTCGTCCCGCGACTGGGCCGCCAAGGGCACCGCGCTGCTCGGCGTCAAGGCCGTCATCGCCGAGTCGTACGAGCGCATCCACCGCTCGAACCTCATCGGCATGGGCGTCCTGCCGCTCCAGTTCCCGGAGGGCCACACCGCCGAGTCCCTCGGCCTGACCGGCGAGGAGACCTTCTCCGTCTCCGGCGTCACCGAGCTGAACGACGGCACCACCCCGCGCACGGTGAAGGTCACCACCGACACGGGCGTCGAGTTCGACGCGGTCGTCCGCATCGACACCCCCGGTGAGGCCGACTACTACCGCAACGGCGGCATCCTGCAGTACGTGCTGCGCAGCCTGATCCGCAAGTAAGCGGTCCGGCAGGGCAGTTGAGGGCCGTATCCCCGGCGTCGGGGATACGGCCCTCGCCGTTGCCGCCGTTGTACGCTGAAGCCTCACCGGATGACGGGGGTGGCGGTGGGCCGCACGGAACGCATGCGTCTTGTCCTGACCGGCGGTCAGGACAGCGACCAGGAAGAACTCGACCAGCTCGCACTCCAGTTGCGCGAGCGGCTGCTCGAACTGGACGTCGACTACGTCGAACCTGTCCGCTCCGGGGACGTCCCCGACGGAGCGAAGCCCGTGGACGCGTTCGCCGTCGGCGCGCTCGCCGTGACCCTGGCCCCCATCGCGCTCCGCTCGGTGCTCGACCTGGTGCGGACCTGGATCGAGAACCGCCCGGTGCGCACGGTCAGCGTCACCCTGGGCGAGGACAGCCTGGAACTGGAGGCCGTCTCCTCCGCCGACCAACGGCGGATCGTCGACGACTTCCTGGCCGCGCACGGTCCCGAGGCGGAACCGGCGGCCGACGGCCAGGGTGAGTGAGGGGCGTACGACCGTGTCCGCGGGACGCTACGCCCTCCTCGTCGCGACGGGCCGCTACGACAACGAGGCGCTGCGGCGGCTGCGGTCGCCCGCCGGGGACGCCCAGGCGCTGGCGGAGGTGCTCGAGGACCCGGAGACCGGCGACTTCGAGGTGAGCATGGTCGTCGACGGCAGCCATCGGGAAGTGACCCGGGCCATCGAGCACTTCTTCCTCGACCGCCGCCGGGACGACCTGCTTCTGCTGCACATCTCCTGCCACGGCCTCAAGAGCGACAGCGGCGAACTGCACTTCGCCGCCGGGGACACCGACCGGCGGCTGCTCGCCTCCACGTCCGTCCCCGCCCTGTTCGTGCACCAGCGGATGCGCGCCTGCCGGGCCCGGTCGATCGTCCTGCTCCTGGACTGCTGCTACAGCGGCGCCTTCCTGGCCGGCGGCAAGGGCGACACCACGGTCCATGTCGGCGACGAACTGGCGGGACACGGCCGCGCGGTGCTCACCGCGACCAACCGCACCGAGTACGCCTGGGAGGACGGGCGGCTCACCGAACTGGACCCGGAGCCGGAGTCCTCCCGGTTCACCAGGGCCGTGATCAGGGGACTCGGCACCGGCGAGGCGGACCGTGACGGGGACGGTCTGATCGGCGTGCACGAACTGTACGACTACGTGTTCGACGAACTGCAGAAGTCCCCGGTGTCGCAACACCCCTTGATGTGGGCCGAGTTGGAGCGCAGGGTCGTGGTGGCGCGGGCGGCGCGGCCGGTGCTGCCGACGCCGCCCGATCGGGTGAAGCCGCCGCGGCCCGGGCCCCCCGCGAGCCCGGTGTCACCGTTGCTCGTCCTCACCGGGGCGCTGTCCCACCTGACGTGCATGGAGGACGCGCGGAGTCGCCACCAGTTCGCGACCGTGCTGGGGGAGCGGCTGTCCCGCCGGGTCGATCTGCGGGGTGTCCGGCAGCGCGAGGACGTGGTCGCGATCGTACGGGCGGCGCTGAACCGGGACGGCGGAGAGGGCACCCTGCTGTCGACGGTCGCCCTCTTCGAGGGGCAGGCCGCGGCCGACGATCTGCGGGCGCGGCTGGAGCCGGCCGACACCTCGTGGCCGGAGCCGTTCCTGCTGCTGGAACTTGTCGATGCGCTCTGTGAGCTGTCGTGCATGGAGGACCCGCAGGGCCGCCTCCTGTTCGCGACGCTGCTCGGTGACCATATCGGCCGCCCGGTCGATCTCAGGGGCGTCCGGCTCCGGGAGGACGTGGTGGGCATCGTGCGGGCCGCGCTCAACGTCCCCGGTGGAAAAGGCGTGTTGGCGCAGGTGGTCCGGCTCTGCGAAGGAGTGCCGGCCGGTGACCACGTCGAGCGGCTGATCGGCGCCCCGGACTGACCCACCGGTACGACTCCCCGGTGCGGCAACCGTTTACAAGCGCGCTGCCCCGCGCTACCGTCCCCTCACGGACGAGGTGGGAGCGCTCCCACACTCAGGCGGACCGGAACCCGCCGTCGGGACACTCCCACCTCGCCCCTCCACGCACCCCTGCATGATCCGTCAACCCCACAGTCGCGGACAGGTGTGTCATGATCACAACTAGACCGGGGAGCGAGGCGGCTCCCCGATCAGCGCTCCCCACCCGCACCCGAGCCCTCTTCCTCGTCCTGGTCTCCCTGCTCGCCACCATCCCGGCCGTCGGCCTGGTCGTGACGGCGGGCGGTGAGGCGGAAGCCCACGGCACGCCGATGAAACCCGGCAGCCGCACCTTCCTGTGCTGGCAGGACGCGTTGACCGACACCGGCGAGATCAAGCCGGTCAACCCGGCCTGCAGGGCCGCCGCCCAGGTCAGCGGCACCACCCCCTTCTACAACTGGTTCTCCGTCCTGCGCTCCGACGGTGCCGGCCGCACCCGCGGCTTCGTGCCCGACGGGGAGCTGTGCAGCGGCGGGAACACCAACTTCACCGGTTTCAACACGCCCAGCGCCGATTGGCCGCTCACCCACCTCACCTCGGGCGCGACCGTCGACTTCTCCTACAACGCCTGGGCCGCGCACCCCGGTTGGTTCCACGTCTACGTCACCAAGGACGGCTTCGACCCGACCCGGGCCCTCAGCTGGGCCGACATGGAGGAGGAGCCCTTCCTCTCCGTCGACCACCCGCCGCTCCACGGGTCCCCGGGCAGCGTCGAGGCCGACTACCGCTGGAGCGGACAGCTCCCGGAGGGCAAGTCCGGCCGGCACGTCATCTACATGGTCTGGCAGCGCTCGGACAGCGCGGAGACCTTCTACTCCTGCTCGGACGTCGTCTTCGACGGCGGCGACGGCGAGGTGACCGGTGTCAAGGACCCCGGCGACCCGACCGAACCCGACCCCGTTCCGGGGGAGTGCACCGCCACCCGCAGCACCACGGGCAGTTGGAGCGGCGGCTACCAGTCCGAGGTGACCGTCACCAACAGCGGCGACGTGCCGATGCTGGGCTGGATGGTCGACTGGACCCTCCCGTCCGGCCAGAGCGTCGACAGCCTGTGGAGCGGCAACGCCACCTACGACGGCCAGGACGTGATGGTCCACAACGCCGGCTACAACGGCTCCCTCGATCCGGGGGAGAGCGCCACGTTCGGCTATGTGGTCTCCGGCCCGGGCGGTGACAGTACGACGACCCTGCCCTGCCGGGTCGGCTGAACCGCCCCGTGGGCGGCCCCGATGGCGCGTCCGGTCGTCATCGGTGCCGCCCGCGCACCCCGTCAGTCACCCAGCAGCGAAGCGAGCCACTCCAGTTGGCGCCGTACATGCACCGCGTCCCCGCCCTCGTGCCCGTTGAAGGGATAGGCGTGGAGCACCTTGGCCGGATCGCCGGCCGTGCGTTCCGCGTACCGGTTGAACGCCGCGTACGCCCCGCTCGGCGGACAGACCGTGTCGCGCAGCCCGACCCCGAAGTGGACCGGGGCGTGCGCACGCCGGGCGAAGGACACGCCCTCGACGTAGGAGAGGGTGCGGTAGGCGGCCTCCTGGGCGCCCCGGTGGACCGAGAGGTAGGCGGTGATCTCGCCGTACGGGGGCACGTCGGTGAGGTCCAGGGCGCGGTGGATGCCGCACAGCAGCGGGGCGGTGACCAGGAGCGCCGCCAGATCCGGTACGAGGCCCGCCACGGCCAGCGCGAGTCCGCCCCCCTGGCTGTTGCCCACGGCCGCGACGCGGCCGGCGTCCACTCCGGGCAGCGCGCGTACGGCGGCCACCGCGCGCACCGCGTCGGTGATCAGCCGGCGGTAGTGGTAGTCCCTCGGGTCGAGCAGACCGCGGACCGCCGGACCGGGGCCGCCCGGCGCCAGGGCGTGCGGGTCGGGGGTGTCGCCGCCGCAGCCGTACTGGTCGCCCTGGCCCCGGTTGTCCATCAGCAGATGCGCGTACCCGGCGTTCACCCAGGTCAGCCGCTCGTGCGGCAGGCCGCGTCCGCGTCCGTAACCCGCGAACTCCACCACCGCCGGAAGGGGTTCGGCCACGTTCGCGGGGAGGCTGAACCAGGCGCGCACCGGATCGCCGGCGAAGCCGCGGAACGTCACGTCCCAGGTCTCGGTGAGCCGCAGCCCGTTCTCCACCGGCCGTACCGAGACCAGCGGATCCCCCGCGGCCGACGCCTCCTTCAGCGTGCGCTCCCAGAACGCGTCGAAGTCGGCCGGCTCCTCGATGTCCGGGCGGTGGCGCTCCAGTTCAGCCGGAGGCAGGTCGAACGCGGGCACGGGGCACCTCGCAGAGTCGAAGCGGAGTCGAACGGGCAGTACGGCCGATCGTTGCGGGCGCGCACCAGAAAGTTTTGGGGACGTTAACAGATCAAGGTCCATTCCCACAGCCATGCGTACCGGATCCGTCGCCGTCGCGACCCCTCGAATTTCCGGCATGCACCACCCATTGACACCGCTTACCGCTGCTCATAGGTTGCCGCGAAGTTACCGGTAAGGGCCCGAAACTTTCGGCTCCGCGCCCTGCATACGGGAGGCCCGAGCAATGAGCACCTCCACCACGTCGGCTCCACCGCCGGGCACGCAGGACCCGCCGCCGACGAAGAAACCCCCACGTCGCACGCGCTCACCCGCACGCACCGGCTGGCGGCGCGCACTGCGCAAGGACTGGCAGTTGTACTCGCTGGCCGTGCTGCCGCTGCTGTTCTTCCTGGTGTTCCGCTATCTGCCGATGATCGGCAACGTGATCGCGTTCCGCCGGTTCGAGCCGGGCGGTTCGGTCTTCGGCGAGTACTGGGTGGGACTGCGCTACGTCGAGATGTTCCTGTCCGACCCGACCTTCTGGCAGGTGTTCAGGAACACCCTGTGGATGGGCGGGCTCACGCTCGTCTTCTGCTTCCCGATCCCGATCGTCCTCGCCCTGCTGCTCAACGAGGTGCGCAGGAACTCCCTGAAGCGCTTCGTGCAGTCGGTGTCGTACCTGCCGCACTTCCTGTCGATCGTGATCGTCGCCGGCATCACGCTGCAGATGCTCGCCACGGACGGTCCGATCAACCATGTCCTCGGCTGGTTCGGGCACGACCCGATCCGGTTCATCCAGGAACCCGACTGGTTCCGCACCATCTACGTCGGCTCGGAGATCTGGCAGACCGCCGGCTGGGGCACGATCCTCTACCTCGCCGCGCTCACCACCATCGACGAGGACCTGTACGAGGCCGCCCGCATCGACGGCGCCAACCGCTGGCAGCAGATCTGGCACGTCACCCTGCCCGGCATCCGCCCCACCATGATCACGCTGCTGATCCTCAACATCGGCACGTTCATGGCCGTCGGCTTCGAGAAGGTCCTGTTGCTCTACAACCCGCTGACATATCCGACCGCCGACGTGATCTCCACCTACCTCTACCGGACCGGTGTGGAGTCCAACAGCTTCAGCTACGCCGCCGCGATCGGCCTGTTCGAGGCGATCATCGGCCTGGTGCTCATCACCTCGGCCAACCAGCTCTCGCGCCGCACCGTGGGGACGAGCCTGTGGTGAGCGTCAACCGGCCGACCCGCGGCTACCGCGTCTTCCAGGGCGTCAACGGCGTGATCCTCACGCTGGTCGTGCTGGTGACGCTGTACCCCTTCGTCAACATCATCGCCCGCTCGTTCAGCGGGGAGCAGCACATCCGCACCGGTGAGGTGACACTGTGGCCCAAGGGCTTCAACCTCACCACGTACGAGATCGTCTTCAACGACTCGATGTTCTGGCGCAACTACGGCAACACCGTCTTCTACACGGTGGTCTCCACCGCCGTCGCGATGGTGCTGACCACCTGCTACGCCTACGTCCTGTCGAAGAAGAACCTCAAGGGGCGCGGCACCCTGGTCGGGATCGCCGTCTTCACCATGTTCTTCACCGGCGGCCTGATCCCCAACTACGTCCTGATCACCAGCCTCGGCCTGAAGAACAGCGTGTGGGCGATCGCCCTGCCGAACGCGATCAGCGTCTTCAACCTGCTGGTGATGAAGGCCTTCTTCGAGAGCCTGCCGTCGGAGCTGGAGGAGGCCGCGCAGATCGACGGCCTCAGTACGTACGGCATCCTGCTGCGGATCGTGCTGCCGCTGTCGAAGGCGGTCGTCGCGACCATGATCCTCTTCTACGCGGTGTCCTTCTGGAACTCCTGGTTCTCGGCGTTCCTCTACATGGACCGCACCGAGTTGATGCCGGTCACGGTCTATCTGCGCAACCTCCTCGCGGGCGCCACCGCGGGCACCGGCGCCGGCGCCGCGACCGAGAACCTCACCCAGGTCAACGCGAACATCCAGGCGGTCACGATCGTGCTCACCTCGCTGCCGATCCTCTGCCTGTACCCGTTCGTCCAGCGCTACTTCGTCTCGGGCGTGATGCTCGGCGCGGTCAAGGGCTGACCAGCGCACCACCCCCTTTCCCCCAACTCGCGAACGTGTCAAGGGAGTTCCCCGTGAAGAACACCGGACAGCTTTCCCGGCGCCAGCTCCTCGGCGCCGCCGGATTCATCGGCCTCGCCGCCCTCACCGGCTGTGGCAGCGGCGGTGACGGCGGCGACGACGCCAAGGACCTGTCGAAGAAGCGCGACGGCGCCATGAGGGACTACCAGGCAGGCCAGCAGTTCAAGGCCACCAAGCCGCTCTCCTTCACCATCCTGCACAACAACAACCCGAACTACCCGATGAAGGGCGACTGGCTGTTCTGGAAGGAGCTCACCCGGCGCACGGGCGTCACCTTCAAGGCCACCCCCGTCCCGCTGAGCGACTACGAGAAGAAGCGCAGCCTGCTCATCGGCGCGGGCGACGCCCCCCTCCTCATCCCCAAGACCTACCCGGGCGCGGAGAGCGCGTTCGTCTCCTCGGGCGCGATCCTCCCGGTCAGCAAGTACGTGGACCTGATGCCCAACTTCCGGGACAAGGTGAAGAGATGGAACCTCCAGCCGGAGGTCGACTCACTGCGCCAGTCCGACGGCAACTACTACCTGCTGCCCGGACTGCACGAGAAGGTGAAGCAGGGCTACTCGCTGTCCTTCCGCACCGACATCCTGGACAAGCACGGCCTGAGCCTGCCCACCACCTGGGACGAGGTGTACCAGACCTTCAAGGCGCTCAAGGAGGAGTACCCCGACCTCTACCCCTTCACCGACCGCTGGAGCACCAACACCCCCTTCCCCGCCGGCGCCCTGTTCCAGTACCTCGGCCAGGCGTACGGCGTGCGGGCCGGCTGGTCGTACCTGAACACCAGCTGGGACGCCAAGGCTCAGAAGTTCGCCTTCACCGGCGCCACGGACGCCTTCCGCCAGGTCGTCGAATACCTGCACAAGCTGGTCGACGAGAAGCTGATGGACCCCGAGAGCTTCACCCAGACCGACGAGGAGGCGTTCAGGAAGATCCTGGCGGAGAAGTCCTTCGCGATCAGCGCCAACCCGCAGGAACTGGTGCAGAACTACCGCTACAACCTGGAGAAGCAGGTCAAGGGCGCCACCATCGAGATGATCCCGGTGCCGATCGGCCCCGCCGGCCCGGTCGTCCTGGGCGGTGCCCGCCTGGAGAACGGCATGATGATCTCCAGCAAGGCCCTGGAGGGCGACGACTTCGTCGCCCTGATGCAGTTCGTGGACTGGCTCTGGTACTCCGACGCCGGCCAGGAGTTCTGCAAGTGGGGCGTGGAGAACACCACCTTCACCCGCTCGGGACCCGGACAGTACGAGCTCAGGCCCGGCATCAGCCTCATGGGCTCCGACCCGGACGCCCCGAAGGACCTCCAGAAGGACTTCGGCTTCTACAACGGCGTGTTCACCTACGGCGGCAGCTGGGCCCTGGTCTCCTCCTCCTTCAGCCCCGACGAGAAGAAGTTCACCGACGCCATGGCCCGGCGTGAGCCGCTGCCCACCGACCCGCCGCACCCGCTGCGCGCCGAGGAGCAGGAGCAGGCCACCCTCTGGGACACCCCGCTGAAGGACCACGTCACCCAGAACGCCCTCCAGTTCGTCCTCGGCAAGCGCCCGCTCTCCGAGTGGGACGACTACGTCAAGGAACTGAAGGCCAAGAACATGGACCGGTTCATCGACCTGCACAACCAGGCCTACGAACGGTTCAAGAAGGAGAACGCGTGATCCGCGTCCCCGACGCGCCGAACGGCCGGCTGTCCGACGCCTGGCGGGCCTGTGTCGGCACCGGCCGCCTCGACCTCGCCCTGCGCCGCGACTACCAGGACTCCCTCGCCCTGCTCCAGCGCGACATCGGCTTCCGGTACCTGCGCGGCCACGGCCTGCTCAGCGACGGCCTGGGCATCCACCGTCCGTACGAGTGGCAGGGCGCCCGCCGCACCCACCACTCGTTCACCTACCTCGACCAGGTGCTCGACGCCTGCCTCGGCCTCGGCATCCGCCCCTTCCTCGAACTCGGCTTCATGCCGAGCGCCCTGGCCTCGGGGGAGAAGACGGTCTTCTGGTGGAAGGGCAACGTCACCCCGCCCGCCGACGAGAAGGAGTGGACGGACCTGGTCCGCGCCACCCTCGCCCACCTCGTCGACCGCTACGGCGCAGACGAGGTGCGCACCTGGCCCGTCGAGGTGTGGAACGAGCCCAACCTGACCGCCTTCTGGCTGAACGCCGACGAGCAGGCCTACCACCGGCTGTACGAGGCGACCGCGCACGCCGTGAAGGAGGTGGACGCCGAACTGAAGGTGGGCGGCCCGGCGGTCTCGCCCGGCGCCGACGGCTGGATGGAGCGGTTCGCCGAGTTCGCCGAACGCCGGGACGTGCCCGTCGACTTCGTCTCCCGGCACGCCTACAGCTCCGGACCCGCCCAGCACGTCCCGTTCGGCGTCCACCAGACACTGGCCCCGGCGAGCGACCTCCTCGACCAGTTCGCCGAGCCACGCCGGTCCCTCGAGGGCACCCGGCTGGAGGGCCTGCCCGTCCACATCACCGAGTTCAGCTCCTCCTACCGCCCCGACAACCCCGTCCACGACACCGCCTTCCACGCCGCCTACCTGGCCCCGGTCGTGACGGCCGGCGGCGACCACGCCGACTCCTTCTCCTACTGGACGTTCAGCGACGTCTTCGAGGAGACCGGCATCCCGACCGCGCTCTTCCACGGCGGCTTCGGCCTGCTCACCCACCGCCAACTGCGCAAACCCACCTACCACCTCTACGCCTTCATGTCCCGCACGGGGGAGGAGCGACTGGCGCGGGACGACGACCACTTGGTGACCCGGCACGCCGACGGCCGGGTCACCGTCCTCGCCTGGGCCCCCGTCGACCCGACGGGGCGGACACCCGGCCCGGACCGGCACACCCTGCGCCTGTCCCTGCCGCTCGGCACCGCCCCGCGCGGCGAGGCGTTCGTCCGCCGCTCCTCGGTCGACGAGGAGCGCGGCAACGCGTACACCGCCTGGCGGCACATGGGCAGCCCCCGCTCCCCGGAGCCCGGACAGCTCGACGTCCTGCACGAGGCGTCCGAGCCCGCCCGCGCCCACCACCGGCTGCCCATCGAGGACGGCCGCGCCGACCTCGACCTCACCCTGGCCCGCCACGAGATCACCCTCGTCGAGCTGACCCCGGTCGACGACGAGACCCCGCCCTGGTGGGACGAGCGGCGGCTGCTCGGCCGGGAGGTGCCGTGAGCACCGTACGGGCCGACGCGTTCGGCACCGGGACGCTGTCCCGGGCCGCCGCGCTGATCCACACGCTCGTCACCGTCGAGGCCCTGCTGCTGCTCACCGCGGCGCCGGGCCTCGCCGGCCTCTTCCTCCTCGCACCCGACCCCGCCAACCTCCCCCTCGCCGCCCTCTGCCTGCTGCCCCTGGGCCCGGCCTCCTCCGCCGCCCTCTACGCCCTGCACCACCGCAGCCGCGACCTCACCGACCTCCACCCGGCCCGCGCCTTCCTGCGCGGCTGGCGGCTCAACGCCGTATCCGTGCTGAAGCTGTGGGCACCGCTCCTCGCCTGGCTCACGGTGATCGCCTTCACCCTCACCCACTTCTCCGCCACCGGACTCCCCGGCTGGTGGGCGGCGCTCCTCGCGCTGATCGGCACGGGCTCCCTCCTGTGGGGCGCGCACGCCCTGGTCCTCACCACCCTGTTCACCTTCCGCACCCGCGACACCGCCCGCCTCGCCGCCTACTTCCTGCTGCGACACCCCCGCGCCACCCTCGGCACCCTCTCGCTGCTGATCCTCACGGCCGTCGGCACCGCCCTGCTCACCGAGGCCCTGCCCGCCCTGCTCGCCGCCCCCCTGCTGCTGTCCCTGCTGCACAGCAGCCGCCCGGTGATCGCCGAGACCCAGGAGGACTTCACCGCATGACCCCGCCCCGCACCCCGAAGATCCCCTACGGCGGCGACTACAACCCCGAGCAGTGGCCCGAGGAGGTGTGGGACGAGGACCACCACCTGTTCACCCAGGCCGGGATCGACACACTCACCGTCGGCGTCTTCTCCTGGTCCCTCACCCAACCCGCCGAGGAAACCTACGACTTCACCGTCCTGGACCGCATCCTCGACCGCGCCGCCGCCGAGGGCCGCCGGGTCTGCCTCGCCACCGGCACCGCCGCCCTCCCGCCCTGGCTGGCGAAGCGCCACCCGGAGGTCAACCGCACCGACTTCGAGGGCCGCCGCCACCGCTACGGCCAGCGCCACAACTTCTGCCCCAGCTCACCGGCGTACAAGCGCGCCGCCACCGCCCTGGCCGGCCGCCTCGCCGAACGGTACGCGGGACATCCCGCCGTACTCGCCTGGCACATCAACAACGAGTACGGCGGCGCCTGTTACTGCGACCTGTGCGCCGACGCCTTCCGCGCCAGGCTGCGCGAGCGCCACGGCACCCTGGACGCCCTCAACGACGCCTGGTGGACGACGTTCTGGTCGCACCGCTACACCGACTGGGACCAGATCGAGCCGCCCAGCGCCCTCACCGAGCACTGGCGCGGCCCCGACCACACCGCCTTCCAGGGCATCACCCTGGACTACCACCGCTTCACCACGGACGCCCTGCTCGGCTGCTTCCTCGCCGAGAAGGAGGCGATCCGCGCCCATGACCCGGACACGCCCGTCACCACCAACTTCATGGGCATGTTCCGCCCCCTCGACTACCACCGCTGGGCGCCCCACCTCGACTTCGCCTCCTGGGACAGCTACCCGCCCCTGGACGCCCCGCCCACCGTCGCCGCCCTCGCCCACGACCTGATGCGCGGCCTCAAGGACGGCGCCCCCTTCTGGCTGATGGAGCAGACCCCGTCCACCACCGCCTGCCGCGACGTCAACCCGCTGCGCCGCCCCGGCGAACTGCGCCTGGCCACGTACCAGGCCATCGCCCACGGCGCGGACGCCGCGCTCTACTTCCAGATGCGCGCCTCACGCGGCGCCTGCGAGAAGTACCACGGCGCGGTCATCGGCCACGCCGGCCGCGACGACACCCGCGTCTTCCGGGAGGTCGCCGAGGTGGGAGAGGAGCTGGAAACCCTGGGCGGCGCGACGCTCGGCGCCCGCACCCCCGCCCGCACCGCCCTCCTCTTCGACTGGGACAGCTGGTGGGCCCTGGAGATGTCCGACGGCCCCTCCCGGCTGGTCCGCTACCAGGAGGTGGCGCACGCCTACTACCGGGCCGCCCGCCAGGCCGGCGCCGACGTGGACGTCGTCCCGGTCACCGCCGACCTCACCCCGTACGACGTGGTCCTCGCCCCCGTGCTGCACATGGTCAAGGACGGCCTGGCGGCCCGCCTGGAGGCCGTCACCGCACGCGGCGGGACCGTGCTGGCGACGTTCCTCTCCGGCCGCGTCGACGAGCACGACCGGGCCTTCCTCACCGACGTGCCCGGACCGCTCGCCCCGCTGATGGGCATCCGGATCGACGAATGGGACGCACGCCAGGAGGACGTCGTGAACCCCGTCCACCTGGGCGACCTCACCGCCGGCGCCCGCCTGGTCTTCGAGATCGTGCGGCCGCGCGGCGCCGAACCGGTCGGCACGTACGGCGCCGACTTCTACGCCGGGACCCCGGCCGTCACCCGCCACCGCGTCGGCGAGGGCGAGGCGTGGTACGTCGCCACGGCCCTCGACCAGCCGGGCGTCGACCACGTGCTCCGCCGGATCCTCGCCCGCCACGACCTCGTCGGCCCCTACGCCGACCACACCGCCGTCGAGACCGCGACCCGCGTCGCCCCCGACGGCACCCGCCTGCTCTTCCTCCTCAACCACGCACCGGAACCGGCCCGCTTGACGGCCCACACCCCCGCCGTCGACCTGCTCACCGGCAAACGCACCGAGCGGGACGAGCCGTTCACCCTCGACCCGCTCGGCGTGGCGGTCCTGCGCCTTCAGTAGACGGTCCGCCCTTGCTCGTCCGGCACCCCGGACTTGCGCAGGAAGTAGCTGTTGACCTGGTCGCGCCACTCACGGGCGCTGCGCAGCTGCTCCTCGAACCGCTCGGCCACGCGCGCATGACGTGCCGGTTCCACCAGGTCCGCGAGGCCCGCCCACACCCGGCGGGCCTCTTCGGCCTCCTCGACACCCTCGAAGTGCGTGTCGTAGACGTGCTGGATCACGGTCTTGCCGCTGTGCAGCACATGGCCGTACGGCACATGGTGGAAGAACAGCAGCAGCTCGTCGGGGCAGGTCTCCGGTGACTCGTACACCTCGGCCCACGGCTTGGCGTACTGACCGGCGTACCCGGTGCCGGTCGCCGTGGTGCGGTCCACGCCGACGCCGTCACGGTCGGCGAAGTGGTAGGTGCCCCAGGGGCTGTACTCGTAGCCGTCCACGCTCGGCCCGTAGTGGTGCCCCGGCTGCACCATGAAGCCCACACCGAGCGGCGCGGTGTACTTCTCGTACGTCGACCAGGAGCCGTCGAGCACCGAGTGCAGCCCGTCGACCAGCCGCTCCTCCGCCCCCGGATGGGTCAGCGCGATCCACTCGCCGAGGACGGCCCGCGGATCCGCCGCCGGGTCCCAGGCCAGCCGCCCGAAGGTGTAGAGGTTGGCCTGGGCGAGGGGATGACCGGTCCAGAACGGGTCGTCGCCGGCGTTCGACACGGCCACCAGCCCGTCCGCCAGCCGCCCGGTGCTCACCTCACCGTCCGGCCGGAACCGCAGCGCCTCGCTCCACATCGGACCCAGCCAGCACGCGTGCCGCTGCTGTCCCGTGTACTCCTGCGTGACCTGGAGCTCCACCGCGATCCGCGTGTCCGGCATGGCGCCGATCAGCGGGGAGACCGGCTCGCGCACCTGGAAGTCCATCGGCCCGTGCTTGACCTGGAGCACCGCGTTCGCCGCGAACTCCCCGTCCAGCGGGGTGAAATGGTCGTACGCGGCCCGCGCCCGGTCGGTGCTCCGGTCCCGCCAGTCCTGGTGGTGGTCGTAGACGAAGGCCCGCCAGTGCACCGTGCCGCCGTACGGCTCCAGCGCGGCGGCCAGCATGTTCGCGCCGTCGGCGTGCGAGCGGCCGTACGCGAACGGGCCGGGCTGGCCCTCCGAGTCGGCCTTCACGACGTACCCGCCGAAGTCGCCGATCTCCTCGTACACCCGGCGGGTCGCCTCCGTCCACCAGCCGCGCACCGCCTCGTCCAGCGGGTCGGCGGCGGGCAGCCCGCCCAGCACCATCGGCGCGGCGAAGGTGACCGACAGGTGGGTGCGGATGCCGTACGGACGCAACGCATCGGCGATCGCCGCCACTTCACCGATCCGGTCGGTGAGCAGACGCGCCTCGGTCGCGTGCACATTGACGTTGTTGACGGCGACGGCGTTGATCCCGCACGCCGCGAGCAGCCTGCCGTACGCCCGCACCCGGTCGAGGTCCCCGCGCGCCCGCCCGTCCGCCCAGAACAGCGAACCGCCCGCGTAGCCGCGCTCGACCTGGCCCATGACCGGGTGCACGGCCACGTTGTCCCAGTGGTCCAGCATGCGCGAGGCGTACGCCGGGCGGTGCTCCTCGCGGGCACGCTCACCGGCGAAGGCGTCCTCTCCGAGCCGTACGACGTGGAACAGGCCGTACAGCAGCCCGCGTCCGCCGGACGCGGTGACGGTCGTGGTGCCGTCCCGTCGCGTGAGCGCGAAACCCTCGTCGCCGAGATCACCGTCGGCCAGTTCGAGCACCAGCTCGGCGTCCTCGCCGCCGTCCCGCACGACCCGCCCGCCGAACCGCGCGCAGGCGTCGGCCAGTTCGCCGTACACCGTCTCCACCAGAGGCCCGGCGTCGGCGGCGCGTACCAGCGAACGCCGACTGCCGACCGCCCGGAACGCGGCCGACGGCAGCCAGGCCGCGTCGAAGTCCCCCGAGTACGTCATGTCCGTGCTCTCCCCTTGCCATTGGAAGCGCCGCCCGGAGAGCACCGGGGGCGGTCCCCATTCTGGTGCACCAGTGACCTGAGAGGTACCCGTTGGCCTGCGGAAATCCATGGAGAAGGCGGGCCCGGACAAGGTCCGGACCCGCCATGTGAGCGGAGGTCGGCTCAGCTCAGCAGTTCCACCTCCGTCAGCGTCGCCTCACCGGTCAGCACCAGCCGGTAGTGGCCGTAGGCCTTCGGCCGGTCGACCGAGAAGGCGCGTGTCTGGCGGTCCCAGCGGAAGGTCTCGTCCGTCCGCTGGTCGAGGTCCGTCCACGTCGTGCCGTCGGCCGAGCCCTGGAGCACCCAGCCCGTGGGTGCCTTGGTGCGGTCCGAGGACGTCAGCGTGTACTGCACCGCCTCGGTGTCCCCGGTGACGGGCAGTTCCACGGTGGACACCGTGGCGCCGGTCGCCGACGTGTCGTCGAACAGGGCGCCCTCGCCCTTCAGCGCGTCCTTGCGGGGCGTGGGCACCTCGTCGTCCTTCGTGATCGACACGGGCGCCGCGTTCTCGCCCGTGCCCCACGACGACGGACGCGAGCCCATGTCGAACTCCAGGACGCCGCCCTTCGAGATCACCGAGTGCGGCAGCGAAGTGGAGTTCCAGCGCTTGCCGTTGACCTTCAGGCCCTGCACGTAGACGTTCCGCGCGCTGTTCCTCGGCGCCTTGACGACCAGCTCGCGGCCGTTCTCCAGGTGCACGGTGACCTTCTTGAACAGCGGGGAGCCGATGGCGTACTCGCCGCTGCCCATCACCAGCGGGTAGAAGCCGAGCGAGGAGAAGAGGTACCAGGCCGACTGCTCGCCGTTGTCCTCGTCGCCGTGGTAGCCCTGGCCGATCTCGCTGCCGGTGTAGAGGCGGGACAGCACCTCGCGCACGTTCTTCTGCGTCTTCCAGGGCTGCCCGGCCGCGTCGTACATGTACAGGGCGTGGTGGGCGACCTGGTTGGAGTGGCCGTACATGCCCATCCGGACGTCCCGCGCCTCGGTCATCTCGTGGATGACACCGCCGTAGGACCCCTTGAACTCGGGGGAGGCCGTCTCGGGGGTGGAGAGGTACTCGTCGAGCTTGTCGCCGAGGCCGTCCCGGCCGCCGTACAGGTTGGCCAGGCCGCGGCTGTCCTGCGGGGCGGTGAAGGCGTAGCCCCAGCCGTTGGTCTCGGTGTAGTCGTGACCCCACACGCGCGGGTCGTACTTCGAGGACTCGACCCGCCAGTCGCCCTCGGCGTTCCTGCCCTGGAAGAAGCCGGCCTCGGAGTCGAACATGTTGACGTAGTCCTGGGCACGGTTCAGGAAGTACGCCGACTCCTCCTCGTAGCGCTTCTCGCCCGTCTTCTCGTAGAGCGCCTCGCCCATCTTCGCGATGCCGTAGTCGTTGAGGTAGCCCTCCAGCGCCCACGACAGGCCCTCGTGGGTGTCGGTGCTGGTGTAGCCGAGGAACGGCGAGGTGGCCATGCCCTTGCGGCCCACACCGGAGGACGGCGGCACGACGGTGGCGTTCTTCACCGCCGCGTCGTACGCGGCCTCCGCGTCGAAGTCGACGCCCTTGACGTACGCGTCCGCGAACGCGACGTCCGAGGAGGTGCCGGTCATCAGGTCGGCGTAGCCGGGGGAGGACCAGCGCGAGGTCCAGCCGCCGTCCTTGTAGTGCTGCACGAACCCGTCGACCAGCTCACCGGCCTTGGACGGGGTCAGGAAGGAGTACGCGGGCCAGGTGGTCCGGTAGGTGTCCCAGAAGCCGTTGTTGACGTACACCTTGCCGTCGACGATCTTCGCGCCGGTGTGCGTCGGGGTGTCGGCCGCCTCCATCTTCGAGAACGGGGACGCGTACTTGTACTTCCCGTCGACCTTCTCGTGGCCCGCGTTCGGGTACAGGTACAGCCGGTAGAGGCTGGAGTAGAGCGTGGTCAGCTGGTCCGGGGTGGCGCCCTCGACCTCGACCTTGCCGAGGATCCTGTCCCACTGCTTCCGGGCGTCGCGCTTGACCTTGTCGAAGGAGGTGCGCTCGCCGATCTCCTGGCGCAGGTTGTCCTTCGCCTGGTCGACGCTGATCAGGGAGGTGGCCAGGCGCAGCGTGACCGTGCGGTCCTTGCCGGCGTCGAAGCGCAGATAGCCCTTGACGCCACTGGCGTCGCCCTCGGTGACCTTCTTGTCGAACTCGCCGTAGACGAACAGCCGGGTCGCGCCCGTCGACAGCCCGGACTTGACGTCCGAGTAGCCGGTGAAGGTGCCGTTCTCCTCGTCGAGGGTCAGGCCGGCCTGGTCGGTGACGTTGTCGAACAGCACGCTCGCGTCGTCGCCGGGGAAGGTGAAGCGCATCGCCGCCGCGTGGTCGGTCGGCGCCAGCTCGGCCTTCAGGCCGTTCTCGAACCGCACCCCGTAGTAGTACGGCCGCGCGGTCTCGTTCTCGTGCCGGAACGCCAGCTCGCGCTCCTCACGGCCGGTGTCCGGGGTGCCGGAGGCGGCCGACGGCATCACCTGGAAGGTCTGCCGGTCGCCCATCCAGGGGCTCGGCTCGTGGCTCGCGCTGAACGCCTGGATCGTCGGCAGGTTGTCCGCGTTGTTGCCGCGCGCGTAGTCGTACAGCCAGCTCAGCGAACCGGCGTTGGTGACCGGGGTCCAGAAGTTGAACCCGTGCGGCACGGCCGTCGCGGGGAAGTTGTTGCCGCGCGAGAAGCCGCCGCTGGAGTTGGTGCCCCGGGTCGTCACCGCGTAGTCGGAGAGATGGGCCTTCGGCCGCTCGGGCTTCACCGGCTTCAGCGCCACGTCGTCGAGCCAGCCGCGGAACTTGGTCTCGCCCTCGGGGGAGTCGTACGCCACCAGGATGCGGTCGACGGTCTTGCCGGCGGCCACCGAGCCGATCCGGGAGACCACGTTGTTCCACTGGTTGACGTAGAGGATCTTCGACGCGCCCTGCCCCTGCGGGGTGAGCGGGAAGCCGTGCTGATCGGTGGCGCGCAGGTCGCTCAGGTGGGTGCCGTCGGTGAAGGCGAGGTCGACGGAGACGTTGGTGGAGTCGTAGTCGAGGTCGCCGTCCGCCATCGAGGGGAAGATCCGGTACGACAGTTCGGTGTTCCGGTCGACCCTCGTGTTGACGTCGAACACCTTGTTGTACGAGTACGCCCGCCCGTCGGTGGTGTGCCGGCCGGCGTAGCGCAGGGCGCGCTTCCCGGTGAACCCGGCGCCCGCCTTGGCCGTCGGCGAGCCGGTGGGGCCGCGGTCGACCAGCGAGAGCATGTCCTGCGGAACGGGCGCCTCGTCGTCGCCGGTGGAGAACTGGACGTCGGCGAGCTGGACTATGCCGCCGCTGCCGTTCCTGGTGATCTCCAGCCGGAAGTGCCGGTACTCGGCGACGGCGGAGGCGTCGATGTCGTAGATCTTGGTCTGGAAGCGTTCCGCGAACGTCTCGCCCGACCGGGTGTCGAGGGTCTTCCAGTCCTCGCCGTCGGTGGAGCCCTTGAGGGTCCAGTCCCTCGGGTCGCGTTCGGCGGCGTCGTTGGCGGACGTGAGGGCGTAACGGACCGCCTTGACGGGGGCGTCCAGGTCGAACTCCACCCAGCCGGTGGACTCGAAGGCCAGCCACTTGCTGCTCGGCTCGCCGTCGACGAGGTTCTCCTTCACCTCCCCGCCGCCGGTGTTCTCCGCGCTGGCGCGGACGTCCGTGACATGGTCGGTGACATTGCCCGGAATGCCGGAGCTGTAACCGCCGTCCACGCCCGAGGCGCGCTTCTCGCCGCTCCGTGTGGTGTCGACGGTGTTCTGCCAGTCCGGGGCGGGCTCCCCGGACTCGAACGACGACGCGAACTCACGGTCCGCCTTCGGCGGCGCCTGGGGCAGCGCCACCGCGACGCCCTGTGAGCCCGCGGCCAAAGCGAAGGCGGTCGCCGCGACGACCGCCGTTCCCCATCTGTGCCGAACCCTGCTGTGCATGCGTGAGTACCCTCCCTGCGCCGGACAACGTTGTCAATGAGATGCGCAAGGTCTAGTAGTGGGTCAAGTGGCCCGTGGTGTCAAGGGGGTTGAATGCGGCATTCCAGTCCAACGGCAATGATTCTTCCGCCGGGGAACGCGCCGGAGGCCGATATTTCCGCGAGGTCTCAACTCGGAAAAGACCGGAGGTGAACCTTGCATTCGATCTTGATCCATCGGCGGGAAGTGGACTATACCTGTCGGCACTCCGGGGCATCTTCACCGCACCCGACCCTGTACGGCCGCACTTCCTGCACGACCCAGCTTGACCCGAACGCGGTGCCGGGGAGGATCCGGTTCACCGCCTGAGTCCTGGAGAAGGCGAGGACTTGAGCATGGGATCCACTTCCGCCGAGAACAACGGCACCGGTTCCACCGAGAACAACGGCACGTCCGGTGTGGGGCGCCGCGCACTGATCAAGCGGTCCGCCGCGCTCGGCCTGGTTTCCGTACCGGCGATGAGCTTCCTGTCCGCGTGTGCCAGCGGGGGCGGGGAGGACAACTCCGGTGACAACGAGGGCAAGACGTCCGAATCCAACCCGTTCGGCGTCAAGGAAGGCAGCAAACTCGACGTCGTCATCTTCAAGGGCGGTTACGGCGACGACTACGCCAAGGCGTGGGAGGCCGCGTTCGAGAAGGAGTGGGGCGTCACCTCCGTCCACACCGGAACGCAGGAGATCACGGGCAAGCTCCAGCCCCGCTTCAACGCCGGGAACCCGCCGGACATCGTCGACGACTCCGGCGCCCAGCAGATCCCGATCGACGTGCTGCACAAGAACGGCCAGCTCCTCGACCTCGCCGAAGTGCTGGACGCCCCCTCGGTCGACGATCCGGACGTCAAGGTCCGCGACACCCTCATCCCCGGCACGCTCGACGCCGGAATGCAGGAGGGCAAGGTCGTCGCCCTCAACTACATCTACACGGTGTGGGGTCTGTGGTACTCCGGCAAGCTCTTCCAGGAGAAGGGCTGGGAGGCGCCCAAGACCTGGGACGACTTCCTCGCCATCTGCAAGGACGCCAAGGACGGGGGCATCGGCGGCCTCGCCCACCAGGGCAAGTACCCGTACTACATCAACGTCGCCATCATGGACCTGATCGCCAAGAAGGGCGGCCTGGACGCCATGAAGGCGATCGACAACCTCGACCCCAAGGCGTTCGTCGGCTCCGACGCCGCGCAGGAGGCCATCG
Organism: Streptomyces sp. CB02400; assembly: GCF_001905725.1. Taxonomy (GTDB): domain Bacteria; phylum Actinomycetota; class Actinomycetes; order Streptomycetales; family Streptomycetaceae; genus Streptomyces; species Streptomyces atrovirens. The sequence continues at coordinate 463,030 of NZ_LIWB01000001.1, forward strand.
AGGCGGTCTACGAGGTCGTCGAGAAGGGCTATCTGATGCCCGGTACGAACGGCCTCACCCACAACGAGTCGCAGACCCGCTGGAACCAGTACAAGGCCGCCTTCATCACCAGCGGCTCCTGGCTCGAGAACGAGCAGCTCAAGACGACACCGGACGACTTCGACATGAAGTTCCTGCCGATGCCGCTGCTGCCGGACAGCGCGCTGCCGTTCGAGGCGATCCGGGCCGGCTCCGGTGAGCCCTTCATCATCCCCTCCAAGGCCAAGAACCTCCCCGCGGCCAAGGAGTTCATGCGCAGGATGCTCTCCAAGGAGTGGTCGACCCTGTTCGCCAAGGAGGCGAACTCGCTGACCATCCTCAAGGACGGCGTCGACACGGGCGTCCAGCTCCGGCCGGGCACCCAGTCCACGGTCGAGGCATCCAAGGCGGCCGGCGACAACACCTTCCGTTTCCTGTACACCGAGTGGTACAGCGAGATGGGCACCGCCATCGAGAACGCCTCCAACGAGCTGATGGCCAAGCGCATCCAGCCCAAGGAATGGCTCAAGCGCGCCCAGGCCGCGGTCGACAAGCAGGCCAAGGACCCGGCCTCGAAGCAGAACCGCCGCGACTGATCTCGCTCGACCGACCGCATTCCGGGCCGGGAATCCTCCCGACCGCGCGCACGGCCGGTGAGGATGATCGACCGCGTGCACGACCGGGGAGGATTCCCGGCCCGGAACGGCCACACCCAGGGGCAGGAACGCCATGCGCAAAGGGCAGCACCGGTTCGTCGCGGGATTTCTCCTCCTTCCTGTGGCGCTCTATCTGATCTTCGTGATCTGGCCGTACATCCAGACGTTCGGTTATTCGCTGACCGACTGGAAGGGCCAGTCGCAGACCTTCAGTTTCGTCGGACTGGACAACTACACGAAGTTGCTCCAGGACGACATCTTCATGGGAGCCATCTGGCACAACATCCTGTTCCTGGTGTTCATCCCGGTGATCACCATTCTGCTCGCGCTGTTCTTCGCCTTCATGGTGAACGCGGGCGGACGCGGACGTTCCGGAGGCGTCTCGGGAGTCGCCGGATCCAAGTACTACCGGGTCATCTATTTCTTCCCGCAGGTGCTGTCCCTGGCCATCATGGCGGTGCTCTTCGGAGCGGTGTACCGCAGTGACGGCGGCGGCATGCTCAACGGCGTCCTGATCAAACTCGGACTGGTCGACAAGAACAATCCGGTGGAATGGCTCAACGAGCCGAACTTCGTGCTGTGGGCGCTCATCGCGGTGGTCGTCTGGCACGGCGTCGGCTTCTACCTGGTGCTGTTCTCCGCCGCCATGCAGTCCATTCCGCGGGACGTCTACGAGGCCGCGCTGATCGACGGCGCCGGCCGCGCCCAGTCCTTCTTCCGCATCACCCTGCCGCTGCTGTGGGACTCCGTGCAGACCGCCTGGGTCTACCTCGGCATCGCGGCGATGGACATGTTCATCCTGGTCTCCACCATGACAGCCGGGGACTACGGCGGCGGGCCCGACCACCACAGCGAGGTCATGTCGACCGTGATGATGCGGAACTTCCTGCTGTACGGCCGGAGCGGCTACGCCTGCGCCATGGGCGTGGTCATGCTGGTCCTCACCCTGATCGTGTCCGTGGTCATGCTGCGCGCCACCCGTCGCGAGCGCATCGAGTTCTGAGGCGGAGTAACGACGATGAGCGCACCCCTCAAGGAAACCGCCCCCACCGGGGGCCCCACCCCGCCCCCGCCGCCGGTGGCCAAGGGCACCGTCCGCCCCGGCGACCGGCGCGGCGAAGGCGTCGTGCTGAACGTCTTCTCGCACGGCTTCCTCGTCGTGTGGGCGGTGCTGATCGTGCTGCCGCTGCTGTGGCTGGTGCTGAGCTCCTTCAAGACCGACACGCAGATCGGCGGCTCCGCCTTCGGCTGGCCGCAGAACTGGGACCCGGGCGTGTTCTCCCGCGCCTGGGAGAAGGGCATCGGGGACTACTTCCTCAACACCGTCATCGTGCTGGTCTTCTCCGTGCCGCTGACGATGCTGCTCGGCTCCATGGCGGCGTACGTGCTGGCCAGGTACGAGTTCTGGGGCAACCGGTTCCTGTACTACTTCTTCGTCGCGGGCGCGATGTTCCCCGTGTTCCTCGCCCTGGTGCCGCTGTTCTTCATGGTCAAACGGCTCGACATGCTGAACAGCTACCAGGGGCTGATCCTGGTGTACGTCGCCTACTCGATGCCGTTCACGGTGTTCTTCATGCACGCCTTCTTCCGGACCCTGCCCACGGCGGTCTTCGAGGCGGCGATCCTCGACGGCGCCTCGCACACCCGGACCTTCTTCCAGGTGATGCTGCCGATGGCCAAGCCCGGTCTGCTGAGCGTCGGCATCTTCAACACGCTGGGCCAGTGGAACCAGTACATCCTGCCGACGGTGCTGATGCAGCCGCAGAGCGGTGACGACCCGGAACGCTACGTGCTGACCCAGGGGCTGATCCAGCTCCAGCAGCAGCAGGGCTACGCCTCGGACCTCCCGGTGCTCTTCGCGGGCGTGACGATCGCCATGGTGCCCATGCTGGTGGTCTACCTGTCCTTCCAGCGCCAGGTGCAGGCAGGGCTCACCTCCGCCACCCTGAAGTAACCCACTGGTACAGCCTTGAAGTGACGCACCGGAACGCCTCGTACACGCGCCGCTCCCGCCCCTGGGAGCGGCGCGTGTCCATGTGTCCGTGCACCCGGAAACGGTTCAACCTCTTGACGGGAGGCAACCCGAACGGCTCATCTTAGAGTTCACTAGTTGGACATGAGAGGGGCCTCACCGAAGCGGCCCCCGCGCGCAGGAGGTCGTCGTGGAGACTCCGGGGTCGCAGTCGTCGCTGCACCGAGCCAACCTGGAGCGGGTCGTCCGAGCAGTACGTCTTGCGGGATCCCTCACCCAGGCCGAGATCGCGAGGACGACCGGTTTGTCCGCGGCCACGGTCTCCAACATCGTCCGGGAGCTGAAGGACGGCGGAACGGTCGAGGTCACGCCCACCTCGGCGGGCGGGCGCAGGGCGCGCAGCGTCTCGCTGAGCGGGGACGCCGGCATCGTGATCGGGGTCGACTTCGGCCACACCCATTTGCGGGTCGCGGTCGGGAACCTCGCCCATCAGGTGCTGGCCGAGGAGTCCGAGCCGCTGGATGTGGACGCCTCCGCGACGCAGGGCCTCGACCGGGCGGAACAACTGGTCAAACGGCTGATCGAGGCGACCGGAGTGGACCCGTCCAAGGTCGCGGGGGTGGGTCTCGGCGTACCGGGGCCGATCGACGTGGAGTCCGGGACCCTGGGCTCGACCGCGATCCTGCCCGGCTGGACCGGCGCCAGGCCCGCCGAGGAGCTGCGGGGGCGGCTCGGCGTGCCGGTGCACGTGGACAACGACGCCAACCTCGGCGCCCTCGGCGAGATGGTCTGGGGCAGCGGCCGGGGCGTGCGCGACCTGGCGTACATCAAGGTCGCCAGCGGTGTCGGCGCCGGTCTGGTGATCAGCGGGAAGATCTATCGCGGCCCGGGCGGCACCGCAGGCGAAATCGGGCATATTACACTCGATGAATCCGGACCCGTCTGCCGCTGCGGCAACCGCGGCTGCCTGGAGACCTTCACGGCCGCGCGCTATGTGCTCCCGCTGCTCCAGCCCAGTCACGGCACCGACCTCACGATGGAGGGCGTCGTACGGCTGGCGCGGGACGGGGACCCTGGCTGCCGTCGGGTGATCGCCGACGTCGGCCGCCACGTCGGCAGTGGAGTCGCCAATCTCTGCAACCTGCTGAACCCGAGCCGGGTGGTGCTCGGCGGTGATCTCGCCGAGGCCGGTGAGCTGGTGCTCGGGCCGATCCGGGAGTCCGTCGGCCGCTATGCGATCCCCAGTGCGGCACGTCAACTGTCCATTCTCCCCGGGGCACTTGGAGGCCGTGCGGAGGTGCTCGGAGCGCTCGCCCTCGCGCTGAGCGAGATGGGCGATTCGACCCTTTTGGACGGCACCGCGACCGGGTCGCTCACCGCGGCCGCCCCTGCCTTCACTTAGAGAACGGATGGCACCGTTGCCATCTCGTTAAGGATTTACTTCTTGACGTCGCACGTGTGGCCGAGTTGACTTCCAGCCACCTCGGCCGCAACGACGCGGCCTCGTCAGGGAGGTTTGTAGAAGTGAACACGCGTATGCGTCGTGCTGCCTTTGCCGTCGCCGCCGGTGTGATGGCCGTCTCGCTCGCCGCTTGCGGCAGCGCCGCCGAGTCCGGCGACAAGAAGGACTCCGGCGACTCCGCCGCCAAGGGCGATGAGATCAAGGTCGGTCTGCTCCTGCCGGAGAACCAGACCGCGCGGTACGAGAAGCTCGACAAGCCCTTGATCGAGAAGAAGGTCAAGGAGCTCACGAACAACAAGGGCGAGGTTGTCTACAACAACGCCAAGCAGGACGCCAGCCTGCAGAACCAGCAGGTCGAGACGATGATCACCAACAAGGTGGACGTTCTCATCATCGACGCGGTGGACTCCAAGGCCATCGCCGGCTCGGTGAAGAAGGCCAAGGACGCCGGCATCCCGGTCGTGGCCTACGACCGCCTCGCCGAGGGCCCGATCGACGCCTACACCTCGTTCGACAACGTGACCGTCGGCAAGACCCAGGGCGAGGCCCTGCTGAAGGCGCTGGGCGACAAGGCCAAGGACGGCCAGATCGTCATGATGAACGGCTCCTCCACCGACCCGAACGCCGCCATGTTCAAGGAGGGCGCGCACTCCGTCCTCGACGGCAAGGTGAAGGTCGGCCGCGAGTACGACACCAAGGAGTGGAAGCCGGAGAACGCCAACGCCAACATGGAGGGCGCCATCTCCGCCCTCGGCAAGGACAAGATCGTCGGCGTCTACTCCGCCAACGACGGCATGGCGGGCGGCATCATCACCGCCCTGAAGGCCGCCGGCATCGCCGACATCCCGGTCACCGGCCAGGACGCCGAACTCGCGGGTGTGCAGCGCATCGTCACCGGTGAGCAGTACATGAGCGTCTACAAGCCGTACCCGCAGGAGGCCGACGTGGCCGCGGAGATGGCCGTGCTGCTGGCGCAGGGCAAGTCGCTGGACTCCGTCGCCAAGGACAAGGTCGACAGCCCCACCACCAAGGGTGTCCCGTCCGTGATCGTCCCGGTCGTCTCGCTGACCCAGGACAACATCAACGACACCGTGATCAAGGACGGCATCTACACCGTCCAGGAGATCTGCACGGACAAGTACAAGGCGGCCTGCGACAAGATCGGCCTCAAGTAAGCAGTCCCCAACTCCCGTGATGCCTCGGGGAGTCCGTGACCCGGACTCCCCGCACGGGACCGACTGCCACGCGCTCCGCCGGCGCCCCGCACACATCAGCCCCGCAAGCTACGCGGGGCGCCGGACGGAACACCCCCCTCAGAAACTTCTGCACAACCTCCCGCCGGGTCAGGCGGCGAAGGAGATGGTTCACGTGTCCGCTACGCCCGTGCTGGCGTTGCGCGGGGTCTCCAAGCGTTTCGGTGCCGTCCAGGCGCTCACCGACGTAGAGCTTGAGGTCCACGCCGGTGAGGTGGTCGCCCTGGTGGGCGACAACGGCGCCGGAAAGTCCACGCTGGTCAAGACGATCGCCGGCGTGCATCCCATCGATGAGGGATCCATCGAGTGGGACGGCAAGGCCGTCCAGATCAGCAAGCCGCACGACGCCCAGAACCTGGGCATCGCGACGGTCTACCAGGACCTCGCGCTGTGCGACAACATCGATGTCGTCGGCAACCTCTACCTGGGCCGGGAGATCCGCAGGCGCGGAGTCCTGGACGAGGTGGAGATGGAGCGCCGCTCCCGCGAACTCCTCGACACCCTGTCGATCCGCATCCCCAGCGTCCGCATCCCGATCGCCTCCCTCTCCGGCGGTCAGCGCCAGGTCGTGGCCATCGCCCGGTCCATGCTCGGCGAGCCCAAGCTGGTGATCCTGGACGAGCCCACCGCCGCCCTCGGCGTCGAGCAGACCGCGCAGGTCCTCGACCTGGTCGAGCGGCTGCGCGAGCGCGGTCACGCGGTCATCCTCATCAGCCACAACATGGCCGATGTGAAGGCCGTGGCGGACAAGGTCGCCGTGCTGCGCCTCGGGCGCAACAACGGCGTCTTCGAGGTCAAGTCGACCTCGCAGGAAGAGATCATCTCCGCCATCACGGGCGCCACGGACAACGCCGTGACCCGTCGTGCGGCGCGCACCAATGGGGAGATCAAGAAGTGAGCACCGAAAAGACCACCACCCCCACCGAGGACCACGCCGTGGAGAACCCCGAGGCGGCCGCCTCGGCGGTCACCGTGGTCGACCCCCGGCTGCTGGTGCGCGAACAGGGCTTCCTGGGCTACTGGAACGAGTTCAAGCGGAAGATGAAGGCCGGTGACCTCGGCTCCATCCCCGTCGTGGTCGGCCTGCTGATCATCTGGGCCATCTTCACCAGCCTGAACTCCAACTTCCTCACCGCCGGCAACTTCTCCGACATGTCCGTCGCCATGGTCGGCACGGGCATGATCGCCGTCGGTATCGTCTTCGTCCTGCTGCTCGGCGAGATCGACCTGTCGGTCGGCTCGGTCAGCGGTGTCGCGGGCGCCGCCTTCGCCGTCATGAACGTCACCCACGGGATGAACGAGGTGCTGGCCCTGGTGCTGGCGATCCTCACCGGCACGGTGGCCGGCGCCATCCACGGCTTCATCTTCGCCCGCATCGGCGTCCCGGCCTTCGCCGTGACACTCGCCGGACTGCTGTTCTGGCAGGGCTTCATGCTGCAGATCCTGGGCGCCAACGGCACGATCAACCTCGACTCCGAGGGCATCGTCGTCAAGCTGACCAGCTACTACTTCAGCGATGTGGCCGCCGCGTACGGCCTGGCGATCGTCGTGACCGTGGGGTACTTCCTCACCGCGTTCTTCGACAACCGCCGCCGTGAGGCCGCCGGTGTGCCCTCCCGCCCGCTGAACGAGCTCATCGTGCGGACCGTGCTGCTCGCGATCCTGGCCTTCGCCGCCGCGATCGTCTTCAACCAGTACAAGGGCCTGCCGCTGGCCGTGGTGATCTTCCTGGCGTTCCTGGTGCTCACGGACTTCGTGCTGCGCCGCACCGCGTACGGCCGCAAGGTCTTCGCGCTCGGCGGCAGCGTCGAGGCGTCCCGCCGTGCCGGTATCAACGTCGAGATGGTCCGCATCTCGGTCTTCGCGATCGCCGGTACGTTCGCCGCGATCGGCGGCCTGTTCGTCGCGTCGAAGATCGCCTCCGCCAACCAGGGCGCGGGTACCGGTGAGTTCCTGATGAACGTCATCGCCGCGGCGGTCATCGGTGGTACGTCGCTCTTCGGCGGTCGTGGCCGCACGTGGGACGCGCTGCTCGGTGTGATGGTGATCATCTCGATCACGTACGGGCTGGCGCTCGAGGGTATCGCCTCGCCGGTCCAGTACATGATCACCGGTGGTGTGCTGCTCGCCACTGTCGTCATCGACGCGGTTACCCGTAAGACGCAGAAGACGGCTGGGCGCGCGTAGTAGCTGCGCTGCGGGTGCGCTGCGGCTTGTCGCGCAGTTCCCCGCGCCCCTTGGGGTGTGACTGTGCCCGGTGCCTTACAGGTACCGGGCACAGTCGTGTCGTTTATGGGTACTGCTGATCGGGTGACGTACGACGCACCGCCCGGAGTCGTTCCCGCCGGGCGGAACATTAGACTCGACCCGCCCGGCAACAGCTCGATCAGCTCTACTGCAAGGAGGCACGGGTGCCGCTGCTGACCCGCATCAGGGGACCGCGCGATCTGGACCGGCTCAGCCTGGAGGAGCTCGACCGGCTGGCCGGGGAGATCCGGACCTTCCTCGTCGACGCGGTCTCCAAGACCGGCGGCCACCTCGGCCCCAACCTCGGTGTGGTGGAGCTCACCATCGCCCTGCACCGGGTCTTCGAGTCGCCCAAGGACAAGGTGCTCTGGGACACCGGCCACCAGTCCTACGTCCACAAGCTGCTGACCGGCCGGCAGGACTTCTCCAGGCTGAAGATGAAGGGCGGCCTGTCCGGCTACCCCTCGCAGGCCGAGTCCGAGCACGACGTCATCGAGAACAGCCACGCCTCCACCGTGCTCGGCTGGGCCGACGGCATCGCCAAGGCCAACCAGATCAAGAAGCGCGACAGCCACGTCGTGGCCGTCATCGGCGACGGCGCGCTGACCGGCGGCATGGCCTGGGAGGCGCTGAACAACATCGCCGACGCCAAGGACCGTCCGCTCGTCATCGTCGTCAACGACAACGAGCGCTCCTACTCGCCCACCATCGGCGGCCTCGCCAACCACCTCGCGACCCTGCGCACCACCGACGGCTACGAGCGCTTCCTGACCCGCACCAAGGACCTCCTGGAGCGCACCCCGGTCGTCGGCAAGCCCCTCTTCGACACGCTGCACGGCGCCAAGAAGGGCCTGAAGGACTTCATCGCCCCGCAGGGCATGTTCGAGGACCTCGGCCTGAAGTACGTAGGACCCATCGACGGTCACGACATCGAGGCCCTGGAGTCCGCCCTGGCCCGCGCCAAGCGGTTCGGCGGCCCGGTGATCGTGCACTGCCTCACCGAGAAGGGCCGCGGCTACCAGCCCGCCCTCCAGGACGAGGCCGACCGCTTCCACGCCGTCGGCAAGATCCACCCCGACACGGGCCTGCCGATCGCCAGCTCCGGCGCCGACTGGACGAGTGTCTTCGGCGAGGAGATGGTCAAGCTCGGCGAGGAGCGCGAGGACGTCGTCGCCATCACCGCGGCCATGCTCCAGCCGGTCGGCCTCGACAAGTTCGCCAAGCGCTTCCCCGAGAGGGTCTACGACGTCGGCATCGCCGAGCAGCACGGCGCCGTCTCCGCGGCCGGCCTCGCCCACGCCGGGGTGCACCCCGTCTTCGCCGTGTACGCCACCTTCCTCAACCGCGCCTTCGACCAGGTGCTCATGGACGTGGCCCTGCACAAGTGCGGCGTGACGTTCGTGCTCGACCGGGCCGGTGTCACCGGCACCGACGGCGCCTCCCACAACGGCATGTGGGACATGTCGATCCTCCAGGTCGTCCCCGGGCTGCGGCTCGCCGCCCCGCGCGACGCCGACCAGGTGCGCGCCCAGCTCCGCGAGGCCGTCGCCGTGGAGGACGCCCCCACCGTGGTGCGCTTCTCCAAGGGCGCCGTCGGCCCCGCCGTACCCGCCGTGGGCCGCGTCGGCGGCATGGACGTCCTGCGCGAGCCCGGCACCGACGCCCCCGACGTGCTGCTGGTCTCCGTGGGCGCCCTCGCGCCGATGTGCCTGGAGATCGCCGCCCTGCTCGACCGGCAGGGCATCTCCACCACCGTCGTCGACCCGCGCTGGGTCAAGCCCGTCGACGAGGCCATGGCCCCGCTCGCCGAGAAGCACCGCGTGGTCGTCACCGTCGAGGACAACTCGCGCGTCGGCGGCGTCGGCTCCGCGATCGCCCAGGCCCTGCGCGACGCCGGCGTGGACGTACCGCTGCGCGACTTCGGCATCCCGCCGCGCTTCCTCGACCACGCCTCGCGCGCCGAGGTCATGGCCGAGATCGGACTGACCGCCCCCGACATCGCCCGCCAGGTCACCGGCCTGGTGGCGAAGCTCGACGGCCGGTACGAGCGGTCCGCCGCGGACGCGGTCGACTCGGTGGAGCCGGCCCGCGACTGACCCGCGCCTCACGCGTCGCCCGGACGGGCCGCCCGTGCCACTGTGAAGAGTGGCGCGCGCGGCCCGTCCGCGTGAAAGCGCCCGCGCCGGGGCATACGACCTACGCCCCCTCTCGATCATGTCGAGGACGACAAGCGTGGGAGGTACCCGTGACAAGCCCCCTCTTCCGGACGAAGAAGGTAGAGCAGTCCATCCGCGACACCGAGGAACCTGAGCACGCGCTCAAGAAATCCCTGTCCGCGCTGGATCTGACCGTCTTCGGCGTCGGTGTCATCATCGGCACCGGCATCTTCGTCCTCACCGGTACGGTCGCCAAGGACAACGCAGGGCCGGCCACGGCCCTGGCCTTCGTCGTGGCCGGCGTCGTCTGCGCGCTCGCCGCGCTCTGCTACGCCGAGTTCGCCTCCACCGTCCCGGTGGCGGGCTCCGCCTATACGTTCTCCTACGCCTCTCTGGGTGAGCTGCCGGCCTGGATCATCGGCTGGGACCTGGTCCTGGAGTTCGCGCTCGGCACGGCGGTGGTGGCCGTCGGCTGGTCCGGCTACATCCAGTCGCTCATGGACAACGCGGGCTGGGAGATGCCCGCGGCGCTGGGCAGCCGCGAGGGCTCCGACGTCTTCGGGTTCGACATCCTCGCCGCCGTCCTGGTGCTGGTGCTCACCGGCATCCTCGTCCTCGGCATGAAGCTGTCCGCCCGCGTCACCTCGATCGTCGTCGCCATCAAGGTGACCGTGGTCCTCGTGGTGATCATCGCGGGTGCCTTCTTCGTCACCGCCGACAACTACGACCCGTTCATCCCGGACTCCAAGCCCGTGCCCGCCGGCGAGAGCCTCGATTCCCCGCTCATCCAGCTCATGTTCGGCTGGGCCCCGGCCAACTTCGGCGTGATGGGCATCTTCACCGCCGCCTCGGTGGTGTTCTTCGCCTTCATCGGCTTCGACATCGTCGCCACGGCCGCCGAGGAGACCAAGAACCCGCAGCGCGACATGCCCCGCGGCATCCTCGGCTCCCTGTTCATCTGCACCGCGCTGTACGTCCTGGTGTCGATCGTCGTCACCGGTATGCAGCACTACAGCGAGCTGTCCGTGGACGCCCCGCTGGCGGACGCCTTCAAGGCCACCGGGCATCCCTGGTTCGCGGGCTTCATCAGCTTCGGCGCCGCCGTCGGCCTGACGACCGTCTGCATGATCCTGCTGCTCGGGCAGACCCGGGTCTTCTTCGCGATGAGCCGCGACGGACTGCTGCCCCGGTTCTTCTCCCGGGTCCACCCCCGGTTCAAGACCCCGCACCGGCCGACCATCCTGCTCGGTGTCGTCATCGCGATCCTCGCGGGCTTCACCCCGCTGAACGAGCTGGCCGCGCTGGTGAACATCGGCACGCTGTTCGCCTTCGTCATCGTCGCCATCAGCGTGATCATCCTCCGCCGGACCCGGCCCGACCTCCACCGGTCGTTCCGCACCCCCTGGGTGCCCGTCCTGCCGATCGTGTCGGTCGGCGCGTCCCTGTGGCTGATGCTGAACCTGCCCGCCGAGACCTGGGTCCGCTTCGGCATCTGGATGGCGATCGGCATCGTCGTCTACTTCCTCTACAGCCGCACCCACAGCCGTATGGCCCAGCCCGAGGGGGCGGAACCCGGGGCGCCTCCCGGACCGTCCGGCGGCCCGGACTCCCGCTGAACCGGCCCGGGGCCGCCCCCTCGCCCGGCGCGACGGACCCCGCGGGCGTCAGGCCTTCGCCAGGGCGAGGACGACGTTGTGGCCGCCGAAGCCGAAGGAGTGGCTGACGGCGACCCGGACGTCCTGTCGGCGGGGCTCCTTGGTGACGCAGTCGATGTCGAAACCGGGCGCCGGGGCGTGCAGGTTCGCGATCGGCGGCACCGTGCCGTGTTGAAGGGTGAGCACGGTCAGCGCCGCATCGACGGCGCCCGCCGCGCCCAGGCTGTGGCCGAGCACGCCCTTGGGCGCGGTGACGCAGGGGCGGTGCGGCAGCACCCGGGCGATCAGGGCCGCCTCGACGGCGTCGCCCAGCGGAGTGGAGGTGCCGTGGGCGTTGACGTGGCCGACGTCGTGCGGAGCCAGGCCCGCGTCCGCCAGGGCGGTGCGCAGCGCCGCCTCCGCGCCCCGGGCGTCCGGGGCGGGCGCGGTGGGGTGGTGGGCGTCCGAGGTGCTGCCGCAGCCCACCAGCCGGGCGCGGACGCGCGCCCCGCGGGCGGCCGCGTCCCCGGTCCGTTCCAGGACGACGACGCCCGCGCCCTCCGCCAGGACGAAGCCGTCGCGGTCGGCGGCGAAGGGCCGGGACGCGCCGGTGACCTCGCCGGTGCGCCGGGACAGGGTGCCCGCGCGCCAGAAACCGGCGACCGTCAGCGGGGTGACGGCGGCTTCGGTGGCCCCGGCCACCGCGACGTCGCACCGGCCGGAGACCAGGAGGTCGCGGGCCACGGCGACGGCGGTGGCGCCGGAGGCGCAGGCGGTGGCCGGGGCGAGGCCGGGGCCGCGGGCCCCGAGGTCGATGGAGACCTCTCCGGCCGCCATGTTCGGGATGATCTGCGGGACGGTGAGCGCGGAGACCATGTCGGCGCCCAGTTCCCGCAGCCGCCCGGCCTGTTCCTCGCGTTCCGCGTCCGCCCCCATCCCACAGCCGATGACGACGGCGACCCGGTCGCCGTTCCACGTCCGGGGGTCGAGGCCGGCGTCGCGCACCGCCTCACGGGCGGCGAGCACCGCCAGTACGGCGTTGCGCGACATGCGCCAGGCGGTGCGCCCGACGCGCCGGTCCAGGGCGTCGCGCGACAGGGGGACGCGGCAGGAGAAGTCCACGGGCAGGCCGGCCGTCGCCGGATCGCGGACGGCCGCGGTGCCCTCGCCGCGGCAGACCGTCTCCCAGGTGGTGTCGGCGTCCTCCCCGGCGGGGGTGATCAGGCCGAGGCCGGTGACGGCGACGGGCTCGGTCACGACGGTGCCACCGCGCTCGTGCTGCCCGCGCGCAGCGCGTCCAGCCGGTCGACGACCTGAGCGAGGGTCGTGCCGCGGGAGAGGTCCTCGTTGCCGATCCGCACTCCGAGGCGTTCGTGGAGGATGAGCACCAGTTCCGTCAGGGCCAGGGAGTCCAGGTCCAGTTGCCCCAGCGTGAGCTGGGGCCGGATCTCGTCCTCCGGGACCCGGAAGGCGCTGGTCAGGATGGAACGGACGGTGTCGTAGGTTTCCGGCACGGTGTCTCCTCGCTGTCGTTCGGGGCGGGTGGGGCGAGCTCCGCGACACCGGCGTCGAATCCGATCGGCGGCTCGAAGCCGAGGTCGCGGCGGGCGGCGGTGAGGTCGAACCAGTGCGGATGCAGCAGCTCCGCGACCAGGAAGCGACTCAGGGCGTGGGTGCGGGGACTGCGGGCCGCGCGCAGGAGCGTGTCACCGACGGCGGCTCCGACGGTGGCGAGCCGGGGCGGTACGGAGCACCAGCGGGCGTCGACGCCGGCGGCCCGCAGGAAGTGCCGGGTGATCTCGCGCAGGGGACGCGGGTCGTCCTGGCCGATGAAGTAGGCACGGCCGCCCACCGTGTCCGGTGACCGCCGCAGCCGGTCCAGGGCGAGCAGATGGGCGTGGGCGGCGGTACGGACATGGGTGGTGTCGACGAGGTTGCCGCCGTCACCGGGCATCAGCAGACGCCCGGCCCGCACGGCACGTACGAGGGCCGGGGCGAAATGGGGGTCGCCCGGCCCCCAGACGATGTGCGGGCGCAGCGAGACGGTGGCCAGCTCCGGACCGTGCGCGGCCAGTACCAGGGCTTCGGCGCGGGCCTTGGTGGCGGGGTAGGCAGCCAGGTGGCGGGGGACGGGCGGCAGGCTCTCGGCGACGCCTTCCAGACCGCCGGGCCGGAAGACGACACTGGCGGTCGAGGTGTAGAGGAGCGTGCGCACACGGTGGGCGCGGCACTGCCCGATCACATGGCGGGTGCCGACGACGTTGGTGGCCCAGTAGGGCCGCGGCGGGCCGCTGACACCGGCCAGGGCGGCGTTGTGGACGACGGCGTCGCACCCGGCGACGGCACGCGAGACCGCGTCGGCGTCGGCGAGGTCCCCCAGGTGCTGGTGGACGCCCAGCCGCTCCAGCGCGCCGCTGGGACGGCGGCCGAGGGAGGAGACGACCTCGCCGCGCGCCGTCAGTTGCCGGCAGATCTCCAGGCCGAGGAAGCCGCTTCCACCGGTGACCAGTACCTTCATCGGAGCCTCCCGCGCAGGCGCTTCGCGGCCCAGCCGGCCAGCCGCATGCGGTCGATCTTGGAGTTGTGCCGGGGATCGGTGGGAAAACCGGGCCGGATCAGCAGGGCGCCGACGCGGTGCCCGTCCGGATGGTCCTTCAGGACGGCGCGCACGGCTGCCAGGGCGGCGGCGCGCGGGGTGGAGGGCAGGGGCTCCACGCACAGCACGGGGAGCTGGCACACGGCCGTGCCGACCCCGACCAGCGCGGTGCGCCGGACGCCGGGGGCGGTGTCCGCCGCGGCCTCGATGTCCTCGGTGGTCAGGGTGAAGCCGGTGCCGGTGACCAGGTGGGCCTTGCGGCCGAGGAACCACAGCCGGCCCTCGTCGTCGAGCCGGCCGAGGTCTCCGGTGCGGTGCAGCACACCGTGGTCGCTGTCGCTCTTGGTGACGGCGTCGGCGTCGGGGCGCGCGTGGTAGGCGGGGCTGACGGTGGGACCGGTGACGGCGATCTCGCCGAGCCCCGTGGCGTCGGCGTCCAGGATCCGGGCGCGGATGCCGGGCAGCGGCCGGCCCAGGCAGGTGCCCGCGTGCCCGGCGGGCGGCGCGGCGCGCGAGGCCCGCAGGTCGTGGTCGGCGATCGCGGAGACGGGCAGGCACTCCGTGGCGCCGTAGACGCTGAGGATCTCGGCGTCCTCCGGCACGGCCCCGCGCAGGGCGTCGGCGAGGCGGACGCGCAGCGGGGCGCCGAAGGACAGGATCTGCCGGACCGAGGGCAGGGTGATGCCGTGGCGGGCGCAGTGCCGGGCGATCAGGGTGAGCACGGCGGGTGACGCCAGGACGATGCTCGCCCGGTGTTCCAGGATCGGCCCGACGAGCTCCTCCGGCGGGGTGCGGACCGGGGCCAGGTGGTTCACGGCCGGGACGACGGTGGTCACGCCGAGCAGCGGGCCGAGCAGGGCGACCGGCAGGAAGCCGGCGAGGAGCACGTCGTCGGGCCGGGGCTCCATCAGCGTGGTCAGCGCGTCGAGCTGCCCGGCCAGGGTGGCGTGGCGGTACTCGGCGCCCTTGGGCCGTCCGGTGGAGCCGGACGTGAAGGCGATGAGGGCCGGCTCGTCGCCGCCGGGCTCCCGCATCCGCGGGACCGGGGTGTCACCGGCCGGTGCGCGGGTGACCAGCCGCCGTCCCAGGGGGAACGGCGCGGGACCGGTGACCAGGGGGACGCGCACGTGGGGGCGGCCCCACCCCAGGGCCCGGCGCCCGAGGTGGGCCAGTGCCTCCCCGACGAAGACGTCCGGGGCGACGTCCTCCAGGCAGCGGCCGACCTCGGCGCGCGGTTCGATCAGCACGGGGACGGCGCCGACGAGACCGAGGGCGTACGAGACGGCGGTGAGGTCGTGGGCGTCGCGGGTCATCACGACGGCCTTGTGACCGGGCCGGACGCCCGCGTCGCGCAGGGCCCGCGCGAGGTGGTGGCAGCGCCGCACCAGTTCGCCGCGCCGGGTCGTCCGGGAGGTTCCCCTGCGGCATTCGACGAGGGCGACGGCGTCGGGCCCGTCGGTCAGGCGTGCGGCGATGCCGGGAACGGTGGCGGTCATGATGCCCCCTGGAGGAAGTCGCGGATGTGGTCGCCCAGTTCGGCGGCGGCGTCCTCCATCACGAAGTGCCCGGCGTCGGGAAAGCGGTGGATGACGGCGTGGGGGTGGCGGCGGGCCCACTCCTCCAGCAGGACCGGGGTGAAGACGGGATCACGCATGCCCCAGCCGACGAGCAGGGGCAGGTCCGACAAGTGCGCCCCGGCGCCGGGAGGTTCGAGCAGCCGCCAGGCCGGGTCCGCGGGGTCGCGGGGGATCGCCCGGACGGCGTCGGTGACCGCCCGGCGCTCCGCGCGGCGGGCACAGGGCCGTAGGTAGGCCCTGCGCTCGGCCCTGGGCAGCGGGCGGTGGACCCCGGCGCGCACGGCGACACGGGCGAACGCGTTGGTGGCGTGGACGAATTCGGCGACCGGCCGGTGGTCACGGATCCACCGCAGGTAGAACGGCAGCCGGAAGCCGTCCGGGAAGGGGAAGGCCACGGTGTTGCAGAAGGCCAGCCGGGCCACGACGCCCGGGTTCCGCAGGGTCCAGGCGGCGCCGAGCGGGCCGCCCCAGTCGTGCAGGACGAACGTCCAGCCCCGCTCGGGCAGGCCCTCGTCCCGCACCAGGTGGCGGTAGAGGCTGTCCAGGCCTTCCAGTTGGGCCTCGTAGGGGTCCGGCACCCCGTCCGCCGGCCGCAGGTGCCGGGACAGCCCGAAGCCCGGCAGGTCCGGTGCCAGACAGCGGGCGTGAGGGGAGAGCCGGTGCAGCAGTGTGCGCCAGACGTAGCTCCACGACGGGTTGCCGTGCAGGAACAGCACCGGCTGCCCGGAACCGAGATCGAGGTAGTGCTGTCCGGTGACCGGCACGCGCCGCCAGTGCCGGGGCGCGGGATAGCCCGGCAGCAGCCGCTCCAGCGTGGCGGGATCCGGGGCGGGGGCGGGGGCCGGGGCGTCTCCGGCTCGGGCGCTCACCACCGTACGAGGGCCAGGCCGAAGCTGAAACCACTGGCCAGGCCGATCATCGCCACCAGGTCCCCGCTCTCGATGCGGTCGGCCTCCCGCGCCTTGACCAGTTGCAGGGGGAGGGAGGCCGCCGCGCAGTTCCCGTGCTCGGCCACCGCGGGCAGGCAGCGGTCCTCGGGGAGGGAGAACAGGTCGATCACCTCGCGGTACTGCGGCATGGCGATCTGGTGGAAGGCGATGAAGGCGTAGGCGCCGGACCGCGCCGCCTCGAGTCCTTCCCCGGCGGTGTCCAGGATCCGGGGGAGCACGTCGAGCGCGGCCTGGCGCAGGTCCCCGTTCAGCCGCAGGGTGGTGTGGTCGTCGTGGACGGAGAGGTGGTGCATGCTTCCCCCGCCGGACACGGTGCAGGCGTTCCAGGCGGCGGAGTTGCTGACGAACCGCTGGGCCAGGATGCCGGGATCGCCGTCACCCGCGGGGCCGGCGGTGAGCACCATCGCGGCGCCGGCGTCGGAGGCGGTGTAACCGGGCAGGGCCCTCAGCAGGTCCTCCCGGTCGGGGGCGTGCCAGCGGGTGGCCAGGGTGGAGGGTTCGCCGCAGGCGATGAGGACCGTGCGGTAGCGGCCGGTCTCGATGAACGACGCGGCCGCCTCCATGGCGTTGAGGAAGCTGTTGCAGGCGTTCTTGACGTCGAACACCGGGCACGAGGCACCCAGTTTGGCGGCCACGAGGTGGGACGTGGCGGGTTCGACCAGGTCCTGCGAGGTCGAGGCGAACAGCAGCAGACCGATGTCGCCGATCTTCAGCCCCGACTCGTCGAGCGCCGCGCGGGCGGCCTTCACGGCGAGGTCGGAGGCGTCCTCGCCGTCCTCGTGCACATGGACCCCGCGCACCCCGGTGAGATCCTCCAGCAGACCGGGAGGCGGAGCGTAGCCACCCGTCTCGGTGATCCTGACGCGGATCTCGTCCAAGGTCCGGTACCGGGACGGAAGATGAGCGGAGACGGCGGCGATACGGGCACGGATGGCTTCGGGCACCGCGTCAACGTAGCCGTTGCCGGACCGGAATGACGCATGCGTCATGACATCCACCCTAACGAGTGATATGAAATGGATTTTCCCGTTCGTTGTCCCCTCCGGTCCGCTTCAATCCGCACGAGAGCCAGTGATCGGCGTGAAGGGGCGGGGACTTGGCGATGCAGCAGCTTGAACGGGCCGTGGCGGTGGTGGGCGTGGGTTGCCGGCTTCCCGGAGGCATCACCGACCTGGACGGCCTGTGGTCCGTGCTGCGCGACGGACGGGACGTGGTCGGCGAGATGCCCGCCGACCGGCTGCCCCGCGACCGTACGGTCGACCCCGGGACCGTGCGCCCCGGCCGCAGCTACACCGCCGCCGGCGGCTTCCTCGACGACGTCGCCTCGTTCGACGCCGCCTACTTCGGCATGTCCCCCGCGGAGGCCCGGCACATCGACCCGCAGCAGCGGCTGCTGCTGGAGATGGCCGCCGAGGCACTGGACGAC
The DNA here is from genome assembly GCF_001905725.1 of Streptomyces sp. CB02400. GTDB lineage: Bacteria > Actinomycetota > Actinomycetes > Streptomycetales > Streptomycetaceae > Streptomyces > Streptomyces atrovirens. The sequence continues at coordinate 480,977 of NZ_LIWB01000001.1, forward strand.
GCCGCCGTCCCCGCCGCGTCACTGGCCGGAACGGACACCTGCGTGTACGTGGGCGTCTCGGACCCCGGCTACGGCGTGAACCTGTCGATGATGCAGGACCACACGAGCCCGCACACCATGCCCGGCGCCACCCTGTCCATCACGGCGAACCGGATGTCGTACGCCTTCGACCTGCGCGGGCCGAGCATGGCCGTCGACACGGCCTGCTCCTCCGCCCTGGTCGCCCTGGACCGGGCCTGCCGCACCCTGCGCGAGGGATCCAGTCGCGTCGCCCTGGTCGGCGGCGTCAACGTGCTGTCCAACCCCTACTCCTTCGCCGGGTTCTCCTACGCGAACATGCTGTCGCGGCGCGGGCGCTGCGCGGCGTTCTCCGCCGACGCCGACGGGTTCGTCCGCGCGGAGGGCGGCGCGGTGCTCGTCCTCAAGCGCCTCGCGGACGCGGTGGCGGACGGCGACCGCGTCCACGCCGTGCTGGCCGCCACCGGCAACAACACCGACGGCCGCAGCACCGGCATGATCGTCCCCAGCGCCGAGACGCAGGAGGCGCTCCTGCACACGGTCTACGCGGAGGCCGGGATCGACGCGGACGACCTGGTCTACGTCGAGGCCCACGGCACCGGCACCCAGGTCGGCGACCCGGCGGAGGCCGAGGCCATCGGCCGGGCGCTGGGCCGGAGCCGACGCGGCGGCCCGCTGCCGATCGGCTCGGTGAAGTCGAACCTCGGCCACCTGGAGCCCGCCTCCGGGATGGCCGGCCTGCTCAAGGCGATCCTGGTGCTGCGCCACCGGCTGGTGCCGGCGTCCCTGCACGCCCTCCCCCTCAACCCCCGGATCGACTTCGACGGCCTGGGACTGGCCCCCGCCGTCGAACCCGTCCCGCTGGAGGTGGGGGAGCGGGCCGCCGTGGGAGTGAGCGCCTTCGGCTTCGGCGGGGCCAATGCCCACGTCGTCGTCACCCCGCCGCCCGCCGCCCGCGAGCTCGAGCCGGATCCGGTGCCGGACGGACGCCCACTGCCGCTGGTCGTCTCCGCGCGGTCCCCCAAGGCGCTGAAGCAGATGACCGTCCGCATGGCGGAGCGACTGCGGGACACGGAGCCCGGCGAGTTCTACGACCTGGCCCACACCAGCACCGTACGGCGCACCGCGCACCCGCACCGCGCCGCCGTACTGGCCACCGACCCGCAGGACGCCGCCCGGCAGCTGGAGCGGCTGACGACCGCGGAGCCCGCCCGCGGGGCCGTCGTGCGCACGGGCGAGCGGGCCGGGGCCGCGTTCGTGTTCTCCGGCAACGCCTCCCAGTGGCCGGGCATGGCCGCCGACCTGCTGGAGGGCGAACCGGCCTTCCGCCGGGCCGTCGAGGAGGCCGACGCGGCCCTGGCGCCCCGCCTCGGCTGGTCGGTGGCCAAGGAACTGGCCCACCCGTCCCCCCGGAAGTGGCAGCGCACGGAGATCGCCCAGCCGGCCCTGTTCGCCGTCCAGGTCGGCCTGACCGGGCTGCTCGCCTCCCACGGCGTGCGCCCGCGGGCGGTGGCCGGACACAGCGTCGGTGAGGTCGCCGCCGCCCACGCCGCCGGGGTCCTCACCCTCGAACAGGCGGCGCTGGTGATCGCCGCGCGCAGCCGCACCCAGGGCGCCACGGCCGGCCGGGGCCGCATGGCCGCCGTCGGCCTGCCCGAGGAGCGGGCACGTGAGGAACTCCTCCGCCACGACGGCGCCCTGGAGATCGCGGGCATCAACAGCGAGAGCGACGTGACTGTCGCCGGGGACGCCGACGCACTCGCCGCCTGGGGCGCCGAACTGACCGGCCGCGGCGTCTTCTTCCGCGAACTGGACCTGGACTACGCCTTCCACAGCCGGGCCATGGACCCCATCCGGGAACCGCTGCTCGACGCCCTCGACGGACTCGAACCCGCCCCCGCCCGCATCCCGTTCGTCTCCACCGTCACCGGCACCGAGCTGAACGGGCCGGAACTCGACGCCGCGTACTGGTGGCGCAACGTCCGCGAACCCGTCCGGTTCGCCGAGGCCGCCGCCCGCCTCTTCGACGCCCACGCCGGCGTCCTGGCCGAGATCGGCCCGCACCCGGTGCTGCGCCCCTACCTGCGCCGCACCGGCGCCACCTGCGTCGCCACCCTGCACCGCGACGGGGACGGCCCCCGCGAGACCGCGGCGGCCGTCGCCGCCCTGCTCGCCGCCGACACCGCCACCGACTGGCGGCACCACTTCCCCCGGCCGGGCCGGGTGGTCGACCTGCCCGCCTACGCCTGGCAGCACGAACGGTACTGGCACGGCACCGCGCAGGACCGGATCGCGGGCACCAGTGGCAGCGGTCTGCTGGACCATCCGCTGGTGGGCGAGCGGATGCCCGCCCCGCACCCCGTGTGGCACGGCACCGTCGAGCCGCAACTGGTGCCCTGGCTGGGCGACCACAGGATCGGGGACGACGTCCTCATGCCGGCCGCCGCCTACGTGGAGATGGTCCTGAGCGCCGGCCGCCGGGCCCTGGAACGCCCGGTCGAAGTACGGCACCTGGAGATCGGCCGCCCGCTGTCCGTGCCGTGGCCGGACCCGACACCGGTCGCCCTGCAGACCGCGGTCACCCCCGACGACGGCGCCGTCACCATCAGCGTCCGCGAGGAACACGGAGGGGAGTGCCAACCCGTCGTACGCGCCCAGGTCCGCACCCTGCTCGGCACGGCACCGGACCCGCTCGACCTCGCCGCGCTCCGGGCCCGCTGCGACCGGAGCGTCGACGGCCCCGACTTCTACCGGACGTGCCACGGCATCGGCCTGAACTGCGGGCCGGACTTCCAGCTCATCGACCGCATCGACGCCGGCGACGAAGAGGTGCTGGTCACCTACCGGCTGGAGCACACCGCCGACGCCTACACCGCCCACCCGGTCCTGATCGACGCGCCGCTGCAGGCCACCGTGGCCCTCGCCGGGGCGGAGGCGGAGTCCGCCGCCTTCCTGCCGACCGTCTTCGGGTCCGTACGGGTGTGGCGCACCCCCGCGCCCACCGGCGTCGTGCACCTGCGCCGACGCGGCCGCAGCGCCAACGAGATGTGCTGGGACATCACCTACGCCGACCCGGACGGCACGGTCACCGCCGAGATCGACGGCTGCCGCACCCGCCGCGGCCACCTGACCGAGCGCACCCCGCTGACCGTCCAGCGCACCGTGCTCCGGGCCGCCCCCCACCCGGGAACCCCCGCCCCGCCCTCCCCGCTCCCCGCGCCCGCCGAGGTCGCGCGCGCGGCCGAACCGCGCATCGCCGCCGCACGCGCCGCCCTGGACGACAGCGGCCACCACCGGTTCACCGCCGCCGCCGAACAGGCCGGCGCCCACTGCTGGGCCGAGACACTGCACGGCCTCCTCGCCGACCCCGCGGCCCCGTTCTCGATGGGCGACCTGGTGGCCGGAGGCCTGCAACCCCGGCACCGGCGGGCGGTGAGGCTGATGCTGCCCCTGCTGGCCGAGCACGGCCTCGCCCGGACGACCGGCCAGACCTGGCAGCTGACCGGCGCGGAGACCCACGCCGAGACGCTGCTGCGCGGCCTGGTGGAGGACCACCCCCCGTTCGGCGCCGAGACGCTGCTCCTCAACCGGCAGCTGCGCCGGCTGCCCGACGTGGTGCGGGGACGCGTCGACGCACGCGAGCTCCTGCCGGCCGGGGACAGCGCGCACGAGCAACTCCATGAGACCGGCCCGGCCCACCGCTTCGCCCACCGCGCCGTGCAGGCACTGCTCGGCGACATCGTCGGCCGCTGGCCCGCCGACCGTCCGCTGCGCGTCCTGGAAATCGGCGCGACCACCACCGCCCTGACCGCCGCGGTGCTGCCCGTGCTGCCGGCCGACCGGACCCGCTACACCTGCACCGCCCCCACCGGCAGCGGTCTCGCCCGCGCCGAACACCGTTTCGCCGACCACGACTTCGTCGACCACCGCACCCTGGACCCGGACGCCGACCTGATCGGTCAGGGCCTGCCCCGGTCCGGTTTCGACCTCGTCCTCGCGGGTGACGCCCTGCACGCCACCACCGACCTGGCCGCGACCCTGCGCCGGCTGCACACGGTGCTGGCCCCCGGCGGACACCTGCTGGCCACCGAACCGCACCATGCCCGGCTCCAGGCCCTGCTCTCCGGCATGCTGGACGACTTCTGGGAGCGCGGCGACCACACCCTGCGCCCGGCGTCCCGCATCCTCCCCCGCGACCAGTGGGCACCGCTGCTGCGGCGGTGCGGCTTCTCCGGTGTGGCGCAGACCGGACCCGAGGACCGTTCCGTCCTCCTCGCGGCGGCGGACCACGACGGCGGTCCGGGCCATGACCACGGTCCGGGCCATGACCACGGTCCGGGCCACGACCACGGACCGGGCCACGACCGCGACCACGACCACGGACCAGGCCACGACCACGGTCCGAACGCCGGGCCACCGCCGGCGGTTCCCGGCGCCGCCTGGGTGATCGCCGTCGAGGACGACACCGAGACGGCGACCGCGCGGGCACTGGCCGCCCTCCTCGGGAAGGCCACCGTCGTCGTCGCGCCCGACCGGGCAGCCGCCTGGAGCGAGGCCCTGCCCACGGACACCGATCCGCGCGTCGTCCTGCTGCTCGCCGAGCCGGGCCCGCACGACACCGTCGCACGGACCACCCGCCGGGCGGCCCTCCTGCGCTCCCTGGCCACCGCCTGCGACGGCCCGAAGGGCGCCACCGGCCCCCGCGTATGGCTCGTCACCCGCCCGACCGGCCTCTTCCCGGCCCCGGAGCAGCCCTCCCACCCGGTCGACGCGGCCGTCTGGGCGGCCTGCCGCACCCTCGCCAACGAGCGCCCCGACCTGTCCCTGCGACGCCTCTCGTGCCACCGCACCGGTGACGCCGGCACCGACGCCCGCCGCCTGGCCGGCGAACTCCTCGCCCCCGGCGACGACCCGGGCGCCCAGGAGGACGAGATCGTCCTGACCGCCCGGGGCCGGTTCGTCCCCCGGCAGGTCCAGCACCCGGCGGACGAACCCCCCGGCGTCCCCGCCGGCACGCCGTACATCCTGGAAGCCCGCGACCCCGGTCTGCGCCGACGGCTGATCTGGCGGCAGACGGACCTCCCCGCACCCGGACCGGGCGAGGTGGCCCTCGAGATGCGGGCCGTGGCCCTCAACTACCGCGACCCCATGAGGGCCAACGGCCTGCTGCCGCCCGAGGCGGTGGAGAACAGCCCGATCGGCCGCGGACTGGGCACCGACGGCGCCGGTGTCGTACGCGCCGTGGGGGAGGGCGTACGGGACCTGAAGCCCGGTGACCGGGTCTGCGGCCTCGTGCCCGCCGCCCTCGCCTCCCACGCGACGACCCCCGCCTCCGCCGTCGTCCGCATCCCCGACGGGCTGGGCTTCACGGAGGCGGCGACCTTCCCCGTCGCCTTCCTGACCGTCCACCAGACCCTCGTCAACCAGGCCCGGCTCGGCCCCGGGGAGACCGTGCTCGTCCACGGCGGAGCCGGGGCGGTGGGCCTGGCCGTCCTGCAGTGCGCCCGCCGTCAGGGTGCCCGCGTCATCGCCACCGCCGGCACGGAGACCAAACGGGACCTGCTGCGCACCCTCGGCGCCGAGCACGTACTCGACTCACGCAGCCTGGACTTCGTCCCCCGCGTACGGGAACTGACCGGCGGCCGGGGCGTGGACGTCGTGGTGAACTCCCTCAGCGGCGAGGCCATCGCCCAGGGCCTCGGCCTCCTGAGCCCCAACGGCCGCTTCGTCGAGCTCGGCAAGAAGGACATCTTCCTCAACAACCCGATCACACTGCGCCCCTTCGACCGCAGCCTCACCTTCATCGGCTTCAACCTCGACGCCGTCATCGACTCCCCGGAACTCGGCGCCCTGCTCCTCACGGACTTCGAGGCGGAGGCCACCTCCGGCACCTACCGGCCCCTGCCCCACACGGTCCACCCCGCCGCACGCGTCGAGGAGGCCTTCCACCTCCTGCAGCACTCCCGGCACACCGGCAAGGTCGTCGTCACCTTCGACCCCCTCGACGAACCCGTCCCCGTGGAACCCGCGCCCGGCACCCTCCGCCTCGACAGCGAGGGCACCTACCTGATCACCGGCGGACTGAGCGGACTCGGCGCCGCCACCGCCCGCCTGCTGGCCGACCGCGGAGCCCGCCACCTGGCCCTCCTCTCCCGCAGCGGACCCGACGCCCCCGACGCGCCCGCCCTCCTTCAGGAACTCACCGACCGCGGTGTGCACGCCACCGCCCACGCCGCCGACGTCACCGACGAAACCGCGCTGCGCCGGGTCCTCGACGCCGTCGACGCGACCGGACACCCCCTGCGCGGCGTCGTCCACGCGGCGATGCACATGGACGACGCGGTGCTGGCCGACCTCACCGACGACCGGTTCGCCGCCGTACTGGCGCCCAAGGCGGGCGGCGCGGCCCTCCTGGACCGCCTCACCGCCGACCGTGACCTGGACCTGTTCCTCACCTACTCCTCCGTCTCCGCCGGCATCGGAAACCCGGGCCAGGCCGCCTACGCGGCGGCCAACGCCTACCTGGAAGCCCTCACCCGGGCCCGGCGCGGCGCCGGCCGGCCGGGTACGGCACTGGCCTGGGGGCCGATCGCCGAGACCGGCTACGTCGCCCGCAGCGGCATGGGCCCCGCCATGACCGGGCGCGGCCTCGAACTGCTCACCCCCGCCGAGGTCCTCGCCACCGCCGACCGCCTCCTGGCCGCCGGCACCGACGTCGCCGGAGCGGGCCGCTACCGCTGGGGAGCCGCACGCCATCTGCTGCCCGCCCTGGCCACCCCCCGGTTCGCCCCGCTGGCCCCGTCCTCCTCCACGGCCTCCCCGGACGCCCGCAACGAACTCCTGAGCACACTGGCGGACCTCCCGGCGGACGAGGCGGTGCGCAAGATCACCGAGATGATCGCCCAGCTCCTCGCGGGCGTCCTGCAGACCGACCCGGCCGACCTGGACCCCACGCGCAACGTCACCGACTTCGGACTGGACTCGCTGCTGGGCATGCAGTTCCTGGTCCAGACGAGGGACCTGTTCGACATCCGCCTCGGCCCGGCCGACCTGGCCACCGGACGCACCCTGGCCCACTTCGCCCGCCTGATCCACCAGCGGCTGGAGCTGAACGCCGACACGTAGCGGGCACCGGGCGTCGCCGGTCTCAGCGGGGCACGGACCGCGGACCGGCGACCTCCGCGCCCACGGCGGTCACCCTGCGGCGCAGCTCGCGGTCGGCCGTGACGACCAGGACCGGGCGGTCTCCCGCCCCGGCCGCCAACGCGACCATGTGATCGTCACCACTGCCCGGAGCGGACTCCACACGGACGCCCGACACCGACTCCACCCCGCGCGCCGCACCCTCGACCACCAGCACGATCTCCACCGGACCGGAACGACCGGGCAGACCGTCCGCGGCCAGCCGGTCGCGCAGCCGCTCCGCGGCCCCCCGCCGGTCCCGCCACCACCCGTCGGGCACCGACCCGACGACGTTCGCGGCGTCGACGATCACGAGCAGGGCGGCGGTGTCATCCATACGGCCAGCCTCCCACGCGAGGCCCGCCCACCCCGCCGCACGCGGGCGAAGCCGGTCGTGGGGATCCGGTGACCGACGACAACGCGGCAGACACGTGCCGGACCCCGGGCCCGCCCCGCCCGTGCGCCACGAACCGGTTTGCGTAAGGTGAACTGGTGAACGGCGACTGGCTCCTCCGCGGCCGCGACGGCCGCCTCACCGTCTACCTGCCGTCGGACGACGCCGTCCTGTGCCGCGCGGAACTCGCCCCCGGCGGCCCCTGGGAGGCACCCCGCAGGGCCGGCGGCGACCAGAGACTCCACCCGGGGCCCGCCGTCGGACAGGGCGCCGACGGCTACGCCCACCTGGTCGCCTGGCGGCCCATCGGGTCCGGCGAGTCGGGCCTGGTGCACTCCACCCACTTCCGCCCCCGCCTCGCCCCGCTGGACTGGGCCCCCATCGGCCACCCCGACAAGAAGGGCGACCGCACCGGCACTCCGGCCGTCACCGTCGACGACCGGGGCCGCGCGCACGTCTTCGTCCGCAACAAGGGCGGCGGGGTGAGCCTGCTCGCGCAGAAGGAGAAGGGCGGCTGGAACCCGTGGCAGGACCTCGGGGGAGAGGGCGTCCAGGACCGGCTCGCGGCCGTGACGGGGGAGTCGGGCCTGGTCGAGCTGTACGCGGCCGTCCCGGGCGGGATCGCGCACTGGCGTCAGGAGGAGCCCGGCAAGCAGCCCGTGCGGACGGAGGACACCGGCGCCTCCGCACGTCCGGGCACCCTCCGCGCGCTGGCCACCTCCGCGGAACACACCACCCTCTACTTCACCGACGAACGCGGGGAGTTGTGCGCCTGGCGCCCCGGGTCCGAGCCGGTGCCCCTCATCACCGCGGCCGGCCCCGGCCCCGTATCGGCCGTACGCTGCGACATCGAGGGCCACGACTGCACGGTGCTCGCCCAGCGGTCCGCGAGCGGCCGCGTCGCCTTCGCCGCCTACCCCACCGAGCGGGAGCGGGCCGGTGCATGGTGGACCGAGTCCGGCCCTCAGCTGCCTCCCGACGCGGAGGTGGCCGTGGCCCTGGACGAACACGACGAGGTCGTCGCGGCCACCCTCACCCCGCCCACCGGTACCCTCCTGCTCACCCGCCGCAAGGACGAGCCGGGGCTGGCGCTCCGGGCGTGGCAGACGGTCTGAAGACGCCCTGACTCAAGGTGGATCCGTGCAGTGGTTGTCACATCATGGTCGTCAAACGTTCGATCTATGATGGTCTGCGCTCAGCCTCCGCGTAGAACAGCTGCTCGGGAGGACGGCAGGTCAGTCGCATCCAGCGGCAGGAGGGGCAGGTCACGTCATGCGGACCAGATCCGGGCGCGGCACGGCCCGCGGTAGTTCGGCCGACCGGGGCATCGGTGCCGCGAGCGAGCGGCACGCCGCCGAGGAGACCCTTGACGGCCGCTGGCTCGTCCTCGGCAAGGACGGCAGGCTCACCGCCTACGCCCGCACCCGCGCCGGGCTGCTGCGCTGGACGGAGACCAGGCCCGGCGGCCCGCACTGGTCGGAGCCGGAGTCCGTCGCCATCCCGGGTCTCACCCATCTGTCGGTGACGCAGGGCGCGGACACCTATGTCCACTTCCTTGGCCGGCGCGCCCGCGAGGGCGACGGCCCGCCCGCCGTCGACATCGTCCACGCCATCCAGTACCAGACCGCCCGCCCGGTCACCGAGTGGCGGTCGCTGGGCAATCCGCACAAGGACCGGGAGCGGGCCGCCCGGCTCGGGGCACCGGTGGCCGCGGTGAGCGCGAGCGGCCGGGTGCACGTCCTCGTACCCAACGCGGGCGGGGGACTGATGCTCCGCAGGGAGGCGGCGAGCGGCAAGTGGGAGCCCTGGGCGGACCTCAAGGGCAGCGGGGTGCGGGACGGTTTCGCGGCGGTTGCCCATGCCTCCGGTCGTATCGAGGTGCTCGCGGGCAACCGGGCACACGCCATGAGGTGGCGCCAGACGGAGGCCGACGGCGACCTGGGCCAGGAACCGAACATCGCGCTGCGGGTGACGCCCGGCACCCTTGCCCTGCTGGAGACGGCACCGGACCGGGCGACGTACTACTGGGCCGACGAGGAGACGGGGCAGCTCCTCGCCCATCGCCCCGGCGGCTGGGTGGTACCGCTCGGCGGCGCGTCGACCGGTGACAGGATCGCGGTGCTGCGCGCGGTGCTCGACGGGTACGACTGCACGGTGCTGGCGCACCGGGGACTCGACGGGCAGGTCATGCTCGCCGTGTGCGGCACCGAGAACGAGGGGGCGGGCCTGTGGTGGTCGCCCACCGGTGAATTCGGTGTGGGAGCACCGGCGCTGGCTCTGGACGGCCACGGCCGGGTCGTGCTCGCGGTGATCGGCCCGGACGGGGCGCCGCGCGTCGCCCGGCAGGGTGCGGGTCCGGGTCTGTCGCTCGATCCGGCGGTGAGCGTCTGACGTACGCACGGATGTCCGGCAGGAGGGGAGCTCAGCTCCTGCCGGACATCCGTGCGGCGAGGCCCCTGGTGCTTCCGGGGCCGGTGGCTCAGGAGGCGCCGCCACCCGTGGCGGGAGACTTCTTGGCCGACTCCGGGATGTCCTCGTCCTTGCGCAGCGCCTTCCACAGGTCGTCCGCCTGCGGCTGGGCCGCCACCACCCGGTTGGGGTCCTGGGCGTCGTAGGCCACCGGCAGCATGATGGTCTCCATGGAGGACGGGTCGACGCCGTTGAGGCTGCGGCCGAACTCGGCGAGCTTGGTGAGGGAGGCCAGCTCGGAGTCGGTGGTGAGCGCTGAGGTGAGCTGGTCGGCGATCTTGTAGGTCTTGGTGGGACTGCCGAACAGGTCCTGGCGTTTGATCTCGCTGAGCAGCGCGAGCATGAACTGCTGCTGGAGGCCGATGCGGCCGAGGTCGCTGCCGTCGCCGACGCCGTGCCGGGTGCGTACGAATGCCAGTGAATCGGTGCCGTTCAGCTTGTGCGTGCCGGCGGCCAGGTCCAGACCGCTGGCGGTGTCCTTGATGGGCTCCTCGACGGTGACGGTCACTCCGCCGATCGCGTCCACCAGATCCTTGAAGCCGGCGAAGTCGATCTCCATGTAGTGGTCCATGCGGATCCCCGACATCTGCTCCACCGTCTTGACCACGCAGGCCGGACCGACCTGCGAGTAGATGGAGTTGAACATCACGCGCTCGGCCGACGCCACCTCGGAGCCGTCCTGCTTCGAGCAGGCCGGCCGGGTCACGAGGGTGTCGCGGGGGATGCTCACCGCGACGGCCTCCGTGCGGCCCTCCGGTATGTGCATCACCAGCGCGGTGTCCGAGCGGGCGCCGGCGACCTTGCCGGTCTTCAGCTCGGCGTTGTCCCCGGAGCGGGAGTCGGAACCCAGGACCAGGATGTTCTGCCCGGAGGTCGGCAGCTTCTCGGGCCGGTCGTCGCCGATCGCCTCGTTGATGTCGACGCCCTTGATGTTGCCGTTGAGGTCGCTGTACAGCCAGTAGCCGACACCGCCCGCGGCCAGGACGAGCAGCACCAGGCTCAGCGCGATCCAGCGCCAGACGCGGCGTCGTCGCGGTGGCCGGACCGACCGTCGGCCCGAGGTCGGCCGTCGGCCGGAGGGCGCACGTCTGGACCGGCGGGGGCTCGTCGTCTCCGTCGGGGCGTGCGTCATGGACCTCGGTCCTCTCTCGTCTGCCGGCTCGCTGTCCGGGCATGGGATGCAGGGCACGAGTGGGGGGAGAGGCCGGGCCCCGCCGCGGCGATCGCTGCCGAAGCGTTTCCGAACTATAGACCGATTGCCGGACGAGTCGGATGGTGGCCCTGGAAACCTCCCCGATGTTCGACGTTCAACCGCATGTCAGGGAGCCATGTATTTTCTGTCATAAGTGATTGCTGTTGACAGCTATCGGGACCATTGGTGACACTGTGGCGGTCCTGTGAAGGTTGAATCAACGGTGTGGACCGCGCCGGCCGGTGTGCCGGTGCCGGATGTGGTCGTGAATCGAGCCGGGGGGCACGAGGGCTCACGGCCACCAGTGCTCACTGCGGCATGTCCCGGGTGAGGAGAGGGTGGGTGACTGTGCCGCTGCATGCGTCGTCCCGTGAGGGGCAGTGGCGTGACGACCGTATCTGACTTCCCCGCCCAGCGGACGGCCAGGCCGGACGATTCGCGGCGGGGCGGTGGTGCCGGACCGCGGCGTGCCGCCGCGACCGCGCCCACGACGTTCACGGCCGAGCACGGCGACGTCTACGTCGAGCCGGGGCTGACGCCGCTGGCGGCCCGTGAGGCCAACCGCTCGGCGCTCTCCGCCCTGCTGAACGCGGTCGGCGTCCCCCACTTCGCCGTCCGGGGCACGGTCGACCACGGCACGGTCCTCGGCGTCGCAGAGGAGGACCGGGAACGCGTGCTGCAGGCGGTGTTCCGCGGGCTGGGCCAGTTCCCGGGCCATCTGTCCGTCGTAGACCCGGACGCGCCCCGGCCCGCCAAGCCGGTCTCCTCGCGCGACCCCCGGGCCTGGCGGGAGGTCGCCGATGCGCGTGTGCTCCAGATCAGCTGGTACCGCACCGACCCGGGCCGGCACCTGTTGCTCCAGCACGAGTACGGCTGCGCCATCGAGTTCTGGCAGCAGCACGGTACCCACCTCGTCGCCCCCCGGGCCAACCGGGCGACCTGGGCCGTGGCGGCCGACGGCGGGAACGTCATGGGCGCCGCCCGGCTGTTCAGCCGGTTCGTCTCGGACTGGACCCCGGGGCACCTCGCGCCCGCGCTGCCCACCCGGCCCGAGTTCCTGGTGAACTGCGCGGACGACATCGCCTTCGCCGTCGACGCCGTCTACACCTGGGTCGACGGCAACGACCCCGTCTGGGCGGAGCGCAAGGCCCGGGCGAAGGGTGAGGTCTACCATGCGGAGTCGGCGAGTGACGCCCGCTTCATCAGCCGGGACGAACTGCGCTACTCGGTACGGTCCATCCACATGTTCGCGCCGTGGATCCGGAACATCTACGTGGTCACCGACGACCAGGTCCCCGCCTGGATGCGTGAGGACGTGCCCGGGATCCGTATCGCCACCCACCGGGAGATCTTCCGCGACCCGGAGGATCTGCCGACCTTCAACTCGCACTCGATCGAGAGCCAGCTCCACCACATCGAGGGGCTCGCCGAGCACTTCCTGTACTTCAACGACGACATGTTCATGGGCCGTCCGGTGGCCCCGCACGCCTTCTTCACCCCGAACGGAACGGCCCGCTACTTCCCCTCGCGCAACCGCATCCCGCAGGGTCCGGTCGCCGAGACCGACACCCCGGTGGACGCGGCGTGCAAGAACAACCGGGCCTTGCTGCACAAACGTTTCGGCAAGGTGATCACCCAGCCCATGGAACACATCCCCTACGCCCTGCGCCGCTCGGCGATGGAGGAGGCCGAACTCGAGTTCCCCGAGGCGTGGGCGCGCACCTCGGCCAGCAGATTCCGGGCCATGACCGACCTGTCGCCCACCTCGTCCTTCGCCCTGTACTACGCAGCGCTGACCGGGCGGGCACAGCCGGGATCCATGCCCTTCACCTACCTCCAGCTGGCCGTATCGGACCTGGCGGACCGACTGCAACGGCTGCTCGACGGCCGGGACCAGGACACCTTCTGTCTCAACGACGCCTTCTCGACCCCCGAGGACATCGAGGCGCAGCAGGAACTGCTGGACGACTTCTTCACCTCCTACTTCCCCACCCCCAGTCCTTTCGAACGATGAGACGGAGTTCATGACGTGTCCCATCCGACGTCGATGAGCTCCGCGGCCCACGTCTACCGGCGGTTCGTCCCCCAGCCGGTGCGCTCGGCGGCAGCGACCACGCTCCCGGCGGGCGTGCGGCGCAAGGTCAAGGGCGGCCTCGCACGCACCCTGAGCCGCCGAGAGGCCCGACTGCACCGCAAGGCCCTGCGGCGCGTGCGCCGAGCGGGGCTCGGACAGTCCGAACGCCGTACGCAGGCACCCGACGGCAGGGTCGCCCACGTGCACACCGGCCTCACCGTCGACCTCGCCCGCCGGCTCGACCACGACCTGGTCACCCACGCGCTCGACACGGCCGAGGTTCCCTGGTTCGCCGTGCCCGCCCTGGACGACCGCCGGCTCTGCATCGCCGTGGAACAGCGGGACAAGGGCACGGTGCGCCGGGTGCTGCGCGCGCTGCTGGAGGAACACACCGGCTACGTCGTCTCCGTCTCCCCGTCCGCGGGCGACACCCGTGAGATCCCGGGCAGCCACGTCAGGGCGTGGAAGAACTACGGCAAAGCCAAGGTGATCCGCCTGACCTGGCTCCGCACCGATCCCACGGAGCACCTGTGGCTCGGCGAGGACCAGGGCATCGAGATCGAGTTCTGGACCACCAACACCGACCTGCCCCACGAACGGCTCATCGGCCCACGCCCCAACCGGGTCCAGCGCGCGGTACCCGCCGAAGCACCCGGCATCGAGATCGGCCTCGACCGGCTGTCCGGCTACTGCGACATCGACGGCGACCTGGAGCCGACGATCACCCTGGAGAACTTCGACGTCGTACGGCTGGAGGAGATCGCCTTCCCCGTGGACGCGGTGCTCCTGTGGCAGCACCCCACGCCATGGGGCGAGGAGCTGCTGCGCGCCGCCCTGCGGTCCCTGCACCAGTACGCGCCGTGGGTCGACGTCGTGCACGTCGTCGCCCAGGCGGAGCCGCCCGCCTGGCTGAAGGCGGACGAACGGCTCAGCGTTGTCCGCGCCCGGCCCGGCGCCGAATGGCAGCTGGACCAGCTCCCCGACGTGGCCGACCACTTCCTCCTGCTGCGTCCCGGGGCGCTGATCGGCCGCCCGGTACGTCCCTTCGACTACTTCACACCCAGCGGCGGAACCCGTCCGCGGCGCGGCCCGTGGAACGCGGCGGAGTCCTTCACCGAGTGGGTCCGTGCCGGCTACTCCGCCACGGGCCGCCTCACCGGGCACGGCTACGCTCCGGGCCCCCAGCCCTACCGGGCCGACACCCTCACCCGGCTCGCGGAGACGGGCGCGCGCCCGCTGCCCGTCGCGGACGACCAGCTCCTGCCCGCCGTGCCGGGAACCCACCCGATGGACGGCATGGTCCACCACTTCGGGTACGTCGCCGGCCTCGCCGACCCGTCGGGAGAGACCTCGGTGGCGCTGCACGCGGCACTGCCCGGCATCGGCACCCGCCTGGAGCGGCTGCTCGTCCGCCGGGACCTGCAGCAGCTGCAGTTCTTCGGGCTGGGCACCGGGGAAGCGCGAACCGGCGGCGGAACCCAGACCGTCGTGCGCTTCCTGCACCAGTACTTCCCCGTCCCCAGCGTCTTCGAGCACGACCGCCCGGGGACCTCCACAGATCCGGACAACCACTCGTGAGCACAGGCAACCCCGAGGCGTCCGCCGCGGTCGGGGTCTACCGCAGCCTGGTCCCGGCCGGCCTCAGACGTCGTATCGCACGCCGTGTCCCCCCGCGGCTGCGCATGGTGCTCAAGCACGTGCTTCGCCGACTGCACGTGTTCTCCCTGGCACCCCGGCTGTTCCGCGGCGTCCGGGCCCGCCGCCGCTGGCCGCACCTCTTCGGCGAGGGAGAGCGGCTCGCCGCGCTGGCCGGACACGGAGACCGGATCGCCCTCGTCCGGCCCACCGTCTCACCGCTCGGTCTGCGGGAGGCCAACCTCGAACTGGTCGTGACCGCACTGGAGGAGGCGGGCATCGACTACTTCGCGATCCGCGGGGCCTCCGACTTCCGTTCTTGCCTCGCCGTTTCCGAGGCCGACCGTGATCGGGTCGGCAGGGCGCTGGAACGCTGCGCCGGGCACAGCCCCGTGTATCTGCGGGCCTGCCGTGGGGAGACGCCACAGGGCAGGGCGGCGCTGGCGGGCTCGCGCCCCGGCCGGCAACTGGCCCGGCACGCGGCCGTACTGCGGGTCGGCATGGTGTGGAGTGATCCCACCGGCACGCTCGTGCTCGGCCTGGAACACAGCTGCGACATCGAGTTCTGGCGACCGGAGGACGGACGCCTCGTGGCGCCGCGCCCCAACCGCGTCACGGAGGACGTGTCACCGCACGAGGCCCGCGTCACCGTGCCGGTCAGCCGACTGACCGGCTTCGCCGCCCTGCACACCCGCCGCACCCGCTCGGTGCGCACCCTCCAGGCGTGCGCCGACCCCCTGCCCGAGGACGTCCGTTTCCCCGTCGATGTCGTCTACACCTGGGTCGACGGCAACGACCCCGCCTGGCAGCAGCGACGCAGCGTCTACGGGGGCGGCTACCACACCGAGTCGGCGAACGCGGCCCGGTACATCAGCCGCGACGAACTGCGCTACTCCCTACGGGCCCTGGAACAGAACGCCCCCTGGGTGCGCCACGTCTACGTGGTGACGGACCGGCAGCGTCCGGCCTGGCTCAACGACAGCCATCCGCGCCTGACCGTCGTCGACCACTCCGAGATCTTCGCCGACCCGGCCGCGCTGCCCACCTTCAACTCGCACGCCATCGAGAGCCGCCTGCACCACATCAAGGGCCTCGCGGAGCACTTCCTCTACCTCAACGACGACATGTTCCTCGGCCGCCCCGTCACGCCCCAGGATTTCTTCCTGTCCAACGGCATGACCCGGACCTTCTTCTCGCCGTCCCAGGTGCCCCGCTGGGACTCCAGCCCCGTGGACCGGCCGGTCGACGCCGCAGGGAAGAACAACCGGCGGCTGCTCCTGGAGAACTTCGGCACGGTCATCGTCCAGAAGCTCCGGCACGCGCCCTACGCCCTGCGCCGCAGCGTGCTGCAGGAGATCGAGCACGAGTACCGGGAAGCGCACTGGCAGACCTCGCACAGCCGGTTCCGCAGCCCCACCGACATCTCCATCCCCTCCTCGCTGTACCACTACTACGCCTACTTCACCGGCCGGGCCGTGCCGGCCGACATCAAGTTCGCCTACCTCGACCTCGCCAAGCCCGAGATCCAGCGCCGGCTGGGCATCCTGCTGGCCCGTCGCGACCGGCAGGCGTTCTGCATCAACGACACCCTCTCCGACGGCAACGACACCGACCGCCAGACGGCGATGCTCGGCGCGTTCCTCGAGTCCTACTACCCGGTACCCAGTCCCTTCGAGCGGAAGGAGCGCGAGGTCAGGTGAAGATCTCCTTCCTCATCAACAACATCTACGGCATCGGCGGCACCAACAGAACCGTCATCAACCTCGCCGAGGCCCTCTCCGTCCACCACGACGTGGAGATCGTCTCCGTCTTCCGGCGTGCGAACACCACCAAGTTCGAGATATCCCCGCGCATCACGGTCCGGGCCCTCGTCGACCTGCGTCCCGGGTCGGCCGACCGCAGTGCCGCGGGCAGCAAGGAACCGAGCGAGGTGGTCCCCCGCCAGGAGGAGTTCTACGCCCAGTACAGCCGGTTCACCGACGAGCGCATCATCCGGGAGCTGAGGAAGACCGACGCCGACGTGGTCGTCGGCACCCGGCCCAGCCTCAACCTCTTCGTCGCCGCCCACACCAGGGACGGCGCCCTGCGCGTCGCACAGGAGCACATGACCCACCTGGCCATCCCGCCAGCCGTGCGTGCCGAGATGGCACGGGTCTACCCGCGGCTGGACGCGATCACGACGGTCACCGAGGCCGACGCACGCTCCTTCATGGAGAACACCCCGATCCCCGGTATCTCCGTGGTCGGCATCCCGAACAGCGTGCCACAGCCGACCGTGGAGCCCTCCGACTGCACCCGCAAGATCGTGGTCAGCGCCGGCCGCATGCACCGCATCAAGCGGTACGACCTGCTGATCCGCGCCTTCGCCGGTCTGGCCGAGGAGTTCCCCGACTGGCAGTTGCGCATCTACGGCGACGGCGGCGAGGCCGGCAAGCTGCGGGCGCTGGTCACCGAACTCGGGCTGAACGGCCGTGCGCTGCTCATGGGCGGTTTCTCGCCGATCGAGTCCGAGTGGGCCAAGGGATCCATCGCGGCCGTCACCTCCAGCGCCGAGTCCTTCGGCATGACCCTGGTCGAGGCGATGCGCTGCGGACTGCCCGTGGTCTCCACCGACTGTCCCGTGGGCCCCCGGGAAATCCTCCGCGACGGCGAGGACGGCTTCCTGGTGCCCAACGGCGAGGTCGAGGGGATCACCTGGGGGCTGCGCCGCCTCATGGCCGACGAGCCGCTGCGCCGCGCCATGGGTGAGGCCGCGCTGCGCAACGCGGCCCGCTACGACCCGGCCGCCGTGGCGGACCGCTACGTGAAGCTGTTCGAGGACGCCGCCCGCCGCCGGGCCGCCGCCGCCCGCGGTTACCGCGCACCGGCCGGTCCGCGCAAGGCCGCGGCCGTCCAGGCCACCGTGCCGCCGACCGCCCTCGGCGCGGCGACGGTGGACGTCACCGCCGACGGCGCGGGCTGGCTGCACTTCAGCGCCGACGGCCCGGGGGAGGGCCGCCACCGCTGGCAGTACGTGCTGCGCCACAAGCCCTCGGGCGGCAACCGGAGCCCCGACCTTCCGCTGCGCACGTCCCGCACACACCTGGACAACGGCGGGACCCGCTACACCGCCGCGCTCAGCCCCGCGTCACTGGAGGAACTCGGCGACGGACGCTGGCAGGTGACGATGCGATCGGCCAAATCGGCACACGTGCACATGAAGGCCGGCCTCCGTGACACCCGGGCGCTCATCGACGCGCGCGCACGCCTCGTCGGCCGCCCGCCGACCGGACCGACCACCTGGAACCTGCCCTACGCCCAGCCCAACGGCCGGCTGATGTTGCGCACGGTGCTGCGCGAGGAGCACGCCGAGTGCACCGGAGTCGAGATCGGCGACGGGGCCATCACCCTGCGGGGCGTGCTGTGCGGGGGCCGACGGATCGAGCCGGGAGCACTGTTCGTCGTCAGCCGCCGAGGCCGGTACGGCAAGAACTTCACCGTGCCCGTGCAGGTGCTAGGCCGGCAGGCGTTCCGCGCCGAGGTGCCGGTGCGCCGGGTCGTCGACCACCGGCTGGAGCGCTGGGAGGACTGGGACTGGTGGTTGCAGCCGGACCCGCTGGACCGGCGCAAGGTGCGCGTGTGCCACTTGCTGGAGGACTTCCCCGACGTCAAGGGCGCCTACGCCTACCCGTCTCTGCCGCTCGTCGGGGACGAGACGTCGGAGTACGCCGTCGTCCACCCGGTCCGCCCTGTGTGGGTGCGGCCCTACTGCTCGGCTTCGGGAGCCATGGCCATGAACGTGGTCGACCGCTAGGAATGAGAAATCAGTGAACCGAACCATCTTCGTCCTCGGGGACTCCGTACCCGCCCCGCGGACGGACGAAGAAGCCCCGATGGCGGGCTGGGGACAGAAGATCGAGGACCTTCTGGTGGGGACGGTCGCCGTGGCCAACTACGCCCGGAGCGCCATGACCACACGGAAGTACTTCACCGAACGCTTCCCTGCGATGCTCAACCGCATGAAGCGCGGCGACATCGTGCTCATCGGCTTCGGCGGCGTCGACCACATGATCCACAACGGTATGCGCTACGTGCCCGTGCCCGAGTACCAGGAACTGCTCCGGCTCTTCGTGCAGTACATCCACGCGGAGGGAGGCGTGCCGGTCCTGGTGACCCCCTGCGCGCGCTACGCCTTCTCGGCCACCGGCGAGGTGCTGAACACGCGGGGGGAGTACCCGCGGGCCATGCTGGAGGTCGCCGCCGAACTGGGCGCCCCGGTGATTGACCTGACCGGCCGCACCATGGAACTGTGGGCCCAGATCGGCCCGACCCGCCTGCGGCAGTACTTCTCCTGGGTCGACGCGGGGGAGCACCCCCTCCACCCGGACGGACAGATCGACTCCTCCCACCTGAACCACGCCGGTGCCTTCCAGGTGGCCCGCGTCGTCGTGTCCGAGCTGTGCAACCTCGGCGTCCTCGACAAGGCGGACGTGGACGTCACCACGCTCATGACGCCGCCGACCCTGCCGCCCGTCTCCACCGAGTTCACCATCCAGTCACCCGAGTCGGCGCTGCACTACGCGCAGCCGGTCGGTGAGCCTCCCGCCGTGTCCAAGCCGGCGACGGGCGCGCTGGCCGGTCCCATGGTGAAGTTCTCCGGTAGCGCGGCGCCCGGCACCGACTACATTCTCTTCTTCGAGCAGGGCCAGTACATCGGTGGCACCCAGGTCGGCGGCGCCGGCCAGTGGATCTGGCGCCGCTCCGTCAACTGGACGGCGGGGGAGCACGTCGTCCAGTGCGTCGGACTGCGTGGCGACGGCTGCTCACCGGTGCTGGAGCGCCGGTTCACCGTGCGGACGGAGGTGCTGCCGCCCGTGATCTCGGTGCCCTCGGAGGGAGCGTTCTGCGGGCCACGGCCCCGTTTCTCCGGAAAGGTCCAGCCCGGCGCCACGAAGGTCGTGCTGATGGAACGCGGCCTGCTCATCGGGGCGACCGGTGTCGACGAGAAGGGCGAATGGGGGTTCAGGCACGGTCATCCCTGGCGTCCCGGCACCCATACGGTGGAGGCGATCGCTCTCTTCGGGGCGACGGAGTCGGCGCCGGCCAGCACGACGTTCAAGGTCGTCGGTGTTCCGGAGAACAGCCCCATCCGCTCCTTCGGCGCCTCGCGCCACGTGTGCGGTGACGTGTGTGAGCACCGTCCCTTCACCGGCGACTGGTAGAGCCGGGCACCGCCCCGAACGCTCGTTGTGATCGGCGCGGGGATGACTCGCCGCCGAAGGTGAGGGAACATCACCTGGGAAGATCTTCACCTGACAACCTCGATCGGGGAGAACGCATGACAGTGGGACGAAGAGTGTTCCTCGGTGCCTTCACCGCGGGCGCCGTCACCGTCGCCACCGGATCGGAGGCGGCGGCCGCCGCCGAGGACGCGTACACGCCGTACACCTCGCCGGCCTCGTTCTGGGGCGACTCGCCGACCGAGCACGTGGTCACCATCAACTACAAGGCCACGACCGGCGACCGTGCGGCGCTGAACGTGACATCGGTCAACCCGGTGTCGTCCGCGATGTACATCACCGGCCATGAGCAGGGCCAGCGCGGCACCCTGAAGATCGCGCACGTCGGTTACGCCGACGGGTCGGACCCCGGGGCCTCCGGCCTCTCGATCGACCTCAAGACCCAGGGCACCGCCGCCCAGGGCATCTTCGTCACCGCGACCGACGGGCCGACCAAGGGCGCCCTGATCATCCTGCGGAACAACCCGGACGTGGACGACTTCGTCGTCAAGGGCAACGGTCTGACGGGTATCAACGTCAGTCGCGGAGACGCCCCCCAGTCCCAGCTCCACGTGGTCCAGGGGGCCGACGCCGAGTCGGCCATCCTCGCCGAGGGCGCGCTGCGGCTCGCGGACGTCGACTCGGTCCCCACCAACGCGCCCGCCGCCGCCGGCGGCGGTTCGCTCTACGCCCAGGGCGGCAAGCTGTTCTGGAAGGGCGGCGACGGCAAGCCGGTCCCGCTGGCGTGAGGACGAGAACATGCAACTGACTCCTGAGCAACTCGTCTCCGAGTTCCACGACGCCGTCATGGAGCTGTACTTCGCCCGCAAGCGCATAGCCGCCCTGGAGGCGGAGAACGCCGAGCTGAGGGCGCGGCTCGAAGCGGCCGAGAAGGCCGGCGCATGACGAAGGGGGCCTCCGCGCACCGCGGAGGCCCCCTTCAGTCGCGTACGACCGTCACGCCGGGACCGAGGCCACGCCCGCCTCCAGGAACCGCTTCCCGTTCACCCGTTCCGACACGCCCTCGCGGTCCAGGTACGGTGTGATGCCGCCCAGGTGGAAGGGCCAGCCGGCGCCGGTGATCAGGCAGAGGTCGATGTCCTGGGCCTCGGCGACGACGCCCTCGGCGAGCATCAGGCCGATCTCCTGGGCCACCGCGTCCAGGACGCGGGCGCGGACCTGTTCCTCGGTGAGGACGGTGTCGCCCTGCTTCAGCAGTGCCGCGACCTCCGGGTCCAGCTCGGGCTTGCCGCTGTCGTAGACGTAGAAGCCGCGCTTGCCGGCCTCGACGACCGCCTTGAGGTTCGGGGAGACGGTGAAGCGCTCGGGGAAGGCCCGGTTGAGGGTCTCCGAGACGTGCAGGCCGATCGCGGGGCCGACCAGCTCCAGCAGGACCAGCGGGGACATCGGCAGGCCGAGCGGTTCCACCGCCTTCTCCGCGACCTCGACCGGCGTGCCCTCGTCGATGACGTTCTGGATCTCGCCCATGAAGCGGGTCAGGATGCGGTTGACGACGAACGCCGGGGCGTCCTTGACCAGTACTGCGGTCTTCTTCAGCTTCTTGGCGACGCCGAACGCCGTGGCCAGCGCCGCGTCGTCGGTCCGCTCGCCGCGGACGATCTCCAGCAGCGGCAGGATCGCGACCGGGTTGAAGAAGTGGAAGCCGACGACCCGCTCGGGGTGCTTCAGCTTCGACGCCATCTCCGTCACGGAGAGGGACGAGGTGTTGGTGGCGAGGATCGCGTGCGCCGGGGCGACCGCCTCGACCTCCGCGAACACCTTCTGCTTGACGCTCATCTCCTCGAAGACCGCTTCGATGACGAAGTCGGCGTCCGCGAAGCCCTCGGCCTTGTCCAGGACGCCGGAGACCAGGGCCTTCAGCCTGTTCGCCTTGTCCTGGTTGATACGGCCCTTGCCGAGCAGCTTGTCGATCTCCGCGTGGACGTAGCCCACGCCCTTGTCGACGCGCTCCTGGTCGATGTCGGTCAGGACGACCGGGACCTCCAGACGGCGCAGGAAGAGCAGCGCGAGCTGGGAGGCCATCAGGCCGGCGCCGACGACGCCCACCTTGGTGACCGGGCGGGCCAGCGACTTGTCCGGGGCGCCCGCCGGGCGCTTGCCGCGCTTCTGCACCAGGTTGAAGGCGTAGATGCCGGAGCGCAGTTCGCCGCCCATGATGAGGTCGGCGAGGGCCTGGTCCTCGGCGTCGTAGCCCCGCTGGAGGTCGCCGTCCTTGGCGGCGGCGATGATGTCCAGGGCGCGGTAGGCGGCCGGGGCGGCGCCGTGCACCTTGGAGTCGGCGATGAACCGGCCGCGCGCGACGGCCTGGTCCCAGGCCTCACCGCGGTCGATCACCGGACGCTCGACGACGATCTCGCCCTTGAGGACGGCCGCCGTCCAGATCAGCGACTGCTCCAGGAAGTCCGCGCCCTCGAAGATCGCGTCCGCGATGCCGAGCTCGTGGACCTGCGCGCCCTTGAGCTGCTTGTTCTGGTTGAGGCTGTTCTCGATGATGACCGAGACGGCCTTGTCGGCGCCGATCAGGTTCGGCAGCAGGGCGCAGCCGCCCCAGCCGGGGACCAGGCCGAGGAAGACCTCGGGGAGCGAGAACGCCGGGATGGCCGCCGACACCGTGCGGTAGGTGCAGTGCAGGCCGACCTCGACGCCGCCGCCCATCGCCGCGCCGTTGTAGTACGCGAACGTCGGCACGGCCAGCTTCGACAGCCGCTTGAAGACGTCGTGGCCGCCCTTGCCGATGGCGAGCGCGTCCTCGTGCCGCTTCAGCAGCTCGACGCCCTTGAGGTCGGCGCCGACCGCGAAGATGAACGGCTTGCCGGTGATACCGACGCCGACGATCTCGCCGTCCGCGGCCTCCTTCTCGACCTGGTCGACGGCGGTGTCGAGGTTCGCCAGCGACTGGGGGCCGAAGGTGGTCGGCTTGGTGTGGTCGAGCCCGTTGTCCAGGGTGATGAGCGCGAAGCGCCCGACGCCCAGGGGGAGTTCGAAGTGGCGTACGTGGGCCGTGGTGACGACCTCGCCGGGGAACAGCTCGGCTGCGCCCTTCAACAGCTCTGCGGTGGTGCTCACTTGTCCCCCTCGAAGTGCGGGTTCTCCCAGATGACCGTCGCGCCCATGCCGAAGCCGACGCACATGGTGGTCAGGCCGTAGCGGACGTTCGGCTGTTCCTCGAACTGGCGGGCCAGCTGCGTCATCAGACGGACGCCGGAGGAGGCCAGCGGGTGGCCGAAGGCGATGGCGCCGCCGTACTGGTTGACGCGCTCGTCGTCGTCGGCGATGCCGTAGTGGTCCAGGAAGGCGAGGACCTGGACGGCGAAGGCCTCGTTGATCTCGAACAGACCGATGTCGGAGATGGACAGGCCGGCCTGGGCCAGGGCCTTCTCCGTGGCCGGGATCGGGCCGTAGCCCATGACCTCGGGCTCCACACCCGCGAAGGAGTAGGAGACCAGGCGCATCTTGACCGGGAGGTCGTTCTCGCGGGCGAAGTCCTCGCTCGCGATGAGCGAGGCGGTGGCGCCGTCGTTCAGACCGGCCGCGTTGCCGGCGGTGACCCGGCCGTGGACGCGGAACGGGGTCTTCAGACCGGCCAGGTTCTCCAGGGTGGTGCCCGGGCGCATCGGCTCGTCGGCGGTGACTAGGCCCCAGCCGGTCTCGCCGGCCTCGGCGTTGGTGCGGCGTACGGAGACCGGGACCAGGTCGGCCTGGATCTTGCCGTTGGCGTACGCCTTGGCGGCCTTCTCCTGGGAGCGGACCGCGTACTCGTCGGCGCGCTGCTTGGTGATGTGCGGGTAGCGGTCGTGCAGGTTCTCCGCGGTCATGCCCATGAACAGGGCGGACTCGTCGACCAGCTTCTCGGAGACGAAGCGCGGGTTCGGGTCCACGCCCTCGCCCATCGGGTGGCGGCCCATGTGCTCGACACCGCCCGCGATGGCGACGTCGTACGCGCCGAAGGCGACGGAGCCGGCCACCGTGGTGACGGCGGTCAGCGCGCCGGCGCACATGCGGTCGATGGAGTAGCCCGGGACCGAGGTGGGCAGGCCCGCGAGGATGCCGGCCGTGCGGCCGATGGTCAGGCCCTGGTCGCCGATCTGCGTGGTCGCGGCGATGGCGACCTCGTCGATCTTCTTCGGGTCGAGGCCGGGGTTGCGGCGCAGCAGCTCCCGGATCGCCTTCACGACGAGGTCGTCGGCGCGGGTCTCGTGGTAGATGCCCTTCGGGCCCGCCTTGCCGAACGGGGTACGGACGCCGTCGACGAAGACGACGTCCCTGACGGTACGAGGCACGATGGCTCTCCTCCAGGGTGCGGGACGCTGAGCGCTTGCTTACGGGTCATGCTACTTGTGGGTAACGTGACTGCACAGTCCCGTCGGCTGGAGCGGCGAACATCACACGTCCGGCGGCGTCCGGTGAGGGGTTTTTCGCCCCCGCCGCCCCTTCCCGTCCCGGCCCTGGGGCTCCGCCCCAGACCCCGCTCCTCAAACGCCGGAGGGGCTGGAAATCAGCCCCTCCGGCGTTTGAGGAGCGGGGGTTCCGGGGGCAGCGCCCCCGGGGGGACGGGAATGGGAAGGGGCGGCGGGGGCGAATCACGGTGGGGCGGTGGAACCCCGGGGGGTCAGCACAGGGGTCGGCACGGGGTGGGACCCCGGCCCCTCCCCGGTGATGACACCGAACAGCGTCCGGGCCACCTCCGCCCCGAAGCCGTGGATATCGTGACTCATCGCGGACAGCGTCGGATGCGTCAGCCGGCACAGCTGTGAGTCGTCCCACGCCAGCAGCGACACGTCGTCCGGTACCCGCAGCCCCATCTCCGCCGCCACCGACAGCCCCGCCACCGCCATGATGTCGTTGTCGTACACGATCGCCGTCGGCCTCTCCGGCGGCGCGGCGGTCAGCAGTGAGCGGGTCGCCCGCGCGCCCGCGTCCCCGGAGAAGTCCGTCGCCACCTGCCACGCCCGCGCGGCCGGCTCCAGCGCCCCTACCGCCTCGTCGAACGCGGTCGTACGGATCGAGGTGTGCCCGAGCGCCGCCGCGCCGCCCACCCGGGCGATCCGCCGGTGCCCGAGCGCCGCCAGGTACCGCACCGCCTCGGTCACGGCCGTGGCGTCGTCCGTCCATACGGAGGTCAGCCCGCCGGTCAGCGACGGGTGCCCGACGGCCACCACCGGCAGCCCCAGCCGCTCGGCCACCGCAGGGCGGGGGTCGTCGGCCCGGAAGTCCACCAGGATCGACCCGCCGATCTGCCGGCCCCTCCACCACGACTCCATCAGCCCGACCTCCTCGTCCGGGCTGCGCACCAGCCGCAGCAGCAGCGAGCAGGACCGCTCGACCAGGACGCTCTCCACCCCGGAGATGAACTCCATGTAGAACGGCTCCAGGCCGAGCAGCCGGGCGGGCCGGCACACCGCAAGGCCCACCACGTCCACCCGCGAACCGGCCAGGGTGCGCGCGGTCGAACTCGGCGCCCACCCCAGTTCCCGCGCCGCCCGGAAGATCCGGTCGCGGGTCGCCTCCGACAGGCCGGGTTTCTGGTTGAAGGCGAGGGACACGGCCCCCTTGGACACACCGGCGCGTGCGGCGACGTCCTTGATGGTGACGCGGGGGAGCGGCGTTGCCGTCATCGAGTGGGCTCCACGCAGTACAGGGCGGAACGGGCGGTGTCCGGGTCCGGAGTCTTCCAGCCCCGCACCCCGATCGTCACCTCTTCCCCGGGCAGCAGGGTCACCAGCCCCCGGTCGGCCACCGCCTCCGGGTCCAGCCGGTCGGCCTGGAGCAGCAGGTCCCGTACGAGGGTGCGGGCCGTGACCGTGATCCCGTCCGGCGCGAGGGCGACCTCGAACTCCGGACGCGGATACGGGATCTCCTGGTCCGGTACGGGGAAGTGCAGTGCCCTCACCGTGTCCGCGTCGGCGACCAGGAACTCCTTCGGCCCGACCGGAACCAGCCCCGCCGGGACCTCGGTCACCGCCACCGTCCGCCCCTCGGCGGCCAGCACCGGGTCCGCCTCCCCGATCACCGTGCCGTCCACGGACATCCGGCGCAGCCGCAGCGTGCCGTGCCAGCCCTCGGCGGCCTGGTTCACGGCCGCCACCACCAGACCGCCGTCCCCGCCCGCCCGCACGGTCAGCAGCCGGTCCGCGTACAGCCGCCGCAGCTCGTGGTAGAGCGGCTTCTCCCGCCCGTCCCCGTCGATCGCGGCCCACGAGGTCACCGGCCAGCAGTCGTTGAGCTGCCACACCACCGTGCCCGCGCACACCGGCCAGTGCGAGCGCCAGTGCTCGATCCCGGCGGCGACCGCACGCGCCTGGTTGACCTGCGTCAGATAGTGCCAGCGGTCGAAGTCCCCCTCGGGGAGGGCGAAGTGGCGGGCCAGGCCGCGTTCCAGCTTGCCGTTGCCGTCGTCGGCCTTCTGGTGGTGCAGCATGCCGGGGGAGTCCGGCGCGAGCTCCTCCCCGGGCAGCGCCCGCCGCAGCGTGGCGTACGCGGGCGGCGCCTGCCAGCCGAACTCGGCCACGAAACGCGGTACATGGAGGCGGTAGTCGGCGTAGTCGGTGCGGTTCCACACATCCCAGGAGTGGTGCGTGCCGTGCGCCGGGTCGTTGGGGTGGTGCAGCCAGGAACCGGACCAGGGGCTGCCCGCCGTGTACGGCCGCGTCGGGTCCGACTCGGCGACCACGCGCGGCAGTACGCCCAGGTAGTAGCCCTCGCCCCAGGAGTCCCCGGCCAGCCCCGGCTCCCAGTCCCAGTCCCTGAACCCCCACAGGTTCTCGTTGTTGCCGTTCCACAGCACCAGCGAGGGGTGCGGCATCAGCCGTACGACGTTCTCCCGGGCCTCCGCCTCCACCTCCCCGCGCAGCGGCTGCTCCTCGGGGTAGGCCGCGCACGCGAAGGGGAAGTCCTGCCAGACCAGCAGCCCCAGCTCGTCGCAGGCGTCGTAGAAGTCCTCGCTCTCGTAGATCCCGCCGCCCCAGACGCGGACCAGGTCGACGCCCGCGCCGGCCGCCTGTTCCAGCCGCCGCCGGTAGCGCTCACGGGTGATCCGGGACGGGAAGACGTCGTCCGGGATCCAGTTGACGCCCCGCGCGAACAGCCGCTCCCCGTTGACGACCAGGGTGAACCCGGTGCCGTGGGTGTCGGCCGAGGTGTCCAGCCCCACCGTCCGGAACCCGATCCGGCGCCGCCACGAGTCCAGCGCGCCCTCGCCGTGCAGCAGCGTCAACTCGACGTCGTACAGCGGCTGTTCGCCGTACCCGCGAGGCCACCACAGCCGTACGTCCGGTACCCGCAGCCGTACGGTCCCGCGCGTCCCGTCGATCTCCGCGCGGGCGCGTACGCCGCCGACGCCCGCCTCCACGGTGAGCGGTGCCCCGGTCCGGGAGCGCTCCACGTCGACCGCCAGCTCGACCTGCCCCGTGCCGTCCTCCACGGTCACCAGCGGGCGCACCCGGGCGATCCGGGCCGTCGACCAGCGCTCCAGCCGCACCGGCCGCCAGATCCCGGCCGTCACCAGCGTCGGCCCCCAGTCCCAGCCGAACGAGCAGGCCATCTTGCGTATGTACTGGTACGGCTCGGCGTACGCTCCCGGCCGTTCGCCCAGCGTGCCGCGCACCGCCTCGGCCTCGGCGTACGCGGAGGCGAACCGCACCGTCAGCCGCCCGCCCAGCCCCGTCACGTCGAAACGGTACGAGCGGTGCATGTTCCGCGTCCGGCCCAGCGACCGGCCGTCGAGCAGGACCTCGGCGACGGTGTCGAGACCGTCGAAGACCAGATCCGTCCGCTCGTGCGCGCCCGCCCCGGCGGTCAGCTCCGTCTCGTACGTCCACTCCCGCCGGCCCACCCACGCCACCTCGGCCTCGTTCCGGCCGAGGAACGGGTCGGGTATCAGCCCGGCCGCCAGCAGATCGGTGTGCACACACCCCGGCACCGAGGCTGGGAGGGCGTCCCCCGTGCCGTCCGGGTGCCGCAGGATCCATCCGTCGGTGAGCGGGGCGACCTGACGCATGCACACTCCTAAATCGGTCTACGCAAGCTCAGCGAAATGTTTCGTCATTGATGGCGTAATCGCGACTTTACCGGTTCAATAAGTGGCTGCCAGAGTGCCGAACCAGCCAACCCAATCGTGCTCGTCCGCCCCGTGAACGGAGCTGGTGCACATGAACCGCCGCAAGGTACTCGCCGGATCGATCGCCACCCTCGCCCTGCTGGCATCCGCCTGCACGGGCACGGGAGGCTCCTCCAGGGGCGCGGACGCCGAGGCGCCCGACGACCCGTCCGAGGTCAAGGGCTCCATCACGGTCCTCACCCACCGGACCGACCTGGTGCAGGACGGGACGATGAAGAAGTACGCGGCCGAGTTCAACAAGACCTACCCCGGTGTGAAGGTCGAGTTCGACGGCCTCACCGACTACGAGGGTGAGGTCAAGATCCGTATGAACACGGAGAACTACGGCGACGTCCTCATGATCCCGGCCGTCATCCAGAAGAAGGACTACCCGAAGTTCTTCGCCTCCCTCGGCACCAAGGCCGAACGCGGCGCCAAGTACCGCTTCACCGACTACTCCACCGTCGACGGCAAGGTCTACGGCCAGAGCCCCGTCGGTGTCGTCCCCGGTTTCATCTACAACAAGAAGGTGTGGAGCCAGGCCGGCGTCACCGACTGGCCCACCACCCCCGCCGAGTTCCTCGACGACCTGAAGGCGATCAAGTCGAAGACCGACGCGGTGCCGTACTACACCAACTTCAAGGACATGTGGCCGCTGACCCAGTGGACCAACGTCAACGGCTCCGTCAGCTGCGACACCGGGGCCACCACGGAGCTCGCCGAGGGCGACCCGTGGGCCGAGGGCGCCGACCTGCGCGTGGGCGACACCCTGCTCCACGACATCGTCAGCGGCGGACTCGCGGAGAAGGACCCGACCACCACCAACTGGGAAGGGTCCAAGCCCAAGTTGGCCAAGGGCGAGATCGCCACCATGTGGCTCGGATCCTGGGCCGTCGTCCAGATGCAGGACGCCGCCGAGCAGGCCGGCACCGACCCCGCCGACATCGGCTTCATGCCCTTCCCCGCCCAGCGGGAAGGCGCCTTCTGCGCGGTGACCTCCCCGGACTACCAGCAGGCCGTCAACGTCAACTCCGACCACAAGGAAGCCGCCCGCGCCTGGATCGACTGGTTCACCGACAAGTCCGGCTACGCGGCGGCCAACCTGGCCCTGTCCCCGCTGAAGGACGCCCCGCTGCCCGACATCCTCCAGCCGTACGAGGAGAAGGGCGTCAAGCTCATCGACCTCGACGACAGCAAGGGCGCCGAGGTGAAGGCCATCGACAACCAGTCCGAGGTCGGCATCTACAAGCCCGACTACCGCCAGGAACTCGTCGACCTCGCCCGCGGCGCCCGCGGGGGCGGCCTCGACGACTATCTGGGCGACCTCGGCAAGCGGTGGGCCGAGGCGCGGAACTCGCTGGGGTCCTGATGACGGACACCACCCGCAAGGCGGCGCGGCCGGTCGCCCCGGCCGCGCCCGCCGGGCCGAAGCGGGCCGCGCCGGCCCCGCGCCGCACCCGGCTGTCGCGCCGCCTCACCCCGTGGCTCTTCCTGGTCGCCCCGCTGGCCCTGCTGCTGACCTTCACCTACGCGCCGATCGCCAACATGCTCGCGTACAGCTTCACCGACTGGGACGGCGTCAGCCCCGAACTGAACTGGACCGGCACCGAGAACTACACCGAACTCCTCACCCGGTCCGAGCTGTTCGAGGTCTTCTTCGTCAGCGGCTACTACCTCGTCGCCTCCGTGGTGCAGATCGTCCTCGCCCTCTACTTCGCCACGGTCCTCAGCTTCAACGTCCGCTTCCGGAACTTCTTCAAGGGTGTGCTGTTCTTCCCGTACCTGATCAACGGGGTGGCGATCGGCTTCGTCTTCCTCTACTTCTTCCAGGACGGCGGCACTCTCGACTCCGTACTGAGCCTGCTCGGCGTCGGGACCGACCACGCCTGGCTGGGCACGCCGTTCTCCGCGAACACCTCACTCGCCGGCGTCTCCGTCTGGCGCTACCTGGGCCTGAACTTCGTCCTCTTCCTCGGCGCCATCCAGTCCATCCCGGGCGAGCTGTACGAGGCGGCCGAGATCGACGGAGCCAGTCGCTGGCACCAGTTCCGGTACATCATCGCGCCCGGCATCAAGCCCATCCTGGGCCTCAGCGTGATCCTCTCCGTCTCCGGCTCGCTCTCGGTCTTCGAGATCCCGTACATCATGACCGGCGGCGCCACCGGCACCGAGACCTTCGTGATCCAGACCGTGAAGCTGGCCTTCCAGTTCAACAAGACGGGCCTCGCCTCGGCCGCCGCCGTCGTCCTGCTGCTGATCGTCCTGGCGGTCACCTGGGTGCAGCGGCGCATCGTCCCCGACGAGAAGGTGGACCTGGTATGACCCGCCGCACCGTGGCCCGCGCCCTCGTGTACCTGTCCCTGATCCTCGCCACGCTCGTCGTGCTGCTGCCGCTCACCGTGGTCTTCCTGACCTCGCTGAAGTCCTCGAAGGAGATGGCGAACGGCAGCGGAGCGCTGGCGCTGCCCGACGACCCGCTGAATTTCGACAACTACGTGACGGCGTTCCGGGACGGCCAGATGCTGTCCGCGTTCGGCAACACGGCGATCATCCTGGTCGTCGCCGTCGGCGGCACGATCCTCATCGGTTCGATGACGGCGTACGCGATCGACCGCTTCCACTTCCGCTTCAGGAAGCTGGTCGTCGCCCTGTTCCTGCTCGCCGCGCTGGTGCCCGGGGTGACCACCCAGGTGGCGACCTTCCAGATCGTCAACAGCTTCGGCATGTTCGACAGCCTGTGGGCGCCGATCGCGCTCTACATGGGCACGGACATCGTGTCGATCTACATCTTCCTGCAGTTCATCCGCTCCATCCCCGTCTCCCTGGACGAGGCGGCCCGCCTGGACGGCGCCAACGCCTTCGCGATCTACCGCAAGGTGATCTTCCCGCTGCTCAAACCGGCGATCGCGACGGTCGTGATCGTGAAGGGGATCAACGTCTACAACGACTTCTACATCCCCTTCCTCTACATGCCCTCCGAAGATCTTGGCGTGATCTCGACGTCCCTGTTCCGCTTCAAGGGCCCCTTCGGCGCCCACTGGGAAACCATCTCGGCAGGCGCGGTCCTGGTCATCCTCCCCACCCTGCTGGTCTTCCTCTTCCTCCAGCGCTTCATCTACAACGGCTTCACGAGGGGGGCGACGAAGTAGGGACCAAGGAGGTAGGGGCGCCTGAAAGGAGGCGCCCACAGGTGCGCGGGGCCGAGTCGATTCGCGGCTCCGCCGCGTGGGCGCGACCAGCCACACACAGCCCGCACCCGCCGTACGACGAAACCCGCCGTACGGTGACTAGGCGGACAGTGCGGCAACCAGCACAGGCGTGACCTGCTCGACCTGCCACACCCGGGCTCCGTATCCCGTCAGTGCCGAGGCGACAGCCTCAGCACTGACAATTTTCGGCGGCTCCCAGCAAACCCTCCGCACCGTATCCGGCGTGATCAGATTCTCGGGCGGCATGTTCAGCCGCTCGGCCAACGCACTGACCCCCGCCCGCGCCGCGGACAGCCGTGCCGCCGCCGCCGGGTCCTTGTCGGCCCACGCGCGCGGCGGCGGGGGGCCGGTCACCGGCTGGCCGGGCTGGGGCAGCCGGTCCTCGCCCAGCGCCTTCGCCCGGTCGACGGCCGCCTGCCACTGCTCGAGCTGGCGCCGCCCCACGCGCTGCCCGAACCCGTTGAGCGCGGCGAGGGCGTGGAGGTTGGCCGGGAGGGCGAGCGCGGCCTCCACGATCGCCGCGTCCGAGAGCACCTTGCCGGGGGAGACGTCCCGGCGCTGCGCGATCCGGTCGCGGGTCTGCCACAGTTCCCGTACGACGGCCATCTGCCGGCGCCGGCGCACCTTGTGCATGCCGGAGGTGCGCCGCCAGGGGTCCTTGCGGGGCTCGGGCGGCGGTGCCGAGGCGATCGCGTCGAACTCCTGCCGGGCCCAGTCCAGCTTGCCCTGCCGGTCCAGCTCCTTCTCCAGCGCGTCGCGCAGGTCGACCAGGAGCTCGACGTCGAGGGCGGCGTAGCGCAGCCAGGGCTCGGGGAGCGGGCGGGTGGACCAGTCGACGGCGGAGTGGCCCTTCTCCAGGACGAAACCGAGCACGTTCTCGACCATCGCGCCCAGGCCGACGCGGGGGAACCCGGCGAGGCGGCCGGCCAGCTCGGTGTCGAAGAGGCGGGTGGGCACCATGCCTATCTCGCGGAGGCAGGGCAGGTCCTGGGTGGCGGCGTGCAGCACCCACTCGACGCCGGACAGAGCCTCGCCGAGACCGGACAGGTCGGGGCAGGCGACGGGGTCGATCAGCGCGGTGCCGGCGCCCTCACGGCGCAGCTGGACGAGGTAGGCGCGCTGGCCGTAGCGGTAGCCGGAGGCGCGCTCGGCGTCCACGGCGACGGGGCCGCTGCCCGCGGCGAAGGCGGCGACCACCTCGGCGAGGGCGGCCTCGTCCGCGATCACGGGCGGAACGCCCTCACGCGGTTCGAGCAAGGGGATCGGCGCCTCCGTAGCAGAAGATCCGCCGTCGTCCGGAGGGGCGCCTCCGGTGGTGCGCAGTGAACGGTCTGCTGCGGTGTCGTGGGCGTCGGTCACCTGTCAAGGGTATCCGTGCCGTGAAGGCGCCCGTCGCCGGTTGTGTTCCGTGACGGGCGCCGGTGGGTCGTATTCCGGTCAGCAGGGTGAAAGATTGTGTTCGTGAGCCCGTGGGCGGGGCGGGGTGGTCAGTGGATGATGCCGGTGCGCAGGGCCACCGCCACCATGCCGGCGCGGTCGCCCGTGCCGAGCTTGCGGGCGATGCGGGCGAGGTGGCTCTTGACGGTCAGTGCGGACAGGCCCATGGAGACGCCGATCGCCTTGTTCGACTGGCCCTCCGCCACCAGTCGCAGCACCTCGACCTCGCGGCCGGACAGTTCCCGGTAGCCGCCCGGGTGGCTCGGGGCACCCGGGGGGCGGCGGTGCAGGCGGGCGGCGGCGCCGATGGGGGCGGCACCGGGGCGGGTGGGGAGCCCGAGGTTGGTGCGGGTGCCGGTGACGACGTACCCCTTCACTCCGCCGGCCAGCGCGTTGCGTACGGCGCCGATGTCGTCGGCGGCGGAGAGGGCGAGGCCGTTGGGCCAGCCGGCGGCGCGGGTCTCGGAGAGGAGGGTGAGGCCGGAACCATCCGGCAGATGGACTTCGGCGACGCAGATGTCGCGGGGGTTGCCGATGCGGGGACGAGCCTCCGCGACGGACGAGGCCTCGATGACATCGCGTACACCGAGCGCCCACAGATGGCGGGTGACGGTGGAACGGACGCGCGGGTCGGCCACGACCACCATGGCGGTCGGCTTGTTCGGGCGGTAGGCGACCAGGCTTGCGGGCTGCTCGAGGAGAACGGACACCAGGCCTCCTGGGTGCGGGACGGGGCCGGCTCGTGGGGGGTGCAGTGGGGACGAACCGTGCTTTCAAGGTCACAGTCGTCTTCGGCAATAAACCTGGTGTCCTTTAACGAATGATCACGAAGTGATGAGTAACAATCCGAGCAATTCGGACGCACGAGCGATCATTCGAAGACCGAACGGTTTCGATCCGCGTCGTAACGCTTCCGAAAGTGGCCGTGTCGACAAAGAGATGGGCGATGGTGATCGCCGGGAGTCCCGAGCGGGAGGTTCAGCGCGACTGCGGCCCCCTCCGCTGCGGCAGCGTCACCACGGACGCGTCCCCGGCGGCGGCCGGCGGCAGCCCCGCGACCTGCGCCAGCAGATCGGACCACGCCACCAGATGGGCGGCCGTGTCCGGGGCCCCGCCCAGGCCCTCCCGGGGCGTCCAGGAGGCCCTGATCTCGATCTGCGAGGCGGCGGGCCGCGCGGACAGCCCGCCGAAGTAGTGGGAACTCGCCCGCGTCACCGTGCCGCTCGGCTCGCCGTACGTCAGTCCGCGCGCCGCCAGCGCACCGGTCAGCCAGGACCAGCACACGTCCGGCAGCAGCGGGTCCGCCGCCATCTCCGGCTCCAGCTCCGCGCGCACCAGCGTCACCAGACGGAAGGTGCCCCGCCAGGCGTCGTGCCCGGCCGGATCGTGCAGCAGCACCAGCCGCCCGTCGGCCAGATCCTCCTCGCCGTCGACGACCGCCGCCTCCAGCGCGTACGCGTACGGGGCGAGCCGCTTCGGGGCGGGCGCGGGATCCACCTCGATCTGTGTCCGCAGCCGCGCGCCGCGCAGCGCCTCGACAGCGGTCCGGAAGGGCAGCGGGGGCGCACCCCCCGCACCCCCCTGTCCGGAGTCCCCTCCGGTCTCCTTCCGTTCGTCCATTCCGCCAGCGCCGTCCGACAGTCGTCCCTGAGCCGCAGCCATGCGGGGAAGATTAAGCGGAACGGGCTTCCGGCGCAGGGAGGGACACCCGCGCCGCCCGGCGGTGTCCGGATCCCGCCGGGCGGGCCCTGGGGTCCGGGCGCGCCGGCGGGTCGTGCGAGACTTGCCGGTGTGAGTGCCAACGCAAGCCCGACGGGCCAGACGCCGACCGCGACCCCCGATCCCGTCAGGAACGACGCAGTCCAGGAATCCGCCTTCCTCAAGGCGTGCCGGCGCGAGCCCGTGCCGCACACGCCGGTGTGGTTCATGCGGCAGGCCGGGCGCTCACTGCCGGAGTACCGCAAGGTCCGCGAGGGCATCGGGATGCTCGACTCCTGCATGCGCCCCGACCTGGTCACCGAGATCACGCTCCAGCCGGTGCGCCGCCACCACGTCGACGCGGCGATCTACTTCAGCGACATCGTCGTACCTCTCAAGGCCATCGGCATCGACCTCGACATCAAGCCCGGCATCGGCCCGGTCGTCGAGCAGCCCGTGCGCACCCGCGCCGACCTCGCCCGGCTGCGCGACCTCACCCCCGAGGACGTCTCCTACGTCACCGAGGCGATCGGCATGCTGACCCGCGAGCTCGGGTCCACCCCGCTCATCGGCTTCGCGGGCGCCCCGTTCACCCTCGCGAGCTACCTCGTCGAGGGCGGCCCGTCCCGTACGTACGAGAACGCCAAGGCGATGATGTACGGCGACCCGGAGCTCTGGGCCGACCTGCTCGACCGCCTCGCCGACATCACGGCCGCGTTCCTGGAGGTGCAGATCGCGGCCGGCGCCTCCGCCGTCCAGCTCTTCGACTCCTGGGCCGGCGCGCTCGCCCCCGCCGACTACCGGCGCTCGGTGCTGCCCGCCTCGGCGAAGGTGTTCGACGCGGTGGCCGGCCACGGCGTCCCGCGCATCCACTTCGGCGTGGGCACCGGCGAGCTGCTGGGGCTCATGGGCGAGGCCGGCGCGGACGTCGTCGGCGTCGACTGGCGCGTCCCGATGGACGAGGCAGCCCGCCGCGTCGGCCCCGGCAAGGCGCTCCAGGGCAACCTGGACCCGACCGTGCTGTTCGCCGGCCGGGAGGCCGTCGAGACCAAGGCACGGGAGGTCCTGGACACGGCCGCCGGCCTGGAGGGCCACATCTTCAACCTCGGCCACGGCGTCATGCCGTCCACCGACCCGGACGCCCTGACCCGCCTCGTGGAGTACGTCCACACACAGACGGCGCACTGAACCCACCGCGTACGCGCCGCGCGCGTCGGAACCCGGGGGCGGGGTACTGGGCACACGTCGCCCGCCATGTTCGCTCCCGGGTACCGGCAGGTGGAGGCCCCATGAGGCTCGAGATGTTCGACCCCGCCCCGATCGGTGTGGTCTTCACCCAGGGGCCGGACCACCGGCTCGCGTACACCAACCAGGTCTACCGCGAGATCTTCGGCGACCGTCCGCTGGGCCGGACGATCCGCGACGCCTTTCCCGACCTCGCGCAGTCCGGCTACTTCGACATCTTCGACCGGGTCTTCGCCACGGGCACGGCCGAGGTGCTCACCGCCGTACCCGTCGACCTGGCCTACCCCGGCTCGGCGGACGGCGGAACCCGCTACTTCTCGTTCAGCATCTCCCACGCCACGATGAGCGACGGCCGGCACGGCGTGCTCGGCGTGATCGTCGAGGTCACCGAGCAGGTGACCAGCGAGGAACGGATCCGTGTCCTGTCCGAGGAGCGCCGCCGCGCGCTGCAGCGCTACCGCAGCCTGGTGAACGCGAGCTCCCAGATCGTGTGGGTGACGGGCCCCATGGGCGGGGTCACCGAGCCGAGTCCCGGCTGGCAGCGAGTGACCGGGCAGAGCTGGGAGGAGTTCCGCGGCGACGGATGGATCGACGCCCTCCACCCCGACGACCGCGCCGCCACCGTCGAGTCGTGGCAGCGGGCGCTGGACGAGCAGGCGCCCCGCTGGACCCACACCTACCGGCTGCGGCTGGCCACCGGCGGCTACCGTCACTTCGCCGTCGACGCCGCACCGGTGCGCGACGGGGACACGGTGATCGAGTGGATGGGCACCTGCGCGGACGTCGAACAGCAGTGGCAGGAGACCCGCCGTGAGGAACTGCTGGCGCGGGCCACCACCGCCACGGCCGGCATCGTACGGCTGGACGAGATGTTCACCGCCCTCGCCGATGTGATCGTGCCGGACATCGCCGACGGCTGCACCGTCCACATCCTCCCGCACGCCCTGCACCGGCTGCCCGGCACCCCGCTGACCGCGCAGCGCATCACCGCGACCACCTGCGAGGGCCTGCCCGACCTGCCCCCGCACCGCGAGGAGCACCTGCGGCCCGGCAGCCCGCTCGCCCGCGCCGCCGACCGGCGCAGCCCGCTCCACGCCGTCTTCCCGCCCGGCGAACCCCCGCCGGAGATCGCCCCGCCCGACGGCGAACCCTGGCTGGCCGAGGGGGTCAACAGCGTCGTGGTGTTCCCCGTCGTCGTCGGCGGCACCACCGCCGCCCTGGTCACCGTCTCCACCAGCGGCGACCGCCCTCCCCTCGGCCGGACCGAGATCGGCCTGCTGCAGACCCTCCTGGAACGGGCCCACACCCCCCTCAGCAACGCCCTGGAGTACCAGCGCACCCGGCAGGTGGCGCTGGCCCTCCAGCGCAGCCTGCTCACCGATCCGCCGGACGTGCCCGGCCTCGACATCGCCGTCCGCTACCGGCCCAGCACCGCGGCCGCCGAGGTCGGCGGCGACTGGTACGACTCGTTCGTGCTGCGCGACGGCGCCACCGTCCTCACCATCGGCGACGTCTCCGGCCACGACCTGCCCGCCGCCGTCACCATGAGCCAGTTGCGCAACATGCTCCGCGGGCTCACCCTGGACCGCCAGGAACCGACCGGCACGATCCTGCGCCGGCTGGACGTCGCCGTGCAGACCCTCTACCTGGAGTTCACCGCCACCTGCGTCCTGGCCCGCGTCGAACGCCCGGCCCCCGGCCGTTTCCAGCTCAACTACTCCGTGGCGGGACACCCTCCGCCCCTGCTGGTCGGGGCGGACGGCACCGCGCGCTTCCTGACCGGGGCCCGGTCCCCGATGCTCGGACTCGATCCCCAGCCCGAGTACGCCAGCGCCGTGGAGCCGCTGCTGCCCGGCTCGACCCTGCTGCTGTACACCGACGGGCTGGTGGAGCGCCGCGAGGAGGACCTGGCCGTCGGCCTGGAGCGGCTGCGGCTGCACGCCTCGGCCGCCGTCGGACACCCGCTGGAGGCCTTCTGCGACGCGCTGCTCGCCGACCAGCTCACCGTGGACAACGACGACGACGTGGCCCTGCTGGCCCTGCGCCTGCCCATGACCCCCGCGGACGAGCACGGGACAGCCGGCCGGTAGGGGCGGACTACCAGCCCGGCCGCGCCCGCCGCCCGAAGACGATGCCGCGCGGCTCGGGCGGCGGGGGAGTGCCCCGGCGCAGCGGCCAGGCGAGCAGCATGCCGGCCACGAAGCCGACGACGTGCGCCACGTACGCCACCGTCCCGGCGTCGGTGACGCCCTGGCCGGACGAGTACACCGCCTGGAGCACGAACCACATGCCCAGCACGATCCAGGCGGGCAGCCGCAGCGGCAGGAAGACCAGGAACGGTACGAGCACCCACACGCGCGCCTTCGGATACAGCACCAGGTAGGCGCCCAGCACCCCGGCGACGGCCCCGGAGGCGCCGATCAGGGGCTCGCCCGAGTCGGCGTTCAGCAGGGCGAAACCGTACGAGGCCGCGTAACCGCAGACGGCGTAGAAGAGCAGGAAGCGGACGTGGCCCATGCGGTCCTCGACGTTGTTGCCGAAGATCCACAGGAACAGCATGTTGCCCAGCAGGTGCAGCCAGCCGCCGTGCAGGAACATCGCCGTCAGGACGCTCAGCTCCGGTGACTTGTCGTAGCCCGGCGGGCCGATCACGCATCCCGGACCCTGCGGGCCCACCCCGGTGCCACCCGTGGGCACCAGGTTCGGCATCCGGTGGTGGATCAGCTCCTGCGGCACCACCGCGTACCGGTCCAGGAACGCCTGGAGATGGCACAGGTCGGCCAGGTCGCTCCCGCCGGCCAGAGAGCCGGCGACACCGGGCGTGAGGACGACGAAGACGACGAAGTTGGCGGCGAGCAGCGCGTACGTCACCCAGGGGGTGCGCCGCGCGGGGTTCACGTCATGGACGGGGATGACCACATCCCCCTTGTGCCCGGGCGGCGGCCGGTGAATCCGCGGCGCCGCTGAACACCGCCGTCCGGTCGTGCGTATGACTCGTCAACCGTCCGCGGCGCGGGGAAGGGGCCGCGGGGCCGACGTGAGGAAACTGGCGATGAACGACCGAGTGACTCCCGCGATGCACGCGCTGCCCGACGGCGAGGCCGAGCTCACGCTCGTGGTGCGCCTTCCGTGGGAGGACGTCGCCCGGCTGGGGCAGGAGGCGGGGCGGCTCGCCTCGCAGATGCGGCGGCCGGTGACGTTGGAGGAGGCGGTGAGCCATCGGTTGCGGTCGGTGCGGGGGGCTGCGCAGGCGGCGGCGCGGGCGCCTGCGCCGGCGGCTCCGCAGGACGCCGGTGCGTCGGTGGCGTCTTTGCCGTCACGCCCGCCGGCGGAGCAGGCGCGGCAGGCGATCGAGAGGATCAACGGGACGGCGTGAGGGTTGTTCGGTTTGCGCCGTAGGGGCGGGGCCGAGTGCGGGGCGCCGGTCCGTCGTGGCTCGTCGCGCCCACGCGGCGGAGCCGCACATGGACTCAGCCCCGCGCCCCTATCGGGGCGCTGCGCCGCCCCTCCTCACATGGTCGCCCTGATTTTCGTTGCCGCTTTCCTCGCCGCTACCAGGATCGGGTCCCAGACCGGGGAGAACGGTGGGGCGTAGCCCAGGTCCAGGGCTGTCATCTGGTCGAC
The DNA here is from genome assembly GCF_001905725.1 of Streptomyces sp. CB02400. Taxonomy (GTDB): domain Bacteria; phylum Actinomycetota; class Actinomycetes; order Streptomycetales; family Streptomycetaceae; genus Streptomyces; species Streptomyces atrovirens. Next base: position 520,528 of record NZ_LIWB01000001.1, read on the forward strand.
CGTCATGCCGGCTGTGAGGGCCACCGCTGCGATGTCCACGCGTTTGCCCGCGCCCTCGTGGCCGACGATCTGGACGCCCAGGAGGCGGCCGGTGCGTAGTTCGGCGAGCATCTTCACCGTCATGGGGGAGGCGTTCGGGTAGTAGCCCGCTCGGCTGGTCGACTCGATGGTGACCGTCTCGAAGCGCAGGCCCACGCGGTGGGCGTCCTTCTCCCGCAGTCCGGTGCGCGCGATCTCCAGGTCGCACACCTTGCTGACCGCCGTACCGACCACGCCGGGGAAGGTGGCGTAGCCGCCGCCGGCGTTGGCGCCGATGATCTGGCCGTGCTTGTTGGCGTGCGTGCCCAGCGGGATGTGCCGCTGCTGTCCGGAGACCAGGTCGAGGACCTCCACGCAGTCGCCGCCGGCCCAGACGTTCTCGTGCCCGCGCACCCGCATCGACCGGTCGGTGAGCAGTCCGCCGTGTTCCCCCAGGGGAAGTCCGGCGGCCCGCGCCAGGGTCGTCTCCGGGCGTACCCCGATGCCGAGCACGACGACGTCCGCCGGGTACTCGGTGTCCTCGGTGGCGACCGCGCGCACCCTGCCGTCGTCCCCGGTGAGCAGCTCGGTGACCTCGGCGTCGTTCACCATGGTGATGCCCAGGCCCTCCATGGCCCGGTGCACCAGGCGCCCCATGTCGGGATCGAGGGTCGCCATGGGCTCCTCGCCGCGGTTGACGACCGTCACCTCGTAACCGCGGTTGATCATCGCCTCGGCCATCTCCACGCCGATGTACCCCGCCCCGACGACCACCGCGCGGCGCCCGCGCGTGCGGGACAGCGTGTCGAGGAGGGCCTGTCCGTCGTCGAGGGTCTGCACGCCGTGCACCCCGGGGGCGTCCATGCCGGGCAGCTCCGGGCGGATCGGCCGCGCACCGGTCGCGATCACCAGTTTGTCGTACGACGTCCAGGACTCGGCGCCGGAATCGACGTCCCGCGCGCGTACCCGCCCCCGGCCGAGGTCGAGTTCCGTGACCTCGGTGCGCAGCCGCAGATCGATGTCCCGCGCGCGGTGCTCCTCGGCGGTGCGCGCGATCAGCCGGTCCCGGTCGGGGACGTCACCGCCCACCCAGTAGGGGATGCCGCACGCCGAGAAGGAGGTGAAGTGGCCGCGTTCGAACGCCACGATCTCCAGCTCGTCCGGGCCCCTCAGCCGGCGGGCCTGTGACGCCGCGGACATCCCCGCGGCGTCACCGCCGATCACCACCAGGCGTTCCCTCGCACCGTGCGCATCGCTCATGTTCATGTGAACACGCTACGGGGGCAGGGGATTTCAGGCCCGTCCGAGGGGTTGTCAGTCCTTCCCGTCCCCGTCCGGTGCCTGCCGGGGAGCCGAGGAGGGCGCCGGGGACGGCGTCGAGGACGGCACCGGCCGGGCCGCCGGCAGCGGGCCGAGGGCGGTCGTCACGGGCGCCGGCTCCGGCCGCCGCGGCAGCCGGGGGCGTACGACCTTCCGCCACAGCAGGACCAGCAGCACCGCCACCGCCGCGAACGGCAGCACCGCGCCGATCGCCACCGCCAGCCAGCGCAGCATCGTCACGAACGCGTCCCAGCCGCCCGCGAGGGCGTCCACGAACCCCGGATCGTCGTCCTTCTCCGCCTCCTCCACCGGTGTCTCGGACAGGGACAGGGTGATGGTGGCCAGGCTCGTACGGTCCTTCAGGGACGCCTGCTGGGCGAGCAGGGCCTCCAGGTCGGCCTGGCGGCTGCTCAGCTCGCCCTCCAGGGTGACCACGTCACTGAGCTCGGTGGCCCGGTCCATCAGTTCGCGGATACGGGCCACGCTGGCCCGCTGGGTCGTGATCCGGCTCTCCACGTCGACGACCTGGTCGGTGACGTCCTGCGCCTTCGCGCTGCGTTCGAGGAGCTTGCCGGTGCCCTCCAGATCGGCGAGGACCTCGTCGTACTCCCCGACGGGCACGCGCAGCACCACGCGCGTGTGCTCGTGGCCCTCCTCGTCCCGGTCGGTGGTCTCGTCGCCGATGTAGCCGCCCGCGTTCTCGGTCGTCGTCCGGGCCTCGTCCAGCGCCTTCGGGACGTCCTCGACCCGCACGGTGAGGGAGGCGGTGCGGATGATGTGGTTCGCGGTGGCCTTCGGCGGCGCGGTCGCCTGCGCGCCGTCCGCCGAACCGCCGGGGGCTCCCTGCTTCGCGTCCTCCTGCGCGGCCTGTCCTTCCGCCGGCGCGGCGGCGGCCTTGTCGGCGGCCCCGGACGCGCCGGAGTCGTCGCTCGCGCCGCTGCACCCGCTGACGGCGAGGGCCGCCGCCAGCAGGACCCCGGCCAGGGCGTGGGCGGGTCGTAGGGATCGTCGTGTGCGCATGTGGGGCTCCCCCGGTGTCGTGACGACTGACGTTCCTTCGACGCGGGAGGGGTGCGGAACGTTGGCGCCGGACGGTCCCGATGCGGTCACGGTAGGGACTCGACAGGGCCACATGGCCCTGGTGGGGGTGTCGGTGGCGTTTGAGAGGGTGGAGCCATGAGCGGATCACATGCGGACTCCGGGCAGCACATCGTCGTCGTCGGAGCCGGAATCGCCGGGCTGGCCGCAGCCCACCGGCTGCGGGAGCACGGGGCGCGGGTCACCGTGCTGGAGGCCTCGGACCGGGTCGGCGGCAAGCTGCTGCCGGGGGAGATCGCGGGCGCGCGCGTCGACCTCGGCGCCGAGTCGTTGCTGGCCCGCCGCCCCGAGGCGGTGGGTCTCGCCCGCGCGGTGGGTCTCGCCGACCGGCTCCAGCCGCCGGCCACCGCCACCGCCTCGCTGTGGACCCGGGGCGCCCTGCGCCCCATGCCCAAGGGCCACGTCATGGGCGTGCCCGGCACCGCCGAAGCCCTCGCCGGCGTCCTGTCCGACGAGGGGCTGGCCCGGATCGGACGCGACGCCGACCTGCCCCGCACCGAGGTCGGCGACGACGTGGCCGTCGGCGAGTACGTGGCGGCGCGCGTCGGCCGCGAGGTCGTCGACCGCCTGGTGGAGCCCCTGCTCGGCGGGGTGTACGCCGGTGACGCGTACCGCATCTCGATGCGTTCGGCGGTCCCGCAGCTCTTCGAGGCCGCCCGGACCCACACCTCCCTCACCGAGGCGGTCCGCGGGATCCAGGCGAAGTCCGCCGCCTCGGCGCAGACCGGCCCCGTCTTCATGGGCATCGCGGGCGGAGTGGGCACCCTCCCGCTCGCGGTCGCCGACGCGCTGCGGGCGGGCGGCGTGGAGATCCTCACCGGCACGCCGGTCACGGAGCTGCGCCGCGAACCGGAGGACGGCTGGCGGGTCGTCGCCGGGGACCGGGCGCTGCACGCCGACGCGGTCGTCGTCGCCGTCCCCGCCCCGGCCGCCGCCGGCCTGCTGCGCGCCGAGGCGCCCGGCGCCGCCGCCGAACTCGCCGGCGTCGAGTACGCCTCCATGGCGCTGATCACCCTCGCCTACCGCCGCGCGGAGACCGATCTGCCCGAGGGCAGCGGATTCCTGGTGCCGCCGGTCGACGGCCGCACCATCAAGGCGTCCACCTTCGCCTCCGCCAAATGGGGCTGGATCGCCGAGGAGAACCCGGACCTGGTCGTCCTGCGCACCTCCGTGGGCCGCCACGGCGAGACGGAGATCCTCCGCCGTGACGACGCCGGCCTCGTGGAGGTCTCCCGGCACGACCTGAAGGCCGCCGTCGGCCTGGACGCCGCCCCGGTCGCCACCCGCGTCACCCGTTGGGACGACGGCCTGCCCCAGTACCCTGTCGGGCACCACGCGCGCGTGGCCCGCGTCCGCGAGCACCTCGCCGGACTCGCCGGCCTCGCCGTGTGCGGCGCGGCCTACGACGGCGTCGGCGTCCCCGCGTGCATCGCGAGCGCGTACGCCGCCGCCGACCAGATCCACGGTGACCTGCACGGTGTGCAGCAGCTCACCGCCAACCCGGTGCAGAGCCTCCACGGAGGAGCAGGAGAATAAGGGACATGAGTGACGACGCCACCACCCCCGCCCCCGACCGGATCCCCAACAAGGGCAAGCTGGCCAAGGACCTCAACGAGGTCATCCGCTACACCCTCTGGTCCGTCTTCAAGCTGAAGGACGTACTGCCGGAGGACCGCGCCGGGTACGCCGACGAGGTCCAGGAGCTGTTCGACCAGCTCGCCGCCAAGGACGTCACGATCCGCGGCACCTACGACCTGTCGGGCCTGCGCGCGGACGCCGACCTCATGATCTGGTGGCACGCCGAGACCGCCGACCAGCTCCAGGAGGCGTACAACCTGTTCCGCCGCACCAGGCTGGGCCGCGCGCTGGAGCCGGTCTGGTCGAACATGGCGCTGCACCGGCCCGCCGAGTTCAACCGGTCGCACATCCCGGCGTTCCTCGCCGACGAGACGCCCCGCGACTATGTGAGCGTCTACCCCTTCGTGCGCTCCTACGACTGGTACCTGCTGCCCGACGAGGACCGCCGGCGCATGCTCGCCGACCACGGCAAGATGGCCCGCGGCTACCCCGACGTGCGCGCCAACACGGTCTCCTCGTTCTCCCTGGGCGACTACGAGTGGATCCTCGCCTTCGAGGCCGACGAGCTGGACCGGATCGTCGACCTCATGCGTCACCTGCGCGGCTCGGAGGCCCGGATGCACGTCCGCGAGGAGGTCCCGTTCTTCACGGGCCGCCGCAAGGACGTCGCGGAACTGGTCGCGGGCCTGGCCTGATCAGACGGCGGGCCGGGCTTCCCCGGCCCGCCGGTCCGCCGACGCCGGCTTCGGTTCCGGGTGCGGTGCGCAGGAGGCGCGCCGCCCCGGGACCCGGCCGTCCAGCAGATACGCCTCCAGGTGGCCGTGCACACAGGCGTTGGCCCCGCCCGCGAGGCCGTGGCTGCCGGCGTCCCGCTCGGTCACCAGCGCCGACCCCGCCAGCCGCCGGTGCAGCTCCAGGGCCCCGTCGTACGGGGTGGCCGCGTCCCGCTCCGCCGCCAGGATCAGTGTCGGCGGCAGCTCACCGCTCCCCGCGCGCACGTCCAGCGGCCGCTGCCGGGGCGCCCGCCAGTAGGCGCACGGCAGGTTGGTCCACACATTGCCCCAGGTCTCGAAGGGCGCCCGGCGCGCGAGCCGGGTGTTGTCCCGGTCCCACACCGCCCAGTCCGTGGGCCAGGGCGCGTCGTTGCACTCCACGGCGAGATACACCGCCCGCGCGTTCTCCGCCTCCGCCGCCGCCTCCGGATACTCCTGCGCCTGCTCGACCAGCGGCCCGGGATCACCCTTCAGATACGCCGACAGCGCCTGCGCGCGATGCGGCCAGTGGTCGTCGTAGTAGCCGGCCTTCAGGAACGCCGCCTGCAACTGCCCGGGCCCGACCTTCCCGCCCGCCGGTTCCTTCGCCAGCCGCGCGCGGGCCTTGTCGTAACTGCCCTGCACCTCGCGCGCCGTGTCCCCCAGCCCGTACACGTCGTCGTGCCGGGCGGCCCACGCCCGGAAGTCCGCCCAGCGGTCCTCGAACGCCGCCGACTGGTCGAGGTTGTTGCGGTACCAGATCTGCTCCGGGTCCGGGTTCACCGCCGAGTCGAACACCATCCGCCGTACGTGCGAGGGGAACAGCGTGGCGTACAGCGCCCCCAGGTACGTGCCGTACGACGATCCCAGGAACGTCAGCCGGTTCTCGCCGAGCGCGGCGCGCAGGACGTCCAGGTCACGGGCGTTGTTGAGCGAGTTGTAGTACCGCAGGGAGTCGCCGTTCCGCTCGGCGCACCCCCGCGCGTACGCCTTGGCCCGCGCGACGCGCTTCCGCTTGTGCGCCGCCGTGGGGTGGACGGGCGCCTTCGAGGGGCCCTTGAAGAACGTCCCCGGGTCCGTGCAGGACAGCGGGGCCGAACGGCCCACCCCGCGCGGGGCGTAGCCGACGAGGTCGTACGCCGCCGCGAGGCGCTTCCACTGGGGCAGCGCGCCCATCATCGGGAAGTACATGCCGGTGGCGCCAGGCCCGCCCGGGTTGTGGACCAGGGACCCCTGCCTGCGCACCTTGCGCTTGCTGTTGTCGGGGTCCTTCCCGGTGGCCCGGACGCGGCTGACGGTGAGTTCGATCTGCTTCCCGTCCGGGCGGGCGTAGTCGAGCGGGACGCGGACCGTGCCGCACTGGACGGTGCCGGGCAGCCCTTGCTCGGCGGGGCAGGCGCCGAAGTCGATGCCCTCGGCCGAGGCCCGCGCGGCGGCCGTCGCGGTGCCGCGCGGCTCGGCGTCGGGAGTTCCCGCGCCGGCCGGGGCGGCGGCCAGGGCGGTGAGCAGCAAGGACCCGGCGGCCACATGGACGACGGCGGCGGTTCTCATCGACGAACGATCCCTTCGGTGCACAACGGCGACAAAAGGGATGTTTCGCTTGGTGTTGACGTGAGGCAAGCACCGTACGCCGGGGTGTCGGCGTCAATGCCCTTCGTAGGGCCCCCGGTGTGCGAAGGCCGCACGCAGTTCCGGCTCGCCCACCGCGCGGATGCCGTGCACCGCGACGGAGGTGAGATACGTACGGTCGTCGCCGGCGTCGCGGGGCAGTTCGCCCAGCAGACGCTGGCCGGCCGGGGAGGCCCAGGGCGAGTACGGGTGGACCTCGAACCGTGCGACGGCCAGACAGCCCAGCGTGAAGACCAGCGGCAGCGCGAACCACAGCGCGACCAGATGGCGCGGCATGTCCGACGGGACGGGCGTGAGCAGGGCGGCCACCCCCAGCCCCGCCACGGCCGGCACGGCGAGCCGCACCTGCCGTACCGCCTCCGCGACGGTCGTACCGGCACCGTCGGGCACCGCCAGCCCGGCGCCGACCAGCCGTTCGGCGATCCCGCGCACGGCGTCCGCGGTCGCCGCGGCGGCCCGCACCGGCGCGAGGGGCGACTGCCCCTGAGGCCCTATCGCCCCTATCACCGACCGTTCCATCTCGTCCCGCCCGAGCGGATCGACCACCGTCGCCCAGCCGGTGTGCGCGAGCAGCAGCCGCCGCTGACGGGCCATCGCGACGAGCGTGACGTCGGCGACCCGACCGGGACCACCGGACAGGAACGCGGCCTCGTACAGCGTCAGATCGCGTCCCGTCCCCGCGTCGGAGCCGGCCGCGGCGGCGCCGCGCACGGCGGCCAGACACAGCCGCAGGCACGCCACACCGGCGACGGCCCAGGCCAGGAGCAGAAGAGGGACCCAGAACATGAGTTGTTTGTAAGCGCGCGGTCGCGACAACACCATGCCTTGTTCACGATCCGGGACGGAGCGTTGTCGGTATGTGACGTTCCGCTTGGATTGTCGGGCGCCGGCGGTCAGCGCCGCAGCAACACCCGCCGGGTGGCCCGCGCCAGCCGCACCGCCGGCCTGCGCGAACGCGGCTTCGACCCCGACCGCTCCAGCCACCACTCCAGCAACTCGCGCCGCGCCGAAGCGTCCTCGGGCCGCCCGGCCAGCACATGCTCGGCGAAGTCCAGCGCGTCCCGCCGGTAGCCGTCGGTCATCGGCCGCGTCCGCGCGTACGCGAGGAAGGCGGACCGGTACCCGTCCCCGAGGATCACCGGCAGCTCGGGCGCGACCTTGGCGACGACATCGGCCCGCTTGGCGGCGAGCGCCCGCGCCTGCACCCCCATCCGCACCCGGTCGAACCCCTCCGGTACGGGCGCCTGGGCGACCAGCGCGGACAGCACCGCGGTCTGCGCGAGCGCGAGCCGCTCCCGGGCGGCCCCGAGGGAGCCCTGCCGCGGCTCGGGCCGGACACCCACGACCGCCGCCGCCACCGCGCCCGCGTCCCGGCGCTCCGCCCCCTCCTCGACCGCCCGCCGGATCGCGCCCAACTCCCGCTCCATCTCCTCCGCTTCCGGGAAGTTCTCGTCCCGCTCCAGCAGTACGCCGGGAGGGGAGACCCGGGAGGCGAGGTCGGTCAGCACGTCCAGCACGGGCCGCGGGACGGGGTGGGCGTGACTGTCGTGCCACACGCCGTCCCGCTCGAACCCGCCCGCGACATGGACGTACGCGATGGCCTCCAGGGGCAGTTCGGCGAGCGCCTTGGCCGGGTCCTCGCCCCGGTTGACGTGGTTGGTGTGCAGGTTGGCGACGTCGATGAGGAGCCGTACGCCGGTCCGGTCGGCCAGCTCGTACAGGAACTGCCCCTCGGTCATCTCCTCGCCGGGCCAGGAGATCAGCGCGGCGATGTTCTCCACGGCGAGCGGCACGGGCAGCGCGTCCTGGGCGACACGGACGTTCTCGCACAGCACGTCGAGGGCGTCACGGGTGCGCGGCACGGGCAGCAGGTGCCCGGCCTCGATCGGCGACGACGCGGTCAGCGCCCCGCCCGCCCGGACGAACGCGATGTGCTCGGTGACGAGCGGCGACCGCAGCGTCTCCGCCCGCTCGGCGAGGGCGGCCAGCCGCCCCTCGTCGGGCCGCTCGGCCCCGCCCAGCCCCAGCGAGACCCCGTGCGGTACGACGGTCACCCCCCGCTCACGCAACCGCGTGAGCGACTCGGGCAGATGCCCGGGACACACGTTCTCGGCCACGACCTCGACCCAGTCGATCCCCGGCATGCGCTCGACGGCCTCCGCGATCTCCGGCCGCCACCCGATCCCCGTCCCCAGCTCCACCATCGTCCCCTCCTCCACCGGCATGTCCGGCCCCCCGTAGGTGAGAGGGATATGACCTCCCGACGCGTCCGCGAACCGCGCCCCGGACACCTTCAGAGGAACATTTGAGGTTAGGGGCGCGCCGGCCGGGCGAAGCCGGCGAGAGCACGGAAGTCGTCCTCCCGGAGCCCGATCCGCGGATCGACGTGGTGCAGCAGCCCGGCTCCGGGGTGGTGGGCGGCCACGTACGCCCGGTCGAGTTCGCTCTGCTCGTCGTCCACCCAGGCGAAGGGCCGCCCGTCGGCGTGCTCCACCAGCGGACCGGTCTTCCAGTGCACCCCGTCGGGCCGCTCCCGGAACAGGGCGTCACCGAAGTCGACGAAGGGAAGCTCGGGCAGTCCGAGCCGGGGGCCTATCCACCGGTTGGCGTCCCCCATCCAGGTCGTGGCCCAGCACAGTTCGTACCCGAGCCGCAGGAGAGCCGGCCCGTGCTCCGGGTCGAGCCACACGCGCAACGGCCGCCGTCGGGACGACAACGGCCCTCGCTCCACCGGCACCCTGAGCGTGATGTACCCGGCGGGGCGTCTCTCGGGCTGGGCCGCGTAGGGATTGAGCGGGCCGTCCACGTCGAGAAAGAGCAGCGGTCGGTTCACGGTGCCTCCCTGATCATCCGCTTATGATCGCCCACGGCTGAGGGAGGGGAAACATGGACGGGAAGGGGCGAAGCCCCGGAGCTTCGCGTTCCGTGCTCCGGCACCTCGGGGCCATGCATCTGAGCGGAGCCGTACTCCTGCTCACGTTCCTGGTCCCGCCGTACTGGATGGCGGCCGCCGCCCACGCCACGCCGCCCGGCGATCCCGGCGCGGACGCTCCCTTCCTCCTCCTCGTCACCGTCCCGTCGGTCTGCGTGGTTTTCCATGTGGCGGTGCAGATACCGGCCGGGCTCCTGGGGGCCTGGCTGGGCAGACGACGTACGACACTGACCCGGTACGGGAGCGCGGTCGCCGTGGCCGGCGTGCTGAGCCTGCTCCTCCTCCGGGCGGCGGGATGGAACGCGGGGCAGGACGTCGTGCCCGTGTGGGCCGACGCCATGGTCCGTGGGGCACTCGGTCTGGCCGGATACATGTGGGTCGTACGAACCAGGCCCGGTTCTCAGCCGGCTTGACCGAGCGCGATGACGCGGGAGCCGGGAGCGAAGTCGGTGAAGGACTGTTCCCAGGTCTCGCCGGGCCAGTGATAGGTCACGCGGCCCTCGGCGGGCCGGTAGTGGGCGGTGTAGACCGTCCCCAGCCCCTCGTCGTACGCGTACTGGTACAGCGGCGGCTCCAGCATCGCCGCCACGTCCGTTCCCGTCGCCCGGACGGTGCTCAGCCGCTCCTGGGTCCGGGAGAACCGCTCCTGGTCGTCCGGCACCGGCAGGTGCTGGTGGTTGGCGGCGCAGGCGTCCGGCGCCTCGGTCAGCGGGATGTCCGGTCCCACGAACACCGTCACCGCCTTCTCGGAGTCGACGAGGGTGACGTTCTGCGGGATGGCGATCGGTATGGACCGCAGCCTGCCGACCGCCTCGTCGACGGTGTCGCAGGTCTCCAGCAGATAGCGCAGCACGATGAGGACGGCGAAGCCGGGGCCGTGGACGAACCGGCCGCCGAAGGTGAGCGAGACCGCCAGCCCGGCGTCGTTCAACCCGTCCAGCAGGCCCCAGGCCGCGTCCTGCATTCCGATGACCGGGCGGAGGAAGTGCGAGGAGACGATGGTGCCTTCGCACTCGTCGGGGGCGAAGTCGTAGTTGCGCAGCAGGGTGCCGCCCGCGCCGATCTGGGTGCAGCCCGAGAAGAACGGTCGCAGGGTGGCGAGGGTGAGGAAGGTTTCCCCACCCGGCCGGTCGAGCCGACGGGCGAGCCGCTCCAGGACCGGGACCAGCTCCGGCATGTGTGTCTCGAACAGCTTCCGGGCACGTTCCGCGCCCTCCACCGTCCGGCTCTCCTCGGTCATCCACCCCTCCGCGCGCGGCCACATGGCCTGTACGTGGCCGGCCCAGCGGTCGTCGTCGCCGTCGCCGATGTCGATGGCGCGGAAGGTCTTCTGCAACCGGCTCATTCCAGTGGCTCCCTTACGGACCTCGGACGGAGTAGTGGCAACTTACCTAATTTCACGAGCAGTTCCCTGCTCCGTATCGCAGACGCCGCCTCCACCTGCTCGACTCTGTCCCCGACCGAACCCGCCGGGTGGCTCGGCATGTGCCAAGATGCGGTGAACTGACGTTCGGGGGATGCGTTCAGCGGGGGACGACATGAAACAAGGGGAGCGGACGGTGTCCGGGCCGGTGGTCGCCGCCGGGGTCGTCGGGGCGCTGGCCGTCGCCGCCCTCGTGCTGCGGCCCGCCGAAGGGCTGCTGCACCCCGGCAGGGGGCCGCTCGGCCACTGGGGCTTCGTCGCGATCGGGGCGTCCGTCGCCTGGACGGCCGGAGCCATGCTGGCCGTCGATCGCCTCCGCCACCGGATCGGCGCCGGCCGCACCATGCTGCCACCGGGCGAGGAGCGGCTTCGGGAGGCCGCCGTGCCGCTGCTGTTCACCGGGGCGGGCGTCATCGGCGTCCTGGCCCTGGTCCTGCACCGGTTCGACCACGACAGCACACCGCCCACCGCCACCCCACCGGAGAACCTCCCGCCGCCCTCCCCACCACCGGGCCCCAACAGGCCGCCGTCCGAGGAGGGTTCGGGACACAGCCTGTCCATGCCGCTGTACCTCCTGCTCGGCCTGCTGGCCGCGGTCGTCGTCGTGGTCGTCACGGTGGCCGTCGTACGGCGACTGCGACGGCACGGGCTGACGGTGCCGAAGCCCCCCGACCCCGCGGGCACCCCGGCGGAGGACGACGACGCGCGTCTTCTCCTGTCCGCCGTGCACTCGGGCCGCCGCGCCCTGGCCGACACCGGTGACGCCCGGGCGGCCGTCATCGCCTGTTACGCCGCGATGGAGGACGCCCTCGTCGCGTCCGGCGTGCAGCGGCGCGCCTCCGACAGCCCCTCCGACCTGCTCACCCGCGCCGCCGGCGCCGGCCTCGCCCCGACTCCGGCCGCACCGCGTCTCACCGCGCTGTTCCGCGAGGCCCGTTACTCCTCGCACCCGATGGACGGCTCGCACCGTGAGGCCGCGGCCGACGCCCTGGAGGAGATCGCCTCGCTGCTCCAGGACCGGGAGGCCGGACGGTGAGCCGGCCCGTGGAAAGGACTTCGGGGCGGGACATGCTCACACCGCGCCGGCTCGGGCTGCTCGGCGGCGCGGTCGCCGGCTCCGGTGTCCTGCTCGTCCTGCTCCTCGACGGACTCCGGGCGGCCGGCGCCGTGGTGACCGTGCTCGTCGTCGCGGCGCTGCTCCTCGCCCGGTACGTCGCCGGGGCGGGCGCCTTCGACTCCGGACGGCGGGACGAGGTACGGCTGTTGGGGACGCGGGCGCCGGGCATGGGCGAGTGGCGACGGAACATCGGAACCGCCACGGGACCCGACGGCGCCCTCTACTACCGCGCGGTGCTCCGGCCCGAACTGCGCCGCCTGTACGCCGCCGTACTCGCCGAGCACCACCATGTCTCGCTCGACCACCAGCCCCGGCGCGCCGCCGAGCTGATCGGGCCCGAGCTGTGGCCGTGGCTGGGGCACGAGACGCCCCGGACCGGGCCCGACGGCGATGTTCCCCTGGACGTGCTGCGCCGTCTCGTCGACCGGCTCGAGGCACTCGGCGCACCCCGCACACGTACCCCCCGTACTCGTAAGGAAGAGACCACGTGACGAGTTCCTCCACGCCTCAGCCCCGCACCGCCGGGGAGGTCGGCGAGCAGGCCGGTGCCGTACTGCGCGAGATCGGCCGTGCCGTCGTCGGCAAGTCGGACGCCCTCGAACTGGTGATGCTGGCCGTGCTGGCCGGCGGGCACGTCCTCGTCGAGGACCTGCCGGGGCTCGGCAAGACGCTCCTCGCGCGGTCCTTCGCCACCACGCTCGGCCTGGACTTCCGCCGGATCCAGTTCACGCCCGACCTGCTGCCGTCGGACGTCACCGGAACACCGCTGTACGACCAGCGCACCGGCGAGATGGTGTTCCACCCCGGCCCGGTCTTCACGCACCTCCTGCTCGCCGACGAGATCAACCGGACCCCGCCCAAGACACAGGCCGCGCTGCTCGAGGCGATGGCCGAGTCGCAGGTGACCGTGGACGGCGAGACCCGGCCGCTCGCCGACCCGTTCCTGGTGATCGCGACCGCCAACCCGGTGGAGTACGAGGGTACTTACTCCCTGCCCGAGGCCCAGCTCGACCGGTTCCAGCTACGGGTGCGGATGGGTTACCTGGCCGCCTCGGAGGAGCTGGCGATGTTGCGGGCCCGGATCGACCGGGCCGCGCCCGAGGCCGTGCTCGAAAGGCTCGCGGGGCCGGACGACGTCGTGGCGTGGCGGGCCGTCGTGGAGCGCGTGGAGATCGACGACGACCTGCTGGAGTACGCCGTCGCACTCGTCGGCGCGACCCGCGACCACCCCCAGATCAGCATCGGCGCCTCGCCGCGCGGCGGTCTCGCCCTGGTGCAACTCGCGCGCGCACGCGCCGTGCTGGACGGACGGGACTATGTCGTTCCGGAGGACGTCAAGAACCTCGCGGTGCCCGCGCTGGCCCACCGGGTGTCGTTGCGGCCGGAGTTGTGGGTGCGCGAGATGTCCACGGACGACGTGCTGCGGGAGATCGTCGACAGCGTCGGCACGCCGTCCACGCGGCGTACGGCCGCCCTGCCGTCGTGACCCCGCCCGTGCCCGCTCCCGCGCCGCGGCCGAGCGCCGCGGTGGTCCGCGCCCTGGAGGGGCGCAGCGGTCCGGCGCAGCCACCGCCCCCGCCGCCCGGCGGACCGCGCCCCGGCGAGCGGACACTGCGCCTGCTGACCGTCGCCGTCGTCGCCCTGTCCGCCGCCCTGCTCACCGGCCGGGCGTGGCTGCTCGCGCTCGCGGCGGCACCGCTGGTACTGCTCGCGCTCGCGCTGCCGCGTACGTACGCCCGTCGCGTCGAGACGTCGGCCACCGTCGAACCGAAACGCTGCTTCGAGGGCGACACCGTCACTCTCCGCGTCTCGGTGGCTCACGACGGCGGCGCCGTCCGCCTCGACCCCGGCGTCACCCTCGGCCCGGGTCTGCGGCTCGACGAGGTCGTCGTCGGCCCGTCCACGGTGACGCTGCGCCACACCGCGCTGCGCTGGGGACGCTGGTCGCTCGGCCCGGTGGACCTCGACGTGTACGACGCCGGGGGCACCGTGCGCCGCACCGTGCGGGTCGAGGCGGCCGAGGTGTCCGTGTTCCCGCACGCCGCGCAGGCCCGGTTCACACCGATCCCGGTACGGCTGCCGCAGCGACTCGGCGAGCACGCCTCCCCGCAGGCCGGAGAGGGCGTCGAGGTCATCGGGGTGGGGCCGTGGGTGCCCGGGGAACGGCAACGGCGCATCCACTGGCCGTCGACGACCCGGCGCGGGGCCGTGCAACTGCACCGGTTCGCGGCCGAGCGGGCCGCCGACACGGTGATGCTGCTCGACGCGTTCGGGGACGTCGTCGACCCGGTGACCGGGGTGTCGTCCCTGGACGAGACGGTGCGGGCCGCCGCCGGGCTCGCCCGCGCCTATCTGCGCACCCACGACCGGGTGGGGGTCGTCTCGACCGGGGGCACCACGCGGTGGCTGGCGCCGGGGACCGGGGACGCGGCGTTCTACCGCATCGTCGAAAGCGTCCTCGACGTCCGCAAGGACCGGCGGTTCGACGGACCCGGGCTCGAGCGGGTGCCGCCGCCCGCGCTGCCGCAGGGGGCTCTGGTGTACGTGTTCACTCCGCTGAGCGACGCACGGGTGCTGAAGGTGCTGCGGGATCTTCAGGGACGGGGGCGCCGACCGGTCGTCGTGGAGATCCCGAGCGGGGATCCGCAAGTCGAACCCGGTGACGCGGCGGGCGAGTTGGGGCTGCGGTTGTGGCACGCGGACCGGGACGCGATGCGGTTCGCCCTGCGGGACAGCGGGGTGCCGGTGCTGCGGCACGTCGTGGGCGAGCCGTTGGACCTGGCGTTGGCGCCGTTGCTGTCGGGGCGGATCGGGGGACGGGGGTGAGCGCGACGACGGCGCTCGACGCGCGGACGGCCTTGCGGGAGTACGCGCGGTACTGGGCCGGGACCGTGCCGGTGCGGGTGCTCGGGGTGGCGGCCGTCGTGGTGGCGTGGCGGCCGTGGGCGACGGTGGGCGGGGCGCGCGGGGCGGTGCTGTTCGGATGCGCGGTCGCCTTCGCGGCGTGGGCGGCACCGGCGGTGGACCGGCGGCCGTCGCTGGAGTCGGTGCTCTGGACCCACGTTCTGCTGCGGCACCGGACGACCGTTCTGGCGAGCGGTGTCGTGGTGATCGCGGCGTCCGGGGACCCGGCGTGGTGGGAGGCGGCCGGTGTGGTGGGGCTGTCGGTCGCGTACCTGGTGACGAGTGAGACCTGGCCGTGGAGATGGGGGCGCGGGGCCGCGCGGGTATGGGGAGAAGCCGCCGGAGCGTGTGCGGGGGCCGGGATCGTGGTGGCTGCCGCGGTGGCTCCGGTGGCCGGGCCGGAGTCCGGGGTGGGACGGGTGATCGCGGCCGGTGTGGTGGTGGGGACGCTGGTGGTCGGCGGTGGAGTGATGGGGGCCCGGTGGTGGGGTGGGAGAAGGTAGGCAGGAGACACCGGCGACGGGCCTCGCTCGTCCGTTGCCCGCTTCGGTCGGACAAGGCGGCGGTCAGAGGCCGGCGAAGGCGGACAGGAGTGTGTCGGCACGGAGCCGAAGCTCCGGTGTCTGGGCGCCTGCGGCGCGCACGGACACTTCCTGGCCGCCGACGGCCCGGGCGAGGGAGACCCGCAAGGTGGCGTCCGTGCCGACGAGAGGATACGAGTACCAGCCGTCGGAAGCTTCGTCGTCGGTGTCATGAACGCCGGCTTCGACGGTTTCCCAACCGGTTTCGTCGAAGGTGCACCCGACGTAGCGGGACAGCAGTTCGAGGAAGCCGCGCAGGTTGCGACCCATGATCCAACCGGTGATCGGCTCGGTCACACGTCCTCCGTCTCTCTGCCTCGACATCGCACGACTTCTGACAGCAGGGCTTCCCGGTGACGGAGACCGAGGGTTGCCCGAGGGTTTCCGGAAAGAGAACGCACGCGGCAGCGTGTGTGACCTCGCGAACAGGCGCGTCGGTTCTGCGTTCTACTGACGCCTGGGGCGCGGCACGAGCGCGTCCCAGCATGTGTCGAGCCGGAGGACGCGGGTAATGACGACATCTGTACTGGCCGGTTGTGTGCCTTGGGACCACTTCGGCATCACGTGCGTGAGAGGGCTCTCGCCCGACGAGGTGCTGTCCCGCCTGGGTGTCACCGGTCAGGCGCCGTACCCGCTGTGCACACCCGACGAGGCGTTGCGGCGCTTCGGGTGGAACGGCCATGAGATGCCTGCGGCACGGGTGTGTCGCAGTGGGGAGTGGACCTTCCTCCTAGACGTTGCCGCACACGGTCGACTGCTGCAGTCCTCGGTGCTCACTGATCTGTCCAGGGACACCGAGGCTGTCTCGATCTGGCAACTTCTCGACGGTACGACCCGGATCGCACATGCGAGATCCGGAGAATTCCTGGCCTACTACGACGCTTGGCATTTCGAGCCGCCGGAGGGCGCCGACCCCTCGTTCCTCAACCGTGCTCTCACTGACGCGGGTTTCTTCCTGGAGGAGAACTGGGAGTCCGACGACTGGGAGCCGACCACTCCCGCGTTGCTGATGCTGGAGCGTGAGTTCGGCTTGGCACTGTCGCCCGAGGTGGCCAGGAGCCCCCTGCCGACGGTCAGTCTTCTGCACCTGCGAGGCTGACCGCCGGATCGCTCACCGCATGAGGAACGGTCGTTCAGAAGGTGATTCTGAGCCAGAAGGGGTCGTCGTCCGCGAGGAGCATGTCTTTGATGAAGACGCCGTAGGCCGAGCCCACATCCGAGTTGAGCGCTCCGGGTATGTGCCCGCGCACGCATTTCTCGCTGCCAGCAACCGTACCCGTGGGTGTGATGGTGGGCCAGTCCACTGCGAGATTGCCGCTGGTGTCCGCTCGCACTGCCGTCACCTGTGCACAGTCCTTCCCGTGGTCGACACCGTTGAGGGCGCCGCTTTCGTAGGTGCCGGCGAAGGGGAACTCGTCGCAGGAATCATTTTGAATGTTCGGGTCCTTGGTGAACTTGGAAGTCCCGCAGATGGCCTGACGATTGCTTGTTTGCTGGGATTTGTTCTGCAGGCGGTGCAGTGGCTCACCGGTACCGCGCAGTCCCCAATGGCCAGAGAGATTGTTCTGGGCCCACTCGATCATGTCCGCGGACGAGCCGTACTGGGACCGGGAAATCTCCAGGGTCGGGGTGTACCAGGGCACCACGCAGCCGGCCTTGTCGGCGGAGGAGATCTTGTTGTCGCAGCGGACCTCGGCGCCGCCCCAGGTGATCGACGGCGTCAAGTCGGTGGAGGTGGGTGAGTTGATGTCGAACTCGTAGTCGAGGTCGATGTAGTCGTAGCCGGTGGAGGGCTGGTCGGTGAGGGTATAGGTCTGCTTGAGGTTCTGGCCGACGCGGATGGGAGTCTGGACCCAGGGCTTCGTGATCTTCGGAGTGCAGGTGGAGGAGCAGTTGGTCGTCCACGACACACCCAGGTCGGCGGGCAGTGTCCCGGTGGAGGACAGCATGGTGATCTGGTCGGTCTCGGTCCACTGCAGGCTGTTCGTGGCCAGGTCCAGTTGCTGCGCGGTGGCGAACAGGGCGGTGCCGAGAAGCTTGCCGTTGCTGTCCCGATAGGTGTACTTCACATCCGGGTAGATCTGGCATTGCATGGTCCGGGTGGCGTACCAGTAGCCGTCTTCGTCACCCGTGCACTTGTTGACCGGCAGTGGAGTGTCCAGTACGGCGGATACCGACGAACCATCCGGTGCGGTGGCTGTGGCCTTGCTGAGGGCGGCTCTGCCTTCCGCAGGTGAGAGCCGGGTCAGGCAGCTGTACGAGTGAGCCGCGTCGGCAGCGCGTATGGCCCGTTCCACGGCCTTGTCGCAGTCTTCCTCGCTGGAACCGGCCCGACTGCCGTTGCTGTCCAGGCGTTCCTTGTCTAACGGAGAGGAGACGTCACTGACGGTGGGTGCTGGAAGTTGTTCGGGGGCGTCTGCGGCAGCGGCCGTCGACTGAACTGCTATCCCGACGAGGAATGTGGATATGACCAGGGCAGGCAGGAGGATGCGTCTTGTCACTGAGTACCTTTCACGCAGCACCAAACAGCCACCGGACGGCCCGGCGGTTCGGAGGCGACCGTAGTGCCCCGAACACCCGTACGGAGTTGTGTGAATAAGAGTTTTTCCGTGGGATGCTGTGTGTTTCAACGCCCGTGTATGGTCGGCCATGCAGTCTTCAGCCGGCCATGCAGTCTTCAGCCGGCCAGCCGGCCAGCCGGCCAGCCGGCCAGCCGGCCAGCCGGCCGTGAGGGCGGGCTGGTCCCGGCTCTTCCTGCTCGTCCGTGAGTGCCTGGCTCCGGGCGGCGTGTTCATGTTCTCCCAGCCGTCGGCGATCTCCGGTGCATACGGGTCACAGAGCATGTACACATGTACAAGGGCAGGTTCGCCGGGAAATCGATGTTTACCTGTCGCTACAGACCTGTCGTCTGGGAGCGGTTGCCGCCCGGACCGGCTTCGTTCGTCGAGGCCGGAGCAGTCGCCGTTCAACGTGGTCGTGCATGATCAGGGCATCACGGTGTGGGTGAACTCGGGTCATGACACCGAGGTCTTCGACGAGGACGGCGGCCCGGTGCCGCGCGGGCACCAGTGGTCTGCCGAGGGCGGTCTTTGAGCCGCGTCAGACTGCCAGGTTCTGGACCTATCAGGTCCGGGAACTGTGCGAGGCGCTCACACGGGACCGGGCTTGCCCCCCTGCCCCAGCAGGGACGAAGCTGCTGGAGGGGGCAAGGCCGCGATGTCTGCCGAAGCTCTCCGCCTGGCACGGCCCGGCATCGACGTCGCTGCCGAGTACCAGGCCCGCGAGGCTGCCGGCCGCGGGAGGGCCCGGACGAGAGCGACCTGTACGACGACGTCCGTCCGACGCTGTCCGCGCTGCGTGAGCGGGGCGTGCGCGTGGTCATCGCCGGGAACCGGACCGTACGCGCGGGGCAGTTGCTGCACGGCCTGACTCTTCCGACGGACCTGATCGTCACCTCGGGGGAGTGGGGTGTTGCGAAGCCGCAACCGGCCTTCTTCCAACGGGTCCTGGAGGTCGCGCAGGCGGCCCCGGGTGCGACCCTGTACGTCGGCGACCACCCGGCCAACGACGTGTTCCCCGCGAAGGCGGCGGGGCTGCGTACGGCGCACCTTCGCCGCGGGCCGTGGGGGTGTCCGTGGGCGGATGCCCCAGGGGTAGTGGCGGCGGCCGACTGGCGGATTGACAGCCTCACCCAGCTCGTTGGCATCGTCGGCGGTCGACCGGGCATGAAGCGGCCCCACCAGCCGATGGGGTGGCCGGAAAGTGCGGCTGCTGCGTCCTGACGGATCGTGGGCCCGCGCCACGGCGAGCGAGTTCCTCGGCTCGCCGATCGTTCACCAGGGCGGGCCGCGCCGCCTGTGGAAGGGGCTTCAGCGCATCCGGAACTGGCTCAACCGGCAGGGCGAACTACCCGCGTACGGCGCCCGCGTGACGATTTCCCCGGACGGGGAGACGACGCTGTCGCGTGGCGTCTGGACGGTCACCCTGTAGTACCCGCGGACCGGCCCCGTCCGTCCGTTGCCGCCGGTGGCGGATGGACGGGGCCTTCTCCAACAGGGGCCGCTTCAGACATCACGCCCCGCTCACCCCCACCGCGTCACCGCAGCGCCGGATGGTCCGCCACCACCGTGCAGGAGCCCGGGGCGATCTCCGTGAAGCCCGCGTCGCGGACCGTGGGGAGGCCGCCGGCCGTCAGGGCGGGCCAGTGGGACGGGTCGGCGGTGCGGACCGCCAAGGGGAAGCCGGTGGCCTGCCAGGCGGCGCGGGCCTCGTCGGTGAGTTCCCACCAGGCCAGTTGGGCGGCGTGGCCCGCCTGGGCCATGGCCTTGCCGGCCGACATGCCGAGGGTGGGGTTCAGCCAGAGGACGGGGGCCGCCGGGTCCGCCGGGGGCAGGGGGTCGGGGTCGTCGAGGTCGGTGCCGGAGACCTGGAGGCGGGCCAGGTCCTTGGGCCAGCCGTCCAGGGGGACGGGCGGGAAGACGCGGACCTCCGCCGACTTGCCGGTGACCGTGATCCCCGGGAGGGCCTCCGCGCGACGCCACTCCGCGCCGCGCGCCCGGCGCACCACCTTGCGGATGCGGGCGTCCTGCCAGTCGCGCATCGCCCGCGCCCACTCGCCCTCGCCGGCCGAGCGCTCGTCGGTCAGCATCACCAGCACCGCGCGGGCCGCCGTCTCCAGGGCGTCCGTACGGGCCGGGGGCGCCGCCCGCTCGATGCGGACCACCAGGGGCAGGACGAACTGGGGTGCCTCGTCGCGGGCGCCCGGGTCGGGGCGGAAGGGGCTGTCGGCGGCAGGGGTTCGGTTATCGCTCACGGGGCCAGTGTGCCAACCCGCGCGGGAGTGCCGTCAGCCCGAGCAGGACGTGCGTTCCGCCTCGCGCCATTCGCAGACCGGGCACAGCGTGATGCCCTTGTACGACTCCGGGTACTCCGTCGGTTCCTGGCACAGTACGCATGCCGCGTACGGCGGGCCGTCGGCCTTGGGCGGCCGGGTGACGTCGATCAGGCAGTAGTCGTTGTCGGTGTCACTCATGGTTCAAGGGTAGGCCGCTCGGCCCGGCCGTTCGCCGCCGCGATCAGTTCGGAGACCTTCACGAAGCTGTAGCCCTGGCGGCGCAGCTCCGGGACGATCCTCCGTACCGCCCGTTCCGTCGTCGGGGCCGCGCTGCGGGTGCAGTGCAGGACGACCACCGAGCCGGGACGTACGCCCTCCAGCACCTGCTGGGCCACCGCCTCCGCGTCCGTGGCGAACGCGTCGCCGCCGACCACGTCCCACTGCACGGCCGTCACCCCGGCCGGGGTCAGCTCCTTGAGCGCCGTACGGTCGTAGCAGCCGCCGGGGAAGCGGAAGTACGGCTTCGGGTCGGGCACGCCCACCTCCCGGAACACCGCGTACGCCCGTTCCACGTCCGTCCGCATCCGGTCGGCGGAGACGGTCGGCAGGCCGTAGCAGTCACCGGTGAACGCGTAGTGGCTGTAGGAGTGGTTGGCGACCTCGAAGAGCGGGTCCCGGCCGATGGAGCGGGCCTGGTCCGGGTACTCCTCGGCCCAGCGGCCCGTCATGAACACCGTGGCCGGCACCTTCAGCGCACGCAGGGTGGCGATGAGCCGCGGGTGGTCGAAGTGCTCGCCCGCCGCCGCCCTCGGGCCCTGGTCGGCGGTCATGTCGGCGTCGAAGGTGAGGGCGACCGTCCGGTCGCCGGTGCGCGGGCCGTTGCGGAAGACCGGGGTCAGGCCGGACGGGCCCGGGGCGAGCGTGGGAGGGGGCGAGGGGGAGGGGGGCGCGGAGGGTGCGGGGCGGGGTGCCTGCTGCTGGGCGGGGCGGGTGGTGGCGCAGGCGGCGAGCGCGGTGGCCAGGACGCATACGGCGGCTGCTCGACGTACGAGAGTGATCACCATATGACAATATGGGCGACTTTACGGCATTCCTTTTGTCATGCCTGAAAGTCCGCCCGGTGTCACCCGGGTGGGCGCGGGACGCCCCCGCCACGCGGGCGGCACGGGTGGGCGGTGGGGGCACCTCCCGCTCGAGCGAAGCCGAGAGTGGGGGAGGCACCCCGTGAGCGCCGGGCTGCGCGACCCGCCCCGCCCCGCACCAGCACCCCTCAGATGTCGCGCCGCTCCAGCGGCCGCGTCGCCGGCCCCTGGATGACCTTGCCGTCGGTGTCGAAGCGGGAGCCGTGGCAGGGGCACTCCCAGGCGCGTTCGGCGGCGTTGAAGTCCACCAGGCAGCCCAGGTGGGTGCACCGCGCGGAGACGGCGTGCAGGGTGCCGTCGTCGTCGCGGTAGACCGCGAGTCGGCCGCCCTCCGTACGGACCACGGCGCCCTCGCCCGGCGGCAGCGCCTCCGCCGGCGGGGCCGGGCGCAGCCGGTCGCCGACGAAGTGCTTGGCCACCTGCGCCTGGTGCTTGAGGAAGGACGGCGCCTCACGCACCGCGGAGGCCAGCCGGCGCGGGTCGTACAGCTCGCTCCACGTACACTCCTCGCCGGTGATCTGCGCGGTGAGCAGCAGGCCCGCCATCATGCCGCCGCTCAGGCCCCAGCCGCCGAAACCGGTGGCGACGTAGGTGTGCCGGGCGCCCGGGTGCAGCGGGCCGACGAGCGGCACGGTGTCGGTGGGATCGTTGTCCTGCGTGGCCCAGGAGTGGGTGAGCTCCACGCCGGGGAAGTGCGTGCGGGCCCACGTGGAGAGGCGGTCGAAGAGTGCGCGCGGGTCGCCCGTGCCCGGCGTGAAGTGCTCACCGGTGACCACCAGGAAGCGGCGGGTGCCGTCCTCGCCGTAGGGAGCCGTGCGCACCGAGCGGGTGTTCTCCTCCGGGGTGATGTACATCCCGCCCGGATCCTGACCGGCCGGGAGCGGCCCGGCGACGACCAGTTCGCGGCGCGGGGAGAGGCGGGTGAACAGCAGCGCCCGGTCGAAGACCGGGTAGTGGGTGGCGACCACGACGTCCCGGGCCGTCACCGTCGCCCCGGCCGCCGTCGACAGCCGGCACGGCGTGCCCTCCTCCAGGCCTAGGACGGTGGTGTCCTCGTGGATGCGTCCGCCGTGCGCGACGATGTCGTCCGCGAGGGCCAGCAGGTACTTGCGCGGATGGAACTGCACCTGGTCCGTCACCTCGACGGCGCCCGCCACCGGGAACGGCAGACCGGTCTCCGTCACGAAGGAGGCCGGCAGGCCCGCCTCCCGCGCCGCCTCGGCCTCCGCGCGCAGCTCCTCCACCCGGTCCGCGTCACGGACGTAGGTGTACGCGCTGCGGCGCTCCCACTCGCAGTCGATGCCGAGCTCCTCCACGACCCGGGCGGTGTGCTCGATCGCCTCGGACTGCGAACGGGCGTACAGCCGCGCGCCCTCGCTGCCCCGGGTGCGGCGCAGCTTGTCGTAGATCAGCGTGTGCAGGGCGGTGACCTTGGCCGTGGTGTGCCCGGTGACGCCGGCCGCGACCCGCCCGGCCTCCAGTACCGCGACGCTCTTCCCGGCCCGCGCCAGCTCCCGGGCCGTGCACAGGCCTGCGATGCCCGCGCCGATCACGGCCACGTCGACATCGAGGTCCCCGGTCAGTGCGGGGTGCCGGCCGCCCGGTGCGGTCTGGAGCCAGTACGAGCCGCCTGCCTGCTGCTTCTCCGTCATGAGGCGCCGGGTACCCCGGTGCGGCCGGTTCACTGTCCGGCCGGTTCGCTGTCGGGCCGGTCCACCGTCCGGGCGGTCCTCTTGCGGGGCGGCCGGCACGGGACTAACGTACAACCAAATGGTTGTAGATGGGATCGACGAGACCGGCGGGACCGACGAAACCGTGGACCGGTTGTTCCACGCCCTGGCCGACGCGACGCGGCGCGACATACTCCGTCGCTGTGTCCGGGGTGAGCTGTCCGTGTCACGTCTGGCCGCGGCGTACCCGATGAGCTTCGCCGCGGTGCAGAAACACGTCACGGTGCTGGAGCGGGCCGGTCTGGTCACCAAGGAGCGACGCGGACGGGAGCAGCTCGTGCGCACCGATCCCGATGCGGTGGGCCGGGCGCGGCAGACCCTGGACGAACTGGAGACGGCCTGGCGGGCGCGGGTGGACCGGATGTCCGGTCTGCTGACGGAGGACGCCGCAGGGACCGGTGACTCCGGGGCCCCGGCCCACGACGAGAACACGGACGAGAACCCGGACGAGAACACAGACGAGAACCCGGACGAGAACACGACGGAAGGACCGGACAGATGACTGTCACCAGCGTGGACAAGGACGTCGACCGTCTGACGCTCACCCTCACCGCCGACTTCACCGCTTCCGTGGAGCGGGTGTGGCGGCTGTGGGCCGACCCGCGGCTGCTGGAGCGCTGGTGGGGCCCGCCGAGCTACCCGGCGACCTTCGAGGAGTACGACCTGACGCCCGGGGGCGGCATGAAGTACTACATGACCGGCCCGGAGGGCGAGAAGTACGGCGGCTGGTGGCGGGTCTCCTCGGTCGCACCGCCGACCGCCCTCGAGTTCACCGACGGCTTCTCCGACCAGGAGGGGAAGCCGAACCCCGAGATGCCGACCACCTCGGTACGGATGACGCTCACCGCGCTCGAGGGCGGCACCCGGATGGAACTGCGGTCCGTCTTCGACACCCGCGAGCAGATGGAGCAGCTCGCCGAGATGGGCATGGTGGAGGGGATGAGCCAGGCCGTCGGCCAGATGGACGCGCTCGTCGCGGGCTGAACCCCGCGCCGGGGCGGGGGGCGGACCGCCCTCCGCCCCGGTCGTGAGCGGCTACCTGCGCCACGGCCCCGTCACGGCGAACGTCGTGCCGGGCGTGTAGCAGTTGACGTACATCGTGCGGCCGTCCGGGGAGAAGGTGACCCCGGCGAACTCGCCCCACTCCGGGTCCTCGGCCGTCCCGATGTTCTGACGACCGCGCGCCATCGCGTAGACCTCACCCCGGCGCGTGACGCCGTAGACGTGCTGGGCGCCTCCGCCGTCCTCGCACACCATCAGGCCGCCGCTGGGCGCGAGGCAGATGTTGTCCGGCGACTCGCCGGGGAGCTGGACGTCGGTGTCCGGGCCGAAGACGATCACCAGGGTGAGGCGGCGCCGGTCCGGGTCGTAGCGCCAGATCTGGCCGTAGTGGTCGGCCGCCGAACCCTCGGCGCTGCGGGCGAAGGACGACACGAAGTAGACCGAGCGCCCGCCCCAGTAGCAGCCCTCCAGCTTCTGCGCGTGGGTGATGCCCCGCGGGCCGAAGTCCTGGTGACGGATGGGGGTTTCGGCGGCCCCCGGGTCCGGTACGTCCACCCACTCGATGTGGTCGAAGCGGGCACCGATGTCCTGGATCGAGGACAGGTCGGGCACCCCGGGCACCCGCATCGCCTGGAGCCGGCCGCCCGCGCGCAGCGAACCGGTGCCGCCGAGGGGTTTCTCCGGCAGGAAGCGGTAGAAGAGGCCGAAGGGCCGTTCGAAGGCGTCCTCGGTCTCGTAGACCACGCCCCGCTTCGGGTCCACGGCGATCGCCTCGTGCTGGAAGCGGCCCATCGCGGTCAGCGGTACGGCGCCCGTGCGGCGCGGGTCGGCGCCGTCGACCTCGAAGATGTAGCCGTGGTCCTTGGTGTAGCCGCCTGTGCCGGCCTTGTCCTCGGTCTCCTCGCAGGTCAGCCAGGTGTCCCAGGGGGTCGGTCCGCCGGCGCAGTTCACTGCCGTACCGGCGATCGCGACCCGTTCCGACAGCACCCGGCCGTGGTGGTCCAGGGTGAGTGCCGTACAGCCGCCCTTGCCCTCCGGGTCGTAGGTCAGGCCGTCGATCACCGGGACGGGGACTCTGCCGCCGGCGCGGTTCTCGTGGTTGCGGACCAGGTGGGTACGGCCGTGGCGGCCGGCGAAGGCGGCCATGCCGTCGTGGTTGGAGGGGACCGGGCCCTCGCCGGAGCGCAGCGGGTCGCCCTCGCGGGAGAGGACCTTGTAGCGGAAGCCCTTCGGCAGGTCGAGCAGCCCGTCGGGGTCGGGGACCAGGGGGCCGTAGCCGCTGTGGCCGAGGTTCTGGGCGGCGGCGGTGCCGGTGAAGAGTTCGGAGAGGGCGCCGGTGAAGACGATGCCGATGCCGAGGGCGCCGGAACGGGCGAGCATCTGACGTCGTGTCGCGGGGGAGCCGGTCGTGGACTCGGTGGTGGGCCCGGTTTCTGGCATGGGGAAACCTTCCTGCTGGCGGACAGGAACTGTGACCCAGCCGTGTCTATCACCTGGTGCGGGTCACGGGAACCACGCGCGTAGCTCGTGTCACGGCTCGGGGCGCGGGCCGTCGGGCCCCGGGCGGGTTGCCGCCGGGGGGTCCGGTGCGGGCTGGGGCTGCTGGGCGCGTTCGAGGAAGCGGAGGAGTTCGACCGGGAAGGGCAGGACGAGGGTGGAGTTCTTCTCGGCGGCGACGGCGACGATGGTCTGCAGCAGGCGGAGCTGGAGGGCGGAGGGGGTCTCCGACATCTCCTGGGCGGCCTCGGCGAGTTTCTTGGACGCCTGGAGTTCGGCGTCGGCGTTGATGACGCGGGCCCGGCGTTCGCGGTCGGCCTCGGCCTGGCGGGCCATGGAGCGCTTCATCGTGTCGGGCAGGGAGACGTCCTTGATCTCGACGCGGTCGATCTGCACGCCCCAGCCGATCGCGGGGCTGTCGATCATCAGCTCCAGGCCCTGGTTCAGCTTCTCGCGGTTGGACAGCAGGTCGTCGAGGTCGCTCTTGCCGATGATCGACCGCAGTGAGGTCTGGGCCATCTGGGAGACGGCGAAGCGGTAGTCCTCGACGTTGATGACGGCCGCCGGCGCGTCGACGACCTTGAAGTAGACGACCGCGTCGACCCGGACGGTGACGTTGTCGCGGGTGATGCCCTCCTGGGCGGGGATGGGCATCGTGACGATCTGGAGGTTGACCTTGTGCAGGCGGTCCACGCCGGGGACGACGAGGGTGAAGCCGGGTGGGCGTGCGGTGCCGTGCAGACGGCCGAGGCGGAAGACGACTCCGCGTTCGTACTGTTTGACGACTCGGGCTGCTGCGAGGAGGTAGGCGGTGGCGGCTGCGGCGGTGCCGGCGGCTGCGGTGAGCAGTTCCTCGACCATGGTGACCTCCCGTTCAGAGGTCTGTGTGTTTCTGGGTGCATCCGCAACGATATGCCCGGTGGTCGGTGCGGGGCCATGCCGGGGGCCCGGGGCTGGGCGGCAGGGTCTTTCGCCCCCGCCGCCCCTCCCCGTCCTCGGGGGCTCCGCCCCCGGGCCCCCGTTCGCGCCCACGCGGCGGAGCCGCATGTCGGCACAGCCCCGCGCCCCTAGGAGGGGGTTGTGACCGGTGTCTTTGGCGTCTCTGTGAGTTTCACCGGGGGTGTGCCGGGTGTGCTGTGGCGTTCTGACCAGTTTTTCAGGGCTGTGTGGCAGGCGTGGTCCATGTGCTGGAGGGCGGTGAGGTCCAGTTCTACGGGGCGGTCCTGGGGGAGGGACTCCAGGGTGTCCAGGATCTTCGGGAGGCGCAGGAAGGTCGCGTTGCCCGACAGGTGCACCTGGATGGGGCCCGCGCCCTTGTCCACGACCTCCAGCTTCGCCTGCGAGGCCTCCCAGGCCGTCTTGACGACCGACAGGGCCAGACCGATCAGCACGCCCTCGAACATGTTCACCGTGACGATCGACACGGCGGTGACCACCAGGATCAGCGCCTCGCCCCGGTGGCCCCGCCAGAGTGCGGCCAGGGCGCGGAACGGGATCAGCCTCCAGCCGGCGTGGACCAGGATGCCGGCCAGCGCGGGCAGCGGGATCAGTGCCAGCGCGGACGGCAGCAGCGCGGCGAACAGCAGCAGCCATACGCCGTGCAGCACCCGGGACGCCTTGGTCCTGGCGCCCGCCTGGACGTTGGCCGAGCTGCGCACGATGACCGCGGTCATCGGCAGCGCGCCGAGGACCCCGCAGACCGCGTTGCCCGCGCCCTGCGCCATCAGCTCCTTGTTGTACCGGGTGCGCGGACCGTCGTGCAGCCGGTCCACCGCGGCGGCGCTGAACAGGCTCTCGGCGGAGGCGATCAGGGTGAACGCGACGATCGTGCCGAGGACGCCGACGCCCAGTGAGCCGAACGCGTCCGCGCCGGGCGGCTGGACGGCGTCGATCAGGCCCTGCACCTCGACCGTCGCGACGGGCACGCCGAACGCCAGGGTGACCGCGGTCGCCAGCAGGACCGCCGCGAGCGCGCCCGGTACGACCCCGGCCGGTCCCGGCATCCGGCGCCACAGCACCATCACGGCGACGGTGCCCGCGCCGACCGCGAGCGAGGCGAGCGCCTCGGTGCTGCCGAGCGCGTCCACGGCAGCACCGGGCAGTCCGAGGATCTTGTCGACGCCGGAGGCGGGCGCCGTCAGCCCGGCCGCCGCGTACAGCTGGCCCGCGATGAGCACGAGACCGATGCCGGCCAGCATGCCCTCGACCACCGAGATCGATATCGCGCGGAACCAGCGCCCGAGCCGCAGCGCGCCCATGGCGAGCTGGAGCAGCCCGGTGGCCAGCACGATCACGCCGAGCGCGGGCAGCCCGTAGGTGTCGACGGCCTCGAAGACCAGTACGGTCAGCCCGGCGGCCGGACCGGACACCTGCAGGCTGCTGCCCGGCAGCAGACCGGTGACCAGTCCGCCCACGATGCCGGTGACCAGGCCGAGTTCGGCCGGGACACCGGAGGCGACGGCGACGCCCACGCACAGCGGGAGCGCGACGAGGAACACGACGAGTGAGGCGGCGAAGTCCTGCCGCAGATGAGGGAACCTGGACACGGCGGTACTCACAGCGCCTCGAAGGCGTCGGTGTCCGCGTGGTGTTCGCGTACGGCTCCGGTGTGCACCTCGTAGTACCAGCCGCGCAGCCGGAGCCGGCCCGAGGCCAGCCGCTGCTCGACGCACGGGTACGAGCGCAGCCGCAGCAGCTGGGCCAGGACGTGGTGCTGGACCGCTTCCGCGCAGGCCGGGTCCGCGGCGTCGGACGACGCCGGCTCGTCGGCGGCGTGCGCCAGCCAGTCGCGTACGGCGGGCACGGCGTCCAGGTCGTCGCCGCGCACCAGCGCGCCGATGGCCCCGCAGTGGGAGTGGCCGCAGACCACGATGTCCGTGACGCCGAGGACTCCCACGGCGTACTCGACGGTGGCCGCCTCGGCGGTGGGGCGTCCGAGGGTGTACGGCGGGACGATGTTGCCCGCGGTGCGCAGCTCGAAGAGCTCGCCGGGCCGGGCGCCCGTGATCAGGGCCGGTACGACCCTGGAGTCGGAGCAGGTGATGAACAGGACGTCGGGGGATTGACCCTCGGCGAGGCGGGCGAACTCCTCAGGGCGCTGTCCGAACGTGCGGGCGTTGTCGATGAGGGGCTGCATCTGGTGATTCCTCCTGGCGCGCGTGGGGGCGCGTCGGACGGGCATGACAAAGGTCGGGTTCACTGACCCATGGCCCTTGCTTCGCGGGTTGTATACGCGGATGCGAAGGCCGTGGGGAATGCGGAGAAATGAAGCGCGGGTAAAGCGACGGCAAGGGGCCGGGGTGTGGCCGCGGTCGCCGGACCTCGGGACATGCGTGTGCGACAAGGCGGTTCGCACCTCTTCCGCACACCAACGCTTGGTCAATGGTTGGTCAAGAAACACGTTAACCCTGCGAAGTCGTTTGCAGGGTTAACTCGGTGTTTCGTGGCGAAGAGAGCCTGAAAAGAAAGGGTGTGTTGGCGTGAACCCGCCCTTGACCAGAGGGATCCCTCGATCAGAAGGATCCCGTGATCAGAGGGATCCCGCGTCGCGGGCCAGCGCGGTGAGCCGCGAGATCGCCCGGAAGTACTTCTTGCGGTAGCCGCCCTTCAGCATCTCCTCGCTGAACAGCCGGTCGAACGGCAGCCCCGAGGCGAGCACGGGCACCTCACGGTCGTAGAGCCGGTCCGCGAGGACGACGAGCCGGAGCGCGGTCGACTGGTCCGGCACCGGACGCACACCGGTGAGGCACACCGCGCGGAGCCCGTCGGTCAGGGCGCCGTAGCGGCTGGGGTGGACCCGCGCGAGATGCTCCAGCAGGTCGGGGAAGGCGTCGAGCGAGGCGCCCTCGGTGGCGTGCGCCGTCCGCGTCACCCGCTCGTCGGAGTACGGCTCCGGCGCCTCGGGCAGACCCCGGTGGCGGTAGTCCTCGCCGTCGATGCGCAGGGCCCGGAAGTGGGCCGACAGACCCTGGATCTCGCGCAGGAAGTCAGCCGCCGCGAACCGGCCCTCGCCGAGCTTGCCCGGCAGCGTGTTCGAGGTGGCGGCGAGCGCGACGCCGGCCTCGACCAGCTTGCCGAGCAGGGTGGAGACGAGCACGGTGTCGCCCGGGTCGTCCAGCTCGAACTCGTCGATGCACAGCAGACGGTGCCCGGAGAGGGTCTTCACGGTCTGCTGGAAACCGAGGGCGCCGACCAGGTTGGTCAGCTCCACGAAGGTGCCGAACGCCTTGAGCGCGGGCTCGGCCGGGGTGGCGTGCCACAGGGAGGCCAGCAGGTGGGTCTTGCCGACGCCGTAGCCGCCGTCGAGGTAGACGCCGCGCGGCCCGGCCGGGGCCTTCTTCGGCGCCTTGCCGAAGCCGAACAGCCTGCGCCGGCCCGAGTCACCGGCCGCCGCCCCGTCGAGGCCGGCCGCGAAACCCTCGAGGACGCGCACGGCCTCGGTCTGGCTCGGCTGGTTCGGGTCCGGGATGTAGGTGTCGAAGCGGACCGAGTCGAACCGCGGCGGCGGCACCATCTCGGCGACGAGCCGGTCCGCGGGCACGTGCGGCTCACGGGCGCACAGCGACAACGGGGCCACGTCGGCTATCGGACCGGGACGGGAGGCGGGAGAGGAGGACGACACGGTCCCCCATGCTACGGGGCGTGGAACACTGCCTGACATGCGACGCCTGTTCCCTGTGACCGACGTGACCGACGAGACAGCGGCTCGCGAGTGGAGCCTCGCCGAGATCGCCGCCGCGTACGCCTACCCCGAGCCGGGGCCCGGCGGGCGGGAGCCGTGGCTGCGGGCCAACATGGTCTCCACTCTCGACGGGGCCGCCCAGCACGACGGCCGCTCGCAGCCCATCTCCTGCCCGGCCGACATGCGGATCTTCGGCACGCTGCGGGCGCTCGCCGACGTCGTGGTCGTCGGCGCGCAGACGGTACGGCAGGAGGGCTACCGTCCGGCACGCGCGCGTGACGAGTTCGCGGCCGCGCGGGAGGCCGCCGGACAGGGACCCGCGCCCGTGATCGCGGTGGTGACGGCGAGCCTGGACCTGGACTTCTCGCTGCCGCTGTTCACCTCCCCCCTGGCGCCCACGCTGCTGCTGACCGGCTCCGGGGCCGCCCCGGACCGAGTGGCCGCCGCCGAGAAGGCGGGCGCCCGGGTGATCACCGCCGGAGAGGGGGGAGCGGTGGACCCCGCGCGGGCGGTGCGGGCCCTCGCGGATCTCGGGCACACCCGGCTGCTGACCGAGGGCGGACCGAGGCTGCTGGGCCAGCTGGTGGCGGCAGGAGTGCTGGACGAGCTCTGTCTGACCGTCTCGCCGATGCTCACCGCCGGTGACGCGCAGCGCATCTCCGGTGGACCGTCCGTAACACTTCCGCGGCGTTTCGCGCTGAAATCGATGTTGGAGGAGGACGGTTTCCTGTTCACGCGATACCAGCGGTCCTGACGTCCGCGACCGTGGCCGTGTCCGCGTCCGCGGGAGCGCCCGATGGTGGCCGCTTGTCCGGTGATCGGCGGAACGCATCGGTCCGGCCGGTGCGGGAAGGGGCGACACTGAATCCGGCAGTACCCGTGCGCACACGGGGCAGAAGGGTTTCCGCAGGGCCTGGCCGGGTCCACGGAGCAGAGAGGGGGCCCTAGGGTCCTCCGAGGAGAAGGGGCGCCTGGTGTTCACAAGCGTACTGATGATCGAGAAGGCCCTGACGTCCGCCGACGTGGAGTTCGTCACCACCTTGCACGGCGACGAGCCGGTCTCCTTCCACGTGCTGCTCCAGCCGCGCGGCGAACAGGCCGACCGGCTGCTGAGAGCCATCGACGACGTCGCGCTCGGCGAGCTCGACGAGGCCGCCCGCGAGGGTGAGACCCCCGAGGGCGAGGAGGCCCAGGACATGGGGGAGCAGGCCCTGGAGGTGTCCCTGCGGGCCCTGCGCGCCACCGGCGACACGGCGGACGGCCGCCTCATCGCGGACCACCCCCTGGACGCGCTGAAGACCATGGTGGAGGAGGTCGGGGCGGACGAGGTGATCGTCCTGACCGACCCGCACTACGTGGAGGAGTTCTTCCACCGCGACTGGGCCTCCCGCGCCCGCCACAAGGTCGGGGTGCCGGTGCTGAAACTCTTCTCGCACAGCAAGGCATAGGCTGGGGCGGCGCTCTCCCGGCTCTCCCGGCTCTCCCGGCTCTCCGGCGAGAGCGCGAAGACCGCCGTCCCGCTTCGTCGCACCACTGGGAGAACACGCATGGCACCCGGCCTTCCTACCGCCATGGACCGACCGCACTTCATCGGCATCGGCGGCGCCGGGATGTCGGGCATCGCCAAGATCCTCGCCCAGCGCGGCGCCGAGGTGGCAGGCAGCGACGCCAAGGACTCCGCGACCGCCGACGCCCTGCGTGCCCTCGGCGCCACCGTCCACATCGGGCACGCCGCCGCGCACCTCGCCGACGACGCCAGCTGCGTCGTCGTCTCCTCCGCGATCCGCGAGGACAACCCCGAACTGGTCCGCGCGACCGAACTGGGCGTCCCGGTGGTGCACCGCTCGGACGCCCTCGCCGCCCTGATGGACGGCCTGCGCCCCATCGCGGTGGCCGGCACCCACGGCAAGACCACCACCACCTCCATGCTGGCCGTCTCCCTCACCGCGCTGGGCCGCGAGCCGTCGTACGCGATCGGCGGCGACCTGGACGCCCCCGGCTCCAACGCGCTGCACGGCGCGGGCGAGATCTTCGTCGCCGAGGCCGACGAGTCGGACCGCAGCTTCCACAAGTACGCGCCCGAGGTCGCGATCATCCTCAACGTGGAGCTGGACCACCACGCCAACTACGCGTCCATGGAGGAGATCCACGAGTCCTTCGAGACGTTCGTCGGCCGGATCGTGCCCGGCGGCACCCTGGTGATCTCCGCCGACCACGAGGGCGCCCGCGAGCTGACCCGGCGGCTGGACGGCTCGGTGCGGACCGTGACGTACGGCGAGTCCGCGGACGCCGACGTGCGGGTGCTGTCCGTCCTCCCGCAGGGACTGAGGAGCGAGGTGACCGTCGAGCTCGACGGCGCCCCGCTCACCTTCACCGTGTCGGTCCCCGGCCGGCACTACGCGCACAACGCGGTCGCCGCGCTCGCCGCCGGCGTGGCGCTCGGTGTCCCGGCCGCCGAGCTGGCCCCGGCGCTCGCCGCGTACACCGGCGTCAAGCGGCGCCTCCAGCTCAAGGGCGAGGCCGCCGGAGTCCAGGTCATCGACTCCTACGCGCACCACCCGACCGAGATGACCGCCGACCTGGAGGCGATGCGCGCCGCCGCCGGGGACGCCCGCATCCTCGTCGTCTTCCAGCCGCACCTCTTCTCCCGCACCCGCGAGCTGGGCAAGGAGATGGGCCAGTCCCTGTCCCTGGCCGACGCCTCGGTGGTGCTGGACATCTACCCGGCCCGCGAGGACCCGATCCCCGGCGTCACCAGCGAGCTGATCATCGAGGCGGCCCGTGCGGCCGGCGCGGACGTCACCGCCGTCCACGACAAGGCGGAGATCCCCGAGGTGGTCGCGGGAATGGCGAAGCCCGGTGATCTCGTTCTCACCATGGGAGCGGGCGACGTCACCGACCTCGGCCCGCGCATCCTGGACCATCTGTCGAAGTAAGGGGCTGGAAGCTCATGCCGTACGACGTGGAGAAGCCGGACGAGCAGTGGCGCGCGGAACTGTCCCCGAACGAGTACGCCGTCCTGCGCCAGGCGGCCACGGAACCCGCCTTCACCGGTGAGTACACCGACACCAAGACCGAGGGCGTCTACTCCTGTCGCGCCTGTGGCGCCGAGCTGTTCACCTCGACCACCAAGTTCGAGTCGCACTGCGGCTGGCCGTCCTTCTACGACCCGAAGGACACCGAGGCCGTGGAGCTGATCGAGGACCGGTCGCACGGCATGGTGCGCACCGAGGTACGGTGTGCGCGGTGCGGTTCGCACTTGGGGCACGTGTTCGAGGGCGAGGGGTACGCGACGCCCACGGACCAGCGGTACTGCATCAACAGCATCTCGCTGACGCTGCAGCCCGCCGAGGGCTGACCCGTACTCGCCTGCTGCTCACCAGCCGGTGAGCAGCAGGTGGTTGAGGAGCAGCGCGAGGACGGCCTGTGCGGCGAGCCAGGCGCGCGGGCCGGGCAGGAAGGCGGCGGCGGGGAGCAGCCAGAACGCGAAGGGCAGCCAGATGCGTTCCGTCTCCGCCTTGCTCATCCCGGACAGATCGGCGATCAGCAGCGCGAGGAGGGCGGACGCCACGAGCACCGCCAGGCGGGCGGCGGCGCCCCGGTCCCCGATGAGCGCGCCCCCGGCCCCGCGCAGCCCGGCCACCGTCGCCGGGCCGGTGATCAGCACCGTGCACGCGAGGTTGGCCCACACCCAGTACCCGTACGGCCGTACCCCGCCCGCCCCCTGGTGGTAGCGGGTGACCAGCAGCCGGTACGCCTCCCACCAGTCGAACCCCAGCACGGCGAACACCACCGGCACCACCAGGAACCCGGCGATCACGTACGGCAGTACCCGCAGCCGCCGCGTCCCCAGCAGCAGGACGGCCGCGCCGATCACCGCGAACAGGGTGAGCCCGTACGACAGGTACGCGGTGAGCCCGAACAGCAGTCCCGAGCCGAGGCCCGTCCAGGCCGGGCGGTGTCCGGTCACGGCGAGGGCGAGCAGGGCGACGGCCCAGGCGGCGACCGCCGTGAAGTAGCCGTCGGCGGACGTGCCCGTCCACACCGCCGCCGGGGCCAGGACCAGGAAGGGCGCCGCGCGGCGGGCGAGCGACTCGTCGGCGAGCCGGCGTACGGCGATCAGGATCGCGACCACCGCCGTGGTGCCGGTGACGATGACGAAGGCGCCCGCCCACCCTCCGCCGCCCAGCCCGATCCGGTCGAGGAGGACGAAGGTGAGGGTGGCGCCCGGTGGGTGCCCGGCGACATGGGCGGGCCAGTTGTCGGGGCTGCCGAGCAGGATGTGCGCGTCGAAGTCCCGCAGGGCGGCGGGGATGTCCCGGAAGCGGTCGACGGCCCGCAGGTACTCGTGGGTGGTGGTCAGCTGCTCGGCGACGCCCCGGGACCAGCCGTCGACGAGGGCGAGGGACCAGGTCCACGCCAGGGACGCCGCCCACGCAGCCGGCAGCAGGCGTCGCCAGGACAGCCTGGCGGCCAGGGCGGGGCCGTACGCCACCACGGCGGCGGCGACGACCAGCGCGGCCGGAGTACCCGGGCCGGCGTGCGGCGCCCAGTCGGCCAGCAGCGGCGGCCAGTCCACCCGGAGCGTGCCGTAGCGGTCCTCGAGCCGGGCGCCGATCAGTACGGCGGCCAGGACGAGCAGTACGGCGGCCAGGACCGCCGAGAGGTCACGGACCGTGGCACGGGAAAGATCGCGGTTCACGTCGTCACGCTAGGCCGGGAGAGCGGTGGTGAGCGGCCGGCCAGGGCGGATGTCAGCGTTTCGTCATCGCTTCCGCACCCTTTCGAGGGGTGGTGCGGACCTACGGTCGGCACATGCCTCGGTCTTCCCTCCCCACCCGCCCCGCGCGCGGCCCGTTCGCGCCGGACTTCTGGCGCAGCCCGCTGCGCGGCCCCCGGTTCACCTCGGTGCTCGGGGTCGTCCTCCTCGCCGGCGTCACGATCCTGTTCGTGACGGGACTGCTGTCGTACGCCGCGTACAACCCGGATCTCGCGCCGGTGAACGACAAGACCCCCGGCAAGGGGATCCTCGGCTTCTACCTCTTCTCCTGGCCCACCGACCCGCCGTGGCTGTACCGGCTCACGCAGGGCGTCCACGTCACGCTCGGCCTCGTGCTCGTGCCGGTGCTGCTGGCCAAGCTGTGGTCGGTGGTGCCCAAGCTGTTCACCCTGCCGCCGGCCCGCTCGCTCACCCACGCCCTGGAGCGGATCTCGCTGCTGCTCCTGGTCGGCGGGGCGCTGTTCGAGTTCACCACGGGCATCCTCAACATCCAGCTCGACTACGTCTTCCCCGGCTCCTTCTATCCGCTGCACTTCTACGGCGCCTGGGTGTTCTTCGGCGCGTTCGCCGCCCACGTGGTGCTGAAGGCGCCGGTGGCGGTCCGGAACCTGCGGAGGATGCGGGAGGGGGGCGATGAAGACGCGGACGAGCTGGTGGCTCCGCGTCCCGATCCGCCGACCGTCTCGCGGCGCGGGGCGTTCGGGCTGGTCGGCGGCGGTTCGCTGCTGCTGCTCGTCACCTCCGCCGGGCGCAGCTTCGACGGGCCGCTGCGCGAGACCGCCGTCCTCACCCCGCACGGCGGTCCCGAACCGGGCAGCGGACCCAACGCGTTCCAGATCAACAAGACGGCCGCGTACGCCGGGATCCGTCCCGCCGAGACGACGGAGGAGGCGTGGCGGCTGGTCGTCACCGGGCGATCCGGCACCGTACGGCTCGACCGGGCCGAGCTGCTCGGGATGCCGTTGCACAGCGCTGATCTGCCCATCGCCTGTGTGGAGGGCTGGTCCACCTCCGACCAGTGGTGGCGGGGCGTACGGCTGCGGGACCTCGCGGCGCTCGTCGGTCATGAGGAGCCGGTGGACGTGTTCGTGGAGTCGCTGCAGCGCCGTGGGGCGTTCCGGCGTGGTGCGCTGCGGGCCAATCAGGTCGCCGACCCGCGTTCTCTGCTCGCCCTGTTCGTCAACGGTGAGGAACTGACCGCCGATCACGGTTATCCGGCCCGGATCATCGTGCCTGCCGCGCCCGGTGTGCTCGACACCAAGTGGGTCGCTCGGCTGACCTTCGGTGAACTGTGAGGCGACCTGTGAAGCTGTTCGTGCTGCTCTGCTCGTTCGTCCTCTGCGCGTACGCGGGGGTGCGGTTGCTCGACGGTGACTGGGTCATGGTCGCGCTGTGGTTCGTGGGGGCGGCGGTGATCCATGATCTGGTGCTGCTGCCGCTGTATGCGGCGGTCGACCGTGTGCTGGTGAAGGGTGCGGGGCGGCGGAGGGGGTGGGTCAACTATGTGCGGGTGCCTGCCGCGCTGTCCGGGCTGTTGTCGCTCGTGTGGTTTCCGCTGATCACCGGCCGGGTGTCGGAGCGGTACGCCGGCGTCGCGGGTCTGTCCGCGGACGGCTACGTGGTTCGGTGGCTGATCGTCACGGCTGTGCTGTTCGGGGGGTCGGCGGTGGTGTTCGCGGTGCGGGTGAGGAGGGGGCGGCGGGTGTCGGTCGGCGGCTGACGGGTGTGCCGGCCGGTGTGTCGTCGCCCCCGCCGCCCCTTCCCGTTCCCGTCCCCGGGGGCTGCGCCCCCAGACCCCCTTTCGGCCCTGGACGGGCCTTGTCCTCAAACGCCGGACGGGCTGATTCAAGCCCCTCCGGCGTTTGAGGAGCGGGGGTCCGGGGGCAGCGCCCCCGGAGGACGGGAACGGGAAGGGGCGGCGGGGGCGAAAAACTCGTCCCTACCTCGCTCGGAGTGCCACGAAGGAGCGCCCGCCCGCCGACCATTCGTCCTCAGCCCGCCAGCCCGCCCCCTCCGCGTACCGCCGCAGCGCCGGAGTCCCGAGGCGGGCCCACGGGAAGGGGGCGCCGGGCGTGCGGTGGGCGTCGGTGATCTGGACCAGGGTGCGTTCGTCGACGTCCGGGTACGGGACCGTCTCGGCGACCAGCAGGCCGCCCGGCGAAAGCAGCTGAGCGAGTCGGCGGAGCAAGGCGTCCGGATCGCCGCCGATGCCGAGGTTGCCGTCCATGAGCAGGGCGGTGTCCCAGCGGCCGGTGCCGGGGAGCGGGTCGAAGACGGAGCGGAGCAGTGCCTGCCCGCCGCGCCGGACGGTGTGCGCCACCGCCGCCGAGCTGACGTCGATGCCGAGGACGCGACGCCCCTCGGCGCCGAGCGCCGCGACCAGCCGCCCCGGACCGCAGCCCACGTCCAGCACCGCCCCCTCGCAGCGCCGCAGCACCTCCAGGTCCGCCGTGTCGGCCTCCGCGCACCAGCGCTCCACGTCCAGGGGGAGCAGCCAGCCGTCGGCGCGGCGCAGGAACAGCGGTCCCCGGCCGGCGTGCAGGGCGTCGGCGTAGGGGTCGGCGGACCAGGCGCGTTCGGCGGCGGGGGCCGTCCGCTGGTGTCCCACGCGTGCTGCCGCACGTACGCCGCTCACCGGTGGGCCGCCGTCAGTCGGGCCAGCCGTGCGGCGAACCGGCCGCCGGGTGCCTCACCGGCGACCAGCGCCGCGTCGTACGCCGTGTCCACGTCCCGCAGCAGCGGCAGTTCCCGCACCCGCAGACGCGCGAGCCGCCGCCGTTGCACGGCCCCGGTCTCCGGTGTCGACATGGGGACCCCGCGCAGCAGTCCGGGGTCGGGTTCGGCCAGGCCGAGCGCCCAGAAGCCGCCGTCCTCGGCGGGACCGAAATACGCGTCGCAGTCACCGAAGTCCACGGTGAGCAGTTCCGGGGTCACCTGGGGCGTGTCCATGCCGATGAGGAGGGCGGGTCCGTCGCACCCGGCGAACGCGGCGGCCAGCCGCTCGTCGAGCCCGCCCGCGCACTGCGGTACGACCTCGACACCGGCCGGCAGCCAGCGTCCCGGCGCTCCGTCCAGCACCAGAACCCGGCGCCGCGCGGGCGTACGCGCCACCGCGTCCAGCGTGTCCGCGAGCGCGGCCTCGGCGAGCGATGCCGCCTCCTCGGGGGTGAACGGCGGGGTCAGCCGGGTCTTCACCCGGCCGGGGCGGGGTTCCTTGGCGATCACCAGCAGCGTGACGGGCGACGACGTCACGACACCGCCCCTTCCCGCACCGGCGCCTCCTGGAGGACGCGGCTCATGTCCCGTACCGCCTGGAAGGTGCCGCGCCAGGTGCCGGTCACCTTGGAGGCGCCGGTGCGCGGCGCGTACGGGACGTCGTGCTCGGTGACGCGCCAGCCGGCGTCGGCGGCGCGCACCACCATCTGGAGTGGGTAGCCGCTGCGCCGGTCGGTGAGGTCCAGGGCGAGCAGCTCCTCGCGCCGGGCCGCCCGCAGCGGGCCGAGGTCGCGCAGCCGCAGTCCGGTACGGCGGCGCAGCAGCCGGGACAGCGCGAGGTTGCCCGCGCGGGCGTGCAGCGGCCAGGCCCCGCGCGCCCGCGGCCGGCGCCGGCCCAGCACCAGGTCGGCCTCGCCGGCCCGCACCTCGCGCACGAACGGCACCAGATCCGCCGGGTCGAGGGAGGCGTCGCAGTCGCAGAAGCAGACGATGTCGGCCGTGGCGGCGGTCAGCCCGGCGTGGCAGGCGGCGCCGAAACCGCGCCGCTCCTCGTGCACGACGGTCGCGCCGAGCTCGCGGGCGACGCGGTCGGAGCCGTCGGTCGAGCCGTTGTCCACGACGAGGGCACGCCAGCCGGGCGGGACGCGCTCCAGCACCCACGGCAGCGCCGCGGCCTCGTCGAGACAGGGGAGGACGACGTCCACGGACGGCGGGCCCGGATCCGGGGCGGGGGAGGAGGAGGTCACGGCTCTCACCCTACGAACACGAAACGGGCATACCGGTCATCGACTCCTTACGGAACGCGGACGTCGGCGGCCGTCCCGCACCGCTCGCGCACGCGTGGTGCGAGGCTGGGCGCATGGAGCAGCGACCACCCAACGCCGAGGCCGGGGCCCGGGTCCTCGTCGTGGACGACGACCCCACCGTCGCCGAGATCGTCACCGGCTATCTCGACCGCGCCGGATACGTCGTCGACCGGGCCGGTGACGGCCCCGACGCGCTCGCCCGCGCGGCGGCCCACTGGCCGGACCTCGTCGTCCTCGACCTGATGCTGCCCGGCATGGACGGCCTGGAGGTGTGCCGCAGGATGCGCGGGCGCGGGCCCGTGCCGGTCATCATGCTCACCGCGCGGGGCGACGAGGACGACCGCATCCTCGGCCTGGAGGTCGGCGCCGACGACTACGTCACCAAGCCGTTCAGCCCGCGCGAACTCGTCCTGCGCGTCGAGTCCGTACTGCGCCGCACCCGCCCCGCCCCGGCCGCGTCGGGACTGCTGCGGGCGGCCGGCCTCTCCGTCGACCCCGCAGCCCGCCGGGCCGCCAAGAACGGTGCCGAACTCGCCCTCACCATCCGTGAGTTCGACCTCCTCGCGTTCTTCCTGCGCCACCCCGGGCGGGCCTTCGCGCGGGAGGAGCTGATGCGGGAGGTGTGGGGCTGGGACTTCGGTGACCTGTCCACCGTGACCGTCCACGTACGGCGGCTGCGCGGCAAGGTCGAGGACGATCCGGCGCGGCCCCGGATCGTCCAGACCGTGTGGGGCGTCGGCTACCGCTTCGATCCCGCCGCCGGTTCCGGGGAGGAGTGAGCGATGCGCGACATGCTGCTCATCGCCCTGTTCGCCTTCCTCGGCGCCGCCGCGGCCGGCGTGCTCGGCGCGTGCGTGCTGCTGCTGATCCGGCGCCGGTCGCTGACCGCGCATCTCGCGGTCGTCGCCGGGGTCGCGGTGGCGGCGATGCTCGCG
Source organism: Streptomyces sp. CB02400 (assembly GCF_001905725.1). GTDB lineage: Bacteria > Actinomycetota > Actinomycetes > Streptomycetales > Streptomycetaceae > Streptomyces > Streptomyces atrovirens. The sequence goes on from NZ_LIWB01000001.1 coordinate 560,503, forward strand.
GGCACCCTCGCCGTCGCCCAGGCGATGTTCCTGTCGGCACACGACCTGAGCGTGGTGACCACGGTCGTCGCCATGGCCGCCGTCGTCTCCACGGTCACCGCGCTGCTGCTGGGCCGCTGGGTCGTCGCCCGCAGCCGTGAACTGGCGCTCGCCGCCCGCTCGTTCGGCGACGGCGGGGACTTCGCCGCGCCCGAGCGCCCGTCCACCGCCGAACTCGCCGCGCTCAGCCGCGAACTGGAGGCGACCAGCGTCAGACTGGCCGAGTCACGGGACCGCGAGCGCGCCCTGGAGTCCTCCCGCCGCGAACTCGTCGCCTGGATCTCCCACGACCTGCGCACCCCGCTCGCCGGACTGCGCGCGATGGCCGAGGCGCTGGAGGACGGCGTCGCCGCCGAACCCGACCGCTACCTCAGGCAGATCCGCACCGAGGTGGAACGCCTCAACGACATGGTCGGCGACCTCTTCGAACTCTCCCGCATCCACGCCGGCGCACTGACCCTCTCGCTCTCCCGGATCTCCCTGTACGACCTGATCGGCGACGCCCTCGCCGGCGCGGACCCGCTCGCCCGCGAGCACGGCGTACGGCTCGTCGGGGACCGGGTGGAGTCGGTGCCGGTGGAGGTGGACGGGCGGGAGATGAGCCGCGTACTGGGCAACCTGCTGGTCAACGCGATCCGCCGGACCCCGGCCGACGGCACGGTCGCCGTCGCCGCGCGGCGCTCGGACGAGGGCGTGGTGCTGTCCGTGACGGACGGCTGCGGCGGCATCCCCGAGGAGGACCTGCCCCGCGTCTTCGACACCGGCTGGCGCGGCACCCACGCCCGCACCCCGCCGGCCGGCGCGGGCCTCGGCCTCGCCATCGTCCGCGGCATCGTCGAGGCCCACCGGGGCAGCACCACCGTCCGCAACGTCACCGGCGGCTGCCGCTTCGAGGTGACCCTCCCGGCGACGGAGGGCTGAGTCAGTCTCCCCGCAGTCCCGCCGCCGCGAACTCCCGCACGCCGTCCGCGAAGCCGACCTCCGGTTTCCAGCCCAGTTCGGCCCGCAGGCGGGAGGAGTCCGCCGTGATGTGGCGGACGTCGCCCAGGCGGTACTCCCCGGTGACGACCGGCTCCGGACCGCCGTACGCGACGGCCAGGGCGCGGGCCATCTCGCCGACCGTGTGCGGGGTGCCGCTGCCGGTGTTGTACGCGGTGAGCGCCCCGGCGGCCGGGCCCGCCGTCAGCGCGGCGACGTTCGCCGCCGCCACGTCCCGTACGTGCACGAAGTCCCGCCGCTGACCGCCGTCCTCGAAGACGCGCGGGGCCTCGCCGCGGGCCAGCGCCGAGCGGAAGAAGGAGGCGACGCCCGCGTACGGGGTGTCGCGGGGCATGCCGGGGCCGTACACGTTGTGGTAGCGCAGCGACACCGCCGAACCGCCCGTCGACCGGGCCCAGGCGGCGGCCAGATGCTCCTGGGCCAGCTTGGTCGTGGCGTACACGTTGCGCGGGTCGACCGGGGCGTCCTCGGCGACCAGGCCCGGTTCGAGGTCCGTCCCGCACACCGGGCAGGCGGGCTCGAAGCGGCCGGCCGCCAGGTCGGTGACGGTCCGTGGGCCGGGACGCACCACCCCGTGCCGGGCGCAGGTGTAGCGGCCCTCGCCGTACACCACCATCGACCCGGCCAGCACCAGCCGCTCCACCCCCGCCTGCGCCATCGCGGCCAGCAGTACCGCCGTACCCAGGTCGTTGCGGGAGACGTACTCCGGTGCGTCGGCGAATCCGGTTCCGAGGCCCACCATCGCCGCCTGGTGGCAGACGGCGTCCACGCCGGAGAGGGCGTCGCGGACTGCTCCCGGAGAGCGTACGTCCGCCGTGGGATCGGTGCGGATGTCGAAGACGACGGGCTCGTGCCCGTGGGCCCGCAGCGCCTCGACGACATGGGACCCGATGAATCCGGCACCGCCGGTGACCAGTACGCGCATGTGCCCACGCTAGGCGCGGATCCTGCCGGACAGCGGGGCCGCGCCCGCGACGTCACGGGTCCGTAAGACCGGAGAGCGCCGGTGGGCGGAGTTCGTGCGGGGCGGGGGGGGTGTCGCGCAGCCCGGCGCTTACGGGGTGCCTCCCCCACTCTCGGCTCCGCTCGAGCGGGAGGTACCCCCACCGCCCACCCGTGCCGCCCCGGGGGTACCTCCCAGGCCCTTGAGGCACTGGGGGAGGCACGACTGCCCGCGGCTGACACGGCATGCGACTGCCCGCGGAAGCGGCAGGACCGTCAATGGTCGCCGTTCAGCGGCAGTCGTACGGTGAACACCGTCGCCCCCGGCTCGCCTCTCAGCTCGATGTCGCCGCCGTGCGCCCGTACCAGTGACCGGGCGACCGCGAGGCCCAGGCCGCTGCCGCCGCGGTCGCGGCTGCGGGCCTTGTCGACGCGGTAGAAGCGGTCGAAGACGCGCTCCCGGTCCTCCGCCGGGACACCGGGCCCCGCGTCGGTGACCCGCACCAGGGCCGAGTCACCGGTGACGGACACCGCCACGGACACCCGGGTACCGGCGGGAGTGTGCACGGCCGCGTTGGTGAGCAGGTTGTCCAGGACCTGCCGTATGCGCTGCGGATCGAGCCGCAGGACCAGCGGGGCGGACCTGGCCGTCACCGCCAGCGGATGTCCCGGATGGCTCGCCCGGAACGCGTCGGCGGCCTGCTGGACCAGCTCTCCCAGGTCCGTGTCCGCCGTCCGCAGCGGCGCCTCCACCTCCGCCGCGTCCAGCCGGGCGAGCAGCAGCAGGTCGTCGAGGAGTACGCCCATCCGGGCGGCCTCCGCCCGCAGCCGGGCCAGGTGCCGCTCGCGTTCGGCGGGTTCGTTGGCGGCGGCGTACTGGAACAGGTCCGCGTAGCCGCGTACCGACATCAGCGGGGTGCGCAGTTCGTGCGAGGCGTCGGCGACGAACCGGCGCAGCCGCAGCTCGGCCTCCGCGCGCACCGCGAGGGAGTCGTCGATGTGCTCCAGCATCGTGTTGAACGCGGTGCGCAGCTCCGCCACCTCCAGGCCGCCGTCCCGCCCGTCGGCGCGCAGCGGCAGCCGGGCCGCCGACTCGGTCAGGTCGTGCGAGGCGATGCCGTGCGCGGTGTGCGCCATGTCGCTCAGCGGCTTCAGCCCGCGCCGCAGCATCCGCCGCCCGAACACCACCAGTGCCAGCAGCGCGAGCGCGAACACCACCACCTGCACGGTGATCAGCTGCGCGACGGTCTCCTCGATGTCCTCCACGGGCGCGGCGCTCACCAGCACCACCCCCGGTTCGACCTCGCAGCCGCGCAGCCGGTAGGTGCCCTCCCCGTCGATCCGCGCGGTGCGCGTCAGTTCGGTGTCGGAGTGCGCCATCGCCCGCGCGAGGTCGGCCAGGGCGCGGGTGTCCTCGGGCACGTCGGAGGGCCTGCGCAGGGTGACCGCGTCGTCGGAGACGTCGTACACCGCCGTGTACCAGCCGTAGTACGGCTTCCGCCTGACCGTGCCGTGCGCCGCCGCGTCCTTGGCCTGCACGGCCTGGATCAGCTTGAGCTGGTCGCCGAGCTGCCGCTCCAGATAGTCGTGCATGTACGTGGTGAGCGCGGTGCCGACGACCGCGAACACCGCCAGCGACAGCACCCCGAGGCCCAGCGCCAGCCGGGTGCCCAGGCGCATCCGCCGGTACGTCTCCCGCAGCCGCCGGAGATACGCCGTCACCCGGCGGCCTGCCGGATCACGTACCCGAAGCCCCGCACGGTCTGGATCAGCGGCTCACCGGTGTCGTCCAGCTTGCGCCGCAGCCGGCTCACCACCAGTTCCACCACATTGGAGCGGCCCCCGAAGCCGTACTCCCACACATGGTCCAGGATCTGCGCCTTGGTCAGCACGGTCGGCGACCGGCGCATCAGGTAGCGCAGCACCTCGTACTCGGTCGGCGTCAGCGACAGCAGCCGCTCACCGCGCCGCACCTCGCGGGTGTCCTCGTCCATCGTCAGGTCCGCCACCCGCAGCACCGACCGCTGGTACCCCGGTCCCGTGCTGCGCCGCAGCACCGTCCGCAGCCGGGCCATCAGCTCCTCCACGGCGAACGGCTTGACCAGGTAGTCGTCCCCGCCCCGGGTCAGCCCCGCCACCCGGTCGGCGACCCCGTCCCGCGCGGTGAGGAACACCACCGGCACCATCGTCCCGGAGCGCCGCAGCCGGTCCAGTACGCCGAAGCCGTCGACGTCCGGCAGCATCAGGTCGAGCACCACGATGTCCGGGCGGAAGTCGGCGGCGCGGCGCAGCGCCTCCTCACCCGAGTTGGCGGTGACCGCCTCCCAGCCCTCGTAGCGGGCGACCGTCGCCACCAGGTCGGCTATCGGCGGGTCGTCGTCCACGACGAGGAGTCGTACTTTTTCCACCCGCCCATACTGCGGCACACCGCTCCCGGCGCCAGAGGCGGTGCACGATCGCGTCTCGATCGATAAAAACTTGAAAGTTGACCGACAGGAGATCGACAGCGCCTGTGACCAAGCTCGGAGTCCCAGGACCCGACCAAGGAGTTTCCGGCGTGACAGCTGTCCAATCGCCTCCCGCACCCCCCACCGCGAGGCGACGCCCCAAGGCGGTGGCGCGCATCGGCCTGTACGGCCTGCTCGCCGCGAACGCGGCGGTGGTGGCCGTCTTCTTCGTCCAGGCGGGCTTCGGTGCGAACGCCCTCGTCGTGCTCGGCCGCCTCACCGGCCTGTACGCCGCCCTGCTGATGGCGTTCCAGCTGCTGCTGGTGGCCCGGCTGCCCTGGCTGGACCGCCGGATCGGCATGGACCGGCTGACCCTGTGGCACCGCTGGACCGGCTTCGGACTGCTGTGGACGCTCCTCGGCCACGCCGTCTTCATCACCTTCGGCTACGCCGAGATGTCCTCCATGGACCCGGTGAACCAGCTCGTCGACCTCGCGGAGACCGTCGAGGGCGTGCTGCGCGCGGTCGTCGCGCTGGCGCTGATCCTGGTCGTCGGCGCGGTCTCGGCCCGCCGCGCCCGGCGCCGCCTCGCCTACGAGACCTGGCACTTCGTCCACCTCTACACCTACGTCGCCGTGGTCCTGGCCTTCACCCACCAGATCGCCGTCGGCTCCACCTTCACCGCGTCCCCCGCCGCCACCGCCTACTGGTACGGACTGTGGGGCGCCGCCCTCACCGCGGTGTTCGCCGGCCGGCTGGTGCTGCCGCTGTGGCGGAACCGGCGCCACCAGCTGCGGGTCACGGCCGTCGTGCCCGAGAGCGACAACGTGGTGTCCGTCCACATCACCGGCCGCGATCTGGACCGGCTGCCCGCCCGCGCCGGCCAGTTCTTCCTGTGGCGGTTCCTGACGAAGGACCGCTGGTGGCAGGCGAACCCGTTCTCCCTGTCCGCCGCGCCCGACGGCCGCACCCTGCGGCTCACCGCGAAGGCGGCCGGCGACGGCAGCGCGGCCCTGCGCCATCTCAGGCCCGGCACCCGGGTCTTCGCGGAGGGCCCCTACGGCGCCTTCACCGCCCTGCACCGCACCCGCCCCGACGCCCTGCTCATCGCCGGCGGCGTCGGCGTCACCCCGATCCGGGCCCTGCTGGAGGAACTGCACGGCCACGCCGTCGTCCTCTACCGCGTGAACACGGAGACCGACGCCGTACTCCACGACGAACTGCGCGAACTCGCCCTCGCCAAGGGCGCCGAACTGCACCTCGTCACCGGCCCGCCCGTACCCGACCGGCTCGCCCCCGGCGAACTGTCCCGCCTGGTCCCCGACCTCACCGACCGGGACGTCTACGTCTGCGGCCCGCCCGGCATGACCACCGCGGTCCTGCGCGGCCTGCGCGAACTGGGCGTACCGAAGCAGCAGATCCACTACGAGCGCTTCAGCCTGGCCGGATGACGGACGCGCGGAGAGCGAGGAGAACACCGTGAAACGAGCACTGCCCGTCCTGGTCCTGACCGTCGCCGGACTGATCCCGGTCTGGCGCTACACCCCGTCCGCCCCGGAGCCGGCGGTCGCCGAACCCGCGCCCGCCCCCTCGGTGTCCACCTCCCCGGGCAGCACCACCCGGGTGGTGGCCGGCCCCACCGTCGACACGGAGAAGGGCCCCGTGCGGGTCGAGGTCACCCTCGACGGCGACCGCATCAGCGCGGTGCGGATGCTCCAGCAGCCGGACCACCCGCAGACCACGGCCGCCGTACCGGTGCTGATCGAGGAGACGTTGGAGGCCCAGAGCGCCGACGTCGACACGGTCTCCGGCGCCACCGTCACCAGCGACGGCTACCGGGAGTCCCTGCAAGCCGCCCTCGACGCACAGGGCTCCTGACGTGCGGCGCGTCGAACACGTCATGGGCTTCCCGGTGTCGCTGCGCATCGACGACGAGGGGTTCGAGGGATCCGCGGTGGACGACCTCTTCGCCTGGCTGCGCGAGGTCGACGCCCGCTTCAGCCCGTTCCGCGAGGACAGCGAGGTCTCCCGCCTGGACCGGGGCGAATCGGACCCCGGCCGGCTGAGCCCCGAGCTGACCGAGGTCCTCGACCTGTGCGAGCGGTACCGGACCGCCACCGGGGGCGCGTTCGACGTACGGCTGCCGGGCCGGCGCCTCGATCCGTGCGCGGTGGTGAAGGGCTGGTCGGTGCAGAAGGGCGCCGATCTGCTGCGGGCGGCGGGAGCGCGGCGGTTCTGCCTCAACGCCGGCGGTGACGTGGTCGCCGCCGGCGGGCCGTGGCGCGTGGGCGTACGGCACCCCGAACACGCCGACCGGCTCTGCACCCTCGTGGACCTCACCGACGGCGCGGTCGCGACCTCCGCGCGCTACGAACGCGGCGACCACATCATCGACGGCCGCACCGGCCGCCCGGCGACCGGCCTGCTCGCCCTGACGGTCACCGCCCCCACCCTGACCCTGGCGGACACGGTCGCCACGGCGGCCTACGCGCTGGGTGCGGAGGGGATCGAGTGGGCCGCCGCACGCCCCGGCTGCGAGGTGTTCGCCGTGACGGCGGACCGCCGGGTGGTGCGGACCGCCGGGTTTCCCTCGGCGGAATCGGGGCAGGTGGCGGCGTAGTCCGGGTCGCCGCGACCCGGGTCGTTGAGTTCCAGGGTTCTGTCAGAGGTGCCGTTTACACTCGACCGGCGACAGAGCGTGCGACCTCGGTCAAAAGCTTTCGGCACCCGAAGGGCAATCGGCGTCTTGATACGGATCGATTCAGTCACGAAGCGGTACCCGGACGGCACGGTGGCGGTCGACCGGCTGTCGCTGGAGATCCCCGACCGCTCGATCACCGTCCTCGTCGGACCCTCCGGGTGCGGCAAGACGACCACGCTCCGCATGATCAACCGGATGGTCGAGCCCACCGGGGGAACGATCCTCCTCGACGGCGAGGACATCCAACGGCAGCCGGTCACCACCCTGCGCCGGTCCATGGGGTACGTCATCCAGAACGCCGGGCTCTTCCAGCACCGTACGATCGTCGACAACATCGCCACCGTGCCCCGCATGCTCGGCTGGGGCAAGCAGCGGGCCCGGGAGCGGGCGGCGGAGCTGATGGAGCGGGTGGGCCTCGACCCCTCGCTGGCCAAGCGGTACCCGTACCAGCTCTCCGGCGGTCAGCAGCAGCGTGTCGGCGTGGCGCGGGCGCTCGCCGCGGACCCGCCGGTGCTGCTGATGGACGAGCCGTTCTCCGCCGTCGACCCCGTGGTGCGCAAGGGACTGCAGGACGAACTCCTGCGCATCCAGGACGAGCTGGGCAAGACCATCGTCTTCGTCACGCACGACATCGACGAGGCGATCAAACTCGGCACCATGGTCGCCGTACTGCGCGAGGGCGGCCGGCTCGCCCAGTACGCACCGCCCGCCGAGCTGCTGTCGAGCCCCGCGGACGGCTTCGTCGAGGACTTCCTCGGCGCCGACCGCGGCATCCGGCGGCTGTCCTTCTTCCCCTCCGCCGCACTGGAGCTGACCACCGACGCCGTGGTCCCCGCCGACGCCGGCGCCGCCCTGATCACCGCCACCAAGGCCCCCCACCTCCTCGTCACCGACCCCGACGGCCGCCCGCTCGGCTGGGCCGGGCGCGACGAGCTGACCGCCGGTGACATCCGCACGGACCGACTGCTGCCGTACGGACGGCCGTTCGTGCCCGGCGCCGACTCCCTGCGGGTCGCCCTCGACTGCGCCGTGCTCTCACCCGTCGGCTGGGCGGTCGCCGTGGACGGCGGCGGCCGGGTGACCGGTGTCGTCTCCCAGCAGACCATCGGCGAGGCCATCCGCGCCGCCCACACGGCCGGCCGCGCCGACGAGGAGAAGGTCGCAGGATGACCGGCTTCTTCGACATCCCCAGCGACCTCCAGCACAGCTGGACCGGGCTGATCGGCCTGCACATGAGGGAGGCCCTGCTGCCGGTGGCCGCCGGGCTGCTCCTCGCGCTGCCGATCGCGCAGCTGTGCGGGCGCTTCCGCTGGCTGTACCCGCCCGTGCTCGGCATGACGACCGTGCTGTACGCCGTCCCCTCCCTGGCGTTCTTCGTCGTCCTCATCGACTACACCGGCCAGACCGAACTCACCGTGATGATCCCGCTGGCCCTGTACAGCCTGGTCGTCCTGGTCCCGGCCATCGTCGACGGCGTGCGCTCGGTGCCGGACGAGACCCTCGCCGCGGCCACCGCCATGGGTTTCGGCCCCGTACGCCGTTACCTCCAGGTGCAGTTGCCCATCGCCGCGCCCGCCATCATCGCCGGGCTCCGGGTCGCCACCGCCTCCAGCATCTCCCTGGTCAGCGTCGGCGCCCTGATCGGCAACCAGGGCGCCCTCGGCAACCTGCTCGCCGCCGCGCAGAAGTACGACCGGCCCGAACTCGCGGTGAACGCCGTGGTCACGATGGCCGTCCTGGCAATCCTCTGCGATGTCCTGCTGGTCGGGCTGCGGATGCTGCTGACCCCGTGGATGCCGCGCGGCGGCACCCGTCCGAAACCCGCCGCACGGCGGGCGGAGATCACCCCGGAGGGCGCGGTCCGGTGAACGTCCTCAATTTCGTCAACGCCTTCTTCAGCGACAGCGCCCACTGGCACGGCTACGACGGCATCCCGCAGCGCTTCTGGGAACACCTCCAGTACTCCCTGCTGGCCCTCGCCGTCGCCGCCGCGATCGGGCTGCCCGTCGGCCTGCTGACCGGCCACACCGGACGCGGTGGCAACGCGCTCGCCTTCGTCGCCAACGCCGCCCGCGCGCTGCCCAGTTTCGGCCTGCTGGTCCTCGCCGTCCTGCTGATCGGCTTCGGTCTGCTGCCCGTGATGATCCCGCTGGTCGTACTGGCCGTCCCGCCGATCCTGGTGACCACCTACGAGGCGGTCCGCTCCGTCGACCCCGCCCCCGTGGACGCCGCCAGGGGCATGGGCATGCACGAGTCGCGGATCCTCTTCCAGGTCGAGGTGCCCGTGGCGCTCCCGCTGATCCTCAGCGGCCTGCGCTCCGCCGCCATCCAGATCGTGTCGACGGCCACCATCGCCGCGTACGTCAGTCTCGGCGGACTCGGCCGGTACATCATCGACGGGCTCTACCAGCGCGACTACGAGAAAGTGGTCGGCGGCGCCACCCTGGTGGCCGTCCTGGCGCTGCTCACCCTCGCCGTGTTCTGGGCGGCGGGACGGCTGGCCGTGTCGCCCGGAGTGCGCAGGCGCTGACGTCCGATCACCTGTGCGACAAACCGTAATGGGCACGTTCTTGACTCACCATAAATGGCTGGATTGGATCGGCGAATGACTTCCACCGCGAAAAGCAGCAGGTCCAGGACGAGGCACACCGGCGCGGCGGCCGCCGCGCTCACCGCCGCGGCGGCGCTGCTCGCGGGCTGTTCCTCCTCCGGCGACACCTCCGACAACCCCCTCGACGGGGAGAAGGCCGAGGCCGGCACCGTCGTCGTCGGCTCGAACAACTTCGCCGAGTCCACCCTGCTCGCCGACATCTACGGCGAGGCGCTCCGCGCCAAGGGCCTCAAGGTCGGCTACAAGCACAACATCGGCAGCCGTGAGACGACGTACGGCCTGATGAAGAACGGCTCCATCACGGTCCTGCCGGAGTACAACGGCTCCCTCCTCGCCTACCTCGACCCCGAGGCCGGGCAGGAGTCCGCCGAGGCCGTGAACGAGGCCGTCAAGGCGAAGCTGGACAAGTCCCTGACGCTGCTGGAGTCCTCGCCCGCCGAGGACAAGGACTCCGTCAGCGTCAACGCCGAGACGGCGGAGAAGTACGGCCTCACCGCGGAGTCGACCCTCGCCGACCTCAAGGACATCGCGCCGGAGATGGTGATCGGCGGCTCGCCCGAGTTCCAGACCCGGCAGCAGGGGCTGAAGGGTCTGGAGACCGTCTACGGACTGAAGTTCAAGTCCTTCAAGGCGCTCGACGCGGGCGGCCCGCTCACCCAGGCGGCCCTCACCAAGAACGAGGTCCAGGCCGCGGACGTCTTCACCACCGACCCGACCATCGTCAAGGAGAAGTTCGTCGTCCTGAAGGACCCGGAGAACCTCTTCGGCTTCGCGAACGTCACCCCGCTGGTCAGCAAGGAAGGGCTGCCGCAGGAGGGCGTGGAGGCGCTGAACGCCGTGTCCGCGAAGCTGGACACCGAGACCCTCCTCGACCTCGACGCCCAGGTGCAGCTGGAGAAGAAGGACCCGCTGGACGTGGCGAAGGCCTGGCTGAAGTCGGCCGGCCTGGACTGACCCCGCCCGGGGTGCGGCCGACGGGCCGCACCCCACGGGCCGTTCACCGGGCCGGGGCCGCCTGCGCGATCAGCCGGTCGATCAGCGCGATCAGCACGTCCCGGCACGACTCCCGCTCCCGCGCGTCGCACAGCAGCACGGGCACGCCGTCCGGCAGCGTCAGCGCCTCCCGGATGTCCTCCACCGGGTACGGGTGCTCCCCGTGGAAGCCGTTGACGGCGATCACGAACGGGATGCCCCGGCGCTCGAAGAAGTCGATCGCGGCGAAACTGGTCTTGGGCCTGCGCACGTCCACCAGGACCACCGCGCCCAGCGCGCCGACGGCCAGGTCGTTCCACATGAACCAGAACCGCTGCTGCCCCGGCGTGCCGAAGAGATACAGCACGAGATCGTCCGAGACGCTGATCCGGCCGAAGTCCAGGGCGACCGTGGTGGCACGTTTCTCCTCGACGCCGTTCAGGTCGTCGACGTCCAGACCCGCCATGGTCAGCGGCTCCTCGGTGCGCAGCGGGACGATCTCGCTGACCGAGCCGACCATGGTCGTCTTGCCCACGCCGAAACCACCGGCGATCAGGATCTTGACCGTGTCGGGTGCCGAACGCCCGGCGGACGCCCGGGCGGTGGTGTCAGAGCCGGCCAAGGCCCTCCCTCACTTTCTGCAGCAGATCCAGATCCACAGTGGTCCGGTCGACGGGGTGCGGCGGACGGACGGTGATCCGGCCCGCCTCCAGCAGGTCGCACAGCATGATGACGACCACGCTCATGGGCAGGTCGAGACGCGCGGCGAGCTCGGCGACCGCCACCGGCTCGGCGCACAGCCGCAGGATCCGGGAGTGCTCGGGCTGCGGCCGGGCCGCACCCTCGGGCTGCGGATCCACCGCCGTCACCGTCGTGATGAGCGTGAAGTCGGCGCGGCTGGGCCGGGTCCGGCCACCGGTCAGGGTGAACGGCCGTACGAGCCGGCCCGCCGAGTCGCTTCCGCCCACCTCACACGCCGGAGTCGGCGGCCGGCCCCGCGATGTCCCGCGGGGCCGCGCTGAGATGCTCACCGATCTTCTTCACCAGCATGTTCATCTGGTACGCCACCACGCCGACGTCCGCGCCCGGACCGGTCAGCACCACCAGATGGGCGCCGGGACCGGCCGAGGTGAGGATCAGGTAGCTGTGCGCCATCTCGATGAGCGCCTGGCGCACCGGGCCGCCGCGGAAGTCCATGCTGACGCCCTTGCTGAGGCTCATCAGACCGGACGCGGTCGCCGCCAGGCGTTCCGCGTCGTCCCGCAGGAAGCCGGTGGACTTGCTCACCACCAGTCCGTCCTCGGAGAGCACCACGGCCTGGTTCACGTCGGCGACCCGTTCGACGAGTCCGGTCAGCAACTGGTCGAGCTGGGTGTGAGTGGCGGGGATGGGGCGTGTCATGACGGTGTTCCTTCGTGAAACGGTCGGCGGTCAGCGGTCGGCGGGCGGAGTCGTGGGCTCGGCGTGAGCGGCGGGCACGTGCGCCGGCGCGGCCGTACCGTCCGCCTCGTCCGGCGGCCCGGCCTCGTCGGTGTCGTCGTCGTCCCGCGCCTGGGACGTGCCGCGCTGGAAGCCGGCGAGGGAGGAGGCGGCGTGCTCCGCGGTGAAGTCGCCGGAGTCGTCCTCGGCGTCCGGGACGGACTCCTCGCGGAGCTCGGCGGCCAGGCTGGTCTGCGGCACCCGGCGGGGGAGCGGGGTGAGCCCGTCCCGGCGGGGCGCGGGCACCGGCGCGGCCGGTGCGGGGGCGGTCCGTACGGCGGTCACCGGCCGGGACGCCGCGGCCTGCTTCGCACCGGCGGCCACGGGCTCCTCGCGCCGGTCGTCCGCCCGGTCCCGGACGGCCTCGGTGCGGGTCTCCTGCCTGCCACCGCCGGACGGCACGTCCCGCACCACGATCTCGTGCGGGATCAGCACGATCGCCGTCGTCCCGCCGTACGGCGAGGGACGCAGGGTCACGGAGATGCCGTGCCGGTGCGCGAGCTGGGAGATCACGAACATGCCGAGCCGGAGGTCGTCGGCGAGCGCCACCACGTCGAACTGCGGAGCCTTGGCCAACTGGGCGTTCAGGGAGGCGTAGTCGTCGTCCGACAGGCCGAGACCCCGGTCCTCGACCTCCACGGCGAGACCCTTGGCCACCATCGCCGCCCGCACCGTGACGGGGCTCGGCGCCGGCGAGTACACCGTCGCGTTGTCGATCAGCTCGGCCAGCAGATGGATGACGTCGGCCACCGCGGGCGGGGCGAGCGACACCTCCTCCTCGGTGAGCACCTCCACCCGCTGGTACTCGGCGACCTCCCCGACGGCACTGCGCACGATGTCGATCAGCGCGACCGGCTCGCTCCAGGTACGGCCGGGACGCTCACCGCTGACGATGACCAGGTTCTCCTCGTACCGGCGCAACTGGCTGGCCGTGGAGTCCAGTTCGTACAGGCCCTTGAGGACCTCGGGGTCGGTGTGCCGGCGCTCCAGCGCGTCGAGCTTGCTGAGCTGGAGGTTGACCAGGTTCTGGCTCTGCCGCGCGATGCCGAGGATGACCTTCTGGAAACCGCGCCGGGTGTCGGCGAGTTCGACCGCGGTGTGCACGGCGGTGCGCTGCGCGGTGTTGAACGCCTGGGCCACCTGCCCCAGTTCGTCGTGGCCGTAGTCCAGCGGGGTCGTCGCCGACTCCGCGTCGACCTTCTCGCCCCGCTCCAGCCGGGCCACCACATCGGGCAGCCGTTCCTCGGCCAGACCGAGGGTGGCCACCCGCAGCCCGCGCAGCCGGCGGGACAGCGAGCGGGTGATGCGCCAGGACAGGCCGACGCACAGCAGCAGCGCGAGCAGTCCGGCGGCGCTCAGGGAGGCGGCCGTGATCAGCAGGCCCCGGGCCTCGTCGGCGCTGCGGGTGAGCAGCGCGTCGGTCTGTTCCCGGATCATGGTGGCGTACTGCGGGGCGACCCGGCTCATGGCCTCGTCCCACTGTTCCTTCAGGTCCGGCAGTTCGACGCTGCGCTTCTCGCCCGTGGGCGCGGTCGCGAGCACCTGGTCCTCGACCGCTTGAAGGGCACGCCACTCGGTACTCTGCAGGATCCGCTCGGTCTGTGTTTTGACCTCACCGCGCAGGGAGGGCACGATCTGGTCCTCGACCAGCCAGCGGCGGGTGTGCACCAGTTCCGCGAACTCGCTCCAGTGCTGCGTGTCCAGGCGTCCCGAGGGCCAGCCGAGGGTGAGCAGCGCGTTCTCCCGGGAGACCAGCTCCGCCGCGTGCTCCAGCGCGACCAGCGGCCCGGCCTGCGAGGTCAGGTCCCCGTCGTCGACCTGGGAGAGTTCCTGGAAGGCGTGGATCTGGTCGTCGTTGATCGAGGTGTACTGGTCGAGCGCCTCCTCGGCGGTGATGTCGCTGGGGTTGTCGATCTGGTCCCGGTAGTACTCCAGGCTGCCCACGGAGCCGAGCACCCCGTACAGCCGGTCCGAGACGCGCGCCGGTGCCTCGGCGATCGCGTCCGCCTGACCGACCAGCTTCGCCACCGCCTGGTCGGTCTTCCTGCGCTGGACCTCGAGGGCGGTCCGGGAGCCGTCCGGCTCGGCCAGCCAGGCGGCGGTCAGCCTCCGCTCCTGCTGCAGCGCGATCGTGGCGTGGGTGCCCATCGCGCCGGTGGACCGGCTCAGTTCCGTCTGGGACCGCAGTTGCAGGCCCTCGGAGAACATCTGGATCGTCGTCAGTCCCCACATACCGGCGAGGGTGACGCTGGGCACCAGTGCGAGGAGGAACAGCGAGAGACGTATGGAGCCGAGACGGCGCCGGGCACCTGTCCGTGGAGACATCGTGGTCCTAGAGCGGTCGGATGTTGGGGGAAGTACGCACAGGCCGGCCCGTCAGCGGGTTCCGTCGGCGGCGAACCCGGCGACCGAGGCGGCGTTGGCCTTCGTGACGAACGCGGGCCCGGTGAGCACGGGCGCGACCCCGCCGCCGCTGATGTTGCCGTTGGTCCGGTACAGCCACAGCGCGTCCACGGCGAGATAGCCCTGAAGATAGGGCTGCTGGTCGACGGCGAACTGGACGTTGCCGCCGCGCACGGCGTCCACCAGGTCGTTGTTGAGGTCGAAGGTGGCGATGTCGGCGTCGCTGTCCGCCTCCGCGGCGGCGTCGACCGCGGCGAGCGCGAAGTCCGCCCCGTTGGTGACGACCTCGTCGATGGTCGGGTCCTGTCGCAGCCGGGCGGTGATGATGCCGGAGACGGCGCGCATGTCGGTGCCGTCCACGTAGAGGTTCTCGGTGATCCCGCCGAACGTCTTCTTCACGCCGGCGCAGCGGGCCTCCAGGGCAACGTTGCCACGCTCGTGGACGACGCACAGGGCGTGCTTGGACTTCAGCTCGTCCAGCTTGTCGCCGACGGCCCGGCCCGCCACGCTCTCGTCCTGGCCGAAGAACTCCAGCAGCCCCGCCGACTTCCAGGCGTCGATACCGGAGTTGAGCCCGACCACGGGGATGTCCGCGGCCCGCGCCTCGTTGACCGGGCCCTTCATGGCCGCCGGCTTGGCCAGCGTCAGCGCGATGCCGTCGACACCGTCGCGGACCGCCTCGCGGACCAGCTCGGCCTGCCCCGCCGGGTCCGGGTCGCTCACATACGTCAGCTCGATGCCGTCCTTGGCGGCCGCCGCCTCGGCACCCTTCCTCACCCGGTCCCAGAACGCGTCGTCCTCGCTGCCGTGGGTGACCATCGCGACCTTGATCCGTCCGGCGCCGGAGGCGCCCGCACCGTCGGAGTCCGAGGAGTCGTCGGCCGAGCCGAAGGCGGAACAGCCGGTCGCCAGCAGACCGACGGCGGCTGCCAGGGCGGCCAGACGACGTCTCGTGAGGCGGTGGGACGGGGGACGAGTGTTCATGGAGAGTGCGGACCTCGCTGTGCGGCCGAGCAAGAGCAGGGGAGAGCACGGACGGAACCGCGCGGGGTGCGTACTCCGACCGGGTGACTCTCGCTGGCCCGGAGCCAACCCTGTGGAACCACTGGTCGTCAAGTGAACAGCCACGTGAAGTGAGGCGATGCTGCCGCATTGTGATGAACCGTGAGTACGGTGCGGCTGTTGCCCGCCGCCGAACCGAATGGACGGTACGGAGCGGCTCCGACCCCTCTGCGGGCGCCCGCCGTTCAGCGCCGGCGCAGCCGCAGGGCCAGCGCGACGCCACCGGCGAGCACCAGGACGGCGGCGGCACCGCCCGCGAGCAGCGGGGCGGAGGGGCCGGAGGGGGTGGCCGCGGGCGCGGTGCGGTGTGCGGTCGTCCGGGGCATCCGGACCGCCTCCTCCGGCGGGCGGGGAACGCGGGGAACTCTTCCGTGCAGTACGGAGGAAAAGCCTGGCGCGCTCATCTCCGCGGCGATGCGGGCATAGCGGTCCGTTCCTGGTCAACCGCCTTTCGGCGAGGGTGGTTTCCCGGCCGGATCGAGGGTTTCCCCCGTATCCGGGCGGCCCGCGCGCTGCCTATCGTTCCACCGCAGTCGACCCGCCGGTAACCCTGGACGGGCCGCTGTTCGCGCCCGGCCGGCCGATTTGCCGCACCTCGATTCACCCCACGTTGCTTCGACGACGAGACGACGAAGCGAATCGATTCTCCTCCCCACGCTCCGCGTTGCCCGGAGTCCCGGCACGAAAGGCACCCCCTTGCGCACCTCCCCGAACTCTCCCCACGGCTCCTCCCCGAGACGGAAGCTGATATCCGTCGCCGCCCTCTCCGTCGCCCTGCTGACGGCCGCTTCCGCCCAGGTCGCGGTCGCCCAGGACGCCCCCTCCGACGCGCCGGCCGTCCCCACGGCCCGCACCGAGGCCGCCCCGGGCACCCCGGCCGAGCGGCTCATCGTCGGCTACAAGTCCGGTGCCGCCGAGGCGAAGTCGGACAAGGCCGCCGCCGCGGACGCCGCGGCCAAGGGCGAGAAGGCCGGCGAGGACGTCGGCTTCCGTCGCCGCCTCGGCACCGGCGCCGCCCTCGTCGACCTGGGCGCGAAGCCCACCACGGCGGACGTCGCCGACGTCGTCGCCGAGTACCGGGCCGACCCGCAGGTCGCCTACGTCGTACCGGACCGGCTCAACAGGCCGCTGGCCACCCCGAACGACACCGAGTACGGCAAGCAGTGGGACCTGTTCGAGTCCACCGCCGGCATGCGCGTGCCGGGCGCCTGGGACCTCACCACCGGCAGCGGTGTCACCGTCGCCGTCATCGACACCGGGTACGTCACCCACTCCGACCTCGCCGCGAACATCGTCGGCGGCTACGACTTCATCTCCGACACCGCCGTCTCCGTCGACGGCAACGGCCGCGACAGCAACCCGGCCGACCCCGGTGACTGGTACGCGGCCGGCGAGTGCGGCCAGGCCACCGGCGGCAGCTCCTCCTGGCACGGCACCCACGTGGCGGGCACCATCGCCGCGGCCACGAACAACGGCAAGGGCGTCGCCGGCATCGCGTACGGCGCGAAGATCTCCCCGGTGCGCGTGCTCGGCAAGTGCGGCGGCTACGACTCCGACATCATCGACGCCATCACCTGGGCGTCCGGCGGCACCGTCTCCGGAGTGCCCGCCAACTCCAATGTCGCCAAGGTCATCAACATGAGCCTCGGCGGGGGCGGCGCCTGCTCCACCGCCACCCAGAGCGCCATCAACGGCGCCGTCAGCAGGGGCACCACGGTGGTCGTCGCGGCCGGCAACGAGAACCAGAACGCAGCCAACTCCTCCCCGGCGAACTGCGGCAACGTCATCACCGTCGCCGCCACCGACCGCTCCGGCAACCGCGCCTACTACTCCAACTACGGATCCATCGTGGACATCTCCGCGCCCGGCGGCGAGACCACGACCGCGTCCGACGGCATCCTGTCCACGCTGAACTCCGGCACCCGCACCCCGTCCACCGAGAACTACGCCTACTACCAGGGCACCAGCATGGCCACCCCGCACATCGCGGGCCTCGCCGCGCTGATGAAGTCGGCGAACCCCGCCCTCACCCCGGACCGGATCGAGTCGGCGATCAAGTCCAACGCCCGCGCGCTGCCCGGCACCTGCTCCGGCGGCTGCGGCGCCGGCCTCGCGGACGCCGCGAAGACCGTCCAGGCCGTCAAGGGCGGTACGTCCACCGGCTCCACGTACTCCAGCAGCACCGCCGTCGCCATCCCGGACAACGGCTCGGCGGTCGAGTCCCCGATCACCGTGAGCGGCCGCGGCGGCAACGCGCCGTCCGACCTCCAGGTGGGCGTGGACATCACCCACACCTACCGCGGTGACCTGGTCGTCGACCTGGTGGCACCGGACGGTTCGGTGTACCGGCTGAAGTCCGCCAGCGGCTCGGACTCCGCGGACGACGTCAACACCACCTACACGGTGAACGCCTCCGGCGAGACCGCCGACGGCACCTGGAAGCTGCGGGTGCGGGACACGGCCTCCTACGACACCGGCCGGCTCAACGGCTGGCAACTGACCTTCTGAGCCACCCCGAAACAGGCGGGCCGGCCGGTGCGGATGGGGCACCGGTCGGTCCGCCGTTCTCTTTTGCCCCCGCACCTGACACACTTAGATACCGGACGCGCCGTTTTCTTTCAGAGATCGCGTTTGTTTTGCCTGATGTGTCCAAGTCCGCTGTGATACCCGCATGGTGAACATGGGCGCAGGGTGAGATATCGTGTACCCGGCGTAAAAACAAACAGCATGACCCGTTCCTTTCCGGCTCAGGAGTTCAGGCGATGGCGAGGCAGGTACGCGCCGAGCAGACCCGCGCGACGATCATCACGGCCGCCGCCGAGCTGTTCGACCGGCAGGGCTATGAATCGACCAGTCTCAGCGACATCGTCGAGCACGCCCAAGTCACCAAGGGGGCCCTCTACTTCCACTTCGCCGCGAAGGAGGACCTCGCCCACGCCATCCTGGAACTGCAGTCCGCGACCAGCCGCCGGCTGGCCAGGGACACCGAGGCCCGGGGGCACACCTCCCTGGAGGCGCTGATGCGCCTCACCTTCGGCATAGCCAGGATGTCGGCAGAGGACCCCGTCCTGCGGGCCGGACTGCGGCTCGCCACCGGCGGCACCCGGCCACGCCCCCCGCTGAGCCACCCCTTCACCGAGTGGCTGGACATCGTCACGGCCCGGCTCCTCGGCGCCGTCAAGGAGTCCGACGTCCACCCGGACGTCGACATCGACGTCGTGGCGCACTCCCTGGTCTGCTTCTTCGTCGGCACCCGCGTCGTCGGCCGCTCCCGCGAATCCGTCACCCGGCAGCCCCGCCGTACGGCCGAGATGTGGCAGATCCTCATCCGGGGCCTGGTCCCCGTCACCCGGCGCGCCCGCTATCTCAGCCTGGCCGCACGGCTGGAACGGGAGATCGCTCCGGTGTGACCTGCGGCGCGCGACGACCGGCGCGCGTTACGGTGAGCCGCATGTCCGACCACCCCACCGCACCCGTGATCGTCGCCGACGAACCCGGCACCTTCCCCCACAGTGTGCTGGCCGAGCGGCACCCGGCGATCATCCGGCAGGTGCGCGAGGCCTTCCCGTACGAGCCCTGGCAGCACCGTGCGCTCGACACCCTGCTCGCCGACTGCACCCGGGGCAGGATCGAACCCCTCCCCGCCGACGCGCACGACCGGCGGCACTGGGAGACCTGGGGGATGGACACCCACGCCGGCCGCTCCTGGTACGACGTGCCGTGGCTGTGGTCCGAGAGCTGGTTCTACCGCCGACTGCTGCACGCGGTGGGCTACTTCGCCCCCGGCCCCTGGCAGGGCATCGACCCGTTCCGCCCCTCCAAGCTCGCCGAACTCGACTCGCCCGCCACGGACGAGGAACTGGCCGCGCTCGACGACCTCGCCGGCCGCCCGGAGGAGGAGCGGGCCCGCGCCCTGCTGCACGGCTCCCTGTGGGGCAACCGCGCCGACCTCGGCTTCCGGCTGTCCGCCGAGGGCGCCGAGGAGACGGCCGCCGTCCCCGCCCTGGTGGCCGACGACAGCGAACGGCTGTGGCCGCTGCTCGGCACCTCCCCCGCGGGCACGCTGTGCCTGGTCGCCGACAACGCGGGCCGTGAACTCGTCCCGGACCTGCTGCTCGTCGCCCACCTGCTGGCCTGCGGCCGGATCGGCCGGGCGGTGCTGCACGTCAAGCCGTACCCGTACTACGTCTCCGACGCCACCACCGCCGACGTGATCGACGCGGTGCGCCGGCTCACCGACGCCAAGGGCGCGGCGGCCGAGTACGGCCGCGGCCTGTGGGCCGCGCTCACCGACGGCCGGCTCACCCTCCGCGCCCACCCGTTCTCCTGCTCACCGCTGCCGTACGAGGACATGCCGGACGACCTCCGCGCGGACTTCGCCGCCGCCGCGCTCACCGTCGTCAAGGGCGACCTCAACTACCGTCGCCTCGTGGGCGACCGGTACTGGCCCCCGACCACCCCCTTCGCGGAGGTCACGGCCTACTTCCCGGGCCCGGTCGCCGCCCTGCGCACCCTGAAGTCCGACGTGATCACCGGACTGACCGCCGACACCGAGGCGGCACTGGTCGCGGCGGAGGAACAGCGCTGGCGCACCGGCGGCACCCACGCGCTGATCCAGGTCCGGACATAGGGTCCGCGACTCCCGTACGGGGCACGGTTCACGCGATGGTGTGATCATGTCCGGCCCGATGGATGCCGCCACCGGGCCGCGGGTAGCCCCCGGCCATGACGCAGCCGTTCGAACTCCCGCACTTCTACATGCCGCATCCCGCGCGGCTCAACCCGCATGTCGAGGAGGCCCGCGCCCATTCGACCGGGTGGGCGCGCGAGATGGGCATGCTGGAGGGCAGCGGGGTCTGGGAGCAGGCCGACCTCGACGCGCACGACTACGGCCTGCTCTGCGCCTACACCCATCCCGACTGCGACGGGCCCGCCCTGTCGCTCATCACCGACTGGTACGTGTGGGTCTTCTTCTTCGACGACCACTTCCTGGAGAAGTTCAAACGCACCCAGGACCGCGCCGCGGGCAAGGCCCACCTGGACCGGCTGCCGCTGTTCATGCCGCTCGACCCGGCGGCCCCCGTGCCCGAACCGGAGAACCCGGTCGAGGCGGGCCTCGCCGACCTGTGGGCGCGCACCGTGCCGGCGATGTCCGCCGACTGGCGCCGCCGGTTCGCCCTCGCCACCGAACACCTCCTCAACGAGTCGATGTGGGAGCTGTCCAACATCAACGAGGGGCGGATCGCCAACCCCGTCGAATACATCGAGATGCGCCGCAAGGTGGGCGGCGCCCCCTGGTCCGCCGGGCTCGTGGAGTACGCGACCGCCGAAGTGCCCGCCGCCGTCGCCGGGACCAGGCCGCTGAGGGTGCTGATGGAGACCTTCTCCGACGCCGTGCACCTGCGCAACGACCTGTTCTCCTACCAGCGGGAGGTCGAGGACGAGGGCGAACTCAGCAACGGCGTACTCGTCCTGGAGACCTTCTTCGGCTGCACCACCCAGGAGGCCGCCGACATCGTCAACGACGTCCTCACCTCACGGCTCCACCAGTTCGAGCACACCGCGTTCACCGAAGTCCCCGCCGTGGCCCTGGAGAACGGGCTCACCCCGGCCGAGACCGCGGCCGTCGGGGCGTACACCAAGGGCCTGCAGGACTGGCAGTCGGGCGGCCACGAATGGCATCTGCGCTCCAGCCGCTACATGAACGAGGGCGCGCGGTCCGCCGCCCCCTGGCAGTCCCTGTCCGGCCCCGGGACGTCCGCCGCCGACGTCGGCGCGCTGCTCGCCGGCGCGGGGGCCGAGAGGCTGCGCGCCCACACGCACGTGCCGTTCCGGAAGGTCGGCCCGTCGATCATCCCCGACATCCGCATGCCGTTCCCGCTGGAGCTCAGCCCCGCCCTCGACGGCGCGCGGCGGCACCTGCTGGAGTGGTCGCGGCGGATGGGCATCCTCGGTGAGGGCGTCTGGGACGAGGACAAGCTGGAGAGCTGCGACCTGCCCCTGTGCGCGGCGGGCCTCGACCCGGACGCCACCCAGGAGCAGCTCGATCTCGCCTCCGGCTGGCTGGCCTTCGGCACCTACGGCGACGACTACTACCCGCTCGTCTACGGCCACCGCCGCGATCTGGCCGCCGCCCGGCTGACCACGGCCCGCCTGTCGGCCTGCATGCCCCTCGACGCCGGGGAGGTCCCGCCGCCGCCCGTCAACGCCATGGAACGGTCCCTGATCGACCTGTGGGCACGCACCACGGCCGGCATGACGCCCGACGAGCGCCGCCCCCTGAGGGCGGCCGTCGACACGATGACCGAGGCCTGGGTGTGGGAGCTGTCCAACCAGATCCAGAACCGCGTCCCGGACCCCGTGGACTACCTGGAGATGCGGCGTGCCACCTTCGGTTCCGACCTCACCCTGGGGCTCTGCCGCGCCGGACACGGACCGGCGGTGCCGCCGGAGGTCTACCGCAGCGGCCCCGTCCGCTCCCTGGAGAACGCGGCGATCGACTACGCGTGCCTCCTCAACGACATCTTCTCCTACCAGAAGGAGATCGAGTTCGAGGGGGAGATGCACAACGCGGTCCTCGTGGTGCAGAACTTCTTCGGCGTCGACTATCCGACCGCGCTGCCCGTGGTGCAGGACCTGATGAACCAGCGCATGCGCCAGTTCGAGCACGTCGTGGAGCACGAACTGCCCGTCGTCTACGACGACTTCCGGCTGTCGGACGAGGCGCGGGCGATCATGCGGGGCTATGTGACGGACCTGCGGAACTGGATGGCGGGCATCCTCAACTGGCACCGCAGCGTCGATCGCTACAAGGACGAGTACCTGTCCGGCCGGGTCCACGGCTTCCTTCCGGACCGCTCACCGGCACCACCGGTCCTCGTCTGACACCCAGCCCAGCCCATCCTCCCAGCCTGCACTGCCGCCGGAGGCGAACCATGGAACAGACCGCGTTGCGGCCCAGGCCGATGCCCGGCGACGGGGGCGGGGGCGGGGGCGGGGGAGAATCCGGGGGCGGGCCGGACTCCGGCCCGCCCGCCCGGCGGCCCGAACGGCGGCGCGGGCGGCGGCTGATGACCGTGCTGCTCGGGGTGCTGGCGGGGGTGGTCCTGGTGCTGTCCGGGGCCGGGCTGGGGGCGGTGGGGGCCACGGTCGTCGGCGCGGGCGGGCTCGCCGAGCTGAAGCGGCAGACCGGGGTGGCCCCGACCCCGGCTCCGGCCCCGTCCGCGGCACCGCGGTCCGCCCCGTCCGTGCCCGTGGTCACCAGGCTCGGCGTGGAGGTGGCCGACGACAGGAGACCCGGGGCGCTGGTCGTCGCCGTGCACGTGCCAGGACCGGGGTCCTCGGCCGGTCTCGTACGCGGCGACGTCCTCCTCGCCTTCGGCGCCACCCGTGTCGACTCGGCCGCCGGCCTGGCACGCGCCGTCGCCCGAGCCCGCCCGGGCGACGAGGTGAAACTGACGGTGCGCCGCCGGGGCGGCGGCTACCAGCAGCTGACGGCCGTCCCCGGCATCGTCACATGACCACGCGGAAGTGGCTGGTGAGCCGGCCCTCGTCGTCCAACACATGGAAGGCGAGCCCGACCGGGGCGTTCCGGTCCGCGATCTGCTCCCCCTCCCAGGGCAGCCGCAGCGTCCAGGTCACGCCCGGCCCCACCAGCACCGGGCGGCCCGCGAACGTCGTGGCGGCCGGGGTGTGGGCGTGACCGGTGATCAGCCCGGCGACCTGGGGGCGGCGTGCCAGCAGGGCGGCCAGCCGCTCGGGGTCGCGCAACGGGTAGGAGTCGGGCAGGGGATGATGCAGCGGCACCGGAGGGTGGTGGAAGGCGAGCAGGGCCGGGAGACCGTCGTCGAGTCCGTCGAGCGCCGACTCGATCCAGGCGCAGGTCTCCGCGTCCAGTTCCCCGTCGTCACGGCCCGGGATGCTCGAGTCGCACATCAGCACCGCGCCGCCGTCCAGCACATGCGCGCTGTTGACCGGCCCGTCGGCGGCCGGCCGGCCCAGCAGGGCCTTGCGGTACGGCGCCCGGCTGTCGTGGTTGCCCGGGCAGGTCAGCACCGGGAACGGGGCGGTCCCGTCGCGCAGCCCCAGCAGGCGGGCGGCCTCCTCGTACTCGGCCTCGGTGCCGTGGTCCGCGATGTCCCCGGTCACCAGCAGCGCGTCCGGCGGGACCGGAAGCTCCCACAGCCGGTCCCGCACCCGCCGGGCGCGCTCCGTCGCCCGCGCGGTTCCGTCCAGATGCAGATCGCTGATGTGCGCGAGTACGAGCACGGTCGTATGCCTCCCCGATGTGTCTGCTAACGGTTCGATGTGATCAAACCATTAGATGTAACGGGAGGGCAATGCTCAGCCATTAGTCGTGGCGGGTCGCGGGGTGAACACCGCGAACCGGCTCGCGTCACCCCCGCCCGCCGGGCAGGATGCTGCCCGTAACCTGCTGTCGCCCTGGGAGGACCCCGAATGACCGGCGCCGTGCCCGTGTCCTTCACCGCCGACGACTACGAGGCCCGCATGGAGCGCGCGGCGCGGCAGGCCGCCGACGCCGGGCTCGCCGGACTGCTCGTGGCACCCGGCCCCGACCTGGTGTGGCTCACCGGCTACACCCCCACCGCGGTCACCGAGAGGCTCACCCTGCTGGTCCTGGCGGCCGGCCGGGACCCCGTGCTCGTCGTCCCCACCCTGGAGGCCCCGGACGCCGAGCACGCCCCCGGCGCCTCCGCCCTCACCCTGCGCGACTGGACCGACGGCAAGGACCCCTACGCCGCCACCGCCGCCCTGCTGGACGCGGACGGGAGGTTCGGCATCAGCGACAACGCCTGGGCCATGCACCTGCTCGGCCTGCAGAAGACGCTGCCCGGCACCTCGTACGCCTCCCTCACCGAGGCCCTGCCGATGCTCCGCGCCGTCAAGGACGCGGCGGAGCTGGAGCTCCTGGCCGCCGCCGGGGCCGCCGCGGACGCGGCCTTCGAGGAGATCAGGCAGGTCGCCTTCGCCGGCCGCAGGGAGACCGACGTCGCGGCCGATCTGGCCGCCCTGCTGCGCCGGTTCGGACACTCCCAGGTCGACTTCACGATCGTCGCCTCCGGACCCAACGGCGCCAACCCGCACCACGAGATCGGCGACCGCGTCATCGAACGCGGCGACATGGTCGTCCTCGACTTCGGCGGCCTCAAGGACGGCTACGGCTCCGACACCTCCCGCACCGTCCACGTCGGGGAACCCACCGACGAGGAGCGCCGGGTGCACGACCTCGTGCGCGAGGCACAGGAGGCGGGCTTCCGCGCGGTGCGGCCCGGGGCCGCCTGCCAGGACGTCGACCGCGCCGCCCGCGCGGTCGTCGCCGGTGCCGGGTACGGGGAGTACTTCATCCACCGCACCGGGCACGGCATCGGCGTCACCACGCACGAACCGCCCTACATGATCGAGGGCGAGGAGCAGCCCCTGGTCCCCGGCATGTGCTTCTCCGTCGAACCCGGCGTCTACCTGCCCGGCCGGTTCGGC
The DNA here is from genome assembly GCF_001905725.1 of Streptomyces sp. CB02400. Taxonomy (GTDB): domain Bacteria; phylum Actinomycetota; class Actinomycetes; order Streptomycetales; family Streptomycetaceae; genus Streptomyces; species Streptomyces atrovirens. The sequence goes on from NZ_LIWB01000001.1 coordinate 585,656, forward strand.
GTGCGCATCGAGGACATCGTGACCGTGACCGAGGACGGCGGACGGCGGCTGAACAACACCGCGCGGGAGATGGTCATAGTGGAATGAACGGCTCCAACCGTCCCCTCCCTGCCTCCCCGAACGGCAACGGCGCGATCATGACCCAGGCACCGACACCCACCGCGGACACCGTCCGCCGACTGGCCCGCTCCCTGCTGAAGGACAGCGGGAAGGGCGGCGGGGCCGGCGGCGGCGCGCAGTCCGTCGCCGGCCCCGACGTCCGGCCCGTCGCCGCGGGCGCCGAGCCCGCCACCTGGTGGGTCGGCACCCGCCATGTGCTGCGCCTCGCCCCGGACCGTGAGGCGAGCGTGCGCCGCCGCCGCGAACTGCGGCTGCGCGACCTCGTCCGCCCGCACGTCCCGGTCGCGCTGCCGTCCGCCGTGGCGCACGGCGAGTGGGCACCCGGCCTGCTCTGCGTCCTGGACACCCGGCTGGCCGGCGGGACGGCGGAGGAGCACCGCGTCTCCGCCGTCGGCGAGGCCGACCTGGCCGGGCTGCTCACGGGGCTGCGGGAGGTGCCGGTGCGGCAGGCGGAGACGCTCGGCGTGCCGCGCGTCCCCCCGCGCTCCCTGGAAGCACTGCGCCGGGCCGCCGCGGAGGCCGCCGGACGGCTCGCCGAGGCCGACGAGTTCGACCCGGACCGGCTGAGCCGGCTCACCCCGCCCGCCGCGGTCCAGCTCGCCGCCCAGCCCGGCACGGCCGTCCTCGTCCACCACGCCCTCACCGGCGGGCACCTCGTGGTGAGCGCCGACGGCCGCGTACGGGGCGTCCTGGGCTGGGACGCGGCGGTGGTCGGCGACCCCGCCGAGGACATCGCGGGCCTCGCCCTCGCCGTCGGCGCCCCGGCCGCCGTACGCGCCGCCACCCTCGCCGGCTACGGCGCCCGCCCCTGCCTGCGCGGCCTGTGGCTGGCCCGCTGCGACTCCGTCCACCACCTCGCCGAGGCCCTCACCGGCCGCACCGCCCCGCCGCCCGTCCTGCGCGCCCGGCTGCGCCGCGCCTGGGAGCCGATCATGCTGGAACGCGTGACGGACCTCGGCGGCGGTGACACGCCCTGACGAACCGGCTAGCCCCCGTGCGCGGCGGCCGGCAGGGTCAGCAGCATGATGTGGGACACGGGCTCGTCCTCCGCCGGCCGCCAGCGGCCGACCTGACGGTAGCCCCACGCGGCGTAGGCGGCGTGGGCCGGTGCCGCCTCCGGATCGGGCCGCATCGCCAGCGTGACGCGCTCGACGCCCAGGCCTTCCAGAAGATGGGTGTGCATCCGGGCCGCCACGCCTTGCCGCCGCCACCCGGCGCTTACCGCGAGTTCGACGATGCCCAGCGTGCGCCCACCGTTCTCGGCGGCGAACCGGGCGGTCGTCTCCTCGTCCATCGCCTTCCACCAGCCGGTGTCGGGCGGCAGGGGGTAGCCGAAGGCGTAACCGACGGGCAGGTCGCCGCAGCGGGCCACGACGAGACGGGCGCGGGGAAGCCTGATCTCCTGCGCGAAGCGGTCCACGAAGTCCGCGATCTCCTTCGTCCCTTCGCGGTACGGCGGTTCGACCCAGACCTCCTTGTACATCGGCAGCACGACGTCGAGCTGCACGGCGCACTCCAGCCCCTCCCACCGCTCCACCGTGATCGGCGGGTTCCCCATCCGTCCCCTCCCGTCTGCCGCCACCGCCCGGAGCCGGCGCCGGCTAGAACCCGCGCGGACCCACGGGGACGGACCTGCGGGACCGTTCACCCACGCTGACGCCACCCCTCGGGGCGACGGAACAACGGGCCGACCTGCGGGTACCGACGCCGATGCCTCCTTTGGCGGTGGCGGGGTGGCGGACAGCCCGGCGAGTGCCGATGCTCGGGCCGCCCTTCAATGTGGCGGGTCGGTGGACCGTCCTGCGGGTACCGACGCCCGGGCCGCTCTTGCGGCGGCCGCCGATGCCAGAGCCGCTCTTCGCGGTGGCGGGTCGGTGGACCGTCCTGCGGGTACCGACGCCCGGGCCGCTCTTGCGGCGGCCGCCGACGCCCGGGCCGCCCTTCGCGGTGGCGGGTCGGTGGACCGTCCTGCGGGTACCGATACTTGGGCCGCCGGTCTTCGCGGTGGCGGGGGCCTGGATATCCGCCTCACGGTCCATGAGCGTGATCATGTGTGCCGTCCTTTCGACGTCGAAGCGGGCACCGGCACGTCACGGGTGACCTTCTGCCTCGTTCCCCGCGTCAGCCTCCTCGGTGCCGGCTCGCTCATCGTCCGCTGACGGCACGGCGCCGGGAACCTGGAAAGTTATAGGGACACCGCCAGCCGCGAGCGCGTCAGAGTAGCCACCGGGCACCGGTGTGTCCGGGCGCGGCCCTCACCGGTGATCAGCGGACGTTCCGGGCGGGCGAGCTGGGGATCGGGGTTGCATTCCGTTGAGGACGCCGAGGAGGAGGAGACGGGCCGTGCCGGCGTCGGCGGGGTCCGGCCGCGGAGGGTCCGACAGCACCGTGCGGGCCGCCCGATGAGCAAGGCGGGTGTGAGGACGGCCGGAAGCCGTGGGAGGGCCGGCGACGCGCCGCCCCGGGCGGGGCTGCTGCGGGAGCGGGGGTTCCGGCTGTACTGGAGCGCGCAGAGCGTGTCACTGGTCGGGGACGAGATCAATTTCCTGGCGATCCCGCTGGCCGCCGTGCTGTTGCTGGACGCGGGCGCGACCGAGATGGGGTGGCTGACGGCGGTGGCGTTGCTGCCCTCGTTGCTGCTGTCGGTACCCGGCGGGGCGTGGGCGGACCGGCGGACGGACCGGCGCAGGGCGATGATCGTCGCGGACATCGGCCGGTTCGCCGCGGTCGCCTCCCTCCCGCTGGCGTATGCGTGCGGGGCACTGACGATGGCCCACCTGTACGTCACCGAGTTCGTCGTCGGGGCGCTGACCGTCCTGTTCCGGGTCTGCAACCACCACGTGTACGCGTCCGTGGTCGCCGCGGACAGGTACGTGGACGGCAACGCGCTGCTCTCCGGAAGCAGGTCGGTGGCCGCGGTCGCCGGACCCGGCACGGGCGGGGCGTTGGTCCAGGCGCTGTCGGCGCCGTTCGCACTGCTGGTGGACGCCCTGACCTATCTGGTGTCGGCGGTGTGCCTGGGCCGTATCAGGACGCGGGAGGCGCCGCCCGCACCGCGTGGTGCGGGCGGGCTGACGGCCGGGCTGCGGTGGGTGACGGCGAACCGCGCGCCGGGCCTGCTGCTGGCAGGGATCTCCACGCTGAGTCTGTGCCACACGTTCCTGATGACCCTGTTCGTGCTGTACGGGGCCACCGAGCTGGGGCTGGTTCCCGGGGTGTTGGGGGTGGTGGTCGCCATGGCCGGGCTCGGCGGGCTGGCCGGCGCGTACGCCGCGCCGCGCGTGGTGCGGCGGATCGGCATCGGACCGGCCGTCGTCACCGGCTTCACGGGGTTCAGCGTGCCCCTGCTGCTGATACCGTCGGCCGACGGCCCGGAGCCGTTGGTGACCGCGGCGCTGGTCGCCGCTCAGCTCGGCGCCGGCTGCGGGGTCGCGGTCCTGGACATCTCGGCCAACAGCTACCTGATCGCCGTCATCCCGGAGACGCTGCGCTCCCGCGTGATGGGCGTGGTCCAGACGGCCAACTTCGGAGTGCGCCCGATCGGCGCGGTGCTGGCCGGCACGCTGGGCACCGCCCTGGGCCTGCGGCCCACCCTGTGGATCGGCACCGTGTGTGCCGTGCTGAGCGTGCTGTGGGTCGTCCCGTCCGGAGTGCGGCACGTCCGGGAACTGCCCGAGAACGCCGCGGTCACTCCGGAGGAGAGCGGATGAGCGCCGGCGCTGGTGCGGGGTACGGGCACCCCGCACCAGCGCCGTACGGGTGGGGACGGTCATGGCCGGGCGCCTGCCCGGAGCCGGGGCGCTACTCCTGCGCCAGAACCACCGCCGACTCCGCGGGCAGCCGCAGCACCCCGTCCGGGCCCGGCGTCTCCACCGGCTCCCATGCCGCGAGGACGCGCGCGTCGGGGACGCCCAGGGGGATCGCCGCCGGCTCGGTGCCGAGGTTCACCGCGACCCGGACGTCCCCCCGCCGGAAGGCCAGCCAGCGCTGCTCCTCGTCGTAGGCCACCTTGGTGTCGCCGAGGTCGGGGTCGGTGAGGTCCGGCTGTTCGTGGCGCAGGGCGAGAAGGAGCCGGTACCAGGACAGCACGCGCGCGTGGGGCTCGCGTTCCGGCTCCGACCAGTCCAGGCAGGAGCGGTCGCGGGTGGCGGGGTCCTGCGGGTCCGGCACGTCCTGCTCGGCCCAGCCGTGCGCCGCGAACTCCCGCCGTCTGCCCGCGCTCACCGCCTTGGCGAGCTCCGGGTCGGTGTGGTCGGTGAAGAACTGCCAGGGCGTGCCCGCCGCCCACTCCTCGCCCATGAACAGCATGGGCGTGAAGGGAGCGGTCAGCGTGAGGGCCGCCGCGCAGGCCAGCAGCCCGGGGGAGAGGAGCGCGGCCAGCCGGTCCCCCTGGGCGCGGTTGCCGACCTGGTCGTGGGTCTGGCCGTAGCCGAGGAGCCGGTGCCCGGCCACCCGGTTGCGGTCCAGGGGGCGGCCGTGGTGCCTGCCCCGGAAACCGGAGTACGTGCCGTCGTGGAAGAAGCCACCGGTGAGCGTCTTGGCGAGGGCCGCGAACGGGGCACGCGCGAAGTCGGCGTAGTAGCCCTGCGCCTCACCGGTCAGCGCGGTGTGCAGGGAGTGGTGGAAGTCGTCGTTCCACTGTGCGTGCAGCCCGAGGCCGCCCTCCGCGCGGGGCCTGATGATCCTGGGATCGTTCAGATCCGACTCGGCGATCAGGAACAGGGGCCGGCCGGTGTCGGCGGCGAGGGCGTCCACGGCCCCGGACAGCTCCTCCAGGAAGTGGCACGCGCGCGTGTCCACCAGCGCGTGCACCGCGTCAAGGCGGAGCCCGTCGATCCGGTAGTCCCGCAGCCAGGCCAGCGCGCTGTCCACGAGGAACGCGCGCACCTCGTCGGAGCCGGGCGCGTCCAGGTTGACCGCCGCGCCCCACGGGGTGTGATGGGTGTCCGTGAAGTACGGTCCGAACCGCGGCAGGTAGTTCCCGGACGGCCCCAGGTGGTTGTGCACGACGTCCAGTACGACGCCCAGGCCGAGGGCGTGGGCCCGGTCGACGAACCGTTTCAGCCCCTCGGGTCCGCCGTACGGCTCGTGCACCGCCCACAGCGAGACCCCCTCGTACCCCCATCCGTGCCGGCCCGGGAACGGGCACACCGGCATCAGCTCCACATGCGTCACGCCCAGCTCCGCGAGATGGCCGAGCCGCTCGGCGGCGGCGTCGAAGGTGCCCTCGCGCGTGTACGTGCCCACGTGCAGTTCGTACAGCACCGCGCCGGGCAGCGGGCGCCCCGCCCACTCCGTACGCCAGCCGAACCGGTCGTGGTCGACGACGGCGCTCAGGCCGTCAGGGCCGTCCGGCTGCCGGCGCGAGCGCGGATCGGGCAGGACGGGGCCGTCGTCCGGCGCGAAGCCGTACCGGGAGCCGTCGTGCGCCTCGGCCTCCCCCCGCCACCACCCCTCCCGTTCCGGATCGCGCTCCAACGCGCGCGTGACGCCGTCGCACTCGAGCGTCACGCGGCCGGCCTGTGGTGCCCACACCTCGAACTGCACGGACGGTTCCCCTTCGTCTGCTCACTGTGAGGTAGTCCGTCCATCGTGCGCCATGGGAGATCAATTCGCCGGGGGATCCGCCCTTTTGCGGCGGGTGTCGCCGGGCACGCGCGCGGGGCGGCCGCTTCCCCGCTTTCTGGACAGCCCGGCCGTCACTGACCGACAATCGGCGGCGTGACGTCGTCCTTCGAGTTCCACACGTACCCCGCGCGGCTCTCCGACGCGGAGCGCGACAAGGCGCTGAGCGCGCTGCGGGACGGCGTCGCCATGGGCCGCCTGTCCCACGACACGTTCGTCCGGCGCATGGAACTCGCGCTCGTGGCACGCCGTTCCGACGAACTCGCCGCGCTCATCGCCGACCTCCCGCGGGAAAGCCGCTTCTCCCGCCTGGTGTTCGGCAGCGTGGAGGCGGTCTCCGGGTTCACCGTGCGGCTGCGCCGGGCCTGGCAGGCCGAGAAACTCCCCAAGCTGCTGCTGCCGCACCCGACGAGCGGCCACCCCCTGCGCATAGGCCGCGATCCCGGCAGCGGGCTGCGGCTCAGCCATGAGACGGTCTCCCGCGTGCACGCCGAACTCCGCCACCAGGGCGGCCTCTGGGTGCTGCGGGACCTCGGCTCCACCAACGGCACCACGGTGAACGGGCGTCGGGTGGTCGGCGCGGCCGTCGTCCGCGAGGGCGACCAGATCGGCTTCGGGCAGATCACCTACCGGCTCGCGGCGCACTGACCCCGGCGGGTCCCCGGCGAAATCCCCGCGATCGTCGCGGTGTTGACGTGCCCCCGAAGTCGTGACTGACTGTGCGTACGCCATGCACTCCTGGTGAAACGACGGCGCCACTTCGTGGAGGTGTGCCCTGCCGCCCCTCCCGCACTACCCGACCGTCGACGAACTGGGCGCGCGGGCCGCCGCCCTCGTCGCCCGGCATCCCCGCGACGCCCGGCTGCGCCGCGTCGGCGCCTCCCGCGCGGGCATCCCCCTGTGGCTGCTCAGCGTCGGCCACGGCAGCCGCCAGGCCCTCGTCGTCGCCGGGCCGCACGCCAACGAGCCCGTGGGCGGCGCCACCGTGCTGCGTCTGGCCGAGCGCGCCCTGGCCGAGCCCCGGCTCACCGAGGGCGCCGACGCCACCTGGAACCTGCTGCTCTGCCTCGACCCCGACGGGCTGCGCCGCAACGAGCGCTGGCTGACCGGCCCGTACACCCTGGGCCACCACTTCCGGAACTTCTTCCGCCCCGGCTTCCTGGAACAACCCGAATGGCTGCCCGACGGCGCCGCCGCAGCGGCGCTGCCCGAGACCCGCGCCCTGCTCGCCCTCCAGGACGAACTGCGGCCCTTCCTCCAGTGCTCCCTGCACGGCGTCGACGTCGGCGGCGGCTTCGTCGAGCTCACCCGTGACCTGCCCGGCCTCGACCGGCGGGTCGCGGGCATCGCCGCCCGCCTCGGCGTCCCGCGCGAGCTCGGCGCCTACGACGCCCTGTACTGGCCCGGACTCGGCCCCGCCGTCTACCGCATCCCGCCCCCGCACCGCCGCGACCTCGCCGCCGCCATCACCGAGGCCGCCGTCGAGTCGACGTGGTTCCACCCGCACCGGCACGGCACCGTCACCGCGGTCGTCGAGGCACCCATGTGGGGCGTGGCGGCCGTCGGGGACGGCTCCCCGCACGCCGGCGTGGAGGCGGAGCTGCGGTCCGTCAGCCGCACCCTGCGCCAGGACACCCGGCTGCTGGCCGGCCTGACGGCCCGCATACGGCCGTACCTCACCGGCGTCCCCGACGCGGCGCGGCTGCTCGCCCCGGTCGACGACTACCTCCTGGTCTGCCCGGGGCTCGCCGACGCGTGGGACCCCGACTGCGGGAACGATTCTGCTCATCCGCTGCCACCCATGACCACGGCCCGCCTCGCCGCGCTGCGCCTCTCCGGGCGGCGGCTGGCCCTGCGCACCGCCGGCCTGCTGCACCAACTGGTGACGCGCGCCGGGCACGACCCGGCCGGGGCGCTGCCGGAGCTGGACCGGCTCATCGACGCGCGGTGCGCCGACTTCCGGGAGGTGTCCGGGGCACGCTGGATCGCGGTCGCGCGCCAGGCCGAGTACCAGGCGCGGGTCGTCCTCGCCGCGTTCGAGCTGGCCGGCCGCGGAACCTTCCGTTCGGGTGAGCCGGGGTGGGGTCCGGACACCGTCGTGCCGATGCATCGGGAATGACGCACATCTCATGGAAAACGGTACGGGCGGGACTGCTCGCCGCCCTCGTCCTGCTCGCGTGCGCGGCCCCCGCGCGGGCGGGGGACGGGCACGCGGGCGAGGACAACTGGCTGATGCTCACGGTCACTCCCGGAGAGACGCCGTCCACCGGGGAGAACGGCACCATGCTGCGGTGCGACCCGCCCCGGGGCCACCGGCACGCCACCGACGCCTGCGCGGAACTGGCGGCGGCGGACGGCCACATCGCCGACATCCCGCCGAGGGAGGGTGCCGTCTGTCCGATGATCTACGCACCGGTCACCGCCCACGCCGACGGAATGTGGCGAGGCCGCTCCATCGACTACACGGAAACCTTCCCGAACACCTGCACGATGACAGCCCGAACAGGCTCGGTCTTCGCAATCGCCTAGCCGCGGGCCCCTGCTCCCACCGCTCCCGCGGGCAGCCGTGCCGCCGGGGCGGCACGGGTGGGCGCGACGGCACCCCGCCATCGCCGGGCTGCGTAGTGCCCCCGCCCAGCACCGACACACGCGAGCACCTGGGCCGGCGCGCTGCTTCGCGGTCCGTCTGGAAGGTACGCGCCCCGGCGCTGGCGGGGTGCCGCTGCGCCCACCCTCCCCCACTCTCGGCTTCGCACGAGCGGGGGCACCCCCATCGCCCCGGGGGCACCTCCCAGGCCCTTGAGGCACTGGGGGAGGCACGGCTGCCCAGCAGCTACGTCAGGGGGTCTGTTCGCGCGCCTGGCGCGCAGTCACCAGCACCGTACGGCACTGGTGCTCGACCTGATGCTCCACCGGCACCCACCGAGCCCGAAAGCGCCCGGCGAACGCGTCGCTCCAGCGCGCGACCAGCCCCTCCAGCCGAGCCGCCGCCCCCGCGTCACTCTCCCGCAGCGCCCGCCGCAACATCGCCGCCGCCCTCAACGGCACCCGCCGCACGAACGCGTCCACGCTCCCCACATACGCCCGCGTACCGTCCACGGGCGGCGTGCGGACCAGGTCGGCGGCCAGCCCCGGCACCAGCTCCAGCCCCCAGGTGGCCGCCCGCAGCAGCGGACTGTCTCCCTCCACCCGCCGTGCTTCCTCCAGCACCCGCCGCACCTCATCCGCGTCCCGCAGCAGCCGGTCCGCGAGACGGCGCAGCGCCGCGTCCGGGTCCGGATGCGGCGCCGTGTCGTCCACCAGGTCGCCGGCCCACATCGGCACCTCGATCACCGCCGTCAGACCGCCGTACCGGTGGGCGTGGTGCCAGGTGCTGTGCCGCGCGTCGTCGGTCAGGCTCGGATAGGCCGGCACGGCCCCCGCCGCCGGCATCACATGCACCCCGGGACCGGACGCCGGCCAGCCCGCCGCGTCCGAGGCGCTCGTCTCCACCGGAATGTGCAGCTGCGCCGCCGACTTGGCGAACGGTTCCGCGAGCCCGGGTACGTCCCTCGTCAACTGCACCCAGCTACCGCCCAGATCGGTGCCGTGCAGGGACACCTGCAGATAGGGCCGCACCTCGTCGATGACCCCGGTCAGCGCCCGGGTCTCGGGCGGCAGCCGGCCGGGCGGCAGCACCGACGGCGCCCACTCCGGCTGCTCCGGCCCCGAGGGACGGAAGAACCCCAGGTGGTAGTCGTACAGACTGCGCGGCGCAGGCGTCACATGGAGGCTCGCCCCGTCGGGGTCCGCGCACAGCAGGAAGTGCCACGACGTGCCGTCGCGCAGCTCCCGTTCCTGAACCGTCCGCCGGGCCAGCGCGAGGAGCGTGGCCCCGCCGGCCGGTTCGTTGGCGTGGGCGCCGGCGACCACCAGCACGGCCTGCCGCGCGTGTCCGACGGACAGCAGGTGCAACGGCCGGCCCGCGCGGGAGACCCCCACCTGCCGCAGGACGCACAGACCGGGCGACCCGGCCGCCAGCGCGCGGGCGGCGGAGACCAGTTCGGCCACCGTCGGATAGCGCAGCTCCAGCAGCGGACCCACCCCCCGTCACACCACCCGAATCCGCATTGCGCAGTACCCCACGGCGGGGAGGCGGTGTCAAGGGCGCTCAGTCCGGGAGCCGCTCCAGCAGCACCACGGGTGAGCGCCCGAGCAGTTCCGCCACGCGCGCGTGCCCGCCGAACTCCCGTCCCGTCTCCAGCACGTCGGCCCACCGTCCCGGTGGCAGGGGCAGGCGGGTGTCGCGCCAGCCGCCCGCCTCCGCCAGCCGCAGCGACAGCCGGGTCACGGCAGTGAGCACCTCGCCGGAGCGCACGAAGGCCAGGCAGTGCGCCGCCGCGGGCCCCTCGGCGGACAGCGGTTCGTACGAGGCCGTGTCACCGAAGACGTCCGGCCGCCGCGCCCGCAGCCGCAGCGCCGCCCGCGTCACCGCCTCCTTGCCGCTCCCGTCGCTCCCGTCGTCCATGAACCGGACGGGCCGCCGGTTGTCCGGGTCGACCAGCGCCCGGTACTCGTGCTCCGTGCCCTGGTAGAGGTCGGGCACCCCCGGCATCGTCAGCTGCACCAGCGCCGTACCCAGTACGTTCGCCCGGATGTGCGCCTCCAGCGAGGCGCGGAACGCCGCCACCCGCTCGCCCGGCACCCCGCACGGCCCCGCCGCCACGAACCGCGCCACCGCCTCCTCGTACGGCGGCTCCTGCTCCGTCCAGCTCGTGTACAGGCCCGCCTCCCGCACATGCTTCAGCAGCGCCCCGCGCACCCGCTCCTCCTCCGCAGGACCGAGCCCGAACACCGTCTGCCAGGCCGCCCACGCCAACTGCGCGTCCGGCACGCCCTCGCCCGCGCGGGTGACCTCCGCCAGGACGTCCGCCCAGCGCTCCGGGCACTCGGTGAGCACCTGCAGCGCCGCCCGCACATCGGCACTGCGCTTGGTGTCGTGCGTGGAGACGACCGTCCCGGTCGACGGCCAGTCGCGCTGCACGCGCGCGCAGTACGCGTGGAACCGCTCCGGGGACACCGCCGGGTCACCGGGGTTCCCGCCCACCTCCGTCGCCGACAGCAGCGGCACGTAGCGGTAGAACGCCGTGTCCTCCACGGACTTGGCCCGCAGCGCCGACGCGGTCTGCGCGAACCGCGTACGGAACTCCACGTACTGCGCGCCGTCCCCGTACCGCCCGAGCACCAGGTCCCGTACGACGTCCACCGCCCCGGCCTCCTCGGGGACGGCGAAGGCGAGCCGGGCCTCGGCGGCGGCCTCCTCGGTGACGACACCGGCCGCGTCCACGGAGGCGTAGGGGCGGTACACCTCCAGCCGTACCAGCAGCTCCCGGAGGGCGGTGCGCAGCGCCCAGGGCGCGCGGTCGCGCAGCCCGGTCTCCGGGGCGGTCGCGCACAGCCGGCCCGCCACCCGGGTCAGCCGGTCCATCTCGGTGGCCAGCTCGTGCGTGAGCACCTTGTACGCGGCCCGGCGCACCGTGGCGTCCCAGTCGCCGCCCCGGTCCGTCTGCGGGGCCGCGAACCGCCGGTACCGGCCGAGCAGTTCCCCGAACCCCGCCGGGTCCGTGAACAGCCCGTCCACGTGCCGCAGGGCGTCGTAGCCGGTGGTGCCGGCGACCGGCCAGGAGGCCGGCAGCGGCTCCCCGTCGGAGAGGATCTTCTCCACCACCGTCCAGCGGCCGCCCGTGGCCTCGTGCAGCCGCCGCAGATAGCCGTCGGGGTCGGCCAGCCCGTCGGGGTGGTCGACGCGCAGCCCGTCGAACACGCCCTCCCGGAGCAGCTCCAGGATCTTGGCGTGCGTGGCCTCGAACACCTCCGGATCCTCCACCCGCACCCCGATCAGCTCGGAGATGCTGAAGAACCGCCGGTAGTTCAGCTCGGTCCGCGCCAGGCGCCACCACACGGGGCGGTACCACTGCGCGTCCAGCAGTTCCGGCAGCGGCAGTCCGGCCGTCCCCTCGCGGAGCGGGAACGCGTGGTCGTAGTAGCGCAGCACGTCGCCGTCGGTCTTCAGGTGCTCGGCCTCCTGACCGAGCGGACCCCCGAGCACCGGCAGCAGCACCTGGCCGCCCTGCGCCTCCCAGTCGATGTCGAACCACCGCGCGTGGCGCGACGCGGGGCCGTCGCGCAGCACCTCCCACAGGGCGGGGTTGTGGCGCGGGGACATCGCCATGTGGTTCGGGACGATGTCCACGACCAGGCCGAGCCCGTGCTCCCGTGCGGTGCGCGCCAGCTCCCGCAGGCCCTCCTCACCGCCCAGCTCCTCGCGCACGCGCGTGTGGTCCACCACGTCGTAGCCGTGCTGCGAGCCGGGCACGGCCTCCAGGACGGGCGACAGGTGCAGGTGGGACGCGCCGAGCGAGGCCACGTACGGTACGGCGTCCGCCGCCGCCTGGAACGGGAAGCCGGGCTGCAGCTGCAGCCGGTAGGTGGCCGTGGGCACCGCCGGGTCAGGTCGCTCAGGGGTCATGGGAACCTACGTACCCGCGTGGCCGCTTCTCGTGTCATCGCTCCTCCGTTCGGTGGCGGAAAACGTAAGGGGCCGCGCGCCCGCCTACGTCGGCCGTTGCAGCACCGTCATGCTGCGGTCGGTCAGGGTCAGCCGGGTGCCGGCCGTCACCTTCGGTCCGGTCCCTGGCGGGACGCCGTCCGCGCGGGCGGTGTCGACGACCACCTGCCACTGCCGGCCGTGGTCGACCGGCACCACGAAGTCCAGCGGCTTCGGCGAGGCGTTGAACATCAGCAGGAACGAGTCGTCGGTGATGCGCTCCCCGCGCTGTCCGGGCTCGGAGATCGCGTTGCCGTTGAGGAACACCGTCAGCGCCGACGCCCGCGCGGAGTCCCAGTCCCGCTGGGTCATCTCCGCGCCCTCGGGAGTGAACCAGGCGATGTCGGAGAGGTCGTCGTGGGTGCCCTCCACCGGCCGGCCGTGGAAGAAGCGGCGCCGCCGGAACACCGGGTGGTCCTTGCGCAGCCACACCATCGCGCGGGTGAACTCCAGCAGCCGCCGGCGCGGGTCCTCCCCGCCGTCCTCCCCCTCGCCGGGCGCGGGCCAGTCCAGCCAGGCCAGCTCGTTGTCCTGGCAGTAGGCGTTGTTGTTGCCGCGCTGGGTGCGGGCCACCTCGTCGCCGTGGCTGATCATCGGCACGCCCTGGGACAGCATCAGCGTGGCGATGAAGTTGCGCATCTGCCGGGCCCGCAGCCGCAGCACGTCCGGGTCGTCGGTCTCGCCCTCGGCGCCGCAGTTCCAGGACCGGTTGTGGCTCTCGCCGTCCCGGTTGTCCTCGCCGTTGGCCGCGTTGTGCTTGTCGTTGTACGACACGAGGTCGTGCAGCGTGAAGCCGTCGTGGCAGGTGACGAAGTTGATCGAGGCCAGCGGGCGGCGCCCGTCGTCCTGGTACAGGTCGGAGGAGCCGGTCAGCCGGGAGGCGAACTCCGCGAGCGTGCGCGGCTCGCCCCGCCACAGGTCCCGCACGGTGTCGCGGTACTTGCCGTTCCACTCGGTCCACAGCGGCGGGAAGTTGCCCACCTGGTAGCCGCCCTCGCCCACGTCCCACGGCTCGGCGATCAGCTTCACCTGGGAGACGATCGGGTCCTGCTGCACCAGGTCGAAGAACGACGACAGCCGGTCCACCTCGTGGAACTGCCGCGCGAGGGTCGCCGCCAGGTCGAAGCGGAACCCGTCGACGTGCATCTCGGTGACCCAGTACCGCAGCGAGTCCATGATCATTTGTAGTACGTGCGGGGACCGCATGAGCAGGGAGTTCCCCGTGCCCGTCGTGTCCATGTAGTACCGGGGGTCGTCGGTCAGCCGGTAGTACGACGGGTTGTCGATGCCCTTGAGGGACAGCGTGGGGCCCAGGTGGTTGCCCTCGGCGGTGTGGTTGTAGACCACGTCCAGGATCACCTCGATCCCGGCCTCGTGCAGCGCCTTCACCGCCGACTTGAACTCCAGCACCTGCTGGCCCCGGTCGCCCCAGGACGCGTAGGCGTTGTGCGGGGCGAAGAAACCGATCGTGTTGTAGCCCCAGTAGTTGTTCAGGCCCATGTCCACCAGGCGGTGGTCGTTGACGAACTGGTGCACCGGCATCAGCTCCAGCGCCGTCACCCCCAGCTCGGTCAGGTGCTCGATCACCGCCGGGTGTGCGAGGGCCGCGTAGGTGCCGCGCAGTTCCTCCGGCAGCCCCGGGTGACGCATGGTGAGACCCTTGACGTGGGCCTCGTAGATCACCGTGTGGTGGTACTCCGTACGGGGGCGCCGGTCGTCGCCCCAGTCGAAGTACGGATTGACCACGACCGACGTCATCGTGTGCGGCGCGGAGTCGAGGTCGTTGCGCCGGTCGCGGTCGTCGAAGTGGTAGCCGTACACCTCCTCGCCCCAGTCGATCTCCCCGCTGATCGCACGCGCGTACGGGTCGAGCAGCAGCTTCGCCGAGTTGCAGCGCAGCCCCCGCTCGGGGGCGTACGGCCCGTGCACACGGAAGCCGTACCGCTGCCCGGGCATGACCCCGGGCAGGTACGCGTGCCGCACGAACGCGTCGCTCTCGCGCAGTTCGATCGCGGTCTCGGAGCCGTCGTCGTGCAGCAGACACAGCTCCACTCGGTCCGCGGCCTCCGTGAAGACCGCGAAGTTCGTTCCGGCGCCGTCGTACGTGGCACCGAGCGGATACGCCTCGCCAGGCCAGACCTGCATGGATACGACTCTTTCAGGTGTACGGCGCCGGTGGGGCGCCTTGGCTCCGAGTGTTTCCGTGTCTCCCCGAACGGACGGGAACAACCTTCTACCCAGGCCCACCGGGTCCGATGACCCGTGCCCGCCGCTCATCCCGCTATGAATCAGCTCACTCCCGGGGGCGCTCCGGGCGGAACGGTCCCGTGATTGCGGGAAGTTGGGAAACGACCCTGTCCATCGGGCTGCACCGTGCGCCGCTGGCGGAGTACTCTCCTTGATCGTCAGGACGGGAGTACTCGGGGGAGCGGAAGGCGGTAAGCGGGTGGGCGCGGGAGGGCTGGAACTCCCCCCTGGTGACGACGGTCACGAGGGGAGCAGTTCCACGGACGTCCCGCCCGGTGCGGTGTCCCTGGCACGGCCGATGGACGCGGGCTCGATCGGGCCGGAGCTGGACTGGGGCGCCGACGCCTGGCGCGAGGTGCGCACCCGCGCCCAGCGGGCCGGCCGCGCCTACATCTGGCTGAACCTCGTCGAGCAGCGGCTGCGCGCGGTCGTGGCGGCCGTGCTGCGGCCCGTCTACGAGCCCGTGCACGGCGACGACTGGGTGGTCGCCGCCGCCGGGCCCGCCGGACAGGAGTGGGTGCAGCGCGCGGTCGCGGTGCGCGAGGTCAGCCGCCGCAAGGGCTATCTGCTCGACCCGGCCGACGACAACGTCCTGTCCTTCCTCACGCTGCCGCAGCTGCGCGAGCTGATGGTGGCGCACTGGCCCTGCTTCGAGCCGTACTTCGACGACCGCCGGGACGTCGAACTCGCCCTGGACGAGCTGGAGGTCACCCGCAACGTCGTCTCCCGCAACCGCGCGCTGTCCGAGGCGGTCCTCAGCCAGGCCGAGCGGGCCTCCGCGCGGCTGCTGGAGATGCTCGGCGCCGGCGGCGACGTGCCGTCCGCGCGCCGGCTGCCCGTCGACGCGGTCGAGGACCTGGTCGGCGACCGGTACGCCGACGTGGTCGCCGTCCACCCGGACCGGGTGCGGCTGCTGCGCCAGTTCCCGGCCGAGGACATCTTCGGCGGGGCCCGTCGGCTCGACGCCCTCGGCATCGGCCTCAACCTGCTGGTGCAGAACTTCTCCGGGCGCCGTCTGGTGCGGCTGGCGGAGTCCGGCTGCCGGGTGCGGCTGCTGTTCCTGAACCCGGCCTCCAGCGCGGTCAAGCGCCGCGAGCGTGAACTCGGCCTCAAGCGCGGCGAGCTCGGCCGCAGCGTCGAGATGAACATCCTGCACATGCGCCGGGTCCGCTCCCGGCTGCGCGACCCCGGCGCCTTCGAGATCCAGGTCTACGACGAGACGCCCCGCTGCACCGCCTACCTCGTGGACGGGGACGGGTCGGACGGCATCGCGGTCGTGCAGAACCATCTGCGCCGGGCCCGGGGCATGGAGGCACCGGTGCTGGTCCTGCGCAACGGGACCAAAGTGGTCAAGCCGGGAGAAGCCGAGGAAGGCGGGCTGTTCCCCACCTACCGCGAGGAATTCGAGCTGATGTGGACGGATTCGCGCCCGGTGTCGTGAACGCCCCGGGTCGGGGCCGGTAAGCGGAACGCGATCCTCTGATTGTCAGTGGTGCGTGCGAAGGTGGGAACCACTGGGGGAACGCACCACACAGAAGGGGGACAGCCCATGGGCTGGCACCGGGAGCCGCTGATCGGCTTCGACCTGGAGACGACGGGTACCGACCCGCGCGAGGCACGGATCGTCACGGGGGCCGTGATCGAGGTCAGGGCGGGGGAGCCGGTCGGCCGCCGGGAGTGGCTGGCCGACCCGGGCGTACCGATCCCGGAGGACGCGGTGGCCGTCCACGGCATCAGCAACGAGCGGGCGACCGCCGAGGGCAGCCCCGCCGACCGGGTCGCCGACGCCATCGCCGACGTCCTCACCGCCCACTGGAGAGCGGGCGTCCCGGTCGTCGCCTACAACGCCGCCTTCGACCTGTCCCTGCTCTCCGCCGAACTGCGGCGGTACGGACTGCCGTCCCTGCGCGACCGCCTGGGCGGCGCCGATCCCGGCCCGGTCATCGACCCGTACACCATCGACCGTTCCGTCGACCGCTACCGGCGCGGCAAGCGCAACCTCGAAGCGGTCTGCGCGGAGTACGGCGTCGTCCTCGACGCGGCGCACGACGCGACCGCCGACGCCCTCGCCGCGGCCCGGCTGGCCTGTGCGATAGCCGGCCGCCACCCCGCGGTCGCGGCCCTCGACCCGGCGGAGCTGCACCGCCGCCAGATCGAGTGGTACGCCGCATGGGCGGCGGACTTCCAGGACTTCCTGCGCCGCAAGGGCGACACCACCGCGGTGATCGACGGCACCTGGCCGCTGCGGGAGCCGGCGGGCGAGCGGGTCTGACGCGCCGGAGGGGCCGTCCGGATCAGAAGGGATACCAGCGCACGGTCTCGTCCCCGTCCCGCAGCGACGCCACCCGGCGCCGGAACTCGGCCAGCGCCTTGGGGTTGCCCGGCGCGTGCTGGGCGACCCAGGCACAGCTTGCGGTCTCCCGCGCGCCGCGCAGCACCGAGCAGCCCTCCCAGGCGCGCACGTCCCAGCCGTAGACGCCGGTGAAGGACGCGTACGCCTCGTCCGGCAGCCCGTAGCGGTCGTGCGAGAGGGCCATCACCACCAGATCGTGCTCGCGCAGATCGGCCGAGAAGGTCTCCAGGTCGACCAGGACCGGCCCGTCCGGCCCGATGTGCACATTGCGGGGCAGCGCGTCCCCGTGGACGGGGCCCGGCGGCAGGTGAGGGGTCAGTGCCGCGGCGGCAGAGGCGAAACCGTCGCGCCGCTCGCGCAGATACGACGCGTCCGCGGGGTCGATCGCGTCGCCCGCGAGCCGCAGCCAGCGCTCCACCCCGCCCAGCAGCTCGCGGGGCGGCAGGGAGAAGCCAGGAGCGGGCAGCGCGTGCACCAGCCGCAGCAGTTCGGCCAGATCCCGTGGCCCGGCGGGCCGCACCGCCTCCGGCAGCCGGTGCCACACGGTCACCGGGTGCCCGTCGACCAGCAGCGCCTCCGGCTCGGCCGCCCGCACCGCCGGCACGCCCTCCTCCGCCAGCCACCCCGCGACGGCCAGCTCCCGGCGGGCCCGCTCCAGCAGCTCGGCGTCTCGGCCCACCTTGACGGCCAGGTCACCGGCGGCGAACACCGCGTTCTCCCCGAGGGCGAGCAGCCGCGCGTCCGCCGCCGCACCGGGCAGCACTCCCGCCGCCGCCAGTACGTCCCGCGCCCGTGCCTCGTCCATCCGTCCGCCTCCATGTCCGTCCACGCCCGATCACCGGCCCCGTCCGACCGCCGGGATCCGGCCATCCGTCGGCCAGTGTCGCATTCGCACAGGTGGCGGCGGTGTGCGCGGTGCCTTGACGAGGCAGGACGCCTTCACGACCATGACCTGGCCCACCCGCGCCGCGCAAAGGGGCTGATTCCGTGACGTCAGTGACCGAGGTGAGGAGACCGGCACCCCGCGCGCCCGACCCGAGCCGCGGAACCGGGCGGGCCGTCGACCACGGCCCCTGGTTCCTGGTGCTGCCCGCGCTGATCCCGATCCTCGTCCTCAGCGTCGGCCCGCTGCTCTACGGCGTCCTGCTGGCCTTCACCGACGCCCAGTCCGGGCGCACCGAGCCGACCCGGTGGATCGGCACCCTCAACTTCCAGGACCTGCTGCACGACACGCTGTTCTGGGAGTCGTTCCGCATCGGCCTGGTGTGGGCCGTCGGGGTGACGGTGCCGCAGTTCCTGCTGGCGCTCGGCCTGGCCCTGCTGCTCAACCAGGACCTGAGGCTGCGCTGGCTCGCCCGCGCCCTGGCGATCGTCCCCTGGGCGATGCCCGAGGTCGTCGTCGGCATCATGTGGCGGATCGTCTACAACCCGGACGCCGGCATCCTCAACGAGACACTGCGCGACCTCGGCCTGGGGGACGGCCGGGACTGGCTCAGCGGGCTCGCCACCGCCCTGCCCGCGGTGATCGTCGTCGGCGTGTGGGCCGGAATGCCCCAGACCACGGTCGCGCTGCTCGCCGGGCTCCAGAACACCCCGCGCGAGCTGCACGAGGCGGCGGCGGTGGACGGCGCCGGCGCCTGGCGCCGCTTCCGGACGGTCACCTGGCCCGCCATCCGCCCCGTCGCCCTCGCCATCACGGCGCTCAACCTGATCTGGAACTTCAACTCCTTCGCCCTGGTCTACGTGCTGACCAACGGCGGCCCCGGCGGACGCACCCGGCTGCCCATGCTCTTCGCCTACGAAGAGGCCTTCCGCTACGGGCAGTTCGGCTACGCGGCGGCGATGGGCTGCGTCATGGTCGCCGCCGTCTCGATCGCGCTGGCCGTCTTCCTCGCCGGCCGGCTCCGGGGAGGTGACACGGCATGAGGACCTCCACCGGCGCCCGCGTCGGCCAGTACGCCGCGCTGCTCGCGTATCTCGTCTTCCTCGCCTTCCCGTTCCTCTGGCTGCTCTCCACCGCCTTCAAGCCGCCGACCGAGCTGGCCAGTCTGCATCCGACCTGGATCCCCCAGGACCCCACCCTCGCCAACTTCCGCCAGGCCTTCGACGAACAGCCGCTGCTGCGGGCCGCCCTCAACTCCCTGCTCGCCGCGCTCGCGTCGGCCGTCGTCGCCGTCGTCGTCGCCACCCCGACGGCGTATGTGATGGCCCGTCACCGCACCGCGCTCGCCCGGGCCGCCACCGGCTGGGTGGTGGTCAGCCAGGCGTTCCCGTTCGTGCTGCTGATCATCCCGCTCTTCCTGGTGCTGAAGAACCTGCGGCTGATCGACTCCGTGCCCGGCCTGGTGCTGGTCTACGTGGTCTGGGCGCTGCCCTTCGCCCTGTGGATGCTCACCGGATACGTCCGCGCCGTACCGGCCGAGCTGGAGGAGGCGGCGGCCGTCGACGGGGCCGGGCGGCTGCGGACCTTGGTGTCGGTGACCGTGCCGCTGCTCGCGCCGGGGATCGTGGCGACCGCGCTGTTCGCCTTCGTCACCGCGTGGAACGAGTTCTTCTTCGCCCTCGTCCTGCTCAAGACCCCGGAGAAACAGACCCTGCCGGTCGTCCTCACCCACTTCATCGGTGCCGAGGGAGTCGCCGACCTCGGCCCGCTGGCGGCCGCCGCGTTCCTCGCGACGCTGCCCTCCCTGGTCGTCTTCGCGATCATCCAGCGGCGGATCACGGGCGGCGTGCTCGCCGGGGCGGTGAAGAGCTGATGCGGACCAGAATCCTCGTGACGGCGCTCGCCGTCGCCCTGCTCCTCGCGGGCTGCTCCTCCGGCGGCACCCGCGACGACGGCCGGATCACCCTGCGGTTCCAGTCCCTGGCCTGGCAGGAGGAGTCCGTCGAGGCCAACAAGGAACTCGTCGAGGAGTGGAACGCGGCCCACCCGGACATCCGGGTGGAGTACGTCCAGGGCAGCTGGGACAGCGTCCACGACCAGCTCCTCACCTCCTTCGAGGGCGGCGAGGCCCCCGACATCATCCACGACGCCTCCGACGACCTCGCCGACTTCGCCTACGGCGGCTACCTGGCCGATCTGACGGAGCTGCTGCCCGGGCGGCTGAAGTCCGACATCCCGCCCCGCGGCTGGGAGACCGTCACCTTCGACGACGGCGTCTACGGCGTGCCCTTCCTCCAGGAACCGCGCGTGCTCATCGCCAACGCCACCTGGCTGAAGGAGTCCGGCGTCCGCGTCCCGACGCCCGAAGCCCCATGGAGCTGGGACGAGTTCCGCCGGGTGACGAAGCGGCTCGGCGGCGACGGGAGGTACGGCGTCGCCTGGCCGCTCAAGGAGCCGGTGTCCGCCACGCTCAACCTGTCCCTCTCGGCCGGCGGCCGGCTCTTCCACCGGGGCGACGACGGCAAGGTGACCGTGCGGTTCGAGGAGGGCGACGAGGTCGTCCCGCGCACCGTCCACGAGCAGGTGAACACCGACCGCAGCGCCTCGCCCACCACGCTCGGCAGCGGCGGCTCCGACACCCTGCCCGGTTTCTTCGCCGGCAAGTACGCGATGGTGCCGCTCGGCTTCTCCTACCGCCAGCAGATCGTCCAGCAGGCGCCGGAAGGCTTCGACTGGCAGGTGCTGCCCGCCCCGGCCGGAGCCGGCGGACTCACCCAGGGCGTCAGCCCGCAGACCCTCTCCGTCGCCGAGGACTGCCCGCACAAGGAGGAGGCCGTGGCCTTCCTCGACTTCCTGCTCCGGCCGGAGAACATGGTCCGGCTCGCCCTCGGGGACTGGATGCTGCCCACCGGCAGCCGGGCCCTCGCCGACCCCGCCCTGCGCACCGCCGAACACGGCTGGGCCACCGGCACGGCCCTCGCCGCGCACCTGCGCCCGGCCCCCGCGCAGACGGTACGGGGCTACCCCGAATGGAAGGACAAGGTCGCCACCCCGGCGCTCCAGGAGTACTACAGCGGCGCGATCGGTCTCGACGAGCTGCGCGAGCGGCTGGAGGAGGACGGCAACCTGGTCCTGGCCCGCTACCAGCGCTGAGCGCGGCCGGGTCGGAGGGCGGTGCCCGGTGGTCGATGACGGCGAGCGCGCCGCCGTCCTGGCCCGGCGGGAGCGCGGAGAACCGATCCGCATCGTCGCCGTCGGCCGAGTTCGGTGACCAAGCCCGGCGCATTGCCGTTGGTGCGGGGCGGGACGAGGTGTTCCTTCCCAGGAAGACCTGCCTGCCCGAGGCGGAGGTTCAATCCGCGAACGCGGCCACGTACGACGCCACGCACGGCTCCGGGGTGGCCAGGGAGGTGACGACATGGCCGTCGACGGTCACCGGCGGGTCGAGCGGCAGCCGGAGCAGCCGCTCGGAGCGGGACCCGTCGAGCTGTTCGGCCGGCACCAGCGTCCAGCCCTCGGGGTCCCGGCCCACCTCGAACAGCACGCTGAGCATGTCCCCGGCAGGCGGCCGCAGCGGGGCCACGGGCAGGGCGGCGAGGATCGCGTCATGCATCGGCGGGTCACTGTCGCGGGCGGGAAGCCGCAGACCGCACGGATCGAGGTCGTGCAGGCCGACCGAGGACCTGCGGGCGGCGGGGTGTTCACGCGCGAGCACTGCGTGCAGCGGCTCGGACCAGGCGCGCACCACCGTCACCGTCGCGGAGGTGAGCGCGCCCCGCACCAGCGCCAGGTCCAGCTCGCCGTCGCGGACGGCGTCGAGTCGCGCGGTCACCGGCAGGTCGACCAGTTTCGGCTCGGCGGGGCGTTCGCCGGCGCTCAGGCGGCCCACCGCCCGGTCGAGCCGTCGGGTGACGCAGGACGCGACCCCGATCCGCAGGACGGCCGCCGGTTCTCCGGCGACCACCCGCACCCGGGCCGCCGCAGCGAGGGTCCTACGGGCCGCAGCGAGCACTCGCTCGCCGACCGGGGTGAGCCGTACCCGGCGTGAGGTGCGGTCGAGCAGGCGCACGCCGAGCTCGCGTTCGAGTCGGGCGATCTGCTGGCTCACCGCCGGCTGCACTATGCCCAGCCGTTGCGCCGCGCGCCCGAAGTGCAGCTCCTCGGCGACGGTCACGAAGTACTGCAGCGCTCTCAGTTCCATCCGCCTGATCTATCACATGATGTGATTGCTGCCGAGCGTTTCTGACCATTGTTCGCGCAGGTCACTCCGGCTGTGATGGGTACGAACCCGCCGGAGCGGTCCTGTCCGCCGGATGCCGCGACGCGGGGAAACGCGAACGGAGAACAGAGTGAGCACAACAACCCTCGGCGTCATCGGCACCGGCATGGTCGGCCTCGGGGCCGCCCGCCGCGCCGTCGACGCCGGCCTGAGCGTCGTCCTGAGCAACTCACGCGGCCCCGAGACGCTGGCCGACCTCGTCGCGGAGCTCGGCGAGCGGGCCCGCGCGGCCACCCCGGCCGAAGCGGCGAGCGCCGGTGATCTGGTCATCGCGGCCGTGCCGCTGGCCGCCCACGAGCGGCTGCCCCGGGCGGAGCTCGCCGGCAAGACCGTGATCGACCCGATGAACTACGCGCCGAATTCCGACTTCGAAGTGCCGGAACTCGACAGCAACGAACTGACCTCCAGCGAACTGGTGCAGCGCCACCTCGCGGATGCCCAGGTGGTGAAGGCATTGCACAACATCGGCCCCAAGCAGTTGCTGGAGCTGTTCCGCCCGACCGGAGCCCCCGACCGCACCGCGCTGCCGCTTTCCGGCGACGACCCGGACGCCAGGAAGGAGGTGGCCGACCTGCTGGGCCTCCTCGGCTTCGACGCGGTAGACCTCGGCGCACTGGCCGACAGCTGGCGCAGCGAACCCAACACCCCGTTGTACGCCCTCCCGTACGTGGGACAGCCGCCGTCCGGCCTCACCGCCAAGGAGTTCGTGGCATGGGTCCAGCAGGCGCCCGGTGTGCCCGCACCCGCCGCCCGGGTCGAGGAGCTCGCCGCCGCCGCGGTGCGGGGGCCCGCGGGTTTCCGGATGGAGTAGAGGGCGATCCGCCCCGAGGGTACGGCCGAGCGTCCGCTCACCGTCACCGCGAACGTCATCCGGGTGCTGCGGCACGGGGATCCCCGGGACCTCCGCCCGGGGGCTTACCGGGCAGCGGCCGTTTCCCGGCCCCGGTCCCGTAGGGGCGTCCGCCGCAGCCGGGGTGGGCGGTGATGGACACCGTGTCGCGGATGACTCTCCGGCGGGCGGGCTCGGCCTGCTCGGGGCGGCGCCCACGCGCGTAGGCGGCCGCTCCGGCTCCGGGGGCCGCGCGCCCGCCGCCACCGAGCCGTCGTCGACCCCGCCGGGCTGCCGCCGGAATCCGGTCCGGTCCTCCTCACTGCCCGACCCCGACCCCGACCCCGACGCCCACCGGAGCCGGCGGCACCTGGTCGAGCCGGGATCCTCCGGAGCCGACGGCACGAGATCGAAGAGGTTGCACGAGACGTATCGTCTCGTCTATGGTTCCGGCATGACCACTCCCGCTCACATCGCCATGTTCTCCATCGCCGCCCACGGCCACGTGAACCCGAGCCTCGAGGTGGTCCGCGAACTCGTGGCGCGCGGTCACCGGGTCACGTACGCGATCCCGCCGCTGTTCGCCGAGAAGGTCGTGGAGACGGGAGCCGAACCCAAACTGTGGAACAGCACGCTGCCGGGCCCCGACGACGACCCGGAGGCCTGGGGCAGCACGCTGCTCGACAACGTGGAACCGTTCCTCGCCGACGCCGTCCAGGCGCTCCCGCAGCTCATCGAGGCCTACGAGGGCGACACCCCCGACCTCGTCCTGCACGACATCACCTCCTACCCGGCGCGCGTGCTCGGCCACCGCTGGGGCGTGCCCGTCATCTCCCTCTCGCCGAACCTCGTCGCCTGGGACGGGTACGAGAAGGAGGTCGCCGAGCCGATGTGGGAGGAGCCGAAGAAGACCGAGCGGGGGCAGGCCTACTACGCCCGCTTCCACGCCTGGCTGGAGGAGAACGGGATCACCATGAGCCCCGACGACTTCGGGGGCCGCCCCGCCCGCTCGATCGTCCTGATCCCCAAGGCGCTCCAGCCGAACGCCGACCGGGTCGACGAGGGCGTGCACTCCTTCGTCGGGGCCTGCCAGGGCGACCGGAGTGCCGAGGGCGACTGGCAGCGGCCCGCCGGTGCGGAGAAGGTCGTGCTCGTATCACTCGGGTCGTCCTTCACCAAGCAGCCGGCCTTCTACCGGGAGTGCGTCAAGGCGTTCGCGGATCTGCCCGGCTGGCACCTGGTGCTCCAGGTCGGCAAGCACGTCGACCCCGCCGAGCTGGGGGACGTACCGGAGAACGTCGAGGTGCGGTCCTGGGTGCCGCAGCTCGCGATCCTGAAGCAGGCCGACCTGTTCGTCACCCACGCGGGGGCCGGCGGCAGCCAGGAGGGGCTGGCCACGGCCACCCCGATGATCGCCGTACCGCAGGCCGTGGACCAGTTCGGCAACGCGGACATGCTCCATGGGCTCGGAGTGGCCCGGCACGTTCCGGCCGACGAGGCGAAGGCCGAGGTGCTGAGGGCGGCGGCCCTCGCCCTGGTCGACGACCCGGAGGTCGCACGGCGGCTGAAGGACATCCAGGCCGAGATGGCCCAGGAGGGCGGCACTCGCCGGGCGGCCGACCTCATCGAGGCGGAGCTGCCCTAGCGCGACCGCGCCCACCCGTGCCGCCCCAGCGGCACGACTGCCCGCAGTCACGACAAGGGCCCGGCGGAGAACCGCCGGGCCCTTGTCGCAGCTAGCCGATCACACCGGTACGCGGTCGCCCTCGTCGTCCCGTGACGTCGGCGGTGTCACCGCCGCCGCCTCCGGCGACTCGTCATGGGTGAGGTCGGGCATCCGGTGCAGCCACTTCGGCAGGTACCAGTTGCGCTCGCCGAGCAGCGTCATCACCGCGGGCAGCAGCACGCCCCGGATGATCGTCGCGTCGATCAGCACCGCCGCCGCGAGGCCGACACCCATCTGCTTCATGGACTGCATGGACAGTGTCCCGAAGATTCCGAACACGGCGACCATGATGATCGCGGCACTGGTGACCACGCCGGCCGTGGTGACCACACCGTGCTGGACCGCGTCCCGCGTCGTACGGCCCCGCAGCCGGGCCTCGCGGATCCGGGAGACCACGAACACGTGGTAGTCCGTCGACAGGCCGAACAGGATCACGAAGAGGAACAGCGGCAGCCATGTGATGATCGCGCCGACACCCTCCGCGCCCACCAGGGACGCGCCCCAGCCGTGCTGGAAGACCGCCACGAGGATGCCGTACGCGGCACCCACCGACAGCAGGTTCAGCACGATCGAGGTGATCGCGACCGTCAGCGAGCGGAACGACAGCAGCATCACCAGGAAGGCGAAGACCACCACGAAGGCGAAGACCGGGACCACGGAGCCGACCAGCTGGTCGTTGAAGTCCTTGTTCCCGGCGACCTGCCCGGTGATCGGCGCCTCGACGCCGTCGACCTCACCGAGTGTGGCGGGCCGTACCTCGTCGCGCAGCGTGTCCAGGCTCTCGGCCGCCTTGTCCTGGTCGGAGCCGCCCACCAGCGGGACGTAGACGAACGCGACGTTCTGCTGGTCGTGCAGCTTGATCTCGACCGGGCCGCGCGAGGCCCCCGAACTGATCGCCCGCTCACGGAACTCGGCGAGCGCGGTCTTCACCTCGGGCGCGTTGATGTCGTCCGCCTTGACGACCACCTCGGCCGGCTCGGAGCCGCCCGGGAAGGCGGCGTTGACCCGGTTGTACGTCTGCACGATCGGCAGCGAGTCGCCGAACTCCTGGTCCAGCGTGAGGTTCTGCGTCTTCATCCCGACCGCCGGAGCGGCCACGGCCAGCAGCGCACCGGTCGCCACCACGACCGACAGCACCGGCTTGGCGAGCACCCGCTTCAGTACGGCCGACCAGAACCGGCTGTCACCGCTGCCGCCGGTGCGGCGCCGGCGCAGGAACGGCACGCGGCCCTTCTCGACCCGCTCGCCCAGCAGCGAGAGGAGCGCGGGCAGGACGGTGACGGAGCCGACCATGGCGACCGCCACGACCATCAGCGAGGCCAGGCCCATCGCCTCGAACTCGGCGAGCCCGGTGAACAGCATGCCCGCCATGGCGACACACACCGTGACACCGGAGACGACGATCGCGCGGCCACTGGTGGCGGCGGCGATCCGCAGCGCGGTCTGCGCGTCCCGGCCGGCCGCCCGCTCCTCACGCTCGCGGCGCAGGTAGAACAGGCAGTAGTCGACCCCGACGGCCAGGCCGACCAGCAGCATCACCGAGTTCGCGGTCTCGCTCATCGGCTGCAGATGGCTGACCAGGCCCATCAGACCCATCGTCGCCATGATCGCGGTGATCGCCAGCGCCACCGGCAGCAGCGCCGCCACCAGCGCGCCGAACGCGATCAGCAGGATGCCGAGGGCCACCGGCACCGCGGAGTACTCGGCCTTCTTGAAGTCGTCGCCGAACGCGTCGTCGAACGTCTTCATCATGCTGGCGCCGCCGATCTCCTCGATCCGCAGCGACTCGTGGTCCTTCTGAACCTCCTCCACGGCGTTCAGCACCGGCTCGACCCGCTCACCGGCGGTGTCCGAGTCACCCCGTATGTCGAACTGGACCAGCGCGCTGCGCCCGTCCTTCGAGATGGTGTCGCTCTCGTACGGCGAGGTGACGTCCGTGGCCTCGCCGGTCTTCTCCACGGCCGTGACGACCGCGGTGACCGCCGACCGGAACTCGGCGTCCGTGGCCGTGAGGCCCTCGTCCTTCGCCTGGACGAGCACGGTCTCACTGGCCGGCTCCTCGATGCCGGCGTCCTCGATGATGCGGGCGGCGGTACTGGTCTCTCCCTTGAGCTGATCGCTGTCGCCGACGTCGACCCGGCCCGCGGCCGAACCGAGTCCCATCGCCAGCACGACGAACAGCACCCAGATGCCGACGGCCGCCCAGCGGTGCCGGGCGCTCCAGCCGCCGGCCCGTGCGGCGAGGCCCCGCACCCGTGATTCTCCGTTCCCCATGACGGGCTCGCTCCCTCGTGTTCGGCAGCGACCCCCTGCCGCCACCTGACGCTTTCGAAGGTATGGGCCGGATAAGCCCGTCTCGTCGTGCTGTCCGGTGAAGCTGGGAAACCCCAGGTCATCCCATCGGCGCCCGCCTCCTCCCCACTGGGGAGGACAGCGGCCCCCTACACGTATCCGGCCATGTCGGGGCCGGTGATCAGGGTTCCGGTGCGCCGCCGCCGTCGGACACACCCCCGCGGGGTACGACGGCCGTCCTAGGGTGTACGCATGGCGACGACGAGATACGCGGCGCTGCTGCGCGGGATCAACGTGGGCGGTAGCAGAAAAGTCCCGATGGCCGAACTGCGCGCCCTCATGGACGGGCTCGGTCACGACGGGGTGCGCACCCATCTGCAGAGCGGCCAGGCGGTGTTCACCGCCACGCACGGCGACGAGGAGTCACTGGCCGCGGAGTTGTCGGCGGCGATCGAGCGGCACTTCGGCTTCGCCGTGGACGTGATCGTGCGCGACCACGCCTATCTGAAGGGGATCGTCGACGCCTGCCCGTTCCCGGCCGGCGAGCTGGAGCCCAAGCAGCTCCACGTCACCTACTTCTCCGCGCCCGTCACTCCCGGACGCTTCGCCGAGATCGACCGACAGGCGTATCTCCCCGAGGAGTTCCGTCTCGGCGACCGCGCGCTCTACCTGTACGCCCCGAACGGCCTGGGCCGCTCCGGACTCGCCGAACACCTGGCCAAGCCCCGTATCAACAAGGGCGTCGTCGCCACCAGCCGCAACTGGAACACGGTGCGCAGACTGGTGGAGCTCACCGAGGGCTGAGTTCAGGCACCGACCGCCGCGAGCAGCGGCACCCGCGCCGCGTCGTACCGCTCCAGCAGCACCCGCGCCACCTCCGGCGCCGGGCCCAGCACATCCGCGAGGACGTCCGCCTCCGCCGCGCCCCGGGCGATCCGGTCCGGGAGGAAGCCGGGGGCCAGGACGTACGGGGCGACGGCGACGCGTGCGCAGCCGAGGGCGCGCAGTTCGCGTACCGCCTGCTCGGTGCGGGGGAGGGATGCGGAGGCGAACGCAGGCCGCACGGCGCACCAACCGGTGTGCCGCCACTCCCGCGCGATTTCTGCGATCACTGCGATCGCCTCCGGGTCGGAGGACCCCGCCGAGGCCAGTACGACCCCGGTCGAGGACTTGTCGGCGGGCGTGAGGCCCGCCTCGTACAGCCGGCGCTCCAGCGCCGACATCAGCAGCGGTGAGGGGCCCAGCACCTCGGCCTGGCGGATCCGCAGCCGCGACGGGGCCTGGGCCAGCACCGCCGGGATGTCCGCCTTGGCGTGGAAGGCGCGGGTCAGCAGCAGCGGGAGGGCGACCACATCGCGGACGCCCTCCGCGTCCAGGGACTCCAGCACCCCTTTGACGGACGGGATGTTGAAGTCCAGGAACCCGGTCTCCACGCGCAGCCCCGGCCGCAGCGACCGCACCCGCCGCACCAGGGCGTGCACGGTCGCGGCGTGCCGCGGATCGCGGCTGCCGTGGGCGACGACGAGAAGTACCGGACGGCACATGGTGTCCCTCAGCCCTTCACCAGCAGACCGCGGCTGCGCAGCACCCACCGCTCCAGCGGGCTGAAGATCAGCAGGTCGATGGCGATACCGACGGTCAGGATCAGCAGAATGGCCTCGAAGACCATGGCCATGTCGCTGGCGTTGCGGCCGTTCTCCAGGAGCTGGCCGAGGCCCACGCCGAGGTCCGGGAAGGACGCGATGATCTCCGCGGCCATCAGCGAACGCCAGGAGAACGCCCAGCCCTGCTTCAGACCCGCCACATAGCCCGGCAGCGCGGCCGGCAGCACGATGTGCCAGGTGCCCTTCAGGCCCGTCGCGCCCAGCGTCCGGCCGGCCCGCAGGAACAGCGGGGGCACCTGGTCGACGCCGGACACCAGGCCGTTGGCGATCGAGGGGACCGCGCCGAGCAGGATGACGGCGTACATCATCTGGTTGTTGAGCCCCAGCCAGATCACCGCCGGCGGCACCCACGCCACCGACGGCAGCGACTGCAGACCGGACAGGATCGGCCCGATCGCC
The DNA here is from genome assembly GCF_001905725.1 of Streptomyces sp. CB02400. Classification (GTDB taxonomy): domain Bacteria; phylum Actinomycetota; class Actinomycetes; order Streptomycetales; family Streptomycetaceae; genus Streptomyces; species Streptomyces atrovirens. The sequence goes on from NZ_LIWB01000001.1 coordinate 614,659, forward strand.
GCGCGCACGAACTTCACCCGCGCCACCAGCAGCCCCAGCGGGGTGCCGATCAGCAGCGCGAAGAAGAAGCCGAGCAGGCCGCGCGAGACGCTGGTCCAGATGTAGCCGAGCAACTCGCCCTGGAGCCACGCCTGCCGGAGGACGTCCCACACGGCGCCCGGCGAGGGCAGCTTGGTCGGATCGTCGACGATCTTGAACGACACCAGGGCCTGCCACACCGCCAGCACCAGGGCGATGGCGACGACCGGCGGCAGGATCTTCTCCACGAAGGTCTGCCGCAGCGGCTTGCGCCCGGTCTGCACCGTCTCCAGTGCGTCGAGGCCCGCCTCCAGACCGGCGAGGTCGCCCCCGTCCTTGTCCTTGGCGGTCGTCTCAGTGCTGGCCATGACGGCGGATCTCCCCACGGAGTTCTTCGGTGATCTCGACGGACAGTTCCGCCACGGCGGTGTCCTCGATACGGCGCGGATGCGGGATGCCCACCGTCCACTCGCGGGCGATCCGGCCCGGACGGGAGGACAGCAGCACCACTCGCTGCGCGAGCCGTACGGCCTCGCGCACGTTGTGTGTGACGAACAGCACGGACAGCCGCGTCTCGCGCCAGATCCTGGTCAGCTCGTCGTGCAGCACGTCCCGCGTGATGGCGTCCAGCGCCGCGAACGGCTCGTCCATCAGCAGCAGCCGGCTGTCCTGGGCGATCGCCCGCGCCAGCGCCACGCGCTGCCGCATACCGCCGGACAGCTCGTGCACCCGCTTGCCGTGCGCGCCCTTCAGCCGGACGAGCTCAAGGAGTTCCTCGGCCCGTTCGCGGCGCTCGTTCTTCTGAACGCCCCGCAGCTTCAGCGCGAGTTCGATGTTCTTGCCCGCGGTCAGCCACGGGAAGAGGGCGTGCTCCTGGAACATCAGGGCCGGCCGCCCGTCCGTGCTGATCGTGCCGGCCGTGGGGCGGTCGAGCCCCGCGACCAGGTTGAGCAGCGTGGACTTGCCGCAGCCCGAGGCACCCAGGAGGGTGACGAACTCACCGGGCGCGACATCGAGGCTGATGTCGTCCAGCACGAGCTGCTGTCCGGCGGGGCCCGCGAACGACTTCGAGACATGCTCGATGCGGGCGGCGTGGGTGGCCGCCTCGGTGCCGTCGGCGGCCTTGGCGAGGGTCGTGGCCATGGTCGTCACCTCCTGGGAAATCTTCGTGATCCGGGCTTACTTGACGCCGAGTCCGGCGTCGTCGACGGCCGGTTCGCCGGCGGCCTTCAGGACCTTGTCGAGCAGCGTGAGGTCGTAGATGCCGTCCAGGTCGGGCTGGTCCAGCAGGCCCGCCTTGACGGCGTGCTCCGCCTGCGCGTCGAGGGTGGCGGCCAGCGGGTCGTCGGTGAACTCGATCGACTCCCACGCCGGGTCCAGCACCTCGGCGGGCAGCGCCTTGCCGGAGTCCTTCTCCAACTGCTCGTTGGCGGCGGTCTTCGCCTCGTCCGGGTTGGCGTTGATCCACCGGTTGGCCTCGACGGACGCCTTCAGCACCGCCTCGACGGCCTTCGGGTGCTCCTCGAGGAACTCCTGGCGCACGATGATGTTCGTGATCACGAACTTCTCGTCCGGCCACAGCGACGCCTCGTCCAGCAGCACCTTGCCGCCCTGCGCGACCAGCTTCGACGCGGTCGGCTCCGGCACCCAGGCGCCGTCGACCGAACCGGCCTTGAACGCGTCCGGGGTGACCTTGTTGTCGCTGCGGACGACCGTGACGTCGCCCTTGCCGCTCTGGGCGTCGACCTTCCAGCCCTGCTCGGCCGCCCAGTTGAGGAACGCCACGTCCTGGGTGTTGCCGAGCTGCGGGGTCGCGATCCGCTTGCCCTCGACGTCCTCCAGCGACTTCACCTTGTCCGGGTTCACCACGAGCTTCACCCCGCCGGACGCCGAACCGCCGATGATCCGCAGGTTCTTGCCGCCGGACTTGGTGTAGCCGTTGATGGCGGGGGACGGGCCGATGAACCCGATGTCGATGGAACCGGAGTTGAGCGCCTCGATCTCCGACGGCCCCGCGTTGAAGACGGCGTACTTCGCCTCCGTGGCGCCGAGTTCCTTCTGGAACAGACCCTTGTTGTTGCCCACCAGGGCGGTGCCGTGGGTGAGGTTGCCGAAGTAGCCGATCCTGACGGAGTCGAGACCGTCGATCTTCTTCGCCCCGGCGGCGACCTTCGCGGCGCCGTCGTCCTTGGCCTGGGAGCCGTAGCCGCAGGCGGCCAGGGTGAGCAGCGGGAGCGCGGCTATGACCGCGAGGGTACGGCGCAGGGCGGTTGTGGCAGGCACGGGAGGTGTTCCTCTCGGAGGCCCGGCGGTCACGGTCCTGGTCTCAGGCCGTGGCCGGGAAGTCGGCAGGTTTTCGTCTACGGCGGTGGGGAGTGAGGGCGCGCGAGCGGTGCGCGTACGTCATCGCGCACATCGGTCCACCCCGCCCTGCCCGCTGCCGAGAGCGCCGCTGCCGACGCGGCCGCCCTCCTTCGCGAACTCGGAGTAGAAATCGGTGGGGTTCATGCTCAGAAGTCCCACCCGTCGTCCTCGGCCTCGTCCTTGACGGGCTCCGGTGCGGCGAAGGACTCACCGACCATGCCGGCGGTGAGCGTGGTGCCGTCGCTGGGGTCGATGAGGATGAACGAACCGGTGCGCCGGGAGTCCGCGTAGGAGTCGGCGGGCAGCGGTTCGGCGGTACGGATCTTCACCCGGCCGATGTCGTTGGCGTTGAGGGTGCCGGGGTGCGGGTGCAGCGACAGATCGTCCAGCGTCAGCCGGGACGGGATGTCCTTCACGATCGCCTTGACGGTGCGGGTGCCGTGCTTGAGCAGCACCCGGTGGCCGACGGTCAGCGGCTGGTCGGCGACGTGGCACACGGTGGCCTCGACGTCCTGCGAGGTGGCCGGCGCGTCCTTGCTGGGGACGAGCAGGTCACCGCGGGAGATGTCGATGTCGTCGGCCAGCAGCAGCGTCACCGACTGCGGCGTCCAGGCGACGTCGACCGGCTCGCCCAGCAGGTCGATCCCCGTGACCGTCGTCGTCCGCCCGGACGGCAGCACGGTCACCGGGTCGCCCACCCGGAACGTGCCGGCGGCGATCTGGCCCGCGTAGCCCCGGTAGTCGGGGTGCTCGGCGCTCTGCGGCCGGATCACGTACTGCACGGGCAGCCGGGCGTGGCAGTGCGCCAGGTCGTGGCTGACCGGGACGGTCTCCAGGTGCTCCAGCACGGTGGGGCCGCCGTACCAGTCCATGTGCGCGGACGGCTCCACCACGTTGTCGCCGACCAGCGCCGAGATCGGGATCGCGGTGACCTCGGGGACGCCCAGCTCGGTCGCGTACGCCGTGAACTCCTCGGCGATCGCGGCGAACACGGACTCCTGGTAGTCGACCAGGTCCATCTTGTTGACGGCGAGGACGACGTGCGGGACGCGCAGCAGGGCGGCGATGGCGGCGTGCCGGCGGGTCTGCTCGACGACACCGTTGCGGGCGTCGACCAGGATCACCGTCAGCTCGGCCGTGGAGGCGCCGGTGACCATGTTCCGCGTGTACTGCACATGACCCGGCGTGTCGGCGAGGATGAACCGGCGCCGGGGCGTGGCGAAGTAGCGGTAGGCCACGTCGATGGTGATGCCCTGCTCCCGCTCGGCCCGCAGGCCGTCGGTGAGCAGCGCGAGGTCGGGCGCCTCCTGGCCCCGGCTCGCCGACGCCCGCTCCACGGCCTCCAGTTGGTCGGTGAGGACCGACTTGGAGTCGTGCAGCAGCCGGCCCACCAGGGTGGACTTGCCGTCGTCGACGGAACCGGCGGTGGCGAACCGCAGCAGCGTCGTTGTCGCCAACTGCTCGACTGGCGTCATGCGTAATCCCTTTGCTACATTCCGTGGCGGCCGCCGGGTCGGCGGTTTCGGCCTGTGGAGCTGGTGTAAGACCTCGGCTCGGGTTCGTCCCGGGGGCAATTGGCTGTGAAGCAGGAAGCCCGGTGAGCGATCGCCGGATTCTGTGGCCTGCGGGCGACAGAAGAGGCCAAGTCTAGAAGTACCCCTCTCGTTTGCGGTCTTCCATGGCCGCCTCGGAGAGCTTGTCGTCGGCTCGCGTCGCACCGCGTTCGGTGAGGCGCGAGGCGGCGATCTCGGTGATCACCTTCTCGATGGTGTCGGCGTCGGAGTCCACCGCGCCGGTGCAGGACATGTCGCCCACCGTCCGGTAGCGCACCAGCCGCTTCTCGACGGTCTCGCCGTCCTTCGGGCCGCCCCACTCACCGGCGGTCAGCCACATGCCGCCGCGGGCGAACACCTCGCGCTCGTGCGCGTAGTAGATCTCCGGCAGTTCGATGCCCTCGCGGGCGATGTACTGCCACACGTCCAGCTCGGTCCAGTTGGACAGCGGGAACACGCGGACGTGCTCACCGGGGGCGTGCCGGCCGTTGTAGAGGTTCCACAGCTCGGGGCGCTGGCGGCGCGGGTCCCACTGGGAGAACTCGTCGCGCAGCGAGAACACCCGCTCCTTCGCGCGGGCCTTCTCCTCGTCGCGGCGCCCGCCGCCGAACACGGCGTCGAACTTCTCGCTCTGGATCTTCTCGGTGAGCGGTACGGTCTGCAGCGGGTTGCGGGTGCCGTCCGGGCGCTCCTTGAGCACCCCGCGGTCGATGTAGTCCTGCACGGAGGCGACGTGCAGCCGCAGCCCGTGCCTGGCGACCGTGCGGTCGCGGTAGTCGAGGACCTCGGGGAAGTTGTGCCCGGTGTCGACGTGCAGCAGCGAGAACGGGACCGGCGCCGGGGTGAACGCCTTCAGCGCCAGGTGCAGCATGAGGATGGAGTCCTTGCCGCCGGAGAACAGGATCACCGGCTTCTCGAACTCACCCGCCACCTCGCGGAAGATGTGCACCGCCTCGGACTCGAGGGCGTCCAGGTGGGAGAGGGCGTACGGGCTGTCCGTGCCCTCCTTCACGGTGGCGACGGTCGTCATGCCAGTCCCCTTTCGCTGAGCGCGGCGTACACCGACGCCGCGGACTCCTGCACGGTCTGGTTCTGGGACTCGATCCGCAGATCGGGTGTCTCGGGCTCCTCGTACGGGTCGTCCACTCCGGTCAGCCCGGTCAGTTCACCCGCGGCCTGCTTGGCGTACAGGCCCTTCACATCGCGTACGGAGCACACCTCGACCGGGGTCGCCACATGCACCTCGACGTACGGCGTGCCGTTCGTCTCGTGCCGCCCCCGGACCGCGTCCCGGCTGTCCGCGTACGGCGCGATGACCGGGACGAGCGCGGTGACGCCGTTGCGGGCGAGCAGTTCGGCGACGAAGCCGATGCGCTGCACGTTGGTGTGCCGGTCCTCGCGGGTGAAGCCGAGGCCCGCGGAGAGGAACTCGCGGATCTCGTCGCCGTCGAGCACCTCGACCCGGCGGCCCTGCTCGCGCAGCCGGCCCGCCAGCTCGTGGGCGATGGTGGTCTTGCCTGCGCTCGGCAGACCCGTGAGCCAGACGGTGGCTCCGGTCGTCACGTGGTTCTCCTGGGTCTCGGTGGTCGTCGTCATGTCAGCCGTGCAGCCCGCACTCGGTCTTGGCGCGGCCCGCCCAGCGGCCGGCGCGTGCGTCCTCGCCCTCCAGCACCCGACGGGTGCAGGGCGCGCAGCCCACGGAGGCATAGCCGTCCATCAGCAGCGGATTCGTGAGGACGCCGTGCTCGTCGACGTACGTTTGCACATCTTCCTGTGACCACTTCGCGATGGGGGAGATCTTCACCTTCCGCCGCTTCTCGTCCCAGCCGACGACCGGGGTGTTCGCCCGGGTCGGGGACTCGTCGCGGCGCAGGCCGGTCGCCCAGGCCACATAGCCCTTCAGGCCCTCCTCCAGCGGCCGGACCTTGCGCAGCTTGCAGCACAGGTCGGGGTCGCGGTCGTGCAGCTTCGGGCCGTACTCCGCGTCCTGCTCGGCGACCGTCTGCCGCGGGGTGAGCGTGATGACGTTCACGTCCATCACGGCCTCCACCGCGTCCCGGGTGCCGATGGTCTCCGGGAAGTGGTAGCCGGTGTCGAGGAACACCACGTCCACTCCGGGCATCGCGCGGGAGGCGAGGTGGGCGACGACCGCGTCCTCCATCGAGGAGGTCACGCAGAACCGCTTGCCGAAGGTCTCGGCGGCCCACCGGAGGATCTCCAGGGCGGAGGCGTCCTCCAGGTCCCGGCCCGCCTGCTCGGCCAGTGCCTTCAGGTCCTCGGTGGTGCGCTCTTCCTGAACAGCAGTCATGTCCGGTCCCCTCCCGTGTCGGATCGCTCAAGCCCCCGGGCGAGCAGCCCGAGGAACTTCAGCTGAAAGGCTCGGTTGCACGCGCCGCATTCCCAGGCGCCGTGGCCCTGTTCGGCCGGACGCAGGTCCTCGTCCCCGCAGTAGGGGCAGTAGAACGGCGCCGCACGCTCGCTCACGACAGGGCCTCCTCGGAGGCGCGGGCCGCCCAACGGGCGAAGCGCTCGCCGTCCTCGCGCTCGGCCTGGTAGCGCTTGAGGACGCGCTCCACGTAGTCCGGCAGCTCCTCGGCCGTGACCTTCAGGCCGCGCACCTTGCGGCCGAAGCCGGGCTCCAGGCCGAGAGCGCCGCCCAGGTGCACCTGGTAGCCCTCGACCTGCTCGCCCTCGGCGTTCAGCACCAGTTGGCCCTTGAGGCCGATGTCCGCGGTCTGGATGCGGGCACAGGCGTTCGGGCAGCCGTTGAGGTTGATGGTGAGGGGCTCGTCGAACTCCGGGAGGCGCCGCTCCAGCTCGTCGATGAGCGAGGCGCCGCGCGCCTTGGTCTCGACGATGGCGAGCTTGCAGAACTCGATGCCGGTGCAGGCCATCGTGCCGCGCCGGAAGGTGGAGGGCCGGGCGGTGAGGTCCAGCGCCTCCAGGGACTCGACGAGGGAGTCGACCTGCCCCTCCTCGACGTCGAGGACGATCATCTTCTGCTCGACCGTGGTGCGCACCCGGCCCGAGCCGTGCGTCTCCGCCAGGTCGGCGATCTTGGTCAGGACCGTGCCGTCGACGCGGCCGACGCGCGGGGCGAAGCCGACGTAGTAGCGGCCGTCCTTCTGCCGGTGCACGCCGATGTGGTCGCGCCAGCGGCTGGTCGGCTCGGCGGGTGCGGGGCCGTCGGTCAGCTTGCGCTTCAGGTACTCGTCCTCCAGCACCTGGCGGAACTTCTCCGCTCCCCAGTCGGCGACCAGGAACTTCAGGCGGGCGCGGTTGCGCAGCCGCCGGTAGCCGTAGTCACGGAAGATCGAGATGACGCCCTCGTAGACGTCGGGCACGTCGTCGACCGGCACCCAGGCGCCCAGGCGCACGCCCAGCTTGGGGTTGGTGGACAGGCCGCCGCCGACCCACAGGTCGAAGCCCGGCCCGTGCTCGGGGTGCTCGACGCCGACGAAGGCCACGTCGTTGATCTCGTGCACCACGTCCAGCACCGGCGACCCGGAGATCGCGGTCTTGAACTTCCGCGGCAGGTTCGAGTACGCCGGGTTGTTCAGGACCCGGCGCTTCATCTCCTCCAGCGCCGGCGTGCCGTCGATGATCTCGTCCTCGGCGATGCCCGCGACGGGGGAGCCGATCATCACGCGGGGCGTGTCGCCGCAGGCGGTGACCGTGGACAGGCCGACGGCCTCCAGGCGATTCCAGATCTCGGGGACGTCCTCGATGCGGATCCAGTGGTACTGGACGTTCTGCCGGTCGGTGATGTCGGCCGTGCCGCGCGCGAATTCCTGCGAGATCTCGCCGATGACCCGCAACTGCGCGGTGGTCAGCGCACCGCCGTCGATACGGACGCGCAGCATGAAGTAGCTGTCGTCCAGCTCCTCCGGCTCCAGGACGGCCGTCTTCCCGCCGTCGATGCCCTGCTTGCGCTGGGTGTACAGCCCCCACCAGCGCATGCGTCCGCGCAGGTCGCTGGGGTCGATCGAGTCGAAACCGCGCTTGGAGTAGATCGTCTCAATGCGTGTCCGCACATTGAGACCGTCGTCGTCCTTCTTCACCTGCTCGTTGCCGTTGAGCGGGGTGAAGTGACCCGCGGCCCACTGTCCCTCTCCGCGGTGACGGCTCACCTTGCGGCGGGGAGTCGCGGCGGCAGGCTTCTGCGCGGCGGCAGGGTTCTGCGGGGTGGCGGCCATGGTTGATACGTCCTTCGGGACAGGCGGGAATGCGGCTCTGACCTGCGCATACGTGCGCACGGATCCAAGTGCGCGTCATTGCGCGGGGAGTGAGGCGAAGAAGGGATGTCGGGCGGTGCTGGGTGCTCTCAGCGCGCCGGACAGATGGCGCTGGACATGCGGCCGAGGTCGACGTGCCGCCGACTCACCAAGGCGATTCCAGTTCCAGGCATGGCGGAAGCGTGTCATGGCGTTCTGGACACAGTCCAGCTTCGTCCAAAATTCGGACACCCTTGTCTCGGAATGAGAGACAAGGGTGTGCTTGGTCACAAGCGCCGCAGGCGGTCTTGTCCGCGCTGGTCAGGCAGGGTAGGCCCCGGCCCACGGACCCGGCGTCGGCGCCTCCGGCTCCTCCTCGACCTTGGTGTCGAACAGGGTGAAGCCCCGGCGCCGGTAGTTGTCCATGGCGTGCTCGCCGTCCTTGCTGCAGGTGTGCAGCCACACCCGCGTGGTCGGCTTCAGCTCCGGCCGGCGGTCCGCCAGGTCCCAGGCGCGGGCCGTGCCGTACGACAGCAGGTGCCCGCCGATGCGCCGCCCCCGGAAGGCGGGCAGCAGCCCGAAGTAGACGATCTCGACGACCCCGTCCGCCTGGGCCTCCAGCTCCACGTACCCGGCCGGCGTCCCCCGGTCGTAGGCGACCCAGGTCTCCACCTCGGGCCGGTCCAGGTGCTCCAGCCACCGCGCGTACGTCCAGCCCAGCCGGTCGGTCCAGCGGATGTCACCGCCGACCGAGGCGTACAGGAAACGGCTGAACTCGGGGGAGGGCACCTCGGAGCGGACGACCCGCACGTCCCCCTCGGGCACGGCGGCCGGAAGGAGGTCGGTGGGCGCGGTCTGCTCCAGGGACCAGGTGGTCACGGAGATGGTCGTCATGCCGGAAAGGGAACCATCCGGCACGAGCTTCTGTCGAACGCCTGATCGGGGTGCGGACAGGTCCTGGTCCGGCAGGTCCTCGTCCGGCAGGTGTCCTAGTCCAGGGACCGGTCCACGGACGTCAGCGGCAGCGCGAACAGCATCCGGCCGGACTGGGACCACACGTCGCCGGTCTCCTCCCAGTAGGAAAGGGACGCCGCCGGGCCGCTCCAGCAGCGGTGGGTCTCGTCCGCGCCGCAGCGGGTGGGGCGGGCCCCGTCCGTGTCCTGCCGCCACAGCGTGCCGCGCTCGTCCGGTGTCCCGGTCATCCGGCCCAGGTACCAGCCCGACCGGTACGACAGCACACTGCGCACATCGGTCAGTTCCGTCTCGTACGCCCCGACCGGGTCCGCGTCGAGCAGTCCCGTGCGCTCCGGTTCGGTGCTGAAGGCGTACCGCCACAGCCGGGTCGGCCCGTCCTCGTCCGCGGGCACCGCCTCGCGGGTGACCAGGCTGTCGGGTGCGGTGCTGCGGTCCAGGGAGATGCCGTCCGGCCGGGGCGCGTCGGCCCCGTTCGTCCGGTAGGAGGCGACGGCCGGCAGCACGTACCGCGCCCCCGCCGCCGACCAGCCGCCGGGCACCCGCCCGACCGACGTGCCGTCCACGGTGGCCCGCTGGACCCGGCCCAGGTCGTACACGTACAGCGCGCTGTCGTCCGCCGGGCCCGCGGTGACCAGCAGTTTGTCCTGGTACCAGACCATGCCGGACACGGCGGAGCCCAGCCCGCGGTAGTCGCGGCCGCCGTCCACCGGGACGGTCAGCAGGGCCCAGGTGTAGCGGAGGTCGTCCGGGTCGCCGGCGTCCACGAAGGCGACGCGGGCGAGACCGTCCTCGGCCGGGGTGCCGGTGCTGCGGCTCCATCCGGAGAGGATCACCCGGTGCTCGCCCCAGCGGCCGTCGTCGTCCGCGTCCCCGGAGGTGGTGACCGCGCCGGACCGCCAGCCGTCGGTGTCGGCGCCCGGCCAGCAGTACGCGTGGGTCGCGGCGGGCTCGACCGGCAGGGCCCGCCGGTCGTCGTCCGTACAGTCCTCCGCGTCGCCCAGGGAGCCGTCGGGATCGGCGAGCACGGAACCGACACCGACCGGCCGGCCCATCCCGTCGGAGAGCCGGTCCAGCGCCTCGCGCGGCACGTGGTGCTCGGTCAGCCGCAGCGGCGCGGTCTCGGCGGACGCGGTGAGCGGCTTCAGCGCCCCGGGGTCGTCGGCGTCGGTGGCCTGGGAGGCGCTGATCATGGTGGCGGCCGCGGTCAGCGCGAGGGCGGTCCCGGCCAGCGCCGCCCGCAGCGCCCTGCCCTGCCTGCGTCGGCGGTGTCTGCCGCGATGCTTCATGACGTCCTCCCGAGACGAGCCAACTGCGTCCGGTGGTCCGAGGGTTGACCGTGGAGCAGTTGGGGTGGCCCGTACCCGGATGCTACGGCAGCCGAACGACCCGGGAGCCGAAGACCCTGCAAATATGCGAAACAGCGACCTTCCGAGCGTGCCCCCGAGCACACCTGTACGACCCCGCGCGGTCTTGACGGACGGGGGTCAGGCTTCCCGCCCCGGCCGCCGCCGCCGGCCCAGCGCCGGGGCCGTCGAGTGGGGGAACAGGTCGCGCGGGTCGTCAGGGAGGACGGTCCTCACCTCGACGGTCTCCGTGAAGCGGTAGGGGCGGTGGTCCAGGAGGGGGCCCAGATAGCGGCGTACACGGGACATCTCCGCGCGGACCGTCACCGTACGGGCCGGGTCGCCGAAGACGTCCCGGGCGAGGTCCGCGGCGCTGCGCCCCGCGCGGTGCACGGCCAGCAGATACAGCAACTCGGCGTGCCGGGGGCTCAGTTCCCGGGTCCACGAGCCCGCCCCGCCGGACACCTCCACCGACCAGCGGCGCGGCCCCCTCAGGTCCAGCACGATCCGGGACGAGGAACGTGCCACCGGTTCGTCCGCCGCCCGCACCAGCCAGCCCCCGGCCAGCGGCTCCAGCGAGCAGCGGCCCAGCGCGGACAGCCACCGCATGCCCGCCGACACCGACTTGGGCAACGCCAGCCGCTCCGTGTACGGCATCCCCGTCACCGCCGCCGTCCACCCCTGCCGGTCCACGACCAGCGCCCGCCCGTCGATCCGGGCCAGCACCGGAGCCGCCACCGCGCGCAGCCGCTCCAGCGACCGCAGATGCGTCTCCCGCAGCCGCGCCTCGGCGAGCTTGGCCACCGAGTCCACCCACGCCAGCGTGGCCGGGTGCATCGTCTCCAGCGGCCCGCTCACATCCACCACGCCGATCAGCCGTCCGTCGCGGGGATCGGTGATCGGCGCCCCGGCACACGTCCAGGTGGCGTGCGACCGTACGAAGTGCTCGGCGGCGAACACCTGCACGGGGCGCCGCGTCACCGCCGGCGTCCCCACCCCGTTGGTGCCGACGACCTCCTCGCGCCAGTCCGCGCCGATCTCGAAGCCCAGCCCGTCGGCCTTGCGCAGCACCCGCGGGCTGCCCTCCCGCCACAGCACCCGGCCCTCCTCGTCGGCCACCACCATGATGTGATGGGCGACGTCAGCGACCGACAGCAGCCCCTCCCGCAGCACCGGCAGCACCTGCCGCAGCGTCGACGACTCCCGCCGCCGCTGCACCTCCTCCCAGGACAGCAGACCGCTGCGGAAGTCGTGGTCCGGGTCCACACCACTGCGCAGCATCCGCTCCCAGGACTGCCCGATCACCGGGCGGGGGGCCACGGGCGTACGCTGCCCGGAGAGCGCGGCGGAGCGGACCTCGTCGAGCACCCGCGCGGCACGCGCGGTGTCGACGGCGGCCAGCCGCGTCACGTCCATCGGCGAGAGCGCCACCGGTCCTCCCGGGAAGAAAGCCTGTCAGGACTCATACTGCCGCCTGCCCCCGGCACGGACGCCCAGTACGGCCACGACAACAACAAGTTGCAACCCCTTGCAACCCTGGTGGAGAGCCCCCGACTGTTTGAAACTTGACCGACGCCGTCCCGAGCGGCGTCCACGGCTCGTAAGGGGCCTGTGCGGCGGGGGTGGTGCCGTGTCGGCGCAGCACCACCCCCGCGTCATGCCTGCGGCAGCCGGACGGTGTGCGCGGCACGGGGTGCGGCTTGATGCGCGTCGGCGGCTGTCGGGCCGTGGGTGGCCGGTCGCGCAGTTCCCCGCGCCCCTTGGGTGGGCGTCCTTGGCCGGGATCTGGCGGGGCCCTGGGCCGGGCCCCCTCAGGACACCGGTCGGGCCCGCTCCACCACCGACGCCAGGTCCAGCGTGTGCGGCAGCGTCCCGAACGCCGCGCCCCCGTCGCCGCCCAGCCGCGCCGCGCAGAACGCGTCCGCCACCTGCGGCGGCGCGTACCGCACCAGCAGCGACCCCTGGAGCACCAGCGCCAGGCGCTCCACCAGCCGCCGCGCCCGCCCCTCGACGCCCTCCAGGTCCGCCAGTTCGGTCAGCAGGTCCTTGATCGCCGCGTCCAGCCGGTGATCCGCCCCGCGCGCCCGCCCCACCTCCCGCAGACAGGCGTCCAGCGCCGCCGGCTCCCGGCGCAGCGCCCGCAGCACGTCCAGCGCCTGGACGTTCCCCGCGCCCTCCCAGATCGAGTTCAGCGGCGACTCCCGCACCAGCCGGGGCATCCCCGACTCCTCCACGTACCCGTTGCCGCCCAGGCACTCCGCCGCCTCCACCGCGAGCGGCGCGCACCGCTTGGTCACCCAGTACTTCGCCGCCGGCACCGCGATCCGCAGCAGCGCCCGCTCCTGCTCACCGCCGTCGTCGTACGCCGCCGCCAGCCGCAGCGCCAGCGTGGTGGCCGCCTCCGACTCCAGCGCCAGATCGGCCAGCACATTGCGCATCAGCGGCTTGTCGACGAGCTTCCCGCCGAACGCCTCCCGGTACGCGCAGTGGTGCACCGCCTGCGCCACGGCCTGCCGCATCAGCCCCGCCGAGCCCAGCACACAGTCCAGCCGGGTCGCCGCCACCATCCCGATGATGGTGTGCACCCCGCGCCCTTCCTCCCCGACCCGGCGCGCCCACGTCCCGGCGAACTCGACCTCGGCCGACGCGTTGGACCGGTTGCCCAGCTTGTCCTTCAGCCGCTGGATCAGGAACACGTTGCGCGCACCGTCCTCCAGCACGCGCGGCACGAGGAAACACGTGAGCCCGCCGGGCGCCTGCGCCAGCACCAGGAAGGCGTCCGACATCGGCGCCGAGCAGAACCACTTGTGCCCGGTCAGCTCGTACGCGCCGTCCTCGGCCAGCGGCCGCGCCGCCGTCGTGTTCGCCCGTACGTCGCTGCCGCCCTGCTTCTCCGTCATGCCCATCCCGAACAGGGCACCGGGCTTCTGCCCCGGCGGCCGCAGGGCACGGTCGTAGACCGTCGACGTCAGCCGGGGCTCCCACGCCGCCGCCAGCGCCGGATCGGCGCGCAACGCGGGAACCGCCGCGTGGGTCATCGACAGCGGACAGCCGTTGCCGGCCTCGACCTGCGTCCACACCAGGAACGCCGCCGCCCGCCGCACATGCCCGCCCGGCCGCCCCCACGCCGCCGTCAGCCCCGCCGAGACGCCCTTGCCGAGCAGCCGGTGCCAGGACGGATGGAAGTCGACCTCGTCGATCCGGTGACCGTAGCGGTCGTGGGTGCGCAGCCGCGGCGGATTCTCGTTCGCCAGCACCCCCCACTCCTGCACCTGCGCGGACCCGGCGGTCCGCCCCAGCCCCGACAGCTCGGAGCGGCCCTCGTCCAGCACGTCCGGCGCCAGATGCCGCTCGACCGCCTCCACCAGAGCCCGGTCGGCGCCGAACACGTCGTACTGCACCAGCGGGGGAGCCTGATTGGACACGGTGTGCGTGGTGCCTGCCATGCCCACGAACCTACCCCGCGGTACGCCGGCCTCACCCGCCGATCCGGCCTCGGGTGAGTGCGACCTGGTACGACGGATACCTTTAGGTCGTGCAGCCAGCAAGTGAATCCCCCGACGAGCCCTCCGGCCGCCTCCACCGGGCCCGGGCCCTCTACCGGAACGTCTCCAAGCGCAGGACCGCCTGGCTGCTGCTGAAGGACACCGTCAACTCGTGCATGGAGTACCGCATCCTGGGCCTGGCGGCCGAGGCGGCGTTCTTCACGCTGCTGTCGGTGCCCCCGCTGCTGCTCAGCATGATCGGCCTCCTCGGCTACGTCGACGCCTGGACCGGCGCCGACACCATCCAGAGCCTGCAGCGCAACCTCCTGGACGCCTCGCAGACGGTGCTCTCCGACCGGGGCGTGAAGGAGATCGCGGAGCCGATCCTGCGGGACGTCACCAAGGGCGGCCGGCCCGACGTGATCTCCCTCGGCTTCCTGATCGCCGTGTGGTCGGGCTCCCGCGCGGTGAACGTCTTCATCGAGACCATCACCGTCATGTACGGCCTCGACGGCGTCCGGGGCATCGTGAAGACCCGGCTGCTGGCCTTCCTGCTGTTCATCGTGGCCCTGCTGATCGGCTCGATCGCGCTGCCGCTGATGGTGGCGGGACCGGACGCGGTCGTCCGGGTGGTGCCCTGGTCGACGACGCTCGTCCAGATCCTCTACTGGCCGGTCGTCATCCTGCTCTCCGTCGCCTTCCTGACCACGCTGTACCACGTCTCCGTGCCCGTGCGCTCCCCGTGGATCGAGGACGTGCCCGGCGCGCTGGTCGCCCTCGCCATGTGGGTGCTCGGCAGCTTCCTGCTGCGGCTCTACCTGACGAACACCGTCGAGGGACCCACGATCTACGGCTCCCTCGCGGCCCCCGTCGCCGTACTGCTGTGGATCGGTGTGTCCGCGTTCGCCGTGCTCGTCGGGGCCGCGGTCAACGCGGCCATCGACCGGGTCTGGCCGGCCGCCGCGACGGCCGCGGCCCGTGAGGCGAACGAGCGGCTGCGGCAGGCGCAGGTCGCCGAGTACGTCGCCCGCACCACCGCGGCCGGGGAGGCGGACCCCGACATGCCCTCCGAGTTCCCCGAACGCTGGTCCCGCTTCCTTCCCCCGGAGGACGTCACGGCGCGCCTGCGCACACACGTGAAGTCCACGCACCCGAGGAACGGGGAGGGGCCGGGGCACGAGGAGAAATGAGCCGTTTCCCACCCCGCTCCTCAAACGCCGGAGGGGCTGATTTCCAGCCCCTCCGGCGTTTGAGGAGCGGGGGCCCGGGGACAGCGCCCCCGGGATGGGACGGGTAAGGGCGGCGGGGGCGAGAAAAAATCAGGCTCACGCCTTCCAGGTACCGGCCCCCGCCTCCTCCGCCACGAAGTCGGCGAAGTCCCGCGGCCCCCGCCCCAGCACCTGCCGCACCCCGTCCTCCACCCGCGCGTTCCGACCGTCGAGCAACGTCTCGAACAGCCCGGTGAGGAAGGCGGCCTCCTCCGACGGCACCCCGAGACCGACCAGCGCCTCGCCGTAGTCCCGCGCCGGCACCGCCCGGTACGCCAGCGACCGCCCCGTCGTCGCCGCGATCTCCGCCACCGCCTCCCCCCAGGTCAGCAGCCGGGG
This sequence comes from Streptomyces sp. CB02400, assembly GCF_001905725.1. GTDB lineage: Bacteria > Actinomycetota > Actinomycetes > Streptomycetales > Streptomycetaceae > Streptomyces > Streptomyces atrovirens. The sequence continues at coordinate 630,218 of NZ_LIWB01000001.1, forward strand.
TCCGGTCACGGAGAGCGTCCGCCCGACATACCGCTCCCCGCCCGTCACCGCGGCCACCACCACCTCCGCGATGTCCCGCACGTCCACGAACGGCTCGGCCACCTCACCCGCCGGGAACACCAGCTCCCCGCCCCGCACCTCCGCCACCAGCGGCCCCTCGCTGAAGTTCTGCGCGAACCACGCGGCCCGTACGACCGTCCAGTCCGCGCCCGAAGCGCGCAGCGCCTCCTCGGTGGGCAGCGCCTGGTCCTCGCCCCGCGCCGACAGCAGCACCAGCCGCCGTACCCCCAGACCGACCGCCGTCCCGGCCAGCTCACCGACCGCCTCCGCGGTCCCCGGGGCGCCGACGTCCGCCGGGTGGACGAGGTACGCCGCGCCGGCACCCCGCAGGGTCTCCGCCCACGTCGACCGGTCCGCCCAGTCGAACCCGGTCGCCCGCGACGCCGCCCGCACCGTCAGCCCCGCCGCCCCGGCGGCCCGCGCCACCCGGCTTCCCGTACGCCCCGTCGCGCCCGTCACCACGATCGTCATGTTCTTGGTGTCCTGTGTCATGCCGACGAGTCAACTCCCGCACGCCGCACGGAACCATCGCTGAACGGCTCGTTCCCATAAGCCCGCGTCTACGCTGCTCCCATGGACGCACTCACCGGCCTGCTCGAGGGCCCCCGCGCGCGGGGCGCGTTCATGATCAGGGCCTGTCTCGACCCGCCGTGGGCGATCCGCGTGGAGGACCGCGCCCCCCTGACGCTGATGCTGCTCGTCCGCGGCGAGGCGTGGATCGTGCCGGACGGGGGAGAGCGCCTCCGGCTGCGCCCCGGCGACCTCGCCATCGCGCGCGGCCCCGACCCGTACACCTGCGCCGACGACCCGGCCACGGCCCCGCAGGCGCTGATCCTGCCCGGCGGCGAGTGCTCCTACCCCGACGGGCGCCCCCTGAACGGCGTCATGGACCTGGGCGTCCGCACCTGGGGCCACCGGCCGGACGGCGGGACGGTGGTGCTGATCGGCACCTACCAGATGCGGGGCGAGATCGGCGGCCGGCTCCTGGACGCGCTGCCGCCGCTGCTCTCCCTCACCACCGACGTGTGGGACTGCCCGCTCACGCCGTTCCTCAGCGAGGAGATCGTGCGCGACGCCCCCGGTCAGGAGGTCGTCCTGGACAGGCTGCTCGACCTGCTGGTCATCGCCGCGCTGCGCGCCTGGTTCGCCCGCCCGGAGGCGGAACCGCCCGCCTGGTACCGCGCCCAGGCCGACCCGGTCGTGGGCCCGGTCGTCCGGCTGCTCCAGGACGACCCCGCCCACCCGTGGACGGTCGCCACGCTCGCCGCGAAGGCCGGGGTCTCCCGCGCCGCCCTCGCCCGCCGCTTCACCGAACTCGTCGGCGAACCCCCGATGACCTACCTCACCGGCTGGCGCCTCGCCCTCGCCGCGGACCGCCTCCGCGACACCGACGACACCATCGGCGCGATCGCCCGCCAGGTCGGCTACGGCAGCGCGTTCGCCCTGTCCACGGCCTTCAAACGGGCCTACGAGGTCAGCCCGCAGGAGTGGCGGACGCGGGCGGCGTAGCCTGGGGGCGTGTACAGGGAGCGGGCGTCACGGCTGACGGGCGCGGTCGTGTGGACCAACACCCCGTCCACGAGCGGGCAGGGCCGGGTGCTCCCCGACGGCTGCATGGACCTGCTCTGGAACGAGGGCCGCCTGCTGGTCGCCGGCCCCGACACCCACGCCCACCTCACCGAAGGCCGGCCGAGCACATGGGCGGGCGTCCGCTTCCGTCCCGGCACCGCGCCCGCCCTGCTCGGCGTACCCGCCCACGAGCTGCGCGACCTCCGCGTCGCCCTGTCCGACCTGTGGCCGGCGGCCGACGTACGCCGCATGACCGCCCGGGTGAACGCGGCGGACGATCCGGCGCACGCCCTGGAGGACCTGGCCCTGCGCCGGGCGGCACGGACGCCCCCGCCCGACCCCCTGCTCGGACGCCTGGTCACCGCCCTCGACGCGGGCCGCCCGGTGGCCACCACCGCCGACGAACTGGGCGTGGGCGCCCGCCAGTTGCACCGCCGCTCGCTGGCCGCGTTCGGCTACGGCCCGAAGACCCTGGCCCGCATCCTCCGGATGCGCCGTGCCCTCGCCCTGGCCCGGACGGGCGTCCCCTTCGCGGAGACGGCCACCCGGACCGGCTACGCGGACCAGGCCCATCTCTCCCGCGAGATACGGGACTTGACGGGCCTGCCGCTGGGCGAGCTACTGACCGCTCACGGCTAGCGGCGCGAACAGGTCCACCCCGTTCCCGTCCGGGTCGAGGAGGACGGCGTACCGCTGCCCCCACACGGCGTCCCACGGCTTGAGCTCGAAACCGCTCCCGGCGTCCACCATCTCCGTGAAAAGCGTGTCGACCTCCGCGGGACTGTCGCACCGCAGCGCCAGGGAGGTCCTGCCCCCGCCCGACGGCGGCTCCCATTCCGTGTGGAAGGACCGGACCACCTCCTCCGTGTCGAGCAGCAACCGCAGCCCTCCCGGCAGCCCGGCCTCCACGTGTCCCTGCGCCTCGGCCCCCTCGGGGAAGGCGAACCCGAGACGCCGGTAGAAGGCGACGGAGGCGGCCATGTCCGAGACGACCATCCCGATGGCATCGAATCGTGCACTCATGCGGCCCACCGTAGGACCGTGCCCCTACGACGGTCTTGAAGGAATCGGACACGCGAGTTCGGACCGGACCAGTTCGAGGAGGCGGCCGGTCCAGTTGCGGCCCCTGCCGCTGTCGTCGCCCCAGAACGCGGAGTCGGAGTCGCCGTAGACGATCGTCGCGTCCTCGGTGCCGAGGAGGACGCGGGCCAGTTCCGGATGCCGGGTGAACTTGGCGCGCAGCAGTGCCGTCATGACGGCGGTCCGCCGCCGTTCCCAGCCCTCGCTCCGCTCGGCGTCGGCGGCCAGGTTCCGGGCGCTGAACGTGCTGTCCGCGGCGGCGACCGCCTCCCGCAGGGCGGGGTCGGCGACGGAGAGGGCCCAGTAGGCGTGGGTGACGGTGGGGTAGGTGACGCCGTCGGCCTCGACGGGCGCCGGGTACTCGTTGCGCAGCGCCTTCGTGCCCGGGTCGTCGGACGGCTTGAGCGGATAACTCTCGTACAGGTGGACCGCGGGGGCGACGGCGGTCGCGGGACCGTCGGCCGGAACGCGCGCACGCGCCTTCGCCATCCACTCGGCCCGCTCCTCGAAGTAGGAGAGCGCCCAGTCGTACTGGTCCTGCGTGACCTCCTCGTCGGGCCGGCGGTCGGTGGTCCCGCCGGGGCCGGCCACCAGCACCTGCAACGGCCGGTCCTTGTGGTCCATGTCGCCCAGCGCGTAGTGCCGCTGCGTCTCGGGAATGGCGAAGTACAGGTCGCGTGCCGCCTCCCGGTTCTCCTCGGAGCGGTCGGCCAGGAACACGTCGACCGCCGCCAGACAGCGGCCCGTCGAGTCCGGGCGCCTGTTGAGCTGGTCGATCGTGTCCCGTATCTCGGCGACCAGGACCTCGGGAGTGAGCCAGGTCTGCGGCTCGGCGAACTTCCACCGGGCCAGGTCGAAGGCGGACGCCTCGGCACCCTCGGGGAGTTCGGTCGCGACCCAGCCGCTGCGCAGCTTCTCCTCGAACTCCTCCAGGGTGACCAGTCCCCAGCAGTCGATGAGCCCGTCCGCGTAGATGAACAGGTCGGTCAGGTGGTAGTCGAGGTTACGGATGAAGGCGTGCCGCCAGGTTCCGGGGACGCGTACGCCGTCCGCCATGCGGTAGGTGATCCGGTTGCCGATCATCCGCACATTCTGGGGGACCACGACGGCTGCCCGACATCGAGTTTCCGGCGCCCGCCGCATAGGCTCCCGCCCATGCCCGCCTCCGCACGCCCCGCCCTCCTCGTGTACACCCGCACCACCGACTACCGGCACGACTCCATCCCCGCCGGCGTCGCCGCCCTGCGCACCCTCGGCGACTTCACCGTCGACGCCACCGAGGACCCGGCCGCCCTCGAGGGACCGCTGGACCGGTACGCCGCCGTCGTCTTCCTCTCCACCAGCGGCGAGGTGCTCACCCCGGCCGGGCGGCAGCGACTCGCGGCGTACGTCGAGGCGGGCGGGGGGTTCGTGGGCGTGCACGCCGCCGCCTGTACGGAGTACGACTGGCCGTACTACGGCGAACTCCTCGGCGCCCGCTTCGACAGGCACCCCGCCTTCCAGCCGGGCCGCGCCCTGACCGAGGACCACGACCATCCGGCGACCCGACACCTGCCCGCCGTATGGGAGTTCACCGACGAGTGGTACGACTTCCGCACCAACCCCCGTGGTGCGGTACGGGTCCTCGTCACCGCCGACGAGTCGTCGTACGACGGCGGCGGCATGGGCACCGACCACCCGCTGGCCTGGTGCCGCGAACAGGGCGCGGGCCGCGTCTTCTACACCGCCCTCGGCCACGCCGCCGAGGCCTACGACGACCCGGACTTCCGCGCCCATCTGCTCGGCGGCATCACCTGGGCCACCGCCCGCTGATCACTCCTTGCAGGAGGAGTACGTGTTCACGTCCTGCGGCTCGGGACGGAAGCGGTTCTCCCAGTCACCGGGGTAGGCGGCGACCAGGGCGGGCAGTTGGGCCTTCACATCGCTGGCCCACTCGTCGGTGATGTAGCGGCGCAGGGCGTCCCGCAGCTTGTCGCAGTCGCCCCGGCGGCCCTCCGGCAGCGCGATGCCGTACCTGTTGATGTTGCCGAACGAGACGTCGGGCACGACCTTGACGGGCGTGGCGCTGTTCTTCTGCTGCTCCACGTATCCGTAGAGCAGTGCCTCGTCGGTGAACACGGCGTCGACGTCGCCCTGTTGGACCTTGCGCACACACGTCGAGTAGTCGCTCTCCGTGTGCGGTGTCGCGCCGCCTGGCAGCGCGGCGATGGCCGCCGTCGAGCCCTCGACCGTGCAGATCACCTTGTCCTCGACGTCCTTCTCGGTCTTGATGCCGTCGTAGTCCTCGCGGACCAGGAACGCCTGCTTGGTGACGAAATAGGGCCCCACGAAGTCGACCTGCTCGTCCCGTCGCGGGGTGATCGAGTACGTACCGATGACCAGCGTCGACGACTTCTCGACGAGCTCCTGCTCGCGCTTGGCGGACACCACGTCGTGCCACCTCGGGGTGAAGCCGATCCGCTTGCCGAGGTAGGCGGCCAGGTCCGGCTCGAAGCCGCGGTCGGTGTGCTCGCTGTGCAGGTTGAACCCCGGCTGGTCGGTCTTGCCGCCGATGTAGACGGTGCCGGTGAGGGAGGTCTCCTGGTCCGCCCCGTCCGCCGTCCACCCGCAGGCCGCGACGGTGAACAGCAGGGCGGCGGCCACCGCGACCCGCGCGCACCGGTGACCGGGGGAGCGGAGGGAGTACGGGCGGCGCGGCGAATGCGTGTTGGCTGTCACTGGCTTCTTTCCCTAGTCGTCCAGGTGCGCGGAGGCGACGGACAGGTCCACTTCGCAGCCCTGCTCGGCGTCGAGCAGGACGGACAGCTCGATATCGGTCACCCCTCGCCCCAGGGCGAAGGTGAACTCCGTGCCGGGGGCACCCGTCCGCACCTGGTCCTTCCCGGCGCCCGCCGTGGAGGTCACGGTCAGCCCGGTGCCGGGCACGCACACCGGGGCGGCGGGGTCGTGCGGGGCGATGTCGAAGGTGATGGTGAGCCGCGGCTTCGGGTCGTCGGTGTGCAGGGAGGCGTGGACGGTGTCGCCGTTCACCAGGGGAGGGGCGACGTCGAGCTCCACGCGGTGCGTCACGTCCACGGGGCGGCTGTCCAGGAACGCCCAGGTGCCCCAGGCCGGCAGTCCCACGGCCAGGACGGCCAGCGGGATCACCACGAGGACGAACGGCGGCCACAGCGGCGGCTGCCCGTCGGGGCCCCGGCGCCCGATCAGCGGCAGCATGGCGGCGGCGAACGCCAGCAGCGCCGCCGCCGTCACGCCGACCACCGCGGCGTCCCCGCCGAGCGTCAGCCAGATGGCACCCGCCCCGAGGACGGTCACGAGATCGGCCAGGAGCAGGAGGGTGATCACCCACGCGCCCGCGGCGGCGTCGCGGACCCGCAGCGCCGCACGCCGCAGCCACGAGGGACGCGGACCGTCGTCGCCCGGGGAATCCGGGGGATCGGCACCTGTCGAGGCGCTCGGTGTCGCGCTCGTCACGTCGTTGGTCACGCGCGCAGCATAGGGGCGCACGGGGTGACAAACTGGAGGATGTCACCCGGGCGGCTGACTACGGTACGAAGTGGCCCGTAACGGCGCTTGGTTGTGCTACCGAACGTCCCCCGAACCGTCGGACGGGTCCCGTGGCCGTGCCGTGCTGGCGCGTTCCACCAGGCGGGTCGACAGTTCCGTGCGGGTGCTCTCCGGGCGGTGGCCGTCCATCATGCGCAGCAGCAGCCGCAGGGCCGTCGCCGCCATCTCGGACAGGGGCTGGCGGACCGTGGTCAGGGCCGGGGTGAGCCAGCGGGCCTCGGGCAGGTCGTCGTAGCCGACCACGCTCATGTCGTCCGGTACGCGCAGACCCCGCTCGGCCAGGGCCTCGTAGACGTCCAGCGCCATCCGGTCCGAACAGACGAAGACGGCCGTGGGCGGCTCGGGCAGATCGAGGAGCTCGCGCACGTGGCGGCCGGCCGCGCCCTCACCGGAACCGGCGTGCCGGACGTACTCGGGGCGGTGCCGCACACCCGCCGCGGCGAGGGCCGAGCGGTAACCGGCGATCCGCGCGTCGGCGCACAGCGTGTGCCGGTGGCCGGCCACGACAGCGATGCGCTCGTGCCCCAGGGCCAGCAGGTGCTCGGTCGCCGTCACCCCGCCCCGCCAGTTCGCCGCGCCCACCGAGACCACGCCCGCAGGTGGTTCGAGCACCGGGTCGATCATCACGAACGGGATGCGGTGCTGCTGGAGCCACGCGTACTGCGGCTCGCTCAGCTCGGCCAGGTGGAACAGCACCCCCGACGATCCCCGCAGGACGAGTTTGTCCAGCCACCCCCGCTCCGGCCGCTCCGCACGGCTCCGCGTCAGGGCCGCCGAGACGACGAGCTCGAGACCCGCGTCGTCCGCCGCCTCCTCCGCGCCGTGCAGCACCGCGCCCGACCCGGAGGTCTCCAGCGAGTGCACCACGAGGTCCACCAGACGCGGTGCCCTCCCGCCGTCGAACCGGGGTCTCCTGATGTACCCGAGCCGGTCCAGTGCCTCGGTGACGCGGCGGCGGGTCTCGGGAGCCACGTCCTCGCGGCCGTTGACCACCTTGGACGCGGTCGGCACGGACACCCCCGCCTCACGGGCCACCACCGCCAGCGTCGGCCCGGCCGTCACGCCGGCACTCCCCGCACGGACCATCGAGCACCCACCTCTTCGAATAGAAAGCGCTTCCTACTGTAGATCCGGTGCGCCGGGGCGGGAAGAACTCTCACGCGTACCCGGGAATACCGATGGGCGGCGCGGTGCTCTCGTGTTACCGGTGGGTCCGGCGGGTGCGTGACGCGGCGCGGTGAAGGGCTGGTGGGCACATGACGGCAGACCGAGTGAACCCCGTGACCAGAACCCCGTACGGAGCCGTCCGCGGCCGCTGGGAGCAGGGCGTGGCCGTCTTCCGGGGCATCCCCTACGCGGCACCCCCCTTCGGCCCCCGCCGCTTCCGCCCGCCCACTCCGCCCGAACCCTGGGACGGCGTACGCGAGGCCGCCGCCTTCGGCCCGACGGCCCCGAAACCCCCGTACTCGGAGGCCTTCGCGCAGTACCTGTCCGACCCGGCCGTCCCCGGCGACGACTGCCTCAACCTCAACGTCTGGACCCCCGACCCCGCCCCCGGCGCCCGCCTCCCCGTCCTCGTATGGCTCCACGGCGGCGCCCTGACCAGGGGCTCCTCGGCGGTCCCCGTCTACGACGGCCGCACCTTCGCCCGCGACGGCGTGGTGTTCGTGTCGGTCAACTACCGCCTCGGCGTCGAGGGCTACGGCCTCTTCCCGGACGCCCCCGCCAACCCCGGCCTGCGCGACCAGCTCGCCGCGCTGCACTGGGTCCACGAGTCGATCGGGGCCTTCGGCGGCGACCCGGACCGCATCACCCTCGGCGGCCAGTCCGCCGGAGCGATCAGCACGGGCGCGATCGTCGCCGCCCCGCAGGCGCAGGGCCTGGTCCGCCGGGCCGTCCTGCAGAGCGGCCCGCCCGAGACCACCGACCGCGACAAGGTGCGCCGCATGGTCCGCCGCATGGCGAACCGCCTCAAGGTCCCCGCCACCGCCGAGGCCTTCGCCGCCGTCGACCGCGACCAACTCCTCCGCGCCCAGGCCGACATCGGCCGCCTCAGCAGCCCGATACTCGGCGGCCCCGCCTTCGGCATCGTCACCGACGGCGACCTGGTCCCGCGCGACCCCCTGGAGGCGCTCACCGACGGCGCGGCCCCCGGCGTGGAGCTGCTGACCGGCTGGACCCGCGACGAGTACCGCCTCTGGCTGGTCCCCGGCGGCCTGGTGGAACGCGTCGACCGCCTCGGCGCGGTCGCCCTGGCCGACGCGATGGCCCGCTGCCGCTGCGGCAGCGAGGTCCCGCGCGGCTACCGCGCCCTGCGCCCCGACGCCGGTACGGCGGAACTCGTCGGCCAACTGGTCACCGACCACCTGCTCCGCGTCCCCCTGCACCGCCTCGCCGACGGCCGTCAGGACCCTTCCTACGTCTACGAGTTCGCCTGGCCCTCCCACCGCCCCGGCATGGGCGCCTGCCACGCCCTGGAACTCGGCTTCGTCTTCGACAGCGGGGACGAGCCGGACGCCCGCAAACTCGCCGGCGAGGGCGCCCCGCAGGACCTCGCCGACGCGATGCACGGAGCGTGGGTACGGTTCGTCACCGACGGCTCACCGGGCTGGGAGCGCTGGGACGCGCACCACCCGGTGCAGGTGTACGGCGACGGCGACCCGCACGTCGAACACGGCCCCCGGGACCGCGAACTCGCCCTGTGGACCACACCCGCCCCCGAGGCCCCCGCGCCCGCCACGCCCCCCGAACTCCGCTCGGTCGTACGCCGCCTGCGCCGCAGCGGCGCACTCCGCCGGAACTGACACGGGCGTTCGGCCGGGCAGGTCGAACCCGCGGGGTACGAGACGCCGGGGCGCCGCCTGTCCGAGAGAAGTGAAGAACGGGCCGGCTCGTCCCGGCCCCTCGGGGAGACGTTGACCTTGACGCTGGCGGCAAGGTCGCACGATGGCCGGCATGAACAGCACCGCACAGCACAGCAGCAGGGTCGTCGCCGTCACCGGAGCCGGCACCGGCATCGGCCGGGCCACCGCCCGCGCCTTCGCCGCCGAAGGGGCGCACGTGGTCGCCATCGGACGGCGAAGCGAACCACTCGAGGAGACCGCGGCCGGGCACGACCGGATCACACCCCTGTCCGCCGACATCACCACCGAGGGCGGGCCCGAACGGATCGTCCGGGCCGTGGTGGAGACACACGGCCGACTGGACGTGCTGGTCAACAACGCCGGCATCGTGCGCAGCGGCGCCCTCGGCACACTGACGCCGGAGGCGATCACGGCTCAGCTCGACACCAACCTCGTCGCCCCCGTCCTGCTGGCACAGGCCGCGCTGCCGTACCTGGAGGCGTCGGGCGGGGTGATCGTCAACGTCAGCACCTCGGTGGGCCAGCGGGCCTGGCCGGGCAGTGCGGTCTACGCGGCGACCAAGACCGCCCTGGAACTGCTCACCCGCAGCTGGGCGGTCGAGCTGGCACCCCGCGGCATCCGGGTCGTGGCGGTCGCACCCGGAGCGATCGACACCCCCATCGGCGAGCACCAGGGCCTGACGCCGGAGCGGATGGCCGCGGTGCGGGAGTGGCAGTTGGCGCACACCCCGCTGGCCCGCGTCGGCCGCCCCGAGGAGGTGGCCTGGGCGATCACCCGACTCGCCGCACCGGCCGCCTCGTTCGTCACCGGAGTGGTGCTCCCGGTCGACGGCGGGGCCGTCGTGGCGTGATAGGAGTAGCCCGGAGGGGGTGGGGCGGGTGCGGATCGGTGAACTGGCCGAGGCGACCGGGGCGACCGCCCGTGCGCTGCGGCACTACGAGCAGGCCGGGCTGATCTCCTCCGAACGGGCCGCCAACGGCTACCGCGTCTACGAGGAGCGGGCCGTCGTACGGGTCCGCAACATCCGGTACCTGCTGGCCGCCGGACTCACCCTGGACGACGTACGCGTGTTCCTGCCCTGCCTGGACGGCGACGTGGCCGCCGCACCGCCCTCGGACAAGGGTCTGAAGGTCGCGCTGGAACGGCTGGCGGTCCTCAACGCACGCATCGCCGCCCAGACCGAGGCCCGCGACCGTCTGGAGGCCGCGCTCCGGGAGCGGACCGGCGACCGGATCCGCCCGGTGGCCTGACCACAGGAGCCCGACGGAACGTACCTGCGCGGCCTTGTGCGGAGACAACCGCCGTACCCACGACCTGCGGGCGGAGTTCACCGACGGCAAGGAGACCGGCATCCGGCTCCGGTCCCATGGCCGGTGAGGGAAGTGATTCACTTGCCGTCGATCCCCGGCCGTCAAGGCCGCCCGCCCGTATGCCGAAGGAAGCCGTTCCGATGACTGCCCCCGCCCCCATACCGCCTCCCCCCTCCACCCCGCCGGTTCCTTCCGCCGGGGGCCGCGCTCCTTCCCGGTGGATCGTGCCGTCGGTGGCCGCCGTCGTCGCCGCCGGTGCGGGCATCGGCGTGGGCTGGCTGCTGTGGTCCGGCCCGGACAGCGCGGCCTCCGGGACCGGCCTCGACGACGCGGCGGCCGACGCGGCGGGCGCCTGCCAGGCGTGGGAGAGGGTTCCGGCGCTGGACAAGGTGTTCGGCGACGACGACAAGGCATCCGAGGCCTACTTCAACCGCACCGGCGGTGCCGCGGCCCTGGCCCACTCCGCGGCTCGGCTCGACGGTCGCTACGACGCTCTGGACAAGGCGCTGCAGAACGCCACAAACCGCATGCGGACCTTCGACGTGAAGGGCGCCGAGGCGGTCGCCGCCCACGAGAAGGTGAACACCCTCTGCGCCGGGCTGGACGACTGAACCGTCCTACAGTTCGCTGTCGCCCCACGAGACGACGTTCACGGTGTCGCCGACGGACAGGGTGCCGGTGCGGAGCACGGCGTACTTGGTCCCGTAGGCGACGCCGCCCTCGGCGGCGCAGCGGTAGCCGGCGAGGGTGCGGAGCGGCTCCGGGCCCGCCTTCGCCCCCGTGCCCTGTTCGACCATGGTGACCGCGCAGCGGATGGCCAGCTTGGCGTAGCCCAGTTCGGTGTCGCCGACGCGGATGCGGTGGGCACGGTCCTCGGTGTGCGGTTCGTCCCAGCCGTCGACCACGATGTTGGGCCGGAAGCGGTTCATCGGCAGCGGCGGGACGCCGCGTTCGGCCAGCTTGCGGTTGAGCAGGCCGAGCGTGGCGCGTGAGACGACGTGCAGGGCACAGCTGTCGGCGTAGGCGGAGGTGCCGGGAGTCCTGCCGTCGGTCACCCGGTCGTGCTCCGGCGGCACGCGCACGAGCCGGCTCGGCACGCCGAGCACCTCCGTGAACCAGTCGGCGGCCGTGTCACCCTGGTCGATGCCCCGGTAGGCCTTCCCGAGCACCTCCACCTTCCGCCGGTCGCCGGCCGTGTCCACGCGCAGGTCCAGCGCCTCGACGCCCGGCGCGTGCACCGTGAGCCGCTCGCCGCCGTCGTCCACCGTGGGCCGGACCAAGGCCAGCCGGGGGTCCCGACGCTGGGTCCGCCCCACCCCCTCCTCGCTCACGACCATGAAACTGCGGTCGTGCGCGAGCCCGGCAGGCGTCAGCGGTGCCTCGCCCGCCGATGTCCCGGCGCAGCCTTTGACGGGGTGGTGAGCTGCTGGGACTTTGCTGAGCGCGGGTGTGTTCTGGCGTGTACGAGGGAGCACAGGAGCGGCGGCCGGAGCTGCCGCGCCGTAGTCCGGCGAAGGGAAGAGAGGTTCGCCTGTCGAATGCGTGACCTTTGCGGAGGGTGCTCGTTGGGTGTGGTGATCGGGTTTTTCTGGGCTGGGCCGTGGGCGGGGTGGGGCAGTGGGTGGTCTGCGGGAGGTCGCGGTGCCGTTCGTTGTTCCCGGCCCGTCGGGGGTGGCGGTCCGCACCCGGCTGGGACAGCTCACGGTCAGTGATGAGGAGGTGCTGCGGCGGGTGGGCGTGCATCTGGGCGCGCTGGCCGGCCGTGACCTGAAGGCGCGCTGCCGGGACGGTCTGGCGCACGATGCCGAAGCGTGGGCGGTCCGGAAGCGGGAGTTGACGCCCCACTCGTCGGCCCGCTGGGCGGGGTCGGTCACCAAGGCCACGCACGACCAGTGGGCACTGGCCCGCCGTGGTCAGTTCGCCCGCATCCGGTCGCTGGAGGCGGGGGTCCGCATGATCGCCCACCGGCTGTCCCTGCCGGTCGGGTCCAAAGGGGCGAAGAAGACTCCGGGGGGTTACCGCAGCAGGCGCGAATGGCATGCCAAGGCCCGCCGCCTGCGCGTGCTGGAGGACCGGCTGGCGCGGGAGCGCGCCGACTGTGCGGCCGGAAGAGTGCGCGTGGTGCGGGGCGGCAAGCGCCTGGCCCGCACCCGGCACCACCTGCCCGCCGCCCGGCTCACCGAATCGCGGTGGCGTCAGCAGTGGGAGGCGCAGCGCTGGTTTGTGCAGGCGGACGGGGAGTCGGGGAAGCGGTACGGCAACGAGACCCTCCGCATCGCGCCGGACGGTGAGGTGAGCATCCGGCTGCCCAGCCCACTGAAAGAGCTGGCCAACGCCCCGCACGGCCGGTATGTGCTGGCCGGCCGGATCACCTTCGCGCACCGCGGACAGGAGTGGGCCGACCGCGTCGAGGCGGATCGGGCGGTCGCCTACCGCATCCACTACGACGTGGCCCGGGGCCGCTGGTATGTGACGGCCTCCTGGCAGATCCCGGTGTTCCGGACGATCCCGATGGCGGCGGCGCTCACGCACGGGGTGATCGGGGTCGACATGAACGCCGACCACCTGGCCGCCTGGCGCCTCGATGTCCACGGCAACCCCACCGGCAGCCCGCGCCGCTTCTGCTACGACCTGACCGGCACCGCCACTCACCGGGACGCCCAGGTGCGCCACGCCCTGACCCGGCTGCTGCACTGGGCGAAGGCCCGCGGCGTGCAGGCGATCGCCGTGGAGGACCTGGACTTCACGGGCGAGAAGACCCGTGAGAAACACGGGGGGCGCAAGCGGTTCCGGCAGCTGGTCTCCGGCCTGCCCACCGGCCGGCTCCGCGCCCGCCTGACCTCCATGGCCGACCAGACGGGGATCGCGGTCATCGCCGTCGACCCCGCCTACACCTCGCGATGGGGCGCGCAGCACTGGCAGAAGCCCTTGACCAGCACAACCCGCATCACCACCCGGCACGATGCGGCGAGCATCGCGATCGGACGACGCGCCCAGGGCTATTCGGTCCGGCGTCGGGCGGCACCGCCCCGTGCACACCGGAGCGATGTGCACGGGCATCGGACCGCCCAGGCCGGACCGGATGCTCCCGGGCGTGAGGGACCCCGCCGCCGCGTTCCCGGACCACGGACACGATCCGTGCCGCCGGACGTGGAGCGAACGCGGGCGACCAGTGCATCCACAACCGTTCGGGATGCGCCAGATGCGCAGGTCTGGGTCCAAGACTCACTCCTGCTCACTGACTAGGAACGGTAGTACGTCAGCTCGACGACGCTGGCCATGGTGGCGTTTCCGTCCTGTTCCGCCGGCCGGGAGCGGCGAGTACCGCTACACGGGCCGGATGGGCGAAGTGACCTCCTACGGTCACATCCTGGACGCCGCTGATCGACCACGACGGGAAACCGCGCGATCGGTTCCGGGGCACGGGGCAGAGCCCGCTGTCCAAGCAGGCCGTCACGGACGACAGATGGCACCGCATACCGCTCATCGGTGACGAGGGCATGCGGACGCTGCCCGTGAACGGCAGTCACGGGGTGTCCGGCGCGTACCCGAACGCGCGTTCCGAGACGTGCCCACGGCGATGCGGGATCACGACACCCGTGCCCGGAGGGCAGCCGTCGGCGCTCGTGAGCGTCCCCGGAGGGCGTGTCAGCAGCGGTGTCGTACGGTCACGTCGTGATGTCGCGACCTACGAGGCAAGCTGTGGGCCCTTACGATGCTGCTTTTCTGCCACGGCTGCAGATGGTCTTCCGGGAGCCCGAGGGGCCGGTAACGCAGCCTGTGACCAAGTTCGGCGGGCAACCGGTGTGGCTCGGGGAGCCGACGTGGCCGGTGGAGCCGCGGACGGGAGAGCCGCTGATGTTCGTGGGCCAATTCCGGGTGCCGGGGGAAGAAGTACGTCTGGCCTACCTGTTCCTGGACGTGGAGGAAGGCGGTCTGGATCCGAACCGCGGGGATGCGGTCGTGCTCGTCCAGCCTGGTGGAAGGGTCCCTTCCTTCGCGGTGATCGGGCCGCCGGACACCCAGGGGCCCTCACTGTGGCGCTGGAATGAGGACGAGGAGGAAATCCCCGCCGAGTGGCTCGTCGACCTGGCTCCCGTGTCGCCGGAACTGGACGCGGAGGCGGATGGTCACGCCGCATGGTCGCGGTACATGCGTCATGAGGGCCCGGAAGTGGACCTGCCGTCCGGGCCAGGCCCTCGTGACTTTCTGGGCGGTGCCCCGGTGCTGCCCAACAACTCGGTCAGGGACCTCGATGACGGCTCCTGGCAGTTCCTCTGCCAGTTCACCGATCGGGGCGAGTGCCCGGGCGACCCGTTCTTCATCAACTTCGGTTACGGCAGCGGCTTCGTCTTCCTCAGCCCCGACCACCTCGAGGGCCGGTTCATGTCCGACTGCAGCTGACCCGGCACGGCACTGGCGGGCCGGCCAAGGGCTGTGCCGCATGTCAGGCCGAGGCTGTCGTCCTGGACGGCATGCAAGAGAGGATCAATCTGTAATCGGCCGACCGGTGGATACAGTTGTGCGGAAAGGACGTCCGGTGGATCTCTCTCGAATCGGTGAATTTCTGGGGGCACCGTCGGTCAACGGTGATGTGAACCGTGACTGGGAGGAAACGGAGCGTATCTACGGGTCCGTACTGCCCACGGACTACAAACAGTTCGTCTCAGCGTACGGGCCCGGATGCATCAGCGAACAGCTCCATATCTTCCACCCGCGTGCGGCGTGGGGAGACGACGGCCTGCGGCTCGAATCCCTGTGGGGGCAGGCCGCGCTCGCCTATGGTGAGCTTTCCAGGAGTCACCCGGAGATGTACCCGTATCCGGTTCATCCCGCGCCCGGGGGATGTGTCGCCGTTGCGCGATCGATCTCGGGCAATCATGTGTTCCTCATGCCGCCGTCGGACGGTGTGCCGGAGTGGCGGGTCGTGGTGGAGATGGGCCAGTGGTTCGTGCTGGACATGCAGTTCACGGAATTCCTCCGGCAGGCGTTGAACGGTGAACTGTTCCTGCCCGTGATCGAGGGCGCCCCCTCGTTCGAGTCCCTCGGCTCCGTGGAACTGTGAACATGACTGGTTATACGGCACGCCTCTCGACGGTGCTGGGCGAGCCGCCCATGCGCTACCGCGATGCGGTGGCCTGGCGTCGGTTGGAGCGCGATCTCAGGGTGAGCCTTCCGACGGAGTACAAGGAGATCGTCGACGGCTATGCGCCTGTGGAGATCAACGGACACCTGCATCTGATGCACCCGGCGACGAGGCGATGGAACCTCGCGGAGAAGATCCGCAGCACGTCGGAGGCTTGGTCTCAGGTCGAATGGGACGAGGACGAACCCGAAGGGGACCCCCGTGAGTCTCTTGGAGTGTTCGAGTTGCGCTTCGGTGATGCGGACGGCTTGATTCCGATCGCCTCCACCAATCGAGGAGAGACGATCTTCTATGCGCCCAAGGGCGGGCAGGGGGCGGGAACCCTGTTCGTCGAGAACGGGGAGGGCGAGTTCTTCGAGTACTCCATGGGGTTCGCCGAGTGGCTGTGGCACTGGCTCAATGGCGAGGAGGTCACGGGGCCGGGCGGTTCCGCCTGTTACCCCGGCCCCGTGGCGCTCCGGAACCTTCCCATGACTGCGGACGAGAGGCCGGAGATGCGGTACGGGCCCGCGCCTGGCGTGTGATGACGGGCGACAGGGTGGCGCCGTTCAGGAGCGCTCTACGCCGTTGCCGCGCTGGTGTCCTCTGACGGGACGGACAGGAAGGCGGTCCAGGCCCCCGGGGTCACGGTGAGGTGGGGGGCTTCCGGGGTCTTGGAGTCGCGGATGTGGACGGCGGTGGGGTGTGCGGCGACTTCGAGGCAGGCGCCGCCTTCATCCCCGCTGTAGCTCGACTTGAACCACCGAAGTGCGGTGCCACTCATCATTCTCCCAGGAGACGGTCCAGCATCGCTCTCGTATCTTCCGTGTTGAGAGCCTGAGTTCGCAGCATCGCATACTTCTGCGTGAGGATCCCTACCTCGTCGGGGGCGGCCACCAGGTGGCTGCCCCGCTGGGTCTCGGTGTAGGCGAGCCTTTGGTGCTCTGGTGTCTCCAGCAGGATGAACGGACCGTTGAGTCCAGCGTGTGAAGTGCGGCCCAACGGCAGGATCTGAAGCGTGATTCCGGGTACGTTGGCGCACTCTCGTAGATGCTGTACTTGCTCCGCGTACACGTCTGCTCCGCCCAGACGATCCCGTAGCGCGGCCTCCCAGATGATGAAACTTGCCGTGGGCGACATGCGGCGGTGCAGAATTTCCCGCCGTGCGATGCGTGCCTCGACCAGATGCGCGATCTCGTCCTCGTCGTAGACCGGGACCCGGCTGCGGAACACCGCCTGTGCGTATGCCTCGGTCTGCAACAGGCCCGGAACCAGCAAGCTCTCGTACCAGGAGATCGCAATTGCCTCCCGCTCCCGGTCCAGATACTCCTCCGCCCACAGCGGAATCAGGTCCACCTCCGGCATCCGGCTCAGGGCGACCGACAACGCCCCCTTGGTGCACAGCAATTCGTCGAGCTGCTCGGCGAGGTCCGGCTTCAGCGGCCGTCTGCCCTGTTCGATCGACGCGATCTGCTGTTCACTGATGACGAACCGCTCGCCCAGTGACCTCTGCGTGTGGCCGGCGGCCTGGCGGTACAGGGCGAGCAGCGCGCCCACCATCTTCATCGCGGAGGCGTTCCGCCGTGTCGTGGTGCTCATGAGGTCGAACTCCCCACCCGTGCGCGTACGTTCGCCGTCGCGTACGCGTACGGTCGGGCCGTACGGGTGCGCGGACTGTTCCATGGTGGGTACGGAGCGTCACTCTCGTCCCGTGAATCAGGAAACTTCACCCCCGACCCCGGCCCCCTCCCCACGTGAGCGTTTCTTCGGACGTGAGCGTCGTTCCGTGCCCGGTGCACGGACGTTCGCGCGCCGGGCGCTGGAGGACTGGGGTGTGCGCGGGCGCACGGACGATGTGCTGCTGTGCGTCAGTGAATTGGCGACCAATGCGCTGCTGCACGGCGTGCCGCCCGGCCGTGGATTCCTCCTCCGCCTCCTGCCGTACGCCGACGGCGTCCGCGTCGAGGTGCACGACAGCGGGGGCGGTGTGCCCGCCGTACCGCAGGACGAGCCCGACGAGAGCGGGCGCGGGCTGCTGCTAGTGGCCGGGCTGGCGGACAAGTGGGGTGTGGGGGAGCGGACCCCCGGCAAGGTCGTCTGGTGCGAGTTCGCTACGGGGTCCGCAGCGCCGACGCCACCGACGCGATCGTCTCCGGTCCCACCCGGCAACACCCTCCGATCAGCCGGGCCCCCGACTCACGCCAGCCCTTCACCTGCCCGGCACTGAACGTCGACCGGCCCGTCCACGCCCGCGCCCCGGCGTCCCACGTCTCGCCGCTGTTGGGGTAGACCACGACCGGTTTGCCGGTGACCCGCGCCGCGAGGGTCACCGCGCGGTCGGCGTCCTCCGGGGTGCAGCAGTTCACGCCGACCGCGATCACCTCGTCCGCCCGTGCCGCCAGCGCGAAGGCCTCCTCCAGCGGCTGGCCGGCGCGGGTGCGGTCGCCGGACGCCGAGTACGACAGCCAGGCGGGTACGCCCAGGCCGCGCAGCGCACGCAGCAGGGCCTGGGCCTCGTCCGTGTCGGGGATCGTCTCCAGGGCGAGTACGTCCGGGGCGGCCCCCGCCAGGACCTCCATGCGCGGGCGGTGGAAACGCTCCAGTTCCGCCACGCTCAGCCCGTACCGGCCCCGGTACTCCGAGCCGTCCGCGAGCATCGCGCCGTACGGGCCGACCGAGGCCGCCACCCACAGCGGGCGCGTCACCCTGGCCCGTCGGGCCGCCGTACGGGCACACTCCACACTCAGAGCGAGCAGTTCGGCCGCCCCCTCCCGGCCGATCCCGCGCCGCGCGAACCCCTCGAACGTGGCCTGGTAGCTCGCCGTGATGGCGACATCCGCGCCCGCCTCGAAATACGCGAGGTGGGCCGCCGTCACCGCCTCGGGGTCCTCGGCGAGCAGCCGGGCCGACCACAGCTCGTCGCTCAGGTCGTGCCCGGCCGCCGCGAGCTGGTTGGACATGCCACCGTCGAGTACGACCGTGCCGTCCGCGAGTGCCTCGGCGAGGGCGGGAGGGGTGCTCATACCGACGAGGCTAGAGGGCGCTCACGCCGGGTCCGCCGAGCCCCGCCTGTCCTCGACGTGGACGACGTGGAGTTCGGTGCCGTCCCGGTGGCGTTTGGAACGTCCGAGCAGTCCGACGGCGATTTCCGACCGGTCCTGGGGCTCATCGGGGCCGACGTAGGTGAGGACGTCGGCGTGGTGCCCGGTGACGACCCATCCCTCGGCGTCCTTGAGGTCGATCACTCCGAAGTCCCCTGCCGCGGACCCGGCGTGCGCCGGGCCGAACCCCCGCAGGATCCCGGTGGCCTGTTCGGCCGGCTCTCCCTCCGGAGCTGTCAGCACGACACAGGTGCCGTGCTCGAACAGCACCCACGACTTGCGGGGGTCGGCGAGGAGCCGCTGCCAGACGTCTATCAGTGTCTCGGTGTTCACGGCGGTCATCATGCCGCAGGGCACTGACACAGGGTGGCGACCGGCTCTTCGCCGACGGGGGCGGGGTGTCAGCCCGCCCAGATCTCCGCGTCGTCGGCCGGGACGGTGGTGGCCAGGCCCAGTTCCTTGCGGGCGGCGACCGACTTGTTCGGGTCGATGTCGGTGAACGCCGGGTCGTAGGCCACGTAGAACGCGTCGGCGTCGGCGGCGTTCGCGGCCTTCTCCCAGTTCCCGGCCGCCTTCGTCAGCGTCGTGCGGAGCTTGCCGACCTCGGTGCCCTCGATGCCGTCCAGGCCCTTGAGGTGGGTGTCGAGGGCGGCGGCGACGGCCTTGGCCTGTGCCTTGTAGCCGGCCAGGTCGTCCTCGATGGTGTCCTTCTCGGACTGGTTCGCCCACAGGGCGTTGTAGACCGCGTTCGAACCCGTGAGGTACGTGGTCTGCTCGGGCTCGAGGGACTTCGCGGTGTCCAGCGAGCCGTTGAGCTTGCCTCCCTCCGCGGTGTAGGTGCAGCTCACCGAGCGGTCGCCGGTCGCCCAGCTCTCCTTGGTCGGGGTGTAGTAGAAGAGGGCGGCGCCCTTGGGGAGCGCCCAGGTGTCCGGGGCGTACTTCTGCGCCTCGACCGGGCAGCGCTCGTCCGCGATCGCCGAGATCTCGTCGTCGCCGGGGTACTCCGTGCCCTTCTTCTGGATCGCGAACTCGCCGACGACCTGGCCCTCGTGCGCCTCGTCGCAGGGCACGATCTCGACGGAGAACGCCTCCCCCTCGGCCTTGCCGTTCGGGTTGTAGCAGTCGCCGGTGTCCAGCGAGAACACCGAGCGCTGGCGGGCCACCTTCTTCGCGCCGTCCTTGGCGCTGTCGACGGCGTCGGAGACGTCCGAGCATCCCACCGCGCCGATCGCGAGCAGGGCGACAACGGCGGATATGCCGCGAAGGGAACGACGCGGGGCACGGATTGCCATGACGTGTACATCCTCTTATTTGATCTTCATGAGGGTCGCGCGCATCGTATGTCATCTCTGTGGCCCGGGTGCGCGCGGGCCCTCACCTCATCGTGGCGTCTCCGACTCGCCACGGACCGCGATGGTTGTATCCGGGCCGCCCGCGGACCGGATGCCGACCGACGAAGCCCAGGCCGCCCGTGAGGCGGTACCGGACGTTCGAGCCCTGCCGCAGGGCATATGCCTGCGTCTCCGCGTCCGGCTCCGACAGCACGCGGCCGATCAGGCGGTCCCCCTCGCGGGCGACCTGGGGCACGCCCGCAGCCCGTCGGCAAGTACGCACGTCAAGCCCGCGCTGAAGGCGGTGGAACCGGAGGTGCCCGCCGGTCCGTCCCGGCCGGCGTGGACGGGGAGCACGTGCTGCTGCCGGTTCCCGTGGTGTGCCGGATCGTGCCCGGAGCGCTGCGGGTGCGCGTCCCGAGGGGTGCGGTGGGTAGGCGGCCGGGGAACGGGGCACCCGACTGGCCGCGGGTGACGAGGCTCGCGCTGGGCCGCCGCGACGACGGCCCCTGGAACGGCGGTTTCGGCCGTTGACCGGGAAGGCGGTGGACGATGTGCCGTTGGCTCGCCTATTCGGGCACTCCCGTCCTGCTCGACAGCATCCTCTACAGGCCGGCCCACTCACTGATCGACCAGAGCCTGCACGCCAAGATGGGCGTCGAGACGACCAATGGTGACGGGTTCGGCGTGGGCTGGTACGTGCCGGACAAGGACAGCCCCGCGGTCGTCCGGGACATCGGACCGGCCTGGAGCGACCGCAACCTGCGGGAGATCG
The DNA here is from genome assembly GCF_001905725.1 of Streptomyces sp. CB02400. Lineage (GTDB taxonomy): Bacteria > Actinomycetota > Actinomycetes > Streptomycetales > Streptomycetaceae > Streptomyces > Streptomyces atrovirens. Next base: position 651,000 of record NZ_LIWB01000001.1, read on the forward strand.
CCGGGCACGTCGTCTCCCCGCTCTTCTTCGCCCACATCCGGGCCTCGACCGGCACGGCGGTGCAGCAGACCAACTGCCATCCGTTCCGGCACGGCCGCTGGATGTGGATGCACAACGGGGCGATCGCCGAGTTCCACCTGGTCAGGCGCGACCTCGCGCTGGCCGTCGAGCCGGAGCTGTTCCCGTACGTCGAGGGCTCCACGGACTCGGAGATGATGTTCTACCTCTCGCTGACCCTCGGCCTGGAGGAGGACCCGCCCGGTGCCGTCGCCCGGATGACCGGCCTGGTGGAACGCGTCGGCCATGAGCACGGCGTGGAGTTCCCGATGCAGATGACGGTCGCGGTGACCGACGGCGTGCGCCTGTGGTCGTTCCGCTACTCCAGCCAGAAGGAGTCGCGCTCGCTCTTCTACAGCACCCGCGTGGACACCCTGCGCTCCCTCCACCCGGACCTGGCCTTCCTGCGCGAGATGTCCGACGACGCCCGCCTCATCGTCTCCGAACCCCTGGGCGACCTGCCCGGCGCCTGGAACGCGGTCCCGGAGGGGACGTACGGCGTCGTCCAGCCGGAAGGGGACCGGATGGGGACCTTCACACCCCAGTGATCCATGACCGCCCCCGCGGACGACCGCGAGCCGCAGGAGTGCCGTCGTCCTCCGTGGTTCAGGACAGGTCTCCGTAGCGGGCGACCATCGCGGCGGCGCGGTCGCGCAGGGAGGCGCGCAACGACCGCGGGGAGAGGGCTTCCGCGTCCGTACCGAGCTGCCACAGCGCCCATTCGGCGTGCCGTGCGTCCTGGAAGGTCACCTCCAGCCGCAGCCGGCCGTCCGCGTCGGGTTCTTCCGCGCGGACGGCCAGCGCGGTGTCCAGCAGGTCCTCCCGCCGCGCCGGGTCCACCCGTACCAGCACGGTGATGTGGTCGCCGCCGGAGAGGAACCGCGCGGAGCGCTCCCGCCAGATCCGGTCCAGATCGACCCGGTCCGGCCGCTGTGCCGGTTCGGGGAGTTCCTCGGCGGCCAGCACCCGCGACAGCCGGTAGGTGCGGTCCGCGCCCGATCTCGTGGCCAGCAGGTAGCCCCGGTCGCGTACGGTGACCAGGCCGATCGGGTCCACCGTGCGCCACTGCGGGGTCCGGCCCGTGGCCGCGTAGTGGATGCGCAGCTTGTGTCCGGCGAGCACCGCGCGCCTGACCTCGATCATCGTGGTGCCGGGCACCTCCTCGGCGGCCGGCCGGCGTGAGAGCAGGTCGGTCTCCGGGTCGACGAGGAATCGCCGGGCCGCGTCGCTCGCGGAGGCCCGGTGGCTCTCGGGCAGCGCGTCGACCACCTTCCGCATGGCCGAGGCGAGCGCCGATCCGAGGCCGAACACCTGCTCGCCGCGCCCCGATCCGGCGGCCAGCAGGGCGAGGGCCTCGTCGTGGTTCAGCCCGGTGAGCTCGGTCCGGAAACCGGGCGCCAGCGCGAAACCGCCGTGCCTGCCGCGTTCGGAGTAGACCGGGACGCCGGCCGCGGACAGCGCCTCGATGTCGCGCAGCACGGTGCGGGTGGACACCTCCAGCTCGCGGGCGAGTGTGTCCGCCGTCAGCCGACCGCGCTGACGCAGCAGCAGCACCAGCGAGACCAACCGGTCGGCGCGCATACGAGAACTTTATCGGAATACGTGACAGAGGGTGTCGTGATGGGTTGGGAGGCTCGTTGCCGCGACGTCGGGGCCGGTGGTCACCGAGCCGACGGACGTACGTACTTCCCGTGATTCTGATGCGAACGGAGCTGACGTGGCGATGGAACGAACGGCGGTCAACCCGGTGACGTGGTCGGTGGAGATGGGGTTCAACCAGGGCGAGGTCGTCTCCGGGCACACCCGGACCCTGTACGTCTCGGGGCAGACCGCGACGGGCGCCGACGGCAGGCCCCGGCACGAGGGCGACATGGCGGCGCAGTTGGCGCTGAGCCTCGACAACCTGGAGGCCGTGCTCGGCGAGGCCGGCATGTCCCTCGCGAACCTCGTCCGGCTCAACGTCTACACCACCGACGTCGATCTGCTGTTCCCCCACTACGGCGTGCTGGCGGCGCGGCTGGGCGCCGCCGGGGTGGCACCGGCCACCACGATGCTCGGGGTGACGCGACTGGCGATCCCCGGCCAACTGGTCGAGCTCGAGGGGACCGCCGTCGCGTAACACGCCCATCGGGAGACTCACGGTGGCGGGTCGTCCGCGGCGGCGGCCCGTCCGCCGGAGTGCCGAACCGAGCCGGGCTTTTGCGTCCAGCGTCAAAGGCGTGGCGTGGTGGTGGAGTTGCGGCGAATGTTGGCCGGGAACGCCCCTGTGCCCACCGTTCACTGGAGAGAGCCGCCATGGCCGTCACCATCCTGCGCCGGTCCACCTGGGCCGCCCATGTCCCTGACACGTCGACGGGAGCGGAACTCATCGCGGACAGAGCCGCGACGGTCTACTGGAACTACGAGTTCCCCTACCGGGCGGCGGAGGAGGCCATCGTCGCGCAGGCCGGCATGGGTCCGCTGAACACCGGCCGCGCGTGGACCCCGTGGAAGGGCGGCGTGTTCATCCACCACCGCGGGCTCGTCCCTCCCGTCCTGAACTCCGAGGACGACTGCCGCCGCGACATCGCCGAGGTGTGGGCGAAGGAGTACGCCGAGGACTTCGAGGACATCGAGTACAACTTCCTGGTGTGCCCGCACGGACACGTCTACGAAGGGCGCGGCCTTCAACGGGGGGAGGCGAACTCGCCCGGGTACATCCGGGAAGAGGGCTACGGGGACGTCGGACGCAACACCGGCTACTACTCCATCTGCGGCCTGCTCTGGAAGTACCAGCAGCCGACGTCCGCGATGAAGAACGCGATCAAGGACCTGATCCGGCACCTGCGCACCGCCGTCCCGGACAACCGCAAGGCCGGCGACGCGATCTACCCCCACTCCAAGAACAACCCGGACACCGACTGCCCCGGCAACCTCACGGAGTACGCGAAGTCGGGGTCGGCCATCGACCCGGGCATGCCGAGCCAGTCGGCCCCCGCCCAGCTCGACGTCATCTCCCGCTCGGAGTGGGGAGCACGCCCGCCCCGCGACGTCGTCAAGGTGGCGTACGGGCAGCGCATCGGCTTCGCCGTGCACTACTCCGCCGCGAACAAGTACCAGACCGTGCGGGCGATCCAGAACTACCACATGGACTCCAACGGCTGGGACGACATCGGCTACAACTTCCTCGTCGACTGGCAGGGGCGGATCTACGAGGGGCGGGGCTGGGACAACCTGGGCGCGCACATCGCCGGGCACAACACCACCCACTTCGGGGTGTGCTTCATCGGCGTGGACGGCGATGCCACGGCGGCGGCCAAGAACGCGATCCGCAGCCTCTACCACGCCGCCAACGAACGGACGAACAAGGTCCTCGACGCCACCTACCACGGGGCACTGGCCTCCACCCAGTGCCCCGGCTCGGCGCTGCGGCTGTGGGTGATCAACGGGATGAGCGGGTCGACCCTGCCCATCGGAGGCAGTGATCCGGGCACTCCCGGAACGGGACTGGTCAGCGTCCGCTCGGTCTCCGCCCAGCAGCGGGCCGTCAACAGCCTCGGCTACTCGCCGCCCCTGGACGTGGACGGCAGCTTCGGCCCGCTCACCAGCGCCGGGGTCAAGTGGCTGCAGACCAAGGTCGGTACGGATCCCGACGGGCTGTGGGGTCCGCTCACCGAGGCGGCGTACGTGGCGTACATCGGCAAGGGCGGCGGCGGGGGCGGGTACGCCGCGATCCGCTCCATCGCCGCGCAGCAGATCGCGGTCAACGGCCTGGGCCACACCCCGCCACTCGATGTGGACGGCAGCTTCGGCCCGCTCACCGAGGCGGGGGTGAAGTGGCTGCAGACCAAGGTCGGCACCGCGCCGGACGGCCTGTGGGGACCCGACACCGAGCAGGCCTACGCGACGTACACCGGGTCACCGAACTTCGGCGGTGGCGGAGTCACCACGATCCGCTCCGTGCGGTCCCAGCAGAGCGCGGTCAACGGCCTGGGCCACACCCCGGCGCTGGACGTGGACGGCGTCTTCGGCCCGCTCACCGAGGCCGGGGTGAAGTGGCTGCAGACCAAGGTCGGTGCGGCGGCGGACGGAATGTGGGGACCCGCCACCGAGGCGGCGTACACCGCCTACACCGACGGGGAACGCCTGACGGTCGACGGGGAGTTCGGCCCCGCGACGATCGCCGCGACACAGCGTGCGATCGGGGTCACCGCCGACGGGGAATGGGGGCCGGCTTCCAAGCGTGCGCTTCAGCAGCACCTCAACACCTGGGCGGGGGCCGACCTCGTCGTCGACGGCGACATCGGTCAGGCCACCGTGAAGGCGATGCAGCAGCACCTCAACAAGATGACCGGTGCCGGTCTGGTCGTCGACGGTGACTGGGGAGCGGGCACCACCCGGGCCCTGCAGACGGCTCTCAACCAGGGGAGGTTCTGATGCGTGACGGAGCGTCGGGCAACGAAGAGCTGAGCAACGGGAGGGAGGCGTCGGGGGGCCCGTCGCGGCGCGGTGTGGTCGCGTACGGCGCGCTGGCCGCCACCGGACTGCTGGCCGTCGGGGCACCCGGCGCCGCGGCGGCCGACGGTCCCGGTGCGGCCGACGGCTCCGCGCGGCGGCGGGCCGCCGGGGACAGCCGCCCGCCGTTGTCACAGTTCGAACCCGTGGCGGCCAGCGAGGCGGACGCCGTCACCGTCCCCGCCGGGTACCGCGCGGACGTCATCGCCCCGTGGGGGCAGCGGATACGCACGTCCGGGGCGGACGCGGACGGCTCCACCGCGCAGGCGCGGCAGGTCGGCAGCCACCATCACGGCATCCGGTACGTCCCCCTGGCGGACGGCGCCGCGGCGAGCCGGCACGGTCTGCTGGTCATCGGCCACGAGGGCGCCGACCCCGCGCTGCTGGGCGACGACTCCCGCACGGCCATGGCCGCCCAGGGTGTCACCGTGGTCGAGGTGCGGGAGTCCGGCGGGACCTGGAGGACCGTGGGCTCGGCGCTGGGCCGCAGGATCACGGCGGACACGCCGACCCGGTTCTCCGGTCCGGTCGCGGTCGACGGCGGATCGCGCGGCGTGCCGGCCGTCAGCGGTGTCGGCGTCACGCCCTGGGGGACGTGCCTGGCCGCGGAGGAGGACTTCCATGCCTGCTTCGGCACGGACGACCCGGCCTGGCGGCGCACCGAGGAGGACATCCGCTACGGGCTGTCCGCCACCGGGTTCGGCCACCCGTGGCACCGCTCGGACCCGCGCTTCGACCTGTCCCGCCCGGAGGCGGACCCCCGGCACTTCGGCTGGATCGTGGAGTTCGACCCGCGCGACCCGTCCTCCGCGCCGGTCAAGCGGACCGCCCTCGGCCGCTTCACGCACGGCGGCGCGACGGTGACCGGGAGCGCCGGCCGTGCCGTCGTCTACAGCACCGACGCCGTGGACGGCGGCCACCTGTACAAGTACGTGAGCGCGGACGGCCGGCGCGCCCCGGGCCGGAGCCCGCTGGACGACGGCACGCTCTACGTGGCGCGGCTGCGCGCCGACGGCACCGGGGCCTGGCTGCCGCTGCGGCACGGGCACGGCCCGCTGACCCGTAAGGCAGGGTGGCGTGACCAGAGCGACGTGCTGGTACGCGCCCGGCTCGCCGCCGACGCCCTGGGCGCCACCGCGCTGAACCGGCCGGAGCGGGTCGCCGTGAGCCCCGTCGACGGCCACGTCTACCTGGCGCTCGCGGGCGGCAACGGCACGGCCCGGTGCTCGGACTCGGGCGCCGGGAGCGCGGTGCCGCGGCTGGGGGACGCCGACCCCCACGGGCGCGTCGTACGGTGGCGGGAGACGGCCGGTGACGGGCTGCGCTGGGAGGAGTTCCTGTCGGCCGGGGACCAGCGGTCCCCCGAGGCGGCCTTCCTCGCGCCCAAGGGCCTGTGGTTCGACGCGCGGGGCACCCTGTGGATCTCGACGGGGATCTCCGGACACGCGCTGAACGGCCCCGGCGCCGCGTACCGGGAGGCCGGCAACAACGCCCTCCTGGCCGCGGACGTCGCGACCGGCACCGTCCGCCGCTTCCTCACCGCCCCGCGCGGCGCCGAGGTCACCGGGGTGGACGCCACCCCGGACGGGCAGACGCTCTTCGTCAACATCCAGCACCCCGGCGAGCGGACCGCCCGCTGGGGCGCCCCGGACGCGAACGACCCCCGCGCGGTGAGCGGCTGGCCGGGACTGCGGCCGGGCGACCGGCCGCGCTCCGCCACGGTCGTCGTGCGCCGCACGGCCGGATAGGACAGGGCCCCGCGTACGCCTCCGCCCGGGACGGGACCGATATCGGATCGCGGGAGGTGGCCGCCGACTGGCACGCTGCCCGTATGGACCGGGCTGAGGTACTGCTCGTCGGAGGACGGGCCGGAGTCGGCAAGACGACGGTGGCGTGGGAGGTCTCGGCGCGGCTGCGTGCCGCGGCGGTCTCCCACGCGATCGTCGAGGGCGACTTCATGGGGCAGGTGCATCCGGCGCCGGAGGGGGACCCCCACCGCTCGGAGATCACCGAGAGCAATCTGACCGCCGTGTGGGCCAACTTCGCCCAGCGGGGCTACCGGCGCCTGGTCTACACGAACACCGTGAGCGTGCTGCCCGAGGCGACGGGCATGTTCGAGCGTGCCATGGGGGCCGGGGTGAGGATCGTACGAGTCCTGCTCACCGCCTCCGACGCCACCGCCCGCGAGCGGCTGACGGGCCGGGAGATCGGTTCGGAACTGGAGCGGGAGCTGGAAGGGAGTCTCCGCAAGGCGCGGCTCCTGGACCGGCGTGCCCCGGAGGGGACGGTACGGGTGGTGACGGACGGACGGCCCGTCGTGGACATCGCGCGGGACGTGGTGGCCGCCACCGGCTGGGCCGTCCCGCCCGCGCAACCCTGACGGTTACGTCCCGCCGGACCCGTTGACCTCTCCGTGACACGCCCTTACCTTTTCGACGTTCGTCGTTTCAGACGATGTTCGACATATCGAAAGAGCGAGTGCTTGTCATCTTCCCCACGAGAGGCAGACCGCATGAGCCGCGCCACCGACGACCACCTGCCCGACCCGTCCCCGCCCCCCGCCCGCAGACTCCTGCTGAAGGGCGCCCTCGCCGCGGGCGCCCTGGCCGCCGCGACACCCGCCGTGGCCGACGCCGCCGCACACCCGAAGGCAGCCCCGTACGTGAACCCGCTCGTCCCCCGTCGCGCCGATCCGCACATCACCCGGCACACCGACGGCTTCTACTACTTCACCGCCACCGCCCCCGAGTACGACCGGATCATTCTGCGCCGCTCCCGCACCCTGGGCGGGCTCGGCCGTGCCGCCGAGTCGGTGATCTGGCGGGCGCACCCCACCGGGGACATGGGCGCCCACATCTGGGCGCCGGAGATGCACCGCGTCGCCGGCAAGTGGTACATCTACTTCGCCGCCGCGCCCGCCGAGGACGTGTGGGCGATCCGCATCTGGGTGCTGGAGAACGCCCACCCCAACCCCTTCAAGGGCACCTGGACCGAGAAGGGGCGGATCAGAACCGCGTGGGAGACCTTCTCCCTGGACGCCACCACCTTCGCCCACCGCGGCACCCGCTACCTCGCCTGGGCCCAGCACGAACCCGGCATGGACAACAACACCGCCGTCTGGCTCTCCGAGATGGCGAACCCCTGGACCCTGACCGGCCCTCAAGTGCGGCTGTCCACCCCCGAGTACGACTGGGAACGCATCGGCTTCGCGGTCAACGAGGGACCCTACGTGCTGCACCGCAACGGCCGGCTTTTCATGACGTACTCGGCCAGCGCCACCGACCACAACTACTGCGTGGGACTGCTGACCGCCGACGAGGACAGCGACCTCATGGACCCCGCCAACTGGACCAAGTCACCCGTCCCCGTCTTCACCAGCAACGACACCACCGGGCAGTACGGCCCCGGCCACAACTGCTTCACCGTCGCCGAGGACGGCCGTACCGACGTGCTCGTCTACCACGCCCGCCAGTACAAGGAGATCGTCGGCGACCCGCTGCACGACCCCAACCGGCACACCAGGATCCAGAAGCTCGGCTGGAAGCCGGACGGCACCCCCGACTTCGGCGTCCCCGTGGCCGACACCGCGACGGGGGAGGGGGCGTGACATGAGACGCGCGTACGCCGTACTGCTCGCCCTCTGTCTCGCACTCGCCGGCGCCCTGGCCACCGCCGGGCCCGCGCAGGCCGCCCCGCAGACGATCGCCAACGGCACGCAGTTCACCGACGGTTCGGGCAGCCCCGTGCACGCCCACGGCGGTGGCGTCCTCAAGGTCGGCGCGTACTACTACTGGTTCGGCGAACACCGCAACGCCGACAACACCTTCCGCTACGTGGACGCCTACCGCTCCACCGACCTGAAGAACTGGGAGTTCCGCAACCACGTCCTCACCGAGGACAGCCACCCGGAGCTCGCCACCGCCAACATCGAGCGGCCCAAGGTCATGTACAACGCGGCCACCAGCCAGTTCGTGATGTGGATGCACAAGGAGAACGGCAGCGACTACAGCGAGGCCCGCGCCGCCGTCGCCGTCTCCGACACCGTGGACGGCGACTACACCTGGCGGGGCAGCTTCCGGCCGCTGGGACAGCACATGTCCCGCGACATCACCGTCTTCACGGACACCGACGGCGCCGGCTACATGGTCTCCGCCGCCCGCGAGAACTACGACCTGCACATCTACCGGCTCACCGCCGACCACACCGGCATCGCGAGCCTGGTCGCCAACCCCTGGCCCGGCGGCCACCGCGAGGCCCCCGCCCTGTTCAAGCGCAACGGCGTCTACTTCATGCTGACCTCGGGCGCCACCGGCTGGAACCCCAACCAGCAGCGGTACGCCACCGCCACCAGCCTCTCCGGCCCCTGGTCGGCCATGCGCGACGTCGGCGACCCGACCGCCTACGGCTCGCAGACCGCGTACGTCCTGCCGGTGCAGGGCTCCTCCGGCACCTCGTACCTCTACCTGGGCGACCGCTGGGGCAACTCCTTCGGCGGGACCGTCAACGACTCCCGGTACGTGTGGCTGCCGCTGACCTTCCCGTCGTCCACGTCGATGTCCCTGTCCTGGTCGCCCGAGGTCACCGTCGACACGGCCGCCGGGACGGTCGACGGCACCGCTGCCACGTACCACACGCTGATCGCCCGGCACAGCGGCAAGTGCGCCGACGTGACCAGCCGGTCGCTGTGGCAGGGCACCCGGATCAAGCAGTACGACTGCAACGGCGGCGGCAACCAGAAGTACTGGTTCAGGTCCGTCGGCGGCGGCTACCACCAACTGGTGGTCCGCGACAGCAGCCTGTGCGTGCGGGAGAACGCGAGCACCGTCTCGCAGGAGAACTGCGACGCCTCCGCGACCGGCCAGCAGTGGTCGGTCACCACCACGGGCTCCTACGTCACCATCAGGTCCCGCGCCACCGGCGAGTGCCTGGACGTGAACGGCGCGTCCACCGCCGACTCCGCCGCGATCATCACATACACCTGCAACGGAGGGACCAACCAGCAGTGGACACGCGGGACATGAGACCGGGTCGCGCACCCGTCCGGGCCGCCGTGACGACGGCCGTGGCCCTGGGCATCGGCCTGTCGGCCGTACCGGCCCAGGCACAGCAGCACAAGGAGCGTCCGCCCGCCCCCGGCATCGAGAACTGCACGGCCACAGCCTGCCACTTCGACCTGCCGCCCGGCACCTACGACGTGCGGGTCACCCTCGGCGGCGACCGGGCGTCCAGCACCGCCCTCGGCGGCGAGACCCGGCGCGCCCTGCTCCCGGAGACCGCCGCACCGGCCGGGGAACGTGTCGTGCGGAGCTTCACCGTGAACGTCCGCACACCCGAGGGCGAACCCCTCGGCGCCGAGGGCGCACCCGGACTCGACCTCACCGTCGGCGGAACCGCGCCCGCACTCGCCGGCATCCGGGTCACCCCGGCCCGGCACGCCCGGCAGATCCTCCTGGTCGGCGACTCCACGGTCTGCGACCAGCCCGGCGACCCGTACTCCGGGTGGGGCCAGCAACTGCCCCAGTACCTGCGCAAGGGGCTGTCCGTGGCCAACTACGCGGACTCCGGGGAGAGTACGGTCAGCTATCTCGGGAACCCGCTCCTCTGGGACACCGTCCGGCCACTGATCCGGCGCGGCGACCTCGTCCTGATCCAGCTCGCCCACAACGACAAGACCACCGACGAGGCGACCTACCGGGCCAACCTCGAGTCCCTGGTGGCGGGCGTGCGGGAGCGGGGCGGCGAGCCGGTCCTCGTGACCCCGGTCGTGCGACGCTGGTTCAACACCGACGGCACCCTGGACAACGGCACGGCCCTGCTGGTCAACGGGCTCGGCGTCGACCACCCGGCCGTCATCCGCTCCGTCGCCGCCGACCGGGACGTCCCGCTGATCGACCTCACCGCCCGGACCAAGGAACTGGTGGAGTCCCTCGGCGCGGAGGGCTCCAAGGCGCTGTACCTCTACAACGAGAAACGGGACAACACGCACACCTCCGTGCACGGCGCCACCGTGTACGCGGACCTGGTCCGCCAGGAACTGCTGAACCTGCGTCTGGTGCCCGAGGGCGCGGTCAGGGTGGGATGAACCCCTGGGGCGCTCCGACCGGAACCGGGGCGCCCCAGGCCCACCCTCACACCCGGACGGTTCGGCCGGCACCGAAGCGTCCCGCTTCTAGCGTTGCCGCATGAACGAGAACACGCAGACCGGTACCCCTTCCACGGCCGTCACCGGCATGGTCGACCACGTCCTCGCGCTGGCCGCCACCTGGACCCGCTGGGACGGTGAACCCGCACACGTCGACGGCCGCATCTACACCCCGCACAAGGCGATCCGCCGCGTCGCCGACCACCTCGTCGACCACCTCGCGGAGATGGAGGCCCGGCTCGTCGGCGAGGAGCCCCAGCCCGACCACTGGCACGCCTCCCTGATCACCACCGGGGCCGACCTCGCCCCCTTCACCCCGCAGGACCTCGACGAGGCCCGCAGCCGCCTCACCCGGCTCGCCCGCGTCTGGGCCAACCGCCTCGACACGCTCACCGACGAACAGCTCGACGACTCGCCCGGCGAGGGCTGGAGCTTCCGCGAACTCGCCCGCCACCTCACCGAGTCCGTCTACTACGCCGATGCCGTCGGAGACCTGTCATGACCGCCTTCGCCGACCTCCACCACGCGGACGAACCCCTGCTGCTGCCCAACGCCTGGGACCACGCCTCCGCGCACCTCCTGGCCGCGCACGGCTTCCGGGCCGTCGGTACCACGAGCCTGGGCGTCGCCGCGGCGGCCGGACTGCCCGACGGGGCCGCGGCCACCCGCGAGGAGACACTGCGGCTCGCCCTCACCCTCGGCTCGGGACCGTTCCTGCTCTCGGTGGACGCGGAGGGCGGCTTCAGCGACGACCCGGACGAGGTGGCCGAGTTCGCCCGGGAGCTGTACGCCCTGGGCGCCGCCGGCATCAACCTGGAGGACGGACCGGGTCCCGCCGACCGGCACGCCGCGAAGATCGCCGCCGTCCGCGCGGCGGCCCCCGGCCTCTTCGTCAACGCCCGCACCGACACGTACTGGCTCGGCGACGGCGAGGACACCGTCCGCCGCCTCGACGCCTACGTCCGAGCGGGCGCGCACGGCGTGTTCGTGCCCGGCCTCACCGGCCCCCGGGAGATCGCCGCCCTGGTGCGCGGCCTGGACGGCGTCCCCCTCAACATCCTCTACTCACCCACCGGCCCCTCCGTCCCCCACCTCACCGACCTCGGCGTCCGCCGCATCAGCCTCGGCTCGCTGCTGTACCGCCGGGCGCTCGGCGCCGCGGTGGACACGGCAGCCGGGATCCGGTCGGGCCACCGGATCCCGGAGGGCACGACACCGGCGTACGAGGAGATCGGGGCGCTCGGCCGGTAGCGCCGAGGCCGAAACGCCCGCGGACCTAGGGGGCGTACGCACTCCCTGCGGTCAACCAGCCGGCTCCCGGGGCCAGTTCTCCAGGGTGACGTGCAGGGCGTCGATCGCCCTGTTCCAGGATGCCTCGTGGTCGCGGGGGTCGCCGAAGGCGCCGGAGGACTCCAGGGCGCAGTAGCCGTGGAAGGTGCTGCGCAGCAGGCGTACGGCGTCGGTGAGGTCGGGTTCGTCCAGGCCGTAGGCGCGGAGCAGGCCGTAGGTGACCTCGGCGGTGCGGCGCATCGCGGGGGAGTCGGTGACCAGGGACCGGTCCAGGCGGATCTGGGTGGCCGTGTAACGGCCGGGGTGGGTGAGGGCGTACTCCCGGTAGGCGCCCGCGAAGGCGGCCAGCGCCTCCTTGCCGGTCCGCCCGGCGACCGCCGCCGCGATCCGGTCGATCATCTCCCCGCCCGCCAGCAGGGCCATCCGGGTGCGCAGGTCCCGCAGGCCGCGCACATGCGCGTACAGGCTCGCGTCCCGCACGCCGAAACGCCGGGCCAGCGCGGACAGGGTGACGTTCTCGTAGCCCGCCTCGTCGGCGAGGTCGGCGGCGGCCGCGACGAGACGGTCGGTGGTGAGTCCGGCGCGGGGAATGGAGGCCTCCGAAGCAAACCCGACAGGAAGCGCCCAGCCTACCGATCAGGTGCGGGCGAGCCGCCGTGTCCAGGGCATGCGCCGCTCATCCGCACGTTGTTCAACGTTCATACGCTGCCTTGATCCTCCACACGCGGCGTGATCGCGCCGCGGCAACGAGGAGGCACACCATGGGTCACGGGCACGCGCACGGACACGGACACGGACACGGACACCATCACCACCATGACGAAACGACGGCTCCGCTGCCCGCCGCCTTCGACACCTCCGTGCCCGACGAGGCGCTGAACCCCGAGCAGAGGTCCCGCCGTACGCTGCTGCGCCGGGCCGGGCTGCTCGGCGCGGGCCTCGCGGCCGGCACCGTGCTCTCCGCCGGCGCCGGCGCGGCCACGCCCGCGCACGCGGCGGGCGACAGCCGCCGCGGCACCGGCAGGGGCAAGGGCTTCCTGTGGCTGGCCGGTGACCACCACATCCACACCCAGTACAGCAGCGACGGCAAGTACCGGGTCGTCGACCAGGTCCGCCAGGGCGCCCGGCACGGCATGGACTGGCTGGTCATCACCGACCACGGCAGCACCACCCACGCCAAGATCGGTGTCGAGAAGGTCAACCCGGACATCAAGGAGGCCCGCGCCGCCTACGAGGACACCCTCGTCTTCCAGGGCCTGGAGTGGAACATCCCGGCCGCCGAGCACGGCACCGTCTTCGTCCACCCCGGCCGCAACGAGGTCTCCGTCCTCAAGCAGTTCGAGACCGACTACGACGGCGGCGTCAAGGGCGCCACCGACTCCACCCCGGCCAACGAGGCCCTCGCCGTCGCCGGGCTGAACTTCCTCGCCGAGCAGGTCAGACGGCGCAAGGTCAAGGACGCCCTGATGCTCGCCAACCACCCCGCGCGCAAGGGCATCGACTCCCCGCACGAGATCCGCGCCTGGCGCGACGCCACCGGCACCGGCGACCGGCAGATCGCCGTCGGCTTCGAGGGCGCCCCCGGCCACCAGGCCGCCGGCCTGCCCAAGCCGCTCGGCATGGGCCGCGCCCGCGGCATCTACGACGGCAGCCCCGGCGCCAACTCCTTCCCCGGCTACCCGCTGGAGAGCTACCGCACCTGGGGCGGCTTCGACTGGATGACCGCCACCGTCGGCGGCCTGTGGGACAGCCTCCTCGCGGAGGGACGCCCCTGGTGGATCACCGCCAACTCCGACTCCCACCAGGTGTACGCCGACACCGCCGCACGCGGCACGGGCGGCGACTTCAACGCCGACGGCCGGTACCCCGACCCCGTCTACGGCGGGCAGATCGACGTCAGCCAGGGCGACTACTGGCCCGGCCAGTACAGCCGCACCCACGTCGGCGCCGACGGGTTCTCCTACGCCGCCGTCATGGACGGCATCCGCGCCGGCCGCGTCTGGGTCGACCACGGGCAGCTCGTCAGCGGCCTCGACGTCCGCGTCTCCGGCGGCAGCCGCTGGGCCACCCTCGGCGGCGCCCTGCACGTCCGCAAGGGCACCAAGGTCACGCTGACCGCCGACATCGCCCTCGCCGGCGGCCCCAACTGGGCCGGGTTCACCCCCGAGCTCGCCCGCGTGGACGTCATCCAGGGCGATGTGACCGGCCCGGTCGCCGACAAGGACACGTTCACCGCGCCCACGGCGAAGGTCGCCAGGTCGTACGACATCGACAAGTCGGCCGGCACCGTCCGCGTCACCTTCGACCTCGGCCGCGTCGACCGCCCGGTGTACGTCCGGCTGCGCGGCACCGACGGCAACCGGTCCGCCGTCGGCGTGATGGGCGCGAAGGTCGACCCGGCGGGCCCCGCCATCGACGTCGTGGGCGACGCCGACCCGTGGCGCGACCTGTGGTTCTACTCCAACCCGGTGTGGGTCCTGCCGTCGTGACGCCGTACGCCCTCACCGTGGACGCGGGCATCAGGGATCTGCTCGACGCCGACCACCTGCTGCACCGGATGGCGGCCGAACTCGCCCTCCCCGAGGAGACGTTCGGCTGCACCCACCTCGTACGCGACGACCGTCCGCGCGTCGCGGTGTCCCTGTCCCTGCCCTCGCGGCCGCTCCCGGACACCCTCCGGGAGCGGCTCGCGGGGTACGGTGCCGTCTCCCCGGGCCTGCCCGACGAGGTGGGACGCGCGGTGCTCTACCCGGGCGTCTCCGCGCTCACCGGCACGACGACCGTCGCGGAGCTGCTCGCCGGCTCCGCGATCGCCCGCGTGACGGTCCTGGGCACACCCGAGCCACCCGGCCCGGAGACCCGCCTGGTGACCCGTGACCATGTGCGGCCGCAGTGGCAGCGGGACGAACTCGTCCTCGCCGCCACCCCGGCCCTGGGCGGCACCCTCGTGCCGTTCGAGGCCCCGGACCCCACACCCTGCTGCGCGGACCACTGAGTTCCGTCAGTCGTGCGGCTCCGAGAAGACGAAGGAGAACTCGGCGGGCTCGGGCCACAGGTAGTACTGGGGGAGCGGGCCCGGGCCGCAGGACTGGGAGCCGATGCCGTGCAGCCGGTGGTCCAGGTGGACCCAGACCGTGTCGCCGGGGGTGAGGTCGGTGCGGTGCCGGGCGGCGTCCAGGTGTTCGGTGGTCCAGGGCCGGGCCGTGAACCAGAACTCCGGGTCGCCGTCGGCCCGCAGACCGCCGATCTCCGCCCAGCGCGTGTTCGCGTGGGCACCGTTCTCCTGCGGGCGGACGTAGGGCGTCTGGAGCTCTCCGACGCTCGCGTCCCACAGCAGGTCCTTGGACGCGGCCCGGGTGTCCGGGTACGAGTCGTTCCCGCCGCCGAACCAGAACACGGCGTCCTCGGGGGTGGCCCCGGGGAGGCCGAAGCGGATGCCGAGCCGGGGCAGCGGCACCCGCCACTCGCCCTCCGGCACGACCGAGACGGTCAGCCGCACATGCGTGCCGTCGGAGGTCCAGCGGTACGCCGTCCGCAGGCCCGCCTCCCGGCCGGCGGGCGCCACCCGGGTCCGTACGGTCAGCGCGTCACCGTCCGTCTCGACCGCGTCCAGCCGGTGCCGCATGCGGTGCAGGCCCAACTCTCGCCAGAGCGGCCCGTACTGGGTGTCCGTCTGCCAGGTCGCCCCGTCGTCGTTGTCGGTGGTCGCCCGCCACACGTCCAGGCGCAGATCGCGCACCGGCACACCGATGAGGGTGCGCGGCGCGCCGGTGCGGGCGTCGAAGACCGCCGGGCCCAGGGTGATCCGGTCACCGTCGACGGCGGGCCGTACGCCGGTCGCCGCGGGCAGCGGGGCGCGGTGGGTCACCGTTCCCTGGGCCCAGGCCACCTCGTGGTTCCTTCCGGCCCAGGGCGTGTCCTCGGCGAGCAGCGCGCGCACGCTCCACTGCACCTCCTCGCCCTTGCCGTCCGGCGCCTCGGGCAGCTTGACCTCCGCCGACTCCCCGGGGGCGAGCGGCGGCACGGTGAGCGGGTGCGCCCCCGTCGGCCAGCCGTCCACCTGGTGGCAGAACTCGAACTCCAGATGGGACAGGTCCGCGAAGTCGTACCGGTTGGTCACCCGTACGGTGCCGTCCGCGTCGCCCGCCTCGATCCGGACCGGCTCGATCACCTTCTTGTACTCGATCAGCCCCGGTGACGGCGTACGGTCCGGGAACAGCAGCCCGTCGCAGACGAAGTTGGCGTCGTGCAGCTCCTCCCCGAAGTCACCGCCGTAGGCGTAGCCCAGCTCCGGGTGCTCGACGCCGTGGTCGATCCACTCCCAGACGAAGCCGCCCTGGAGCCGGTCGTACCGCTCGAACAGCTCCTGGTACTCGGTGAGTCCGCCGGGACCGTTGCCCATGGCGTGCCCGTACTCGCAGAGGATCAGCGGCAGTCGCCGCCTGCGGTGGGTGCCGCCGTCCAGGCCCCGTGCGATCCGCTCGACCTCCTCGTGCGGCGGGTACATCCGCGAGTACACGTCCGTGTCGCGGCAGCCGGTGTCACCCTCGTAGTGCACCGGGCGGGAGGGGTCCCGGTCGTGGATCCAGTCGGCCATCGCGGTGAGTCCGCGTCCGGTGCCGGCCTCGTTGCCGAGCGACCACATCACCACCGACGGGTGGTTCTTGTCCCGCTCGACCATGCGCGCGGCCCGGTCCAGCAGGGCCGGGGTCCAGCGGTCGTCGTCGACGGGGTTGTCCCGCCAGTCCTGTTCGACGAATCCGTGGGTCTCCAGGTCGCACTCGTCGATCACCCACAGCCCGTACTCGTCGCACAGGTCGAGGAAGGCCGGGTGCGGTGGGTAGTGGGAGGTGCGGACCGCGTTGACGTTGAACCGCTTCATCAGCAGCACGTCCTCGCGCATGGTGTCGAGGTCCAGCGCGCGGCCCTTGCGCGGGTGCCACTCGTGCCGGTTGACGCCCTTGAACAGCAAGGGTGTTCCGTTCACCTTGATCAGGCCGTCCTCGACGACGACCGTACGGAAGCCGATGCGCAGCGGGACGCGTTCGCCCGCCGTGGCCAGCACCCCGTCGTACAGCCGGGGCGTCTCCGCCGTCCACGGCTCGACCGGGAGGGTGACCGGTTCGCCGGCCGCCACGTCGATGCCCAACTCCGTTACGGTCACCCGGCCTTCGACGTCGGAGTCGACGCGCAGGGTGCCCGCGCCGGTGACGTGGTCGTAGGAGGCGTGCACGAAGAAGTCGCCCACGCTGCCCGCCGGACGGTGCAGCAGGGTCACGTCGCGGAAGATGCCGGGCAACCACCACTGGTCCTGGTCCTCCAGGTACGACCCCGCCGACCACTGGTGGACCCGGACCGCGAGGACGTTCCCGGTCGGCTTCAGCAGGTGCCCGACCGTGAACTCGTGCGGCAGCCGGGAACCCTTGAACTCCCCGATGTCCGTGCCGTTCAGCCAGACCCGGGCGCAGGACTCCACCCCGTCGAAGCGGAGCACGGCCTCACCCTCGCCCGGCCAGTCCCCGGGCAGGTCGAAGACGCGCAGATGGTCGCCGGTCGGGTTCTCGGTGGGGACGTGCGGTGGATCGACCGGGAAGGGGTACAGGTGGTTGGTGTAGATGGGTGCGCCGTGGCCCTGGAGCACCCAGTGGCCGGGCACGGTCACCTCCGGCCAGCTCCCGGCGTCGTACCCGGGCGCGGCGAACGAGTCGTCCTCGGCGTCGGCGGCCTGGGACACCCGAAGGCGCCAACCGCCGTTCAGGGAGAGGGAGGCCGCGTCGGAGGACGCGTACCAGGCGCGCGGGGGCAGGGTCCCGCGGCCGGGGGAGACGTCCTCGACATAGCCGGTCGCCGGGGTGCGCAATGACATGGGTCTCCTAGATCGGTCCTGGCTCAGCCCTTGATACCGGTCTGCGCGATGCCCTGCACCAGCCAGCGCTGGAGGAACAGGAACACGCACACCAGGGGAAGGATGGATATGGCCGTGGCCATGAAGATCAGATGGAAGTTGACGGTCTGGTTGGTCATGTAGGAGGAGAGGGCCACCTGGACCGTCCAGGCGCTCGGGTCCTGGCCGATGACCAGCGGCCACAGGAAGGAGTTCCAGCCGCTGATGAAGGTGATCGTGGCGATGGCGGCGAAGAAGTTCAGCGAGTTCGGCACGACGACCCGCCAGTACGCGCCCCAGTGGCCGAGCCCGTCCACCCGCGCCGCCTCCTCCAGCTCCTTGGGGAACCCCAGGAAGTACTGCCGGAACAGGAAGCAGGTGAAACCACTGAAGAGGCCCGGAATGATCAGACCCCGGTAGCTGTCCACCCAGCCGAGCGAGGAGACCAGGACGAAGCTGGGCACGAAGGTGACGGCGGTCGGCACCATCAGGGTCACCAGGACGGCGTAGAACACCTTGTCGGCGTGCCGGTACGGGATGCGGGCGAGACCGTATCCGGCGAGTGAGCAGACCAGCAGCGTGCCGACGGTGTGTGCCACGCCGACGACCGCCGAGTTCCACAGCGACCGGGCGAAGTCGACCGTCGGATCGTCGAACGGCTCGGTGACGTTGCCCCATTGGACGTCGGTGGGGAAGAACCTCCATTCCTCGCCCGTGATCTCGGCATCGGTGGACAGGGCGTTGCGCACGATCAGGTAGAAGGGGACGAGGAAGAGCAGCGCGGCGACGGCCGTGGCGGCGTACAGGCCCGCCGAGCCGATGACGTTCCCGCGCCGGACCCGGCGCGGTGTCCTGGTGGTCACTTGGCTCCCTCCGACCTGCCGAAGCCCATGATCCGGCCCTGGAGCAGCGTCACCAGACAGATCAGCAGCGTCAGGATCAGCGCGCCCGCGCTGCCCGCGCCGTAGTCCTGGTTGTCGCCGAGCGCCTTGTAGTACAGCTCGACCAGCGGTGGGCGTCCCCAGGTGGTCTTCGACAGCAGGTTGAAGAACTCGTCGAAGGCCTGGTACGCCGCCACGAGCAGCAGCAGGACCACCGCGGTCGAGGTGGCGCGCAGTTGCGGCAGCGTGATGTGGCGGAACGTCTGCCAGCCGGGCTTCGCCCCGTCGATGGCCGCCGCCTCGTACAGCTCCGGCGGGATGTTCTGCAGGGCCGCCAGGAAGAGAATCATGTAGAACCCGGCCTGGAGCCACAGTCGTACGGTGACGATGACCAGCCAGTACCAGGGCGGGTCGGGGCTGGCCAGCCAGGCGGTGTCGTCGGCGCCGAACCAGCCGAGGACGGTGTTGGCGAGCCCGAAGCGCACGCCGTTGAAGATGGACATCTTCCAGATGAGCGAGGCGGCGACGTAGCTCACCGCCGTCGGCAGGAAGAACACCGACCGGAAGAACGCCCGCATGAACCGCAGTCGGTTCACCGCCAGCGCGAGCGCCAGGGACAGCGCCCAGGTGGTGGGGACGATGATGACGGCGAAGACGGTGAAGGTGACGAGGGAGCCCATGAACTCGTCGTCCGTCAGCATCGTCCGGTAGTTCTCGAAGCCGACGAACTCGCTGGGCGTGACCGTGAAGCGGGCCTCGAAGAACGACAGCCACGCGCTCCAGAGGATCGGCACGTAGACGAAGATCAGCAGGCCGATGAGGAAGGGCCCGGTGAACAGCCAGAAGGCGAGGGTGCTGTGGGCCCGCAGGCTCCGCCGCGGCCGGGCGGGGGTGGGACCGGTGACCTCGCGTGTGGTGGTGGTCGACATCACGTGTCCGCCCGTCCGCCGCGCTATCCGAAGAGCTTGTCGAGTTCGCGGTTCACCTTCCCGTCGGCCTTGTCGAGTTCGGCCTCCGGGTCACCGCCCTTGCGGACACAGTTGGCGAGGACGTCCTCCAGGGCCGTGATCATCGCCTGGGTCCAGCCGATGTTGTCGAAGTGCCCGAACTCGTTGAACAGCCTGACGCCTTCGGCCGGCAGGCCCGACTTGAGCTTGTCGGCGGACTCGGCGAGCGACGTGCGCGGCGGGATGTGGAAGCCGTAGGAGAGCGCCCAGTCCTCCTGGTACTCCTTCTGGTCGATCCACAGCCACTTCACGTACTCCTTGGCCGCCTCCACGTTCTTTCCCTTGGCGTTGACGAACATCGACCAGCCGCCGTTGTAGACGGTCTGCTCGCCCGCGTCGGTGACCTTGGGGAAGGGGAAGACACCGAGGTCGTCGCCGAGCGCCTCCTGCATCTGCGGCATCGCCCACATGCCGCACCACTGGACGGCGGTGAGCCCCTGGTTGAGCGCGGAGGGGTCCCAGAAGTCGGTCGGCGCGTCGAGCAGCAGATCACCGCTGGTGAACAGCTTGCGCAGGGTGCGGAAGCCGCCGACGACACCGTCGGTGTGGTACGCGATCTCGTTGTTCTCGTCCAGGGTGTCGGCGCCGGACGCCCAGATCATCGGGTTGACGATCGAGTGCAGGGTGTTGCCGAGGTAGATGCCCTTGACCTTGTCGGTGGTCAACTCGGCTGCCGTGGCGAGGAGTTCGTCGAGCGTCCGGGGGATGCCGACGCCCGCCTTGTCGAACAGCGACTTGCGGTAGAAGAAGAACTGCGGGTCGTCGATCATCCGCACGCCGTAGATCTTCCCGTCGACGGTGTGCGACTGGATGTCGGCCGGGTTGAAGTCGTCCTTCACCGGGCCGACCAGGTCGGTCAGATCGGCGACCTGGCCGCTCTTGACGAGCTGGATCTGGGGGTGGAACTCGAAGACGTCCGGCGCCTTGTCGGTGAGCAGCGAGGCGAACAGCTTGCTCTCGAAGTTGGAGCCCGTGATCCACTGCGTGGTCACGTCCGCCTCCTCGTACGCCTTCGCGTACCGCTTGATCGCCTGCTCGGTGCCGGCCTCACCGTAGGCGTGGAAGTACTGGACCAGGCTCTTCCCCGATCCCGAGCCGCCGCCACCGCGGCCGTTGTTGCCGCCGCAGGCGGCCAGTCCGCCGGCGGCGGCGAGGCCCAGGGCGGCGCGGAGTGCTGATCGACGGTCCCACGTGCTGTTGCTCGATGCCGGCATGGCGACGTCCTTGTCTCGAGTGCGGCTGTCGGCGGGATGGCGCTCAAGGACTTGCGGTGCGCAGGACTTGCGGTGCGCGGGACGTTAACCTTCGGCCAATACTTCGGCAAGGGGTTGGACAAAGCCTGTGCGAAGCGTTGCGACTCGTTCGTGATGACGAACGGGACGGGGGTTACCGGCGACTGCCGGCGGTACGGTTCCCGGCGCGCTTCCCGGCCGACTGCAACGCGCCCTCCAGCGCGAACGTCGCCGCTCCCAGGCACACCGGATCGGTCGGGATCGGGGAGAGGACGATCCGGGTGGCGGCCAGCGGGCGGCGCAGCGCGTGCCGGGTGACGGCCGCGCGGACCTCGTCGAGCAGCGGCTCACCGAACGCGGCCGCGACCCAGCTGCTGAGCACGACCACCTCCGGGTTGAAGAGGTTGACCAGATCGGCGATCCCGGCGCCGAGGTAGCGGGCGGTGTGCCCGAGCACCTCCACCGCCACCGGATCGCCCGCGCTCACGCCCCGGGCGAGCGCGTCGATGGTGGCCGTCTGGTCGTCGGCCCGCAGCAGCGGGCTGTCCGGGCTCAGCTCCCGCAGGTTAAGCATGATCCCGGGCGCGCCGGTGTACGTCTCCACACAGCCGCGGTTGCCGCAGTGGCAGGGGCGGCCGTCCAGGACGAGGGTGGTGTGCCCCCACTCACCGGCGCTGTTGCTCACCCCCCGGTGCACCCCGCCGCCCAGCACCAGCCCGGCGCCCACCCCGGTCCCGAGGTTCACCACCACCGCGTCCCCGCAACCGCGCGCCGCCCCGAACCACAGCTCGGCCACCGCGCAGGCCCGCAACGGGTTGTCCAGGTGCAGGGGATAGGCGATGTGCTCCGTGAGCAGGTCGAGCAGCGGGACGTCGTGCCAGTCCCAGTTCGGCGCGTACTCGGAGATCCCGGTGTCCCGGTCCACCTGACCCGGCACGCTCACCCCGACCCCGAGCACCCGCGCGCCCGCCACCCCGGCCTGCGCCACCACCGACCCCACCGCCGTGGCCACATGCCCCACGACCTGCTCGGGCCGGCTCTCGCCGGGGCGCATGCCCTCCTCGGCGCGGGCCAGCACGTTCAGCGCGAGGTCGAACAGCTCGACCCGCACATAGGTCTCGGCGAGATCCACACCGATCAGCGCGCCCCCCGACGCGTTGACGGCCACCAGGCCCCGGGGACGGCCGCCGGCCGAGTCCTCGAAACCCACCTCGGTGATCATGCCGAGGCCGAGCAGCTCCCCGACCAGGGTGGCGACGGTGGCGAGACTGAGCCCCGTGGCGGCCGCCAGCTCCTGCCGGGAGGTCGGCGACGCGGCGATGATCTGGCGCAGCACCTGATAGCGGTTGGCCGTACGGATGTCCCGCGATGTGCGCTTCACCGAGCTGCCCCCATCCCTGCCGGGCCGGGCCGACCGGGCACCGGCGCGCGGCAAGGCTATGGGGGAAGCGGAACTTTCGACAAGGGGTTTGGAAAGGGGCTTGACGAAGTCCGGACAGGGCCCGGGATCAGCCGCCCAGGACGTCCCGCACGAAGGCGTTGGTGAACTTGCGCCGCGGGTCCAGAGCGTCGACGGCGCTCCGGAAGTCGTCCATCCGCGGGTAGCGGGCGCGCAGCTCCGCCGCCGGCGTGGTGAACACCTTCCCCCAGTGGGGCCGCGCGTCGAACGGCGCCAGCGCCTCCTCCACCCGCCGCACCACCGGCAGCACCGCCCGCGTGTCCTCGATCCAGGTGAAGTGGACGGCCACCGTGTCCCGGCCGTAGGAGGGGCTGAGCCACTGGTCGTCGGCGGCGACGGTGCGCACCTCGCAGGTCTGCAGCACGGGGGCGACCGTCTCCCGGATCCCGTCCAGCGCGTGCAGCGCGGCGACCGCCGACTCCCGCGGCATCAGGTACTCCGACTGGAGTTCCGCGCCGCTGCTCGGGGTGAACTCCGCCCGGAAGTGCGGCAGCCGCTCGTGCCAGGGCCCCGGCACCCCGAACTGCTCGGTGCAGTTCACGGCCGGCATGCCCGGCACCGGGTGCATCTTCTCCGTCGCCGGAGCCGCCCAGGGGAAGTCCGGCAGCGGCTGGTCGGTGCGCCGCTTCACCCACACCTGCCGGAATCCCGGCGCCCGCCAGTCGGTGAACAGGCTCACGCTGTACGCCGCCGACATCACCTTCTCGAAGGTGGCCTGATCCAGCCCCTCCAGGGGCATCTCGGTGAACACGTGCTGCTCGACCTCGTAGGCCGGCTCCAGGCTCAGGGTGAGCGCGGTGACGACACCGAACGCGCCCAGCGAGGTGACCACAGCGTCGAAAAGGTCCGTCACCCCTTGCGTGAACCGCCCCCTGGAACCGTCCGCCACCACGATCTCCACCGCGCGCACGGACGAGGCCAGCGGCCCGTTGCCGACACCGGAGCCATGGGTGCCGGTGGCGACCGATCCGGCCACCGAGATGTGCGGCAGCGACGCCATGTTCCCCAGCGCCAGCCCGTGCCGGTGCACCTCGCGGGCCAGCGCGGCGTAGCGCACGCCGCCCCCGACCCGTACCGTCCGGGCCGTCGTGTCCACGTCGATCTCGGGGGGCAGCGCGTCGAGGGAGATCAGGACACCGTCCTCGCCGGGCTCGACGATCTCGTTGAAGGAGTGCCCGCTGCCCAGGACCCGCACCCGCGAGCTCCCGGCGACCAGGTTCAGCAGCGCGTTCGCGCTGTGCGGGCGGTGCAGCTCCTTGGCGGCGTACGTGATGTTGCCCGCCCAGTTGGTCACGCTCTCGGTCATCCCTCGTCCTTCCTGACCAGCGGGACCGAAAAGGTCCCCCGCCGGAACCTACCTCGCGCGTGGTCCACGCCTGTGGGGGGACCCGGCGCCCCGGATGTCCGAGCGGGGGCATACCGTGAGGAGTCGTACGTCCGAACCGGGAGGAGAACAACGGGATGGGCAGCCGTACCGCGCTGGTCGAGGATCTGATGGAGCGGTTCCCGCACGTGCCGCGCGAAGCCGTCTTCAAGGAGGACCTGCTGCGCGGCGGTGTGGCCTTCGACCCGTCCGCGCTCAGCGACAACGAGAGCGGCGAGGTCAAACCGAAGTCGTACTTCATCTTCTCCTTCGACCACGGCACCCTGCCCGAGCTGGGCGAGGCCGCGCTGCGCCGCCCGCCGGAGGAGATCATCCTCACCGGCGGCCCGTACGACCTGCGCCGCACGGTCGTGTCGGTGCGCGTGAACCCGGCCTCCCCCTACCGCGTCGCCGCCGACGAGCACGGCGTGCTCGGCCTCTACCTCGACGGCAAGCGGATCTCGGACGTCGGCGTGCCGCCCATGCCCGAGTACTACCGGCACACCCTGTCCAACGGGAAGTCGGTCATGGAGGTCGCCCCCACCATCCAGTGGGGCTACCTGATCTACCTGACCGTCTTCCGGGTCTGCCAGTACTTCGGCGCCAAGGAGGAGTGCCAGTACTGCGACATCAATCACAACTGGCGCCAGCACAAGGCGGCCGGGCGGCCCTACACCGGCGTGAAGGACGTCGAGGAGGTCCTGGAGGCCCTCGAGATCATCGACCGGTACGACACCGCGAAGGCGTCCACCGCCTACACCCTCACCGGCGGAGCCATCACCAGGACGGTCTCCGGACGCGACGAGGCCGACTTCTACGGCCACTACGCCAAGGCCATCGAGGAGCGCTTCCCCGGCCGCTGGATCGGCAAGGTCGTCGCCCAGGCGCTGCCCAGGGACGACGTGCAGCGCTTCAAGGACTACGGCGTGCAGATCTACCACCCCAACTACGAGGTGTGGGACGAGTACCTGTTCAAGATGTACTGCCCCGGCAAGGAGCGCTACGTCGGCCGCGACGAGTGGCACAGGCGCATCCTCGACTCCGCGGAGATCTTCGGCGCGCGCAACGTGATCCCCAACTTCGTGGCCGGTGTGGAGATGGCCGAGCCCTTCGGCTTCAAGACGGTCGACGAGGCCATCGACTCCACCACCGAGGGCCTGCGCTTCTTCATGTCGCACGGCATCACGCCCCGCTTCACCACCTGGTGCCCGGAGCCGACCACCCCGCTCGGCAAGGCCAACCCGCAGGGCGCCCCGCTGGAGTACCACATCCGTCTCCTCCAGGCGTACCGGCAGACCATGGAGGACTTCGGCCTCTCCTCGCCCCCCGGCTACGGCCCGCCCGGACCCGGCAACGCGGTGTTCTCCGTCAGCTCCTTCATGGACAGCCTCCCGGCACAGGAGTCCGCCGAGAAGGTCTGAGACACCGGGGACGCAGGGCCCTCGCAGAGAGATCAGGAAGGCCGGAACCGAGACGTTCCGGCCTTCCGTGCGTATGGTCCCTGCGAGGGGTGGCCGCGCCGCCACACAAAGTGAGGGAAGCGCTTGTCAGTTGTGGCGGGAACGTGAAAAGCTCGGCCACTGCCGCGAGGTTTCCCCAACTCCACCGCCCCTATGGCGAGTTGACCTCGTTCGTGATGCGGGAGTCTCATGCCCGACCTGCCGAGCCCCCAGGACGCCACCGAGGCGGCGCTGTTCTCCGAGTGCTGGGACGCGGCGCTCTCCTACGCCGACCTGTGCACCGCCGGGTCCGCCGCCGCGGCGGAACTGGCCCGCGAGGCCTTCGAACAGGGCATACGGGAGCTGCGCGAGGCCGAGTCGGGCACCGTCCGCGGCTACGGCCGCCGCTCCACCCGGCTGCCCCGGATACCCCTGCTGCTGACGGCGGTCCGCAGTACGGCCGCCGCCTGGGAGGACGCGGGACAGGGCCACAAGCTCGACCCCGACCTGCGGCTGTGGCTCCACTCCGACCAGGCCGCCCGCTACACCGGCCCGCCACTGGAACGCCCGGTCGCCCTGCGCGGACTGCGCGATCTGCAGCCGGCGGACGCCGAACTGCTCTGGCTGGCCGAGGCGGAGGCCCTGCCGCTGCCCCTGGTGGCCCGCAGGCTCGGCCTCGACCCCGCCACCGCCGCCGGTGAACTCGCCCAGGTCGGCCGCCTGTTCCGGGACCGCTGCCACCGCAACCACCTCGACTCGCCCATGGACGCCGAGTGCCGCAGCTACGCCCGGCTCCTCGACGCCGTCACCCGCTCGCCCGCCGCGGACACCCCCGACGACCTCTCCCGTCACCTCGCCACCTGCCACCGGTGCGCCGAGGCCGCCGCCTGTCTGCGGCTGCACGGCGGGGGACTGCCCGGCGCGCTGGCCGGCGGGGTGATCGGCTGGGGCGGCCTTGCCTATCTGGAACGCCGCCGCCGCGCCGCCGAGGTACGGCTCGGGGCCGGACGCCCGGACCGGCCCGACCCGGACGGCGGTGACCCGGCGGACGGCACGGCCAGGGCGCGCGTGGCCCGGCACGGTCTGCTGGTCGCCGCCCTCCTGGTCTCCCTCCTCGCGCTCGCGGTCTCCCTGATGCCGTTCGGCGACACGGCCGACGAGAGCGCCGAACGCCCCGACGCCGACCGGCAGCCGGTGGCTGACCCCGGCCCCTCCCTGCCCGCCGCCCCCACGGCCTCCCCGGACACCCCGTCCCCGTCCGCGTCCCCGTCCCCATCCGCGGAGCCGTCCGCCGGGCACACCCCCGAGCGCACCCCGGACCGGGAGAACCCCGACCCCGAACCACAGGGCACCTCCTCCGCCACCGCCGACGGCGAACCGGCCGCCTGCCACGCCGACTACGACCTGGTCAACCAGTGGCCCGACGGCTTCCAGGCCACCGTCACCGTCACCACACGCGACCCCCTCGACTCCTGGCGCGTCGGCTTCGCCTTCCCCGACGGCCAGCGGATCACCCAGATGTGGGACGCCTCGCTCGACCAGGACGGCTCCCGGGTCACCGCCACCGCCGCCGACTACAACAAGTCGGTCGCCGCCGGCGGGAAACTCGCCTTCGGCTTCCTCGCGTCCCGCGACGGCACGAACCACCCGCCGTCCGGCTTCACGCTCAACGGCCGCACCTGCGCGACCGTGTGACACGGGAGTCCGGAAAACAAGTTGACGGGCCGGGGAGGCGACGGGCTACTGTGACCGCGGATCACACGGTGGCCGTGCGCCGCCGTACCGGACCGTTCGTGGAGTGAGGAGGTGTCGACCGATGGCTGTCATTGCGCTGGGCGCTGCCCGCATTCAGGAATCCATCACGTCCACCTCCGTGGCCACCGGCTGACCTCACCCTTTTCCCGTCCGCGTACGGATGCGTACGCGCGGCCGCCGGGGCCACCCACCTGAAGGGTCACCCCCTTGAGTTCCAGTTCCACCTCCGTCTCCTCCGCGCTCGCCCCCTACGGCTGGGACGACGCCTGGGCGGACGAGTTCGCCCCCTACGACGCGGAAGGGCTGCTGCCCGGCCGTGTGATCCGGGTCGACCGCGGCCAGTGCGACGTCGTCACCGCCGGCGGCACCCTGCGCGCCGACACCGCCTTCGTCACCCCGCACGACCCCCTGCGGGTCGTCTGCACGGGCGACTGGGTCGCCGTCGAACCCGGCGGGAACCCCCGCTACGTACGCGCGTACCTGCCACGCCGTACCGCCTTCGTGCGCTCCACCTCCTCCAAGCGGTCCGAGGGGCAGATCCTCGCCGCCAACGTCGACCACGCCGTCGTCGCCGTCTCCCTCGCCGCCGAACTCGACCTGGCCCGGATCGAACGCTTCCTCGCGCTCGCCTGGGAGTCCGGGGCGCAGCCGGTGGTCGTCCTCACCAAGGCCGACCTGGTGCCGGACGCGGTGACCCGGGCGCACCTCGTCCAGGACGTGGAGACCAGCGCACCGGGCGTGCCGGTGCTCACCGTCAGCGCCAGGGACGGGGACGGGCTCGACGTCCTCGCCGCGATCGTCGCCGGCGGTACGTCGGTGCTGCTCGGGCAGTCCGGCGCCGGCAAGTCCACCCTGGCCAACGCGCTCCTCGGCGAGGACGTGATGGACGTCCAGGCCATCCGGGACGTCGACGGCAAGGGCCGCCACACCACGACCACCCGCAACCTGCTGGCGCTGCCCGGCGGGGGAGTCCTCATCGACACACCGGGACTGCGGGGCGTCGGCCTGTGGGACGCCGGAGCCGGCGTCGGCCAGGTGTTCGCCGAGATCGAGGAGCTCGCCGAGCGCTGCCGGTTCCAGGACTGCGCCCACGAGAGCGAACCGGGCTGTGCCGTCCTCGACGCCATCGAGACCGGTGACCTGCCGCAGCGCCGCCTGGAGAGCTACCGCAAGCTGCTCCGGGAGAACCAGTACATCGTCGCCAAGACCGACGCCAGGCTCCGCGCGGAGATCCGCAAGGACTGGAAGCGCAAGGGCGCCATCGGCAAGGCGGCGATGGAGGCCAAGCGGGGCCGCCTGCGGTAGCGACACCTCCATGTCCGATTTCCGCCAGCCGGGGCTCCCCGGCCGGCGGAGACTGGACGGTGTGAAGGACGAGGACAGCAGGTACGAGGCGGTGCGCAGCCGGGACGCCCGGTTCGACGGGGCGTTCTTCTTCGCCGTGGAGACGACCGGCATCTACTGCCGGCCCAGCTGCCCCGCCGTCACCCCGAAGCGGCACAACGTGCGGTTCTTCGCGACCGCCGCCGCCGCGCAGGGCTCCGGGTTCCGCGCCTGCCGGCGCTGCCGCCCGGACGCCGTGCCCGGCTCCGCCGAGTGGAACGTGCGGGCCGACGTCGTCGGCCGGGCCATGCGGATGATCGCCGACGGCGTCGTCGACCGCGAGGGCGTCGCCGGACTCGCCGCACGGCTCGGCTACAGCGCCCGCCAGGTGCAGCGCCAGCTCACCGGCGAGCTCGGCGCCGGGCCCGTCGCGCTCGCCCGCGCCCAGCGGGCGCACGCCGCGCGCGTCCTCCTGCAGACCACCGGGCTGCCGGTCACCGAGATCGCCTTCGCCGCCGGGTTCGCCAGCGTGCGGCAGTTCAACGACACCGTACGGGCCGTGTACGCCACCACCCCCAGCGAGCTGCGCGCCTCCGCACCCCACCGGGGCCGGGCGCGCACCGCCACCCCGTCCGCCGGAATCCCCCTGCGGCTCGCCCACCGCGGCCCCTACCGGGCGGGACCCGTCTTCGACCTGCTGGAACGCGAGGCCGTCCCCGGCGTCGAGGACGTGAGCGGCACCCCGGGCACCCGCACCTACCGGCGGACGCTCCGCCTGCCCTACGGCACGGGCATCGCCGCCGTCGACGAACGCCCGCACACCGGTCCCGGCGCCCACCCCGGCGGCTGGCTCGACGCCCGCGTCCACCTCACCGACCCCCGCGATCTGACCACCGCCGTACAACGCCTGCGACGGCTGTTCGACCTGGACGCCGACCCGTACGCCGTCGACGAACGACTCGGTGCCGACGCCCGCCTCGCCCCGCTGGTCGCCGCCCGGCCCGGACTGCGCTCACCGGGGGCCGCAGACCCGGACGAACTGGCGGTGCGGGCGCTGGCCGGCCGCGACGAGGCCGCACGGCTCGTCCAGCGGTACGGCAAGCGGCTCGACGCCCCCTGCGGCACCCTCACCCACCTGTTCCCCGAAGCCGCCGTCCTCGCCGGGGCCGAGCCCGACGGCACCCTGGGCGCGCTCACCGCCGCCCTCGCCGACGGCACCGTACGCCTCGGACCCGGCGCGGACCGGAACGAGGCCGAGGCCGCCCTGGCCGCCGTCCCCGGCCTCGACGCCCGTACGATCGCCGAGATCCGCACCCGCGCGCTCGGCGACCCGGACGTGGCCCCGCCCGGACCCGGCCTTCCCGAAAGCTGGCGCCCCTGGCGCTCGTACGCCCTGAACCACCTGCGCGTCGCAGGGGAGTTGGAGTAACCATGACGCCCACGGTCACGACCACGTACTGGACGCGTGTGGACAGCCCCGTCGGACCGCTGCTGCTCACCGCCGCCCCGACCGGTGAGCTGACCTCGCTGTCCGTGCCCGGACAGAAGGGCGGGCGCACGCCGGCGGACGACTGGCGGCGGGACCCCGGACCGTTCCGCGAGGCCGAGCGGCAGCTCACCGCGTACTTCGCCGGCGACCTCAAGGAGTTCCGGCTGGCCATGAGCGCCACCGGCACCCCGTTCCGGGAGAAGGTGTGGGCCGCGCTCGACGACGTCCCCTACGGGGAGACCGTGTCCTACGGCGAGATCGCGGCCCGGATCGGCGCGCCGAGGGCCGCCGTGCGGGCCGTCGGCGGCGCGATCGGCGCGAACCCGCTGCTCATCGTCCGCCCCTGCCACCGGGTGATCGGCGCCGACGGTTCGCTGACCGGATACGCCGGCGGGCTGGAGCGCAAGGTGCGGCTGCTCACCCACGAGGGCGTGCCGCTGCCGTGAGCCGAGGGGGCGAGGGGCTCAGCCCCAGAACACCGCGCCCAGCCACGCCGCCGTGATCAACTGGCAGGTGAACAGCTCCGTCAGCACGCTCCACCCGCCCGAGCGCAGTGCCGTGCGCAGCGCCGCGACCGCCTCACCGTGGCGGCCGAGGCGCAGCCGCTCGAAGACGTAGATCCCGGCGAGGAAGCCCGGAACCGCGCCGATCACGGGCAGCAGCACGAAACCCAGGAACGAGCCGCAGCCCGCGTACGCCAGCATCCGGCGGTCGTCCCCGCCCGCCCGCAGCCGGCGCGGCGGCAGCACCCAGCGCACCACCTGGGACAGGAACAGCACGACGGTCGCCCCCACGCACACCCACCACGCGACGGGCCGGGGGTCCTTCAGCGCCCACCACAGGACCCCGGCCCACACCAGCCACGACCCGGGCACCCCTGGCAGCAGCACTCCGCACAGTCCGAGCAGGAGCACCAGTCCGGCGATCAGGAGGTCCCACGCTCCCATCCTTCCAGGGTGCGGGAGTCCGGTGAGCGGCGCAGGACGGAAACGGGCCGCGGCGCCCCCTGTCGCACAGCCGTCCCGGGTGTGGCGCGGGACGGGGGATTTTCCCGATGCCCCGTTTCCATCCGGCCCGCGCGGTGGACAATCGGTGACATGAGCCAGCAGGGGGGAAGGCCCACCGGTCCGGAGGACGACTGGTGGGGGCAGCTGTACGACGACACCACCGGTGACACGGGCCCCGTACCGGCGCCCGATTCCCTGGACGACCGCTTCGCCTCGGCGTCCGGCACGCTGAACGCGGACGGTCCTGCCCCGGTGGGCGGTCCCGCTCCGGTGGGCGGTCCCGCTCCGGTGGGCGGTCCCGCTCCGGTGGACGGTCCTGCCCCGGTGGGCGGTCCCGCTCCGGTGGGCGGTCCCGCTCCGGTGGGCGGTCCTGCCCCGGTGGGCGGCACGCTGAACGTGGACGGTCCCGCCTCGGCGGGCGGTCCTGCCCCGGTGGACAGTCCCGCCCCGGACGGCTTACGTTCCACGCCGACGGTCCCGGACCCCCGCCCGGCCCCCGACGCACCGGCGGGCTTCCCGCCGCGGCCCGTCGGCGCCCCGCCCCGTGCCCCCTGGGAACCCCCGTCCGCCGCGTCCGCGGGCCCGGTGACCTTCCCTCCGCCCGAGCCGCACCCGTCGCCGCCCCCGGCCTCCCCCACCTCCGGCACGGCCTACGGCCCCTGGACCCCCGCCACCGCGCCCCCGCCACCGCCCACGGCCCCACCGGCCCCGGAGCCCGCGGACGGCTCCGCCCCCCGCCCCTCCCGCCTCGAACCACTCCCGGACCCGCTCCCGTCCCGCACCCACGTCGGATCCCGGCCGCCCACCTACGACCCCGAGCCCACCACCCTCCCGCCGGCCGACCCCGACGAACTGGACGGCCTGGTCCCGGACACCGTGCTGGACGGGGCCCGCTACGGGGCCTGCACCCTGCGCGCCGCCTCCGTGCGCGGGGACTCCGCGCGCTACCGGGGCGAACCGCGCCGCGACGCGCTGCTGACCGCCCGGTTCGGAACGGGGGAGCGGGCCCTCGTCCTCGTGGCGCTGGCGACCGGCGCCCGGAGCGCGCCAGGCGCCCACCGGGCCGCCGCCGAGGCCTGCCGGTGGATCGGCGAGGCGGTGGGCCGCAGCCACGCCCGCCTCGTCGACGACATCAGGGCCGCCCGGCGCGGCGACCTCAAGTCCGGCCTGCACCGCCTCACCGACCGCAGCCTCGGCAGGCTCCGCGCCGCCGCGGCCGAGCAGGGCCTCGAACCCGACGCCTACGCGGCCACCCTGCGCTGCCTCCTCCTGCCCGCCGACCCCGAGTGCCGCACCCGGGTCTTCTTCGGCGTCGGCCCCGGCGGACTGTTCCGGCTGCGGGGTGGCGCCTGGCAGGACATCGAACCCGAGGTCACCGAGGCCAAGGGCGAACCCGTGGTCGGTTTCGGCTCGCCGCCCGCCGAGACCCCCGACGGCGACCGCCTCACCATGGACCTGGGCATCCCCACACCCCCGAGCCCGTACGAGCCCGCTCCCGGACCGCCCCGCGAGCCCTTCCGCTTCCGCACCTCCATAGCCCGCCCGGGTGACACCCTGCTGATGTGCGGCACCGGTCTCGCCGACCCCCTGCGCGGCGAGCGGGAGCTCCGCGCCCACCTCGCCGACCGGTGGTCCCGCCCCGGACCGCCCGGCCTCGCCGCGTTCCTCGCCGACACCCAGGTACGGGTCAAGGGGTACGCGGACGACCGTACGGCCGTCGCCGTTTGGGAGGCGTGAGCGCGCCCGGTGTGAATTCATGGAACCCGTCAGGCAACTTCGACATCCGAGGGGCAGACGGAATCCATGGCCAAACAGAACGTCGCGGAACAGTTCGTCGACATCCTCACCCGCGCAGGGGTCAAACGCCTCTACGGCGTCGTCGGTGACAGTCTCAACCCCGTCGTCGACGCCGTGCGCCGCAACTCCGCCATCGACTGGATCCACGTACGGCACGAGGAGACCGCCGCCTTCGCCGCCGGCGCCGAGGCCCAGATCACCGGCAGACTGGGCGCCTGCGCCGGCTCCTGCGGGCCCGGCAACCTCCACCTCATCAACGGCCTGTACGACGCCCACCGTTCCATGGCCCCGGTCCTCGCCCTCGCCTCCCACATCCCGTCCAGCGAGATCGGCCTCGGCTACTTCCAGGAGACCCATCCCGACCAGCTGTTCCGCGAGTGCAGCCACTACAGCGAGATGATCTCCAGCCCGCAGCAGATGCCCCGGCTGCTGCAGACCGCCATCCAGCACGCCGTCGGCCGCTCCGGCGTCAGCGTCGTCACCCTCCCGGGCGACATCGCCGACCACGCCGCCCCCGAGAAGCCCGCCGAGACCGCCCTCGTCACCTCCCGGCCCACGGTCCGTCCCGGCGACGCCGAGATCGACCGGCTCGTCGACATGATCGACGAGGCCGGGAAGGTCACCCTGTTCTGCGGTGCCGGCACCAAGGGCGCGCACGCCGAGGTCATGGAGTTCGCGAGCAAGGTCAAGTCCCCGGTCGGGCACGCCCTGCGCGGCAAGGAGTGGATCCAGTACGACAACCCGTACGACGTCGGCATGAGCGGACTGCTCGGCTACGGCGCCGCCTACGAGGCCACCCACGAGTGCGACCTGCTGATCCTGCTCGGCACCGACTTCCCGTACAACGCCTTCCTGCCCGACGACGTGAAGATCGTCCAGGTCGACGTGCGGCCCGAGAACCTCGGCCGGCGCTCGAAGCTGGACCTGGCGGTGTGGGGCGATGTGAAGGAGACGCTGCGCTGTCTGACGCCGCGGGTCCGCGCCAAGGACGACCGGAAGTTCCTCGACCGGATGCTCAGGAAGCACGCGG
Source organism: Streptomyces sp. CB02400 (assembly GCF_001905725.1). Classification (GTDB taxonomy): domain Bacteria; phylum Actinomycetota; class Actinomycetes; order Streptomycetales; family Streptomycetaceae; genus Streptomyces; species Streptomyces atrovirens. The sequence continues at coordinate 684,649 of NZ_LIWB01000001.1, forward strand.
ACGCGCTGGAGGGGGTGGTGAAGGCGTACACGCGGAAGGTGGACAAGCACGTGCCGATCCACCCCGAGTACGTGGCGTCCGTACTGGACGAGATGGCCGACGACGACGCGGTGTTCACCGTCGACACCGGCATGTGCAATGTCTGGGCGGCCCGCTACATCTCGCCCAACGGCCGCCGCAGGGTGATCGGTTCCTTCTCCCACGGCTCGATGGCGAACGCGCTGCCGATGGCGATCGGGGCGCAGTTCACCGACCGGGGCCGGCAGGTCGTGTCGATGTCCGGCGACGGCGGATTCACCATGCTGATGGGGGACTTCCTCACCCTGGTGCAGTACGACCTGCCGGTGAAGGTGGTGCTGTTCAACAACTCCTCGCTGAGCATGGTCGAGTTGGAGATGCTGGTCGCCGGACTGCCCTCGCACGGCACCGCCATGAAGAACCCCGACTTCGCCGCCGTCGCCCGCGCGTGCGGCGCCCACGGGGTGCGGGTGGAGAAGCCGAAGGAGCTCGCCGGGGCGCTGAAGTCCGCGTTCCGGCACAAGGGCCCGGCCCTCGTCGACATCGTCACCGACCCCAACGCGCTGTCCATCCCGCCGAGGATCAGCAAGGAGATGGTGACCGGTTTCGCCCTGTCCGCCTCCAAGATCGTGCTGGACGGCGGGGTCGGCCGGATGGTGCAGATGGCCCGTTCCAACCTGCGCAACGTGCCCCGCCCGTAAGGGGATTCACTGGATACGGGGCTTCCAGCCGCGTGCCGAGGTGTCGTACTCGTAGTGGGGCAGGCCCCCGATGCCGCTGGTGCGGAACGGGCGGCCGTGGTCGTCGACGCGGACCGTGCCGGTACGGCCCTGCGAGGACCAGTCCAGCTCCAGGTACCAGCGGCAGTCGCAGTCCGCGGTGCGGGCGGTGACCCGCAGCACCTCCGGGTCGGTCGCGGAGACCCGGTAGGGCATGCGCACGGCCGGGATCGGCGTACCGGCGTCGTTCCCGGCGACCGCGCGGGCGATGGGCCGGTCCTTGTCCAGGTCCACGTCGAAGGAGCGCGGGGTGAGCGCGCCGCCGCAGCCCTGGTCCATGGCGTACGCGTTCCCCGGCGCGGGATCGGAGCGGCCGGCCACACGGACCCGCAGCGCGGTGAGGACGACGGCCGTGTCGGAGGTCCCCTGCACCGACAGCTCCACCAGCGTCTCGCCCCCGTGCACGGCCGACTGCGTCGCCGCCCAGGTCCCGGCGTCCTGCGGGGCCGGTGGCGGCGGGACCCGCTCCGGCGGTTCGGCGACGACGTAGTCGTGGCCGCAGCCGTACGCCCAGACATGGGAGTCGGCGGACCAGGTGAGGGGCGGGGCTCCGACGGGGGCGTCCGACTCGGCCGGGGCGGAGGGGGCACCGGTCTCGCGCCGCGCCTCGGGGGAGGACGGGCCGCTCTTCGCGGTCGCGGAGGGGGATGAGGAGGGGGAAGGTGATGAGGTGCGGCCCCGAGGGGCCTCGGCGGAACCGCTCGCCGCGGAGGTGACGGGCGGCGCGTCGACGGGCCCGCTGCCGGACGCCTGCCGGTCGTCCGGCAGCGTGGACAGGCTCCCCACGGTGGCCAGCAACGCACAGGCGGCGGCCAACGCGACGGCGACCCGCTCACGCCGCCGGTACCACGGCCGCCGGGCGCGCACCTCACCGACCGAGGGCCCGCTCACCACGCCGCTTCCGGCCACCGGGCCGCTCGCGTGCCCGGACCCCCCGGCACCTGCGCCGGGGCCCGGCCCGCTCCGGTCGAAAGAGCCCGATCCGGTGCCGGGCCCGCTCGGGCCGTCCGGCGCAGCGCCCCCGGCAGCCGTCTGCTCGGCGGTGTCGTGACCCGCGACCGGGGCGTCGGGGGCCACGCCGTCCACCCGTCCCCGCGCCACGGTGTGCAGGTCGCCGGTGTCTGAGCCCGGGGCGCAGCCAGGAGCCGGACCGGTGCCGGGGGGTGGGGACGTGGCCGGGGGTGTCCTCGGTGTGGCCGGGGCGCCCGGTCCGGGTGGGCGCCGGCGTGTCTCCACCGCGCGGAGCCAGCGGTGGTGGAGGTCCAGACGTTCCGCCCTCGACGCGCCGCACAGGGCGGCGAACCGCTCCACCGGCGCGAAGTCGACGGGGACCGCGTCGCCCGCGCAGTAGCGGTGCAGCGTCGAGGTGTTCATGTCCAGCCGGCGGGCGAGCGAGCCGTAACTGCGGTCCGTGCGCTCCTTCAGCTCGCGCAGCAGCGCCGCGAACTCCGCCACATCGTCCTGTGCCGACACCGTCACCCCGCACTCGTCAGGACCCGACCGGGCCCCGGGACGGCATCCCAGGCACCCCATGTACCTGCACGTCGGACGGGCTGGGATGGTTCCATGCCGGCGGATCCGGCGACGACGCTTGCGCCCGCCTCCCGGGGCGGCCGATGCTCTTGGTACCGCGAACCGCCCGACACGGCGTACCGCCTCGCCCTTCCATCACGCACACCTCACGGGGGACACCCATGCCCATGCGCACCCGCGCCGCCACCCTCGCGGCGCTCACCGTCGCCACCCTCGCCGTCGGTACGGCACTCACCGCGCCGGCCGGCGCCGCGCCGGAGACCGCCGCACCGCCCAGGTTCCTCGCGGCCTCCGAGCTGCCCCCGCACCCGTCGTCCACCTGGACCGCGGGCCCGGTCACCGACGGCTTCCCGGTGGAGCTCGCCTACTGTCTCGGCGAGGGCGTGCCGGCGTACGACTACCGGCACCGCGTCTTCCACACCGATCTGGACACCGGCGCCGTACAGACCACCGTCGTCACCGGCTCCGCCGCCAAGGGCAAGGCGCTGGCGGCCCTGCTGAACAAGGAGATCCGTTCCTGCGCCGACCGGATCGAGCAGTCCTCCCCGGACGTCGAGGCCGAGGGCCGGTACTACGGTTCGCTGCCGGTCGAGGAGGGCGCGCAGGTGCACGGGCTGCACACCGAGACCTCCTGGGGTGCCACGGACATCCACCTGCTCTCCGTGGGACGCGACGGGAAGACCGTGACCGTCGTCGGCTGGGGGCAGCTGGGCGACTTCGACGACGCCCCGGTGGGCGCGTTCAAGAAGACGACGAAGAAGGCCGTCGACAAGCTGTACTGAGGCCGCACGGCCGCCACGACCACCATGGGAAGCCGGGGTCGTCCTCTCGCCACGGGGGTCGGGAGGACGGCCCCGCGCGTTCGTGTGTCCATCTGCGTGGCCATCGCACTTCGGCCAACTACCGTTCGTGACCGTCCGGCATGACTGGCGCGTGGTTGACCGGGCAAGGATTCCCGTGAAGGTGTTCGAGCACAGGGGGAATCGACATCGGCACGCGGGCGGGGGCCATGAAGAGTCAGGCTTCGGCGGATCGGCTGAGGCGCACACTGGGGCGTGCGGATCTGCGGGCGGTGCCCGAGTCACGCAGGGCACTGCGGGAACTGCTCAGACACTGGGGGACACCGGAACGCTCCGAGGTCGCGGAACTGCTCACCAGCGAGCTCGTCACCAACGCGCTCGTCCACACCGGCTGTGAGGCGGTCCTCACGGTCACCGTCCGGCCCCGTGGATTACGGGTGGAGGTACGGGACTTCGTGGACCGCGAGCCCCGGCCGCGGGCACCGAGCGTCGACGACGGCACGCACGGAAGGGGCCTGGTGCTGGTCGAGTCCCTCGCCGACGGATGGGGCGTCAGGAAGCACCGGGTGGGCAAGTCCGTCTGGTTCGAACTCGACGCGGACGCGAACGCGGCCTGAAGGGGGCGGACCGCACCCTTCAGGCCGCGACAGGCGTCAGCCGAACTGCTGCTCCAGGTCCTTGAGCTTGCGCTCCAGGGAGTCCAGGCGCGGCAGGGCCTGGGTGTCGTCCTCGGCGGTGAGGTCGACGGTCTTCGGGTCAGCGCCGGTGCGCACCGGCTGCAGGGAGGGACGCGCGCGGACGGGCAGGGCCTCCGGCGCCGATATGGCAGGCTCCGCGGAGACCACGTCGGAGTCGCGCTCCACCGTCGGCGCCTCCAGCTCGCGTCCGCCGCCCCGGCCCACGAAACCGCGGTGGCCACGGCTGATCGCCTTCAGCCGGGCCCGCTCCATACGCTGCTGGTCCCGCCTGCGCTGCTTCGCCGCCACCTTGCGGGCCTTGTCCTCGCGCACTTCCTCGACCGCCTCGTCGAGGCTGCGCACGTTCTCCAGCAGCATCAGCGACCAGGCCCCGTACGTCTCCCGGGGGGCGCGCAGCCAGCGGACGATCCGGATCTGCGGCAACGGGCGCGGTACCAGGCCCTGTTCGCGCAGGGCGGCCCGGCGGGTCTGCTTCAGCGCGCGGTCGAACAGGACCGCCGCCGACAGGGACATGCCCGCGAAGAAGTGCGGGGCGCCCGCGTGTCCGAGGCCCCGGGGAGCGTGCACCCAGTTGAACCAGGCCGCGGCGAAGGCGAACGTCCACACCAGTATCCGCGAGCCGAGGGCCGCGTCACCGTGGCTGGCCTCGCGCACGGCGAGCACCGAGCAGAACATCGCCGCGCCGTCCAGGCCGAAGGGGACGAGGTACTGCCAGCCGCCGGACAGGCCGAGGTTCTGTTCGCCGAAGCCGACCAGGCCGTGGAAGGAGAGCGCGGCGGCCACCGCCGCACAGCAGAACAGCAGGACGTAGGAGACGGTGCCGTAGAGGGCCTCCTTGCGCCTGCGGCGTTCCTCGCTGCGCTCCCACGAGTCGTCCGCGCTCGTGCTCTTGACCGAGGAGCGCTTCCCGCGCGCCAGCACCGCCACCGCCGTCAGCATGCCCAGGAGCAGCACGGCGCCCGGAAGCAGCCAGTTCAGCGATATGTCGGTCAGTCTCATCTAAGGGGTCCCTTGCATTGGGATAGGGCGTGCAACGCCCGCCATAGTGGCCCAACTCCAGTGGCCCTCAGGGGGTTTCGGGGCAAGAGGCCGCCAAGGAGGTGCGAGGGGGGTGCCCAGGGCGACGTTCTGCTCGAACTGCCGCTCGAAGGGCGGGAGTTGAGTTCGAGTGAAGACTACCCGTACGGGTGGTTCCACGGATAGTTCCCGTGACGGGTGAGGGAATTGTGAATCCCCTGTGACCTCTGTGACCCGCTGACCGGATGATCTTACCTGCCGGGCGGGGGTGCCGGAGTCCGACGCGGCGTCAACTCGCCTGCGCGACCAGCTCGGTGGCCCGCCTCCCGGCCCCTCCGGTGGCGCAGGTGCGCGGGCAGGTGGCGCAGATGTCCGCGGGGCGCAGGGTGTAGAACATGCAGCAGCTCACCCGGTCCCGGGTGACGGGCGCCGGTTCCCCGTCGGGCCCGGTCGGCCGGCGGAAGGCCGCCGCGCCGACGTACGGCTTGGTCGCGCCCGGCAGCAGCAGCTCCAGCTCCCGCAGCCCCCGCTCCTCCTCACCGAGCAGCTGGGAGACGTACCGCAGGCTCTCGACGACCTCGTCGGTCGCCATGCCCCACAGGGCCCGGCCGCGACGCCGCATCCGGGGGCCGAAACCGGCCAGCACGGGTTCGAGGTGCTGGGCGACCGCCTCGCGCACCGTCGCCCGCAGTGCCTCCTCGTCGGGCACCACGCGGGCGCCGGGCAGCGCGGCGGCGGGGTCGTCGGGCAGGCAGGCGAAGCCGTCGGGCCGTACGGCCATGCGGCCGATGGCGAGGCCGGCGGCGGTGCGGTCGAACGAGACGTGCGTCACGGGGTAGTACGGCACGCGGCGGTGCAGGAACCACGGCACGGTGATCAGCAGGCAGGCGGGCCAGGCGTAGCGGTGCAGACCGAAGCTGGCGATCACGTCCGGGCGGCCCCGCTGCCCGTAGTCCCGCAGCACTTGGGTGTCGTCCCAGGCGAGGAAACGCTCCTGCTCGGACCCGCCCTCGGCGAGACCGGACGCGGCGACCCAGCCGCCGCCCGTGGGTGCGGCCTCGCCGGTGCCGAGTTCGGTGACGGCCAGGGCGGGGAGGGCCTCCGCCAGGCGGGCGTACGCGTCCGCGACGGCCGAACCGGGCACGGGCATGGGACCACCCCTTCACGTCTCGAGAAGCAGGGCAATAAAGGTAAGGCTCACCTTACCGAACATTGTCGCGATGTGAACCGGCGCCCCTGTGCGCTTAAGGTGCTTGACGGACAGGTGACAACCCGCCGTAATGACCTCAAGTACCGAAACGTCCGCAGGAGGACCTTGTGAAGCAGGGCACGCAGGGGTCCGCCGTGACGGGGGACGCGGCGACCGGGCCGGCCGCCGTGGGGCGGTTCCGGATTCCCGTCCAGCCGGCGGCGCAGGGTGCGGAGCCGGAGCGTGATCGGGGTGACCGGCGTGACCGGCCGGGCTGTGCCGAGGGGGGTGCCGTGCGCGGTGAGCACACGCACGGCGAGACCGCCCTTCCGCGGCCCCGGGCCGCCGTCCAGCGGTCCTCCGTGCGCGGGCAGGTCCTCGACGCCCTGCGCACCGCGCTGGTGACGGGTGACCTGCGGCCCGGTGAGGTGTACTCGGCCCCTGTGCTGGCGGAGCGGTTCGGGGTTTCCGCGACGCCCGTCCGGGAGGCAATGCAGCAGCTCACGCTGGAGGGTGCGGTCGAGGTCGTGCCCAACCGGGGGTTCCGGGTCGTCGAGCGGGGGGCGCGGGAGCTGGCCGAGCTCGCCGAGATCCGGGCGTTGATCGAGATGCCGGTGATGATGCGGTTGGCGCGGACGGTGTCCGCCGAGCGGTGGGCCGAGCTGCGGCCGCTCGCGGAGGCCACGGTCCGGGCGGCGTCCTCCGGGTGCCGGGCCACGTACGCGGAGGCCGATCGGGCCTTTCACCGGGCGGTGCTCGGGCTCGCGGGCAACGAGCAGCTGGTCCGTATCGCGGAGGATCTGCACCGGCGTGCGCAGTGGCCGCTGGTGGGGGGTGCTTCCGGTGGCCGCGGGCGGGCGGAGCTGGTGGCTGACGCCCATGAGCACACGGCGCTGCTGGACGCGTTGATCGCGGGGGATTTCGATGTGGTGCGCTCGTTGGTGGGGGAGCATTTCAACGAGGCGGTGTGAGGGTGCCGGGTTTTTCCGCCCCGCCGCCCCTTCCCTTCCCGTTCCTGGGGGCTGCGCCCCCAGACCCCCTTTCGGCCCTGGACGGGCCTCTTCCTCAAACGCCGGACGGGCTGATTTCAGCCCGTCCGGCGTTTGAGGAGCGGGGGTCCGGGGGCAGCGCCCCCGGAGTCGGGACGGGAAGGGGCGGCGGGGGCGACGTCCCTACGCCGTCGCCGCCCCCGGCGGTGCCAGCTGGTGGGCGAGCCACGTAGGGACGCCTCCCAGGAGGCGGAAGAGACGGCGGGCCTCCTCGCGGAGACGGCTGGCTTCCGGTTCGGTCTCCGTGTCGGCCAGGGAGACCAGGGCCGGGGCCGTGCCGACGAGGTAGCCCAACTCCTCGCGGATGCGGAGGGATTCGGCGAATCCGTGCCGGGCCTCCGCCAACTCGCCCTCACGCAGGGCCAGTCCGGCCAGATGGCGCCAAGTCGCCGACAGCAGCAGCGGATCGGCGTGTGCGGTGGCGCCCGCGTGGGCGCGGCGGTACGCGGCCCGTGCCGCCTGCGGCGACCGGGTGAGGTTCTCGGCGATCAGCCCGCGCCGGAAGTCCAGCAGGGCCCGCCCCACCGCCCCCGGAGCGATCAGCGCCGCCGCCCGGCCGAGCGCGGCCCGCGCCTCATCCGCCCGGTCGCGTACGGAGAACAGGGTGGCGGCGTAGGCCAAGTACCCGCGTTCACAAGCGGCCGCCCCCCGCTCGTCGTCCGTGTGCGCCAGTGCCTCGGCCGTACGCAGCGCGTCCTCGGCCTCCCCCCACCCCGCCTCGGTGTACAGACACCGCTCCACCAGCAGCGACGCCCGCTGCAGCGCCGCCTCCGGGCCGACGGGTTCGAGCAGGGCGGCGGCGTCGGCCCAGCAGGCACGGGAGCGCAGTCGCCACACCGCCGTCTGGAGGGGATCGTCATCGGCGGTCGTTCCGTCACCGGACATGGCGGTATGCGCCACGTTGCCCTCCCCGAGCACGCCATCGAGCTGTTGAGTGGTGGCCGCATCTCAGCACGAACCACCGGGCCCGGCCAAGAGGGTGGGTGAAGGATTTCACAAAGTCCTGGATCACGGGCCCGAATCGCGGGCCCGGCTCCGGACGGGCTCAGCTCATCCGCAGCGCGAGGAAGAAGTCCAGCTTGTCCTCCAGCCGGGACAGGTCACGGCCCGTCAGCTGTTCGATGCGGCCGACGCGGTAGCGCAGCGTGTTGACGTGCAGGTGGAGACGGGACGCGCAGCGGGTCCAGGAACCGTCGCAGTCGAGGAACGCCTCCAGGGTGGGGATCAGCTCGGCGCGGTGCCGGCGGTCGTAGTCCCGCAGCGGATCGAGGAGACGGGCGGTGAAGGCACGCCGTACGTCGTCGGGGACGAAGGGCAGCAGCAGCACGTGCGAGGCCAGCTCCTGGTGGCCGGCCGCGCAGACCCGGCCCTGGCGGGCCGCGGCCACGCGCCGGGCGTGCCGTGCCTCCTCCAGCGCCCCGCGCAGCCCCTCCGCCGAGTGCACGGCGGCGGAGACGCCGAGGGTGAGCCGGCCGTCGCCGTCGAGCCCGGCCGTGAGCGGGTCGCGCACGGACGCGAGGAGCGCGTCGGCGAGGATGCCGGTACCGGAGCCGTCGTGCTCGCCGGTCACCGAGGGCAGCGGTACGAGGGCGATCGCCTCGTCGCCGGTGTGGGCCACCGCGATGCGGTCGGAGTGCTCGGGTCCCGTCGACGCCGGGTCGACCAGGATCTCCTCCAGCAGCGCCTGGGTCACCGGCCCGCCGTCGGCCTCCCCGCCGTCCCAGTCGACGCGGGCCACCACGACCTGCCAGTGCGGCGCGGTCCCCAGCCCGGGCAGCAGCACCGGCGCGGCCACCCGCAGCCGCGCCGCGATCTCGGCGGGCGCGGCGCCCGTCTGTACCAGCTCCAGCACCTCCTGCGCGAGCCGCCGCCGCACCGTGCGCGCCGCGTCCCTGCGGTCCCGCTCGACGGCGATCAGCTGGGTGACGCCGTGCAGCAGGTCCAGCCGCTCCCCGGCCCAGTCCCCGGCGTCCGCCTCGACCGCCAGCACCCAGTCCGACAGCACCGTCTCGCGCACGTCGCGCGACGTCGGCGCGGAACGCCCGCTGCCGCGCACCGGGAAGAGGCTGTACGTCGTCTGGCCCAGCGTGACCCGGTGCGGGCCGGGCCGGCCGGTGCGGGCGGCCGCCAGCTGCTCCGCGGCGAGCCGTGCGCACACGTCGGCGGGCAGCGCCGGTTCCGCCTCCCGCGACCCGGCGGCCTTCGAGCCCGCGATCAGCCGGCCGGTGGGCGACAGCAGCCAGGCCCGCAGGTCCAGGTCGGAACCGAGCAGGTCCAGTACGACATCGGGGCCGCCGCCCGCCGGACCGGAGGTCATCATCCGCCGATGCCGGTCCACCACGGCCGCCAGGTCCCCGGCGCGCTCGCCGGACACCTGCCGTACGACGTGCTCGGTGATGGTCGCGAAGGCCACCGACTCGTGCACCTCGAACAAGGGCAGCCGGTGCCGCGCACAGGCCACGACCAGGTCGTCCGGGACGTAGCCGAACTCCGCCGTACCGGCCGCGACGGCGGCCACCCCGGCCTGCGCCAGGCTCCGTACGAACGGCTCGGAGTCCGCCGCGTCCCGGCGCCAGGCAAGGCCCGTGAGCACCAGTTCCCCGCCGGAGAGATAGCGGCTGGGGTCCCTCAGATCGGTGGTCATCACCCCGCGCACACCGCGTTCCAGCTCGTCCTCGCCGCCGAGCAGCTTCAGGCCCAGCGCGTCGGTGTCCAGCAGTGCGCGCAGCCGCATTCTCGTCTCCGTCGTTTCTTGTCTCGATAGCTGTGGTGGACCATGGAGGGGTCTTCCGGAGAGGGCCCGTCGGGTGGCTGATCAGCGGTGTCGGCCGTGTCCTGGACCGTGTCCCCTGTTTCCGGAGGAAGGTGGGGAGGCTACAGAGGACCTCCGTTCATACGAATCTACAAGATGCCCTCGCTGGCCAGCCAACTCCTTCATGGTTTCCGTGACTGACCCCAGCGGAGCGCACGGCGGTGTACTGGCCGCACTCCGAGTGAACCGCACAGGAACGAGCCGGGCCCGCCGCACACGGATTGGCTTGATCCGTACGCCCCACGAGACGAAGAAGAGAGCCGGTCATGGACTTCCTTCGCCCCGCCAGCTGGGAGGAGGCGCTCGCCGCGAAGGCCGAGCACCCCGCCGCTGTGCCGATTGCGGGTGGCACCGACGTGATGGTCGAGATCAACTTCGACCACCGCCGGCCCGAGTACCTGATGGACCTGAACCGCGTCGGCGACCTGTACGAATGGGAGGTCGGCGAGGACAGCGTACGGCTCGGTGCCTCCGTCCCGTACTCGAAGATCATGGAGCACCTGCGCGCCGAGCTGCCGGGTCTCGCCCTCGCCTCCCACACGGTCGCCTCCCCGCAGATCCGCAACCGCGGCGGCGTCGGCGGCAACCTCGGCACCGCCTCCCCGGCCGGCGACGCCCACCCGGCGCTGCTCGCCGCCGGCGCCGAGGTCGAGGTGGAGTCGGTGCGCGGGTCGCGCCGCATCCCCATCGACGCGTTCTACACCGGCGTGAAGCGCAACGCGCTGGCGCCCGACGAGCTGATCCGCGCCGTCCACATCAAGAAGGCCGAAGGACCCCAGCAGTACTCCAAGGTCGGCACCCGCAACGCCATGGTCATCGCCGTGTGCGCCTTCGGCCTTGCCCTGCATCCCGGGACGCGGACGGTGCGTACGGGGATCGGTTCGGCCGCTCCCACGCCCATCCGGGCGCAGGCCGCCGAGGAGTTCCTGAACGCGGCGCTGGAGGAGGGCGGCTTCTGGGACAACGGGAAGATCATCACCCCCTCCGTCGCGAAGCGGTTCGCCGACCTGTGCGCCGGCGCCTGCAACCCGATCGACGACGTGCGCGGCACCGCGAGCTACCGCCGTCACGCGGTCGGTGTCATGGCCCGCCGCACCCTGACCTGGACCTGGGAGTCGTACCGCGACGCCCGCCGCATCACGGAGGGAGCCGCGTAATGCGCATCGACTTCACCGTCAACGGACGCCCCCAGGAGGCCGACGACGTCTGGGAGGGCGAGTCCCTGCTGTACGTGCTGCGCGAGCGGCTCGGCCTGCCCGGTTCCAAGAACGCCTGCGAGCAGGGTGAGTGCGGATCGTGCACCGTCCGGCTCGACGGCGTGCCCGTGTGCTCCTGTCTCGTCGCCGCCGGTCAGGTCCAGGGCCGCGAGGTCGTCACCGTGGAGGGCCTGGCGGACTTCGCCGAGCAGCGCTCCTGCGGCACCGGCACCCGCGGCACCTCGCTGGACGAGGCCAAGGGGTGGCAGGCCGAGGGCACCGACTCGCAGACCGGCGAGGGCGGCGAGCTCTCCCCGGTCCAGCAGGCGTTCATCGACGCCGGCGCCGTCCAGTGCGGCTTCTGCACGCCGGGTCTGCTGGTCGCCGCCGACGAGATGCTGGAGCGCAACCCCGACCCGACCGACGCGGACATCCGCGAGGCCCTGTCGGGCAACCTGTGCCGCTGCACCGGCTACGAGAAGATCATGGACGCGGTCCGCCTGGCCGCCGCCCGCCAGTCCGAGGGGGTCTGAGCATGCCGACGAACGGTGTTCCCACCAAGATCACGCAGGGCTCGGGGACCAGGGGCGGCATCGGCGAGTCCACCCTCCGCCCGGACGGCACCCTCAAGGTCACCGGCGAGTTCGCGTACTCCTCCGACATGTGGCACGAGGACATGTTGTGGGGCCACATCCTGCGCTCCACCGTCGCCCACGCCGAGATCGTGTCGATCGACACCAGTGAGGCCCTCGCCACCCCCGGCGTCTACGCCGTGATGACGTACGACGACCTGCCGACCGATGTGAAGAACTACGGTCTGGAGATCCAGGACACCCCCGTCCTCGCGCACGGCAAGGTCCGCCACCACGGCGAACCGGTCGCGATCGTCGCCGCCGACCACCCGGAGACCGCCCGCCGCGCCGCCGCCAAGATCAAGGTCGACTACCGAGACCTCCCCGTCATCACCGACGAGGCCTCCGCCACCGCACCCGACGCGGTCCTCGTCCACGAGAACCGCGACGACCACCACAGCGGCCACGTCCCGCACCCCAACATCGTCCACCGTCAGCCCATCGTGCGCGGCGACGTGGACGCGGCCCGGCGCCGCGCGGACGTGATCGTCGAGGGCGAGTACACCTTCGGCATGCAGGACCAGGCCTTCCTCGGCCCCGAGTCCGGCCTCGCCGTGCCCGAGGAGGACGGCGGCGTCCACCTCTACATCGCCACCCAGTGGCTCCACTCCGACCTGCGCCAGATCGCGCCCGTCCTCGGCCTGCCCGAGGACAAGGTACGGATGACCCTGGCCGGCGTCGGCGGCGCGTTCGGCGGACGCGAGGACCTGTCGATGCAGATCCACGCCTGCCTGCTGGCCCTGCGCACCGGCAAGCCCGTCAAGATCGTCTACAACCGTTTCGAGTCCTTCTTCGGCCACGTCCACCGCCACCCGGCCAAGCTGTTCTACGAGCACGGCGCCACGGCGGACGGCAAGCTGACCCACGTCAAGTGCCGCATCGTCCTCGACGGCGGCGCGTACGCCTCCGCCTCCCCGGCCGTGGTCGGCAACGCCTCCTCGCTCGGCGTCGGCCCGTACGTCGTCGACGACGTCGACATCGAGGCCGTCGCCCTCTACACCAACAACCCGCCCTGCGGCGCCATGCGCGGCTTCGGCGCGGTGCAGGCGTGTTTCGCGTACGAGGCGCAGATGGACAAGCTGGCGGCGCGGCTCGGCATCGACCCGGTGGAGCTGAGGCAGCGCAACGCCATGGAGCAGGGCACGCTCATGCCCACCGGGCAGCCCGTCGACTCCCCGGCACCGGTCGCCGAACTCCTGCGCCGCGTCAAGGCGATGCCCATGCCACCGGAGCGCCAGTGGGAGTCCAGCGAGGGCGCCGACGTGCGCCAGCTCCCGGGCGGCCTGTCCAACACCACGCACGGCGAAGGCGTCGTACGCGGTGTCGGCTACGCGGTCGGCATCAAGAACGTCGGCTTCTCCGAGGGCTTCGACGACTACTCCACCGCGCGGGTGCGGATGGAGGTGGTCGGCGGGGAGCCGATCGCCACCGTGCACACCGCGATGGCGGAGGTCGGCCAGGGCGGTGTCACCGTCCACGCGCAGATCGCCCGCACCGAGCTGGGCGTCGGTCAGGTGACCATCCACCCGGCCAACACACAGGTGGGTTCGGCCGGTTCGACCTCCGCGTCGAGGCAGACGTACGTCACCGGCGGCGCGGTCAAGAACGCCTGCGAACTGGTCCGCGAGAAGGTGCTGGAACTCGGCCGGCGCAGGTTCGGGTCGTACCACCCGGCCTGGGCGAGTGCCGAACTCCTGCTGGAGGGCGGCAAGGTCGTCACCGACGGCGGCGAGGTGCTCGCCGACCTGGTGGACGTCCTCGGTGACGAGGCCGTCGAGGTCGAGGAGGAGTGGCGGCACCGGCCGACCGAACCCTTCGACCTGCGCACCGGCCAGGGCAACGGCCACGTCCAGTACTCCTTCGCCGCGCACCGCGCCGTCGTCGAGGTCGACACCGAACTCGGCCTGGTGAAGGTCATCGAACTGGCCTGCGCGCAGGACGTCGGCAAGGCGCTCAACCCGCTGTCCGTCATCGGCCAGATCCAGGGTGGCACCACCCAGGGCCTGGGCGTGGCGGTCATGGAGGAGATCGTCGTCGACCCGAAGACCGCGAAGGTACGCAACCCGTCCTTCACGGACTACCTCATCCCCACCATCCTCGACACCCCGACCATCCCCGTCGACGTCCTGGAACTCGCCGACGACCACGCCCCCTACGGCCTGCGAGGCATCGGCGAGGCCCCCACCCTGTCCTCGACTCCCGCGGTCCTGGCAGCCATCCGCAACGCCACGGGCCTGGAGCTCAACAGAACCCCGGTACGCCCGGAACACCTCACCGGGACCGTGTAACCCCTGTGCCGCCGCGGGCAATCGCGCGGCACCCCGCACAGCCCCGCCGCTCGCTGCGGGCAGCAAGCGGCACGTGGCAACACCACCCGCCGCCGCGGTCAGCGTGCGGCACCCCGCAACAACCCCACCGCCGCCGCGGTCAGCGTGCGGCACACCGCCACACCCCCGCCGCCGCTGCGGGCAGTCGTGCCTCCCCCCCCAGTGCCTTAAAGGCCTGGGAGGCGCCCCCGGGGCGGCACGGGTGGGCGCAGCGGCACCCCGACGCCGGGCAGGCGACCCCACCCCCGGTCGCCCCCAGCGCCGTACACCTGTTCGTCTCGGGCCGTCCCCCGGGTCGTGCACCTCCCCAAATCCCGACCCTGCCCCAAGCGGCAGCGTCCGGGTGCCCCTATGAACCTTGGGAGCAGGCCCACATGACCCAGCAGTCACTCGAGCCGGTGACGACCGCCGACGACGCGGGCGCGGGAACCCGCGTCCCCGCCGGCCGTTCCTGGCTCGACCGGTACTTCCACATCACCCACAGAGGATCCACCGTCGCCCGTGAAGTACGCGGCGGCGTCACCACCTTCATGGCGATGGCGTACATCCTCCTCCTCAACCCCCTCATACTCTCCGGCCAGGACGCCGCCGGAGACACCCTCGGCCGCACCGCCCTGATCACGGCGACCGCCTTCGCCGCCGCCCTCACCACGCTCCTGATGGGCTTCTTCGGCAAGGTGCCGCTCGCCCTCGCCGCCGGCCTCTCGGTCTCCGGCGTGCTCGCCTCGCAGGTCGCGCCCGTGATGACCTGGCCGCAGGCCATGGGCATGTGCGTGATGTACGGCGTGGTCATCATGCTGCTCGTGGTCACCGGCCTACGCGAGATGATCATGAACGCGATCCCGCTCGCGCTCAAGCACGCGATCACCATGGGCATCGGCCTGTTCGTCGCCCTGATCGGCTTCTACAAGGCCGGCTTCGTGCACCAGGGCGAGGCGACCCCGGTCGTCCTCGGCCCGGCGGGCGAACTGGCCGGCTGGCCGGTGCTCCTGTTCGCCGTCACCCTCCTCGCCGTCTTCATGCTCCAGGCGCGCGGCATCCCCGGCGCCATCCTGATCGGAATCGTCGGCGGCACCGTACTCGCCGTCGCGCTCAACGCGTTCGGGGTCATCGACCCGAAGCAGTGGGCGAGCGGCGCCCCCGAACTGCACGGCAGCGCGGTCTCGATGCCCGACTTCTCGGTCTTCGGGGACGTCGAGTTCGGCGGCTGGGGCGAGGTCGGCGCGATGACGGTCGGCATGATCGTGTTCACGCTCGTCCTCGCCGGCTTCTTCGACGCGATGGCGACGATCATCGGCGTCGGCACCGAGGCGAAGCTCGCCGACGACAAGGGCCGGATGCCGGGCCTGTCCAAGGCGCTGTTCATCGACGGCGCCGGCGGCGCGATCGGCGGTGTCTCCGGGGCCTCCGGGCAGACGGTGTTCGTCGAGTCGGCGACCGGCGTCGGCGAGGGGGCCCGTACCGGCCTGTCCTCCGTCGTCACCGGGCTCTTCTTCGCCGCCTGCCTGTTCTTCACCCCGCTGACGGCGATCGTGCCGGGCGAGGTCGCCGCCGCCGCGCTGGTGGTGATCGGCGCGATGATGATGATGAACGCCCGCCATGTCGACTGGGCCGACCGCGCCACCGCGATCCCGGTGTTCCTGACGGTGGTGATCATGCCGTTCACGTACTCCATCACGGCGGGTGTCGCAGCCGGGGTCATCTCGTACGCCGCGATCAAGGCCGCCCAGGGCAAGGCGCGGGAGATCGGGGCCTTCATGTGGGGCCTGACGCTGATCTTCGTCGTCTACTTCGCCCTCGCCCCGATCGAGAGCTGGCTGGGCGTGCGCTAGCCGCCGTTCGCGGGAACCTGTCACGCAACCGCAGTCGAGGAGAGCGAGAGATGCTGGACGTCGCCGAGGAACTGGACCGGTGGGCCGGGCAGGGCCGTGACTTCGCGGTGGCCACCGTGGTGGCGGTCGGCGGCAGCGCGCCCCGCCAACCTGGGGCCGCGCTCGCGGTGGACGCCGACGGCACGGCGATCGGCTCGGTATCGGGCGGTTGCGTGGAGGGCGCGGTGTACGAGCTGTGCGAGCAGGCGCTGAGGGACGGCGACACCGTCCTGGAGCGCTTCGGCTACAGCGACGAGGACGCCTTCGCCGTGGGTCTGACCTGCGGCGGGGTCATCGACATCATGGTCACACCGGTGCGGGCGGCGGACCCCGCCCGCCCGGTGCTCGCGTCCGCGCTGGCCGCCGCCGCGCGCGGGGAGGCGGTGGCGGTGGCGCGGATCGTGAGCGGCCCGGCGGAGCTGCTGGGCCGCGCGCTGACGGTCCGCCCGGACGGCTCGTACGAGGGCGGCTTCGGCGCTCACCCGGAACTGGACCGTACGGTGGCCGCCGAGGCGGGCGCCCTCCTGGACGCCGGCCGCACCGGCACCCTGGAGATCGGAGAGCAGGGCTCGCGTTGCGGAGCGCCGCTCACCCTGCTGGTCGAGTCCTCGGTGCCCCCGCCCCGGATGATCGTCTTCGGTGCGATCGACTTCGCCGCGGCACTGGTCCGGGTGGGCAAGTTCCTCGGCCACCACGTCACGGTGTGCGACGCACGCCCCGTCTTCGCCACGAAGGCCCGCTTCCCCGAGGCCGACGAGATCGTCGTCGAGTGGCCGCACACGTACCTGGAGCGCACGCCCGTCGACGCCCGCACGGTGCTGTGCGTGCTGACCCACGACGCGAAGTTCGACGTACCGCTGCTGAAACTGGCGCTGCGGCTGCCGGTGGCGTACGTCGGCGCCATGGGCTCCCGCCGCACCCACCTGGACCGCGACGCGCGCCTGCGCGAGGTCGGCGTGACCGACCTCGAACTGGCCCGCCTCCGGTCACCGATCGGCCTGGACCTGGGCGCCCGCACCCCGGAGGAGACGGCGCTGTCCATCGCGGCGGAGATCGTCGCCGACCGGCGCGGCGGCAGCGGCGTGTCCCTCACCGGGGCCCACACCCCGATCCACCACGACAGCGGGCCCGGACCGGCGGGCCGGATCGGGTCGGTGGCCTGAGCGCCCCGGAGCCCTCAGGCCTGCCGCAGCAGCCGGTTCACCGCCCGCCCGAACACCCGGCGGCCCGCCCGTGCCAGGACCGCCTCGAAGGCGGAGGGCAGGAAGCGGACGCCGATGTCCTCCCGCCACACCACCCGCGCCCGGCCGCCCGGACCGGGGCGTACCTCGATCTCCGCCCAGCCGGTGACGACCCGGCCGCGCTTCTCCAGGCGGCAGAACCCCGGGGAGTCGTCCGCCGGGGGCTGCCACACCGTCACGTCCATCGGGTCGTCGAAGGAGAGCGGGCCGAGGCCCGTGCGGGCGACGATCCTCGTGCCCTCGCCGGTGGGCGGGGGAGTGGTCACCGTCATCCGGGTCAGGGGGACCGCCTCCCCGTGGCGGGGCCACGTCGTGAGTCGGCGCCAGGCCTCGTCGAGGGACAGGGGCGCCGTGCGCTGGAGCTGGAAGGTGGCCACGGGGGGATCCTAGGGAATCCGGCCCGCTCATCGACGCGTCCGGGTACGGGTCACCTGCCCGGCCCAGTCCCCGGCGCTCCGGTACTACCGGTACACCTCGCCCGGTTCCGCCTTCCCCGGGGCGAGGAGCTGAGGGACCGTGACGAACACATAGCCCCGCTTCTTCAGCTCGGCGATGATGCCGGGGACGGCCGGGACCGTGCCGTCGTAGAGGTCGTGGAGCAGGATGATGCCGTCGCGTGAGGCCTTGGCGAGGACGCGGCGGGTGATGAGGTCGGAGTCAGTGGTCGTGTAGTCCTTCGCGGTGACGCTCCACAGCACCTCCGACAGGCCCAGCTCGCGGCTGATGTCGTGCACCGTGTCGTCGGTGCGGCCCTGCGGCGGACGCATGAGGGTGGGACGGCGGCCCGTGAGGCGTTCTATCTCCTCGTCGGTGCGCTCGAGTTCCTCACGTATCTCGTCCGGTTCCAGCTCCGTCAGACGGCGGTGGGTCCAGGTGTGGTTGGCCACCTCGTGCCCCTCGTCGGCCATCCGCCGGACCAGCTCCGGGTACCGCTCGATGTGCCGCCTGCCCAGCAGGAAGAAGGTCGCCGGGACCTGTTCCTCCTTCAGGATGTCCAGCAGCCGCGCGGAGTGCTCGCTCGGCCCGGCGTCGAAGGTCAGCGCGATGCACTTGACCTCGCGGCAGTCGACGGTGCCGAAACGGGCCTGGACGTCGGTGGCGCGGACGGCGCTGGGGGCGGTCGTCTCCAGCCGCGTACAGCCGGTCAGCGCCGACGTCAGAGCCGTGGCCGCGACCACGGCCGCGGTCGCCCGGAACGCGGTCCCCGTTTTTTTCATCTTCCTGGTCAGAGAAGGCATGGCCGGACTGTACACATTGTCTATACACGGTATGTATAGTCCGTTTTGCGTGCTCTCTCGCAGGGAGGTGGGGGAGTGTGAGAGTCGTCACCGGGTTACTCGCGCCGACACGGACGACGAGAGCGAGGAGAGCCCCGTGAGCGAACACACCTGGCGCCGGGCCCTGGTGACCGGCGGAGCGGGATTCGTCGGATCCCACCTGTGCGCGCGTCTGGTCGGAGCCGGTACCGAGGTCGTGTGCCTGGACAACCTGGCCACCGGAGCCCGGACCAACATCGCCGAACTGGAACGGCACCGCGGCTTCCGCTTCGTCCGCGCCGACGCCACCGACCCCGGGGCCCTCGCCGCCCTGCCCGGCCGCTTCGACCTCGTCCTGCACTTCGCCTGCCCCGCCTCGCCCGCCGACTACCTGCGGCTGCCCCTGGAGACCCTCGACGTCGGCAGCACCGGCACCCGCAACGCCCTGGAACGGGCCCGCACCGACGGCGCGCGCCTCGTCCTCGCCTCCACCTCCGAGGTGTACGGCGACCCGCTGGAGCACCCGCAGCGCGAGACCTACTGGGGCAACGTCAATCCCATCGGGCCGCGCAGCGTCTACGACGAGTCCAAGCGCTTCGCCGAGGCCCTGGTCACCGCCCACCGCCAGGTGCACGGCACCGACACCGCCATCGTGCGCGTCTTCAACACCTACGGCCCCCGCATGCGCACCGGCGACGGCCGCGCCGTCCCCACCTTCGTCGCGCAGGCCCTGGACGGGGTGCCGCTCACCGTCGCCGGCGACGGCGGCCAGACCCGCTCCCTGTGCTACGTCGACGACACCGTCACCGGCGTCCTCGCCCTGGCCGCCTCCCGCGAGACCGGCCCCGTGAACATCGGCGGCGGCGAGGAGATCACCGTGCTGGAGCTCGCCCGCCGCATCATCGAGCTGACCGGGTCCGGCTCCCGGATCCGGTTCGTGGACCGCCCCGTGGACGACCCCGCCCGGCGCCGGCCCGACACCCGGCTGGCCCGTGAACGCCTGGGCTGGCGGCCCCGGACCGGCTGGAACGAAGGACTCGGACTCACCGTCGGCTGGTTCTCGCGGTCCGTGGCCGCCTGATCCGCCTCACCCGTCCCGACCTGCGCGGTTGCCCTACGCACGGCGCCGGTGCATACAGGTGCGTACTCATGCAAAACGGTTCGAGTTGTCTCCATGTGTTTGAGACAACTGCGAGTGCGGCACCCGCACCCCCGCAGTACTCGCTTTTCGCAGGGACGGAGCACCCTCCACATGCGCATCCTCGGTATCAACGCCCTGTTCCACGACCCCGCCGCCGCGCTGCTCGTCGACGGCCGGACGGTGGCGGCGGCCGAGGAGGAGCGCTTCAGCCGGCGCAAACACGGCAAACGCCCGCTGCCCTTCTCCGCCTGGGAACTGCCCGAGCGGTCCGCGCGCTGGTGCCTGGAACAGGCGGGGCTGAGCCCCGGGGACCTGGACGCCGTCACCTACTCCTTCGACCCGTCGCTCGCCCGGCCCGCCCGCGACCTGGGCCTCGACGACCCCTGGGACCCGCTGCGCCTGGAATACGCCCGCCGCGCCCCGGAGTTCCTCGCCGAGGCGCTGCCCGGACTCGACCCCGCCCGGGTCGTCTTCGTCCCGCACCACGTCGCCCACGCCGCCTCCGCCGGACCCGCCTCCCCGCACCCCGACAGCGCCGTCCTGGTCCTCGACGGCCGCGGGGAGGCCACCTCCCACCTGGCCGGCCGCTACCGCGACGGCAAACTCGACACCCTCGCCACCCAGGCGCTGCCCGACTCCCTCGGCCTGGTCTACGAGGAGCTCACCGCGCACCTCGGTTTCCTGCGCAGCAGCGACGAGTACAAGGTGATGGCCCTCGCCTCCTACGGCACCCCGCGCCACCTCGCCCGGCTGCGCGAGGACATCCACCCCACCGGCCACGGCGGCTTCCGCGCCCACGGCGTCGACTGGTCCGCCCTCGCCCCGCCCCGCGCGAAGGACGAACCGTGGACCCGGGACCACGCCGACCTCGCCGCGAGCGCCCAGGCCGTCCTGGAGGAGGTGCTGCTGGAGCTCGCGCACTGGCTGCACCGGGAGGCCGGCGGCGAGGCGCTCACCATGGCGGGCGGCGTCGCCCTCAACTGCGTCGCCAACTCGGCGATCGCCGCGCGCGGCCCGTACCGGAACGTGTGGGTGCAGCCCGCCGCCGGAGACGCCGGCACCGCGCTCGGCGGCGCCCTGCACCTGGCCGCGCAGGAGAGCACCCCCGAGCCCATGCCCGGCGCCGCCCTCGGGCGCGGCTGGAGCGACGACGAACTGCGCGCCTGGCTGGAGCGGGCCGCGATCCCCTACGAGACCCCCGACGACATCGCCGAGACCGTCGCGGAGGAACTGGCCCGGGACGGCATCGTCGCCTGGTTCCAGGGCCGCAGCGAGTACGGTCCGCGGGCCCTCGGCCACCGCTCCCTGCTGGCCCACCCAGGCCGCGCCGAGAACCTCGAACGGCTCAACCACGTCAAGGGCCGCGAGGAGTTCCGGCCCGTCGCCCCGATGGTCCTCGCCGACCGCGCCGCCGAACTGTTCTCCGGGGGCCCGCTGCCCAGTCCGTACATGCTCTTCGTGCACGACGTGGCGACGGAGTGGCGCGACCGCGTCCCGGCCGTCGTCCACGTCGACGGCACCGCCCGCATCCAGACCGTCGAAGAGGGACGGGAACCCCTGGTCGCGCGGATGCTGCGCGGCTTCGAACGGCGCACCGGACTGCCCGTCGTCGTCAACACCAGCCTCAACACCGCCGGCCGGCCCATGGCCGACGACCCGCGCGACGCCCTGGAGTGCTTCGGCTCCGCCCCCGTCGACCTGCTCGCGATCGGGCCCTACGCGGTGCGCAGGGGGAGGGCGTTCGGATGACGTCGTACGCCGTCGTGGTCCCCACCCTGCTGCGGGACACCCTCGCCGACTGCCTCGCCGCGCTGGCCGCGGCGCGCGGGCCGCGCCCCGACGAGATCGTCCTCGTCGACGACCGGCCCGACCCCGACCCCGCGCCCGACGCGCTGGCCCACGCGCTGACCGTCCTCGGCGACCTGCGCGAACGCACCACCACCGTCGCCACCGGCGGCCGGGGGCCCGCCGCCGCACGCAACACCGGACTGCGCGCCGTCACCACGCCCTGGGTCGCCTTCCTCGACGACGACGTCCAGGTGGGGCCGCACTGGTGCGCGCAGCTCGTCCAGGACCTCGAGGAGGCGACCCCCGACACCGCCGGCGTCCAGGGCGTCATCACCGTGCCGCTGCCCGGCGAACGCCGCCCCACCGACTGGGAACGCGGCACCGCAGGACTCACCCGGGCCCGCTGGATCACCGCCGACATGGCCTACCGCACCGAGGCCCTCGTGGAGGTCGGCGGCTTCGACGAACGCTTCCCCCGCGCCTTCCGCGAGGACGCCGACCTCGCGCTGCGCCTCCTCGACGCCGGCTGGCGCATCCGCAAGGGCCGCCGCACCACGCTGCACCCGGTGCGCTCCGCCTCCCGCTGGGCGTCGGTGGGGCAGCAGCGCGGCAACGCCGACGACGCCCTGATGCGGCACCTGCACGGCCCCGACTGGTGGGACAAGGCGGTCGCGCCGCGCGGCCGGATCCGCCGGCACGCCGCGATCACCGCCGCCGGTGCCGCCGCCTGCGCCCTCGCCGCCGCCGGACACCGCCGGGCGGCCACCGCCTGCGCGCTCGGCTGGGCCGCCGGAACCGCCGAGTTCGCCCGCGCCCGCATCGTGCCCGGGCCGCGCACCCGCGACGAGGTGACGACCATGCTGGCCACCAGCGTCGTCATCCCGCCCACCGCGACCTGGCACCGGCTGGCCGGGGCCTGGCGCCACCGCAACGCCCCGGCCTGGCAGGAGGTGGCCCGATGAGCCCGGTGAAGGCGGTGCTGTTCGACCGCGACGGCACGCTGGTCCACGACGTCCCCTACAACGCCGACCCCGGCCTGGTACGGCCCGTCGACGGCGCCCGTGCCGCGCTCGACGCGCTCCGTGCCCGCGGCATCCGCACCGGCGTCGTCACCAACCAGTCCGGCATCGCGCGCGGACTGCTCACCGAGGCCGACGCCCGCCGCGTCAACCGGCACGTCGAGGAACTCCTCGGCCCCTTCGACGTCTGGGCCATGTGCCCGCACGGCCCCGACGACGGCTGCCACTGCCGCAAACCCCGGCCGGGCATGATCCTCTGGGCCGCCGGCCGCATCTGTACGAACCCGGCCGACTGCGTCGTCATCGGCGACATCGGCGCCGACGTGGAGGCCGCGCACCGCGCCGGCGCCCACGCCGTCCTCGTCCCCACCCCGCAAACCCGCCCCGAGGAAACCTCCGCGGCCCCCCACGCGGCCCCGGACCTCACGACAGCGGTCCACCTGCTCCTGAACGCCCCACCGTGGGACGAACCCGCGGCCTCCCCACCACCCACCGGCCCGGCCGAGGACGCGTCGCCGGGGAGCACGGGCCCGGACGAGGCCGGCACCTTTGCCGCCGGGGCGGGCGCCGAAGGCCACCCGGTCGGCCCCGCCCGCGACGTACCGGCGACCCCGGCCGATCCCGCTTCCGGCGCGGAGTGCCCGCTGCGGGGGAGGTCCGTGTGAAAGCCCTCGTCACCCGGCTCGACAGCTTCGGCGACGTGCTGCTCGCCGGGCCCGCCGTGCGGGCCGTCGCCGCCCGGGCCGACAGCGTGACCCTGCTGTGCGGGCCGCACGGGGCGCCCGCCGCGCGACTGTTGCCCGGTGTGGACGAGGTGCTCGTCTGGGACTCGCCCTGGACCGGGTTCCAGCCGCCCGAGGTCAGCCGGGAGGAGATCGACGGCATCGTCGCCGCCGTCGACGCCGACAGCGCGCTGGTCCTCACCTCCTTCCACCAGTCCCCGCTGCCCACCGCCCTGCTGCTGCGGCTGGCCGGCGTCCGCTTCATCGCCGCCGACAGCGAGGACTACCCCGGCTCCCTCCTCGACGTACGCCACCACCGCGCCCCCCACGCCCACGAGGCCGAGGCCGCCCTCGAACTCGCCGAGGCCGCCGGTTTCCCCCGGGTCGACGACGGACGGCTGCGGGTGCTCCCGCCGCCCGCGACCGGGGCGCTGACCGGCTTCGAGGAAGGGGAGTACGTCGTCGTCCACCCGGGCGCCAGCGTGCCCACCCGCGCCTGGAGCCCCGACCGCTGCGCGCAGGCGGTGCGCGAACTCGCCGCCGCCGGACGCCGGGTGGTCGTCACCGGCGGCGCGGGGGAACGGGACCTGACCGCGTACGTCGCCGGCGACCGGGCCGTCGACCTCGGCGGCCGTACCGGAGCCGCCGAACTCGCCGGAGTGCTCGCCGGGGCCGCCTGCGTGGTCACCGGCAACACCGGCCCCGCCCATCTCGCCGCCGCCGTCGACACCCCGGTGGTGTCCCTGTTCGCGCCGGTCGTCCCCGCCGAGCGCTGGCGGCCGTACGGGGTGCCGTACGTGCTGCTCGGCGACCAGGACGCACCCTGCGCCGGGACCCGCGCCCGGCGCTGCCCCGTACCCGGCCATCCCTGCCTGGACACCGTGACCGCGCTCGACGTCGTCGCGGCGGTCGACAAGCTCGTGGAGGTGACATGAGGATCCTGCTGTGGCATGTGCACGGGTCGTGGACCACGGCCTTCGTGCGGGGCCCGCACACCTACGTCGTCCCCGTCACCCCGGACCGCGGACCCGACGGACTCGGCCGCGCCCGCACCTTCGACTGGCCCGACTCGGTCGTCGAGGTGCCCCCGGAGCGCCTGCGCGAGGAGGACATCGACGTCGTCGTCCTGCAACGGCCCCACGAACTCGCCCTCGTGGACCGGTGGTTGGGCCGTCGACCGCCGCTGATCTACCTCGAACACAACGCACCGCACGGCGACGTGCCCGACACCCTCCACCCCGCCGCGGACATCCCCGGCGTCACCCTCGTCCACGTCACCCACTTCAACCGCCTGATGTGGGACGACCGGGGCACCCCCGCCACCGTCGTCGAACACGGCATCGTCGACCCCGGACCGCTGTGGACCGGCGAACTCCCGCACGCCGCCGTCGTCGTCAACGAACCGGTGCGACGCGGCCGTACCACCGGCACCGACCTGCTGCCGGCCTTCGCAGACGCCGCACCCCTCGACGTGTTCGGCATGCGGACCGAGGGCCTCGCCGGCCACCTCGGCCTGCCCCCCGACCGCTGCCGCTCGTACGAACTGACGCAGGCGGAACTGCACGAGGCGCTGGCCCGCCGCCGGGTCTACGTCCACCCCGTGCGCTGGACCTCCCTCGGCCTGTCCCTGCTGGAGGCGATGCACCTCGGCATGCCCGTCGTCGCCCTCGCCACCACCGAGGTCACCGAGGCCGTACCGCCCGGCGCCGGTGTGGTGTCCAACCGTATCGACGTACTGACCGACGCCGTACGGGACTTCGTCGCCGACCCGGCGCACGCCCGCCGCACCGGTGAGCGCGCCCGCGCGACGGCGCTCGCCCGCTACGGACTGCCCCGCTTCCTGGACGACTGGGAGCGGCTGCTGAAGGAGGTGACCCGATGAGGATCGCCATGGTGTCCGAACACGCGAGCCCGCTCGCCGCACCCGGCGACGTCGACGCCGGCGGCCAGAACGTGTATGTGGCAAGGCTCAGCGAGGAGTTGGCCCGGCGCGGCCACCACGTCACCGTGTACACCCGCCGGGACGCCACCGGCCCGCCCGACCGGGTGCCGCTGCCCGGCGGAGCGGTCGTCGAGCACGTGCCCGCCGGACCGCCCGAGTCCGTGCCCAAGGACGAACTGCTGCCCCACATGCCCGCGTTCGGCGCGTACCTCGCGCGGGCCTGGCGCCGGGAGAGGCCGGACGTCGTGCACGCCCACTTCTGGATGTCCGGCCTGGCCGCCCAGCTCGGCGCGCGCCCGCACGGCATCCCGGTCGTGCAGACGTACCACGCCCTCGGCACCGTCAAGCGCCGCCACCAGGGCCGGCGGGACACCAGCCCGCCCGAACGCCTCGGCATCGAACGGCACATCGGCCGCACCTGCGCCCGCATCCTGGCCACCTGCACCGACGAGGTGAACGAACTCGCCGCCATGGGGGTGCCCGGACGGCACGTGTCGGTGGTGCCGTGCGGTGTGGACGCCGGCCACTTCCGTCCCGGCGCCGACGGCACCGCCGTACCGCCGCGCCGCGCCCGGCACCGGCTGCTCGCCTGCGGCCGGCTGGTCCGCCGCAAGGGCTACGACCAGGCCGTCCGCGCGCTGACGAGGATCCCGGACACCGAACTCGTCATCGCCGGCGGCCCCGCCACCGGACAGCTCTCCCGCGAACCGGAGGCCCGGCGGCTGTGGCACCTCGCGCACCGCGCCGGCGTCGCCGACCGGGTGCGGCTGCTCGGCGCGGTCGAC
Organism: Streptomyces sp. CB02400; assembly: GCF_001905725.1. Lineage (GTDB taxonomy): Bacteria > Actinomycetota > Actinomycetes > Streptomycetales > Streptomycetaceae > Streptomyces > Streptomyces atrovirens. Next base: position 710,464 of record NZ_LIWB01000001.1, read on the forward strand.
CCGGACGCCATGCCCGCCCTCATCGGCAGCGCCGACCTGGTGCTGTGCACCCCCGACTACGAGCCGTTCGGCATCGTGCCGCTGGAGGCGATGGCGTGCGGTGTCCCCGTCGTCGCCACCGACGTCGGCGGCCACCGCGACAGCGTCGCCGACGGCACCACCGGCCGGCTGGTCCCGCCGCAGGACCCCGACGCGGTCGCCACCGCCGTACGGGAACTCCTCGCCGACGAGCCGCTCCGCCGCCGCCACGGCACCGCCGGACGCGCACGCGTGCTCGCCCACTACACCTGGGACCGCGTCGCCGACGGCGTCGAGGACGTCCACCGGCAGGTGCTCACCGCACACACGACACCGGAAGAGGTGGCCTGATGACCGTGCACCCGCCCGTGACCGGACACTGCGACGAACTCCAGGACGCCCTGCGGGCGTTCCGCGACTCCGCACACATCACCGAGCGGTGGGGCGAGCGGCTCGTGGACGTGCTCGCCGGCGGCGGCCGGCTGCTGGCCGCGGGCAACGGCGGCAGCGCGGCCCAGGCGCAGCACCTGACCGCGGAACTCGTCGGCCGCTACCGCGACGACCGGCCCGCGTTCTCCGCGATCGCCCTGCACGCCGACACCTCCAGCACCACCGCCATCGCCAACGACTACGGCGTGGACGCGGTGTTCGCCCGCCAGGTCCGCGCCCACGGCCGGCCCGGCGACGTCCTGATGCTGCTGTCCACCAGCGGCGCCAGCGCCAACCTGCTGTCCGCCGCCGACGCCGCCCGCGCGGCCGGGGTGCGCGTGTGGGCCCTCACCGGACCCGCCCCCAACCCGCTGACGGCGGGCAGCGACGAGGCCCTGTGCGTGGAGGCGCCCACGTCGGCCACCGTCCAGGAACTCCACCTGGTGGCGGTGCACATGGTGTGCGCGGCGTTCGACGCGGCGCTGGAGAGCGGAAGGTGGCGCGCACCGGCCGACCGGCGGGAGGCCTCATGAGCGGCAAGGCACCCCTGCTCGTCGTCGGCGACGCCCTCCTCGACCGCGACCTGACCGGCCACGCCGCCCGGCTCGCGCCCGACGCGCCCGTGCCGGTGGTCGACGACTACGGCGAGGCGACCCGGCCCGGCGGCGCCGCCCTCACCGCGTACCTCGCCGCCCGCGACGGCCGCGAGGTCACCCTGGTGGCCGGTGCGGGCGACGACCCCGCGAGCCGGGAACTGAAACGGCTCCTGGCGCCCTGGGTCACGCTGATCCCACTGCCGCTGAGCGGCCCGCTGCCGGAGAAGACCCGGGTACTGGCGGCGGACCGGCCCGTGGCCCGCCTCGACCGCGGGGACGGGCGGGCCCGCGAGGCCACCGAGGAGGCCCGCGAGGCCGTTCTCGCCGCGCCCCACGTCCTGGTCTCCGACTACGGCCGGGGCACCGCCGACCGGCTGCGCGACGTGCTGGCCGCCCGGCCCCCGCTGGTCTGGGACCCGCACCCGCGCGGCGGCCCCCCGGTGCCCGGCACCCGCCTGGTCACCCCGGCCGAGAAGGAGGCACACGCCGTCGTCTCCGCGGACGGCATCCCGCGTCGTGATCTCGCCGCCGTCGCCCTTGCGGACGGCGCCCCGCGCGGGGATTTCGCCGCCGTCGCCCCTTCGGACGGCATCCCGCGTCGTGATTCCGCCGCTGTCACCTCTGCGGACGGCGCCCCACGGAGGGACCTCGCCGCCGTCACCCGCAGCGCCGCCACGCTCGTACGGCAGTGGCGGGCCGGAGCCGTCGCGGTCACCCTCGGCGCGCGCGGCGCCCTCCTCTCCTACGGCGAGCACCCGCTGCTCGTCCCGGCCGCGTCCGTCCACCACAACGACAGCTGCGGCGCCGGCGACCGGTTCGCCGCCACCGCGGCCGGGCTGCTCGCCGACGGGGCGTTGGTGGGGGAGGCCGTCGAGGGCGCCGTCGCCGCCGCGACCGGCTTCGTCGCGGCGGGCGGCGCGGGCGCCGTGCCCCGGCCCGACACCCCGCCCCCACGACCGGCCGACGGCGACGACCCGTTCGCCCTCGCGGACCGCGTCCGCTCCGCCCACGGCACCGTCGTCGCGGCGGGCGGCTGCTTCGACCTGCTGCACGCCGGGCACGTCGGCCTGCTCCAGGCCGCCCGCGAGCTGGGCGACTGCCTCGTCGTCTGCGTCAACTCCGACGCCTCCGTACGGCGTCGCAAGGGCGCGGGCCGTCCGGTCAACCCGCTCACCGACCGCGTCCGCGTGCTGCGCGCCCTCGCCTGCGTCGACGCCGTCGCCGTCTTCGACGAGGACACTCCCGAACGCCTCCTGTCCGGCCTGCGCCCCGACGTCTGGGTCAAGGGCGGCGACTACGCCGCCACCGACCTGCCCGAGGCGCCCCTCCTGGAGGAGTGGGGCGGCCAGGCGGTCCTCCTGCCGTACCTGAACGGCCGCTCCTCCACCGGCCTGCTGACCCGCGCCGCGGAGGCCCCGCGATGAAGGGGACGCGTGCACAGACGCACACACAGACGCACACACAGCGGCCACGGGTCCTGGCCCTGCGGGCCCTCGGGCTCGGCGACCTGCTCGCCGGGGTTCCCGCGCTGCGGGCGCTGCGGCGGGGGTTCCCCGGGCACGAACTCGTACTGGCGGCGCCCGCCGCACTCGCCCCGGTCGCCGAGGCCACGGGAGCGGTGGACCGGCTGCTGCCCGCCGCCGCGCCCGGACGGGCCGTACCCCGCGCCCTCGACTGGACCGGCCCGCCCCCGGACGTCGCCGTGGACCTGCACGGCAACGGGCCGCCCAGCCACCGCCTGCTGCAGGAACTGCGCCCCCTGCGGCTGCTCGCGTTCGCGCACCCGGAGGCCCCGGAGATCGAGGGCCCGCCCTGGTACGCGGACGAACACGAACGGGACCGCTGGTGCCGGCTGCTCCGCTCGTACGGCATCGACGCCGACCCCGCCGACCTGCTGCTGCCCCGCCCGCACGCCGCGTCCCCCGCCCCCGGCGCGGTCGTCCTGCACCCCGGCGCGGGAGCGCCCGCGCGGTGCTGGCCCGTGGAGCGGTACGCGACCGTCGCCGGGGCCCTGCACGAGCGCGGGCTGCGGGTGGTGGTCACCGGGGGAGCGGACGAGGACGACCTGGTGGCGCGGCTCGCCAAGGAGGCCCGGCTGCCCGACACCGACGTCTTCGCCGGCGGCCTGCCCTTCGACCGGCTCTCCGCGCTCGTCGCCGGCGCCCGCGCCGTCGTCAGCGGCGACACCGGCATCGCCCACCTGGCGGTCGCCCACGCCACCCCGACGGTCACCCTCTTCGGCCCCGTCCCGCCCACCCAGTGGGGCCCGCCCGAACACCCCCGCCACCTCCCCCTGTGGCACGGCCCGAAGGGCGACCCCCACGGCCGGCACCCCGACCCGGCCCTCCTCCGCATCACCCCCGCCGAGGTCCTGCACGCCCTCGACCGACTCCCCGACAACCGGCCCTCGACACGAGGGGCCACACCATGACCGTCCCGCCCGCGGGTCGCGGATGTGTGCGGCCGGTCGGCGGCCTGCTTCTGGGAGGGGTTCGCGCGTTGACCGTCCCGTCCGCAGACTGCGGACGGGTGTTGCCGGGGACCGTCCCCGGTGCAGGGCCGGCCGGCGGAAGGGAGTACGCACCATGACCGATCACCCGCGGCTCGGCGTCGTCATCGCCACCCGTGACCGCTGCGAGCGGCTCGCCGTCACCCTCCGGCAGTTGCGCTCCCTGCCCGAGCGGCCCGAGATCCTCGTCGCCGACAACGCCTCCACCGACGGCACCCGCGCCATGATCGCCCGGGACTTTCCCGAGGTGCGGGTGCTGGCGCTGCCCGTCAACCACGGCGCTCTCGCCCGCAACCACGGGGCCCGCGCCCTCGACACCCCGTACGTGGCGTTCAGCGACGACGACTCCTGGTGGGCGCCCGGTGCCCTCGGCCGGGCGGCCGAGCTGTTCGACGCCCACCCACGGCTCGGCCTGATCGCCGCCCGCACCCTCGTCGGCCCGGCCGCCGCCCCCGACCCGCTCAACGACGTCCTCGCCGGCTCCCCCCTCGGCCCGGCCTCCGATCTCCCCGGCACCCAGGTGCTCGGCTTCCTCGCCTGCGGCGCCGTCGTCCGCCGGCACGCCTACCTCGACGCGGGCGGCTTCCACCGGCTGCTGTTCTTCGGCGGCGAGGAGACCCTGCTCGCCTACGACCTGGCCGCACGCGGCTGGGGCGTCACCCACTGCCCCGACGTCGTCGCCCACCACCACCCGGCCCCCGCGGCCCGCCCCCGCCGCCCGGCGCTCCAGCGCCGCAACGCGGTCCTGACCGCCTGGCTGCGCCGCCCCGTCCCGTACGCCCTCGCCCGCACCGGGGCCCTCGCGGCCGAGGCGCGCGGCGACGACCAGGCCCGGCGCGCCCTGCGGGAGGCCCTCACCCGCCTGCCGGCGGCCCTGCGCGAGCGCAGGCCGCTGCCCCCGCACGTGGAACGGGCCGCCCGTCTGCTGGAGCCGGAGAGGACGACCGCATGACCGACCCCCGTACGACCGTCGTCGTCATCACCCACAACCGGCGCCCCGAACTGCTGCGCACCCTCGCCGAACTCGCCGCCCTTCCCGAGGAGCCGCCGGTGACCGTCACCGACAACGGCTCCACCGACGGCACCGCGGAGGCCGTCGCCCGCCGCCACCCGGACGTCCGCCTGCTGCGCCCCGGCCGCAACCTCGGCGCCGTCGGCCGCAATCTCGCCGTACGGGACGTCCGCACGCCGTACGTCGCCTTCTGCGACGACGACTCCTGGTGGTCGCCCGGCTCCCTCGCCGGTGCCGCCGACCTGCTCGACCGGCACCCCGCGCTCGGCTCGGTCACGGCGCGGATCATCGTCGAACCGGACGGCACCGACGACCCGATCGTCCGCGAACTGCGCGAATCGCCCGTCCCCGGCCCGCCCTGGCTGCCCGGCCCGGCCCTCGGCTCCTTCCTGGCCGCCGCGACCGTCCTGCGCACCGATGCCTTCCGCACCGCGGGCGGCTTCAACCCGCGCCTCTGGCTCGGCGGCGAGGAGGAGCTGCTGGCCGCCGACCTGGCGGCCGACGGCTGGTGGCTCACCTACGCCGATCACCTGACGATCCACCACCAGGCGTCGGCCGCGCGGGACGCCACCCTGCGCCGGATGCACGGCATCCGCAACACCCTGTGGTTCACCTGGCTGCGCCGCCCGGTCCGCCCCGCCCTGCGCCGCACCCTGAACCTGGCCCGTACCGTCCCCCGCGACACCGCCTCCCTGCGCGCCTTCGCCGAAGCCGCCTCCGCCCTGCCCTGGGTCCTGCGCGAACGCCGGGTCCTGCCGTACGAGGTCGAGTCCCGCCTACGCCTCCTGGAACCCACCCAACGCACCTCCACGGCCCGCCGCTACACCGGCTGAGCCGCGCCGCGCGCACCGGGCTCGCGCCGCACCGGCGCTACCGATGCGCACCACCGGGGCTCAACGCCACACCAGCGCCGAGAGGCGCCACGCGCACCGGGCGGCACACGCACCGCCGGCGCCGAGCCGCGCCGCGCACACCGGGGCCCGCCCACCACCAAAGGTGGGCGGGCCCCGGTGTGCGTGGGCTCAGTCCGTGCTCCCCGGGCGTTCGCCCTTGGGGCCGCGGCCGCGGTCCGTGCGGGGGCCGCGGCTGCGCAGGCCCTCGCCCTCCTGCAGTTCCTCGTTGGCGGCCGTGTTGGCGTCCTGGTCGGAGACTCCGGAGTCCTCGGCGTCCTTGCGGAGCCGGGCCCGGCGGGTGTCGTACTTCTTGCTTCCGGGTTCGGGCACGACCATCACCTCCTGCCGCGCCGGGTCCCCGCCGCCCTCGGAGGGCAAACGCTCAGCCGCCGGACCACCGGCACAGCAGCCGGAACACCGCGAAGAGCGTGGGCGGCCACACCGCCGCGAACGCCCAGATCGCCCACGGCGCCGAGGTGACGATGCCGGTCACCATCAGCGCGACGGACACCGCGAGCAGGAACGCCACGGTCCGGCCGCGTGGACGGTAGGACGTGATCCGCGCCAGCAGACGCGTCACGTCGGGTCCCCGGCGGACCCGGAGCGTGCGCAGCCGCCGGGCCAGACGACGGTCGCGGCTGAGCGACCGCTCGATCTCGTCGAGGATGTGCTGTTCGTGATCAGGGAGCCGACCGATGGACACCGTCTCTCCTCCAACGACCGCGAGGGCAAGGACGTCCGGGTGCCCGGGAGCCGTCCGGCCTAACCGGCGCCGGCGCGCGACGCCAGCACCGCCACCAGCCGGTCCGCCCCGTCCGGCACCCGCCCCTCGCGGAACGCGTCGCGCATCTGCCGGGCGGCCACCCGGCCCGAGGTCAGACACCAGTCCCACCACCGCTCCAGCCGGCGCGCGTCCACCTGCTCGGCGGCGAGCAGCGCGGGCCAGCCGCAGGCCCTGGCCTGCGCGGTCACCTTCGCGCCGCCGGCCACCGGGTCCACCGCCAGCACCGGCGTGCCGACCCGCAGCGCCAGCACCAGCCCGTGCAGCCGGTCGGTGACGACCAGGTCGAGCCGGGCCAGCACCGACTGCACCTGCGCCGGCGTCGCGCTCAGATGCCAGTCACGGGTGTCCAGCCGGGTCTCCAACTCCAGCCGGGCACAGTCCTTCCCGGCCAGCCAGCGCGTCACCTGCTCCGCGACCTGCCCGTGCCGCCGCTGCTCCCCGTACTCCTGCTGCCCGTGGGTGAGGACCACCCCGACCACGGGCCGCGCGGGCACCGCCGGGGCGCGGGCCGCCAGGTCCTCGGACGGCTCGCTGCCGGGGGCGTCCCGCGCCAGCACGCGGTGGAAGCCGGTCACGGCCGCGTCGCCCGGGTCGATCACCGACGTCCCCACGGCGATCCGCACACAGTGCGCGAAGCGCCGGTGCAGCTCCTCGACCTGCGGCCCGTGCAGCGGCCCGCACACGAACACCAGGTGCGAGTAGTCGCCGGGCCGTACGTCGTCGAAGTGCGGCGCCTCCGGCCGGAACCCGGGGCTCCATACGACGTCGTACGCCATCCCGGCGCCCCGCAGCACCTCCTCCACGCGGCGCAGCGCCAGCACGTCCCCGGCGGTCGCCTCCCCGTCGCGGAAGCTGAACCACCCGGTCAGCAGGATCCTTCGCGGTCCTGATCGCTCTCGTCCGTACACAGTGCGCACCGAGTGCCCCGCTCCGGCGGGAGGCAATCAGCACCGCACGCCGGCGGCCATCGGGGACAGAATCTGACCGCGATGGCCGCTAGCGTGCGGGTATGACGACGACGAAGCAGGTGCTCGGCACACGGGCGCTGAACCGGGCCACCCTCGCACGGCAACTGCTGCTGCGCCGCTCACCGAAGTCCGCCGAGGACGCGGTCGGGCATCTCGTCGGTCTCCAGGCGCAGAACGTCAAGCCGCCCTACTACGCGCTCGCCGCCCGCCTCGACGGCTTCACGCCCGAGGCGCTGTCCCGGCCGATGGCCGGCCGCGCGGTCGCCCGCATCGTCACCATGCGCTCGACCATCCACACCCACACCGCCCGCGACTGCCTCACCCTGCGGCCCCTGGTGCAGCCCGCCCGCGACCGCGAGCTGAACCAGTTCCGCAAGGGGCTCACGGGCGTCGACCTGGACCGGCTCGCCGCCCTCGCCCGGGAACTCGTCGAGGCCGAACCGCGCACCATGAAGCAGTTGCGCGAGGCCCTGCTGAAGGAGTGGCCCGACGCCGACCCGCAGTCCCTCTCCGTCGCCGCCCGCTGCAAGCTCCCCCTCGTGCAGATCACCCCGCGCGGACTGTGGGGCCGCAGCGGCCAGGTCACGCTCACCACCGCCGAGCACTGGCTGGGCAGGCCCGCCGAGCCGGCGCCGGCGCCGGACGCCACAGTGCTGCGCTACCTCGCCGCCTTCGGACCGGCCTCCGTGAAGGACATGCAGACCTGGGCCGGACTGACCAGGCTGCGCGAGGCCTTCGAACGCCTCCGCCCGGACCTCGTCACCTTCCGCGACGAAGCCGGCGTCGAGCTCTTCGACCTCCCGGACGCGCCCCGCCCAGGCCCGGACACCCCCGCCCCGCCCCGCTTCCTGCCCGAGTTCGACAACCTGCTCCTCTCCCACGCCGACCGCACCCGCGTCGTACCGTCCGAGTACCGGGGCCGCCACTGGCAGGGCAACATCGCCTACCGCACCCTCCTCGTCGACGGGTTCCTGGCGGGGCTGTGGCGGCTGGACGAACACGCCCTCGTCATCGAGCCGTTCGGCCGGCTCGACGGGCAACGGCGGGAAGAGGTCGTCGCGGAGGGGGAGCGGATGCTCCACGTGATGCACCCGGGGACGGCGTACGACATCCGCTTCGGGACCGTACGGGAGTGAACGCGGGCATGGAGAGGGGGCGTTGCGGGCTGCTCGTGGAAGCCCGCAACGCCCCCTGGTTTGCCACCTGAGGGGTACTCAGGAATCCATGGGGGTGTCCCTCACCCGCCGACCTGTGCCGTCACGTCCGCGGAGAACGTGGTCAGCCGGGTGTAGACGCCCGGGTAGCCGGCCGCCGCGCAGCCGTCGCCCCAGGAGGTGATCCCCGCCAGCCGGCCACCGATCAGCAGCGGTCCGCCGCTGTCGCCCTGACAGGTGTCCACCCCGCCCGAGGAGTAGCCGGCGCACACCATGTCGCTCCGCACGTACCGGCCGCCGTAGGAGCCGCGGCAGCTCGTGTCGGAGACGGTCGGCACGGTCGCGGTGCGCAGCTGGTTCGAGGAGCTGCCGCCGGAGGAGGTGGTGCCCCAGCCGATGATGCGGGTGGTCGTGCCGGCCGCGTACACCGAGGTGTCGGAGGAGGACACGTAGGGCGCCGTGGCGTACGGCATCGGCGTCGACAGGGTCAGCACGGCCACGTCGTCGCCCCGGGTGACGGTTCTGTAGTCGGGGTGGATCCATATCCCGCTGACCCTGGCGACCGTGCCGTTGGTGCCGTTGAGGTAGGTGCGCCCGCCGACCACCCGCACGCTGCGCGTGGTCTCGCCGGCCATGCAGTGCGCGGCCGTGACCACCTTGGTGGGCGAGACGAGGGTGCCGCCGCAGAACTGGTTCTGCGAGGCGTCGGTGATCTGCATCATGAACGGGTACGCGGACGTCGTGGTCGTCGTACCACCGACGATCGGCTGCGGGGCGGCGACGGCGGAGGAGGGGGCGGCGATCAGCGCCGTCGCGGCGGCGGCAGCGGTGGCCGCGCAGACGGCGGCGGCCTTCTTGGCACGGGTGAGCCCGGACATGGGTCTCCTCACGGGACGGCCGGTGGGGGATCGCGCGGGGTGGGGGTCGAGCACGAGGGCCTCGGGACAGGCCCCCGTGTGCCCGGCGAGCGGCACGCCGTTACGCTACGGCCCGGAGCGCGATCGTCCCAATGAGGGAACCCCCTAAGGGAGTTGGGGCAGGGAAAACCCTCGGTTGCCCGGCGGGTCCGGCGCTACTTCGTGCGACGGCCCGCCGCCAGCCGGACGATGTCGACCCGTGAACGGATCCCCAGCTTGCGGTAGACCCGGGTGAGGGTCGCCTCGACGGTCTTGACGCTGATGAACAGACGCCCGGCGATCTCCCGGTTGGTGGCGCCCTCCATCACCAGCGCGGCGACCTGCCGTTCCATCGCGGCCAGCCCGTCCAGGGCGCCCGGCGTGGCGGCGGGCACGGTCTCCGCCTCCGTGGGGCCGGCGGCCACGGCCCGCTCCACCTGGCGCAGCCACGGCAGCGCACGGCAGCGCCGGAACAGCCGGGCGGCCTCGTCGTACACCGCCGGCGCCGGGCCCCGCCCGCGCAGCCGGGCCAGCGCGAAGGCGGCCCGCGCCTCCTCCAGGCCGTACCCCAGCCCGGCGAGCCGCTCCTGCGCCGACGCCAACTGCTCGTGCGCCGCCTGGTGTTCACCGCGTGCCGCGCGCACCAGCGCCTCGGCGCGGTCGAGCACCGCGAGGACACTCGCGCGGTTCAGGCGCAGCGCGTGCACACGGGTGACGTCGATGAGTTCCTGCGCCTCGCCGGGCTCACCGATCCGCACCAGTGCCTCGGCGAGGTCGCCCTGCCAGCGGCCCCGCGCCGGGTCGCTGACGCCCATGCCGTGCTCCAGCTCCCGCACCCGGCGCAGCGAACGGACCGCGGCCTGCGCGTCCCCCGCCACCAACTGGGCGTACCCGAGGGCGGCCAGGGCGAGGGAGAGGTACAACTGGTCGCCGTCCACCTCGGCGTGGTCCGACGCCTCGCGAGCCAGTGCCAGCGCCCGCTCCACGTCCCCGCCCGACGCCTCCGCGAGCGAGGCGAGCGTGGCCGAGGCGCTCTCGCCGATCCCGGAGTCCCGGGCCAGCCGCAGGCTCTCGCGGGCCAGGTCCAGGGCCCGGCCGCAGTGCCCGAAACGCAGTTCGGTGTCGGCGAGCAGCCGCGAGAAGTGCACCTCGCTCTCCACCATGCCGCGCCGCCGCGCCTCCCGCAGCAGCGCCGTGACGGCCGTACGGGCCTCCGGCAACTGGTCGCTCATCAGCAGCCAGCGGAACCTCGCCATCGCGGCGCCGTTGTGGTGGCAGGCCACATCGGGGTCCTGGGGCTCCTGGAGCGCCCGCTGGATGGTCGAGGGGGCGTCGGGGTGGCCCATCAAAGTCTCGGTGGACGACTGGAAGGCCAGCGCCATCAGCTCGGTGCGCCGGTCGCCGCCCCGTGCGGCCAGCTCCGCGGCGTGCGCGGCCTCCTGACGGGACTTGGCGAAGTCGCCGTCCACCACCACCTCCCGCCAGGCGAGCTGGTAGTGGACCAGGGCCAGCAGCCGGGGGTCGTCGCCGGCGTCGGCCAGCACCTGCGGGAACACGGCGTCGACCTCGCCGAGCGCCTGCCCGGCCGCCTCGATGACCACCATCCACGCCCGCACCCGCTCGGCCGGCACCGTCGCCCGGGTCAGCACCTCGCGCGCTATGTCCCGGGCCAGGTCGACCTCGCCGGCGGTGATCGCGTCCTCGGCGGCCTGGAGCCGCCGCTCGTCGGGGCCGGGAGCGCCGTCGGCCGGGGTGTGCCGGGCGGCGAGCAGCCCGAGCGAGGCCGCGACCGAGGGCGCCCCCCGGTCCCGGGCCAGCGCGGCGGCCTCCGCGAGCCGGGCCGCCACCTCCGGGTCGGGGCCGGTGGCGGCCAGCGCCAGGTGCCGGGCCCGCTCGATGGGGTCGGAGGCCGCCGTGGACAGCGCCGTGTGCACGGCCCGCCGCTCCCGCGCCGGGGCCTCCGCGTACAGGGCGGCCGAGATCAGCGGATGCGCGAACCGCAGCGCCGGCTCCTCGTGGTCCGTCGCCAGCAGGCCCAGCGCGGCGGCCTGCGCCGTCTCCGCCTCGGCGTTCTCCCGGCCGGCCGCGTGCAGCAGCGCCAGGGTGGGGCGGGCGCCCGCGCTGGCCACCAGCAGGGTGCGGCGCGCCTCGTCCGACAGCATCTCCAGGCGGCTCAGCACCAGGGCCCGCAGCGAGGTCGGCACCGGCAGCGGCTCGCCCGGTCTGGGCCGGGTGGGGCTCTCGGCGAGGGCGCGGCCCAGTTCGAGGGCGAACAGCGGGTTGCCGCCGCTGGTGCGGTGGATGTCACGGGCCGTGGAGCGGGACAGAGCGGTGTAGCCGCGGTGGTCGAGGAGCGCGGACACCTGGGTCCGGGAGAACGGGCCCAGCCGCACCGCGAGCGTGTCCGGCGGGCAGGCGCGCAGATGACGGTCGTACTCCTCGCCGTCCGTGCGCACCGCGCACAGCATCCGCACCGGACTGTCGCCGAGCCGCCGGGCGGCGAAGCCGAGGAGTTCGGCACTGGCGGAATCCAGCCACTGGAGGTCGTCGGCGACGATGAGGACCGGACCCTCGGCGGCCAGCGCCCGCAGCATGGACAGCACCGCGAGACGCAGCGCGAGGCCGTCCCGCTGGAGGCTGGACTCGCCGCGCCCGGTGAGGGCCGACTCCAGGGCGGTGCGCTGGGCGGCGGGCAGCCGGGCGGACACCTTGTCGAGGACCAGACCGAACAGATCGGCCAGCGCCAGGAACGGAAGATGGGATTCGGACTCCGTGGCGGAGCAGCGCAACACCGTCCCCGTCGCACCGGCGTTTTCCGCCGCGAGTGCCCGCAGCACGGTCGACTTTCCTATTCCCGCGGGGCCGTGCAACAGCACGCTGCCCCCACGGGCGAGCTGCTCCCGTGCCTCGGAGTACAGCTCCTCCCGGCCTATGACCAGGTCGGGGCGGCTCCTGGCAGGCTCCTTGAAGTCCCGTCGCACGGTCACCGCTCCCCTCCGTGTGGCGTGTCCTGGCCAATATTAGGCAACAGGCTCCTTAATTCCGGACGGACCGTGTAGTGAGGCAAATTACAGCGGACCGGGCGACGGTGAAATCCAAAGTTGTACCGCTGGTAATACCCGCCTCGGGAAAACACCGCAAACCTACGGCAACCACCCCGCCCGGCGGGCCGCGACCACGGCCTGCCCCCGGGTCCGCACCCCCAGCTTCCGCATCGCCGACCGCAGATACGCCTTGACGGTCTCGGCCGTCACCCCCAGCCGCTCCGCCGCCGCCCCGTTGGTCGCCCCCGCCGCCACACAGGCGAGCACGTCCACCTCCCGGGGCGCGAGCCGCACCGCCGGGGACGGGGCGGTGCCCGCGGTGAGCAGGGCGCACGCGTCGAGCAGCTCGGCCCGCAGCACGGGATCCGCGATCCGCGGCGCCAGCGCCCGCAGCGCCGCGTGCGCCTCCCGCACCTGCTCCCGGGCCGCCCCGGCCACCGGATCGGGCCGCCCCGCCCCCGGACCGGCCGCCGCCACCAGCGTCGCCGCCTCCTCCCGTACCACCAGCGCCTGCTCCACGTCCCGCGCCGCCTGAACGGCCGCGCCGAGCGTGCGGTCGCCCAGCGGGTGCGCCGCGCGCAGGGCGCCGTAGAGCACGGCCCGCACCCGACGCCGTACGACCACGGGCACGGCGACGACGGCGCGCAGGCCCTCGGCGGCGACCGGGAGGTCGTACTCGTGGCTGATCTGCCGCGAGACGGAGTAGTCCGTCACCGCGCACGGCCGGGCCAGCGCCACCGCCTTGCCGCCCAGACCGTTGCCCGAGGTCACCGCGAGCGCGCTCAGCGCGGGCGTCGCGGTGCCGCTCAGCTCGCTGATGCGCACCTGCCGCCGGCCGGGCTCCACCAGTCCGCCGAAGGCGACCGGCAGCCCGGTCGCGCGCCGCAGCCGGGCCAGCGCCCCGCGGATCTCCACCGCGTCGCCCGCCCTCATCGGGTCAGCTGTCACCTGTTCACCCCTTCACCACGACCTCCGCGCGGGCGCACACCCCCGTTCGGGGGTAGTGAGACACGCATCACGGATTACACGATGGGGAAGAGCCGCGCGGCAATGGTCCGGCACGGTCCGGCACGAGGAGGAGCAGATGACGACGGCGACGGAGGCGTTCCGCAGGGCCCGGGACTTCCTGCTGGAACACCGCGAGGACTACGCCACCGCCCACCGGGACTTCGCCTGGCCCCGGCCCGACCGGTTCAACTGGGCGCTCGACTGGTTCGACGTGATCGCGGACGGCAACGACCGCACCGCCCTGCACCTCGTCGAGGAGGACGGCGACGAGACCCGGCTGTCCTTCGCCGACCTGGCCCGCCGCTCCGACCAGGTCGCCAACTGGCTGCGGCAGCGGGGCGTGGCCGCCGAGGACCGGGTGCTGGTGATGCTCGGCAACCAGGCCGAGCTGTGGGAGACCGCCCTGGCCGCGATGAAGCTGCGCGCCGTGGTCATCCCGGCCACCCCGCTGCTCGGCCCCGCCGACCTGCGCGACCGCGTCGACCGGGGCCGCGTCCGCCATGTGATCGCGCGCGCCGCCGACACCGCGAAGTTCGACGAGGTGCCCGGCGACTACACCCGGATCGCGGTGGGGGAGGGGGCCGGTGAGAGCTGGCAGCCGTACACGGACGCCTACGGCGCCGCCGAGCACTTCGCGCCCGACGGGCCCACCCTCTCCGACGACCCCCTGATGCTGTACTTCACCTCCGGCACCACCGCCCGCCCCAAGCTGGTCGAGCACACCCACACCTCGTACCCGGTCGGCCATCTGGCGACCATGTACTGGATCGGCCTGCGCCCCGGTGACGTGCACCTCAACATCTCCTCGCCCGGCTGGGCCAAGCACGCCTGGTCCAATCTGTTCGCCCCGTGGAACGCCGAGGCGACCGTCTTCCTGCACAACTACACCCGCTTCGACGCGCCCCGCCTGATGGCCGAGATGGACAAGGCCGGCGTCACCACGTTCTGCGCCCCGCCGACCGTGTGGCGCATGCTCATCCAGTCCGACCTGGGCCGGCTGCGCACCCCGCCCCGCGAGGTCGTAGCCGCCGGTGAGCCGCTCAACCCCGAGGTCATCGAGCAGGTCCGGCGGGCCTGGAACGTCACCATCCGGGACGGCTTCGGCCAGACCGAGACCGCCGTCCAGGTCTCCAACAGCCCCGGCCAGGTCCTCAAGACCGGCTCCATGGGCCGCCCCAGCCCCGGCTACCGCGTCGAACTCCTCGACCCGGTCTCCGGCGCGCCCGGCGCCACCGAGGGCGAGATCGCGCTCGACCTCTCCGACCGTCCGGTGGGCCTGATGACCGGCTACCACGGCGACCCGGACCGTACGGCCGAGGCGATGGCCGGCGGCTACTACCGGACGGGGGACATCGGCTCCCGCGACGAGGACGGATACATCACCTACGTCGGTCGCGCGGACGACGTCTTCAAGGCGAGCGACTACAAGATCAGCCCCTTCGAGCTGGAGAGCGCCCTGCTGGAGCACGAGGCGGTCGCCGAGGCGGCCGTCGTGCCCGCCCCGGACGCGCTGCGGCTGGCCGTGCCCAAGGCGTACATCGTGCTCGCGGAGGGCTGGGAGCCCGGCCCGGACACCGCGAAGGTGCTCTTCGAGCACTCCCGCGAGGCGCTCGCCCCGTACAAGCGGATCCGCCGCCTGGAGTTCGGCGAACTGCCCAAGACGGTCTCCGGCAAGATCCGCCGCATCGAGCTGCGCGAGGCCACGGCCGCCGGCTCCACCGACGAGTACCGCGAGGAGGACTTCCGGTGACCGCACCCCTGTCGTACAGCCACGGCACCAGTACGACCCCACTGCTCGGCGACACCATCGGCGCCAACCTCGGCCGGGCCGTCACCGCGTGGCCCGACCGCGAGGCCCTCGTCGACGTGGAGTCCGGACGGCGCTGGACCTACGCCGAGTTCGGCGCCGCCGTCGACGAGGTGGCGCGCGGACTGCTGGCGAAGGGCATCGAGACGGGCGACCGGGTCGGCATCTGGGCCATCAACTGTCCCGAGTGGGTCCTGGTGCAGTACGCCACCGCCCGCATCGGCGTCATCATGGTGAACATCAACCCGGCCTACCGGGCACACGAGTTGGAGTACGTGCTCAAGCAGTCCGGTATCTCGCTGCTGGTCTCCTCGCTCGCCCACAAGGGCAGCGACTACCGGGCACTGGTGGACCAAGTGCGCGGAGCCTGCCCCGACCTGCGGGAGACCGTCTACATCGGCGACCCGTCCTGGGACGCGCTGACCGAGGGCGCGTCCGCCGTACCGGCCGAGCGACTCGACGCGATCGCCGCCGGGGTGAGCTGCGAAGACCCGGTCAACATCCAGTACACCTCGGGCACGACGGGCTTCCCGAAGGGCGCCACGCTCTCCCACCACAACATCCTCAACAACGGCTACTGGGTGGGCCGTACCGTCGGCTACACCGAGCAGGACCGCGTCTGCCTGCCGGTGCCGTTCTACCACTGCTTCGGCATGGTCATGGGCAACCTGGGCGCCACCTCCCACGGCGCCTGCATCGTCATCCCGGCCCCCTCCTTCGAGCCGAAGGCCACCCTGGAGGCCGTCCAGCGGGAGCGCTGCACCTCGCTCTACGGCGTGCCCACCATGTTCATCGCCGAACTGAACCTGCCCGACTTCGCGTCGTACGACCTCACCTCGCTGCGCACCGGCATCATGGCGGGTTCGCCGTGCCCGGTGGAGGTGATGAAGCGGGTGGTCGCGGAGATGCACATGGAGGAGGTCTCCATCTGCTACGGCATGACCGAGACGTCTCCCGTGTCGCTCCAGACCCGCATGGACGACGACCTGGAACACCGCACCGGCACCGTCGGCCGGGTGCTGCCGCACATCGAGGTCAAGGTCGTCGACCCGGCCACCGGGGTGACCCGACCGCGCGGCACCGCAGGGGAGTTGTGCACCCGCGGCTACAGCGTGATGCTCGGCTACTGGAACGAGCCGGAGAAGACCGCCGAGGCCGTCGACGCGGGCCGCTGGATGCACACCGGGGACCTCGCGGTGATGCGCGAGGACGGCTACGTGGAGATCGTCGGCCGCATCAAGGACATGATCATCCGGGGCGGGGAGAACATCTACCCGCGCGAGGTCGAGGAGTTCCTCTACGCCCACCCGAAGATCGCGGACGTCCAGGTCGTCGGGATCGCGCACGAGCGGTACGGCGAGGAGGTGCTCGCCTGTGTCATCCCGCGCGATCCGGCCGACCCGCTCACCCTGGAGGAACTGCGCGCCTTCTGCGCGGACCGCCTCGCCCACTACAAGATCCCGAGCCGGCTCCAGCTCCTCGACACCTTCCCGATGACGGTGTCCGGGAAGGTGCGCAAGGTGGAGCTGCGGGAGCGGTACGGCAGGTGAGGCCGGGACGGACTCGTACTTCTGAATTACGGGGGTGTTTCACTTACGAGGTGCCTTGCCGGTCGGGGCCGAGAGAAGTGCGGAAACCCTCGTATTCCAGCTCGGCAGGCACTTCTGTGCGTCAGGCCCTCCCCCTTCCGGTCACCGGTCAGTGGGGTCGGGTGGATACAATACGCTTCTGGTGATCTACACAGAAGAGGGCATTGTGAAGAAAGCGCGCATATGTCTCGTGGTGGTGGCGGCCACTCTCATGGCCGCCTCGTGCAGCGGAAGTGATACGTCTGTCGACACGTCCCGCCTGACGGACCGGGAAAAGGAATGGGTCGAGTTTTCCTATGCGCACGAGAAGGACGACGAGATCAAACAGGCGTGGGGAGAACTGACCGCCGAAGGCGTCAAATCCTACCTTGATCAGCAGCGTCCTCGCCTGTGCGGCGACACGGCGTCACTGATGCAGAGCCTGAAGGAAGCGGGCTACGAGGCAGGCGAAATGCAGGAGTACAAGCAGAAGACCGAAGAACTCATCTGCTCGCCCCTGTAGAGCGTCTTGTCCGGGCGGGGCTGTCCGGCGACGCTTCGGTGGCGGGTCGCTGTGAGGCTGTTGAGGCGACAGCGCCCGTATCCCGGCGACCTGTCCGCTGCGGGCTGGGAGCTGATCGGACCCGCGCTCACCGCCTGGCGGGCGGAACGCGGAGGCAAGGGCCTCGACATCGGCTACCGCACCAAAGCCATCGACCACGGCGCCCGCCCCGGCATCGACGTCGAAGTCGTCCAGCGTGAACCAGGAGCCAAAGGCTTCAAAGTGATTCCCCGGCGTTGGGTGGTCGAGCGGACATTCGGCCGGCTCACCCGGGAATCCACCCCGAACCGGCGCGACACCTGAACCTCGAACCGGACAACCCTGCCGGGACAGAACGCCCTTTCGCGGGGTGGAGGTCCCTGCCGGGGACAGCAGGGACCTCCACGTCCGAAAGCCGGTTACTCGCTCTGCGTCACCGCGCCCCCGAGGACTCTCAGCGAGTACTTGTCATACGCCCGGTGCAGAACCATCGTCACCGGCCCCGAGGTGAACACCCCGCTGACAACGTACTCCTTCTTGTTTCCCGTCTCGGCGACCCTTTTCGCATACAGCGAATCGGTCTCCTTCTTCGCCTGCTCGAGCCACGAGGACGCCTTGCTGTGGTCGACTCCCGCCACATCGAGTCCGGTACAGGCGGCGAGGAAGTCGAAACCATCGGATCGGTTCGCGCCGACTCTGCACAGAAGGGACGACATGTTCTCGTGATCGGCGTATCCGGCCGAAACCGTCATCCCGTTCCCGCCGCGTCCGTGGACGTAGGTTCTTTCTTTTCCGTCGGGCATCTCCTGTTCGACGGGTTTGTCCAGCTTCAGCTTCCAGTCCTTCGAGAGCCCGGTGAGGAAGTCCTTACCGGTGTATCCGGCGGCCATCGTGTCCGCCGCGCCGAAGCTGGGCTGCTTGTCGCTGGTCACCGCGTGCTTCGGCAGATCGGCGGCACGTGGTGCGGTCCGCGTCCTGGATGCCTCGGGATGAGGCGCTGCGGCCTTCGAACGGTCGGACGCTGCCGTCGTGGAGTTGCTCTGGCCGCAGGAGGCGGCTCCCGCCGCGCCGATGACGACAGTCATCAGCACGGCGGGAACACGGACGGCGGCGCGCATCACAGGCCACCGTCGACAAGGGCGCACGGGCCGGGATCCGCGTAGTTGAACGGAACGAAGGCGATCGCGTCGAACACCACGTTGTCGTCTCCGGTGCCGCCCTTGTGGATGTTGTCCATCTCGATCCGGCCACCCTTCCAGAAGGTGAAGGTGCCCATCTCGAACCAGGTGTCCTTCCCCGCGCTGCGGGTTCCCTGGTTGACATTGCAGTAGTCGGGTTTGGCGCCCGCCGTGTTGTCACCCGGGATGAAGTCGTAGCGGACGACCGCTTCCGCTCCGTGGGCGGGCAGGTGGACGTAGACCTTGTAGCGCTGGCCGGGCTGGTCTCCGGAGGGGAGCTTGGCCTGGTTGACCTGCCACCGGCCGGTGACCCTGTGGAAGGGCTCGGTGTATTCGTAGCTGTGCGTGAAGTAGACGTGGTGGTCGTACCCGGCGCCGAGCTGGTGGAGGTCGATGCCGGCGATGTAGGGGGTCGCACGGAACGAGCCGTCGTCCCTCTGCATGGTGAAGTTGTCGCCGACCTGGAGGGTGAACTTGCCGTCGTCGGCTGCCTCGAAGTCCCCGCACCCGTAGGTGTCCTCGTGCTCTCCGAGGTTGTCGACGATGATGGCACCGGTGTAGACGCTCGGGTGGTCGATGCACGGGCCGTGACCGTACTTGCTCTGGAGTGCGGGCTCTCCCGAGCCGAGCGAGTAGCTGAGCTTCTCGGTGGTGGAGTTACTGGTGCTCTGCGAGCTGCCCATCCAGTTCACCGAGCCGTCCCAGCGGCACTGCTCGTCCCAGCTCGGGCACGGGTCGGCCGCGTCCGGGTCGCACGCGTTGATGCCGGGGTCGCAGAACAGGTCGTGCGGGGCGTCCGTGATGCGGCCGAGCGGCATGTTCGGCTCGGAGTACGACTCTTCCCCGTTCCAGGTCAGCTGCGGGGTCTCGGCCCAGCCGAGGACCTTTTCCTGGTAACTCCATTCGCTGGGGGTGGAGGCGTCCTCATAGCTGTCGCGCAGGAACAGGTGCCGGTCGGCGGGGTAGCTCGGGTTGACCGGGTTGTTGAAGAAGCCCAGACCGACGGAGCCGGAGGTGTAGACGCCGGAGTTGTAGCCCCACAGCGCCGTGTACCAGTTCTCGAGGTAGGCCGGGCTGCCGTTGTTGGTGTTCATGCCCAGCGCCTTGAGCTGGTTCCACTTCTCGGCCAGGATCTCCAGACCGGCGGCGATGTTCGCCGCGTAGTCGGTGGTGATGGCGCCGGCGCGCAGGGCGTCGTACTGCGTGGAGTGCTCCCAGGACATGCCGGTCGTCACCTGGGCGATGCCGTAGCCGCAGTCGGCCTTGGACCGGTCGGGGTAGTAGTGGATGCCGTTCTCGTTGCCGAACCAGTCCGACCTGGTGACGTTGCCCGAGTCACCGTTCATGGAGTGCCAGGAGGCCTGCTTGAAGTTGGACTCCTGGGCGAGGATGCCCAGCATGACCTGTGCGGGAATCTCGCCTCCGCCGGTCAGTTTCGGCTTGGGGAACAGGCCCTGCGGGGTGTAGGCGGCAAGCCCGGTGTCGTGCCAGTTCTGCGGGCGGGTGATTGTCAGAGTGCCGTGAACGGCCTGGTCGACCGCCCACTCGACCTGGTTCGCGCTGGCCTGGAGAGCCTGGCGCTTGGGGTCGTTGCGCTTGACGATGCAGGGGGTTTCCATCTGCCCGATCAAGCCGTAGTGGTCCACACCGGATCCGGACAGGCACTGTGATTCCGGCCCGCCCTCGCCGCAGGTGGGAGGATCGTCGTCATCGGCCGTGACGAACGCGGCCGGGTCCATCGGCAGCGAGGTGTCCGGCTTCGGCCGCCTGCGGTCGGCGTCGACGAGCGTGGTGGCCTTCGCGCCGGTCTTGAGCGCGGTCGCCTTGACGGTCAGTGTTCCGGCGCCCTGCTTCGAGGCGGAGCCGATGCGGGTGGTGAGGCCCTTCATCTGCTCGGAGAACACCGAGTGGGTCACCAGGTGACGGTGGCGGGAGATTCCGGTCACGCGTCCGTCCACGGCGTGCTTGAAGAGCCCCGGGGCGTCGCTGGTGTCGATTCCCTTCACCTGCCCGACGACCGCGGCGCCGTCGGCCACGGGGAGGAGTTCGACCTTCCCCTTGGGGGCTCGGCCCAGTTCGGTGAAGTCCTTGCCGTTGAAGCGGGAGATGACGCTGCTCTTGCCGTCGACCGTGCCGATGTCCACGGTCCCGTTCTTCGAGGCGGTCAGCGCGAACATCGGGCCGGGCACCGCGGCGAGCTTGCGGGCGGACAGCTTCTTGCCGTCGCCCTTGAGGTCGACGAGGTTGCCGTCGAGCACGCCGAACGTGCCCTTCCGAGTGGGCGTGACATGGGTCAGGAAACCCTTGACCGTGCGGCGGGAGGACACCGCTCCGGTGGCCGCGTCGACCGATATGACCGTCGTCGAGCCGACGGACTCGTCGGTGGCCGAACTGGAGGTGAACGCCACCTCGTCGCCCGCTCCACAGCCCGGCGTGAAGTACGCCAGCTGTACCCGCTCGGGAACCTCGGTGACCTTGCCGTCGGAGAGACGGATCACCGCGGCGAACGCGCCTCTCGCGTACGCGCCGGGCTCGTTGGACCACATCGACGGGGCGTACACCGCTGCCGCGTAGTTCCCCGACCCCGTGGTACAGACGTAGCCCGTCCACGGGCCGACGTCCGACAGCTCCTTGCGGTTGAGGCGGGCGATCTCATAGAAGGAGAACGCGTCGCTCTCCCTCGCCGCGAGGATGTGCAGTCCCTCGGCGTCGCCGGTGGCCTGCACGATGGCGTCCGACGAAGAGGTGTAACCGGATCCCAGTTCCTTGCCGGGTGTGGAGAACAGACTGGGCGCCGTGTCGTCCGCGGCGGCAGGGGCCGTCTGCACCGTGGTGTCCGAGGAAACCAGCGGGACCGCGACCGCGGACGCCGCCACCAAGCTCAGAGCCATCAGCGGGTTCATGGAGAAATATCTCCTGAGACCTCTTATACGCATAATCTTCCTCACAGCCAATCCGTACAACTGCCGTGGGTGGTCGGGAGGCTCGCGTCGACCGGTTTGTCCGATGTGGCGGTGGGGTTGTTGATGATGTACTTCAGCGGCTCGGGGTCGTATTGCGTGTGGACGTCGTTCCAGCACGCCTTCGCTGTCGTGGTCTTCCAGTTCTGCATCACGGTGTAGTCGCCCGCCACGCCGTCGGGCAGCGGGCCCGACGCGGTGGACCGCTGAATGCCGCCGTCAGGATCACGTGTCGACCACAGCGTCAGGTACACGTAGTCGGGCGACGTGTCGAGATCGCGTGAGACCTTCGCCCATACGCCCTGACATTGCGGTGACCACATCAGCCGCACCACGACCGACGCATCCGGCTCGGCCACCTGCTGAAGAATCTCGGCGTCGTCGTCACACCCCATCTGAACGGGGTCCTTGCCCGAACAGGTGGCCCGCCAGCAGTCGGCTGCGGCTGCCGGTGACGCCTGGATTCCCTGGAAGGCTCCGGCCAGCAGCGTCAGGGCAGCCGCCGACAGCCCCCATTTACGTATGCCTTGCACACATATCACCTCAGATTTTTCTTCTCCGTGCCGCATCGAGCGCAGCATGTCCTGCCGTTTGTGTATTGATGTGACGCCGAGTTGATCGATGCATGGTGCACTCGGTCGCACGCCGCCCACAGGTTGCCCATCAAGATCCCGTAAGAAAACCCAAGCCGGTAAAGGGTTGATCAAGTTATTCGCGGACGGCGGGAGGTTGTTGCATTTCCCGACGTGATGGCTCTGTTTCCCGTAGTCGGAGGTGATTTCAGTGGTCCTGCGACAGGGATGGCCCGTTGAGCCTTTTGCCCTCTCGCGCCGGAGCGGGGTGAAGGGCGAGGGCCGCCTTCACCGTGCCCGTGGTCCTGTTGGTGCCGCAGCGGAGCCCGCGCGGAGTCGCCGGCCTTTGAGCGTGGCCGTGACCTGCCCACCGGCGCGCCGGATCCTGGCGTGAGCGGTGTTGCGTCCCCGTCAGGTCGTGCGTCGTGCCGGGCAGCGCGGGCGATGCCCGCAGCAGTCTGCCGAGCGGGCCGTCCAGGACCCGGACGTTCACGCCGTGGTGCCGCTTCCAGCCGGAGGAACAGGGCCGGGTCCGCGGCGACCCCGAGACCGAACCCGGCCGCGAGCTGCGCACAGGTGTCACCGCACCGCAGGCGGGCCGGGGCGAGCGGGGCTCGACGCCCTGCGGTCGGCCGCCGCCGGCGGGCGGACGCGTGGAGCTCCTGGCGGGACACGGTGGAACTTGGCCGTGACAGCTCCTGCCGGGAGCTTCGTCGCGCTGCGGAGTCGCCCGACCGACGTACATCGCCTTCAGGCCGGGATCAGTTCACTGTCGACGCCCTCTCCGGTATTTCCCGGAGAGGGCGTCTCGTGACGTCGTGTCAGGCGACGGCCCGCCGGAAGACCTGCCGTGAGCCGCCCTCCGGACCCGGAGCGGCGGCCTCGGCGGGGGTGAAGCCGAGCCGCTCGTAGAAGACACGGGCGCCGCTGACGACGGCACCGGGGTGGTCGGCCCCGAAGGTGACCACCTCGATGTCACCCGGCCCGCGCACCCACCGGCGCGTCGCCTCCGCCATCAGCGCGCCGCCGACGCCCGTTCCCCGGGCCTGGTGCGAGACGACGAGCCAGTGCACGTGATACGTCGGCGCCTCGCCACCGAACAGCAGTCCGCCGAGGAGGTCCGGCCCCGAGGAGTCGGCGACGAGCGCCAGGGAGCCGGCGATGTGCTCCCGCACCGCGTCGTGGAAGCCCGGCTCCTCGACCATCGGGCCGAACCACTGCTCGACCTGGGCCGCCAGGCCGAGGAAGCCGGGAAGGTCCTGCTCACGCGCCAGTCTGATCGTCATCCGGGCAGTCCGGCTCTCCTGCCGCGGGTGCGGGGGGACGTCCCGGCGCATGCACACGCGCGGCCACCGGTCGAGTCCGTGTCCGGCCTCCTCGGCGCGGATCCGCCGCAGGCCCGGTGTGAGTTCGGGCTCGTTCAGCGTGCGGAAGCCGAGGCGCGCGTAGTACGGGGCGTTCCACGGGACATCGGCGAACGTGGTCAGCGTCAGCGCGGTCAGGCCCCGTCCACGGGCGTGGGCGGCGGCGTGGTCGAGCAGCGCCCGGCCCACTCCCCGGCGGGCGGCGTCCGGGTGGACGGAGACCTGCTCCACGTGGAGGGCGTCGTCCACGGGTTCGGCGGTCAAGTACGCCACGGGCCGGCCTCGTTCGTCGGCCGCCACCCAGCAGCGGCCCGCCCGGCGGTAGCGCTCCAGCACGTCCGGTGCGGGCGGGTCGTCGTCGGCGATCTCCGGCATGCCGAGGTCGCGGAACGGGGTGCCGGCGGCCCGTTCGATGTCCTGGAGGGCGGGCAGTTCACCGGGTTCGGCGGGACGGATGCGCATCCGCCGAGTATCGGATGCCGGTGGCGGGCTCGTCGCCGGGATTTCAGGCCCCGTCGGCGTCCAGCGCTTCGGCGGGGCCGTTCACCGGCTGCGGGGTGCCGGTGGGGCCGAGCAGGAACAGCGGGACGTCCAGCGCGTCGGCGCGGGCCCGCGCCTCCTCGGTGTAACCGGCGACGGTGAAGTACAGGCAGACGGCGGACTCGGTCATCGCCGTCAGCCACAGGCACTCCACGTCCCGCGGGGTCGCCGGACGTGCCGACGGGTCGACCTGGGCGAGGACGCCACGGCCCGCCAGTTCGACACCGGACGGGGAGCGCCGGTCGGTGCGGCGGACGTCCTCGTGGCCGAGCCGGCGCAGATGCAGCACGGCGGCCGTGACCGCGTCCCGGACCGCGTCCCGCGCGGAACGGACGGCGGAGGCCTCGGGCCGCACCGCCGGGACGGACGCCCGTGGCCCGGCCACCGGGATCAGCAGCACCGTCCCGCACGGGCACCCCAGTTCCGGCCGCGGCCACTCGCCACGGAGTCCGCAGCGCCCGCACCGCACGGCGACCCACTCCTCGTCCCAGGCGCGGTGTCCGACCGGGCTGGCCACCCCGTCCAGGTCCAGCGGCGGTGTGACGGGCGCGCCGCACGCGCAGGGATACGACGGTGCCGTGTAGCGGTGCGAGCGCCGACAGGCAGGACAGCGCACCGGCACGCTCTCGGGCATGGTCCCACTCCCGTGTTCTCGAGGCGGTGCCCATCGTCCTCCACCGGTCCGCCGTGTGTCCGGCACTTGCCCCTCTCTTGACGGCCTCGGCCACCCACCCTACATTCATTCCAGATAGTAGAAATTAATTTCCACCATACGGAAGTACTCGCCGCGGGGCGCGACGGGAGTACGTATCCGACAGCCGAAGCAGGAGTACTCGATGGCTCGCATGACCGCTGCCCGCGCGGCAGTTGAGATCCTCAGGCGTGAGGGCGTCACCGACGCGTTCGGTGTCCCGGGCGCGGCGATCAACCCCTTCTACGCGGCGCTCAAGGCCTCCGGCGGCATCACCCACACCCTCGCCCGCCACGTCGAGGGCGCCTCGCACATGGCCGAGGGCTACACCCGCACCCACCCCGGCAACATCGGCGTCTGCATCGGCACCTCCGGACCGGCCGGCACCGACATGATCACCGGCCTGTACTCCGCGACCGGCGACTCCATCCCGATCCTGTGCATCACCGGCCAGGCGCCGACCGCCGTGATCCACAAGGAGGACTTCCAGGCCGTCGACATCGCCTCCATAGCCAAGCCGGTCACCAAGATGGCGGTGACCGTCCTGGAGGCCGCGCAGGTCCCCGGCGTCTTCCAGCAGGCCTTCCACCTGATGCGCTCAGGACGGCCCGGCCCCGTCCTGATCGACCTGCCGATCGACGTGCAGCTGACGGAGATCGAGTTCGACCCGGACACCTACGAGCCGCTCCCGGTCTACAAGCCCGCCGCGTCCCGCGCCCAGATCGAGAAGGCGATCGGCATGCTGAACGCCGCCGAACGCCCGCTGATCGTCGCGGGCGGCGGAGTCATCAACGCCGACGCGGCCGAACTGCTCGTCCAGTTCGCCGAGTTGACCGGCACCCCGGTCGTGCCGACCCTGATGGGCTGGGGCGTCATCCCAGACGACCACGAACTCAACGCCGGCATGGTCGGCCTGCAGACCTCGCACCGCTACGGCAACGCGACCTTCCTGGAGTCCGACTTCGTCCTCGGCATCGGCAACCGCTGGGCCAACCGCCACACCGGGAAACTCGACGTCTACACGGCCGGCCGCACCTTCGTGCACGTCGACGTCGAACCCACCCAGATCGGCCGGATCTTCGCCCCCGACTACGGCATCGCCTCCGACGCGCGCGCCGCGCTGGAGCTGTTCGTCGAGGTGGCGAAGGAACTGAAGGCCGAGGGCCGGCTGCCCGACCGCTCCGCCTGGGCGGCCGCCGCGCAGGAGAAGCGCGCCACCCTCCAGCGCCGTACGCACTTCGACGACGTCCCGATCAAACCGCAGCGCGTCTACGAGGAGATGAACAAGGCCTTCGGCCCCGAGACCCGGTACGTCTCCACCATCGGCCTCTCGCAGATCGCCGGCGCGCAGATGCTGCACGTCTACCGGCCCCGGCACTGGATCAACTGCGGCCAGGCGGGCCCGCTCGGCTGGACCGTCCCCGCCGCGCTCGGCGTGGCGAAGGCCGACCCCGAGGCGCAGGTCGTCGCCCTGTCCGGCGACTACGACTTCCAGTTCATGATCGAGGAACTGGCGGTCGGGGCGCAGCACAGGATCCCGTACGTCCACGTCCTGGTGAACAACGCCTACCTGGGCCTGATCCGGCAGGCGCAGCGGGCGTTCGACATCGACTTCCAGGTCAAGCTGGAGTTCGAGAACGTCAACGCCCCCGAGCTGGGCGTCTACGGCGTCGACCACGTCAAGGTCGCCGAGGGCCTGGGCTGCAAGGCGATCCGGGTGACCGACCCGAACGAACTGGGCGCGGCCCTGGAACAGGCCAAGAAGCTCGCGTCGGAGTTCCGGGTCCCGGTCGTCGTCGAGGCGATCCTGGAACGCGTCACCAACATCTCCATGTCGACGACCAACGACATCGGCAACGTCGTCGAGTTCGAGCCCCTCGCGACGGAACCGGCCCACGCCCCGACATCGATCACGCCCCTGAAGAGCTGACCACCCGCACCCGCCCGGGGGCGGCCCGTCCCGGTGACGGAGCCGCCCCTCTCGCCGTCAGGCGCCGGGCAGGAAGCTCAGCACCTTCCGGAGGTCGGCGGGCGTGCGGTAGTGCACACCGGTCATCCCGAGCGCGATGGCGGCCTCGACGTTCTCCAGCCGGTCGTCCACGAACAGGCACCGGTGGGCGGCTGCCCCCGCCCGCTCGGCTGCGATCTCGTAGATCGCCCGGTCGGGCTTGGCCACTCCCACCCGAGCGCTGCTGACCACGTGGTCCGCGAGATCCGCCAGCCCCATCGACGCGAGGTCGCGCTCCAGTTCCAAGGTCGCGTTCGTCACCAGGACCAAGGGCATGTGCCCCCGCACCTGACGCAGCAGGTCCACCACCACGTCATCGGCGCGGAACGGGGCGTCGGCGAGCGCCTTCCCCAGCTCGCGGGCGCACGCCGGCGGCACCCGGTCGGAGAGCGCCGACGCGATGGAATCCACCCACTCCTCCGTGGTGATCCTGCCGAGGAGGAGCGGCAGGTCCACTTCAGGGGCGTAGGCCGCTTCCGCCGTGGTGCCCTCGGCCAGTCCCGCGGCACGCTCCAGCTCGGCCACTGGAGCGATGTCGTAGAAGCGGATCACGTTGTCGAGGTCGCACAGCACCGCGTCGAAGGGTCTGCTGGATATGTCGGTAACCGTCACCGCCCCTGAATAGCACAGCGCCGGACCACCGTCGGAGGGAAGGCGGGCTCAGTTCGAGCCGCCTCCGCAGCCGCCTCCGCCGCCGCAGTAGGTGTGGCCGCCGCCGCCCCCGTAGGTGCCGCCGCCCGGGGAGTGGCGGAGGCCCTTCTCCCTGAGGTCGATCCGCTCGGTCAGGCCCGCCCGGAGGGCGAAGCGTGGGACGAGGACGGTCAGGGCGTCCTTGCCGTGCAGGGCGACGGCGAGCAGTTTCTCGTGGTCCGGCCGGCCGTGCCGGCTCGTCGGCAGCGGGTACGCCTTCCGCAGGACCTTCAGCCGCCGGCGGGCGGCCCTGGTCGGTCCGAGCAGCAGCGGGTACCGCAGCATCCCCGCCTCCGCCAGCCCGACCCGCAGCTCGGCCACCGCCCAGCGGACATCCGGGTGCCGGACCAGCTCCCGTGTCTCGGAGGGCTCGGCCAGGCAGTGGTGGACCGCGCTCTCCAGGTACGACGCCCGCATCGCGCCCGTGACGGGCTCGGTCCGCCCCTGGACGTCCTCCAGCGGAACCCCGGGCGGCGGCAGCGGGGGCAGGGCCCGCCCCGCCTCCCCGTCGACCGCCCGTACCGTACCCGGCGCGCCCGCCTCGACCGCGCCCCGCAGATGCAGGGCGACGACGGCCACCGTGACCGCGGCGCGCGGGCCGCCGGCCAGCAGGGCGAGTTCGTGCGGCGTCCCCCGGACGCCTCCGGTGCCGGTCATGGCATGACACCCCCTCGGCCGGGGCCCGCCGCCCCCGTGCCGGCGGGCCCCGTGTGCCAGGAGTGTGCCCGCCCGCGGTGGTGGTCCAAGCCTTTCGGGCCGCCTTCAGAGGTTCATTTGAGGGTGGCGTACCCGGCGTACAGCCGATGCTGTAGCGGCGCTCAGGTCGTCTCGTGGTGCTCCGACAGTCCCGGCCAGTCGTCGGGGCCGCCGCCCTGCCACTCGATCAGGTCCGTCTCCTCGACATCGGTGACGTACAGATCGGCCAGCCGCAGGATCTCGCCCACGTCGTCGACGTGCGTGGCGATGCCCAGCGTGTCGTCGCCGGAGGTGACCCGCCGGGAGCCGTCCAGGGCCGGGGAGTGCACCACGATGTGCGGATGCTCCGTTGGATGTGCCATGCCCCCAGGCTGCTGCGCACCGGACGGATCCGCACCCCGGATGCGGACGAGAAGCGCCCGGACGCGGGACCGTCCGCATCCGGGCGCTGCAAGGAGGTACGGGCCAGGGACCGCGGCGGCTGCGACGGCTCCGGGACTCCTCCCCTCAGGTCGAAGAAGGAGTCCCGCGGCCTTCACCACCGCACTGGCTCGCACGCCGCCGCGGCGCCCTCGCCCCGCCCGCGGTGTCCCGTACGGTCACCCCTCATCCGGGCCGTACGAGCTCTCCGCGGGCCGCGCGTACGGCCCCGACCTCCCGTCAGGGGCCGTACGCGAGTCGCTGTGCCTCATCGCGCTGGGTTCCGGGCGGCGCCGACGCCTTGGGCGCGACAGGACAGGTGTCGGCGCCGGCGCCGCCCGGAGGTCTGTGAGTGGAGCGGGCCGGTCAGACCCGCGCGCCGGACAGCCGCTCGACCGCCCGCAGCAGCGCGGAGTGGTCCAGTCCGCCGTCGCCCTGTGCGCGCAGGCTCGCCACCAGCTGGGCGACCACGGCACCGACGGGCAGAGCCGCGCCGACGGCGCGGGCGGCGTCGGTGACGATGCCCATGTCCTTGTGGTGCAGGTCGATACGGAAGCCCGGCGCGAAGTCCCGGTTCAGGAAGTTGTCCTTCTTGCGGGTCAGCACGGTCGAGCCGGCCAGTCCGCCGCCCAGGACGTCGAGCGCCGCCGTCAGGTCCACGCCCGACTTCTCCAGGAAGACCACGGCCTCGGCGCACGCCTGGATGTTGACGGCGACGATGAGCTGGTTGGCGGCCTTCACGGTCTGCCCCGAGCCGTGCGGGCCGCACAGCACGATGGTCTTGCCCAGCGCCTCGAAGACCGGCTTCGCCTCCTCGAAGTCGGCCCGCTCGCCGCCGACCATGATGGACAGCACCGCCTCGACGGCACCCGCCTCACCGCCCGACACGGGGGCGTCCAGCACCCGGATGCCCTTGTCCTTCGCGGCGGCGGCCAGGTCGATGGAGGTCCCCGGGGTGATCGAGGACATGT
Organism: Streptomyces sp. CB02400; assembly: GCF_001905725.1. GTDB lineage: Bacteria > Actinomycetota > Actinomycetes > Streptomycetales > Streptomycetaceae > Streptomyces > Streptomyces atrovirens. The sequence continues at coordinate 739,781 of NZ_LIWB01000001.1, forward strand.
CGATCAGCAGGGCGCCGGGCCGGGCGTTCTCCAGGATGCCGTCGGGGCCGTACGCGATGGCCTCGACCTGCGGGGAAGCGGGAACCATGGTGATGATCACATCGGCGTCCCGCACCGCCTCGGCGATGGAGGAGGCGGCGGTGCCGCCGGCGGCGGCCAGCCGGTCCAGCTTCGCCTGCTCCAGGGTGTGGCCGGTGACGTCGTAGCCCGCCTTGATCAGGTTCTCGGACATGGGGGAGCCCATGATGCCGAGGCCGATCCATGTGACCTTGGGAAGGTTGCTCATGTGAGGGTGCCTTTCGGTGCAAGGGGATGTGGTCAGCGGGGCAGCCAGCCGAAGGCCTCCGCGCTCGGACGCTCGCCGGGCTTGTACTCCAGGCCGACCCAGCCGTCGTAACCGGCCTTGCGTAGCCGGTCCAGCAGGTCCTCCAGCGGGAGCGAGCCGGTGCCGGGGGCGCCGCGGCCGGGGTTGTCGGCGATCTGCACATGACCGGTCTTCTCGGCGTACCGGTCGATCACCGCCGGCAGGTCCTCGCCGTTCATCGCCAGGTGGTACAGGTCCATCAGGAAGCGGGCGTTGCCCAGTCCCGTGGCCGCGTTGACCTTGTCGACGACCCCCACGGCGGCCGGCGCCGACACCAGCGGGTACAGCGGCGACTCGGGCTTGTTCAGCGCCTCGATCAGCAGGACCGCGCCGATCCGGTCGGCGGCCCGGGCCGCCAGGACGAGGTTCTCCAGGGCGAGCGCGTCCTGCTCGGCCGGGTCCACGCCGTCGACCCGGTTGCCGTACAGCGCGTTCAGGGCCGTACAGCCCAGGGACCCGGCGAAATCGGCGGCCACGTCGACGTTGGCACGGAACCGCTCCGACTCCTCGCCGGGCACGGACAGCGCGCCCCGGTCCGGTCCGGGCAGCCGCCCGGCGTAGAAGTTCAGGCCCGTGAGCCGTACGCCCGCGTCCTGGACCGCCTTCCGCAGCGCGTCCAGTTCGGACCGCTCGGGGACGGGGGAGTCGACCCAGGGCCACCACAGCTCGACCGCGGTGAAGCCGGCCGCGGCGGCGGCCGCGGGGCGCTCCAGGAGCGGGAGTTCCGTGAAGAGGATCGACAGGTTGACGTTGAAGCGCTGGTCTGCGAATCCCATCGGAGGCGCCCTTCCTGAAATTCCGTATAGTGGAAGTCTCTTTCTGCTTAATGGAAGACTGCCGTCGACTCTTCGGACTTGTCAAGAGGGCCGGACCGCCGGAAGTCTCCGCCCGGCTTCCCGGCGGTCCCGAGAACCGCGCCGCGCGTTAAGTTGTGCGCGTGCGATTGAGAGTGGAGTTCACGACCGAGCCCTTCGACCTCGACGAGGCGCCCGCGCACGCGGTGGTCGCGCGGGAGGTCGTCGAGGCGGCCGAGCTGGACGCGGTGGACGTCGGACCGTTCGGCAACACCGCCGAGGGCGGCGCCGACGCGGTGCTCGGCGCCGTGGACACGATGCTGCGCAGGGCGCTGGCCGCCGGCGCCACCCGGATCTCGCTCCAGGTCAACGTCGTCGAGGAGGACGGCCGGTGACCGGCACCGGTGACGAGGCCTTCATCGCGGCGGTGAAACCGCTGGTCGACGCCATGGGCGGCGAGATGGTCCCGCCGGACGAGGCCGGAACCGACGACGTGGTGCTCTCCTGGGAGGACGCCGCAGTCGTCGCCGTACGCCTGCCGCAGCTCGCGGACTCCCTCGACCACATCCTCGCGGCGCTGGAGCGCGGGAAGGGCAGGCCGCTCGCGGACCTGGACCGCAGGACGAAGCAGGAGATCGTACGCGGTCTGGAGGCGCGCGGCGCCTTCGCCGTGCGGCACGGTGTGGAGACCGTGGCGAGCGCGCTGGGGGTCAGCCGCTTCACCGTCTACAACTACCTCAACCGCGAGAAGGGCACCTGAACCTCCCGGACGACGGGCGCTCCTCTTTCTCACGCCGAATTTTCAACAAACTGTTGACGTGTTGTTCGTGACGGCGTTCACTGTCGGCACGCCCGTTCGACACGAAGGCCGCTCGCGGCCACGGAGGCTTCCGTGACGTCGACTTTCCCACCTCCGGGCCTGGCCCGTTTCAACGCCCTGGAGGAGCACGCGGCCCTCGCCGCACTCCACGAGGCCTGCGCCTCCAGGGCATGGGCCCGGCGACTGCTCGCCGCCCGCCCGTACCCCACCGCCGACGACCTGTACACCGCCAGTGACGCCGCCACGGCCGGCCTGACCACGGCCGACCTGGAAGAGGCGATGGCCGGGCACCCGCCGATCGGCCGCCCGAAACCGGGGGACCCGACCTCCACCCGGGAACAGAGCGGCATGGCCGGCGCCCCGGAGGCGCTGAAGGCCGAGATGCTCGAACTGAACCTGGCCTACCAGGAGAGGTTCGGCCATGTCTTCCTCATCTGCGCCACCGGCCGGACCGGCGAGCAGATGCGCGACGCCCTCCGGGAACGCCTCGGCAACGCGCCGGAGCGGGAGCGCGAGATCGTCCGCACCGAACTGGGGAAGATCAACCGCATCCGGCTGGCCCGTCTCGTCGAAGCCGAAGGCAAAGCCGAAGCCGAAGACGAAGCCGAAGCCGAAGGCAAAGCCGAAGCCGGATTCGAAGCCGAAGCCGAAGAGGACTGACCCACATGAGCACCGACACCACCGCCTCCGTGTCCACGCACATCCTGGACACCAGCGCCGGCCGCCCCGCCGAGGGTGTCGCCGTCCGCCTCGCCGCCCGCTCGGGCCGGGACGCGGACTGGCGGGCGCTCGGCGGCTCCGCGACCGACGCGGACGGGCGGTGCAAGGACCTGCCGGCCCTGCCGGAGGGAACCACCCACGTACGGCTCGACTTCGAGGTCGAGGCGTACTTCGCACCATCAGCGAGGAACCAAGCCGAGGCACAGCAGGACGCCCCCGCGCATCGGGACAGCGGCACCGGAGTGTTCTTCCCGGAGGTGGCGATCACGTTCGCCGTCGTACCGGGCGAGCACTACCACGTACCGCTGCTGCTCAACCCGTTCGGCTACTCCGTTTACCGAGGGAGCTAGCAGACACATGCCTACGATTCTGGGCCAGAACCAGTACGGCAAAGCAGAGAACCGAGTCGTCAGGATCACGCGGGACGGCACCACCCACCACATCAAGGACCTGAACGTCTCCGTCGCCCTGTCCGGCGACATGGACGAGGTCCACTACTCCGGCTCCAACGCCAACGTCCTGCCGACCGACACCACCAAGAACACGGTGTACGCGTTCGCCAAGGAGCACGGCATCGAGTCCGCCGAGCAGTTCGGCATCCACCTCGCCCGCCACTTCGTCACCTCGCAGGAGCCCATACACCGGGCGCGCATCCGCATCGAGGAGTACTCCTGGGAGCGGATCGAGGCGGCCGGTGAGGGCGAGCACTCCTTCGTCCGCAAGGGTCAGGAGACCCGGCTCGCCCAGATCACCTTCGACGGGGAGAAGTGGGAGGTCGTCTCCGGCCTGAAGGACCTGACGGTGCTCAACTCCACCGACTCCGAGTTCTGGGGCTACGTCAAGGACAGGTACACGACGCTCAAGGAGGCCTACGACCGTATCCTCGCCACCTCGGTCTCCGGCCGCTGGCGGTTCAACTGGACCGACGACGAGCAGGAGATGCCCGACTGGGAGACGTCGTACGAGGAGACCAGGAAGCACATGCTCCAGGCCTTCGCCGAGACCTACTCCCTGTCCCTGCAGCAGACGATGTACCAGATGGGCACGCGGATCATCGACCACCGCGGCGAGATCGACGAGGTCCGCTTCTCCCTCCCCAACAGCCACCACTTCCTGGTGGACATGGAGCCGTTCGGCCTCAAGAACGACAACGAGGTGTACTTCGCCGCCGACCGCCCCTACGGCCTGATCGAGGCCACCGTCCTGCGGGAAGGCTGCGAGGCGCGGATACCGGTGGACCTCACCAACCTGTAAGCCCACAACTCCCTTTCGGCACCCGCGGCCGGACGGCCCGCCGACCGGCCGCGGCACTCAAACCTCCAGGGTCCTGCCGTGCCCTCTCCACGTACGCGAAAAGGACGAACCATGGCAGCAGACCACCGGCGTACCGTCATCGAGAACTGCGCGATCGCGACCGTCGACGCGAAGGACACGGAGTACGCCTCCGGTCACCTCGTCCTCGTCGGCAACCGTATCGAGTCGCTCGGCACGGGCGCGGCCCCCGAGGGCCTGGAGAACGTCGTACGGCGGATCGACGCCACCGGGCACCTCGTGACTCCCGGCCTGGTCAACACCCACCACCACTTCTACCAGTGGATCACCCGGGGCCTGGCCACCGACCACAACCTCTTCGACTGGCTCGTCGCCCTCTACCCGACCTGGGCGCGCATCGACGAGCCGATGGTGCGTGCGGCGGCCCGGGGCTCGCTCGCGATGATGGCCCGCGGCGGCGTCACCACCGCCATGGACCACCACTACGTCTTCCCGCGGGGCACCGGCGACCTGTCCGGCGCCATCATCGGGGCCGCCCGTGACATGGGCGTGCGCTTCACCCTCGCCCGCGGCTCCATGGACCGCGGCGAGAAGGACGGCGGACTGCCCCCGGACTTCGCCGTCGAGACCCTCGACGACGCGCTCGCCGCCACCGAGGAGACGGTACGACGACACCACGACGCCTCCTTCGACGCCATGACCCAGGTCGCCGTCGCCCCCTGCTCCCCCTTCTCCGTCTCCACCGAACTGATGCGGGACGGAGCCGAGTCGGCCCGACGGCTCGGCGTACGCCTGCACACGCACGGCTCGGAGACCGTGGAGGAGGAGAAGTTCTGCCACGAGCTGTTCGGCATGGGCCCGACCGACTACTTCGAGTCCACCGGCTGGCTCGGCGAGGACGTCTGGATGGCGCACTGCGTCCACATGAACGACTCCGACATCGCCGCCTTCGCCCGTACGAGGACGGGCGTCGCCCACTGCCCCTCCTCCAACGCCCGTCTCGCGGCCGGCATCGCCCGCGTCCCCGACATGCTCGCGGCCGGCGTCCCGGTCGGCCTCGGCGTGGACGGCACCGCCTCCAACGAGTCCGGCGAACTCCACACCGAACTGCGCAACGCCCTCCTCGTCAACCGCCTCGGCGCCCACCGCGAGGCCGCCCTGAACGCCCGGCAGGCGCTGCGCCTCGGCACGTACGGCGGAGCCCGAGTGCTGGGTCGCGCGGGGGAGATCGGCTCCCTGGAGCCGGGCAAGCTCGCCGACCTGGTGCTGTGGCGGATGGACACCCTCGCGCACGCCTCCATCGCCGACCCGGTGACCGCGCTGGTCCTCGGCGCGGCGGCCCCGGTCACCGCGTCCTTCGTGAACGGCCGGCAGATCGTGGAGAACGGCCGCCTGCTCACGGCCGACGAGGACGAGATCGCCCGCTCCACCCGTGCGGAGGCGCAGCGGCTGGCGCGGATCACCGCGCAGGGCTGAGCCCCGTCGAAGTCTCCGGCCGGGAGGGACGGCTCCCGGCCGGTGTCCGCGGATGCCCATCGGGGTCCGCGACGGCCGTCTCCGGGGCGTGTACGTCCCGGAGACGGCCACCCACCTCCCCCGTCCCCGGTCCCGCACGACCACCCGCACCACCTCCTTGACACCCGCGTCAGAGCCGACGTGTACCCGACCGGAGGAGAGCCGCAGTGGCCGACCACCCCGTTGACGAGAAACTCCCCGCACTCAAGATGGCGACGACCGGCCTGCAGCACGTGGCCGCCATGTACGCGGGCGTCGTCGCCCCACCCCTGATCGTCGGCGCGGCCATCGGTCTCACCGGCACCGAACTCACCTTCCTCACCGGCGCCTGTCTGTTCACCGCGGGCCTCGCCACCCTCCTGCAGACCCTCGGCGTCTGGAGGATCGGCGCCCGGCTGCCCTTCGTCAACGGCGTCACCTTCGCCGGTGTCGCCCCGATGACCGCGATCGTCGTCTCCACCGACGACAGGAACGACGCCCTGCCGATCATCTTCGGCGCGGTGATCGTCGCCGGCCTCCTCGGCTTCCTCGCGGCACCGTTCTTCAGCAAGGCGGTCCGCTTCTTCCCACCGGTCGTCACCGGCACGGTCATCACGCTCATAGGCGTCTCGCTGCTGCCCGTGGCCTTCGGCTGGGCCCAGGGACCCAGCCCTTCGGCCGACGACTTCGGTTCGGCGACCAATCTGGGCCTGGCCGCCGCCACCCTCGTGATCGTCCTCCTCCTGCGCCGCTTCACCCGCGGCTTCGTCAAGCAGATAGCCGTCCTGCTCGGCCTGGTGGCCGGCACCCTCCTCGCGATCCCGTTCGGGGTCACCGACTTCTCTCCGGTGGCGGACGCGGACATCGTCGGTTTCCCGACCCCGTTCCACTTCGGCGCACCGCAGTTCCAGCTCGCCGCGATCGTCTCGCTGTGCGTGGTGATGGTGGTGTCGATGACCGAGTCGACCGCCGACATGCTGGCGCTGGGCGAGATCGTCGACCGCCCGGCCGACGAGAGGACCATCGCGGCCGGCCTGCGCGCCGACACCCTCGGCTCCGCCCTCAGCCCGCTGTTCAACGGCTTCATGTGCAGCGCCTTCGCCCAGAACATCGGCCTGGTCGCGATGACGCGGATCCGCAGCCGGTACGTCGTCGCCACCGGCGGAGGCTTCCTCATCCTGATGGGGCTGTGCCCGATGGCCGCCTCGCTGATCGCCGTCGTACCGCGCCCGGTGCTCGGCGGCGCGGGCGTGGTCCTGTTCGGCTCGGTCGCGGCGAGCGGCATCCAGACCCTGGTCCGGGCCGGCCTGGAGAAGGACAACAACGTCCTGATCGTGGCCGTCTCACTGGCCGTCGGCATCATCCCGATCAGCGCACCGGAGTTCTACCACTCCGCCCCGGAGACGGCCCGGATCATCCTGGACTCCGGCATCTCCACGGGCTGCGTGGTGGCGGTCCTCCTGAACTTCGTCTTCAACCACCTCGGCAACGGCCGCCGCGAGGCCACCGACGTCACCCACCCGATGGAGGCGGGCGGGGAACTCACGGGCGTGAAGGCCCCGGCCACACCATGAGGTTGGCGAACAGCTCGGCCTGCTCGATCGCGTCGTCGAGGGCGATGGGGGTGCCCCCGGTTCGAGCGAAGCCGAGAACTGGGGGAGTGTGTGCCGGCGCCGTGACAGCAGCTCACGCGGCATGGTGCCCTTCGCCACCGCCCGCAGCGGCAGCCCCGCCTTGGTGGCGTACAGGGTCTTCATGTCCAGACAGCCCGAGTGCCCGAAGGGACTGGAACCGGTGAAGCGGATCAGGTACCAGTACAGGAACGTCCAGTCGTACGACGCCGGGTAACCGCACATCACCGGTTGGGCGCCGGCCGCCGCCTCACGCACCCAGTCGGTGAACTCCCGCATCGCCCGGACCGGTTCGGCGCCCTCGGCACCGAGCCGGTCCCGGTCGAGACCGCTCACCGCCAGTGCCTCGGGCACGAACTCCTCGCTGATCGGCCGCAGTTCCCGGTAGAACGTCCGCTCCTCGGGATCGGCCGCCCGGAATCCCTCGGCATCCTGCGTCCCGGCCACCGAGGCGCCCAGGCTCAGCATGGAGTACGGCCCGGGGATGGGCCCGTCGGCCTCGATGTCGACGGAGATGTAGAGGCTGGGTCTGACGCGTCGTGGAGCCATGGGACGCAAGGATCGCAGGCCGGGGCGCGCTCCCGCATCCGGAATCCGCCGCCGGTCAGGCCGCCCGCGCCGCCGCCACCTCCTCCCGCAGCCGGGGCAGCATGTCGTGGTACACCCCCGGGCACAGCGTCTCGCCGTAGTCCTTGTGGCCGTAGAGCTGTGCGGAGGGGATGCCGTACCGCGCGCACACGTACGCGCACAGGACCACCAGGACCTCCCACTGCGCGTCGGGCGGTACCGCACCCGCGTGGTACGCGCCCTCGCACGCGATGCCGATGGCCTGGCCGTTCTGCCCGGAGGTGTGGGAGCCGAGGACGAAGTTCCGGCCTCCGGTGAGTGCCTGGAGGCTGCCGTGCCGGCCCTCGGTGATCCAGCCGCCCCGGCTGACCAGGAAGTGGTAGCCGGTGTCGACCCAGCCGTTCTTGTCCAGGTGCAGGTCCTGCACCCAGTGGGCGTGCGCGTGCGCCTGGGCGCGGGAGAAGTCGGAGGTGTTGCCGCTCACCGTGTGGTGGACGACGATCCTGCTCGGCCGGTACTGCAGGACGCTGATGTTCCCCTGCGGGGAACGGGCGTCCCAGGTGCCGGTGGAGTCGATGTCCGGCTCGATGGCCTCGGTGTCGCGCGCCTGCGCGGTGCCCGGCACGGCGGTGGCGGCGGCCAGTCCGGCCGCACCGGCGAGCAGGAGACGGCGCCGGAGGGCGTTCTCGGGATGCACGATCACTCCTCGGGGACGGAGGCGGGGTGGGGGAGGCGCAGGAGCCGGCGACGGACGGCCGCCGGCTCCACCGCGTGATCGCGCGTCAGGTGTTGTTGGCGAGCGCCAGCAGCCGGTCGCGGGAGCCGTTGAACTGGTTGCGGTCCACGTTGCCGGAGACACCGCTGACCGAACCGGTGCTGGTGTACTGCCACACCGTCCAGGTGGGGAATCCGCTCGGGACGGTCGGCGACGACGCCGAGGTCCAGTGCGCCACCCACAGCGGGCTCTTGCTGTACATGCCGGTCCAGTTGCCGGTGCAGGTGTTCCACCAGCTCGCCGTCGTGTAGATGACGACATCACGGCTCGTGCGCGACTTGTACGTGTTGTAGAAGTCGTTGATCCAGCTGCGCATCTGCGTGGTGGACAGGCCGTAGCACATGGCCCCGTACGGATTGTGCTCGATGTCCAGGACGCCGGGCAGGGTCAGGTTGTCGCGCGACCAGCCGCCGCCGTTGTTGACGAAGTAGTTCGCCTGGGTGGCGCCGCTGGAGACATTGGGGCGCGCGAAGTGGTACGCGCCCCGGATCACGCCGGCGCGGTAGGCGGCGGGATAGTTGGTGTTGAAGCTCGGGTCCTTGTAGGTGGTGCCCTCGGTCGCCTTCATCCAGGCGAACTGGATGCCGGCGCCCCGCACCGAGGTCCAGTTGATGGAGCCCTGCCAGTGCGAGACGTCGATGCCCTGGACGCCGCCGGTGGGGGCGAGGGCGCCCAGCGACGGGGCCCCGGCCGGGCCGCCCCCGTGGACGCGGGTGCCCACACCCATGTACGCCTCGCCGGGTTCCACGTGGACACGGTCCCGGTCGGGCCGGGGTGCGGCGGTCGCGCCGCCCGCGGTGGTGGCCGTCAGCGCGAGGGCGGCGCCGAGGACGCCGAGCGCCGTGGCGATCCGTCTGCGGGGGCCGGTTAAGGGGCGGGGGACAGAGAACATGGGGGCTGCCTCCTGACACATGTGGGGATGAGCGAAGGAGGTGACGTCGGCCGCTGCCACCTGGGCAGATCCGTACTGATTGACGTGCGCGCGTCATTAGTTACGCACGTAGATTCCGGGCCTGTAAAGAGCCTTCGTTCCTCTCTGGTGGTCTGGTCCACTGTAGGAGCGGATGGCCTGGAAACTTGGTAACCGGGCGGCGGAAACTTTCAGAACGTGAAACCTCGGCTACAGCCCGAACAGGCCCGGGTCCTTCGCCAGGTCCCGGAAGACGTCCTGCGGATTCGGCACGAGCTTGCGCCGCTTGAGGTCCATCAGCCCGCCGACCGCCGTGATCTCGGCGGCCACGGTGCCGTCGGCCTTGGTGATCGTCTGCTCGATGGTGAAGACCTTGCCGCCGCTCCAGGTGAAGGCGCAGCTCACGTCGGCTTCGTCGCCGGCGAGGAGCTCACGCTTGTAGCGGATGGTCGTCTCCAGGGCGACCGGTCCCACGCCCTGGGAGATGAGACCGGACTGGGTGATCCCAGCCTCCTGGAGCAGCGACCAGCGCGCGTGCTCCGCGTAGTTGAGGTAGACGGCCTGGTTGAGGTGGCCCTGGACGTCGGTCTCGTATCCGCGCACGGTCACACGGACGGAAAACGGCTCGCTCACTGCGCTGTCCCCTTCACGCCTGCTCGGTAGGCTGTTCGACCCACCGATCTTGGCATGCCCCTCACACCCGGCGCGGGGAGGCCAGCAGATAGCGTGCCCGCGTCCTCGGCTCCGTGTACTCCCCGACCTGCCAGCCTGCCTCCTCCAGCGTGGCCGCGCAGGCCCGCAGCGCCGCGCCGTCCGGCTCGTACACGGCGACCGCCTCCGGCTGGGGGGTCTCCCGCACGCGGTAACCGCTCTCTCCGTCGGTGGCCGGGCGATGTCCGGCGGCCTCCAGGGCCAGCGCGGCGGCCTGCACCAGATGCGAACGCTCCCAGCCGCACGGCCGGTCCGTCGCACCGTCGGGATTGGTCATCCGGCGCAGCTCCAGCATGCCCTGCCAGGCGCCGCGCACCTCCCGGAGCCGGGCGGGGCCCGACTCCGGCGCGGGATGCTCGCCGCCGCCGACGCGCGCGGCGAACACCCCGGTCGCGGTCGGTGCCTTCACCGGCTCGGGCGCCGCCTCCGCCTCCGCCTCGCGCGCCCGGTGCCCCGCCGGGGTCAGGAAGTGATCGTGCGGCGGCCTCGGGTGCCGGAAGGCGAGCCCGCGCTTCACCAGCGCGGCGAGCTGTGCCGGCGTACCCCTCAGTCGTCCCGTGTCAGGATCGGCGGCGTCGACGATGCGGCGCTGTGCGGCGGTGAGCGGTCGGGTCATCGGCGTCCGGAGGCGTACGGGAGGAAGGCGGCCCACTGCTGGGGGGCGAAGGTGAGGCGGGGGCCCTGTATGTGCTTCGAGTCGCGGACGTGGATGGTTTCGGGGGTGGAGGCGACCTCGACGCACTCGGGGCCGTCGTTCGTGCTGTAGCTGCTCTTGAACCACTCCAGCGCGGGACCGTTCCCGGTCGGGCGGTTGGTCGTCATGTCTCTCCCAGCAGTTTCTCGATGAAGGCCAGCGACTCACGGGGGGTGAGGGCTTGGGCTCGGATGATGCCATAGCGGATCTCGAGGATCTGGATCTCCTTGGGATCGGAGAGCAGCCGACTGATCAGCTGTACTTCGATGTGGCCTACGGTGGCCCCCTCCTTCAGCCGCAGCAGTTGAAGTGCCCCCGCGAGTCCCGCGTGGTCTTCGCGATCCGTGGGCAGCACCTGGATCTCCACGTTCCGCCGGTGACCGACCGCCAACAGGTGTTCGAGCTGTTTGCGCATCACCATTCTGCCCCCGAGCGGACGGCGCAACGTCACCTCTTCCTGGACGAAGTTGAAGACCGGCGCGGGCTGCTGGTCGAAGATCTTCTGGCGCGCCAAGCGGGCCTCGACGAGCTCGTCCACCTGCTCCTCGGTGTACGGAGGCCGTCGCATGCCGTAGATGGCCCGCGTGTACTCCGGCGTCTGAAGCAGGCCGTGCACGACGTGATTCGCGTAGGCGCACAGCTCGACCGCTTCTTCCTCCAGCTTGGCCAAGTCCCGTACCTTCTTGGGGAACCGGGCCTTCGCCACATCGTTCTTCAGCCCCGAGATCAGCCCGCCCGCTTCGAGCGCCCGGTCCGCCGCTTCCAGGAACTCCTCCGCCGGAGCCCTGCGCCCGCGTTCGACGGACGACACCTGTTCCTCGCTGTACCTGATGGCCGTGGCGAGACCGGCCTGGGTCATGCCCTCCCGCTCCCGGCACATCTTGATCACCCTGCCGACGGTCCGCAGGACGGCCGCCGACTCCTCGTCCGCGCCGTAAGGTTCCACACTCATGTCCCCACACCTCCATGTGCCACCCGTGCCCAACTCGCCGCCGGTGCGGGGCGTCACGCGTCGCGACCCGGACAGACCCGGACAGCATCCGCACGGTCACCCTGCGTACTGGCGTCGTCACTGTGCAGAGTAAGGTCGACCGGCCACGCTGAGTGACATGAACGTCGATATCGCCCCGACCGCCGGACACACGGGCCCCGCCCGCCACTTCGGCATCCGGCTCTCGGCCACCGCCCGGGGCGCACGCCTGGCCCGTCACCTGTCGGCCGAGCAACTCGCTTCCTGGGGCTGGCCGTACGACAGCGAGGCCAACCGCACGGTGTCCCTGCTGGTGGCCGAACTCGCCGCGAACGCGGCGGTGCACGGGCGGGTGGCGGGCCGTGACTTCAGGCTCCGCCTGACGCTCCACCCGGAGGACGCCACGCTCCGTATCGAACTCACCGACGCCCGCCCCGACCGCCGCCCACCGGCACCCGGCACACTGCGACCCGCCGCATCCGACACGGAATCCGGTCGCGGCCTCCTCCTCGTCGAGGCGCTGGCGTCCCACTGGGGGACAACCGCCGGCGACCCGTACACCAAGACGGTGTGGTGCGAGGTCGCCCTGTGCTGAGCGGTGCCGCTAGCCCATGAACTCCGGCTGCTGGTAGGGCGTCCACCAGCTCAGCAGCCCCCATATGCCGAGCCCGAGCGCGCCCACGGCGAACGCGGCCGCGAGCCACGGGCGGTGCGATGTGCGCAGGACGAGCAGCCAGGCGGTGAGCGGGACGAGCGCGCCGCCCGCGGCGATGAGGGGGAGGTCGACGTAGAGGACGCTCAGGTCCCGGTGCATGCCCTCGAAGCCGCCGTGGATGCTGACCCGCGCCTTCGGCGCCCAGGCGAGCACCGCCGCGACGGCCCCCACGGCCGCCAGGAGGATGCCCGCACAGCCCTGTTTCTCTTCTTGCATACCTTGATCGGATGCGATCGTTCCGTCGGCGGTTCCTGGTCCCTTACTGCCGGTATCCGCTCAGGAAGCGTCCGATCCGGCCGATCGCCGCCTCCAGGTCCTCCACGCGGGGGAGGGTGAGGATGCGGAAGTGGTCGGGGGAGGGCCAGTTGAAGCCGGTGCCCTGGACGACCTGGATCTTCTCCCGCAGGAGCAGGTCGAGGACGAACTTCTCGTCGTCGTGGATCTTGTGCACGGATGGATCGATGCGCGGGAACGCGTACAGCGCGCCCTTCGGCTTCACGCAGCTCACGCCGGGGATCTCGTTCAGCTTCTCCCAGGCCACGTCCCGCTGTTCGCGCAGCCGGCCGCCCGGTGCGGTCAGTTCGCGGATGGACTGCCGGCCGCCGAGGGCGGCCTGGATGGCGTACTGGGCGGGCGCGTTGGCGCACAGCCGCATGGAGGCCAGCATGGTCAGGCCCTCCAGGTAGTCCTTCGCGTGCTGCTTGGGGCCGGTGACCACCAGCCAGCCGGAGCGGAAGCCCGCCACGCGGTAGGTCTTGGACAGGCCGCAGAAGGTGAGGACGACCAGGTCGGGGGCGAGCGCGGCGGCCGAGTGGTGCACGGCGTCGTCGTAGAGGATCTGGTCGTAGATCTCGTCGGCGAGGACCATCAGGCCGTGGCGGCGGGCCAGGTCGAGGATGCCCTCGACGATCTCCTTCGGGTACACCGCGCCGGTCGGGTTGTTGGGGTTGATGATGACCACGGCCTTGGTGCGGTCCGTGATCTTCGCCGCCATGTCGTCCAGGTCCGGGTACCAGTCGGCCTGTTCGTCGCACAGGTAGTGGACCGCCTTGCCGCCCGCGAGGTTCGTCACCGCGGTCCAGAGGGGGAAGTCCGGGGCGGGGATCAGGACTTCGTCGCCGTCCTCCAGCAGGGCCTGTACGGCCATCGAGATCAGCTCGGAGACGCCGTTGCCGAGGAAGACGTCGTCGACGTCGACCTCCAGGCCCAGGGTCTGGTAGCGCTGGGCCACCGCGCGGCGGGCGGAGAGGATGCCCCGTGAGTCGGTGTAGCCGTGTGCCCGGGGGAGCATCCGGATCATGTCCTGGACGATCTCCTCCGGCGCCTCGAAACCGAACAGGGCCGGGTTGCCGGTGTTCAGGCGCAGCACGCTGTGCCCCGCCTCCTCCAGCGCGTTGGCGTGCTCGATCACCGGACCGCGGATCTCGTAGCAGACCTCGCTGAGCTTGCTCGACTGCCGGAACTCCATGCGCCGCTTCCCCTCACGTGGTGTTGCTTGGTTTTACCAAGTGGGAGCTTGGAAAGTCCAACGACATGTCTAGACTGCGTCGCATGTCACCTCGCCGAAGCTACGACCAGTACTGTTCCGCCGCCCGCGCGCTCGACGTCGTCGGCGACCGCTGGACCCTGCTGATCGTCCGGGAACTCCTCGCAGGACCGCGTCGTTACACCGACCTGCACGCGGACCTGCCCGGCGTCAGCACGGACGTACTGGCCTCCCGGCTCAAGGACATGGAGCGCGACGGCCTCACCACCCGCCGCCGGCTGCCCCCGCCCGGAGCGGCGTACGTGTACGAACTCACCCAGCGCGGGAGCGCGTTGCTGCCCGTGCTCCAGTCCCTCGGTACCTGGGGCGAAGCCGAACTGGGCGAGCGGCGCCCCACGGACGCGGTCCGCGCCCACTGGTTCGCGCTGCCCCTGCTGCGCGCCCTGGAGGGTGAGGGCCTCGTCGAAGTCCGCCTGGAGGAAGGCAGGTTCCACCTGCACGTCGGTACCGAGGACGGTCCCGTGTACGGTGACGGACCCGCCCCCGGGGAACCCGACGCCCTGCTCTCCCTGGACACCGCCACCTGTACGGAGATCAGCCGCGGCGGACTGACCCTGGCCGACGCGGTCCGCGCGGGACGGGTCGAGGTGACGGGCGAGGGCACGCTCGCCAAGACCCTGCGGGAGACGTGAAACGTGAGACGAAAGGCGGAAGGCCCGCACGGGGCGGGCCTTCCGGAAGGACGTCACGTCACGCGGTCGGTGGTACCCCGGGCGGACGCCCGGACCCCCGCGTCAGCCGGTAGCCGGCGACACCCGCCAGGGCGGCCAGCACACCGCCCGCCGCCGTCCATGTCCAGCGGTCGGACCACCAGCCGGAGGTCCAGCCGTCCTCGGGCTCCAGACCGGCCAGCACCGCCGGGTCGTCGTCCTCCTCCTCCGACCCGTCACGCGTCGCGATGCCCGGCACCAGCGGTTCGGACAGCGCGCCGTCCACGGCCGCCGCACCGCCCATGTCCTTGGACCCGACCCGCAGTTCGGCGTTCACCGGCTGGCCCAGGTCGGCCGTGGACAGCCGCAGCGCCGTGAGGCGGACGTAGTACGTGCCCGGCAGCGGGTCGTTGGCCCACGGCTCCGACCAGGCGCGGACCGTGCGCAGCACGCACTCCAGCTCCACGGAGGGCGTGTCCGTCCCGGCGGTGCGGGTCTGCGCGCCGTACTGGCAGGCCTGGCGGCGGCGCAGACCGTCGTACACGTCGATCTGCCAGGTCTCGGCCGCGTGGCTCTCCGGCAGCTTCACCGTCGCGCGGACGGTGGGGCGCTGCCCGGCGTCCGCCGGGAACGACCAGTACAGGTAGTCGCCCGTGGAGGCACGTGCGGTGGCGGTCTGCCCCTGCTCGACCTCCGTCGCCGTACGGAACGAGGTGCCCGCGCGGGTGGGCGCCCCGTCGTCGTCGGACGCGCCGGGGGAGGGGGAGGAGTCGGCCGCGGCGGGGGCGGCGGCCAGTCCGAGGGTCAGGAGGGCGGCACTCAGTACCCGTACGGCGCGCATCAGTTGGTCCTCCAGACGGCGACCCGCCAGCGTGACAGCCAGCCCCAGACGAGACCGGCGAGGAAGCCGGTGAGGATCAGCGCGCCGAGCAGCCACCAGCCCCGGCCGAGACCGAAGGAGGCCACGTCGTCCGCGCCGTCCGGACCGTCCACGACGTCGACCGTCAGCTCCAGCGGAAGACCGGGCGTGGTCTTCACCCCGGAGTCCGCCGAGAAGGAGTTGGTCACCGCCAGGCACACGACCTCGGCCGCGGGCTTGTCGCTGTCGTCGTCGTCCCGCTCGGGCTTCGGGTAGCGCAGCCCGGTGGACAGTGCGTCCGTACGGCCGTTGCCGGTCGCCTCGCCGCGCACGATCTCCCGGTCGTGCACCGTGACGGCCCGCAGCAGCACGCCGTAGTCCGGACGCACGGCGCGGTCCGCCGCCACGCTCACCGAGGCGCGCAGCTCCTGGCCGGCGAGCAGTTCCACGCGGTACCAGCGCTGCTGGCCGAACTCCTCACGGTCGGTGTAGAGGCCGGACTCGAGCGTCGGAGCCTTGGCGCACGAGCCGGCGCCCTCGGTGGCCACCGGCGTCACCACCGGCTCGGCCGCGCGGTCCACCAGCTCGTTCACCCGGTCGGTGAGCTCGTCCTGGTGCTCGACCGAGGTGTACGTTCCGCCGGTCGCCTCGGCGATGCAGCTGAGCTGCCGGCTCAGTTTGGCGTTCGGCACCAGGCCCAGCGTGTCGATGGTCAGGCCGATGCCCCTGGCCGCGATCTCCCGGGCCACCTCGCACGGGTCGAGCGGGGCGCAGGTGTCCTCGCCGTCGCTGATCAGCACGATCCGCTTGGAGCCGTCGCCGCCCTCGAGGTCGTCGGCCGCCTTCAGCAGGGCGGGGCCGATCGGGGTCCAGCCGGTCGGGGCGAGGGTGGCCACCGCCGTCTTCGCCTCGGTGCGGTCCAGCGGGCCGACCGGGTAGAGCTGCGCGGTGTCCTTGCAGCCCTCCTTGCGGTCGTCGCCGGGGTAGTTCGCGCCGAGCGTGCGGATGCCCAGCTCCACCTCCTCCGGCGTGGCGTCCAGCACCTCGTTGAACGCCTGCTTCGCCGCCGCCATCCGGGACTGGCCGTCGATGTCCTTGGCCCGCATCGAGCCGCTCACATCGAGGACCAGGTTCACCTTGGGGGCGTCCTGACCCGTGGGTTCACCGGCGGCCGCCCCGGCCGGGAAGGCGAGCCCGGCCGTCAGTGCGGCGAGCAGGGCACAGGCGCCTGCCACCGGCCGTTTTCTTCTGATCATCGGCGGATCCTATTGATCAGGAGCGCCGCGCTCCAAAACGAGGTGCCACAGGGGCTCGTAACGGGATGTCACAGGGACTTGCAACGGGATGTCACAAGGACTCGTACCGGAGCGGATTGGGTAGTTCCGCCCATTGGTCCCCCGACGTCCGCGGTGACAGCCGCATCAGTGTCAGCGCCTTCGCCGGCAGCGGCTCGTCGAGCAGGGCGGTCAGGTCCGGGGTGCGCGGCAGATCCCGTACGGCGCCCTCCAGGGCCGTCCGCAGCGCCGGTCCCGACCCCGCCGTCCCCGCCAGCGCGCCGGCCACCAGCGAACCGAACAGCTTGCGCCGCAGCGTGCGTTCGTCGTCCGTGACCATGCGCGCGGGCAGCTCCTCGGGGAGCGGGACGCCGTGCCGGGCGAGGCGGGCGGGACCGATCCGCAGATCGGCCAGGTCGCGGTAGACCAGCCGTACCGGATCCCCCTCCGGCGACAGCACCACGAGCAGGTTCTGGCCGTGCGCCTCAAGGGCCACCCCCAGCTCCAGCAGCCGCAGCCCGACCGTGAGCGCGAGCCGCGCGAACCGGACCGACCAGGCGGGGGAGTGCGGCAGTTCGGTGGTCGCCAGCGCCGCCACCGGGACGACCCGCTCCCCGGTCGCCGCGTACTCCTCCGGCGACTCGCGCAGCACCGCCGCCAGATCGGGCGACCCGGCCGCCACCGCGCCCAGCGTGCGGGTGGTGTGCAGCAGCCCGTCCGTGCGCGCCGCCACCACCTCCCCGAAGTCCGACAGCGCCGCCGACGCGGCCACCGAGCCGAGCGAGATGTCCCGCACCGAGGACGTCAGCCGGGCGCTCAGCGCCGTCTTGACGT
Organism: Streptomyces sp. CB02400; assembly: GCF_001905725.1. GTDB lineage: Bacteria > Actinomycetota > Actinomycetes > Streptomycetales > Streptomycetaceae > Streptomyces > Streptomyces atrovirens. Next base: position 757,381 of record NZ_LIWB01000001.1, read on the forward strand.
GCGGCCCGTCCGGCAGGGCGAGGGTGCGCAGCGTCATCAGCGGATGTGCCGTCAGCGGATGTGCCGCCAGCCGCCGCTCACCCGTCCGCTTCAGCACATGCGCCGCCTGCCACGGATGCACCGGGACCACCACCCGCCCCGCCTCTCGCAACCACCCCGGCCACACCCCCGACACCAGGCACTCGGCCTCCGGCACGGGCAGCAGCCCCAGCTCCACCACCGGCCCGTGCTCGGGCCCGTAGGCGAGCTGCTCGGCCACCGAGAAACCGGGCCGGGAACGGCAGTTGGGGTGGAACGGATGCCCGTCGACCACCCTCCGCTCCCACTCCCAGTCCCGCGCGGGCCACTCCCGCGGATGATCCCGCCGCCCCGCCCGCGACAGCGCCAACGACGCGACACTGTGAGCGAGTTCGGCGGCGAACACCTCCGAGTGCGGTACGGCCAGCTCCGTCATCAGCCGCGCCGGATCGTCGTACACCGCCTCGTCCAGCCGTACGGCCGTGACGTACGCGGCGGTCGCATACGGATCCGCCCGCGGGCCGCGCAGCCACCGCCCGTCCGCGAGCCGCAGGCCGAGCCCGTCGCGCCGCGTCTCCCGCCGGACGACCCACGGCAGCGGATCGTGCGCGAGGCCACGCCACAGCCGGGTCAGCACGGCCGCGCGGGCGCCGGGCAGCGCGTCGGTGTACCGGGGCACGAGAGAGGGCCGTACGACGGCCAACTCGTCGGCGGCCTCGGCCTCGGCGGTGGGGGGACGGTGCACGGGCGGGCTCCTCGGGTACGCACGGGGTGGGACGTATGGCTGGACGATGACAGACATACTGATCGTCTCCGCCCGGACAGACCGTAAGGAACCAGAGGAACGCGTGGATCTCATGCCCCCGCCCGCGGACGACGACGCCGACGCGTACGCGGCGGTGCCGCTGCTGAACTGCCTGCTGCGCGAAGTGGCCCAGCCCGTACCGGGAACGGGGACGGGGACGGGATCGGGGGCGGGGGCGCACTCGACGTACCGCCTGCCCGGTACGGACCGTCTGCTGCGGGTGCGCGGCACCCGGCGTCCCGCCGCACCCGAGGTCCACGCGGCGGGCACCTGGCACCGCCTCGGTCACACGGAGCTGGTGAAACTCGTCGCCGAGGAGCTGCGCCGGCACACCGGCCTGCCCAACCACGAACTGCCCGCCGAGATGCTCGACAGCCGGGAGGCGGTGGCCGCGCTGCTCGCCGCCCGCGCCCGGTCCACCCCGCCCGACGACCCGTATCTGCGCTCCGAGCAGGCCCTCGTCACCGGCCACACCCACCACCCCGCCCCCAAGGCACGCGGCGGCGGCCCCGCGGCGGCCTGGCTGCCGTACGCGCCCGAGGCGCACGCCCGCTTCCCGCTGACGCTGCTGGGGCTGCGCGAGGACACGGTCGTGGACGAGGGCGACACCGCGGCCCTCGACCGCCTGGGCACCGCACCCTCCGGCTACCGTCTGCTGCCCGCCCACCCCTGGCAACTGGACCTCGCGGCCCGTGACCTCGCCCCCGCCTTCGCCGACGGCCGCCTGATCCGGCTGGGCACGACCCCCTCCCCGGTGTGGCCCACGGCGGCGATCCGCACCGTGTACGCGCCCGAGCGCGACCTGTTCCTGAAGTTCAGCCTGGACGTGCGCATCACCAACGACATCCGCCGCCTGTGGCGCCACGACCTGCTGAGACTCCGTACGACCGACACGGCCGTACGCGACGCCTTCGCCGGGTCCGACGCGGCCTGGCAGAGCGACCGGGGCCACCGCACCGCGGACTTCGCCTACGAACAACTGGCCGTGGTCGTACGCGACGGCCTGCGCGACCACCTCCCGCCCGGCGCGACCCCCTACCTGGCCGCCGCCCTGGTGGAGGGCTTCGACGGCAGCCCCCTGGCCACCACCCCCGATCCGGTGGCCTGGTGGGAGGCCTACCTGTCGCGGGTGGTCCCCCCGGCCCTGACGGCCTTCGGCGGACACGGGGTCGTCCTGGAGGCGCACCTGCAGAACACGCTCGTCGCCATGGACCCCGACGGCATGCCGGTACGGGCCCTGTACCGGGACGCGGAGGGCGTGAAGCTCCTGTCCGCGGTCTCCAGGGAGGCGGGCTGGGAACGCCTGGTGTACTGCCTGTTCGTCAACCACCTCTCCGAGATCGCCGCCGCCCTCGCCGACCACCACCCCGGCCTCGACCCCTGGCCCGCGGTCCGCCGCGAACTGGCCCGCCACGACCTCCCCGAGATCCCCGCCCTGCTCACCGCCCCGACCCTCCCGGCCAAGACCAACCTCCTGCTCCGCTGGACCGGCGCGGACGGCGCCGACGCCCGCTACCGGCCGCTGCCCAATCCGCTGGTCGGCCCATAAAGGCAGGTGAGCCTGCGGGAGCCCTGCCGTACGCTGGCCGGTGTGCTGCGCGATGTGAAGGCTGTTCGCTATGTGACCCCGCTGAGGTCGGGCGGGTCCGTCCCCGGCGTCTTCGAGGCCGACGACCTCGGGACGTACGTCGTCAAGTTCACCGGGTCCGCGCAGGGGCGCAAGGCGCTGGTCGCCGAGGTGATCGTGGGGGAGCTGGCGCGGGCCCTCGGACTGCGGTTTCCCGAGCTGGTGCTGGCGCACTTCGATCCGGCGGTTGCGGACAGCGAGCCGCACCAGGAGGTGCGGGAGCTGCACGCCGCCAGCGCCGGGGTGAATCTCGGCATGGACTACCTGTCGGGCGCGCGGGACTTCACCCCCGAGGTCGCCGAGGTCTTCCCCGTCGATCCGCTGGAGGCCGGGCGGATCGTCTGGCTCGACGCCCTCACCGTGAACGTGGACCGCACCGTCCACAGTTCCAACCTGGTGGTGTGGCCGACGCTCGGGGTCGCGCCCCCGCGGCTGTGGCTCATCGACCACGGGGCCGCGCTCGTCTTCCACCACCGCTGGGAGGGCTCCGACCCGGCCAAGGCGTACGACTTCCGCCACCACGCCCTCGGCCACTACGGCCCCGACGTACCGGCGGCGGACGCCGAACTCGCGCCGAAGGTGACCGAGGAGCTGCTGCGGTCCATCACCGCCGAGGTCCCCGACGCCTGGCTGGCCGACGACCCCCACTTCGCCACGCCCGACGAGGTCCGCGAGGCGTACGTGACGTACCTCCACGCGCGCGTGCGGTCCTCCCGCGCCTGGCTGCCCACCGACTTCCCCGGCCCGGACGAGCTCGCCGAGGAGAACGCCCGGCGGGCGGCGAAGACCCGGCGGGGCCGACCGGACTGGCTGAAGCGGGTTCCCGACCTGCACGGCAAACCGGCGGCGGCCCAGGACTGGTCGGTGCACCTGGGCCGCTCGGACACGTAGGGCTCAGCCCTTGAGCTGCTCGTACGCCGGCAGGGTGAGGAAGTCGGCGTAGTCCTCGTCGAGGGAGACCTTCAGCAGCAGGTCGTGTGCCTGCTGCCAGTTGCCGGCCGTGAAGGCCTCCTCGCCGATCTCGGCGCGGATGCTCGCCAGTTCCTCGGCGGCGACCTTGCGGGCCAGCTCCGCGGTGACCTGCTCGCCGTTGTCGAGGACGACCTCCGCGTTGATCCACTGCCAGATCTGGGAGCGGGAGATCTCGGCGGTGGCGGCGTCCTCCATCAGGTTGAAGATGGCGACCGCGCCGAGCCCGCGCAGCCAGGCCTCGATGTAACGGATGCCCACCTGAACGGCGTTGACCAGACCCGCGTACGTCGGCTTGGCGTCCAGGGAGTCGATGGCGATGAGGTCGGCCGCCTTCACGTCCACGTCCTCACGCAGGCGGTCCTTCTGGTTGGGCCTGTCGCCGAGCACCCGGTCGAAGGACTCCATCGCGATGGGGACCAGGTCGGGGTGGGCGACCCAGGAGCCGTCGAAACCGTCGTTCGCCTCACGGTCCTTGTCGGCGCGCACCTTCTCGAAGGCCACCTTGTTGACCTCCGCGTCCCGGCGGGACGGGATGAACGCCGCCATGCCGCCGATCGCGTGCGCGCCCCGCTTGTGGCAGGTGCGGACGAGGAGCTCGGTGTACGCGCGCATGAACGGGGCGGTCATCGTCACCGCGTTGCGGTCCGGGAGGACGAACTTCGCCCCGCCGTCACGGAAGTTCTTGACGATGGAGAAGAGGTAGTCCCAGCGGCCGGCGTTCAGCCCGGAGGCGTGGTCGCGCAGTTCGTAGAGGATCTCCTCCATCTCGTACGCGGCCGTGATCGTCTCGATCAGGACGGTGGCGCGGACCGTGCCCTGCTCCACGCCCGTGTACTCCTGCGCGAAGACGAACACCTCGTTCCACAGCCGGGCCTCCAGGTGGGACTCCGTCTTGGGGAGGTAGAAGTACGGGCCCTTGCCGAGCTCGATCAGCCGCTTGGCGTTGTGGAAGAAGTACAGGCCGAAGTCGACCAGCGCGCCGGGCACCGGGGTGCCGTCCGGGTCGGTGAGGTGACGCTCGTCCAGGTGCCACCCGCGCGGGCGCATGACGACCGTCGCCAGCTCCGCGTCCGGGCGCAGGGCGTACGACTTGCCGGAGGCCGGGTCGGTGAAGTCGATGTTCCGGGTGTAGGCGTCGATCAGGCTGAGCTGGCCGAGGACCACGTTCTCCCAGGTGGGCGCGGAGGCGTCCTCGAAGTCCGCGAGCCAGACCTTCGCGCCCGAGTTGAGGGCGTTGATGGTCATCTTGCGGTCGGTGGGTCCGGTGATCTCGACCCGGCGGTCGTTCAGGGCCTCGGGGGCCGGGGCCACCCGCCAGGAGTCGTCCGCGCGGATCGCGGCCGTCTCCGGCAGGAAGTCGAGCGTGGACGTACGGGCGATCGCGTCGCGGCGCTCCGCGCGGCGGGCGAGCAGCTCGTCACGCCGGGGCGTGAACCGCCGGTGCAGCTCGGCCACGAAGGCGAGCGCCGCCTCGGTGAGGACCTCCTCCTGCCGGGGCAGGGGCTCGGCGTCGACGATGGCCAGCGGGGACGGCGCTGGTGCGGACATCAGCTGTCACTTCCTTCGGCGTGCATGGCACCGGGTGCCGGTCGACCCGGGTACGGCTGGGGACGCCCGTACGGAGGCCGGGCGCTTCTGAGCAGTGGATAGTAGTTTCCTCATGGTGGAAGTTCAATGTTTTGTTGATGTCGAGATTCTCCGGGTCGAGGGAAGGTGGCGCTCGGTGCCACCCCGCTCACCCACAGCCATCCCGGTTCATTCAAGGTGCGCCAGATCCGCCTCGGTGTCGATGTCGTACGCCTCGGCCACATCACCGCACTCGACGAGCGCGAGCCGTTCCGCGTGCTCCTTCAGATAGGCGCGTGCCCCTTGGTCGCCGGTCGCAGTCGCGGCGATCCCGGCCCAGTGCGCGGCGCCGAACAGCACCGGGTGGCCGCGCACGCCGTCATAGGCGGCCGAGACGAGCGACTCGGGGGAGTCGTAGGCGCCGAGCACCCGCGCGACCGCCTCCGGACCGATCCCGGGCTGGTCGACCAGCGAGACCAGCGCGGCCCGCGCGCCCGTCCCGGCCAGGGAGTCGAGGCCGGCCCGCAGGGAGGTGCCCATGCCCCGCTCCCACGCGGGGTTGTCGACGAGGGCGCAGTCCGGCAGGAGGGCGCGGGCGCGCACCTCGTCCGCCCGCGCGCCGAGCACCACGTGCACCCGTGCGCAGCCGCCCGCGCGGAGAACCCCCGCCGCGTGCTCCACCAGCGGCCGGCCCCGGTGCGTGAGCAGCGCCTTGGGCCGCCCGCCGAGCCGCCGCCCGCCGCCCGCGGCGAGCAGCAGTCCCACGACCTCCGTGGTGGTGTCCCCGCCCCTGTGATGTGTCGTCATACGTCCTGCATACCGCACCCGTCGTAGGGGAGCGGGACGGATGCCCGGGGCCACCTTGTCACGCTGCGGAGCAACTCGATGACGCAGCGGACTGGCGCGAGGGGGCCGGGGTGGCGTTTACTGGCGCGACCGGTCTGCGGGGTGCCGCGGCCGGTCGGGGAGGCGCACAACGACGTGCCAGGGGGAGGACTGTGTTGCGCAGCGTGGAGCAGAGGCGTGTGCCCGGCAGTCAGATGGACCCACGAGTGACGGAGCTGCGCTCCGCCGTGTCCCGGTTACGCCGTCAACTCGCCGCCCATCCCGGGGACTTCCGGGACCGGAGCATCGCGGAGGAGGAACTCGCCGCGCTGGCCGGGATGGCCGCCGCGGGCGACCCCGAGATCCCCCGGCTGCGCCGCTCCCTGCTGCTGATCGCGGGCGCGATCGGCTCGGTGAGCGCGCTGGGGCAGGGCGTGCGGGAACTGCGCGAGGCGGTGGACCTGTTCGGCCCGTCGCCACGCGGCTGAACGCACGCCCGTGCCGGTGTGATCAGGCGGTCGGGGCGGTGCCCGGCGTGGCGAGCGCCTCGGAGAGTTCCGCAGCGACCTGCTGGAGCACCGGCACGATCTTCTCCGTCGCCGACTCCGTGACCCGCCCCGCCGGGCCCGAGATGGAGATCGCCGCCGCCGTGGGGGAGTCCGGCACCGGCACGGCGAGGCAGCGGACGCCGATCTCCTGCTCGTTGTCGTCCATCGCGTAGCCCAGGCGGCGCACGTCCTCCAGGGCCGCGAGGAAGCCGTCCGGCGTGGTGATGGTCTTGTCCGTCGCGGCGGGCATGCCGGTACGGCCGAGCAGGGCCCGCACCTCCTCCGGCGGGAAACCGGCCAGCAGGGCCTTGCCCACACCGGTGGAGTGCGGCAGGACGCGCCGGCCGACCTCGGTGAACATCCGCATGGAGTGCTTCGACGGCACCTGCGCCACGTACACGATCTCGTCCCCGTCGAGCAGCGCCATGTTCGCCGTCTCGCCGGTCTCCTCCACCAGACGGGCCAGGTACGGCCGCGCCCAGGTGCCGAGGAGCCGGGCGGCGGACTCGCCGAGCCGGATCAGCCGCGGGCCCAGCGCGTAACGGCGGTTGGGCTGCTGGCGTACGTAGCCGCAGGCGACCAGCGTGCGCATCAGGCGGTGGATGGTCGGCAGGGGCAGCCCGCTGCTCGCGGACAGCTCGCTCAGGCCGACCTCGCCGCCCGCGTCCGCCATCCGTTCGAGCAGATCGAAGGCGCGCTCGAGGGACTGCACGCCACCACTGGCGGCGGACCGGGCGGAGTCGTTGGTGCTGGCGCTGGACGTCGGCACGGCGCGTTCCTTTCGAGGCCTGGCAGGAAGGGCAGAAGCCTACCCGGCAGCCGGTCGATCGCCCGCTTGTGCGTAGCCACGTTCTGCCTGACGAAAGTCTAATTTCACTTTGTGGAATCGTCCAGAGTTGGCCGCCGGCCGGGGTCGTACGGGAGGCAGGCCCTTGACGGGCCGGAAGCGCGGGTGAAGACTCCTTCAACAGAACGTTGAATTCCATCCCGGCGGAAGGTCAGGAGGATCCGGGTGTCCGACGCCGAACAGGTGCTGCGCTCCACGCGCGTCATCACTCCCGAGGGAACGCGCGCCGCGTCCGTCACGGTCGCCGACGGCACGATCACGGCCGTCCTGCCGTACGACGCACCCGTCCCGGAAGGCGCCCGCCTGGAGGACCTCGGCGACGACGTCCTGCTGCCCGGCCTGGTCGACACCCACGTGCACGTCAACGACCCCGGCCGCACCGAGTGGGAGGGCTTCTGGACCGCCACCCGCGCGGCGGCGGCCGGCGGCATCACCACGCTGATCGACATGCCGCTCAACTCCCTCCCGCCCACCACCACCGTCGACCACCTGCGCACCAAACAGCGGGTCGCCGCCGACAAGGCCCACATCGACGTCGGCTTCTGGGGCGGCGCCCTGCCGGACAACGTCAAGGACCTGCGCCCGCTGCACGAGGCCGGCGTCTTCGGCTTCAAGGCGTTCCTGTCACCGTCGGGCGTCGACGAGTTCCCGCACCTCGACCAGGAGCGACTGGCCCGGTCCCTGGCGGAGATCGCCGCCTTCGACGGCCTGCTGATCGTGCACGCCGAGGACCCGCACCACCTGGCCGCCGCCCCGCAGCACGGCGGCCCGAAGTACGCCGACTTCCTCGCCTCCCGCCCGCGCGACGCCGAGGACACCGCCATCGCGCACCTCGTCGATCAGGCGAAACGTTTCGGCGCACGTGTGCACGTACTCCACCTCTCCTCCGGCGACGCGCTCCCCGTGATCGCCGCGGCCAAGGCGGACGGCGTACGCGTCACCGTCGAGACCTGCCCCCACTACCTCACCCTCACCGCGGAGGAGGTCCCGGACGGCGCCAGCGAGTTCAAGTGCTGCCCGCCCATCCGCGAGGCCGCCAACCAGGACCTGCTCTGGCAGGCCCTGGCGGACGGCACCATCGACTGCGTCGTCACCGACCACTCCCCGTCCACCGCCGACCTCAAGACGGACGACTTCTCGACCGCCTGGGGCGGCATCTCCGGCCTCCAGCTCAGCCTGCCGGCCGTCTGGACCGAGGCCCGCAGACGCGGCCACGGCCTGGAGGACGTGGTGCGCTGGATGTCGACGCGCACGGCGGCGCTCGTCGGACTCGACGCGCGCAAGGGCGCCATCGCGCCCGGTCACGACGCCGACTTCGCGGTCCTCGCCCCCGACGAGACCTTCACCGTCGACCCGGCGGCGCTCCAGCACCGCAACCGGGTGACGGCGTACGCGGGCAGGACCCTGTACGGCGTCGTGAAGTCCACCTGGCTACGCGGCAGGCGCGTCGTCGCCGACGGCGCGTTCACCGAACCGAAGGGCCGACTGCTCACCCGTTCCCACTGACACCGACTCCCGAAAGGCAGGACCAGATCACCGTGACGGCGATCGAGAGCTTCACCGGCGACGCGCACCCCTACAGCGGCGGCGACCCGTACGCGGACTACCGCACCGCCGACTTCCCCTTCACCCACCACGTCGACCTCGCCGACCGCCGGCTCGGCGCCGGTGTCATCGCCGCCAACGACGAGTTCTTCGCCCAGCGCGAGAACCTCCTGCTGCCCGGGCGCGCCGAGTTCGACCCCGAGCACTTCGGGCACAAGGGCAAGATCATGGACGGCTGGGAGACCCGGCGCCGGCGCGGCACCTCCGCCGAACACCCCTGGCCGACGGACGAGGACCACGACTGGGCGCTGATCCGGCTCGGCGCCCCCGGAGTCGTCCGCGGGATCGTCGTGGACACCGCCCACTTCCGCGGCAACCACCCGCAGGCCGTCTCCGTCGAGGGCACGTCGGTGGCGGGCTCCCCGTCCCCGGAGGAACTGCTCTCGGACGACGTGAAGTGGACGACGCTGGTCCCGCGCACCCCGGTCGGCGGCCATGCGGCCAACGGCTTCGCCGTCACGGACGAACAGCGCTTCACCCACCTCCGCCTCAAGCAGCACCCCGACGGGGGCATCGCCCGGCTGCGCGTGTACGGCGAGGTCGTGCCCGATCCGGCCTGGCTGGCGGCGCTCGGCACCTTCGACGTCGTCGCGCTGGAGAACGGCGGCCGGGTCGAGGACGCCTCGGACCGCTTCTACTCACCGGCCGCCAACACCATCCGGCCCGGCCGCTCGCAGAAGATGGACGACGGCTGGGAGACCCGCCGCCGCCGCGACCGGGGCCACGACTGGATCCGCTACCGCCTGGTCGGCCGGTCGCAGATCCGCGCCCTGGAGATCGACACCGCGTACCTGAAGGGCAACAGCGCCGGCTGGGCGTCGGTCTCGGTGAAGGACGGCGACGACGGCGACTGGCGGGAGATCCTCCCCCGCACCCGCCTCCAGCCCGACACCAACCACCGCTTCGTCCTCCCCACCCCGGCGACCGCCACCCACGCCCGCGTGGACATCCACCCCGACGGAGGCATCTCCCGCCTCCACCTCTTCGGCTCCCTGACCGAACAGAACAGCTAGCCCTACCCGGCTGCGGCGGTCATGCCGAGACCGCCGCAGCCGCGGGCAGTCGTGCCGCCGTAACTGCGCCCACCCGTGCCGCTGGGGCGGCACGGGTGGGCGCAGCGGCACCCGGCAGCCGCCGGCAGGGCAACCCCTTACGCACAGCACTTGGCAGCCGTCGGCAGGGCAACCCCTTACGCACAGCACCCCACAACCGCCGGCAGAGCAACCCCCGGGTGTGGCGACTGTCGCCCCAGCCGCCACGCCCAGGCAGACATCACGCCGCATGCCCCCCGTCCACCGAGAACTCCGCCCCGGTGACATACGCCGCCCCCGCCAGATGAGCAATCGTCTCCGCGACCTCCTCCACCCTCCCGAACCGCCCCACCGCGGTCATCGCCACCTGCCCGTCCGCATAAGGACCACCCGCCGGATTCATATCCGTGTCGATCGGCCCCGGATGAACGATGTTCGCCGTGATCCCCCGCTCACCCAGCTCCCGAGCCAGCGCCTTCGTCAGCCCCACCAACGCCGACTTGCTCATCGCGTACAGCGTCCCGCCCGGCCCGGGCACCCGCTGCGTCATACACGTACCGACGGTGATGATCCGCCCCCCGCGCGGCATGAAGGCGACCGCCGCGCGGGAGGCGAGGAAGACCCCGCGCACGTTCACCGCGAGCACCCGGTCGACATCCGCGAGGGGCAGCGTCTCCACCGGCCCGAGCACGCCGACCCCCGCGTTGTTCACCAGCACGTCCAGCCGCCCCAGCTCCCGCGCGGCGGCGCTCACCGCCCCGGCCGCCTCCTCCGGGTCACCGGCGTCCGCCCGCAGGGCCACCGCGCGGCGCCCCAGCGCCTCCACGGCCCGTACGACCTCCTCGGCCGCCTCCTTGCCGTTCACGTACGTCACCGCGACGTCCGCGCCCTCCCGCGCCAGCCGCAGCGCCGTCGCCGCGCCGATCCCACGGCTGCCGCCGGTCACCAACGCCACCCTGCCGAGCAGGTTCTTCACAGAAGTGTCTGTCGTCATGCACCCATCCCAGCGCCCCCGCCGCCCGGCCGCTGGCGGCGAACGGACGTCGACCTGACGCACCACCGATGAGTTGCGGGCCCCGCCGGGGTCTGAGCTGATGACGGCACGCCCCCCCTCGCACCGGAAGGCAGGAACCCGTCATGGGCAAGCTCGTAGTCACCACCTTCGTCACCCTCGACGGCGTCTACCAGGCCCCCGGCGGTCCCCAGGAGGACACCAGGGACGGCTTCGACCAGGGAGGCTGGAGCGTCCCCTACGGCGACGAGGACTTCGGCCGGTTCGTCAACGGGGTCTTCTCCCGCGTGGGCGCCTTCCTCCTCGGCCGTCGTACGTACGACATCTTCGCCTCGTACTGGCCGAAGATGACCGACCCCGCCGACCCGGTCGCCGGCAAACTGAACGCGCTGCCGAAGTACGTCGCCTCCGCCGGCCTCACCGACCCCGAATGGGCCGGCACCACCGTGATCCGCGGCGACCTCGCCAAGGAGGTCACCGCCCTCAAGGAGCGCACCGACGGCGAGCTCCAGCTGCACGGCAGCGGTGCCCTCGCCCGGTCCCTGTTCGCGCTCGACCTCGTGGACACCCTGCACCTGCTGACCTTCCCGGTCGTCCTCGGCGCCGGGCGCCGCCTGTTCCCGGAGGGCTCGATGCCGAGCGCCTTCCGGCACACCGGCGGAGAGATCACCGCCGCGGGCGTGTCCATCCAGACCTACGACTTCTCCGGCCGCCCCGAGTACGGCTCGTACGAGCTCCCGGAGAACGCCTGACACCGGCCGCACCGGTGGACGCCGCCGCCCGGACGGCGATGTCAGCCGGGCTTCCGGCTCTCCGCGGCGGCGATCAGGGCGCCGCTCAGCACCAGCAGGGCGATGCTCGCGAAGAGTTCGTAACCGTCGAGGAACGAGAACCGGTGGACGAGCCCCCAGTCCCAGCCGGCGAGCTCGCTCACCAGACCCGCCACCCCCTGCACCAAGGCGAGGAAACCCAGAACCTCCAGCAATTGCTTCATAACACCGACTCTCGCCCCGCGGACCTCCCACCCGCATCGGCCGCGGGGCGAGCCCGTCCCGACGGAAGGGGGCGCTCCGCGCCGCCCGGAGCGCCGAAAGTCTGCGGTGCCGCGACTTCGGTAGCCGATCCCGCCGGCGAGGCTGTGCCGGGACCGCCCCCTGCGTAGATTTGTCGACCGTGACTGGTGACAAGGCGGCGCGGACCGCCCCGGTGTTCACGGGGCGCCGATGGTTCTTCCCGTCCGCCCTCATCCACGAACTCGACCCCGACGCGGCCCGCTCCGGGCGACGGCCCCGGCGCACCGCCCGCGACTGGATCGTCGACTTCGCCTGCTTCCTGCTGGCCGTGCTCGTGGGCCTGGCGGGCGCCGAGACGCTCCGCGACAACCACGACATCCCGCACGCGCTGGCCGTCGCCGACCAGGTGCTCGGCGCGCTGTCGTGCGCCGCGGTCTGGCTGCGCCGGCGGTGGCCGCTCGCGCTGGCCGCCGTGATGATCCCGGTCAGCTTCGTCTCGGAGACCTCCGGCGGCGTGGCGATCATCTCCCTGTTCACGCTCGCCGTGCACCGGCCCTTCCGGTACGTGGCCTGGGTGGGCGGTGTGCAAGCGCTGCTGGTGCCGTTCTACTTCTGGTGGCGCCCCGACCCCGACCTGCCGTATCTCGCCGTGCTCGTCCTCTTCGTCGTGCTGACGGCCGCGACCGTCGGCTGGGGCATGTTCGTACGGTCCAAACGGCAGCTCATGCTGAGCCTGCGGGACCGCGCGCGGCGGGCCGAGACCGAGGCGCGGCTGCGGGCCGAGCAGGCGCAGCGGCTCGCGAGGGAGGCCATCGCGCGGGAGATGCACGACGTGCTCGCGCACCGGCTGACGCTGCTGAGCGTGCACGCGGGCGCCCTGGAGTTCCGACCCGACGCCCCGCGCGAGGAGGTCGCGCGGGCGGCCGGGGTCATCCGGGAGAGCGCGCACGAGGCGCTGCAGGACCTGCGGGAGATCATCGGCGTGCTGCGGGCCGGCGACTCCGACGACGCGGGCCGGCCGCAGCCGACGCTCGCGGCGCTCGACACCCTGGCCGCCGAGTCCCGGCAGGCCGGCATGAAGATCACCCTGGACCAGCGGGTCACCGACCCGGCCGCCGTCCCCGCCTCCGTGGGCCGCACCGCCTACCGCATCGCCCAGGAGGGCCTGACCAACGCCCGCAAGCACGCCCCCGGCACGGAGGTCACGGTGTCGGTCACCGGCGGCCCGGGGGAGGGCCTCACCGTGACCGTGCGCAACCCCGCGCCGGAGGGGGAGGTACCGCACGTGCCCGGTGCCGGGCAGGGCCTGATCGGCCTCACCGAACGGGCGACCCTGGCGGGCGGCACCCTGGAGCACGGGCCCGCCCCCGACGGCGGGTTCGAGGTACGGGCCCGGCTGCCGTGGGGGTGAACCGGGAGCGGCCGGTGCGTGTGTCCCCGCCCCGCCCGGCCGTGATTACCTACGGGCCATGACCGCTATCAGAGTGCTCCTCGTCGACGACGACCCGCTGGTGCGGGCCGGGCTGTCCTTCATGATGGGCGGGGCCGACGACATCGAGATCGTCGGTGAGGCCGCCGACGGCGGCGAGGTCGAGGCGCTCGTCGACCGCACCCGGCCGCACGTCGTCCTCATGGACATCCGGATGCCGACGGTGGACGGTCTCACCGCCACCGAGTCGCTGCGCCGCCGCGAGGACGCCCCGCAGGTCGTGGTGCTCACCACCTTCCACGCCGACGAGCAGGTGCTGCGCGCGCTCCGCGCGGGCGCCGCCGGGTTCGTCCTCAAGGACACCCCGCCCGCCGAGATCGTCGCCGCGGTGCGCCGGGTCGCGGCCGGCGACCCGGTGCTGTCGCCGACCGTCACCCGGCAGTTGATGGCACACGCGGTCGGCACCGCCGCCGACACACGGCGCGCACGCGCGCGTGCGCGCGTCGCCGGTCTCAACGACCGCGAACGCGAGGTGGCAGTCGCGGTCGGCCGGGGCCTGGCCAACGCCGACATCGCCACCGAGCTGTACATGAGCGTGGCCACCGTCAAGACCCACGTCTCCCGGATCCTGGCCAAGCTGGGCCTCAACAACCGCGTGCAGATCGCCCTGCTCGCCCACGACGCAGGCCTCCTGGAGGAGCCCGGGGACCGCTGAGCTCAGGTGTACGCCGCCGTCGCCCCGCTCACCAGCTCCGTCGGCCGGACCGGTCTGCGCTCCCGCCGGGACAGCTCGCACGCCTCCGCGATCAGCAGCGCCTGGAGGGCTTCCCGCCCGTCGCACGGGTTGGCCCGCTCGCCCCGCACCACCTCGACGAACGCGATCAGCTCGGCCTCGTACGCGGGCCCGAACCGCTCCAGGAACCCGGTCCACGGCTTGTCCGCGGCCGGCGGCCCGGTCGGCTCGGTGGACGCGATCGGCGTACGGTCGTCCAGGCCGACGGCGATCTGGTCCCGCTCCCCGGCGAGCTCCATGCGTACGTCGTAGCCGGCGCCGTTCAGCCGGGTCGCGGTGACCGTGGCGAGCGTGCCGTCGTCGAGGGTGAGGAGCGCCGCGCCGGTGTCCACGTCGCCCGCCTCGCGGAACATCGCGGGCCCGGCGTCGGACCCGGCCGCGTAGACCTCCGTGACCTCCCGGCCGGTCACCCAGCGCAGCATGTCGAAGTCGTGGATCAGGGTGTCCCGGTACAGCCCGCCGGACTGCGGCAGATACCCGGCCGGCGGCGGCTCCGCGTCGCCGGCCATCGCCCGTACGGTGTGCAGCCGCCCGAGCCTGCCCGAGCGCACCGCCTCCCGCGCGCCCGTGTACCCGGTGTCGAAGCGGCGCTGGAACCCCATCTGCAGGACGGTCCCGGCCGTCTCGACCTCCGTGATCGCCTGTAAGGTGCCCGCCAGGTCCAGGGCGATGGGCTTCTCACAGAACACCGGCAGCCCCGCGCGGGCCGCCCGGCCGATCAGATCGGCGTGGGCGGACGTGGCCGCCGTGATGACCACGGCGTCCACTCCCCAGGTGTAGATCTCGTCCACCCCGGGTGCCGCCGTCTCGCCGAGCCGGTGGGCGAGGGCCTGCGCCCGCGCCGGATCGACGTCCGTGAGGATCAGGGAGCCGACGTCGCGGTGCCTGCTGAGTGTGTGGGCGTGAATGGTGCCGAGACGGCCCGTACCGATGACCCCGATGCGCATGGAAACAAAGTGGGGCCCGCGCCGCCCCCTGTCAATGCGTATGTCCGGACAACCGAACTACACAACTTCCCGTCAACAGCGCACGGGGCTACGCTCGGCCCGTGCCGAAACCAGAAGTGGACCTGACCGTACAGCTGGAGCTGAGCGTGGACCGCGGCTCCCCCGTGCCGTTGTACTTCCAGCTGTCCCAGCAGCTGGAGTCCGCCATCGAGCACGGCGTGCTGACCCCCGGCACCCTGCTGGGCAACGAGATCGAACTCGCCGCGCGGCTCGGCCTGTCCCGGCCGACCGTCCGCCAGGCCATCCAGGCCCTCGTCGACAAGGGCCTGCTGGTGCGCCGCCGCGGGGTCGGCACCCAGGTGGTGCACAGCCAGGTCAAACGTCCGCTGGAGCTCAGCAGCCTCTACGACGACCTGGAGGCGGCCGGCCAGCGCCCCGCCACCAAGGTGCTGATCAACACCGTCGTGGCGGCGTCCGCCGAGGTCGCGGCCGCGCTCGGGGCGGCCGAGGGCAGCGAGGTGCACCGGATCGAACGACTGCGGCTCACCCACGGGGAGCCGATGGCGTACCTGTGCAACTACCTGCCGCCCGGCCTGCTCGACCTGGACACCGACCGGCTGGAGGCCACCGGTCTGTACCGGCTGATGCGGGCCGCCGGGATCACCCTGCACAGCGCCCGCCAGACCATCGGCGCCCGCGCCGCCACAGCCGACGAGGCCGAGCGCCTCGGCGAGCAGACCGGCGCCCCGCTGCTCACCATGCAGCGCGTGACCTTCGACGACACCGGCCGCGCGGTGGAGTTCGGCACCCACACCTACCGGCCCTCCCGCTACTCGTTCGAGTTCCAACTGCTTGTACGGTCCTGACAATCCGACGCGACGCGCGCACTGTGCCGTCTTAATGTCAGGACAATGTGACCGGTTTTCGGTCCCCGCGCGGGGACGCCCGATGCCCGTGTTCGAGAATGGGGCGTTTGGGGCCGGTGCGGTCATCAGCCCCTTGCACACGCAAGAGCACAGCAAGAAGGGCAAGTCCTCGTGTCACGGTTTTCGACCTGGGTGGGCATCGCGCTGGCGGGGGCGTTGAGTCTCTCGCTCGCCGGATGCAGCAGTACCGGCGGCAAACGGGCGGAGGACGCCCGCGCGGCCGCGGCGGCCCAGGGGCGGGCGGCGGTGGACACCCCCCGCTGGACCTTCGCGATGGTCACCCACGCGGGAGACGGCGACACCTTCTGGGACATCGTCCGCAGCGGCGCCGAGCAGGCCGCGGTGAAGGACAACATCCACTTCCTCTACTCGCACGACGACGAGGCCCAGCAGCAGGCGCAGCTCGTGGACGCGGCCGTCGACAAGAAGGTGGACGGCATCATCGTCACCCTCGCCAAGCCGGACGCGATGAAGGCGTCCCTCGCCCGCGCCCGCGAGGCCGGCATCCCGGTCGTCACCGTGAACAGCGGCTCGGCCGAGTCCAAGGAGTTCGGCGCGCTCACCCACATCGGCCAGGACGAGACGATCGCCGGCGAGGCGGTCGGCGAGGAGCTGAACGAGCGGGGCCGCAAGAAGGTCCTCTGCGTCCTGCACGAGCAGGGCAACGTCGGCCACGAGCAGCGCTGCGACGGTGTGGAGAAGACCTTCGACGGCACGCTGGTCCGCCTCCACGTCAACGGCACGAGCATGCCCGACGTGCAGTCGGCGATCGAGGCCCGGCTCCAGTCCGACGCCGCCGTGGACGCCGTCGTCACCCTCGGCGCCCCCTACGCCGACACCGCCGTGAAGGCCCGCGAGGGCGCGGGCAGCGACGCCGAGATCGACACCTTCGACCTCAACGCCAAGGTCGCCGCCGGCCTGAAGGACGGCAGCCTCGGCTTCGCCGTCGACCAGCAGCCCTACCTCCAGGGCTACGAGGCGGTCGACCTGCTGTGGCTGTACCGGTACAACGCCGACGTCCTCGGCGGCGGCCGGCCCGTGCTCACCGGACCGCAGGTCGTCACCAAGGACGACGCCGCCGCGCTCGAGGACTACACGCAGCGGGGCACCCGATGAGCGCGACGACTCCCGGCGTATCTCCCGGTGCATCTGATGAAAGGTTTCTGCGCAGCTCTTCGCCGCTCCAGCGGATGCTGACCAGACCCGAGCTCGGCTCCCTCGTCGGCGCGATCGCCGTCTTCTGCTGCTTCGCCCTCGCCGCCGACGGCTTCCTGCGCGCCTCCAGCCTCGGCACCGTGCTCTACGCGTCCTCCACCATCGGCATCATGGCCGTCCCGGTGGCGCTGCTGATGATCGGCGGCGAGTTCGACCTGTCGGCCGGTGTCCTGGTCACGTCGTCGGCACTGGTGTCGTCGATGTTCAGCTACCAGATGACCGCCAACGTCTGGGTCGGCGTCGGCGTGTCCCTGCTGGTCACGCTCGCCGTCGGCGCCTTCAACGGGATCATGCTGGCCCGCACGAAGCTGCCGAGCTTCATCGTCACGCTCGGCACCTTCCTGATGCTGACCGGCCTGAACCTCGGCCTCACCAAGCTGGTCAGTGGCACCGTCTCCACCAAGACCATCGCCGACATGGAGGGCTTCACCACCGCGCGGGCCCTGTTCGCGTCGACCCTCACCGTCGGCGGCACGCACATCAAGGTCACCGTCCTGTGGTGGCTCGCCCTGGTCGCCCTCGGCAGCTGGATCCTGCTGCGCACCCGCGCCGGCAACTGGATCTTCGCGGTCGGCGGCAACGAGAACGCCGCCCGCGCGGTGGGCGTCCCCGTGACCCGGACCAAGACCGCCCTCTACACGGGCGTCGCCTTCGGAGCCTGGATCTGCGGCCAGCACCTGCTCTTCTCCTACGACGTCGTCCAGTCCGGCGAGGGCGTCGGCAACGAGCTGATCTACATCATCGCGGCCGTCATCGGCGGCTGTCTGATCACCGGCGGCCACGGCAGCGCCGTCGGCTCGGCGGTCGGCGCGCTGCTCTTCGGCATGACCAGCAAGGGCATCGTCTTCGCCGAGTGGAACCCCGACTGGTTCAAGTTCTTCCTCGGAGCGATGCTGCTCCTCGCCACCCTGCTCAACACCTGGGTACGCCGCCGCGCGGAGGCCTCGAAATGACACGGACCGACTCCCGTACGGCCCTCGTGGAGCTGTCCGGCGTCAGCAAGCACTACGGCAACGTCCGTGCCCTCGAAGGCGTCTCGCTGGAGGTGCACGCGGGCGAGATCACCTGTGTGCTGGGCGACAACGGCGCCGGCAAGTCCACCCTGATCAAGATCATCGCGGGACTGCACCGCCACGACGGCGGCACCCTCGCCCTCGACGGCGAGGAGACCCGCCTGGCCTCCCCGCGCGAGGCCCTGGACCGGGGCATCGCCACCGTCCACCAGGACCTCGCCGTCGTCCCGCTGATGCCGGTCTGGCGGAACTTCTTCCTCGGCTCCGAGCCGCGCAAGGGCATCGGTCCCTTCAAGCGCATGGACGTCGACCACATGCGCCGCACCACCCGCGCGGAACTCCTCCGCATGGGCATCGACCTCCGCGACGTGGACCAGCCCATCGGCACCCTCTCCGGCGGCGAACGCCAGTGCGTGGCCATCGCCCGCGCGGTGCACTTCGGAGCGAAGGTCCTCGTCCTGGACGAACCGACGGCGGCCCTGGGCGTGAAGCAGTCGGGCGTGGTCCTGAAGTACGTGTCGGCAGCACGCGACGAGGGCCTGGGCGTCGTCTTCATCACCCACAACCCACACCACGCCTACCTGGTGGGCGACAGATTCGTCCTGCTGAAACGCGGCACGATGGCGGGAAGCCACACACGTGACTCCATCACGCTGGACGAGCTGACAAGGCAAATGGCCGGCGGCACAGAGCTGGACGACCTACGCCATGAGCTGCAACGCCCCTCTTAGGAGCGCGGGTCTGTGTTGATTTGCGGCTCCGCCGCGTGGGCGCGACCAGCCACAACCCAGGGGCGCGGGGAACTGCGCGATCAACCCCGACGCACCCGCACCCGGCCATGATCCGCACCACCCCCCACCCGCCCCGCACCACAATCACCGCACCGGTGCGGCACAATCGCACACGATGAGCACCTACCGCGACTTCACCGCCCCCATCGGCTCCCGCCGCGCCCCGGTCCTGAGAACCGTCGGCACACGTGAGCGCCGCTCCCACCTGACGGCGCCCCGTGTCCCGACGGTCGGCATCGACATCGGCGGCACCAAAGTGATGGCGGGCGTCGTCGACGCCGACGGCAACATCCTGGAGCGGCTGCGCACGGAGACCCCGGACAAGTCCAAGAGTCCCAGGGTCGTCGAGGACACCATCGTCGAACTGGTGCTGGACCTGTCCGACCGGCACGACGTGCACGCGGTCGGCATCGGCGCGGCCGGCTGGGTCGACGCCGACCGCAACCGCGTGCTGTTCGCCCCCCATCTGTCCTGGCGCAACGAACCGCTGCGCGACCGCCTCGCCGACCGTCTCGCCGTCCCCGTCCTGGTGGACAACGACGCCAACTCCGCCGCCTGGGCCGAGTGGCGCTTCGGCGCCGGCCGCGGCGAGGACCACCTCGTCATGATCACGCTCGGCACCGGCATCGGCGGCGCGATCCTGGAGGACGGGCAGGTCAAGCGCGGCAAGTACGGGGTGGCCGGCGAGTTCGGCCACATGCAGGTCGTCCCCGGCGGCCACCGCTGCCCCTGCGGCAACCGCGGCTGCTGGGAGCAGTACAGCTCCGGCAACGCGCTGGTCCGCGAGGCCCGCGAGCTGGCCGCCGCCGACTCACCGGTCGCCTACGGGATCATCGAGCACGTCAAGGGCAACATCGCCGACATCAGCGGCCCGATGATCACCGAGCTGGCCCGCGAGGGCGACGCCATGTGCATCGAGCTGCTCCAGGACATCGGGCAGTGGCTCGGCGTCGGCATCGCCAACCTCGCCGCCGCCCTCGACCCCTCCTGCTTCGTCATCGGCGGTGGCGTCTCCGCCGCCGACGACCTGCTGATCGGCCCCGCGCGGGACGCCTTCAAGCGGCACCTCACCGGTCGCGGCTACCGTCCCGAGGCCCACATCGTCCGCGCCCAGCTCGGCCCCGAGGCCGGCATGGTCGGCGCCGCCGACCTCGCCCGGCTGGTCGCCCGCCGCTTCCGCCGCGCCAAGCGCCGCCGGGTCGAGCGCTACGAACGCTACGAGCGGTACGCGGAGGCCCGCCGTACCACCCAGGAGTCGCTGTGAGCGACGAGTTCCCCCAGCAGCCGGCTCTCCCGGGCGCGCCCCGCCCGGCCGAGGACCGGCGGCACATGATCCGCCGCAGGGCACTCACCCTGCTGATCATCGTGCTGCTCATCGGCGTCCCGGCCGGGTATCTGGTGATCTCCGCGAACCAGAGCCGGGCCAGCGGCAAGGACAAGGAGGCGAAGTACTCCGCGACCGGCCTCACCGAGGGCTGGCCGTCGAAGGTCCAGCGCCGCCTCTACCAGGTGCCCATCCCGCACCCCGCGTGGTGGGTGGCCTCCTACGAGACCAACAACTGGAAGACCAGCCGCCTCTACGTCGAGTTCGAGACCACCGACGCGGGCCTGAGCGCCTTCCTCACCAGCATGGGTGTGCGGGAGAGCGGCCTGAAGCAGGACGACATCACCATCAGCGAGCGCGACCGGGACATCACCGGCTGGACGTTCGACGGACCCGGCACCTGGTCCGGCCTCGTCCACGAGCAGAAGGACCCGGCGCCCACCCACGACGTCGTCGTCAACCACGACAAGCCGGGCTACCCGAGGGTGTACGTCGTCTCCCGCACCGTGCCCTGACCCCGCCCCCACCGGCCGCCGGGGCCGATTGTCAGACCCCGCCCGTAGAGTCGGGGACGACTGGTCCGACAGGCGGGCGGGAGGTGGCAGGACGTATGAGCGAGCGGACCGTGACGGCCGGGCGGGACACCGCCGGGACCGGCGGCGAGGGCGGGACGGACGTCCCCGTCCGGCTCGCGGCCGTCTTCCTCCCGGCGCCCCTCCCGCGCGAGGGACGCGTCGCCTTCTACGACCCCGAGGGCGGCCCCGACGGCGAAGGCCTGCCCGGACCACCCGACGCCTCCGCGCCCGCGTCACGCACCGACCTCACCGTCGTCCGCCCGCACGGCACGGGGGTGCGGCGGCGGACGGCCCCGGCGCTCTCCCTCCCCGTCGACGAGGCCCTGCCGCTGCTGGTCCGCGCCCGGCACGACCCCGCGGCCCACCCCGCCACCGCCTGCTGGGGCGCCGCCGCCCTGCACGCCCTGCGGCTCACCGCCCGCGGCCGGCTGCTGCCCGGCCTGACCGCCACCGGCCACGACGCCTGGCGCGCCGGCCCGCTCGACCCCGACGACGTGGCGCACCTGCGCGCGGTGGCCGCCGCCCTGCCCCACGAGGGCCACGCCGTCCCACTGCCCGGCCCCGGCCCCCTCCGGCTGCCCCGGCCGGAGGCACTGGTGCGCGCCTTCCTGGACGCGGTCGCCGACACCCTGCCCCGCACCCCGGCCGCGCCGTACGCCTCGGGGCTGCCGTTCGCCGCGCGGAAGGCGCAGCGGCTGCCCGACGCCCACGACTGGGCCGCCGAGGTCGCCGCCGGCATGGACGCCGGCGTACGGATCTCGCTCCGCCTCGACCTGTCCGCCTACGACCTCTTCGACGCCGGCGAGGGCGTCGGCGGGGGAGCCGGCGGGGACGGAAGCGGCGCGCGTGGCGCGGGCGCGGCGATCGTCCAGGTGCACAGCCTCGCCGACCCGACCCTGGTGGCCGACGCGGCGGCCCTGTGGGCGGGCGCGGCGGACAGCGCCTTCGGCCCCCGCGCGCGGGTGGACGCCGCCCTCGCGGTGCGCCGCGCGGCCCGGGTCTGGCCGCCGCTGGACCGGCTCTCCGACCAGGACGTGCCCGATGTGCTGGCCCTCTCCGAGGAAGAGCTGAACGACCTGCTGGGCATGGCGGCCACCCGGCTCGCCGCCGCCGGCGTCGCCGTGCACTGGCCCCGGGACCTCGCCCAGGACCTGACCGTCACGGCGGTGGTCCGCCCCGCCCCCGGCTCGGCGAAGGACGGCACCGGCTTCTTCGAGAGCGAGGACCTGCTGCGGTTCGGCTGGCAGCTCGCCCTCGGCGGCGACCCGCTCACCGAGGCCGAGATGGACGCCCTGGCCGAGGCCCACCGTCCCGTCGTACGGCTGCGCGACCAGTGGGTGCTGGTCGACCCCGCCCTCGTCCGCAAGGCCCGCAAACGGGACCTGGGGCTGCTCGACCCGGTCGACGCGCTGGCCGTCGCCCTCACCGGCCACGCGGAGGTCGACGGGGAAACGGTCGAGGCGGTCCCGGCCGGCGCCCTCGCCGCCCTCCGCGACCGCCTGACCGCCGGGGTACGGCCCGCCGAGCCGCCGCCCGGCCTCGACGCCACCCTGCGCGACTACCAGCTGCGGGGCCTGGCCTGGCTGGACCTCATGACCTCCCTCGGCCTCGGCGGCTGCCTCGCCGACGACATGGGCCTGGGCAAGACCATCACCCTCATCGCGCTGCATCTGAAGCGGGCCCGCACCGAGCCGACCCTGGTGGTCTGCCCGGCCTCGCTGCTCGGCAACTGGCAGCGGGAGATCACCCGGTTCGCGCCCGGCGTCCCCGTGCGCCGCTTCCACGGCCCCGACCGCACCCTGGACGGCCTCGACGGCGGCTTCGTCCTCACCACCTACGGCACCATGCGCTCCGCCGCACCGGAGCTGGCCGGGCAGACGTGGGGCATGGTCGTCGCCGACGAGGCACAGCACGTCAAGAACCCCCACTCCGCGACCGCGAAGGCACTGCGCACGATCCCGGCCCCCGCGCGGGTGGCGCTCACCGGCACCCCCGTGGAGAACAACCTCTCCGAGCTGTGGGCCCTCCTCGACTGGACGACCCCCGGACTCCTCGGCCCGCTGAAGTCCTTCCGCGCCCGGCACGCGCGCGCGGTGGAGACCGGCGAGGACGAGGAGGCCGTCGAGCGCCTCGCCCGCCTGGTCCGCCCCTTCCTGCTGCGGCGCAAGAAGTCCGACCCCGGCATCGTCCCCGAACTGCCGCCCAAGACCGAGACGGACCACCCCGTACCGCTCACCCGCGAACAGGCCGCACTGTACGAGGCGGTGGTGCGGGAGTCGATGCACGCCATCGAGACCGCGCAGGGCATGGGCCGGCGCGGACTGGTGCTGAAGCTGCTGACCTCGCTCAAGCAGATCTGCGACCACCCGGCGCTCTATCTGAAGGAGGAGCACACGCGCGCCGGAGGCGACCGGCTCGTGGCCCGCTCCGGCAAACTGGCCCTGCTTGACGAGCTGCTGGACACCCTGCTCGCCGAGGACGGCTCCGCCCTGGTCTTCACGCAGTACGTCGGGATGGCCCGCCTGATCACCGCGCACCTCGCCGAGCGCGCGGTCCCGGTCGAACTCCTCCACGGCGGTACGCCGGTGGCGGAGCGGGAGTACATGGTGGACCGCTTCCAGAGCGGCGCGACCCCGGTCCTGGTGCTCTCCCTCAAGGCCGCAGGCACCGGCCTCAACCTCACCCGCGCGGGCCACGTCGTCCACTTCGACCGCTGGTGGAACCCCGCGGTGGAGGAGCAGGCCACCGACCGCGCGTACCGCATCGGCCAGACCCAGCCCGTCCAGGTCCACCGCCTGGTCACCGAGGGCACGGTCGAGGACCGTATCGCCGAGATGCTGGAGTCCAAGCGCGCCCTCGCCGACGCGATCCTCGGCTCCGGCGAGGCGGCCCTCACGGAGCTGTCCGACCGTGACCTGTCCGACCTGGTGTCCCTGCGGAGGCCGGCATGACTCCCCGCCCCTCCGACGAGGCCCGCGAGGCCCTGCGCGTGGCCCGCGCACGGGCGACCCGCGAGCCGACGGCCACACCGGAACACCGGCCCGCTCCCGACCAGCCGGCCGCCCCGGCCCCGGCCGCCGGACAGCCCGACCGCCCCCATTGGCCCGCTCGGCCCGAAACCCGGGAGCACCGCCCCGGCGACGTGGCCCGCGAGGCACTGCGGCAGGCGGTGCGGGCCCGGCGCGGTACGGCGGGGCCCGCCGACGCGGCGGACCCGGACCGTGAGGACACCGGCGCACCGTCGGCGCACCCTCCCGCGGAGGACAGGACACGCCGTGAAGAGCGGCCCCACGGCGACGGGCCGCCCACCGCCGAGACATCGTCCGGGGACCCGGCGGCCGTAGCCGGCGGTGGCACCGGACACCGCGCGGTCCCGCGCCCCGGGGACATCGCGCGGGAGGCGCTGCGCTCCGCGCGCGGGGAAGCGCCTCGGGCGCGTCCGGCACCGGACGGCCGTACGGCGGGCGCCGAGCCCCGTGAACGGCGTGCCCCGTCACCCCGCGTCCCGCGCACGACCCGCGGCGACCGCGCCGCCGACGCCCGGGCCCGCGAGGTACGGGAGTCGCTCACGGACGCCTTCCGCATGCCCGGACCGGATGCGGAGACCGACGACACCCCCGGCCCGAGCGGCACCCTGACGCCACCCGGCAATTCGCGCTCCCGCAGCGGTGTTTCGGCTCCCTTCGACATGCCGGCGTCATCCGGCAATTCGCGCTCCCGCAGCGGCGTTTCGGCTCCCCTCGACATGCCGGGGAACACCGCACCGCCCGCACCCGCCGCCCCCCGCTCCATGGCAGCCCCCTCCCGCGACGGTGACCTGCGCCGTACCTTCCCGGCGTTCCCGCCCCGGGCCTCGGACAGTGAGGGCTTCGCCGAGACCTGGTGGGGTGACGCATGGGTCACGGCGCTGGAGGAAGGCGCGCTGGACGCCGCCCGACTCGCCCGCGGACGCGGATACGCGGAGCGGGGCCATGTGGACGCCATCACCGTCACGCCGGGACTGGTCCTCGCGTACGTGCAGGGCAGCCGCCCGCGGCCGTACCGCGTGCAGCTGCGGCTGCGGACGTTCACGGACGCCGACTGGGAGCGGTTCCTGGACGCCGCCGCCGACCGCCCCGGCCACATCGCGGCGCTGTTGGACAAGGAGATGCCCCAGTCCCTCGCCGACTGCGGAGCAGCGCTGCTGCCCGGCCCCGGCGACCTCGCCCCGCAGTGCAGCTGCCCCGACTCCGGCCACCCCTGCAAGCACGCCGCGGCCCTCTGCTACCAGACGGCCCGGCTGCTCGACGCCGACCCGTTCGTGCTGCTCCTGCTGCGCGGACGCGGTGAGCGCCAGGTGATCGACGCGCTGTCCCGGCTCAGCGCCACCCGCGCGGCCCGCGCCGCCCAGGGGAAGGAACCGGAACCGCTGCCCGGCATCCGGGCAGCCGATGTCCTCGCCCGAAGCGACCGCGAACTCCCCCCGCTCCCGGCCCCGTCGCCCCCGCCGCCGCATCCCGGGCAGCCGCCCGTGTATCCCGCGGCCCCGGGCGGTCCCGACCCGTTCGCGCTGGACCAGCTGGCCACCGACGCCGCCGCCCGCGCGCACGCCCTGCTCACGGCCGGCCGCGACCCGGTCGGCCGGCTCACCCTCTGGCAGGACGCGGTGCGGCTCGCCGCCGCCCGCCCCGGCTCCGGCCTGACCGCGGCGACGCGCGCGCTGTACTCCTCCCTCGCCAGAGCCGCCGGCCGCACCCCCGCCGAGCTGGCGCGCGCGGTCGCCGCCTGGCGCCAGGGCGGCCCGGCGGGCCTCGCCGTCCTCGAGGAGCCCTGGGACCCGCCGGCCGGCCGCTTCGACCGTGCCCGCCCGCTCCTCCTCGCCGCCGACCTCCCCTCCTTCCGCCCCTGGCGCAACCGCCTCACCCACCCACGGGGCCACGTCCAGCTCCGCCTCGGCCGCGACCACCTGTGGTACGCCTACGAGTCCGAGCCGGACCACGACGACTGGTGGCCCCGCGGCACCCCCGACCCGGACCCCGTGGGTGCCCTGACCGGTCTGGACACACCGGCCGACCTGTGACGGACACGAGCGAGGCGACGGGTCCGGCGGTCTTCTCAGCCCCGCCTGCTCGTGGGGGCCGACGCCACGGGCACGTCGGTCTGCCGGAGTTCGGCCAGGAGCTCGCTCTGGCCGGCCAGCAGTTCGGTGAGGATCCGGCGGGCCGCGCGGAGGAGCTCGGCGACGTCGCCGCCGGCGAGGGCGTACCGGACGGTGGAGCCCTCCCGCACCGAGACGACGATGCCGGACCTCCTGAGCACGGCGAGCTGCTGCGAGAGGCTGGACGGCTCGATGTCGATGTCGGCGAGCAGGTCCCGCACCGGCACGGGTCCGTGCTGCAGCAGTTCCAGGACCCTGATGCGCACAGGGTGCCCCAGCATGCGGAAGAACTCCGCCTTGGCCTGGTAGAGGGGGACTTGCATGGGCGCGCACTCCCTGCCGCATCGGGGATGTTCTCCACGGTGCGGCGGCGCCCTCACGGACGCGCCGCCGCACGATGTGCTGTCCTTCGGAGCCGATCCTTCTTGCTCGGCGTGGCGCGCATCCACGGATTGGGACCATGTTGATGTGGTGACTTGAAGAAGTCTTCACATCATGGGCGCGCGTCGGCCCGGTTCCCGGGTCGTTCACACCTCCAGCTGTTCTTCGATCCGCTTGAGCTGGTGGCGGGCCATCGCCAGGTTCGACCGGGACTTGTCGAGCACGAGGTACAGGAACAGCCCGTTGCCGTTCCGCCCGCTGACCGGCCGGATGACGTGGTACTGGCTTTCGAGCGTGATGAGGATGTCCTCGATCTGGCCGGTCAGGCCCAGCAGTTCCATGGTGCGCAGCTTGGCCCGGATGACATCCGTGTTGCCGGCGGCCGCGACGGTGAGATCCAGGTCCTTGCCCCCGCCCAGCGTCCCCAGGGCCATGCCGCTGGAGTAGTCGACGACGGCCGCTCCGAGCGACCCTTCGACGGCGGTCATGATGTCCTTCAGCGACACTTCGACAGTTGCCATGGACGTCTCCCTCATCTGTTGTTCCACGGGTTGCGTCGGCCTCGACGGGGCGGTGGGTTCCCGCCCCGGCCGCGGTGGCACCGTAGGCAGGTGTCACCGGTCCGGGGGAACGGGTTTCCGGTGGTGACCCCTAATGACCGAACGCTTGCGTCAGGGAACCGCTGTTTGGCCGGGATCGGTCCGAGAAGTTACCGCGGTGTCGGCAGCCGCCCGACGGCCTGCTCCGCCGTGCCCGGCGGCCGAGCGCAGGTGGTCCACGAGCGAGCGGGCGCCTCGGACGGCGAGGGCGACGGAGGCCGGCGTCGGGTTGCAGGCAGTGGCGGTGGCGGTCGGGGCGGGCGGCTTCGCTGCTGTCGTCGGTCGCCCAGCCGGTCTTCGGTGTGCTGACCGACCGGCGGTCGATGCCGTGGCTGCTGCCGGCCGGCAGGCTGCTGGACGGCGTGGGCATCGCGCTGAGCGGCCTGGGCGGCTCGTGCGGGTTCGCACTGACGTTCGTCGCGATCTCGGGGGGACCGGTGTGGCCGCCTATCACCCCGAGTCCGCCCGCGTCGCCAGACGTGCCGGTCGGGGGCAGCCACAGCGCCATGAGCTGGTTCTCCCTGGGCGGCGCCCTCGGCTTCGCCCTGGCACCGATCATGGTCTCGGCCGTCATCGGGCACGGCTCGCTGCGCCGGACCCCGCTGCTGGTTCTGCCCGCGCCCGTCGGCACCGCCGCCGGCGTGACCCTCGGCCTCACCGTCAGCGTCGGCGGCCTGATCAGCCCCCTGCTGGGACGCCTGGCCGACGCCACCTCCCTGCAGACGGCTTTGACTCCCCTGATCGCCATGCCCGCCCTGAGCAGGCTCCTCTTCCGCGCCCTGTCCGAGCCCGCCGCACCAGGACGTGAACGACTTCGACTGAGCGCCAGGAAGGAAAATTGCTAGCCGGAGCCCGCATGTCTCCGAGAAGATGCTCAGGCCCCGAACACGTACGGGCATGTCATGGGAAGTTCCGGTCCGACGGAAAAGGATGATGCGTATGGGGCTTGACTACAGTTACCAGATCTTTGTGCCTGCCCAGAACGTCACCAGGGCGCTGCACGAGCTCACCAAGCTGGCGCCGCCGACCCGTCGAGTGACGCCGCTTACGGTCACCATGCCCGGCGGTGACCGGGTCGTCGTCCCGTTCACATCCCATTTCAAGAGCGAACCGGTGGACTGCTCCACGAGCGGCAGCCTCGAACTCGACACCTCGATCATGTTCGGCGTCGACGAAGCGGTGCGCGAATTCTATGACAGTGACGCCGAACCCGACGAGCTCGGGAGAGTCCAGATCGGGTACATCTACCTCACGGTGCGGTTCGCGCCTGAGCGTCACCCGCGCTTCGCGTCGCTGGACTTCATGGCGGCCACGTCGGGGATGAGCAGGCTGTTCGAGCGATCCGCAAGCGTCAGAGCCGTGTTCACCGACCTCACCGCCGCCAGCGGCGGAGTGTGCTGTCTGCTCGACACCGAGAGCGACACCTTCCACCTATGCTGGCTGAACGGTCAGCCGGTCCAGGACACGGTTCCCGGCCCTCGTTTCGCCGACTACCGTGCTCTTGTGGAAAGTTGGTCCGAACGCCGAAGTCTTTCCGCGACGTAAGCGGAAGCCCGCCCCGGGGTCTGTCTAGTCACGGCAGTCACCGCGTCGGCCCCGTACCTGCCCAGGCGCTCCGGATGTCGCGCAACGCCGCGTGCGGCGTATCACCGGACGACGCCTCATTCATACGGCGCAGCAACAGGGTGTTGAGCTGTGTTTGCGTGCCGTTGTCCAGGACCGCTTCCCAGCCGTCCTTCTCTTGTGTGATCAGGGCGATGTACGGTCCACGGCGTATCACGCACATGATCCCGATGTCGTGCCCCTCCCAGAAGGTCCTGTAGCTGGCGAGTTCGTCGCCGAGTCGCGCATCTTCCGGTGGGGTGTACGCCGAAGGGTCGGGCCTGATGTCGGTCGAGGTGTCGTTCCCGAAGGTGTCCACCAGCGCGTCAAAGGTTCGCTCGGCGTCGCCCTCGGACGCGTGGGCCAGCACCTGGAGCTCGGCATGCCACCCCGTCTCTTCCGAGAGATCGTTGGGGGCGTAGCCCGCTATGGCCCCGGCTCGGACGCGATTCCCGCAGGGTTCGGGGTGGTCGCCGCAGATCGTGCCCTCGTAGCCGCTCCGCTCGCCGTCGGGGAAGGCATCGCCGGGGGAGCTCTCGAAGGGCGTTCCTTCCAGGGCTGCCCGGTCGGGGAGGATCGCGTCGACTGTTTTCTGGGTGGGGGGCAACGGATCGGCGACGGGTGTGGCGACGGGCGGCTTCGAACCCTCATGGCCCGAGGTGCCCGGCCCCGCTCCCTCGCCCCCGTCGATGAACACTCGGGCGCCGCCGTATCCAGCCAGGGCGACCAGGAACATGAGAGCGACGGCGAGCACGGCGAGGAGCCATCGGCCCTGCCGGTTGTTGTTGATGGTCAGTGGCCCCAGTGAAATCTGGTTGCGGCTGACCCTGGCCCCGCCACCGATCACCACACTGCCCGTGATCGTCTGCGGCGGCTGCTCGGCGGCCGCCCCGGCAAGGGCTTTCAGACGCCGGCCGAAACCGGGGTCGGCGGCCACCTCCCGCTCCAGGACCGCCCGCACCGCCGCCGCGCCCGCCGCATCGCCCGGGTTCCCCAGAAACGTGTCCAGCGCGGCAAGTTCGTCCTCTGTGCCTCTCAGCCGTTCCCGGAGCGCCGCGATCAATGTCTCCGCCGCCGTGCCACCCGCTGCCGACGCGGCACCGCCGGCCCCCTGGGCCAAGATGTGCAGGACTTCCGAGACCAAGTCTGGCGTATCCACCTGAGACGTCCCCCTCCCCACGCACAACCGCCGTCACCAATCCCCGCATCACGTCCGGTCACTCGACAGGAGTCCCGTCCGGACCTGGCATATACCCATCAGAACGTCCGCCGGTAACCCTCCGGGCGCGGTCGGCGAGTGGCTGAACCGCTCCGGGGCCGCACCGGCTGCGGCACCTGCTGTCACGGGCGGCGTTCGACCACGACCGGACCCGGAAGGAGGTCGCCCGTCCGGTCGTGCGGCACCTCGCCGGCCAGGACGTGGTGCCGGCGGCATCTCGAAGTCGGTCCTCTTGCCCCACGCCGACGTCGGGCCCGGATCCGACCGCGGCGGCGACGGGGCGGCGAATTCAGCGGCGGTGACGCTCTCGGCCCCGGTGCTTCCCCTCGACGGGAGCGGGCACCGGGGCCGAAGGCCGTGTGGGGACGCGGGCGTCAGTCGTCGTACGACAGGCCGTGTCCGGAGCGGAAGAGGACCTCGGCCGGGTCGTCGGCCCGCTGGACGGGCACGGGCAGCTTGCCGCGCGGCTCGACCCGGCCGGCGATCACCCGGGCGGCGGCGCGCAGTTCGACCTCGGTCCAGCAGTAGGAGACCAGTGAGGCCGGGACGTCGCCGAGGTGGGCGATGTCGTAGGGGTTGCGCACCGCGAGGTGGACGACGGGGACGCCCGTCGCGAGCAGCCGGGACACCAGGGTGCGCTGGGCGCTGGTGGCGCCGACGTTGTCGGTGGTGACCACCACCGCGTCCCGTCCCTGTGCGGCGGCCACGGCCTCGTCGATCTTCGCCGCGTCGGGTGCCCGGCCGGTGGCGAGGTGGGTGGTGCTGTAGCCCAGTTCGTCGAACACCTTGGCCAGCTCGGGCACCGTGGTGCGGGTGCCGTCGGTCGGGAAGGCCGGGCTGGCGCCGACCACGAGCAGCTTCCTCTGCCCGCGGCGCAGCGGGAGCGCCTCGTCCTCGTTGACCAGCAGGGTGGTGGTGCGCTCGGCGATCCGGGCGGCGGCGCGCCGGTGGCTGCGGGCGCCGACGACCCGGTCGACCTCCCTCCGGGAGACGTAGGGGCTGCCGCTGAGCAGGCCGACCTTGTCCTTGACCCGCAGGATGCGCAGGACCGACTCGTCGAGCCGGTCCTCGGTG
Source organism: Streptomyces sp. CB02400 (assembly GCF_001905725.1). Classification (GTDB taxonomy): domain Bacteria; phylum Actinomycetota; class Actinomycetes; order Streptomycetales; family Streptomycetaceae; genus Streptomyces; species Streptomyces atrovirens. Next base: position 788,275 of record NZ_LIWB01000001.1, read on the forward strand.
ATCTCTCCGCTGCGGACGGCGGCCAGGACGCCGTTGTAGGCGACGTCGATGTTCGGCGGGAACAGCAACTGGTCGGCGCCGGCCTTGAGGGCGAGGACGGGCACGCGGTCGTCGCCGTACTTGGTGCGCACGCCCTGCATGTTGAGGGCGTCGGTGACGATCACGCCGTCGAAGCCGAGTTCGCCGCGCAGCACGCCCTGGAGGATCGCGGGCGACAGGGTGGCCGGTTCGTTGCTGGGGTCGAGCGCGGGGACCTGGAGGTGCGCGGTCATGATCGAGTCGACGCCGGCGGCGATCGCGGCCTTGAAGGGCGGGGCGTCGATGCGCTCCCACTCCTCGCGGGTGTGGGTGATCACGGGCAGTCCGGTGTGGCTGTCCTGTCCGGTGTCCCCGTGGCCCGGGAAGTGCTTGGCACAGGCCGCGACGCCGGCGTGCTGATAACCCGTCACCTGGGCCGCCACCATGCGGCCGACCTCGCGGGCGTCGGCGCCGAAGGAGCGGACGTTGATGATGGGGTTGGCCGGATTGACGTTGACGTCGGCGACCGGGGCGAAGTTCTGATGGATGCCCAGGGCGGCGAGTTCGGTGCCCGAGATCCGTCCGGCGGTGCGCGCGTCGGAGAGCGAGCGGCCCGCGCCGAGCGCCATCGCGCCCGGCAGCTGGGTGGCGCCGCTGCCGATGCGGACGTTGACCCCGTGCTCCTGGTCGATGGAGATCAGGGACGGGACGGGGGTGGGCAGGGCGAGCGAGGCCCGCTGCACACCGTTCGTCAAGTCCGCCACCTGACGGGGGTCCTGGATATTGTTCGTCCAGCCGTGGAAGTAGATGACACCGCCGATGTGGTACTTGGCGATGAGCTCGGCCACGGTGCGGACGCCGAGTTCCCTGAGGTTGCGGTCCTGGTCGAACTGGCTGGGAGAGGTCGCCGACGTACCGTAGAAGTACGGCACGAACAACTGGCCGATCTTCGCCTCGACGCTCATCCTGGAGATGATCCTCTTGAGGCGGTGGTCGCGTCTGTGCGCGACCGCGGGGGTGGCCGCCACGCCCACGACGCCCGTCGCGCTCGCGGCGACCACGGTCGCGGAGGCGAGCACGGTTCGTCTGGACAGACTCCGGTCCTGCATGCGGACATGCTCCTTCCAGCCTTGCCCATCAAGGGAATTGGGGGAAACGTGAAGGACTCCGAACAGCGCGAAACGTAGCCCGCGGATCACGGGCGGGGCAAGAGGTCTAGACAAAAAAGGTCTAGACAAAGTGAGGGCTCTCCTGTCGCATGCGTGAGTGCTCTGAGCTGGGCCGATACGTGAACCTCGCCGCTTTCCGTGACCCTTGAGGCGTCTGGTGCTCCAGCCGTAGTCCGTGATCTCGGTGGCAGGCGTGTGACGGCGGCGTTCGACGAGAGGTCCCGCAGGTGCGGGCCGGCGGGGTTTCCGGGCCGGCGGGCCGCGGCGTCCGGCGCAGGTGCCGTCGCGCCCGCCTCGTGTCTCCCGCGGGACACACGTTTGTGATCGCAAGCCTCACCGGCCCACGGGAGACGGTCGGGTCGACGAGAGCCCGCTGCGCCGCGGAAGCCGGGTCCCCCCGCCGCCGAGTGCCGTGGTGCCGGGCTCCGGAGCACGCCTCGGGAGGTGCGACACGGCGGTGACTCACGGCACTTCGGCACTCGACGACCCGGTGGGCCGATCACTCCGTGGGCCGATCACTCCGTGGCCCGCACGCACGTTTCGCCCGGCGACTCGGCCGGGTTGTCACCTACCTGCCGGAGGTGGCGACCTTCTCCGTGGTGTCCGCCGACGCGGACGCGTCGGAGTGGGACGACCCGGCCGAGTTGCTCGCTCCGGGCGAACTCGCCGGCATGTTCAGCTGCCCGGCCACTCCGCCGTCCGGCTGGGAACCGGTCTTCCGACTCGAGGGCCGTCAGATGCTCTGGCGCGGTGCGGGCCGGCTCGAACACCCTCCTGTCCGGCCCGGCACCGGAGTGGTCGAGCTCACCGCGGACGACGTGCCCGAGATGCTCGACCTGGTGGCGCGGACACAGCCGGGACCGTTCTGGCCGCAGACGGAGCGGGTCATGCCGGGACAAGGCCACCGTGCATCCCCTGGGATCGAACTGCCCGTTCACCCCGGACAGTTGCACGGTGGCCTGCCGGTTGGGCAGGGAGCGGTCACCGGCAGACGGCGCACTCGCGGGAGCAGGACCCGTGCGCTCAACCGCGAAGATCCCCTGCATCACACGGCGGGACGCCATCCGCTCGGGTTCTCCTCTTCCGAGTACGGAGGCCAGGACGCGACGACGACGCGCGTCTTGCAGCCGCGGATCGCGTGGTCGCGATCGCCCCGGCGTCCTGGGCCCGGTCCGTAGTACTGCCGCCGTGCCCGGAAGGCTGCACAGGGCCCGCCGTCGGATCGTGGCCTTTCCGCAGGTGCCGGAGGCCACGATCCGACGCGGATCAGTCGGCCAGGGTCAGTTCTCCAGCCGTTTCGATCCCCGCCGTCCGTGCTGCCGCGCGGCAGAACTTCTCGGGTGGGCAGTAATGGTGCGCCGTCATGTAGTGGATCACCAGGTTCGGCGCCGCGTAGAGCGTGCCGTCGGCTCCCCGCACCCGGATCTCCGCCGATCCGAGCCACACCTCGGTGTCCCTGGCGGGGCCGCCGAGGACGACGGGGCGGTCGATGTCGCAGAACTCACAGTGGTGGACGCCGCGCATCTGGTTGTCGTAGGCGGCGCTGAGGACCTTCAACGCGTCCACCACGCGCTCATCCACGACTCCTGTGCGGTAGTCGTGCTCCGGCGCCAGCCAGCCGACGTTGAGCATCTCCTGGTCCGACTCGTCGTAGGAGTAACGGGTCAGGTCGGGGTAGTAGGTCATGCGTCGCTCCTCAACGACGGGGGTCGCAGTGCTTCCGGCAGATCGCCAGGTGTACCGGGCCCATGTTGGGTTTGAGGATCTCACTGAGCAGCGTGTCCTTGCTCACCGTGATCGAGCCGTTCATCATCCTGAGGTCGTGGCCCGGAGCCACGGTGTAGTCGGGAAGCGTCTTACCGGGACCGACGATCTCTGTGGGCTTGATTTTCTTTCCCTGTTCGACTGCGAGCCCGACGGACTGGCGAAGACCTATGCCGTCCTCCACGTAGAAGTAGCCCCAGGTGCCGCTCGGCATCTGCATGTCGCCGGTGCCACGGACGTACCAGCCGTGACCTGCGATGACGGCTTGGCCGTCAGGGCGTCCACCGGGGAGTCGCTCGGCGGCCGGGCCGACACCCTTGCCGTGCGTGGGGATGTCGTGTCCGCGCACCTCGGGTGCCACGGCCGCCCGCCGCCACCCTGTGAGGCCGCCGATCCCCACGAGGGCGATCTGTTGGGTCAGTTCCTCGGCGGCTTCGGCGTACAGGTCGGCGAGGGCGTCGCAGCCCTGCTGGCGGAGCATGTACTCGGCGCGGTAGAGGCGGTAGGCGGGGCGGACGGGGAGGTACTTGTCGACGAAGGCGCCGGCGCCGCCGTTCTCGCCGGTGAACGCGTCGTGCAGGTCCCCGGCGAGGACGAAGGGCGACTTGAGGACGTCGACGAACGCGTCCCCGAAGATGCCCGCCGCCTCACCGAGGCTGTCGACGCGGTCGTCGTTCGGGTCGTCGGGGGTCAGGCCGCTGGGGTCGGTCAGGAGGGTGGGGACGTTGTCGGCGTAGGCGTAGGGGGAGATGTACGGGGTCGTCCGGGCGCGGGTGGCCGGGTCGGGCCGGGTGAAGCGGCCGGTGACGGTGTCGTACTGGCGGGCGTGGAGGTCGAGGTTGCCGGTGGTGGTCTCGTAGCGGGCGCCGGTGTACGACGGGGTGCTCGCGGGCGCGCCGCCGGTGGTGGTGTTCAGGACGCGGGTGCCGAACGGGTCGTAGGCCCAGCGCTGGTGGAGGGTGCCGGTGCTGCCGGTGACGTCGACCGGTGAGCCCTGGGTGTCGTGGTGGTAGTAGAAGAGCGTCCCGGCACCGGTCTCGGTGGCGGTGGGCTGGCCGAGGGGGTCGTAGCGGTAGGACTGCTTGACGGTCCAGGCACTGTCGTATTCGGTGGCCAGGATCGGCAGGGGAGCGTTGGGATCCCACTGGGTACGGCTGGTGACCGTGCCGTCCTTGGCGGCGACGACCTGGTTGCCGCCGGCGTCGTGGTCGTAGGTGTAACTGCTGCCGCCGACGGTGGCGGCGGAGATCTGTCCGGCCAGGTCGTAGGTGTAGGTGTCGGCGCCCTTCTTGGTCCGGTTGCCTTCGGCGTCGTAGCCGTAGGCGGTGGTCGTGGTGCCGGTGGTGGTGGAGGTGAGCTGATCGGCCGCGTCGTAGGCGTAGTCGGTGGAGGTGGTGCCGAGGGTGGAGGTCAGGCGGTTGCCGACCTTGTCGTAGGTGTAGGACGTGGTGCGGCTCGCGGCGCAGCCGGTGACCCAGGGCTGCGGGAAGCAGCCGGAGGTGAGGCGGCCGGCGGTGTCGTAGGTCAGGTCGTAGCCGCCGGTGCCGACACTCGCGCGGGTGACGTCGACGTGGGTGGGCAGGCCCGCGGGGGAGAGGGTGAGGGCGGTCTTGGTGACCGTGGTGCCGGCCTTGGCGGAGGTGACGGCGGTGAGGCGGCCGGCCCGGTCGTAGGCGCGGTCCTCGGACTCGGTGTTGGGCAGCGCGGACTTGGTGAGGTTGCCGGCCGGGTCCCAGGTGTACGCGGTGGTCTTGCCGTCGGCCAGCATGGTGGCGGTGCGGCCGTCGTCGTCGTAGGTGTAGGTGATCGTGTTGCCGTCGGAGTACTTGCGGGTGAGCATCTGCCCGGCGGCGTCGTAGGTGTAGGCGAAGCCGCGGGTCCTGGTGAGGTTGCCGACCGCGTCGTGGACGAAGTCCTCGGAGATCCTGGAGTTGGCGCGGGCGGTCAGCTGTCCGGCGTCGTCGTAGCCGAACGTCGCGTCGGGGGTGGCGTCGGAGTAGTCGACCTTGGTGAGCAGGCCGCGCGGGTCGTAGGTGTAGCCGGTGGATCCGCGGGGCGTGGTCTTCTCGGTGAGGTTGCCGGCGGCGTCGAACGCGTAGGTGGTCTCCCGCTTCAGCGGGTCGGTGACCGAGGTGAGGCGGCGGGCCGCGTCGTAGCCGTACGTGGTGACGTGCCCGTTGGCGTCGGTGCGCTCGGTGAGGTTGCCGGACTTGTCATAGCCGTACGTGGTGACCGCGCCGCCCGGAGCGGTGACCTCGGTCAGCCGGTCCAGCTTGTCGTAGCCGTAGGCGGTGGCGCGCTTGTCGGCGTCCGTCTGCTTGACGACGTTGTTCACCGCGTCGTAGGCGGTGGTGGTCACACCGCCCAGCGGGTCCGTGACCGTGGTCGGGTTGCCTGCCGGGTCGTAGCCGTACGTGGTCGTGTACGGGGCCGGGTCGGCGCCGGTGGTGTTGCCGCGCGGGTCCACCGAGGTGGCCCGGCGGCCGTCGGCGTCGTAGGTCCAGCTCTCCTTGTGGCCGAGCGGGGAGGTGCGGCTGAGCAGGTTGCCGTCGGCGTCGTAGGCGTAGGAGGTGGTCTTGCCCAGCTGATTGGTGCTGCTGGTCAGCCGGTTGTTCTTGTCGTAGATCGAGGCGACCGTCTCGCCTGCGGCGTCGGTGACCCTGGTGACGTTGTCGTTGGCGTCGTAGGTGTAGCCGGTGGTGTGGCCCAGCGGGTCGGTGACCACGAGGGGCCGGTTGATCGCGTCGTAGGTCGTGGTGGTGGACGCGCCGGTCGGGCCGGTGACCTCGATGGTGTTGCCGGCCGCGTCGTAGGCGTAACTCGTGGTGTGGGCGGCCGGGTCGGCGCCGGAGACGTTGCCGCGCGGCGAGACGCTGCTCAGCAGGCGGCCCACCTTGTCGTAGGTGTAGGTGGTCCTGCCGCCGGTGGCGTCGGTCTCGGAGGCCAGGCGTCCGCTCGCGTCGTAGGCGCGGGTGACGGAGTTGCCGGACGGGTCGGTGGTCCGGGTCAGGTGCCCGGCGTCGTCGTAGGCGAACGTGGTGGTGTCGCCCGCCGGGTTCTTGGCCGACGTCAGTTGCTCGGCGCCGTTGTACTCGTAGGTCGTGGTGCGGCCCAGCGGATCGGTGGCCGAGTCGAGCAGCCCGCGGCCGTCGTAGGCGTACGTCGTGGTGTGGTCGGCCGGGTCGGCGCCGGAGACGTTGCCGCGTGGGTCCGTCTTCGTCAGGATCCGGCCGGCCTTGTCGTAGGTGAACGTCGTCTTCTCACCCAGCGGCGTGGTGACCGACGTCCGGTTGCCGGCCGTGTCGTAGCCGTAGGTGGTGACCTTGCCGCGCGGCGTCGTCACGGTCTCCAGCGAACCGAGCGCGGTGTACGTGTAGGCGGTCTTGCCGCCCAGCGGGTCCGTGGTGGACGTCAGCTGGTTCGACGTGTCGTAGGTGTACGTCGTCTTGTTCTTGCGGCCGTCGGTGTGACTGGTGATGTTGCCCGCGTCGTCGTAGGTCCAGCTCTCCGAGTGACCGAGGACCGACGGGGCGCTGCGGGTGAGCATCCGCCCGGCGCCGTCGTACGTCATCTCCGTGGTGTTGCCGCGCTGGTCGGTGATGGCGACGGGGCGCAGGTGACGGTCGTAGTCGTAGGTGATGCTCTTGCCGTACGGGTCGATCGTCTCCATCAGGACGTTGCCGGCGTACACGTCGGTCCACACGCCGCCGTCCGGTGCTGTGGTGTGCGACTCGCTCTTGCCGTCCCAGGCGAACGTGGTGGTCTTGTCGTTCTGGTCGGTCTGGGACTTGATGCGGCCCGCGGTGTCGTAGACGTTGGTGACCTTGCCGCCCGCCGGGTCGGTGTAGGAGGACAGCCGCTTGTTCGCGTCGTAGGCGTACGACGACGTCCGGCCGGCCGGGTCGGTCACCGAGGTCAGCAGACCGCCGGTATAGCCGTACGAGACCGAAGCGCCGTCCGGCAGGCCCACCTCGGACAGCAGTCCGTCGGCGCCGGGTGTGAACGTGGTGGTGCGGCCGGCGGCGTCCTTGACGGAGGCGAGCGTGCCGGACGCGTACGTCAGGCTCAGCCCCTTGCCGGCTCTGCCGACCACGGATGTGAGTCGGCCGCTGCTGTCGAAGGTCCGCCTGGTGTGGTCCGGCGTGGTGATCGTGTAGGTACTCGCGCCCTTGACCAGTTTGGCCGCCGACCCGGCCGGGGCGGTGTATGTGCCGTCACTGTTCTGTGTGAAGACGAACGACGCCCCGTCGTCCGTCCGGTGGGTCACCTTCCCCGTCGTGAGTGTCAGCTTCGCGTCGAACGGGGTGGCCCAGCCGCGCCCCAACAGGCCGACGGCACTCGAGTCGGAGCGGTAGGTGCGCTCCAGGGTCAGAGGCACGCCGGGGCTCACCAAGGAGGCGTCGGTGAGCTGTTCGAAGAACATGCCGGTGGCCGTGTTGACCGGGTCGGCGCGGTGCGCCTGTGCGTAGCAGGTGCAGATGCCCGCCTGCGCACCGGGGATCACCGGGGTGTAGAACGCCTCCACCAGCGGTGAGGTGGTCCCGCCCGGACTCGACGTCCCGTCGGCGCTGTTGAGGAAGACCCAGGCGTAGTACTCCTTGCCGTCCTCGAGGATTCCGCCCAGGGCGCTGCCGGCCCACCAGAAACACTGGTCGGTGGGGTAGGAGTTGCTCGACCACCAGTCGTAGCACCAGGCCCCGGTGTCCGGGGTGTCGCCGCTGGGGTCGTCCGTGGACTTCTTGATCTCCTGCTGGACGACGGGGTAGCCGCTCTCGTCCAGGACGTACAGCCACATCCCGGTATACGAATCTCCCCGCTTGGGCAGCTTCACCTGCCCGCCGATCGACAGCATCCCGGGATACGCGGTGGCCCAGGACGACACCCAGGTCGGGTTCTCGGCCGCCGCCGTGAGGGGCTGCAAAGCTACTCCCGACTCGGCGGCGGGGCCGCGTTCGACGCGGTTCTTGTCCGGCCGGCTGTGGGGCCCGCCCTTGGGCCTCCGCTCCGGCGCGTCCATGTAGTCGCGCATCGGCGACCGTTCGTGCCGGTCCTCGTCGACCTGCTGGCGCCGCTCGGCCAGTGTCATGGCCTTGGGGGGCTTGGGCAGGTCGGCGGCTGTCCGGGCCTGCGCCTGTGTGACGGCCGCGGTGGCCGTGGAGCGGGGCCGGTTCCCGGGCGACGCCCAGGAGGGGGCGACACCCGCTGTGGTCAGCAGAGCCAGGACCAGAAAGGCCGTGACGAGTCTTCGCGCTTGTGTGCGCACAGTGCATCACCTGTGGGTCAGGGGTGAAGAGAGGTCGCGGTGATGCATGATCAGGAGAACCTCGAACTAACGCGCTACGGGAAGCGGGGCCGAAACGCGACGGGGTCCCCACTCGCCCTGGCCATGAGTGTGCTGGCTGAGTGGACGAAGGGCTCCGCTCGGCCGCTCGTTTTGGCGCGAAGGTGATCCAGAGCGCGAGGTGGTGCGGGTGAACGGACCCTCGACAGAGAGCCAAGGGAAGGCAGCGGGCCGGAAACGGAAGAACAGGCTGCTTGAGCGGGGCCTTTCTCCGGCCTCGGGCAGGCGATACACCTGTCTGCCGCACCTGAGGGATTGATGGCCGGCCCGCTGGACGTTCACAGCCGTCGCCCCGACGTCTACGCGGCAAGAGCGAGTTCCTGCGCTACGACCAGGCCCTGGTCGGTTCCGGTGGCCTTGTGCAGGACGGTTCCGTCGAGGGAGGCAGGCCGGCCGATCGCGACCGGAGTGATCGAGGGTGCGTGCCGCCATCTGATCGCCGACCGGCCGGATATTTCCGGGGCTCGTTGGGGCTCGCCGGAGCCGAGGCCGTCCTCAAGCTCCGTGCCGTCATGAGCAGCGGCGATTTCGAGAGCTACTGGCGCTTCCACCTCGCCCGCGAGCACGAACGGGTCTATCTGGCCCCTGGCCGGGGGCGAATACACGCCCGGCCCCTATCAGGACCGTCCCTCGAAGCGATCCACACCCTTCCTGGAAGGACCGGTCCCTGCCAGTACGTTCGACGACAGGGGCGCGGCTGAGGCCGAGAGCGAGGACGGGGCAGCCTTGCGGATCCGACCGGGGCAGTGGCCACCCGATCCTCGCCGATCAGGGGCAGGCGGCTGCTCGAACGTCACCGTTGGACTCCTCGAAGTAGGCGGCGCTCTCCGCGTCCGCCGGGTAGTAGGACTCGATCGCGACCTCGTCCAGCGTGATGTCCATCGGGGTACCGAACGTGGTGATGGTCGAGAACAGCCGCAGCTCTCGTCCGTTGAAGCGAAGGATCATCGGGATCAGGACATCGGATTCGACCGGTCGGCTCGGCACGTCCTCGGAGTCGGGCTCCAGCAGTTCCTCGTAGAGCGCGGTGAGCTCAGCGTCGGGAGCAACGGCGAGCTGACGCCTGATTCGGGAGCGGAACACCACACGCACGTCGGCCAGGTTGACGACCAGAGGGGCGAACCCACGCGGGTCCAGCCCCAGCCGCACCAGGTTGATCGGCGGCTGTAGCAGGTCGGGATCGACGTCCGCGAAGAACGGCTCGACCGCGCGGTTGGTCATCACGATGTTCCACCGGCGATCGAAGGCCACCGCCGGGTACGGCTCATGCGCGCGCAGCACCCTCTCGACCGCGTCCCGGGCCGCCGACAGCGCACCGTCATCGAGTGGCCGCTCGGCGTACCGGGGTGCGAAGCCGGCCGCGAGCAACAGCCGGTTGCGATCACGCAACGGCACATCGAGCTGGTCCGCGAGCCGCAGCACCATGTCGGCGCTCGGATTGGACTTGCCCGTCTCGACCAGGCTGACGTGACGAGCCGAGACGCTGGCCGCGATCGCAAGATCGAGTTGGCTGAGCCGTCGGCGATGCCGCCACTGCCGCAAGAGCTCCCCGACCGTATGCACGGTCATCGAGAGTACTCATCGTGGAGCCGCACGCCATGAAATCCGACTTCATCGACAACCGTTGCGACCGCGGAAACACTGCGTCCATGACCACAGACAACAGGAGCATCGTTCAACGGGCACTGGCGGAACTGATCGAGACGGGCGGCGTCGACGCGCTCGAACCGTTGCTGAGCGATGACTTCGTCCATCACAGGCCGGACTCGACTTCCTCGACCAGAGCGGAATGGCTCGCCGCCGTACAGGCGGCACTCACCCCGCTCGCCGGTATGCGGGTCGAGGTCCACCACCTGCTGGCCGACGGCGATCACGTAGTGATGCACTCGCGGCGACGGCTCCCCGATGCCGGGCCGGAGATCGCGGTCGTCGATATCTGGCGGATCGACGAGGGGCTGATCGCCGAGGGTTGGGAGATCATCGAGCCGGTGGCCCAGGCGGCCGCCAATCTGGTGTGGTGGGAGCCCGCTGAGCACTGACCGGTGCTATCGCTTCCGCCGTCGAACGACAAGCGGGCGAGGGTGCGATTCCTCCTCAAGGAGGACACGTGTCCGCCCGACTCATCAGGTCCCTCCAGAAGAGCCGCACCCTGGCACGCGTTATACGGCCGATGCGCAACACACGCCCCGGGGATTTGGTGCGACCAACCAGGACACGTCCGTTTGCTGACACAAAGAGCAGTGTTTCCTGATGCGGCTCACGAGGCCAGCCTGAAGTCGTCCCGCACAGGCAAACCCCCGCTGCGGCAGGCTCAGGGGGAGCACCGGTAGACCACCCCGTTCTCCGGCTCCTCCGCAGCGGTTCGGGCGTCCCAGTCGCTGTCAACGGTCGGCCGATGCGGCGGCAGCGACTTGGACGCTCGGGGCCTGGGCAGGCGGTTCCCGGGAGCGGTGCAGGAATCCTGCCCGAGCAGCCGGCCCGCCGCACGGCGGCACGCCCCGGTGCGAAATACTCTCCCGATGGGTTCACGCACTTCCCCGATCAGCCAGCCGATCACGATACGGAGGGCCGTCGCGCGGGATGCCAAACGGCTCACGCGGCTCGTGCGTGGCTCAGGCGCCTACACGGGTAAGTACGCAGCCGCAGTCGCGGGCTACCGGGTCGGGCCTGATTACATCGAGGCCCACCGCGCCTTTGTGGCCGTCGGCGCCGACGAGCATGGAGGCCGGGTCCTCGGGTTCTACTCGCTCGTCCTCGCTCCACCGGAGCTCGACCTGCTGTTCGTCGCCGACGAAGCGCAAGGACGGGGTATCGGACGGCTGCTCGTCGCGCACATGCAGTCCGAGGCCCGTGCCGCCGGGCTCGACCGTGTCAAGGTCGTGTCGCACCTTCCCGCCGAGGGCTTCTACCACCGCGCCGGTGCGGTGCGGATCGGGACCGTGCTCGCGAACCCGCCCGCCGTGCCGTGGGACCGTCCCGAATTCGAGTTTCGCGTTTCTTCGGAATGACGCGGTGTGCCGGTCGGCGGGGCACCCGCCTTCGCTTACATGGTGACCGGCACGCAGAGCCGCTGGATGCCGCGCTCCATGCGTGCCGTCGCCTCTGCCCTGGCGGGGGGACGCCTGCGCCGGCGGGTCGGGGGAGTCGGAGTACGGCCTATCCGGTGGACGAGCGAAGCGGCAGCCCGGGGACGATGTCAGTGAAGGTTTTCCGTTCGGAGAACTCCAGGGCGTGGTGGAGCAGCGCGCGTCAGCACCCTGGAAAACATCTCTGTGCCACCGCTTCACCACGCCGGTTGGGCCACACAAACCGGGCCGCCCCGCGCGGGGGCGCGCACGGGGCGGCCCGGCGGTCACGCGGTGGCCGGAGCCGCCGGTCCGACCAGTTCGGACAATACGTCCTCCATGGTCACGAAGCCGATGACCGTGCCGCTCTCCCCCACGACGGCGGCCAGATGGCTGCCCTCGGCGCGCAGGGCGGTGAGGGTGTCGTCCAGCGGGGTGTCGATGCGGACCCGAGTGACCTTGTGCAGCGCGGTGGGCGGGAAGGGCCGGTCGCGGTCGGTCAGGCCGAGGGTGTCCTTGATGTGCAGGTAGCCCAGGACTGTGCCGTCCGGGCCGGTGACCGGGAAGCGGGAGAAGCCCGCCTCGGAGGCCGTCCGCTCCAGCCGGGCGGGGGTGATCGTGTGGTCGACGGTGCGCATCCGCTGCGCCGGGACCGCGATCTCGCCCACCGGGCGGGTGCCCAGCTCCAGCGCGTCGCGCAGCCGCTCGCCGTCGGCGGGACCGAGCAGGCCGGCCTCGCTGGAGTCGATGACCATCCGGGCGAGCTGGTCGTCGGTGAAGACCGACTCGACCTCGTCCTTCGGATCCACGCGCAGCAGCTTCAGCAGGACGTTGGCGAAGGCGTTGATCCCGAACACGAACGGCCGCAGAGCCCGGGTGAGCGCCACCAGCGGCGGGCCCAGCAGCAGCGCGCTGGGCACGGGCGCGGCCAGCGCGATGTTCTTCGGCACCATCTCGCCGACCAGCATGTGCAGATACGTGGCGAGGGTGAGCGCGATGACGAACGCGACCGGGTGCACCAGACCGTGCGGGAGGTGCACCGCCTCGAAGCCGGGCTCCATCAGGTGCGCGATGGCGGGCTCGGCGACCGCGCCCAGCACCAGCGAGGAGACGGTGATGCCGAGCTGAGCGGTGGCCATCATCGCCGAGAGGTGTTCCAGTGCCCACAGCGTCATCCGGGCGCGCTTGTCGCCCGCCTGGGCGCGCGGTTCGATCTGGCTGCGGCGAACCGAGACCAGGGCGAACTCGGCGCCGACGAAGAACGCGTTGGTCAGCAGCGTCAGGGCGCCGATGACCAGTTGCAGCGCGGTCATCGGACCTCCTCCACGAGCCGGACGGTCATCGCGACGGCCGGTTCGGTGATGCGTACCCGGTCGGCGCGGTGGTGCTCGACCTCCAGCACCTCGAGCCGCCAGCCGTCGAGGTCCACGACGTCCCCCTTGCCGGGGATGCGGGCGAGACGGGTGGCGACCAGCCCGGCCACGGTCTCGTACGGTCCTTCCGGCGCGGTGAGTCCGATGTCCGTGAGCTGGTCGAGGCGGACACTGCCGTCCGCCTCCCACGCCGCGCGCCCGTCCCGCGTGGCCGGGGCGGGGATCAGGTCGGGTGTCTCGAAGGGGTCGTGCTCGTCGCGGACCTCGCCGACGACCTCCTCGACGATGTCCTCCACGGTCGCCACGCCCGCCGTACCGCCGTACTCGTCGATGACCACGGCCATGGTGCGGTGCGCGCGCATCCGCTCCAGCAGCCGGTCGGCGGTGAGGCTGTCGGGGACCAGCAGGGGCTCCGTGGTCAGCTCCGTGACCGGCGTGGCGGCCCGCTTCTCCGGCTCCAGGGCGAGCACGTCCCGGATGTGGACGGTGCCCACCACCTCGTCCAGGCTGTCGCGGTAGACGGGGAAGCGGGACAGGCCGGTCGCGTGGGAGAGGTTGGCCGCGTCTGCGGCAGTGGCGTGCATTTCCAGGGCCTTGACGTCGACCCGCGGGGTCATCACGTTCTCGGCGGTCAGCTCGCTCAGATGAAGGGTCCGTACGAACAACTCCGCCGAGTCCGCTTCCAGAGCACCCTCCGCAGCCGAGTGACGGGCCAGCGCGCCCAGCTCCTCGGCGGTGCGCGCGGAGGCCAGCTCCTCGGCGGGCTCCAGCCCGAAGCGGCGCACGAAACGGTTCGCGGTGCCGTTCAGGTGCCCGATGAACGGGCCGAACGCGGCAGTGAACGCGCGCTGCGGACCGGCGACCACCTTGGCGACCGCCACCGGACGCGAAATCGCCCAGTTCTTCGGCACCAGCTCACCGACCACCATCAGCACGACGGTGGAGACGACCACGCCCAGCACGGTCGCCACCGCCAGGGCGGCACCGCCCAGGCCGATCGCCCGCAGCGGGCCGCGCAGCAGCGCGGCGAGGGACGGCTCGGCGAGCATGCCGATCACCAGCGAGGTGACGGTGATGCCCAGTTGGGCGCCGGAGAGTTGCAGCGTGAGACGCCGTACGGCCTTCAGCGCACCGTCCGCGCCGCGCTCACCGGCCTCGGCGGCACGCTCCAGGTCGGCGCGCTCGACGGTGGTCAGGGAGAACTCGGCCGCGACGAACACCGCGCAGGCCAGTGTGAGGAGGAGGGCCAGCAGGAGCAGCAGGACCTCGGTCACCGTGCCACCCCCGCTCCCTCGATCGCATGAGTCCGGCGGGGAACGGCACGGCTGGTACTGGGAGGCTCACCCATCGGGGGAACGTCGCTCCTTCTCGAAACACATATGCAGACAGTGGGTGGAAACAGGATCGCCTGCCTCTACACCAACTGTAAAGGAGGAGCAAAAAACCTCACAGCCCCAGTGTCCTGAGCGGCACGGGAAGGGCGCGGTCCAGCTCCCGGCACCACTACGCCGGGGTGCGAGTGCGGGTGTGGAAATACGCGCTCACCTGTACGTCAGCCTCTCGATCAGCAAGATCACGCCATCAGCGGGGATGCTCCGGGTCCTCCCGGCCGGGAGGCGTCGAGGATCGGTTCGAGGCCGGGCAGGCCGAGAACTCCCGCCCCGCCCTCGTCGGCGGCCACGTGGTGACGGGTACCCCTGGAACGACGAGCCGCAGCTCCTGCGACGCCTGCTCGCCGGACGCCCGCGCCTGCTGCACCGGCGCCCGCGTCGCCTGTGGCTCCATGCCGAAGGCGCCCAGGACCGGACCGGCGACACCTGCCGGCGCAAGAACCCGTTTTCAGCCTTTCCCGACGCGTCCGCCCGGACCGGGCCCCTCCTCCGTTCCGACCGCCCTATGCTTCTACTCGCTTGTAGAAGGCCCGCGTGAGCCGGGCCCGCGCCTTTGGAGACGACACACATGGCTTCGATCGACCTGGACAAGGTGCTGGACAAGGCATGGGCGGACAAGCCCCTGCCCGACATCCTGGCCGCCCCGGTGGCGGCACTGAAAGGGGTCTCCGACCGCGACGGCGAACTGCTGCAGGAGGCGTTCGGGGTCGAGACCATAGCGGATCTGGCCGAGTTGAAGTACGCCCGCTGGGCCCAGGCACTCGCCGCACTCGACACCGCCAGGTAACCGGCCCGCGAACCACCGTGGTGCCGCACACCTTCGGCTGGGCGGCACCACCCTCATGGAACACACGCACGTTTAAGGA
>NZ_LIWB01000001.1:803870-1058864 GCF_001905725.1 Streptomyces sp. CB02400
GGATCCGCCAGCTGGTCGAACGCCGGGCGTCGCACGGCTCCCACGGTGCCTACGGCCACGGTGACCCGTACGCCGAGCACGGGCACGGCGGGCACGGCGGCCACCACGACGACCACCACCGTTCCGGTCCCGGCATGGGCACCGTCGTCGCCGCGGGCGCCGCCGGTCTCGCGGTCGGCGTCGTCGGCGGCATGGTCGCGGCCGAAGTCGTCGACGAGGTCGGGGACTTCTTCGAAGGGGACGAGGAGGACGAGGGCTGACAGCAGGCCCCGGAAAGGGGTGAAGGACACATCAACAGGGGGCGGGTGGAGGCATGTATCCGTCCCCTGCCGATGACTTCTACCTTCTTGCAGAAGAAGCGCTGTCCGGTGCACTTCGGTCCGGGCGCCTCCCGACCCGTACGGAGTGCTCATGGCCCTGTGGGACCGCTTCAAGGAGTCCGCGTCGACGATGCAGACCCAGCTCATGGCGAAGAAGAACGATCTGAAGAGCGGTGCCTTCCGCGACGCGAGCATGGCGATGTGCGCCCTGGTGGCGGCCGCCGACGGCAGCGTCGACCCGTCCGAGCGGCAGCGCGTGGCCCAGCTCATCGCCGCCAACGAGGTGCTGCGGAACTTCCCCGCCGACGACCTGCGCCGCCGCTTCGAGGACAACCTCGGCAAGCTCACCACCGACTTCGCCTTCGGCAAGGTGAGCGTCCTGCAGGAGATCGCCAAGGCGAAGAAGAAACCCGCCGAGGCACGGGCCGTCATCCAGATCGGCATCGTCATCGGCGGCGCCGACGGCGACTTCGACCAGGACGAGCGGGCCGTGGTCCGCGAGGCGTGCTACGCCCTCGACCTGCCGCCCCACGAGTTCGACCTCTGAACGGCCCCGGCCCCGCGGCGGCCGGCCCGCCGCGGGGTCACAGGGGCGTGGCCGCGTACAGGATGAGGACCATCGTCACGGCGGAGTTCGCGGACGACATCGCCGACACGGCAGCCCCCACCGCCGCGCCCCACACCGCCAGGCCCACCAGGGTGAACAGCGACGGCCAGCTGCGCGCCGCCGGAGCGGGCCCGAGCAGGGCCGCCACCCGGCGCGGCACCGGGCCCGCCGCGGCCAAGCCGGCCAGGGTGGCCACCGGAGTGCTGCGAGAGACCAGGGCCGCCTTGCCGATCGCCCGGGCCACGGTACGGCGGCTGCCGACCGCCTGGGCCGCGTCCTCGTCCGCCCACCGCTCCGCCGTGTACGCCACCGCCGTCCGCAACGGCCGCAGGAAGGGGTTGGCCCGCGCGGCCAGCTGAACCGCGAGCAGGAAACGGTGGTGACGGGCGGCGAGGTGGGCGCGTTCGTGGGCGAACAGCGCCCGGCGCTCGGCCGGCTCCAGGCGCTCCAGCATGGCCGTGGTCACCACCACGCGGTCCCGCCGGCCGCCCGGCAACGCGTAGGCGTAGGGGACGCCGTCCGGAAGGACGACCACCTCCGTCCCCCGCAGCCCGGCCAGCGCCCGGTGGGCGCTACGACGCACCCGCCCGTGCCGCCACAGCGACCGGCCGCACGCCACCAGCACCGCGCACAGGGCGGGAATCGCCACCTTGCCGGCCACCTCGTCGAACGGGACCGCCGCGCGCACCTCGGGGTCGGACCAGCCGTCGGGCAGCGGGTTCCCGGGAAGCTGGGCGGTGCCGACCACCATCACCAGGCCGAGGCACAGCGTGCTGCAAGCCGCCATCACCGCGGCCACCCCGGTCAGCAGCCGGGTCGCGGTCCGTGGATGCAGATGCTGCTCGGCCAGGCGCGCGATCGGCCACGCGGTCAAGGGAAGCACCAACGGCAGAAAGACGAACACCCCCATGAGGCTTCAGTCTTCCCCTTCGTGCCTCGACTGGCCCAGCAGCTCCCGCAACAGCCGCTCGTCGTCCGGGCCGAGGCCGGTGACGAAGCTGGCCAGCACCGCCTCGCGGTCGCCCTCGGAGTCCAGCACCTTGCGCATCTTGTGGGCAGCCAGGCCCGCCTGGTCCGACGCGGGCGTCCAGGCGAAGGACCGGCCCGCACGCTCCCGGGTCACCGCCCCCTTGGCCAGCAGCCTGGTCAGGATGGTGATGACGGTCGTATAGGCGAGATCGCCGCCCAGGCGTTCCTGGACCCAGCCGGCCGTCGCCGGTCCGTCCGCCTCCCTGAGTGCCGCCAGAACCAGTGCCTCCAGCTCGCCCTGCCCCCGCCGCCGGGGACGCTGCCGCTGTTCCGTCACGCCCCGTCTCCCTTCCGCCGCCGTCCGTTTCCCGCGCGGACATCGTATAGACGCCCCAAGACGATCACGCCACCCGACGAGCCTCGAAGATCCCCCGCCATACTCTCTACAAAATTGTAGAAGCTACGCTGCCCCAGGGCGTGCCCGTACGCAAGAAGGACCACTGAAAGGAGCATCGGGGACATGGGTGTCATCGCGTGGTTGGTACTGGGACTCATCGCTGGAGCGATCGCCAAGGCCATCCTGCCCGGCCGTGATCCGGGCGGCTGTGTCGGCACGACGTTCATCGGCATCGCCGGCGCCTTCCTGGGTGGCTGGTTGTCGGCGGAGTTCCTCGACCGGCCGGTCCGGCGTGAGTTCTTCGACGCCGCGACCTGGGGCTCGGCCGTCGCGGGCGCACTCGTGCTGCTGATCGCCTATCGCCTGCTGTTCGGCAACTCACGGGACTGACAAGGGGCATCGCCCGACCGTGCCGAGCCCGGGGCGCGGTCGCGCCGCCCTTCCGGTTTCTCTACAGTGATGTAGATTCATGAACCGTGGCCCGTGCCGCGGGCCTCGACCGCACCTGCCGAGAAGGAGTACGCAGTGGGAGTTTCCCTGTCCAAGGGCGGCAACGTCTCGCTCAGCAAGGAGGCGCCGGGCCTGACAGCCGTCCTGGTCGGTCTGGGCTGGGACGTCCGTACGACCACCGGCACCGACTACGACCTCGACGCCTCCGCGCTGCTCCTCGACGCGTCCGGCAGGGTCCTGTCCGACCAGCACTTCGTCTTCTACAACAACCTCAGGAGTCCCGACGGTTCGGTGGAGCACACCGGCGACAACCTCACCGGTGAGGGCGAGGGCGACGACGAGGTCGTCAAGGTGAACCTCGCTGCCGTACCCGCCGAGGTCGACAGGATCGTGTTCCCGGTGTCCATCCACGACGCCGAGAACCGCGGCCAGAGCTTCGGTCAGGTCCGCAACGCCTTCATCCGCATCGTCAACCAGGCCGGCGGTGCCGAGATCGCCCGCTACGACCTGTCCGAGGACGCCTCCACCGAGACCGCCATGGTCTTCGGAGAGCTGTACCGAAACGGCGCCGAATGGAAGTTCCGCGCGGTCGGCCAGGGCTACGCCTCGGGCCTCGCCGGGATCGCCGCCGACTTCGGCGTCGGCGTCTGACACCCCGCGGAGGCTGCGCCGGAACGGCTCCCCTCGGGACAGGTCCGGCACCGCCTCCGTACCCGGGTCCTCTCGCGGTCGCCCTCGCCGTCGTCGACGCCGAGCAGGACGCTGTTCAAGCCGCGAACTACGCAGCAGTTGAACGCCTGCGGCCCCGGGTCCAGGGGCCCGGGGCCGCAGCGGCCAGGTTACGGGCCGGGCTGTCGTCCCAGTGCGTGGTCGGGCACTTGGGTCAGTCGGTCATGCTGCCCATCTTCCAGACGGTCATGGACTCGACGGTGCTGCCGTCGCCGAAGAGGCGCGGACCGAGGGAGTCCTGGCGGAAGGGGTAGGCGCGGGTGGTGATGGACTTGTGGTTGTTCGCGTACGCCTCGATCACCGAGCGGTCGAGGAACACGTCGAGGGTCAGGGTGCCGTTGGAGAGCGTCAGCGGTCCCTTGTGGATGCCGAAGTTCGGTTCGGCGCTGGAGTTGTTCCCGGATCGTGTCCGGTCGACGCCCAGCTGTCCTGCGGGGGCGTCGTAGAACAGGCGGGTCCTTTCTTCGTCTCCGGGGCTGCGGAGCACGTCGAGGCCGAACGCGCCGGCGCTGCCGCGTTCCATCGTCAGCTTGATGTGGAGCATGTCTCCCTTGATGCCGGCGAGGCGGGTGTTGGCGTCGGTGAGGGAGGTCGGCGCGGTGATGTCCAGGAGCGGTTCGCCGTCGTGGAGGCGGGAGACCTCCTCGACGGGGCGGAATCCGAGGTCTCCGTCGGGCCGCATGGACAGTTCGATGGGCAGGCCCGCGTTGTGGGCCCAGCCGGCGTCGTAGTGGGCGCGTTCGGTGCGACGGTCCTGGGCGATGCTGAAGACGAGGGAGCGTCCCTTGTCGTCCACCGTTCCGCTGGGGCCGGTGAAGTGGTCGCCGTAGTCCATGAGCCGCGGTTCGGTGGTGTCGGGGGTTCAGCGGCGGGCCTGGGCGTCCCAGGTGCCGACCCAGTAGTAGACGTACTTGCTGCTGTACTCGCCGGGGCCGGCGGGGAAGGCCGGGTTGACGAGCAGGGCCCGGCGCTCGCGGCCCTGGCCGTCCTTTCCGATGGGAAGGAAGGTGGGCAGCTCCCAGACCTGGCCGGTCTTGGGGTGGGCCGCCACGTCACCGACCATCAGGGGGCCCGAGTAGGTCCAGTCGGTGAGGTTCTTGGAGGTGTAGAGGAGGGCGGTGCCGCCGACGTCGGTGCCCGAGGTGGTCTGGACGCCGGAACCCATCAGCTGGAACCAGGTGTCGCCCTCCTTCCAGACGAAGGGGTCGTGGAAGTCGCCGAAGCGGACCTTGCGTCCGGCACCGACGTTCAGGTCGGCGGTCTGGCTGGTGACCAGCGTGGGGTGCATCTTCCACTCGACCAAGTCACTGTCGCCGGGATCGGCGGGGCGTGCGAGGCCGGTCGCCTGGTTGGGGCGCTGGGAGCCGTCGCCGGCGGTGAACAGCAGGACGGGCACGCCGTTCTCGTCGTAGGCGGCGTCGCCGGACCAGACCCCGTCGGGGGCCACGCTGTCCTCGGTGGGCGCGAGTGCGACGGGCAGGTCGCGCCAGTGGACCAGGTCCTCGCTCACCGCGTGTCCCCAGCTGATGTTGTGCCAGTAGGGGCCGTGAGAGTTGTGCTGGTAGAAGAGGTGGTACTTGCCCTCGTACTGGATGGGGGCGTGGGGTTCGTTCATCCAGTGGTTCGGGGCGGTGAAGTGGTAGCCGGGGCGGTAGCGGTCACCGTCGTAGCGCGAACGGTCCATCTCCATCTGGGCCTTGGGGATGGTGCCTCCCGCGAAGGTCTGGACGTCCTTCTGGTGGCCGGCCGTGACCGAAGCCCCTGCACCGCATCGTCTTCACCGGGCGCGCCCCGACCCGCGCACCCGGGCGTACTACGAACGCCGCGCCCAGGAGGGCAAGAAGCGGGCATCTTCGGGGATGCGTTCGTCGACGCCCTCAAGTCGCCCTTCGTCCTCGCCGGGGACCTGCACGACGCGTTCACCGGCGAGAACGGCGGTGCCGGCGCCTTCGTCGACAAGTACCTCCCCGTCCGCCCCGCCTATCGCCTCTACCGCGCCGAATCCATGCTGCGCCAGCAGGGCTGCGACGCCCTCGCCGACCTGTACGCCGAAGCCGCCGAAGAACTGACCCAGCAGATCGCCCTCGTCGGAATCGGCGGCCTGACGGGATGGCGCAGAGCCGCGGTCGAGCCGGGCGGGGGACGTTACTACGGGGAACCGAGTTCGACGCACTTCGGACTCCCCGTCGTTCGGGTCGTCGGGGGTCGGTCCGCTGGGGTCGGTGAGCAGGGTGGGGGCGTTGTCGGCGTAGGCGTAGGCGTAGGGCGATATGTACGGCGTGGTCTGGGCGCGGGTGGCCGGGTCGGGCCGGGTGAAGCGGCCGGTGGTGGTGTCGTGCTGACGGGCGTGCAGGTCGGGATTGCCGGTGGTGGTTTCGTAGCGGGCGCCGGTGTAGGAGGGAGGGCTGGCGGGGGCACCGTCGGTGACGGTGCCCAGGACCCGGGTGCCGAACGGGTTGTAGGCCCAGCGCTGGTAGAGGGTGCCGGTGCTGTTGGTGACGTCGACCGGTGAGCCCTGGGTGTCGTGGTGGTAGTAGAAGAGCGTGCCTGTGCCGGTCTTGGCGGAGGTGGGCTGGCCGAGGGAGTCGTAGCGGAAGGACTGCTTGATGGTCCAGGCGCTGTCGTATTCGGTGGCCAGGACCGGCAGTGGGGCGTTGGGGTCCCACTGGGTGTGGTGGGCGACCGCGCCGCCCCTGAGGGTGGCGACCTGGTTGCCGTTGGCATCGTGGTCGTAGGTGTAGGCGGTGCCCGCGTCGGTGGCGGCGGAGATATGCCCGGCCAGGTCGTAGGTGGAGGTGTCGGCGCCTTTCTTGGGGGGTGACCCAGATACGCGTCGAAGGGGCAATGAGTTGATCTCGAAGCCGTGAGCGTCCGGCCCGTCACCCGTTCGGCTCAGCGTCGCTGGTGGTGATGTTGACCATCGTCTTGGGGCCTGGGGTGGGTTGTGACCTCGATCGAGCGGACCGCGTATCCGCGGTTCAAGCGGCTGATCACCGTGCATGAGCTGCATCTGTTCTTCTCGCCGACTCGTGACGAGCTGGAGTGGGCGGCCGGGGCGACGGACGGGGATGAGCATCTGCTGGCCTTGTTGATGATGCTGAAGTCGTATCAGCGCATGGGGTGCTTTTCGGCGCTGGAGGACGTGCCGGAGCAGGTGGTGGAGTTCGTGCGGCGGCACACGCTCACGTCACTCCGCCCCGGTGGGCAGAACCCACGCCGAACCTTACGGTTCGCACTGGGTCGCCCAGCTGATCAGAGAGGCTGGCGAGGTGCCGCGAGTACGTCCCTGAGTACCTTCTCGAGCGTGACGCGGGCCAGTTCGTGTCTCAGGGTCTCCTCGATGTCCTGGTAGATGCCCCGCATTGCCGGCTGGATGCCGTGACCCACCACGCATCCCTGGTCCGGGGTGGTGCGGTGCATCGCGAACAGCGGGCCGGGTTCCACTGCCTCGTACACGTCGAGCAGGGTGATCGACCCCAGCTCGCGCGCCAGCGACCAGCCCGCGCCCGCGCCCCGCCGGGACTCCACGAGCCCGGCCCTGCGCAGCTCGCCGAGCAGCCGCCTGATCACCACGGGGTTGGTGTTCGCGCTGGCTGCGATCTGCTCGGAGGTGGCGATCTCGTGGCCCTGGCGCTGGTAGAGACCGATCCAGGCCAGCGCATGGGCGGCAATGGTCAGCCTGCTGTTGGCACTCATGACCCCTCCTCCGGTCGCAACGCTCCATGTTACGACAGCGCAGTCGCAACAGTGAAGGTTGCGACAATCTGTTGTAACGATTATAGTTACGACGGCCGGGAAGGGTCGGTCAAAGACAAGCGCGGGCCGTGAGCGTGTTGCGAACTCAAAGGAGAACAGGAATGGAAAGCAACGAAAAGACCATTCGCGAGGCTTATCGGCTCGCGGAAGGGAACGTTCTCGACGGTGACGGTTTCCTGGCCTTGTTCACCGAGGACGGGTCGTTCAACGACATGTCGACCTCGCAGAGTTTCCGCGGAGAGCAGATTCCTCAGGTGATCGCGGGCCTCGCCCGCTCGTTCCCCGATGTGCACCGTGAGCTGCTCGAGGTACATGCGTTCGGTGATGTCGTCGCCGTCGAGTTGCGAATCCAGGGCACGCATCTCGGAGGGTTTCCGACTCCGGTCGGCGAGATCCCACCGACCGGGAACCGGATCGACGTGCCGGCGGCGGACCTCTGGTACCTCCGTGACGGAAAGATCGAAAGGTTCAATTGCTACAACTCGATGAGCGTGTGGCTTGATCAAATCGGGGTCCACCCTGACTTCAAGTCCGCAGTCGAAGCCACCGAGACAGCAGCCACGACGGCGTAACTCTGCCGGTGAGCGCCGAGTATGCGACAAGACACTCCCTTCTTCGGGCCGCATACCCGGCGCTGCTTCTTGAACAAAGTTGTTGTTCGCACCCAACCGCCGACACGACCCGGCAGGCCGACTCATCGAGTATCAGCAGCCCTGGCCGGCAGGTAGGGCAACGACCCACGTCGAGTGACGTTCTCCGGGCCCGCCTCCACGAGACACACGGCTGCGACGAGACCCCACCCCAAAGATCATCGAGGTACGCGGGGCCGGACTGCCCTCAAGCCCTGCGCATCCGACGCTGACCGTGGACGAGTTCCACGCGTGCGCGGACCGTGGAGGGCTCGGCCTGCCATGAGTCCGTGACGATCACGAGAACCGGCGCGAAGGCCGGCGTAAGAGACGGCACCACCCGCGCCCCTTGCTCCGCCCTTGGGCAGGACGACGACTCCCAGCTCGACGCCTTGCGGGCCACGGCATCCCGAGGGACAAGATCTTCAGCGAGAAGATCAGCACCCGCGTCCGCGGAGGGCCCAGTTCGAGGAGGCGCTCGTACGGCGCGGGAGGTCAAGGCCCACGCCCCGCACTGCCGCGTCATCTTTACCGTGTACGAGATGAAGCGGCTCGGCCGCGACGCCGCCGAACTCACCGCGCTCGCCGACCACCTCACCGCCCACGGCCTGGTCCTGGAGATGCTCGCCGGGCCCCTGCCCGGCATCTACGGCCCCACCGGCCCCGGCAAGCTGCTGTTCGCGTTCTTCGCGGCGATGGCGGAGACCGAACGGGAGAACATCCCGGAGTCGACGCTGGAGGGGCTCGACACCGCGGCCCGCAAGGGCAAGCGCGGCGGCCGACCCCCGGTCATCACCGCCGACATGCTCCACACCGTGTTCCGCCGCCGCGCGGGCGGCGAGTCCGTCGAGCAGATCCAGCCCGACCTGATCATCCCCACCGGCAAGCGCAAGGGACAGAACCCCTCCGTCGTCAGCATCTACCGGGCGCTCGCCGAACACGCCAAGCACGAGGCGTACCCCGAAGCCGTCGAGGCCGCGCACGCCGACTTCGCCGCCTGAAGGCCGGGGACGTTCCCGCCCCGCGTACGGCGGACCAGCCGGAACCCACCCGGTACCTCGCGGTCCTCCAGTTCGAAGAGGGCGGCCCGGCCGTCACCGGCGAATGGACGGACGACGCTCCCGCCCTGCGCACGTACTGCGGCTGGGTCGGGCTGTACGGCAGCCAGGACAGCGTGGTCATCCGCCTCATCGAAGTCAGCGACGGCCTCGAACACGTACTCAAGACCTGGACCGCGCAGGGCGAAGTCGGCACCCTACCAGGGGCAAATCCGTAAACCTGCTGTTCACCGGCCCGACGGCGGGGTGATGATGGCCGCCGCAACGCCGTACGAGAAGAGGTCCCCGATGGCTCTGCCCGCACTGACCGCCGAGGCCCGCGCCGAAGCGCTGAAGAAAGCCGCCGCTGTCCGCAAGGAGCGCGGCGAGATCCTCGCCCGGCTCAAGGACGGCAAGGTCTCACTGAAGGAGGTGCTGGAGCGTGAGGACACCGTGGTCGGCAAGGTCTACGTCCGCCGCCTGCTGGAGTCGATGCCCGGCATCGGCAAGGTCCGCGCCGCACAGCTCCTGGACGAACTCGAAATCTCCGAGAGCCGCCGCGTCCAGGGCCTGGGCGCCCGGCAGAAGGAACGCCTGCTCGAACTCTTCACGCCAGCGGCCTGACCACCGCGAACACCGAGCTCCCGGCCGGGGCCCTCTGCTGTCCTTCTACCGCTCCCGCAGCTCGTACGGGTTGATCTCCGCGTACCGGTCGTCCGCCTCAGTCAGGTCGAAGCCTTCCTCCCACGCTGAGGTCTCCAGCCAATTCACCGGCCCGCCAGCCCGGAACTGCGGATGCTCCCAGCGAGGCTCGCCCACACAGAACGCGTGCACTTGGGGCTGCTCGTCGCCGTTCCGGCGGACGAACTTCTCGTCGTAGATGAGGAAGTGCCCCATGTCGTCGCGGTCCTCGCGGACCTCCTCCGGGAGTGTGACCACCCGGGTCACCTTGTCGTCGTCGCAGTCGACATCGACCATCACCGGCATCACGTACCGGACGCACCGCTTCACCACCGCGGCCCCGCCCTTCACATCGCGTAGTCGGCGGCACGCTACCGGGACTGTGCCCACCCAGGGGAGCAAAGGCCAGAGCATCGCGCGTCTACTGGGCCTCGATCGCGAACATGACCCGCCGCCTCACCACACCGAGTCCAGCCTGGCGCGACACCCTCGGACTGGCCGCGTGAACGTCATCGAGCTCCTGGCCGGCCTCCAGGCCCAGCACGACAAGACCGCAGCCCGTGCCGACGAACTGCGTGATCAGATCCAGCACTTGACCGCCGCCCTGACCAAGACCGAAGCGCGACTCGCGAACCTGGTCACCACCCGGAAGGTCATCGCCGAACTCGCACCGGCTTCAGGCCAACCCGCACCGCCCGAGACGAACACCGCCTACCAGGCCATCGTGAACACTTTCAACCAGCATCCCGATCAAGAGTTCCGAGCCTGTGAACTGCACGAACGCCTCGGCATGCCCACCGACGAGGCATCCGTCTACATCACCCGCAGCCGCCTCGGACACCTCACCCGCCAAGGCTTCCTCACTCAACCCGGACGAGGCCGCTACCAGAAGCGGACTCAACGTCCACTGAGAGCCACCGGTCGGGTCTCAGCACTGCCCCGGTACTGACGTAAGCGAGCCGTCGGCCGGATGTCAGTCAGCTGACGGAGGCTGTCGGCACGGTGGCCGAGCCATTCTCGTGGAGACATCGAATCCACCCGGTACCCGGGTGAGACCACGAGGAGCGGACCATGAACACCATCGCGCAGCACTGGATCAACGGACAGTGGACCGGCTCCGGCTCGGTTCTGGAATCGATCAACCCGGCCGACGGCACCGTCGTCGGCTCGTTCTACGACGGTGGCGAGGCGGAGGCCTCGGCCGCCGTGGACGCAGCCGCCGCCGCGTTCGAGACCACCGAATGGGCGCGCACTCCCTCGCTCCGGGCGACCGCGCTCAGCCGGCTGGCCGACGCCCTCGAGGCCCGGGTACCGGAGGTTGCGGCCATGTTGTCCCGGGAGAACGGCAAGCTGCTGGGTGAGACCACGTGGGAGGTCAGCGGTGCGGTCGGGTGGCTGCGGTACGCGGCGGCCTCTGTGCGCACCCAGACCGCCGGGCGCGCCGCCGAGACGGCACCCGGCCAGTACACCCACTCGGTGCCCGAGCCGCTCGGTGTCGCCGGGATCATTTCTCCCTGGAACTCCCCCATCATGCTGACCGTGCGGGCACTGGGCCCGGCGCTGGCCGCCGGCTGCACCGTCGTGGTCAAGCTTCCGGCTCAGACGGCACTGACCAATGAGCTTTTCGCGCAGGTCCTGGCCTCGGTCTCGGAGATCCCGGCGGGCGTGGTCAGCGTGTTCACCGAGTCCGGCAACACCGGGGCCCCGTTCCTGGTCTCCTCGGACAAGGTCGCCGTGATCAACTACACCGGGAGTACGCCGGTCGGGCGCCATATCGCGGCCGCGGCCTCCGCCACGCTCAAGCGGCTCGGTCTGGAACTGGGCGGCAAGGCGCCGATGGTGATCTTTCCCGACGCCGATCTGGACATGGTGATCCCGACTGTGGTGCAGTCGCTGGTGCTGATGAACGGGCAGTTCTGCTGCACCGGCTCCCGTGTACTGGTTCACCGGGACATCGCCGACCAGGTGCGCACTCGGCTCACCAGTGCGCTCGCGCAGGTGCGGCTCGGGTCGGGCGACGACGAGAAGGCCCAGCTCGGCCCGGTGATCGACCGGGCGTCCGCCCAGCGGGTGGACGCGATCGTCGAGGAAGCCACCTCGTACGGCACGGTACTTCTGCGCGGCGGTGTGGTCACCGACGGCCCGCTGGCCGCCGGCGCGTTCTACCGGCCGAGCCTGATCGAGGTGGACCGCACCGACGTCCGGATCGTGCAGGAAGAGGTCTTCGGTCCGGTCCAGACGTTCGAGATCTTCGATGACGAGGACGACGCCGTGACCAAGGCGAACGCCACCATTTACGGCCTGGCCGCCTCGGTGTTCAGCTCGGACTCGATGAAGGCCCGCCGGATCGCCCGGCGCATCCGCACCGGCACGGTATGGATCAACACCTGGGGGGCCATCAGCGAGGACTTCGAGGAGGGCGGCGTCAAGGGAAGCGGTTACGGCTACCTGTGCGGCCCGCGAGCGATCGAGGAGTTCCAGGCCCTCAAGGTGTACGTGGAGCAGGACCACACCCAGTCCGCTCACTGATCAGATCATGACCTGGCCCAGCGCCCACCTGGGCGCCGGGCCGTCCCCCTGCACGGGAAGGTTGCACCGGGCGTCGATTCTGATCACCGGAGCGACGAACGGTCTTGGTCTCGCTCTGGCTGAGGAGCTTGCGGAAGCCGTGCACCAGTTGCTTCTGCACGGTCGTGTCCCGCAGCGACTGGTGCCGGTCGCGCAGCGTTTCGGGGCCGGGCGACACATCGCCGACCTGTCCGCTCTGGCCGAGACCCAGCGACCCGCGGCCGAAGTGGCGGCACGGCACGATCGCCTCGACGTGCTGGTCAACAACGCGGGTGCGGGCTTCACCTGGAACGGCACCATCCGGAGCATGTCAGCGGACGGATACCAGCAGCGGCCGGCGGTGAACCGTCTGAGCGCTGTGCTGCTCACCCGGCAACTGCTGCCGCTGTTGCGCGCGGGCAGCCCATCACGCAGCGCCGACAGCGCCTCGGTCGCGCAGGAACCGATGGAATCAAAACGATACGCAGCATGTCGATTTGGAGTGGTCCATGAACGAGAGAATTGTTTCCCATGCCTACGGTGCCGACGATCCTGGACTGCCAAGCCCACCGGCAGTGACGGACATCCGGCACACGCTCCGGGAGCAGCGCCGGAACGCGTTCGCGAACGCCGAACCCCGGCTCGGCCCCACCGTTCCGGCCGCCGTCCGGCGTTGGAAGCTGTGGCTCCTCACCGTGTGCGGTATCTACCCCACCATCGTCCTGCTGGGCCTGGCCACGAACCCTGTTCTGGAGGATCTGTACCTGCCGGTGCGACTCGCTGTACTCGTCCCGGCGGCGGCAGCAGCGATGGTCTGGCAGATCAATCCCCGACTGCAGCGGCATTTCGGAGCTTGGCTCACCAGATGACAAGCAGCCCGGCTCCGCCGCCGGTGTGCTCCGCGGCGCCCGCACACCACAGACCACTGCGCAGGCTCACGGCGCGAGGCCGCGACGAGACCCACCGCGACGTCTCCTCGCTGGAGCTCTTCTTCGACCTGTGCTTCATCGTGGCCATAGCCCAGGCAGGCGCCCAGCTGGTGCACGCCATAGTCGAGGGACACACGGGCGAGGGGATCCTCAACTACTTGATGATCTTCTTCGCCAT
Source organism: Streptomyces sp. CB02400 (assembly GCF_001905725.1). Classification (GTDB taxonomy): domain Bacteria; phylum Actinomycetota; class Actinomycetes; order Streptomycetales; family Streptomycetaceae; genus Streptomyces; species Streptomyces atrovirens. The sequence continues at coordinate 817,100 of NZ_LIWB01000001.1, forward strand.
CTGGTGGGCGTGGATGAACTTCACGTGGTTCGCCTCGGCTTACGACAACGACGACGTGCTGTACCGGATCGTCACGCTGATCCAGATAGCCGGCGTGCTCGTCCTGACGGCAGGCGTCTCCCAGGCGTTCGAGGAACACGCGTACCCGGTCGTCGTCCTGGGCTATGTGATCATGCGGCTCGCCATGACGGCGCAGTGGCTGCGCGTGGCGCGGTCGAGCCAGGGCCCCGAGCGGACGATGGCGCTGCGGTACGCCATCGGGCTGTGCCAGATCGGCTGGCTGGGGCTACTGGCCCTGCCGGAGGCCGGCCGCCCGTGGGTCTTCCTGGTGATGGCGCCACTGGAGATGGCCGTACCGCTGTATGCGGAGCGGGCCCACCCCACGCCCTGGCACCCCCACCACATCGCCGAACGATACGGGCTGCTCACGCTCATCGTGCTCGGCGAGACCATCGCGGCGGCCACCGTCGCCGTGAAGTCGGGGATCGACGAGCACGAGGCCCTGGGTGAGTTGCTGCCCATCGCCGTCGGCGGACTGCTGATCATCTTCGCCGCCTGGTGGGTGTACTTCGCGGTCCCCATCCACGGGCACCTCCGGTCCAACCGGCAGTCCTTCCTCTGGGGCTACGGTCATTACCTGATCTTCGTCTCGGGTGCCGCGATCGGGGCCGGCCTGGAGGTGGCGGTGGAGCAGGCGGTGGGCAAGACGCACCTTTCGGCGCTGTCGGCGTCGGCGGCGGTGACGCTGCCGACAGCGCTGTTCCTGCTCACGGTATGGGCGCTGCACTCGCGCTTCTACAAGGTGGGGATCGCCCAGCAGTCGGTGCTGCCGACCACGGCGCTGCTGGTGGTCGTCTGTACGTTCCTGGGTCACTGGGCGGTGCTCGCGGCGGGACTGGTGGCGGCGCTGGCGGTGGCAGCCGGGGTGACGCTGACGGCGCTCGGGGCGAGCCCGGAGCGCGGGAGGGGCGAGGAAAGCGCCGCGGTGCCAGTTCTGTGAGGAAACCCCCGCCGCCGCGGGAACCTGGCCGGCACAGCGTACGACGGCGCCCGTGCCGTGCGCCCGGTGCACCTGCTCAACGACGGCGACACGTTGTTCACGCCGACGACGGGGACGCACCCGCTCGGCACCGCGAACCCGCCGACCCCGGACAACGTCCTCACGGCGGGGCGCGGACTCGGTGACCCACGCGACCGTACGCGCTGTGGGCACCGCCGAGCGGGTCGCGTACTCATCGACGGAGCCGAGACCACCAAGGTCCTCAACGCCGCTCAGGCCGCCGACGTCGACGCCACCCACATCACCGTCATCAGCCGACTCGAAGGGCTTCCCGGGAAGGCTGACTGCCCTTGGTGCTGTCGTTGCGGTGGGGCTGCGGCGCCCGACGGGTGCTCTGCATGATCTTCGTTTGGGAGCTGCGGGTGTCGGCGAAGCAGATGGCTTCAGGCTCCGTTTGCCGGTGGGTGCGATACTTCCTGGTCAAGTGCGTGGCTGGTGTTTCGACTGCTTCGCGAGGCAGGACGAGGGACGCGGCGGATGTGGGCGAAGTCAGGGACAGGCACGGGCGTCGGCCCGACCGGGCTGGTCGGCCGGGAGGGCGAGCTCGCCGAGCTTGCGGCGTTCCTGGACATGGCCGGGACGGACGGAGCTGTCCTGCTGCTCACCGGTGATCCGGGCGTGGGGAAGACGGCACTCCTGGACGCGACCGCCGAGCTGGCGGTGGCGAAGGGAGTGCGGGTCGTCCGCGGGAGCGGTGTCGAGTACGAGACGGACATCAGCTACGCGGGGCTCCATCAGCTCGTCGGCTCGCTGCCGGACGAGCTCGGTCGTCTGCCGCGTTCCATACGGGAGGCCCTCGAGGTCGCCCTCGGTCTCGGCGCCGGTCCCGCGCCGAGCCGGATCGCCGTCCTGAACGCGGCACTGTCCCTGTTCGACGAGGCCGCGAAGGAGCGGCCGTTGCTCCTCGTGGTCGATGACCTCCATGTCGTCGACCAGGCGAGCCGGGCCGCGGTGGGTTTCGTCGCCAGAAGACTGGGGGGCCGGCGCATCGGGCTGCTCGGAGCGCAGCGGGCGGAGTCCGGCGAATCCTTCCGGTCCACCGGTCTGCCGGAGCTCGAGGTCGCGCCGCTGGGTGACGCGGACGCCCTGCGGCTGCTGTCCCGACGCTTCGCTCACCTTCCCCGCCGGGTTCTTTCGACCGTGGCCCACGAGGCGCAGGGAAATCCCCTGGCGCTGCTCGAGTTCGCCGGGTCCACCGGGGTGTCCGGCGACCAACACGGCCAAGGGACGGGGTGGGCGAGCGGACCGGGGCGGGATGTCCGCGCTCTGTACGGCGCCCGCGTCGGACGACTGCCGCGGGGAACGCGTGAGGTACTGCTGCTCGCGGCTCTTGAGGGCTCCGGCGACATCGGCGTCCTTGAGGCGGCCGGCGGGCCGGGCAGCCTTGAGGAACTCGCTCCCGCGGAGCGTGACCACCTGGTCATGGTCACGGAGAACGGCCGCGCGGTGCGCTTCCGGCATCCGCTGGTCAGGTCCGCGGTGGTCGACGGTTCCACCGGTGAACAGCGGCGCGGCGCCCACCGCCGGCTGGCCGACGCGCTGGCGGACCAGCCCGAGCGGCGCGGTGATCACCTCGCGAGAGCCACGACGGCGCCCGACGAGGCGGTCGCCGCCGTGGTGGAGTCGGCGGCCCGGAGCAGCCTGCGGCGCGGTGACGCCGACGGCGCGATCGCGCGATTGCGGCGCGCGGCCGAGCTGAGCACCGACCGAGCGGACCGCAGGCGCCGCCTGTCGCAGGCCGCCTATGCCGCCGCCTGGGTCACAGGCCGTCTGGAGGTCAGCCACGAGATCATGCGTGAGGTCGAGGGCAATCCGGCGGCCCGGTCGCTCTCGGCGGCCGCGACGGCCGGCTTCCTGGTGCTCGTCACGGAAGGCGACGCCGATACGGCCCATGCACTCCTGATGGAGGCGGTCGAGCAGGCCCCGGTGATGCCCGGACCGCCGCATGAGGAGCTGGAGACCGCGCTGTTCACCCTCACCCTCGTCAGCCAGTACTCGGGCCGGCAGGAGCACTGGCAACCTCTGGTCGACGTGCTCGCCCGGGTCCCCGAGGCGGCGCCCGCCGCCGCGGCGTCGCTGGGGCGCGTCCACCACGACCTCGGCTCCGTCACCGACGGCATGCTGCGCCGCCTGGACGAGGAGATCGCGCGGCTGAGGGACCAGAGTGACGCCGACGTGGTCGTCCGCACCGCCCTGACCGCCTCGTACCTCGACCGGCTTCCGGGCTGTCGCGAGGCCGTGTCCCGGGTCATACGCGACGGCGGCGCGGTGGGATCGAGCATGCCGGCCCTGATGTTCGTCGCCCTCGACGACCTGTACGCCGGCCGGTTGCAGGCGTCGGCCGACGCCGCGGCCGAACTCATCGCACTGTCCGAGGAGACGGGGTACCACCTGTTCGCCCAGGTGGGGCATTACGTCGCCGCGATGGCCGCGGCCCAGCGCGGCGCCCTCGACGCGTGCCGGGAGCACTGCGAGGACATCTGGGGGTGGTCGGGTCCCAGGGGCCTGCGGCGGCTGGAGAACTGCGCCCACCAGGCGGCGGCCCGGGCGGCCCTCGGCGCCGCCGACTTCGAGACGGCGTTCCGGCACGCCACGGCGATCTGCGCCCCGGGTGTGCTGCCGGCGTTCAACCCCGAGGCCGTGTGGTCCGCGCCGGACCTCGTCGAGGCCGCCGTGCGCTCCGGGCGGCACGCGGAGGCGCGACGGCACGCGGACGCGCTGCGCGACGCCGGTGTCGGTCACCTCTCGTCGCGGTTCGCGCTGAGCGCGGCCACGGTCACGGCGATGACATCGGCTGCCGAGGACATGGTCCGGTGCTTCGAGGAGGCACTCGGGCTGCCGGGCATCGAGCAGTGGCCCTTCGAGGTCGGCCGTGCTCATCTGGCGTACGGCGAGAGGCTGCGCCGTCAGGGGCTCAACCGCGAGGCCCGGGTGCAGCTGGCCGCCGCCCGCGGCCGCTTCGAGGAGCTCGGGGCCCGTTCGTGGGAGGCCCGGGCCGCGGCGGAGCTCCGCGCCACCGGGATGACGCGGACCGGCCGGGGCAAGGCCGGCGATGCCCTCACCCCGCAGGAGCTGGAGGTCGCCAGGCTGGCGGCGACGGGGCTGTCGAACCCGCAGATCGCGTCGCGTCTGTTCCTGTCGCCGCGGACCGTGTCGTCGCATCTCTACCGTGTGTTCCCGAAGCTGGGGATCACGTCGCGGGCCGGGCTCCGCGACGCTCTGGACGCGCTGCCTCCCGAGCCTCCGGCCACCCGGCTGTGAGAGCTACTCCGAGATGCAGCGGCGTACAGCACTTGCCGCGTTCCTGGATACGTGCAGTGAGGATGCACTCATTGAGGAAGTGCTGCTGCCACTCTTCCGGCAGCTGGGCTTTCACCGGATCACTGCGGCCGGGCACCGGGACAAGGCGCTGGAGTACGGCAAGGACATCTGGATGCGGTACACCCTGCCGACCCAGCATTTACTGTACTTCGGTATCCAGGTGAAGCGCGGGAAACTGGACGCCACCGGCAAGTCCAGGGCGGGCAATGCCAACATCGCTGAGATCCACAATCAGGCCCTGATGATGCTGGCGCACGAAATCTTCGACCCCGAGACCAACCGGCGCGTCCTCGTCGACCATGCGTTCATCGTGGCCGGCGGGGAGATCACCAAGGCTGCACGCAACTGGCTGGGCAACGCGTTGGACGCGGCGAAGCGGAGCCAGATCATGTTCATGGATCGCGACGACATTTTGAACCAGTTCGTGGTGACCAACCTGCCGCTTCCCGTGGGTGCACTGCCGGGTGCGATGTCAACTGGTGACACCGCGGAAGCGCCATTCTGATGCTCGTTCGGGGGCTGCGGCCTCAGGCGGACGAGCAGACGTCGCCCACTTTGTCAGCTTCGGGGAAGTATGGGACGTGCCGCCGCGACCGCGCGGCCTGCCTCCGCATCCTTCGATGCCGCAGCCGTCACCACCTCGGCGTCGACGACTCGCTCGCCAGGGAGCTCGCCACCCCCCAGCCGGGAGGCGGATGGCTCCGCTCGTACGGTGACTGCGCGAGGAAGACCGTGCGCACAGCGTCTACCTGTGCCGTTCGTGGTGAATCTCGGTGCCGCTGAGGAATGCCGTGGCGGACGATGGCCGAGCCGGATGCGAGGGCCGCCGCTGTTGTCACAGTTGTAGGGCCACTTGATGCAGCAGCGGCTTTGGGAGAAGTGAGCGCTGTCAGCGGGGAGCGGCTGACCGGTCCCCGGTGACTTGGTCGAGGTCGTGCGTCGCCTGGGCCAGCAGATCGAGCATGGCCAGCTCCGCTCGCGCGGCGTCCTGGTCGCGGACGGCGTCGAATACGGCCTTGTGGCTGGGCAGGGGGTCGGATGCCTCGCTGTGGGAGTGCACCATGCGGTCGCGTGCGCGCAGCCCCGGCTCCAGGAGCAGGTCCATGCGGGCCAGCATCTCGTTGCCGGTGGCGTTGAGCAGGGCGCGGTGGAACGCGGCGTCCGCTTCCGCGGCGCCTTCGGGGGAGTGGGCGTGCGCCTCGGCCATGGCGTCGAGGGCACTCTGCATCGCCTGCAGGTCGTCATCGGTGCGATGCAGCGCGGCCCGGTGCGCCGCAGCGGGCTCCACGATCGAGCGCACGTCGGCCAGGTCCCGCATCAGGCGCTGCCCCCCGCCGGTCTCCACCTGCCAGCGGATGAGGTCCGCGTCGAGAAGGTTCCAGTGCTCGCGCGCGCGGACGAAGGTGCCGCGTTTCTGGCGGGCGTCGATCAGTCCCTTGCCGGCGAGGACCTTCAGGGACTCGCGCATGACGGTCAGGCTGACGTCCAGTTCCTCACCGAGCGCGCGAACGTCGAGCGTGGCGCCTTCGGGCAGGTCACCGCCGACGATGCGGGTGCCCAGGGCGTGCACGATCTGCCCGTGTACGCCTCGGCCGGTGTAGGACGCCATGCGGTGTTCTCCTCGCGATGGGAAGCGGTTGTCGTGCTGGATGTGCATGTTGCCGCGCTGGACGCGTTCATCCTACCTCTGAACGTTAATTATGAATACATCTTGACAGGGGTGCGGGCCCCACCCACGATGAACCCACTTCACACGAGCCGCTCTTGTAGGAGCCGATTGTCATGTTGTCCCTGCATGCCCCCGGAACGCCCCCGGTCTTGACCGGCCATCTGCCGATGGGCAGCTCCGACACCGCGCCGCAGTCATTGACCGTGGACAGCCAGAGCCTGATCCGGGACGGGCGGCCCTGGATTCCCGTCATGGGCGAGTTCCACTTCAGCCGCTGCCCGGCGGCCGAGTGGCGCGAGGAGCTCCTCAAGATGAAGGCGGGCGGCATCGACCTGGTCGCCACCTACCTGTTCTGGAACCAGCACGAGAACGAGCGCGGCACTCTGCGCTTCGACGGCGACCTTGACCTGCGCCGCTTCGTGGAGCTGTGCGCCGAGCTCGACCTGGCTCTCGTGGTGCGGCTTGGCCCGTGGTCCCACGGCGAGTGCCGCAACGGCGGCCACCCGGACTGGCTGCTGAACGAGGTCGACTGCACTCCGCGCAGCGACGACCCGGCCTATCTCGCGCTGGTCGAGCCGTACTACCGGCGCATCGCCGAGGAGCTGCGGGGCCTCTTCCACGACGACGGCGGCCCGATCGTCGCCCTGCAGGTGGAGAACGAGCTCTATGACAACCCCGGCCACCTGGCCACGCTGCGGCGCATGGCCGAGAAGTTCGGCATGCGCGCCCCGCTGTGGACCGCGACCGCCTGGGGCGCGGCCGACATCCCGCAGGACACCCTGCTGCCGCTGTACGGCGGTTACGCGGAGGAGTTCTGGGTGGACGCCGAGATGGGACCGGCGCGGGAGATGCGCCGCCACTTCTTCTTCACGCCGATCCGTGACGACCACGCCATCGGCGCCGACCTGCGCATCGCCGACTCCACCGGCACCGGGCCCGACACCAGCCGCTACCCGTACGCCACCTGCGAGTTGGGCGGCGGCATGGCCATCGCGTACCACCGACGGCCGCTCGTACGGGCCGCGGACACCACAGCACTGGCGCTGACGAAGCTGGGCAGTGGGTCCGTGTGGCAGGGCTACTACATGTACCACGGCGGCTCGCAGCGGGTGGACCTCAAGGAGCCCAACCAGGAGAGCCACGCCACCGGCTACCCCAACGACATGCCGACGGTCACCTACGACTTCCAGGCACCGCTGGGTGAGTACGGTCAGGCGCGGCCCGTCTTCCACGGCCTGCGACTGCAGCACCTGCTCCTGGAGAGCTACGGCGCCGACCTGGCGCGGATGCCGCTCGCGCTGCCAGATGCCGAACCCACCTCGCTGGACGACGACACCACCCTGCGCTGGTCGGTCCGCTCGGCCGGCGACCAGGGCTTCCTGTTCGTCAACAACCACGACCCGTACGCCGCGCTCCCCGACCACGAGAACGTCCAGTTCAGCGTCCAGCTCGAGGGCGGCCGGACTGTCACCCTGCCCGCGCAGCCCGTTCCCGTACCCGCCGGTGCGCACTTCGTCTGGCCGATCGGCCTGGACCTGGGCAGTGGTCTGCGCCTGGAGTGGGCGAGTGCGCAGCCGGCCACCCGTATCGCGCTGGAGGACGGCACACCCCTGACCGTGCTGGCCGCCGTCGACGGCATCCCCGCCACCCTCGCCCTGCCCCTGGACGCGGACATCGAGGGCCCGGCCCAAGTGGAACGCACCGGTGAGCACACCGTGGCCACGCTCACCGAGCCCGGCACCGGCGCCCTGCTCACCGTGACCGGCCCGTCCGGCACCGCCAAGGTCATCGTGCTCTCCCACGAACAGGCCCTGCAGCTGAGCAAGGTCGACGTCTACGGCCGTGAACGGCTCTCCCTCAGTGCGGATGTGGTGGTCGCCGATGGCGGTGCACTGCACATGCACCTCTCCTCCGCGTCCCCGTCCATCGCCCTGCTGCCCGCACCGGACGCCCTGCACGGAGAAGGCATCGGGCAGCCCACGGCCGACGGAGCCTTCAACCGCTGGCAGCTGACTGCGGCACCGCACCTGCCGCAGCCGACCCTGGAGTGTGTCCGGGAGCGGGCCGTGGCTGCCCCGGCCCGCACAGGCGGCGGACACCAGCGGGCTTCCGCGCCGCTGGAAGCCGACTTCGACAAGGCCGCCGTTTACCAGATCACCGTTCCCGCCGAGGCTCTGAACAGCGAGGGCGAAACCCTCCTGCGCGTGCGCTACACCGGCGACGTGGCCCGCGCCTACATCGACGGCAAGCTCATCGCCGACGACTTCTGGTTCGGGCCCAACTGGGAGATCGGACTGCGCCGCCACGCCGAGGCCGCCGCACGCCACGGCATCGAGATCCGCGTGCTGCCCCTGGATCCGGCCTCCGTCATCTACGTGGACGCCACCGCCCGTGAGGGACTTGACGCCGCACGAGACCGCGCCGCCGTCGAAGCGGTCGAGCTGGTGGCCGTACCCCGTATATCGCTGCGCGAGGCGGGAGGCGGACGTGACTGACATCAGCCGCAGAAGCCTGCTGAGGGCGGCGGGCGGCGCAGGTCTGGGACTGCTCGCCGCTCCCGCGCTGGCCGCGTGCGGCAGCTCGGCCGCCGCGCCCGTGCGCTCCGGGAACGTGACCGTCAGCCTGTGGACGCACGACCCCGGCTACGTGAAGACCTTCCAGAGCGCAGCCAAGGACACGAAGCTGATGCGCGGTTCGCGCTTCGCCTACTCCGTGAAGCCCACCGCCGCAGCCGGCAGCGACGTCGTGACCCGCATGATGGCCCAGGCCGTCGCCGACGGCGACACCCCCGACCTCGCCGGGCTGATCATCGACCAGTTCCCCCGGGTGATGAACGCCCGCATCGCCGAGAACCTCTTCGTCGATCTGCGCGACACCGTCCGCCCGTTCGGCGACGACCTGCTCAAGCTGGCCCCGTACTCGGTCGACAAGGTCCCCTACGCCCTCGACTCCGACAACTCGATCACAGTCCTCTATTACCGGCAGGACCTGTTCGACAAGTACAAGGTCCCCGAAGCCGTCGAGACCTGGGAGGAGCTCCTCGAGCACGGCGAACGCCTCGCCAAGGACCACAAGACCAGCATCGGCATGGTGTCCACCGGTGACAACGGCGCGATCGTCAACGGGTTCAACCAGTTTCTGCTGCAGCGCGGCGGCGGCTTCTTCAACGCCTCCGGTGAGCTGACCCTGGACTCGCCCGAGGCGCTGGAAGTCCTGGAGTTCATGACCCAGGGGGTCCGCTCGGGCGCCTTGCTCGCCCTGCCCGACCCGTACGGAGCCGCCTGCGCGGCGGCCCTGAAAACCGGGCGGCTCGCGGCCACCGCCATGCCCAACTGGTACAACGCCTACGGACTGCAGGCCAACGTGCCCGACCAGAAGGGACGTTGGCGGATGCGCACCCTGCCCCGCTTCGAGGGCGGCGGGCATGTTGGCTCCACCCTGGGCGGCACCGGCATCGCCGTGCTGAAGGACAAGCCCCACACCCAGGCGGCACTGGAACTGCTCAAGCGCGTCTACCTCACCCGCGAGGGCCAGATCCTGCGCTACAACAACGGCGGCTTCCTGCCCACCCTCCAACCCCTCTACCGGGACCCCGAGTTCACCCAGATCGAGGACGAGTACCTCGGCGGCCAGCGGGTCTTCGACGTCTACGGCAAGGCGGCCGCCGACCTGCCCGTCTTCTACCAGGCCGCGGGCATGCAGATCCTCATCGACGTCCTGGGCGGCCCCATTCTGGACGCGCTCAAGGGCCGCACCTCGCCGGCCGCCGCCCTCAAGGCCGGACTGAAGGCATACCGACAGCAGGTGAAGCGATGACCGCTCCCACCCCGACCCGCTCCGCGCCCGCCGTCCCGGCCGCGGCGAAGGGCGCCTCCGCGGACGGCGCCACGTCCCGCACCTGGTGGATGCGCCGCCAGCGCACCTGGGCCCCGTACGTCTTCATCTCGCCGTTCTACCTGCTGTTCGGCCTGTTTATGCTGGTGCCGATCCTGGTCGGCCTCTACCTCAGCTGTACCGAATGGGCCGGCCTGGGCACCCCGCAGTGGGTCGGCCTGCGCAACTACCGCGACCTGCTGAGCGATGCCAGCTTCTGGACCGCCGTCGGCAACACCACGCTGTACGTCGTCTTCACGATGTGTGTCGTGCTCCCGGCCTCGCTCCTGATCGCCCAGGCGCTCAACGCCCGCGGGCTGCGAGGACGCGATCTGTTCCGGCTGACGTACTTCATGCCCGTGGTGATCTCGCCGATCGTCATCATCCTGGTCTTCGGCCTGTTCTTCGACACCGAGTTCGGCCTCCTGAACGCCCTGGGCCAGGCCCTGTTCGGGTTCGGCGGCATCGACTGGCTCGGGGACCCGGAGTGGGCGAAGGTCTCCGTGGTGATCCTGGTGCTGTGGCGGTGGACCGGCTACCTCACCATCTTCTTCCTGGCCGGACTGCAGAACGTGCCGCGCGAGCTGTACGAGGCCGCCGCCATCGACGGTGCCGGACCGGTCAGCCGGTTCCTCAACGTCACCCTGCCCTGCCTGCGACCGGTCACCGCGTTCGTCGCGGTCACCGTCCTGGTCAGCACGGCGCAGATCTTCGACGAGCCGTTCCTGCTCACCCAGGGCGGCCCCGGCGAATCCACCCTGTCCGTCGCCATGTTCATCTTCCGCGCCGGATTCCAGCGCCAGCAGCTCGGCTACGCGGCGGCCGCCGGCGTCCTGCTCTTCATCGCCGTGTTCGTGCTCGGCCGGCTCGCCATGCGCCTGCTGCGAGTTGGAAGGGATGACTGATGACCACCATCGACCACGCGGTCCGGCCCACCGCCGACCGGACCCGTCGCAGGGTCAGCCGCACCCTGCTGTACGTCTTCCTGATCGCCCTGCTGCTGGTCTTCGCGGTGCCGCTCCTGTGGGCCCTGTCGGCGTCCTTCAAGGACCGCGCCGACATCTTCAGCTACCCGCCCGAGCTGTTTCCGTCGCCGGGGACGCTGGCCAACTACCGCGGCCTGCTTGACGGCAATCCGTTCTGGAGCTGGCTGCTGACCAGCACGGTGGTCGCCCTCATCTCCACCGTGGCCTCGGTCCTGCTGTGCGCGCTGGCCGGCTTCGCCTTCGCCAAGTACCGCTTCCGGGGCAAGAACGCCCTGTTCACCATCATGTTCAGCTCGCTGGCCGTCCCGTTCGCGGTGATCGTCGTCCCGCTGTTCATCATGGTCGCCAAGGCCCACTTGACCACCCCGTACTTCGCCCTCGTCGTCCCCTGGGTGGCCCCCGCCTTCGGCATCTTCATGATGCGCCAGTTCGTCGAACAGTCCGTCCCCGACGCCCTGCTGGACGCTGCCCGCGTCGACGGGTGCACCGAGTTCGGGCTCTTCTGGCGCATCGTGCTGCCCCTGCTGCGGCCGGCCCTGGGGGCGCTTGGCGTGTGGTCCTTCCTCAACAGCTACAACAGCCTCATCTGGCCGCTGATCGTGGTCAGTGACCCCGGCGACTACACCCTCCCGCTGGGCCTGCAGGCCATCTTCGCCGCCACCGGCCGCCAGTACGACCTGGTACTCGCCGGTGCCGTGCTCGCGGCGATCCCGAGCCTGGTGGTCTTCTTCGTGCTGCGCAAGCAGCTCCTCGAAGGACTCACCGCAGGCGCCGTCAAGAGCTGATCCACCCGTGCCCGGTCAGGCGCGCGGACCTACCAGCCAGGGGGAGTCCGCGCGTCCGGCCCGGCCTGCCCACCCCGGCCGGACGAGCCGGGTAGGTACCCCACATTGAGGAGCTGTTCCTGTGCGTATCCGCAAGAGAACTGCCATAGCGATCGCCGCCGGCCTGGTGCTCCCGGCGGCCACGCTCGCCAGCGCTTCCGCCAGCGCGAATGCGGGCGACCCCAACCTCCTGGCGAATCCCGGCTTCGAGAGCGGACTGACCGGCTGGAGCAACATCGGCACCAACAACTCGGCCTACAGCCAGTCCACAAGCACCCACAGCGGACAGACCGCTCTCGGCCACGGCAAGAAGGGCCAGTGGTCGGTGAACACGGTGCAGACGCTCACCGGCCTGTCCAAGGGCACCTACACGCTCTCCGCCTGGATCAAGAACGACGGAGTGACCTCCGCCGGCCTGCAGGCGTACTCCTGCGGCGACAGCTCCCAGAGCCTCGACCTGCCCAAGTCCGCACAGTGGACCCGGGTGACGCTCAGCGTCTCGGTGCTCAGCCCGTCGTGCACTGTCGGCATCTGGTCCAACTCCCAGCAGGGCCGGCTCTACGCCGACGACTTCTCCTTCACCCGTGTCACACCCGGCTCGGGCGGCGCGATGGCGGTCGGCGGTGACATCACCTACCGGCGGATGAACGCCGCCGCCGGCGCCCAGTACGCGGACAGCGCCGGCAACAAGAAGGACGTGCTCGACGTCCTCGCCCCCGAGGGCTTCAACCTGGCCCGCATCCGCGTCTACAACAAGCCGGGCGCCTTCGTGACCGTCGACGGCGAGCGCTATCAGCTCCAGCCCGGCTGGCAGGACATCAACGACGCGGTGGCGAACGCCAAGGACGCCAAGGCGCGGGGGATGCAGGTCCTGCTGTCCTTCCACTACAGCGACTTCTGGACCAACCCCGCCCTGCAGATCAGGCCCGAGGACTGGGCCGGCTTCTCCCAGAGCCAGCTCGAGCAGGCGATCTACGACTTCACGGCCGCCTCGGTCCAGAAGATGAAGAACGCGGGCGTCACACCCGAGTACGTCTCCATCGGCAACGAGATCAACAACGCCCTCGCCGACGTGGACCGCTGGACCACCCCGGCCCAGTACTTCGCGCTGCTGCAGTCGGCCTCGAAGGCGGTGAAGGACACCTCCCCGACCAGCAAGACCGTCATCCATCTCACCACCCCGGGGCGCGACCTCTACCAGGGCTGGATCAACGACGCCAAGACGTACGGCCTGGACTACGACATCATGGGCGTATCGCTGTATCCGTTCTGGACGGACATGTCGATCGCGTCCCTGGCCAACTTCGCGAGCTGGGTGGGCTCGGCGAGCGGCAAGCCGGTCATGGCGATGGAGACCGGCTATCCCTTCACCCTCGAGCCGAACGGCGCGAGCGAAACGACCCTGATCGAGAAGAACACCCTCGACCCGGACGGTCCCGAGAACTACGGCGCCACCCCTGAGGGGCAGCTGCGGTGGACGCAGGAGTTCTTCCGCGCCATGCACAACACGGGCAAGGTGGTGGGGATCTCGTACTGGGACCCGATCGCGATCGACTTCGCCGACGGAGCCGACCCCAACGGCTGGGTCGTCGGCGGCGACAACGAGGTCGAGGACACCTCCTTCTTCGACTACAACCAGACGCACAAGGCGCTGCCCAGCCTGAGCGCGTTCCGCACCTGGTAGAACGCGCCTGATCACGAGCCGGCCGGGGAGGACTGCCACGCCCCTGGCCGGCTCGTCACATTCGGACCGCGCCGACGCAGGATCTCGGCCGTTGAAGAAGCACTCCATCACGCACCCCCCGCCCGTAGTCGCAAGGAACTTGCGCCGTGCCGCTCACCGACCTGCCCCTGGGCCAGCTCCGCGTCTACGACGCCGCTCTCGCGGAGTCCTCCGGCTTCGACGCCTTCTGGCAGGACACCCTCGCCCAGGCGCGCGCCGCCGCCGAGCCGCACCCCACCGTTCACCCCGGTCCACAGCACTCTCTCACCGCCGTCGACGTGTACGACGTCCGGTTCCCCGGCTGGCGCGGCCGACCCGTGGCCGCGTGGCTGCTGCTGCCGCACGGCGCCAAGGAACCGCTGCCCACCGTCGTCACGTACATCGGCTACAGCGGCGGGCGTGGACTGCCGACGGACCATCTCCTCTTCCCCTGCGCCGGTTATGCGCAGCTCGTCGTCGACAGCCGCGGCCAAGGGCACGACACCCCCGACCACGGGGAAGGCCCCGGCACCCAGTGGGTCGAGGGCTTCATGACGCGCGGCATCGACGACCCCCGCCACCACCACTACTGCCGCCGCCTGATCACCGACTGCGTACGCGCCGTGGACTGCGCCCCCGGCCTGCCGCACGTCGACGCCGACCGCATCGTGGTGCAGGGCGCCAGCCAGGGTGGTGGGCTCGCCCTGGCCGTCGCGGGCCTCGCCGGCGAGCAGGTCGCCACCCTCTGGTGCGACGTGCCGTTCCTGTGCCACTTCCGCCGGGGCGCCGACATCGCCAGCGACGGGCCGTACGTCGAACTCGCCCGGTACCTGTGCCTGCACACGCGGGATCAGCCCGAGCGCGCCTTCGCCACTCTGAACCACTTCGACGGGGTGCACTTCGCCGCCCGCGCCACCGCTCCTGCGCTGTTCAGCGTCGGGCTGATGGACCCGGTCTGCCCGCCCTCCACGATCTACGCCTCGTACAACCGCTACGCGGGCCTGAAGGACATCCGCGTCTGGCCGTACGGCGACCACGGCGGCGGGTACGGGTCGTCGTCCGGCGAACACCTGCACTGGCTTCGGCACACGGGGCTGTCCCCTCTCAAGGTCTCCTGATCGGCCTGCCTGCGCTGTGCGGGCCCGGTCGTGGCGGTCCGGTGCTGAGGCAACACAACGAGCGGCGGGCCCGTCCACACGACACCAACAACGTCGTAGTGGACGGACCCGCCGCTCGCGCGGTCCGTCGCGTCAACCGGCCAGGGATGCGGCGGCGCCGGCCGTGACCGGAGCAGTGGCCGTGCAGGAGGCGCGGAGCACGGCGCCGTCCCACGGGCCCGGCTCGGCCAGCCCGTACGTGGCTGTCGTGACGATGAGGTGCTCTCCGGTCAGGCAGACAGCGGTGGGTTGTTGGGCGGGAACGTCCAGGGTCTGCAGCAGCTGACCCTCGGGGCTGTAGCGGCGGATCTGGCTGCCGCCCCAGATCGCCGACCAGATACAGCCGTCGGAATCGACCGCCATCCCGTCCGGGCTGCCGTCCTTGGTGGCGACGCGGAACACCAGGCGCCGGTCGGACAGATCACCGGTCTGCGGGTCGACGCGGAATGCCTCCACTGTGCCCACCGCGGAGTCGGCGAGATAGAGGATGTCGCCGTCCGGGCTGAAGACCGGCCCGTTGGGAACGGTCAGCCCGTCCAAGACGCAGGTCACCGAGCCGTCCTTGTTCCACCTGTGCAGCGCGCCGGCGCCGGGTGTGGCGTCGTAGGCCATGGTGCCGGCCCACATGCGCCCGGCGGAGTCGCAGACCGCGTCGTTCATACGCTGCGGGCCGCCGGCCTGAGGCGTGACCGGGGTCGTGCGGACGATCTGCCCGCCCTCGTCGAGGACGGCGAAGGCCATGCCGGTGGCAGCGGCCCAGCCGCGAGGGCCAGGGCTGTCCAGCGGAGCGACCGCGCCCAACGGCTGTCCCAGATGCGCCAGTTCCACCAGGGAGCTGTCCTCGTGCGCGGGCAACTGCACGAGTTTCCCGGCGAGGATGTCGACGAGGACCACGCTGCCATCGGACAGCAGACGCGGTCCTTCGCCGAGTTCCAGACGGTCGGACGTGACGGGTGCGAAGGTGCCGACCAGCTGGTGGGTGGACACGGCCATGTGACGACCTTTCAAGACGGGGAGGAAGGAAAACTCGGCTCACCAGGTGCCGGGCGGGCTCGGCTTCGGCTTGCGCGTGACGGGCAGGCTCAGCGCACGGTCGCGCCGGGCGCCGCGTCCAGGAGGGAGAGTTCGTCGCGGTGGGGCAGCCCTTCCCAGTCGCCGGGAGTGGCGACGGCGAATGCGGCGGTGCGGGTGGCCCGGTGCAGCCGCTGTTCGGGCGACAGTTCGTCCAGGACGCCGGAGAGGTATCCGGCGCAGAACGCGTCGCCGGCGCCCACCGTGTCGGCCACGGGCACCGGGTGGGCCGGAGTGTGCACGCCCTGGTCGGCGCGGAGATACAGGTCCGCGCCCTGGGCGCCCCGCTTGACCACGACCTCCCGTACGCCCCGGGCGAGCAGCTCGGCCACCCGATCATGCTCCGGCGTACCGGGCTCTCCGGCGATCAGGGGCAGCTCGTCGTCGGAGGCGATGACGATGTCGATCAGACCGAGCAGCGGGCGCAGCGCGGCCGAGGCGGCCGCGGTATCCCACAGGCGGGTGCGGTGGTTCACGTCGAAGGACACGGTCCAGCCGTGCTCGGCGGCGTATCCGGCCGCAGTCCGCACGCTCTCCAGCGGTCCGGGGCCCAGGGCGCAGGTGATGCCGGTCAGATGCAGCAGGCGCGCTCCGGCTGCCAGGGCGCTCTTCACATGCGGTGGCTGCATGCGGGACGCGGCGGATCCGGCGCGCCAGTAGTGCACGCGGGCCAGATCGGCGACCCGGCGCTCACGCATCAGGGACCCGGTGGGAGCGTCGGGATCGGTGGTGGCATGGTCCACGTGCACGCCTTCGCCGCGCAGGGTCCGCAGGATCATCCGGCCGGGTTCGTCGGCTCCGAGGCGGCCGGCCCAGCCCACGTGGTGTCCCAGGCGGGCCAGGCCCACTGCGACGTTGGACTCCGCGCCCGCGACCGCCGTACGGGCCTGGCCGCCCGAGGTCAGCGCACCGTCCACCTGGAACGAGAGCATCGTCTCGCCGAACGTCAGGGCATCGAGTGGCGCGGCGTTCACGCGTCGGCTCCCGCCGCGCACACGGTCAGGAACTCCCGGGCCCGGACCCGCAACTGGGCCAGGTCCCCGCCCTGCGCGGCATCACCGAGCAGGGGCGAGCCCACGCCCACGGCGACGGCTCCCGCGGCGAAGTAGGCCCGGGCCGCCTCGGCATCCACGCCGCCCACCGGTACGAACGGCATGTCGGGCAGAGGGTCGCGCAGCGCGCGCAGATAGGCGGGGCCGCCTATGGAGGCGGGGAACAGCTTGACCGCGGCGGCACCGGACCGCATCGCGGCCACCGCCTCCGTCGGTGTGAGCGCACCGGCCAGCACGGGCACGCCGAGCGCGACCGCGTGCTCGAAACCCTTGTCCAGGGCCGGCGTCACCATCCACCGGGCTCCCGCGTCCCGGGCCCGCAGAGCGTCCTGCTCGGTGACAACCGTTCCCGCACCGATGACGGCGTCGCTGCCGATTTCCTCGACGGCTTGCGTGATGACCGCCTCGGCACCGGGCGTCGTCAACGAAATCTCGATCAGGCGCACGCCCTCCTGGGCGAGCGCCAGCACGCTGGCCAGCGCGGCCTTGGGGTCGCTGCCGCGCACGATGGCCACCAGCCGGTCGCGGCGCAGTTCGCGGGTGAAGTCGATGTGGGTCAGCATCAGTTGTTCTCCGTGATACTTGGCGAGGGCGAGGGCTGGAGCGGGGGATGAGACAAGTCCGGGGATGGGCCCAGGGGCAAGGGGCAGGTCACCATTCGGCGAAGGAGCCGTCGGTGTGACGCCACAGCGGGCTCCGCCAGTCCGGCGCGCTGTCGTTCGCGCGACGTACGGCCTGCTCGTCGACCTCGATGCCCAGGCCCGGACCCACGGGCCGGTTGATGTGGCCCTGGTCGAACCGGAAGACCGTGGGGTCGACCAGATAGTCCAGGACCTCTGCGCCGGCGTTGTAGTGGATGCCGATGCTCTGTTCCTGGATGAGGAAGTTCGGCGTGCTGAAGGCGACCTGGAGACTGGAGGCGAGCGAGATCGGGCCCAGCGGGCAGTGCGGGGCAAGGAGCACATCGAAGGTCTCGGCCAGCGACGCCATGCGCCGCACCTCCGAGATGCCTCCCGCATGGGAGAGATCGGGCTGCAGGACGGCGATGCCGGCCTGCAGGGCGGGCAGGGCGTCGGTACGGGAGAAGAGCCGCTCACCCGTGGCGATGGGCACGGGCGAGGCCGACACGACGTCCTGAAGACGGTGCGCGTGCTCCGGGAGGACGGGCTCCTCGACGAACAGCGGGTGCAGCGCGGCGAGTTCGGGCAGCACGCGGCGGGCACTGGCGGTGGTGAACCGGCCATGGAAGTCGATCGCGAAGTCCCGGTCGGGCCCGAGGACGTCGCGCGCGATCCGGGCCCGCTCGACCACGGCGTGCACTTCCCCCGCGGTGGCCAGCTTCCCGGTCCGCCCGCTGGCGTTCATCTTGACCGCCGTAAAACCGGCCTCGACCTGCGCCTGGAGGGCCTCGGCGATCTCACCGGGTTCGTCGCCGCCCACCCAGCTGTAGGCGCGTACACGGTCACGCACCGGGCCGCCGAGCAGCACATGGACCGGCACGTCGAGGGCCTTGCCCGCGATGTCCCACAGGGCCTGGTCGATACCGGCGACGGCACTCGACAGGATCGGGCCGCCCCGATAGAAGGTGCCCTTGGTCATGGTCTGCCAGTGGTCCTCGATACGCATCGGGTCCTGACCGACGAGGTACTCGGCGAGTTCGTGCACGGCCGTGCGGACGGTGGCGGCCCGGCCTTCCACCACCGGCTCGCCCCAGCCCACCACACCGTCATCGGTCTCGATCCGGCAGAACAGCCAGCGAGGCGGCACGGCGAAGGTCTCAACCCGGGTGATTTTCAAGGGAGATGGCTCCAAAACAGGGAACTGAGATTAAAGGAAGACGAGGTACGGCGGGGATGCCGGCCGCTCACGAGGAGTTCTTCAGTACGCTCCAGCCACCGTCGACGACGAGGGAGGCGCCCGTCACGAAGGACGCGTCGTCGCTGACGAGGAAGGCGATGGCGGCGGCGACCTCCTCGGGTCGGCCCAGGCGGCCCGTAGCGGTCTCGGCGGCGCTGGCCCGCCGGTCGTCCTCATCGATGGCGTCCCAAGCCTGGGTCAGGACCGGGCCGGGCAGCACGCTGTTCACACGGACCTGCCCGCCGTACTCGACCGCCAACTGCCGTGCCAGGCCGGTCAATCCGGCCTTCGCGGCCGCGTACGCGGGACGTCCGGGCAGACCGACCAGCGCGTGCACGGACGACACCAGCACGACGCTTCCGTCCGTCGCGCGGAGGTCGTCGAGGCAGGCTCGCACGCCGAGAAACGATCCGCTCAAGGTCACGGCGAGCTGCCGGTTCCACTGCTCGGCGCTGATCTCATGGGCCGGTGCCACCTGGACCGTGTAGGCGTTGCTGACCAGGGCCCGAATCGGACCGAACGCCTGGCGCGCTGCCTTGGCCGTCCTGGCCCAGGAGGACTCGTCGGCGACATCGCAGTAGTGGAACAGTGCCTCGCCGCCGTCCTTCCGGATGCCGGCGGCCACGGCCTCGCCGGCCTCGGCATCGATGTCGGCGAGGACCACGCTGGCGCCCTCGGAGGCGAGACGTCGGGCCGTGGCCGCCCCGATCCCGGAGGCGGCTCCGGTGACGAGCGCGCACCGGTCGCTGAGGCGTTCCGAGGGGGATACCCGTGCGGGAAGCATGGAGACGACTCCTGTGGCTGAGGCAGCAACGATGACGTCATTAAATATTAATTATCCATGCGGGCCAAGAGGTGCGTCGGCTTCGGCCGGGGGTGATGGTGGTCGGGGGTGGCTTCTCTGATCGGAAATTATGAATTAACGTGCCACCGTCGTGGGCTGAGACCGCCGACCAGCCGCCCACGCCCGTGTGCCGCACTGCCCTCGGTTTCGCCACGTTAGGGCGTCTCCGCGGCCTCCCCTCACCGTCACCGACCACGAAGCGGACGAGATGGCCTACTCACCGATACCTCTGCCGACCCACCTGCCGGACCGGCTCACCATCACCCTGTGGGACTTCACCTGGTACACCCGCACCGGACCGGGCGAACCCTTCGAGAACCTCGACCGCGCCTTCGCCGAAGCCGTCGATCGCGGTTACAACACCATCCGGATCTGCGCCATGCCGTTCCTCATCTTCGGCTCCGGCCTGACCGGAGAAATCGAACTCGGCCCCTTGGGCGGCGAGTACGGCCAGGGCACACGCTGGTACGACGTGCGGCACCGCACCCGCATCGACCCGAAGGCGCATCTGCTGGAACTGCTGCGGACCGCCCAGCGCCACAGCGTCTTCGTGATCATCTCCAGCTGGGAGTACCAGCAGAGCAGCTCCTTCGCCGGTGATCGCCGCTGGTTCGACGCGCTCATGGCCGTCAGCCCCGAAGACCGGCCTGTACGGCTGGCCGACGCCCTAGCGGACCTGTGCGATCTAGCCGAGGCAGAGGGACTGTCCGACGTGATCGCGTTCGTCGAACTGCACAACGAGGTCCAGGGCGGCTACCTCACCGAGGGGCTCCCTGGCAAGGAACCCGCCGTGGTGGAGCTGCGCGAACGCCTCGAAGCGGGCCTGGACCGCTTCCATGAACGTCGCCCCACCATTCCCGCAACGGTCAACTACGCCCGGGTCCCCCTGGAATCCTTCCGCGGCATCCCGCACAACATCGACGTCGGCATCTTCCACCCGTACGTCTATGGGGTCCTCGACGAGCTCGTCACCGGCTACGGACTGCGGTCGCCCGACGGCGGCTTCGACGAGGAGCGCGCCCGCACCGACCTGATGCGCCCGGGCGCGCCGCCCTTCGACCAGTGGCTGCCGCCGGCCGGCGAGGAATGGCGTCAGCAGGCCACGATCGTCGGCAAGCCCGAGATCTACGTACACGACTGGTGCGACGCCGAGGTCTGGGATCGCATCCTCTACGAACGCTACGGCGCGCACCACCTCGCCATGCTGACTACCCTGGAGACATGGATGTCGGCAGCCGCCGACCTGTGCGTCGGCCGCGGGATTCCGCTGGTCTTCGGCGAGGGCTGGATCGGCTACACCCCCTTGAACGGCACCTTCGAAGAGGGCCCGATCGGCGCCGAGTTCTGCAGGCGCGCCGTCCGGGGCAGCGCCGAGGTGGGTGCCTGGGGCACCATCGTGTGCTCGAACGCGGCACCCCACCACCCCATGTGGAGCCAGACGGAACTCCAGCGGGAGTGCAACGAGCTCTTCCTTCAAGCAGCGAAGGAGTCTTGATCCTTGGTCTTTCAGCCTGGATCCACCGTGTGAATCTTGATCGGGTTTGCTGATCGGTTTTCGGGTGGTTTTCCGGTTTCGGGTAGGGGTGGGTGCCGGATGGCCGGTCCGGTGGCGGGGTCTTTGAGGTCCTTCGGGTCGTGGGCGGGCAGTCGGTCCGGCTTGTCAGGTGCGCAGGCGGTGACCGACGGCCGTCCAGAGGTTCTCCAACGCTCCCTGCCAGGGCCATCGGTCGGGGAGGTGGGTGCGTGCACCCGTGGCGAGGTGGGCGGGGACGGCGATCAGGTGGCGTCGGACGGTGCCGGTGCGGGCTTTCGCGTGGAAGGCGGAGGCCAGGGCGCCGAGCGCGCGGGTGAGGTTGTGGGCGAGGGCAGCGAGCGTGAGCCAGGCCGCGTTCGCGGTGAACTTCCCCGACGGCAGGTGGCCGAGGGCGGAGTCCTCCAGGTCGGCGAAGACTTGCTCAATGATGGCGTGCCGGCGGTGGGTGGCCTCGGCCTCGGCAAGGCCGAGCGCGGTGTCGGTGAACACAGCGTGGAAACGATGGGCAGTGAACAACTCGCCCTGCCTCTCGGGGACATGAGCCTGACCGAGGCGCTTGACGCGGCGGACCAGGAGCCGGGCCGTGGCGTGGTGCTTCTGGGGCTTGCCGGTGAAGGCGGTGTATGCGGTCTCGGCGACCTCGGCGTCGGAGACCCACCGCTGCCCGTCCTCGTCGAAGACCGCGTCCGTGTACTTGATCGCCGTCCACGCGGCCTCGTTGATGGCGTCGATGGCGCTGCGGACTTTCCTTCGCTGGGCGATCGTGAAAGAGAAGCGCACCCCCAGACGGCGGCAGGCGGACACGGTCTTGTGCGAGCAGAACGCGGAATCGCCGCGCACGATGATCTGGCCCACCGCGCTCATGGCCCGGACCGTGTTCACCGCTTCGGCGATCAGATGCGCGGCGCCCTTGCCGGAGCCGGCCGAGCCCTTGCGCAGCCGCGAGGCCACGATGACCGGCGCAGCGACGGGCGTGGAGGCGGTCACGATCTGGACGTGCAGGCCACGCTGTCTGGTGCAGCCGAAGGCGGCGCCCTGCTTGGCGTAGCCGTGGACGGGCTTCATCTTCGAGTCGATGTCCAGGAACACCACCTGGTCCGCGCCGGGCAGCAAGGCGCAGTGCCGGACCAGGTTCGCCGTGAACGCCCGCACGGCGGACTCCAGTTGACGCACGTGCCCCCAGGTGAAGGCGCGCAGGAACGTGCCCAGCGTGGAGGGGGCGCGTATCCCGGAGAACGCCCGGGACATCGCCCCGTGCCGCAGCACATCCACATCGATACGGTCAGGAGTGGACGAAGAGCCAACACGTCGTCAACCCGCCCAATCAGGTTGAGTCTCGCTTCGGCCGAAGCCAACCGGCAGTGAGCGAGTCATGTCGCTGTACCGGGATCGGTGGGACGGTTGTGCGGTGCCATCCCGGACGGGATCTGACTCGTGAGACTTTTGACCGAAGTGTCCAGTCACCGGCATGTCGACCGTCGTTGCGGGATGCTGCCTGCCACCGAGCCACAGGGCGTGTCCCTATAGGGGCCTTGCCGAGTTCCAGGCGCCATCACGGTTCAGACCGCCCGAGCGGGCCGGTGCCATCCACACAGCCAGCACGTCACCACGTGGGAGGCGAATCATCATGACGACCCGACAGCGCAGTACCTCCTCGAGCACGGATCCGCCCGTCCGGCGCGAGGTCGTCCTGGGCGTGGACACGCACGGCGAGGTTCATGTCGCCGCCGTGATCTCCCCACTCGGGAAGGTCTTGGGAACCGATTCCTTTCCGGCGACGGCGGCCGGTTACCGACAGTTGCTCGTGTGGGCCCGCAAGCGGGGTACGGTGCGCCGAGCCGGCGTGGAGGGCACGGGCACCTTCGGTGCGGGCCTGTCCCGCTACCTCCTGGCCCAGCACATCCTGGTGTTCGAAGTGAACCGGCCCGACCGGTCGGCCCGCCGTCTGCTCGGCAAGTCGGACCCGCTCGACGCGCAGGCCGCAGCGCGGGCCGTGCTCAGCGGCCGCGCCCAGGCCCGGGCCAAGTCCGGCGACGGTCCGGTGCACAGCGCCCGGATCTGCAAGCTCGCCAAGGACTCCGCGGTCAAGGCCCGCACCCAGGTGATCAACCAGCTCAAAGCCGTCCTGGTCGTCGCCGACCCCGCCCTGCGGGAACGGTTGTCGAGCCTGGGCAATGCCGAGCTGTTCCGCACCTGCGCGTCCCTCGGCCCACCCGATGGTGGGGGAGACGGGGACGCGGTGGCCCAGGCCACCCACATGACGTTGCGCATGCTGGCCGAGCGCATCGAACAGCTCACCGCGCAGATCGACGAGCTGAAGCAACACCTGACCCGGCTCGTCGAACACCATGCCCCGCAGTTGCTCGAACCGGTGGGCATCGGTCCGGACAGCGCCGTCACTCTCCTGATCACCATGGGAGACAACCCCGAGCGACTGAACAACGAGGCGTCCTTCGCTGCCCTTTGCGGAGTCAGTCCCATCGAGTACTCCTCCGGCCGGCGGAGCACACGCCGGCTCAACCACGGCGGCGACCGGCAGGCCAACGCCGCCCTGCACCGCATCGTGTTCACCCGCCTGCGCCACGACCCGCGCACCCGGGCGTACTGCGAACGCCGCACCCAGGAGGGCAAGACCCGGCGTGAGATCACCCGATGTCTCGAGCGATATACCGCCCGAGAGGTCTTCAACCTGGTCAGAACGGTATCCAGCGTCCCCCCGTTTTAGGGGCGTCTGAGACGTGAGAGGGTCTGGGGCGTGAGTGAGACACCACCGAACACCCTGCAATACCGCTTCGACGGGCCGGAAGACGCTCCGGTTCTGATCCTGGGTCCGTCCCTGGGCACCACATGGCACATGTGGGACCGGCAGGTCCCCGAGCTGACGAAGCAGTGGCGCGTGTTCCGGTTCGATCTGCCGGGACACGGAGGCGCCCCCGCCCACCCCGCGGGCTCGGTCGCCGAACTCACCGCGCGGCTGCTCGCCACCCTCGAGAGCCTCGGCGTGCAGCGCTTCGGCTACGCCGGCTGCGCGCTCGGCGGTGCCGTCGGGATCGAGCTGGCCCTGCGCCACCCCGAGCGGCTCGCGTCCCTCGCGCTGATCGCCGCCTCGCCCCGCTTCGGCACGGCGGACGAGTTCCGCCGGCGCGGGGTCGTCGTACGGACGAACGGGCTCGACCCCATCGCCCGTTCCTCGCCGGAGCGCTGGTTCACCGGCGGGTTCGCCGCAGCCCAGCCCGCGATCACCGAGTGGGCCGTGCAGATGGTGCGCACCACCGACCCCGGCTGCTACATCGCCGCCTGCGAGGCGCTCGCCTCGTTCGACGTGCGGGCCGGACTCGGCAGCGTCGGCGTGCCCACCCTGGTGCTGGTCGGCTCCGAGGACCAGGTCACCGGCCCCGCCGAGGCCCGTACGCTGGTCGCCGGGATCCCGGACGCCCGGCTCGCCGTCGTACCCGGCGCCTCCCACCTGGTGCCGGTGGAGCAGCCGGCCGCCGTCACCGACCTGCTGGTGCGGCACTTCTCCACCGCCTGGCAGCCCGCCTTCGAGCCCGTCACCGGCCAGACCGCCCTGCCCGCGGCGGTGGTGAATCCGGTGCCGGCCGCCGCCCCGCCGCAGCTCGCGCCCGTCGCCGAGATCGCCCCGCCCGTCGTACCGCAGCAGCCGCAGGGCAGACCCGACCCGTACGACACCGGCCTCAAGGTCCGCCGGGAGGTGCTGGGCGACGCGCACGTCGACCGGATCCTGGCCGAGGCCGACGCGTTCTCGGGCGACTTCCAGGAGCTCGTCACCCGCTACGCCTGGGGCGAGGTCTGGGACCGGCCCGGACTCGACCGGCGCACCCGTAGCTGCGTCACCCTCACCGCCCTCGTCGCCGGCGGCCACCTGGAGGACCTCGCCTTCCACACCCGGGCCGCCCTGCGCAACGGGCTCACCCCGGACGAGATCAAGGAGGTGCTGCTCCAGGCGGCCGTCTACTGCGGCGTCCCGGCGGCGAACAGCGCCTTCCGGGTGGCCCAGCAGGTCGTCCGCGAGGAGACCACGCCCCAGGAGTGAAGCCCCCCGGGAGTGCTTCGTGCGGCCGTGAACGGGACGGGAGCAGAATGGGATCATGAAGCTCACGAAGAAGTCCCACTCCTGCGTCCGCCTGGAGAAGGACGGACGCGTCCTCGTCCTCGACCCCGGGATGTTCAGCGAGGAGGACGCGGCCCTCGGCGCGGACGCCGTCCTGGTCACGCACGAGCACCCCGACCACTTCGACGAGGGCCGGCTGCGGGCCGCCCTGGAGGCGAACCCGGCCGCTGAGATCTGGACCCTGAAGTCGGTCGCGGAGCAGCTCTCGGCGGCCTTCCCGGGGCGCGTGCACACCGTCGGCCACGGCGACACCTTCACCGCCGCCGGCTTCGACGTCCAGGTCCACGGCGAGCTGCACGCGGTGATCCACCCGGACATCCCGCGCGTCACCAACGTCGGCTACCTCGTCGACGGCGGGAAGCTCTTCCACCCGGGTGACGCGCTCACCGTGCCCGACCGGCCGGTCGAGACGCTGATGCTGCCGGTCATGGCCCCCTGGAACAAGATCTCCGAGGTCATCGACTACGTCCGCGAGGTGAGGCCGCGGCGCGCCTACGACATCCACGACGCCCTTCTCACGGACCTCGCCCGGCCGATCTACGACCGTCAGATCGGCGCGCTCGGCGGCTCGGAACACCTGCGGCTCGCGCCGGGGGGCTCCGCCGAGCTGTGACCCGGCGGGCGGCGGGCGCGCGTTGTCACAGGTGCCGGGTAGGTTGTGGAACATGCGCATCGCGACCTGGAACGTGAACTCGATCACCGCCCGCCTGCCGAGGCTCCTGGCCTGGCTGGAGAGCAGCGGCACGGACGTGCTGTGCCTCCAGGAGGCCAAGGTCGCCGAGGAGAAGTTCCCGGTGGAGGAGGTGCGCGAGCTGGGCTACGAGTCGGCGGTGAACGCCACCGGCCGGTGGAACGGCGTGGCGGTGCTCTCCCGCGTCGGCCTGACGGACGTCGTCAAGGGCCTGCCGGGCGACCCCGGCTACGAAGGCTCCGTCGAGCCCCGCGCCGTCTCCGCGACCTGCGGCCCGGTCCGCGTCTGGTCGGTGTACGTGCCCAACGGGCGCGAGGTGGACCACCCCCACTACGCGTACAAGCTCCAGTGGTTCGAGGCGCTGCGGGCCGCCGTGGCCGGCGACGCGGCGGGCGACCGCCCGTTCGCCGTCCTGGGCGACTACAACGTGGCACCGACCGACGACGACGTCTACGACCGGGCCGACTTCGAGGGCTCCACCCACGTCACCCCCGCCGAGCGCGCCGCCCTCGCCTCCCTGCGCGAGACCGGCCTCTCCGACGTCGTCCCGCGCCCCCTCAAGTACGAGCACCCCTTCACGTACTGGGACTACCGCCAGCTCTGCTTCCCCAAGAACCGCGGCATGCGCATCGACCTGGTGTACGGCAACGAGCCCTTCGCGAAGGCGGTCACGGACTCCTACGTCGACCGCGACGAGCGCAAGGGCAAGGGCGCCTCGGACCACGCGCCGGTCGTGGTGGACCTCGACGTGTAGCAGGGCGCCGCCGGCCGTCGTCCGACCCCGCGCGCCTGTGGTGCGCGGCACGGTACGAATGACAGGCTGGAGGTATGAACATCCCTTTCCTGGGCAACCGGCGCCAGAAGGCAGGGGTTCCCGATCCCGAGGGCATCGCGGAACTCCTCGCCGAGTGCGAACTCTTGCGCTCCCAGGCCGGCCGGGCGGGTGTCCGACTCGACGACTCCCCGGCCTCGTTGGAGGCGCTGGACCAACTGGTGCCGCGCTGGCGGGACGACGAGGAGACCTCGAACTGGCTGGGCAACGACGCGGGGCTGTACCTCGGCACCGTCATCGTGCGCACCGTGCCGGGGGCCGCCTGGGAGATCCGCGCCGACGGGCAGCCGGTCGTACGGCTCACCTCCGGGCGGGAGTTCGACGTCGTGGACGCCGGACACGAGTGGGCGGCCAGCGGCGTGCCCGAGCTGTCCCAGCTGTACGCGGAGGTCGCGGAGGCGTGAGGCCCCGGCCCGCAGCCAGGTGTAAATCGGTATGAATCGGCATAAATACGGCTAATGGCCGAAGAGTGCGTGTCGCGCCTTCCCGGTGATCTTGCCCGGATACGTTGCGGCGACCACCGCACGGCTGAGGACGAGGAGGGACGGGTGTGGCCGTCGATCCGCTGATCGAGCTGCGTGACGTCAACAAGTACTTCGGGGACCTCCACGTCCTCCAGGACATCGGGCTCACCGTGGACAGGGGAGAGGTGGTCGTCGTCATCGGCCCGTCGGGGTCGGGGAAGTCGACGCTGTGCCGGGCGATCAACCGGCTGGAGACCGTCCAGTCCGGCACGATCCTGCTCGACGGGCAGCCGCTCCCGCACGAGGGCAAGGCGCTGGCGCGGCTGCGCGCCGATGTCGGCATGGTCTTCCAGTCCTTCAACCTCTTCGCGCACAAGACCGTGCTGCAGAACGTCTCGCTGGGCCAGGTGAAGGTCCGCGGACGCAAGAAGGAGGACGCCGACCGGCGTTCGCACGCGCTCCTCGACCGCGTCGGCGTCGCCAGTCAGGCGGACAAGTACCCGGCGCAGCTCTCGGGCGGTCAGCAGCAGCGCGTGGCGATCGCGCGGGCGCTGGCCATGGAGCCCAAGGCGATGCTGTTCGACGAGCCGACCTCCGCCCTGGACCCGGAGATGATCAACGAGGTCCTGGAGGTCATGCGGCAACTGGCCGGTGAGGGCATGACCATGATCGTGGTCACGCATGAGATGGGCTTCGCCCGCTCGGCCGCCAACCGCGTGGTCTTCATGGCCGACGGCCGGATC
The DNA here is from genome assembly GCF_001905725.1 of Streptomyces sp. CB02400. Classification (GTDB taxonomy): domain Bacteria; phylum Actinomycetota; class Actinomycetes; order Streptomycetales; family Streptomycetaceae; genus Streptomyces; species Streptomyces atrovirens. The sequence goes on from NZ_LIWB01000001.1 coordinate 844,912, forward strand.
GTGGAGGACCGTACGCCCGACGGGTTCTTCGGCGATCCGCGCAGCGACCGTGCCAAGGACTTCCTCTCCAAGATCCTCAAGCACTGAACGGGGTGACGCCCGTAGACTCCTCCGTCCGGGCCTCGACTAGGATGGTCCCTTCATCCCGGTGGGGGAGGGGACTCCGCGCCAGGAGCGGGGACACCGCCACCGGGAGGGGCCCACCGCCCCACGTCCAACGGGGCGGCGGATCACATCGGCCAGACCCGTCCGGCGGCAGCCGGAGATCACTGCTCGCGCGGCGGACGCGACCCCGACGGGTCGTCCGCCGGCGAGGAGAAGGTCAGCTGCGCGCCGGACGGGTGGTGCTGAACGAGGTCAGTCCGCCCGGTGACTGGTGCGCGGCGCGGCAGCCGGCAGCGCGGTCTGCGCGACCTTGGTCACGTCCGCGACCAGTTCGACCACATCGGGGCCGTACGCCTGCGAGTTGATCACCTTCAGCAGCAGGACGAACGAGTTCGAGCCGTGCTTGCGGGCCAGCCGCTCGTGGTTGCGGGCGAGGTAGCGGGTCGCGGCCTGGTTGGTGATCGCGCGCTGACCGCAGAACAGGAACACCGGCCGCGTCTCGCGCCGTTCACCCGCGGTCAGCCGCGCCAGCAGCACGTACTCGGTGATGCCCGGGTCCATGCGGTAGCGCTCGGAGCCGATCTGGAAGGCGCCCCGGTCCGGGCCCGGCTCCGGATCGACGTTGACCCGCACCCCCGGCAGCATGGCCGCCATGTGGGCCACCATCCGCCGGTTCGAACCCGGCCCGCCCACACAGAACTCGGTCCGTTCGCCGAAGCCCTGGTGGGCCGCGTCCTGGGTGACCATCTGGACGTGCGCCCCGCAGTCCTTGATCAGCGCGGAGAGCTCAAGGAGCGCGAACACGTCGAAGCGGTGCACCGCCGGCTCCGCCGTCGCCGGATCGCGGTTGACGACGAGCAGGGACTCGGAGTTCTGCGGCAGGCCGAAGAACGTCTGCTTGCGCCGGAGCTTCCGCCTCCACAGGTAGGTACGGGCTATCCAGCCCAGCGCGGCGCTGATGCCGGCGGCCACCACGCCCAGAACGATGTTGCGCACGTCGTCACTCATGGGCGCGCATGCTAGCGGTCCCACGCAAACCCGTGTTCGAGACGCAGGCCACAGGGCCCGCCGGACGACGGGACGGCACACCCCTTCGGCATCCCTGACGGGAGCCCGGTGACGAACTAGGCTGCGCGGACAGCCGTTTACCGGAGGTGCGGATGCGTCGTCCCGTCGCACGGAATCTCGCAGTCCTGGCGGTCGGTGCCGCCGTGCTGTCGGTGGGGGCGGCCCCGCCGCCCGACCGGCACGAGGTGCCCTCCCGGCACACCCCCAAGGTCCCGGTGGCCGTCGGTCACGGCGGCGCGGTCTCCAGCGTCGACGCCGACGCCTCCGCCGCCGGGATCGAGATCCTGAGGAAGGGCGGCAACGCCGTCGACGCGGCCGTCGCCACGGCCGCCGCGCTCGGTGTCACCGAGCCCTACTCGGCCGGTGTCGGCGGGGGCGGCTACTTCGTCTACTACGACGCCCGCTCGCGCACCGTGCACACCCTCGACGGCCGCGAGACGGCCCCGCTGACCGCCGACTCCGGACTGTTCCTGGAGAACGGCGAGCCGATCCCGTTCGCCGAAGCGGTCAGCAGCGGACTCGGGGTCGGCACCCCCGGCACGCCCGCCACCTGGCAGCGGGCGCTCGACAAGTGGGGCAAGCGCGGCCTGGGCACGGTCCTGAAACCCGCCGAACGCCTCGCCCACGACGGCTTCACCGTCGACGAGACCTTCCGCGCGCAGACCGCCGCCAACGAGACCCGCTTCCGCCACTTCCCCGACACGGCCGAGCTGTTCCTGCCGGGCGGCGAACTCCCGGTCGTCGGATCCACCTTCAAGAACCCCGATCTGGCCCGTACCTACGAGGAGTTGCGCCGCGAGGGCGTCGACGCCCTGTACCGGGGCGACATCGGCCGGGACATCGTGCGGACGGTCGACAAGCCGCCCGTGGACCCCGATTCCGGCTGGAACGCCCGGCCGGGCGAGCTGTCCGAACGCGATCTCGCCGCCTACCGCGCCAAGTTCCAGCCGCCCACGAAGACCTCGTACCGCGGACTGGACGTCTACTCCATCGCGCCCTCCTCCTCCGGTGGGACCACCGTCGGCGAGGCGCTCAACATCCTGGAGCGCACCGACCTCTCCGACGCGGGCGACGTCCAGTACCTGCACCGCTTCATCGAGGCGAGCCGCATCGCGTTCGCCGACCGGGGGCGCTGGGTCGGCGACCCCGCCTTCGAGGACGTACCGACCGAGGAACTGCTCTCCCAGCGGTTCGCCGACTCGCGCGAATGCCTCATCAGGGACGACGCCGTCCTCACCAGCCCCCTCGCCCCCGGCGACCCCCGCGACCCGGAACCCTGCGCGAGCGGCGACGAGGCCGCACCGACGACGTACGAGGGCGAGAACACCACGCACCTCACCACCGCCGACCGGTGGGGCAACGTCGTCGCCTACACCCTCACCATCGAGCAGACCGGCGGCAGCGGCATCACCGTGCCCGGCCGCGGATTCCTGCTCAACAACGAGCTGACGGACTTCTCCTTCGCTCCGGCGAACCCGGCCGTGCACGACCCGAACCTGCCGGGCCCCGGCAAGCGGCCCCGGTCGTCCATCTCGCCGACGATCGTGCTCGACCGGCACGACCGGCCGGTGGTGGCGCTCGGCTCACCCGGCGGCTCCACCATCATCACCACCGTGCTGCAGACCCTCACCGGGTTCCTCGACCGCGGACTGCCCCTGGTCGACGCGATCGCCGCGCCGCGCGCCAGCCAGCGCAACACGGAGCTGACGGACCTCGAACCCGGCCTGTACGACAGTGAGGTCAGGCAGCGCCTGGAGACCATCGGGCACGCGTTCCGGGAGAACCCGGAGATCGGCGCGGCCACGGCCGTCCAGCGACTGCCGGACGGCACGTGGCTCGCGGCGGCGGAGAAGGTCCGCAGGGGCGGCGGCTCGGCGATGGTGGTCCGTCCGGCGCGCTGAGCACGCCCGGGGACGCCGGTGCCCTCACAGCTCGGGCGCCGGTGTCTCCTGCGTACGGAACACCAGGCGTCCGTCCTCCGTGTCCACCGTCACCCGGCCGCCCTCCCGGACCCGGCCGTCCAGCAGCAGCCGGGAGAGCTGGTTGTCGACCTCCCGCTGGATGGTGCGGCGCAGCGGCCGGGCGCCGTACTCGGGCTGGTAGCCGCGCTCGGCCAGCCAGTCCACGGCCGCGTCGGTGAAGTCGACCGAGATGCCCTGCCCCTCGAGCCCCCGCCGGGTGCTCCCCAGCAGCAGGTCGGTGATCCGCCGCAGCTCCTCCGCGGTCAGCTGGCGGAACACCACGATCTCGTCGATCCGGTTGAGGAACTCGGGCCGGAAGTGCTCCCGCAGCGGCCGCAGGATCTGCTCCCGGCGCGCCTCCTCGTCCGCGTCCGCGCCGCCGGACGCGAAACCCAGGGTCGCGCCGCGCCGGGTGATCGCCTCGGAGCCGAGATTGCTGGTCATCACGATCACGGTGTTGGTGAAGTCCACCGTCCGGCCCTGCGAGTCGGTCAGCCGACCGTCGTCGAGGACCTGGAGCAGGATGTTGAAGACGTCCGGATGAGCCTTCTCCACCTCGTCGAGCAGCAGCAGCGAGTACGGGTGCCGGCGCACCACCTCGGTGAGCTGCCCGGCCTCCTCGTGCCCCACGTAGCCGGGCGGGGCGCCCACCAGCCGGCTCACCGTGTGCCGCTCCTGGTACTCGCTCATGTCGAGGCGCACCATCCGGTCCTCGCTGCCGAACAGCGCCTCGGCGAGCGCCCGCGCCAGCTCCGTCTTGCCGACGCCCGTCGGGCCGAGGAACAGGAAGCTGCCGATCGGCCGGTCGCCGCTGGACAGACCCGCGCGGGAGCGCAGCACCGCGTCCGAGACGACGCGCACCGCCTCCTCCTGGCCGACGACCCGCTGGTGCAGATGCTGCTCCAGGCCCAGCAGCCGGTCCTTCTCCTCCTCGGTGAGACGGCTGACCGGGATGCCCGTCTGCCGGGCCACCACCTGGGCGATCGCCTCGGCGTCCACCCACAGGCTCTGCCCCTCGTCGACCTCGCCGTCGCCGCCGGCGTCCGTGATCCGCTGCTTCAGCTCCACGATGCGGTCCCGCAGCTGTGTGGCCTGCTCGTACTGCTCGTCGGCGACCGCCTGGTCCTTGTCGCAGGTGAGCTGCTCGACCTCGCGCTCCATGGCCCGTACGTCCGTGCCCTTGGTCCGGGCCCGCAGCCGCACCCGCGCGCCGGCCTGGTCGATCAGGTCGATGGCCTTGTCCGGGAGGCGGCGGTCGCTCAGATAGCGGTCGGACAGCTCCACGGCCGCCAGCAGCGCCTCGTCGGTGTAGCGGACCTGGTGGTGGGCCTCGTACCGGTCCCGCAGACCGCGCAGGATCTCGACCGCGTCCGCGGGGGTCGGCTCGGGCACCATGATCGGCTGGAAGCGACGGGCCAGCGCCGCGTCCTTCTCGATCCGGCGGTACTCCTCCAGGGTGGTCGCGCCCACGATGTGCAGCTCGCCGCGGGCGAGGGCCGGCTTGAGGATGTTGCCGGCATCCATCGAGCCGCCCTCGCCTCCGCCCCCGGCGCCGACGACGGTGTGCAGCTCGTCGATGAAGATGATCAGCCGGTCGGAGTGGGACCGGATCTCCTCGACGATGTTGTTCATCCGCTCCTCGAAGTCGCCCCGGTAGCGGGTCCCGGCGACGACGCCCGTCAGGTCCAGGGCGACCACGCGCCGTCCGAGGAGTACGTCGGGCACGTCCCCCTCGGCGATCCGCTGGGCCAGCCCCTCCACGACGGCGGTCTTGCCGACGCCCGCGTCACCGATCAGCACCGGGTTGTTCTTGCCGCGCCGGGAGAGCACCTCGACGGTCTGCTCGATCTCGTCGTCACGTCCGATCACCGGGTCGACACGGCCCTCGCGGGCCAGCGCGGTGAGGTCACGGCCGTACTTGTCGAGGGTCGGCGTGCCCGTCGCGGGACGGGGCCGTTCGGCGCGGGCCTGCGGGGCCTCCGGTGCCTCCGGCGGGCCGGAGGGGGCGAACCGGGCCGCGTTGAGGATGTGCCCTGCGGCCGAGTCGGGGTTGGCGGCGAGGGCGGTGAGCACGTGCTCCGGGCCGATGTAGCCGGCGCCGGACGCCCTGGCCATCTCGTGCGCGTCCAGCAGGGCCCGCTTGACGGCGGGGGTGAGGGACAGCGAGGTCGGCGGCGGGGCCTCGCCCGGGCCGTGCTGTACGGGGCCGGAGCGGTCGTCGATCTGGGACGCCAGGGAGTCGGGGTCCGCGCCGGACCGGCTGAGCAGGCTCCGGGTCGGCTCGGCGGAGAGGGCGGCGCGCAGCAGGTGCTGGGTGTCCAGGTCACGGCTGCCGTGTTCGGCGGCGTACTGGGCGGCGCCGCGTACCAGTTCGCGGGCGGGTTGGCTGAGGAGTCGGCCGATGTCGATCTGGCGGGGGCGTTGTCCGCCGAAGAAGCGGGCGAGGAATTCTGCGAAGGGGTCGCCCTCCGGGCCGACGAAACCACTCGTCATCGTCATCCGTTCCTTCGCTGGGTCGACGTGCCGGGGCCGGGTAACCCGGTCGGGGCTCGCTCATGCCCACGATGACACGATCCGTATCCGCGGGCATGTTCAGTGGGACGACGGGGCACGGCGCGCGGCCCGGTCGCCGCCCGGCCGCAGCATCTGGCTCGCGGCCAGCTCCCGGTAGAGGGGACTCGCGGCCAGCAGTTCCTCGTGCCGCCCCTGGCCGGCCGTGCGGCCCCGGTGCAGGACGACGATGTGGTCGGCGTGCCGCACGGTGGACAGGCGGTGGGCGACGACCAGCAGGGCGCACTCCCGGGCCACGTCCTTCATCACCGTGGTCAGCGCCGCTTCGTTGATCGCGTCCAGGTGCGAGGTGGGCTCGTCGAGCAGCAGCAGCGAGGGACGGGCGAGCAGGGCACGGGCCAGTGCCACGCGTTGGCGTTCGCCGCCGGAGAGGGTGCTCCCGCGCTCGCCGACGACGGCGTCCAGGCCGCCGGGCAGCCGGTCGACGACCTCTTCGAGCCTGGCCAGTTCCACCACCCGCCGGAGCTCCGCCTCCGGGGCGTCGGGCACGGCGTAGGCGATGTTCTCCCGCAGGGTGCCGTGGACGACGTGGGTGTTCTGGTCCACGACGGCGATACGGCGCCGGCACGCGTCGCGGCCCAGTTCGGTGGCCGGCCGGCCACCGAAGAGCACGGCACCCGAATCCGGCTCGTAGAAGCCCGCGACCAGTGCGAAGACCGTGCTCTTCCCGGCGCCCGAGGGGCCCACCAGGGCGACCTGGCGGCGCGCGGCGACGGCGAAGGACACACCGCGCAGCACGGGCCGGTGCGGTTCGTAGCCGAAGTGGACGTCGTCCAGGGCGAGCGCGGGCCGCTCGCCGTCGCGCTCCACCCCGGGGCGGGGCCGGGCGGCGAGACGGACCGGCGTGGCGGCCGGTCCGGTGTGCTCGACGGGGAGGCGCATCACCTGCTCGACCCGCCGGTGGGCGCCCATGCCGCGCTGGACCAGCCCCACCGCGTGGAACACGGAGGACAGCGGCAGGACGAGGTACGAGGCGTACAGCAGGAAGGCGACGAGGTCGCCCAGGGAACCGGACCGTCCGCCCACGCGCAGGCCGCCGACGACGAGGACGAGGAGGAAGGAGCCCTGGACGGCGAGTTCGACGGCGGGGCTCATCACGGAGGCGAGCTTCGCGGTGCGCACGCCCGCGTCGTGGGCCTCCCGCACCCGGGCCCCCACCCGGGCCGACTCCCGTGCCTCGGCGCGGTGCACCCGGACCATGGGCAGGGCGCCCAGCGCCCGCTCCAGGTCGGCGGCGATGGCACCGACCGCGTGCTGCATGCGCTCCGAGGCACACCGGATCGCCTTGAGCAGCGAGGTGACGACACCGGCCGCGACGGCCACGGTCAGGGCGACGAGGAGCAGCAGCAGCGGGTCGAGCCACGCCATCAGGACGAGCGCCCCGGCGGCGACGATGCTCCCGGTCACCAGATCGGCCAGGGCCTGGGAGACGACCTCGCGCAGCAGGGTGGTGTCGGCGGTGACGCGGGAGACGAGGTCGCCGCCGCGGTGGCGGTCGTACTCGCGCATCTCCAGCCGGAGCAGCCGGTCGACCAGGCCGAGCCGGAGCTGGCGTACGACGCCCTCGCCCATGCGCTCCAGGAGGAAGCGGCCCACCGAGCCGGTGACCGCCTCGGCGGCGAACAGCGCGCCGAGCAGCCCCAGCAGCGGCCAGACGACCTGACCGTGGCCGCTCGCGTCCACGGCCTGCCGGGCGACGAGCGGCTGGGCCAGCCCGAGGGCGGAGCCCGCGAGGGTCAGCAGGACGGCCACGCCGATGGCCCGCCGGTGCCCGGCGGTGAGGCGGTAGAGCGTACGGAGCGCGGCCCGGGTGGACCGGTCCTCACCCGAGGACCCCGGGGGATCGGCGGTCCCGTCCCGCTGCCCGGCGTCCCGGTCCGGAACACCGGCCGACGCCCCGGCACACGGTGGGCTCCCGGTGGGCCGGTCGGGGGGTGCCGGGTCGTGGGTCGCCGGTTCGGGGTGCGCCGGGCCGGGGGGTGCCGGGGCCTCGGTCGTCGGGCCGGTGGGCGTCGGGCGTGCCGGTGCCGGTGTCGGTGTTGGGGCGCCGGGGGCCGGTGGTCGGTGGTCGGTCATCGCGACGGTGGGCGGGGGGGCGGCTCCACGGAGACCAGGCGGGCGAAGTAGCCGTCGGGCACGCCTTCGCCGACCGGGTGCCCCTCGGCCTCGATCCAGGCGTGGGCGGTGAAGGGCGGCACGACACGGACCCCGGCGCACCAGGTCGGCCACGTCCCGCGCAGCCGGCACAGCAGCGCGGCGCCCAGGGAACGCGGCAGGCACCCCTTCGGCCCGGTGCAGCGCAGGCTGACGGCGCACAGGGCGTCGCGCGCGCCTTGCGCCTGGACGGCGGTGGCGGGCGCCGCGCCACGCCGCAGCACGTGCAGCACGGCGCGGATGCGGCGCGGCGGCAGCAGGGCGAGGACGCTGGCGGGCGCCAGGACCAGCCGGGCGGCCAGCCGCTGTCCGAACGGCACACCGGTGGGGCGTTCCAGCGCGCTGGGTGTCGTCATGAGGCCAGCCCCGCCTCGCGCAGATCACCGACGAGCGCCTGGACGTCCCGCACGGCCTGCGCCGTATCGATGTCGAACTCGCGGACCAGGGCGGCGGCAGCGTCGGCGACCTCGCCGCCGTCCAGCAGCGCCCGCACCACCAGCGTGGCGGTGGGATTCAACTCCCAGTATGTTCCGGCCCGTTCGTCCAGGAGCACGGTGCCGTAGTCGGTCTCGGCCGTGGAGACGTGTGCGTCGAAACGCAAGGGCATGGCATCACCTTTCTGCGCCGCGGGCGGGGCCTCGCGGCACGTGCGGCAGGCGGGAATCGTCGGACAGGTCCCACGGGACACGGGTGCCGGTGCGGGCGGAGGGGTCGCCGCGTCTGCGGGAGAGCCCGCGCAGCCACACCTCGGCGGCGATCGTCGAGTAGAGGACGGCGTCGGACAGGCCGGGGGAGGCCGGCCGCCGGGCGAGACGGCGCAGCTCGGCCCCGTCCACCAGACCGAGCCGCTCCAGCCGGGAGTCCTCCCACAGCGACAGCAGGTCGGCGCGGTTCTCGCGCAGTCCGTCGGCAGCGTCCATGGAGGCCGTGGCCTTGGTGGTCCGGCGCAGGCACGGTTCGGGAACCACCCCGCTCATCGCGGTGGTCAGCACCGGCTTGTACCGGAACGGTGTGACGCGTTCGGCCGGACGCACGGCGAGGCACGCCTCGATGACCCGGTCGTCGAGGAAGGGCGAGGCCATCGGCAGGCCGGTGCGGGCCGCCGTGTGGTCCCACTGCCTGATGACACGCGTGGTGGAGCGGATCTGCTCCAGGTCCGCGTGCATGCCCCGGTCGGGGTGCAGAGGAGTCGCCGTCGCGACGGCGTCGAGCAGCGCCCGCCGCACCAGCCCCTCGGCGTCCGCGGTCACCCAGTCGAGCAGGCGGGGAGCCATGCCCCAGCCGAGTCCCGTGCCGACGGAGGACGGCGCGGCCGGTTCGCGCAGCCGGCCGGCGGTGTCGGCGAGCCACTTTCCGTACGGTCGTGTGTCGGCCAGGGCACGGACCGTGCCGCCGAGCGGCCACTGCCACAGGGCCCGGAACCCGCGCAGTCGCCGCAGCGCGTGCAGGGGGCGGGTGCGCAGCAGCCGGTGGTAGTACGCCTCGGAGCACCAGGCCACGTGGTCGCCGCCGATGCCGGTCAGGTGTACGCGGCTGCCGCGCGCGGCCAGTCCCGGCAGGTGGTGCAGGGCCCGGGAGCGGTCCATCACGCCGATGGTGGGTTCGTCCAGCACGTCGTCGATGTCCAGCAGATCGTCGTAGACCAGCGGCGAGGCGTCGGCGTCCCAGACCACGTGCTCGACGTCCGGGAGATACCGGGCCGCCCGCTCGGCCCAGTACAGGTCGGTGTCCGCCGGGTCGCGTCCGGGCCAGGTGCCGGCCACCACGCGCGCGGGGGAGCGGTCGGCGAGGAAGCAGACGGAGGTGGAGTCCAGCCCGCCGGACAGGTCGCAGCTGACCACGCCGCCCTGCCGGGTCCGCGCGCCGACGGCTTCCCGGAGGGCCGTGCGGACCGCCTCGGCCGCATCCGCCAGCGGCACGACCGGTTCGGGCGGCGTCCACCAGCGGGTGTGCCGGTGACCGCGCCCGTCCGCGGCGACGATCACCGCCTCATGCGGGGGTACGGCGGTGACGGCGGGCCACAGGGACGTCTCGTACAGCGGATACGGGGCGGGCCACAGCAGCCGGACGGCCAGTTCCGCGGGATCGGGGTCGAGGCCGAGGACGTCGGCGAGCACGTCGGCCCGGGTGGCGACGACCCGTGTGCCGGCGATCTCCGCGTGGAAGACCAGCCGGAGACCGGAGGCCGTGCCCTGGACCCGGATCCTCCCGCCGAGGGCGGCCACCAGATGGAAGCTGCCCGGGAGGGACCGGGCCAGTGCGTCGATCTCGGCCAGGTCGCGCAACCGGGCCGCCCGGTGCCGCAGTTCGTCCGCCTCCACGGGGCAGCAGCCGATGACCGCCAGGGCGGTGTCACCGGCGCGCACGGTGACGGCCTCGTCGTCGCGCCAGTGGCCGACCAGCCAGGGCCGGCCCGAGGGATGGCTCACGGTCCGGCAGCCGGGCAGGGCGAAGGAGCGGGCCGCGGCGGCCGCTTCCTCGCGGTCGGTGAAGACCACGAAGTGCGCCTCGCCGGGGCCCGTTCCCGCACTTGCGTGCAGTGGTGTCATGACGTCGGGTCGGTGCCGTCCGTCAGTTCTTGCTCAGGATCAGCCGGTCGTTCCCGGACCGGCCCAGGAGCCCGGTCTCCTTGCGGAACGTACCGAGACGTACGAGGGTCGGCGCTTCGTATGCCTTCTTCATGACTCTCCTCGCGTGCTGGTTGCTCGGCCCGCTCCCCTCTTCGACCTGCCCGTGACTCATCGGGAGCCCGGGCGAGGAGCGGCGCGGCACCCAGCTAGCGGCAGAACTGCCGGACAAGGCAAGAAGATCCAGAAAAATATGACTGTGTGCAAAATGCCTGGTGATTCCGCTTACGGGTCGGCCTGACTCCGTCCTTTCAGGTGCGGTATGCGTGTGTTGATCACTCCGCTGTCTCTAGGGAGAAACGTTTCCACCTCGCCTTCCGTGCCGCATCGCCCGCCCGGTGCGCCGGTCCGGGCGAGTGCGTGGAAGGGGAGCCGCCGGGGCGCGCTCACGAGCTTCGGCGTGCACTGCCCGCCTCCGCTTCGTGCGGGCGAAGGGGAGGCGGGCGTTCTCACGCGGCTCGGCGGGCCGTCAGGACACGCGGTCCGTTCTCGGTGATCGCGACCGTGTGTTCCGTGTGGGCGGCGCGGGAGCCGTCGTCGGTGCGGAGGGTCCAGCCGTCCGGGGCGGCGTGGTACGTGTCGGTGCCGCCCGCGATCAGCATGGGTTCGATCGCGAACACCATGCCGTGCCGCAGGGGCATGCCCCGGCCCGGCCGGCCCTCGTTCGGCACGCCCGGGTCCTCGTGCATGCGGCGGCCGATGCCGTGGCCGCCGAAGTCCTCCATGATGCCGTACCCCCCGGCGCGGCACACCGTGCCGATCGCGTGCGCGATGTCGCCGATGCGGTTGCCGACGACGGCCGCCTCGATGCCCGCCGCGAGCGCCCGCTCGGCGGTCTCGATCAGCGTCACGTCGGCCGGGCGCGGGGTGCCCACGGTGAAACTGATCGCCGAGTCCCCGGCCCAGCCGCCCAGCTGGGCACCGCAGTCGATCGAGACGAGGTCCCCGTCGCGCAGCCGGTAGCCGTCCGGGATGCCGTGCACGATCGCGTCGTTCACGGACGCGCAGATCACGGCCGGGAACGGGGTCGGCGCGAAGGAGGGCCGGTAGCCCAGGAAGGGCGAGGTCGCACCCGCCGCGCGCAGCACGTCCCGTGCCACCTGGTCCAGCTCCAGCAGGGAAACGCCCACGTCGGCGGCGTTCCGTACGGCCGTCAGCGCGCTCGCGACGACCTGGCCCGCCTCGTACATGGCATCGATCGATGTGTCGGTCTTCAGCTCCACCATGCCAATTACTATACCGGTATTAGAATGGGTGCCATGGTGCGCACCCCCTTGACCCCCGAAGAGCGCGAACGCGGCGAGCGGCTCGGCCGACTGCTGCGCGAGGCGCGCGGCGGCCGCAGCATGGCCGAGATCGCGGCGAACGCCGGCATCTCCGCGGAGACCCTCCGCAAGATCGAGACGGGGCGTGCCCCGACCCCGGCCTTCTTCACGGTGGCCGCGCTGGCCGGCACGCTCGGTCTGTCGATGGACGAGCTCGTGGGGCGCTGCGCCCCCACCGCGCCGAGCACGTCGATCGCCGCCTGAGTCCGGTCCCGGCGCGCGGTCCCGGTTCCGGCCCCGGCGCGCGGTACACGGCCCGCGTCCCGCCTGCGCGAGGCGCGGGCTCCGCTGGACGTCCGCGTTCGGGCACGCGCATCCGACGGCGCGGCCCGCCAGCCGCCCCCGACGGCGCGCCCCGCCCGCCGCCCGCGTCGCCGGATGCACCGCCCGGCCGGGCTCCGGTGCCGCGGGCGACTCACCCACAGGGGTGTGAAACGGCGTCGACTCCACGGCCGCGGCGACGATGGTCTTGGCAAGGCCGCCCGAGAGGCTTACGTTCGTCCCTCTACGGCCGTTTCTACGGGCGTAGAGGCTCTGACGTCGTGTCGAAGGAGCAGCTCATGGCCAACGTCGTACGTGCCGCTCTGGTCCAGGCCACCTGGACCGGTGACACCGAGTCCATGCTGGCGAAACACGAGGAGCACGCCCGTGAGGCCGCCCGGCGGGGCGCGAAGGTCATCGGGTTCCAGGAGGTGTTCAACGCCCCCTACTTCTGTCAGGTCCAGGATCCCGAGCACTACCGCTGGGCCGAGCCCGTGCCCGACGGGCCGACCGTCCACCGGATGCGGGAGCTGGCCCGCGAGACCGGCATGGTGATCGTCGTGCCGGTGTTCGAGGTCGAGCAGTCGGGCTACTACTACAACACCGCCGCCGTGATCGACGCCGACGGCACCGTCCTCGGCAAGTACCGCAAGCACCACATCCCGCAGGTCAAGGGTTTCTGGGAGAAGTTCTACTTCCGGCCCGGCAACCTGGGCTGGCCCGTCTTCGACACCGCCGTCGGCAAGGTCGGCGTCTACATCTGCTACGACCGCCACTTCCCGGAGGGCTGGCGGCAACTCGGCATCAACGGCGCCCAGTTGGTCTACAACCCGTCCGCCACGCACCGCGGCCTCTCGTCCCACCTGTGGCGGCTGGAGCAGCCGGCGGCGGCCGTCGCCAACGAGTACTTCGTCGCCGCGATCAACCGTGTGGGCGTGGAGGAGTACGGCGACAACGACTTCTACGGCACCTCGTACTTCGTCGACCCGCGCGGGCAGTTCGTCGGCGACGTCGCCAGCGACAGCAAGGAGGAACTCGTGGTCCGCGACCTGGACTTCGACCTCATCGAGGAGGTGCGGCAGCAGTGGGCCTTCTACCGCGACCGCCGCCCCGACGCCTACGAGGGGCTGGTACGGCCGTGACCGACGACCTGCTGGGCCGCCACCGGTCCGTGCTCCCCGACTGGCTCGCCCTCTACTACGAGGAGCCCATCGAGATCACCCACGGCGAGGGCCGCCACGTCTGGGACTCCGACGGCAACCGCTACCTCGACTTCTTCGGCGGCATCCTCACCACCATGACCGCCCACGCCCTGCCCGAGGTCACCAAGGCGGTGAGCGACCAGGCCGGGCGGATCGTCCACTCCTCCACCCTCTACCTCAACCGGCAGATGGTGGAACTCGCCGAGCGCATCGCCCAGTTGAGCGGCATCCCGGACGCCCGGGTCTTCTTCACCACCTCCGGCACCGAGGCCAACGACACCGCCCTGCTGCTCGCCACCGCCTACCGGAACAGCAACACGATCCTGGCGATGCGCAACAGCTACCACGGCCGCTCCTTCAGCTCGGTCGGCATCACCGGCAACCGCGGCTGGTCCCCGACCTCGCTCTCCCCGCTCCAGACGCTGTACGTCCACGGCGGCGTGCGCACCCGGGGCCCGTTCGCCGCGCTCGACGACTACGACTTCGTCGCGGCCTGCGTCGACGACCTGAAGGACCTCCTCGGCCACACCCGCCCGCCCGCCGCGCTGATCGCCGAGCCGATCCAGGGCGTCGGCGGCTTCACCTCGCCGCCCGACGGACTGTACGCGGCCTTCCGCGAGGTGCTGCACGAGCGGGGCATCCTGTGGATCGCCGACGAGGTGCAGACCGGCTGGGGCCGCACCGGCGAGCACTTCTGGGGCTGGCAGGCCCACGGCCGCGGCGGCCCCCCGGACATGCTGACCTTCGCCAAGGGCATCGGCAACGGCATGTCCATCGGCGGGGTCGTCGCCCGCTCCGAGATCATGAACTGCCTGGACGCCAACAGCATTTCGACGTTCGGCGGCACCCAGATCACCATGGCGGCCGGCCTGGCCAACCTCAACTACCTGCTGGAGCACGACCTCCAGGGCAACGCCCGCCGGGTCGGCGGCCTGCTCATCGAGCGGCTGCGGGCCGCCGCCGCCCACGTCCCCGCCGTACGCGAGGTGCGCGGGCGCGGGCTGATGATCGGCATCGAGCTGGCGAGACCCGGCACCGACGAGGCCGATCCGGCGGCCGCGTCCGCCGTCCTGGAGGCGGCCCGCGCGGGCGGTCTGCTCATCGGCAAGGGCGGCGGCCACAACACCAGCGCCCTGCGCGTCGCCCCGCCGCTCTCCCTCAACGTCGCGGAGGCCGAGGAGGGCGCCGAGATCCTCGAACGCGCCCTGCGGAGCACGTCGTAGCACCGGCTCGCAGAGCTCGTAGCGCTCGTATCGCTCGTAGAGAGGGAGCAGCATGAGCAGCCGCACCGTCATCCGCGGTGGCCTCGTCATCACCGCCTCCGACGAGATCCACGCCGACGTCCTGATCGAGGACGGCCGCGTCGCCGCCCTCGCCGCCTCAGCCACCCCGGCCGCCGACGCCTTCACCGCCGACCGGACCATCGACGCCACCGGCAAGTACGTCATCCCGGGCGGGGTCGACGCCCACACCCACATGGAGCTGCCGTTCGGCGGCACCTTCGCCTCCGACACCTTCGAGACCGGCACCCGGGCCGCCGCCTGGGGCGGTACGACCACCGTCGTCGACTTCGCCGTGCAGAGCGTCGGCCAGTCCCTGCGCCGGGGCCTGGACGCCTGGCACGCCAAGGCCGAGGGCACCTGCGCCATCGACTACGGCTTCCACATGATCGTCTCGGACGTCAACGCCGAGACGCTGAAGGAAATGGACCTTCTGGTGGAAGAGGGAGTCACGTCATTCAAGCAATTCATGGCGTATCCAGGGGTTTTCTACTCCGACGACGGTCAGATCCTGCGCGCCATGCAGCGCTCCGCCGAGAACGGCGGGCTGATCATGATGCACGCCGAGAACGGCATCGCCATCGACGTGCTCGTCGAACAGGCCCTCGCCCGCGGCGAGACCGACCCCCGCTACCACGGTGAAGTGCGCAAGGCGCTCCTCGAGGCCGAGGCCACCCACCGCGCCATCCGGCTCGCCCAGGTCGCCGGGGCCCCGCTGTACGTCGTGCACGTCTCCGCGACCGAGGCGGTCGCCGAGCTGGCGCGGGCCCGCGACGAGGGCCTGAACGTCTTCGGCGAGACCTGTCCGCAGTACCTGTTCCTCTCCACCGACAACCTCGCCGAGCCCGGCTTCGAGGGCGCCAAGTACGTGTGCAGCACCCCGCTCAGGCCCAAGGAGCACCAGGCCGCACTGTGGCGGGGCCTGCGCACCAACGACCTCCAGGTGGTCTCCACCGACCACTGCCCCTTCTGCTTCACGGGCCAGAAGGAACTCGGCCGGGGCGACTTCTCCAAGATCCCCAACGGTCTCCCCGGCGTGGAGAACCGCATGGACCTGCTCCACCAGGCCGTCCTCGACGGACACATCTCCCGCCGCCGCTGGATCGAGATCGCCTGCGCCACACCGGCCCGGATGTTCGGCCTGTACCCGAAGAAGGGCACCATCGCGCCTGGCGCCGACGCCGACGTCGTCATCTACGACCCGGGCGCCGAGCAGGTCATGTCCGCCGGCACCCACCACATGAACGTCGACTACTCGGCCTACGAGGGCAAGCGGGTCACCGGCCGCGTCGAGACCGTCCTCTCGCGCGGCGTCCCCGTCATCACCGACCGGGAGTACACCGGGCGGGCCGGACACGGCGTCTACACCCCGCGGTCCACCTGTCAGTACCTCACCTAGGAGAGCCGCGCATGGACTTCGGACTCGTCCTGCAGACCGACCCGCCGGCCTCACGGGTCGTCAGCCTGATGAAGCGCGCCGAGCGCAACGGCTTCACCCACGGCTGGACCTTCGACTCCGCCGTACTGTGGCAGGAACCCTTCGTGATCTACAGCCAGATCCTGGCCAACACCACGAAACTGAAGGTCGGCCCGATGGTCACCAACCCGGGCACCCGCACCTGGGAGGTCACCGCCTCCACCTTCGCCACCCTCAACGACATGTACGGCAACCGCACCGTCTGCGGCATCGGCCGCGGCGACTCCGCGATGCGCGTCGCCGGACGCAGACCCAACACCCTGGCCCGCCTCGGCGAGGCCATCGACGCGATCCGCGACCTCGCCGAAGGGCGCGAGGCCGAGGTCGACGGGCAGCCGCTGCGGATCCCGTGGGTGCGGGACGGCAGGCTGCCCGTCTGGATGGCCGCGTACGGGCCGAAGGCGCTCGCCCTCGCCGGACGCAAGGCCGACGGCTTCATCCTCCAGCTCGCCGACCCGTACCTGACCGAGTGGATGGTGAAGGCCGTACGCGCCGCCGCCGTGGAGGCGGGGCGCGACCCCGCCTCCGTCACCGTCTGCGTCGCCGCCCCCGCGTACGTCGGCGACGACCTGGCGCACGCCCGCGAGCAGTGCCGCTGGTTCGGCGGCATGGTCGGCAACCACGTCGCCGACCTGGTCGCCCGCTACGGGGAGCACTCCGGCCTGGTCCCCGAGGCGCTGACGTCGTACATCAAGGAACGGCACGGCTACGACTACAGCCACCACGGGCGGGCCGGCAACCCGTCCACGGACTTCGTCCCCGACGAGATCGTCGACCGGTTCTGCCTGCTCGGCCCGGTCGAGGCGCACATCGAGAAGCTGCGGGCGCTGCGGGAGCTGGGCGTGGACCAGTTCGCCGTGTACGACATGCACGACGCGCAGGAGACGACGATCGACGCGTACGGCGCGGAGATCATCCCGGCACTCCATCCGTAACCCTCGCCGAAGGGGCACGCCCATGACCGCGACCGTCCCGCCCACGCCGTCCGACCCACCCATACCCGACCCGGCGGGACGCGTCGAACTTCCGCCGGGCACCACCCTCACCGACAGCCGCTTCGTCAACGACGACCTGCTGCCCGTCCCGCTGGCCCGCCGCCGCTGGACGACGTACAACTTCACGGCTCTGTGGGTCGGGATGGCGCACAACATCCCCTCCTGGCTGCTCGCCTCCGGTCTTGTCGCGCTGGGCATGGACTGGAAACAGGCCGTGTTCACCATCGCGCTCGCCAACGTCATCGTGCTCGCGCCGATGCTGCTGACCGGTCACGCCGGCCCCAAGTACGGCATTCCGTTCCCGGTGCTGGCCCGTGCCTCGTTCGGGCTGCGCGGCGCCAACCTGCCGGCGCTGATCCGGGCCGGGGTGGCGTGCGCCTGGTTCGGCATCCAGACCTGGATCGGTGGCCAGGGCATCTTCGTGCTGCTCGGCAAGCTGTTCGGCGGCTGGGCGGAGGCGTCGGAGGTCGGAGGCCAGCCGTGGACGCTGTGGGTGTGCTTCGTGCTGTTCTGGGCCCTCGAACTGGCCATCATCCACCGGGGGATGGAGACCCTGCGCCGGTTCGAGAACTGGGCCGCGCCGTTCGTCATCGTGGGCGCGCTGGTGCTGCTGGTCTGGATCGCGAACAAGGCCGGCGGTCTCGGACCGCTGCTCGACCAGCCCTCGAAGCTCGGCTGGGGCGCCGACTTCTGGCCGGTTTTCTTCCCGTCACTCATGGGCATGATCGCGTTCTGGTCGACCCTGAGCCTGAACATCCCCGACTTCACCCGCTTCGGCGCGGGCCAGCGCGCCCAGGTCCGGGGCCAGACGCTCGGACTGCCCACCACCATGACCCTGTTCGCGCTGCTGTCCGTGTTCGTGACGTCCGGCAGCCAGGCGGTGTACGGGGCCCCGGTGTGGGACCCCGTCGCACTCGCCGGGAAGACGGACAACGTCTTCGGGCTGCTCTTCGCCCTGGTGACGGTGCTCGTCGCCACCATCTCGGTGAACATCGCGGCGAACGTGGTGTCACCGGCGTACGACCTGGCGAACCTGGCGCCCCGACTGATCAGCTTCCGTACCGGCGCCCTGATCACCGGTGTGGTCGGTGTGCTGATCATGCCGTGGAAGCTCACCGAGACACCCGAGCTGTACATCTTCACCTGGCTCGGGCTGGTCGGCGGGCTCCTTGGCACCGTCGCCGGGATCCTCATCGCCGACTACTGGATCATCCGCCGCACCGCCCTGGACCTGCCTGGCCTGTACACACCCGGCGGGCGGTACTGGTACACCTCCGGATGGAACCTGCGCGCCGTCGCCGCCTTCCTGGTCGGCGGGGTGCTCGCGGTGGGCGGATCCCACTCGGCCCCGGGGAAGGGACCCTTCCCCGAGGACGGGCTGATCCCCTTCCTGGAGCCCCTCGCGGACTACGGCTGGGCGGTGGGTCTGGCGGCGTCGCTGGTCGTGTACGTCGCGCTGATGGCGGGCCACCGGCGCGCGTGAGCGTACCGGGGGCTACCGGGCCGTGCCGAAGTCCTGGGTCCAGTAGGAGCCGGGCTGGGCGAGACCGACACCGATCTCCTTGAAGGCGCAGTTGAGGATGTTCTCCTTGTGGCCGGGGCTGGCCATCCAGCCGGCCATCACCTGCTCGGGGGTGGAGTAGCCGTAGGCGACGTTCTCGCCGTAGGTGCTCCAGCCGTAGCCGGCGCGGGTGATGCGGTCGCCGGGGGAGGAGCCGTCCGACCCGGTGTGCGACATGTTGCCGCTCGCGGCCATGTCCTCGCTGTGGTCCTGCGCGGCCTTGGTGAGGGTGGCGTTCGCCTTCACCGGGGAGCAACCGGCCTTGCCGCGCTCGGCGTTGACGAGTTCCACGACCTTGGCGACGGCACCGGAGGCACCGGCGGGCTCGGGGGCCGAGGTGGTGGGCTTCGGAGCGGCCGTGGTGGGCTTCGGAGCCGCGGTCGTGGGCTTCGGAGAAGCCGTGGTGGGCTCGGGAGCGGCCGTGGTGGGCTTCGGAGCCGGGGTGGTGGGCTTGGAAGCGGGCTTGGAGGTGGCCGCCTCGGGGGCCTTCGTCTTCGGCTTGTGCGACGGCTTCGCGCCGCTGTCCTTCGGCGTACCGGGCTTCGAGGGGCTCGCGGTGGCGGTCGGCGTGTCCGACGGCAGGGCCGTCGGCTCACCGTGCTGCTGGCTGCTCCACCGGCTGTACCAGTCGGGGCCGCCCCACCTGTCCTCGGCCCCGGCCGCCGTGCCCCGGTCCTGCCGCTGTCCCTCGTCGGGCCAGTCCGTGCAGGCCATGGCGACCGAGGGTATGCCTATGACTCCTATGGCGACCGCCGCGACGACCGTCCGCCGGTACTGCTTCTGATGACGATGCTTTCCCATGCGTGACCTCACCCCTGCTGTCCGGAGGCTGGTCATTCTTGGGACGCCCCGGCGCCGGGCGCAAAGGGCATTCGTACTACCGCGCTTCGTAGGTCCACAGGGGGCTTGCGGCGGGCCGGAGAGCGTGCCGACCTGTCCGGGGCGGGCCCTTCGGCCCGCCTGCCGCCTCGTCAGAAAGCCTCATGCGGCGAAGGAGCGGCGGCCATCGGCTTTCCCTCCGGACACCCCCCGTCCCGCCCCCTTCCGCATTCACGGCAAGACGGACAAGTCCCCTATGTCGTCTGGGCGGTTTCTACTAAGCGACCCGCACAGATCGGCTACAGCGTGTGACAGATGTCACGGAACCATCAATTCCGGTTCTTCTCCAGGGCCGCCACCGCCTCTTTCGCGGCCTTGATGGCGCCCTTGTTGATCTCGTCCGTGCTCGGCGCCTTCTTCGACTCGAAGTCGCTGCCGTTGTACGTCACGATCACCAGCGCGTTGGAGGCGCGGGCCACCACCACGCCCTCGCGTGTCTGCTGCTTGTCCTCGGTGGTGAGGTTCACGACGGAGTACGCCGCGTCCCCGAGCCCGGGGACCGAGCCCCCGCCGCTCTTGTCCTCCAGCCGCCCCTGGTACGACCGCTCCGCCGCCTCGTCCGACTCCAGCACCTCGAAGGAGACGTCGAGCCAGCGGTACTCGTAGCCCTTGAGCGCGTTCCAGGAACAGGTGCGGCGCAGCTTCGAGTCCGTGGACCGGATCTCCTTGCCGGCCGTCTTGGCGCCCGGCACAAGGGACTTGACGCTCTTCTCGGCGATGCTGTCGCACGGCACCGGCGCGGCGGTGTACGTCTTCGCCACCTGCGTCCGCGAAGGGGCGGACGCGGACTGGGTCTTCGTCTTCTCGGTCGGCTTGTCCGCGGCTTCCGGCGACGCGGACGGCGGGCCGGAGGACAGCGCCCAGCCGGCCGCGGCGAGGACGACCACCGGGGACAGGCGTGCGGTCAGGGCGATCGGCAGAGGAAAGGAACGCACGGCGCACTCTTCGTGGGGGACGGTGCGGAAGGGGGTCCGCACAGCGGACGGGACGCCAGTGTCACACGCGTTCCCGTGGTGCGGGAAGGGCCAACTCGCTCCGTAGAGGGGCGGTGACAGGGACGTACCGCCGGAGGTGCCGCCTTGCCTCAATTCCCCCCGTGAAGAGGCGATTTGCGTCCCGGTACGGGCCGGCTCCCCGGCGGTCACCTTTCGCGTGGCTGACGTGACCTCGGTTGCCGGTCAGCCGTCAAGGGCTGTCTCACCCGTCGGAGTCACGGGTGTCCACGGTGAGGGAGACCGAGCCCAGTCGGCCGAAGGACGCCTTCACCGGGCTGCCGGGCAGCAGGTCGACGGCGCCGGCCCAGGCGCCCGCGAGGACGACCTGGCCGGCGGTGATGCCGGTACCGTACGAGGCCAGGATGCGGGCGAGGCAGGCCACGGCCTCCGCCGGATGTCCCATCACCGCGGAGCCGGACGCCGTCTGTACGTGCTCGCCCGCCTGGAAGACCATCTGTTCCGCCGCGAGATCCGTGCCGTCCGGCGGGACGGGGGGACCGAGCACCGCCATGGCCGACGACGCGTTGTCGGCCACGGTGTCCACCAGGCCGATGTCCCAGTGCTCGATCCGGCTGTCACAGATCTCCAGCGCCGGCAGGACCTCAGAAGAGGCGTCCAGCACGTCCCGCGCCGTCACGGAGTCACCGGCGAGGTCCTCGCCCAGCCGGAAGGCGAGTTCTCCCTCGACCTTCGGAGCGATGAACCGGTCCGCGTCCACGCAGCAGCCGTCGAGCAGCATCATCCGGTCCGTGAGGTAGCCGAAGTCGGGCTGGTCGATCCCGAACATCCGCTGGATGGCCTCACTGGTGGCGCCGATCTTGTACCCGACCACCACGGCTCCGTCCGCCTCCTCCAGTGCGCGCAACTCGCGCTGGACGGCGTAGGCGTCCCCCAGGGTGAACCCGGGGTGGCGTGCGGAGATCCGCGGCACCGGGCGGCGTCCTCTCCTCGCCGTCAGGAGCTCGTCCGCGAGCTGCCGGTGAAGCCGTGCGTCCATGCCGGTCCCCTGTTCCGCCCGGTCGGTCACTTGAACGCCACGAAGAGCCGGCCTCCCGGGAAGACCTGCGGTACGCACTGCACCTTCGCGAAGCCGGCCGCCCGGAACTTGTCCTCCCACTCCTGCTCGCTCGGCAGCCGGATGCCCATGAAGTCCGCGTGCAGGTAGGTGAACAGCGCGCTGAACTTCCGCTCACGGGGGCGCGGCGCGTAGGAGACCGCGTCGACCACCGCCATGAACCCGTTGGCCGCGAGCGCTTCCCGGCAACGGGCCAGCACCGCGTCGAGGACGGCCGGGTCCTGGTTGACGTCGTGCATGACGAAGCAGGCCTGGATGACGTCGGCGTCCTCGATCGGGGCGGGGTCGTCGACCAGGGACTCGATGGAGCACACGGCGACCTGGAGCCGGTCGTCCACCCCGGCCTGCGCGGCGGCCTCCCGCGCCGCCGCGCAGGCGGCCTCGCTGATGTCGAGCGCCACGCCGGTGCGGGTGGCGTCCCGTCGGAGCTGCTCGATCAGCAGGCGGCCGGCGCCCGCGCCGAGGTCCACGACCCGCTGCGCGCCGGCCGCCTCCACCCGGTCGAGCACGGGGGGATAGAAGGCCCGTTCACCGATCCAGCGCGAGCTGACCGCGACCCTGCGACCGTCGCGGCGGTGGTGCCGCGAGGCGGCCTCGCCGTCGGTGAAGAACTCCCGGACGTTCGTGATGAACGGGCTGTTCGCGTTCATCGCCCAGGACACGTAACCCGCCTGGTACCTGAGCGCCGGGTAGTCGTCCGAGACCCGGAAACGGCCGCCGGTCCCGGTGTCGGTGATCAGTCCGGCGGCGGCCAGGGCACGCAGGTACCCGGCGGCCCTGTCCTGCGGGACGGCGGCGTGCCCGGCCAGTTCGGCGGCGTCGAAACTGTCACCCGAGTCCAGCAGCCCGTCCACTCCGAGTTCGGCGCCGATCTGCAGGAGGGACGCGACCGCGGCGAGGTCGGCGGCGTACTCCAGCGAGGATTCCGGAACCTCCGGCGTGACGGTGCTCATGACGTGTCTCCTTCGTGGGGCCCCGGCGAACCGCCCGGACGGACACGTGCCCGTCCGGTACAGCAGCCGTTCCACGCGGACCGCCGTCCGTCACAATCCGAACCCGAATGGCCGCCGTGCGGCCGGCTCAGCGCGACGCCTGGTCCGCCAGGCCGTCCACCAGTTCCCGGAGCCCGCGCAGCAGCGCCGTGGCCTCGGCCCGGTCCGCCCCGATGCACACGGCGCCGAACTTCCCGTGGTCGTGGGCGGCGCTCATCGTGTGCAGCACCACGCCCGTCGCGCGCGTGGGGTCGTAACCGAGCGGGGACCCGGTGACCGCGCGGATCAGTTGGGCCGGCCGCAGCCCCTTGTAGCGCGGGTCGATGATGGCGTCCGACGCCTCGTAGACGCGCTCGGAGCCGTCGGGTCCGCCGTGGACCAGCCGGCCGTCGGGCGTGGCGGGCGTGTCCAGGAGCCCCGAGGCGATGCCGAAGGCGTGCTTGGTGCCCGTGCCCCGCAGATTGATCTCGCATCCCAGGAGCTGCCAGCCGTCGGCGGTGCGCCTGGCGAGGAAGTCCACCCCGTAGTCGCCCCCGCCCACCCCCCGCTCCCGCAGGGCGCGGCCGACGCGTACCCCGTAGTCGATGAGTGTCCGCCGGTACTCGGCGCTCGCCGGGAACCGGCAGCCGACGTAGCTCTGGTCGTGACCGGTGAACACCTGGTCGTGGGTGGAGACCGCCTGCACCATGCCGTCGCCGGTGATCCTGCCCTGGAAGCTGGGGCTGGACAGCGTGTCGTCCCTGACCCACTCCTCCACGACGGCACCGGTCTTCTCCACCGCACGGACGTAGTCGTCCCAGGTGATCGCGGGGTCCACGAGGGTGGCCCGGGGCAGCGCGGCGAGAACGCGTCCGGTCAGCGCCTCGTCGTCCGTCCCGGACGGCAGCCCCAGGTCGTCGAGGTCCAGCATCGCGTTGCCGAGACCCGCTCCGGAGGTGGAGTCGTCGAGCTTGACGAGCACCGCCCGGTGCCCCGCCCGTGCCATCCGGGCCACTTCACCGGCGATGTCGGCGAGGGTGTGCAGCAGTCCGGCGGAGCCCTCCGGGAACGGGATGCCCGCCTCGGCGAAGAGCCGGCGGCCGGAGTGCTTGGTGCCCAGCGGGATGCAGGACGAGTGCGGCTGGTTGCCCGGCACCTCCAGCTCCCGGGCGAAGCGCTCCAGCGGCGCGGACGGCTCGAAATAGTTCAGCCGGACGTCGGCGCCGTCGCGCCGCCGGCCGTCCACGAACTCCCGGACGGCCGCACGGACCTGCGCGGCCTGCGGGTCGTCCGCGTCGAGGACCTTCTCGCTCAGCCACCGGGGACCGGCGTCGTCCAGACCCACGAGACGCACCCGGGTCCGTGCGTCGCCGTGGCCGGCGCCCGGCAGCCCGAGGTAGTACGCCACCTGCTCGTCGGGGTCCAGCACCGGCGGGGCGGTGACGTACAGGAGACTGCCGCCGGCCCGGTGCACCGTGTCGATGATCGCCGAGCCGAGCAGCCGTTCCGGGAAGAAGGACGCGCCGGTGAACCGCGCCAGGATCTGCGGATCGCACTCCCGGCTCTGGATGTGGACCCGGGCCGGGCCGCGGCGGTGCAGGGTGTCCACGGTTACCTCCTCGAGCGTTCTCCGACCGTATCCACTGCTGCCTGTCAAGGCCACCGACACGCCTGAAAGGCGGGGTCAGGCACCCCGTGCTACGTTTTGAGCACGTGAGCGCCGAACGTGCGCCTCATGTCCGGCGTACCGGCACACGCGGTTCCCGACGACCGCCGGTACGGGGCGGTGCGGGATCGGAACCCGCCTCGAACGAGCCCCCCGCACCGGGCCGGATCACGAAACCACCGATCCCCCACCACAAGTCGCGCGAAGCCTTGTTCTCAGCCCTTCCCTGACCCCCCACGTACGCGCGGGACCGTGTCCCGTGCCCACGGAAGGACCGTACAGACATGGAACGAAACGGACGGCTGTCCGCCGTGGTGCTCGGCGCGGGCCTCATCGGGGTCGACCTGATGACGAAGGTCATGCGGTCGGACGTCCTCGACCTCCGGCTCGTCGTGGGACGGGACGGCGCCTCACCGGGGCTGCGGCAGGCGGACAGACTCGGCCTGCGGACGGCCACGGACGGCATCCGGTCCCTGACCGACACCGACGACGTGTTCGACGTGGCGTTCGACGCGACCAGCGCACTGTCGCACGCCGAGCACGCCGCACGGCTGGCGCCGCTCGGCACCGTGCTCATCGACCTGACGCCGAGCCAGGTCGGCCGGATGGTGGTGCCGACGGTCAACGGACCGGACGCTCTCGCCCACCGCGACGTGAACATGGTCAGCTGCGGCGGCCAGGCGTCCATACCGATCCTGCACGCCATCGCGCGGCGGCACCGCGTCGACTACATCGAGGTGGTCACCACGGCCGCCAGCATGAGCGTCGGCCCCTCCACGCGGCTGAACCTCGACGAGTACGTAGGGACCACCCGGGCCGCGGTCCGGGCCCTCACCGGGGTCGACAAGGTCAAGGCGATCCTCAACCTGAGCCCCGCGAGGCCCCCGGCGATGTTCCGGGTCGCCATGTCCCTGCTCGGCGAAGACCTCACCGACACATCGGTGCGCGCGCTGGTCGAGGACGCCGCCCGCGGTGTCCGGGCCTTCGTCGACGGTTACCGGGTCACGGCGTGCACGGCCGACGGGGAGAAGGCCTTCGTCGCCGTCGAGGTCACCGCCCGCGGCGAACGCACTCCGGAGTACGCCGGGAACATCGACATCATCAACGCCGCCGCGCTGCACGTCGCGGAGCGATACGCGGCAGACCGCTTCGCGACCGTCGGGGCGGTGACGTCATGAGCCAGAACACCGGTACGGGACCGGGGGACACCACCGCGGCGAAGTCGGTCCAGATCCACGACCCGACCCTGCGCGACGGTCACCACGCCGTCCGCCACCAGCTCGGCAGCCGGCAGCTCCGCGCGTACGCGGCGGCGGCCGACGCGGCGGCCGTCCCCGTGGTCGAGGTGGGGCACGGCAACGGCCTGGGCGCCTCCTCCCTCCAGGTGGGACAGGCCCGGTGCAGCGACGACGAGATGCTGTCAGTGGTCCGGGAGGCCCTGCGGAACAGCAGGATGGGCGTCTTCATGCTGCCCGGCTGGGGAACCGTGGAGGACCTCAAGAAGGCCATCTCCCACCAGGTCGACCTCGTACGCATCGGCACCCACTGCACCGAGGGGAACCTGGCCGAGCGGCACCTCGGGTTCCTGCGCGAGGCAGGAGTGGACGCGCACGCCGTACTGCTGATGAGCCACATGGCGAGTGCCGGACGGCTGGCCGAGGAGTGCGCCCGCCTCGTCGGCTACGGCGCGACCGGTGTGGGCATCCTCGACTCCTCGGGCCACTACCTGCCGGCCGACGTCACCGAACGCATCGGCGCCATCCGCGCGGCCGTCGCGGTGCCCGTGCTGTTCCACGGGCACAACAACCTGGGCATGGCCGTGGCGAACTCGGTCGCCGCGGTCGAGGCCGGAGCCGACATCGTGGACGCCTGCGCCCGCGGCTTCGGCGCCGGAGCGGGCAACACCCAACTGGAGGTCGTGGTACCGGTCCTGGAACGGATGGGGTACTCGACCGGCATCGACCTGTACCGGCTCCTCGACGCGGCGGACATCGCCGCGACGGAACTGATGGACGCCCCGCCGTCCATCGACTCCGTGGGCATCGTCAGCGGCCTGGCCGGAGTGTTCTCCGGGTTCAAGACCCGGGTGCTCGACATCTCGCGGCGCGAGGGCGTCGATCCCCGCGACGTCTTCTTCGAACTGGGCCGGCTCCAGGCGGTGGCGGGCCAGGAGGACCTCATCGTGGACGTGGCCCTCAACCTCCGCGCGACGGACGAAAGGACGGCGAGCCATGTTTGATGTCCTTCGCGGCATCCTGGTCGACGAACTCCAGATGCGGGCGGAGGACGTCGTGCCGACGGCCACCCGGACGGAGGTGGGGCTCGACTCCGTCGCCCTGGTGGAACTGGCGGAGCTGCTGAACACCGGACTCGGCATCGAGATCCACGACTACGAACTGGCGGAAGCCGGCACTCTCGCGGATCTCGCCCGGCTCGTGGAGGAACGCCACCGTGCTCTTCCCACCGAGCCCTCCGCCGCCCGGTCCGCGCCCCGGCGGTGAGCCGGTGACGGGGGAGACAACGAGGGAGAAGAAGCCATGCTGCGGAGCAGCACGACTCCAAGCGTGCGGACAGCGGATCACTCTTCCCTGTCGCGCCGGGTGACCGTGTCCCCGGGGATGTGCAGTGGCGGATCGCTGATCTTCGGACGCATCGGGGACTGGACCTGGGAGGCCGTCGCCGCGGCATCCGGAACGAACGTGCACGCGGCCCGTACCGCCGAAGGGCACCCCGTCTACCTGTCCTTCTACTACTACCGGGTACGCGGCGGACGTACCGTCCATCCGCACGGCCTCGCCTTCGGTGACGAACTCCGGGTGGACTCACGGGTCTTCCAGTTCGGCAGTCAGTCGGCGCTCACGCTCCACCGGCTCGCGCCCGCGGAACTCGACCTGCCCGGCGGGCCGTTGGAGCCGAGCGAGGTGCACGACGAGCCGCACCCGGACTGTCTGTACGTCGAGAACGTCAACCGCTGGATAGCCCGCAGCCGCCCCGGCAGCAACCAGGGCCTGTTCGAGGCGGCACCCCCGGACTTCGCCTACGCCGGCCTGCCGCGGCTGCCCAGCGCCTACTCGCCCCGCACGCTCGTGGGCCGCGCCCGCCAAGCCGGCAGCTTCCACCCCGAGGACCCGCAGGGCCTCGTACCGGCCGGCCCGGACCACACCTGCGAATACGTGCTCGACGTCAACCGTGACCTCAACGGCGCGGGCCTGGTGTACTTCGCGGCGTACTTCTCCATCTTCGACACGGCCCTGCTGAGCCTGTGGCGCTCGCTCGGGCGCAGCGACGAACACTTCCTGCGGCGCAAGGTGGTCGACCAGAAACTCGGCTACTTCGGCAACGCGGACCCCGGCGCCGTCTTCACCGTCTCCGTCCGCAGGTGGCACCGCGAAGCCGACCCGCGCGTCGAGATCGCCGACATGGCGATGCGTGACACGGCCACCGGCGAGCTGCTCGCCGTCACGAGTATCGAACTCGACCTCGGCGCGGCGTCCGGCACACCGTGACCGACCGGACCCCGTACCCGCGCGCGGTCATCCGAGGAGGCTGGTGATGGAAAGGGAAGAACGTGTACGCCGCTACTACGAGCTGGTGGACGCGGGCGACGTGGCCGAACTCGTCGCGCTCTTCACCCCGAAGGCGGTCTACCGCCGGCCCGGCTACGACCCGCTCGTCGGCCGGCAGGCCCTGGAGCGTTTCTACCGGAAGCAGCGAGTCATCAAGAAGGGCCGTCACACCCTCGCCACCGTGCTGATGGAGAGGAACAGCGCGGCGGTGCACGGTTCGTTCACCGGGACGCTGCACGACGGGCGTGAGGTGTCACTGCGCTTCGCGGACTTCTTCACCTTCTCCGCGAGCGGTGCCTTCCGCACCCGCGACACCTTCTTCTTCACCCCTCTCGTCTGACCCCACGGGCGGGGGTCCTCCGTCACGGCACGCGGGCGGTCCAGTCCGGCGTGGTGAACTTCGTCCGTGCCAGTTCCTCCGCGAGGGCCAGCTCCTCGTCCGTCACCTTGCCGTCCGCCGACCCGTACCGGGCGCGGAACGAGTCGATCATCCGCTCGATGACGGCCTCGCGCGGCAGACCGGTCTGCCGACGCAGCGGGTCCACCCGCTTCTTCGCGCTCTTGGTGCCCTTGTCGGACAGCTTCTCCCGGCCGATGCGCAGCACGTCGAGCATCTTGTCGGCGTCGATGTCGTACGCCATCGTCACGTGGTGCAGCACCGCGCCGGGGCCGCCGTCCGGGCCCACGATCCGCTTCTGGGCGGCGCCCGCGATCTTGCCCTGGTCGGTGGCGATGTCGTTCAGCGGCTGGTACCAGGCCCGGATCCCCATCTCGCCGAGCGCGCCCAGCACCCAGTCGTCGAGATAGGCGTAGCTGTCCTGGAACGACAGCCCCTGCACCAGCGCCTCCGGCACCGACAGCGAGTACGTGATGGTGTTGCCGGGTTCCACGAACATCGCGCCGCCGCCGGAGATCCGGCGCACCACCTCGATGCCGTGCCGCCGGGCGCCCTCGGGGTCGACCTCGTTGCGCAGCGACTGGAAGCTGCCGATGATCACCGCCGGGGCGCCCCACTCCCACACCCGCAGCGTCGGCGGACGCCGGCCCGCGGCGACCTCGGCGGTCAGCACCTCGTCCAGCGCCATGTGCAGGGCGGGCGGCTGCGGGCCCTCGTGGATCACCTGCCAGTCGTAGTCGGTCCAGTCGGTGGCGTGCGCGAGCGCGCGGCGCACCGCGATGCCGACACCGTCCGAGGTGAGCCCGTACATCACGGTCCCCTCGGGGAGGGCCGCGTCGATCCGCGCGGCCAGACCGGCGGCGTCGGTGTCGGCGGGGGCGCCGTCCAGGGCACGGTTCACGGCGTCCAGCGCCTCGTCGGGTTCGAGGAAGAAGTCACCCGCCACACGCGCGCGGCGCAGCACGCCGTCCTCCACGTCCACGTCCACGACGACCAGCTTGCCGCCGGGAACCTTGTACTCACCGTGCACGGCTCCGCCTTTCACTGCTGACACGGGGGGCAACACCGGCAAGGGCCGCGCTGTTCCCGTCCGCGGTTAGCCTGAGCGCATGCGTGTCATCAGGGACCTGCCGGCACTCGCCGCCGGCGAGGGGGACGTGCCCTTCGTGATCAAGGGGTACGAGGAGGTCGTCGCCGCCGACACGACGTGGAACGAACACTCGCACCCCTGGCACGAACTCCTCTGGAACGAGTACGGCACCTCCACCGCCGTGGTCGGTTCCCAGGTGTGGTGCATCACGCCGACGCTGGGGCTGTGGATGCCGGCGGGGCAGCTGCACTCCGCCTCCGCGGTCGCCGGAACCTCCTATCGCGCCCACTTCTTCCGGCACGGTACGGAGTCCGCGCTGCCCGACGTGCCGGTGGCCGTGGAGATCACCCCGCTGCTCCGGCTGCTCCTGGAGCGGCTCGAGGAGCCCGACCTGTCGCCCCGCTCCCGGGCCGTGGCCGAGGCGATGGTGCTCGACGTCCTGCGTCCGTCGTCCCGGGCGCTGCTGGTGCAGTTGCCCACCTCCGCGCTGCTGCGGCCGATCGTGGACGTCGTACGGGCCGATCCCGCCGACCAGCGCACGCTGACCGGCTGGGCCGCCGCCCTCGGGTGCAGCGCCCGCACGATCACCCGCGCGTTCCAGAGCGAGACGGGCACGAGTTTCGCCCGCTGGGTCGCCTCGGTGCGGGCCCAGCACGCCGTGCACCTGCTGTCCCTCGGCTTCGAGGTCGACGTGGTGGCCGACGCGGTCGGCTACCGCTCGGCGAGCGCCTTCGGAGCCGCCTTCCGGCGGACGACCGGCATGACTCCCGGCAGGTTCCGGGCGCGCTGAGAGGCCCGTCGCACCGGAGAGCCCGCACTGTCCCGTGTCCCGATCGCTACAAGGGCTGTCGAAAAGACTCGATTGATCCACGAGCCCCGGCTCCATACGCTTTTCAGGCAAGCCTTACCTAACTTGACTGAAAGTGGAACACGGGCCGATGAGAACCCCACGCCTGCGCGCGCTCGCCCTCGCGGCGGCCCTCCTGTTCGGACTCACCGCCTGCGGCGGCGAGTCCGGCGACACCAACGACGACAGCGGCGCCGCCGGTGCCGGCGCCAAGGGCTCCGGCCGGTTCCCGGTGACGATCGAGCACGCCCTCGGCACCACCGTCATCCCCGACAAGCCGAAGCGCGTCGCCACCGTGAACTGGGCCAACGACGAGGTGCCGCTCGCCCTCGGCGTCGTCCCCGTCGGCATGGCCAAGGCCAACTTCGGTGACGACGACGGGGACGGCGTACTGCCCTGGACCGAGGACCGGCTCAAGGAACTCGGCGCCAGGACACCCGTCCTGTTCGACGAGACCGACGGCATCGACTTCGAGGCCGTCGCCGACACCGAGCCGGACGTCATCCTCGCCGCGTACTCCGGACTGACCGAGCAGGACTACGAGACCCTCAGCCAGATCGCCCCCGTCGTGGCCTACCCCGAGGCCGCCTGGGCGACCCCGTGGCGCGACATCATCCGCTTCAACAGCAAGGCCATCGGACTGGCCGACGAGGGCGACGAACTGATCGCCGACCTCGAGGGGCAGATCGAGAAGACCGCCGCCAAGTACCCCCAGCTGAAGGGGAAGACGGCGATGTTCATGACGCACGTGTCGTCCAAGAACGTCAGCCAGGTCGGCTTCTACACCACCCACGACACCCGCACGCAGTTCTTCACCGACCTCGGCATGAAGATCCCCGCCAGCGTCTCCGGACCGTCCGGGTCGACCAAGAAGTTCGTCCTCACCAAGAGCGCCGAGCGCATCGACGACTTCGACGACGTCGACGTCATCACCGGCTACGGGGACGACAAGGGCGAACTGCTGAAGGCCCTCAAGAAGGACCCGCTCACCTCGAAGCTGGCCGCCGTCGAGCGGGACTCCCTCTACCTGCTGCCCGGCAGCACCCCGCTGGCCACCGCCGCCAACCCGACCCCGCTGGCCATCCCGTACGTCCTGGAGGACTACGTGAAGGCGCTCGCCGGGGCCGCGGACAAGGTGGACAAGGCCGCGTGACCGTCACCGAGACCCCGCCCGCGCCGGACACCGCCCCGCTGCGGCGTCCGGCGCGGGTGCGCTTCACCTGGCTCCTCGTCGTCGCCGCGGTCCTGTTCGCCGCCATGACCGCCTCCCTCGCCTTCGGCTCCCGAGATGTCGCCTGGGCCGACGTCTGGGCGGCGCTCGGCGGAGCGGAGGGCACCCTGGAGGAGGCCGCGGTCGCCAACCGCGTACCGCGCACCCTCCTCGCCGTCACCGTGGGCGCCGCCCTCGGCCTCTCCGGCGCGGTCATGCAGGGCGTCACCCGCAACCCGCTGGCCGATCCCGGCATCCTCGGCGTCAACATGGGCGCCTCGCTCGCCGTGGTCACCGGCGTCGCGTACTTCGGCCTCGCGTCGGTGTCCGGATACATCTGGGCGGCGATGACCGGGGCCGCCCTGACCGCCGGCTTCGTGTACGCCGTCGGCTCGCTGGGGCGCGGCGGCGCCACCCCGCTGAAGCTGGCCCTCGCCGGCGCCGCCATCTCGGCCGCGCTCGCCTCCCTGGTCAGCGCCGTCGTCCTGCCGCGCAACGACATCTCGGACACCTTCCGGCTGTGGCAGATCGGCGGCGTCGGAGGCGCCACCTACGCACAGCTCGGCAGCGTCGTGCCGTTCCTCGCCGCCGGCTTCGTCATCTGCCTGGCCTCCGCCCGCGCCCTCAACTCCCTCGCCCTGGGCGACGAGCTGGCCGCCGGACTCGGCGAGCGGGTGGCCCTCGTGCGGGCGGTCGCCGCGCTCGGCGCGGTCGTGCTGTGCGGCGCGTCCACCGCCGTCGCCGGGCCGATCGCCTTCGTCGGACTCGTCGTACCGCACGCCTGCCGGCTGCTGGCCGGCGTCGACCACCGCTGGACACTGCCGTTCTCCGCACTCGGCGGCGCCGTCCTGCTGACGGCCGCCGACGTGGTGGGCCGGGTCGTGGCCCGGCCGGCCGAGATCGAGGTGGGCATCGTGACCGCGATCGTCGGCGCCCCCTTCTTCATCCACATCGTCCGCCGGCAGAAGGTCAGATCCCTGTGAACGCCCCCGTCGTCACCGCCCCGCCGACGCAGCGCACGGTCACCCGCGCCCGGGTCCGCCGCGCGTACCGGCGGCGGCTGATCGTCCTGGCCCTGCTGGTCCTCGTCGTCGCCGCCTTCGCCACCTCGCTCATGGCCGGGCACACCTTCTACCCGGCCTCCGACGTGCTGCGCGTGGTCATGGGCGAGCAGGTGCCGGGCGCGTCCTTCACCGTCGGCACGCTGCGGCTGCCGCGGGCGGTGCTCGCCCTGACCGCCGGCTTCAGCTTCGGCATGGCCGGTGTCACCTTCCAGACGATGCTCCGCAACCCGCTCGCCAGCCCCGACATCATCGGCATCAGCGCGGGCGCGAGCGCGGCGGCGGCCATCGCCATCGTCACCTTCTCGCTGAGCGAGACCCAGGTGTCCGTACTGGCGATCGCCGCCGCGCTCGGGGTGGCGCTGCTGGTGTACACCCTCGC
Organism: Streptomyces sp. CB02400; assembly: GCF_001905725.1. Lineage (GTDB taxonomy): Bacteria > Actinomycetota > Actinomycetes > Streptomycetales > Streptomycetaceae > Streptomyces > Streptomyces atrovirens. The sequence continues at coordinate 877,638 of NZ_LIWB01000001.1, forward strand.
GTTCCGCGACGGGGTCGCCGGCACCCGGCTCATCCTGATCGGCATCGGCATCGCCGCCCTGCTCGACAGCGTCACCTCCTACGTCCTGTCACGGGCCGGTGAGTGGGACCTCCAGGCGGCGATGCGCTGGCTCACCGGCAGCCTCAACGGCACCACCTGGGAGGAGACCGTGCCCACCGTCGTGGCCGTGCTGACGCTCGGCCCGGTGCTGCTGTTCCAGGGCCGCAACCTCAGCGCGCTCAGCCTCGGGGACGACACGGCCTCCGCGCTCGGCGTCCGCGTCGAACGCACCCGCGTCACGGTGATCGTCGCCGCCGTCGGACTGATCGCGTTCGCCACGGCGGCGGCCGGACCGATCGCCTTCGTCGCGTTCCTCTCCGGCCCGATCGCCGCCCGGCTCACCGGAACCGGCGGCTCCCTGCTGGTCCCGGCGGGACTGGTCGGCTCCCTGCTCGTCCTGGTCGCCGACTTCACCGGCCAGTACGCCCTCGACACCCGCTATCCCGTCGGCGTCGTCACCGGTGTCCTCGGCGCCCCCTACCTCGTCCACCTGATCGTCCGCACCAACCGGGCCGGAGGCTCACTGTGACCGCGTCCCACACCCTCGCCACCGAGGACCTCACGCTCGGCTACGGCGACCGCGCCGTCATCGAGGGCCTGGACCTGACCCTCGCGGCCGGGCGGATCACGGTGATCGTCGGCGCCAACGCCTGCGGCAAGTCGACGCTGCTGCGCTCGATGTCCCGGCTGCTGGTCCCCCGCGCGGGCCGGGTCCTCCTGGACGGCAAGGAGGTCCACCGCACCCCGGCCAAGGAACTCGCCCGCACCCTCGGCCTGTTGCCGCAGTCACCGGTCACCCCCGAAGGCATCACGGTCCTCGACCTGGTCGGCCGGGGCCGCCACCCCCATCAGCGGGCCCTCTCCCGCTGGACGGCGCAGGACGACGCCGCGGTCGCCGCCGCACTGGAGGCCACCCACACGACCGACCTGATGGACCGGGCCGTCGACGAACTCTCCGGCGGCCAGCGCCAGCGCGTGTGGATCGCGATGGCGCTGGCCCAGCAGACCGACCTGCTGCTGCTCGACGAGCCCACCACCTTCCTCGACATCAGCCACCAGATCGAGGTCCTCGACCTGCTGACCGACCTCAACCGGACCCGCGGCACCACGATCGTCATGGTCCTGCACGACCTCAACCTGGCCGCCCGCTACGCTGATCGGCTGATAGCCCTGGCGTCCGGGCGACTGCACGCCGCCGGAACACCCGAGGAAGTGATGACCGAGGACACCGTCCGGGCCGTGTACGGCATGGAGAGCCGCGTCATCGAGGACCCGGTCTCGGGCAAGCCCCTCGTCCTGCCGATCGGACGCCACCACTCGACGGTCACGGACGCCGAAGCCGCGGCCGCGTCGCCGCAACACGCGGCCGGGAGCCGCTGAACCATGATCGAGAAGCTCACCGCAGTACTGCCCGACCTCGCGCCCTGGCGCTCCTCCCGGGACTTCCGCCTCCTGTGGGTGCAGGGCCTGGTCACCTACCTCGGCAGCGTGATGGCGCTGATCGCGCTGCCGCTCCAGATCAAGGAGCTCACCGGCTCACCGCTCGCGGTGGGCGCGATGGGCGCCGTCGAACTGGTGCCGCTGGTCGTCTTCGGCCTGTACGGCGGGGCACTCGCGGACGCGGTGGACCGGCGCAAGGTCATCGTGCTCACCGAGGCGGGACTGGGACTGCTGGCCGTCGTCCTGCTGCTGAACGCGCTGCTGCCGCACCCCATGCTGTGGCCGCTGTACGTGGTGGCGGCCGGGGTCGCGGCACTCGCGGGACTCCAGCGCCCCGCCCTGGACTCGCTGCTGGCCCGGATCGTCCCGCACGACCAGCTCGCCGCCGCGGCCGCGCTGAACGCCCTGCGCTGGCAGGCGGGCGCGATCGGCGGGCCCGCGCTGGCCGGCCTCGTGGTGGCGTACGCGGGCAACGTCCCCGCGTACGCCACCACGGTGGTCTGCTTCTTCGCGTCGGTCCTGATGTGCCGCCGGCTCTCACCCGTGCCGCCCGTCGAGCACGCGGCCAAGCCGTCGCTCCGCGGCATCGCCGAAGGGGCCAGGTACGCCTGGTCACGACCGGTGCTCCTGGGCACGTACGCGGTGGACCTGGCGGCGATGTTCTTCGCCTTCCCCAACACGATCTTCCCCTTCCTCGCCGACGAGCTCGACGCCGACTGGTCGCTGGGCCTGATGTACTCGGCGGGCGCCGTCGGGTCGCTGCTGCTCAGCCTCACCAGCGGCTGGGTCTCCCGGACGCAACGGCACGGCCTGCTGGTGGTGTTCGGCGCAGCCGGCTGGGGCCTGGCCATGGCGGCGGCCGGCTGGACGTCGAACGTCTGGCTGGTCCTGGCGTGCCTCGGCCTGGCGGGAGCGGGGGACATGCTCAGCGGTCTCGGCCGCTCGACCATCTGGAACCAGACCATCCCCGACCGGCTGCGCGGCCGGCTCGCCGGCATCGAGGTCCTCTCCTACAGCGTCGGTCCCCAGCTCGGCCAGGTCCGCGCCGGGGCGATGGCCGGCTGGACCGGCGCCCGTCCCGCGATCTGGACCGGCGGACTCGCCTGCGTCGCCGCGGTGGGCCTGCTCACCGCAGCACTCCCCAAACTCGTCAGCTACGACGCCCGCACCGACGAGGACGCCCGCCGCCGCGCCGACGAGAGCGCCGGAACCGCACCGGACCGTGAGGACGCCGGAACCGCACCGGACCGTGAGGACGCCGGAGTCGATCGGTAGCCTGCTGACCGATCAGGGCCGAGCAGATGGGCAACATTGCCGGCGCCGCGCTGACTCCGAGGTGAGAGATGCAGTTCACCACCCGCCCCACCCTCCAGGGCACCTTCGGCATGGTGTCCTCCACCCACTGGCTGGCCTCGCAGTCGGCGATGGCCGTGCTGGAGGACGGAGGCAACGCCTACGACGCGGCCGTGGCCGGGGCCTTCGTCCTGCACGTCGTCGAGCCGCACCTCAACGGTCCGGCCGGCGAGGTGCCGATCCTGCTCGCGCCGGCCGGCGGCGAGGTGCGGGTGCTGTGCGGGCAGGGCGTCGCCCCGGCCGGGGCGACCGTCGCCCACTACAAGGGGCTCGGCCTGGAGCTCGTCCCCGGCACCGGACCGCTCGCCGCGGCCGTGCCCGGCGCCTTCGACGCCTGGATGCTCCTGCTGCGCGACCACGGCACCAAGACCCTCGCCGACGTCCTGAAGTACGCCATCGGGTACGCCGAGGACGGGCACCCGCCCGTGGAGCGCGTCGGCGAGACCGTGGAGACCGTACGGGAGCTGTTCGAGACGGAGTGGTCCTCCTCGGCCGAGGTGTATCTGCCCGGCGGCCGGTCCCCGCGCCCCGGTGAGCTGTTCCGTAACCCCGCCCTCGCCGCCACCTGGAAGCGGCTGCTCGCCGAGGTCGCCGGGGCCGGGGACCGGGAGGCGCAGATCGACGCCGCGCGGGAGGTGTGGCGGACCGGGTTCATCGCCGAGGCACTGGTCCGGCAGGCCGGGCGCCCCACCATGGACACCAGCGGCGAGCGCCACACCGGCACCATGACCGCCGCCGACCTCGCCGGCTGGTCCGCGACCTACGAGACCCCGGTGACGTACGACTTCGACGGCTGGACCGTGTGCAAGGCCGGACCCTGGAGCCAGGGCCCGGTCCTGCTCCAGCAACTCGCCCTGCTGCCGCCGGAACTGCCCCGCTACGGCTCCGCCGAGTACGTGCACCTGCTGATCGAGGGCTGCAAGCTCGCCATGGCCGACCGCGAGGCCTGGTACGGGGACGCGGCCGAGGTGCCGCTCGACGACCTGCTGTCGGCCGAGTACAACGCCGAGCGGCGGACCAGGGTCGGCCCCCGCGCCTCCCACGACCTGCGGCCCGGCAGCCCCGGCGGGCGCACCCCCCGGCTGAGCGCCCACGCGCGCGTGGTGGCCACCGAGGACCCCGGCTTCAGCCCGATGGGCGTCGGGGAGCCCACCGTCGCCAAGGGCCCGACCTCCCCCGTGCCCGGCGAGCCCGACGTCTCCGCCGACGGCGGCACCCGCGGCGACACCTGCCACCTGGACGTCGTCGACCGCTGGGGCAACATGATCGCGGCCACCCCCAGCGGCGGCTGGCTCCAGTCCAACCCCGTCGTCCCCGGACTCGGCTTCCCGCTCGGCACCCGGCTGCAGATGACCTGGCTGGAGGAGGGTCTCCCCAACACCCTCACCCCCGGCCGCCGCCCCCGGACCACCCTCACCCCGTCCATAGCCCTGCGCGACGGGGTGCCCGTCATGGCGTTCGGCACGCCCGGCGGGGACCAGCAGGACCAGTGGCAGTTGCACTTCTTCCTCGCCGTCGCCCTGCGCGAGCGGGTGCGCGGCGGACTCGACCTCCAGGGCGCCGTCGACGCCCCGAACTGGCACAACGACAGCTTCCCCGGCTCCTTCTACCCGCGCGGCATGCGCCCCGGCAGCGTCACCGTCGAGTCCCGTACGGACCCGGCGGTGGTGGAGGCGCTCCGCCGCCGCGGCCACGAGGTGGTCGTCGGCGACGCCTGGTCGGAGGGCCGGCTCTGCGCGGTCGCCCGGGACCCGGCCACCGGCGTCCTCTCCGCCGCGGCCAACCCGCGCGGCATGCAGGGCTACGCGGTGGGCCGCTGAGCCCACGACGGCAGGGACGGGCACCCCATTTTCATCCCGATTCCACCTGCTGTGCACCGGGCGGGTGGGGGTTGTCAGTGGCGCGTGCTCTCATGGAGGCATGATCGAGACCCACGAAACCATCGACGAGTTTCTCGCCCGGCACACCTCCGACGTGGAGGAACTGGTCCGCAAGGCGGCGGCGCAGGAGATCGTGCCGCGCTGGCGGAGGCTCGCCGAGCACGAGGTGGACCTCAAGACCGGCCCGCACGACCTGGTGACGGACGCCGACCGCAACGCCGAGCTGTACCTCACGGACGCGCTCGCCGCCCTGCTGCCCGGCTCGGTCGTGGTCGGCGAGGAGGCGGTGCACGCCAACCCGGCGTCGTACGAGGCGATACAGGCCGAGGCGCCGGTGTGGATCGTCGACCCCGTCGACGGGACCCGCCAGTTCGTGCGCGGCGAAAGCGGCTTCTGCACCCTGGTCGCCCTCGCGCGGGGCGGAGTCGTGCACGCCTCCTGGACCTACGCCCCCGCCCGCGACCAGTTCGCCACGGCCGTACGGGGACAGGGCGCGCACCTCGACGGTGAGCGGCTGCGCGCGGGCTCCCCGAAACCCGGCCGCGACCTCCGCGTGGCCACCTCCCACCCGGACTACACCACGGACGAGCAGAAGCGCGCCCTGCTCGGCCTGTGGACGGACGGCGTGGCACCCCGCGCCTGCGGCTCGGCCGGACTGGAGTACCTGGCCATCGCCCGCGGCGAGTCCGACGCCACCGCCTTCTCCTGGGAAGCCGCCTGGGACCACGCGGCCGGTCTGCTCCTCGTGGAGGAGGCGGGCGGCACCCACCTCACCCGCGCGGGCGAGCCCTTCAGCATCAGGGGCGGCAACACCCTGCCCTTCACCGCGGCCCGCGACGCGGCCACCGCCCGCCGGGTGGTGGAACTGCTGACGGACGGAGCCTGATGCCACACCCCCGCCCAAGGCCCCGGGAGAACGCCGGCGCCCCGGCATATCCTGATCCTTTAGTGGCCGTCGGCTGACGAAGGAGTCCGAAGGTGCCGTCGATGCTCGATGCGGTCGTGGTGGGAGCGGGGCCGAACGGGCTGACCGCTGCCGTGGAGCTGGCCCGGCGCGGCTTCTCGGTGGCCCTGTTCGAGGCGAAGGACACCGTCGGCGGCGGCGCCCGCACCGAGGAGCTCACCCTCCCCGGCTTCCACCACGACCCGTGCTCCGCCGCCCACCCCCTCGCCGTCAACTCACCCGCGTTCCGCGCCCTCCCGCTGGAGCGCTACGGGCTTCAGTGGCTGCACCCGGAACTCCCCATGGCGCACCCCTTCCCGGACGGCACGGCGGCCGTGCTGTCCCGGTCGGTCGGGGAGACGGCCGCCTCCTTCGGCCCGCGCGACGCCGGCGCGTACCGCCGGCTCGTCGAGCCCTTCCTGCCCAAGTGGGACACCCTGGCCCGCGACTTCATGTCCCTGCCGATGACCGCGCTGCCCCGCGACCCGGTCACCCTCGCCCGCTTCGGACTGCTCGGCCTGCCCCCGTCGACGTGGCTCACCCGCCGCTTCCGCGACGAGCGGGCCCGCACCCTGTTCGCCGGTCTCGTCGCCCATGTCATGGCCCCCCTCGGCGGCTTCGCCACCGGCGCCATCGGCCTGGTCTTCGCCCTCGCCGCGCACGCCCGCGGCTGGCCCGTCGCCCGCGGCGGCTCCCAGGCCATCTCCGACGCCCTCGCCGCGTATCTGAAGGACCTCGGCGGCAGCGTCCACACCGACTACGAGGTCAAGCGCCTCGACGACCTGCCGCCGGCCCGGGCGTACGTCTTCGACACCTCGCCCACCGCCCTGGCCCGCATCGCCGGTTTCGGCGACCACTACGCGAACTACCGCTACGGCCCCGGCGTCTTCAAGATCGACTACGCGCTGGACGGCCCCGTGCCGTGGACCGCGCCCCAGGCCCGCACCGCCGGCACCGTGCAGATCGGCGCGGACAGCGACGAGATCGGCGCCGCCCTGCGCGCCGCCTCCCGCGAGGGCCGCGCCCCCGACGCGCCGTTCCTCATCACCGTGCAGCCCGGCGTCGCCGACCCCACCCGCGCCCCGGCCGGCAAACACGTCTTCTGGGCCTACGGACACGTGCCCAACGGCTGGACCGGCGACCTCACCGACGCCATGGAACGCCAACTGGAGCGCTACGCCCCCGGTTTCCGCGACCGTATCCTGGCCCGCGCCACCGCCGGCCCGCCCGAACTCGCCGCCCGCAACGCCAACTACGTCGGCGGCGACATCGCCTCCGGCGCGGTCTCCGGACTCCAGCTCCTGCTGCGCCCCAAACTCTCCCTGTTCCCGTACGCGACCCCGCACCCGGCCGTCTTCATCTGCTCGTCGGCCACCCCACCCGGCCCCGGCGTGCACGGCATGTCGGGACACAACGCGGCGAAGGCCGTGTGGAGGAGGCTGCGCCAGACATGACCACCACGATCACGCTCGTCCAGGGCGACATCACCCGCCAGAGCGCCGACGCGATCGTCAACGCGGCCAACTCGTCCCTGCTCGGCGGGGGAGGCGTGGACGGGGCGATCCACCGCCGGGGCGGCCCGGAGATCCTGGCCGAATGCCGCGCCCTGCGCGCTTCCCGGTACGGCAGGGGCCTGCCGACCGGCCAGGCGGTCGCCACCACCGCGGGCCGTCTCGACGCCCGCTGGGTGATCCACACCGTCGGTCCGGTGCATCAGGGTTCGGGCAGCGATCCTGAGCCGCTTGCCTCCTGCTACCGGGAGTCGCTCCGTGTGGCCGACGAACTGGGCGCCCGGACGGTCGCGTTCCCCGCCATCTCCACGGGCGTCTACCGGTGGCCGATGGACGACGCGGCCCGCATCGCGGTGGAGACGGTGCGGAACACGCCGACCGCCGTCGAAGAGGTGAGATTCGTCCTCTTCGACGACCGGGCGTACGAGGCGTTCGCCCGGCAACCGGGCTGACGGAAACCGCGGGAGCCGCGCAGCCGGTCGGGCACCGTCGACGGCAGGGCCCCAAGTACCGCCTGACGGGCGCCGGGACCACCGCCGCCCTCGGCCACGCGACGGGAAAAGGTGAACAGGAGGGTACGCGCGGGGGTCGGTGGAGTGATGTCGCGGACGTCTTGCGGTCACCCGGCCTCGCTACGGTGCCGCGGTGGCCATGGACCGATCCGATCCCGCCGGCGTAGACGTGCGGGAGCGGCACCCCGTGCGCGGTGTGGTGCCCCGGCCGGTGGTCCCGAGGGCAGGAGACGGCGCGGGGTCTGCCGGGCCGGTCCAGGGCCGTGAGGAGACGATGAGCGAGCAGCCCACCGGCGGGCGGACCGGACCCGACGCGGGAACCGCCCGGCGCCGTGCGGGGAGGTGGTCTCCCGGGCGAGCGGGCCGGGCGGCTCTCCGGCCCCGCCCCGGCCGAGTCGGCCCTGGCTGTCGGTGGGGAGGGCACGGCCACCGTGCCGGCCGGCACGGGACGCCCACACGCAGGACGCGGCCGTGCGACGTCCTGGACACCCTGCGGGACCGGGGCACCGGCCGGGTGCGGCCGGTGCTCTCCGGCGTAAGGCACGAGCGAACGGACCGGTCCTGCCCGGCCGGGCGGACCGCCGGCGGCTGGGAGCCGGAGGTGATCGCCCCGGGCGGCGCCGTGCTCATCACCCCCGGCGGAGCGCTGTTCGTGCGGCAGCCGTCCACGCCCGGTGGAGGCCGGTGGTGTCGTGAACCCGGCACCGCGCCCCGGCTGCCATGCGGCAGACAACCGTGAGACCGAAGGAGAACGAGCGATGTCACGCCAGAGCAGGTCAGGTGACGGTGCGTCCGCCCACCCGGCCGGCACCGAGGGCGGGCCGCCGGTCCGCCGCGCGGTGGTGCTGCCCCCGGCGGGCGACGACGTGGGGCAGGCCGTACTGCGGCCCGCCCCGCGCCGTAGTACGGCCGTCACCGCCGAGGGCACCGCAAGGACAGGCGAGACCGGCCGGGGCGAGACGGAAACCCTCTCCACTGCCACTACCGGGTCCGGGACGGCCTCGGCCGCGAACGAGCCGGAGGCACGGGAAGGGGCCGCGGAACCGGACACGGACCGCGGGGAACGGCCGGAGACAGCGGCGGACACCGCCACACCGGCCCGCACCGCGTCACCGGGCGGCACCGCGGACTCCTTGTCCGGACTGGCTGTCGCACTCGACGGTGCCCGCCGGTCCGACGGTGCCGGACGGGGGAGCGGCGACGGCGACGGTGCGCCGGGGAGGCCGAAGGCCCCCATGCTGGCCGCCGCCGGAATCGCCGGGGTGGTCCTGCTCGCCGTACCGCTGCTGATCATGGCCGGCAACGACCGGGACGAGCGGCGCGAGGGCCACGCCACCGCGGCTGCCGACTCCCGGGAGTTGCTCGACGGTCAGGAGGGGCAGCCGCCGCCGGGCGTCTATGTCGCCGAGCCCTCGAAGGACGACGCTCCGGCCGGCTCGTCGAAGGGCGAGGAAGGCGACGACGAGAAGGGCGGGCAGAAGGAGGGGAAGGGCGACGGCCAGAAGGAGGGGAAGGGCGACGGCAAGGCTTCCCCGGACGACTCCGGCTCCGTCACCGAAGCGAGTCCGCCGGCCGCCTCGCAGAGGAAGGAGGAGGACACGGCGAAGGAGCCGACCCAGCGGGCCGGGAGGAAGGCGGACACGACGGTCACCGTCGCCGCCGCCCGGATCGTCAGCGCCGACACCGGCAAGTGCCTCACCGCGAGTTCCCGGGGAGCCGGGGCGGAACTGGTCATCCAGCCCTGCGGAGCCTCGGAAGGCGCCCAGGTCTGGTCCTTCCACGACACCGACAGCACCCTGCGCATCGGCGAGGACCTGTGCATGGGACTGGACGGAGGGTCGGTGGAGAAGGGCACGGCCGTCCGGCTGCAGCGGTGCGACGGGTCGAGCGGGCAGAAGTTCGAGATCAACGGTGCCGAGGACCTGGTGTCCCTCAAGGCCGGCAACAAGTGCGTCGACGTGTGGTGGGGTGAGGAGGCCGACGGCACGCCGGTCAAGCTGTGGCCCTGTACCGGCACCGCCAACCAGACCTGGCGGCGAGGCTGACCCCGTCCCCCGGGCCGAGGGCCGCCCTCCGCGGTCGGCAGCGGCATCGGTGTCGACGGGCCCCGGGCGCGGTCGGTGCGCGGCGCGCGGGTGTGCGGGGCGGTCGTCGCCGCAGTGCCGGCGGAGGGTGCTCAGTCCTTCCTCAGGGTGACCGCGTGTGTGATCGCCGCCCCGACCGCCAGAACGCCCGTGGCCACGACGAGCAGCACGGCCGTGGATCCGAGGAGACCGGTCGAGTCCGATGTGTTCTGCAGGTCGGTGAGCAGGACGTTGACCGGGGAGACGCCTTTCGCCAGCAGCGCGGCCAGCACCAGTACGAGGGCGAGGACCAAGGCGTGACCCTGCCGCCGAACGACCGGGCGTGAGCAGACCAGTCCGATGGCGATGCCGGTGAAGGCGCAGGTGAGTTGGGCTTCGGCACCCAGCACCAGGTCGGCGAGGACGGGAGAGTGGGTTCCGAACACCAGGGGCAGCCCCAGACCGGCCACGGTCAGCAGCAGGCACCAGAGGACGGCCGTGGTGACCGATCCGAGGAGCGTCCGAAGGCGGCTGCCGACGCTGACGACGAGGACCGACCGGTGCGTCCGGTCCTCGAGGCCGACCAGGGCCATGGTCAGCCAGACGGAGCACACCAGAAGGGCCCCGGCCGCCGATGCGTAGGTGGCGGCGAGCGGACCGGAGTCACTGCTCGTCAGCACGGCCAGCAGGCCGACGAACAGCAGCAGGGGCGCGAGATAGCGCTGGGAGAGCAGCATCACCGTGAACATGTAGCGGACCAGGGCGATCACAGGGCCGCCCTCCCGGAGTCCACCCGGTGGCCGGCACGGCCGGCAGCGGCCCTGGCGAGACCGTCCACCGACCAGTGGTGCTGAAGTGCCGTCAGCAGAACGGCGTCCGAGTGCTCACGCGCCACCCGCAGGACGACCGACTCGTCCCGGCCGGAGGCGTCCACCACGCCCGGCAGGGCGCGCCAGTCCACCTCGACCGGCGGGACGCCGGTGGTCGGTACGGTGAGGACCAGTTCGACCAACGAGGCGTGTCCCGCGGTGTGCTGCCCACCCAGCCGGGTCACCCGGCCGTCGTGGAGGGCGTAGGCGCCGTCGGCGTATGTCCCGGTGATCGCCTCACGGTGGTCCGTGAAGACCACCGCCCCGCCCCGCGCGGCGGCCTCGTCGATGAACTCGGCCAGGACCCCGTGGGCCGAGACGTCCAGGCCCGACCAGGGTTCGTCCAGAACCAGCAGGTCGGGTTCGACGAGCAGGGCCTGGGCGAGCGCCACCTTCTGGGCGTTGCCCTTGGACAGGGTGCGCAGCGGTGCGTCCTGGCCGCCCACCAGGGACAGCCGGTCCAGCAGGTGGCGTCCCCGAGCGCGGGCCGCGGAACCCGGCATACCGCGGATGCGCCCCATGTGCGTGAGGTAGGAGATCGCCGAGACACGGTCATGGGCGGTGAAGCGGTCCGGTACGTAACCGATGCGCCGGGGCCGGACCGACACCGTCCCGGACGTGGGCCGCGACAGCCCCACCAGGATCCTCAGCAGCGTCGATTTCCCCGAGCCGTTGCCGCCCACCACCGCGAGGACCTCTCCGGCCGTGACCTCCATGTCCACGTCGCTCAGGATCCATCGCCCCCTGCCGTAGCGCTTGCAGACGGCCTCGCAGTGCAACAAAGTCGACTCCTCGGTACGGTATCGCTCCGGATGTCAGTGTCCGCCCTCGCCCGGCAGACACGTGCCCTCGACGGTGCGGCCGACGACCTCCACTTCGACGCGGTCGGCGGCATCGACCGTGCCGTTGACGCACACCCGGCCTTCGCCGCCGCCGACCAGCACACCGCGATCGGGGACACCGAAGCCCCGCTCCCGTATCTCGATCCCCTCCGGCGGTACTCCGACGGCACCGGCGGCGGCTGCCCGGAGCCCGTCGTCCGTGGTTCCGGCGTCCGCATGCTCCTCCAAGGCCGCGGCCAGTGCCTCCGCCCGCGGTGCGGCCGCCTCCTTCTGCTCCGCGGTGATCGTTGTCCGCTCGCGGTACGCGTGGTTCTCCGCCAGCCGCTGGTTCCAGTCGAAGGTGACGCAGGGGGAGGGCGTCGGTCCCCGCTCCTCGGGAAGGGGGCAGTGACCCTGCGGCTCGGACGAACGGGCCGCCGTATCGGCGCATCCGGCCGTCACGGCGACGAGCAGGACGAACGGCAGGGCGACGAGAAGACGGGGGCACGTCCGTGGCATGGCCAGATCATTCCAGACGGGAGAAGCCCGGAGGGCCCGGCCGAACCACCAGGACCGCACAAACCCCGACGGGATCATTGCTTCGTTTGTGTTCGAGTCCTAGGGTGTGGCTGGCTCAGTAGTTGCTCCGTCACCAGCAGTTGTGATTCTTCCCTGGCACAACGTCGTCCGTCCGGCGGTGCGTCGAGGGGGAGTCCGACGTGCCCTCAGTCCGCGCAGTGCTCTGTCGTACCGAGGAAGGCCACGGTCATGCCGCATCCGCATCCGCACCTGTCTCCCGCCGGCCGGTTCCCCCACCCCGGACGGCCGGTCGTCAGCCGCCGCCGTCTCCTGGAGTCCGGCGCAGCCGTGCTCGGCGCCCTCGCCCTGTCCGCGTCGCCCGGTGCCGCGCACGCGGCCGGCCGGCGGGCGGCGGCCGACGCGCCCCCGGAGTGGAACGACTTCGGCGTCTTCCGGCTCGGCACCCAGCCGCCGCACACCACGCTCATGCCGTACGCGGACGTGCGCCAGGCCCTCGCCGCCGACCGCACCCGCTCGCCCTACCGGCAGAGCCTCGACGGCACCTGGAAGTTCGCCTACGCCGACCGCCCCGAGGACCGCGACGCCGACTTCCACCGCACCGACACCGACGACGCCGACTGGGACACCATCCCGGTCCCGTCCGTGTGGCAACTGCACGGCCACGACTTCCCGATCTACCTGAACATCACCTATCCGTACTGGGGCCCCAACGGCCGCGGCGAGGACCCGCAGCCGCCCGCCGCCCCGACCCGCTACAACCCGGTCGGCCAGTACCGGCGCACCTTCACCGTCCCGCGCGACTGGAAGGGACGGCGCACCTTCCTCCACTTCGAGGGCGTCAAGTCCGCCCACTACGTGTGGATCAACGGCGAACTCGTCGGCTACGACGAGGACTCCTACACCCCGTCCGAGTACGACATCACCGACCACCTCAGGCCCGGCACCAACCAGATCGCCGTCGAGGTGTACCGCTACGCCGACGGCGACTGGCTGGAGGACCAGGACATGATCCGGCTGAGCGGCATCTTCCGCTCGGTCTACCTCTACTCCACCCCGGCCGTGCACCTGCGCGACTTCAAGCTGGACACCCCGCTGAACGACACTTACGCGCAGGGCGAGTTGGCGGTCACCGCGAGCGTACGGGCGTACGGCGGCGGCGAGTCGGGCCGCTACACCGTCGAGACCCAGCTGTACGACGCCCGCGGCCACGCCGTCTGGTCCCGTCCGCTGAAGCAGACCGCCGACCTCGGCACGGCCGACGCCGGCGAGGACGTCACCGTACGGGCCTCGAAGGCCGTGACCCGGCCCCGGCTGTGGTCGGCCGAGCAGCCGAACCTCTACACGGCCGTCCTCAGACTCCGCGACCCGGCAGGGAAAGTGGTCGAAACCCTGTCCCACCGCGTCGGGTTCCGCGAGTTCGCCATCAAGGACGGGCTGATGCGGATCAACGGCAGACCCGTCTCCTTCCGCGGCACCAACCGCCACGAGATGCACCCGGCCCGAGGCACCGCCCTCACCCGCGAGAACCTGGTCGAGGACATCACCCTCATCAAGCGGATGAACATGAACTCCGTCCGCACCTCGCACTACCCCAACAACCCGCTGTGGTACGAACTCGCCGACGAGTACGGCCTCTACCTCGTCGACGAGACCAACCTCGAGACCCACGGCATCCGTTCCGAGTACCCGGGGGACCACCCGGAGTGGACGGCGGCCTGCGTCGCCCGCGCCCAGAACATGGTCCACCGCGACAAGAACCACCCCTCGGTGGTCATCTGGTCACTCGGCAACGAGGCCGGCGGCGGCTCCACCTTCACCGCCATGCACGACTGGATCCGCTCCTACGACCCCACCCGCGTCATCCAGTACGAGGGCGACGACCGGCCGGGGACCAGCGACATCCGCTCCAGGATGTACGAGAGCCCGTCACGCATCGAGCAGCGCGCCGAGGACACCGCCGACACCCGGCCGTACGTCATGATCGAGTACTCCCACGCGATGGGGAACTCCAACGGCAACTTCAAGAAGTACTGGGACGTCGTCCGCCGCCACGACGTCCTCCAGGGCGGCTGGATCTGGGACTTCGTCGACCAGTCCCTCTACACGCCCGTCCCCGCCCGCACCCTGCTCACCGAGTCCGGGCCGGCCGGCCTGCGCGGCGAGATCCTCGCCACCCGCGGCAGCCTCGACCGCGACAAGGGCCTGTCCGGCATCACGGTCTTCGAACGCGACGACAGCCTCGACCTCACGGGTTCACTGACTCTGGAGGCGTGGGTCACTCCGCGGTACACGGGCTACCACCAGCCCATCCTCGCCAAGGGCGACACCCAGTACGCGCTCAAACAGACCAATGACACCCTGGAGTTCTTCATCCACGGCGGCGGCCAGTGGATCACCGCGAGCTGGGCGCTGCCGGACGACTGGACCGGCCGCGAACACCACATCGCGGGCGTCTTCGACGCGGACGCCGGCACGCTGACCCTGTACGCCGACGGCGCGGTGAAGGGCACCCGGACCACCACCCGGCGCCCCGGCAGCAACACCGCGCCGCTCGCCCTCGCGTCCGACGCCGACAACCAGACCCGCGAGTTCAGCGGCACCATCCGCCGCGCCCGCGTCTACGCACGCGCCCTCACCGCCGCCGAACTGGCCTCGGACGACCGGGGACCCGGTGACGACGGTGTGCGGTTCTGGTTCGACGCCGCCACCGTCGAGGTGAGGAAGAAGCGGCCCGAGGAGAAGAGGTTCCTCGCCTACGGCGGCGACTGGGGCGACAACCCCAACGACGGCGCGTTCGTCGCGGACGGCATCGTCACCGCCGACCGCGGTCACACCGGCAAGGCCGCCGAGATCAAACGCGTCTACCAGGCGATCAACGCCGCCCGCACCTCCGACGACGGCGACCCCGGTGCCGTCACTCTCACCAACGAGTACCTGTTCACCAACGTCCGTGAGTTCGACGGCCGTTGGGAACTCGTCGCCGACGGCGAGGTCGTACGGCGCGGAAGGCTGACCCGGGACCAGCTCGACGTGCCGCCGCAGTCCGACAAGGACATCACCCTGCCCGTACGCCTGCCGAAGGACCCGGCCCCGGGGGCGGAGTACTTCCTCCGGCTCTCCTTCACCACCAAGGAGTCCACGAAGTGGGCCGAGGCCGGATTCGAGGTGGCCCGGCAGCAGCTCCCGCTCGACGCCGGAAGCCCGGCCGTGACCCCCGTACCGCTGTCGCGCGTCCCGGCCTTGCGCCACGAGAACCGCGACGACGACATCAGGATCACCGGCAAGGACTTCTCGGTCACCGTCGACAAGAGCAGCGGCACCATCACCTCCTACGAGGCGAAGGGCACCCGCCTGATCACCTCCGGGCCGGTGCCCAACTTCTGGCGGGCGCCCACCGACAACGACCACGGCAACGGCCAGCACACCCGCAACCAGACCTGGCGCGACGCCGGCGCCCGGCGGAAGGTCACCGGCGTCACCGTACGGGCCCTCGGCGAGCGGGCCGTCGAGATCACGGTCGGCGGCACCCTGCCGACCTCCACCGAGTCGACGTACACCACCACCTACACGGTGTTCGGCAACGGCGAGATCAAGGTCGACAACACCCTGCACCCGGGCGCGTCGGACCTGCCGTACATCCCGGAGGTCGGCACGCTGCTGTTCCTGCCGCGCCGCCTGGACCGCCTGCACTACTACGGCCGCGGCCCCGAGGAGAACCACTGGGACCGCAACACCGGCACCGACGTGGGCCGTTACACGTCGACCGTGGCCGACCAGTGGACCCCCTACATCCGCCCGCAGGAGAACGGCAACAAGACCGACGTCCGCTGGGCAGCCCTGACCGACGGCGCCGGGCGCGGCCTGCTGGTGTCGGGCGAACCCCTCCTGGAGGTCAACGCCTCGCACTTCACCCCCGAGGACCTGTCGGCCGGCGCCCGGCACGACTACCAGCTCACCCCGCGGGACGCGGTCGTCCTGCGGGTCAACCACCGTCAGATGGGCGTCGGCGGCGACAACAGCTGGGGCGCGCACACCCACGACGAGTTCAAGCTCTTCGCCGACCGCGATCACACGTACACCTACCGGCTGCGCCCGCTCACGGACGTGGACGAGGCGATGGCGGCCTCACGCCGGCCCACGGCGACCGAATAGGGGACACGCGCGCGACAGGGGGACACACGCGCGGGAGCCCGGGGTACCCGGGCTCCCATGGGTGACATTCTGGTCGGGGCCTGTTCGTGGACGGACCGCCGGCTCGTGACGAGCGGGTGGTATCCGCGCGGCAGGCGGGACGCCGAGGGGCGGCTGCGGCACTACGCCTCCAGGCTGCCCGTCGTCGAGGTGGACTCCGGTTACTACGCGCTGCCCAGCCGCCGCAACAGCGAGCTGTGGGTGGAGCGCACACCGGACGGCTTCCGCTTCGACGTCAAGGCGTTCTCACTGCTGACCGGCCACCCCACCCGGCCGGAGGCGCTCCCCGCCGACCTGCGCAACCGGCCGGTGGACGGCGCCCTGCTGGACGAGGTGTGGGGGAGGTTCGCGGAGGCCGTCGGGCCGCTGCGCGAGGCCGGGCGGCTGGGCGCCGTACTGTTCCAGTTCCCGCCCCGGTTCGCGCCCGGGGCCCAGGCCGAGCGGACACTGGAGGAGTGCGCGCGGCGCACGGCCGGCTGGCCGCTCGCCGTCGAGTTCCGGCATCCGGGATGGTGGGAGGCGGGGCAGGCCGAGGACACCCTCGCGCTGCTCTCCGGACTGGGCGCGACGGCCGTCGGCGTGGACATGGCCCAGGGGCTCACCGGCTCCCTGCCGCCCGTCGCGCCCGTCAGCCGCCCCGCCCTCGCCGTCGTACGGTTCCACGGGCGCAGCAGGGCCTGGGGGAGGGGCAGCAAGGAGGACCGCTTCCGCCACGACTACGACGTGACCGAACTCGCCGCCTGGGTCCCCCGGCTGCGGCGCGCGGCGGAGCGGACGGACGAACTGCACGTGCTGTTCAACAACTGCTGCGCGGACGCCGCCGTACGCGCCGCCGAGACCATGCGGGGGCTGCTCATCCCGCCGCGTCGCTGATCCCCAGCCGCAGGTGCTCCACGTGGTAGACGGCCTGGTCGAGCAGCCCGGCGACATGGTCGTCGTGCAGCGCGTACACCACGGAACGCCCCCGGCGCTCGCCGACCACCAGGCCCAGGTTGCGCAGCAGCCGCAACTGGTGCGAGCAGGCCGACTGCTCCATGCCCACCTCCGCCGCCAGCTCCGTGGCCGGGAGCGGGCCCTCGCGCAGCCGGGCGAGGATCAGCAGCCGGGAGGGGGTGGACAGGGCCTGGAGCGTGGTGGCGACCTTCGCGACGTTGTCCGCGTCCAGGCGCACCCGCTCGGCGTCCTCCTGCGAGGTGACGGCTCCATGACCCATGCGGACATCCTACTCATCGCATATGAACGCATGAACGAGTCTTCATGTGTTCCTGTATGGTGGCCGGGTGTCCGTGACTCTCGCCCCCGCGCCCCGGCCGTCCGTCGGTGTCCCGACGCCGCGCCGCCGTACGCGTGTCCTCGCCCTCCCCGAAGCCCGGTGGGCGCTCGCCTCACTCGTCGCCTTCCTGGCCGGGCTCGCCGCCGACCTCGGCGGTGCGCCGGGCTGGGCCGGCGGGACCCTGTACGCCGTCGCCTATGTGTGCGGCGGCTGGGAACCGGCCCTCGAAGGGCTGCGCGCACTGCGCGACAAGACCCTCGACGTCGACCTGCTGATGATCGTCGCCGCGCTGGGCGCCGCCGCGATCGGACAGGTCCTCGACGGTGCCCTGCTCATCGTCATCTTCGCCACCTCCGGCGCCCTGGAGGCCCTGGCCACCGCCCGCACCGCCGACTCCGTACGCGGTCTGCTCGACCTCGCGCCCACGACGGCGACCCGCGTGACCGGGCGAGGCGAGGAGACCGTGCCCACCGCCGAACTCGCCGTCGGTGACCTCGTCCTGGTCCGCCCCGGAGAGCGCATCGGCGCCGACGGGACCGTCCTGGACGGCGTCAGCGAGGCCGACCAGGCCACCGTCACCGGCGAGTCCCTGCCGGTCGTCAAACGCCCCGGCGACGACGTCTTCGCCGGCACCCTCAACGGCACCGGCGCCCTGCGCGTCCGGGTCGGCCGCGACCCCGCCGACTCGGTCATCGCCCGCATCGTGACCCTGGTCGAGGAGGCCTCCCGCACCAAGGCGCCGACCCAGCTCTTCATCGAGAAGATCGAACAGCGGTACGCGGTCGGCGTGGTCGTCGCCACCCTAGCCGTGTTCGGCATCCCGCTCGCCTTCGGCGAGAACCTCACCGACGCCCTGCTGAGGGCGATGACCTTCATGATCGTCGCCTCGCCGTGCGCGGTCGTCCTCGCCACCATGCCGCCCCTGCTCTCCGCCATCGCCAACGCGGGTCGCCACGGCGTCCTCGTCAAGTCGGCGGTCGCCATGGAACGCCTCGGCGAGATCGACACCGCCGCCCTCGACAAGACCGGCACCCTCACCGAAGGCACCCCCGAGGTGACCGCCGTACGCCCGCTGCCCGGCTCCGGCCTCGACGAGGACGCCCTCCTCGCCCTGGCCGCCTCGGCCGAGCACCCCAGTGAGCACCCGCTGGCCCGCGCCGTGGTGGCCGCCGCCCGCACCCGCGGCCTGCTCCTCGCCCCCGCCACGGACTTCACCGCCGCACCCGGCCACGGCATCACCGCCACGGTGAACGGGACCGTGGTGACCGTCGGACGCGCCGACCCGGCGGAGGCGGAGCACGGCGGGACCGTCGTCCGCGTCACCCGCGACGGCACCCCCGTCGGCACCCTCACCCTCACCGACCGCCTCCGCCCCGACGCCCCGGCCGCCACCTCCGCCCTCACGGCCCTCACCGGCACCGCACCCACCCTCCTCACCGGCGACAACACCCACGCCGCCGCCCGCGTCGCCGGCGCGACCGGCCTCACGGACATCCGCGCAGGACTCCTCCCCGAGGACAAGGTCAACGCCGTACGGGACCTCCGGACGGCCGGCCGCAAGGTGCTGTTCGTCGGCGACGGCGTCAACGACGCGCCCGCCCTCGCCGCCGCCCACGCCGGCATCGCGATGGGCCGCGCGGGCTCCGACCTCGCCCTGGAGACGGCGGACGCGGTCGTCGTACGCGACGAACTCGCCGCCGTCCCCGCGGTCGTACGGCTCTCCCGCACCGCCCGCCGGCTCGTGCAGCAGAACCTCGTCATCGCGGGCACGGCCATCACCGCCCTCGTCCTGTGGGACCTCATCGGCCACCTCCCCCTCCCGCTCGGCGTCGCAGGACACGAGGGCTCCACCGTGCTGGTCGGCCTGAACGGGCTGCGGCTGCTCCGCGAGTCGGCGTGGCGATCCGGACAGCCCCAGGACACGTGACGTCGATGTCGGATTCCCGCCAGACCGGGACGCCGGCCGTGCCCGATCCTTGAGACATGCAGAAGGGGATGCACACCGACACCGAGCGCTGCGTGCGCGCCGTGCGGTCGAAGGACGCGCGCTTCGACGGCTGGTTCTTCACTGCCGTCCTGACCACCGGCATCTACTGCCGGCCCAGTTGCCCGGTGGTCCCGCCCAAGGCCGAGAACATGGTCTTCCACCCGAGCGCGGCGGCCTGCCAGCAGGCCGGGTTCCGGGCCTGCAAACGCTGCCGGCCCGACACCAGCCCCGGCTCACCGGAGTGGAACCAGCGGGCCGACGCGGTGGCCCGCGCCATGCGCCTGATCGCCGACGGCGTCGTGGACCGCGAAGGCGTCCCCGGTCTCGCCACCCGGCTCGGCTACAGCACCCGGCAGGTCGAACGCCAACTGCTCGCCGAGCTGGGCGCGGGCCCCCTCGCGCTCGCCCGCGCCCAGCGCGCCCAGACCGCGCGGCTGCTCATCGAGACCACGGCACTGCCGATGGCGGAGATCGCCTTCGCGGCCGGCTTCTCCTCCATCCGCACCTTCAACGACACCGTCCGCGAGGTCTACGCACTCGCCCCGAGCGAACTGCGCACCCGGGCACCGAAGAACACCTCCCGCGCCACCCCCGGAGTGCTGTCGTTGCGCCTGCCGTTCCGGGCCCCGCTCAACCCCGACAACCTCTTCGGCCACCTCGCCGCCACCGCCGTACCCGGTGTGGAGGAGTGGCGGGACGGCGCCTACCGGCGCACGCTGCGACTGCCGTACGGGCACGGCATCGTGGCGCTCACCCCGCACCCCGACCACATCGCCTGCCGCCTCACCCTCGGCGACCCCCGCGACCTCACCGTCGCCATCAGCCGCTGCCGCCGCCTGCTCGACCTGGACGCCGACCCGGTCGCCGTCGACGAGCAACTGCGCGCGGACCCGGTCCTCGCGCCCCTCGTCGACAAGGCACCCGGCCGCCGCGTGCCGCGCACGGTCGACGCGGCCGAGTTCGCCGTCCGGGCCGTCCTCGGCCAGCAGGTCTCCACGGCCGCCGCCCGCACCCACGCGGCCCGCCTGGTCACCGCGCACGGCACACCCGTGGACGACCCCGAGGGCGGCCTCACCCATCTCTTCCCGTCCCCCGAGGCACTGGCCGGGCTCGACCCCGACACCCTCGCCATGCCCCGCACCCGCCGTACGACCTTCACGACCTTGGTACGCCGACTCGCCGACGGCGACCTCCACCTGGGCGCCGAGAGCGACTGGCCCGAGACCCGCGCGAAACTCCTCGCCCTCCCCGGCTTCGGCCCCTGGACGGCCGACGTCATCGCCATGCGGGCGCTCGGCGACCCCGACGCCTTCCTCCCCACCGACCTCGGCATCCGCCGCGCCGCCCGCGAACTGGGCCTGCCCTCCACCCCGGCCGCCCTCACCGCCCGCGCGGCGGCCTGGCGGCCCTGGCGGGCGTACGCGGTCCAGTACCTGTGGGCGACGGACGGCCACCCCATCAACTTCCTGCCGGTGTAAAGAGACCAGGGACTCCCAGCCGATGAAGCAGCACACCGTGACCGACAGCCCCTACGGCCCGCTGACGCTCGTCGCCGACGACGGCGTCCTGTGCGGCCTCTACATGACCGACCAGCGCCACCGCCCACCCGAGGAGACCTTCGGCGTCCCCGACGACACCCCCTTCGCCGAGGCGCGGGAGCAGCTCTCGGCGTACTTCGCGGGCGAGTTGAAGGAGTTCACCCTCGAACTGCGCCTGCACGGCACCCCGTTCCAGCGCCGCGTCTGGGACCGGCTGACCCGCATCCCGTACGGCGAGACCCGCACCTACGGCCAACTCGCCGACGCCCTCGGCAACTCCAAGGCCTCCCGCGCGGTCGGCCTCGCCAACGGCCGCAACCCGGTCGGCATCATCGTCCCCTGCCACCGCGTCATCGGCGCGGGCGGCGGCCTCACCGGATACGGCGGCGGCCTGGAACGGAAGCAGCGCCTGCTGGACTTCGAACGCGGGGAGCCGTCCGGCGCCGGTTCGAGCTGGTGAGCTCCCTGTGGGAGCTCACCACCACGACAGGCCCTACCGCGCGGCTCAGTACAGGTAGGCGAACGAGTTCACCTGGGACGCGGTGAGCGCGCCGCTGAAGACCCGGACGGTGTCCGCCCCGCCGTGGAAGTACTCGCCCCAGCCGCCGTCTGCGGTGTGGCCGCGGCCGATCTGAAACGGGCCGGGGGCGCTCCAGGCGGCGTTGAACTCCGTGGTGGCCACGGCCTCGCCCCCGATGTACAGGGTGATGCGGCCCTCGGAGTCGTCGTACACCACGACCACTTCGTCGGAGTAGGACGTGGGAGCGCCCGGCCCCGCGACAACGGTCTCCGCGGCACCCGGATCGCTGCCGTCGGTGACGACCAGCTGCCACTCGGACGCGGCCGGGTCGTAGCGGACCTTGAAGGCGTCGCTGTCGGCGTCGCCCTGGGACAGGACGGTCATCGGCCGGTCGGGCGTGGTGTCGGCGAAGCGGACCCGCAGGCCGACGCTGAAGCTGTCGGCCGTGTCGACGACGGGGCTGCCGGCGGCGGCGTAGTCGTCCGTGCCGTCCAGGGCCAGGTGGTCGCTTCCGTCGAGGGCGTCCGCCGGGAACTCGACGCACTCGGGGTCTTCGAGGCAGGACTCGAAGTCGGGGGTGTAGAAGCCGGCGCCGCCGTGCAGGGTGAGCGGCTCGTCGCCCTTCCGGTCGAGGATCACACCGTCATCGGTCCGCTCGATGTCCCAGGCGGCGAGCAGTTCGGCGGGGCGGGAACCCAGCAGCTCGATCTCCTTGCGGGGCACGACCCGGTCCCAGACGCGGACGTCGCCGACCTCGCCCTGCCAGCGCGCACCCCCATCGCCGCGGGCGCGGCCGATCTGGAAGGCGCCGGGGGCGGTCACCGGGGCGACGCCTGACTCGGAGGCGACCTCCTTGCCATTGACGTACAGGCGCAGGGTGTTGTCCTCCCTGTCGTACAGGCCGGTCAGATGGGCCCACCCGCCGACGGAGGCGCGGCCGCCGGTGAGGGTGGTGGTGCCGTAGCGGAAGGCCCAGGTGGCCGACGAGCCCTCGGCCGGGCGCAGTCCGAGGGCGAAGGCCGAGGTGTCGTCGTCGGCGTCCTGGCTGGCCACCGTCATCGGGGTGCCGGTGGCGGCGGGGCGGACCCAGGCGGACAGGGCGAAGGCGTTGGTGGTGTCCGTCGCGGGGGCGTCCGGGGTGAGGTAGCTGTTGCCCCGGCCGTCGAGGGTGACGGTGGAGGCGAGATCGGTGCGGGAGGGAGCGGGGGCACCGAAGACGACACCGTCCCCGGCACGGGCCACGGGGCCGGCCTCCGCGGCGGCGCTGTCGGCTCCGGCGGGGTCGGCGAGCGTCCAGTGGGCCACGGGGGCACGGCCCTCGGCGACCCGCATGTGGTGAGTCGTCTCGGAGCTGGACCGCCCGGCCCGGTCGACGGCGCGGACCTGGAGGTAGTAGGGGCCGCCGGCCTCCGGCATCCACCGGACGGTGACCGGTCCGCCCGGCTCCTCGGGCCGGACCCGCTTGGGCGTGGAGCCGAGGATCGTGTAGACGTACTCGACGACGTCCTCGGACGGGGAGTCGAACGTGAAACTGCCGTAGACGCCGACGCCGTCGTGCCAGCCGCTGTCGTCGTCCGGGTACTGCTCCGAGACGACCGTCGCAGGCTCGGGGTTGACCGTGTCGATGATGAACCGGCAGGTGACGCCGGGGGCCTCGTCGCTCCAGGCGGAGGTCGCCGCCTCGTCGTCGACGGCCCGGACGTGCCAGGAAACGACGGTGTCGGCCGGGAGGTCGTCAGGGGTCCGCCACAGTTGGGTGATGGGTGAGTGCACCGTGGCGGAGGTGTGGGTGCGGCGCTGTACGACTCCGTCGGCGTCGGTCCACCAAGCCTCGAACTGGGCGCCGGCCGCGTTGGTCTCCCAGTCCTCGTTGTCCTGCGTCGGGTCCTCGACGACGGCCCGGAGTTCGGGTGCGACGGGTACGTAGACGGGCTCGTAGGAGCAGGCCTTGTTCCAGTTGATGGTGAGAGCGTCGATCTTCGGCTGAAGCGGGGGAAGGTTCTCGCCGGCCGCCGTGGCGACGCCCGGGGTGGCGGCGAGCAGTACGGCTGCCAGTCCTGTGGCTGCTGCGGTGGTTCTGGCTCGCCAGCCGGAACGCGGGTTCATGCGGTGGGGCCCCCTGTGTGGTGTTGTCCGGTCCTGCACGGGGACGTTCCGCCGTCCTCGGCTCGCGCAGGACCACCCGGAGACCCACAGCTGTCATACTCACCATCAGTCCCGGCCCGCACGACTATAGAGCGATCTTCGAACGTGTTCAGAACGATTTTCGGGCAATCGGAGCCGGAGAAGTCGACGGCACGGAGTGCCGGCCGGCGATCCGGCGCAGCAGTCCGGGCAGCGAGGTGCCGATCGGCTCGCGGATCACCTCGTCGGCGAGATCGTCGTACGGGGTCGGCTCCGCGTTGACGATGATCAGGCGGGCCCCGTGGCCGGCGGCCACGTCCGCGAGCCCGGCGGCGGGGTGGACCTGGAGACTGGTGCCCACCGCGATGAAGACGGTGCACGCCTTGCTGATCGCCGCCGCCTCGCCCAGCACCACGGGATCGAGGTGCTCGCCGAACATCACCGTCGCCGGCTTGAGGACGCCGCCGCACCCCAGACACGGCGGATCGTCCTCACCGGCCTCGACCCGGGCCAGGGCGTCCGCCATCGAACCCCGCGCATGACACTTGGTGCACACCACGCTCCGTACGGTGCCGTGGAGTTCGAGCACCTTGCGGTCCGGCATGCCGGCGAGCTGGTGCAGCCCGTCCACGTTCTGCGTGATCACCCGCACCGGCACCCCGGAGCGCTCCAGCTCGACCACGGCGCGGTGCGCGACGTTCGGCTCGACGGCGGACGTGAAGTTCTCGCGCCGCATCCGCCAGGAGCGGCGGCGGATCTCCGGGTCGCCCATGTAGTACTCGTACGTCACCAGCTTCTCGGCCTCGGGATCGCGGCGCCACAGTCCGTTCGGTCCGCGGTAGTCCGGGATACCGGAGTCCGTGCTGACACCGGCACCGGTGAGGAGGGCGACGAGGGGCTTGCTCATGCGGCCGAGGGTAGGCCGCGGGGCGCCGGTGCGGCGAGCGGATAAAACGCCGGGTGCGGGCTCAGAGCACCCGGTACCCGTCCTCCATCTCCGCGGTGCCCGAACCGTCGGCGAGGACGTCCAGTGCGGCCGACACCCGGCGCCCCAGGGAACCGTGGAGGTACTCGGCCAGTTCCCCGCGCGGCACCAGCCGCCAGGACAGCAGCTCCGACTCCTGGAGCCGGATCGCCGCGAAGTCGTCCGCGCCGAGCACGCCACCGTCGTACAGATACGCCACCACCGGCGGCCGCCCCGGCCCCCGCACCCAGTCCACCGTCAGCAGCCGTCCCAGCTCCCGGTCCAGCCCGATCTCCTCGGCCGTCTCCCGCCGCGCCCCCTCCCGCGGGCTCTCCCCGTCGTCCGACTCGATCGTCCCGCCGGGCAGCGCCCACCCCTCCCGGTAGTTCGGCTCGACGAGCAGCACCCTCCCCTCCTCGTCCCGGAAGAGAGCGGCGGCGCCGGCGAGGACACGGGGGAGGGAGGCGATGTAGGAGGCGTAGTCCTGGACGGGCTGAGTGGTGGTCATGGGGGAAGGGTACGGCGGTGCGAGACCCGCGCCCGGCGCCGGCGGGCGCCCCGGCCGGGCGCACGGCGGCACACGCGGTCCCATGATCGACACGGAACGGCGCGCGCTCCGGGGCACGGGCGGGGTCAGGTCCCGGCCCGCGCCAGGCGCAGCGTGCGTTCCGCCAGTTCGCTGATGCGGACCCCGTCGAAGCCGAAGACGGCGCTGCGGACCGTGTCCTGGAGGGGGTCCTTCCACTGGTCGGGGACGGCTGAGGCGCCGCACAGGACGCCCGCCACCGAGCCCGCCGTCGCGCCGTTGGAGTCGGTGTCCAGGCCGCCGCGTACGGTCAGGGCGATGGTCCGGGTGAAGTCGCCGTCGCCGTACAGCAGGCCGGCGGTGAGGACGGCCGCGTTCGGGATCGTGTGGATCCAGCCGAGGCCCGCCGTCTCCTCCGTGAGCGTGGTGAGCGTGTCCTCCCAGGCCAGCCCGGCCTCGTGCAGGGAGGCCACCCGGCGCACGGTACGGGCCAGGCGGCTGCTCGCCGGGATCACCGTCAGCGCCTCGTCCACCGCGTGCCGCACGGTGGGCGCCGTGAACGCCGCCGAGATCAGCGCCGCCGCCCACATCGCGCCGTACACGCCGTTGCCGGTGTGGGAGAGCACCGCGTCCCTGCGGGCCAGGTCGGCGGCGCGGCGCGGGGCGCCGGGGGAGGTCCAGCCGTGGATGTCGGCGCGGATGAGGGCGCCGATCCACTCCTGGTAGGGGTTGTCGTAGGTGGCCGTGAGCGGGGGTTTGAGGCCGTTCGCGAGGTTGCGGTAGGCGGCCCGTTCCGCCGTGAAGGTCTGGAGGTACGGCAGCCGCAGCAGCCACAGGTCGCCGACCTGTTCGGTGCTGAAGGCGAAGCCGTGGGTCTCCAGCAGGTCCAGGCCGAGGATCGCGTAGTCGATGTCGTCGTCGCGGCAGCTCCCGTGGACGCGGCCGCGGACGCAGGACCGCCATTCGGGGCGCAGGTCGAGGCCCTCGCTCTCGCTCAGCGGCTCGGGGAGGTAGTCGGTGAGGGGGAGGGCGTCCGTCCGGCGGAGGTAGCGGTCGATGCGTTCGCGGGTCCACACCTCGCCCTGCTCCACCGGTTTGCCGAGCATGTTGCCCGCGATCCGGCCCAGCCAGCCTCCGAGGATGCGGTCGGCGAGTCCCGGCTCCGGGCCCACAGCGGTCATGGCGGTCGTGGCGGTCATGGGACCGGTCTACCCGATTCCGGGCCGTTCCACGGGCTGGGCAGGGCATGGCGGCCACTGTGCCCGCCGGTTAAGGTCACAGCGGCGCGACTTGGCCTTGACACGCGCGCGAGGCCCGGAGAACGAGGGGAATGCAAGTGGCGGACGCTGCAGGGAGCGGCACTCGTACGACACGGTCGGCACAGCGGGTGCTCGTCGCCGCGGACAAGTTCAAGGGGTCGCTGACGGCCGTCGAGGTCGCCGAGCGGGTGACGGCCGGGCTGCGCAGGGTCGTACCGGACCTGGAGGTCGAGGCGCTGCCGGTGGCCGACGGCGGCGACGGCACCGTGGCCGCGGCGGTCGCGGCCGGGTTCGAACGGCGGGAGGTACGGGTCACCGGTCCCCTCGGGGACGAGGTGACCGCGGCGTACGCGCTGCGCGGTGACACGGCCGTCGTGGAGATGGCGGAGGCGAGCGGGCTGCAGCGGCTGCCGGCCGGTGTCTTCGCGCCGCTCACGGCGTCGACGTACGGCTCCGGCGAGCTGCTGCGGGCCGCGCTGGACGCGGGGGCGCGGAGCATCGTGTTCGGGGTGGGCGGCAGTGCCACCACCGACGGCGGTGCGGGCATGCTGTCGGCGCTGGGCGCGCGGTTCGTGACGGCGGGCGGTGAGCCGGTGGCGCCGGGCGGCGGGGGGCTGGCCGAGCTGGCGTCCGCCGATCTGTCCGGGCTGGACCCGCGGCTGGCGTCGGTGGAGTTCGTGCTCGCGAGTGACGTCGACAATCCGCTGACCGGGCCCAAGGGGGCACCGGCGGTGTACGGCCCGCAGAAGGGGGCCTCGCCGGAGGACGTGGAGACGCTGGACGCGGCGCTCGCGCACTTCGCGAAGGTGCTGGAGGACGCCATCGGGCCGAAGGCCGCCGGGTACGCCGCCTCGCCGGGGGCGGGGGCGGCGGGCGGTATCGGCTACGGCGCGCTGCTGCTGGGCGCGGCGTTCCGGCCGGGCATCGAGGTCATGCTGGATGTGCTCGGGTTCGCGCCGGCGCTGGAGCGGGCGGATCTGGTGATCACGGGGGAGGGGTCGCTGGACGAGCAGACGCTGCACGGGAAGGCTCCCGCGGGTGTCGCCGCTGCGGCGCGGGCGGCGGACAAGGAGGTTGTCGCGGTGTGCGGGCGGTTGGCGTTGCCGCCGGAGGTGCTGGGGCGGGCGGGGATTCGGCGGGCGTACGCGCTGACCGATCTCGAGCCGGATGTCGCTGCGTGCATCGCCGATGCGGGGCCGATCCTGGAACGTACGGCGGAACGCATCGCGCGGGACTTCCTGAGCTGAGGCCGGGGCTTTCTCTCGCCCCCGCCGCCCCTTCCCGTCCCGAACTTGGGGCTCCGCCCCAGACCCCGCTCCTCAAACGCCGGAGAGGCTGACATCCAGCCCCTCCGGCGTTTGAGGAGCGGGGGTCAGGGGGCAGCGCCCCCGGGGGACGGGAACGGGAAGGGGCGGCGGGGGCGAAACAAACGGGCCCCGAACCCATCCGGGTCCGGGGCCCAAGCACAACGCACCGCGTCACGGCAACTGCGCCGCCCGCGCCTCACGACGGTTGTCGCGGAAGTTGTTCACACGGCGAGCCGTGGCGAACAACGGAATCACCGCCCCCATCACCAGCTGCAACGCACACCCCGTCTGCAACAGCAGCTGCCCGCTCGGCGCGTCGAACGCCCACCCCGCCAGCAGCCCCATCGACAGCACGATCCACGACAGCATGGCCACCGCGAGGCGGCCCCGCGGCTTCGGGTACTCCACCCGGCTCACCATCAGCCACGCCGTACCGATGATCGCCATCAGCGTCGCCACGAACGGCAGCTCCAGCAGCACGATCGAGACGACCGTCAGCGCGCCGAACGGCGACGGCATGCCCTGGAAGGTGCCGTCCTTCACCGTGACGCAGGAGAACCGCGCCAGCCTCAGCACCACCGCCAGCAGCACCACGATCGCCCCGACCGCGGCCACTCTCTGGTGCGCGTCGTCCGCGACCATGCCGTAGACCAGGACGAAGTACGCCGGCGCCAGCCCGAAGCTGATCAGGTCGGACAGGTTGTCCAGCTCCGCGCCCATCGGCGAGGAGCGCAGCTTGCGCGCCACCAGGCCGTCGAACAGGTCGAAGACCGCCGCGCACAGCATCAGGATGACGGCCGTGGCCGCGCTGTGGCGGGCCATGCCCGTCTCCTGGCTGCCCTGGAGGTGCGGGATCAGGATGCCGGTGGTGGTGAAGTACACCGCCATGAAGCCACAGGTGGCGTTGCCCAGGGTGAGGGTGTCCGCTATCGACAGCCGGAGCGAGAGGGGCATCTCCTCCTCGTCGTCCGCCTCGTCGGCCTCCGGCACCCAGCCGGCCTGTGTTTCGGGATCAACCACGGTCAATGCGAGTCACCCCAGCCACGGTCTTCTGACCGACCTCGACGGCCACCTCCACGCCCTCGGGCAGGTAGATGTCGACGCGCGAGCCGAACCGGATCAGACCGATGCGCTCACCCTGCTCGACCTTGGTGCCCTGCGGGACGTAGGGGACGATACGGCGGGCCACCGCGCCGGCGATCTGGATCATCTCGATGTCGCCGAGCTCGGTGTCGAAGTGCCACACGACGCGCTCGTTGTTCTCGCTCTCCTTGTTGAAGGCGGGAACGAAGCCACCGGGGATGTGCTCGACCGACGTCACCGTGCCGGACAGCGGAGCCCGGTTCACGTGGACGTTGAGCGGGCTCATGAAGATCGCGACGCGGGTGCGGCCGTCCTTCCACGGCATGATGCTCTGCACCACGCCGTCGGCGGGCGAGATGACCCTGCCCTGGGCGATCTCGCGCTCGGGGTCGCGGAAGAACCACAGCATCCCCGCCGCCAGGGCGGTGGCGGGGACGGCGACGGCCTTGGCGGCACCCGAGCGGCGGGAGCGGAGCAGACTGACGGCTGCGGTGGCGACGGTCGGCAGAAGCCACGGCGATGCTCCGCGCGCGAGGCGTACGCCGGCGAGGCTGTCGCGGTGTGCAGAGGTTTGGCTGTGGGGCATGGATGACCTTCGTAGCGGATGATGCCGCGCACTTGCGGGGGACGGCGGCTTTCCGGCGATCGTAGCGGCTCCGGGCCGTAACTGGGTAAGCCAGTCAGCCGAGTCGACGGCCGAAGAGTGCATACGGGGTGTGATCCTCTTCTCCAAGAAAACACCCCGTATCCGGACATCTAACCCTGGAATCGATACTCTTCGAGCAGTCGGCGGCCGATGATCATTTTCTGGATCTCGGCGGTGCCTTCACCGATCAGCAGCATCGGCGCCTCCCGGTAGAGACGCTCGATCTCGTACTCCTTGGAGAAGCCGTAGCCGCCGTGGATCCGGAAGGCGTCCTCCACGACCTCCTTGCAGTATTCGGAGGCGAGGTACTTCGCCATCCCTGCTTCAAGGTCGTTTCGTTCCCCCGAGTCCTTTTTGCGTGCCGCGTTCACCATCATCGCATGCGCGGCCTCCACCTTGGTAGCCATCTCCGCCAGCTTGAACTGGATGGCCTGGTGCTGGGCGATCGGCTTGCCGAAAGTGTGACGCTGCTGGGCGTACCGGACACCGAGCTCGAAGGCACGCTGAGCGACCCCGCAGCCACGCGCCGCCACATTGACACGGCCGACCTCGACACCGTCCATCATTTGGTAAAAACCTCGGCCGGTGACCCCGCCGAGCACCCGGTCGGCGGGAATCCGCAGGTCGTCCATGACGAGCTCGGTCGTGTCGACGCCCTTGTAGCCCATCTTGTCGATCTTGCCGGGGATGGTCAGGCCGGGGCGGACCTCGCCGAAGCCCGGCTCCTTCTCCACCAGGAAGGTCGTCATCGACCTGTGCGGCGCCGTGCCCTCGGGGTGACCCTCGTCACTCCGCACCAGAACGGCCACCAGCGACGACGTGCCGCCGTTCGTCAGCCACATCTTCTGGCCGCTCAGGACGTACGAGTCACCGTCCTTCACCGCCTTCGACGTGATCGCCGACACGTCCGAGCCGAGCCCCGGCTCCGACATCGAGAAGGCGCCGCGGATGTCGCCGGCCGCCATCCTCGGCAGGAAGTGGTCCTTCTGCTCCTGCGTGCCGTGCTGCTTGAGCATGTACGCCACGATGAAGTGGGTGTTGATGATGCCGGACACCGACATCCAGCCGCGGGCGATCTCCTCCACGCACAGCGCGTAGGTGAGGAGCGACTCGCCCAGACCCCCGTACTCCTCGGGAATCATCAGACCGAACAGGCCGAGTTCCTTCAGGCCGTCGACGATCTGCTGCGGGTACTCGTCGCGGTGCTCCAGCTCGGTCGCGACCGGGATGATCTCCTTGTCCACGAAGTCGCGGACGGTGGTCAGGATCTCCTGCTGGACGTCGGTCAGACCGGCGGTCTGGGCGAGGCGCGCCATCACTTCTCCTGCTGCTTCAGCTCCGGGCGGCCGGGCTGCTCGCCGCCGCGCTCCTTGATGTACGTCTCGGTCGGCACCATCACCTTGCGGCGGAACACGCAGACCAGGGTTCCGTCCTGCTTGTAGCCCTTGGTCTCGACGTACACGATCCCGCGGTCGTTCTTCGACTTCGACGGCCACTTGTCGAGCACCGTCGTCTGGCCGTAGACCGTGTCGCCGTGGAAGGTCGGCGCCACGTGCTTCAGCGACTCGATCTCCAGGTTGGCGATCGCCTTGCCGCTGATGTCCGGGACGGACATGCCGAGCAGGAGCGAGTAGATGTAGTTCCCGACCACCACGTTCTTGCCGAAGTCCGTCGTCTTCTCGGCGTAGTTCGTGTCCATGTGGAGCGGGTGGTGGTTCATGGTGAGGAGACAGAACAGGTGGTCGTCGTACTCGGTGACCGTCTTGCCCGGCCAGTGCTTGTACACCGCCCCGACCTCGAACTCCTCGTAGGTGCGTCCGAACTGCATCGCCGTCACGCCTCCGGGATCTCGAACTTGCTGGTGCGCTGCATGCCGGCGGCGCGTCCCTTGCCGGAGACGACCAGCGCCATCTTGCGGCTGGCCTCGTCGATCATCTCGTCGCCGAGCATCGCGGAGCCCTTCTTGCCGCCGGCCTCGGACGTGTAGTAGTCGTACGCGTCCAGGATCAGCTCGGCGTGGTCGTAGTCCTCCTGCGACGGCGAGAAGATCTCGTTGGACGCCTCGACCTGGCCCGGGTGCAGCACCCACTTGCCGTCGAAGCCGAGGGCGGCGGCGCGCCGCGCGACCTCGCGGTAGCCGTCCACGTTGCGGATCTGGAGGTAGGGGCCGTCGATCGCCTGGAGGTTGTTGGCGCGGGCGGCCATCAGGATCTTCATCAGGATGTAGTGGTAGGCGTCCGCCGGGTAGCCGGGCGGCTGCTCGCCCACGACCAGCGACTTCATGTTGATGGACGCCATGAAGTCGGCCGGGCCGAAGATGATGGTCTCGACGCGCGGGGAGGCCTGCGCGATCTCGTTGACGTTGTTCAGGCCCTGCGCGTTCTCGATCTGCGCCTCGATGCCGATCCGGCCGACCTCGAAGCCCATCGTCTTCTCGATCTGGGTGAGGAGCAGGTCGAGGGCCACCACCTGCTGGGCGTCCTGCACCTTCGGCAGCATGATGCAGTCGAGGTTCTGGCCGGCGCCCTCGACGACCGTCACGACGTCCCGGTACGTCCACTCCGTCGTCCAGTCGTTGACGCGCACGACGCGGGTCTTGCCGGTCCAGTCGCCCTCGTTGAGGAACTTCACGATGGTGTGCCGCGCCTCGGGCTTGGCGAGCGGCGCGCAGGCGTCCTCCAGGTCGAGGAAGACCTGGTCGGCGGGGAGGCCCTGGGCCTTCTCCAGGAAGCGCGGGTTCGAGCCCGGTACCGCCAGGCAGGAACGCCGGGGGCGAAGGCGGTTAAAAGAAAGGGGCGCGGTGGAGCCGCCCGCTGGAAGGGTGGTGGCGGGCGACGGGTGGGCGGTCATGCGGGGACCTCCAGGGGGTCGAGCTTGTTCGCTTTGCGGATCTCGTCGACGATGCGGCCGATGATCCCGGTGATGTCGAAGTCCTTCGGGGTGAAGACCGCGGCCACTCCGGCGGCCCGCAGCTGTTCGGCGTCACCGTTCGGGATGATGCCACCGGCGATCACCGGTATATCTGTGGCACCGGCCACACGGAGCCGTTCGAGCACGTCCGGCACGAGCCGGGCGTGGGAGCCGGAGAGGATGGACAGGCCGACCGCGTGCACGTCCTCGGCGAGGGCGGCGTCCACGATCTGCTCCGGGGTGAGCCGGATGCCCTGGTAGACCACCTCGAACCCGGCGTCACGGGCCCGTACGGCGATCTGCTCGGCGCCGTTGGAGTGCCCGTCCAGGCCCGGCTTGCCGACCAGGAAGCGCAGCTTGCCCACGCCGAGGTCCTCGGCCGTCAGGTCCACCTTGCGGCGCACCTCCGACAGGGCCGAGCCCTCCTCGGCGGCGACCGCCACCGGGGCGGACGAGACACCGGTCGGCGCCCGGAACTCCCCGAACACCTCGCGCAGCGCCCCCGCCCACTCGCCGGTCGTGGCGCCGGCGCGGGCGCACTCCAGGGTGGCCTCCATGAGGTTGGCGGTGCCGCGCGCGGCCTCCTTCAGCTTCTCCAGCGCCTTGCAGGGGCGCGGGTGGTTGAAGGGCGGCTGGTAGCGCGTGTCGCGCCAGTTCCGCAGCGAGGCGATGACACGGGCCTCCACCGCCGGGTCGACCGTCTGGATCGCGGTGTCCAGGTCGGCGGTCAGCGGGTTCGGCTCGGTGCCCTCGAAGGCGTTGACACCGATGATCTTCTCCACGCCGGACTCGATCCGGGCCCGCCGCTCGGCGTGCGAGGAGACCAGCTGGGACTTGAGGTAGCCGGACTCGACGGCGGCCATCGCGCCGCCCATCTCCTCGATCCGCCCCATCTCCGCGAGCGAGTCCGCGACCAGTTGCTCCACCTTCGCCTCGATCACCTTCGAGCCCTCGAAGATGTCGTCGTACTCCAGCAGATCGCTCTCGTACGCCAGCACCTGCTGGATGCGCAGCGACCACTGCTGGTCCCAGGGGCGGGGCAGGCCCAGGGCCTCGTTCCAGGCCGGCAACTGCACGGCACGCGCGCGTGCGTCCTTGGAGAGGGTGACGGCCAGCATCTCCAGGACGATCCGCTGGACGTTGTTCTCCGGCTGCGCCTCGGTCAGTCCGAGCGAGTTGACCTGGACGCCGTAGCGGAAGCGGCGGTGCTTGGGGTTCTCGATGCCGTACCGCTCGCGGGTGACCTGGTCCCAGATGCGGCCGAACGCGCGCATCTTGCACATCTCCTCGACGAAGCGCACGCCCGCGTTCACGAAGAAGGAGATACGGCCGACCACGTCACCCATGCGCTCCCGCGGCACCTGGCCGCTGTCGCGCACCGCGTCGAGCACGGCGATCGCGGTGGACATCGCGTACGCGATCTCCTGCACCGGCGTGGCCCCGGCCTCCTGCAGGTGGTAGCTGCAGATGTTGATCGGGTTCCACTTCGGGATGTGGGAGACCGTGTACGCGATCATGTCCGTCGTGAGGCGGAGCGACGGGCCCGGCGGGAAGACGTGCGTCCCCCGGGACAGGTACTCCTTCACGATGTCGTTCTGGGTCGTGCCCTGGAGCTTGGTGATGTCCGCGCCCTGCTCCTCGGCGACGACCTGGTAGAGCGCCAGCAGCCACATGGCGGTGGCGTTGATCGTCATCGAGGTGTTCATCTGCTCCAGGGGGATGTCCTGGAACAGCCGGCGCATGTCACCGAGGTGCGCGACCGGCACGCCGACCCGGCCGACCTCGCCGCGGGCGAGGACGTGGTCGGAGTCGTAGCCGGTCTGCGTCGGCAGGTCGAAGGCGACCGACAGACCGGTCTGGCCCTTGGCGAGGTTGCGCCGGTACAGCTCGTTGGACGCCTCGGCCGTGGAGTGGCCGGCGTAGGTCCGCATGAGCCATGGCCGGTCCTTCTGACGCTCACTCATGTGGACCTCAGATGTTCCGGAAGCGGTTGATGGCGTCGATGTGCTTCGCGCGCTTCTCGTGGTCGCGCACGCCCAGGCCCTCCTCGGGTGCCATGCACAGCACGCCGACCTTGCCCTGGTGCGCGTTGCGGTGCACGTCGTGGGCGGCCTGGCCGGTGTCCTCCAGGGAGTACACCTTCGACAGGGTCGGGTGGATCCTGCCCTTCGCGATCAGCCGGTTGGCCTCCCATGCCTCGCGGTAGTTGGCGAAGTGCGAGCCGATGATGCGCTTCAGCGACATCCACAGGTAGCGGTTGTCGTACTCGTGCATGTAGCCCGAGGTCGAGGCGCAGGTGGTGATGGTGCCGCCCTTGCGGGTGACGTAGACGCTCGCGCCGAAGGTCTCCCGGCCGGGGTGCTCGAAGACGATGTCGATGTCCTCGCCGCCGGTGAACTCGCGGATGCGCTTGCCGAAGCGCTTCCACTCCTTCGGGTCCTGGGTGGACTCGTCCTTCCAGAACTTGTAGCCCTCGGCGCTGCGGTCGATGATCGCCTCGGCGCCCATCGACCGGCAGATGTCCGCCTTCTGCTCGCTGGAGACGACGCAGATCGGGTTGGCGCCGCCGGCCAGCGCGAACTGGGTGGCGTACGAGCCGAGTCCGCCGCTCGCGCCCCAGATGAGGACGTTGTCGCCCTGCTTCATGCCGGCGCCGTTGCGGGACACGAGCTGCCGGTACGCGGTGGAGTTGACCAGACCCGGAGCGGCGGCCTCCTCCCAGCTCAGGTGGTCCGGCTTCGGCATCAGCTGGTTGGACTTCACCAGCGCGATCTCGGCGAGCCCGCCGAAGTTCGTCTCGAAGCCCCAGATGCGCTGCTCGGGGTCGAGCATCGTGTCGTTGTGGCCGTCGGACGACTCCAGCTCGACGGAGAGGCAGTGGGCGACGACCTCGTCACCGGGCCGCCAGGCGTTGACGCCGGGGCCGGTGCGCAGCACGACGCCCGCGAGGTCGGAGCCGATGATGTGGTACGGCAGGTCGTGGCGCTTGGTGAGCTCGCTGAGCCGGCCGTAACGCTCCAGGAAGCCGAACGTCGACAGCGGCTCGAAGATCGAGGTCCATACCGAGTTGTAGTTGACCGAGGAGGCCATGACGGCCACCAGGGCCTCGCCCGGGCCCAGTTCGGGCAGCGGCACCTCGTCGAGGTGGATCGACTTGCGGGGGTCCTTGTCGCGGGTCTCGAGGCCCGCGAACATCTCCGTCTCGTCCTTGTGCACGGTGATCGCGCGGTACGACTCGGGGAGCGGCAGGGCGGCGAAGTCCTCCGACGTGGAGTCGGGCGACTGGATCGCGGCCAGGATGTCCTTCACGGTCACGGTGTTGCCTCCGGCGATGAGCGCCCTGAGGGAGGGGCGCTGAGGGTTACGTCGGTGTGCTGCTGAGGGTTGAGGGGGTGCCGTCGGTTCGGCGGTGGTGCTTCGGCAGCGCTTGGTGTGCGCGGGAGGTTGCCTGTGACGCAGGCGTCCGGACGTGCGGGCGGTGGGCCCGCCGGGACTCGCCCGGACTCCTTCAACGTATGGCACGCCGTGTCAGCCCGCAAGGCACTGAGTGTCAGAACCTGGGCTCAGGTGAAATCTTTACGCATCAGATGAGCGATGATCGATCGAACGCTCCCTGAAACGCGTATGAAAAGGGCCTCTGACATGGCAAAACGGCCACCCCGTGGGGTGGCCGTCATCACAGCGGTGAGGGGCTGTTCAGCGCTCCTTGAGCGCCTGCTCGATGGTCCGCATCACCTCGTCCAGCGGGGCGTCCACATGCGCGACCGTCACCAGGACCTCGCCGTGCGTGGACGCCGAGGAGGCGGGCGGCTTCGGCGGCGCGGTGCGCCGGCCCGCCATGATCCCGCTGCCGAAGGTCTTGCGGACGATCGCGAAGGCGTGGTCGAGCTGGGCCTCGACATCGCCCTGGCCGTCGGCCCGCAGCCAGCGCCGCAGCACGTGGTTGTGCGCGGTGACCACGGCGGACGCGGCGACCTCCGCCAGCAGCGGGTCGTCGTTGGCGTCGTCGTCGTGCGCGTGCTCGTCGAAGTGGCCGAGCAGATAGCGGGTGAAGAGGCGCTCGTAGCGGGCCACCGACGCGATCTCCGCCTCGCGCAGGGTGGGCACCTCGCGCGTCAGCCTGTAGCGGGCGACCGAGATCTCCGGCCGCGCCGCGTACATCTTCATGACCTCCTTGATGCCACGGCACACCGTGTCGAGCGGATGCTCGTGCGCGGGGGCGGCGTTGAGCACCGCCTCGGCGCGGACCAGGGTGTCGTCGTGGTCGGGGAAGATCGCCTCCTCCTTGGAACGGAAGTGGCGGAAGAAGGTGCGGCGGGCGACCCCGGCGGCGGCCGCGATCTCGTCGACGGTGGTGGCCTCGTACCCCTTGGTCGCGAACAGCTCCATCGCGGCGGCCGCCAGTTCCCGGCGCATTTTGAGCCGCTGGGCGGCGGCGCGAGAGCCTGCGGCGCTTTCCGGCGGCTCGGTCGTGGCGGGTGTACGTACGGACTTGGCGGGCTGGGACATGCCCTGAACGTACTGCATGTGCGCAGCTCGGTGCGCATGACCGGGGGTTCCCCCGCCCTCGGCGGGCGGGGGAGGGGCACTGTGGGCCGGTGGCGGGAACCGGTCGGGGTCGAGCAGTCCGCCCCACTCCGCGCCACCCTCGAACCGGTCGCCGGGGCGCGGCTCAGCGCTTGGCATATTCGCGGAAGCCACGGCCGGTCTTGCGGCCGAGGCAGCCCGCGGCCACCAGGTGCTCCAGCAGCGGCGCCGGCGCGAGACCCGGATCGCGGAACTCGCGGTGCAGCACCTTCTCGATCGCGAGCGAGACATCGAGCCCGACGACGTCCAGCAGCTCGAACGGACCCATCGGGTAGCCACCGCCCAGCTTCATCGCGGCGTCGATGTCGTCGAGGGACGCGTAGTGCTCCTGCACCATCTTGATCGCGTTGTTGAGGTACGGGAACAGCAGCGCGTTCACGATGAACCCGGCCCGGTCACCGCAGTCCACGGCGTGCTTGCGGATCGTGCCGCACACCTCGCGCACGGTGGCGTGCACGTCGTCGGCGGTCAGCACCGTACGCACCACCTCGACCAGCTTCATCGCCGGCGCGGGGTTGAAGAAGTGCATGCCGATCACGTCCTGCGGGCGCGAGGTGGCGCGGGCGCAGGCCACGACCGGGAGGGAGGACGTGGTGGTGGCGAGGACCGCGCCCGGCTTGCAGACCTTGTCCAGCGTCGCGAAGAGCTGCCGCTTGACCTCCAGGTCCTCGGCGACCGCCTCGACCGCGAGATCGACGTCGGCGAAGTCGTCGTAGGTGCCCGTCGGACGCACCCGCTCCAGGGTCTGGGCGGCGGCCTCGGCGGTCATCCGCCCCTTGTCGACGGAGCGCGCCAGGGACTTCCCGATCCGGGCCTTGGCGCCTTGCGCCTTCTCCTCGCTGCGGGCGGCCAGGACCACCTCGTAGCCGGCCTTGGCGAAGACCTCGGCGATACCGGAGGCCATGGTGCCCGAGCCCGCGACACCCACCGAACGCACCGTACGGCCGGGGGCCGCGAAGACGTCTCCGAGCGGGGTGAGGGCATCACGCACGACGGTTTTGCTGTGGGGTGCCTCGTACGTGTAGAAACCGCGCCCCGCCTTGCGGCCCGTCAGGCCCGCCTCGCTGAGCTGCTTGAGGATCGGGGCCGGCGCGTGCAGCCGGTCACGGGACTCGGCGTACATGGCCTCCAGGACCGTGCGCGCCGTGTCGACGCCGATCAGGTCGAGCAGCGCCAGCGGGCCCATGGGCAGACCGCAGCCCAGCTTCATCGCGGCGTCGATGTCCTCGCGGGAGGCGTAGTTCGCCTCGTACATCGCGGCGGCCTGGTTGAGGTAGCCGAACAGCAGCCCGTCGGCGACGAATCCGGGCCGGTCACCGACGGCCACGGGCTCCTTGCCCAGGTCCAGCGCGAGGTTGGTGACCGCGGTGACGGCCGCGGGCGCGGTCAGCACGCTGGACACGACCTCCACCAGCTTCATCGCCGGCGCCGGGTTGAAGAAGTGCATGCCCAGCACCCGCTCGGGGCGGGACGAGTCGGCGGCGAGACGCGTGACGGACAGCGCGTTGGTGCCGGTCGCCAGAACGGTCTCCGGCCGCACGATCCCGTCGAGTTCACGGAGGATCTGCTGCTTGATCCCGTACGACTCAGGGGCCACCTCGATCACCAGATCGGCGCCGGCCGCCGCCGCGAGGTCGGTGGAGGTGGTCACACGGGCGAGGAGGTCCGCGCGCTGCTCCTCGGTCAGCCGGCCGCGCTGCACGGCGCGGGCGGTGGAGGCCTCCAGGGCGGCGACGCACTTCGCCGCCTGTGCCTCGCTGATGTCGATGCCTATGACGTCGCGGCCGGCGCCGGCCAGGACCTCGGCGATGCCGGTGCCCATCGTGCCGAGGCCGACCACGGCGACGGTCCGGAGCGGGGACAGAGGGGTGTCGGAGAGGGGAGCGGCCATCGCGGGACTCCAGGAATGAGGGTGACGACGGGAAACACGCCCGGGTGCGCCGAAGGGCGCACCGGGTGCGTGCGGGATGCGGGTGTGGGCCGGGCTGCGAGCGCACACGCCCGGCGCCGTCGGTGAACGACGGTCGATCCGACCGGCCCTGTCCCGGGGCCGAGCCGTACTGCGGTACACGGGGTACCGAACCGACTGCGACTCGCGGCGGCCGCGTCACCAGACCGCCGTGAGGAGGGTAGCGAGTGGGTAACCCGCTCGTCTGAGATTAACTCGCGGGTAACGAGCGCGCCAGTCCCCGGCTTTGTGATGTACGTCCCGAGCGGCCCCGCACACCCCTAACCTCTGCACCATGGACGAAGAGTTGCGATCGCTCACGGAGCGCTTACGGGCGGAGTCGGGCGGACCGACGGCGTACGACCGTCTCCTGGCCACGGACGACCCCGACACCCTGGCCGGCGTCCTCACCGAACCCGGACAACCGCTCTGGGCCCGCGAACTGGCCGCGTTCCGGCTGGGGGTGGCGGGGGACCGCAGGGCCTTCGAGGCGCTCGTCCTCCTCCTCAACCACCGCGACCCGCCGCGCTGCGCCTCCGCCGCCCACGCCCTCGCCCGCCTCGGCGACCCGCGCACCGCCCGCGCCGCCGCAGCCCTCGCCACCAACGAACTCCGTGTCGCCTACGCCCTGCACCCGGTCCGCCTGCTCACCGCACTGCGCGCCCCCGAGGCGGTCCCCGCCCTGATCACCACGTTGCGGCGGCGACTGCACCCCCACGACCCGTACCGCCGGGTCGCGCTGGCCTGTGTGGAGGGGCTGGGCGAACTCGGCGACCCGCGCGCCGAACCCGTACTGAACGAAGCCCTCGCCCACCCGGCGCTGGCCGAGGCGGCGGTCCACGCCCTGGCCCGGATCCCCCGGCCGCGCTAGGGGGTGTCGTTTGGATCAGGCCGACTCCAGTGGGCGGTGCCAGGGCCCGCGACCCCGGCAGGGCCCAAACGACACCTCCCTGGCCCTGTCAGCCGGTGAGCTCCCGCGCGTACCGCACCTCGGGCACCATCACCCCGTCCACCTCGAAGGGCTCCTCCGCCCCGTCCGCGCCGAACCCCGCCCGCTCGTAGAAACGGCGGGCGCGGGCGTTGCCCTTGAGGACCCACAGATACATGCGCTCGTGACGGGCGGCGGCGCAGCGGCGGACCGCCTCGGTGAGCAGCGCCCGCCCCACGCCCCGGCCGATGCGCTCGGGCGGCAGGTACAGCGCGTACAACTCGGCGTCCCCGGTGCGCACGTCGCCGTCCCGGTACGGGCCGAACGCGGCCCACCCGGCGAGCTCGCCGTCGTCGGCCTCGGCGACGAGGTTCACCACAGTGCCGTCGCCGTGCCGCAGACGGGTGCGGTGCCGCTCGGCGTCCGCCGCTATGTCGAGGCCGTCGAGATACGGCTGCGGGACGAGACCCCGGTAGGCGTGCCGCCAGCCCCGTACGCGGATGCCCGCCACGCCGTCGCAGTCGTCCGCGGTCATCGGCCGCAGCAGGAATCCGCTCATGCGCTCATCATGGACCACGGGTACGACAGCCCCGTCCGACGGCGGGTCAGGTGCTCAGCTCCGGAAGCCGAGCAGGCCGTGCAGGGTCGAACCGCGCGCCGACGTCGGTGCCGCCTTCGAGGTCAGCGGCTCGGGGTCGGGCAGCGCCGCGCACACCGCGTCGGCCTCACCGCCGCTCCCGCGCGGCACGGTCCCGTCGGCCAGATAGGCCGCCAGATGCCGGTCCAGACAGGCGTTCCCGCTCAGCGTGACGCCGTGGTTGCCGCCGCCCGACTCGACCACCAGGGCGGAGTGCGCCAGCAGCCGGTGGACGGTGACACCGCCCTGGTACGGGGTCGCCGCGTCGTGCGTCGCCTGGAACAGCAGCGCGGGCGGCAGCTTGCCGTTGCGGATGCGCTCCGGCCGCAGGGACCCGGCCGGCCAGAACGCGCACGGCGCGTTGTACCAGGCGTTGTTCCAGGCCATGAAGGGCGCCCGCTCGTACACCTCCCAGTTGTCCTTGCGCCACTGCCGCCAGTCACGCGGCCAGGCGGCGTCCCGGCACTGCACCGCGGTGTAGACGCTGTAGCCGTTGTCACCGGCGGCGTCGCTCGCGCCGAAGTTCTCGTACGCCTCGATCAGCGGCTCGGCGTCCCGCTCGTTCACATACGCCGAGAACGCCTCCGCGAGATGGGGCCAGTAGCCGTTGTAGTAGCCGCCCGGGAGGTAGGTGTCCTCCAGTTCGGCGGCGCCCACCTTCCCGTCGGCCGGGTCCTTCTTCAGGTCCGCGCGCATCGCGTACCAGGCGGCCTCGACCTTCTCCGGGTCGGTGCCGAGGCGGTACGTCGTGTCGTACTCGGCCACCCAGTCCATGAAGGCGCGGTGGCGGTCGTTGAACGCGTGGTCCTGGTTCAGATTGGCGTCGTACCAGACCTCGGTGGGGTCGACGACCGAGTCCAGGACCAGGCGCCGTACCCGCTCCGGGAACAGCTTGGCGTAGACGGCGCCCAGGTAGGTGCCGTAGGAGTAGCCGAAGTAGTTGAGCTTCTCCGCGCCCAGCGCCCGCCGGATCACGTCCATGTCGCGCACCGTGCTGTTCGTGTCGATGTACGGCAGCAGATCCGCGTACTCGCGTCCGCAGGCCGCGGCGAAGGACTGCACGCGCGCGAGGTTGGCCCGCTCGACCTCGGGCGAGGTCGGCACCGGGTCCGGGCGCACCGGGTCGAAGTGGCTCGGCGCGCAGTCCAGCGCCGGCTCGCTCGCGCCCACCCCGCGCGGGTCGAAGCCGATGACGTCGTACTGGGCGGCCACCTCCTTCGGCAGCGCCGCCGCGACGTACCCGGCGAGCGTCAGACCGCTGCCGCCGGGACCGCCGGGGTTCACCAGCAGGGGGCCCTGGTACCGCTTCGCGGTGTGCGGGACGCGGGACAGCGCGAGCGTGATCCTCCGTCCGGCGGGCTCGGTGTGGTCGAGCGGCACCTCGACGGACGCGCACTGCAGCGTCGGATAGTCGTCGGTGCCGCACTTCCTCCACACGGGTTCCGTGGCGTGGAGGGTCTCCGCGGCGCGCGGGGTGCCGGCCTCGGCGGGCGCGGCCGTGAGGCTTCCGGCCAGGACGACGGCGGCACCGCACAGCACGGCTGCGCTTCTTCTCATGATGATGGGGTCCTCCCAGGACGGAGGTGCTGCGGACCGCGGGGCTCACGGTTCACGCGGCATCGTCCCGATATGGGGCCACATCCGAACATGTTCTGTTGATTCTTGACCCGATCGGATCGCCGGAAGCGCTCGAACGCTCTTAAAGGAGCGTCAGTTGGGTCGGCTCGGCCGCCGGGCACTCGGCGGGCTCGGCGGGCTCGGCGGGCTCGGCGGCACGGATCCGGCGGGGCATCTCCGCGCGGGTGGGGCCGATGCCGTACTCCTGGGCCAGCTCGTGCACCTGCCGGGTGATGCGGCGCTGGTACCACTTCGGGGCGTAGGCACCGTCCGCGTACAGCCGCTGGTAGCGGGCCACCAGGTACGGATGGTGCCGCCCGAGCCAGGACATGAACCACTCGCGGGCGCCCGGCCGCAGATGCAGCACCAGCGGGGTGACGGAGGTGGCGCCCGAGGCCGCGACGGCCCGCACGGCCGCCCGCAGTTGGTCCGGGCGGTCACTGAGGAACGGGATCACCGGCGCCATCAGGACCCCGCAGCCTATGCCGTGCTCGGTGAACGTCCGGACCACGTCGAGGCGCCGCTCCGGTGCCGGAGTGCCCGGCTCGACCGTCCGCCACAGCCCCTCGTCGGTGAACCCCACCGAGACCGAGACGCCCACGTCGGTCACCTCGGCGGCCTGCTTCAGCAGCGGCAGGTCCCGCAGGATCAGCGTGCCCTTGGTGAGGATCGAGAACGGGTTGGCGTGGTCGCGCAGGGCGGCGAGGATGCCCGGCATCAGCCGGTAGCGGCCCTCCGCGCGCTGGTAGCAGTCGACGTTCGTGCCCATCGCTATGTGCTCGCCCTGCCAGCCGGGGGAGGCCAGCCGGTGGCGCAGCAGCTCGGGCGCGTTCATCTTGACCACGATCTGGCTGTCGAAGCCGAGGCCGGTGTCGAGGTCCAGATAGCTGTGGGTCTTCCTTGCGAAGCAATAGACGCACGCGTGCGTGCAGCCCCGGTACGGGTTCAC
This sequence comes from Streptomyces sp. CB02400, assembly GCF_001905725.1. GTDB lineage: Bacteria > Actinomycetota > Actinomycetes > Streptomycetales > Streptomycetaceae > Streptomyces > Streptomyces atrovirens. The sequence continues at coordinate 920,624 of NZ_LIWB01000001.1, forward strand.
CGTCCACTCGAACGGCATGCGGGAGGCCCCCGGCACCCGGTTGACGATGGAGCGGGCCCGGATCTCGTGGAAGGTGATTCCGGCGAACTCGGGTGTGTCGAAGGTGCGGGTCGTGACCGCCTCCGCGCCGAACAGGGCGGTGTCGGCCCGGCTGTGTTCGGAGCCCGGTGAGAGGTTCTCCCAGCGCATGACGCCTCCTCGGTGTCGCTGCGGCACAGAATAGAACAGGTGTTCCCTTGATCGTGCGAGTGACATCTTCGGTCACCCTCCCGATCACATCCGGACCCCCGATTTGGGCGGCCGGGCACGAGGGTGGTTGGCTTGCCCCGACCCCGAGAACCCATGCCCTGGAGGTAAGCGATGGCGCAGGTCGAGGCCACTACGGAGCGGATCGTCGCGGCGGACGCGGAGACGGTGTTCGACGCCCTCGCCGACTACAGCGGCACCCGCGGGAAGGTGCTGCCCGAGCAGTACAGCGAGTACGAGGTCCGCGAGGGCGGCGACGGCGAGGGCACCCTCGTGCACTGGAAGCTCCAGGCCACCAGCAAGCGCGTGCGCGACTGCCTCCTGGAGGTCACCGAGCCGACCGACGGCGAACTGGTCGAGAAGGACCGCAACTCCTCCATGGTCACCACCTGGCGGGTCACCCCGGCCGGTGAGGGCCGCTCCCGCGTCGTGGTGACCACCGTCTGGAACGGCGCCGGCGGCATCGGCGGCTTCTTCGAGAAGACCTTCGCGCCCAAGGGCCTCGCCCGTATCTACGACGCCCTGCTGGCCCGGCTGGCCGCGGAGGTCGAGAAGTGAGGGGCGGCAAACCCTCGTAAACGGTGCGGAGTTGGCTCCTCACCGTTTCGAGTGATCTCGTTACGACCCTTCTCGGTCCCGTAACTCACCGCGCTTGCTCGTAGTTGTCGCTTTTACGCGGGAATTGTCCGGCGGTGCGACGAGGGGAGCGGCACGTGGGCGGGATCACTCTGACGCAGGACGAGCCGGTCACGGCACCACCGGCCGGGGGCCCACCGCCCCCGGCACCGGTCGTGGAGCAGGGCCTGAGCCCGCGCCGGGTCCGGCTGGTCTTCCTCGCGCTGATGCCGGCGCTGCTGCTCGCAGCCCTGGAGCAGATGATCGTCGCCACCGCGCTCCCGAGGATCGTCGGTGAGCTGCACGGCCTGGACCGGATGTCCTGGGCGATCACCGCCTACCTGCTCACCGCCACCGTCGGACTGCCGGTCTACGGAAAGCTCGGCGACCTGCTCGGCCGCAAGGGCGTCTTCCAGTTCGCGATCCTCGTGTTCGTCGTCGGCTCCGCGCTGGCGGGCCGTGCGTCCACCATGGACGAGCTGATCGCCTGCCGCGCGGTGCAGGGCGTCGGCGCGGGCGGCCTGCTGATCGGCGTCCAGGCGATCATCGCGGACATCGTGCCCGCGCGCCGGCGCGGGCGCTTCATGGGACTGATCGGCGCCGCCTTCGGCCTCGCGTCCGTCGCCGGACCGCTGCTCGGCGGCTACTTCACCGACCACCTCTCCTGGCGCTGGTGCTTCTACGTCAACGTCCCCTTCGGCGTCGTCACCATGGCCGTCGTCGCCCTGGTGCTCAAACTCCCCAAGCCGGCCGTCCGGGCCCGCTTCGACGTCCTCGGCACCCTGCTGCTGGCCGCCGCCTCCACCTGCCTGGTGCTGCTGACCAGTTGGGGCGGCACCGAGTACGCCTGGGACTCCCGGGTCGTGCTCGGGCTCGGCGCGGGCGCCGCCGCCACCACCGTCCTCTTCCTCGTCGTCGAGCGCTTCGCCGCCGAACCTCTCATCCCGCCGCGGCTGTTCCGGGACTCCGTCTTCAACGTCACCGGCCTGGTGGGGCTGGTGATCGGCGTCGCCCTGTTCGGCGCCGCCAGCTACCTGCCGACGTATCTCCAGATGGTCGAGGGGGCCTCCGCCACCGAGTCCGGACTGCTGATGCTGCCCATGATGGGCGGCATCGTCGGCGCCTCGGTCGTCTCCGGGCAGCTCATCAGCCGCTCCGGCCGCTACCGGAGGCATCCCATCGTCGGGGCGGCCCTCTCCGTCGTCGGCATGTGGCTGCTCTCCCGCCTGGAGACCGGCACGCCCCGGCTGCACTACAGCATCTGGATGGCCGTCCTCGGCGCCGGTATCGGCATGGTGATGCCGGTGCTGGTCCTCGCCGTGCAGAACTCCGTGCGCCCCGCCGACCTCGGTACCGCCACCAGTGCCAACAACTTCTTCCGGCAGATCGGCGGCAGCGTCGGCGCCGCCGTCTTCGGCACCCTCTTCGCCGGCCGGCTCACCGACGCGCTCGACGAGCGTCTCCCCGCGCACGCGGGCGGCGGGCCGCTCGACGCCGAGTCGATCACCCCCGAGCTCGTCCACGCGCTGCCGCCCGAGCTGCGCGACGCCTACGTGCAGGCCTACGCCGACGCCATGCCGCGCATCTTCCTCTACCTGGTGCCGGTGCTCGTCCTCGGCCTGCTCATCGCCTTCTTCCTCAAGGAGAAACCACTGGTGTCCCACCACGCCCCCACCGCCGACCCGGCCGACTTCACGGCACAGGTCCCGCACGCGCGCCCCCACTCTCCGAGCGGGGGGACCCCCACCTCGCTCCGCTCCCCGCACACCGGCGGCATCCCCGTCTGCGGGACCGTGCAGCACCCCGACGGGACCGTCGTACCGCGCGCGGCGCTCACCCTCATCGACGTCACCGGACAGCAGACCGGACGGGGCGCCAGCGGCGAGGACGGGCGGTACGCGCTGGCCACGCCGGGACCGGGATCGTACGTCCTGATCGCCGCCGCCGGCGGTCACCAGCCGCAGGCGGTCTCCGTGACCGTCGGCGAACGGCCCGTCGAACTCGATGTCGTCCTCGGCGGCGCGGGCCGTCTCGCCGGCAGTGTCGTCACCGCCGACGGCACACCGGTGCGGGACGCCGCCGTCACCCTCACCAACGTCCACGGGGAGGTCGTCGCCAGCACCCGCAGCGGCCGGGAGGGCGGCTATGTCATCAGCGAGCTGGTGGCCGGGGAGTACACCCTCGCCGCGAGCGCGCCCGCCTTCCGCCCGGCCGCCCTCCCCGTCACCGTCCAGGCCGCCCGCGAGACCCGCCAGGACGTCGAACTGGCCGGCGGCGCCGTGCTGCGCGGCACCGTGCGGGCCGGCGGCGGACGGCCCGTCGAGGAGGCCCGCGTGACCCTGCTGGACGCGGCGGGCAACGTCGTCGACACCCTCACCACGGGACCCGACGGCATCTTCCGCTTCGTCGACCTGTCGTCCGGTGAGTACACCGTCATCGCCGCCGGTTACCCACCGGTCGCGACCGTGCTCCAGATGGCCGGCGGAGGCCGCACGGAACGCGACCTCCAGCTCGGCCACGAGGACTGAAACGGTCGGTCACGCGCGGGAACGCACGCCGGTGCGAGCCCCGGCGAGCAATTCCCGCGTTGGCACACATCGCGACCGACCGTGGCCGTACGGTGGTGACGGCGGTACAGATCTTGCGCAGCCGGGGGAGAGAGGGCCTGGGCCATGGACCGTGGCACCGAGCGGGACGCACCTCCGGAACGCCGCGCGGGAGACGGCGCGGCGGCCGAACGGGGCGGCGCCGGCCGTGTCCCGCTGGCCGTGGTCGTGGTCGACCGCGACGGACTCGTCTCCCACTGGAGCAGGGGCGCGCGGCGCCTGTTCTCCCTCGCCAAGGAGGACGCGCTCGGCCGCCCGGCGGTCGACCTGCTGCCCGTGACCGGGGCCCTGCCCGAGGAGCCGGGGGAACCCGGGGAAGAGGAGCCCTACGGGGCGTACGCCGCCTACGACGGTCTGGGGCCCGGCCTCGGTGCCTCGCTCGGCGGGGGCCTGTCCTACCCGGCGGCGGGCCGGGCCCGGCTGGCCGCGGCCGGCGCCGGGCGGGTCGACGTGCTGTGGTGGGCCTATCCGCTGGTGGGGCCGGGACGCGAGCGGCTGCTGGTGCTGGCCGCCGACGCGGACGGACTGCTGCGCACGGACGGGGCCGGGACGTTCGAACGCATCGCGCCCGGCTTCGCCCTGCACACCGACTTCCCCGGCTCCGAGGACCTCGCCCGCCGGCTCCCCGAGATCCTCCCCAGCATGAGCGTCGGCGACAGCGCCCGTATCGTCGCCCAGGTCCTCGAACTGGGTTATCCCGTGCTGGAGTTCAGCCAGAACGACCGGGTGCCCGTCACCCCCGACTGGGGCGTCCCCCGGCGCATCGAACGCCGGGAGCGCCGCGAACGGGCCGCGCGGGCGCTGGCGGCCGGCGAACCGGTGCCCGAGGAACTGCGCGACGAGGGCGAGGACCTCGAGTACGCTGCCGTCCGCGAACGCCTGGAGTTCCTCAACGAGGTCAGCTCCCGGATCGGCACCTCCCTCGACCTCTCCCGCACCATCGTCGAGGTCAGCAAGGCCGTCGTGCCCCGCTTCACCGACGTCGCCGGCACCTATCTGCGCGAACAGGTCGTCGCCGGTGAGGGATTCGACGAGGGCGTGCCGGACACCACCACCATGTGGCACCGGGTCGCCCTGGAGCACACCGACGAACCCGGTCGCTGGGACGACGTCGTACCCGTCGGCGAGGCCATGCCCTTTCCGGCGCACACCCCGTTCTTCCAGTGCATGACCACCGGCGAACCCGTGCTCGTGCCGCGCGTCAGCGAGGAGATGGGCCACGCCATCGCCTCGCAGTTCGAGAAGCGCGACATCCGGCCGCTGATCACCGGACGGTCCATGCTGGTCGTCCCGCTGAAGGCACGCCACGCCGTCCTCGGCTTCATGATCCTGCTGCGCCATCCGGAGCGGCAGGTCTTCAACGACATGGACCGGGTCACCGGCGCCGAACTCGCCGCCCGCGCGGGCCTCGTGCTCGACAACGCGCGGATGTACACCTACCAGGAGAACGTCGCCGAGACGCTCCAGGACAGCATGCTGCCGCACATCCCGCCGCGCATGGCGGGCTGCGACATCGCCACCCGCTACCTGCCGGGCACCCTGCTCGGGCGGATCGGCGGCGACTGGTTCGACGCGGTGAAGCTGCCCGGCGCCCGTACCGCGTTCGTCGTCGGCGACGTCATGGGGCACGGGCTGAACTCGGCCGCGATGATGGGTCAGTTGCGCACCGCCGTGCAGACCATGGCCGCACTCGACCTGCCGCCCACGCAACTCCTGCGCAACCTCGACGACCTCGCCCAGCGGCTCGGCGACACCTACCTCGCGACCTGCCTGTACGCCGTCTACGACCCCATCGCGAGCGAGCTGCGCCTCGCCAACGCCGGACACATCCCGCCGGTCCTGGTCCGCGCCGCCGACGGGCGCAGCGAACTGCTCGACCTGCCCACCGGGGCGCCCATCGGCGTCGGCGGGGTGCCCTTCGAGACGGTGCGCGTGCCCGTGGAGCCCGGCGACCGGCTGGTGATGTGCACCGACGGACTGGTCGAGGTGCGCGGCGAGGACATCGGTGTCGGGCTCGCCACGCTGTGCGAGTCCGCCGCCCACCCGGCCGCCTCCATGGACGACGCCTGCGACACCATCATCCGTAAGCTCAACACGCACGGTGGCCGCAAGGACGACGTGGCCCTGCTGATGGCCCGCCTCGGCGGCATCGAACCCGACGACGTCGCCGAATGGCGGCTCGCCCCCGATCCGTCCGAGGTCGGCCGGGCCCGCGCGGTGGTCCGCGAGCAGCTCCACGACTGGGGGCTGCCGAAGCTCGTCGACAGCACCGAGCTGATGGTGAGCGAACTCGTCACCAACGCCGTACTGCACTCCCACGCCCGCCCCGTCGCCCTGCGGCTGGTGCGCGGCGACACGCTGCTGTGCGAGGTGGAGGACGACGACCACGAACTGCCGACGCTGCTCGACGCGCGGCCGGCGGACGAGTTCGGGCGGGGACTGCGCGTGGTCAGCACCCTCGCCCGCCAGTGGGGCACCAGCCGGACGACGACCGGCAAGAGCGTGTGGTTCGAACTGACGCTGCCGCGGCGACGCTGAGCGCCGGTGGTACACGGCGCACTCCGGGGCGAACGAGCCGTGAAGGAACGCGCCGTGCGCTTGTCCGCGCGCCCCAGGGCGCGGTACACCGTACTGGCCCGTCACACGGGGCGGGTCGGCGTCGCACCCTGGGGAGTCGGTCATGAGCGTGACGAGTCGGTACCGGGAGGCCTGGGAGGGCTTCTGGCGTGAGGCACCCGACGAGGAGGGAGCCGTGTTCTGGGACGCGGAGCCCGCCCTGACGGTGGCCCGCCACCTCGCCCTGTTCGAACCGCATCTGGCCGACCCCTGGCTGCCCCTGGTGGACCTCGGGTGCGGCAACGGCACCCAGACCCGCTTCCTCGCCGACCGCTTCCCGCACGTCCTCGGCGCCGACCTCTCCGCCGCCGCCCTGGACCGCGCCCGTGCCGCCGACCCGGCCGGGCGGGCGGCGTACCGGCGACTGGACGCCGTCGACAAGGCCGAGACGCAGGCGCTGCACGCCGAACTCGGTGACGCCAACGTGTACATGCGCGGTGTGCTGCACCAGTGCGAGCCCGACGACCGGCAGCCGCTGGCGGACGCCGTCGCCACGGTGGTCGGCGACCGCGGCCGCGCCTTCCTCGTCGAGCCCTCCGAGGCCGCCGGAGCCGTCCTGCGGGGCCTCGCGGCCGGCCCCGCGGGACCGCCGCCCAAACTCGCGCCGGTCCTGCGGCACGGCATAGCCCCCGGCGAGGTCGACGACGCGGCCGTGCCCGAGTTCCTGACCGCGGCCGGGCTGACCGTACTGGCGCACGGCACCCTGCCGCTGACCACCACGGAGCACGGCCCCGACGGCACCCGTGTCGCACTGCCGTCCCTCTGGTTCGTGACGGGACGCGCCGCGGGGTAGCGCCTGGTGGGGAGCGACGAGTCCTTCACCGGTCCGGACCGGTGAGAGTTATCCACAGGCTGGCCGGGATTCGGCGGAACCACGTAGCGTGTGCCGCATGAAGATCCTCATCAGCGCCGACATGGAGGGCGCCACCGGCGTCACCTGGCCGGCCGACGTGCTGCCGGGGACTCCCCAGTGGGAGCGGTGCCGGTCCATGTTCACCTCGGACGTCAATGCCGCCGTGCAGGGGTTCTTCGACGGCGGCGCCGACGAGGTGCTGATCAACGAGGCCCACTGGACCATGCGCAACCTGCTCCTCGAGCGGCTGGACGAGCGGGCCGAGATGCTCACCGGGCGGCACAAGTCCCTGTCCATGGTCGAGGGCGTGCAGCACGGCGACGTGGACGGCATCGCGTTCATCGGCTACCACGCCGGCGCCGGCATGGAGGGCGTCCTCGCGCACACCTTCCTCGCCAACTCCATCACCGGGGTCTGGGTCAACGACGTACGGGCCAGCGAGGGCCTGCTCAACGCGCACGTGGTCGCCGAGTACGGGGTGCCGGTGATCCTGGTGACCGGCGACGACGTCGCCTGCGAGGACGCGCTCGGCTACGCGCCCGAGGCGCTGAAGGTCGCCGTCAAGGACCATGTGTCCCGGTACGCGGCCGTGTGCCGCACCCCCGCCCGGACGGCCGCCGACATCCGCGCGGCGGCCAAGGAGGCGGCCACGCTGGCGGTGCGCCGGGAGCCGGTCGACGGCGGACCGTTCACCGTCGCGGTGGAGTTCGACGCCGAGCACCTGGCGATGGCCGCCACTGTCGTGCCGGGCGTGACCCGCACCGGCGAGCGGAAGGTGGCGTACACCAGCGGGACCATGTACGACGGGATCCGCGTCTTCAAGGCGGTCACCACGATCGCCTCGGCCGCGGTGGAGGAGCAGTATGGCTGACGAGCGGGCCATGGACGAGGTCGTGACGTTCACGTCCGACCTGATCAGGATCGACACGACCAACAGGGGCGGGGGCGACTGCCGGGAGCGGCCCGCCGCCGAGTACGCGGCCGCGCGGCTCGCCGAGGCCGGCCTGGAACCGGTGCTCCTGGAACGCGTCCCGGGCCGAGCCAACGTCGTCGCCCGTCTGGAGGGCACCGACCCGTCGGCCGACGCGCTGCTCGTCCACGGGCATCTGGACGTCGTCCCGGCCGAGGCCGCCGACTGGAGCGTGCACCCGTTCTCCGGGGAGGTCCGCGACGGGGTCGTCTGGGGGCGCGGCGCCGTCGACATGAAGAACATGGACGCGATGATCCTCGCCGTGGTGCGGGCCTGGGCGCGCGAGGGCGTACGGCCCCGGCGGGACATCGTCATCGCGTTCACCGCGGACGAGGAGGCCAGCGCCGAGGACGGCTCCGGCTTCCTCGCCGACCGGCACGCCCACCTCTTCGAGGGCTGCACCGAGGGCGTCAGCGAATCGGGCGCGTTCACCTTCCACGACGGCGACGGGCGGCAGATCTACCCGATCGCGGCCGGCGAGCGCGGCACGGCCTGGATGAGGCTCACCGCACGCGGCCGGGCCGGGCACGGCTCCAAGGTCAACCGGGAGAACGCGGTGACCCGCCTCGCCGCGGCCATCACCCGCATCGGCGAGCACCAGTGGCCGCTGCGGCTCACCCCGACCGTGCGGGCCGCGCTCACCGAACTCGCCGCCGTGTACGGCATCGAGACCGACCTGTCCGACGTGGACACGCTGCTGGACAAGCTCGGCACGGCCGGGAAGCTCGTCGAGGCCACCGTCCGCAACAGCGCCAACCCGACGATGCTGGACGCCGGTTACAAGGTCAACGTGATCCCCGGGGAGGCCGTGGCGCGCGTCGACGGACGGTATCTGGCGGGTGCCGAGGACGAGTTCCGCGCGACCATGGACCGGCTCACCGGACCGGACGTCGACTGGGAGTTCGAACACCACGAGGTGGCGCTCCAGGCGCCGGTGGACTCCCCGACGTATCTCCGGATGCGGTCCGCCGTCGAGGAGTTCGCGCCCGAGGGGCATGTGGTGCCGTACTGCATGTCCGGCGGCACGGACGCCAAGCAGTTCTCCCGGCTGGGCATCACCGGCTACGGATTCGCGCCGCTGAAGCTGCCGGAGGGCTTCGACTACCAGGCACTCTTCCACGGTGTCGACGAGCGCGTCCCGGTCGAGGCGCTGCACTTCGGTGTCCGGGTCCTCGACCGGTTCCTGCGGACGGCCTGAGCGAGTGGGGGAGACAGTGCGGAGCCTGGCGTACGGCGAGTGGCCCTCGCCCATCGACGCGGCCACGGCCGCGGCCCACGACGGCAGCCCCGAGTCCGTGGGCTTCGTCGGCGACGAGGTGTGGTGGACCGAGCCCCGGCCCACCGAGGCCGGCCGGCGCACCCTGGTGCGCCGGCACGCCGACGGCACCGAGGAGCCGGTCCTGCCCGCGCCGTGGAACGTGCGGAGCCGGGTCATCGAGTACGGCGGCCGGCCCTGGGCCGGCACGGTGCGGGACGGTGTCCCGCTCGTGGTGTTCGTGAACTTCGCCGACCAGCGCCTCTACCGGTACGAGCCCGGCGGCGAGCCCCGCCCGCTCACCCCCGTGTCCCCGGTCGGGCAGGGGCTGCGCTGGGCCGATCCGGTGCTGCTGCCGGAGCGCGGCGAGGTGTGGTGCGTCCTGGAGGAGTTCACCGGCGACGGCCCCAGCGACGTGCGCCGGGTCCTGGCCGCCGTACCGCTGGACGGCTCCGCCGCCGGTGACCGCGGTGCCGTGCGGGAACTGAGCGACGGCCGGCACCGGTTCGTCACCGGGCCGCGTCTCGCGCCGGACGGGCGGCGCGCCGCCTGGCTCGGCTGGGACCACCCGCGCATGCCGTGGGACGGCACCGAACTGCTCGTCGCCGACGTCGCAGCCGACGGTGCCCTGCGCGACGCCCGTACGGTGGCCGGCGGACCCGAGGAGTCCGTCGCCCAGGCCGACTGGACCCCCGACGGCCGGCTGCTGTACGCGAGCGACCGCACCGGCTGGTGGAACCTCTACCGGGACGGGGAGCCGGTCTGCCCGCGCGAGGAGGAGTTCGGCGGACCGCTGTGGAAGCTGGGCCTGCGCTGGTTCGCCCCGCTGGACAGCGGCCTGATCGCCGTCCTGCACGGCCGGGGCGCGCCCGCGCTCGGCATCCTCGACCCCGAGACCTGCGAGGTCGTCGACGCCGTCGGCCCGTGGAGCGAGTTCACGCCCACCCTCGCGGCGCACGGCGAGCGGGTCGTCGCCGTCGGGGCCGGACCGCGCAGCGGCCACGAGGTGGTGGAGCTGGACACCCGGACGGGCCACGCCCGGGTGATCGGCGCCCGCCACGAGGACGTGGTGGACCCGGCGTACTACCCCGAGCCGCGGGTCCGCACGTTCACCGGACCGGACGGCCGGGAGATCCACGCCCAGGTGTACCCCCCGCACCACCCCGGGTGCACCGGTCCCGCGGACGAGCGTCCCCCGTACGTGATCTGGGCGCACGGCGGCCCCACCGGCCGGGCGCCGCTCGTGCTGGACCTGGAGATCGCCTACTTCACCTCGCGCGGCATCGGCGTCGCCGAGGTCAACTACGGCGGCTCCACCGGATACGGGCGGGAGTACCGCGACCGGCTGCGCGAACAGTGGGGCGTGGTCGACGTCGAGGACTGCGCTGCCGTCGCGCTGGCCCTCGCCGACGAGGGCACCGCCGACCGCGACCGGCTCGCCGTCCGCGGCGGCAGCGCCGGCGGCTGGACCACCGCCGCCTCGCTCACCACGACCGACGTCTACGCCTGCGGCACCATCAGCTACCCGGTGCTCGACCTCACCGGCTGGGGCACGGGGGAGACCCACGACTTCGAGTCCCAGTACCTGGAGAGCCTGATCGGCCCGCGCGCCGAGGTGCCCGAGAGATACGCCGCACGCTCGCCCGCCACGCACGCCGACCGGCTCACCGCGCCGTTCCTGATGCTCCAGGGACTGGACGACGTGATCTGCCCGCCCGCGCAGTGCGAGCGCTTCCTGGCCCGGCTGGCCGGCCGGGGCGTGCCGCACGCCTACCTCACCTTCGAGGGCGAGGGGCACGGCTTCCGGCGGGCGGAGACCATGGTGCGCGCCCTGGAGGCGGAACTGTCCCTGTACGCCCAGGTGTTCGGGATGAAACCGCCCGGCGTGCCGGCCCTGGAGCTGGGCACATGAGCCGGGTTCGAGCACTGCGGCGGCCGGCCCGCCTCGCCCCCGGCGCCCGGGTGGCCGTGGTCGCGCCCAGCGGTCCGGTGCCCGAGGAGCGGCTCCAGGCCGGGCTCGACGTGCTGCGCGGCTGGGACCTCGACCCCGTGGTGGGCCGCCATGTCCTGGACCGGCACGGCGAGTTCGGCTACCTCGCGGGCGGCGACGCCGACCGGGCCGCCGATCTGCAGTCCGCCTGGTGCGACCCGGCCGTCGACGCGGTGATCTGCGCCCGCGGCGGCTACGGCGTACAGCGCATGGTCGACCTGCTCGACTGGGAGGCGATGCGGGCCGCCGGACCGAAGGTGTTCGTCGGGTTCAGCGACATCACCGCGCTGCACGAGGCGTTCGCGGTCCGGCTCGGCCTGGTCACCCTGCACGGGCCGATGGCCGCGGGCATCGACTTCGTGAAGAGCGCGCGGGCGCAGGACCATCTCAAGGCGACCCTCCTCGCCCCCGACACGGTCCGCACCGTCCATTCCGACGGCACCGCGCTCGTCCCCGGCCGGGCGCGCGGGATCACCCTGGGCGGCTGTCTCTCCCTGCTCGCCGCCGACCTCGGCACCCCGCACGCCAGACCCTCCGCGCGCGGCGGACTGCTCTGCCTGGAGGACGTGGGGGAGGAGACCTACCGGCTCGACCGCTACCTCACCCAGCTCCTGCGGGCCGGCTGGCTGGACGGGGTCTCCGGGCTGCTGCTCGGATCCTGGGACCGGTGCGAGCCGTACGACGGGGTGCGGGCGCTGCTCGCCGACCGGCTCGGCGGCCTCGGGGTACCGGTGGCCGAGCGGTTCGGGTTCGGGCACTGCGCCGACGCGCTCACCGTCCCCTTCGGCGTCGCGGCCGAACTCGACGCCGACGCGGGCACCCTGACCCTGGACGAACCGGCGCTGAGCTGACCGGCCCGCGTCGCGCGCGGGCCCGTCGTAGGGTGGCAGGGTGCCGCACACCGCTTCCCGCTACCTCGCCGAAGGCCGCCGCGTGGGGCTCCGTCACTTCACTCACGCGGACGGCGCCGAATTCACCGCCCGCGCCCGGGAGAGCAAGGACCTCCACCACCCCTGGCTGTTCCCGCCGGACAGCCAGGGCGCGTACGCCGCGTACGCGGGGCGGCTGATCGAGGATCCCGCCAAGGCGGGCTTTCTGGTCTGCGAGAAGGAGGCGGACGGCGCCCTCGCCGGATTCATCAACATCAACAACATCGTCGAGGGCGGCTTCCTGTGCGGTGCGCTGGGCTACGGCGCCTTCGCGCACGCGGCCGGGCGCGGACTGATGCGCGAGGGCCTGGACCTCGTGGTCCGGTACGCCTTCGGCCCGATGCGGCTGCACCGCCTGGAGATCAACGTACAGCCCGGCAACGCCGCCTCCATCGCCCTCGCCCGCGCCTGCGGTTTCCGCCTGGAGGGCTTCTCGCCGAAGATGCTCTTCATCGACGGCGCCTGGCGCGACCACCAACGCTGGGCGATCACCAGCGAGATGACGAAGGGCCGTTGACGCCCGGCCTCCCCATGGGCCCCGACAACCCGCTGCCTCTGCCTCGCGGGCGCCGGCCAGGAGGACCGCCGTCCGAGCGGGCCGCCGAACACCGCGCGGAACCTTCGACGGCCTCTGCCGGGAGCGCGGCGGCCCGCCTCGTGTTCGACGCGGGCTTCGAGGTCGCCGATCTGCGGGAGGGGGACGAGGCCGTCGGGCGGTTGTGGGCCGATGTCACCGGCGAACCGCTGCCGAGCGGTGCGGCTTCCGGACGCGGCCCGTGCCGGGGCCGGGTGTGTCAGGAGTGGCGGTCCGCGTACTCGTAGACCGCTCCGTCCGGGTGCCGGGCGATGAGGTTGCGGCCCACGGGGGTGGGGAGCGGGCCCGCGAGGATGTCGGCGCCCATCTCCGCGAGCACCCGGCCGGTCTCCTCGACGTCCTTGACCGCGATGGTCGCGGCGACCTTGCGCAGCACGTCCAGTTCGGCCGCGGGGCCGCTCATCAGCAGGAAGCAGCCGACCGCGGCGACCTGGACGCCGCCCCGCTCGAACCGGAGGGCCCTGCCGCCCGCCAGCCGCTCGTAGAAGGGGATGGCGGTCTCGATGTCGTCGACGCAGACACGCAGTGTGGCACCCAGAATCTCCATGGGGACGAGCCTAGTTGGGGCGGCCGTGGCCAGGGCCCCGGCGCGGACGATCTCCACACCTCGTGCCCGCGGGCGTTACGCGGCCCCGGGCACGGGTACCCGGCGGCCATGCAGCGCTTGGAGCACTTGGAGCATCTGGACAAACAGCTGGTCGACGAGCTGGCACAGGTGGCCCGTGAGACCGTGCGCGACGAACTGCGCGAACAGGCGCGGGGACAGCGCCGCAGGGCCGCCCTGTACGCCGGTTCCGGCGCCGCCGCCCTGTACGCGGGCGCGGCCGTCGCGCTGGCCGTGGGCCTCGCCCTCGCCCTGGTCCTGCCGGGGTGGGCCGCCGCGCTGATCACGGCCGTGATCCTGGGCGCGCTGGCCCACGCCCTGCGCGCCGCCGCCCGGCCCACGGCGTCCGGGACCGTGCCCGCGCAGGCCACCGCTCCCGGCGGCGCGCAGGCCACCGCCTCCGGCGGCCGGTCGGCGCCCGTCCCGCCGGTGCCGTCCGCACCGCCCACCGCCGGCGTCGTACCGCCGCGGCCGGACTCCGACCCCGACGCACCCCGCCACCGGGACTGACCAGTTGGAGGAAGCCGATGGCACAGCTCCTGTCACGGGACCCCAGGACCGTCGTGGTGACCGGGGCGAGCGGCGGCGTGGGCCGGGCGACGGCCCGCGCCTTCGCCGCGCGGGGCGACCGGGTCGCCCTGCTGGCCCGCGGCCGTGAGGGACTCGCCGCCGCGGCCGATGACGTACGGGAGGTCGGCGGCACGGCGCTCGTCGTCCCCGTCGACGTCTCCGACGCCAAGGCCGTGGACGACGCCGCGCAGCAGGTCGCCGACACCTTCGGCACCATCGACGTCTGGGTCAACTGCGCCTTCACGGGCGTGTTCGCCCGGTTCAAGGACGTCGAGGCCGACGAGTACCGCCGGGTCACCGAAGTGACGTACCTGGGCTACGTGTTCGGCACCCGGGCCGCCCTGCGGCACATGCTGCCGCGCGATCGCGGCACGATCGTGCAGGTCGGCTCGGCCCTCGCCTACCGGGGCATCCCGCTGCAGTCCGCGTATTGCGGCGCCAAGCACGCGATCCAGGGGTTCAACGAGTCGCTGCGCTGCGAACTGCTGCACGACGGCAGCGGCGTACGCACGACGATGGTGCAGCTCCCCGCGGTCAACACCCCGCAGTTCGACTGGGTGCTGAGCCGGATGCCCGGCAAGGCGCGGCCGGTCGCGCCCGTGTACCAGCCGGAGCTGGCCGCCCGGGCGGTCGTGCACGCCGCGTCCCACGCACGCCGCCGGGAGTACTGGGTCGGCGGCTCCACGGCCGCCACGCTCATCGCCAACGCCGTAGCCCCCGGACTGCTCGACCGCTACCTCGCGCGCACCGGATTCGACTCGCAGCACGACGAGGGCGAGCAGGGCGGAACGGTGAACCTGTGGGCACCGGCCGACGGCCCGCACGGCCGGGACTTCGGCGCCCACGGCCGGTTCGACGACGAGGCGGTCGACCACAGCCCGCAGGACTGGCTGTCCCGCAACCGGACCCGGCTGGGCACCGCCCTCACCGTCGGCGCCGGCCTGGTGGCCGCCCGCAGGCTGACCCGCCTCCTCCGGAGCTGATGCCGGGGCCGACCGGCCGGCTCCGGTCAGCCCACCCTGTACTCCGCGACGTCCTGCGTCCGCAGCGTCAGACCGTGGCCGAGGCCCCCGGTGGGGCTGATCGTGCCGCCCGTTGGGTCCAGGGCGCCGTCGAAGAACATGTCCTCGATCCGGACGTGGTCGTGGAACCACTCCAGATGCCGCAGGTTCGGGACGCAGGCCGCCACCGCCGCGTGGACGTGCGGGGCGCAGTGCCCCGACACCTCCAGACCGTGGGCCTGGGCCAGCGCCGCCGCGCGCAGGAACTCGGTCAGCCCGCCGCAGCGCGTCGCGTCCACCTGGAGGCAGTCCACCGCCCCGGCCGTGATCATCCGGGCGAAGTACGGCAGGTCGAACCCGTACTCCCCGGCGGTCACGTCGCTCACCACGGCGTCCCGCACCAGCCGCAGCCCGGTCAGGTCGTCCGAGGAGACCGGCTCCTCGAACCAGCCCACCCCGTGCTCGGCGAGGGCGTGACCGACCCGTACCGCCTGCTTGCGGGTGTACGCCCCGTTGGCGTCGACGTAGAGCTCGGCGTGCTCGCCGATGACGTGCCGGGCGGCCCGCACCCGGTGCAGGTCACGGGCCACCTCCCGGCCCCAGCCCTCCCCGACCTTGATCTTCACGCGCGGGATGTGCTGCCCGTGCACCCACCCGTTGAGCTGCGCCGCCATGTGCGTGTCGTGGTACGTGGTGAAGCCGCCGCTGCCGTACACCGGCACCCGCTCCCGGCACGCCCCCAGCAGCCGCACCAGCGGAAGCTCCAGCAGCCGGGCCTTGAGGTCCCACAGCGCGATGTCCAGCGCCGAGATCGCGCAGCCCGCGACGCCCGGCCGGCCGGCGTTGCGCACCGAGCGGCACATCGCCTCGTGCACGGCCGGAACGTCCAGCGCGCTCATGCCCTCCACGAGCGGCGCGAGATGCCCGCTCAGGAAGTCGCCGACCGCCGGCGGACCGTACGTCCACCCGGTGCCGGTCGCGGTGCCCGCCGACACCTCGGCGATCACCACCGTGGTGGAGTCCCAGGCCAGCGTGCCGTCCGCCTCGGGGGCGTCGGCCGGCACGGTGTAGACGGAGACGCCGGGTCGGTGCAGTTCCATCGTCGGTTCGTCCTCCCGTGGTCAGCCGGCCCGCTGGAGCTGCGGCAGCACCTTGGTGCGGTAGAAGTCGAAGAAGCCGCGCAGGTCGGGGCCGATCTGGTTGACGTAGACACGGTCGAAACCCGCGTCGGCGAACTGGCGGAGCTCGGCGACGTGCTCGTCCACGTCGTCGCCGCACACCCGGTTCTCCCGCACCATGTCCTCGGTGACCAGGGTCTGCGCCTGCTCGAAGTGCTTCGGCGAGGGCAGCACCTGGCCCAGTTCACCGGGCAGCTGCTCGTTCGCCCACAGCCGGTGCACGGTACGCACGCACTCGTCACGGTCGGTGCCGTAGCAGACCTTGGTGCCGCCGCTGACCGGCTTGCCGCCGCCCCCGCCCTTGCGGTACTGCTCCACCATCGAGGTGTCCGGCATCATCGTGATGTAGCCGTCGCCGACCCGGGCGGCGAGCTTGGTCGCCGCCGGGCCGAAGCCCGATATGTCGATCGGGACGGGCTCGTCCGGCACGGTGTACAGGCGGGCGTTCTCCACCGTGTAGTGCGTGCCGTGGTGGTTGACCTCCTCGCCGGAGAACAGCCGGCGCATCACCTGGATCGACTCCTCCAGCATCTCGAGCCGTACGTGCGCGGGCGGCCAGGCGTCCCCGAGGATGTGCTCGTTCAGCGCCTCGCCGGTGCCCACGCCGAGCCGGAACCCTCCCGGCGACATCACCGCGCTCGTGGCCGCCGCCTGCGCCACCACCGCCGGGTGCGTCCGCACGGTCGGACAGGTCACCGCCGTCCCCACCGGCAGCGACACCGCCTCGGACAGCGCGCCGATCACCGACCACACGAACGGACTCTGCCCCTGTTCGTCGTTCCACGGGTGGTAGTGGTCCGAGATCCACAGGGCCTGGAACCCTGCCTGCTCGGCCATCCGCGCCTGCTCGATCAGCTCGGCGGGACCGTACTGCTCGCACGAGAGGAAATAGCCGTACTCGGGCATGGGGGGATGCCTCCGCGACGTGGGCGGTTCGGGTCCCGGACCGGGTACCCGGGGGGCCGGACGGAAACCGGCGGACGTTTGGCCGCCCCCACCAGGGGGACGCGGAAGTCTCCCGACGTCCGCGACAGCGCCGGAGGCGAACCGTGAGTCGACCCCGCATAGTGATCGTCGGTGCCGGCTTCGCCGGGTACCGCACGGCCCGGACGCTCTCCGGGCTGGCCCGTGGCCGCGCCGAGATCGTCCTGCTCAACCCCACCGACTACTTCCTGTACCTGCCCCTGCTGCCCCAGGTCGCCGCCGGCATCCTGGAACCCCGCCGGGTCACCGTCTCCCTCTCCGGCACGCTGCCGCACGTGAAGCTGGTGCTGGGGGAGTCCGACCGCATCGACCTCGACGCGCGGCAGGTCCACTACACCGGCCCGGAGGGCGAGGGCGGCACCCTCGACTACGACCGGCTGGTCCTCGCGGCCGGCAGCGTCAACAAGCTGCTGCCGATCCCCGGTGTCGCCGAGCACGCCCACGGCTTCCGCGGCCTGCCCGAGGCGCTGTACCTGCGCGACCACGTGACCCGGCAGGTGGAGCTCGCCGCCGCCACGGACGATCCCGAGCGGTGCGCCGCCCGCTGTACGTTCGTCGTGGTCGGCGCCGGCTACACCGGCACGGAAGTCGCCGCGCACGGGCAGCTCTTCACCGACGCGCAGGTCGCCAGGCACCCGATGCGGACCGGGATGCGGCCGCGCTGGCTGCTCCTCGACATCGCCGACCGGGTCCTGCCCGAGCTGGACGAACGCCTCTCCCGCACGGCCGACACCGTGCTGCGGGAACGGGGCGTGGACGTGCGGATGGGCACCTCCGTGAAGGAGGCCACGCACGACGGAGTGCTGCTGACCGACGGGGAGTTCGTCGACACGCACACCCTGGTGTGGTGCGTGGGCGTACGCCCCGATCCGCTCGCCGAGTCCCTCGGGCTGCCCATGGAACGCGGCCGGCTGCTCGTCGACCCGCACCTGCAAGTGCCGGGCCGGCCGGAGGTGTTCGCCTGCGGGGACGCCGCCGCGGTGCCCGATCTGGAGAAGCCCGGCTCGTACACCCCGATGACCGCGCAGCACGCCTGGCGGCAGGGCAAGGTGTGCGCGCACAACGTCGCCGCGTCGTTCGGTGACGGTGAGCGGCGTGCCTACCGGCACAAGGACATGGGGTTCGTAGTGGACCTGGGAGGCGTCAAGGCCGCCGCCAACCCGCTCGGCGTGAACCTGTCCGGCGTGGCGGCGGGGGCGGTCACCCGCGGCTACCACCTCGCGGCGATGCCGGGCAACCGGGTGCGCGTCGCCGCCGACTGGCTCCTCGACGCCGTACTGCCGCGCCAAGCCGTCCAGTTGGGGCTCGTACGGTCCTGGTCGGTGCCGTTGGACACGGCGTCGCCGGAACTGGCGCGGGTGCCGGGCGAGCCGGGCTCGGAGCCGGCGGGGAACCGGGCCGGTGGAAGCTCCGCCGAGGACCGGAAGGGTGGCGCGCCGGCGAAGAAGCAGCCCGGTGGCGAGCCCGCCAAGAGCCAGCCCGGCGGCGAGCCCGCGAAGAACCAGCCCGGCGGCGAGCCCGCGAAGAACCAGCCCGGCGGCGAGCCCGCGAAGAACCAGCCCGGCGGCGAGCCCGCCAAGAAGCAGCCCGGCGGTGAACCGGCGAAGAACCAGCCCGGCGGCGAGCCCGCCAAGAGCCGGCCCGCCGTCACCCCGCCCCCCGATCAGCCGCCGCCCGGTCCCGATGTCGCGCCCGGACCCGTCAAGCGCACTGACTGCACCACCGAAGGAGACTCATGAACACCGGTGAACTCGTCGAGCTCGGGCAGCAGTTGAGGGTGGACAGTGTCCGCGCTGCGGCTGCCGCGGGCTCCGGGCACCCCACGTCGTCGATGTCCGCGGCGGACCTGATGGCCGTACTGTTCGCCCGTCACCTCCGCTACGACTTCGAGCGTCCCGACCACCCGGGCAACGACCGCTTCGTCCTCTCCAAGGGCCACGCCTCGCCCCTGATGTACGCCACCTACAAGGCGACCGGCGCCATCGACGACGAGGAACTGCTCACCTTCCGCAAGAACGGCAGCCGCCTCGAAGGGCATCCCACCCCCCGGCGGCTGCCCTGGATCGAGACGGCCACCGGCTCGCTCGGCCAGGGACTCCCCGTCGGCGTCGGCATCGCGCTGGCCGGGAAGCGGCCGGCCCCCGCCGACTACCGGGTGTGGGTGCTGTGCGGCGACAGCGAACTGGCCGAGGGCTCCATCTGGGAGGCCGCCGAGCACGCCGCGTACGAACACCTGGACAACCTCACGCTGATCGTGGACGTCAACCGGCTCGGGCAGCGCGGCCCCACCCGGCACGGCCACGACCTGGACGCCTACGCCCGCCGCTTCCAGGCCTTCGGCTGGCACACCGTGGAAGTGGACGGCCACGACGTGGACGCCGTCGACCGCGCCTACGGGGAGGCCCTGTCCACCAGTGGCCAGCCCACCGCGATCCTCGCCCGCACCCTCAAGGGCAAGGGCGTCGAGGCGGTCCAGGACCGTGGGGGACTGCACGGCAAACCGCTGCCCGAGGCCGAGGAGGCCATCGCCGAACTCGGCGGCCCCCGCGACCTGCGCATCCGGGTGGAGGCGCCGTCCGCCGACGGGGCCCCGCCCGCCGGGCACACCGGCCGGCCCGACCTGCCCCGCTGGGACAAGGGCGAGGAGGTGGCCACCCGCAACGCCTTCGGAGAGGCGCTGACCGCCCTCGGCACCGCGCGCGGCGACGTCGTCGCCCTCGACGGGGAGGTCGGCGACTCCACCCGCGCGGAGGCCTTCGCCAAGGAACACCCCGAACGCTACTTCGAGTGCTACATCGCCGAGCAGCAGATGGTCGCCGCGGCGGTCGGCATGGCCGCGCGCGGCCGGCTGCCGTACGCCGCCACCTTCGCGGCCTTCCTCACCCGCGCCCACGACTTCATCCGCATGGCGTCGGTCAGCGGCTCCGGGATCAACCTCGTCGGCTCCCACGCGGGCGTCGCCATCGGCCAGGACGGCCCCAGCCAGATGGGCCTGGAGGACCTGGCGATGATGCGGGCGGTGCACGGCTCGACCGTGCTGTACCCGTGCGACGCCAACCAGACCGCGCGGCTGGTCGCCGCGATGGCCGACCTGGACGGCATCCGTTACCTGCGCACCTCGCGCGGTGCGGGCCCGGTGATCTACGGCCCCGACGAGGAGTTCCCCGTCGGCGGTAGCAAGGTGCTGCGCTCCTCCGGCCGCGACCGGCTCACCCTCGTCGCGGCGGGCGTCACCGTGCCCGAGGCGCTGGCCGCCGCGGAGGCCCTGGAGGGGGAGGGCATCGCCGTACGGGTGATCGACCTGTACTCGGTGAAGCCGGTCGACCGGGAGACGCTGCACACGGCCGCCGAGGAGACCGGCTGTCTGGTGACGGTGGAGGACCACCACCCGGAGGGCGGCCTCGGGGACGCGGTCGCGGAGGCCTTCGCCGACGGGAGTCCCGTACCGCGCCTGGTGCGCCTTGCCGTGCGCGACATGCCGGGATCGGCCTCCCCCGAGGAGCAGCTGCACGCCGCCGGCATCGACGCCGAGTCGATCGCGGCGGCCGGCCGGCTGCTGGTGGGGGAGGCGATCGTGTCGTGAGCGACGACGGTGCGCGCACCGTACGGACCGGCCGTCGCTCGGTGGAGATCCGCAGGCCGGGGAAGGTGCTCTTCCCCGGCGGCGGGGACGCGAAGGAGTACACCAAGGGCGACCTCGTCGACTACCACCGGGCCGTCGCCCCGTTCATGCTGCCGCACCTGCGGGGCCGCCCGCTGATGCTGGACCGGCGCCCGGACGGCATCGACGGCCCCGCGTTCATGCAGAAGAACACCCCGGACGGCTACCCGGACTGGATCACCCGCGCCGAGGTCGCCAAGGAGGGCGGCGCCGTCACGCACACCGTGTGCGACGACACCGCCACCCTCCTCTACCTCGTCGACCAGGCGAGCATCACCCTGCACCGCTGGCTGTCCCGCACTGCCCGGATCGACCGCCCGGACCGGCTGGTCTTCGACCTCGACCCCTCCGGCGACGACTTCGAGACGGTGCGGGAGGCCGCGCGGCTGCTGGGGGAGCTGCTGGACGAGCTGGACCTGCCGTCCGCCCTGATGACCACCGGCTCCCGGGGCCTGCATGTCGTCGTGCCGCTGAGCGCGACCCAGGACTTCGACGACGTACGCGCCTTCGCCCGCGAGGCCGCCGACACCCTCGCCGCCGCCCACCCCGACCGGCTCACCACCGCCGCCCGCAAGAAGGACCGCGGCGACCGGCTCTACCTCGACGTGCAGCGCAACGCCTACGCACAGACCGCCGTCGCGCCCTACACGGTCCGCGCCCTGCCCGGTGCTCCCGTCGCCGTGCCCGTCTCCTGGGACCAGCTCGACGACCCGGACCTGCACGCCCGCCGCTGGACCGTCGCCGACGCCGTCGAGCAGGCCCGCACCGACCCGTGGGCCGGCCTGCCGAGCCGGGGCCGCTCCCTCGGGCCGGCCCGCCGCCGGCTGGCCGCACTGCGGGACTGAGCGGCGTCGGCACCCCTCCGACCGGGCACGATGCCCGGCCGCCGGGAACGGCTGAGCGCACAGAGGTTTGGCGAACACACTTGCGGCCACACGGAGGGGGAGGTGGCCATGTCGAACACGAAGAACACCGAAGAGCCACAGGGTTCACAGGAAACCCAGGACTCACAGGAATCCCACAAATCAACGGACAACACCAGAACCACCAAACGGCCGAGCCCGATGGAGCTGCTGCGCCGGGCGCGCGGCCAGCTCGCGGAACTCACCGGGATGGAAGCCGAGTCCGTGTCGTCCTTCGAGCAGACGGAGGAGGGCTGGGCGCTGGAGGTCGAGGTCCTCGAACTCGAGCGGGTGCCCGACACGATGAGCCTGATGGCGAGTTACCAGGTCGAGCTGGACCCCGACGGCGAGCTCACCGGGTACCGGCGCGTCCGCCGCTACGAGCGCGGGCGGGCCGACTCGCACCGGCCCGGCGGCCGGTAGGCCGCCCGACCGGACCCACACCCACAGACAAGGAGGAACAGCCGGAATGACAGTCGTACCGGCACAGCAGACCGGCGGTGGAGGCGGCAGCAGCGGCCTCTACGACGTGCTTGAACTTGTTCTGGACAGGGGGCTCGTCATCGATGCCTTCGTGCGCGTGTCCCTGGTCGGCATCGAGATTCTCAAGATCGACGTCCGTGTCGTCGTCGCCAGCGTCGACACCTATCTCCGCTTCGCCGAGGCGTGCAACCGCCTCGACCTGGAGGCGGGGCCCCGCAAGAGCCCGGGTCTGCCCGAGATCGTCGGTGAGGTCACCGAGTCCGGCGCCCGCGGCAAGTCCAAGGGGGCGCTGTCCGGCGCCGCCGAGACCGTCTCCGACGCCTTCAGGCAGGCGCGTGAGGGCGGTTCCGAGCGCGAGACCGAGTCGCGTCCGCGGCCCCGCAAGAGCACCTCGGCCCGCCGGAAGGAGGAGCAGGAGTGAGCACGTACATCTACGGCATCACGGCGACCTCGCACCCCGGCCTCCCGGAGGGCGTGAGCGGCGTCGGCGATCCGCCGCTGCCGGTGCGCGTCCTGCGCGAGGGCGAACTGGCGGCCCTGGTCAGTGACGCCCCCGAGGGCCTGCGCCCCAAGCGCAGGGAACTGCTTGCCCACCAGAACGTACTCAGTGAGGCCGGCGCGGCCGGCTGTGTGCTGCCCATGCGCTTCGGCAGCGTCGCCCCGGACGACGACGCCGTCACCGGTGTCCTCGCCGAGCGCGCCGAGCACTACGGGGAGCGGCTGCGGGCCTTGGACGGCCGGGTCGAGTACAACGTCAAGGCCAACCACGTCGAGGACGCCGTCCTGCACCACGTGATGGCCGGCAATCCGGAGATCCGCGCCCTCGCGGAGGCCAACCGGCAGTCCGGGGGTGGCAGTTACGAGCAGAAGATCCAGCTCGGCGAGATGGTCGCCGCCGCCGTCAAGGCCAAGGAGGCCGAGGACGCCGTCGCGCTGGAGCGCGTCCTGGAACCGGCCGCCGACGCGGTGAGCGTGGGCCCCGAGTCCACGGGCTGGCTCGCCAATGTGTCGTACCTGGTGAAGCGGGAGACGGCGGCGGAGTTCCTGGAAGCGGTGGAACAGGCCCGCAAGGACCTGCCCCACCTCGAAGTGCGTCTGAACGGCCCACTGCCGCCGTACAGCTTCGTCGAGCCCGGCCCGGCCGAGCCGGCGGGCACCGCGGCCGGCGGGGCGGACGCCGGAGCGGGGTGACGACATGGGCCTGATCTCGGAGGTCCTGCTGCTGCCGTTCGCCCCGGTGCGCGGCAGCGGCTGGGCCATCCGGCAGGTGCTGAAGGAAGCGGAACGCATCTACTACGACCCTGCCACGATACGTGCCGAACTGGCACGCCTTGAGGAGCAGTTGGAGGCCGGAGAGATCACCGAGGAGGAGTTCGACCGGCAGGAGGACGAACTCCTCGACCGGTTGGAGACCGCAACGCGCACCGGCGCGGGTACAGGGGACGGGACGGGACCACGATGAACCGAATGGGACTGGGCCTCGCGATCGGGGCCGGATACCTCCTCGGACGGACGAAGAAACTGAAGATGGCGGTCGCCGTCGGCGGCCTGGTGGCGGGCAAGAAGCTGAACCTCGGTCCGCGCATGGTCGCGGACCTGGTGTCCCAGCAGCTACGGGACAATCCGCAGTTCAAGGAGATCGGCGACCAGCTGCGCGGTGATCTGCGGGGCGTCGGCAAGGCGGCCTCCGGCGCGCTGGTCGAGCGGCAGCTCGACTCCCTCGCCGACCGGCTGCACGGCCGTACCGCCGACATGCGGGACCGGCTGACGGGCGCCGGCCCGCGGGACGACGCCGACGCGGAACACGCCGAGGACGCGGAACACGAGGACGCGCAGGCGGAGGACCGGGAGCCGCCGGACGAGCCGGCCCCCGAGCGGCCTGCCAAGAAGGCACAGGCCAAGAAGGCACAGGCGAAGAAGGCCGCCCCCGCGAAGAAGGCGGCGGCGAAGAAGACGGCTCCGGCGAAGAAGACGGCCGCCAAGAAGACCGCGGCCGCGGCCCGCGGCGCCCGCTCCCGCACGGCGAAGGGAGGTGACGAGTGATGACCGAGACCCTCGGACGGGCCGGCTCCGCCGCGCGTGACCGTGCGGACGGGGCGGCGAAGAACCCGCTCGCCGACGTGGCCCACAGCGAGGCCGCCGACCGGCTCAAGGCCGAACTGCAGGACTACCTCGCGGCCCAGGCCACCCGGCTGCTGACCGGCCTCGGCCACAAGCTCGGCGAGACCACGAACAAGCTCAACGACATCGCCGAGGGCAACAGTCCGGGCTTCGCCAAGCTCGCCCTCGACGGCGGCCGCAAGATCGCCGAGGGCAAGAGCCCGCTGCGCAGCGCCGTCGAACTCGGCGCCTCACGGGCCAAGGACAACGTGATGGGCGCGCTGAAGGGTCTGGGCGGCGGCAAGGGCAAGCGCAAGAAGTCCGCAGGCCAGAAGCCCACCGTCATCATCGAGCACATCGACGTCGGGGTCCCGCTGCGCACGGCGTACGACCAGTGGACCCAGTACCAGGACTTCAGCACCTTCGCCAAGGGCGTCAAGAGCGCCAGTAAGTCCGACGACACCACGTCGGACTGGCAGGCGAAGATCTGGTGGTCCAACCGCAGCTGGAAGGCGAAGACCACCGAGCAGGTCCCCGACGACCGCATCGCCTGGTCCTCGGAGGGCGCCAAGGGCACGACGAGGGGCGTCGTCTCCTTCCACCGCCTCGCCGACAACCTCACCCGGGTCCTGCTGGTCATCGAGTACTACCCCTCGGGCCTCTTCGAGAAGACGGGCAACATCTGGCGCGCCCAGGGCCGCCGCGCCCGGCTCGACCTGAAGCACTTCGCCCGCTTCATCACCATCAAGGGCGAGACCGAGGACAGCTGGCGGGGCGAGATCCGCGACGGCGAGGTCGTCCGCAGCCACGAGGACGCCCTCGCCGAGGAGGAGGACGAGACCCCCGCCGGCGACCGCGAAGAGGAAGAGGAGCCCGAGGGCGAGTACGAGCAGGAGCCCGAGGACGAGCCGGAGCCCGAGGACGAGCCGGAGTCCGAGCCCGAGGACGAGTACGAGGACGAGGACGAGTACGAGCCCGAGGACGAAGAGGGAGAAGAGGAAGAGGCACCGGAGGCAGCCGAGGAGTCCGAGGAGGACGAGTACCCGGAGGACGAGTACACGGACGAGGACGAGGTCGATGACGAGCGGTCCGAGAGCCGGAGCCGCCGATGACGACCCCCAGCCGGCTTCCCGAGCCGTACGGCCAGGGCAGCGGCGCCAATCTCGCCGACATCCTGGAAAGGGTGCTCGACAAGGGCGTCGTGATCGCGGGTGACATCCGCATCAACCTGCTGGACATCGAACTCCTCACCATCAAGCTGCGCCTCGTCGTCGCCTCCGTCGACAAGGCGAAGGAGATGGGGATCGACTGGTGGGAGTCCGACCCGGCGCTCTCCTCGCGCGCCCGGCGCGACGAACTGGCCAGGGAGAACGCGGAGCTGCGCGAACGGCTGGCCCGGCTGGAGGAACTGGGGCTGGAGCCCCGCCGCGCACAGGAGGAGGGCCCGTGACCGGACTGCGGTACGTCTACGCGGTCTGCCGCCCCTACGGCACGCCGCTCCAGGCACAGCTGACCGGAGTCGGAGGCGATCCGCCCCGGCTGCTGACCCACCACGGCCTGGTGGCCGTCGTCAGCCACGTGCCCGAGGCGGACTTCGCGGAGGAACCGCTGCGCGCGCATCTGGAGGACCTCGACTGGCTGACCGCGGTCGCCCGCGCCCACCAGGGCGTGATCGACGCGCTCACCACCGTCACGACCCCGCTGCCGCTGCGGCTCGGCACCGTGTTCCGCGACGACAGCGGCGTACGGACCATGATGGAGGCGCGCGAGGAGAGCTTCCGGCGCACCCTGGACCGGCTGGAGGGCCGGGTCGAGTGGGGCGTCAAGGTCTACGTCGAGTCGGACCGGACACCGGATGCCCCCGCCGCGCCCGTGCCCGCGCCGAAACCGGTGTCCGGCCGGGACTATCTGCGGCAGCGGCGGGAGCGGACGAAATCGCAGGACGATCTGTGGCAGCGCGCCGAGACGTTCGCGACCCGGCTGCACGAGACCCTCTCCGGGGCCGCCGAGGACTGCCGGCTGCACGCACCGCAGAATCCCACGCTCTCCGGCGCCTCCGGGCGCAATGTGCTCAATGCCGCCTACCTCGTCCCCCGTGTGGAATCCGAGGAATTCGTGGAAAAGGTGGAGCGTACGAAGGACGGCGCGCCCGGAATACGTGTCGAACTCACCGGGCCCTGGGCGGCCTATTCGTTCGCCGGTGAGGAAATCGCCGAGGAGGAGGGCCCGTGACCGTCGTCGAACGCCGCGAAATAGCCCTGGTGGACCTGCTCGACCGGCTCCTGGCCGGCGGGGTCGTCATCAAGGGGGACATCACGCTGCGCATCGCGGACGTCGACCTGGTCCGTATCGACCTCAACGCGCTCATCAGCTCGGTGAACGCGCGGGTCCCGTCCCCCTTCGAGGAGTCGCTGTGACGGCCGCCCCCGACGACCGGCACGTCGAGCCGCACATCGAGCCGCACGGCAGCCGGCGCAGAAGCCTGGACCTGGAGCCGGACACGGTCGAACGCGACCTGATCAAGCTGGTGCTCACCGTCGTGGAGCTGCTGCGCCAGCTCATGGAGCGGCAGGCGGTGCGCCGGTTCGACGAGGGGGACCTGACCGAGGAGCAGGAGGAGCGGGTCGGGCTCACCCTGATGCTGCTCGAGGACCGCATGGCGGAACTGCGGAACCGCTACGGACTGCGGCCCGAGGACCTGAATCTGGACCTCGGGCCGCTCGGACCGCTGCTTCCCCGGGACTGAGCCCCGGAAAAGGCCCCTGGGACTCGGTCCCAGGGGCCTTTTCCGTCATCTCACCACCGGTACCAGCGGCCCCTGCCCCCGCCCGCCGACGTACTGCGCATGAAGAACCCCAGAAGCCACACGATCAGAACCGCCAGAGCGATCCACCAGAGAACCTTTACCGCGAATCCGGCGCCGAAAAGGATCAGCGCCAACAGCAGGACCAGAAGAATGGGAACCATAATGTCAACCTCCTGACATCCTGATGTCCCGGAAAACGCGGTTCAGGCTTCCTTGCGGCAGAGAATCTCGCCGTGCAGCACGCTGAACCAGCCGTCTTCCCGGCCGCCCCATTCCCGCCACGCCCCGGCCACTTCCCGCAACTGCTGCCGGGTGGCGTGACCGCCGTCGACCGCCCGCTCGGCATAGGCCGACGCCACGGTGCGGTCCGCCCACAGGCCGCTCCACCACGCCCGCTCCCCGGCGGTCGAGAAGGTCCAGGTGCCGGAGGTCGCGGTGACGTCCGTGAAGCCCGCGGCGAGCGCCCAGGACTTCAGCCGCCGCCCGGCGTCCGGCTCGCCCCCGTTGGCCCGGGCCACCCGCCGGTAGAGGTCCAGCCAGTCGTCCATGCCCGCCGACAGGGGATACCAGGTCATCGCCGCGTAGTCCGAGTCCCGGACGGCGACGAACCCGCCCGGCCTGGTCACCCGCCGCATCTCGCGCAGCGCCCCCACCGGATCACCCACGTGCTGGAGCACCTGATGGGCGTGGACCACACAGAACGTGTCGTCCGGGAAGTCCAGCGCGTGCACGTCCCCCACCGCGAAGTCGGTGTTCGTCAGCCCTCGCTCGCCGGCCACCGCGCGGGCCTGCTCCAGGATCCCCGGCTCCCGGTCGAGACCGGTGACGTGCCCGTCGGGAACGAGCCCCGCCAGATCCGCGGTGATGGTGCCGGGTCCGCACCCGATGTCCAGGATCCGCATGTGGGGCTTGAGCACCCCGAGGAGATACGCCGCCGAGTTCTCGGCGGTCCGCCAGGTGTGCGACCGCAGCACCGACTCGTGGTGGCCATGCGTGTAGACGGCGGTCTCCCGCGCTTCCGGCATGACGAACCCACCCCTTCCACTCTCGTAGGAGGGCCCTCACGCTACGCCCGACAGCCGCATGATGAGATGCATGTTTCACATACTGGACGACGCTCCGGTCGAAACCCGTTTGCCACCTGTGCCGACGACCCCGCACAATCCCCACCATGGGTCATCTGGAAGCCGCGCACCTCGAGTACTACCTCCCCGACGGGAGGGCGCTGCTGGGCGATGTCTCCTTCCGGGTGGGGGAGGGGGCCGTCGTGGCCCTCGTCGGACCCAACGGCGCGGGCAAGACCACCCTGCTGCGCCTCCTCGCCGGCGAGCTGAAGCCGCACGGCGGCTCCGTCACCGTCACCGGCGGCCTCGGCGTCATGCGCCAGTTCGTCGGCTCCGTGCGGGACGCCACGACCGTACGGGACCTGCTGGTGTCCGTGGCGCAGCCCAGGATCCGCGAGGCCGCCCGCGCCGTCGACGCCGCCGAACACGCGATCATGACCGTCGACGACGAGGCCGCCCAGCTGGCGTACGCGCAGGCCCTCGCCGACTGGGCCGAGGCGCGTGGGTACGAGGCCGAGACGCTGTGGGACATCTGCACCACGGCCGCGCTGGGCGTGCCGTACGAGAAGGCGCAGTGGCGCGAGGTCCGCACCCTCTCCGGGGGCGAACAGAAGCGCCTGGTCCTCGAGGCGCTGCTGCGCGGCACCGACGAGGTGCTGCTGCTCGACGAGCCGGACAACTACCTCGACGTACCCGGCAAGCGCTGGCTGGAGGAACGGCTCGCCGAGACCCGCAAGACCGTCCTCTTCGTCTCCCACGACCGCGAACTCCTCGCCCGCGCGGCCCGGAAGATCGTCTCCCTGGAACCGGGCCCCGCGGGCGCCGACGCATGGGTGCACGGCGGCGGCTTCGCCACCTTCCACCAGGCCCGCCAGGAACGCTTCGCCCGCTTCGAGGAACTGCGCCGCCGCTGGGACGAGAAGCACGCCCAGCTCAAGAAGCTGGTCCTGACGCTGCGCCAGGCCGCCGAGAACAGCACCGACATGGCGTCCCGCTACCGCGCCGCCCAGACCAGGCTGCGCAAGTTCGAGGAGGCGGGGCCCCCGCCGGAGCCCCCGCGCGAGCAGGACATCAGGATGCGTCTCAAGGGCGGCCGTACCGGTGTACGCGCCGTCACCTGCGAGGGGCTCGAACTCACCGGCCTGATGAAACCCTTCGACCTGGAGGTCTTCTACGGCGAACGGGTCGCCGTGCTCGGCTCCAACGGCTCCGGCAAGTCCCACTTCCTGCGCCTGCTCGCCGGCGACGGCGTGGCCCACACCGGGCACTGGAGACTCGGCGCGCGCGTGCTGCCCGGCCACTTCGCGCAGACCCACGCCCACCCCGAACTGCTGGGCCGCACCCTCCTGGACATCCTGTGGACCGAACACTCCCAGGACCGGGGCGCCGCCATGTCACGCCTGCGCCGGTACGAACTGACCCAGCAGGCCGAGCAGACCTTCGACCGGCTCTCCGGCGGCCAGCAGGCCCGCTTCCAGATCCTGCTCCTGGAACTCCAGGGCGTCACGGCCCTGCTCCTCGACGAGCCGACCGACAACCTCGACCTGGAATCGGCCGAAGCCCTCCAGGAAGGCCTGGAGGGCTTCGAGGGAACGGTCCTCGCCGTCACCCACGACCGTTGGTTCGCCCGCTCCTTCGACCGCTTCCTGGTCTTCGGCAGCGACGGCCGCGTCAGGGAGACTCCCGAACCGGTGTGGGACGAACGCCGGGTGGAGCGAGCGCGCTAGAGGGCTCACTTCCAGCGCAGCAGCGCGCCCAGACCGCCGACCGGCGTGTCGTCCCGCACACCCGGTGCCAGGGACACCGACAGCGCGGGCGCGTCCGTGGCGACCGCCGACCGGATCAGCGCGTCGTCCGCCCGCGCCGACCAGGAGTTCTGCTCACCGAGCACCTTCAGGTCCGTACGCCGCACCGCGAGCTGGTCCGGATCCTCACCGATCCACACCTCACGGTGCGCGTCGGCCGAGTCCGGCCGGATCAGCAGCTCGTCGATCCGGTGCTCGCGCGCGGCCTCGACCAGCGCCGGCACGCCCTCCACGGCGCTCGCGCGGCCCTCGTCGTCGGGGCTGCGGGCGGCGAGGAACCGCTCCAGCTCCGCCGCGGCCCGGTCGTGGACGTGCTCCGCGCGGATCCGTTCCACGTCCTCGTCGAGCAGCCTGCTGCCGGCCCCGCGCGACGCCTCGGCCACCAGGCCGTGCAGCCGCTGCGGCAGCCGTTCGCGCACGGAGCGCTGCTCACGGTCGTCACCGACCAGGATCAGCAGATCGGCGCCGGTCTCCTCGTGGCAGACGGCGAGCGCGTCGGCGATCTCCGCGGCGTTGTGCTCCCAGGTGTTCTCCACCCGTAGCTGGAAGTGGCGCTCCGACCAGTCGACGGAACCGGTCCGGTGCAGCGGCCACTGCCGCCCGGTGACACCGCCGGCGTCGTCCCGGCCGAGCGCGCTGCGCAGTTCGAAGTCCGCACCCCTGCGGTCGACGTACGCGACGATGCACACGGGATCCTCGCCGGCCAGCTCCAGCAGCGGCGCGACCCGGGGCAGCGGCGCCCACTGGGCCCAGTCGCGCTGCGGGGACCGGGCCAGCGGCGGGTCGAGCACCACCTCGCCGTCCCGGGCGAACAGCGCGCGGCCGTGCGGTTCGCTGGAGTGCCGCAGATCCTCCAGCGCGCGGCGCACCGCCTGGCAGGTCGCCTCGTCCGCGCCCTGGTCGGCCAGTTCCTGGGCCATCGCCTGGGCCGTCAGCCGCCGTTCCTGAGGGGTGTGCTCCGTGTGCCGGGAGGTGTCGACGTAGACGGAGGCCCAGGGGCCGGGACGTTCGTAGAGTGGATGCAGGAAAGCGAGTTCCATGGCTCCCTCCCGGTTGCCGTTCGGGGTAGTGCTTGTACCGGCCGGGCGGGTACCCGGACCGCATGGACACACACGACGAGCGGGGCACCACGATGACCGGAGTCGAGCCGGACCGCCTGGACGACCAGCAGCTCATGAAGGAGCTGGAGACCATCCACCGCACGCGCCACGACACACTGCTGTACGGCTCCAACGACGCGCTGCGCGCCCACAACGAGCGGATGGCGCAACTGGAGGGCGAGTACCTGCGCCGCAATCCGCGCCGCCCGGTGGCCGCGGGCCGCACACGCGAAGGTGCCCGGGAGCGGGGTGCCGCGGACACCACGACACCCACGACTCCGGGCACCTGATTCCGGGCCCCGGACCGCTTACGAGACCTCCTCGGCCCCTTACGGGGTCTGCTCGGCCCCGAACACCTCGAGGTACGTCTCGCAGAAGGCCTTCAGATCGTCCGGTTTGCGGCTGGTGACCAGTTTGTTCGGCCCGTGGTCGCAGACCTTCACCTGCTCGTCGACCCAGGTGGCGCCGGCGTTGCGCAGGTCCGTCCGCAGGCTGGGCCAGCTGGTCAGCACCCGGCCCCGGACGACGTCGGCCTCGACGAGGGTCCAGGGGGCGTGGCAGATCGCGGCCACCGGCCGGCCCTGTTCGAAGAAGTCCCGCACGAACGCGACGGCCTTGTCGTCCATGCGCAGGAAGTCCGGGTTGGCCACTCCGCCCGGCAGCACCAGCCCCCCGAAGGAGTCCGCCGACGTCTCGCCGACGACCTCCTGCACGGGGAAGGTGTCCGCCTTGTCGAGATGGTTGAACGCCTGGATCTTCCCGGGGCTCGTCGACACGAGCACGACTTCGTGACCGGCGTCCACGGCCGCCTGCCACGGCTCGGTCAGCTCCACCTGCTCGACGCCCTCGGGCGCGGTCAGGAATGCGATTCGCATGATGGCACTACGTCCCTTCGTTCCGCTCGTTCAGCTCTTCCCGTCCGGTTCCGCACGGCTGATGTCGGCCAGCGCCGAGCCGGGCTCCCGCGCCTCGGCCAGATCGCCGAGACTCACCAGGCCGACCGGCAGACCGCCCTCGACCACCGGGATCCGGCGTATCGCGTGCTCCCGCATCAGGGCGACGGCCGAGGACACCGGATCGTCCGGGGCGAGCGTCAACGGGTCCGGCGTGCACACCGACCCCGCGCTCGTCCCGAGCGGATCCGCGCCCCGGGCGACCGCGCGGACCGTGATGTCGCGGTCGGTGAGCACGCCGACGACCCGCTGCCCGTCCGCCACCACCACGTCGCCGATGTTCTGGGTGCGCATCAGCTGCGCCGCCTCGACGATCGAGGCGTCCGGGCGTACGGCGACCACGCCCGGAGTCATCACGTCCTTGACGAACTCGGCCATGACCGAGGGCCTCCCTGTCGATCCCGGCCGCTGGGGCACCGCGGGCCGGCCGCGGTGCCCCGGCGGGCCGGTTACGCGGTCTCCGTCTCCCGGGACCGGGTCAGCGCCTCGGCCAGCTCCTGGACGCTGTTGTAGCGGGCCTGGCGCGGCAGCCGCTCCAACGCCTCGATGAGGACGTCGGGCGCGTACCGCCGGTCCAGGGCGCGCATCAGCTCGCGCGGACCCGCGGGGAACGCCCCGCGGCCCAGGATCCTGGCCAGTTCCAGCCGCACCGACTCCAGTGACGTCGGGCCGCGGCCCGGTGTCACCGGGCCGCGCGCGACCTCGGGGTCGTCGTCGGCGAACGGCTCCGGGTCGTGCCACTCCTCGGTGCGGGTGGGGTGCCCGGACCGCAGCAGACCCTGCAGTTCGTGCTTCATCTCGTCGTCGCGGTGGACGCTGAGCCGGTCGCTGCCTCGCTGCATGTCTCCCTCCAGATCCTTCGGGGTGCGCACCGCGTACCCGGGGAGCGGAGGGCGACACGGGAGTTCGGGCGCCGGATCGTCACGGGCCGGGGTTTGGCCGCCGACGGGCGGGAGACCCGCATTCCCACGCCCCCCACGTGCCTCCCGGAAAGGACAGGCCATGGCGGTGCTCGCCGTGCTCATCCCGCCACTCATGCTCGGCGTGATCCTGATGCTGGGCCGCTACGAGGATTTCGTGCTCCCGCCCGCACCGCCCGAGGCCGAACCGCCCGAAACCCGGTTGGGGAGTTTGGGACGGTGAAGCGGGGGCAGGCGCACCTCCAGTGCTTCGGACAGGAGGCACGTCCGTGGAGGCGGCGTCACGCCGCTCCGGGCGCACCTGTCCCCGACCGGCGCGCCCACCACGGTGACCGTCCGTCCCCGAGCACCCCCCGAGGGAGCTGCGACGCGCCATGCCGACCCGAGCGACCGCGAAACACCCGCACGACGACGCCCCCGACACCGCTGCCGCCTTCCACAGGCTCGCCGCACTGCCCCCGGGGCCGGAGCGGGACGCGCTCCGTGACGAGATCGTCGAGGCCTGGCTGCCCATGGCCGACCGTCTCGCCGGACGCTTCCGCAGCCGCGGCGAGAGCTTCGACGACCTGCGCCAGGTCGCCGCGCTCGGCCTGGTCAAGGCCGTCGACCGGTACGACCCCGAACTGGGCAACGCCTTCGAGAGCTACGCCGTGCCGACCGTCACCGGCGAGATCAAGCGGCACTTCCGCGACCACATGTGGACCCTGCACGTACCGCGCCGGGTCCAGGACCTGCGCAACCGCGTCCGGCACGCCTCCCAGGACCTGTCCCAGACCACCTCCGGCCGCCGGCCGACCGTGGCCGAGATCGCCGAGCACACCGATCTGAGCGAGGAGGACGTCCGTACCGGACAGGAGGCGCTGGAGAGCTTCACCGCGCTGTCCCTGGACGCCGAGCTGCCCGGCAGCGACGACGGCTACTCGCTCGGCGACGCACTCGGCGCGCCCGACCCGGCGCTGGACACCGTGGTCGACCGCGAGGCAGTCAAGGAACGGCTGGCCGCGCTGCCCGAGCGGGAGCGGGCCATCCTCTACATGAGGTTCTTCGGCGACATGACGCAGAGCAGCATCGCCGAGGAGCTGGGCATCTCGCAGATGCACGTCTCCCGCCTGATCAGCCGCTGCTGCGGCCGGGTACGGGAGCAGGTCATGCGGGACGGGGAGGAGTAGCGCGGGCCCTTCACCCGCTCGGGTGCGCCCGGTCCCGCCAATGGTGTCCGGCGGCGAGCGGTGCGGCGGCGATGGGGCTGTGATGGCTGTGGGGCGCGACCGAACGCCGTGCCCCCGCCGTCGCTCGAAGGAGCCCGCACCATGCGCCGCACCGCCCGTGCCCTGTCCCTCGCCGCCGCCACCGGTGCCGCCCTCGCGGCGCTCGCACCGGCCGCGTCGGCGGGCACCGTTCCGGACGACGGGGCCTCCTGGGGCACCACCTCCCCCTCGCCCTGCCCGCGGCCGGAGGAGCACGCGTGGGAACCGGACGCCGCCCTCGAACCCGCCGGGCCCGAGGCGGCCGTACCGAAGAGCACGGTGCTGGACGAGCTCGAAGCCGAGCTCGAAGCCGAGCTGGCAGCCGAGCTCGGTGCCGGACCGGACGCCGAGTTCGATGCCGGACCCGATGCCGAGTTCGGCGTCGACGCCAGCACCGACGCCGACGCCAGCACCGACGCCGACGCCGGACCCGGCTTCGGAGCGGAGATCCCCGCTCCCCAGAAAAGCGACCCCGCCGGCCCGGAGCCCGCCGGCCCGGAGCCCGCCGGCCCGGAGGCCGTCGAACCGAAGGCCCTGAAGCCCAGGCCCACCGAGTCCAAGGCCCCCGAGCCCAAGCCCACCGCCTCCAAGACCCCCGAGCCCAAGCCCACCGAGTGGAAAGGCACCCCCTGCCCCACCGCCCCCGCGCACCAGGGCGTCCACGCCGGCGCGGGCGGTGCCTTCATCGACTCCGTGCCCGCGCTGGCCGCCGGCGGGCTGCTGATCGCGGGCGCGTTCGGCGCCGCCGCGCACCGCGTGTACCGCGACCGCACCACCCGTGCGGACGGCTGACGCCGGCCGCACCCACGTGTGAACAGCGCGGATCCACGCGGCACCCATGGCACGCGGCACGCTGGGTACTGACTGGCTTAGGCCTGTCGTCAGGTCCCCGCCTTCCAGGCGGACGGCGGGGACCTGACGGATGACAGGACCCGGAACACGAGCCGGCGCCGGGCACGACGCCGGGGAACCGCGCGGAGGTAGGGATGCGGCGGACGGATCCGGAAGGCCACGGCCCCGTCCGGTTCGGGCCGGCGCTCCCCGAGGACGGGCTGCCCGTCCTGCCCGAGCTGTCCGCCGTACTCGCCGCCGCGGCCTCCCGCGCCGACGCCGAACCGGTCGGCGGCGGGCCCGCCCTGCTGGACGCGGCCTGCGGCTACGGTGACCGGCGCGGACTGCCCGCCGCCCCCGACCGGGTGGCCGTCGCCCCCGGCGCCCCCGCCCTGCTGGTGGCGCTGACCGCCGCCCTCGGCGGCGACGTCCTGGTGCCCCGGCCCTGCGCCGCCTGGTGGGCCCCCTACGCCCGCCTGCTCGGCCGTCCCGCCTTCCATGTGCCGGCCTCGGCCGAGAGCGGCGGCGTCCCCGACCCGTACGCCCTGCTGGAGACCGTGCGCCGGCTGCGGGCCGAGGGCGGCGACCCGCGCCTGCTGGTGCTCTCCGTCGCCGACGACCCCACCGCCGGCGTCGCCCCGCCCGAACTGCTGCACGAGACCCTGGAGGCCGCCGTCGGCGAGGGGCTGCACCTGGTCAGCGACGAGACCTGGCGCGACACCCTGCACGACCCGCACGGCACCGTGCTGCTCAGCCCCGCCGAGATGCTGCCCGACCGGGTCACCGTCGTCACCGACCTGGCCGGCGCCCTGCTCCCGCCGGGCTGGCCGGCGGCGGTGGCCCGCTTTCCGGCCGGCGAGGACGGGAACGCGCTCCACGCGCGCGTGCTCGACGTGCTCACCGCGCTCGACGCGCGCGTCGCCTCCCCCGTCGCCGTCGCGGCGGGGTACGCGCTGTCCGAGCCCGGACCGGTCACCGCGCGCGTCGCCGACGCCGTACGCCTGCACGCGCGCGTGGCCGCCGCCGCGCACCACGCCGTCGTCGCCGCGGGCGCCCTCGCCCGGCCCCCCTGCTGCGGCCGGCACCTGTACGTCGACCTCACCCCCCTGGCCCCCGCGCTCCGCGCGCACGGCATCGGTGACGCCCAGGAACTGGAGGACTTCCTCACCGCCCGGCTCGGCATGCCCGCGCCGGGCGGCCACCGCTTCGGCGACGACCTCGAAGCACCGCGCGTACGGCTGTCCACCGCCCCCCTGCTGGGCGACACCGCCGCACTGCGCGCGGAAGGCCTGGGTTCACCCGCGCCCCTGGAACTGCCGCAGGTACGACGCGCGTTGACCCGGCTGACAACGGTCCTCGACGAACTCCGTGACGGCGCCCGGCGACGGGAGTCCCCCCGATGACGCGGCGCCCCGGGCCGGCCGTGAGGACGGCCTTCCCCGGATCCGGCACCCGGGAGGCCGACGGCCCGCCCGTCCCGTACCCGCCACTGGCCGCTCCCCGTCCGCTCGCCGAACGCCGCTTGTGGCCCCGCACCTTCCACGACCGGCTGACGTCCCCGCTGCCCGGCCTGAAGGCCCTCGCCCGCTTCGCCCGCGAGGGCGCCGTACGGCCCGCCCCGGACGGTCTCGCCGACGTCCCCCTGCTGCCCTGCGTCCCCGGCCCGCTGCCCCGCGCCGACGCCCGCACGGTCGCCGTCACCTGGGTGGGACACGCGAGCTGGGTGCTGCGGATCGGCGGGCTCACCGTGCTCACCGACCCGGTCTGGTCCCGCCGCATCCTCGGCACCCCCGCCCGGATCACCCCTGTGGGCGTCCCCTGGGAGGCCCTGCCGCGCGTGGACGCGGTCGTCATCAGCCACAACCACTACGACCACCTGGACGCCCCCACCCTGCGCCGGCTCCCGCGCGACACCCCCATGTTCGTGCCGGCCGGGCTCGCCCCCTGGTTCCACCGCCGCAGGTTCACCCGCGTCACCGAGCTCGACTGGTGGGAGGCCGCCGAACTCGACGGCGTCCGCTTCGACTTCGTACCGGCCCACCACTGGTCCAAGCGCACCCTCACCGACACCTGCCGCTCCCTGTGGGGCGGCTGGGTGCTCACCGGCCCCGACGGGCGGCGCGTCCACTTCGCCGGCGACACCGGCTACGGCCACTGGTTCTCCCGCATCGGCCGCCGCTACCCCGGCATCGACCTCACCCTGCTGCCCGTAGGCGCCTACGACCCCCGCTGGTGGCTGGCCGACGTCCACTGCGACCCGGAGGAGGCGGTGCGCGCCGCCCAGGACCTCGGCGCACGCCACATGGCCCCCATGCACTGGGGCACGTTCGTCCTGTCCGCGGAGCCGGTCCTGGAACCGCTCACCCGGGTCCGCGCCGCCTGGGAGCGGACGGGCCTGCCCCGCGACCACCTGTGGGACCTGCCGGTGGGCGGCTCCCGGATCCTGACCGGATCCTGACGTGACCGGATCCTGACGTGACCGGGGCCGCCGTGACCGGGACCGGCTCACCCCGCCGCCGTCCCCCGCATCCGCCGCCACAGGCCCGGGGCCACACTGATCAGCACCGTCAGTACGACCGCCGCCAGGACGCCCTGCCACGGCTGGTCGAACAGCGAACCGCCGAGCACCCCGATCAGCTGGTACGTCGCCGCCCAGGCCAGACAGGCCGGCAGATTGCCCCGTACGAAGCGCCGCACCGGCCACTTCGCGACCAGACAGGCCAGCATCACCGGCAGCCGCCCGGCCGGGACCAGCCGGGACAGCACCAGCACCGCCACCCCGTGGTCGGCGAGCTTGTGCTGCGCCTGCGCCAGCCGGTCCTCCGGGGCGCGCTCCCGGATCGCCTCCAGCCAGCGGGAGCCGTTCTTCGACCTCATCCCGCGCCGCCCCAGCCAGTACAGCGCGACGTCCCCGAGGAACGCCGCCAGGGACGCCGTCACGAACACCAGCGCCATCGAGAACGGCGCCGCCCGGTGGAAGGCGACCACGGCCGCCGAACTGACCAGCGCGCCCGTCGGCACCACCGGCACCAGCGCGCCGATCAGCACCAGCAGGAACAGCGAGGGGTAGCCGACGGCCTGCTGGGTGAACTCGGGCGCCACGGCCGGCAGGGCCACCGACGACAGTGACGCACCGGCCGCCTGGCCCGGGGCGGCGGGAAGGATCACCGCGAGACCTCCAGGCGCACGCGCTCCCCGTGCGCCAGCCGGTGCACCGACGCGCCGGGCGCGTGCCGGGCCGCCTGCCGCTCGAACTCGTGCCCCGGCGCGTGGAACTCGTGCGGGCGCACGGCGTCCATCCCGATCGGCCAGTACGTGCCGTAGTGCACCGGCACCGCGCTGGACGCCCCCAGCCGGGCCAGCGCCTCGGCCGCGCGCCCCGCGTCCAGATGGCCCTCGCCCAGGTACGGACCCCAGCCGCCCACCGGGAGCAGCGCCACGTCGACCGGCCCGACCTCCTTGGCCATCTCGTCGAACAGACCGGTGTCCCCGGCGAAGTACGTCCGCGCCTCGCCCTCCAGGACGTAGCCGAGGGCGGGGGAGCGGTGCGGTCCGACCGGCAGCCGCCGCCCGTCGTGCCGCGCGGGCACGGCCCGTACGACCAGTTTGCCGACCCTCGTCACATCGCCGGGCGCCACCTCGCTCATCCCGAGATGCGTGAGCCGGCGCAGCCCCGGCACCGCGCGTGGTGCGCCCCGGGGCACGAGCAGGCGCGTACCCGGGGCGAGCCGGGCCAGCGACGGTATGTGCAGATGGTCGGCGTGCAGATGGGAGACCAGGGCCACGTCCGCGTGCCGGGCCTCGGCCGGCGGCACCGCACCGCGCCGGCGCCGCAGATGCGCGAGCCGGCGGGCGAACAGGGGGTCGGTGAGCACACGGGTGTGCGAGTCCTCGACCGTGCAGGTGGCGTGACCCCACCAGGTGACCTCCACCGGCACCTCTTCCGCCCCCTTCGCGCGACTCCCCGAAGCCTACGCGCAGGAGTAGGGTCGGCGGCGAAAACCGGAGGTGAGGGGGCGCCATGGGGCCGGTGCGGGTGACGGCGATCGCGAGTCTGACGCCGCTGGAGGAACTGGACGCCGATCCCTTCCTGGTGGACTCCCGCGGCCAGCACGCCATGTGCGCCCGCTGGGCCGCCGAGCACGGCTATGTGGTGGCCCGGGAACTCCTCGTACGGGGACTGCGGCCCGATCACGGTGTGCTGTGGGACGGAGTGCTGCCCGGGGCCGATCTGTTCGTGGCGCCCAGTCTGCGGGTACTGGAACGCGCGCTGTCCTCCGTGGAGGAGTTCACGCAGGAGTGCGCGCGGCGCGGGGTGCGCGTGGAGACGGTCGGCCGCGCGGAACCGTCGTACGACGCGGCGATGAAGGCCCGTGTGCACCGGCGGCTGTCGCTGCCGACGGCAGGGT
The DNA here is from genome assembly GCF_001905725.1 of Streptomyces sp. CB02400. Classification (GTDB taxonomy): domain Bacteria; phylum Actinomycetota; class Actinomycetes; order Streptomycetales; family Streptomycetaceae; genus Streptomyces; species Streptomyces atrovirens. The sequence goes on from NZ_LIWB01000001.1 coordinate 959,917, forward strand.
ACGACGGCCGCTGAGCCGCGGACGGCCCGCGCGACCGGGGACGAAACGCCCCGTCCGGCCGTTGTGACAGGGTGGAGACGGGCCAGGTCGGCCGGGACGTGAGGTGTGCGGGGCGTGGGTGGCGGGCGGTGGCGACGGGTCGCCAGTCAGATCGGGCGGAGTGTCGCCGTGTGGGTGGTCTCCACGCTCACCATGCTGCTGCTCGCGGGCATCCTGCCCGACTTCCGGCTGCGCTCGGCCGACGGCGACAGCGCCACCGACATCGCGGTCACCGCCGCCTTCGGCGCCGGCGCCTTCGGCCTGATGTCCGCCCTGGTCTGGCCGCTGCTGGTGCGTCTGCTGCTGCTCGTGCCGGCGCTCGTGCTGGGCCTGCTGGTGTTCTTCCTCAACGGCGCCCTGCTGTGGCTGGCGCTGCACGTCACCCCGGTCGAACGCGGCACCGCCGCACCGGAGACGGCGGTCGTGGTCGCCGCGGTGATGTCCGCCGTCGCCTCCGCCACCGGCGCCGCCCTCGCCGTACGCGACGACGACGCCTACCGCCGCCGCCTCTACCGCCTCGCCGACCGCAGACGGGGCTCCGCCCCGCCCTGCCCCGCCACCCCCGGCACCGTGTTCCTGCAACTCGACGGCGTCGGCCACGACGTGCTGCTGGCCGCCGTCGACAAGGGACTGATGCCCACCGTCGCCCGCTGGCTGGGCACCGGCACCGGCGGCGACCACCCCTCCCACCGCCTCACCCCCTGGCGCACCGACTGGTCCAGCCAGACCGGCGCCAGCCAGCTCGGCATCCTGCACGGCAGCAACCACGACGTCCCCGCCTTCCGCTGGTACGAGAAGGCCCGCCGCGAGGTCATGGTCTGCAACCGGCCCACCAGCGCCGCCGAGCTCCAGGCCCGCGCCATCGAGTACTCCGGCCACGCGGGACTGCTCGCCACCGACGGCGCCAGCCGGGGCAACCTCTTCAGCGGCGGCGCCGACGAGCAGGCCCTGGTGCTCTCCATCGCCACCCGTCGCCGCGGTCCGGCGGCCCGTTCCCGCGCGGGCTACTTCGCGTACTTCTCCGACCCCGCCAACGCGGTGCGCACCGCGCTGTCCTTCGTCGCCGAGGTGGGCCGGGAGATCGGCCAGTCCACCCGGGCCCGGTTCCGGGAGCAGCGCCCGCGCGTCTCGCGCGGCGGGCTCTACCCGTTCGTACGGGCCTTCGCGACCGTCGTCGAACGGGACGTCGTCGTCGCCGCGGTGACGGGCGACCTGCTGGCCGGCCGCACCGCCGTCTACGCCGACCTGGTCGCCTACGACGAGGTCGCCCACCACTCCGGGCCCACCAGCCGGGACACCGACAAGGTCCTCCAGCGCCTCGACCGCGCCCTCGCCCTGATCGAGAACGTCGCCGAGCACGCCCCCCGCCCCTACCGCGTCGTCGTCCTCTCCGACCACGGGCAGAGCCCCGGCGAGACCTTCCGCTCCCGCTACGGCCTCACCCTCGGCGACCTGGTGCGGGCCGGCTGCGGACTGCCCGTGCCGCGCCGCGCCCAACGCACCCACAGCGGCGCCGAGGCCCGCGCCGCCGTCCGGGCGGCGCTGCGCCGGCCCGTCGAGGAGGGCGCCGAGCACTACCGCCCCTCCCGCGGCTCCGAACCCGTCGTGCTCGCCTCCGGCAACCTGGGCCTGGTCTCCTTCCCGGACGTGCCGCACCGGATGACCAAGGAGGAGATCGACGCCCGCCACCCCGCGCTCCTTGCGACCCTCGCCAACCACCCCGGCATCGGCTTCCTCCTCGTCCGCAGCGAACGCCACGGCGGGGTCGTCCTCGGCGCGTACGGCGCGGAGATACCGCTGGACGAACTGGACGACGACCCCGGCCCGCTGGCCGCGTTCGGCCCCGGCGCCGCCGACGTCGTGCGCCGCACCCACACCTTCCCGCACACCGCCGACATCATGGTCAACTCCTTCCACGACCCCGCCGACGGAGAGGTCCTCGCCTTCGAGGAGCAGATCGGCTCCCACGGCGGCCTCGGCGGCGCCCAGTCCCGCCCCTTCCTGCTGTCCCCGCTCGCCCTGTCCGCGCCGGTCCCCGACGGAGCGGACCTCACCGGCGCCGAACAGATCCACCGGGTGCTGCGCCGCTGGCTGACGGAGTCGGACGAGGCGGAAGTGCCGGCGGAGCCGGACCGGGAACGCGCGGCCTGAGCGGGCCGGCCCGCGGGAGCCGGCCCGGCACGGTTTTCCCGACGGGTCCCACCGCCGGGCCACCGGGTCGTCGAGACCCTCGACCGCGCCCGGCGGGGTCGACCGTGCGAAAACGCGTTGCCCCGGTGCGTCCGGGCGCAGTTCACTGGTTCCGGCGCCCCTCGTGATCCGCGTGCTCCGGCCCGGCCGCCGGTGATCCGTGCGCCCCCTTCCGACCTCCCCGAACCCCCAGGAGCCGCTGCGTGCAGGCAGCCGTCACCGTCACCCCCGCCCGCATCCCGGAGCTGCTGCTCGGTCTCGCGACCGTGCGGCCGGTGTTCCTCTGGGGAGCGCCCGGTATCGGCAAGTCCTCCCTGGTCAGGGAGTTCGCCGAGTCACTGGGGCTGGAGTGCGTGAGTCTGCTGGGCACCCAGCTCGCCCCCGAGGACCTGATCGGCGTGCCCCAGATCCGCGACGGCCGCTCGGTGTTCTGCCCGCCGGAGGCGATCGCCCGTGACGAGCCGTACTGCCTGTTCCTGGACGAGCTCAACGCGGCCACCCCGGACGTGCAGAAGGCGTTCTACTCGCTGATCCTGGACCGCCGTATCGGCGACTACGAGCTGCCCAAGGGCTCCATCGTCATAGGCGCCGGCAACCGCGCCACCGACAACGCGCTCGCCCGCCCCATCGCCTCCGCGCTCGTCAACCGCCTCACCCACGTCCACCTGGAGGCGTCCCCCAAGGACTGGCTGGTGTGGGCGGCGGACAACGGCATCCACCCGTGGATCACCGACCACCTCACCGACCGCCCCGACCACCTGTGGTCCAAGCCGCCCAAGACCGAGGAGCCGTTCTCCACGCCCCGCTCCTGGCACATGCTCTCCGACGCGCTGCACTCCTTCGGCCGTGACCTCGACGAGGACACCCTGAAGGTCCTCGCGCACGGCACGCTCACTCCCGCGCACGCCACCGCCTTCTGCGGCTACGTCAAGATCGTGCGCAGCCGTTTCGGCATCGACGCCGTCATCAAGGGCGAGGCCCGCTGGCCGCACCGCCTGGAGGACCGCGACCTGCTCTACTACCTCGCCGAGTCGTTCCGGGAACGCCTCGTCAAGGAGCTCCCGGCGACCAAGGAGCACATGTCGGCGAACGGCCGCCAGACCGCGTACCGTGCCAAGTCGCTGCTGGTGCAGCTCGCCGAGATCTCCGTCGAGGTCGCCCAGACCGTCATCGCCTCCGACAGCGACGGCAACCCGGTGCTGCCGTCCTGGTTCCTCGTCGAGGCGGCCCGCGACATGCCCCGGCTGGTGGAGGCGCGCCGGTGAGCCGCGGCCGGGCGAAGGGCCCGAAGAAGCGGGACCTCGCGGGGGAGGCGTTCGACGCCGGGCTGCGGCTGGTGCGGGCCAACCCCGCGCTGGCCGCCGTGGAATTCGAGGTCTGCCGCGGGGAGAACTGCGCGCTCGCGCCCCGCGACGGACTGGTGCGCGTGGACTCCGAGGCCGTCCTGCACGCCCACCCGGACCGCATGGCCGACCCGGAAGCCTGGGCGTGGGCCCTCGCCCACGCCGTCCTCCACCTCGGCTTCGGCCACGTCCCGGCCGCCAAGGGCACGCGCGAGCAGCCCGACCACTGCGAGCTCGCCGCCCGCTGCGTCGTCGTCAACCGCTTCCTGCTCGGCTTCCCCGTCGGCCGGACGCCCGACCACCTGCCCGCCGCCTACCCCGACGGCGACGAGGAACGGCTCGCCGCCCGCTGGCGCCGGGACGGGGTCCCGGCCGTGTACGAGCGCTGCGGCACGGCCGGCGGCGAGGCGGACCTGCTGCTCGTGGAGTGGTACGGCTGGTACGGGCAGCCGCCGGACCACCAGCTCGCGTTCGCCACCGCCCTCACCCGCACCGTGTCCGCCGCGATGGACATGGCGGCCGGCCGCCTCGACAGCCTGGACGGCAAGCCCGCCCCACGACGCCCCTGGGAGCGTGCGCTCGGCTGGTTCGTCTCCTCCTACCCGCTGCTCGGCGGCATCGCGGCCGGCATCACCCTCGTCGCCGACGCCGAACTCGCCCGCGCCCACGGCATCTCCGTCGCCGCCGTCGACGCCGAGGCGGGCGAGATCTACGTCAACCCGCTGCGGCATCTGGACGAGGAGGAATGGCGCTTCGTCCTCGCCCACGAGATGCTCCACGCCGCCCTGCGCCACGGCGACCGCTGCGGCGGACGCGACCCGTACCTGTTCAACGTCGCCTGCGACTACGTCGTCAACGGCTGGCTGGAGGAGATGCGGGTCGGCACCATGCCCGAGGGCCTGCTGTACGACAAGGAGCTCGCCGGACTGTCCGCCGAGGAGGTCTACGACCGGATCGCCGTCGACCTCCGGCGCATGCGCCGGCTGGCCACCCTGCGCGGCAAGGGCCTCGGCGACATCCTCGGCGGCCCCCTCGGCCCGCCCCGCGACTACGTCGACCTCGACGGCTTCTACCGCCGGGGCCTGTCCCAGGGCCTGGACCTGCACGACCGGCAGGAGCGCGGCTTCCTGCCCGCCGGCCTGGTCGAGGAGATACGCGCGCTCAGCCATCCGCCGGTGCCCTGGGACGCCCGGCTCGCCCACTGGTTCGACGAGTTCGTGCCCCGCCCCGAACCGCTCCGGTCGTACGCGCGTCCCTCACGGCGCCAGGCGTCCACCCCCGACATCCCCCGCGCGGGACGTCACTTCCCGCCCGAGGAGATCGCCCGCTGCACCTTCGGCGTCGTCCTGGACACCTCCGGCTCCATGGACCGGGTCCTGCTCGGCAAGGCGCTCGGCGCCATCGCCTCCTACGCCGAGGCCCGTGACGTACCGGCCGCCCGCGTGGTGTTCTGCGACGCGGCACCGCACGACGCGGGGTACGTACCGGTCACCGAGATCGCCGGGCGGGTGCGGGTGCGCGGCCGGGGCGGCACCGTGCTCCAGCCCGGCATCGACTTCCTCCAGCGCGCCGACGACTTCCCGCCCACCGCGCCGATCCTGGTCATCACCGACGGCTGGTGCGACGACGTCCTGCGGGTCCGGCGCGAGCACGCGTACCTCATCCCGCGGGGCGCGCGGCTGCCGTTCACCGCGAGGGGGCCCGTCTTCCGGGTGAGTTGAGCCGTGATGTGATCGGATGGGGGCGGGCACCCGGTGATCCGGGCGCCCGGACCGAGCACCGCCGGACACACGGCCGGACATTTTCGAAAGGATGCGTCATGGCAGCCACGCGCTCCGCACACACCGTTTGGGAAGGCAACCTGTTCAAGGGCAGCGGGGTCGTCGCCTTCGACTCCTCCGGCAGCATCAGTGAGCAGCCGGTCACCTGGGCGTCGCGGGCCGAGGAGGCGAACGGCAGGACCAGCCCCGAGGAGCTGATCGCCGCCGCCCACTCAAGCTGCTTCTCGATGGCCCTGTCCAACGGTCTCGACAAGGCCGGCACCCCGCCGACCAAGCTGACGACCTCCGCCGACGTCACCTTCGTGCCCGGTGAGGGCATCACCGGTATCCACCTCACCGTCGAGGGCACCGTTCCCGGCCTGGACGAGGCCGGTTTCGTCGCCGCCGCCGAGGACGCCAAGGTGAACTGCCCCGTCAGCCAGGCGCTGAAGGGCACGAACATCACCCTGACGGCGAAGCTCGCCTGACCCGCTCGCCGCGCCGCACCACCGCAGGCCGCTCCCTTCCGGGGCGGCCTGCGGCACGTCCCCACCCGGAGCCGCACCACCATGACGCCACGCCCCGCCGTCTCCGCCCACCAGGGCGGCTCCGAGCGCGCCGCCCCGGCGACCCGGGAGGCGTACGAGGACGCGCTCGCGTCCGGCGCGGAGTACGTCGAGTTCGACGTACGGCGCACGGCGGACGGGGTCTTCGTCGTCCACCACGACCTCCGCGTACGCCGCACCGGCCCGCCGCTGTCCACGCTCACCCACGCCGAGCTGAACGACCGCGCCGGATACCCCGTGCCCGTCGTGGACGAGGTCATGGCACTGGTCGCGGGGAAGCTCGTCGCCCATCTGGACCTCAAGGAGACCGGCCACGAGCGGGAGCTGATCGACCGCGCGGTCGCCCTGCTCGGCGAGGACGGACTCGTCGCCACCACCCTCGAGGACCGCTCCGTCGCCGCCCTCACCGCCGCCCGTCCGCGGGTGCGCACCGTGCTGTCCCTCGGCCGGGACGGCAAGGACATCGCCCGCGGCCGGCTGGTGCGGACCCGGATCGGCGAGCTGCTGCCCATGCGCCGCGTCCGCGCCTGCGGCGCCCACGGGGTCGCCGCGCACTGGCGGCTGGCCCGCGCCGGCGTGCTGCGCGAGGCGGCCCGTAACAGACTGTTCACCATGGTGTGGACGGTCAACGAGGACGCGGCGCTGCGCGGCTTCCTGGGCGATCCGCGCGTGGACGTGCTGATCACCGACCGGCCCCGCCGTGCCGTGGCCCTGCGTGACGCACACCCCTCTCGTTGACAACCACCCGCTCAACCTATTGACAATGGGCCGCTCAAGTTTTGTGCTGGAAGTCCGGAGAGGTGCCCTGGCGGAAGGGGACAGCGATGGGACGTGCGGTCGGAATCGACCTGGGAACCACGAACTCGGTGGTGGCCGTGCTGGAGGGCGGTGAGCCCACCGTCATCGCCAACGCGGAGGGCGCGCGCACCACCCCCTCGGTCGTGGCCTTCGCCAAGAACGGCGAGGTGCTGGTCGGCGAGGTCGCCAAACGGCAGGCCGTGACGAACGTCGAACGCACCGCCCGCTCGGTCAAGCGGTACATGGGCGACGCGCACTGGCGGTTCCCCGAGCAGGGCTCCGTCGACGGCACCCGCTACACGGCGCAGGAACTGTCCGCCCGGGTGCTGCAGAAGCTGCGCCGGGACGCCGAGTCCTACCTCGGCGAGGACGTCACCGACGCGGTCATCACCGTACCGGCGTACTTCGACGACACCCAGCGGCAGGCCACCAAGGAGGCCGGGGAGATCGCCGGCCTGAAGGTGCTCAGGATCATCAACGAGCCGACGGCGGCGGCCCTGGCGTACGGCCTGGACAAGGAGAACGACCAGACCGTCCTCGTCTTCGACCTGGGCGGCGGCACCTTCGACGTGTCGCTGCTCGACATGGGCGAGGGCGTCATCGAGGTCAAGGCCACCAACGGCGACACCCACCTCGGCGGCGACGACTGGGACCAGCGCGTCGTGGAGTACCTCGCCAAGCGCTTCAAGGGGCAGTACGGCGTCGACCTGGCGCAGGACAAGATGGCGGTGCAGCGGCTGCGGGAGGCCGCCGAGAAGGCGAAGATCGAACTGTCCTCCTCGTCGGAGACCACCGTCAACCTGCCCTACATCACCGCCTCCGCCGAAGGGCCCCTGCACCTCGACGAGAAGCTCACCCGCGCCCAGTTCCAGGAACTCACCGAGGACCTCCTCGAGCGCTGCAAGAAGCCCTTCCACCAGGCCGTCAAGGACGCCGGCGTGAAGCTCTCCGCGATCGACCACGTCATCCTGGTCGGCGGCTCCACCCGGATGCCCGCCGTCACCGACCTGGTCCGCGAACTCACCGGCAAGGAGCCGCACAAGGGCGTCAACCCCGACGAGGTCGTGGCCCTCGGCGCCGCCCTCCAGGCGGGCGTCCTGCGCGGCGACGTCAAGGACGTCCTCCTCCTCGACGTCACCCCGCTGTCCCTGGGCATCGAGACCAAGGGCGGCATCATGACCAGGCTGATCGAGCGCAACACCACGATCCCCACCCGGCGTTCGGAGATCTTCACCACCGCCACCGACAACCAGCCCTCGGTCGGCATCCAGGTCTACCAGGGCGAACGCGAGATCGCCGCCTACAACAAGAAGCTCGGCGTCTTCGACCTCACCGGTCTGCCCCCGGCCCCGCGCGGCGTCCCGCAGATCGAGGTGGCCTTCGACATCGACGCCAACGGGATCATGCACGTCTCCGCCAAGGACCTCGCCACCGGACGCGAACAGAAGATGACCGTCACCGGCGGCTCGGCCCTCCCCAAGGACGACATCGACCGCATGATGCGCGACGCCGAGCAGTACGCCGAGGAGGACCGCAACCGCCGCGAGGCCGCCGAGACCCGCAACCAGGCCGAACAACTCGTCTACCAGACCGAGCGGTTCCTGCGGGACAACAGCGACAAGGTGCCCGGCGAGACCAGGGCCGAGGTCGAGTCGGCCGTCTCGGGGGTGAAGCGGCTGCTGGAGCAGCAGTCCTCCGACACCGCCGAACTGCGCGCCGCCGTCGAGAAACTCGCCTCCGTCAGCCAGAAGATGGGCCAGGCGATGTACGCGCAGGCCCAGCAGACCCCCTCGGAGGGCACCGGACAGCACACCCCGCCGCAGGACGACGACGGCGTCGTCGACGCGGAGATCGTCGACGACGACAAGGACACCGGCCGGCGCGAGAACGGCGCGGCCTGACCGCCGTACGCCGCACCGGTCAGGGCTTGCGGGCGACCCCCGCGTACACCGGCACGATGCCCTCCGCCTGCGCCGCCACGTCCTCCGCCTCCGGACGCCACCCGTGCACCGGGATCACCCCCGGGCCCAGCAGCTCAAGCCCGGTGAAGAAGCGGGAGAACGCGGCCAGCGAGCGCGGGTGGAAGGGCGTACCGCCGCGCCGGAAGTGCTCCGCCGCCTGCCCCACGGCCTCGGGGCTGAGATCGGGCGTGACCTGGGAGAGGATCAGGAAGCTGCCCGGCGCGAGCGCGGCCGTGTACCGCTCCAGCAGGCCGTACACGTCGTCGCCGTCCGGATCGTCGTCCAGGTAGTGGGTCAGTGCGACCAGCGACAGCGCCACGGGCCGGCCGAGGTCCAGCGACTCGGCGGCCCGGCGCAGCAGCGTGTCCGCGTCCCGCACATCGGCGTGCACGTACCGCGTGCCGCCCTCGGCGGTGCCGTGCAGCAGCGCCTCGGCGTGCCGCAGCACGATCGGGTCGTTGTCCGCGTACACCACGCGGGACTCCGCGGCGACGCCCTGCGCCACCTGGTGCAGATTGGGCTCCGTGGGGATGCCCGTGCCGATGTCCAGGAACTGGCGTATCCCCGCCTCGGCGACGGTGCGCACGGCCCGGTGCATGAACCGGCGGTTGGCCCGCGCCCCGCGTAACACCGTGCCGTCCGCCGCGAGGATCCTCCGCGCCAGCTCCTCGTCGACCGGGTAGTTGTCCTTGCCGCCGAGCCACCAGTCGTAGACCCGGGCCGGATGCGGCCGGCTGGTGTCGATGCGGGCGGGCGCGGTGTCGGATCCGGTCATGGGCAGTCTTCTCCTCAGGGGTGCGAAGGCTTGCTCGGGCGCGCGGCTCAGTAGTGCTCGCGGCACTCCCGCAGCAGTTTCTCGGTGCGCTGTGTCGAGGCCGCCCGCGCCGTCATGTGGTCCAGGACCTCCAGATGCGCCGACACCTCCTTGCGGGAGTCCAGGTACAGGGCACCGGTCAGATACTCGGTGAACACCATGTCCGGCAGCTCCGGCTCGGCGAACCGGAACAGCGAGAACGGCGCGTACGTCCCCGGGTGCGGACCGTCCGCGAACTCGGCGATCTGCAGCGTGATCCGGTCCCGCGCGGACCACTCCAGGAGCTTGTCGAGCTGGTCGCGCATCACCCGGCCGTCGACGCTCACCGGACGCCGCAGCACCGTCTCCTCCATCAGCACCCACAGGTGCGGCGGATCGGGGCGCTCCAGCAGCCGCTGGCGCTCCATGCGCAGCGCCACGTGCCGCTCGACCACGTCGGGCCCGATGTTCCCGATCGTCCCGGCCTCCAGCACGGCACGCGCGTACCCCTCGGTCTGCAGCAGCCCCGGCACGAAGTGCGGCTCGTAGGAGCGGATGATACGGGCGGCGCCCTCCAGGCTCACATACATGCTGAACCACTCGGGCAGCACGTCGCCGTACCGCTGCCACCAGCCCGGCCGGTTCGCCTCCTCGGCGAGCTCGACGAACGCGGCGGACTCGCCCTCGGGCACCCCGTAGGCGCTCAGCAGGAGCTGGACGTACGGGATCTTCAGCGCGACCTCGGCGGTCTCCATCCGCCGTACGGTCGCGGGCGCCACCCGCAGGATGCGGGCGGCCTCCTCCCGTGAGAGGCCCGCCGCCTCCCTCAGTTCCTGCAGCCGCCTTCCCAGAACCACCTGGCCCACGGTGGGTGCGGCCCGCCGCTCACTCACGCCACGCCTCCCCAACGCGCCCGGGCATGCGCTCAGTCTGTCATGTTCTTCCGACACTCTCACGAGTCGCAGGTGACCGCCCTGTTTCGCTGGTCCTCGCCGCATGACCCGAGAGGTAATCGACCCGCCCCCGCCCGCGCGGGATCGTGGACGCACCGGGTTCCGGGCCGGCGCACTCCGGCCCGGAACCCGGCCACCGACCCCGACGGAGGATGATGCGTCATGTCCGCGACCCAGCTCGCCGTACTCGCCCGGACCGTGGAGCCGCAGCGGATGCTGCGGCGTTTCCTGGCTCTCGACGCCGTGGTGACCGGTGCCAACGCCGTCGCCTACCTCGCCCTCTCCGGGCCGCTCGGCCGGTTCCTCGGGGCCGGTTCCGGTCTGCTGCTCGGGCTCGGCGCGTTCCTCGCCGGGTACGCGGCCGGCGTGGGCCTGCTGGCCGCCCGGCCGCACCCGCCCGCCCTCGGCGTGCGGATCGTCGTCGAGGCCAACCTCGTCTGGACGGCGGTGAGTCTCGCCGCCCTCGCGCTGTGGCTCACCCCGACCGCGGCGGGCGCGGTGTGGACGGTCCTCCAGGCGCTCACCGTGGCGGGCTTCGCCCTGCTCCAGCACATGGCGCTGAAGGAGCGTCAGCTCAGCCAGGACTGAAGGTACTTGGCCGTCGCCGGGTCCGCCGGGAGCAGGGTCTCCACGGCCAGCTCGGCGACGGTCACGTCCATGGGCGTGTTGAACGTGGAGATCGACGACACGAACGACAGCGTCCGCCCCTCGTGCTCGATCACCATCGGCAGCGCGAAGTACGCCACCGGCTCGGCCGGTTCCTCCGGCAGGCCGACGGAGTCCGGTACGGGGAACGCCGCCACCTCGTCGTACAGCGCCCGCAGCCGTTCCGAGCGGTGCAGGGCGATGTGCCGCCGCATCTGCTCCAGCAGGTGCCCGCGCCACTCCCGCAGATTCCGGATCCGCGGCGCCAGCCCCTGCGGGTGCAGGGTGAGCCGCACCGCGTTCAGCGGCGGCGTCAGCAGCGACTCCGGAACGCCGTCGAACAGCGTCATGACCCCCCGGTTGGCCGCCACGACGTCGTACATCGCGTCCACCACCAGCGCCGGATACGGCTCGAACCCGCTGATCAGCCGCTCGATGCCGTCGCGCACCACCTCCAGCGCGGGATCGTCCAGCGGGGTCTCCGGGTAGTGCGGCGCGTAACCGGCCGCCAGCAGCAGCGCGTTGCGCTCCCGCATCGGCACGTCCAGGTGCTCGGCCAGCCGCAGCACCATCTCCTCGCTGGGCCGGGAGCGGCCGGTCTCGATGAAGCTGATGTGCCGGGCGGAGGAGTCGGCGCGCAGGGCCAGCTCCAGCTGGCTGACCCGACGCTGCTCCCGCCAGGCGCGCAGCAGCGGGCCCACGCCCCCGGTGCGGGAAGCGGTACCGGACGTGACAGTGGTCATGCCAGGACGGTAATCGAGAAACGGCCGTACCGGGGAGCCGCCCGCTTCCGGCCGGGGCCCCGGGGGATCTTCTGTGGCAGCCTGGAAGTCCCGCACGAGATCACGAGATCCGAACCGGCGAAGGAGCGCAGCCCATGCCCGTCGAACCGCTGTCGCAGAAGGAGACCGAGGACCGGCTGGCCGGACTGCCGGGCTGGTCGCTCGACGGTGACCGGCTCACCCGCTCCTACCGGCTCGGCTCGCACTTCGCGGCGACGGCGATGACCGTCCACATCGCCCAGGTGCAGGAGGAGCTCGACCACCACTCCGACCTCACCCTCGGCTACGACACGGTGGCCCTGTCCGTGCACACCCACAGTGCGGGCGGCGCCGTCACCGAGAAGGATTTCGAGCTCGCCCGCAGGGTGGAGGACCTGGCCCCCGGCCACGGTGCACACTGAGGCGCGTGCTGGACTACGACGAGGAAGCGGAACGGTACGACGTCCTGCGCGGCGGGGAACCCCGGGCGGCGGCCGCCGCGGAGGCCGTGCTGAGCCTCGTACCGGCGCCGGCGCGGGAGCTGCTGGACGTGGCGTGCGGCACCGGCATCGTGACCCGGCGGCTGGCCGCCGCCCGCGCCGGTCTGCGGGTGACGGGCGCCGATCTCTCCCCGGCGATGACCCGGATGGCCGTCGCCCGTCTGCCGGGCGCGGTGGTTCGCGCCGACAGCCGCCGGCTGCCCTTCGGGGACGCCCGGTTCGACGCCGTGGCCAGTGTGTGGCTGCTGCACCTGATGCCGGGGCCCGAGGACGTACGGGCGGTCGTCGCCGAGTGCGCCCGCGTGCTGCGGCCCGGCGGGGTGTACGTCACCACCGTCCACAAGGGTGCCTCGCACAACGTCGGCAGCGACATCGACGCGGTCCTCGCGGCCCGCCCGCGCAGCCCGGTCCCCGACGCCCCCGACGCCGTCGACGCCTGCGCGGCGGCCCACGGCCTGCTGCCCGCGGGGCGGGCCCGCTTCCGGGGGCACGGGCAGGGCCGCAGCCCCCGCCGCACCATCGACGACCTGCGACGCGGCTGGTTCGTCACCCTGCCGCCGGGTGAACCGATCGCCGAGGAGTTCGCCGCCCGGCTGGCCGAGCTCCCCGACCAGGACCGGCCCCGCCCCGACCCCGTGTTCAGTCTCCGGGCGTACCGGAAGCGGAAGGACGGCAACCCGGAGGGCCCCGGCGGCGACTGAGGGGCGGAACCCATCCGTCCTCCCAGGAGGTCCGTCCCGTGACCCACCCCCACAGGCACCGCAGACGCCGTGTCGTCCTGCCCGCGGCACTCGCCGTGGCGGCGCTGGCCGGCGCCGGTCTGACCGCGCTGTCGGAGGCGCCCGCAGAGGCCGCCACCGCACGGCAGGTCGAGAAGCTGGACCGCGGCGTCGTCAGCGTCCACACCGGCAGCGGCAACCTGGTCAGCTGGCGCTGGCTCGGCACCGACCCGGACGGCGTCGCCTTCAACGTCTACCGGGCCGGCACCAAGGTCAACTCCAGTCCGATCACCGGCTCCACCACCTACTTCCACTCCGGCGCGCCCTCGCACGCCGACTACACCGTCCGCGCGGTGGTGAACGGCACCGAGCAGGGCGACTCGGTCCACGCGATCCAGTTCCGCGCCGGCTACAAGGACGTACCGATCAGCGCTCCGTCCGGCGGCACCACCCCCGACGGCGTCTCGTACACCTACGAGGCCAACGACGCCTCCGTCGGCGACCTCGACGGTGACGGCGCCCTCGACATCGTGCTCAAGTGGCAGCCCACCAACGCCAAGGACAACTCCCAGTCCGGCTACACCGGCAACACCGTCGTCGACGGCGTCAGGCTGGACGGCACCCGGCTGTGGCGCATCGACCTGGGCCGCAACATCCGTTCCGGCGCCCACTACACGCAGTTCCAGGTGTACGACTACGACGGCGACGGCAAGGCCGAGGTCGCCATGAAGACCGCCGACGGCACGAAGGACGGCACCGGCGCGGTCATCGGCAGCTCCTCGGCCGACCACCGCAACGCCGGCGGGTACGTCCTGTCCGGCCCCGAGTACCTGACGATGTTCGACGGGCAGACCGGCAGGGCGATGGGCACCGTCGACTACGTCCCGGCCCGCGGCACGGTCTCCTCCTGGGGCGACTCCTACGGCAACCGCGTCGACCGCTTCCTCGCCGGCACCGCGTACCTGGACGGCGCCCGCCCCTCCCTGATCATGGCCCGCGGCTACTACACGCGCACGGTCATCGCGGCCTGGGACTGGCGGGGCGGCCAGTTCACCCGCCGCTGGACCTTCGACACCAACTCCTCCACCAACAAGGGCAAGGGCTACGACGGTCAGGGCTCGCACAGCCTGTCCGTCGGGGACGTCGACAACGACGGCCGGGACGAGATCGTCTACGGCTCGATGGCCGTCGACGACAACGGCAACGGCCTGTGGACCACCAAGACCGGCCACGGCGACGCCCAGCACCTCGGCGACCTCGACGCGTCGACGTCCGGCCTGGAGTACTACAAGGTCTCCGAGTCCACGGGCCAGCCCGCCGCGCTGTACATCGACCCCTCGAACGGCGCGGTCCGCTGGAAGCTCTCCGCCTGCTGCGACAACGGCCGCGGGGTCGCGGGGGACATCCATGCGGGCAACTCCGGCCCCGAGATGTGGTCCTCCTCCGACGGCAGCATCCGTGACGAGGGCGGCGGCACCAAGGGCCGCAAGCCGTCCTCCACCAACTTCCTGGCCTGGTGGGACGGCGACCCGGTCCGCGAACTCCTCGACGGCACCCGCATCGACAAGTACGGCACGTCCTCCGACACCCGCCTGCTGACCGGCTCGGGCGTGTCGTCGAACAACGGCACCAAGGCCACCCCGGTCCTGTCCGGTGACATCCTGGGCGACTGGCGCGAGGAGGTCGTCTGGCGCACCAGCGACAACAAGAACCTGCGCATCTACTCCACCCCCCACGACACGGACCGCCGCATCACCACCCTCCTCCACGACACCCTGTACCGCACGGCCCTGGCCTGGCAGAACACCGCCTACAACCAGCCCCCGCACACCGGCTTCCTCATCGGCGCCGACATGCCCACCCCGCCCAGGCCCTCGGTCTTCACCCCCTGAGCGGACCTCCTGAGCACAACCCCGGCCCGTCTGTACCGGTGTACAGGCGGGCCGGGGCTTTTCGCGTGTTCAGCGAACCGCGCAGGTCTGTTCGCCCAGTTCGAAGACGGCCGGTGCCGTGTTCGTCGCGGACCGGGTCGCGGTGAAGCCGAAGGCGACCGACGAGCCCGCCGCCACCGTGCCGTTCCAGTCGGTGTTGCGCACCGTCACCGCCGGACCGGACTGGGTGGGGGACCCGTTCCAGAGCTGGGAGATCTTCTGGCCGTCAGCGAAGGACCAGCTCAGGGACCAGCCGTTCCAGGTGGCCGAGCCCGTGTTGGTGAGCTGGACGTCGGCCTGGAAGCCGTCGGTCCACTGGTTGGTGACCTTGTAGGTCACCGCGCAGGCGCCCGACGGACCGGGCTCCTCGGGCTCCTCGGGCTCTTCCGGTTCCTCCGGATCCGTGCCGCCGCCGGTGTCCGAGGTGTCGCCGTAGACGACACCGCGGCCGTTGGTCGCCACGTAGACCCGGCCGTAGACCCGCGGGTCACCGGTGATGGCCGCGCCCGTCCAGCCCCACTGGTGGGCGTCGTCGTTGACACGGGTCCAGGTCGCGCCCTGGTCCGTGGAGCGGAAGATGCCGCGTACGCCGCCGATCTCCGCGCTGGTGAAGAGGGTCTGGTACGAGGCGCCCGGCGCCGCCTTGCCGAAGCCGACGGTGTCAGCCTCGTCCACGTTCGACAGCTTGGTGAAGGTCGCGCCCGAGTCCGTGGAGTGCCACAGGCCGTACGCCCCGTCGCTCGACCCGCCGGCCAGCCACACGTCGCCCTTCGTACCCGGGAGTGCCTTGAAGCGCACGCTGTCACCGGCCGGGAGCCCCGTCGCCGCCGACGCCGTGAACGTCGCACCACCGTCCGTACTGACGTAGAACTTCCCGGACTTGAAACCGTAGAACGTCTTCGGGTCCACCCGGTCGGACTCGACGATCGCCCCCGCCGGGATGCCGCTCGACGCCGACCAGGACGTGCCGAACCCGGTCGTGTGGTGCACGCCCGCGCCCTGCGGGCTCCACACGAACCGGCTGCCGTCGGCCGCCGCCGCGACCGTCCCGCCGCCGCTCACACCCGAAGGGTCCGTTCCCGCGAACCAGTTGGCGCCGTTGTCGGTCGAGAACGCGATGTGCGGCCCGGAGTCCAGGTTGCCGGCCCGTACCACCGTGTTCGGGTCGGACTCGGCGAAGTCGAGACTGGTCGTCGACGTGAAGTTCGGCTGGGTGAACATCATCGACGGCACCTCGGTCAGGTCCGTGTGCCGGAAGCCGCCGATGTCACCGAGCGCGCTGATCAGCGGGGCGCCCGACGGGGGAGAGACCAGGTCGTTGACGGCCGTCTCCTCCAGGCCGCGCACCATCGGGGTGATGGTGAACGACGTGTCGTCGTCCCAGTTCGTCAGGTTCTCCGTGCCGTAGATCGTCGCGCCCGTCCCGTACATCATCCGGTCGGAGTCGAACGGGTCGATCTCCAGCGCCTCCGTCATCCAGCCCAGCTTCGGCGTCTGTTCCGGCGGCGACGGGTTGGCGCCCCAGGTCAGCCAGGGGGAGGACGAGACGTCCATCGTGTAGCGGTTCTCGCGGTCGGGGTACGACGTGTAGCTCCACGCCTGCGTCCACGTCCCGCCGCTGTCCGTCGAGCGGAAGATCTGAGTGTCCGGCCACCAGGAGCTGTACGCCGTCGCCATCACCGTGCCCGGGTTCTGCCGGTCCACGGTCAGGCCGCTGAAGCCGTAGTAGGTGTCGGCCTCCGCCACCGGGCTGATGTCCGTCCAGGTGCCGGTCGCCGTCGCGTACCGGTACAGCCGGCCCTTGCCGCCGTCGTACGGGCCGCCGGTGTCGCTGTAGGCCAGGTACAGGTAGCCGTTCTCGGCGTCGAGGACGCCCTTGTGGGCCAGGTAGCCCGTCGGCTGCCCGGCGATCCGCTGCCAGGTCGCGCCCGCGTCCGTCGAACGGTAGACGGCGTTCTCCTTGTCGGCGACCCCGACGTAGATCGTCTCCGTCGCCGCCCCGGCGCCGCCCGTCGACTCGTCGAAGGTGACCCAGGTGATGCCCTGGTTGTCGGACGCGTACCCGGAGGTGTCACTCGGATCCTGCGCGTAGTTCCCGGGGTTGGGGAACGCCGTCACCTCGGACCAGGTGGCGCCCGCGTCGGTGGACCGCCAGAGCCCGTGGCCGCTGGGCGCGCCCAGGTACAGCACGTCGTTGTCATGGGGGTCGACCGCCAGCCGTTCCCCCATGCCCCGCCCCGGCATGTTCCCGCCCAGCTTGAACGGCAGCTCGGCCTTCTGCCAGCTCGCGCCCCGGTCGGTGGAGCGCAGTACGGCGCCGTTCGTCGGGTCCCAGTCGTTGGTGTACGTGCCGACCGCCGCGTACACCCGGTCGGGGTCGGCGGAGTCGGAGGCGAGGCTCACCACACCGGTGTGCCCCCAGTCGTCCCAGCCGACCGAGTCGAGCAGCGGGGTCCAGGTCTTCGTGGACTCCTGCCAGCGGTAGGCGCCGCCGATGTCGGTACGGGCGTAGGCCAGGTCCTTCTCACTGCGGTTGAAGACGATGCCGGGCACGAAACCGCCGCCGTCGATGCGCGCGTTCTTCCAGGTGTAGGTGTCGGCGGCGAGCGTGGTGGCCGGCTCCGGGGCGCCGGCGGCCAGGGCGGGCGGGCCGCCCGCGAGCAGACCGGCCGCCAGCGCGAGCACGGTCGTGAGGATACGGGTTCTTCGCACGGAGGTTCCTTCCTCTTGGGGGGAGGTGGAGTGGGGAGAGCGTGCGAGGACCGGGCGGCCCCTGGCGTGGGTGGGGCCGCCCGGTCGGGTGGGCCCGTCGTCCTGTGACGGGCCCAGGGACGCGGAGCCATCAAGCGCCTTTGGGAAAGAAGCGGTACCCCCCGCGCCCCGAAAGGGGCGCGGGGAACTGCGCGACCAGCCACGCACGGCCCGCAGTCAAAGAACCGCCCGACCCGCGGAGCGCTTGGCGGGGGCTATTCGAGAAGCTCCGCGTACGAGCCCATGGCCAGGGCGATGTCGGCCTGGGCCCAGAACCGGTGGTACGTGAAGGTGGGCGCGGCGCCGCCCGCCAGATAGGACTCGATCTTCGACCACGCCGGGTCGTCCTGGTAGAAGGAGCGGATCGACTCGAACGTCGACGACGAGTTGATGGTGTCGCCGTTGGGCATGGTGCCGGTCCAGCCGTTCGGGACGTGGATCGGGTCGTCGAAGCGGTTGTAGTCGGCGCGGGTCTCCGGGACGGCGATGCCGAGCGCGTCCTGGTTGTTCTCCCACATGCCGTCCAGCAGCGCCTTGGCGGTCGAGGCCGCCTCCGTGTCGCCCGAGCGGTCGGCGTAGTACGTCAGGGTCTTGGCGTACGCCGCGGCCACACCGACGTCGTTGGTGTAGTCGGCGACCGTGACATGCAGCCCGCTGTTGGCGCCGGGCGACGACGCGTTCCAGGTGTCGGGCTTGCCCGACCACTGCAGCGTCGACGGGATCCGGAAGGAGCCGTCCGGGTTGACCGTGGTCTCCGACAGCGCCCAGTCGACCCACTTGTCGAGGACGACCTTGGCGTCGGCGTCACCGGTCTGCTGGTAGTACTCGGCGACCCGCTCCATGGACCACGCCTGGAAGCCGAACCACTGGTTGGACGGCGGGTCGTGGTACACCGGCTTCTCGTCGTAGTACATGCCGTAGAAGGTCGGCGTCCCGGACGGCGGCGATGTGTACCGGCCCGCCCAGCTGTTGGTCGCGCCGCCCGCGATGGCACCCTCGTCGGACTGCAGCCAGCGGTAGAACTCCAGCTGCCGGTCGAGGGACTTGGCCCAGTCCGCCGCGCCCGTCGCCGACTTCGGCTTCAGGTCGTCGTAGGAGCTGAGCGCGTACGCGGCCAGCGGGTTCTGGTAGCCGCCGTGCGCGTGGCTGGAGCCGATGCGCCAGGCCCAGCCCGCCGAGGAGTCGGTGGCACCGCCCCAGGCGTAGTACCAGGAGAGCAGGTAGTGCGAGGCGTCCTTGCCGGTGCCGGCCGGGCAGGACGGGCTGGTGCAGTTGCCGATCTTCTTGAAGTACTTGTCGAACATGGCGTAGCGCAGGTAGTCGCCCATCTTGGCGGCCTTGGCGACGGTCTCGGCGATCTCACCGTCCTTGCCCTGCTCCTCGGCCCACAGGTCCGCCCAGTACGCGGCCTGCACGGCACGCGCGTCGGCGTCCGGGGCGTTGGTGAACTTCCACTGCTTGGCGTACGAGGCGTCCTTGGTGAACAGGTCCAGGTAGCCGTTGGTGCCGCCGTACTTGAAGGCGTCGCAGGTGGGCTGCGGGACGGTCTCCCACACCGACTCCTGCGGGCCGCGCTGGAAGGTGTTGATGTACGACGGTCCGGTGTCCGACGGACCCGCCTCGCACTTGCCGGGCGAGTTGCCGTAGCCGTACACGTTGTCGACGTCCTGGATCCAGTGCATGCCGTAGACGTCGTCGGTGCCGTAGGCGGACTTCAGCTCGGCCGCGATCGGGTCGGGGCCGACCGGGACATTGGAGTCGAGCTGCGACGGGTACTCGTTCGGAGTGTCGTACTCGGGCGCGTACGTCGCCGGCTTCGAGGCGTTGTAGAAGGAGTTGGTCGGCTGGTCGGCGTGGGTCGGGATCATGTAGTTCTCCATGATTTCCCAGGCCTCGTTGAACCTCGACCAGTCACCGGTCACCTTGCCGTACATCGCCTGCAGCCACAGCAGGTAGCTGTACGCCTCCGAGGTGGTCTCGTGGCCGTGGTCCGGCGCCTCGACGATCAGCGTCTCGACCGAGTGGTACGGGATGCCCTCCGGCGAGAAGTAGCCGTTCGCCGGGTCGGTGATCTTCCCGTACAGCTCCAGGAAGCGCGCGTCGTACGTCTTCTCCGCGCCGAGCTGCGTCACCGTGACCGCCGCCTTGGCGTGGCCGGGTGCCGAGGACTCGAAGACCGCCGAGCCACTGCCCGAGGAGTCGGCGGCGATCGTCACCTCCTGCGCGGTGTTCCAGTTCGACGGCGTGAAGGTGAGCGAGCCGCCGGCGGAGACCGACAGTCCCGAGTTGCCGCTCGCCCGGCTCGTGGTGACGGTCACGTTCGAGGTCGGCTGCTTGGACAGCTTCACCTCGTACGAGCCCGACTCACCCTGCTGGACGCCGAGTTGGGACGGCGTGGCCACCACGGCGGGACCCGAGGCGACCGTGATGCCGACCGGGGTCGAGTCGGCGGAGGCGCCCATGCTGTCGTACGCCTTCGCCACCAGTGAATGACTGCCCACGGTCAAACCGGCGACGGAGAGCGCGAAGGGCGAGCTGGTGTCGGAGCCCAGCAGCTCGGTGTCGTCGTAGAACTCCACCTTGGTGATGGTGGCCTGGTCGGCCGCAGCCGCGGTGGCGGCGAGCGGGATCGTCTCGCCCTGCGTGTAGACGGCGCCGGCCTCCGGGCTGGTCAGCACGGTGATCGGCGGCTGGTGGGCCCCGACGCAGGTGGTGCCGTTGATGGCGAACGACGTGGGAGCGGCGTTGCTGCCGCTGTAGGTGAACTGGCCGCCGGTCGTGACGGCGGCGCCGGCGGCGATCCGGGCGTTGTACCCGGCGTCCTCCACGGTGATGGTCTTGCCGGACTGCGACCAGCTGCCGTTCCAGCCGTTCGAGAGCTTCTGGTTGCCCGTGTAGTCGTACGTCAGGGTCCAGCCGTCGATGGCGTCCGAACCGCGGTTGGTGAGGGTCAGATCCACGGTGAATCCGGAACCCCAGTCGTTCGTCTTGTAGTCGACGCTGCACTGAACGGCCGCTGCCTGAGCGGGAGTCGAGCCGGTCGAGAGCATCGTCAGCGGAAGCGCGAGAGCAGCGGCGACGGCCGTCAGCAACCGCCGTAAGCCTCTGCGTCTCCTGGGTGGGGGATGCATGGTGCTGGTTCCTCCTGCGACTCGGACATGACAAGCCTTGAACCAGTGGGAGCGCTCCCATAGTGAGGACGGGGTGAGGGGCGGTCAAGCCTTGTGGCGAATCGAAAACATTCGACGGTTCAACTTGTGTGAAAGTCAGCGGCCCCTCTGTTCTTCACCGTGACTTGGCGCTAACTTCATGTACACCAGTGGGAGCGGTTCCATCAGTCGACGCGTCCGTCACGACGCGTCCGAGCTGCAAGGAGTCGCTCAATGCGCCACCCCCCGCGTTCAGTACTTTTAGCCACCCCCGTGCACGTGTGGAGCACCTGACGCGGGGTCGCTCGTTCCCGTGGGATCCATGTGTCGTCCGTGCTGCCCGGAAACTCCCGGCCGGCACCGCAGGCCTGCCCCCATCAGGTCTGAACGGCATCCCCACCCGTGAGGCACCAGGCCGCGCGATCGTCTGCGCGCGCCCAAGAAGGACAGCCCCCTACGGATAGGAAACCCGCACGATGAGTCGCACCAGAACCGCGCTTCTCGCCGCCATGGCGCTGGTCGCCGGCGCCACCGGGACGGCGATCGCCGCCGTCCCCGGCGCCGCCGGCGCGGCTGCCGCCGTCCCCTGCACCGTGGACTACAAGGTGCAGAACGACTGGGGCTCCGGCTTCACCGCGTCCGTGACGATCACCAACAACAGCGCCGCCAAGTCGTCGTGGTCGCTGCAGTGGTCCTACGCCGGCAACCAGAGGATCACCAGCGGCTGGAACGCCAAGGTGAGCCAGTCCGGCGCGAACGTCACCGCCGCCAACGAGTCCTACAACGGCACTCTCGCCACCGGGGGTTCGACCTCCTTCGGCTTCCAGGGCACCTACAGCGGCAGCAACGCCGTCCCCGCCACCTTCACCCTCGACGGCGTGACCTGCAACGTCGACTCCGGCGGACCCACCGACCCGCCGGACCCGACCGACCCGCCAGAGCCGGGCGACCGGGTGAACAACCCCTATGACGGCGCCAAGGTGTACGTGAACCCCGAGTGGTCCGCGAAGGCCGCCGCCGAGCCGGGCGGCAGCCGCATCGCGAACCAGCCGACCGGTGTCTGGCTGGACCGCACCGCCGCCATCAACGGCGTCAACGGCGGCATGGGCCTGCGCGACCACCTCGACGAGGCCCTCACCCAGAAGGGCTCCGGCGAGCTCGTCATCCAGCTCGTCATATACAACCTGCCCGGCCGTGACTGCGCCGCCCTCGCCTCCAACGGCGAGCTGGGCCCGACGGAGATCGACCGCTACAAGACGGAGTACATCGACCCGATCGCGGAGATCCTCTCCGACCCGAAGTACGCCTCGCTGCGGATCGTCACCACGGTCGAGATCGACTCCCTGCCCAACCTGGTCACCAACGTGTCGCCGCGGCCCACCGCCACGGAGAACTGCGACGTCATGAAGGCCAACGGCAACTACGTGAAGGGCGTCGGCTACGCCCTGAACAAGCTGGGCGACGTGTCCAACGTCTACAACTACGTGGACGCCGGCCACCACGGCTGGCTGGGCTGGGACGACAACTTCGGCGCCTCCGCGCAGATGTTCAAGCAGGCGGCGACCGCCGAGGGTGCGACCGTCGCCGACGTGCACGGCTTCATCGCCAACACGGCCAACTACAGCGCGCTGAAGGAGGACCACTTCTCCGTCAACGACAACGTGGCCGGCAAGTCGGTGCGCGAGTCCAAGTGGGTCAGCTGGAACCGTTACGTCGACGAGCTGTCGTACGCCCAGGCGCTGCGCAACCAGTTGGTATCGATCGGCTTCGACTCGAACATCGGCATGCTGATCGACACCTCCCGCAACGGCTGGGGCGGCGCGAACCGGCCCACCGGTCCCGGCGCCACGACCAGCGTGGACACCTACGTCGACGGCGGCCGCTACGACCGCCGCTTCAACACCGGCAACTGGTGCAACCAGGCGGGAGCCGGCCTCGGTGAGCGGCCCAAGGCCTCCCCGGAGCCCGGGATCGACGCCTACGTCTGGATGAAGCCCCCGGGCGAGTCCGACGGTGCGAGCGAGCCCATCGACAACGACGAGGGCAAGGGCTTCGACCGGATGTGCGACCCGACGTACACCGGCAACCCGCGGAACGACAACAACATGTCGGGTGCGCTGGACAACGCCCCCATCTCCGGGCACTGGTTCTCCGCCCAGTTCCAGGAGCTGATGAAGAACGCGTACCCGCCGCTGTCGTGACGGGCTGAACCACCGGTCCGCCGGGGCCCTGCCCCGGCGGACCGCCGCACGTCTCTCCGCACGGCACCCTTTTGCGGGAACGGCAATGTCGTTTGCCCGCTTCCGGTGCGTCGTCGCACCCTGGCGGCATCCGAGCGGAGAGGCTGAGCACCATGGCGCACGACCACGACCACAAGCACGACCACACGCACAAGCACGGTCACGGGCACGACCACGGCGACATCGACTGGGCCGAGATGGCCCCCCTGCTCGAATCGCAGGCGGAGTTGCTCACACCGCTCTACGAGCGGGCCCTGAACTGGCTGGCGAAGGAGGTGACGGAACCGGGACTGATCGTGGACGCGGGCAGCGGACCCGGCGTCATCTCGTGTCTGTTCGCCGAGACCTTCCCGGGCGCGCGGGTCGTGGCCGTCGACGGTTCCGAACCGCTGCTGGAGCGGGCCAGGGACCGGGCCGGACGCCAGGGCGCCGGTGACCGTTTCGGCACCCTCGCCGGTGAACTCCCCGATGTGCTCGGCGAGCTGGACTACCCGGCCGACCTGCTGTGGGCCAGCCGCAGCGTGCACCACCTCGGGGACCAGGGCGCGGCGCTGGCCGCCTGCGCGGAGCGGCTGGCGCCCGGCGGCACGCTGGCCGTGATGGAGGGCGGTCTGCCTCCCCGGTTCCTGCCCCGCGACATCGGGTTCGGCCGGCCCGGTCTCCAGGCGCGCATCGACGCGGTGGAGGAGGAGCGGTTCGACCGGATGCGGGCCGAACTGCCGGGCTCGGTGGCCGTCGTCGAGGACTGGCCGGCCCTGCTGACCTCGGCCGGCCTGCGCCACACCCGCTCGCGCACCTTCCTCCTCGACCTCCCCGCCCCGGTCACGGACCGCGCCCGCGCCTACGTGGTCGACGCCCTCACCCGCACCCGCGAGGTCATCGGCGAGGACCTGGAGACCGACGACCGCACCACCCTCGACCGCCTCCTGGACCCCGCCGACAAGGCAAGCGTCCACCACCGCCCGGACGTATTCCTCCTGACAGCCCACACGGTCCACACGGCGGTGCGGCCCGTATGACGACTTGACTCAAGCTGCCGCCGCCCCCGCGGCAGCGGGCAGTCGTGCCGCTGGGGCGGCACGGGTGGGCGCGACGGCACCCCGCAAACGCCGGGCCGCGCAACCACCCCCCGCTCCACCCCAAAGACGTCAGCCCCCGTTGAACTCCGCCGGATGCGACCCGATCCGCCGGTCCTCGTTCAGCGCACTGATCGCAGCGAGATCCTCCGCATCCAGACTGAACCCGAACACATCGATGTTCTCCGCGATCCGGGACGGCGTCACCGACTTCGGAATGACGACGTTCCCCAGCTGAAGATGCCAGCGCAGCACCACCTGCGCCGCCGTACGCCCGTGCTTCTGCGCGATCGCCACGATCGCCGGAATCTCCAGGATCCCCTTGCCGGAACCGAGCGGCGACCACGCCTCGGTCGCGATGCCCTGCTCCGCGTGGTACTCACGCGCGGCGTGCTGCTGCAGATGCGGATGCAGCTCGATCTGGTTGACCGCCGGGACCACCGACGTCTCGGCGATCAGCCGCTCCAGGTACTCCGGCAGGAAGTTGGACACGCCGATGGCACGGACCCGGCCGTCGTCGAGCAGCTTCTCGAACGCCTTGTACGTGTCGACGTACCGGTCCCGGGCGGGCGTCGGCCAGTGGATCAGGTACAGGTCCACGTACTCGAGACCGAGCTTCGACAGGGACGTGTCGAAGGCCCGCAGGGTGGAGTCGTACCCCTGGTCGCTGTTCCAGAGCTTGGTGGTGACGAAGAGGTCCTCGCGCGGGACGTCCGACTTCGCGAGGGCCCGTCCGGTGCCCTCCTCGTTGCCGTAGATCGCGGCGGTGTCGATGCTGCGGTAGCCGGCCTCCAGCGCCGTCGCCACGGCCGTCTCGGCCTCCGCGTCCGGCACCTGCCAGACGCCGAAGCCCAGCTGGGGCATCTCGACGCCGTTGTTCAGGGTGATCGGGGGGACCTTGCTCACGAGCTCTCGATCCTTCGGTTGTGGTCAGGTACTACAGGTGTTACCCCCATCGTCAACGATCACGGCCCGTGGCGCATTCCTGACCGGGAAATTCATGCCTGGTAGAGCGCCTCGACCTCGGCCCCGTACGCCTTCTCGATCGCCCTCCGCTTCAGTTTCAGCGACGGCGTGAGCAGCCCGTGCTCCTCGGTGAACGGCTGCGCCAGGATCCGGAACGTACGGATCGACTCGGCCTGCGAGACCAGGGTGTTCGCCGCGACCACGGCCCGCCGCACCTCCGTCTCCAGATCGGCGTCGCGCACCAGCTCGGCCGGTGACATCCGCGGCTTGCCGCGCATCGCCAGCCAGTGCTCCACGGCCTCCTGGTCCAGGGTGACCAGCGCGGCGACGTACGGGCGGTCGTTGCCGACGACGACGCACTGGTTGACCAGCGGATGGTCCCGCACCCGCTCCTCCAGCACCCCCGGTGAGACGCTCTTGCCGCCGGAGGTCACCAGGATCTCCTTCTTGCGGCCGGTGATGGTGAGATAGCCGTCCTCGTCGAGGGAGCCGAGGTCGCCGGTGGCGAGCCAGCCGTCGTGCAGGGCCTCGTCGGTGGCCTCGGGGTTGTTGAGGTAGCCGTCGAAGACGTTGTCGCCGTGCAGCCAGATCTCGCCGTCGTCCGCGATGTGCACGGTGACCCCGGGGATGGGCTGCCCGACCGTGCCGTAACGAGTGCGCTCGGGCGGGTTGGCGGTGGCCGCCGCCGTCGACTCCGTGAGGCCGTACCCCTCGTAGACGTGCACGCCCGCGCCCGCGAAGAACAGCCCGAGCCGGCGGTCCATCGCCGAACCGCCCGACATGGCGTGCCGGATCCTGCCGCCCATCGCCGCCCGGATCTTGGCGTAGACGAGCTTGTCGAAGAGCTGGTGCTGCATCCGCAGCGCCGCGGACGGGCCGGGCCCGGTGCCCCAGGCCCTCGCCTCCACCGCGTCCGCGTACTTGACGGCCACCTCGACGGCCTTCTCGAACGGCCCCGCACGGCCCTCCCGCTCCGCCTTGCGCCGCGCCGCGTTGAACACCTTCTCGAAGATGTACGGCACGGCCAGGAAGAACGTCGGCCGGAACGCGGCCAGATCGGGCATCAGCGCCGCCGCGTTCAGCTGCGGCTGATGGCCGAACTTCACCTTCCCGCGGATCGCCGCGACCTCCACCATCCGCCCGAAGACGTGCGCGAGCGGCAGGAACAGCAGCGTCGCCGCCTCGTCGCCCCGGCGGGAGTGGAACACCGGCTCCCAGCGCTCGATGACGGTGTCCGCCTCGTACATGAAGCTGCCGTGCGAGAGCACACAGCCCTTGGGGCGGCCGGTGGTGCCCGAGGTGTAGATGATCGTCGCGACGGAGTCGGGGGTGACCGCCTGCCGGTGCCGGTGCACCACCTCGTCGTCGAGGTGCGCGCCCGCGTCGTACAGCTCCTGCACCGCGCCCGCGTCGAGCTGCCACAGCCGGCGCATCCGCGGCAGCCGGTCGATGACGGTGGCGATCGTCATCGCGTGGTCCTCGTGCTCCACGATCGCGGCCGTCACCTCCGCGTCGTACAGCATCCACAGGCACTGCTCGGCGGAGGACGTGGGGTAGACGGGCACGACCTGCGCGCCGATCGTCCACAGCGCGAAGTCGAAGAGCGTCCACTCGTACCGGGTACGGGACATGATCGCGACCCGGTCGCCGAACCGGACGCCACCCGCGAGGAGGCCCTTCGCGAGGGCGAGCACCTCGTCGCGGAACTCCGCGCCGGTCACGTCCCGCCACCGGCCGGTGTCGTCCTTGCGGCCGAGCGCGACGCGCGACGGGTCCTCCTCGGCATACCGGAAGACCACGTCGGCCAGACCGCCCACCGGAGGCTCCAGGGCCGACGGAGGGTTGGTGAACTCGCGCAATCCCGCCCTCCGCTTCTCAACGCCCGGAATGGTGCGGCGACGCCCTCGTCCCGCACGGCGCCGTGAAAGCTACCCCACGCGGACGGAGGGCGGGAGGGGACCGAAGACCGGGCGGAGCTCTCGTCCGCGCTGGTCAGGGGAGGAAAATGCGCTCACATGGGGAAGGGTCGGACAGAAACCTGACCGAGGAGTAAGTTTCGGTGGAGCAATCTCCACCGAATCTGTACGACCCCATGACCGCCCCTTGGGACGTCGTACGGGCCCCACTGGTCCCAGCGTGCGCGCCGGCCGGAACGTCACCCCCGCCCGCCCCGGTGCAGCCGGTCGCCGCCCGCGAGGATCGCCGACGCCAACGCGTCCGCCGCGCCCTGCGCGGAGGGACGGCGCCGCCCGTGCACCACCACGAAGTCCACCTCGCCCGGTTCCGGCAGCCCCGCCCGCTCCGGCATCCGCACCAGCCCCGGCGGGATCAGCCCGCGCGAGTGCACCATCACCCCGAGCCCGGCGCGGGCCGCCGCGAGCAGCCCGTTGAGGCTGCCGCTGGTGCACACGATGCGCCACTGGCGGCCCTCCCGCTCCAGCGCCCGCAGGGCCAGGGCCCGGGTGATGCCCGGCGGCGGATAGACGATCAACGGCACCGGACGGTTCGGGTCCAGCCGCAGTCCCGGCGCGCCGATCCACACCAGCTCGTCGTGCCAGACCAGCTCGCCCCGCGGGTCCTCGGGCCGCCGCTTGGCCAGCACCAGGTCCAGCCGGCCCGCCGCCAGCCGCTCGTGCAGGATGCCCGACAGCTCGACCGTCAGCTCCAGATCGACCTCCGGGTGCTCGTGCCGGAACCGCTCCAGGATCTCCGGCAGCCGGGTCAGCACGAAGTCCTCCGACGCGCCGAACCGCAGCCGCCCGCGCAGCCGGGTACCGGTGAAGAACTGCGTCGCCTGCTCGTGCACGTCCAGGATGCGCCGGGCGAAACCGAGCATCGCCTCGCCGTCCTCGGTCAGCTCCACCGAGTGGGTGTCCCGCGTGAACAACTGCCGCCCGGTGGCCTCCTCCAGCCGCCGCACGTGCTGGCTCACCGTCGACTGGCGCAGCCCGAGCCGCCGCGCCGCCTGCGTGAAGCTCAGCGTCTGCGCCACCGACAGGAACGTCCGCAGCTGCGTCGGGTCGTACATGCGGCCAGGGTAGCGGCGGTCATCGCGGAACGTGATGACAGTGAGAGCGGTATACCGGATTCCCGATCACGGCGGGAGGGAGCAGGATGGGGAGGGGACGCCCGTGCACACCCGAGCACCGAGCACATGAGCAAGTGGAGCACCGTGAAACGCCTGCGTTGGCCGAACTGGATGCCGATCGACCCGTACATCCTGCTGCTGCTCGGGACCGTGGGCCTCGCCGCGCTGCTCCCCGCGCGGGGGACCGGCGCGGACCTGGCCTCCGGCGCCTCCACCGCCGCGATCGCCTTCCTGTTCTTCCTCTACGGCGCCCGGCTCTCCACCCGCGAGGCCCTGGACGGGCTGAAGCACTGGCGGCTCCATGTCACCGTGCTGGCCTGCACCTTCGTCGTCTTCCCGGTGCTGGGCCTGGCCGCCCGCGGACTCGTCCCGGTGTTCCTGACCGACCCGCTCTACCAGGGCCTGCTCTTCCTCACCCTGGTCCCGTCCACCATCCAGTCGTCGATCGCGTTCACCTCCATCGCCCGCGGCAACGTGCCCGCCGCGATCTGCGCCGGCTCCTTCTCCTCGCTGGTCGGCATCGTCGTCACCCCGCTGCTCGCGGCGACGCTGCTGGGCAGCGGCGGGGGCGGGTTCTCCGCCGGGTCGGTGGTGAGGATCGTGCTCCAGCTGCTGGTGCCGTTCGTCGCCGGGCAGTTGCTGCGCCGCTGGATCGGCGGGTTCGTCTCCCGGCACCGGAAGGTGCTGGGGCTGGTCGACCGCGGCTCGATCCTGCTCGTCGTCTACACCGCGTTCAGCGAGGGCATGGTGCAGGGCGTCTGGCACCAGGTGAGCCCCGCCCGGCTCGGCGGACTGCTCGCCGTCGAGGCCGTCCTGCTCGCCGTGATGCTGCTGCTGACCTGGTACGGCGCCAAGGCGCTGCGGTTCGGCCGGGAGGACCGGATCGCGATCCAGTTCGCCGGCTCGAAGAAGTCGCTGGCCGCCGGGCTGCCCATGGCGAGCGTGCTGTTCGGGGCGCAGGCCTCGCTGGCCGTGCTGCCGCTGATGCTGTTCCACCAGACGCAGCTGATGGTGTGCGCGGTGATCGCCAAGCGCCGCTCGCACGACCCCGTCGAGGAGCCGGAGGCCACCGTCCAGGACCGAGCCGGACACTCACGGACCGAGGCCGGTACGGGGACACGTTCCGGCTGAGCACCATGGCGGCCCCGGATGCCTCCGGCCGGTTCGCGTCGTGGCCGGCCGTGGTCTGCCGTCGGACGCGCCCGGGGGAGGTCGGTGGGCGTCGTGGTCCGGCTCCAGGGGGCGTCGGAGCCCCTGGTGCGGGGCGCACGGTCCCGCGGCGTCGGGCGCGCCCGGCGGACGTCGAGGCGGGGCCCCGCGGCGCAGGGGGCGCTCCCCGCCGGCTGGGACCCCGCCGCCGTGCAGCGAGGAGGAACCGGTCAGCCCCGGGCGGCCGCGGCCCGCAGGGCGATACGGTCCTCACCCGCGTACACGTTCATGGAACTGCCCCGCAGGAAGCCCACCAGGGTCAGACCCGTCTCCGCCGCCAGGTCCACGGCCAGCGAGGACGGCGCCGAGACCGCCGCCAGCATCGGAACGCCGGCCATGACCGCCTTCTGCGCCAGCTCGAACGAGGCCCGGCCGGAGACCAGCAGGATCGTCCGGGACAGCGGCAGGTTCCCGCTCTGCAGGGCACGGCCGACCAGCTTGTCGACCGCGTTGTGCCGGCCCACGTCCTCCCGTACGTCGAGCAGCTCGCCGTCCTCGTCGAACAGGGCCGCCGCGTGCAGGCCGCCCGTGCGGTCGAAGACCCGCTGGGACGCGCGCAGCCGGTCGGGCAGGCTCGCCAGCAGTTCCGGCTCCACGCGCAGCGCGGGGGTGTCCGCGATGGGATGGCGGGCCGTGGTGCGCACCGCGTCCAGGCTGGCCTTGCCGCACAGGCCGCAGGAGGAGGTGGTGTAGACGTTGCGTTCCAGCGTGATGTCCGGGATCACCACGCCGGGGGCCGTCTTCACGTCGACCACGTTGTAGGTGTTCGAGCCGTCGGCCGTCGCCCCGGCGCAGTAGACGATATTCTGCAGGTCGGAGGCGGTCGCGAGGACCCCCTCGCTCACCAGGAACCCGGCCGCCAGCGCGAAGTCGTCGCCCGGTGTGCGCATGGTGATGGCGAGGGACTTGCCGTTGAGGCGGATCTCCAGGGGTTCCTCGGCGACGAGTGTGTCCGGGCGGCTGGACACCGCTCCGTCCCGGATGCGGAGCACCTTGCGTCGTTCCGTGACTCGTCCCATGTTCCCACCAGTTCCGCTCAGTCCCGGTTCTGTACGTGCTGATAGCCGAAGCGGCCCTTGATGCACAGGTTGCCGTGGGTCACCGGATTGTCGTGCGGCGAGGTGACCTTCACGATCTCATTGTCCTGCACATGGAGGGTGAGGTTGCAGCCCACACCGCAGTACGCGCACACGGTCGTCGTCTCCGACTGCCCGGACTCGTCCCAGGTACCCGCCGCCCGCATGTCGAACTCCGACTTGAACGACAGGGCCCCGGTGGGGCAGACCTCGATGCAGTTTCCGCAGTACACGCACGCCGAGTCGGTCAGCGGGGCGTCGTGCTCCACGGCGATCCGGGTGTCGAAACCACGGCCCGCGACCGAGATCGCGAAGGTGTTCTGCCACTGGTCGCCGCAGGCGTCCACGCACTTGTAGCAGAGGATGCACTTGTCGTAGTCGCGGACGTACAGGTCGTTGTCGATCCTGGGTTCCTCGCCGAGCCGGGCCGCGTCCGGGCCGAAGCGGTCCGGTTCCGCCTCGTACTCCTCGATCCACTCGGTGGCCCGGGGAGTCGTCGACAGGTCGACGGAGGACGCGAGGAGCTCCAGGACGACCTTGCGGCTGTGCCGGGCCCGCTCGGTGCCGGTGCGGACCTCCATGCCGGGCTCGGCCTTGCGGGAGCACGCGGGCACCAGGGTGCGGGAGCCCTCCACCTCCACCACGCAGACACGGCAGGCGTTCTTGGGGGTCAGGGTGTCGCCCTCGCAGAGCGTCGGGATGTCCTTTCCGGCCGCCCGGCAGGCGTCCAGGATCGTCGACCCCTCGGGCGCCCGGACCGGCTCGCCGTCCAGGGTGAACTCCAGCAGGCGGCGGGGGATCCCCAGCGGTGTCACGGTCATTCGTACGCCCCCAGACGGTCGATGGCGGATTCCACGGCGTTCCACGCGGTCTGCCCCAGACCGCAGATCGAGGCGTCCCGCATCGCACGGCCGACCTCGCGCAGCAGGGTGATGTCGGTGGCGGCACCGGCGCCCGTGCGGTCGACGATCCGGTGCAGTGCCTCCTCCTGGCGGACGGTGCCGACGCGGCAGGGGACGCACTGGCCGCACGACTCGTCGCGGAAGAACCGGGCGATGCGGAGGAGGAGGCGGGGGAGCGGGACCGTGTCGTCGAAGGCCATGACGACTCCGGAGCCGAGGGTGGTGCCCGCTGCCCGGGTGCCTTCGAAGGTGAGGGGGATGTCCAGCTCGTCGGGGCGGACGAAGCCGCCGGCGGCTCCGCCGAGGAGGACCGCGCGGAGTTTGCCGTGGACACCGGCGAGGTGGAGGAGTTCGCCCAGGGTGGCACCGAAGGGGAGTTCGTAGACGCCGGGGCGGGCGACGCTGCCCGAGACGCAGAAGAGTTTGGGGCCGGTGGATCTCTCCGTGCCGATCGCGGCGTAGGCCTGGGCGCCCATGGTGAGGACGGGCAGGACGTTGATCAGGGTTTCTACGTTGTTCTCCGCTGTCGGTTTGCCGAACAGGCCCTTCTCCACCGGGAAGGGGGGCTTGGTGCGGGGCTCGCCGCGGTAGCCCTCGATGGAGTTGAAGAGGGCTGTTTCCTCGCCGCAGATGTACGCGCCCGCGCCGCGCCTGATCTCCATGTCGAAGGCGTAGCCCTGGCCGAGGATGTCGTCACCGAGCAGGCCGCGGGCGCGGGCCTGGGTGATCGCGTGTTCCATACGGGCTGTCGCTCGCGGGTATTCGCCGCGGAGGTAGAGGTAGCCCTTGTGTGCGCCGGTCGCGTACGCGGCGATGGTCATGGCTTCGACCAGCGCGAACGGGTCGCCCTCCATGAGGACGCGGTCCTTGAACGTGCCCGGTTCGGATTCGTCGGCGTTGCAGACGAGG
This sequence comes from Streptomyces sp. CB02400, assembly GCF_001905725.1. Classification (GTDB taxonomy): domain Bacteria; phylum Actinomycetota; class Actinomycetes; order Streptomycetales; family Streptomycetaceae; genus Streptomyces; species Streptomyces atrovirens. Next base: position 992,242 of record NZ_LIWB01000001.1, read on the forward strand.
TAGTGGGGGTGGTCCGGCTGGGAGGCCGTGGCCTGCCATTTGCGGCCGGTGGGGAAGGCGGCGCCGCCGCGGCCCAGGAGTCCGGAGTCGGTGACCTCGCGGATGACGGCGGCGGGGCCGAGGGCGAAGGCGCGGCGGAGGGCGGTGTAGCCGCCGTTCGCCCGGTAGTCGTCCAGGTCGGTGGGGTCGGTTGTGCCGATGCGGTGGAGGAGGGTGAGGGCGGGGTGCCCTGCCTGGGGGACCGCGGTGGTGGGTGGGGGTTCGGGGGGTGCGGTTTCGGGGGCGGTGGCTGTTTGGATCGCCGTGTCGGGGGTGGCTGGGGCGCATACGGCTGTGCACCTCATGGTTTCTCGCCCCCGCCGCCCCTTCCCGTTCCCGTCCCCGGGGGCTGTGCCCCCGGACCCCCCTTTCGGCCCTGAAAGGGCCTCGTCCTCAATCGCCGGACGGGCTGTTTCTCCGGCCCGGATCACCAGTGCCGCTGGTGCCCTTTCGCACAGGCCCAGGCAAGGGCTTCGTTCGACGTGTACGCCGGATTCCGGGGCCAGGCGGGTCTCCACGTCGGCGCACAGCTCGCTCGCGCCCGCCGCCGTGCAGGCCAGGTCCGTGCACACGTGCAGGACCGTTGCCGGGCGGGGGCGGAGGGAGAACATCGCGTAGAAGGTGGCGACGCCGTAGGCCTCCGCCGGGGGGACCGTCAGGCGGCGGCACAGGTAGTCCAGGGCGCCCTCGCTGATCCAGCCGACCCGGTCGTTGACGGCGTGCAGCCCCGGCAGCAGCAGGTCGCGGCGGTCGCGGGCCTCCCGGCCGCCGCGGGCCCAGCGCAGGTCCGCGTCGGAGCGGTCGGCGCCCTCCCAGGAGGACTCGGGCGGGCCGAGCAGGGCGTCGACGGCCGCGCGTTCCTCGTCCGTCGGTTTGCTGTCACCGAAGTGCAGGTCCATGGGTGCTCACCTTCTCGATCCGGATCGCCGACGCCTTGAACTCCGCCGTCCCCGCGATCGGGCAGTTCGCCTCGATCGTCAGCCGGTTGGTGTCCACCTCGTCGGGAAAGTGGAACGTCATGAACGCGAGGCCCGGCCGGAGTCCCGTGTCCACCCAGACCGGCGCCAGCACCGAGCCGCGCCGCGAGGTCACCCGTACCTCCTCGCCGACCACCACCCCGTAGCGTTCGGCGTCCTCCGGGCACAGCTCGACGTACTCGCCGCGCCGCAGCGGAGACGCGAAACCGCCGCTCTGCACACCCGTGTTGTAGGAGTCGAGGCGCCGGCCCGTGGTCAGCCGGATCGGGTACCGCTCGTCGGTGAGGTCGACCGGCGGATCGTGCCGCACGATGCCGAAGGGAGCGGGCCTGCCGCGCCCGGCAGGGTCCGGGTCCCACAGACGGCCGTGCAGGTACGTCGGTTCGAGCGCGTCCGTGCTCGGGCACGGCCACTGGATGCCCTGGTGTTCGTCCAGGCGCTCGTACGTCATCCCGTAGTGGTCCGGGGAGACCGAGCGCAGCTCGTTCCACACCGCCTCGGCGTCGGCGTACTTCCAGTCGTGGCCGAGGCGGGTGGCGAGGTCGCAGAGGATGTCGATGTCCTCGCGCGCCTCGCCGGGCGGGACCACGGCCCGGCGCACCCGCTGCACCCGGCGTTCGCTGTTGGTGGTGGTGCCCTCGGTCTCCGCCCAGCCGGCGGTCGCGGGCAGGACGACGTCGGCGAGTTCGGCGGTCTTCGTCAGGAAGATGTCCTGGACCACCAGGAAGTCCAGCTCCCGCAGCCGGCGTACCGCCTGTTCGCTGTCCGCCTCCGACTGGGCCGGGTTCTCACCGATGCAGTAGACGGCCCGCAGGGAGCCGTCCTCCATGGCCTCGAACATCTCCGTCAGGGTCAGCCCGCGGTGCGGCTGGATGACGGTGTCCCAGGCCGACTCGAACTTCAGCCGTGTGCCGGTGTCGAGGATGTCCTGGAAGCCGGGCAGACGGTTGGGGATCGCGCCCATGTCGCCGCCGCCCTGCACGTTGTTCTGGCCGCGCAGGGGCTGCAGGCCCGAGCCGTAGCGGCCGACGTGGCCGGTCAGGAGGGAGAGGTTGATCAGGGCGCGGACGTTGTCGGTGCCGTTGTGGTGCTCGGTGATGCCGAGGGTCCAGCAGAGCTGGGCGCGCTCCGCGCGGGCGTAGGCGTGCGCCAACTCCCGTATGGCCGCCGCCGGAACGCCCGTCACCTTTTCGGCCAGGGAGAGCGTCCACGGTTCGACGAGCGCCTCGTACTCCTCGAATCCCGTGGTGGCCCGCCGTACGAACGCCTCGTTGACCAGGCCCGCGTGGATGATCTCGCGGCCGATCGCGTGCGCCATCGCGATGTCCGTGCCGACGTTCAGGCCGAGCCAGCTCTCCGCCCACTCGGCGGTGGACGTCCGGCGCGGGTCGACCGCGTACATCCGGGCGCCGTTGCGTATGCCCTTCAGCACGTGCTGGAAGAAGATCGGGTGCGCGAAGCGGGCGTTGGAGCCCCACATCACGATGACGTCGGTGTGCTCGATCTCCTCGTACGACGACGTGCCGCCGCCCGAGCCGAACGCCGCCGACAGGCCGGCCACGGACGGGGCGTGGCAGGTGCGGTTGCAGGAGTCGACGTTGTTGGTGCCCATGACGACCCGGGCGAACTTCTGCGCCACGTAGTTCATCTCGTTGGTCGCGCGGGAGCAGGAGAACAGTCCGAACGCGCCGCGCGCCGCCGCCAGGCCCCGCGCGGTACGGTCCAGCGCCTCGTCCCAGCTCGCCCGGCGGAAGGGCGCGTCGCGCGAGTCCCGGACGAGGGGGTGGGTGAGACGGGTGTAGGTCTTCGGGCTTCGGTCGCGTTGCTTGCGGGCGGGTTTCCTCATGCGGCGCTCCTCAGCGCGAGCAGGTCCGACAGGGCGTGCACGGTGCGCAGGGTGGGCACCGGGACACCGGTGATCTCCGCCAGCTCGACGACGGCCGCGAGCAGGACGTCGAGTTCGAGCGGCTTGCCGCGCTCCAGGTCCTGGAGCGTGGAGGTGCGGTGGTCGCCGACCTTCTCCGCGCCCGCCAGCCGGCGCTCGATGGAGACGCCGACCTCGCAGCCGAGGGCCCCGGCGACCGCCAGCGTCTCGGCCATCATCGTCTCGATGACCTGCCGGGTGCCGCCGTGCAGACACATCTGCCGCATGGTGGCGCGCGCCAGGGCGCTGATCGGGTTGAAGGAGATGTTGCCCAGCAGCTTCAGCCAGATGTCGTTGCGCAGGTCCGGTTCGACCGGGCACTTCAGGCCCCCGGCCCGCATCGCCTCGCTCAGGGCCAGACAGCGCGCGGAGACGCCCCGGTCGGGCTCGCCGATGGAGAAGCGGGTGCCTTCCACATGGCGTACCACGCCGGGCTGTTCGAGTTCGGTGGCCGCGTAGACGACGCAGCCGACGGCCCGTTCGGGCGCGAGCACCGCGCTGACCGCGCCCTGTGGGTCCACACTCTCCAGGCGGCGGCCGTCGTACGGTCCGCCGTGCCGGTGGAAGTACCACCAGGGGATGCCGTTCTGGGCGGCCACGACGGTCGTGGTGTCGTGCAGCAGCGGCTCGATCAGCGGCCCGCACGCCGCGTACGAGTTGGCCTTCAGGCCCAGGAACACATGGTCGACCGGGCCGACTTCGGCCGGGTCGTCGGTGGCGCGGGGGTGCGCGGTGAAGTCACCGCGCGGGCTGCGCACCCGTACTCCGTACTGCCTCATGGCCGCCAGATGCGGTCCACGGGCGATGAGATGCACGTCGGCGCCCGCACGGTGGAGCGCGGCACCGACGTAGGCGCCGATCGCCCCGGCGCCGAGGACTGCGACTTTCATGGCGAGGGTAGCTCCGTTCGGTCGAGGGACACCGAGGACCACGGGAACCGCCGAATCTCTGTCGACGAAATATTGTCTACAGTATGGAGGTGACCCCAGCAAGGCTTTGTGCAGTACCAGTGGTTGTCTGCTCAACCGTCTTCTCAACGGCCCGCGCCGTCCCTACGGTTGGGGACCCATGAGTCCCCCCGTCGCACCGCCGGGCTGGAGCCGCTGGCTCGTCCCGCCCGCCGCGCTCTCCGTCCACCTCTCCATCGGCCAGGCCTACGCGTGGAGCGTGTTCAAGCCGCCGCTGGAGTCCGCGCTCGACCTCAGCGGCACCCAGAGCGCACTGCCCTTCCAGCTCGGCATCGTCATGCTCGGCCTGTCCGCCGCGTTCGGCGGCACCCTCGTCGAACGCCGGGGCCCGCGCTGGGCGATGACCGTCGCCCTGATCTGCTTCTCCTCCGGCTTCCTGCTCTCCGCCCTGGGCGCGGCCACCGAGCAGTACTGGCTGATCGTTTTTGGCTATGGCTTCGTCGGCGGCATCGGCCTGGGCATCGGCTACATCTCGCCCGTCTCGACGCTGATCAAGTGGTTCCCGGACCGGCCCGGCATGGCCACCGGCATCGCCATCATGGGCTTCGGCGGCGGCGCGCTGATCGCCTCGCCCTGGTCGTCGCAGATGCTCGACTCCTTCGGCGCCGACAACGCCGGCATCGCGCTCGCCTTCCTCGTGCACGGGCTGACGTACGCCGTGTTCATGCTGCTCGGCGTGGTGCTGGTGCGGGTGCCGCGCACCGCGCGCCCGGTGGCCGGCGGACCCGCCGTGGTCACGGGACCGCAGGTCTCGGCCCGCTCCGCCGTGCGCACCCCGCAGTTCTGGCTGCTGTGGATCGTGCTCACCATGAACGTCACCGCGGGCATCGGCATCCTGGAGAAGGCCGCCCCGATGATCACCGACTTCTTCGCGGACACCTCCGCACCGGTGTCGGCGACCGCCGCCGCGGGATTCGTCGCCCTGCTGTCGGCGGCCAACATGGCGGGCCGCATCGGCTGGTCGACCACCTCCGACCTCATCGGCCGCAAGAACATCTACCGGGTCTACCTCGGCGTCGGCGCGCTGATGTACGCGCTCATCTGGCTGCTGGGAGACTCCTCCAAGCCGCTGTTCGTGCTGTGCGCCCTGGTGATCCTCTCCTTCTACGGCGGCGGCTTCGCCACGGTCCCGGCGTATCTGAAGGACCTCTTCGGCACCTACGAGGTCGGGGCGATCCACGGCCGGCTGCTCACCGCCTGGTCCACGGCCGGTGTGCTCGGACCGCTGATCGTGAACTGGGTCGCCGACCGCCAGGAGGAGGCGGGCCGGCACGGTCCGTCCCTGTACGGGCTGTCACTGGTCATCATGATCGGGCTGCTCGTCGTCGGCTTCGTCGCCAACGAGCTGGTCCGGCCCGTCCACCCCCGCCACCACGTCCCCAGCCCCGAGACACCGAAAGAGGCCGCCGATGACCGGCGAGAGCAGCCAGAGTCCGCCTAGCAGCCCCGGCCGCCGCGGGCTCATCACCTTCTCCTGGCTGTGGGTGGGGGTGCCGCTCGCCTACGGTCTGTACGAGCTCGTGCGCAAGGCGACACAACTGTTCACCGGCTGACCGCGGACGGTCGGGACGGCGCTTCGGAGGCTGAGGGAAGCCGACAAGCCCGGCGCCCGTTTCCTGTCACTTCACCTGCCCTCGTACCCGTGAGTCACTGATCAGACTGGTGCATCCCGCAACTGAACCACTAGGGGGATCACCCATGATCGGCTCGCGCATCGTCGCCGTCGGCCACTACCAGCCCGCCCGGGTCCTCACCAACGAGGACCTGGCGGGCATGGTCGACACCAGCGACGAGTGGATCACGAGCCGCGTGGGCATCCGCACCCGTCACATCGCCGGGCCCGACGAACCGGTCGACGAGCTGGCCGCGCACGCCGCCGCCAAGGCACTGGCGGCGGCCGGCCGGACCCCCGCCGAGATCGACCTGGTCCTGGTCGCCACGTCCACCGCCATCGACCGCTCGCCCAACATGGCCGCCCGCGTCGCGGCCCGCCTCGGCATGCCCGGACCCGCCGTCATGGACATCAACGTGGTCTGCGCCGGATTCACCCACGCCCTCGCCACCGCCGACCACACCGTGCGGGCCGGCGGCGCGAGCCGGGTGCTGGTCATCGGCGCCGACAAGATGTCCGACGTGGCCGACTGGACCGACCGCACCACCTGCGTGCTGGTCGGCGACGGGGCGGGCGCGGCCGTCGTGGAGGCCTGCGCCCCGGGCGCGGAGGCGGGGATCGGCCCGGTGCTGTGGGGCTCGGTGCCCGAGATGGGCCACGCGGTGCGGATCGAGGGGACGCCCCCGCGGTTCGCGCAGGAGGGGCAGAGCGTCTACCGCTGGGCGGCCACCCGGCTGCCGGTCGTCGCCCGCCAGGCCTGCGAGAAGGCGGGACTGGCGCCCGAGGACCTCGCCGCGGTGGTGCTGCACCAGGCCAACCTGCGGATCATCGAACCCCTCGCCCGCCGGCTCGGCGCCGTCAACGCCGTCGTCGCCCGCGACGTCACCGAGTCCGGCAACACCTCGGCCGCCAGCATCCCGCTCGCCTTCTCCAAGCTCGTCGAACAGGGCGCGGTGACGGCCGGCGACCCGGTACTGCTCTTCGGCTTCGGCGGGAACCTGTCGTACGCGGGACAGGTCGTGCGCTGCCCCTGAGCCCGCCGCGGGTGTGACGAGGCCGACTCCCCGCCCCCCTGGTGTCTGTGCGCCGTAGACTGTAGACGAAAGACAATCACTACTGGCGTTGCGGTGCACCGGTGTTCGCGGCGGTGCGCGGCGCCGCCGAGGAGGGGGACCGCGATGCTGTCGACCGGACTGCCCCAGGGGGCGGTGCCCAAGCTCGAACGGCCGGGACCGCTGCGCGACCGGGTCTACGAGGCGCTGCTCGAACTCATCACCACCCGCGCCCTCCAGCCCGGCCAGCACCTCGTCGAGAGCGAACTCGCCGGCCACCTCGGTGTCTCCCGCCAGCCGGTGCGCGAGGCGCTGCAACGGCTCAACACCGAGGGCTGGGTCGATCTGCGGCCCGCACAGGGCGCGTTCGTGCACGAGCCGACGGAGGAGGAGGCCGACCAGCTCCTCACCGTCCGTACGCTGCTGGAGGCCGAGGCGGCCCGGCTGGCCGCGAGCAACGCCGACGGGGCGGGCGTGGAGGCCCTGGAGGAGATCCTGGCCGAGGGGCTCAAGGCCGTCGACGCCGACGACGTGGACGCCGCCGTCGCCCTCAACGCCCGCTTCCACGCCAAGATCATGGAGCTGGCCGGCAACGCCGTGCTCGCCGAACTCGCCGCCCAGGTCGACCGGCGCGTGCGCTGGTACTACACACCCGTCGCCCGGCAGCGCGGCGGACAGTCCTGGGTCGAGCACCGCGAGCTGATCGCGGCCGTCGCCGCCCATGACGAACAACTGGCCACCCGGCTCATGCGCGAACACACCGAGCACACCCGGCGCTCGTACCACGCCCGCGCGAAGTCCTGAGCGCGCCCTTTCGGTCGCTTTGTGATGTCTCTCCCCGCGCCCTCACGGACTCCTTTGTCCTGTGAGTGGAAAAAGTAGGGGGCAATTCCTGCGCGACTTCTTCCCACCTCCGGCAGGCGCTGCTACTTTCCCATCCGAAGGAACGCCACATACGTGGCCGGAATCCGGCGCGCACAGGCCGATCGAGGCGGGGAGGGGCTCGTGAGACGTATGACAGCGCGACCCGCCAACGCCCACCAGGCACGACTGCTCAGGCTGCTGCGCGACGGCGGACCCAACTCCCGTGCCCAGCTGGGCGACCAGGTCGACCTCTCCCGGTCGAAACTGGCCGTGGAGGTGGACCGGCTGCTGGAGACGGATCTCGTCGTGGCCGACGGACTCGCCGCCTCGCGCGGCGGCCGGCGCTCCCACAACATCCGGCTCAACCCGCACCTGCGGTTCCTCGGCGTCGACATCGGCGCGACCTCGGTCGACGTCGCCGTCACCAACGCCGAGCTGGAGATCCTCGGGCACATCAACCAGCCCATGGACGTACGCGAGGGACCGGTCGCGGTCTTCGAGCAAGTACTCGCCATGGCCGCGAAGTTGAAGGCCTCGGGGCTCGCGGAGGGGTTCGACGGCGCCGGCATCGGCGTCCCGGGCCCGGTCCGCTTCCCCGAGGGCATCCCGGTGGCTCCGCCGATCATGCCGGGCTGGGACGGCTTCCCCGTGCGGGAGGCGCTCAGCCAGGACCTCGGCTGCCCGGTCATGGTCGACAACGACGTGAACCTGATGGCGATGGGGGAGCAGCACGCGGGCGTCGCCCGCACCGTCGCCGACTTCCTCTGCGTCAAGATCGGTACCGGCATCGGCTGCGGCATCGTCGTCGGTGGTGAGGTCTACCGCGGTACGACGGGCAGCGCGGGCGACATCGGGCACATCCAGGCCGTGCCCGACGGCCGCCCGTGCGCCTGCGGCAACCGGGGCTGCCTGGAGGCCCACTTCTCCGGCGCGGCCCTCGCCCGGGACGCCATGGAGGCCGCCGAACAGCGGCTCTCCGCCGAACTCGCCGGCCGGCTGGAGGCGAACGGCACGCTCAGCGCCGTCGACGTCGCCGCCGCGGCCGCGGCCGGTGACGCCACCGCCCTCGATCTGATCCGCGAGGGTGGCAACCGCACCGGCCAGGTCATCGCCGGCCTGGTCAGCTTCTTCAACCCCGGCCTGGTGGTGATCGGCGGCGGGGTGACCGGCCTCGGCCACACCCTGCTCGCCGCGATCCGCACCCAGGTCTACCGCGGCTCGCTGCCCCTGGCCACGGGCAACCTGCCCATCGTGCTGGGGGAGTTGGGACCCACCGCCGGAGTCATCGGCGCGGCCCGGCTCATCAGCGACCACCTGTTCTCACCCGCGTAAGCAGCCCTTCCCGCTCCTTCGTCGCACCCGTTCCAGGCACCACCACATCCGCGTCACGGCACCTGCTCCACCGCACCGGCTTCCACCGCACCTTTCTCCGCACCGGAACAGCCCACCCGTACCACCCGTACCAGGCACCGCCACCGCCCTACCCCGCCCTGCCTGAAAACGCCTGCCCCGCAAGGGGATCGCCCTGACACCGGCCCGTACGCCCGCCGAGGGGAATCCGCATGGCACCACAACCACCGCTGCTCAGCATGTCCGGCATCACCAAGTCGTTCCCCGGAGTCCGGGCCCTGGACGGCGTCGACCTCGACGTCCAGGCCGGCGAGGTGCACTGCCTGCTCGGCCAGAACGGCGCCGGGAAGTCCACCCTGATCAAGGTGCTGGCCGGCGCCCACCAGCCCGACACCGGCACCATCCGCTGGCGCGGCGAGGACGTCACCCTGCGCTCGCCGATCGCCGCCATGCGTCTCGGCATCGCCACCATCTACCAGGAACTCGACCTGGTGGAACACCTGTCGGTCGCCGAGAACGTCCACCTCGGCCATGAACCCACGGCCGCCGGTTTCGTCGTACGGGGAAGGGCCGCCAGGTCGTCGACCGCCGAACTCCTCAAGCGGCTCGGCCACCCCGAGGTCGATCCGGCCCGGCTGGTCGGCGAACTCTCCGCGGCACAGCAGCAGATCGTGTCCATGGCGCGGGCGCTCTCCCACGACGTACGGCTCATCGTGATGGACGAGCCGTCCGCCGCCCTCGACCCGGACGAGGTCGACAACCTCTTCCGCATCGTCGGCGACCTCACCGCCGACGGCGTCGCCGTCGTCTACATCTCGCACCGCCTGGAGGAGATCCGGCGCATCGGCGACCGGGTGACCGTGCTGAAGGACGGCCGGGCCGTCGCCGGCGGGCTGCCCGCGAAGTCGACGCCGACCCGCGAGGTCGTCGCGCTGATGACGGGACGCAACGTCGAGTACGTCTTCCCGGAGCGGCCCGCCGCCGCCCCGCGGGGCGAACCGGTACTCACCGTCGAAGGGCTGTCCCGCGAGGGCGAGTTCGCCCCGCTCGACCTCCAGGTGCGGCCCGGGGAGATCGTCGGACTGGCCGGACTCGTCGGCTCCGGACGCTCCGAGATCCTGGAGACCATCTACGGTGCCCGCAAGCCGGACACCGGCCGGGTCCTCGTCGACGGGCGCCCCCTGAGGCCGGGCAGCGTACGGGCCGCCGTGCGCGCCGGACTCGGGCTCGCCCCCGAGGAACGCAAGGCGCAGGCCCTGCTGATGCTGGAGTCCGTCACCCGCAATGTGTCGGTCTCCTCCATGTCGCGGTTCGCGAAGGCCGGCTGGATCGATCGCGGCGCCGAACTGGGGGCGGCACGCGCGGCGGTCCGCGAACTGTCGCTGCGGCCCGACAACCCGGACGTGCCCGTGCGCACCCTGTCCGGCGGCAACCAGCAGAAAGCCGTGCTCGCGCGCTGGCTGCTGCGCGGCTGCCGGGTGCTGCTGCTCGACGAACCCACCCGGGGCGTCGACGTCGGCGCCCGCGCCGAGCTCTACGCGGTCGTCCGCCGGCTGGCGGACGAGGGCCTCGCCGTGCTGCTGGTCTCCAGCGAGGTGCCCGAGGTGCTCGGCCTCGCCGACCGCGTCCTGGTGCTGCGCGAGGGCAGCGTCGTCCACACGGCGCCCGCCCGCGAACTCGACGAACACCGTGTACTCGACCTGGTCATGGAAGGAAGCCCGGCGTCATGACGCAGCCCGTCTCCCCGCCGCGGGACAGCGCCCCCAAGGTGCCGTCGGCCGGCGAAAAGCCCGCCTGGCGCGCCGTGTTGTTCCGCGCCGACGTCCGCACCCTGTCGCTGCTCGGCGTGCTCGCCGTACTGATCCTCATCGGCGGCATCACCAAACCGGACCAGTTCCTGGACACCCGAAACCTCCAACTGGTCCTCACCCAGGCCTCCGTCATCGGTGTCGTCACCGTCGGCATGACCTTCGTCATCATCTCCGGCGGCATCGACCTGTCGGTCGGCGCGATCGTCGCCCTCTCCTCGGTGTGGGCGACCACCGTCGCCACCCAGGAGTTCGGCTTCGCGGGCATCCTCTTCACCGCCGTCCTCGTCGGACTGGGGTGCGGACTGGTCAACGGGGTGCTCATCGCGTACGGCGGGATGGTCCCGTTCATCGCCACCCTCGCCATGCTCGCCTCGGCCCGCGGTCTCGCCCTGCAGATCACCGACGGGCGGACGCAGATCGTCACCGTCGACGGGGTCCTCGACCTCGGCGAGCGCGACTCCTACGTGCTCGGCATACCGCCGCTGGTCCTGGTGTTCGCCGCGGTCACCGTCGTCGGCTGGCTGCTCCTCAACCGGACCACCTTCGGCCGCCGCTCCGTCGCCGTCGGCGGCAACGCGGAGGCCGCCCGGCTCGCCGGCATCGACGTACGCCGCCAGCGGCTCTACCTCTACCTGCTGTCCGGGCTGTGCTGCGGCATCGCCGCCTTCCTGCTGATCGTGCTGGCCGGCTCCGGCCAGAACACCAACGGCAACCTCTACGAACTCGACGCCATCGCCGCCGCGATCATCGGCGGCACCCTGCTCACCGGGGGCCGCGGCACCATCGTCGGCTCCGTCCTCGGCGTCCTGATCTTCACCACGATCACCAACATCTTCGCCCTGAACAACCTGCAGAGCGACGTCCAGCAGATCGCCAAGGGCGCGATCATCGTCGCCGCCGTGCTGGTCCAGCGCCGTACCGCGAGCACGACCTGAAGAAGGGGTTCACCGCCATGCCAGAGTTCACCAGCCGCAGAGGGCTGCTCTTCGGAGCGGCCGCCGTGTCCGCCGGCGCCCTCGTCACCGGCTGCACCAGCAACGAGTCCAGCGACGACGAGCCGGCCGCCAACGACCAGCCGGCCGCCGACGACAAGCCCGGCAAGCAGGTCACCATCGGCTTCGCCGGACCGCAGGCCGACCACGGCTGGCTCAACGCCATCAACGACAACGCCAAGAAGCGGGCGGAGAAGTACTCCGACGTCACCCTGGAGATCACCGAGGGTTCCAACGACACCGCCCAGCAGATCGGCCAGATCGAGACCCTCATCAACAAGAAGGTCGACGTCCTGGTGATCCTGCCCGCCGACGGCAAGGCCCTCACCCAGGTCGGACTGAAGGCGATGCGCGCCGGCATCCCCGTCGTCAACCTCGACCGGATCTTCAACACCCCACAGGCGTACCGCTGCTGGGTCGGCGGCGACAACTACGGCATGGGCCTCAACGCCGGTCACTACATCGGCGAGAAGCTCAAGGACAAGCAGGGCGCCAAGGTCGTCGAGCTGGCCGGCCTGGACAACCTGGAGCTGACCAAGCAGCGCACCCAGGGCTTCGACGACGCGCTGAAGAACTACCCCAACATCCAGAAGGTGGCTCGCCAGGCCGCCGAGTTCACCGTCGAGTCCGGCCAGGCCAAGATGGCCCAGCTCCTCCAGGCGCAGTCGCAGATCGACGCGCTGTGGAACCACGACGACGACCAGGGCGTGGGCGCGCTGCGCGCCATCGAACAGGCCGGGCGCGACGAGTTCCTGATGGTGGGCGGCGCGGGCGCGCTCTCCGCGTTCGAGGCCATCAAGGCCGACAACGGTGTCCTGAAGGCCACCGTCCTGTACCCGCCGACGATGGCCGCCTCCGCGATCGACCTGGCCCGCGCCCTCGGCCAGGGCAAGGGCGTGAGCGGCCTCGCGGAGTTCGAGATCCCCTCGTCGGTGACCTGCTACTCGGCCGTCGTCGACAAGGAGAACGTGGACCAGTACATGTCCACGGGCTTCAAGTGAGGAGCCCCGCCCCACGGGCCTGACCAGCCCCCCGGGCGGGGCCCACCCCCGCCCGCCACGACGACGAGGAGGACATCCGAATGGCACAGCCGCAAGCGTCCGACGGGGCGGAGACGGGGAAGCCACCGCTGCGCATCGGCATGGTCGGTTACGCCTTCATGGGCGCCGCCCACTCCCAGGGCTGGCGCACCGCGCCACGCGTCTTCGACCTGCCGCTGAGCCCCGAACTGGCCGTGATCTGCGGCCGGGACGCCGACGCCGTGCGCGCGGCGGCCGGCCGGCACGGCTGGGCGGAGACCGAGACGGACTGGCGTGCCCTGGTGGAACGGGACGACGTCGACCTCGTCGACATCTGCACCCCCGGCGACAGCCACGCCGAGATCGCCCTTGCCGCGCTCGCCGCGGGCAAGCACGTGCTGTGCGAAAAGCCCCTCGCCAACACCGTCGTGGAGGCCGAGGCGATGACCCGCGCCGCCGAAGAGGCGGCGGCGCGCGGACAGCTGGCGATGGTCGGCTTCAACTACCGCCGGGTCCCCGCGACCGCGCTGGCCCGGCGGATGGTGGCCGAGGGCCGGATCGGGAGACTGCGGCACGTGCGGGTCGCGTATCTGCAGGACTGGCTGGTGGACCCGGAGTTCCCGCTGACCTGGCGGCTGCGCCGGGAGCAGGCCGGCTCCGGTTCGCTCGGCGACCTCGGCGCGCACATCGTCGACCTGGCGCAGTACCTGTCCGGTGAGCGGCTCGCGGGGGTCTCCGCGCTCACCGAGACGTTCGTACGGGAGCGACCGCTGCCCACCGAGCACAGCAGCGGTCTGGCCGCCGTCTTCGCCTCCGGCACCGGGCCGGTCACCGTCGACGACGCCGCCCTGTTCACCGGCCGGTTCACCTCCGGCGCCCTCGCCTCCTTCGAGGCCACCCGGTACGCCACCGGACGCAAGAACGCCCTGCGCATCGAACTCAACGGCGAGCGCGGGTCGCTCGCCTTCGACCTGGAACGGCTCAACGAACTGGAGTTCCACGACGGCACCGAGCCCGGGACGCACGCGGGCTTCCGCCGCATCCTGGTCACCGAACCCGAGCACCCCTACCTCGAGGCCTGGTGGCCGCCGGGCCACGGCCTCGGCTACGAGCACACCTTCGTGCACCAGGCCCGCGACCTGGTCCACGCGGTCGCCGAGGGCCGCAGTCCCGAACCCTCCTTCGCCGACGGGCTCCAGGTGCAGCGCGTCCTGGCCGCGGTGGAGGAGAGCGCCGAGAAGAACTCCGTCTACACACCGATCGCCGCCTGAGAGGACGGATACGGATGCCGCGCAACTTCACGCTGTTCACCGGCCAGTGGGCGGACCTGCCGCTGGAGGAGGTCTGCCGACTCGCCCGTGACTTCGGCTACGACGGCCTCGAACTCGCCTGCTGGGGCGACCACTTCGAGGTGGACAAGGCGCTCGCCGACCCGTCCTACGTCGCCGGCCGCCACCAGCTCCTGGAGAAGTACGGCCTGAAGTGCTGGGCCATCTCCAACCACCTGGTGGGGCAGGCGGTGTGCGACGCCATCATCGACGAACGCCACCAGGCGATCCTGCCCGCCCGCATCTGGGGCGACGGCGAGGCAGAGGGCGTACGGCAGCGGGCCGCCGCCGAGATCAAGGACACCGCGCGCGCTGCGGCCCTCCTCGGCGTCGACACCGTCATCGGCTTCACCGGCTCCGCCATCTGGCACCTGGTCGCCATGTTCCCGCCCGCCCCCGAGCCGATGATCGAGCGCGGCTACGAGGACTTCGCCGAGCGGTGGAACCCGATCCTGGACGTCTTCGACGCCGAGGGCGTGCGGTTCGCGCACGAGGTCCACCCCAGCGAGATCGCCTACGACTACTGGACGACCGTACGCGCCCTGGAGGCGGTCGACCGCCGGCCGGCCTTCGGCCTCAACTTCGACCCCTCCCACTTCGTGTGGCAGGACCTCGACCCGGTCGGCTTCCTGTGGGACTTCCGCGACCGGATCTACCACGTCGACTGCAAGGAGGCCCGCAGGCGCCTCGACGGCCGCAACGGCCGCCTCGGCTCCCACCTGCCCTGGGGCGACCCGCGGCGCGGCTGGGACTTCGTCTCCGCCGGCCACGGCGACGTCCCCTGGGAGGACGTCTTCCGCATGCTGCGCTCCATCGACTACCGGGGTCCCGTCTCCGTCGAGTGGGAGGACGCCGGCATGGACCGGCTCCAGGGCGCCCCCGAGGCGCTGACCCGCCTCAAGGCCTTCGACTTCGAGCCGCCCAGCGCGTCCTTCGACGCCGCGTTCAACAGCTGATCCGCGCGCCCGACGGCAGGTCGGGGACGGGGACCGGAACATCCGCCGGTCCCCGGTCCGACCTGCCCGGATCCCGCTTTGTCCTGAGTTGGGAAAAAGTTCAACCGGTCCCGGTCCAAGGGGTGTTCGCCCCGGAAGAACGCGGTTACCGTCCCTGAAGTGTTCAGGACACCCACGCCTCCGGGGTGACGGCGCACCCCGGCGCCCGCACGCACCGCACGTCTTCGCACCCGTTCCGTACGGCCCACCCGTTCCCGGAGGGACTTCGTGCACAGAAGCAGACTCAAATCCACCCGGACCACGAGACGTCCCAGACTCCGCACCTCTCTCGCCCTGTTCACCGGCCTGTTGCTGGCCGTGGGCACCCCGGCGACCGTCGCCGGCGCCCACCCGGGCCACCCGGAGCACGACGAGACGGCAGCCGCCGAAGGGCAGTTCCAGCAGGTACCGCTCGCCAAGGGCGAGCCCGAGATGGGCGAGCCGATGTCGCTCGCCGTGCTCCCGGACCGCAGCGTCCTGCACACCTCGCGCGACGGCACACTGAGGATCACCGACCAGGGCGGCGTCACCAAGGTCGCCGGCAAGCTCGACGTCTACAGCCACGACGAGGAAGGGCTGCAGGGCGTCGGCATCGACCCGGACTTCGAGAACAACCGGGCGATCTACCTCTACTACGCCCCGCCGCTCGACACCCCGGCCGGCGACGCCCCGGAGAACGGCACCGCCGAGGACTTCGAGAAGTTCGACGGCGTCAACCGCCTCTCCCGGTTCGTCCTCAACCCCAACGGCACGCTGGACATGGCCAGCGAGAAGAAGGTCCTGGACGTCGCGGCCTCCCGCGGCACCTGCTGCCACGTCGGCGGCGACATCGCCTTCGACGCCGAGGGCAACCTCTACCTCTCCACCGGCGACGACACCAACCCCTTCGCCTCCGACGGCTACACGCCGATCGACGAGAGGGCGGACCGCAACCCGGCCTTCGACGCCCGCCGCAGCTCCGGCAACACCAACGACCTCCGCGGCAAGATCCTCCGCATCAAGGTCGCCGAGGACGGCTCGTACACCGTCCCGGAGGGCAACCTCTTCGCCCCGGGCACCGAGAAGACCCGCCCCGAGATCTACGCGATGGGCTTCCGCAACCCGTTCCGGATGAACATCGACAAGAAGACCGGCACCATCTACGTGGGCGACTACGGCCCCGACGCGGGCGCCGCCGACCCGAACCGGGGTCCGGGGGGACAGGTCGAGTTCGCCAAGGTCACCGAGGCGGCCAACTTCGGCTGGCCGTTCTGCACCGGCGACAACGACGCCTACGTCGACTACGACTTCGCCACCGGCGCCTCCGGCGAGACGTTCGACTGCGCCGCCCCGAAGAACACCTCCCCGCACAACACCGGCCTGGTCGACCTGCCGCCCGCGCAGCCCGCCTGGATCCCCTACGACGGTGACTCCGTACCGGAGTTCGGCACCGGCTCCGAGTCCCCGATGGGCGGCCCGGTCTACCGCTACGACCCCGAGCTCGACTCCAGCGTGAAGTTCCCCGAGGCGTACGACGGCGACTTCTTCGCCGGCGAGTTCGGCCGCCGCTGGATCAAGCGGATCGAGCAGAACGAGGACGGCACGGTCGCGACGATCAACGACTTCCCGTGGACCGGCACCCAGATCATGGACATGGAGTTCGGCCCCGACGGCGCGCTCTACGTCCTCGACTACGGCGTCTCCTGGTTCCAGGGCGACGAGAACTCCGCGCTGTACCGGATCGAGAACGCCGAGGACGGCTTCTCCCCGATCGCCGAGGTCAGCGCGGACAAGACGTCCGGTGCGGCAGGCCTGAGGGTCAAGTTCACCGGCAGCGCCAAGGACGCCGACTCCCCGGACCTCACCTACAGCTGGGACTTCGGCGACGGCACCAAGGGCGAGGGCCTCACCCCCACCCACCGGTACAAGAAGGTCGGCACCTACACCGCGACCTTCACCGCGAAGGACGCCGAGGGCAACACCGGCAACGCCAGCGTCCGGATCGTGGTCGGCAACACCGAGCCCACGGTGAAGATCACCGTGCCGGGCAACGGCAGCCTGGCCGCCTTCGGCGAGCCCGTGCCGTTCAAGGTGACGGTCACCGACCCCGAGGAGACCATCGACTGCTCCAGGGTCAAGGTCGCCTACAGCCTCGGCCACGACTCCCACGCCCACGAGCTGACCAGCGAGACGGGCTGTGAGGGCACCCTCAAGCCGCCCGCCGGGGACGGCGGTCACGACCCCAACGCCAACATCTACGGTGTCGTCGGCGCCAGTTACACCGATGGCGGGGCCAACGGCCAGGAGGCCCTGACCGGCACCGCGCGCACCGTGCTCCAGCCGCTGCACCGCCAGGCCGAGCACTTCACCACCCAGTCGGGCGTGAACACCTTCGACAAGGCCACGGCCAACGGCGGCAAGACCGTCGGCGACATCAACGACGGCGACTGGATCTCCTTCAGCCCCTACCGCTTCAAGGGCCAGAAGAAGATGACCGTACGGGCCTCCTCAGGCGGCTCCGGCGGCTTCATCGAGCTGCGCACCGGCTCGCCCACCGGCAAGCTGCACGGCTCGGCGTACATCCCGCCGACGGGCGGTTGGGAGACGTTCCAGGACGTCGACGTGCCGCTGCGGTCGCTGCCGAAGCGCACCACGGAGATCTACCTGGTCTTCCGGGGCGGCGACGGCGCGCTGTACGACGTGGACGACTTCGAGTTCTCCACCGAGCCGTTCAAGAAGGGCAAGAAGGTCCTGGTCTTCTCCAAGACGGCCGGCTTCCGCCACGACTCCATCCCGGAGGGCGTCGCC
Organism: Streptomyces sp. CB02400; assembly: GCF_001905725.1. Taxonomy (GTDB): domain Bacteria; phylum Actinomycetota; class Actinomycetes; order Streptomycetales; family Streptomycetaceae; genus Streptomyces; species Streptomyces atrovirens. The sequence continues at coordinate 1,009,960 of NZ_LIWB01000001.1, forward strand.
GCCCTGAAGGAGCTGGGCGCCCCGGCCGGCATCTCGGTCACCGCGACCGAGGAGGCCCGGCAGTTCACCACCGCCAACCTCGCCAAGTACGACGCGGTGGCCTTCCTGTCCACCACCGGTGACGTGCTCAACGCCGAGCAGCAGAAGGCGTTCGAGAACTACGTGGCGGGCGGCGGCGGTTACATGGGCATCCACGCCGCCGCCGACACCGAGTACGACTGGGAGTTCTACGGCGGACTCGTCGGCGCCTACTTCGACTCGCACCCGGCCATCCAGAAGGCCACCGTGCGCGTCCACGACCACGACCACCCGTCCACCGCGCACCTCGACGACGCCTGGGAGCGCACCGACGAGTGGTACAACTACCGCACCAATCCGCGTGAGCAGGCCAAGGTCCTCGCCACCCTCGACGAGACCACCTACGACGGCGGCACCATGAAGGGCGACCACCCGATCGCCTGGTGCCAGAGCTACGGCGGCGGCCGCTCCTTCTACACCGGCGGCGGCCACACCAAGGAGTCGTACGCCGACGAGGCCTTCCGCACCCATCTGCTCGGCGGCATGCAGTACGCCACCGGCCAGGTGAAGGCGGACTGCAAGCCGGACAAGGGCTACCGGGAGATCTTCAACGGCCAGACCCTGGACGGCTGGAAGCAGGCCGGCCCCGGAAAGTTCGTCGTCAAGGACGGCACCATGGAGTCCGAGGGCGGCATGGGTCTGCTCTGGTACCAGGCCAAGGAGCTTCAGTCGTACTCCCTCAAGCTCGACTGGAAGATGCAGGGTGACGACAACTCCGGGATCTTCGTGGGCTTCCCGGCCTCCGACGACCCCTGGTCCGCGGTGAACAAGGGCTACGAGATCCAGATCGACGCCACGGACGCGGCCGACCGCACCACGGGCTCCGTCTACTCCTTCAAGTCGGCGGACATCAAGGCCCGTGACCAGGTCCTGCGGCCGCCCGGCCAGTGGAACTCCTACGAGATCAAGGTCCGCGGCGAACGCCTCCAGGTGTTCCTCAACGGAGTCAAGATCAACGACTTCACCAACAAGGATCCCGAGCGGAGCCTGACCGACGGCTACATCGGCCTGCAGAACCACGGCGCCGACGACCAGGTCTCCTTCCGGAACATCCAGCTGAAGGAACTGCCCTCCTAGGGCGAACTGCCCTTCTGGGGCTAACTGCCCTTCTGGGGCGAACTGTCCTTCTGGGGCAACCGGAACGGCGGCGGGCGGAGGACGCCGGACCTCCGCCCGCCGTCCCGCCGGGGCCGACGCACCCGGCACCCCGCTCGTCCCCCTCCGGCGCTCGCACCAGGTTCGCGTACGACAAGGAGGCTGCCCATGTCCGCCGAACCGTCCCTCCCCGTCCCCTCCCCGGCCCCCCGATTCGGCGTCTGGCTCATCGGGGCACGCGGTTCCGTCGCCACCACCGCGATCGTGGGCTGCGCCGCCGTCGCCGCCGGGCTCCACCCGCCGACCGGCATGGTCACCGAGACCGCTCCCTTCACCTCGTGCGGTCTGCCCTCGCTGTCGTCCCTCGTCTTCGGCGGCCACGACACCGTCGACTGCCCGCTGCCCAAGCGTGCCGAGCACCTCGCCGACGGCGGTGTCCTGCCGCACGGCCTGCCGTCCGCCGTGCACGCCGAACTCGTCGCCGCCGACCGGGAGATCAGGCCCGGCGGCCCCCCGCCCGGTGACACCGGCCGCACCCAGGACCAGTGGATCGACGTGTTCGCGGCCGACATCCGCGACTTCGTGCGCCGCCAGGACCTCGCGGGCGCCGTCGTGATCAACGTGGCCTCCACCGAGCCGGCCCCCACCGACGGCTCCCTGCCGCCCAGCTCCCTCTACGCGGCGGCCGCCCTGCGTGCCGGCTGCCCCTACGTCAACTTCACCCCCTCCACGGGCCTGCACCACCCGGCGCTGGCCCCGCTCGCCGCCTCCTCGGGCCTGCCGTACGCGGGCCGCGACGGCAAGACGGGCCAGACCCTCCTGCGCTCGGTACTCGGCCCGATGTTCCTGCAACGCGCCCTCGCCGTGCGCGCCTGGTCCGGCACCAACCTCCTGGGCGGCGGCGACGGCGCGGCCCTGGCCGACCCGGCCGCGGCGGCGGCGAAGAACGCCGGCAAGGAACGCGTCCTCGCCGACACCCTCGGCACCACTCCCGAGGGCGAGGTCCACATCGACGACGTACCGGCCCTCGGCGACTGGAAGACGGCCTGGGACCACATCGCCTTCGACGGCTTCCTCGGCGCCCGCATGATCCTCCAGACCACCTGGCAGGGCTGCGACTCGTCCCTCGCCGCCCCCCTCGTCCTCGACCTGGCCCGACTGACCGTCCGCGCCCGGCAGAAGGGCCTGACCGGCCCGCTGAGCGAGCTGGGCTTCTACTTCAAGGACCCGGTCGGCGACGGCCCGTCGTCACTGGCCGAGCAGTACACGGACCTGAGGCACTTCGCCGAACGACTGCGGCCCGCCGCCACCGACCCCAAGGCCCACCGATGAGCCGCCCGGCACCCGACGCCCATGACATGCCCGCACGGGGGGAGCCCGCGCGGGACGTGAGCGGGCGGGACGACTCCCCAGGGGCGCGGGACATGCGCGGGCAGGACGACTCCCCAGGAGCGCGGGGAACTGCGCGAACAACCACAACGCACCCGCACACGACGGGACGCGTGCAGGACACGCCTGCGCGGGGCGAGTCCGCGCAGGGCGGCCTCGCGCCGGCAGACGGCCCGGCACCCGGGGACGCTGCCTTGTCCTCCGGCGGCGGCGCCGCGCCCCGCACCGCCCGCTCTCGCTCGGGCCGTGCGGGCGCGTGGGCGGAACTGCTGCGCCTGCCCGCGCTGTTCACCGTCCCCGGCGACGCCCTGGCCGGTGCGGCGGCGGCCGGTGTGCGCCCCGGGCCCCGCACCCTGCTCGCCATCGGATCCTCCCTGTGCCTGTACGAGGCCGGCATGGCCCTGAACGACTGGGCGGACCGCGCCGAGGACGCCGTGGAGCGCCCGCACCGCCCGCTGCCGTCCGGCCGTGTCCGTCCGGCCGCCGCCCTCACCGCCGCCGGTGCCCTCACCGGCGCCGGACTGGCGCTCGCCGCCGGTGCGGGACGCCCCGCCCTCGCGGTGGCCGCGCCCCTGGCGGCGACCGTCTGGGCCTACGACCTCGCCCTGAAGCACACGCCCGCCGGTCCCGCGGCCATGGCCGCCGCCCGCGGACTCGACCTGCTCCTGGGCGCCGCGGCCACCGGCGGCGGCACCCGCGCCGCACTGCCCTCCGCCGCGCTGCTCGGCAGTCACACCCTCGCGGTCACGGCCGTCTCCCGTCGGGAGACCACCGGCGGATCGGCCCTGGCCCCTCTGGCGGCCCTCGCGACGACGGGGGTGCTGACCCGGCTGGTCACCCACCGCCGCACCCGACTCCCGGCAGGCCGGCGGGCAGCAGCCGCCCCCGGCCTGCCGGGCTCCAGCCCCGCCGCGCGCCCGCCCGGGGCCACCGGCGCCCTCGCCACCGTCCTGGGCGCCGCCTACGCCGCCACGGCCGCCCGCCCGTACTTCCACGCCACGCTCAACCCTTCACCTCCCCTCACCCAACGCGCCGTGGGCGGCGGCGTCCGCGCCACGATCCCACTCCAGGCCGCCCTCGCCGCCCGCTCCGGCGCGACCGCCACGTCCCTCCTGGTCGCGGCCCTGGCCCCGGCCGGCCGGATGTTCGCGAGGAGGGCCGGTATGAGGAAGGTGAGCATCACATGAGCCGGAACCCGAACCAGGGCGCGAGCCAGCAGGTGACCGAGGCCGTTCGTGTCCCGGCCCCGGAGGCGAGCCGGGACACGAGCGGCGGCACGGCTCGGTACGTGAGCCGGGATGCGACCGGGGGCGGTCGTGTTCCGGCTGTGGGGGCGAGTCGGGACGTGATGGGTCGCCCGGCCCGGGAGGGGAGCGGCGACGGTCATGGTTTGGGCCGGGGCACGAGCCGGGACGTGAGCCGAGCCGTACGCGTGGACGGGGCCCGGGACGTGAACCGGAGTGCCCGTACCCCGCTCCGTTTCGGCTACGGCACCAACGGCCTCGCCGACCTCCGCCTCGACGACGCCCTCGCCCTCCTCGCCGACCTCGGCTACGAGGGCGTGGGCCTGACCCTCGACCACATGCACCTCGATCCGCTCGCCCCGGACCTCGCCGCCCGCACCCGCCGGGTCGCGCACCGTCTCGACGAGCTCGGGCTCGGCGTGACCGTGGAGACCGGCGCCCGCTATGTGCTCGACCCCCGCCGCAAGCACGGCCCCTCGCTGCTGGACCCCGACCCGGACGACCGCGCCCGCCGCGTCGACCTCCTCCTGCGCGCCGTCCGCGTCGCCGCCGACCTCGGCGCGCACGCCGTGCACTGCTTCAGCGGCATCGTCCCCGACGGCACCGACGAGGACACCGTCTGGAAACGCCTCGCCGAGACCCTCACCCCCGTCCTGGACGCCGCCACCACCGCCGGCGTCCCCCTCGCCGTCGAACCCGAACCCGGCCACCTCCTCGCCACCCTCGCCGACTTCCACCACCTGCGCCGCACGCTCGGCGATCCCGAGCCCCTCGGCCTCACCCTGGACATCGGCCACTGCCAGTGCCTCGAACCCCTCCCGCCCGCCGACTGCGTACGCGACGCCGCACCCTGGCTGCGCCACGTCCAGATCGAGGACATGCGCCGAGGCGTCCACGAACACCTCCCCTTCGGCGACGGCGAGATCGACTTCCCGCCCGTCCTCGAGGCCCTCGCCGCCACCGGCTACCAGGGCCTGACGGTCGTCGAACTGCCCCGCCACTCCCACGCGGGCCCCCACTTCGCCGCCCGCTCCCTCCCGTTCCTCCGCCACGCCGCCCCTTCCGTCCCCGTCCCACCGCACGGCGATCCCTCCGCCACCCCCGAAGGGAGCAGAACCCCATGACCCGCCCCCATGTCACCCCGGCCACCCCGGAGGCAGACACCACCGGCGGACCGGCGACCCCCGGTGACGGCACCACCCCCGCCCTCACCCCGCCCGCCGAACTGCGCCGCCGCCTCGCCGACCGGCTGGGCGGAGCCGCCCGCGCCTGGCTCGACCAGGCCCTGGACGAGGCCGCCACCCACCCCGGCACCCACGGGCCCATCTCCGTGTGGGAGCTGCGTCTGGCCGAGGCCGGCCGCCGCTGCGGTCCCGCCCACGCCGACGCCGCCCGCGTCCTCATCCTGCACGCGGCCCACGCCGACGCCGACGCCCTGACCCGGGTCTACTTCCAGGGCACCGCCGACGAACGCCGCGCCGTCCTGCACGCCCTGCCGCACCTCGTGCCCGACGGCCCCGGCGCCCTCCCGCTCGTCGAGGACGCCCTGCGCACCAACGACACCCGGCTCGTCGCCGCCGCCCTCGGCCCCTACGCCGCCCGGCACCTGGACGCCCACGCCTGGCGGCACGCGGTCCTGAAGTGCCTGTTCACCGGTGTCGGCCTCGACCACGTGGCGGACCTGGCCCGGCGCGCCCGGGGCGACGGCGAACTCGCCCGCATGCTCGGCGACTACGCCGCGGAACGCACCGCCGCCGGCCGCGCCGTCCCCGAGGACCTGCACCGCGTCCTGGCCCTGACCGAGTCCGCCCCCGCCACCCCGCCGCACGGCACGGACGACCCCCACGGCAAGGAGTCCTGATGCGCATCTTCGACCCCCACATCCACATGACGTCGCGCACCACCGACGACTACGAGGCCATGTACGCCGCGGGCGTCCGCGCCGTCGTCGAGCCCTCCTTCTGGCTCGGCCAGCCCCGCACCTCCCCGGCCTCCTTCCTCGACTACTTCGACGCCCTCCTCGGCTGGGAACCCTTCCGCGCCGCCCAGTACGGCATCGCCCACCACTGCACGCTCGCCCTCAACCCCAAGGAGGCGAACGACCCGCGCTGCACGCCCGTCCTCGACGCGCTGCCCCGGTATCTCGTCAAGGACAACGTGGTGGCCGTCGGCGAGATCGGCTACGACTCCATGACCCCCGCCGAGGACACCGCCCTCGCCGCCCAGCTCCAGCTCGCCGCCGACCACGGCCTGCCCGCGCTGGTGCACACCCCGCACCGCGACAAGCTCGCCGGGCTGCGCCGCACCCTGGACGTGGTCCGCGAGTCCGCCCTGCCCACCGACCGCGTCCTGGTCGACCACCTCAACGAGACCACCGTCAAGGAGGCCAAGGACAGCGGCGCCTGGCTCGGCTTCTCCGTCTACCCGGACACCAAGATGGACGAGGAGCGGATGGTCTCCATCCTGCGCGCCTACGGCCCCGAGCAGGTCCTGGTGAACTCCGCCGCCGACTGGGGGAGGAGCGACCCCCTCAAGACCCGCAAGGTCGCCGACCTGATGCTCGCCGAGGGCTTCACCGAGGACGACGTCGACCGGGTGCTGTGGCGCAACCCCGTCGCCTTCTACGGACTCAGCGGCCGCCTGAACCTCGACGTCGACGCCACCGACGCCACCCACGAGGGCAATTCCATCCTGCGCGGCGCACCGAGAGACGAGCCCCAGCCGGCCGGCGCCCCCGCCACGGAGGCGTGAGCCATGCGTTTCCGCCACCCCGACGGCTCCACCGTCCACCTCGCCTACTGCACCAACGTGCACCCCGCCGAAACCCTGGACGGTGTCCTCGCCCAGCTCCGCGACCACTGCGAGCCGGTACGCCGCCGCCTCGGCCGGGACAGGCTGGGCATCGGCCTGTGGCTCGCCAAGGACGCCGCGCACGCCCTCGTCACCGACCCCGCCGCCCTGCGCGGACTGCGCTGCGAACTCGACCGGCGCGGCCTGGAGGTCGTCACCCTCAACGGCTTCCCCTACGAGGGCTTCGGCGCCGAAGAGGTCAAGTACCGCGTCTACAAACCGGACTGGGCCGACCCCGAGCGCCTGGAACACACCACCTCCCTGGCCCGCGTCCTCGCCGGGCTCCTCCCCGACGACGTCACCGACGGCAGCATCTCCACCCTGCCGCTGGCCTGGCGCACCGCCTACGACGAGCAGCGCGCACAGACGGCCCGCACCGCCCTGCGCACCCTCGCCGAACGCCTCGACGCCCTCCAGGAACTGACCGGACGCTCCATCCGCGTCGCCCTGGAACCGGAACCCGGCTGCGTCGTCGAGACCACCCGGGACGCCATCGCCCCGCTCACCGCGATCGCCCACGACCGCGTCGGCATCTGTGTCGACACCTGCCACCTCGCCACCTCCTTCGAAGACCCGCACACCGCCCTGGACGACCTCACCCGGGCCGGCGTACCCGTGGTCAAGTCCCAGCTCTCCGCCGCCCTGCACGCCGAACAGCCCCACCTCCCCGAGGTCCGCGAGGCCCTGGCCGCCTTCGCCGAACCCCGCTTCCTGCACCAGACGCGCACCTCCACCCTCGCCGGACTGCGCGGCACCGACGACCTCGACGAGGCCCTGGCCGGCGACGCCCTGCCCGACGCGGCGCCCTGGCGCTCCCACTTCCACGTCCCGCTGCACGCGGCCCCCACCGCGCCCCTCACCTCCACGCTGCCCGTCCTGAAATCCGCCCTGACCCGGCTGGTCGGCGGCCCGCACCCCCTCACCCGCCACCTGGAGGTCGAGACCTACACCTGGCAGGCCCTCCCGCCCGAGCTGCGCCCCCGCGGCCGCACCCAGCTCGTCGACGGCATCGCCGCCGAACTCACCCTGGCCCGCGACCTCCTGACGGACCTCGGCCTGAAGGAGCTCCCATGACCGACCCCACCCCCCTGCTCGTCCTCGACGTCGTGGGCCTCACCCCCCGTCTCCTCGACCACATGCCCCACCTCAAGACGCTCGGCCGGTCCGGCTCCCGTGCCCCGCTCGGCACCGTCCTGCCCGCCGTCACCTGCGCCGCCCAGTCCACCTTCCTCACCGGCACCACGCCCTCGGAGCACGGCATCGTCGGCAACGGCTGGTACTTCCGCGAACTCGGCGACGTACTGCTGTGGCGGCAGCACAACGGCCTCGTCGCCGGCGACAAACTCTGGGACGCCGCCCGCCGCGCCCACCCCGGCTACACCGTCGCCAACATCTGCTGGTGGTACGCCATGGGCGCCGACACCGACATCACCGTCACCCCCCGCCCCGTCTACTACGCCGACGGCCGCAAGGAACCCGACTGCTACACCCGGCCGCCCGCCCTGCACGACGAACTCACCGGGAAACTCGGCACCTTCCCCCTCTTCCACTTCTGGGGCCCCGGAGCCGACCTGGTCTCCAGCCAGTGGATCATCGACGCCACCCGCCACATCATGCGCACCCGCCACCCCGACCTGACCCTCTGCTACCTCCCTCACCTCGACTACGACCTGCAGCGCTTCGGCCCCGACGACCCGCGCTCCCTGCAAGCGGCCGCCGACCTCGACGCCGCCCTGGCCCCGCTGCTCGACGACGCCCGCGCCGAGGGCCGTACCGTCGTCGCCCTGTCCGAGTACGGCATCACCCGCGTGAACCGGCCCGTGGACATCAACCGCGCCCTGCGCCGCGCCGGCCTCCTCGAGGTCCACACCCAGGACGGCATGGAGTACCTCGACCCGATGGCCTCCCGCGCCTTCGCGGTCGCCGACCACCAGCTCGCCCACGTCTACGTGCGCCGCCCCGAGGACCTCGACGCCACCCGCGCCGCCCTCGACGGACTGCCCGGCATCGAGCAACTCCTCGACGACGAGGGCAAGAAGACCCACCACCTCGACCACCCGCGCGCCGGCGAACTCGTCGCCGTCGCCGAACCCGACGCCTGGTTCACGTACTACTACTGGCTCGACGACGACCGCGCGCCCGACTTCGCGCAGCTCGTCGAGATCCACCGCAAACCCGGCTACGACCCGGTCGAACTCTTCATGGATCCCCTCGACCCCTACGTCAAGGTCAAGGCGGCCACCGCCCTGGCCCGCAAGAAGCTCGGCATGCGCTACCGCATGGCGGTCGTGCCCCTGGACCCCTCACCTATTCGCGGCAGCCACGGCCGCCTCCCCGCGAGCGACGACGACGGTCCGCTCCTCATCTGCTCCACCCCCCGCGCTGTCGGAGACCGCGTCGCGGCCACCGATGTCAAACAACTCCTGCTCCGGCTGGCCGGACTCGGCTGACGCACCACCCGGCACGGCCCTCCGAGATCCGACTACTGAGAGTGAAACACACGGCACTGACAACGGCCGGTCCCGGCGGGACCGGAACCGGCCACGACCGAGAAGGCAGGCCACTCGTGACCCCGTACTCCGCCCCTTCACGCACCGAAGCCGCCGACGCCCCGGACGAGGGACTGCGCCGCACCCTCGGTGTGGACCGGCGCCGTTTCCTCAGCACCTGCACCGCCGTGGCGGCCGGAGCCGTCGCCGCCCCCGTCTTCGGCGCCGCCCCCGCCCTGGCCCACGACCGGGACAGAGACCACGGACACGGGCACGGACGCGGGCAGGTGCTCGTCCCGCCGCACAAGCGCGGCATCATCCTCTACACCGTCCGTGACGCCACCGCCCGCGACCCGCTCGCCACGGACCTGCCCTCCGGCTTCCGTGAGGTGTTCAAGCAACTCGCCCGCCACGGCTACCGCCAGGTGGAGTTCGCCGGCTACCGCCAGCACGCGAACGCACCCGGCGGCGCCGACCTGGAAAGCATCGAGGGCGCGAAGCTGCTGCGCTGCTGGCTCGACGACCACGGTCTGCGCGCCCAGGGCAACCACGGCTTCATCCCGGGCTCCTGGCCGCTCACCACGGCGGACAAGGACACCTTCAAGAAGCACCTGGAGATCGCCAACATCCTCGGCATGGACCACATGGGCACCGGCGGCGACCCCACCGGCAGCTCCTACCGCGCCGACTGGGACGTGGCCGCCGACAAGTGGAACGCCCTCGGCGCGATCGCCCGCCGCGAGGGCATCAAGCTCTACACCCACAACCACGACAGCGCCTACGGCTTCCTGCTCGACGGCGGCCCGCTGGACGACCAGGGCCGGCCGACCCGCAGCTCCGGCATCCGGAAGCTGGAGTACTTCCTGAAGATCACCGACCCGCGGCTCGTCTGGCTGGAGATGGACATCTTCTGGGCGCACGTCGCCCAGTACAAGTTCCACACGTACACCGCCCACGACGGCTCGACCAGGAAGAACGTCTTCGACCCGGCCGGCCTGGTCGCCCGCAACAACAAGCGCTACCCGCTGTTCCACGCCAAGGACGGCGTCGTCAGCACGACCAACGGCATGGGCTACGACATGGTGCCCTTCGGGACCGGCGTCATCGACTACACGACGTTCTTCTCGCGGGTCGGACAGCGGAACTACCACAACCCGATGGTCGAGGACGACAACTCCCCGAGCGCCACCGACCCCGCGCAGTCGCTGCGCGAGGCCAAGATCAGCTACGACAACATGGCGGCCCTGCGCAAGCGGCGCCGCTGACCCGGAACACGGACCGGGCGGCCCCTCCCGCGTGCTGCGGGAGGGGCCGCCCGGTCCGTGCGGGGGAGGCTTCGCCGGGTCATCCCTCGCCGAGCGGCCGGGGGTTGGGCGTGACGCGCTTGCCCTTCGAGCGTCCCGGTGGCTGCAGGAACAGCGCCACGAACCCGGCGAAGATCGAGATGCAGCCCGCCAGGGTGAAGGCGCCGTTGTAGCCCCAGGCGCCGACGACCACGGCCCCCATGCCCGCGCCCAGACCGGAGACGAGCTTGGAGCTGTAGACCATCCCGTAGTTGGTGGCGTTGTTGTTCTCACCGAAGTAGTCCGCCGTCAGCGCGGCGAACATCGGGAAGATGGCGCCGCCGCCGAAGCCCGAGACGGCCGAGAAGATCAGGAACAGCGGCAGGTTCTTGATCTCGGCCGACCAGATGATGCCGAACTGGGCCAGTCCCAGAATGGCGCACACATAGAGCAGGCACTGCTTGCGGCCGTAGAGGTCGGAGAGCCAGCCGATGACGCCGCGCCCGGTGCCGTTGACGATCGCCTTCAGCGACATCGCGGTGGCCACGATGCCGGCCGCGAAGCCCGCGTCCTCACCGATGTCGACCTGGAAGGCGATGCCGAAGATGTTCACGCCGGAGGTGCAGGCGAGACAGAACCACATCAGCGCCACCCGGCCGGTCCTCCACGCCTCCATCGGGGAGTACTGCTTGACGGCCGGGGGGTTCTTCTCCAGCGAACGCCGGGCCCGCGGGTCGTCCGGCGGGTTCAGCGGGTCGACGGCGGCCGGCCACCAGTTCTTCGGCGGGTCCCGGAAGTAGAAGCCGGCGACAGCCACCGTCGCGGCCAGGAAGACACCCGCCGAGACCAGCACCCAGCGGAAGTTGGAGGTGTCCATGTAGCCGTGGAAGATGAAGACGAACGGCACCGAGCCGTAGGCGAAACCGCCGTTGACGAAGCCGGTCTTACCGCCCCTGCGCTCCGGGTACCACTTGCCGACCATGTTGACGCAGGTCGCGTACACCATGCCCGCGCCCATCCCGCTGAACACGCCGAACCCGATGAAGGCGAGCGAGACATGCGGCGCGAACGCCAGCGACAGATAGCCGAGCAGCGTGCCGGCCGAACCCAGCATCATCGCCCAGCGCGCGGGAAGTTTGCCGCTCTCACGCAGCCGCCCCGCCGGAAACGCGACCGCGGCCTGGCAGAACACCCAGGCGGTCATCATCCAGTAGATGTTGCCGCTGGACCAGTGATGGGCCTCGTGGAGCGTGTCCTCGGCGGACGCGAACGCGTACTCGGCGGAGGAGATGCCCATCATGCCGATCCACGGCAGGATCACCATCCACTTGCGCTTGCGCCCCATGATGTCGATGTCGGACTCGCCCACGCGGTAGACGCGCCCGTTCCTGTCGGTCACCTCCCGGTAGGCGGCGACCCGTGTGACATCGGTGGTTGTCATGTCGTTTGCACCCCTAGCGTCGAAAGTTCTGGCCAGCGCCCCCTGTCCAATGCCTTTCGTGCGCGCGCGGGTCCCCGGGGCCGGCCGACGCGCACCCGCCGGCCGGCCCCTCGCGGCTCACCTCATGCGCCGCCCCCCAACAACCCCGCGGCCCGCGCCCACCGGTACTTGGCGCCCAGCACGGCCACCGGCTTCTCGGTGGTGTACGGGTACGCCACGACCCCGCGCTCGAAGAGGTACTGGCAGGCCTCCTCCACCTCCACGTCGCCCGCCAGGGACGCCACCACGGGCTTCTCGATCCCGCGCTCCCGGAACTCCGCCACCACCCGCGCGGTGAGTTCCGCGAACACCATGGGAGGAGTGACGATCGTGTGCCAGTAACCGAGCACCAGCGCGTGGATGCGCGGGTCCTCAAGACCCAGCCGGATCGTCGCCTCGTACGTCGACGGCGGCTCCCCGCCGGTGATGTCCACGGGGTTGCCCGCGGCCCCGAACGGCGGGATGAACTCCCGGAAGGCCGCGTCCAGATCGGCTGGGATCTCCATCAGCGACAGCCCGTTGTCCGTCACCGCGTCCGACAGCAGCACCCCGCTGCCGCCGGCCCCGGTGATGATCACCACGTTGTCGCCCCGCGGAGTGGGCAGCACCGGCAACGCGCGCGCGTACTCCAGCATGTCGTTCAGGCCCGGCGCCCGGATGACGCCCGCCTGCCGCAGGATGTCGTCGTACACCGCGTCGTCGCCCGCCAGGGCGCCGGTGTGCGAGCCCGCGGCCTTCGCGCCCGCCGCCGTACGCCCCGCCTTCAGCACCACGACCGGTTTCTTCGGCACGGTCTCCCGCGCGGCCTCGACGAACGCGCGCCCGTCCTTGAGGTCCTCCAGGTGCATCGCGATGCACTCGGTGTGCGGGTCCTCCCCGAACCAGGTCAGCAGGTCGTCCTCGTCCAGGTCCGACTTGTTGCCCAGGCCGACGATCGCCGACACCCCCGTCTTCGTGGTCCGCGCGAAGCCCAGGATCGCCATCCCGATGCCGCCCGACTGGCTGGTCAGCGCGACCCCGCCCTTGACGTCGTACGGCGTGCAGAACGTGGCGCACAGGTCCTGCCAGGTCGAGTAGTAGCCGTAGATGTTGGGTCCGAGCAGCCGGACGCCGTGCCGCTCGGCGACCGCCACGATCTCGTCCTGGAGTCCGTGCTCACCGGTCTCCGCGAACCCGGAGGGGATCAGTACGGCGTTCGGGATCCGCTTGCGCCCCACCTCCTCCAGCGCCGAGGCCACGAACCTGGCGGGGATCGCGAAGACCGCCACATCCACCTCACCGGGCACGTCGGTGACACTCTTGTACGCCTTGCGGCCCAGAATGTCATCGGCCTTGGGGTTCACCGGATGGATCTCCCCGGCGAAGCCGCCGTCGACGAGGTTGCGCATCACCGAGTTGCCGATCTTGCCGGGCTCGTTGGAGGCCCCGATCACGGCCACCGAACGCGGCTGCATCAGCCGCCGCATGGAGGCGAGGATCTCCCCGCGCGAGTAGCGGCGCCGCTCCTTCGGCGCCCCGGTGGAGAGGATCACGCGGATGTCGGCGGCGACCGCTCCGTCCGCGGTGGCGATCACCGGGTTGAGGTCCACCTCGGCGATCTCCGGGAAGTCCGCCACCAGTTGCGACACCCGCCGGATCTGCTCGGCGACCGCCCACCGGTCCACACCCTCCTGGCCCCGCACCCCGCGCAGGACCTCCGCCGCCCGGATCGAGTCCAGCATCGACAGCGCCTCGTCGGCGTCCACGGGCGCCAGCCGGAACGTGACGTCCTTGAGCACCTCGACGAGCACCCCGCCGAGCCCGAACGCCACGACCTTCCCGAACGTCGGATCGGTGACCGCGCCGACGATGACCTCCTGCCCCTTCGGCAGCAGCTCCTGCACCTGCACGCCGTCGATCCGCGCATCCGGGGCGTACGCCCGCGCGTTCTCGACGATCCGGCAGAATGCCGCCCGTACGTCCGCCGCGCCCTCCACTCCGACGATCACACCGCCGGCGTCGGTCTTGTGCAGGATGTCCGGTGAAACGATCTTCATCACGACGGGCCCGCCGAACCGCGCCGCGTACGCCACGGCCTCGTCGACGTCCGTCGCCAGCTCCTCACCGGGCACGGCGATCCCGTACGCGTCGGCGATCACCTTGCCCTCGGGTGCGGTGAGCGCGGTACGGCCCTCTGCGCGCACCGAGTCCAGCAGCGCGCGGACCCGCGGCGTCCGGTCCTCGGCCATCACGTCAGATCACCCCGTTCGACTTGAGCAGGCGCAGCTCCTCGTCCCCGAGGCCCAGTTCACCGACGTAGACCTCTGCGTTGTGTTCGCCGAGCAGCGGGGAGGCGACCACGTCCACGGGGGAGTCGGAGAGCTTCAGCGGGCTGCCGACGGTGACGAACTCGCCGCGCTCGGGGTGCGGGACGGTGACGACCATCTCGTTGGCGACCAGTGAGCGGTCCTCGATGATCTCCCTGGTGGACAGGATCGGCCCGCACGGGATGTTGTGCGCGTTCAGCCGCTCCAGCACCTCCCACTTGGGCAGCGTCGAGGACCACTCCTCGATCAGCTGGAACATCTTGTTCAGCTTGGGCAGCCGGGACTCCGGCGTCGCCCACTCGGGGTCGTCGGCCAGCTCGGGCCGGCCGATGAGCTCGCTGAGCGGTTTCCAGCCGACGGGCTGCACGATGACGTACACGTAGTCGTTCGGGCCGCCCGGAGCGCACTTCACCGCCCAGCCCGGCTGGCCTCCGCCGGACGCGTTCCCGGAGCGGGGAACCTCGTCGCCGAAGTCCTCGTTGGGATATTCGGCGAGTGGACCATGGGTCAGGCGCTGCTGGTCGCGCAGCTTCACCCGGCAGAGGTTGAGCACCGCGTGCTGCATGGCCACGTTCACCCGCTGCCCGCGCCCGGTGCGCTCCCGCTGGAACAGCGCGGCGAGAATGCCGGCCACCGCGTGCACACCCGTGCCCGAGTCCCCGATCTGGGCCCCCGTAGCCAGCGGCGGCCCGTCCTCGAAACCGGTGGTCGACATCGACCCGCCCATGGCCTGAGCGACTACCTCGTACGCCTTGAAGTTGGTGTACGGGCCGTCCCCGAACCCCTTGATGGAGGCATAGACGATCCGTGGATTGATCTCCTTGATGCGGTCCCAGGTGAACCCCATCCGGTCGATCGCGCCCGGCCCGAAGTTCTCGACCATGACGTCCGAGCGCCGGATCAGCTCGGTGAGGATCTCCTTGCCGCGTTCGGTCTTGGTGTTGAGGGTGATGCTCCGTTTGTTGCAGTTGAGCATCGTGAAGTAGAGGGAGTCGACGTCCGGCAGGTCGCGCAGCTGCTTGCGCGTGATGTCGCCGGTCGGCGCCTCCAGCTTGACGACGTCCGCGCCGAGCCAGGCCAGCAGCTGGGTCGCGGAGGGCCCGGACTGGACATGCGTCATGTCCAGGACGCGGATGCCCTCAAGTGCCTTGGGGGTCATGGGCGCACCTCACTTGTACATGGTCTGGTTCATGGTTCCGGGGGCGTACGCGTCGGGGTCCACCCAGACGTTGATCAGCGACGGCTTGCCGGACTCACGGGCCCGGCGCAGCGCGGGGCCGATGTCGGCGGGGTCGCGGACCTCCTCGCCGTGACCGCCCAGCATCCGCGCGAACTCGTCGTACCGGACGTCGCCGAGGGTGTTGCCGACCCGCTCGCGCTCCTTGCCGTACTTGGCGGCCTGGCCGTAGCGGATCTGGTTCATCGAGGAGTTGTTGCCGACGATGCCGACGAAGGGGAGGTCGTAGCGGACGAGGGTCTCGAAGTCCCAGCCGGTGAGCGAGAAGGCGCCGTCGCCGAAGAGCGCGACGACCTCCTTGTCGGGCCGTGCCTGCTTGGCGGCGAGCACGAAGGGGACACCGACGCCGAGGGTGCCGAGCGGTCCCGGGTCCATCCAGTGCCCGGGTGACTTGGGCTGCACGACCTGCCCGGAGAAGGTGACGATGTCGCCGCCGTCGCCGATGTAGATCGAGTCCTCGGTGAGGAAGTCGTTGATCTCGCTGACCAGCCGGTACGGATGGATGGGCGAGGCGTCCGACCTCAGCTGCGGCAGCCGCTTCTCCAGGGCGGTGTGCTCGGCCGCCCGCAGCTCGTCCAGCCACTCCTTGCGCCTGGACGCACCCCCGTTCACCCGCCCGGAGGCCGCCTCGGTCACCGACTTCAGCACCAGCCCCGCGTCGCCCACGATCCCGAGGTCGATGTCGCGGTTCTTGCCGACGGTGCGGTAGTCGAGGTCGATCTGCACGACCGTCGCGTCGGGGGAGAGCCGCTTGCCGTAGCCCATGCGGAAGTCGAAGGGCGTACCGACGATCACGATGACGTCGGCGTTGGAGAAGGCGTACCGCCGTGACAGCTGGAAGTGGTGCGGGTCCCCGGGCGGGAGCGTGCCGCGTCCCGCGCCGTTCATGTACGCGGGGATGTTGAGGGTGCGCACCAGCTCGATGGCGGCCTCGGTGCCCCGGGTCGTCCACACCTGGCTGCCGAGCAGGATCGCCGGCTTCTCGGCGTGCACCAGCAGATCGGCCAGCCTCTCGACCGCCTCGGGATCACCGGCCGACCGGGTCGACGCCCGGTACGCGCCCTGCTGTGGCACGCGCGCCTTGGACACCGGCACCTTGGCGTCCAGCACATCGCGCGGGATCTCCAGGAAGGAGGGGCCGGGGGCGCCGTGGTAGCACTCGCGGAAGGCCATCGACACCATGTCCGCCGCACGCGCCGTGTCGGGCACGGCCGCCGCGAACTTGGTGATGGGGTTCATCATGTCGACGTGCGGCAGGTCCTGCAGCGACCCCATCTTGTGCTGGGCGAGCGCCCCCTGACCGCCGATCAGCAGCATCGGGGACTCCGCGCGGAAGGCGTTGGCGACTCCGGTGACGGCGTCGGTCGTCCCCGGACCGGCGGTGACGACCGCGCAGCCGGGCTTGCCGGTGACGCGCGCGTAGCCGTCGGCGGCATGGGCGGCCACCTGCTCGTGCCGTACGTCGACGACCTCGATGCCCTCGTCGACGCAGCCGTCGTAGATGTCGATGATGTGGCCGCCGCACAGCGTGTAGATGCGGTCGACGCCCTCGGCCTTGAGTGCCTTGGCGACGAGATGACCGCCTGAGATGACGTCCTGGGTGTCGTCGGGCATGGCGAAGTCCTTGTCCCTTCCTAGGGGGTGGGGAACGCTCTCGCGGTACATTGCATACAGTCGACGAATACTGTATGAAGCTTGTTATCCCGCATCCGATGGGTGGTGTCCAGGGGGTGCGCGGCACTTTTCGGTCGCCGGTCTCCGGCCCCTCCTCGGACCTTCCGGCGACTTCGCAGACAGGAGCCGAGATGGACCTGTACGAACACCAGGCAAGGGAACTCTTCGCAGAACACGGCATCGTGGTGCCGTCGGCCGAGGTCACCGACTCGCCCGAACAGGCCCGCGAGATCGCCCGCCGGCTCGGCGGCCGAGTGGTCGTCAAGGCGCAGGTCAAGACCGGCGGACGGGGCAAGGCGGGCGGCGTCAAGCTCGCCGCCGACCCGGCCGCCGCCGAACTCACGGCGCGTCAGATCCTCGGCATGGACATCAAGGGCCACACGGTCGGCACGGTGATGCTGGCCCGGCCCGTCGACATAGAGGAGGAGTTCTACGTCTCCTACGTCCTCGACCGTGCCGCCGGTCGCTTCCTCGCCATCGCCTCCGCCGAGGGCGGCATGGACATCGAGGAGGTCGCCGCGACCCGCCCGGAGGCGGTCGCCCGCATCCCCGTCGACCCGGCCGAGGGGGTCACCCCGGCGACGGCGTCCCGCATCGCCGAGGCGGCCGGACTGCCGCCGCAGACGGTCGACGTGCTCGTCCGGCTGTGGGACGTCCTCGTCCGCGAGGACGCCCTGCTCGTCGAGGTCAACCCGCTGGTCCGCACCACCGACGGCCGGATCATGGCGCTCGACGGCAAGGTCACCCTCGACGACAACGCCGTCTTCCGCCAGGCACGCTGGGGAGCCGAGGACGGCACCCACCACGACCCGTTGGAAGCGGCCGCGGCCGCGAAGGGCCTCAACTACGTCAAGCTCGACGGCGAGGTCGGCGTCATCGGCAACGGCGCCGGACTCGTCATGTCCACCCTCGACGTGGTGGCCGGCTGCGGAGCCCGCCCCGCCAACTTCCTCGACATCGGCGGCGGCGCCTCCGCGCAGATCATGGCGGACGGTCTGTCGGTCGTCCTCTCCGACCCGTCCGTGAAGTCCGTCCTCGTCAACGTCTTCGGCGGCATCACCGCCTGCGACGCGGTCGCCGACGGCATCGTCCGCGCCCTGGACACCGTACGGCTGACCAAGCCGCTCGTCGTACGGCTCGACGGCAACAACGCGGCCCGGGGCCGGGCCGTTCTCGACGAGCGCCGGCACCCGCTCGTCGAACAGGCCACCACCATGGACGGCGCCGCGAGCCGGGCCGCCCACCTCGCCACCACACCCTGAGGAGACCGGACGGCATGGCGATCCACCTCACCAAGGAGAGCAAGGTCCTCGTCCAGGGCATGACCGGCGGCGAGGGCATGAAGCACACCCGGCGGATGCTCGCCGCCGGCACGAACGTCGTCGGCGGCGTCAACCCCCGCAAGGTCGGCCGCAGCGTCGACTTCGATGACCGTACGGTCCCCGTCTTCGGCTCGGTCGCCGAGGGCATGGACGCGACGGGAGCCGACGTCACCGTCGTCTTCGTACCGCCCGCCTTCGCCAAGTACGCCGTCGTCGAGGCCGCCGACGCCGGCATCGGCCTCGCGGTCGTCATCACCGAGGGCATCCCCGTCCACGACTCCGTCGCCTTCCTCGCCCACGCCCGGCACAAGGGCACCCGCGTCATCGGCCCCAACTGCCCCGGCCTGATCACCCCCGGCCAGTCCAACGCCGGCATCATCCCGGCCGACATCACCAAGCCGGGCCGTATCGGACTGGTCTCCAAGTCCGGCACGCTCACCTACCAGCTCATGTACGAGCTGCGGGACACCGGCTTCTCCACCTGCGTCGGCATCGGCGGCGACCCCGTCGTCGGCACCACCCACATCGACTGTCTCGCCGCCTTCCAGGACGACCCCGACACCGACCTGATCGTCCTCATCGGTGAGATCGGCGGCGACGCGGAGGAACGCGCGGCGGCGTACATCCGCGACCACGTCACCAAGCCCGTCGTCGGCTACATCGCCGGCTTCACCGCACCCGAGGGCCGCACCATGGGCCACGCCGGCGCCATCGTCTCCGGCTCGTCCGGTACGGCGCGGGCGAAGAAGGAGGCGCTGGAGGCGGCCGGAGTCAGGGTCGGCGACACGCCCACGGAGACGGCCCGGCAGGTGCTCGCCGCCCTGAACGCCGACGGCTGAAGCCCCTGGGAACCCCCCTTTTCTCTCGACCGTGCACCGAGAGCGGAGCGAACCGCATGCCACCCACCCTCACCCTCAAATCCGGCACCTCCTGGACCGACGCCTGGCAGCGCTGCCTCACCGTCGCCCCCGAGGCCTTCCGGGACGACCGGGTCCTCAACCTCTGGAACGCCGCCTGGCAGCCGGACGGCCGGGCGCTGCCCGCCGTCAGCCCCGTCGACGGCAGTC
Source organism: Streptomyces sp. CB02400 (assembly GCF_001905725.1). Taxonomy (GTDB): domain Bacteria; phylum Actinomycetota; class Actinomycetes; order Streptomycetales; family Streptomycetaceae; genus Streptomyces; species Streptomyces atrovirens. Next base: position 1,029,474 of record NZ_LIWB01000001.1, read on the forward strand.
CCGTCGCGGGCCCGCCGCGCCTGGACCGGGTCACCGCCCGGCAGGCCGTGCGCGCCGCGCTCGACCGGCACCGCGCCTGGCGGCACGTCCCGCTGCCGGAGCGCCGGGCCCGCGTCGCCGCCACCCTCGACGCCCTCACCCAGCACCGCGAACTCCTCGCGCTGCTGCTCGTCTGGGAGATCGGCAAACCCTGGCGGCTCGCCCGGGCGGACGTCGACCGCGCCATCGACGGCGTGCGCTGGTACGTCGACGGCATCGACGGCATGCTCGACGGCCGGGCCCCGCTCGACGGACCCGTCTCCAACATCGCGAGCTGGAACTACCCGATGAGCGTGCTCGTTCACGCATTGCTGGTACAGGCACTGGCGGGCAACGCGGTCATCGCCAAGACCCCGACCGACGGCGGCGTCGCCTGCCTGACCCTGGCCTCGGCACTCGCCGCCCGCGAGGGGATACCCGTCACCCTCGTCAGCGGCAGCGGGGGCGAGCTGTCCGAGGCGCTGGTGCGGGCGCCCGAGGTCGGCTGCGTCTCCTTCGTCGGTGGCCGCGACACCGGCGCCGCCGTCGCCACCGCCGTCGCCGACCTCGGCAAACGGCACATCCTCGAGCAGGAAGGACTCAACACCTGGGGCATCTGGAACCACTCGGACTGGGACACCCTCGGCGCGGTGATCCCCAAACTCTTCGACTACGGCAAGCAGCGCTGCACGGCCTACCCGCGCTTCGTCGTCCAGCGACGGCTCTTCGACGACTTCCTGGCCGCCTACCTCCCCGCGGTCCGCACGCTCCGGGTCGGCCACCCGCTCGCCGTCGAACACCCCTCCGACCCCCACCCGCGGCTGGACTTCGGGCCGGTGATCAACGCGGCCAAGGCGAAGGAGCTCCACGACCAGGTCGCCGAGGCCATCGACCGCGGCGCCGTCCCGCTGCACCGGGGCACGCCGTCCGACGCCCGCTTCCTGCCCGGCCAGGACACCTCGGCGTACGTCCAGCCGGTCACGCTGCTGAACCCGCCCCGCTCCTCCCCGCTGCACCACGCGGAGCCGTTCGGCCCGGTCGACACCATCGTCCTGGTCGACACGGAGGCGGAACTGCTGGCCGCCATGAACGCGTCCAACGGCGCGCTGGTGGCCACGCTCTCCACGGACGACCGGTCCACCTACGACCGGCTGGCCCCGCACATCCGCGCCTTCAAGGTCGGCCACGGCGTCCCGCGCTCCCGCGGCGACCGCGACGAGCTGTTCGGCGGCTTCGGCGCGTCCTGGCGCGGCGCGTTCGTCGGCGGCGACCTCCTGGTCCGCGCCGTGACCCGGGGCCCGGCCGGGGAACGCCTGCCCGGCAACTTCCCGGAGTACCAGCTCATGCCCCGACACACGTGACCGCCCGGACACACACCGTGCACCCCGCCCCGCCTCCGCCCGGAGGGACGGAAAACGCAGGTGAAAGGCGCTGCGAAACCTTGGTATGGTTGTCCATGTCGCCGCGGGGGGAACACCCCGCCGAGGCGGCGGACACCTTGTCCGGGTGGCGGAATGGCAGACGCGCTAGCTTGAGGTGCTAGTGCCCTTTATCGGGCGTGGGGGTTCAAGTCCCCCCTCGGACACATCGCTCAGTCGATGGCCCCGACCGAAACGGTCGGGGCCATCGACTGTTCTCGTGTCACCGAGGGTGACGCGTGACGTCCCGGAGGGGTGTGTCCCTCCTTCGGTTCCTCGGCCCGCAGGGTGTCGCCGCGCAAGGCCTTCGTCGTCGTGAGGTACTGCGTCAGACTGCCGCGGAGCTGCGCGGCGGCCGGGGCGGGCTTCACGAGGACCTTTCGGGCAGGACGGTCACCGGGATCGCCGGGTGCGCGCCCCCGTGGCCGCGGGCGTCGAGACCGTGACGGTCGGCATCAGAAATGACGCCCACCTCGGACAACGAAACCCGCCCGGTCCGATCTCCGGACCGACCCGGTCGCGCGGCACGACGCCCGGGCCGCCCGCGGGTACCGGGCCGTCACTCGGCCTTCCTGAACACCGCCGACATGTCGTCTCCCGTGTCCTGGGCCAGCCGTCCCGGCACCTCCGGGGACATCAGGCCGATCCGGGTGGCCAGCTCGCGGCCGTGAACGTCGACGGCGGCCTCGATGAGGCCCGATAGCGCGTCCAGGGCGGTGCGGGCGCGCGACCGGGCGACGACCGCGCAGCCGACGGCGGCCGGCGCGGCCGGCCACCACCAGCAGGCGAGCAGGGCGTAGCCGACGGCCCAGGCGGCGAGGCGGGCGGCGGCGCCGAAGGAGTCGTGGGCCGACTGAAGCTGGCGTACGGCGGGTTCGGGGAGGATCAGCCACAACCGCGGCCAGAGGACGGCGAGGTCCACCCCGTAGGCGGCCTCGACGCGGTCGGCCGCCGCCTGTATGCGGTCGCCGTACCAGGTGGGGCGGGCCGGTTCGCGCAGCGCGATGCGGTCGCGGGCCTCGGTGAGGGCCTGGATCCGGGTCAGGGCGCTGCTCGGGATCCTCACCGTACCGTCGGGTCCGGTGCCCGTGTGGTGGGCGTGCCCGATGGCCTCGGTGAGCTTCGCGTCCCTCTGCCGCCACCGGTGGGCCCTGCGTGCGGTCCTGGCGCGTGAGAGCGGGTCCCGGCCGAAGCGCAGCCAGCACCGCTCGATCGCGCCGCCGAGGAACTGCGCGGCGAGTGAGGCAGCGGTCGCGGTGAGCAGGACGAGGGCGACCAGGAGCGCGGCGGTGCCGGTGCGGTCCAGGGCGGGGCGGGCGGCGAGGTCGTCCAGGGTGGTGCGCAGCCGGTCGACGTCGTGCCAGTGGCGGTGTCCGAGGGTGGTGCCGACGGCGGTGGCGGCGAGGAACAGAGCACCGGGGAGGACCAGCAGGTTCAGCCAGCGTTCGGTGAGTTTGCCGCTCAGGGTGGCGAGGAGGGGGTTCATGGGGGCGGGGTCACTGTGCCGAGCCCAGCCGGCTCTTGCGCATGCGGGTGCCGTGGACGGCGCAGTACGGGGCGGGGAGCAGGTCGCGGGCTCGTTCCATGCGGGCGCAGAGGGGCGCCCCCGGGCAGACGGCCACCTTGATGTGGGGCATGATGCCGGGGGCCCTGGCGCCCCGGGATTCGCCGAACAGTCCGCGCGCGTCCCCGTTCCGGCGCAACGCCGTGTCCAGGGCGCGGTAGCAGGACGCGAGTTCGTCGGCGTCCGCACTCGATCGCAGCAGGTCGCGCGCACGCTCGGCCGCCTCCCGGATTCCGGGCTGCCGCAGGTCCTCAGGCGAGCCGAGCAGGGCGCACAGTGCCGCTGCCGCCCTGTCGGGGCGAGGCAGGTGGGGAGAAGCGGTCATGGTCCAAGTGTGCCGTAATACAGGCAGAGTTGAGAGTCTGTTGACGCGCAGATGATGTCTACGGTGGGGGAGTGACGGGGTGGCGTACGACCGGGACTGGTTTTTGCGGGCGCTGCGTGCGCGCCTCGACCGGGCCGGAACGGCGGACGGGGGAATGGGCGCGGACGTGGTGTTGTGCCCCGAAGCGGACGCCGAACTCCGGGGTCTGCTGAGGGCCGCCGACACGAAGACCGACATGGAGGCCCGGCACGCGGCCGGCTGGCTCTGCGCCCTGCGCGCGATGGTCGGCCCCGGGGACCACGGCACCGTCCACGGGGCCATGGCCGGGACGCTGCTCTTCCCGGTGTGGGTCGCCGATCCGGAGTCGGTGCCGCCGGAGTTGGCGGCGTATTACGCGTCCGCCGATCCGGCCGCACGTCCCGACCCGGCGGACGCGGACGGTCCCTTCGAGTGGTCGGCCTTGTGCGCAGCGGCCGTGATCGCGGCGGAGGGCCGGCAGTACACCCCGCCGCCGGACGCCTCCGAAGACCTCCTCAGGCTCCACGAGATGGCCGTGATGGTGGCCGCGACGACCCCTTCCCGTGAGAACCAGGTCGCCAGCGCCGTCGGATGCGGCAGCCTCGCCGTCCTCGCGACCTGGGAATACGACCCCTGGTTCGCGGACCGGCTCGAAGAGCTGTCCCGCGCCGTGGCCCTCGCCGGGACGACCTGGCCGTTCGGGGACCTGGCGGACGCGGACCCGGTCAGGTTCACCCACAGTGCCGTCAAGCGGACCCCCGCCGATTCCCCCGTACGGCTCCTCGTCCTGGACGGCCTGGGCCGTCGGCTCCAAGAGCGCTACCGGGAGTCGTTCGACACCGAGGACCTGCACGAGGCGGTCGGCATCGCCCGTGACGTGGTGGCACAACTACCGCCCGGGCACCCGTACCTGGTCCACGGACTCGGCGCGCTGGGGCGCGCTCTGCTGATGCTGAGGCAGGCGGAGGGGGCGACGGCGGAGGAGTGCGACGAGGTGGTGGACCTGTGCCGCCGGGGCTTCGCCGGCCATCCGGAGGGGCCTGCGTCGGCGGGCCACGACGTGGGCATGGCACTCGTCCTGAGGGCACAGTTCACCGGCCGGACGGAGGACCTGGACGAGGCGGTCCGGGTACTGACCGAGGCGCTCCGGGCGGCGCGGCTCCCGGGGGAGAGGGAAGCCCTGCACAATGCCCTGGGCGGCGTTCTGCGCAGCCGCTCCGTCAGGACCGGAGCCCCGGCCGATCTGGAAGCGGCGCTCGACCTCACCGGCCCCACCACCGCGTCCGCGGGGACGACGGGTGACCCGCAGCCGTCCTTCCTCGCTCCGGCGTTGACCCTGTACACCCGCTACACACGCGATCCGGAGAGGAACGGCGCGGACCTGGACGAGGCGCTGCGGCGCATCCGGGAGCACGCGGCGTCCCTGCCGCCGGGTCACCCGGACCGCCCCGCGACACTCAACCACCTCGGCCTGGTGCTGATGGCCTGCCATGAACGCTCGGGAGGGGCGGAGGAACTGAACGCGTCCGTGGAGGCCCATCGGGAGGCGGTGGCGCTCACCCCCGAAGGACACGGGGTGCTCGGAGTGCGGCTGCTCAACCTCGGTGCGGCGTTGAGTCTGCGTCACCGCCTGACCGGGGACGGCGAGGACCTGAAGGAGGCCCGGGAGTGCCGTCGCCGGGCCGGCACGCTGCCCGGCTTGGGCCGAGCCCATCAGGCCGCGCTGCTGAGCTCGACGGGGATCAGCCTGTTGACGGGCCACGAGCGCGCCGCCGACCCGGTCACCCAACTCGACCAGGCCGTAGAGTTCTTCAGGGAGGCCCTGGCCCTGACCCCGGAGGACGACCCCCAGCTGCCCCGCCGACGGTTCCGCCTCGCCATCGCCCTGCTGACCCTCAACCGGCGGACGCCGCGGACCGGCGTGGCCCGGGAGGCGCGGGAGCTGGCCGACGCGGTGATCGCGGCACTGCCCGCGAACTCGCCCGACCTGCCGGGCGCCCTGGTGGTGGCCGCGGCCGCACGGATGGAGAGTCCGCGCACCCTGTTGTCGTCGGCCGCCCGGCGCGAGGTGATCGCGCTGCACCGCCGGGCGGTCGAGGCCACTCCGCCCGGCCACCCCAAGCGCACGTCCCGCCTGGGCGGCCTCGGCGCCGTCCTGTACGGCCTGGCCCCGGACCGGCGTCGCCGCCGGGCCGATCTGGCCGAGGCCGCCGACATCTTCAGGGAGGCGGCCCTGCAACAGCAGTGTGCGCCGTCCGAGCGGCTGGACGCGGCACGGGCCTGGGGCGAGGTCCAGGTGGAGCTGGGTGACTGGGACCGCGCCCTGGACGGCTACGTGGTGGCGGTCGATCTGCTGCACTCCGTGGCACCCCGCCAGCTCGTCCGCGACGACCAGGAGTTCCTGCTGAGCCGCACCGTCGGCCTGGGCGCCGCCGCCGCTGCCTGCGCGGTGCGCTGCGGCCGTCCTGGGCTCGCGGTCGGTCTGCTCGAACAGGCCAGGGGCGTGATCCTCTCTCACGCCTTCGACGCGGACAGCGACCTGACCCGGCTCCGGGAGTCCGCCCCCGGCCTCGCCGCCCGCTTCGAGGAGCTCCGGGACGCCCTCGACACGGCCACCGGCGGCGGGGAGCTGCCGGAAGAGGGATCGCCGGGCCTGGAGTCCCGGGCCGATCTGCGGCAGCGACTGGCCGCCGAGTGGCGGGACCTCACCGACCGGATCCGCGCCGGGCATCCCGAACTGGGCCTGCTGCGTCCGGTGCGGGACTGGGACGAACGCGAACTGCGCGCGACGGCCGCGGCGGGCCCCGTGGTCCTGGTCAACGTCTCCCCGTACGGCAGCGACGCCCTGGTCGTCACCGAACACTCCATCGACGCCGTGCCGCTCCCGGGTCTCGACCCGAAGACGACGGCGGCGCGCCGGCAGACCTTCGAGGACGCGCTGGTCCGCATCGACGCGCCCGGAACCTCCCGCAAGCAGTCGCAGCGCGCCCAACAGGACGTACGGGAAACCCTCGCCTGGCTGTGGCGGGCGGTCACCGGTCCGGTCCTCGACCGCCTCCCCGCGGCGACCCGCGTGTGGTGGTCGCCCGGCGGCCTGCTGGGCACGCTGCCCCTGCACGCGGCGGCCCCCGCCGACGGCGCCCCCGGTGCCCTGGACCGGGTGGTCTCCTCGTACACGCCGACACTGCGGGCCCTGCACCACGCCCGTCGGCGCGCCGCCCGCCCGGCGGGCACCGGAACCCTCGTCGTCAGCGTCGCGCAGGCCACCGGACAGGCCCCGCTCCCGGGCGCGCGCCGCGAGGCCGAGCACCTGGCCCGCCTGCTCCCCGGTGCCGCGCTGCTGGCGGACACCTCCGCCACCCACTCCGCGGTCGTCTCCGCCCTGCGCCACCACGCCTACGCGCATTTCGCCTGTCACGCCCTGGGCGACCTGGAGCGCCCCTCCGGCAGCCGGCTCGTCCTGCACGACCACACCGAACGCCCGCTGACCGTCCGCGATCTGGCCCGGCTCCGGCTGCCGTCGGTCCGGCTCGCCTACCTCTCCGCCTGCGCCACACTGCACACCAGCCCCGAACTCGCCGACGAGGCCGTCCACATCGTCAGCGCCTTCCAGATGGCGGGCTTCCCCCACGTGGTCGGCTCGCTGTGGCACGTCGACGACGTGATCGGGGCCGAGGTCGCGCTCAGCGTGTACGAGGACCTGAACACGGGCGACGGCACACTCGACGTCACCCGCACGGCCGAGGCCCTGCACCGGGCCGTACGCGCCCTGCGCGATACGTATCCGCAGACCCCGAGCCTGTGGGCCTGCCAGGTGCACGCGGGTCCTTAGGAGGGCCCGATCAGGGCACCCGCCCGTGATGGTGTCCGGCCGCGGTGAACGGGAACACTCGCAGGAGCCGATGCCGGGCCTCCGTCCCGCGGGGGACCGGTTCCCGATCGCCGACGGGAGGCCACGGGCGGCCCCGCGCACCCGTGGCCGTTCGCCGGGTCCGGCCCGTCAGGCACGGGACGCGCCCTGCCGGGTCGGTGATCGCGCCCCGGAGGGTTCCGCCGCCATGATCATGCCGGTCACGCTTGCCGTCATCACCTCCACCTTCCCCGAGGAGCAGCGCGGCAAGGCGATCGGCGTGTGGACCGGCGTCGCCGGGGGAGGCGGGATCCTGGGCATGTTCCTCGCCGCGCTCCTGGTCGACGTCGCCGACTGGCGCTGGCTGTTCGTCCTGCCGGCGGTCCTGGTCCTCGTGGCCCTGGCCATGACCTTGAAGTCGGTTCCCGACTCCCGCGAGACCTCGGCCCACCGGTTCGACACCGTCGGCGCCCTGGTCTCCGTGATCGCCGTGACCGGCCTCATCTTCGTCCTGCAGGAAGGCCCCGAACGCGGCTGGACCGCCCCAGAGACACTGACCGGCCTGACCGTCGGTCTCGTCCCCTTGGCCACTTCCCGCCTCTCACGATGACCCCGCCTGCGCAGGGCGGGCCACGCTCGGCGTGGGGACAGCAGTGGTGCCGGCGGCAGCGGGCACGGTAGCGTGCGGGGAGCGTCGCGTGCTGGTGGCAGACCGTGTCAGGCATGGAGGCGCCGGATCGAAGGAGGCCGACGATGTACTCGTCGCACCCTTCGCTCTCGCGTGACTGAGCGCGAGACGACCAGGCTCGTCGCCTGGAGCCAGGAACTCCGCCGGGTGCACAGCCGACTGCGAGAAGCGTTGTCCGTGACCCGCGCATCCCTTGCCGACGGCACCCCCGGTGAGGCGGCCACTCGTGAACTGCTGCTGTACTGCCACGGCTTCTGCACGGCTCTCGACGGCCACCACCAGGGCGAAGACCGCACCCTGTTCCCGGCCGTCGCAGCCGCATACCCGAAGCTGCGCCCGGTGCTGCGCTCGCTCGAGCAGGATCACTCGATGATCGCCCACCTGCTGGGCAGCCTGCGCAACGCTGTCGACCGGGCCGCACCGCCCGAGGAACTTGACCAGCACCTCGAAGGCATTGCCGCGATCATGGAGAACCACTTCCGCTACGAGGAGCGGCAACTGCTCACCGTGCTCGAAACCCTCGAACTGACAGCCGCACCAGAAGGGGCACTGGGCCCGCTGTGACCCTCGACCGGGCAGTGGACGGCGGTGGCGGCCGCCGTCGGATTGATCAGTCCCGTTGCGCTTCGCGAGATGCCGGTTGTCCGCTTCTGCGGAAGCTTCGGCAGGTGGTTCGCCTGGTCGTGAGAGGAACGGCAGCCCAGGTGACCAGTGACGCGGAGCGCTAATCGACTCGCACTTCGGTGTTCTGGCAGGCGTGCAGCAGCCAGGTCCCGTTTTCCTGCTTGGTCATGACGTACAGCGGGGCACCCTCCGTGTCGCCTTCTGCTGAATGGTGGACCTGCCGGACCTTGACGGCCGCCACGTCGGGCCGCAGGAACTGCGTGTGCACTGCCTCGTAGGTGACCTCGCCGTCCCAGCTCGCGTGGGGCAGGACGGCGCGGGTGAACTCGGCGATCGCCTCGAAGCCGATGAGGACCTTGCCGTGGGCAGTGGTCCAGAGGGCGTCGGGGTGGAAGAGCGCGAGGAACCCCTCGGCGTCCTTGGCGCGCTGAGCGCGCTCGACGGCGGCCACGACCTGCTCGATGGCCTTGATGTCCGCGGTTTCGGTGTTCATGCAGATCACTCTGAAACCTCAAGTCGCCTTCAGGTCAAGGGCCGCAGCCGTCGAAAACGCCCGGACGAGCCCTGGACGGGCACCTGCCGCACGCCCGCCACGGTCCGCTGTGCCTGTATCAGCGCCGCCGCCTCAAGCATGGAGATCGCGATCTGTAGCTGGAGTATTCAGGCGGGGGCGGTGCCGCATCCGTGCCCGCGCGCGGGTCGGCGGCCTTCTCGCCGCCCGGTCGGATCACGCCACCGATGTGGTCCGGGAGGCCGGCGCGCGGTCGGGGCGTTCCGTGAGGCGTCCGCATCGGGGGAACCAGTGTTGCGGCCGTGTGAACGGGCGGGCGGGGGCGGGGCCCTGGCGTGGGCGTGTGTGCAGGAGGGGGCTGTACGCGAGGAGGGCGGGGAGCGCGTCGCACCGGGGGCGTCGCCGGGCGGGCCGGAGCCGGGGGATGCGAGGGTCCCGCTTCCCGGTGGGCACCGAGACTTGACGTCCGTCTTGACCGACGGCTGGCACGGGCAGCGGCAGGACTCCCCTGCATCACAAGGTTGTTGCCGTTGCGGTGCAATGGGCGGGGTCCGGTCCAGGGCCTGTTGGGAAAGCGGAGTTGCCGGACTGGACGCGCCCTGCGGCAGGTGCCGGGTCAGGTCAGGCTCGGGGGACCCGCTGCCGCCGGGAGTCGTCAGCGGCGATCGGGAGGCTGCGCAGTGTCAGCGCACTCGGCGGAGGCAGCGGCTCGTTGGCCGCGTCGGCGCGGAACGACTGGAGCAGGTAGGCCACCAGGCGCCGGGACGCCGCGCCGTCACCCGGCAGGGCGGTCACCAGGGCGCAGTGTGCCAACAGGACCATGGCGAGGTCGGAAGGGTGGAAGTCGGCCCGCAGGGCGCCCGACGCCTGGGCCCTGCGTACCAGGGTCGTGAAGTCCCGCTCGGCTCGTTGCCGGGACCGCGCGTGTTCCGACGTGCTTTCCGGGAAGGCCGCGACGAACGCGGCCGGGAACCCGCGTTCCTCCCGTTGCAGGGCGCAGACTGTCTCGACCAGTCGCTGGAATCCCTGCCACGGATCGGGGGCGGCCAGAGCCTCGGCGAGCGCTCGCACACAGGTCTCCATCTGCTGCGCGAACGCGCCCTGCACCAGGGCGTCCCGGGTCGGGAAATGCCGGTACAGCGTCGCCACGCCGACTCCGGCCCGACGGGCCACGGTCGCCATCGGGGCGTCGATCCCGTGCTCCGCGAAGACCGCGCGGGCGGCGACGAGGACGCGCTCCCGGTTGCGCCGGGCGTCCGCCCGCAGTCCGCCCCGGGCTGCGATCCGAGAGGATTCCACCATCACTGCCTCTCGCTTCGGCTCCAAACGGACGATCGCGTCCACTTGAGAGCCTACCGTCGGTGTCGGTTCCTTGTACGACGACCGGCGACGAAGGCGGAACGATGAACGACCGCATGATGAAAGCCGTGCTCTACGACCGCTACGGCGGCCCCGACGTGCTGTACCTGGGCCGCGTGCCACGCCCCGAGCCGGCCGCCGGCGAGGTGCTGGTGAAGGTACGCGCGTTCAGCGTCAACGGCGGTGAACTGGCAGCCCGTGCCGGCCGCCTCCGCCTCGTGACCGGCCGGAGATTCCCCAAGCGCGTCGGCCTGGACTTCACCGGCGAGGTCGCCGCATCGGGTGCCGGCGTCACACGGCTCGCGGACGGCGACCGCGTATGGGGAGTCCTGGGCCGCACCTCAGGGTTCGGCAGCGCCGCCGAGTACGTGACCGTGCCCGCCGAGCGGATCGGCCGGCTCCCTGACGGCCTTGACCTGGTGGACGCCGCCGCGCTGCCGGTGGCCACCACAGCCGTCACCGCCCTGCGGGACAGAGCCGGGCTGCGCCCCGGCGAACGACTCCTCGTCCGGGGCGCGGCGGGCGGCGTCGGCAACGCCGCCGTCCAGCTCGGACGGGCGTACGGCGCCGAGGTCACGGCCCTCGCCCGTGCGGCCAACCTCGACTTCGTGCGCGGGCTCGGCGCGCACAGGGCCGTCGACCACCGGGGCGTGCGGCCGGCGGAACTGGGCCGCTTCGACGTGGTCCTGGACACCGTGGGCACCGACCCGTGGGCCTTCCGCCGCCTGCTGAATCCCGGCGGGCGCATGGTCACCATCGCCTTCGACCTGAAACGGCCCGCGGCATCGCTCGGCTACATCGCGGCCAGCACGGCCCACGGGCGTGGCCGGGTGCGCTTCTTCAGCGGCAACCCCACGCGGGCGGACTTCGACGACCTCGCCCGCCATGTGGCCGAGGGCAAGCTGAGCCCCGCGGTGGACACGGTCTTCCCCCTGGAGGAGACTGCGGCGGCCCACCAGGCGCTGGAAGCGGGCGGCGTCCAGGGCAAGTACGTGGTCAGGGTCGCGTAGAACCCCTGTGAAGGTGCTGGTCACAACCACTCGTCGACGGCCGCTACGAGCACCGTCGAGCCGTGGCCCGCGCGCGGGTCGGCGGCCTCCTCGCCGCCCGGTCGGACCGTGCCGCCGCCGATGTCGTCCGGGAGGCCGGCGCCCGGTCGGGGCATCCCGTGAGGCGTCCGCATCGGGGGAACCGATGCCGCGGCCGCGTGAACGGGCGGGGGCGGGGTTCTGGCGCGCCGGGGCGAGTGGTGCGGGCAGACGTCACCTGCCGGGACGCTATGCCTTCCGGGCCAGCCCGGCGACGATGAGGCGTTCCCAGACGGTGAGCTCCCGTTCCGCGCCGCCGACGCCCCACGGGTTGCCGCCGACCGTGCCGGGACGCCACAGGGGCGCGGGGACGATCCCGGGATCGAGGATCTCCAGGCCGTCCAGCAAGGAGGCGATTTCCTCGTCGGTGCGCCACCGGCCGCGGCCGAAGGTCCGCTGGAGGACCCGCTCGGCCTCCGCGGTCTCCGGGTTGTCGCCGGAACGGAAGTGGCTGACGAAGAAGTGGCTCCCGGAGGGCACGTGGTCACGCCAGTGGCGGACGATCCCGGCCGGGTCCTCCGCGTCGTTGACGTGGTGGAGGACGGCGCTGAGGACGACGGCGACGGGACGGTCGAAGTCGATCAGTTCCAGGGTGTCCGGGTGGGTGCGGACGCCCTCGGGGTCGCGCACGTCGGCCCGGACGACCCGGGTCCGGTCGTTCTGCTCCAGCAGCGCACAGCCGTGGACCAGCACCTGGGGGTCGTTGTCGACGTACACGATCCGTGACTCCGGGGCGTGCCGCTGCGCGACCTGGTGGACGTTGTCGACGGTCGGCAGACCACTGCCCAGGTCGATGAACTGCCGCACGCCGGTGGTCGTCACGATCTGCGCGATCGCCCGCGTCAGGGCCGCGCGGTTGGCGAAGGCGATGGCCACCGAACCGGGGAGGTCCCGGAAGAACACGTCACCGACCTGCCGGTCGACGGCGTAGTTGTCCTTGCCGCCGAGCAGGTAGTCGTAGACGCGGGCGATGCTGGGCCTGGTGGAGTCGATGGAGGAGCCTTCAACCGTCATGGCGGCCATCCTTCCCCGTGACGTCGCCCGCCCACCGGCGTTCCGGTATCCCGGGCGGACGGATTCCGAGGCCGCGTCGGCCCGGCCCGCGACCGCGCGGGGACGGTCGCCCGGCCGCCGGTACGGTCGGCTGCGACGAAGGCGCCGTGGAGGTCGGGGAACCCGGAAGCGCGCCGGTTCGCCACCGGCGGGGCGGGCGGGCGATGTTCGGCTTTCAGTCGTCCAGTTCGGCCTAGGCGGACCCGCTGCTCCCCCCCCATGAGCTGACGTGCGTGTGTTCCCCGGCCCCGGCTCCGGGGCGCGGGTGAGCGCGTGCCCCTCGCCTGATCAGACATCGAACCGCAGGACGGAACCGGAATCCCGGTGTGCCAGGATCTGCTGCTGTGACGGATGACGACCCCCTCGCCGGCCTGGACGATGTGCCCTGGGCCCGGCTCCAGCACGCCTACGGCATGGCCGACGACGTCCCCGGACACCTCCGGGCGATGCAGGCGGGCACGGGGGAGGGTCAGCACTCGCCGGGTGCGCGGCTCGCGAACCACATCGTGCACCAGGGCACGCGATCGCAGGCCGCGGTGTACACCGTTCCGTTCCTCGTACGGATGGCACTCGACCCGAGAACGGCCGACAGGCACGGGTGCGTCGGACTGCTGACCGCCATCGCGATCGGACTGGACAACAACCACCTGCCGAACGGCTACGACCCTCGGGAAGACCGCGCCCACCTGGCGGAGCTGCGCGGCGAAGCCGACGACCGGGCCCGGTGGATCGCCGAAGCGGCGGACGACGAGCAGCGCAGACAGCGTGAGGGGAGCTGCGCGCAGGCGCTCATCGACGCCGAAGCGGTGGTGCGTTCCTACGACGCCGTCCGGGAAGTACTTCCCGCACTCGCCACCCTGCTGACCTCTGGCAGCCCCGAACTGCGGGCCGCGACGGCGAACCTGCTGGCGTGATTCCCCGAGTCCGCGGCGACGTCGGTTCCGCTGTTGCAGGCGTTCGTCGCCGATGAGGCGGCCCCGGCCACCGCCTCCGACAACGGGAAGCGTTCCGGAGTCGTCCCCAGCCGGCCGCCCTTCTTCAGACGCTCGGCGGAGTACACCTCCCGACGCCCGCCGATCGGCGGGTTGCCGCGCCGCAGGTGTAGCCCGGACCACGGCGCCTCCATCCCGGGATGCATGGTGTCGAGCCACAGCGACACCTCCGCCCGCTCCACCGCCGTGTTGTTGAGGTCCACGCCGTAGGAGTCGTGCGGCGCGATGTACGCCTCGGTCTTCTGCGACTCGGCCGCGTACTTCTCCGTGTCGATCGCGACGCCCAACTCGTCCTGCCGCCGCGGATACTCCGCCGCGACCTGGTCGACCGCCTCGTTGAGGAACGCGCCCGGGCCGAGCGCCGGCTCGCAGATCCTCCAGTCCAGCGGCTCGCGCGCCTCGGTGACCGTGTCGTCCTGATCCGGCCGGTGCTGCAACGCGAGCTGGACCGTCACCCGGATCAGTGACTCCGGCGTGTAGTACGAGGCCGACGTCTGACGGTTCCGCCCCGACAGCCGGTACACGAACGCACCGCCCGCGGCGAGACCGGAACCGCACGCAGCACCTTCGGCGCCCCGCCCCGAGCCAGGTGACACCGTGGCCGTGCGCCACTCGCGGCCGAAGCCCCCGGGACCCCGGCCGCCGCGTCGTTCGCCTGCTTCACCAGGTCGTCGTCGGGCAGCGCGAGCAGACCGGTGACGGCCCGCTCACGGAGACGCAGGGTGGTGCGCAGCTCCCCGCTGGGCGTGGCCGCCGTGTGCTTGTCCGTGGGAGGCGAGCCGGACGCGGACCTCCTCCAGGTCGTACAGCGGGCCGCTGTCCGTGCCGCCCGAGGGCGCGGGGGAGTCGTCGTGCCGGCGACGCCAGTTGCTGACGGTGGCGCGCGTGTCCGCCGGGGCGGGGGATCTGCTCGCCCACCTGCGCCGGGGCCCGGTCGGAGCAGTCGGCGTGTTCCCGTCCGTCCCGGCTCCGTGGGCGTTTGTCCCATGCGCGGGCCGGACATTCGCCCGGTGTGCGCAGTGGCCCTTGCCCGTCGAGACGGCCGGAGACGCTCACCTAGATTCGACACCGGCGGTCGGCGAGGCGAAAGCCGGTACGGCAGGAACCGGCCCGGTGAAAACCGTCGTATTCCGCTCGCATTCCGCTCGCATTCCGCAGTGAGAATTTCCCCGGTGAAAAGAAGGGTGTCGGATGAAACGCGTGCACCGGACACAGGTGAAGGCCGAAATCGTACGGGAGCCGGGTGCCAAGGAGACGACCCACCGCAAGCTCATCGACACGCCGGACGGTGCCGACCGGTTCGTCCTCACGGAGTTCGAGGTGGCGCCGAACGGTTCCACCCCGCCCCACTTCCACGAGTGGGAGCACGAGATCTACGTGATCGAAGGCTCCATGGGCCTCGTCATGCCCGACCAGGGCCGCACCGAGCAGGTCGGCCCCGGAGACGCCATCTTCATCCCGCGCAACGAGCCGCACGGCTTCGTGACCGGACCCGACCAGACCTGCCGGTTCCTGGTCGTCGCCCCCACCGAGCGGCCCCCGGTGCGCAACGTCTTCCTCTCCGAGGACCCCTACGAGTACACCCAGCTGCCCGAGTACACCAGCCTCCTGGAGGGCAAGTGACCACCACGGCGCCTACCCGGGAGGACTCCTCCCGGGTCCACTCCATCCTGACCGCCTACCTCCAGTCGAAGGCGGTGTTCACCGCCCTCGACCTGGGCGTCTTCGAAGCCCTGGACAAGGCGCCGCACACCGTGGAGGACCTGGCCGGCCGGCTCGGCCTCAGCCCGCGCCCCACCCGGGCGCTCCTCGTCGCGCTCAAGGGCCTGGACCTCGTGCGCGCCGAGGGCGGGACGTACCGCAACAGCGAGGAGGCCGACCGCTACCTGGTCGCCGGGCGGCCCGACTACATGGGCGGCTTCGCCGAGCACCAGGACTCCCACTTCGGTCACTTCGCCCGGCTCGACGAGGCCGTACGCACCAACGCCTCGCTCAACCAGCGGGTGCTGAAGAAGGGGTACCGCGACCAGGGCGCCGCGACCGGCGAGGGCCGCGAGGGCACCGGCCGGCTCATCCAGGCCATGCGGGTCAGCTCCCGCCTCCAGGCGGACAGGCTGGCCGCCGCCGCGCCCCTGGACGACGTGCGCCACGTCATCGACCTGGGCTGTGGCTCCGGCGACTACTCCATCGCGCTCGCCAAGCGCCACCCCGGGCTGCGCGTCACCTCCCTCGACTACCCCGCCGTCACCGACCTGGCCCGCGCCAACGTGAAGGAGGCCGGGCTCGAGGACCGGATCGAGGTCGTGCCCGCCGACATCATGGAGGACGCCTGGCCCGAGAGCGACGCCGTCCTCCTCTCCCACGTCCTCGACGGTTA
This sequence comes from Streptomyces sp. CB02400, assembly GCF_001905725.1. GTDB lineage: Bacteria > Actinomycetota > Actinomycetes > Streptomycetales > Streptomycetaceae > Streptomyces > Streptomyces atrovirens. Next base: position 1,045,359 of record NZ_LIWB01000001.1, read on the forward strand.
CGGCCCCGAGCGCGCCGCGCACCTGGTGAAGCGGATCCACGCCCACCTCCCCGACGGCGGGCGGCTGCTGGTGCACTCCCACATGCCGTCGCTCGCCTCCGGGCTCTTCCCCTCCATGTTCGGGCTGATCCTGCTGGTCAACACCGAGGAGGGCGAGGTCCGGGACGTCGACGAGATCCGCTCCTGGGTGGACGCCGCCGGATTCCGGGACGTGGAGACCGGGAACGTGTCGGCGCTGTCCGGGCTGCTCGTCGCGACGAAGGGCTCCGGGTGACGGACACGTCCACGCCGCCGGCCTCCGTCGCCGCGGCCCTCGCCCGCTACACCGCACTGCCCGACCCCGCACCGCTGCTGGCCCTCAACTTCGGCTTCGCGCGGGCGAGGGCACTGGGCGCGGCCCTGGACCTGGGCGTGTTCACCGCCCTGGCCGGGGCGCCGCGCACCACGGCACGACTCGCCGGCGACCTGGGCTGCGACGCGCGGCTGCTGGGCGAACTGCTGGAGGTCCTGGAGGACTTCGGGCTGGTGTCGGGTGACGGCGGAGCGGGCTGGGCGCCGACCGAGACGGCGCGCGCCTACCTGGTGGAGGGGGCCCCGGCCTACCTCGGGGACCACTTCGACGAGGTGCTCGCGCAGTGGGACCGCTGGAGCGCGCTCACGTCCCTCGTGCGCTCCGGCGACCGCGGCGGCGACCTCGGCGACCCGGCCGGACGCGGGCGGCACCGGGGCATGTTCGCCGGCGCCTTCCCGCTCGCCGTACGGATCGCGTCCGGTGTGGTCGCGGACCTGGGGCCGGCCGATGCCGGCCGGGTCCTGGACTTCACCTGCGGCAGCGGGGAGTGGGGCATCGCGCTGGCCGGCGCCGACCCCCGGGCGCGGGTGACCGCGCACGACGATCCGGCCCTGCTCGCCGTGGCCCGCGAACGCGCCGCGGAGTTCGGGGTCGCCGGAAGGTTCCGCTTCGTACCGGCCGACTTCGGGGGCACGCCGTTCGCGGAGGGCGAGTTCGACACCGTCGTCATGGCGCACGCGGGCCGGTTCGCCGGCCGGCGGACCGCCGCCCTGCTGCTCCGGGAGTGCGCCCGCGTGCTGCGGCCCGGAGGCACGCTGCTGCTCGCCGACATCATGCGGACGCCGCCCGGACAGTCCCCGCTCGGCCGTCCCATGCTCGCGCTCAGCCTCCTGGTGAACACCGAGAACGGCGGCCTGCCCGAGGCCGACGAATACCGCGCCCTCATGGCCGAGGCCGGGATCACGGCGAAGGAATGCGTCACTCGCGGGCTGGTGACGGCCCTGACGGGAGAAAGGCAGTAACCATGCGAGAAGTGGTCGTCACCGGGCTCGGAGTCGTCAGCCCGGCGGGAACAGGAAAGGAAGCCTTCTGGGACACGGTCTCGGCGGGCAGGAGCGTCACCAAACCGCTCTCCGACATCACCAGTTCCGCCCTGTTCAAGGAATTCGCCTTTCTTTCCGACGCGGTGGCGGAGGTACCCGGATTCGAGGAGCAGATACCCTCCCTGCCGCCCGAGGTGCAACGGCTGGACAGGTACGTGCAGTTCGCCGTCGCGGCCGCCGCCCAGGCCATGCGGGACGCCGGCCTCGAGGCCGGTGGTCACACGGCCGACCGCACCGGCATCTCGCTGTCCACGGCGATCTGCGGCACGCCCAAGATGGAGGAGGAGTTCCTCGCTGTCACGGACGAGGGCCGCAAGCCCATCGACCCGGCGAAGGCGGGCCGCGACCTGTACCTCGCCTCCATGTCGAACACCCCCGGCACGGTCCTGTCCGCCCTGTTCGGGGCGCAGGGTCCGTGCGTCACCCTGTCCACCGGCTGCATCGGCGGCATCGACGCGGTCGGCCACGCCTTCGAGACCATCGCCCACGGGGACGCGGACGTGATGATCGCCGGAGCCACCGAAGCGCCCATCACCCCGGTCACCGTGGCATCCTTCGAGATCATCAACTGCCTCTCCCGCGCCCACAAGGACCGGCCCGAGGCCGCCTCCCGCCCCTACGACGCCGGGCGCGACGGCTTCGTACTGGGCGAGGGCTGCGGCATCCTGGTGCTGGAGGAACGGGAGCACGCACGCGCCCGCGGGGCGACGCCGTACCTGCGGATCGACGGCTTCTCCCACACCTCCAACGCCATCCACATGACCGACCTGCTGTCCGACGGCGCCGATCTGACCCATGCCATGACCCAGGCCGTCGAGCGCGCCGGACTGAGCCCCGACGACATCGACCACGTCAGCTCGCACGGCAGCTCGACCCGGCAGAACGACACCTGCGAGACCAGCGCGCTCAAACTGGCCCTGGGCCCGCGCGCCCGGGCGGTCCCGGTGAACTCCGCCAAGTCCATGCTGGGCCACGCCCTGGCCGCGGCCAGCGCCATGGAGCTCGTGCTGTGCGCCCTGGCCTGCACCCACCGCTTCGTGCATCCCACCGCCAACTACGAGAACCCCGACCCGACGTGCGACCTCGACTACGTGCCGGGCACCGGCCGGCCCTGGGACGGTGAGGTCATCCTCAAGGACGCCAGCGGCTTCGCCGGCCTGCACGCGGCCCTGGTCGCCAGCGCGGTCCGGGAAGGAGGCCGGCGATGAGCGTCGTCGTCACCGGAATCGGCGCGGTCACCCCGGCCGGCACGGGTCTCGACCCCCTGTGGGAGGGAGCCCGGGAAGGGGTCGCGCGCATCACCGCCATCGACCGCTTCGACGCCTCGGCCTACGCCTGCCCGGCCGCGGGTCAGTCGGGCTTCGACGCCGACGCCGAACTGCCGTCCCGGTTCGTCAAGCGCACCGACCGCTTCACACACCTGGCCGTCCACGCCGTGCGCCAGGCCCTCGACGAGGCCGGCGTCGCCGTCGGCACGGACGTGACCCCCGAGCGCACCGCCGTCATGGTCGGCAACATCCTCGGCGGCTGGGAGTTCGCCGAACGCGAGCTGCGCAACCTGTGGACCGACGGCCCGCGCGCGGTCAGCCCCTACCAGGCGACCGCCTGGTTCCCCGCCGCCCCGCAGGGCAACATCTGCATCGACCAGGGCGTCAAGGGCCCGGCCCGCACCTTCGTGGCCGACCGCGCGAGCGGCGCGTACGCCCTGATCGGCGGGGCCGAGGCGCTGCTGCGCGACCGCGCCGACGTCGTCATCGCGGGCGGTGTCGAGGCGCCGCTGTCACCGTACGGCTGGCTGTGCCTGGAGACCAGCGGGCTCGGCGCCAAGGCCCGCGGCACGCTCGCCCCCGACGAGCTGTACCGGCCCTTCGACGCCGGACACGGCGGCAGCGTCTTCGGCGAGGGGGCGGTGTTCCTGATCCTGGAGCGGCGCGAACACGCCGAACGCCGGGGCGCGACGATCCTCGGCGAACTGGCCGGCTGGGGCGTGAGCACCGACGGCTACATGCCGTACTACACCGTCGAACCGACCGGTCAGGTCCTCGGCCGGGCCATGCGCACCGCGGCCGACCGGGCCGGCGTCTCGGGCGAGGACCTGGGAGCGGTGTTCGCCCACGGCTCCGCGATCCCCTTCGAGGACGTCACCGAGGGCTACGCGCTGCACGAGGCCTTCGGACCGGCCGCGGCCCGGGTGCCGGTCACCGTGCCCAAGTCCGGGTTCGGCCATCTGCTCGGCGCCGCCGCGCCCGCCGACGTGGCGCTGGCGCTGCGGGGCATGCGGGAGGAGACGGTCCCGGCCACCGTCAACCTCGACCGCCCGGCGCCGGGCATCGACCTGGACCTGGTGGGCGGCGAGGCCCGGCCCGCCTCCGGGTGGGAGCACACGCTGGTGGTCTCACGAGGGCTGGGAGGTGTCAACGCGTGCCTGGTGCTGAGGCGCTGACCGGGCAGGTGGTCCCGGACGCACCGGGTGTGCGGGCGGTGGGCATCGACGTGGTCGACGTCGGACGGCTGCGCACCATGCTGGAGCGGCGTGGGCAGCCGCTGCTCGACCGGCTGCTCACCCCGGCCGAACAGACCCTGTGCCAGGGGGCGTCGGCGCGCCACCGCGCCGCCTGTCTGGCCGGCCGGGTGGCGGCCAAGGAGGCCGTGCGCAAGACCCTCGGCGGACACGGCGCGGGCTGCGCGTGGCGGGACGTGGAGATCGGCCGGGAACCGTCCGGGGCGCCGGTGCCCCGGTTGACCGGGCGGGCGGCGCGGGCGTTCGAGACCGCCGGGCTCAGCCGCCTGCACCTGAGCATCACGCACGAGGCCGGCGTCGCCGTGGCCGTCGCCGTGGCCGTATGAGACACGACGAGAACGAGTGAAGGAGTCAGTGAGCCGGATGAACGTTCGGGAAGAAGTGGTCGACGTCCTGCGGGGCGTCGGATTCGACGCCGGGGAACTCGAGGACGGTCGGCACCTCGGCCGTGACCTCGACATCGACTCGACCGAGCTGGTGGAGATCGTCGTCGCCCTGGAACAGCGCTTCGGGATCGACATCGACGCCGAGGCCGAGGGCGGGTTCACCACCTTCGGCGACCTCGTGGCCTGCGTGACGCGCCTGCTCCCGGCCGTCGCGGGAAGGGGATGAGAGCGTGCCGCGCATCGAGAACAGCATCGTCATCGAGGCCGACGCCGGCCAGGTCTTCGACGTCACCAACGACATCGCCCGCTGGTCGGAGATCTTCGACGAGTACAGCGACGCCAAGGTCGTCTCCCAGGAGCGGGAGGGCCGCTGGACCGAGATCGTCTTCGAGCTCACCAACGCCGAGGGCGCGAGCTGGCGTTCCTGGCGCATCCTGGACCACCGCGGACTCGTCGCGGTCGCCGAGCGGCGTGACCCGCTGTACCCGTTCCGGTACATGCACCTGAGGTGGAGCTATCACCCGGTACCGGAGGGCACGCTGATGACCTGGGTCCAGGACTTCGAACTCGACGAGAAGTTCGAGGTACCGCTGGAGACCGTCCTGGAGCGGATGAACGACCACACCCGCCACAACCAGGCCGGCATCAAGCGGAAGATCGAGTCCGGGGCCGTACAGCCGTGACCCGGCGCCTGTTCACGTCGGAGTCGGTCACCGAGGGACACCCCGACAAGATCGCCGACCAGATCAGCGACGCGGTCCTGGACGCCCTGCTCGCCCAGGACCGCGACGCCCGGGTGGCCGTGGAGACCCTCGTGACCACCGGTCAGGTGCACATCGCCGGCGAGGTGTCCAGCAGCGCCGGGATCGACGTCGCCGCCGTGGCCCGGGAACGGATCCTCGCCATCGGCTACGACTCCTCCGCCAAGGGCTTCGACGGCGCGAGCTGCGGGGTGAGCGTCTCCCTCGGCCGGCAGTCACCCGACATCGACCGGGGCGTCTCGGACGCCTACGAGTCCCGGATCGAGGGACACGCGGACGCACTGGACCGGCTCGGCGCCGGCGACCAGGGGCTGATGTTCGGCTTCGCCTCCGACGAGACGCCGGAGCTGATGCCGCTGCCCATCACCCTCGCCCACCGGCTGGCCAGGCGCCTGTCCGACGTGCGCAGGAACGGCACGGTCCCCTACCTGCGCCCGGACGGCAAGACCCAGGTCACCGTCGAGTACGACGGTGACCGCCCGGTCCGGCTGGACACGGTCGTCATCTCCAGCCAGCACGCCCGCGACATCGACCCGGACACGCTCCTCGCCCCCGACCTGCGCGCCCACGTCCTCGATCCCGAACTTCCCGCGCTGGCCGGCGTCCTGGACGTCTCCGGGGTACGGCTGCTGGTCAATCCGACCGGCCGTTTCGAGGTCGGCGGCCCGATGGGTGACGCGGGCGTCACCGGCCGGAAGATCATCGTCGACACCTACGGCGGCATGGCCCGGCACGGCGGCGGTGCCTTCTCCGGCAAGGACCCGTCCAAGGTGGACCGGTCGGCCGCGTACGCGATGCGCTGGGTCGCCAAGAACGTGGTGGCGGCCGGCCTGGCCTCCCGCTGCGAGGTGCAGGTCGCCTACGCCATCGGCACCGCCCGCCCCGTCGGCCTGTTCACGGAGTGCTTCGGCACCGAGACCGTGCCGGTCGCCACCGTCCAGCGTGCCGTCACCGAGGTGTTCGACCTGCGGCCGGGAGCCCTGGTGCGCGATCTGGACCTGCTGCGCCCGATCTACTCCCGGACCGCCGCCTACGGGCACTTCGGCCGCACCGGACCGGAGTTCACCTGGGAGGCCACCGACCGGGCCGACAAACTCCGGCAGGCCGCCGGGGTCTGACCCGCACCGACGCAATCCCTCAGGAGGCTCCAGGGTGCGTATCGCCGTCACCGGGTCCATCGCGGTGGACCATCTCATGTTCTTCCCGGGCCGCTTCACCGAACAACTGGTACCCGACCGGCTGCACAGCGTCTCCCTGTCGTTCCTGTGCGACCGGCTGGAGACCCGGCGCGGCGGCGTCGCCGCCAACATCGCCCTGGGCCTCGGCCGGCTGGGCCTGACGCCCCTTCTCGTGGGTGCGGTCGGAGCCGACTTCACCGACTACCAGGTGTGGCTGAAGCAGCACGGCGTCGACACCGACTCCGTGCTCGTCGTGCCCGGCGGGCACACGGCACGGTTCGTCTGCACGACCGACGCCGACCACAACCAGATCGGCGCCTTCCACCCCGGGGCCATGGGGGCGGCCTGCACCATCTCGCTGCACGAGGTGGCCGAGCGGGCCGGGCCGCCCGACCTCGTGGTCGTCTCGCCGAACGACCCGGCGGCGATGCTCCGGCACACCGAGGAGTGCCGCACCGCGGCCCTGCCGTTCGTCGCCGACCCCTCGCAGCAGATCGCCCGCCTGAACCGCGCGGACGTGCAGTTCCTGCTGACGGACGCCCGCTGGCTGTTCACCAACGAGTACGAGTCGGCGCTGCTCCAGGAGAGCACCGGCTGGAGCGCCCGGCGCGTCCTGGAACGGGTCGGGACCTGGGTGACCACGCTCGGCGCCGCCGGGGTGCTCGTCGAGCGCTCCGGCCACGAGCCGCTCGTGGTGCCGGCGGTCCCCGACGTCACGGCCGTCGAACCGACCGGCGCGGGTGACGCGCTGCGCGCCGGGATGCTCGCCGCCGTCGCCCGGGGCGTCCCGGTCGAGGCGGCGGCCCGGCTGGGCTGCGTCCTCGCCTCCTTCGCCCTGGAGTCGGCCGGCACCCAGGAGTACACGGTGAGCGCCCGCTCGCTCGCGGCCCGGCTCCGCGCCGCCTACGGGGAGCGCGTGGCGACCGCGCTCGCCCCCGTGCTCAGGAGCATGCCGTGAGCCGTGTACGGACACTGCGCGCGGAGCCCCTGCTGATCCCCCTGGTGGTGGCCGGCGCGGTCCCCGCGGCGCTCGGCCTGTGGCTGCAGGGCCCTCCGGTGCCGGGCGGGGGCGGGCTCCGTGCGACCGGTGGGCTCGCCCTGGTCCTGCTCGGCGCCTGGATGACCGCGGACGCCGTGGACCGTGTCTACCTGCGCCAGCCCACCCCCCTGGGCGACCGCCCGCCCGAGCGGCTGGTCCGGTCGGGCTGGTACGGGGTGATCAGGAACCCCATGGCCGCCGGGATGACCCTGCTCCTGGCCGGTGAGGCCCTGTTGTGGTCCGCGACGGCCGTCCTGGTCTGGGCCGCGTTCGTCCTGGCCGTGTCCTGCGTGACCACCGTCCGGATCGAGGAGCCGGGGTTGAGGGCGGCCTTCGGGGAGCAGTACGCCGCCTACCGGCGCGCGGTGCCCGGGTGGATCCCCGGCACCGCGAGGACCACCGGCCGCCGGACCGAGCACCGGCGCACGCCCTGAGTGAGGAGTAGTCGTGTACGTCGACCTGAGCATCCCCGTCAGCCGCCGGGCCCCCGGGGTCGAGTTCGAGCAGTGGCTCCACCGGGACGGCATCCGCCACCTCTCCCGCCGCATACGGGCGTTGCCCGGCGACAGCCGCAGGGACCGGCTGGTCAACCACTGGCGGTGGCTGACCGGCCGCCGCCGGCTGCGCCCCCGGGACCTGCCGGACGGCTGCTTCCTGTCCAACGAGTTCTACCGCATGTCCGTGCACCAGGGCACGCACGTGGACGCGCCCTTCCACTACGGACCCGAGTGCGAGGGACGCCCCGCCAAGAAGGTCATGGACCTGCCGCTGGAGTGGTTCCGCGGGCCCGGGGCCGTACTGGACGTCCGGGCCTGCGGGGGCAGGGTGACCGCGTCCGACGTCAAGGAGGCGCTGGCGAGCTCCGGGGCACACGTCGGGCCCGGAACCGTGGTGCTCTTCCGCACCGATTCCGATCTGCGCCTGGGCACACCCGAGTACCACACGCGGTCCACGGCGATCACCCCCGGAGCCGTCGACCACCTGCTGGACCTAGGCGTGAAGGTCCTCGGCACGGACTGCTGGAGCTTCGACGGGCCTGCCCGCGACATGGTCGAGCGCTACTACGCCTCGGGGGACCGCGACGTCCTGTGGCCCGCCCACATGCACGGCAGGCGACGGGAGTTCGTGCAGATCGAAGGGCTCGCCCGGCTCCGGGAGATCCCCGAGGGACCCTTCACCTTCACGGCCTTCCCCGTGGCCCTGGCCGACGCGGGCGCGGCCTGGTGCCGGGCGGTGGCCGAAACGGCCCGCGCCGGCGAGGGCCCGGCGACGGGGCGGCGGCCATGACCGCGGACCACGCCACCCGCCTGCTCCTGCTGTCCGCTCCCAGTGCCGGGAAACTGGCCGGCCTCGCACGCGACACCGCGGCCCGGCTGACGCGGCCCGGCGGCCCCCCACTGCCGGAGGTGTGCGCCCGCGCCGCCGACGGCCCGCACGCCGCCCACCGGCTGGCCGTCACCGGACGCACCGCCGAGGAGGTCGCCGCCCGCCTCGACGCCCACCTGGCCGGGGAGACGGTCCGCGAGGTGCACACCGGGGTCGCCGGGAGGACCGCGCGCGTCGCGTTCCTCTTCAGCGGGCAGGGCGCGCAGTTCGCGGGCATGGGACAGGGGCTGTACCGCACCGAGCGGGTGTACCGGGAGACGTTCGACCGCTGTGCGGAGGCGGCCCGGCCGTTCGTCTCGACGCCGTTGCAGCGGCTCCTCCACCCCGATGCGGAGCCCCACGCCGTGCACCGGACGGCGCACGGCGCGCTCGGCACCTTCTGCGTGAGCACGGCCCTCGCCGAACTGTGGCGCAGCCGGGGTGTCGAGCCCGCGGCGGTGCTCGGCTTCAGCTCCGGCGAGTACGCGGCCGCCGCCTGCGCGGGCGTGCTCCGCGTGGAGGACGCGGTGCGGCTGCTCGGTACGGAGATCACCCTGGCGGAACGGGTCACGGACGGCGCGATGGCGGTCGTCGCCCTGGACGAGCGCACCGCACTCGACGTGCTCGGGGACTTCGAGCCGACGGTGGGGATCGCGGCGGTCATCTCACCGGGGGAGGTGTCGCTGTCGGGACGGGCCGCCACCCTGGCCCGGATCACGGAGCGGCTGGGCGCCTCGGGAACCCGGGTCAGCAGACTTCCGGTGCCGGCGGGACTGCACTCGCCGCTCCAGGAACCGGCACTCGGCGAACTGGCCGCCGCCGCGGAGGGGGTGCGCACCCGTGCTCCGCGCGTGCCCTTCGTCTCCACCGTCACCGGGCGCCCGCTGGAGGCCGGACAGCTCACCCCGGCGTACTGGGGGCGGCACATGCGCGGTCCGGTGCGGTTCCTGGACGCGATCCGCGCGGTGGACGCGATGGGAGTACGGGCCTTCCTGGAACTCGGGCCGGGACGGGCGCTGGTGGGGCTCGGTGCCCGCTGTCTGCCGGGCGGCGGACGTCTCTGGCCGGCCTCGTTGGGCCGCAGTACCGACGGCACGGGGACGATGCTGGACGCCCTCGGCCGGCTGTACACGGCCGGGACGCCGGTGAGCCGGTCCGCGGTCGGCGCGGGGGCCCGTACGGCCCCTTGACACCGATATAATCCGCGGAATGGTTCAGGGAGAAAACACTCGGTCGGCTCCGGGGCGGCCGCGCAGCGCGGAAGTGTCCAGGGAGATCGTCCTGGCGGCGCTCGCGTTGTTGCGGGAAAGAGGGCCGACGGGAGTCACCGTGGAGGCCGTGGCCCAGCGTTCCGGGGTCGCGAAGACCACGATCTACCGGCGTTACAGGGACCGTTACGAGCTGCTGCGTTCCTCCCTGGCCTTCGTGGAGGACATTCCCGAGCCGCCGGTGGGAATCGCGGCCCGGGAAAGGCTGCGAAATTTGCTTGAGCAATTCAGGCGCGGTGTCGAGGACGTGGTGGGGCTGCGTGCCCTCGCCGCGGTGTTGCACGGTGACGAGGACCCGGAATTCACCCGCGCCTTCCGCGAGACCATTCTCCGTCCCCGCCTGGACGTCATGCTCGGAACGCTGCGCACGGGGGTGGCGGCGGGGGAGCTGCGGGCCGACGTGGACCACGAGACGGTGGTGAGCATGCTGGCGGGCTCCTACATCGCTCGCTCCGTCACCCAGGGCACGCCGCCGTCCGACTGGGCCGATCGGGTCCTGGACGTCATCTGGCCGTCGATCCGCGCCTGACGCGGTCCCGTGGCCGGACACGCCGGCCACGGAACCGCCCGGCGTGTCCGGCCACCCCACACCCACCGGGGTCGTCGTCCCGGACGCCCGTGCCGTTCACGGAGCCCGTGCCCCGCGTTCGCCCGCCGGCGCGACACGGGGCCGGGCGGCCGGCCGCACCGTCGGCACCGTCGAGGCGGCACTCGCGCCCTTGCCGTCTCCTCTCCCCGGCGGCGTCCTCTGCCGTCCGGCCCTTCCCGCACCGTGTCAGTCCACGTGCTCCGGGCGCAGGCCGACGCCGATGAACTGGGCCGTCCAGCGGGTCAGGAAGGGGAAGCGGCGGACGACGCGGGCGGCCAGGGGACGTTCCACCGTGGTCCTGCGGTCCTTGGGGTACAGGTCGGCCAGCATGTGCACCTGGGCCGTCTGCACCGCCCGCACCGGCAGGGAGCGGCGCCGCTGGACCGCGGCCAGCTCGCGCCGGTCGGGGGTGCGGCCGGCGCGCAGCACCGGACCGAGCATCCGCGCGGCGGCCACGGCGTCCTGCACGGCGAGGTTGATGCCCACCCCGCCGGCCGGCGACATCGCGTGGGCGGCGTCGCCGATGCACAGCAGCCCCGGCCGGTGCCAGGTGCGCAGTCTGTCGACGCGCACGCTCAGCAGCTTCACGTGGTCCCAGTCGGTGATCTCCCGGCCCAGACGCGCGGCGAACGGCCCGTGCACGGAGGCCACGTCGGCGTGCAGCCGGTCCAGGCCCTCCGCGCGGACCGTCTCGTAGGCGTTCTGCGGGATGACGTAGGCGATCTGCCAGTAGTCACCGCGGTCGATGGTGACCAGTACGAAGCCGGGGCCGGTGTGCAGGAAGCTCATGGTCTCGCCCGGCTCCCGGCTCAGCCGGAACCAGAGCACGTCCATGGGGGCCGCGGACGCCGAGACGGGCAGCCCGACGGACCGGCGCATGGTGGAGTGCCGGCCGTCGGCGGCGAGCACGAGGTCCGCCCGGACCTCCAGCGGCCCGTCCGGCGTCTCGGCCCGCACCCCGCGGACCCGGTCGCCCTCCCGGATCACCTCGGTGGCCTCGGCCTTCTGGAACAGCCGGAACGTGTCCAGTTCCTGGCCCTTGCGCGCGAGGAAGTCGAGGACGTCCCACTGCGGCATGAACGCGATGTACGGGTGGGTGCCGTGGATCCTCGCGAAGTCGGCGAAGACGGTGGGACCCGCGGGCGTCTGCACGGTGATGGTGCTGACCTTGCTGTGCGGGATCCGCAGGAACTCGTCGATCATCCCCAGTTCCTCGATGATCCGCAGGGTCGAGGGGTGCACCGTGTCCCCGCGGAAGTCCCGCAGGAAGTCACCGTGTTTCTCGAGGACGATCACGTCCACGCCCTGCCGGGCGAGCAACAGGCCCGCCATCATGCCCGCGGGACCACCGCCGACGACGACGCACCGGCTGGTCAGGGTCTGCACAGTCTGCTCCTGTGGTTGACGGTGTCGCGGAGATCAGTGCCCCGCGGCGATCGGAAGGGGCTCGCCGTCGGGCCCGGTGGTGACGAGGTCGCGGCTGCGGATCAGGGGGAGGACGACGACCGCCCCCACGAAGGCCACCACCGCGGCGACGGTCAGGATCGAGTTGAGGCCGTCGACGAACGCGCTCTGCGCCGCCCCGGCGAACACGCCGCGCTGCTCCCCGGGCAGTTGGGCGAGCACGGGACCGACCTGTCCGGAGGCCACCGCGTGGCCGAGCTCGCCGGCCCGGGCCTCCAGCGGGGTGCCCATCAGCGCGTCGTGGACGCCGTCCCGCACCCGGTCGGCGAAGACGGCGCCGAGCGCGGCCACCCCCACGGCGATCCCCATGGAGCGGCAGGTGTTGCTCAGCCCGGAGGCGACGCCGACCCGGGCCGGCCCGACCGCGCCCATCGCGGCGGCGACCACGTTCGGGTTGACCAGGCCGACGCCGAGACCGGTGACCAGCTGACCGGCGAGCAGGCCCGTCCAGTCGTCCGAGGCGGAGATGCCGCCCATGAGCAGCAGACCCGTACCGATACAGGCCAGGCCCGCGGAGACCAGCAGGCGGGCCGGCAGCAGGGTTCCCAGGCGGGCCGCCACCGCGGACGCCACGAAGATGGAGAGGGTCAGCGGCAGCAGCCGCAGTCCCGCGGCCAGCGGTTCGTGGCCCAGCACCGTCTGCAGGTACAGGGTCAGGTACAGCAGCAGGGCGAACGCCGTCGTGCTCATGGCCAGTACGCCCAGCGCGGCACCCGTGGTGGTGATCTTCTCGAACAGCTCGCCCGGCAGCATGGGATCGCGCCGGACCCGTTCGACGACGACGAAGGCGACGAGGGAGACGCCCGAGACGATGAACGCGCTCACCACCGGAGTGCTGCCCCACCCCTCCTCGTTGGCCCGCAGCAGGGCGAAGGAGAGCGTGCCCAGGGCGGTGCCGAGAGTGAGGAAGCCGGGCCAGTCGATGGCGCCCGGCCGCTCCGCGCGGGACTCGTCGACGCGCATGACGGTGGCGACGAGGGCCAGGATCCCGACCGGAAGATTGACCAGGAAGATCCATCGCCAGCCCACGCCCTCCACGAGGATCCCGCCGGCGAGCGGCCCCACGGCCAGGGCGGCACCACTGACCGCACCCCAGACGGCGAGTGCCACATGACGTTCCTTGTTGTCCGGGTAGGCGGCGGCCAGCAGCGCCAGGGACGTGGCCAGCAGGGCGGCGCCGCCGACCCCTTGCAGCACCCGCGCCAGATTGAGCACCAGCGGACTCTGGGCGACCCCGCACAGCAGGGACGCCAGGGTGAAGACGGCCATCCCCCAGGAGAAGACGGCTCGTCTGCCGAACCGGTCGGCGAGCGATCCCGCCGTGAGCAGGGCGGCCGACAGCGCGACGGCATAGGCGGCCACCACCCACTGCAGATCGGTGAGGGACGCGTCGAGCGCCTCCTCGATGTCGGGCAGTGCGATGTTCACGATCGTGACGTCGAGGAGCAGCATGAAGCTGCCCACCGACACCACGCACAGGGTCCACCATCGGTTGAGCACGGCGTCGCCCCTCCCGGTCCGGAGACAATACGATACGCTA
>NZ_LIWB01000001.1:1058880-1223880 GCF_001905725.1 Streptomyces sp. CB02400
TAGCGTATCGTATTGTCTCCGGGGTGGACGCGGGCGAAGGGGGGTCAGGTCTCGGCGACCGGCTGAGGGCGGAACTCCGGGCAGCGCAGGGCGTACAGGGCGGTCTGGAGGCGGTTGCGGGTGCCCAGTTTGGCGTAGATGCGGCTGAGGTAGTTGCGTACGGTCTTGGGGGTGATGCCCAGTCGGGCGGCGATGTGGTGGGTCTCCTGGTCGTCCGCGACCAGGAAGAGGATCTCCCGTTCGCGCCGGGTGAGCAGGTCGAGGGGTGAGGCGTTGCGGCTCAGTCCGCCGGAGACGAGTTCGAGGACCTGTCCGGCGGCCGCGGCGGACAGGGCGGCGCCTTCGCGGTGCACGGTGAGCAGGGTGTCGCGCAGTTCCTGGGCGTCGATGTCGCGCGAGAGGTAGGCGTTGGCGCCGGCCACGAAGGCCTCGCGCATGTGGATCGGCTGCTGGCTGGACGCCAGGACGATGATGCGGACGTGCCGCGAGTCCTGGCGGATCGCCCGTGCGGTGTCCATTCCTCCGTTCCCGCCCGCTCCCAGGCCCATCACGACGAGGTGCGGATGATGTCGTCGCAGTTGGCGCAGCGTGGTGGCCTCGTCGTGTGTGACAGCCACCACCGAGAATTCATGGAAACTCTGCAGTAGATTCCGGAAACCTTCGGCGACCAGCCGTTCGGTGTCCATGAGTAAGATCCGAATCGATGGCATCGGCGACCCTCCGTCGTATTCACGATCGTGTAGAGAGTGCGCGGGTGCATCGAGATGCCCCCGTTGTCGGCCTGTCCTCCGTTGTCGGAAAAGTGGCCCACTGTCGGCCGATGGTACACGACTGCTCGTACTATTTTCGGACAAGGTCAGGAAGTTGATGCGCGCGTAACGCGTGCTTATCGCGGGCGAGACTCTCCATTTTTGTCGTTTTCTGCACGCCGGTAATTGAACATCTGACTTCTTTCCTTTGCGCGACGGGCGTGATTCGGCCGCCGCGGAGGGCGGACGGCGGCTGCCGGTGGCAGGGGAAAACAATTTCCCCGCCGCGTGCGACGGCCCGTGCGGGACTGTCCGCCGAAGAGCCACCGGTCCGCTCGCGAGGACGCACCGCGGCCCCCTTCCGTTCCCGGACGGGGAGGAAGGGGGCCGCGGTGCGGGTACCGGGCGGCTCAGGGGGCCGTGGCGGTGGCGGGCGTCCGGTCCCGGCCGGAGTCGCCGTCGGCCTCGCCCTCGTCGAGCCCGACGTCCTTCGTCTCCTTGCCGAGCAGCAACGCGACCAGCGTCAGCAGCGCCATCGAGGAGAGGTAGACGCCGACCAGCCACGGCGAGCCGTCGCCGGCCTCCCACAGGGCGACCGCTATGAACGGGGCGACGGCCGCGCCGAGGATCGAGCTGACGTTGTAGGAGATCCCGGAGCCCGTGTACCGCACGCTCGTCGGGAAGAGCTCCGGCAGCAGCGCGCCCATCGGGCCGAACGTCATGCCCATCAGCGTGAAGCCGAGCACCAGCCACAGCACCACGCCCAGCGTGCCGAGGCCGATCAGCGGTACCCACACCAGGCCGAAGACCAGGATTCCGGCGGTGACCAGGATCAGGGTGGAGCGCCGGCCGTACTTGTCCGCGAGCGGACCGGAGACCAGGGTGAACACGGCGAAGAACAGCACCCCGAAGATCATCATCAGGACGAAGGTGGTGTAGTCGTACCCCAGGCCGGGCACGGCGGCATCCTCCGGCGTACGGCCGTAGCTCAGCGAGAACGTGGTCATCAGGTAGAAGAGCACGTACGTTGCCAGCATGAAGAAGGTGCCGAGGACCAACTGCTTCCAGTGGCTGCGGAAGACGGTGGCCAGCGGCAGCTTCCGCACCAGCCCGGCCTCGCGGGTCCTGGAGAAGACCGGCGCCTCGACCAGGCGCATCCGCACCCACAGGCCGATCGCGACCATCACCGCGGAGAACAGGAACGGCACGCGCCAGCCCCAGCTCAGGAAGGCGTCCGAGGGCTGGGACGGGTCGGCACCCGCCGTGGACGGCAGCAGCGCGCCGATGATCAGGAAGAGCCCGTTGCCGATGATGAAGCCGAGCGGGGCGCCCAGCTGCGGGAACGTGCCGTAGAGGGCGCGCTTGTGCTTCGGGGCGTTCTCGGTGGCGACCAGGGCCGCGCCGCTCCACTCGCCGCCGAGCGCGAAGCCCTGCGCGAGCCGCATCAGCACCAGCAGCGCGGTGGCGACCCAGCCGGCCTGCGCATAGGTGGGCAGCACGCCGATGAGGAAGGTGGCGATGCCCATGGTGAGGAGCGAGGCCACCAGCGTGCCCTTGCGGCCGAGCCGGTCACCGAGGTGTCCGAAGACCACGGCGCCGATCGGGCGGGCGACCATCGCGGCGCCGAACACCGCGAAGGACGACAGCAGCGCCGTGGTCGGGTCGCTGCTCGGGAAGAAGAGCGAGGGGAAGACCAGGACGGCGGCGGTCGCGTAGATGTAGAAGTCGTAGAACTCGATCGTCGTGCCGATGAGGCTCGCGATGAGGACCCGGGACCGAGAGTTGACGGGGGCCGGGCCGGTGGTTGGTGCGGGCATTTCGCGGTCTTTCCGGGGAGGAACGGTCACCGGCGGCGTACGCCGGCGGCCCACACCGTGCCACGCGTCCACCTCGCGGGAGGCCGCGCAAACAGTGTGGGCCATGCAACGATCTCAGACATCTCACTGGCCAGAAACGTCGTACCAACATGTGAGACGCGAATATTGTGTGGCCCGGTCCTCCCCGCCCTCCCTACACTCACCGGGCAGACGCCGCCCGTCCTCGGGCCGCGCATCCATGACCGGTGAGGGGAGACGGGCCGTGCGTGACCACGCCACCGCTGTCGCTCCCCGTTCCCGGTCCCGTCGGTCCGTGGTGATCCTGGTGTCTTCGGCCGTCCGGTGCCCGCTGCGCGGCCGGCACCGGATGCCCGTGACGCACGTCTGATCTTCGACGCCCCGTCCGACAGGGGCGTCCGACGCCGTGCGCCGGGGAAATCGCGCTGCCCTTCTCCGGAACATCCGAAAGGCCACGGGCCATGCGCACCAACCCCCTCGCCACCGTCCGCAACCTGGGCATCCTCGCCCATGTCGACGCCGGCAAGACCACCGTCACCGAGCGGATCCTGTTCGCCACCGGCACCACGCACAAGCGCGGTGAGGTGCACGACGGCACCACCGTCACCGACTTCGACCCGCAGGAACGCGACCGGGGCATCACCATCTTCGCCGCCGCCGTCAGCTGCGCCTGGGACGGTCACCGGATCAACCTCATCGACACCCCGGGCCACGTCGACTTCGCCGACGAGGTGGAGCGCTCGCTGCGCGTCCTCGACGGCGCGGTCGCCGTGTTCGACGCGGTCGCCGGTGTGGAGCCGCAGAGCGAGTCGGTGTGGCGGCAGGCGGACCGGCACGGTGTGCCGCGGATCGCGTTCGTCAACAAGATGGACCGGGCCGGCGCCGACCTGGACACCGCCGTCGCCTCCATCCGGGAGCGGCTGCACCCCGCACCCCTGGCGGTGCAGTTGCCCATCGGCGCGGAGGACACCTTCACCGGGGTCGTCGACCTGCTGCACATGCGTGCCCTGACCTGGACCGACGAGGGCCAGGCCCGCGATGCGGCACCGGTGCCTGACGAACTGCGCGAGGAGGCGCGCAGACGGCGCCGGCTGCTGGAGGAGGCCGTCGCCGAGCTGCATCCGGGCGCGCTGGAGGAGTTCTGCGACACCGGCGCGCTCGGCACCGGCACGCTCACCGGAGCCCTGCGGGACCTGACCCGCGGCGGTGACGCCGTCGTCGTCCTGTGCGGCTCCGCCTACCGCAACCGCGGCGTCGAACCACTGCTGGACGCCGTACTCGCCTACCTGCCGTCGCCCCTCGACGTGCCGCCGATACGCGGTACGCACGAGGGGGACGGCACCGGACAGCGGCGGGCCGCCGACCCGGCGGCACCGCTGGCCGCCCTCGCGTTCAAGGTGAACGCCACCGCCACCGGGCGGCTGACCTACCTGCGGGTGTACTCGGGAACGATCGAGAAGGGAGACACGGTGTGGGACGCCACCGCGCGGCGCTCCGAGCGCATCGGGCGCATCCTGCGCGTACAGGCCGACCGGCACGCCCAGTTGGACCGGGCGGTCGCCGGGGACATCGTCGCCGTGGTCGGGCTCAAGTCCGCCCGCGCCGGCTCCACGCTGTGCGCGCCGGACGCCCCGCTCGTCCTGGAGCCTCCGGGGGTCGCCGAGCCGGTCGTCTCCGTGGCCGTCGAGGCGCTGAAGGGCACGGACACCGGACGTCTGGCGTCGGCACTCGCACGGCTCGCCGAGGAGGATCCCTCGCTGGTCGTGCGCACCGACCCGGAGACCGGTCAGACGGTGCTCTCCGGCATGGGCGAACTGCACCTGGAGGTCGCGGTGGAGAAGATCCGGCGTGATCAGGGACTGGGCGTCAACGTCGGCCGCCCCCGGGTCAGTTACCGGGAGACCGTCGGCCGGGGTGTGTCCGGGTTCGTGTACCGGCACGTCAAACAGGACGGCGGGGCGGGCCAGTTCGCCCACGTGGTCCTCGACGTCGAACCGCTGGACTCCCCGGAGTCCGGCTTCGAGTTCCGCTCGGCGGTCGTCGGCGGGCGGGTGCCGCAGGAGTACGTCCGTGCCGTCGAGGCGGGCTGCCGGGACGCCCTGGCCGAGGGGCCGCTGGGCGGCCACCCGGTGACCGGGCTCCGTGTCACGCTCACCGACGGGTCGACCCATGTGAAGGACTCGTCGGACACCGCGTTCCGCACCGCGGGCCGGTTCGGAGTGCGGGACGCGCTGCGGGCCTGCGCGATGGTGCTCCTTGAGCCGGTCGTCGAGGTCACGGTCACCGTGCCCGAGGAGGCGGTGGGCGGGGTGCTCGGCGATCTGGCCGCGCGTCGCGGCCGGGTGACCGGATCGGTCACCCGGGCCGGCGCGACGGTCGTCACCGCCACCGTGCCGCTGGCCGAACTGTTCGGCTACGCGACCCGGTTGCGCAGCCGCACCCAGGGCCGCGGCACCTTCACCACCCGGCCCACGGGTTACGCTCCCGCGCCGGTCCCCGCATCCACGCGGTAACGCGTGAACGGCGGCCCCTCCCGCAACTCAGCCGGGAGGGGCCGCCACCGCCGCCGTACGAGCACACCCGGACCGCCGGCGTTCGGTCATGGGCGTGCCCCCGGCGCCGGGATCAGGGGTACGACACCACCGTGGACGGCACCGTGTCGGTGCCCGAGGTCGGTGCGCCGGTGTCGTTGATGACGCACTCGTACTGGCCGTTGCCGCTCAGCGACACCACCAGCAGATCGTGGAAGCGCACGCCGGGACAGTCCGGGGCGGCGAAGCCGTGGTGCTGGACGATGCCGGGGTTCACGTTGTAGTAGCAGTAGCTGCCCATGCCCCAGCCCTCGTGGGTGGTGACGTGGTCGCCGACCTTGTAGGCCGCGTAGCCCTTGAGCGGGCCGTTCTGGATGGCGGCCTGGTCGGGTGCGTCGTACGCCTTCTCGTTCTGGAAGAAGATCGTGCGGCCGCGTTCACCGTTCCACTGGACGTCGTACTTGTTGAAGTGCTCGACGAACAGGCCGGTGGCGAGGACGTCGTGGCCGTTGACGACGACGCCGTAGTCGCAGCGGTTGGTCTCCCAGCCGACGCCCTCACCGTGGTCGGCGCGCCAGACCCAGGTGTGGTCGACGATGGTGTGCCGGGCGTTGATCACCATGCTGGTGGTCGCCCTGCCGGGGCCGGCCCCGCCGATCCGGATGAAGACGTCCTGCACGGTGATCGGGTCGGTGGAGTGGTTCCGGGAGGCGCCCTTCGGGCCGACCTCCAGCAGGACGGGCGAGTCGACGGGCCCGGCGTCGATCAGGAAGGCCGCCAGGCGTACGCCGTCGACGTCGGCGACCTTCAGGGCGGTGACGCCGTGGTCGGGGATCAGGGTGGCGTAGCCGAGGCCCAGGACGACCGTGCCGGGGCGGTTCACCCGGACCGGCCGGTCGACGTGGTAGATGCCCGGTGTGAGCAGCAGGTCGAGGCCCTGGTCGAGCGCCTGGTTGAGAGTGGCCGCCGAGTCGCCCGGCTTGGCGACGTAGAAGCGGTTCAGCGGCAGGGAGGTGCCGCGCGGGGTGCCGTTGCCCCAGGTGACACCGCGTGCGTCGGTCCGCAGCGCGGGCAGGAAGACGCGGTACTGGTCGCCGTCGAGGTACAGGAAGGGCTTCTCGCGGGAGCGGGGTGTCCTGTCGAGCGTGGTGTACGGCGGGTCCGGGAAGCTCTGCGCGGGGGCGCCCTCGACGCCCGAGAACACCATGTTCCAGACGGCGTTGGTCCAGCCGCCGACCGAGCTGTCGCGGGTGTACCACTGCTGCTGCGAGTACGGGCCGACCGTGCCGTCGATACGGCTGTCCGCGATGTAGCCGCCGCTCGCCCAACCGTAGCCGGACGGCGCGAGGTCGATCCCGCCGCGTACGTGCATCCGGCGGAACGGCGCGGCCTGCGCGACCGCCCACCGGTTGGTGCCGTTGGCCGGGACGAGCGCCAGGTTCTCCGCCGAACGCCAGAAGTTCTGCGTGGCGTTGCCGCCGAACCAGCCGGCGTCGACCGTCACGTCACCGTTGATGGTGGTGTCGTCGGGGGAGAGGCCGAGCCCGGAGATCGAGGTGTAGAAACCGATTTGGGCATTGAGCCCGTTGTACGTGCCCGGTTTGAAAAGCAGTTGGTAGCGGCCGGTGCCGAACTGCGCCGACTCCTGCCGGGCGAACACCTCGTCGAGCCTGGCCTGGATGCCCGGCGTGGACGGGTCGAAGACGATCACGTTGGGGCCGAGGTCGCCGCCGCCCTTCAGCCGGCGCGGTTTCCGGCGTCTCGCCGCGGGCGCGGCGGAGGCCACCGAGGGCAGTCCGGCCAGGACCGGAGCGGCGGCTGCGGCGCCGAGCACGGTGCGGCGGCCGATGGCCGGTGGCCGGGAGGACGACGGGGAGTCGGGCGTCATGGGGCGGCTCTCCTGGTTCAGGAAGTGAACGGCGTGGGGTGCTGGGAGCGCTCTCTCGCCGCTGAATGGTTCATCCCCGGAACAGATGAGTCAAGGGGTGCGGCGAGAGTTGGGTGAGTCCGTCGAAACCCTTGACGTTCTGCCTTGAGAGGGTTTAACTCACGTCCTAAATTAAGCCGTGAGGCGCTGCCTTCGTGTGGAGGCCGCCGCCTTCGTGCAAGGGCATCGCCCCCTGCACCCCGGAAAGGGACATCAGGAGCCATGCGCAGTATCCGAGCCGCGGCCACAGGCGCCGTCATCCTGTCTCTCGCACTCGCCGCCTCGGCCTGCGGAGGCGGATCGAGCACGGGCGGCGGGTCCAACGACTCGCCGAAGGAACTGACTTACTGGGCCTCCAACCAGGGCGCCAGCATCGAGATCGACAAGAAGGTCCTCCAGCCCGAACTCGACAAGTTCGAGAAGGAGACCGGCATCAAGGTGAAGCTGGAGGTGGTTCCCTGGTCCGACCTGCTCAACCGGATCCTCACCGCCACCACCTCCGGCCAGGGCCCGGACGTGCTGAACATCGGCAACACCTGGTCCGCCTCCCTCCAGGCCACCGGCGCCCTGCTGCCCTGGGACGCGAAGAACTTCGACAAGATCGGCGGCAAGGACCGCTTCGTCGACTCCGCGCTCGGCTCCACCGGCGTCGAGGGCCAGGACCCGGCCGCGGTCCCGCTGTACTCGATGGCGTACGCGCTCTACTACAACAAGCAGATGTTCGCCGACGCCGGCATCGACGGCCCGCCGGCCACCTGGGACGAGCTGATCGCCGCCGGCAAGAAGCTGTCCAAGGACGGCAAGTGGGGGATCGGCGCGGAGGGTTCGAACCCCTCCGAGAACATCCACCACGCCTTCGTCTTCGCCAAGCAGCACGGCGCCGACTTCTTCACCGCCGACGGCAAGGCCGACTTCACAGGCGACGGCGCGGTCACCGCGGTCAAGCAGTACGTCGACCTCATGGCCAAGGACAAGATCATCGCCCCGGGCAACGCCGAGTACGCCCAGAACCAGTCGGTCAGCGACTTCGCCAAGGGCAGGACGGGCATGCTGCTGTGGCAGTCCGCCTCCGCCAACCTCAAGTCCCAGGGCATGAGCGAGGACGCCTACGGCATCGCCCCCGTGCCGGTGCAGTCCGGCACCCCCGGCCCCGGCCGGCAGGTCAACTCGATGGTCGCCGGCATCAACCTCGCCGTCTTCAAGAACACCGACAACCTCGACGGCGCCACCGAGTTCGTGAAGTTCATGACCAGCGACGCCGAGCAGAAGGTCCTCAACACGGCGTACGGCTCCATCCCGCCGGTGAAGGCCGCCCAGGAGGACGCCGCCTTCAACTCCCCGGCCAACGCCGTACTGAAGGACACCCTCGCCAAGAGCGCCGTCGCCCTGCCGCAGGTCTCCAACGAGTCCCAGTTCGAGACCGCCGTCGGTACGGCCATCAAGGAACTGTTCGCCGACGCCGCAGGCGGACGCGAGGTGACCACCGACTCGGTGAAGGCCGCGCTCACCAAGGCGCAGCAGCAGATGCCCAAGAAGTGAGTTCCGACACCGCCATGACTGCCACTGCCCCCGCAGCGGAGGCCACCGTGCGGAAGAGCTCCCCCGGTGCGGCGCGCGGCCCCCGCCGCCGCCCCGGGCGGATCCGCCGCATCGGACTGCCCTATCTGCTCCTCCTGCCCGCCCTGCTCCTCGAACTCCTCGTCCACCTGGTGCCGATGGTCATCGGCATCGTGATGAGCTTCAAGGAACTCACCCAGTTCTACATCCGCGACTGGGGCACCGCCCCCTGGGCCGGCTTCGACAACTACTCGGTGTCGGTGGACTTCGACGCCCCCGTCGGCAAGGCCCTGCTCGACTCGTTCCTCGTCACCATCGCCTTCACCCTGCTGTCCGTCGGCCTGTGCTGGCTGATCGGCACGGCGGCGGCCGTTTTCATGCAGGACACCTTCCGCGGACGGGGCCTGCTGCGCGCCCTGTTCCTGGTCCCGTACGCCCTGCCGGTCTACGCGGCCGTCATCACCTGGGTGTTCATGTTCCAGCACGACAACGGCCTGGTGAACCACGTCCTGCACGACCAGCTCGGCATCACCGACAAGCCGTCGTTCTGGCTGATCGGCGACAACAGCTTCATCGCGCTGCTGACCGTCTCGGTGTGGAAGGGCTGGCCGTTCGCCTTCCTCATCGTGATGGCCGGCCTGCAGAACATCCCGCGCGAGCTGTACGAGGCCGCCTCCCTCGACGGCGCCGGAATGCTCCAGCAGGTCCGCCGCATCACCCTGCCGTCGCTGCGCCCGGTCAACCAGGTCCTGGTCCTGGTGCTGTTCCTGTGGACGTTCAACGACTTCAACACCCCGTACGTCATGTTCGGCAAGACCGCTCCCGAGGCCGCGGACCTCATCTCGGTCCACATCTACCAGGCGTCCTTCGTCACCTGGGACTTCGGCACCGGCTCCGCGATGTCGGTCCTGCTCCTGCTCTTCCTGCTCGCCGTCACGGGCGTCTACCTCGCACTCACCTCGCGCGGACGGAGGACCGCCTCATGAGCCTGCCCCGGTCCCCGATGGCCCCGCCCCGCTCCTTCCTGTGGTCCCGGCGGGTCTTCCTGACCCTGCTCACCGGCTTCGTGCTGGTCCCGGTCTACGTGATGATCTCCAGCTCGCTGAAGCCGCTCGCCGACGTCACCGGCACGTTCCGCTGGCTGCCCACCGAGCTGACGATCCGCCCGTACATCGACATCTGGTCCACGGTCCCGCTCGGCCGCTACTTCGTGAACTCGCTGATCGTGGCGGGTGCGGCGACCGTCTGCTCGGTGGTGATCGCGGTGTTCTCCGCGTACGCCGTCAGCCGTTACGACTTCCGCGGCAAGCGCGTCTTCACGGTGACCGTGCTGTCGACGCAGATGTTCCCCGGCATCCTCTTCCTCCTCCCCCTCTTCCTCATCTACGTCAACATCGGCAACGCCACCGGCATCGCCCTGTTCGGCTCGCGCGGCGGTCTGATCCTGACGTATCTGACCTTCTCGCTCCCGTTCTCCATCTGGATGCTGATCGGCTACTTCGACTCGGTCCCGCGCGACCTGGACGAGGCGGCGATGGTGGACGGCTGCGGCCCGCTCGGCGCGCTCTTCCGCGTCGTCGTCCCGGCGGCCGTCCCCGGCATCGTCGCGGTCGCCGTCTACGCCTTCATGACCGCCTGGGGCGAAGTCCTCTTCGCGTCCGTGATGACGAACGACACCACCCGCACCCTCGCCGTCGGCCTCCAGGGCTACTCCACCCTCAACGACGTGTACTGGAACCAGATCATGGCCGCCTCGCTCGTGGTGAGCGTGCCCGTGGTCGCCGGCTTCCTGCTGCTGCAGCGCTACCTCGTCGCCGGCCTGACGGCGGGAGCCGTCAAGTGACCGGCTCTCCCGATCCTGAAAGGACTTCCGTGACCATCGACTACGCCGCCCTCCCCGACGACTTCCTGTGGGGCACGGCCACCTCGGCGTACCAGATCGAGGGGGCCGTGGCGGAGGACGGCCGTTCCCCGTCGATCTGGGACACCTTCTCGCACACCCCCGGCACGATCGCGGGCGGTGACCACGGCGACGTCGCCTGCGACCACTACCACCGCTGGCGCGAGGACATCGGCCTGATGCGCCGCCTCGGCACCAACGCCTACCGGCTGTCCATCGCCTGGCCGCGCGTCGTGCCGGGCGGCGACGGCCCGGTGAACGAGAAGGGCCTGGCCTTCTACGACCGGCTGGTCGACGGCCTGCTCGAGGCCGGCATCACCCCGTCGGTCACCCTCTACCACTGGGACCTGCCGCAGATCCTCCAGGACCGCGGCGGCTGGCCCGAGCGCGACACCGCCGAGCACTTCGCCGCGTACGCCTCCGTCGTCGCCGAACGCCTCGGTGACCGCGTGAGCCACTGGGCGACCCTCAACGAGCCCCTGTGCTCGGCCTGGATCGGCCACCTCGAGGGCAAGATGGCCCCGGGCTGGACGGACCTGACGGCAGCGGTCCGCGCCTCCTACCACCTCCTGCTCGGCCACGGCCTGGCCGCCCGCGCGATCCGCGCCGCGTCCCCGGACGCCCAGGTCGGCATCGTCAACAACCTCTCCACGATCCACGCCGCGAGCGACAGCCCCGAGGACCGGGCAGCCGCCGTCCGCATGGACGGCCACACCAACCGTTGGTGGCTGGACCCCGTGCACGGCCGCGGCTTCCCGGAGGACATGCGCGAGGTCTACGGTGTCGAACTCCCGGAGAAGCGGGGCGACCTGGAGACCATCGCGGCCCCGCTCGACTGGCTCGGCCTGAACTACTACTTCCCGCAGGTGGTGGCCGCCGACCCGGACGGCCCCGCCCCCCACGCCGCGTTCGTGCGCCGGGACGGCGTACCGCGCACCGGCATGGACTGGGAGATCGACGCGAGCGGCATCGAGGCACTGCTGCTGCGCCTGACCGACGAGTACGGCGCCCGCAAGCTCTACGTCACCGAGAACGGCTCCGCCTTCCCCGACGTCGTCCGCCCCGACGGCACCATCGACGACCCGGAGCGCCAGGACTACCTGACCCGGCACCTGGCCGCCTGCGCCGACGCGGCCCGCAAGGGCGCCCCGCTGGCCGGCTACTTCGCCTGGTCGCTGCTGGACAACTTCGAGTGGGCGTACGGCTACGACAAGCGCTTCGGCCTCGTCCACGTCGACTACGACACCCAGGTCCGCACCATCAAGGGCACCGGTCACCGGTACGCGGACATCATCCGTGGCCACGCCGACCTCGCACGGCGGGCGGCCTGACGCACCCACGTCACCGGTGAGCGCGGACGGGCCGTCGAAGACCCGGAAGGGGATCCGACGGCCCGTGCCCGTCATGCCGCCGCGAGCCGGTCGGCGTGAAGCGGCATCGGATCCGGTGCACGGTGTGCAGGGTCCTGGCGTAGGTGCCCGTGCCGTCCAGCGGCGAGGCGCCGCCGAGGTCGGCCATGGCGGGCCCGTCGACGGTCCTGCGGCCGGAGAGGGAACGGCGCTGGCCGGCCGCGTCCTCGCCGAGGTGGATGCCGACGTGGTCGGCCGTGGCCGTCTGCTGGTCGTCGCCGGAATCGGCGTGGAACAGCACCAGGTCACCGGGCTGGAGCAGTGTGGCGGCGGGCGGAGCGGTGCCGTCGGTCCGGTCGACGCGCACACCGGGTGCGCAGTCCGCCATGTCCCGGGACTTGCGGGGCAGCCGCTGCCGCTTCTCGTCGGCGCCGCTCCGATGGTCGCCGCGGCCCCGGGCGGCCGGAAGCGCTGAGACTCCCGCGGCCTCGCCGTTCTTCCGGCGTGTGGAGCGCCGCTCGAACCAGTGCTGTGACCGGGAGGGTTCGCCGGGCCGGTGGAGCAGCACGGGAAGTCCGGGCCGTTCGGTAGTGTGTTCGTGCGGGGAAGGGCTGAACGGCTGCTGTCGACGGGCAACGGCGACCACAGTCGTGACGCGTTCCATGACCACGGACGTCGGTACGCCCTTCGGTCCCCGGGCCCGGGGGACGGCTCACGAGACGGCTGGAGGGACACCGATGACGACCGCTCATGCTTTGTCCGGGGCGGGGAGCAGTCCGCCGCCGGAGGATGACACGGTCATCGACGTACGGGACCTGCGGATGCGCTACCGCGACCAAGAAGTGCTGAAGGGCGTGGACTTCACGGCCCGGCGGGGCGAAGTCCTCGTGCTGCTCGGTCCGAACGGTGCGGGCAAGACGACCACGATCGAGGTCCTGGAAGGTTTCCGGATGCGATCGGCCGGTGACGTGAGCGTCCTCGGCGCCGATCCGGCGCGCGGGGACGAACGGTGGCGTGCGCGCCTGGGCATCGTGCTGCAGTCCTGGCGCGACCACGGCAAGTGGCGGGTGCGGGAACTGCTGGCCCACCTCGGCTCGTACTACGCGCCCTACTCCACCGCCCTCGTCCGGCGGCCGTGGGACACCGACGAGCTCATCGCCGCGGTGGGGCTGACGGGGCAGGCGGACAAGAGGGTCGGCACCCTGTCGGGTGGCCAGCGCAGGCGTCTCGACGTGGCCGTCGGCATCGTGGGCAAGCCCGAAACCCTGTTCCTGGACGAGCCGACCGCCGGTCTGGACCCGGAGGCCAGGAACGAGTTCCACGGCCTGGTACGCGGGCTCGCGGACGAAAGGACCACCGTTCTGCTGACCACGCACGACCTCGCCGAGGCGGAGAAGCTCGCCGACCGGATCCTCATCCTGGCCGGTGGCCGGATCGTGGCCGACGGCTCGGCCGAGGAGCTGTCCCGGCAGGTGTCGGGGGAGGCCACCGTGCGCTGGACCCGGGACGGGCGGCCCTTCGAGCAGGCGACGACCGAACCCACCCGGTTCGTCCGCCGGCTGTTCGAGGAACACGGCGAGACGATCGGCGGTCTCGAGGTGCGCCGGGCGAGCCTGGAGGACACCTACCTGACGATGGTGCGGGAACTGGAGACGGGAAGCGGCCCCGGCGAGCGGGCGGCACGTGCTTTCGGGGAGGAACCGCGATGAGTCCGGTGTGGTACGCGGTGAGGCTGGGAGCGCGGCGCGGCCGGACGGAACTCCGGCAGACCTTCACCTCGGGCCAGGACGTGTTCGGGTACGTACTCTGGACGATTCTGCTCATTGTGCCGCTGTTCCTGGTCAGGGACGAGCAGTTGAAGGGCGCGGGCATCTCGGCCGGCGCGTTCATGCTGCCGAGCATGGTCGGCATGACGCTCGCGTTCACCGGGATGATGACCACGGCGCAACTGCTCGCGACCGAGCGCGAGGACGGCACGTTGCTGCGGGCCAAGGCCGTGCCCCACGGCATGGTCGGTCACCTGGTCGGCAAGGTCGTCATGGTGTCGGGCACGGCTCTCGTCTCCATGGCACTGCCTTTCGCCGTAGGTGTGTTCCTGGTCGACAGGGTCGCCCGGCAGGGTGGCGGAGCATTGCTGACGCTGGTGTGGGTGGTGCCGCTGGGCCTCCTGGCGACCCTGCCGATGGGCGCCGTCATCGGCTCGCTCGTCGACAGCCCGCGCACCGTCGGCCTGCTGATGCTTCCGGTGATGGGGCTGATCGTGATCTCCGGGATCTACTTCCCGTTGTCGAAGCTGCCCGAGTGGCTGCAGATCGTGGGGCAGGTCTTCCCCGTGTACTGGCTCGGCCTCGGTCTGCGGGCCGCACTGCTGCCGGCCGGGGCGGTCGCCGCCGAGATCGGCGAATCCTGGCGTTACCTGGAGACAGCGGGTGTGCTGGGCGTCTGGGCGGTCGCCGGGCTGCTCCTCGCACCGTCCGTCCTGCGCAGGATGGCACGCCGGGAGTCCGGGGCCACGATGGCGGAACGGCACCGGAAGGCGATGCAGCGGGTCGGTTGACGTCGTGCCGGGAACGTCTGTCCGGCTCCCGGTCGGAGGCGAGGACGGTGACCGGCCCCCGCTGCCGCAGGGCGACGGCGGCCAGGGCGGCGTAGAGGGCGTACTCGTGCCCGTGGAGACCGGCTTCCTCGATGAGATGGACGGCCTTCTCGGTGTGGGGCCGGTTTCCCGGAACGGCCGTTCCCCGGCTCCGACCCGGACCGCGCACGCGGGTGCCGACGGCGCGGTGCGTCCGGAGCCGTCGGCACGGAGGCCCGCAGTCGCCCGGCCCCGGAACCGAAGGCGGTACGGCATGTTCCGCTGCGTGGGGCGGAACAACACAGACATGTCAAAGGGAACGCGCTCGGCGCTTGCCGTTGTCCTTCTGGTCTGGAGCCTGTTCGCCTTCCCGTGGTTCGACAAGGGCTGTGACATCGCGGAGGCGTACACGGCAGTCATCAGGTACGGGGTGCCGGAAGGGCTGGAGCCACTGCCGGCTTGCTACGGCTGAGGGGCTGCCGGGCAGTTGTCGTCGGCACCGGGACCCATCGCTTCCTCCGTGGACGCCCCGGTCACTTCTTGGACTTCTGGAGTTTGGCGGCGGGGAGGCGCTTCCTGCCCATCTCGATGATCAGACCGGCGGCCTTGAACGTGAGGTTGAGGGCGACGGTCTCGGGAACCTGCTGGTCGGGGCCGAGGTGTCCGGTGATGTAGTCACCCATCCGGACATCCGGGTCCAGACGCTTGAGGACCATGTAGGCGATGGACTCGGCTTCGACCTCGTTACGCGCATGGTCTTTCCTGGCGTCTTCATCCGAAAGAGGCCGTGAGCTCCGGTCGGGCCAGGTTTCCCCGGGACCCGCGCCGAGATGTCCGCAGAACAGGTGTCCCAGCTCGTGGGCGAGTGTGGCGTACCGGTCCAGCAGAGGCGGGTTCCGGTTGACCTCGATCTCGAACAACGTCGCGTAGGCCTCCGGTGGGTCCCCGGGCCTGCTGCCGGGACGCTCGACGGAACCGCCGGACCGGCTGCGGTACGTGCGTCCGTAGGAGGAGGCCCCGTGATCGACCAGGGTGAGCCGGATGCCCAGGGGCGCGAGGTTCGTCACGGTGTGATGCCAGACCGCGAGGACTTCCTTCTCTCCGACCGCAGAGGACACCGACGCCGGGGCGGTGATCACCTTGGGCAGAGGCAGGGCTCCGGGCAGGGCCTCGGTGTCCCCGACGTCGTACACGAGCATGTACGGCCCACGGGGCTGGAAGATCAGCAGTGGCTCGGCGCCGGGCTTGAGCACTCGCCGGTACTTCGACATCCATTCCGATGAGGACAGGACGTAGCGGGCCCCCGGCTTCTGGATGTGGACCACCATCGCGTTGAACGGCGCGTACCGCTTGAACCGGCCGACGAACTCGAGCATCTGCAGGTAGTCCGAGGACGAGCGATAGCGCTGGGCGCCGCGGACGAGGTCGTCGATCGAGGCCTTGGCCAGGTCTGCCTGGGAGACCTCGGTCTCCTCGTCCCGGAACAGATCGAGCCCGTGCAGCACGCTCACCGGTTCTTCGTGCTCGAGGGGGATCTCGCGCAGCCGCTTCCAGTCCGCGAGTTGTCTCCCGGCCCAGCCGGGCTCGACCATGTGCGCGAACGACAGCAACCCGGTCACATGGGCGTCCAGCTCGGCCAGGTCCTTGAAGTCCTGGTGACGGCGATGCTGCTCGATGCCGAACGACGCGGCCCCTCGCACATGCTTGGTGACGCGGCGCTTGTACTCGCGCGTCAGGCGAGGAGCGGGACCGTCGACGAGGATGCCCAGCACGCTGCGGCGTGCACCGGGGCGGGCCACATAGGTCTTCTTCGCGTTGAGCCTCATGCCCAGCGGCTCCAGGGCCTTCTTCACTCCGGCCACGAGACGGTCGACGTCGTCGTGGTGGACGAGCCCACGGCTGGAGAAGTACATGTCGTCGCTGTAGCGGGTGTAGCGCAGCCCCAACGACTCGGCCTGGTGGGTGACGACGGCGTCGACCTCGCGCATGACGATGTTCGACAGGTACCCGCTCGTAGGAGCGCCCTGGGGCAGAAATCCCTCACGGGTGTGCTGGTGGACCAGGCTGGGCCGGCGAACGGAGAACTCCTGTCCGGTGGCCTCCAGGTACACGCTGCGCCACCCGGTACCACGGTTCGGCCAGGTCTGGTTCGGCCCGGGCGGCGACACGGTGACCAGCCGGGTCGTGGTGTACGTGTCCAGGGTGCGACCGATGCGACGCAGGCCGATCCTCCGACGGCCATTGCCGCCCTTCACGAGACCGACCCGGTACTCGTGCCCCGTCGGGCGCATCCGGGCGTCCTTCAGGGTGGCGTGGATGTGCCGTTCCCGGATACTCCCGAAGAAATCGGCTATGTCCAGGCGGATTACGGTGTGGGCTCGCAGATGGACGGCGGCGCAGTCCACGACCGAGCGACCACGCCGGTAGGCGAACGCTGCCGGGTGCGGCTGGAACCCGGCTGGAAGGGTCTCCAGACGGGCCAGGATTTCCTGCTGTATCCCGGCCAACCGTGGGATTGGGGCGTGCAAGGTCCGCAGCCCGCCGCTGCGCTTGGGGATCCGGTGCTCGGTGTACGGGTGGATCGAGCCGCTGACCACCGCCTTGAGGAACTGATCTGGGGTGAGGTCCGCGAAGTCGTCTGTCGCCGTCACCGAACCGCCCCGTCTCTGCTGGTGAGATGCAGCCGACGAGCCTCACCTTGAGTGGTTGTGGCTTCGCCACGACCACGGAGCGGGCGGTCCGCTGTGTCCCTCCGCCACCCTGTGCAAGCACAGGGCCCGATCCCCGGCACCCGGTGTGATCAGCACCGAGGTGCCCCGGACCGGAGGGCCCATCGCAAGGGATGGGTTCCTGAGACCCGCCGACTGCGTTGTGCCGGATCGTAACCTTCCTACGAGTCGAACTCCCAGGCGGGTCCTTGATGACACACCGGACTACGGCGCTCCTCGTTCCCTCCGGCAGCACGACGACGGCCGCGCCCTGTGCTTCCGGTGCGAGACAGCGAACGGCAATGGCCACAGGGGCTACGACGCGGACGCACAGCCCGTCGGATCAATCCTGTCGACCGGCTCGGCCCGAACTGCCGCTTCCCGCAGGTGGTGGCCGCCGGCCCGGACGGCCCGCCCCCTGAAAGGACTCCGGGCGAGCCGGGTACTCCCCACACCTGGGACGACAGCCCCTGGTTGCCCTCGCCACACGCAGAAACACTGAGTGGGCCGAAGCCACCTGCTTCTGACGGATACCAGGCCCTGTGACAAGGAGTTCCTCATGCAGCGGCGGACAGTCCTGCTCCTCGGCGCCGCCTTGGCGGTGTCCCCGGCCGTCGAGGCGCACGCGCATCCGGACCACCCCACGGCACCCGGTGGAACGCCCCCCGTGGAACACGGGCCCTGTCGCAGGGGGTGGCGGCGGCTCGCGCCGATCGCGAGCGGACCCCGGCAGGAACACAGCGTCGCCGCCGTCGGCGACAAGGTCTACGTCATCGGCGGCATCGTCCCCCGGGAGTCCGGCGGCGTCACCACCACCGGACGGGTCGACGTCTACGACACACGCCACGGCACCTGGTCGGACGCGGCACCGCTGCCCGTCGAGATGAACCATCCCAATGTGGCGGTGGTCCACGGCCGGATCCACGTCCTCGGCGGGCTGTCCGGCGGCTCCGCATGGCAGGCCCTGCGCGATTGCTTCGTCTACTCTCCGCGGGCCGACCGATGGCGACGGCTGCCACCCGTGCCCGCGGGCATCGAGCGGGGGAGCGCCGCGATCGGCGTGCACGGGACGAAGATCTTCCTCGCCGGCGGTATGCGCGTCCTCGTGCCGGGCGCGGGCGGCCTCCAGGACACGGTGGACACCGTGTCCGCGTACGACGTCGTGACCGGCCGGTGGGAGAGCCTGCCGAGCCTGCCGCAGGCCCGTGACCATGTGGGCGGAGCCGTGGTCGGCGGGACGTTCTATGTGCTCGGTGGCCGGGACCGTGGGCAGGTGAACGTGCGGGACACCGTTTACGCGTTCGACCTGCGCGGCCACCGCTGGTCCGAGCGGGCGCCGATGCCCACAGCCCGCGGCGGCATCGCCGCCGCTGCCGTGGGGACGAGGATCTACACCTTCGGTGGTGAGGGCCGGCACGACGGCGGCAACCCGAACACCGTCTTCGACGAGACCGAGGCGTACGACACCGAGCGCGACCGCTGGCAACGGCTGGCCCCCATGCCGGTGCCGCGCCACGGCACGGCAGCCGTCGCCGTACGCGGAACGATCCACATCCCCGGCGGCGGCATCCAGGGCGGCGCCGGCCCCGTGGACGTCAACGACGCCTATCGTCCCACCCACCGGCAGTGAGTCCCCGCTGACGCCCTGCCACCCGAGGTACGCGGAGGACGCCGCCCGTGGTGCGCGACGACGACATCGTCGCGCACCACGGGCGGTCGGCCTGCTCCTCCGCGGTCACCCACCGGTGAGCAAAGACGCCAGGGCCGTGGCCGTCGCGGGGTGACGGTTCGCCAGCGTGGCACCCGACGGGCCGGGACCGGCTGTGACGTCGGCCCACACTCCGTCACAGCCCAGCAGCCCCGCCACCGCGTCGCACGCCGCCGGGTGCGCGGCCAGCAGGCCCACGCCCGACGGAGCAGGGGCGTCGGGCCGCGCCCAGCCGTCGTCGCAGCCGAGCAGCCCCGCCACCGCGTCGCACGCCGCCGGGTGTGCCGTGAGCAGTGCCGCGCCACGGCGGACCTCGGCCACGGGCTTCGCCCGGGAGGCGGCGAACGGATCCGTCTCCGGCATCCGCCACGGCGGTGTCCACGCGTCCAGTTCCGCCAGCCGGCCCGGGAAGACGCGGCCGGCCTCACGGACCATCAGCGGGGCGAGGTCCGCCGCGCCGGAACGCAGGGTGGTGATCAACAGCGGCAGCCACGGCAGCAGCACCGTGTCCGGCAGTCGCCCGAACGCGTTCGACACCGCCTCCACGACCACGTCCGCCAGCCCCGGCACGGGCTCCAGCGCGTGCACGAAACCGCTGAGGTAGCGCGGGTAGGAGGGCACCACCAGCGGGTTGTCCAGCAGCTCGTCGCACCGCGCCCGCAGCTCGGCCCGGGACAGGGTGCCGAGCTGCACCTGCGCCGCCCACAGCAGTGCCGTCTTCGACGGGTCGTCGGGGTGCGACTGGGCGACCGCGAGCTCCAGTTGGTTCCGGTCGCAGCCCAGCGACAGCGCGAGGCTCTCCATGGAGAACAGGAAGCCGAGCATCGCCGCGACCTGCCCCACCGTCGCGTCCTCGTCCCGGAACGCCGTCGGCAGCAGCGTGCAGTAGTGGGCGTAACCGGTCTTGACGAACGACTCGATCCACGCCGGCAGCACCGGCTCACTGGTGCGGTAGTACGCCAGCAGCGCACGCACCCGGCGCAGCACCTCCGGCGCCCCGTCGACACTCCGCTCGGCGGCGAGCACCTTCAGCGCGTGCGTGCCGAGCTCGTCGGCGAGCCGGCGGCCGCCCAGGTACAGGAGCGTGTCCTCGACGGCCGCCAGCACGGTCGCCGTGGTCGCCTGCGGCCCGTACGCGTCGCGCCGCAGCCGCTGCTCCAGGACCTGTTCCAGGCTGACACCCTCGTAGCCCAGCTCGATCAGAGCCCGCTGGTGCGTCCCGAGCGCCAGGTCCCACGACTCCTGGATCGACCGCTCCCCGAGCCGCCGCTCACCCATGATCGGCCGTGCCGCGCCCTGCGGCAGCAGGCGCCGCAGCATCCACAGCACGTCGGAACACGCCCGCAGTTCCGGCCGGGAGGCCATGTCCAGCAGCGCCCGGCGCACCCCGCGCTGCTCGAGTTTCAGCTCCAGCGGTGCGAGCCGGTCGTACACGTCACGGGCGAGCGGCGGCAGCGAGTCGTACCCGACCTGGCCGATCCGGTCGCCGCCCATCATGATCTCGACGAGGCGCCGCACGTCCCGCCGCCCTGGGACGCTGTCCTTCTCGATGCAGGTGACCGCCGCGTCCTGGAAGTCGTACGGCGTCGGCTTGGCCCGGTCCCGCATGCCGGCCAGCAGGATCGACGTCTCGAAGACGGCGATGGCGTCGGCGGTGGAGGCGAGATAGCCGTTGCGCCGGGCCGCGCGCACGATGTCCACCGACCAGCCGAGCAGCTCGGCCTCGTCGAGCCCGTCGAGCACGGGCGGCCTGCGCAGGAAGCCCGACAACTTGTCCGCGGTGGCGGCGGGTTCCGGCGCCGGGACGACGGCCGCCTTCTTGGCCGCGGACTTCCTCTTCCCGGCCTGGCCCTCCAGCACGTACGGCTTCACACGGGTCCGCTTCAGGCCCTTCGCCCACTCCGTCGCCGCGATCGACACCGAGCCCGCGGCGAGGCCGAACTGCGCCTCGATCGCCGCGTGGCTGGACGGGATCAGCCCGTACTGCCAGGTGGTGGCGGTACGCGGGGAGATCGTGAACGTGCCCGAGCCGCCCCGCACGCCGAACTCCTCGACGCGGCTGGCCGCGTGGAACGCCCCGCACACGTACAGGCAGTCCTCCGGGTCCGTGCCGCTCGCCGCCAGGTGCTCGCGCATCCGGGTCCACATGTACCGCTCGCGGTCCTCGTCCACCCGGAGCCGGGACCCCTCTCCGGGGGCGAGCCGACGGAACAGGCTGCCGATGAGGAACATCACCTGGCGGTAGGTGTCGTGGTCGCTGTCCCCGAGCGGGACCTCGACGTACTGGTGCCACCACTCCGACCAGTGCCGCACCTTGCCGTGGCGCAGCAGATGCTCCTCCAGCTCGGCGAAGCGCGGCCGCAGGTCGCCGATCTCGACGCCGACGGCCTCACCGTGCAGCGCGGCCTCGGCCTCCTGAGGAGGTTCGGCCCCCTCCTGCGCCTGCTCCCCCCTCCTGTCCCACTGGAAGACGTGGTCCGCCGACCGGTCGACGAGCACCAGCTCGACGCCCGGCGTGTCCAGGGCGTACGCGATCGCCTGGTACTCGGCGGACGCCTCCGTGACCGGCGCCACCACCGACAGCGGGGCCCAGTCGGCCGGGAAGCCGTCGACGTCGCCGGCGAACGCCTGCACCGCCACCGGCAGCCTGCAGTTGCGCAGCTCGGTCAGGAGCGGCGCCATGTCCTCGCACAGCTCCAGGTACACCACCTTGGGCTGCTTCTCGCGCAGCCGGCGGGCCATGGCGAGCGCCGAGGCGGGGGAGTGGTGACAGACGGGGAAGATCTCCAGCGGCTCGCGCACCGCCCGGTCGACGTCGTCGACCATGCCGAGGAGGATGCCCTCCAGGGCGTCCGGGCCGCCCGCGAACGCGGCGGCGGCGTCCTGCAGTTGCCCGCGCAGTGACGCGAACGACGTGCTCTCCCGGGACCCGCTCATGACAGGGTGGCGATCGCGTCGCGGCCGCCCTCGAGGAACTCGGGCCAGGAGCCGCCCTCTTCCTTGCTGCGCGGCTCGACGACACCGTGCAGGTACTTGTTGAGGATGGCCAGGTCCTCGGGCTCGCGCCGGGTGAGCGAGCCGACCAGCGAGGAGGCGAGGGCGCGGGCGGTCAGGGTGCGCTCACCGAAGAAGTTGCTGTGCAGGACGGCGTCCTCCAGCACACCGATCTGCTCGGCCGTCGACAGCGCGGACTCCAGCTTCTCGTCGTCGCTGCCGGCCGCGGCGGCGGAGGCGCGCAGGTCGGCGAAGCTCTGCAGCAGCACGTCCAGCAGGGTCGGCGGCACGTCCAGGTCGATCGAGTGCCGGCGCAGCAGCTCCTCGGTGCGGAAGCGGACGATCTCCGCCTCGCTCTTCTTGTTCGTCACGACCGGGATGCGTACGAAGTTGAAGCGCCGCTTGAGCGCGGAGGACAGGTCGTTGACGCCCCGGTCGCGGCTGTTGGCCGTGGCGATGACGGAGAAGCCGGGCTTGGCGAAGACGATGTTGTCGTCACCGCCGCCGCTCTCCAGCTCGGGAACCGAGATGTACTTCTCGGAGAGGATCGAGATCAGCGCGTCCTGGACGTCACTCGTGGAACGGGTCAGCTCCTCGAAACGGCCGATGGCACCCGCCTCCATCGCGGTCATGATCGGTGAGGGGATCATCGACTCCCGCGACTGGCCCTTGGCGATGACCATCGACACGTTCCACGAGTACTTGATGTGGTCCTCGGTGGTGCCGGCCGTGCCCTGCACCACCAGCGTGGAGTTGCGGCTGATCGCGGCGGACAGCAGCTCGGCCAGCCAGCTCTTGCCCGTGCCGGGGTCGCCGATGAGCAGCAGACCGCGGTCGGAGGCGAGCGTGACGATCGACCGCTCCACGAAGCTGCGGTCGCCGAACCACTTCTGCGACACCTCCCGGTCCAGGCCGTCGGCACGCTCGGAGCCGAGGATGAACAGACGGACCATCTTCGGGGACAGACGCCACGAGAACGGCTTGGGGTTGTCGTCGATCGACTCCAGCCAGTCGAGCTCCTCGGCGTACTTGATCTCGGCGGGTGCGCGCAGCAGGTCGGACATGAGAGAAAAGCCTTTCGTACGGTGGTCGAGAGGGACGTGTGACGCCGCTGCGTCGATCAGGTGAGGAACGTCTTGAGTTCGTGCACGAGCTTCTTGATGTGACCGGAGATCACCGGCGTACCGAGGTCCTTGAACTTCTCCCGGAACCACGGGTTGACGCTGCCGCGCCCGGAGCTGGTCACCGAACCCACCGGGATGAACTTCGCCCCCGAGCGGTGAACGGCGGCCATGCTCTCGAACAGCTCGTCGGTGCGCCATTCGTAGAAGTCGGAGATCCACACCACGACGGTGTTGCGCGGCTCGGCGATCTTCGGCTGGGCGAGCGCCATGGCGACGGTGCCGTCGGTGCCGCCGCCGAGCTTGGTCCGCAGCAGCGTCTCGAACGGGTCGTGCGCCCAGGGAGTGAGGTCCAGCGCCTGCGTGTCGTACGCGATGAGGTGGACGTCCACCTTCGGCAGCCCGGCGAAGATGGACGCCAGGATGGTGCAGTTGACCATCGAGTCGACCATCGAACCGGACTGGTCCACGACGACGATCAGCCGCTGGGGCGTAGTCTTGCGGCTGGTGTGCCGGTAGTAGAGCCGGTCGACGTAGAGCCGCTCCTCCTCCGGGTCCCAGTTGGTGAGGTTCTTCCAGATGGTGCGGTCGAGATCGAGGTTGCGGTAGACGCGCTTGGGCGGGACGGACCGGTCGAGTTCACCGACCGTGGCCTTCTCCACCTGGGTGCGCAGCACTTCGGTGACCTCGTCGACGTAACGCCGGATCAGCGCCTTGGCGTTGGCGAGGGCGACACCGGAGAGGTTGTTCTTGTCGCGCAGCAACTGCTCGATCAGCGACATGCTCGGCGTCAGCCGGGAGGCCAGCGCGGGATCGGCCAGCACCTCACGCAGATGCATGCGCTTGACGAGGCCGGCCTCGATGGAGCCCAGCTCGGGACCGATCTCGGGGATCAGACGGCTGAGGTCGGGCGTGGGGCCGCCGAAGCCGGTGCCGGTCGGACTGACGCCCTGCCCGCCTCCCGCGCGGTTGCCACCGCCGCGCAGCTCGCCGGGCCGGCAGCCCAGCGCCCGCTCCAGCCAGCCCGCGTCCGACTGCCAGCGCGCCAGCTGCTCGGCGGTGACGGTGCCGGAGCCGGAGGCGAAGACGTTCAGCAGCACCTTCGACGCGAGCGCCGCGCGCCGCACCTCGGCGGCCCGGTCACGCGCACCGTCCTCGTCCGGCTCGGGCGTCATCAGCCCGTCGAACTCGGCGGCCAGCTCCGGGTGCCGCTGCACCACGGAGTCGACGGACGCCTGCGGGTCCAGCAGCGCGGGCGGCAGGCCGATGTCCTCGACCACGGCCAGACTCGCCGACTCCAGGGACGCCTGCTCCTCGGGGTCGAAGAGACGGGCCAGCAGACGCCAGTACAGCACCTGCCGCCGGTTCTCGTCCGGATCGGGCGCCGGGGTGCCTCCAATGGTCGGCTCGCTCATTTCCGCAGCAGCTTTCCGGCGCGCTCGCGCAGTACCTTCACGGCATCGGTGGCGGCCTTCTCGGCGCGCACGCCGGCCTTGTCGGCCGTACCCCCGGCCCAGGCCCCGGCGTGCACGGCGACGCTCTTCTTCCGCACCGTCTTCTCCACGGCGAGCGGCTGGAGCAGGAACTCCCCGGCGTCCCACCGCAGCAGCCCGACACACGCACCGGACGAGGCGACGACCTCGGGGGTGAGCGGACCGGCGGCCGGAACCCGGTCGGTGTCGACGGCGAGCCGCTGCCCGGCGACCTGGAACGCCACCCCGTTCCCGTCCTCCTCCACGGAGTACCCCTCCAGCAGGACGGGCACGGCGATCCGGGCCGGATGCCGGTCGAGCGGAGCGGTCGCGAAGGCCGCGGCGGCGGGCAGCGCCACCCGCGCGGTGGCGAAGACCTCGGCGGGCTCGCCCGTACGGGCCCGTGCGTCGTCCCAGATCAGATCGCCCTCACCGGTGACGGGCATCGCGTCGAGCTCCATGGCCCGCCCCTCGCTCACGGCGGCCAACAGGGACAGGTGCGGCCGGAGCAACTGCCACAGCCCCGCCCCGACGACGGTGTCGGGCTTCGGCGCGGACACCGAGGCCCGCACCAGCCGCGGCGTGCCACCGTCCGCCGGCTCGAACACCGCGTGCACCTGCGCCTGTACGGCGGTGGCGTGCTCCTGCACGTCGACACCGAGCGGCAGCAGACGACCGGTCGCCCCGCCCACCGCGGGGGCGGACGCCGCACCGGGCAGGGTCAGCAGCATGGCGCGCGACCACAGGTCGGCCCACCGTCGTACGGGAACGTGCTCCAGCGTCGCGCCGGGGCAGGACGCGGCGAGTTCGGCGGCGAAGCCGTCGAGCAGCGTGGCCAGGCGGCGCAGTGCCGGGTCGGGCAGCATGGCGGACACGACGGGCGCGGCACCGGCGATCACCTCGTGGTCGATACCGCGCCAGCCGGCCCGCGCGAGATCGCACAGCCAACTACGGGCGGCGGCACACAGGTTGACCGCGTGTTCCGCCCCGCCGGCCGCGGCCGTGCCGCTCTCCCCGTCCCGCGCCCGCCCGACGGCCTCCTCGGCCCGCAGGAGGAGCGCGTCGTGCACGGAGCCGAGCAGCGCGGTGCGCGCGGCGGCGAGCGCGACGAAGTGGTCCTCGCCGGCGGCCCCGGCGGCCGTCTTCTCGGCCGCCTCGGCGACCCGCGCCGCCAGCGGTGACCCGGCGACGGCCTCGGCGAGCCCGGCCGGCCCGACGGCCTGAGCGGGCCCCGGACGGAGCAGGCCGCCCACGAGAACCTCGTCGAACCCGTCCACGGCCGCGAGGGCCTCGTCGAGCCCGTCGACGGTGTCGTTCAGCAGATCGGCACGCATCACGCCACCGCCTTCGTCGTCGGGAACCACTGCATCTCGGGCAGCGGAGCGGTGTCCGGGGCAAGTTCGAGGTAGGCCAGATGCCGCAGGAACCGGCTGAACACCTGAGCCGCGGCCGAACGGTCGCCCTGCGCGGGCCGCGTGTAGCTCATGGCACTGAGGACGGTGTGGGCATCCGGGTCCTCGCCGGAGACCTCGACCTTCAGATACCGCGCCACGCGCTCGACGCCGTACTGCAGCACCGCCTCGTCGACGAGGGCGCGTATGTGGTTGCAGAAACCCCCGCGCGCCCCGCCGCAGGGCCGGTTGTTGTTGGTGCTGCACGCGAACGCGTACGTCCCCGCCTCGACGGACGACACGTACACCCGCCCGATGTCCGACCCGCTGGACACCACACCCTGCAACCGTCCGTCGGCCAGCTCCACGAACGGCACCTTCGCGAGCTTCCGCGGCCGCGCGGGCGGCACCACCCGCGCCGTGCTCGACTTCTCCCGGACCGACAACGCACCATCTCCCATGCATGCGAAAGGGGACGTCAACGCCAGAACGGCGCGACGGGATCAAGCTATCGGCAGCCACTGACAACGCCCTGGAACATGTGCCGTGCGGGGCCCCGGTGGGGCATGCTGTCCGCAGGGAGAGGCGAGGATGCCCGAGGGACGTCCTCGCCCGAAGCCCGAAGCCCGAAGCCCGAAGAAGACGTTCGATCCCCGGGGGGACCATGCGGCTTGTCGTGACGGTGCACGACGACGAGAACGGTACGGGCGACACGGCGGGCGCCGCCGCGGAACTCAGGACGTGGCTGACGGACGTGCCCCGGCTCAGGGGACGCGTCGACCGTGCCGAACAGGACGACCGCGCAGAACGGGACGGCGGCGCCCCGGCGCGGACGATGGGGCCGGCCGTCGACGCGCTGGTGGCGGTCCTGGAGCCCGGCGGTGTCGCCGCGGTCTTCGCGGGAGCGCTGGTGGCGTGGCTGCAGACCCGCCGCAGCAGCCACACGATCAGCGTGACCCGGCCCGACGGCACCCGGATCACCCTGTCCTCCCGCCAGGCCCGCGCGCTGAGCCCGCAGGAGGCGGCCGACCTGGCCGAGCGCCTGGCACGCCCGCCGGCGGACGGAACCCGGCAGGACGACGGCGACCAGGACGACGGTGACGGAGACACCCGGGACGGCGACCCGTCGGACTCCCGCACGACATGACGGCCGGCGGTCTCGCCGCTCCCGGCGCGCGTGCGGTGCTGTGCGGCACCGGGAGCCACGTCCGCGGGTCGGAACTGCCC
Source organism: Streptomyces sp. CB02400 (assembly GCF_001905725.1). Taxonomy (GTDB): domain Bacteria; phylum Actinomycetota; class Actinomycetes; order Streptomycetales; family Streptomycetaceae; genus Streptomyces; species Streptomyces atrovirens. Next base: position 1,085,925 of record NZ_LIWB01000001.1, read on the forward strand.
GACCTGCCCTCGGTCGACACGACGCTCGACGATCTGCGGCGCACCCTGATCGACGTGTGCGGCATGGACCCCGGGCACGTCGTGCGCGTCCCGGCCCACGCCGGGGCCGCCGAGGTGGTCGACGCGGTCGAGGAGGCGTCGGCCGCCGGCGGCGGACCTGTTCTCTTCTACTACGTCGGGCACGGACTGCTGGGCCCGCGCGACGACCTGTACCTCGCCACCCGGGACAGCCGGTCCGCCCGGCACATCGCGCGGTCCGTCTCCTACCGGACCGTCCGTGACCTGCTGGGCGCCGGAGGCAACGGCAGCCTGGTCGTCCTCGACTGCTGCTTCTCCGGCCGTGGCGGCACACCGCCGTCCGAGGGCGGAGCGCGCCGGGCCTTCGCCTCCGCCGCGCCTCGCGGCAGCTTCCTGCTCTCGTCGGCCTCGCACTACGCGCTCTCCTTCGCCCCCGAGGGCGAACCGCACACCCTGTTCACCGGCCGGCTGCTCGGCCTGCTCAACGAGGGAGACCCGGCCGGACCGCCCCTGCTGAGCGCCGACCGGCTGCACGCCGCGCTCGACGAGGCCTTCGCCGACGACGCGCGGGTCGATCCGGCCCGGCGGAGCGAGGGCACACTGGGCTCACTGGTCCTCGCCCGCAACCGCGCCTACCCGCCGCACCCCACCGGAGCCGGGAGGGCCGAGCGGCCCGCGGACCTGCCGTGCCCCTACCCGGGGCTGGAGCCGTACCGGGCGGAGGACAGCGCCCACTTCTTCGGGCGCGAGGAACTCACCGACCGGCTGATCGAACTGGTCGAGGAGATACCGGACGGCGGCCAGGCCGTTCTGGTGGGCGCCTCCGGCGCGGGCAAGTCGTCGCTGCTGCGCGCCGGTCTGCTCGCCGGACTGGAGGCCCGTACGACTTCACCCGGACCCGCACTGCTGCTGTCCGCCCCCGGACCGCACCCCTTCCGCACCCTGGCCGAGGCATGGGCGGGAGCCACCGGACGGGACGGGGACGAGGTACGGACGGAGCTGGAACGCGGTCGCTTCCCCGCCCCGTCGCACGGACGGCCCGTCTGCCGGCTGCTGGTGGTGGACCAGTTCGAGGAGGTCTTCACCCGGTGCGACGCTCCCGACGAGCGCGCCGCGTTCGTCTCCCTGCTCACCGGGGACGGACCCGGCCCGAGGCCCCGGATCGTCCTCGGTCTGCGGGCGGACCACTACGGAAGCTGCCTGGAGCATCCGGGACTCGAACGCGCGCTGGCACGGGCCCAGTTCACCGTGCCACCGCTGCACGAACGGGAGTTGCGCGCCATCGTGGAGCGCCCGGCGGCAGCCGTCGGGATGACCGTCGAACCGGGCCTGACGGACCTGCTGCTGCACGACCTCCGTGCGGGCCGCTCCGCGAGCGACACGGCGACGGCGCTGCCGTTCCTGGCCCACGCGCTGCGGGAGACATGGCGCGGGCGCAGCGGAGCCGTGCTCACCCTCGCCGGGTACCGGGCGACGGGAGGCATCTGGCAGTCGGTCGCCACCGCGACCCGGCGCGTCTACGAGTCCCTGGACGACGACGGGCGGACGATGATGCGCCGGCTGCTGCTGTGTCTGGTCCACCTCCCCCCGGACGGCGGAGCCGCCGTCCTGCGCCACCGCGTCCCGCTCGGTGCGCTGCCGCCCGGGTCGGACGCGGTCCGCGACCAGCTCGCCGGGGAACGGCTGCTGACGGTGGACCAGGACACGGCGCAGATCGCGCACGAGGCGCTGCTCCGGGCCTGGCCCCTGCTGCGCGAGTGGATCCAGGAGGACGCCGCCGTCCTGCTGCTGCGCCAGCAACTGGGCACCGCCGCCGGGGAATGGGAAGCCGCGGGCCGTGACGCCGCCTTCCTCTACCGGGGGAGCCGGCTCCAGGCGGCGGCCGAGCTCGACGACCAGGACGAACTGTCCGAACCGGAGCGTGAGTTCCTCGCGGCCGGACAGGAGGCGGCCACGAGCGAACTGCGCCGGGAGCGGCGCCGGACCACGCTGCTGAAGCGAGCCCTGGCCGCCGTGGCCGTCGCGCTGTGCCTCGCCCTCGTCGCCGCCGTCGTCGCGGTCCGGCAGCAACGCTCAGCGGAGAGGCAGCAACGCGTGGCCGCGGCCCGCGGACTGCTGGCCGAGGCGAACGGTCTCGGAACGTCCGACCCCCGTACCGCCCTGCGGCTGGGTCTCGCCGCGTACGCCCTGCGCCCCGGTGCCGACGCCCGCCGCGCGCTCTTCGACACCCTGGCCGGCAGCGCGTTCCGGGGTGCGTCCGAGGTGCCCATGACGACGACGGTCGATCCCGTACTCGCCCCCGGCGGGCGGATGCTGGCGACGACGGAAGAGAACGGCCTGACGATCTGGGACACCAGCCGTGATCCGGTTCCCCGCACCCCGCTGGCGCGGCTGGCCTGCCCGTTCCCGGAGGACGACACGGAGGAGCCCGTGGCGTTCGGCGGTCCCGGCGGCCGGATGCTCGTCGCCGTGTGCGGGGACGGTGAGGTGCGCCTGTGGGACCTCGCCGGCCTCTCGGGGGGCAGCGGGCCCCGGCCCGCGGTGACGCTCCGCGCGGAGGCAGTGCCGGACCGGACCGCCGGGCCGACCGCGCTCGCCCTGAGTCCGGACGGAAGCACGGTGGCGAGCATCGGCTGGTCCCGGTACGTCGGCGCCGGCGCGCTCGTCCTGTGGGACGTGAGCGACCCGCGCGAACCGCGACAACTCGCCGCCACGAAGCCGACGTTGCCGCTTCGGGAGTCGATGCAGAGCGACCGGGTGGCGTTCAGCCCGGACGGCCGCCTGCTGGCCACCGCCGACACCCACGGTGACCTGCGGCTGTGGGACGTCTCGGATCCCCGGGCACCCCGGCCCCGCGGCAAGGTGGAGGACGCCGGCGGGGCATTGGCGTTCCGCCCGGACGGCGATCTGCTGGCGGTGAGCGGCGACCGCGTGATCGAACTGGTCGACGTCCGCTCGCCCGGCGATCCGAAGGTCCTAGACGAACGCACGGCCCACAGCAACCTGGTCGGCTCCCTCGACTTCTCCCCGGACGGCCGGCGCCTGGCCAGCGCGGGCTGGGACAGGAGCGTCGCCCTGTGGGACGTCGCCGATCCACGGGACATGACCGACGAGGCCCGCCTGTACGGGCACTCGGGGTTCGTCCACACGACGAGGTTCGGCGCGAACGGCCGGTCGCTGGTCTCGGCGAGCTACGGCGAGGTCATCCACCGGGACCTGTCCGACGTCCACCCACCGCGTGTCCTCGACGTGCTGCCGGACGGTGACGAACTGGCGCTGGCACCGGACGGCACGACCCTGGCCGTGGCCCGGGGCGCGCGCATCGGCCTGTGGGACCTGTCCGACCCTCCCGATCCGCGAAGGCTCGCCGAGCTGGACAACCCCGTGGAGGACCGCTACGCAACCGTGGACGGCGGCACCGTCATCGGCACCGGCGACGTCCTCGCCGACATCGACTTCAGCTTCGACGGCACTCTGCTCGCGGCCATGAACCACGATCGCAAGGTCACCCTCTGGGACGTCTCCGACCCGGCCCGCCCCCGGGTCGCCGGCACGTTGAGCGGTGCCCACGAGGGCGCGGTGAACCCCACGCTCGACTTCGCCCCCGACCGTCCCCTCCTGGCCGTCAACGACCTGGAGAACGTGAGTGTCTGGGACGTCTCCGATCCCACCCTGCCCGCCCTGACCGCCTCCACCGCACCCACGTCCCTGAGGGACGTCGTCTTCGCCCCGGACGGCCGCCGACTCCTGCTGGTGGGAACCGGCCTGAGCCTCTGGGACCTGTCCACCGACAGGACCACCTCCCTGTCGGACGACACCCACTTCTACGGAGGTGGCGCGAGGGCGGCGTTCTCCCCGCACGGCGACGTGGTGGCGGCCGTCGCCGTGATCCCCTCCTTCACCGGGCAGCCCGAGGTCCGGGTGGACCTGTGGGACGCCGGAAAGGACGGTGCCGGACACGCGCCCGGCGCGACCGAGCCCATGGACACGGACCGGGCGAAATTCGCCCAACTGTCCTTTCACCCCGAGGGCCGGCTGCTGGCGGGTGCGGGGGAGGACGGCACGGTACGCCTCTGGAGCACCGCCGACCCCGAACGGCCCCACCTGGCCTACACGTTCAGCGGCCTCAGGGAAGGCGTCGACGAGGTGGTCCTGGGCGGACCGCACGGACGCACCATGATCACGACGAGTGCGGGTCTCGCCCACGTCGTCGACCTCGGCGCCTACCCCGAGACGGCGGCCGACACCCTCGGCATGGCCTGCAGGGCCGCGGGCGGCGGCCTGACCCGCGAGGAGTGGGAGGAACAGGTACCGGAGGCCGATTTCGTGGAGACGTGCCCGGCGCGTGAGTGACACCGGCAGGCGAGCGGCCCGGGGCCGGCCGCATGGGTGCGCCGTTGACGTCGTCAACGGTGTCCATTGAAACGTGGCTGGAGCGCTGTGTACCGTAGGCGGTATGCCACAGACCCCGGCCACGCCGACGAACCCGTTGGTCACCGGTTCCGAGATCGCCCGTATCGCGGGGGTCACCCGCGCCGCCGTGTCGAACTGGCGACGGCGGTACGACGACTTCCCGGCGCCGGTCGGAGGTGGCGCCAACAGTCCGCTCTTCGACCTGGCCGAGGTCCAGGCCTGGCTGGACAAGCAGAGCAAGGGCCAGGACGTCACCGACGAGGTCCAGCTCTGGCAGGTGCTGCGGGGGGCCTACGGCGACGACATCCTCGGCGGGCTCGCGGACATCGCGCACGTCCTCGCCGCCCCCGAGGGGAAGGCGCCGGCCGCGCTGCCCGACCAGGCGGTCCGGCTCGCCCGCCACATGGCCGACGGCGGTTCCGCCGCGGACGTGGTGAACGGCCTCGCCGAGCGTTTCACGGAGTCCGTACGGCGAGCGGGCTCGGACCAGGTGACCTCACCCCGAGTGGTCAGGGCCGTCCGGCACTTCGTGGGTGACGTGGCGGCCGACGCGGTGCTGTTCGATCCGGCCTGCGGAATCGGTACTCTCCTGCTCACCGTCGGCGCCGAACAGGGCGTCAGGCGATGCGGTCAGGAAGCGGACTCCCGCAGTGCGCGGTTCGCGCGGTCGCGCGCCGCCCTCGCCGGACTTTCCCGTACCGGGATCGAGCAGGGCGACTCCCTGCGCGCGGACGCGTGGCCCGACCTCAAGGCCGACCTCGTCGTCTGCGATCCGCCGGTCAGCGACACCGACTGGGGGCGGGAGGAACTCCTCCTCGACCCCCGCTGGGAGCTCGGCACGCCCTCCCGCGCGGAGGGCGAACTCGCCTGGCTCCAGCACGCCTACGCGCACACCGCGCCCGGTGGTCGTCTCATCATGGTCATGCCCGCCTCGGTGGCCTACCGCAAGGCCGGCCGCCGCATCCGGGCCGAGCTGGTCCGCCGAGGCATCCTCACCCAGGTCACCGCGCTGGCCCCTGGTACGGCCGCCGCGCACTCCCTCCCCGTGCACCTGTGGCATCTGCGCCGCCCGCGGACCCCGGACGACGCGACCACCGCCGTACGCATGGTGGACCTCACCTCCAACGACCCGGACGACCCCCTGGAGCCGCGGCCCCAGCAGATCACCGAGGTCCCCCAGATCGATCTGCTCGACGACCTGGTCGACCTCACCCCGAGCCGTCACGTCGAGGAGTCCCACCGCGACTACGTGACCGAGTACGACACCTTGCGCCAGGAGCTGACCGAACAGGTGCGGCGCCTGGCCGAACTGCTCCCCGCCCTGGTCGCCGGCGAAGGCACCGGTGCCCTGGACGGCCCGAGCGTCAGCGTCGCCGACCTGATCAGGGCCGGGCTGGTCGAGTACGCGGACCCGGAACCGGTCTCGGTCAGCGACCAGCTCGACACGGACTTCCTCCAGGGCTTCCTGCACAGCGCCGCCAACAGCCGCCGCTCCACCACCGCCAGCGGCACCTTCCGGCTCGACAGCAAGGGCGCCCGCATCCCGCAGATGGACATCACCGCACAGCGCGGCTACGGGGCCGCGTTCCACGCGCTGAGGGAGTTCGAGGAGCGGTCGCGGAGGGTGGCGGAACTCAGCCGGCAGATCGCGGCACTGGCACGGGACGGCCTCGGCAACGGTGCCCTGAAACCCGACGCCTGACGCCTCTGTCGAAAACGTGTACGCGCATCCCCCGGGTGTCTGGCACCATGAGTCGCTGCACCGATGTGTCTTCACGCGGGTCGAGCGTCCTACCGAAGGGGATTCCATGGCGGACTGGATCTACATCCTCAATCCGCGCAGGGACACGCTGGACGGGGAACCGTCCGACAAGGAGACGATGCTCCGACTCGCCGAGGAGGAACCGGAGCTGGAGCTCTGGCTCAGCCGCCGCAACCGCATGGAGCCGGGCGACCGCCTCTGGTTCTTCTTCGCCCAGCCCGAGTCGGCGGTCGCCGCGATGGCCGAGGTCGACGACAGACCCCGCCCGGACGACGAGGACCCCGACATCCCCTACGTGGTCCCCGTGACCCTGGTGACCGAGGCGACGAAGGCGCTGTACCGCGACCCGGTGAGCCGCGAGGAGCTGGGCCTGGGGCAGGTGCGGTCGGTCCAGAAGGTGAAACCGGAGGCCCTGCCGGTACTGCTGGCGCGAGCGGGGCTGTAGGCGGCGCGGCGGCACCCGTCAGGGGAGCCGGGTGACGGTAGGGCCACCTGTGACGCGGAGAAGGGCCGGCTTCTCCGCGTCGGTGCCGGACGTCTCGCGCAGGTCACGCACGGGACGATCGAGCCCGGGGCCCTCGGGGTACGGGGACACCGCCCCCTTGAGGTCGGCGACGATCGACGCGGCGAAGGCGTCGGGCCCTCGTTCGGGCCGGGTTCCGCCCGGCGGCCGGAAGCACCGTGTACTCGACGAGCAAGCCGGCCGACATCCGCCGACGTCGTCCTCGGCGGCATCGAGGCGCCGACCGGTTCCCACGTCGACCGCGGCCGCGTGGACCGCTCGCCGGAGGAGTCGTACGACCCCGGCGTGAACGCGAGCTCCGGGAAGTCCCGGAACGCCTCACCGCCGTACACCGGCAACGGACTCGGCGGCGTCCGGTGTCCGATGAGGTGGATCCGGACGCATCGTCGTGACCGTCCGTGGGAAGGGCAGTTCCGACGCCCTTGCGCGTCCAGCCCGGTCGAACCGCCCGTACAGCGACGAACCGCACCCCAGGGAGCCGCCTTGTCAGCGACCACGACCGCCGTCCTGCCCCTCCGGTCCAGAGCCCTGCTCGTCCTCGCCACGGTCCTCGCCACCCTCGCGCCGGCCGCGCCGGCGGTGGCCGCCGACGCGCACCGTTCCCCGAAGCCGCGCGGCGCCGAGGTCGTCGCGGTCACCCAGGTCGCCGACCGGCAGGTCGACCTGTCGGTGAAGTCGGCGGCCCTGGGCGGCCGTACGGTCGAGGTCCGCCTGCTCACCCCCGACGGCTGGAACCCCGACGACCGGCGCCGGCACTGGCCGACCCTGTGGCTCCTGCACGGCTGCTGCGGCGACTACACCTCGTGGACCGCCATGACCGACGTCGCGGAGACGGACAGCCTGCGCGACGTACTGGTCGTCATGCCGGAGGCCGGCTGGAACGGCTGGTACAGCGACTGGTGGAACCACGGCGAGGGCGGCGACCCCGCGTGGGAGACCTTCCACACGGCCGAGCTGCGGCACCTCCTCGAGCGCGACTGGGGCGCCGGCCGGGACCGCGTCGTCGCCGGTCTGTCGATGGGAGGCCAGGGCGCCCTGCTCTACGCCGCCCGGCACCCCGGCATGTTCAAGGCGACCGCCGCGTACTCCGGCTCCGCCCACCCGCTCCTGAACGACGAGTCGGTCGACCGCATCCTGGGGTTCTTCGCCGGCCAGGGCGACGACCCGCTGCGCGTCTGGGGCGACCCGGTCGCGCAACGCCGCATCTGGCAGGCCCACGACCCGTTCCACCTGGCCGAGCGGCTCAAGTCGGTCCCCGTGTACCTGTCCTGCGGCGACGGCACCACCGGCCCCCTGGACGCACCCGGCGGCACCAGCGCCCTCGAGGCCGACTTCAACCGGCAGAACCACGCCCTCGCCGCCGAGCTGAAACGCGTGGGCGCGAAGCACGTGACCACCCACTTCTACGGCCCGGGAACCCACACCTGGGCGTACTGGGAACGCGAGTTGCACGCCTCACTGCCGATGCTGCTGGGCGCCCTGCACGTCGACGACTGAGTGCCGGCATGCCGCGGGGCTGCTTCCGGAAAGGGGTTCAGCAGGTCAGATCGCCGGAATCCGTGGGTTCGTTCCTGCCCGTGGACAGGGAGACCTGCTTGACCTCGCCGGTGTAGGGGCCGACGGCGCCGTCGGCGGTGGCTCCGTCGGAGTAGTGGACGGCGTGCGCCCACGGTTCGGCGTTCTCCTTGAGGCCGGCGACGACGTCCTCGAGGTCCTGGCTCTGGATGTTGAGGTTGAGGCAGCCGCCCTCCAGGTACGACCAGTCGGGGTTCGTGCCTTCCGTCTCGTCCTCGGCCACCGCGTCGATGGGGAGCAGGGAGAGCGCGGCGTCCTGCGCCCGCTCCTCGCCGACCGGTTCCGCGAACACGACGTCCACGCTGATGAGGTGCTTCTTCAACTGCTCGGCCGGCGGCACGGTGGCGCAGACGACGGCGTCGTCCGACAGGCGGTAGGCGACCGGGTCCCCGATGGGCTGTCCCGTCTGGGCCGCGCACTCCTCGGACCACGACACGCGCCGGTACCGCGTGTCCCACCAGGACACCGGCGAGGCCAGGCCCCGCCCTCCCTTCGCGTCCTCCTCGGGGCCGCCGAGGGACTGCTTCGGCAGCGGCGCCTCCTTGTAGGGCGCGACGTGCGGGCAGAACTCCTCACGCAGGAAGTCCGCCATCGCCGCGGCCTGTTCCTCGGTCCCGCCCGAGCTCACGTCCGAGGCCTGGATCCCCTCCCACGTGCGGTGCCCGACGGCCACATCGCGGCACGTGCCGACCTGGACGGTCGCGAGCTGCTGCCGTTCCTCCAGGCTCGTCTCGACACCCTCACCCAGGCCGTAGCCGTTGGCGTCACCCACCTCGCCCAGACGGTTCACGAGCGCGTCGTCGACCTTCGCCGAGCGGAGGAAGTCGGCGAGTGATGTGTCGTCCTCCGGTTCCGTCGGTTCGTCGTCCGGTCCGGGTGTCTCCTGCTCCGCCTCGGTGGCCGAAGCGACGGGTGGCTCGGACGATTCGTCGTCGGATCCGCATCCGACGAGCGTGAGGGCCGAGACGATCAACAGGGCGACGGGGGCGAGGTGACGAGGGCGAGGGCGGGACATGATGCCGGACTCCGGGACGCGGGGGTGGACGGAAGCCATGACGGCCGCGGAGTCACGGTCCCTCCTGGAGCGCAGGCCGCGGTGGCAGCGTTGCTGCCGGGAGGAGATCTTGATGTCGACTAGAGAATGAAGCATGCCTGTTGGCGATGTCAACACACAGGATTCCTGCTCCGGTTCGACGAGTTCATCCGCGTTCGCGGAGGTATGCCTCCAGTTCGGCGGCCCCGCTCAGCATCGCCCGTCCGCGGGCGGACAGCCGGCCGTGCCAGTCGCGCAGGGTGCCCTCCAGCGGCTCCAGTCCGCCGGCCGTCCGCACCTGCGCGATCAGCGGGGCGATCTGCTCCAGCAGGTGGCCACCGCGCCTGAGTTGGTGGACCAGCCGGGCGTCGCGTACGTCGGCCTCGTCGTAGACGCGGTAACCGGTCAGCGGATCGCGGCGCGGGCGCACGAGCCCGGCCCCCTCCCACTTGCGCAGCGTCGCGGGCCGGATGCCGAGCTCCTCGGCCAGCGGCCCGATGAACGTACGGCGGGGGCGGGACACCGTGGTGTCCGCGTGGGGCGAGAGGTCACGGAGGGCCCTCTCCACGGCCCGGAGTGTCTCCCGGTCGCGGAGCAGTTGGGCGTGGCTCTCGTCGATCAGACGGAACGCCTCGTCGGCCGCGCCCTCGTTCACGGCCCGCATGATCGCCGTCGCCGTCCGGTGACCGTGGCCGGGCACCAGGGCGAGGAACGCGCGCAGGGCCCGCGCGTGCAGCGGGGTGTAGGTCCGGTAGCCGTGGGCCGTGCGGCCGGCGGCAGGGAGGATGCCGGCCTCCTCGTAGTTCCTGACGGCCTGCGTGGACAGACCGTGCCGTCGTGCCAGGTCGATCGGCCTGAGCTTCTCACCGCTTTGAAGGTTCTGTCCCATGCGGCGGACGATATCGCGCCCAAGTTTCCACCGAAAGTTCAACGATACCGTTGAAGGTATGGCAACCGACATCACGGACATCGCCCATGCCGTCGAGGCCGCGGCCGTCATGAAGCTGCTTCCGGCCCGCCCGCGACTCCTCGCCCTGGGCGAGCCCACCCACGGCGAGGACACTCTGCTCGGCCTGCGCAACGAGCTCTTCCGGCAGCTCGTCGAGCAGGAGGGCTACCGGACGATCGCGATCGAGAGCGACTGCGTGAGGGGCCTGGTCGTGGACGCCTACGTCACGTCGGGCACGGGCACCCTCGACGAGGTCATGGAGCGCGGATTCAGCCACGAGTGGGGAGCGTTCCCGGGCAACCGCGAACTCGTCCGCTGGATGCGGGCGTACAACGAGGACCGGCCCGCGTCCGAGCGGCTCCGCTTCGCCGGCTTCGACGGCCCGCTGGAGATCACCGGAGCCGCGAGCCCCCGGCAGTCCCTCACCGCACTCCACGACCACCTCGCGGCCCACGTCGACGCGGACCTGCTGCCCTGCACCGCGGAAACCCTCGACCGCCTGCTCGGCGCCGACGAGCCGTGGACGGACCAGGCCGTGATGACGGACCCGTCCCGGTCCGTGGGCCGCTCGGCCGAGGCCAAGGAGCTGCGGCTGCTCGCCGACGACCTGGTGGCGCTGCTCGACACACAGACGCCGCACCTGATCACCGCGACCTCGCGGGACGACCGGGACCGTGCGCGCCTGTACGGCCGCACCGCCACCGGCCTGCTGCGCTACCACTCCTGGACGGCCGACACCTCACCGGCCCGCATGACGCGGCTGCTGGCCACACGGGACGGGATGATGGCCGGCAACCTCCTCGCCCTCGCCGACCGGGGCCCGGCACTCGTCCACGCCCACAACAGCCACCTCCAGCGGGACAAGAGCACGATGCGCATGTGGGACCACCCGCTGCTGGAGTGGTGGAGCGCCGGCGCGCTCGTCAGCGCCCGACTCGGCGAGCGGTACGCCTTCCTGGCCACGGCCCTCGGCACGATCCACCACCACGGAGTGGACACCCCGCCCCCGGACACCCTCGAAGGACTCCTGTACGCCCTCCCGGAGGACCGCTGCGTCATCGACGCCCCCCGACTGGCCACCGCCCTCGCCGACACGCGCCCCGCTCCCCGGGTGTCCCCGTACTTCGGCTACGCCCCGTTCGACCCGGCCCACCTGCCCCGGACCGACGGGGTCGTGTACGTCAGGGATGTCCCGCGGGGCTAGGGTCTGTGCGACAGGGGAGCCGAGGGGGAGTGACAGGCGTGCTGCTGGGTCTGGGTCTGTTCGTGGTCTGTGCCGTCGCCGCGGTCGTCGCCGCGACGGGGGTCGTCGCGATGGCGCTCCCCGGTCGGCCCCAGCCCTGGTCGACGCGGCTGCTGCGCCGTGCGGCGGCAGCGGCCGCGTGGGCGGCCGCGGCCGTCTACTCCCTCGGATTCTTCTCCGTTCTGGCGTCGGAGCAGGCGTTCGGCGACGGCGCGGACTCGATCCCGGCCCCGGCCTGCCGTGACGGCTTCGACGAGGAGACCAAGCAGGGCCTCTCCCACCACCGGTCCTCGTACCTGCCGCTCCGCTTCGACTGCGTCCGCCACGACGGCTCCGTCTACTCCAGTGACCCCGGCTACGTGTGGATGAACGGGGCGACCGCGTCCCTCGCCCTGGCCGCCGCCCTGCTCGTCATCGGCGCCGGCTTCGCGACCGGGTTCCGTGCCCGGAAGACCGCGGTGGTGTCATGACGCTGCTCCCGGTCTTCGTCGGGCTCGTGGTCGGCTGGGTCGCGCTGCGCGGGCTGCTGGCGCATCCACTGCTGCCGCTGTGGGCGCGGACCGCGGTGTTCTGGGCGGTGCCGCTCGGCGCCCTCACCTGGTTCGTGATCATGACGGCGGACGACGCCTTCCTCTTCCCGGAGACCGCTCCCTGTCCCAGGGAACCGATGCAGAAGGGCATCCTCGGGAGCGGGGAGGTCTCGGGAATCTCCACCCCGTTCCCGCCGCGCGCCTACTGCCGATGGGAGGACGGCACCGTCTACGACCTCGCGCCCGGCGCCGAGTTCCTGTTCTGGGTCTTCTTCGCCCTGACGGTCGTACCGCTCGCGGCGGGACTGTGGCACGCCCTGCGGGAGCCGAAGTCGCTTCTGCGCCGGACGCGTTGACCCGCGGCGGTGGCGGTCAGCCCCGCCGCGCCCCCTTGACCGCTCGGTTCCGCCACAGGCAGTACACGGCGGCCGGGTCGTTCCAGTACCGCCACGGCAGGGCGTCCACGTACCCGTCGACCAGCTGGAACTGCAGCAACGCCGCGTCGTGACGGCCCTGCCGGGTCAGGAAGTACGCCAGCAGGTGCCGTACCGACGCCCTGCCCGGGTGGTCCGACGGGGCCGCGGCCACGTCCGCCAGAGCCACGTCGACCATGGTGACCAGGTGGGGCGCCCGGAAGTCGCTCCCCTTCGCGTCGCTGTCACGGTGCTCGTACCACGCGATCAACGGCAGTGCGCTGAGCAGACTGCCGCGCGGCGCCTCGGCTGCGGCCTCGCGGGCGAACGACACCGCCAGCTCCTCCGAGCCGCGCCACTTCGCGCACCAGTACTGCAACGCCGCGCAGTGCGCGTCGAAGTGGTGCGGATCCCGGGCGGTGATCTCCTTCCAGATCCGGTGCATCCTCTCCCGCGAGTAGCCCAGACCGAGCGCGGTCCAGATCGCGGCGACGTACGGCGAGGGGTCGTCCGGATTCAGTTCCGCCGCACGCGCGGTCAACTGCGGCGCCCGCGCCAACGTCTCGTGGAAACCGGCGAACTGCTCCCGGCTGGTGTCCTTCGCCCAGCCGCCGCCCCGCAGATGCCAGGCCAGGGACACCGTCGCCCGCGCCCGCACCAGCGCCACGTCCGGGTCGTCCGGCCCGACCGCGGCCTCCCACGCGTCCAGCCAACCACCCGGCCGCGCGGCCCGGTGCGAACCGAGCGCGTCGGAGTACAGCGAGCGGCGCGCCCAGTCACGCTGCTCCCCGGTCCGGGCCAGCAACTGCGCCGCCGGCTCCCAACGGCCGCGGGCGGCGGCGGACTTGGCCAGCTCCAACTCGGCGTCGGCGGCCGCCTGCCGGGTGTTCTGCCGGGACTGCGGAAGAAAGCCCAGCGCCTCGGCCCTCCGGGACGAACCGCTGGAGGAGGAAGGGCCGTCCATGAGCCGGCGGTAGTAGGCGACCCCGCCCCCGACGACTATCGCGACGACGACGATACGAGCGATCTCCACGATCACGCACCATCCCGCCGGGCCGCGACCACCACGGCGCCTTGCGCACACACGAGTACACCCATCAGGGCAGAGTCCTCCACCGGGAGACACACACGACTGAGACAGGTGGGGGGAGAGACGGAGTATGACCCGCGGACGTCACCTCTCGCAAACGTGTTCCCGACGGCTGACCTGGGAGGAGCACACGAGGCTCGGATTCCGGCACGCTGCACGCATGCATCGCGATTTCCGTGCCCGGACCGGTGGTTGACGGAAGACTTCAGCAGAACCGTGTCGTGGCTCGTCGCGGGACGGTCCGGTGCGGAGGGGCCCAGTCGGTGAGGGCACACGAAGACGAGCAGACGTCCGCCGCGCCCCACGACGATCTGCGTAGGACGCCGCAGTCCTGTTCGCCGCCCTGCGTCGCTCCACACACCACGGCGGCGCCGAGCCCCGTCCCGTGCCGCGCTTCAAGAACGCCTGCAGGAACCGGGCAAGTCGTCTTTCGGCGTCTCACTGCCGACCATGCGCCGACTCAATAGGATGACGGCCATGCTCCCTAGAAACCGCCAGGTCAGCGCAGAGATCAGTCTTCCGTTTCTGAAGATTGGCACCAATGACGTTGGAGCGTTCTTCAAGAGCCGTCGCCGCGAACCGACTGGTCCGTTCCTGCTCATCTCCGCGAGCAGCGGGCTGGCACTCGACACCGCGTTTCACACCGGGGACGGCAGCGTGCCGCACTTGTGGGCTCCACATGGCGAGCTGCATCAGTTGTGGTACCTGGAGGCGACCGGCCATGGACGGGAGGTGCACATCATCTCGGCGAGCAACAACCTGCTGCTGGACGGTCAGGCGGCAGGGGCCGGCGATCACCCCCGCATGCGGGGACGCGGCGACAACGGTGCGGCCTGGCAGCGGTGGCAGGTCTCCGCCGCCCCTGGACTCCGGGCGCATCGCCTCATCAACGCGGGGACGGGCCATGCGTTGGACTGCCCTCACGAGGCCGAGGCGAGGACGATGCCCGTGCTCTGGGAGCCGCACAGCGGGGGCAACCAGCAGTGGCTGCTGGTCATGCCGTTCGTGGTACCGGAGGACGGTTCCTGATCTTTTGGGTGGGCGGGGTGCGGTGACAGGCCTCCTCGTCCGGACCACACACTCCGTGCGAGGCGCAGGTGGCAGCCCGGCTGGAACGGCAGGGGCTTATTGTGCCGCGCGACGGCATTGCCGCAGACCCCGGAGGGAGACCCTTGGCACACTCCGAAGGGCAGGAGAGCGGCCGATCGATCGCTGATCCGAAGCAGGCTGCCGCCCTCCGCGTTCGTCCCGACGGCCGCGTGGTCACGTTCACCGCCGGGACATCGGCCCACCGTGTCAGTCGGCCGGCCGGACAAGCCTCTCGGCCTCGTCGCGGAGGCTCTTGATTCCTTCCAACGCTGTTTCACGCGCGGCACTGATCCCCGCACCCTGCTTCGTGAGACCGCTGAGCGACTGTTCCACCTCGGTGATCCACTTGTTGAGGTGCTGCTCACCGGCGTCAGCGAGACCGGTCCGCTGTCTGCGTGCTTCTTCGTCGAAGTGATCCTCGATCATCTTCCGGTGCTTGTTGACCGTCATCCACTCGCCCTGGTCCTGCGCGACACTCTTCAGGTCCATCAACGGCCCCATGACCGCCAGCGCCCACTGCACCTTGTCGGCCGACTGACTTACTGCCCCTCGCTCCTTCGTCCCCCGTGCACGTCCCCGCGTCCTGACCTGCCCGGATGGACGGGAACCCCCTCACGTGTCGTGCGGCGTGCGGCCGTGGGCCGGCTTGCCGGACTCGGCGCGCACGAGGCCGCTCAGCTCCGTGCGAGGGCTCTGGTACGGGACCCGGCGGGGGAGTCGGGTGCCGGGAACGGCGAGGAGACCGACGAGCCGGACGCGCCCGACGACGTGGAGGATGCCGAAGCCGAGGTGCCGGACCCGACCGACCGACGGGTGTGGCGCCTCGGCAGCCGGTCGCTGAGCGCGCAGGCCGAGGTCGGCCTGGCCGTGCCGCTGCGGGGCGGCCCGCACCGCGTCGCGCAGGAAGAAGTCCCGGCGGGGCACCCGTCCGTGCCGTACTGCGTTGGCGCGCAGCTCGACGGTGATGAGGTCCGGGTGCCCCGGGCGGGCAGGGCCTGGCTGCGGATGCCGGTGAGTTCACCCTCGACCGCGTCGGCTTGTGCCGGGTGTGCCCGCCGTCGGCCTTCAGCGGTTCAGCTGTACGGGATCACCAGCACGGACTTGTCCGTGCCCGTCTGGAGCTTCGAGGTGCCGTTGCCGATGGCGCTCCACACCTCCAGGCGTACGGTGCCGCCGGCGAGATCGCCCGATGTGCCCGTGGACGCCTTGAGACCGCGTGCCTGCGTGTACTCCTCCCATCCGGTGACCGGGTCGGTCGCGAAGTAGTGGTACGTCTCGGTCCGGTCGAAGCTGCCGTCGCCGGTGAAGTCGTAGCTGATCCGGGCCTGCTGGCCCAGCCCGACCGTGCCGCCCGCGTCCACCTGGAGCCGGAAGGCGGTCTGTGCGCCCGGGGTGAGCGTGCCGTTGACGCCGCGTGCCTCGTAGACGAGGGGCTGGTACGGGGTGCCGTCGTGGTTGGCGCCGCCGGCGGAGGCGATGGTGTCGCTTCCCGCCGTGCCGCCGGTCGCCGTGGTCAGGGCGCCACCGCTGCGCAGCTGGAAGGTGTTGCCGGTCGGCGGTTCAGGGTCCGGGTCGGGGTCTCCTGAGCCGGTTCCTGTGCTGGTCGCGGTGGAACGTGCCGGTACGGAGAAGGACTTGCCGTCGGAGAAGGTGACGGTGCGGGCCGTCGGTCCGTGGTTGTGAGCGGCGTAGGTCCGGGTCGTTCCCTTGGTGAAGACGGCGGAGGCGGGGATGTCACCGGTCACGGTGGCGTCGGGAGCGCCGAGGGTGTCGAGGGTGTTGATCCAGTGGTAGGTGTGCGCCTTCGACTCCCCCTGCTCCGGGGTGTAGCCGGAGTGGCCCGCGTCCCATTTCGCCTTGGCCGCAGCCGGGTCGGCGAAGGACTGGAACTCCCAGAGGATGTCGCGCCATTCGACGGCCGGGCCGCCGTTCTCCCGTTCCATCTCGGCGATGTTGCGCCGGATCGCGGCCCTCTCACCGCCGAGGTGGAGCGATCCGCCGGTCACGGGCAGGACGTTGATGCCGTGGATCTCCTCGGGGTTGGCGGTCCACCAGGTGGCGTAGGCGGCGCCGCTGCCCCACACCATGCCGGCCGTGTCATGGCCGAAGGAGGACGGGAAGACCTGCTCGTCGGCGTCGAACCAGTACTGGGCGATCGACTCCGACTCGGTGGTCAGCAGGAAGGTGCCGAGGTCACGCAGCGAGGTGTCGCCGGTGGCGGAGCCCCACAGGACGAGGGCCGCGCTGAGGTTGGTGGACTCGGAGGAGGACTCCTGGTTGTTGCCGGCGGCGAAACCCTGGTGGCCGGATGCCCAGCTGTGGCCCGCGTAGACGTCGAAGCCGCGCAGGAACGGGAAGGCGGTGTCGGTGCGGCTGGGGTTGGCGGTGTCCCGTACGAGGGTCTCGACCATGCCGCCCCAGGCGGAGTCGGCGGCCCATGCCGGGTCGTACTGGGCGACGATCGCCGCCGCGTAGACGTAGTAGCCGTAGTGGAAGTGGTGGTCGTTCAGCTCGGTGTCGCTGCCGTAGGAGGCGGGGTAGCCGGTGAGGGTCTTCCAGTCCTTGTCGTAGCTGAACTCGTTCGCGCCTCCCGCCGTGAACCAGTCCTGGAGCTTGCCCTTCATCAGGCCGAGCATCCGGTCGCGGACGGCGGTCTCACCGATCTGGTCGGCCACCGGGACCAGTTGGGCGAGGCGGCCGAGGGCCTTGCCGGTCCAGTAGGTGTCGGAGGCTCCGGAGAAGGGGTCGGCGGCGTTCACGACCTCGTTCAGGTAACCGCGCAGTCGGGCGGTGTCCACGCCGTTCGACCTGGGCAGCGCGGGCAGCACGGCCGCCGCCTTCTGGCTCGTGGTGAAGGAGGCCGACTCGCGGACCTTCATGGTGCCGCGCGGGGAGACGTAGGTGTAGGAGGTGAGGGGGTCCGTGGTGTGCAGCCACTGGTGGCGGTAGAGGGCCTGGAGCGTGCCGCGCTCGGTGCCTTCCTTCGCCTCGGTGGTGAGCGTGTAGGTGGCGCCGACGGTGCCCCCGGTGTAGTTCCAGGTGACCTTGGAACCGGTGACGAAGCTGTAGGCGTACTTCTTGAACGTCGCCAGCGCGCCGGTGGACGGCAGCACGGCGACGGAGAAGTAGTCCTTGGAACCGAGACCCGCGGTGACGGTGGAGCCGGAGACGTTCCAGTCGCTGCCGGTCGGTGCGAAGAGGGCGTAGTGGTGCCCGGCGACGGTGATGCCGAGGACGTTGCCCTGGTCGGCGAAGACGGCGGGCGCGCCGGCGGTGGTGATCTGGGCGTTGCCGCCGGAGCCCTTGGCGTAGACGAACGGGGAGCCGTGGCCGATGGTGGTGCGCAGGGTGCGGGCGCCGTCGGACCAGTAGGGGGTGACCGTCCAGTCGGACCAGTCGTCGGCCTTGGTGTCCGGGGAGTTGAGGCCGGTCAGTCCGATGGTGAGGTCGCGCTTGTGGGCGTACTCGTACTGGCGGCCGTCACCGACGATCGCGGGGGTCGTCGGGTAGCCGACGTCCAGCCCGCCGGCCGTGGCCTGGTAGGTGAGGGGGTGCCCGTACATGGGGGTCGAGTACGGGTTGTCGCCGTAGCGCTGGAAGGCGAGGGAGGACCACCAGTCGTTGGTGGGCACGGGCCGGTTCCTGGCGGCGGCGGTCACCTTGGGCGTGACCGGCGTTCCCGTGTTGGTGGTGGGGCCCGACGTGCCGGGGGGCCGGGTGTCGGAGTAACTGCCGGAACCCACGGGAATGGTGGCGGCGGCCGCCGGTACGGCGGCCGGTCCCAGACCGACGGCGACGAGGGCTGAGGCCAGCAGCAGAACGGCTGCCGGTCTGGTGCGGGGGGATGGCATGCGATACCTCGAGTCATGACAGGAGGGGAGTCTGAGAGCGCTCTCAGATGGCCGGAACGTAAAGCCCATGTAATGCACGTGTCAATGCATTGAACGCAGCGGGTGGTTGGCGGGCCTGTAATCCGTCATGTCTTCGCGTCTTGACGGTGTGAGCGTCCTGCGGCCGGCTCCGATGGCGGGGGCGCATGTACGGGGACTCTCCCCACCGCGTCGCCCCCTCCCCGTGTTGCCTCCCTCCCCGCGTTTCCCCTGCCCACGCCTTGTTTCCCGGTCGGCCTCCCCGGCGGGCAACAGGAAACCCGTCGACCGCCGCCGGCGGCGGGGCGACTCTGGATCCGTCAGCAAGCGGCAGCGGAGGGGGCGGAGTTCATGAGACGGGTACTCGTGTCCTTGTGCGCGGTCGTGGCGGTCGTCACGACCGGATGCGCCGACAGCGGCGACGGCGACGACGGCCGGGCACCACAGGATCCGCGTCCCCAGGCACTGACCTGGCAACAGGAACTGCGCGTCGCCGACGCACAACAACGCCTGACCAGGCAGTGCATGAACCGTCAGGGCTTCACCTACCGGGAGGACCGTGTCCTGACGCTCCAGGAGAGCCGCCCGGTGCGCTTCGTGCAGGACGACGTGGCGTGGGCCCGCACGCACGGTTACGGGGGACGCATCGAGGCGAAGAGCCTGCGGGTCCACGAACGCAACCCCAACGGCACCTACCGGCAGAGTCTTTCCGCCACCCGGCGCGCCGCCTTCGACACCGCGCTGGACGGCGGCGACGACGCGAAGACGCTCCGGGCGCCGCTGCCCGTCGGCGGAGAGATCCGCAAACGCCTCGGCGGTTGCACGGAGGAGGCCGAGCGCACGCTCTACGGCGACCCGGCCCTCTGGTTCCGCACGAGCAAGACCGTCTCGGGACTCAACGCCCTGTACGGCGAGGAACTCATGGAGGACCGCCGGCTGACCTCCGCGGTCAGGGCGTGGGCGCGATGCATGGAGCATGCGGGACAGCCTTACGAGGGCCCCCGGGCGGCCCGCGAAGCCGTCCGCGTCCGCACCAGCCGGCTGGGCGAGGCCCGCGCGGACGAGGCGTTCGCCGCCGAGCGGAAGACCGCCGTCGCGGACGCGACCTGCGCCCGCGAGACCTCCCTGCGTGCCGTGGCCACGGCACGGGAGACGTACTACCAGGACCGCCTGCGCGACCGGTTCGGCAAGGACATCGACACCCACCGGCACCTCGCTCAGCAGGCCTACGACCGGGCGGTGCGCATCGTCCCGGAGCGCGACTGACCAGGTCGCGACCGGACGGACACCGCCCCACGGCGCCGGCGCGCGCCGGGCGACCGGCCCGGCACACCGGCTCCGACGCACCACCGACGCACCGACAGCGAAACCAACGAGGGGAAACAGCATGCGCAAGTCCATCGTCACCGCAGCGGTCCTCGGGCTCGCCGCCCTGGGCCTCGCCGCACCCGCCACCGCCGCGCAGGCGTCCGAGAACGCCGTCGCCGGCCCCGGCTGCGACAGCAAGTGGGGGCCGCGCAACGGCAACGTGTACGCCTGGGACGGCTTCGACTGCCAGGGCACCCAGCTGGTGGCCACGCCGGGCAACAGCAGCAACTGGGGCTCCGCCAACGACAGGGCCTCGTCGGTCATGAACCGCGGATTCACCGGCAACCTGTCGATCGTCGCGTTCTACTTCCTGGAGAACTACGAGGGAGGCCACGCCTGCCTCCAGCCGGGCGAGCTGTACGCCGACAACCTCTCCGACAACTTCTTCAGCACCGGTCCGACGGTGAACGACAACATCAGGTCGCACCGGTGGGTGAACGGCGGCTGCGCGGTCAACCTGACCTGACCCGCCCGCCCGCTCACCCGCCCGGCAACGAACGCCCGGAACCGCCCCGCGGTTCCGGGCGTTCGTGTTTTCGCCACATCGGGTGAAAGGTTTGGCTGCCCTTACCGCCCCGGCAGTAACCTGGGCTTCCACCGTCTCACGGCCGCACCGCATGGGGGACTCCGTGGGAGATCCGCAGCAAGGGCATGAAGCAGACCACGGGAACGGGCGGGATCGGAACGCGCTGACCACGCACTCCTTCCCCGCACAACTGAGACGACTCAGACAGACACGCGGCCTGTCGCTGACCGACCTGGCACGGCAGACGCATTACAGCAAGGGCTACCTCAGCAAGATCGAGACCGGCACGAAACGGGCGACCGCCGACGTCGCCCGTATCTGTGACCGGGTACTGGGCGCCGAGGGGGAGTTGCTCAGGCTCGTACAGGAGGGAGGACCGCCCGCCGACAGCGGGAGCGGCGCCGAGGCCGCCGCTCCCGAGCGACAGTCCGACGGGGCGTGTCCGTACCGCGGCCTGTCGGCGTTCACCCCGCAGGACGCGGACTGGTTCTTCGGCCGGGAGCGCGCGACGGCCGCACTGGTGGAACGGGTCTTCGAACGGGTGGGAAACGGCCCGCTGATGCTCGTCGCCCCCTCGGGGGCGGGCAAGTCGTCCCTGCTCAACGCCGGACTGGTGCCCGCCCTGCGGCGCGGCGACCTCCCCATGCCGGGCGCCGACCGATGGCCGGTGGCGGTGTTCACCCCCACCTCACGGCCCCTGGACGAACTCCTGGAACGCACCGCGAAAGCGGTGGGCGGGGACCTCGCCGTCACCGTCGAGGAGGCGCGCGGGAATCCCGGCGCGGTGCTGGACGCCGTACGCGCGATGGCGCACGATCCGCCGACGCCGCCCGGGGAACGCCGGCCCCCGCCCTGCCGGCCGGTGCTGATCGTCGACCAGTTCGAGGAACTCTTCACCCTCTGCGCGGACGAGGACGAACGGCGCTCCTTCGTCCGGGTGCTCTGCGCTCTCGCGGGCCCCCGGCCGGAGGAGAGCGGACACGGCCCCGCCGTCGTGGTGCTCGGCGTCCGGGCCGACTTCACCGGCGACTGCCTGGACCTTCCCGAACTGGCCCCGGTCCTCACCGACGGGCTGTTCGTGCTGCCGCCCATGTCCGTGGGGGAGTTACGGGAGTCCATCACCCGCCCGGCGCAGCTCGCCGGACTGACCCTCCAGCCGGGCCTGGTGCCCCTGCTCCTGCGCGACGCGGGGCTGCGCGACGAGCAGGGCGGCACGCAGCCGGGAGACCCGCAGCGGGGCAGCGGGACGGACGCCGGCCCCGGAGCCGACGTGACACCCTCCGGCGTGCTCCCCCTCGTCTCCCACGCCCTGCTGGCCACCTGGCAGCGGCGCGAGGGGTCCGTGCTGACCGTCGCCGGATACGAGCGGGCCGGTGGGATCCGGGGCGCGATCGCGCGGACCGCCGAGAACGTCTTCGCCCGGCTGTACCCGGCCGAACAGAGGACGATCCGCCGCGTCCTGTCCCGTCTGGTGTACGTCGCGGACGGCGGCGGAGCGACCCGCCGCCGGACGAGCGGGGCCGCCCTGAGGGAACAGTTCGCCGACGCGGACGGAGCGGCCGCCGCGCTCGACGCCTTCGTACGGGCCCGGCTCGTCACCATGGACAGCGACACGGTCGAGATCACCCACGAGGCCCTGCTGCACGCCTGGCCACGGCTGCGGGACTGGATCCACGCCGACCGCGCCGGACTGCTCCTCCACCAGCAACTCGCGCACGCCGCCGCCGAATGGGAACGCGAAGGCCGGGACCCGTCCGCGCTGTACCGCGGCACCCGGCTGAGCACCGTGCGCTCCTGGGCCGACGAACTGGACGGCCGGCGCCGGCTCGGCCCCGGCGAGGAGGCGTTCCTCCGGGCGAGCCTGGCCGAGCAGGAGAGACATGAGAGACAGGCCAGACGCCAGGTCAGGATCCGGCAGTCGATGCTCGCCACGCTCGCCGTCCTGCTGGGGCTCGCCCTGACCGCCGGAGGCCTCGCCTACCAGCAGCGCGAGAGCGCCCTCGACCAGGAACGCGTCGCGCGCTCCCAGGCCCTCGCCGTACGGTCCGCGTCGCTCGCCGGAGGCCGGCCGGAGGCGTCGATGCTGCTGGCCGGGGAGGCCTACCGGGCCCACACCACCGCCGAGGCGCGCGGCGCGCTGCTGAGCACGCAGTCCCAGCCCTTCTCCGACCGGCTGGGCGGTCACCGGGGGCCGGTCAACGCGGTGGTCTTCGCGCCGGACGACCGGTCCCTGGCGACGGCCAGTTCCGACGGGACCGTGACCCTGCGACGGGTGTCGGACCGCCGTACGACCGCCACGTTCACCGTGTCCGGGGCCGTCCGCTCGATCGCCTTCAGCCCCGACGGCCGTACCCTCGCGGCGACGTCGACGCGCGGGCCCGTGAGCCTCTGGGACATCGCCGAGCGCCGCAGGAAGGCCGTGCTCGCCGACAGCACGAAGGGCGCCCGGGCGCTGTCCTTCGACCCCCGCGGACACCGGCTCGCCGTCGCGACCGCCCAGGGGCCGGTCCAGTTGTGGGAGACCGCGCGCACACCCCGCCTCACCGCCTCCCTCCGCGGGCACGAGGGAGCGGTCAACGCCCTGGACCACGCCCGCGACGGCCGGACCCTGGTCTCCGCCGGAGCCGACCGGCTCGTGCGGCTGTGGGACACCGACCGGGCCCGGCTCCTCGCCGTGCTCAAGGGGCACGCCGACGAAGTGCTGGGCGTGGCGTTCTCCCCGGACGGCCGGGAGGTGGCCTCCGGAGGCGTCGACCGGACCGTACGGCTGTGGGACGTGCGCGGCGGCCGGCTCGACACGACGCTGTCCGGGAGCAACGACGACATCAACGCCGTCGCGTACACGCACGACGGCGCCACGGTCGTCGGCGCGGTCGGCGACGGGACGACCAGGCTGTGGGACGTGCGCGGCGGCCGGCAGACCGCCGTGCTCGCCGGCCACACCGACTACGTGATGGGGGCGGACGCGACCTCCGACGGCACCCTGCTCGCCACGGCCGGTTTCGACCGGTCCGTGGTCCTGTGGAACCTCGGCGGCCCGGTGCTGACGGCCCGTCCGTTCACCCAGGTCTGGCAGGCCCGGTACAGCCCCGACGGACGGCTGCTGGCCACCGCCGACGCCGACCACACGGTACGCCTGTGGGAGGTGGGCCGGCGCCGGCTCCTGGCGACGCTCCGGGGACACACCGAGGCGGTCTTCTCGGTGTCCTTCGCGCCCGACGGGCGGACCCTGGCGTCGGCGGGCTCCGACGGCACGGTCCGGCTGTGGGACGTGGCCGCACGGGAACCGCTGGCGACCCTGACCGGCCACACCGGGCAGGTCTTCTCCCTCGCCTTCGCCGCCGACGGCCGGAGTCTCGCCTCGGCCGGCGCCGACCGTACGGTGCGCCTGTGGGACGTGACGGAGCGCGCGCCGCTGGCGATTCTGACCGGCCACCGGGACTTCGTCAACGGCGTCGCCTTCAGCCCCGACGGCCGGGTCCTGGCCAGCGCCGCCGACGACCTGACCGTACGGCTCTGGGACGTCTCCTCCCACCGCCCGCTCGGCACGCTGAAAGGCCACACCGGCGCGGTGCGCAGCGTGACCTTCACCCCTGACGGGCGGTCGCTGGCCAGCAGCGGCAACGACGGCACCGTACGGCTGTGGAACGTCCGCGAACGGCGCTCACAGGCCGTCCTGACCGGTCACATCGGCTCCGTCCGGGGCATCGCCTTCGCGCCCGACGGCCGCACGCTCGCCAGCAGCGGCAACGACCGTACGGTGCGCCTGTGGGACGTCCCCGGACGGCGCCCGTGGGCGACGCTGACGGGCCACACCGACGCGGTGTGGAGCGTGACCTTCGCCCCCGACGGGGGCACGGTGGCCAGCGCCGGCACGGACGGCACCGTACGGCTGTGGGACCTCGACCCCGGGGCCCGACTGGCGCGGATCTGCCGACTGGGCGCGAGCATCGACGCGGACGCGCGCGCGAAGCTCCTGCCCGGTGTCCGCCTCACCGACGGCGGGGCGGCCTGCGACGGTGTGCCCAGGTCCGTCATGCCCTGACCCGACTGCTGCACCGGGCGAAGGCCTGCGAGAGACAAGGGAAGCGCAAGCGGTTCCGGCAGTTGCTCTCCGACACGCCTGCCGACCGACCCCGAGCTCACCCGTCCTCCGGGGCCGACCACCTGTGAAACGGGCCGGCGCTGTCCGCGATGAGGTCATTCCGATCCGGGGCCGGGATCGCTTGTGGGCGGTTCGGGCAGCCAGTCGCGAGCCGGGTCGTACTCCAGCCATCGCCTGCGCCCGGCTTCTCCCGCGCAGGCGGCGGTGAGGCTGTTCAGTCCCGGGTGACCGTCGCCGGTACGCCACAGCAGTGACCAGGCATACAGCGGCGTGGGACCGACCAGGGGGACGGAGCGCAGCCCGGGGGCCTTCGGCAGTGGCACATCCGCGGGCACCAGCGAGAAGCGTCGCGGCTCTTCCGCCACCTCGGCAAGGAAGTGGGCAAGCCCCAGGTTGACGCTCGTCGCCGTGCCCTGGATGCCGAACCGGTCGGCGAACCGGTGGAGGAAGTCGAGCCGGTCCAGCGGGCCGGGCGCCCACAGCACGCTGCCGCGCAGCTGGTCCGGCCGCAGCGCCGGTTCGGCTGCGAGCGGATGTTCCTCGCTCAGTACGGCATCCACCGGCTCGAGGCGGACGAGGCGGTGGGCAAGGCCGGCGGGCAGCGGGGGGTGGATCCGGCCGAAGGCCGCGTCGATGTCGCCGCGCAGCAGCGCCGCCGTCACCGACGGCAGATCGCGCCCGTGCCCCAGCGTCAGCTCCCCGGCCCGTCCGGCGACTTGGGCCAGCGTCCGCATCGGTGCGTAGAGGTGACCCCAGACGTCTACGCGCAACGGATCATCCGTGGGGACCACTGCCGCGACGGCGGCGTCGGCGGCGGCCACGGCCCGTCGGGCCGGCAGGAGGAAACGCCGTCCGGCCTCGGTGAGGCGTACGCCGTTGCCGCCCCGCCGGAACAGTTCGGTGCCGAGCAGGAATTCCAGCCGCGCGATCCTCTTGGACAGCGCCTGCTGGGAGATGGAGAGTTGTCCGGCCGCCCGTCCGAAGTGCAGTTCCTCGGCGGTGCGCACGAAGGCACGTACTTGCGCCACGTCGAGATCCATGGCCCCACCATAGGTGACAACCAAAGGTTGTCGGCTGTGCTTGTTCGTTGTTGGATCGCAGGGCGGCCGCGGAGGTTGCATCCTCCCATGCAGAGACTGATTCCCACGGGAGAGGCGGCGTGCCCGGTCGCCTTCGCCGAGGTCCCACAGGCCGAGCCGGAGCCCGGTGAGGTACTGATCAAGGTCGAGGCCTTCGCCCCGAACCGGGGTGAGACGTTCCTTCTCGAACACCCACGGCCGGAGCTGCTGCCCGGCAAGGACGTCGCAGGGCTCGTCGTGCAGGCGGCAGCCGACGGCTCCGGCCCCGGCATCGGCACCCGCGTGGTCGGGCACCCGGCGCAGGGCGGCTGGGCCGAGTACGCCGCCGTGCCCACGCACTCGCTCGCGGTGCTCCCCGACAGCGTCGACAGCGTACGGGCGGCGGCCCTGCCGCTGGCCGGGATCACTGCCCTGCGGCTGCTGCGTACGGTCGGTTCCCTGGCCGGCCGGCGGGTGCTGCTGACCGGCGCCTCGGGTGGCGTCGGCCACTACGTCACCGAGCTGGCCGTCGGCGCGGGAGCCGAACTGACCGCGGTGACGAGCACGCCGGAGCGCGGCGAGCGGCTCGCGGAGCTGGGCGCGAAGGTGGTCCACGAGGTCGCGGCGGCCCAGGGACCGTTCGATGCCGTGCTGGAGTCCACGGGCGGGCCGGATCTGCCCCTCGCCCTGTCGAAGGTGCGCCCGGGCGGCACGCTCGTCTGGTTCGGTCAGGCAAGCCGCACCCCGGTGACCCTTGACTTCTTCCAGCTTCTCGGTGGGCCCGAGCGGGTCACCATCCAGCACTTCCACTACGCCGGCGCGCCGTACGACTCCGACCTCTCGGCACTGGTGCGCCTCGTGGAACAGGGCCGACTGCACCCGGAGATCGGCCGCATCACCGATTGGGCGCGGACCGCCGACACTTTGGTCGACCTACGAGAGCGCCGGATACGCGGCAAGGCCGTCCTGCTGACCGGAGGAGCACGATGAACGCCACCGAGTTCGCCGCCGCCCAGTGGACACGCGCCACCGGTGCGGGCGTCGACCCGCACGAGTACCAGCGCGTCACCGCCGGCCTCACCTCCGTCACCGACTGGGGCCCGTCCTTCCTGCGCACCGGACACGGCTACCTCCGGCGCGCGGAGCAGGCGGGATCACCCCGCTCAGCGGGTGAACACCTGCTGATGGCGGCCCGGTGGTTCCACCTGGCCACCCTGGCACCGCACGCGGAAACACCTCGGGCCGCCGCTGAGGCGGATCACGCCTTGGGCCGGGCGCTCACCGTGCTGGAGCCCGGTGCGCGGCGGGTGCACGGCGAGGGATTCACCGGCTGGCTGCGTGGCCCCGCCGACGCGCCGGGGACCGTGGTCGTGCTCCCCGGCCTGGACTCGGCCAAGGAGGAATTCCTCGACCTGGTGTCCGCGCTGCTGGCCAGGGGGCTCGCGGTGTTCGCGATGGACGGCTCCGGACAGGGCGTGCTCGCGGCCACCACGACCTTCGTGCCGGACTACGAGCGGGTCGTAGGCCGGGTCATCGACGCTCTCGGCGTCGCCCGCATCGGGCTCGTCGGACTGAGCCTGGGCGGCTATTTCGCAGCCCGGACCGCGGCGCTGGAGCCGCGCGTTGCGGCCGTGGCCACCGTCAGCGGCCCCTTCCGCCTCGACTGGGAGGAACTTCCCCAGCCGGTACGGGACATCATGGCCCGGCGCGCCGGAGGAGCCGACGCCGCCCACGAGTTCGTACGTCACGTGGATCTCACCGCCCTGGCGCCCCGCATCGCGGCCCCGCTGCTGGTCGTGGACGGCGGTCAGGACGTCATCCCCGGCGTGACGAACGGCGAGCCCCTGGCCCGCCTGGCGCCGCGCGGCAGCTACCTGTCCGTCCCACACGGCGACCACCTCCTCGGTAACGCGCGGTCCGACTGGTTGCCCCACCTCGGTGACCACCTCACGCACACCCTGACGGGAGCACTGGTATGAACCGTTTCACCGACAAGACCGTCCTCGTCACCGGCGGCACCAGCGGCATGGGCCTGGCGACCGCTCACCGCCTCGTCGCCGAAGACGCCCAGGTCATCGTCACCGGCCGCACCCGCGCACGGGTGGACTCCGCCGTCGAGGCGCTCGGGCCGAGCGCCTCGGGAATCGTGGCCGACGCCGCCGACCTCGGCGCGGTGGACGCGTTGATGGAGGCCGTCCGGGACCGGCACGGCCGACTGGACGGCCTCTTCGCGAACGCGGGAACCGGCACCTTCCTGCCGTTCGAGAACATCGCCGAGACCGACTTCGACCACGGCGTCGACGTCAACTTCAAGGGCGTGTTCTTCACCGTCCAAAAGGCACTGCCGCTGCTGGCGGACGGAGGGGCGATCGTCATCAACGCCTCCTGGACCCTCCACCGGGGCAACAGCGTCCTGACCCTTTACTCGGCAACCAAAGCCGCCGTGCACGATCTGGCCCGAACCCTCGCCGCCGCACTCGCCCCGCGCGGTATCCGCGTCAACTCCGTCAGCCCCGGTTATATCGACACCCCGATGTACCCGGCCGACGCGTTGACCACGGCGGAGGCGAAGGCGGTCACCGACCGGATCGTCGCCGGCCGCTTCGGACGCCCGGAAGAGGTCGCCGCGGCTGTGGCCTTCCTCGCCTCGGCCGACGCGTCCTACGTCAACGGTCAGGATCTCGTCGTCGACGGCGGCCTGGTCGGTGCGGTACCCGCCTGACGATCGGTCGGACACACACCGCCCGACGCGCCTTCTCCGGTGCCGCGCGGCCGCTCCCGCTCACTGATCGGGAACGGTTTCCCGGGTGTTTCCCGTTGCCCGCCGGCAGGAGGCGACGCCTGGATCTCGACAAGCACGAGGCACGGTCAGCAGGCTGCTGTGCGACCACTCCCTTCACCACCTACAGGAAACGGGGGTCCTGGCATGCTCCGCCGGACCGGTCTCATCCGCACACTGACCGCGTTACTCGCCTTCCTCCTCTGGACGCCGGTGTCCGCCGCCGCCGCGAACACCCAGGCGCCCGCGCAGCGTACGGCCGCCGACGCGTGCGGCGTCCTCGCACCCGGAGCCTCCGCGGCGGCCGAACGCGCGATCGCCGCCGCCTGCGCCGAGGTCGCGGCCGGCACCTGGTACACGTGGGGCGGCGGCCACGGTCCCCAGCCGGGCCCCACGTACGGCCAGGTCGACCCGACCGACCCGGACAGCGAACACGACCCCGAACGCCTCGGCTTCGACTGCTCGGGCCTGGTCCGCCACGCGTACGCCGAGGCGGCGGGCTCCGACATCCTCGACGGCGTCGCCAGCCAGCAGTACTACACGCACCGCGCCGCCGCCCGCTTCACCGCCGCCCAGGGCCTGGCCCCGCTGGTCCCGGGCGACCTGCTCGCCTGGGGCACCTCGCGGGACCTGCACCACATCGCCGTCTACCTGGGCGCGGGCAAGATGGTCGAGGCCAAGGAATCCGGAACCAGGATCATGGTCAGCGACGTCCGCCTGGGCGGCGACTACTTCGGCGCCGTCCGCGTCGACACCGGCCCGGTCACCGGCCACATCCACCAGACCTGGGGCACCGGCGTGTGGACCAAGGCGGAGCCCTCCCTCGGCGCCGCCCGCGTCTACGCCTTCCCGTACTCCACCACCATCCGCGTCCAGTGCCAGAAGCACGCCGAAGAGGTCACCTCCGACGGCTACACCAACGACGTGTGGTCGTACCTGCCGGACTACAAGGCGTGGGTGACCAACATCTACATCAAGGGGGCGGCCTGGCTCGACGGGGTGCCCGAGTGCGGGGCCACGGTGCCGGCGACACGGTGACGCGCCGGCGCCGGGGGCCGTTCTGAAACGGATGGTGCCCGGAGCACGGACTACATGAGTGCGGCCGCTGCCTCGCGGGAGGCGGCGGTCTTCTCGTACGGGCCGCCGAGGTTTCTCACAGGCGGCCCGCCTCCACGATCCGCCGTGTGCGGTCCTGCCGCAGGTCGCCGAAGACCTGCTCGGCGGTGCCGCGCTTCAACACCACACCCTCCGTTCAGGAAACAGGCCTGGCCGGCGACCTCGCGGGCGAAGCCCATCTCGTGCGTGGCCGGCACCATGGTCATGCCGTCGCCCTTGAGGTCGCGCACGACGTCCAGCACCTCGCCGACCGGCTCCGACCGAGGGCCGCGGTGATCTCGTCGAGCAGCAACCGGGCCGTACGGCGAGGGCACGCGCGATCGCCACCTGCTGCCGCCCGCCGCTGAGCCGGTCCGGGGACTCGCCCGCCTGCACACCCGGCATACGCTCACGAATACCGTACACGAACTGATGTTCTGGCCATAGATTTGATGTGTTGACGACATCAACGCAATAAACTAGCGTGAGTCGTGAAGGCTTGAGCGGGATGTCCGCTCGCGTCGTGCCTGCGTGGCGGCGGAAGGCCAATTTTTTCCTTTCTATTCCAATGTTTTCCAAAGTAGTCTATGGTGAGAGGGTCACGAGCGGTGCCGGGTGCTCGGCGGCGTTGAGCCTTGCCCGTTGCCGAGTCGGGGTCTCGATTGCACACGGGGGTTTCCGGAGGGGGGACTCTGCCGAAGTGACGCGCCAACAGTTCTCGTCGGGAGCTGTGTCATGAGAAGCCGGGGGAGGAATTCATGGCCGACATACATGCCGTTTCCGCTGCGGCACGGCAGGTCGCAGATCTGGCCCGTGACTTCCCGGCAGGGCTCACCGAGCAGGACCTGGCTCTGCGGGCGACCCGGCGATTCAAGGGGATGCCGAAGCAGCGACTGGCCAAGTTGATCACGGAGGCGTTGGGTGGAGGCCTGCTGATCCTCTCCGAGGGCCGTCTCCGTCATGCCGCTCCACTGGAGACGCACGCTCCTCATCGGTCACTGCCCGAAGGGATGTCCGAGAACGGGGAGCGATCCGAGGGGAGTGCGCTTCGCGCGGTCGCGCTCGACTTGGAGAGCGTCGTACGCACCACGGCGACCGCACCGTATGTGGAGCGCCACGTCTACCAGGCGGCAGCAGTCCGGTTCGGCGCGGACGCGGAGTGGGTGAAGGCCGGAAGCCACTGGCAGCGGTACCTCAGGTTCCCCGGGGACAGCGACGAATTGCGTGACGCCGCGGTGCGGGATTCCGTAGTGGAGCAAGGGGTTCCCGCTGGACAGGTGTGGACGGAACTGTGTGCCTTCCTCGAGGACGCCGACGTCGTGGTCGCCTACAACGGCACAGCGCTCGACTTCCCTGTCATCAGCGAGGCGGCGAAGCGGTCGGGAGTCCGGGACCCGCTTGCCGGCGTACGGACGGTCGACGCGCTGTACCTCGCCCATGCTCTGTGGCCGGCAGCTCCGTCACATCGACTCCACGACCTGGTACCCGAACCGGGCGCGTCCATGAGTGGGTTGCGCGCCCACACCGCGCACGGCGACGCGGTCCTGCTCGTCCGTCTGCTGGAGCTGGCCGCCGCCGAGCTCGGGAGGCGAACGCCTGGATGGCGCGATCTCGTCGCCGACGTCTGCCCGGACTCCGACGCCTGGCGGCTGCTGTGGGAACTCACCGAGGGACGGTCGGCCGACGCACGAGAGCCCCTCGTCCGGGAACAGAGCCACGTGGCCCGACTGTTGGGCACCGGGTTCGCACAGCACCCGCCTCGCCGTACTCCTGACACCCGGCCTCCGGGGCGTGCCGCGGTCGTCGTCCCGGACGTGCTCCGGGACGACGACGGCCGGGTCGACCCGACTGCTCTCGCACGCGTGGTGCACGGCTCTCACGTGGAGCCGCGACCTGCCCAGCAGCGGATGACGAAGACGCTGCACGAGTGGACCGACCGGGGTGTCAGCGGCCTGCTGGAAGCACCCACGGGCACCGGTAAGAGCTACGCCGTGCTCGCCGCCGCGTTCGACTGGCTGGCCGGCGGCGAGAACCGTACGGCGGTCATCGCCACGTACACCAAGCAGTTGCAGAGTCAGATGGCACGGGACCTCCGCGATCTGGAGCATGCCCTGCCCGGTGTCCTCGGGGTCGCCGACCTGGTCAAGGGCCAGTCCAACCGGCTCTCCCTGGCAGCGCTCACCAAAGCACTCGCCGACGCCACCCGCCCGGACACCCCACGGGCCCCCGCCCGAGCCAGGCTCGCCGGGCAGACCCGTTTCCGGGAGCTGGTCGTCTTCCTCGCCCTGCGGCTGATCGCCGCGAAGGAACCACCGCAGTCATGGACGGCACGGTCCGTGGACACGGTCGACCTGCCCGCCTTCTTCACCGAGTACATGGGCCCCGGCCTGCCCTCCTGGCTGGAATCGCTGTCCCAGCGGGACGGAGACTACGTCCTCGGCGCGGGTCATCCCCTGACGGTCCACACGGACACGGTCCGGGAGGCCATCGGAGGGCACCGTCTCATCCTCACCAACCACGCGCTGGTCCTCTCCCACCTGGACGATCTGCGCGCCGTCGGCCCGGATGTGCTCCTCGTGCTCGATGAGGCGCACGAACTGGAGAACGCCGCCACGTCGGCTCTGACGACCGCCGTCGAGTACCAGGATCTGGAAGAAGCCCTGGTGGAGCATCAGGCATGGCTCGCCGAAGCGCTCCCAGGCATCGAGCATGACCGGGCCGCCGCGGCGATCGGCGAGCTGGACCGGCTCCTCGACGACGAACGACTGCCCCGCCTTGCGGCCCAGGCCTTCGACGCCCACGCCAAGGGAGTGGGTGTACGCGTCGGCAGCCGGGCGACCACGCTCGCCAGTCCGTACTCGGGCACCGCCGGAAGCCGGGACACCCGCCGGCTGTCCCGGCTGCTGGAGCGTGTCGCCAAGGCGCTCTCGTCCTGCCGCACAACGTTGGAACGGTACGTCGCACAGCACACGGGCCGGATCGACGTGCTCGTCCAGGA
This sequence comes from Streptomyces sp. CB02400, assembly GCF_001905725.1. Taxonomy (GTDB): domain Bacteria; phylum Actinomycetota; class Actinomycetes; order Streptomycetales; family Streptomycetaceae; genus Streptomyces; species Streptomyces atrovirens. The sequence continues at coordinate 1,118,361 of NZ_LIWB01000001.1, forward strand.
ACGCCTCACCGCGCTCGCGCAGCGTACCGACGCCCTCACCACGGCCTTCGACCGCATCACGGCCGACATCGGTGCCTTTCTCGACCCCGCCGTCACACTGGACGACGCGCTCCCCTCGCGCGTCGTCCACCTGGAGGAGCTGGCCGAACCGAAGGCGGAACTCCGGTCCTACCGGTTCCGGATCGCCACCAGCCCCGTCGACCTGCCCGCCGACCCGGAATGGCAGCGCTGTCTGGAGTCGTTCGACCGAGTCCACTATGTCTCCGCCACTCTCCGCGTCGCCGGGGAGTGGGATTTCGTACGGAACCGGCTCGGGTTGCCGAAGGACCTTCCGGCCCTGGCCCTGCCCTCACCGTTCGATCTGCGGAACCAGGCCGAAGTGGTGTGCTTCTCCGACTTCCCGTCCTGGGCCGAACAGGAAGAAGGAGCGCTGCGCACCGTCGCACACCAAGTGGCCGGATTCGCCGATGAGATGACCCACCGGCGCCCCGACGGCCAAGGGTTCGACGGCGGTGGCCTGATCCTCACCACCGCCCGTTCGACCGCCGCGGGCATCGGTTGCCATCTCGTGACGGAGCTGCGCTCCCGCGCCTTGGAGGCCCCGGTCGTCGAAGCCGTCCCACTCGGCAACGCCCGCGCCTACCAGACCTTCACCGATCCTCAGGACGGCGGTGGGTTCCTCGTCGGAACCAAGGGACTGTGGCAGGGCGTCGACATCTCCGGCGCCGGACGACTGCGCCTGGTCTGGATCAACAAGCTGCCCTTCGCGCCGTTCGCCGCCCCGGTCATCGAGGCCAGGCGTGCGGCCGTCGCCGCACGGGCGGCGCAGGCAGGCCATCCCGATCCGGACGGTGTCGCCACCGAGCACTACTACCTGCCGCTTGCGGCGCTCCAGCTCCGTCAGGCGGTCGGCCGGCTCATACGGTCCGACCGGCACCGCGGCGTCGTCGTCATCAGCGACCGCAAACTCGGCGGCCAGAGCAGTCTGCGCCGCTCCTACCGGCGCGCCTTCCTCGGCAGCCTCGATGACGGGCTGGAGCGGCCCGACCCGGACACGGGCGAGACCGGCGGCGGCAACGTCACCACCATGGCCGGTGGATGGCGCCGTATCTGGCGGTTCATGGCGGACCACGGAGCTCTCGACCCGGCTCGTGCCGACCAACTGTGCACCGACGAAGCCCTCGAACGGCACACCCTGCTGCCCCACACCCGACGCATCAGAGACCTGGCCCTCACTTCTGAGGAAGCCGGAAAGCTGCGGGACCAGGGCGCACTCGCCGAAGAGGTACTCGAGCGCTGCGCCCGTATCGGCGGCCTGCTGCGCCTCTCCGACGAACCGGTGGACCTCAAGCCCGCCCAACAGGCCGTCATCACCGCCGCGGCCGAGGGCCGCAACGTCCTCGGACTGCTGCCCACCGGCTTCGGGAAGAGCTTCACATTCCAGTTGCCCGCGCTGGTTCTGCCCGGCGTCACCCTCGTGGTCAGCCCGCTCGTCGCCCTCATGCACGACCAGGCACTCGAACTCAACCGTTCCATCGGCGGAGCGGTCCGTGCCCTGATCTCCCCACTGCGCGAGTCCAGCAGCAGAGCGGGCAAGACCGAAGTGGCGGATCAGTTGCTCGGTCGCGCCGAGCACGGCATCCGACTGGTGTACGTCAGCCCGGAACGCCTGTGCCAGCGTCGCTTCCGCGAGACCGTACGCAAGGCGGCGCAGGCGGGCAGGGTCACCCGCGTCGCCGTCGACGAGGCACACACCCTGGCCCAGTGGGAGGACTTCCGGCCGAGTATGCGCCGGGTGGGCCGGTTCCTGGACGAACTCCGCCGCGACCACGGCGTGGCGGTCACCGCGGTGACCGCCACCGCCAACCGCGCCGTCCACGAAGCCCTGCGCGAGGGGCTGTTCGCCCTGCCCGCGGCGGTCCCGGAACCCGGTTCGGCCGAGGCGCGCGCCGAAGCGGAACGGCCGGGTGCCGTCGGTGGGCTCGTGACGGTGCGCGAGAACCCGATCCGGCCCGAACTGGCCGTCTTCCGGCGCTCCCTCGACCGGTTGGGACAGAGCGGTGTGGCCGGGCTGGTGGAACGCGTGGTCGACGCGCTGGACGGCCACGCCATCCTCTACTGCCTCACCGTCAAGGAGGTCAACACGCTCTACACCCACCTGCGTGAGTACCTCGGGGACGTCGGCGTCCGCGTGCTGCGTTTCCACGGCCGGCTCACCGAGGCGGAGAAGTCGGCCGTCATGACCGAGTTCCGCGAGGCACCGCACCAGGACGACGACACCTTCGCTCCCGTCGTCGTGGTCGCCACCTCCGCGTTCGGGCTCGGAGTCAACCGGCCCGACGTACGCACCGTGATGTGCGTGTCGCCGCCCACCGACCTGGCGGCGCTGTACCAGCAGATCGGACGGGCCGGACGCGACAGCGCGGGCCGGGGCACGGCCGCGGACGGCCCCGTCAACAGTGGCCTCGCCCTGGCCACGAGCCGTGGACTGCGCATGGTCCACTTCATGACCGGCCAGGAACTGCCACCCTCCCTGCTGCGGCGCATGGGCGGCCTCGTCCTGACCCAGCACAAGGGCACGCTCGACCCGGTGCTCCTGGCCGGCATCCTCATGGCCGAGGACGCCGCTACCGGCATCCTGAGCGAGTCCGAACTCGAGGACCGGCACACCCAGGAGCGCTACCGGAGCGGCATCATGCGGGCCTTCAGCGCCCTCGCCGACCTCGGCGCCGTCGAGGACCACGGCGACCACCCCCCGTACTGTGCGGTCAAGCCCGGTGACCTGCGACCTGCGCCGTACAGCGCACAGCGGGCCGACCACCCCGCCGGGGAGGAGGAGACCGAGCTCATACGGATCGAGCGGACCGTCATCGACACCGCCCTGTCCTGGGACACCCCCGCACGGGTCGACGTCCGCCTCCTCCACCGGGAACTCGGCGACCGCTGCGCCGACTACCCCGCGTACGCCGACGGGCCGGCGGCTACGTGGGAGCTGCTCGCGGACCTGCACGACCGGGGCCTCCTCGACGTCTCGGCCGCACCCAGCCGCCGACTGGTCACGGGCCTCACCGTGCGCCGGCGCACTCTGCCGGACGGCTACCTGGGGCTGCTCGGCCGACGCGGTCGGCGGACCGCGGAGGAACTGGCGAGGCTGAGAGAATTCTTCGACGCCCACACGGTGTGCTCCCAGCGCCTGTTCGCCGACTACTTCGGCGTCGCGGACCTTCCCGAGGGCTGCTGCGGCACGGCGCGCTGCCGTTGTTCCGCCTGCTGGGACACCGGCCGCGGGACGGCCGACGAGCGGCGGCCCGCCGTCGCCGAGGCCTTCCACAGTCCCCGGCCCCGGGACGGTGGCCGGGCCGATACCTCGCTGCGTGACCGGCGGGTCGACCTCCAGGTCCACCGGCTGCTGCAACTCCAGCCGCAGGGCATGCACCCGCGCAGGCTCTGGCACGCACTGCGCGGCGACGAGTCCTCGTACCACCCCAGAGACCGCAGGATGATCGCCCTGCCGGCGGCCTTGCGCGACAGCCGCCACTTCGGAGGCCGCGCCGACCTGGCCTACTCCGCCGTCGGCGAGAGCCTGACCCGGCTCGCCGCCGGAGGGGCCGTCACCGAGGACGAGCGGGGCCTCTGGCGCGCGGTCCGCACGGCGCGGCCCGCGGGAAGCGGACCGGAACGGAACAGGAGTGGCGCGTGACGACGATGAGCACCGCCGGAGCGGACATCTGGCGACCGTACGAGCACGAACCCGTGCTCACCCCCGCGATGACAGGCGGGCACCGGGCCACGCCGCCCGAGGAGATGGACAGGCTCCGCAGATATCTCGAAGCCGTCGTCCACGACCGCAGGGGCGGCCCGGTGCACACCGCGGTCGCCTTCAACGCCGCCTACTTCGGATACGAGCCCGGAGGCGAGGGATACGGCAACGGCGCCTTCGACATCGACGCCTTTCCCAGCCTGACCCTGGGGGGCGAGACACCCGCCCTGCCCGTGGGCGCGCTTGTCCGCATCGAGACGGGCTCCGATCCGTTGTACGCCGAGATCGTCTACAAGGAGGGGCGCCCTCCGGCCGCGTCGGACGGGGTTGACATCCCTGCCTGGGCGTCCGGTGCGCCGGCCGACGTCGAGGGGCCGGGCGAGCGACATGACATGTCGAGCCCCGTACGCCGGGAGCTCCTCGTTCCGGACCTCACGGCCTTCGGCTCGGCACTCCAGTTGCCCGAGGCCAAACTCAAGCGGTTCCGTGCCCGCCAGAAGTGGCTCAACAAGGACGGCCACGTGGTCGTGGACGCCCGTTACGCCTCCGCCCACGAGGCGGCACTCGACGACTCCGCGGCATTCGTGCACCACCTGCTCACCTGCCAGCGGGAGTCCCTGCTGAGCCCTCTCGTTCCGGTGTCCGTCGTCCAACTGGCAGGCGGTGCGCGGGAGGAGTGGCTGAGGGAAGCGCTCACCGGCCTCCTCGACGCGGTCGAGGAGGCGTTGCGCACCAGCGACGCCCTGCGTAGCTGGGGCCACTACGCGCTGGCCCGCACACGCATCGGGTCGGGACTGTGCCACGACGGACCGCTGGGGGAGGCGGACCTGTATGCCCTCACCGGCTCGCTGGAACGCGTCGCCGCCCCGGTCACCCGCCGCCGCCACGGCATGCGGGGCCCGCGTACGGTCCACACGGCGATCGGCCCGTGGCTGCGTGACCTGGACGGTGCCGGGCCACTGCTGACCGGTGTGGAATACGCGGTCTCGGTGTGCCGGGCCAACCTCGCCGTCGCGGACTTCGTCCGCAGGGACACGGACAACGGTCTCCGCACGGGCAGCGGAGTACGCATCACGCTGGACGACCGCTTCGAGAGCGGTGGCGTCTGGAGGTCCCACCACCCCGGCGCGGACGAGGTGCCGGCCGGCGAATTCTCCGAACGTCGTACCACTGACACGGAGGAGGTCCCGGAAGCCCCGCTCGCCGACGACGCCCTCGCCGACGAGACGATCGGCATCCGGAACTACCTCCGCATCACCGACAGCGAACTGTGCTGGCAGGCACCCCTGCGCCTCGCCCACCTCATGGAGGACCGCCTGCCGCTGAACGGGATGGTCCGCGACCGACTTCGCCGTCCGGGCACCGACACCCTCCCCGTACGGCTGGAACTCGGCCATCCCGGCGGCATGCTCGACGCGTCCGAAGAGGTACAGGAGGTCACACTGGACCTCACCGGTGAGACCGGCATGCTGCGCGGCATCCAGTGGCCCGTCGACTTCTTCCCGGGGCTTCGGATCTACGTCCAGTGGCCTCGGGGCGGCACCGTCTTCCGGCTCTCCACGGCCGAACTCGAGGACCCGGTCGACGTGGACGGACAGCTCATCACCCACCGCTACGACCCCCAGGTGCTGACCCGAGACGGCGCACCCGGAAGCGGCCGGGACGGTGACTCGTCCGACGGCCTCGACACGCGGCGCCTCGTCCTGCGCGCCGTACGCCGATTCGGCCGGCTCACACCCGACGGGCACGCCCTGCTCGACCGCGCCGCGCTGCCGAGGGGCATCTACGCCACGGACCCTGCCGCACACCAGGCCACCGCGCTGGAACAAGCGGTGGACGAACTGCTCGGCGAGCACCACCTGTACGCGGCCACTGGAAGCCGAGGGGCGGATGGCGAACCCCACTACCCCGCACGCGAGGGGGAGGCCGCCATCCCGCTGATCGGTTACGCGCCGAACCCCGTGGTGCTGCCACGGCCCGGTACGGGCGGCCACGGACCCGCACGGGGCACAGGGGCCGAACACTTCGTCCACGGCTTCCTGCGGCGGCTGCCCGCAGACTGCCGGCCGACCGACGTGCAACGCGCTGCCTACCGCGAGTACTGCCGCCGCATCGGAAAGGCGGACGGCTGGGAACTGCCCCGCGGCTACACCTTCGTCACCGCGCACTCCCGCCGCCGCTGACCGGTCTCCCGGCCACCACCCCCACAGCCCTCCCCTCACATCTCCACGAGAAAGCCGACACTGTATGACCTTCAGCCATCCGGTGGTCGCGGAACCTCCGCTCTCCCCGCCGGGCACACCCCTCGACCTGCTCGAGGACCTGGCCGCCGCACTCGACGGACTGGGCGCGGTCCTCGAGTCGTCCCTCGCCGCGCTCACCGTCGAGGAGACGGAACGCGCGCTCAACTCCCTGGGGCCCCTGGACCGCCAGGCCATCATGCGGGGCCTCGGCTTCCGCAAGGTCGAACCGCGTCGCTTCGGCCGCGCGCTCAGCGAGCAGGTGCTCAAGCGGGCGCAGCGGCTGGAGCAGGCTCCGGACCGCAGGCACGCCGTGTCCCACCTGACCGTGCGGATCATCAACGACGTCGTCGGCGCTGCCATGGGGCAGACGACCTCACGGCAGGGCACCGGTCCGGTGGAGCGCTGGGGAACACGTCTCGTGCGCCTCGCTCTGTTCTCCCACCTTCAGGCGTCGGCGTTCGACGCCCGCCTGCTGATATGGGTCTCCGACCACGACTGGTGCGGCGCCGAGGCGGACGAAGCCGCCCGGAAGGCGGTGGCCGAGGCGGCGCAGCGGGTGATCGAGGCGACGCCCGAATTCGGCCGTCCGCCCGTCCCGGAGGAGGACGTGAGGGGTGAGGAGGGCGGTGACCCGACGGCTGTTCCGGTTCCTGGGCAGACCCGCGGCGAGGCACCGGCGGAGGCCCCCATGGAGCCCGTACAGCCCGTACAGAAGGGGAAACAGATGCCGGGGAGCGAGCGGACGGTCCTGGAGGACCCCGCCTTGGCAGGTGAGGCGCTACGGCACACCGTCGACGAGGCACGGGACGCCGTGGAACGCGTCAGGACGGCTCTGCTGGACGGATGTCCCCCGGACGCCTCCGATCTGGCGGTGCTCACCGCCGTCGCACCGGCCTTCGCCCGAGTCCGGGACGCGCTCTCGGCGGCCGGTGCCACCGACGTCACCGACCGCCTCGCGGACCTGATGACGGCGATCGACACCTCCCGGGAGACCGCCGAGAGAAACGAGCGGAACGAGCGGACCCGCCGCGTCCTGGCGACCGTGCTGACCCTGGGATGCCGGCAGGACAGCGCGGTGACCGAGGTGAGCGAGGTGATCGCGGACGCACGCCGGCGTGCCGGGGAACTGCTCGCCAAACACACCTGGGACGAACAGGACGACACCTGCGCGCACTACCTCGGCCTGCTGGTACGTCTCGTCGAGCTGAGGGAACGGACCGACGCGGGGGCGGCGGTCACCGAGACGCAGCGGCAGCTTTCGGCGGCTCACCCGCCGTATGCCGTGGCGGCCGTGCTGTACGAGCAGATCACCGTGGCGACGGACCGGGACACCGAGGTCACGGTGCCCACGCAGAAGAGCGGGGCACCCGCCACGGACGGGCAGCCGCCCGCCACCGTGACGGCGCCTGAACCACCGGACGCGCCGACCGGCGTGCCCATGGCTTCCGAACCGCCCGCCGAACCCGAACCGTCCGTGTCCGGCACGCCCGAGCCACCGGAGGCGCCCGAACCGCCCGCCGAACACTCGGAATCACCGGTGGCCGGCCTCGCCCCGTCTTCCGGACCCGTCACCGGTGGGACGGCCGCGGCCGCTGTCGACCACACCCCGACCGGCACCGCGTCCGTGCCCGCGGAAATCCCGGCGGCTCCCGGTGACCGGCAGTCGGACGACGTGGAGCCGACCCTCGCCCGTCTCATCGTCGAGCAGCGGTTCGGGCTCGCCGCACAGCTCTCGCACACGGCCGGCCGGCCGGAGGCGGAGGCCGCCGTGCTGCGTCTGTCCGCCGCGTCGGTCCTGCTGAACCCTCGCTCCGACCGCGCCGCACGTTTCGTCGAGGACGCACTGCGTGAGTGGGACGCCCAGGAAGACGCCGCGGCCGGGGGACTGGAGCTGCTTCTGCTGCCGGTCCTCGTACGAGCCGCCCTGGTGACCGGCGCCCCGGTCGTCGGCGCCCAACTGCGGGCGTTGTCACAGCATCTGCCGGGCTCGCTGCACCAAGTGGCCACGGATGTGGCGGAACGCACCCTGAACAGTGCGCTGTTGCTGGCTCCACTGCACACCGTCGTCGCGGACGCCTCGCAGACCGAGAGCCGCCTGCAGGACTTGGTGGAGGCATGCCGGAACCTGCTCGTGCCGCCGCGGATGCGCTTCCAGCGTGCCTCCCAGATGGTGAAGCAGTGGCTGGCACCCCACGGGCTGCTGGGTGGTGTTCTGACGGCCGTGGTCAACGGCGCCGGGGACGCGGAGGAGCGGGCGGACGCCCTGCTGAAGAAGCTGGACCGGCCGGCGCACATCGAGGACGAGATCGACCGGATGGACGGCGAGCTGCGCGGCAGCGGCGGACAGGTCATCCACGGGTCCGGCCGCAACAACGTGCGGCACTTCGTCGAGCGGGTGCGCGCCGCGGTGTGGGAGTGGCACAGCGTCCAGCGCGAGCTGGGGATCGCGAGGTCGGAGGAGTCGGCGTGGGCCGCGGACTCGGTCGCCGGTCTGCGGCTGTCCCTGCTCGGGCTGCGCAAGGGAGCGCTGGCCGAGCTGGCGTCCGCCGGCGGCCGGAGCCGTCCGGTGGCCAGGGCCGCCGCGCGGGCCGCGGGCGAGATGCTCGAAGCGATCTTCGGCGAGCTGGAGAACGGGATCTCCCCGGCGGTCAAGGCGACCGAGACCGAGGTCACCGAGCTGCTCGACGCCGAGCTGTACAAGCTGCCGGACTGGCCGGGTACGGCTCCCACGGTCTCCGGCCTGCTCGCGGCGGTGGACCGGACCTGGGACGACGCGATCGGTTTCCAGACCGACCGGGACGGGTTCGCCGCCGCTCGGGCCATCCTGCGTCTCGCGGAGGCGGGGGTCCTGCCCGCGGCCGGTGACCTGGAGTTCTCCGACGACCGCCTCGCCCGGCTCACTCAGGCGGAGCAGCAGCGGCACGGCGTACTCGCCGAACAGGCCCGCTCGCTCGGCGCGGACCTGCGACGCGCCCAGGCGGACGGTGCCCTCACCGACGAGCAGGACGTCAACCTCCAGGAACTGCTCGCCGATGCCACCGGGCGCACCGAGAGCGGTGAGCCCCGCGAGCTGTCGTTGATCCGGCGCAACCTCGACCGGGTCGCCGAACTGCTGCCGCACTACCGCAAGGAGGCGGCCGACCGGCTCCGGGCCAGGCTCGACGCCCTCACCGACATCAGCGAGGACGACCGCGAACGCGTCCGGCGCAACCTGGACAACGACACCCTGGCCACGGCCGCGGAACTGGTCTACTTCCTCGAACTGGGCGAGCCGGTCCCGGAGATCAGAGCCGAGGACTCGCACCTGGAGATGTTCTTCCCCGCCGTGCCCGACGCGCTGCCCGGAGGCATCACCCCCGAACTGATCCAGGCCGTCCGGTCCCGCGAACGCCTGCGCAGGCCGGCCGTGCTTGACTACTCGTCCCTGTCCGAGGGCGAGGCGGAACGAGCCGCCGACGCCCTCGAACGGTGGGCGAAGCTCGCCGCGACCCGCGACCGGGCCAACATCAACCCGCGCATCGACCTGACCCCGGCCCTCTCCCTGCTCGGCTTCGAGGCCAGGAAGGCCCTGCCGCTGCGCGAGCTGCGGTACGGCAAGGACTACCGGTTCTTCGAACTCGGGGAGACGGAGGTCACCGGCCGCGCCTGGGCCCCGGCCTTCGGATCGCAGATCAAGGACCGCGGCAACAAGCTGCGCGCCCTGCTGATCTGGGGATGCCCGCCGGCGAAGCTGCTGATCAGCCGCATCTCCCAGGACCCCGACGAGAGCAGCCTGCTCGTCGTGCACTTCGGCACCCTCGACAGCAGGACGCGCACCGAACTCGCCGCCGCCTCCCAGGGCAGCAAGCCCATCCTCGTCGTCGACGACGCGGCCCTGGCCTACCTCACCGCGCACGGCAACCGGCGGGTGGACGCAGCCACCGAGACACTGCTGCCGTTCTCCGGCGTGAACCCGTACATCAAGGAGAAGCGGGGGCAGATCGGCCGCGAGATGTTCTACGGTCGCGACCGGGAACGCAAGAACATCCTCGACCCGGCCGGGACGCAGATCATCTACGGCGGCCGCGGCCTCGGCAAGTCCGCGCTGCTCGCCGACGCGGGCGACCGGTTCGTGGAACAGCGGCCCGGATCCCACCGCAAGCTCTACCTCAACCTCGACAAGATCGGCATCGGCAAGGGCATCGCCCTCGGCGCGGCGGCGATCTGGACCACCCTGGACCAGGAACTGACCAGGGCGGGCGTCCTGGAGGAACCCCGTCGCAGGGGGCCGCAGAGGGAACCCTGGCAGCGGGTCACCGACGGCATCGCCAAGTGGCTGGCGCAGGACGCCGACCGGCGGCTGCTCATCCTCCTCGACGAGTGCGACAGCTTCTTCGAGGCGGACGTGCCCGACTGCACGGAGACCCGTCGCCTGCGCGGCCTGGGCGAGGACTCCCGGGGCCGGGCCAAGGTGGTCTTCGCCGGCCTGCACTCCGTGCAGCGGTTCACCCGCCTCGCCAGGAACAGCCCGTTCAGCCATCTCGCGCAGACGCCGACCGTCGTCGGACCGCTCACCCCGCAGTTCGCCGCCGACCTGATCGTCCACCCGATGCGGGCCCTCGGCTTCGAGTTCGCCGACGTCGACCTGGTCAACCGGGTGCTCGGCTTCTGCTCGTACCAGCCCTTCCTGCTGCAGATCTTCGGCAGTCGCATGGTGCAGGTCATGCAGGACAAGCGGGCCCGCCAGCCACTCCTGCCGCCCCCGTACACCATCGAGGCGGCCGATGTGGACGAGGTCGAGCAGGACGCCTCACTGCGCTCGGACATCACCGCGGCGTTCAAGGACACCCTGGCCCTCGACGACCGTTACAACGTCATCGCCAACGTCCTCGCCCAGCATGCCCGCGACAACGGCCTGGAGACCAGGCTCAGCGACCGCGAACTGCGCGACGAGTGCGCCGGCTGGTGGCCGCAGGGCTTCGACAAGCTGGACAGCGAGGGCTTCCGCGCCTACCTCCAGGAGATGGTGGGACTCGGCGTCCTGGCACCCAACCACGACGGGCAGGGCTGGCACCTGCGCGGCCCGAACGCGCTCCGCATGATCGGCACCGCCCAGGAGATCGAGGCACGCCTCTGGAGCGCCGAGCAGGAGTCGCGGCTGGAGGAGACCGTCGTCCTGGAGAGCCGCCCCGGGCTCGACGGCGACCGCCGCTCCGCCCCGCTGACGATCAACCAGATCGACTACCTGCTCGGCGAGGGCGGCAACCAGGTCCGCGTCGTGCTCGGCACCCGCGCCACGGGTATCGGCGACGTCGAACGCACCCTGCGGGACGCCACCGGACGCGTGACGGGCTGGATCCTGCCGCCGATCGGCGGCGCCAACGCCTACCGCAAGGCACTCGCGGAGGGCCGGTCCGGCACACGGCAGCTGGTCGTCAGAGACCTGACGGAGCGCGGCGACAAGCCCTGCCGGGAGTCCCTGGAACTGGCCAGGACCGTCCTGCCCACCGCAGCCGAGGCCACCCGGTCGGTGGTCCTGGTCTCGAGCGCCGCGCAACTCGCCTTCTGGCGCGAGCTGTTGCACGACGGCGAGGCCAGCCGAGCCGACGGGAACGACACCGTGGTGGTCCTGCGCCGCTACGACCGGCGCGCCCTGCGGGACTGGACGCAGGACCACGGCGCCTACGAGTCCGAGGAGCGGCTGGCCCGACTGGCCGCGGCTACCGGCGGCTGGCCGTTCCTGCTGGACCGCGTCCTGGAGCTGCGCGAACAGCGCAAGGACCAGGATCGCGCCCTGCACGAGCTGGAGCAGTGGCTCGGACGGGCGGACAGTGCGGAGGAGTTCGCCGACGCCGTGGGCCTGCTGGAGGACGAGACGGTCCGGGCGGGCTACACCGCCATCGTCGAGCAGCTCGGCACCGGATGGAACTCCGACGCCGACTGCGTGACCGCGGCCGAACTCGCGGGCCTCGCCGTCGACGACGCACGGTGGGCGCTGACCTGCCTGGAAACCCTCCAGATCCTGGACCGCGACGGTAACCAGGTGCGCGTCGAGCCGGTCCTTCATGCGGCGCTGGGCGTGCTGGACGCGAAGGAGTGACCCACCCCGGTCCGTGGGGCCGGGCCACGGCCCGGCCCCACGGACCGGTCCGCTCGCACCGGCCCGACCCGGTGCTGACGACAACGACCGAGAGAAAGTGACATTCCCGTGTCCGTGCAGTCTTCCCGGCCCGATGTGGAGGCGGCAGCCACCGCGATCAAGGGCATCTGGTTCCCGGTCAGGGGCACCGTGAAGAGCCTCCCGGAGGTGCTGACACCCGATGAGACGGTTCAGGCCCTCGCCGTGGCTCATCACGACGGCGTCCTGGGCGTTCTCGCCCTCACCGACCGCCGCGTACTGTTCCGGGCACAAGGCTGGACGGGGCAGCGGCTGGTGTCGCACGTCCTCGGCGAGGTTACCGACGTGCGCTGGGCGGGCGGTCTGAGCCAAGGCGTGCTCACCTTGTTCGTCGCCGGATGGGCGGCCGAGTTCAAGAACATGGACAAGCGGGACGGCCAGAACCTCGCCGACCGCATCCAGCAGTGGCGCCAGTGGTACGCGGGACAGTCCGGTACGCCCGTGCCGGCACCGGTCGTACCCGCTCAGCCGGTTCAGCCCGCCACCGCTCCTGCCCCCGTGCCTTCGCAGTCGACCGGAGGCGGAGGGATCTTCGGCCGGCGCCGCAGAGAAGCGGAGGCGGAAGCCGCCCGACTCGGCGAGGAATTGAATGCCAGGGCCGCCGACGCCGACGCCCTGCGGGCGGAGAACCAGCGGCTGCTGGCCGAGCTGACCGCCGTCACCGGTGCCGACGCGGCCCGACTGGTCCAGGAGACCGAACGGATCCGCCGCACGCACGCCGAGCACCTGGCCGAGCTGCAGCGGATCGACGCCGTACTCGACGCGAAGGTGGAGGCCGCCGCCGAACGCGCGGAGCGAGAACTCCACGGCACCCGGCAGCGGTTGCACGAGATGGAGACGCAAGCACAGGAGGCCGAGCGCCAGCTGACCGCGGCCAGGACCGGCCTGGTCGTCACCGACGACCTGGCACTGATGCAGGAGGCGGGCATCTACGAGTACCGCCACCCGCTCGCCGATGCCGTCGCCTACAAGGCACAACTCGACCGCACCAAGGATCAGTACAAGCTCCTCACCAAGAACGGCCGAGCCGTCGTCGGAGTCACCGAGTGGACGGTCAACGGATCCGCCGCCGAGGGCCGCCGCATGGTGCGGGACTTCTCCAAGCTGATGCTGCGCGCCTACAACGCCGAGGCGGACGCGGCGGTGCGGGGCATGAAGCCGCACCGTCTCACCTCCCTCATCGACAGGCTGGACAAGTCGCGGGAGACCATCGCCCGGCTCGGCAAGACCATGCAGATCCGGGTCACCGACGAGTACCACCGACTCCGCGTACGCGAGCTGGAGCTCACCGCCGACCACCTGGCCAAGGTCGAGGAGGAGAAGGAGCAACGCCGGGAGGAGCGGGCGCGTCAGCGCGAGGAGGAACGCCTGGAGCGGGAGATCGCACGCGAGCGCGCCCGGCTCGACAAGGAGCGCAACCGCCTGGTCCTGGCGCTGAACCGGGCTCGTTCGGCGGGCCAGGCGGACGCCGCCCAGATCGCGGAACTGGAACGGAAGCTCGGCGAGATCGACGCGGAGGAGGAAGCCATCGACCGGCGCGAGGCCAACCGCCGTGCCGGGTACGTGTACGTCATCTCCAACATCGGGGCCTTCGGCGAGTCGATGGTCAAGATCGGACTCACCCGGCGCCTGGACCCCATGGACCGGGTCAACGAACTCGGCGACGCGTCCGTACCCTTCCGCTTCGACGTCCACGCCCTGATCTACAGCGATGACGCCGTCGGCCTGGAGCGCGCCCTGCACCAGGACTTCGAGGCGCGAAGGGTCAACCGGGTCAACGCGCGCCGCGAGTTCTTCCACGCCACCCCGACGCAGGTCCGTGACGCGCTCGCGCGTCACGCCGGCCAGCACCTCCTGGAGTTCCACGAGGAACCGGACGCACCGGAGTGGCGCGCGAGCATCGCCGCGGCACGGTCGCACGGCTGACGAGGACACGACCGGGTAGCGGCCGGGGACACCGGATACGAGGTTCCCCGGCCGCCCCAGTGGCCACCAAAGGCGTCTGCCAGTGACACCAGGTAATCTCGAGCACATCGTCAACGCGGCCCGACGGGCTTCCGCTCCACCCCGGTGGAGTCTCGAAGGACACGCCCCCACCCGCACGAGTAACTTCGTGCTGCCTGGGGGAAGTCCTTGCTGTTCCGCGCGTCCGCGAAAACGGTCGCCGTCATGGCGCTCGACGGTTCGCTGTTCCTGCACCTCACCGACCAGTTCGTCCACATGCACGGCTACCGGCCCGGCACCTCGGAGGCGCGCTCCTGGGAGCGCAGCATTCCCGTCCTGGCCGCCGCGCTCAACGACGCCGGTCTGGGCGATGTGGAGATGATGCTCGAGTACGCCCTCCCGCTGAACAGCAAGCGTGCCGACGTCGTCCTCGCAGGCGTGCATCCCTCCACCGGGGAGCCGTCGTACGTCGTGGTGGAGCTGAAGCAGTGGAGCGAGGTCCTGCCCCACGAGGACGATCCCACCCTGTGCCACGTCGAGCGCTACACCCACCCCGTCCTCAATCCCATCGAGCAGGTGCGCCGCTACTGCGACTACCTGGTGAACTTCAACGGAGCGGTGGCCGAGCACGGGCACCGGGTCAGTGGGGTGGCGTTCCTGCACAACGCCACGGAGTTCGACGTCGTCGGCCTGCGGGAGATCGAGCGCGACGGCCGCGGACTGCTGTTCACGGGGCAACGCCGTGGCGAATTCCTCGACCACCTCCGTTCGAAGCTGAGCGACAGGCATTCCGGTGTCCGGGCGGCGGACGAACTGCTCTCGGGCGTCACTGTGCCGTCGAAGCAGCTCATGTCCGTGGCCGCCGAGGAGGTGCGCGAACGCCAGCAGTTCGTGCTGCTCGACGAGCAGCAGGTCGCCTACCGAATGGTGCTCAACGCGGTGGAGAAGGCCAAGCGCGCCGACCGCAAGGAAGTCGTCGTCGTCACCGGCGGCCCCGGCACCGGCAAGAGCGTGATCGCCCTCCAACTGCTCGGTGAGCTGTACCGGCGCGGGATGCCGGCCCTGCACGCCACCGGCTCCCAGTCGTTCACCAAGACGATGAGGAAGGTCGCCGGCTCCCGTAAGCGTGAGGTGCAGGACCTGTTCAAGTACTTCAACAGCTTCATGACCACCGAGGCGAACAGCCTGGACGTGCTGATCTGCGACGAGGCCCACCGCATCCGGGAGACATCGGCCAACCGCTATACGCGTGCCGAGCACCGGACCGGCAAGGCTCAGATCGACGAACTCATCGATGTCGCCCATGTGCCCGTCTTCCTCCTCGACGAGCATCAGGTGGTGCGGCCGGGCGAGATGGGCACCGTGGCCGACATCGAGGCGGCAGCGGCCAAACGGGACATCCCCTGCCACGTCGTCCCGCTGGAGAGTCAGTTCCGCTGCGGCGGCAGCGACGCCTACCTGCGCTGGGTCGTCCGACTTCTTGGCCTCGAACCCGGCGGTCCGGTCGTCTGGGACCCCGACGACCGCATGCAACTGCTGGTCGCCGATGGCCCGCAGGAGATGGAAGCCTTCCTCGAGTCCCGCCGGGCGCAGGGTTACGGCGCCCGCATGTCCGCCGGCTACTGCTGGCGCTGGTCCCCTGAGCCCAAGCCGGGCCACCCGCTCCCGCTGGACGTCGTCATCGGCGACTGGGCCCGCCCGTGGAACCTGCGGGGCGAACGCTCGGTCTCGGGCGCGCCCCCGGCGGCCCTGTGGGCCACCGATCCGGCCGGTTTCGGACAGGTCGGCTGCGTCTACACCGCTCAGGGCTTCGAGTACGACTGGTCCGGAGTCATCATCGGCCCCGACCTGCTGTGGCGCGGCGACCGCTGGGTCACGGACCGAACGGCCTCCCAGGACCCGGTGTTCAAGAAGTCCACCCCGGACGCCGACGTGGACCGGCTGATCCGCAACACATACAAGGTGCTGCTGACGAGAGGCATGGTCGGCACGGTCGTCTATTCGACGGATGCCGAGACACGGGCGAAGTTGCGACAACTCGCGGGGGGTTCGACGCGGGAGCCGGCTCTGGCCTGACCGTTCCCACCCATACGGCCGGGTCCTCCCAACTGGCCATGATCAAGCCACACGGTTCGCCTGAACGGGCCGATTTCCGCTCGTGATTACCGGGCCGAGCCGGTGCGTGCCTAAGATCCCCGATACCGGTTGCGGCCCGACGGGCTTCCTGCGTGGACACGCCCCCACCCGCACGAGTCACTCGTGCTCTGGGGGATCCTCCTCGTGTCCATGCTCCTGCTGCGATTAGCGGCACGGGACCTGCTCGCTCTGAACGCACGGCGCCGTCTGGTGCCTCACCTCGCGGCCCGCTGGGTGCACTTCCAACGAGGCGAGTCCTCCGGCGGCGAGCGCTCGGCGTGGGCGCGCAGTCTCGTCTCGCTGGCGGAAGATTTGGTCGCCGCCGAACGCGGCAACGTCGAGATGATCGTCGAGTGTTCGCCCACCGTGGACGCGTCCGAAGGGTCGGCGACCACACACGGACAGATCGACGTGGTCCTCGTGGGCAGGCATCCCACGGAAGGGACCCTCTCCGTGCAGCTCGTCGAGCTGAAACAGTGGTCGTCGGTGACGAGGGTGGAGGCCGCGACGGCCGATCTCGTGTACGTACCGGGGATCGAGGAGCCCGTCACCCACCCCGCCCTGCAGCTCGGTGAGTACCACGCACTGTTCACCGGTCCCACCGGCCCGCTGAACGGATTGCAGTTCGAATGCGGCGGATTCGCCTACTTGCACAACGCCACGGACGAGTCCGTCCGGCCGCTGCTCGGTGTCGACGCACCCACGGGGCCTTACGCCCGCATGTACACGAGCGACACCCGGGCCAGGCTCCTCAAGGATCTGCAGCGCCACTTCACCGACGAGGACGACTACTCGGCGGCCGAGTACATCCTGCACCGGATGAACCTCCGGAACACACCGCTGCTCGACGCCATGGTCAAGTCGAACGGTGAGGACACGGTCTTCACCCTGAGAGGCCGGCAGAAGCAGGTCGCCGACGAGGTGCTCGAGGCTTCGGAACTGATCCTGGACGCCCCGGACCGGGAGGCGCTCGTCCCCCGTCCGCAGCGTGCGGTCTTCCTGGTCACCGGGGGAGCGGGCACCGGGAAGAGTGCCATCGGACTCCAACTGCGAGCCGATCTTGAAGCCGCCGGCCGAACGGTGAAGTACGCGAGCGGATCGCGGGCCTTCAACGCCGCCGTCAAGGAGAACGTCGGATACACCGAAACCGAGTTCCGGGAGCGCTTCGCGTACTTCAGCAGCTTCGTCAACCCGCCTGAGCCACCGCTGGACGTGCTGATCTGCGACGAGGCGCACCGGCTGCGGGACATGTCCAAGAACTGGCGTCTGCCCGCGGAGAAGCAGGGCACCAAGCCACAGGTGGACGAACTCATCGAGGCGTCCCGCCTGACCGTGTTCTTCCTCGACGGAGCCCAGACCGTGCGCCCGTACGAGGTGGGCACGGCGGAGCTCATCGAGGACGCCGCGCAACGGCATGGTGCCGTCTTCCGTCGTTACGGTCTGGTGGAGCAGTACCGGTGCGGAGGCAGTGACGCCTACATCCGCTGGGTCCGTGCACTGCTCGGTGTCTCGCCGCAGGAGGCGCACCAGTGGGTCCCGGACGGACTCATGCACATCGAGGTCGTCGACACACCCGACGAGATGGAGCACATCGTCCGCACCGAGTTCGACGCCGGCGCGACCGCCCGGGTGGTGGCGGGATACTGCTGGCCCTGGAGCAAGCCGGACAAGGGCAAGAACCTCGAGAACGATGTGCGCATCGGTGACTGGCACCGTCCGTGGAACGCTTCGAGCGAGTCCTTCTGCGCCAACGGCGAACCACCGTCGAGGATCTGGCCCGTGCACGACGCCGGTATCGGACAGATCGGCTGTGTCTACACCGCGCAGGGGCTCGAGTGGGACTGGTGCGGGGTGATCATGGGCGCCGACATGGTCTGGCGCACCGACCGCTGGGTGTTCCAGCGGGGAAGGCAGCGCAAGGACCCGGAGGCCGGGGTGATGCGGGTGGCGAAACCGGGATCGCTCGACCCGAAGGTGCGCACGAGCACCCTCGACGACGACGATTTCGCCCGCTGCGTCCGCCACGCCTACCACGTCCTGCTGACCAGGGCGAGCCGGGCCACCGTGCTCTACTCCACGGACGAGGAGACTCGGCGCCACCTCAGGGAACTGGTCGGGGAGACCGACGTGCACGGGCTCCGGCCTACCCAGGAGTCCATCCCGCCCGAGCTGAGGATCGCCCGGCACGGCGGGGGAGCGCGGGGCCGAAGGGCACGGCGGGCGCGGAACAAGGCGAAGCGGAAGAACGAGATGATGTTGTTCTGAGCCCTCGGCTCGAAGTGGAGTGGCGGGCCCCCGGGAGCCCGCCACCGGCCTGCTTCAGAAGAGCAGGTGTGCTGCCGACATCATGGCGGCCACCAACAGGTTGGCGACCACGTTGACGGCGACGTCCGCCAGGATCTTGCGGAACCGGGCGTAACGCGCAGGCTGGTACTCGACAGGGTCCATGGGTGACCACTCCTTGGTGGTGAGCAGGAATGGTGGGGGGACGGCCCACCGGGCATCCGCTCACACACCGCACGCACGCGCACGGCGATTCACCACCACTGCTCACATGCCGCCGAGGGGCACATGAACTCCGCACTCGTACCCCTCCGGGAGGATGCGCAGCACAAGTCACTCTACTTCACGCACAGTTGTACGGTCCCCTGGCCGAGGACACGCACTCGGCCCGGACCGTCGGGCTCGACGCGTCCGAGGCGGTCCGTGAGCTCGTCCGCCAGCAGCCTGGCGCGGGCGAGACCGCTCGCCGGACGCCTGTCCACTCACCAAGGAAAATCACCAATACCGGGTGAACATCCAGATTCACGACGAAAAGAACCTGAAGCAGACGCTCTCTTTGGCTGAACTCGCCTACTATGCAACGTAATGGGTGTTTTATCCCGTAGTCCTGTCCTTCACCGCCTCTTCTCATGTCGTAGCCACCCATTAGGATCTGCACGCAGGGCCCGACCATGGGGAACGGTGGCCCTGGAAGAACGACGAGTGGGGACAGGCATGCGGGAAGGCCGGTGGGTCACGGTCACCGAGTCCGAGTTCGAGCACGAACGCCGCGGCCTGGAGGCGATCAGGGAGAAGCTGCCGGACGGCGACCCCTGGCGGGCCTGGTCGAACTTCACCTTCACCGCGAACACCGGCCACGTCCGGGAGGTCGACCTGCTGGTCGTCGCCCCCGGCGGCCTGTGCATGATCGAGCTGAAGGACTGGCACGGCTCGGTCACCTCCGAGAACGGTACCTGGGTCCAGACCACCCCCGGCGGCTACCGCCGCACCCACGGCAACCCGCTGCACCTGGTCAACCGCAAGGCCAAGGAGCTGGCCGGCCTGCTCGCCCAGCCCGGCGCCAGGCGGGTCTGGGTCGCCGAGGCCGTCTGCTTCACCGACAACGGCCTCCGCGTCCGGCTGCCCGCCCACGACCAGAACGGCGTGTACACCGTCGACGAACTGGTCGACATGCTCAAGCAGCCCCCGGCCGACGAGCGGCGCCGCATCACGGCGATCGGCTCGCGCGAGGTCGCGGCGGCCCTGGCGAACATCGGCATCCGCAAGAGCGACGCGCAGTACAAGGTCGGCCCGTACGAGCTGGAGCGGAAGTCCTTCGAGTCCGGGCAGACCTGGGCCGACTACCTCGCCCGCCACAGCGACCTGCCCGAGGCCGCACGCGTGCGGATCTACCTCAGCGAGCGCGGCTCCGACGCCTCCCTGCGCCAGTCCGTGGAGAACGCCGCCCGGCGTGAGGCCGCGGTGCTGGGCCGGTTCAAGCACCCGGGCGTCGTCCAGCTCAAGCAGTACTTCCCCTCCGGGCACGCCGCCGGCCCCGCGCTGATCTTCGACTACCACCCGGACACGCTGAAGCTGGACGAGTACCTGGTCCAGTACGGGGAGAAGCTGGACATCCTCGGCCGGATGGCGCTGGTGCGCCAGCTCGCCGAGACGATGCGCTCCGCGCACGCCAGCCGCATCCACCACCGCGCGCTCGCCGCCCGCTCCGTCCACGTCGTCCCCCGCCCGCGCGGCCGCAAGGGGCAGGCCGTCGGGGAGGAGACCGCCTGGCTCACCCCGCAGCTGCAGATCTCCGACTGGCAGATCGCCACCCAGCGCAGCGGCGACTCCTCGCAGGGCCAGGGCATGACCCGGTTCGCGCCGACCGCCCTGTCCGCCATGCACCTGTCCGACGACGCCGACGCCTACCTCGCCCCGGAACTCACCGCCCTCAGCCCCGACCCGGTCTACCTCGACGTGTACGGGCTCGGCGTCCTCACCTACCTGCTGGTCACCGGCAAGGCCCCGGCCGCCAGCCAGGCCGAGCTGCTGGCCCGCCTGGAGGCGGGCGAGGGCCTGCGCCCCAGCTCCCTGGTGGACGGGCTCTCCGAGGACGTGGACGAGCTGGTGCAGGCCGCCACCGCCTACCGTCCCGGCCAGCGCCTCTCCAGCGTCGACGAGTTCCTGGAGCTGCTGGAGGTCGTCGAGGACTCCCTCACCGCCCCCGCCGCCGCCCTCGACGGGCACGCGGAGGAGGAGACCGGGGCGAGCGCCGACAAGGACCCGCTGGAGGCCGTTGCCGGCGACGTGCTCGCCGGCCGGTGGGAGGTCCGCCGCCGCCTCGGCACCGGCTCCACCAGCCGCGCCTTCCTCGTCCGCGACCTGGAGGCGGAGACCCGCAGGACGCGCCCGCTGGCCGTGCTGAAGGTCGCCCTCTCCGACAGCCGAGGCGAGATCCTCGTCCGCGAGGCCGAGGCCATGGGCCGCCTGCGCCCCCACTCCGGCATCATCCGCCTCGTCGAGCCCGAGCCGCTGCTCATCGCCGGCCGCACCGTCCTGGCGCTGGAGTACGTCGGCGACGAGCGCGACGACGACGCCCAGGGCGCCGAGGGCGCGGCCCGCCCGCGCCGCCGCGAGGAGACCGTCGCCCGCCAGCTCCGCGAGCACGGCCGCCTCCCGGTCGACCAGCTGGAGGCGTACGGCGACTATCTCTTCGGCGCCGTCGACTTCCTCGAGGGCGAGGGCGTCTGGCACCGGGACATCAAGCCCGACAACATCGCCGTCCGCATCCGCCCCAACCGCACCCGCGAGCTGGTCCTCATCGACTTCTCGCTGGCCGGCTACCCCGCGAAGAACACCGACGCGGGCACCGAGGGCTACCTCGACCCCTTCGTCGACGTCATCACGCGCGGCTCGTACGACTCGCACGCCGAGCGGTACGCCGTCGCCGTCACCCTGCACCAGATGGCCTCCGGCGAGCTGCCGAAGTGGGGCGACGGCAGCGTCCTGCCGCGCATGACCGACCCGAAGGAGTGGCCGTACCCGACCATCGCGGCCGAGGCCTTCGACCCGGCCGTGCGGGACGGGCTCGTCGCCTTCTTCCAGAAGGCCCTGCACCGCGACGCGGGCAAGCGGTTCCCCGAGCTGAAGCCGATGCGGGACGCCTGGCGCAAGGTCTTCCTCGACGCCTCGCAGACCGTCCCCTCCAGCCACCGCACCCGCCCCACGGCCCCCGCCGACGGGACCACACCCGCCGAGGGCGCCGCCGCGGGGATCGCGGACGCCGAGCCGGAGACCGCCGAGCAGCAGCGCGACCGCCTCGCCGCCGAGGTCACCCGCGACACCCCGCTGACCGTCTCCGGCCTCACGCCCGCCGCCCAGTCCTTCCTCTACGGCCTGGGCCTCACCACGGTCGGCGAACTCCTCGACTACAGCCGCCGCAAGCTCGTCAACGCCCCCGGCCTCGGCGCCAAGACCCGCAACGAGATCCAGCAGCGGCAGCGGGAGTGGGGCGAGCGGCTGCGCGAGATCCCCGTCTCCCCGCTCACGCCGAAGGGCCGGGCGGAGGCGAAGGAGGAGCTGGAACAGCTCACCGCCGCCGAGTCCGCCCTCGTCGGACAGCTCGCGACGGGCGAGTCGGCGGGCGCGCTGTCCGCCCGCACCCTGCGCTCGGTCAGCCTCGACACCCTCGCCACCGTCTTTGTGCCGGCCGTCAACAACAACGGCTCCAACCGCAACAAGGCGGAGGTGGTGCGGCTGCTGCTGCGCCTGCCCGACGAGCACGGCGTCCTGCCGGACATCGGCGTCTGGCCGAAGCAGAAGGACGTGGCCGACGCGCTCGGCCTCAGCCACGGCCGTATCCCGCAGATGCTCAAGGACGAGCGCAAGCGCTGGAAGGCGGAGCCCGCCGTCCGGGCGCTGCGGGACGAGATCATCGATCTGCTGGAGAGCATGGGCCGCGTCGCCTCCGCCGTGGAGATCGCCGACGCCCTCGCCGTCCGCCGCGGCACGCACCTCGCCGGGCGCGAACAGCGGCGCGCGATGGCCCTGGCGGCGGTGCGGGCCGTCGTCGAGGTCGAGCAACTGGTGCCGCAGGAGGCCGAGTTCCAGCACCAGCCGAACCGCAAGGCGACCGACGAGTCGCTGGGCGCCGGCCTGCTCGCCCTCGACGTCCGCGAGAACGACGCTCCGGACACCCCGACCGCGCCCGGCCTGCTCGACTACGCGACCCGCCTCGGCAGGACGGCCGGTCGGCTGGCCGAGCTGGACACCCTGCCGACGGCCGCGACCGTCCTGGCCGAACTGGGCGCGCTGACGGTCCCGCCCGGCGCTGTCGACTGGGACGAGCGGCGCATGGTGGAACTGGCCGCCGCCGCGTCGGTGAATGCCGCCGCCACTCCGCGCCTGGAGATCTACCCGCGCGACCTGTCGCTCGTCCGCGCGCTGCGCCTCACCCAGGCCGGCCTCGTCCGCTGGATCCCGGGCGTTCCGGAGGGTCGGCAGCCCGGCCTGACCGGTGAGGACGTACACGAGCGGGTGCGTGCCCGCTTCCCCGAGCTGGGCGTCCCGGACGGGCGCGGCGGCACGACCCACGAACTGCCGACCGGCGGCCCGCTCACCAAGGCGCTGCGCGACGCGGGCTTCGAACTGTCGCTTAGCATGCGCGAGGACACGGGCACGCTGCGCTACCTGCCGACGCGGGTGGAGGACGCCTCCAGCTACCTCACGACGGGCGCGTGGCGGCAGTCGACGCGCACGGGCACGGTGACGCGGTACGCGGACGACCCACAGCTCGCGGGCGCGGTGCGCGCGGAGGAACGGCTGCTCGCCTCGGCCCACCGGGACGGGTACCGGGTGCTGACCGTACGGCAGCAGCTCGTGCGGGACGCGGTACGGGAATTGAGCGCCGAACGGCTGGGCGCGCGGGCGGTATCGGTGACCGAGCTGTTCCTGGAGGCCCTGCACGGTCAGGTCACGCCAGGCACCAAGCCGACTTGGGAGACCCTGCTCAAGGCGGACGCCGCCGAGCCGGGCTCGAAGGGCGCGGTGCGGTTCGCGGAGTACGCGCGGACGGCATGGGGCTCGGTCGAGCCCCGGATCGCCGAGCTGCTGGGCAACGGCGGTGGTGGCGGTGCGGGTCCGGTCCTGCTAACGGAGGCCGGGGTGTTCGCCCGGTACGACGCGATGGGCGTCCTGGACCGGCTGGCATCGGCGGCCCGGCGGGGCGGGCGGGGGCTGTGGCTCCTGGTCCCGCAGAACGACCCCTCGCGCGAGCCCCGGCTCGGGCAGGCGGCCGTGCCGTACCAGGCCGGCCTGGGGGAGTGGATCCAGCTTCCGGACACGTGGGTGGGCAACGCCCATCGCGGGTCCGGCGAGGTTGTGGCAAGTGGTGTCGAGGGAGACGCGAAGTGATCGACCGCAAGGCTCTGTTGGACGACCTGAAGCAGCAGGTCAAGGCGGTCGAGGCCGACCTCGACAAGCAGGTGAAGGCGCTCGGTGAGGTCGGTGCGCGGCTGCGGGCCGAGTACGACCAGGCGCGCAAGCTGGGGCGTACGGCGGCGACGTGGACCTCGTGGCTGGACGAGCGGGTCACGCAGGTCGCGGTGGCGTGGGTGCTGGGGACTGTCTTCGTGCGGTTCTGCGAGGACAACCGGCTGATCCCGGAGCCGTACCTGACGGGGCCGGACGGTGACCGGCGCGAGCTGGCGGAGTCGCGGTACGACGCGTACGTGGAGTCGGACGAGGACCCGACGTACCGGGGGTGGCTGGAGAAGGCGTTCGACGAGCTGGGTCAGGGGCAGGCGGGGCGGCTGCTGTTCGATAAGCGGCACAACCCGCTGTATCAGGTGCCGCTGTCGCACGACGGTGCGCGGGAGCTGGTCGAGTTCTGGCGTCAGCGCGACGAGGCGGGCGTCCTCGTCCACGACTTCACCGACCCGCTGAACGAGGACGGCACGGAGGGGTGGGACACGCGGTTCCTGGGGGACCTGTACCAGGACCTGAGTGAGGCCGCCCGGAAGACGTACGCGCTGCTCCAGACGCCGGAGTTCGTGGAGGAGTTCATCCTTGACCGGACGATGAACCCGGCGGTGCGGGAGTTCGGGTACGAGGAACTGAAGATGATCGACCCTACGTGTGGGTCGGGGCACTTTGTGCTGGGGGCGTTTCGGCGGCTGGTGCGGTTGTGGGCGGAGGGGCATCCGGGGAAGGACGTGCACGAGCGGGTGCGGGCGGCGCTGGAAGCCGTGCATGGCGTGGACATCAATCCGTTCGCGGTGGCCATTGCGCGGTTTCGGTTGCTCGTTGCGGCTATGGCAGCGAGCGACGTTACTAGCATGGCAGAAGCTGGGAAGTACGAGTGGCCCATTCGACTTGCGGTGGGGGACTCGTTGATCAAGCACCGGTATCGGCAGGGGAACCTGTTCGACGGCTCTGAAGAGGTGGGGGCGGACGAACTCGCGGACTTCAAGTATGCGACCGAGGACGTTCACGAGCACCCGGACATCCTGCTGCAGGGACGTTACCACGTGGTGGTGGGAAATCCGCCGTATATCACGGTGAAGGATAAGGGGCTGAATCAGCTTTATCGTGATCTATACGATGCGTGCGCTGGGAAGTATGCACTTTCGGTTCCGTTCGCTCAGCGATTTTTCGAGCTGGCCAGGCGAGGAACTGCTGATGGGTGCGGCTACGGAATAGTTGGACAGATCACGGCAAATTCCTTCATGAAGCGAGAGTTCGGTGCAAAGCTGATCGAGAGTTACTTTGCGCACGATGTGGAATTGACCGAGGTCATCGACACGTCCGGAGCTTACATCCCGGGTCACGGGACCCCGACAGTGATCCTGGTCGGCAAGCGACGGGAGGGAAGCCGGCGCGCGGCGACTATTCGTACGGTTCGCAGCGTACAAGGGGAGCCGGGGGTGCCAGAGAACCCTGCAAAGGGTTTGGTCTGGCGAGCAATTATCGATCAGATCGACACTCCCGGATCCGTCGGCGAGTGGGTGTCGGTAAGCGATATGGAGCGGGCGCGGTACTTTGGTGGGCATCCTTGGGTGCTTGCTGCAGGTGGCCGGGAAATGCTCGAGCAGCTCAAAGAAGCAGAATCTCAGAAGCTTAAATCGATTGTCGATCCGATCGGATTCTCTGTAATTACGGGCGATGATGATCAGTTCGTGTATTCGCGGCCGCTTGCCCGCTGGATTCCTGAGCGCAATGTGACCCTCCGACCGTTCCTCGTAGGTGACGGAATTCGTGACTGGGGAAGCTCTTCTGGTGCTGATGCGATCTATCCGCTTGATGCCTCCGCCGCTGAGCGCCATGTACTTGAAGGGAGGTATCTATGGGCGCGACGGCAGCTACTTCGCACCGGCCTCATGTTCTCGAAGACCAAGGAGCAGCGTGGAATCCCATGGTCCGACTACACGTTCTCTAGGAAGGATCGGATTGAAGCTCCCCATTTGATCGCTTTTTCTTTCATGGCCACGCACAACCACTTCGTTCTAGAGCGCAGGGGAAGTGTGCTTAACCACTCGGCTCCGGTCATCAAGCTGCGGGAGAGTAGTGCGGAAGAGGATTACCTAGGTCTGCTCGGGTTGCTCAATAGCTCCACTGCTGGATTCTGGATCAAGCAAGTGAGCCATAGTAAGGGTAATGCGACGGCTGCCAGTGGCATGCCTGATCAGCCATGGTCATGGAACTTTGAGATCACCGGCACAAAGTTGGAGGAGTTTCCGCTTCCCGTTGATCGCCCTGTCGATCTCGCTGCTGCACTCGATGTCCTCGCTCAGAAACTCAGTGCTGTCAGTCCGTGGCGTGTTCTTGCCGAATCCACGCCCACCACTGATGTCCTCCGCAAGGCTCGTCAGACTTGGGAGTCCACTCGAGCGCGCATGATTGCCCTCCAGGAGGAACTGGACTGGCAAGTTTACTCAATCTATGGCTTGCACTCTGAGGATCTACGTACTCCAGGGTCCGACGTGCCCGGAATTGCCGCAGGGGAGCGCGCGTTTGAAATCATTCTCGCACGGAAGATTGATAACGGCGAGGTGAACACAAAGTGGTTCACCCACCATGGCAGAAAAACCGTCACGGAAATCCCATCCCATTGGCCCGCTCCCTATCGCGAGATCGTGCAGAAGCGAATCGACGCCATCGAATCGAACCACGCTATCGGGATGGTCGAGCGGCCCGAGTACAAGCGCCGCTGGGCCACGGAGGGCTGGGACGCGCTCCAAGAGAAGGCTCTGCGCTCCTGGCTGCTCGACCGCATGGAGAACCGCGATTTGTGGTTCGACGAGAACGGTCAGCCCACCATCCTCACCCTGACCCGTCTCACCGACGCGCTTTCCCGTGACGAGGACTTCGTGTCGGTCGCCAACCTCTACGCGCCCCGTAAGGAACTCGCGAAGGCCGTCGCTGAGCTGATCACCGACGAGCACGTGCCGTTCCTCTCCGCTCTGCGCTACAAGCCCTCCGGGATGAAGAAGCGCGCCGACTGGGAAGAGGTCTGGGACCTCCAGCGCAAGGAGGACGCCGCGCCCGACGAGCCGTCTAAGCGGAAGATCCGGGACTCCATCCCCGTGCCGCCGAAGTACACCTCGGCCGACTTCCTCCGCCCGTCCTACTGGCGAGCGCGCGGCAAGCTCGACGTGCCCAAGGAGCGGTTCATCTCCTACGGGCAGACCAATGCTGCCACCCCCGAGCTGTATGGGTGGGCCGGCTGGGATCACAAGGAGCAGGCGCAGGCGCTGGCGACGTACTTCACCAACGCCGCGCTGTCCGCCGAGGAGATCACACCGTTCCTCGCCGGCCTGCTGGAACTGCAGCCGTGGCTGTACCAGTGGCACAACGAGTTCGACATGTTCTACAGCGGCTCCCCGGCGGACTTCTTCGCCGGTTACCGCCAGCAGAAGCAGGGCGAGCACGGACTCACGGACGACGACCTCCGTGGCTGGCGTCCTCCGGCCGCGACCCGAGGTCGTCGCGCAGCAGCGAAGCAGTAGCCAGGAGCAGATCGACATCCGTCGGTTCAAGGGCCACCCGGTGCGTGAGCGGGTGGCCCTTTGTCTGCGTGTGCAGCTCCGCCCATACGGTCTTTCTTGGGGCGGCCTCGCGAGGGCTGGCGCCCCAGTCGTCCGCGAGGGCGGCGACCAGAAGCAGGCCCCGGCCGGACTCGGACAGCGAGTCGGTCGCCGAAGGGCTGGCGGCCGAGGGCTGTTTCTCATCGCGGGTGTCGGTCACCTCGATACGGAAGGTGCCCTCGGCCAGGGTGAGGTGGACGTGGAAGTCCCGGCCGGGGACGTGGCCGTGGCGGACGGCGTTGGCGGTGAGTTCCGCCGTGATGAGGGTGAGCGTCTCATTGACCGTGGTCGCGTACGGGTGGCCCCAGTCGTTCAGGCGGTGCGAGACGAGTCTGCGAGCGAGGCGGGCACCGCGCGGCGTTGACGTGAAGCGCATGGTGAACTCGTGTTCGGGCGCGGGGTGCTGCTGCATATGCCCATTCGGGGGAGTTGCTGACTTCATAGGGTCAACGGTGTCGGACTCTGCGTAGCGTTGACCAGGAGCGATGCGCTGACGGGTACGGGCTGTACACGCCGTCGGCGCGCTTGTACCTGGTGTTGGGCGTGACCGGTTCCCAGGCCCCGAAGTTGGCTGACTGGGCGGTTGTACGAGAGGAGCTGCGGCGTGGACGACGAGGTTCAGCAGCCGGAAGAATATGAGGTCGGGACGGGCATGCTGTGCGTGTTCGGGAGGCAGTTGAAGCTGTTCCGGGAGCGGGCGGGCCTGGACCGCGCGGGGCTCGGGTCCCTGACCGGGTACTCGGCCTCGACGATTGCGTCGTTCGAGCAGGCGAGACGTATTCCGCAGCCCAGGTTCATCGACCAGGCGGATGAAGTGCTGGGTGCAGGTGGGGTGTTGAGCGCGAGCAAGGAGGAGGTGGCTCGGGCTCAGTATCCGGCGTTCTTCCGGGACGCGGCACGGTTGGAGGCGGAGGCCGTCGAAGTGCATGTGTACGCGAACCAGGCGGTGCCCGGACTCCTACAGACGGAGGAGTATGCGCGGGCCATTTTTATGATGATGCGGCCACCTATGCGCGACGAACTGATCGAACAGAGGGTGGGCGCCCGCCTGGACCGACAAGAGATCTTGTCCAGCCATGACGCGCTGCTCGCCAGCTTTGTCATGGATGAGGCAGTGTTGAGACGCCCCATCGGAGGTCGAGGCATCCTGCGTGGCCAGCTTGAGCAGATTCTCCTGATGGGGCAGCGTCGGAACGTCGAGATTCAGGTGATGCCGCTTGACCGCGAGGAGAACGCGGGCATGGCTGGTCCCTTCACCTTGATCGAAACGAAGGAAGGGCGGAGGATCGCGTACGCCGAGGTACAGAACATCAGTCGCCTGCAAACGGAGCGGGACCGCGTCCGTGCGCTGGAGGCCAAGTACGGGATCATCCGGGCGCAGGCCCTGACTCCTCGTGAATCATTGGCGTACGTAGAGAAGTTGCTGGGAGAGTCATGAACGCGCACGTACATCAACCACAGATAGACCAGTTGGTATGGCGCAAGAGCAGCTATAGCAGCGAGGAAGGCGGCGAATGCGTTGAGGTCGCCGCACGCCCCGCCACCGTCCACGTCCGCGACTCGAAGGACACAACCCGCGCCGCACTCGCCGTAGAAGCCACGGCATGGGCCGCCTTCGTGGAGTTCGCGGCACGCTGACAGAGGTGGCGCCGATCGCAGGGCCCTCCGGCAAGCATGTGCTTGCCGGAGGGCCCTGCGCATCCCACCCCTACGGCACACCTTCAGCAGACCCGACGCCTCGCTCGCCCGCGGTCGCCTTCCCGGGCGGCGATCCGCATCGCACAGGAAGCCGACCCTCACGCCACCGCCACTCTCGTAACGAGGTCTCAACGAAGCTGATCCATGCTGACCCTCGCAACTCGGAGGCACTGTAAGTTCCTGCCATGAAGCAGGGTAAAGAGGTCGAGAACCCCGAGTCGCGTTTCTTCGCGGTGCTGCTGGCGGCGGCAAAGCTCCCCGGTGTGCGGATCAACAGGGAGGCGTACCTCCGCAGTGCGCTCGCTCGCCACTGCTCCGAGGAAGAGATCCGACGAGCGATAGAGGAGACTCCCGCTGCTGCGGGCATCGCTGTTGACCTCCTCGACAAGGTCGCCAACGACTCCATCCGCTACGAAACCGCCAAAGTCAGCGCTCTCTCGGCCGCAGCCGGGATACCCGGCATCTTCGCCCTGCCTGCCACCGTGCCCGCCGACCTGGCCCAGTACGTCGGCCACATGCTGCGCATCGCGCAGAAGCTCGCCTATCTCTATAGCTGGCCCGACCTGTTTGACGAGGAGGGCGAGGGCGTCGATGACGCGACGATGGGCGTGCTCACGCTGTTCTTCGGCGTGATGTTCGGTACCCAGTCGGCGAACGCCGCCGTGGGCAAGGTCGCCGGGATGATGTCGAAGCAGGTCGCGAAGAAGCTGCCCCAGAAGGCGCTCACCAAGGGTGTCATCTACCCGATCGTGAAGAAGTCCGCGGCTTACCTCGGCGTCCAGATGACCAAGCAGTCCTTCGCGAAGGGCGTCTCCAAGGCCATCCCCGTCATCGGGGCCGTCGTGTCCGGCGGGCTGACTCTCTCGACCTACCTTCCGATGGCCAAGAGACTCAAGAAGCACCTCGCCGGCCTGCCACTGGCGGACCCCTCGCACCGAGTGATGGAGGAGGGGGACGTCGTGGAGGGCGAAGTCGTGGAAGAACACGAAGCGTTCGCCTCAGCGGACGCCGAACTGCACGCCCCGGACATTACTGCCGTCAAGCTGGAGGACCCCAGGCTCTGACGCCGCGGAAGCCCTCCTGGCCGCCCGACTCAAGGGGGCGGCCTTCGGTCTTCGGCGGAGGTGCGGGCCGGGTTCGCCGGCGCTACGGCTGCTCGTGATGTTCTGCCCAGGACACACGCCCGCAGCGACACCACCGTGGGTTCAGGGAGCGGCGGGCCGATGCGATGACGCTGTGGGCGTCAGCCCCGTACACCGCCGACTCGCTGAGTGTCTTCCAGACCTTCTTGTACAAAGTGATGTTGTCGGTGTCGTCCAACCACAGTTCGGCGTGCCAGTCCTCGGCGACGACCAGCCGGTCGTCGAGCACCCAGAAGCCGTTGGCAGGCACGATCTTGACGGGTGCCGTGAAGGGGATGACAGCCAGCTCGACCGTGTCCATGCCGATCATGCCGTTGAGGCGGTCGCTCTGTCCGGCTTCCTGGATCTGATGCCCGACCCGCGAGGCGTCCGCGGTCGCCGAAGACCCCTGACCGCCCTCGGTCTCACCGGATGAATCCGGACGGATCTCGATCGTGGCGAGAGGCCCTGGGTGGTACCGGGAAGTTGTTTCAGCCTTGCGGGCTTCGACGGCAGGGCCGGCTGTGCGGACTGCTGGTGAAGGCGCCACCTGGGACAGGAAACCGACTGCCACACAGGCACAATGACGACTCGTCACGCGGCAAAGCATGCCTGTGCGAATCCGGATCACTGACCGGAAATCACCCTCTCACGATCCGATCACAGATGTAAGAATGTCTGTTCGATTACCGTCCCGTGCAATGGGGCCGAATCACAGGGGGTGGGAGAGTGGCTGGACGCCGTCCAGGACTCGTGGGTAGAACCAGCGTGGCGTTCGCGTTGGCCGCATCGCTTGCTGTCGCCGGGGGCAACGCGCAGGCCGACACAAGCGCAATACCGATATGTCCGACCACGGATGAGTTATCGGTATACGAATTGCCGACTGGTCTGAACGTGCACACCTGCGATGTGGAGGGTCTCGTCGTCACCTATGACGGCACCGGAATAGAGATGCCGGAGGCCGACACCGCGGTAAGCATCGACATGCTGGCCGAAGACGGTACGGAGCACGGATTCACGCTGATCGTCACCTCGGACGGCAAGGTCTCCTATGACCTGTCCGAGGCCAACACGGAATCGCCCAGCGCAGGCGAGGACCGTGCCGATGTCATGAGCCCGCGGCTGACGGCGGGTGATCTGACAGAGGAATCGGACTTACCGGTGTCCGAGCCGCCCACACCCGACGGCCTCGAAGTGGCCGAGGTGGACGCCGCGAGTTCCCCCGGCGAGTGCCAGGACGGTGCCTACTCGACACTGGACCGGAAAGAGTACGGCATCTACAACTGGTACCTGGGGGACGGGGCCTATCCCGCAGGCATGACACGCTCTCAAGCGCTGGAGTACTTCGAAGGCTCGATCGGACGGATCACGGCCAGCACCAACAACTGTGGCCTGACCGACCAGGTACCCGCCAAGAGTCACTACGCGGGTACGACCACGTATGAAGCGGACGTGAGCGCCAGCGGGACGTGCACCGCCCGGGATGGGAAGAGCACGTGGGACGCCGGTGACCTGGCCGCCGGGGCCGTCGCCTCGACATGCGCGTGGACATGGCCCAACCCGGTTGGCAAGAACGACCTCCGGGAAGCGGACGTAAGGTTCAACATCGCGGACTTCGACTTCACGAGGAATCCGACGAGCACCTGCAACGGCAGGTACCACGATGTACTCAACACCGGCACGCACGAGGCCGGTCACATCTTCGGGCTGGGCCACGTGGGTTCCGGACACTCGAATCTCACCATGTACACCAAGGCGGACCGCTGCGAAGTGAAGAAGAGGACACTCGGTAAGGGCGACGTTATGGGACTTCGCAGCATCTATTAGGAGGACTCCGTGAGCTGGGTCGGACCACGTGCGATTGCGGCGGGATTGGCAGCCGTGGCGTTCACCGCGGTCGGGTGTGGATCAGAAGGGTCCGAAGGTGCCGGCGCGAACAGCGAGAGTGTGTGCGCGAGCGACGTCATCTACGAAGGTCGCACGTATATAAGGCTCTCGAACGTCGAGTTCAAGGCCGGACAGAAGATCGGTACCGCCACGAGTCCGCCGTGCCGTGACACCAATGACCAAGGCGCCGAAGTGCCGGAGACCTCGGAGAACGCCTATGCGGTGAGCGGCATCTCTCCGGACCTGGCCATAGCGATCGGGTCATCTCCTGAACAGGCGGAAGCCTTCAGGGTCCTCCGCTCCGACAAGAAGATCCCACCCGAGGTACAAGAGTTGATCGACGGATCGTGAGGTGAGGCGTGGAAATGGGCTTCGCCCGGCCCGCGCCTCCCTGCCACGGTTCCCCCACGGAGCGCGCCAAGCCGACCTCCACAACGACGCCGGAACCTGTCCCGGCGCGCGCTGACCGATGAGTTGATGCGAAGCCCCGGGGAGAGTGCCCCGGGGCTTTTCGCTGTGCGGCGTGCATCTTTCTCACCCGCACTCACCGCTGGACGCGGTGGAGCCCTGCCGGAAACGCTGCTGGAGGAAGGACCGGGTGGTCGAGCTCGACACCGAGAAGTCCTGGCGGTCGGACGGCGGTGAAGGCGCGATCCCCTGTGTGGTCAGCCGTGTCATTACACCGCGTAAGGCATACGTCAGGCGTAGGGAGTGCTCCCCCTGTAGGCGGATGGAGGTCGTTTCGACAGTTGATGTCGCGCTGCTGCGGTCGATGCGAGGGTCGGTGCATGGTCGGTGCGACAGGGACGACGAGGGCGCTTCGGCGCGCATGGTGGCAGCGGTGGCCGTACTGGGTGGGCCGGGCAACGACGGCGTGGGCGGTGGTGTACGCCGGCTTCGGCCTGGCATGCGCGCTGAGCGGGACGCCGCCGCTCTACCTGGGCAGCGACCCGGGACCCTCGACGCTGGGCTGGGGGGTCGCGGGGGTGGGGGCACTGGCGGCCCTGGCCTGTGGCGCGGTGATGCTGTACGGACTGCGGCCGGCGTTGCGGGTGCTGCTGTGGGTGGTCTGCGCGCTGGCAGGGATCGCCGCGTTCGGTCTGCTGATGGACGTCATCACCCTGGTATTCGGTCAGGGTGTGGACGACGGCGTGGCCGCGGCACATCACGCGCTGGCGGCGACCGGGGTGCTGCTGCTCGCGGCCACTGCCCGGTCCGGCCGCCGCCCACCCGCCGCGCCCGTCGTGCAGGCCCCTTCCACCGCATCCAGGCCGGTCCAGCTCGCCGCCTGCGCCGGCACCGCGGCCTTTCTCCCCTACGCGGCGATGAAACTCGTCTGGGCGTCCGGCGGCACCTTCGCCGGGATGACCGGAGAGGAGATGCTCACGATCTCCCAGCGCAACGGTGCGTCGGGAATTTGGCTCACCCTGGAGTCCTGGGGCCTGGACGGCACCGTGCTGCTGGCCGCGCTCGGCATCTTCCTGCTGTGGGGCCTGGTCCGCCCATGGGGCCAGGTCTTCCCGCGCTGGACGCTGTGGCTGCGCGGCCGGCGCGTCCCCCGCTGGCTCCCTCTGGCTCCGGCCTTGATCGGCGCCGCCACGCTGGCTCCGTACGGAGTGCTCGGCGTCGGCTACGTGACTCTGGCGACGGCCGGCGTGGTGACGATGAGGCGAGGCGACTTCCCCTCCTCGAGCGACGCAATGCTGGTCGCCTGGATAGGCATGGCCGCATTCGCCGTCTACGGAGTCGCGCTGATCGTCGCTGCCCGCTCGTACTGGCTCCGGACCCGTTCCGCCCGCCGGACCCACGTCGACGCGGAGTGACCGTTCGCGGCCGGTACGGGCGGTCGCGAGGGGATACGGCACGGGGCCGGTGGGAGTGCCGATGTAGGGTGCTATGCGCAGGCCGTACGGGTGACGTTCAGTACGAGGGGGACGAAGAGTGCAGACGCCGCGAACCCGTCAGACCTGAACCGGCCGACGACGTGAGCGTCGCGCCCGTCCCGTTACCGTATGGCCGGATTCGTCCTTACCGTCGGCCCGCCGCATCGGCCATTCGTACCTCTGATCCCCGCCCCGCTCCTCGGACCGGCCCCGGGCCTCGGCGGCGGACCCCGTACGACACCGTGTACGAGCAGCAGCACCGATCACCGTCAGGGAGAGCGAGAACCCGCAATGGCCCAGCCGCCCCTCCTCCGCGATGTCATCGACATCAAGGAGTCCATCTCCACCTCGGACTTTGTGCTGTCCCTCGCCGAGGCGACGACACCCGAGGGCGCCCAGCACGCGCTCAAGGACTACGTCGTCACCGAGCGGCTGCTGGAGAACTTCGACGAGGCGCTGGCCCTCATCAAGTCCGCGCTGGACGGACACCGCTCCAAGGCGGCTTACCTCCACGGGTCGTTCGGTTCCGGTAAGTCGCACTTCATGGCGGTGCTGTACGCGCTGCTCAGCGGCAACCCCGCCGCCCGCTCCCGTACCGAGTTCGACCCGGTGCTGACCAGGCACGAGTGGCTGAGCACGGACGGCAAGAAGTTCCTGCTGGTGCCGTACCACATGCTCGGCGCGAAGGCCCTGGAACAGCGGGTGCTCGGCGGGTACGTGCACCACGTCAAGAAGCTGCACCCCGAGGCGCCGACCCCGCAGGTGTACCGGACCGACTCCCTCTTCGCCGACATCCGCGCCATGCGCGCCAACATGGGCGACGAGGCCGTCATCCGCGGCCTGGGCACCAGCGACGCGGACGACGGCGAGGAGGACGAGTGGGGCGAGGGCTTCGCCTGGACCCCGCAGCTCCTCGACACCGCGCTCGCCGCCGAGGAGAACCACGAGGCGGGCGTCCACCTCAACCTCACCAACCCCTCCACCCCGGCCGAACTGCGCGCCAAGCTCGTCAACGACGCCGGCACCAACCTCCTCCCCGGCTTCACCAAGAACGCCGCCGAGGACGAGCACGGCTTCATCTCCCTGGACGCGGGTCTCTCCGTCATCGCCGAGCACGCCAAGTCGCTCGGCTACGACGGCCTGATCCTGTTCATGGACGAGCTGATCCTGTGGCTGGCCACCCTCATCCACGACCAGAAGTTCGTGGCCCGCGAGGCCAGCAAGATCACGAACTTCGTGGAGGGCGGCGACGCCCGCCGCGCCATTCCCGTCGTGTCGTTCATCGCCCGTCAGCGCGACCTGCGCGAGCTGGTCGGCGAGGAGGTGTCCGGCGCGGCCGAGTCGTCCATCCAGGACACCCTGAACCTGGCCTCCGGCCGGTTCGACAAGATCACCCTGGAGGACCGCAACCTCCCGCAGATCGCCCACGCCCGCCTCCTCAAGCCCAAGGACGCCGAGGCGGCCCAGCAGGTCGACGCCGCCTTCGAGCAGACCAAGCGGGTCGGCCCCCAGGTCTGGGACACCCTGCTCGGCTCGGAGAAGGGCACCACCGGCGCGGACGCGGAGTCGTTCCGGCTGACGTACCCGTTCTCTCCGGCGTTCATGGACACCCTCGTCCACATCTCGTCCGCGCTGCAGCGCTCCCGCACCGGTCTGAAGCTGATGGGCCAGCTCCTAGCCGACCACCGCGACGAGATCCGCCTCGGCCAGCTCGTCCCCGTCGGCGACCTCTACCCGGTGATCGCGCAAGGAGGCGACAAGCCGTTCACCGACAGCCTGAAGGTCGTCTTCGAGGCCGCCGACAAGCTCTACAAGACCAAGCTGCGGCCCTACCTGCTCAGCTCGTACGACATCACCGAGGACGACGTCGAGCAGTACCGCAACCGGCCCGAGTCCCTCACCGACCCGAAGAAGCTCAACGGCTGCCGCATGTTCACCGGCGACAACCGGCTCGTGTGCACCCTGCTGCTGTCCGCGCTCGCGCCCAGCGTGCCCGCGCTGTCCGAGCTGACCATCCGGCGGCTCGGCGCGCTCAACCACGGGTCGGTCCTCGCGCCCATCCCGGGCGCCGAGGTCGGCATCATCAAGAACAAGGTCGCCGAATGGGCGGCCAGGTTCCCCGAGATCAAGGAGACCGGCACCGACGCCAACCCCGGCGTCCGTCTCGAACTCTCCGGTGTCGACGTGGACTCCGTCATCGCCAACGCCCAGGTCAACGACAACCCCGGCAACCGGGTCGCCCTCGCCCGCCGCCTGCTCTCCGAGGAACTGGGTGTCGAGCACGGCCAGTTGAGCGACCAGCTCGGCTTCACCTGGCGCGGCACCGCCCGCACCGCCGAGATCGTCTTCGGCAACGTCGCCGACGAGGACGAGCTGCCCGACCACGACCTGATGCCGCAGGAGGAGGGCCGCTGGCGCATCGCCATAGACCTCCCCTTCGACGAGGGCGAATGGGGCCCGGTCGAGGACGTCAACCGCATCCGGCGGCTGCGCGAACGCCAGCAGGGTGAGCGGTCCCGCACCGTCGCCTGGCTGCCCGCCCACCTGTCCGCGACGCGCTTCGCCGACTTCCGGCGCCTCGTCGTCATCGACAAGGCCCTCGCCGACGAACACCGCTTCGACACCCAGTACGCAGGCCACCTCAACGCCGACAACCGCAGCCGCGCCAAGGGCCTCCTCGAAACCCAGCGCGAGGCTCTGCTCAAGCAGGTCAAGGGCGCCTTCAAGCAGGCGTACGGCCTCGCCCAGAAGCAGGCCGCCGACGTCGTGCCCGACTTCGACGACCACCTCGTCGCCCTGCCCGACGTCGACGGGCTCACCCTGTCCTTCGGGCAGAGCCTGCACGACGGCATCCGGCACGTCGCGGGCAAGCTGCTCGCCCACCAGTACCCGGCCCACCCCGACCTCGACCCCGACGCCACCGGCACCGCCGTCAAGCCCGCCGACACCAAGAAGGTGTTCACCCACGTCCGCGCCGCCGCCGAGGCCCGCGACGGGCGGATCGAGGTCCCGGCCGCCGACCGCAAGCTCATGCAGCGCATCGCCGGGCCGCTGCGCCTCGGACAGCAGAAGGAGGCGTACTTCGAGCTGTCCCGCTACTGGGCCGACCACTTCCGCCAGCAGGCCAGCTCCCAGGGCGTCACCGGGGACCTGTCCCTGATCACCCTCACCGACTGGACCGACCGGCCCGACCCGCGCGGCCTGCCCGACTTCCTCGCCCGGCTCGTCGTCGCCTCCTTCGCCGAGATGGACGACCGGGTGTGGGTGCGCGGCGGCACCGTCCTCGACCCCGCGCCCGAACTGTCCGCGATCAAGGACCACGACGCGCTGCGCAGCCAGCCGCTGCCCGCCGAGTCCGACTGGGAGACCGCACGGCAGCGCTTCGAGACGGTCTTCGGGGCGAAGCCGCCCGCGCTGCGGCGCGGCCGGATGGTCAACCAGTTCGCCCGCCAGATCATCGAGGCCGCCCGTGACCACCGGGACCACGCGGCCGACCTGGTGCACCAGCTGGAGGCCCACACCACCTTCCTCGGTCTCGACCAGACCGCTGACACCGGACGGCTCGCCCTCGCCCGACGCTCCCTGGAACTGCTGGACGTCCTCACAGCGGAGGCCGGCAAGGGCGCGGCCGGGGCGAAGAAGACCGTGGAGGCCCTCGCCTCCTTCGACCTGGGCGAGACCAGCGCCGACCGGTACGGCACCTCCATCAAGAAGGCCCGCGCGGTCGCGGAGGCCGTCGCCTCCGCCCCCTGGACCACCCTGGAGCTCGCCGCCGGACTCGGCCCCGAGGGCGAGGCACTGCTCGACTCGCTGCGCAACGTCGCCCGCGACGACCAGCGCACCGCCGACCTGCGCGACGCCCTCGCCCGCACCCAGCGCGAGGTCGTTGCCCTGATCAAGCGGGCCCAGGCCGCCGCCACCCCGCCGCCCGCGCCCCTGCCCCCCACGGCAGACGGTCAGTCCCTGGACACGCCGACCAGTGACCCGCGCATCCCCTACACCCCGCCGCAGGAGACATCCTCCCCGGTGAGCGGCGGCGGCACCGCGCGCACGTCCGGGCGCCGCAGCACGACCGTGTCCCGGGCCGCCTCCGACCTCCAGGCGGAGCTGTCCGAACTGGCCGCCCGCCACCCGAACGCGACCATCGAGATCACCTGGCAGGTCATCGAATGACGGACACCGCCACCGTCGCACCGGGCGCGGTCCGGCTGAACACCGCGACCGTCACCCAGTACCTGTCCTCGCAGTCCTCCCTCGCCGCCTCCCTGACGGGGGACGGCGAGGGCAGGCGCCGGGTCGTGCTGCTGCGGTCCGCTCCCCAGTGGGACGGGCCCGCCGAACCCGTCTGGGGTGACGGCCGTACGGCCGGTGTCGCGGTCGCGCCGTCCCCGCTCGCCGTCCACGAACTCGTCCTCGACCACCTGGGGGGCCGCCGCCCCGGCCCCGCCGTCCTGGTCGTCCTCACCGACCGCGAGCAGCACGAACTCGACCCGGCGATCCTCGCCCGCGTCCACAAGCTGCGCATCGACACGGTCGACAGCTGGGACGTCGTCCGCGAGGCGTTCGGCGCCCGGCAGATAGACCCCCGGCTCAAGGACGTCAACTGGGCCGCCGAGGCCCTGCTCGACGCCACCCCGCCCGGCGGCTGGCCGGCCGTGCCCGGCGGCTGGCTGTCCCGCCAGTACGCCCTCACCGCGCTCGCCCAGCGCCGCCTGCGCCTGGGCCGCTACGACACCGAGGGCGGCATGCGCCGCCCCGGCGACGACCGGCTCGACGCCCAGGCCCTGCTGCACTGGTCGACCCGGCCCGGCGCCCCCGAACGGCTCCTCGCCCTGCGCGGCCCTGAACGCGCCGGGCTGACCGCCTTCCTCGGAGAGGAGGACCAGGCGGGCCTCGCCGGACGCGCACTGCTCGCCCTCGTCGACGCCGAACGCGGCGCGGACGCCGCCGCCTTCGGCCTCGTGTGCGCGGCGCTGTGGCAGCACGCCGAACCCGCCCCCGAGACGTACCGGGCCCGGGGGCGCGCCGAACGCTACTTCGGCGACCAGCCCCCGGCGGCCGGCGACCAGCTCGACACCCTGGTGACCGTCTTCGGGCGGGCCGCCGAGGAGTACGTGACCACGCTGCTGGCGGCCGGACACCGCACCGGCGGCACCGACGCCGACCAGGCTCGCGAGGCACGCCGTACCACTGGCATCGTGCTCGACCGGGCCGCCGCGCTGGCCCGCCAGTTCGGCGCGGAGGAGGCCGTGGCGGCGAGCCCCGTCCTGCGCGGCGGACTCGAGGCCCGGTTCACCGCCGTCGGCCGGGCCCTCGCGGCGGGCGACACGGCCGCGGTGGCGGACGCCGTCCGCCGCCTGGAGGACCACCGGCTCACCGCCGAGCCGGAGGAGTCCGCCCGCATCGAACGCGCCCGCATGGGCCAGCGCCTCGCCCGCTGGCTGGCCACCGACCCGCCCGCTGACGCCCCCACCGTCGCCGACGCCCTACAGCGGCACGTCGCCGAGACCGGCTGGGTGGACCTCGCCCTGGAGCACATCGAGGCGGGCGGCGACCCGGACCTTGTCCTCAAGGCCGCCTACGACACCCTCGGCACGCGCGTGCGGGACCGGCGTCGGCAGATGGACGCGTCCTTCGCCCGCTCCCTGGCCGCCTGGACGCAGGCCGGTACCCAGCCCGGTTCCATGCTCACCGTCGAGACCTTCCTCGACCGCGTGGTCGGCCCGGTCGTGCGGCGCACGGAGGAACGGCGGGTACTGCTGCTCGTGCTCGACGGCATGAGCGCGGCCATCGCCAACGAACTCGGGGAGAAACTGCGCCGCTCCTGGGCCGAGTTCGACCCGCTGCCCGAGGGTGACACCCCGCACCGGCGGGCGATGGCCGCCGCCCTGCCCACGGTGACGGCCGTGTCCCGCACCTCCCTCTTCGCGGGCACCCTGATGAAGGGCACCCAGGCCGACGAGAAGCGGCTCTTCCCCGCGCTGAAGCTGTGGGGCGGGGCCCCGGCCGCCGTGTTCCACAAGGACGACCTGCGCACCGAGACCGCGGGTGACACCTTCGGCCCGGCACTTACGGAGGTGCTCGGCGACGGCAGGACCCACGTCGCCGTCGTCCTCAACGCCATCGACGACCGGCTCGCCAAGGAGCAGAAGCTCGGCGACGGCGCCTGGCGGATCGACGACGTGCCTGGCCTGCGCGACCTGTTGCGGGTGGCGGCCACCCAGGGCATGGCGGTCGTCCTCACCAGCGACCACGGCCACGTCGTCGACCGGCACGGCACGAAGGTCGACCCCGCTACCGACCCCGCGTCCGCCCGCCACCGCCTGCCCGGCGACGGCCCGCTCGCCGAACGGGAGACCGCCCTCTCCGGACCGCGCGTGGTGTGGCCCGAGCCCGGCGCGTCCGTCGTCGCCCTGTGGGACGCCGACTCCCGCTACACCGCCCTCAAGGCCGGCTACCACGGAGGTACCTCCCTCGCCGAGGTCACCATCCCGGTGCTCGCCTTCCTGCCGTTCGGCGCGGAACCCCCCAAGGGATGGCGGGAACTGGGCGACCAGCGGCCGGCCTGGTGGGCCCCGGAGGAGACCGGAAAGGCATCGCTGCCGGACGAGCACACCGCCCGGCCGGTGACCGCGACGGCTCCCGCTCCCAGGAAGCCGACGGCGAAGGCCAAGAAGGACCAGGCAGAAGTCGCCCGGACGCACGAAACGCTCTTCGACGTGGCGCTGACCACCGGGGGAGACGACGCCCTCCTCACCCCGACCCTCGTCTCCCGCACCGAGACGCTGGTGACGGCGCTGCTCGACTCGGAGACGTACCAGGCGCAGCTCGGCGGCCTGGCCCGCAAGCCGCAGCAGGAGCAGGTCCACAAGGCGCTCGCCGCCCTGCTGGACGCGGGCGGCACCCTGCCGGTGACCGCGCTCGCCCAGCGCGCCGGCATGCCCGTCACCCGGGGCGACGGCTTCGCCGCCGTCCTGCGGCAACTCCTCAACTACGACGGCGTACAGGTCCTGGAGACCCTGCCGGACGGCCGCACCCTGCGGCTCCACGAGGCGCTGCTACGCGAGCAGTTCGCCCTCGGAGCGGGCTGACGACACGACTCGGGGTGCCTCGGACCTTGGTCCCGAGGCACCCCGAACGGGTCCGTCGTCAGGCGGTGATCTCACCCGCGTAGGCAGTGAACGCGGTCCACTGCTCCCGGGGACCGACCCTGCCCCGCCACCTCACGACGCGAACGCCCGCAGCACCTTCGCGAAGGTCGTCAGCTCGTCGATCATCTCCGACGGGAGCGGCTTCTCATCGAAGTGGGCGATCCGGTTGCGGATGTCCTTCACCCGCTTCAGCAGGCCGATGAACTGCTCCCGGGGCATGTTGGGCCACTTCAGCGCCTCCCAGTTGCGGTCGGCCCGCTCGGCGAGGGACTGCTTCGTCTGGTCGCCGTCCAGGAGCCTCAGGTAGTCGCCGAACATCAGGTCCGACACCTGACCGGTGCGATGCTCCGCCTTCTTGTTCGTCTGGACCGCCTTGATGGCCTCCGTGTCCAGTGCCGCGCCCAGGCAGCGGCGCAGCAACGACTCGATCTCACCCACGATGAAGAAGGGGCGCGCCGCCCCCTCGAAGCGTTCCGTGACATCCGCGGCGGTGACAATGCCCGCCAGACAGCCGTCGTCGCCGCGGACGAGCAGATAGCCGTGTTCGCGGATGACCGGGAGGGCGGTGAAGAACTCCTGGCGGGCGTCGGCGACGGGCAACGAGTCCTTCTCCATCGCGTTGTCGAGGGTGGCCTCCTTCCCCGCCTCGTACATCTTGGCCACGGACCCCCAGGTGACGACCCCGTGAACCTGCGCTATGCCGGTGGTCACCGGCACCTGGGAGAGCCCCTTCGTGCGCATCAGGAAGGTCGTCTGGGACAGGGGCGTCCCGGGACCCACGGACACCAGGCCGCGCCGTGCCGACGGCATGTCGCCGAGCAGCAGACGTTGCGGCAGCGCGTGCGAGGGCAGGGCCTCGTCCGCCTCGTCGGCCTCACCCTCCGGTTCGGCGGGCGTGCGCTGCGCGGGAACGGCTGCCAGCGGCACGACGTCCACGGTGCTGCGCAGACCGCAGACGGCGAAGTCCGGCAGCGTGGTCAGCCCGGCGTCCGTGAACGCCTGAGAGATGCGGTGCACCGTCCGGTGGTCGCGGACCCTGACCTGGAACAGGTCGAGGATCTCTTGCACGGACACGGTCCTGCCCTTGAGCGAGGCCATGTCCCGCTCGTCCGGCCTGGTCGTCATCGGACGTCGCCCTCCGGCAGGTCACGGAGCATCGTCCTCTTGCCCATGGCGGAGTGCACGAGGTCCTGCAACTGCTTGGAGCGGTCGCGGTAGAAGCGCTCGTAGTCGTTCTCGCGCAGCGCGTCCGGATCGATCAGGTGGGTGGTCAGGAGATCGTCGAACCACTC
Organism: Streptomyces sp. CB02400; assembly: GCF_001905725.1. Taxonomy (GTDB): domain Bacteria; phylum Actinomycetota; class Actinomycetes; order Streptomycetales; family Streptomycetaceae; genus Streptomyces; species Streptomyces atrovirens. The sequence continues at coordinate 1,160,978 of NZ_LIWB01000001.1, forward strand.
GGGACGCATGTCGGACGCGGCGATCATCGTGGACAGGTACGACGACGGTGCCCCCGTCATGTCCATCGCGGCACGGTAGGACAAGGGCGTCTTGTTCACGATGGAACTGGTGGGCAGACCATTGCTGTTGCCCCGCCGGAACCACGTCCTGGGGAAGATCTGCCGCACGTCCACGCCGTACTCGTCCAGCCGACCGGGACTGAGCGGGGCGCTCGTGTAGTGCCAGTCCACCGCCCCCTGCTTGATCAGCAGGGCGTAGATGCCCTTGTAGGCGGCGCTGTTGCGAGTGGTGAGGGTGTCGAGGCGGTCGGCGAAGAAGAACGCCTCCGTGACCGTCTCGGGCGCCTTCTCGTCCTGCGCGATCCAGGGGACGAGCTGTTCGACGTCCTTGGTGAAGCGCGTCTCCGTGGAGCCGCCGTACATCTCCCCGAGGACCCCGCACCAGTACCACTGCTCGATCTTCTCCTCCGCCCCCAGGCCGTCCGTCCCCGTGTCGAGGATGGCGCGGACTGCCGCGAGCGGGATGAGCTGCGTTCTGTACGGCAGGTCGGCCGGGCGGACGATGCACTGCCGTTCCAGGAAGTCGCCCACCCACGCGAAGGCGTCGGCGAGCCTGGGCGCCAGGCGCACGAAGTCGGCCAGGGGGAGGTCCAGCAGATCACGGCGCTTGCAGGACACCGTGGTCCCGAGGCCCTCCTGCTTCCGCTCCCAGGTACGCACCAGTGCGATGGCCTGTAGGAAGTCGATGCTACTCAGCCCGTTCTCGAGACCGCTCTCCAGGCGGCCGAAGACCGGGTACTTACTCGCCAGGGCCTGCTTGATCTCCCGCCACACCACCGGAAGCTGGTAGTAGTCCCCGGTCCGCTCCACATAGTCACGGTCCCCGGCGTACGTCGCGGTGAGCAGTTCGAAGACGTTCAGGGGCACACCGCCCGTGTTGACCCGCTCGAACACCGCGCAGACGGCGTCCATGGAGGTGGAGGCGGCCAGCCGGATCATCGGCACCTGGAAGGCGCGGACCTGCTGGAGGACCGCCTCGTCGAACTGGCCCCACAGGTCCCAGTTCCGGTCCTCGTCCGCCTTGATGTACGCCTTCTTCCACTCGTTGACGCGCTGGGCGTCGAAGACGAAGTGGAGAGGGAAGAGGCCGGCCGCGCACTCGGCCTCGGTGGTGCTCAGGTCCAGCACCACGGTGCGGTTGAAGTCCGTCCGCAGCACCTTGTCGGCCGGGACGGACACGATGGCCTCGTCGCGGTCCGCGGACGGCCCGACGGCCTTCGCGATGTCGACGTAGTACCACCGCTGGATGGGCTTGCCACGGGCGTCCGCCGTCTCCACCGGAGCGTCCAGCCACAGGGCCTGGAAGAGGGAGGTGAGGCGCTGCTGCCCGTCCAGCAACAGGAGATCGGCCTCCGGGTCCCCCTCCGGCCGGGCGCCGGTGAGGGTCCGGGAACGGAACCGGGTGGCGCCTCCGGTCTGCAGCGTCATCACGACGCCGAGCGGGTAGTCCAGCGTGACCGTCGCGATGATCGCCCGGATCCGGTCGTCGTCCCACTTCCAGTTCCGCTGAAAGTCGGGCAATTGTAAGGAACCCGAGGCGACATCCGCCAGAACGTCCTTGAGCTTCACGTTGTCGAGGGCTGCCATGTGACTCCACTCCCCGCCCTGTTACCTGTACGGAGAGTGATTCCAGCAGCGCTCTGTGGTGACGGTCAAGCCGGTTCGAAGATAAACAAGACCATCAGCGAGCGCCTACCCACCGAGGAGTTCCGCGGTATCCCTGGGGGAGAAGGGTTGACTACCGGGTTTCCGTCGAGATCGGGTCGAGGTGGAAGAGGCACTGGACCGCGTTGAATTCGCCAACTTCGGCGATGAAGCGGAACTTGTCACCTGCGCCGACGGCGGCGGGGGTCTCCTTGCCGGTCAGTTTCAAGTCCGAGATGTTGACTCCCTCGTACTTGAAGGCCGGGCCGACCGTGGTGCTCGGTCCCTTGTCGCCCGGGCCCAAGAGGAAGTCGTAGCCGGTGGAGTAGCGTGCCATGTGCACGATCGAGCCGTTGAAAGCGACCGTCCGGCCCTCGTGTTTGGTTGCGAAGTCCGCGTTGGCGGCATCGCAGTCGTCCGCTGTCTTCAGCAGAGCCGCGAACTCCGGGCTGTTCTCAGGCGTGATCACCTCGATGGCAGCCGACTCGGCGGCGCTCGGAGTCGGCGTAGCGGAAGGCTCCTCGCTCGCGGCGGCCTCTGGCTTGGCCACCTCGTCCTTCTTCTCGTCCCCATCGCTGAGTGCGGTGGCAGTGCCGATGATGATGGCCAAGACCGCGAGGCCGGCGGCCGCCGCGCCGATCAGGGGCCACGGCAGCGGCTTCTTCGGCCGGCGGAAGGCGAGGGTGGAGCGAAGCGTGCCCTGGGACTGTTCGACGAACTCCCAGCCGTCCTTCTGCATCTTCGAGATCACCAAGCCGTCGGTGCCGCGAATGGTCTGCACGGTCTTGTACTCGTACTTGATCTCGTCGGCCATGTGCCGCGCGCCCCCGAATGCACTGTTCACACCAACTGCCTCGCGAGCATAAGGGACGGCGGGGGAAACCCCGACATCGTCGACTCACCATCGGCTTCGAGCACGGAAGTCGAACCAACGGGCACTTGTCTACGAACCGGACACTGTGGCCCTTCGCCCGGGCGCTGAGGTGTGAGGAGATGGAACACTGTTCCCCGTGAGCACCACCGGATCCAAGCGTCCCGCCCAGGTCAGCGCCGCCCGCCGCCGTACCGTCGTCGATGCCCTGCGCCGCGGGGCCGTGCCCGAGAGCGGGCTCGACCTGCTGGCCACCGGGCTCGACCGGTTCGAGGCGGCCCTCGACTCGGAACTGGATTCGGTGGCGTCCGGCGGGTCCGTGTTCAAGGCCGTGCGCGGTGAGTACGGGTCCGGCAAGACGTTCTTCACCCGCTGGCTGGGGGAGCGGGCCAAGCGTCGCAACTTCGCCGTGGCCGAGATCCAGATCTCCGAGAACGAGACGCCGTTGCACAAGCTGGAGACGGTCTACCGGCGGCTCACCGAGCGCCTCACCACCTCCAGCTTCCCGCCCAGTGCTCTGCGCCCGGTCGTCGACGCCTGGTTCTACGCGCTGGAGGAGGACGCCCTCGCCGCCGGCGCGACCGAGGAGGAGCTGCCCGGTGAGGTGGAGAAGCTGCTCGTCGCGCGGCTCGCCGAGGTGTCCCGGCACGCCCCGTCCTTCGCCACCGCCCTGCGCGGCTACCGTGCCGCCCTCGCCGACGGCGACGAGGCGACCGCCGCGGCCGTACTGGCGTGGCTCGGCGGCCAGCCGCACGTCGCCGCCTCCGCACGCCGGTCCGCCGGGGTGCGCGGCGACCTCGACCACTTCGGGGCGCTCGGCTTCCTGCAGGGCCTGCTCACCGTGCTGCGGGACTCCGGCCACACCGGGCTCTTCGTCGTCCTCGACGAAGTGGAGACGCTCCAGCGCGTCCGCTCCGACGCCCGCGACAAGGCGCTCAACGCGCTGCGGCAGCTCATCGACGAGGTGCACTCCGGCCGTTTCCCCGGCCTGTACCTCGTCATCACCGGCACGCCGGCCTTCTACGACGGCCAGCAGGGCGTCCAGCGCCTGGCCCCGCTCGCCCAGCGGCTCGCCACCGACTTCACCACCGACCCGCGCTTCGACAACCCCCGCGCGGTGCAGATCCGGCTGCCCGGCTTCATCCAGGAGTCACTGGTCGGCCTCGGCGTCACCATCCGGGACCTGTACGCCGACGCCGCCACGTCGCCCGAGCGCGTGCGGACGGTCGTCGACGACGTCTACGTCGCCGACCTCGCGCGGGCCGTCGGCGGAGCCCTGGGCGGAAAGGTCGGGGTGGCTCCCCGGCTGTTCCTGAAGAAGCTCGTCGGGGACGTCCTCGACCGCGTGGACCAGTTCGACGACTTCGACCCGCGACAGCACTACAAGCTGACGGTCGCGAGCAGCGAGCTCACCGACGTGGAGCGGAACCTGGCCGCCACGGTCACCGGCGGTTCCACGTCCGCCGACGACATCGACCTGGAGCTGTGATGGCGGACACCGATGGCCCGGCCGGGGCGGAGGCGGCCGGGGGAGGGGCCGACGTACTCGACCGGCTCGACCCCGTCGTCCTGCACCACATCGTCAACACCCTCGGCTGGCCCGACCTGCGCCCCCTCCAGCGGGCGGCGATCACCCCGCTCATGGACGGCGAGGACGCCGTCCTGCTGGCGCCGACGGCCGGCGGCAAGACCGAGGCGGCCTGCTTCCCGCTGCTGTCGGCGATGGCCGGACAACGGTGGACCGGCACCTCGGTGCTGTACCTGTGCCCCCTCAAGGCACTCCTCAACAACCTGGTCGGCCGCGTCGACACCTACGCCCAGTGGCTGGGACGGCGCGCCGCCCTCTGGCACGGCGACACCAAGGAGTCGCAGCGGCAGCGCATCCGTACCGAGGCGCCGGACGTCCTGCTGACCACGCCCGAGTCGCTCGAGGCGATGCTGATCGGCGTCAAGACCGACCACGCCCGGCTGCTGGGAAGCGTACGGACCGTCGTCGTCGACGAGGTGCACGCCTTCGCGGGCGACGACCGGGGCTGGCACCTGCTCGCCGTACTCGAACGGCTGGAACGGGTCACCGGCCGGCCCATCCAGCGCGTCGGACTCTCGGCGACCGTCGGCAACCCCGAGCACCTGCTGCGCTGGCTGCAGGGAGCTGGTACTGGGAGCCGTACCGGGCAGGTCGTCGCGCCGGGCGTCCACCTGCCCGCCACCGGTGCGGCCGGACACGGGGAGCAGGCTGCTGCGGACCCGTCCCGCAGGCCCGCGGGCGAGGTGGAGCTCGACTACGTGGGCTCCCTCGACAACGCAGCCAAGCTCATCGCCGCCCTGCACCGGGGGGAGAAACGCCTCGTCTTCTGCGACTCGCGCCGTCAGGTCGAGGAACTGGGCGCCGCGCTCCGGGCCCGCGAGGTGACCGTCTTCCTGTCCCACGCCTCCCTCTCCGTCGACGAACGCACGCGCTCCGAGCAGGCCTTCGCCGAAGCGCGCGACTGCGTCATCGTCTCCACCTCCACCCTCGAACTCGGCATCGACGTCGGTGACCTGGACCGCGTCATCCAGATCGACTCACCGGCCTCCGTCGCCTCCTTCCTGCAGCGCATCGGCCGCACCGGGCGACGGCCCGGCACCGTACGCAACTGCCTGTTCCTCACCACTCACAAGGACACGCTGCTCCAAGCGGCAGGCTTGCTGTTGCTCTGGTCGCGCGGCTGGGTCGAACCGGTCCTCCCACCGCCCGAGCCGCGCCACCTCGTGGCCCAGCAGCTCCTCGCCGCCACCCTGCAGCAGCACAAGCTCGGCGACCAGTTGTGGGAACAGCAGTGGAACGGCCTCGCCCCCTTCGACCGGTCCGCCGCCCCGATCCTGCGCCACCTCACCGAGGAGGGCTTCCTCGACAGCGACGGCGGCCTGCTGTTCGTCGGGCCCGAGGCGGAACGCCGCTTCGGCAAGCGGCACTTCATCGAACTCACCGCGTCCTTCACCGCGCCACCGCAGTTCACCGTCCTGTCCGGACGCACGGAGATCGGCCGCACCGACCCGAGCGTGCTCACCGAGGAACGCCCGGGCCCGCGCCGCCTACTGCTCGGCGGACGCAGCTGGCAGGTCACCTACATCGACTGGACGCGCAAACGCGTCTTCGTCGAACCCGCCGACGGCGGAGGTGTCGCCAAGTGGATGAACGGTGGCATCGCCGGACTGTCGTACGCCCTCACCCGCGCCATGCGTGAAGTACTGCTGGGTGCGAACCCGCCCGTCTCCCTCACCCGGCGTGCCGAGTCGTGCCTGACCGAACAGCGTGAGACCGACGCACCCGACACCGTGCAGCCGGACGGCACACTGATCACCCGAGTCGGCCGCGACGTGCGCTGGTGGACCTGGGCCGGCTACCGCGCCAACGCCACCCTCGCAGCCACCCTCTCGTCGGTCGCCGACCCCCTGCAACGTCCCACCGACTGCTGGCTGCGCCTGCGCGAGGACCTCACCCCGGCCGACTGGCGCGCGGCCCGCGAGAACGTCGGCGAGAGCCTGGTCCTGCCCGACGTGGACCCCCGGGCCGTACGCGGCCTGAAGTTCTCCGCCGCCCTCCCGGAACGCCTCGCCGTCGCCACGGTCGCGGCCCGCCTGGCCGACTTCGAGAGCGCCCGCGCCGTTCTTACCGAGCCTGTCCGTCTCGTCTACTCGAACGATGTTGCCTGAGGCCTGAGGCCTGAGGCATGGGTCCAACGGCGTGTGAAGCGGATTTGAACTCCAGCCCAACGACCTCACGCGTCTACCTACTGGGGGTTTCCACGCACGCAGTGATGCCGAGATCCCGGCGCATCTCATCCCTCAGGGCGGTCAGCCGGTCCCAGAGGTCGTCCACCCGTCGACTCAGTTCCTGAAGCTCCTCCTCCCGGTCCGACTGCCCCGAATCCAGGCGCTGGACCAGCCCGTAGATCTTCCGCAGCGAACCGTTGGCGGCGCCCGCAACGGGCAGCACGGCATCGGACACGATCATGTGAGACTCCGCGTGCTGGACGACGTAGGCACTCCAGCGCTCCTCCAGTTCAGCCCGTCGCGCCTCGTCGAAGGAGCCGCCCCGGCGCAGATCGTGCATGCACCCGGCCAGAGCATCCCGGGCCGCTCGCGCCGTGGCGTTCAACCGCGTGTATGCGGCCCGCCGTTCCTCCAGCAGACGGCTGTCCCGCTCACGGATCCGGTCCTCTTCACGATGACGCTCGATCCGCTCGTGCTCACGGGTCCACCCGCGTTCCGCACTGCGCTGCGTCAGGAGAACCGAAGCCAGGGAGACCCCGCCTCCGATCACTGCAGCCGCAAGTGCCAGTAGAGCCGCACCCATCACTCGCCCCCTCGTTCACGGACTTCACGGCATTCTTCCTGACATCACCCGCCAACACACCGGATTCACCGTCATCGAGGTCTCACCACGCCACTGGCGACCGGTCGGTGAGCGGACTGCTCCGCTCGCGCGGGTCGCCGGTCGTCATCGGTCCCTCCCTTGAACCAGCGCACGGTCGTCACCCGGTGACGTCGTCCACCGGCACGAGCCCCGACGGACCCGTGGTGACGAGCCCGCTGGTGATCAGCTCCTCGATGTCCTGGTCGAACGCGGCCCGGATGTCCGTCCCCAAGCGCAGCCACCCGAAGAACCGGGCCGTCTCCCTGGCCAGTTCCTCGCGGCGCATGCCCGGTGACTCCGACAGGATGCCGAGCAGGGCGACCTGACGCTCCGCGGGAGGAACCTGGGAGACCTTCTTGCGGTCGAAGTCCGGGCTCGGAGTCCGGGCCATCGTCACGGCCCGTCCGGGTACGTCCCAGACGGTCCCGGACTGGACCGCTTTCTTCTTCCGGCGCAGTCGTGCCAGCGCGTCGCGGACGCTGCCCTGCACGATCTGACCCGAGCGGTCGAGCAGCCACGCACTGCGGACCCGGCCGATCAACACGTCCTCCTCGATGGGACCTTCCATGGTGAGGATGTGGAGGGCCACTTCAGCAACCACCTTCTGGGCGGCGGGGTCGCGGAGGTCGATGCCCGGGAGCCGGGCGGCCGCGGACAAGGCGTCCTTCAGGTCGTACAGCTCCTCCCAGCCCAGGGCGCGGTACGGCCGGCTCCACTCGGAGCGGTCGGACTCGGTGACCGGAACGATCGCTATCTCCGCCGGGGCCTTCTCGGGCGCGGGAGCCGGAGCAGGTTCCGACGCGGGCGCGTACGGGTCGGCCGCGCAGGCCGTCTCCACCGCCTCGCGCAACCGTCGCTGCGCGTCCTTGCGGTTGCGGTACCAGTCCGTGCCCCAGATCCGGTGCAGGTTCCACCCCAGGCCGCGCAGGATCTCCTCGCGCAGCCGGTCGCGGTCGCGGGCCGCGCGGGAGGAGTGGTACATCGCGCCGTCGCACTCGATGCCGAGCGCGTAGGAGCCGGGGGCGCCGGGGTGCCGGACCGCCATGTCGATCCGGAAGCCCGCCACGCCCACCTGGGGCTGCACCTCGTAGCCCCACCCGCGCAGGGTGTCGAGCACGTCCTCCTCGAACGGGCTCTCCGGCGCGGCGTCCGCGTCGGGGGCGGCCGTGGCCAGGATCGCGGGGCCCTGTTCCGCGTACTGCAGGTAGCGCTTGAGGTGCTGGACGCTCTTGTTCGCGCTGTCCGGCAGGTCGGCGCCGTGGAAGGACGCCACGACCTCCACCCGGTGCCGCGCCCGGGTCACGGCCACGTTCAGCCGCCGCCAGCCGCCCTCGCGGTTGATCGGGCCGAAGGAGGAACGCAGCTTGCCCTGAGCGTCGGGGCCGTATCCGACCGACAGGACGATCACGTCGCGCTCGTCGCCCTGCACCGTCTCCAGGTTCTTCACGAAGAAGCCGCCCAGACGGTCCTCCGTGAAGTACTTGTCGAGGTCGGGCCGGGACCTGCGGGCCTCGGTGACGGCGTCCTCGACGGCGTCCGCCTGTGCCTTGGAGAGCGTGACGACGCCCAGGGTCAGGTGCGGTCGCGTCGAGAAGTGGTGGACGACCCGCTCGGCCACCAGTTCGGCCTCGCGGACGTTGTCGCGCTTGCCGCTGCGGTCGTACACGCCGTCGGCCTTGTAGAACGCGACGCCCACGTCGTGGCCGTCGGTGACCGCGCCCGGGAACACGACCATGGAGTCGTCGTAGAACTCGTGGTTGCTGAAGGCGATCAGGTTCTCATGGCGGCTGCGGTAGTGCCAGCGCAGCGACAGCTCACGCAGCACCCCGCTGGCCTTGCAGGCGTCCAGAATGGACTCGAAGGAATCGGGCACCTCCTCGTCCCACTCGTCGTCATCGTCGGAGTCGCCGCCGGCGCTGAAGAACGACGTGGGCGGGAGCTGCCGCGGGTCGCCCGCCACGATCAGGGCGTCACCGCGGTAAATGGCGTTCACGGCGTCCTGCGGAAGGACCTGGGACGCCTCGTCGAAGATCACCACGTCGAAGCGGAAGTCCGGCGGCAGGTACTGGCTGACCGTCAGCGGGCTCATCATGAAGCACGGCTTGAGCCGTTGTACGACGTCCCGGGTCTCGTTCAGGAGCCGCCGCACCGGCATGTGCCGCCGCTGCAGCTTCGCCTGACGGCTCAGGATCGCGGCCTGACCCGTCGTCGCCCGGCGCGGACGTCGTGCGTTGCAGGCATCGATCACCGTCGCGTGGGCGGCCTGCACCAGCCCGCGGTCCAGTCGGCGGTAGCGCTCCACCACCTGGTCGCGGTCGGCGGCCCGTACCACCGCGAGACGGCTGTCGGACGCCAACTGGTGCTCCACCCAGGCACGCAGCACGGTGCGCTCCACGGCCACGGGGAACAGCGACGCCGGAACCTCGCGGTCCGCGAGCTGCGTCGGCAGATTCTCCAGCCCGTACCGGCTCAGCACCTCGTGGGCCTCGGCCGAGCGGAGCCAGGCGTCCGGGCCGTAGGGATCGTCGGACATGCGGTCTAGGAGTGTCCGGGCGGACGGGAACCCGGCCTCCAACTCGGTGCGGATCTCCGCTGCCCGGGCCGGTACGAAGTAGTCGACGAGGACCTCCGACCGCTCCAGCCAGTCACGGTTGCGGCGCTCCACCGACGAGTCGGGCGCCGCGTGCAGCAGCAGGCGCGCGGCCTCGGGCTCCAGAGGGGCGGCCGAGCCGGTGACGGAAGCGGTGCGCCGGACACCGAGGGTCCAGTCCAGGGCGCGGTGGACGGCCTCCCGGGAAGTGTGCACTCCCTCGTACAGGTCACCGAGCAGACAGCGGTGGTCAGCCTCAGAGCTCAGGAGATCCTCCTCGGCCGCGCGGGCTGCGACCACGGCCGCCACGGAGGAGCGGGCGCCGCCCAGGGACAACCAGTCGGCGCCCCCGCCCGGGGAGCCCGTGGCACGGGCCACCGAGTGAATCAGGGAAGCGGCCTCGTCGAGGGGATCGAGGTGGGCACGCAGCCAGGCCGCGCCCTCGGGCAGGGAACGGGCCCGCAGACCGGGGGCGGCAGCAGCCAGCGCGGGGGAGTGCGTGAAGGTCTCCCAGTCGGCGCACTCCGCCCGCAGGCGGGCGGCCGTCTCCAGTAGCCCTGGAACGGCGGGCTGGTGAGCGCAGAGGGCGCGGACGGGACCGCTGCGCCGGACCGGGTCCGCCAGGACCGGGCCGGCCAGCCGGTGGGCGTCGGACGCCGCGGCGAGCGCCGCGGCCAGGGCGGCGGTGCGGGGACGGCCGTCCGGCGCGTACTCGCCCAGGAGCTCAGCGGTCCGGACAGGGACAGATCCCGTCTCAGGCCCGTCGCTGGTGAACGACAGCCGCATGGCCTGGCGCAGCAGGTCGCTCTCCACCGTCGTGCCGCCGCCGGTGTCCGGCCGGTCGTCGAGACGGGTGTCCAGGCCCGTGTACCAGGCGCACAGCAGTTCCCGGTCCTGGGCCTCCCGGGCGGCGAACGCCGCGTCCTCCCGCTGCGCCGAGTGCGCCGCGGCGACCGCCGCGCGCGCCGAGGCGAGGGTGTGGCCCGTCGTCCCGGGGAACTCCCGGCGACCGACGGACTGGACCGTGTCGATGAGTCTCACGGCGTCCTCCAACGCCGGCACGTGGGCGCGCAGCCACACGGCGGTCGCCGCCGATCCAAGACGGCCCAGGTCCGTGCCGTGCTCGCGCAGCCGTGACTCCCGCAGTGCCGAGCCCCACGTGCTCAGGTCGTCCTCCAGCCGCTTGACCCACTCGGACAGCGCGGGGTCGGACACGGACCCGTGGGCCAGCTGCACGGCCAGACGGTTGCGACGGACCGGGTCGGCCACCACGTCCGGGGCGAGCCGGTGAGCATCCTCGGCCTGGCGCAGCGCGCCGTCCAGCGCGTTGATGTCGGGCAGGTCGTCACCGGCGTACGCGGCGAGCAGTTCCGCGTGTTCGGTCACCGCGGCACGCACGGCCCGGTGTGCCTGCTGCCAGGCCGCCGCCTTGCCCAGTTCCGCCTGCAGGCCGCTGTTCCAGGATCCGCCGGTGCTGACTCCGCCGACGAGTTTCCGGTCGGCCCGGACCTGGGAGGACAGAGCCGCCGCGAAGCGCCGGCCGTTCTCCGAGAGGCGGCGCACCGCGTCGGTCAGCCCTTCGGTGTAGGGCGTACCGGGACCGAACACGTCCTGCGCTTCCTGACGGGCCCGGTCGAGGACGTCCATGAGGCGGTGCAGTTCGTCAACGGCTCGGCGTACCCGGGGCAGCACGGCCGGATCGAACCAGGAGACCGGAGCGCGGTGGACGGGGCCGGCCAGCGCGGCCAGCCCGGTCACGGACCGCGTCGCGGAGGCGGTGTCCGGCGGTTCGCAGCCCAGCAGTTCCGCCACGTTCACCGCGCACTTGGCGGTGCCCTCCAGCATGTCGGCGAGGGTGCCCCAGCGGGAGGCGAGCGAGTCGGCCTCGTCCCGGCCGAGGACCGTGAGGTTGGCACCGGACGGCTCCATGAATCCGAGCGCGGCCTCCGCTGCCTCCGGCTCTCGGGGCAGGTGGGACGGCAGGTCCGCCCAGCCAGGCCCCGCGTGCTCCCGCGCTGTCGCCCGTGCTGCGGTCGTGCGGTCACGACAGGCCTCGAACTCCCTCACAGAGGTCGCCACGAGACCGAGGGCTGCTCGCTGGGCGGCGGCGAAGTCCTCCGGGGCGAGCCACGCCTCCAGTGGGCGGTGCGGGACGTCGGACAGGTCCGCCAGATCGCACAGGGCCGTCGCCTCAGCCAGCGAATGTGGTTCGTCGACGCCCAGGTCCCGGGCGAGCTCGCGGGCCGAGGAGGTGGCGCTGCCCAGCAGGTCGGCCGCCTTCTCGAAGTCCCTGCTCAGGTTCTCCGCCTGCCGCTCGGTCAGGCCGGTCAGATCCAGACCCCGCGGCTCGAGGGAGACCAGAGCCCGCTCCGCCGCCGGCGGCTCGGGGCGAAGACGCGGGGACACCTCCTGCCAGCGGTCGCCCACCAGGTCCTGCGCGGTCTGCTGGGCACGCCGTACGCGGCGCAGTGCGTCGAGGAAGGACTCGACCGGATCGGTCACGGCGTGAGCCATGTCGGCTTCGGTGAGCCACCACTCGGGCACAGGCAGCCGTTCGTCCAGCAGACGGAGCAGCCGGACGAGACGGTCCACCTGGTCCGACGTCGTGAACTGCGCGCCCTCCGGAGCGAGCGCCCCGTAGCCGTCGAGGGCGGACAGGAGTCCGCTCAGGGCCGTGCGCGCCTCTTCCAGGGCGGGGCCGGGGTGGGGCCGGTCCGTGCGCAGTCCCCGCCACGGAAAGCCCGGGTCGGCCACCGCCTGCCAGGCGTCACCGACAGCGTCGGCGGCCTTGAGCACGTCGGCCAGGTCGGCCGCGGTCAGGGAGGAGGGAGCGAACAGTCGGGACGAACCGTCATCGGAAGCGGAGAGGTAGGCGACCGGGGCGTCGTCGAGACGGCCCACCTGGCCGATGACGTCGTGCAGGGTGCGACCCAGGGGGCGGCGCACCTCGTTCATCGCGGCGGCGTACGCGGACAGTGCCTCGCGGTCGAGGCGCGCCTGGACCCTCTCCTGGTCGGGGAGCCCGGTTGCCTGGGGCTGCTCGGAGAGCGCACGGCCGAGTTCCTGCGCCACGGCCTTACGACTGGTGTTGCGGCTGTGCAGGGCGAAGGAGTAGGAGTCCAGACCCACTGACCTCAGCCGCTGCAGCACGACGTCCAGCGCCGCCGCCTTCTCACTGACGAACAGCACGCTGCGGCCAGCGTGCATCAGTCCGGCGATGATGTTGGTGATGGTCTGGCTCTTGCCCGTCCCCGGAGGACCATCGAGCACGAAGGACCGGCCCGCAACGGCTGCCGCGACTGCCTGCCGCTGCGAAGTGTCCGCGTCCAGAACCAGCGGAGCGTCCTCCGGAGGGGCCAGCTCGTCGACCCGTTCCGCCGGCACCTCCTCGAAGTCGAAACGGTCGGAGGCGAGAGCGTCGCCGGGTCCCACCGCCACCGCGCGCACCAGGTCGCTCGCGAGGAGCCGGTGTTCGTTCTCCAGCAGGTCCCGATACATCGACTCCTTGTGGGAGGCGAAGAGTGCCATGACGACCCGCTCCTCCACCTCCCACTGGGACTTGCCGGCCACCGCCCCGCGCACGGCCTCGACCACCGCGTCCACGTCACGGCAGTCGGTCTCCGCGACGGGCGCCCAGTCGATGCCGAACTGTTCCAGCTTGATGGGCAGTGCGGGATTGAGCTGTGGGTCCTCGTCCTCGTTCGCCTGGAGGAGTACCTGTCCGGTGGGCGTCCGCACGATTTCCACCGGGAAGAGGATCAGTGGCGCCTGATTGCTGGTGGTGGCCCCGTCCTCACGCCAGTGCAGCATGCCGACGCCCAGGTGGAGGGTCCACAGACCGTAGTCGTTGAACACCTGAGTCGCCTTGGAGCGCAGGGAGCGCAGCGCCCTCTGCAGCGCGGGGGCCGTGGTTTTCTGCGTGACGATGTCGTCCTCACCGGGAGGAGGGCACTCCTGCTCCTCATCCTCCGCGGGCACCTCGTCCGGGAGCGGCGCGAAGCGCAGCGCGTGGTTCTCCAGCAGCCTCACCAGCTCCGACGGCAAGGGGGCCGACAGTTCCAGTGTCGAGGTGCGGGTGTGTCGGAAGTTCAACAGCCGGTTGCGTCCGCTGAGGTCCACGAGCGACGTGCGCCAGTTCGCCAGGACTGCCTTGAGGCGTTCCAGATCGCTGCCGCCCCCGAATGCACCCGGAATGGTCGTCACGGTTGTCCCTGCTCTCGCGTCGCGCTGCTCATACCGGAGAGGGAAAGCACGGACTTCATGTCAGGGACATGGAAACGCGGGCGGGCCCGGCGTTGTCCATCTGATCCCCCCTGTGTGACATGTTCGTCTTGTCGCACTCGCCCCCCCACGGACGGACGGATTCTATGGTGACGGTGTGGAAATCAGAAGTGGACCTTGTGGTCACGGTTCTCTAGGTGCTCCATCACCACCTGGTGCGCCCGCCACCCGTCCGGGAACTTCGGCGGCACGTCCAGATACACCGGGCTGCTGCGCGGATGCCGGTCCAGCAGGTCGGTGATTCCCGCGCGGGCCACCACCACGCAGGCGAAGCGGTGCCGGGAGAGCAGGACGCACAGACGGCCGGTCTCCAGGTGGAAGGCGGAGGCGTCCTGGCGGCCGGAGAGCGGGTGCCAGACCAGGGTGACGTCGAACTCGCGGCCTTGCAGCCGGTTGGCGGTGTCCACCGTGACGGCCGTCAGACCGCGCGCCGCCAGCCGGGACCGTACCGCCTCCACCTGGACGGTCCGTGCCGCGCCGATCGCGATGCGCGACGCGGTGAGCGGCTCACCATTGACCAGGGCGCCCCGCTCCAGGAAGCGGGCCGCCGTCGCGGCGAGCGCCTCGGCGACCTCCGGGTCGTCGTCCAGGGTGTGCCGGGCGGGCAGCTCCAGCAGACCCCATCCCGACTCCGCCGCGCGGGACAGGACCGCGTCCTGCGGGGTGGGACGGTGTGCCTCGCTGCTGTAGCCGAGGACGCGGTCGGCGGCCGTCGTACCCGAGGTGAAGGGGTAGAAGGGGTAGAACGCCTTCTGCACCAGCGATGCCGCCATCTCCGGCAGGCGCCAGGACACCGGCAGCTGATGGCGTTCCAGGTCCGCGTTGTGGGCCAGGGTGACGTCGACCGCGTTGCGCAGCGGATCCCAGGTCAGGCCGTGCCAGCGGTCGGTGTCCACGGTGGCGAACGGGTCCAGCTGACCGGGGTCGCCCACGAAAAGCACTTGTGAGTCCTCCGGGCCGAAGAGCGGTGCCGTGGCGAGCAGGGCGTCCGACCGCATCTGGTAGGCCTCGTCGACGATCGCCCAGCGCCACGGGTCGCACTTGTCGGGCTTCACGTACGACCACTTCTTCGCCGTGGAGACGACGACCGGCAGGTCGCGCAGATCGGATATGTCCTTGCTGCCCGTCACATTGGCGTGCCGCCGCACCCGTTCCGGGAGTGAGAAGGCGCTCGCGTGAAGGCGGCCGAGCGCGAGGTCCGGGTACTCGCGGGCGATGTTGTCCACCAGGTCGTCGACCTGTTCGTTGGTCTGCGCGACGATCATCAGCTGGTGGCCGGCCGCCGTGAGGTGGCCGGTGGCGCGTTTGACCAGCGTGGACTTGCCCGCGCCGGGTGGGGAGTCGACCACCACGCCCCGGCCGGTGGTCGTGTCCAGCGCCGTGAGGATGCCCGCCACCGCCCGGTCCGCGAGGACGCCGGGAGTGGCTGGGCCGGTCTCCGGAGCGGCGGTCATTCCCAGATCTCCTCTGCGTCCTCATCGGTCGGTTCGTAGGGTTCGGGCGGCCCTCCGTGGGTCCACGGGGTGTCCTCCTCGGCGGGCAGGACGGACGGCATGGACTTGGGGTCGACGGAGGTGTAGGTGACCGTCTCGTCCACTTCGGCCAGGGTGCCCGGCGGAGCCGGAGGCTTGCGCTTGTTGTTGAAGCCGCCGTTCAACTGGATCAGTACGGTGTGGCCGTTGCCGTCCGGGGACACCTCGACGATCTCCGCCTTCTGGCCCGGACGCGCAGGGCACTTGATCTCCGTGCCCGCGCGGAGGCGTACGGGCAGTTCGCTGCGCACGGTGATCGTCGGGCGCCACTTCGGACTTCTCGCCCCTGGCAGGAAGCGGTCCTCGTCGCAGGCCACGACCACCCCCGTGAACGCCTCACCCGTCAGCTCGTACTCCGCCATCACCAGTGGATCGTCGAACGCCCGCTCCGCGTCGTACCGCGCCATCGCCTCCTCCATGCGCGCCAGGCGGCGGGCCGCGCCGACGGCGTGGTCGCGGCGGGCCTGCGGGCGGCCGTCCTCGTCCAGGTAGACCGCGTACTCGGCGAACAGCCGGCGGTCGTACGCCCACCGCTCGGACACGTGTCCGCCCTCCGGCAGCTCGCGCAACAGCTCCACTCCGCGCCACATCAGCTCCCAGGTGGGCAGCATCTGGCCGCGCAGCTCGCGGTCGATCTGACGCCCGACGGCCTCCCGGCCGCGGTCGTCACCGGCCTCGTCGTAGCGGGACATCAGCTCGTCCAGCGTACGGTCGAAGACGACGTCCGTCGCCGGTCCCGCGGGCGGGTACAACAACGGGTCCTCCGCTTCCCGGGCGGCCTCCGCGCCGGTGTGCCCTCCTGGCGGGTCGATCCAGGCGAGCAGCGAGGCGAGGTGGGAGTCCTCCGCGGCGCTCTGCCCCGTGGCCCAGTGGGCGGCCAGCAGCCGGGTCATGGCCTGCAGCAGGCCGGAGCCCGGGAACTCGGCCCGGTCGGCGAACCAGGTCAGCCACTTGCCGAGGACGGGCACGGCCGGGTCCACGGCGTACGGGCCCTCGACGGCACGCAGCCGGGTCAGTCGGCCGAGCAGCCGGACGTACGCGATGCCGTCCCCGTTGGGTACGAGGAGTTGTGGCGCGCGCAGAGGGCGCCGGCGCTCCTCCTTGTCCGGGCCGCGGCCCATGGTGTACGTCTCCGTTTCCGCCGTACGGCACTCCTCGATGTACGGCAGCAGCAGCGCGGCGAGGCGCTCCACGAAGAGGAACCGTTCGCCGCGGTCGCGCGGTTGCCGGACCGTCAGCAGGACGGGGTCGGCGGGATCGGTGCCGGCGAGGGCGGCCAGCGGCGCGCAGGCCTCGCCGGCGAGCCTCAGCGGTACCAGTACGAAGGGGCGGTCGTCCAGATGGTCGTGTCGTACCGTCGTCAGCCGCTCGGCGTGGCCGGTCTCGGTGGCCCGCAGGGTGGCCACGGCGGTGAGCGCACTCATGCGGCACCACCCCGGCGCAGTCGCCGCAGCCGTTCCGCGGCGCGCAAATGGTCGATGGCGGCGGCCTCGGCGGGCCCCGGGGCATGCACACCCTCCAGGTGGGCGAGGGCGGTGCGGGTGGAGTCGATGCCGGGGAGGGTGTTGCGGACCGTGCCCCCGAGGCGGGTCGGGGAGGCACAGGCGGTGGCCTCGTCCCGGCAGTAACGAGCCATCTCGCAGAAGGACAGACAGTCGGGGGTGTAGGCGGCGTCCAGCGCACCGACCGACGCGTCCAGTTCGGCCTCGTCGCGGTCGGTGTCGAGGGTCGCCGACGGCGGCAGGCCGAGCGCAAGGTCGTCGGCGCGGCGCAACCGGGTCAACTGGAAGAGCAGCGCGTCGAGTTCTTGACGGAGGTCCACCATGCGGCCGTAGGGACGGTTGGAGAAGTCCTTGGGGCAGATCAGCAGGAACTCGTGAGCGATCTGCTCCGGGTTGAGGTCCATATCCGCGAAGGCGCGGCGCAGGGCGAGGACGGACACGGCGGCCTGCTTCGCGGTCTGCGCGACGGCAGTCGGATTGGCCTGTCCGTCGATGGCGGGGAAGGAGCGGATCTCGGCCAGATAGAACAGGCCGCCGACGCGGTGGGTCAGGGCCTGGGGTTCCAGGTAGGCCGTCTGCCCGGCGACCTCCAGGGTCAGCAGCGGCCGGTCGAGGATCAGGCGCTCGTCGCTGCCGGAGGCCAGGCGCTTCAGCAAGTGCCGGGTCTCGGTCGCCCGCCGGTTCAGAGAGGTGTCGCCGCCCACCTCGCTCAGGTCGGTGACAGCGGCCTCTTCCACGGGGATGCCGAGCTGTTCACGGAGCAGCCGGATCAGCTCCGCGTAACCGCCCCACTTCACCAGTGCCTCGAACGCCTGCTCGCGCGCTATGGCGAAGGGTGACTGGCCGAAACGCGGTTCGTACCCCATGCGCTGGGCGAGTACGGCCTTGTCGACCCCGGCGGCGTCCAGCACGGCGCGGCGGGAACAGGCTGGGTTGGCGGTGAGGGCGGTTATCTTGCGCGCGGTGTACGGCTGAGGGGAACGTGGTCCGCGCAGGGTGGCGAGCCGGCTGTCGGAGGGCTCAAAGGGGTGCTGCGGAGGCATCTTCTCTTCTTACCGGGTGTTGTGGCACGGCATGGTGCGGTGGCGGGACGCGGCGGCCCCGGTCGCGTGTCAGTTGCTCGCGCCGCCCGCGTCACGCAGTGCGTTGTGCAGCGGTGCGGCACCGAAAAGCTGCTGTACGTCGGTGAGCCGGGCCCGCGCGCGGTCTGCGGCGGCACGCCGTTCGGCGGTGTCGGACTCCTGGTGGACCGCCGCCTCGGTGCGGGCGGCGGAGATCACCCGGGCGGGATCGATGTCGTCACTCTCGTACGCGCCGGGGATGTTGAGCGCGAAACGGCGCAGCAGCTGCCAGGCGGTGTCCGACGGGGGGTGGCCGGCCGTGGTGAGCCGCTGGATCTGCTCGGCGGTGCCGACGGCATGCGTGAGGAAGTCGGCGCGTGGGCTGAGCGGGGCGATGACGCGCCGCTCCAGCGGCCACACCGATACGGCCAGCAGACCGCGCGCGGGTGTGAGCCGGTCGTGGGTGAGGGCCGCGCAGATGTAGTACGGGCGGGCGTACCCCTGCGCGCTGAACGAGCGTTCCTCGTCGCGGCGGAGCGAGGCCAGCTTGGTGGCGACGAGCGGTTCGGTGAAGAAGGCCTCGTACACGGAGGAGATGAGCTTGGGAGCTGCCGGGGCGCCGAGCAGTGTGAGTGACTGATGGACCTGTTCCCGGATGGGGACGGCGCCTTGAGTGGAACGTTTCTCTCGTGGAGCCGGCCGAGGGGCGGCCGCGCGGATCGGGGACCGCTGTTCGCCGGGCTCGGGCGCGGCTGCCTCCTCCGCGTCCAGTGCCCGTTCCCAAGCCTCCTCCACCACTCGCAGCTCACGTCGGATGCCGGAAGCGGCCGAGGTGTCACGAGCACGGCGTGCCTCACGCAGCCTGGCGCGCAACTCCGCCAGACGCTCCTCCAGTTCCTCCAGCGATGCGGTCATGCGGGCAGCGTATCGTCTCGGCCATTGAATTCCAAGATGCTCCAAACATTTCCAAGTTTCTGCGCTATGCTCGGTCCTGCCTCACTGCCGAGGCGTCGGCCGAGCGGATGGAGGCCGCTGTCGTACCGGTCCTGGGGCGGCTGATCGCCCTCCATGCCCGTCATTTCACCGCACGGGGTGCCATCACCGCACCCGCGGTGCTCGTCGGGACCGGCATCGCCGCCTGCCACACCATGCCGTGGACCGACACATCGTCCGCCTTCCGCACGGACGAGTTCGGCTACTGCTGGGAACGGGCCAAGGGCGTCGGCGGCGAGTACTTCAGGACCAACCGGTGCCAGGAGTGGAAGAGGGACGGCTGAGGCAGGGTGCGACATGTTTCCGTCCGGCACCGCACTCCGGGACTCGGCGGGGATGCTACCTGCGGATTCGCTGTTCAGGGGAGGGGTGGGTGAAGTTTTCGTGCACGGTTACAGTGTCGGCGTGTACGACATGACCGACCCGGTTGCCGCCCGCCGCGCGGCGATAGCCGCCGAGAAGGAGCGCCTGGCCAGAGCGCGCGAGCGCCGGTCGAGCCAGGGCCAGGCCGGCGCGACCGGCTTCGCCCAGCGGAAGTGGCGCTGGCTCGGCGTCAACGGCGGCGAGGCCGTCGACGCGGTACTGGCGGTACTGCGGGACATCGTGGAGGCGTCCACGCTGACGGACGACCAGCGAGAGACGCTGGACCGGGCCGTCACCGGGACACCTGACCGCGAGACCCTGCTCCCGGCGGTCCGGGCGGGACTCGCCACTCTGGAGCCGCGCAGCGTCCTCGGACACCTGCGAAGTCTGTGGGCCGCCGAAGTGCGCTGGCTCAACGAGCCGGGAACGGAACGGTGCCGGATCCTGTGCTCGACCGCTCCCGGCCTCGAACTGGTCGGCACGAGGTTCCGCGCGGTCTCGGGCGGGCCCGCCTTCTCTCTGTTCGCCACCGCGGCCACCCGAGGCGCGATCCCTGTGCCGAACGCGGTCCTGGCCCACGTTCTCCCCTGGGCTCCGCTGTCCGTCCTCGACGACCTCGTGGACCACGGGGGTCTGCTGGCCGAGGACGAGCCATGGCAGGCACGCGACGAGGAGGAAGCGCTCTACCTGAGGGCCCGCCTCACCCCGAACTCGGTCGGCCCGCAGGAGGCCGAGCGGCTCGGCTGGCACGGCATGCTGCGCCGCAGGGCGTTCCTGGCCGACGAGACGATCATGAGGCAGGAACCCGAGGACGTCTGGGACCTGTTGTACGACGTGGTCAGGGACGGTCAGCTGTCGTCCCTGGACGCTCTGGACGCGGCACTGCCGCGCGCCCAGCAGATCCAGTTGCGCGACCTCAGGTCCGGGGCACTCGTCGGCCAGTGGGACGGCGACACCGTCCGCGACCGAGGACTGTGGAAGCTGATGGCCGCGCTGTGGCGGCCGACCGCTCCGGTCGATCCCCGACGCAGTGACTTCTACGCCCTGGTCGCGCTCAACCGGGCCTATGACCTGCTGAAGTCCGGCGACCTCGAAGGGGCGGGCCGTCAGGCCGAGTCCTTCGTGCGGGAACGGAAGAAGGAGTCGGCCCTGCCCACCGGCATCATGGACGAGGCGTACACCATCGCCGCGTACACCACCGCCGTCACCTCGCCCGAGGCCGGAAGCGACAGGGCCGCGAGGGAGCAATTGGTGCTGGCGGAGACATACGCGGTGAAGGCGGCGGAGAACGGTGATCCGATCGCCGAGCGCAATCTCAGCCATGTGCGCACCTGGAGGGACACACCGAAGAACAGGCGCGGGCCGATGACCAACCCCTTCCTCGAACTCGGCCTCGACCACGGGGCAGAAGACTGGGAGCGGCACTGCCGCGACCTCTTCCGCCGGTACGAACACGAGAAGGACCAGTCGTCCCAGGCCCGCCTCAACCAGACGGAGGGCCGGATCGACGAGGCGGCGCGGCACGAGTCCGGATACGACGTCTTCTTCCGGGTGCCCCTCGACCGGGCACGGTACGAGCTGCCCGACACGGTCCCCAGGAGACTGGTGCCGCCGTTGGAGCCGATGGCACGCCGGACCGCCCTCACGAGCGGCGCGGACCTCGAGTCCATCCGTGCCCTGGCGGCCGTCGAACTGCTCGACGACTTCCGCAGCACACCACCGCATCTCGACCGGCACGGGTCCACCCGCTGACGGTCCTTCCCGACAGAACGCACGACGGTGAGCGAGGCGCAACCAGTCCATGGCCGCGAAGAAGAAGACCACGGCACGCCCTGGGAAAAAGATCAGAGTCCCCAAGAATGAGCGTCCTCATCGGCCCTGCCCGCACTGCGGTCACATACAGCCGGGCAAGAGCCGCACGGCCGCGCCGCACAAGCCCGGCGGGCTGAAGCGCAGCAAGGGGAAGCAGCAGCAATCGGTCGAGCAGCCCGCCGTCGCGAGGCCGCAGGCCGTCCCCGAGCCGCCGGAGCCCATCGACGCCAAGACGGTCATCCAGGGAGTCGTCGAGCGGGTACCCGCTGCCCTGGCGGACGCGAACGCCGGCGAGGTCCCGCCGTCCACCGCTCTGAACGTGGCGGTGCGCAAGGCGGTCCTCGACGAGTTCCGCACCCGTACCCAGTTCGCGGGACGTCTCGCGGAGATCGACGCCCTCGTATGGGCGCAGGCGGCGCACGGTGGTGAGCTGCTGGGCGGGGCCATGCGGGAACACCTGCGATCACTGCGCATCCTCAGGGTGACCGAGCCGGAGGAGAGTGACCGGTTCGTCGTCACCGAGGGAGAAGGCGAGACGTTCGAGGTGCTGCGCCCGGCATACGTTGACGAAGTGACCGGAAAGGTCATTCTGGCCGGACACCTCCGGCGGGTGCCCGGTCCTGCAGTGGGGGAGGAAGCATGACGACGGGCATCGACTTCGGCACCACCAACTCGGTCGCCGCCCAGTGGAACGGCGAGTACGTCGAGATCCTGGAACTCGGTGGCCAGGGACTCGACGCGGACTGGGAGCGGCCCGGCTTCGAAAAGCTCTACCCCTCGGTCGTGGGCACCAGTTCCCTCCGTACCGGAGCGCTGTTCGGCTGGGAGGCCAAACTACGGTCCGAGCAGGCCGTCGAGGCGTGCAAGCGGCTGCTGCGCGAAGAGCCGCTCGTGACGGTCGGCGGACGGCGGTTCGCCGCCACCACTGCCGCCGCCGGCGTGTTCCGCTCCATGGCCACGGCGGCCGAGGAGGAAGCCGCGACGGAGATCGGCGAGGCGGTGATCACCGTGCCGGCGAACGCCACGGGAGCGGCTCGCTTCCGTACCCGGGAAGCGGCGCGGGCGGCGGGCATCGCCGTCAAGACGCTGCTGAACGAACCCACCGCCGCCGCCATCGCCTACGCGCACACCATGGAGGAGGACGGGGAGTTCCTCGTCTTCGACTGGGGCGGCGGAACCATGGACGCCACCCTGCTGCTGCACGACGACGGGTTCTTCGACGAGAAGGCCAGCCGCGGTGTCAACAAACTGGGCGGTCTGGAGATCGACGCCCGGCTGCGGCGCATGGTGCTCGACCGGGCGCCGGCGCGCAGGAAGTGGTCCGAGTCCGAACAGCGGCAGTTCGCCCTCGACATCGAGCGCAGCAAGATTCTCCTGTCCTCCCAGGAGTTCGTGCGGATCACCACGCCGGACGGCAACGCCGTGGAGGTCGGCCAGGACGAGTTCTCCGCCGCGATCCAAGACCTCATCAGCCGGGCACTCGATCCGGTCGAGGAGTGCCTTGCCCAGGCTCGCATCGATCCGGGCGAGCTCAAGGCCGTACTGATGATCGGCGGCAGCAGCCAGATCCCCGCCGTGCGCGACGCCGTGGCCGAGGCGCTGGACTGCGAACTCGTGAGCGCGGACCTCTGCCAGCCGCTGACCGCGGTCGCCGAGGGCGCCGCGATCTGCGCTGCCGCCATGGACGGAGAACTGAAGAGCATCATCCGCGTCGTCAACACGCACGCACTCGGCACGGTCACCAAGGACCAGTACGGCAAGCGTGAGTTCAGCGCGCTGATCGACCGCAACCAGCGCCTTCCGCAGCAGCGGAAGAAGTCCTACCAGCCGTCCAGGGACGGCGTGTCCAAACTGACCGTCGAGGTGTGGGAAGGCGACCCCGACCGGCCCGTCGACCACCCCGACAACGTCAAGCTCACCGAACTCGTGCTCAAGTACCCGCAGCAGCACTCCCGGGCGGCCGAGGACGGGGCGTTCGACCTGGAGTACACCTACAGCAAGGAAGGTTTGCTGGCGGTCAGGGCCACGTTGCAGAAGACGGGGGAACCCGTCCTCGAAGGCGAGGTCCGGGTCTTCGGCGACAGCACCGTCCCGCCGGAGATCGAGAACGAACTCAACGACCTCTTCTCGTTGCGCACGACCGGCCGCGAGGCACCCCGGCCGACGCATCCCCAGCCCGTGCCGGCGGTATCGGCGCAGGACCGGCCGAACGGCGCGGCAGCGGCGGGGACGGTGGTCCGGCCCACTCCCGCGTCGATGGCCCAGTCGGTCAGGGCCGCCAAGCAGCCTGCGGCGGCCCTGGTGGTGGACGGTTCGAACCTCGCGTGGAACGGCCGTCCACCACGCTCCGCGGGCGGGCGGCCGAGCTTCCAGGCACTGCAGGCCGCGATCAAGTCGCTGCGGTTCAAGAACCCTGACCGGGACATCCACGTCGTCGTCGACGCGACACTGCGGCACGATGTCGCCGCCGACGAGCGTCCGTCGGTGGAGGAGGCGATCGCCGCTGGCACCGTGGTGCAACCGCCGGCGGGCACCGAAGGCCGGGGCGACGCCCTCGTCATCAGCATCGCCGAAGAGGTGGGCGGAGTGATCGTCTCCAACGACAACTTCGCCCCCTTCCAGAAGGCCAATCCCTGGCTCCTGGACAACGGCCGGGTGCTGGGCGCCACCCAGTCCCAGGGTGTCTGGGTCTTCAACCCACGCAGGCCCAATGCCGTCGGCTCCGCGGGGCGCCGCCACTGACGACGCCCTGACCGGGATGACGGCAGGAACGGTGATGCGGGTCGGCGCGCCTCAGTCGGCCCGCACCGCGCTGTAGCGGACCGGCCGGTCCTCCACCTTCACCAGCAGACCCTCGCTCGCGAGATCGCGGAGGATCTGCCGGGTGTGCTTGTCCTGCGGGTCGTGCCCCGCGTCGCGCAATGCGCGCAGGCCGCGTTCGGTGTCCCAGCAGCCGCCGTACGCGCGCACGGCCTTCTCGAGGTCGGCGCGCTGGGTGGAGTCCGGTTCGGTCAACGCTCTGCCCCCTGCGCCTGCTCGCAGACGGCGGCGGTGTGTGCCTTCTTCGTGTGGTTGGCGATGCTCGCCGGCGCACCGACGTAGTCGCAGGCCGGGCACTCCCGCCAGACGCCCTCGGACACCGCACGCGCGCTCACCGAGTGGCCGGGGCCGTACCCGTGTCCGTGCAGCAACTGGACGACGGAGGAGCCGTATTCGACCGCGAGCAGCGCCGCCTCCGCCACCTTGTCGTGGCCCGGGGCGAAGAACGATCCGGCTCCGACCTTCTTGGCGCAGCCGCACCAGCAGGTGCCGGTCGGGGTGAGGCTGGGAAGGGACTTCGTCGTCATGCGGTCACAGTAGATCAACGGACGTGACGGTTCAGGACCTTTGCCGCTTTCGGCGCCCTGCCCGGACCGCCGTGGAGGACACGGCACGGGGACTCGTAGCCTTCTGATCATGGCCGACATCTACGAACTCCAGCTCACGCTCGACCTGCCGGGCTCGCTCCCGCCGCAGGACCTCGCCCTGCTCCGCTGGCATCTGGGAGAGGAAGGCGGCCGGCAGGACGACGGGTACGAGTACCCCCTCTGGGGAGACCGGGGGCCGGCGCTGCGGATCGGGGGCGCGCTGGTCGGGGAGCTGTGCTCCGACGGGCCGCAGTGGGCGCTGACCGTGCGGCAGGAGGCGCATCCCGACGAGTTCGACGATCTGCGCAGGATGGTGCTGTGGCTCGGCGCGCGTACGACGACCGTGGGCACCGTGGGGTACCTCCGTTTCTACGAGTCCCATGTTCCCGACGTGCTGGTCGCGGAGGCGGGAGCCGTCCGCAGCGCGGTCCTGCGGGTGGAGAAGGTCCTCGAGTCGGCGACCGAGGTGATCCCCGACCCCTACGCGTGAACCGGGGCCGATCGAGGACCATCCCGTCCGCGCCGGCCTACTCCGGGGGCGTGGGGGTCTCGGGGGTGCGGTACATCGCCTGGACGTCCAGCTCCAGTTGCACGGTCGGGCCGACGACCGCGATGCCGCGGGCCAGCATCGAGCGCCAGTTGAGGGTGAAGTCCTCGCGGTGCAGCTCCGCCTTCGCCAGGGCCGCACAGCGCAGCTCCTGTTCGTAACCGCCGTTCACCGTGCCGAGGTACGTCGTGTCCAGTCCCACGGAGCGGCTGGTGCCGTGCATGGTGAGCGTGCCGTTCAGCGTCCACCTGGAGCCGCCCCGGTAGACGAACCGGGTGCTGGTGAAGTCGATGTACGGGTAGTGCTCGACGTCGAGGAAGTCGGCGGAGCGCAGGTGGTTGTCGCGGGTCCTGTTGCCCGTGGTGATGCTGGCGGCGTCGATGCGCACCGAGACCCGGGAGTCGTCCATGTCCGGCGTGATGTGGATGCCGCCGGTGAAGCGGGTGAAGCGTCCGTGGACGTGGGCCATGCCCACGTGCTTGGCGATGAAGCGGATCGCGGTGTGCGGCGGGTCGAACAGCCAGGTGCCGGGCGGCGGCAGTTCCAGTTGGCGAGCGGGCAGCAGCGCGACGCGCGCCGGGGGGAGGGCGGTGCCGGCGGCTATGTCGACGTTGCTGCGGGCCGGGGTGAGGCCCTCCGCCGCGACCATCACGCTGTAGGAGCCGGGCGGGAGCGCCGCCACGAACAGACCGTACGGATCGGTGGTGCCGTGGGCGGCGACCCGGTGGCTGTCCAGGGCGGTCACCGTGACCTCGGCACCGCCCAAGGGCTGTCCCAGGGGATCGACGACCTCGCAACCGTACGCGCCGGCGCCGGCCGGCAGAGGCAGCGAGAGGTCCGGTGCGGCGCCGGGGCCGCCGCGGGAACGCCGACGCCGGAGCAGTCCGAGGGCCATGCGGTTCACCTTTCTTCCTGCGTGTCACCACCGCGTGACCCGCACCGAAAGACGTGTTCGCGGTCGTCGAGAGCCGCCGGTGAGGGATTGCAGACGCGATGAAGTCAAGTATTAAACGATCATAGGGCAGGTGGAGCGGAGTGGTTCGTCGCCGGGGTCGGCGTGCGGCACGGCTTGTCCGTGTGCCGGATCGGTGTGAACCGCCGTCATCCCGGCCATTCGAGGGGGCGTATCGCGCCCGCCGATGGTGATTCTTTGCTCCGGTGCTGTGGCGAACGTCATCTGAAACAGCGGAAGATTCACACGCGGCTCGCGGTCCCGTCACGCGGTCCACACATCACGCGGTCCACACATAGCGCGGGCCGCGCCGCCGCGTCGGTCGGCTTCGTCCGTCCGCGCAGAAGGAGAAAGCCCGTACGTTGCGTGAGCGTACGGGCGAGGGTGAGGGCGACAGCGACGCCGGTGTGGTCGGCGCCCGGCAGCGCTCACGGGCGGGCGGGCGCATCCCCGTACGGCACCGGCCGGTCGAGGTCCGGGTCGCCGAACTCCGTGCGCAGGGCCTCGAACGCGGTCACCTTGTCCTCGCCGAAGCGGCGGACGTGGGCGGCGTACTCGTCCGGGGTGAGGAACACCGAGGGCCTGGACTTGGTGTGGAACTTGTCCGCGTACATCACCAGCCGCTCCTCCGCCGTCACCGCGAGGTAGTCGGCGGGAGGCAGCGGGAGGCGCTGGGTCGCGATGTCGTGGCGGGTGAGTCCTACGCCGGTGTGGTGGGAGCAGAACCGGCACAGGGGCTCGGGGAAGCCCTCCCCGGCGAGGAGTTCGTGGCCGAGCAGGCCGTGGCGGACGTAGTTCCCGTGGTCCAGCCTGCCGTCGTCGCCGTAGAGGCGGTAGACGCCGATGTCGTGGAGGAGGCAGCCGGCACGGACCAGTTCGGCGTCGACGTCGAGGCGTGAGACCGATATGAGCCGCTCGGCGACGCTCCAGACGATCTCGCAGTGCGTGTGGACGAGCGCGAACGCCTCGGCGGTGGGCGCGTGCTTCTGGTGCAGCGCGCGGATCTCTTCGGGTCCCGGAATCCTCACGCGGGGAGCGTAACAACCGGTGCTCCGCTCACTCGATCGAGCATTCCCGCACGGTGAGCGGTTCGGTGCTGCCGGCCGTTCTGCTGCACAGGACCTCCGCCTTCGAGATGCCCTCGGTCGTTCTGCGGACCCGGTTGAGGACGATGCTGTGGCCGTGGCGTTCCTCGTACAGGGGCGCGTCGGTGAAGTCGATCGTTCCGGTGGCCATGCCGTCGAGCTTGACGTTTCTGAGGTTGACCCAGGTCGCCGAGCGGCTCTGGCGTACGTCCCCGAGGCTGGCCGCCCAGTACAGGGCACGGGTGGCGTCGTGGGAGAGGGCCGTCTGCCCGCTCGCGAAGTCGGCGGCGTCGTACGTGGCCTTTCCGTCCTCCAGCCAGGGGAGGTAGTTGGCGGCGCCCTCGTAGAAGGCGGTCCTGGACGAGGCCTCCTTCAGCTCGGCCAGGGCCGCGTGGTACAGCGTGATCCGCGGGGCCACGCCGTCGCGGCCGCCCGTGCCGGAGAACCTGGCCTTGCTCAGGTCGTCACCCGTGAGGATCGAGATCTGCCGGTTCGCGCAGCCCGGTTCGGTGGTGAGCTGCGTCATCAGCGGTCCGATGTCCTCGACCCGTCCGGCGAAGTAGATCACCGAGGGAACGTTCTCGCCCCGGCAGATGCTCTCCGCGTGCGACCGCAGTTCGGGCTTGCCGTTCGCCACCCGGTAGCGCCGCGCGGGCAGCATCCGGAAACCCTCCCGGTCCAGCATCTCCCCGCCGTACAGGGCCTGTTCGCTGGTGTAACGGTCCTGCGACTCCTTGGTGTCGCGGGCCAGCACCAGGGCGTGCGGGGCCCTGTCCCCGGCGCGCAGCTGCCGGGCTATGAGACCGAGTGCCTCGGCCTGGTGCTCGTCGGGAGCCGCGAGGCTGAACCAGTTGGAGAACTCCTTCGGCAGGTAGGTCGCCGAGTTGGTGCCGGAGACGATGGGCAGCCCCACCGCGTGCAGCCGGCGCGTGACGTCGGGGCTGCTCTGCAGGTCGCGGCCGAAGCCGACCACGCCGACGACGGTCGGGTCGCGGTCGGCGTACTCGGCGATCGCGTCGGCCGTGACCCGCTGGTGGCCCATGTCCGAGCCGCCGTTGGCGAGCAGCACCCGCAGTTTCACCCTGTAGTTCTCGTTGACCACGCGCTGGGCGAGGTACACGCCGGTCAGCTCCTCGGCGCCCTTGACCAGGGACGGGTCCACCGAGGAGGAGCTCAGCGGTCCCGCGTACACCACGGTGACGTAGGCGTCGGGGTGGTCGCGCAGGACTTCGGTGTTCTCGACGCGCACCAGTCTCTCCAGCTCCTGCAGCCGCTTTCCCTCCCCGGCCGTTCCACCGCTCAGGTGCGCGCCGAACCGGACGTCTCCGGTGGCTATGCCGACACACTCCGTGCCGCCGCCGGGCGCGGGACGCCGCTCGGTGTCGCGGTCGGCGGTCAGCAGGCCCGCCGAGCAGTACGTCCGGTGCAGTTCGCGGGCGTGGACGACGCCCGCGGTGACGACCAGGGCGAGGACGAGGAGCAGACTGTGCGCCGACCACACCAGGCGGGCCACGGGCGGCCGGTGCCCGGCCCTGACGCACCGCCAGTCCGTCTGCCGCAGCTGCACCAGCTCGCCGGGGGGCAGCGGGATCCTCAGCACCCAGGGCAGGGCGTTCGTCCTGCTCGGTGACTGATCGGCCCGGAGGTTCCCGGCCCATTCGTCGTACCAGTGCCGCAGTCGTTGGGGGAGACGCGAGGGTTGGGAGGGCGGCTGCTGCGGCCGGTTGAGCGAAGGGTTCGCGTCCGCGCCCCGGTCGAGCAGGGGCGCGTCGCCCGCCGCCACGCTCGCCACGATCAGCAGCGGGTCGAGCTCGCTGCGCCGGCTGCGGACGTCGCTGACCGCCCTGATCAGCTCTATGCCGCCGTTCTCCCGGCCCACCCGGCGCAGGAACAGCACCGGCGGGCGCGTCCGCTTGAATCCCCGCAGGTCCCAGCTGCCGCGCCGGTGGTTGTCCCGCAGGTCCTCGAAGAGTGCCAGCACGTACAGCTGGAGGGGGAACGGGCCACCCTCGCGCATGGCCTCGGCCACGTCGTAGGCGCGGGCCGCGATGGCCCGCCAGGAGCGGACGGGCCGCAGCAGCCGCACGCTGGTCGACTGGCGGCGGGCGGCGGACTGGAGGAACGTCGTGGTCAGGAACCACCGGCTCTCCCTGCGCAGCCACAGGAAGAGGGGAGCGCGCCCGGGGACGTGGTTGAGGCCGGCGAGGAGGATCATCAGCCCGATGCCCGCCAGGACGGCGATGTACCACTCGGGGCGGGTGAGCAGCGCGGTGAAGGCACCCAGGACGCCCATGGGGAGGAACTGCTGCACGTCGTTGAGCAGTACCTGCCGGTGCCGGCGCGAGGGTCTGCGAGGGCGCCAGCGCTGCTTGGCCAGGATGCGCAGCAGATGTGTCTGGGCCCGCTCCCGCTGGGCGTTCCCGTCCGGAGTGCCGCCGGGGGCGGTCGGCCAGTGCTCGCGCATCTCCGGGTCGTCGGTGGCCTCCTGGAGGGCGCGCACCAGGTTGAGGCGGGGGAAGGAGTAGGGGCGGTAGGAGGCGGACCGGTCGCCCCACTTCCTGGAGTCACCGAGGTCGACCAGGAGCCGCGCGGCCCGGGCGGTCGGATCGAGGTCCCCCGGCTGTGGCTCGGTCGAGGCGACGGCCAGGCGCGTACCGTGACGCTGCTGCCCCTCGCTCAGCTCGTCGACGAGTCCGGTGACCCGGTCGTCGTCGGCGGAGTCCTCGGCGTGCAGCACGATCACCGGCATCGGGGGATCGCTGGTCCGGAAGTCCTGGATCAGGGACTCCAGCTGGCGCTGGACGTCGATGCCCGCCTCGGTCGACATGCCCGGGTGACCGCCCGGGCAGTCCTGTGGGAAATTCTGGTCACGGCCGTGCACGGACACCCCCCGTGGTCGTAAGACACATGTGTCGCAAGCGCCTTGTGAGGATAACTCCCACCCCTGACAACCGCCCCCGGCGCAACGGCGGTCCGTCGGTGCGGTGATGCCGTGGCCGGTGGTGTCGCCTTCGGCGGGCAGCGTCACACGATCGGGTGGTGCTGTGCGATGCGGGCACGTGCGGGGCGGGCGGTCCGTTCGATCCGGTGACGGGAACATCTCCCGTCCTCATACGACACGGACGACCGGAGGACATCATGAGCCTGCATCTCCACCGCAACCCCGACGGCACGACGACCGGGCGGAACGAGGCCACCGGCTTCACCGTGACACACACCGAAGAGGAGGAGGTGAAGCGGCAGTTGTACGAGGACGCGGGGTGGGCGTACACGCCGCCACCGCCTCCTGTCCCGCCGGGGTTCCACCGGTTCGCCCTGGTGCACGACGAGTTCGAGCACACCGGGTTCGGGGACGAGCGGTACGCGGGGCTGAGGGCGCGCCCACCGGAGGGGTGCGCACCGGTCGACCGGGGTTGTTTCGCCCTGGAGTGCGAGCGGCCGGGGAAGACGCTGCTGGACGCGGTCGCCGGTACCGTCGCGGAGGTCCGCCGTGAGCACGGGCTGGTGATGAACAGCCTGGGTGTCGAGAAGCCGGACGAGTGGTACGGAGCCGACCGGAACGGCCATGCGGGGGTGATCGCCGCTCACCTGATGCTGACGGCGATCCACCGGGCCCGTGTGCTCGGCTACGGGCGCAAGGACCTGGTCCGGCTCCTCGACGCGGCGGGTGTCGAGTAACGAGCAGGCGGCGGGGTGAGGGGGACGGGGGCCCCGAGGTCACACCGTGGGCCGCCGGAGATCCGGCCCGGCAACTCGGCTACCGGCACCCTGCCGCCCGCGGGGCTGCCGCCCACGGTGCGAGGCGGCAGCCGGCCGGCCGGCTCGGGCCACATGGTCGGCACGGAGGGCGGACCGGACCGCACCGCCATGGTCGCGCGACACCCGGTCGTGAAGCGCCCGCCCCTGGAACAGCGGGTCCGCACCCCCGGCCGGCCGTCAGCTCGTGACCAGCTCCCGCCGCACCTCGGGCCCGGCCGGAGCCGTCTCCACCCGGGACGTCCGCCACAGCCACAGCACGTCCCGGCCGAACGACCACACCAGCAGCCCCAGCGCCAGCACCACCACACCGACATTGACCACGTGCGGCAGCAGGGCCGCCCCGGCCAGCAGCAACAGCACGCCCTGGAGCGCGGCCACCGTCTTGCGGGCCGTGCTCGGCGGGAGCGGGGCGGTCAGCCAGGGCCAGACACGCGCGGCGGCCACGAAGACGTACCGCATACCGCCGATGAGGAGCACCCATGGACCCATCGCCGTCGACACGTACACACTCAGCACCAGGATCAGGAACGCGTCCACCTCCATGTCGAAGCGGGCGCCCAGCGGGGTCGACGTACCGGTCCTGCGGGCCACCTTGCCGTCCACGCCGTCCAGGATCAGGGCCACGGCGGTCAGGCCGACGAAGAGCGAGACGGGCGGTGAGTCCTGGAACGAGTCGGCGACCAGCGCGGTGACCCCGCCGACGAGGGTGGCGCGGCCGAGCGTGACCCGGTTGGCCGCGCCGAAGGAGCGCAGCCGGGACCGGTGCAGGGCCCGGGAGAGCACCGCCCAGGTGGCGAACGCGAACGCGAGGCCGGTCAGCCAGCCCGCGGGGCCCATGCCGATCGCCGTACCGATCAGGACCAGCAACAGGACCTGTACACCCGCCCCCACGGCGGTCTCCTGCTGTACGAGCCTCGCGTCGTAACTGTTGTTCAGGGTCACCGAACACCCTCCGGCCGTGTGACAGAGTCGATCAACGCCGCTACCTTGTGCGCGGCCTGTGCACCACTCGGTACGCGCGCAGCTTCCCGATCGTTCAGGAGGAATTCGATGAACCGCACCGCACGTGCGTTCTGGCTCGACTCGCCTGGCCGAGGGGCGATCCATGAGGTCGGCCTGCCCGCCCCCGGCGCGGACGAGGTGCTGGTGCGCTCGCTGTACTCCGGGGTGAGCAGGGGCACGGAGACGCTCGTCTTCCGTGGTGGGGTGCCGGAAAGCCAGCACGCCGTCATGCGGGCACCGTTCCAGGAGGGTGACTTCCCGGCCCCCGTGAAGTACGGCTACCTCAACGTGGGGGTGGTGGAGGAGGGACCGGAGGCGCTCGTCGGACGCACCGTGTTCTGCCTCTACCCGCACCAGACGCGGTACGTCGTCCCGGCGGGCGCCGTCACACCCGTGCCCGACGGTGTGCCCGCCGGACGGGCCGTGCTCGCCGGCACCGTGGAGACCGCCGTCAACGCGTTGTGGGACGCCGCGCCGCTGGTCGGCGACCGGATCGCCGTCGTCGGCGGCGGGATGGTCGGCTGCTCGGTGGCCGCGCTGCTGGCACGGTTCCCCGGCGTACGGATACAGCTCGTCGACGCCGACCCGACGCGCGCCA
The DNA here is from genome assembly GCF_001905725.1 of Streptomyces sp. CB02400. Classification (GTDB taxonomy): domain Bacteria; phylum Actinomycetota; class Actinomycetes; order Streptomycetales; family Streptomycetaceae; genus Streptomyces; species Streptomyces atrovirens. The sequence continues at coordinate 1,193,436 of NZ_LIWB01000001.1, forward strand.
GGACCGCGGCGGCGCTCGGCGTCGGGTTCGCGCTGCCCGGTGACGCGCTCGGCGAGTGCGACCTGGTCGTGCACGCCAGCGCCACCGAGCAGGGACTCGGCCGGGCGCTCGAACTGCTCCGCCCCGAGGGCACCGTCGTCGAACTGAGCTGGTACGGCGACCGGAAGGTGAGCCTCCCGCTGGGCGAGGCCTTCCACTCCCGGCGACTGGTCATCCGCGGCAGCCAGGTCGGCACCGTCTCCCCGGCCCGCGCCAACCGCGGTTACGCCGACCGGCTGGCCCTCGCCCTCGACCTGCTCTCCGACCCCGCCCTCGACGCCCTCGTCACCGGCGAGTCCGCCTTCGAGGAACTGCCCGACGTCATGCCCCGCCTCGCCTCCGGGGAGACACCGGCCCTGTGCCACCGCGTGCGCTACGACACCCCGTAGCGGGGCCGGCACGCCTGACCTGAGAAAAGACGTAGGGGACGCTGAACAGGGGAAGGCAGTCAGCCGTACTACACGGCATCCCCGTCGGAGATCGGCCGGGGAGCAGACGCGCCGCACCTGGAGGGTCGTCCGTTGTTCAGCATCACCGTCCGCGATCACATCATGATCGCCCACAGCTTCCGCGGCGAGGTCTTCGGACCGGCCCAGCGCCTGCACGGAGCCACGTTCCTCGTGGACGCCACGTTCCGGCGCGAACAGCTGGACGAGGACAACATCGTCGTCGACATCGGCCTGGCCACGCAGGAACTCGGGGCCGTCGTCGGCGAGCTGAACTACCGCAATCTCGACAACGAACCCGACTTCGCGGGGGTCAACACCTCCACGGAGTACCTGGCCAAGGTCATCGCCGACCGGCTCGCCGAACGCATCCACAAGGGCGCGCTGGGCGAGGGAGCCAAGGGCATCGCGGGCATCGCCGTCACCCTGCACGAGTCGCACATCGCCTGGGCGAGTTACGAGCGTGCCCTGTGACCGACACGACCGTCGAGGTGACCGGCACGACCGTCGACCGGGCCCGGGCCGCCCGCCTGGACTATGTTCCGTCGCAGGCGACCTTTCCGAGGAACGGCGGGATCATCCCCATGTCGCTGCGCTCCGTCCACTTCGTGATGCCGGGCGGTGTCGACGACCCGGCCGCGCCGAGCGGCGGCAACGCCTACGACCGGCGCGTGTGCCTGGACCTGCCCGGGTTCGGCTGGCAGGTGCACCGGCACGCCGTGGCCGGTGACTGGCCCCGGCCGGACGCCGCCGCCCGCGCGGAACTCGCCCGCACCCTGCGCGAACTGCCGGACGGCGCCGTCGTCCTGCTCGACGGGCTGGTCGCCTGCGGGGTGCCCGAGATCGTCGTCCCCCAGGCGGAGGAAGGCCGGCTGCGCATGGCCGTCCTCGTGCATCTGCCGCTCGGCGACGAGACCGGGCTCGACGCGGCCGTCGCCGCCGAACTGGACGCCCGCGAACGCGCGGTCCTGCGGGCGGTGCCCGCGGTGATCGCCACCAGCGACTGGGCCGTGCGCCGTCTCGTCTCCCACCACGGCCTGGCCCCCGACCGCGTCCACGTCGCCGCCCCCGGCGCCGACATCGCGCCCCTCGCACCCGGCACCGACGGCGTCTCCCGGCTGTTGTGCGTGGCCGCCGTGACCCCGCGCAAGGGACAGCACCGGCTCGTGGAGGCACTGGCGGCGGTGGCCGACCTGCCGTGGAGCTGCGCGCTCGTCGGCGGGCTGGGACACGATCCCGAGTACGTCGCCCACCTGCGCGGACTCATCCGCGAGCACGGCCTCGAGGACCGGCTGGAGCTGACCGGTCCGCAGACCGGCGCCGCACTCGACGCCAGCTACGCCACCGCCGACCTCATGGTGCTCACCTCGTACGCGGAGACGTACGGCATGGCGGTCACCGAGGCGCTGGCGCGCGGCATCCCCGTGCTGGCGACCGACGTCGGCGGGCTGCCCGAGGCGGTCGGCCGCGCACCCGACGGGGGAGTGCCCGGCATCCTCGTCCCGCCGGAGAACCCCGCCGCAATCGCCGCCGAACTGCGCGGCTGGTTCGGCGAGGCGGACGTGAGGCGCCGGCTCAAGGCCGCCGCCCGCAGCAGGCGGGCCGCACTCGGCGGCTGGGCGAGCACCGCACAGAGCCTGGCGGCGGTACTGCGCCGGCTTCCCACCGAACCCCGGAGGGCCGCATGACCGAATCGGCGACCACCACCCAGCACGGCGGGACGATCCCGGTCCCGCCCGGCAGCCGGGAGGTCATTCCCGGTGCCGGCCCCGCGCCCCGCCCCGGGGAGCGGGCCACCCTGCGGCTGCGGGACACCGGCGACGACGAACCGGCCCGCTACGCGCCCGAGTGGCTGCAACTGCGGGAACCCGCCGACGCCGCCGCCCGGTCGTACGATCTGCTGGATCCGCTGCGCGTCCGGCTCGCCAACCTGCCGCGCCGGGCGGACGGTCTCGTCATCCACGACATCGGCTGCGGCACCGGTTCGATGGGCCGCTGGCTCGCCCCCCGTCTCGACGGCGCCCAGCACTGGGTCCTGCACGACCGGGACCCCTACCTGCTGCACTTCGCCGCCGTCGCCTCCCCGCGCTCCGCCGCCGACGGCAGCCATGTCACCGTCGAGACCCGGCGCGGTGACGTCGCCAGGATCACCTCGGACGCGCTGGCCGGTGCCTCCCTGGTGACGGCGTCCGCGCTGCTCGACGTCCTCACCCGCGAGGAGGTCGGCGCCCTCGCCGCCGCCTGCGCGGGAGCCGGCTGTCCGGCCCTGCTGACGTTGTCGGTGGCCGGACGGGTGGAGCTGACCGAGCCGCATCCGCTGGACCGCGAGATCACGGAGGCGTTCAACGCCCACCAGCGGAGTGGCGGGCTGCTCGGGCCGGACGCGGTCACGGTGGCCGCCGAGGCGTTCGCCGAGCACGGTGCGACGGTACGGATCAACCCGAGCCCTTGGCGGCTGGGTCCCGGGGAGGCCGCGTTGACCGAGCAGTGGCTGCGGGGGTGGGTCGGTGCGGCGGTGGAGGAGCGGCCGGAACTGGCGTCGCGTGCCGACGGTTATCTGGCCGAGCGGCTGGATGCTTGTGCGGCGGGGGAGTTGCGGGCCGTCGTCCAGCACAGTGATCTGCTCGCTCTGTGCCGGCCGGTGGACGGGGCCGCATGAGTGCGCGGTTCCGCGGTGTTCCGGCCCGGATCGGCACCCCTGTCGTGCGCACCCGTCTCGGCACGCTCGGCGGTGTCGTGATCCTCGCGGTTCTGCTGTGGCGCATCGACACAGGGGTCCTGGTGGAGGGGCTGCGCCGTATCGACGGGCCTGCGCTGCTCGCGGGGCTCGGGATCGGGCTGGTGACCACCGTGTTCAGTGCGTGGCGGTGGGCGCTGGTGGCGCGGGGGATCGGGATCCGGCTGCCGCTGGGGGCGGCTGTCGCCGATTACTACCGTGCCCTGTTCCTCAACGCGGCGTTGCCAGGTGGTGTGTTGGGTGACGTCCACCGGGCCGTGCGGCACGGGCAGAGCGCCGGGGACATGGGGCGGGGGGTGCGGGCGGTGGTGCTGGAGCGGACCGCCGGGCAGCTCGCGCTGTTCGCCGTGGGGGCGGTGGTGTTGGTGAGCATGCCGTCGCCGGTGCTCGATGAAGTGCGGCAGGCCGCGCCGGTGGTGGGGCTCGGTGTGCTGGGGGCCTGTGCGGTGGTGCTGGCGGTGCGGATGAATCGGGCGCCGGGGCGGGGGGCCGGCCGTGGGGTGTTCGCCGGGGTGCGTGAGGGGTTGTTGTCGCGGCGTAACGCGCCCGGTGTTCTTGTTTCGTCCGTCGTCGTACTGGCCGGGTATGTGGGGATGTTCGTTCTCGCTGCGGATGTCGCGGGGGCGGACGCGTCCGTGGCTGAGCTGTTGCCGCTTGCCGTGCTGGCGTTGTTGGCCATGGGGTTGCCGCTGAACGTGGGCGGGTGGGGGCCTCGGGAGGGGGTCACCGCCTGGGCGTTCGGGGCGGCGGGGCTCGGGGCCGGGCGGGGGCTGACCGTCGCGGTCGTCTACGGGGTGCTCAGTCTTGTGGCCAGCCTGCCGGGTGTGGTGGTGCTGGTCGGTCGGTGGTACGCGGGGGTGCGGGGCGGGGGGCTTGGTGTTCTCGCCCCCGCCGCCCCTTCCCTCCCCCACTCTCGGCTTCGTTCGAGCGGGGGGACCCCCATCGTCCCCGGGGGCGTTGCCCCCGGACCTCCTGTCGGCCTTCGGCCTCGTCCTCAAACGCCGGACGGGCTGGATGTGCCGGGCGGGCCGGAAAGGGCGCCGTCCGCCGACGTCAGCAACGAGAAGTACGTCGCGAACGAATCCGCCAAACTCGCCAGGATTTCCTTGCCCTTTTCCGCCGAGCCCAGAGAAGGGCGGCCGATGACGCCCGAATCGGTGTAGGCGGACATGCCCAGAGTGAGGAGATGACGGCGGTCGTCCGCTGTGTGGTCGGAGGTCTCATAACCGGGGCGGAGCGATTCGGGATGTGTGTGGAGAAGAATGGAGGTCTCGATTTCGCCCGCGTGCATGTCGGTGAGGAGGGACGTGGCGACGCCGGCCCGTACACGTGCCGTCTCCCAGTCCTCCGGGGCCGGGAACAGTGCCATTCGCTCACCGCGGGCGGAGGATTCCTGGACGACGTTGCCCAGTACGTAGTTTCCACCGTGCCCGTTGACCAGCACCAGGGTGTCCACGCCCGACCTGCGGAGCGAGTCGGCGATGTCCCGTATCACCGCGTGGAGCGTGACGGAGGAGAGGGAGACGGTCCCCGGCCAGGCCGCGTGCTCGTGGGAGCAGGAGATCGTCACCGGAGGGAGGAGGTGCACCGGAAAGGCGTCGGCGATCTCCCGCGCGATCGCGCAGGCGACCAGCGTGTCGGTCGCCAACGGCAGGAACGGACCGTGCTGCTCGAAACTCCCGACCGGAAGTACCGCGATCTGCCGTGAGACGCCGGCTCCCCGCGTCCGTACATCCTCAGTAGTATCCGCCGGCAACAGACCGTGCACCGGGCCGTATGCCGCCGACCGCTTTTGTGAACCACCCATATCGTCACGGCCTTTCGTCTCTGCTTAGGAACTCGGGAATCATGACAGAAAAAGTAGGCGTACTCGGCAAGAAGCCCCAGCGGCCCCAGCGGCGGACCGGCGTGGAACGCGTCGTGAATGCGCCGCTGCCCACCGTGTACGGCAAGTTCCAGGCGGTCGGCTACCTGGACCACGACCGCGGTGACGAGCAGGTCGCCCTGGTGTACGGCGACATCGGCACGGACGAGGTCCTCGTCCGGCTGCACTCGGAGTGCCTGACCGGGGACGCCTTCGGCTCCCAGCACTGCGAGTGCGGCGACCAGCTGGCGTCGGCGCTGCGCGCGGTCGTCGCCGAAGGGGCGGGCGTCGTCGTCTACTTGAGGGGGCACGAGGGCCGCGGCATCGGGCTCCTCGGCAAGCTGCGGGCGATGGCCCTGCAGGCGGAGGGCCTGGACACCGTCGAGGCGAACCTGGCGCTCGGGTTTCCCGTGGACGCCCGCGACTACGGTGTCGCCGCCGGGGTCCTCCAGGACCTGGGCGTACGCTCGGTGCGGCTGATGTCCAACAACCCGCGCAAGCGCGAGGCGCTGGTCCGGCACGGCATCCAGGTCGCCGAGCAGGTGCCGCTGCTGATACCGCCGTGCGAGAACAACATCACCTATCTGCGCACCAAGCGGGAGCGGCTCGACCACCACCTGCCCCATCTGGACGCCGTGGCGCACCTGTCCTGACCCGGCCCCGCGGTCAGCGCGTCACCGCCTCGTGCACCAGCCGTTTGAGGTCCCGGAAGACGGTGTGGGAGGACCCGGGCCGCACCTGCGTGTAGAACTGCACGGTCAGGTCGCGGCCCGGGTCGACCCAGAACGTGGTCGTGGCCACGCCGCTCCAGCCGTAGCTGCCGGGAGCGGACGGGGCCTGCGTACGGGACGGGTCGACGACGACGGAGACGCCGAGGCCGAAGCCGACGCCCTCGTTGCCGGGGACGTCGTGTGCGGGGCGGCTGCCGAAGGCGCGCAGGTCGGCGCCGCCGGGGAGGTGGTTGCGGGTCATCAGGTCCACGGTCGCCGGGGAGAGCAGGCGCGTACCGTCGAGTTCGCCGCGCCGGCGCAGCAGTTCCATGAAGCGGTGGAAGTCGTGGGCGGAGGCCACCATGCCGCCGCTGCCGGACAGGAACCGGGGCCGGCCCCGCAGCGGCAGTCCGGCGATCGGCTCGATGCCGCCGTCGTCGGACTCCCCGTACATCTCCGCGAGCCGTTCCGCCTGCTCGTCGGTGACCTCGAAACCGGCGTCCGTCATACCGAGCGGCCGGAAGATCCGTTCGGCGAGGAACACGTCGAGCGGGCGGCCCGACACCACCTCGATGATCCGCCCCAGCACGTTCGAGGCGACCGAGTAGTTCCACTGAGTACCCGGATCGAACTGCAGCGGCAGACGCGCGTACACCTCCGTCGTCCCCGCGAGGTCCGCGCCCGGCGCCACCGACGACTCCAGTCCGGCCGCGCGGTACAGCGCGTCGACGGGGTGGGAGTGGTAGAAGGCGAACGTCAGGCCGGCGGTGTGCGTCATCAGATGCCGCACGAGGAGGGGGCCGGCGGGAGGGCGGGTCCGCACCCCGTCGCCCGATCCGCTCTCGTACACGCGCGGTTGTGCGAACGCCGGCAGATGGCGGCCGACCGGGTCGTCCAGCGACAGGCGTCCCTCCTCCATCAGCATCAGCGCGGCGACGGCCGTCACCGGCTTGGTCATGGAGTAGATCCGCCACAAGGTGTCGCTCTCCACGGGCAGGCCCGCCGCGACGTCCCGCGCCCCGTACGCCGTGAGGTGCGCGACGCGCCCGTCCCGGGCGACGGCCACCAGGAAACCGGGCAGCCTCCCCTCGTCGACCCGGCGGGCGAAATGCCGGTCCAGGCGCTCCAGCGCCCCCGTGTCCAGTCCGGCCTCGGCGGGATCTGCCTCTTGCCGCAGCACTGTCATCGTTCTCCTCGCTCCCCTCGGAGGAACACCGGCCCGGTGCGGACCGTTGAACGAGTCATGACCCAGGACGCCGAACAGAACGCACTGCTCGCCCTGCTCTCCGAGCGGCACGGGGGAGTGCTCGTCACCCTGAAACGTGACGGACGGCCCCAGCTGTCGAACGTCATGCACGCTTACTACCCCGACGAGCGGGTCATCCGCGTCTCGCTCACGGACGACCGGGCCAAGACCCGCAACCTGCGGCGCGACCCCCGCGCCTCCTACCACGTCACCAGCGACGACCGGTGGGCCTACACGGTCGCCGAGGGCGTCGCCGACCTGTCACCCGTCGCCGGGAACCTGTACGACGAGACGGTGGAGGAACTGATCCGGCTGTACCGCGACGTCAACGGCGAGCACTCCGACTGGGACGACTACCGCGCCGCGATGGTCCGCGACCGGCGCCTGGTGCTGCGGCTGCGCGTGGAACGGGCGTACGGCATCCCGCGTCGCGCCGGGGCGTAGGAGAAACACCCCGGCGCGTACAGCGAGTGCCTCAGGCGCCTACGTACTCCGCGAGGTGCTCGCCCGTGAGGGTGGAGCGGGCGGCGACCAGGTCGGCGGGGGTGCCCTCGAAGACGATCCGGCCGCCGTCGTGACCGGCCCCGGGGCCGAGGTCGACGATCCAGTCGGCGTGCGCCATGACCGCCTGGTGGTGCTCGATGACGATGACCGACTTCCCGGAGTCCACGAGCCGGTCGAGCAGACCGAGCAGCTGCTCCACGTCGGCGAGGTGCAGACCGGTGGTCGGCTCGTCGAGGACGTACACACCGCCCTTGTCGGCCATGTGGACGGCCAGCTTCAGCCGCTGCCGCTCGCCGCCGGACAGCGTGGTGAGCGGCTGGCCGAGGGTGAGGTAGCCGAGGCCGACGTCCGCCATCCGCTCGACGATCCGGTGCGCGGCCGGGATCCGTGACTCGCCCTCGCGGAAGAACTCCTCGGCCTCGGTCACCGACATCGCCAGCACCTCGCTGATGTCCCGGCCGCCGAAGCGGTACTCAAGGACCGAGGCGTCGAACCGCTTGCCCCCGCAGTCCTCGCAGGTCGTGGCCACGCTCTGCATGATCGCCAGGTCGGTGTAGATGACGCCGGCGCCGTTGCAGGTGGGGCAGGCGCCCTCGGAGTTGGCGCTGAACAGCGCCGGCTTGACGCCGTTGGCCTTGGCGAACGCCTTGCGGATCGGGTCGAGCAGCCCCGTGTACGTCGCCGGGTTGCTGCGGCGCGAGCCGCGGATCGGGGTCTGGTCCACCGAGACCACGCCCTCGGGGGCCGGTACGGAACCGTGGACGAGGGAGCTCTTGCCGGAGCCGGCGACGCCGGTGACGACGCAGAGCACGCCGAGCGGGATGTCGACGTCGACGTCCTGGAGGTTGTTGGCGTTCGCGCCGCGGATCTCCAGCGTGCCGGTGGCCTCGCGGACCTTCTCCTTCAGCCTGGCCCGGTCGTCGAGGTGGCGGCCGGTGACGGTGTCGCTCGCGCGCAGGGCGTCGACGGTGCCCTCGAAGCAGACGGTGCCGCCCGCCGTGCCGGCGCCGGGGCCGAGGTCCACGACGTGGTCGGCGATGGCGATCGTCTCCGGCTTGTGCTCCACCACCAGCACCGTGTTGCCCTTGTCCCGCAGCCGCAGCAGCAGGTTGTTCATCCGCTGGATGTCGTGCGGGTGCAGGCCGATGGAGGGCTCGTCGAAGACGTAGGTGACGTCGGTGAGCGAGGAGCCGAGGTGGCGGATCATCTTGGTGCGCTGCGCCTCGCCGCCGGAGAGCGTGCCCGAGGCCCGGTCGAGGGAGAGGTAGCCGAGGCCGATCTCCACGAACGAGTCGAGGGTGTGCTGGAGCTTGGTGAGCAGCGGCGTCACCGACGGTTCCGTCAGCCCGCGGACCCATTCGGCCAGGTCGCGTATCTCCATGGCGCAGGCGTCGGCGATGTTGACCCCGTCGATCCTCGAGGAGCGGGCCAGTTCGCTGAGCCGGGTGCCGTCGCAGTCGGGGCACTGGGCGAAGGTGACCGCCCGGTCCACGAAGGCCCGGATGTGCGGCTGCATCGACTCGCGGTCCTTGGACAGGAACGACTTCTGGAGCTTCGGGATCAGTCCCTCGTAGGTGAGGTTGACCCCGTTGATCTTCACCTTGGTCGGCTCGCGGTGGAGGAAGTCGTGCCGCTCCTTCTTGGTGTACTCGCGGATCGGCTTGTCCTTGTCGAAGAAGCCCGACTCGGTGATGACCCGCACGACCCAGCCGTCCCCGGTGTACGTGGGGATGGTGAAGGGGTCCTCGGAGAGCGACTTGGAGTCGTCGAACAGCTGCGTGAGGTCGATGTCGGAGACCGTGCCCCGGCCCTCGCAGTGCGTGCACATGCCGCCGGTGCGGCTGAAGCTGACCTTCTCGGTCTTCGTCTTGTCGGAACCGCGGTCGACGGTGAAGCCGCCGCTCGCCGAGACCGAGGCGACGTTGAAGGAGTACGCGGCGGGCGGGCCGATGTGCGGCGTGCCGAGCCGGCTGAAGAGGATGCGCAGCATCGCGTTGGCGTCGGTGGCGGTGCCGACGGTGGAGCGGGGGTCGGATCCCATCCGCTGCTGGTCGACGGTGATGGCGGTGGTCAGGCCGTCGAGCACGTCGACCTCGGGGCGGGCCAGGTTCGGCATGAAGCCCTGGAGGAAGGCGCTGTACGTCTCGTTGATCAGCCGCTGCGACTCGGCGGCGATCGTGTCGAACACCAGGGAGCTCTTGCCCGAGCCGGAGACACCGGTGAACACCGTCAGCCGGCGTTTGGGGATCTCGATGCTGACGTCCTTGAGGTTGTTCTCGCGCGCCCCGTGCACGCGGATCAGATCGTGGCTGTCGGCGGTGTGCGGTCCGGCCGGCTGCTGCTCTGTCCTCGTGGCCATGTTCATCGTTCTCCATCCGTCGGGCGGGGACCGCGTGCGCGGTCCCCGCCGGCGTCCCCATCGCGGCAAGGCTAGGCTAGGCGGCCCGTGCCCACCTGCGCTTCTTGATTCCTGACCGGTCGGGGAACGCCTTCGACGCGGGTCAGGCCGTCACCTTCGCCGGCCGCTCCGCGCTCTCCCCGACGGCACGTTCGCCGAGTTGTCCGGTGGGGAGACGATGGGTCTCGCGAGCCGTGACCGCCGCGATGACCGGGGGCACGCACAGAGCGGCCGTGAAGAGGGCCACCGCCGTCCAGTCGTCGCCGTCCGGACCCGCGATCCGCGCGGCGAACGTGACCGCGAACCCGGCCACCGCGAAGCCTATCTGCGTGCCGATCGCCACGCCCGAGAGCCGGACCCTGGTCGGGAACATCTCGCCGTAGAAGGACGGCCACACACCGTTCGCGGCGCTGTAGACCACGCCGAACGCGATGATCCCGAGGAGCAGGGTGAGCGCGTAGTCGCCCGTGGAGATCGCCCACAGGTAGAGGAACATCGTCACCGCGCTGCCGACGGCACCGATCAGATAGACGGGACGGCGGCCCACCCGGTCGGAGAGCGCGGCCCACAGCGGGATCGCGGCCAGCGCGACGACATTGGCCAGCGCGCCCACCCACAGCATCGACGAGCGGGACATGCCGACCGTGTCACTGGTGGCGTACGCCAGTGCCCACACCGTGAAGACGGTGCTGACCGAGGCGATCAGCGCGCCCGCGACCACCCGCAGGACGTCCGCCCAGTGCTCGCGCAGCAGCACCATCAGCGGCAGCTTCACGACCCCCTCGCCGGCGGTCTGCCGCTCGAACGCCGGTGTCTCGTCCAGCCTGCGGCGGATGACCCACCCGACGACGGCGACCGCGACGCTCAGCCAGAACGGCACCCGCCAGCCCCAGGAGAGCAGCTGCTCCTCGGGCAGCGCGGCGATCGGGATGAAGACCAGCGTGGCCAGCAGCTGGCCGCCCTGCGTGCCGCTGAGGGTGAAGCTGGTGAAGAAGCCCCGCCGGTCCGGCGGCGCGTGTTCCAGCGTCATCGAGTTCGCGCTGGCCTGCTCGCCGGCCGCCGAGATGCCCTGCAGCACCCGGCACAGCACCAGCAGGACGGGGGCGAGGGAGCCGACCTGGGCGCGGGTGGGCAGACAGCCGATGAGGAAGGTCGACAGGCCCATCAGCATCAGCGTGAAGACCATGATCTTCTTGCGGCCGAGCCGGTCCCCGATGTGCCCGAGGAAGAGCGCGCCGATCGGCCGGGCCGCGTACGCGACACCGAACGTGGCCAGCGACAACAGGGTCGCGGTGGCCGGGTCGGAGTCGTCGAAGAAGATCTCCGGGAAGATCAGCGCGGCCGCGCTGCCGTAGATGAAGAAGTCGTAGTACTCCAGGGCGCTGCCGATCCAGGCGGCGGCCGCCGCCTTCTTCGGCTGTCCGGGCGGGGAGGCGTCGCGGGGCGGTGCGGGGACGGTCACGGCGTGCTCCTTCGGGGGGACTCCACGACGGTACGCGGAGGACGAGCGGAGGGGAGTTGCCGATGTGCTAATTAACCCACTGGGTAGTTAGTAGCGGCTGGGTAGGGATGCTGCGCCCGGCCGCCCGCACTGTCAAGGGGTCGCGTCGTACGGACTCAGGCCCGGTGGCCCCGGCCCGGTTGCCCTGGGCCGGTAGCACCGGTCCGAAGTCCGGAGTCACCGGACCGCGGTGCCCGGGGTCACCGGACCGCGGTGCCCGGGGTCACCGGACCGCGGTGCCCGGGGCTACCGGTCCGCCGCGCGCTCCGCCGTCAGATAGGCGATCACCATGTCGCCCAGCATCGCCCGGTAGTGCTCGCGCCGGCCCGGGTCCACCAGGTCGCGGCCGAACAGCGCGCCGAAGGTGTGCCGGTTGGACACCCGGAAGAAGCAGAAGGAACTGATCATCGCGTGCAGGTCCACGGCGTCGACGTCGGCCGTGAACAGCCCCGACTCCTGTCCGGCCGCCAGGATCCGGCGGATCACGTCCAGCGCGGGCGAGCCCATCCGGCCCAGTTCCTCGGAGGCCGCGATGTGCTCCGCGCCGTGGATGTTCTCGATGCCGACCAGGCGGATGAAGTCCGGGTGCCGCTCATGGTGGTCGAACGTCAGCTCCGCCAGCCGCCGGATGGCCGCCACCGGGTCCAGGTGGTCCACGTCGAGCTGCTGCTCGGCCTCGCGGATCACGCCGTACGCCCGCTCCAGCACGGCCGTGAACAGCTGCTCCTTGCCGCCGAAGTAGTAGTAGATCATCCGCTTGGTGGTGCGGGTGCGGGCGGCGATCTCGTCGACGCGGGCCCCGTCGTAGCCGGCCCGGGAGAACTCCCGCGTCGCCACGTCGAGGATCTCGGCCCTGGTGCGGGCGGCGTCACGGATGCGCTCGCCGGGCCGTGCCGGTTCTTCGACGCTGGTCATCGGGTCCCTTCGGGCCGGGGGTGCGGTGCCGGTGATTCTAGAAGCAGCCCCTCGTCCGGCCCGGCGGGTCTTCCCGCGGGCCCGGAACGGCTGATATAGCTAACGTACTGGTTCGTACATTAGTGAGCCGCCTCTGGAGGTCCGCGGTGCTCAAGGACTCGTATCTCGTCGGGCTGATCGGCTCCGGCATCGGCCCCTCGCTCAGCCCCGCGCTGCACGAGCGGGAAGCCGGCCGGCAGGGCCTGCGCTGTCTGTACCGGCTCCTCGACCTCGACACGATCGGTGTCCCGCCCGAGGCGGTGGGCGAGCTGCTGCGCGCCGCCCGGCTGCTCGGTTTCGACGGGCTCAACATCACCCACCCGTGCAAGCGCCTCGTCGTCGAGCACCTGGACGCCCTCGATCCGCGGGCCGAGGCGCTCGGCGCGGTCAACACCGTCGTGTTCGAGGGCGGGCGCGCCGTCGGCCACAACACGGACGTCACCGGCTTCGCCGCCGCCTTCGCCCGCGGTCTGCCCGACGCCCCGCTGGAACGGGTCGTGCAGCTCGGCGCGGGCGGCGCCGGCGCGGCCGTCGCGCACGCCACGCTCACCCTCGGCGCCGAGCGGGTCACCGTCGTCGACGCGCTGCCCGAGCGGGCCGCCGACCTGGCCGCCGCGCTGAACCGGAACTTCGGACCGGGCCGCGCCGCCGCCGCGCCCCCGGGCCGGCTGCCGGAGCTGCTCGGCGCCGCCGACGGCCACGGCGGACTCGTGCACGCCACCCCCACCGGCATGGCCGCCCACCCCGGCCTGCCCCTGCCGGCCGGACTGCTGCACCCCGGACTGTGGGTCGCCGAGGTCGTCTACCGCCCGCTGGAGACCGAGCTGCTGCGCACCGCCCGCGCGGCCGGCTGCGCCACCCTCGACGGCGGCGGCATGGCCGCCTTCCAGGCCGCCGACGCGTTCCGCCTGTTCACCGGCCGGGAACCCGACAGCACGCGGATGCTCGCGGACCTCACCGAGCTGACCGGCGGCGCCGTCGGGGCGCCGAAGTAGACCGAGAAGCCCGAGAGACCGAGAAGCCCCACGGAAGCAAGAGGTACCGACGTGCGTACGTCCATCGCCACCGTCTCCCTCAGCGGCTCCCTCACCGAGAAGCTCACGGCCGCGGCACGGGCCGGCTTCGACGGCGTGGAGATCTTCGAGAACGACCTGCTCACCGCGCCGCTCACCCCCGAGGAGATCCGCGCCCGCTGCGCCGACCTCGGCCTGGGCATCGACCTCTACCAGCCGCTGCGGGACATCGAGGCCGTGCCCGCGGGCCTCTTCGCCCGCAATCTGCGCCGCGCCCGGCACAAGTTCGAACTGATGCGCAGGCTGGGCGCCGACACCGTCCTCGTCTGCTCCAGCGTCGACCCGTCCGCCGTCGACGACGACGCCCTCGCCGCGCGGCAGCTGAGCGACCTGGCCGACCTGGCGGACGACTTCGGCATCCGGGTGGCGTACGAGGCGCTGGCCTGGGGGCGGCACGTCAGTACGTACGACCATGCCTGGCGCATCGTCGAGGCGGCCGGGCATCCCGCGCTCGGGACCTGTCTGGACAGCTTCCACATCCTCTCGCGCGGCAGCGACCCCGAGGGCATCGAGGACATCCCCGGCGAGAAGATCTTCTTCCTCCAGCTCGCCGACGCCCCGCTGCCCGCGATGGACGTGCTGCAGTGGAGCCGCCACCACCGCTGCTTCCCCGGCCAGGGCGGCTTCGACGTCGCCGGACTGGTCCGGCACGTGCTGCGCACCGGCTACGCCGGGCCGCTCTCCCTGGAGGTCTTCAACGACGTCGTCCGGCAGGCCGAGGCCGGACCGACCGCCGTGGACGCCCGCCGCTCCCTGCTGATGCTCCAGGAGGAGGTGGGCGCGGCCGAACTCCCGGCCCCCGTCGTCCCCACCGGGTTCGCCTTCGCCGAACTCGTCACGCCCGACGCGGACCCCCTCGCGGGGCTGCTCGACGCGCTGGGCTTCGCCCGCACCGCCCGGCACCGCAGCAAACCCGTCGACCTGTGGCAGCAGGGCGAGGCCCGGATCCTCGTCAACACCGGGGCGGCCGTACGCCGTGACGGCACCCGGCTCGCGGCCGTCGGCCTCGAGTCACCCGACGCCGCCGGTGCCGCCCGCCGCGCCGAGGCCCTGCTGGCGCCCGTACTGCCGCGCCTCCGCGCCCCCGAGGACGCCCCGCTCGACGCGGTGGCCGCGCCCGACGGCACGGAACTGTTCTTCTGCGACACCCGGCCGCCCTCCGGCGGCGACTGGCGGTCCGACTTTGCGGACGTGGAGCACGCCCCCGCCGCCACGGCCGTACGGCACATCGACCATCTCGCCCTCACCCAGCCCTGGCACCACTTCGACGAGGCGGCCCTCTTCCACCGCAGCGTGCTCGGGCTGCGCGCCGACGAGAGCGTGGACCTCGCCGACCCCTACGGCCTGCAGCGCAGCCGCGCGGTCGGCACCGCCGACGGCGGTGTCCGCATCGCCCTCGGTGTCGGTGCCGCGCCCACGGACGACACCGTGCACGCCCAGCACATCGCGCTCGCCACCGACGACGTGGTCGCCGCGGCCCGCCGCTTCCGTGCCGCGGGAGGCCGGCTGCTGCCCATCCCGGCGAACTACTACGACGACCTCGCCGCCCGCCACGAGTTCGCCGACGGCGAGCTGGAGACCTACCGCGACCTCGGCATCCTCTACGACGCCGACGAGCACGGCACCCTGCGCCACTGCTACACCCTCACCGTCGGCCGAGTCTTCTTCGAACTCCTCCAGCGCGACGGCGCCCACCGCGGCTACGGCGCCCGCAACGCCCCGGTCCGCCTGGCCGCCCAGCACGCGGCACAGACACGCGCGGGCGGCTGAGCGCCCGGGTCCGCGCCGGGCCGTCGCCCTGCCGGAGGGGCCGGCTCATGGGTCACGGCCGCGTGTTCCACTCCGCGATCACCGGGCTGTCGTGCTCCAGCGACAGGCGGCTCAGGGTGCCCGTCTCCAGGCGGAACAGGCGTCCGGCGGACGGCGGCAGGCCCAGGCGGCGGGCCGTCAGGACGCGGAGCAGGTGGCCGTGCGCCACCAGCATCACGTCCCCCTCCTCCAGCGCCCCGGCCACCCGGGACAGCACCCGGTCCGCGCGCTCGCCGACCTGCTCCGGGGACTCGCCGGGGAACTCCCGGCCGGGCGGCACCCCGTCGGTCCACAGGTCCCAGCCGGGCCGGGTGCGGTGGATCTCCGCGGTGGTGATCCCCTCGTAGCCGCCGTAGTCCCACTCCCGCAGGTCCGGCTCCTCCACCGCCCCGGTCAGGCCCGCCAGCTCGGCGGTGTGCCGGGCACGGACCAGCGGACTGGTGAGGACCAGCCCGAAGGTCCGCCCCGCCAGCAGCGGCGCGAGGGACTTGGCCTGGGCCTCACCGGCCGGTGTCAGCGGGAGATCGGTCCGGCCGGTGTGCCGGCCCGCCCTGCTCCACTCCGTCTCGCCGTGCCGCGCCAGCAGCAGATCCCCCACGGCCGTTACGCCTTCTCCGCCGACTCGACGGCGTGGCCGCCGAACTGCTTGCGCAGCGCCGCGACCATCTTCATCTGCGGCGAGTCCTCCTGACGCGAGGTGAACCGCGAGAACAGCGACGCGGTGATCGCGGGCAGCGGTACGGCGTTGTCGATGGCCGCCTCCACGGTCCAGCGGCCCTCGCCCGAGTCCTCGGCGTATCCGCGCAGCCGCTCCAGGTGCTGGTCCTCGTCGAGGGCGTTGACCGCGAGGTCGAGCAGCCAGGAACGGATGACGGTGCCCTCCTGCCAGGAGCGGAACACCTCCCGGACGTTGTCCACCGAGTCGACCTTCTCCAGGAGCTCCCAGCCCTCGGCGTAGGCCTGCATCATGGCGTACTCGATGCCGTTGTGGACCATCTTCGCGAAGTGCCCGGCGCCGACCCTGCCCGCGTGGACGTAACCGTACGGACCGTCCGGCTTGAGCGCGTCGAAGATCGGCTTCAGCCGCTCCACGTGCTCCTCGTCGCCGCCGACCATCAGGGCGTACCCGTTCTTCAGGCCCCACACCCCGCCCGAGACGCCCGCGTCGACGAAGCCGATGCCCCGGGCGCCCAGCTCCTTGGCGTGCTTCTCGTCGTCCGTCCAGCGGGAGTTGCCGCCGTCGACGACCGTGTCGCCGGGCCTGAGCAGGCTCCCCAGTTGGTCGACGACGTGCTGGGTGACGGCGCCGGCCGGCACCATCACCCACACCGCGCGCGGCCTCTCCAGCCGGTTGACGAGGTCGGACAGGTGGTCGACGTCGGAGAGCTCGGGATTGGTGTCGTACCCGATGACGGTGTGGCCGGCGTTGCGGAGGCGCTCGCGCATGTTGCCGCCCATCTTGCCAAGCCCAACAAGACCGATCTGCATGTCAGTTCACTTCCTGCGTTCGCGGTAGGCGGCCACCAGGGCGGCCGTGGACGGGTCGAGGCCGGGGACGTCCGCGCCTTCGGTGAGGGCGGGCTCGACGCGCTTGGCGAGGACCTTGCCGAGTTCGACGCCCCACTGGTCGAAGGAGTCGATGTCCCAGACGGCGCCCTGGACGAACACCTTGTGCTCGTACAGCGCGATGAGCTGGCCGAGCACCGAGGGGGTCAGTTCGGTGGCCAGGATCGTGGTGGTGGGGTGGTTGCCCCGGAAGGTGCGGTGCGGCACCTGCTCCTCGGGCACGCCCTCCGCCCGCACCTCCTCGGCGGTCTTGCCGAACGCGAGGGCCTGGCCCTGCGCGAACAGGTTGGCCATCAGCAGGTCGTGCTGCGCCTCGAGCTCGTCGCTCAGCTCGGCGACCGGGCGGGCGAAGCCGATCAGGTCGGCCGGAATGAGCTTCGTCCCCTGGTGGATCAACTGGTAGTAGGCGTGCTGCCCGTTGGTGCCGGGCGTGCCCCACACCACCGGCCCCGTCTGCCAGACGACGGGACGGCCCCGGCGGTCCACCGACTTGCCGTTGGACTCCATGTCGAGCTGCTGGAGGTAGGCGGTGAACTTCGACAGGTAGTGCGAGTACGGCAGCACCGCGTGCGACTGGGCGTCGAGGAAGTTGTTGTACCAGATGCCCAACAGGCCCATCAGCAGCGGGGCGTTGGCCTCCGCGGGGGCGTTGACGAAGTGCTCGTCAACGATCCGGAACCCGTCGAGCATCTCCCGGAAGCGGTCCGGGCCGATGGCGATCATCAGCGACAGGCCGATCGCCGAGTCGTAGGAGTAGCGCCCGCCGACCCAGTCCCAGAACTCGAACATGTTCGCCGTGTCGATGCCGAAGTCCGTGACCTTCTCGGCGTTGGTCGACAGCGCGACGAAGTGCCGGGCGACCGCCTTCTCGTCGCCTCCCAGACCCTTGAGCAGCCAGGTGCGCGCGGAGGTGGCGTTGGTGATCGTCTCGATCGTGGTGAAGGTCTTGGACGCGACGATGAACAGCGTCTCCGCCGGGTCCAGGTCGCGTACCGCCTCGTGCAGGTCGGCGCCGTCCACGTTCGACACGAACCGGAAGGACAGCGAGCGGTCGCTGTAGGCGCGCAGCGCCTCGTACGCCATCGCCGGGCCGAGGTCGGAGCCGCCGATGCCGATGTTGACGACGTTGCGGATGCGCTTGCCGGTGTGGCCCGTCCACTCCCCGGAGCGGACGCGGCCGGCGAAGTCGGCCATCTTGTCGAGGACGGCGTGCACGGCCGGGACGACGTTCTCCCCGTCGACCTCGAGCACCGCGTCCCGCGGGGCGCGCAGGGCGGTGTGCAGCACGGCCCGGTCCTCGGTGACGTTGATCCGCTCACCGCGGAACATGGCGTCGCGCAGCCCGAACACATCGGTGGCCTCGGCCAGTTCGCGCAGCAGGGCGAGCGTATCGTCGTTGACCAGGTGCTTGGAGTAGTCGATGCGCAGATCGCCCACGTGTACGACGTACCGCTGCGCGCGGGACGGGTCGGCGTCGAACAGTTCGCGCAGGTCCGGCTGCGGCAGCGCGTCCGCACGGTGGTTGACCAGGGCGGCCCACTCGGGGCGCCGGGTCGGCTCGGGGACGTCAGACATGGGCGGGGACCTCCTCGGTGGCCTCGCCGCGCAGGGCGACGGCGTACATCTCGTCCGCGTCGAGGCGCCTGAGCTCCTCGGCGATGAGTTCGGAGGTGGGACGGACCTTCAGCGCCAGCCGGCGCGGGGGCTGGTCCGGCAGGGTCAGCGTGGCCAGCGGGCCCTCGGGGCGGTCGATGACGACCTCGCCGTCCGCGGTGCCGAGGCGGACCGCCGTGACGACGGGCCCCGCGCTCACCACCCGGTCGACGGCCACCCGCAGCCGCGCCTGAAGCCAGCGCGCCAGCAGCTCGGCGGCCGGGTTGTCGGCCTCGGCCTCCACGGTCGCCGAGGTCACCGTCGCCCGCGCCTGGTCCAGCGCCGCCGCCAGCATGGAGCGCCACAGCGTCAGCCTGGTCCAGGCGAGGTCGGTGTCGCCGGGCGCGTAGGTGCGCCGCCGGGCCTCCAGCACCTCCATGGGGTTCTCGGCCGTGTACAGGTCGGTGATCCTGCGCTGTCCCAGCGCGCCCAGCGGGTCCTTCGCCGGGTTCTCGGGCGCGTCCGCCGGCCACCACACCACCACCGGAGCGTCCGGCAGCAGCAGCGGCAGCACCACCGAGTCGGCGTGGTCGGACACCTCGCCGTACGTCCGCAGCACCACCGTCTCGCCGGTGCCGGCCTCCGAGCCGACCCGGACCTCGGCGTCCAGCCGGGGGTGGGTGCGCTCGCGCGGGTTGCGGGTGTGCCGCTTGATCACGACCAGGGTGCGCGAGGGGTGCTCGTGCGAGGCCTCCTCGGCCGCCTTGATCGAGTCGTAGGCGTTCTCCTCGTCCGTGACGATCACCATCGTCAGGACCATGCCCACGGCCGGTGTGCCGATGGCGCGGCGGCCCTGCACCAGCGCCTTGTTGACCTTGCTTGCCGTGGTGTCGGTCAGGTCGATCTTCATGGCCTGCGCCAGCTCCGTCCGTCTCGTGCGAGCATCTCGTCGGCTTCCGCGGGTCCCCAGCTGCCCGAGGTGTACCGCGCCGGCCGGCCGTGCGACGCCCAGTACTCCTCGATCGGGTCGAGGATCCTCCAGGACTCTTCCACTTCCTGGTGACGGGGGAACAGGTTGGCGTCCCCCAGCAGGACGTCCAGGATGAGCCGCTCGTACGCCTCCGGGCTGGACTCGGTGAACGACTCGCCGTACGCGAAGTCCATGGTCACGTCCCGCAGCTCCATCGAGGTCCCCGGCACCTTGGAGCCGAACCGGACCGTCATGCCCTCGTCCGGCTGGACCCGGATGACGACCGCGTTCTGCCCCAGTTCCTCGGTGGCGGTGGAGTCGAAGGGGGAGTGCGGCGCCCGCTGGAACACCACCGCGATCTCGGTGACCCGGCGGCCGAGCCGCTTGCCGGTGCGCAGGTAGAAGGGGACGCCCGCCCAGCGGCGGTTGTCCACGCCGAGCTTGATCGCGGCGTAGGTGTCGGTCTTCGAGGAGGGGTCGATGCCCTCCTCCTCCAGATAACCGCGCACCTTCGCGCCGCCCTGCCAGGCACCCTCGTACTGTCCGCGCACCGTGTGCCGGCCCAGGTCGTCCGGGACCTTCACGGCCCGGAACACCTTCAGCTTTTCGGTCAGCAGCGAGGCCGCGTCGAAGGAGGCCGGCTCCTCCATCGCGGTGAGCGCCATGAGCTGGAGGAGGTGGTTCTGGATGACGTCACGGGCGGCGCCGATGCCGTCGTAGTAGCCCGCGCGCCCGCCGATGCCGATGTCCTCGGCCATGGTGATCTGCACATGGTCCACGAAGGACCGGTTCCAGATCGGTTCGAACATCTGGTTGGCGAAGCGCAGCGCCAGGATGTTCTGGACGGTCTCCTTGCCGAGGTAGTGGTCGATCCGGAAGACCTGCTCCGGGTCGAACACCTCGTGCACGATCGCGTTCAGGTCCTGTGCCGACTTCAGGTCGTGTCCGAACGGCTTCTCGATCACCGCGCGCCGCCAGGACCCCTCGGGGGCGTCGGTCAGCCCGTGCTTCTTCAGCTGCTGGACGACCTTCGGGAAGAACCTCGGCGGTACGGAGAGGTAGAAGGCGTAGTTGCCGCTGGTGCCCCGATGGGCGTCCAGCTCGTCCACGGCCTTGCGCAGCTGGTCGAACGCGTGGTCGTCGTCGAAGTCGCCCGGGATGAACCGCATGCCCTCGGCGAGCTGCTGCCAGACCTCCTCGCGGAACGGGGTGCGCGCGTGCTCCTTGACGGCGTCGTGCACGACCTGGGCGAAGTCCTGGTCCTCCCAGTCCCGGCGGGCGAACCCGAGCAGCGAGAAGCCCGGCGGCAGCAGGCCCCGGTTGGCGAGGTCGTACACGGCCGGCATCAGCTTCCTGCGGGACAGGTCGCCGGTCACCCCGAAGATGACCAGGCCGGAGGGGCCCGCCACCCGGGGCAGCCGCCGGTCCCGCGGGTCGCGCAGCGGGTTGGCCCAGTCGGCCGGGGGCGCGGGGAGGGCCACGAGGGTCTCCTCCTGTTCCTCCTGTTCTTCTTGTTCCTCCGGGGCGTCCGTCGTCGGTTCGGTCGTCTCGTCGGTCATTCCGCGTCAGCTCCCTTGCTGTCGAGCGACTTCGTCACCGCGTCGAGCAGCGCCTGCCAGGCGTCCTCGGACTTCGCGACGCCCTCGTTGTCCAGGGTGTCCTCGTCCGCCGGGTCCTTCACCCCGGCGGACGCCCGGCGCTCACCGGAGAGGACCCTCACGGCTGTTTCACTCACAGTGCTCATCTTCTTTCTCGCGGTCACGTCAACCGTGCGCGGCGGTCGGTGATTCCCTGGCGGTCACGTTGCCGGGGTGACGCCGTACGAGGCGGGTGGCACGCCGCATCACTTCAAGAAGTCCTCGGTTTAGGCAACATCGATGCCGTCATGCGTTCAAGTTTAAAAGTATGATCTTTTTGATGGCGGGTCCCCTCCCGGTCGGCGGGGCGCCCTCGGTGTCGGCGGCCCCCCACTCCTCGCGCGGCGCCGGGTACCGCGGAACCGCCATGACCATGCGGTCTCTGGCCGGGGCATGCGAAAGAGGGCCCCACGCGCGCGGGGCCCTCTTTCGTTCCCGGCCGGGGAGGGCCGGTGTGGGGGTGGGATCAGTGGCCGAAGGTGAACCAGTTGACGTTCACGAAGTCCGACGGCTGGCCGCTGGTGAAGGTCAGATAGACGTCGTGGGTGCCCGTCACGTTGCTGATGTTCGCCGGGATCGTCCGCCAGGACTGCCAGCCGCCCGTGTTGCCCACCGCGAAACTGCCGATGGGCGCGTTGCTCCGGCTGTCCAGTCGCACCTCGACCAGTCCGCTGATGCCGGCGCCGGCACCGCTCGCCACCCGCGCGGAGAACTGCCGGGCCGGGTCCGAACCGAAGGTGACCCCCTTGAACTGCAGCCAGTCACCGCCTGCCAGCGCGCCCACGTTCTGGCCGCCGCCGGAGTCCGAGGTGTTCTCCGTCATCACGCCGCCCTGGCCGTCGTAGGACTCGGCCTGGATGGTTCCGTAGGCGTCGCGGCTGCCGGGGGTGCCGGGGTCGGGGTCACCCGGGTCTTCTCCGCCACCGGAGGTCAGCACCTGCACGTAGTCGACGAGCATCGAGTGCCCGGGCTGGGTGCCCGCGTCCGGGCCGCCGCCGAAGGCGTCGGGGAAGCCGCCGCCCATCGCCACGTTCAGGATGATGAAGTAACCGTGGTTCGTCGCGTTCGTCCAGGTCGTCGCGTCGACCTGGTTCTCCCGCACGGTGTGGAAGTTGTTGCCGTCGAGGTAGAAGCGGATCTCCTCCACGCTCGTCGAGCGGTCCCACTCCATCCGGTACGTGTGGAAGCCGGCCTGACAGGTCGTGCCCTGGCAGGTGGTCGAACCGCCGATGCCGCTGGTCTCGTTGCACGGGCCGCCCGGTGAGGTGCCGCAGTGCATCGTGGCGAACACGGTGTTGTTGCCCTGTGTGTTCTCCATGATGTCCAGCTCGCCGACGGCGGGCCAGTTCCAGTAGTTGCCCCGGTAGGGGGAGCCCAGCATCCAGAACGCCGGCCAGTAGCCCTTGGCGGCGGCACCGGTGACGTTCGGCACCTGGATGCGGCCCTCGACGCGGAGCTTGCCGCCGGCCGGGGGCTGGAAGTCGGTGCGCCTGGTCTCGATGCGGCCGGAGGTCCAGTTGCCGGAGGCGTCGCGGCGCGGGGTGATGCGCAGGTTGCCGTTGCCGTCGAGGGAGACGTTGTCCGCGTTGGACGTCATCGTCTCGATCTCACCGGTGCCCCAGTTGGCGGGGCCGCCCGGATAGCCCTTGCCGGTCGCGTACTGCCAGTCGGAGGTGTCGACACCGCTGCCCGCGGAACCGTTGAAGTCGTCGGCGAAGATCTGGGTCCAGCCCGACGGCGGAGGTGGCACGGACGCGCTCGCGGACGGACCGGCCGCGGTCGCGGCGCCCGCCGCGAGGGCGAGCGTGCTGACGACGGCGAGGACCGCCCGCCGCAGCGGGCGGGGTCTGCGGAGCGTGCGGGGGATGCCGGAGGTGTCACTCATGTGGGGATGCCCTCTCGGGTTCGGATGCCTGTGGCTTGAGAGCGCTCTCAAAGTGACGCCAATGTGCTCTGCGCCTCGGGCGCCGTCAAGAGGTGTAACCGGGAAAGTCCTTACGGGCGGGAAGAGTTCACGTTCCGAATTGACGCGAATCCGGGCAAGAGGATGTGTGGGCGTCGGATGGGCTCGTCGCCGGGGAGTGTCCCGGGCGACGAGCCCATCGATCCGTTCGACTGTGCGGGGGCGGGAGGGGGACGCAGGGGTGGTTGTGGGGCGGCCGCGGGTGAGTCGTGGTTGTTCGCGCAGTTCCCCGCGCCCCTCCAGGGGTGCTGCAGCCAGGGGCGCGGGGAACTGCGCGAAGGGGGTCTGGGGGCGAAGCCCCCAGGGACGGGAAGGGAAGGGGCGGAGGGCGCGAACTCCCGGCGCTCCGTCGGGTGGGCGGCGCCGGTCGGTGTGGGCGGACGCTCACACCCCCGTCGGCACCCGCGGCCGGGGCGCCTCCGCAGACTCCTCGTGGAGTCCGAAGCGCTCGTGGACCCGCCGCAACGGCGCCGGAGCCCACCAGGCGCGGCGCCCGAGGAGGGACATGGTGGCCGGCACCAGAAGCATGCGCACGACGGTCGCGTCGATGAGGACGGCCAGGGTGAGCCCCAGACCGATCTGCAGGATGGGCGAGAAACCGCCCGTCATGAACGCGGCGAAGACGACCGCCAGCAGCAGCGCCGCGCAGGTGACCACCCTGCCCGAGCGGCGCAGCCCGTCCACCACGGCCTCCGCGTCGTCACCGGTGCGCTCCCGGGCCTCCCTCATCCGGGCCAGGATGAACAGCTCGTAGTCCATGGCCAGTCCGAACGCGATCGCCACGATCAGCGGCGGCGCCGTGAGACTCAGCGCGCCCAGCCCCTCGGCGCCCAGCAACCCGGCCAGATGACCGTCCTGGAAGACCCACACCACCGCACCGAGCGCGGCGCCCAGGCTGAGCAGCGTCGTCGCGATGGTGCGCAGCGGCAGCAGCACGGAACCGGTGAACGCGAACAGCAGTACGAAGATGCCGGCCAGGACGGTCACGGCCGCCCACGGAGCCCGTTCGGCGAGCATCTCGCGGAAGTCGACCAGCCGGGCCGCGGGCCCGGTGACCTCGACCGGTTCGTCGCCGCGTACCTCCCGCACCCGCTCGACCAGTCCGGTCGCCTCCTCGCCGTCGGCCGCGCCGGGCGGCCGGATCTCCAGCACCGTGGCGCCGCCCGGCAGTTCACGGACCGCGGTGGCCGGGGACAGTGCGCGGATCCCGTCGACGGTCGCGCCGTCGGCGCCGGGCCGGACGACGACGGTGACCGGCGTGACCCCGGTGCCCGGTGGGAAGTGGCCGCCCACGATGTCGTGCAACTGCCGGGCCTCGGTGTCCGTGGGCAGCTGCCGCGCGTCCCCGAGGGCGATCTTCATCCCGGCCGCCGGCACCGCCAGGACCAGCAGCACCGGGACGGCCACGGCCAGTACGGCGATCCGGCGCCGGGCCGCGAAGCGGGCGATCCGGGCGAAGAGCCGGCCCTCCTCGTCCTCCGGCCGGTCCTTCGCCGGGGCGATCCGCCCGCCGAACCGGGTCAGCAGCGCGGGCAGCAGGGTGAGCGCGGCCAGCATGTCGATGACGACCACGGCGGCGACCGCGAGACCCATGCTGCGCAGGAACACGCTCGGGAAGACCAGCAGCCCGGTCAGGCTGACGGCCACCGTGAGCCCGGAGAACAGCACCGTCCGCCCGGCCGCCGCGACCGTGCGGTGCACCGCCTCCACGACGTCCTCGGTGTGCCGGCGCTCCTCCCGGAACCGCACCAGCATCAGCAGGGCGTAGTCCACGGCGAGCCCGAGCCCCAGCATCGTCGTCACCTGGATCGCGTACACGGAGATGTCCGTGACCTCGCTGAAGAGGAACAGAGCGAGGAACGCCCCCGCGATTCCGCTGACCGCGACGACCAGTGGCAGCAGCGCGGAGCGCAGTCCGCCGAACACCACGAGCAGCAGCGCCAGCACCACCGGCAGGGAGATCAACTCCGCGTTCTTCACGTCCTCCTGGGCCCGTTCACCGATCTGCTGCCCCAGCAGCGGGCCCCCGCTCACATGGACGTCGGGGGCGTCGATCTCCCTGATCCGCTCGGCCGCCGCGTCCAGCGTGCGCTCCTCGGCGTCGTCGTCCAGACCGCCCTCGAGCGTGACGGGGATGATCAGCGCCCGCCCGTCCTCGGCGGTCAGACCGCGCGTGGTGTACGGGTCGGGCACGGCGGCGACCCCGGCGACCGTCCGCACGTCGGCCACGGCCCGCTCGACCTCGGCGCGCAGCTCCGGGTCCGAGACGGTGGTGCCGGCCACCACGCCGGTGATCGACTCGCCCGCCGGGTCCACCCGGTCCAGGTACCGGGCGGCCGACTCCGACTCGGTTCCGGGCACTTCGGGCACGTTGTCGGAGAGCCGCGCGAACACGCCCGTCCCCAGCCCGAATCCCAGCAGCAGAAAGAGTCCCCACAGGAGCATCACGGTCAAGGAGCGGCGGGTGGCCGCCCGGGCGAGTGCGGAAAGCACGGTCCCTCCCGGCGAGTTGGTTCTCCGTCGCCTTCCAGACTCGTGCCGTGGGGCGGTGCGCCGGATCGCCCAAGGGAGCGGTTTGCGGCCCTCGCCCGTACGGGGGAGACGGCCCCCTCACTCACTCCTCAGGGGGAGCCGGGGGCGATCAGGCCCGTCTCGTACGCGCAGATCACCGCCTGCACCCGGTCCCTGAGACCGAGCTTGCTCAGCACGTTGCTCACATGGGTCTTGACGGTGTGTTCACTGACGAACAGGGTCGTCGCGATCTCCGCGTTGGACAGTCCCCGGGCCAGCAGCCGCAGCGTCTCCGCCTCGCGGGCGGTGAGCGCGTCCAGCCGCTGCGGGGTGGCGGCCTCGGCGGCGGCCCGTTCCCGGCGGCACCGCACGATGTCCGCGACCAGCCGCCGGGTCACGGCCGGGGCGAGCAGCGAGTCACCGGCCGCGACCACCCGCACCGCGTGTACGAGGTCGTCCCTGCGGACGTCCTTCAGCAGGAAGCCGCTGGCACCCGCGTACAGCGCCTCGTACACGTACTCGTCCAGGTCGAACGTGGTCAGCATGACCACCTTGCAGCCCGACTGCGCGCACACCAGGCGGGCCGCCTCCAGGCCGTCCATGACCGGCATGCGGATGTCCAGCAGCAGTACGTCCGGGGCGTGCCGGCGCACCGCGGCGACGGCCTCCTCGCCGTTCCCGGCCTCGGCGACCACCTCGATGTCGTCCTGGGCGTCGAGGATCATGCCGAAGCCGGCCCGGACCAGCTCCTGGTCGTCGGCGACGACCACCCGGATGCTCATCCGAGGGCCCCTTCCCGGTCGGCGGCCACCGGCAGGCGTACGACGACCCGGAAGCCGCCGTCCGGGCCGCTGCCGGTCTCGGCGCTGCCCCCGCAGGCGGCGGCCCGCTCCCGGATGCCGATCAGCCCGTGTCCGCCGACCGGCGTGGGGGTGCCCCGCCCGTCGTCCGTCACCGTGAGGGTCACCTGGTCCTCCGCCCAGTCCAGCTGCACCACGGCGCGGGAGGCACGGGCGTGCTTCACGGTGTTGGTGAGAGCTTCCTGGACCACACGGTAGGCGGCGACCTCGGTGTCCGAGGACAGTGGGCAGGGTACGCCCGTGGTGCGCAGTTCGGTGCGCAGCCCCGTGGAGTCCCGCACCTGGCCGACCAGCAGGGGCAGCGCCGCCAGGTTCGGCTGCGGCAGCCGCCGCGCGGCCTCGCCGTCCGGCCGCTCTTCCTTCAACACGCCGAGGATGCGCCGTAGTTGGGCCATCGCGTCCCGTCCGGTCGCCGCGATGGTGTCGAACGTGGCCTCCGCGCGCTCCGGATCCTTGCGCACCACCACGGGCCCGGCCTCCGCCTGCACCACCATCAGGCTCACGGCGTGCGCCAGGATGTCGTGCATGTCCCGGGCGATACGGGCGCGTTCCTCGGCGCGGGCCCGCGCGGTGTCCGCGGCCCGCTCCCGTTCCAGCCGGCGGGCCCGGTCCTCCAGCTCGGTGGTGTACGCGCGCTGGACCCGGGCGAGCACCCCGAGGGCGTAGGCGCAGACGAGGCCCATCAGGTGGAAGGCGTACTCGAAGGGCTCGTCGTCCGCCTGGTGCTGCATGGTCACGACGACCC
Organism: Streptomyces sp. CB02400; assembly: GCF_001905725.1. Lineage (GTDB taxonomy): Bacteria > Actinomycetota > Actinomycetes > Streptomycetales > Streptomycetaceae > Streptomyces > Streptomyces atrovirens. Next base: position 1,220,562 of record NZ_LIWB01000001.1, read on the forward strand.
CGATCACCCAGCCCGTGAGCATCATCCGGCGCTGCCAGGGTTTGCCCAGGGCGGCCAGGGTGTACAGGACGACCATCCCGCCGTACATCACGTCCGGCGGGGGAGCGTGGTACAGCGCCTGCGCCGGGGTGGCGACCGACACGGCCCATGCGGCCGTGCAGGGTGCCCGCCGCCGCCAGACCAGCGGTACGGCCGTGGCGGCACCGAGCAGCCAGCCCTGCCAGGTCAGCCGGTCGTCGCCCTCGTCGGGGAAGACCCACTGCAGGGAGACGGCGAACAGCACGAGCGCGGCGAGCGCCGTGTCGAGGGCGTACGGACTCGCCGTACGCCAGCGCACGACGACCGGCGCGAAGGCGGACCGGAGGGACATGAGCGGCTCCTCGGGGCGGGGGCCGTACCAGTATCACGAGGAACCGGGAGCCTGGTCCTCACCGGTGAGAGGGATTTCGGAGCGGCTCCGGACACGCGCGGGGCGGGACGATCCACCGCTCGGGCCGAAGGAAGGGGCGATGTCCCGGGTTCCGGCTCGCCCAACTCCCGCTCCGGGGCTGCGGAGAAACGGCGGGCGAGAGACCGCGGGGCCGGCCGGGGCAGGGCTGCGGGAATGTGAGGTGCCGGCTTCTCAGCCGCGTCCGGACATGCGCGGGGCGGGATGACCTGCTGCCCTGGCCGAGGGGAGGGACGCCGTCCCGGACTCCGGCTCGCCCGACTGCCGTCCTGAGGCTGCGGGAACGTGACGAGCTGGCTCCTCAGCCGCGTCCGTTTTCCCGGGCCCGGCTGCCGGTCCGAGGCTGTCGGTGACCCGCGGGCGGGAGTCGGGTGTCGGGCCGTGGGAGAGAAGCGGCAGGTGTCTCCGTGTGCGCCGGGGCGGCCGGGCGCCGGGCCGGGAGTGGGGAATCAGGTGTCTCCGGCGGGGGCCGGAGTGGGCGGGCGCCAGCCCAGGGCTCTGGAGATGCCGCGGGCCGCGAGGCGCAGGGCCGGGGTCAGGGTGGGGACGCGGGCGTCGGAGTGGGGGACGACGACCGACACCGCGGCGGTGACCGTGCCGTCGGGGCCGCGCACGGGCGCCGCCACCGACAGCGCGTCCGGGGTGACCTGGCGGTCGCTCACCACGACGCCCGAGCGCCGCACCTCGGCCAGTACCCGGCGCAGCGGCTCCGGTTCGGTGATCGTGTACGGGGTGAAGGAGGCGAGCGGGCCCGCGCAGTACTCCTCCTGGAAGCCGGCGTCGCTGTGCGCGAGCAGGGCGAGGCCGACCCCGGTGGCGTGCAGCGGCCAGCGGGCGCCGACCCGTATGTGCACACCGACCGACGAGCGCCCCGACAGCCACTCGGTGTAGACGACCTCGCCCCCGTCGCGCACCGCCAGCTGCACGTTCTCGTGCGTCGCCTCGTACAGGTCCTCCAGGTACGGCAGCGCGACCTGCCGCAGCGCCGGCCCGCGCGGGGCGAGCGCGGCCAGTTCCCACAGTCGCAGCCCGACGTGGTACGTCCCCGAGGCGTCCCGCTCCAGCGCGCCCCACCGGGCGAGCTCGCCCACGAGCCGGTGCGCGGTGGTCAGCGTGAGCCCGGCCCGGCGGCTGATGTCCGTCAACGTCAGCGCCGGGTGCGCGTGGTCGAAGGCCGCGAGCACGGACAGCAGACGGTCGGGCGCGGAGCGGCTGGTCATGTCCGGCTGTCCTCCAGCGGGTCGGGTCGGCGGAGCGTACCCCGGCGCGGTCGCGCCGCGAGTAGGGTCGTCCCGGTTCGTCGTGGTGGGAAGGTGCGGATGTGAAGCTGACGATTCTGGGCGGTGGGGGATTCCGCGTGCCGCTGGTGTACGGGGCACTGCTCGGGGACCGTGCCGAGGGCCGGGTGACCCGTGTCGTCCTGCACGACGTGGACGCCGGGCGGCTGCGCGCGATCGCCCGGGTGCTGGCCGAACAGGCCGCCGATGTGCCCGACGCGCCCGAGGTGACCGTCACCACCGACCTCGACGAGGCGCTGCGCGGCGCCGCGTTCGTCTTCTCCGCGATCCGCGTGGGCGGCCTCGAAGGCAGGGCGAACGACGAACGGGTCGCCCTCGCCGAGGGCGTGCTCGGCCAGGAGACGGTCGGCGCGGGCGGCATCGCCTACGGTCTGCGCACCGTCCCCGTCGCCGTCGACATCGCCCGGCGGGTGGCCCGCCTCGCCCCCGACGCCTGGGTCATCAACTTCACCAACCCCGCCGGCCTGGTCACCGAGGCCATGTCCCGCCACCTCGGCGACCGCGTCATCGGCATCTGCGACTCACCGGTCGGCCTCGGCCGCCGTGTCGCCCGGGCGCTCGGCGCGCGGCCGCGGGAGGCGTGGATCGACTACGTCGGCCTCAACCACCTCGGCTGGGTGCGCGGTCTGCGGGTCGCCGGCCGCGACGAACTCCCGCGTCTGCTCGCCGACCCCGTCCTGCTCGGCTCCTTCGAGGAGGGCAGGCTCTTCGGCACCGACTGGCTGCGGTCCCTGGGCGCGATCCCCAACGAGTACCTGCACTACTACTACTTCAACCGTGAGGCCGTACGCGCCTACCGGGAGGCGAAGCGGACGCGGGGCGCGTTCCTGCACGACCAGCAGGCACGGTTCTACGCCGGGGTGACCGGCCCCGACGTCCCCGCCCTGGACCTGTGGAACCGCACCCGCGCCGAACGCGAGGCCACCTACATGGCCGAGAACCGGGAGGCGGCCGGCGCGGGCGAACGCGAGGCCGAGGACCTGTCCGGCGGCTACGAGGACGTGGCGCTCGCCCTGATGCGGGCGATCGCCCGCGACGAACGCACCACCCTGATCCTCAACGTCCGCAACCGCGGCACCCTGTCACCCCTGGACGGGGACGCCGTCATCGAGGTCCCCTGCCTGGTGGACGCCAGTGGCGCGCACCCCGTCTCCGTCGACCCGCTGCCCGACCACGCCACCGGTCTGGTCTGCGCCGTCAAGGCCGTCGAGCGCGAGGTGCTCGCCGCCGCCCGGTCGGGCTCCCGCGCGACGGCCGTCAAGGCGTTCGCGCTGCATCCGCTCGTCGACTCCGTGAACGTGGCCCGCCGTCTCGTCGACGGCTACACCGCCGTCCACCCCGGCCTCGCCTACCTCGGCTAGGCCCAATACCGGTGACTTTGGTGGGTTCCGGTCGTTGGATGGGTTGTGCCAAGACCGGGTCAGGTGAAGCCGTCGGGGGTTGATCGGTTCTCGGATCGGATCGCGTTGGGGGTGCTGACGCGGGTGTTTCCGCCGGAGCTGATCGACGAGGTGGTCGCCGAGTGCGGCAGGGTTGAGCAGCGGACGCGGCTGCTGCCGGCACGGGTGGTGGT
>NZ_LIWB01000010.1:0-121113 GCF_001905725.1 Streptomyces sp. CB02400
GTCCCCGCTGCCCCTCTCCCCGAACCGTGCCGCTGCTCCCGTCCCAACGGGAGCAGCGGCACATCTGTCGTTGGTGCCCTCATGATCCTGGAGGACCCGCGGACACACCGCTTCCAACGGCGCCTCGACCGCACCTCCGAGCGAACAGCGCGGTGACGCGGCCGTGGTCCGATTCGGCGAGGCCGCGCCCGTGTCCACGCACACAGGTCGGGCGTGGCCCCGGGGCGCCACCACGGTACGACCAGGGACTTGCCCACGGTCCGCCAAGGGCGCCTGCGGACACCAGCCGTCGCCGACCTGGAAACAGCTCGCCTGCACGGGGCCGCATCGAGGGGTATTTGCCGTTGCTCGGTCGGGGACGGACGAGGCGGTGCGGGCCAGAGGCACGAGGAGGTCAACGAGATCCGGTGGAAGCTACCCGCAAACACCGCATGGCGGTGCCTGCCCGAACGCCACGGGCCACGAAGGACGCTCCGCGAACGCCTCCGTCGCTGATCGACCGAAAGGGCGGACCGGCTCCGGGCGCACGTTCAGCAGCACTCGGCCGGCGTCGGCGCGGTCGACTGGAGGGTCGGCGGCGAAGCCGTGCGCACACGGACACCGTGCCGGAGAACGAACCCCACACGCCGACGGGCCGCACCGAAGAACGGTGTGACTGTCGCGGAGCATCATGGCTCCTCCGACCGCCTGCGAGGTGAACAACGTCCGCTGCGCACCAAGGCGCACACCGCGGGGTTCCACAGGAAACCGCGCGATGTGCGCCCCTGACGCAGCACGAGTGCCGTCCCGTCAGACGGTGCCCCGGGCCGCCTCGTCGATCAGGCGCGCGACGTCCCCGGGACGGGAGACGCTGACCGCGTGGGATGCCGCGACACTGATGACGGCGGCCTCCGCGCGCTCGGCCATGAAGACCTGGGCCTGCGGCGGGATGTTCTGGTCTTCAGTGGCCACGAGAACCCACGATCGGACGTCCCTCCATGCAGGCGTGCCGCTCCCCTCCGCCAGCGCCGCGTCGGTCACGGGCCGCTGCGTGGCGGCCATGATCTCGGCGGTCTCCGCGGGAACGTCGGCGGCGAACTGCTGGTGGAACTTGCTTTTGTCGATGTAGAGGTCCGTGACCTGACTCCCGTCGGGCAGCGTGACCGGTACCGGACGGAGCGCCTCGCCGAGGGTGCTGCCGGGGAACTTGCCGGACAGCGTGATCGCGCTCTCTCCCTCGTCGGGCAGGAAGGCGGCGACGAAGACCAGTGCCCTGACGTTGTCGAGGCCTTTCGCGGCCGTGCTGATGACCGAGCCACCGTAGGAGTGACCGACGAGGACCACGGGGCCGTCGATCGAGGCCACCAACTGCCTGACGTACTCGGCGTCGTCGGCCAGTCCGCGCAGTGGATTGCTCGCGGCGATCACCGAGTAGTCGTGGGACTGCAGTTTCCCGACGACGCCGTTCCAACTGGAGGAGTCGGCGAACGCGCCGTGGACGAGAACGATGGTCGGACTCTGCGGCTTCATGACGGATTACCTTTCATTTACTGATGAAACAAACGGTATGGAAAGTGGATCCCATACCGCGGTTCGGCTTCCGGCTTCCGGAATTCCGCGAACGGACCGTGAGGTTTTCCGACACGTCTCTGCTCGGCCGGCGTCACGACCCGTTCCGGAACTCCCGGGACTGCGGCTCCGCGAGGGATCAGTCGGTTCCGAGTGCCTTGCGCAGAACGTGGACGGCCTGCTCGATCGCCGCGGTCGAGGCCTGCGTTCCTCGCACCGGGTTCAGCATCATGAAGTCGTGCAGAGTGGCGTTGTAGCGGATGCTGGTGGTCGGCACGCCGGCCTCGATCAGCTTCCGGGCGTACGCCTCGCCCTCGTCGCGCAGGACGTCGTTCTCGTCGACCACGACGAACGCCGGCGGCAGACCGCGAAGGTCTTCCGTCGTGGCGCGCAGCGGGGACGCGGTGACCTCGGCGCGCTCGGCGGGGTCGGTGGTGTAGGCGTCCCAGAACCACTCCATGGCCTTGGCCGTCAGGTGCGGTCCGTGGGCGAAGGTCCGGTAGCTCTCGGTGTCCTGGCCCGCGTCGGTGACCGGGTAGTACAGCGACTGGTGCAGGAAGGTGACGTCGCCGCGCCGCTTGGCCATGTGCGTGAGCGCGGCGCTCATGTTGCCTCCGACGGAGTCACCCGCGACCGCCAGGCGGGAACCGTCGAGACCCTCCTCCGTTCCCCGAGTGGTGATCCACTGGGCCGTGGCGTACGCCTGCTCGATGGCGACGGGGTACTTCGCCTCCGGGGAGCGGTCGTACTCGACGAAGACGAGAGCCGCCCCGGCTCCGACGGCCAGTTCGCGCACCAGGCGGTCATGGGTGCCGGCGTTACCGAGAATCCAGCCGCCGCCGTGGACGTAAAGGATCACCGGGAGAACACCGGTACTGCCCACGGGCTTGACGATGCGGACCCGCACGTCTCCGGCCCGAGCGGGCACAGTGATCCACTTCTCGTCCACGTCGAGCTTCTCGACGGGTTCCGCCTGCACGTCGTCGAGGAGCTTTCGGGCGCCCTCGACTCCGAGCTCGTACAGCAGCGGCGGCTTGGCGGTCGCATCGGCGAAATCCTGCGCGGCGGGTTCGAGAATGAAGTCGCTCATGCTGGTCCTTCCGGGAGATGGAATCAGAAGATTTCACCTCATGAGACCGAGCCGGGAGTCGGAGTGTGACGCACCGAGCGAAGTGCCGGCGAAGAACTCGAGGCAGCGGCTATTCGAGGGATCGCTGCGGTCTTTGTGTCACTCGGCGCACGATCCCGGGCGGGACGCGGGCACGACGGACGTCGTCGCGTCCGGTGGCCCCGCTCCGGACAGCGCCTTCGAGGCCCGTCGCCTTGCCTGTGCCCGGCTCGTGCGCAGGTCACCGTCGCTACGGAGATACACGTCGTGAGGGCTGCTGCGGCCCGCCCGGTGTCCGGGACGACCGCGGGTCTCTGTCACACCCAGCCGTGCCGGCTGGTCTCTGTTGTGCCACCACGACTCGGCCACGGACCTCTCCACCAGCTCGCACCCAGGACGGACAGCATGGAAGCAACCGCACACATTGCCGTCGTCGGACTCGGTGTGATGGGACGCAATCTGGCCCGCAATTTCGCTCGCCATGGCTATGACGTCGCAGTTCATGACCGCATACCGTCTCGTACGCACGCTCTGATCAAGGAGTTCGGTCATGAGGGAACCTTCGTCCCCGCGGAGAACCCCGAGCAACTCGTGGCGCGGCTCCGGTCTCCTCGCCGCTTGATGATCATGGAGCAGGAGAGGGATGCCACCGACGCCGTGACAGACCGGTTCACTCCGCTCCTCGCGCCCGGAGACATCGTCGTCGACGGCAGCCGTGCGCACTTCGCGGACACTCGGCGTCGCGAGGCCGCCTCGCGTGAACGTGGTGTCCACTTCGTCGGAGTCGGCATATCGGGCGGCGCGGACGGGGTTCTGCACGGTCCGTCCATCACGGTCGGCGGTTCGGAGAAGGCCTACGCGGTTCTCGGACCGATGCTCGAGACCATCAGTGCGCGATTCGACGGCAAAGCGTGCTGCGCCCACGTCGGTGGCGACGGCGCAGGGCACTACGTGAAAATGGTCCATGACGGCATTGCGCGTACTGACAGCCAGTTCCTCGCCGAAGCGTACGACATGCTGCGCAAGACGGCCGGTTGTTCTCCGGGGGACATCGCGGCGATCTTCCGCACCTACGCCAGTGGGCGGCTCAACTCCGACCTGCTCGGCATCACCGCCGAGGTACTGGACCACGTCGACGCCCGCACCGGTTCCCCGTTCGTCGATGTCGTAGCCGATACCGCGGACCGCTCGGGAACCGGCCACCGGACCGTTCGGACCGCCCTGGATCTCGCCTCGCCGGCCACCGTCCTCGCTCAGACCGTCTTCGCCCACTCGTCCTCGGGGCACCTGAGACTGCGCTCCGCCTACCGGGGTCTGCCCGGTGGTGACACCGGGCAACTCGGTCCCGCAGAGGCCGAGCGCTTCTGCGCGCGTGTCGAGCACGCCCTGTACGCCTCCAGGATCATCGCCTACGACCAGGCCTGGACGATGGTCCAGGATGCCGCAGCGCAGTACGGCTGGAAGATCGATCTCGCCGCGATCGCGCATGCCTGGCGTACCGACGGCATCATGCGGTCCGCCCTTCTCGACCGCATGCGCGAGGCCTACACGGTCAACCCGTACCTGAACAGTCTGCTCGCCGATCCGTTCTTCGCCGAGGAGATCGCCCAAGCCCAAGTACCTTGGCGGGAAACGATCGCGTCCGCCACCCGTCGAGGAATTCCCGTTCCTGCCATGGCCGCGGCGCTGGCGTCCTACGACACCCTGCGCGCCCCTCGCCTCCCCACAGCCCTGGTCCAGGGACAGCGTGACCACTTCGGCGCACACGCCTATCACCGGATCGATCTACCCGGCACCTATCACACTGACTGGTCGAATCCGGAGCGACCCGAAGCACACGTGTGACCGCCCCCGTAACGTCACCTCGGAGATCCTCGGACCCTGCGGGTACGGCGCTTCGGGTGACAGATGAGGCGGTTCGAAGCCAGATCGAAGGAGTCCCGCAATGAACAGCGACTACAGAAACGTGCAATCACCGCACACGGGTTCACAGAACCTTTTCCTCACTCTGCACCGAATGCTGGGCGGCCTGGTGTGGGAAGACGTCCGGGCCGAATTCCGGTACGATCCGGACTCTCCTCTGCTCGTCGGTCTCACTTTCCTCGTGACGCATGGCCCTCAGGTGACCTGGTACGTGGGCCGGGACGTCCTGCACCAGGGTCTCCGCACCGTGAGCGGCACCGGCGACGTCCAGGTCTGGCCGACGTACGTCGGTGAACAGACGACGGTCTGGATGCAGCTCACTTCGGAGGAGGCCACGGTCCTCTTCGAGATGTCTGCCCGGCCGTTGGAGGAGTGGCTCGACCACACGTATCGAATCGTTCCGGCCGGCTCGGAGATGGCCAGGTGCGACCTGGACGGTTTCCTTGCGGGGATCCTCGGCCCGGACGCGGCACGTGAATGACGCGGGACGGCCGGGCATGTCCGGCGCCATCGGTCCGGGCCCACGGACTTCGTGTCAAGACTTGGTGGTCCATCTGTCCCCGCGTGTCACCCTCCAGGCACTCGTAGCATGGTGAGTGACACAGCCAGAAGGGACCGCTCCATTGCACGCCGGCGCCCCTCGCGACCCGCTCGCTCAAGCAACGCGGGACTTCGTCTCCGCGCGTCCGCGGCTCTTCGGCGTCGCCTACCGCATCCTGGGCAGCGCGGCCGAGGCGGAGGACGTCGTACAGGAGACCTGGCTGCGGTGGCAGAGCACCGACCGGACAAAGGTGCAGGAGCCGACTGCCTTCCTCGCCACGGTGACTACGCGACTGGCGATCAACCTCGCCCAGTCCGCACGCGTGCGCCGGGAGACCTATGTCGGACCATGGCTTCCCGAGCCGGTCGACACCCGGCAGGATCCACAGCTGGGAGCGGAGCGTGCGGAGGCCCTGGAGACGGCGGTGCTGCTGCTTCTGGAGAAGTTGAACCCCGTGGAGCGCGCCGCTTACGTGCTGAGGGAAGCCTTCGACTACCCCTACGGACTGGTCGCCGGAATGCTGGAGACGAGCGAGGCGAACGCCCGTCAGCTGGTGAGCCGGGCGCGCAAGCACCTGGCCACCGAGCGCAGGGAGCGGGTCAGCCCGGCTGCCCACCGGCGCCTGCTGGAAGTGTTCCTGTCCGCAGCGCAGACGGGTGACCTCTCGACGCTGGAGGAGGTGCTGACCGCAGATGTCGTCAGCTACACCGACGGAGGCGGAATCCGCGGCGCCTCCCGGATTCCGGTCGTCGGACGTACCCATGTCACCCGGTACCTCGCAGCCTTCGCGCCTCGTTTCTGGCCGTCGACGGATGTGCGGTGGGTCGAGGCCAATGGCCGGCCGGCGGTGCTCGTCTCGTCGGAGGGGAACGCCGTGACCCTGCTGTCGGTCGATGTCTCGACGGAGGGCATCGACCGGATCATGTGGGTGATGAATCCGGAGAAGCTGTCTCCCTATGTCGCGGCCCTCGGCACCTGACCCACTGCTGAGTGTTCTCTTCCGCCGGCAGGGGCGGCAGGGGCCCGGGAGTCGGGGCCACCTGCTGAGCACCGATCCGGTAGTGAAGTGGCCTGGCGTGGGAGGGCAGACCACCATCACGCTCGTCTCCCGAACGCTCGGGTGCGTGACGGCCGCCTCTGAACGCTGCGTGCGACGACCGCTCTTCCTGGGCCGGTGGCGCGGCGGTTGATCAGAAGGGGAACCACAGGTCGGCGTCGGCGGCCTCCTCCTTGCGGGCCGTGAAGACGGAGATCCGCTTCTTGGGGTGGCTCTGCGGAGGCAGTGCGACGACCAGGGGGTGGTCACCGCGGGGGGCGCCCGCGGGTCCTTCCTGGGAGGAGGGCTCGAAGTACTCCGCGTTGACGGACACGTAGTGTGCCCAGGGCTGGGGGAGGTCCTCCTCGAAGAAGATGGCCTCCACGGGGCAGACGGGTTCGCAGGCGTGGCAGTCGACGCACTCCGAGGGATTGATGTAAAGCGTTCGCTTGCCCTCGTAGATGCAGTCCACCGGGCATTCGGCCACACAGGCCCGGTCCTTGACGTCGACGCAGGGTTCCGCGATGACGTACGCCATTCTCTCCTCCTTGGCCGTCGTGGAAGACGTCACCGATTCTCGAGAGCGATCCGGTTCCTCCCTATGACCGGGCCGAGCGCGAGATTGTGACGTTCCGCGGCCGGTGACCGTTCAGCGACGATGCGCGTGCCGCTCGTGTGCGTGTCACAAAACGCTGTGTGGCCTGGTCGTAATCGGTGTACACCCCACAACGATCGGAGCAGTCGTGGTTGCAACCGAACAACGTCTTTCCACCATGGTGCTGGTGATCGGTACCGGCGGCGCCGGCCTACGGGCGGCGATCGAGCTGGCCGAGGCGGGCGTCGACGTCCTCGCCGTCGGCAAACGCCCCAAGGAGGACACCCACACCTCTCTGGCCGCCGGCGGGATCAACGCGGCTCTGGCCACGATGGACCCCGAGGACAGCTGGCAGCAGCACGCCGCCGACACCCTCAAGGAGAGCTACCTCCTCGGCGACCCTCGCACGACCGAGATCGTCACCCAGGGAGCCGCCCGGGGAATCGACGACCTGGAGCGCTACGGCATGGACTTCGCCCGAGAGGAGGACGGCCGCATCTCGCAGCGCTTCTTCGGCGCCCACAAGTTCCGCCGCACCGCCTTCACCGGCGACTACACAGGCCTGGAAATCCAGCGCACCCTCATCCGGCGGGCGAGCCAACTGAACATACCCGTGCTGGACAGCGTCTACATCACCCGCCTGCTGGTCCAGGACGGCGCCGTCTTCGGTGCTTATGGCTTCGACCTCGCCAACGGCACCCGCCACCTGATCCACGCCGACGCCGTCATCCTCGCGGCGGGCGGCCACACCCGCATCTGGCGGCGTACCTCTTCCCGACGTGACGAGAACACCGGCGACTCGTTCCGTCTGGCCGCGGAGGCCGGGGCCCGCCTGCGCGACCCCGAACTCGTGCAGTTCCATCCCTCTGGCATCATCGAGCCGGAGAACGCCGCCGGCACTCTCGTCAGCGAAGCCGCCCGCGGTGAGGGCGGCATCCTGCGCAACGCCCTCGGCGAGCGCTACATGAACCGCTACGACCCGCAGCGTATGGAACTCTCGACCCGCGACCGTGTCGCCCTGGCCTCCTACACCGAGATCAAGGAAGGTCGCGGCACCCCCAACGGCGGTGTCTGGCTGGACGTTTCGCACCTGCTCCGCCAGACCATCATGAGTCGCCTCCCCCGTGTCTACCAGACTCTCCTCGATCTGCAGATGCTCGACATCACTCGTGAGCCGATCGAGGTCGCCCCCACTGCCCATTACTCCATGGGCGGTGTCTGGGTCCGCCCCGAGGACCACAGCACGGACGTGCGCGGCCTCTACGCCATCGGCGAAGCAGCCAGCGGACTGCACGGAGCCAACCGTCTCGGCGGTAACAGCCTTATCGAACTACTCGTCTACGGTCGGATCACCGCACAGGCTGCCGCCGCCTACTCCGACTCGCTCACTGCCCAGCCCCGCTCCGCGGCCGCGGTGGCCCAGGCCCGCGCCGAGATCGACGACCTGCTCGCCGCCGACGGGCCCGAGAACGTACGCGCTCTTCAGCGCGCCATTCGTGACACCATGACCGAACACGCCGGCGTCGTGCGCGATGAAGCGGGTCTGCGCACCGGGCTGGAGGAACTCAGCACCATCGAGAAGCGTATGGAGAACATCGGGGTCCACCCCGACATCGCCGGCTACCAGGACCTCGCGCACGCCTTCGACCTCAAGTCATCGGCACTCGCCGCCCGCGCCACCCTCGAAGCGGCACTCGAACGCCGCGAGACCCGCGGTTGTCACAACCGTAGCGACTACCCCGACACGGATCCCGCTCTGCGGGTCAACCTCGTCTGGTCCCCCACCACTGGCATCTCCCGCGAGAGCATCCCTCCCATCCCGGACGAGATCGCCGCCCTCATGGAGAACGTGTCCACCGAGGGCAAACTCGTCGAATAGCCGGGTGCCAGTCGCCTTCGCGACGCTGCGCGAGACACGAGGCGGCGCGCCGACCGGCGAGGGTCCGGTCAAGGGGATGGCCACTGCGTACGCACTGCCGTCCGGGCCGGACGCGCGTCGGGTCCGCTCCGCCAACCGGCTCGCGCAGCGGTTGCAGACCGGGCGAGCGTCCGAGGAGGACGTGCTTCTTCGACTCCGCAGCTCCCCTCCCGATGACCTTCCGCTCACATGGCCCCAACGTGCCGCAATCACGGGTGAGGATCACATGACTCAGTCGCCGTTCGCATCCAGCGCCTGGTATCGGCCGATGATCGCCCGCCATGCCGGTGAAGAACACCGCACCGCCACCGCACTGGAGCTGTTCTTCGACCTCTGTTTCGTCGCCGCCGTAGCACAGGCGGCGGCGACCTTCGAACACGAAGTCGCCGCCGGCCGGGCGGGGCACGGTCTGCTGGGCTACGCTCTCGTGTTCTTCGCGATCTGGTGGGCGTGGATGAACTTCACCTGGTTCGCCTCCGCCTACGACACCGACGACGTTCCCTACCGACTGCTGACGCTGGTTCAAATCACTGGTGCTCTGGTCATGGCCGCTGGAGTCAACGAGGCCTTGGAGCACGGCGACTTCACGATCATCACTTGGGGCTATGTCGTCATGCGGTTGGCCATGGTCAGTCAATGGCTGCGCGCCGCCCACTCCGATGGGCAACGCCGCCGGTCCGCCCTGCGGTACGCCTTGGGTATCTTCCTGCTGCAGATCGGCTGGCTGGCCCGCCTCATCGTGCTCGACGACGGTGACCTCGCCTCGTTCGCCGTCCTCGTCCTTCTTGAACTCGCGGTGCCGGTCTGGGCCGAAGGCGCCGCCCGGACGACCTGGCATCCGCACCACATCGCCGAGCGTTACGGCCTGTTCACACTGATCGTGCTCGGTGAGTCCGTCACCGCCGCCACTCTCGCCGTCCGCACCGCCCTGGACACCGGCACGGATCCACAGGGCGTCCTGACCATCGGGATCGGTGGCGTCATCACCGTCTTCGCCTTGTGGTGGCTGTACTTCGCCCAGGACGCACCGCGTCGTCTGACCACGTTCTCGACAGCCATGCTATGGGGATACGGCCATTATCCGGTTTTCGCCACCGCGGCAGCCGTGGGAGCCGGTCTGGCGGTCAACGTCGCCCGAGTCACCGGTCACAGCACCCTGACCGATCTCCAGGCATCGGCCTCGTACACCGTGCCCGTAGCAGCCTTCATCATGTGCGTGTGGCTTCTGCACGGTCGGTCCGCTCGCCTGTCCGTTGCGGCCAACGTGCTGCCGCCCGTCGCCGCGCTTGCCGTACTCGCCGGCACGTTCACCCCCGCCGCGGTGCTGTGCACGGGCATCGTGGCGTCGCTCCTCGTCGGTACTTCCCTCGCCGTGGCCCGACGCGAGACGGGGCCGCTCTGAAGCGCCCGCTCGGACAGCAAGCAGGGCTCACGCTGCCGGCTCGGCCGCGGCCCGGGGCTCGCGTGCCATGCGCCGCCGCATGGCGCGACGTTCCCCCTCGGTCGTGCCGCCCCAGATCCCCTCGACGGGTCCGGCGGTGAGGGCCCACGCCAGGCACCGCTCGCTCACGGGGCACCGCCGGCACACCGCCTTGGCCTCGTCCGTCTGTATGAGCGTCGCCCCACTGTTGAGCGTGCCGATCGGAAAGAAGAGATCAGGGTCTTCGTACCTGCACAGCGCCGCTTCGCGCCAGTCCATGGATCGCCTTCCGTGCCGGGGGCCATCCGATCGAGTGGGGACGGAGCATGATGTGCGAAATGGCCCGATGGATAACATCACCACTCGTTGCATATTGAGACCGGACCGGCGCCGCGAGTGTGACATCTGAGCCGATCGCGGGACCCGAGCCCGCCCCTTCGGCATCGCCCACCGCGCGCAGGAGGCACGTTCGAGTCCCGTTCCGCCATGAAGCCGTCGTCGGTCTCTGACGGCATGAGCCGGCCGGTCATCGGGCGTCAGTTGCGGGCTTGGTTCCAAGCCCGCAACTTGTCCGGATTGAGCACCGCCCAGACCTGAACGACCCGGGAGCCCGCGACGTCGAGCGTGATGACGGCGACGACCTGGTCGTCGTAGCGGACGACGAGTCCGGTGCGCCCGTTGACGGAGTGCGTGTCCAAGGTGGTGCGGGCGTGACGAGCGAGCAGCGTCAGCAGGCTGCGGGCGACGTGTTCGCCGCCAGTGACCGGTCGTGTCAGTGCACGGATCCTGCCGCCGCCGTCGTAGAAGACCGTCGCGTCGGGAGCGAGCAGCGACGCCAGCTTCTCGGCGTCCTCGTCGACGCACGCCTGCCGTACGGACTCGGCGAGCTCGTCCTGCCGATGAGACGGTGGGGGCTCCGCGCGGCAGGCCCGAAGACTCCGACGCGCACGGTCCATCAGTTCGGTGCGCGGGAGGTCGGATCGTCCGACGGCACCCGCGACCGTGCGCGGTCCCCTTCCGAGTACGTCGTCGAGCACGAACGCCGCCCTCTCGGCCGGCGGCAGGGTGTCGAGAGCTCGCCTCAGCTCCTCGCCGGCCTCACCCTGCGGTCTCGTACCGCCGGGGTCCTCTGTGCCCTGCGCCGGTCCCGTCCTGTCGGACGCGGCCAGTCTGTTCACACAGCTCCTTCCGACGGTCCGTGTCAGCCAGACCCTGGGGGTCACTACGCGCACCCGCTCGGGGTCGGGAAGTCCGTACCACTGCCGGTAGGCGTCGTTGACCACGCTCTCCGCGGCGGAACGGTCGCCCAGCATCCAGTGAGCGACCTCCAGAAGATGCCGCCGCTCGTCGAACAGCTCACCGATCGGCGCACCGTCACCGTCGTGATCCATACCGATTCCTTCTTCCGGATGGTGCTCCGGCACCACGGTCACTGCGGCGGGCATACGCATGGGAACGGTACCCGTCGTGCGTGATCAACGCTCCCGGTTCCCATGGGAAGGACCGGCGTCCATGTGCACCGGTCGGCTTGTCAGACCGTCCGGGCGGCGAAGAAGGTGTGACACCATTTCGGTTTCCCATGGCTGTGGCCTGTTCAGTAAGCATGGGACGGTGTCAGCGGTGCGGTGGGACGGGTCAGCTCGGTGCGGGAGGAGCCGACAGACGCAGTCGAGCGGGCGGCGGGTGGGGCAGAGTGCGAACACCGGGATTGCGGAGTCCGTCGAGGACCAGTTCCAGGTAGCGCCTCCAGGCCTGCGGGTCCGTGTCCAGCAGGGGAACGGCTGTCTGATGGATTCCGCCGAGAAGCAGCATGATGTCCGTCCCCGTGACGTCTACGCGGACGGCCCCCTGCTCCTTCGCGCGGGCCGTGAGGTCCTCCACGATGTCCCCGAGCCGGCCGATCGCGTCCCGCACCTCAGTGTGCTGCAGAGAAGGCCGTCCGATCACTTCACAGAACGCCTGGTCGGCGGCGAGCGCCTCGACGCCCACGGTCATGAACTCCCGCAGCGCCGCACCGGCGTCATCGGCCTTCAGAAGCCGTGCCGCCGAGTCGGTCAGCCGGTCGAGCAGTTGCAGCATGATGGCGCCGAGCAGATCGTCCTTCGACGCGAAATGCCGGAAGACCGTGCCCTTGGCGACACCGGCCCGCTGAGCGATCTCGCTCATCGACACGTCGACCCCGCACTCGGCGAAGGCCTCGGTCGCCGCCGTGAGCAGGAGACGTCGATTGCGGACCATGTCCGCTCTGGGCCCCGGAGCGGCCGTTCTGTCAGTCATGCCACCTCTTCTCACCGCGAGCCTAGCACTGAAGATGACCGCTGGGTCATCTTCAGTGCTAGGCTCGTAGAAAATGACCGGTCGGTCATTTTAGGCCCGGCGTGACACGCCTGCCCGAGGCGAGGTCGCCCGATGGCCGCAACCTTCGGAGGAACACATGAGCACTCCCCTTCACCACAAGGTCGCCCTGGTGACCGGTGCCTCTTCAGGCATAGGCCAGGCGACGGCACTCGCGCTCTCCGAGGCCGGAGCGAAGGTGGTCGTCGGCGCCCGCAGAACGGACCGACTGGCCGCACTGGCCCAGGAGGCCTCCGGCGAGATGGTCGCGCTGAGGATGGACGTCACCGACCCGCGCTCGGTGCAGGATGCCGTCGCGGCGACGGTCCAGCGCTTCGGTGCACTGGACATCGTGGTGAACAACGCGGGCGTCATGCTCAGTGGGCCCATCCTGGGCGCGGACATCACCGAGTGGACCCGGATGATCGAGACGAACCTGTTGGGGTCGATGTACACGGTGCACGCGGCCTTGCCGCATCTGCTCGCGTCCAAGGGCTCCGTCGTACAGATATCCTCCACTTCGGGACGCATCTCATCGGCGGCGAGCGGTGCCTACGCGGCCACCAAGTTCGGCATCGCGGCCTTCTCGGAGGCGTTGCGCCAGGAGGTCACCGAGCAGGGCGTACGCGTCGTCGTCATCGAACCCGGCTTCGTCTCGACCGAGTTGACCAGCCACATCACCGATCCGACCATGCAGGCCGCAGCACAGAGCATGGCCGAGTCCATGCGAACCCTCGACCCGGACGACATCGCCGCTTCCGTCCTCTACGCGGTGACCCAGCCCGATCACGTCGCCGTCAACGAGATCTTGATCCGTCCGACCGACCAGACCCGCTGACCCCGGCTCGAACAGCGCGTCATAGGCACCTGCGGCTCTCCCGCCCGTCCCTTGGTCAGGAACGGGCGGGAGAGCCACGTCCGGTTTCAGCCGGTTGCGAGGTCCCGCGCGGAACGTGCGCGGTCTGCTGAATCACTGCGGACACGGCCCTCGACGCGTCGTGCCCCTCAGCCCACGGTCGACCGGCTTCGGGGCCGGGTGAGTGGCGTCGGATGTCACACCGGTGGGCGCTCGTCGGTCACGTTGTGAGAGACCGCTGCTCCTCGGGCCATCGCCGGGGCGTCGCGAACCCCGGCAGGAAAGGACGCCATCATGTCGTACCCGTACCCGGAACAGAAGTACTGGGGAGAGGACGGTGAGGTCAGCGCCGTCTTCCGCCCGGCCGCGACCCCACCGGCCATCGGTGAGAGCGGAACCGGACACAACGCCACCCACTATCTGGCGACCACCGAGACCACACGCGGCGAGTTCGGGCTCTACCGGGTGGAGATGAAGCCGCGGGCGGGCGGCCCCAAGGCGCACTTCCACCGGCGCATCTCGGAGTCGTTCTACATCCTTGACGGCACGGTGCGCGTATTCGACGGCGTGCAGTGGATGGACGCGCGCAAGGGAGACTTCCTGCACGTTCCGCAGGGTGGGCTGCACGCCTTCCGCAACGATTCGGACGCGCCGGCCGACATGCTGCTGCTGTTCACTCCGGGAGCGCCGCGCGAGGAGTACTTCGAGCAGGTGTCGCAGCTCGGGCACGCCGCGGAGGAGGAACGTGCCGCCTTCTTCGACAGGCACGACTCCTACTTCGTGGAGTAGGCACCGCAGGGCACGGGCCCGCAGTGGGCACCCTGCCCCGTTCTCGGGCACCACGACGCCGCCAGGCCGACGCCCCGCCGCTCCGTCACCCGGCGCCCGGCCCAGCGGCCATCCCTCACCGCCTTCGCGGACACCCAGCGGGGCCACGGCCCCTCGACGGAAGAGAGCAACATGAGAGTCGTCGTCGCAGGCGCCACCGGCCGGATCGGTTCCAGGACCGTCGCGGGGCTCAGGGACCACGGAGTGGAGGTCGTGTCCTTGTCCCGCACGAGTGGTGTCGACCTCGTCAGCGGTCAGGGCCTCGCGGAGGCGTTGCGCGGTGCCACGGTGGTCGTGGACGTCACCGACGCGCCGTCTCGGGGGCAGCAGGTGAGCACGGAGTTCTTCAGTACCGCGACGGGCAACCTGCTCGGGGCCGCCGGCGCGGCGGGCGTCGAGCACTACGTGGCGCTGTCGGTGGTGGGCGCGGACCGCGTCGACTCCGGGTACTTCCGCGGCAAGGCCTCGCAGGAGGCGCTGGCGACCCGATCCACCATCCCGCACTCCCTGGTGCGCGCCACCCCGTTCTTCGAGTCCGTCGAGGCCGCGGTCACCGTCGGCACCCGGCCGGACGGGGTTCTCGTCCCACCGCTGACCATACGGCCGGTGTCGACGGACGACGTCGCCACGACGGTCGCCCATGTCGCCGTGGGAGTGCCGCTCTTCGGCGTGCTCGAGGTCGCCGGCCCCGAAGAACGCGGGCTCGTGGACTTCGCCGCCGACTTCCTGACGGCCACAGGCCGTACCGACCCGGTCGTCGCCGACGCACGTGCTCCGTTCTTCGGCGCACCGCTCTCGGAGCGGTCGCTGCGTCCCGGGCCGGACGTCCACGTGGGACATCACACGTTCGCCCAATGGCTCGAACAGCCCTAGTCAGCCCGGAACGGCGGCCCGCGTGGCCGCCCGCCGGCCGTCCCCGCGGCACCTGCCCGTGTCCGCACCCCTCCCCCACCCTGCCGTGACAGAAAGGCCGCCATGAGTGATCCGTCCGCGCACACTGAGTCCTCCGACGTCAGTGAGCTCGACCAGTTGCCCGACCGCGACCGCGAGGAGACCGCCGAATGGCAGGCCTCCCTCGACGCGGTCGTACGCAACGCCGGTCCGGAGCGGGCGGTGTACCTGATGCGACGGGTGCACGAGTTCGCGGCACGGTCCGGCATGTCCCTGCCCGGACTGCTGTCCTCCGACTACATCAACACCGTCCCGGCCACCGCACAGCCGGTGTTCGACGGCGATGTGGAGATGGAGTCCCGGATCACGGCGCTCAACCGTTGGAACGCAGCGGCGATGGTCACCCGGGGAGCCCCTTCGGGGCTGGGCGGGCACATCTCCACGTATGCCTCGGCCGCCTGGCTCTACGAGATCGGTTTCAACCACTTCTTCCGAGGCAAGCACGGCGGCGGCTCGGGGGACCAGTTGTTCCTCCAGGGACACGCCTCACCGGGGATCTACGCCCGGGTCTACCTCGAAGGGCGTCTGAGCACGGAACAGCTGGACGGCTTCCGGCGGGAGGCCGGTGGCCGCGGCCTCCCGTCCTACCCCCATCCGCGGCGGTTGCCCTGGCTGTGGGAATTCCCGACCGTGTCCATGGGGCTCGGGCCGCTCGGTGCCGTCTATCAGGCCCGCTTCAACCGCTACTTGCTGGCCCGCGGCATCAAGGACACCTCGGCCTCGCGGGTGTGGGCCTTCCTGGGCGACGGGGAGATGGACGAGCCGGAGTCGACCGCCGCCCTGACACTCGCCTCCCGCGAGGGCCTCGACAACCTCACTTTCGTCATCAACTGCAACCTGCAGCGCCTGGACGGGCCGGTACGGTCCAACTCGAAGATCGTTCAGGAGCTGGAGGCCCGCTTCCGCGGCGCGGGGTGGAACGTGGTCAAGACCCTGTGGGGCGAGGCCTGGGACCCGCTGCTGTCACAGGACACCACAGGCGAACTGGTACGGCGCCTGGGCGCGGTGCCCGACGCGCAGATGCAGACCTTCGCCGCTCGGGACGCCGGCTACATACGTCAGAAGTTCTTCACCGGGGACGCCCTCTCCGCCCTGTCCGCCTCCTTGAGCGACGCACAGGTGGTGGAGCTGTTCGAGAAGTCCCGCGGCGGGCACGAGCCTGTGAAGGTGTACGCCGCCTATCGGGCAGCGGTGGAGCACAGGGGCGTGCCGACGGTGGTTCTCGCCCAGACCGTGAAGGGTCACACCCTCGGTTCTGCCTTCGAGTCGAGAAACGCCAACCACCAGATGAAGAAACTGACGACTGCTCAGTTCCGCGAGTTGCGGGACCTGTTGGGACTGCCCATCCCCGACAGCGCCCTGGCGGGCGACCAGGTCCCGTACTGGCACCCCGGGGAGCACTCCCCGGAGGTGCAGTACCTGCGTGAGCGTCGAGCTGCGCTGGGCGGACCCGTCCCCTCCCGCGAGGTGATCGCCAAGCCGCTGCCGGAACCCACGGCGAAGCCGTTCGAGGTGTTGGAGAAGGGGTTCGGCAACCAGGAGGTCGCCACGACCATGGCGCTCGTCCGCCTGGTCAAGGATCTGATGCGGGAGAAGGAGACCGGGCGTCGCTGGGTGCCGATCATCCCCGACGAGGCACGTACCTTCGGCATGGAGTCGATGTTTCCCACCGCCGGCATCTACTCACCCCAGGGCCAGAACTACGACCCCGTCGACGCCGACCAGCTCCTCCACTACAAGGAGAGCGAGACCGGGCAACTCATCATCGAGGGCATCACCGAGGCCGGCTCCGTGGCCGAGCTCACCGCTGCGGCGACGTCGTACGCCACCCACGGCGAGCCGATGATTCCGCTCTACATCTTCTACTCCATGTTCGGATTCCAGCGCACCGGTGACCAGTTCTGGGCACTGGGCGACCAGATGGGCCGCGGCTTCGTCGTCGGCGGCACCGCGGGGCGCACCACGATGACCGGCGAGGGCCTGCAGCACGGAGACGGACACTCGCATCTGCTGGCCGCCACCAATCCGGCGGCCGTCAGTTACGACCCGGCTTTCGCCTTCGAGATCGCGGTGATCGTCCGTGACGGGCTGCGGCGCATGTACGGCACGGCACCTGAGGATGTCTTCTACTACCTGACCGTGTACAACGAGCCGAAGCGGCAGCCTCCCATGCCGGCGGTGCCGGGGGTGGAGGAGGGCATCGTCCGGGGCATGTACCGGTACCGGCCCGCCGCACCCGCCACGACCGGGCCCCGGATCCAGCTGCTGTCCTCCGGTACGGCCGTTCACTGGGCGCTCCGAGCCCAGGAAATCCTCGCCGACCAGTGGAGCGTGCTCGCCGACGTGTGGTCGGTGACGTCCTGGACGGAACTGCGCCGGGACGCGATGGACGCCGACGCCGCCCGGACGCGGGGGGTGGAGCGCACTCCCCATGTCACGCAGGCGCTCGCCGGTGCGCAGGGCCCCGTGCTGGCCGTCAGCGACTGGATGCGGCAGGTACCGGACCAGATCAGCCAGTGGGTGGAGCAGGACTACTACTCGTTGGGCACCGACGGCTTCGGTCTGTCCGACACCCGCGAGGCAGTGCGCCGCCACTTCCGTGTCGACGCCGAGTCGATCGTCGTGACGGCGCTGGACCGGCTGGCCCGAGCCGGTCGGATCGCCCCGGAGACCGTCGCAAAGGCCCGCGCACGCTACGGCCTCGATCAGTGAGCGGGAACGCGCCGGATCCCGACCAGCACGCCGCAGGCCGGGGACGACAGGCACCGAGGGCCGCGCAGGCCCACCGATCCTCAAGGAGCTGAAACGACATCATGACGGTTTCCGTGACCCTGCCGGCCCTCGGCGAGTCAGTCACCGAGGGCACCGTGACCCGTTGGCTGAAGGAAGTCGGCGAGCGCGTCGAGAGCGACGAACCGCTGCTGGAGATCTCCACCGACAAGGTCGACACCGAAATCCCCTCCCCCGCTTCCGGCGTCCTGCTGACGATCACCGTCGCCGAGGACGAGACCGCTGCGATCGGCGCCGAGCTGGCGGTCATCGCCGAACCGGACGACGGTCCGGTGCCCGCATCTGCGGTGCCCGCTCCCGAGGCCACGGACGCACCGGCGCCCGGGACTCCGAACGACGCCCCTGTCACAGCCCCGGCGCCGGTGGCGGAAACGCCCTCACGGCACACCGCGCCGGCGCCCTCGGCCCCGCCGGCCCCCGCCGCGGCCCCGCCGACCCCGGCCTCCGCCCCGGTTCCGGACGCCTCCGTCCCCGACCGAGCCGAGGCTCGGCCCGCGGGCCCGCCGGCGGAGGCTTCCTCGCTGCGCGGACGGACAGTCGGCATGAGCCGTATCCGCAAGGCCATCGGGGACAACCTGAGAAGAGCTCTGCTCGAACAGGCTCAGCTGACCACTACCGTGGAGGCGGATGTCACCCGGCTCATGAGGCTACGCGATCAGGCGAAGGCCGGATTCCTGGCCCGCGAGGGTCTCAAGTTGTCCCCGATGCCGTTCTTCGTCAAGGCAGCCGCCCAGGCCCTGAAGTCCCACCCGGTCGTCAATGCCAGGATCAACGAGGCCGAAGGGACCATCACCTACTTCGACACCGAGAACGTGGGCATCGCGGTGGACACCCAGTACGGGCTCATGACGCCGGTCGTCAAGGCCGCCGGTGACCTCACCGTCGCCGGCATCGCGCGGGCCGTCCATGACCTGGCTGACCGGGCCCGCAGCGGACACCTCACCCCGGACGACGTCTCGGGCGCCACCTTCACGATCTCGAACACCGGATCGCGCGGCGCCCTGTTCGACACGGTCATCGTGCCGCCGAACCAGGCCGCGATCCTGGGCGTGGGGGCCACGGTCAGACGGCCCGGGGTGGTCCGGATCGGCGACGAGGAGGTCATCGGCGTACGCGACCTGGTGCATCTGTCGCTGTCCTACGACCACAGGCTGGTGGACGGTGCGGATGCCGCACGCTATCTGACCACGGTGAGGGAGATGGTGGAAGCGGCCGCGTTCGGGGCCGATCTGTACCCGGACGTCGAGAGATGAGAACGTGCCGGTGCGATGGGCGGATCACGCCGGTCCTCCAGGGGCGGTGAGGGCGACCCGCCCCGTCCGCCGGTCCCGGTTCCCGGAGGGGAAGCGGGACCGGCTGTGCCCTGCGCGCCTCCCGGGCCACCACTCCGGCCCATGTGGCTCAGGCACGCACGGAGCGGTTCCAACCGAGGTGGAGAACGGCCACGTCGTCCCTCAGACCGCCGCAGGGCTCGGCAAGCATCGCCGCTCCGCTCACCAGAGCGTCGACGAAGTCCTGGGAGGGGAGCTGGGCGTGCCGGGCCGCGAGCCGCAGCAGACCTTGCTCGCCGAGCCGTCCGGCGGGGGTCCGGCCCTCGTAGAGACCGTCGGTGAAGAGCACCAGGCTGTCCCCGTCCCCGAGAACGACCTCGCTCTCGGACCAGTCCCCGTGTCCGGGAAAGAGGCCGAGCGGGATACCTCGCTGCGGCTCCACCCAGCCGACCCCACCCGGATGCCGGTGCAGCAGCCCCGGGTGACCGGCGCTGACCACCCGGACGGATCGCCCGTGGGGTGGGAAGACCAGGGATACCGTGGTGGCGTACGTCTCGTCGTCCCGCCGCTCCTTCACCAGGATCTTCTCGAGCAGGTGCGCCTGTTCCACCTGGGTCTGCCCGCACAGAACGGCAGTGCGCCAGGACAGGCGCAGATGGACGGCCAGGGCGGCCTCGGCCGCACCGTGACCGGACACGTCCCCCATGATGACGTGGACGGTGGAGTCCTCGGTGCGCACCACGTCGTAGAAGTCGCCGCCCAGCAGGGAGTGCGACCGGCAGGGCGCGTAGTGGGAGGCGGTGACGAAGCCGTCACCCTCCAGGGCGAGATCGGGGAGCAGACCACGCTGCAGCGAGGCGTGGTCCCACGCGTTCTCGTGCTGCGACAGCAAGAGCAACGCGAGGTCCCCGCACAGTGCTGACGGAGCCCACGAACGGACGTCCGGCACGGACCCGCCTCGGGGCGAATCGCTGTCGGTCATCTCCGACGGCCGAAGAGGACTGATCATTTCTCGGCTTTCATGGGGCGGACGAGGGCTGTGCGCGGCACCTTCCGACGTCCGTGCTTCCTGGCTGGATCCTTGTGTACAGGAGACCGGTCACTCGTCACGCGCGTGACATCGACCGCAGGACGCTGGACGCCCGCCGTCCCACGTTCCACCGGGCCGATCGCCGGTCGAGGACGGGCAGACCGGCCGCCAGATCCCGGGTACGGGCCCAGGCGGTGATCACACCGGCCTCGTTGCGCTGATGCACGGTGACGGGTGAGCGACGCAGGATCGAGGCGATCCGGCCATCGCCGGCGAGGGCGAGGCCGTAGACCGTCGTCCAGTCCCCCTGCGCGGCTTGACACCCCAGCCGGTGCAGCAGCCGGGTGCCGAGGCCGTTGTCCTGCCAGACGTCCTCGACGAGGAGGGCGACCTCCGCGGCGGAGCCGTCCGGGACCAGATGGCCCACAGCGACGATGCGCCCCCCGGCGTCCTGTGCGGCCAGATGGACCGAACCGGGGCGCTTCAGGAGAACGGGCAGGTAGTCGCGGGGATCAGCCATCGCCCGGTGGTAGCGGCTCCATAGCGCATGTGCCGAGCAGCGACCGTGCAGGGCCACGACGGCAGCGAGGTCCTCCGGGCCGGTCGGGGTGATCCGCGGTTCGCGGTGCATGGGCTCTTCCTTACGCGGCCGGACACGGCGAGGGCGCTCGAGGGCTGTCCGGAGTCTGATGCAGCGGTTACGACATCCATGACCGAGGACGCTGACGCGACGTGACACCGGCACGCGCGTGTTCTGCGACACCCCGTACCGGCGAGGAGGACGGGTCGGAAGAGGAACGGGCTGAACGCTTCATCGACGCGTCCACGCGGCGGCCCACTTCGCCGCACTGGGCACGCGGGCGGCCGTGAACAGGATTCGCTCCACGACGCAAGCAGTGGAGCGACTCACCTCATGTCACACCCGACCGCTCGTCGTGGTCATTGCCGACGGTGCATCAGCAACTTTCGGAGCGGGGCTGTTTCCCCCTCCCCTACAAGAACGAGACGATGACACACGAGGACGAGGGAACATGAGAATCACACGGCCCGTGGCCGCACTTCTCACCGGCCTGTTGCTCTCCGCCACCCTGCCGTCCGTCACCTCTGCGATGCCCGTGACCGCGTCGACGTCGACGGCGGTGTCGACGGCGGCAGTGTCGGAGGAGGGCCCGGGAGCGCCCCGGATGGGACCTCACCTACGAGAACCGTCCCGGTCCGGCTCCCGGACTGCCGGACTGGTCACGCGCGGGCTATCGGGGCGGCTTGGCGTTGCCCGAGGGTGACGCTGACTCGACCGATGTCGGCGCCTGCCGCATCTCTCCCGGAGTGCTTGCCTCCAGATACGGAGTGATCGCCGACGACGGAGCCGATGACACCTCGGGGCTTCAAGAAGCGATCGACTTCATCAAGTCCGACTGTTCACCCAAGGCCAACCCGAAACGGCTGTCGCGCATCGAACTGCCGACCGGGCGCATCGACGTCTCCCGCCAGATCTACACCGACGCCAGCTTCCTCACGATCAGAGGCAAGGGCAGCGGCGACGGCGGCACCCGGCTGGTGTTCCGGCCCGACCTCCGCACCCGCTACGACCAGGTGGTCAACGGGCGCTGGGACCAGGAGTCGATGAAGGCCGGCACCGGCTCGGACATCGGCAACGGCAACGGCAACGGCAACGGCAAATAGATATGACCCGGTCGCGGCTTGTTCCGAGTCCAGACCCGCGAGGTGGCGGCCCGGTACAAGGACGACTGGGAGCAGGCCTCCAGCCTGCCCATGCGCAAGGACCTCTTCGAGGGCAGTGTCAACCAGCACTGGGTTTCCGGCGTCAAGGTGACAGCCGCGGCGAACGATCCGGGCTGTTCGGCGCGGGAGGGTGCCAACGTCATCAGGCTGGATCCCAAGGCCGACATGGCGAAGTTCAGGACGGGCCGCTATGTCTGGGTGGGTGTGGCCAACAGCAAGAAGTTCTACGCGCAACAGGGCATCACCGACCCCAGCATGATGGAAGCCCTCCACATGCGTCAGCGGACGTTCCGGGTGACCCGGATCGACGCCACGGCCAAGACGATCACACTGGACGAGCCGCTGTCGTGGGACCTGCCCGTCAACTCCGAGTCGGACGGTTCGGAACCGCTCAACGCCAGCGGAACCCCCTATGCCGGCAAAGTGACCCCGCTGAAGGTGGTCGAGGGGGTCGGGTTCGAGAACTTCGCCTTCACGCAGGACATGAACGGTCTGCCGAAGCTCGGCGGGGAGGAGACCTACTCGCTGACTCCCGAGCAGGCCAGGAACAATTACGGCAACATGGCCCCCGAGTACGCGATGCACGGCATCGTGTTCAAGTGGGCCGCCAACAGCTGGGCGCGCGGGCTGAAGGCCACGATGACCGGCTCGCACCCGATCGTCACGGAGAACGCCCGCAACCTGCAGATCGAGCGCAACAGCTTCGACGGCGCCTGGAACAAGGGCAAGGCCGGAAACGGCTACCTCCGCGGCAGTCGGGTGTGGAACTCCCTGTAAGCCCACAACAAGGTCCGCAACTTGCGTCACTTCACCTTCCAGTGGTCGGCCAGCGGCAACGTCGCCTTCCGGAACGACCTCGACTCGGACCTCAACCTGCACGGTGGCTGGGAGCACAACAACCTCTTCGAGCAGAACACCGTGCGTGTTCCCTACGAGCACCGGTCGGCCAACTGCGCGTCCAACTGCGGCGGCGAAGGCGGCGAGATCGACGACGGGACGTGGTACCCGATCTGGTAGGCCGCGGGCCCCAAGGCGGGGAGGCGGTCCGGCTCGTCCGGCCCCCAGAACGTCTTCTACAACAACACGCTGATCAAGCAGACCAGCCCCGGCGGGCCCTTCGAACCGTACGCGCCCTACGGGACCCGAGCAGGCACAGCGTCCCAGTTCGACCCCGACAGGAAAGAACCCCGCAGGTTCGCACCGCTGAGTCAGGGCGGACAGGCGATCGCGGACTGGACCGGCCGTGAGACCTCGGACTACCAGGGCGAGGGAATTGCCACCCTGGACCTCGGCAAACGGCACTCGCTCCGCCTCGGCGACACCGGCGGCGAACTCGATCCCCGGACCCGGAACCCGCGCGTGGGCATCACCTGGAACATGCGCGGAGCGGGTATCACCCACGCGGCCAACGGCGCCAACAAGTGGAACCTGGGCGTGCGGCAGATGATCGACTCGACCCGCATCGTCGATGTCATCGCACTGCAGGAGGCCGGCCCGGGCTCCGTGATCATGGGCGACTGGAACCGCCGAGCGAGTGAGTTGAGTACGGAGCTGAGAGGGCGGCACACCGTGTACAGCTCGCGCGAACACACCTACCCGGTCGCGCCGATTAGGGAGCAGCGGAACGTTCACTACGACTACGCAGTGGTGCCGTCCGTGTCCGACGAGAATCTTCGAGTCGACATCCAGGGTACGGTCCGTCTCAGCGACATCGACATCTCGGATCACTATCCCGTCGCGTTCGGCCTCAACACGCCGGATGACTCCGAGCCGCCTCGGCCACCGAGCCAGTCGAGAAATCCACCGCTGAAGAAGTCGAGGGTCCTTCGCAACGCGAGAAGCACCAAGGCGCCGTATCCGTCCGGCAGCAGTAGTAGCGGCGGCAGCAGCAGACTCTCCTTGCGAGGCGTCGAGCGGAGCAACGTGGGTCAGCAACGCTTCGTGCCGGATCCGGTGCAGGAATCACCCGGGAACTTCCTCCTGGTCCATCAGATGACGTACACCTTCGTGGGACTGGAGAACGGCGTGGACAACGCGTCGGCGGTGCTGCATCCCGAGTACGACGGTCCCGCGCAGCTCTGGAGTGCCGTCGACATGCGCGATGGCACCTGGGTCCTGCGGAACGCCGCAACCGGCCAAGTGCTCTCCACCGCCGGCACAGCGGGCGGTGACGAGGAACTGGTGGGTCGTGACTACGACCCGTCGGACGGTGCTCAGCGCTGGTTCCTCCAGGACGCCGCAACCGAGGCGCTCGACGTCGACGAGATCGTTCGACACGACGACGGCACCGCACAATGGGCGCTCAGCGCCCTGGACGGCAGCGCGGAGAACACGGAGCTGACCACCGCCTTCTACAACCATGACGACCACGAGCGGTTCACGACGATCCCCGCGGAAGGCATCGGCGACGGAAGCTGCTACTACCTCGTGCACAACGGGAAGTACGTCAACTCGTCCACGTCGCAGTCGGAGCCGAGCGAGGGCGACACCGTTCGGCTCAACACCTTCCTGCCCAATCACGACTCGTTCGCGTGGTGCATGGACATCGCCGACAGATATCTGTGCTCGGTGCTCCTGACCCAGTATTCACCCGGCGGTGAGCCACCGAACCTCACCTTCAGCGGGGTCAACGGTGCGAAACTCACCCTGACCAAGGACAGCTCGACCGCCGAGACATGGCTGTGGAAGGAGGCGCCGGAGTGATCGGACAGCGGTCGAAGGCCGCCAAGGACTGACACGCCGAACAGCGACGCACCCGATCGGAATGATCGGGTGCGTCGCTGTTCGCGTGTGCTGGGAGATCGCCGCGCCTCGCGGGCTCAACGCCGGATGACGCGCAGGTGGTCCCTCACGTCCTGCCGGAAGGAGAACTGCCCCACACCGTCGACCAGCAAGGGGAAGGTCGACGGATTGTCCGTGATGGCCACGGCGAATCTGGAGATCGGTCCCCAGGCGTTCCGGAGGGACCGCAGGTAGGGGGAGGACACGGTGTAGAAGGAGCCACCGGATCGCCCGGCGAACACCGGATCCCAGGCATCACGGAAGTCGGTGAACCGTGCCGCCTCGGAGAACGCCCCGACGAACAGGAGAAGCGCCCGAGCCGCACTCTGTCGCTGGCTTCCGTTGGCTGTCGCCAGGTCCGGGATCGAAGCGAGGCCGCGGACCGCCCCTCTGAGGCCGTCGAGGTTCGCGATCTCCGGCTCCCCGCCGGCGGCGTCGATGAGCGAACCGTAGTTGCCACCGAAGTTCAACGTGTTGCGTGGCCGCCACGAGCCATCTCGGTACGCACGTTCTCCGACGCGTCATTGAACGCGTACAGCTTTCCGTTGCTGGGGCGGAACCCTCCGATGTACAGGTTCGCCGGGTTGAAGTAGAGACTCACGAGTTCGCTGCCACCACCGTCGCCGAGTCGCAGCGCGATCAGCCCCGGAGGGGCAGCCTGGGTGAGGTACACGTCATCGCGGAAGATGCGGCCCGCCGCTTGACGGAGTTGTACGACGGCCGAGTGGTAGGGCCCCACTTTGCCCCCTGATCCGCAGCACACCCGTCCGGGGTGCCTGTTCGGTCTGCCGCGCGATCTGTACGTGGGCGGGGATGCCGCTCTGCCGATCGATCCGGGACTCGACCACGTCACCTTCCACACTTTCATCAATTCATTGGCAGAAGCGCGACCAGAGCAAGCACCGTCGGCGAACGGGCGGCATCCTGGGACTGTCCGACCAGGTCCATGGAACGGGGAGGCCTCAGTCGTCGGCCACATGGGGGGACGGTGCCGGTCACCGGCGAAGGCACGGGGCGCGACGCGGTTCCGGGTGGCGCGAGACCCGACCGGCAGCCGGAACCCGCAGGCCCGTCGCACTTGATGGTGACAGTGGCAAGGATGGTCGTGCGTGGTGTCCGGAAAGGCCTGTTGCGCCTTCTTCACAGTGACTGCGACGTTCTTCGGCACCGAAGAACACGTGTGGTCAGCTCGGGGCGTCTACCACGGGGAGTATGCTCCAGCATAGAATGTCCCGAGGTACCCATTCAGGTGGCCTTGCTGGGGCACCACGGGATGAGTCGGTCTGGTCGCCGCTCAAAGGGTGAGACGAGAGGAAGACACGGTGCCGGCAACTCGCGCCACGCACAACATCGAGATCACCGCTGAAAGCCTTCAGGATGACCTGGCCCGCTTGGAGGTGCAAAAGCACGCGCTGGAGAGGGAACTGGCCGCCGTTGTCGCTCACCTCGACTCGGTACAGCGGGCATTGAGCGCCCTGTCGGTCCTGATGGCCGGAGAGTCGCACACGTCCTCGCCGACAGCCGTCCCCAGTGCCGCCGCCGAGGCTGACCAGGCCTCCGCCGCGAAGCCCGCGGGAGAGCGGGACAGTACCGCCGCCGAGGCAACCGGTACGGGGGGACGCATCCTCTCATCAAGCGAGGACCGTCGAGCGCATCGGCAGACCGGGAAGCGGTCGGCGGCGAAGAATTCGACGGCTCGTGCCCAGGCTCAGGAGCAGCAGACGACCTACGGCAGGCTCACCGAGCAGATCCTCGGCTACTTCGCGGAGGCCGGCGACGCCGACGTGCGGGCCCGCGATGTGGCGGCGGCGCTCGGACGCGACACCGACAGTGGCAGCATCAACGCGGTTCGCAGCACGCTCGACCGTCTCGTCGCCACCTCGCGCATCGAACGGGCCGGTCGCGGCCTTTACCACGCCAAACGCTGAACAACGTCACGGCAGCGGTGGGCAGCAACGTTCTCCATCGCCCGCCCTCGAGGGATCGACCCGCGCCCGGGGAAGCATCCGACAGGCTGGTCACAGCCGCGGAAGTGTGTCGGACCCTGTGCGCGGACGAGTCAGGTCATGACGAAACTCCTCCTCGTCGCCCCGCAGCGCCCCGTCAGGCCGCACTCAACCTCGCCCCGGTTCGGTCCCAGCCCGTGTCGCAGTGACTGCAGCGACTCGAAGTCTCCGAGAGTCGCGGTACTACTGCCCGATGGACGACGCAAGCGCTTGTCGAACAAACGCTCAGTCATCTCTCGGCGAGACATGCCCCTCTCCTGTGGCGCACACCACTCCCCATGTGCCGGAACAGGCGTCACAAGTTCTCCCGACACCCTGTCAAGAGTGTGGAGCCGGAGGCAGGGAACCGGCTTCGACGGCAACCAGCGCATCCGGAACCGATGCCAGTCAGGAGTCAGCGTGCTCTCCACCCAGTCGGCGCAGATCGTCCGCAGCACACTCCCGGTCGTAGCGACGTCTCTCGGTGACATCACCGAGCTGTTCTACCGCCGCATGTTCGAGGAGCGTCCCGAACTGCTGCGTGACCTCTTCAACCGCGCGAACCAGGCCAATGGTTCGCAGCGCGAGGCGCTGGCCGGCGCGGTCGCCGCCTTCGCGACGTCACTGGTCGAACGTCCCGATGAGCGCCCCGACGCCGTACTCGGCCGTATCGCCAACAAGCACGCCTCGTTAGGCATCACCGCCGACCAGTACACCCTCGTCGCTCGTCATCTCCTCGCCGCCGTCGCCGACGTACTCGGCGATGCCGTCACACCGGCGGTCGCTGCCGCCTGGGACGAGGTCTACTGGCTCATGGCCAACGCGCTGATAGCCATGGAGGCACGTCTCTACGCCGAGGCCCACGTCGACGACGGTGCCGTATGGCGGACGATGGAGATCGCCGGGCGCCGCGAGGAGACTCCGGACACCGCTTCCTTCGTCCTCCGTCGCCCTGACGGACTGCCCACCGAACCGTTCGTCCCGGGTCAGTACGTCAGTGTGCGGGTCGAACTTCCCGACGGAGCGCACCAGACACGTCAGTACAGTCTGTCCACGGCTCCCGGACGCGATGCCTGGCGCATCACTGTCAAGCGGGAACGTTCCGCCGACGGACGCGTGCCCGAAGGCGAGGTCTCCTCGTGGCTGCACGCACATGCCCGCGCCGGTGACACCTTGGAAGTCTCCCTGCCCTTCGGCGATCTCCTGCTCCCCGACGGCGACGCCCCCCTGCTGCTGGCCTCCGCCGGCATCGGCATCACCCCTGTGCTCGCCATGCTGGAACACCTGGTCGTCGACTCGCCCGACCGCACTGTCATCGTCGTACACGCGGACCGCTCCCCCACCTACCACGCCCACCGACTCGAACTGTCCGCGCTGGTGGAGCGTCTGCCCCACGCTTCGCTGCACCTCTGGTACGAGGACACCACCGACCACCCCGCGTCCGCGGCGCCGCACGTCAACGAGGGTTGGGCGGACATCACGCGGCTGACACTCCCCAAGGAGACCCTGGCCTTCCTCTGCGGCCCCTTGTCCTTCATGCAGATCGTCCGAGCGGACCTGCTCGCCCACGGCCTCAACCCTGCGGCCATCCACTACGAAGTGTTCGGTCCCGACCTCTGGCTCAGCACCTGACACCCCATCACCTGCGACGCGCCCTGCAAGTGCCCGTGCGGATCTCCCCGGCACAGGGGAGGAAGGCCGGCCCGACGCCCCGGGCCGGCCTTCCTCGTCGTCGAGCTCCGGAACGCTGCCGTCAGAGATGCCCCAGCGCGGCGCGGAGCCTGGTGCGTGAATCCACATCGAGCTTGGTGAACACCTTGCGCAAATGCCATTCGACGGTGCGTGGGCTGATGAACAGATCGGCACCGATCTCCACGTTCGTCTTCCCGATCGCGGCCAGTCGGGCGATGTGGGCTTCCTGAGCGGTAAGAGCCTCGTAGGCGTCGGTCTCGTTCTGTCGCACGGACTCGCCGAGTCCACCGAGTCCACGACGAGCGCGTTCCGCGAAGGCACTCGCTCCGAAACCGTGCAGCATGTCGAAGGCGAGGCGCAGGTGTTCGCGGGCCTCGCCGCGTCGATTCTCGCGTCGCAGCCATTCGCCGTACACCAGGTGGGTGCGCGCGAGATGTACGGTGACCCGGCTGCGTTTGAGACGCTCGATGGCTTCCTGATACAGCAGGTCGGCGGTCCGACCGTCGCTGAGCAGAGCTCGCGACCGAGCCAGGACGCCAAGCGCCCACTCGGTTCCGCTGGTACCGGCGTGCTCCTCCAACCGGCGCAGCGCTGTCGCGGCGGCTTCCACTCCCTCACCGAGGGCGCCGGCCTCGACGAGTTCCATGAGGGAGAAGCCGACGACCGCCAAGTCCTCGTACTCCGCCCCACGTTCGGCACTGACCAGGGCCTCCTTGTGCCGACCGTGACCGTTGTGCAGCACAGCGAGCAGGTAGTGGGCCAGGCCGATCGCCCGACCCTCGCCCCACGTGGCCGCCTCCCGGGCGCCGGCCTCTATGAGCTCCGCTGCGTGGGGGTCTTCGCCACGCCACGCCTGGAGGAGCAGTGGGGCGTACCCGAGGGGCGAGTTACCGGTCACCTCGATGAGGTTGCCGGACTCGTTGATCAACGCGGAGGCTCGGTCGAACTCTCCCGCGTGCACGTGGACGGCCGCACGATAGGAGAGCGCCAGGGGAAGCACGTTGAGCGCGCCGATGGTGCGAGCCGCGCGCACTGCGTGATCGGTGAGAGAAAGCCACGTCTCGTCGTCCCACATGTCGCCGGCAACCAGCCACGTCACCCAGAGCCAGCGCATGACGTCGTCCTCGTGCGAGGCTCTTCGGCGGAGAGCGAGCAGCACGGGCTTCAGGAGCGACACGCCTTCATCGCGGCTTGCGGCGAACCACGTCGCCAGGCCGTCCAACAACCCGTCCGCCAGCCGTGGCGGTTGCGGTCCGCGAGGGGCGGCGAGTGCTGCCTCGGCCACCTCGCGCAGTCCGAGACGGCCGCCGAGACGGCCGGCGAACACAGCCGCCCCGACCGCTTCCAGATAGGTCTCTCGCGCCTGTTCCCCGTCGACGCCTTCCAGCCGACCGGCCGCTTCTAGCAGCATCGGCAGGGCTTCACCTCCGCGTCTGCGGGCGAAAGCTATCTGTGCGCGGAGCCTGGCAAGTGCTGTCTCCTGGGCCCTGTCCAGCGGGTGGGTCTCCGCTGCGGCGAGGAGTTCGAGCGCCACCTCTGGGGCGCCGGCCTCGAAAGAGGCCCGCGCTGCGGCCAACGCCCTCGCCCCCCGTCTGCCCGCATCTGGCGTCAATTCGGTCGCGCGCCTCAGGAAGGCCGCGGCTGCCGCGATACCGCCACGAGCCTGAGCCCGGCCGGCGGAGCGTTCCAAGTCGTCGGCAACCGCCTCGTCCGGTTCGACCGCCGCGTGAGCACGGTGCCAGGCTCGGCGATCCGCGTCGAACTCCGGAGCCGTCGCCTCGGCCAGGGCACGATGCACGGTCCTGCGTTCTCCGGGGTGGGCCACGCGGTAGGCCGCCGAACGAACCAACGGATGACGAAAGCGCACCCGCGCGCCGAACTCGATGAGCCCCGACTCCTCCGCCGCCCCCTCGGCGTCCGCCCCGATGTGAAGCTGCTCGGCGGCACGCCGCAACAGGGGCACGTCCCCCACCGGCTCGGCCGCCGCCGCCAGGAGCAGTCGCTGAGCCGCGTCCGGCAACCCCCCGATGCGTCGGACGAAGTTCTGCTCGATCTGACTCGCCAGCGGTCGGGCGTCCGGGCGCCCGAACCCACCGGCCAGCTCCGCCGTGCTCAACCCCCGTGTCAGCTCCAGCAGCGCCAGAGGATTTCCACGGGTCTCGGCGATGATGCGCTCCCGAACCCGCTCGTCCAACCGCCCTGGAACCACCGAGTCGAGCAGTGTACGCGCTTCGTCATCGCGTAGCCCACGGACCTCGAGTTCCGGCAGCGCCGTCCACAGATCGTTGTACGAGTCGAGGGGCGGGGTGCGCACGGCGAAGGCCATCACCACGCGTTCCGCGAGCAGCCGGCGGGCGACGAAGGCCAGGCTCTGCGCGGAGATCCGGTCCAGCCACTGGGCATCATCCACCACGCAGAGGAGCGGCCGCTCCTCCGCTGCCTCGGCAAGAATGCTGAGGACGGCCAATCCCACCATGAACCGATCCGGAGCACCCCCGCTCTGGAGACCGAACGCGACAGCCAAGGCATCCCGCTGAGGGCCGGGAAGGCAGTCGATGTGCCCCATCAACGGCATGCACAACTGGTGCAGCCCCGCGAAAGCGAGCTCCATCTCGGACTCCACGCCCACGGCTCGGAGTGTTCGGAAGCCTGAGGCACTCTCCGCCAAGTGATCCACGAGGGTCGACTTGCCGACCCCCGGTTCGCCACGGAGGACCACGACCCGGCTCCGACCCGTTCGGGCATCAGCGAGGGCCTGGTCCAGTACACCCCGCTCGTGGTGTCGGCCAAGCATGCCGCCCCGGGGTGCACTGCTCGACATCCGCCACCACCGCGCAGGTCAGAGGGGCACACCCCGTTCGACTCGAATCGCCCCTATCATGCACCACCGTCCGGAGCCCAGCCAATCAGCCCGAAAGTTCTCGCCGGAACAGACCGAGGGCATCTGAGGGACTCGGCCAGGACGACGTGAGGAACACAGCCGTCGAGGGACTGGAGCGCCCCCCAAGACGCTCGCACCCCGTAGTCAGTCAGGCACGGATTGTCGAACCACGGGGGTGCCTACCGGGGGACCAGGGTGTGAACCAGGCACTCCCCGGGGCGTCACGGAACGGTCCGCCAGGCGACGGTGGGTCCTGACCCCACCGGAGATCGCCGCAAGTGAACGCGGCCGAGTCGTCGCCTGTGTCCGATGCCCCATGTGACAGCGCGTCCCGCAGGCACCGATCCGCACGAACGGAGACAGCAGACTCATGCATCCCGACCCGTCCCCCGGAGAACGCGCTTTGGACGAGGCTCTTTCCGTCTTCGAACAGCTCCGGCCACGTCTCTTCGGTATCGCCTACCGCATGCTCGGCAGCAAGGTCGAGGCGGAGGACGTCGTTCAGGAGGTCTGGCTGCGCTGGCAGAAGACCGACCGTTCGGCAGTGGTCAGCCCGACGGCGTTCCTGTCGAGTGCCACTGCCCGTTTGGCCATCAACGTGGCCCAGTCCGCCCGTGTCCGACGCGAGACGTACATCGGTCCCTGGCTGCCCGAACCCATCGACACGAGCAACGACCCCGAGGACGGCGCACAACGAGCCGAAGCCCTGGAGCTCGCCCTCCTCCTCCTGCTGGAGAAACTGACACCCCAGGAGCGGGCGGCGTACGTCCTCCGAGAGGCTTTCGACTACACGTACGCCGACATCGCCGAGATGTTGCACCTCAGTGTGGTCAACGTACGCAAGATCGTGAGCAGGGCCCGCAAGCACCTCCTTTCCGACCAGCGGGCGACCGCGGACACGGTGGAGCACCGCCGACTGCTCCAGGCCTTCGTCAGGGCTGCCCGAACGGGAAATCTCACTTCGCTGGAGACACTGTTCTCTCGGCGTACCGTCGGCCCTTCCGACGGCATCGAGGTTCGTCGCCCCACTCGGCACGGTGCACGCATGGTCAGGCCTTCAGTGGCCCGAATGTGACTGCGCGGCCGATGAGCCCCGGCTCGTTCTGCACGGCGGCAGCCACTCCTACTCCTCTTCACCGCGGCGGCCGTTCCCGAGTTCTGCGCCGGAAGGAGGAGGGTAATATGTGCGAAGCGTTGCAGCGCGGCGCCGACAAACAGTGTCACTCGGTGGTCAGCGGACATGGACGAACGGTCGGCGGGGACGGAGAGCATGGTAAGCGAGAGTCCCCAGATACGTCTCAAGGGGCGGCATGCCGAGTGCTCCAGGCTGGACCAGCTCATCGCGACCGTACAGGCCGGCCACAGCTCCGTTCTGGTGCTGCGTGGCGAGGTAGGCATCGGCAAGACGGCGTTGCTCGAGTTCGGGCGCACCAATGCGGAAGGCTGCCGGACCGCCAAGGCAGTGGGCATCGAGTCGGAGATGGAGCTGGCCTACGGGGGCCTGCATCAGCTGTGCGCTCCTTTCCTCGACCATCTTGGTCGCCTGCCAGGCCCGCAACGCGACGCACTCGGTACGGCCTTCGGCCTGAGCTCGGGGACGCCCCCGGACCGCTTTCTCGTCGGTCTCGCGGTGCTCAGTCTGCTCGCCGATGTGGCCACGAAGGAACCTTTGATCTGCTTCGTCGATGACGCTCAGTGGCTGGACAGGGTCTCCCTGCAGACGATTGCTTTTGTCGCGCGACGTCTCCTGGCCGAGCGCATCGGACTGGTCCTCGCCGTACGCGAGCCGTCCGTCGAGGCCGAACTGGCGGGACTGCCGCAGCTCTTGGTCAAGCCACTGAACGACGGCGACGCGCGCGCTCTGTTGGACTCTGTGATCCCGGGTCCGCTCGACGAGCGGGTCCGCACCCGCATCGTGGCCGAGACTCAGGGAAACCCTCTCGCCCTGCTTGAATTGTCCCGAGGACTGACGTCGGCGGAGCTGGCAGGTGGGTTCGGACGCCCCGACGCGCGGCCGCTTGCAAGCCAGATCGAACAGAGCTTCATCGCACGCGTCCGGGCGCTTCCGTCACAGACGCGCGAACTGCTGCTCATCGCCGCAGCGGAGCCTGTGGGAGACGTGACGCTCCTGACGAAGGCCGCTGCACTGCTCGAGATCGAGACGTCATCTGCCGCGGCGGCCGAGGCCGCCGGGCTGATCACCGTCGATACCCGGGTGCGATTCCGGCATCCTGTGGTGCGCTCGGCTGCCTACCGGGTGGCGTCGGCCGAGGCACGCCAACAGGTCCACCGGGCCCTGGCCGACGTGACAGACGCACACACGGACCCCGATCGCCGGGCCTGGCACCTGGCCAACGCCACAGCCGGTTCCGACGAGACGGTGGCGGCGGAACTGGTGCGCTCTGCCGACCGGGCACAAGCACGCGGCGGGATCGCGGCGGCGGCCGCGTTCCTGCAACGGGCCGCGGAGCTGACCCCCGCCCCCGCCGTTCGCGGTACAAGAACACTGGCGGCGGCCCGTGCCAAGTACCAGGCCGGTGCATACGGCACCGCACACGAACTACTGGACGCCGCGACCATGAGCCCCATGGACGAGCGTCAGCTCGCCGAGGCAGACCTGCTCCGCGGTCGGATCACGTTCGCCTCCAAGAACGCCGGCAGCGCCCTGCCACTCCTGCTCAAGGCGGCCAGGCGCCTGGAGCCACTGGACGTCCGGCTGGCCCAGGAAACGTACCGTGACGCACTGAACGCCGCGCTCATCGTCGACCGGCTACCGAAAGGTGTCCAACTCCGAGACGTCGCCACGGCGACTCTCGCCACACCGTCCGAGCCGCCACTGGACCGCAACGACCTGCTCCTGCGGGGCCTGTCCATCATGACCGTCGACGGTTACGCCGCGGGGGCGAACATGGTGCTGCGCGCCTTGGACGCCTTCTGCACCGAGGAGATCTCCACGGAGGAGAGCCTCGGCTGGTTCCCGCTCGCCGCCCGCATGGCCTTCAACGTCTGGGACTTCCACAGCAACACGGTCCTTTCGACGCGGTTGGTCGACCTCGCCCGTGAGAGGGGGGCGCTGTCCGTGTTGCCGTCCGCCCTCCTTCAGCTGGTGTCGAACCGTGTGCTGGCCGGTGAACTGGACCACGCGGACACGCTCATCGCGGAGGCGCAGACCATCGGTGAGGCGACGAACAGCCGCTATCTCGCTCACTACGTGTCGTTGGTGACGGAACCGTGGAGGGGCCAGGAGGCCGCGACGCTTCAAGCCATCGACGCGATGACCCGGGACGCGGATCTGCATCAGGGCCGGCATGGCAAGGTGCTCAGTGCCAGCCAGTGGGCGAAGGCGGTGCTC
Source organism: Streptomyces sp. CB02400 (assembly GCF_001905725.1). Classification (GTDB taxonomy): domain Bacteria; phylum Actinomycetota; class Actinomycetes; order Streptomycetales; family Streptomycetaceae; genus Streptomyces; species Streptomyces atrovirens. The sequence continues at coordinate 34,584 of NZ_LIWB01000010.1, forward strand.
TACAACGGGCTCGGCCGCTACGAGGAGGCGTACGCCTCAGCGGAACAGGGCGCCGAGAACTTGGAGGAACTCGGGCTGGCCATCAGGTCGATGGTCGAACTGGTCGAGGCGGCCGTGCGCAGCGGAAGACCGGCTCGGGCCGCCGAGGCCGCCCGGCGACTCGACACCTTCGCACAGGCCAGTGGCACCGGCTGGGCTCTCGGAACCACGGCCATGGTGCGGGCGCAGGTGAGCGAGGGAGAGGCGGCCGAAGCCCTGTACCGTGAGGCCGTCGAGCGACTCGGCCGTACCGACGTCAAGATCACCCACGCGCGCTCGCATCTGCTCTACGGGGAATGGCTGCGCCGGGAGAATCGCCGCGTCGATGCCCGCGAGCATCTGGAAAGGGCGTACAGGATCCTCAGCGGGATCGGAGTCAACGGTTTCGCGGAGCGCGCCTGGCACGAACTGCGCGCCACCGGCGCGACGGTGGGCAGACGTACCCCTGGGTCTCGTACGTCGCTCACCGCCCAGGAAGCCCAGATCGCACGCCTGGCGAGTGCAGGCATGACAAACCCCGAGATCGGTGCTCAGCTCTTCATCAGCCCGCACACCGTGGAATGGCACCTGCGCAAGGTCTTCACGAAGCTCGACATCGCATCGCGCAAGCAGATCAGCGGCGCGCTACGGGAGGGAACCGTGATCACCACCTGAGGAAGCGTCGGGCCCGGCATCTCCTACTCGGGCGGCACTGCCGCCCGAGTCGGCCAGGCGCGCCAAGGTTGCCAGTCGTAAGTCGTCACAGTTGCCGGCGCGAGGTGACGCCCAGCTTCCCGAAGATCTTGCGCAGGTGCCATTCCACGGTGCGCGGACTCACGACCAACCGTGCGCCGATCTCAGGATTGGTCAGCCCTTCACGCACCAGCCTGACGATCTGCACCTCCTTGGGCGTCAGGTCGCTCTCGGCGCTCCCGGCGCGCGTACGCACGATCTCCCCGGCAGCGGACAGTTCGCCGGCGGCGCGTTGCGCGAAAGCCTCCATGCCCATGGACACGAACAGCTCGTGGGCGTGGCGCAGTTCCTGCCCGGCCGCGTCATGTCGCCCCCTTCGACGCAGCCACTCACCGTACAAGAGGTGGGCGCGGGCCGACTCTCCCCGGAGCCGGGTGCGGCCGAGGGAGTCGATCGCTCGCAGGTAGTGACTCTCCGCATCTGCTTCCCCTGCCAGCAGAGCGCGCGAGCGGGCTTCGACGCCCACGGCCCAGTCCGTGCCGCTCGCCCGAGTCAGACCGGTCAGACGGGCCAGCGCGTCAGCGGCACGGCCCGGTGCGCCGGCCCGGGCGGTCGCCTCGACGTACTCGACGAGGGACCACACCGGAATGCCCATTTCCAGTTGGTTGTACTCCCGGTTCGCCAGGTCGGCTGCCTCCGCCGCCTCCTCGTACCGACCGAGACCGTTGTAGAGCAGGGCGCGCGCCCACCGGCTGACTACCGGACCCACTCCTTCACCACGACGCTCCACTCCGTCGTCGGCCCGTCTGCTCAGTTCGAGGCACTCGGTTTCCTGGCCCCTCCAGGCTGCGACGAAGAGTGCTCCGTAGATGGGCGCAGCCGTTCCCACCGCCTCTGCGACCGTCTGCGCCTCCTCCGCCAGCGACGCGCCCTCGGAGAGCTCACCATCGAGGACGTGCACCACGCAGCGCATGGTCAACGCGAAGGGCAGCGCCGTGGCCTGTCCGGCCTCTCGCGCCAGTTCGAGATGACGAGCGGCCAGCACGGACATGGTGGCGTGGTCCCACACCCCTACGGCGGTCACACAGATCAACCACAGCCAGCGTAGTCCCTCCTCTGGGGAGAGGTCCGGTTCCGTGAAGGCACGCAGGGCCCGACGCAGGTACGGCACGGCCGCGGTATGACCGTCGAGGACGCGTACCGCCAGGCCGTCGAGCAGGAGATCCGTGGGGCGAGGTGGCCGCTGTGCGGGGAGCGCGCGAGACGCCCTGGCCGCTTCGTACTGACCGTTGTCGTACGCCTGAGGGCCGGCGAAGATCGCGGCGTTCACCACCTCCAGGTACGTCTCCCGGGCCAGCGCGACATCGTGATCAGCAAGCTGACCGGCAGCCTTGAGCAGGAGACCGGGAGCTTCACCGCCCCGGTTCGTGGTGAACGCGATCCTGGCACGGAGCAGATCGACCTCTCCGCGTCGACGTTCGTCGACGAGGCCCGTCTCGGCCAGGGACAACATCGTCAGTGCCCGGTCGGGGTCACCCGCCTCGAAGGCCGCACGCGCGGCCGACAGCGCGCGGTCCTGTCGGCGGGCGGGTTCCGGCGTCAGTTCCACCGCACGCACCAGGAAGGCGGCCGCGGCGGCGGACCCGCCACGCGTCTCGGCCCGCCCGGCCGAGCGTTCGAGCTCCGCCGCGATGGACTCGTCGGGCCGGTACGCGCCGTGTGCCGCGTGCCAGGCGCGGCGGTCGGGATCGGCTGCGGGATCCGTCACATCGGCCAGCGTGCGGTGCATGCTGCGCCGTTCGGCGGGCGAGGCCGCCCAGTAGACGGCCGAGCGCACCATGGGGTGGAAGAAGCGCACCCGATCCCCGATCTTGAGAAGCTCGGCTCCCACAGCATCCGTGGCAGCCTCGGGATCGATCCTCAGCTTCCTCGCGGCACGCCACAGCAGAGCCGGTTCACCCGTGGGGTCCGCCGCCGCGGCGAGGAGAAACACACGGGACTCCGTCGGGAGGCCGGCGATCCTGGTCTCGTAGGCGTTCTGGATGCGAGCTCTGACGGGCTGGACGCTCGGCAGACCGAAGCCGCCGGCCAGCGCCGCCGACGTCGACGACCTGGACAGTTCCAGCAGAGCCAGCGGATTGCCTCGCGACTCGGCGAGGATGCGCCTGAGTACGTGCTCGTCCCAAGGGCCTGGCAGCAGGGACCGCAACAACGTGTTCGCGTCCCGATCGGACAGTCCCTGCACCAGCAGCTCCGGAAGGCCGGCGGGTTCGGGGACGGGCGAGCGGTCGCCGTCCGGCGGCCGGGCCGCGAAGACGATCGCCACCGACTCCGCGTGGAGGCGTCGCGCCGTGAACGCCAGAGCCTGCATGGACGCGCGGTCCAACCACTGAGCATCGTCCACGACGCACAGCAACGGGCGGTCCCGGGCCACCTCGGACAGCAGTCCGAGGACACCGAGGGCGACGAGAAAGCCGTCGGGAGCCCGTTCCGAGCCCAATCCCAGGGCTCCGCCGACGGCATCGCGCTGGACCGGTGGAAGTCGATCGAGACGGTCGGTCATGGAGGTGCACAGCTGGTGCAGCCCCGCGTACGGAAGCTCCATCTCCGACTGCACACTCGTGACGCGGGCGACGTGAAACCCCCGTGACCTGGACACGAGGTACTCGAGCAGCCTGCTCTTCCCCACTCCCGGCTCACCTCGGAGTACCAGCACACGGCTGTCACCGCCGCGCACGGCCTCGAGCAGCCCGTCCAGCAAGGCACACTCACGGCGGCGGCCCAGAACCGCCTCCCCGGCTCTGGGCCTGTCGGTCGGTCGGTGCGCACTCACCACGTCATACCTGCGGTTCGACCGGCGAAGAGAGCGGGACTGCCTCGTCTGCTGGAACCCGGTGGACACGCGTCTACCTCCATCGTAGGTCCGGGTAGCCCGCCGGTCAGGAACACCGGCCGCCTCTGCCTCGCACCCTCCGCCACCCCGACCGGCGAGAGGACGTCGGGCGCCGAGTCCCGGAGACTCCCGGGGACAACGTCAGGGCCGTGCTTCCGACCCGGACCCACTGTCGTTCGGGAAGGGTCCCGTGCGCATCAGTCATACGACGGCGGAAAGCGAGCAGCCCCCCGGGGTGCGGCGGCCTCGAAGCGCCGGTCTCCGAGGCACGCGCCGATGCGTGAAGACCCGGGTGGCGGATATTAAGTCAATCGACTGCTCCGGGAACGGCGCGACCGCTCCGCTCGGGAAGGCCGGCTCCGGTAGGTGCGGGGCCTTCTCCCAGCGTGGCGAGCGCTGCCGTCAGTGCACGGCGGCTGGTGATCCCCAGACGTGGGTAGATGCGGTACAGGTGAGCCCCGACGGTGCGGTGAGATATGAACAAGCGCTGTCCGATCTCCCGGTTGCTCAGTCCTTGTGCGGCCATGACCGCGATCTGCATCTCCTGTGCCGACAGGTGGATACTGCTGTCCGCGGACCGCTGTCTGCCGGTTTCACCCGCGGCACGCAGTTGTTCACCTGCCATCTCCAGCCAGGGCCGGGCTCCGATCCGCTGGAACTCGTCCCGGGCCAGGCGCAAAGGCTTGCGGGCCTCCACGCTGCGTCGCCGACGGCGCAGCCAGCGACCGTGATGGAGCTGCAGTCTGGCCCTGGTCAGCGTCCAGCCGGCGGGGAGCGCGCCGAGCGCGGCGACGTAGTTCTCCTCGGCGGTCTCGTCCGGGCTCAGCACGGCGGCGGCGTAGGTCCGTGCGACCGTCATCATCTCCGAGGGCAGCTCGCGGGCGAGCTCCGGCAGGTCGGCGAGCAGCTCCCGGGCCTGTTCGACCGTACCGGCGGCGACGGCGGCGTCCGCCAGGTCCGAGACCAGCAGCCAGCGGCAGACGGAGTGATAATGCGGGTCACCGGGTTCGAACGCGGCTGCCAGGATCTCGTACGCCTCGGTGACACGGCCGTCGAAGAGCGCGAGCAGACCGTCGACCTGCTGGGCTCTCGCGGCGGCGAACGGCATACTGGGAAAAAGGCGGTGGGCGCGCATCTCGCGGATCGTCCGCGCGGAGTCCTCGGTTTCGCCGCGTAGGGCGGCCACCAGACCGACGTTCGCCTTGAGACTGAGCCACATGATCCATTCGCCTGTTTCCTCGGCCAGAGCGAGACCTTCGGCCGATTCCTCACGCGCCTGACTGAGCTGGCCGAGATAGGACCTCGAGTAACTGGCGGCCAGGGAACGGGCGAGCAGTCCGAGCCGACCCTGCGACCGCCAGGCCGTCACCGCGGGGGACAGATAACCGACGGCGCGGGTGACGTCGCCCAGGCCCATGGCCCCGCTACCGAGAAAATGCATGCTCCGGCCGTCCTTGTGAGCCGGCTCCAGGGCATCGAGCCGCGCCAGCACCTCCGCCCCGTACCGGTAAGGCTGCGCGTAGGCCCGTACCGTCAGCACATGCGGGGCGTCGGGTTCGGAGTCCCAGCGGTCGAGTTCGGCTGTGACCCGGGCCCGTACCCGCGCGTCGCCGTCCTGGAAGAAGCACCGCGCCGCAGCACGCCACAGCAGGTCCTTGGCGACGTCCTCGGCTTTGGCGTCGAAGGCACCCGCGGCGGCCTTGACCATGTCCTCGATGCGCCGTTCGGGGGCGCCCGGCTCGAACGCGGCACTGTCGGTGACCACCATGAGCCGGGCCCGCTCCACTGGCCCGAGCGCGTCCATGTCGGCGCGGTCCAGGAGCAGATGGGCCGTGATGCGGTCGTTGATCTCGTCGGCCAGCTCCGCCGCTCGAATCAAGATGCCCGTCCGTCGACGCGCGTCCCGCACGAGATCGGCCGCCTGGCGCAGGGCCGGAACCGCGGCCGCTATCTTTCCTCGGGCCTGAGAGGTGTCGGCGAAACGCTCGAGTCGGCCGGCGAGCGCGTCGTCGGGCCCGATGGCTGCTGCCGCCTGGTGGACGAGCTGCCGGTCCGGCGCGTCGTCCAGCGCTGCGGCGAGGGCGCTGTGCGTCCCCAGACGGTCGGCGAGCGGGGACCGCGTGTAGACCGCCGAGCGCATCAGCGGATGCCGGAACTCAGGCGTACGCCCGTTCAGGACCACAAGGCCGGCGTCGATCGCTTCTTGAAGCGCGTGCAGGGTGACCGGCGAGCCGCAAAGACCGCTGGAGACGTCCAGAAGGGTGCTGAGCGGTGCCGTCGGCTCGCTGGCCAGCGTCAGCAGCAGTGACCGGCACTCCCTGCTGGCCGAGTCGGTGCGTGCCGCGAACGCGGCTTCCAATCGCTGAGTCAGTGGCAGGTCACCCGTCTGCCCCGGACTGCGTCGCACCGCCTTGGGCAGCTCCACCAGAGCGAGCGGGTTCCCCACGGCGCGGTCCAGGACGAGCGTGCGCAAGGAGACCGGCAGGTCCGGCGCCTCCGCGTCCAGCAGCTCGGCGGCGGCTTCGGGGCCCAGTGGGTCCAGACGCATGTCCGGACGGACACCCATGCTGTACTCCGCAGCGGAGTCGACACGGGCGGCGGCGAGGAGCAGGATCGGCAGGTCGCTCGTACGCCGGGCGACGAACCGGAGCACGTCCCGGCTGGAGGAGTCGACCCACTGCAGGTCGTCGGCGAGCAGCAGGAGGGGCTGCCGGTCGGCCGCGTCGGCCAACAGTTCCAGTACGGCGAGTCCGACCCGGTGGACGGGTGGATCAGCCTCCGTGGCGCCGAAGGCGCCGTTCAGGGCCCGCTGATGTGGGTCCGGCAGGTTCCGGATGCCACGAGAGGCGGGCTGCAGCAGCAGTTGCAACGCGGCGTAGGGCAACCACTGCTCGGTCTCGACCCCGGAGGTGCGAAGCACCCGGAAATCACGCCGTGTGGCTTCGTCCGCGACGGCACGCAACAAAGTCGACTTGCCGACCCCCGCGGAGCCGTACGCGAGCAGCGCGGTGCCCTGCCCGCCCGCGGTGTTCCGCAGGAGCCCGTGGAGGACGCGCATTTCCCCGTCGCGGCCGATCACCGCCTGCACTCCCCTACCAGTCCCCGCACACTGCTCGGCACCCGTCGACCAGGCCCGGAGTGCCACCGGCGTCCGAGGTGCGTGTCCTTGGCGGGCCCCCGGCGCGTGCCGTGAGCACGGCGCCCGGCATCACGGATCCGCACCGGCGGCGCAGGCACTGACCCGGCCGGGTGTTCCCAGTCGATCACGTTCAACGTCCCCCATAGCACCACATCTCGCGCCACGTGCAAGAGCGTCGAGACTCCGGCGATCCCTAGCATGCGTCGTGTCCCGGCGACATCGGTCGAGTGACTCTCGGATGACTCGCCAGGCAGTCGGCCCTTAAGGTATACCGGCCAAATGGCCGGACTGAAGGGGTCTCTGCCATCGAACAGCCGGGCTCGCCGGCCGGCTGTCGGCGCGCACGGGGACGGAGTCGGTGCCCGAAGGGCGAGGGAGCGGCCATCCGGTGACGGTCGTCCCTGCTCGCGTCGGTGCCGGGGGACGCCCGCGAGGGGACGTGTCGGTGCACGGCCGACGGCCGTCGACATGACCTCCGCGCGGAACGGGGGCTGTGGAGGGTGTCGTTGTTCTTCCTGTGGGAGAACGCGTACCGCGCGGGCGCGACCGTTGCCGTGGACCGCGCTTCCTCCTGCTCGCCCCTCACGGGGGATCGGACCGGCCGTTCCCGGCGCGGGACGACCAGGCCGGTGCGGGGGTGGGTACCGTCACCGCGGATTCACACGCTCCGCTTCAGTCGTCCGCGGGCCTCGGCAGCAGGGCACCGTCGACGTACAGATCGACGTGCTCGTTGTAGAACGCGGTCATCCCGGCGATGCGGTTGGCTTGGACGGTCGGGAAATCGTAGGTCCAGGCGATGTCCTCGTGAGAGGCGACGTCACCGTCGAAGGACCAGTAGCTGCTCGTCGTCCCCTTGTACGGGCATCGGGTCACCGTGTCCGAGTGCCGCAGCGAGCTCCAGTCGACGTGCGTGCGGTCAAGGTAGTAGCGGGTCGGAAGGCCGGTCTCGAACAGCTTCACGCAGCCGGGGGCCTCCGCCAGCACGACACCGTCCACCTCCACTCGAATCCTGCTGTCCGAGCGCAGGGCGTCCACGCGTGAATACGGGCTCCTCGGGTGGACGAAGACCGGCTCGTCCTCTTCGAACCAGGAGTCCAACGCTTCCCACTCGAAGCGCACGGTGTCGTGCAGGGGCCTCGGAGCGCGCTCACCCCACACCCATGCCGCGCCCGTGCGGACCTCGGAACCGACCTGCAGTGTGTGCCGGTGCGCGGGACCGGCTCCGAGTTGCTCCGTGTGCTTGTCGTCGTGGAGCACACCGTCCACCAGATCCTCGATCGGAATGCTGTACTGAGGGTAGGCCTGCCATTCCCATACGTACAGTGCGCGACGGGTGTCGAAGGCGACACGGCCGCGGATGAGCCCTCGGATGCGGCGCGGTACGGGTTCGACGTGCCCGACCGGCACGATCAGGCTCGGGTGCAGGACGCTTTCGGATGCCATGATGATCACCTTGATCGATTCGATGATGTGCGCTCGCGGTCTCCGCGCCCACGGGCCGGGACCATGCCTTCCGGTAGGCGGCCCCGACCCACTCGTTCGATGCCGTCGGATGCGTCCGGCCCGTCCTCCAGGAGGGTGGCACTTGGAGGGGCGCGCAGTCCTGGCGACACGTGCAGGCGTCGCACGGCGTCGCGGATCCGGTGCATCCCCAGGGCTGAGCCGACGCCGGCGGTGGTGGTGGCGAGCCACGGTCGAGGGGTGCTGCGGTGCGCATTCTCGTGCATCGCTCGAGCGGCTCTCCGGAACCGCCGGGCGGAGTTCGCGGGCTGCCGTCTCCCCTACGACCGGACAGACGCCGCGGGTGTGACGCGTCGTCGGCCGCGCCTACTCGGAGGTCGTACGCGCCTCGCCCGGCAAGACCTCGGCTCAGGGACGAACGACACCGTACGCGCGCCGCGCGGTACAGGGCGGACCACGGTCAGAGCACCCGTGCCGTGCGAGGCACGGGTTCCTCTCGAATCCGCCGCAGGAACCGGGTGTCCTCGGCGTCGACCGCGCGGGCCGCCTCGAGCACGACCTGCCAGCTCCCGGCCGGCACGACCACGGCGCCGGCGGCGTCACAGAACACGTAGTCCCCCGGGACCACGGACACCCCCGCGAACTCGACGGTGCTGTTCGCGGCGTACGGCATCACCGTGTCGCCGCCCCAGCGGGTGGACTCTCCCCTGCACCAGGTGGCGAAGTCGTAACGGCGTAGCTGCCGGAAGTCCCGAAGCCGGCCGTCGGCCAGCACTCCGGCAAGACGGTGGTTGGCGACCCGGGACAGTTTCGTACCGCCTCCATGGGACACCTGCGGGTGACCACCGCTGGAGAGCACCAGCACCTTTCCGGCCGGGTCCGCGCCGACCGCCTCGTAGAAGAAGTCGGCGAAGGTCTTAGACGCCTCTTCCACGTCGTCGCGCCAGGGCATGAAGGACACGGTCGCGGCCCGCCCGAACAGGACCCGCTCCGGATCCGGGCTGACCAGCGGCAGTACATGGGCTGGGTGACGGTGGACGCGGCCCATGGCGTCCACCAGGGCAGCACTGCCGAGAGCCGCCAACTCCGCCACGAGGCCGCCCCCGCGGGCGTCGTCCGGTCCCGCGCCGATCGCCGTCGGCCGGCCGTCGGGGTGTGTGTGGTGGGGCATTCTTCCTCCTGGGCCGTGGACGTGACGGTACACAGAAAGCGACCGGGCGGGCGACGCATGTGTGACATGGCGCAGGTGCCGGCGCGGGTCCCGACGGTGGGCGTCGCCTCCCGGTTCGCGAGGGCCGTACCGTCCGCACGGCGCAGGGGCGTGCCGCCCGTACCCCGGAGGTGGCGCCCGTGACGGGAACCGACACTCCACCGCCCACGTGACCACCGGGTCGATGGCCTCGGTCGGCTGTCCGGGCGCCCGATGGATGACGCGCGGGCTCGCGGAGACCGCCGCTTCGCTCACGTCACCCGCAACGGGAGCGAAGCGGCGGCGAGCGAGCAGCGTCGGCCGGCTCATTCGACGACGGCTGCCGAGGGCTCCTCTCCGTGTCGAACGGCACCACCGGAGACGAAGGCCTCCCGAGGGTGCTCGACCGAGGCGAGGGAGACGATGTCCCGGCCGTACAGGAAGGCGGTGATCCACACGGCGAGGACGCGGGCCTTGCGCTCCCAGCTCGGCACGGCCAGGACGTGGTAGCCCCGGTGCATCAGCCAGGCGGGGAAGCCCTTGATCACCAGGCGCCGGTACTGGAAGATGCCCCGGCCGAGGCCCAGAGTCGCGACCACTCCCAGGCTGTGGTGCACGTAGTCCTTCGTCGGCCGACCACGCAGCGAGGCCACGATGTTCTTCGCCAGGCGCTTGCCCTGCCGGACGGCGTGCTGGGCATTGGGGACCGTGCGGGCGCCGGGCGGTCTCGCCGCGAGGTCGGGCACCGACGCGTCGTCGCCCGCCGCCCAGACGTCCGGCACGACTTCGGCGTCCGTGCCGACGCGGAGGTCCGCGCGGACGGTCAGCAGGCCCCGCTCGTCCACCGGGAGGTCCGTGTGGTTGTGCACGATCGGGTTGGACGCGTTGCCCGCCGTCCATACGATCAGGCCCGAGTCGTACGCGACTCCGTCGGAGAGTTCGACGTGCCCGTTCTTCGCGGAGACGAGCTGGGTGTTCAGGTGGACCCACGCACCTCGCGCCTCCAGTGACCGCACCACCCACTCGCCGGGTTTGTCGGTGACTTCGGGCAGGATCCGTCCGCGCGCCTCGACCAGGTGGAAGGAGAGCTCCTGCCTACCGATCTCCGGATAGTGCTTCAGCAGCGCGCCCGCCAGGGCCAGCAGTTCACCGAAGCCCTCCACCCCTGAGAAGCCGCCGCCGACGACCGTGATGGTCAGCAGCTTCCGGCGTTCGGGGCCATGCGGGAGAGTCGCCGCACGGTCGAACGACGTGAGCAGCCGGTCGCGGATCGCCACGGCCTCCTCGACGTGCTTCAGTCCGAAGGCCTCCTCGCTCAGTCCCGGGATGGGAAACGTGCGGGTGACCGCACCCGCCGTCACGACCAGTACGTCGTAGTGCAGGTCGAAGTCCGGCCCGGCATCCGGGCGGACCGTGACCGTGCGCGCGGCGTTGCGGATCTCCGTCACCGAGCCCGCGATCAGCCGGGTGCGGTGCAGATGCCGCCGCAGCGACACCGCCGCGTGCCGGGCCTCCACCGATCCGGCGACCACCTCGGGCAAAAACGGCTGGTACGTCATGTAGGGACGTGGGTCGACAACGGTGACGCGCGCCTCGCCCGGCCGCAGCTTCCGCTCCAGGCCCCACGCGGTGTAGAAGCCCGCGTAACCACCACCCACGATCAAGATCTCACGCACAGTGTCCCCTGTCCCTCTGGGCTGCCCGGCCAAAAAGGCCCTCCATGGCAAGGACCGTTCAGAACCGCTGGGTGTGACGAGCGCGACTCGCACGATGAGGCCGACCGCCGATGCGTCGCCCCGCCCGGCTTCACCGGCTTCAGGACCGCCCCGTCACTCCCCGTCAGGTCCGGTCCGTTCGACAGGATCTCCACGACGGACGGCGTGTTGTTGTGACAACACACCGAACACCCGATTCCCCGAAGTCGGTAAGCAAAACCTGTCACACAACAACAAGCTGCAGGGTCTATGAGGGCGGAAGCGATCGAAGCAAACGTGTCGTTCGGTGACAAAGCCCTCCGTCATTGCGATGGAACACTGTCCGCGAAGGCACCGTGTGATCACCTCCACTGAGCATCGGTATCCGGAGGAACGGAGTCAGCGGCGCATGCACCCCCCAACGCCCCCCGCGAACAGCAACCTGGACGAGGCTGTTTCCGTCTTCGTCGAGCTCCGTCCGCGCCTCTTCGGCATCGCCTACCGCGTGCTCGGCAGCGTGGTCGAGGCCGAAGACGTCATGCAGGAGGTCTGGCTGAGATGGCAGAGGACCGATCACTCGACGGTGAACAGTCCTGTGGCCTTTCTGTCGAGCACCACCACTCGACTGGCCCTCAATGTGGCGCAGTCCGCCCGGTTCCGTCGAGAGACCTACATCGGGCCGTGGCTTCCCGAACCGATCGACACGAACAACGATCCCGCGCTGGGTGCCGAGCGTGCGGAGGATCTGGCGTTCGCCCTCCTCCTGATCCTGCAGAAGCTGACCCCGACCGAGCGAGCCGCGTACGTGCTGCGTGAGGCGTTCGACTACGCCTACACCGACATCGCGGACATTCTCCAGCTCACTCCGGTCAATGTCCGGAAGATCGTGAGCAGGGCCCGCAGACACGTCTACGCCGACCACGGGGCGGCCGTGGAGACGCAGGAACACCGGCAGCTCCTCGACGCCTTCCTTTCCGCGGCCCGGACGGGGAACACCTCCGAGTTGGAGGCCGTACTCACCCCCGGCGTGTCGACGGGATGAGAGCCTTCACCGACGCGTTCGCCGGCGTCGCCACGGACGAATCGGCCCGCGCCAGGGCCGGCGAGGTGTCACCGGTGCTGCGACACTCGACAGGTCACGGATGCGTGGCGCTGGGCTGATTCCAGGAGCGAAGTTTGTCGGGATTGAGGACGACCCAGACCTGGACGACGCGGTGATCAGCGATATCGAGACTGATGACTGCGACCACTTGCCGGTTGTAGCGCACCACAAGACCGGGCCGGCCGTTCACGGACCGGGTCAGCAACGTTGCAGGTGAGCGCCGGTCCAGCAGCCTCATCAGGCTGCGGGCCACCTCTCCCCTGCCGTGCACTGGTTTGATGGCCGCCCGGACCTTGCCACCGCCGTCGAAGAACGCCGTGACATCGGCCGCCATCAGGGAGGACAGGAGCGCGTCGTCCTCCGTCGCGCATGCCCGGCGCACCGCGCGCGCCACCGCGTCGTACTCCGCCGGAGAAGTGGGCCTGGCGCGTCTGGCCCGCAGGCTCTCCCGGGCCCGAAGGGTCAGTTCGGCGATCTCCGGCTCCGTCTGCCCCGTGACGTCGGCGACCGTGCCGGGCTCCATACCGAAGACCCCGTTGAGTACGAACGCCGCCCGCTCCACCGGAGAGAGGGAATCCAAGGCGTTGAGCAGCACCTCGCTGATCTCGTCCTCCAGTTGACTGTGATCCGCGAGCCCGGCCGCCGGGTCACCGGTCGCGGATGGATCCGGCACGGCCAACCGGGCCAAACAGATGCCACCGGCCACCTTGGCGAGCCATGAACGCGGAGAGGGGATCCGTGCCCGCTCGGCATCCGCCAACCGGTACCACTGCCGGTAGGTCTCATCGACCACGCTCTCCGCCGCAGCGCCGCTGCCCAGCATCCAGTAGGCGATGTTCAGCAGGTGTTTCCGCTCGTCGAGCAACTCCGAAATGGGAACTGCGTCCTCGGCGCGGTCCTCCATGTGGCTTCCCTCCTCTCGTCCGGTACCGCCTCACACGCCCCCGCGGCAGTCCTCCGGGCGATCCGGTCCTAGCGCAGCAGCCGACAGCGTCCTCCCCCATTGGCGCCGGAGCATGCGTCGCCGTGTACATCCAGAGTACGAGGACCCCAACACATCATCGCTCCCATCGGCAACCTCCACACCGCACGGGTTCTCATGGTGTCGTCTCCTCCGTCGGTTCGACAGCTAGACCGGATGGAACAAGATGTTGTGACATCTGACTCTTCACGCCGTGACCGGAGCTGCCCGTACGAGGAAACATCGGTGAGGGACGTGCCGACGGCGTCGACGGGTGTCGCCCGTGGCCATCACCTCTGAACGCTCTCCGGGCGGACTTCGCATCCCACAGGCGGCGTGAGGGGGCTCCACTCGACGGGCCGCCCGGAGACCGCCGATCGCTGTTCCTGCGGACCTGTCACAAATCCCTTGGCTGCCCTGTCAGCTCCTCGGTGGTGCGTACGGCATCTGAGCGCACCTTGTTCAGTGAGAGGGAAACAGGCATGTCAACTGCTCGTGACGATCGCAACGGCCATACGGATCCAGCCGGCGTCGGCGTCTCCCTGGCCGCTGAGGCGGCCCTGCTCGAGGCCCGCCTGCGCATGCTGAGCGAGGCACTGCACGAGGTCGACACCCGTATCAGGGTGGTGTCGGACAGTCTGTACAAGCTCCGTAACTCCGCCCCCGCCCGGGACGACGAGAAGCGCAGCCACCCGTAAGCGCCCGCTCTTCCGCGGGGACACGACCGGCGGTGACCAGCAGTCCGTCGCACGGTTCAGACGCCCGCGTGCGCGCTCCAGTGCGACTCCAGGGCCGCCGCCACATGAGCCGGCCGCTGGAGCACGGTCCAGTGGTTGCAGTCCAGTTCGACGACCTTGACCGCGTGCAGTGCTTCACCCAGCTTCCGGCCGAACTCGACCTGGCAGGCCGGGTCGAGCACCCCCCAGAACACCATGCACGGCGCCGAGACCCGAGCGAGCCCGGGTTCCCATTCCGCGCCCACGGTCAGGGCGGAACGATAGAGCCTGAGAATGCTGTCCTTCATCGGAGCGTCGATCCGCGCGGCCGTCTCCCTCGCCTCCTCGGCGGGCAGGTCGAAACCCCGCGTCAGGTCACGGGCGAGAGGCACCGCCTCCAGTCGGTCCATGTAGCGGTCGCCCTCGACCGGGTCCTGCCATGTCGCGGCGAGCGGATGCCAGACGTACTCCGAACTGACGGGGCCGCTTCCCCCCGCCCAGGTGCGGACCAGATCCGGTCGCACGGAAGCCACCCGGGCGGTGAGGATGCAGCCCCAGTCGTGGCCGACCAGGTCGACCGGCTCACCGATCCGCTCCAGCCGTTCGACGAGCCAGTCGACGTACTCCTCCTTGGTGGAGCCGAAACCTTGAGGTCTCGGTGCGCCGAAGCCGGGCAGGTCCCAGGCCTCCACGTCCGTCCGGGAGAGGTGCCGACGGACCGGGCCCCACAGGCGGTGTGTGTCAGGGACGCCGTGGATGAGCACTGCGGGCATGGGAGAACTCCTTCACCGTTGATCGATCACGGGAGCAGCGGCGACCAAGTGACGAAGCGTCGCACTCGACCCTACTGCGAAGAAAGACACTCTGTCACACTGTGTTGCGTCGCCCACCGCCTGGGGATCCGTGAAGGGCGGGGCTGGACCGGCGACTGGTGGCGGCGCCCGCGCGCGACACCGGACTCGCCCGGACTGCCGATGCGCGGCACCGAGGCGGAGGCGCCATGTGGCCCGTCCCGGCGTAGTAGTTGTCACATATCCGCCGAGTGCTCGGTCTCCTGGAGGGACCGTCACTCGGCCAGGAGGACGTAATGGAACCGCGTCTCGACTTCTTCGGCAGCCCTTTCGCAGAAAGACACTCAAGCACATCAACTCGGCGAGCAAGGCCGCCTCGGAGTCAGGCGTGCCCACGGCGACTCAGGAGCTCGTGAGGATCCGCGCCAGCCAGATCAACGGCTGCGGTTTCTGCACGGACATGCACACCAAGGACGCCGCCGCAGCGGGTGAGACCCGGCAGCGGCTCAACCTCGTCGCCGCGTGGCGGGAGGCCACGGTCTTCACCGGTGCCGAACGTGCCGCGCTGGAACTGTCCGAGCAAGGCACCCGCGTCTCGGACGCGTCGGGCGGCGTCACCGACGAGGCCTGGGCGAACGCGGCCAAGCACCACGATGAGGAGCAACTCATCGCACTGCTCCCCCTCATCGCCCTCATCAACGCCTACAACCGCATCAACGTGATCAACCAGCAGCCCGCCGGCAGCTACCGGCCCGGACAGTTCGGCTGACGAACCGGTCCGGGCCGGAACCCCCCTCCATCGACAACCCAAGGACCAGCACCACCATGCAGGCAACCGCACACATCGGCGTGACCGGACTCGGCGTGATGGGCCGCAACCTGGCCCGTAACTTCGCACGCCACGGATACACCGTGGCCGTCCACAACCGCACCGCGGTCCGCACGCGGGCACTCATCGACGACTTCGGCCACGAGGGGGCGTTCGTCCCGGCTTCGACCGCCGAGGAGTTCGTCGCGGCGCTCGAGCGCCCCCGACGTCTGATGATCATGGTCCAGGCCGGCGCGGCCACGGACGCCGTGATCGAGGAGTTCGCTCCGCTCCTGGATCCGGGAGACATGATCATCGACGGGGGCAACGCCCACTTCACCGAAACCCGCCGCCGCGAGGCGGCCCTGCGGGAACGCGGTGTCCACTTCGTGGGCGCCGGCATCTCCGGCGGCGAGGAGGGTGCTCTCAACGGCCCGTCGATCATGGTGGGCGGCTCCGCGGAAGCCTACGCCGTCCTCGGTCCGATGCTGGAGGACATCAGCGCGAAGGTCGACGGCGAACCCTGCTGCGCCCATCTCGGCACCGACGGCGCCGGGCACTTCGTGAAGATGGTGCACAACGGCATCGAGTACGCCGACATGCAGCTGCTGGCCGAGGCCTACGACCTCCTCCGCCAGGTCGCGGACTACACCCCGGACGAGATCGCGGACGTCTTGCGGGCGTGGAACCGCGGCCGCCTCGACTCCTACCTGGTCGAGATCACCGCGGAGGTCCTCGCGCACACCGACACGTACACCGGCGGCCCGTTCGTGGACGTGGTCGTCGACGAGGCGGGCCAGAAGGGCACCGGCCGCTGGACCGTGCAGACGGCGCTGGATCTGGCGGCACCGGTCACCGCGATCGCGCAGGCCACCTTCACCCGCGCCGCGTCCGGGCGGCAGTCCCTGCGCGAGGCCTACCGAGGCCTGCCCGGCGGGATCAGGGTACCGCTGAGTCGTACCGAGGCCGCCCGGTTCGTCTCCAAGGTCGAGAACGCCCTGTACGCCTCGAAGGTCATCGCCTACGACCAGGGCTGGACGATGATCCAGAGCGCGGCCGCCGAGTACGGCTGGGACATCGACCTCTCGACGGTCGCCCGGATCTGGCGGGACGGCTGCATCATCCGGGCGGCGTTCCTCGACCGGGTCCGCTCCGCCTACGCCGCCGACCCGGGCATGAGCAGCCTGCTCGTCCAGAAGGACTTCGCCGAGGAGATCGCCCGGACACAGGTGCCCTGGCGGGAGACGATCGTCACCGCCACCCGCCGCGGCGTCCCCGCCCCGGCCTTCACGGCGGCACTGGCCGCGTACGACACCCTGCGTGCCGAGCGTCTGCCCACGGCTCTCATCCAGGGCCAGCGGGACTACTTCGGCGCGCACACCTATGAGCGCGTCGACGGCCCCGGCACGTTCCACACCCACTGGGGCGAGCCGGGCCGTCCGGAAACCCGGACCGGTGAGTCCCCGCAGAAGGAAGCCTAGCCTCACCGTCTCCAGGACGGACGAGGCTGGTCCACGCCACGGACGAGGAACGCGCCGAGTTCCCGCAGGAGCACGACTCGTGCTTCGGGGACCGACCGGCGACTCGTCAGAAGGGACATGAGTCCATGCCGTATGAGATTGCCGCTGTTCTTGACGCCGGCCCCGCGGACGGAGTGGATCCGGACGAGTTCGTCAGAGCCGCCGTGCGGTGGCACTTCGACCCCGAAACCGGTTCCCCGTACTGGCTGGACCGGGCCGGGCGACTCGGCTTCGACCCGCGTCGGGACGTCCGGGGGGTGGCGGATCTGGCGCTCTTCCCCGACCTGACGCACGAGCTGCGGGACGTACGGGCCACGGACCTGGTCCCGCGAGGCTACGGCACCCGGGCCCGGGTGCTGAACGTCTTCGAGAGCGGCGGAACGACCGGAGCGCCCAAGCGGGTCGTCCAGCTCGATGACTGGATGCGGCACAGCTCGGACCAGGTCGCCGGCCGGCTCAGGGCACACGGCCTGCCCGTCGGTGCCCACTGGCTGACCGTCGCCCCCACCGGTCCGCACCTGGTGGGCGACGTGCTTCAGCGTGCGGCGGCCGGCCTGGGCGGCCCGGGACTGAGCATCGACATGGACCCCCGGTGGGTGAGGAGCCTGATCGCGGCGGGGAGGACCGAGGAGGCCGAGGCCTACACCGACCACCTCGTCGAGCAGTGCCGACGTGTCCTGCTCAGTCAGGACATCCGCGTCCTCGCGGCCACCACTCCGCTCCTGGAGCGGTTCGCGCGCGAGGACGACCTGCTGGAGATCATCAACGGCAAGGTGGAGGCGATCGTGTGGGGCGGTACGCACATGGATCCCGACACACGTGACCTGCTGAGCACCGAGGTCTTCCCCGACGTGCGGCTGATCGGCATGTACGGCAACACCATGATGCTCACCGCACTGCTGGAGCGGGTCGGTTCGGCGGCGTCCGACCCCTGTGTCTTCGATCCGGTCTCGCCCTACGTCTTCCTGTCGGTCGTGGACCCGGTCACCGGAGAGCGGGTGGAGGTGGGCGAGCGGGGTCGGGTCGTGGTCAGCCATGTCAGCAGGTCGATGCTGATCCCCAACAACGCGGAGCGGGACACCGCACTGCGGGTCCGGCCGGCCGAGGGTCAGACGGGTGACGCCGTCGCGGACGTGGCTCCGGCTCCCACGGTCGCGGGCGAAGCGGTGATCGAGGGCGTGTACTGATGGCGGCCGTACCGGATTCCGGCACGGTGCACCTGGACGCGCTCGGGCCCCGGGGTGCCTGTCGCACCCGCGTGCCGGACGTGGTGACGGACGTGACGGGCGCCGAGGTGGCACGGCTGAGCACGGTGCCCCCGGTGTTCGTCACGCGTGGCCTGGCCGCCCTGCGCAAGGCCGGGCCGGTCCCGGCCGCGGACCTCGACGCGATACTGGCCGCGGCGGCCGACGCGTTCGTCTCGGACACGGTCGGCGGCCTGGGCGTGCGGGAGTACGAGTCGCTCGTGAGCCGCACCTCGGGCACTCCCCTGCCGGTGGTGAGAGCCTCGACCCGGGGAACGGCTCGTTTCGTGCAGGAGGCCCGTAGGTCCGCCGGCCGGGGCAGGCCGGTGGGTGCCGCCGCCGACCGCCGTGACCCGGCCGTGCGGGAGGGCGGTGCCGTCTGGACACGTCGCGGAGACGTCTTCGCCGTGAACGCCTCCGGCAACCACCCCGGCGTCCACCGGTTGTGGTTGGAGGCGTTGGCGCTCGGCTACCGTGTCGCCGTCCGTCCCTCCCGGCGCGAGCCGTTCACCCCGCACCGGCTGGTCGCGGCGCTGCGCGGAGCGGGCGTGCCCGACGACCGGCTCGTGCTGCTGCCCACGGACCACCGGGGCGCCGAGACCCTGGTGCGCGGAGCCGACCGCGCCGTGGTGTACGGCGGCGACGACGTCGTGGCCCGGTTCGCGCACGACCCACGGGTTCTTCCGCAGGGACCGGGCCGGACCAAGATCCTCGTCACCGCTGACACGGATTGGCGTGATCATCTGGACATGATCACCGGGTCGGTCGCCGACGAGGGTGGCACTGCGTGCGTCAACGCCACCGCGGTGCTCGTCGAGGGCGACCCGGCGCCGCTGGCCGAGGCCCTGGCGTCCCGTCTGTCCGCGTTGCCCGGCCTGCCTCCGCAGGACGAGCGCGCGGTGCTGCCCGTCCAGCCACTGGACCGGGCCCGCGCTCTCGACGCCCACCTGCGCGCGGTGGCCGAGGGGACCCGGGCACTGCTCGGCGGGGAAGGGATCGTCGACGATCTCGGGGACGGCAGTGCGGTGCTCCGCCCTGCCGTTCACCAGGTCGCCCACGCCCGCGCGCCCCAGTTGAGGACCGAACTTCCCTTTCCCTGCGTGTGGGTGGCTCCCTGGAGCCGCACGGACGGCATCGCCCCGCTGCGTGACACGCTGGTTCTGTCGGCTCTGACGGGTGACGGCACTCTGGTCGACCGGCTGCTCGCGGAACCCACTATCACCAACGTGTATCTCGGCGGGCATCCGACCTACTGGATGGCCCCGGGCGTGCCCCACGACGGCTATCTGTCGGACTTCCTGATGCGGAGCAAGGCCGTCATCGGTCCCCCATGACGGCCTTGCCCGGCGTCTGCGGCGTGGCACCGGAGGCGCCTTCAGTGCGGCATCAGCAGCATGACGAACGTGCCCAGAGCCATCGAGCCCTCCCAGAAGCGGGCGTAGATCTGCCGCATGGCCGAGGCGCCGGTGCCGTGTGACGTCGGCTCGGCACCGCGCAGCCCGGGCATGTCCCGGGTCAGTAGCCACAGCGCGTACGCCAGCAGGAACAGTGCGAGCGCCGCGACGACGCCCTCCCCCGCTGCCGATTTCCCGGCGAGGTGGCCGGGATGGGCGGCGTGGTGCACCGCCGGGACCCCACCGGCCGGTGTCCCGTACGACGAGGCCGTCATGGTGTGGGTCATCCAGGCCATCGCGGCCATCCCGGCCGCAGGGGGCAGCCGTCCGGCGATCGCGCCCGGCCGGAACGGCCGGCGGCCGGCGGCCTCGGACAGTGGAAACCACAGCGCGGCGGCCGCGAAGAAGACCACCTGCGGCGGCTCCAGGAGTCCGCGACCCCAGCTCCACGGCATCGCCGCCATGGCCGTGGCCATGGCGGCGTGCAGAAGGTGGTCGACGCACAGGCGCCACCCCGGGCACCGGGACCGGACGGCCTGCCGCAGTTCGCGGACCGCCACCGCCGCGAACAGGACGCTGAGCATGCCGTACACGGTGTCAGTGGCACTCATGAACCTCGCACCTCGACCGGTCCGTACGGGTGGGGCCGCGGGTCAGGCGGTGGGGCGAGGTGCGCGCAGGTGCGCGCGCCGGGCCAGTTCCTCCTCATCGACCAGCTCGAGCATGGGCTTGCCGGGCGCACACATCATGGTCACGACGAACCGGGTGCGAGCGTCCGTCAGCGCGTTGCCGTCCTGGTAGTGGATGACGTCACCGCCCGGCTCCCAGAACGTGCCGCCGGCCTCGACGATGCGCTCGGGCTCGCCCTCGAGTTCGAAGCGGACCGCACCCTCGATGACGTACCCGAAAGCGGGTCCCGAGTGGCGGTGCGGCGGGGTGCCCGGGTCGCCCGGCTCCCACTCGACCTCAATGGTCATCGCCGAAGCGCCTTCGGGAACGGTGATCGGGGAGGCGTCCTGCAGCATCCTGGCCGCGGTCATCCAGCTCGCCCCCTCCTCGTGATCACCGGCTCCGTGCGTGTGCGCTGCGTGGTTCTCGGACACTGTGGTGCACCTTCCGTCATTCTCCCAATGGGTTCCTCCGCGTTGACCGGACACGGGGCTGATCTGTGACACCCCCGGCCATGGACGCACAAGGTCGCTGCAGCACTGCGGGCGGACGCGTGCCGGTGGTGGGGGCGTGGTGTCCACCGTCACCGCCACGCAGGCACCGGCCGCTACTCCCCGACAGGGGCCGGCGGAAGTCCGAGACCACGGCCACGTGCGGCAGCGGGACTCGGCCCCGGCGGCCCGGTTGCTCGCAGACGCCCTTCGGCGGCGGAGCGAGCCTTGTCGCAGGACGGCGACGAGCGCCGGTGGACGTACTGTGCGCCGCACCGGACCACTGCGACCGCGTACCGGTCCGTTTGTGTCACGGACGCGGCTTGTGGTCGGTCTGGTGGACATGCACTCCGCCATTTCAGAAGCACCGACCCGCGGGCCGCTGCATGACGACTACGCGGTCACCGCGGAGTTCTACGACGTGCTGCAGGCCGAGCACGACGAGACACGCGTCCGAGGCCTCTACGGTCGCGACGTGGCCGACGCACGGGTCGGAGTACTCGATGTCGGGGCCGGGACCGGACGGGTCACGGTGATGAGCCTGGGCGAGTCCCACGTGGGTGTGCACGCCGTCGAGCCCGCGCGAGCCATGCGCGCGTCCTTGATGACGCGTCTGACCGCACTGTCACGGGACATGAGGGAGCGGGTCACCGTGCACCCCCATGTGCTCGAGGAAGCGGCGCTGCACGAGGTGGCGGACGTTGCGATCTGCCACAACACCATCGCCTGTCTCCCACCCGAGACGCGGCGGGCACTGTGGCCGGCCCTCGCCCGGGCGCTCGTTCCCGGCGGTTCGCTGGTCCTTGAGCTCCCACCCTCCCGCCTTCCGGACGGTGACGTCGTACGGACTTTCCCCGAGCAGACGATCGGGAGGCACGTCTACGGGGGGCACATGGTGATGTCCGCCGTCGACGACCGCATCCGCACCCGCTGCCACTACTGGGTGCGGGAAGCGGAAGAATTGCTCACACAGCACACGGAGACCTTCTGGATGTGGCCGGCCACTCGTGCCACGGTGCTCGGTGAACTGGCCCGGCAGGGCTTCGCCCCCTTGCCCCCTCGGAAGGATCCGGCCGTCCTCGCGGTGGTCAGGGAGCGGTCGTAGCAGCGCCCGTCCTACGCTCCTCGCCGCGGTCCGTCCGGTCGGACGCCTCCCGTGGGACGCCGGGGAAAGCCTCCAGGGGCCCGGTGTCACAAGTGCGGCCCCTTGTCGGTCGGCTGGTTGTGCGAAGTGCGCGGCAACCTCAGATCAGAAGGACAAGCGACGTGACGACAGTGATGAGTGATGCGCCCGGCCCCGACCCCGACCGCGTGGACGGCTGTTCCGGGCAGGGCGGGACTCTCGGTACGGGAGTCTCCGGGTGACCGAGCGCATCAGGCTTCCCGACCTGTCCACGGACAAGGACTTCGACGGCGAGGCCTTCTCCGCCATCTACACAACGACGGTGACCGTCGATGGCGGCGTGGCTTCCCACGGGCGTGCTTCCGGACGGGCGCGGTCGGACGACGGGGTACTCGACCTCGACCTGCGGATGCCCGCTGAACTCGGTGGTGACGGGCACGGGACCAATCCCGAGCAACTGTTCGCCGCCGGCTTCGCGGCCTGTCTGCACGGGGCCTTGAGCCTTGTGGCGAGGCAGGCGGCGCTGGATCCGTCCGTGATCTCCATCGAGGCGACCGTGGCGTTCGGCCGGGATCCGGGAGACGGCGGATATCTGCTCCGCGTCGATCTGGTGGTCAAGTGGCCCGGCGTCGCACCGGATGTCGCCAAGCCGCTCATCGAGAAGGCGGACTCGCTGTGCCCCTACGCCAGGATGGCCGGTGAGGGAACGCCGGCGACCGTGACGCTGGCTCCTTAGGACCGGACCGGCCGAGCCCGCCGCCGCCCGGAGCGGGACAGGTGGGCGCGGTCGGTCCGGGCCCTGGCGACCGGGGCGGCCTACGGATGTCACAGAAGACATGGACTCCCGGTCAGTTGAGCGAGGGCCCGCTGTTCTCAGCATGCGACTTCCGAGAAGAGGAACACCGTGTCACCAGTGAACACCTTCGTGATGGTCGGAGGCGGCCTCGCCGCGGGCAGGGCGGCGCAGGCGCTACGGGAGCACGGCCACACCGGTCCGCTTCTCGTCATCGGCGACGAACGGGAACGGCCCTACATCCGCCCGCCCCTTTCCAAGGGGTACCTGCTGGGCGAGGAGGAGCGCGACTCGATCTTCGTGCACCCCGAGGACTGGTATGCCGAGAACGGAGTGGATCTGCTCCTGGACACCAGCGTGCGATCAGTCGACCCGCGGGCCAGGGAAGTGGAACTGGAGAACGGCCGCCGCATCTCTTACACCGGGCTGCTGCTGGCCACCGGCTCCTCCCCGCGACGCCTGCGGGTTCCGGGAGCCGATCTCGAGAACGTGCTGTATCTGCGCCGGGTGGGCGACAGCGAGCGGCTCAGGACCGTCTTCACCGAGGGCTCGCGCATCGTGGTGATCGGCGACGGCTGGATCGGACTGGAGACCGCGGCCGCCGCACGCACGGCGGGGGCGGAGGTAACCGTGCTCGGACACTCCGATCTGCCGCTGCTCAAGGTGCTGGGCCGGGAGGCGGCCGAGATATTCGCCGGCCTTCACAAGGATCACGGCGTCCGTCTCCTGCCCCGCGTCGAGGTCGAACGCATCACCGGGACGAAGGGGCGGGTGGACGGGGTCCTGCTCGCCGACGGGACGCGTCTCGCCGCGGACGCCGTCGTCGTGGGCATCGGCATCACCCCCAACGTACGACTCGCCGAACAGGCGGGCTTGGAGGTGCGCAACGGCATCGTCACGGACGAGCACCTGCGGACCACGGCGCCGGAGATCCACGCGGCAGGCGACGTCGCCAACGCCTATCACCCGTTCCTCGACCGCCATGTGCGCGTCGAGCACTGGGCCAATGCCCTGAACCAGCCGGACACGGCCGCGTTGTCCATGCTCGGCCAGGAAGCCGTGTACGACAGACTGCCGTACTTCCACTCGGACCAGTACGACCTGGGCATGGAGTACACGGGCTTCACGGAGCCCGGCGGTTACGACCGCGTCGTCTTCCGCGGTGACACCGGTCAGCGGCGTTTCATCGCCTTCTGGATGGCGGGCAACCGTGTACTGGCGGGCATGAATGTCAATGTCTGGGATGTCGTCGATCCGATCCGCGCCCTGGTCCGGTCACGAGCCGACGTCGATGACAGGCTTCTCGCCGATCCCGACGTCCCCCTCGCCAGTTTGCTGCCCTGACCCGGCCCACCCGCCCGCCGGTCCACGCATCCTCCGTCCGCGGCCGGTGTGCCACCGGCGGGGCATCGTGCGGTCGGCACGGTGCCGACCGCCGGATGTCATGGCCTCACCGGGCCGCCGGCCTCGGACCGGCTCACGGGGGAGGCGGCCCTGCCCGTCCGAAGGGCTCACCGTACAGCCGCCGTCAGCGGCCCCGGTGACCGCGTATCTCGGCATCCCTTTCGACATCTCGACGGACGCAATGCCGCCGAGTGAACCGCCGGCACCTCGGCAGCGGCACACCGTCCGCGACACAGCTCGTGTCCGTTCGGCCGCCGTGTCACAAATGCGGCTACCACCCTGTCATTCCCAATGACGAACACATGCGAAGTGCGGAACAGCGTCTCGCCGCACTCCGAGAAGAATGGAGAGGATCCAGATATGAAGGTTGTAGTCATCGGCGGAACGGGCCTCATCGGCTCCAAGCTGGTCGCCAAGCTCGGCGAGCACGGTCACGAAGCGGTGCCGGCGGCGCCCAACACCGGCGTCAACACCCTGACCGGCGAGGGCCTGGCCGAGGTCCTGCAGGGCGCCTCCGTCGTGGTCGATGTCTCGAACTCTCCTTCGTTCGCGGACGACGACGTGATGGAGTTCTTCCGTACGTCGACCACCAACCTCCTCAAGGCGGAGGCGGAGGCGGGTGTGACCCACCATGTCGCACTCTCCGTGGTCGGCACCGAGCGCCTCCAGGAGAGCGGCTACTTCCGTGCCAAGCAGGCACAGGAGGAGCTGATCAAGGAGTCCGGCATTCCGTTCTCCATCGTCCACGCGACGCAGTTCTTCGAGTTCATGAGGGGCATCTCGGACGCCGCGACCGACGGCGACACGGTGCGTCTGGCGCCCGTCAAGATCCAGCCCATCTACTCCGACGACGTGGCCGCCGCTGTGGGCCGCACGGCCGTCGGCACGCCCGTCAACGGCGTGGTGGAGGTGGCCGGCCCCGAGGCGTTCCAGCTGGACGAGCTGGTCCGCAACGCGCTTGCCGCCAAGAAGGACCCCCGCAAGGTCGTGGCGGACCCGAAGGCCCCCTACTTCGGTGCGCAGCTCCAGGAGACGACCCTGCTTCCCGGTCCCGACGCGCAGCTCGCCGAGACCCGGATCGCCGACTGGGCCGCCGCCCAGCAGCGGTAAGCGACGGCAGAAACCAGTTCAGCCGGGGTGGCCCCTGTTTCCGGGGGCCACCCCGCTCGCTACCGGCGTGTCGACACCGACCCACCTCTCTCCCACCGTCACGAAAGGAGCGTCCCGTCATGCTCAGGAACGACACGAACAACACCCTCACCGAGGCCGGACCGTACGACGCACTGACCGGCGCCTACGTCATCGACCCGGTCCACAGCACGATCGGCTTCTCCGTCCGGCATGCCATGGTCTCCAACGTCCGGGGGAAGTTCGACGCGTTCGAAGGGCTTCTCACCATCGACGGCTCCCGGCCGGAACGGTCGGAGGCCTACGTAAGCGTCCAGACGCAGAGCCTGAATACGGGCATTCGGGACAGGGACGCCCATCTCACGGGTCCGGACTTCTTCGATTCCGCGACCTTTCCCCTGATGGCTTTCCGCTCCACCAGGATCGTGCCCGTCGGGGACGACGTCTTCCGCCTGGCCGGCAACCTGAGAATCAAGGACGTCGAGCTGCCCGTCGAGCTCGAGATCACCCTCGGTGGTGCCGGCCAGGACTCCTACGGGCAGCACCGGATCGGTTTCGAGGGCAGGGCCACCCTGCAGCGGTCCGACTGGGGGCTCACCTGGAACGCCGCCCTCGAGACGGGTGGCCTCCTGATCAGCGACAAGGTGACGCTGACGCTCGACATCTCGGCGGTGCGCCAGGAACAGGCGCAGGCTGCCGCCTGACACACGGACTGCCTCTCGCACACCAGACACCCGTCCGCCGGGGTCTGGTGTGCCGGTCGTTTCGGGGGCTCCCACCAGGCCGGGCCTGGCTTCGGGCTCGGCATCTCGCCTCCTGCCGCTCGGCGCTGCGTCGAGCCCTCCCGGTCCGGGCCCCGGGTCCGTGCGCAACTCGGCTCCGACGGGCCTCTCGCGCCCTCGTCCGGCAGACGGCCATCGCCCCGGTTGCCCTCCCCTGCCTTCTCGGTGGCCCCACGAAGGGGCGCCCGGCCTTCGGATCCGTCAGGTGGACGCGGCGATCGGTGCCGCGGGCCGCCGGGGCGGGGGCCACCGGAGAACGCACGTGATCGACGTCAGCGGCATCAGGGCCTTCCTCGGCGGTCGTCGGGCCCCATGACGTGGTCGATCGCACGCAGGTCAGGAAAGGCGGGAGGGCGGGGTGACGCCGACGCGCCACCCCGCCCTCCTCCTCCGTTCGACCGGTCAGTGGACCGTCCGCGCGGCGTCCTCGATGATGTCGGCCACCCTGTCCGGCTGCGAGACGCTCACCGCGTGCGAGGCTCGGACCTTCTCCTCATGTGCGTTGGCCCGGTCGGCCATGAACGTCTGGGCCTTCGGCGGGATGTTGAGGTCTTGTGTGGCCACCAGGACCCAGGACGGGACGGTCTTCCAGGCGGGCTCGCCGGCCTCCTCCTCCAGCGCGGCGCTGGTCACGGGACGCTGAGTGGCCGCCATCAGGTCGGCGGTGCTCTTCGGGACGTCCGCCGCGAACTGGTGGTTGAACTCGCCCTGGTCGATGTAGAGATCGGCGCCCTGGGAGCCGTCGGGCTGAGTGACCGGAACGGGCTTCAGGACCTCTCCGAGGGTGCTCCCCGGGAACTTGCCCGAGAGCTCGACCGCGCTCTCGCCCTTCTCCGGCAGGAAGGCCGCGATGTAGACCAGGGCCTTGACGTTGTCGGCTCCGTTGGCCGCGTTGCTGATGACCGATCCGCCGTACGAGTGTCCGGCCAGGACCACGGGTCCTTCGATGCCGGCCAGGAGTTCCTTGACATAGGCGGAGTCGCTGCTCAGGCCGCGCAGCGGGTTGGACGCGGCGACGACCGGGTAACCGTCACGCTTCAGCTTTTTGATGACGCCGTTCCAGCTGGACGAATCGGCGAACGCCCCGTGGACGAGCACCACGGTCGGCTTGCGGTCCTTCGACGACGATGCCCTGCCGGCGCTCGCCGGGGCGACCGACGTGAGGAGAAGAACGCCGGCGACGGTCGCCGTGGCCGTGAAGACGAATGGTGTACGAAGGCGGCGGTGAAGAGAACGAGGGTTCATCTCGGGGGCCTTTCTTGACATGACGCATGGTCAAATTGGGACCGTAAACGGTCCGGGCTTCCGCAGGGGACGACTCGAATTAATCGTGTTTCTTTCATCCTTATGACAGGAGAACCGGCCGTCACGTGACATTTACGTCGGGAAAATTCCGTCTGCTCCCGCCCGGTCGCCTCTCCCATCCGAGAAGCCGCCCCCGTGCCGCATCGACATACTTCGACGCGATGCCGAGGCGATACCGCCCTCACCCCTGCGAGAACGGCACGGTGGCCTTTGCGGTGACCCGGGGACGGCGTGCCGGCCGACGCCTGAGGTGCGGCGCTCGCTCTCCGTGGTACCGCCCCGGATCCCCTCCACGGACCCGGCCCCGACGATCCGGCCGATGTCTTCATGAGGAAGCCACCTCGCACGGCGAGCGCTCATGGCGTCGCACCGGCCCGCACCCGGATCACGGCGGCGCCGACGCTGGTCAGGACTTTCCAACCGCCTCTTCGGCAGCTCCCGAACAGGTCATGGCCGATCCTTGGCGCCGCCCGCCGTCAGTCCTGACCAAACGCTCCGGACGCCGACCCGCGGGGGATCGGGTGGCGTCCGGAGCATCGCACCTGCGCAGCTCCAACGGCAGGTGCTCATCGTGTTGCGGACTGCTGCCACGGGGACCGTGCATAACAGTGTCGCGAACACTGTGAAAAGTGTATCGCATTTCAACCATGTGACAGCACGCCTCCCCGCTCCACCCGGCGCGCGGACCGGTCCCGAGGAGAGCGCCACGCTCCACGACAGTTTCGGTGTTGCTCTCAGGCAGCACACTCCGTGGCCTCATCCGTGCTCCCCCACCTTCGCGGGGTAACCGGTGACCCGACGGGGACGCCCGCGGAGCCGGTGCCGGTGACCAACCGCGTGAGTCCTTCCACCTCACCGGTGCCGACTGCCACCTGGAACGCGGTGACGAGGCGCCGGTGTGATTCGGCGGGAACCGGCCGTACACGGGCACTCGCGAGGCGGGCCTGTGCGCGGTGAACGAGCACTCGTGCGTTCGGCACGCTGATCCGGAGCATCGCCGCGAGGTCGGCGTAGGCGTACCCGAAAGCCTTGCGCAGCACGTAGGCGGCCATGGCCTCCGGCGTCAGTTTCGACATGAGCAGGGCCAGGGCGTCCGCGACCGCCCCGGACTGCTCCGCACGCAGCGAGGGGTCCTGGGCGTCCTGGTCGTCCAGGTTGACCAACTGCGGCTCCGTGGGCGTCTCATGTCGGTAGCGCGCCGACCGGATGCTCTTGATCGCCATGTGCGTCGTGGCGGTGGTCAGGTACGCGGCCGGATTCTCGATCCGCGTACGGTCGGTGAGCTGCCAGCGCAGCCATACCTCTTGCAGCACGTCCTCGGCGCCCGCCGGATCCCCGAGGATCCGGTAGGCGATGCGGAACAGTCGTGACCGCTCGGACAGGAAGACGTCGAGTGCCGGATCGAGGTCGTCCCCGGCCGAGCCGTGCTCGGCCGGCCTGACGGCCAGGGGCCCGGTCGGCGTCGTCTCCTTCGACATGGGCGCGGGCATCGGGGACTCCTGTTCGGTGGGCGGCGCCCATCGTGGGCGAGGGTTCCACCCTCCGTCCGCGCCACCCCCCGCCGCGCCCTTGCTGCCCGTGGTCGAGTCCGTGGGGACCCCATGGGGTGTCCGGGGGCCGCCCCCTTCCTCAACCGGTCCGCGCCGTGTCCGCGATCTCGCTCTGCACAGCCGAGGTGCTCACGAGGGCACCGGACAGTGCGCGACGGGAGTTGATCCCCAGCTTCGTGTACACCTTTCGCAGATGCCACTCCACGGTGTGCGGACTGATGAACAGTTCCGCGCCGATCCTCGCGTTGGTCATGCCCTCGGAGGCGAGCGTCGCCACCTGTAGTTCCTGGGGGGTGAGGGCGCTCGTGCGCGTGCCCTCCCGCGCCCGGACACGCTCGCCGGTGGCGAGCAGTTCACGGCGGGCCCGTTCGGCGAACGCGCTCGCTCGCATTCCGTCGAACATCTCGTGCGCCATGCGCAAGTGCTTTCGGGCCAGTGTGCGGCGGTTGTTGCGACGCAGCCACTCGCCGTACAACAGGTGAGTGCGCGCCACCTCGACCACCACACTGCCGCGGTCGAACTCCTCGATCGCGGTCCGATACAGACGATCGGCCTCGTCGCCGTCGGTGAGCAGAGCCTGACTGCGGGCGCGCGCCCCGCAGGCCCAGCCGGACTCGGCAGGGCGGGTGAGTTCGACCAGCCGCTGCAACGATGCGCGGGCCTGGTCGAGCTCACCGCACCGGGTCGCGGCCTCGACGTGTTCGACCAGTGAGAGGCCGGTGAAGTTGAACCCGTCGTGTTCGATTCCCCTGCGGGCCGCCTCCAAGGCCTCCTCGTACCGCGCCAGGCCGTTGAACAGCAGGCTCTGTATGTAGCCCGTGGCGCCCAGCAGGGACACCTCGCCCCGTTGCACGGCGCTCTCCCTGGCCTCGTCGATGATGCCCATGGCGACGGAGACCTCGCCGCGCCACGCGGCCAGGACGAGCGTCGCGTACTTGTGCGGAGCGTGGCCCGTCGCCGCGGCGATGGCGTCGGCCTCGTCGATCATCTTGGCTGCCTCGACGAAGTCGCCGTAATGGATGTGCACCCCGCCCGCGTAGATGAGGGCCGGCGGCAGAGCGCCCAGCGCTCCGACGTCGCGCGCGAGACGCACCGCGCGACTCGACAGTGTGTCCCACGCGTGCAGGTCCCACGCGTAGTGGATGAACGCCTCCAGTGCGACCGGAACCAGCAGAAGCCAGCGCATGGTCGCCTCTCGGGTGCCGAGCTCCTCGTGCGCGAGTTGTTCCAGTGCGCCGCGCAGTGCCGGCACACCACTCTCATAGCCGTCCGCGAGGAGCGCGGCCACACCGTCCAGGAGCAGGTCGGCGGCCTCGGAGCCCGAGGAGGGCGCTCCTGAACCTCGGGCCGCGATCGCGGCGGCGCGGGCACCTGTCGGACCGTGCACCCGACCCGCGAAGACGGTGGCGCTGATCGCCTCAAGGTACGTCTCCCGCGCCAGCGGCGACCCAGCGGCGGTGAACTGCGCGGCGGCGTCGAGGAGCAGTGGTGCCGCCTCGTCGCTGCGACTGCGGGCAAAGAGGACCCTGGCCCGCAGGCGGGCCAGGCGGGCCTGGTCCAGGGCGCCAAGGGGGCACAGTTCGGCGACCGTCGCCAGTTCCGTGGCACGATCGGGCGCGGCGGCCGAGAAATGTGCCTCGGCCGCCGCGAGAGCGCGGCGTCCCCGCAGCCGAGGGTCCGGCGTCACCTCCACCGCGCGCTCCAGCAGTACCGCCTCGGCCGCGATGCCGCCGCGCTGACGCGCGCGGTCGGCGGCCTGCTCCAGCCCTGCGGCGACCTCCTCGTCCGGGCCGTCGGCGGCCTGAGCAGCGTGCCAGGCGCGGCGATCGGGATCCAGGACCGGGTCCGTGGCCTCGGCCAGCGCCCGGTGCACGGCTCTGCGTTCATGGTGCTCAACTCCGCGGTAGACCGCCGAACGGACCAGCGGGTGCCGAAACCGAACGGACTCACCGAAATCGATGAGGCCCGCCGCCTTGGCGGGGGCGGCGTCAGGTGTGATCTCGAGAGCGGCGGCCGCGCGGACCAGCAGACGGGGATCACCGACGGGTTCCGCCGCGGCGATCAGCAGCAGCGTCCTGGTCGCCGCCGGCAGCGCACGGAGCCGGCTCGCGAAGTCCTGCTCCACACGGCTGGCGACCGGCCCCTCATCACCGGGAGAACTCAACGAGTCCAGGCCGTACGCCAACTCCGCGGCACTGCGGCCGCGGGAGAATTCGAGCAACGCTAGGGGATTGCCGTGCAACTCGGCCACGAACCGGTCCCTCACCCGCTTTTCCAGCCGTCCGCCCACAGCGGCCTCGAGGAGTTCCCCGGCTGCTGTGGTGTCGAGGCCCCCGAGGTGCAGTACGGGCAGTCCACCGAGCACGGCCTCTCCCTCGGGATCACGCACCGCGAAGACCATCGCGACCGCCTCGGCGAGCAGTCGCCGGGCAACGAAGTCAAGGGTTTGGAGGGACACCTGGTCCAGCCATTGGGCATCGTCCACCAGGACCAGCACCGGCCGGGTCTCCGAGGCCCTGGTCAACAGGGTCAGCACGGCAAGACCGACCAGGAAGCGGTCCGGTGGGTCGCCTGCCGCCATGCCGAACGCCACACGGAGGGCATCACGCTGAGGTTCCGGCAACTTCTCGAGGTCGTGCAGGAACGGCGCACAGAGCTGGTGCAGGCTCGCATACGGCAGCTCCATGTCGGCCTCGACGCCGCGCGCCCACGTCACCTTGGACCGCGACTCCTGCGCGGCCACGTACTCCAGAAGCGCCGACTTGCCGATACCGGCTTCACCACGGACCACCAGGATTCGGGACTGGCCTTCGCGCAGGCCGATCAGCAGGTCGTCGAGCGCCGCACACTCACTATGCCGACCAACCAGATGGGGAAGCGGGTGGGCGATCATGCGACGCGGCTCCTTAGAGGAATCCGGAGGGGAAAGGCTTCACAACGTTGTCGAGACGGGCGATTGTTACAACAATACCCGGGAGACTTCTCACATCTTCTGTCGATGTGTTGTGACGGAATCCACGCAAGGAATGCTCCTGACACTGTCACAGATGGCACCCCTGTCCGGTCGTCCCCTGGCTATCGTCTCGCCCGTTGCATGCCGCAGGAGGTCCCATGTCTTCGCCCGGACATCAGGTCGCCACGTCCGTCCTCGTCGTGGGAGCCGGAACTCCAGCTCTCCGAGCGGCCATCGAAGTCGCCGAAGCGGGAGTGGCGGTGATGGCGATGGTCACGCACATGGATGTCCACGCGGGCTCGGCGCGCGGTGATCGCGAGGCAGTGCTCACCTGCGCCGGCCCCGTCGACAGGTGGGAGTCGCATGCGGCCGACAGCTTGCGGGAGGCCCACTCGCTGGCCGACCCGCGCACCGCGCGGATCGTGGCCCGCCACGCCGCTTCCGTCGGCGAGTACACCGGCCGGGAAGTACGACGAGCGCTGCGCGAACACGCGAGGCGACTCGCCATCCCCGTCCTGTCGAATGTCTACGTCACCCGACTGCTCGTCGACGACGGGACGGTCTTCGGTGCCTACGGCTTCGACCTCATCGACGGCTCCCGCTACCTGGTGCACGCCGATTCCGTGATCCTTGCGACCGGCGGGCACACGCGCCTCTGGCGGCGTACGGCCTCGCGCCGCAACGAGAACACGGGCGACTCCTTCCGCCTTGCCGTCGAGGCCGGAGCCCGCCTGCGCGATCCCGAACTGGTGCGGTTCCACCCCTTCGGCCTGGTCAAGCCGGACAGCGCAGGTGACCTGCTGGTCAGCGAGGCGACACGCGGTGAGGGCGGGGTCCTGCTCAACAACCGCGGTGAGCGGTTCATGACGCGTTACGACGCCGAACGCATGGAACTCTCCGGCCTCGACACGATCTCGCTGGCGTCCTACACCGAGATCAAGGAGGGGCGCGGCACCCAAGCCGGGGGCGTGTGGCTCGACTTGTCCCTCCTGCCACGTGAGACGGTCCTCATGCGACTGCCGAAGGTGTACCACGCCCTGTTGGACTCCCAGATGCTCGACATCACCCGCGACCCGATCGAGGTCGCGCCGACCGCCCAGTGCTCCCTGGGCGGTGTCCGGGTCAGAACGGAGGACCACGGCACCGATGTCGACGGGCTTTTCGTGACCGGAGAGGCGGCCAGTGGTCCGCACGGCGCGAACCGGTCGGAGGCGGACTCGCTGACCGAACCGCTCGTCCACGGCCGAGTCGCCGGCCGGGCCGCGGCAGAGTACTCGGCCCGGCTCACCGGCCAGCGACGGTCGCCGGCAGTGGTCCGTGCCGCGGAGGCGGACGTGAACCGCCTCCTGATCGCCGACGGCGACCGGAACGTCCGCGCACTGCATCGGTCCGTCCGCCACCTGATGACCGAGCACGCCGGTGTCGTGCGTGACGAGTCCGGGCTCGTCTCCGGGCTCGCGGAGCTCGATGAGGTCGAGGCCCGCATGATGGACATGGGCGTGCACGTCGACATCGGTGGCTATCAGGACCTCGCGCACGCCTATGACCTCAGGTCGGCCGTGGTCGCCGCTCGCGCGACGCTGGAATGCGCGTTGGAGCGGCGCGAGACGCGGGACTGTCACAACCGGTCCGACCATCCGGAGGTGAACCCGGGTCCTGCCGTCAGCCTTGTGTGGTCCCCGACGACCGGTGTGCGCCGCGAAGCCGTCCCGCCCGTCCCCACCGGCGTCGACGAGCCGATGGGCGACGCCTCGTCGGTGGACGGCACGTCAGCCGAATGACTCCGGGCGCCGGCACGGGGAGCGCGCCGCACACCGGAGCGAGTCGGTCCGGGGTCGGAGGCTGCGCTCGGTGAAGCAGCGGGACGGCGCGGGCGGCCGTCCGATCCCCATGTCCGGCCGGCGTGGCGGGACGCGACAGCGGTCGGAGCACGGGAAGCCAGGATGCGCACTGCCGTCAGCACCGCACGGACGAGGATCTCTTCGAAGGCCGGCTCCGGGCCGACCGAAGGCGAACCGGCCGGCTGCCCTCAGCCCGCTGGGAGGCGGGCTGGGGGAACACGGGTCAGATGAGTTCCAGCCCACCGTCGACGGTGATCACCTGGCCGGTCGCATGACGCCCGGCCGGGTCGGCCATCCGGAGGATCCAATGGGCCATCTCGTCAGCGCTCGCGATGTGGTGGGTGGGGATACGTTCGCGCTCATAGGCGTACATGTCGTTGGCGGCTTCGGGCGTGAGGCCCGCGTGCAGCATGACGTCGGTCCGGGTGGGGCCGGGAGCGACGGAGTTGACGCGAACACCTTCACCTGCGAGCTCCAGTGCCCAACTCCGCGTCATCTGCTCGATGGCCGCCTTGGTGGCGGCATAGTGTGCGCCGCCCGCCATGGGGCGGTGCCCGTAGGTGCTGGAGAGGTTGACGATGGTTCCGGAGGTCCTGCGCAGATGCGGCAGGGCCGCATGAGCCAGCAGGCTCGGAGCGACGACGTTCAGGTCGAGCAGATCGACGATGGTCTGCTTGTCGGTCTCCGCCAGCGGCATGACCGCTGTGGCGCCGGCGTTGTTGACCAGGTGGTCAAGGCGTCCCCACCGCTCCACGGCAGCAGCAACGATCTTGGCGGGTGCACCGTCACCGCAGATGTCGATCGCCATGATGTCGATGTTCTCGTGAGCCTCGGCGGTTTCCCTCAACGGCTCTTCGCGGCGGCCCACGCCGAGCACGTGTGCACCGGCTTCGGCGAAGGCGACGGCCGTGGCCCGGCCGATCCCGGATCCGGCACCGGTGACGATCGCGACATGCCCGGAGAAGGTCGAGTCGTCGGTGTGCGCAGGCATGGAGTACTCCTAGTTCGATGTTCGTTGTACATCGAACATCATGGCCAGTCCCCGCAATCTCGTCAAATCCGGAACTACCGCGGGCTCGACGCCCCGGAGGCGCTGACTTCTCCGGCACGGGAAACGCGGATCACGCCGTGGCCCGACAGGACGCGACGACCGGCCCGTCCGGTCGGAGAGCCGCGTCGTCCGCGTCTCCCCGTAGGTAGCGGAGCAGGACCTCGTCCGTCTTCTCACCACCGAGTTCCCTCACGACGTCCCCGACTGCCTGGTGCAGGAGGGGCACGCCCCTCCGCAGGACGTCATCTGCGGCGACACTCAGTTCGATGTCCACGCTTCTGCGGTCGCGCGACGAGGTCTGCACGGTGATCAGTCCGCGGTCCTGCAGACGGCCCACGAGCCGGCTGGTGGCGGACTGACTCAACCCGATCTCATTGGCCAGGTCGTTGAGGTAGAGCGAACCCGCTCCGGCCCGCGTGCCTTCCCGCAAGGCACGAAGAGCGTAGAACTCGGTGGTTCCGAGACCCAGGTGCTGATGGAGGCAGCGCCCGATTCGGGTCTCGATCCGACGATGGACACGGGTCAAGGTGCTCCACCGCTTGGTCAACACGGCATCGTCACTCATGAGCGAGGGCCTCTCCGCTGTCCGCAAGTGCGACTGCTTGCGAGAAACGACGTCCTGCCGGAGGAGCGGGGCGCACGCCCGCCGCCGCTTGTCCGTGCCATATAAGACAAAGCCGGGACCGTCCTTGTGACAGCCCCTCGCCGGCCTCGCACCCCGTACTGGGAAAGGCGGGGCGTCCACGCCATGAGGACTGGTCGCAGGCGCCCGGACCGTGTCCCGTCTGTCATGCTGCCGGGGTGCGCCGCCCTGACCCTGGCCGCGATATGCCTGTCCCTTACCAGCGATGGTGATACGGCCAACCGGATGGGCCCCGGTCGCACCTGCCGGTCCGCTCTCCAGGCCGACGCCGAACTGTCCTGCGGAACATACGGCTTCGGCGATCTGCGTCACCTGTGCCCAGCGCACGACGCGGCAGGGGGCTGCCGAGCCACCGAACAGGTGACGGTACGCAACACTGGACCGGGAGCGGTGTACGTCACCGTCATCCACGGGCCGCGTCAGGGTGAACGTCGGCAGAGCCCCGAAACGGAGATTGCACCGGGCCGTACAGCCGTCCTGCGCCCGGGACACGGTCGGTTGCTGTTCGACATAACGCTGCGCGGGTCGGGACCCGGCCCCAAGTCCCTGGCCGTCGTCGGCGTACGCTGACTGCCGCCTCCGTCGAGGGCACACCCGAACCCCGGCCGGGCCCGGCGTGTCCTCCCGGGCTATCGGCACCTCAGGTGCGTCGCCGCTTGTCCATGGGTGTCACGTCGTCCCGGCGGGAGAAGTCCGCGATCACACGGCGACAGACGTTCCACGTGTGGTGTTCGCCCCTTCCGTACCCATACTCGTGCGCGGGCGCGCATCTCTCGTAGGCCGTCAGCGCCACGAGGCGGTGGGCCCGGCTCAGGAGGGGCCCAGCGACGTGCTCCCACTCCGTGCCGGGCGGGTCCCCGGCATGCCTGACGGTCGGGAACGGCTGGTGGCGGGCCTCCCTCGCACGAAGCACCGCCAGCGCCTCGCCGAGGGCCCGCACGACGTGTGATGCTCTGCCGGCAATCGAAACGGGACGCATGGTGTCCCCTCTCTTGTCTCTTGATTCCACCGGCATCGACAGATGTGCGCCACCGTTCGTGACACGTGCGCCCACGGCTCGCGCCGGCGTCGGCCAGGGTCTGCCGCCAGGCGTCATCACGCCCGGCAGGAACGAAACGCGGCCCCGGCGGAGCGGGTCAGGATGCTCGTCCGGGCGGGTCGGTGCCGCAGGGGGCGGCCTCGGCGGTGGACGCTCCTGACGACCGGCAACAAGGCCGTGCCCGTCCGGCCCCGTCGGGCACGCGCTGCGATCGTGATCGTCGACCGGTCTGCTCGACTTGGTGCCGGTCGAGGTTCTCCTCCGCGCGTCGGCCCACGGGCATGCTTGGCCAATCGCCCAGGTTCGACCCGCTGGACCAGCGACCTGACGATCAAGGCCCGCAGGACGCCGACATCCGGCACAGCCGGTTCCGGGACCTGGGCGCGCCCGTGCCGTTCTCGGGCGTGACCTTCGCTGCCGCAAGGCCGATACTGCCGACAGCGGCATCCCGACCGATCCGCACCCGACCGTCCGACGGCCCGGCGAACCGTCACCGAAGTCGGCATCAGTACCGCCGGAACCCGCTCCGGGCCGTCACGGACCGTCAAAACAGAAAACCGCTTCCACCCACCCTGACCAGCAAAGACGCAGGTCATCGACTGGCCAGTCAGGCTTCCCAGGAGGTACCCATGAAGATGCTCATCAATGTCCCGGAGACCGTGGTCGCGGACGCGTTGCGGGGGATGGCGGCGGCCCATCCCGAGCTGGCGGTGGACGTGGAGAACCGGGTGATCGTACGCAAGGACGCGCCCGTGGCCGGGAAAGTGGGCCTGGTGTCCGGCGGGGGGTCGGGGCACGAGCCGCTGCACGGCGGGTTCGTGGGGCCGGGGATGCTGTCGGCGGCCTGTCCCGGTGAGGTGTTCACCTCCCCGGTGCCCGACCAGATGGTGCGGGCCGCGGCGGCCGTGGACAGCGGGGCCGGGGTGCTGTTCGTCGTGAAGAACTACACCGGTGACGTGCTCAACTTCGACATGGCCGCCGAGCTGGCCGAGGACGAGGGCATCCAGGTCGCGAAGGTGCTGGTCGACGATGACGTGGCGGTGACCGACAGCCTGTACACGGCCGGCCGGCGGGGCACGGGCGCGACCCTGTTCGTGGAGAAGATCGCGGGCGCGGCGGCCGACGAGGGGCAGCCGCTGGAGCGGGTGGAGGCCGTCGCCCGGCAGGTGAACGAGAACTCCCGCAGTTTCGGGGTGGCACTGAGCGCCTGCACCACGCCGGCCAAGGGCAGCCCCACCTTCGATCTTCCCGGCGGTGAGCTGGAGCTGGGCATCGGCATCCACGGCGAGCCGGGCCGGGAGCGGCGGCCGATGATGACGTCCGGTGAGATCGCCGAGGTCGCCCTCGACGCGATCCTGGAGGACCTCACTCCGCGCAACCCCGTCCTGGTCCTGGTCAACGGCATGGGCGCCACCCCGCTGCTGGAGCTGTACGGCTTCAACGCCGAGGTGCAGCGGGTGCTCGGCGAACGCGGGGTCCCCGTGGCCCGTGTCCTGGTCGGCAACTACGTCACCTCCCTCGACATGGCGGGCGCCTCGGTCACCCTGTGCCAGATCGACGAGGAGCTGCTGCGGCTGTGGGACGCGCCGGTGCGGACTCCGGGACTGCGCTGGGGCGTGTGAGGGACGCTGGGACCATGACCACACAAGGAGTTCCCGTGCTCGACGCCGACTTCTTCCGCCGTTGGATGACGGCCACCGCCACGTCCGTGGACCGCGAGGCGGAGCGGCTCACCGCGCTCGACTCGCCGATCGGGGACGCCGATCACGGCAGCAACCTGCAGCGCGGGTTCCGGGCGGTGAAGGACGCGCTGGACAAGGAGCCGCCCACCACGCCCGGAGCGGTGCTGACCCAGGCCGGGCGGCTGCTCATCTCGACGGTGGGCGGTGCGTCCGGTCCGCTGTACGGGACGCTGCTGCGCCGCACCGGCAAGGCGCTCGGGGACGCCGCCGAGGTGGACGGCCGGCAACTGGCCGAGGCGCTGCGCGCCGGGGTGGACGCGGTGCGGCAGCTCGGTGGTGCCGCACCGGGCGACAAGACGATGATCGACGCGCTGGTGCCCGCGGTGGACGCCCTCGGTGACTCCTTCGCCGCCGCGCGCGACGCCGCCGAGGAGGGTGCCGTGGCGACGACGCCGTTGCGGGCGCGCAAGGGCAGGGCCAGTTATCTGGGCGAGCGCAGTATCGGGCACCAGGATCCGGGGGCCACGTCGGCGGCGCTGCTGATCGCCGGGCTCGTGGAGGCCGGCGGTGAGTGACGGGAAGCTGGTGGGGATCGTGCTGGTGTCGCACAGCGCGGCGGTGGCCGCGTCGGTGGCGGAGCTGGCACAGGGCCTGGCGGGCGTCGGCGGGGCGGTTCCCGTGGCGCCGGCGGGCGGCACCGAGGGCGGCGGGCTGGGCACGAGCGCCGAGTTGATCGCCGCGGCGGCCGCGTCCGTCGACCGCGGGGCGGGGGTGGCCGTGCTGACCGACCTGGGCAGCGCGGTGCTCACCGTGAAGGCGCTGCTCGCCGAGGGTGACGAACTCCCCGAGCGCACCAGGCTGGTGGACGCGCCGTTCGTGGAGGGCGCGGTGGCCGCGGTGGTCACGGCCGCCACGGGGGCGGACCTGGCGGCGGTGGAGGCGGCGGCCGTGGAGGCGTACACGTACCGGAAGGTGTGAGGAGGGCGGCGGCGCCCGGCCGGTTCACTCGTCCGCGTCCACGAACCGCCGGGCCAGCCGTTCTCCTGCCGTCACCGCGGCCTGGTGGTCCTCGATGGGGGTCACCCGGCTGTCCTTGAACACGATGTAGGTGA
Organism: Streptomyces sp. CB02400; assembly: GCF_001905725.1. Classification (GTDB taxonomy): domain Bacteria; phylum Actinomycetota; class Actinomycetes; order Streptomycetales; family Streptomycetaceae; genus Streptomyces; species Streptomyces atrovirens. Next base: position 73,773 of record NZ_LIWB01000010.1, read on the forward strand.
CGCCGGAGGGTGTGCCGCCGCTGTGCGGGTCGGGGTCGATGCCGAGCGACTCGGCCATGGCGTAGGACGCCTCGCCGATGATGTCGGCGGGGCCGGTGTCGCCGACGACCCCGTACCGCACGCGGTCGCGGTACACCACCGCCACGACCGATCCGCCGCGCACGCCGTGGGACCGGTGGTTCCACACGGCGCTGGGCGCGGGCACCACCACGTAGGGGGTCTCCTCGGAGCTCAGCGGACGGCCGTCGGACTGGGCGAAGGCCGTGGAGGAGGAGAAGTACGGGTCGGTACGGGCGTTGCAGCGGAGACCGGGGCGGCCGTCGCAGTCGATGTCCATGTCGGCCTTCCAGAACACGGCGTCGCGGGTGCCGCACACCGGGACGGTGGCCTTGGCGCCGTGGTCCTCGCGGTAGCGGCCGCGGGAGACGGGGGCGCAGGTGCGTACCTTGGCCAGCAGGTCGGCGGCGGAGACGGGGGCCGTGCGCCGTGCGGGCGGTTCGTCGGCACGTGCCTCGGCCGGCGTGGGGGCCGGGGCCGTGCGCCGCACGGCCGGTTCGGAGCGTGCCTCGGCCGGCGCGGTGGTGGCGGGGGCAGGGGCCGTGCGCCGTGCGGCCGGTTCGGGGCGGGGCTGGGGCGCGGTGGCGGGGGGAGCCGAGGGGGCCAGCAGGGCGACACCGGCCATGGCCAGGGTGAGCGACTGGACACGGGACACGATCAAGGGGGCCTCTCGTCGGGGTCACGGACGCACACTCACGGGCACCTTTGCACCATTTCGTCCCGATATGGCGGCGTGACAGCCCCGACAGGGCCGGACGGAGCACGATCGCACCAGCGACCACGACAAGGGGCCGGGGCTCGGGCCCGGGTCGACCCGGGCCGTCAGGCCACCCGCGCCGGCGCGGGATCTGCGACGACAGCGGTCCGCGCCACGGACCCGAACTCCCCTGCCTCAAGGGGTGGTTCGGCCCGTTCGGACTTCAGCATACGTAACGCGTGCGAGCGCTCCCCCGCCCCCGCCCTCTTGATGTGATCGCGTCACCCCAGCCATATTGGTACGGACCATTGTCCGAGCGGTCCCGTGTGCCGTCCCGGGAGGCAGAGTCGTGCGTGGTGTTCCCCCAGCCTTGTCCCCGCGTCGCCTTCTCGCGCTCGGCGGGGCTCTCCTGCTGCTCACCTCCTGCCGCTGGGGAGGCTCGGACGACCCCGGCGCTGGTGAACGGCCGCCCGGAGCGCCGACCGGTGTCACGGCCGAGGCGGGCAGCGCCACCAGTGTGCACGTCATGTGGAACGCGGTCGCCGCCGCCGACGCCGAGGTGAGCCAGTACGAGGTATATCGGGGCACCACAAAGGTGAAAGAAGTGCCCGGTGCCGAGCACATGGTGGACGTCACCAGGCTCCGGCCCGCGACCACCTATGTGTTCACGGTACGGGCCCGGGACGCGGACGGACGGCTCGGGCCGCGCAGCCAGGAGGTCCGGGCGACGACACCCGGGGCGACCACGGCCGACGACACCGCTCCCACCCGTCCGGCGGAGCTTCGCGGCCGGGCCGCCGGCAGCCGGGCGGTCCAGTTGTCGTGGTCCGCCTCGAAGGACGACCGGGGTGTGGTGTCGTACAACATCTACCAGGGCGGAACGAAGATCCACAGTGTGGGCGGGAACCAGACGGCCGCCGTGGTGACGGGGCTGCGGCCGGGCACCCGCTACTCCTTCACGGTCCGGGCCAGGGACGCGGCCGACAACCTCTCCCCGGCCGGCGCCACCGTCCGCCTCACCACCGCGGGCAGCGCGGACGGCCGGACCGGCGCTCCCACCGGTTTCCGGGCCACCAGTGAACGGTCCGACGGCGCGTACCACATCGTCCTCCACTGGGTGCCGCCGCGCGTCGACGGGGTGGTCACCGAGTACGAGGTGCGCCTGGACGGCCGGGTCGCCACCTCGCTCGTCTACGGCGGTGACGCACCGCGCGACCGGGCGACGTACCGCTTCTACGCCGGCCGGGAGGCCGGGGTCGCCCACCGGGTGCGGATCCGGGCGATGCTGCCGGACGGTACCTGGGGCGGCTTCTCGGCGGAGCGCACGGTCACGACGGGCGCCGGGCGCTGACCCGGCCCCGGGGTCGGCCGCCCGGAGGAAGCCGTCACCTGCCCGGATGCCGCCGGAGTGCGGGCCGGTCCGGGTGCCCGTTGGCTTGCCTCGTGGCAGCACGGGCGCTCCCCGACCTCGGCGGCGCAAGGGATGTACCGCCGGCCGTGCCGCCGGAAAGCGGTCCACATGCGCAACTCGAAGCCACTGCTCCGCTCCGGTCCGACCGCGGCTGTCGCCGCCGCGCTCGCGCTGACCCTGGCCGGGCCGGCCGCCGCGGCCGGGATCTCCGTCAGCACCACCGGGTCGACGGTCTCGGTGAGCACCAGTTCGTGCACCCAGATCAACGGCCACTGGGGCACCGCCTCGCTGCTCAGCAGCGGCCAGACGAGCTTCTCGCAAGGCCGTCAGGTGGCGCTGTCGGGGAGCAGTTCGGGACAGTCCGCCGCCTGGTCGAATGTCAGTCCGGGCACGTACACGGTGGTCGTGGTGTGCTCGAACGGCAGCACCGCGGGCACGCAGTCCGTCGTCGTCTCCACGGCTCCCAGTCCCTCGGTCTCGCCCACGGCCTCGCCGTCCCGCGGGGTGATGGGCGGCGTCGGCGGCGGTTCGACGGACTACGGCACGGTCACTCTGGTGGCGGGCGGCGCACTGGTCGGCACGGGGATCGCCGCCACGGCCTGGTACCTGCGCCGCCGCAGCACTCCGCGCCACTTCTAAGGGGTGTCGTTCGGATCAGGCCGGCTCCGGTGAGGGGTGCCTTGCGGCTGGGCCGAGCGGGGTCTGGCGGTGGGGGTGCCTCCCACACCCTTCAGGCAGTGGGGGAGCATCGCAAGGCGGAGGAGGGCGCCAGGGCGGAGCCCTGGCGACCGACGACAACGCGGCGAGGCGCGGTGCCAGACCCCGCGACCCCGGCAGGATCCGAACGACACCCCCTGGACCCGGCGCCGGCCGCCGTCACGTCCGACGCGCTCCGGGCGGGCGGCCGGCGTCGACCCGTCGCGGTGTCACGCCTCCCGTACGCCCTGGCTCTCGGGTCCGCCGGTGTCCGGCAGCAGGGCGAACTCCGCCAGCGCGTGGTCGAGCCACTGGGTCCAGAAGGTCTCCAGGTCGATGCCGGCCCGCAGCACCAGATGGCGCAGCCGGTCCTCCGGTCCGTCCTTGCCGGGCGGGAAGTCGCGCTGCTCGATCTCCCGGTACTCCGCCAACTGGCGTTCGTGCAGCTCCCGGTGGCGCCGCAGGTCGGCCGCCAGGCCCGCGGTGCCGACCACGGCCGCCGCCCTCAGCCGCAGCAGCATCGCGTCGCGGTGCGGCTTGGGATCCTGGGACGCGGAGGTCCAGCGGGCCAGTTCCGCGCGCCCCGCCGGCAGGACCTCGTACGCCTTCTTCTGCCCCCGGGCCGGCTGCTCGGAGGGGAGGGCCCGGATCAGGCCCTCGGCCTCCAGTTTCCCCAGCTCGCGATAGATCTGTTGGTGCGTCGCGGACCAGAAGTAGCCGATCGACCGGTCGAACCGGCGGGTCAGCTCCAGCCCCGACGACGGCTTCTCGAGCAGGGCGGTGAGGATCGCGTGCGGGAGTGACATGGGCTCATCCTAGGGACGGGCCGCGCCCGGCCTACAGCGCCGCCGCCAGCTCGGTGCCCTGCTTGATGGCGCGCTTGGCGTCCAGTTCGGCGGCCACGTCGGCGCCGCCGATCAGGTGGACGGCGCGTCCGGCGGCGACCAGTTCCTCGTACAGGTCGCGGCGCGGCTCCTGGCCGGTGCACAGGACGACGGTGTCGACCTCCAGGACGGTGCTCTCGCCGTCGACGGTGACGTGCAGTCCGGCGTCGTCGATCCGGTCGTAGCGCACGCCCGGGACCATGGTGACGCCGCGGTGCTTGAGTTCGGTGCGGTGGATCCAGCCGGTGGTCTTGCCGAGACCGGCGCCGACCTTGGACGTCTTGCGCTGCAGCAGGTGGACGGTGCGCGGCGGGGCGGGGCGCTCGGGTGCGGCGAGGCCGCCGGGGGCGCGGTAGTCGAGGTCGACGCCCCACTGACGGAAGTACGTCTCGGGGTTCTCGTGCGCCTTGTCGCCGCCGTCGGTGAGGAACTCGGCGACGTCGAAGCCGATGCCGCCCGCGCCGAGGATCGCGACCCGGTCGCCGACGGGGGCGCCGTCGCGCAGGACGTCGAGGTAGCCGAGGACGCTTCTGTGGTCGGCGCCGGGGATGTCGGGGACGCGCGGGGTGACGCCGGTGGCGACGACGACCTCGTCGTGGCCGGCCACGACGTCGGCGGTGACGCGCGTGTCGAGGCGTACGTCGACGGCCAGTTCGGCGAGGCGGGTGCGGAAGTAGCGCAGGGTCTCGTCGAACTCCTGCTTGCCGGGGACCTTGCGGGCCACGTTGAGCTGGCCGCCGATCTCGCTCGCGGCGTCGAACAGGGTGACGTGGTGGCCGCGTTCGGCGGCGCTCACCGCGCAGGCCAGGCCGGCCGGTCCCGCGCCGACGACGGCGACGCGCTTGCGGCGGCGGGTCGGGGAGAGGACCAGCTCGGTCTCGTGACAGGCGCGCGGGTTGACCAGACAGGAGGTGATCTGCCCGCTGAAGGTGTGGTCCAGGCAGGCCTGGTTGCAGCCGATGCAGGTGTTGATCGCCTCGGGCCGGCCGTCCGCGGCCTTGGCGACGAAGTCGGGGTCGGCGAGCATCGGGCGGGCCATCGACACCATGTCCGCGCAGCCCTCGGCGAGCAACTGCTCAGCGAGTTCGGGGGTGTTGATGCGGTTGGTGGTGACCAGCGGGACCGACACCTCGCCCATCAGGCGCTTGGTCACCCAGGTGTACGCGCCGCGCGGCACGGAGGTGGCGATGGTGGGGATGCGGGCCTCGTGCCAGCCGATGCCGGTGTTGATGATCGTGGCGCCGGCCTCCTCGACCGCCTTGGCCAGGGTGACCACCTCGTCCAGGGTGGAGCCGCCGGGCACCAGGTCGAGCATGGAGAGCCGGTAGATGACGATGAAGTCCTCGCCGACCGCCTCGCGCACCCGGCGGACGACCTCGACGGGGAAGCGCATGCGGTTCTCGTACGAGCCGCCCCAGCGGTCGGTGCGGTGGTTGGTCTGTGTAGCGATGAACTCGTTGATCAGGTAGCCCTCGGAGCCCATGATCTCGACGCCGTCGTAGCCGGCCCGCCGGGCGAGGCGGGCGGCGCGGGCGTAGTCGTCGACGGTGCGCTCGACCTCGGCGTCGGTCAGCTCGCGGGGCGGGAAGGGGCTGATCGGCGCCTGCACGGGGCTGGGGGCGACCAGGTCCCGGTGGTAGGCGTACCGGCCGAAGTGCAGGATCTGCATCGCGATGCGCCCGCCCTCGCGGTGCACGGCGTCGGTGACGGTCCGGTGCTGCTGCGCCTCGGCCTCGGTGGTGAGCTTCGCGCCGCCCTCGTAGGGCCGTCCCTCGTCGTTGGGGGCGATGCCGCCGGTGACGATGAGGCCGACCCCGCCGCGGGCGCGGGCGGCGTAGAACTCGGCCATGCGGGAGAAGCCGCCCTCGGCCTCCTCCAGGCCCACGTGCATGGAGCCCATGAGGACCCGGTTGGGCAGGGTGGTGAAGCCCAGGTCGAGGGGGGTCAGCAGGTGGGGGTAACGGCTCATCGGGCCCTCCGTGCGCGGTGTCGTGCCTGTAGTTGTAAGGCACGCGCACCGCTTTATGCAACTAGTTGCATAAGAGACGGAGGGCACACGGGGCCGGGAGCGTCACCGGCTTTCGAGACGTACGTGCAGCTCCTCCTCCTGGTCACCGGGGACCGTGCTCAGGTCGTGCACCGTGAACAGGGAGCCCAGGGTCGTACGGAACCGGTCGATCGCCCAGTAGCCGCCGTGCACGTCGGCGTCGACCGACGAGGCCAGCCTGGCCTCGGGCCGAGCGCCCTCGCGGGCGTCGGCGACGTCGAAGGTGCCGAGCCAGACCGTCGGGCGGGTCTCGGAGAACTCCTCCGGTACGTCGTCGGAGCACCGGTCGGACGTGAAGCACGCGCACAGCGTGTCGAACACGATCCGGGCGTCGTCCTTGCTGCATCCGCTGATCTCGACCGAGACGGACTCCGGGTGCGGTCGCTCGCTGCCCATCGTGATCGCTCCTCTCGTGGCCCACGCGTCCCCCGCCCCCTCACTCAGCAAAGCACCACCCGGCGAAGAGCACTACCCGCGCGCCGCTGCCGCGGTGACGGCTTCGCGGGCGCCCGCCCCGATGGTGGGAGAAGCTGGAACCGGACGGCAGGAGCGGCGGAAAATCAGCCCCGCGCGCGGTAGAACAAGGGGTGTCGGCACGGTGACGACGTGCCGTGGGAATCGGTGAAGGCGGGGCGTGCGATGAGTGCAGCGGGGTCACCCCCGGCCGACGGCGACGGGCCGGTGCGCGGGCCGGTGCGTCCCAGCGGGCTGCTCGATGTGCTGCGGGTGGCCTCGGTGGTCCTGGACGCCGAGGGGCGGATCGTGCTGTGGAGCCCCCAGGCCGAGGAGCTGTTCGGGTACGGCGCGCGGGAGGCGCTGGGCCAGTACGCCGCCCGGATCATGGTGCACGAGCAGCACCTGGACCTCGTGGTGAAACTCTTCGCCGACGTCATGCGCACCGGACGGAGCTGGGCCGGGGCCTTCCCGATCCGCCGCAAGGACGGCGACACCCGGTTGGTGGAGTTCCGCAACATGCGGCTGCTGGACGCCCGGGGGAACGTGTACGCCCTCGGTCTGGCGGTGGACCAGTCGACCGTGCGCCGACTGGAACAGGACGTGGCCCTGTCGACCCGGATCGTCGCCCAGTCCCCCATCGGACTGGCCGTGCTGGACACCGGTCTGCGCTACGTCTCGGTGAATCCGGCGCTGGAGCAGATCAACGGCATCCCGGCCGAGGGGCATCTGGGCCGCACGGTCCGCGAGGTGCTGCCGCTGGTGGACGCCGAGGCGCTCGAGGCCGCCGCGCGCCGGGTCCTGGACACCGGCCGGCCGGTCGTCGACCGGCCCACGACCGGCCGCACCCCGGCCGATCCGGACGAGGACCACGCCTGGTCGGTCTCGCTGTACCGCCTGGAGAACGCGCTCGGCACGGTGCTGGGCGTGGCCGTGTCGGTGGTGGACGTCACCGAGCAGTACAGGGCGAACGCCGAGGCCGAGACCGCGCGACGGCGGCTCGCCGTGATCGCCGACGCCACCGCGCGGATCGGCACCACCCTGGACCTGGAGCGTACGGCCGGTGAGCTGGCCGACGTGGCCGTGCCGGAGCTGGCCGACGCGGCGGCGGTGGATCTGCTGGACGCGGTGGTACGGGGCCGTCGCAGCACCCTCGGCCCCGCCGAGCCGGCGGTGATCCGGGCGCTGGCGGTGCGCGGGGTGGACGCGGCGTCCGAGGTGCTGACGGCGGCCGACCCGCCGGGCCGGGTGACCCGGTACGCGCCGGACCGGCTGATCACCGAGTGCGTGCGCACCGGGCTGCCGGTGATGGTGCCGCGGACCAAGGACGAGGACCTGGCGCGGATCGCCCGCTCCCCGGAGGCGGCCGCGCTGCTGGCACGGGCGGGGGTCCACTCGTATCTGGCCGTGCCGCTGATCGCGCGCGGGGAGGTGCTGGGCGCCCTCGACCTCACCCGCATGCGCAACCCCCTCCCGTTCGACGAGGACGATCTGCTGCTCGCGCGGGAGCTGGCCTCCCGCGCGGCCGTGCAGATCGACAACGCCCGCTGGTACCAGAACGCCCGCGACACCGCCCTCACCCTGCAGCGCAGCCTGCTGCCGAGCCATCCGCCCGTGACGGGCGGCCTCGAGGTCGCCTCCCGCTACCAGCCGGCGGGCGCCACCAGCGAGGTCGGCGGCGACTGGTTCGACGTGATCCCGCTGGAGGACGACAAGACGGCCCTCGTCGTGGGGGACGTGATGGGCAGCGGCATCCCCGCGGCGGCCACCATGGGGCGGCTGCGCACGGCCACCCACACCCTCGCCTCCCTCGACCTCGATCCGGCCGTCCTCCTGGAGCACCTGGACCGGATCACCAGCGGCCTGGACCAGGCGATCGCCACCTGTGTCTACGTGGTCCACGATCCCCGCGAGCGGCGGTGCACGATCGCCAACGCCGGGCATCTGCCGCCGGCCCGGGTGCGGGCCGGCCACGCCCCCGAACTGCTCGACCTGCCCACCGGCGTGCCGCTGGGGGTGGGCGGGGTCCCCTTCTCCACGACCACCGTGGAGCTGGAACCGGGCGACCGGCTGGTGCTCTACACCGACGGCCTCGTCGAGACGCGCCGGCATCCGCTGGACGAACGCCTGGACCGGCTGCTGGCCCTGCTGGACCACCCCGGCCACTCCCTGGAGGAGGTCTGCGACCTCCTCCTGCGCACCCTGCACGAACCCGACAACTTCGACGACGTGGCCCTCCTCATCGCCCGCGCGACGACACCGGGCTCCTGAACGGTCCTACGGCTTCACACCGATCACGACATGGGCGTACCACTCGTCGGAGACGGCCAGGCGGGTCCGTAGGCCGGCGGTGGTGAAGGCGTCGACGGCGGCGGGGGCCTGGCGGCTGCTGGTCTCCACCAGGAGGCAGCCGCCCGGCGCGAGCCAGCCGGGCGCCCCGGCGGCGACCCTGCGCAGCACGTCGAGGCCGTCCGCGCCGCCGTCAAGCGCGACCAGCGGCTCGTGGTCGCGGGCCTCCGGGGGCAGCAGGCCGATCTCGTCACTGGGCACGTACGGCACGTTGGCCGCGAGGATGCCGACGCGGCCCCGCAGCTCGCCGGGGAGCGCCGCGAACAGGTCGCCGGTGTGGACCTGCCCGCCGAGTCCGGCGACGTTGCGGCGGGCGCAGCGCACGGCGACCGGGTCGATGTCGGCGGCGTGCAGCTCGACCGCGCCGAGTCCGGCGGCCAGGGCCGCGCCGACGGCGCCGGAGCCGCAGCACAGGTCCACGACGACGGACGCGTCCGGCGCCTGGGCGAGTGCCTGTCCGACGAGGAACTCGGTGCGGCGGCGGGGCACGAAGACACCGGGTTCCACGGTGATGCGCCGGCCGTGGAACTCGGCCCAGCCGACGACGAGTTCGAGGGGCAGTCCGGCTGCCCGGCGCTCGACCATCGGGGCGATGTCCTGGGGGGTGGGCGCGGCGGCGAGGATCAACTCGGCCTCGTCCTCGGCGAAGACGCAGCCGGCGGCGCGGAGCGCGGCCACGACGGCGTCCCGGGACGGAGACGGCGGGACGGCGGAGGGAGAGGATGACGGAGACGGCATGTGCGGCAAGAGCCTTGAGCCTTTCGGGAGCCGAAGGGCGCTCTCGCGGTCACCTACTGCCGGTGGTCCGCGTCGCTTCGAGGTGAGAGCACCCGACCTGACACAGCGGTAATGGGTCTCACCTCCTCGGCGTCCCCCGGCTGGGGCGGTCCGCAGCCGGACGGCCACACTACCCGACGATCACCGCTGTCGTACGGCGTGTTCGGGATCCGGGAGCGCGGGGGCGGTGTGCGCGGGTGGAGGCGGCCGGGGCCGTGGAGACCGGCCGTCGCGAGAAGACGGCCCTCGTCCGCCGTGCCCGCGCGTCGGCCGGGTGTACGCGCTGAGGGCGTTGAGGATGCGGCGCCCGTCTCGGCGCCCGCGCGTCGGCCGCGCGTACGCGCCCCGAGCCGTCGCCGGTGTCGTACACGCCGCTCGGGCAGCCGGAGACGAGCGGCTGCCGCCGGGCCACCGACCCGGCAGCCCCCTACGCGCCGGGCGAGGCCGGCGGTGAGCCGCCGGATGACCGCGCCGGAGCGGTCCGGCCCGGCCGGGCGGCGCCCGGACCCGGAGGGCCGCCCGGCCGCGGGCGGCGCGGCCGGCGGAGGACGGCCGGCGCATCCCGGCCCGGGTGACCGGGAGCCGCCGCGCGTTCCCCGGAAAGCGCCGCGCGGCCCCCGAGGAGCGCCGCGCGGACCGGCCCACGGGGCCGTGACCGGCCTGGCACCGCATCGGTCGCGGACACCGCGTACGGTTGAACACGAAAAACACTTGAGCACCAGTCGCAACGGAATCGCCGATCACGTGAACATCACCCGAGGCTTCACCGGCCGCCCTCGCGTGCACAATCCCGGACTGCCGCCGGGTCAGTACGACGCGGGCGACGAATGGCCCGTCCTGTCCGCCGAGGTCACGCCCGACCTGGCGCCCGCCGACTGGACCTTCCGGATCGACGGGCTGGTGGCGGAGCCCCGCACCTGGGACTGGGAGCAGGCGCACGCGCTGCCGGCCTCGGCGTACGAGGGGGCCATCCACTGTGTGACGAGCTGGTCGAAGTTCGGGGTGCGGTTCGGCGGCGTCTCGCTGGACGCGTTTCTCCATATGGTCCGGCCCCATGGGTCGGCGACACATGTGGTCGCGTATGCGCACACCGGCTACACCACCAGCCTGCCGCTCGCGGATGTGACCGGCGGCCGGGCCTGGATCGCCTGGGAGTACGACGGCCGGCCGCTGCCCGCCGAGCACGGCGGCCCGGCGCGGCTGATCGTGCCGCACCTGTACTTCTGGAAGAGCGCCAAGTGGATCGCGGGGCTGCGGCTCCTCGACCACGACGAGCCGGGCTTCTGGGAGGGCAACGGCTACCACGCGCGCGGCAATCCCTGGGAGGAGCAGCGGTACTCCGGTGACTGAGCGGACGACACCGATGACACCCGTGACACCGACATCGCCGGCCGCGCCGGAGCGCTTCGCCCCGCCGACGCGGTTCGCGGTGCCCGGGCGGATCGGCGTGAACGAGCTGACCGCGTCCGTGTGGCGGACGGCGACCCTGACGGAGATCCGCCGCGAGACCCCGCGGGCGACGACCTTCCGGTTCGCCGTGCCCGGCTGGCCGGGGCATGTGCCCGGTCAGCACCTGCTGCTGCGGCTGACCGCCGAGGACGGCTACGTGGCCCAGCGCCACTACTCGATCGCGTCGGCGCCGGACGACTCCGGGCACCTCGAGCTGACCCTGGACCGGGTCGAGGGCGGCGAGGTCTCGGGCTGGTTCCACACGGTGGCCCGCCCCGGTGACCGGGTCGAGGTGCGCGGCCCGCTCAGCGGCTTCTTCGCCTGGCCGGGCGACCGGCCCGCGCTGCTGGTGGGCGCCGGCTCCGGAGTGGTCCCGCTGATGTCGATGGTGCGGTACCACCGGTCCCGGGACATGAGACTGCCGCTGCGCCTGGTGGTGTCGGCCCGCAGCCCCGAGGAGCTGATCTACGCGCGGGAGTTCGGCGCGGAGACGACCCGGGTGTTCACGCGCAGCGCCCCGGATGGTGTGCCCGTGGGACGTATGGCGGCCGCACATGTGGCGCCGTTCCTGGCCAAGCAGCCTCCCAGCGGGTGGGAGGCCTATGTGTGCGGCTCCAACTCCTTTGCCGAGCACGCCTCCAGGCTGCTCGTTGCGGCCGGCCAGCCCGTGGAGCGGATCCGTATCGAGCGCTTCGGCTGACCGGGACGTCCCCGTCGGGGCGCCCGCCGTTTCGCGCGGCCCCGGCCGGGCACCCGGCCGGGGCTGTTCCGTGGGTGCCGCGCGCCGCGGAGGGAGCCGCCGGGGGCCGCCGTCGCGTACGGCCGTCCATGCCCCGGCCTCGGTGACGGCAGGGAGGTCCGAGATGCGAACGCGGGTGCTGTGCCGGCGCCGGCGCAGTCCGCTGTGCCGCCGCTCGGACGTCGTCGAGGAGTGGACGGTGCTGGCCGTCGCCGTGCTGCTGTGTGTGGTGGCACCACTGGTGGGGGCGGTCACCGCCTGGTGGGCACACGGTGAGGCACGGGCGACCGCCGAAGAGCAGCGCGCCGACCGCCACCGCGTGCGCGCCGAGGTCGTGGAGCGGTCCACACAGGTGCGGTCCTCCGCCCAGACGGGCGGACGACATGTGTTCCGCGCGGACGTGCGCTGGACGGAGCCGGGTGAGGGGCCGCGCACCGCCGTCGCCCGCGTCCCGGCGAACGCGCGCCCCGGCGACGTGGTGCACGTGTGGTTCGACTCCCAGGGGCGCGATGTGCCGCCGCCGGTCGACGACGCCTCGGTGTGGCAGTACGGCATCGGCATGGGGGCCGGCGCCGCGGGAGGCACCGCGGCCGTGGTGCTGCTCGCGCACCGGGCGGTGCGCGGGGCGACGATGCGCCGCAGGCTGGCGGAGTGGGAACGGGACTGGGCCCGCACCGGACCGGAGTGGACGCACCGCGGCGTCTGAGCGGACGATCACCTTCCGCCACCCCCGAAAGCAATCGCTTTCCATGCCCGCCACCTGGGACTTTCCCCAAAGCCTCTGGCGATGGCGCCGGTGATCCACGTACGGTGTCATCGCTTCGCACTGTCTCTTCACGAAGGCGGTCCCTGATGGCCCTGTTCGACCTCCCCCTCGACGAACTGCGCGAGTACCGCAGCGCGTCCACCGCGCCCGAGGATTTCGACGCGTTCTGGTCCAAGACGCTCGACGAGGCGCGCGAGCACGATCTGGACGCCCGTTTCGAGCCGGTCGACACGGGACTGTCGACGGTGCGCGTCTTCGACGTGACGTTCGCCGGGTTCGGCGGTCACCCCGTCAAGGGCTGGCTGGTGCTGCCCGCCGACGCCGACGCCCCGCTGCCGCTGGTGGTGGAGTTCATCGGCTACGGCGGTGGCCGCGGGCTGCCGCACGAGCACCTGCTGTGGGCGTCCACGGGCCGGGCCCACTTCGTGATGGACACCCGGGGCCAGGGCAGCGCCTGGGGCGCCGGCGGCGGTACGGCGGACCCGGTGGGCGGCGCTCCGGCGTACCCCGGTTTCATGACGCGCGGCATCGACGCCCCCGAGAACTACTACTACCGCCGGGTGTTCACGGACGCCGTACGGGCGGTGGAGGCGGCGCGGTCGCACCCGCTGACCGACGCGGGCCGCACGGTCGCCGTGGGCGGCAGCCAGGGCGGGGGCATCACCATCGCGGTGGGCGGACTGGTCCCGGACCTGGCCGGCATCGCGCCGGACGTGCCGTTCCTCTGCGACTTCCCGCGCGCGACGACGCTCACCGACCGGCAGCCGTACCGGGAGATCGGCTCCTACCTCAAGACGCACCGCGGCCGCTTCGAGGACGTCCTGCGCACGCTGTCCTACTTCGACGGCGTGCACTTCGCCGCCCGCGGCAGCGCGCCCGCCCTGTTCTCGGCGGCCCTGGAGGACCAGACCTGCCCGCCCTCGACGGTGTTCGGGGCCTTCAACGCCTGGGCGCACGACGACAAGGCGATCGAGGTGTACGACTTCAACGACCACGAGGGCGGCGGCGCGTTCCAGGAGGCGGCCAAGCTGCGCTGGATGCGCTCGTACATCTGAGGGACCGTACGGTTCCGGCCGAACTGCCGGACCACTCTTCCCTGGTGGTGTAGACCAATGGTAGATGTGGTGGCGCAACGAGCCCGAGCGGCTACGGAACGTCATCAACAGGAGGCGCGGCATGGCCCGCACCACCCCGCACGACCACTCTCCCACCGAAGGTGAGCCCCTCTATCGGAGGATCGCCACGGAGTTGCTCGGCGAACTGCGGGACGGAACGATTCCGCCCGGCGAACGCCTCCCCGGCGAGCGGCAGTTGGCCGAACACTTCGAGGTCAGCAGGGAGACCGTACGGCAGGCGCTGCAGGTGCTGCGCCGTGACGGACTGGTCGCCACCGACCGGCGGGGCAGCCATGCCACGCTGCCCGGCCTGCCGGTGGAGACGCCGGCGTCGTCCGGTTTCCCGCTCGGCGCGTGGTGCGCCGAGCGGGGCGCGATGACCAGGGCCACCGTGACCTGGGAGGCCCCGCCACCCGGGCACGCCGAGGCCCTGGGAGTGGCCCCGGCCCGGCCGACGCTGGTGCACCGCTACTGGTCGGCGTCGGCCGACGGGCGGGAGTTGCGGGCGGCGGTGACATCGTTTTCCGCCGTGGCGCTCGCGGAGGTCGAGGAGCTGGGCCGCTACCGCGACCGGGCCGGCGGCACCGGTGCGGCGGAGCTGCGGCGGGCCTACGACTGGATGCGCCGGGCGGGCCTGACCCTGCATCACCGCGACACGATCACGCCGGTCGCGGGGACGCCGTCGGTCCGGGTCACCCGGCGGGTGCACGACCAGTACGCCCGCCCGCTGGAGATCACCGAACTCGTCATGGACGCCCAGGAGGACGCCCTGGTCTACGAGTTCACGGTCCCGGCGGCGGTCTGACCGGGTCCGGGGCGTCCGGCGACGATCAGCCGGACCTGCGGGCCGCCGTTCCGGCGCCGTCCGAACTCGGGCAGGGCCCACGACTCCACCCGGAACCCGGCCCGGGTGAGCTCGCGCCGCACGGCACCGAAACGGAAGGCGCGGTAGTACATGACGAACGGCGGGCGCCACACGGCGTTGCGCACCCGCATCACGGCGTCGAACCCCAGCAGCATCCCGTACGTGAGCGAGCCCGGCCGGGGCGGCGCGACCACGGGGAAGACGAAGCGTCCGCCCGGCCGGAGCACCGAGTGGACCTGGGCGAACAGCCCCGGCAGTTCACGCGGCAGGAAGTGGCCGAACGCGCCGAAGCTGACCACGAGGTCGAAGACCGGGCCGAACGGCAGCGCCCGCGCGTCCGCCCGCACCCAGCCGGCCGGCGGCCCCGGCGGCCGGACGCGCTCCCGCGCGACGGTCAGCATGCCGGCGCTGAAGTCCACGCCGGTGACGCTCCCCCGGCACACCTGCCGCAGTACGTCGACGCCCGCACCGGTGCCGCAGCACAGATCGAGCCCGGCGTCGAAGGGCCCGGCCCGCCGCAGTGCCTCCGTGGTGGCGTCGAGCACCGAGTCGGGCGTGCGGAAGGGGGTGTGGTCGAACTTCGGCGCGAGGAGGTCGTAGCCGCGTTCCACGGACGACAGCGCCTGGACGGCGAGTTCGCGCAGCCGGGGGCCTTCGGGGCTGAACATCCGGTCAGCCTAGGGGAGCACGGCCGCGCACCACGGTCAGCACCCGCTCGCACCAGCGCAGATTCTCCTCCTCGAAGGCGATTCCGCCCAGCAGGGTGAGGTACGGTCCGACCCGTTCGGCCTCGCTCAGGTACTGCTCCTCGGAGCGGCCGTCCAGCAGGCGTTCGCGCACGCGCGCGTAGCGGGCGAGTTTGCCGCGCGCCCACGCCATCCGCTCCTCGAGCAGCGCGGCCGTGGCCCCGGGGTCCGTGCCGTCCATGGCCTGGATCTTGATCAGGAGTTCGTCGCGGATGGCGGTGGGCCGCCGGGGCGGCTCGGCGGCGAAGGCGCGCAGGTCGTCGCGGCCGGACTCGGTGAGGGTGAACATCCGCTTGTCCGGACGCCGTTCCTGCCGTACCACCCGGGCCTCGACGAGCCCGTCCCCCGCCAGCCGCTCGAGTTCCCGGTAGAGCTGCTGGGGTGTGCAGGCCCAGAAGTTGGCGAACGAGACGTCGAAGATCTTGGACAGCTCGTAGCCCGAGGCCTCGCCCTCCAGGAGGGCGGCCAGGACGGCGTACTTGAGGGACATGTGGACACGTTAGCAGCGAGTGATTATTGTCATCCGCACCTATTCAACAAGTTGATTATAGGAGTCGTGATGCGAGCATTCCGGGAGGCGGTGGAGGCCCACGACCTCGACGCCGTCGTGGCGCTGCTGGCGGAGGACGTCGTCTTCACCAGCCCGGTCGTGTTCAAGCCGTACACCGGCAGAGCGGTCACCGGGGCGATCCTGCGCGCGGTCGCGGAGGTCTTCGAGGACTTCCGGTACGTGCGCGGGATCGGCGACGCGGGCGGCCGTGACCACGCGCTCGTGTTCACCGCGCGGGTGGGTGACCGCCGGATCGACGGCTGCGACTTCCTCCACCTCGACGAGGACGGACGCATCGACGAGCTGACCGTGATGGTGCGTCCGCTGTCGGGTGCGCAGGCGCTCGCGGCGGCCATGGGGGCGCGGTTCGAGCGGATCGCCCGCGAGGCGGGAGAGAGCCCCGCCTGAACCCGCGCGGGAGCGAGACTCCGACACGGGCCCGCCGGTCGTCACCGGCGGGCCCGTCGTCCGTACGGACCGCGCTTTTTCGTACCCACCACCGCACCGGGTGGTACAGTGCAAGCAGCACTCGTGTTACGCCCCCTCCCATTCGGGCGTCGGTGCCAGTTCTTCCTCCCACATCACTTCGGTTCGCCGCTTCCGCCCGTCGTGTCCGACCGGCGTACGGCTTTCCCGCACCACCTCGTCGGCAGGGTCTCTTCCCGCCGTGACCGGGGTGCTGTTCTCCGCCGCCCGGAGGCGCGTGTCCGCCCTCCCCGCGCGGTTTCTCTCCTTCCCACCGCACGTCCCTGTCCGTCGTCCGCGAAAGGACCGACCCGCATGACCACCACCACACTCGATCACCCTCCCGTACGGCAGCGGCCCCAGCTCGTCACCGGTGTCCTGGACATCGACGCGGCCGGGAAGGGGCGTCTGCGCGCCGAGAACTGCCTGCCCTCCCCCTCCGACCCGTCCGTCTCCCCCGCGCTGCTGCGCCGCCACGGCCTGCGCAAGGGCGACCTCGTGGAGGGCGTGCGCGGCGACCGGCACGCCCTGACCGAGGTCACCCGCGTCGAAGGCCGCACGCCCGACGCACCGCACGGCCGGCGGCACTTCCGTGACCTGACGCCGCTTCACCCGCACCGGCGGCTGCGCCTGGAGCATCCGGCGTCCGGCCTCGCCGGGCGGGTCGTCGATCTGCTCGCGCCGGTCGGCAAGGGGCAGCGCGGGCTGCTCGTGGCGCCGCCCAAGACCGGCAAGACCGTCCTCCTCCAGCAACTGGCGGCAGCCGTCGCCGGCAACCACCCCGAGTGCCGGCTGATGGTGGTGCTGCTCGACGAACGCCCCGAGGAGGTCACCGACATGCGGCGCTCGGTGCGCGGCGAGGTGTACGCCTCGACCTTCGACCGGCCCGCCAAGGAGCACATCGCGCTCGCCGAGCTGGTCGTCGAGCGGGCCAGGCGGCTGGTCGAGGCGGGCGAGGACGTCGTCGTGCTCCTCGACTCGCTGACCCGGCTGTGCCGGGCGTACAACAACGCGGCCGCGTCCGGTGGCCGCACCCTCAGCGGCGGTGTCGACGCCTCCGCGCCGCTCGGGCCCAAGCGGTTCTTCGGCGCCGCCCGTCAGGCCGAGGAGGGCGGCTCGCTCACGATTCTCGCCTCCGCCCTGGTGGAGACCGGCTCCCGGGCCGACGAGTTCTATTTCGAGGAGCTCAAGAGCACCGGCAACATGGAGTTCCGGCTGAGCCGCGAGGCCGCCGCGCGGCGGCTCTTCCCCGCCGTCGACATCACGGGATCGGGCACCCGCCGCGAGGAACTGCTGCTCACTCCGGCCGAGTTGACCGCCGTACGGGGACTGCGGCGCGTGCTGCGGTCGCGGGACGGGCTGGCCGATCTGGAGACCCTGCTGGGCCGGATGCGTGAGACCCCCGACAACGCGGCGTTCCTGCGGCGCGTCCAGCCGACCCTGCCGGGCGGCTGAGGCGCCGTCGGCGTGCGGCATCCGGGTGCTCGCGGGCGGTCCCCGGCCGGGGCAGCGCGGTGTTCGGGAGGTCCATTCCTACGTTTGCGGTATGACTATCGGATTTACTTCGCGGGCTACCGTGTCGACCTGCGTGCTCTGTACGGCGGGCCTGCTGGTGACGGCGCCCGCCGCGGCGATCGCCGGCGTCGATCCCGGGCCGCGGGCGACGGCCGAGTCGCTGCTGTACCGGCCCGGCACGCACGTCCGCCCGCTCCCGGGGGCACCCGGAGTCCCGGATCCGTCCGCCCTGTCGTGGCTGGTCGCCGACGCCCGCACCGGCGACGTACTGGCGGCGCACGACGCGCACCGCCGGCTGCCGCCGGCCAGCACGCTCAAGACGCTGTTCGCGCTCACCGTGCTGCCGATCCTCCCCGCCGGCATCCGGCACCGGGTCAGCGAGGAGGAGCTGGTGGGCATCGGCCCCGGCAGCAGCCTCGTCGGGGTCGCGGAGAACCGTACGTACCGGGTGTCCGACCTGTGGAACGGGGTCTTCCTCAGTTCCGGCAACGACGCGGTGCGCGTGCTGGCCGCGCTCAGCGGGGGCTGGCGGGCCACGGCCGAGCGGATGCAGGCCAAGGCCCGCGCGCTGGGCGCCCGCGACACCCGGGTCAAGTCACCCGACGGCTACGACGCACCCGGCCAGGTGTCGTCGGCGTACGACCTGGCGGTGTTCGGGCGGGCGGGGCTGCACAACGACGAGTTCGCACGGTACTGCGCCAGGCACGAGGCGCTGTTCCCGGCCCGCGACGGCGGCTCGTACGGCATCGTGAACACCAACCGGCTGCTCACCGGCGCGGACGGCGTCGAACCCTACGAAGGTCTGATCGGCATCAAGAACGGCTACACCAGCAACGCCGGCAACACCCTCGTGGCGGCCGCGCGCCGGGACGGTCACACCCTCGTGGTGACGGTCATGAACCCCCGGTCGGGCGGCGGCCACGCGGTGTACGAGGAGGCCCGCACGCTGCTGGACTGGGGCTTCGAGGCGACCGGGCACGTGACCCCGGTGGGCTCCCTGGACGCCCTGCGCCCCGGCCCGCCGGCCGGCCCTGAGGCGGAGCCCGCCACGACCCCCGTGGCCCGAAGCCACGACACCCCGCACCGCCCGGTCACCTGGACCATCGCCGCGGCCGCCCTCCTGGGCGCCGCGAGCGTGTCCCTGTACCTACGCCTCAGATGGGGCCCGGTACCAACGAATCAAGGGTGACGAGAGCGCCCCGAGGGGGCGCGGGGCTGTACTCGACATGCGGCTCCGCCGCGTGGGCGCGACAAGCCCCCACCGACCCGCGGTCAACAGGAATCCGCAATCACCCCGAAGGGGCGCGGGGAACTGCGCGGACAACTACACCCAGGCCGGTGAGGTCACAGACTCCAGCGCACGAACGACCCGCACTTCCCCGACCGGCCGCCCACCCCCGAGCAACACCTCACCCTCGAACTCCTTGAGCAAGGAGGCGTCCACCCCCGCCCGCACCAGCGCCGCCGCGGCGACCGGCACCCGCGCCCGCCCCGCCCCGTCCGAGATCTTCACGGCGACCGCCCGCCCGTCAGGCAGCGCGGCAACCTGAACACCCTCGAATCCGTCCTTCACGAGCAGCCCCGGCACCGCCCGCATCAACGCGGCCACGTCCCGGCCCGACCCGGAGGCCATCTCCGCGTGCTCCCGCATCGCGTCGGCGACGCGCGCCTCCGGCGTGCCGGGCGCGGCGGTGGTGATCCGCGCGGCGGCGTGGGCGAGACCCCGCAGGGAGACCGCGAACAACGGCGCGCCGCAGCCGTCGACGGTGACCGTGGCGACGCGCTGCCCGGTGAGGTCCTCGACGATCTCGGCGATCGCCTGCTGGAGGGGGTGGGCGGGGTCGAGGTAGTCGTCGAGGGACCAGCCGTTCAGCCTGGCCGTGTACAGCATGGCGGCGTGCTTGCCGGAGCAGTTCTGGGCGAGCCGGGACGGCGGGCGGTCCTCGCGCACCCAGGTGTCCCGGACGACCGGGTCGAACGGCAGGTCGGGGACGTTGCGGAGGTCGTCCTCCGTCAGCCCGGCGAGTTCGAGGACGCGCCGGACGCCGGCGAGGTGGCGTTCCTCGCCGGAGTGGCTGGCCGCGGCGAGCGACAGCAGTTCGCCGTCGAGCGGGAGCCCCGCGCGGACCATCGCCACCGCCTGGACGGGCTTGAGCGCGGAGCGCGGATAGCAGGCGGCCTCGATGTCGCCGAGCTGGAGGTCGACCTCGCCGTCGGGGCCGAGGACGACGACGGAGCCGTAGTGGACGCCTTCGACGACCCCGCCGCGTATCAGGTGGGCGACGGGGGCGTGGAGGGGCTCGCGGATCAGGGGTGCGTCCGCGGGGACGGTGCTGTACATCACACTGCCTGGGGGGAGTCGTGGGCCGGTGTGCGCGCGGAGCGCACGATGTCGGTGAGGGTCGTCTCGACGCGGTCGAGGTGGTGGGTCATGGCCTCGACGGCGTCGTGCGCGGAGCCGTCGGTCAGTGCCTCGACGATCGCCCGGTGCTCGCGGTCGGACTGCTCACGGCGTCCGCCGAGTTCGTTGAGGAAGGCGGACTGGCGGGCCAGCGCGTCCCGGATCTCCTCGATGACCCGGCGGAAGACCGGGTTCTGGGCGGCCTCGGCCACGGTGAGGTGGAAGAGGGTGTCCATCGCGACCCATGCCGTGGTGTCGGTCTCGCGCTCCATCCGGTCCAGCAGACGGTTCAGCCGGTCCAGGTTCTCCGGGGTGCGGCGCTCGGCGGCGTACCCGGCGACCGGGATCTCGATGTGCCGGCGCACCTCGAGCAGGTCGCTGGCCGCGTAGTCGCCGAAGGTGGGGTCCTCGACGGCGTCGGCGACGACGAAGGTGCCCTTGCCGGTCCTGGACACGGTCAGGCCCATGGTCTGCAGGGCCCGCAGCGCCTCGCGCAGCACGGGCCGGGAGACCTCGAGGGTGCGGCACAGCTCCGCCTCGGAGGGCAGCTTGTCGCCGATCGCGTACTCGCCGCGTTCGATGGCGCCGCGGAGGTGGGAGAGGACCGCTTCCATCGCGCTGACGCGCCGCGGACCCGCACCACCTGTCTGGCTGTCTGACAGGTTCACGGGGCCGATGGTGCGGGGGCGGCGCGGGCGCTGTCAAGCGGAGGGCCCGTGCCGGGAGGGTGGGGTCAGCCACACCCCCGCCGGGGGGTCCCCGTCACTCCCCTCCGGGGGGCCAACGTCATTCCGCTCCGCGGAAATCATTCACATACTCGAGCACATGGCCAATCCAACGGTACTCACCGCTGTCCCGCCCACGCCCGCACGCGAAAAGGGAAGCGACTTTTCCGAATTGTCACGGCGCATGGCCGAAGCGGGTCTGCTGCGCCGCCGCCCGCTGTATTACACGGTGCGTTTCGGGGCCGTGGGAACGGCGCTCGCCGGCGGTGTCGCCGCTTTTCTCGTCCTGGGTGACAGCTGGAGCCAGCTGATCGTCGCCGCCGCTCTGGCGGTGGTGTTCGGGCAGCTCGGACTGGCCGCGCACGATCTGGCCCACCGCCAGGTGTTCTCCCGCCGGCGCCCCAGTGAGACCGGCGGGCTGCTGGTGGCCAATGTGCTGCTGGGCATGAGCTACGGCTGGTGGATGAACAAGCACACGCGCCACCACGCGAACCCCAATCACGAGAAGAAGGACCCCGATGTCGCTCCCGACATCATCGTGTGGTCACGGCGTCAGGCGAAACAGGCGAAGGGCCCTGCGCGATTCATCGGAAAGCACCAGGCGGCCCTTTTCTTTCCGCTGCTGACCCTGGAGGGCCTCAATCTGAGTTTCAGCAGTTTCAAGGCGCTGCGCAGCCCGTCGATGAAGCGGCCGGTGCTGGAGGGGACGCTGCTGGTCGCCCACTTCGCCGTGTACTTCGGAGGTCTGTTCCTGGTCCTCTCCCCCGCCAGGGCGCTCGCGTTCATCGCCGTGCACCAGGGTCTGTTCGGGATCTACCTCGGCTCCGTGTTCGCCCCCAACCACAAGGGCATGCCGATGATCGAGGAGGGCACCGAGCTGGACTTCCTGCGCCGTCAGGTCCTCACCTCCCGCAACGTCGACGGCGGGGTGTTCACCGACGTGTTCATGGGCGGGCTGAACTACCAGATCGAGCACCACCTGTTCCCCAGCATGCCGACGCCGGCCCTCGGCCGGGCCCAGGTCATCACCGAGCGGTACTGCGCCGAGCTGGGCATCCCGTACTGCCGGACGGGTCTGCTCGCCTCGCACCGTCAGGCCCTGCGTCACCTCAGGCAGGTCGGGGAGCCGCTGCGCGACAAGGCCTAACCCCACACCGCTCCGGCCAGGGCCGCGCCCGCGAAGGCCGCGCCCAGGCCGGCCGTCACGCTCGCCGCCACGTTCACGGCGGCGTAGCCGCGGGCGCCGGTCTCGGCCAGGCGGAGGGTCTCGTAGGAGAAGGTGGAGTAGGTGGTCAGGGCGCCGCACAGGCCCGTGCCGAGGAGCAACTGGAGGCGGGAGTCGGCCGCGCCCGCGGCCACCGCGCCGGTGAGCAGGCCGAGGACCAGGCTGCCGGTGACGTTGACCGTGAAGGTCCCCCAGGGGAACACCGAGTCGTGCCGGGACTGCACCGCGCGGTCGGTGAGATAGCGCAGCGGGGCACCGGCCATGGCGCCCAGCACCACGTACAGCCAGTTCACCGCGGCGCCCCGCCCGTCCGGTCCGTGGCTCCGGTGCCGTCGTCGCGGCGTACGTGCCGGACGGCCTCGCAGCGGTCGAGGAGGACCAGGCCCTCGCCGACCAGCCCGTCGAGTTCCGGCAGGAAGGCCCGTACGCGCTCCTCGGTGTCGACCACGACGACCGCCACCGGCAGGTCCTCGCTGAGGGAGAGCAGCCGGGAGGTGTGGACGACGGAGGAGGTGCCGAAGCCCTCGACGCCGCGGAAGACGCTGGCCCCCGCGAGTCCGGCCGCGTGGGCCCGGTGGACGATCTCCGAGTAGAGGGGCCGGTGGTGCCACGTGTCGTTCTCGCCGACGTACACGGTCAGGCGGAGGACGGTGCCGGTCGGCCGGGTCATGGCTGCCTCCTGATCAGAACGCGGCGGGTCGCCGTGGCGGCCGTCCACACGGCGGCGAGCGCCGCGAGCGGGGTCACCGCGAGGTACACGAGTCCGGCGCCCGCCTCGCCGCCGTCGAGCAGGTTCCGGATGTCGACGGCGTACGTCGAGAAGGTGGTGAAGCCGCCGAGGACGCCGGTGCCGAAGAACGGGCGGAGCAGGGGGTGGGCGGCGCGGACCTCGGTGATGGTCACCATGAACACGCCGATGACGGCGCAGCCGGCGACATTGACCCAGAGGATCGTCCAGGGGAACCCGTACGCCGGTGTCGGCCACCACAGGGAGGCCGCGTACCTGGCCGCCGCCCCCGCTCCCCCGCCGACCGCGACGGCGGCGACGACGGGGGCCTGGGTGCGGAAGGCGGGGCGGGCCCGAGGGCCCTCGGTTTCCGGGGCTGTCACCGTCGTACGTCTCCCACTCGCTCGGGATCAGCCTAACGTCCCGGAACGCGGCGGGTCATGTCGCGGTCCTGCGCGCTACCAGCCCTTCTCGAACAGCCGCGCCACCTCGGCGATCCGCGCCTCGTCGCGCCGGTAGCGCACACGGGCGCCGGAGCGGGTGGTGCGCAGCAGGCCGAGGGCCGTGAGCAGCCGCAGGTGGGTGAGGGCGGCCGGGTGGGGCAGACCGAGCCGTGCGGCGACGGCCTCCGCGGTCAGGCCGTCGGCCGCCGCGTCCTGTTCCCTCAGCAGCGTCAGGATGCGCAGTCGTGTCCCGTCGACGGGGGTCCTCAGCATCTCGTACACCTCCGCGCCGGGCCTCGCGCTCCGGAGCCCTTCCACTCTGCCGTGAGCGGGGGCTCCGTGTCCCGGTCCGACGGCACCTTGTCCGGGACCCAACGGGCGTGCGGGAAAAGGCCGTTCGGCCCCGC
This sequence comes from Streptomyces sp. CB02400, assembly GCF_001905725.1. Taxonomy (GTDB): domain Bacteria; phylum Actinomycetota; class Actinomycetes; order Streptomycetales; family Streptomycetaceae; genus Streptomyces; species Streptomyces atrovirens. Next base: position 97,282 of record NZ_LIWB01000010.1, read on the forward strand.
CCCCGGTCTGCGGGGCGGGGCCGGCGGGCTCAGCGGTGGCGGAACCAGGCCGTCGCGGGCAGCGCGCGGTCGTCGTAGCCGAACAGCGCCTGGTTCTCCCAGCCGTTGCCGGAGGACGGGTCGGCCGGGTCCCAGCCGTTGCCGGCGCGGGCGGTCCAGGTGGCCTCCCAGTAGAAGACGCCGAGGCCACGGCCGTTCGGGACGGCCTCCACGATGCTCGCCACGTCGTTCATCCAGCGGGTCTGCCCGGTGGTGGACGCCGGGTAGCCGGGGACGAGTTCGCCGTCGAGGTCGATGATGTTCTCGAGGCCGTCCTCGCTGTCGAGACGGAAGGGGTAGGCCGTCTCGGCGACGAAGACGGGCTTGCCGTAGCGGCCGGCCGCGTCGTCCAGGGTCGTCTGGAAGTCGTGCAGCGTGCCGTGCCAGTATCCGTAGTACGACAGGCCGATGGCGTCGAACTTCACGCCGTGGGAGACCGCGTTGTCGAACCACCAGCGGGTGCCGTCGAGGTCACCGCCCTCGGCGAGGTGCAGCGCGGCTACCGTGGACGGGCTGACGGCCTTGACGGCGTCGTAGCCGGAGTTGAGCAGTCCGGCGAGCCGGCCCCAGTCGTCGGTGGAGCCCTCGCTCCACAGCATGCCGCCGTTGATCTCGTTGCCGACCTGGACCATGTCGGCGGTGGTGTCCTGCCTCTTGAGGGCGTCGAGGACGTCGTACGTGTGGTCGTAGACGTCCTTCTTGAGCTGCCCGTAGCCGTGTCCGGCCCAGGCGGCGGGCTTGTTCTGCTTGCCCGGGTCGGCCCAGGCGTCCGAGTAGTGGAAGTCGACGAGCAGCTTCATGCCCTGCGCCTTGATCCGCTTGGCCATGGCGAGGACGTGCGCCTTGTCGTTGTAGCCGTCGGCCGGGTTCACCCAGACCTTCAGGCGGGCGTAGTTCATGCCGGCGGACCTCAGGATCGCGACCGGGTCGCCGGCGGAGCCGGACGCGGTCCGGTAGACCCCGCCCTTGGCCTCGCTCTTGGGCAGGGAGGAGATGTCGGCGCCCTTGACCGGCAGGCCCGAGGTGCCGCGGGCGAAGGTCAGGTCGTCGACGTTGATCCAGTTGCCGGCGTTCGCGTCGCTGTTGACGCTGATCGTGCACTGGTTGCCGGTCACCTTCACCGGCACGACGATCCGTATCCAGCCGGAGTCGGAGACCGGCAGGTCGGTGCGCTGCTCGGCGCCTCCGCAGTTCTTCAGCGCGAGGTGGGCGGAGTTCTGGCCGCCGCCCGAGCGGACCCAGGCGGTGAGCTTGTAGTCGCCGTCGGCCAGGCCGGACAGGTACTGGTACGTCTCCACCTGGTAGGCGGAGGACGACCAGTGGGACAGGCGGTGACCGCCGCCGCGGCCGCCGGACTCCGTGTACGAGGCGGCCGTGTCGCCGTACTCGGACCAGCCGGCCGGGGTGGCGGTGCCGGAACCGCCGGTCTCGAAGCCGCCGTTGGTGAGCGTGCTCGCGGCCGTCGCGGTCTGGGCGGGCAGGGCGGTGAGGGCGAGCCCGGCCACGAGCGGTGGCAGCAGGGCCCGGAGTGTGCGTCTGGGATGGAACATGGGCGTTCGTCGTCCCTTCGACGTGGGGAGGGGGGATGTCCCGCGCCCGGAGGGCGAGGGCGAGGCCCCCTCCGCCCGCGGCCTGTGCGCTCACGCGGGCGGAGGGGAGTCGCGGCTCAGCCGTCGAGTCGTACGACCCGGACGGCTCCTGCCGGGACCGCGAGGCGGCCCGCGGCGCGTTCACCGGTCAGCAGCTCGGTGCCGGGGGTGTCCAGCGGCACCTTGGCGTCGGTGGCGGTGTGGTTGATCGCGAACAGGAAGGTGCCCGGCTCGCCCGCGCGGCGCACCACTTCGACATCGCGGGGCAGGTCGGCGCGCGGGGCGATCCGGGCGTCCTCGGCGGCCCGGCCCAGCAGGGTGGTGAGGCCCTCGGCGCCGAGCCGGGTGGAGACGTACCAGGCGGTGCCCTCGCCGAGGCGGTGCCGGGTGACGGCCGGGCGTCCCCCGGTCAGACCGTCGGCGTACGTCCACACCGTCTCGGCGCCCCGCGGCACCACGAACTCCGTCCACACGTCGGCGTCGAGTTCCGCGCCGTCGGGGCCGGTCAGGCGGACCCGTTCGCCCTGGAGGAGGGGGGAGAACTCCTCGACGGTCAGGCCGAGGACGTCGCGCAGGGCGCCCGGGTAGGGGCCCTCGTGCACGGCGTCGTGTTCGTCGACGATGCCGGAGAAGTACGACACCACGAGGGTGCCGCCGTTCTCGACGTACTCCCTGAGGTTGTTCCCGGCCGCCTCCGTCATCAGGTACAGGGCCGGTACGACGACAAGGGGATACCTCGACAAGTCGGCTTCGGGGTGGGCGAAGTCGACGGTGAGGTGGTGGTCGTAGAGGGCCTCGTACCAGGCGTCGGCGCGTTCGCGGGCGTCGTGGTCCTCGCTGGGGCGCCAGTCGAGGTTCTGCGCCCACCAGGAGTGCCAGTCCCACAGCACGGCGACGTCGGCCTCGGTGCGGGTGCCCCGGACCGGCGCCAACGACCGGACGGACGCGCCGAGTTCGGTCACCTCGCGGAAGACGCGGGTCCCGGTGCCGCCGTGCGGCAGCATCGCGGAGTGGAACTTCTCGGCGCCGCGCCGGGACTGGCGCCACTGGAAGAACATCGCGCCCTCGGAGCCGCGGGCCACGTGGGCGAGGGAGTTGCGGGCCATCTGGCCGGGGGCCTTGGCGGGGTTGCGGGGCTGCCAGTTGACGCCCGAGGTGGAGTGTTCGAGCAGCAGCCAGGGGGCGCCGCCGGCGACGGAGCGGGTGAGGTCGGCGGCCATGGCGAGGTTGACGTGGGTGCGGCGGCCGTCGGTGATCAGGTAGTGGTCGTTGGTGACGAGGTCCACCTCGCGGCCCCAGGCCCAGTAGTCGACGGAGTCGCACTGGCTGAGGGCGGTCATGAAGTTGGTGGTGACCGGGACGCCGGGTGAGAGGCGGTGCAGGATGTCCCGCTCGGCCGTGAAGTTCTCGCGCATGGTGGCGTCGGCGAACCGCCGGTAGTCCAGCGCCTGGGCGGGGTTGCCGACCGTCGGGGTCCGGCGCGGCGGGTTGATCTCGTCGAAGGCGGCGTAGCGCTGGCCCCAGAAGGCGGTCCCCCAGGCCTCGTTGACTGCGTCGACCGTGCCGTACTCCCGCTCCAGCCAGCGGCGGAAGTGAGCGGCGCAGGAGTCGCAGTAGCAGGCGGAGACGGGGACGCCGTACTCGTTGTGGACGTGCCACAGGGCGAGCGCGGGGTGGTCGCCGTAGCGCTCGGCGAGCTTGGTGGTGATGTTCGCGGCGGCGGCCCGGTAGTCGGCGTTGCTGTGGCAGATGGCGCCGCGGGAGCCGAACCCCAGGCGCACGCCGTCTTCGGTGACGGGCAGCGCGTCGGGGTGGGCGCGGTAGAACCAGGCGGGCGGCGCCACGGTGGGCGTGCCGAGGTCGACGCGGATGCCGCCCGCGTGGAGCAGGTCGAGGTTGCGGTCGAGCCAGCCGAAGTCGTACTCGCCGGGCGCGGGCTCCAGCAGGGCCCAGGAGAAGATCCCGGCGCTCACCATGGTGACGCCGGCCTCCCGCATCAGCCGTACGTCCTCGTCCCAGACGTTTTCCGGCCACTGCTCGGGGTTGTAGTCCCCACCGAAGGCGAGCCCGGTGAGGCCCCTGGGGGTGGTCTCCGGCATGGATTCTCTCCCGATGTGTCGATCTTTTGGGAACGTGCACACACATTTTCGGCGGTGCGGGGCCAACATAACCGCACAGCAACAACCATTGACAAGTGTCCGGGATGTTTCTCTACTGTGAACGATCACAGAAGCATGGCTGGTCTTCGCATCAGGCGGAGGCCCCAGGTCAGGGGAGAGTTCCATGCCGTACACGAAGCGCCGTCGCCTCGTGAGTTCCGCCGTCGCCGTCGCGCTCGGCGCCACCGCACTCGCCGCCTGCGGCTCGTCGTCCGACGACGGCGAGGCCCGGTCGGGCCCGGTCTCACTGACGTACTGGACCTGGACCCCCGGCATGGACAAGGTCGTCGACCTGTGGAACAAGGGGCCGGGCAAGAAGGAGCAGATCACCGTCACGGTGAAGAAGCAGGCGTCCGGCGACACGCTGGTCACCAAGATCCTCACCGCGCACAAGGCCGGCAAGGCGCCCGACCTGGTGCAGGCGGAGTACCAGGCGCTGCCCACGCTGGTCAGCAATGACGCGCTCGCCGACATAGGCGACACCGTGGGCGACGTGAAGAGCAAGTTCGCCGAGGGCGTCTGGCAGCAGACCACGCTCGGCACGGACGCCGTCTACGCGGTCCCGCAGGACATCGGGCCGATGATGTTCTACTACCGCGAGGACCTGTTCAAGGAGTACGGGCTCTCCGTCCCGGCCACCTGGGAGGAGTTCGCCGAGACGGCCCGCGAGCTGAAGAGGAAGGCCCCCGACAAGGACCTGACCACCTTCTCCGCCAACGACTCCGGCCTGTTCGCGGGGCTCGCCCAGCAGGCAGGCGCCCAGTGGTGGACCACCTCCGGCGACAAGTGGAAGGTCGGCATCGACGACGACGCCACCAAGAAGGTCGCCGAGTTCTGGGGCGGCCTGGTGAAGGAGGGCGCCGTCGACAACCAGCCGATGTACACCCCGGCCTGGAACAAGGCGCTCAACACCGGCAAGCAGATCGCGTGGGTGAGCGCGGTGTGGGCGCCGGGCACGCTGACCACGGCCGCGCCCGACACCAAGGGCAAGTGGGCCATGGCCCCGCTCCCCCAGTGGGGCGACGGCGAGAGCAGCACCGGCAGCTGGGGCGGTTCCTCCACCGGTGTCACCACCGACTCGAAGAACAAGGAGGCCGCCGCGAGGTTCGCCGCCTGGCTGAACACCGACGGCGACGCGCTCAACGCGCTGGCGAAGGAGGGCGGCATCTACCCGGCCTCCACCTCGGCCCAGCTCAGCGGCGCCTTCATGAGCCCGCCCGAGTACTTCGCCAACCAGCCCGACTTCTACAAGAAGGCCGCCGCGATCGCGGAGACCACCGCGCCGTCCGCCTGGGGCCCGAACGTCAACGTCGCCTACACGACGTTCAAGGACGCCTTCGGTGCCGCCGCGAAGAACAAGTCGGACTTCACCGCCGCCCTGGACACCATGCAGCGGGACACGGTCGCCGACCTGAAGAAGCAGGGCTTCGGGGTCGCGGAGTGAAGTCCCCCGTCCGCCGGACGTCGTACGGGGTCAAGGGGGCCCCGTACGCCCACCCGTCTCCCACCACCGCCCTCAAACGAGCGCGAAGCGCCCCCTACTTTTTCCTCGTCCCCGCGACCCTCTTGTTCCTCCTGTTCTTCGCACTGCCCATCGGGTACGCCGTCTGGCTCAGCTTCCGCAAGGTGCAGGTCTCCGGGCTCGGCCTCGGGGCCGGCGCCCGTGAGGAGGTCTGGGCCGGTCTGGAGAACTACACCGACGCCCTGTCCGACAGCGAGCTGCTGAACGGCGCGCTGCGCGTGCTCGGTTACGGCTGCATCGTGGTGCCGGTCATGCTGGGCCTGGCGCTGCTGTTCGCGCTGATGCTCGACTCCGAGAAGGTGCGGCTCGCTCCCTTCACCCGGCTCGCGATCTTCCTGCCGTACGCCGTCCCCGGTGTGGTGGCGGCCCTGCTGTGGGGCTTCCTGTACCTGCCGGACGTGAGCCCGTTCTACTTCGTGCTCGACGAGTTCGGTCTGCCGCAGCCGGATCTGCTGGACGGCGGGCCGCTGTATCTGGCGCTGTCGAACATCGCGGTCTGGGGCGGCACCGGCTTCAACATGATCGTCATCTACACCGCGCTGCGGGCCATCCCCGCCGAGGTGTACGAGGCGGCGAAGCTGGACGGCGCCACGCCGCTGCAGATCGCGCTGCGGATCAAGATCCCGATGGTGGCGCCCTCACTGGTGCTGACCTTCTTCTTCTCGATCATCGCGACGCTCCAGGTGTTCAGCGAACCGACCGTCCTCAAGCCGCTCACCAACTCCGTTTCCACCACCTGGAGTCCGCTGATGAAGGTGTACCAGGACGCCTTCGGCAACGGCGACATCCACGCGGCCGCCGCCCAGGCGACCCTCATCGCGCTCGCCACCCTGGTGCTGTCCTTCGGTTTCCTGCGGGCGACGAACCGACGCAACAAGCAGGAGGCGGCCCGATGAGCTCTCTGGCCCTGCCCAAGGCCGAGCCCACGGCCGGCACCGCCCGCGGTCCGGCGCGCCCCCGCCGGACCGCGCTGGTCCCGACCGTGACGCTGCTGCTCGGCGCGCTGTACTGCCTGCTGCCGGTCGCCTGGGTGGTCATCGCCTCCACCAAGTCCGGCTCGGAGCTGTTCTCCACCTTCACGTTCTGGCCGGGCACCGGCTTCGCCGACAACCTCTCCGACCTCGGCGCCTACCGCGACGGCGTCTACTGGCAGTGGATGGGCAACTCCGCCCTGTACGCCGGAGCGGGCGCGCTGCTGTCGACGTGCGTGTCGGCGTTCAGCGGCTACGCGCTGGCGGTCTACCGCTTCCGGGGCCGTGAGGCGCTGTTCAACGTGCTGCTCGCGGGCGTGCTGATGCCGCCGGTGATCCTCGCCATCCCGCAGTACCTGCTGCTGGCGAAGGCGGACCTCACGGACTCCTACCTGTCGGTGCTGCTGCCGCAGATCCTCTCCCCGTACGGCGTCTACCTCGCGCGGATCTACGCCGCGGCCGCGGTGCCGACGGACGTGGTGGAGGCCGGGCGGATGGACGGCGCGGGCGAGTGGCGGATCTTCTCCCGGGTGGCGCTGCCGATGATGGTGCCCGGACTGGTGACGGTCTTCCTGTTCCAGTTCGTGGCGATCTGGAACAACTTCCTGCTGCCGTACATCATGCTCAGCGACGACGAGAAGTTCCCGATCACCCTCGGTCTGCACACCCTGCTCGAACAGGGCGCCAACACCCCGGCGCTGTACACACTGGTGATCACGGGCGCGTTCCTCGCCGTGTTCCCGCTGGTGGCGCTGTTCCTGGTCGTCCAGCGGTTCTGGAGCCTGGATCTGCTCTCCGGGGCCGTAAAGTCATGACCATGAGCAACACGGGGGGCAGGCGCAAGCCGCCGACGATCCACGACGTGGCGCGCGAGGCCGGTGTCTCGCGCGGCACCGTCTCGCGGGTGCTCAACGGCGGTCACTACGTCAGCCCCGCCGCGGCTCAGGCGGTCGACGCCGCCATCCGCAAGACGGGCTACGTCGTCAACCGGCACGCCCGCTCGCTGATCACCGGCCGGTCCGACTCGGTGGGCTTCCTGCTCACGGAGCCCCAGGAGCGGTTCTTCGAGGACCCCAACTTCAATGTCCTGCTGCGTGGTTGCACGCAGGCGCTGGCCGCGCACGACGTGCCGCTGCTGCTGATGCTGGCCGGCACGGACGACGAACGGCGGCGCATCACGCGGTACATCACCGCCGGGCACGTCGACGGGGTGCTGCTGGTGTCCAGCCACTCCGGTGACCCGGTGGCGGAGGAGCTGCGGGCGGCGGGAGTGCCGCTGGTCGCGTGCGGCAAGCCCATCGGGATGGGCTCGAAGGTCAGTTACGTGGCCGCCGACGACCGGGACGGCGCGCGGGACATGGTGCGGCATCTGCTGGCACTGGGCCGGCGGCGGATCGGCGTGGTGACCGGTCCGCTCGACACCCCTGGCGGCGTGGAGCGCCTCGCAGGTTACCGGGAGGTGCTCGCCGAGGCGGGCGTCGAGGCCGACGAGCGGCTCGTCGTCTCCGGCGACTACAGCCGGGCCAGCGGCGAGGCCGGCGCCGAGCGGCTGCTGGCGCGGGCCCCGGACGTGGACGCGGTGTTCGTCGCGTCCGACCTGATGGCCCAGGGCGTGCTCACGGCGCTGCACCGGGCGGGGCGCCGGGTGCCCGAGGACGTCGCGGTCGGCGGCTTCGACGACTCCCCCGCGGCCGTCGCCGCGAGCCCCGAGCTCACCACGATCCGCCAGCCGTGGGACCGCATCAGCACGGAGATGGTGCGGGTGCTGCTGGCGCAGATCGGCGGCGAGGACCCGGCGGCGGTGATCCTGCCGACGGAGCTGGTGAAGCGGGACTCGACGTAGGCCCCGCGCGGGGCCCCGGCCCGGCGAAGGCACGGTTCCGGGTCCTGCTCGGGGTGGAACCCCGCGGGACGCCGGCGGCGGCACGCCGATCGCCTCCGTGCGGGGCCCGGACGGCGACCTCGCCGGTCCGCTCCGGGACGCGCCCGCCCGACCTGCCGTGAAGGGCCGTCGCCGCGCGTTCGTTGCACATTCATTGAATGTCGGACGAGTGTTACCGTTCGGGTATGGCAGCGGAGACGGCCGGGGCGCGGCTCGAGGAACGGTGGCGTGACATCCTCGCGGTGCACGCGCGCACCCTGGGCGAGATCGACCGCGCGCTGCACCCGTACGGTCTGGGCGCCTCCGACTTCGAGGTGCTCGATCTGCTTGCGACCGCGACGCCTCCGGACGGCGAGCAGTGCCGGGTGCAGAACCTGGTGGGCCGGGTCCACCTCAGCCAGAGCGCGCTGTCCCGCCTCATCGCCCGCCTGGAGAAGGACGGCCTGGTGGAGCGCAGCATGTGCCTGGAGGACAGGCGCGGGGTGTACGTGCAGCTCACCCCGAAGGGGCGGGAGCTGCACGCCGAGGCGCTGCCGGTACAGCGCGCCGCACTCGCCCGCACACTGGGCGAATAGGACCCGGGCCGGACCTACGGGCGGGCCAGCAGCGTACGCACCCCCTCCGAGGTGAGCGTCAGACGGTGCTCGGAGCTGCCGTCGATGGTGAGTGACAGCTCCTCGGCCGGCCACTGGGCGGCGAGCGCGCCGAGCGGGACGAGCCGGTAGCGGGAGACGAACGGCAGCAGTCCGGCCATCTCCAGTTCGGACGTGAACACGGGCACCACCTGGGTGCCGCCCGGCTGCTCCAGCACCGGAAGGGCGACCGCGCCGGGGTCGGCGGCCTCCTCGTCGCCCGCGTCGTCCGGCACCGGGATCAGTACGTCGCTGTTCGCGAGGGCGTCCAGCGCCATCGTGTCCTCGGTGTTCTCCGACAGTGCGTCCAGGGCCCGCTGCGCGGGCGTGGGGGCGTTGTTCTCGTGCGCGGGTGTTTCCATGGCAGATTCCCTGGTAGCGGCGGTCGTACGGCCCGCCCGGGACAAGATCCGGCCCGGGCACGGTGCTGCACGCGTACCCGTTCGCATGTCGCGCAACCCTGCGGGTTCCGGCCTGCTCACCGCCCTTCCGGCACCCCCTCCGGACCCGATGATCCGCATGGCTATCATATGAGCACCCTCTAGCTCGAAAGATGATCCTGTGACTGTCAACGAAGACTCGTTCACCAGCTGGAAGCACCGCGAGGAGATCGCGGAGTCGATGATCCCGATCATCGGGAAGCTGCACCGCGAGCGGGACGTCACCGTCCTGCTGCACAGCCGCTCCTTGGTGAACAAGTCGGTGGTCAGCATCCTCAAGACCCACCGCTTCGCCCGGCAGATCGCCGGCGAGGAGCTCTCGGTCACCGAGACGCTGCCCTTCCTCCAGGCGCTCACCACGCTCGACCTCGGCCCGTCCCAGATCGACATCGGCCTGCTCGCCGAGGCCTACCGCGCCGACGACCGGGGGCTGTCGGTGGCCGGGTTCACCGCCGAGGCCGTCGCCGGCGCGACCGGCGCCGACAAGATCGACCGCCGCGAGCCGCGCGACGTCGTCCTCTACGGCTTCGGCCGCATCGGCCGCCTCCTGGCCCGGCTACTCATCGAGAAGTCGGGGTCCGGCAACGGTCTCCGCCTGCGCGCGATCGTGGTCCGCCGGGGCGGTGAGCAGGACATCGTCAAGCGGGCCTCGCTGCTGCGCCGCGACTCCGTGCACGGCCAGTTCCAGGGCACCATCACCGTCGACGAGGCGAACAGCACGATCACCGCCAACGGCAACACCGTCAAGGTGATCTACGCGGGCGACCCGACGGAGATCGACTACACGGCGTACGGCATCAAGAACGCCATCCTCATCGACAACACCGGCAAGTGGCGCGACCGCGAGGGGCTTTCGCTGCACCTGCGCCCCGGCATCGACAAGGTGGTGCTCACCGCGCCCGGCAAGGGCGACGTGCCCAACATCGTGCACGGCGTCAACCACGACACCCTCAAGCCGGACGAGCGGATCCTGTCCTGCGCGTCCTGCACCACCAACGCGATCGTGCCGCCGCTGAAGGCGATGGCGGACGAGTACGGGGTGCTGCGCGGGCACGTGGAGACGGTGCACTCGTTCACCAACGACCAGAACCTGCTGGACAATTACCACAAGTCGGAGCGCCGCGGCCGTTCGGCGCCGCTGAACATGGTGATCACCGAGACGGGTGCCGCCTCGGCCGTCGCCAAGGCGCTGCCCGACCTCGACGCGACCATCACCGGCAGCTCGATCCGGGTGCCCGTGCCGGACGTCTCGATCGCGATCCTCAACCTCCAGCTCGGCCGTGCCACCGACCGTCAGGAGGTCCTCGACCACCTGCGCAACGTGTCACTGACCTCGCCGCTCAAGCGCCAGATCGACTTCATCAGCGCGCCCGACGCGGTCTCCAGCGACTTCATCGGCTCGCGCCACGCCTCGATCGTCGACGCCGGCGCGCTGAAGGTCGAGGGCGACAACGCGATCCTCTACCTCTGGTACGACAACGAGTTCGGCTACTCCTGCCAGGTCATCCGGGTCGTCCAGTACGTTTCCGGGGTGGAGTACCCGACCTACCCGGCCCCGGCGGTCTGACCCGGGAGGCCGGCAAGCGGAACGGACGCGACGACAGGACGGGGCGGGCGAGATGCCCGGCCCCGCCCCGGTATGCCCGCTGTACCGGCGGTAAGGGGCAGATCGGTAACGATCATCCCGTACGGGTTGCCGGGGCACGTGGAGTTCCTAGTCTTCCGGCATGGCCCTCTTCAGCAGTCGCACCGGTAAACGCCCCCGTATCGTGCCCGCCCTCGACGACGCCGAGCTGGCGCGCGTACTGGGGCGGTTGAGCAAGCGGAACGGGGGCGGCAGGGCCGCGGACGTGACCCTCGTGTCCTCCTTGCTGGAGGAGACGGGGGACGACTGGGACCGTCGCGGTCACCGGGTGTCCGTACTGGCCGAGGCGACGGCCGACGCCGGGATCGCGGCGGCGTGGCTGGGCCGGGAGCCGCAGAGCGCGGACGCCCTGGTGTTCCACTCCTGGACCGGGCTGGTGCGCGGTCTGCGGGACGGACACCTGGAGGACGCCGGACAGTTGGTCTCCCAGTGCCACCAGGCCGCCGAGCGAAGACCGGAGGATCCGCTGCCGTGGGTGGTCCTGCTCGGTGTGTCCCGGATCGAGCGCTACGGCCAGAACGACGTCAACGCCGTCTGGCGGGAGGCCACCGGGCGCGACCGCTGGCACCGTGAGGCGTATCTGCAGATGCTCGCTTACCTGTCGCCGGAGGAGGGCGGGTCCAGCGCGGCCGTCCTCGACTTCGTCGACGTGGTGCGCACCCGTATCCCGGCCAACGCGGCCTGTGCGGCGGTCGAGTTGACCGCGGCCGTGCGGCAGTACCAGGGACTGCTGGCGCAGGGCGGGGTGCGGGCCATGACGGCCGGTCAGCTGTGGGAGGGCGGACAGATCGCGGCCGCGCTGGACCAGGCGGCCGCGCTGTGGGCGAAGCCGGGTTTCTTCCAGCACGCGGCGGCGCAGGCCGATCTGAACGTGCTGGCGTACGCGCTGTGCGCGGCCGGCCGGGCCGTCGACGCGCACCATGTGTTCCAGACGCTGCAGGGCATGGTCACACCCTGGCCGTGGAACACCGACGGGCCCGCGCTCCAGCGGTTCGAGCAGCACCAGGCCAAGGCGGAACGGGGACGGCAGGGCGGCGTCGGCGGAGGGTGACGTCCGCCGGCCGCCGCTCCCGCGTCAGTTCCGTGCCAGGACGGTGGTGACGGCCTCCCGCAGCACCGCCGCCGGGTCCGGTGCGGGTCCCTCGGAGCGCCAGGCGACGAAGCCGTCGGGGCGGACCAGTACCGCGCCGTCCGCGGTGATCCCGTGCGCCCCGGCCCAGTCGGCACCGTCCTCGGGGGTCAGTTCCGCGTCGGGGCCGTCGCCCACCCGGTACGCGTCGAGCGGTACGGACAGGTCCTTCGCGACCTTCGCCGCCGCGGTGTGCCAGTCGCAGGCGCCGTCCGCGGAACTCAGCAGCACGCACGACCGCTCGTACAGGTCGAGCGTGGAGATCCGGGTGCCGGAGCGGTCCAGCCACACGTGCGGGGCGCGGCTGCCGGGCTCGCCGGTCAGCATCACCCCGTCGGGGATGACCGGCGTCGCCGGGTCGGCGCCCAGGACCGCGCCGCGCGGGTAGCGGTAGCAGAGCGCCACGTTGAGGATGCCGCCCGGCTTCATCCCGGGGCCGCCGGGGCCACCGGGGCCACCGGCTCCGGGACCACCGGGACCACCGGCTCCGGGACCACCGGCCCTCGGACCGCCGGGGCCACCAGGTCCGCCGGGACCGCCGGCTCCGGGACCGCCGGGTGCGGGGGCGCCGAGGGCGGGAGCACCGGGGGCCGGGGTGTAGCCGGGGTGGCTGTGCTCGCTCGAGCGGGAGGAGGCACGGGCGCTGGTCGCCTCCGCGACGGGCCGGCGTTCGGCGTCGTAGGACTCCAGCAGGCCGGGCTCGGCCCAGCCGCCGAGCACGGCGGCCAGCTTCCAGGCGAGGTTGTGGGCGTCCTGGATGCCGGTGTTGGAGCCGAACGCCCCGGTGGGCGACATCTCGTGGGCCGAGTCGCCGGCCAGGAACACCCGGCCGTCGGCGTACCGTTCGGCGACCCGCTCGGCGGCGTGCCAGGCGGCCCGGCCGGTGATCTCCACGTCGAGGTCCGGCACGCCGACGGCCTTGCGGATGTGGGCGACGCACCGCTCGTCGGTGAACTCCTCGAGTGTCTCGCCGTGTTCGGGGTGCCAGGGGGCGTGGAACACCCAGTGCTCCCGGTTGTCGACCGGCAGCAGGGCCCCGTCGGCCTCCGGGTTGGTCAGGTAGCAGACGATGAACCGCCGGTCCCCGACGACGCCGGCGAGGTCGCGGGAGGTGAACGTGAGGCTCACGTTGTGGAACAGGTCGCCCGGACCGTTCTGTCCGATGCCCAGCGACTCGCGGACGGGGCTGCGCGGGCCGTCGGCGGCGACGAGGTAGTCCGCCCTGATCCTGGTGTGCTCGCCGGTCTCCCGGCTCTTGACCAGCACCGTCACACCCTCGGTGTCCTGGTCGAAGGAGAGCATCTCCGTCCCGAAGCGCAGGTCCCCGCCGAGCTCCCGGGCTCCCTCCAGGAGCACCGGTTCCAGGTCGTTCTGGCTGCACAGGCACCACCCGCTGGGGCTGAAGCGGGCGAGCCCGCCACCGGGGTCGATCTCCTGGAGCAGCCACTCGCCCTCGTCACCCGCCAGGCTCGGGGTCTGCCAGATGCCGTGGTTCTCCGCCAGGACCGACGCGGCCCGGCCGATGCGCTGCTCGACCCCGGCCGCCCGGAACAGCTCCATGGTGCGTACGTTGTTCCCCCGCCCGCGCGGGTGGATCGACGTGCCCGCGTGACGTTCGACGAGCGTGTGCGGCACGCCGAGGCGTCCCAGGAACAGGGACATCGACAGGCCCACCAGGGAACCGCCGACGATGAGGACCGGCGTGCGGTGATCCGCCCGGCCGGCCGTATCCGATCGATTCATTGAAACGCCTCCAGCGTCGCCCTCGACGGGCTGTGGGATGGGACGCACCTTTCATGCCCGGTGCGGGACCGTTCGCGTCCCGGCGGCACCCGGATGGCACGCGGTTCACCCACCTGCCCCGTGTCGCTCGCGCGCACCGGAAGGACGCGTCAACGATCGACTCATGGCGACCCCGGCCCTTCGACGGGCACGGCGGTCGTTCCCGACCTTCCGACGAAGAGGAGAGGTGCGCCGGATGACCATGTCGGCACGCATATCGCAGTCGGCGTTCGACGGCTCGAGGCTGCGGGTGATCCTGCTGCTCGACCTGTACGAGGGGGCCCAGGAGCAGTTCCTCGACGCGTACGAGCACATGCGCAACAAGGTCGCGTCCGTCCCCGGTCACATCAGTGACCAACTGTGCCAGTCGATCGAGAACCCCTCGCAGTGGCTCATCACCAGCGAGTGGGAGAGCGCCCTGCCGTTCCTCGCATGGGTGAACAGCGAGGAGCACATCCAGATCGTCCGGCCGATGCACAGCTGCGTCCGGGACACCCGGTCGATGCGCTACAGCGTCCTGCGCGAGACCCACCCGGACCAGCCGCTCACCACCGAGGTCGCGCGGGCGAGCCTGCAGAAGGCAGCGCGCGTGGGCGCCGGGATCACCCGCCACGCCCTCACCTTCACCGTGAAGCCGGGCTCCGAGTCCAAGGTCGTGGACATCCTGGCCAATTACGACGCGCCCGAGACGCGCATCAACGGCACCACGCGACTGCACCGCACCTCCCTCTTCATGCACGGCAACCGCGTCGTGCGGGCCGTGGAGGTGGAGGGCGACCTGCTGGCCACCCTGTGCCACGTGGCCAGCCAGCCCGAGGTCCAGGCGGTGGAGGAGGCCATCAACCCCTATCTGGAGCAGGACCGGGACCTGTCCGACTCCGACTCCGCGCGGGTGTTCTTCACCCGGGCGGCGCTCCCGGCCATGCAGCACGTGGCGTCCGGCCGTCCGGAACCCGCCGAACTGCGGCGGCACATGCTGTACTACCCGGCCGTGGCGGACCGCGGCCTGGAGCTGGCCAGGTTCCTCGCCCACCAGGACGAGGCCGCGGCGAACGACCCGGACAGCCCGGTGTACGCGAGCACCGTCTTCCAGCGCGACGACGTCGTGGTCCGCATGATCGACGTCACCGACGAGCTCGATCTCGACCCCGCCGCCGCCCTCGGCGTCAAGGCCCCGGGCGGGGCGGCCGAGCTGGAGCGTCTCCTGGACGGCGCCGCGATCGGCGTCGAGGGCTCCCTGGACTCGGAGCGCACCCTGCACCGGCTCCTGGCGCACGCCGACATGATGCCCGTCACCGACCGCAGCTCCGCGGATTCCTGACGGTCCACCGCGGTGACGTCCGCGACCGCGGACGCCCGGACGTCACCGGCACACCCGGAGGTAACAACCATGTCCAAGCAGCATCCACGCATCGTGGACCTGAGCGAGACGGAACCCAACCGACGGCGCGGAGGTGACCTCAGAACCCTGCTCACCCCGGCCACCGTGGGCTCCACCAGCGGCTTCATGGGCCTGGCGATCATCAAGCCCGGTGAGCGCATCGGCGAGCACTACCACCCGTACTCCGAGGAGTTCGTGTACGTGGTCAGCGGCGCGCTCGAAGTGGACCTGGACGGCGAGCCGTTCGCGCTCCGCGCCGAGCAGGGACTGATGATCCCCATCGACATGCGGCACCGCTTCCGCAACGTCGGCGACCAGGAGGCCCGCATGGTGTTCCACCTGGGCCCGCTCGCCCCGCACCCGAGTCTCGGCCACGTCGACACCGAGGAGACCGAAAGCGCCTCCACCGGGCCGCAGTTGACGGTCGGCGGTCCCGAGATCGGCCGGTCGGCCGAGCCGAGCGAGGCCATAAAATGACCCGGCGAGTGGCCGTCACCGGTATAGGTGTGGTCGCTCCCGGCGGCATCGGAGCGACGGCGTTCTGGGATCTTCTGACAGCCGGCCGCACCGCGACCCGCGGCATCTCCCTGTTCGATCCGGCGGGTCTGCGTTCGCGCATAGCCGCCGAGTGCGACTTCGACCCGTTCGAGCACGGCCTGGACGCGGATCTGTGCCAGCACGCGGACCGGTACATCCAGTTCGCCGTGGTCGCCGCCGCCGAGGCCGTGCGCGACTCCGGACTCGACACCGAGACCATGGACCCGTGGCGCACCGCGGTCTCGCTGGGCAGCGCGGTCGGCGGCACCACCCGGCTGGAACACGACTACGTGCTGGTCAGCGAGCGGGGCCGGCGCTGGGACGTGGACCACCGGCAGGCCGAGCCCAAGCTGCACCTGGCGTTCTCGCCGAGCACCCTCGCCTCGGTCGTCGCCGAGCGGTTCGACGCCCGGGGCCCGGTGCAGACCGTCTCCACCGGCTGCACCTCCGGGCTCGACGCGGTCGGCTACGCCTTCCACACCATCGCCGAGGGCCGGGCCGACGTCTGCGTCGCGGGGGCGTCGGACTCGCCGATCTCACCGATCACGATGGCCTGCTTCGACGCCATCAAGGCGACGTCGCCCAACAACGACGACCCCGAGCACGCCTCCCGGCCCTTCGACGCCCACCGCGACGGCTTCGTGATGGGCGAGGGCGCGGCCGTGCTCGTCCTGGAGGAGTACGAGCACGCGCGGGCCCGCGGCGCGGAGATCCTCTGCGAGATCAGCGGCTACGCCACCTACGGCAACGCCTACCACATGACCGGTCTGACCAGTGAGGGACTGGAGATGGCCCGGGCGATCGACACCACGCTCGACCAGGCCCGTATCGACCCCACGCTGATCGACTACGTCAACGCGCACGGCTCCGGCACCCGGCAGAACGACCGGCACGAGACGGCCGCCGTGAAGCGGTCCCTGGGCGCGCACGCCCACGAGACGCCCATGAGCTCCATCAAGTCGATGGTGGGGCACTCGCTGGGCGCGATCGGAGCGATCGAGGTGGTCGCCTGCGTCCTCGCGCTGAAGCACCAGGTGGTGCCGCCCACGGCGAACTACGAGACCCCCGACCCCGAGTGCGACCTGGACTACGTGCCGCGCACCGCCCGCCCGCGGAAGCTGAACCATGTGCTCTCCGTCGGCAGCGGATTCGGCGGCTTCCAGTCCGCGGTGCTGCTGTCCGGGCCGGGTGGGAGGACACGATGAGCAATCGGCGCCCCGGGCGCGCGGCCGTCACCGGCATCGGTGTGGTCGCGCCCAACGGACTGCGGACCGACGCCTACTGGAAGTCCGTCCGCGAAGGCCTCAGCGTGCTGGATCTGATCAGCCGCGAGGGCTGTGACCATCTGCCGCTCCGCGTGGCGGGCGAGGTCCGGGCCTTCGACCCGGCGGCCATCGTCGAGGACCGGTTCCTGGTGCAGACCGACCGGTTCAGCCACTTCGCGATGGCCGCCGCCGCCCTCGCCCTCGACGACGCCGGACTCGGCGGCGAACCCGCCGATCCGTTCTCGGTCGGCGTGGTCACCGCCGCCGGCTCGGGCGGCGGCGAGTTCGGCCAGCGCGAGCTGCAGAAACTGTGGGGGAAGGGCTCCAAGTTCGTCGGCCCCTACCAGTCCATCGCCTGGTTCTACGCCGCGAGCACCGGCCAGATCTCCATCCGCGGCGGCCTCAAGGGACCCTGCGGGGTGGTGGCGAGCGACGAGGCGGGCGGTCTGGACTGCCTCGCGCACGCGAGCCGGGCCGTGGGCCGCGGCACCGACGTCATGGTCGTGGGGGCCACGGAGGCGCCGCTGGCCCCGTACTCGATGGTGTGCCAGCTCGGCTACCCCGAGCTCAGCACCCTCGACGACCCCGACCGCGCCTACCGCCCGTTCACCGAGAAGGCGTGCGGCTTCGTGCCCGCCGAGGGCGGCGCGCTGCTCGTCGTCGAGGACGAGTTCCGTGCCCGTGACCGCGGAGTGCCCGTACGGGCCACCGTGGCCGGCCACGCCGCCACGTTCACCGGGGCCTCCCGCTGGGCGGAGTCCCGGGAGGGCCTGGCCCGCGCGATCCGCGGCGCCCTCGACGAGGCGGGCTGCGCGCCGGAGGAGATCGACGTCGTGTTCGCCGACGCCATGGGCGTGCCCGCGGCGGACCGCGCCGAGGCGCTGGCGATCGCCGACGCGCTCGGCGCGCACGGCACCCGCGTCCCGGTCACGGCGCCCAAGACGGGCATCGGCCGCGCCCACTGCGCGGCGCCCGTGCTGGACACGGTGGCCGCGGTGCTCGCCATGGAGCACGGCCAGGTGCCCCCGACGCCCAACGTGTTCGACATCTGCCACGACCTCGACCTGGTGATGTCGCACGCTCGCCCCGCCGAGCTGCGCACCGCCCTCGTCCTCAGCAGGGGACTGATGGGCTCCAACGCGGCGCTGGTCGTGCGCCGCGGTGACGATTCCGCCCGGTAGGAACGGGCGGGGAAGGAGCAGTCACCCATGATCACCACCGAAGTGACCTTCGACGAGCTGGCCGCGCTGATGAAGCAGGCGGCCGGCATCACCGTCGACCCCGAGGAACTGAAGGACTCCGCGGAGTCCCCCTTCGACGTCTTCGGCCTCGACTCGCTCGGCCTGCTGGGCATCGTCGGCGAGCTGGAGAACCGGTACGGCGCGTCGCTCCCCCCCGACTCGGAGCGCTGCCGGACGCCGCGGGAGTTCCTGAACCTCGTCAACAGCACCCTCACGGCTGGAGCCTGAAAGTGGCCGGACACACCGAGAACAGCATCACCATCGACGCTCCCTTCGACCTCGTGTGGGAGATGACCAACGACCTGGAGAACTGGCCGCGGCTGTTCAGCGAGTACGCGTCCGTGGAGGTCCTCTCCCGCGAGGGGGCCACGACGACGTTCCGGCTCACCATGCACCCGGACGAGAACGGGAAGGTGTGGAGCTGGGTGTCGGAGCGCACCCCGGACCGGGAGAGGCGGACCGTCCGCGCCCGCCGGGTCGAGACGGGCCCGTTCGCCCACATGGACATCCTGTGGGAGTACGCGGAGCTGCCGGGCGGTGTGCAGATGCGCTGGGTCCAGGACTTCGCGATGAAGCCCGACGCCCCGGTCGACGACGACTGGATGACGGACAACATCAACCGCAACTCCCGTACGCAGATGGCCCTGATCCGGGACCGGATCGAGCAGGTCGCCCGCGACAGCGAGAGCGCGTCCGTCGCGTCCTCGCGCTGAGCGCCGGCCCGCCCGGTCAAAGGAAGGACAGCCCCCATGCACCACGCCCTCATCGTCGCCCGGATGAAGCCCGGTTCGGCGCCGGACATCGCCGACGTGTTCGCCGCCTCCGACCGGGGTGAACTCCCCCACCTGGTCGGCGTCAGCCGGCGCAGCCTCTTCCAGTTCGGCGACGACGTGTACCTGCACCTCATCGAGGCCGAGCAGGACCCCGCGCCGGCGATCGCGAAGGTCGCCGGACACCCCGAGTTCCGCAGCATCAGCGAGCGGCTGGAGGCGTACGTCAGCCCGTACGACCCGGCCACGTGGCGCAGCCCCAAGGACGCCATGGCGCAGTGCTTCTACCGCTGGGAGAGCGGCGCCCGTTCCTGAGCGGGAAACCCCGAGGCCGCCGGTCCCGCGTCAGTCGCGGAGCCGGCGGCCTCGGGGTTGTCGGCGCGCCCTCGGTCAGCCGGGGACGGTGCACTCGAAGGCGTGCAGATAGGCGTTGACCGGGCTGATGCCGTCGATGGCGAGGCCCGCGTCGGTCAGCCGGTCGACCATGCTCTGCCGGGTGTGCTTGGCGCCGCCGACGTTGAGGAGCAGCAGCAGGTCCATGGCGGTGGTGAACCGCATCGACGGGGTGTCGTCGACGAGGTTCTCGATGACGACGACGCGGGCCCCGGGCCGGGCCGCCGCGCGGACGCCCGCGAGCACCCGGCGGGTGCTGTCGTCGTCCCACTCCAGGACGTTCTTGATGATGTACACGTCCGCCCGGACGGGGACGCCCTCGCGGCAGTCCCGGGCCACGATGTCGACGCGGCCGGCGAGCGAGCCGCCCCGGCGCAGCCGGGGGTCGGCGTTCTCGACGACGCCCGGCAGGTCGAGCAGGGTGCCGTGGAGGTGGGGGTGCTTCTCCAGGAGGCTGGCCAGGACGTGTCCCTGGCCGCCCCCGATGTCCACGACGGAGGAGGCGTCGTCCAGGTCGAGCAGCAGGGCCACGTCGCGCGCGGACTGCTCGCTGGACGTCGTCATGGCACGGTTGAACACATGGGCGGACTCGGGGGCGGACTCGTTGAGGTAGGTGAAGAACTCCCGGTCGTACACGTCCTCGAAGACGCCCCGGCCGGAGCGCACCGCCTCGTCGAGCCGCGGCCAGACGTTCCAGGTCCACGGTTCGGTGCACCACAGGGCGATGTACCGCAGGCTGTGCGGGTCGTCCTCGCGCAGCAGCCGGGACATCTCGGTGTGCTCGAAGGTGCCGTCGGGGTTCTCGGCGAAGACGCCCTGGCAGGACAGGGCGCGCAGCAGCCGCCGCAGGGTGTGCGGCTGGGTCTTCACCGCCGTCGCCAGGTCGTCGACGGTCATGGGGGTGTCGTCCAGCGCGTCCGCCACGCCCAGGCGGACGGCCGCGCGTACGGCGGCGGCGCACGCCGCCCCGAAAACGAGCTCCCGCAGCCGCATGGGCGGCGGGGGAGCCGGATCAACGGTGGTCATCCGTTGCCTCGCTTCTGCTGTCGTGCAGTCGGGGGGTGGGGCGGGCGGGTCAGCACATGCCCGCGGGCTCGGAGAGCGTGCAGGTGTTGTGGCTGAACGTGTTGTTCTCGGCGGTGTCCCGGTCGGCCAGGTCGGCGGGGCTGTTGCCGGTCACCAGGTTGTCGCGGATCTCGTTGCGCTCGCTGGGCGCGCCGACGAGGCTCTTGAAGAGCACGATGCCGCCGGAGAGCGGGGAGGTGCCCTTGTTGTCCTCGACCCGGTTGTAGGCGACCAGGGTCTCCTCGGCGCCGGTGAGGACGATGCCCGAGCCCTGCAGGAAGGGCAGCCGGGGCGTCTTGGGGCAGTACTTGTTGTTGGCGTGGATGTAGTTGTGCGTCACGCTCAGGTCGCCGGCGCGCGGCTTCGACTCGTCGCCGACCACGAAGACGGCGGCGCAGTTGCCGGTGGCCTCGTTGTGGTCGACGGTCAGGTTCCGCAGCCGGCGCACGGTGACGCCGACGCGGTTGCCGGCCATCCGGTTGTGGCTGATCACGGTCTTCTCCGCGTCCCGGGCGCCTTCCTCGGTGTCGACGGTGTTGGCGACGAACAGTCCGGCGTCGCCGTTCTTCCGGACGAGGTTGTGGCTGAGCACGCTGTGTACGGAGCGTTCCTCGGCGATGCCCCACTGGCCGTTCTTCTCCGCCAGGACGTACTTGACCTCCAGCCCGTCGGTGCCGGTGGCCCACAGCCCGTTCTCGGCGTATCCCCGCAGCGTCAGGGACCGTACGGTGACGTTCTCGACGGGGCTCTTGTCGGTGCCGGTCACACAGATGCCGTTGCCCGCCTTGGCGCAGGCGCTCTTGCCGGCTTCCTCGGCGGGCACCAGGACGGTGCGTCCGGCGCCGTGGCCGCGCAGGGTCACGTCCGGCTTCTTGATGTCGACGCTCTGCCGGTAGGTGCCGGGGGCGAGGAGGACGGTGTCCCCCGGCTTCGCGGCGTCCACGGCCTTCTGGATCGACTGGCCGGGCTGTACGCGGTGCACGGTCGGGTGGTGGGCCGACGGGGCGGCTCCCAGCCCCGCGGCCACGGCGGCGGCGGTACAGGCGAGAAGGGCGATGTGTCGTTTGTTCATGAGCCGAAGCTATGAGCGGGGGTGGGGCCCCGCCACCGGTGATCACCCGGGTGGGCCGATGCCCCCGCTCGACGGGTGATCACCCGGCCGGCTCATCTCTCGTGGACGACGGCGACCTCCCCCGGCGGCAGGACGAACCGTCCGTCGACGTCGTGGTCGTGCAGCAGTTCGCGCCCGCGGGCCGGTACGTCGACGGGGTCGGGGGTGTGGTTGACGAGGAAGAGGAAACGGGAGCCGTCGTCGGCGTGCCGGCGTACGGCCTCGACTCCCGCGGGGAGGCCGGGGACCTCCGCGGTGACGCCCGCCTCGGCCAGGAGCGCGTCGACGACGCCGGCGGTGCCCGCCGCGTCCGGCCGGGTGGCGACGTACCAGGCGGCGCCCTCGCCGACGGTGTGCCGGGTGACGGCCGGCCCGCCCGCCAGGGGGCCGTCGGCCCAGGTGCGTACCGCCTCGGCTCCGGTCAGGTGGGTCTTCTCGGCCCACAGGTCGGCGCGGTTGCCGTCGTCCAGGGTGAGGACCTCGTCCTCCCGCAGCGGGTGGAACTCCTCGCTCCGTACGCCCAGCAGCTCGCGGAAGGCGCCCGGGTACCCCCCGAGCCGGACGTGGTCGTTCTCGTCGACGATCCCGCTGAAGAAGGTGATCAGCACGGAGGCGCCGGCCCGCGCGGCGGCGGCGACGCGGTCGGCGTCCGCGTCCGTGACGGTGTACAGGGTGGGTACGACCACGGCGCGGTAGCCGGTCAGATCACTGTGTACGGAGGTGACGTCGACGGTGACGCCGCGCTCCCACAGCGCCCGGTACCAGCGCTGCACCTCCGCCTGGTAGTCCAGCACGCCGCTCGGCCGGCCCTCGGTCTCGACGGCCCACCAGGACGGGTAGTCGACGACGAGGGCCACGTCCGCGCGGACCCTGCTGCCCCGTACCGGGGCCAGGACGCCCAGCCGTCTGCCGAGTTCCACCGTGTCGCGGAAGACGTCGGTGTCGCGTCCGGCGTGCGGAACCATGGCGGAGTGGTACTTCTCGGCTCCGGCGGCGGACTGGCGCCACTGGAAGAACATCACGGTGTCGGCTCCCCGCGCCACATGGGTGAGGGAGTTGCGCAGCATCTCGCCGGGGCCCTTGGGCCGGTTGCGGGGCTGCCAGTTGACCGCCGAGGTGGAGTGTTCCATCAGCATCCACGGGTCGCCGCCGGCCACCCCGCGGCTGAGGTCGGCGGAGAACGCCAGCTCGATGTGGGCCCGCGGGTCGGCGGCGATCAGATAGTGGTCGTTGGCGACGACGTCCATGTCGGCGGACCACGAGAAGTAGTCCATCCACTTGGTGGCCGACGACATCATGAAGTTCGTCGTGGCCGGCACGTCGGGGGTGATCTCGCGCAGTACGTCGCGCAACTCGCGGTAGTGGGCGAGCAGTTCGTCGGAGGAGAAGCGGAAGAAGTCGAGCTGTTGGGTGGGGTTGACGAAGGTCGGCGACTGGAGCGGGGGCAGGATGTCGTCGAAGGTGTCGTAGCGCTGCGACCAGAAGGCCGTGCCCCAGGCCGTGTTGAGCGCGTCGATCGTGCCGTAGCGCTTGTCCAGCCAGGCGCGGAAGGCGTCGGCCGCGGCGTCGGAGTAGTCGTGGGGGACGTGGCACCCGAGTTCGTTGTCGACGTGCCACAGGGCGAGCGCGGGGTGCTGCCCGTACCGCTCGGCCATCAGGCGCGTCATGCGCAGCGCGTACCGGCGGAACACGGGGGACGACACGGCGTACGACTGGCGGGAGCCCTGGTGGAGGACGGTGCCGTCGGGCCTGCGGGGCAGGATCTCGGGGTGCTTGCGGGTGAGCCACGGCGGCGGGGAGGCCGTGGCGGTGGCCAGGGCGACACGTATGCCCGCGGCGTGCAGCCGGTCCAGTACGGTGTCGAGCCAGCCGAAGTCATGAGCGCCCTCGCGCGGTTCGAGCATCGCCCAGGAGAAGATGCCGACGCTGAGGAGGTTGACGCCGGCCTCCTTCATCAGCTCGATGTCCTCGAGCTGGACCTCCCGGCTCCACTGCTCGGGGTTGTAGTCGCCTCCGTATCCGAGGCCGGGGACCTGGAGCGGCCAGGGGCGGTGCGTGGGCATGTGTTCCGTCCTTCCGGAGGGCTGTGCTTCCCGTGGGCTTCCCGTGGGCCGGCTGTGTGGCTACCACACATGTGGCTGGCGCATATGTGGCTGCGGCACCCGCCCGTGGTGTCCGTCGGGGAAGTGGATCTCCATCGTCCCATCTCCCGCCGCGTCGGCCAGGGTTGCGGTGGGCGGCGTCCGGGAGCCGCCGTGCACGGGAAACGGACGGGGCCG
>NZ_LIWB01000010.1:121139-296554 GCF_001905725.1 Streptomyces sp. CB02400
GCGGCCCCGTCCGTTTCCCGTGAGTCCGGCCGGCCGGATCGCGGCTCAGGCGACCGGGGCCGTCCGGTCCTTGTCCGGCGTGGTGTCCGCGGTGGCGGACTCCTCGGCGAGGCGTTCCATGCCGCTGGTGGTCTTCAGCGGCTTCTCCTTCAGGAAGACCACGGCGACCAGCGCGAGCAGCGCGAACGGCGTGGCGATGAGGAACAGCTCGGCGGTGGCGACACCGTAGGCGTGCTCCACGATCTCCCGCATCGGGGCGGGGAGCGTGCTCATGTCCGGGACGCTGTGCCCGCCGCCGCCCGAGCCGCCCTCGGCCCCTCCGGCGGCGCCCGCCTTCTCCAGCCCCTTGGTCATCTCGCTGGCGACCCGGTTGGCGAGGATCGCACCGAGGACGCTGGTGCCGATGGTGCCGCCCATGCTGCGGAAGAAGGACAGCACGGAGGTCGCGGCGCCCAGTTCGGCCGCGGGGACGTCGTTCTGCGCGGCGAGCACCAGGTTCTGCATCAGCATGCCGACACCGATGCCCAGGACCGCCATGTAGACGCTGAGCAGGCCGAAGTGCGTCTTGGCGTCGATCGTGGCCAGCAGCGCGAGGCCGATGGTCATGATGACCGCGCCCGCCACCAGGTAGCTCTTCCACTTGCCGGTCCGGCTGATCAACTGCCCGGCGACGGTGGACGACACCAGCAGACCCAGGATCATCGGCAGGCTCATCAGACCGGCGACGGTCGGCGACTTGCCCAGGGAGACCTGGAAGTACTGCGAGAGGAAGACGGTCCCGCCGAACATGGCGACACCGACCAGGAGGCTGGCCACCGTGGTCAGGGTGACCGTGCGGTTCTTGAAGATGTCGAGCGGGATCACCGGCTCGTCGGTACGGGCCTCGACGAGGACCGCCAGGGCCAGCAGCAGCACGCCGCCGATCACGAGCGCGGCGGTCTGCCACGACGCCCAGTCGAACTGGTTGCCGGCCAGCGAGACCCAGATGAGCAGCGCGCAGACACCGGCGACGATCAGGAAGGCGCCGAGCCAGTCGATCTTCACCTGGCGCTTGACGGTGGGCAGCTTCAGCGTGCGCTGCAACAGGAAGATGGCCAGCAGCGCGAACGGCACGCCGATGAAGAAGCACCAGCGCCAGCCCAGCCAGTCGGTGTCCACCAGCACACCGCCGATCAGCGGTCCGGCCACGGTGCCGACGGCGAAGACGGCACCGAAGATGCCGGAGTACCTGCCCAGTTCCCGGGGCGGGATGACGGCGGCCATGACGACCTGCGCGAGCGCGGTCAGACCGCCCGCGCCGATGCCCTGCACGACCCGGCTGAAGATCAGCAGCGTCGTGTCGTGCGAGAAGCCCGCCAGCAGCGAGCCGACCACGAACATCAGCAGCGAGAGCTGAAGCAGCAGCTTCTTGTTGAAGAGGTCGGACAGCTTGCCCCACAGGGGCACCGTCGCGGTCATGGCCAGCAGTTCGGCGGTGACGACCCAGGTGTAGGAGGACTGGCTGGCACCCAGGTCGGCGATGATCGTCGGCAGCGCGTTGGAGACGACGGTGCCCGCCAGGATGGCGACGAACATGCCGGCCATCAGGCCGGACATGGCCTGGAGTATCTGCCGTTGGGTCATGGAGGCGGGAGGCGCGTCGGCGGGCGCCGGGGGTGAGGTCACGGGATCTCTTTCGGACGGTGGTCGAACGGTCACGCGCGCGGGGCGGGCGCCGGCAGGTGCCGGCCCCTCGTGGGCGCGGAACGGACAGCAGGGGCGGCCGTGGCGGGAAGCCGGGCGGCCGGTGGTGAGGACTTACGCGGGAGGTGCCGGGAGACCGGCGGCGAGGAGGGCGAACACCTCCTGGAAGACGTCGAGGAAGGCGGCTTCCTCCGGCCGGGCGGACCAGTGCTCCACGCTGGTCCGCACCGCGGTGCCCGCCACCGCGGCCAGCAGCCGCGGGTAGAGGTCGAGCGCACCGCGCCGTTCCTCGTCGGTCGCGCAGGCGGGTGGGGACACGGATGCCGTCGGCCCGCCGGCGCGGATGCGCGCGGCGACGGCCTCGGCCAGTCCCGTCTCGTCCGCCATGTGCGCGCCGAGCGTACGGACCAGCAGGTGCGGCGAGGCGTGCACCACCTGGGCGTGCAGCCGCCACAGTTCGTGCTGCTGCTCCGCCTCGGCGAGTTCCGCGGCCAGGGCCTCGCGCAGGGCCTGGAGCGGGGAGAGCGCGGCCGGCGCGTCGAGCACGGCCTGCCGCATCCGCGCGCCCGCGTCCGCGTCGATCACGACGAAGGCGTCGTCGCGGGTGTCGAAGTAGTTGAAGAAGGTCCGCACGGACACTCCGGCCGCCGCGCTGATCGCCTCGACGGTGACCTTCTCCGCACCGTGCTCGGCGGCCAGCCGCACGGCGGCCTCGGCGAGAGCGGCACGTGTAGCCCGCTTCTTCCGCTCCCGCAGCCCGCCCTGCGCGGCACCCTTCTCCGACATACCTTGCATGCTATGCAAAGATGCACGCCATGCAAAATTCCCTCCGCCCGGCTCCCGCCCGGCGGGCGGCGGGCGCACGACGGCGTGAAGTCCGTCTCCGGTGCCCTGCGTGAGGGAGCACCGCCCGATACTCGTCACGGCGGCATGCCGCGAATCAGCCCGGAAGGACGGACGATGGCGAACTCACGGTCCGGGGAGACGGTCACCGAGCGGATCGTCCGCGTCCTCGAGACGTTCGACACCGACCGGACCGTGCAGACGGCGTCGGAGA
Organism: Streptomyces sp. CB02400; assembly: GCF_001905725.1. Classification (GTDB taxonomy): domain Bacteria; phylum Actinomycetota; class Actinomycetes; order Streptomycetales; family Streptomycetaceae; genus Streptomyces; species Streptomyces atrovirens. The sequence continues at coordinate 123,880 of NZ_LIWB01000010.1, forward strand.
TCGGACGGCGCGCGAGGCTGCCGTCGTCCACGGCGCACCGGATCGTGGCCGATCTCGTGGAGTGCGGGCTGCTGGAACGGGACGAGGAGCAGCGGGTGCGTCTGGGCATGCGGCTGTGGGAGCTGGCGCTGCGCGGCTCCCACGCCCTGCGCCTGCGGCAGGCTGCGCTGCCGTTCATGGAGCGGGTGCAGGCCCGGGTCCGGGAGCACACCCAGCTCGCGGTGCTGGAGAACGGCGAGACCCTCTTCGTGGAGCGTCTGTCCCATCCGCACGCGGGCGCGAACATCACCCGGATCGCCGGGCGGCTGCCCCTGCACGCCTCGTCGTCGGGGCTGGTCCTGCTCGCCCACGGCCCGGAGGAGCTGCGCGAGCGGGTCCTCGCCGGGCCGCTGGAGGCGGTGTCGCCGGAGACCGCGACCGACGCGGCGCTGCTGCGCCGGGTCCTGGCCGGCATCCGGCGTGACGGCGTCGTCGTGGCTCCGGGGACGGTCGAGGCCGTCTCCACGGGCGTCGCCGTGCCGGTGCGCGAGGGGCGCGGGCGGGTGATCGCCGCGCTGTCGGTCGTACTCCCCCGTGACACGCCGACCGGTCCCGTGGCCGAGGTGCTGCGCTCCGCCGCCGCGGGCATCTCGGCGGCGCTCGGCACGCACCGCCCGTAGCCACCGGCCGGGTCGCACGTCGAGGAGATCCGATTCCCGTTCAATGGGAAGGGCCGTCGTCAACAGGGGCGGACCGGCGCCAGACTCCCTGCCACCCCGTCGGCCGTCGAAGGAGACGACATGCCCGTACGCACCCGAGTCGCCGTCATCGGAGCAGGCCCCGCCGGTCTGCTGCTGTCCCATCTGCTCGGCCGCCACGGCATCGAGTCGGTCGTCATCGACTCCCGCAGCCGCGAGGAGATCGAGACCACCATCCGGGCCGGCATCCTGGAGCAGGGCACCGTCGAGATCCTCAGCGAGACGGGGGCCTCGGACCGGGTTCTCACGGTCGGGCAGAAGCACGAGGGCATAGAGCTGCGCTTCGACGGTGAGGGCCACCGGATCGACTTCGCCGCGACCGTCGGCCGGGCGGTGTGGCTCTATCCGCAGCACGAGGTGCTGAAGGACCTGGTCGCCGCGCGCCTCGCCGCCGGCCAGGACCTCCGCTTCGGAGTGACCGCCGAGCGCGTGGAGGACGCGGAGACGGACCGGCCGCGCATCGTGGCCAAGGACGCCGGGGGCGACACCGTCGAGATCGAGGCCGATGTCGTCATCGGCGCGGACGGCTCCCGCGGTGTGGCCCGCGAGGCCGTCACGGGCACCTACGGCGGCTACTTCCGGGAGTACCCGTTCGCCTGGTTCGGCATCCTGTGCGAGGCGCCGCCCAGTGCCGAGGAGCTGATCTACAGCAACTCGCCGAACGGCTTCGCCCTCATCAGTCAGCGCGGCCCCGGTGTGCAGCGCATGTACTTCCAGTGCGACCCGGCGACGGACACCGGGGCGTACACCGAGGAGCAACTGTGGGAGATCCTGCAGTCACGCGTCCCCGGCACCACCCTCAACGAGGGCCCGATCTTCCAGCGGGACGTGCTCCGTTTCCGCAGCTTCGTCGCGCACGAGATGCGCCGGGGCCGGGTGGTGCTCGTCGGCGACGCGGCCCACACCGTGCCGCCCACCGGTGCCAAGGGCATGAACCTCGCGGTCGCCGACGTCGTCGTCCTCACCGAGGCGCTGCGCGCGCTGCTGCTCGACGGGGACGAGTCCCTGTTCGACGCCTTCCCCGACACCGCACGGAAGCGCATCTGGAAGGCGCAGCACTTCTCCTGGTGGATGACGAGCATGCTGCATCCGCAGCCCGGGACGAGCGACTTCGACCGCATGCGCCAGATCGGCGAGCTGCGCTCGGTCGTCGAGTCGGACGCCGGCCGCGCGTACCTCGCCGAGGGTTACACCGGCTGGCCGCTCGGGTGACCGCCGGGCGGGCGGCGCGCTGATCACCGTACGGCCCTGACACCTGATCGGCCGGTCGCGCCCGTGCGTTCGTCAGGCGTCAGGGGTCAGGCGTCAGGGGTCAGGGGCCAGGCGAGCACCTCGTCCATGGACTCCTCCCGCCAGCGGCGCAGGAGTTCGTGGAAGGCGTGGGCGCCGTGCGGATAGGCCGTCGGGCCGCCCGGCCGTCCGCGCCCTTCGCGGTTGTAGTAGCCGGGGGTGCACTCGGCGTGGAACCACTCGTGGTCGGGGGCGCCTTCGGCCAGGGTGGCGATCCAGGCGGCCTCCGCCTCGCGGGACGGTTCGACGAGGGCGCCCTTGGCCTCGGCCGCCGCCACCAGGGCGGCGGCGTGCACGGCCTGTTCGTCCAGGACGTGTGTGAAGTTGACGCTGCCGGCGTTCTGCAGGGAACCCATCTGGATCAGGTTCGGGAAGCCGTTGGCGGTGAAGCCGTGCAGGGTGCGGATGCCGTGGCGGGCCCACGCGTCGAGCAACTGGACTCCTCCCCGGCCGTGGACGGGCAGCCTGCCGGAGTGGACGCCGGAGACGCCGACGGCGAACCCGGTGGCGAAGATCAGGCAGTCGAGTGCGTACACGGTGCCGCCCACCACGACACCGTCCTCGGTGACGCGTTCGATGCCGTGGGTGTCCGCGGTGTCGACCAGGGTGACGTTGCTCCGGTTGAAGGCCGCGTAGTACGTGTCGGAGAAGGTGGGGCGCTTGCAGGCGTACCGGTACCAGGGCTTGAGGGTCTCCGCCGTCGACGGGTCGGTGACCGCCTGTGCGACCCGGGCCCGCACCTCGTTCATCTTCGTGGCGTCGGCGATCTCGTGGGCGGCCTCGAAGGCCTCCCGGTCGTCCGGGCGGCGGAAGCTCGGCAGCAGTTTCTCCAGCAGGCTCGCCGACGACGTCCAGCCGTCCGCCACGAGATCCTCGTCGAACGTCTCGCCCGAGACGATGCGCAGGAAGTTCTCCCGGCGTGCGCGGGCCCAGCCCGCACGGTCCGCGCCGACGTCCTCGGCCGTGGTACGGCGGTTGGCGCGCACGTCCACCGTGGAGGGGGTGCGCTGGAAGACGTGAACGTGCCCGGCGTCCTCGGCCAGCATCGGAATGACCTGCACGCCGGTGGCGCCGGTGCCGACGACGCCCACGCGCTTGTCCGCGAGCCCGGTCAGACCGCCCTGCGGGGTGCCGCCGGTGTAGGCGTAGTCCCAGCGGGACGTGTGGAAGGTGTGCCCCTCGAAGTCCTGGATGCCGGGTATCCCGGGCAGTTTCGGCTCGGTCATGGTGCCGGTGCCGGTGATGACGTACGTCGCCCGGAACCTGTCGCCGCGGTCGGTGGCCACGATCCAGGTGCGGGAGCTCTCCTCCCAGGTCAGCGCGGTGACGGTGGTGGAGAACAGGGCGTCCGCGTAGAGGTCGTACTGCCGCGCGATCCGCATCGCGTGCTGCCGGATCTCCTCGCCCGGCGCGTACTTCCACTGCGGTACGTATCCGGTCTCGTCCAGCATCGGCAGGTACACGTGGGACTCGATGTCGCAGTGGACGCCCGGGTACCGGTTCCAGTACCAGGTGCCGCCGAAGTCACCGCCCTTGTCGAGGATCCGGACCCGCGCCACGCCCTGCTGACGCAGCCGCGCCCCGGCGAGGATGCCGGCGAAACCGCCGCCGACGACGGCCACGTCGACGGTGTCGCGCAGCGGCTCGCGCCCGGCGGGCTCGCCCACGTACGGGTCGGCGGCGTAGAAGCCGAACTCGGCGTCGGCGCCGAGGTACTGGCGGAGGCCGTCGGGCCGTACGCGCCGCTCGCGCTCGCGGCGGTAGCGCCGTCGCAGCGCGGCGAGCTCGTTGGGGGCCGGCCTGTGAGGGGACGCCATGTGAGGGGACGCCATGTGGGGGGACGCCATGTGGGGACCTCGCTTCTCTCCGTCTGCTGTCGGGGCCGGACGGCCGTACGAACTGCCTTGGGAACGAACGGCCTTGGCGCACCGTAGCAACAACCGGACAACACTGTCCGGTTAGGGTTCGGGGGCACGACGACCTTCGGACAGGAAGAAGTGACCCCCATGCGACGACTTCGGAACCGATCCCTTGCCGTGCTGGCCGCGCTCGGCGCGCTGGCCCTGACCGGATGCGGCAGCGACCGGCACACGCCCGGCGGCCCCGCCGCGCACCGGACCGTCACCGCCCACCAGCTCATGCGGCTGACCACGGTCCACGAGGAGACCGGGATGACCCTGCTGGAGGGTCCGGTGTTCGGCGAGGACGGCAGGCTGACCGTCGTCGACGTCACCGCGCCCGCCGGAGAGCCGAAGGTGCTGCGCGTCGATGTCCGGAAGAAGACGGTGCGGAAGGTCTTCACGGACGACCGGGGGGCGTACACCTCGGCCCAGTTCAGCCCGTACGACGGACGGCTCTACCTGTCCGACTTCGCCCACGGCGAGATCGTCTCCCTGGCCCCCGACGGGAGCGACCGGCGCACCTTCTTCACCGGCGAGGTCGACGGCGCCCGGATGCGGCCCGACGACATCGCCTTCGACCGGGACGGCAACCTGTACGTCAGCGACTCCCTCGGCCTGTCCGAGGGCGAGAAGCGCGGACGTGTGGTGCGCGTCGGCCGGGACGGCGAGGAGGTCACCGTCCTGGCCGACGGTCTCGCCGCGACGAACGGCATCTCGTTCGACGTGGACTACCGCGGGCTGTGGATCAGTGAGCTGACGGAGAACCGGATCTCCTACCTCCCCGTCGTCCAGCGGGCCGGGACGACCGGCCGGCACACGGCCGTCCGTGTCGACGGCGGCATCGCGCAGACCGACTCCATCGCCGTGGACGCGGACGGCAACCTGTACCAGGCGCTGCACGGCCGGCCCGCGATGGCCGTCTACGACCGGTACGGCGAGCGCCTCGCGACGGTGGAGGTGCCGGCCCGCGCCGAGGGGCTCGAGTCGGCGACCAACGTGGCGATCACGCCCGGCGGGACCAAGGCGTACATGACCGTCAGCGGACCCGCCGGCGGGTACCTGTACACCTTCGACGCGTTCGCGGAGGGCATACGGCAGTCCAACGGCGGCTGAGCGCTCAGCCCTCGAAGGGCCGCACCGGTCCCACCGTGACGCCGAGCAGCCGCCAGGCCGCCAGCGCCCGGTGTTCACGCGTCTCGGGCGTGGGGCCGGTGACGGCTCCGGAGACCATGGCGACGGCCAGCATCAGGTCGTCCGTCAGGCGGTGGCCGTCCGGCAGGCACCCGCGCAGGGCGCGCTCGACCCGCTCGGACAGGTCCCGGGCGTACGCGTGGGCGGGGAAGCGGCCGCTCGCCCCGTCGGCGTGGAGGAGGCCGATGAAGGCCGCCGACCGCACCAGGTGCCAGGTCAGCACGCCCAGCACCCCGTCCGGGGTCGCGCCCTCCGCGGCAACCGCCTGCTCGATCTGGCGCACGTTCTCCTCCAGGACCGCCGCCGCGACGGCGTCCCGGTCGGGGAAGTGCCGGTACAGCACGCCCTGTCCGACACCGGCCCGGCGCGCGATCGCGGACAGCGGGGCGTCCAGACCGTGCGCCGCGTAGATCTCCCGGGCGGCGGTGACCAGGGCGGCCCGGTTGCCGGCGGCGGCCCTCGGCCCCCGGTTCGCGGGCCTCCGCCCGTCCGACGTGGCGTGCTCGGTCATCCGGACAGGGTAGCGGGGAACCGCGGCCCTACCCGATCCCCTCCGCGGCGACGGCCAGCGCCCGGCGCAGGGTCGCCTCCAACTCGGTCTCGGCCGCCCCGCGTTCGCCCCGCGTGTGCTCGCCGCGCCAGGCGTGGTGCTCGACGGCCGCGCGCAGGGCCGCGTTGAACATCGCCGCACGGATCGTCACGTCCAGGTCGTCGGCCGGCAGTCCGGCCCGCTCGGCCAGGGCGCGGGCGAACGCCGGCTCGGCCTCGTCGTAGGTCTGGAGCCAGACGGCGCGCAGTCCGGGTTCGGTCCGGGTGAGCCGGACCAGGGCGCCGACGGTCTCCTGGTCGGGCCCGCCGGCCACGCCGGCCCCCACCGCCAGCCACCGGTCCACGGCCTCGTCCAGGGGCTGCCCGGACGGCCACTCCCGCAGGAAGACGGCGAGGGTGTCGATGCCTTCCGAGAACAGCGGTGTCACACAGCTCTCCTTGCTCGGGAAGTAGCGCCACACGGTGCGCGCCGACAGGCCGACGGCCCGGCCGATCTGTTCGCCGGTGGTGGCCGTGACGCCCTGGGTGACGAACAGCTCCACGGCGGCCCGGGCGATCTCCCTCCGGATCTCGGTTCTGCGCGCCTCGGTCAGGGGCGGTCGTCCCGTGCGGCCACGGGGTGCGGTCATCGGTTCCTCTCCTCCGGTTCCGGCGGGCGGGTGATCGAGCTCTCGGAGATCTTCCCTCATCCCCTTTTCGTCACTCAGAGACATTAAGTCGTACGGTGATGCCGACCGGGGCGCTCGGAGCCCCGCACGAGGAACAGGAGAGCTTCATGGCCGGCACATTCGACGGACGCGGCGTCATCGTCACCGGGGCCGGGTCGGGGATAGGCCGCGCCGCCGCCCTGGCCTTCGCCGCCGAGGGCGCCCGGGTCCTGGTCGCGGACCTCGACGCGGCGGGCGCCGCGTCGACGGTCGAGGCGATCGAGGAGGCCGGCGGCACGGCGGTCGCCGTCACCGGCGACCTGGGCGACCAGGCCGTCGTGGACCGGGTGGCGCGGACCGCCGTCGAACGCTTCGGCGGCGTGGACGTCCTGGTGAACAACGCCGGGATCATGGACGGGATGACGGCTCTGGCGGACGTGACCGACACGGAGTGGGAACGTGTCCTGCGGGTCAATCTGACCGCGCCCTTCCTGCTCACCCGCGCCGTGCTGCCGCACATGCTGGCGGCCGGCAAGGGCGCCGTCGTCAACACCGCCTCCGAGGCGGGTCTGCGCGGCAGCGCGGCGGGCGCCGCCTACACCGCCTCGAAGCACGGCGTCGTGGGGCTGACCAGGAACCTCGCGGTGATGTACCGCAAGCAGGGCATCCGCGCGAACGCCATCGCGCCGGGCGGCACCGCCACCAACATCGCCGTGAACGCCGACCCGGCCGCCCACGGCCCCGCGACGCTCGGCCCCCACTTCGTCAACCTCGGCCGCCTGGCCCGGCCCGAGGAGCAGGCCGCGGCCATCCTGTTCCTCGCCTCGGACGCGGCCGGCAACGTCAACGGGGCGGTCCTGCCGGTGGACGACGGCTGGTCGGCGGTGTGACCCCCGCGCCGGCCTAGGCCTCCCCGGCCGCCGCGCGGAGGGCGTCCAGGACCGGGCGGATCAGCGGGTGCTCCTCGGCGCCGCGGCGGACGGCGGCGAAGACGCGGCGGGTCGGGGCCACCCCGTCGACCGGGCGGACGACCACACCCGTGAGGTCCATGCCGCGCAGCGCCGAGCGGGGCACCAGGGCGACGCCGACGTCCGCCGAGGCGAGGGCGACCACCGCGCGGAAGTCGTCCGAGGAGTGCTCCAGGCGGGGCTGGAACCCGGCGCTCTCACAGGCCAGCACGACCACGTCGTGGCAGGGGTTGCCGGGGTACGGGCCGATCCACGGGTCCTTGGCCAGCTCGGCGAGCGGCACCTCGGCGGTGTCGGCCAGACGGTGGGTGACGGGGACGACCGCGTCGAAGGGTTCGGCGTACAGCGGTGCGTGGGCCAGTCGCGGGTCGTCGGCGGGCGGCGCCCCGCGGTACTCGACCGCCACGGCGACGTCGACCTGCCGGTCCAGGACCATCAGCAGGCTGGCGTCCCCCTCGGCGTCCTGGACCCGGATGCGGATGCCGGGCGCCGACCCGGCGAGACGGGCCACGGCGGGCGCGACGACCTCGGCGATCCCGGTGGCGAACGCGGCGACCGTGACCGTGCCGGCCTCCCCCGATCCGTAGGCGGCCAGTTCGGCCTCGGCCCGCTCGAGCTGGGCGAGGACGGCGTTGGTGTGGCCGAGCAGGATCTCTCCGGCCGGGGTCAGCCGTACGCCCTTGGCGCCGCGCTCGACGAGACGGTGGCCGGTCTCCTGCTCAAGGGCGGCGAGCTGTTGAGAAACGGCCGAGGGGGTCAGATAGAGCGCGGCGGCTGCCGCCGTGACCGTGCGGTGGTCGGCCACCGCACGGAGGATGTGGAGCCGCCGTGCCTCGATCATGGATGCGATTGTCTCAAATCGCTCGGTGTGTTCCGCTCAGGCGTCTCAGGCGTCGAGTTCCGCCCGTGCCGCCACGAAGGCGTCCACCGCGCGGTTCACGTCCTCGGTGGAGTGCGCGGCGGAGAGCTGGACGCGGATGCGGGCCTGGCCCTGCGGCACCACGGGGTAGGAGAAGCCGATCACGTACACCCCGCGCTCCAGCAGCAGCTCCGCCATGCGGCCCGCCTTCGACGCGTCGCCGATCATCACCGGGGCGATGGCGTGGTCGCCGGGGAGGATGTCGAAGCCCTCCTCGGTCATCCGGCGGCGGAACAGCGCGGTGTTCTCCGCCAGCCGGACGCGCAGGTCGTCGGCCGACTCCAGCAGGTCGAGGACCTTCAGGGAGGCGGCGGCGATCACCGGGGCGAGGGTGTTGGAGAACAGGTACGGGCGGGAGCGCTGGCGCAGCAGGGCGACGATCTCCGCGCGGGCGGCGACATAGCCGCCGGAGGCGCCGCCGAGCGCCTTGCCGAGGGTGCCGGTGATGATGTCGACCCGGTCCATGACGCCGTGCAGCTCGGGGGTGCCGCGCCCGCCGGGGCCGACGAAGCCGACGGCGTGCGAGTCGTCGACCATGACCATGGCGCCGTGCCGGTCGGCGAGGTCGCAGATCTCGTCCAGCGGGGCCACGTAGCCGTCCATGGAGAAGACGCCGTCGGTGACGATCAGCGTGCGGCGCGCGCCGCCCTCCGCCGCCTCCTTGAGCCGGCGCTCCAGGTCGTCCATGTCGCGGTTGGCGTAGCGGAAGCGGCGGGCCTTGGAGAGCCGGATGCCGTCGATGATCGACGCGTGGTTCAGCGCGTCGGAGATCACCGCGTCCTCGGGGCCGAGCAGCGTCTCGAAGACACCGCCGTTGGCGTCGAAGCAGGAGGAGTAGAGGATCGTGTCCTCCTGGCCGAGGAACGCCGACAGCCGCGCCTCCAGCTCCTTGTGCACCTCCTGGGTGCCGCAGATGAAGCGGACGGACGCCATGCCGTAGCCCCAGCGGTCCAGGGCCTCGTGGGCGGCGGCGATCACCTCGGGGTGGTCGGCGAGGCCGAGGTAGTTGTTGGCGCAGAAGTTGAGCACCTCGCCGGGACGGCCGCCGGCGGTGACGTTCACGGTGGCGGACTGCGGGGTGCCGATGACGCGCTCGGGCTTGTGCAGTCCGGCGGCGCGGATCTCGTCGAGGGTGGCGCGCAGGTCGTCACGGACGGACTCGAACATCGAGGCTCCTAGGGTGCGTTGAGGGCGAGTGAGCCAAAGGGGCGTGTCTGTGTCGGGGCAGCATGGGGGTCCCTCCCGCTCGAGCGCGGTCGAGAGTGGGGGAGCGCGGAGGCCCGAAGGGTCGAGCACGGTCGCTGCGCCGGCACGGACTTCTGCGTCCCGGCGGCGAACCGAGCCATGATCAATCAGTCCAGTCGAGGATGACCTTGCCGCCCTTGCCGCCGGCCGCGTCCTCGAAGGCGGCCTCGAAGTCGCGGTAGGAGTAGCGGCCGGTGATCACGGGGGCGAGGTCCAGGCCGCCCTCCAGCAGCACCGACATGGCGTACCAGGTCTCGAACATCTCACGGCCGTAGATGCCCTTGATGGTGATCATCGAGGTGACGATCCGGGACCAGTCGACCGGGAACTCCTCGGCCGGCAGGCCGAGCATGGCGATCCGGCCGCCGTGCGTCATGTTGGCGATCATGTCCCGCATGGCCTCGGGGCGGCCGGACATCTCCAGGCCGATGTCGAAGCCCTCGCGCAGGCCGAGGGTGTGCTGCCCGTCGGCGATGGTGGACTCGGCGACGTTGAGCGCCAGGGTCGCGCCGATCTTGCGGGCTAGTTCCAGGCGCTCCTCGCTGACGTCGGTGATCACGACGTTGCGCGCGCCCGCGTGCCGGGCGACGGCGGCGGCCATCAGACCGATCGGGCCGGCGCCGGTGATCAGGACGTCCTCGCCGACGAGCGGGAAGGACAGCGCGGTGTGCACGGCGTTGCCGAACGGGTCGAAGATCGCGGCGACGTCGAGGTCGACGGGCACCCGGTGCACCCAGACGTTGGTGGCGGGGAGCACGACGTACTCGGCGAAGGCGCCGTCGCGTCCGACACCGAGGCCGACCGTGGCCCGGCACAGGTGGCGGCGTCCGGCCAGGCAGTTGCGGCACTTGCCGCACACCAGGTGGCCCTCGCCGCTGACCCGGTCACCGGCCTTGATGTCGGTGACGTCCCCGCCGGTCTCCACGACCTCGCCGACGAACTCGTGCCCGAGGACCAACGGGGTGCTGATCGTCTGCCGGGCCCAGCCGTCCCAGGACCGGATGTGCAGGTCGGTGCCGCAGATACCGGTGCGCAGCACCTTGATCAGCACGTCACCGGGTCCGACGGCGGGCTCCGGGACGTCCGTGAGCCACAGCCCGGGCTCCGCCTTCTCCTTGACCAGCGCCTTCAACGCTACGGCTCCTGAGGGTGAGTCCCGGCCCGCGGGCACGCCGAAGCGGCCCCGGCCCGGGAAGAGGAGTGGAATCGCACTGCAATCTGCCGTACGACACCCTCACCGGTCCATCGAGGATTTCTTAAGCGCGGCCACAGCTTTCCTTCACACCGTCACCCCATCGGCGGCGTTCGAAGGCACTCACAGCGGCAGCCCGTCGTCCTCCCGGCGCTCCAGCCGTACGACGAGATCCGCGGCCTGTGCCTTGATGGCGGCGAGCCCCGGCTGTCCCCAGGCACGGGGCTGGATGTCGGTGACCGACACGGTGCCGAGCACCATGCCGGTGCTGTCGATGAGCGGCGCGCCCAGGTAGGAGCGGATGCCGAACTCGTCCACCACCGGGTTGCCGGCGAACCGCGGGTAGTCGCTCACGTCCTCCAGGACCAACGCCTTGCGCCGGGCCACCACATGGGGGCAGAAGCCGTGGTCGCGGGGCAGCACCCGGCCCAGCAGGGCGCCGGTGCCGTCGCCGCGCACGACCGGTGCGACGGGCGGGGTGTGCAGGCCCGCGAAGAACTGCCCGTTCTCACCGGGCAGGTTGACCATGGCGTACGGCGCGCCGGTGAGCTCGGCGAGGCCGTACGCGAAGGCGTCGAGCGCGGGCTCGGGGTGGTCCCCCAGTCCCAGCCGGCGCAGCCTGCGGGCGCGCTCCGGCGCTTGGCCGTCCTCGGGGGTGAGCAGCAGACGACCTGCCGGGCGGGGCGGGTCGTAGCTCATGGGCGGGCTCCCAGGTCATGGGGAAAGGTCATATATGGGCTCCGAGGGTGTGCGGGGATCACATGTGGACGCCATACCCCGTCGTGGCGGCCGGGGTGTGGGCGATGAGATGGCGGACCAGGGTCAGCAGGGTCTGGACGCCGGAGCTGGAGATCCGGGCATCGCAGCAGACGACGGGGATCTCCGCGGAGAGGTCGAGGGCGGCGCGCACCTCCCCGGGGTCGTAGCGGAAGGCGCCGTCGAACTCGTTGACGGCGACGACGAACCCGAGACCGCGCTGTTCGAAGAAGTCGACCGCCGCGAAGCACTCCTCCAGGCGCCGGGTGTCGGCGAGGATGACCGCGCCGAGCGCGCCCTCGCAGAGTTCGTCCCACATGAACCAGAAGCGTTCCTGGCCGGGGGTGCCGAACAGGTACAGCACGTGTTCCGCGTCGAGGGTGATGCGGCCGAAGTCCATGGCCACGGTCGTCTCGACCTTGTTCTCGATGCCGTCGAGGTTGTCGGTGGCGGCGCCGACCGTGGTGAGGAGTTCCTCCGTGCTGAGTGGCGCGATCTCGCTGACCGCGCCGACGAAGGTCGTCTTGCCCACGCCGAACCCGCCCGCCACCAGGATCTTGAGCGCGGTGGGGAACGGGTCGTCGTCGTGGTCCGCGCCGTCGACGTGGTCAGAGCTGTCGTCGTAGTCCATCGAGCACTGCCTCCAGAAGGGCCCGGTCCGTCGGGTTGTGGTGGAACGCGGGGGGCTTGTCGGTGAGCGCCCCGCAGTCGACGAGGTCCGCCAGCAGCACCTTGGTGACGGCCACCGGCAGCCTGAGGTGAGCGGCGACCTCGGCGACCGGGACGGGAGCGCGGCACAGGTCGAGGGCCTGCGCGTGCTCGGGGCCGAGATAGCCGAAGGGGGTGGCGCCGGTGGCTCTGACCTGCGACATGAGGTCGAGGGCGACGGTGGGACGGGTGCGGCCGTTGCTGACCGTGAAGGGACGCACCAGTCGTCCGGCCGCGTCGTCGAGCCAGGGCCCGTCACCGGCCGCCGTCACGCTCAAGGCCTCATCGCCGGCGGTTCGACGCCCTGCTGGCGGGGAGCGGTCATCAGGTACGGCCGTACGGACTTGACCAGCATCGCCATCTCGTAGCCGAGCACCGCCGCGTCGGCCTCGCGGCCGGCCATGACGGCGAGGCAGGTGCCGGAGCCGGCGGTGGTGACGAACAGCAGGGTCGAGTCGAGCTCGACGACGACCTGGCGGACGTCGCCGCCGTCGCCGAAGCGGATGCCGGCGCTGCGGCCGAGGGAGTACAGGCCGGAGGCCAGGGCGGCCATGTGGTCGGCGGCGTCCGGGTCGAGGCCGTGCACGGACTTCACCAGTCCGTCGCAGGACAGCAGTACGGCGCTGCTGGTGTGCGGTACGCGTTGCACGAGGCCGCTCATCAGCCAGTCGAGGTCGGATACCTGGGCGGTCGGCGCATCGCTCGCCATGGTGGATCGACTCCTTGGGGTACGAAGGTCTGCGGGAGCGCTGGGGGTGGTGCCGGTCATCCGGCGGGCGTGCTCCCGCCGTGTCGGGCGGGGTGGTCGGTGGGGGGTGCGGGTACGGCGGGCCGCGGTGCGGCGGGGGACTCCTGCTGGGCCTCCGCGAGGCTGACGCCGCGTTGGAAGGCGGCCATCAGGTTGGGGTCGTGCCCGGCGACGTGCTCGGTGTCCTGGCGGGGCGCGGGGCCGTCGCGGAGCTGCGGGACGATGTGCTCCTGGGCGCGGCGGCGGGGCAGCCGGGGCCTGCCCATGGTGCCCCGCACCGTGCCGCCGCGCGGGGTGAGGGGCGTGGTCCCGTGGTCCGTGAGGGCGTCGTCCCGGTCAACGTGGTGGACGCCGGGTACGGCCTCGGCGGGGTCGGGGCGCACCTCACGGGCACCGCGCGGGGGCAGCGGCGGGGCGGGCGCGTCGCCGACGGGCGACGGGGGCCGGGTGGAGGGCCAGGGCTGGGGGACGGCGGGCGTGAGGGGCGCCGCGGGTGCCTGCGCCTGCCCTCCGCCCGGCGTCGGAGTGTCCACGGGAGCCGGTACGACGGACATGTGACGGGCCGTCGGTGCGGCGCCGGTGCCGCGGTCGTGCGGGGGCGGTGCCGCGCCCTGTCCGCCGCCGGCGGTCCCCGGCTCCGTGCCGAGCAGTGCCTGCGGCACCACGAGCACGGCCTGGACCCCGCCGTAGATGTTGCTCTGGAGCCGTACGTGGATGCCGTGCCGCTTGGCGAGCTGGGAGACCACGAACAGGCCGATCCTGCCGTCGGCCAGCAGGCTGGCGACATGCACCTGGTCGGGGTCGGTGAGCAGCGCGTTCATCCGGTCCTGCTCGCCGACGGGCATGCCGAGTCCGCGGTCCTCGACCTCGACGGCGAGCCCGGAGGTGACGAGGTTGGCCCGCAGCAGCACCTGGGTGTGCGGGGCGGAGAACACCGTGGCGTTCTCGACGAGTTCGGCGAGCAGGTGGATGACGTCGGCGACGGCGTGCCCGCGCAGGGTGCCGTCGATGGGCGGCACGAGCTTGACCCGTGAGTACTGTTCGACCTCGGCGATCGCCGAGCGCAGCACCTCGGTCATGGAGACCGGGTTGCTCCACTGCCGCCGGGAGACGGCCCCGCCGAGCACGGCGAGGTTCTCGGCGTGGCGGCGGATGCGGGTGGCGAGGTGGTCGACGTGGAAGAGCCCCTTGAGCAGGTCGGGGTCCTCCATCTCGTTCTCCAGCTCGTCGAGGATGGAGATCTCGCGGTGCACCAGGGACTGCAGGCGCCGGGCGAGGTTGACGAACACCTCGAGCTTCTGTTCGCTGCCGGTCTGGCTGGAGAGCTGGGACGCCTGCACGACGGCGTGGACGGCCCCGTCGTGCGCGCGGGCGAGGTCGGCGGCGAGCAGGTCGAAGTCGGCGTCGTCGTCGAGGGCATCGGTCTGTTCGCCCCGCCGCCCGTGCGGGGGCGGGGCGTCGCCGCGGCGCAGTGTCTCGACGAGGGTGCCCAGGTCGGCCTCGCGCCGAGCGGTGCTGCGGCGCAGCGTGCCGATGCGGTCGCGCACGGACCGGGCGGCGCGGTCGGCGGCCACGGCGGCGATGACGATGCCGGCGAACGTCACCGAGGTGGCGCCGCCGAGGACGGCCCACAGGGTGAGACTCGGCCGGACCCCGGTGGAGCGGACGGTGAAGAGCACGGCCGCGCAGGCGCTGAGGGCCACCGCCACGGGCGGGAGCACGGCGAGACGCAGCAGTTGGGGCCGTATCGGTGCCTCGGGCGGCACGGGAGCGGTCCGCGCGGGCGGCCGGCCGTGCCGTCCGCCCTCACGGCGGTCCGCACGGGCGGCCGGACCGGTCCGGCGGGCCCGGGTTTCGGCGGGGTTCGCATCGGCGCGGTCCGGCTCGCGGGCCACGACCGTGGTGCCGATGGTGCCCCGCGCTCCGGCCGGACCCGGGGCACCGGCCGGGCCCGGGCGTCGGGGCCCCTCGCCCCGTCCGCTCCCTCGTCCGCCTTGTGGCTGCACGTACCGGTCCCCGCTCCCTGATCCGACTGTTGGACGCGGCCCCTCGACGCAGAAGCGCCCTACGACATGAGGTGCCGCGGTGCCGCCCGACCGACACTCAACGTAGTCGCCACCGCATCATGTGCGGTGGGCAGTTGACAAACTCATGCGGACAGCATCGCGCTCTGGTATGAGGCTTCGTACGACAGACCGATAACCCTCCCGAGCGCGGGATCGTGAATGAACAAGGAGCGATCAACGCTGGTCACAAGCGGTCGCCGCAGGTCCGCGAAGAGGGAAGGCCCCCGACCGCCCAAGCCCCGTCGGTGTGCCCGTCGACCGTCCGGGGTCAGCGGGTCAGGCGCTTTCGACCGCCGTCGCCGCACCCCACCCCTCCGGCCAGAACATCACTCACCGTCACCACTCAGCCAGGACGGGGAGGGTGCGCCACGCCGTACGGTGTTCAGGTAGTGGTCGCCGATGGCCCGCATGGTGGGACCGGCGGGGCCGCGGTCCACCAGCGCCAGGACGTTGCGCCAGAACCGGTCGGCGCCGTCCGCGTCGGTGAGGGCCGGCACGCGCTCGCCGGTGAGGAGGGCGGCCCTGGCGGTGACCGTGCCGGCCATCGCCACCTGGGCGGCCGTGTCGGCGCGCCGCTCGTGGCCGAGCCCCCGTCCCGCCGCGAGGGCGTCCGCCATGGCCGCGGTCGCGCGGTCGGTCACCGCCGAGGCGGTGTGGAGCGCGAGGGCGAGTTCTCCGTAGGCCAGCAGGAGATCGGCCTCGTCGTGCGGCGGCCGTACGGTGCCCGGACGGCCGGCCGGCGCGGACGACTCCTTCCTCGCCCCGTCACCGACCGCCCGCCGGCACAGGGCCGTCGGACACGTGAGGAGGTGTGTTGTCGGCCGCGTACTGAACCGTCACTGCACGTCGCGGACCGCGAGCAGTTCGACCGCCGCCCCGGACGATTCCAGCAGTGGTGCGGCGGCGGAACGCCGGGGGCCCGCCCGGTAGGAGGCGAGGTCCTCGCTGGTGGGAAAGGTGATGAGGTGGGCCTCGACCTGATCGTCCAGAGTGCGCAGTCGTCGCTCAAGACGCCCTCCGTACTCGGCGAGGAGCGGCAGAACGGCGCTTTCACAAGCGTCGAAGGCACCCAGGCCTCCTCCAGGCAGCCGAGCGAGCATCAAGTACGTGACGGCCATGGCTCCCTCACGGTGGTCCGAAGGCAGTGATTCCTGACCCTAGTTGAACCGCACGTCCTCGACTCCGCCCCGGCGAGGGCCTCTTCGCGTGATCTCTGAATCAGTCGAGGGGACCGGAGGAACCAGGCCGAGGCGTGGCTGCGGCTCAGCAACCCGCGATGCGTGTGCGGACGACAACTCGCAGTGGCCCTTGGATGCCGGGGCTGCCTGAACTGCCGGACGGGGCGCGGCCCTGGTCTGCGCCCCGGAACTCGGACCACATTCCTCATGGGCGACGCGACAGCGGGCTCTTCCGCGTTAACGAAAATGTCGGACAATATTAAATAACAGCCCGTCAGGTCCGCTCTAGCATGATCAGGACGCGGAGATCCCGCCATGGTCATGAGCCCCTTTCCACTCGGCCCGCACATGAGCCGCACATCCTCTTCATGCCGTGGAGAAGGCGCTCTCCGCGTCGCGGAAGTACTTCATCCGTTCGCCGGCAGCCGCGCGCCACCGCGCTACTCGACAGGGCCTCAATGAAACGTCAGGGCTGGTCCATCCGCCGCAAGTTCACCGCGCTCCTCCTGCTCCCGCTGGTGTCACTGGCCGCGCTCTGCGGCTACGCCGCCCACCTGGCTCTCGGCAACGCGCTGACCCTCTCGCGCGTCGACACCATCGGCAATCACCTCGCCGCACCCCTCGGCCGAGCCGTGATAGCCCTCCAGAGCGAACGGCGCGACGCGGTCGTGGCGGCCACCGTGCCGGACGGCGACCCCGCGTCGCTGACCGCAGGGCGCGCGGCCAGCGACGCGGCGATAGCGGCGTTCCTGAAGGAGGCGCACGACGACGAGGTCCGCAGCGCGGAGAGCGACTCGGTGCGCGAGGGCATCGAACGCGCCGAGAAGTCCCTCGCCACCCTGAGCGACATCCGGCGCGGGACCGACACGGGCACCAGTTCGCCGGACCAGGTCATGGCCGCCTACACCGGCATCAACCACGACATCGCCGAGGCGCTGCGCGCCATGACGATCCTCCCCGACCAGGACGCCCAGGAGTTCGGCCAGGCCCTCTACACCCAGGTGCCCGCAGGCGACCTCCTCTCCCAGGAGGACGCACTGATCTCGGCCACCGCCGCCACCCCCGACCGCCGGCTGAGCGCCACCGCCTACCGCACCCTCGTCCAGACCATCGGCGCCCGACGGCTGCTGAGCGCCGAGGTGCTCGCCCGGCTGCCCGCCGCCCAGCGCAAGCCGTTCCTGGAACTCGCCGCACCCGGCGGGGCCATGGCCGAGGTCACCGCCCTGGAGGACAGGCTCATCGACGCGGGCCCGACCGCCCGCACGCTCCCCTTCACCATCGCGCAGTGGCGTGCCGCCTACGACGCGGCGGCCAAGGTGAACGGCACGACCGCCCTCGACTACATCCGCCTGGTCTTCACCCTCACCGGCCCCCCGGCCCACCGCGCCTTCGTCGAACTCGCCGTCGCGGGAACGCTCAGCCTCGCCTCGCTGATCGTCTCCGTCGTGATGTCGGTCCGCATGGCGCGCTCCCTCGTCGGCGACATCAACCGCCTCAACACCTCCTCGCGCAACCTCACCGACGACAGACTCCGCGACGTCGTGGGCCGACTGCGCCGCGGCGAGACGGTGGACGTCCGCACCGGCATGAAGAGCCCCGTCTTCGTCAACCGGGAGATGGCGGAGCTCGGGGCCGCCTTCGGCGCGCTGCAACGCACCGCCGTGGACCTCGCCCAGGAGGACGTCCGCCTGCACCAGGGCATCAACCAGCTCTTCACCAATCTCGCCCGCCGCAGCCAGGTTCTCATCCACCGGCAGCTCAGTCTGCTCGACGTGATGGAACGCCACGAGGAGGACGCCAACACCCTGGACCGGCTCTTCGAACTCGACCAGCTCGCCACCCGCATGCGGCGCTACGCCGAAGGCCTGCTGATCGTCTCCGGTTCCGCGCCGGGCCGGTTCTGGCGCCGGGCGGTCCCCGTGGTGGACGTCGTCCGCGGCGGCATCGCGGAGACCGAACAGTACGCGCGGGTCGTCGTACTGCCCGTGCCGACGGTGGGCATCCAGGGTCGTGCCGCCGCCGACGTCATCCACCTGCTCGCCGAACTCATCGAGAACGCGGAGGTGTTCTCGCCCTCCGACAGCGAGGTCCGGGTCAGCGTGGGCAAGGCGGCCAGCGGCCTGGTCATCGAGATCGACGACCGCGGCCTCGGCATGCCTCCGGAGGAACTGGACGCGGCCAACCGGCGCCTCGGCGCACCGCTGGACGTCACCACCCTGGACAGCACCCGCCTCGGTCTGGTCACCGTGGGCCGCCTGGCCCACCGCCACGGCATCGAGGTGACCCTGCGCCGCTCGCCCTACGGCGGCGTCAACGCGGTGGTCCTCATCCCGGACGCCCTGCTGGAGTGGACCCAGCCCCCGTCAGCGCCCCCGGCCCCGCCGGCCCCCGAGGCCCTGACCCCGACACCCACGGGCCCACCGGCACCCACGCGGGCTCACGCGGCTCCGGTCCCGCCGGCCCCCGAGGCCCTGGCCCCGACACCCGCGGGCCCGCCGGAACGGGCTCACGCGGCCCCGGCCCCGGCGCGCCCCCACCCCTCCCCGGCCCCGGCCCCGGCCCCGGCCCCGGCCCCGGCGCAGGGCAACATGATCGACGGCCTCCCGGTCCGTGTACCCCAGGCGAACCTCTCGGACGAGGCCGCCTCGAGCAGCGACACCGGTGGTCGCGGACAGCTCATGGACTGGGGCCGTACCGACTACGAGCGACGCGTCGGCCCACCGGCCCCAGCAGCGGCACCGGCACCGGCACCGGCCGGAACCGCGACGCGCGGCCCCGCCGGCCCCCGCCCCCACCCGGGCGAACGCCCCGACCAGGTCCGTTCGATGATGTCCGCCCTCCAGGCGGGCGCGGCCCGCGCCCGGGTCGAGCAGTACGCGGCCCCCGGCGACCCGGCCGGCCGGCCGCGTGGCGACGCGCTCGGCCACGACGCGCACGCCGCCTTCCCGGCCCACATCCCCACCCCCACTTCCAGAAAGCGTGGTTGACAGCGTGGCTGACATGACCCAGGTCGGCCCGTCCGAGACGGGCTCTCCTCTCGACTGGCTGCTGAGCGACATGGTGCGCAACGTGCCGGAGATCGGCCACGCCGTCCTGCTGTCCACGGACGGGCTGCTGCTCGGCGCCTCCGAGGCACTCGACCGCGACCAGGCCGAGCGGCTCTCCGCGGTCGCCTCCGGGTTCCACAGCCTCGCCAAGGGCGCCGGGCGCCACTTCGGCGGCGGCGCGGTGCTCCAGACCATGGTGGAGATGGAGGGCGGCTTCCTGTTCGTGTGCGCGGCGGGCGACAACTCCTGTCTGACGGCGCTGACCCGCCAGGGCGCGGACATCGGCGTCGTCGCCTACGAGATGGCCATGCTGGTCAAACGCCTCGGCTTCCACATGTCGGTCGAGTCACGATGACCCACGCGCAATGGGTGGACGAGGCGGCCGGCCCGGTCGTCCGCCCGTACGCCATGGTGCGGGGGCGGACCCGCAACGAGGGCTACTTCTTCGACCTCGTGGCCTTCGTGGTCGCGACGGTCGACACGCTCCAGCACGAGGTGGAGACGCAGCCCGAGCACCGGGCGATCCTCGCCCTCTGCCGCAGCCCGCGCCCGGTGGGCGAGGTGGCGGCGCGCATGAACCTGCCGGTGGGGGTCGTACGTGTGCTGCTCGGAGACCTCTTCAACGCCCGGGCCATCCGGGTGCGGCAGCCCGCCGACCCGGCGGCGCGGCCCAGCGTCCGGATGATCAGAGAAGTACTCGAAGGACTGCGCGCACTGTGAGTACGAGACGGAAAGGCAAGCCCGCCATGTCACGGACAGAGCTGCCGGACGCCGCGAAGATCCTGGTGGCAGGGGGCTTCGGGGTGGGGAAGAGCACGCTGGTCTCCACGGTCAGCGAGATCGTCCCCTTCCACACGGAGGAGACGCTGACACGGTCCGGTGTCGACGTGGACGATCTGTCGGGTGTCGAACGGAAGGGCACGACCACGGTGGCCCTGGACTTCGGCCGGATCACCATCCACAACCGTCTCGCGCTCTTCCTGTTCGGCACCCCCGGCCAGGACCGCTTCTGGTTCATGTGGGAGGAACTGGCCGCCGGGGCGCTCTGCGCGATCGTCCTGGCCGACACCCGACGGCTGCCCGACTGCTTCCCGGCCGTCGACTACTTCGAACGCAGCGGGCTGCCGTTCGTGGTCGCCGTCAACTGTTTCGAGGGCGCCCGCCAGTACCCGGCGGAGACGGTACGCCAGGCACTGACGCTGGGCCCGCACGTACCGGTCCTGCTCTGCGACGCCCGCCTGCGCGCCTCGGTCAAGGAGACGTTGATCCAGGCGGTCGAACACGTTCTGACGGTGGAGACCCAACGCGGGACGGCAATATAGGTCCCGCATCACGGACATGGACGGCGCCGGTGGCCACGGCGGCTTCGATGCCATCGGGGCCGTCCCCGGGCCCGGATTCCGCTCTCATCCGGCGGTCTGCCCGGCCGGGTCCGATGACGGCGTGAACGACCAGGCCCGCGCCATGCGGTCGCGCCCCGGCAAGGTCGTCCCCCATCGACGTCACAGCTCGCCCTCGAGGTCGAGATCGCCGAGTGGCCGTCGGTACACCGCTCCGTCAATGACATCTTCCGTATAGGTTCCGGGAGCTGCTGGAGAGCACCTGAGGCATGGTGGTGGCGATCGCGGCGCAGATGACGTAGGTGGCCGCCTCAGTCGCTGTGAGGCACGATCAAGCTGTGATGAAACGTGTCATGGGTGCCGCTGTTCTCTACCGCCATGGGGGCATGGAAGCGCTGGGGCTACGGACCGACTGGCCGCTGCCCGAGCCCGGTCCGGGGCAGGTGCTGGTCCGGGTGGCCGCGGCGGCGATGAACAACACGGATGTGTGGACTCGCGAAGGGGCGTACGGGCTGCCCGGACGTCCGGAGGCGAAGGCGGGATGGCGGGGTCCACTGGAGTTCCCGCTGATCCAGGGCGGCGACATCGCGGGCACCGTCAGCGAAGTCGGTGCCGGCGTACCGGCGAAGTGGGTGGGCTGCCGGGTGTTGGTCGATCCCGCCTTCTACGCCGACGACCGTGAGGACGCTCCGCCCGTCGGTCTGCTGGGCAGTGAGAGGGACGGCGGCTTCGCCGAGTACGTCGTGGTGGATGCCGACCGCCTGCATGACATGAGCGCCTCCCCGCTCTCCGACCAGGAGCTGGCCGCCCTCCCGGTCGCCTACGGCACGGCGATGGGCATGCTGGAACGTGCGGAGATCCGCAGTGGTGAGACGGTGCTCGTCACCGGAGCCTCCGGCGGGGTGGGCCTGGCCCTGGTGCAGCTCGCGGCAGCTCGCGGCGCGCGGGTGGTGGCGCTGACCAGCGGCGCCAAGGCCGCCGCGCTGGAGGAGGCCGGCGCCTCGGCGACGCTGCCCAGGGACGCGGACCCCGCCGATCTGGAACGCCGGCTGGCCGCGGTGGCGCCCGGGGGCCTGGACGCCGTCGCGGACGTGGCGGGAGGACCGTGGCTCGAGCGGCTCCTGCCCGCTCTTCGGGAGAACGGACGCTGGGTCGTCGCCGGTGCCGTCGCGGGCCCCGTCATCACCTTCGACCTGCGTCGCCTCTACCTGCACAACCTCCGTCTCATCGGCTCCTCCATGCACACCCGCGCCCATTTCGCAGCTCTGGCCGGCCTGGCCCGCACCGGAAGCGTGCGACCCCGCATCGCGGCCGGCTTCCCCCTGAGCGACATCCACGCCGCTCAGAAGGCGTTTCAGGGCGGTACCCATGTAGGAAAGATCACGATCATCCCGTGACGGGCCGGTCCCGCCGGACACCTTCGTGGGCGGCAATGTCGGCCTCCTGGTCGAGGGCGGCCTCAGAGCGGGCCCGACCTGGCCGCGGGGTGTCCGCGGCCGTCGCCCGGCACGTCCGACGAGACCGGACAACTGCTCCCTGGCTCCGATCGCCGCCTCCGTCATCCGTGTTCCAACCCCCGCGTCGGGATCATCGGTGTGCGCGCCGGCGCGGCCGCCGGCCCCCTCACCCACACCTGCGGCACGGCCGCCATGCCCCACAACCGTCCCCGCGCCGCCGATCCCGACAACACCCTGGCCGCATGGCGCAACTGCTGAGCCACCCGTCGAGGGAGGGGCCCGGAGCCGGGCCCCTCCCTCGACGCGTATCAGGTGTGCGGGCGAAGGTGCGTCACTCGTGTGCGGCCGGCTCCGTTTCCGGCGGTGACTGCTGCTCCCGCCTGCCGGCCGGCCGGAGCAGCACCAGCAGGGCGGCCGACGCCGCCGCGCCGGCCAGGAGCAGCAGGACCAGCCGGTCGGAGACCGCTGCGCCGATGTCGGACAGCCGTTCCTCCAGGGCGAATTCGGTGTCGGTGCTCAGTACCGACGGCAGCGCGGATGTGCCGTCGAAGGCCAGGAACGCCACTCCGAGAGCGATGAAGAACAGGCCGCCGACGAGCGAGGTGCTGTGCAGCGTCACCGGTCCCACCCGGAAGGTCCGGCCGCGCAGCCAGCGCCTGCGGCCCAGGTCGAACCGGTCCCACAGCGACGCCAGCGCGAACATCGGAACCGCCATGCCCAGGGCGTAGACGGCGAGCAGTACCCCGCCGTGCAGGGGGTCGCCGTCCACGGCCGCCACGGTCAGGATGGAGCCCAGGATCGGTCCCGCGCAGAATCCCGCCAGTCCGTACACCGCGCCCAGGGCGAACACCGACAGGGCCGAGCCCGAACGGCGTCCGCCCGCGGCCTGCGCCATCCGGCGGGAGCCGAAGCCCACCCCGGCGATCTGCGCCACGCCCAGGGCGACGACCGTCCATCCTCCCACGGTCACCAGGGTGTCGCGGTGGCCGTAGAAGAGGCGGCCGGCGAACGAGCCGGCCACGCCGAGCGGTACGAGTGTCGTGCACAGCCCGGCGTAGAACAGGCCGGTACGCGTCACCAGCCGGGTGCGGCTGGTGAAGGAGTAGGCGAAGAAGGCCGGCAGCAGCAGTGCGCTGCACGGGCTGAGCAGGGCCAGCAGTCCGCCGAGGAACGCCACCGCCAGGCCGACTTCGCTCATCGTCCGGCCGCCTTCGCCGCCGTCTCGACGGCTTCCTCGAAGGCGGCCGTGGGCTGGGCGCCCAGGATCGGCCTGCCGTTGACCAGGAACGCCGGTGTGCTGGTCACGCCGAGGACGTAGCCCTCCTCCCGGTCCTTCTGCACGGCGCTGCGGGCCTGGTCGGAGGCCATGTCGGCCTGGAAGCGCTCGATGTCGGTGATGCCCGCCTCGCGGGCCATGGCGATGAGGTTCTCGGCGCCGAAATCACCGGCGTTGCGTTCGCGCGGCTTGCCGTAGACGACGTCGTGGAACTCCCAGAACTTCTTCTGCCGTCCGGCCGCCCAGCCGGCCAGCGCGGCCTGCTCGGACTCCTCGCCGAAGACGGGGAAGTTGCGCCATTCGATGCGCAGGACTCCCCTGTCCACGTACGAGCGCAGCAGTTCGGGTTTGGTCTCGCGGGCGAACCGGCCGCAGAACGGGCACTGGAAGTCGGAGTACTCGATCATCACCACCGGGGCGTCCGCGCGCCCGAGGGCCAGCGGGTCGGACGCATCACGGCGGGCGAGGGCGAGCAGGCTTTCGTCGGCGGGCGCGGGGACGGCGGACCCGGTGGCAGCCGCGGGCTCGCCGGCCCTCCCGTTGCGGTTGCTCGAATCGTCGAGCGTGAGGGCGAAGGCCGCGGTCACCACGGCGGCGGCGAGAACCGCGACGGCCGCGACGGTCCGCCTGCGGCTGCGGCGGGACGAGGACAGGGTGGATCCAGACATGGGACACCTCAGACGTTGAGGAGGAACAGGGTGCGGAACCGGGCCGCGGGTCAGGCAGAGGCCGTGACCGGGCACGCGGCCTGCAAGGACAGGCGGCGCAGCGCGGCTTCCGCCAGCAGCCCCGCCGACAGGAGGGCCAGCAGCGGTTGCAGGGGCGCCCAGTAGCTCAGGGCACCGGAAGCCCCGAGGAGCACAAGGACGAGCTTGTTGCAGACCGGGCAGCCGACGGCGAAGAAGGACAGCACCCCGCCGATCGCCCCGAGACGGCCACCGTCCGAGGGTTTCGGCTGCGGAGAGGTCGAGGGCCGGCGCACGTAGGTGCTCAGGACGATGCCGGCCAGGACGGCCGTGACGGCGAGGGCCGGGTAGTTCCACCACTGCACGGGCACCGACCGGCCGAACAGCGGATTGGGCACCACGTCGGTGGGCGCGCCGACCAGGACCGCCGTGGCCAGGGCACCGACGCCCGCCACAGCCCACTGCCGGAACCGCCAACCACGCAGTGCCGCACCCGCCCGGCTCCAGGAGCGCGAGGAAGGGGACATGTTGAAGAACTCCGTTCTTCGAGGATTCAGGGACGCGGCCAACGGGCCGGTCTAAATCCGCAGAACGGAGTGAAGTGTCGTCGGCGGCGGAGCCGGGCCCGCCGACAGCACCCCGGAGTGCTGCGACACGGAAGGTGCGGGATCGGTGGGCAGCGATGCGGGACCGGGGCACGCGGCAGACGGCGGAGGGTTCTCGGCCCGCTGCACGCTGCGATCGGCGATCACCTTCTTGCCGCACGGCGCCGCTGCGCCGTCCGACGGTTCAGCAACGGTGAGAGTGTGTACGCGCTCCGCGACGGCAGGCGGCGTCCCTGGTCCTTCACGTTCCGCGCGCCCGAAGACGCACAGCAGCGCCACCACGGCCACGAGCAGAGCCAGCACACCACGGAACCGGGCGTGCGCCCGCCCGCGTGCCGCTCGCTTCATCGCCACTCCCACACCCTGCTCAGAGACACAGCCACCCTAGGCCACTCGCTCCGGTCCATGGCCCCCAGGCCGGCGCAGAAACCGTCCACGCCGTCCAGCCCTGGTCACCGCGCTGCCGTTCCAGTGCCGACCCGCTCGCCACCGTGCTGCCGCCCGGGAACCGTCCCTCATACCCAGCGGCGCCCTCACCCGACAAGCCGAGCACTCCGGTGCGACCGGGCACTCAGGCCAGCGACAGGAACAGCTTCTCCAGCCGGGCCCGCATCTGCTCCCGGTCACCGGAAGCAACCATGTCCGCGTCGGTCAGGCAGTGCTGCAGACCGGCGGCGATGATCGCGAAGCCAGCCCTGTCCAGCGCCCGGGACGCCGCCGCAACCGGTTGACCACCGTCTTCAGTTCCTCAGCAGCCATCGCCAGTTCCACGACCCACGCACTTTCGAGATACCCCCTAGGGTATACCGTCCGGAGGTCAACTCCAAGCTCGGCCAGACGGCCTCGGTCTCGCACGGACGGAAACAACTCTGGCGTTGTGGTGCACCACGACCGACGGCCCGGAGCCGGGAACCGCCGGGTCATGTCCCTTCCCGTGGTGCTGCGCCGACGGCGGCAGCTGCCGCGCGTCCCCCACCAGACGAAACGCGGGTTCGGAGCAGCCGCTCAGGCGGCTGCTCCGAACCCGCGGGCCGGTCAGTCGACGGTCAGGACCGCCGTGTTGTTCGTGAGATCCGGGTCGAAGGCGAAGGAGTACTCGCCGAACGGGGGGTGGATGCTCACGGCACCGGTCGCGCCGGGCACCACGGTGTCGACGCGCACGGAGAACGCGAACGTGCGCCGGGTGTCCTCCAGCACCCAGTACCGCAGGTCGCAGTCGTAGCGCGGGGCGCCCGTCCGCTTCGGGTAGTAGCCGCCGTCGAGGGTGCGCGGGTAGCAGCCGGACGGCACGCCGGTGACCGTGGTGCCCTCGGGCACGACCAGCCGGACCTCGGCGACAGGGTCGCCGGAGCCGAGGTTGCCGAGCCAGGCCGGGCCGTTGTTCCTGAACGTGATCTCGGCCGTGGCCGTCTCGCCCGCCGCGCCGGAGATGGTGTCACCGGTCACGGAGAAGTCCGCGGTGTTCTCCGCGCCGATCGGGAGGACCGCGTAGTCGTTCTGGGAGTCGATGTCCTGGGCGCCGCCGCCCGGCTCGACGTCGATGTCGAGCCGCTCGTTCAGTGCGTGCGGGGCGAGTCGCACCGTCAGCGGTTCGGGCAGCTCGAAGGAGTCGCCCGGCGCCAGCACCTGGTCGAACGTGCAGATCGCCTTGTTCGACGGTGCGTAGTCGTTGCCGTCCGTCGTGGTGTAGGCGCAGGCGTCGTACCGGGTCAGATCCGTCAGGCCGTACGAGGCGTACAGCCTGACGGTGAACCCGTTCGCGCTCTCGTTGCCGTTGTTGGTGACCTTGAACGGGATCGTCCGCTCGTCGCCGGGCAGACCCTCCTCGATGTCGGCAACGGGGTCGATGGCGAGGTCGGGTCCGGCGCCGACGGTGAGCGTGGTGTCGAAGCTCTCGTGCGGCGCGGTGAGCGTCCCGTCGGGACCGCCGGTGGCCGTCGCCTCGTAGGTGATCCTGCCCTGCGCGCCGACTTCGGCGCCGTCGGCCGCGCGCACCGTCAGGAACACCTGGTCCTCGTAGTCGCCCCCGATCGCGGGGACCACGGGGATGTCGCACACCGCGCCGGTGCCGCTCGGCGTGCAGTTGTCGGACCAGCTCACCTCGGCGACCCCGGCAAGGCCGGAGACGTCGACGGTGAGCCTGCCGTCGGTCACCGTGAAGTTGTCGTTGTCGTGGTAGATGCCGACGCCGAGAGTGCGGGACTGCGGCTGACCGCCGTCGGTACCGATCGGCAGCGTCTGCTCGTACGGCGTGTTGATCCACAGCTGGTCGGTCTGCGGCGGGTCGTCGGCGGCGAACGCGGGCGCGGCGAGGCCGGCCGCCAGCAGACCGGCCGCCACCGCCACGGCGGCGCCGGATCTGAGACGTACCGGGCGTCCAGCAGATAACAAGCTCATTGCTACCCCCCAAGGGTGTGGTGAGGCGACCGACGCGCCGGGAGCCTGGCGCGGCGGAAAGATCATCACATGGCGGGGAAGCCCACCGCGCCCCGGTTTCCGGCCCTGTTGAAGAACCTCAGGACCCTGCAACCTGTCCCGTGGTCGGCACCTGGGAATGCTCCGTACCGCTGGCACTCCAGCAGCACTTCGACGTTTCCCTCGTCCAGGGGCGGTCTGGATGAGTGCGGCGGGTTGGGTTCCGGCCCGTGTTCTAGGCTCGTGGCTGATCACGGTTACCGACGAGGGGGTTCCGAGGTATGAGCGGGAGAGTGACGGCGGTCAGCAGCAACGGGGAATACTCGTTCACCAAGCCGAACCGGGACAGCATCAGACTGCTCGCCGGGCTCGGTGTGGAGGGGGACGTACACGCCGGTGTGACGGTCAAGCACCGCTCGCGCGTCGCGCAGGACCCCACCCAGCCGAATCTGCGCCAGGTCCACCTCATTCATGAAGAGCTCTTCGCCGAGGTCGGCGAAGAAGGGTTCAAGGTGGCACCCGGCGAACTCGGCGAGAACATCACCACGCGCGGCATCGATCTGCTCGGCCTGCCAGTTGGCACATTGCTGCGCATCGGCGACTCCGCAGTCCTGGAGGTCACCGGCCTCCGCAATCCCTGCCTGCAGATCGACAACTTCCGGAGCGGGCTGCTGAAGCAAGTCGCCGGCCGTGACGAGGCGGGGAACATCGTGCGCAAAGCCGGCATCATGAGCATCGTGCGGGAAGGCGGCGTGGTGCGCCCCGGTGACACGATCGAAACGGCGCTTCCCAGTGGTCCGCACCGGCCCCTGGACCGGGTCTGACCATCCTCCCGGTCAGGCCGTGACACGACGACGGCCGCGCGGGTTCTTGAAGGAAGAAAGACCAAGCAGGCCCGCGCGGCCATGGCCCGTCCTGCCTTCTGCTGCGTCGCGCACCGGCATCTCGGCGAGTTGGTCGAAGAACTCGCGCCACGCTGAGAAGCGCGCTGCGAGTCCGCGCGGTACGAGCGACGTCAGCGCGCCCGCCTGCGACAGGCCGGGGCCGGGCCGACATACGAACCGTTCCTCACCGGCCGGCTGCCGGCCGCCTTGGTTCACCTGCGCACGGACCTCACCCACGAGGCCCTCTGTGTGGTCTACGGGGTGGGCTCTTCCAGCTTCGACCGCGCCATCAACGAGATCCGCCCGCTCCTGACGGCGCGAGGATCACGACGACACCCGTCGGGCCAACCGGCACAAGCCGAGCATTGAACTCGTGCTCGTCCGCACGACGGCTTGCTGAATCACCCACCAGCCGAGCCCCCAGGTCGGCAGGGCCCGACACCCGTCGCGGGGCGTCCCGTAAGTCGCGTCGCGCACAATGCGCCCGCGCCTCAGCGATGACCGTGGTGGCAAGGACGCCCGGGAAACGCCGGCCCCACTGAAGGCATCCCCCCGCTACGGCAACCCGATCGACGAAGCGGTGGAAGGCTGAGCGGGCCCTGCGCGGGTGCCAGTCAGGCGCACCCGGCCGGCACTTCGGCCCGGCCGAGCGGTGGCATCAGGTACCAGCAGAGCCTGGCCGGTGCGTCTCCCGGTACCTCCGCTGCACCGTCCCTTCCCGCCGGCGACCGTCAAGGCGGGACACACTGTCCCACCGTCGCCGGCCCCGACGGACCCGCAGTTCGGGCACCCTTCGCGACAGGCTCAAGAATCGCCACGCACTTCACGTGCGAGGTCATCGTCCGGGGCGGCATCACGCCTGGGATCATGAACACATGTCCGAGGAGTCGAACCCGGTGTCGGGTCTGTGGCAGCTCGCGCCGTCTGGGGCCACCGACTGGCTGCTGGAGCTGTGCGGCGACGGCGTGACCGGGTTCATGCCTCCGGCGATGCCCGACGCGGTGTGGGTGCTCAACGCCATGTACGAGCACGAGCAGGGGCCGGCCGAGGTGTCGTACCACGACTGCCACCAGGCGCGGTCGGCGGACGGGAGTGGCCGGCCGCACGTCGTCGCGGGCATAGACCTCGATGCCGTGGGCGTCGCCACGGGAGGAGGGCTGGGCCGCGCCCAGCACCCGGGCCCCGGCTGGCGACGGCTTCGCTGGGCCGAGCTTGCCCGGCGGACCGGCGACCCGGTCGTGCCCGACGGCCTGATGCCCTCCTACCGTTGCTTTCCCTCGGCCAAGAAGGAGGGAAGTTGGCCGCTGGGCATGATTCCGCCGACCGAGGGGAGTCTGGACCGTGAGACCTGGAACCGGCTGATCGCCATCCTCACCCAGTACAGCCCCACGGGTCCGGACACCCGCTGCCTGGCCTACTACAACCCGCTGATGCTCGCAGCCGTCGACTTCGACGACCTCCACGTGCGTGCGGGGCGGCTCGGCGACGCCGAGATCCTCTACGACCACTCCGAAGCCGACTTCAGCCCGTCCAACCTCTGGGCCGATGACCGCTCATGGGTCCTGTGCACCGACTACGACCTGTGGGCCACCAAGATCGCCGGGCCCCCGGCCCTCATCAGCGCTTTGCTGAACGACTCCGAAATCGAGGCAGTTCGTCTGCCCTGGGCGCACTGACGACGAGTCGGACCCTTCTCCGGCCCCGACAGGCAGGCCACCGCCACCGTGCTGTCCGAGATCCGCAGCGCACGCGACAGCATCGAGCGGCAAACGGGCACACAACTGAACGTCACCGGCAACACCGCCGTCAACATCGACGTCGCCGACAATCTCTCCGCCGCCCTCCCCGTCTACTGCCTGCTGGTGATGGGCCTGGCCCTGGCCGTCGGCGTCCTCGTGGACGCCTTCATCGTCCGCATGACCCTCGTACCGGCCGTGATGACCCTGCTCGGCCACCAAGCGTGGTGGCTCCCGCGCTTCCTGCAGCGCATCCTGCCCGACGTCGACGTGGAGGGCGAACAGCTCATGCGTCACTCCGCCACCCCGCAGACCCTGCCCCACCAAACCCCGCAGACCGTCCCCGTCCTGCACGACAGGTACGACCAGTAGGGCAGTCCTGGAGACCCTCGCGCACCGTGCCGCGCTGACGTCGCGTCCGCACCCCAGCCACGTCAGCGCGGCACGGGCCCCAAGCGAGCTGTACCAGCGGGAGAGGAGTCAGGGCGTGCGCGGTGCCGGCGCGTAGAGTGCCGCCACCAGCCGCCACCAGCCGCCACCGTTCCGGGCAAAGCGCCGGAATGAGCAGCACGCGCGCCGCCCGGGCCGCCTCCCCGCAGGTCGAGGTGGGTCTGCGCCCCCTGCGCCGGCGTCATGTGGATGTCCGGCAGCATGGCGCCCTGTCAGTCGACAGGGAACCAGGAGTCGTCGAGCGACGCTGGCGTGGCTGCGGCCGGTAAGGCCGCGGGGCCGGAATCCTGAACGCATGCAAGAGCAGCAGCGGTACGACGTGTGGTCGGCCGGGGCCGCCTACGAGCGGTACATGGGCCGCTGGAGCCGCCGCGTCGCCGAGCAGTTCGGCGCCTGGCTCGGCGCCGCCGACGGTCTGCGGTGGCTGGACGTGGGCTGCGGTGCGGGCGGCCTGACGGCCGTGGTGGTCGCCCGCTGCCGGCCCCGCGCGGTGGTGGGAGTCGACCGGTCGGAAGGGTTCGTCGCCCAAGCACGGGCGTCCGCCGCCTCGCCCGCGCACTTCGTCGTGGCCGACGCGATGGCGCTGCCCGTACGCGACGAGGCGTGCGACGTGGTCGCCAGCGGTCTGGTCCTGAACTTCCTGCCCTCCCCCGCCGCGGCGGTCGCCCGGATGGCGCGGGTGACCCGGCCGGGTGGCCTGGTCGCCGCGTACGTGTGGGACTACGCCGAAGGCATGGGCTTCCTGCGACGTTTCTGGGACGCCGCCATCGAGGTGGACCCGGCCGCGGCCACGCTGGACGAGGGCCGCCGGTTCCCGGTCTGCCGCCCGGAAGCGTTGCGCGCGGTCTGGACCGGGGCGGGACTCGCAGACGTGTCCGTCGTCCCGATCGAGGTGCCCACGGTCTTCACCGACTTCGCCGACCTGTGGGACCCCTTCCGGGCGGGCCAGGGTCCCGCGCCGGGTTACCTCGCCGCCCTCGCCCCGGCCCACCGGGAGCGGGTACGAGACGCACTGAGCGCGAAAGTCCCCCGGGAGGCGGACGGCTCCGTCTCGCTCACGGCCCTGGCCTGGGCGGTACGAGGCCGCAGGACCAACCGAGCTGCCCGGTAGTGCTTCGTCATGTCGGGTGATCTCGCCTGGTAGCGGGCATCGTCCGGGTACGAGGCCGGGGGAGGTGGACCCGCTTCGGTGTCAGTTGCCGGAGCTCGTTGCCGATGTGTTCGGCTCGTTGCCGCGGCGGGATCAGCGGGCTCGGGTCAGCATCCTGCTGCGAGACGCCGGCGCCAGCCGTTCCTACCCGGGTTCATCGGCGCCGTTCTTCGCCGACGCCAGGTCGGCGAGAGCGCGTAGCGTCACCTCTGCTTCCGTGATCAACCGGTTGACGAGTTCGGCGGCCGGGGCGATGTCGCGGACGAGGCCAGCGGTCTGGCCCGTCAACGGG
Source organism: Streptomyces sp. CB02400 (assembly GCF_001905725.1). GTDB lineage: Bacteria > Actinomycetota > Actinomycetes > Streptomycetales > Streptomycetaceae > Streptomyces > Streptomyces atrovirens. Next base: position 155,313 of record NZ_LIWB01000010.1, read on the forward strand.
ATCAGTTCGTGTGCCGTACCGTCGCGCATCGACGTCATCACCTTGCTGCGCAACGCCTCGGCCTGGGCGGCGGCCGCTTCGGGGCTGACGTTCCCCTCCTCGACGAACCGGGTGCGCAGCGACCGGGGGACGGTCATGTACCCACCCTCGGTCGGCGGGGGCAGGATGTGCTCGGCGAACGCCACTTTGACAGCGTCCTGACTAGCGGCGGAGACGATGGCTGCCTTCCAGTCGTCGCTGACCCCGCACTCGGCCGAGGCCAGGAATCGGGTGCCGATGTTCACGCCCTGCGCCCCCAGGGCCAGTGCCGCGACGATGCCCCGCCCGTCGGCGACGCCGCCAGAGGCGAGTACCGGCAGCGGCCGGACGGCGTCGACGACCTGTGGCACCAGCGCCATCGTGCTGACATCGCCGCAGAACCCGCCGGATTCGGTGCCCTGCGCGCTGATCACGTCGACGCCGGCCTCGGCCGCGCGCACCGCCTGCTCGACCGTCGTCACCTGCTGCAGAAAGATCGCGCCGGCATCGTGGACGCGGGTCACCAGGTCATCCGGCTCGCCGAGCGCGAAGGAGAACACCGGTGGGGCCTCGGCGATCACCGCGTCGAAGACCTCGGGGTCGAACGGCCGCCGGGTCATGTTCAGCGCGAACGGCCGGTCGGTGAGATCTCGCAGCCGACGCACGTCGTCACGGACCTGCGCCGGCGTGCGCAGCGTGGTGGGGACACTGCCCAGAGCCCCAGCGTTGCTGACCGCCGCGGCAAGCCGCATGCTCTGCTGCCAGGGCCCTCCGAGCGGCCCTTGCACGACCGGCACCTCGATGCCCAATACCTCGCACACCGGTGTCCGCAGCATCGCGCCTCCATCCCGCAGGACCCAAGACAGGGATCTTCCAGACATCAAGCCTAGGCGTGACGGTTCCCGGCCACCTGCCGAACCGTACGGATGGGCACCGCACCGTACTGGAGGGTTTGCCTTCCGGATCATGCCGGGTCCTGGTCACGGCGCCTGGAACCCGAGCCGGGGGAGAGTGCGTAGACAGACCACCGACACGTGCCTCCGTGCACGGGTGCGCGTCCTGGACTGTCCTCCTACGATGCGAACATGCCGGATCTGGAACTGGCGTCGCGGCGACTCGGCAGTGGGCCGCCCCTGATGGTCGTCCTCCAACTCGACCGGGATGGCTGGGCACCCGTCCTGGAGCGTCTCGCCCGCGGGCACGAGGTGGTGACCGTCGACCTCCCAGGCTTCGGTGACAGCCCCTCGCTCCCCGAAGGGACCACACCCAGCGTCGAGGCGCTGGCCGCCGCCGTCGCCGAGTGGCTCCCCGGTGCCGGCCTCACCCGCCCGCCCGTCGTGGGGAACTCCCTCGGTGGGGCCGTCGCCCTGGAACTGGCCCGCAGCGGCGCGGTCGGCAGCGCCGTCACGCTGTCCCCCATCGGGCTGTGGACCCGCCCCGAGGCCGCCTACGCTCTCGGTTCGCTCCGCGTCGCCCACGCGATGGCACGAGCCTGCGCTGAACGCCCCCACTGGATCGCCGGACACCCGATCGGGCGCACCGTGGCCTTCTGGCAGCTCGCCGCCCGGCCCTGGCGGATCCCGGAGACGGCGGCCGCCGGCGCGCTGCGCGACCTGGTCCGCTCTCCCGGCTTCGAGCCGACGCGGCGCGCTGTGCGCGCCTACCGGCTGCGGGCCTTCACCCCTGAGGTTCCGGTCCCGGTCACGGTCGGCTGGGGCACACGGGACCTGATGACCCCACCCCATCAGGCACTCAGGGCAGCACGACTGCTTCCAGGCGCCCGTCACGTCTCACTCAAGGGCTGCGGACACTCACCGATGTCCGACGACCCCGAACAGGTCACCCAGGTGGTGCTCGACACCGTCAACGGCTGACCTGGCGAAGGGCACCAGGCTGCCAGGGGCGGCGGCATCCGGGCAGAGCCGCCCAAGCCCTGCCGCTCGGGCGGCCCCCAGGGCTCCGCGGTACCGTCAGGCTCCCGTCGATGCCCGCCCTCACCGCGGGGAGGGCACATCATCAGCGGTGCCGTTCCGGGATGGGGACGCCTCGGGCGATGGACGTCATGAGAGCCGGGCCGCAGCGCGCGTGACGGAAGATCCTCCAGGGCTCCAGGCGAACGACACCGCGGTCGGCCAGTGGGCGCGCGTTCGGGTCAGTCTGAGCGTTCGCGGTCCCACTGCGCCCGGGCAGCCCTGGTGGACCCGGCTCCGGCGCGCTCAGCCGCGAGCAGGTAGCTGTAGGGCGAAGCGGCGGACAGCATCGGTGAAGGAATCTGGATCGTCGAAGTGCGCGAGATGTCCTGCCCGCGGGATCAATTCGACGCGGGCGTGCGGATGCGCACGGGCGAAGTCCAGCTCCCCGGACCGGAAGACGGTGTCCTTCTCGCCGTTCAAGATGAGCACGGGAGCCGCCACATGACGCATCGCACCCGCGTCGAAGCGGCCCGGCGCCTCGCCCCAGGCGGCCGGCAGGGTGTGGAAGGCGCAGCCGGAGAGGACGGTCGCCTCCACCACCTCGGGAGGATGGAGCCGCCGCAGCAACCGGTCGTTCCACCGGGCCAGCCGGCCCGCCGGTATGCGAGGGGCGAGCCCGGCGACCCACCGATACGGCGTTGCCCACGGGCCACGAGTCGAGGCGCTGGCCGCGGCAAGGACCAGCCCCCGCAGCTGCTCGGGGCAGCACCGCGCGAACTCCAGCGAGGCGTATCCACCGAACGAGTGCCCGACGACCAGAGCCGGTCCGCAGTCGAGCGAGTCCACCGCGGAAGCGATGATCTCCGTCGCCGCGTTCAGGCTCCAGGGCTGAGCAGAGCGGGCGCCGTGGCCTGGCAGGTCGACAGCGGCTACCCGGAAGTCCTCTTGGAGTGCGGCGAGCTGTGGGCTCCACTGTCCCGCGTTGAACCGCGTCCCGTGTACGGAGATGACGGGCGGTGCGCCCGCTGCCGCCATGAGTCCCCCAGATCAGCGCTCTCCTCGGGCCGACTCCACCGGCGGGCCGTCCCGACACTGGGATGCGGAGATGCCGGCCGGCGGGGACGCTCAGTCACAGTGAGCCGCGCCGTTCGAATGCTGTGCCGAGCGGCGGCTTCTGCGGATCACTCGCAGGGGGACCGGGCCGGTGGTGACCCGGCGGTGGCGAAGATCGTCGAGGCGTCGTTCACCAACGACGACCAAGTCCGCGAGGTGACCCACGACTTCGACACCGACGGCTTCGGCTCGCTCCACCCGAAGTACAAGGGCGGCCGCCCGAAGATCGAGCCGACCAAGAAACGGGCGCAGTTCCTGGTGCTCTGCCGCTGCCCGCGCATCCTCTACCCGCCCGAGGCCCACATCGCGATCGTCCGCGACGGCTTCTCCCTCCGGCCGGCTCAGCGCTCCACGATGCGTGTTCGGACGACAACCCGAGACGAACCGTCCAGGGACGGCAAGGGCCTGAATCGCTGAGCAGTGGCTTCACGCGCCGCGCGGGGCGCCCCGTCCAAGACTCGCAGCAAACGATCCCGCTCTTCAGCCGGGAGACGTTCCAGCATCCGGGCCGTCACCCCGAGCTCGTACCCGACCGACATCACCGCTCACCGCTCACCGCTCACCGGCGAGGTCGAGATCACTCCTGCTCGTCCCGGCCACACCCCCAGCACTCCGCGGACGCCGCCACGGACGGGCGATCGGGCCGGACACCGCCCGCCACCACGCCTCCACCGGCGGCTTCCCAGCCGGCTCGAACGGCTCACCCGGCCGCGGGAACGCCACCGCCTGCCCGGCCTCCTCGGCGGCCTCCTTCATCCACTCCCCCGGCTCCGCCCACGCGTGCGGCGCCAGGTTGAACGTCCCCCAGTGGATCGGCAGCAGCACCCCGCCCGGACCGCCTCCCTGCAGGTCGAGATGGGCCCGGACGCCTTCCTCGGGCGTCATGTGGATGTCGGGCCAGAAGTCCGAGTACGCGCCGACCTGGATCATCGTGGCGTCGAACGGGCCGTGGTCGGTGCCGATGTCCTTGAAGCCCTCGAAGTAGCCGGTGTCACCGCTGTGGTAGATCCGGTGCTCCTCGCCCGTGACCACCCAGGAGGCCCACAGGGTGTGCTGGGTGTTGCGCAGGCCCCGGCCGCAGAAGTGACGGGCCGGGGTGGCGGTGAGGGTGAGCCCGCCGATCTCCGTCGTCTCGTGCCAGTCCAGCTCGCGCAGCCGTCCGGCGGACACGCCCCAGCGCTCCAGGTGCGCGCCGACGCCGAGGGGCACGGCGAACAGGGTGTCCGTGCCGGCCAGCGCCTTGATCGTGGGCAGGTCCAGGTGGTCGTAGTGGTCGTGGGAGATCACGACGACGTCGACCGGGCCGAGCGCGGCCAGCGGCAGCGGGACGGGGTGCAGCCGCCTGGGTCCGGCGAAGGGGAACGGTGAACAGCGCTCACCCCACACGGGGTCGAACAGGACCCGGTGTCCGTCGATCTCCGCGAGCACGCTGGAGTGGCCCATCCAGGTCAGGCGCAGCCCGGTGGCCGGCGGGCGGGAGATGTCGGCCAGGGTGGTCGGGTGCACCGGGATGGCGCTCTTGGGGGCGCGGCGGGTCCGGGAGTCCTTGTCGAAGTAGGTCTTCGCCAGGTCCCGCGTCGACCCCGACGGGCGGATCCGGGCGGTGCCCCCGGGGTTCTGGAACACGCCGTCCTTGAAGTGCGGGGATCTGCGGATGCGTGCCATGCGCTCGCCGCTCGGGTCCGCGCCGAAGGCCACGGGCCGCAGGGCGCGCAGCCCGGAGCTCTGAGAACGGGAACCGGCCACGGTACCTCCAAGTGGAGTCGGTCAGGCATTCCATTATGGGCGGCCGTATCCGGCGGCGTGGTGCCGGATACGGCCGCCCACGGTGAAACGGCTCTCACGCCACCGAGGCGATCCGTTCCTTGATGTCGTCCGGTGACAGCGTCCCCTTGGCGATCACATGGTCGCCCGACGACTCCCCGCGCAGCCGGCGGCCGATCCACGGCACCAGGTACTCGCGGGCCCAGTGGACGTCGTCCCGCCGGATGTCGAGGGTGCCGCGGGGCGGCAGGGGCGGCCAGGCCTGTTCCGGGTCGGCGGGGGTGTCCAGGCCGAGAGCCTGCCCGGCGCGGAGCGCGACGCGGGTGTGTCCCTCCGGCGACAGGTGCAGCCGGTCGGCGTCCCAGGCCCTGCGGTCCTGGACGCTCCTGAGGGACCACAGGTCGAGCACGGGGCAGCCGTAGCGGTCGGCGACGGCCCGCACATGCCCGTTGTACGTCGCGATCTTGCCGCGCAGATGCTTCAGCAGGGGCACGCCACGGGTGTCGAACCCGGTCGTCACCATCACCGTGCCGGACACGGCCGTGAGCGCGGCGATCGCCCGCTCGAACCGCTCGGCCACCTCGTCCGGGTCGCTGCCGGGGCGGAGGATGTCATTGCCGCCCGCGCAGAACGAGACCAGGTCGGGGGCGAGTTCGACCGCCTTCGGAAGCTGGTCCGCCACGATCTGGTCCAGCAGCTTTCCGCGTACGGCGAGATTGGTGTACGCGAAGTCCCCCTCGGGCCGGAGGTCCGCGAGAAGTACGGCGAACCGGTCGGCCCAGCCGACGAACGCCCCGTCGGGGCCGGGGTCGCCGACGCCTTCGGTGAAGCTGTCCCCCACCGCCACGTACGACCCGATCACTGCTCTGCTGTCACTCTTCGAATCGTCTGCCACAACCGCTCATGATTCACCTTCGAATGTGACCTACGCGACCGTAAGGAAGGGTTGACGTGCGGTGAGATAAGACACTCTCAAAATGTTGGCCAATTCCGGAATACGCCGAAGGCCGGCCCCGGGGATCGGGGTCCGGCCTTCGGCGTGCGTGTCAGGAAGGTCGCCGCGGGGGTCAGCCGATGGAGACGCCCTTGGAGCGGAGGTAGGAGATCGGGTCCACGTCCGAGCCGTAGTCCGGGGTGGTGCGGATCTCGAAGTGCAGGTGCGGGCCGGTCGAGTTGCCGGTCGAACCGGAGAGGCCGACCTGCTGGCCGCCGGTCACGGTCTGGCCGGCCGAGACGGAGAGCGAGGACAGGTGGGCGTACTGGGCGTAGTGGCCGTCGTCGAGCTGGATGACGACCTGGTTGCCGTACGCGCCGGCCCAGCCCGCGGAGACGACGGTGCCCGCACCGACGGCCTTCAGGGAGGTGCCGGTCGGGACGGCGAAGTCGACGCCGGTGTGGTAGCCGCTGGACCACATGCTGCCGGCCACCTTGTAGGCGGTGCCGAGCCCGGCGCCGGGCACCGGGGAGCTGTAACCGGAGGCGCTCGCGGCCTGGTCGGTGCTCGTGGTCTGGGTGGAGGCGTCCGAGGAGGGCTGCTCGGCGGGCTGCTCCGCCGGCTGCTCGGCCTCCTGCTCCGAGGCCTGCGGGGCCTCCGGGGCGGACGACTTCTCCGGCGCGCTCGTGGTGGCCTCGCCGTCGACGGAGAGCTTCAGGCCGGGGTGGATCAGCGACGGGTCGTCGCCGATGGCCTCGCGGTTGTCCGTGTAGAGCTGCTTCCAGCCACCGTCGACGTGCTCCGTCTCGGCGATCTTCGCGAGGTAGTCGCCGGCCTTCACGGTGTACGTGCGGGCCTCGTCGCCCTTTTCGGCGACGGTCTTCTGGCCGGCGGCGGAAAGGGACTGAACGGCCTTCTCGGGGGCGGCCCCCGGCGTGGCGGCGTGCGCGCCGGTGGCGCCGAGAAGCGGCAGGGCGAGTGCGGCGCCACCGGTTCCGGCGACGGCGATGGAGCGGGTGAAACGCTGGGCCTTGGTACGGCGGTGCTTACCCTTCGCGGGCATGTCGAATTCCTCTCCGGCGCCTGCGAGGTGAGCTGTCGGGTTCGGGCTGGAGATGCCCGGCCGCGTTTTGGCGCGACTTAACCCCAAGCCGTTCCGGGAACCGGAACAGGCAGTGGTACCTGTGGGTCCCCCGCTCCTGCCGTGCACGGGTCAGTGTGTGTACGGGCTCCGGGCGGCGGCAGGATTGGGCGTCCGTCCGGATCGGTGGCGAACGTAAGCGACCCGGACGCGAGGGGACAAGCGCGAGGTTCACCGCGAACGCGTTTTTCCGTGATCCAAAGGCGGAATTGACGTCACCGAGCGTCAGCCGGGATTCCCTTTCTCCCGTGAATTCCCTTGTCGTTACACAGAATTACGTGAACATGGCGACAACACATCGTCACGGATATGACGCTGCTCACGCACCCCTTCCCCATCTCCCTTTCTTTCGGGGCACGTTATGGCGAATCCACCTAATCGGACAGAACGCCCTAATCGTCGGATCGCAGGCGCCGCAGCCGCACCACCACGGCGTCCAGATCTCCCCGCAGACCGGTGCGCAGTCCGTGGTGCAGCAAGAGGGCACCTCGGTACGTTTCGCCCGTTTCGCGGCATTCGTACGACGCCTCCGGGTCGAGGCCGCGCAGCCGGAGGGCCGGGACGGGCTCTCCGTAGTGCTGCGCCTGGAGGCAGGCGAGGACGACGGTCTCGTCACCGAGGACGTACTGCACCGCGCTCAGTCCGCCCTCCGGAGGGCGCAGCCGGTACAGGTCGCCGCGCTGGACGACGGGCCGGATCTCCTTGTAGAGCGCGACCCACTCCCGCGCCTCGGCGAGCTCCTCCTCGCCCCACCGCGCGAGGTCGCCGCCGACGCCGAGCACCCCGGCCATGGCGCTGACGAACCGGAAGCGCAGCGGACTGACCCGTCCGTTGAGCATCGCGTTCGGGCTGTCGGTGACCCAGGCGGCCATCACCCGGGCCGGGTGGAGCTGGCTGAAGCCGTGCTGGACGGTGAGCCGGTCGAGCGGGTCGGTGTTGTCCGAGGTCCACACCTGGTCGGTACGGGAGAGGACCCCCAGGTCGATCCGCCCGCCGCCGCCCGAGCAGGACTCGAAGGCCACGTCCGGATGGGCCGCCCGCAGCCGGTCCAGCAGGGCGTACAGGCCGCGCACATGGTCGGTCCACAGCCGCTGCGGGTACGGGTCGTCCGGCCACCCGGCGTCGGTGGAGCAGCGGTTGAAGTCCCACTTCACATAGTCGACGGGGGCGCCGGAGAGCAGTCCGTCGAGCTGCTCCCAGAGGTACTCCCGCACGTCGTCCCGCGCGAGGTTGAGCACGAGCTGGTTGCGGTACTCCGTGCGCCGGCGGCCCGGCTGGAACTGCACCCAGTCGGGGTGCGCGCGGTACAGGTCGCTGTCGGGGTTGACCATCTCCGGCTCGACCCAGATGCCGAACTCCATCCCGAGCCCGTGCACATGGTCGGCGAGGGGTTTCAGGCCGCCGGGGAAGCGGTCGGGGTTGGGCGTCCAGTCGCCGAGCCCGGCCCGGTCGCTCGTACGCGCCCCGAACCAGCCGTCGTCGACCACGAACAGTTCGACACCCATCTCGGCGGCCCGCGCCGCGAGCCCCCGCTGCCGCTCCTCCGAGATGTCGAACCCGGTGGCCTCCCAGGAGTTGAACAGCACGGGCCGGTCCCGGTCCGCGTCCGGGACGACGTACGTCCGCTGGTAGGCGTGCCAGGCGCGGCTGGCACCGCCGAAGCCGCCGTCGCTCCACAGACCGGCGAAGACCGGTGTGACGTACGTCTCCGCCGTGCCCAGCATCAGCAGGCCGGAGTCGTCGTGTCCCGCGCCGCCGGTGATCTGCACGCGCGCGTCGGGGAGTTGGGCGACACAGACGCGCCAGGAGCCGGACCAGCCGAGGGCGCAGCCGTAGACCTCGCCGCGTTCCTCGGTAGCGTCGGTGTCGAGCGCGACCCAGGGCAGGTGCTGGTGTCCGGTGTGGCCGCGGCGGCTGCCGATGACCTTCTCGCCGTAGGTGAGCGGGGAGCGGGTCAGCCGGGACTCGGCGGCCCAGCGGCCGTGGAGCTGGGACAGCCGCCAGTGCTCGCGCTCGGGCAGGGTCCAGGTGGCGGAGTCGGCGCGCAGGAGCTCGACCGCGGGTCCCCTGTTGTGCAGGGTCACCCAGCGTTCGATCACGTCGTCGCGCATCCGGTAGTGCAGGGTCACGGTCAGCTCACCGTCGCGGAAGCGGAGGCGGAGTTCGCCGTCGCCGGTTTCGCCGTCGTCCGTCTCGTGGCCGTCGAAGGCCCACTCGGTGCCGCGCCGCCCGTCGACGGTGCGTACGGACAGGGCGGGCCTCACGAAGCGGGGGCCGCCCTCGACCGGGTACTCCTCACGTCCGTCCAGGCGGGACTCGAACGGCCAGTCGTCCGGCAGCGGGCGCGCGGCGAGTGCCTCCGCGTCGGCCGGCGTGATCCTCGGGCCCCAGTGCAGATGCACCAGCTCGTCGCGGTCCGTGACATGGAGCGCATAGCTGCTGGCCGGCCCCGACAGGAGCCACGTACGACCGTCTTGGGAGACCTGCGCCACCGAACCTCCAACAGACTCGAACAGGTGCGATCAGACACCAACATCATCGGGGGCGTGGGGGCGGCCGGGCAATGCCTGTGGACAACTCATTGCCCCAGGCAGGCATGTCGTATCGTCGACTCGTGCCCGTCGACGAGCCCCGCCGGCGGCGCCGAGTGGGAGGAGTCCTTCGTGACGCAGCAGGTGCCGTCGACCGAACCCGAGCTGGCCGGAGTACGCAACTTCCGCGACGTGGGCGGACTGCCGACCGTCGACGGCAGGCGGGTGCGGCACGGTGTGCTGTTCCGCAGCGGTCATCTCGCCCACGCGACCGCGGAGGACACCGTCTTCCTGTCCTCGCTCGGACTGCACACGGTCTTCGACTTCCGCAACGCGGCCGACCAGAAGCTGGAAGGGCCGGACGTCACGCTGCCGGGCGTGCGCAATGTGAACCTGCCGCTCAGCGACCCGGCCGACGGCGCCGAGTTCTGGAAGATGGTCCGCGACGGCGATCTGGAGCAGCTTCGCTCGATCCTCGCGGACGGCAAGGGCGCGGACCGGATGATCAGCTCCTACCGGCTGATCATCAAGGAGCGCACCGCCGAGCACTCCCGGGTGCTGCGCTCGCTCGCCGAGGACAGCGTTCCCGCGCTGATGCACTGCGCGGCCGGCAAGGACCGCGCGGGGCTGTCGGTGGCGGTGACGCTGCTCGCGGTGGGCGTCGAACGCGACGCGATCGTCGACGACTACCTGAAGTCCAACGCCAAGCACCGCCGCTACAAGGTGCAGCGCAGCGGCAGCTCCGCCTCGGCCTACTCCCCCGAGGTCATGGAGCTGCTCAGCCCGCTGTTCGACGCGCGCGCGGAGTATCTGTCGGCGGCCTTCGAGACCGTCGAGGAGACCTGGGGCGGTGTGGACCCGTATCTGGAGCAGGCGCTCGGGCTCACCCCCGAGGCCCGGGAGCGGCTGCGTGAGCGCCTGCTCGACTGAGGCGGGCGCTACTTCTTCGGAGCCATCTCGAAGAGGAAGTAGATGAAGGCCGCGAAGAGGTGTCCCACCACCACGTAGACGAACAGCCGCACCCACAGGGCCCGGGGGAGCTTCTCTTCCATGTCTTTGCCGGTCATGTCGCTTCTCCGTGGATCGGGCCCAGGCACAGCGCGGCCGTGGGACTCTGCAGCAGGGTGTGGACGAACAGCAGCTCGACCCCGTCGGGGTCGGCGGCGGCGATGCGGTGCGGGGTCAGCGAGTCGAAGTGCGCGCTGTCGCCCGGGGCGAGCCGGTGCAGGGTGTCGCCGAGGCGCAGCCGCAGCCGCCCCTTGAGGACGTACAGCCATTCCTCACCGGGGTGGACGCGCACGATGTCGCCCTGGGAGCCGTGCGGCACACGGACCCGCAGGGCCTGCATGCCGCGTCCGGCGGCACCGGCCTGCCAGTACGTCCAGCCGCCCGCCGCCGTGGACTCCATGTCGGCGGCGCGCACCACGGCGTCCCGGTCGGCGGCCGACTCACCGAGCAGCTCGGAGACGGTCGTACCGTAGATGCGGGCGAGGGAGAGCAGCATCGGCAGCGAGGGCTGGCGCTGTCCGGTCTCCAGCCGGGAGAGATGGGCGGGCGACAGACCCGCGTCGCGGGCGGCGGCCTCCAGGGTGAGGGAGGCCCGTCGCCGCAGGGCGCGCAGCTGCGGCGCGACCACGGGGAGCGCGCCGGCCGGTTCGGCCGGCGGCCCGGTCTCGGAGGAGCTCATGCCTCCATTCAGCCCCGGATTTGCCCCACGGGCAATTTTCTTGCCTCAGAGGCAAACCCGGCGCGGGCACGAGGGTCAGCGGTCGGCCACCGCCTGTTTCACCAGCGTCCTGCCGAACTCCCACACCAGGCCGCCGTCATGCGCGTCGTCCATCACCGCGGTGAAGGCGTCCACGAACCGGTTGACGTCCTCCTCGTCGATGATCAGCGGCGGGATCAGTTTGATCACCTCCAGGTGGTCGCCGGAGACCTGGGTGAGGATGCGGTGCCGTTGCAGCAGCGGGACGACCACCATCTGCGCGAAGAGTCCCTTGCGGGCGGCCTGGAGCACGGTCCAGCGTGAGCGCAGTCTCAGGGACCGGGGCCGGCCGAACTCGATCCCGATCATCAGGCCCCGGCCGCGGACGTCGGCGAGCAGCTCGTACTTCTCGGTGAGTGCGGCCAGCCGGGTCCGCAGCAGTTCGCCGGTGCCGCGGACGCGGGCGACGATCCGCTCGTTCTCCATGACCGACAGCACCGCGAGGCCCGCCGCCATGGCCTGGGCGTTGGCCCCGAAGCTGGCCGAGTGGACCAGCACCCGGTCCATCGACGAGTAGACCTTCCTGAAGATCCAGTCCTTGCCGATCGTGGCACCCACCGGCACGTAGCCGCCGGAGAGCCCCTTGGCCACGCACACCAGGTCCGGTTCGACACCCTCCTCGTGCTGGTAGGCGTAGAAGTCGCCGGTCCGGCCCAGGCCGGTCTGCACCTCGTCGGCGATCAGCAGCGCCTTGTGCCGGTGCAGCAGCTCCTGCGCGGCCCGCAGATAGCCGGGCGGCGCCTCGTGCACGCCCTTGCCCTGGATCGGCTCCACGATCAGGGCGGCCACGTCCCCCCTGCGCAGCTCCCGCTCCAGCGCGTCGAGGTCGCCGAGCGGTACGGCCGTGTCGGGCAGCAGCGGGGCGAAGCCGTCCCGGAAGCCGGACTCGCCGTTGACGGAGAGGGAGCCGGTGGTCAGGCCGTGGAAGGCGTGCTCGCAGTACAGGACGCGCGGTCTGCCGGTCGCGTACCGGGCGAACTTCAGGGCGGTCTCGACCGCCTCCGTGCCGCTGTTGCCGAAGAACACCCGGTCCAGGTGGGGGCTGTGCGCGAGGAGCCTCTCGGCCAGCAGGCCGGGCAGCGGCTGGCAGTCGAAGCGGGTGAGGTCGGCGAGGGAGGCGTCCAGGACGTCGTGCAGCGCCTTGCGGACCACGGGGTGGTGGCGGCCCAGGCCCATCACCCCGAACCCGGCGAGCATGTCCAGGTGGTCGTTGCCGTCGGCGTCCCAGAAGTGGGCGCCCTCGGCACGCTCGTAGACCTTGTCGAAGCCGATGGTGCGCAGCATGCGCGGGAGCTGGTGGTTGAGGTACCGGGTGTGCAGCTCGTAGCGCTCGGCTCCGCGCTCGGCCAGCAGCGCGCCGAGGTCGAACTCCCCGGTCCCCGACGACTCCGCGGTGGTCATGCCTGGGGCTCCTGTGGGTCCGGTGACTGGTGCGCCGGCTCTTCCCCGGCGGTGAGGCTCGCGCTGATCCGTCCGGCGATCTCGACCGGGGTGAGGCCGATGTCGGCGAGCACCTCGCCGCGTTTGGCGTGCGCGAGGAACTGCTCCGGGATGCCGAACCGCCGTACGGGCACGTCGCACCCGGCGTCGCCCAGCGCCAGCGCCACCGCCGAACCGACCCCGGCCGCACGGCTGTTGTCCTCCACGACGGCCACCATACGGTGCCCGGCGGCCAGTCGCGGGAGGGCCGGGTCGACGGGTTTGACCCAGCGGGGGTCGACCACGGTGCATCCGATGCCGCGCGCTTCGAGCAGCTCGGCGGCCTTCAGGCAGACGGGCGCCATCACGCCGACGGCCACCAGCAGCACCTCGGGGCCGGACGCCCGGTGGAGTACGTCCATGCCGCCGACGCGGTCCAGCGCGGGGACCGCCGGGCCCACGGACTCCTTGGGGAACCTGAGCAGGGTGGGCGCGTCGTCGACGGCGACCGCCTCGCGGAGCTGGGCGCGGAGCTGGTCGGCGTCGCGGGGCGCGGCGATGCGCAGCCCGGGGACGACCTGGAGGACGGACATGTCCCACATGCCGTTGTGCGAGGGCCCGTCGACGCCGGTGACGCCGGCCCGGTCCAGGACGAAGGTCACCGGACAGCGGTGCAGCGCCACGTCCATCAGGAGCTGGTCGAAGGCGCGGTTGAGGAAGGTGGCGTAGACGGCGACGACCGGGTGCAGGCCGCCGGTCGCCAGGCCCGCCGCGGACACGGCCGCGTGCTGCTCGGCGATGCCGACGTCCCACACCCGGTCCGGGAACCGCTCGGCGAAGGCGCCGAGGCCGACCGGACGCAGCATGGCGGCGGTGATCGCGACCACGTCCTCGCGTTCCTCGCCGATCCGGACGATCTCCTCGCCGAAGACGGAGGTCCAGGACGGTCCGCCGGACGGGGCCAGCGGCGCGCAGGTGAGCGGGTCCATCACCCCGACGGTGTGGAAGTGGTCCTCCTCGTGGGCGAGGGCGGGTTCGTAGCCGCGGCCCTTCTCGGTGAGGCAGTGGACCAGGACGGGGCCGTGGAAGCGCTTGGCGCGGCGCAGCGCGGACTCCACGGCCTTGATGTCGTGGCCGTCGATGGGGCCGAGGTACTTCAGGCCGAGGTCCTCGAAGAGGCCCTGCGGGGCGAAGGCGTCCTTGAAGCCCTTCTTCGCGCCGTGCAGCGCCTCGTAGACGGTGCGGCCGATCACGGGGGTGCGCTGGAGCACGTCCTTGCCCCAGGCCAGCACGCGTTCGTAGCTGTCGGTGGTGCGCAGGGTCGCGAGGTGGTTGGCGAGTCCGCCGATGGTGGGGGCGTAGGAGCGTTCGTTGTCGTTGACGACGACGATCAGCGGGCGGTCCTTGGCGGCGGCGATGTTGTTGAGCGCCTCCCAGGCCATGCCGCCGGTGAGGGCGCCGTCGCCGATCACCGCGACGACATGGCCCTTCTCGCCCCGCACCTGGCGGGCCTTGGCGAGTCCGTCGGCCCAGCCGAGGGCCGTGGAGGCGTGGCTGTTCTCGATGACGTCGTGCTCGGACTCCTCGCGGGAGGGGTAGCCGGACAGGCCGCCCTTGCCGCGCAGCTTGGAGAAGTCCTGACGGCCGGTCAGGAGCTTGTGGACGTAACTCTGGTGGCCGGTGTCCCACAGGACGCGGTCGACGGGCGACTCGAAGACCCGGTGCAGGGCGACGGTGAGTTCCACCACCCCGAGGTTGGGTCCGAGGTGGCCGCCGGTCCTGGCGACCGCGTGCACCAGGAACTCCCTGATCTCGTGGGACAGTTCGCCGAGTTCCGCCTCGGACAGCGCCTTCAGGTCGCGTGGTTGCCGGATGCTCTCCAGGATCGTCACGCTCGGTCCCCCTTCGGTTCCGTGCTGTTCAGCTCACGGTGACGGCCGGCTCCCCCGTCGCGATGCCGTCCTTCTCCATCTGCTCGGCGATCTTCATCGCCTCCTCGATCAGCGTCTCCACGATCTTCGACTCGGGGACGGTCTTGATGACCTCGCCCTTCACGAAGATCTGCCCCTTGCCGTTGCCGGAGGCGACGCCGAGGTCGGCCTCGCGGGCCTCGCCGGGGCCGTTGACGACGCACCCCATGACGGCTACCCGCAGCGGCACCTCCATGCCCTCCAGGCCCGCGGTCACCTCGTCGGCGAGCTTGTAGACGTCGACCTGGGCGCGTCCGCAGGACGGGCAGGAGACGATCTCCAGCCGCCGTTCCTTCAGCCCCAGCGACTGGAGGATCTGGATGCCGACCTTGACCTCCTCGGCCGGCGGCGCGGACAGCGACACCCGGATCGTGTCGCCGATGCCCTCGCTGAGCAGCGCCCCGAAGGCGACGGCCGACTTGACCGTGCCCTGGAACGCGGGGCCCGCCTCGGTCACGCCGAGGTGCAGCGGGTAGTCGCATCGCTCGGCGAGCAGCCGGTAGGCGTTGATCATCACCACCGGGTCGTTGTGCTTCACGGAGATCTTGATGTCCCGGAAACCGTGCTCCTCGAAGAGGGACGCCTCCCACAGGGCGGACTCGACGAGCGCCTCCGGGGTCGCCCTGCCGTACTTCTGGAGCAGGCGCCGGTCCAGCGACCCGGCGTTGACGCCGATCCGGATGGGGGTGCCGTGGTCCTGGGCGGCCCGTGCGATCTCCTTCACCCGGTCGTCGAACTGCTTGATGTTGCCCGGGTTCACGCGTACGGCGGCACAGCCGGCCTCGATGGCCGCGAAGACGTACTTGGGCTGGAAGTGGATGTCCGCGATCACCGGGATCTGCGACTTGCGGGCGATGGTGGCGAGCGCGTCCGCGTCGTCCTGCGTGGGGCAGGCGACCCGGACGATCTGGCAGCCGGACGCGGTGAGTTCGGCGATCTGCTGCAACGTGGCGCCGATGTCGGACGTGCGCGTGGTCGTCATCGACTGCACGGACACGGGGGCGCCGCCGCCGACCGCCACCGGTCCCACCTGGATCCGCCGCGAGGCGCGCCGTACGGCGAGCGGCGGCAGCGGTACCTCGGGCATCCCGAGGGAGACAGCGGTCACGGCCTCACTCCCTGTTCCCGGAGACCGTCTCGCGCATGGCGCGCAGCGACTCCTTCAGGGACCCCATGGTGGCGAGGACGGCGGTGGGCTCGTAGCCGCAGTGCGCCATGCAGTTGGCGCAGCGCGGGTCCTTGCCGCGGCCGTACCGGTCCCAGTCGGTGTCCTCGATCAGTTCCCGGTACGTCGGCACATAGCCGTCGCTCATCAGGTAGCAGGGGCGCTGCCAGCCGAAGAGGGAGTAGTTGGGGATCGCCCACGCGGTGCACGGGAAGTCGACCTTGCCCTCGAGGAAGTCCAGGAACAGCGGGGAGTGGTTCAGCCGCCAGCGGCGCCGGTTGCCGCCCGCGAAGGCCTTCTTGAACAGCTCCCGGGTCTGCTCCACGCCCAGGAAGTGCTCCTGGTCGGGGGCCTTCTCGTAGGCGTAGGCGGGCGAGATCATCATCTCGTCGACCCCCAGGTCGTCGTTGAGGTAGTTGAGGACCTCGACGATGGTCTGCGGGGTGTCGGTGTTGAAGAAGGTCGAGTTGGTGGTGACCCGGAAGCCGCGCCGCTTGGCCTCCTTGATGGCCGCCACGGCCTCGTCGAACACGCCCTCCTTCGCCACCGACTCGTCGTGACGCTCGCGCAGCCCGTCGATGTGCACGGCGAACGCGAAGTAGGACGAAGGAGTGAACTTGTCCATCTTCTTGCGCAGCAGCATGGCGTTGGTGCACAGGAAGACGTATTTGCGCCTGGCCACCAACTGGCGCACGATCTCGTCGATCTGCGGGTGCATCAGGGGTTCGCCGCCGGCGATCGACACCATGGGCGCCCCGGACTCCAGTACCGCGCCGACGGCCTGGGCGACGGGCATCCGCTGCTTGAGCACCCCGGCCGGGTGCTGGATCTTGCCGCACCCCTCGCACTTGAGATTGCAGGCGAAGAGCGGTTCCAGTTCGACGATCAGCGGGAACTTGTCCCGCCTGCGGAGCTTCTGTTCGGCCAAGTATGTAGCGACCTTGATGGACTGACGCAGCGGCATGGCCATCTGGCTCACCTCCTGGGGAGCAGCAAGGAACGGTGCCATTCTTGGAAAGCCGGGAGTACGGACCGAAGAACGCGGAAAGCCGATATTCCACCGCGCACCGTGCCGATCCGGACGAGTTCGTGTTCAGGAGCGTCCACGACCACCCGGACGGCCGCAACCGGGCGCTCGCCCACCCGGACGGCGCTCAGAAGCGTGGCGGCGGATTCCATGTCGACCGCGATCGCGCCGGTCGCGAGCAGACCGGACCGTTCGTGCCCGCGGACGACGTGGTCGGAGCCGGTGAGCGGACCGGTGTGGACGGTGCACCCGGGCACCGCGCGCCCCAGCTCCTTCACCAGCAGTTCGGTCCCCACGCACGGGACGCTGCCGCGCGGGTCCCGGGTCTCCTCGGCGACGACCAGGTCACCGGGGTGCATCCCGGGGGCGAGTCCGGCGCAGAAGCCCGTGGCGAGGACGGCCGCCCGGTTCAGCTCCGGGCCGGCGAGCATCCGGGTGACGGAGCGTTCGGCCGCCGCCGGCCCCATGCCCGTACGCAGGACGGTGACCGGCCCGCCCGAAGTGCTCCACTCGTCCCGTGCGGCTCCGGGGCGCTGAAAGCCGGTGGCGAGAGCCCGCCCGTGCTCAGCCCTTCCTTCGTCGGGGCCTCCGCCCGCGCGGGCTCTCGTCACCGGCGCGCCCCTCCGCCACACGCCCCGCTCCCGCCTGCGCAGGGCGAACTGCTCGATGCCGAGCGCGCAGGCGATCAGCAGCGGGGCCGGGGCGGGCTGGGGGCTCATCAGCTTCCCTTCGCCTCGGCGAGCGGCTGTCCGGGCCCGGCCCCGGTCTTCGCCGCGACCGGTTTCCCGGTGAACGGCTCCCCGTGCACGTACCGGCCGAGCGCGGTGAGCGGGAAGACCTGCCGGTAGAGGTGGTAGTTGATGGAGAAGTCCCAGGGGAAGCCGGTGCCGGTGAAGTACGGCTCGTCCCAGGAGCCGTCCTCGCGCTGGGTGGACACCAGCCACTCGACACCGCGTTCGACGGCCTTGGACTCCCGCTCCCCCGCCGCGAGCAGCGCCATCAGCGCCCAGGCGGTCTGCGAGGCGGTGGAGGCGCCACGGCCGCTCCACTCCCGGACGTACCGGTAGGAGCGCAGATCCTCGCCCCAGCCGCCGTCGTCGTTCTGCACCTTCTCCAGCCAGGCCACCGCCCGCCGGATCGCCGGGTGCGAGCCGGGGAACCCGGCCGCGGTCAGCGCGGGGACCACGGAGCCGGTGCCGTAGAGGTAGTTGACGCCCCAGCGGCCGAACCAGGAGCCGTCGGGCTCCTGTTCGGCGAGCAGCCACTGGATGCCTCGCCGGGTGCGCGGGTCGTGGGCGAGGCCCTCGACGGCGAGCATCTCCACGACGTGCGCGGTGACGTCGGCCGACGGCGGGTCGATGACCTCGCCGAAGTCGCAGAACGGCAGCCGGTTGGGGAACGGGCTGGTGTTGTCGACGTCGAACGCGCCCCAGGCGCCGTTCCGCGACTGCATGCCGAGGTTCCAGCGCACCCCGCGCCCGATCGCGTTGTCCATCCGCTCGGGGTCGTGGTGCTTGACCCGGCGCAGCGCGAGGACCACCTCGGCGGTGTCGTCGATGTCGGGGTAGTTGTCGTTGTGGAACTCGAACGCCCAGCCGCCGGGCGGCAGATGGGGTCGGCGCACGGACCAGTCGCCGGGCCGCACGATCTGCTCGCCGAGCATCCAGTCGGCGGCCTTGACCAGTTGCGGATGGTCGGCGGGCAGGCCCGCGTCGGCCAGCGCGATGGTGGCGAGGCAGGTGTCCCACACCGGGGACTGGCAGGCCTCGATCATCCGGGCCCCGTCCTCGCGCCACACGGCGAACCGGTCCAGCGACTCCAGGCCCGCGCGCATCACCGGGTGGTTCAGGTCGTATCCGAGCAGGTGCAGCGCGATGACCGAGTACACCGCCGGGGGCTGGATGCCGCCCCAGCAGCCGTCGTTCTCCTGCCGTTCGATGATCCAGCGGGCGGCGGTGTTCACGGCCGCCCCGCGCAGCCGGCGCGGGACGGCTCCGCGCAGCGTGTGCAGGACCTTGTCCAGCCGCTGGAAGGCGCCGTCCCAGCTTCTCGCCGGGGCGAGCGGCCGGGGAGGGTTGGGGCGGTGCGGGTCGGTGTGCAGTTCGTCCAGCGGGAACGGGGCGGGGCGCACCGGCCGTTTGGCGGAGACGATCGTCAGCGGCACGATGGTCTGCCGGGCCCAGCAGCCGAAGTCGTAGATGTTGAGCGGCACCCAGGACGGGAACCAGATCAGCTCGGGCGGGAGTTCGGGCAGGTCCTCCCACTTCCACCAGCCGAACAGGGCCAGCCAGATCCGGGTGAAGACGCGGGAGGCGGCGATGCCGCCCCGCTCGCGGATCCAGGCGGAGGCCTTCGCCATGTGCGGGGCGTCGGGCGGATCGCCGGCCAGCCGCAGTGCGACGTACGCCTCGATGGTGGCGGAGAGGTCGCCGGGTCCGCCGTGGAAGGTGGCCCAGGTGCCGTCCTCGCGCTGCTCGCCGCGGACGAACAGGGCGGCGGCGCGGGTGGTGTCCTCGTCCCGGATGCCGAGGAACTGACGCAGCAGCAGGTCCTCGGCGTCCATCGTGACGTTGGTCTCGAGGTCGCCCTTCCACCAGCCCTGGTCGTCCTGCCGGGACAGCAGGAAGTCGGTGGCGCGCCGCATGGCGCGGGCGGCCCTGTCGGGAACCCCGGCCGCCTCGGGGATGTCGGTGTCGTTTTCGCTGGCCGCGGCCACCGCGGGCGGCAGGGCCGCCCCGGTGCTTCCGTCGGTCGTCGCTGTCATGGCTTCCCCTTCGTGCAGTCCTGCGAGTGGTGTCTGCTGTGGGTCCGCCGTCGGCCGGTGCCGTTCTCCCCTGGTCACCGGCCGGCGACTACGCGAGGGCTATTCGACCGATAGTGATCATCTCTTTCGTACGACGACGAAGTCCGCGAGCGCCGTGAACTGCTCCCGCACCGGGTCGGGCATGTCCACGGCGTGCAGGGCCTCGATGGCGACGGTGTGCTGACGG
Organism: Streptomyces sp. CB02400; assembly: GCF_001905725.1. Lineage (GTDB taxonomy): Bacteria > Actinomycetota > Actinomycetes > Streptomycetales > Streptomycetaceae > Streptomyces > Streptomyces atrovirens. Next base: position 175,063 of record NZ_LIWB01000010.1, read on the forward strand.
CGTGCCTCTCCGGCGGTCCAGTCGCGGCCGCCGGCCTCCTCGATGAGGGCGGCACGGGCCGCGAACTCCTCCTCGGAGAAGTTCGCGAAGTCGCTGCTCTTGGCGTCGGCGGCGAGGATCTCGCCGAGCCGCTCGGAGGCGGGGCCGTCCGCCGCGAGCGCGGCCACGACCGGGAGGGACTTCTTCCGCTGGCGCAGGTCGCTCCAGGTCTGCTTGCCGGTGGCCTCCGGGTCGCCCCAAATGCCGAGGAGGTCGTCGACGGCCTGGAAGGCGAGGCCCAGGTGGTAGCCGTACCTCTCCAGCGCGTCGGCGGTGCGGTCGTCCGCGCCGCCGAGCACCGCGCCGATGGAGCTGGCGCAGGCGAGCAGGGCGCCGGTCTTGTTGCCCTCCATCTCCAGGCACTCCTCGACGCTGACGCGGTCGCGGTGCTCGTAGGAGATGTCCTGGGCCTGGCCGTCGATGAGCGAACGGCTGGCGGTGGTCAGCCGGCGGGTGGCGCGGCCCGCCTCGACGGTTCCGAGTTCCAGCAGCACCTCGTTGGCCAGGGCGAACAGGGCGTCGCCGACCAGGATGGCCTGGGCGGGGCCGTGCACCTTCCAGACGGTGTCGCGGTGCCGGCGCTGTTCGTCGCCGTCCATCAGGTCGTCGTGCAGGAGCGAGAAGTTGTGGACCAGTTCGACGGCGACCGCGCCGGGGACGCCGGTCTCCGGAGCGGCCCCGGTGACCTCGGCGGACAGCACGGCGAGGGCGGGGCGCACGGCCTTGCCGCCGTCGCCGTCCGCGGGCCGGCCGTGGGCGTCGATCCAGCCGAAGTGGTAGGCGGCGACCGTGTCCATGGGAGGTGCCAGGCGGTCGACGGCCGCCCGCAGTACCGGCGTGGCCAGGGTCCGCCCGCGCTCCAGGAGCGCGGACACGTCCACCGCGGTCCTTCGAGCGGCCTGCGAGGCCGGGGGCACAGGGGGCACAGTCTCTCCTCTTGTTGCGGTACCGGGGGTGCGGGGACCTGCCGCGCCGCGTTCGTCAACCTTCACCGGGCCCACCTCGCAGTGCGACACCGGTGTCCTCCGGATGGTGGCCGGGGGTCCGGGGGGTGTCCCCCGGGAAGGTGGAGTACGCCGCCTCCTCCAGTGCGAAGAGGTGGCGGGGGCGGGGCCGGCCGAGGGCGCTCAGCGCGGCGTCCGCCGCGCCGACGCCGCTGCGGACCGCACCCTCCATGGTCGCGGGCCACCCGGTGGCGGTCCACGCTCCGGCCAGGTACAGGCCGGGGGCCTTGGTGCGGGCGCCGGGCCTGAGGCGTCCGACGCCGGGGGCGGGAGCGAACGTGGCGGTGCGCTCCCGGGTGACGAAGAAGTCCTCGACCCGGGCGTCGCGGGTACGCGGCAGCAGCCGCTCCAGTTCGGGCAGGTACCGCTCGCGCAGCACGGCGACCGGCTCGTCGATGTCGTCCTGGGCGACCGACTGGGACAGCGCGAGGTACTGGCCGCGCTTCAGCCCGGACGCGTCGGTGCGGTCGAAGACCCACTGCACGGGGGTGCCGAGGGCGGCGAAGAAGGGCCGGGCGAGCACCTTGCGGTCGTAGACGACGTGCACGTTGAGGATCGGCGCGGTGCCGAGGGCGAGCAGCCGTTCGGGGGCGTCGAGCGCGCCCGCGGGCAGCAGGTCGTACGCCTCGCGCTGCGGTACGGCGAGGACGACCGCGTCGGCGTGGATCGTCTCACCGGGAACCTGGACGCTCCATGCCCCGTTCCCGTTCACGGAGACGGAGGTGACCCGTGTACGGACCTCGGTACGCACGCCCGCGGAGTCGAGCGCCTTGCGGGCGAGCCGGTCGTGCAGTTCGCCCAGCGGCACCCGGGCCCAGCCGATGTCGGCCGCCGAAGGGTCGGACAGCAGACCGGTCTTGAACACCATCGCGGCGAGCGACAGGGACGTGTCGCCCGCGACCGCGTTGAGGGTGGCGACCCCGACCAGGTCCCACAGGGCCTCGACGGCGCGCGCCGACTGGCCGTGCGCGGCCAGCCAGCTGCCGAAGTCCTGGGTGTCCAGGGCCGGATCGGCGAGGTCGAGCCCCTTCAGCGCGAGCGCGGCCCGGCCCGCCCTGGCCCGGTCGGCGAGCGAGAGGTGCGGATACGTGGCGAGGCTGCGCCCCAGGTGCAGGGGTACGGGCAGCGCGTCGCGGCGCAGTCTGCCGAGCCGCCGCCCCTCGGGACGGTCGACGTCGAGGACGGGCACGTCGAGGCGGTCCTGCAGCGGTGCCAGCGCCGCTGCGTCGATCCGGTCGAGGAACCAGCGGTAGGCGGTGCAGCAGCGCAGGTACACGTGCTGGCCGTTGTCGACGGTCAGGTCGCCGCGCCGGAAGGAGAAGGCGAGCCCGCCCAGGCGCGGCCGGCTTTCGAGCAGGGTGACGCCCACCCCGGCGTCGGCGAGCGCCAGCGCGGCGGTGACGCCGGCGAGCCCGCCGCCGACGACGACGGCGTGCCGTCCCGCCGGAACGGGGCCGTCCGTGAGCGGTCCCGCGGAGCGTGTGCCGTGGCTCATGCGCCCTCCCCTGTCCGGCCGGTGCGCTGCTCGAACGGTGCGGGACCGGCCGTCTCAGTCTGGGACGCGGCGTCGCGGCGGAGGGTTGCCCGCCGTTTTCCGCCGGGGTGCGGGGTGTCCATCAGGCACGCCTCCTGACGGTGCGCCGGGTCACGTGCCGGGTGTCCAGGCCGGACAGGCCGCGCACCGCGACGTACGCCTTCTCGCGTCCGGGCAGGGAGACCCGGCCGCGCAGCACCGCCCCGGGGTCGCGCTCGATGCGGTCCAGGAGCCGGCGGTAGATGCCGGCCATGGCGGCGACACAGGCGCCGCTGCGCCGGTCGAGCAGGGGGAGCAGCCGGTAGCCCTCGGCGAAGAGGGCGCGGGCCCTGCGCACCTCGAAGTGGACCAGACCCGCGAAGTCGGAGCCCTCCGGTGGCGTGGGCCCGTCGAACCCGGCCGAGCAGCCGAACTTGGCGAGGTCGTCGGCGGGCAGGTAGGTGCGCCCGCCCTCGGCGTCCTCGCGGACGTCGCGGAGGATGTTGGTGAGCTGGAGGGCGAGGCCGAGGGTGTCGGCGTACTCGGGTGCGCGTTCGGCGCCGCGCGCGCCCGGTTCGGTGCCGAACACGCCGAGCGAGAGCCGTCCGATGGCGCCGGCGACGCAGCGGCAGTAGACCTTGAGGTCGTCCCAGGTCTCGTAGGTCTCGCCGCGCGTGTCCATCTGGACGCCGTCGATGAGTTCGTCCAGGCCGCCGAGCGGGATCGGGAAGTGCTCGGCGGCGTGGGCGAGGGCGACCGCGACCGGGTCGGTGTCGTCCTCGTCGACCGCGCCGTCGCGGATCCGGGTGAGCAGCGCCCTCGTGTCCTCCAGCCGGGCGACCTTGACGTCGTTCGCCAGCGTGCCGTCTCCGATGTCGTCGACGCGCCGGGAGAACGCGTACAGCGCCGACATCGCGCGCCGCTTGGGCGTCGGCAGCAGCCGGATGCCGTAGGCGAAGTTGCGTGCCTGCTGTCCGGTGACGGCCTCGCAGTAGCTGTAGGCGGCGAGTACCGGTGCGGACGCGGGTGGTTGCGACTCCACGGTCCGGATCACCCCTTTCCTCGCAGAGTCACGCCCGCCTCGCGCAGCAACTGGACCTTGCCGGGCTTGGGCGGGCCGGGAAGTACGTCGTATTCGGCGGCGGCGATCGCGTGGAGGGCCGCCCTTCCTCCCGCCACGAACCCCGCGAGCAGCAGTCTGAGTCTGCCGTGGACGCTACCCACGAGGGGGGAGCCTTCATTCAGCAGCCCGAGGGCGCGTTCCGCCTGGTACGCGACCAGTGCGCGCACCGATGCGCCGGCGGTGGGTGCGGCGAGGTCCGCCTCCTGGACGTGGAAACGTTTCATGTCCGTGGCGGGCAGGTAGATGCGGTCGCGGCCGAGGTCCTCGGCGACGTCCTGGAGGTGTTCGACGATCTGGAGGGCGGTGCAGATGTCGTCGGAGCGGCGGACGCGCTCGGGCGTCGAGGTGCCGGTGACGGCGAGGACGAGGCGGCCGACGGGGTTGGCCGACAGTTCGCAGTAGGCGAGCAGGTCGTCGTAGGTCTCGTACCGCTTGACGAGCTGGTCCTGGCGGTTGGCGGCGATCAGGCCGAGGAAGGGCTCGGGGGTCAGCACGTGGCGGCGGACCGTCGGTCGGAGCCGGCGCAGCAGCGGATGGCCCGGCTCGGGGCCCGCCGGGTCGAACACCCGGCGCAGGTCCGCCTCGAAGGCGTCCAGCAGCACCAGCCGGTCTCCGGCGTCCTCCTCCGGCACCCCGAGGAGGCGGGCGTCGGTGCCGCCGGGGGCCAGGTCGCCGTCGCCGATGTCGTCGACCAGACGGGCGAACCCGTACACCGCCATGAGGTCGTCGCGCCAGGGCCGGGGCAGGAAGAAGGGGGCCACGGGGAAGTTCTCGGCGGCGGCCTTGTCGAGGGTGGCGCGCTCGGGGTCGACGGCACGCGCCGCGGGCACGGGCGTCATCGCGGACTGCCATGGGCGGGGACGGCACACGCTGCGTTCAGCCGGGGAGTCTCCGTAGCCATTGCCGTCACATCTCCCGTTCTACACTGCTGACCCAATGCATACTATTTCGGACACGCCGCCGAGGCTTTCGCCATGCGGCACCGTCGGATGGTGTCGGGCATTATGGCCCTGATTGCCGCCTTTCGGGACCGGTACAGCTTACGTTGTGCAACGTGGCCCGTAACGACGGGGGTCTCCGCGCAACACGACAACACACCGATCGGCGTCAAGATTCCACCGGGCGGCCGGAGTTGACGTCTCCTTCGCAGACGCCGGGCCCCGCCGGACAGTTCCGGCGGGGCCCTCCTGGCACCGGGCTATTTCCCCGTGAACTTCTCGTATTCCCTGAGCACCTCGTCGGTGGGGCCGTCCATGCGCAGCTCACCGCGTTCCAGCCAGAGCACGCGGTCGCAGGTGTCGCGGATCGACTTGTTGTTGTGGCTGACCAGGAACACCGTGCCGGCCTGCTTGCGCAGCTCCCGGATGCGGGCCTCGGAGCGCTTCTGGAACTTGCGGTCGCCGGTGGCCAGCGCCTCGTCGATCATCAGGACGTCGTGGTCCTTGGCTGCGGCGATGGAGAAGCGCAGCCGGGCCGCCATGCCGGAGGAGTACGTCCGCATCGGCAGGGTGATGAAGTCGCCCTTCTCGTTGATGCCGGAGAAGTCGACGATCTCCTGGTAGCGGGCCTTGATCTGCTCGCGGGACATGCCCATGGCGAGCCCGCCCAATATGACGTTCCGTTCGCCCGTCAGGTCGTTCATCAGGGCGGCGTTGACGCCGAGCAGCGAGGGCTGGCCGTCGGTGTAGACCTTGCCCCGTTCGGCGGGCAGCAGTCCGGCGATGGCCCGCAGCAGGGTCGACTTGCCCGAGCCGTTGGAGCCGATGAGCCCGATGGCCTCGCCCCGGTAGGCGACGAAGGACACCCCGCGCACGGCGTGCACCTTGCGCACGCCCCGCTCCTCGCCCCGCTTCACGATGCGGCTGAGCGCCGCCGTGGCGCTGCCCTTGCCGGTCTTCGCGCCGTTGACGCGGTAGACGATGTGCAGGTCGTCCGCGATGACCGTGGGGATCTTCTCGTCGGTGGTGTCAGCCACGGCCGTACCTCTCCTCTGCCTTCCAGAAGTACACGAAGCCGAACACGCCGGCCAGCAGCGCCCAGCCCGCCGCGAACGCCCACACGTGCGGGGGCAGGTACGAGGAGCCGTACTCGTCGATCATCGCGAAGCGGACCAGGTCCATGTAGATCGCCGCCGGGTTCCACTGCAGCACGTCGGCCAGCCAGGTGGGCACGTCCTTGCCGTGCAGCATCGCCGGGATGCTGAACATCACGCCGGACGCGTACATCCAGGTGCGCAGCACGAACGGCATCAGCTGGGCCAGGTCGGGCGTCTTGCTGCCCATCCGCGCGAAGACCAGCGCGAGCCCGGTGTTGAACACGAACTGCAGCAGCAGCGCCGGGATCACCAGCAGCCACGACAGATCGGGGAAGCTGCGGAACGCCAGCATCACGGCGACGAGCACGATCAGCGAGGCCAGCAGTTGCTGGAGCTGCTGGAGCGCGAAGGAGACGGGCAGCGAGGCTCTGGGGAAGTGCAGGGCCCGCACCAGTCCCAGGTTCCCGGAGATGGCCCGCACCCCGGCGAGGACCGAGCTCTGGGTGAAGGTGAACACGAACACGCCCGTCACCAGGAACGGCACGTAGACGTCCTTCGGGATGCCCCGGTTGGCGCCGAGCAGCAGGCCGAAGATGAAGAAGTACACGGCCGCGTTCAGCAGCGGGGTCGCCACCTGCCAGAGCTGGCCGAGCTTGGCCTGGCTGTACTGGGCGGTCAGCTTCGCCCGGGAGAAGGCGAGGATGAAGTGCCGCCGGTCCCAGAGCTGACGGACGTACTCGCCGAGGGACGGCCGGGCGCCGCTGACGGACAGCCCGTACTTGGCGGCGAGCCGGTCCGCCGTCAGGCCCTCGTCGGGCGGCACGGGCGCGGTGACCGCGACCGTGCCGTCGTGCGTGGTCTCACTCACTGGTGGAAAACTTTCGTCCTCGAGATGCGCGGCCCTCGGAGGGCCTGGCATGAGCCGGAGAGCCTGGGTACGGCCCCGATGTTCCCGGATACGAGCTTGTCAGATGACAGGGGGCCGGCCCAGTCGGGTCAGCCGCCACACCGTACGCCACTTCATGGGCCGGCGGGGTCCGCAGGGGGTGGCCCAGCCCTCCCGGAATCCACCGAACCACGCCTTCAGCGCGGGGCGCGAGGGCCGCCGCAGCAGGGTGAGGAGCATCCAGACGCCCAGGTAGACCGGGACCAGGAGCGCGGGAAGGTTGCGGCGGGCCAGCCAGACCCGGTTGCGGGCGACCATGCGGTGGTAGACCGCGTGCCGCGAGGGGGCGGTGGTCGGGTGGTACAGCACCATGTCGGACCGGTAGTCGATCATCCAGCCGGCGTCGAGGGCCCGCCAGGCCAGATCGGTCTCCTCATGGGCGTAGAAGAACTCGTCCGGCAGCCCGCCGACCTCGGCGAGGACCTTGGTGCGTACGGCGTTGGCGCCGCCGAGGAAGGTGGTCACGCGGGAGGAGCGCATCGGGTCGGAGGCGCGCAGCCGGGGCACGTGGCGGCGCTGGGTGACGCCGGTCTCCGGGTCGGCGATGCGGAAGCTGATGATGCCGAGCGCCGGGTCGGCCGCGAAGGCCTGGCGGCACAGCTCGGCGGTGTCGTGGCCGGCGAGCAGGCCGTCGTCGTCGAGGAAGAGCAGGATGTCGACGTCGGTGCCGCCGGGGCCGAAGGCCTCGATGCCGACGTTGCGGCCGCCGGGGATGCCGAGGTTCTCCGGCAGTTCCACGGTGCGGACGCCCTCGGGGACCTCGGGGACGGGCGAGCCGTTGCCGACGACCACGGCCTGGACCGGGTCGCCGTCCTGCTTGGCGACCGAGTCCAGCAGGGCGCGCAGCTCGTCGGGGCGGTTGCCCATGGTGATGATCACCGCGCCGACCTTCATGCCGGCGCTCACTTCAGCCTGCTGGAGGCGAGGACGGACACCAGGTGCAGCAGGGTCTGCAGCAGGGCGATGCCGGCGAGGACTGCGGTGCCCAGGCGGGTGAAGAACAGGTCGCCCTGGACGGCGTCCGCGATCGCGAGGACCAGGATCAGCAAGGACGCCTCTATGCCGAGGATGAGGCGGTGGAACTTGAACGCGGCGGCGGCCCGGCGGGCCAGCGCCATGCCGGAGGAGCGCATCTCGGCGGCGGCCTCCTTCACCGGCGGCAGCCCGTTCTGGTGGCGGGCGACGCCGACGAGGTCGGTCTCGGCCTTGATCAGGATCGCGCCGAGCGCGGCCAGGGTGCCGAGGAAGGCCCAGAGCCAGTCGATCCGTCCGGAACCCCACGGGTCGGCGGCGCGCAGGCCGAGGCCGACCAGGACGGCCGCGTCGGTGAGGTAGGCGCCGACCCGGTCGAGGTAGACGCCGCCGAGGGAGTACTGCTTCCTCCAGCGGGCGATCTCGCCGTCGACGCAGTCCAGCAGCAGGTAGAGCTGGACGGCGACCACGCCGAGGACGGCCCCCGTGATCCCGGGCACCAGCAGCGCCGGGGCCGCGAGGACACCGCAGACGGTCATCAGGTACGTGAGCTGGTTGGGCGTGACCCTGGTGTTCACCAGGTAGCGGTCCACCCGCAGGGACACCTCGCGCATGTAGAGGCGCCCCATCCAGTGCTCACCGCTGCGCCGGTCCTTGACCCCCGGGGGGTGCACGACCGGACGGAGTTCAGCTACCGATGGCCTTGACATAGTCGGCGTAGACGTCCTTGATCTGTTCGGTCTTCAGGTCGAGATGTTCGAGGATGGTGAAGCGCCCGGGGCGGGTCTCCGGAGCGAACTCGACGACCCGGACGAATTCGTCCGGCGTGAATCCGATCTCCTCCGGCAGCACCGGGAGTCCGTGGCGGCGGAGCACCTCGGCCATGGCGGCCGATTCCTCGTGGGCACCGCGCAGGTACATCGCGAAGGCGGCGCCCAGTCCGCACTGCTCGCCGTGGGCGGCGGCCCGCTTGGGGTGGAGCAGGTCGAAGGCGTGGTTGATCTCGTGGCAGGCGCCGGAGGAGGGGCGGGAGTCGCCGGAGACGGACATGGCGATGCCGGTGAGGACCAGTGCCTCGGCCAGCACCTGGAGGAAGCCGTCGTCGCCGACCCCGCCCGGGTGCCGCAGCACCGCCTCGCCGGCCTGCCGGGCCATCGCGGCGGCCAGGCCGTCGATCTTCTCCCCGTTGACGCGGTGGGCCAGTTCCCAGTCGGCGACCGCGGAGATGTTGGAGATGGCGTCGCCGATGCCGGACCGTACGAAACGGACCGGGGCCTCGCGGATGACATTGAGGTCGATGACGACCGCGATCGGGTTCGGTACGCCGTAGGAGCCGCGGCCCGCGTCGTTGTCGAGGGTCGCGACCGGCGAGCAGAGGCCGTCGTGCGCGAGGTTGGTGGCGACGGCGACCAGGGGCAGGCCGACGCGCGCCGCCGCGAACTTGGCGCAGTCGATGATCTTCCCGCCGCCGAGGCCGACGACCGCGTCGTAGTGGCTGCCCTTTATGTCGCTCGCCAGCCGGACCGCGTCGTCGATGGTGCCGCCGCCGACCTGGTACCAGTCGGCGCCGGGCAGCGAGGGCGCGATCCGCTCGCGCAGCCGGGCGCCCGAGCCGCCGCTGACGGCGATGGCGAGCCGGCCGGACTGCGAGATGCGCTCGTCGGCGAGGACACAGCCCAGGTCGTCGAGGGCACCCGGGCGGATGTCCACGACGACCGGCGAGGGGATCAGCCGGGTCAGTACTGGCACGCGATCTCCCGTCCGCGGGCGAGGTCGTCGTGGTTGTCGATCTCCACCCACTTGACGTCACCGATCGGCGCCACGTCGATCCGGAAGCCGCGGTTCACCAGCTCCTGGTAGCCGTGCTCGTAGAACTGCTGCGGGTCGGTCTCCCACACGGTCTTCAGCGCGTCGGCCAGCTCGTCGGCGGCGTCGCCCTCGATGAGGGTGACGCCGATGTACTCGCCGGTGGCCTCGGCGGGGTCCATCAGCTTGGTGATCTTCGTCATGCCCTTGGCGGGGTCGACGACGACCTTCATCTCCTCGTCGGCGAGCTGCTTGACCGTGTCGAGGGCGAGGATGATCCGCCTGCCCTCGCCGCGGGCGGCGAGCAGGGTCTTCTCGACGGAGACCGGGTGCACGGTGTCGCCGTTGGCGAGGATCACGCCGTCCTTGAGGGCGTCACGGCCGCACCACAGGGAGTAGGCGTTGTTCCACTCCTCGGCCTTGTCGTTGTCGATGAGGGTGAGCTTGAGGCCGTACTTCGCCTCCAGGGCGGCCTTGCGCTCGTAGACGGCCTCCTTGCGGTAGCCGACGATGACCCCGACCTCGGTCAGGCCGATCTCGGCGAAGTTGCCGAGGGTGAGGTCCAGGACCGTCGGTTCGCCCTCTATGCCCGCGGGCCCCACCGGCACCAGCGCCTTGGGAAGGCTGTCGGTGTAGGGGCGCAGACGCCGTCCGGCGCCGGCCGCCAGCACGAGGCCGATCATGCGGGTTCTCCTTCATCGTGTACGGCGGGCGCCCCTGCGGACGCCCAGAAGCGGATGCTCTCGACGAGCACCACCAGGGCCACGGCCACGGCGAGGACCGTGAGCGCGACCGTGAACTGTGAGGCGGTGAGCACTGCCGCCAGGACGGCGACCACCAGGGTGCGGCCCTCGTGCCCCCCGATCGCCCGCACCAGCCAGCGCGGGGACGCGCCCGCGTTGCCGCGGATGCGGTAGACCGTGTCGTAGTGATGGTAGGCGACCGCGGCCACCAGCCCGTAGGCCGCGGGAAGGGCTCCGTTCACGTCCGCTTTCGCCGCCAGCGCGAGGACGGTGCCGTACTCGGCGGCGCGGAAGAACGGCGGGACCAGCCAGTCGAGGGCGCCCTTGAGGGGGCGGGCCACGGCGAGGGCGGAGGTCAGGGCGTAGCCGCAGGCGGCGACGATCGTCCAGGGGCCGCCGAAGCCGGTGAGCAGGGCCGTGGCGACGACGGCGAGGCCGCCGAGCAGGGCGACGGCGGGGGCGGTGAAGCCGGGCAGGCGCCGCACGGGGTTCTTCAGCGGGCCGGTGAGGGCCTGGGCGAGCGGGCCGGAGTCGGCGAGGTCCGCCAGCGCCTGTGCCGCCCGGTCGGTCCGCTTCGCCTTGCGGGTCAGCGAGCGCAGGACCCGGCCCGCCGTGGTGTACGTCGCGGCGAAGGCGCAGCCGATGAGCAGGGCGTAGAAGGTGATCCGGGGGGTGGTGACGGCCGTGAGGACGGCGATCATCGCCCAGCGTTCGCCGATCGGCAGGACGATCATGCGGCGCAGCCAGACCGTCCAGCCGACGCTGTCGAGCTTGTCGGAGAGGGCGGCGGTGGGGCTGGTGTTGGCGGTGGCGTCGTGGTTGGCCTCGTTGAAGGAGAAGTCCACGACGTGCCGGCAGGTCTGGAGGACCATCGCGCCGAGGGCGAGGGCCCATACGTCGTCACCGCCGCGGGCGGCTCCGAGGGCGAGGCCCGCGTAGTAGGCGTACTCCTTGGCGCGGTCGAAGGTGGCGTCGAGCCAGGCGCCGAGGGTGGAGTACTGCAGGGAGTAGCGGGCGAGCTGGCCGTCGGTGCAGTCCAGCACGAAGGAGGCGAGGAGCAGCACGCCGGCGGCGACGAAGCCGCCGCGGGTGCCGGTCGCGGCGCAGCCGGCGGCTATGAGCGCGGTGATCAGGGACGCGGTGGTGACCTGGTTGGGGGTCAGTCCGCGGCGGGCGCACCAGCGGGCGATGTAGCGCGAGTACGGGCTGATGAAGTGGGTGGTGAAGAAGCCGTCGCGGGCCTTGACGGCCGACTTCAGGCGTACGGCCTCGTCGTCGACGGCGGCGACGGCCTGCCGGGCCTCGTTGCGGGCCTGGGGGTCGCCGGGGACGGTGGCGACGAGGCTGCCGAGCTCGGGGCGGTGCACGTCGGCGCCCTCGGCGTCGAGGGCGGTGACGACGCGGTCGGTGGGGCTGTCGGCCAGGACGGTGGCGCCGGCCGGCCCGGCGTCGGCCGCGGAGTCCTCGCGGGCCATCGCGCGGATCAGGGCCTGGCGGCCGGTCGGCTGGGCGGTGACGGCACCGGGGATCGCGGAGAGCGGGAAGCGGGGGTCGGTGAGGCCGAGGCGCAGCGCGTGCGCGTGGCCCACGAAGCGGGCGTCGACCACGGCGACCCGCTGTCCCGCGGGCACCCCGGCGAGCAGGGTCCCGGCCTCGGCGATACCGGACGCGGTCCGTACGTCGAAGCCGAGGGAGCGCAGATCGCCCTCGAGTGACGAACCGGGGACCGGCTGGCCGGTGAGGATGGCGGTCGACAACCGAATCTCACTCCCTGGGTGCCGACGCGTCGACGCCGGTCATGTACACGATGAGGCGCCCGTGCGGTACCTCCGGGCGGCATGTCGGCAGAGGTTATCGGATGTCCGGAAGCCCGTGTTCACCGCCTGTTCGACGGCCGGATCGGCATGGTTCGCCCGCGCCTCCGCCGCGATCATCATCGGTGATGCGGGGCCCGGCCCACAAACCGCCGTACCAGAACGGTCATTTGGCCTGAATCCACACATTGGGGACTGCCGGGTCCGCTCGGCATAGGGTGGGCGACCATGACATGGCTGATCACCGGCGGGGCCGGTTACATCGGGGCACATGTGGCGCGGGCCATGACCGGTGCCGGGGAGCGGGTCGTGGCGCTGGACGACCTCTCGGCCGGGGTGCCGGCGCGGCTGCCCGCCGACGTCCCGCTGGTCAGGGGATCGTCGCTGGACGGCGAGCTGCTGAAGCGGGTGTGCGCGGAGCACGGGGTGACGGGAGTGGTGCATCTCGCCGCGCGCAAGCAGCCCGCCGAGTCCGTGGCGCACCCGACCACGTACTACCGGGAGAACCTGGGGGGCCTCGGGACACTCCTGGACGCCGTCGCCGACGCCGGGATCGGGCGCTTCGTCTTCTCCTCGTCCGCGGCCGTGTACGGCGACCCCGGTGTGGACCTCATCACGGAGGACGCCCCCTGCGCCCCGGCGAACCCCTACGGCGAGACCAAGCTCGCCGGGGAGTGGCTGGTCCGGGCGGCGGGCCGGGCGCACGGCATCGACACGGTGTGCCTGCGCTACTTCAACGTGGCGGGGGCGGCGGTGCCGGAGCTGGCCGACACCGGTGTCTTCAACATCGTGCCGATGGTCTTCGACCGGCTCACCCGCGACGAGGCCCCGCGCATCTTCGGCGACGACTACCCGACGCCGGACGGCACGTGCGTCCGTGACTACATCCACGTGGCCGATCTGGCGGAGGCGCACCTGGCGGCGGCCCGGAGGCTGTCCGAGGGGGACCTCTCGGGAGACCTGACGGTGAACATCGGCCGCGGCGAGGGCGTCTCGGTGCGCGAGCTGATCACGGTCATCGGCGAGGTCACCGGCGACACCCGGGCCCCGCTCGTCGAGGGCCGCCGCCCCGGCGACGCGCCCCGCGCGGTGGCGTCGGCCGCCCGCGCGGCCGAGCGGCTCGGCTGGACCGCCCGGCGCTCGGTGCGGGAGATGATCGAGTCGGCGTGGCGGGGATGGCGGCTGCACCAGGGCCGCTGAGCGCCGCGCGACTGTTGTCCACCGTCTGACCTGCGCATCGTTTGCGCAGGTCAGGGCACATGACAACGGTGTTCAGTGCCGCGTTGCGGATACCCCCTCCCCGTAGTTCACTGTGATCCGGACGGGGTCACAGGAAGGGGCCGTTTCATGGGGGCTGGGCACGACCACGGGCATGCGCACGGCGCGCCCGCCGGCGGTACCGCGAGTGCGGCGTACCGCGGCAGGCTGCGGGTGGCGCTGGCGATCACGCTCGGTGTCATGGTGGTCCAGATCGTCGGCGGTGTGCTGGCCGACTCGCTCGCGCTGGTCACGGACGCGGCCCACATGGCGACGGACGCCCTGGGCCTGGGCATGGCGCTGCTCGCGATCCACTTCGCGAGCCACCCGCCGAGCGAGCACCGCACCTTCGGCCTCGCCCGCGCGGAGATCCTCGCCGCCCTGGCCAACTGTGTGCTGCTGCTCGGCGTCGGCGGCTACGTGCTGTACGAGGCGATCGAGCGGTTCGTCACCCCGGCCGACACCAAGGGCGGCCTGGCGATGGTGTTCGGCGCGATCGGCCTGGTCGCGAACCTGGTGTCGCTGACCCTGCTGATGCGCGGGCAGAAGGAGAGCCTGAACGTGCGCGGCGCCTTCCTGGAGGTGGTGGCGGACGCGCTCGGCTCGGTCGCGGTGATGCTGTCCGCGCTGGTGATCCTGACCACCGGCTGGACGGTCGCCGACCCGATCGCCTCGCTGCTGATCGCGCTGATGATCGTGCCCCGCACCGTGAAGCTGCTGCGCGAGACACTGGACGTCCTGCTGGAGGCGGCGCCCAAGGGCGTGGACATGGCTCAGGTGCGGGAGCACATCCTCGCCACCGACGGCGTGGAGGACGTGCACGACCTGCACGCCTGGACGATCACCTCGGGGATGCCGGTGCTCTCCGCGCACGTCGTCGTCAGCTCCGACGTCCTGAACACCATCGGCCACGAGAAGATGCTGCACGAGCTGCAGAACTGCCTGGGCGCCCACTTCGACGTGGAGCACTGCACCTTCCAGCTGGAGCCCGGCGGGCACGCGGAGCACGAGGCGCGTCTGTGCCATTAGGACTGGTCCACGCGCTCCGCCGCGCGCCGATGCGCCGGAGTACGCGGCCTTCCGCCCCCGTGCGGGCGCCCCGGGGACATGCGGGCGCGTCAAGGAGTGCCGGGAGTGCCGGATTCGTGCGGCAGACTTGGGGCGCGAAGACCGAGTGAAGGATGGGTATGCCGATCACACCTGCCACCGCGACGAACAGCCCGTCGAGCGGCGCCGCCGAGCCGATCCTGCTGGAACTGGTGGACGAGGACGGCGTGACGACCGGCACGGCGGAGAAGCTCGCCGCCCATCAGCCGCCGGGGCAGCTCCACCGGGCGTTCTCGGTGTTCCTGTTCGACGAGCGCGGGCGGCTGCTGCTGCAGCAGCGGGCGCTGGGCAAGTACCACTCCCCCGGTGTGTGGTCCAACACCTGCTGCGGTCACCCCTACCCCGGTGAGGCGCCGTTCGCGGCGGCGGCCCGGCGGACCTTCGAGGAGCTGGGCGTCTCCCCGTCGCTGCTCGCCGAGGCCGGCACGGTCCGCTACAACCACCCGGACCCGGCCTCGGGCCTGGTGGAGCAGGAGTACAACCACCTCTTCGTCGGCATGGTGCAGTCGCCGCCGCGGCCGGACCCGCAGGAGGTGGCGACCACCGCGTTCGTGACCCCGGCGGAGCTGGCGGAACGGCACGCGAAGGACACCTTCTCGGCCTGGTTCCCGACCGTCCTGGACGCGGCCCGCCCGGCGGTCCGCGAACTGACGGGCCCGTCGGCGGGCTGGTGACCTAGGGAATCTGCTTGAGCGGCAGGGCGGCCCAGATGACCTTGCCGCCGGTGGTGGTGTGCTCGACGTCGCACGCTCCGCCCGCCTCGCGGGTGATCTCCCGCACCAGGAGCAGTCCGCGGCCGCCGGTGCGGCCGTGGTCGGTCTCCAGGGCGGTGGGCCGGTAGGGGTGGTTGTCCTCCACGGAAACCCGGACCCACTCGGCGCCGACGGCGACCTCGACGGCGAGCGTCGGGGACAGCAGCGCCGCGTGCCGGACGGCGTTGGTGACCAGCTCGGAGACGATCAGCAGCAGTCCCTGCACGATGTCGTCCGCGACCGGCACCCCCTGGCGCAGCAGCAGGTCCCGCACGGCGTGGCGGGCCTGCGGGACCGAGGCGTCGACGGCCGGGGCGGTGAATCGCCAGACACCTTCGTACGGCAGCGGATCGCCGCTCTCACGCTCGATTGTCACCACACGTCGAGTGTTGGGCCCATCGGCCCCGCTCCCCACCCCTGAACAGAAGTCAGCGGATATCGAGCGTTTCCGACCGTCCGCGTATGACACGGTCGCTTGCGGGACCGTTCCGGTCCGCCCTGTGCCGGGTCGGCGAACTATTCGGGTTGTACGGGTTCGGCGGCCCGGTGATCGCCGCCGTGCGGCTTCTCCCCCGGCGCCCGCGTCGTGGCCGCCTTCTCGCCGGCCAGCCGGTCGGAGACCATGCCGACGATCCGGCGTCCGCCGTAGCCGGTGGCGATCAGGCCGAGCCCGTCGAAGAGCAGGGAGAGGGAGAAGAACGTACCGATGACGTACTGGCTGCTGCTGGGCCAGGTGGCCAGCACCAGGATGCCCAGGAGCAGCCCGAAGGCGCCCTGCACCAGCGTCCAGCCGAACTGCGGCCCGCGCACCACCAGGCTGCCGACGAGGCGGAACACCCCGCCGGTGAGGAACAGCAGCGCGGCGAACATGGTGAGCGCCTCGGCCGCAGCCTCCGGTGTCTTCAGGACGACCACGCCGGCCGCGATGTTCAGGGCCGCGACGACCACGCCGAGCCAGAAGAAGTTGGTGTGCCGCGCCTGGACGGCGTGCAGCAGTCCGATCAGGCCGCCGATCAGCAGCAGCCAGCCGAACAGCAGCATCGAGGTCAGGGTGGCGAGGCCGGTGTAGATCAGGCCGACCAGGCCCGCGACGACCAGGATCACGCCGAGTACGGCGAGCCAGCTGAAGCCGCGGCTCAGTTTCGCGGCCTCGCCCTGGGGCTTGGTGGACTTGGCCATGACTGCCTCCTCGCTCCCGTTTCCCCTCTTCCCAGTCTCCGCCGTCCGCCCCTCCCCCGCCGGTGGAGCCCTGTCGGCCGGGGCGCCGACCGGGGCGGATAGCATCCGGCGCATGGAGCCCCAGCTGCTGCACGGCGTCACCGAGCACGTCGCCACGGTCGTCATCCGCCATCCGGAGAAGCGCAACGCCATGACGGCCGCGATGTGGGGTTCCCTGCCGCCGCTGCTGGAAACGCTGGCGGCCGACCCGGACGTACGGGTGCTGGTGCTCACCGGTGAGGGCGGGACGTTCTGCGCCGGCGCCGACATCTCCACGCTCCGGGGGTCGCCGCTCGAGGCGCAGCGGCTGGCCGTGGCGGCGGAGGAGGCGCTCGCCGCCTTCCCCAAGCCGACCCTGGCGGCGGTCCGCGGGCACTGCGTGGGCGGCGGGGCACAGCTCGCGGCCGCCTGCGATCTGCGGTTCGCCGAGGAGGGGGCGCGGTTCGGGGTGACCCCGGCGAAGCTCGGCATCGTCTACCCGGCCTCCGCGACCCGGCGACTGGTCTCCCTGGTCGGTCCGGCCACCGCCAAGTACCTGCTGTTCTCGGGCGAGTTGATCGAGGCCGGGCGGGCGCTGCGCACCGGTCTGGTGGACGAGGTGCTGCCCGGGGGCGGACTGGACGAGCGGGTCACCGAGTTCACCCGGGTCCTGGCGTCCCGGTCGCGACTGACGCAGGCGGCGGCGAAGGAGTTCGCGAACGGCCGCACCGACCGGGACGCGTACTGGAGCGAGCGAGCTCAGGAGAGCGGCGACACCGCGGAGGGCGTCGCCGCGTTCCTGGAGCGCAGGCCGCCGCGCTTCACCTGGAGCGTGCCTGCGTCAGGATGAAGCGGCTCTTCGACCGGAACTCCTCGACGAGGTGCGCGGGCGCCTTCTGCGGGGAACCGGCGTCGTAGGGCGGCTGCGGGTCGTACTCGGTGAGCAGCTGGACGGCCTGGGCGTGTTCGTCGCCGGCGATCCGGCCGAGCAGGGTGAGCCCCATGTCGATGCCGGAGGAGACACCGGCCGCGGTGACGTACTTGCCGTCGGTCACCACCCGCTCCCCGGTCGGCTCGGCGCCGTACCGCTTCAGGTGGTCGAGCGCCAGCCAGTGGGAGGTGGCCCGGCGCCCCCGGAGGAGGCCGGCGGCGGCCAGCAGCAGGGACCCGGTGCACACGGACGTCGTCCAGGTGCTGGACGCGTCGGCGGCGCGCAGCCACTCCAGCAGGGTCCCGTTCTCCATCTGGGGCGTCTGTCCGGGGCCGCCGGGGACGACGACGATGTCCGGGCTCGGCACCTCTTCCAGGGTCTTGTCGGCGGTGAGCGCGAGCGTGCCGGTGTCGGTGCGCACGGGCCCGGCCCGTTCGGCGACGAACACGGTCTCCGCGTCCGGGAGACGGCCGAGGGTCTCGTAGGGGCCCACCGCGTCGAGGGCGGTGAAGCGGTCGAAGAGGACGATGGCGATCTGCATCGGTGGCCTTTCAGGTGTGGGCGGGGGCGGGCCGGAAACGGCGGCGGTACTCCGCCGGTGACGCCCCGAGGGTGCGGACGAAGGCGCGCCGCATCGCCTCGGGGGTGCCGTAACCGCTGGCGCGGGAGATCTCCTCGACACCACCTCCGGTGTCCTCCAGCAGGCGGCGGGCGTGTTCGAGCCGGACCCGGTCGACGTAGCGGCCCGGTGTCATGCCGGTCTCGGTGTGGAAGGCGCGGGCGAAGTGGCGCGGCGAGAGGGCGGCGCGGGCGGCGAGCGCCTCGACGCTCAGATCGGCGCCGGGGTGCTCGGTGATCCACTGCTGGACCTCGCGCAGCGGTTCGCGCCGCGCGGTCTGGGCGGCGAGCTGGGCGCTGAACTGGGCCTGGTTCCCGGGCCGGCGCAGGAACACCACCAGGTGCCGGGCCACGGCGAGGGCGACCTGACGGCCGAGGTCCTCCTCGACCAGGGCGAGCGCGAGGTCGATGCCCGAGGTGACGCCGGCGGAGGTGGCGACCTGGCCGTCCCGGACGTAGATGGGGTCCGGGTCGACCTCGACGGCCGGGTGGTTCCGGGCCAGCGTGTCGCAGTAGGCCCAGTGCGTGGTGGCGCGACGGCCGTCCAGCAGCCCGGCCCCGGCGAGCAGGACCGCTCCCGTGCAGACGGAGACCAGCCGCTCGGCGCGCGGCCCGTGCCGGCGCAGCCAGTCGGTCAGCCGCGGGTCGGGCCGGCGGGTGCCCCGGCCGCCGGGCACCAGCAGCGTGTGCGGCTCCGGCGCGTCGGCCAGGGCCCCGTCCGGTACGACGGTCAGCCCGCTGGTCGTGCGTACGGGAGCGCCGTCCAGCGAGGCGGTGCTCAGCCGGTACGTCCCCGGGGTGTGCTGCTCGGCGCCCGCGAAGACCTCCACGGGACCGGTGACATCGAGGCTCTGCACGCCGTCGAAGAGGACGACGAGAACGGTTCGCTGCGCCATGCCGTCGATTCTTGGCGGCGCCCGGCATGGCCGCAACGACGTGTTCCCCACCTTTCCTGCCATGCCCGGACCGGAACGGCGTGCATGTTGAAGCGTTGACGAGGTACACGCAGTCAGACCCGGCCGACGGGGCCGGGAGACGGAAGGAGAGACACGTGCTGCGTGCCATCGCGGATGTCCTGCGCCAGATCGGCGGGGCCATCGCCACCGTAGTGACCCTGCCGTTCCGGGCGCTCGCCAGGCTGTTCGGCGGGGCCTCGTCCACCGCCCGGGGCCGTCGCGCCTGACGCCGCCCGTGCGGTCCCCGGGCGAGTCGCCGCCCTGATCCCCGATTGTCGGCGTCACCTGCCACAATTGCCGCGCAACCTCAGTGGAGAAGGCGGTACGGGAACGTGACGACACCCCTCGCAGGGTCCATCGAAGGCAGGATCGCCGAAGAGCTCGGCGTACGGGAGCGGCAGGTCAGGGCTGCCGTCGAACTGCTCGACGGCGGTTCGACGGTGCCCTTCATCGCCCGCTACCGCAAGGAAGCGACCGAGATGCTCGACGACGCGCAGCTGCGCACGCTCGAGGAGCGGCTGCGCTATCTGCGGGAGCTGGAGGAGCGCCGGACGGCGATCCTGGAGTCGGTGCGCGAGCAGGGCAAGCTCACCGACGAACTCGAGGCGCGGATCCTGGGCGCGGAGACCAAGGCGCGCCTGGAGGACATCTACCTGCCGTACAAGCCCAAGCGGCGTACCAAGGCGCAGATCGCACGTGAGGCGGGGCTCGAGCCGCTGGCGGAGAGGCTGCTCGGTGATCCGGGCGTCGAACCCCTCGCCGCGGCCGCCGCGTTCGTGGACGCCGACAAGGGTGTCGCCGATCCGGGGGCCGCCCTGGACGGCGCGCGGGCGATCCTCACCGAGCGGTTCTCGGAGGACGCCGACCTGATCGGCGAGCTGCGCGAGCGCATGTGGGTGCGCGGGCGGCTGACCGCGAAGGTGCGTGACGGCAAGGAGGAGGCGGGCGCGAAGTTCTCCGACTACTTCGACTTCGCCGAGCCGTTCACCGACCTGCCCTCACACCGGGTCCTGGCGATGCTGCGCGGCGAGAAGGAGGAGGTCCTCGACCTCGTCCTGGAGCCCGAGGAGCCGGTGGACGGCCCGTCGTCGTACGAGGGGATCGTCGCCGACCGGTTCGGGATCTCCCAGCAGGGGCGTCCGGCCGACAAGTGGCTGGGCGACACGGTCCGCTGGGCCTGGCGTACGCGCATCCTGGTGCACCTCGGCATCGATCTGCGGCTGCGGCTGCGTACGGCGGCCGAGGACGAGGCGGTGCGGGTCTTCGCGGCCAATCTGCGCGACCTGCTGCTCGCCGCCCCGGCCGGCACCCGCGCGACGCTCGGCCTCGACCCCGGTTTCCGTACGGGCGTGAAGGTCGCCGTGGTGGACGCGACCGGCAAGGTCGTCGCCACGGACGTCATCCATCCGCATGTTCCGGCCAACCGGTGGGACGAGGCGATCGCCAAGCTGGCGCGGCTGGCGAAGGAGCACGCGGTCGAGCTGATCGCGATCGGCAACGGCACGGCGTCCCGCGAGACCGACAAGCTCGCCGGTGAACTCATCACCAAGCACCCCGAGCTGAAGCTGACCAAGGTGATGGTGTCCGAGGCGGGCGCCTCCGTGTACTCGGCCTCCGCCTTCGCCTCCCAGGAGCTGCCCGACATGGACGTGTCGCTGCGCGGCGCGGTGTCGATCGCGCGCCGGCTCCAGGACCCGCTGGCCGAGCTGGTGAAGATCGACCCGAAGTCGATCGGCGTCGGCCAGTACCAGCACGACCTGTCCGAGGTGAAGCTGTCGCGTTCGCTGGACGCGGTGGTGGAGGACTGTGTGAACGGCGTGGGTGTGGACGTCAACACCGCGTCGGCGCCGCTGCTCGCGCGGGTCTCCGGCATCACGTCCGGGCTCGCCGAGAACATCGTGGCGCACCGGGACGACAACGGTCCGTTCCGGTCGCGTGGTGAGCTGAAGAAGGTGGCGCGGCTCGGCCCGAAGGCGTACGAGCAGTGTGCGGGCTTCCTGCGGATCCGCGGCGGTGACGATCCGCTGGACGCCTCCAGCGTGCACCCGGAGGCGTATCCGGTGGTGCGGCGGATGGTGAAGTCCTCCGGGGCGGAGGTCTCCGCGCTGATCGGGAACACGGCGGTGCTGCGGTCGCTGCGGCCGGGGGACTTCGTGGACGAGAAGTTCGGTCTGCCGACCGTGGGCGACATCCTGAAGGAGCTGGAGAAGCCGGGGCGGGACCCGCGGCCGGCGTTCAAGACCGCCGTCTTCAAGGAGGGGGTGGAGAAGATCTCCGATCTGGCCTCCGGGATGGTGCTCGAGGGTGTGGTGACCAATGTGGCCGCCTTCGGGGCGTTCGTGGATGTCGGTGTTCACCAGGACGGGCTGGTGCATGTGTCGGCCATGTCGAAGACGTTCGTGAAGGATCCGCGGGATGTGGTGAAGCCGGGGGACATCGTCAAGGTGAAGGTGCTTGAGGTGGACATCCCGCGGAAGCGGATCTCGTTGACGTTGCGGCTGGACGACGAGGCTGCGCCTCAAGGGGAGCAGCGGGGACAGCGCGGGGAGCGGCAAGGGGGTCGGCCGCCGAAGCAGCGGCAGCAGGGGCGTTCCGGAGGGAAGGGGCAGTCTGCTGCGCCTGCTCCGGCCAACGGGGCGATGGCTGACGCGCTGCGGCGGGCCGGGCTGGCGTAGGCGCACCCTCGTCGGGGCTGGGCGGGGGTGGGTGCGCGGGCCGGTGCTTGCCGGGTGCAGCCCGCGCCCACCCGTGCCGCCCTGGCGGCACGACTGCCCGCGGAGGGGCGGGGTGACTGCCCGCGGAGGGGCGGGGTGACTGCCCGCGGAGGGGGCGGGCGGGAATGACTGCCCGCAGCTACGCGGGGGTCTCCGTCACCTTGCCGTCCGTCACCTCCAGGCGTCTGGTTACCCGGACCGCGTCGAGCATGCGGCGGTCGTGGGTGATCAGGAGGAGGGTGCCCTGGTAGGTGTTGAGGGCTGATTCGAGTTGTTCGATGGCCGGTAGGTCCAGGTGGTTGGTCGGCTCGTCGAGGATCAGGAGGTTGACGCCTCTGCCCTGGAGGAGGGCCAGGGCGGCCCTCGTGCGTTCGCCCGGGGAGAGGGTGGCCGCCGGGCGCACGACGTGGTCCGCCTTGAGGCCGAACTTGGCCAGGAGAGTGCGGATGTCGGCCGGGTCCAGGTCGGGGACCGCCGGGCGGAACGCGTCGAGCAGGGTCTCCGGGCCGTGGAACAGCGCGCGGGCCTGGTCGACCTCGCCGAGCAGGACGCCGGAGCCGAGCGCCGCGTGCCCGGCGTCGAGCGGGACGCGGCCCAGGAGGGCGCCGAGCAGCGTGGACTTGCCGGCGCCGTTCGCGCCCGTCACCGCCACCCGGTCCGCCCAGTCGATCTGCAGGGAGACCGGGCCGAGCGTGAAGT
This sequence comes from Streptomyces sp. CB02400, assembly GCF_001905725.1. Taxonomy (GTDB): domain Bacteria; phylum Actinomycetota; class Actinomycetes; order Streptomycetales; family Streptomycetaceae; genus Streptomyces; species Streptomyces atrovirens. The sequence continues at coordinate 197,289 of NZ_LIWB01000010.1, forward strand.
CGCCGCGTCGGACCTCGGCGTCCCGGAGGGTGGCGACGACCGCGCCCGAGCGAGGGGCCGACGCGATCTCCATGCGCAGCTCCCACTCCTTGCGCGGCTCCTCGACCACCTCCAGGCGTTCGATCATGCGCTGCGTCTGGCGCGCCTTCGCGGCCTGCTTCTCGCTGGCCTCGCTGCGGAACTTGCGGCCGATCTTGTCGTTGTCGTTGCCCGCCTTGCGGCGCGCGTTCTTCACGCCCTTGTCCATCCAGGCGCGCTGCGTCTGCGCCCGGTCCTGGAGCGCGGCCTTCTTGTCGGCGTACTCCTCGTACTCGTCACGGGCGTGCCGGCGGGCCACGTCCCGCTCCTCCAGGTAGGCCTCGTAGCCACCGCCGTAGAGGTTGATCTGCCGCTGGGCGAGGTCGAGTTCGAGGACCTTGGTGACCGTGCGGGTGAGGAACTCGCGGTCGTGGCTGACGACGACCGTGCCGGCGCGCAGACCGGTCACGAAGCGTTCGAGGCGTTCCAGGCCGTCCAGGTCGAGGTCGTTGGTCGGCTCGTCGAGGAGGAAGACGTCGTAGCGGGAGAGGAGGAGGGAGGCGAGGCCGGCGCGGGCCGCCTGGCCGCCGGAGAGTGAGGTCATCGGCTGGTCCAGGCCGACGGCCAGGCCGAGGGAGTCGGCGACCTCCTCGGCGCGCTCGTCGAGGTCGGCGCCGCCCAGGGACAGCCAGCGCTCCAGGCTGGTGGCGTACGCGTCGTCCGCGCCCGGCGCCCCGTCGACCAGGGCCTGGGTCGCCTCGTCCATCGCCCGCTGGGCCTCGGCGACACCGGTACGGCGGGCCAGGAACGCCCGTACGCTCTCGCCGGGCCGGCGCTCCGGCTCCTGCGGGAGGTGCCCGACGGTCGCGGTGGGCGGGGAGAGGCGCAGCTCGCCCTGTTCCGGTGCGGTGAGACCGGCGAGCAGGCGCAGCAGCGTGGACTTGCCCGCGCCGTTGGCACCGACCAGACCGATCACGTCGCCGGGCGCGACGACGAGGTCGAGACCGGTGAACAGGGAGCGGTCGCCGTGCCCGGCGGCGAGGTTCTTGGCGACGAGGGTGGCAGTCATCAGACCGCCGATCCTAACGGTCGGGCGCGGCGGGCCTCCCCCCGGTTTTCACCGCCTCGCCTCCGTCACCAGGACGGTCCCGCCGGTGCGCGCCACGAGGTATGCCTCGCCCTTCAGCGCCTTGGCGTCCAGGAGTACGCGGTGGCGGCCGGGTTCGAGCACGCCGTCGAAGAGGTCCTGGGTGCGGGTGCGGGAGAGGCGGTCGGTCCGGTACGCCGTGAGCCTGACCCGGCAGGACGAGGTGACCTCCAGCTCCGCGACGTCGCCGGCGGCGGTGAGTTCCGTCAGGCGGCGCCGGTCCCGCGGGCCGCGCTCCAGGGCCTGTTCGGTCTGGGCGACGAGGAGCGGGACGACGGGGGCGAAGCCGTCGACGCAGGGCACGTCGACGCCGGCGCCGGCGAAGGCGCGGCGGACGGCGTCGCGTTCGCCGGCGCTCACCGACCGGCCGAAGATCACGGCGCCGTAGCCGCGCAGTTCGTCGGCGGGGACTCCGTCGGCGTCGTGGGCGATGTCGGCGCCGATGCCGATGGTGCGCAGGGCCGCGGCGAGCTTGGCGAGCAGGGCGACCCGGGCGCCGATCAGCAGGACCCGGCGGCGGGCGCCGGGGACGTCGCCGTCGAGGAGGGAGGCGAGGGCCGTACGGTACTCGGTGCCCTGGAAGCGGAACGGGCCCAGGCCGTGGTAGCCGTTGAGCTCCAGGTCGGCGTGCTCGTCGGTCTGCCAGGCGAAGTCGCGCCAGATGAAGTCCTCGCCGTCCCGTTCGATGACCGCGGTCACCGCGCCGCAGGCGAGGTCCTCGCACTCGGGGCAGCCGTAGACGATGTACCGGCCGGCGGGCAGCGGTGCCTCGGTCTCCAGCAGCAGGCTGTGGACCTGGGCGGTGAAGAGGGAGGGCGGGACGTCGGAGGCGAGCGGGGAGACGGCGTCCAGGTCGGAGAGGCGGAAGAGCAGCGGGCATCCGTCGACGACGAAGTCGACGAAGTCCCGGTGGACTTGGTAGTCACCGTCGGCGAGGAGTCCACCGGCTCTCGTCGCCGGTGCCAGGCCGAAGGTCGCGTACTCGGCAGACATGCCGTGAGTATTCCCACCGCGGGACGGACCTGAGCACGGCATGACATATTCCGCTACGGTCCCCCGATGGGAACCGAACTGGACCGCGATGTCCTGGTGATCGGCGGCGGGGTCGTCGGGCTGACGACGGCGGTGGTGCTCGCCGAGCGCGGCGTACGGGTACGGCTGTGGACGCGCGACCCGGTCGGGCGGACCACCTCGGCGGTCGCGGGCGCGCTGTGGTGGCCGTACCGGATCGAGCCGGTGGCGTCGGTGCGCGCGTGGGCGCTGCGCTCGCTGGAGGTGTACGAGGAGCTGGCGGCGCGGCCGGAGGTCACGGGCGTACGGATGGCCGAAGGGGTACTGGGCGAGACGGGGCTCGACGAGGTCGGCGCGTGGGCAGCGGCGCGGCTGCCGGGGCTGCGCGTGGCGACGGCCGAGGAGTATCCCGTCGGGTCGGGGGTGTGGGCGCGGCTGCCGCTCATCGACATGCCGGTTCATCTGGCGTGGTTGCGGGAGCGGTTCCTGGCGGCGGGGGGTGCGGTGGAGACGCGTACGGTGGCGGACCTGGCGGAGGCCGGTGCGGCGGTGGTGGTCAACTGCACGGGGCTGGGGGCGCGGGAGCTGGTGCCGGATCGCTCGGTGCGGCCGGTGCGGGGGCAGTTGGTGGTCGTGGAGAATCCGGGGGTCCGTACGTGGACGGTGTCCACGGGGGCGGACGGTTCGATGGCGTACCTCTTCCCGCAGCCGGGGCGGCTGGTGCTGGGGGGTACGGCGGAGGAGGACGCGTGGTCCCTGGAACCGGATCCGGAGGTGGCCGAGGCGATCGTGCGGCGGTGTGCGGTGCTGTGTCCGGCTGTCGCGGGGGCGCGTGTTCTGGAGCATCGGGTGGGGTTGCGGCCGGCTCGGGACGCGGTGCGGCTGGAGCGTGTGGCCCTGCCGGGCGGGCGGGCCCTGGTGCACAACTACGGTCACGGGGGTGCGGGGGTCACGGTGGCGTGGGGCTGTGCGGAGGAGGCGGCAGTACTTGCCGCCCGCTGAACCCGGCCGGGGCCGCGCCTGGCCGACCGGCGTTCACAAGGCGCCGTCGCGCCCACCCGTGCCTCAAGGGCCTGGGGGTACCTCCCAGGCCCTTGAGGCACGGGGAGAGGCACGACTGCCCGCGGCTGGGCAGGGGACGGCCTCGGTCTGTCATGGGGTCAGTGTTTGCCGATGGGGTCGCCCTCCACGTCTGGGCCTCGGCCCGGGCCCACTCGGATCTCGAATTCGCCGTCGTATTTCCTGTGGCCCTCGATGACCGCGAGTTCCACCGCTTCCGAGCCCATCTCGCCCCGCACGATGAGCGGGTCGCGGCGCAGGTCGCGCATGAGTGCCACGCACATGAAGATCATCACGATGACGAACGGGGCCGCCGCGAGGATCGTGAGGTTCTGCAGGCCGGTCAGCGCGTCGCCCTGCCCGCTGCCGACCAGCAGCATGATCGCCGCCACCGCGCCGGTGACCACGCCCCAGAAGACCACCATCCAGCGGCTGGGTTCGAGCGCGCCCTTCTGCGAGAGGGTGCCCATCACGATGGAGGCCGCGTCGGCTCCCGAGACGAAGAAGATGCCGACGAGGATCATCACCAGCAGGCTGGTGACGGTGGCGACGGGGTACTCCTGGAGCACGGCGAAGAGCCGGCCCTCGGGCGTCGTCTCGTCGCCGAGCCGGTTCTGCTCCTGGAGCCTCATCGCCGAGCCGCCGAAGATCGCGAACCAGACCAGGCTGACCGTGCTGGGCACCAGGATGACTCCGCCGATGAACTGGCGGATGGTCCGGCCCCGGCTGATGCGGGCGATGAACATGCCGACGAAGGGCGTCCAGGAGATCCACCACGCCCAGTAGAAGACGGTCCAGCTGCTCAGCCAGTCGGCGACGCCCTCGCCGCCGCTGATCTCGGTGCGGCCGGCCATCTGGGGCAGATCGCCGAGATAGGCGAAGACCGAGGTCGGCAGCAGGTCGAGGATGAGGATGGTCGGACCCGCGACGAACACGAACACGACGAGGAGCAGGGCCAGCACCATGTTGGTGTTGGACAGCCACTGGATGCCCTTCTCGACACCGGAGACCGCGGAGGCCACGAACGCCACGGTCAGCACCGCGATGATGCCGACCAGCAGCCCGGTGCTGACCTTGTCCATCCAGTCGAGTTTCTCGACGCCGGATCCGATCTGCAGGGCGCCGAGGCCGAGCGAGGCCGCGGAGCCGAAGACCGTCGCGATGATGGCCAGGACGTCGATGACCCGGCCGCTGACGCCGCCCGCGTGCTTCTCGCCGATGAGCGGGGTGAACACTGCGCTGATGGTCTGGCGGCGGCGCCTGCGGAAGGTGCTGTAGGCGATACCGAGGCCGACCACCGCGTAGATCGCCCACGGGTGGAGCGTCCAGTGGAACAGGGTGGTGGCCATGGCCGTCGACATGCGGTCGCCGGAGCTTGCGGGGGTGGTGCCCGGCGGGGCGTCCGTGTAGTGCGCCAGCGGCTCGCTCACGCCCCAGAACATCAGACCGATGCCCATGCCCGCGCTGAACATCATGGCGACCCAGGACACCGTGCGGAACTCGGGCTTCTCGCCCTCGACGCCGAGGTGGATGCGGCCGTAGCGGCTGGCCGCGAGCCACAGGGCGAAGACGACGAACCCGGAGGCGGCCAGCACGAACGCCCAGCCGCCGTTGTGCATCAGCCCGCCGAGCATGGTGTCGGAGGCGTCCTCGAGCGAGTCCGTCCCGACGGCGCCCCACAGCACGAACGCGAGGGTGAGTACGGCCGTGACGCCGAACACCACCCGGTCGGTCCGCGGACGCTCCCGGCCCGGCAGGCCCGCTTCCGAACCCGGCAGCGGGCCCGCCGTGTCGTCCTTGTCGCTGTGCTGGTTCTGCGTCACAGGCGGCACCTTTCGTCAGAGCCGTTGGGCGGAGAACACTCCTCCCGCTACGCCCCTACCACCTTTGGCGCAAAACTCACCTACTCAGCGCGATGTGTCGGCCTCCCCGGGGACGCGGTGGGCGGTGACGTCCGGTCGGTCCACGCCGTCCAGGACGGTGTCCGGGGCCGTGGTGTGCGAGCCCGCCGTGGCGCGGGCGAAGGCGGCCGTTCCGCCGACGAACGGCACCCGCGCGGAGGTACGGGCCAGGTCGAGGGTGAGCGTCGGGGCGTCGGCCGGGGGATCGATCAGGCCCCGGTCGGTGCCGGCGACGATCAGTGCCAGGCGGTGGCCCTCGGGGACGACGTGGTCGGTGGCCGCCAGGTCGAGGGTGATGGTGTACCGCTTGCCGGGGGTGAGCGGCTCGCCCTTGCCGTCGTCGGCGTGGTTGCCGAGGTCGGCCCAGCCACGGCTGACGATCGTGTGCTCGACGTCGGTGGTCGTGGCGCGGGTCTCCTGGAAGCAGGAGCTGTCGCCCGTGGTGCTCGCGCCCCAGCAGGTGCGCTCGGGGAGGGTGGTGATGCCTTCTCCGTCGGCGGCGTAGTCGCGGACGGTGTCGGGGCCGAGGTCCACGAGTACGGCGGAGAGGTGGGCCGTGGGTGTGCTGGGGGTGGCGGTGACGGTGACCCGGGAGGCGCCGGACAGGCGCAGGTCACGGGTGAGCGGGCCGGTGACGAAGCCGGCCTTGGCCGGGGTCGGGGTGTCGACGCGGGCGGCCCAGTCGGTCTCGCTCAGCCGCGGGTCGTCGGTGAAGGTCTCGGTCCCCTCGCCCTTGCGCAGGCCGAGGGTGCCGACGCCTGCCTCGGTGCCCCGGGCGGGGCGCAGGGTCGTGGTGTGCGTGCCGCGCGGCGGCCAGCTCTTCGAGGTCACCCACTGGTCGGGCCGGCGTTCGATGTCGGCCATGGGCTCACGGTCGATGCCGTTGTCGTAGCCGAGGAGTTCGTGGTCGAACCAGCGGTGCAGGGTGTCGACCCACTCGGCGCGGCGGAAGTCGAAGGGGTCGACGTGGCCGGTCTGGGAGAGCCAGATCTTGCGTTCGACGCCGTTCTTCGCGAGGGCGTCCCACCACGGGCCGACGTGCTGCATCCGTACGTTGAGGTCCTGCATGCCGTGCACCAGGAAGACGCTGGCCTTCACCTTCTTCGCGGCGCGCGTGTAGTCGCGTTCGGTCCACATGGGCGTCCAGTCGCCGGTGCGCGGGGCGCCCTCGACGAGTTCACGCTGGACCGTGGCGCAGTTGGCGCGGGCCTCGGGGCTCTCGACGTACTGGGACAGCCAGTCGGGGCCGGAGTCGTAGAGCGGGGCGCCCTGGGTGAAGTAGTAGTCGTACCAGGAGGAGATCGCGGCGATCGGGACGATGGTCTCCAGGCCCTCGACGCCCGTGGCGGCGACGCCGTTGGCGATGGTGCCGTCCCAGCTCTTGCCGATCATTCCGGTGCGGCCGTTGGTCCAGTCGGCCCTGGCCCGTTCGGTGCCGGTGCGGGTGGTGTACGCCGTGCCGCGGCCGTTCAGCCAGTCCACGACGGCCTTGGCGGACTGGATGTCGGAGCGGCCCCCGACGTCCACACAGCCGTCGGACCGGTTGGTTCCTGCCAGGTCCACGCCGACGACGGCGTAGCCGCGCGGCACGAAGTAGTTGTCGTAGAACAGCGGCATCCGCACGACGTCGCCGTTCGCGTCGTAGGTCTTCTTCTGGCTCTCGTTGCCGCGCCCGCAGCAGGAGTAGTACGGGCTGGCGTCCATGATGACGGGGACCTTCCGGCCCCGCTGCGCGGGTTCGCGGGGGCGGACGATGTCGACGGCGACCCGGTCGGTGCGGCCGTCCAGGTCCTCGTCGAGCCCGGTGTCCACCCAGACGGCCTCGCGGACGGCGTCGTCGTAGGAGTGGACGGGCAGGCTCTCGCGCGGTGGCGCGGCGTGTGCGGCCGTGGGGGTGAGGAGTGTGGCCGTCAGGGCGGCGGTGGCCGCCGTCGCAAGTGGTCTCCAGGTCGTGAAGCGCGTGCGTTTCGGCATGCGCGGGACGGTACATGGGTGAACTCGGGTGCAGAAGAGGGCGGTTGACGCCTCGTGAAGCCACCGATGGCTGAAACCACGCCTGGTGGGACACGCCGGCTCCCGCGCGGGAGCGGTGACGGGTCCGCTCAGTCACCGTGGTCGTACACCGTCACCGGTATGCCGCGTTCCACCAGCCGCTCGGTGATCAGCGGCTCGACGCGGGACCACTTGCCGCCGGCCAGGCCGCAGCCGATGCGGGGCATGTGCACGGAGGCGTTCAGCTCCGTCGCCCTGTCGGCGAGGCGGCCGAGCGCCGTGTCGATCGCCTCGTAACGGACGGGCACGCCCTTGCTGCCCGTCCGTACGCCGCGCTGGCCGATCATGTTGGCCACCCAGACGTACCGGTCGACCTGGACCAGCTGGACCGCGCCCAGACCGAAGTCGTTCGCGGCGCGGTCGCGGTGCCAGGCGCGGTAGGCGGCCTCCGGTTCGGGCCAGCGGCGCGATACGGCCAGGACGAAGCCCTTCCCCCACCCGCCGATGTCGTTGCAGACATGGGCGATGACCTTGACGCCCTTCACCGACGGAACGGTGGCGTCACCCCGGACATATGTGATCCCCGACATGACGCCACCGTAGGCGTTGCCACTGACAGTGGCCGCGGCCTGCTACTTCGTCAGCCGCGAGAGCTCCTGGTCGGCGTTCCGCGCCACCCGGCGGCGGACGCCGTACCAGCCGCCGACCAGCATCGCGGCGATCACCGGGACGAGCAGCAGCGTCTTGCGGCCGACCTCCGGGTCGTTCCACATCAGGCCGAGGACGGAGACCAGGAAGGCGATGGTCGCGATCTCGGTGACCGGGCTGCCGGGGAGCCGGAAGGACGGGCGGGCGAGAAGTCCGGCGCGGGCGCGGCGGACGAAGACCAGGTGGCAGATCATGATGATCACCCAGGTGCTGATGATGCCGAGGGAGGCGACGTTCAGCACGATCTCGAAGGCCTGGGCCGGCATGAGGAAGTTCAGGCCGACGCCGAGGACGCACACGCCGCAGGTCAGCAGGATGCCGCCGTAGGGCACCTGGCTGCGGTTCATGCGGGCGGTGAACTTCGGGGCGGAGCCCGCCATGGCCATGGAGCGCAGGATGCGGCCGGTGGAGTACAGGCCGGAGTTCAGGGACGACATCGCGGCCGTGAGGACGACGAGGTTCATCACGTCGCCGGCGGCCGGGACGCCGATCTTCGACAGGACCGTGACGAAGGGGCTCTCGCCGGCCGAGTACATCGAGCCGGGGAGCAGGAGGGCGAGCAGGACGACGGAGCCGACGTAGAAGAGGCCGACGCGCCACATGATGGAGTTCACCGCGCGGGGGACGACCTTCTCCGGTTCGGCGGTCTCGCCCGCGGCGACGCCGACCAGTTCCAGCGCCGCGTACGCGAAGACCACGCCCTGCATGACGAGGACGACCGGCATCACACCGTGCGGGAGGATGCCGCCGTTGTCGGTGATCATGCTCGGGCCGGGGGTGCCGCCGCCCACCTCGTGCTGGGTGGCGAGCAGGAAGACGCCGACGAGCATGAAGGCGACGAGGGTGGCGACCTTGACGATCGCGAACCAGAACTCCATCTCGCCGAAGATCTTCACCGAGATCAGGTTCACCGCGAGGACCACGGCGAGGGCGATCAGTGCGAGCACCCACTGCGGGATGTCGGTGAACGCGCTCCAGTAGTGCGTGTAGAGGGCGATCGCGGTGATGTCGGCGATACCGGTGGTCGACCAGTTGAGGAAGTACATCCAGCCGGCGACGTACGCGCCCTTCTCGCCGAGGAACTCGCGCGCGTACGACACGAAGGAGCCGGACGACGGCCGGTACAGGACCAGCTCGCCCAGGGCTCGGACGACGAAGAAGGCGAAGACGCCGCAGACCAGGTAGGCCAGGGCGAGCGCCGGGCCCGCGTCGTGCAGGCGTCCTCCGGCACCCAGGAAGAGCCCGGTGCCGATCGCGCCGCCGATGGCGATCATGTTGACGTGGCGGGCCTTGAGGTCCTTGCTGTAGCCGGCGTCGCCCGCGTCCGCGGGCGTCGGGGCCGCCGCGGCGGGTGCCGCGGCCGTTGCCGTGGTGACGGCGTCCTTGCTCACGAAGTGGTTCCACTCTCTGGTGCGCTCGGGCGGGTCCCGCCCGGGTGTCCGGATTGCCTCGGCCTGCGCGCTCGGTTCACGGCACGGACCGAGGGGGCACCTTTCCGGAAGTGCGGCGCCTCATGCGATGGCGCACGTCACAGCGGGGAACATCTCACACGCCCGCGCGGAGTGACAGTCGAGATGTCACAGCGGTGGTGGGACAGCGATACTGCTGCACATGACGACCGAGACCGAGCAGCCGCTCACGATCGACGAACTGGCGGCCCGAGCCGGTGTCACCGTGCGCACGGTCCGTTTCTACGGCACCAAGGGACTGCTGCCGCCGCCGGTGATCGGTCCCCGGCGGGTCGGTCACTACGGGCGGGAGCATCTGGCCCGGCTGGAGCTCATCGAGGAGTTGCAGCACCTGGGCATGACGCTGGCGGCGATCGAGCGGTACCTGGGGCAGCTGCCGCCGGATCTGAGCGCCCGGGACCTGGCGATCCAGCGGGCGGTGGTGGCCTCCTGGGCGCCCGAGGCGGTGGAGACGGTGCCGCGCGGGGAGCTGGAGCGCCGGGCGGGGCGGGCACTGGGCGAGGACGATCTTCGGCGGCTGGCGGCGATGGGCGTCGTCGAGCGGGACGGCGAGGTGCTGCGGGTCGACCCAGGGCTGCTGCGCCTCGGGATGGAGCTGCTGGACGTACCGCTGTCCCACGAGACGGTCCTCGCCGCGCGCACCGCGCTCACCGAGCACTCCCGCGCGGCGGCCCGCGAGCTGTCGCGGCTGCTGCGCGACGCGGTCGCGGAGCGGGACGCGCGGGACGTGCGGTCCCTGTCCGCCCGGATGCATCCGCTGGTGGTGCAGGCGCTGCTGACCACCTTCCAGCGGTCGCTGCGGGAGGAGCTGGCCAAGTGGCTCGACGAGGAGGGGTGACGGGGCACGCCCCGTCACCCCCTGCGGCGGGTCAGCGGGCGTCCGTGAAGACCTCCCCCCGCTCCGCCTTCGCCACCAGCAGCGCCGGCGGGGTGAAGCGCTCGCCGTAGCGCTCGGCGAGCTCACGCGCGCGGGCCGCGAATCCGGGCAGGCCGCCCTCGTAGCCGTTGATGTACTGGAGGACGCCGCCGGTCCAGCCGGGGAAGCCGATGCCGAGGATGGAGCCGATGTTGGCGTCGGCGACGGAGGTCAGCACGCCCTCCTCAAGCAGCCGGACGGTGTCCAGCGCCTCGGCGAACAGCATGCGCTCCTGCATGTCGCGGAACGGGATCTCGTGGTCGGCCTTCCCGAAGTGCTCGCGCAGTCCGGGCCACAGGCTGCCGCGCTTGCCGTCCTCGCCGTACTCGTAGAAGCCGGCGCCTCCGCTGCGGCCGGGGCGTTCGAACTCGTCGACCATGCGGTCGATGACGGCCTCGGCGGGGTGTGCGGTCCAGGTGCCGCCGGCCTCCTCGACGGCCCGCTTCGTCTCGCTGCGGATCTTGCGCGGGAGGGTGAGCGTCAGCTCGTCCATCAGGGAGAGCACCTTGGCCGGGTAGCCCGCCTGGGCGGCGGCCTGCTCGACCGAGGCGGGCTCGATGCCCTCGCCGACCATGGCGACGCCCTCGTTGATGAAGTGCCCGATGACGCGCGAGGTGAAGAAGCCGCGCGAGTCGTTGACGACGATCGGGGTCTTGTTGATCTGCCGGACCAGGTCGAAGGCGCGGGCCAGCGCCTCGTCGCCGGTGCGCCCGCCCTTGATGATCTCGACCAGCGGCATCTTGTCGACGGGCGAGAAGAAGTGCAGCCCGATGAAGTCGGCCTGGCGCTCGACGCCCTCGGCGAGGGCGGTGATGGGCAGGGTGGAGGTGTTGGAGCACAGCAGCGCGTCGGGGGCGACGACGTCCTGGATCTCCTGGAACACCTTGTGCTTGAGGGAGGTGTCCTCGAAGACGGCCTCGATGACCGCGTCACAGCCGGCGAGGTCGGCGGCCTCGGCGGTGGGCGTGATCCGGGCGAGCAGCGCGTCGGCCTTCTCCTGGCTGGTACGGCCCTTGGCGACGGCCTTGGCGCACAGCTTCTCGGAGTAGCCCTTGCCCTTGACGGCGGCCTCCAGGGAGACGTCCTTCAGGACGACCTCGATGCCCGCGCGGGCGCACGAGTAGGCGATGCCCGCGCCCATCATCCCGGCGCCGAGGACGGCCACCTTGGTCACCTTGCGCGGTTCGACTCCCTTGGGCCGGTTGGCGCCGGAGTTGACGGCCTGGAGGTCGAAGAAGAACGCCTGGATCATGTTCTTCGAGGTCTGTCCGGCGGCCAGCTCGACGAAGTAGCGGGCCTCGATGACCTGGGCGGTCTCGAAGTCGACCTGGGAGCCCTCGACGGCGGCGGCCATGATGTTGCGCGGGGCCGGGTAGGGGGCGCCGCCCGTCTGCTTGCGCAGGTTGGCCGGGAAGGCGGGGAGGTTGGCGGCGAACTTCGGGTGGGCGGGGGTACCGCCGGGGATGCGGTAGCCGGGCCGGTCCCAGGGCTGGGCGGACTCGGGGTTGGCGTCGATGAAGGCGCGGGCCTTGGCGAGCATGTCCTCGCGCGTGTCGGCGATCTCGTCGACCAGGCCGTTCTGCTGGGCGCGGCGCGGGTTGTACTGGGTGCCCTGGAGGAGCACCTTCAGCAGCGCGTCGGTGATACCGAGCATGCGGACGGTGCGGACGACGCCGCCGCCTCCGGGGAGCAGGCCGAGGGTGACCTCGGGGCAGCCGATCTTGGAGCCGGGGGCGTCGAGGGCGATCCGGTGGTGGCAGGCGAGGGCGAGTTCGTAGCCGCCGCCGAGGGCGGCGCCGTTGATCGCCGCGACGACGGGCTTGCCGAGGGTCTCGATGCGGCGCAGGTGCCGCTTGATGGCCATGCCGCCGTCGAAGAGGTCCTGCGCCGTCTCGGAGGTGACCCGGATGAGGTCGCGCAGGTCGCCGCCGGCGAAGAAGGTCTTCTTGGCGGAGGTGACGATGATGCCGCGGATGGAGTCCCTCTCCGCCTCCAGGCGGTCGGTGATCACGGCGAGGGAGTCGCGGAACGCCTGGTTCATGGTGTTCGCGGACTGGTGGGGGTCGTCGAGGACGAGGGTGACGACGCCGGTACGGTCCTGTTCCCAGCGGATGGTGGTGCTCTCGGTCATGGGGAAGTCTCCGTGAGTGAGGTGGCGGGGCGCTGGGGCTCAGAGGCGTTCGACGACGGTGGCGATGCCCATGCCGCCGCCCACGCACAGCGTGGCGAGGCCGTAGCGCTTGTCCTGGCGCTCGAGTTCGTCGACGAGGGTGCCGAGGATCATCGCGCCGGTGGCGCCGAGCGGGTGGCCCAGCGCGATGGCGCCGCCGTTGACGTTGACCTTGTCCAGGGACAGGCCCATGTCCCGCGCGAAACGCAGGACGACGGCGGCGAACGCCTCGTTGATCTCGACGAGGTCGATGTCGTCGATGGTCAGGCCGGCCTTGGCGAGGGCCTTGCGGGTGGCGGGGGCGGGGCCGGTGAGCATGATGGTGGGCTCGGACCCGGACACGGCGGCGGAGACGATCCTGGCGCGCGGGGTGAGTCCGTAGCGGTCGCCGACCTCCTTGGAGCCGATGGCGACGAGCGCGGCGCCGTCGACGATGCCGGAGGAGTTGCCCGCGTGGTGGACGTGGTCGATCTTCTCGACCCAGTGGTACTTCTGCAGGGCCACGGCGTCGAAGCCGCCCAGCTCGCCGATGTCCGCGAAGGACGGCTTCAGCTTGGCCAGCGAGTCGGCCGTGGTGCCGGGGCGCAGGTGCTCGTCGTGGTCGAGGACGGTGAGGCCGCTGCGGTCCCGCACCGGGACGACCGACCGCTCGAAGCGGTTCTCCTTCCAGGCGGTGGCCGCGCGCTCCTGCGACAGGGCGGCGTACTCGTCGACGTCCCGCCGGGAGAAGCCCTCGATGGTGGCGATCAGGTCGGCGCCGATGCCCTGAGGGACGAAGTCGGTGGCGAGGTTGGTCATCGGGTCGTTGAACCAGGCGCCCCCGTCCGAGGCCATCGGCACCCGGGACATCGACTCGACGCCGCCGGCGAGGACCAGGTCCTCCCAGCCGGAGCGGACCTTGGCGGCGGCCAGGTTGACGGCCTCCAGACCCGAGGCACAGAAGCGGTTCTCCTGCACGCCCGCCACCGTGTCGGGCAGTCCGGCCGCGATGGCGGCGATGCGGGCGATGTCGGAGCCCTGGTCGCCGACCGGGCCGACGACGCCGAGCACGATGTCGTCGACGGCCGCCGGGTCGAGGCCGGGGAAGCGGTCGCGGACCTCGTGGATGAGGCCGACGACCAGGTCGACGGGCTTGGTGCCGTGCAGGGCGCCGCCTGCCTTGCCGCGCCCGCGCGGGGTGCGGATCGCGTCGTACACGTACGCTTCGGTGCTCACGAGGGGGCCTTTCACTGAGGGTTCGAGGGCTTCGGGGGCTTCGGGGGCGAGGACAGCAGTCGGGGTACGTCCCAGTCGCGGGCCACGTCGTCGGTGTCGGCGCCCGGCCGGGCGGGCCCGGTGCGGACGCCGGCGGGGGTCGCGGAGAACCGCGGGGCCGGTGCGGGCTGGGTGATGCCGGCGTGGTCGGTGAAGGTGCCCCGGGCGGCGAGGTGCGGGTGGTGCGGGGCCTCGCGCAGGGACAGCACCGGCGCCACGCACGCGTCGGAGCCGTCGAAGCGGGCCGTCCACTCGTCGCGGGTGCGGGTCCTGAAGCGGGCGGCGACCCGCTCGCGCAGCTCCGGCCAGCGGGTGACGTCGGTGTGCGCCTCGCTCTGGCCGTCGATGCCGAGCAGGCGCAGGAACTCGGCGTAGAACCGCGGCTCCAGCGCGCCCACCGCCATGTGCCTGCCGTCGGCGGTCTCGTAGGTGCCGTAGTAGGGGCAGCCACCGTCGAGGAGGTTGGCGCCGCGCCGGTCCTGCCAGGCGCCGGCGGCGAGCATGCCGTGGATCATCGCGGAGAGGTGGGCGGTGCCGTCCACGATGGCGGCGTCGACGACCTGTCCGGTGCCGGTCGCGCGCGCGTGGTGCAGCGCGGCGAGGACGCCGACGACGAGGTAGAGGGAGCCGCCCGCGTAGTCGCCGAGCAGGTTGGCCGGGACGGCCGGGGGCCCGTCCGGGTCGCCGATCATGCCGAGGGTGCCGGTGAGGGCGATGTAGGCGATGTCGTGGCCCGCGCGGTCGGCGAGGGGGCCCTGCTGGCCCCAGCCGGTCATCCGGCCGTACACCAGGCGCGGGTTGCGGGCGTGGCAGTCCCCGGGGCCGACGCCGAGCCGCTCGGCGACTCCGGGGCGGTAGCCCTCGATGAGCACGTCGGCGCGTTCGACGAGGTCGAGGACGCGGGCGGGGCCGTCGGGGGCCTTCAGGTCGACGATCACCGAGCGCTTGTTGCGGTTGGTCACGTCGAGGGCGGGGGCGATCCCGAGTCCGGGGCCGCCCGGGCGGTCCACGCGTACGACGTCGGCGCCCAGGTCGGCCAGGAGCATGGCGGCGAACGGGCCGGGCCCGATCCCGGCCAGCTCGACCACGCGCACGCCGCCGAGCGGACCGTGTCCCGGCGTCTTCGCCTCCGTCATCGAGCCCCCATCGGCTGTGACACTACTGGTGTAACACCCATGATGTTAGGAACGTGTTCCACCCGGCACAAGACCGGGCGAGCAAGCGCTTGGCCACTGTACGGCGCGGCGCCGTCTCCCGCGCCGGTCCACGCGCTGTCGCGCCTTTTCCCGCTTCTTCAGGGCGTTCGGGGCACGGTCACCGGTTTCCTCCGGGCTCGCCGTCGGACTCCGTACCCCTCACGCTAGCCTCGGCCACCGACAGCGGCGCGGCTGCACGACCAAGGGGTGTCATGAGCAGGCTGAAAAGGACGGACCGTCCGTACGACATCGTGCTCTTCGGAGCGACCGGCTTCGTCGGAACCCTGACCGCGGAGTATCTCGCCGGCCATGCCCCCGCCGGGCTGCGCTGGGCGATCGCCGGACGCAGCACGGAGAAGCTGGAGCGACTGCGGGACCGGCTGCCCGGCGGTGCGGAGGTCGGGCTGCTGCGGGCGGACGTGTCCGACCCGGCCTCGCTGCGCGCCCTCGCCGAGCACGCGCGGGTGGTCGCCACGACCGTCGGCCCCTATGTGGAGTACGGCGAGGAACTCGTCGCCGCCTGCGCGGACACCGGGGCGGACTACGTCGACCTCACGGGTGAGCCGGAGTTCGTGGACCTGATGTACGTCCGGCACGACGCACGCGCGCGGGAGACCGGGGCGCGGCTGGTGCACGCCTGCGGCTTCGACTCGGTGCCGCACGACCTGGGCGCGTACTTCACCGTGCGGCAGCTCCCGGAGGGGGTGCCGCTGACCGTGGACGGCTTCGTGACCGTCGACGCGGCCTTCTCGGGCGGGACCTTCGCCTCGGCGCTGAACCAGTTCGCCCGGCACCGCGGGCTCCGCGCGGCGGCCCTGGACCGCCGGCGCCATGAACCGCGGCTGGTGGGCCGCCGGGCGTCGGCCCCGACGGGCGTGCCGCGCTACGCGCCGGAGGTCGGCGCCTGGGCCCTGCCCCTGCCGACCATCGACGGGCAGATCGTGCGCCGTTCGGCCAAGGCGCTCGACCGGTACGGTCCCGACTTCCGCTACCGGCACTACGCGGCCGTGCGGCGGCTCCCGGTGGCGGTGGGCGGGGTGGCGGCCGTGGGCGCGCTGGTGACGGCGGCCCAGTTCCCGCCGCTGCGACGCAGGCTCTCCGACCGGCTCGGACCCGGCGACGGTCCTGGCCCCGAGAAGCGCGCCCGGAGCTGGTTCACCGTCCGCTTCGTCGGAGAGGGCGGCGGGCGCCGGGTGTACACGGAGGTCGCGGGCGGCGACCCCGGTTACGACGAGACGGCGAAGATGCTGGCCGAGGGGGCGCTCTGCCTGGCCTTCGACGACCTCCCGCCGACGGCCGGCCAGGTCACGACGGCGATGGCGATGGGTGATGCGCTGATCGACCGCCTCCGCGCGGCGGGCATCCGCTTCCGCGTCGCCGCGACCCGCTGACGCCCGGCCGGTCAGGGACTACAGCGGCCACTCGACCAACGTGTAGATCATCCCGACGATCCAGCCCAGCCCGGCCAGTACGGCGAGGGCGAGCCCGACGGTCACGGCCCGCTCGACGGGCCGTGAGTCGGCGGCAACAGGCTTGGCGGCACGGTGCGTTGTCATGTGTGTCAGCCTGCCGGGGCGGGCGGGGGCGGACATCCGTACAGGTACTCAGGAGCGGTACTCAGACCGCACGGGCACGTCCCACGCCGGATCGACTCGCGCTTGAGACTTCCGCGCCTCACGTCCCGGAAACCACGCTGGTAACACGGTGGGAACGCGGCCGGTCAAGCGCCAGACTCTCAAAGGGGAGTTCAATGAAACACTTGAAGGTATGCGATTTCTTCTCGAAGTGGCCATGGACGACGAAGCGTTGGTGAAGGATCCCGCCGGGGAGCTGGGGCGGATCCTGCGGTACTGGGGCGGGAACCTGCGGCACTACGCGCTGGAGCCCGGGGACGGGTCGGCGATCCACGACTCCGGGTACCGGGAAGTGGGGCGGTGGAGCGTCGAGGACGCGTCCTAGGCGGAAGCGGCCTCGCCGAGTGCCCGGCGGCACAGGGCGTCCGCCCTGCGGGTGGTCTCCGGCAGGCGGTAGGCGGGGACCAGGGCGAGGGTGTGGGCGCAGGCGTTGTCCAGGCTCACGCGGTGACCGACCGAGACGAAGACCGGCTTGACGGCGTCCCTCGTGCGCAGGGCGCGGCCCACCTCCTCGCTGCCGGCCAGCAGCGGGGAGGTGCTCCCGCGCGGGGTGTCCGGTTCGTCGTGGGTGAAGGTGAAGGGGTTCTTGGCGACACCGATCGTCGGCAGGCCGGTGAGGACGCCGAGGTGGCTGGCGAGACCGAAGCGGCGGGGGTGGGCGAGGCCGTAGCCGTCGCAGACCACCAGGCCGGGCGGACACGGCAGGGCGTCGAGGGCGGCCAGCACGGTGGGTATCTCGCGGAAGGCGAGCAGTCCGGGGACGTACGGGAAGGAGACCCGGCCGACGGCCGTGGACTCGGCGACCACGTCGAGGGTCGCCGCGTCGAGGACGACGGCCGCGGCGGCGACGACGTCCCGCTCGTCGTCGTACGCCACGTCGACTCCGGTGACATGGCCCCTTCCGGGCGGCGGGCCCGGTTCGTCGAGCACCACCCGCGCGCGGAGTGCGTCCTGGACCGCGCGGGCCTCTTCCTCGGTCACGGGCCAGTCGGCCGGTGTGCGTACGGTCGTCATGGTGCCCCGAGCCTACGCGGCGCGCGTGCTCCGCGCGGAGGGTGCTCCCCCTCCGCGCGGAGGGGGCTCACTTGCCGAGCGCCCGCTGGAGCTGACCCTTGTTCATGTTCGAACGGCCCTCGATGCCGCGCTTCTTGGCCTCCTCGTACAGCTGGTCGCGCGTGGGGCCCTGGGAGCCCTTGCCGGACCGCTGGCCGCCGCGCTTACCGGACGACATGTCCTGCGTCGAGGTGCGGCTGGCCGTCTTCGACTCACCGGACCGGGCGCGCTCCTTGTTCACCGTCCGGGAGGCGATCTCCTTGGCGCGTCCGGTGCTCTCGCCCCGGTCCTCGGCGCTCTCCTTGATGTGCTCGTACTGACGCTCCCGTTTGGGGCTGGAACCGCTTGGCATGTCCGCTCACTTCCTCTCGCGTACAGCGAACGGGTACCCACGTCGACGGCGATCAGGGCACACCGCGTGCGTCAGTGCTCCGGGCGGCCGGCCGTGTCGTACGAGCCGGTGCCGACGGCGGACAGTCCGCGGAACCGCGTGTCCGGGGTGCCGGTGTCCTTGAGCGCCCGGTGCGGCGATGTCCCGTGGTCCGTCCGTGTGCCCGGGCCGGTACGGCCGTCGGGGCGGCCGGGGCCGTCGCGCGCACGGCTGTCGCGGGCGCCCGGCGGCGCGTTCGTCTCGTCCGTGTCGTCGGTCGCGTGCTCCGCGAGTGCCTCGTGGCGGGCGGCACGGGTGCCTCAGGGGGCGCCGAGGAGAGCCGTGTCACTCGCGTGCATGAAGGCGGTGACAGAGGTCACTCGCTTTTCGTGTGCACGGATTGGCCGATTCCGTCGTCTCATCCAGTAGCCGACCCGATCCGCCCCGGAAGCCTGTCCAGCCGTCACGAGGGAGCAAGGCGTTGTCCACCGTCATCGAGCAGACCGTCGAGGCCCGTCTCGTCGCCGCCGCGCCGCGGATGCCGAGCATTCCCGCCACCCTGCACTACGACCGCGACGACCCGTTCGCCGTCCGCATGACCTTCCCCGCGCCCGCCACCCTGGAGGGCGTCGAGGTCTGCTGGACCTTCGCCCGCGACCTGCTCGCCGCGGGGATGGAGGAGCCCGAGGGCGACGGTGACGTACGGGTCAGGCCGTACGGCTACGACCGCACCGTGCTGGAGTTCCACGCCCCCGAGGGGACCGCCGTCGTGCACGTCCGCTCGGGCGAGCTGCGCCGGTTCCTGGAGGCCACCGGCGAGCTGGTGCCGACGGGTCTGGAGCACCTCCGGCTCGACCTGGACCACGATCTCGCGGAGCTGATGCGCGACGCGTGACGCGTGACGCGCCCGGCTAACGCCCGCCGCCCATCAGGGCGTTGAGCGTGCCGTACGCCAGCCCGTCGGCCTGTGCGTCGTACGTCCCCGTGTCGAGCAGTTCCCGCGCGGCGCGGCGGACCAGGGCGTGCGCGGCCTGGGCGATGCCGGAGCCGGTGCTCACGCGGGCGACGCCCAGGGCGGCCAGCTCGCCGGCCGGCGGGGCGCCGGGACCGGCCATCACGTTCAGCGGCGCGTCGATCCCGTCGGCGAGCTCCTTCACGGTCCCCGGGTCGACGGCCCCGGGGACGAAGATCCCGTCGGCGCCCGCGGCGAGGTAGGCGGCGGCGCGCTCCAGGGTGTCGTCCACTCCCCCGGCGCCGCGCAGGAAGGTGTCGACGCGCGCGTTGACGAACAACGGCACGCCGGCCGCGTCGGCCGCCCCGCGGGCCGCGGCGAGGCGCTCGGCCTGCTCGGCCGTCGGACGCAACGGGCCCTGCCCGGCGCCGTACGGGCCGTCCTCGATGTTCACCCCGACCGCGCCCGCGGCGAGCACCGCGCGCACGGTGTCGCCGACCCCCGCCGGGTCCTCGGCGTAGCCGCTCTCGATGTCGGCGGTGACGGGCACGCGGACGGCCCCGGCGATCTCCGCGACGGCCCCGAGTGCCCGCTCGCGCTCCAGCCGGTCCCCGTCCGCCGCCCCGAGGGCCCAGGCGACACCGGCGCTGGTGGTCGCCACGGCAGCGGCGCCCGCGTCCTCCACCAGCCGGGCGCTGGCGAGGTCCCAGGCGTTGGGCAGGATCAGCGGGCGCCCCGGGACGTGCAGGGAACGGAAGGCGAGGGCGCGGTCGCGCAGAAGGGCGGCGGAGTTCGTCATACCGGCCACTCAACCAGCGGCCCGGCCGTCCCGGCTGGCGGGAATCCGACGTGGACGTACGGCCGGGGGCTTCAGCCGCCGGTGGGGAGGGGCGATGCCTTCGCGGTGGCGCTCAGGGCGTTCCGGAGTTCCCGGATGATCACGGCCTGCGCGGGAGTCGCCGCGCGGGCGGAGAGCTGCTCGACGCGGTGTTCCCGGTCGGCGCGGGCGCCGGCCGGGAGGAGGGTGGTCAGGCCCGCCGCCGCGCCCAGGGCGACGGCCGTCGCGTCCGGCTCGGGGACGTCCTCGGGCGGTGTCGGTCCGTCGAGGATCCGCCGCGCCCGCCGCCGCAGGGCCCGTACCCGGCCCGCGTCGGCCAGGACGTGCTCCACCGACGGGAACACCCCGAGGACCCGGTGCTTCTCGGCGCGCAGCACCCCCTCGGCCACCAGTTGCTCCCGGACCGCGTCCAGGGTGTACCGGGCGCGCAGCGTCACCCAGGTGCGCCAGCGGTGCGGGCAGGACTCGCTGACCAGCTCCAGCAGGCCGTCGAGGACCGGGTCCCCGGTCCGGGAGTCCAGGTCGAGCGGTGTGGCGATGCCGTCGTCGTCGACCAGCAGACCGCGCCGGGCCAGCTCGGCGAGGGCCCCGGCCCGCACCAGAGGGGGCAGCCGGGCCGGGTCGGTGTCCCAGGCCAGCAGGCAGAGGCGGGCCGGCAGTGAGAGCGGGCCGTCGGTCACGGGGCCTCCTCGGGGCGGTGACGTCGTGCTCCGAAAAGCCGTTGACAGCCGTTCCGGGCACTCCTACGGTGTACAGCGGTTCTGTTGCCGTCGAATGGAGAAGGACGTTGCTCGTCTGAGGTTCTGAGACACCGCGTCACACCACACGTGTGTGTACGTCGCGTGCGACCTCGGCGTTCGAGCCGTCCTTGCGGTCCTTGCGGAACAGGGCTTTTCTCATGCCCAGGCCTTCCCTCCCCGGCTGCCGGTCCTCGTCCCGCGGTGTCTCGATACGCGTTTGCCCCTGATCGCCCCGAGCAACCGCGGAGGCCCGCATGGCACCATCCATCACCTGTACGTCCCTCGCCTTCACCTGGCCCGACGGCACCACCGTCTTCGAGGGCCTCGACGTCGCCTTCGGCCCCGGCCGCACCGGCCTCGTCGGCGTCAACGGATCGGGGAAATCGACCCTGTTGAAGCTGATCGCCGGTGAGCTCCGGCCGGCCGACGGCGCCGTCCGGGTCGCCGGCGAGGTGGGGTACCTGCCGCAGAACGTGACGCTCGACACCGCGCTGCGGGTCGACGAGGTCCTCGGCATCGCCGGGCTGCGGGCCGCGCTGCACGCCATCGAGGCGGGCGACGTGGCCGAGGAGCACTTCGAGACCGTCGGCGACGACTGGGACGTCGAGGAACGCGCCCTGGCCACGCTCGGCGAACTCGGCCTCGGGCACATCGGTCTCGACCGCACCGTCGGCGAGGTGTCGGGCGGCGAGTCGGTGCTGCTGCGGCTGGCCGCGCTGCTGCTGGGCCGCCCGGACGTGCTGCTGCTCGACGAGCCCACCAACAACCTCGACCTGTACGCCCGCAGGCGGCTGTACGCGGCCGTCAAAGGCTGGCCGGGCGTCATGGTCGTGGTCAGCCACGACCGTGAACTGCTCGATCTGGTCGACCAGATCGCGGATCTGCGCTCCGGTGAGGTCACCTGGTACGGCGGCAACTTCTCGGCGTACGAGGAGGCCCTGGCCGTCGAACAGGAGGCCGCCGAGCGCATGGTGCGCGTCGCCGAGGCGGACTTGCGCAAGCAGAAGCGCGAACTGGTCGACGCCCAGGTCAAGTTGGCCCGCCGCAAGCGGTACGGGCAGAAGATGTTCGAGCAGAAGCGCGAGCCGAAGATCGTCATGGGGGCGCGCAAGCGCGCGGCGCAGGTGTCCGCGGGCAAGCACCGCATCATGCACGAGGAGAGGCTCTCCGAGGCCAGGGAACGGCTCGACGACGCGGTGGAGGCCGTACGGGACGACGACGAGATCCGCGTCGACCTGCCGTACACAGCCGTACCGCCGGGCCGGGGCGTCCTCACCCTCATGGACCTGGAGCTGGCGTACGGCGCCCGGGTGAACGGCGGCTTCGATCTGCGCGGCCCGGAACGGGTGGCGCTGATCGGGCGCAACGGCGCGGGCAAGACGACGCTGCTGCGCACGGTCGCCGGGGAGCTGGAGCCGGTCTCCGGGGAGACGAGGGCCCATGTGCCCCTGCGGTTCCTGCCGCAGCGGCTCGACGTCCTCGACGCGGAGCTGACCGTCGCCGAGAACGTGGCCCGGTTCGCTCCGGGTGCCACCGACAACCGGGTCCGGGCCCGGCTCGCCCGCTTCCTGTTCCGGGGCGCCCGCGCCGACCAGAAGGCGGCGACGCTCTCCGGCGGCGAGCGCTTCCGGGCGGCGCTGGCGGCGCTGATGCTGGCGGAGCCCGCGCCGCAGCTGCTGATGCTGGACGAGCCGACCAACAACCTCGACATGGCGAGCGTCCGGCAGCTCACCACGGCACTGGAGTCGTACGAGGGAGCCCTGATCGTGGCCAGTCACGATCTGCCGTTCCTGGAGTCGATCGGCATCACCCGGTGGCTGCTGATGGAGGAGGGGGAGCTGAAGGAGGTCACGCCGGAAACCGTCGAGCGTTCCGCGTAGCGTCCGCGGTGGTCCGGGCCCGCGGCCGGTTACCGGTGGTTCACCTCATCGCCGCCGGGGGGTGGCCCGGGCCGGACCGGCCCTGCATGATGGCTGGGCCGACGCCCGGGGAACCGGCCGCTCCACGGACTCCCCCGGTACGGCCGAGCCCTGCCCCGTCCGATTCGGAGTCCCCCTCGTGCCCAGCAAGAAGGCCCTCGTCCGCCGTCCCGCTCCCCGTCTGGCCGAGGGGCTGGTGACGCACATCGAGCGGGAGGGCGTCGACGTCGACCGCGCGGTGGAGCAGTGGGAAGCGTATACGGAGACGCTGCGCGCCCACGGCTGGGAGACGATCGAGGTGGACCCGGCCGACGACTGCCCGGACTCCGTGTTCGTGGAGGACACGGTGGTGATGTACCGGAACGTGGCGCTGATCGCCCGCTCCGGTGCCGAGTCCCGCCGCGCGGAGACCCCCGGCGTCGAGGAGGCCGTGGCGTCGCTCGGCTGCTCGGTGAACTGGGTCTGGGAGCCGGGCACGCTGGACGGCGGCGATGTGCTGAAGATCGGCGACACGGTGTACGTGGGGCGGGGCGGGCGGACCAACGCGGCCGGGGTGCGGCAGGTGCGGGCCGCGTTCGAACCGCTGGGGGCGCGGGTGGTCACCGTGCCGGTCGCCAAGGTGCTGCACCTGAAGTCGGCGGTCACGGCACTGCCGGACGGGACGGTCGTCGGGCACGTCCCGAACATGGACGCGCCGTCGCTGTTCCCGCGCTTCCTCCCGGTACCGGAGGCGGCCGGGGCGCATGTGGTGCTGCTCGGTGGGGACAGGCTGCTGATGGCGGCGAGCGCGCCGAAGACCGCCGAGCTGTTCGCGGACCTCGGCTACGAGCCGGTCCCGGTGGACATCGGCGAGTTCGAGAAGCTCGAGGGCTGTGTGACCTGCCTCTCGGTGCGGCTGCGGGAGCTGTACTCCTGACGGGTGACACCGTCGCCCGTCAGGCGCAGCGACCTGCGGCTCCGCGCCGGACGGCGCTCCATGGGAACCCCGCTGATCAGGGCTCTTTACGGCGCCCTTAACCTACGGTTACGTAACCTACGGATTCGTAGCCTACGATTCCGTAGGTTCCCGGCACCGCTCGCCGGCACCACCGTATGTCACCGTCCCCTGGAGTCACCCGTGTCGATCACTTCTCCCCACCTGGGCAGCCCTTCGGTCTGGACCGACGCCCGGCTGTTGTACGCGCTGGAGGAAGTGGTCGAGAAGGAACTCAACCGGCATCTGAAGGTCGCCAAGGACTGGATGCCGCACGAGTACGTGCCGTTCAGCGACGCCCGTAACTTCCCCGGCTTCTTCGAGGACGGCGAGGCCTGGGACAAGGAGCAGTCGAAGGTCACCGAGGTCGGCCGGATCGCGCTGGTGGTGAACCTGCTGACCGAGGACAACCTCCCCAGCTACCACCACGAGATCGCCACCCTGTTCGGCCGGGACGGCGCCTGGGGCACCTGGGTGCACCGCTGGACCGCCGAGGAGGGCCGGCACGGCATCGTGATGCGGGACTACCTGCTCGCCTCGCGGGCGGTGGACCCGGACAAGCTGGAGCAGTTCCGCATGGCCCACATGAGCGAGGGCTTCGAGTCGGACAACCGGCACTCGATGCTCCACTCGGTCGCCTACGTCGCGTTCCAGGAGCTGGCCACCCGCGTCTCGCACCGCAACACCGGCCACCAGTCCGGTGACCCGGTCTGCGACCGCATGCTGGCGCGCATCGCGACCGACGAGAACCTGCACATGGTGTTCTACCGCAACCTGCTCAAGGCGGCGTTCGAGATCGCGCCCGACCTGACCATGCAGGCGGTCCGCGACGTCGTGGTGGACTTCCGGATGCCCGGCCACGGCATCCCCGGCTTCGAGCGGGCCGCGGCGCAGATGGCGATCGGCGAGGTCTACAACCTGCGCATCCACCACGACGACGTGCTCCAGCCGGTGCTGCGCTTCCTGAAGATCATGGAGATCGACGGGCTGGGCCCCGAGGGCCTCAAGGCGCAGGAGGAACTGGGCCTGTTCATGGGCGGCCTGGACGCGGAGGCGTCGAAGTTCGACGAGAAGCTGGCCGCCCGCAAGGCCCGGATGGCGGCCCGCGCGGAACGCGCCTGACGGCGGAGGCGGGGGCCTACCGGCCCGTACGGCGCAGTTCCAGGCGTTCCTTCTCGGACATGCCGCCCCAGACGCCGAAGCGCATGTCGTGGGCCAGGGCGTACTCGAGGCATGTCGCGCGGATCGGGCAGAGGCCGCAGATCCGCTTGGCCTCGCGGACCGAACTGCCCGGCTCGGGGAAGAAGAAGTCTCCCCCGGTCTGCGCGCACAGCGCCTCCTCCTGCCAGGTGAGGTCGGGCGACGGGATCGTTTCGGTGTGCATGACCGGAAGCGTGCCGTGCGGCGAAAAACGTTTGATCAACACGGGATCAATGGGAGGCCCTTCGGGTCTTCCGTGCCCGCATGATGATGACGCCGGGGCACTCTGCGCGCACGGCGGCGCGCCGGGTGTGTCAGGTCTCGCGCGGATCGCCCTTGAGGACGGCGAACCGTGCGCCGTACGGGTCCTCCAGGCGGGCCAGCCGGCCGACGCCGACGAGGGAGGTGGCGGGCAGCCGTACCCTGCCGCCCAGCTCGACGGCCCTGGCGACGACGGCGTCCGTGTCGTCCACCCCGAAGTAGGGCAGCCAGTGGGGCCCGCCGGCCTCCGCCCCGGCGAGGTCGTCGGCCGGCGGGACCAGTCCGCCGAACATGCCGTCCTCGCCCGTCCCGGCGGGGTTGACGGAGGTGTAGACGCCGTCGGGGAAGGTCACCGCCGAGGTCTCCCAGCCGAGGACGGAGTGGTAGAACGCGGCGGCGCGGGCGACGTCCGGGGTGTACAGCTCGACCCAGCACAGGGTGCCGACCTCGCCGGCCGCCTCGATGCCCTTGCGCAGTGACGGTTCCCAGATGCCGAAGGGTGTGCCGGCCTGGTCGGCGAGGATCGCCATGCGGCCCTGTTGCGGCACGTCCATCAGTGGGACGGGTGCGCTGCCGCGGGCCTCCTGGGCGGCTTGGGTGGTGGCGTCCGCGTCGGGGCTCTGGAAGTAGACGGTCCAGGCGGGTGCGCCCTGCCCGGAGGTGGTCTGCATACCGCCGGCGACGATGCGGTCGGCGAGCCGGAAGAAGCCGTAGCCTCCGGCGTCGGGGCCGGCGGAGGCGAACTCCCAGCCGAAGAGGCCGCCGTAGAAGCGGGCGGCGCCCTCCATGTCGGACGTGCCGACGTCGATCCAGTCGGGGGCGCCGTCGACGAAGCGGGTGGTGAGCATGGTGCCTCCTCCGAGAGGTCCCGTCGCCTGCTCTGACGAGTCTTCCACCGCCCACTCGCAACCACCGCCGGAGCACCCGGACGGACGTGGGGTTTGCTCGCCCCCGCCGCCCCTTCCCGTCCCGACCTGGGGCTCCGTCCCAGGCCCCGCTCCTCGAACGCCGGAGAGGCTGGAACTCAGCCTCTCCGGCGTTCGAGGAGCGGGGGTTCCGGGGGCAGCGCCCCCGGGTGACGGGAAGGGGCGGCGGGGGCGCGTCCCGTTGGGCCCACGGAACCCGCCGCGGGTCACGCGGACGCGCGTCGGATCAACGTCGTCGGGAGGATCAGGCCGTCGGAGCCGGCGCCCGCGGCCTCCGGCGGCGTGCCGGTGCCGTCGAGGTCGCGCAGGAGGAGGCGGGCCATCAGGCGGCCCATTTCCTCTATGTCCTGGCGGACCGTGGTGAGCGGGGGGTCGGTCTGTTCGGCGATCGGGAGCATGTCGTCGAAGCCGACGACCGCCACGTCGTCCGGCACCCGCCGCCCGTGCTCGCGCAGCACGCGCAGGGCTCCCGCCGCCATGAGGTCGTTGCCGGCGAACACCGCGTCCAGGCTCGGGCAGCGGTCGAGGAGTTCCCGCATCGCCCGCTCACCGCTCGCGGGGGTGAAGTCGCCCTCCACGACCAGCCGGGGATCGGCGTCGGCCATGACGTCCCGGAAGCCGTCGAGCCGGTCCACCGCCGCGGTCTGGTCCAGGGCGCCGGTGATGTGGGCGATACGGCTGCGGCCGAGGCCGAGCAGATGCCGTACGGCGTCGCGGGCGCCGCCCCGGTTGTCGCTGTCGACGTAGACGACGCCACCCTGGCCGCCGCTGAAGTCGGGCCGGCCGCCGTACACGGTCGGCAGGCCGGCCTGCCGGATCAGTTCGGGCAGTGGGTCGTCGATATGGAGGGAGAACACCAGGGCGCCGTCCACGTGGCCGCCGGCCACATAGCGGCCGACGCGGACATGGTCGTCGCGGTCCTCGGTGAGCAGCAGGACGAGCTGGTTGTCGTGGGCCGTCAGCTCCTTGCTGATGCCGCGCAGCTGCCGGGCGAAGAAGGGGTCGGCGAAGACCCGGGTCTCCGGTTCGGCCACGATGACGGCGATGGCGTCGTGCCGCTTCGTCACCAGGCTGCGGGCGGCCTGGTTCGGCACGTACCCGAGTTCCTCCACCGCCCGCCTCACCCGTTCGGCCAGGCGCTCCCGCACCCCGTGGGAGCCGTTGACCACGCG
Organism: Streptomyces sp. CB02400; assembly: GCF_001905725.1. GTDB lineage: Bacteria > Actinomycetota > Actinomycetes > Streptomycetales > Streptomycetaceae > Streptomyces > Streptomyces atrovirens. The sequence goes on from NZ_LIWB01000010.1 coordinate 224,168, forward strand.
GGAGACCGTGGCCCGGGAGACCCCGGCCCGCGCGGCCACGGCCTCCAGCGTGGGGCGTGGCGCTGTGTCGGTCACTTCGGGGCTCCTCACCTGCGGCTGCGGGAAAGGATAGCCCCGGCCCGGTCACGGGCGAGAGCGCTCTCGGATCACGTCCGGCGCGTCAGTGTTCGTGTGTCGGCTCCTCCTCGGCGGCGGGCTGGTGAACGTGCTCGTGCGCGTCCGGGTCGTATCCCGGGATGGTGCCGTCCGGCTTCTTCACCAGGAACAGGCCGACCATGCCCATGTCGGAGTGGCTCTGGACGTGGCAGTGGTACATCCAGGCGCCCGCTCCGACGCCCTCCCCCGCGATGATCTGGAAACCGAAGGAGTCGGCCGGACCGCAGATCTTGTTGTCGATGACCTGGCTCGGGTCGTCGGGTCCCGTGAGCATGCCGGTGCGGTTGTCGGCCCAGCGGTGACCGTGCATGTGGAAGGTGTGGTAGTACTCGCCGTGCGTGATCATGACGATCTCGACGCGATCGCCCACCGTGGCCTCGAAGTTCGGACCGGTGTGGGCGGGCTTGTTGTTGATCGACATGTCGTTGAAGACGATGGTGTGGGTCGCGTCGGGCAGGACGTCGCCCTTGCGGCGCACGATCACCGGCCCGTACAGCCCGTTGCGGATGCCGCCGGTGCCGTGCGCGGTGCCGACGACGTGGTCGTGGTAGTGCCAGTAGCCCGCGCTGCCCGCCCGCCAGGTGCCGTCCGAGCGCCGGCCGGGTTTGTGGGTGCGCCAGGTGTAGGTGCGGGTGCCGCCGGGTTCGACGTCGCTCTTGTTCTGCTTGGTGCCGTCGCTGGAGATCTCGTAGTCCAGGCCGTGGACGTGCAGGCTCACGGGCACGTCCATGGTGTTCTCGAACTCGACGTGCAGCGTGTCGCCCTCGTTGAGCTCGATCAGCGGGCCCGGGACGGACGCCTTGCCCTTCTCGAAGCCGTAGCCCATCTGTCCGCCGTCCAGCCGCTCGGCGTACAGCTTGATGCGCCGCACCTCGCCCCCGGCGGGCGCGGTCTTCGCCGGTCTGGCCGCGCTCACGGCCTCGGGCGCGACGGACAACGATGTCGCGACGACAGCGCCGCCCAGCAGTACCCGTCGGTTGAAACCGCGTCTGTCCATGCCGAACTCCCCACGTGGCTGTCATGAACCTGTGAAACCGTAGCGGCCACCCCGGGGTTTATCCACACTCAGGACAAAGTTCGTTTCATCTCTGCGATAGGTATTGGCGTCTGGCGCAAAGAGGTCTAGCTTCCTTGACGCTGTTGCTGCGACCGAGGAGGGGTGGGTAGCCACATGCGGTCCACATCGCATCAAGAACCCATGCACTTACGAGGGTTGAGCATGAGAAGCACCGCAAGCGCACGAAGGACGAGAACGAGACGACGGGTCTGGGCGGCCACCGTGACCGCCGGGATCGTCGCCGCCGGGCTGCTGTCGGGTCCCGCCGCCAGCGCGCGCCCGGCCCCGGATCCGTCCCTGACAACGATGTCCATCAAGTCGCCCCCGGGCGGCGCGAACGTACGCGTGCTGCTGTTCCACGGCTCCGCTGCCGCCGGTGACGAGTCGCCGCTCGTGAACGCCGGGATCGCGGCGATCGAGAAGATCGGGCTGTCCGGCCCGGCGGACCAGCGGTTCAAGGTCACCGCCACCGACGACGCCTCGGTCTTCACCAACGCCAAGAAGCTGGGCCGGTTCAACACCGTCGTGTTCCTGACCGGCGGCGGGGACGTCCTCGACCCGGACCAGGAGGCGGGCCTGGAGGCGTACATGGAGGCCGGCGGCGGTTTCGTCGGCCTGCACGACGCGGCCCGCGCGGAGCCGTACTCGGACTGGTTCACCGGTCTGATCGGCGCCCGCCCGGCCGCCTCCAGTCCGGACAAGGTGCAGCGGGCGACCGTCGAGGTCGGCGACCGGGCGCATCCGGCGACCAAGAGCCTGCCGATGCAGTGGAAGCGGCCCGACAAGTGGCTGAACTGGGTGGAGAACCCGTCCGGCGACGTGCACACGGTCGCCAGGGTGCGCGAGTCGACGTACGCGCCCGGTGCGAGCGCCAACGGCTGGGACCACCCGGTCAGTTGGTGCCGTGACTACGACGGCGGCCGGTCCTTCTACACCGGCATGGGCGGCACGGTGTCGTCGTACGACGAGACCGACTTCCGTGACCATCTGCGCGGCGCCCTGCTGTGGACCACCCGCCTGGTGCAGGCCGACTGCAAGGCGACGATCACCGGCAACTACAAGGCGGAGCGGCTGACCCAACCCAACCAGCCGGGCCAGAACGACCAGATCGGTGAGCCGCACGGCCTGGTCGCCGCCCCCGACGGCCGCGTCTTCTACATCGGGCGCGGAGGTGCCGACTCCTCCCAGCCCGTCGTCACCGACTGGAACGACCCCGACATCGGCAAGGGCAAGGGCGAGGTCCACGTCTACGACCCGGAGACCAAGAAGGTCACCCTCGCGGGGGCGCTCACCGTCTTCGGCAACAAGGGCGGCGGCGACGAGCTGCGGAAGGTCGAGGAGGGCCTGCTCGGCATCGAGCTGGACCCGCGGTTCGAGGACAACGGGTGGGTGTATCTGCACTACACCCCGCATTCCGAGATCAACCGGGACACGCACATGGCCGAGCGGCGGGTCTCCCGCTTCACCCTCGACCAGGCGACCAACAAGCTGGATCTGGCCAGCGAGAAGGTGCTGCTGAAGTGGCCGGTGCAGATCCACAGTTGCTGCCACGCGGGCGGCGGGATGGCCTGGGACTCCAAGGGCAACCTGTACATCGCCACCGGTGACAACAACTCCAGTGGATTCAGCGGCGGTTACTCGGGCAACAACCCGGAGCCCAACTTCAAGGGCGTGTCCTTCGCGGACGCGCGCCGCACCGCCGGCAACACCAACAACCTCAACGGCAAGATCCTGCGCATCCACCCGGAGCCGGACGGCACGTACACGCTGCCCGAGGGCAACCTCTTCACCGGGAAGGAGACCGCCGAGGGCGGTGGCAAGACGCGCGGCGAGATCTATGTGATGGGTGTGCGCAACCCGGCGCGCATCTCCGTCGACAAGGAGACCGACGTCCTCTACGCGGGCTGGGTCGGCCCGGACGCCGGCTCCCCGTCGCCGACCTGGGGCCCGGCGAAGTACGACACGTTCGCCGTGATCACCGAGGCGTCCAACCGGGGCTGGCCGTACTGCATGGGCAACAAGCAGCCCTACCGGGACCGCAACCTGCCCGATCCGTCGAAGCCGCTGGGCTGGTACGACTGCGACGCCCCGAAGAACGAGTCGCCGAACAACGACGGCCTGGTCAACCTGCCGCCGGTGACCGGCAACAACATCTGGTACTCGCCGCAGGGTGGCGGCCCGGACTACCCGCGCGACGAGAACGGCATCCCGTCGTACGAGCAGGACGAGGCCACGTACCGGCTGCCCTGGCTCAAGGGCGGCGGGCAGGCCGCGATGAACGGCCCGGTCTACCGCTACGACGCCGGCAGCGCCAGTGAGGTCAAGTGGCCGGCGTACTGGGACGGCAAGTGGTTCGTCGGTGACTTCTACGACGCCGACCAGCCGCGCAACGCGGTGCTGATGGACCCGAAGACGCAAGGAGACGGCGGTCTTCCGGTGCACTCGGAGTCCCTGAAGGAGATCGTGCCGGTCGGCAACGACGGCATCAAGAACCTGATGGGCTGGAAGTTCGGCCCGGACGGCTCGCTGTACGTCCTCGACTACGGGCGCGGCTTCTTCACCTCCGACTCCAAGTCCGCGCTGTGGCGGGTCACCTACACGGGCGGCGGGCCGACCCCGGCCGCCGGTCAGCTGGCGAGGAAGGCCGAGTGAAACCAGTGATACGGCAACGAAGAATGTGGGCCGGCCTGCTGGCCGCCCTGCTCATGGTGCTCGGCCTGCAGACGACGTCCGCGGCCGGCGAGACCGAGTCCACTGACGCCGAAGCGGCGGCGCAGGTGCTCACCTGGACCGCCGGTGACAGCATCACCGCGTACACGTCCGCGCCGACGACCGCGGTGGCCGGTCCGGCGACCATCGTGTTCGAGAACAGCGCGGCGACCGGCAACACCACCGGGATGCCGCACACGCTGACGTTCGTGACCTCCGACCCGGAGTTCAACAACGACGTCCAGCTGAACATCATGGCCAATCCGAACGACGCCCAGGGCGGCAAGTACACCGCCGAGGTCACGCTCACCCCGGGCCGCTACTTCTACCACTGCACCATCCCCGGCCACGGCGAGATGCAGGGCATCCTGACGGTGACCGAGGGCGGTGGCGAGGACACCACGGCGCCCGAGGCCACGGCGAGGGTGACCGGCTCGCAGAACGCCGACGGCGAGTACGTCGGTTCGGCGAGTGTGACGGTCGAGGCCACCGACGCGGACTCCGGCGTGGACCGGATCGAGTACGCGGTCGGGGCCGACGGCGCCTGGCAGCCGTACACCGCCCCGGTCGTGGTCGACCAGGTCGGTACGCACACCGTGCGCTACCGCGCCCTGGACAAGGCGGGCAACGTGTCGGCGGAGCAGAGCGTCGGGTTCACCGTCGTCGCCCCGCAGTCGGACGACACCACCCCGCCGGAGACCTCGGCGACGGTGGCCGGTGAGAAGAACGACGGCGGCGACTACATCGACATGGCGACGGTCACCGTCACCGCGTCGGACACCGGCACCGGCGTCAACACCATCGAGTACGCGATCGGCGCCGACGGTGCCTGGCAGGCGTACACCGGTCCGGTGATGGTGCACGAGGTGGGCACGCACACCGTGCGCTACCGCGCCACCGACCGGGCGGGCAACACGGCGGCGGTCAAGAGCGTCGAGTTCACGGTCGTCACCGCTCCCCCGCAGGACACCACCCCGCCGGCGACCGGCGTGACCGTGGAGGGCACCAAGAACTCCGACGGCGCCTACGTCGGTGACGCCACCGTGACCGTCAGCGCCGACGACGGGCACGGGGGTTCCGGCGTCGCCGGTATCGAGTACTCGCTCGACGGCGGGCCGTACCTGGCGTACACCGAGCCCGTGGTCGTCGACCGGGCGGGCCGGCACACGGTCGCGTACCGGGCGAGCGACAACGCCGGCAACACCTCCGAGCCGCTCACGGTGAGCTTCACGGTCGTGGCGGACGGCGGGGTGCCCGCACCCAACTGCCCCGAGTACGACGAGCGGTTGACGGTGATCGTCGGCACGGTCGACTCGGGCGTGCCGAACCGGGTCACCAACAACCGGTGCCGGATCGGCGAGCTGATCGAGGACGAGAAGGAGTGGACCTCGCAGGCGCTGTTCCTGAAGCACGTGAAGAGCGTGCTGGACAAGCTGCAGAAGGAAGGGGTCATCGACAAGCGGGAGTACCGGGCGATCAACAAGGCGGCCCGGCAGTCCGGCATCGGCAAGCCCGGCCAGACCGAGGGCTACCGCAAGATCCTGGACGGCAGCGAGGAGTCGTTCGCCAAGTGGGAGCAGGTGGGCGGCGGTTCGTTCGGGCTGAACCCGGACGGGTCGATCACCTCCGGCACCACCCGGGGCGGGCTCGGCATGCTGTGGTTCCCCGAGCGCAAGTACGGCGACTTCTCGCTGAAGCTCCAGTGGCGTGACGACGCCCCGGGCACCGGCAACGCCAACTCCGGTGTGTTCGTGCGGTTCCCGCAGGTCCACGACCACCCGGAGGAGACGCGGCCGGAGTGGGTCGCCATCAAGTACGGGCACGAGGTACAGGTGTTCGACTCACCCACCGGCGACATGTACAAGACGGGCTCGGTCTACGGCTTCGACCGGGTCGGTCTGGCCGGCGCGGGCGTGACGCAGAAGGGCACCTGGAACGACTACGAGATCCGGGTGGTGGACCAGCACTACTCGGTCTACCGCAACGGTGTGCTGATCAACGAGTTCGACAACATCGGCGGCCAGGACTTCACCCCGCCGCGCTCGGACGACCCGGGCACGGACGGACGGCGGTTCGCCTCCGGTTACATCGGGCTGCAGGTGCACGGCACGACGGACGTCGTCTCCTACCGGGACGTCCGGATCAAGGAGCTGTAGTTCCCACGGATCGGCACGGGGCGGGAAGCCGAGGGTCTCGGCTTCCCGCTTCGTCACGGCGGGCCGTGGTCAGGGCTGCATCAGTACCTTGACCGCGCCGTCGCGCTTGTTCTGGAACATCGCGTAGGCGTCCGGGCCCTCGGCGAGCGGCACGCGGTGGGTGGCGAAGTCGTCGACGCCGAGCGGGTCCTCGTCGGTGAGGTAGGGGATGATCTCGTCGCTCCAGCGGCGTACGTTCGCCTGGCCCATGCGCATCTGGATCTGCTTGTCGAACAGGGTGAGCATGGGCATCGGGTCGGCCATGCCGCCGTAGACGCCGATGACCGAGATGGTGCCGCCGCGCCGCACCAGTTCGATCGCGGTGTGCAGGGCGGCGAGCCGGTCGACGCTGAAGCGTTCCGCCATCGGGCCGCTGAGTTTGCGGGGCAGCAGCGCCGAGGCGTTCTGCACCATGCGGGCCGCCGCGCTGCCGTGCGCCTCGGTGCCGACGGCGTCGATCACGGCGTCGGGCCCGCGGCCGTCGGTCCGGTCGCGGATCGCGGTGACGAGTTCCTTCTCGTCGTCGAAGGAGCGCAGGTCGAAGGTCTCCACACCCCGCTCCTTCGCCCGGTTCAGCCGCTCCGGGACCAGGTCCACGCCGAACACCCGGCCCGCTCCCTTGACCTGGGCGACCCGGCAGGCCATGTCGCCGATGGGGCCGAGTCCGAGCACGGCGACGCTGCCGCCCCGCGGGACACCGGCGTACTCGACCGCCTGCCAGGCGGTGGGCAGGACGTCGGAGAGGTAGACGAACCGGTCGTCGGACGGCCCCTCGGGGACCTTGATCGGGCCGTACTGGGCCTGCGGGACCCGCAGGTACTCGGCCTGGGCGCCCGGTACCGCGCCGTACAGCCGGGTGTAGCCGAACAGGGCCGCGCCCATGCCCTCGGCGTTCACCTGGGTGGTCTCGCACTGGGTGGGCAGTCCGGTGAGGCACATCCAGCAGTTGCCGCAGGCGATCTGGAACGGCACCACGACCCGGTCGCCGACCTGGAGGTCGGGCACCGCCGCACCGACCTCCTCGACGATGCCCATCGGCTCGTGGCCGAGGATGTCGCCCGGGGTCATGAACGGGGTGAGGACCTCGTACAGATGCAGATCGGATCCGCACAGTCCGGTGGAGGTGATGCGGATGACCGCGTCCGTCGGCTCCTCGATCCGGGGATCGGGCACGTTCTCCACCCTCACGTCCCGCTTTCCCTGCCAGGTCAGTGCCCTCATCGCCGCCCGCTCCCTCCGTGGTGGCCGGTGTGTCGCTCGTGCGGTGGGCGTCCGGGTACCCGAGCGGCCGTGTGCCGAACCGCCGGTCGCTGAGCCGATCGGCGGAAGCCACCGCGCGGGACCACCCCTGATCGGCTATGGCCAGCAACGATAGGAAAAGCGCACAATCAAGACAACGGATGATATGAGGCGGGCGCGGTGGCGACGGTGGGCACGGAGCGAGGGGCGCGGCGGCGGCGCGGCACGGGGGCGAGGGCGCTGGTGGCCGCGTTGCTGGCGGCCGGTCTGGCGGCGGGGTGCACGACGTCGGACGGGCCGCGCGACGACGGGCGGGGTTCGCCGAGCGAGTCACCGACACGGCCCGGCGGGCAGGCCGGCCCGCCGGTACTCACCGTGAAGATCGACAACGCCCCCGCGGCCCGGCCTCAGACCGGCGTGGACGCCGCCGACGTGGTGTACGCCGAACAGGTCGAGGGCGGGAGCAGCAGACTGATCGCCGTGTACGCCACCGAGCTGCCGGAGTCCGTCGGTCCGGTGCGCAGCGCCCGGGAGTCGGATCTGGAGCTGCTGCGCCAGTTCGACCGGCCGGTGCTGGCCTACTCCGGGGCGCAGAGCAAGCTGATGCCGCTGATCGAGCGGGCACCGCTCGAGGCGGTGACGCCCGAGTCGGAGCCCGATGCCTACACCCGGGGCGCCGGCCGGTCCGCTCCCCACAACCTGTATCTGCGACCGGAGCGGCTCATGGACGACCCGCCCGGCGAGGCCGCCCTGACCACCGGTTTCCGCTTCGGCCGGCCGCCGGCGGACGGCGAGCCCCGGAACGAGCTCACGGTGCGCTACCCGGCCGCCCGCTTCACCTTCACCTGGTCCGGCGCCCGCGACCGCTGGCTGGTCTCGATGGACGGCGCCCCGGCACTCACCACGGAGGGCGAGCGGCTGGCGCCCGCGACGGTGGTCGTGCAGTACGTGACCGTGCGCCGCTCCGGATTCCGGGACTTCCTCGGCAACAACACCCCGTACACCGAGACGGTGGGCTCCGGGAAGGCCACCGTGCTGCGCGGCGGACGCGCCTACGAGGCGAACTGGAAGCGGCCCGCCGCCGAGGACGGCACCTCGTTCAGCACCGACTCCGGCGAAGCGGTGAACTTCGCGCGCGGCCAGGTCTGGGTGGTGTACGCGAAGACGCCCTGAGCCTCAGCGCGGTGCGGTCAGGGTGGGGGCCGGGTCGCGCAGCCCTTCGGCCGCGTCGGCCACCCGCCGGATCAGGTCGATGAAGAGTGTCTGCTCGTCGGCGTCGAGCGGGGCCAGGAAGACCTGGTTCATCCGCGCGGTGCGCACCGTCAGCTTGCGGTGGGTGCGCACACCGTCGTCGGTGAGGCGCAGCAGGAAGCGGCGGCCGTCCTGCGGATCGCGGACCTTGTCCAGCAGCCCGCGCCGGATGAGCCGGCCGATCACCTCGGCGATGGTGGACCGGTCAAGGCCGACCCGCTCCCCCACGGTGCGCTGGTCCAGGCCCGGCTCGGCGACGAGCGCGTTGAGGACCGCGAACTGCGGCGAGGTGATCTCCTCGGAGACCATCGTGTTCCACAGCAGGTGGTGCGCCTGCTGGAGCCGCCGGGCGAGGTGCCCGGGATGGGTGGTGAGGTCCACGGCGGCCATGTGCGCTCTCCCGGTTGTTTCATCGGTGCACTGATTTTCAGTGGGATCAGAAGAGTACTGGACAGGGGAGCCATCTCGTGTAAATACTCAGTGCGCTGACTAAATGGTCATCGGGTCGCCTGGAAGGGATGGGGTTCCTCGGATGGACAAGGTGGTCGCCTCGGCTGCGGAGGCGGTGGCTGACGTGCCGGACGGCGCGTCACTGGCGGTGGGCGGCTTCGGCCTCAGCGGTGTGCCGAACGTGCTGGTCCAGGCGCTGTACGAGCGGGGCGTCGACGGGCTGTCGGTCGTCTCGAACAACTGCGGGGCGATGGAGTCCGGGCTCGCGGTGCTGCTCGCGGCGGGCCGGATCGCCCGAGTGACCGGTTCCTACATCGGCGCGAACAAGGAGTTCGCCCGGCAGTACCTGGCCGGTGAGCTGGAGGTGGAGCTGATCCCGCAGGGCACGCTCGCCGAAAGGCTGCGCGCCGGGGGCGCCGGCATCCCGGCGTTCTACACCCCGGCCGGGGTCGGCACGCAGGTCGCCGAGGGCGGGCTGCCATGGCGCTACGACGGCTCCGGCGGGGTGGCTCTCGCCTCACCCGCGAAGGAGGTCCGGGAGTTCGACGGCACTCAGTACGTGCTGGAGCGCGGCATCCGCACCGACTTCGCGCTGGTGCGGGCGGCGAAGGGCGACCGGCACGGGAACCTCGTGTTCAGCAAGTCGGCCCGCAACTTCAACCCCCTGGCCGCGACGGCGGGCCGGGTGACGGTCGCGGAGGTGGAGGAGCTGGTCGAGCCCGGCGCCCTCGACCCGGACGCGGTGCACCTGCCGGGCGTGTTCGTGCAGCGGGTGGTCGCCCTCACGCCCGAGCAGGCGGCGGACAAGAAGATCGAGCGGCGGACGGTGAGCGGCTGATGGCCTGGACACGGGAAGAGATGGCCGCGCGGGCGGCCCGGGAGCTGAGCGACGGCCAGTACGTCAATCTCGGCATCGGCCTGCCCACGCTCATCCCCAACCACCTCCCGCCGGGTGTCGAGGTGGTGCTGGAGAGCGAGAACGGCATCCTGGGCACCGGCCCGTACCCCGCCGAGGACGCCGTCGATCCTGACCTGATCAACGCCGGGAAGGAGACCGTCACGGTCCTTCCGGGCGCCTCCTTCTTCGACTCGGCGCTGTCGTTCTCGATGATCCGCGGCGGGCACATCGACGTCGCCGTCCTCGGCGCGATGCAGGTGTCCGTCCGCGGTGACCTGGCCAACTGGGCGGTACCCGGCAAGCTCGTCACCGGCATCGGCGGCGCGATGGACCTGGTCCACGGCGCCCGCACGGTGATCGTGGTGATGACCCACACCGCCAAGGACGGCTCGCCGAAGATCGTGACGGAGTGCGCGCTGCCGCTGACCGGCAAGGCGTGCGTGGACCGGATCATCACCGACCTCGGCGTCCTCGACGTCACCGACGACGGACTCGTCCTCGTCGAGACCGCTCCCGGCGTGACCGCCCGGGAGATCGCCGCCAAGACCGGAGCCGAACTCACCCTCGCGGAGGGCCTGTCGTGACCCACGTACTCACCCAAGCCGACATCGACCGGGAGATCGCGGCCGAGCACGCCGCGTACGAGAAGCGGGTCGCCGACGGCGCGCCCGTCGAGCACCAGCCGCGCCGCGACTACGCGCCGTACCGCTCCTCGGTGCTGCGCCACCCGAGGCAGCCCCCGGTCGCCATCGACGTCACCAAGGACCCCGAGCTGGTGGAGCTGTCCTCCCCCGCGTTCGGGGAGCGGGACATCACCGAGACCGACAACGACCTCACCCGGCAGCACACCGGTGAACCCGTCGGCGAGCGCATCACCGTCTCCGGCCGGCTGCTGGACCGCGACGGACGGCCGGTGCGCGGCCAGCTCGTGGAGATCTGGCAGGCCAACTCGGCCGGCCGGTACGCCCATCAGCGCGAGCAGCACGACGCCCCGCTGGACCCGAACTTCACCGGCGTGGGCCGCACCCTCAGCGACGACGAAGGCCGCTACCACTTCACCACCATCCAGCCGGGCCCCTACCCCTGGCGCCAGCACCTCAACGCCTGGCGGCCCGCCCACATCCACTTCTCCGTCTTCGGCACGTCGTTCACCCAGCGGCTGGTGACGCAGATGTACTTCCCCAGCGATCCGCTCTTCCCGTACGACCCGATCATCCAGTCGGTGACCGACGACGCCGCACGGCAGCGGCTGATAGCGACGTACGACCACAGCCTGTCGGTGCCGGAGTTCTCGATGGGCTACCACTGGGACATCGTGCTCGACGGACCGCGGGCCACCTGGATGGAAGAGGGGCGCTGACCCACCATGACGAAGATCGACACCACTCGTCCGGAGACCGTGCTGCCCACCCCGTCGCACACGGTCGGCCCCTTCTACGGCCACGCCCTGCCCTTCCCCGGCGGCGAGGACATCGCGCCGCTCGGGCACCCGGACACCGTCACCGTGCACGGGTACGTGTACGACGGTGAAGGCCGGCCGCTGCCGGACGCGCTGCTGGAGCTGTGGGGGCCGGACCCCGACGGGAACGTGCCGACGGCGGACGGTTCGATGCGCCGGGACCCGGCGAGCGGCGGCTTCCTCGGCCGCAACGGCGTGGAGTTCACCGGCTTCGGACGGATCCAGACCGACGCGAACGGCCACTGGTACGCCCGTACGCTCCGCCCCGGAGCACGCGGGGGGAACGCGCCGTACCTCAGTGTGTGCGTGTTCGCGCGGGGGCTGCTGGTGCACCTGTTCACCCGGATCTACCTGCCGGGCGACGAGGCGGCGCTGGCGGCGGACCCGCTGCTGTCCCGGCTCGACACCGGGCGCCGCGACACGCTGGTCGCGGGTGAGGAGGGCGCCGGCACGTACCGTTTCGACATCCGCCTTCAGGGCGAGGGCGAGACGGTCTTCCTGGAGTTCCAGTGACATTCACGTCCCCTCCGTACTCCGACACCGGCCTGCTCGGTCCCGAGTGGGGACTGTCCGGCGCCGCCTCGGAGACCGGCGACCACGCGTATCTCCGGGCCATGCTGGACGCCGAGTCCGCGCTGACCCGGGCGCAGGCCTCGCTGGGGCTCGCACCGGCCGAGGCAGCGGCGGCGGTGACCGAGGCGGCCGTCCCGGGCCGTTTCGGCGTCCACGCCCTCGCGGCGCGCACCCCGGCCGGCGGCAACCCGGTCATCCCGTTGGTCGCCGCCCTGACCGCGGAGGTCGGTGAGGAGTACGGCCCCTATGTCCACCGGGGTGCCACCAGCCAGGACATCATGGACACGGCGACCATGCTGGTCGCCGTGCGCACCCTGGACCTGGTCCTCGCCGACCTCGGCCGGACCGAGGGCGCGCTGGCCGGGCTCGCCGCCGCGCACCGGGACACGCCGATGCCCGGACGGACGCTCACCCAGCACGCCGTGCCGACGACGTTCGGTCTGAAGGCGGCCGGCTGGCGCTCGCTGATCCTGGATGCCCGCGACCGCATCAGCCGGGTACGGGACTCGCTCCCCGCCCAACTCGGGGGTGCCGCCGGGACCCTGGCGGCCTTCCAGGCGTACGGCTCCGAGGACACGGACGCGCTCACGACGGCCTACGCCCGCGAAGTCGGCCTGGCGGCACCGGCGTTGCCCTGGCACACGCTGCGCACCCCGGTCGCCGATCTCGCCGGCTGCCTGGCCTTCGCGGCGGGAGCGCTGGGCAAGTTCGCGGCGGACGTACTGACGCTGTCACGCACGGAGATCGGTGAGGTGACGGAGGGCAGCGGCGGCGGCTCGTCGGCCATGCCGCACAAGGCGAACCCGGTGCGGTCCACCCTGCTCGCGGCCGCCGCCCGGCGCGCGCCCCAGCTCTCCGCCACCCTGTACGCCTCGGTGGCCGCCGAGGACGAGCGGCCGGCCGGTGCCTGGCACGCCGAGTGGGAGCCGTTGCGCGATCTGCTCCGGCTGGTGGGCGGTACCGCCGCGCACGCCGCCGAGCTGGCCGAAGGGCTGCGCGTCCACCCGGCCACGATGCGCCGGAACCTGGACGCCACCCGGGGACTGATCGTCTCCGAGCGGCTGTCCGCCGCGCTGGCGCCCGTTCTCGGCCGGGCCCGGGCGAAGGAACTCCTGACCGAACTGGCCCGCCGCACCCACGCCGAAGGCCGCTCTTTGCATGAACTCCTCGTGGAACAAGCCGAGTTGAAGGAGATCGACCTGGACGACCTCATCGACCCCGCCCACTACACCGGCTCCGCCGGAGCCCTCACCGACCGTGCCCTGGAGCGACGTTGACAAGTGAGCTGCTCAATCACCGTGCCGAAGGACCCGCTTCCGCTCCCCCGCTGCTGCTCGGCCCCTCGCTCGGCACGTCGTACGCCCTGTGGGACAAGGTGGCGCCCGAACTGTCGGCCGCGCACCGGGTGGTCCGCTGGGACCTGCCGGGACACGGCGGTTCGGCGGCGGGGCTGATCGGCCCCGGAGCGACCGTCGGCGATCTCGCCGGTCTGGTGCTCGCGCTCGCCGACGCGCTCGGCGTCGAGCGGTTCGCGTACGCGGGCGTCTCGCTGGGCGGTGCGGTGGGGCTGCACCTGGCCGTGCACCATCCGGACCGGCTGTCGTCGCTGGCCGTGATCTGTTCCTCGGCGCACTTCAACGGCGCCAAGCCGTGGGAGGAGCGGGCGGCGCGGGTGCGGAGCGGAGGGCTCGCCGAACTAGCGGAAGGCGCGGACGCCCGCTGGTTCACGTCCGGGTTCACCGTGCCGGGGCTGGTCCGGGACCACCGGGAGGCCGACCCGGAGGCGTACGCCGCCTGCTGTGACGCGCTGGCCGTGTTCGATCTGCGGGACCGGCTGGCGGAGGTGTCCGTGCCGACGCTGCTGGTGGCCGGCCGGGAGGACCCGGCGACGCCGCCCGAGCATCTGCGGGAGATCGCGGACGCGGTGCCGGACGCCGCGCTCGTGGAGCTCCCCGGCGCCTCGCACCTGGCGCCGGCACAGCGCCCGGAGGCGGTGCTGACCGCGTTGCGTACCCACTTCGACGGGGCCGCCCGGCGCGGTGTGGAGGTGCGCCGGGAGGTGCTGGGCGACGCGCACGTGGACCGGGCGCAGGCCCGGCAGACGCCGTTCACGGCACGCTTCCAGGACTTCATCTCACGCTACGCCTGGGGCGAGGTCTGGACCGACCCGACCCTCACCCGCCGCGAACGCAGCATGATCACACTCACGGCGCTGGTCGCGCACGGCCACTACGACGAGCTCGCCATGCACGTCCGCGCGGCGCGCCGCAACGGGCTCACCCCCGAGGAGATCGGGGCGGTGCTGCTCCAGACGGCCGTGTACTGCGGGGTCCCGGCGGCGAACTCGGCGTTCGCGACGGCCCAGCGGGTGCTGGCGGAGGAGGAGTGACCGGGGGCAGCCCCTAGCGCGGTCCCACGCCCGTCCTGAGCTCCTGTCCGGCCCGTTCCACCAGGCCGTCCGCGCCGCAGGAGCGGGCCAGGGCGAGGCCGCGTTCGAGGTCGGGGACGGAACGGGCGAGGATGCCGTACTCGACGCGGGCCGCGGCGTGTTCGTACTGGCAGGGGGAGGACTCCAGGTAGGTGACCGCCTGGGCGGCGAGGCGGACCGCGCGCTGGCCGGTCTCCAGGGCGGCGGCGACGCGCAGGGCCTCCCCTATGGCGGTGTCCGTGCCGAGCCGTTCGGCCCGCCGGCGGACGTCGACGGCCAGCCGGGCGGCGCGGGCCGGGTCCTCGCCGGCGAGGGCGCGGGCGAGGTCGGCGGTCGCGAAGACGTGCACGGGGTTGTGGTGACCGCGGGCGGCGGCCGCCTTCTCGGCCGCCTCGAGTTCGTTGATGCCGTCCTTGGTGCGGCCGACGGCCAGCAGCAGCCGGCCGCGTACGGAACGCGGGTCGGGCAGCACGATGGTGGACGGGTAGGGCGGTGCGAAGCCGTGCCGTTCGGCCACCTCCCAGGCCTCGTCGGCCCGGCCGCGGGCGAGCAGGGTGTCGACGAGGTTGCAGGTGGCCGTCCAGTACAGGGGCAGTCCGCGGCCGACGCGTTCGGCGAGGCGCAGGGACTCGCGCAGGGATGCCTCGGCCTCCGGCAGCCGGCCCCGCCTGCGGTGCCCGAGACCCACGTAGGCGTGCGCCAGGACCAGGTGGCCCCCGCTCCAGCCCGCCGTCTCATAGGCGTTCAGGCCCTCGTGGTAGAGGCTCTCGGCGCGGTCCAGGCGGTCGGTGTAGGCATAGGCGTCGGCCAGCATCAGCAGCAGCTCGATGCCCCACTCGGGGTCGGTCCAGCCGAGGCCGGGGGCGAGGCGGCCGTTGACGAGGGCGCGGTCGCAGATCTCCACGACCTCCTCGGCGTTCTCGCCGCGCATCATGGCGTCGAAGCCGCGCACGATGAGCAGCGCGCGTTCGGAGTTGTCCCGGCCGGTGCAGGTGGCGGCGAGTTCGGCCAGCCGCTCGGAGCGGCCGGGCGAGGCGGCCTCGCCGGCGTGGATGCCCTCCCACATGAACTGCACGGTCCGCAGCCGCAGTTGTGCGGGGCCGGGTTCGAGCCGGGCGGCCTCCGCCTCGACCGTGCGGACGGCCTCCTCGAGCTGGTCGTTGTGGAGCAGCGCCTGGGAGAGGCGGACCACGGCGTCCACCCGCCGGTCGTCGTCGAGGCCGGGCATGCCGAGGGCGGCCCGCAGATGGCCGATGGTACGGGCGGGTGCGGTGAGGAAGGTGGCGCAGCCCAGTTCGTAGAGGACGTGTGCGTGGACCTCGGGGCGGGGCGGTTCCTCCAGGGCGCGTTCCAGGCAGCGGCGGGCGGCGTCCGGGGCACCGACGGCGAGGTGTTCGCGGGCGGCCTCGCGCAGTTGCCAGACGAGTTCCCCGTCGTCGTCCGGGTGCACTTCGATGAGGTGGCGGGCGGCCGCGGCGGCACCGCGTCCGGAGTCGGTGACGATCCGGGCGGCGATGCCGTGCATGGCGCGGCGCAGCGCGTCGGGGATGGAGTTGTAGACGGCGGTGGCGATCAGGGGGTGGACGAACTCGAGGTCGGCGGGGGCGGTGCGGCCCGTGGCGGACGGGTCGGGGGCGGTGAGGATGCGGGCGCTGCGCAGGAGTTCGGCGCAGCGGGCGGCGTCGTCGGCGTCCAGGGTGGCGAGCCGGGCCGCCAGGCCGACGGTGATGTCGTTGCCGAGGATGGCGGCGGCCCAGGCGAACCGGGTGGCGTCTATGCGGAGTTGTTCCAGGCGGGCGACGAGTCCGCCGCCGCGGGCGGAGCGGTTCAGGTCGCGCAGTTCACCGGCGTGGGCCTCGACGGGTTCGAGTTCGCTGTCCTGGACCTTGGCGAGGAGTTCGACGGTCTCGTAGGGGTTGCCGCCGGTGACGGCCCAGACCTCGCGGCAGAACGCGGCGTCGGCGTTCTCGCCCAGGGTGGCGCGGGTGAGTCCGGCCGCGGCCTCCGGGGTGAGGACGCTGAGGGTGGTGACGGGGTGGTCGGCCGCGGCGGCGACGGCGTCCAGGTGCCGGGCGCCGACTCCGGAGATCTCGCCGGACCGGCGGGCGACCACGACGAGGACGGACAGGTCCGCCAGGCGTTCGGCGAAGGCGGCGAGCCAGCGCAGGGTCTCCTGGTCGGCCCAGTGCGCGTCGTCGATCAGCAGGACCAGCGGCCAGTCCCGGCGGGCCAGCCGGCGCACGGCGGCGACCAGTCCCTCGCACACGCCCTGCGGGTCGGCGTGCCCCTCGCCGGGGTCGGCTATGCCGAGGGCGGGGCCGGCGATGTCGTACCAGTCGCCGAGGTACTCGCGGGCCTCCTCCGGCAGCATCGACACCAGCGCGGGCTGGAGGAGCTGGCGTACGACGTTGAAGGGGACGGTGCGCAGGGTCTCGCCGCCGCGGGCCGACCACACGGTGCAGCCGCGCCGTTCGGCGATGCGGCGGGTCTCGGCGAGCAGCGCGGTCTTGCCGAGTCCGGCCTCGCCCCGGAGCACCAGCAGGCCGCCCGGTGAGGAGCGGTCCGCGCACAGGGTGTCGACGGCCCGTGTGATGGCGGCGACCTCCTCGTCGCGCTCCCACAGGCCGGCCGAGGGGGCGGCCGGGGGCCGTACCTCCGTCATCCCGCTACCTCCCCGAGTCGCCCGAATGACGTACAGACCTTGAGCGTAGTCCCCCTGCCGCCGCAGCGGTGCCCGCTCGCGCCACGTGTTGCCGTGACGGGTGACACGGCCCCGCCGGGTCGACGTGTTCCGCCCCTCACCAGGCGTCCTGATGGTCAACTCCTGTCAAGGGGCCGGGAGATGACAATCTCCGGGACGGGCGCGGCGGAGGTGTGACGGGGCTCTCTCATCCGGCTTTCACCGAGGCCTCATACGGTATGGGCATGACGCAGGTGACTCCTCCCGGGTGGTACCCCGACCCCGGGCAGACGAATGAGGGGCCGGCCACCGAGCGCTGGTGGGACGGCAGGGCCTGGACGGAGCAGGTCCGTCCGGTGGGGTCGGCCGCCGCCTGGGGCCCCCCGGCGCCGGGCGGCGCGGGCGGGCCGGCGTATCCGGCCTACCCGGCGTATCCCGTTCCGCACCCGCCGCCCGGGCGGGGCCGGCGAGTGCGGAACGGGATAGCCGTGGCGGCGGCCGTCGCCGTCCTGGCGAGCATCGGTGTGGGTGTGTACGCGCTGACGGACGACGGCGGTGACGGCGGCACCACGACCTCGCAGGGATCGGGTGGACGGGACGGCGGTCCGTTCGGTGACTCCGGCGGGCAGGACGGGGGCTCCGGCGGGCAGGACGGGGGCTCCGGCGGGTCGGGCGGGGACTCCGGGGGTTCGGGCGGTTCCGGTGGCTCCGGTGGTGAGGAGCCGGCGCCGGACGGGTCCGAGGCACCGCGGATCGAGAGCGGGTCGGTGACCGACGCGCTGAGCGGCATCAGTCTGCCCATCCCGGACGGCTGGTACGGCCAGGAGTCGGACGTGGGCGCCTCGGTGACGTCGGAGAACTCGTACGACTGCCCCGGCGACACCTCCAAGACCTGCACCAAGGGCGGGGCGTACTCGGCGCCGGCCCTGGCGTTCGGCACCAAGGGCTCCACCGCCGAGGAGGTCGCCAAGGCGGACATCTCCGCCAACGCCGAGCAGAGCTACGGCGGTGAGGCCTACGGGAAGATCACCTCGCACGACGTCCTCGCGTCCAAGGCCGTGACCGTGGCCGGGCAGAAGGGCTATCTGGTGCGCTGGAAGGCGGTCACCAGCAAGGGCTCCGACGGGTACGTCCAGTCGCTGGCCTTCCCCTCCCCCGCGCAGCCGCAGCAGATGGTCGTGGTCCGCTTCGGGGTGGACACCGACCAGAAGCAGTCCGTCCTCGACGAGATCACCGAGGGCATCGAGGTGTCCTCGGGCGGCGGCGGCAACGGGCAGGACGTCTGACACCCCGTACCTGACGGCCGGGTGGGGCACCCCTCCGCTCAAGGGGTGCCCCACCCGGCCGGGGTGGGCGCCGCCCCCGTCCCCACGGTGCGGCGCGGTCAGGCCGCCGTACGGTCATCCCGTCGACGGCGGCCTGTGTCTCATTCGAGGCCGAGGGCCGGCAGTACGGCGGCCTCGACGAACCGGAGCAGATAGTCCGCGTCCGCGTTGCGGCCCTCCAGCGTGGGCCGGACCCGCAGCACGCCGAAGAGCTGTGCCGGGACGTACTCCAGCGCCGGGTTCCCGGCGGCGACCTCCCCGCGCTCGACGCCGCGCCGCAGGATCTTCTCCAGCGCGCTGATCTCCGGGTCGACCAGTGCCTCGCGCAGGGCCTGCGCCAGTTCCCGGTCCTGGATGACCGCGTGCCCGAGCGCCTGGAGCAGCGTGGTGTCCTTCGGCGACCACTCCCCCGCGCACCGCGCCGCCTCGCGCAGGTCCCCGGCGAGGGTGCCGGTGTCGATGCGGGCGAACCGCGCCTGCCGGTTGGAGCGCAGGGCGGCGGCGACGAAC
Source organism: Streptomyces sp. CB02400 (assembly GCF_001905725.1). GTDB lineage: Bacteria > Actinomycetota > Actinomycetes > Streptomycetales > Streptomycetaceae > Streptomyces > Streptomyces atrovirens. The sequence continues at coordinate 243,098 of NZ_LIWB01000010.1, forward strand.
TGCGGCTTGGTCCGCCACTGCCGGTACAGCGTGGACTTGCTGCACCGCGTGCTGGCGGCGACGCCCTCCATGCTCACGGCGTCGTAGCCGCACTCGCGGATCTGGTCCAGCACGGCGTCGAAGAACTCCCGCTCACGCTCCGGGGTGATCTTGGAGCGGCGCGAGGTTCCGGCCGGCCCGGGTCGGTCCGCGTCCTGCGACGTCATCGCTCGGCTCCTTACTCCCTCGAGTGAGGCGTACGTCATCGATACACCAGTGTACCGGTACGCGACCGTATCGGTACACTGGCGTATCGGTACGAACCCGTATCGATGAGAGTCGGTACCCGCGCGCACCGTCTGCACCACGACAGAAAGGGCCCGGGGATGAATGGCCGCAAGGAGCCTGGACCCGCGGGGTCCGACGCGCCGGCGCGTCCGCCGCTCGTCCGTGAACTCCTGCTGGTGGCGGGACTCTTCCTCGTCTACAAGCTCGGCCGGCGACTGGCGACCGGCCACACCGGCGAGGCGTACCGCAACGGCCACGAGGTGTGGGACCTGGAGCGCGCGCTGCACCTGCCCGGCGAGGGCGCGGTGCAGTCCCTGCTGCTGCACGGCGACGGGCTCGCGCACCTCGCGAACACCTACTACGCGGTCGTCCACTTCCCGGCCACCGCGGCCTTCCTGGTCTGGCTCTATCTGCGCCGCCCGGCCCACTACGTCTGGGCGCGCCGGATCCTGGCGGCGGTCACCGCCGCCGCGCTGGTGCTGCATCTGGTGTTCCCGCTCGCCCCGCCGCGGATGCTCGCCGCCACGGGGCTGGTGGACACCGCGCGGGTGTACGGGCCGTCGGTGTACGGCCCGCCGGGGACCGACCAGCTCTCGAACCAGTTCGCGGCGATGCCCTCGCTGCACTTCGGGTGGGCGCTGATGGTGGCGGTCGGCCTGGTCGTCGCCACGCGCGCGTGGTGGCGGTGGCTGTGGCTGCTGCATCCGCTGGTGACGCTGCTGGTGATCGTGGGGACGGCGAACCACTTCTGGCTGGACGCGCTCGTGGCGGCGGCGCTGCTGGGCCTCGCGCTCGTGGTGCTGCGCCTGCCGCGGCACACGGCGACGGGGACGGGACGGACACGGGCCCGCCACGTACCGGGCGTACCGGCACGGGACCGGGCGCTCGCGGGGGCGGGCCGATGAGCGCCGTCGCCGTGGCCGTCCTGCTGTCCCTCGTCTCCGCCGTCGCCTACGCCGCCGCCGCGGTGGCCCAGGAACGGCTGGCCTCCCGGTCCTCCGGCACCGGCACGCTGCGGCTGCTGGCCGACGGCGCCTGGTGGTGGGCGGTCGCGCTGAACGCCTCGGCCGCGCTGCTCCATGTGGTGGCGCTCAAGTACGGCCCGCTCACCGTGGTCCAGCCGCTCGGCGCCCTCACCCTGGTCGCGGCGGTGCCCATGGGGGCGCGGATCGCGGGGCGGCCGGTGAGCGCGGTCGAGTGGCGGGGTACGGCGTTCACCCTCACCGGTCTGGCGGCGGTGCTGGTGACGGCGTCCGGGCCGGCTCCCGACGACGTGCTGAGCGTGCCCGAGGCGCTGGTCGTCGCGGGCGGTACGGCGTCGCTGATCGGGCTGCTGTCGTGGCCGGGGTCCCGGCCCGGTCTGCGGCACGCGACCGCGTCGGGCATCGCCTCCGGGGTGGCCTCGGCGCTCACCCAGACCGTGACGGTCGCGGTGACGGACCGGTCCGGCCCGCTGCTGAGCGTGCAGGTGGTCGTGGTGGCGCTGCTGGTGGCCGCCTTCGCGGCCGGCGGACTGCTGCTGTCGCAGACCGCCTACCGGGGTGGCCTGGGCGCCCCGCTCGCGGTGGTCACCCTGACGAACCCGCTGGCGGCCGCGGTGATCGGCCTCTCCCTCCTCGGCGAACGCCTCCGCGCCGGCCCGACGGGCATCCTCCTCACCCTGACCGGCGCAGCCCTCGCCTCCTGGGGCGTCCTGCTGCTGAGCCGGGCGACACCCCACCCGACGGGAGCACCCACGACCCTGACTCACGTGAACCCTCCCGCAATGCGGCAGCGGAACTCCGTAGAGGAGGTCGCAACTGCGGCCAGTCACACCGCCGCAACCGCGGGCAGTCGTGCCGCTGGGGCGGCACGGGCGGGCGCGGCGGCACCCCGCGAACGCCGGGCTGCGTAACACCCCCGCCCAGCCCCGGACGACAGTCAGTCCGTGGCGATCGCCGGGTCACTGACGCCCGGCCGGCCGTTCTCGACGTGACCCACGAAGCGGCGCAGGAACGCCGGCTCGGCCGCGGACGTGACCGTCAGGTCGTACCAGCGACGGCTGGAACGCAGGTCGACGGTGCGGTGCACGGTGGCGCCGGGCCGGACGGTGACGGTCGCAGGGCGGCCGCCGTAACCGTCGGCCACCCGCAACCGGACGGCACCCGACCCCCCGTTGACGAACGTCAGCCGAACGTCATCACCGGTATGGCGAGCAGTGACCTCACACCCCGCAACCCCGTTCGCCCCCCGGAAAACACGGAGGAACCCGTTCGGACCGTGCACGGTCAGGTCGTACGCCCCCCCGGAGTACACCGAGTTCCAGGTGTCCGATATCTCCTTGCCGGCCTCGGTCGTATAGGTCCAGGGACCGTCGGCCCGGTTGCCGGACGTGACCAGGAAGGCGGCCCCCGCCCGCGCACCGGAGGCGAAGGTCAGCGTGAACTTCCCGGCCGCCGGATCGGCGGAACCGTCCACCGCCGGGGCGTACTTCAGCGGACGAGCCGGGCGCGACCCACGCTCCTGACGGGGCATGCCGGCGTCGGCCGGCGGCGTGGGCCGGTAGTCGGGATGGCGCTCGCGGTCCGGCGGCTCGTAGGCGTCGGTGTCCGGCAGCCGAGCCGGCCGGCTGTCCCTGCGGGAGAAGTCGAAGGCACTGGTCAGGTCGCCGCAGATCGCGCGCCGCCACGGCGAGATGCCCGGCTCGCGCACACCGAAGCGGCGCTCCATGAACCGGATGACCGAGGTGTGGTCGAACGTCTCCGAGCAGACGTACCCGCCCTTGCTCCACGGCGAGACCACCAGCATCGGCACGCGCGGGCCGAGCCCGTAGAAGCCCTCACGGTGGGTGCCGCTGCCCTCGAAGACGTCCAGGGAGACGTCGACGGTGGACCGGCCCTGCGCGGCCGACTTCGGCGGCAGCGGCGGCACCACGTGGTCGAAGAAGCCGTCGTTCTCGTCGTACGTGATGAACAGGGCGGTCTTCGCCCAGACGGCCGGGTTGGAGGTGAGCGCGTCCAGGACCTGGGAGATGTACCAGGCGCCGTAGTTGGACGGCCAGTTGGAGTGCTCGGAGAAGGCCTCGGGGGCGGCGATCCAGGAGATCTGCGGCAGCCGGCCCGCCTTGACGTCGGCGCGGAGCCGGTCGAACCAACCCTCGCCGTTCTTCGCGTCGGTGCCGGTACGGGCCTTGTCGTACAGGGGGTCGCCCGGCTCGGCGTTGCGGTACTTGTCGAAGTACAGCAGGGAGTTGTCGCCGTAGTTGCCGCGGTAGGCGTCGGAGATCCAGCCCCAGTGACCGGCCGCGTCCAGGCCGTCGCCGATGTCCTGGTAGATCCTCCAGGAGATCCCGGCCTCCTCCAGCCGCTCGGGGTACGTCGTCCAGTCGTAGCCGAGTTCGTCGTTGCCGAGGACCGGGCCGCCGCCCTCGCCGTCGTTGCCGGTGTGGCCCGACCACAGGTAGTAGCGGTTGGGGTCGGTGGAGCCGATGAAGGAGCAGTGGTAGGCGTCGCAGACGGTGAAGGTGTCGGCGAGCGCGTAGTGGAAGGGGATGTCCTCGCGGGTCAGGTACGCCATGGTGGTGGTGCCCTTGGCGGGCAGCCAGCGGTCGTACTTGCCGTTGTGGTAGGCGTCCTGGCCGTCGGACCAGCCGTGCGGCAGCCCTTCCAGGAACCGCATGCCGAGGTCGTCGGCCTCCGGGCGGAAGGGCAGGACCTCCGTGCCGTCGCTCTTGGTCTGGTGCCACACCGACTTGCCGCTGTCGAGCCGGACCGGGTGCGGGTCGCCGAAGCCGCGGACGCCGCGCAGCCTGCCGAAGTAGTGGTCGAAGGAGCGGTTCTCCTGCATGAGGACGACGATGTGCTCGACGTCCTCGATCGACCCCGAGCGGTGGTGGGCCGGGAGCGCGGCGGCCCGTTCGATGCTCGCGGACAGCGCGCTGAACGCCGTGGTGGCGCCTGTGAGTTGGAGGAATCGGCGCCGGTTGACTTCGGGCATGGGTGAGGGCCTCTCGTACGGTGCCGGATGCTGAGGGGGTGCGCGCGAAAGGAGTGTTCCAGGAGCAGCGAACGTCGGGGAAGGGCGCCGTGGCGCGGGCGTGAAGGTCATCGGTACGTGAGGTGCGGCGACGCGTCGTGGACCGCGCCGGATCACCGTGCGGACCCGGCTGAACCCGGTGCGTGGCCGAGCCAGTTGTCACGGCGCAGCGCCGCCTCGGTGCCGGTGAGGTACACGGCCGTGGCGAGCCACTGGGCCGTGTACCGGTCGGGACCGCCCTCGTCGAGGCGGCCGAACGCGTCACGGGTGCGGTCGGCGGCCACCGCGCCGAGCGTGGCGGCCAGGGCCGCGCCGGTGACGAACCCGTCGCGGCGCAGCGCGGTGGCGTGGCCGCGCAGGTCGTCGCCGCGCGCGGGTTCGGCGGCGGCCCGGCGTCCCCCGGCGACGGCCAGTTCGACCAGCCGGCGGACGCGCCAGAGCGGTGAGTCGTCCACGGGACCGGCAGGGGCCGGTTCGGGCGGGCAGGGCAGGTCCGCCGGGAAGTGGTCGTCCCGGAGGTGGTCGTAGCCGAGATCGGCGCGGCCCTGCCAGTCGTCCGGCAGGCGCAGGGTCGCCTCCGCGCCGGGTACCGGGGCGACGGCGAGCGGGCGGAGGGTCGTGACCCGGTCGGGGTCGAGGCGTCCGACGACCCGGATCCGCAGCCCGGGGTGCTCGCCCAGGCGCCGCAGGTTCGCGGTGTGGGCGAGAGAGGGATGACGGAGTGCGGGGGCCAGCCGGACCGGTCCGGCTGCCCGCCCCGGCAGTACGCGGACCAGCAGGTCCTCGCCGTCGGTGGCGACGATCTCCACGTCACGGGCGGTCAGTGACGCGGTGGACCCGGCTCCGTCGGGGTCCGGGCCCGACGGGGGCCAGGGCCGTCCGGCGGCGAAGGTGACGCGGACTCCCGGTTCCGGCAGCAGGCGGCCGTCCGGGGCGACGACCGCTCCGGTGACGATCAGGCCGCCGCGGGACACCCGGAAGTGGTCGCTCAGGAAGGACCGGAGGGCGACATGGGCGGTACCGGCCCGGCGGGCGCGGGCGGGGCCGCCGGGCTTGACGTCGGGAAGCGTGTACGCGTGGCCGTCGTCGTCGACGAGGTGGGTGACCACCCCGCCGAGGCCGCCCGGCCCGATCACCGGTTCGCGGCAGACGCCGTACAGCCGCAGCGGTCCGTCGGGGCGGTGGTGGTGGCGGACGGCACCGATGAGCGCCGGGTCGGGGTCGGCGGACCTCAACCGGTGGGTGACGAGGAGGAGTTCCCGCAGGGCGTCGACCAGTGCGGCGAGGGCACGGGGACGGTGCGGGTCGCGCTCGTCACGCAGGTGGCGTACGACGTCCAGGGCGGCGGCCTCCGCACGGTGGAGACCCGCGAGGCGGGCGGTGTGGGCGGCGCGCAGCAACTCCGCCTGAAGGACCGCTCCGGCCCCGGCGGTCCCGGCGGACAGCACGGCCGCCCCCGCCGCCCAGAGCCCGGAGGCCGCCCGTGTCCGGTCGGCGGAGGGAACAAGGACGGACCGACGCCCCGAACCGACGAGCGGCTCCTTCTCGGCGCTGGGACGGCCGGGGGCGGCCCGGCGACCGTCGTCGGCGGGTCGGTCGGCGGCGGCCGGGCGGTCCGGGCCGGCCCGACGGCCGTCACCGGCGACCCGGCCCTGACCCGGTGCCCCGTGCGGGCCACCGGCCTCAACAGGGCCCTGCCCCGAACCCGCGAACCGACCCCGCCCAGCGGGCCGGACCTGAACCGCCGGACGGTCCACGTCGACCGCGGACGTCGTGTCGGCGACCGGGCCCGGAGCCGGCGTCCGACGCGGACCGCGGGCCTCGCCGGGGCCCCGGCCCGGCCCCTCGGGCTGGGCCCGATCCGCCGCGACGGCCGCGTCGGCCGCCGGCGTCGCGTCGGCGACCGGGCAGGCTCCCAGTACCGCCGCCAGGTGCAGGCAGCGTGGGGCCAGGAGGCAGGTGCAGTGGGCCTGGCCGGGGGCGGTGACGGTGCCGGACGGGCCGGGGGTCAGGGTCACCCGGGCGTCCTCGCCGCAGCGGACGCGGACGGTGCCGTCCTCGGTGGTGACCGGTGCGCCGGCCAGGGCCTCGACGGCCGCGTCCAGTCTGCCGCGGAGCCTCGTGGTGAGGATCTCCACCGCGGAGGCGAACACCTCCGGTGCGACGGGTGGGAGTGAACGGCTCATCGGGTCGCTCCGCGGAGGCGCTCGCCCACCCAGCGGGCGAGCGAGAGGGGACTGAGGGCGGCCACCGGCATGCCGGCCGCGACGAGTTGCCGCGCGACCGGTACCGAGTAGCGGGGGGTTCCGTCGCCGTTCAGGGCGGCGCAGCCCAGCAGGTGGACACCGGAGAGGACCAGGGACCTGACCTCGGTCAGCAGACCGTCGACCGCGCCGCCCTCCTCGAAGTCGCTGACGACCACCATCAGGGTGCGGTTCGGCACCGTCACCAGTGTGCGGGCGTGCGCGAGACCGGCCGCGATGTGGGTGCCGCCGCCGACCTTCACCTCCAGCAGCAGGGAGAGCGGGTCGTCGATCCGGTCGGTGAGGTCGACGACCCGCGTGCTGAAGGTGAGGAAGTGGGCGGAGAGCATGGGCGCACCGCCCAGTACGGCGGCGGTCAGCGCCGACCAGATGACCGAGGACTCCATGGACGCGGACACGTCGACGACGAGGATCAGCCGCCAGTCGCTCTGCTTGGCTGCGCGGGTCCTGAAGACCGGCCGCTCGGGGACGATCCGGACGGTGCCGTCCTCCAGACGGCGGCTGTGGACGAGGTTGGCCCGCAGGGTACGGGGCAGGTCGAGCCGGCCGCCGGGGCGCCGGGAGGGGCGCGGTGTGGTGAGGCCGGTCAGCGCGGGACGCAGCCGGGCGGCGAGTTCCCGGGCGAGTTCCTCGATCAGCCGTTTGACCAGCGGCCGGAGGCGGGCGATCCGCTGCTCGGGCATTCCCCTGGCGAGCGACAGTACGGAGGACAGCAGCTCCACGGAAGGGCGTACCGAGTCCGGGTCGAGGTGATCGATCACATCCGTACGGCCCTCGGCCGCGGCGCGTCCCAGGACTTCCTCCCGGATGTCCGCGCCGAAGAGCGCTTCGAGGTCCTCGGCCCAGTGCCGGACACTGGGGTAACTCGGGCCCTGGCCTGCGGTGAGCTCGTCCGTGTCACCACCGTGGTCCGGGGCCGCCGCCCCCGCCTCCTCCGCGCCGCCGTCCGCACCCTCGTCCCCGGTCGGCCCCTCCGCTCCGAACAGCTCGTCGAGGGCCCGGGCGTACGGCACCAGCTCCGGGGGGAGTTTCGCCGTGCCGCGGCCGAGCAGCAGCCGCCAGCGGTCGGCGGGGCCGAGGCGTGAGGTATCGGGCTCCGTTCCCCGGGCGGGCCACCGACCGCTCGCCGCGGACGTCTGCCCGTCCGGGACGAGGACGTCCGGGGCGGGAGCATCCAGGGCCGGACCGTCCGGGACGAAACCGCCCGGGGCCGGAACGTCCAAAGCCGGACCGTCCGGGGGCGGAGGGCTCACCAGACCCGCCAGGCCCAGCTCCCTCAGCAGGGCCAGCCCCTCGTTGTCCGCCTCGGCCCACCGGCCGGCCGTCTCGGCGGGCGCGGTGAGCCGGAGGTCGGGCCGGGCGCCGAGCCGGTCGGTCACGGCCGTCAGCAGTCGCCCGCGTCCGTCCGGGGTGAGTGCCCGGAAACCGCCGCGCAGCGCGGGGAGCCGGTCGAGGAAGCCCCGGTCGTCCAGGGTCTCGACGCGCTCCAGCAACGGGTCGAGGGAGGTGGGCAGGGACGCGATCAGCGGTCCGGCGGCGACGAGCAGACCGGCGAGCCGGCGCTCCAGCCGGTGCCGGGTGTCCGGTGCCGTCGCCGAGTCGATCCAGTCGGCGAGTCTCCTGCCCAGCAGCTCCGAACTGTCGAGGTCGAGCAGTACCCGGGCGGCCAGGGACGCTCCCTGGACGAGCGGGGAACCGGTGCGCGCGAGCGCGTACAACTCGCCGTCCAGGCGCAGCCCGAGCCGTTCCTCACCGCTGCGGACGGCCAGGGTCACGAGGGCGACGGCGTCCTCCGTCCCGTCGCTGCCGGCCAGCCCGGGCAGGGTGCGGACGGCGGCTTCCAGCAGGAGGCCGCGGAGCGCCGCCGCCCGGAGGCGTGTCCGCTCGGTGGTGCCGGGCAGGTGTTCCCGGTGTATCGACTCCGACAGGTCCATGCACCGCAGCAGTTCGGGAAGCGTGGCCGCCGCGGGCAGGACCCGCGCGGCCTGTGTGAGGCAGTCGCCGACCAGGTCCGGCAGGGCGCACCGGGCCGCCGCCCCCAGCAGGTCGATGACCCGCGCCGGGGTGACTCCGCCGGACTCCGTCGCCCGGCGGTGGTTCGCGCGCAGGGTGCCCTCGGCCGCCTGGGCGGCGGTGACCCCTCTGACGCCCACCAGGTCGAGCCGGGCCGCGACCGCCGGGGTCCAGGCCGCCCGCCAGCGTGTGGTGAGGGCGCTCCCCTCCCCCGCGGCGGACACCTCGACCGGCTCCGCGTAGCCCACCCCGCACTCCTTGAGCCGCTGGAGCAGGATCTCGCGCCGGGCGTCGAGGGCGGAGCGCAGCGGCGAGAGCCGGACCTCCCGGTGGCCGGTACTGCCCGGCCCCGGCAGCCGGAGCGAGGCGAGTTCCGCCTCCACCCAGGGGCCGAGACCGGACCGGGGTGTGCCGGGGGCGAGCCGGCCGCGGCCCGTGCCGACCAGCACCGTCTCCAGGACCCGGCCGGGTGGTGGTCCCCCCTGGCCCAGTACGGACGTCACCGCCTCCAGCAGCTCGCCCCGGCCGGGTGCCGCCAGGCCGCGCAGGGTGCCGAGGTCGCAGGCCAGCCGTAGGGTCTCGATCGCCTCGCCGGTGCCCGCGGTGTGGCCGGCCGCGCGGATCTCCCGGCACACTTCGGTGACGAGGCGGGCGGCGGCGTCGCGTATCCGGCCGGGATCGCCACCGGCGTCGAGCACCGCCTGCTGCCAGCGCGGGTCGCGGATGCCGGCCGGGTATCCGGAGCGGGGGTCCAGCAGGGCGAAGGCGTACGGCACGAGGGAGGTGACGACCGGGGAGCTCGCGCCGGCCGCCTGTCCCGCGGCCGTGGGCCCGTCCTCGTCGGTCAGTCCGGGCGTGTGGAAGGCGCCGGTCACCGCCGCGACCCGGCGTTCGCCGGCCCCGGCCGCGGCGACGGCCCGGCGCATGTGTGCTTCCCGGGCGAGGTCGACGGCCGCGATGCCGCCGTGGGCCGCCCGGTCCCGGCGCACGGCCAGGCCGAAGCCGAGGGCGGCGCGGCGCACGGCGTCGGGAGCGCTGCCGGGGGCGAGCGCCTCCACGGTGCGGTCCCACAGGTCGTCCGCGTCCGGCGCGGCCGCTTCCGGGCCGGCCGCCGGGGCGGTCGTCCACTCCGGTGCCGTGAGGGGCAGGTCGCAGCAGATCACCTCCGCGCCCCGGTCCCGCGCCCAGCGGATCGCCGCCAGTTCCGGGGAGAAGTCGGCGAGGGGGTACAGGTGCAGCCGTCCGTCCTCGTACGCGCCGGCCAGGGCCACCGGCGCCGCGGTGCGCGGATCGGAGAGGTACGGCAGCCAGGGCTGGAAGTCGGCCGGCAGTTCGACGCAGACGGCCTCGGCGCCCGCGGCGTCCAGCAGCCGGGGCACGGCGACGGCCAGTGCGGGACTGTGGTGCCGTACGCCGATCAGGTACGGCTCCGTGCGGGCCGCCAGCGCGGCCACCTCTGCTCTTGCGGTCATGGGTCCAGGTGGGCGGTTCGGCGGGGACGGCCGTACGGACGGCCGTCCCCCTTCGTGACGGAACTCAGCGACGGCTCTTCCGCGGTCGCGGCACCTCCAGTTCCTCCAGCTGGGGCCCGTCCCCGTCCTGGACCCGGCGCCAGGCCTCGCGGTAGAGCGCGGCGACGGGCCGGAGGGGCACCACGGCGCCCAGGACGGGCCGCTCGCCGTCCAGCAGGTCGTACATCGGCAGCTTCCACCGCTCCAGCGGGAGGTGCGGGTTGGTGAGCTGGGTCCAGCCGCCGGGCAGGAACAGGGAGCGTCCGGCCTTGGAGCGGTTGCCCTCGATGACGAGGTCGGTGGCGGCGAGTTCGGCGCGGGCGGCCCGGAGCCTGGCCGTTCCGCCGCGCTGCTTGCCCCAGCCGGTCCAGCGGGCGGTGTTGCGGTCGGTGGGGTCCGGCAGGGTGAGCAGCATCAGGTGGAGGACGGCGGCGTCCTCGCTGATGCCGTACCGCTCGGCGACCTCCGTGACGAGGTCGGGTACGGACCGGGCGGGGTCCTGCGGCCACCACGTCCCGTCCGCGTCGCGTTCGCCCGCCACCGGGTTGCCGGGGTCGGCGAGCAGCTCGGCGAACCGCCGGTCGTGGACCAGACGCAGCGCCGTTTCCTGGGCGTTGGGCCGCTCGCCGGTGAACAGGGCCGTCAGATACGGGTCGTTGCCGGTCGCGTCCAGCAGCGCGGGATGGATGGCGGGGACGGGTTCGGACCTTCCGGTGCCCAGCACGACCGCGCCGTGGCGCACGAAGTCGTCGCCGGTCTCGGTAGGTTCTCCGGCGGCGCGCCGGAACTCCTCCCAGTCGATCCGCCGGTCGACCTCGATCAGCAGGCCGGGGTGGGCCAGCCGGTCGCGCAGCGCGGTGAGTACGCCGGGCAGGGTGGCGCGGATCGGGTCGCCGGCCGGGAGGCAGTGGGCGAGCCACGCGGCCAGGGCCACCGAGCCCTTCAGGACCGCGCCGTCGAAGCCGGGCGTCTTTTCGGTGTTCTCCGGGCGGTAGGCGCCGATCCTCCAGGTGAGGTCCTGGGACAGCCGGGGCTCGGCGGTCACGTCGAGGAAGCCGCGCAGTGCCTCGGCCGGTGCCCAGCCCGGGGAGACCACGCCGCGGACCGCGTCGTGAAGCACTTCCTCGGGGATGGGCGCGCGCCGGCCGAACCGCTCGTTCCACACCTCGGCCGCGCGGGCTGCGTCAGGGCCGTCCGTCCACAGCCGGGACGGATCGGCGGGCAGCAGCGCCGCGACGACGGTCTGCCGGGCGTCCGCGTCGAGGGACCTCAGCTCGTCCTTGGCCACGCGCGCGTCGGCCGACTTCACGCCGATCGTCTTCAGCGTCGCCGAGGGCACCGCCACGCGCTCGTCGTCGATCATGGGCAGGCCGGCGACCACCAGCCGGGCCATGGTCGGGGTGACGCCGGTGAGCCGCGCGAACTCCTCGGCGGCCGCCGGGGACCAGGGCGCCGGTCCGCGCTCGGCGAGCTCGGCACGGAACGCCGCGGCCCAGCCGGGCGGCCGTGTCGGCTCCGCCACCAGCGGTCCTGCGGCGACCAGGGTGTACGGCGCGGGTGTCTCGAACCGGCCGGACGGGTCGTGGAAGAGCGCTCCGTAGTGCCGGCCGGTGGTCTCGCCGTCGGGGTCCCAGCCCTGGAGGAAGCGGAACGCGTGCTCGGGGAAGACCAGGAACGCGCCGTCGCCGAGGTCTAGCACGGTCGCGTCCCGGTACCCCTGAATGGCGTCGGGTCCCTCGAACAGGCTCTGGTCCAGCCGCAGCCGGACCCCCCGCCAGTGCCCGGGGTCCAGGTCCGTGAGCCCCTGCGCGTCGAACTCCTCGAGGTACGCGTCCAGCGCCTGCCGGTGCTCCTCCACGACGGCCTCCGAGCCGGCCCGCAGCGCCAGGATCGCGGGCAGCACGGGCAGCGCCGGGATGTGCAGACACTCCAGGGATTCCTGCTTGGCCATGTCGAGGTGGGTCCGGCCCGTGGGAGCCGGTTCGGCCAGGCCCCGCAGGGAGCGGCCCAGCAGGTCCGGCAGATCGTAGAGGTGGTGGTAGAAGTCGTAGAACCGGCGGCGCCAGCCGATGGTGAGTCCGACGCCGTTCAGCGCCGCCCCGAGCACGCCGTCGCCCACCTTGGGCCGTGGCTCCCGCAGCACCTCTCCGGCGATCGCGGAGTCGAGCCGGGCCAGCGCCGCGTCCAGGACGCGCTGCTGCTCGGCGGCGTACCGCACGATGCCGGTGATGCCCGCCCGCAGCGCCTCGTGGCCGACCTCCGGCAGCAGCTTCCGGACCAGTCCGGGCACCAGGTCCTGGTCGTCCCCGATCGGCTCGTCCGGGTTCTCGGCATTCCGTGGCCGCTCCGCCACGGCTCCGGTCAGCAGCGCCTGCGCGGTGTCCTCGTCGATCCGGCGGAGCGCCGCGGAGCCCTGCGGGTCGCGGGGCTGGAGCAGATGCCAGTGGCTCAGGGGCGGCAGCAGCGCGGTACCCGCGCTGAAGTGCCCGTGTGTCCGGTTCTCCGGGACCTCGGCGAGCACCGTGCCGTCCGGGTCGAGCAGCCGGACGGCGTTCCAGTGCCGGACCACGGCCAGCGTCTGTTCGGTGCCGGGGAATCGCAGCGCGTGCCGGGGGAACGTGTCCTTGCCGTCGTCCGGTACGACGACCGAGCGTCCGGCGAGGTCCTCGCCCCGCAGCCGGCCGTCCGGCAGCCTCGTCAGACGCCAGCCGAGGAGCCCGTCCACGGGGGCGCACACCGGACCCGGTACGGCGGTGGGGGCCGGCCGCAGCCAGGAGTTCTGCAGCATGTGGTCCTCGGAGCCGGTGCCCGGTCCCCCGCCGAACCACTCCGGCATCCCGGGCTCGCCCACGGTGTCGCCGGCCGGGTCGTACGCGCGCCAGGTGGGCTGCCTGTCCTCGGCCCCCCGGGAGGCCCACACCCAGTACGACGTCCCGTCGCCGATCACCTGCCGCCTCGCCCAGACCACCGTGCCCCCGCGACGCAGCACGCCGTAGCCGGTGGTCCGCCCGCCCCCGGGCAGCGGGAGGGAGACGAGGAGCTGGTCCGCGTCGCGTCCGCCCGCCTCACTGTCGCTGCGGAGGTAGCCTCCGACGGGTATCGGCGACGGGTCCGGGCTGTGGCTCCAGTAGCCCTCGGTGCCGGTGGAGTACGAGTCCCACCAGACGAGCAGTTCGCCGTCCACGTACTGACAGCTGACGCGCCACAACCGGTCCGTCATGTCCGGCGGGAGCCGCATCTCGTGGGTGAGCACGGTGCCTTCCGCGCCGACCACCCGGACCTGGGTGCCCGTCATGACGACGAGGTACGGCCAGGCGTCGATGACCCGGACCTTCGGGGCGCGCTGCTCCGGTTCACAGGGTGGGAGCGTCTCCTCCCAAGCGGGCCAGCCCAGTTCGTCGAGGACGCCGGTGCGCAGTGTGCGGGCGAGTGCGGGGGCGGTCCCGGTGCTCAGTGCGTTCCGTACCGCCTCCTCGGCGACCGCCAGCGCCTCTCCGGGCAGCCAGTCCAGCGTGCGCAGCACGCCGGAGTAGCCGGAGAACGCGGGCAGTTCGGCGGTGAGGTACCTCCGGCTGACCTCGCCCACCCATTCGGCGAGCATGGGCCGCCCGCCGGGGGACTCGGCCAGGGTGAGGACTGTCTCCTTGTGGTTGCCCCTGTCGTCCTCGGGGCAGCCGCGCCGGAACGCGGGGCGGAAACGGGTGTCCGCCTCCAGCGCGACGAGGTCGCGCCGGGTGTCGCGGGCGGCCCAGTCGGTCAGGCCGAGCTGCTGCCCGTCCTGCGGTTCCGCCACCGGTACGCGCAGCGACAGGAGCTGGTCGAGGAGGTTCACGTCGCTGACCGGGGGCGGCAACGTGCCGCCGGTGGCGTGCAGTTCGGCGCGCAGCGCGTCGGCCATGCGGTCGACGAGCGGAGCGAGCTCCGGCGGGGCGAGACGCCGGCGGTCGACCTGGCACAGGTGGAGGAACCTGCGCGTCCACCCGGCCGTACCGTCGGGGGACCGTACCTCGGCGGGCAGCGCGGCCCCGCACAGTCCGGCGGTGGCGCCGGACTTCTCCAGCAGGTCCAGCCACTGGGACAGGTCCTCGCCCTCCCACTCCTCGGGCATGAGACCCAGCAGGGTGCCGCGGACGGCGGGCTCCCGCCGGGTCAGTTCCAGCAGGGCCTGCCGGTGCGCCTTCCACCAGGCGGGCGGTGCCTTGAGGGTGCCGGGCAGCGTCAGCATCTCGCGCAGGTAGGCGATCTCCTCCGCCTGCGCGTTCTTGCCCGCGACCGCCTTCGCCAGTTTGCGCAGTTCGGCCGCGCCCGGACTCGACGGGGGCAGCCCGTGTGCCGCGAGCCGGACGAACAGCCCGCGCAGGTGCCGGAACGCCGTCGTGGCCGGGACCCGGGAGATCAGTCCCTTGGCGTAGCTGGAGAGGACCTTCGTCGGCATGGCGTCGGCGAGGGCGAACTCCAGGAACACGGCGTCCATGCGCGCCTCGTCGAACGGCAGCCCGTGGGCCGTCTCGGCCTTGCGCGCGTTGACGAACATCTGGGACGCGTACGCCTTCTCGTCGGCGGCCAGGAAGACCCGGCCGGCCTGCTCGTAGAAGGTCGGCAGGAAGTGCGGTACGGATCCCGCGAGCCGTTCGCCGATCGACTCGTAGGTGGCGCGGGCCCGCTTCGGGCTCGATCTCGCCTTCCGTGCCACCTTGTTCATCTCCTCGACCAGGGACATGGCGAGGTGACCGTCCGAGGGGCGGTGGACCAGCACCCAGTCGGGGAAGCCCAGGGCCCGGGGCCGGCCGAGACCGACCTCCACCGGCTCGCCCTCGGGTTCGAGGCCGAGGAAACCGGTGCGCGGGCCCTCGGTCTGCTCCTCGGTGGTGAGGCGTACGACGGTCCTGCCGTCCAGGCCCGGATGGCGGTAGGCCTGGGTGTACATGGGCACGGCCCGGTCACCCGCCCCGCTGGTGCCCGGCGGCAGCACCGCACCGGCGCGCAGCAGCTCCTCCGGGTCCGCCGGCGCGCCGTTCCGTGTCGTCGGGTCGTTCATGAGCGCGTGCCTTTCCTGGGTGTGCGCTGCCGTGGTGTCGTTCACGCGGCGCCGTCCTCGGTCACGGTGCGGCCCGCGTGCAGGGCCGCGGCCATGCGCATGCCCTCGGACCAGGCGACGGGGCCGACTTCGGTCAGCGGCAGGCTGCGGTAGCCGTCCTCGTCGCTCCAGCTGAGGCCCCCGGTCCAGGCCTTCTCCTCGGTGTAGGGGTTGCTCATGCCGACCGAGGCGGTGACGACGCGCCCGCCGTCCAGGATCCGGTCGACGGCGCTGTTGCCGGAGACCTTGTAGCCGAGGGACGTGATACGGGAGGAGAGGTGGAACCACGAGCGGTACTCGGCGCCGGCGAACTCACGGACCGAGTCGGCGGACCCGTCGATGCCGGCGGGCTTGTGCCAGGTGGCGCGGTGGATCTGCTCGACGCCCTGCGTCACGCCCAGCTCGGCGGCGAACGTGCGGAGTTCCTCCAGGTCCGGGAGGAGGACGGGGTGGGGCATGGTCACCGTGCGGGGGGTCAGGCGGACGGTCTCGCCGTCGAGGTCGACCACCCGCAGCTCACCCGAGTCGTCCGCGTCGCGCAGGAAGCCGGTCTCGTCGGGGCCGTCACCGACGACGACGATGTCGCGCAGCGCGGACCGCCATGCCTCGTCGGGCCAGAGCCGGGCCAGCAGACCGGCCGGCACCGGCAGCGAGGAGACCATCCAGGTGTCGACCTGTGCGGCGCACTCGGCCGCGTGCCGCTCCAGCCACTCGGCGAACCGCTGGAGTTCCTGTACTTCGGGGCGGTCCCGTATCTCTTCCGGCAGAGTTCTCACCTGCTCTGCCGGGGACGGTCCCGATGTGGACCGCGCCACCACCCTGCCCTCCACCAGAGCGACTTCGTACGTGTCGCCCGCTGCCAGCCAGCCCATGGGTTACTCGCCTCTTCCACCACTCGGAATTCGGCACAGCTCGTCCGGCGACGGCCTGATCGGCGCGCCTCGCTGTGACGACGGTCGAAAGACTAGAGGCACCCACCGACAGTCCACCGGGGCCCGCCGCGGGCCGGGTTGGCGGGAAGGTCTCGAGCAGCGCGGCCCGTCCGGGCGGACGGTGGGATTCACGCCAGATTGGACGATGTCTGTTTCCGGCCGAACCCCGGACGGGCGAACTCGCTGCCCGGTCCCTCTCGTCCGGCGTGGTACGGCCGCTCCGGCCGGCGATGTGCCGTCGTAACCAGGGCAACGGGACCGCCGGCGTGGTCGTGACGGCCGGCTGCCGCGTTCCGCAGGGGCGGGCACCGCCCGCCGGAGGGCGTGTGGCTCCGTCGTTTTCGGCCGGGCGGGCACGACCGTTCCCCTCCCCGAGGGGCACTGGGAACGGCGGATTACGTCCGGTGCGGTTCGCACGTGCGTACGCGTCGTGTTGGCCCGGGGTGGATCAGGGCACACGGCCCGTGGTGCGGGAGGGGCATGGTCGGCTGCCGCAGGCGCAGCCGCTGACAAGAGGTGGGGGAGATGGTTCGTACTGTCGTGGTGCACGACGAGGAATTACTGCGGTCGGCATTGGTGCAACTGCTCAGGTCCGATGCCGCGCTGGAGGTCTCGTCCATGTCACCCGGCGCCGGACCGCCGGATCGCGACATGTCGCCGACGGACGTGTGGGTCGTGGACGGTGACTGCCTGCGGGGGCCGGGGCAGGCGCACGACGCGCCCTTCCCCACCCGGCGCGGGGACCGGCTCGTCGTGCTGACGACCGCCAAGCGGCCGGGGATCCTCCGCCGGGCGTTCGACGGCGGTGCTCTCGGGCTGGTCGACAAGAACGCCCCGGCGGACCGGTTGATCACGGCGGTGCACACGGTCGCCAAGGGGGAACGTTTCCTCGACCAGACGCTCACGGTCGCCCTGCTGGAGGGCGCGGAGATGCCGCTGACCACCCGTGAGCTGAGCGTGCTGTCCCTCGCCTCCCAGGGGGCGCCGATGGCCGAGATCGCGGCCCGTCTGCACCTGTCCCGGGGAACCGTCCGCAACTACATGGCCACGGCGATCCGGAAGGTGGGCGCCCGCAACCGGGTCGACGCGATACGCATCGTCCAGAGCGCCGGCTGGACGTGACGGGCGGTGCGGTGACCCCGCCCGGGACGGCCGGCCCCGGTCAGGGATCCCGGGCCGGGCCGCCGTTCCAGTGGCCCGTCAGGTCACGGTAGAGCGGCGAGCGTTCCAGCACCTCCTCGTGCGTGCCGCACACCGCCTCCGTCCCGTCCAGCACCAGCACCCGGTCGGCGCGGACGGCCGACGACAAGCGGTGCGCCACCACCAGCAGCGTTCCCGGGCGCCGCGCGAGGGCCTCCTCCGCGTGTGCCTCGGACGCCGGATCGAGGTGGCAGGTGGCCTCGTCGAGCAGCAGCAGGGGCGCGGAGGACAGACAGGCGCGTGCGAGCGCGACGAGCTGCCGTTCGCCCGGGGACAGTCCGGCGGGCCGCACCGGTGCGTCGAGCCCGCCCAAGCGCTCGACCAACGGCCGCAGACCGAGGGCCCCGACGGCGGCGTCGAGGTCCGCGCGGTCCGCGTCCGGACGCAGATACGCGAGGTTGTCGCCCACGGTCCCGGAGAAGACGTACGCCTCCTGGGGCACCAGCACACGCAGCGCGGCGAGTTCGGCGGGGGCGCGCCCGGTCACCTCCCGGCCGGCCACCCGTACCTCGCCGCCGCTCGGCGCGAGCGTCCCCGCGACCAGGCGGGTGAGCGTCGACTTGCCGATGCCGCTCGGTCCGACGACCGCGAGGCGCTCGCCCGGGGCGACGCACAGGTCGAGCGAGTCGAGGACCGGTTCGGCGCGGGCGCCGTAGGAGAGGGTCACGGACCGCAGCTCCACCGCCGCGGCCGGACGTTCCCCGTGAGCCGGTGCCCGGGTGCCGGCGGTCGTCCTTGGGCGGGCGGTGACGGCTGTGCCGGGGGCCGGGAAGCGCGCGGCCGGGTACGCGGGCTTCGGTCGCGCGTGGTGTCCGACCGCCGACGCCTTCGCCCCCGCCGACGTCGGCTCCGGCTCCGGCTTCGGCTTCGGCTCCGGCTCCGGCTCCGGGCCGATGATCCGGTCGAGGACGACCAGCAGCCGGGCCCCCGCCGCGCCGAGCGCGGTCATCAGCGTGTGCAGGGCGGGCAGCAGCGACTGGACGAGATAGGTGAAGGCACCCAGCAGCGCGCCCGCCGTCACTCCTCGCCCGCGCAGCCACGGCACCGCCAGCAGCAGCGCGAGGACGGGCAGCTGGCCCGAGACGCCGAGCGCCGCCGTGCGCACCGCCGCCCAGCCTGCCAGGGCACGGGCCGCCGCGGCGGCCCCGTCGACCAGCTCCGCGCCGCGCCGCGCCGCCTCGGGCCCGGTTCCGCAGGCCGTCAGGTCCCGCAGCGCCGCCCGTGACCGGGCCGCGTGGTCGCCCAGCGCCTCGTCGGCCGCCAGGGCGCGTCGCTGAGCCGCCGCCATGGGCCGCAGCGTCACCAGGAACAGCACCAGGCCGCCCGTCAGCGGTGGCAGCACCACCACGAGGAGGGCGGGGTGCAGCGACAACAGTCCCAGCAGCGCTCCGGCGGCGGTGAAGACGAAAGAACGCAGGGTCAGGACGAGACCTGCGAAGCTGTCCCGGGCGATCTCGACCTGGTTCGTCAGCCGGGAGACGGCCGCCCGGTCCGTCCCGCCGGCCCCGCCCAGGACGGCCCGGGCCAGGGACCGGTCGACCGCGCGCCGCACCAGGCCGTCGCGCAGCGGCTCCGTCAGCCCGGCGAGCTGGGTGAACACGCCCCGGATCACCGGAGCGCCGAACAGTACGGCGACCAGCGCGACCGCGAGCCACAGCAGCCCCCGGCGCACATCGCCGGCGAGGAACCCTTGGTCGACGGCGCGGGCGACGCCGTAGCCCACGAGAAACGCCTGCCCGGTCTCGACAAGCGACCAGAGCGCGAGCCGCACCGACACCCCCGTGCGACGGGCGAGGAAACGACGGGCGGGCGGCGCGATGCGACGCAACGCCCCGGACCCGTCACCCGTACCCGCACCACGCGTCACCGCCGCACCCCCTCGGGCCGGGACCGACACACGGCGCACACACCCGGTGCCGTGGCCTCAGTGCCCCGGGCGAGGAAACAACAGACGGGCAGCGCGATACGGCGCAACGCCCCGGACCCGTCACCCGTACCCGCGCCGCGCGTCACCGCCGCACCCCCTCGGGTTCGGGCCGGTGCGTGGTGTCCGCACGCGGTGCCGTGACCTCGGTGCCACCGGCGCCGAAGACCGCCCGGTAGTCAGCCGTGTGCCACAGTTCGTGATGGGGTGCGACGGCACGCACTCCCCCGTCCTCCAGCCAGATCACCAGATCCGCCCGGGCCGCCACCGACGGGCGGTGTGCGACGACCAGCCTGGTTCCGGGCCGTACCGAGTGGCGCAGCGCCCGGTCCACCTCGTGCTCCGTGGCGGTGTCCAGACTGGATGTCGCGTCGTCCATGATCAGCAGCCGTCCGGCGTGCGCGAACGCCCGGGCGAGGCCGAGGCGCTGGTGCTCGCCGCCCGAGAGCGGCGCCGTGGACAGCGGGGTGTCGTAGCCGCTCGGCAGCCGGCGGACGAAGCCGTCGGCGCCCGCGGCACGGCAGGCTTCCCGGACCTGTTCGGGCGACACCCGCCGGGGGCCGGCGGCGACCGCTTCGGCGACCGTGCCCTCGGCCGGCGCCGGGCGCTCGAAGGCGTAGGCGACCTCGGTGCGCAGCGCCTCCCGGGCCAACCGGTCGAGGCGGACGCCGTCCAGCAGCACGTGTCCCTCGTCGGGGTCGATCAGCCGCCCCGCCACGGCGGCCAGGACGGACTTCCCCGCTCCGCTGCGGCCGACCACCGCGACGGTGGTGCCGCCCTCCACCCGCACACCGTCGACGCGCAGGACCTGCCTGCCGTCGCGCACCACCCGCACGCCGCGCAGTTCGAGATCGCCCGGTCCGGCCGGGGGGAGGCGCCGCGTCCCGTAGTCCAGCGTGGGCATGCCTGCCAGTGCCAGGGTCCGGTTGTGTGCCTCGCGGCCCCGTACCACCGCGCCCAGCAGGGACGCGGCGCCACCGACGCCGGCCGTCAGCTGCGCGTACCGGCACACGGCGAGCAGCTCGCCCACGCTCAGGGCGCCCGACGCCAGGCGCAGGCCGCCGACGGCCGTGGCGGCCAGGGTGAGCAGGGGGACCAGGACACCGCTGCGGCCCAGGGCCCGTCCGTGCAGCGCCCACATGCGCCGGCCCAGGGCGGCGAGCTCCTCCAACGGCGCCAGTATGCGGGCGCGTTCACGGGCGACGGTCCCCGCGGCGGCGATCGTCGCCGCGCCCTCCAGGGCCTCCAGCAGCCGGGACGCGATCTGTGACTGCGTGTTCTGGTAGGCGGCCACCGAGGCACCGGTGTCGCGGGCGAAGGTCCGCAGCACCAGCGCCAGGGCGGGCAGACCGGCCAGCACGCAGGCCGCCACCCACACGTCGACGACGGCCAGCGCCACGAGCGCGCCCACCGGCGTGACCACCGAGGCCGCCAGCGCCGCCCGGGCCGCCGGGGCGCCGCCCGCGTCGGCGGCGTTGAGGGTCAGGCGGGTCCCGACGTCCCCCGGCGTGAAGGGCCCCGCGCGCTCCGGTACGGCGCGCAGCAGACCGTCGAAGGCGCGGGAGCGGACGGAGGCCGTCCAGCCGGCGTTGCAGCGGCCGGTGAACAGGGAGGTGAGGCTGTCGAGCAGCAGTTCACCGAGGAGCAGTACGGCAGTCAGCGCCAGCCAGCGTCCCACGGCGCCGTCGGCTCCGCCGTCGCGCAGGAGCAGGTCCAGTGTGCGGCCGAGGGCGAAGGGCTGGGCCACCGTCGCCGCGGCCGCTCCGACCGAGCACAGCAGTACCAGTACTTCGGGTGCGCGCCCCGGCCCCGCGCCGCCGGCTCCGTCCCGCGCCCGGAACCCGGTCGTCAGCACCGGCCGATCTCCTTCCGTTTCCGTCCGTCCACCGGAACAGGCGACGGCGCCCCGGGCGGAAGCCCGGGGCGCCGGAGCCGAACGACATGACTCACCGCGTCGCCGCGGCGGTCGACACCGGCGTCAGTTACAGGTGGTGACGCTCAGGCTGCTGTCGCCGCAGAGCAGCAGGCTCGCGCGGCTGCCGGTCTCGACGTCCCCCATGGCCTCTTCCTTGGGGGTCTCCATCGACTGCAGGTCGAACAGGTTCATGACATCTTCCCTTCGTGGGACAACGGGTTGTCTTCTTTCATCACGACCCCGGGAAGGGGCCGAGTCAGGTGGCCGCCCCGCGTGCGCGGCGGCGGAAGGAACGGCAGCCCGGCGGGCGGGGCACCGTGGGCGGAGGCGACGGCCAGCAGGCATCCGGCCGTGCCCGTGGAGAGGTCCATGGACAGGCGCATCATCTGCTCACCGGGGAAGGCGAGCCGGTCGCGGTAGCTCATGGCGTGCCAGGACAGCGCGTCGAGCTGACGCCGGACGGCCTCCGGACCGGTGCCGGGCACCTCGGCCGTCGTGCGGGCGAGGTGCAGCACCATCCCGGCCACACCCCGGTACAGGCCCGGCTGGGCGTAGAACATGGCCTGCGCCGCGGCCACGATCTCGCCTCTCGCCCGCTCGAACTCCTCGTCCTCCCGGTGCGCCAGGTAGTCGTCGAGCACCATGCCGATGCCCACGCTGCCCGCGCCCAGGTAGGGCATGGTGCGCCAGCCCTCGTCGACCTGCAGGGCGCCACCCGCGCCGCGGACGCAGCGGGCGAGGTCCTGGCGCAGCGCGTCCCGCGCGAGGTCGAGCAGGGCGGGGTCCCGGTCGCGTTCGTACAGCCGCAGGAAGAGCAGGGCGCGTCCCGCCGCGCCGTACAGCAGCCCCGCGCGCGCCCGGCCGGTGCTCCCGTCCCCGGCCGGCACGCCCCGGGCGGTCAGCTCGGCGCAGCGCCGGGCCGCCGCGTGCACGGCGGTCTCCCCGGTGGCCGCGGCCAGCGAGTCCAGGGCCAGCCCCAGTCCGGCGGTGCCGCTGTGCAGGTCCGGGGCCAGGTGGTCGAAGGGCTGGTCGAGGAGGAGTTCGGCGAGGTCGAGGGCGCGATCGCGGTGGCCGAGGTACTCCAGCGTCCAGGCGAGGCCGGCGAGCCCGTCGTGGAAACCGAGCGGCATGCCCGACGGCGGTTGCTTGGTCCGCTCCAGCAGCCACTGTTCCCCGTCCTCGTCCCTTCCCGCCCCGCTCTCGGCCAGGGCGTACAGCACTCCCGCCGCGCCGTGGCCGAAGGCCAGTCCGCCGCCGGCCGTGGCGAACTGCGCGATGTCGCCGGGGAAGAGGCGGTCGGTACGGGACGGTGTCGCCGACGCGCGGATGGCCGCGGCCATCGAGTCCCGGCTGCGGGGCCAGTCGTCCGGCCGGACCGGCACCACCGGCCCGTCCGTCCGTCGCGCCGCCGGAGCGCCGGTGGAGGCGGGGGCGCCGCCGGTGATCTCGTCGACCGCCGCGTCCAGGAAGGCCCGGTCCACCGGGAACTGCCCCGCCACCACATCGGCGAGATGGGCCGCCTTGCGCCGGTCCAGCGCCAGCAGACTGGTGAGCGGGAGGAACAGCGCGAGCCGCAGACAGGCCAGCGCGTACCGGTCCACCGCGACACCCCGCCGGTCGGACGGCGCCACGAACCCCGGGTTGGCGACGGTCTGCCGGCCGGGCTCGCCGACCTGGTGCGCCGCCTCGAAGTCCAGCAGGGCGACGCTGTCGTCCTCGCGGATCATGATGTTGAACAGGTGCAGGTCGTTGAAGACCA
Organism: Streptomyces sp. CB02400; assembly: GCF_001905725.1. Lineage (GTDB taxonomy): Bacteria > Actinomycetota > Actinomycetes > Streptomycetales > Streptomycetaceae > Streptomyces > Streptomyces atrovirens. The sequence continues at coordinate 265,974 of NZ_LIWB01000010.1, forward strand.
CGCCCCGGGCGTGGACGTCCTCGACGGCGCGTTCCACCCGCGCGTGGACGTCGAGGGCCCAGGCCGTGTACTCGGCCAGCCGCTCCTCACCGGGGTCTGCCTCGATGAGCGGGTGACGGCGGGCGAAGAACGTGTTGAGCGGCTTGCCGTCGATGTGCTCCAGCACCAGGAAGTGGTGCTCCCCGACCGTCAGGTGATCGAGCACCTCGGGTGTGCAGCCGAGACCGGACAGCCGCTCCAGCGCCCGGCGTTCGCGATGCAGCCGGGTCACGGCGTCCGCGCCGTCGGCCGCCAGACCTGCGTGCGGCCGGGCCTCCTTGAGGACGACCCGTTCCCCGGTGCGGGAGTCGCGGGCGAGGTAGACACCGCCGCCGTTGGAGAAGTGCAGCGCCGATTCGACGGTGTAGGGCAGGCTGCCCACGGTCAGCGCGTCCCGGGCCGCCAGGTGCGGGCGCAGGAAGGCGGGCGGCTCCACCCAGTCCGGCACACGGAAGACGGGGCCGCGCAGGTCGGGCACCAGCACTCCGTCGGGACCGGTCACGGCCGGCCGCAACTCCCCTTGCGCGTCGTAGCAGTTGCGCCGGGTGAAGCCGCCGTACCGGACGTGCACGGGTCCTTCGCCGAGCCGCAGGTCGCTCAGGACGTACGGTCCGGGTTCGCCCGCCAGCAGCTCCGACAGCTCGCCCGCGAGCCGTTCGAACCGCTCCTCGTCCGCCGGGTACACGGTGATGAACTTGCCGCTGCCCGCCCGGTCCGCGTACTTGGCGTTGCGCTGGTGCAGCAGATAGCGGCTGGGGACGAACTTGAAGGCCGTGCCGCCGGCGACACAGTGCCGCCACACGCGTTCGAGCACGGACTCGGCGTTGTCGAGACAGGCGGAGACGTGGATCTTCCAGCCCTGGTCGGGCAGTTCGGCGTCGACCGGACGCAGGGCGAGCCAGTCCCCGCTCTCGTTGCGCTGCCATCCCGGCGGGACGGGCCACGAGGCCGCGGCGTACCGGGAGCGTCCGTTGCCGGCCGGGGAGACGGTGCGGTGCGGAGCGTCGTAGAAGTACGGGTCCGCGTCGCAGTACACGGCATAGCCCTTGTTCACGCCGTCTCCCTCCCATCGGTCGCTGACGGGCATGACGCTGTCACGGGGCGCACCGTCCCGCACAGTCACCGCTGTCATCACTCCGACGTGCGGAACGCACGGGTAACTTCATTGGAGGCCGGGCGGGACGGAGCCCGTCTCCCTTGAGGGCGGCCGGTGTTCGGCGCCCGACGACGGAGGTTCCGCACGGCGGAAGTCCCCTTGCCGGTGCCGGGGCGCGGACCGGCCCGTAGGCACAGACCGGGCCGGAGACGCCGCCGGTCACGGTCCGCGGCACGCCTCCGCGCCGAGGGCCTCGTGGACCGCCTCCCCGGCGTCGGCACGGTGGGTGGTCGTCGCCCGGAAGTACCCCACGGCCTCGGCCGTTGACGGGCCTCGCGGAAACCCTGCGTGAACACGGTCACGTCACCAACGAGGTCCGCGCCATGGCCCCGCTCCCGCTCCCGTCGCCGAACGCCTCCGCGTCGAACGCCTGCGCCGCCTGAACGGTCTTCCCCCTCTCCTCCGACCTCACGTACCTCCCCCTCGGCATCGGCGCCGTGGTGCGGGTCTTCGCCCTCCCGGGGGCCACCGTCTTCCGCCTCGTGGTCGCCGCATCCGAGCCCCCGCGGGCGGCTGCAAGAGGCGCTTCGACAAGGATTTCGCCAGGAACACCGTCGCACTCGGCAGAATATGGACGCGTGCGACGCCGGAAGGCGGACTGCGGAACGCCGTGACGGCGACACGAGCGAGAAGGAACCTTCATGGCGACCACGGCTGTCAACAATTCCGACGAAGCCGCTGACCACCTGCACGCATGGGTGGCCGATCCCTCCCCCGACCGCGGTTTCCTCTTCGTCGACGGACCGGCCGGTTCGGGAAAGAGCCCGCTCTTGCGGAAGACGGCGTCAGCCGCTCCCGGAGCGTGCGTTGTCGATGCCGCGGGCCTTTCCACGGAGGAGGTGCTGGACGAGGTGATGCGGTCCCTCGGTGTCTCGTACGGCGACTACCGCAGCGCCGGATTCCTCGCGGAGGAGATGGAGGAACAGGACCCTCTCCACTCCCTGGTCCTCGTGACCAACACCCAGTGGGCCGGACGGACCCGGTCGACGACCGAGCCCCTGCACACCGCGGAACACCTTGCGGGCACCCTGGGCATCGACTTCCGCATCACCGGTGTCCGCTTCGTCATCGAGATCGACAGCACCGTGCGGGACCTGGGCTCGCGTGTACGTCGACCTCTGGTCCTCGCCCCGCGGCCCGGCACGGTGCGTCGTACGGACATCAGCACCCTGTCGCCCAGGTGGCGCATCGCCGCGCTGGCCCTCGCGCTCGCCGAGCCCCGGGAAATCCGGTTCACGGAATGGCAGATGCTCTGCTCCGCGCTCGGGGCGTCCTTCACATACGGTGAACTGCACACCGTTGCGGCCGAGTTGCCCTTCGCCACGACCCCTGAGGGCGACACCCCGGTGACACTGGCTCACCACTCCGTCTCACGCGATCTGCGGGCCGAGGTCTCCGACGAGGATTTCCGAGCCTTCGAGACCGCGGTCTTCGACCGTTTGCTGACGTGCGCGGAGAACGACGGGCTCGCCGACTACCGCGCCCGGGCCCTGCCCGCCCACGCCGCTGCCGCGGGCCGTTTCGAGGAACTGCTGTCCCTCCCCCGCGCCCTCGCCGCGTGTCACCGCAGCGCCTTGATCGAGGCGCTGCCCGTGGCTTTCCCCGACGGGGTGCCCGCCGGCACTTTCGCGGCGGATCTGCACTACCTGGACGGTCTCGGCCTCGCCCCGTCCTCGCACGCGGAGTGGATCTCCGTACTCCATCTCGTGGCACTGAGTCAGGGCCGAGCGGAGCGGGCACGAGTGCTGGCGGAGTCCGCCGGGGTACTGCCCTGGCGAACCGTCTGGAGCAACTGGCGCGCACCCGGATGTCTCACGCGTCAGGGCCCCCACATTCCCGCGGTCGCACGTGTCGGCATCGACACCTCCACGGACCCCGGTACGGTCACCAGCACCTTCACGGCCGGCGGCAGCGCGATCTGGGACGCGGCCACCGGACGGCCGGTGGGAGGAGATCCTCGCGGAGACACCACTGCTCTCCCGCCCACAGCGGCGGACACCACTGCGCCGCCCCTCTGGACAGCCGACGCCCCCTCGTGGAACCTGCTCAGGCTCGGTCTCGTGACCACCCCGTCGGTCCGCCGCACCGTGCAGGCACCGAGCGTGCGGGACGCCGCTTGCGCCGGCTCGTTGGTGATCATCGCCGGAGGTCGTGGTCTGTACGCCATCGAACCCGACCTCCGCACCACTGACGGTGCTCCGGCCCGCCCGCTCCCCGCCGTGGGGCCACGCTGCAGGATCACACCACGCCCCTTCGACGAGACCGTGCGCGTCCCGGCCCGCACTCGGCTGTGTGACGTCTTCGGCGAGGACGCCGTCGCGAGGATCGCCGCCGACCGGCTGCCCGCAGGCCTCACCCACGAGCCCACCCGCCGCTTCCTGACCGAGGTCGGCTTCCCCTCCGTGGCCGGTTTCTACGGCCTCGACACGCACAACCTCCTCACCACGGGCCTCGCCGAACATGTATGGGACGGCTCCGGAAACGGCGTCACGCCTGTCGGGGACGGCCCCTTCTACGAGTTGGGCTCCTGGATCGGCGGAGTGCTGCTGCTCGACGGCCGCACCGGCCGTGTACTGCGCAGGACGCGGCCGGGGGCGGTCGACGCCGACCGTCCGGGCAGTCCCCTCGCAGGCTCCTCGCTCGCCTCGTTCGTCGCGATGGTCTGCCTGCAGTGGGAGTACATGCGCGGCTATGCGACGTCCGCCGGTGTGGACGGCGCGGACCTGCTGGACGAACTCACCGCATGGCTCACCGCCGTCGACCCCGCCGCCGCGGCCACCAGGAACTGGGGCCACGTGCTGGAAGAGGAGAACTTCCCCTGCTTGTGAGCCGCGCGGGCCACGGCCACCTCCTGTACCAGCCGTACGCTCGCCGCGCTCGGTGGCATGGTGCCGCACCTCCTCGACGCCGCGAGCCCGGTACTGGCCCCCCGCCGACGTCGAATCCGGCCGCATGCCCGCATCCGGCACGCAACGCCACGGCCGGCCCGCCACGCCCCACCCCAACGTACCCAACTACCGCTTCGAGGGCGGCGCTCCGCCCATCTGATACCCGCAACAGCAAGGGCGCGGAAAGCGCCCTCATGCCCGCTCGCCGATATGATCCAGGAGAACCGACCAGGCGTTCCGTGGTGGCTCGCTCATCACTCATGACCCGGAACAATCCCTGGCCGTATTGACCGATCCGACGCGACCACGGACCTCACCGTGACGCGGAGGCGGCGGGCAACCGAGCGGACCGAACCGTCGTCGCGCGACTCATGGGAGCAGTCTGACGTATGAGCGCATCCACCCCGGGACCAGCCGCGGTTCCACCTGCCCTCGCCCTGGACCGCGCGCTCCGGTGGATCGACAAGCCACGTGACAGCAGTGCTTGGCTGTGGGTGGGCGGGAAGGAGGGATCCGGCAAGACCGCACTGCTTCGCACTGCCGCCGCGCGGCAGCCGGGTGCCGTTCACCTGGATTGTGCGGGTCTGCACTGTGAGGAGATCGCTCGCAGCCTGGCCGCATCTCTCGGCGTAGCCGCACCTGACACCTGCGGTCACAACTTCGCTCGCGCCGTCAGCAGGATAGCCACAGGGCCGGTGGTGATCCCGGCGAACACGCGGTGGGCCGGCACCCTCCGCACCACGCGTGAACCCGAACGGGTTCTGCACCAGGTGGTGCGGACCCTCATCGGGAAGCACAGGCGCAGCACACGGATGCGGATTCTGGTCGAGGTGGCGCGCACAGCAGGGCCGACGGCATCCCTGCGGGGACCCGACAAGCACCGCTACGGACAGCCCATGCCACCGGCCCAGCCGGAGAACCGGCCTTCCGTGCCCCCGCGCCGGTCGAATCCCGCACCGGTCCCCACAGCTCCAAGGCGCGCGACCGCGCTGGTGCGGGCCCTGCTGGTGCTGACGAACCGGGAACTCGCCCGCTGACGGGTGATCTTGTCGGCGGGGCTCTTCAGGTCACGGGCGATACCGTCGCACGCGCCACTGGAGGCGCGCAGCTCGGCGGGGACGACGTCGATGGTCCGGAGCATGTCGGATCCTCTCCGGTGGACAGGTGGTCGTTCCGGGCCGTCAGAACTGCTGCTGAGTCACGCCGGGCGGCAGCAGGCAGGGCGTACGGACGGAGAACGAAAGCCGTTGCGGCTTGTCCTTGCCGGAACCGACGGTGTCGGCCATGACCCGGTAGGAGGTTTTCTTGTTCCGTGCGCTGAACACGGCCGGCTTGTAGGCGCTCTGGAACTCCCGGTACGAGGTCACCTCGTACCCCTGCTCGGTCAGCTCCCCGCGGAGCGTCCGCACGACCCGCGAGTGCTCCGTGACAGGGACGTCCGAGTAGACGTAGTAGAAGAGGCTGTACCGGCCGTCCTGGGCGACTTCGTCGTCCTTCCCGACGCACGCTTCGAAGTTCGCTTCCGCCGTCGACGGCGTCAACTCCACATCGGCGATCCGGGCCATGTACGCGGTGTAGTCCTCGGCCTGCTTCACCGCAGCGTCCTTGTCCACGCGGGGCAGCGGATCGTTCCGGTCGTCGTCGCTCCGAGACACACAGGCTCCGGTCGAAAGCAGGATCGCGCAGACGGCGATGACCGCGCCGAGTGAGGGACTGCAGTCCCGGAACGGCGCAGCCCTCCGGCGGGAGGCCGGTGCCCTTCCTGGGAACCTCGTCGGGCGCCTTCTCCGCGATGATCCTTCCCTGGTTGTCGAGGGAGCCGCTGCCTTCGTCCCAGCAGCCGCTGCGCCCGTGGGTGTCGACTGCGAAGCTGTTGCCACCGAAGCCTCCGAGCATCGGGTCACGGCCGAGGGTGTGGTCGGACAGGTGGTTGATGGGTCCTGCTCCGCCCGCCGCACCGCGGAGCGCGACCTCGTCCGGGCCCGTTCCATCCAGAACCTGGCGGTCTCGAGGACGGAGGCGACGGCCATGGCCTCCGTCTCGACCACACCGGTCCGCGACTCGACGTCCTCGAGGTGGAACAGCGCCGCGTCGGCGACGTCGCCCTTCCAGGACTGGTGCGGCGGCCCGGTGACCTGCCGACGGTGGCGGTCGGTGAGCGAGTCCGTGGTCGTCGACAGCGGGCGCCACGACTTGGCCGCGGCCTCCGGACCGGAGAAGTCCCGCTTCATCAGCCGGCTGAAGTCAGAGGCCATGGCGACGCCCCCGCCCGGCCGGCCGACCGGGACACCCCGTACGGCACGCCGAGCCGACACGCACAGACATCAGGCAACCCCCGCCGCTGTGAATCGGTCACGCATTCGAGGGCTCACCCTAGCCGACGTCGCACTTCTCTGATCAAGTCTGCGGAGGAAGCGTCCGCGTGAGGCAGCTCGGTACCTACGCCAGGACAGAAAACCGACAAGCCGACCCCACGCCCGTATGCCGTGGCCGGCCCGGAGCGTCGGCTCGGTCGACACGGACGGCCGCCCCGCCCTGATGTCCCAGGAGCACGCGCTGTTCCCGTGGCCGGCCTCGGGCAAGAACACCGAACCCGCCCTGAGGTTCAGAGGGATCGCCGAGTCCGCTCGTCGGGATCGCCGTCGGCCTGCTGCTGGTTGCAGCCCGCTGGAACGGCGCGTGCTGCGCGGCCGGGGTCTGCTGGTCATCCACCGAACGCACGGCACCGGCTCCGCGGGGCACCACCCACCGCGGAGCCGGTTCCGCCGAACGCACCGGTGGACACCACCGGGCCGGCCGGCACTCCGGCCGGCCCTCTCACCGAAGCACTTCCGCCTGGCAGAAGCCTCCTTGCCCGACGGTCGCAGCCGACAGGACCCTGATCCCGACCACGGAACGCGGGGCGACGACGCCCCGCCGACAGGGACGGGGCCGCCATGCCGCACATCACCGCCTTCGCCAGGAACCAGTGGTACGTCGCCGCCTACAGTCACGAGGTGGGCCGGGAGCTGCTCGGACGCACGGTGCTCGGGGAGCCGCTCGTGCTCTACCGGACCGAGGGCGACGGAACGCCGGTCGTGCTCAACGACCGGTGCGTGCACCGCCGTTACCCGCTCTCCGAGGCGCCGACGCGGCTCGACGGCGATCGGATCGTGTGTGGGTACCACGGGTTCACCTACGACACCACGGGCACGTGCGTGTACGTGCCGGGGCAGAAGCGGGTGCCGCGCACCGCGCGCGTCGCCTCCTACCCCGTCGTCGAGCAGGACTCGCTGGTCTGGGTGTGGATCGGTGACCCGGCGCTCGCCGACGCGGGGAGCATTCCGCGGGCCCGGCACCTGGACTCCCCCGGCTGGGTGACCGTGCGGGGCATGGAGCCCATCGACTGCGACCACGGGCTGCTCGTCGACAACCTCCTCGACCTCTCCCACGAGACCTACCTGCACGGCGGCTACATCGGCACCCCCGAGGTCGCCGAGACACCGATCACCACCGAGGTCGACGAGGGCGCCGGGATCGTACGGGTGAGCCGGCACATGGACGACGCGGCGTGCCCGCCGTTCTACGCCCGGTCGACCGGGATCGACGGCCGGATCACCCGCTGGCAGGACATCGAGTACCACGCGCCGTGCCTGTATCTGCTGCACAGCAGGATCGCCCCGGTGGGTGTGCTGCCCGAACCGGACGGCAGCGACCCGGGCGGCTTCCACACCGAGATCACGTACGCCATCACGCCGTCCGCCGACGGCAAGGTGTACGACTTCTGGGCGGTCTCGCGGGACTGGGCCACGGGCGACGCCGAGGTGAGCGAGTTCCTGCGGAGCAACAACCACACGGTCGTCATGCAGGACGTCGACGCGCTCAACCTGCTCCAGCGCTCCCTCGGCACCGAACGCGCCGGTTACCAGGAGCTGAGCATCAACATCGACACCGGCGGTCTGGCCGCCCGCCGTATCCTCGCCCGGCTGGTGGAGGAGGGCGACAAGCCCGTGGAGAGGATCCGATGAGCGAGCGCGCCGGCGAGATCTACCGCGTCGACTGGCTGCCGGGCACCGATCTGCTGCACGGCACCTGCCACTGCGGACGCGAGCACACCGCGCAGGACCCGGTCGAGATGTGGGAGTGGATGCTCGCCCATCCGCGGGGGCACGAGCCACGAGGAGCCGGTGCATGACCTCGTACGACGACATCGAACTCGTCGTGGAGCGGCGGGAGCCGGCGGCCGAGGACGTTCTCGTCCTCACCTTGCGGCACCCGTCGGGCACGGAGCTGCCCGCCTGGGAGCCGGGCGCGCACATCGACCTGGTGCTCGGACCGGGTCTGGAGCGGCAGTACTCGCTGTGCGGGGACCCGGCGGACCGGGACCGCTGGCGGATCGCCGTCCTGCGCGAGCGGGACGGGCGCGGTGGCTCCGCGCATGTGCACGAGCGGGTACGGCCGGGCGACAAGGTACGGGCGCGCGGTCCCCGCAACCACTTCCGGCTGGAGCCGGCCGGAAGTTACCGCTTCGTCGCGGGCGGCATCGGCATCACCCCCGTCCTGCCGATGCTGGCCGCGGCCGAGGCGGCGGGCGCCGACTGGACGCTGCTGTACGGCGGGCGCACCCGCGCCTCCATGGCGTTCACCGGGGAGCTGGCCCGGTACGGGGAACGGGTCACGCTCGCCCCCGAGGACGAGGCCGGGCTGCCGGCCCTCGCCCCGGTGCTGGACGGTCTTCCGGAGGGCACCCTCGTCTACTGCTGCGGTCCCGGTCCGCTGCTCGACGCGGTCGAGGAGCGGTGCCCGGCCGGGGTGCTGCGCGTGGAGCGGTTCCGTCCCACAACGCAACACAGCGGTGAAGAGCGTGAGTTCGAGGTCGTACTGGCCCGCAGCGGCCGGACGCTCACCGTCGCGCCGGACGTCTCCGTCCTGGATATGGTGCGCGGGGCCGGTGTCGAGGTGCTCTACTCCTGCACCGAGGGCACCTGCGGTACCTGCGAGACCGAGGTGCTGGAGGGCGACCCCGACCACCGTGACTCGGTGCTCACCGAGGAGGAGCGGGCGGCCGGGGAGACCATGCTCATCTGTGTGTCCCGGTGTCGTGGGCGGCGGCTCGTGCTGGACCTGTGATCCGCAGGTCGGCGTCGATCCGGGCGACCGTCGCCAGCAGGTGGGGCAGCAGGTCCCGGCGTACGGACTCCGCGGAGTTGCGGCCGGCGTGCACCGCGATGTTCACGCCGGCCACCACCTCGCCGTCCCGGTCCCGCACCGGCGCGGCGACCGACCTGAGCCCGTCCTCCAGCTCCTGGTCGACGAGCGCGTAACCCTGGCGGCGCACCCGGCGCAGCTCGGCGCGCAGGGCGTCCGCCGAGACGATGGTGCGGGAGGTGTGCGGGCGCAGGTCGGCGCGGGCCAGCCGGGCCTCGGTCTCGGCGTCCGGCAGACCGGCGAGGATCACCCGGCCCACGGAGGTCAGATGGGCCGGGAAGCGGGTGCCGACCGTGATCGACGCCGTCATGATGCGGCTGGTGGGGACGCGGGCGACGTACACCACGTCGTCGCCGTCCAGCACGCACAGCGAGGACGACTCCCGCACCTGCGCGACGAGTCGCTCCAGGTGCGGCTCGGCGATCTGCGACAGCGTGAAGCCGGCGAGGTAGGAGTAGCCGAGCTCCAGCACCCGCGGGGTGAGCCGGAAGAGCCGGCCGTCGGTGTGGACGTAGCCGAGGTCGGCCAGCGTGAGCAGGAAGCGGCGGGCCGCCGCGCGGGTCAGTTCGCAGGCGCGGGCGACCTCGCTCAGGGTCAGCGCCGGGTGCTCGGCGTCGAAGGCCCGGATGACGGCGAGGCCCCGCTCGAAGGACCGGACGAAGTGCGGTCCGCGGACGTCAACGGTCATCGTGGCCTCCGGGAAGACGTACGAACGTACGCGTCGCGCACGCTATGAGTGCGCGATCCGACTGTCAACGATGCGTCCGCGCCTGAGGGGTTGTCCACGATGCGATCGTTGACGATTGGACGGTGTACGGGGATTGACCGTGTCTCGGCGCGGGCCCTACGTTCCCGATCGGTACGTTCGTTCTCTCTGCGCACAGCCTGTCGGAGCATCCGGTCCGGTCCCACCGCGGGAGTCACAGTCATGCGTCGTCGTCTGCTCATCGGCCTCACGGCCCTGTCCGTCCTGACCGCCGCGACGGCCTGCGGCTCGTCCGACTCCGACGAGTCGGACCAGGCAGGCTCGTCCGGCGGCACCACCGACGTCACGGTGGGCCTCATCCCCATCGTCGACGTGGCGCCCCTGTATCTGGGCCAGAAGAAGGGCTTCTTCAGCGAGCGCGGACTGAAGCTCGACTTCTCCAGCGCGCAGGGCGGCGCCGCCATCGTGCCCGGCGTGGCCAGCGGCCAGTTCGAGTTCGGGTTCTCCAACATGACCTCGCTGATGATCGCCCGGTCCAACAACGTGCCGGTGAAGGCGGTGGCGAACGGCATCGCCTCGACCGGTGAGGTGGGCAACGACTTCGAGGCGCTCACCGTCAAGGGCGACAGCCCGGTCAAGTCGGCGAAGGACCTGGAGGGCAAGAAGGTCGCCATCAACACCCTGAAGAACATCAACGAGACCGCGGTGCGCGCCTCGGTGCGCAAGGCGGGCGGCGATCCCGACAAGGTGGAGCTGGTCGAGCTGGCCTTCGACCAGATGCCGGCCGCGCTCGACGGCGGGCGGATCGACGCGGCGATGGTGGTGGAACCGGCGCTGGCCACCATCAAGAGCCAGGGCGGCCGGGAGATCGCCTCCCCCATGATCGACATCGCCCCGAAGCTCACGGTCGCCATGTACTTCACCTCCACCAAGTACGCGCAGGAGAACCCGGAGGTGGTGAAGAAGTTCCAGGAGGCCACCGCCGAGTCCCTGGCCTACGCGGACTCCCACCCCGACGAGGTGCGCGAGATCGTCACCACGTACACGAAGATCCCCGCGGACGTGCTGGCGAAGGTGACCCTGCCGAAGTGGCCGGCCGAGCCCAACCGCGCCGCCATCGAGCGACTGGCCGAACTGGGCGCGCAGGACGGCCTGTTCGAGCAGACACCGGATCTGGACGAGCTGCTGCCGTGAGGGGTGCGAACGCCGCTCTCGGTGCGGCCGGGCTCGCGGCCTTCCTCCTCCTGGCCGAGGCGGTGCCGCGGCTCGGCCTGGTCGAGGAGGACTACTTCCCGCCGGCCGGCCGCATCGCCGACGCGCTCGGCACGGAGATCACGGACGGCGCCTTCTGGACCGCGCTCGGCGACACCCTCACCGGCTGGGCGCTGGGCCTGGCGATCGCGGTCGGCGCGGGGATCGTCGCCGGGGTGGTCCTGTCGACGGTGCCGTATCTGCGCGAGGCGACGGCGTCCACGATCGAGTTCCTGCGCCCCATCCCGTCGGTCGCGCTGATCCCGCTGGCGGTGCTGCTGTACGGCACCGAACTGGAGTCGGTGCTGCTCCTCGTGGTGTACGCCTCCTTCTGGCAGGTGCTGATCCAGGTCCTGTACGGCGTCCAGGACGTCGATCCGGTCGCCGAGGAGACGGCACGGTCGTACGGGCTCGGCCCCTGGGCGCGGATCCGGCACGTACTGTGGCCGACCGCGCTGCCGTACGTGATGACCGGGGTGCGGCTGGCGGCGGCGGTCGCGCTGATCCTCACCATCACCGCCGAACTCGTCATCGGCGCACCGGGGTTGGGCGCCCGGATCGCCGTGGCGCAGACCTCGCAGGCGGTGCCCGAGATGTACGCGCTGATCGTCGTCGCCGGACTGCTCGGGCTGCTGATCAACGTCGGGGCCCGGTCGGTGGAGCGGCGGGCGCTGGCCTGGCACCAGTCGGTGCGCGGGGAGGTGGCGGTGTGAGGCGGCTGCTGCTGCGCCTGGTGTTCGTGCTCGCGCTGCCCGTGGTGCTGGTGGCGGTGTGGTGGGTGTCCTCGGCCGGCAGCGAGGACGTGTACTGGCCGCCGCTGCGCACGATCCTGGAGACGTTCCCGGACGTGTGGACCGGTGAGCGGTGGCGCGGTGACGTGCTGCCCAGCGTGCTGCGGCTCACGGCGGGCTACGCCCTCGCCGCCGTCGTCGGCGTCGCGCTCGGCACGCTGATCGGCTCGTACCGGAGGGTGCGCGCGGTGTGCGAGCCGGTGCTGGAGTTCCTGCGGGCCGTGCCGCCGCCGGTGCTGGTGCCGGTGATCATGCTGTTCGCGGGCATCGGCGACACGATGAAGATCGTCGTCATCGCCAGCGGCTGCGTCTGGCCGGTGCTGCTCAACACGGTCGAGGGGGTCCGCGCGGTCGACGCGGTGATGACCGAGACGGCCCGCTCCTACGGCATCACGGGCGCCGCGCGCCTGAAGGACGTGGTGCTGCCCTCGGCGGGCCCGCAGATCTTCGCGGGTCTGCGGCAGGCGCTGTCGATCGGCATCATCCTGATGGTGATCAGCGAGATGTTCGCCGCCAGCAACGGTCTCGGCTTCACCATCGTGCAGTTCCAGCGCTCCTTCGCGATCCCCGACATGTGGACCGGCATCCTGCTGCTCGGTCTGCTCGGCTTCGTCCTCTCGGTCCTCTTCCAACTGGTCGAGCGGCGGGCGCTCGGCTGGTACCACGGCCTGCGCGCCGCCGCCCGGCGGTCCCGGTGAAACTCCTGAAAGGGCGGTCCATGCTCGACGTACGCGGTCTGCGGAAGGTGTACGAGGGATCGGGGCGGCGCGTCGAGGCGGTGCGCGACCTGACCTTCACCGTGGCGGCCGGTGAACTGGTCTGCCTGGTCGGCCCGTCGGGCTGCGGCAAGACGACGCTGCTGAAGTGCGTGGGCGGGCTGCTCGAACCGACGGCCGGCGAGGTGTTCCTGGCCGGGCGGAAGGTGGACGGTCCGCCCCCCGGCATGGCGTTCGTGTTCCAGGAGTACGGGCGCAGCCTCTTCCCGTGGATGCGGGTCGGCCAGAACGTCGAACTCCCGCTGAAGCAGAAGGACCTGGGCAAGGCGCGACGCCGCGAGCTGGTCGCGGACGCCCTCGCCTCGGTGGGCCTCGCGGACGCGGCCGGGGCGTACCCGTGGCAGCTCTCCGGCGGCATGCAGCAGCGGGTGGCGATCGCGCGGGCGCTGGCGTACGAGCCGGAGGTGCTGCTGATGGACGAGCCGTTCGCGGCGGTGGACGCGCAGACCCGCGCCGATCTGGAGGACCTGGTACGACGGTTGTGGCGGGAGCGCGGGATCACGGTCCTGTTCGTCACCCATGACATCGACGAGGCGGTGTACCTCGGCGAGCGGGTGATCGTGCTGTCGGCCTCCCCCACCGTCGTACGGGAACAGCTGAAGGTCGATCTGCCCGCCGAACGGGACCAGCTGAGCACCCGCGTGGCACCGCGCTTCGCCGAGCTGCGGACCCATGTGTACGAGCGGATCCAGGCGGCGAAGCGCGGAGTCGCCACGGCCAAGACGGATACGCCTCCGCCTCACTGAACAACGCGGGGCGTTCCGGGGCGGGGCCTCAGGCGCGCAGCCAGACCGCGGTGTCCTTCGGCAGTCGTCCCTCGGGGTCCAGGGGGCCGCTGGCGAGGAGCGGCGCGGTGTGGGCCGGGAGGGTGGCGGGCGTGTCCGCGAGGTTCACCACGCAGAGGGTGCCGCCGTCCGCGCGGGTGAAGGCGAGCACGCCGTCGGCGGCGGGGAGCCAGGTGAGCGGGCCGTCGCCGAGGACCGGGCGCAGGCGAATCGCCTCGCGGTAGAGAGCGAGCATCGAGCCGGGGTCCCGCGCCTGCCGGTCGGCCGCGTACGACGCCCAGCCGGCGGGCTGCGGCAGCCACGGTTCGCCGCCGAACCCGGCGTGCGGCGCGTCGGCCGTCCACGGCAGCGGCACCCTGCACCCGTCGCGGCCGGGGTCGGTGCCCCCGGAGCGGGCGTGCATGGGGTCCTCGATGCGGTCGAGCGGGATGTCGGCCTCGGGCAGGCCGAGTTCCTCGCCCTGGTAGACGTAGACCGCGCCGGGCAGGGCCAGGGAGAGCAGGGCGGCGGCGCGGGCCCGGCGGGTGCCGAGGGTGAGGTCGGTCGGGGTGCCGAAGGCCTTGGTGGCGAAGTCGAAGCCGGTGTCGGCGCGGCCGTAGCGGGTGACCGTGCGGGTGACGTCGTGGTTGCACAGCACCCAGGTGGCGGGGGCGCCGATCGGCGCGTGTTCGGCGAGGGTGTCCTCGATGGAGGTGCGCAGTCGTGCCGCGTCCCAGGGGCAGGTCATGAAGGAGAAGTTGAACGCGGTGTGCAGTTCGTCGGGGCGCAGGTAGCGGGCGAAGCGTTCGGTGTCGGGGAGCCAGACCTCGCCGACGAAGACGCCACCGTACTCGTCGGCGACGGCCCGCCAGCCCCGGTAGACGTCGTGGAGTTCGTCGCGGTCGACATAGGGGTGCGGGTCGCGGTCCTCGACGAAGTCGGGCAGCCGGGGGTCCTTCACCAGCAGTGCGGCCGAGTCGATGCGCACGCCGGCCACGCCCCGTTCGAACCAGAAGCGCAGGACGTCCTCGTGCTCCTGGCGGACGGCGGGATGCGCCCAGTTGAGGTCGGGCTGCTCGGGGGCGAACAGGTGGAGGTACCAGTCGCCGTCCGGCAGCCGGGTCCAGGCGGGGCCGCCGAACTCCGACCGCCAGTCGTTCGGCGGGAGTTCACCGTGCTCACCACGGCCGGGGCGGAAGTGGAACAGTTCCCGCTCGGGGCCGCCGGCGAGCGCGGCCCGGAACCAGGGGTGCTGGTCGGAGACATGGTTCGGCACGATGTCGACGATCGTGCGGATGTCCAGTTCCCGGGCCTCGGCGATGAGTTTCTCCGCCTCGGCGAGGGTGCCGAAGGCAGGGTCGATCGTCCGGTAGTCGGCGACGTCGTAGCCGCCGTCCTTCATCGGGGACAGGTACCAGGGGTTGAACCACAGGGCGTCCACACCGAGTTCGGCGAGGTACGGCAGCCTGGCGCGAACGCCCGCGAGGTCGCCGGTGCCGTCGCCGTCACCGTCGGCGAAGCTGCGGACGTACACCTGGTAGATGACGGCGGAGCGCCACCAGTCGTCGTTCAGGGCAGGGGTGGGCTGTCCCACGGTGCGTGCCTTTCTCTTCTGTAAGGGGTTTCCGGCGTCAGCCCTTGGTGCTGCCCGCGCTGATTCCGGCGATGATGTGCCGCTGGAAGACGAGGAACAGCGCGACCATGGGGATGCTGGCGATCACCATCGCGGCGATGAGCACGGTCAGCTGGATGTTCTGCGACAGCTGCACGAGGGCCACGCTGATCGGCTGTTTGCCGGTGTCGGAGAAGACCATGAGCGGCCACAGGAAGTCCTGCCACACGGCGACCAGGGCGAAGATCGACACCACGCCGAGCACCGGACGCGACATGGGCAGCACGATCGACCACAGGGTGCGCAGCTTCCCCGCGCCGTCCATCTCCGCGGCCTCGAGCACGTCCCTGGGCAGTTGGTCGAAGAACCGCTTGAGCAGGTAGAGGTTGAAGGCGTTGGCGACGGCCGGCAGCCAGATGGCGAGGGGGTCGTTGAGGAGGCCGAGGTCGGCCACGGTCAGGTACTTCGGTACGACCAGGGCCTGCGCCGGGACCATCAGCGTGGCGAGGATGCCGCCGAGGATCAGCTTGCCGAAGGCGGGCCGGAGCTTGGACAGGGCGTAGGCGGCGGCCGTGCAGAACACCAGTTGGAACAGCCAGGCGCCGGCCGCCTGCACCACCGTGTTCCACAGGTGCGTGGGCAGCTCCATCAGCTCCCAGGCGTCGGTGTACCCGCTGGTGCTCCAGCTCTCCGGGAGGAGGGTGGGCGGGGTGCGGGCCACCTCGTCGGGTGACTTCATCGCGCCGCTCGCCATCCAGTAGACGGGGAAGAGGAAGGCGAGCGCGAACAGCACGACGATGCCGGTGAACACGGTCCAGTAGACGGCCCTGCCGCGCGGGCGGGCCAGCACCGCCGGCGAGACGAGGGTGCGGGTGGTGCTGCTCATGCGGCCTCCTCTCCGGAGCGGGTGAGACGGAGGTAGACGGCGGAGAACGCGCCGAGCAGGGCGAGGAGCATCACGCTCAGCGCGCAGGCGCCGCCGAAGTCGTTGTAGAGGAAGGCGTACTTGTAGATGAGGTAGAGGACGGTCACGGTCGCGTTCTCGGGGCCGCCGCCGGTGATCACGAAGGGTTCGGTGAACACCTGCATGGTGGCGATGATCTGGAGCAGCATCAGCATGAGGATGACGAACCTGGTCTGCGGGATCGTCACATGGCGGATGCGCTGGAGGAGGTTCGCGCCGTCCAGCTCGGCGGCCTCGTACAGCTCGCCGGGGATGGACTGCAGGGCGGCGAGGTAGATGAGGACGGTGCCGCCCATGTTGGCCCAGGTGGCGACGATGACCAGGGAGACCAGGGCGGTGTCGGCGCCGTTGGACCAGTTCGAGGTGGGCAGGTGGAGGAAGCGCAGTGCCTCGTTGGCGAGGCCGGCGCCGGGGTCGTAGAACCACTTCCACAGCAGGGCGCTGACCACCGGCGGGATCATCACCGGGAGATAGACGACGACCCGGAAGAAGGCTTTGGCGTGCCTCAGTTCGTTGAGCACGAGGGCCAGGACGAAGGGGATCGCGAAGCCGATCAGCAGGGCGAGCAGGGTGAAGGTGAGCGTGTTGCGCCAGGCGGCGCCGAACTCGGGGTCGTTCAGGACCCGGGTGAAGTTGGCGGTGCCGACCCATTCGGGGTCGGAGCCCGGCGTGTACTTCTGGAAGGCGATCACGACGGCGCGGATCGCCGGGTACCAGGAGAACAGGGCGAAGCAGACGAGTCCGCCGAGGAGGAAGCCGTGGGCGCGCAGATGGTCGGTGAGGCGGCGCCGTCTCCGGTCCCCTGCCGGGGACGGCGCCTTCACCGGACGGACCCGCACGGCCGTGGCCGGCCGTTCAACCGTCTTCGTCACCGGTCAGCTCCGGGCCAGGATGCCGTCGATCTTGCCGGAGGCGTCCTTCAGGAGCCGGTCGATGTCCGCGTCCTCCTTGGTGAGGACGGC
Organism: Streptomyces sp. CB02400; assembly: GCF_001905725.1. Taxonomy (GTDB): domain Bacteria; phylum Actinomycetota; class Actinomycetes; order Streptomycetales; family Streptomycetaceae; genus Streptomyces; species Streptomyces atrovirens. Next base: position 283,070 of record NZ_LIWB01000010.1, read on the forward strand.
GGAGACGACACTGTCGAGGACGGAGTAGAGCTGCTGGGCGTGCGGCGGCTCGATCTTCATCTCCAGTTGCTGGTTGCCGTCGAGGAATGCCTGGTAGTTCTCCACCGGGACATTGGCGTTGGCCTTCTTGACCTGCTGGTCCTTGGTGTCGGCGGCGCCGGTGAACAGACGGGGCTCGGGCAGGCCGACCGGGGCGTCGTTCTTCTTGGCGCGGGCGTAGTCGCCGAGGAAGCCGTCGCCGGGGGTGAGGAACATGTGGTCGAGCCACTTGAGACCGGCGCGGATCTGCTCGGGTGAGGCGTTCTTGTTGAACATGTAGCCGTCGCCGCCGATGAGGGTGCCTTCGCCGCCGGGCATGGGGGCGAGGGCGATGTTCTCGTACTCGGCGCCCTTCTCCTTGACGAGGATCGGGATGTTGTCGGGGGCGGCGAGGTACATGCCGAGCTTGCCGGCGCCCATCATCTGCTGGACGTCGTTGATGACGAGCAGTTGCTTGCTGCCCATCGACTCGTCCTTCCAGCGCATGTCGTGGAGGGTCTGGAGCACGGCGTGGCCCTCGGGGGTGTCGATGGTGGCCTTCTTGCCGTCGGCGCTCACCACGTCGCCGCCCTGGGAGTAGAGCTCGGCGGTGAAGTGCCAGCCGCCCTGGTTCTGGGCGCTGTAGTCGGCGTAGCCGACGGTGCCGTCGCCGAGTGCGGCGATCTTCTTGGCGGCGTCGCGGACCTCGTCCCAGGTGGTGGGCGGCCGGTCCGGGTCGAGGCCGGCCTTCTCGAAGAGTTCCCGGTTGTAGATCAGGCCCATCGAGTAGCCGGTGCGCGGGATGCCGTAGACCTTGCCGTCGACGGTGTAGATGTCCCGCAGTTGCTGCTGGATGGTGTCGTAGCTCTTCAACTCCTTGACGTACGGGGTGAGATCGGCCGCCTGATCGATGTCGACGACGTGCCGTGCGTCGGTGAAGTACGTGTAGAAGACGTCCTCCATCTGCCCGCCGGCGAGTTTGGCGTCGAACGTCTTCGGGTCCTGGCAGGGGAACGCGTCGTGCGGGACGACGTCGATGTCCGGGTTCTTCTTCTCGAAGGCGGCGATGTCCTCCTCGAAGAACTGCCGGTCGACCTTGGCGCTCTTGGGCGGCATGCAGTTGACGGTGATGCGGGTCTTGCCGCCGGCGGCTTCGTCGTCCGCGCCGCAGGCGGTGAGCGCGAGCGCGCCGACGCCTAGCGCGACGAGGGTACGACGGATCCCGGTGTTTCTCATCGGTGGACCCCTTAAGGGACAGGAGCGAGTGAACCCCTCGGAACAGGAGCGGTGGGCGGGGCACACTCAAGCACCGACGACATCGGCCCGCAAGATGTCGCGCAGAATTTGAAATTATTCGACAGCGGAGTGGATCTCAGGAACGGGGAGCCTGGGCGGTCGACCCCCGCACCACCAGCTCGGGTTCGAACAGCAGCTCCTCGGGGGCCACCACACTGCCGCTGATCTGCGCGTTCAGCAGTTCCACCACCGCCTTGCCCATGGCCTCGATGGGCTGCCGGACGGTGGTGAGCGGGGGCTCGGTGCAGTTCATCAGCGCCGAGTCGTCGTATCCGACGACGGATATCCGTCCGGGCACGTCGAGTCCCTTGCGGCGGGCGGCCCGTACGACACCGAGGGCGAGGGGGTCGCTGGCGCAGATGAAGCCGGTGACGCCCCGCTCGATGAGCCGGGAGGCGGCGGCGTGTCCGCCCTCGATGGAGAACATGGCGCGGGCGACATGCTCTTCGGGCACCTCGCCGGCGACCGCGCGGGCGGCGGCCAGTTTGCGGGCCGAGGGCATGTGGTCGCCGGGGCCGAGCACCAGCCCGATGCGCTCGTGCCCGAGCGAGGCCAGATGCCGCCAGGCCTGCTCCACGGCCACGGCGTCGTCGCACGACACGGCGGGGAAGCCGAGGTGTTCGATGGCCGCGTTGACGAGGACGACCGGAATGTTGCGCTCGGCGAGCCGCCGGTAGTGGTCGTGGGGCGCGTCGGCCTGGGCGTACAGCCCGCCGGCGAACACGACACCGGACACCTGCTGCTGGAGCAGCAGGTCCACGTAGTCCGCCTCGGAGACACCGCCCCGCGTCTGGGTGCACAGCACCGGCGTGAGACCGAGCTGGGCCAGCGCACCGCCGATGACCTCCGCGAAGGCCGGGAAGATCGGGTTCTGCAGCTCGGGCAGGACCAGGCCGACCAGCCGGGCGCGCTCACCGCGCAGCTGGGTGGGCCGCTCGTAGCCGAGCACGTCCAGGGCGGAGAGCACGGCCTGCCGGGTGGCCTCGGAGACTCCGGGCTTGCCGTTGAGCACCCGGCTGACCGTGGCCTCGCTGACCCCGACCTTCTTCGCCACCACAGCAAGTCGTCGCGTCATGCACGCAAGAGTAGCGCAAGAAACGCAAGCGGCTTGCGTTTCCGCGCAAATTTGTTGTCAAGGCGCCGCCCAGAGCCCTCGGACATGTCCGAGGTGGCGGGTCATCACGGCCCGTACGGCCTCCGTGTCCCGGGCGAGCAGCGCGTCGAGCAGCTCCAGGTGCTCCTCGGCCGACGCCTCCAGCCGTCCCTGCTCCACCAGCGCGGTCAGCCCGTACAGCCGTGCGCGCTGTCGCAGGTCCCGGACCACCTCGACCAGGTGGCCGTTGCCGGCGAGCGCCAGCAGCCCGAGGTGGAAGCGCTGGTCGGCCTCGATGTACGCGATGAGGTCACCGGCCGCGGCGGCGGTGACGATCTCCTCGGCGACCGGACGCAGCGCCTGGAGCGCCACCGGGTCCGCGGTGGCGGCCAGCCCGGCCGTCGTCGGGATCTCGATGAGTGCGCGGATGTGGGTGTACTCGTCGAGCTGCCGGTCGGAGACGGCGGTGACCCGGAAGCCCTTGTTGGGCACGGTGTCGACCAGCCCCTCCTTGGCGAGGTCGAGCATGGCCTCGCGCACGGGGGTGGCGGAGACACCGAAGCGGGCGGCGAGGCCGGGGGCCGAGTACACCTCGCCGGGGCGCAGCTCCCCGGCGATCAGCGCGGCCCGCAGCGCGTCCGCGACCCGTTCGCGGTAGCTGGGCCTGCGGCCACCCAGGTCGGAGAGGGCGGTGTTCACAGGACGAACCCCGCCGGGAAGGGGTCGCGCGGGTCCAGCAGGTACTGGGCGGTGCCCGTGATCCAGGCCCGGCCGGTGAAGCTGGGCAGCACCGCCGGACGGCCGGCCACCTCGGTGGTGCCGAGCAGCCGGCCGGTGAACCGGGTGCCGATGAAGGACTCGTTCACGAACTCGGTGTGCAGCGGGAGTTCGCCGCGCGCGTGGAGCTGGGCCATGCGGGCGCTGGTGCCGGTGCCGCAGGGCGAGCGGTCGAACCAGCCGGGGTGGATCACCATGGCGTGCCGGGAGTGGCGGGCGGTGGCGTCGGGAGCGGTCACCTGCACATGGTGACAGCCGTGGATGGACGGGTCCTCGGGGTGGACGGGTTCCCCCTCGGCGTTGATCGCCTCCATCAGGGACAGGCCGGCCGCGAGGATGTCGTCCTTGCGGGACCGGTCGTAGGGCAGCCCGAGCCGGTCCAGCGGCAGGATGGCGTAGAAGTTGCCGCCGAAGGCGAGGTCGTAGGTCACCGTCCGTCCGTCGGGCAGGGTGGCCTTCCGGTCGAGGGCGACGGCGAAGGACGGCACGTTGCGCAGGGTCACGGCGGTGGCGGCGCCGTCCTCGACCGCCACCTCGGCGACGACGACCCCGGCGGGGGTGTCCAGGCGGATGGTGGTGACCGGTTCGACGACCTCGACCATGCCGGTCTCGACGAGCACGGTCGCGACGCCGATCGTGCCGTGCCCGCACATCGGGAGGTAGCCGGAGACCTCGATGTAGACGACACCCCAGTCGCAGTCGGGCCGGGTCGGCGGCTGGAGGATCGCGCCGCTCATCGCGGAGTGCCCGCGCGGCTCGTTCATCAGCAACTGCTTGATGTCGTCGCGGTGTTCACGGAAGTACAGGCGTCGTTCGTTCATCGTCGCGCCCGGGATGGCGCCGATGCCGCCGGTGATCACCCGGGTCGGCATGCCCTCGGTGTGCGAGTCGACGGCGTGCAGGACGAGCTTGCTGCGCATGTCCGTCCCTCCCTACGCGAGTCCGGCCGCGACGGCCTTCTCGGTGGCCGCGCGGACGGCCGCCTCCTGACCGGGTTCCAGCGGGCCTCGGGGTGGGCGGCAGGTGCCGCCGTGGCGCCCGACGAGGTCCATGGACAGCTTGATCGCCTGCACGAACTCCACCCGTGAGTCCCAGCGGAGCAGAGGGTGCAGTTGCCGGTAGAGCGGCAGCGCGGTGTCGAGGTCGCCGCCGGTGGCGGCGCGGTACAGCTCCACGCAGGAGCGGGGCAGCGCGTTCGGGTAACCGGCCACCCAGCCCTTGGCACCGGCGACGGCGAGCTCCAGCAGGACGTCGTCCGCGCCGATCAGCAGGTCCAGTTCGGGGGCGAGTTCGGCGATCCGGTAGGCGCGGCGGACGTCCCCGGAGAACTCCTTGACGGCCTGCACGTGTCCCTCGCCGTGCAGCCGGGCGAGCAGTTCCGGTACCAGGTCGACCTTGGTGTCGATGGGGTTGTTGTAGGCGACGACCGGGAGTCCGGCCGCGGCGACCTCGGCGTAGTGGGCGAGGACGGCGCGCTCGTCGGCGCGGTAGGCGTTGGGCGGCAGCAGCATCACGGCCCGGCAGCCGGCCTCGGCCGCCTGCTCGGTCCAGCGGCGGGCCTCGGCGGATCCGTAGGCGGCGACGCCTGGCATGACGCGCTCCCCGCCGATCGCGGCGACGGCCGTCTCGACGACCCGGGCGCGCTCCTCGGGGGTGAGCACCTGGTACTCGCCGAGGGATCCGTTCGGTACGACGCCGTCGCAGCCGTTGTCCACGAGCCAGGCGCAGTGCTCGGCATAGCGGTCGTGGTTCACGGAGAGGTCGTCGTTCAGCGGGAGCGCGGTGGCGACGAGGACGCCGCGCCAGGGACGGTGGTCGGTCATGAGGGTCCTCTCTCGGTGTGCTGTTCGTGCTGTTCGGCGAGTACGCCCAGCGGCACCGGCCGGGCGAACGGCCGCCGGGACGGGGCGGGTTCGCATCCGGCGAGCCCGGCGACCGCCGGTTCGCACATCCGGCCCTGGCACCAGCCCATGCCGGCCCGGGTGAGCAGCTTGACCGTGCGGGCGTCCCCGGCGCCGAGCGCGAGGGCCTCGCGGACCGTGCCCGCCGTGACCTCCTCGCAGCGGCAGACCACGGTGTCGTCGGTGACCCGGTCGGTCCAGTGGGCGGGCGGGGCGTAGGCGGCGTCGAGTGCGGCCGCGTATCCGCGCATCCGGGCGCGGGCCCTGGCGGCCGGGGCCCACTCTCCGGGGTCGGGCACGGTGCCCCGCAGCCGGGCGGCGATCGAGCGGCCCGCGATGTGCCCCTCGGCGAGCGCGAGAGCGGCCCCGCCGACGCCGGTGGCCTCGCCCGCCGCCCACACGCCGGGTACGTCGGTGCGCTGTTCCGCGTCGACGGCCACGGTGAGTCCGTCGAGGCGGCAGCCGAGGCTCTCGGCGAGGTCGGTGTGCGGGAGCATGCCGTGGCTCACCGCGAGGGTGTCGCAGGGCAGACGGCGTTCGGTGCCGGGCCGGACGCGGCCGTGCGCGTCCAGGGCGGCGACGGTGACGCCGGTGAGCCGGGTGTCGCCGTGGGCGCGGACGACGGTGTGGCGGGCGAGGAACGGTACGCGGTGGCGCAGCAGCCGGGCCGCGTACCCGGCGCCCTCGGGCAACTTGCCGGCCAGAGCTCCGGCGTGCCGCAGCAGGCGGCCCGGGTCCGCGGACTCCACCAGCGCGGCGACTCGTACGCCCGCCGCCGCGAGCCCGGTCGCCACCGGCAGCAGCAGCGGCCCGGTCCCGGCCACGACGGCGGTCCGGCCCGGTACGACGAGCCCGCCCTTGAGCATCGCCTGGGCGCCGCCCGCGGTGACGACTCCGGGGAGGGTCCAGCCGGGGAAGGGCAGCACGGTCTCGTATCCGCCGGTGGCCAGCAGTACGGCGGTGGCGCGCACCTCGGCCGGCTTCTCCTGCTCCGGTCCGAGCAGCGCGTGCACGGCCGGTCCGTCGGGTGTCCGCTCCACGCACCACACATGGTGCTCGCTCAGCACCCGCACGGAGCTCGTGGCGAGCCGGTCCCGCAGCCCGACCCAGGTGCGCCACTGGTGGTGCAGGGCCTGGGGGCGTTCCGCGCGGAGTCCGGCGGCGGGCTGCCGGTAGAACTGCCCGCCCGGTTCCGGAGCCGCGTCGACCAGGGCGACCCGCAGACCGCGCCGGTCCGCCGCGAGGGCCGCGGCGAGTCCCGCCGGTCCCGCGCCGATCACCGCGAGGTCAGTCCGCACGGCCCGTCCCCTCCTGGCTGCGGATCACGTCGCCGGGCCGGGCCGGGACCAGACAGGCCCGCTGGTTGGGGCGGTCGTTCACGGTGACCAGGCAGTCGAAGCACACCCCGATCCCGCAGAACACCCCGCGGGGGCGTCCGCCGCCCCGGGTGGTGCGCCACGAGGTGACGCCCGCGGCCCACAGCGCGGCGGCGACCGTCCGGCCGGGCAGCGCCTCGATCCGCCGTCCGTCGAAGGTGACCTCGAAGGCGGGTCCGGGCCCCGCCCCGGCGAGTTCCAGTGGATTCACTGCTCGGCCTCCTTCGTCGTACGGGGGAAGCGGTCGGGCCGGAACGGGGTGAGGTCCAGTTCCGGTGTCCCACCGGTCAGGGCCTGGGCGATCAGCAGGCCGGTGCCGGTGGCCAGTCCGATGCCCGCGCCCTCGTGGCCGCACGCGTGGAACAGTCCGGGCGCCCGGGGGTCGGGGCCGATCGCGGGGAGGTGGTCGGGCAGATACGGCCGGAAGCCGGCGTACGCGCGCAGGGCCCGTACGCCGGACAGGAAGGGGAACAGGCGGGTCGCCCCCGCCGCCAGGGCCCGCACCGCCGGGAGGGACAGGGACCGGTCGAAGCCGACCCGTTCCCGGCTGGCGCCGATGAGCACCGGTCCGGCGGCCGTTCCCTCCACCACGGGGGAGGTCTGCAGTGCCGCCGAGTCGCTGGCGACGTCGGCGACGTAGTCGGCGGCGTACACCTTGTGCCGGACACGGGGCGGCAGTGGCTCGGTGACCAGGACGAAGCCGCGTCGGGGCAGGACGGGCAGGGACACCCCGGCGCGGGCCGCCAGTTCGCCGCCCCAGGTGCCGGCCGCGTTGACCACGGCGGGGGCGTGCAGGTCGCCGCGGTCCGTGCGCACCCCGCGCACCGCGCCGTCGGCGGTGCGCAGGACGCGGGTCACCTCGCGGCCGGTGAGCAGCCGGGCCCCGGAGGCGCGCAGGAGGTGGGCGGCGGCGAGGGCGGGCATCACCTGGGCGTCCTGCGGATAGCGCACACCGCCCGCGAGGCCGGGCGCCAGACGCGGTTCCAGGTCGTGGAGCCGGTCGGCGGGGACGGGGTCGGCCGTCACCCCGGCGGCCCGCTGGGTGTCCGCGAACCTCCGCAGCCCGTCGAGCGTTTCGGGGTTCTCGGCGACGACGAGTCCGCCCTTGGCCTCGTACTCGACCGGCCTGCCCAGTTCCTGTGCCACCTGTGCCCACAACCGGTTGGACAGCAGGGCGAGTTCGAGTTCGGGGCCGGGCGCCTTGTCGGAGACGAGGAGGTTCCCCTCGCCCGCGCCGGTCGTGCCGCCGGCCACGGGGCCCCGGTCCACCACGGTCACGGCGAGGCCCGCCCGGGCCGCGTACAGGGCGCAGGCGGCGCCCGTCATCCCGGCGCCCACCACCACGACATCGCAGGTCAGCGGCTCGCTCACGCCAGTAATATGTCACACAGCACTGCTGTGGGGAAGAGGGCGGACGTCGTCGGCGACGGGCCGCTTCAGTCGGCGGAACGGACCACTCTCAGGTGGGAGGCGGCGCGGCGGTACCCGCGCTCCCCGGACGGGGCGCGGCGCGCCTCGCGCAGGACGAGCGTCAGCCGGGTGCAGTCCATGTCCTGGAGGGTCGGGGTCGTCTCCGTGACGATCCGGCAGTCCGTGGCGCCCCAGCGCGGGTCGGGGTGCAGCAACGGCCGTACGGCGCCGTCGTGTTCGGCGGCCTGCTCGCCGACGGCCCGCAGCCAGTGCGGCAGTCCGTGCCGGTAGGCGGCTTCCATGATGGGGTCCTGGGCGATGTCGCGGCGGATGGCCCCCAGGCCGTGGTCGTGGCCGTACCGTTCGACGGCCTCGGCGAAGTGGGCCAGCATCGGCAGGCACCAGCTCGACTCGTGGTCGCCGAGCACCGTGGCCGCGTCCGGGTGGAAGAGGACGAACCGGAGGAAGTTGTCGCCGGGCAGAGCCGTGGGGTGCGGCTCGACATCCTGGAAAAGCGACCGGAAAGCGGTGTTGGTGAGCAGCACGTCCCAGCGGTGGTCGACCACCAGGGAGGGGAAGGGGACCGCCTCCAGGAGGACGGCGTAGTCCTGCAGATAGGCCTGGGCCTCGGGAGTCCCGGGGACGGGCCGCGGTACCGGCCGCTGCCCTCCTGCCTGATGTGCCATCGGGAGGTCACCCCTCTTGCCTGTGCGGCCCTGACGCGGCGCCCCGATCCTGCTGCCCGCACGCGAGGCGTGTCAACTATCGTGGCATTTCATGTCGGTTGACGGCTGAAATTGGCCACAGTTGTGGCGAGACCTGGATGTGGGTTCGAGGCAACGGCTAGTCTCCGTGAAGTTCACGGCAATCGCTTGTGAGAAGCCTGTGAGAGACGTAGGAGATCTTTCGGTGACGGGTGGCTTCGAGGGTCCGGGCGCCACGCCGACGACCGCGCTGCCGGCCGTCGTCGCCCGCGTCACCGCACTCGCCGACCGGCTCGGCGTGGCGCACACCGAGGTCTTCGACATCGGCCGGCTGTCCGCCGCCTCCGGTGTTCCCGAGTCCGTGGTCAAGGCGCTGCTGAGCGGCCGGCCCGCGGGCGAGCCCGATGTGCAGGCGCGGTTCGTGCAGCGGCTGGACCTGCTGCGCCGCACCCGGCTGAAGCCGAACGGCCGCAAGTACACCCAGCAGGAGATCGCCGACGGCGCGGGCATGTCCCGGCAGCAGGCCGGCGCGCTGATCAACGGCGACCGGCGTCCGACCATGGAGCACTGCGACGCCATCCAGCGGTTCTTCCGGGTGCACGCCGGTTTCCTCACCGCCGAGGACCCCGAGGCGCTCGCGGGCGCGCTCCAGCACACCGAGCAGGAGCTGCTGCAGAAACTCGCGGACCGTGAGCGGGCGGCGGCGGCACCGGCCGACGACCCGCTGGAGCGGCTGCTGCAGGACCACGGGGTGCGCGGGATCGCCTGGCGGGCCGCCCAACTGCCCACCGACCAGCACCGCGACAAGGTCGCGGAGTGGCTGGACATGCTCCTGGAGAGCGTCCAGCGGCCCAGGGCCTGACGACGGAGCCGACGCTTCCCGGCTCGGCCGGCCGATCTGCACGCGGCTCCGCGCGAGGCGGTGGGCAGGCGCCGCGGCCGGCCCGTGCTGTTCCGTACGGCGGTCCTCCCGTCCGGGACGGCGAGCGGGCTGTGGCCCGGCAAGGCGGGCCGGGATCTCGTCGTGATCGAGGAACGCACGGTGCCGGGCCACCGGTCGGTGATCCTGGGTCACGAGCCGGCACATGCGGGACGGCCACCGCGGACGACCGTCCCGAAGAGCGCCGTACGCACCCGATTCGGGCTCGCCGAGGAGAAGGAAACCGAGTCCTCCGGCCTGCCACCGCCCGGCAGATGCCGCACCCGGCCTGCCGGTTCGTCACCGCGCGGGCCGGTGCGGCGGGTACAGCCGACGGGACGGAGCGGCCGGCAGGACGGGAACAGCCGGCAAGGCAGGAACGGCCGGCGGGACGGGAGCGAGGCGTCGTCGGGGTGCTCGGGGCCGCAGGGTCGGGCGGGTACGCCCCGGCGTGCGTGCCCGCCGGGCGGGCGAACCGGACCCCGGTGGGATCCGATTGTCAGTGGTGGGCGGCAAGCTGGAGGCGATGTGTGACCGATCTCGACACGGGGAGAGCCGAGCGATGTCCACCGCCGTACTGACCGACCGCGAGCGCACCGCCGTCCAGGCCTATCTACGGCTGCTGCACACGGTGCGCGCCGCCCTCGACACCCAGTCGGGCCCGCCGGGGCCCGTCGGGCCCCCGATGGTGCCGCCCTCCGTGCTCGCCGAGGCGGAGACCGCCCTGGCCCGGGCGGGCCTGGCCGGCAACGAGGAGGTGTTCTTCCGGATGCTGCGCGACTGGCACCCCGAGCCGTAGAAGGGGTGGCCCGCTCAGCTGTGCGGGACGGCGATCGCCGTCGCGACCAGGTCCTTCTCGGTGATCCAGCGGCCGGTGAAGTGGTCGACCACTCGGGTGCCCACGCGCGGGCCGGGGACGAGGAGGGTGGCCCGGAAGCCGCCGCGGGTGTGGTCGCCGGGGTCGGCGAAGAGGTCGAGGTCGGCCTCCATGAAGTCCAGCCACTTCCCGGTGAGCGGGAACCACGCCTTGTAGACGGACTCCTTGGCGCTGAACAGCAGCCGGTCCCAGTGCACGGCGGGCAGCTCCTCGGCCAGCTCGCCGATCCGCGTCGCCTCCCGCGGCAGCGCCACGGAGGACAGGACGCCCTCGGGCAGCGGAGCGTGGGGCTCCGCGTCGATGCCGAGGGACGCCAGGTCGGCGGTGCGCACCAGGGCGGCGGCGCAGTAGCCCGGGCAGTGGGTCATGCTGCCGGCCAGCCCGTCGGGCCAGACGGGGGCGCCCCGCTCACCGGGCAGCACCGGCTGCGCGGGCACGCCCAGCTTGTCCATGGCGCGGCGGGCGCAGGAACGTACGGCGGTGAACTCCCGGCGGCGCTTGAGGACGGCGCGCGCCATCAGCGCCTCCTCCTCGGGATACAGCGGAGCGTCGACGCCCTCGTCGCCGTGGGCCTCGACGGTGACCACCGTCTGCGGCAGCAGTTCTTCGATCATCGTCCCTCGTCCTCCCCCGGCACGATCCGGCGCAGCCGCCCCGGCGGCTGTTCCCGCTTGCGCCATTCGCGCGGATAGCCCACCGACACCTCCTCGAAGCGGACGCCGTCCTGCCAGGTGGTCCGGGGGATGTGCAGATGGCCGTAGACCATGGTGTGGACGGGGAACCGCCGGTGCCAGTCGTCGGTGAGCACGGTGCCGCACCACATGGCGAACTCGGGGTACCACAGGACGTCCGTCGGATGGCGGTGCAGCGGCCAGTGGTTGACCAGGACGAGCGGCAGTCCGTCCGGCACCTCGGCCAGCCGGCGCCCGGTCTCGTCGACCCGGGCCCGGCACCAGGCCTCCCGGGTCGGGTACGGGTCGGGGTGCAGCAGCCGCTCGTCGGTGCAGACGACCCCGGTGCCGTGCGCGTACTCCAGTCCCTCGTCCTTGGTGGCGCACCCGGACGGCAGGAACGAGTAGTCGTACAGCAGGAACAGCGGTGCGACGACGACCGGGCCGCCGGGGCCGTCCCAGACGGGGTAGGGGTCCTCGGGTGTGATCACCCCGAGGTCGCGGCACTGTTCGACCAGATGGTCGTAGCGGGCGACGCCGCGCAGTGTGACCGGGTCGCTCGGATGGGTCCACAGTTCGTGGTTGCCGGGCACCCAGACGACCTTGGCGAACCGGCCGGCCAGGGTCTTGATGGCCCAGCGGATGTCCTCCACGGTCTCCGCGACGTCACCGGCCACGAGCAGCCAGTCCTTGTCCGACTCGGGCCGCATGCCGTCGACCAGGGCACGGTTCTCGGCGTAGCCGATGTGCAGGTCGCTGATGGCCCACAGCTGTCCGCCGCCGTCTGTCCCCGACATCACCCGTCTCCCCTCCAGCCGTCACACACGCCCTCACGAACGAGATCACATCCGTGCCGCCGGAACAAGCACGACCCGTCACCCGTGTGTGGTACGGGAACGGCTGTCGAAGCCCTATGATCTGCCCCATCACCACCGTCGTGAAACGTCCTTCGCACAGGGCGGTTCGGTGACCCTCCATACTCCTGCCCGGGCAACGGGCCACTGAGCCCTGCCCGCGAGCCCCGGAAGGCGGCCTGCATGATCTCTCGCGTACGCGTCTGGCTCAACCGCACGTACGCGGAGAACGTGTTCTTCATGGATCAGCTGCGGAGAAATCCCGGCGACCGGGCCGTCGAGATCCACGCCACCCACGGCGACCCCGACTCCCCCGTGCTGGCCGCCGCCGACACCGCCGAACTCGAGCCCGAGGGGCTGTCCCCGGCGGCGTACGTCGAGTACGCGCTCGCCCAGTGCGAGCGGCGCGGCATCGACGTGTTCGTGCCCCGGCTGCACCAGGCGGCGATCGTCGCGCACCGCGCCGAGTTCGAGGCGGTCGGTACGGCGCTCCTTGCGCCGCCGCCCGAGGCGGTGGCCGTGTTCCACGACAAGGTGATCGCCTATGAGGCGGTCCAGGCGATCGGGGTGCCCGTGCCGCCGTGGTGGCGGGTCCGTAGTGCGGGCGAACTCGTCGCAGCGGTCGACGAGTTGGAGGCGGGCGGACACCGGGCCTGTTTCAAGCCCGCGTCCGGCGCGGGCGGGGTGGGCTTCCGCGTGATCACCCGCGCGCCCTTCTCGCTCACCCAGCTGAGCGGCTTCCCGAGCCCGTACGTGCCGCTCGGTCTGGTGCTGGACGCCCTGCGGGAGGCCGACGAGCCGGTGGACTGGCTGGTGATGCCCCGGCTGGAGCAGCCCGAGGTGTCGGTGGACTGTCTCACCGGCGCCGACAACCGGATCCGACTGGCGGTGGGGCGCACCAAGAACGGCCGGCGCAGAGGCTTCACGCTGCACGAGCAGTGGCTGGAGCCGGCCCGGCGGATCGCGGAGGGCTTCGGACTGCATTATCTGTCCAACATCCAGTTCCGGATGCTGGGCGAGCGGCCCGTGCTCATGGACGTCAACACCCGGCCGGCGGGTGGGCTGCACCAGTTGTCGCTGTGCGGGGTGAACGCCCCGTGGGCCGCCGTGCGGCTGGCGCTCGGCGAGGACCCGGGCGAGCTGGCGCCGCCGTTCCTGGGCCAGGACTACACGGTGGTGTCGGGTCCGCGTCCGCTGCTGCCGGTGACGCTGCCGCAGCAGCGTGCCGACGTGCCCGCGCCCGCGCCCGCGCTGGGGGTCGTACCGGCTCCGGCCGCGTCCGTGGAGCCGCGGACGGCGACCGGGGCGCGCACGTAGAAATTTTTTCGGGGAATTTCCACCGGGGGTGTATCAGGGGCCGGGCCCCGTGCTCTTGATGGTGAAGGCGACTTGGGGAAGCCGCCGGGGGGAAGCACGGGGGAACGGGGGGCTCGGGTCGGTCGGCCGCTGTCACGGGGGGCGACCGGCCGGCCCGAAGCCGTGTGCCGTGCCGGCTAGGCCCAATACCGGTGATTTAGGTTGTTTTCCGGCTGGTTGAAGTGGCTCTGGTCGGCTCGACCAGCCGGACCGTCGGGGTGTCTGGCCGTGGT
>NZ_LIWB01000011.1 GCF_001905725.1 Streptomyces sp. CB02400
AGGGAGAGGTCGGCGACCTTGAGATCGGTGAACTCAACTGACACGGAGGCTCCTTGCGCTCAGTACGTTGCGATGGATGTCCAGGGCCGCCGTGGACTTGTTCAGTGTGATGTAGTGCAGACCCGGGGCTCCCTCGGCCAGCAGGCGCCCGGCCATGGCGGTGGCGTGCTCGACGCCGATCCGGTGACCGGCCACGGGGTCGTCGCGGACCGCCTCCAAACGGTGCGCGAGGTCCTCGGGGAACGCGGCGTGGGACAGCTTCGCGAAGCGGCGGATCTGGCGGACGTCGATGGCCGGCATGATCTCCGGGACGATCGGGATGTCACAACCGGCGGCGGCGACGCGGTCCCGCAGCCGCAGATAGTCCTCGGCGTCGAAGAACATCTGGGTGATCGCGTAGTCCGCGCCCGCGCGGCATTTGGCGACGAAGTGCCGGATGTCGCTCTCCCAGTCCGGCGAGCGTGGGTGCCGCTCGGGGAACGCGGCGACACCGATGGTGAAGTCTCCCAGGGAGCGGACCAGTTCGACCAGCTCATAGGCGTGGGTGAAACCGTCCGGGTGCGGGATCCAAGGGCCGTTCGGATCGCCGGGTGGATCGCCGCGCAGGACCAGTACGTCGTGGATTCCCGCGTCGGCGTACTCGCCGATGATGTGACGCAGTTCGAGGACCGAGTGCCCCACGGCGGTCAGATGGGCCACCGGTCGCAAGGTCGTCTCGGCCCTGACCCGCCGCGTCACCTCGATGGTCCGCTCACGCGAGGATCCGCCCGCACCGTAGGTGACGGACACGAAGTCGGGAGCGAGCGCCTCGATCCGGCGGATGGCCCACCACAGCGTTTGTTCGCCTTGAGCGGTCCTGGGCGGGAAGAACTCGAACGAGAACGTCGGGGAACCGTCCGTCGACGCGTGCCTCCCGGCCTGCCCGCACCACCCCCTGAAGGTCATGACACCTGAGCGAGCCGCGGCTTCAGAGCACGGGCCGGGTCGTTGCCGTACGTCTGCTCGACGCGGGTGATCAGGTCCGGCGGGCTGAGCTCGTACTCCTGGGTACCGACGGACTCCAGCACGGTGGTGGCCAGGGCGCAGCCGAGTCGGGCCGCCTGCTCCTGCGTCCAGTTCCACGCCGTACCCGCGAGGAACCCGGACCGGAAGGCGTCTCCCGCGCCCGTGGGATCGGAGATCTTCTCCGTGGGTACGGCGGGGATCCGCAGTGCGGGGGCACCCGACCTGGTCAGCGCCACTCCGGCCTCGCCCAGTGTGGTGATCCAGGTGCCGATCCGCCCCAGCAGGTGGCCCTCCGTCCATCCGGTGCGTTCCAGAAGCAGGGCCGCCTCGTACTCGTTGGTGAACAACCACCTCGCCCCGTCGACGAGTTGGCGTGCCTGGTCGCGTTCCAGGCGGGCGAGCTGTTGGGAGGGGTCGGCAGCGACGGGGATGCCGAGCCGGTGGGCCGTGGCGGTGTGCCGCAGCATGGCAGCGGGATCGTCGGCGCCGACCAGGACGAGCGCGGGCGTGCCGGTACGTTCGGTGATCGCGGCCAGGTCGATCCTGGGGGCCTCGGCCATGGCGCCGGCGTAGAAGGTGGCGATCTGGTTCAGGTCCTCGTCGGTGGTGCACACGAAGCGGGCGGTGTGCAGACGCTCGCTGACCCGGACCTCGGACGTGTCGACGCCGTTCGCCCGCAGCCAGGAGCCGTACTCGGCGAAGTCGACTCCCGCCGCGCCGACCAGGATCGGATCGAGACCGAGCAGGCCGAGACCGAAGGCGATGTTGGCGCCGACGCCTCCTCTGCGCACCTGGAGCCGGTCGGCGAGGAAGGAGAGGGAGACCCGCTCCAGTTGCTCCTTGATCAGCTGTTCGGCGAAGCGTCCGGGAAACACCATCAGGTGGTCGGTCGCGATCGATCCGCTCACGGCGATACGCATGGACAGCGCTCCTTGGTCCTGAGGCGGGGTGGATGGAGGAAGGGCCGGGGCGGCGAGGCCGACGGGAAAGCGGTGCGCGGTCCGGGGGCAGCCCGCGCACCGCCGTCTGTCGTGCCGGTCCGTGCCCCGGCGCCGCACTGTCAGCCCGACGCCGCTGCCTTGCGCAGGGCGTCCGCGCGGTCGGTGCGCTCCCAGGTGAAGTCCGGCAGTTCGCGGCCGAAGTGGCCGTAGGCGGCGGTCTGGGCGTAGACCGGGCGCAGCAGGTCGAGGTCGCGGATGATGGCGGCCGGGCGGAGGTCGAAGACCTCGGAGACGGCGTTCTCGATCCTCTCGACGGCGACCGTGTTGGTGCCGAAGGTCTCGACGAACAGGCCCACGGGCTCGGCCTTGCCGATGGCGTACGCCACCTGGAGCTCGCACCGTGTGGCCAGGCCGGCCGCGACGACGTTCTTGGCCACCCAGCGCATCGCGTACGCCGCAGAACGGTCCACCTTGGAGGGGTCCTTGCCCGAGAACGCGCCGCCGCCGTGTCGGGCGTAACCACCGTAGGTGTCGATGATGATCTTCCGTCCGGTCAGCCCCGCGTCGCCCATCGGACCGCCGACTTCGAAGCGGCCGGTGGGGTTGACCAGCAGGCGGTAGTCCTCGGTGTCCAGCTTGATGCCGTCGTCGGCGAGCCGGGCGAGAGTGTGCTCGACGACCTCGGCGCGGATGTCGGGGGTGAGCAAGCTGTCCAGGTCGATGTCGCTCGCGTGCTGGGAGGAGACGACGACCGTGTCCAGGCGCACGGGCCGACTGCCCAGGTACTCGATGGTGACCTGGGTCTTGCCGTCGGGGCGCAGGTAGGGGATGGTGCCGTCTTTGCGGACTTCGGTCAGTCGGCGCGAGAGCCGGTGGGCCAGTTCGATCGGCAACGGCATCAGGGAGGGAGTCTCGGCGGTCGCGTAGCCGAACATCAGACCCTGGTCGCCAGCGCCCTGCTGGTCGAGCCCGTCGGTCGCGCCACCCGTGGCCGAGCCGTCCAGCCTGCTCTCGTACGCCGTGTCGACGCCCTGGGCGATGTCGGGGGACTGTGCGCCGATCGACACCGACACCCCGCAGGAGGCACCGTCGAAACCCTTGGCCGAGGAGTCGTAGCCTATGTCGAGGATCTTCTTGCGGACCAGGGTGGCGATGTCGACGTAGGCGGAGGTCGTCACCTCGCCCGCGATGTGCACCTGACCGGTGGTGATCAGGGTTTCGACCGCCACGCGCGATGCGGGGTCGGCACGCAGCAGTGCGTCGAGGACGGTGTCGCTGATCTGGTCGGCGATCTTGTCGGGATGGCCCTCGGTCACGGACTCCGAGGTGAACAGGCTGCGCGACATGACACTCCAGGGCAGACGTGGTGGGTGTACCGGTCGACATGCGCGCGGCCCGGGCCGCCGGGGCCGGAGGCACGTGGCCCCGGCGCCGCTGGTGACTGCGCGCACTTCTGTCGTGAAGTCGGGGGAGAGGGGGCCGAGCCGGATCAGCGGCGCGAGGCCCTTGTCACCGCGCCGGGCCGGTCTTGCGGAAGACCCAGTAGTCGGCGCTCTCTTCGGCGATGTAGTGGGCGTCGCCCAGCTTGAACTCCAGGAGGGCCAGGGAAGCGACCTCCTCGGACCGGGCGAAGTCCTCGAAGCTCGTCTCGGTCGCGTAGCTGCCGCGGGTGGAAACCGCGATCAGACCGCCGGGCAAGGCGTACTCGATCAGTGTGAGCAGCGCCGTGGGGCGCACATGGCCGAGCGTGAACACACCGCTGCTGACCACGATGCCGTACTGGTCCAGACGGTCGTCGCGCCGGGGCACCGAGAGGTCCACGCCGCCGTGGACCTTCCGGTACGCCTGGGTCTTGAGGGCTTCGGCGGCCATGTTCTCCGAGAGATCGACGCCGTCGATCACGTAGTCGCCCAGGGTGCGCAGGACACTGCCGACGAGGCCGGTGCCGCAGCCGGCGTCGAACACGGTCGTGTCCGGCGTCGCGTAGGCGGAGGCGAGCAGGTGCACGAGGTTGGCCGCGATCCGGGGTGCCACCCATTTCTGGTCCGCCAGGTCCACGTCGTACCGCGACGCCCAGTCCTCGTAGTAGTTCTTCAGCCCCGGAGAATCGTCGAAGAAGACGTGGGACTGCTTGACGTTCGTGAAGGAGCTGCTCATGGGATTTCCTCCCTGTCGGTCCGGATCGACGATCGCGAGGGTTCTTCTCTCGCTCTGCTATGTCACTGCGGGCACGTCTGGCGTGCCCGATTTCCGCTCGGTGCCGGTGCCGTCTCCTCGCGATCGGGAGTTCTTCACGTCGAACACCATGTAGACAGCGATTCCGGCAAGAACGAACACGGCGCCGCCGACCTCCGTCCAGGTGGGCATCCGTTGTTCCGCCGGGAGGCTCATGATCGCGCCGAAGATCGTCTCGGTGGCGAGCAACGGCCCGACCAAGGGCACCGGAATGCCCTGCGCCGCCTTCACCCAGATGTATGTGCCCCACCAGGAACCGATGACCCCGAGGAAGACGCACCAGGCGATGATCTTGAACAGGGGGTACGGGGCGAAGGTCTCCTCGGGCGTGGTGGCGACGGCGAAGGGCAGCAGGACCATGGAGGCGCCGCCTGCCCCCATGGCCACCAGCGCTGCCCAGATCTTGGGGTCCGGCTTCGTCTCCCAGGTGCGCTGTGACTGGGCGTTGCGGACGACGAAGTAGGACCAGGTGAGCATGGCCATGAGGGCCAGCAGGATCCCGAAAAGTGAGTCGTGAGCGTGGTCCGAGGGCTTTTCGTGGATGAAGTCCGCGGCGCTCAGAAGGGTGAGGCCGGAGAGAATCAGGAGGACCGGCGCGACCAACTCGCTCCACGACATGCGTTTTTCCGCGACGTTGCCGGCCACCGCGATGGTGATCGGTGAGGACCCCACGATGACCGCGGTGATGAAACCACTGCCCATGGTGGCGGAGTACGAGACGCAGATGTAGAAGACGAAGTACCCCACAAAGCCTATGTACAGGCCGAAGAGGATCCTGCGCATCGGCATCAGCCTGAGCAGGCTCCGGCCTCGGAGCAGGACGTACAGGCCGCACAGGCCGAACAAGGAGTACCGGCCTGTGACCAGGAGCAGTTCACTCGCCGGCTTGACGGCGGCCGGGGCGGGGAAGGCGAAGGCCCATAGGAGAGCGGCCGTCAGTGCCGCTGCCACGTTCTTTTGCGTACTCCCCATCACGCAGTCGCTTCCAGCGCGGGATTCCGCCCAGCGGCAAAACCGTTCTGCATCAGCCAGTCCCGGTTGTAGATCTTGGAGATGTATTTGCTTCCGCTGTCCGGCAGGACGGTGACGACCGTGGCCGGTCCCGTCAGCGACTGGGCCACCTGCACGGCGCCCCACACATTGGCGCCCGAGGTGCCACCGCAGACGAGACCCTCGCGTCTGGCCAGGTGCTGACAGGTGGCGAAAGCGTCGGCGTCGGTGAACTGAACCACATCGTCGACGACCGAGAAGTCCATGCACTTCGCCAGGTGATCCTCACCTGCGCCCTCGACGAAGTACGGTGCGATCTGTGAAGGGTCCACGACGCCTTCGTGGAAGTAGCGGTGGTATATGGAACCCACCGGATCGAGCAGGACGGACGTTACGGACGGATTCTTCGACTTCAGGAACCGGGAAGTTCCGGAGATCGTGCCGCCGGTGCTCCCCGATGCGACGAACGCCGTCACCGAGTGACCGAGCGCCTCCCAGATCTCAGGGCCCGTCGATCGGAAATGAGCCTCCGCGTTGAGCGGGTTGTCGTACTGGTTGAGCATGAACGAACCAGGCGTCTCCGCGTGGATGCGCCTTGCGCGCGTCACATAGTGCTTGGGCGAGTCCGGCGGGGCCGAGGTCGGGCAGACGATCACCTCGGCGCCCATGGCGCGCAAGGCGTCCTGCTTCTCCTTGCTCACCTTGTCCGGCATGGTCAGGATCGCGCGGTAGCCGCGTGTCGCCGCCATCATCGCGATTGCCGCACCAGTGTTCCCGGAGGTGTTCTCCACGACGGTCGTGCCGGGCCGGAGCAGATCGCGGTGCTCGGCGTCATCGAGGATGTAGCGGACGATCCGGTCCTTGATGCTGCCCCCCGGATTCATGAACTCGGCCTTGGCGAATATCCGAACACCGGCCGGAACGTCGAAGGTCTTCAGTTCGACGAGGGGCGTCCTGCCGATGAACGACTGGACATTCATGCCGACTCCTTACGAGAGTGGAAACGGTGATGGAGAGCCGGATCGGCGGGTGTGCCGCGGACACCGGGCCAGTACTCGCCCGGTGCCTTGCCGTCCGCTGCCGACTGTCAACGCACCGAAGAGGCAGTGGGGTCCGGTCAGAGGGCAGAGTCAGGAATCTTCACCGAGTCGAGGATGACGACCGTGTGACCGACCCTTTCGCCCTTCCCCACCAGAGCCAGGGCGTCCAGTGCCGATATCTCGAACGGCGCCAGCTCCTCCTCCAGTTTCAGGGCCTGCGCCCCGGCGGCCGCGGGGGACAGGCCCTCGAAGGCGTCGCACAGAACGTTCACCGGGTAGAAGTGGAACGGTCCCAGTCCTTCCCTCTCCCATTGGGCGTATCCGCCGACCACTTCGGCCGGCTCGGACTGGACCTTCCAGGTGTAGGTCAGGATGTTGCCGTTGTAGCCGGCGGCTCCGGAGAGGGCCAGGATCTCAGACAACGGAATGCGCGCACCGATCGACGACAGTACGCGCCCGCCGACCCGAAGGAGGGGATGCGCCTGCTGGAGAGCCAGGTAGTGGAGCGTCAAGAGGTTCTTTTCCGCGGCTCCGGGAATCTCCTCGCTGCGCTCGGTGATGAAGGTCGAACTCGTCTGCCCGTCGGCCAGGTCCTCGTCGCCCGCCATCGGAATGTTGGGGAGGTTCTCGTAGATCACGTCGATCTGCGACAGCTTGTCGGCCAGTGGGGCGAGGAGGTCACCCGCGCCTCCGATCAGTTCTACGTCCTCGATCAGGAGGTTGCTGCGAATGTTTTCCCGCGCATACGTGAGAACGTCCTGATGGAGGTCGGTGAAACCGACGGTACGTGCTTGCAGAATTTCCACGGCTGCCAGGGCGTCGAGTCCCGCTCCCGTCCCGATCGTGCAGAACCGCGGGGCGAGTACGCCCATGTGTGCCAGCGTCTTGAACGCGGGAACGGCAACGCTCGCCACCCAGTCGGCCCGCGGGTCCTTTGCCTTCGGGAGGTAGGAATGGTCCGAAAGCCGGAGCCCGATGGATGACCTGATCCGTTCCAGTTCGCTTATCTGGAAGAACTCGCCGGGCGAC
Source organism: Streptomyces sp. CB02400 (assembly GCF_001905725.1). Classification (GTDB taxonomy): domain Bacteria; phylum Actinomycetota; class Actinomycetes; order Streptomycetales; family Streptomycetaceae; genus Streptomyces; species Streptomyces atrovirens. Next base: position 7,241 of record NZ_LIWB01000011.1, read on the forward strand.
ACAACCAATTCGGAATGGTCGACACGTGTACCCATCTCGGTCTCCTTAGAGGTGGCGACAGCACTGCTTCTGTGAAGGTCTCCGGCCCGCCCGATTCGACGAAGGGTAGGCGGGCGCACGGAACCGTTCTGTGCCGAAGGGATCAACTGCGATCGCATCACGCCTTTCACGGGGGACGGCGTTTTGCGGTAGCAGCGATTCCACTATCGCCATGGCCGGCAACGCCGTACAAGGGGTGCCCTGTTGCCTGTCGTCAGGCAACGCTGGCAACAGCGAATCCCGGAGCACCTCGCCGTATGTGTCGGTCCGGCGTTCGCCGGCGCACCGGCCGGTCGCCGGGCGCTCTTTCCCGCCGTCGGCTCGGACGGCTCTGCCTTCTCGATCGGGTCGATCGTGGGGTCGGGTCGCCCGGGGGGCGCCGGGTGTGACTGTCGGAGTGCTGCCGTCTCGTGGCTCTTCCGGCTCCCCGGCCGCTCGTCCATCACCGAGAACTTCAGCGCGTCTTCTGGGCCTCTGCGTTGGTCGGCGTCCGCTACGAGCCGAACTCGCGGGATTTCCACGGCCGCAGACGTGCCGGTGGGAAGAAGCACCTCCAGGCCGTGCTCGCCCTCGCCCGCCGTGGCGCCACCGGTGACTACGGCAGCCTGGCAGCAGTACGCGGAAACCGGACCCGCGTGACCCGGCCGCAAGGATCGACATATCGCCATGAAGCGGGCGTTCTCCGTCTGCCGACGGGTCCGCTGCATACCAGACGTGCGACCGGGCTGCATCGGGAAAGAGCTTTCCGGCCGCCTCGGAGGTTCCCCGTTGACACTGCGAAAACCGACTCCCTAGCATGTAGCTATACCGGTTGGTATACGTCACCGTCTCCCCCCCCACGAAGGAGATGCGCACGTGTTGCTCCGTCTGTCCGGCGTAGCGGCTGGTGAAGCCCCGGCTGCCACCAGAACCTGTGCTGTCGATCCGCTGGGACGTCAACGGCACGGCTACCGGTGTATGAGGACGCAGCCCACCGGCCCGTACGGGAGAAGAGAATCCGTGAGACCCGTATACATCCGCGACGACGTCGAGCCGCAACGTCAGCACCTCTCGGCGATCGGCCGGTCCGTGTGCCGACATGGCTGGCTGCCGGGAATGTCCGGCAGCATCTCGATCCGATCAGGTGAAGCGATTCTGATCACCGTCGGTGACCTGGACAAAAGGGTGATGACCCACCAGGACACCGTGATGGTGGATCCCTTCGACGGGCTGCCGTTGCTCGGGGAGACCGAGTGGCCCCCGGACGAAACCGCGATACACCTCGCCCTCTACCGGCGATTGCCCGACTGCGGAGCGGTGATCTGTGCGCAAGCACCGTGCGCCGAGGCACTCACCACCGTGGCCGACGGCAGCGGCCAGGCGCTCCTCAGGGAACCGGAAGCGGCGCAGGCAGTCGACTTGTCGGATGACTGCCCGCCCGTACCGCCGGTCGTTGCGGACCGGCTTGATGCGTCACGCGTCGCCGAAGACGTGGTGGCCGCTCTCGACGCCTCGACCCTCGGCACCTCTTCGGTTCTGCTCGTCCGGCAGAACGGCCTCGTCGCCTGGGGTCGTGACGCCGACGAAGCGCTCGGCGAGCTGGAGCGTATCGAACGGCTCAGCCACCTCCCCCAGGTCGGCGCGGTCGCCGACGAACCCGCTGAGGTCAGGGTGAACACCTGGTGACACTGCTACAGATCATGCCGGAGGACGCCCCGGAGACGGTGCGGGTGCGGACCGACGACCTGGACGTCATCCAAGGGGAGTTGCTCAGGATCGGTGTGCGCCTCGTCCGGTGGCACGCCGCCCGCCGGCTTCCGGCCGACGCCGACGACACCACGGTCATGAAGGCGTACGAGAGCCACATCGACCATCTGGGCGCCGAGGGCGGCTACCGGATCGTCGACATCGTCCGCAGGGTTCCCCCGCCGGCCGATCCAAGCCCGCAGAGATGTCCAGCGCGTGAGGCGTTCATGCAAGAACACGTCCACGACGACGATCTGGTGCGCTTTCTTGTGGCGGGCACGGGCTGCTTCTCCCTCCATGTCGCGGGACAGGTGTACGCGTTGCTGTGCACGGCAGGCGACCTGCTGTCCGTACCCGGACGCACGCCCCACTGGTTCGACGCGGGCGCTCACCCGAGCTGCACGGTGATCCGTTTCTTCCAGCGGGCCGACCGCAGTGCCGTCCGTGTCCTGCCGGACGGCATCGCCTCCCGGTTCCCGACCCATGACGAGTTGCTGGCGACGCCCGGCGACTGACCGGCGCCTCATCGAAGACCTCCGCCGCGGCCATCTCGCCGGTGCGGGGCGCGACCTTCCTGCCCGGTCTCTCTCACCGGTGAGCGCTACCGGCTTCCACGGAGCCCACTCGCAACCGCCAGGACGGTCCGAAGCGTGCGATCCGGATCACCAGGCCCACCGACCGGACCAGGAAGCAGGCGCGGCAGTCGCGGCAACCCCGGCTCGAACCGGCTATTTCAGGACAACTGCACAATTCTGGGGGCTAGACAGTGGTACGAGAACCAGTACAGGGATCATCGTCAACTCGGCGTACCCAGGAAAGAATCGGCTCTCTCGACGGAGTGCCGGCGTCATACGGACAGTTGCTGCGGGCTCACCGGACGAAGCGAGGGCTTTCGCTCACGCAGTTCGCCGCCCGGGTGCATTTCAACCCGGGGCACATCAGCAAGGTCGAGACCGGCAAGCGGTCACCTTCGGTGAGCTTCGCGAAGGCCTGCGACCGGGCACTCGACATCGGAAACACCTTCACCGCCATCGCCTCCGCTCTGGAGGTGGCCACCCGGCAGCAGCAAGGCTGGATCCGGCCTGCCCAACTTCCCACGGCGAAAAGGCATTTCGTAGGGCGCCACGATGACCTGCGTCGACTGGACGGGCTCCTTCGAAGCCACGAGCAAACACTTGCGGTACCCGTGGCGGTGATCAACGGCCCGCCCGGCGTGGGAAAGACCGCACTCGCGGTGCAATGGGCACACCGAGCCGTCAACGACGGCCACTTCCCCGACGGGCAGCTGTTCGTCAGCCTTCAGGGGCCCGAGCCGGACACCGCGGCCGCTCCCTTCGACGTGCTGGAAGATCTGCTGCGCGCCGTGGGCGTGTCTTCTGAGTGCGTTCCAGCCGAGCTGGAACAAAGGGCTGCCACCTTCCGGTCATACCTGCACGGCCGGGAAATGCTCCTGGTTCTGGACAATGCCGCGGACGCCCAGCAGATCCGCCCCCTGTTACCGGGATCTCCGGGATGCGCCGTCGTGGTGACCAGCCGGTCGCGATTACCGGGGCTGATGCCCTTGGTGGACGCCGTCTCGCTGCCTCTGCCCGAGCTGTGCCAACCGGAAGCCGCCAAGCTGATCGGCGCGGTCATAGGCCAGGTGCGGACCGACGCCGACCCAGGCGCGGTGGCCGTACTGGCGGAGCGATGCGGGTGTCTTCCCCTGGCTCTGGTCCTGGCCGCCGAGAGGATCGTGAGCCGACAGCACCACAGTGCCGAGGTCCTCGCCACCGAACTCAAACCCCGGCAGGCCAGGCTGAACCTCGCAGAAGGGGGCGTGGTGCTCCGCGACGTGTTCGAGACCTCGTACAAGGCGCTCGACGAGCAGAGCGCTCGTGTCTTCCGGGGGCTCGGCCTGCTCCCGGGGCGTCTGATCGATGTGGTCAGCACGGCATCGATCGCGGGTGTCCCTCCGGAGGAAGCCTCACTGTCGCTGTGCAACCTGGCCGCCGCGCACCTGGTTCAGCGTCATGGCGAGCGTCACTATCGCATGCACGACCTGTTGCGGGCGTATGCGGCCGATCTGTCGAGGCAGTCGAACGGCAACCCCGGGCGCGCGATGGCGAACGGCCGGGCGGCCGACCCGGTGCCCATGCCGAACTCCCTCGCGGCTCCTTCTCTCGTCGCGTAGAACCTCACCGGTGGCCGGGGGCCCGACAACGGACATGAGCCCGGGATCATCCCCGATGTTTCACGGGGCCGGGGATCGGAGTGGTCACTGGGGAAGCGACCTTTCGATGAGGACTCCGGCCATGTGTTCAGCACGATCGACGGCCTGGTCAAGCGACCGCATGGAATCGGCGACGCAGGCCCCCTCGTGCAGGATCAGAATCTGGGCGGCCAGTCCCGCGGGGTCATCGGAGCCGGCTTCCGCGGCCAGTCCTTCCAGGTAGGAGAGCAGCCAGGCCTTCTGGTCGCGGGCGACCGCCCGGCCAGGGTGGCCTTCGGGGAGTTCCACGGACGCGTTAATGAAGGCGCAGCCCCGCAGGCTCCGCTCGCGCATCCACTCGCGCAGGGCGTCGAACGTGGCCAGGATCTTCTCCGCCGGGGGACCGTCATGGCCGTTGACGTACTTCACCAGCGTGGAACGCCACAAGCCGTCACGAGCGCGCAGATAGGCGACGATGAGGTCGTTCTTCGAACCGAAGCGGTCGTAGAGGGTCTTCTTGGTGACGCCTGCTTCTGCCGCGATCGCCTCGACACCGACGGCGTGGATGCCCTGCTCGTAGAAGAGCCGCGAGGCTGTCTGGAGGATTTTCACGCCGGCCGGCGTGAGGTGTTGCACGCCGGGTCGTCGGCTGCTTCGATCGACGGTCTTGCTGTTGACAGCCACACCTCAACGCTACACCCAGCGGTATGGTTACAACAGTGGCTCCGCGGGTGTGAACACCCGAGGACGCCTCGTGAACGCCGAGGAGTTCCGTCTCGCCGGCGAAGTGAACGACCATTGCGACGTCGTTGTCGCCCGTGTCGCCCGTTCGTCACGACATGCCGCCGATGGGGCAATGGCGGGCCTGGTCGGTCGGTTCGGTCCACCGTGTTACGCCGGAGCGCGTGATGAGGAGGCCGAATGACCGAGGTTCACCGCATCGAGGCCGTCGTTTTCGACGTCCTCGGCACGATGGTCGATGAACCCGGTGGGCTGCGAGCGGCCATGCGGGAGGCGGTTCCTGCGGCAGAGGAAGCGTCTGTCGACCGGCTGCTCGACGTGTGGCAAGAGCATGTCGAGCGCGAGCAGCGTCGCATCGCGGGGAATGTGCGGCCCTACGTCAACTCGCAGGTCATCGACCGGGAGGCGGCCGAGCGTGTGGCCGGCTGCGTCGGCCTGACCGACGCCGCCGCCCTCGATCGGCTGGCCACCGCGGGACAGCGCATGAAGCCCTGGGGTGACTCCCTCGCCGGCCTCGCACGGTTGTCCGAGCGCTTTCCGGTACTGGCCCTCAGCAATGCCAGCCGTGCCTCTCTGCTTCGGCTCAACGCTCACACGGGACTGCGCTGGCACCAGGCCCTGTCCGCCGAGGACGTCCGGGCGTACAAGCCTGCGCCGGAGGTCTACCGGCTCGCGCTCGACGCGGCAGGTTCTCCGCCGGAGCGCGTGCTCATGGTTGCCGCGCACGCTTGGGACCTTCGCGGGGCCCAAGCCGTGGGCATGCGAACTGCTTACGTGCAGCGACCGGTAGGGGATCCGCCGCGCAGAAGCGACTCGTTCACGTTTCGGTCCAGTGGCTTGGAGGAGTTGGCCGCCGTACTGGCGGTGGTGTAGTGCCGGAACGCGACGGGTCTTTGGCATCCGACGGCCGTAGCCTTCCCGCCGTGGTGCCACAGCCCTGTTGTGGGGCTGTAAAGAGGGAGCGGAGGAGCTCGGCCGCGGTCCGGTCCAGGGACGTGAGCCGCCGGGACCCGGGTGCCGCGGCCGCGTGGCCGAGGCCGATTCGTTCGAAGAGGTGGCGGAGAGGCGGGCCGTGACGCTGAGGTGGACGGTGCCGCGGGCCGGCTCGCCCCTGGTGGCGAAGCCCAGTTCGTCGGGAATTCCCGACGTCCGGCAGCGGTCACGGTCGGACGGCCCGGACCTCCCCCGCGGTGTCGTCGGTGCTTTGCGCACATGCGCGACGCTCTCCTCCGGCCCGCGTACCGCGTGACTTTTCGCCCGCAGGACTCCGGCCTCCTGAAAAGAGTCCTCGCGGCAGCGGCTCGGGGCGGGCTGTCACCGTCGCGACGACTGACTGCCATGCCGGCGGGTACCCGGTATCCATACTGGTAGGTTTACTAGGAGAAAGGCGTTTCCGCGCCGTGTTCGGCAGTCGAGACTGCTTGGAGACCCTCGGATGAGGATGCTGCTTCGGCACGTATGGAATCTTCTGCGAGACATCGCGTACGGGATCAACGCCGGGCACGCCATCAGGCACGGAGTGCCGGTGCCGACACGTGAACCTCCGGACTCAGCTGCCGGAACGAGTTTCCGGGCGACGGGAAGGCTCCGACGGCCCCCTCTGCCACCGCACCCTTCTCGGACAGTGCCACCCTCCGTTACCACCGGATGCGAGACAGGGCCGTTAAACTGACACACCCGTTTGGGCTGGCCTCGCCTTGTGGTTGGGGCGACATTTGTTCCAGCTTCAAACGGCCCCAGTTCTGGCCCTGGCAGGGTCGGCCATGAGTGGGGCTCCGGGACGGGGCGATGTCGCGAGACGACCGTGGGGAGAATGCTGCGCATGACGACTTGAAGAGCACCGGCCGGGCGGCAGCGCTGGGTCAAGATCGCGACCTGGGACACGGTCAGAGACGGTGATCGTCGAATCCGTGCTGCTTGTGGGACAGCCGTCCGCTCCCACCAGTTCCGTCTCCATCCTCCTGAATCCTCGATGTTCGAGCGGTGCGTCGGCTTGGCCTGGTGTTCCAGGTGCCGGATCTACTCAGGCGCGATGGTCCACATTCCCCGAACGCGTGTCCTCGTCGACGCACTGGCCTCCCTCCCTGCAGACAAGCGTGATCGATTGCGTCGCAGTGAGGTGAAACTGATCGACTGTCTCGATCGCCAGGTCAGCTGGTAATAGGACTCCGTTAGGTCTGTCTCGGTTTTGATGTCGTGTGTGGCCTGGTGGGCAGGGGTTGGTGGCAGGTGGTGCAGATGCCGGTCCAGCACCTCAGGATGTCCTGGAGGGCGTCGAGGGTCTGGTAGAGAGTGAGCCCGGTGTGGGTGCTTTTGGGGCCAGACGCTGTTCGGTGAGAAACGCATGGGCGGCGGTCACGAGGGTGACGTGGTGGTGCCAGCCGGGCCAGGACCGGCCTTCGAAGTGGTCCAGGCCCAGGCCGTGCTTGAGCTCGCGGTAGTCGTGCTCGATGCGCCAGCGGACCTTGGCCAGGCGGACCAGATCGGTGATCGGGGTGTCGGCCGACAGGCTGGACAGCCAGTATTCGGTGGGCGTCTCGGCGTCCTCGGGCCATTCGATCAGTAGCCAGCAGTCGGGCAGCACCCCGTCCCACCAGCCCTGTTCGGCCGAGGCGGCGGCCCGGATCGGACGCTCGACAGCCTTGCCGGCCGGGCGGACGCGCACAGCGGCGAAGCGGGACCGTAACTCTCCTCGCGAGCCCCGCCGCCAGGTGAGGGAGGTGAACGCCTCCTGCCCGAGCTCGGCGGCCAGGGCTGCCACCGAGGGTGCGGGCCGGCGGTAGCGGGGCTGGGGCCAGCAGCCGACGGGGCCCTTGCGCTCCAGGGCCACCGGCTTCACGTCGAACGGATGGGCACTCACGTCGCCGCGGATGGCCAGCACATAGTCGATCTCCCGCTCTGCGAGGCCGGCCCGCAGGTGGGCATTGACGCCGTAGGCGGCATCGGCCACCACGACCGGCGGGCTCATGCCCCAGCCGACCAGGGTGTCGAGCATGTCCAGGGCCAGCCGCCACTTCTCGCGGTGCCCGACCTCGGGCGGGATACGGGTGGCGGTGCGGCGTTCGGTGTCCTCGGCCCACTCCTTGGGCAGGAACAGTCGCCACTGCAGTGGGCAGGAGGCAGTGTCGCTGGCGGCGTGGACGCTGACCGCAACCTGGCAGTTGGCGCGTTTGCCCAGGGCCCCGCAGTATTGCGGGGCCACCCCGGCCGACATCCTTCCGTCCTTGGGCAGCGACACGTCGTCGATCACCCAGGCCGTCGGATTGATCAGCGGCAGCATGCGCTCTGCGATCCGCCGCTGCACCGGCACCGGATCCCAGGTGGACTGGTTCACGAACTGCTGCAGGTTCTGTTCGTTGCCGTCCGGCAGCCTCGAGGCCATGGCCTGGACCGACTTGCGGCGGCCGTCCAGCATCAGTCCCCGCAGGTAACAGTCACCCTTGGCCCGCTGGTCCTTGCGCGGCACCGAGGAGAACACATCCGCCACGTACAACGCCAACTTCGCCCGGACACGGTTCACTTCATGTGCGTCCATCCACCCAATATGCCCAGGAACAGGCCAAACCCGAAGACCTAACGGAGTCCTAGTAAGAGCTGTCCCGTAAATGATCTGCGGCATGCGGATCGACCAGCGACGTTGCGCCTCATCCGGCGAGGGCGAGGTTGTGCAGGAGGGCGATGTCGAGCACGTTGCGGTGAACGCCTTCGTCTTTGAGGCGGCAGTCGCTGAGGATCTTCAGAGAACGGAGGGGTGCCGTTGAGACTGCTTGTCAGCGGGGGATCCTTTGTCCCGCTTCGGTGAGGGTCAGTGTGAGGCACCCCAGCCACGTGCCGGATCGCGGGTACTCCCAATTCTCCGCGTCCGCCAGGACAACGGGAAGGTCCTGCTTCGGGACGGGGGGACCGGGCTGCTCTCCGAGAGTGCCATCCGGCGCTGTCCAGAGCACGAGCCGGCACACTTCGATCCATCCTCTGTCGATGAGGGGAAGGAGGATCGGGACGAGAGCCGAGGCGGGCCCTGAGACCAGCGGCTCGTCGAGGTCACCCCAGACACCGGGAAGGATGTCGATCTCGGTGGCGTTGATCATGAAGGCACGTTCGGCGGAGGACAGCTGGTCTGTCGCGGGATGAACCACGTGCAGAGTGTCGCAGCTCAGGAGAACGGTCGACGAGAGCTCTGGTGGCTCTCTGAAGAAGTGGTCACATGGACGAGATGATCTCGATGTGGCTGGTGTGACCACAGCGTCGGAGCCGTCCTGGACAGCCCCGTTCTCCGGGCTGAGCCCGCGAGCCTTCGAGAAGCTGGGCGCAGGGCCATCAGTACCGATACCAGGGCTGCCCCGAGAGGTGCGCCCACCAGTGGCACAGCCGCGCTGAGCATGCGCGACGAGTTGACCGGTGTGGACGGTGCCGTCCCCGCCGTGATCGCAAGCAGTGCACCGGTGACTCCACTCAGTGCCGTCGCTTTCGTATCCGCACGCTGCACCTCGACGAACATCCTGTTCTCGCCACTTGTGGGTACACCGGTCGTAGTCGAGACGTGCAGCGGGACGGTCTGCGGCTCGGATTCTTCCACTGCCTTCTCCCTGTCGTTGCCTTGCGGCTTGGAGTAGCAGTCTGGGCAAGCAGTCGGAACACGGCTGCCCACCAAGTGGTAGCGGTCGCGATCGATCGGTCACGGTCGGGGGCCCGGTTCGCTTTGCGTCACACGGCTGCCCGGATCGTGTACTCCACGGGCGCCGGCGGGGCGTCCGGCCAGTCGCAGGTCCACTCGACCGCCTGGTGTTCTGGAACCGGGCGAAGCCCCGGCTGTCGGGTGTGTTGAACGACTTCCAGGTCGATGCGGAGGGTGGCTCCGTGCTCGACGAAGTGCTTACCTGGCACATCGTCAGGTAAGTCAGCATCTGGTCAGCATGAGCCCTCGCACACTCCGAGACGGGTGCTTGGTCGGCGATAGTGCAACAGCCTCATTTTCCGCGGAAGCGCAGGCGAGGAGCCTTCTCGCCCGAGTGGGGTCGATGTTCCTCGGAATCTTCGAGTCCGACGAGTTCCGGTGTACGGTGAAGACCGCCCTTGACCTGCAGAAAGCAGGCAGGGAGCCATCAAACAGGAGTCCAAAGTGCTGCGTACTCTGTTCAAGTCCAAGATCTAGCATCTGGGCGTTTGCGCAGGTCGGAGGCGTAGTGGGGCCGCTCAGGTCAGCAAATGGTCAGCATGGGGCGCGGGGGTGTCCTGGCTTGCTGACTTGGTGACTGCCGCGGCGGTGGCCTGGGTGCATGCCTGGCTCCTGTCTGGAAGGTGCGTCTCCTGGCTCGTCAGCTCGCTCGTGGTACGGGGTCGTCCTTCAAGGACTGCGGCTGTTCTCGGCCGACGCGGTGTCCGCATTCGTACACGATCCGCTTCCGCAACGGTCTGGGGAAGCAGGTCGAGGAGAGCGGGTTCGACACGCAAGATGACGCGATCGAGCGCCTCACGCAGATCTATGCGGAGAAGAAGCGTACGGCGCTGGCTGTCGCGGCGGACGACCTTGCTCTGGGGATCGCGATGACGGCGGGGTGTGGACTGCGCAACGGCGAGGCCAGGGCCGTGAACGTCAACAACGTCGTGGCGGACGACGTGTATCGGGTGCATGAGCAGGTCCACTCCAACACACACCGGCCGGCAAAGCTAGAACATCGCAAAGTGGGGAAGTTCCGGGAGGTTCCGCTGCCCCGCTCGGTACGGGAGGCGATCGAACGCCATGAGGCAAAGCACGGCGCCACGCGGGAGGGGTATCTGCTGCGGGGGCCGAGCGGGTACTACACGGAGCCGATGGAACGCCGGCGCGTCCGCGCGCTCTTCGAGAAGCTGTCCGTGGTGGACGGGATGGGGATGTACGGCTTCCGGCACTACTTCGCCTCCAACGTGCTGGGCAGTGGCATCCCGATCACCGACGTGGCCGAGTGGATGGGGCACAAGTCGATCGAGGAGACGTACCGCACCTACCGGCACCTGATGCCGGGGAGCATCACCAAGGCGGCGCGCGTGTTGGACGCCGGCCTGTGGGACGCGGCATGAGGCCGCGGCGACGCCTGTCGGGGCCGCCCTCCGGTTTGGGCTGCAACGGCACCCCACGGCACAGGTTGTAGTGACCGTCCAGGGGCGTCCACGCCAGTCCAGTACGGGCATGGAATTGCAGGCCAGAGCCACTTGGTCCGGGAGCGTCTGCCCAGTTGGTGATGGTTGTGCAGTCCGGCGATCATGCGCAGGAGGGTGGACTTGCCGCAGCCCGAGGGGCCGAGCAGGACGAGGAACTCGCCGGCCGCGACGGTGAGGGAGAGCCGGCGCAGCGCCGGTTGGCCGCCGGGGTGGGTCTTGGCGACGTTCTTCAGGGTGATGGTGCTGCCCACGTGGTGCTCTCCTGACTCGGGGCGCGATGGTCCGTTGGTGATGCGGGATTGGTCAGCGGAGGGTGAGTTCGTCTGCTGTGACGGCGAGGCAGGCGGCGATCAGGACGATGTTCTTGAGGACGTACTGGCCTTCGAGAGTGGGAGCGCCGTGGTGCCACATGGCGTCAGGCAGCAGGAAGAGCGAGGCGAAGACGCCGGCCATGTGGAGGTAGAAGGCGACGAGGGCGTAGCGCAGGAGGACACCGGTCAGCAGGGCGATGCCGATGCAGATCTCCACGGCGGCCAGGGCCGGGAGCAGGATGTGGGGCGGGAGCAGACCGAGCGTCAGCTTGGTCGTCGCCTGGACGGCGATGTGCTCGGCAGGGCTGGCGGAGGGGATGAGCTTGAGGGAGCCGAAGCACAGGAAGATCAGGCCCGTGCTGATGCGCAGGACGGTGAGGCTGCGGGGGCGGTAGCGCTCGGCGGCGCGGTGGAAGAGGCCAGCGGGACTGTGGCGCGACGCTGCGGGTGACGGGGTGGTGGTCTCGTCGGTGCGGGGGGTGGGGAGCGGACGGATACGGGCCATCCGGTGCCTCCTGGGCGTGGCCGGTGGGAAGGGTGCACCGCAGGGTTCGTGGGGTGCGGGCCCCGCGGGGACGTCGGTGCCGCCTCTGCGGGACCCGCGTGTTCTATGGCGTGTGGTGCGTGGTGGGGGCTAGCCGAAGTCGACGTCGCTGCACAGGAAGTACTTCTGGTCCATGTGCGACGCCTTCCAGACGGTCACCACGACGTGCCGTCCGCTGTAGCCGGACGTGCTGACGTCGGTGACGTAGTGCGCCTGGTAGGGGTAGCGGCCGGTCTTCTTCACCAGTTCGAGGTCGTTCCACCCGATGAGCTGGTACTCCGGGTTGAAGCCCTGCTTGGTGACGTAGACCTCGAGCCAGTCCGCGCCGTGCCGGGCCTCGTCGTAGAGGTCGACGGTGAAGTCGGCGCCGATGTCGGTCGTCCTCCACGGTCCGGGGCGGTCGAGCGGCCGGTAGTTCGTCTCGCCCTGGCCGCCGGCGCTGCAGATCTGGCCGTCGGGGATGACCTGCTTGTAGTTGTCCCCGGTGTTGTTGGCGTAGACGGCCTTCCACGCGCCGATGGCGTTCGGGTTCTCGTGGTAGGTGCGGTAGCACATGGGGTCCTGGGCCTCGTCGGGCTCGGTGTAGCCCCAGCGCTGCAGGCAGCCGTAGTTGCGGGTCTCGGGGGTGATGACCGTGCCGTGTGCGGAGGCCGTCGGCGCTTGGGCGAGCACGCCGAGCAGGCTGGTTGCCAGTGCGGCGGCGCCCAGTGCGGTGCGGCCGGCCGTGGTCGCGGTTACGCGGTTCATGGTGCTCTTCCTCCGTGTGCGTCGGGAGATCACAGGTCCGCATGACCTATGATTTACGTGCTCATGACATGCTGTTGTGTGTGGTCAGGTGCTGTGCGTGTTGCTCACCTCCTTTCGCGTGAGCCGCCTGCGGTGGGTGGAGAGGGTGAGCAGCTCGGTCACGGACCACCGGCCGGGGCCGAGGGCTGCGATGAGCAGGAAGGCCCAGCAGAAGAGGGCGGCCTTCTCGCCGCCGTTCTCCAGCGGGAACAGTCCGTCGGGCTGGTGGTGGGCGAAGTAGGCGTAGGCCATGGAGCCGGAGCACAGGATGGCGGCCGGCCGGGTACCCAGACCGAACAGGACGAGGGCGCCGCCGACCAGCTGGATCACCGCCGCCCGCCATCCGGGCCACTGGCCGGCACTGGGGGGCTGCCCATGCGGCCCGCCGAGCACGTCGAAGAGCGTTGCCGCTCCGTGGCAGGCGAACAGCAGTCCGAACACGATCCGGAACAGGCCCAGAACCGGGCCCTGGTACCTGGTGGGTGTCTCCACGGTGATGCCCCTTCTCAGCGGCGGGCAGGGGACGGAGGGTTCAGGTTGCTGCGGGACGCGGAGGCCGGTGGCCGCCGGCAGCGGTGGATCGCCGGCGGCCATCGGGGTGGGTCAGGAGGTGAGGGTCCACTTCTGGCTGGCCCAGGTTCCGCAGTCCCACAGGTGCAGGCGGGCGCCGTCGGCGGTGCTCTGTCCTTCGATGTCCAGGCAGCGTCCGGATTTGAGGTTCTTCAGGGTGCCGTTGGACTGGAAGGCCCACTTTTGGCTGTCCCAGCCGCCGCAGTCCCACAGGTGCGCCTTGGTGCCGTTGGCGGTGGCGCCGCCTTCGACGTCCAGGCACTTGCCGCCGGACTTCAGCTGCTGCCCGTCGAGCGCCCAGCTCATCGAAGCAACGTCGGCGCAGGACCACTGCTGGACGGCGGTGCCGTTGGCGGTGGAGCCGCCGGCGCGGTCGACGCACTTGGAGGTCGCACCGTTGACGATCTTGCCGCCGGTGACCGGGTCGGGGTCGGGGTTGTTGCCGCCGGGGCCCCAGGCGTTCCAGTTGTCCCAGGTCTCGGCGTCGAAGCCGATCCGGCCGAGCTTGTCGGCGGCCCAGTTGGTGCCGGACTTGTCGATGACGGTGCCGCCGACGGTGTAGTTCTCCAGCTTCAGCCCGCGGCTGTCACGGGTCTCGTTGCCGAGGGTCACCTTCTGCCCGGCGCTGTTGCTGTAGCGCTTGAGGAGGCTGACCTGGGAGGACGGGTCGAGCTGGCTCCAGGCGTCGATCTTCAGGTTCTTGACGTGGATGTTCTCGGTGCTGGACAGGGCGAAGACACGGATCGCGCAGTTCGTCATGCCCTCGACGGTGATGTTCTCGAAGGTCATGTCCTTCACCCACGCGTTCGGGTCGGCCTTGGTGGTCGAGCCCATGTCCTCCCAGTGCGAGGAGGAGTTCAGGATGCAGGTGTTGTACTTGACGTCCTTCCAGTACATCCGGTTGTGGATGACGTGGGTGTTGGAGACGCGGACGTTGTCGATGGTGCGCGGGGTCCAGCCCCACTGGATGACAGGGCCGTTCTCGTTCTTCCAGACGACGGTGTTATCGATGCTGACGTCGCTGTGGTACATCTTCAGCACGTCGTCGTTGGCGTTGAAGAACGTGTTCTTCATGGTGCTGCCGCGGTAGAGCTCGATGCCGTCGGTCTGCCAGTACCAGGATCCGACCTGCTTGTAGTTCTCGACCCGCATGCTGAAGGTCTGCTCGTCGCCGTAGACGACGAAGGAGTGGTACGGCGGCTCGTTGATGGTCACGCCCTGCAGGTCCAGGTGCTGCTGGCGGCCCTGCGCCGACTGGAACTGCAGCATCTTCACGCAGCTGGAGTGACAGTTGGACGCACCCGAGAGGTGGTCGTAGTTGTTGTTGGTGTCCGCCTCGTAGACGTACTGCTCACCGGAGAGCACACCCTGGCCGGTCACCTTGTACAGGCCCTGGCTGTCGTCGGGGAACCGGATGGCGCCCTTCACATACGCGCCGGGGGCCAGGTAGACCCACTTGACCTGCTTTGGCAGCAGCGCGTGGTACTTGGAGGTCATGTAGTAGGTGCCGGGCCGGAAGTACACGATCTCCTCGCTGATCGTGTTCAGGTTGGTGACCTGGCCCTGCTGCGGGTAGTGGATGCTGCCCGAGGCCGCCGTCGGGACCAGCCGGTCCTTCTCCGCGCCGGTCGGGGCCGGCTCGGCGAAGATCATCATGGAGTTGCGGGGCTCGGTGTGGACGGCCCGGTTGCCGCCGCCTCCCTGCGTGGTCAGCTTGCCGGCGTCGTTCGCGGGGCCGGACATGTCGTTGTAGGCCGTGTACAGCTGCGGGTCGAACTCGACGGAGAACCGGTGGCCCGCCTGGCTGTAGGGGACCTTGATGCGGACGGTGTCGCCGTCGACGAGCTGCTTGTCGAAGTTCAGGCTGCTGGGCTTGATCCTGACCTGGTCGGCCGAGGAGATGCTCTGGCCGGTACGCAGGGAGACGTCGACCCAGACGTCGGCGGTGTACTGGAAGGACGACCAGCTCATGGTGAGGTTCGCCGACGAGGAGAACTCGGCCCCGTCCTCCTTGGTGTAGCCGATCTTGCCCTTGCCGCTGCGCGGGATGCTCATGTAGGCGAACGAGTCGTACCGCGTTCCCGGGGCTGCGGCGGTGGCGACCTGGACGTCGTAGAACGACGAGCGTCTGACCTTGTCGTTCGCCACCGGGCTGGTGGTGTTGAACTCGTGGTTGTCGTGCCACCAGGTCTTCAGGGCGGTGCTGTCCGCGGGTGTCGGCTCAGCCGCCGAGGCGGCCGGGACGTCGGGAGCGGGGCGGGCCTGGAATGTCCCGGCGGCGGCCGTGCTGACGGGCACGATGACCGGGGCCAGTGCCAGCGCCAGACCGGCGGCGATCGCCGCCAGCCGTCTCAGTGCTGCTGCGGGCATGCTGATGTCCTTCTCCTTGACGATGAGGGGCCCACCGGCGGCTCTGCACCGCCCCAAGAGGTTCGCTCGGGCGGCTCGATCAGCGCGCAGACCGGCGAGAACCTGCGCTTCGAGGGGAAGCGCGGCCGGTCCTGGTGGGCTTCGTGCGGGTGTGTGGGGTGCGGGCAGGCTCTGCGGGTTCCCTGGCCCGCACGGGCTGCGTATACGTGGATGGCCGCAGTCAGCGGCCCGCCGGACCGGCAGTCCGTGACCTCTGGGCGGAACGGCGGCCGGGCCGGTGCAGAACTCCTCCCTTCGGCCGGCAAGAGGGGGTGGCGCGTGCGCCCGGGTTCATCCGTGGGGCCGGGACGCTCCGGTTCTCCGCCCCGCTCGGGCCGGGGGCGCAACACGCACGCCGCTGGAGGACAGCGGCGCGGACGACGGGTCACTGGGATGCCGCACAAGCGCCGGCTGTCGAGCCCGGCGTCCTGCGGTCGCCGGATAACGTCCCGTCATTTCTTCTTCGTGTCAATGAAATCAGCAAGATTCGTTGACGCCCAGACTTCCACTGAGGCCCCACTGGGGGCATAACTGGACTTATTGCCTGACCGGTGCGCACAGGAAGCGCCGATCACGGTTGCGTAACGCGCTGTTTTCTTTCTTGACGCACGAAAACAGGGAGGGACAGACTCCCGTCATGTCCAGTCGGCCGGCGCCACCGGACCGGTGCCGAAACGACGCGGGAGGCCGATGTCCCGTGCCGGGCTGCGGTTCGCGTCATGGACGATGGCGCGTACCGCATCGGGTTCGATGCGGATGGACCAGCTCGACCAGCTTTTGACCGACCACAATTCTGGAGGCGTCCGTGATGAGCCCGTCCAAGATCCGTTTTTCGGAGCTTGTCGGTGAGCAGACCCGGGCGGAGATCTTCGCCACCGTTCTCACCGCGGGTCCCATCTCGCGCACCCAGCTCGCCCAGCGGCTGGGCCTGGTGCCCTCGAGCGTGACCCGGATGCTCCCCCCGCTCCTGGAAAACGACTACCTGCGCGAAGCGGATACCGCTCCGCAAGGGCGGGGCCGGCCGCAGAAGATGCTCCACGTCAATCCGGACAAGCACATCGTCGTCGGCATGAAGATCGGCCCCGCGCAGGTTTCCGGAGTGGTCACCGACATGGCCGCCAACGTCCTGGCCCGCGCCGAGGAAGCGATCGCCGACTGCACACCCGAGACCGCCCTGTCCGCCGCTGCAGCCCTGACCAGCAGGCTCCTCTCCGAGGCGCCCGAAGCGGCGGACAGGGTGCTGGGCCTGGGAGTCGGGGTCAGCGGTCACGTCGACTCCGCTTCCGGGATCTGCCGCTACTCGGCCCTGCTCGACTGGAACAAGGTCGACGTGGCCGGCCCGCTGCGCGAGGCGACCGGACTGCCGGTCGTCGTGAACAACGACGTCAACACCCTGGTGGTCGCCGAGCGCTGGTTCGGCCAGGGCCGTGACATCGACTCCTTCGCCGTCGTCACGGTCGGCCCCGGAATCGGCTGCGGTCTCCTTCTCGACGGTGCTCTGTTCTCCGGCGCCACCGGTCTGGCCGGCGAACTCGGACACCTACCCCTCGATCCCGCGGGCCCGATGTGCAGCTGTGGCCGCCGCGGCTGCCTGGAAGCCCTCGCCGGGGACCGGGCCGTCCTGCGTCACCTGCAGGACGCCGGTGTCCCCTGCGCCACCATCTCCGAAGCGGTCGATCTCGCCCGCTCGTCGGGCGGCTCCGCCCAGACCGTCGCCCGCTCCGCGTTCGCCGAGGCGGGAGCCGCCCTGGGGCGGGGACTGGCCGGCATGTGCAACCTGCTGAACCTACAGAAGATCATCATCGCCGGAGAGGGCGCGGTCGCCCACGACCTCTTCGGCCCGGCGATGTCCCAGGCCCTGGAAGCCCACGCCTTCTCCACCGCCGCCCGCGACTGCGACATCCACGTCGACCCCGTGCGCCACGACCTGTGGGCTCGGGGCGCGGCCTGCCTCGTCATCCGTGACGCGGTGGGTGCCGCCATCTCCTGACCCACTACCGCCGCCGGTCGGTACCCCGGCTGAAGCACCCCTCGACCATCACTTCAAGTAGCCGAGTACACACGATGAGGTTTGACGTGCCCGAAAACGTGGCCAGCCCCGCCGACTCCTGGTGGAGCAACGCGGTGGTCTACCAGATCTATCCGCGCTCCTTCGCCGACTCCGACGCGGACGGCATCGGCGACCTGCAGGGAATCACCGAGCGCCTGGACTACCTCTCCGAGCTCGGCGTGGACGTGCTGTGGCTCTCCCCGGTCTACCCCTCCCCGCATGACGACAACGGCTACGACATCAGCGACTACCAGAACATCGACCCGCTCTTCGGCACACTGGCCGACTTCGACCGGCTCCTGGCCTCGGTGCACGAACGCGGCATGAAGCTGGTGATGGACCTGGTCGTCAACCACACCAGCGACGAGCACGCCTGGTTCACCGCCTCCCGCGACGGGGGCCCGGACGGCCCTCGACGGGACTGGTACGTCTGGCGCCCGCCGCGGGAGGGCATGGAGCCCGGAACCCCGGGAGCGGAGCCGAACAACTGGGAGTCGTGGTTCTCAGGCCCGGCATGGACGTTCGACGAAGCGTCCGGCGAGTACTACCTGCACACCTTCTCCCGCAAGCAGCCCGACCTGAACTGGGACAACCCCGAAGTCCGGCAGGCCGTGTACGCCATGATGCGCTGGTGGCTGGAGCGAGGTGTGGACGGCTTCCGCATGGACGTCATCAACCTGATCTCCAAGGACCCGGCCCTGCCCGACGGGATCGTCCCCGAGGGCGCCCGCTACGGTCTCGGCCACCCGTACTACGTGTGCGGCCCCCGTGTCCACGACTACATCGCCGAGATGCACCGCGAGGTGTTCGCCGGCCATCCGCGCCGCCTGCTGACCGTGGGAGAGATGCCCGGCGTCACCGTCGAGGAGGCCAAGCTCTTCACCGATCCCGCCCGGCGTGAACTCGACATGGTCTTCCAGTTCGAGCACGTCGGTCTCGACCAGGGCCCCGGCGGCAAGTTCGACGTCCGCCCCCTGAAGCTGACCGACCTCAAGGCCAGCCTCGGCCGCTGGCAGACCGGCCTGGGCGAGACCGGCTGGAACAGCCTGTACTTCAGCAACCACGACCAGCCCCGGGTGGTCTCCCGCTTCGGTGACGACAGCCCCGCACACCGGGACCGCTCCGCCAAGCTGCTGGCCACCGTCCTGCACCTGCACCGTGGCACGCCCTTCGTCTACCAGGGCGAGGAACTGGGCATGGCCAACGCCCCGTTCACCTCGATCGACGACTTCCGGGACATCGAGTCGCTCAACCACCACCGTGAGCAGACCACCCTGGGCACCGACCCCGCGACGATCCTGGAAGGGCTGCGGCACCGCAGCCGGGACAACGCCCGCACCCCGATGCAGTGGGACGCCACCGAACATGCCGGCTTCACCGCCGGCACTCCGTGGATCACGGTCAACCCCGACCACACGGACGTCAACGCCAAGGCGCAGCTCGCCGACCCGGACTCGGTCTTCCACCACTACCGGCGCCTGATCGCCCTACGGCACACCGAACCCGCCATCACCCACGGCGACTTCCACATGCTCCACCCCGACCACGAACAGCTCTACGCCTTCACCCGCCACGACGCGGCCACCGGCACCGAACTGCTCGTACTGGCCAACTTCGGCGGAACCGACCTCACCGTCGACCTGCCCGACGGCTGGGAACACAGCGAGACCCTCATCGCCAACGTCCCCGCCACCGCCCCTCTCACTACCCCGCACACCCTGCGCCCGTGGGAAGCCCGCGTTCACCGACGCACCACCAGCTGACACCGCCCGCCCTTGTCGCAACGACGCACTCCGAGGAAACAGCCATGAACAACCCGCGCATCCGCCCCGCTCTGCGCAGAAGGCCGCTCCTGCTCGCGGTCTCCGCCCTGGCCCTGCTGGCCCCGCTGACCGCCTGCGGCGGCTCCGACACCGCCGAGGGCGACGGCAAGACCCTGCGCCTGTGGCACTACGAGCAGGAGGACGGGGCCCTGAGCAAGGCGTGGGACGCGGCGATAGCCGAGTTCAAGAAGACCCACCCCGACGTGAAGGTCGTCTTCGAGCGCAAGACGTTCGAGCAGATCCAGCAGAACGCGGGCATGATCCTCAACTCCGACAAGGCGCCCGACGTCATGGAGTACAACAAGGGCAACGCCACCACCGGACAGCTCGCCAAGCAGGGGCTGCTCACCGACCTCACCTCGGTCGTCAAGGAACACGGCTGGGACAGGAAGATCAGCGACAGCGCCTCCGTCACCGCCCGCTACAACGCCAAGGGCGAGATGGGCGGCGAGAAGTGGTACGGCGTACCGAACTACGGTGAGTTCGTCCTCACCTACTACAACGACGACCTGTTCAAGAAGCACAACGTCGCCAAGCCCACCGACTTCGCGAGCTTCGAGGCCGCGCTGGCGAAGTTCAAGGCCGCCGGCATCACCCCGCTCGCCAACGCCGGCAACGACCACCCCGCCGGCCACTGGCTCTACCTGTTCGCCCTGTCCAAGGCGAACAACACGTGGGTCGACAACTACCAGCGCTACCTGGGCAAGGTCGACTTCCACGGCCCCGAGATGACCTACGCCGTGGACAAGTACCAGGAGTGGCTCGACAAGGGCTACTTCGACAAGAAGGACGTCGGCCTCAAGGGCAACGACATGACCGAGCAGTTCGTCTCGGCCAAGCGCCCCATCATGGTCGGCGGCAACTGGTGGTTCGGCAGCCTGACCACCGACATCACGAACTTCGAATGGTCCACCGCCCCCTACCCGGGCAGCGAGAGGACCCTCGGCTCCGGCGGCAACAACTGGGTCATCCCCACCAAGGCGAAGAACAAGAAGCTCGCCGAGGACTTCATCGACATCACCATGTCCGACAAGATCCAGAAGCTGATCGGTGAGGAAGGCAACGTCCCGCTCGCCGCCAAGCCGGCCGACATCACCAACCCCAAGTCCCGCCAGCTGACCGAAGCCTTCGCGCAGATCCAGGAGAACGACGGCCTGGCCTTCTACCCCGACTGGCCGGTCGCCGGGTACTACGACACGTGGGTCGCCGCCACGCAGAACCTCATGAACGGCGGGAAGGCCGAATCCGTCCTCGACGAACTGGCGGCCCCCTACGAGAAGTACCGCGCGACCAGGCCCTGACGTTCCCGCCCCGGCCGTCACCTCGTCGCACCGCCGGCCGGCAACCACGCGTTCCGGGGACGGCTGCCCGGGCCCACCGCGGCAGCCGTCCCGCCCAACCAGGAGCAACAGTGAAAACCAAACGTCACCCGCGGTCCACGGGCTATGCCGTCTTCCTCGCGCCGGGCCTGCTGTTGAGTCTGCTCTTCCTCGTCGTCCCGCTGGTGATGACCTTCTACTACAGCCTGACGGCGTGGCAGGGCATCGGCGACCCCACCTTCATCGGCCTGGACAACTACACACGCCTCTTCCAGGACGCCGACTTCTGGGCCTCCTTCCGCAACATCGCCTTCGTCATCATCGGCATCGCCGTCGTACCCACCCTGCTCGGCCTGTTCCTGGCCGCGCTGCTGTTCGACTACATCGGCAAGAAGCACGGTGACGGGATCGTCGGCATCTTCCGATCCGGCCTCTACCTGCCCCAGGTCATCCCCGTCGCCGTCACCGGACTGATGTGGGGATGGATCCTCGCCCCCGAAGGCGCCGTCAACAGCATCCTGGACACCATCGGACTGGGCTCCCTCGCCGAGAACTGGCTCGGCGACCCCGACCTCGCCCTCTGGGTCGTCCTCGGCGTCCTGGTCTGGATGCAGCTCGGCTACCCGCTCGTACTCTTCATGTCCGGCCTGCAGCGCATCGACCCCGAACTCTACGAGGCCGCCTCACTCGACGGCGCCTCCTGGTGGCAGCGCTTCACCCGCATCACCGTGCCCATCCTGCGGCCCGAGGTCTACGTCGTCCTCGTCACCACCACCATCGCCGGCCTGAAGGTCTTCGCCCAGATCTTCGTCCTCACCGGCGGCGGCCCCGGCAACTCGACCCTCGTCCCCGCCTACTTCGCCTACCAGAACTTCTTCGAACGCGCCGACGTCGGCTACGGATCCGCGATCTCCAGCACCATCACCCTGCTCGTGCTGATCATCGCCGGAACGATGCTCACCCGCCAGGCCCGCGAGGACGGATGACCATGACCACCGACACCACCACCCCAGTCACGTCCCGCACCAAGAGCACGAACACCCCCAGCCCTGCTACCCCCGGACGCCGGCTGAAGAACAGGGCACCCGGCAAGCGCGGTGCCGGCTCCTACGCCGTCGTGGCCGCGGTCACCGTCTTCGTCCTCGCTTTCCTCGCTCCCTTCGCGATCATCCTGCTCAACTCCTTCAAGACCAGCGCCGACTACCGGACCAACGGGTCACTGTCCTGGCCCGAGCGCTGGAACTGGGACATCATCGGCGATGTCTGGGAACGCGTCGACTTCACACAGAAGCTCGTCAACAGCATCCAGATCAGCCTCGGCGTCGTCCTCATCGCCGTCGTCCTGGCCCTCTTCAACGCCTACGCCATCGGCATCGGCCGCGTCCGCTGGCGCACCGCCTTCCTCGTCTTCTTCCTCGGCGTCAACGTCCTGCCGCAAGAAGGACTGGTCTACCCCGTCTACTACCTGTTCAAGGAGATGGGCCTCTACGACGGCAAACTCGGCTACACGATCCTCGTCGGCATCACCTACAGCGCCTTCGGCACCTACCTGCTGTCCTCCGTCTTCAGCAGCTTCCCCAAGGAACTCATCGAGGCCGCCTCCCTCGACGGCGCCGGCCGCTGGACCATCCTGTGGCGCATCATCCTGCCCATGAGTTGGCCCACCCTGTCGGTGATGTGCGTGTTCTTCTTCGTCTGGAGCTGGAACGAGTTCCTCTACCCCCTCGTCCTGCTCATCTCCAACGACAACCAGACCGTCCCCCTCGGCCTGTCCGTCATGCAGGGCCAGTACACCAGCGACCCCACCTCCATGAGCGCCGCAGCCCTCCTCGGCGTCGTCCCCATGGTCGTCTTCTTCCTCATCTTCCAGCGCTCCCTCACTCGCGGCGTCACCGCCGGCGCCGTCAAGTAGTCCTCCCACCGGGGTCCCATGCCGCCCCGGATCCGGCTCGCACCTGCCCCGCCGCCGGATCCGGGGTTCAACCATCCTCCAGCGATGCCGATCAGACCCACGCACAGGCCGTGGACGCGACGGCGTTCTCGTCGTACGAGGACTTGTCGGACGCACTCGGCCTCGAGATCGAAGGAGACAGCGAGACAGGCAGGGTCAGGGCCCAGCTCGTCCTGCCGTTCAGCGGAGAGGCCACCGTGAGCACGGCTGTCGCAGCCGTCTCCGCCAATCGCATCGCCTTCACCGACTTCAGCGTCACGCAGGGACAACTGCCGGCTGCGGGACAGGCTCTGCTCGCAAAGGTTCTTGCCGAACCCATTCCGCTGCGCAACATTCCCGAGGGTCTGCACCTGCGATCGGTGACTGTCGCGCCGAGCGGGCTCAATGCGCACTTCACCGGTGACACGGTGACCTTCCGGCCGGCCGCCGCCACTGCGTCCATTTCCGTGTGAGGGGCGGGCCAGGGCCGCTGGTCCTGGCGGAGACGCCTATGTCGGCTGCGGGCCCGGTTCGGCTCGGATCACACAGGTGCCGGGTGTATTGAACACTTTCCAGGTCGATGCGGAAGATGGCTCCGTGCTCGAGGAAGTGCCTGCCTGCCGCATCGTCAGATAAGTCAGCATCTGGTCAGCATGAGCCCTCGAGCATTCCGAGACGGTCGCCCCAACAGGCGCCTTTACAGGACGAAAACCCAAGTGAGAAGCCTCCCTGTCAGGCCGGAGCGATGTTCCTCACAAACATCGAACGGGGGTGTCGGTGTAAAGTCGAGGACGCCCTTGACCTGCAGAAAGCAGGCAGGGAGCCGTCTCGGAGGAGTCCGAAGTGCTGCGTACTCTGTTCAAGCCCAAGATCTAGCATCTGGACGTTTGTGCAGGTCAGAGGCGCAGTGGGGTCGCTCAGGTCAGCAAATGGTCAGCATGGGGTGCGAAGGCGTCCTGGCTTGCTGACCTGGTGACCGCCGCGGTGGGTGCCGGGGGCAGGCCGGGGGCCCGCCCTTCTCAGCGCCGGCGACGACTGGCGAGTACCGCGAGAGTGAGCATGCCCGTCACCACGGGTAGTCCGGCCAGCAGGGTGACGGGGTGAAGCACCGTATCGGCGTACGGGTTCGGCTCGGGGTCGAGGCGTGTCGGGATCTCGCCCATGGCCAGCGCGGTGAAGAAGATCACGACCCCCAGGAAGAAGCCCAGCAGCCCCACGAGAACGGCCATCTGCAGCATCGAGGCGAGTCCCTGCCACCTTCGGCCGTCCGTCCCACCCGTCTCGCCCTCGGCCCAGCGGACTTCGCGGACGGGTCTCCAGTACCTCCCGTACACGAAGAACAAGGTGAGCAGCAGGAAGAGGAGCCCCACGGAGACGATCATCCCGTAGAACCCGGCGTTCTCGTCCTCCCAGCCCACCGCGGCAACGACGTTGGGCCCGACGAGGGCGGCCGGCATGACGATCCACCAGGCCAGATAGGTCCGGACTGCCTCGGTCCAGCGGACCCTGGACCTGCCGACGATCTCGTAGTTGGTGGTCGTCCTGACGGAGAAGAGCCCACTCTCATCGCTGTACCCGGCTTGCCGCACGTAGTACCGACTGAGCGGAACAACCGGCAGGATGACCATGAACCAGCAGGTGGCGAAGAACCCGCCGCTCTCATCGGCACGGGAATTGTGGAGCAGCATCGTGCCGATCGCGTTGTAGGTCCCTAGTTCGGGGAGGTCTTCGTCGTGGGCCAGGGGATACAGGGGGTCGGCCATGAGGAGCATGGTATTCGTCCCGCGTCAGTCGCCAAGTCCAAACGCTCCTGCCGCCGCCAACGCCGGACCCTCGCCCTCTTCGCCGAAGGTCCGTGCGTCGCCGGGGAGTTGGGCCCGCCTCAGCCGGGTCAGGCGCGCCGGGTGACGTCGAAACGAGTCTTCATCCGGCGCAGCAGGAGGCGGCGACGGTGCCCTGCATCGTGCCGCCGATGTTGTTGAACGGCCGCCAGCCCGAGCCGGGCGGGGCGGTGGCGTGCTGGACCTGGTTGACGCTGTTCAGGCCGAACAGGTCGATGCGCTCTTCGCGGGCTGACGCCGCCGCCACGCCGCTGCGGATCTCGGTGGTCTCGTTGGTCTTGGACCAGCTGCCGCCCCGGCCGCTGCCGTTGATGCAGGACCTGCGGTAGACGGTGGATCCGCCCCCGACCCCGTAGACGGTGTGCCGGTCGGGCTTGCCGGAGATGATCGCCGGGTCGAGGACCAGGCCCCCGCCCAGGTCCCCCAGTCGCCCCAGCCGCTGGACTCGTTCCAGGAGCGGTAGACGATCTGGTTCTTCGTCCCGCGCGCCACCACGGTGATACGGTCGCCCGTCCGTGATGCCGCGCTCGGCACCGACAGGATCGTCCCGCCGACGTCCTCCCAGTCACTCCACGTCCCCATGGTGCGGTGCGCTCCCCTTCATGCCGTGTACGGCACCGTGTGCCGCCGGCGTCCCGGTCACGGACGCCGCCGCAAGCGATGCTGCGGCGCACCGGGACACACCACGAAAACGGAGTGATCCATTCAGGCGAGGGCGCGGACGCGCCGGCGTTCCATCGGCTCCGTGTAGTACCCGCTCGGCCCCCGCGGCAGATACCCCTCCTTCGTCGTGCCGTGCTTCTCCTCATAGCGTTCGATCGCCTCCCGTACCGAGCGGGGCAGCGGCACCTCCCGGAACTCCCCAAGCTCGCGGTGCTTCAGCTTCGCGGGCCGGTGCGTGTTGGAGTGGATCTGCTGGTGCACCCGGTACACGCCGTCCGCCACCACGTTGTTGACGTTCACGGCCCGCGCTTCGCCGTTGCGCAGTCCGCACCCCGCCATCATCACGATCTCCAGAGCAAGATCGTCACCCGCGACAGCCAGAGCCTGCTTCAGATGGGCCAGGTCCGGAATGACCCCCCTCTCCCGGACGTACTCCGGCT
This sequence comes from Streptomyces sp. CB02400, assembly GCF_001905725.1. Lineage (GTDB taxonomy): Bacteria > Actinomycetota > Actinomycetes > Streptomycetales > Streptomycetaceae > Streptomyces > Streptomyces atrovirens. The sequence goes on from NZ_LIWB01000011.1 coordinate 32,761, forward strand.
CGTACACCCCCTTGACCGGGTCATCCGCCATCGCCCCTTTGTCGTATGCGTCCCGCAGAATCGCCTTGAGGGTGCGCAGGATGTTGACCTGATTCCCCCGGCCAACACCGTCGGCCTCCAACTCGTGCACCGCGTCGCCCTGGCACAGCCGCAGCCCTTGAAGAACGACCCCATACCGCGAGCGAGCTGACGAGCCACGTAGCGAACCTTCCGAGGGGGAGCCAGGCACCCCGCTCAGGGGGTGCCAAGTCCCGGTCCGGATGCTCGTGTTCACGTCGGCATGGAACTGCCACCGCAGCGCCCGGCCCCCTGGACGAAGCGGCCCATCCGTAGAACACGGAGCGGAGAAGGGGGAGAGGCGGTGGCCGAGTACCGGCACCACGGCCCTGCTCCGTCGCCCCTGGACCTCGGACCGCCCAGCCCTGCCCTCCCGGCCTCGGCAGTGGCGCCTGCCGCCTTCAGCGGCCGATGCCCGTCCCGTAGAGGTCGAAGGTGCCCATGTCGTTGCACGTGACGTCGCGCAGGGCGCACTCCTCGCCCGGGTTGTTCACGCCGTCCGACCGCAGTTGGGTGACGATGAGGCGGGCGGCCCGTGCCGCGGAGTCCTCGCCGTCCTGCGGGAACACGGCCGCCCACCGCCAGCGTTCGCGTTGCTGCCAGCCGATCTCGTGCATCGCCGCGGTCTTTTCGGCGGAGTCGTGTTCGGCACGGTCGTAACGGAAGAGCCGCAGACCGCTGTCCGGCTCGAAGGCGATCTGCACGGTGTCCCGGCCGCGGTGGGTGATCACGAAGCCGGCCCAGTTCTCGCCGACCTGGGCGGGGAGGTGTTCCACGAACGAGTGGAGCATCAGCCCGAGAGCGTCCTGGAGGTGGTCCGGACCCAGGGCCAGCCGACCGCCGGGGTATACGTCGGGCCCCCAGCCGGAACCGCCGCGGTCGAGCTGCCACAGGTAGGGCAGAGAATGGAAGTCCGACGGCTCGTCGGCACTCCACGACCCGCCCCACTTGAAGTCGCGGTGTTCCTCTTCTTCCAGTTCCCCGGTGTCGTGCACCTCGAGCAGGGCTCCGTGGCGGTCGCCGCTGAGGATCAGCAGTCGCCGCTCGTTGCGCCAGCGGATGTTCGGCCCTTCGGCGGAGCCGCCGAACAGGGTGGGGCTGCCGATGCGGCCGACGACGGCGTCGAAGAGGTCGCCGAAGGCGGTCCTGCGCTGGGCGAGGGTGGCTCCCGGCTCGTAGGACAGCACCCGTGCCCGCTCGCCGGGCTTGCCGGTGTCGTGCAGTGACTCGGCCGTGTCCGCGGCGTCGGCGTGGCGGGGCGGGACGGGATGCAGGGCCAGCCAGCTGGCACGTCGGCTGCTCTGGAAGATCAGGGTGTGGTGCTCGCCGCGCCAGCGCAGACCGGGGGCGCCGCCGCAGTCCTCGTAGCGCACCGGGTTCCCAACCGCGGCGAGGGCACGAGCCAGCCCGGCTATCCGGTCGCCGGCGGCGCCTCCCGGCCGGGACCGGTAGGCGTGGGTCAGCAGGTGGACCTGGCCGGTGGTGTACCGGGTGGACTCGAAGCCGAGCTTGCCCGCCTCAAGGACCAACGAGATACCCGCACGGCCCGAGACGAGCGTCACCCGGCCGTCGCCTGCCCCGCCGCACTCCCAGCCGGGGCGGGCAGCCGCCCATTCCTTCACTGAGGCCAACTCCCAGTCTCCGAAGTCGGCTTCCAGCAGTTCGGCCACCGTGTGGACGGCGTCTTCATGGCTGTCGTGTGAGTAGCTGTCGGTCATGCGGACGATGTTGGCATGCCGGGCCGGCATCGGGTGCGGTGGCCCCGCAGGACGACGACCCGGGGCAGCGGCGGGGGACTCGCACGGCAGGCCCGGGGCAGCCGGCACGCTCACGCTCACCCCTCGTGGCAAGGATGCGCGCAGCGTGCCGCGGTGGGCGGGCACGTGACGGATGTCCGCCGCCTACACGTCGGTGTGACGTCCCGCACGGTGTGCCGCTGGAACGCCTCGTTGCCCGGCGCGGCCTGGTCGCGCGTGAAGCCGACGCCGGCCTGGGGCTGGTCGGGTGTGGACGTCGACGACCCTGGCGTTGCCTGATCCTCTTCCGTTCCCCCACCTAATACTCCGGCAGCGGCTCGTGTTCTGAGCTGGAGATTGTCGTTGTCCTGGCATGGAGGGCATGACTGAAGTCGGTTGTCGGGCTGACGAGTTGGAGTCGGTGTTCGCCCGGGTGGCGGGCCGGTTCACTCGGGCGGATCTGCGGTGGCGGATGACGGGACTACGTCCGCGGTCTGCTGGGACGGGCGACACGGAAGAACGGCTGGCAGCTCGCGGAATGGGCAGGCCACCGCACCCCCGACGGCTTTCAGCGGCTGCTGAACAGCAGCGTCTGGGACGCGGACGCCCCGCGTGACGACGTCCGTGCCTACGTCGCCGAGCGGCTCGGACCGAACGGAGTGCTGATCATCGACGACACCGGGTTCATCAAGAAGGGCACCACCTCGGCCGGGGTCGGCCGACAATGCACCGGCACCTCGGGAAAGATCGACAACTACCAGATCGGGGTGTTCGCCGCCTATACCACCAGCTCGGGCCGGGCCCTGGTGGACCGGGAGCTCTCCCTGCCCAAAGCCTGGACCTCCGACCGCGACCGCTGCCGGGCGGCGAAGCTGCACGCCGACAAAGGCTACGCCTATGACCATCTGCGCCATTGGCTCCGCAAGCGGGGTATCCGCCACTGCATCGCCGCAAAGGGATCGAGTCCTCCCAGCGGCTCGGCCGCCACCGATGGGTTGTTGAGAGGACCGTGTCCTGGCTCGCCGGCTGCCGTCGGCTTCACCGCCGCTACGAACGCAAGGCAGAACATTTCCTCGCCTTCGTCGGCATAGCCGCAGCCCTCATTTGTCACCGCCGGCTCGTCCGTGTGGACGGGCCTCACCAGTCAGTGTGAGGTTCCGACACTGCTGACCCAGACACCGAATGGCCTGATCTCCGGCTCGGTCTCGGTCAGCTCTGAGAGACTCCGCGCGTCGTCCAGGTCCGACCAGGCGATGAAGCCTGGCTCGCTGTCGGCCAGAAATCCCTCGATGACCGGACCGAGGTCGTCGGAAGCCACATAGGTACCGCTGAACGGCAACGCATCCGGGGGCACAGAACCGGTCGAGCACCGGAGCCGTCCTGCCTGCTTGTCGTGCCACACGTAGAACGTCGCCACCCCGGAGAACCCCAGATCGCGGATGCGTTCCCGGATGGCAGCAGCAGTCCGCTCGAAGGCAGCCACCACCTCGGCAACGGACAACGAATTCCTGTCCTCGTCCGCCGCACCCAGTGACCAGGAGTTGGTCTCCCACTCCACCTGCCGGTCAGCCGACTCCAGCACCAGAGGCTCGTCCGCCACCTCGGCAATCCACGTCAACAGCACCACAGCAGTGTCCCTGCATAGCTCGACCTGTGAAGCGCCAAAAGAAACGACGTCCAAAGCCGTCCTGTCGTGGTCCGAGCGGCCTTAACGTCGTGCCGTGACCACCGTTGACAACACCGCTTACCGGTACCGCACCGCCGTCCCCGAGGACGCCGAGGCCATCGAGGCCCTGGACGGCTCTTTCACCACCGGCACGGTCTTCCAGGTGACCGTCGCCGACGACGGGTTCGCCTTGCGGGAGGTCAAGGTGGACCCGCCCCTGACCAAGGTGTTTCCCGAGGACGAGTACGACGGCGACGACGCGGACTCCCATACCTTCGTCGCCCACGGAGCCGTCGGCGACCTGGCCGGGTTCGTCACCGTCTCGTACTCCGGGTGGAACCGCCGGCTGACCGTGGAGGACATCGAGATCGCCCCGGAGCACCGGGGACGGGGCGTCGGCCGGGCGCTGATGGGGGTCGCGGTGGAGTTCGCCCGCGAGCGGGGCGCCGGACACCTCTGGCTGGAGGTCACCAACATCAACGCACCCGCGATTCACGCGTACCGGCGGATGGGCTTCGCCTTCTGCGGGCTGGACACCGCTCTCTATGACGGCACCCCCTCCGAAGGCGAGCAGGCGCTCTACATGAGCATGCCCTGCCCCTGAGCGGACAGCAGACGGCACACGGACGGAGTGGCCCCGGCGCCCGACGCGACCGTGACGGTCAGCAGCCAGGCCGGGCCTCCGTCCGGGGCCGCACACCGGGCGCCAACCCGGCGCCGGGACGACCTGCTGGTCGGTGTGCTCGTGACCATCCTGGCTCTGTACGCACCAGAAGCGGGTGCCGCCGTCGTGGGAGCCGCCACGGTTGTGGCCCTGCTCGCCGAGCTCACAGCACGCAAGTGAATCCGGGCCGTTCGATCGGATTGCTCAGGGGCCTGGTTCCATGGAGCGCTTCGGGTTCTGCAGCCGCAGGGCCAGAGGATGGTCACGGGTGGCAAGGGCTGCCGCTACTTTGCCAACGGCACCATCCACGCTTTCGTGCTCCCGGATGCGCAGCGGCAGCCAACCCAGGGGCAGGAGATGTGCATCGGTTTCCTCGTTTCGGAGGGTGCTGCCCGGAGCATCTGGCTCCACCACTCGGCGTTGTGCTTCGGAGCGCGTAGGTGTTTCTGGTACGCGTGCCAGAACCAGCCTTGGCCACGAACACCGCGGTCCGCCTTCGAGTGAAGCTGACGTCGGCACGGCGCTGCGACATCCAGGAATGGGCAGGTTCACGCGGTATCGGAGGCCCAATACGTGCAGGGCGCCTGGCAGGGCGAGCTCCGGCCACGACCTTGTCCTCAGGGGCGGGTCCACCGGCCCGAGCCCGGGCGAGGCTCCTCGTCCTGCCCCGGCAGCAGTCGCAGGGCGAAGACGGAGCCGTCGGTGTGGACGGAGACGGGGCCGCCCCAGTTCTTGTCGAAGGTGAGGCGGGGGCGGACGCCGCGGCTAGCGTGGACGAGGGCGCGGTACTCCTCGATGTCGCCTCTGGTGAGGAGTCGGAAGACTTCCTTGTCCACGCCGGAGAACGCCTCGACGCGGGGGCCGTTGAGGCGGAAGACGTGGTCGGTGCCGACGTACTCGTTGCCGAAGAGGATGTGGGCGGCGTCCTGGATGCTCATGCTGGCCGCGTGTTCGAGGCCGGTGAAGCGTTTGCGGCCCTGCCGGTCGGTCAGGTGGCGGGCGGTGGCGTGGCCGGAGCCGGCGAAGGCCATGAGGCCCGCCGCGGTGGTGTGGGCCAGGGACTCCTGGAACCAGGCGTAGTCCTTCGGCTGCACGTGGCAGCCCCGTACAGGCTCCGGTGCCACCAGGCCCTCGGCCGGCGGGTGGATGTCCGGCATCATGTTCGCCTGGAACGGTGGGGCGTTCAGGTTCGGCTCACGGCCTTCCGCCGGGGACAACCGACCTCCGCTGCCGGGTGCTTGGAGGGCGTGGACGGTCATCGTTCCGCCGTCCGTCGGGAGCTGTGTGCTGAACAGCAGGCCGGGGGTCTCGTTCCACGCGCCGATGTGGACCGCTTCGGCGTGGGCCGAGGCGGAGGCCAGCTGCTCGGCGGAGGTGGCGGAGTCGCCGTGGTTGCCCTTGCAGGCGAGGGGGATGGAGAGGGACGGCTCGCCCGGCCGTCAGACCTCGGCGAAGTACTGGGGGCGATAGCGGTACTTCACCTTCTCGCCCTTGTCCCTGCTGTTGAGGGCCCAGCCCGCGCGTAACGCCGTGTCGGCGGGGACGATCGTGACCGAATGGTCGGGGAAACGGCTGCGCAGCATGTGCTCGGCGAGCGTGAGGGCGAAGCCGATGCCGAGCTCGCCGGACTGCAGCGACTTGTAGTGGTCCGCGATGCGGTGGCCTTCGTCGGTGAGGCCGAGGAAGGAGTCGTGACCGCCGGCCAAGGCCTGGGTGTACTTGAGTGCGCCCCAGTGCTCCGCCAGCCCCCGGCCCGCCCCGCGCCACGACAGGGCAGTGGCCCGGGCGAGGGTGTGGAGCACGTCCCAGAGGGTCACTTCGAACTGCCGGGGCAGCTCCGTCTGCGGGATCGGGACGAGGGTGGGCTTCCGGCGGAGCGGCCCGTCCTCGTTCTCCTTCCGCTTCTCGTCGTCCGCCGCGATGGCGGCCTTCACCTTCCCGACGAGCGCGTCGTCGGAGTGGACGGGGACATTCGAGGGCTGGGTCAGGTCCTGGAGCACTTCCTCGGTCGGCTTCAACAGCTCTCCTTCACAGTGGGCGAGGGCGGTTCGCCATCGGCCGGACCGTACGGAAGGGAGGAGTGGCGCACGCAAGTGCGCAGAGGCGCGTGACCTGGAATTCGGCCTGGGCGGGCCGGCGTGGGCGCCTTGGCTCCGCCTCGCTCGCGAGTTCCACGCTGCTGAGGGGCCTCGGGCGGGGCAGTGGCATCCCGATCGCCGACGTGGCCGAGTGGATGGGGCACAAGTCGATCGAGGGGACGTACCGCACCTACCGGCACCTGATGCCGGGGAGCATCACCAAGGCAGCACGCGTTCTGGACGCCGGCCTGTGGGACGCGGCCTGAGACCGCAGCGAAGCCTTTCCGGGGCTGCCCTCTGACTGAGGCTGCAACAGCACCACATGGCACAGGTTGTAGGGGCCGTCCGTGGGCGTCCAGGCCAGTCCAAGATGAGCAGCGCATAATGCCAGCTCAGGGCATTCTGGCTCGAGAGGGTCCGCCCAGTTCGTGACAGGTGTGACAGCTGGTGATACGGCGAGGCCCCGTCGGGAACCATCCCGACGGGGCTTCTGTATGGGGGGACTGCGACGGAGTGCGGCGTCTGCCATGGAACCACTGTCCTCGGACTCTTCAGTCTCGAGCGTCCGGAGCCAAGTTGCCGAGCGCAGTCGGGCCCAGCCTGAACTCGCGTTCGCTCCAGCTCGCGGAAAGCGCTTTGCCTCAGCGACGACCTGGACGAGTCGCTCGACAGTCCAGTGAGCCGTCTGAGCACCGTAGGCCGACGTGGTGCCGGGTTGAACGGGGCGCGCGGTGTACCGGCGGTGCCGTCTTGACCCGGTCGGGTGCACGACGGAGTCGTCCGCCCGCAAATCCCCTGCGTACCGGCCGGTGGAAGCCCCGTTTCTTCGGCGCGTGGCGGCGAGCTGGTCGATCTGTGCGTAGCCGGTGAGCAGCAGAAGACGCGGAGGCGGCCGTATGGGCCTTGCAGCCGTGGTACTCGTCCTCGCTGCGGATCTGGAGCGCGGAGGCGCCCTGGTGACGAACCGGCACTGGAACGGAGGGGCCGCAGCCGCTCTCCTCGCGCTCCTCCTGCTGATGACAGCCGTACTGGGCGGCGCGGGCAGGCCGCTCAACTCGCACGGGGCAGGTCGTCGTGGCTGCCGGTTCCCGTGTCGCTGTGCCCCTGCTGCATGCCGGGGTCCGGTGGCCCGTGCCGTGGTTTTCTGTCGTCGTCGGGGAGGCCGATCAGTTCCTCGACGTCGAAGATCCGTGCGATCGGTACGTCCGTGCTGCTGTGGGCGACGATCGAGAAGGCGATGGTGACGGCGATCAGGGTGAACGCCTCCTCACCCTGCGGGATGCCGGCCTGGAGCACCAGCAGTCCGTAGACCACCGAGGCGAAGCCCTTGGGGCCGAACCACGCCGCGGTGAGCTTCTCCTTGCGGTTGAAGTCGGTGCCCGCCAGGGACAGCAGCAGTGAGGCCGGACGGATGAGGAAGATGCACAGGACCGCCACCGCGTAGCCGCCGATCGACAGCTCGCCGAAGAGGTGCGGGGTGAGCAGGGCGCCGAAGACCAGCAGCGCCGCGAACTTGGCCAGCTCGGCCAGGGATCCCCCCAGCGGTTCGAAGGCGTCCTTGGATTGCGGCGCGAGTGCGGCGATCACCGCGCCCGCGGAGAAAGCGGCCAGATAAGGGTTGGCGTGGGTGAGGTGGCAGGCCGCGTACAGGATGACTCCGACCGCCAGCGGCAGCAGGGGCTGAAGCGAAGGCTCCGCGCCCAGCAGCCGGAATCGGACCAGCCAGTGCACGAGCAGTGGCAGGACCACGCCGAAGAGGAGCCCGAGGAGGAGTTCACCGGCGATCGAGGCGAAGCCGACGTCCTCGGTGTGGCCGACGGGTGCGGCGGCCGCGATGAGGACGAGGACGAACGGCAGCGCGAGGCCGTCGTTGACGCCGCTTTCGATGTTGAGCAGTTGTCGCAGCCGGGCGGGGACCTCCTCGCGGCCCACGATGGCCGAGGCGAACACCGGGTCGGTGGGTGCCAGCACGGCGCCGACCAGAAAGGACGTCGTCCAGTCCAGGCCCACGAGGAAGTGCGTGAGCAGTGCGACCCCGAGGAGGGCCAGCGGCATGCCCAGGCCGAGCGCGCGGGCCGGGTTGCGCCAGGACCGGCGCAGGGCCGGGAAGGAGACGTGCATCCCGTCGGTGAACAGCACCGCGAAGAGCGCCAGGTCGGCGGTGACCCTGACGATGTCGCTGTCCGGGGTGATGTGGATCAGACCGAGGAAGCCGTCACTGACGAGCGCGCCGCCCACCAGGAACAGCAGCGAGGTGGAGAGCACCGACCGGGCGGCCAGCCCGGACAACAGCACGGCCACCAGCAGCGCCACCCCGAAGACGATGACGAGTACCACCTGAAACGCTCCCCGCTGTCGACCGGCCCTTGCGACATCGCCCTGGGACAGGAGGTGTTCCTGCCATGGCCTGAGCCTGGTACGCGTACCCGTCGGGGGCCTGCTCATTGCACAGTGCCGTCCGGATCCGCTGTGCCCGGAACGTGGTGACCGCACGAGCGCGGACCCGGCCCGCAAGGATCCGTGCCGCGGCGCGCCGACCGGGCCCTTGTTCAGACTGGACGCGGCTGCGAGCGCCGGCCGCGCAGGAGGTTCCAGCAGAACCGGATGCCTCTGAAGCAGAGAAGCAGCACCGCGAACTGGACGACACAGGCCGCGGCCGCCAGCGTGCCGTTGCCGACGGCGCGCAGGACCGAGGCGGCGAAGGCATTTCCGCCCTCTTGTGTCGCGGCCGCCGCCGTACTGATCGGAATCGCTGCCTCCAGCAACCTGGCAAGCAGTGCCGCCGCCGCCAGTCCGGCACCTCCTTGAAGGAGCATGCCCACGAGACCTCGTCTCGTCGACGGTCCGTGCACAGTGCCCTCCTCGTGTGCGTGCTCAGCCACTGTCTCACCTCACCACGCTCCGTGCTCCAGCAGAACACCGGGGCGGCTGCTGGTCTTCTTCTTCCTGCGCGGCTCCCACCGGGCCGCCGCCACGCTGCGCTCGCTTGTTGCGCGCGACGCGGCCGACGCCGTCGAGGCGATGGTTCGGCGGGCCTTCGAGGGCGTGGAGGGGTCCATGCGGGACACCGCCGTGGTCGCGCTCATCGACGCCGTCTGCATCACCACCGGCCTGCTCCTCCTGCGGGTCCCGGGTGCCCTCGGGCTCAGGGCGATCATCTTCATCGGCGCCTACGTGTCCTATGTCGGCGCCTTCGTCTCCGGAGCCGCGGCCGTGCTGGTGGCGCTCGCCGACCGCGGGTTCGCCGTCGCCCTGTGGACGCTCGGGGTCGTGCTCGTGGTGCAACTGCTGGAGGGGAACGTCTCCCAGCCGATGGTCCAGAGCCGGACTGTGCGGATCCACCCGGCGCCGGTCCTCGTGGCGCCCACCGCGGGCGCCTCCGTGGCCGGGATCGTCGGAGTACTCCTCGCGGTGCCGGTCACCGCCGCCGCCTTCGGCGTCGCCCACGAGCTGCGCACACGGTAGGAGCCGTCTGCCGCGGGGGCGTCCGCGGATCCGTAGGTTCCGCACCGGATGCCGACCGAGCACCCGTTCGCCTGCCCCGGTCGGCTCCGGCGCCACGGAGGCCGTGGTCATTTCCGACGCGTGCGAACCGTTCCGCCCGGCATCGGCTCCGTCGAACAGCTCCCGGCGAAGGGCACGACACCGTGCGGCGGGAAACCGGTCGCCACTGGCACGGGAAGGCCGGAGGCGGTCCGGCACGGCACACCTCCGCCGGATGCCGACCGGAGCCGGTGGACGGCTGTGACACGGGCGTGGACGGACGCCGTCGCACCACGTGCCGCATCGGACAGCGGGTCCGGGGCATCCGCTCGCTACATGTCGGCGCACCGAAAGGAGACGGCAGGTGACGGGAGCTCCGCCCAGGCAAGATCTGCGACCCCGTTCCGCCTCGCGTCGGTCGTTCCTACTCCTGCTCGTGCTTCTCGCGGTCTGCTACACGGTGGCTGCCCTGGGCGGTCTCGCGGCGTCGGACTCGGCAAGCACGTACCGCTCCCTCGACCGTCCCGCCTGGGCCCCGCCCTCCTGGCTGTTCAGCCCGGTCTGGACGGTGCTGTACGCCACCATCGCGTTCTCCGCCTGGCTCGTACTGCGCCGCCGGTCCCTGGCACGGACCAGGAAGGAGATCGTTTTCTGGAGCGCACAACTCGCCTTCAACCTGGCCTGGACACCGCTGCTCTTCGGTGCCGACCGGTACGGACTCGCGTTCCTCGACATCTGCCTGTTGCTGGCGGCGCTCGGCACCACGATGCTGCTCTTCCGGCGCAGGAGTCCGGCTGCCTCGCTCCTCCTCGTCCCCTACGCACTGTGGGTGCTGTACGCGGCTGCCCTCAGCCTCGCCATCTGGCGGCTCAACTCCTGACACGACCCGCTCCGCCGGGCGTGGCCCAGTACGTCGGCCGGACGGCCGGGACACCGCTGCGGGCCCCGGCTGCCGCCGAACACGGCCCCGCGACTGACCGGTGGTTGCTGAAGGTGTCGTCGAGTGCGGCCAGATCCTCCGCTTCCAGTCCGCGCGCACCAGCCAGGCGTTGACCGGCCGAGCGGTGAAGAAAGCGAGGACCACGGGCAGCCGCACGGCCGTACGAGTCTCGCGCCACCTCGTGCATCCGGCCCGCACGACGCTGATGACGTTGCCGCGGTTCCGGGTTCAGCTCGCGAGCTGAACCAGCCCACCACCTCGATCCGCCCCTCCGGCCGCACATGCGCTCCCATTCGCTCACTCATCTGCCCGAGGATGAGGTGGAGGACGACGCCCGCCAGCAGAGCGCCCGGCAGGAGCAGGATGTGGACCGGGTACAGCCGGAAGACGATGTCGTGCCCCGGGAACTCCCCGCCGAAGAGGAACATGCTCAGGTAGGTGCCGACGACGGGCACGGACAGGACGAAGCCCTGCGCGGTCCGCAGGCCGGTGCCCGACAGCAGGTCGTCGGGGAGCGAGTAGCCGGCGAAGCCCTCCAGCATCGTCAGCAGGAACAGGGTGAGCCCGATCAGCCAGTTGGCCTCACGGGGGCGGCGGAACGCGCCGGTGAAGAACACCCGCAGCAGGTGCACGCCGACGGCGGCGGCCATCACCAGCGCGGCCCAGTGATGGATCTGCCGGATCAACAACCCTCCGCGCACGTCGAAGCTGATGTGCAGGGTGGACGCGAACGCCTCACTCATCCGCACGCCGCGCAGCGGCACGTACGAGCCCTGGTAGACCACCTCCGACATGCTCGGTTCGAAGAAGAGCGTCAGCCAGACACCGGTCACCAGCAGCACCACGAAGCTGTACAGGGCCAGTTCCCCCAGCAGGAACGACCAGTGGTCGGGGAACGCCTTGCGCAGCGTCGTCCGGGCGGCGTCCAGCAGCGGCAGGCGGCGGTCGAGGTACTCCGTGGTCCGCTCGGCCGAGCGGGCCGCCCTCGTGTCCAGCCGTCCCTGACCGCGCGACAACGGCATGCGCACCATCCCTTCGGTGTGTCGTGATCCCGGCTGTTCGGCACAGAGGTACCCCGAGGACCGTCGTCCAACGGAGTGGCTTCGACGGGACCGTCCGGTTATCCGCCGCGTCGTGACGCCGGATGCCTCGGTCCGGTTTGCGTCCACCGCGCCTCGGATACACGGTCGGGGCACCGGCGCGGGCCCTGCGGTCACCGAGGCACGGGCACGTCGCCGTCCGGCCGCGAGGCCGCCGTACCCGTCCCTCCACCGGAAGGCCGCTGATGGACCCCGTCGATCTCCCCCTCCCCGTCGCCAGGCGGCCCCGGAACCAGGTCGACGGGCCCGCCCTGGAAGCCGAGCTGCGGGCCAGGGTCGACGGCGAGGTCCGCTTCGACGCGGGCACCCGTGCGGCCTACTCGACGGACGCCTCCAACTACCGGCAAGTACCCATCGGGGTGGTCGTCCCGCGCACGGTCGAGGCGGCCCGGGAGGCGGTGGCGGTGTGCCAGGAACAGGGTGCACCGCTGCTGTCCCGGGGCGGCGGCACCAGCCTGGCCGGCGAGTGCTGCAACACCGCCGTGGTCCTGGACTGGAGCAAGTACTGCAACCGGCTGGTCTCCGTCGACCGGGAGAACCGCCGCTGCGTCGTCGAGCCGGGCATCGTCCTGGACGACCTGAACCGACAGCTCGCCGAGTACGACCTCATGTACGGGCCCAAACCGGCCACCCACCCGAACTGCACCATCGGCGGGATGATCGGCAACAACTCGTGCGGATCGACGGCCCAGGCGTACGGCAAGGTCGTCGACAACCTGCGCCGCCTGGAGGTCCTCACCTACGACGGCGTCCGGATGTGGGTGGGGCGGACGGACGACGGCGAACTGGAACGGCTCATGGCGTCCGACGGGCGCACGGGGGAGCTGTACCGGGGGCTGGCGGGGCTGCGCGACCGGTATGCCGGACTCGTCCGCGAGCGCTATCCGGACATCCCGCGCCGGGTCTCCGGCTACAACCTGGACTCGCTCCTGCCCGAACAGGGCTTCGACGTCGCCGGACTGCTGACCGGCTCCGAGTCCACACTGGTCACGGTCCTGCGCGCGGAACTCGAACTCGTCCCCGTGCCGAAGCACAGCGCGCTGGTCGTGTTGGGTTACGAGGACATCTGCCAGGCCGCCGACCACGTGCCGGCCGTCCTGGAGCACCAGCCCGCGGCACTGGAAGGGGTGGACCACCAACTGGTTCACTTCCAGCAGAAGAAGCACCTCAACCCCGACGCGCTGAAGGAACTGCCCCAGGGCAGGGCCTACCTGATGGTGCAGCTCAGCGGTGACACCCGCGAGGAGGTGGAGGAGCGGGCCAGGGCGCTCATCGACGCGAAGCCCGAGGACGTCGACCACACCTGGTACGACGACCCGGAGCACATCGGACAGCTGTGGCGGGTGCGCGAGTCCGGACTGGGCGCCACCGCGCACGTCCCCGGCAAGCCGGACACCTGGGAGGGCTGGGAGGACTCGGCCGTGCCCGTGCACCGCCTCGGCGACTACCTGCGCGACCTGAAGCGCCTCTACGAACAGTTCGACTACGGGCACCCCTCGGTCTACGGCCACTTCGGCCACGGCTGCGTCCACACCCGTATCCCCTTCGACCTGGAATCCGAGGAAGGAGTCGCCCGGATGCGGGCGTTCGTGGAGCGCGCCGCCGACCTGGTCGTCTCCTACGGCGGATCGCTGTCCGGCGAGCACGGGGACGGCCAGTCGCGGGGCGAACTGCTGGAGAAGATGTTCGGGCCGGAACTGATCGAGGGGTTCGAGCGGTTGAAGGGCCTGTTCGACCCCGGGAACCGGATGAACCCGGGCAAGGTCGTCCTGCCGTACCGGCTGGACGAGAACCTGCGCCTGGGCGCGGACCACCTGCCCTGGGAGCCGGAGACCGTCTTCTCCTTCCCGCACGACGACGGCAGGTTCAGCCGCGCCGCCGCCCGCTGCGTCGGCGTAGGCAAGTGCCGCTCCTCGGAGGGCGGCGTGATGTGCCCGAGCTACCGGGCCACCCGCGAGGAGGAGCACTCCACCCGGGGCCGCGCCCGGCTGCTGTTCGAGATGGTCAACAACGACGGTGACTCGCCGGTCACGGACGGCTGGCGCTCCGACGAGGTGCACGACGCCCTCGACCTCTGTCTGGCCTGCAAGGGCTGCAAGACGGACTGCCCGGTCAACGTCGACATGGCCACCTACAAGGCCGAGTTCCTGCACCACCACTACAAGGGCCGGCCGCGCCCCCTGGCGCACTACTCGATGGGCTGGCTGCCGGCCGTGGCCCGGCTGGCAGCCCTCGCGCCGCGCACCGTGAACGCGCTGGTCTCGGTGCCGTGGGTGGCACGGGCCGCCAAGGTGCTCGGAGGTGTGGCTGCCGAACGTGACGTACCGGTCTTCGCCGAGCAGCGGTTCACCGACTGGTGGCGCGAGCGGGGAGGGCCGCGCGGTGACGGGCACCGGGGCGAGGTCGTGGTGTGGCCCGACACCTTCACCGACCACTTCCACCCCGCGATCGGCCGGGCCGCGGTGGAAGTCCTGGAGGCGGCCGGGTTCCGCGTCAAGGTGCCCGCAGCGGCGGTGTGCTGCGGGCTGACGTGGATCTCCACCGGACAACTGGGCGTCGCCGAGCGGGTCCTGCGCCACACCCTCGACGTGCTCCGTGAGGACCTGCGCCGGGGCACCCCGGTGGTCGGCCTCGAACCGAGCTGCACCGCCGTCTTCCGGGCCGACGCCCCCGAACTGTTGCCGAAGGACCCGGACGTCGAGCGGTTGCGCGCCCAGACCAGGACGCTCGCCGAGATCCTGGTCGAACACGCCGACGACTGGCGGCCACCGCGCGTCGACACCCGCGCGGTGGTGCAGCGCCACTGCCACCAGTACGCCGTCATGGGCTTCGACGCCGACCGCGAGGTCCTGCGGCGCGCGGGCGTGGACGCCGACGTGCTGGACGCCGGCTGCTGCGGACTGGCCGGCAACTTCGGCTTCGAGAAGGGTCATTACGACGTGTCAATGGCCTGCGCCGAGGCCGGGCTGCTGCCTGCCGTCCGGGAGGCGGACGAGTCGACACTGGTCCTCGCGGACGGATTCAGCTGCCGCACCCAGGTCGACCAGGCAGGCACCGGACGTACCCCGCTGCACTTGGCGGAGATCCTCGCCGCCGGACTCCATGGGAGCGAGGCCGTGGCGGAGCGGCCCGAGGCGCCCGGACCGCGCTCCCTGCTACCGCTCGCGGTCACCGGCGCCGCGCTGCTCGCCGTCGCGGCCGGAGCGCGATACGTCCGAACGTCCACACGCGGTGCGTCCTAGCCGCCGGTCACGTCCCGCGTACCGCTGTCCGGCCTGAACCGGCGCCGCACCTTGCCGCTGGGCACCGCCCTCATGCCGACGGACCGGAAGCGTGGACCCGGGCGTGCGGCTGCGTGACCGTCCCGAGGCCGTGGCCCGCCATGCCGTCGCAACCGTGTCGTCCTGGAAGGACACGTCGTACCCGCGAGCGGCCGCACACGACCGCGGGCGGACGGCGGGGACTGTTGCTCACCGGCGATGACAATGAGGCGTGCCCCACATCGTTCTTCACCAGCCGCCCGGCAGGACACTTCCCGAGGTGCCGCCGAACCGCGCGGAGCACTCCAGCAGCAGCGCGTGGACGAACCCCTGCGGCAGGTTCCCCCGTAGTTGACGCTGGGCCACGTCGTACTCCTCGGAGAACAATCCCGCGGGACCGCAGGCTGACCGGGTCCGTTCGAACCATCGCGACGCCTCCGTCTCCCGGCCTTGTGCGTGGGCGGACAGCGCCGCCATGAAACCGCACAGCAGGAACGCCCCCTCGGCGTCACCCAGGGGCTCGTCCCCGTGGCGGAAGCGGTGCACGTACCCGTCCTTGGCCAGCCGCCGCACCACCTGCGCGTGCGTGAGCCGGAGGCTGGGGTCGGTGGGCGGCACCGCTCCGCAGGCCAGCGGCAGCAGGAGGGCGGCCTCCGGGCCCGGGTCGTCGGCGGCCCGCTGCCAGTGGCCGTCGGGGTGCAGGCAGCGGATCCGGGTCGCTTCCAGAACGTGCCCGGCCAGGCGGGACCAGTCGGCGGACGCTCCTGTGCCGATGTACCGGGCCAGGTCGCGCAGCCCCACGACACAGCACAGACGGGAGTGCGTCCACCAGCGCTCGTCCAGCTCCCACAACCCCGCGTTCGGCTCCGCCCAGCGTTCGGCCACGGCCTCGGCGGTGAGGCGGGCGGCCTCGGCGGACCGCCCGTCCAGCATGCCGTGACGACCGGCGGCGGCGAACAGCTGAAGCACCTCCCCGAACGCGTCGAGCTGGAACTGGCGTCCGGCGCGGTTCCCGGCGCGGTTGCTGCCGCCGGGATAGCCGGTGAGCGGCAGCGGGTGCTCGTCCGGCGGCGGCCGGCCGTCGACGGTGTAGGCGGGACGCAGGTCGGCGCCGTCCTCCAGGATGCGGTCGGTGACGAAGCGCACCGCCCGATCCAGCAACGGGTGGGGGCCGTGTGCGGCGACGGCGATCCCGGCGTAGCACTGGTCGCGGATCCAGGCGTAGCGGTAGTCGTAGTCACGGCCGGTGTCGGCGCGCTCGGGCAGCGAGGTGGTGGCGGCCGCGACCATGCCTCCCCGGGAACCGGTCAGGCCGTTCAGGACGGCGTACGCCATGCGGGTGTCGCGGGGTGCCGCGGTGTCGGCGCAGTCCGGCACCGCCTTCTTCCACCAGCGTTCGGTGGCCTCCCAGAGGTCCTGCGGGTCCAGTGGTGCGTCCTGCCACTCGGTGGCGATCTCCAGTACCAGGTCGTGGTGGGCGCCTTCGGACAGCCGCAGCCGCCCGCGCAGCTCGCCGTCCGGACCGGTCCGGGCCCGGTCCGCACCGGTGAGTCTCACGTGGAGCGCGCCGCTGCGGGCCCGCCACAGCCCTCCCTCACGACGGAGACCGGTCATGCCCCGCCGCCCGTACTCGGCGCGTACGTCGAGACCGATGTCGACGAGGGCCTCACCGCGGACGGCGCGGACCTGACGGAGCAGCACGACGCGTTCTGTCTCCGCGGGTACGGCGAGGGCCTCGCGGCAGGAGACGATGCCGTCGGCGGTGACCCAGCGGCTGACCCGGACGAGAGTGCCGTCCTCGTAGTAGCCGCCCCACACGTTCCAGTCGTCCGCGGGGCGGACCCGGTAGTGGCCGGGCCCGCCCAGGAGGCCGGAGAAGACGGCGCCGCTGTGCCAGGCGGGTGCGCAGAGCCAGGCGATCCCTCCGCGTGGATCGACGAGCGCGCCGCGTTCCCCGTCGGCGACGAGGGCGTAGTCGCGCAGCACCCACGGGCTGTTGTCCGTGCGCCGTGCGTCGATGAGGTGGGGGCCACCGCTCATCCGGTGCGGAAGCGTTCGGCGGCCCGCCGGTTCAGGCTGAGGCCGTGGCCCGGCTCGCCGGAGGCGCCGGGGGTGACGGTGCCGCCGCCCGGGTCCAGGGTGCCGTGGAACAGCAGGTTCTCGATGCGGACGTGGTCGTGGAACCAACCACTCCAGGTGCCGGGTGTTGGGCACGGCGGCGGCGACGTGGGCGTGCAGGTGCGGGGCGCAGTGGTCGGAGAGGTGCAGGCCGAGCCCTTCGGCGACGGCGGCGGCGCGCAGCCACACGGTGATGCCTCCACACCGGGTGACGTCGGCCTGGAGGCAGTCGACTGCTCCCGAGGCGGCCATCCGGGTCAGGTACGGCAGGTCGTAGCCGTACTCACCGGCGGCGACGTCGGCGGCGACCGCGTCGCGGACCACGCGCAGCCCCGCGAGGTCGTCCGAGGAGACGGGTTCCTCCAGCCAGGTGACGCCCGAGTCGGCCATGGCCCCGGCCATGCGCACCGCCTGTTTACGGGTGTAGCCGCCGTTCGCGTCGACGTACAGGTGCGCCGCGTCGCCCACGACCTCGCGGGTCAGGCGGGTCCGGTGCAGGTCGCGGGACTCCTCGCGTCCCCAGGACTCCCCGACCTTGATCTTCACTCGGTCGATGCCCTGCTCGGTCCACCCGCGCAGTTGCCGTTCGAGCTGGGTGTCGTCGTACGGGGTGAGGCCGCCGCTGCCGTACACCGCGACCTCGGCACGGGCCGCACCGAGCAGCCCGACCAGGGGCAGTCCGAGCAGGCGGGCCTTGAGGTCCCACAGGGCGGTGTCGACGGCGGAGAGCGCGCCGGCGGCGATGCCGGGCCGTCCGGTGTTGCGCACGGCACGGCTCATGCGGTCGCCCGCGGCGGGGACGTCGAAGGGGTCGTGCCCGGTGACGAGGCCGGACAGTTCGTCACGGACCACCGCTGCGGTGGCGGCCGATCCGTAGGTCCAGCCGAGACCGGTGTGGCCGGCCGCGGCGACTTCCACCAGGACGAGGGTGGTGGCGTCCCAGGCGAGGGTGGCGTCCCCGCCCGGAAGGTCGGTGGGGACGCGGTACACGGAGACGGACAGGTGCTCCACGGCAGGTCCGTCGTGGAGTGTCCGAGCCGGTGGCGCCGGGTGGGTCACTTGTTCCCTTCGGTGCTGTCGTGCGGTCCGGCGCCGGGCCGGTCACCGCGGTGACGGCTGCCCGGCAGCATCTCCTGCACCTTGGCCTTGATGCCCTGCTTCACCATGGAGCCGCGGTCGCTGTCGCCCTTGAGGATCGCGGTGGCCGCGGCCTCGATCTGGTCCAGCTCCGCGTGCGGCGGGATGGGCGGGACGGCCGGGTCGGTGCGGAAGTCGATGACGAAGGGCCGGTCGGCGGCGAGGGCCCGGTCCCAGGCGGACTCGACGTGCTTGGGCTTCTCCACCCGTACCCCGTCCAGGCCCATGCGCTGCGCGAACTCCGCGTACGGCAGGTCGGGGATGTGTTGCGACTCCTCGAACTGCGGGGCACCGGACATCGCCCGCATCTCCCAGGTGACCTGGTTCAGGTCGCCGTTGTTGAGCACCGCGACGATCAGCCGGGGGTCGGACCACTCGCGGTAGTACTTCGCGGCGGTGACCATCTCCATCATGCCGTTCATCTGCATGGCGCCGTCGCCGACCAGGGCGATGGCAGGCCGGTCGGGATGCGCGAACTTCGCCCCGATGGCGTACGGCACGCCGGGCCCCATGGTGGCCAGGGTGCCGGACAGGGAGCCGCGCATCCGACCGCGCAGCCGCAGGTGCCGGGCGTACCAGTTGGCGGCCGACCCGGAGTCGGCGGCGAGGATCGCGTCGTCGGGCAGCTTGCCGTCCAGGGCGTGGACGACGTACTCGGGGTTGACGGGATCGGCGCTGACGGCGGCCCGCCGCTGCATGACCTCCCACCAGCGGGCGACGTTCTTCTCCACCTGCTCCCGCCAGGTCCGGTCCGTCTTGCGATGCAGGCGCGGCAGCAGCCGCCGCAGCGTCTCGCGGGCGTCGCCGACGAGGTTGACCTCGTTCGGGTAGCGCAGGCCGATCATGTGCGGGTCGATGTCGATCTGCACGGCCCGCGCCTGGTCCAGCTCCGGCATGAACTGCGTGTACGGGAAGCTGGAGCCGATCATCAGCAGGGTGTCGCAGTCCCGCATCAGCTCGTAGGAGGGACGGGTGCCCAGCAGCCCGATGGAGCCGGTGACATAGGGCAGGTCGTCGGGCAGGGCGTCCTTGCCGAGCAGGGCCTTGGCCACGCCGGCGCCGAGCACGTCCGCCAGCCGCTCGACCTCCTCACGGGCGCCGCGGGCCCCCTGTCCGATCAGCACGGCGACCTTCTCGCCGGCGTTCAGCACGTCGGCGGCCCGCTGGAGGTCCTCGTCGGCCGGGACCGGTGCGTAGCGGCCCAGTCCGAGGCTGGAGGGCACCATCTTGAAGGCGTGGCCGGGCGGGCTGTAGTCCAGCTCCTGCACGTCGCCGGGGAGGATGATCGCGGTGACGGTGCGCTTGGCGTACGCGGTGCGGAAGGCCCGGTCGATCAGGTTCGGCAACTGTTCGGGCACCGTCGCCGTCTCGCAGAAGTCCGAGGCCACGTCCTTGTACAGGCTGGCGAGGTCCACTTCCTGCTGGTAGGAGCCGCCCATGGCGCTGCGGTTGGTCTGCCCGACCAGCGCCACCACGGGCACGTGGTCCAGCTTGGCGTCGTACAGCCCGTTCAGCAGGTGGATCGCGCCGGGACCCGAGGTGGCGGCACAGACACCCACCTTGCCGGAGAACTTGGCGTACCCGACGGCCTGGAAGGCCGCCATCTCCTCGTGCCGTGCCTGCACGAACTTCGGCTCGTTGTCCGCCCGTCCCCAGGCCGCCAGCAGACCGTTGATGCCGTCACCCGCGTAGGCGAAGACATGATCTACGTCCCACTCGCGCAGCCGCTGGAGGATGTAGTCGGACACCTTGGTGCTGGCCATGGACACTCCGTTTCCGATCCCGTCAGTGAACGACTGTCCCGGTGCCCCCGGTCCGGGGTGCGCACAGGGGCGCGTGAGGCACGTCCTTCGATGGGTAACCGTGCGGACACGGGGGAAACGTCGACCTCGCGAAGCCGACCCGGTGACGCGGGCGTCAGCCCGGGAGACCGGTGCGACACGTCGCGGTGAAACCGCTAGCTGCCTCACGGCCTTCGACCCCTCTGCCGACATGGTCCACGCGCTGGGCACCTTCCTCCAACGGACCACGCGCCGTTACGGACCCGAGTGGTCGCGACCACGCAGACCTCCGGCTCCGGCCATGGACCGTGGCTTTGACATCGGCCGCCGGAGTGAAATGGCGGGTTGTGCGGCGTCACCGGCGTGTCGCGTGGCACTCATCCCTTGCCGGGCGCCGAGGAAGCGCCTTCCCGCCTGTTCCGCTCGGTGGCGGTGTGCGGAGGGCGGTGACGCCGCAGTGGCCGGACGTCGCACGAGACGCGGACGGCTTCGCCATAAGGCGACGAAGCCAGGAATCCACGCCGCGCCGGGGACCGAGATGGAGAGGCCGACCATGGGACATGGCGGAAACGTCATTCAGGAACTGACCACGGACCACCGCGAGGTGGACTCACTCTTCGAACAGATCGAGGCGCTGCCCACAGGTGAGCAGCGGCGGCGCGAACTGGCGGACGAATTGACGAGGGAGCTGGTGCGACACTCGGTGGCGGAAGAGGAACATCTGTACCCGACGGTGCGCCGTTACGTCGACGGGGGCGACGATCTGGCCGACAAGGAGATCGCCGACCACAGCGAAGTCGAGCGCATGCTCAAGGAACTCGAAGGCTGTGAGCCCGGTGACGGCCGGTTCGACACCTTGATCACGCAGCTGAGGACGTCCGTCACCGAACACGTCGCCGACGAGGAGAACCGGCTGTTCCCCCTGCTGGCCGACGCCTGTTCCGCCGACGCCCTGCGGGAGTTGGGCGAGAAGGTGCGGATGGCCAAGGAGACCGCGCCCACCCGCCCGCACCCCGCCGCGCCCGACACCCCGCCCGCCAACAAACTCCTCGCCCCGGGCACCGGCATGGTCGACCGGCTGCGCGACGCGCTCACCGGCCGCGGCCGACAGGACTGAAGGCTCACCGGACCGTGTCCGCCGTACCTGTCGCACGAGGGGAATGCGGCATGCCGGGAACGTGCTCAGCTCCTGGCCGGAGCAGCGCACAGGGCGCCTGCGCATCGGCTTGCGCGGGTGGGATGCCCTTGGCCTGCGGCCCCTCCGTGCTCGCCCGGCGCGTACGGTCTCGTCGGAGTCGCCGAGCCGCTGCCCCTCCCGGCGAACGGATTCAGCTCCGCGTCGGCCGAATCCACAGCCACTGGTGGACCGTTGAGCATGATGCGCTGTGTTCGGAGCGGGCACCCTGACGTGGATCCCGGTAGCGGGGAGGGCGCCCGGGTGGGAGGCGAGTCTCCGTATCCGGAGGAGTTCAGGAAGGATGCGGCCGCGTGGCTGGTGCTGAAAAGGTCCGAACGGGACACCCGTGAAGCCGAGGCGGACGGCAGGCAGCGGCGCGCACGGCATGAGGCGCCGCGTGGTGTGAGGGGCGAGGTGGGCGATGCGTGCACTGACCGTGCGGCCCGGCGAGAAGGATTCCCTGGAGGTGCGGGAGGTGCCCGACCCCGCCCCGGCTGCCGGCGAGCTGCTGGTGCGGGGCCTGGCGGTGGGGGTGTGCGGAACGGACAGGGAGATCGCCCGGGGCGAGTACGGCTGGGCCCCGCCGGGCCGTGAGCGGCTGGTGCTGGGGCATGAGTCCCTCGGGCGGGTGCGGCAGGCGCCGCCCGGCAGCGGGTTCTCGGCCGGTGACCTCGTCGCCGGGGTGGTACGCCGGCCGGACCCCGAGCCGTGCGGGGCCTGCGCCCGTGGGGAGTTCGACATGTGCCGCAACGGGCGCTACACCGAACGCGGTATCAAGGAGATCGACGGTTACGGCGCACAGGCGTGGTGCGTGGAAGCCGACTACGCGGTAAGGCTGGAGCCGTGTCTGGAGCGTGTCGGTGTGCTCATGGAACCGACCACCGTGGTGGCGAAGGCGTGGGAGCAGGTCGAGCGCGTCGGTGGCCGTTCGTGGTTCGAGCCGCGTCGCGTCCTGGTGACGGGAGCGGGGCCCATCGGACTGCTCGCCGCCCTGCTGGGGGCACAGCGCGGGCTGGAGGTGCATGTCCTCGACCGGGTGACCGAAGGACTCAAACCTGCCCTGGTACGGGAATTGGGCGCCACCTACCACGCGGAGGACGCCGAGCGGGTCGTCTCCGCCGTGCGCCCGGACGTCGTCATCGAAGCCACGGGCGCGAACGAGCCCGTCCTCGCCTCGCTGACGGGCACCGCACACTACGGAGTGGTGTGCCTGACCGGTGTGTCACCCGCCGGCCGCAGGATGACCGTGGACGCGGGCGCCGTCAACCGGGAGATCGTGCTGCAGAACGACGCGGTGGTGGGCTCGGTCAACGCCAACCTGCGTCACTACCGCCAGGCCGCTGATGCCCTGGCCAAGGCCGATCCGCCATGGCTCGAGCGCCTGATCACCCGGCGGGTGCCGCTGGAGCGCGCGAAGGAGGCGTTCGCACCGCGACCCGACGACGTCAAGGTGGTCATCGAGCTGTAGGCGGCACGGTACGAAGGAAGGTCCTGGATGTCTCATCACACTGTTCCCCTGGTCGTCGTCATGGGCGTGTCGGGTTCGGGGAAGACCACGGTGGGCCGGCTGCTGGCACGGCACCTCGATGTCCCTTACGCCGAGGGGGACGATTTCCACCCCGCGGCCAACGTGGCGAAGATGCGAGCGGGCCACCCGCTCGACGACGAGGACCGCCGTCCCTGGCTGGACGAGATCGCACGGTGGCTGGCCGGTCATGCGGACAGCGGAGGAGTGGTGACATGCTCGGCGCTCAAGCGCCACTACCGTGACCGGCTGGCCTCCGCCGCACCGCGCGTCTTCTTCCTCCACCTCGACGGCTCGCCCGAGCTGATCGCCGCACGGATCACCGCGCGACAGGGCCATTTCATGCCGCCCGAGCTGCTCCGTACGCAGTTCGCCGACTTCGAACCACTGGGCGACGACGAAGCGGGCTCGGCCGTCCCGATCGACGGTACGCCGCAGGAGACGGCGGCTCTCGCTCGTGCCGCCGTCACCTCGACCTGACGCTCATGCCGCAGCCCGTCGGCGGTTCCGCCGTCAGGCACGACGACCTCTGGGCTCCAGCGGGGGACTGCTCCACCGCTACCTCCCCAGCAGTCACCGGACGGTCCGGAGCAGCCCGAGGGCGCTTTCGTCCCGTGCGGCTTCCGGCGCATGGACCATCCGACAGGGCAGGGTCGCATCGGCGCAGCCGCGAACTCTTCGCACACCACTGCCCATGACTGGCCCTCCCGTCTGCTCCCGAGCGGAACGCCCTCGGCACAGAAGCATTCCCAGATGGCTTCCCCAAGCTCCCCACCACATCGCGGGCGCACAGCCGGCGCCGTCGTACTCGGTCGGGTCCGACGCGGCATCCGGCCCGAACCGCCCGCCCATGCATGGCTCCCCTGGCGTGCCGGGCGAGCCACCCGTCGGCATCGACATCTCTGCGGTCACCCGACAGCCTGGCCGCCCGCCACCCGACTGGCCCAGGCGAGCGCGACTGTTCTCTGCCGATCCAGGGGCGGGGAGCGATGGCGGCAGGCGCTTCTCCGCTGCCGGAAGCTCGGCTTCCCTGCTCCGGGAGACAGGTGTGGCGCGGGAAGCCGAGAAGCAACGGCGCGCTGAAAGATGGAAGGTGGGGTAAACGGGCGGCAAAGAGGCAACCAGTGATCACGCTGCGCGGCTCCGGCCGTCCGCACCGTCGGAAGGAGCATCACCATCATGTCCACCCACCACACCACCCCCGCGGCCGGCCGGACCAGGGTCCAGCAGGCCGCGCTCGCCGTCGGAGCGGTATTCCTCCTGGTGGGCCTTCTCGGCTTCATTCCCGGTGTAACGACCGACTACGGCACCATGGAGTTCGCCGAGCACCACTCCGAGGCCAAGCTCCTGGGACTTTTCCAGGTGTCGATCCTGCACAACATCGTCCACCTGCTGTTCGGCCTCGCCGGAATCGCCATGGCCCGCGCGGCTTCCACCGCCCGCACCTTCCTCATCGGCGGCGGTGTGATCTACCTGGTCCTGTGGATCTACGGGCTGATCATCGACCACGACAGCGCGGCGAACTTCGTGCCGGTCAACACGGCGGACAACTGGCTGCACTTCGTCCTGGGTGTCGGCATGATCGCCCTGGGCGTCCTTCTCACCCGCCGGACCGCGCCGACAGCCCGCTGAAGCACAGCGGCTCGAGCCTGACGGCGAGGGGTGTCCGCGGACGGTGGTGAAGCCGTCCCACCGCCCTTCCCGCACCGTACGGATCTCGACATACCTGCCGACCGCACCGTACGGATCTCGACGTACCTGCCGACGACTTGCTCACCATGCGATGCCGCTTGGATTCCACAGCGTCCGGTCGCCTCTGGTCGGCTTGGCCGACAGCCGGGGAAAGACAGAGCCGGCACCTCGGTCCTGTCCGCCGCCGCACTCGCCGGAACATCCGCCCTGCTCCTGGCCCGCGGGTGCCCCCGCCGCGGCCCACCGGGCCGGAGCCCCGATCAGATCGGACATGGCTCAGAACGCCGACCACGCAGGAGGTTCCGGTACAGCCGGGCGCTCTTGAAGCAGGGAAGAGGCATCGCGGCCCGCGGCCGTCGGCGTTTTCATGGGCGACCGCAAGCGAACGCCGCCGGACGACGAAGGGCCGCAGTGAGGCCGTCGCCCATACCACCGTGGGGCGCACGCGCCGAACCTCTCCGCCGGATTCCGGTCCGTCCGGCCGGTCGACGTCTCCGGCTTTGAGCGGGTGATACGCCCGTCTGCCACACCTGAAGTATTGATTTGCCGCGCCGTCGGGTGCCCACGGCCGTCGACCGGGACAGGGCTCCTGGGATCGGGCAGGACGAGCCGAGTGCGTATCGGTGGGCCGAAGCGTTCGCGGAGGAGTTGGTGCGGTGCTGTTCCTGCTGGCCGCCCACGCGGCGGTCGCGGTGGCCCTCCCGTGGTGGCGGAGCCTCGGCCGTGCGGTGTGGGCGGTGGCGGCCCTGGTGCCGCTGGCGACGGTGGTCTGGGCGGGCACGCGGGCCGCGCGCGTCCTGGACGGCGGGGAGTACCGGGAGGCCTTGGCGTGGGCTCCGTCGCTGGGACTGACGGTCGGCCTGCGGCTGGACGCGCTGTCCCTGCTGATGCTGTGGATCGTCGCAGGCGTCGGAGCCCTGGTCCTGCTGTACTGCCGGTACTACGTCGAGCAGGACGCCGCCCGTCAGGCCGCGCTGCTGCTCGCCTTCGCCGGAGCGATGACCGGCCTGGTCCTGGCCGACAACGTCTTCGTCCTGTACGTGTTCTGGGAACTGACGACGATCGCCTCCTTCCTGCTCATCGCGGGGCACGGGGAAGAGGAAGAGGAACGGCGGGCCGCCCGGCAGGCACTGCTGGTGACCGCGGCCGGTGGCCTGGTCATGCTGCTCGGTCTGGTCGTGCTCGGGCAGACGGCCGGGACGTACCGGATCTCGGCGATCCTCGCCGACCCACCGCGGGGCGGCGCGGTGTCCGCCGCCGTGGTGCTCGTCCTGACCGGGGCGTTCGCCAAGTCCGCGCAGATGCCGCTGCACGGCTGGCTGCCCGCGGCCATGGTGGCGCCCACGCCGGTGAGCGCCTATCTGCACGCGGCCGCGATGGTCAAGGCCGGGGTGTACCTGGTCGCCCGGCTGGCGCCCGCCCTGGCGGAGGTGGCCCCGTGGCGGCCGATGGTGCTCGCGGTGGGCCTGACCACGATGGTGCTGGCCGCGTGGCGCGCGTTGCGCGCGACCGACCTGAAACTGCTGCTGGCCTACGGCACCATCAGTGAACTGGGTCTGCTCGTCACCCTCTTGGGGGCCGGGACGCGGACCGCCGCTCTGGCCGGGGCGGTGATGCTGCTCGCCCACGCGGCGTTCAAGGCGGCGCTGTTCCTGTCGGTCGGGATCCTGGACCACCGGGCGGGGACACGGGACATCCGGCAACTGTCGGGCATGGGGCGCCGCATGCCCGTGTTCTTCGCGGTCACGGCGCTCGCCGCCGCGTCGATGGCCGGGATTCCGCCCCTGGTCGGGTACCTCGGCAAGGAGGCGTACTTCGAGGCGTTCCTGCACGGTACCCAGCTCGACGGGCACGGACAGCTGACGGTGGTGCTCGTGATCGGCTCCGCGCTGACCGTGGCGTACGCCGCGCGGTTCGTGCAGGGGGCCTTCGGCGGGCGCCCCGGAGAGGCAGCGCACCGGGCGGAGCGTCCGGAGCCCGGTTTCGTCGCGCCGGTGGCCGTACTGGCGGGCGCGGGCCTGGCCCTGGGCGTGGGCTGCGCGGGGACGGCGGCCCTCGCGACCGCCTACGCCGACGTCTACCCCTCGGAGCCCGACGGGCCGTACAAGCTGTCCCTGTGGCACGGCTTCACGCCCGTGCTGGGCCTGTCGGCACTCACGCTGGCGCTGGGCGGACTGGTGCACCTGGGTAGACGTTCGCTGCCTGCCCTGCCCCATCTGCCCGATGCGCAGCGCGTGTTCGACCGTACGGTTGTGGGGGTCGGCAGGCTGGCCTCGGCCGTGACCCGGCACACGCAGGTCGGGTCGTTGCCGCTCTACCTGGCGGTGCTGCTGACGACCGTGGTGGTGGTGCCCGGCGCGGCGCTGGCGACCGGGGCACCGCCGC
Organism: Streptomyces sp. CB02400; assembly: GCF_001905725.1. Taxonomy (GTDB): domain Bacteria; phylum Actinomycetota; class Actinomycetes; order Streptomycetales; family Streptomycetaceae; genus Streptomyces; species Streptomyces atrovirens. Next base: position 59,560 of record NZ_LIWB01000011.1, read on the forward strand.
TGGGCTCCCCACTGCCGTGGTGGTCCCCCGTGGAACCGTTCCTGGCCGTGGTGGTGCTGACGGCGGCCGCCGCGGTGGTGGGCACCCGGCACCGGCTGACCGGAATCCTGCTGGCCGGAGCCGTCGGCTATGGCGTGGCCGGGGTGTTCCTGGTGCGGGGCGCGCCGGATCTGGCGCTGACGCAGTTCCTCGTGGAGACGATGACGCTGGTCGTGGTGGTCCTGGTACTGCGCCGGATGCCGGCCCGGTTCAGCCCCGGCCGGACGAGACCCCGGGTGCGCCTGGTACGGGCCGTGGCGGCCGGTGCCGTGGGTGTCTTCGTCACCGGCTTCGCGCTGGTGGCGTCGGCCGCGCGCACGGACCCGGCGGTCTCGTCGGGATACGCGGACCGTATGGCGGAGGCGGGCGCCAAGAACATCGTCAACGCGATCCTGGTCGACTTCCGCGCGCTCGACACGCTGGGGGAGATCTCGGTGCTGCTGGTGGCCGCGGTCGGTGTCGTCAGCCTGGTCCGGGTGGACGGTCGCCGCCGGGCGAGCACGTCCGACGGAGGACAGGGCGGCCTGTTCCCGACGGCGCACTGGGACGAGCCGGTGCGGACCTGGCTGCCCGGTGCGCACGAGCGGCCGGGCGGCGAGCGGTCGGTCCTGCTGGAGGTGGCCACCCGGCTGTTGTTCCCCTCCATCCTGGTGTTCTCGCTGTTCCTGCTGTTCTCAGGTCACTACCGTCCCGGCGGCGGGTTCGCCGGCGGCCTGGTGGCGGGCCAGGCGTTCGTACTGCGGTACCTGGTGGGCGGACGCGCCGATCTCGGAGCCGCCGTACGGGTGCCCGCAGGCGTGGTCGCGGGCACGGGGCTGCTGCTCGCCGCCGTCGTGGGACTGTTCCCGCTCCTCCTCGGCGGTACGCCCCTGGAAAGCGCGGTGGTGACGCTTCATCCGCCGGTGGTGGGCACGGTGAAGTTCACGACCAGTCTGTTCTTCGACGTCGGCGTCTACCTGCTCGTCGTCGGCGTCGTCCTCGAGCTGTTGTCGGCGGTGGGCGTCTCACTCGGTCAGGACAGGGCCGCGGCCGACGGGGCCGAGGCCACGGCCGACGACGAGAAGCAAGGAGGTCCGAGGTGAACACGATCGACGTGACCATGGCCCTCGTGGTCGGCGGGCTGTTCGCCATCGGCTTCTACCTCATGCTGCAGCGCTCCTTGATGCGGATCGTCCTCGGCTTCATCCTCCTGGGCCACGGCACCAACCTGCTGCTCCTGGTCGCCGGGGGCACACCCGGCCGGCCTCCCGTGCCGGACGGGACGACCGACGCCTCCGCGCGGGTCGCCGATCCGCTGCCCCAGGCCATGGCGCTGACGGCCATCGTGATCACCTTCGGCCTCACGGCCTTCCTGATGGCTCTGGCCTACCGGTCCTGGCGCCTGTCCGGCCACGACGAGGTGCACGACGACGTGGAGGACCGGCTCATCGGCACCGTCCGCGAACGCGCCGAGGCCGGACCCGTCCCGGGCCGAGAAGAGGGCGGAACCGCGCCGGGAGAAGGCCGATGACGGCGGCCCTGCCGGCCCTGCCCGTCCTGCTGCCGGCCTTCGGCGCCGGTATGTCCCTGCTCCGGCTGCCCCGCCCGGTGATGCGCGGACTCAGCATCGCTGTGCTCACGGCAGTCGTCGCCTGCGGCGCGGCACTCCTGGTCCTCGCCGACCGGCACGGACCGCAGGCCCTGCACGTCGGCGGCTGGCCCGCTCCCCTGGGGATCACCCTCGTGGCCGACCGGCTGTCGTCCCTGCTGCTGACCGTGTCGGCGCTGGTGGCCCTGGCCGTACTGCTCTTCGCCATCGGCCAGGGCACGGCGGAGGAGCGCCGCAGCTCGGCCGTGGTCTTCCACCCCGCCTACCTGGTACTCGTCACCGGCGTGAGCCTGGCGTACCTCACCGGTGACCTGTTCAACCTCTTCGTCGCCTTCGAGGTGATGCTCGCCGCCTCCTACGTCCTGATCACCCTGGACGCGGACGAGAACCGCACCCGCGCGGGCATGACGTACACGATCGTCAGCCTGACGTCGTCACTGCTGTTCCTCTCCCTGGTCGCCCTGGTGTACGCGGCGACCGGCACCGTCACCCTGGCGCAGCTCGGACCGCGGCTCGCGGAACTGCCGGACGGCCTGCGCTCCGCGCTCGCCCTGCTGCTCCTGTCCGTCCTCGGCATCAAGGCGGCGATCGTCCCCCTCCACTTCTGGCTGCCGGACAGCTACCCCACCGCCCCCGCGCCGATCACCGCCGTCTTCGCCGCCCTGCTGACCAAGGTCGGCGTGTACGCCCTGCTCCGCACCCAGACGCTGCTCTTCCCCCGCACGGGTGTGTGGATCCTGCTGGCCTGCGCGGCGGTCATCACCATGATCGTGGGAATCCTCGGTGCCCTCGCCCAGGACGACCTCAACCGGCTCCTGTCCTTCACCCTCGTCAGCCACATCGGTTTCATGCTGTTCGGGATCGCGCTGTTCGACGTACAGGGCCTGACCGGCACCATCCTCTACGTCGTCCACCACATCGTCGTCCAGGCGGCCCTGTTCCTCGTCGCCGGTCTGGCCGTGCGCCGCACGGGGACCGCCGCGCTGCACCGCATGGCGACGCGGCCGAAGCCCGGCCCGCTGGTCGTCACGCTGTTCGTCGTCCCGGCCCTGAGCCTGTCCGGCATCCCGCCGCTCTCCGGCTTCGTGGCCAAGCTGGCCCTGCTGCGGGCCGGCATCGCACAGGGCACACCGGCCGCCTACGCACTCGCCGGAACCGCCCTGCTCACCAGCCTGCTGACCCTCTCCACCATGACCCGTGTCTGGATGGCGGCGTTCATGGGACGGCCACCGGGCCGCCCGGAGGAGCGTCCGGCGAAGCCCCCGGGCACCGGGCGCGACCGTCCGAGCGGAACGCGGCTCATGCTCGCCGCCGCGGCCGGCATGACGACGACCGGAGTGGCGGTCGCCGTGTGCGCGGGCCCGCTCGCCGGCCTCGGCGAGCGGGCCGCCGAGGATCTGCTGCACCCGCGCGAGTACCGCTCCGCCGTACTGGAGGGGAGCCGGCGGTGAACCGTCGCCCGAGCCGCCGCCAGGGCCGGTTCCGTCGAGGACTGCGCCACGTGCCGATGATCGTCTGGTTGTGGCTGCTGTGGATCCTGCTGTGGGGATCCACCAGCGCGGTGGTCCTCATCGGCGGCCTGCTCGTCGCCGTCGGTGTGGTCCTGCTCTTCCCGCTGCCCGCGGTGCTGCCGGGCACCGTACCCAGACCGCTGCAGACCGGGCGACTGCTGGTCCACCTGCTCACGGACCTGGTCAAGTCGGGATCCACCGTCGCCTGGCAGGTCGTCCGCCACGGCAGGAGGACCTCCTCCGCGATCGTCGAAGTCCCCCTGGGCGTCGACAGCGACCTGCTGATCGCAGCCGTGGCCCGGCTCACCACCATGACTCCCGGCACCGTCGTGATCGAGATCGACCGGCGCCGCAAGCGCCTGTACGTGCACGCGCTGCCGGTGCGTGACCAGCGCGACATCGCACGTCGCCGGAACGACGTACAGGCCGTGGAGCGCCGGGTCGCGCGAGTGGCCGGCCACCGCCGCGGCGCCGAGAAACCGGGGCCGGCCCCCGGCCGGCCGGACGACACCCGACATCACTCCCGAGGAAGGGAACCATGACCATCCTGTACGGCGCCACGCTGGCCGTGATCGCGGCGGCGGGCCTGCTCACACTGCTGCGCCTCGTGCGCGGTCCCCTCGCCCTCGACCGCATCATGGCACTCGACGTCCTCGTGACCATGACCATCGCCGCGACCGCGGTGGGCGCCGTGGCACGCGACGACACCACCGCCGTCCCCGTGCTCGTCGTCCTCGCCCTGCTGGCCTTCATCGGATCGGTGACGGCGGCCCACCTGGTCGAGAAACGGGAGGGCATGCGATGACCACCGCGCTGAACACGGTCACCGCCGTCCTGCTCCCCGCGGGTGCGGCCTTCTGCCTGCTCGGTGCCCTGGGCCTGCTTCGCTTCCCCGACACCACCAGTCGTCTCCACGCGGCCGCCAAGGCGCAGACCCTCGGCCTGCTGCTCGTCCTCGTCGGAGCGGCCGCACAGATGCCCGGGCGCCACGCCCCGGTCCTGCTGCTCGTGGCCCTGTTCCAACTGTTCACCGCCCCGATCAGCAGCCAGATCATCGGCCGCACCGCCTACCGCACCCACGGCCTCGACCGCGACCTGCTCCTCCGCGACGAACTCGCGGACCGCCTCGCACGCGACGGCATCTCCCTCCACGGACACGACCGGCCCCAGCGGGACGACGACGCGGAACGTTGATCCCACGGCGACGCCACGGGCGTCGAACGGGTCACGGGCGTGGACCGCCACGGCACGCTGTCCGATGTCTTCGGGCACCCGGTGGCCGACGGCCGCGGCTCTTCGTCTCGCCCGTTCGACCGGCTTCCAGTCGGCCTTCCGCCAACGGACCGTGTGACCGCGGACCGGTCTGCCGGGTGGAGCACCGCACCACCTGTGCCCAAGCTGCTCGCCGCCCCTCGCCCGTCGGCCGGCGCCACCACGCGCATCGTCAGTCCCGGCATCCTCACCTCGGCCTCGGAGCCGCTGGCCACGGCCCTCGCCGCTCTCCTCGTCACCACCCTCGGCCCTGCTCCCGACCGCCTGCTCGGCGTCCGCCGGCCGGTGTGGGAGTAGTGAGCCCGCCGCCGAACCGTCCGCGTCGTCGTACCCGTCCTCGCGGCTCGTTCTCAGGTGCCGCGAACGCGGTACCTGACCGGCCCAGCGCAACGAGGAGAGCTCATGCAGCAGAAGCCGGAGACGGTCGTGGTGACGGGGGCCAGCGCCGGCATAGGCCGTGCGGCGGCCAGGATGTTCGCCGCACGCGGTGCCCGGGTGGTGCTGCTCGCCCCGGGCCGGGCGGGACTGGAAGCCGCGGCGGCCGAGGTCCGACGGGCAGGTGGGCAGGCGCTGCCCGTCGTCACCGACATGTCCGACCCCGACCAGGTGGAAGCGGCGGCCCGCCGCGCGGAGGAGGAGTCGGGCCCCATCGATGTCTGGGTGAACAACGCCTTCACCTCCGCGTTCGGTAGCTTCATGGACCTGGCACCGGAGGAGTTCCTCCAGACGACCCGATCGACGTACCTGGGCTATGTGCACGGCACCCGGGCAGCCCTGGCCCGCATGCTGCCCCGCGACCGCGGCACCATCGTGCAGGTCGGTTCCGCGCTCGCCTACCGCGGCATCCCGTTGCAGAGCGCCTACTGCGGTGCCAAGCACGCCATCCAGGGCTTCACCGAGTCGGTGCGCTGCGAACTGCTGCACGACCGGTCCCGCGTGCGGATCACGATGGTGCAGATGCCCGCGGTCAACACTCCCCAGTTCACCTGGCTGCGCACGCACCTGTCCCGGCACGCGCGGCTGGTCCCCCCGATCTACCAGCCGGAGGTCGCCGCCCGCGCCGTACTGCGCGCCGCCGACCGTCCCCGGCGGCGCGAGTACTGGGTCGGCGCCTCCACGGTGGCGACGCTGCTGGCCAACGCCGTGGTCCCCGGGCTGCTGGACCGCTATCTGGCCCGGACCGCCTTCGACTCGCAGCAGACGGACGCCCAGCCGTCGCCCGAGGGACCCGGCAACCTCTTCGCGCCGGCCGACGACACGGAGGACTACGGCGCGCACGGAGTCTTCGACGACCAGGCGCACGCTCGCAGCCCGCAGTCGTGGGCGAGCCGCCACCGCATCGGACGCGCCGCGACCGCGGCCGGCCTCGCCGGGACGGGGTACGCGCTGTTTCGTCGCGTCAGGTCCTGAACCGCACGCATCGCCGGTGCTCTACCCCGGGGCATGGGTGCCGGCCAACCGCAAGACCGCCGGCCCAGGGAGATGATCAGAGCGTTGGCGCCTGTTCGCAGCGTCGGCACGCCTCCGGTTCCGGGACGCGACGTGAAGGGGGTCGATCGCCGCGAACCTTCGGCGCATCGTCTCCACGGCCTCCTCGCCGCCGCCCAACCCTGCCCCCTCATCTGCGGCCGCCGCCGTTGCCTCCGTTCGCGCCAGGTTCAACGCACCGCGACCGCGATCAGGACCGAGCGGTACTGACGGAGCACTCGGCGGTTTGCGGCGTCCGGCGTGGTGTTACCCCTACGTGGACGGCATCAGCCGTCGCTGGACACCACTGGAGGGTTCTTTTATGGCTACTGCAGTCAAGGACATGCTCGGTACCTACCCTGCCGATCTGGGCGGAGTGGACCGGGAGAAGCTCGCCCGGTGCATCGAGGAGTGCATCGCCTGTGCACAGGCGTGCACCGCGTGCGCGGACGCGTGCCTGTCGGAGGAGATGGTCAGTGAACTGACCAAGTGCATCCGCACGAACGCCGACTGTGCCGACATCTGCAACGCCACCGCCGCGGTGCTGTCCCGCCACACCGGCTACGACGCCAACATCACCCGCGTGATCCTCCAGGCATGCGCCACCGTCTGCAAAGCCTGTGCCGACGAGTGCGGGCGCCACGCCGACCAGCACGACCACTGCCGCGTGTGCGCCGAAGCCTGCCGCCGCTGCGAACAGGCGTGCAACGACCTGATCGCTTCCCTGGGCTGACATACTCCCCGCCCACTCCGCCGCTGCACCGGGCGGACGGGGGCCGACTTCGGAGGGCGGCAGGGCTGCGGGTCCCCAGTTCCGCCCGGTCGCATCCGCGCGGACCGCACGCGAGCCGGTCGTAAGTGGCCGGATGATCTTGAAGGAATGCTCGGTACAACCCCGGGGCACGCAGCGGGCCGGCTATGCCGCGAGGAGGCATTGCATGTCCGTGCGCGAGAGGACGTCGGCGCACGCGGTGATCTCAGCCAGGGGTCGGCGCGGCGGGGTGCACCTGTGTTCGAGGATGCCCTGGCGCTTTTCCGCACCGGAGCGTTCGGGTCGGGTCGGACGCTGTCCGACATCACCGCAGACATTTTGGCCGGCAGGGCAGGGGCACGTCGGATCCGCAATCCGTGCCCGTGTCCAGTCTGCGGGGTCGGGTGGGCAAGACCACTCCGATCTTCGGCGTCAGCCGCAGGGGCAGGGGTACGACGAATACGGCGTCAGGAAGAGGCAGCCCGCTAGCCAGGCATGCATCCGAGGAGTCCGTGTTGCTGTTTCCGTGCCACCGCCTCACCGAAGACCAGATCGTGATCGAGATCGACGACGCCATCGATTTCAACACGGAGGACGTCGCCCACGGGCACCTCTGTGGGGAGATCTCGCGGTCGGCCGCCCGCACCGTGATCATCGATGTGCAAACGCCCTTGGTCACCGCCACGGCTGTCAGTGTCCTGCTGCGTACCCGGCGATTCGCCCATAGCCGTGGAGCCGTGCTGTGTGTGGTGGCGCGTCGATCGCTGGCCCGCAGGGTCTTCCGCGCAACCGGTGTCTGCCGATACCTGCGCGTGGCAGCCACACTGCCCGGCGCCGTGAGACTCACCCGCGGATGCCGGCCCCTCCCGGAACCGCCGACCCGGCAGGGTGGCGGTGCCCTGGCATGAGATCCGCGCCGTGCGCGCCGACTTGCGGACCGGCGAGGGACGGTTTCGGCTGCTGGACGCGCTCGACGGTCTGACGGTCGACGCGGCGGCCCTCAACGCGGGTGTGGGCCAGGGTGGAGCCTTGGTGGACACCGACCTGGCCGATGACCGGTAGGTCGTCGATCTCGACGTCACCGCGACCGTGCGGCCGGCCAAGCTGCTGCTGCGGGCCATGGTGACGCGCGGGGCGGGCCGGCTCGCGTTCGCCTCGTCGGTCGCCTCGACGATGCCCGGCTCGTTCCAGCCCTTCTGCAACGCCTCTAAAGCATTCGTGCAGTCCTTCGCCCAAGCGCTGGCGGAAGAGGTGAAGGACACTGGGGTGACGGGTCACCTCCTTCATGCCGGGCCCGACGGACACGGACTTCTTCGAGTGGACGGACATGGCGGACGGCACCCGGATCGGGACCGCGGTGAAGGGCGATCCCGCGCAGGTGGCCGAGCAGGCGTTCGAAGCGATCGTGAACGGCGAGAGGAAGGCCGTGACCGGATCGTGGAAGGCCAAGGCGCAGGGCTTGGCCGGGAAAGTCCTGCCCGACGGGGTCAAGGCGGCGGCCCACCGGCGGATGGCGGAACCGGGCACCGGTGACGAACCGGGTTCCGCGCGACGGGAGTGACGCGGGGACGGCCTTCCGGTGGCCGAACCGCGCCGGTATCGCGCGGGCCGTCATGAGCACTCCAGTGGACATGAGTGCTCATCGACTGGTTCCCGAGTCCCTGGCTCTGCTGACCGAGGGCTACGCCTGGCTGCCCGATCTGATGCGCGCCGAGAACGACACGGCGCTGACCCTGCGCGTCCTCGGCAAGCCGGCCCTGGCCGTGCGGGGGCCCGACGCGGTCTGCTTCTTCTACGACGAGGAACACGTCCGGCGCCACGGCGCGCTCCCCGGCCCGGTCCTGAGCACTCTCTTCGGTCACGGCGCGGTCCACACCCTCGACGGCGACGCGCACCGGCAGCGGAAGTCCTTTTTCCTGCCCCTGCTGGAGACCGACGCGGTGACAGGTTCGGCCGGGCACATCGCCGATGCCTGGGACGAGGCCGTACCGCGCTGGCGGGAGCGGCCGGAGGTGGTGCTCTTCGACGCCGTCAGCCGGGTGATCACGCGCGGTGTCTGCCGCTGGGCGGGCGTGCCCCTTACCGAGGACGAGGAGGAACCGCTCGCGCGGGACCTGCTGGCCATGGTCGACGGTTTCGCAACGGTGGGCCCACGCCACTGGCGGGCCAGGCGGGCCCGTACCCGTCGGGAACAGCGATTCGCGGACCTGGTGGCCCGGGTCAGGTCCGGGGCGGTCGACGCCCCGACCGGTTCCGTACTGGACCGCGTCTGCGGCCACCGAGACGCTTCCGGCGCCGAGCTGTCCCCCCGGATCGCGGCGGTGGAACTCCTCAACGTCATCCGGCCCACCACCGCGCTGAGCTGGTTCGTGGCCTTCGCCGCGCACGCCCTGCACTGTTGGCCGGAGCATTCGGAGCGGCTGCGATCGGGCGAGGCGGCGTTCGCCACGGCGTTCGCCCATGAGGTCCGCCGGTTCTATCCCTTCGCCCCGTTCCTGGGCGGGCAGGCCGTCACCGACCTGACCTGGCACGGCCGCCGCGTCCCGGCCGGCGGGCTGGTTCTGCTGGACGTCTACGGGCAGAACCACGACGAGCGGTTGTTCAAGGATCCGTACGCCTTCCGTCCGGAGCGCTTCCTCGACCACCCGCCCGGCCGGGACGACCTGATCCCTCAGGGCGGCGCGGATCCCCGCGCCGGACACCGCTGCCCCGGCGAGGCCATGGCAGTGGGTGTCCTCGAGACGCTCGCCCAGCGCTTGGCCCAGCTGAGCTACGAGGTTCCGCCGCAGGACCCGACCGTCCCCTTGAACCGCATCCCCACCCGCCCCCGCAGCGGAATGATCATCAAGGTGCTCGCGTAGGCACTGGGCGGCTGCCATACCCTGAGGCCGGCCACGTGCCAGTTTCTCGGACCGCGGGCGGCACCCGAACTCCGGGCGAGCGGCACGAACTGATCACCGATCTCACCGGTCATCCCCCACTACTGCCGAACTGCGCCGCCGCCCCTCATGGGCGCGCGGCCAGCCGTCACGTCGGTGGGGCCTGCCAAGCACCGGAGATCTCGCTGCTCACGTGGTGTGCGCCGTCCTCGTTGCGGATGACTACCACGCCTGCCACTCGGTTGTAGGCAAGAACGGTTCTCATTCCTGTGGGCCGAGGAGGGCGGCGACCGGCCGCACGAGACGGCGTGCCGACCACCTCCCATGGGCGTAGCGTCCTCGTAGGGCCCGCATGCTGGAGGTGTTTCCGTGACCAGCGCAGGTGATCCAGTCGCCGACAACGGTGAGCTGGACGCCGTGTTCGCGGACACGGCACGCCGGACCGGCGCGTCGATCGGTGCCCTGTATCTGCTCACGCCTGATGAGCAGTCCTTGCGGCTGGACGTGCTGTGCGGGGCCCCGGCCGAGTTCGCCGCACCCTGGTCGAAAGTTGCGGTGGCCGCTCCCGCACCGGTGGCCGTCGCGTTCCGCGAGGAACACCTGGTGTGGGTGGGCAGTCAGGAGGAGATGGCCCGCACCTATCCACGCACGTCGGTCGTGCTTCCCTACCCGTTGGTCCTGGCCGCCGCGCCGGTCACCGGCACCCGCAGGTGGGGCGCGTTGCTGCTGATGTGGCCGGCCACCCGTCCGCCGTACATGACCGGACGGGAGCGTGGTCACATCACGGCCAGTTGCCGACGTCTGGCCCGGTTGCTGGAGGAAGCCGCCGAGCGCGGCAGGCCCCCGTCCGGCGACGAGCGGACCCGCGTCGTCCCTCTCGCCCCGGAGGACCGGTCCGACAGCCCGGCGATGGCCGCCGCCGACTTCGCGGAGCGCCTGCCCGGCGGGAGCTGCGCGCTGAACCTCGAGGGCCAGGTCACCTACGTCAGCTCCGGCGCCTGTGACCTGCTGGACTGCGAAGCCGGCCGACTGCTGGGCACGGTGCCGTGGCAGTCCCTGCGCTGGCTCGACGATCCCACCTACGAGGACCGCTACCGTGCCGCGGTGCTCAGCCGCGAGCCCGTCTCCTTCACCGCCTGTCGTCCACCGGATCACTGGCTGGAGTTCCACCTCTACCCGGACGCCAGCGGGATCAGCATCCGTATCGTCCCCAGCGGTGCGCAGCCCCCGCCCGCACCGGCGTCGAGCCACTCCGCGCGCCCGGCCACTCCGGCCCGCGCGGGCAGGCTCTACCAGCTCACCCACCTGGCCGCCGGACTGACCGAGGTCGTCGGAGTCCAGGATGTCGTCGCCCTGGTCGCCGAGCAGGTCATGCCCGCCTTCGGTGCGCGGGGCCTGGTCCTGTCCACAGCGGAGGCCGGCCGGCTGCGGATCACCGGATACCGCGGCTACGACCCCCACATCATCGAGCGCCTCGACGGTCTGTCCGTCGACACCGACTTCACCCCGGCCGGGCGCGCCCTCAGCAGCGGTGTCCCCGCTTTCTTCTCCGATCCGGAGGAGATGCGCCGGCTGTACCCCGAGGCCCCTCAGGTCAGCGGAAAACAGGCATGGGCCTTCCTTCCGCTGATCATCTCCGGCCGGCCCGTCGGCTGCTGCATCCTGTCCTACGACCACCCCCGCGCGTTCCCGGCCGAGGAACGCGCCGTCATGACCTCGCTCGCCGGCCTCATCGCCCAGGCGCTCGACCGCGCCCGCCTCTACGACACCAAGCACGAACTTGCGCACGGCCTCCAGCAGGCGGTGCTGCCACGCGCCCTTCCCGAGATCGCCGGTCTGCGCGTCGCCGCCCGCTACCTCCCCGCGACCCGGGGCATGGCCATCGGCGGTGACTTCTACGACCTGATCCGGCTCGGCGACACCGCCGCCGCGGCCGTCATCGGCGACGTCCAAGGGCACAACGTCGCCGCCGCCGCCGTGATGGGCCAGGTCCGCACCGGTATCTACGCCCACGCGACCGTCGGCACGTCCCCCGACCAGATCCTCGCCAGAACCAACCGGCTCCTCGCCGACCTCGCCCCCGACCTCTTCACCAGCTGCCTCTACGCCCGCCTCGACTTCGCCTGCCGACGCGTGACGCTGGCCAGCGCCGGCCACCCGCCACCCCTACTGCGCCTGGCCGACGGCGACACCCGGCCCGCCGACGTCTCGCCCGGCCCCCTCCTGGGAATCGACCCCGAGGCCGTCTTCCCCCTGACCGAGATCCCCCTCACCCCGGACTCGACGCTCGCCTTCTACACCGACGGCCTCATCGAGGAACCGGGGACCGACCTCGACGACGCCATCGCCGGCCTCGCGCACCATCTCGCCCATGCCGACGAACGGGACCTCGACCTGCTCATCGACCACCTGCTCAGCAAAGCCGGCACGGACGGGCAGCGTGCCGACGACATCGCTCTCCTGGTCCTTCACCACGACGCGGTGCACCACGACGCGGGCTGACCGCACGACGGCTGCATGCTTCGGGTGATCCCTCAGGGGAACCCGTCGTCCCGAACAACCTCCGAAACGAGACAGGTGCTCACACATGTCCAATCCACAGCAGCCAGAACAGCGACGCAGTCAGAAGGGCGGCGGCACGCCCCAGCAGAGCGGCGAGAACAAGGCCCGCGAGATGGAGGCGAAGGGCGGCAGCGCCCACGGCACGGACAAGGGCGACAAGGGCGGCGGAGAAGGCGGCGGAGTGCCGCCGGACCAGCAGACCGAGCATCCGTGACCCTCCCGGCGACCTGTCGCAGTCACCGATCCACCCGAGAAGGGAGATACGCCATGCCGGCCGGATCGAGCTCCAAGCGTGAGCGCCAGTACGAACACATCAAGGAGGGCGCCGAGGACCGCGGCGCGTCGTCGAAGCGCGCCAAGGAGATCGCCGCACGGACGGTCAACAAGGAGCGGGCCAGGTCGGGCGAGTCGAAGAGCGCCGGCAAGACCTCGACGCGTGACCCCAAGTCGGCGTCCCAGCGCGGCGGGCAGCGCTCACACAGCGGCGCGCAGGGCCCCACCAAGGACCAGTTGTACGAAGAGGCCAAGAAGCGCAACATCCAGGGCCGCTCCTCGATGAGTAAGGAGCAGTTGGAGAACGCCCTGGGCCGCTGACCCGAGGTTTCGCACGGTCGGCTGGAAGACGGACGGGGCCAGGTGGCTGCTGCCCAGCTGATCCTCGCTTCGGCTTCTGTGGTGTGCCCCGGTGGCATGGCCTTGACTGTGCGCGTACCGCGCCCACGTACTCGGTCAGTCGGGTGGCGTGGCGCCATGCCGCTTCCTGGGCTTCAAGGTGCCTGACCCGGTACGCCTCCGCGAACCGGGTACGGACCTGCTCCGTATTCGGGGCGGCCGCTGCTCATCACCCTGAAGTGCCCGCCCACGCATCCTCTCCGAACCGATCCCGGTCTGACTTCCGCCGTCTGCCGGGGGAGCAGCTGGAACCCGGTGACCGGCTGCTGTTCCACACCGACGGCATCAACGAAGCCCGCGACGCCACAGGACGGATGTCCGGCCCCGACCGCTTCGTCGACTTCCTCGTCCGCCACCACGCGGACGAGGTCCCGCTTCCCGAAACTCGACAGGATCCTTCTGCCTTGAAGGGCGAGCGCATCGAGGGCGGGGGTGATCCGCCCTCCTCGATCATGCTGCCGTGATGCCGCCAGAACAGGATCAGCCCATCGTGGGATTGCGGCGGACCAGGCTCTCAGCTCGTGAGGAGTGAGTTGTCCGCGCGGTGGGCCACAGGTGTCTGGTGACGTGCCGCCATGAGGGCGGAGTCGATGCCACGCGTGCCGGTGAACACGCACAGGGTGGAGCTGACGCCGTCCAGGCGTCGCCGGTATTCCTCGCCGCCGCTCTCTGCGTGCAGCGCCTCGTACTGCTCGACCAGGTCCATCGACACGGCAGGGTATGTCAGCAACGTCGGGGGTTTCCCCTGGTCGCCACCGCTCGCTTGGGTCGCATACGGACCTGGGTGCCCCGAGCCCCGGCCCGCTGCCCCACATGACGTGGGGCAGCGGGCCGGGGCTCGGGACGGGGACGGCGTCAGTCGGTGGAGAGCGCCTGCAGCAGATCACCGACCTGGGGGTCGGGCAGGGAGCGGGCCACATCGGCCTGGGCGACCATGCCGACCAGGTCGTGCCCGTCGATCACCGGCAGGCGGCGCACCTTGTGAGCGGACATGGTGCGCAGGATCTCCTGCACGTCGTCGTCGGCACCGATGGTGACGGCCTCACCCTGGGCCAGTTCCCCGGCCTGACAGGTGGCCGGGTCCTTTCCGGCACCCAGGACCTTCACCACGATGTCCCGGTCGGTCAGGACGCCCTTCAGCTTGTTGTCGGTGCCGCAGATCGGCAGGGCGCCGACCCCGAGGTCCTTCATCTTGCGGGCCGCGTCCAGCACCGTCTCCTCGGCACCGATGCACTCGGCTCCGCCGGTCATGATGTCTCGCGCCTTGGTCATGGACTCCCCTTCTTCGGTGTGCCGCCTCCCGCACGCGGGCCGAGGGCGGCGATTGGACGGGCGCGACATGTGTTCCCGAGCGCTACGGCTGGTAACGGGCCATTCCTCCTTTCTCCGCTGACTGCGTGCGCGGCCTGCCCAGCGCGCGGGTGCGGGCCCATGCCGTCGGGACGTTCGCGCAGCAAACCTGGCAACCAGGTGTGGCTCTGGACGAGAGCCGGCACGGAACGGTCGATCAAGGACGCGGTCGGCATCTGCATGACCATCGGGTGCACGCGCCCGGAGCCGGGATATGTGGGGACCGGTACGGAAGGGGTGCAAGTGAGACACCGGGGAGCGGGGGACGGCCGATCCTCCGCGGTGGACAGAGGCGGGCGCTGTGAGTGCGCACCGGTGACATCGTCACCGTCGTTTCCCGTGTGCGCCGTCTTCCGTTCTCCGGCGGGTGGCTACGACTCTCATGGCCCGTTCACCGCCGGGTGCCGGTCAGGCCACCGGCGACGACTGTCACCTCGCTGACCGGAAAGCTGGAGTCCGTGTCTGAGACCAGGTGGACGTACGCGGGGCCTGCCTCTTCGGACTGGGAGCCCCGGCCCGTCGGGGCCGAACTGCCCAGCTTCGTGAGGTAGTCGCCCGTAAAGCGTCGGCCTGTCAGATCGAGCACGGTCCTGGTGGGGCCAGGGGAAACAGGGCCAGCGCGGATGCCTCGTTCGGCGGGATGCGGGGCGATGGACTTGGTGAGGACGGCTGTGGCGGACATGGCTCAGCGTCCCGCCTCCCGGTGCAGTCTCCACGCCTCCTCGCGCAAGTCCGCGTCGAGGAGCAGGTCCGCGGCCGTGCAGGCCAGCGCGCCGGCGACGGCGACGAGCACGTCGCGGGCCCGCGGGGAGGCGGCTGCCGCGGCGAACTCGGGGGTGTGGTCGGACCCGTCGTCCATGATGGCGACGAAGGGGTGGATGGCGGGCACGCGTGTACTGACGTTGCCGATGTCCGACGATCCCAGGTAGACGCCCGGTGAGGGCGGCGTCAGCCCGATCCCCGCCCCGGACAGGTGTCCGGCGAACGTCTCGGACAGCGGGCCGCTGTCACGGAAGTGCTCGTAGCGGAGCGTGGCCCGTTCCACCTCGACCCGGGTGCCCGTGGCGTGGGCGACACCCTCGGCGGCGGCGCGCAACCGCCCGGTCAGGTCCTCCAACGCCTCGGTCGTCGCCGCGCGCAGGCCGAACAGCCCTTCCGCGTACTCCGGGACGATGTTGGTGGCCCTGCCCCCGTCGGTG
The DNA here is from genome assembly GCF_001905725.1 of Streptomyces sp. CB02400. Classification (GTDB taxonomy): domain Bacteria; phylum Actinomycetota; class Actinomycetes; order Streptomycetales; family Streptomycetaceae; genus Streptomyces; species Streptomyces atrovirens. Next base: position 74,850 of record NZ_LIWB01000011.1, read on the forward strand.
ACGATTCCCTGGATGTGGGAGGCCACCGGCAGACGCCTGCCCAGGACGGTCAGGACGTTGAACAGCTCGACCAGCGCCAGGAGGGCGTCGACGCCCTCGGTGGGGTTGCCGGTGGGGTGTGCGGCGCGGCCGTGGAAGGCCACCCGGTACTGCACCTGCGCGGTCAGCGGCGCCCGCGTCCAGTCGTACACGCCCGGGTGGAACATCAGCGCGGCGTCGATGTCGTCGAACACGCCGGCCTCCACCTCCAGGACCTTTCCGCCCCCGCCCTCCTCGGCCGGCGTCCCGACCGCCGTGACGCGTCCGGCCGAGGCGTCCAGCACCGTGTCCAGCGCGAGCGCCGCTCCCAGGCCGGCGGCTGCGATGAGGTTGTGCCCGCAGGCGTGGCCGAGCCCCGGCAGGGCGTCGTACTCCAGCAGCAGTGCCACGGCGGGGCGGCCGTGGCCCGAGCGGGCGGTGAACGCGGTGGGCATCCCGGCAGTCCCGCGCTCGACCTCGAAACCGGCCCGCTCCAGCGTGCCCGTCAGCAGCGCCGCGGCCCGGTGCTCGGAGAAGGCGTGCTCGGGATGGGCGTGCAACTCGCGGGCGACCTCCCACAACTGATCCGCCCGTTTCGCGACCTGCACGCGCAGCCTGTCGTGGACGTCGTCGTTCACGTCGTCGCCGGAAGGCGTGGGGGCCACCTGGTCTCCTCGGATCGAGGTGCGGTCATCGGTCTTCGCTTCGTGCCCCACCGGGTTCCATCGACCGGGCGTCGCGACACCTCCGGGTTTCAACCGGGGCGCAGGTGCAACACGTTCGGTGCGCTCCCGGACGACGCGGAGCGACGTCGCCGTGCCGAAAGCGGCCGGGTGGAGGACGACCGCCGGGAGGAACGATGGATCACTCGCGGGTACCCGTGCTGGAGGCGTTCGAGGAGTTCCGGCGGCGCGGGGACGTGGTCTTCGGCCCGCCGGGGCACAAGCAGGGCCGAGGCGTGGACCCGCGGGTGGCGGACATCGTCGGGCTCGACGTGTTCCGGTCGGACGTACTGTCCCTCAATGGACTGGACGACCGCCGTCAGTCCCAGGGCGTGCTCGGTCAGGCCCAGGAACTGATGGCCGACGCGGTAGGGGCCGAGCAGGCGTTCTTCTCCACCTGTGGCAGCTCGCTGTCGGTCAAGACCGCCATGCTGGCCGTGGCCGGTCCCGGCGAGAAGCTGCTGCTGTCCCGCAACGCGCACAAGTCGGTGATCGCGGCCGTCGTCGTCAACGGTGTGGAGCCGATCTGGGTGCACCCGAAGTTCGACGCCGAACGGCACCTGGCGCACCCGCCGGAGCCCGAGGACGTCCGGCGCCGCCTTGAGGAGCACCCGGACGCCAAGGGCATGCTGCTGATCACTCCCACCGACTGGGGCACCTGTGCGGACGTGGCGGGCGTGGCCCGGGTCTGCCACGAGTTCGACGTTCCGCTGATCGTCGACGAGGCGTGGGGGGCCCACCTTCCGTTCCATCCCGGGCTGCCGGCCTGGGGCATGGACGCCGAGGCCGACCTGGTGGTCACCAGCGTCCACAAGATGGGCGGGGCCGTCGAGCAGAGCTCCGTCTTCCACCTCCAGTACGACCGGGTGTCGCCGGAGGCCCTCAAACAGCGGGAGGACCTGCTGGGCACCACCAGCGCCTCGTCCCTGGTCTACGCGACCCTCGACGGCTGGCGCCGTCAGATGGTCGAACACGGACACGATCTCCTGGAGGCCGCGCTGCACCGTGCGGAGCGCATCCGGTCGGCCGTCGGTGATCTGCCCGGCCTGCGGCCCATGGGCGGGGAGGTCGTCGAGGAAGGGTTCGCCGCCGCGTTCGACCCGCTGAAGATGGTGATCGACGTACGGGAACTGGGCATCAGCGGCATGCAGGCGGCCGAGTGGCTGCGGGCGAACCGGCATGTGGACGTCGGTGGCTCCGACACCTGCCGGATCAGCGCGTCCATCACGCACGCCGACGACGACGAGACCGAGAAGGTCCTGCTGGACGCCCTGCGCGCGCTCGTCGAGGGCGCCGACTCCATCGAGAAGCAGCCGCCGGTGCGCCTGCCCGGCCCTTCGGCCCTGGAACTGGAGCAGGCGATGCTGCCGCGGGAGGCGTTCTTCGCCCCGGTGGAGCACGTGCCCGCCGAGCGCGCGGCGGGACGGATCGCCGCGGAGATGATCAGCCCGTACCCGCCGGGAGTGCCTGTCGTCGCTCCCGGTGAAGTCATCACCGACGAGGTGCTGGACTACCTGCGCAGCGGCGTCGAGCACGGGGTCCTGATCCCGGACGCGGCCGACCCTTCGGTCAGGACGCTCCGTGTGGTGGCGCGGGACTGACGACGGTCGATCGAAGACGTGCTCGGACAACCGGGTCCGAGGTTCCGGGTTCGCCGCTCCCTGGTCGCGGATGACACTGACCGTGACGTCCGCAACTCACCGCGTCCAGAGGCAGACTGATGCGCTGATGCGCTGATGCCCGTGGCACTGCCCGGTACCGCGGAGGCGCAGACACCATGTCACCGGAGCAGGCGACGCCGCGACTCGCTATGGCGACACTCGACATCTCGGCCGGCAGGTGACAGGAAGGTCGCCCCGCGATGGCTCCGGTCGGCGGCCGACGCTCCTCCGGTCGCAGCCGGAGGGAATGTCGAGAGCCCCGTGGTGCGGCGTTACACACGGGTGGTGTCGGGTACCGATGACGCGGCTGGAGGGCCGGTACCGGATGCGATGGAGGAGCTGGGGCATGGACGTTTCGGTGGACCGTATCGCGCAACCGTGGGGCAGTCGTACTCCGTACGGGCGGCACGAGGTGTGGCCGGCGCGGGTGGACACCCGGCTTGCGGAGGGCGTCACACCGGACGACGTGCAGCAGTGGGTGCGGGCCGCCTCGATCCTGCACTCCGACGGTGACGCGATGGACATCGCGGTCATGGACGGCCGCATGGTGGGCGTCCGGGGCCGCGCGCAGGACCGGGTGAACCACGGCCGTCTCGGGCCGAAGGACCTCTTCGGCTGGCAGGCCAACGCCTCCGCGGACCGGCTGCGTCGGCCCCTCGTCCGCCAGGACGGCCGTCTGGTCGAGACCGACTGGGCGACCGCGATGGACAGGATCGTGTCCCGGTCCCGGTCACTTCTGGGGGAGAGGGGTCCCGGCTCGATCGGTTTCTACACGTCCGGCCAGCTGTTCCTCGAGGAGTACTACACACTGGCGGTGCTGGCCCGGGCGGGAATCGGGACGAACCACCTGGACGGCAACACCAGGCTGTGCACCTCGACGGCCGCGGAGGCGCTCAAGGAGTCCTTCGGCTGCGACGGCCAGCCCGGCAGCTACGACGACATCGACCACGCGGACGTCATCGCCCTCTTCGGGCACAATCTGGCCGAGACGCAGCCGGTGCAGTGGATGCGCATCCTCGACCGGCTCGGAGGAGGCGACCCGCCCCGTCTGGTCTGTGTGGATCCCCGGCCGACGCAGGTGGCGCGCCGGGCCGCCGTGCACCTGGCCCCGCGCATCGGGACGAACGTGGCGCTGCTCAACGCGCTGCTGCACGAGATCATCCGCACCGGCCGGGTCGACCACGACTATGTCGCGGCTCACACTGTCGGCTTCGAGGAGCTGGAGGCCCGGGTCGAGGAGTGCACACCCGCGTGGGCCGCTGAGATCTGTGACGTGCCGGCCGCGCGCATCGAGGAGGCGGCGGAGATCCTCGGTTCGGCCGACCGTCTGCTGTCGACGGTGCTGCAGGGCGTCTACCAGTCCCACCAGGCCACCGCCGCCGCCGTGCAGGTCAACAACATCCATCTGATCCTCGGGATGCTGGGTCGGCCGGGAGCGGGCATCCTGCAGATGAACGGGCAGCCCACCGCCCAGAACACCCGGGAGTGCGGCGCCAACGGTGACCTTCCGGGCTTCAGGAACTGGCAGAACGACCAGCACGTGGCGGACCTGGCGAAGGTGTGGAACGTCGAACCGAAGCAGATCCCGCACTACGCGCCTCCCACTCACGCGATGCAGATGTTCCGCTACGCCGAGCAGGGATCGATCCGCATGCTGTGGATCAGTGGCACCAACCCCGCCGTCTCCCTGCCGGAGCTGTCCCGCATCCGCTCGATCCTGTCCCAGGAGCGGCTGTTCGTCGTGGTGCAGGACCTGTTCCCGACCGAGACCGCCCAACTGGCCGACGTGGTGCTGCCCGCTGCGACGTGGGGTGAGAAGACCGGCACGTTCACCAACGCCGACCGCACCGTGCACCTGTCCGAGAAGGCCGTCGACCCACCGGGCGAGGCCAAGCCGGACCTGGACATCTTCCTCGACTACGCCGCCCGCATGGACTTCCGCGACAAGGACGGCGGCCCGCTGGTCCACTGGCACGACCCGGAGTCGGCCTTCGAGGCGTGGAAGCGGTGCAGCGCGGGCCGGCCGTGCGACTACACCGGTCTCACCTACGGCAAGCTGCGCGGCCCTTCCGGCATTCAGTGGCCGTGCAATGAGCACGCCCCGCAGGGGACGGAACGCCTCTACACCGACGGCATCGCCTGGGCCCACCCCGACGTGTGCGAGACCTACGGCAAGGACCTCGTCACCGGCGCCTCGGACAGCGTGGTGGAGTACCGCTCCCTCAACCCGGACGGCAAGGCCATGATCAAGGCGGCCGCCTACCTGCCGCTCCACGAGATGCCGGACGAGGAGCATCCGTTCCAGCTGACCACCGGCCGGACGATCTACCACTTCCACACCCGGACCAAGACCGGGCGCGCCCCGCAGCTGAACGCCGCCGCGCCCGACGTCTGGGTGGAGGTGTCCGTGGCCGACGCGACCGAGCGGAGTCTGAACGAGGGCGACCTGGTGGAGGTCTCCACGCCGCGCGGCGCGCTGCGGGCACGGGTCCGCGTCACGGACATCCGGCCGGGACTGCTGTTCGTGCCGTTCCACTACGGCTACTGGGACACCCCGGCCGGCCACGGCCCGGACGGGAACACACCCGGGCGCGCCGCCAACGAGACGACCGTCACCGACTGGGACCCGGCCTCCAAGCAGCCGCTGTTCAAGACCGCCGCGGCGGCCCTCACCCTCGTCGAACGCGGCGACGGCCGGACCGCCCCCGCGCCGACCACCACCGCCTCCGCGCCCTCCGGGACCGGCAAGGCCGGCATCCCCCCGACGCAGGGCGGCCCCACCGCGCAGGTCACACAGTCCGACGAGGCCACGTGGCACGGCCGTGAGGAGGGCACCCGGTGAACGGCGTCACGCTGGCCCTGCGCGCGCTGCACCACGGCGAGAAGCACCTCGCCGAGCACCTGACCACGGTGGCGGAGCGCCACCGCACCGAGCACGAGATCCACCACGTCGCCACCGACCTGGCCCTCTGGTCCCGTGAACACGTCCAACGACTGGCCGACACGGGCCGCCACTACGGCCTGAACCTCGACGAGGCTCCCGACACCTCCAGCACGGGCGTCCTGACGATGCTCCGGGAGAAGGCGGCGGAGGCTGTGGGACACCGGCCCGAGCCCGGTCTGCTCCTGCTGCGCGATCTGCGTGACCTGCACCTGGGAGCCACCGAGAACTCGCTGTACTGGGAGATGCTCGCCCAGGCCGCCCAAGCCACCCGGGACGACCGGCTTCTCACCCTCGCCGCGCACTGCCACCCGCAGACCCTGCGGCAGACGCGCTGGACCAACACCATGATCAAGAACCTTGGCCCGCAGATCCTGACCAGCCTCTAGCGGCCGGCCGGGACACCGACGTCGACTCCAGCCCGGTGCGTTCCATCGGCACGCTGCCGGGCTCCCGGGGGACCCGCCCCGTCCGGGTGGCCGCGCTCCCCGGACGTCAGCCCACGTAACGACGGGCGGACGAGCGCCGCTGCGCCTCCTCCAGCACCCGCATCCGCGCCTCGACCTCCGCCGGCAGCACCCGGCGCTCGCGCAGCACCCACGGCCACGCGGCCGCGGCCTGCGCGAAGGCCCGCAGCGACACGGTGTCGCGCGGCACCGTACGGGCCAGGTGCAGAGTGCGGCGCAACGCGGGACCGGCCGGGCGGCGCAGCCAGGTGAACCACAGCGTGTTGCGGATGCCGTGCGCCCGGCGCAGCGTCGCGTCCCTCATCAGGGACGGCTGATGGTGGATCGTCAGGTGATCGGCGTACGTCAACCACCACCCCTGGGCGGCCAGGTCGACGGCGAGCAGCTCCTCCTCGCCGCCCAGCCACAGCCGGGGGTGGAAGCCGCCCGCGGCCCGGAAGGCGTCGGCGCGCAGCACGGTCGCGGCGGCCAGGAAGGAACCGAGCGCAGGGCCGGGCAGCCACTCGGGGCCGGGTACGGGCGAGTCGCGCAACTCCTCGACGATCGGGTCCTCCACGCCTTCGGGCTCGACCATGATGCGGGCCGTGACGGTGGCGAGCGCCGGATGCCGGTCGAGCAGGTCGGCCGCACCGGCCAGGGAGCCGGGCGCCCACCACGAGTCGTCGTCGCAGAACGCCACGTAGGGCGTACGCACCTCGCGGACCGCGAGGTTGCGGCCGACGGCGCCGAGGTTGCGGCCGGGGCACAGCAGCCGTACCCACGCGTGGTGGCGGGCGACCGTGTCGGCTGTGCCGTCGGTGGAGGCGTTGTCCACGACGATCACCGGTGGCCGCTCGGGCAGTCCGGCCAGTCGTTCGAGGGTGCGCAGCAACTCGGTGCGGCGGTTGTGGGTGATGACGACGACGGTGGTGCGGGGGTCGGTCACGGGTGTGCTCCGTCCAGCGTGCGGGCGGCCCGCTCGACATGCGGGGGCAGGGGCGCGCGTGCGCGCAGGGCGGCCGGCAGGCGTACGAGGGTCTCGCGCAGGGCCTGCCGGGCGGCCGGGTCGTGCGGGGCGTCCCGGGCCAGGGCACGGGTGCGGGTGAGGGCGTGCGGCAGGGGGCGGCGCAGCCAGGAGGTGAGGACCTCGTTGCGGAGCATCCTGGCGGGGCGGCCGGTGCGGGGAGCCGGGTCCGGGTGGTGGTGGGCGATCACGTCCGTGCAGTGGGTGACGCCCCAGCCGCGTGCGGCGAGGTCGTAGGCGAGCAGGGTCTCCTCGCCGCCGAAGAACAGCAGCGGGTGGAAGCCGCCCGCTTCGAGGTACGCCTCACGGCGGACCACACAGGCGCAGGCGAGGAAGCCGAGGACCTGCGTGCCGGGCAGGTCCTTTGCCGGGCCGAGCGGGGAGGTGGCGAGGACGTCGTTGAGCGGGTCGGGTTCCTCGGCGGGGCCGACCAGGGTGCGGGCGGAGACCAGGCCGAGCCGCGGGTGGGTGTCCATCAGCCCGGCCGCCCGGCCGAGGGCTCCGGGGGCCCACCAGGAGTCGTCGTCGCTGAACGCCACGTAGGGGGTGTCGAGGGCGCGGGCGCCGTGGTTGCGGGCGATGGCGCCGTGGTTGACGGGCAGCGCCAGTACGCGTACCTCGGGGAAGTCGCGGGCGAGCATGGCGCGGGTGCCATCGGTGGAGGCGTTGTCGACGACGAGGATCTCCGGCCGCTCGGGCAGGACGAGCAGGCGGCGCAGGGTGCGGGCCAGTCTCTCCGAGCGGTCGCGGGTGGCGATGACGACGCCCGTGGGTGTGTGGCTCATGATGTGTGAAGGAGGAGATTCAGGGCGTCCAGCACATGCTCGCAACCGAACCGCAGCAGTGCCGGGTCGGTGCGGCGGCCGTGCGGGTCACCCTGCGGGCCGGGGTGCCACAGCACCTGGTGGCGCGGGTGCGCGGGCGGGCCCCAACGGCTGGGCGGGACCGGGCCGAAGAGGGTTACGGTGGGGACGGCGTGGGCGATTGCGAGGTGGGCGATGCCGGTGTCGCCGCTGACGACGGCGCGGGCGCCGGCGACCAGGGCGGAGAGCCGGTCGAACGGAAGGCCGCCGCCGAGGACGTCGGTGTCGGGCAGGCCGGCCTGCTTGGCGAGCCGCGCCACCAGGTCGTCCTCGCCCGCACCGCCGGTGACCACGACCCGGTGGCCGCGCCGGCGCAGAGCGGTGGCGACGGTCGCGTAGCGGTCGACGGGCCAGCATCGGGAGGGGGCGCCGGCGCCGGGGTGCAGCACGACCGCCCCAGGGGCGGGGGAGAGGCCCGCGGGGCGGGGCAGCAGCAGGTCGGTGGGGTCGGCGGGAATGCCGTAGAACTCCAGGAAGCGGCACCAGCGGTCCCGCTCGTGTTCCTCGGCCCGCCACGGAGGTCCGTCGATCTCAGGGGTTTCCGGGTGGGCGAAGGCGAACAGGCGCCGCGGGGACAGTGTCTGGAGCAGGCGGTGGCTGGGCGGTCCGTTGCCGTGCAGGTCGACGGCGACGTCGGGCGGGGGACCGTTCCAGTCGAGCCCGCGCGGTACGGCGCGCCCGGGAGCGGAGGCGGGCAGCAGCCGGTCGACGGCGCCCGTCGCCGCGGCGACCGGCGCCAGTTCGGCCGGGGCGGCCAATACCAGTTCGTGGCCGGGGAAGGCCCGTCGCAGGGCGCGCAGCGCCGGCACGCCGGCGAGGAGGTCGCCGAGGCCAAGGGCGCGCAGGACGAGCAGGCGGGGGCGCGTCATCGGGCTCCCTCCGCCGCCCGGGCCATGAGCGTCGTCGAGGACCGCCCGTCGAGGTACGGCAGCAGCACCGCCTGCCCGCCCCACTCCTCGAGCAGCGCCGCCTCGGGCAGGTCCGCGCCGGTGTAGTCGCCGCCCTTGACCCAGATGTCGGGGCGCAGGTCGGTCAGCAGCCGTTCCGGGGTGTCCTCGTCGAACACGGCCACCGCGTCTACGCATCCCAGGGCGAGCAGCACACGGACCCGGTCGGCCAGCGGGTTGACGGGGCGGCCCTTTCCCTTGCGGCGCCGTACCGACGCGTCGGAGTTGACGCAGACGACGAGGCAGTCTCCGATGCGGCGGGCGGCCTGGAGCAGGCCGACGTGCCCGGCGTGCAGGAGGTCGAAGCAGCCGCCCGCCGCGACGACGGTGCCGCCGGCGGCCCGTACCCGGGCGACCACCGTCCGCGGGTCGGGAGCAGCGCCCGCGCCGTCCTTGCCGGGCTGCCGGGGAAGTGCCTCGGCTTCGGGCGGGGCCCCGCCGACCACTGCGCCCGCGCCGCCCGCGGCGACGAACCCGCTCGCGGCGACGACGGCGGCCTCGACGGCCTCGCCCACCAGCGTCCCGTCGGCGAGCAGCCCGGCCGCCGTCGCGGCGAACCGGTCGCCGGCACCACAGGGGTCGCCGTGGTGCGCGGCCGGCGCCGGGACGAGCAGGGGGTGGTCGCCGTACGAGAGCAGGGCACCGCGCGCGCCCATGGTCACCGCCACGGAGGTCGCGCCCCAGCGCCGTACGAGTGCGGCGGCCTCGCGGGCGGTGGCGCGCAGGTCGTCGTCCGGCGCGCCGTCGGCGTCCGGTGTTCCGGCGGCCTCGGCCAGTGCGCGCGCCTCCGACCGCGCCGGTGTCACCAGCCGGGTGCCGGGCACCGGCGGTCCGCCTCGCGGGTGCGGGTCCCAGACCACCGGCGGACGCTCGGTCAGGACGTCGCGCAGGGCGTCCGCCGCGCCCCGGCCGTAGTCGGAGACCAGCACGGCCGGGGCCGAGCGGACGGCTTCGCGGGCTTCGTCGGTGGCCCCGCGGACGCGGCCGTCACCGCGGTCCAGCCGCACCACCGGGCGGCCCTGTGCCAGCACGCGGGTCTTCTCCGGCAGGGCGTCGGACAGCGGCAGGCCGATCACCCTCACCCGGCCGTCGAGCAGCCGGCGCAACTCCTCGCTCGCCGGGTCGTCGCCCGTGCCGGTGATCAGGGTGACGTCCCGGCCGTCCGCAGCCGCGAGGCAGGCCGCGAGGGCGGCGCCGCCCGGCCGTGCCCGCCGTCCCTGCTCGGTGACGACCGGTACGGGCGCGTCGGGGGCGAGCCGGTCGGCGTGGCCGGTCAGGTCGCGGTCGAGCAGGGCGTCACCGACCACGACGAGGGGGGACGTGCCCGAGCGTGCCATGGTCACTTCGCCTTCCTCTCCAGCGCCGCGTCGAACGCCGCGCACACCATGTGCACCGCCACCAGGTGGAGTTCCTGGACGGTGGCCGCCGTGGGCGCCTCCACGCACAGGGCCTCGTCGCTGCCCGCGGTCAGCGGGTTGGGGGCGGGTCCGGTGAGGGCCCACACGCGCAGACCGGCCGCGCGGGCCGCGTCGGCGGCGGACAGCAGGTTGGCGCTGGCGCCGGACGTGGACAGCAGCATCAGCACGTCGCCGGGCCGGCCGTGGGCGCGGACCTGGCGGGCGAACACCTCGTCGACGCCGTAGTCGTTGGCGATGGCGGTGGTGCTGGAGGTGTCGGCGTGCAGGGCGATCGCGGAGAAGGCAGGGCGGTCGTCGCGGTAGCGGCCGACGAGTTCGGCGGTCAGGTGCTGGGCCTGGGCCGCGCTGCCGCCGTTGCCCGCGGCCAGCAGCCGGCCCCCGCCGACGAGCACCTCGGCGAGCAGCCCGCCCCAGTGCTCGGTGAGAGGAGCCCGGCCACGGAACCGGGCCAGGGCATCCAGGAGTTCGTCGCAGTGCGTGACGACGGACGATTCGGCGTGGGTGCTCATCAGGCGACCTCCGTACGCAGTTCACGGCCCACGGCGGTCTGCCGGTAGACCCGTTCCACTCCGTCCGCCACGCGCTGCCAGGTGTAGCGGGCGAGCACACGCTCGCGGCCGGCCGCGCCGAAGCGGTTACGCCTGCGGTCGTGCCCGAGCAGATCGCGGACGGTGGCGGCGATCGCCGGGGCGTCGCCCGGCGGCACGAGCCGTCCGGTGCGGCCGTCGGCGACGGTGTCCCGGTGACCACCGACGGCGGTAGCGACGACGGGTGTACCGCAGGCCATGGCCTCCAACGGGACGATGCCGAACGGTTCGTACACGGGAGTGCACAGGACCAGGTCCGCGCTGCCCATCAACGCGGGCATCCGGCGCGGGTCGACGGCACCGAGCAGCCGTACCCGGTCGGCCACTCCTTGCTCCTCGGCCAGTTTCAGCAGCCGTCGGGCTTCGGGCTCGGCGTGCAACCGGTCGGAGGGCGGGCCGCCGGCGATGACCAGTTCGGTGTCCGGGATCCGGGTGAGGGCGCGGATCGCCTGGTCGTAGCCCTTGCGGGGGACCAGTCGGCCGCAGGCGAGCAGCCGGTGCCGCTGCTCCCGCCCGGGAGCGTCGGCGGTGTCCGCCCGAGGGTGGAAGTGGTCGGTGTCGACGCCGCACGGCACCACGGACACCCGGCTGGAGGACACGCCCATAGCGGCGAGCTCCTCCTGCTCGTCGGTGCAGGTGGCCAGGATCCGTTCACAGGTGAGGCCGATCTGCCGTTCGATGCCGACGCGTTCGGGCGGGCTGGTGTCGTCCCGGCCCTGATGGCGGCGCTTGACGGTCCCGAGGGCGTGGAACGTCTGGACGAGGGGGATGCCGTACGGGTGCGCGCCGATCCGAGCGGCCAGGCCGGACATCCAGAAGTGGGCGTGCACGACGTCCGGCCGGTCCCGCCGCCAGGCCCGGGTGAGGTACGCGCCGAAGTCGGGCATGTGGGGCAACAGTTCGTCCTTGGGAATCACCTCGGGCGGTCCGGCGGGCACGTGCTCGACGACGGCACCGCCGGGCAGCTCCACCCGGTCGGGCAGGTCGGCCGCGTCACGGCGGGTGTACACGGTGACGTCGTGACCGCGACGCGCCAACTCCTCGCAGAGCCGCGCCACGTACACGTTCTGGCCGCCGGCGTCGACACCGCCGAGCACGGCGAGCGGGCTCGCGTGCTCGGACACCATGGCGATCCTCATCGGGACACCTCCTTCAGCAGCCGCTCCCAGTCGTCCAGGAAGCGGGACAGCCCGTAACGGGCCAGGGCCGCCGCCCGTGCGCCCTCACCGACCGCGCGGGCGTGCAGCGGGTCGGCGACGAAGTCGCGGACGGCGTCGGTCAGTACGTCGATCCGGTTGGAGACCACCCCGGCGCCGGGCGGTACCGCCTCGGTGACCTCGGTGGTGGCGAGGGCGACCACGGGCATGCCGAGGTGCATCGCCTCCAGCAGGGACAGCCCGAGGGAGGTCCAGCGCACGGGGTGGACGTAGACCCGGCGGCGGGCCATCGCGGCGTGCAGGTCCTGCTGGACCAGCTCGTACGAGCGGCAGCGCTCGGGCGGAATGCGGAGGTGGTCGGCGAGGCCGTCGGTTTTCATGCCGAAGACGTCCAGCGGGGCGGCTTCGGCGAACGCCGGCAGCAGGTCGGTGCCGGTGGTACGGCCGCGCCGGATCGGCTCGTTGACGGCGACGGCCGCGTGCGGGACATCGCCGGTCCACAGGGGCCCGGGGTCGACGATGCCGTGTTCGATGACGGTGGTTTCGGTAGTCCCGGCTTCCCACATCAGGCGGTTGAAGTGGGTGACGTGGACCAGCGGCACACCGGGCAGGTCGATGACCGGGTGCCGGGTGTCCGGTACTCCGGGAGAGCCGTGGGGAGCGTTGTGCTCCAGGTACACCATGGGCGGGCGGCGGCCCAGCCACTGCTCCACGAGGGTGTACTCGTGCGGGCGTTGCAGGATCACGACGTCGATGTCGGCGTCCCGCAGCCGTTCCGGGGGGAGCTCGATCACCGACTCCGGCCAGTCGAAGGTGCGGGCGCGGCCGAGTCCGTCGGGTCCGCGGTCCGGGGTGACGGGGACGACGTAGGTGTGCGGGCCCTGCACGAAGGCCGTGGTCCACGACCCGTGCACATGCCACAGCAGGATCCTCATGATGCGACCATCACCTTCTCCACGGCGGCCACCACGTCCTGTGCGGTGACCGACTGCAGGCACGGATGGCCGGGCACCGGGCAGTCCCGGGCGCGACTGTCCGCGCAGGGCGCGTCCAAGTCGCCGAGCAGCACGTGCGGGACGCCGTAGGGGCGCCAGCGTTCCGGGGGGACGACGGGGGCGAACAGGGACACCACCGGGGTGTCGACGGCGGCGGCGAGGTGGGCGGGGCCGGTGTTGCCGGCGACGACGGCCCGCGCGCCGCCCAGCACGCCGGCCAGTTCCACGGCGTCGGTACGGCCGCCGAGGTCGAGGCCGTGGTCACCGGCGACGTACGCGGTCAGCCCGCGCTCCCCGGGACCGCCGGTCACCACGGCCCGGTGCCCGGCCACCGACAGTTCACGCACCGCCTCGGCGCACCGCTCCCGGCTCCAGGCCCGGGCGGGCACACTGGCCCCGGGGTGCAGTACGACGTACGGCTCCGGGCCGGTCAGCCGGAGGGCGTTGGGCGGGTGCAGCACGCGCAGCCGGCCGTCGTCGACGCGGGGGAAGCCCGCGGCCTCGGCGAGGTCGAGCGCGGCCTCCGCCTCGTGGGCGTGCGGGGCGCGCCGGTGGCGTACGTCGAGCAGTGAGCCGGGGTAGTCGTCGCTGTCGGCGGCGATGAAGCCGACGCCGGCCAGGCGCAGCAGCAGGGCGGCGGGCAGCGCGGACTGGTGGAAGGAGGTCAGAACCAGCGCCGCGTCGGCGTCGATCGTGTCGACGAGCAGCTCGACCTCGCCGCGGCCGACGGCCGGGGGCGTGAAGCCCACCCAGGGCGCGTCCCAGACCAGGACGTCATCCACGCCCGGCAACATGCGGGCGGCGGGCGCGCCGACCGGTCCGCACAGGACGGTGACGTGGTCGGCCCGGGCCGCGACGGCACGGATGGCCGGTCCGGCGAGCAGCACGTCGCCGAAGCTGTCCAGGCGGGTGACCAGAGCTCTCATCGGATGCTCCCGGTGGCCTCGCGGGCGGCTGTGACAGGCCGCCTACCGACTGGGATCCGGCCGGGCGGCCGCTCGGACAGCACTGTGCGCACGGCGGTCGACAGGTCGCGTGCCACGTGTTCAGCAGCCGCGATCTCCTCCGGCCGGGTCTGCGCGGTGGGCACGAGGATGCCGTGAGCGCCCGCCCGGCGGGCGGCCTCGACGTCGGCTCCGATGTCGCCGATCACGGCGATCCGCTCCGGCGGGGTGCGCAGCCGGTCGGCGGCCCGGAGGATCATGCCGGGCCGGGGCTTGCGGCAGGAGCAGCCGTCGTCGGGGCCGTGCGGGCAGAGGGCCCACATGTCGAAGGGGCCGAGCAAGGCGTCGATCCGCTCGTTGACACGGCGGACGTCGGCGGTGGAGAGCAGCCCGCGAGCGATGCCGGACTGGTTGGTGACGACGCCGGTGCCGATGCCGCAGGCGCGCAGCGCGTCGAGCGCCTCGCGGGCGCCGTCGACCGGGCGGACCAGATCGGGGTCGCCGTTGTAGGGGACGTCGTGGACGAGGGTGCCGTCGCGGTCGAACAGCACGAGGTCGATCTCGTTCACGACACCACCTCCTGCCAGGGGGCGGCGTCGCGGTGGCGCCACAGCCCGCTCAGCCGGTGCCAGGTGGCGGCGGGCGGGATGAGCACGCTCGTGGCGAGCATGGTGTTCACCTCGTGCCGGGTGCGCGGTCCGGGCGCGATGCGTGCCCAGGCGAACTCGCCGGTGCCGGCTGCCCAGCCCAGTGCGGCGGCCGCGGCGGCCCGGCGGTTCCCGGTCAGGGCGAGGACGCCGGCGGCCAGACCGGCGGCCGTGATCGCGAGATGCCCGCGCAGCCGACCGCGCGGCGCCTCGGCCCGCTGCCACCAGTCCGGCCCGTGCAGGTGCCGCATCAGGGCGTCGTCGGCGTTGCCCCGCTGGGCACGCAGGGACACCCAGCGGTCGGCCGGCCGCACCGGATGCCGGGTGGTGCGCCGGCCCTGCCGGATGCGCCACCCGGAGTCCAGCATCCGCAGTGCGAGGTCGGCGTCCTCGCGGAAGGCCCGCCGGAACCGCTCGTCGAAGCCGCCGGTCTGCTTCAAGGCTTCGGCGCGGAAGGCCATGTCGGCGGTGATCCAGCGCGCCCGCGCCAGTCCGGCGGTGCCGCGTTCCCAGTCGGTGGGCCGGCGCTTCCCCGGCAGCGGTACGGTGATGACGCCCTGCACACCACCGGTTTCGGGGCCGGCTTCCGCGAGGTCCTCCACGAGCTGGTCGCACCAGTGCGGGCCGACCTGGACGTCGTCGTCGAGGAAGGCGATCCAGGGCGCGGTGACCGCGCGCAGTCCGGCGTTGCGGGCGGCGGCAGGCCCGCGCCCTCCGCTGTGGATCACCAGGGCGCGTTCGCGCAGATCACCGAGGATACCCAGCGAGTGCTCCAGCGGCTCGGGGTCCGACTCGGGGTCCGGCCGGTCGTCGACGAGGACGATCTCCTGCGGTTTCGGCCCGGTCGCGGTGGCGAGCGCGGCGAGGCAGTGGGTGAGCGTGCCGCGCACCAGTGTGGGGATGACGACGGCGTAGGCGGTCATACGTCAGGCCCTTCCGTATATCGCGCTCCTGCGTACCGCGTACGGCCCGATCGCCAGCAGGTCCACCGGGGCGGAGCCGAAGCACTCCAGGGCGTCGCGTGGGTCGTCGACCATGGGCCGGCCGGCGGTGTTGAGGCTGGTGTTGACCACGACGGGCACCCCGGTGCGCTGCTCGAACGCGGT
Organism: Streptomyces sp. CB02400; assembly: GCF_001905725.1. Taxonomy (GTDB): domain Bacteria; phylum Actinomycetota; class Actinomycetes; order Streptomycetales; family Streptomycetaceae; genus Streptomyces; species Streptomyces atrovirens. Next base: position 90,326 of record NZ_LIWB01000011.1, read on the forward strand.
CAGCATGCGCGCCACGAGCGGCTCCTGAGCGGCGTCGACGGTCTGGATGCGGGCGGTGCCGTCCACGTGCACCACAGCCGGGATGCGCTCACGCCACTCCGCGGCGACGTCGTGCACGAACAGCATGTACGGGCTGGGCAGCGGGCCACCGGAGAACAGCTCGTGGGCGCGTTCGGCGAGCACCATGGGCGCGACCGGCCGGAACTCCTCACGCCCCTTGACCCGGTTGAGCCGCTCCAGGTTCTCCGCCCGGCCCGGGTGGGCCAGCAGGGAGCGGTGCCCGAGGGCGCGCGGCCCGTACTCGCTCCGGCCCTGGAACCAGGCGACGACACCGTCCCGGGCCAGCTCCCCGGCGACGGTCTCGGCGATGTCGGCGGGCTCCTCGTACGGGACGCCCGCCTCCTGGAGCCAGGCGCGGATCTCCTGGTCGCTCCAGCCGCGGCCGAGGTCGGCGCCGGACATCGGCTCCGGGTTCTCGGCCAGGTGCAGGGCGCCGCCGAGCGCGGTGCCGGCGTCCCCGGCGGCGGGCTGCACCCACACGTTCCGGTACGGGCCCTTCGCCGCGATCTTCGAGTTGGCGACGCAGTTCAGCGCGATGCCGCCGGCCAGGGCGAGGGTCTCACCGCCGGCCTCGTGGTGCAGCCAGTGCACGAGTTCGAGGAGGACTTCCTCCAGGACGGCCTGGGTGCTCGCGGCCAGGTCGGCGTGCTCCTGGCTCCATGGTTCGCCCTTGGCGCGGGGTGGGGCCAGGGCGGCCCAGTCGACCCCGTGGGCGCGGAAGCCGCCGTCGCCCGTGGCGTGCACGTACTGCCGCAGCCGGGCCAGGTGGCGCGGGGTGCCGTAGGAGGCGAGCGCCATCACCTTGTACTCGTCGCTGCTGCGCAGGAAGCCGAGGTGCTGGGTCAGGTCCTCGTAGACCAGGCCGAGGGAGTCGGGCAGAGGCTGGGTGAAGAGCGTGTCCAGCTTGCCGTCGTCGTAGCGCCCGGCCAGGTGGGACGCGCACTCACCACGCCCGTCCAGGACGAGGACCGCGCTGTCGGGGTGCGGGGCGGCACGTCCCGCGGAGGCGGCGTGCGCGACGTGGTGCGGGACGAAGACGACCTGCTCGGGGTCGAGGCCGGGCAGGGCCTCGGCGAGGAACTCGGGGGCGCGGCGGGCGTAGTCCTGGCGCAGCGGGTCGAAGGGGTCGTCCAGGCCCATGTCGGCGGCGGGCCGGGCGAGCGCGGGGTCGTAGGAATAGGTGACCGCGTCCAGTTCCTCGGGCCGGACACCGGCGTGTTCCAGGCACCAGCGGGCGGACAGCTCCGGCAGTTCCCATGCCGAGAACGGCAGCGGGCGTTTGCCGTGCTTGCGTCGGCTGAACCGCTCCTCCTCGGCCGCCGCGACCGTACGCCCGTCCACGACGAGGGCGGCGGCCGGGTCGTGGAACAAGGCGTTGATACCAAGAATGCGCATGAAGGGTGCTCCGTCCCGGACGGCATGCAGGGGCGCTCTGGCCTCGCGGGTCCCGCACCGCAGTCATCTCAAACACTTGGAGACAGCTCGCCCGGAGGTCCTCGCGTTCGTTTCTCTCCGTGACTGTGCGGGTGCAGGACCTTCCTTTGCGCTGGAGTTGTGTTCACAAGACGAGCGTTACTTCAGGCGGCCATCGAACGTGAGAACCAGTCGGCGGTAAGGGCCAGGCCCTGGCTCCAGCCGGTCCGGGGCCGCCAGCCCAGGCGTTCGCGGGCCAGTCGGGTGTCGGGGCGGCGCCGGGCGGGGTCGTCCACGGGGCGGTCCACGAACCGGATCCGGGAGGCGGATCCGGTGAGTTCGACGATGCGGCGGGCCAGTTCCAGCACGGTGATCTCCTCGCCGCCGCCGATGTTCACCGGCCCGGTCTCGCGGGAGCCGGCCAGGGCGAGGACGCCGTCGACGGTGTCGTCCACGTAGCACAGGGAGCGGGTCTGGCCGCCGTCGCCGGCGACCGTGAGCGGCACCCCGTCCAGGGCCTGCGCGATGAAGGTGGGGACGGCGCGGCCGTCGCCGGTGCGCATGCGGGGGCCGTAGGTGTTGAAGATGCGCACGATGGCGGTGTCGGTGCCGTGCACCTGACGGTGGGCGGTGACCAGGGCCTCGGCGAAGCGCTTGGACTCGTCGTAGACGCTGCGCGGCCCGATGGGATTGACGTTGCCCCAGTAGGTCTCGCGCTGCGGGTGCTCCAGCGGGTCGCCGTACACCTCGGAGGTGGAGGCGAGGACGAGGCGCGCGCCGTCGGTGCGTGCCCGCTCCAGGGCGTTGCGGGTGCCGGTGCTGCCCACGTCGAGGGTCTCCAGGGGCAGCCGCAGGTAGTCGGCGGGCGAGGCGGGACAGGCGAAGTGCAGCACCAGGTCGAACCTGCCGGGCAGTGCCGCGAGGGCGGCGGGGTCGGTGGCGTCGGCGCGCACGAAACGGAAGCCGCGGTACCGCTCCAGCTCGGCGACATTGGCCCGGGAACCGGTGACCAGGTTGTCCAGGCACACGACCTCGGTGCCGGTCTCGGCCAGCCGGGCGCACAGGTGGGACCCGACGAATCCCGCCCCGCCGGTCACCAGGGCCCTGCGCCAGGGGTGTCCGCTCACGGGTCCCTCCTCGCTCTCGCGTCGACTCGGATGTCGGTGTGAGTAGCCGGATCGGGTTGCCGCATGCGTGCAGTCGTGCTCGCTCGGTGACCGCGCGTCGCTTCGGTGGCCCCTGAGCGATCACACGGGGTCCGTAGCGTGCGACCGGCCGACACGACTCCGCGCGACTCCGGGCGGACCGGGGCCTCCACGGAACCGGAGCCGGCCCATGCCACGGGCGGTGTCGCCCACTTCGCCGAGGCACCGGGACGCACGGGCCGACATGCGCCGCCCCCTCCACTGTGGCCACGATGTACCTGCCGGCCGACCCGGTACGACGGGTCCCGCCGGAGGACCCTCAGGACAGCGAGGAGACAGACATGGCGAGCATCAGCCCGATCGACCTGCAGAAGGCCCTCAAGGGCGCCGAATACCCTGCCAGCCGCGACGACCTGGTCACACTGGCCAAGGACAACGGTGCGGACGACACCCTCGTCGAGAAGCTCGGCGATGCCCCCGCGGACGAGTTCGACGGCCCGAACGACGTCCAGAAGGCCGTGTTCGGGAACGAATAACCCGGACGGCTGTCGAGGACGCCGGTGGTGGGCCGCCGACCCCCTCGAAGGATGACATGAGGGCCGGCGGGCCGGCGCAGCCGGGCGGAGAGACCGTCCGCCGCTCCGAGGACACCGACGGCGCTCCGGCCGCAGCCGGACCACGCGGGACGAGACCCGCGTGCCGGGTTTGTCGTGTGTCTTTCGCCCTGCTTCGGGCACCCGGCCGGCAACGGACCGAAGGAGAAAAAGTGCAGCTGTCTTTCCTGCAACCGCTCTTCGACCGCCCGGGCCCGTGGGCCACCGTGTACTTCGATCCCGCCCAGAACGACGAGTCGGGTGCCAAGCGGCGTGAGCTGTCCGTACGCGAAGCGTGCCGGACGCTCGAGGAGGAGGGTGCCGACGCCGCGACCACGGAAGCGGTACGCGACGCCCTCCTGCGGATCGGACCCGCGGAGGACCCGGCCGGCCGAGTGCTCTTCGCGGCCGGGGGCGAGGTGGTGCTCAGCCACCGGCTCTCCCGCCCGCCGCAGCGGCCGATCGCCTGTTGGGCCCCGCTGCCCCGGCTGACGCCGCTGCTGGAACTGGCGGGTCAGGACCCGGTCTGCATCGTGGCGTACATCGACCGGACGGGTGCCGACTTCGAGCTGCGCGGGGCGGCCGGTCCGCGGTCCGCGGGACAGGTCGAGGGGGAGCGACACCCCGTGCACCGCACGGCTTCGTCCGACTGGTCCGAGCGGCACTTCCAGCTCAAGGTCGAGAACACCTGGGAGCACAACGCCGGTGAGATCGCCGAAGCGCTGAATGCGGCCTACGAGGAATCCGGCGCCGACCTGGTCGTCCTGGCCGGTGACCCCCGCGAGCGGCCGGCCGTGCACGAGAGGCTCCCCGAAGCGGTCCGCCGGGTCACGACGGAGACCGAACACGGCGGTCGCGCCGCCGGGTCCGCCTCCCCCGCACTGGAGGAGGCCATCGAGCAGGCCCGGCGGCGGTACACGCGTCACCGTGTCGAGGAGGCGCTCGACCGCTTCCGCGCCGGCCGCGCGGGTACCGACCGGCCCACGGAGGCGGTGGAAGGCATCCCGGCGCTGGTGGAAGCGGCCCGGGAACACCGCATCGACACGCTGCTCGTCCGGCCCGACGGACCGGAGCTGGACCGTGAGACATGGGTGGGCGCCCGACCCGACCAGGTCGCGGCGCGCCGGAGCGACGCCCGGACGCTGGGGGAGAGCGATCCGACGGCGGTACGCGCGGACGACGCGTTGCTGCGCGCAGCCGCCGTCACCGCCGCCGACGTACTGGTCGTTCCCCCGGCGGACGAGGACGGCACGGACGCCACGGACATTCCGACGGGCGGCCTGGGCGCCCTTCTGCGCTGGACCTACGAGACGACTCCGGCGTAACGGCGACACAGGCGAAAAAGCGAGGTGTGGAGACATGACGGAACGAGGCAGCAACCCGATCAGTCCGCGTACCGACGACGAGATGAAGCACGAGCTGGAAGGACACCTGCGTTCCGGTCGGCCGACCCACGTGGAGGAAGCGAGCGACCCGGAGCCGCCGGCGGACGACGACATCCGGGTGGACCCGGGCGGACCGGTTCCCCCTCCAGGCGAGGAACGCGACCGGGCGCGCGCCGAGGCGGAGGCGGACTCCCTGCGCCTCGAACTGGCACGCCACCTGGACCGCACGGCCTTCCCCGCCGACCGGCGGTCGGTGCTGGAGGCCCTGGAAGCACACCACGCACCGGACCCGGTGCTGGAGGCGGCGCGGAGTCTGCCGGAGGACGGCACGTACACCAACGTGACCGAGATCGTCGAGGCACTCGGCCACCGACCGGCACGGTGACGACGAGAAGTCGGCGGACGGCTCCCGCGCGGCCCGGATCACGCACGGGAGGTGAGACGCCGAGAAAGAAGTGGTACAGCCCGGCCCCCGCGGTGCCGACGGTACCCGGCACCGCGAATTCGTACGGCACACGGTCCGAGCGGCGCGATCACGTCACCGAGGACGTCACTCGCTTCGAGCGGGAGCTGGACACATGGTGGCGTGCGCATCCGCGTGCGTTCTCGTGCCCTCGACTCGGGAAGAAGCCGGAGCAGTCGGCGAAGAGCCGGTGCGAGCATGGCGCCGAGCCGCACGCCGTGGCATGACCACTTATGGACACGACTGCCAGCCACCGTCTGCCCGCGTCGATACGCCTGATGTCGGGCCAAGAGCTGTGCGTCCGCCGCCGCGGGTGATGCCCCACCTGCCCGGGGCAGCCGACTCTACTTCTCGTTGTCCTCCACGTTGCTGCCCACGCTCGAAGAGCCGAAGTCCAGAACCTCGGCGACCTCGCGTCGGGTCTGTTCCGCGGTGAGTGCGGCCACCGCGATGACGTCGCCGCGCTCGGCTATCAAGCGGTCGTAAATCGGCGCAGCAGCTCTGTCAGTGGCATCCACGTCTTCGTCCGTTCTGTTCGGTGTGCTGGCATGAGTGTGAGCGGGGAGGTTCAGCTGTCACTCAGGACGGAATCGTCCTGGGGGCGGGCGCCGGGCAACTGGTGACGGGCCGCGATCAGGGCCGCGTCGATGTCACGGGTGCCGGTGGAGACACACAAGGTGTAGGCGACGTCCTCCATCCGCTGCCGCACGCGTGCGCTGTCCGCCCCGGAGGCATTCAAGGCCGCCAGGGCTTCATACTGCTCGATCAGGTCCCGCAGCACTGCGGGGTGGGCCATCAACATCAGGGGTTCTCCTTCCACGCTGCCACGGACCCAGAGGAGGTCGTCGCTCGGCTACCCGGTTCTCCGCCCCGCACGCCCCACAGCCACCATGGAGCCGGTGACGTCCCCAAGCGCCCTGTTCGTCCTGGGGCAGGAAGCCGTCGGCCCCGGATCTCTCCTCCTCGTCCCCCGGTGCCGACAGACCATCCTGGCCACCCGGCGCAGCGCCCCGCGGGGCGGCTCGATCCACAGCCCGTCCGCACCGGGTCCGCGCCACACAGCGGTGCGCGGTTCCCGAGTCGTCCCATCCCTCCGAGAGCTCGTACCGCAGGCGCCCGCTACTGGTTCTCGTCGAGCGTTCGCGCCTCGCCCACTCCCTTACCGTGGCCTTGGTACCGGGATCGGGCCGGGGTAAGGACCGCGCAACGGTCACGGCATCCCGTTGACCGGGGCTCAGGTGTGGAAGCCGGAGAGGCTCGGAAAGTTCACGTCCGCGTGCCGCAGGGGCGGCAAGCGGGCCGCGTTCTCGTCGCGTGCCGAGCGCGGACGACCGCCCCGCACGCATGGAATGCGTGCGGACTGCCGGTGCGGGTTGCGTGCAGTTGTCCGAGGAAGGGGGTAGACACCGCAGTAACCGAATGCCCGGCATATGCCGGGCGGGAGGGAAGCCGCCATGCCGATCGTCCGCCCCGCGCTGCCGGGACGACTGCAAGGGTGTGAGACACCGCCGGGACGTGTCCGTATGACCCGGACCGGCAGAGGCGAAAAGGATCCGCGCCGGATGTGCACATCCTCGTCCGCCTTGTGGCTGCCTGTCCGGGGTGCTCGCTCCCTGCCGGATGTCGGCCGTGGTTGACAGAGGTGTGGCAGCGCTGGCGTTGGTACGGCTGATGCAGACCAGCCACACCGCTACGCTCGAGCAGCTGCCGGACCTCATCGCCGAGCACGCTGCCGGCGCCGGAATGTACGACGCGGCCGTCTTCGTCGTCGACATCCGCGAGAGTGTGCTGCGTCGGCTCACGGGCAAGGGTCCGGATGCCGGGAACGACGGGCAGGAGTTCACCGTCCGGGGCAGCCTGCCAGGCCAGGCATATCAGCGCGTGGACCTGCTCACCGAGCCGACGACGGGCAACGCGCCGGATGGCCGGCGACGCTGGTGGGTGGCGGTCACCGACGGCGTGGAGCGTCTGGGCGTGTTGCGGACCGATACCGACACCGACGACGAGCCGACCCGCCAAGCCGTGCGCGATCTGGCGTCGATGACGGCCCTGCTCCTGCTCAGCAAGCGGTCCTTCAGCGATTCCTACGCGCGCCTGGTGCGTACCGAGCCGATGAACGTGGCGGCGGAGATGCAGTGGAATCTCACTCCTCCGCCCGCCTACGCCGGACATGACGCCACGGTGGGCGCGGTGATGGAACCGGCCTACCAGGTCGGCGGGGATGCCTTCGACTACGCCGTGGCCGGCAGCGTGCTGCACCTGGGTGTCTTCGACGCCATGGGTCACGACACCACTGCCGGGATCTCCGCGAACGTCGCTGTGGCAGCCTGCCGCCATGCCCGCCGCCACGGCGCGTCACTGGCGGAGATCGGTGAACTGGTGGAACAGACGCTGCTGGAGCAGTTCGGCGCCAGCCGCTACGTCACCGGCATTCTGGCCGACCTCGACATGGACACCGGGCGGCTGACCTGGGTCAACCGCGGTCATCCTCTCCCGATCCTGATCCGCGGGAACCGGTGGACGACCGAGCTGGCCTGCCCGCCGGCCGGCCCCATGGGCGCGGGCCTGGACCTGCCGGTGACCGTGTGCACCGAGCAGTTGGAGCCCGGCGACCGCCTGTTGTTGTACACCGACGGTGTGATCGAGGCCCGCGACACCCGGGGCAGGCAGTTCGGTCGGGACCGGTTCGTCGACTTCATCCGACGTCACCACTCCGGCCGACGTACCCTCCACGAAACCCTGCGCCGGCTGATGGCGGCCGTCATGGATCACCACGGCGGAAAACTCGACGACGACGCCACCGTCCTGCTCGCCGAATGGCGCGGCGGCCACCAGGACGAGTTGACTCCGTGAACCGCGGTCCTGCAGGACAGAAGCGTTCCGTGAGCACCGACCGACCTCATGCCCCTTACGGCTGGCAGGCCACCCTGAACACGCATGTTCACCCCGTGACCGCCGACCGTCACCTTGTAACGGTCGCGGGTGATCTCGACCTGTACACCGCCCGCCGTCTCGCCGACGCCCTGCAGCCACTCCTGCAGCGTGAGGGCCAAGCGGTACTCGCGGGCCTGCCCGGTGTCACCTTCCTGGACTCCACCAGGCTCACACGTCTGATCACCGCCTACCGCACCGCCCGGAGTGCCGGCGCCCACCTCGCACTGGTCGCACCCGGTCAACCCGTGCAGTGCATGCTGGAACTGGTCGGCGCCGGTCAAGTCCTGGCCGGTTGTCCCACACTGGACGCCGCCTCGCACTGACCGGTTCGCGCAGCCGCCTTGGAACGCTCACCTGACGGATACGGGCAATCGGACGGGTTCATCCCCGGGTGGTGGCGCCGACGCGGGCATGCGGTACCGGAAGACGCCGTCATTGTGGAGTGCTGTGAGCATGACGCCTTCGCGCAGGGCCCAGGGACAGAGCACGACTTGGTCGAGCTCGAGGCAGCGCATGGTGGTGTGGGCGATGATTGCGCCGGCCAGAGACTGGCGCGCACGTGCGGGTGAGATGCCGGGCAGCCCGGCACGCTCAGGGACGGGCAACCCGGCCAGGGTTTTCACCGCGGCCTTGAGGTCGCGGCGGGTCAGGCGGCGAGGTACGAAGGGCCCTTCACGGCCGGGGGCGGCTCCGCACAGGCGGCCGAGCTGGTGAAAGGTGCGCGAGGTGGCCACGGCGGTCCGCGGGCCCTCCCACTGGACGCGGGTCGCGACGTCGCGCAGTTCGTGGCGGACCCGCCGCCGCACCCGCCGGAGCGCTTCGGGATCGGGGACAGTGTCACGGGCCAGGTACTCCCGGGTGAGTCGGCCGGCCCCGAGCGGCAGCGAGACGGCGAAGAGGGGCGACCTGCCGCGGCCGAAGGCGACCTCTAGGGAGCCTCCTCCGATGTCGAGGAGGACCATCGGCCCGACCTGCAGGCCCATCCACTGCCGGGCGGCCAGGAACGTCAGCTCCGCCTCCGTCACGCCGGACATGACGTCCAGGACCAGGCCCGTACGGGCGTGCACCTCGGCCAGTATTTCCTGCTGATTGGGTGCGTCACGCACGACGGCGGTGGCGAACGCGAACAGCTCGGTCACGCCCCAGCGGGCCGCCTCTTCTTTCATTTGGGAGAGTGCTCCGACCAGCTGCTCGACGGCGTCGTGGCCGAGCCGACCGTCGCCCGTGGCTCGCTCGGCGAGGTGCAACCGCCGCTTGCTGGTGTGCACGGGCAGCGGCGTGCCACCGTCCTCATCGGCGATGGCCAGCCGCACCGTGTTCGAACCCACCTCCACAATTCCGGGTCGCATAGACAAGTGGGTACCCGATGACCAGGCGGTATGCGTGCAGACCGGTGATCGTCAGCCGGCTTCCCCGGTGCGCCGATCTCACCCGTGCCCCTGGCTGGAGGGAGACCGGGATGAGAGCGGGACGAGTGCTGTGGACGCGGTCGGGGGGCGTCGCCGACTGCGTAACGGTGCCGGTTCAGACGTTCCGGTTTCGGGGTTGACCGAAGGGAAACTCCGGGAGGAAATCTGACAAAGCAGGTGATGTCACCGTCGGCTCCGTACCTCGGATGGGCGGCGGGGTACCAGGGCGTACGAACGGAGGGTCCATATGAAAGCTGTCGTGTGGCACGGGCTGGGGGACATACGTCTGGACGACGTGCCGGAGCCGAAGATCAAGGACCCGTACGACGCGGTCGTGCGGATCACGACCTCTGCCATCTGCGGCACGGATTTGCACTTCGTCCGTGGCACCATGCCCGGCATGCGGAAGGGGCGGATTCTCGGTCACGAGGCCGTCGGCGTCGTGGAGGAGGTGGGGTCGGGAGTGCGTAACCTCCGGCCCGGGGACCGTGTGGTGGTGCCGTCGACCGTTGCGTGCGGGACGTGCAGCTACTGCCGTGCGGGCTACTACGCGCAGTGCGACAACGCCAATCCGCAGGGTTCCCGTGCGGGCACCGTGTTCTTCGGCGGCCCGGAGGCGGCGGGCGGGCTGGACGGGCTGCAGGCCGAGTACGCCCGCATTCCCTTCGCGCACGTCGGACTGGTCCCGCTGCCGGACACGGTCGACGACGCGCAGGCCATCCTTCTGTCCGACATCTACCCCACCGCGTGGTTCGGGGCGAGGCTGGCCGAGATCGGTGACGGCGACACCGTGGCGATCGTGGGTGCCGGGCCGATCGGGCAGGCCGCCGTCGCCTGCGCCCGCCTGCGGGGCGCGGGACGGATCATCGTCGTCGACGGCATGGCCGACCGGCTGGAGCTGGCCCGCGACCAACACGCTGAGACGGTGGACTTCAACGCCGAGGACCCGGTGCAGACCGTGCTGGAACTGACCGGTGGCATCGGCGCCGACCGGGTGATCGAGGCCGTGGGCGTGGACGCTCAGCGGCCCTCTGGAGGACCGGCCGCCGACGCGCTGCGCGAACAGGCCGGACAGTTCGACCACGAACGGGACGAGGCCGCCCCCGAGCAGAACCCGGACGGGAGGACGTGGGTGCCGGGTGACGCCCCGACGCTGGCGGCGCGCTGGGCCGTGCAGATGGCGGCGAAGGCCGGCACGGTCGGCACCGTGGGGGTCTACCCTCCGCAGGTCCAGCACTATCCGTTCGGCGAGGCGTTCATGAAGAACCTCACGCTCAAGCTGGGCAACTGCAACCACCGCCGGTACGTGCCCGAGCTGGTGTCGATGGTCGCGGCAGGCCGCCTGGACCCGACTCCGCTGATCACCCGCTGGGTGGGTACAGAGGACGCGGTCGACGCCTACCGCACCTTCGACCGGCGGGAAGCGGGCTGGACGAAGGTGGCGCTCGGCGTGGCCGGCGACGGCTCGGTCGCTCCTGGCTTGGGCGAGGCGGCCGGTACCGGCGCCGCCACCACCGCCGGTACGCAGGGACCGGTGGCGACGAATCAGGAAAGCGGAGGCGACCGGCCATGACGGCCGAAGCGGGCGAGAAGGCGCAGAAGACGGGAGACTTCTACTGCGCCGAGTGCAGCGAGAAGGTCCATGTGAAGCAGGGCGACAAGATCCCGTCCTGCCCCAACGGCCACAAGGAGTTCCAGACCCGCAGGAACGAGCCGGGCAACAAGTCCTGAACGGAGTCGGCCGGCGGTATACGGCTCCGTTGGGAGTGGCCGTCTTGGGGGCGCGGCACATGCCCCGCGCCGCTGTGGAAGGAGACCTGCCACGCCGGGCGCCGCTCCGGTGTCATCCACGCCGAACAGGGGCGCAGCCCTTCTTCCGGGCCGGACCCGAGGTCCAGATACCGACCCCGTTCCGTGGATCCCCGTCCATTCGTCATCTCGCCGCAGGGTGCCCCGCAGGTATGGATGGGGTGGCCGCAGCAGTAACACCTCCGTGTGGCTCCCTGCCCGCCTCCGCAGTCGTCCGGCGACGGCCACGCCCGGCAGCCACTCACACATTCCGCCCCGTGCGCCTCGCGTTTCCGACAGGAGATCCGGATGACCACCCAGCGTCCGACCGTCCCACAGAGGCCGCGTATCGGAGTGCTCGGTTCGTACGGCGGCCTGAACACGGCTGACGAGGCTATCCTCACCTGTGTCCTCACCTGCCTGCGCGCCCACCGCCCGCAGGAGCGGCTGGTCGTCCTCAGCCGCGACGCCGAGCACACCCGCGCGCACCAGCCGCTCGCGGACGAGGTGGTGGCCTGGGAGGGCGTCCCGCACCGGATGCTGCTCGAGACCCTCTCGGGCCTGGACCTGCTGGTGCTCGGCGGGGGCGGCATCCTCTACGACGACGAGGCACACCGCTACCTGCGCCTGGTCAGGGCGGCGCAGCTCGACGGCGTGCGGACCTTCGCCTACGCGGTCGGCGCCGGGCCCCTGCGCGAGCCGGACGACCGGGAGGCGGTGCGGACGGTGCTGTCCGCCATGGACGAGGTCGTGGTGTGCGACGAGGAGACGCGGCTCGTCCTGGAAGAGGCCGGCCCCGAGCGGGACGTCACCGTCACCGCCGACCCGGCGCTGCTGCTGCCGCCGGAGCCGTTCACCGCACGGATGATGGCCCGCGAGGGCGTCCCGGCCGGTGCCCGCCTGGTGGGGATGTCGGTGCGGGAGCCGGGCCGGGCGGCGGAGCACCTGAACGAGGGCGACTACCACGCGCTGATCGCCGGCGTCGCCGACTTCCTGGTCCGTCGCCTCGACGTCCATGTGCTCTTCGTGCCGATGGAACGCCAGGACGTCCGGCACGCCCACGCCGTCCTGTCCAGGATGGCGGCACCCGACCGGGGCCGGACTCTGAACGGCGCCTACAGCCCCGGACAGATCCTCGGACTGATGCGCCACCTGGACCTGGTCGTCGGCATGCGCCTGCACTTCCTGATCTTCGCGGCGCTCGCCGGCCTGCCGGTGCTGCCCCTCCCCTACGCCGGCAAGGTGTTCGACTTCGCCCGTCGGCTGGGCGCCCCCATGCTGGTCGGCGTGGCACGCGAGCAGTCCGGGCTCCTGCTGGCGGAACTGGACGGGCTGTGGGACGAGTTCCCGCAGCGCCGTCCGGAGCTCCTCGCACGCGTCCGGGACCTGCAGGACCTCGCACGAGGGACCGGTGTCCGCTGCGGGCCCTACTCGACGACCTCCACAGCCACACCGGTGGAGCGCCGGACCCGGTACGAGTGCGACCGCTTCTGGCCGTGGACAAGACGTGAGAAGGACGGAGCAGCACCGCCGGGAACCGAGGCCGCGGCCTCCGCGATCCTGCACGGTGACTGCGACCGCGGTTTCATGATCAGGCAGAGAGCGAAGGACACGGTGGGGGAGGCACTGTCGGGTAACCGGCACTGTGACGACCGGCCAGATACCACCGACGACAGTAGTCGGTTCGGTGGAGAGCGCCCGCAACAGGTCGCCGATCCGAGGGTCGGGCAGGGAAGGGGCGGTGTCGGCCGGCCGACCGGGTCGTGCCCGTCGATCACCGGCAGGCGCCGTACCTCATGTGCGGCCCTCGTGCGCAGGATCTTCTGCGCGTCGTCGGCGCCGATGGTGACGGCATCGCCCTGGGCCGGTTCTCCGGCCGGACAACTGGCGGGGCCCTTGCCCGCGCCGAGGACCTTCATCACGGTGTCCCGGCCGGTCGGCATGTCCTTGAGCTTGTTGTCGGTGCCGCGGCCCGGCAGCGCACCGACCCCGAGGTCCTTCCTTGCGGGCCGGGGACGGCACTGTCTCCTCGGCACCGCCGCACTCGGCCCTGCCGCCATGATGTGCCGCGCCTGGGGCGAGGTCGCGGACCGGATGCGGCACGAGCCTTCCCACGCGGCACCCGACGACGGAGCGGCGTTCACTCTCCGCTCGTCCTGGGACGACGGGCGGCAGTGACCACCGCCGGTGCCGGTAACCCTTTCCCGCCGGCTGAGCTTGGCGATTCGCATGCGGGTTACCCGGCCGGCATGACCGACACACGGCCTCTCGCCCTGATCACCGGCGCCTCCGCCGGAATTGGATACGAACTGGCCCGGCAGTTCGCCGAGCACGGCTACGACCTCGTGGTCAACGCCGAGGACGAACGGCTGGACTCCGCCGCGCGCAGCCTGCGGGAGACGGGCGCGCGGGTACGTCCCGTACGCGCCGATCTGCGGACCCGCGAGGGCGTGGAGGAGTTGCTCGCCGCAGTCGACGGACTCACGGTCGACGTCGCCGCCCTCAACGCGGGGGTCGGCCGGGGCGGCGCCTTCGTGGACACCGACCCCGCCGACGACCAGGCCGTCATCGATCTGAACATCACCGCGACCGTCCGGCTGGCCAAGCCGCTGCTGCGCGCCATGCTGGCGCGCGGCGCGGGCAGGATCGCCTTCACCTCGTCCGTCGCCTCGATGATGCCCGGCCCCTTCCAGAGCGTCTACAACGCCTCGAAGTCGTTCGTGCAGTCCTTCGCCGAGGCGCTGGACGAGGAGGCCCGGGACACCGGCGTGACGATCACGTCGTTCATGCCGGGAGCGACGGAGACGGACTTCTTCCGCAGGGCGGGGATGGCGGACGACACCCGGATGGGCACTTCGCGGAAGGACGATCCCGCACAGGTCGCCGAGCAGGCGTTCACGGCGATCGTGAAGGGCGAGAAGAAGGCCGTCACCGGGTCGCTGAAAGCCAAGGCGATGGGTGCGGCGGGGAAGGCGCTGCCGGACAGCGTCAAGGCGGCGGCGCATCGGAAACTGGCGGAACCGGGAACCGGCAAGGACGCCGGGCCCCAGGAATGAGAGGTGAGCGGGACGACGTGCCGAAAGCGTGGGCTCACCCCGCCACGGTTCGCTCGGCGAACGCCTCATGCCCCACCCTCCGTGAACCGGCCGCGCCCGGAGAACAGCAGGCCGTCCTTGACCCGGGTCACCGACTCACCCGGAGCGCCCGACCCTGTCATCGTCTCTCCGAGCTCGACGGTCGCTTGAGTCACAAGCCGCCGAACAATCCCCGCCGGGCGCCTGCGGCAGTCTGCCGAAGACGGGCACGCCCTGTTCCTCGAGCACTGACTTCACGATGCGCCGACCGACCGCCCATACGGCTCCATACGCTCCTCTTCCTGCTGTTCGTCATGCGTGAAGAGATGATCCACCGTCAGGCGTCCGGAGGGGCACTCGCACGCGAGCGAGATCGGGCGGACGCGGCGACGATGCCGACTCAGGAGTGAAGGACCATGTGGGCGTCGCCGGTGTCCGCTCTCTTTTCGAGAGGGCGACGCACCGGTGCGCCGCGAGTGATCACGCACCGTACACGCCGAGACGGCTGTGCATACGGCGGGCATGCGGGACGACACCGGCCACGATCCCCATCGCCGCCGGTTCGTCCATAACAAGGACGGCGGACGCCGGCATGCAGGCGTGCACAAGTTCGCTGTTGCGCGTCGGACAGGACAGGCCCGCTGATGCCGGGATCGTCATGCATCACGAGAATCAGCGCAACCCGCTGGCCTCCAGGCGGCGCACCTGAGGCGGACCGTGTCGCCCGTTGCTCCGGCGTCCGGTCGCGACGCCCTGCCCGCCTCGCGCTCCGGGCGCCTACGCGTCGTCGGTGGGGGGGCGCCGGGCGGCGCGGCGGCGCAGGCGCAGCGGCAGCACGTACCAGCAGAGGCCGAACCACAGCATGACCCCGCCGACGAGCACTTCGGCGAGGACGCCGGGGACCACGAAACGCAGGATGAGCAGCAGCGTGCAGCCGATGGTCAGCGCGAGCAGGACCATGCCGCACATCATCAGGCGGCAGGCGGCCTCCACCACCTCGTCCTTCATGCGCTGGCCGGACAGGAAGCGGTGGATGGAGACGGGTGCTATGAGCGATCCCGTGGCCGAAGCGCCCAGGACCACGGTGAGGACGTAGATGACGCGGTCCACCGTCCCCAGTTCCCGGAACAGCGGGGTGAAGGCCACGCTCAGCAGGAAGCCGAAGAGGATCTGCACACCGGTCTGGGTGACCCGCGTCTCTTGCAGGACCTCGTTCCAGCGGCGGTTGACCCGCTCACGCGGTGACTCCGGCGCCTCGGCACTCGACCCCGGGCCGTGGCCGTCGTGGTGTGCGCAGCGAGCGGTCTCCTCCTCCGCCGGCTTGGCCGACTGCTCCGTCATCGTCATGGCATCCTCCCCGTCGCAGGACCACCGTCTGCCCCGTCTCCGCCGCCTTCATGCAGGTCATGGGCGCGATAAGGCTGATCCGACGACTGCGGCCGACGGGGGCGCCACGCACGACGACTTCGTGGCCGGGATGGGGCGTCATTCCAGCGCGCGGTGGACGAGCGCGTCGTAGGCTCCAGGATCGTCGTCCTCGACCACGGGATAGCCTGCGCCGGGATCACCCTCCCAGCGCAGGCCGATGCCCGGGTTGTGGACGTTCGAGCCGTCCGGGAGGAAGAAGTGCGGGCTGCCCTGGACCTCGTCGCGGTGCTCCCGGTAGTCGCGCATCATCGTCCCGCGCGCGCTCCCCGTGTCGAGGGCCTCGGCCAGTGCGTCGGTGTCCACCCGGTCGCAGCCGGAGGCGATGTCGAGGATCTCGTGGTGCAGCGAGATGCAGCGGCTGTCGCGGAAGAACGCGAGGCGCAGCGCCATGTCCAGTTGCTCGGCGGCCGCGTACGACTGGGCCTTCGCGGCGTGCACGGCCTCGTTCGCCGGGGCGACGGTCACCGGCCAGGCCGACGGGTCCTGCTGCCATGGCTTGAAGCCGAGCTCCGGAGCCAGGGGCCCCACGACCGGGATCTCGGCGTCCAGGTAACGCTTCGGAATGGGGAAGCGGTTGATGTCCTCCAGCAGGAAGAGACGGTGGTCCACCCGAAGCCGGTCCTGCGCCCGCGCCCGCTCCCGGGCGGCGTACAGCCTCGCCAGCCCCACCGTGGACCACGCGCACGCCACGTCCGTGTAGACGACTACCGTGCCAGGCGCCACTTCGATCGTCATGACCTCTCCTTGTGTCCGGGGCCGCGCCGCTGACCGGCTGCGCCCTGATACGTGTCCCCAGGAGTACCCCTCTGCTCGGGGCCGGCACTGCCGTCCGGATTGTCGGACCGGCTGGCGCGGCGTGTGCAGTGACACGGCGACCGGCCCGGTACCGACCGGAAACCGCCGACCTCAGAGGCACGTCGAGGTTGCGGGGACTACCGGCCCGGCACACACCCCACACTGACCGGACTATCCGCTCCCGACCTGACCGACGGCGGTCGAAAGAGTCTCACCCTGGCGTGTGGACCCAGCGGAGCAGTTTCGATCCCGGAACGCGTTCCCCTGTTGCGGTTGGGGGAAGTGGTGCTGCGGACGGGTCAGCCCCGGGAACCCGCCGCAACGTGGTGGCTTCCGGCCAGTCCCGCGACCGCCAGGGTGACCCAGCCCGGAGCGCTGACGGCCGCCCCCGCCCGGCGGGCCCGTCCGGGAAGGGCAGTGCCGAACAGAAGGGCGTGGGCCTTGGCCCTTGATCTTGGATGCGCGAGACACTGGATCCTGAGGATTTGAGAACGGACATCTTGTGGTCATGAAGAACTGTCCGCCGCAGTCCAAGGCGGACTCGGTCGCGCTGTACCAGTCGTGGCCCGAGGCGACGATCGGGCAGGTCGCTGCCGATCTGGGGAGCAACCCGGAGACTTTGCGGAACTGGGTGAGGGCGGCCGGTGCGAGTCGGCCCCGCGGGCGCCGGACGGAGGTGCCGGCCAAGCCACCGACGCCGTTGGAGGCGGAGAACGCCGCTCTGCGCAAGAAGGTCCGTGAGCTGGAGGAGGAACGCGAGATCCTGCGCAAGGCGGCGAAGTATTTCACCGGGGAGACGCGCTGGTGAACCGCTTCCAGTTCGTCGCCGACCACCAGCGCCGCTACGGCGTGAAGCGGCTGTGCACCATCCTGGGCATCGCCCGCTCCAGCTTCTACTACTGGCGCCGCACGGCCGCGGACCGGGCCGCCCGGCAGGCGGCCGACGCCGCTCTCGCCGCACGGATACGGGCCGTGCATCGCGAGTCGGACGGCACCTATGGCGTCCCCAGGATCACCGCTGAGCTCCGCGAGGCGGGCGAGCGGGTCAACCACTGGGGGTACCCCCGCTCGCGGGGGAGGATCGCGCGCGTGATGCGCATCATCGGCTTGGCAGGCGTGCGCTTGCGTCGCAGGCACCGCACCACTGTTGCGGACCCGGCCGCGGTGAAGGCCCCGGACCTGATCGGCCGCGACTTCACGGCACGCAAGCCGAACACGAAGTACGTCGGTGACATCACCTATCTCCCCGTGGACGGCGGGAAGTTCCTCTACCTGGCCACCGTCATCGACCTCGCCTCACGCCGCCTGGCCGGCTGGGCGATCGCGAACGCCGGCGCCCTGGGCGTGCCAGACGGCGATGTCCTCCCGTTCGGGAAACGATAGGTAGCGCCCGGACACCTCATCAGGAAGACACGGATTCACGCCGCCAGCGTGCCGGAACCAGCGGAATCCCACCGGCCCGGACACCCCGGCAGCACTGCACGCATCCTCGGTCTTGGCACCCCGGGCGATCGCCGTCCAGAACCTGACCCTGTCCTCACGCCAGGCCACCGACGGCCTGCCCGGCGACGGCATCAATCCCCGATACGCACGAACCTGCTTGTGCCGCTCCACAGAGCCCATCGCTCCACCTCTCGATCAAGGTGTTGCGACGAGCAGTTGAATCCGTCCAGTACACCAGCCGGGCCTTCGCCGACGCCTGCCGCCAAGCCGGCGTCCGTCAGTCCATGAGCGCGATCGGCAGCTCGGCCCGCAACGCACTCGCCGAGTCCTTCAACGCGACCTTCAAACGCGAGACGCTCCAGGGCCGAAAGCGCTGGTCCAGCGAGCGCGAGGCCCGCCTCGACGCGTTCCGCCGGCTGCACCGCTACAACACCCGACGCCGTCACTGGCCCGATCATGATTCACTGACCCGGGCACCGCGGCGCCCCGCGCCTTCGCTCCCATGCAAGCCCGGCCGCCCGCTCAGTGATGAGGGCGGCCGGCGTCGCCGTGTACGCCGCTCCTATCGCCGACCGCGACCGTAGCGCCGTAGCGTGGACGGCCGGGTTCCGTTATGTGGTCGACGTGAACCTCGGCCTCCAAGAAGTCAGGCTCCTCGTGGCAGAGCCGGGCTGGGCAACCGGAGACGACGCCGACCGTGACCGGCTGCCGAGCGCATGAGAGCGGCTGAGGAGCCCGCCGCGGCTGGTACCTCACGCTTACGCGCTGAGAGGCCGCTCATCCGCCTGATGCATCATCAGGTAAGTCAGCAACAGGTCAGCACCAGTCCCCGACCATTCCGAAATGGCCACCCGAAGAGCCGCCGGATCAGCGCTGTCGTAGCAGCGGGGCTCTCGTGAAAGTGCAGGCGGAAAGCATTGCCGTGAGATCGAACCGATGTTCCTGGACATCTTCGAGTTCGACGCGTGCCCGTGTACAGTGAAGACCGCCTTTGACCTGCAGAAAGCAGGCAGGGAGCCGTCCTTCAGGAGTCCAAAGTGCTGCGAACTCTGATCAAGTCCAAGATCCACCGCGCCACCGTCACCCAGGCCGACCTGCACTACGTGGGATCCGTGACGATCGACGCCGAGCTGCTCGATGCCGCCGATCTGCTGCCCGGTGAGCTCGTGCACATCGTCGACATCACCAACGGGGCGCGGCTGGAGACGTACGTCATCGAGGGGGAGCGCGGGTCCGGGGTGATCGGGATCAACGGGGCCGCCGCCCATCTCGTCCAGCCCGGTGATCTGGTGATCATCATCAGTTACGCTCAGGTGACCGACGCCGAGGCGCGGGCGCTGGAACCCCGGGTGGTGCACGTGGACGGTGACAACCGCATCGTGGCCCTGGGAGCCGATCCGTCCGAGCCGGTGCCGGGGTCGGACCAGGAGCGCAGCCCGGGGGCCGTCACCACGGCCTGACCGGCGCAGACCGAGGCAGGAGCGTGACGTGGCCATGGGTGACATCGAGATCCGTGACGACCGGGCGGCGGGTCGGCTCGAGGCGGTGGCGGACGGCGGGGTCGTCGGGCGGATCGAGTACTTCGTCCTCGACGCCCCCGGGCGCGCGCTCGTGCCGGTGCACACCGTCGTCGAGCCCGCCCACGAGGGCAAGGGCATCGCGGGCTCCCTCGCCCGAGAGCTCTACGCCATCGCCGCCCGCGAGGACAGTGCCGTCGCCCCGCTCTGCCCGTACGTCGCCAAGTGGGCCGAACGCCACGCCGACCAGGCTCCGGCGGCCGGGCCGGAGCTGATCCGGGCGGCGAAGGAGTGGCTGGCGGCGCACCCAGGGCGGTTCTGAAGCCCCCGTACCCGCACCGCTGCACACCTCACCCGTTCACGTGCCGGTCCTCGACGCGCCGCGCGACGAGGACCGGCACGGGCCGGAGTTGTGACATCTCGTCGCCGGGAATCCGAGGGCACGTTCCGGCCCGCGGTGGCGCTGATCGAGGAGACCCATTGCGCCGGCTGGTCCGTCGAGGGTGCCTGGGAACGCTTCGAGGCGGATGATCCGACGGGGTGCGTACGCCGCCGACGTGGTCACCGGCGCCGACGCGATCGTCCTCGCCCAGGCCTCCGTAACCCCGGCCGAGCGGCTCACCACGACTCCGGTGCCCGTGCTGTCCAGTCCCTGGTGAGGCTGTGCCGGCTGCTCTCCCACTGCAACTGCGCGAGGCGTCGGAACCTCTACTGCAACCAATGGGTTGCAGTAGCCGCCGGTACGTGCAACCCTTGTGTTGCACGACAATCGACGAGGGAGGTTCCCGTGAACGACACCACCTACACCGACGCGGAGCTGGCCGAGCTCGACCGGATCGCCCGGCAGATCGACATCGACGCCCCCGCCGAGCGGGTATGGGAGCTGGTCGTACGGCCCGGCTGGTACATCAATGACGGCGTGGTCGAGGCGGAGCCGGACCTGCGCCACGAGGGTGACGTGACCGTGGTGCGCCATCCGTCGCTGGGTGAGTTCCGGTTCCGGACGGTGGAGCTGGACAAGCCGCGCTACGCGGCGTTCCGCTGGACAGGAACTCCTTACCGGGACGACTCGACGCCCTCGACCCTGGTCGAGTTCTGGATCGACGAGCGGGACGACGGCGGGGTGACCCTGCGCGTGGTGGAGAGCGGGTTCTCCAGCCTCGCCGACGACCCGGCGGCATGGCTGAAGGAGCGCGAGGGCAACGACAAGGGCTGGCTCACCGAGCTGACGGCCGCGAAGGTGTTCGTCGAGAAGAGCGCGCAGGCCCCGGCGAGGCGTCCGTGACCGCTTCCGCTCTCCCCGTCGTGTGCGCCGCGCTCGGCGACGCGACGCGCTGGGAGATACTCACCCGGCTCGGCGAGGGCCCCATGTCGGCGTCCGCGCTGGCCAGGGCCCTGCCGGTGAGCCGACAGGCGATCGGCAAGCACCTGGAGGTGCTGCGCGAGGTCGGGCTGGTCGAGTCCGAGCGGCGCGGGCGCGAGGTCGTCCACCTCGCCGTCGGCGCCCGGCTCGGTGCGCTGGCCCGCGAACTCGACCGGATAGGCCGAGACTGGGAGACACGTCTGCTGCGGATCAAGGAACTGGCGGAGCGTCCCGGACCTGACCCGGCCACCTGACGGACCGCGACCTACGACGATGGGACATGATCATGAATGAGCATGACGACAGGCCCACGGACCGTGCCCCGGCGCTGCCCCCGACGGCCGACCGGGCCGCCTTCGAGGCCGAACTGGACCGGCTGCGGATCCGGGAGAAGGCGCACACCCGGGAAGGCGACGCGATCGCCGCCGCCCGGCGGCGGCTGCCCATGGTCGAGGTGGACGCCGGCCTCGAACTGACCGGGCCCGACGGACCGGTCACCCTGCTCGAGGCCTTCGAAGGGCGCCGACAGCTCATCGCCTACTACTTCATGTGGCACCACGGCCACGACGCGGCCGGGCAGTGCGAGGGCTGCACCTGGGTCACCACCCAGGTGCAGGAGCTGTCGTACTTCCACTCGCGCGACATCACCTACGCGGTCTTCTGCCAGGGGCCGTACGAGGAGAGCCGCCGCTACCGCGACTTCATGGGCTGGGACGTGCCGTGGTACTCGGCGGTCCCGTCCCAGGACGAACTCCTGACCGGGCGCCACGTCGGCATGATGCACATCGTGTGCTACCTGCGGGACGGCGACCGCGTCTTCGAGACGTACTGGACGACCCGGCGCGGCGTGGAGGCGATGGACTACAGCTACGCGCTCATGGATCTCACCGTGTACGGACGCCAGGAGCTGTGGGAGGACTCGCCCTCCGGCTGGCCCACCGTCCAGGGCACGCCCGTCGATGCCATCCGGCTGCGGAGCGACGGACGCCCCACCCCCCAGTGGTCGCGCATCGAGGCCGGCCGCTCCGACGACCTCACGCCCCGCACCTGACGCCCTGCCCCGGACCGGAGCCACCCGGCCCCCGGCCGTCACCCGGGCGGGTGACTGGAGAGGCGCCCGTCGGGTAGGCGGGGGAGTAGTCCAGAGCCGACGTCGACCGACAGGCCGGAGGACACGCGCCATGACGAACCCGTACCCGGACCCCGTCCCGCCGGGCCCCACTCCGGGCCCGGACCCCTCGCACCCCGAGCCCTACCCCGACCCGGTGCCCTCGCCCGGCCCGGAGCCCACCCCTCCGCCCCCGCCGCCGGGCCCCGGTCCGGAGCCGACCCCGCAGCCGCCGGGCCCGGGACCGCAGCCGCCCCCGCCGCACCCGGGTCCCCCCGAGCCGTCGCCCTCGCCGATCCCGCCGGGCCCCGAGCCGGTGCCGAACCCGGAACCCGGCCCGCCGCTGAGCTGACCCGGACGCGGCACGGAACAGGGCGGTGGACGACCGGCAGGCCGTCCACCGCCCTGTCGCACGGGGTGTTACGCCGTCACCTCCGAGCGGTCCCCGCCCCACAGCGTGTGGAACGAGCCGGCGCGGTCCGTGCGCCGGTAGGTGTGCGCGCCGAAGTAGTCGCGCTGGCCCTGGGTGAGCGCGGCCGGCAGACGCTCCGCGCGCAGGGCGTCGTAGTAGGCGAGGGCGGCGGCGAAGCCGGGGGTCGGCACACCCTGGCGGGTCGCCGCGATCAACACCTCGCGCCAGTCGTCCTGGGCGTCGGCGATCTCCCGCGCGAACGTCTCGTCCGACAGCAGGCTCGGCAGGTCCGCGCGGGCGTCGTAGGCGGCCCGGATGCGGTCCAGGAAGGCCGCACGGATGATGCAGCCGCCGCGCCAGATCGCGGAGACCGCGCCGAGGTCGATGTCCCAGCCGTACTCCTCGCTGCCGGCCGCGACCTCGTGGAAGCCCTGCGTGTACGACACGATCTTCGACGCGTACAGCGCCTGCTCCACCCGGTCGGCGAACGCCGCCGCCTCCGCCTCGCCCATCGGCGCGGCCTTCGGACCGGCCAGGGAGCGCGAGGCCTCGCGCAGCGCCGCGTGACCGGACAGGGAGCGCGCGAAGACGGCCTCGGCGATGCCGGACACCGGCACGCCCAGGTCGAGCGCGATCTGCACGGTCCAGCGGCCCGTGCCCTTCTGCTCCGCCTGGTCCACCACCACGTCCACGAACGGCTTGCCCGTGGCGGCGTCCACGTGCGACAGCACCTCGGCCGTGATCTCGATCAGGTAGGAGTCCAGCCGGCCGGTGTTCCAGGTGCGGAAGATCTCCGCGATCCGCGCGGGGGAGTACCCGGCGACATCGCGCAGCAGCTGGTACGCCTCACCGATCAGCTGCATGTCGGCGTACTCGATGCCGTTGTGCACCATCTTCACGAAGTGTCCGGCGCCGTCCGGGCCGACGTGCGTGACGCAGGGGGAGCCGTCCTTCGCCTTGGCGGAGATCTTCTCCAGCATCGGGCCGAGCGAGTCGTACGACTCCTTCGGGCCACCCGGCATGATGCTCGGCCCGTTCAGCGCGCCCTCCTCGCCGCCGGAGACGCCCATGCCGACGAAGTGGATGCCCTGCTCCCGCAGCGCCTTCTCCCGGCGACGGGTGTCCGCGAAGTGCGCGTTGCCACCGTCGATGATCATGTCACCGGGCTCAAGCAGCGGCGCGAACTCCTCGATCACCGCGTCCGTCGGCTCACCCGCCTTCACCATCACGACCAGCCGCCGCGGTCGCTCCAGCGCCGCCACGAACTCCTTGGCCGTCTCGGCCGCCACGAAGCCGCCCTCGTGCCCGAACTCCTCCACCAGCGCGTGCGTACGTGCCGCCGTCCGGTTGTGCACCGCGACCGTGTAGCCGTTGCGGGCGAAGTTACGTGCGAGGTTGCGGCCCATGACCGCGAGTCCCGTGACGCCGATCTGCGCTGAACTGCTCATTGGGGTGGCTCCTCATGAACTTGGTATCGGTACTGCCGAGTCTCGGTGCTGCCGGTCGATCTCCGCCAGTCCTGCCGTCGACCATCCTGACGTGCCGCACCTGCGCGCGCACGCGCGGGTCGTCGTGACACCGCTCAGGCACATACGCGCGGATGCCCCTCGCGCACTCAGCGGGCGCACGCACCCGCGTGCCCCCGCGGACGGACACACCCGCCCGCGCACGCTCCCCACGGAGCGCCAAGGGGGGCGCAACGGGCGAAAACTCCCGGCCACTTGGCGCATCCGTGCGGCTGATAGCCGTCTTGTCACGGCCAGTTCGCAACGCTTACTTTTGCCCCTCCTGACGCATTGTCGAGGGGGATTTCCATGGCCGTGCGCGGCCGGCACCGCCGGTATCAGCCGAACAGGATCAACCGGGCCTCGCTCACCGTCACCGCGGGCGGCGCCGGAATGGCGCTCCCGCTGCTGGGCACCGGCCCCGCCCAGGCGGCCGACGTGGAGACCTGGGACAAGGTCGCCGCCTGCGAGTCCACCAACGACTGGAACATCAACACCGGCAACGGGTACTACGGCGGGCTCCAGTTCACCCAGTCGACCTGGGAGGCGTACGGCGGCACCCGGTACGCGCCGCGCGCGGATCTGGCCACCAAGGACCAGCAGATCGCCGTCGCCGAGAAGGTCCTCGACGGACAGGGGCCCGGCGCCTGGCCGGTGTGCTCGGTACGGGCCGGACTGACCCGGGGCGGCGACACCCCCGACATCCGGCCGGCCACCGACAAGCCGGACGGAAACGAGAAGAGCGGCAAGAGCGGCAAGAAGACCGGCGGGTCCTCCGTCGAGGACGTCAAACCGCACACCACACCCCAGTCCCGCGCGGGCCGCGCCGAGATGTACACCGTCGTCCGCGGCGACACCCTCTCCGGCATCGCGTCGGGCGAACGGGTCGGCGGCGGCTGGCAGAAGCTGTACGACGCCAACCGCTCCACCATCGGCGGCGACCCCGACCTGATCATTCCGGGCCAGCGGCTCGCCCTGCCCGACGGGACGACGAAGGCGGCCGGGAAACCGGCCGAGTCGGACGGGAAGAAAGCCGGAAAGACCGAGAAGGCCGAGAAGGCCGAAGAGAAGACCGGGAAGAGGACCGAAAAGAAGAACGAGAAAAAGGCTGAGAAGAAGGCCGAGAAGAAAGCCTCCTCCCAGCGCACCGAGGACCGTGCGGACCGCGCCACCAAGACCACCGGAGGCTTGGTCGCCCCGGTCAGCGCCGCGCTCGGCACGCCGTACCACAAGGCCGGATCCGCCTGGTCGAAGGGCTACCACACGGGCGTCGACTTCCCCGTCCCCACCGGCACGTCCGTGAAGTCGGTCGGGGCCGGCACCGTCGTCAGCGCGGGCTGGGAGGGGTCGTTCGGCTATCAGGTGGTGGTCCGGCACGCCGATGGCCGCTACAGCCAGTACGCGCACCTGTCGGCGATCTCCGTGAGGAGCGGGCAGTCCGTCGGCGCGGGCCAGCGCATCGGCCGTTCCGGTTCGACCGGGAACAGCTCGGGCCCGCATCTGCACTTCGAGGTGCGGACGGGGCCCGGCTTCGGATCGGACATCGACCCGGTCGCCTACCTGAGGGCGGGCGGCGTCAGGATGTGACCCGCGTCCTGCGCCGGTCCACCACCGCCACCGGCACGTACGGGCCGCCGTAGAAGGGCGCGTACGACACCAGCGGCACCGGGGCGGAATCCGCGTCGTCCGGCGCGCCGCCCGGTGCCGGCATCCGTACGTCCTCGGGGAGTTCGAGCGCGGCCAGCAGCCGCTCGGCGGGGTCGGCGGCCGGCTGCTCGTCGGCCCCCGCGGGGACCGCCTCGGGCGCGGGCTCCGGTACGGAGCCTTCCGCCGCCCGCGCCTCCTGGTGCTCGCGTGCCAGCCGCTCCGTCGTGAGCAGGATCAGACCGCCGGCCGCCACCACGCCACAGCTCAGGGCGAGCGCCGTGCCCGTCGTGCCGTAGCGGAAGGTCTCGCCGAACATCGTGATGCCGACCGCGGCCGCCACCACCGGGTTCACCACCGTCAGCGTGGCCAGCGGGGCCGCGAGGCCGGCGCCCCGGTAGGAGGCCTGGGAGAGCAGCATGCCGGCCGTGGCCAGGACGCCGATCACCGCCAGGGACGGCAGGTTCGCCGCCGAGACCCCGCCGGTCCAGTCGACCGCGACGGTCTTGGTGAAGACGGAGGACATACCGAACGCGACACCGGACGCGGTGGCCAGCAGGATGCTGCGCACCGCGGGATGCCGGTGCGCGGCGCGGGCCGCGACCATCAGCGCCACGACCGCCCCGGCCGTCCCCAGCGCCGCCGCCACCCGCTGCGCGGTGTCCAGCGACTGCGCGTCGGACGCGCCGACCAGGGAGAGCAGCCCCGCGAGGCCCACCGTCGCCATGATGGCACCGCGCCACGCGGTCGCCCCGGCCTTCCGGCCGACGAACAGCGCGGCCATGGGCAGGGCGAAGACTATGGTCAGCGCGCCCAGGGGCTGGACGAGGCTGAGGGGGCCGTAGGCGAGCGCCACCACGTGGAGCAGTCCGCCGAGGCCGTTGAGCGCGACCGCCGCCCACCAGCCCGGCCGGCGCAGCGGTGCGTACTGCTGCGCGCCGGGTGAGGAGACCGCGACCTGCTCCTGCACGATCGCTCCACCGGCGTACGCCACGGCAGAGACGAACGACAGCAGCACGGACAACGCGAGGGCGCTCATCGGCTGCTCCTCTGCGTGAGGCCGGGGCGGTGGGCCCGGCACGGCGAACGGTCGGCTTTCATAACCAACACGATGCCGTGTCAGAGTGTTCCCGTCGTCGTCCCTGAGCACTCAATGGGTCCTACTGCCGATGGAGTACGACGGCGGCCCCGTCATCCCCAGGGTGGGTGCCCCAGGGTGGAGGGCCCCTGGTCGCCACCCCTAGGGGCCTTGGTACTACTGCACGTCGTGGACCTCGACCCGTCTCTCACCGCCCTTCACCGCCTCGGTGGTTTCTTCGTACTGCGCACGGTGGGAGTGGCCGACCGCTGCCTGCCCACGCTCGCCCAGGCATACGGACCCCGACCCCCGGATGTTCAGGGCGACTTCCTGACCTCGCGGGTGCGCAGGGTCGCCGGTGCCCTGCGCACCCCCGAGGCGCGGGTCGCCGCGTCGGTGGCCCAGCAGGGGCTCGCCGCCCGCCTGTGGTCCGTGGCCCTCGGCTCCGCCGCCCTGTACGGCGCCGTCCCCGACCTCGCCCCGCCGCTGCTGCGCTGGGACCCCGAGGGCAGCGCCCCCGACGACCTGTGGCTGACGGAGGTACGGCCGCTGCCCGGCGACGCGGCGACGGTCGCGGAGCTGGTACTGCACGGCCACCTCGAACCCCTCGCCGCGGCCCTGCGCTCCCGCCACCGCCTCGCACCGGGCCTGCTGCGCGGCAACGCCGCCTCCGCGCTCGCGGGCGCCGCCCGGGAACTGGACCGCTGGGGGCGCCGCCACGGCCGTACGGACGTCACCGCCCGCGCCCGCCTCCTGGCGGCCGAACTCCTCGCGCACCCCCTGCTCGCCGGGACCGGAACCCTCACGGGCACCGCCTTCCGGCGCCGCAGCTGCTGTCTGTACTACCGGGTGCCCGGCGGGGGCGTCTGCGGCGACTGCTGCCTCGCACGGCCGCCCCGCTCTTCCCCACGCGCCCCATCTGGGTGACCATGAAGGGAACGTCCGCTCAGACAGGGGGTTCACGGGTGCGAGTGGGACTGCTGACACGGGAGTACCCCCCGGACGTGTACGGCGGCGCGGGAGTCCATGTGGAGTTCCTCGCCCGGGAACTGCGGCCCCTGGTGGACCTGGAGGTGCACTGCTGGGGCGAGGGCGGGACGGACGGCGTGCTGCGCCACCGCCCCTGGAGCGCGCTCGACGGCGCCAACGACGCGCTGCGCACCTTCTCCGTGGACCTCGCCATGGCCGCCGCCCTCCAGGGCCGCGACCTCGTCCACTCCCACACCTGGTACGCCAACCTCGGCGGCCACCTCGCCAAGCTGCTGTACGGCATCCCGCACGTGATGACCGCCCATTCCCTGGAGCCCCTGCGCCCCTGGAAGGCCGAGCAGCTCGGCGGCGGCTACGACCTGTCGAGCTGGGCCGAGCGCACCGCCGTCGAGGCGGCCGACGGGGTGATCGCCGTCTCCGGCGCCATGCGCGACGACATCCTCGCCTCCTACCCGGCGCTGGACCCCGCCCGCGTGCACGTCGTGCACAACGGCATCGACACGGACCTGTACCGCCCCGACCCCGGCACCGACGCCCTGGACCGGATCGGCCTCGACCGCTCCCGCCCGTACGTGCTGTTCGTCGGCCGGATCACCCGGCAGAAGGGCGTGCCCCAGCTGCTGCGGGCGGTGCGCGGCATCGACCCGGCCGCGCAGGTCGTGCTGTGCGCCGGCGCCCCGGACACGCCCGAGATCGACCGGGAGTTCCGCGAGCTGTACGAGGAGCTGAGCCGGGTCCGCGAGGGCGTGCACTGGATCCCGCGGATGCTGCCGCGGCCCGAGGTGATCCAGCTCCTGACGCACGCCGCCGTGTTCGCCTGCCCCTCGGTGTACGAGCCGCTCGGCATCGTCAACCTGGAGGCCATGGCGTGCGGCACCGCCGTGGTCGCCTCCCGGGTCGGCGGGATTCCCGAGGTCGTGGCGGACGGCGACACCGGGGTACTCGTGGACGCGGACGACGACTTCGAGGCGGGCCTCACACGGGCGCTCGACTCGGTCCTCGGCGATCCGGAGGCGGCACGGCGGATGGGCGAGGCGGGCCGGGAGCGCGCGGTCTCGGAGTTCGGCTGGGGCGCGGTGGCCCGCCGTACGGCCGGGCTCTACGAGGAGATCCTCGAACAGGCTTAGTCCCGCCCGTCCGGGGCAGTGTTGGGAAAATTCGGCGTGAGGGGAGCGGCCGTGCGTCGTGGAGGTCCTTCGGTCCTGGGAATCGTGCTCGCGGGCGGCGAGGGCAAGCGCCTGATGCCCCTCACGGCGGACCGCGCCAAACCGGCGGTCACCTTCGGCGGCACGTACCGCCTGGTCGACTTCGTGCTGTCCAACCTGGTCAACGGCGACATCCTGCGCGTCTGCGTGCTCACGCAGTACAAGTCGCACTCGCTGGACCGGCACATCACCACCACCTGGCGGATGTCCAGCCTGCTCGGCAACTACGTCACCCCGGTCCCCGCCCAGCAGCGCCTCGGCCCGCGCTGGTACCTGGGCAGCGCCGACGCGATCCTGCAGTCGCTGAACCTGGTCTACGACGAACGGCCGGAGTACGTGGCCGTGTTCGGCGCCGATCACGTGTACCGCATGGACCCGCGCCAGATGCTCGCCCAGCACATCGAGAGCGGGGCCGGGGTCACGGTGGCGGGGATACGGGTGCCGCGCTCGGAGTCCTCCGCCTTCGGTGTGATCACGCCGGGCTCGGACGGACAGTCCGTGGACCGCTTCCTGGAGAAGCCCGCCGACCCGCCCGGACTGGCCGACGACCCCGAGTGCGTGTTCGCCTCCATGGGCAACTACGTCTTCACCACCAAGGCGCTCATCGAGGCCCTGCACCGGGACGCCGAGGACGAGAACTCGGTGCACGACATGGGCGGTTCGATCCTGCCCCAGCTCACCGAGCGGGGCGAGGCCGCGCTGTACGACTTCAGTGCCAACCACGTGCCCGGCGAGACCAGCCGCGACCAGGGCTACTGGCGGGACGTCGGCACGCTGGACGCGTACTACGAGGCGCACATGGACCTGATCGCCGAGCGCCCCGCGTTCAACCTCTACAACCGGCAGTGGCCCGTCTACACCCACTCCGGCCAGCTCTCCCCGGCCCGCTTCAACGCGGGCGGCATGGCGAGCGAGTCGATCATCAGCGCCGGCTGCCTCATCCGGGGCCAGGTCACCCGGTCCGTGCTGTCGCCGGGCGTGGTGGTCGACCCGGGTGCGGTGGTGCAGGGCTCGGTGCTGCACGACAACGTGCACGTCGGCCGGGGCGCGGTGGTGCGCGGCGCCGTGCTCGACAAGAACGTCGAGGTGCCGCCGGGCGCCACGATCGGCGTCAACCCGGAGCGGGACGCCGAGCTGTACACGGTGTCCAAGAGCGGGGTGATCGCGCTCGGCAAGGGACAGCTCGTGCCCTAGGGACGAAAGGGAGAGGCCCCTGGAAACCGCCTCCGCCCGCAGGGGCCTTTGTCATGTCCTTGGACGAATGACGGAACCCGTGCGCATCAGACGGCCCAGGACCGGTTCGCGCTTCTGCTGGCCGCCGCGCTGGGAGTCACCGGACTCACCGCGGCAGTCCCGGCCGCGACCGCGGCGGAGGACGATCCGGTGGAGATCCACGGCCTGAAGGCGCACAAGCGGCTCGGCTTCAGTTCCGTGCGCGAGCACATCAAGGTCGAACCGGACCGCTGGTTCTGCTGGGCCGACCGGCTCGGACTGCCGGCGTGGCAGGACGTGCCCGCCATGACGGCCGGGAAGAACCCGAGCAGGACAGGCCAAGGCCCGGGATCCCAGCCGGCTGGTCAGCAACCGGTCCGGGTTCGACCTGGGAGCCGACGGGAACGCCGGCGACATCATGGACGAGCACGGACGCCCCAGCCCCGCGCTGCCGCCCGGCCCGGACGGGAAGCGTGCCCTGGTCAGCGGCGAGTACGGCGGCCTCGGTCCCGCGGTGCCCGGACACGCCCGGTCCGTGCAGCAGTCGTACGCCGACGTCGACCCGGCGGCCTGCACCGAGGACCACCTCACCGAGCTCGACGAGGTGCGCGCGCTGGTGTGCCGGGGCGGCAACGGCGCCGTCTGCACCAGATCACGGACGTCGAGGGCGAGCTCAACGGTCCGCTCACCTACGACCGGCGCGTGATGAAGCCGGACGTGGCCCGGGTGAAGGCCGCCCACGAGGCCCTGATCCGGAACGCCTCACGGGTACAGCCCGCGGGCTGCCCGGCCGCGGAGGGCGCCGCGCGACGAACCTCCTCCGGTGGGCCGCGCCCGTCCGGGTGGCGTCCGTCACCCGTGAGGCGGTGATCGCGCCGCGGTAGCCCCGTCCGTCACTCCCGTCCCGCCCCTTCCACCGCACCGGCGGGAGGGGCGGAGACGTCACATGCTGTTAACTATGTGTAGCCAGATCGTACTTGACCGTAATCGGCCGGGAGCGATTGACTGCTGATCCGTTCCCGTCGTCGACGCGAGGCCCCGCCCATGACCGCAGATCCGCTCGCCCCTCTCGACCTGGCGTTCTGGAACATCGAGTCCGCCGGTCATCCCATGCACCTCGCGGCGCTCGGCGTCTTCTCCGCCGGCTCGCCCTCCGCGGCGGCCCACGCGGCCGATCTGCTGGCGTCCCGGGCCGCCGCCGTGCCCGGACTGCGCATGCGCATCCGCGACACCTGGCAGCCGCTCACCCTGCGGCGGCCGCTGTCGGCGCTCCGACGCACCTGGCCGACGCCCGGCGAGCCCCTGGCCGCCGCGCTGCGGCAGCCGCTCGCCTCCGCCCTGCGCCGCTCCCTCGCCTTCGGCGGCGCCGCCCGCGAACCCGACCCCGGCTTCGACCCCCTCGACCACGTACGGCTGCACCCCCCGGCCGCCGACTTCCACACCGCCGCCGGACGGCTCATGGGACGCCAGCTGCAACGCACCCGGCCGCCCTGGGAGGCCCATGTGCTGCCGGGGGAGGACGGCACCTCCTTCGCCGTCCTGTTCAAGTTCCACCACGCGCTCGCCGACGGGCTGCGCGCCCTCACCCTCGCCGCCGCGCTGATGGACCCGATGGACCTCCCCGCACCACGGCCCCGCCCCGCCGAGCCCCCGCGCGGACTCCTCCCGGACGTGCGCGAGGTGCCCGGCCTCGTCCGGGACGCCCTGTCCGACGCCGGCCGGGCCCTGGACATCGGCGCCGCCGTCGCCCGCTCCACCCTCGACGTGCGCTCCTCACCCGCGCTGACCTGCGCGCCCAGCGGCACCCGCCGCACCGCCGGCGCGGTCGTCGACCTCGACGACGTGCACCGGATCCGCAAGAGCGCCGGCGGCACCGTCAACGACGTACTGATCGCGGTCGTCGCGGGCGCCCTGCGCCGCTGGCTCGACGAGCGCGGCGACGGCAGCGAGGGCGTCGCGCCCCGCGCCCTCATCCCCGTCTCCCGGCGCCGGCCGCGCACCGCGCACCCACAGGGCAACCGGCTCTCCGGGTACCTGATACAGCTCCCCGTCGACCAGCGGGACCCGCTCGTCCGCCTCGCGCTGGTGCGCACCGCCATGGACCGCAACAAGGACGCCGGTCCGCACCGGGGCGCGGGCGCCGTCGCCCTGCTCGCCGAACACGTGCCGCCGCTCGGCCACCGGCTCGGCGGACCGCTGCTCGGCCAGGCGGCCCGGCTCTGGTTCGACGTCCTGGTCACCAGCGTGCCGCTGCCCGGCTTCGGTCTGCGGCTCGGCGGCGACCCGCTCGGCGCCGTCTTCCCGCTCGCGCCACTGGCCCCCGGCCACTCCCTCGCGGTCGCGGTCTCCACCTACCGCGGGCGCGTCCACTACGGGCTGGTCGCCGACGGCGCGGCCGTCCCGGACCTCGACCGGCTGGCCCGCGCGCTGACCGAGGAGGTGACGACGCTGACCGCCGTCTGCGATCACTGACGTATCCGGTTTGGTGCTGCGGCCCGGCGCTCCGTAAAATCCCCCGTTCGACAGCGTGCGCGAACGGAGCGCCGCGAGAAGCAGAGCGGGAAACGGCAGCGGCGATGACGGTGACACAGGACGGCCCCGAGGCCATGGACGCGGTGGCACACGGGCCCGGCATCGACCCGGAGCGGCTGGCCGTCTGCCTCGACGTGCTGCGGGAACTCGACGAACTCGACGTCGACCACCCGGACGCGATCCTGGTCCGCCGGGCCACCTCGCACATCTACCGCACGGTCAAGCAGCGCCGCCGCCAGGAGCGCCGGGCCGCCAAGACCGCCCACGACAAGGCCGTCACGGAGGCCACCGCCACCGGCTCCGCCGAGCGCATCGACGACGAGACCGAGGGCATCCTGCCCTCCTCCCGCGTCGAGCCCGGCAAGATCGCGGGGATACTCCAGCGTCCCCGGTCCTGCTACACCTGCAAGACCCGCTACACCGAGGTCGACTACTTCTACCACCAGCTCTGCCAGAACTGCGCCGCGGAGAACCGCGCCCGGCGCGACGCCCGCGCGGACCTCACCGGCAAGCGTGCGCTGCTCACCGGCGGACGCGCCAAGATCGGCATGTACATCGCGCTGCGGCTGCTGCGCGACGGCGCCCACACCACGATCACCACGCGCTTCCCCAAGGACGCCATCCGCCGATTCAAGGCCATGGACGACTCCGCGGAGTGGATGCACCGCCTGGAGGTCGTCGGCATCGACCTGCGCGACCCCGCCCAGGCCGTCGCGCTGGCCGACCGGGTCGCCGAGCAGGGCCCGCTCGACATCCTGATCAACAACGCCACCCAGACCGTACGTCGGCTGCCGTCCGCGTACGCCGCGCTCGTCGAGGGCGAGGGCGCCCCGCTGCCGGCCGGTGAGCTGCCCGCCCACCACGTCATCGGCGCCTTCAACTCCGGCGCGGTCGACGGACTGACCGCGCTGCCCGTCGGCGTCAGCGGACTCGAAGCGCAGAAGGTGGCCGACCTCGCCCTGGTCGCGGGCAACGCCAGCGTGGTCCGGCACCGTGAGGGCACCGCCATCGACGCGGGCGGCCTGCTCCCCGACGTCGTCGACACCAACACCTGGGTCCAGACCATCGAGCAGATCTCCCCGGTGGAGCTGCTGGAGACCCAGCTGTGCAACTACACGGCGCCGTTCATCCTGATCAGCAAGTTGCGTCCGGCGATGGCCGAGGCCGCGCGCCGCGCGTCCACGGGGCGCGCGTACGTCGTCAACGTCTCCGCGATGGAAGGCGTGTTCGACCGCGGCTACAAGGGTGCGGGCCACCCCAACACCAACGCCGCCAAGGCGGCCATGAACATGGTGACGCGGACCAGCGCGCAGGAGATGTTCGACGCCGACCGCATCCTGATGACCTCGGTCGACACCGGCTGGATCACCGACGAGCGCCCCCACTTCGACAAGCTGCGCCTCGCCGACGCCGGTTTCCACGCCCCGCTCGACCTGGTCGACGGCGCGGCCCGCGTCTACGACCCGATCGTGCGCGGCGAGGCGGGCGAGGACCTGTACGGCGTCTTCATGAAGGACTACGCGCCCGGCCGGTGGTGAGGGCGGCCGGCGGCCCGCCGGCCGGGAGCTGCGGGCCGCCGGCAGCTTCGGCACGGTGCGCCGGTCCTCCAGGACACCGGCGTCGAAGCTGACGGCGCGGGCCTCCTCGTCCCCGCGCGGCCGGCCCGTGCCCCTGGTTCGCCCGGCCGCGGCGCGGCGGTGCGCGGTTCCATGCGCCGGGCCTCCCGGGAGCGGGCCGTCGCCGGGCGGCAGCGTACCGGCCGACGGGACCTGAACCGCGCCTCCGGCCGCGCGGCCCGGTCGGAAGCGTCGACGCCGATGTACTTCGGACGGGTGACTACAGTCAGTCGCGCTCATCCGGAAATAGGGGAATATTCCGGTCTATTGAGCACCGTCCGACGCGGGATTGTTACCGTCAGTTTTGAGCCCCATCGAGCGGGGGGCCGCTCATTTGGTTACTCTGATTCGGACGGACAGCAGTTCAGGGTTCTACCCGCACCCACGGTCCGTCATGGGACCAGCCGGTTCACAACGGCCTGCTCTCCCTCGAGTCGCCGGCGCCACCGCGTCCGAACGGTTTTCTTTTCAGACCCGAGCGGACGTCGGACGCCAGGCGCAGGGCCGACGCAGTACGTCCCGAGGGTGACCGACACATAAGGAGTGCGCGGTGACACCGGAGCAGACGAAAAGCGATCAGCGCCCCGAGGAACGCACGGAGCGCGCCGCCCGCCGGCCGGGAGAGCTCGGCAGTCTCGACGTGTGGGCCCGTTCGGCCCCGATCCGCCTCGCGGGTTACGAGGACGACCTCGCCGAGCCCCACATCCTGCCCAGCGTCGACTGACGGCACGTGCGGGCGGGCGCGCCCCGTCGCTACGGCCGGGCGTAGGGCCGGGTCATGATCTCCATGTTGTGGCCGTCCGGGTCGTCGAAGTAGGCGCCACGTCCGCCGAAGAGGTCGTTGACCCTGCCGGGCTCGGTGTGGCTCGGGTCCGCGTAGTAGGTGACCCCGGCCGCCTCCAGGCGCGCGATCATGGCATCGAACCGCTCCTCGGGCACCAGGAACGCGTAGTGCTGGCCCTGGACCGGCTCGTCCCGCTTCTCGTAGTAGTCGAGGGTCACGCCGTTGCCCAGGTCGACCGGCAGGAACGGGCCGAACGGGGCGCCGACCTCCAGGCCCAGTATCCCGGCGAGGAACTCGGCGGAGTACCGGCGGTCACTGGCGTAGACGGCGGTGTGGTTCAACTGGACGTGCTGTACTGCGGACATGGCTGGATTCGTCTCCGGTGTCGGTTTCCGTGATGGGAGGGAACACGCGGAGAAGAGGCGGGCCACGGGCGCGCGCGAGCGGGGGCGTGCCCCGCACCGGCCTCACACCGAGGCCGGGAGCGCCTTACGTGAATGGCCCATGGCCGACCCGGCAGTCACCCGGCCGACCCTAGACCCTCGCGATCGATCACCGCAATGCCGTCGCGGTCAGGCCGAGGTGTGCTCGTCCCCGCCGTGGCGCGCGGTCGACTCGTTCTCCTGGGCGAGCCGGCGCAGGGCCATCAGCGCCGGTTCCAGGAGGAACGTCAGCAGCACCGCCCGCTCGGCCTTCTCCAGCGGGTCCGTGACCGTCTCCAGCTTGTCGAGGTCGTGCCGGGCCGTCCGTTCCGCGAGCTCGGCATAGGGGAGGAGCGCCTCCCAGTCGTACTCGACGTCCAGTGAGCGCAGGGTCCGCAGCGTCTCGTCGATGACCTGCCGGGCCGGGTTCCGCGCGGAGACCGACCAGCCCATCGCGTCGACCAGGGCGGCGGCCTCGGGGTTCGCCTCGGTGAGGGCCTCACCCGCACCCTCGCCTTCGTCCTCGCCCGGTGTGCCGCCGTCGGGCGGCCGGATGCCGAAGGCGATGCCGAGCAGCTCATGCGTGTCGGTCCGGTGCTCGGTCATGGCGTCCAGGACCTGTTTGGCCGAGGCGACGGACAGGCCC
The DNA here is from genome assembly GCF_001905725.1 of Streptomyces sp. CB02400. Lineage (GTDB taxonomy): Bacteria > Actinomycetota > Actinomycetes > Streptomycetales > Streptomycetaceae > Streptomyces > Streptomyces atrovirens. The sequence continues at coordinate 126,290 of NZ_LIWB01000011.1, forward strand.
CGTACCCCCGTCAGCGCACGGATCAGGCGGAGTCTTCTGAGATGGGTCTCGTCGTACTCGGCCTGGGTCGCCGCGGTCGCCCGGCCGGGCGGCAGCAGCCCCTCGCGCAGGTAGTACTTGATCGTCGCGTTGGGCACCCCACTGCGGCGGCTGAGCTCCGAGATTCTCACGTTCTCCCACTTTCCCCTGGCATTGGATAGCGTCACTGTCTAATATGGATAGTGTCACTGTCCAACTATGGAGGCGAGACTACCGTGCCTACTCTTCCCTGGGTCACGCCGAACCCGGTGGGCCCCGACACCACCCACGCCTTCGTCATGGCCTCCCGCTTCGAGGTGCGGTCGCTGAAGGACGTCCCGCGCTTCTTCTGGAAGTCCCTCTCCGCCTGGGGCCAGGTCCGCAAGGCACCCGGCGCCCTCGGCGCCTCCCTGGAGGCCCGGCCGTTCGGCAAGGTCTTCTACACGCTGTCCGCGTGGGAGAGCCGGGACGCGCTCTACACCTACGCCCGGACCGAACCGCACAAGAGCGTCATGACCGGCGTGCGCGAGGCGATGCGCGACTCGACGTTCACCTTCTGGGAGGTGCCCGTCGACGGGCTGCCGATCGACTGGAACGACGCCAAGCGCCGCCTGGAGGTACAGGCACAGGCACAGGCCGGTGCCCCGGACGGGCACGGCGCCGCCCACTGAACGGCGGCCTGGTTCGAGCGGGTGCGCGCCGGGGGATCGGTACCCCTGGTGACCACCCGCCCGCACCCATGGAGCGCCCCGTATGCATGACGACCGCACCCTGGCCGAAGCCCGCCTCAAGCGCGTCCTCGACGAGCGCATCCGCCCCGCCGTGTACCCCGAGTCCGTGCCCCTCGAGGTCGCGGTGTGGCACGCCCCGGGCGAACCCGTGCCCGTCGCCGAGGGCCTCGCGGCCGAACCCGAGCCCGTCGAGGTGGGCGCCCGCTGGGGCGCGCCCTGGGGCACCAGCTGGTTCCGGGTCACCGGGACCGTGCCCGAGGCCTGGGCCGGGCGGACCGTGGAGGCGATTCTCGACCTCGGCTTCGACGAGAACATGCCCGGCTTCCAGTGCGAGGGCCTGGTCCACCGGCCCGACGGCACCCCCGTGAAGGGCCTCAACCCCCGCAACCAGTGGGTGCGCGTCGGCGCGCCCGCCGAGGGCGGGGAGGAGGTGTGCCTGCACATCGAGGCCGCCTCCAACCCCGTCGTTCTGGGGTACCACCCCTTCCTGCCCACCCCGCTCGGCGACAAGGAGACCGCGGGCAGCGCACCGCAGTACACCCTCGCCCGTATGGATCTCGCCGTGTTCGACGAGAACGTGTGGCAGCTGGTGATCGACCTCGAGGTGCTCGGCGAGCTGATGGCCGAACTCCCGGTCGACTCGCCCCGCCGCTGGGAGATCCTGCGGGCGGTGGACAAGGCGCTGGACGCCGTCGACCTCCAGGACGTGAACAGCACGGCGGAGCGGGCCCGTGCACGCCTCACCGAGGTGCTGTCCGCCCCCGCCGTCCCCTCCGCCCACCGCGTCAGCGCCGTCGGCCACGCGCACATCGACTCGGCGTGGCTGTGGCCGCTGCGCGAGACCGTGCGCAAGGTCGCCCGTACGGCGGCCAGCATGACGGCCCTGCTCGACGACGAACCCGAGTTCGTGTTCGCCATGTCGCAGGCCCAGCAGTGGGCGTGGGTGAAGGAGCACCGGCCCGAGGTGTGGGCGCGGGTGAAGAAGGCGGTGGCCGAAGGGCGGTTCGTGCCGGCCGGCGGCATGTGGGTGGAGTCGGACACCAACATGCCCGGATCGGAGGCGATGGCCCGGCAGTTCGTGCACGGCAAGCGGTTCTTCCTCGACGAGTTCGGAGTCGAGAACGACGAGGTCTGGCTGCCGGACACCTTCGGTTTCGCCGCCGGACTGCCGCAGATCATCAAGGCGGCGGGCTCCAAGTACCTGCTGACGCAGAAGATCTCCTGGTCCCGGACGAACGGCTTCCCGCACCACACCTTCCGCTGGGAAGGCGTCGACGGCACCCGGATCTTCACCCACTTCCCGCCCGTCGACACCTACAACTGCTCCATGAGGGGCGCCGAGATCGCCCATGCCGTCCGCAACTTCAAGGACAAGGGCGCGGCCCGCCACTCCCTCGCTCCCACCGGATGGGGCGACGGGGGCGGCGGCACCACCCGCGAGATGGTCGCCAAGGCGGCCCGGCTGCGGGACCTGGAGGGTTCGGCGACGGTGACCTGGGAGACACCGTCCGCGTTCTTCGCGAAGGCCGAGGCCGAGTACCCCGAACCACCCGTCTGGGTCGGAGAGCTGTACCTCGAACTGCACCGGGCCACCCTCACCAGCCAGGCCGGCACCAAACAGGGCAACCGCCGCAGCGAGCACCTGCTGCGCGAGGCCGAACTGTGGGCGGCCACGGCCACCGTACGCACCGGATTCCCCTACCCCTACGAGGAGTTGGACCGGATCTGGAAGACGGTGCTGCTGCACCAGTTCCACGACATCCTGCCCGGCTCCTCCATCGCCTGGGTGCACCGCGAGGCCCGCGCCACCTACGCCCGCATCGCCGCCGAACTGAACGGCGTCATCGACTCCGCCCAGCGCGCCCTGGCCGGTGAGGGGACGGTCCCGCTGGTCTTCAACGCCGCCCCGCACACCCGCGCGGGTGTCCCGGCCGGCGGTGCGAGCCCGGCGGTCGTCGAGGGCCGTACGACGCTCGACGCGCGCCCCGGCGGCGGTCACGTCCTCGACAACGGCCTGCTACGGGTGGAGATCGACGCCCAGGGCCTGGTGGTCTCCGCCCACGACATCGACGCCGACCGCGAGACCATCGCCCCCGGCCGGGCCGGCAACCTCCTCCAACTGCACCCGGACTTCCCGAACATGTGGGACGCCTGGGACGTCGACGAGTTCTACCGCAACACGGTCACCGATCTCACCGACGCGGACGAGGTCGCCCGAGGGGAGGACGGCGCCTCGGTGCGGATCGTCCGCTCCTTCGGCGCCTCACGGGTCACGCAGATGCTGACGCTGCCGCCGGGGGAGCGGCGGCTCGTGGTGGACACCGAGATCGACTGGCACGAGACGGAGAAGTTCCTCAAGCTCGCCTTCCCGCTCGACCTGCACGCCGAACGGTACGCGTCCGAGACGCAGTTCGGGCACTTCTTCCGGCCCACCCACACCAACACCTCCTGGGAGGCCGCCAAGTTCGAGGCGTGCAACCACCGCTTCGTCCACCTCCAGGAGCCGGACTGGGGCGTGGCGGTCGTCAACGACTCGACGTACGGCCACGATGTGAGCCGTACGGTGCGCACCGACGGCGACGGCGGTACGACCACCACGGTCCGCGTCTCCCTGCTGCGCGCCCCGCGCTTCCCCGACCCCGAGACCGACCAGGGCGTGCACCGCTTCCGGCACGCGCTGGTGCCGGGCGCGCCGATCGGTGACACGGTGCGCGAGGGCTGGCGGATCAATCTGCCCGAGCGGAGGCTCACCGGGGCCGGTGAGGTCGCCCCGCTGGTGACGGCCGACCGGGACGCGGTCGTGATCACGGCGGTCAAACTGGCCGACGACGGCAGCGGTGACGTCGTCGTCCGCTTCCACGAGGCCCACGGCGCCCGCGCCCGCGCCACGCTCACCACCGGTTTCGCCGCCACCGGCGTCGAGGTGACCGACCTGCTGGAACGCCCGCTGGCGGACACCCAGGCGCCCCCGCTCGACGGCGACCGGATCACCGTACGCCTGCGCCCCTTCCAGCTGATGACGCTGCGGCTGAAGCGGGCCTGACCGGCTCAGTCCTCCAGCCGGGCGCGCAGCCACTCCTCCACCGCGCCCACGTGCGCGGCCGCCGCCGCCCGCGCCGCCTCCGGGTCGCGGGCGGCCAGGGCGCGGTGGATCGCGGCGTGTTCGCGCCGGGTGCGGGCGAAGGCGCCCTCCTCCTGGTACCCGCGCCGGACCCGGGCCCGGAAGGTGCGCGAGGACAGGCCCTCCAGGATCGCGGCCGTCGTCCCGTTGCCGGCGGCCGCCGCGATCTCACGGTGGAAGGCCAGGTCGTGGGCGAGGATCTCCTCCGGATCGTCGGTGGCGTTCATCGCCGCCAGGTGCTTCTCGACCTCGGCCAGCCGGTCCGGGGTGATCCGGGCGGCGGCCAGGGCTGTCGCGTTCGACTCCAGGACGCGGCGCACCTCCAGCAGTTCGACCAGTTGCCGCCCCCGGGACAGATCCGCCACCACCCCGAACGTCTCCAGCAGGTCCCCGGCCTCCAGCCGGGTGACGTAGATGCCCGAGCCGTGCCGGGCCTCGACCACTCCCAGCACCGTGAGCGCGCGGATCGCCTCCCGCATCGAACTGCGGGAGATGCCCAGCCGGGCGGCGAACTCCCGCTCGGTGGGCAGCCGCTCGCCGGGCTCCAGTTCACCCTCGCGGATCATCGCCGTGATCCGCTCGATGGCGCGCTGCGTCACCGTGCCCTTCTGCGGGGCCGTCTCCTCCACGCCACTCCTCCACTCACCGGATGCGCCGCAGTCTAACGACGGAAGTGGTCGGACCAAATCCGGTCAGATGGCGGGGCCTGTGCGTCCAAAGGGTGTTCTCATCGGCAAGTGGTCTGATAAATATGCGATTTCCGTCCCCCATCGAAAGGTCCTCCGTGCCCCCGCGACCCGCCCGCATCACCGCCGTCGACACCTACGACGTCCGGTTCCCCACCTCGCGCGAACTCGACGGCTCCGACGCGATGAACCCCGACCCCGACTACTCGGCGGCCTACGTCGTGCTGCGCACCGACGCCGCCGACGGACACGAGGGGCACGGGTTCGCCTTCACCATCGGGCGGGGAAACGACGTCCAGGTCGCCGCGATCCGGGCGCTCCGCGACCACGTGGTCGGACGGTCCGCCGACGAACTCTGCGCCGACCCCTCCCTCCTGAACCGCGACCTGACCGGCGACAGCCAGCTCCGCTGGCTCGGACCCGAGAAGGGCGTGATGCACATGGCGGTCGGGGCCGTCGTCAACGCCCTCTGGGACCTGGCCGCCAAACGCGCGGAGAAGCCGCTGTGGCGGCTGCTCGCCGAAGCCGACCCCGCCTGGCTGGTCCGCCAGATCGACTTCCGCCACCTCACCGACGCCCTCACCCCCGAAGAGGCCCTCGCCCTCCTGCGCCGGGGCCGGGAGGGCGCCGAGGAGCGCACCGACCTGCTGCTGGAGCGCGGCTACCCCGCCTACACCACCTCGCCCGGCTGGCTCGGCTACGACGACGGGAAACTCACCCGGCTCGCCGCACAGGCGGTCGCCGACGGCTTCCGGCAGATCAAGCTCAAGGTCGGCGCCGACCTCGACGACGACCTGAGGCGCTGCCGGGTGGCCCGCTCGGTCGTCGGACCGGACGTGCGCATCGCGGTCGACGCCAACCAGCGCTGGGACGTGGACGAGGCGATCCGCTGGACCAAGGCCCTCGCCGCGTTCGACCCGTACTGGATCGAGGAACCCACCAGCCCCGACGACATCCTCGGTCACGCGGCGATCCGCCGCGCCGTCGCCCCGGTGAAGGTGGCCACCGGCGAGCACGCGCAGAACAGGATCGTCTTCAAGCAGCTCCTCCAGGCCGGCGCCGTCGACATCGTCCAGATCGACGCGGCCCGCGTCGGCGGGGTCCCCGAGAACCTGGCGATCCTGCTGCTCGCCGCCAAGTACGGCGTCCCCGTGTGCCCGCACGCCGGCGGGGTCGGCCTGTGCGAACTCGTCCAGCACCTCTCGATGTTCGACTACGTGGCCCTCACCGGCACCACCGAGGACCGCGTCATCGAGTACGTCGACCATCTGCACGACCACTTCCTCGACCCGGTGGTGATCCGCGACGGCCACTACACGGCACCCCTCGCGCCGGGCTTCTCCGCCGCCGTGCGACCGGAGTCCCTGGCGCGCTACACCTACCCTGACGGCGACTTCTGGGCCGCCGACCCGGACACACGGAAGAACAAGGACAAGGACAAGGAGCAGGCCGTATGAGCGACTTCGAGGGCCTGACGGCCCTGGTGACCGGCGGCGCCTCCGGCATCGGCCGGGCCACGGCGGAACTCCTCGCCGAGCGCGGCGCCCGGGTGGCCGTCCTCGATCTCGACCCGTCGACGGTCGACGAGCCCCTCACCGGGCACCGCGCCGACGTCACCGACGACGCCTCGGTGCGCGCGGCGGTGGCCGCCGCCGTCGACGGCCTGGGCGGCCTCGACGTACTGATCAACAACGCCGGCGTCGGCGCCCGGGGCACGGTGGAGACCAACTCCGACGAGGAATGGCACCGCGTCTTCGACGTCAACGTCCTCGGCATGGTCCGTACCGCCCGCGCCTGCCTGCCGCACCTGCGCGCCTCCGCGCACGCGGCGATCGTCAACACCTGCTCCATCGCCGCCACCGCAGGGCTGCCGCAGCGGGCCCTGTACAGCGCCACCAAGGGCGCCGTGTACTCCCTCACCCTCGCCATGGCCGCCGACCACGTCCGCGAGGGCATCCGCGTCAACTGCGTCAACCCGGGCACCGTCGACACCCCCTGGATCGGCCGGCTGCTGGACGCGGCCGACGACCCGGCCGCCGAACGCGCCGCCCTGGAGGCCCGCCAGCCCACCGGCCGCCTGGTCTCGGCTGCCGAGGTCGCGGGCGCCGTCGCCTACCTGGCGAGCCCGCTGTCCGGCGCCACCACCGGCACGGCCCTCGCCGTCGACGGCGGCATGCAGGGACTGCGGCCGCGCCCGGAGAACCGGTGAACCCCCGCCGGCTCGGCCGCAGCCGCGTCGAGGTCACCGCCCTGGCCTTCGGCGCCTCCGGCATCGGCAACCTGTACACCGAGGTCGGCGAGGAGGCGGCGCACGAGACGGTGCGGGCCGCCTGGCAGCGCGGCATCCGCTCCTTCGACACCGCCCCGCACTACGGCCTCGGCCTGGCCGAACGCCGCCTCGGCGCGGCCCTGCGGGAGCACCCGCGGGACGCGTACACGGTGTCCACGAAGGTGGGCCGCCGCCTCGAACCCGTCGCGCACACCGGCGGCGACGACCTCGCCCACGGCTTCGCCGTCCCCGCCACCCACCGCCGCGTCTGGGACTTCAGCGCCGACGGCGTACGCCGCACCCTGGAGGCGAGCCTGGAACGCCTCGGCCTGGACCGTGTCGACGTCGTCTACCTCCACGACCCCGACGACCACGCCGAACAGGCCTTCCGCGAGGGCTATCCGGCCCTGGAGCGGCTCCGCTCGGAGGGGGTCGTCGGGGCGATCGGCGCCGGCATGAACCAGACCGCGATGCTCACCCGCTTCGTCCGCGACACCGACGTCGACGTCGTCCTGTGCGCCGGCCGCCACACCCTGCTCGACCAGAGCGCCCTGACCGACCTGCTGCCCGCCGCCCGGGAACACGGCAGATCGGTCGTCATCGGCGGTGCCTTCAACTCCGGGCTGCTCGCGGACCCGAGACCGGGCGCGACGTACAACTACACCCGCGCGCCCGCCGAGTTGCTGGATCGCGCCCTGCGGCTGAAGGAGGCCGCCGAACGGCACGGCACCACCCTGCGCGCCGCCGCACTGGCCTTCTGCGCCGCCCATCCGGCGGTCGCGAGCGTACTGGTCGGTCCCCGCTCGGCCGCCGAAGTCCACGACTGCGCCGACCAGTTCGCCGCCCCGGTCCCCGACTCCCTCTGGCGGGAACTGCGCGACACCGGTCTGCTGCCGCCCGAAGGGGAGCCGACGTGAACGTCGTCGACGCGCACCACCACGTCTGGGACCTGTCCGTCCGCGACCAGGACTGGATCACCGGCCCCGAACTCCGCCCGCTGCGGCGGAACTTCACTCTGGACGACCTCGCGCCCGAGGCGAGCGCGGCCGGTGTCGGCCGTACCGTCCTGGTGCAGACCGTCACGGTCGCCGAGGAGACCCCCGAGCTGCTGGCGCTCGCCGAGGCCCACGAGCCGGTCGCCGGGGTCGTCGGCTGGACCGACCTCACCCGCCCCGACACCGCCGACGAGCTGGCCCGGCTGCGGGAACTGCCCGGCGGACGGTATCTGAAGGGCATCCGCCACCAGGTCCAGGGCGAACCCGACCCCGAGTGGCTGCTGCGCCCGGACGTACGGCGCGGACTCGCCGCCGTCGCCGACGCGGGCCTGGTCTACGACCTGGTCGTCCTGCCCCACCAGTTGCCGGCCTGCGTGGCGGCGGCCGGGTCGCTGCCACGGCTCACCTTCGTCCTGGACCACCTGGGCAAGCCGCCCGTCGCCTCGGGCACGCTCGAACCCTGGGCGTCCGGCGTCCGCGCCCTGGCCGCACTGCCCAACACGGTGTGCAAGCTCTCCGGCCTGGTCACCGAGGCCGACCGGGACTCCTGGACCGTCGACGACCTGCGCCCGTACGCCGACGTCGTGCTGGACGCCTTCGGCCCCGGCCGGCTGATGTTCGGCTCGGACTGGCCGGTCTGCACCCTCGCGGCGGCGTACGGCGACGTCCTCGCCACCGCGCGGGCGCTGACCGGGGGCCTCGACGCCACCGGACGCCGTCAGCTCTTCGGGACCACCGCCACCCGCGTCTACGGCCTCTGAGCCGGCCCCGTCAGCCGGGTCGGCGGCAGGAACTCCCGCACATACGTCCGCTCCCAGCACGCGCCCGTCTCCCGCAGCTCCCGCCACGTCGTGTAGCGGTAGCGGAAGAGGCGGGCGCGGATGTGCCGGGGCGGCGCGTCCGCGGGGAACGGGGAGCGGCGCAGCAGCCTCAGCGTGTCCCGGTCGCCCTCCAGCAGCCGCTCCACCAGCGCGCCGAACCACGGACCCGCGTACGCGGGCGACAGCGCGGCGAACCACATCAGCCAGTCGAGCCGCAGATGGTACGGCGCGAACTGCCGCGGCCAGCGCCGCGGATCACCCGGCTTGCCCTTGAACTCGTACTCCCGCCAGCCGGCGTCCTTCCGGGGCACCTCGTCCGCCGTCCCCTCCACGACCACCTCGTACCGGATCCGGCTGACGCTGCCGAACGCCCCGTAGGTGTTGACCAGGTGCAGCGGGTCGAAGGAGCGGTTCATCACCTGGCGGCGGGAGAGCATGTTGCGCACCGGCCGGTAGCCGAGGCCGAGCAGCAGCGCGCACACCGCGAGGACGACGACCACGTACCACAGCGGAGCGTCGGGCACCGCGGGCGGATCGGCGGGGAACGCGACCGCGGGCAGGGCCAGCACGATCGTGATCCAGTTCAGCCACGCGAAGTTGCCGGACAGCACCAGCCAGAGCTGGGTGACGATCATCAGCGAGGCGGCGGCCGTGGCGACCGGCTGCGGGGCGAACAGCAGGAACGGCACGACGAGCTGGGTGACGTGGTTCGCCGCCACCTCGACGCGGTGCAGCGGCTTCGGCAGATGGTGGAAGAACCAGCTCAGCGGCCCCGGCATCGGCTGGGTCTCGTGATGGTGGTCCAGACAGGTCAGCTTCCGCCAGCACTCGTCGCCGCGCATCTTGATCAGCCCCGCGCCGAACTCCACCCGGAACAGGATCCACCGCAGCAGGAACAGCACCACGACCGGCGGCGCCACCTCGTCGTTGCCGAGGAACACGGCCAGGAACCCGACCTCGAGGAGCAGCGACTCCCAGCCGAACGAGTACCAGGTCTGCCCGACATTGACGACCGACAGGTACAGCGCCCACGGCACCAGCCACAGCAGCATCCCTCCCCACAGCGGAAGCAGCGAGTCCAGCCCCGCCAGCAGCGCCGCCGACACCGCGCAGCCCGTCCAGGCGCACCCCGCGAAGAACCGGTCCGAGTAGTGCCAGTGGAACAGGCTCGGCGACCTCCTGAACGGCACCCGCTCCACGAAACGCGGCACCGGCAGCATGCCGCGCTCCCCGATCAGCGCGCGGAACTGCAGCGCCGCCGCCAGGAACGCGACCAGATACAGCCCGGCCAGCGCCCGCTGGAAGACCAGCCGGCTCAGCCAGTACTCGGACGCGGTGAACCACTCCACGGCCGTACGCTCCCTCCTGCCTCGTCCCGCCGACACCTCCGTGACTCTCCGTATACCACTGGGCGGGCCGCGCAACCCGCGGGCGAGAGGCGCGCGGACGGCTCCCAGCGGTCGAAGAATCGCGTGAACCCTGGCAAGGTGGGCCCATGGCTGATCGGGGAGCGAGCCCCCTGTCTCTCCCGGACGACTGGCCGGACCACCCGGATCCGATCCTGGCGCTCAACCGCATGGGCAGTTTCGACTGGGACCTGGACGCCGGGGTGATGCAGATGGACGCCCAGGCGCACGAGATCTTCGACATGCGCCCCGACGAGTACGACGACCACCCCGAGACCCTGGGCAGCCGGGTCCCGTCCGGCGAGGCCCTGCGCCTGGACACCACCGTGTCGCAGGCACTGAAGGCCGGCCACGAGAACTACGGCGCCTACTTCCGCGTCCGCCGCCGCGACGGCTCCCTGCGCTGGACCCACACCCAGGGCTACATCCGCCGGGACGAGTCAGGCCGGCCCCGCCGCATCATCGGCATCGTCCGGGACGCCACCCAGGAACTCCGCGACAGCGAGGCCAGACGCGAGCAGGCCACCCAGGAGGACATACGCCGACAGCAGACCAACGTCGTCCAGCTCACCACCGCCGCCCTCGCCCACGCCCGCACCGTGCAGGACGTCATCGACGTCCTCAAGGACACCCACGGCCTCACCCATCTGGGTGCGACCAGCCTCGTGATGGGTCTGGTCGAGGCGGGCAGGATCCGGCTCATCGCGGAGGGCCCCGCGGGCAGCTTCGTACCGGGCACCGACGTCACCGGGATCGATGAGCCGTACCCGATGAGCGAGGCGGTGCGCACCCTCAGCCCGTGCTTCATCGACTCCCCGGAGGAGTTCGCCGAGCGCTATCCGAGGCTGTGGCAGGGCATCACCGGGCTGAACATCACCTCGGCGGCCTATCTGCCGCTGATCGTCCAGGCCCGTCCCATCGGCGCGATGGGGCTGCTCTACAGCGACCGGCGCGGCTTCACCGCCGAGGAGCGCAACATCCTCGTCGCCCTGGGCAGCAGCATCTCCCAGAGCCTGCAGCGCGCGATGTTCTACGAGCAGGAGATGGACCTCGCCCAGGGGCTGCAGCAGGCCATGCTGCCGCGCACCATCCCCAGCGTGCCCGGCGCCGACCTCGCCGTGCGCTACCGCGCCGCCACCATCGGCGGCTCCCTCGGCCGGGACATCGGCGGCGACTGGTACGACCTGATCCCGCTGCCGGGAGGCCGGGTGGGCGCCGTCATCGGCGACGTCCAGGGCCACGACACGCACGCCGCCGCCGTCATGGGCCAGCTGCGCATCGTGCTGCGCGCCTACGCGGCCGAGGGCCACCCGCCGGCCACCGTGATGGCCCGCGCCTCCGTCTTCCTGGACGAACTCGACACCGACCGGTCCGCGACCTGCCTCTACGCCGAGGCCGACCTGTCCACCGGTGTGCTCCAGGTGGTCCGGGCCGGCCACCTCGACCCGCTGGTGCGCCGCACCGACGGCTCCTGCCGGCGCGTCCTCGTCCCTGGCGGGCTGCCGCTCGGCCTGTCCGCGGAGTTCGGGCGGCTCGACTACCCGGTCGGCACGATGGAGCTCGATCCCGGCGACACCCTGCTGCTGTGCACCGACGGCCTGGTCGAGCAGCCCGGCGCCGACCTCGACGACGGCATGGAGACCCTCTCGGCGCTGGTCGCCGCCGGACCCGACGACGTACGCGACCTCGCCGACCGGCTCATCGACGTGGCCGGGGAACGCGGCGGCGGCGACGACGTGGCGCTGCTCCTGCTGCGCCGCCGCGCCCTGGACGGCGCGCGGCCCGGCGGCCGGCTCAAGCAGCGGGTGACGCCCGGCGATCCGGAGGCGCTCGCCGAGACCCGGCGCATGATCCGTACGGCGGCGGGTGCCTGGGGCGCGGGGGAGCGGGCCGACGAGATCGAGCTGGTCGCCGACGAGATGATCACCAACGTGCTGATGCACACCGAGGGCTCCGCGGTCGTCACCCTGCGGGCCCTCACCGGCAGCGAGCGGCGTGTGCGGGTGGAGGTCGAGGACTCCTCCAGCGCCCTGCCGCGCCGCCGGGAGGCGGGCGAGTCGGGCGTCTCCGGGCGGGGCCTGCTCCTGATCGAGACGCTCACGGACGTCTGGGGCGTGGAGGCACGCGGCGGCGGCAAGTGCGTGTGGAGCGAGTTCGTGGTGGCGAAGGATCCCGACCCGGTTTGAGTACGCGCGGGCGCCGTGGTGAAGGATCCCGACCCGGTTTGAGTACCCGCGAGCGCCGTGGTGGTGAAGGATCCCGACCCGGCCTGAGCACGCGCGGGCGCCGCGGCGCCGACGACGCGGCTTCGGAGATTCTCCGGGCACGGCGGGGGAGCGCCGCCCGCACGGGCGAGCCCCGCGGTCACCGTGCCGCAGCGGCGGGGCTGCGTGGAGTGCGCGGAGTGCGTGCCGTACCGGGAGCCGGCCGGGCCCGGAGCGATGCCGGCAGCGTGGGACGGTGCCGTGCCGGGCGGCCCCGTCACGCCCGCCGCGGTGCCCGAGCGGCCTGACCGCCGGCGCCCCGGACGGCACTCCTGACGCATGCCGGAACCGCCCTCCGGTGAACGCCGGCGGCTCGAGGGGCGCCGTGCGCCGCGCTGCCCGCACGGGGCCTCACCGGGGCTTCAGCGTCACCAGGTGGTCGCCCTCCGCCGTACGCACCTCGTAGCGGGCGATGTCCTCGGGGTGCATGGCGGAGCCGCCGAGCACCGTGTGGGGGCGGGCGTCGAGACGGGGCACGCTCCAGCTGGTCACCGTCTCCTCGGAGCCGTCCCGGCCGACCACCACCAGACGGCAGGTGCGGGGCCCCGCACCGTCCTTGACCTCGATCTCCACGTTGCTGCCCCAGGCCTCGTCCTGAGCGGTCACCTGCGCCCACACCCCGGACCGCTCGTCGGTCGCCGCGACGCTCACGGCGCTCCCGCCGTCGTCCCGCCCCAGCACCGCGACCACCGGCGCGGACACCGCGACCACAACCGAGGCGGCCAGCGCCAGCAGCAGTCGGCGCCGCCCCGCCCGGTTGCGGGCCGCCACCTGTGACAGCAGCCGGTCCAGCATCCTCGGACCGGGCTTGGCCAGCGGGTGCACCAGCCGCGGGGTGGCACTTCGGTACAGCATCAACTGGCGTGCCGCGGGGCCGAATTCGGTCACCTGGACAGCGCACCGGGGGCACTCCATGAGGTGGTCCTCGAAACGGAACGCGTCCGCCTCGTCCAGCACGCCGAGCGCGTAGGCGCCGACGTCGCGATGCCTCTCCAGGGACCTCATGCCGAATCCTCGTACCGTTGGGTGCGGGTGGGGTTACTCCTTGCTCCCACCGGTACGCACCAGGCAGCCGAATCACTCAAGCCACGTGCCGAATCGTAACCAAGGGATTCGGAGCGGACCGGCCCCCGGATTGGTCGGATCGGCGAGGAATCTAGAAAAGATGGATGGCGAGGTGACCGAGCGGCAGCCCGAGCTGCCACGCCGGTGTCCACACCTTGGGTCCCTCGTCCTCACCGGTCACCGCGCCGCCGCCCGGCACCGCGTTCAGATCGGGCGCGAGCAGCTCCGTCTCCCGCAGCCAGCGCCAGGCATCCCGGGCCAGCTCCAGGTCCGGATCCGGCGCGTCCCGGCCGGCCGCGGCGGTGTCCGCGGTCAGGTCCCGCAGGCGCCCCTGCACCCACTCCTGCCACGGCTGGTCGTACGCGGTCAGCGACAGCCAGGTCTCCAGCTGGGTGACCACCCGGATGCCGGACAGCTCGCCGTCGGTGTCGGACAGGAACACGGTCAGCGCCAGGGCGTCCCGGCCCGCGCGGAACTCGAAGGACGTCGGCGGCATCAGATCGCCGCTGCGCAGCAGTTCGTCGGCGATGTACTCGGCGTACAACCAGGCCATGGGGACGGTCAGTTCACCGTCGCCGGTGCCGTCCGTGCTCTCTCGACCTCTGTGCAGCATCCCTTCCTGCCTTCCTCCGGTGCGTGCGCGTCGCCCGAACCCGGGCCCCCGGTCCGGAACACGGATGAGGACAGCCGATTACTCAACCGGGGTGGTCGGCAAGGCGCTTTGCGAAGGTTTGACTCTGCCTTCGGTTTCATCGCATGTCGGAGGCGTATCCGGGGAGCACCCGACGCAGGGCGCGCAGTGCGTAGTACGCGCGGGACTTCACGGTACCGGGCGGAATCCCGAGGGTCGTCGCCGCTTCCGCCACACTCGCCCCCTGGAAGTACACGAGCACCAGGACTTCACGGTGCTCCGGAGTGAGTGTTTTCACAGCCTCGCGGACGTCGAGCGCGGCCGCGGCCCGTTCGGCGTGGTCGGAGGTCACCCGGGCGTTCTCCAGCACGGCGTCCCCGACCTCGGCCGGCCGGGCCTGCCGGGCCCGTCGCGCGTCGATGGCGAGCCGCCGTCCCACGGTGAGCAGCCAGGGCCGTACGGAGTCGAAGTTCTCGGCGCGCAGGGCCTCGGGGTGCTGCCAGGCGCGCACCAGGGTCTCCTGGACCAGATCCTCCGCGCGCTGCCGGTCCCCGTCGCAGAGCCGGAGCAGCAGCGCGAAGAGGGGCCGTCCGTGCTCGCGCTGCAGTGCGGCGAGCTCGTGCTCGGCGGTCGTCCCGTTCATGAGTGTGATTCCGGCCGTCATGGCCGTATGGCAGCGCACGGCGCGACGCGGGGACAGGGCGTGCGCAGGAGCGTGCGGCGGACGGTCGATCGCGTCGACGAACGGTTCGACGAACGGTCGGGGCGGCCGTTCGCGCACGCCGGACGGCCTAAAAGGCGTGTCGGAGCGACCACGGGCGTAATGCGGCTTCTTACCTGTTTATCCATAAATACGGCTACAGCGGGGTGGAGTGATGATCACACGCAGTCGGCAGGTGGCCCTGGTCCTGACCGTCGTCCTCGCCGCGGGCGCCGCCTGCCAGGCCCGCGACCACCGACCGCCGGAACCGGGGCGTCCGGCCCCTTCCGCCACGGGGCCCCGCGGCTTCACCCTGGTCGCCTCGGGGGACGTACTGCCCCACGACTCGATCATCGAACGCGCCCGCTACGACGCGGGCGGCACCGGGTACGACTTCCGGCCGATGCTCTCCGGCATCCGCTCCGTCGTCGACTCCGCCGATGTGGCGCTGTGCCACATGGAGACCGTGTACGGCACAGGCGGCGACTACACCGGCTACCCCCTCTTCAAGTCCCCGCCCGAGGTGGCCCGCGGCCTCGCCGCCACCGGCTACGACGGCTGCTCCACCGCCTCCAACCACTCCCTGGACGACGGCGCCGAGGGCATCCGCCGCACCCTGGACGCCCTCGACCGGGCCGGTGTGCGCCACGCCGGCTCGGCGCGCACCGAGCGGGAGGCCCGCACGGCGACCGTGCTGCGCGCGGGCTCGGCGCGGGTCGCCCACCTCGCCTACACCTACGACACCAACGGCCTCCCGCTGCCGCCGGACGAGCCCTGGGCCGTCAGCCTCGTCGACGAGGCGCGGATCGTCGACGACGCGCGGGCCGCCCGGAAGGCCGGAGCCGACGTCGTCGTGGTCTCCCTGCACTGGGGCACCGAATGGCAGGAGACCCCCGACGAGCGGCAGACCGCCCTCGCCCGCTCGCTCACCGCCTCGGCCACCGGGGGCCGCCCCGACATCGACCTGATCCTCGGCACCCACGCCCATGTCCCGCAGGCCTACGAGAAGGTCAACGGCACCTGGGTGATCTACGGCATGGGCGACCAGATCGCCGGCGAGATGACCAACCACGAGGGCGTCCAGGACCCGCGCGGCAACCAGTCCACCCTGGGCCGCTTCGCCTTCGCCCCGCCGGAGCGCCCCGGCGGGCGCTGGGAGGTGACCCGGGCCGAGTTCGTCCCGCAGCTCTTCGACGTGGACGCCGGCCGGGTCGTCAACCTCAACCGGGCGCTCGCCCGGGGCGCCGAGGTGCGGTCCGTGCGCGACCGGATCCGGAACGTGGTGCTGAGCCGGGGCGCCGCGCAGGACGGGCTCGTGATGGGGGAGTGAGGACCGTCAGCCGAGGTCGACGTGGTCGAGCGCCGTCAGCAGTTCGCCCAGCACCCGCAGGCAGGCCGTCACATCGGCGTCCGTGAGGCCACCGCCGACCTCCCGCAGGAGCAGGTGCTCGCGCTCCAGGACGGCGGAGATCGCCGCGGCGCCCCGCTCGGTCGGACGGATGAGCGACGACCGCCGGTGGGCGGGGTTCGGGACGGCCTCCACCAGGTCCTGCGCCGCGGCGTCGTTCACCATGCGCTGCACGAACTGCCGGCTGATCGCCTGCGCCCTGCCCATCTGCGGCACGGTCATCGGCCCGTTGCGGTGCAGCAGGGTCAGCACGGCGCGTACGCCCACGGACAGGCCGTCGGTGGTCAGCCCCTGCTCCACGCTGCGCTGGGCGCGCCGGTAGAGGGGGCCGACCAGGTCGTACACCTCGGTGAGGCGGCGGCCGAGCTCGTCCGGGGGGAGGGGGGCGTCGGTGTCTGTCACCACGCCATCATGACACCTGGGTTGCCAAACTCGGCGCAAGATGACACCTTGGTTGTCATGAATGGTGCTTCGGATCTGCGCTTCTTCCCCTCCGCCGACGGCGACCTCGCCTACCTCGACACCGGCTCCGGCGACCCGGTGGTCCTGCTGCACTCCGGCTTCGCCGACCACCGGGTCTTCGACGCCCAGATCCCGGCCCTGGCCGCCGGGTACCGGGTGATCGCACCGGACGTCCGCGGCCACGGCGCCTCGGCCAACGCCACCGCGCCGTTCCGCTGGGCCGACGACCTCGCCGCGTTGCTGCGCCACCTGGACACCGGTCCGGCCGTGCTCGTCGGTGTGTCGATGGGCGGCGCCATCGCCACCGACACGGTGCTGGAGTATCCGGAGCTGGTGCGCGCCGTGGTGGCCTGTGGCGCGGCCACCAGCGACTTCGAGTACACCGACCCCTGGGTCCGCCAGGTGCTGGCCGAGCAGGCCGCGGCCCTGGGCGCGGGCGACATGGAGGGCTGGCTCACCGCGTTCCTGCGCTACGTGCCCGGCGAGCACCGCACCGCCGCCGACATCGACCCGGACATCCCGGGCCGGTTGCGCGAGATGGCTCTGGGCACCCTCGCCAAACACACCCCGGACGAGGAGAACCACCACGTGCCCATGACCGACACCTGGGCCCGCGTCCCCAAGATCGACGTCCCGGTCCTCACCGTCAACGGCGCCCTCGACGCCCCCGACCTGATCGCCGAGGCGGAACGGTTCGCCCGTACCGTCCGAGACGGCCGCTCCGTGACCATCGACGGCACCGCGCACTACCCCAACCTGGAGCGGCCCGAGGAGCTGAACAAGATCC
Source organism: Streptomyces sp. CB02400 (assembly GCF_001905725.1). Classification (GTDB taxonomy): domain Bacteria; phylum Actinomycetota; class Actinomycetes; order Streptomycetales; family Streptomycetaceae; genus Streptomyces; species Streptomyces atrovirens. Next base: position 143,654 of record NZ_LIWB01000011.1, read on the forward strand.
TCCTGGACTTCCTCGGCTCCCTCCGCGCCCGCTGACGGCGAACCGCACCCGGGCCCGCCCCTACGGGACTACGGCACCACCGTCACCGGCCACCGCCCGGCCTTCACCAGCCGCACCGCGACCGACCCGACGATCCGGTGGCCGGCCTGCTCGGAGGCGCCCACGACCACCGCGTCCGCCTTCAGGTCGTCGGCCGCCCTCACCAGTCCGTTGTAGGGGTCGCCGCGGAAGGTGTGGAACTCCCAGCGGAGGTCGAAGACGCCCTTGATCCGCTCCATCGCCTCCCGGACCTGCGCCACCAGGTCCTCGGCCACCTCCTCGGTCGTGTCGGCCACCGGCGCGCCCAGCGCCGCTCCCGCGGCCAGCACCGGTTGCACGTACACGAGGGCGAGCAGCGCCCCCTGACGGCGTGCCAGACCGGAGGCGTACGCCGCCGCGCGCAGCGAGGAGTCGGAGCCGTCCACGCCGGCCACGATCACCTTCGGGCCGTCCGTGCCCCGTTCGAACCGATGGGACCGCTGTTCCGTCACGGCAGCGAGGCTATCGGAGTCCGGTTCGCCGGCCCTCACGCGCCCGCCGAGGTCCGTCGCCCCACACTGCGCCGATCGGGTGAAATCGTGCCGCCGCACCGGTGTCGCTGAGGTGCGTCGGCCCTCCGTGGGGCGACTGATGAGTCATGCAGAAGGATCACTTGCTCACCCGGCGCCGGGCGCTGCTCGCCGGCGCCGTCTCCCTGGGCGCCGCCGGTGTGGCCGCGGCGTTCGTGCCGGGCGCCGGGAACAGTGCCGCACCCGCGCCGCCGCCGGCCGCCGGCGCCCGGGCGGCCCGCCGCCCGCTCAGGCCCTCCGAGTACCGCCTGCGGCCCCTGACCGGCTACGGGCCCCCGCACACCCCGCGCGGCAGGACGCCGGTCAGGCGTGAGCCGCTGCTGCGCGTGCCCGGACACGGCCGCACCATGGTGCTGAGCTTCGACGACGGCCCCGACCCCCGCTACACCCCGCACATCCTCGACACCCTGGCCCGGTACGAGGTGCGGGCGATGTTCTTCGTGTGCGGGGAGATGGCGGCCTACAACCGGGACCTGCTGGCCCGGATGGCCGACGAGGGACACGTGGTCGGCAACCACACCTGGTCCCACCCCCTGCTCACCCGGCTGCGGCGCGCCCGGATCCGCTCCGAGATGGAGCGCACCAGCGACATCGTCGAGCAGGCCTACGGCGAACGCCCCGAGTGGTTCCGCGCACCCTACGGCGCCTGGAACCGCGCCGCCTTCCAGCTCGGCGCCGAACTGGGCATGGAACCGCTGGCCTGGACGGTCGACACCCTCGACTGGACCGAGCCCGGCACCCGCACCATCGTCGAGCGGGTGGAGGACGGCGCCGCCCCCGGCGTCGTGGTGCTCTCGCACGACGCCGGGGGCGACCGCTCGCAGAGCGTACGAGCCCTGCGCGCCTACCTGCCCGAACTGCTGGACTCCGGGTACCACATCACCGTGCCCCGCCGGCAGTACGTCTGAGCGGGCCCCGCCCGCCCGGACGCGGGACCGCTCAGCGGACCTCGGCCAGGCGGGCGAAGACGACCACGTTCCCGTCGTAGCCGTTCTGCTTGGAGAAACCACCGCCGCAGGTGATGACCCGCAGTTCCGCCGCCCCCTTGGAGGCGTAGACCCGGTCGCCGGGGAAGTCGTTCTTCGCGAAGACCTCGATGCCGTAGATCTCGAACACGGCGGTCCTCCCGTCCTTGCGGGCGACCTCGACGCGGTTTCCCTTCTTCAGCGCCCCGAGCCCGTAGAACACGGCCGGTCCCTGAGCGTTGTCGACATGGCCGACGACGACCGCCGTGCCCTTCTCGCCCGGTGAGACGGCGCCGGTGAACCAGCCCGCCAGATTGGGGTCCTGGGGCGGCGGCGCGTCCACCCAGCCCTCCGCGTCCAGGCCCACCGGAATGACGGGCGCGTCCACCTGGATCCCCGGGATCACGACCCGGTCCGGGACCGCGTACGGCAGCGGCCGCACGGCGTCGACCGTGATGCCGCCGGGCGTCCGGCTGTCGGCGGCGGCCGCGCCGGCCGGCTGCGGCGGACCCACGTCGAATTCCCCCGAACCGTTCCGGATGAGCGCGAGGCCGGTGAGCAGAACCAGCGCTATCACGCCCCACGGGGCGCGCTTTTTCCGCCGTGCCTCCCATTCGGCTTCGTCCGGCTCGAAAGCAGACATTCGCCTTCCCCTCTCGACACGGCCGTCGCCGTACCACTCGCGCATGAGGAAAACGCTAAATGCCGTGCGCGCAACCGGCGACGGGGCGGCGGCGAACGGGTGGCCCCGGCGCAACCGGGTGCGCCATCCGGGGCGGTACCGGACGAAGATTTTCTGACGGTCCGTGACCTGCGGTGATATCCCCTACCGCGGTTTTCCGCACGGGGTTCGCCTCACCGGTACGGACCATTCCCGAAATGCGGGTACGCGCAGGGCAACTGAGGGTCTTTCCGGGAGGCGCTTTCTCGCCGATCGACCGGGAACGGGACCCGGGGCGTCTTCCGCGGAGGATCACATGCGCAATTCACGTGCCCTGGCGGCCGCCGGCGCCGCGGTCGCCGTCCTCGGGCTCGCCGCCCCGGCGGCGGTCGCGGACGGCGGCCGGGTTCCCAACCCGTCCAACATCGTCGCCCTGCCCAGCGTCATCGCCCGCGGCGGCCAGCTGACCATCACGGTCGACGGCTGCCCCAACGGCGGCACGGCGACCTCCAACGCCTTCCCCCGGACGAACCTGACGCCCATCAGCGGTGCCAACGACACCTCGAAGGGCACCGCCACCGTCGACGCCGACGCCCGTCCCGGTTCCTACGACATCACGGTCCACTGCTCCGGCCGGAGCCTGACCCGGCCGGCCGCCTTCACCGTCATCGGCGGTGTCCGCGGCGGTATCGGCGGCAGCAGCACCAGCGGGACGACCCCGACCGACATGGCCATCGGCGGGGCCCTGGTGGCCGCCGCGGTCGCCGGCAGCGGTGTCTTCTGGATGCGCCGCCGCGCCGAGAAGCGGATCTGAACCGCTGTCCCCTCCGGGCCGCCGTTTCGCACGAGTTCGCACGCCGCTCGCCCCGGATCCCGCGGGATCCGGGGCGGCGCTCTGCTCACCCGCGGGCGGTCTCAGCCCTCGATGTGCGGGAAGAGCCGCAGGAACGGGTCCGCCGACGCGGCGAGGCCCCGGCCGAAGGGCGCGTCGAAGTCCCAGATGAGGAAGAGCAGGAAGGCGATCAGCGCCGAGAACAGCCCGGCGAGGACCATCTCCCGGGTGGTGCGCCGGATCTGCAGCGCGAAGATCATCCCGATGGTGATGGCGGCCCCGGTGATCAGCCCGAACCACACCACGCCCGGCATGGTCTCCCCGGTCGACTCGGCCCGCGCGCTGCGCGCCTGGTCGGCGGCGGCCACCTGGTCCACGAGGGGCTGGTAGGCCTGCGCCTCGAAGTCCGTCCGCGGCTCGTAGTCGGTGACGTCCCGGCGGACGCGGTCGAGGAGTTCGGTGCCGCGTTCGGTGACCTCTCCGTCGTCGGCCATGGCCCGCCACTCGGTGGTGACGACGTGTCCGACATAGGCGTTGACATCGTCCCGGATACGGTCACGCACCTCGGCGGGGTAGACCCGTACCCGCTCCGAGATCTCGTGCAGGGCCACCGCCTCCGCCCGTACGTGCTCCTGGGCGGCGCCGCGTCCCTCCCAGACGCCGGCGATGGCGAGACCCAGGACGATGGCGTACACCACGCCGATCCACATCGTCATGTACTCGATGACGTCCGGGGTCTCGCTGGGATCCTCGTCGTCGGCCGCCCTGCGGTGCCGTACGAGGGTGATGACCACCACGACGACACAGGCGGCGAGCATCGCGAGGGTGAGAACAAGCCATTCCGGCAAGAGGTGCCTCCAGAAGGGGTCAGGTCGGTCCGGGCCTCAGCGCGGACGCAGCGCGGCGATCGCGACCACCGCGGGAACCGTGATGAGCAGGACGAAGGTGAGCGGTGACGTGGCACCGCCGGAGGACCGCCGGACCGGGGCCGCGCGGTACCGCGGGTAGTGCACGGGCGTCACGGACGGACGCGGCTTCGGCGTGGCCGACGGCGTCGCGGCCGGTGACGGCGGCGGCGGGTGGCGCGGCGGCGGGGTGGGAGCCGGTGTCGGACGGGCGGCGGGCGGTGCCGGACGGGCGGCCGGCGGGGGCGGTGGCTCGGGCCTCGGGGTCGGGCGGGGCTTCGGCGGCGGGGTGGTCGGCGTGGGCTCGGGCGGGGGCGGCGGCTCCGGAGAGGGCGTGGGTGTGGGGGTAGGAGTGGGCGTGGGCGTGGGCGTGGGGGACGGTGGCGGTGGTGAGCAGAACGGGGGATCCGTCCAGGTGACGTGTCCCGCGACCGCCACCGCCTCCGTGCCGCCCGGCCCCGTCGAGGCGTACGCGCAGGCGTCGGCCGCGGCCGTGCCGGGTGCGCCGACGAGCGCCCAGATCAGCGTCGTCACGGCCAACGCGCGTGCGGTGGCGCGGGATTGGGTCGGTACGAGTGCTTGCACGACGAAGATCATGAATCGTGAACCGCCGGACCGTGCCCGGGATCCCGGTGATTGCCCCGAAGGAGTTAACAAAAGAAATCCGGGCCACCGTTGAACACGACCCGTGCCTTCATGCGTACCCATCGTCGAGCGGCGGCACAGCAGGGCGCTGCACGACCCTTGCGATGATGTGGAGTTGACGATGAAGACCTCCTGGCGGACCGCCTCACTGGTGGCGAGCGCCGCGGCGGTGCTGGCCCTGACCACGGCGTGCGGTCAGGACAGCCCGCCGTCCGCCACCAGCCAGAACGTGGGTGCCACGGCCGGGACCGGGGACGTCGGCGACATCGGCGCGGGCCAGGCGGGCGGCGGCGCCCAGGCGTCGGCGAGCCCCTCCGGCACGGCGGGCGAGCTGAACGTCTCCACCAACGCCGAACTGGGCAAGGTGGTGACCGACAGCCTCGGTCTGACCCTGTACCGATTCGACCAGGACACCGCCGAGCCGCCCGCCTCCAACTGCGAGGACGACTGCGCCAAGACCTGGCCGCCGGTGCCCGCCGACGACGCCACGGCCGGCGAGGGCATCGACAAGGCGCTGCTCGGATCGGTCGACCGGGCCGACGGCACCAAGCAGCTCACCGTCGCCGGCTGGCCGGCCTACCGCTACGTCAAGGACGTCAACGCCGGTGACGTCAAGGGCCAGGGCGTGGGTGGAAAGTGGTACGCGCTGAACCCCCAGGGCAAGAAGGCCCAGGCGGCCGACCGGCCCGGACTGTCCACCCGTGAGGACGCGAAGCTGGGCGAGATCGTCGTCGACGAGAACGGCATGACCGTCTACCGCTTCATGAAGGACGAGGCCTGGCCGAAACCCGTGTCGGCCTGCACCGGCGCCTGCCTGGAGAAGTGGCCGGTGGTGTCGCCGGTCGACTTCGAGGACACCAAGGGCATCCAGAAGAAGGGCTACATGACCTTCACCCGTCCGGACGGCGCCGACCAGCAGACGATCAACTGCTGGCCCATCTACACCTTCGCCGGTGACAAGGCTCCCGGCGACACCAACGGTCAGGGCGTCGGCGGTACCTGGTACGCCGTACGGCCCGACGGAAAGCCGGTCGGCGCGTCGGAGAAGTAGCAACCTCCCCCAAGGGTGTCGTCCGCTCCGGACGTCGCCGGCCCCGTGTCCGCCCCTTCGCAGCCCGCGGAGGGGCGGACCGTTTTGCCGTGATTCACCGGCACCCGTGGAATTATCGGCACTCTTCTCCGCCTTCTCCGCGTACTTCTCGGCGTGTCGGAACTCTCCGGAATGCCGCGGGCACATGTCGTCACGCTTTCGCGGGGCGCCGAATAGGCACGTGCCACTGGCAGTGACCGGGAACGGATGGTCAATTTCCGTTTGGGGTCGCTCCTTTGGCGGGCGATCAGTAGCCTCTGCTCGAACACCGGATCGCCTACGCCTTGGAGAGATACATGGAGCGTCCCGCCTGGGCCCCGCGGAGCATCGACATCTCGGCGCCCAGCGTCTCCCGGATGTACGACTACTACCTGGGCGGTTCGCACAACTTCGAGGTCGACCGGGAAGCGGCCCGCAGGGCCATGGAGTTCATGCCGGGCCTGCCCAAGATCATGCAGGCGAACCGTGCCTTCATGCGCCGGGCTGTGCGTTTCGCGGCCGGTGAGGGCATCACCCAGTTCCTGGACATCGGTTCCGGCATCCCGACGTTCGGCAACGTCCACGAGGTGGCGCAGGCGGCCGTACCGGACGCCCGTGTGATGTACGTCGACCACGACCCGGTGGCCGTGGCGCACAGCCAGGCCGTTCTGGAGGGCGACGACGGCGCGGACATCGTCGCCGCGGACCTCCGAAAGCCGCAGGAGATCCTCCACAGTCCCGAAGTGCTGCGGCTGATCGACCTGAATCGGCCGGTGGCGCTGCTTCTCGTTGCCATACTGCACTTCGTGGAAGACGCGGACGACCCGTATACGGCGGTGGCCGAACTGCGCCAGGCCCTCGCGCCCGGCAGCATGCTCGTCCTCACCCATGCCTCGTACGAGGGAATCCCGCTGCCGACGGAGCGGGCCGAGGGGGCGGTGGACGTGTACCAGGACATTCGCAACCCGCTGATCATGCGCACGCGCGACGAGATCGCGCGGTTCTTCGAGGGGTACGACATGGTGGAACCCGGACTGGTGCCGATGCCGCAGTGGCGGCCGGACACCGCACCGGAGGACGAGGATCCCTACGCGTTCTCCGGTTTCGCGGGCGTGGGGCGTACGGCGTGAGCGCGGAGCCGGACGGGCCGGAGGACAGACTGCGCCGGTTCGCGACGATCTGGAGCCGGGCGGTCTTCCCGGTGACCTCGACGTCGTCGACCCGCCCGGAGTTCGAGGAGCGGCTGCTGCCGCTGGCCCGGCTGCTGAGCGAGGCGCTGCGGGCCCGGTCGTTCGACGCGGACGCGGGCCGGGCGGCCGGCGCCGCGCTGGTGGAAGCGCACTGCACCGACCCGGAGGCGCTCAGCCGGACCCTGGACTGCGTGGACGCCTATCTCGTCCTGTACTGCGGCGAGGACGGCGACCGGGAGGACCTGCGGGCGCGCTCCGCGCGGCTCCAGCACGCCATGGCCGCCGGGTTCGCGCAGGCGCTGCGCGAGCGGACGCTGACCGAGCAGGAGGCCATCGCGCGGGCCGCGCTGGAGGCCCAGGGCGTGGTGGCGCAGGCGCTGCACGCCACCGAGGCCCGCTTCCGCGCGGTGTTCGAGGGCGCGGCCATAGGGATCGGCATCGCCGACCTGGAGGGCAACGTCCTCCAGGTCAACGGCGCGCTGCGGCGCATGTTCGGCCTGTCCGAGCAGGCCCTGCGCGGCCGCAGCGTCAAGGAGTGGGTCCACCCCGACGACGCCCCGCAGACGTGGCGGCTCTACGACGAGCTGGTGAGCGGTGAGCGCGAGCACTACCACCTCGAAAAGGCGTTCTACCGCCCGGACGGAACGGTCCTGTGGACCAATCTGACGGTGTCCCTGCTGCGTGACGCCGACGGCGACCCGCAGTACCAGCTCGCCCTCATGGAGGACACCACCGAGCGGCGGCTGCTCAACCTCCGGCTGCGTTACGAGGCCACCCACGACGCGCTCACCGGGCTGCCCAACCGGGCGTTCTTCTTCGAGCGGCTGGAGAAGGCGCTCGGCGCCGGCGAGGGCCAGCGGTTCGGGCTGTGCTATCTCGACCTGGACGGCTTCAAGACCGTCAACGACAGCCTCGGGCACGCGGCCGGTGACCGGCTGCTCGTCGAGGTCGCCGACCGGCTGCAGGCCTGCGCCACCGCGTCCGGCGAGATGGTGGCCCGGCTCGGCGGCGACGAGTTCGTGGCGCTGACCACCGGCCCCGAGACCGAGCGCACCGTCGACGAGCTCGCCGCCCGCATCATGAACGCGCTGCTCGCCCCGATCAGTGTGGACGGCCGGGAGCTGACCGTGCGCGGCAGCATCGGCATCGTCGAGGGACCGGCCGGGGAACGCAGCGCGGCGGAGGTGCTGCGCAGCGCCGACATCACCATGTACCGGGCCAAGTCGGCGGGCGGCAACCGGTTCGAGCTCGCCGACCCGGAGGCGGACGCCCGCGCCATCACCCGGCACGGGCTCACCACGGCGCTGCCGACGGCCCTGGACCGGGGCGAGTTCTTCATCGAGTACCAGCCGCTGGTGCACCTCGGCGACGGCAGTGTGCGGGGCGCGGAAGCACTGGTGCGCTGGCTGCACCCGCAGCACGGGGTGCTGTCCCCGGACCGGTTCATCCCGCTCGCCGAGCACACGGGGCTGATCGTCCCGCTGGGCCGCTGGGTGCTGGAACAGTCGGTGCGCCAGGCCCGTGAGTGGCGGGACCGGCACGGGGGTGAGGCGCTCGGCCCGCTGCGCATCAACGTGAACCTGTCGCCCTGTCAGCTCACGCATCCCGGGCTGGTCCAGGACACGGTGGAGATCCTGGAGCGCACGGGGATGACGCCGGACGCGCTGTGCCTGGAGGTGACCGAGTCGGCGCTGATCGGCGCGGACGACGACCTGCTGAAGCCGCTGCGCCGGCTGGCGGAGATGGGCGTCGACATCGCGCTGGACGACTTCGGCACCGGCTACTCCAACCTGGCCAACCTGCGCCGGCTCCCGGTGAGCGTCCTGAAGCTGGACCGTTCCTTCACCCAGAGCATGCAGCAATTCCCGGCCGACCCCGTCGACCTGAAGATCGTCGAGGGGATCGTCTCCCTGGCCCACAGCCTCGACCTCGCGGTCACGGTGGAGGGCGTGGAGACGGGAGCGCAGGCCGAGCAGTTGCGCATCCTCGGCTGTGACACGGCGCAGGGCTGGTACTACGCCCGTCCGGGGCCGCCGGACCGGCTGCACGAGCTGGCGCTCGTCGACGCGACGGGTTGAGCCCGACGGCTCGGGGCGCGTGGTCTGCGTGGCGGCTGCGGGGCGGGGCCGCTGTGGCCGGTCGCGCCCACGCGGCGGAGCCGCACATGTGTCGGCCCCGCGCCCCTGGGGTGCGCAGCCGGCACGGACGGAGAGGGATCACACGGGGACGAGCCAGGAGAGACTCGGTGCGCGCGGTGATCGAGGAGGAGCCGCGGCTCATGGACCCGGCCGCGCGTTCCTCGCGTGCCGAAGTGGCGCGCCTGCTGGACCCGGAGTTCACCGAGGCCGGCGCTGCACGCACGAGGAGATGATCGCCGAGCTGCACGACCACCCGGGCAGCTCGGCGGACGGCCCGGCGTACGAACCGTCGGAGACCACCGGCGTCCTCCTGGCCCCAACCTGGTGCACCTCACCTGCGAGACCCACCTCGTCGGCCACCGAGCCCGCCGCAGCTCCCTCTGGCACAAGCGGGACGACCACACAGGCTCCAGGGGCGCGGGGAACTGCTCGACGGGGTCTGGGGCGGAGCCCCAGAGACGGGACGGGAAGGGGCGGCGGGGGCGAGAAAACCCACCGCACACCCGCGTCAGCGCTCCAGCAGCATCCGCTGCAGCTCCCGCGCCGCCCGGGGCGGAGCCACATCACTGCGGTGGGCCAGGGCGATGGCCCGGTACAGTCCCGGCCGCGCCAACGGAGTGACCCGCAGCCCGTGCCCCGACCGCGCCGCCACCATCCGCGGCACCACCGCCACCCCCAGCCCCGCCCGCACGAACCCCAGCACCGCGTCCATCTCACCGCCCTCCACCGCGAACCCGGGCTCGAACCCCTCCGCCCGGCACGCCGCCACGGTCAGCTCGCGCAGGTCGTAGCCGTGCCGGAACATCACCAGCCGCTCACCCTCCAGATCGGCGATGCGTACGGTGCGCCGGCCCCGTCCCGGCCGCGGGACGTCCGGGGAGGAGACGACCACCAGGTCCTCGCGCAGCAGCTCCACCGTGGTGAGCGCGGGGGAGGGCGTCGGCAGCGGCAGCACCACCAGGGCGAGATCCAGCGCACCCCGCGCCAGCTCCCGTACCAGATCGTGCGAACCGCCCTCCTCGATCAACAGCCGTACACCCGGATACCGGTCGTGGAAGGCGCGCAGCACGTCCGGCAGCAGCCCGGTGCACAGGCTCGGCGTCGCCCCCAGCCGCACCCGCCCGCTGCGCAGCTGCGCCACCTCCTGCACCTCGTGCCGGGCGGTGTCCGCGTCGGCGAGGATCCGCCGGGCCAGCGGCAGCAGCGCCTCACCCGCGTCGGTCAGCGTGATGTTCCCGCGCGCCCGCCGGAACAGATCCGCCCCCAGCTCCCGCTCCAGCGCCTTGATCTGCTGCGACAGTGACGGCTGCGCGACGTGGACCAGTTCCGCGGCCCGGGTGAAGTGCCGGGTCTCGGCGACGGTCACGAAGTACTGGAGCTGCTGGAACTGCATGGCCTCATCATAGGCTCGCCCTATCGAAACGAGCCGCACCATGTCTTGGACCGATGGGGCCCTCCGGCCCTAGCGTCTGGTGACATGGCTCTGGCAACGCGGACGGGCCGACGGCCGTCCATGGCACGCACCGTGTGGGACTCGACCGTCGGCAAGAAGACGGTGATGGCGGTCAGCGGCATCGTCATGCTGCTCTACCTGGTCGCCCACATGATCGGGAACCTGAAGATCTTCTTCGGTGCGGGCGAGTTCAACCACTACGCCCACTGGCTGCGCACCGTCGGCGAACCGTTCATGCACTACGAGTGGACGCTGTGGATCGTCCGCGTCGTCCTCGTCGTCGCCGTGATCGCCCACGCCGTCTCCGCCTACCAGCTCAGCCGCCGCGACATCAAGGCGCGCCCCAGCAAGTACGTGCACAAGAAGGCGCGGGCGAGCTACGCCACACGCACCATGCGCTGGGGCGGCATCATCCTCGCCCTGTTCATCGTCTGGCACCTCCTCGACCTGACCACCGGCACCGTGCACTCCGGCGGCTTCGAGACCGGCAAGCCCTACCAGAACGTCGTGGACACCTTCTCCACCTGGTACGGCAACGTCATCTACATCGTCGCGATGCTCGCCGTCGGCCTGCACATCCGGCACGGCTTCTGGAGCGCCGCCCAGACCCTCGGCATCGGCAGCCGCACCCGCGACCGCGCCCTCAAGACCACCGCCAATGCCCTCGCGCTGCTGCTCACGGCCGGCTTCCTCGCCGTACCCGTGGGCGTCATGACCGGAGTGGTGAGCTGACCATGACTTCCTACACCGAATACACGACCGGCGAGCCGGTCACCGACACCAAGGCCCCCGCGGGACCGGTCCACGAGCGCTGGGACAAGCGCCGCTTCGAAGCCAAGCTGGTCAACCCCGCCAACCGGCGCGGCAAGACCGTCATCGTCGTCGGCACCGGCCTCGCGGGCGGCTCCGCCGGCGCGACCCTCGCCGAACAGGGCTACCACGTCGTCCAGTTCTGCTACCAGGACTCCCCGCGCCGCGCCCACTCCATCGCCGCACAGGGCGGCATCAACGCGGCGAAGAACTACCGCAACGACGGCGACTCGGTCCACCGCCTGTTCTACGACACCGTCAAGGGCGGCGACTTCCGCTCCCGCGAGTCCAACGTGCACCGCCTCGCGCAGATCTCCGTGGAGATCATCGACCAGTGCGTGGCCCAGGGCGTGCCCTTCGCCCGCGAGTACGGCGGACTGCTCGACACCCGCTCCTTCGGCGGCGTCCAGGTCTCCCGCACCTTCTACGCCCGCGGCCAGACGGGCCAGCAGCTCCTCCTCGGCGCCTACCAGGCGCTCAGCAGGCAGATCGCCGCCGGCAACGTCGAGATGCACCCGCGCACCGAGATGCTCGACCTGATCGTCGTCGACGGCCGGGCCCGCGGCATCGTCGCCCGGGACCTGATCACCGGGAAGATCGACACGTACTTCGCGGACGCGGTGGTCCTGGCGAGCGGTGGCTACGGCAACGTCTTCTACCTGTCGACCAACGCCATGAACTCCAACGCGACCGCCGTGTGGCGGGCGCACCGGCGCGGCGCCTACTTCGCCAATCCCTGCTTCACCCAGATCCACCCCACCTGCATCCCGCGCACCGGCGACCACCAGTCCAAGCTGACGCTGATGAGCGAGTCGCTGCGCAACGACGGCCGGATCTGGGTGCCCAAGGCCAAGGGCGACACCCGCCCGGCCCACCAGATCCCCGAGGACGAGCGCGACTACTACCTGGAGCGCATCTACCCCTCCTTCGGCAACCTCGTCCCCCGCGACATCGCCTCCCGCGCCGCGAAGAACGTCTGCGACGAGGGCAGGGGAGTGGGCCCCGGCGGCCAGGGCGTCTACCTCGACTTCGCCGACGCCATCAAGCGGATGGGCCGCAAGGCCGTCGAGGCCAAGTACGGCAACCTCTTCGACATGTACCAGCGGATCACCGACGAGGACCCGTACCGGGTGCCCATGCGGATCTACCCCGCCGTGCACTACACGATGGGCGGTCTGTGGGTCGACTACGACCTCCAGACCACGATCCCCGGCCTGTTCGCCGTCGGCGAGGCCAACTTCTCCGACCACGGCGCCAACCGGCTCGGTGCCTCCGCGCTGATGCAGGGCCTGGCCGACGGCTACTTCGTCCTCCCGGCGACCGTCAACGACTACCTGGCCCGCACCCCGCACCAGGGGGAAGTCACCGACGAACACCCGGCGGTGCAGGAGGTGCTGGCCGAGACCGAGGACCGGCTCAACCTGCTGCTGTCCGTCGACGGCGACCGCACCCCCGACTCCTTCCACCGCGAGGTCGGCGAACTCATGTGGGAGTTCTGCGGGATGGCCCGCACCGACTCCGGGCTGCGCAAGGCGCTGGAGCGGATCCCGCAGATCCGCGAGGAGTTCTGGCGGCGCATCAAGGTCCCCGGCACCGGCGAGGAGTTCAACCAGTCGCTGGAGAAGGCCAACCGCATCGTCGACTACCTGGAGCTCGCCGAGCTGATGTGCCTCGACGCACTGCACCGCTCCGAGTCCTGCGGCGGCCACTTCCGCGAGGAGTCGCAGACCCCCGACGGCGAGGCCGCGCGCAGGGACGAGGAGTTCTCCTACGCCGCCGCCTGGGAGTTCACCGGCACCGGCGAGGCTCCGGTCCTGCACAAGGAAGACCTGGTCTTCGAGTACGTCCACCCCACCCAGCGGAGCTACGCATGAAGCTCAACCTGCGCGTCTGGCGGCAGAAGAACGCCGACGCCGACGGCGCCATGTCCACGTACGAGGTGGACGGCATCTCACCCGACATGTCCTTCCTGGAGATGCTCGACACCCTCAACGAGGAGCTCATCCTCAAGGGCGAGGACCCGGTCGCCTTCGACCACGACTGCCGCGAGGGCATCTGCGGCGCCTGCTCGCTCGTCATCAACGGCGACGCCCACGGACCCGAGCGCACCACCACCTGCCAGCTGCACATGCGGTCCTTCAAGGACGGCGACACCATCGACGTCGAGCCGTGGCGGGCGTCCGCCTTCCCGGTCGTGAAGGACCTGGTGGTCGACCGGTCCGCCTTCGACCGGATCATCCAGGCCGGCGGCTACATCACGGCGCCTACGGGTGCCGCGCCGGAGGCCCATGCGACGGCGGTGCCGAAGCCGGACGCGGACCTCGCTTTCGAGCACGCGGAGTGCATCGGGTGCGGGGCGTGTGTCGCGGCTTGCCCCAACGGGGCGGCGATGTTGTTCACCTCCGCGAAGGTGAATCATCTCAATGTGCTGCCGCAGGGGGCGCCCGAGCGGGAGACGCGGGTGCTGGACATGGTGGCGCAGATGGACGAGGAGGGGTTCGGGGGGTGCACTCTCGCAGGCGAGTGCGCGACAGCATGCCCCAAGGGCATTCCGCTCACTTCCATCACGGGGATGAACAAGGAGTGGTTGCGGGCTACTCGCAAGGTGAGTAAGCGGTAGCGCCGCTTCGGTACGCCTGTTGCCGGGGTGCGGCTGCGTTGTGGTTGATCGCGCAGTTCCCCGCGCCCCTGTCGGGGCGCTTCAGTGAACGTTCGCCGAGAAGGTGCGGACGGGCGGGGTCAGGAGAGGTGCTCTTCCTGACCCCGTCTCGCTTTTCGTTCCCGGGATTCAGCATCTCCACATCCGTACTCCCGGCTCCGGTCACGTACACGCCAACCCCGGTCGGGAGAACAGGGGTGTCCCCACCCCCGCTCCGGCGCGTGATCAGGAGAGAGCCATGACCGGCGTGCTGACCGTCGACCATCCCCCGAAGCCCACCGCACCCGCCCGCTACACCGTCGCCCTCGCCCGCGACGAGGAGGACGTGCGGGCCGCGCAGCGGTTGCGGTACGACGTCTTCGCGGGGGAGATGGGCGCCCTGTTGTCCGGCTCGCAGCCGGGGCTGGACGTCGATCCGTTCGACGCGTACTGCGACCACCTGCTGGTGCGGGAGGAGGCGAGCGGGCAGGTCGTCGGCACCTACCGGCTGCTGCCGCCGGAGCGCGCCGGGATCGCCGGGCGGCTGTACGCGGAGGGGGAGTTCGACCTGTCGGCCCTCGACGCGATACGGCCGTCCCTCGTCGAGGTCGGCCGTTCCTGTGTGCACCCCGACCACCGCGACGGCGCGGTCATCGGACTCATCTGGGCCGGCATCGCCCGCTACATGACCGACCGCGGCCACGCCTGGCTGGCAGGCTGCTGCTCCGTCCCCCTCGCCGACGGCGGCGCGCTCGCCTCCGCCACCTGGGACCGGGTGCGGGCGGGGCACCTCGCGCCGGAGGAGTACCGGGTGCGCCCGCTGCTGCCCTGGATGCCGAGGGCCTCGGCACCCGCCGCCCCCGGTGAGCTGCCCGCCCTGCTGCGCGGCTACCTCCGGCTCGGCGCCTGGGTCTGCGGCGAGCCCGCGCACGACGTGGACTTCGGTGTCGCCGACCTCTATGTGCTGCTGCCGATGAACCGGGTCAACCCCCGTTATCTGCGGCACTTCCTCTCCCTCGTCCCCGCCCGGTGAGCGTCTGGCTGCCGGGCGCGCCCTGCACCCCGCGGGGCTGTGTGGAACCGACGGCGTCCGCGACGGCCGTACCGCTGGCGGTGCTGCGGCTGGCGGCGGTGGGTCTGCTGGTCCTCGCCGGGATCGCGCTGCTCCCGCTCGGGCGGCGGATCCCGGCCGGCGTGGTGCGCCGGTGGTGCCGGTGGGTCGTACGGGCCGCCGGGGTCCGGGTCCGTATCGCCGGGACCGCCGTGCCCACGGGCGGACTGCTGCTCGTCGCCAACCACATCTCCTGGCTGGACGTGCCGCTGCTCGCGGCGGTCCGTCCGGCCAGGATGCTGGCCAAGACAGAGGTACGGCGCTGGCCCGTGGCGGGGGCGCTGGCGGCGCGCGGCGGCGTGCTGTTCATCGACCGTGACCGGCTGCGCGCCCTGCCCGGCACGGTCACCGCGCTCGCCGGGATGCTGCGCGGCGGCGCGGCGGTCGCGGCGTTCCCGGAGGGCAGCACCTGGTGCGGCCTGGCCCGGGGACACTTCCGCCGCGCGGTCTTCCAGGCGGCGCTGGACGCCCGGGTGCCGGTGCAGCCGGTGCGCATCCGCTACCGGAGCGCGCGTGGCACCCCGGCCACCGCACCGGCCTTCGTCGGCGACGACACGCTCCTCGCCTCGCTGTGGCGCGTGGCGTCGGCCCGTGGCGTGGTCGCCGAGGTCGAGGTGCGGGCTCCCATTCCGCCGGGGAGCCATCTCGACCGCCGGGCCCTGGCGCGCGCGGCGCAGCCGGAGGCGGTGGCGGGACACGAGGGCGGTCACCGCGGGTGAGCACTGTGGAAAATTCAGTACCTTTTGTCGCTTTCATACCGTTTTCGGCAGGCCATCCGGGAGAACCCGTGAGAGGCGACCTTCGAAAGGAGGGTGATGGAAGATGATCACCCGCGAAGAGATCTCGATCCTGCTGGATCATCCCGTCTACGACGGGGACGGGAACAAGGTAGGCGACGCGAAGCACGTCTTCCTCGACGACGCCAGCGGACGCCCCGAGTGGGTGACCGTCAAAACGGGCATGTTCGGCTCCAAGGAGTCGTTCATCCCCATCCGTGACGCCGCCCTGGTGAAGGATCACCTCGAGGTCCCCTACCGCAAGGACAAGATCAAGGACGCGCCCAACGTCGACATCGACGCGGGCGGCCACCTGTCGGTGGAAGAGGAACACCGTCTGTACGACTACTACGGCATTGACTGGGACTCGGTGCTGGCCGAGCCCGGTGAACGCGACCGGTCTCCCGGTATGGGCACGGCCGGTACGGCGGGAGCGGCGGGCGCCGCCGGTGCGGCGGGCATGGCCGGCCGTCGGGGCGACACCTCCCGGACGGCGCCGGGCACGGCCGGTGCGGCCGGTGCGGCCGGTGCGGCCGGAACCGCGGGCACCGCGGGCCGCCGGAGCGAGGCCCGGACCCGAGGACACGGCGACGACGCCATGACCCGCTCCGAGGAGCAGATGCACGTCGGCGTCGAGCGGCACGAGGCCGGACGGGCCAGGCTGCGCAAGTACGTGGTCACGGAGGAGGTCCAGCAGACCGTGCCGGTGCGCCACGAGGAAGTCCGCGTGGAGCGCGAGCCGATCACGGACGCCAACCGCGGCGATGCCATGTCGGGCCCGGCCTTCAAGGAGGACGAGCACGAGGTCACGCTGTACGAGGAGCGCCCGGTCGTGGAGACCGAGGCGGTGCCGGTCGAGCGGGTCCGGATGACCACGGAGGAGAAGAGCGCTGACGAGACCGTCCGAGGCCAGGTCCGCAAGGAGCGCATCGAGGCCGAGACGGAGATGGACGAGAAGTCCGGCCGCCGCGGCCGTGACGTCCCCAAGCGGGGCCGCGAGTAACCCCATCCCTTCCCAGCGCGCGCCGGTGCGGACACCACCGGCGCGCCGCCACGCCACCCCGCCTTCACCCACCGCGGCCGGCCCTCCACCCACCGCGGCCGACCGCCCCCGCGTGCAGCCGCGCCGCACACCCCGCCCCCTGCGCCTTCCGCGTGCAGCCGCGCCGCACACCCCGCCCTCCGCGTGCAGTCGCGCCGCATCCGCCCGCTCTCCGCGGGCAGTCGTGCCGCCCTGGGGGTACCTCCCAGGCCCTTGAGGCACTGGGGGAGGCACGATTGCCCGCAGCTGCGGCGGTGCGGCTGCCTGTAGTTACGGCGGTGCGGCTGCCCGCGGCTGCGGGGGCGGGCGGTGCCACTGCCCGTGGCTGCGTGGGCCGTGGCGTGACTGCCCATAGCTGTGGTGGTGGGTGGTGCGACACGCCCGTAGGCGCGTACGTGCGTCTAGGCTCGGGCGTGTGACCGATCGCAACAAGTTGCCGCTGGCCGTGTTCGACCTCGACAACACCCTCGCCGACACCGCGCACCGGCAGCGCTTCCTGGAGCGCAGGCCCCGTGACTGGGACGCCTTCTTCGCCGCCGCGCCGCAGGACCCCCCGCTCGCCGAGGGCATCGCGCTGGTCCAGAAGAGCGCGCGGGAGTGCGAGATCGTCTACCTCACCGGGCGCCCCGAGCGCTGCCGGCGCGACACGCTGGACTGGCTCGCGGCCCAGGAACTGCCCGAGGGGGACGTGTACATGCGCGGCAACGCCGACCGCCGGCCGGCCCGCCACACCAAGCTGGCGATCCTGCGCCGCCTCGCCCGCACCCGGGACATCCGCGTGCTCGTGGACGACGACGAGCTGGTCTGCCTGGACGCCCGGCGGGCCGGTTTCACCGTCGTACAGGCACGCTGGACGGCCCCGTCCGGCGAGCTGAAGGACGCGCAGGAGCGCGAAGGCCGGACCTGACCCCGCCAAGGCCCGGGCCCGGGCCCGGGCTCAGTCCGCCCCCTCCAGCCGGAAGCCGACCTTCAGGCCCACCTGCCAGTGCGCGACCTGCCCGTTCTCGATCTGGCCGCGCACCTGGGTCACCTCGAACCAGTCCAGATTGCGCAGGGTCTGCGAGGCGCGTTCGATGCCGTTGCGTACGGCCTGGTCGACGCCGTCGGGCGAGGTGCCGACGATCTCCGTGACCCGGTAGGTGTGATTCGACATACAAGTGCTCCTCTCGCCTCACTCCACCGTGCCCCACACCGAGGCGGAGCGCGAGGCGTCGGCCCCGTTCGCCCGACGGCTTGACCTGAGCATTGGTCCATACCAAGATGCTGGGGACCCGCCCGAGCTCCGCTCGCCCCCCACGTCGGGACCCGCCCTGTCCGTCAGACAGAAACAGGACCCCTCGTGAAACGCCGCCTGCTCGCCCTTGTCTGTGTGTCCGCCTCCCTGCTCAGCGGCTGTGGGCTGATGCCCGGCGATGCCGAACGGAGCACGGTCACCGTGTGGCTGATGCGGCACAGCGCCTCGCAGGAGTACCTGGACCGTTTCACCGAGGAGTTCGAGCGCGAGCACCCCGACCTCGACCTCGACATCCGCATCCAGGAATGGACCGGCATCGGCGAGAAGGTGCAGAAGGCACTGGAGACGGGCGGGGAGGACAGCCCCGACGTCATCGAGGTCGGCAACACCCAGGTCGCCACGTACGCGGAGGGCGACGGACTGCTCGACCTCACCCTGGAGTCCATGCGCGACTGGGGCCGGGAGGACTGGCTGCCCGGTCTCGCCGAACCCGGCCAGTGGGGCTCCCAGCAGTACGGCATCCCCTGGTACGCGGCCAACCGCGTCGTCATCTACCGCAAGGACCTCTTCCGGCAGGCCGGCATCACCGCCCCGCCGAAGACCCGCGACGAGTGGCTCACCCTCACCGAGGAGCTCGACACCGGCGGCAACCAGGGCATCTACCTCGCCGGACAGGACTGGTACACGCTCGCCGGCTTCATCTGGGAGGAGGGCGGAGACCTCGCCAAGGAACGGAACGGCGTCTGGCGCGGCGCGCTGGACAGCCCGGAGGCGCTGCGCGGCATGGACTTCTACCGCCGGCTCCAGGCGCTCGGCGACGGACCGGTCGACGCCGACGAGGAACACCCGCCGCAAGCGGGCGTGTTCGCCGAGGGCAAGGTCGCCCAGATCGTGGCCGTACCGGGGCTGGCGAGCGCCATCCTCAAGCAGAACCCGGAACTCGAGGACGAGCTGGGCTACTTCCCCGTCCCCGGCAAGGACGCAGACAAGCCCGGTGCCGTCTTCACCGGCGGCTCCGACCTCGTGATCCCGGCCAAGACCGACAGCGGAGAGGACGCCATCGAGGTCGTCGCCGCGCTCACCGGCGCGAAGTGGAACACCGACCTGGCCCGCACGATGAACTACGTCCCCAACAAGGCCGAACTCGCCGAGTCGGTGGAGGGGGAGGAGGGGGTCGCGGCCATGGCGGCCGGAGCCGCACAGGGCCGGGCGACCCCCATCACACCCCAGTGGAGCGCGGTCGAGGCGGACAACCCGATCAAGGAGTACATGACCAAGGTGCTCACCGGGTCCGACCCGGCCACCGAGGCCGAGCGCGCCGCGCGCCGCATCACCGAGGCCCTGGCCTTCGACTAGGGCGACGCGCGGCCCGGCGGCGCTCCCGTCAGCGCGCGACGCTCAGCGACAGCGCGAACCGCGCCTCCCCGTCCGTCCACCACCGGGCCAACTCCAGCCCGGCAGCCGACAGTTCCTCACGTACTCCGTTATGACGGAACTTCGCCGACACCTCGGTGCGCAGTTCCTCGCCCGCCGCGAAGTCCACGGCGAGTCCCAGCGAGGGGATCTTCACCGTCTGCGCGGTACGGGAGAGCAGCCGCATCTCGATCCACTCGTGCCCGGCGTCCCACAGCGCCACATGGTCGAAGGCGTCCGGGTCGAAGTCGGCGCCCAGTTCCCGGTTGATGACGGTCAGGACGTTCTTGTTGAACGCGGCCGTCACACCGGCCGCGTCGTCGTAGGCCCGGACCAGCACCCGCTCGTCCTTCACCAGGTCCGTGCCCAGCAGCAGGGCGTCGCCCGGGGTGAGCAGGGCACGGACGGAGGCGAGGAACGCGGCGCGCTCGGCCGGCAGCAGATTGCCGATGGTGCCGCCGAGGAACGCCACCAGCCGCGGCCCCGGCGTGTCGGGCAGGGTCAGCCGGGCGGTGAAGTCGGCGATCAGCGCGTGCACGTCCAGTCCCGGCCGCTCGGCGGCCAGCGCCTGCCCGGCGAGCGTGAGGGCGCTCTCGCTGACGTCGACGGGGACATAGGTGTGCAGCCCGGTCAGGGCGTCGATCAGGTGCCGCGTCTTCTCCGAGGAGCCGGAGCCCAGTTCGACCAGGGTGCGGGCACCGGACGCCGCGGCGATCTCACCGGCGCGGGCGCGCAGGATCTCGCGTTCGGCGCGGGTCGGGTAGTACTCGGGCAGCGCGGTGATCTCCTCGAAGAGTTCGCTGCCCCGTGCGTCGTAGAACCACTTGGGCGGCAGCGTCTTGGGGCTGCCGGTCAGGCCCTCGCGGACGTCGGCGCGCAGGGCGGCGTCGGTGGTGTCCTCGGGCAGAGTGCGGGTGAGGTGGAACGGACTCACGTGAGGGGCTCCTTGAGCGGGGTCAGCAGGACGTCCGTACGGCTCGCCGCGAGCAGGGTGCGGTCGGGGACCTCACGCCAGTGCGGATCGTCGTCGTAGGGCTCGGAGGCCACGACGGTGCCGCCGCCGGCCCGGGTGAGGTACCACAGCGTGTCGCCCCAGGCGGTCGCCGTGACGGTGTCGCCGTTGGTGAGCAGCAGGTTGAGCCGGGCCCCGGGGGCCGCCGCGGCGACCTCCAGGACCGTGTCGGCCAGCGCCTGCCCCTCCTCGTCACCGGCCCGCAGCCGGGCGAGCACCAGCGCCCACACGAACGCGGAGTCGTTGCGGGCCTCCAGTGACAGCACGTCCTCGGCGGACAGGGACGCCACCAACGGCGCGAGCGAGCCCGGCCAGCCCGGCACCGCCCCGTTGTGGCTGAACAGCCAGGTCCCGGCGGCGAACGGCGCCGCCGCGGCCTCCGCGTCGGCACCCGACAGGGTCGCGTCCCGTACGGCCGCGAGCAGCGCCCGGGTCCGTACGACACGGGCGAGATCCGCGAACGACAGGTCCGCCCAGACCGGTCCGGCCCGCCGGTACCGGGCCGGCACCGGATCGCCCTCCGCGTACCAGCCCACGCCGAAGCCGTCGGCGTTGACCGTGCCGTACCGCTGCCGCCGGGGTGCCCAGGACTGCCGGTACAGACCGTGCGGCGGCTTCACGAGCAGCTCGCCCAGCGGCTCATCGGGGCCCACGTACGCCACATGACGGCACATCAGACGTCCTCCGAGCGCGCCGTGCGGAACCCGGAGAAGATCTGCCGTCGGATCGGCAGGTCCCAGTTGCGGAACGTGCCCCGGCAGGCCACCGGGTCCACGGCGAACGAACCGCCGCGCAGCACCTTGTGCTCCGGCCCGAAGAACACCTCCGAGTACTCCTTGTACGGGAACGCCCTGAACCCCGGGTACGGCAGGAAGTCGCTCGCCGTCCACTCCCACACGTCGCCGATCAACTGCCGTACGCCCAGCGGCGACTCACCGGCCGGGTAGCTCCCGGCGGGAGCCGGACGCAGATGCCGCTGGCCGAGGTTGGCGTGCTCGGGGGCGGGCTCGGCGTCGCCCCACGGGTAGCGCATCGAGCGGTCGCCGGCCGGGTCGTACCGGGCCGCCTTCTCCCACTCGGCCTCGGTGGGCAGCCGGCGCCCGGCCCAACGGGCGTAGGCGTCGGCCTCGTACCAGCACACGTGCAGCACCGGCTCGTCGGGCGGCACCACCTCGGTGACACCGAACCGGCGCCGCAGCCACTGACGGCCGTCCCGGCGCCAGAACAGCGGCGCGGTGAGGGAGTTGCGGCGGATGTGGGCCCAGCCCTCGGCCGTCCACCAGCGGGGCTCGTCGTAGCCGCCGTCCTCGATGAACGCCCGGTACGCGGCGTTCGTCACCGGAGTGGTGTCGATGCGGAAGGGTGCCACCTCGCGCCGGTGCGCGGGCCGTTCGTTGTCCAGCGCCCATGGCTCGTCCGAAGTGCCCATGGTGAACGGGCCGCCCGGGACCAGGACTTCGGCCGGGCCCGTGAACAGCGGCACCGGCTTTGGGTCCGGGGCGGTCAGGGCCTGCGGCCCCTTGCGGAGCTGATGGGTGATCAACATGGTCTCGTCGTGCTGCTGTTCGTGCTGCGCGATCATCCCGAAGGCGAAGCCCGCCTCGGTCAGCCGCGTCCCGTGGAACGCGGCCCTCTCCAGCACGTCCAGCGCCCGGCCGCGCACGTCGGCCGCGTACCGGCGGGCCTCCTCCGGCGGCAGCAGCGGCAGCTTCGGGCGTTCGGCGCGCGGGTGCTCGAAGGCGTCGTACAGGGTGTCGATCTCGGGCCGTATCGCCTCATGGCCGGCGACGGCCCGCAGCAGCCACTGCTCCTCCTGGTTGCCGATGTGGGCGAGGTCCCACACCAGCGGCGACATCAGCGGCGAGTGCTGGGCGGTCAGGTCGGGCCCGTCGACGCAGCTGGTGAGCAGCGTGGTGCGGTCCCGTGCGGTGATCAGCGAGGCGACCGCGCGCTCGCGCAGGGCTTCGGCGTCGAGGGCGGGGCCGGTCATGAGGGGGTGTCCTTCCCGTGCGGGTGCGGGTGCGGGTGCGGGTGCGTGGGGCGGGGGTGCGCGCCGTGGACCGTCGCACGCAGCTCGTCGAGCGAGTCGTCGGCCGGGCAGCGGCCCCGGGCGACATACCGGTCCCGGTACGCCTCGACCGCGTCGACCACCTCGGCGGTCGCGCCGAGCCGGGGCAGGGCGCGCAGCGCCGCCGCGAAACAGGTGGTGGCCACCTCGAGCAGCTCCGTGTCGGCCAGGCCGACGCGGGCCGCGTCCCGCCAGAGCGGATTGTGCGGCGCGGGCATGCCGTGCGCCCGCTCGGCCAGCGGCTTCACCGCCCGGTAGGCGGTCTCGGCGGCCTCCTGGTCGTCGAACAGCGCCGCGACCACGGCCAGCGGCACGATCCAGCCGTCGTCACCGGGCTGCGCGTCGATCATGCGCAGTTCCAGATGGCCGCGCGGCCGCACCGGCGGGAACAGGGTCGTGACGTGGTAGTCGAGGTCCTCCCGGGTCGGCGGGCCGGGTGTGCCGGACCTGATCCACTCCCGGAAGGCGAGCCCCTGGGGCACGTCCCACGGCCCGCCGTCACGCCGTACGCACATCACCGGCGAGTCCAGGACGTGCCGGGCCCAGGCGCCGCGCGGGTCGGCGTCCAGGACGGGGGCGCCCGCCCGGCCGGTGCCGATCTGTGTCCAGCGGAGCTGCCGCGTGGACAGCCAGCCGGTCGGCCGGCCGCCGGCGATCGGGGAGTTGGCGAACACGGCGACCAGGACCGCGCCGAGCTGGTGCGCCAGCCACCAGCGCCGCACATGGCCGAGCGGGCCGGGCTCCTCGTACCCGGCGTCCACGCACACCTGCACGGAGGCGGAGGTGCACATCATGGCCCGGCCGGCGGGGTTGGCGCGGTCGAGACAGGCCTCCATGGCGTCGTACCGCGGTTCGCGCAGGAACCGGCGGGGGGTGTGCCAGGGGTCGTGGCCGAGGCCGACGAGGACCAGATCGTCCTCGCGCAGTACCGCGCGGACGGCGTCGAGGTCGGCGGAGACGGTACCGACGCACTCCATCAGGGAGGCGGCGGGCGGCGAGCTCAGCTCCAGCTGGCCGCCGGGCTCGATGGTGAGCGCCGACCTCAGAGGCACGGTCCGCAGAGCGGCGTAGGCCGCTTCGAGTCGTTCGGGTGACACGGGGAGCCGCGGGTCCCGCAGCTCGTGGACGAGCCATTCCACCTCGACCCCGAGGCGGCGCGGCGGTCCGGTCTTGAAGCAGATGCCCCGCACCAGGGCTTCCACCTCGGCTTCTGTGACGGCGGTACGCGGCTCCACACAGCCGCCTGCCGAATCGGACATGTCGGGATCCTCCTGAGATTCCACCATGTCACCGGCCCGGAGCTTCTCCGCTCCCGGCCGGCGTCAACCCGTCCACCCAAAACCTTCGCGTCGGCGGGCACAAGGGCGCCTGGCGGGGCGTCCCGGTTCGGTCATCCTTTCGTCCGGCCTGTTCCCGGGCGGTTTCCCGCCCGTTTCCCGGGCCTTTCGGGGAGGCGGAAACTCCGTTGCGCCGCCTCACCAGCATCGCTCAGGATGCCTGCATGAGCACGACGAGCGAGACCGCGCGGCGCGTGGTCACGGCGGCTACGGGGGTGGCGCCGTGAGCGCGCGCCTGCGCGGCATCGCCCGAGAGACCGAGCAGATCGTGGCGGCGGGTGCCTACCGCGCACCCGGCGGCCACGAGGTGTCCGTCGCGGCGGCGATCGAGGCCGCGGCCCGCGGAACGCGGACGTACGGGCCGCAGCCGGTCCCGTTCCCGGCTTTCCGGCCGGCCGGCACCCGGTTCGAGGTCACCGGCGAGAGCAGCCTGGAGGCCGCTCGACGGCTCGCGGACGGTGTGGCCGTACTGAACTTCGCCTCCGCCCGCAACCCCGGCGGGGGATACCTCAACGGCGCCCAGGCCCAGGAGGAGGCCCTGTGCCGCGCCTCCGCGCTGTACACCTGCCTGCTGCGGGCCGCCGGCTTCTACGACCACCACCGCGCCCACCGCGACCCGTTCTACACGGACCGCGTGATCCACTCACCCGCCGTGCCGGTCTTCCGCGACGACCGCGGACGCCTCCTCGACGAGCCGTTCACGGCCGGTTTCCTCACCTCGCCCGCGCCCAACGCGGGCGTGATCCTGCGAACGGCGCCGGAGCGGGCGGACGAGGTGCCGCAGGCCCTGGTGGTACGGGCCGGACGGGTGCTGGAGACCGCGGCCGCCCACGGCTACCGGCGGCTCGTGCTGGGCGCCTGGGGCTGCGGGGTGTTCCGCAACGACCCCGCCCAGGTGGCGGCGGCGTTCCGGTCGCACCTGGAGCCGGGCGGACGCTTCGCGGGCGCCTTCGCACACGTGGTGTTCGGCATCCTGGACCGCACCCGCGACAGCGCGGTCCGCGCCGTGTTCGAGCGGACCTTCGCGGACCTGCTGCCCGGGCCGGCGGACATCAGCTCCAGCCGTACCGCTCCCGCAGCCGCTGACGCACGAGGTTGAACCGCATCCGGTCCAGCGCGCACGCCTCCCGGCGCATGCCCTCCTCGTGCAGCCGCAGCACCCGGTCCACGTCGACCCACGAGTCGCGGCCCGACCGGTCCCACGGCCCGCTGCCGATCGGCACCCACTCCCGGTCCCCGTCGTGCCGCCTGCTCGACAACTGCACGGCGAGGAAACTCCCGGCCGCCTCCCGGGCGACGACGAGCACCGGACGGTCCTTGCCCCGGCCGTCGTTCTCCTCATAGGGCACCCAGGTCCAGACGATCTCCCCGGGGTCGGGGTCACCGTCGTGCGCGGGCGAGTACTCGGTACGCACCCGGCCCACCTCACGGGGCGCGGCCTCGACGGTGGCGTAAGGGCCGTGGCGGCCCGGTGCGTTCTCAGGGCTGAAGGCGGTCACAGGCGTACCGTACGGCACCCCTCACACGGCCGACGGCCCCGGCCACCTCCCGCACCGACGCGGCTCCGCCCCCGACCGCGAGGCCGGGGACACCGGCAGCGGCTCACTGCGCGCCGACCGGTCCGCGAACGACCACCGCCCGGACCCGCAGGTGCCGGTCCCGCCGACGACCACCGCACCGCCCGCCCGCAGCCGCTGCCCGCCACGACCGGCGAAAACTTGCCCCGGCTTCGGTGAGTGCGGCTTGCGTTCGTACGGTCCGGAAGGTGTTCAGGGAGGACCGGGCCACCTCGATCCGTCCTGGCGTCCGCTCGACGAGTGCCCGCGAGGGCACCTTCCCGGCGGCCGGCGCGCGGGCGGTCTCCACGGCAACCTCCGTGGGGCGGTGGGGGACAGCCCCGGCGCGGGCGTCGGCTCGTGCCGGGTCGTGGACGACGGCCTCGGGACCGTTCGGCCGTCCGCGCGGATCGCGGGACCCGGCATCGACGGGCCCGTCGCGGGCCGTGGCCGCGTCCGGGCCCCGGCCGGAGTCGCGCCGCGTGCGCGGTCACCGGTTCAGCCCGGCTCGGGCAGCCCCGTGAGTTCCCGGCCCGTGACCATTTCGGCCTCGATCCGGACGAACACCCCGTCGTGCATCGGCATCCACGAGCGGGGCCCGGTCCGCAGCAGGCGTTCGTGTTCGGCCGGGTCGGTCACCACGGCCGCCCGGCCCGTGACCACCACGCTCCAGCCGGACCGGCTCCCGGCGTCGAAGTCGTCGGCCTCGAAGGCGACCACGACGCCGTCGATCGCCCGGACCAGATCGGACGCGGCGGAGGTGCACAGCACCACGGAGGTGTCCGTGTCCAGGGCGAAGTTGACGGGGAGGACGGCGGGCAGCGCCTGCCGGGTGTAGACGACGCGACCGACCGGCACCTTGGCCAGCAGGCGCAGGCACTCCTGGCGGTCGAGCGACCGGAAACCATCGCTGTGGATCATTCCTCCATCGTCGGCGGCGGACCCCCGCCGGGCTAGGGCCGGACGGCCCTGATGACTCTCGGCCCCGGCACACGAGGCCCCTGCGGGCGGACCTTCGGGGGACGGCCGTCGTACGCCTCCGCTCCCAGCCGTCACGGTCGCGCGCAAGTAAACATGTCTGACCCCCCTGTGCGGGTGGAACCCGGGGGACATGGGCAAGACCGCGCTGATCGTCATCGACATGATCAACACCTACGACCATGCGG
Source organism: Streptomyces sp. CB02400 (assembly GCF_001905725.1). GTDB lineage: Bacteria > Actinomycetota > Actinomycetes > Streptomycetales > Streptomycetaceae > Streptomyces > Streptomyces atrovirens. Next base: position 170,283 of record NZ_LIWB01000011.1, read on the forward strand.
ACGCCGACCATCTGATCCCGTCCGCCGAGTCGGTCGTACCGGTCGTCTCCGCCCTGCTGGAACGGGCGCGGCGCCGGGACGTGCCGGTGATCTACGTCAACGACAACTTCGGCGAATGGCGCTCCCACCACGGTGAGCTGCTCGACAAGGCCCTGTCGGGACCGCACGCGCGCCTCGTGGAACCGCTGCTGCCGGACGACTCCTCGCTCTTCGTCGTCAAGGCACGGCACTCGGTCTTCTTCGAGACCCCCCTGGGCTATCTGCTCAACCAGCAGGGCATCGACCGGCTCGTGCTGTGCGGCCAGGTCACGGAGCAGTGCATCCTGTACTCGTCGCTCGACGCGCACATCCGCCACTTCGACGTGACCGTCCCCCGTGACGCCGTCGCCCACATCCACGCCGACCTCGCGGACGCCGCCCTGCGGATGATGGAACGCAACATGGGCGCGCGGGTGTGCGACAGCGACGAACTGTGGAACTGACGCGCCGCGCCGCGGATCCGCGGGCCGACACTGGTCCCATGAGCCGTACCCCCGTCCCGCCCCGCGAGGTCCGCCCCTACCTCGACGAGCTGGTCCACCGCACGCGCGCCGTCTGCGGCCCCCACCTGGTGAGCGTCCTCGCCGTCGGATCCCTCGCGCTCGGCGACTACCGGCACGGACGCAGCGACATCGACGTGACCGTCGTGGTGGACCGCTCCCTTCCCCGGCGTGCCCTGCCCGAACTGGCCGGGGCGCTGGCCCACCCCGCCCTGGCCTGCCCCGCGGCCGGACTGGAACTGGTCGTCTACCCGGCCGATTTCGCCGGCCGCCCGTCCGGCGGGGCGGGGTACCTCATGGACCTCAACACCGGACCGTCACTGCCCGAGCGGGTCAGCCACGACCCCGGGGAGGCGCCCGCGTTCTGGTACGTCCTCGACCGTTCCGTCGCCCACCAGGCCGGCCTCCCGCTGTTCGGCGGGCCGGTACGGGACGTGATCGCCGCACCTGAGCGGGCCGACGTGCTCGCCGCGCTCCGCGCCTCCGTGCGGGAACACGCCGGGGGAGAGGGGCACACGGCCGACAACCGGGTGCTCAACGGCTGCCGCTCGGTGGTGTACTGCCGCACCGGTCACTGGTTCGCGAAGCGCGGGGCGGCCGGGATCGTCGCCGCCGCGGAGGCGGAGTTCCGGCCACTGATCACGGACGCGCTGCGCAGCTTCGAACGTCCCCGTGAGTCCGCGCTCGCGCTGCCCGGGGCGGCGGTCGGGGACTTCCTGGCCTGGGTGGCCGACCGCGTGGACGAGGCCGCCGCGGCCGAGGGCGGGCACGACGCCCCGGCCTGACACCCGCCCGCCGTCGTCCCGGTCAACGGCTCGACAGCCGTCGGCCCCGCTGTCTAGGATCTTCGGCGCGGCATCGCGTGTCGGTCACCGGCTGGGTGAGGCATGGAGGCGCCGCGGATGCCCGTGGAGGCATTGCCATCGTGTCAGTCGAGTTCAACCACACCATCGTTCTCACCCGTGACCGGGAGAAGTCCGCCCATTTCCTCGCCCACGTCCTGGGCCTGGAGGTCGGGGAACCGGCCGGAATGTTCCTGCCGGTGACGACCGCCAACGGAGTCACCCTGGACTTCGCGACCGTCGACATCGACATCCCGGCGCAGCACTACGCGTTCCTCGTCTCCGAGGACGAGTTCGACGCGATCCTCACCCGGCTCGTGGACGCCGGGATCCCCGTTCAGGCCGATCCGCACGGCAGGCACCCCCGCCGCATCAACCGCAACGACGGCGGTCGCGGCGTGTACTTCCGGGACCCGGCGGGCCACGGCCTCGAGGCCATCACCCTCCCGTACGGCACCGACCCGGCCTCGCCGCTGAACGGCGTCACCGAGGAGGTTCCCGGAGCCGTGTAGCCGTATAGCCGGGCGAGGGCGGGTGTGCTTCACACGCCCGTCCTCGCCCGGTCGGTTTACGCGGCGCGCAGCGGGCTACGCGACGGACACGGGGAGTCCAGGCCGGCCACGTACCGGGAGGTGCCCATGACCACGCGGATACGGGACGTGATGTCCGCGGACACCGCGTCCGTCGAGCCCATGACGACGGTGGCGCGGGCCGCGCGCCTGATGCGCGAGCAGGACATCGGCGATGTCCTCGTCGCGTACGACTGTGATCTGTTCGGTGTGCTCACCGACCGTGACATCGTGCTGAGGGGTGTTGCCGAGGGGCGCGATCCGGAGGCCACGACGGTCGGTTCCCTGTGTACGCGTCCGCCTCTGGTGACCCTCGATCCCGAGGACACCACCGATCACGCCGTGGAGTTGATGCGGCGGTATGCCGTTCGGCGGCTTCCGGTGGTGGAACGGGGTGGCTGTCCGGTGGGGGTGGTGAGCCTCGGGGATCTCGCCGCGACGGAGGATCCGCACTCCGCCCTGGCGGACATCAGTGCGGCGGCGCCCACCCACTGAGCGCCCACCCACTGAGCGCGGATTCTTCTCGCGCCCCCGCCGCCCCTGCCCTCCCCCACTCTCGGCTTCGCTCGAGCGGGGGGACCCCATCATCCCGGGGGCTCTGCCCCCGGACCCCCGCTCCTCGAACTCCCCCGGAAGGGGCACCCCCAGAGAGGCTGATTCTGCTGTCACCCGTCTACCGTGAGCGCGCACGTCCAGCCGTACGGGCCCGGGTGGATCCTTAGTTCCTCCCAGGCCACGGCCGTCGGCATCCGGCCGGTGACCCGTACGTCCGTCAGCGCGGCCACCGCCAGGCGTATGTCGAGACCGTCGTCGGTCTCGTCCGCCTCCACGTCGACCGGTACCTGGCCGTACTCCTCCAGCCGGTACAGGATCTCGTCCAGCAGCGCCGCCAGCAGATCGTCGTCACTGGCCCCGGCCAGCCGGACGCGGCCGACGCCCGTCGGCCGCACCCCGGAGACGTCGGCGGAGCACTCCACCATCGCCGCCACCGCCTCCGCCAGACAGTTCTCCCGGCTCGCCGCCCACGCCTCGATCCGGAACTCGTCCTCCTGCGCCACCGCCCGGTGCCCGCTCTCGTCCGGCCGCCGCGCCTGCCCGTAGTCGCTCGTGTCACCGACCATGGAACTCGCCTGCCCGACGACCGCGCACCCATGCCGGGCACCGGGCGCTTCGAGTGCCGGAGAGCGGGGTACACGGGTGCGGACCAGGTACTTCAGGTGCCGTCTCCGGTGCGGAGGGAGTGCATCCGCCATGCGGTTCCGTGATCGCCGGCAGGCCGGCCGCGAACTGGCCGCACGACTGCGGGAGAGGCAGGACGAGGGAGCCCTGCCCGACCCCGTCGTGCTGGCCCTGCCCCGCGGCGGTGCCGCCGTGGCCGTCGAGGTCGCCGGGGCACTGGACGCCCCGCTCGACGTCCTCGTCGTACGGAAGATCGGCGCCCCCTTCCACGAGGAGTTCGGCGTCGGCGCGATGGCCGGCGACGGGGTGCCGCTTCTCGACGAGGAGGCCCTGCGGCGGCTGGGCATCGACGAGGCCGACCTCGCGCCCGTCGTCGAGCGCGAGCGCACCGAGCTGCGTCGCCGTGAACAGCGCTACCGCCAGGGCCGTCCGCCTCTCGACCTGCGCGGACGGACCGTGATCGTCGTCGACGACGGGCTGGCGACCGGCTCCACCGCCCGTGCCGCGCTGCGCGCCCTGCGGGCACAGGACCCCGGACACCTCGTGCTGGCCGTTCCGGTCGGCTCGACGGAGGGCGTCGCGCTGATGCGCTCCGAGGCCGACGAGGTGGTGTGTCTGCACGAGCCGGCCGCGTTCATGGCCGTGGGCCAGTGGTACGAGCAGTTCGACCAGTTGACCGACGACGACGTCCTGGACGCGCTGCACCAGAGGCAGCCCCGGTAGGGCCCGTCCGGCGGATCATCCGGGGGCGCGGGATCCGGCACGCCCGGCCGCGCCGTCGTCGCCGGTCGCCGACTCCCCACGCCCGACTGCGCTCGCGCGGGAGGGAACCCCAGCGCGTCGACGTACTCCTCCGCCTCGCGGCCGCACGCACCGGACCCCGCTCCGTCCGGCCGCGAGACGCCGCCGGTCTTCTCCGGTCTGGTCGCCGGGCAGGTTCTGGCCGGGGCTCAGACGACCCTGTCCGCGCGTAGTGCCGCGATTTCTTCGGGGGAGCGGCCCAGTCCTGTTGCGAGGCGTCGCCGGTCTCCTCCGGCCTGGTCGTCGGGCAGGTTCCGGCCGGGGCTCAGACCACTCCGTCCGCGCGCAGTGCCGCGATCTCCTCGGGGGAGCGGCCCAGTTCCGTCAGGATCGCCTCCGTGTGCTCGCCCACGGCCGGTACCGGGTCCATGCGGGTCGGCAGGCCCGCCAAGTCGGCGGGTGGCAGCAGTGCCTCCACGGTTCCGCCCGGTACCGCCACCTCGCGTCGGCGGTCGCGGGCGGCGAGGACCGGGTGGTCGAGGAACGCGGCGACGTCGTTGACCCCGGCGCAGGCGATGCCGATCGCCTCCAGCTCCTCGAGCAGCTCATCGGCGTCCGCGCGGGCGAAGCGTCCGGCGATGACCGCGTTCAGCTCCTCGCGGTGGGCCACCCGGTCGGAGTTGGTGGCGAAGCGCGGATCGTCGGTCAGCTCCGGCCGGCCGAGGAACTCCGCGCACAGGGCCGCCCACTCGCGCTCGTTCTGGACGGAGAACAGCACCTCGCGTCCGTCGGCGGCGCGGTAGGTGCCGTACGGGGCGATGGTGGCGTGCTGCGTGCCCAGGCGCGGGGGCTGGGCGCCGCCGTAGCGGGTGTAGTAGGCGGGCTGGCCCATCCACTCGGCGAGCGCCTCGAACAGGGACACCTCCACCGGGTGTGCCGTGCCGGTGGTCGCGCGGGTGTACAGGGCGGTGAGCACACCGCTGTACGCGTACATCCCGGCGGCGATGTCGGCGACGGAGATCCCGGTACGGGCCGTCTCCTCCGGGGTCCCGGTCAGCGACACCAGCCCGGTCTGGCACTGCATCAGCAGGTCGTACGCCTTGCGGTCGGCCCAGGGGCCGCTCGTGCCGTACCCGGAGATCGTGCAGGGGATCAGCCGGGGGTAGCGGCGGGTCAGCTCGTCGGTGCCGAGGCCGAGGCGGTCGGCGGCGCCCGGCGCGAGGTTCTGCACGAACACGTCGGCGTCCCGGAGCAGCCCGTGCAGGATCGCCCGGCCGCGCGGATCCTTCAGGTCCAGCGTGAGGGATTCCTTGGAGCGGTTGATCCACACGAAGTAGCTGGAGTGGCCGTGCACCGTCGTGTCGTACCGGCGCGCGAAGTCCCCCTCGCCCGGCCGCTCCACCTTGATCACACGGGCACCGAGATCGGCCAGTTGCCGGGTCGCGTAGGGCGCGGCCACCGCCTGCTCCACACTGACCACCGTGACCCCGGACAAGGGGGGTTCGTGCACGTCCGCGCCTCCTGCCTGCTCCGGCCTCGATTAGTAAGGCCGGGGCGGGGCGGCTGTCAACGGCCGCCCCGCCCCGGCCGTTCACCGGCCGGCCCGGCTCCACGGAGCGTCCGCGGGCCTGCTGCGGGAGACGATGCGGGAGACGATGCGGGCGCCGCGGTCGTCGACGGCACGGACCTGGAGCGAACCGCAGCCGCAGCGGGTCCACACCGTGCTGCCCGCCGCGGTGCCGTGCCGGGAGACCACCTGGAACGGCTCGGCGTCGTCCGGCCACCCGCAGTACGGGCAGAACGTGCCGGTCGTGCCCGTGGCGCCGGTCGTGCTGGTCATGGTGACTCCTTGGATCCTCGATCACGTGGGTGCACTGTCGATTGTCGCGACACAGCAAGGGTGCTTCGTCCCCTCCGTGCACGTCCAGGTTGACTTTGTGCACGCCATCGTTAAGCGTGGACTTCATGATTGACCTGCGCAGGCTGCACGTCCTCAGGGCGGTCGCCCACTACGGCACGGTCACCGCGGCCGCCCGCGCGCTGCACTTCACCCCGTCCGCAGCCTCCCAGCAGATCCGTCAGCTCGCCCGCGACCTGGACGTCGACCTGCTGGAACCGCGGGGGCGCGGGGTACGGCTCACCCCGGCCGCCGAGAGCCTGCTGGCGCACGCCGACGCGATCCAGGCGCGCTGGGACCAGGCCGAACTGGACCTGCGCGCCGACCACGGCGCCCCGGCCGGGGTGTTGCGAGTCACAGGGTTCCCGGTGGCGATCTCCGTGCTGCTGGCGCCGATGGCCGCCCGGCTGGGGAAGCGTCATCCGCGGTTGTCGGTGCGGATCGCGGAGGAGGAGGTGACGCGGAGCTTCGACCTGCTCTTCGAGGGGTCCATCGATCTGGCCGTCGTCGAGTCCACCCCGTACAACCCGCCGCTGAGCGACACGCGGTTCGACCAGCAGCCGCTGCTGGACGACCCGTTCGACCTGGTGGTCCCGGCGGGGCATCCGCTGGCCGGGCGCGAGCGGACCGACCTCGCCGAGGCGGCGCGCGAGCCGTGGATCGTGCCGGTGCCGGACAGTCCCTGTCGGCCGCATGTGCTGGCCGCGTGCGGCGCGGCCGGCTTCTCCCCGGACGTCGCCCACCACGCCTGCGACTGGAACGTCACCGCCCATCTCGTCGCCCACGGCCTCGGCGTCGCCCTGATCCCGCGCCTCGCCCGCCTCGCCCCGGACCTGCCGATCACCCGTGTGCGCTGCACCGGCAACCCGCACCGCAGACTGCTGACCTGCACCCGCGGCGGCAGCCACGCCCGCCCGGCGGTCTCCGCCGCCCTGCGGGAACTGCGCGAGCTGGCCCCTACGGCGGTCGCCTGAGAGCGAGGGACGGCGTCCATGCCGCGCGGGCGTCCGTGCGGGGTTGTCGGAGGGCGTTCGTACGGGACCGTCGGGGGTGTCCGTACAGGGCCGCCGGGGGAGGCGCCGGCAGGGGCCGTCCACCGGCGGACCGGCGTTCAGGCCGGCGCTTCACCGCCCCGGAGCCCCCGCCCGCAGCCCGTCCATGACCAGGTCCAGCAGCCGGGTGGCGCGCGGCTGCCAGTCCTCGGCCGGGTCGAGCTGCCAGAGGCCGCCGATGGCGAGGACGAGGTCGTCCGCGGTCACCCCCGGGCGGATGGATCCGGCCTCCTCGCAACTGCGCAGCAGGAGTTCCGCCGCCTCGGTCACCGGGCTGTGCCCCGGCTTCGCCGGGCTCCCCGGTCCGCTGGTGGCCTGCCGGATGGCGTCGGCCAGCCCGGCCTTGGCCATGGCGAAGCGGGCCAGCCCGTCCATCCACTCGCGCAGCGCGCGGTCGGGCTCCCGCGTGCTCAGCAACTGCGCCGCGCTGTCCGCCACCTGCCGCATCTCGTACCGGTAGATCTCCAGGACGAGTGCCTCACGGCTGGGGAAGTTCCGGTAGAACGTGCCCTGACCGACGCCCGCCTTCTTGGCGATCACGCTCAGCGGGGTGTCCGCCGAGCGCGTGAGTTCGGCGAGGGCCACCTCCAGGATGCGCTCGCGGTTGCGCTGCGCGTCCGAGCGCAGGGGTGCCGCCGTGCTCCGCGGTGTCCGCGCGCACGGGGACGCTTCCTTCCTGTGTCCCACTGGTCCTCCTCCCGGGCCGTGACCGAAACCCGTCCTTGCTAACCGGACAGCTGTCCACTACGTTTTCGGAGGTAACGGACAGCTGTCCGCTTCGGGTCCATCGTATCGGCGGACACGGACGGCGCGGGACACCCGGTGGCATGCCCCCCGATGACCGGTGTGTTCCCGGCCCGTCCCCCTCCTCCGCATGGTCCCGAACGCCCCACATTCCGTACAGCCCCATGTCATCGACTCGTTCCGCCTTCCAGATCCGTGAAAGAAGGCTGCTCATGGCCCCCTCGACGTCCAGCAGCGTCACCCTGAACATCAACGGCGAGAAGCACACGCTGTCCGTCGACCACCGCACCACCCTGCTCGACGCCCTGCGCGAGCGCCTCGACCTGACCGGCACCAAGAAGGGCTGCGACCAGGGACAGTGCGGCGCCTGCACGGTCCTGGTCGACGGCCGCCGCACCGTGTCCTGTCTGCAACTGGCCGTCGCGTCCGACGAGCGCGAGATCACCACCGTGGAGGGCCTGGCCGACGGGGACCTGCTGCACCCGGTGCAGCAGGCCTTCCTCGACCTGGACGGCTTCCAGTGCGGCTACTGCACCCCCGGCCAGATCTGTTCGGCCGTCGCCGTCATCGAGGAGCACGCGGCGGGCTGGCCCAGCGCCGCCACCGGGGACGTGCGCCCCGAGGCGGGACCGCCTCCCCTGACCCCCGAGGAGATCAGGGAGCGCATGAGCGGCAACCTGTGCCGCTGCGGCGCGTACGTGCAGATCGTCGAGGCGGTCGCCCGCGCCGCCGCGGAGAACCGGAGCGAGACCGAGGAGGCCGCGGCATGAGGGAGTTCGACTACCGGCGCGCCGACGACGTCTCCGGCGCGGTGGCGCTGCTCGACGCCGACCCCGACGCCCGCTACCTCGGCGGCGGCACCAACCTCGTCGACCTGATGAAGAACGGTGTGGAGCGCCCGGCCCGGCTGGTCGACGTCCGCGCCCTCCCGCTGGACCGGATCGAGCCGGCCGACGGCGGCGGACTGCGCATCGGCGCCACCGTCACCAACAGCGACCTCGCCGCGCACCCCGGTATCCGCCGGAACTACCCCGCCCTCACCGAGGCCGTACTCGCCGGTGCCTCCGGGCAGTTGCGCAACATGGCCACCGTCGGCGGCAATCTGCTCCAGCGCACCCGCTGCGGCTACTTCACCGATGTGACCAAGCCCTGCAACAAGCGTGCGCCCGGCAGCGGTTGCCCCGCCGTCGAGGGCGAGCACCGCAACCACGCCGTTCTGGGCGCCTCCGACCACTGCGTGGCCGTCCACCCCTCCGACATGGGAGTGGCGCTGACCGCCTTCGACGCGGTCGTCTCCTACGAAACCGCCGACGGACCGGGGGAGTTGCCGCTGGCCGACTTCTACCTCCCGGTGGGCGACACCCCGCACCGGGAGACCGCCCTGCCGCCCGGCGCGCTCATCACCCACGTCACCCTGCCGCCCGCGCCGGTCGCCGCCCGCTCGCGCTACCGCAAGGTCCGCGAACGCGCCTCGTACGCCTTCGCGATCGGCTCGGTCGCCGCCGCCCTCGACGTCAGCGGGGGAGTCGTGCGCGAGGCCCGCCTCGCCCTCGGGGCCGTGGCGTCCCGGCCCTGGCGGGCCCACGCCGCCGAACGTGTACTGAACGGCGCCCCGGCCACCGCGGAGTACTTCGCGGCGGCGGCGGACGCCGAACTCGCGGCCGCCAGGCCGCTGCCCGACAACGGATACAAGGTGACCCTCATGCGCAACCTCGTGGTGGCCGTGCTCTCCGAACTCGCCGAGGAGGCCGCCCGATGACCACCGCCACGACCGGCGCCACGACGACGGGCGCCGTCGGCACCGCGCACACCCGCGTCGAGGGCCGCGACAAGGTCACCGGCGCCGCCCGGTACGCCGGCGAGATACCCTTCGCCGATCTCGCCCATGGCTGGCTGGTGCTGTCCACCGTCGCCCGCGGCCGGATCCTGTCCGTCGACACCGGACCCGTGCTCGGCATGCCGGGCGTGCTCACCGTCCTGCACCACGGGAACGCCCCGCGCCTCGACATCGACTACATCGGAATGCTGGGCGTTCCGCCGGACCCGACGGCCGCCGTCTTCCAGAACGACCGGGTCCCGTACGCCGGCTGGCCCGTCGCGCTGGTCGTCGCCGAGACGTCCGAGCAGGCCCGGGAGGCCGCCGAGCGGCTCGTCGTCACCTACGAGCAGGAGCCGCACGACGTCGCGCTCTCCGGCGACCGCCCGGACGCCTACGCGGCGGACGGACACATGCCCGCGGTGACGGAGAAGGGCGACCTGGAGGCCGGATTCGCCGCCTGTGCCCATGTGGTGGACGCCGAGTACACCACGCCCGAGGAGCACCACGGCATGATGGAGCCGCACGCGGCGACCGCCCTGTGGGACGGCGGCCGGCTCGAGGTCGTCGACTCCAACCAGGGCACCACCTGGGTCGCCGACGAGCTCGCGCGGATGTTCTCGCTGGACCCGTCCGCCGTGCGGGTGCGCTCCGACCACGTCGGCGGCGGCTTCGGCAGCAAGGGCGTACGGGTCCACCAGGTGTCCGCCGTGATGGCGGCGACCGAGCTGCAGCGGCCGGTCCGGGTCGTGCTGACCCGCCGTCAGATGTTCACCCTCACCGGCTACCGCAGCCCCACCGTCCAGCGGGTCCGGCTCGGCGCGGGACCCGACGGCCGGCTGCGCGCCCTGGAGCACCGCTCGCTGAACCAGACGTCCACGGTCTGGGAGTTCGTCGAGCCGAGCGCGGGCGTGGCGCGGTCCCTGTACGACGCCGACGCCCACCGCACGGAGAACAAGGTCGTACGGCTCGACGTGCCGTCCCCGGCGTGGATGCGCGCGCCGGGCGAGGCGCCGGGCTCGTTCGCGTTGGAGTGCGCGCTCGACGAGCTCGCGGAGAAGTGCGGTGTCGACCCGGTCGAGCTGCGGCTGCGCAACGACCCGGAGCGGGGGCCGGTCTCCGGGCTGCCGTTCGGCAGCCGCAACCTCGCCGCCTGCTTCCGGGAGGGCGCCCGCCGCTTCGGCTGGGCCGGCCGCGACCCGCGCCCCGGCGTGCGCCGCGACGGGCGCTGGCTGCTCGGCACGGGCACGGCCGCGGCGTCCTTCCCCGCGAGCGCCATGCCGTCCACGGCCGCGGTGACGGCGGAGCCGGACGGCACCTTCACCGTGCGGATCTCCGCGGCCGACATCGGCACCGGGGCCCGTACGGCGCTCACCCTGGTCGCCGCCGACGCGCTGCGGGTGCCCACCGACCGGGTCCGGGTGCACATCGGCGACAGCGACTTCGGCCCGGCGATGATCGCCGGCGGCTCCGCGGGCACCCGCTCCTGGGCCTGGGCGGTCACGGCCGCCGCCGAGGAGCTGCGGGAACGGCTCGTCCCGGGCGGCACCGTGCCGCCGGAGGGCCTCACCGTACGGTCCGACACCACCGCCGCCATCGCCGCCCTCACCCAGAAGGAACGACTCTCCTACGGGGCGCAGTTCGCCGAGGTGGCCGTGGACGTCACCACCGGCGAGGTGCGGGTGCGGCGGATGCTCGGCATCTTCGCCGCGGGCCGGATCGTCAACCCGCTCACCGCGCGCGGTCAGCTCGTGGGCGGCATGACCTGGGGCATCTCGATGGCCCTGCACGAGGAGGCGGTCCGGGACCGGGTCTCCGGCGGCCTCTACGGCGCCGACCTGGCCGGCTACCACGTCGCCACCCACGCCGACGTGCCGACGGTCGAGGCGGACTGGGTCGACGACCCGGACCCCGACGACCCCGTCGGCATCAAGGGCATCGGCGAGGTCGGCATCGTGGGCGCGGCGGCGGCCGTCGCCAACGCGGTTTGGCACGCGACCGGCGTACGGCACCGGGACCTGCCCATCCGTCCGGACCGGGTACTGCGGGCAGGAGGAACGGGTGTTTGACATCGCCGGCGAGCTGCACCGCTGGCTGACCGAGGGCCGGGAGTTCGCCGTGGCCACGGTGGTGTCCGTGGGCGGCAGCGCGCCGCGCGGCCCCGGCGCCGCCCTCGCCGTCGACAGCGAGGGCACGGCGATCGGCTCGGTGTCCGGCGGGTGCGTGGAGGGCGCGGTGTACGAACTGTGCGCCCGGGCGCTCGCGGACGGCGAGACCCATGTCGAACGGTTCGGCTACAGCGACGAGGACACCTTCGCCGTCGGCCTGACCTGCGGCGGGGTCATCGACATCATGGTGACCCCGGTCGGCGCGCAGGTCCCCGCCCGGCAGGTGCTCGGGGCTGCGCTGTCGGCCGTCCTGCGGGGCGGGCCGGGGGCGCTCGCCCGGGTCGTCGAGGGCCCGGCGGAACTCCTCGGCAGGGCCCTGTTCGTCCATCCGGACGGATCGTACGAGGGCGGCCTCGGCGGGGTTCCCGAGCTGGACCGGACGGCGGCCGGGGAGGCCGGGGCCCTGCTGGACGCCGGCCGCACCGGCACGGTCGCCGTGGCTGAGGACGGGTCGTACTGCCCCGGCGGGCTGACCCTGTTCGTGGAGTCCTCGGTGCCGCCGCCCCGCATGATCGTCTTCGGGGCGATCGACTTCGCGGCGGCGCTGGTGCGGGTGGGCAAGTTCCTCGGCTACCACGTCACGGTGTGCGACGCGCGGCCCGTGTTCGCGACCGGGGCCCGCTTCCCGGAGGCCGACGAGGTCGTGGTCGACTGGCCGCACCGCTATCTGCGGGGCACGGAGACCGACGCGCGTACGGTGCTGTGCGTCCTCACCCACGACGCGAAGTTCGACGTACCGCTGCTGAAGGTGGCTCTGGGGCTGCCGGTGGCGTTCGTCGGCGCGATGGGTTCCCGGCGCACCCACACCGACCGGGAGCGGCGGTTGCGGGAGGCGGGTGTGGGGGAGCGGGAGCTGGCCCGGCTGCGCTCTCCGATCGGCCTCGACCTCGGTGCGCGTACTCCGGAGGAGACGGCTCTGTCCATCGCGGCGGAGATCGTCGCCGCTCGTCGGGGCGGCACGGGGGTTCCCCTGACGGGCTCGCGAACGCCGATCCACCGCGACGGACGGTCCGCGTCGGCGGCTGCCTGAGCCGTTGAGGGGTTTTCGCGCTCCGCAAACGCCGGAGGGGCTGACTTCCAGCCTCTCCGGCGTTTGCGGAGCGGGGGTCCGGGGGCAGCGCCCCCGGGGGCGAGGAGAATCAGGCCGCGGCCGGCTCGCCGGCGAGGCCGTGGAGGCGGGTGATGACCTCGGTCAGCTGGGCGGCGACCTCGTCGTCGTCGGCCGGGTGGGTCTCGGCGAAGCGGGTCACCGAGCCGGGGATGGAGAGCTTGATGTCGTCGATCACCTTGCCGCCCGCGATACCCACGGACTTGCGGGCCTCGTCGTGCGCCCACACACCGCCGTACTGGCCGAAGGCGGTACCGATCACGACGACCGGCTTGCCGCTGATGGCGCCGGCGCCGTAGGGACGGGACAGCCAGTCGATGGCGTTCTTCAGGACGGCCGGCATCGTGCCGTTGTACTCGGGCGTGAAGAGCAGCAGCGCGTCGGCGCCCGCGGCGGCCTCGCGCAGCCTGGCGGCGGCGGCCGGCACGGCGCCCTCGACGTCGATGTCCTCGTTGTAGAAGGGGATCTCCGCGAGCCCCTCGTAGAGCGCCACATCGGCACCCGCGGGAGCGAGCTTGACCGCGGCCTCGGCGAGCTGACGGTTGTGCGAACCGGCCCGAAGGCTGCCGACGAGGGCGAGGATGCGAACAGACATGGGGAAACTCCAGGGGGGGCGCTGAAATATTGCCGAAACAATCCGGACCGGGGTCCGCTTCTTGTTTGTAGCATCTTAACCGGACCGCGGTCCAGTTTCTTCCCGATGCTTTACGCTGGCTTCATGTCCGCCGCGCCGCCGCCCGTCCCGGCATCCCAGGACCCCGTACAGCCGCAGGAGTTGCTGCAACTCGGCATCGACCCCGACGAGCCCTGCCTGCGCGCCGACGCCGCGCGCAACCGGGCCCGCCTGCTGGAGGCGGCCGCGCTGCTCGTGGCCGAGCGCGGGGCCGACAGCATCACCATGGAGGAGGTCGCGGCGGCGGCCCGCGTGGGCAAGGGGACGGTCTTCCGCCGCTTCGGCGACCGCACCGGTCTGCTCACCGCGCTCCTCGACCACTCCGAGAAGAAGTTCCAGGCCGCCTTCCTCACCGGGCCCCCGCCGCTCGGGCCGGGCGCGCCCCCGGCCGAGCGGCTGCGCGCCTTCGGCCTCGCGATGCTCCGCCGCTCCGCCGAGGAGCTGGAGCTGCAACTGGCGGCCGAACCGGAAGCGGGCCGCCGCTTCACCAGCCCGCCCCGCCGCGTCCTGCGCCATCACGTGACCCTGCTGCTGCGCGAGGCGGTCCCGGACGCGGACTGCGAGGTCCTCGCCCACACGCTGATGGCCCAGCTCGACCCCGCCCTGATCCACCACCTGATACGCCAGTGCGGCATGCCGCCGGAGCGGCTGGAGTCCGCCTGGCTGGACCTGGTCGACCGGGTGACGGGCCCGGCGTCCGCCCACTGACGGTGTATCAACTCCCCCGGCCGACGGCCCGGTTACGGCTTCTGCAAGGATGCCGTACGTCATGGTGCAGATAACGAACACGCCCGCGCCCGCGTCCCCCGCACCGACGCGCTCCGTACCCACGAGTGCCGATGTGGCCCGCCTGGCCGGCGTCTCGCGCGCGACCGTCTCCTACGTCCTGAACAACGCCGGTGCCGTCCGGATCAGCGAACCCACCCGCCGCCGGGTCCGCGAGGCCGCGAAGGAACTCGGGTACGTGCCGCACGCGGCGGCCCGCAGCCTGCGCGCCGGACACAGCCGTACGGTCCTGATGCCCGCGCCCGCCTTCCCCGTCGGACCGCTCTACAGCCAGTTCATCAACGATCTCCAGAGCTCCCTCGCCCGCCTCGACTACACGGTCGTGCAGTACGGCACCGTCGGCCTGCACGACGACGAGGCCGCCCGCGCCTGGGCCGAGCTGAGGCCCGTGGCGGTCCTGGTCCCCGGCTCCGGACTGAGCCCGCGCGGCGTCGAGGTGCTCAAACGCTCCGGGGCGCGGGCCGTCGTCACCCTCGGCCCCGAGCCCGTCGACGGTGCGCACACCCTGCTCATGGACCACGACGTCGTCGGGCACAGCGCCGGCGCCCACCTCTTCGACCGGGGCCGCCGCCGGATCGGCGTGGTCGTCCCGAGAGAGCCCGGCCTGGAGGCGTTCTCCGCGCCCCGCCTGGCCGGCGTGCGCGCCGCCCTGCGCGGCACCGACGCCACGGTCACCGAGCTGCCGCTGGCGCACGACGAGGGCGCCGCCGCCCGGCTGGCCGCCCGCTGGCGCGAGCTGGACCTCGACGCCGTGTTCACGTACAACGACGAGTACGCGATGCTGCTGATGCGAGCGCTCCAGGACGAGGGTGTCCGCATCCCGGAGGAGACCGCCGTCATCGGCGCCGACAACCTGATGCTGGGCCGGCTGCTGCGCCCCCGCCTGAGCACCGTCCACCTGGAACTGCCGTCCGGCCGCGAACTGGCCGAACTGGTCGACCGCGCGGTACGCGACCCGGCCACGGCCCCCGAGGCCCACAAGGTACTGGGCGCGTCGGTGGTACGACGCGAGTCGAGCTGACCTTCAGGTGTGGGCCCGTCGTGGCTGATCGCGCAGTTCCCCGCGCCCCTCCAGGGGCGCGGGGCCGTGCCGATATGCGGCTCCGCCGCGTGGGCGCGAAGGGGGTCCGGGGGCGGAGCCCCCAGGGACGGGAAGGGACGGTGGGGGCGAATCCACTCCCACCCTGGCCCCGCGCCACGGCCGTCTCAGGCGCCCGGCGCCTCCCCCTGCCGCGCCTGCTGCTCGGCGATCTGCTTGCGGACATCGTCCATGTCCAGCTTGCGCGCCTGCCCGATGACATCCGTCAGAGCGGCCTCGGGCAGCGCACCCGGCTGGGCGAACACGGCCACCTGATCACGCACGATCATCAGCGTCGGGATCGACTGGATACCGAAGGCCGCGGCCAGCTCCGGCTGCGCCTCGGTGTCCACCTTGCCGAACACCAGGTCCGGGTTCTCCTCCGCCGCCTTCTCGTACACCGGCGCGAACTGGCGGCACGGACCGCACCAGGCCGCCCAGAAGTCGATCAGTACGAACCCGTTGTCCGTGACCGTCTGGTCGAAGTTCTCCTTGGTGAGCTCCACGGTGCTGCTCATCGCGCGTTCCCTCTTCCTGGTGTCGGGTCGGGCCGTCGGCACAACACGGCCGGCCGGTCACGTATTCCGCGCCCCTACCCATGTGGCCACAGCGCACACCACCCACCAGACTGACGCCATGACGGAAACGCAATCGACGCAACCGGAATCAACCGCCTACGACGTCGTGGTGCTCGGCGCCGGACCCGTGGGCGAGAACGTCGCCGACCGCACCCGCGCCGCCGGGCTCACCACCGCGGTCGTGGAGAGCGAGCTGGTCGGCGGCGAGTGCTCCTACTGGGCGTGCATGCCCAGCAAGGCCCTGCTGCGCCCGGTCATCGCCCGGGCCGACGCCCTCCGCGTCCCCGGCCTGAGCCGGTCCGTCCAGGGGCCCCTGGACGCCGACGCCGTACTCGCCCGCCGGAACTCCTTCACCTCCGACTGGAAGGACGACGGCCAGGTCCAGTGGCTGGAGGGCACCGGAGCCGACCTGTACCGCGGCCAGGGACGGCTCACCGGCCCGCGCACCGTCACCGTCACGGACGCCGACGGCGGCAGGCGGGTCCTCACCGCCCGGCACGCCGTCGCCGTCTGCACCGGCAGCCGCGCCCGGCTGCCCGACCTGCCCGGACTCGACGAGGTCCGGCCCTGGACCAGCCGCGAGGCCACCAGCGCGCAGTCCGTGCCCGACCGGCTGGTCGTGGTCGGCGGCGGGGTCGTCGCCACCGAGATGGCCTGCGCCTGGCAGGCCCTCGGCTCGCGGGTCACCGTCCTCGTCCGCGGCGGGGGCCTGCTGAACCGCATGGAGCCGTTCGCCGGCGAGATGGTCGCCGAGGCGCTCACCGAGGCCGGCGCCCGGATCCGCACCGGCACCTCCGTGAAGTCGGTGACCAGGGAGAACGGCACGGTCCTGGTCGTCACCGACGACGGTGACCGGATCGAGGCCGACGAGATCCTCTTCGCCACCGGCCGCGCCCCGCGCACCGAGGACATCGGCCTGGAGACGATCGGTCTGGAGCCCGGCTCCTGGCTCACCGTGGACGACAGCCTCCGCGTCACCGGCCACGACTGGCTGTACGCCGTCGGCGACGTCAACCACCGGGCCCTCCTCACCCACCAGGGCAAGTACCAGGCCCGGATCGCGGGCGCCGCCATCGTCACCCGGGCCGCCGGGGAGCCCGTACCCGCGGAGGACTGGGGCGCGCACGCCGCCACCGCCGACCACGCCGCCGTCCCCCAGGTCGTCTTCACCGACCCGGAGGCGGCCTCCGTCGGCCTCTCCCTGGCCGAGGCGCAGCGGGCGGGCCACCGCGTCCGCGCCGTCGACGTCGACCTGTCCTCGGTCTCCGGCGCCGCCCTGTACGCCGACGGCTACAAGGGCCGCGCCCGCATGATCGTCGACCTCGAGGACGAGATCCTGCGCGGCCTCACCCTCGTCGGCCCCGGCGTCGGCGAACTCATCCACTCCGCGACCATCGCCGTCGCCGCCCAGGTCCCCATCGCCCGCCTGTGGCACGCGGTCCCGTCCTACCCGACGATCAGCGAGATCTGGCTCCGCCTCCTGGAGGCCCACCGCGACGCCTGAGCCCCCTCCAGCCCCTCCACCCCCTTCCGGCCCGTCCGGCATTCGAGGACAAGGCCCGTCCAGGGCCGAAGGGGGTCTGGGGCGCAGCCCCAGGGTCGGGAGGGGGCGGCGGGGGCGAACCACTCCCGGAGACGACGGCCGGAGGCCCGGCCCGACGGAGGACCGGGGCGCGGTCACGGCAACCCGAAGCCCAGTTCCCGGGCCGCCCGCTCCGTCGTCGGCTGCGACCAGCGTTCCATCACGAACCGGTTGGACGACAGCGAGCGCGGCTCGGCCCGGTCGAGGTACAGCGTGCCGTCGAGATGGTCCGTCTCGTGCTGCACGATCCGCGCGGGCCACCCGGTGAACACCTCGTCCAGCGTCCGCCCGTACTCGTCCTGCCCCCTCAGCCGCACCTCGGCGGGCCGCGCCACCACCGCCTGATACCCCGGCACGCTCAGGCACCCCTCGAAGAACCCGGCCCGCCGGGTGCCGACCGGCTCGTACACCGGATTGACCAGCACCCGGAACGGCTGCGGCACCCGCTCGCGCGCGATGCGCACCTCCTCCGGGACCGGTGCCGGATCCTCGATCACCGCGATCCGCAGCCCCACCCCGACCTGCGGCGCGGCCAGCCCGACACCCGGCGCCGCGTGCATGGTGACCCGCAGCGCCGCCACGAACCGGGCCAGCAGCGCGGGCCCCAACTGCCCGTCGTACGGTTCGGTACCCCCGCGCAGCACCGGGTCACCGGCCGCGACGATGGTCAACGGCCCTTCCGCGGAGAGCAGTTGCTCGACCCGCTCGGCCAGGGGCGCGCGATCGTCCGGAGTTCCCATCCCGTCAGGATCGCACGCCTTTCACGTGTGGCGCAGGTCACACGCGTCTCCCGGGAACCGGACGCCCCGCCGTCCCGACTACTGCACCACCACTCCGCCCGCCAAGACGTCTCCGGGAGAACCCCACCGATGACCACCGCTCCCTCGACCCCCACGGACGAGGCACCGAAACCCCCCGCCCCCGAACCCGCACCCGCGAAGAGCGCCTGGGCCGGCCTGCGCCCCCTCGTCCTGCGCCTGCACTTCTACGCGGGAGTCCTGGTCGCGCCGTTCCTCCTGGTCGCCGCCCTCACCGGCCTGCTGTACGCCGCCTCGTTCCAGGCCGAGAAGATCGTCTACGACCATGAGCTGACCGTCCCCGTCGGCGACCGCAAACTGCCCGTCTCCGCGCAGGTGGCCGCCGCCCGCGAGGCCCACCCCGAGGGCACGATCTCCGCCGTACGCCCCTCACCCGAGGCGGACGCCACCACGAGGGTGATGCTGTCCGGCATACCGGGTGTGGACCCCGACCACACCCTGGCCGTATTTGTCGACCCGTACACCGCGAAGGTGCGCGGCGAACTGGAACAGTACGGCTCCTCGGGCGCGCTGCCCCTGCGCACCTGGATCGACGAGTTCCACCGCGATCTGCACCTCGGCGAACCGGGCCGTCTCTACAGCGAGTTCGCCGCAAGCTGGCTGTGGGTGATCGCGGGCGGGGGACTGGTGCTGTGGTTCTCCCGGCGCCGCGCCCTGCGCAAGCTGCGCGGCACCAGTGGGCGGCGCCGCACACTGGCCCTGCACGGCGGTGTGGGCGTCTGGGTCGCGGCCGGTTTCATCTTCCTCTCGGCGACCGGCCTGACCTGGTCCACCTACGCCGGCGCGAACATCGGCGAGCTGCGCACCTCCCTCGGCCAGGAGACCCCCTCGGTGTCGGCCGCGGCGGCCGGCGAACACGCGGGCCACGACGCGGCCGGCGGCACGGCGGGTGACGCGGCGCACGGGGTCGGCCTGGACAAGGTCCTCGCGGCGGCACGGGCCGAGGGTCTGGGCGATCCGGTGGAGATCGTGCCGCCCGCCGACGAGAAGTCCGCGTACGTCGTGCGGCAGATCCAGCGCAGCTGGCCCGAGAAGCAGGACTCGGTCGCCGTCGACCCCGCCTCCGGCGCGGTCACCGACGTCCTGCGGTTCGACGACTATCCGGTCCTCGCGAAACTCACCCGCTGGGGCATCGACCTGCACACCGGCAGCCTGTTCGGCCTGGTGAACCAGATCGCCCTGATGGCGCTGGCCCTCACCCTGATCCTGCTGATCCTGTGGGGCTACCGCATGTGGTGGCAGCGGGGCCGCGGCTCCGCCTTCGGCCGGCCGATCCCGCGCGGGGCCTGGCAGCAGGTACCGCCGTACGTACTCGTCCCCCTGCTGGCGGCGATCGCCGTCCTGGGCTACTTCGTCCCGCTCCTCGGCATTCCCCTGGCGGCGTTCCTCGCCGTCGACATCGTGCTCGGGGAGGTGGCCCACCGCCGGGGACGGCGGACGTACGGAAGCGGCACGGCGGCGCGGTGACGCGCGGTGCCCGGTTCCCCGTCGCGGGGAACCGGGCACCGGTCCGCCCTCACTCCTCCTCGAAGGAGCCGCCCAGCGCGGCGGCGATCCGCAGATGCGGCCGGGCCTCGTCGTCCCGCCCCTGCCGCTGGAGGGTGCGCCCCAGCATCAGCCGGGCGTAGTGCTCCACCGGGTCACGCTCCACGACGACCCTCAGCTCCGCCTCCGCGCGCCGCAGTTGCGCCGAGTGGTAGTAGGCGCGCGCCAGCAGCAGCCGCGGCCCGGTCTGCTCCGGCACCTCCTCGACCAGCCCGCCGAGAACGCGCGCGGCGGCGGCGTAGTCCTTGGCGTCGAAGAACATCTCGGCGCGCTCCCAGCGCTCGGCCGGCGTCCCGTGGTCGTAGTACGTGGTGTCCACTTCTGACCTCCTTCGAGGCCGACAACGGACCCGGACGGTCCCGTATTCCGCCTGGGACGCGTTCCTGACCAGCACTGGTGTGAGGACATCGGGTCGTACCACAACGGTGGTCCGGACTACTGTGTGACGGACACCGCTCCGCAGGAGTACGGGCGGCTCGTCGTCGACGGACAGGGAATGCCGGAGGGACCGCTTCGATGACCACGACGCGAACGTCCTCCGTCGCCAAGTCCTGGGGTGCCGCCGCGCTCTACGCGGTGGCGGCGTTCCTGACGCTGTTCAGCTTCGCCATGACGGTCGAGGCGGACAACCCGGCGGCGTTCCCCGGACGGCAGGACGACGACGGGACCTTCGGCGCGCTGCTGTGCGTCGGCACGGCCGTGGTGTCGGCGGCGGTGGCCGTGACGGCGCTCTCCCGGCGCCCGCTGTCCAAGGCCGTCTGCGCGGCCGTCGTCCTGGTGTGCGTCTACCGGGTGATCGGCGTCGCCGGCCAGTTCTGAGGCCGGCCCGCCGGCCGCTTCGTCCGAGGCCGCGGCCCCGGCGCACCGCGACCGGTCAGGTCGCCAGGCCCCGGCGGTAGGCGTAGACCACCGCCTGGACGCGGTCGCGCAGGCCGAGTTTGGTGAGGATGCGGGAGACGAAGGTCTTCACGGTCTCCTGGCTGATCAGCAGGGCCGCGGCGATCTCGCGGTTGGACAGGCCGTCCGCGATGAGGCGGAGGACCTCCAGCTCGCGGGGGGTCAGGGGGATGTCCCGCGGCGCCCCGCCCTCGGCGGGGCGGATCCGGGCGGCGTACCGGCCCACGAGCTGGCGGGTCACCTCCGGGTCCAGCAGTGCCGCGCCCATGGCCACGGTCCGGATCCCGTGGAGCAGTTGGGACGGCGGCGCGTCCTTGAGCAGGAACCCGCTCGCCCCCGCGCGCAGCGCCTCGTAGACGTACTCGTCCAGGTTGAACGTCGTCACCACGAGCACCTTCACCGGATGCGGCACCCCCGCACCGGCCAGCAGGCGGGTGGCCTCGATGCCGTCGAGCACCGGCATGCGCACGTCCATCACCACGACGTCCGGACGGAGCCGGCCGACGAGGTCGACGGCGGCCTGCCCGTCGCCGCACTCGCCGGCCACCTCCAGGTCGGGCTGGGCGTCGATGATGGTCACCAGGCCGGTGCGGATCAGCATCTGGTCGTCGCAGACCAGGACCCGGATCGGTGCGGTCATGCCGCGTTCCCCGTCGGTATGCGGGCCCGTACGACGAAGCCGCCGCCCGCCTCCGGCCCCGCGCTGAAGTCGCCGCCCAGGACGTCGACCCGCTCCCGCAGGCCCGCCAGGCCCCGGCCGCTCCCGCCGGGGGAGGAGGACACCGGGGTGCCGGAACCGTCCGTGCCGACCTCCACGGTGATCTGCCGTTCGCTGTGCCGCACCTCGACCCGGGTGGCGTCGCCGTGGGCGTACTTGAGGGCGTTCGTCAGGGCCTCCTGCACGACCCGGTAGGCGACGAGGTCGGCGCTGCCGGTCGACGGCGCCGGCGTGCCCTCCTCGGTGAACTTCACCGGCTGCCCGGCCCGGCGGGTCTGCTCCACGAGCGTGAGGAGCCGGCCGACGGGCGGTGTCCTGGCCTCGGGGCCGTGGTCGGGGTTGAGCAGGTCGAGCAGGTGCCGCAGGTCGGTGATGGCCCGTCGGCCGGTGTCGGTGACGGCGGTCAGCGTCTGGTCCAGTCGGTCGGGTGCGGCGGTCAGATAGCGGGCCGCCTCGGCCTGCACGACCATGGCCGTCACATGATGGGTCACCACGTCGTGCAACTCGCGGGCGATCCGGGCGCGTTCGGCGGCGCGGGAGTCCTCGGCGACGCGGTGCCGGCGCTCGGCCTCCGCGACCCGGGTGGAGCGCAGCCACGCCCCGATGCCCCACGCGAGGGCCGCCGCCAGGTAGAACGTCACGAACTCGCTCACCGGCTCGCCCGGACCGAACCGGTGGAACGCGACCGTCAGCGCCACGTAGGCGACGGTGCACAGGGCCGCGGCGGTGCGCCGGTACCGCTCCAGATACGCCCCGGCGCTCAGCAGCGCGATGGGCAGCGCGGTGCCCGCGGGGGAGTGGTAGCCGCGGAGCTGGTCGAGGGCGAACCCGGCCACCACCAGGGCGAGACAGACGGCCGGCCACCGCCGGCGCACGGCGAGCGGAAGGGCCTGGAGGGCCACCGCCACGAAGGCGAGCGTGTCGAAGGGACGCTCCGGCACGCCGCCGACGAGCGTTCCGTGGTTCTGGAAGGCCGGCAGCAGCGACATGGAGAGGACGAGCAACCCGAGCAGAAGGTCCCTGACGGTGACGTCCAGCCGGTGCCACAGTTCCCGGAGCCGGTGGGGAGCGGTCACCGGGGCAGTCTAGCGGTGGCGTCGGCCCGCTCCGCGCGCCGACGGCGGGGCACCAGATTGCCGCGCCGGTGGGCCAGCCACAGGAACCCGATCGTCAGCAGCACACCGAACAGCACCGAGTACACGCTCCCCTCCGGGCCGAAGTCACCACCGGTGATCCACTTGTTGCCCGACGTCGTGGAGTCCAGCAGTCCCTGCTCGGTGTCGTTGCCCGAGACCACGGTGCTGAAGATGCCGCCCGCGGCGAAGTTCCAGCCGAAGTGCACACCGATCGGCACCCACAGGTTGCGGGTGGCGACGTACGCGGCGGCGAGCATGCCGCCGGCCTCGATCGCGATGGCGAAGGCGCCCCACACCGTGGCGTCCGGGTTGGGCAGGTGCGCAGCGCCGAACAGCAGCGCGGTCAGCGCCAGCGCGATCCAGGTTCCCAGGTACTCCTCGACGATCCGGAACAGCACCCCGCGGAACAGCAGTTCCTCGGTGACGGCGGCGGCGGCCATGAAGCCGAACAGCCCGGCGGTTCCGCTCAGTGAACCCAGGCCGTGCACCTCGTAGTTGCCGGAGGTGAAGAGGTTCGTGATGACCATCCCGAACATCACGAGGCCGATCAGCGTCCCCCGGCCGAGCGCCGGCGCGGCACCGGCCGGGTCCAGCTCCGTGACCGGCCGGCGCTCGGTCCGCCCCACCACCCACCGGTAGACCAGCACCGCGAGCACGGCGGTCAGCGTCCCGAGGGCGAACGTGAGCCACGGGTTGTCCCGCACCGCGTTCACGCTCTGTCCGCCTATGGCGGAGATCGCCGCCACGGCCAGGATCTGCCAGACCACTCTCATCGAGAACTCCTTCGTCGGACCCGCGGCCCAGCGCCGCGTGTCGTGACGGACGCTACGGATCCGGCGGCCGGGAATCGTCACCGCACAGTGGACACTTGCCCGTAGCTCGCTCGGGGGACAAGGCCCCGGCGTCCCGGCCCACGGTGCCCGTCGGCCGTCGCCCGGCGACGCTGTCACTGAAATGGATTTCTCCCTTCCTGGAGCGGAACTGGAGGGAGTCGTCCACTGTCCCTCCACGGTGAAATGGTGCAATCGATTGCAGTACGCCCGCCCGGGAGGCGTCGAGTGACCGGATGAATGTGGTGCATCAGCCCCTTTTTCACCGAACTTCCTTCTTCACCAACGCGGTTGACGCCCCCACAGTTCCCTAGTACCGTCCGCTGAAATCGATTTCTAAACGCCGGCCGGTCCGAGTCCACCGGGAGCACAGTCGATGCGCAGATCCGCTCAACCCCCCAGACCGGCAGGAGCCGTGGGCCGTGCCATGGCCACGGCCCTGCTCGTCCTCGGCACGGTGCTGACGGTCGTGCCGCCGAGTTCGGCCGCGACCGGTACGACGCCGTACGGACCGCGGAGACCCAGGCGACGGCCGCCGCCGGTTCGCCTCCGGCGAGCGACTTCTTCTCGACCGTCGCCGTGGACCCGGCGGCCACCGTCGGCGCGCCCGCGGCCGGCGACAACCGGGACCACGGTGACCTCTGGCCCAACTGCTGGTCCGACGACGACAACGTGTACGCCGCCTACGGCGACGGGACCGGCTTCGGCAGCGACTTCAGCGACATCGGAGTCGCGAAGATCTCCGGCATGCCCGGCACCCTGACCGGATCACAGCTCTCCACCGACGTCGGCCAGATATGGAGCGCGGGCCACAACCGCAAGCCCACCGGCATGGCCTGCGTCAACGGAGACCTCTACCTCGCGGTGCAGGACCTGGCGCACGACTTCAACGACGCCCCCGCCGCGACGATCGCCAGGTCCACCGACAAGGGCCGCACCTGGACCTGGGACCGCAACCGGCCGATGTTCGGCGGCGGCGTCTTCACCACGGTGATGTTCCTGGACTGCGGCAAGAACTACGCCAACGCCCCCGACGACTACGTCTACGCCTACGGCCTGGACCACAACTGGCGGGACTCCTTCGACAACACCGTCCCCGACCCCGTCGACCTGTACCTGGCCCGCGTCCACAAGAACTCCGTCATGGACGAGAACGCCTGGCAGTACATGTCCGGCACGGACACCTCCGGCAACCCGGTCTGGTCCACGGAGATCTCGCAGCGCGAGCCCGTCCTCCACGACGACCGGCGCGTCTACCAGAACGTCCTCACCCCCGGCCGGGCACGCGACATGACGGTCCTCAGCCAGGGCGGCGTCGTCTACAACAAGCCGCTGAACCGCTACATCTACACCTCGTGGACCGAGTACACCTTCGAGTTCTACGAGTCCCCGACCCCCTGGGGCCCCTGGAAGCACTTCGCGACCAAGGACTTCGGCGGCTACCCCTGGACCCACTCCAAGCACGGCGGCTACGCGACCACGATCCCGTCGAAGTACATCAGCGCCGACGGCAAGTCGATGTGGCTCCAGTCCAACGTCTGCCCCTGCGGCGGCGGTTACCCGCAGGGCGACCACTACGCGTACACCTTCTCCCTGCGGAAGCTGAGCCTGGAGCCGCGCCGCGACACCACTCCCGGCAACGCCGCCGACCCGGGCCGCGACCTCGCCCGCGAACCCGGCACCGTGCCGATCCAGCGGGCCACCCACTTCGGCAAGGACGCCTTCTACGCCGACGGCAACCGCGACCAGAGCGAGGACGACTGGAACGACGAGCGCAAGGACGCCAGTTGGTGGGGCTACACCTGGCCGCGCCAGTACATGATGAACAAGGTCACCTACACCACGGGCGACATGTTCGCGGACGGCGGCTGGTTCGCCGGTGACCTGAGGGTGCAGGTACGGCGCGACAACCGGTGGGTGGACGTGTCGGGGCAGCGCGTGGGGCCCGAGTATCCGTACGGCAACTCCGCGGGCGCGCACCGGACATACACCTTCTCCTTCGACCCGACGGCGGGCGACGGCGTGCGGATCGTCGGACGGCCGGGCGGGGAGAAGACCTTCACCTCCATCGCGGAGCTCGAGGTCCACTACGGCGACGCCGGTGGCCTGATGCTCGGCGGTTCACCGACCGATGTGACCGGTGACGGCAAGGACGACATCGTCACGTTCACCCGCGGCACCGCCGCGGAGGTCTACGCGGTCCCCTCGGACGGCACCGCGTTCACCGGTGGGGGCAAGTGGAACGACCACTTCGCCCCCGCCGGGGAGACGCCGCTCACCGGTGACTTCAACGGCGACGACAAGGACGACGCGGTCACCTTCACCCACGGCACGAACGCGGACGTGTATGTCGCCGCCTCCGACGGCGACTCCTTCGGTACGGGCCAGAAGTGGCACGACCACTTCGCCCCCGGCCGTGAGGTGCCCGCGGTGGGCGACTTCGACGGCGACGGCATCGACGACATCATCACGTTCTCCCGCGAGGGCACGGCCGACGTGTATGTCTCCCTCTCGGACGGCGGCACCTTCGGCACGAGCGGGAAGTGGCACGACGACTTCGCGCCCTGGGCCCAGTTCCCGGCGGTCGGCGACGTCGACGGGGACGGCCTGGACGACATCGTCGCCTTCACCCACAACGACCTGGCCGACGTCTACGTGAACGTGTCCAACGGCACGGACGGCTTCGTCGACGGACGCAAGTGGCACGACTTCTTCGGCCTCGCCGGAGAGACGAGCCTCTGACCCCACCCGCCCCACCCCTGACCGGCCCGGCCGGCCGCGGTTCCCGATTCCCCGTACGGGACCGCGGCCGGCCGGGCCCTTCCGTTTCCCTCCCATTCCGGCCGCTCGAATGGTGTCCTGGATCACATGTCCGGGAATGAATTGCGAGCGCGGGAGGAACCGTATCCACGGGTGACCTGTTGGGGCCCGGAGTGCGACGATGAGGGGCCATGACTGCTGGGTGGGGTGCTCGCACGGGGCGGGCCGCGGTGTTCGCGGCCGTCTGTGTCGTGCTCGCCGCCCTGGGGCACGTCATGATGTCCGGCGACCACGTTCCCCTCTGGACGCTGGCGGCCGGCTGGATCGTGACCGGTGCCGTGGGCTGGGGGCTCGCGGGGCGTGAGCGCGGACTGCCGCTGATCACCGCCGTCGCCGTCGCCGCCCAGACGGTTATGCATTCGGCCTTCTCGCTCGTGAGCCCTTCCGCCGGCTCCATGGACACGGGAGCGATGCCGCACGGCATGCACACCATGCCCATGCCCACGGGGGCGAGCACGGGCATGGAGGGGCACACGGCGCCCTCCGGCGACTCCTCCGCCGGCATGCTCGCCGCCCACCTGCTGGCCGCACTGCTGTGCGGGCTGTGGCTCGGGTACGGCGAGCGGGCGGTGTTCCGGGTGCTGCGGGCCGTCGGCGGATGGCTGGCCGCCCCGGCGCGGCCGCTGTTCCTCACGCCGGTGCCGCCGCGCCGTCCGGCCCTCCGCGTCCGTCGGCGCCGCCGCTCGCACCGCGCGCCGCGTCTCCTCCTCCTCGTCCACGCGATCACCTCACGCGGTCCGCCCGCCGGGGCCGCTGCCGCCTGACGGCAGCCGGTGACACCCCGGGCCGCCCCTGCGCGCCCCGGGCTCCGGCCGTGTGCCGGTACAGCCCTGTTCCGCGTACCGCCCGCGGCCGTACCCCCGCAGCCGGGCCCGCGCACGCCCGCGGTTCCCGGTTCCTCCGCGAAGGACCTCAGGTGATCACTTCCACCCTGCCCACCCCTGCCGGAAGACCCACCGACGACACGGCGACCGCCTGGGCGCTGGCCGCCCGCGGCGGTGACTCCGACGCCGTCGACCGCTTCGTCCGCGCCCTGCACCGTGACGTCATCCGCTACGTCGCCCGGCTGTGTGCCGACCCGCAGGCGGTGGACGATCTGACCCAGGACACGTTCCTGCGGGCACTCGGCAGCCTGCACCGGTTCGAGGGACGTTCCTCGGCACGCACCTGGCTGCTCGCCATCGCCCGCCGCGCGGTGGCCGACAGCCACCGGTACACGGCCGTACGGCCCCGGACGGCGGATGTCTCCGACTGGCAGCTGACCGTGGAACGGGCGCAGCCGCGCGGGCTGCCCGGATTCGACGACGGGATCGTGCTGCTCGACCTGCTGGACCGGCTGCCGGAAGAGCGGCGCGAGGCGTTCGTCCTCACGCAGTTGCTCGGGCTGCCGTACACGGAGGCGGCGGCCCTCGGCGGCTGCCCGGTCGGCACCGTCCGTTCCCGGGTCGCCCGTGCGCGGACGGCCCTCGCCGCCCTCGTCACCGAGGCGGAGGAGGTGGACACGGCCGTACGGAAAACTGCTCTGGACTGAGAATCCAGTACCTGGACGTGTAGTCTAAGGAAAGAGGACGGGAGGTGTGCTCATGGTGGCCGCGCAGGGCCGGGACGCCGAGCGGGACGCGATCCTCGCCGCACTGGCGCCGCTCGTCGACGGGATCGCCGCGACGTTCGGGCCGGTCTGCGAGGTGGTGCTGCACGACTACCGCCGCCCGGAGGGATCGGTGGTCGCCGTGGCCGGCTCCGTGACCGGGCGGACGGTGGGCGGGGCGATGAGCGAGATCGGCATGCGGATGCTGGCCCGCGGCGACGAGGCCGCCGACGAGCTCAACTACGTCACCCGGACCGGGACCGGCACCCTCGTGAAGTCCTCCACGATGATGCTGCGGGACTCCGCGGGAGCGGTGTTCGGCGCCCTGTGCGTCAACGTCGACGCCACCGCCGTCGGCCAGGCGCACACCCTGCTCGGCGCCCTCGCCGGTCTCGGCACCGGTTCCGCCGAACCACCGACGACCGCCTTCGGCAATGACATCGACTCCGTGGTCGAGGCGATCGTCGACGCCCACCAGTTGCGGCAGCACCGGGGCTGGGCCCAGCTCGACCGCGAGGAACGGCTGCGGCTGTTCCGGGACCTGGACGCCCGCGGTGTCTTCGCCGTGCGGCGCGCGGTCGAGCAGGTCGCCGGCCGGCTCGGCATCTCCCGCGCCTCCGCCTACAGCTACCTCTCCCGGTCCAGGACGACGACCGACCCGACCCCCGCCGGAGGCACCACGTGACGACCACCACCCCGCCGGTCACCCTCGACGACGTCCGCTCCGCCGCCGAGCGCCTCAAGGGCGTCGCACACCGCACGCCCGTCCTGCGCTCCCGCACCCTGGACGCGCTCGCCGGCGCCGAGGTGCACCTCAAGTGCGAGAACCTCCAGCGCGTGGGCGCCTTCAAGTTCCGCGGCGCCTACAACGCGGCCTCCCGGCTCACCCCCGACGAGCTGTCCCGGGGCATCGCCGCCTACTCCTCCGGGAACCACGCCCAGGCCGTCGCCCTGGCCGCCCGGGAGCTGGGAACCACCGCCGTCATCGTCATGCCCGAGGACGCCCCGCCGTCGAAGCGGGCGGCCACCGAGGGGTACGGCGCCGAGATCGTCACCTACGACCGGTACACCGGCGACCGGGTCGCCATCGCCGAGGCCCTCGCCGCCGAGCGGGGCCTGACCCTCGTACCGCCCTACGAGCACCCGCACATCATCGCGGGGCAGGGCACGGCGGCCCTCGAACTCGTCGAGGAAACGGGGGAGCTGGGTGTACTGCTCGCGCCGGTCGGCGGCGGGGGACTGATCGCCGGAAGCGCCACCGCGGTCAAGGGCCTGCACCCCGAGACCCGGGTGATCGGCGTGGAGCCGGAGGCCGGGGACGACACCAAGAGGTCCCTGGAGGCAGGCCGGCGCGTCAGCATCCCCGTCCCGCGCACCATCGCCGACGGCCAGGCCCTGCACACCCCGGGCGAGCTGACGTTCTCCCTCAACCGGCGGCTCCTGGACGGGATCGTGCTGGTCGGGGACGACGAGATCAGGGACGCGATGCGGTTCGCCTTCGAGCGGCTGAAGATCGTCCTGGAGCCGAGCGGCGCCACCCCGCTCGCCGCACTGCTCACCGGCCGCGCGGGCCCTCTCCCGCCCCGCGTCGGCCTGATCCTGTCCGGCGGCAACATCGACGCCGACCGCTTCGCCCGGCTCTGCGGTCCGGGCGACTGACCTGCCGACTTCACCCGAATGGCGGCCCCGAGTGGACGGACGGACGATGGAGTGGTGGGGCCCGGCCCCCGCCGGTGCCGTGTGAGGCGGACGGAGACCGGACCCGGCCGCGCAGGGCGACGGTCGGAAGGGAACAGGGTCATGCTCGAGATCAAGACGCTGGACAAGCCGGACGAGAGGCGCGACTTCCCCAGGGGACACCTGGAAGCCGTCCATATGACAGGGCTGGACTTCGCCGTGGCCACCTTCGAGCCGGGGTGGCGCTGGTCCGAGTCCGTCGGTCCCATCGCGGGAACGGAAAGCTGCCAGATCCACCACAACGGCTATGTCGTCCAGGGCCGTATGCACATCCGCATGGACGACGGCGCGGAGCAGGAGGTCGGCCCCGGAGACGTCTTCGTCTGCGCACCGGGCCACGACGCGTGGGTCGTCGGCGACGACCAGGTCGTGGTGCACGACTTCGCGGGCGGCATGGCCCAGGACTACGCCAAGGCCGACTAGTCCGGCACACCGGCCGGCCGGGGCCCGTTCCCCGGCCGCGGGAAACAGCCGAGGGGCGCCCGCCGCGGCGGACGCCCCTGGTGACCGGGCAGGGGTCACGCGGCCGGCGCGACCGCCCGTACCGCCGGCGTGCGCAGCACGCGCCGGGCCGTGACCAGGCTGGTGCCGAGGGTCGCCGCCGCGGTCACCGACACCATGGCGAGCCACGTGCCGAGGAACTGGTCCGGCAGCACCCCGTCGGTGCGGACGACCGTGAACGGGACGACCCCGGCCAGCGCGGCCATCGTGCCGAAGAACACCCCCGCGACCGTGAGGATCGCGCCCTCGGCACCCACCACGCCGAGCACCTGCCTCGGAGTGGCCCCCGCCAGACGCTGCTGCCCGAACTCACGGGAGCGGTAGGTCGTGGCGGCGTACAGCGAGTTGACCAGCATGACGCAGACGAAGACGGCGATGATGCCGACGACCGTGAGGTTGAGCGTCTCCAGGTTCTTCGCGTCGACCGACTTCACCAGACCCGAGGCCGCGACGGCGTCGCTCTCCACCGCCTGCATGGTGAGCGTCGCCGTGGACACGGCCGTGAACATGATCAGTGACACCAGGATCCCGGCGAGCTCCCCGGCTCGCTGCCGAAGGTTCCGCACGGCCAGCCACCCGCTCGCCCCGCTCAGCACCAGCCGGTCGAGCAGACCCTTCAGCAGCCGCGGCGCCAGCAGCGCGAACCCCACCGAGAGCATGATCGCCCCTTGGGCGGGCGGCGCCATCAGCATCTCGTCCGTCGCGGAGAACAAGAAGGTGGAGCAGACCCCGGTGGCACCGGCGGCCAGCGCCCCATAGGCCAGGAACCGCCGGGCCCCGGCACGCTCCTTGCGGCGTCGCGTCACCCGCCGCACGGCGAGGAACGCGGCGCCCGCCGCCGCGAGCAGTGTGATGTTCACGCCGGAGACCAGTGCGATCGGCCCGAAGGAGTACTCGACCGACCGCGCGACCTGGCCGCCGTCCTGGAACATGTCCAGCAGCACCCGCCCGCCGAGCATCGCCGGGCCGATCGCCAGCGCGGCGCCCACCAGGGCCACGGCCACCGCCTCGCCCACGACCATCCGCTTGATCTGCGCCGGGGTCGCCCCCGAGCAGCGCAGCAGCTCCAGCTCGGCCGCCCGCTGCCGCACGTTCACCGTCAGCGTCGAGGCGACGGCGAAGAACACCAGCAGCGTGCCGTACCCGCCGACCACGCCGGCCGCCGTGCCCAGCGTGTCGGAGCTCACCGGGTCCACGCCCGGCTGCCCGGCCGTGTCGTGCATCGAGTTGAACGTCATGATGATCGCCGCGCCCAGGAAGGCGGACAGCAGCGTCGCGAGGAACCGTCCGGGCCGTTGCCGGATCGACCGCAGGGCCAGTACGAACACGGCTCACACCCCCGCCATCGTGTCGTCGCCCAGGTGCGCCAGCCGTTCGGCCACCGCGTCCGCCGTCGGCGCGTCCATCCGGCCGGCGAGACGGCCGTCCGCGAGGAACAGCACACTGTCGGCGTAGGAGGCGGCGACCGGGTCGTGCGTCACCATCACCACGGTCCGCCCGTGCACCCGCACCGCCTCCTGGAGCAGCCGCAGCACCTCCCGCGCGCTGCGCGTGTCCAGGGCACCGGTCGGCTCGTCCGCGAAGATCACCCGAGGTTCGGTGACCAGCGCCCGCGCGATCGCGACCCGCTGCCGCTGACCGCCGGAGAGCTGGTCGGGCCGGTGCCCGAGCCGGTCGCCGAGGCCGACGGCGGTGAGGATCTCCCGCGCCCGCCTCCGGTCCACGCGCCTGCCGGCCAGCTTCAGCGGCAGCACGGTGTTCTGCGCGACGGTCAGCGTCTCCAGCAGGTTGTACTGCTGGAAGACGAACCCGATCCGCCCGCGCCGGAACTTCGTCAGCTCCGCCTCGCCGCCGCCCGTCAGCTCGGTCCCGTCGACCCGCACGATCCCGCTGTCCGGCCGGTCCAGACCCGCCGCGCACTGCAACAGCGTCGACTTGCCCGAGCCGGACGGCCCCATCACCGCGGTGAACGTGCCCCGGGCCAGCCCGAGCGTCACCCCGTCGAGGGCGGTCACGGCGCTGTCCGCCGTCCCGTAGGACTTGGTGACCTTGACCAGGCGCAGTGCCTCGGGGGCGGGTCCCGAGTCGTGGTCGCGTCGTGCGCCGTTGCGAAACATCGTCATCTCCTCCGTCCGGCACGTCCTGTGCCATGCCGAAGACGCTACGGAGGAGACGGCCGCACCACATTGGGCGCAGAACCCGTATCGGGGGGTGTAGTCAGGGACACCCCCCGAGGGGGCTCACCCGACCAGCACGACCTCCAGGGCGCGCGGTCCGTGCACGCCCTCCACCCGGTCGAGTTCGATGTCACTGGTCGCCGAGGGGCCGGAGATCCAGGTGAGCGGGCGGGCCGGGTCGAGGCGTTCGAGCGCCTGGGGGACGGAGGAGACGACCTGGTCCGGGACGCGGACCACACAGATGTGGTGGTCGGGGACGAGGGTGATGCGGCGCCTGCCCTGGTCGGGGGAGCCGTCCAGCACGATCGTGCCCGTCTCCGCGACGGCGACCGCGCAGGCGGTGACCACACTGTCGACCCGGTCCAGCTCCCGCGGGGTGCTCTCCGCCAGGTCCGCCACCCGCGTCACCTCCGTCGACGCGAGCCAGCCCTCGTCGAGACCGGGCGGCACCAGCACCGACGACGCGCCGCGCGCCGCGAGCAGCCCGGCGACGACACCGGCCAGCCCGGCCACGTCCGTACGGTGCACGATGGCCCGGTAGTCGGCCAGGTTCTCCGCGAGAAGATCCACCGTCTCCTCGACGGTGCGCTCACCGTGCTCGCGCAGATAGTCACGGGCGACCGCCCGCTCGTACGGGGTGTCGTCGCGCGGTACGTCGGCGAGGGCCCGCCGCACCCGGCCCAGGATCCGTTCCCTGCTGCTCACTTGGCCGCTCCCTTCCCGCCCCGCGTACGCTGCCACCAGTCCCGGAACGGCTCCGCCGGCACCGGCGGCAGGTCCCGGGTCCCGCTCCACGCCCGGCCGGGTCCCGGCAGGGTGCGCGGATGGAGGCGGCGGGTGCGCGAGGCGAGCCGCTGGCCGGTGCGCAGGGCTCCGGGGTGCGCGAACGCCCAGCGGGCGGCGCGCATCGCGGCACGCTCGGCGGCGTGCCCCTTGGCCGGCTTGAGCACCACCTTGTTGCCGCCCCGGGTCACCTCCCCGCCCTGAGCCACCCGCTCCCGCAGGTGCACCAGCACCTCGGGGATGTCGATGGCGACCGGGCACACCTCGTAGCAGGCCCCGCACAGCGACGAGGCGTACGGCAGGGACGCGTCGATCTCGCTCCCGGTGCCCCGGAGTTGAGGGCTGAGGATGGCGCCGATCGGGCCCGGATAGACCGAGCCGTAGGCGTGGCCGCCGGCCCGCTCGTACACCGGGCACACGTTCAGACAGGCCGAGCAGCGGATGCAGCGCAGCGCCTGCCGGCCCACCTCGTCGGCGAGGGTGTCGGTGCGGCCGTTGTCCAGCAGGACCAGGTGGAAGTCGCGCGGCCCGTCCTCGTCGGTGGTGCCGGTCCAGGTGCTCGTGTACGGGTTCATCCGCTCGGCGGTCGAGGAGCGCGGCAGGGTCTGCAGGAACACCTCCAGGTCCCGCCAGGTCGGCACGGTCTTCTCGATGCCGACGACCGAGATCAGCGTCTCGGGCAGCGTCAGGCACATCCGCCCGTTGCCCTCGGACTCCACCACCACCAGCGTGCCGGTCTCGGCGACCATGAAGTTGGCGCCGGAGATGCCCACCTTGGCGCGCAGGAACTTCTCCCGCAGGTGCAGCCGCGCCGCCTCCGCGAGTTCGGCGGGCGTGTCCGTCAGCCCCTCGGGGGCGGGGCGGCCCCACTCGCTCATCTCGCGGGCGAAGATCTCCCGGATCTCCCCGCGGTTGCGGTGGATCGCCGGCACCAGGATGTGCGAGGGCCGGTCCTTGCCCAACTGCACGATCAGCTCGGCGAGATCGGTCTCGTAGGCGGCGATGCCCTCCGCCTCCAGGGCCTCGTTGAGCCCGATCTCCTGCGTGGCCATCGACTTGACCTTGACGACCTCCGACTCACCGGTCGCCTTCACCAGTTCGGTGACGATCCGGTTGGCCTCGTCGGCGTCCGTGGCCCAGTGCACGGTGCCGCCCGCCGCCGTCACCGACTCCTCCAACTGCTCGAGGTAGCGGTCGAGATGAAGGAGCGTGTGGTCCTTGATCCGCTTGCCGGCCTCGCGCAGCTCGGCCCAGTCGGACACCTCCGCGACGGCGCCCGCCCGCTTGGCCCGGATGGTGTGCGTGGCGTGCCGCAGATTGCCGCGCAGGGTGGTGTCGCGCACGGCGTCCCGCGCGGCGGCGGGAAACGCGGGCATGCCTACGAACGTTCCGCTCATACGGCCGGCTCCTCCTCCGTGCTCGCCAGGATCTCCGCGATGTGCACCGGCCGCATCCCGGTCCGCAGCCTGGTCATCGTTCCGCCGATGTGCATCAGACAGGAGTTGTCCGCCGCGCACAGCACCTCGGCGCCCGTCGACTCGGCGTTGCGCACCTTGTCGGTGCCCATCGCCGCCGAGACGTCGGAGTTCTTCAGCGCGAAGGTGCCGCCGAAGCCGCAGCACTCCTCGGCGCCCGGCAGCTCGGCCAGCTCCAGCCCCTTCACCGCCCGCAGCAGCCGCAGGGGCCGCTCGCCCAGGCCCAGCCCGCGCAGCCCGTGACAGGTCGGGTGGTAGGTCACCTTGTGCGGGTAGTACGCCCCGACGTCCGTCACCCCCAGCACATCCACCAGGAACTCCGTCAGCTCGTACGTCTTCGGCACCACCGGCGCCAGCGTCGCCGCGAGGGTGTCCCCGCGGCCCTCCGCCCGGGCCCGCTCACCCATCCGCGGATACAGCTCCCGCACCATCGCCCCGCACGACCCGGACGGCGTCACGATCGCCTCGTACTCCCCGAAGACATCGGAGAAGTGCCGGGCGAGCGGCTCGGCCTCGTGCCGGTAGCCCGTGTTGTAGTGCGCCTGACCGCAACAGGTCTGCGCCATCGGGAAGTCGACGTCGACGCCCAGCCTGGTCAGGAGTTTCACCACGGCGCGCCCGGTGTCCGGATAGAGCGTGTCGTTGACACAGGTCAGGAACAGTGCGACACGCATCGCGGCTCCTAGTGAATCGATCATCGGGTGAATGCAGGGTAGTGGGGGAGCGGGGGCCCCGGGGGAGACCCCGTCAGCCCCGGGCGAGCCGGGCCTGCGCCGCCTGCCACCGCTGCGTACCGCCGCGCGGTTCGTACCGCGTCAGCAGCTGGGTGCGGGTGAGCAGCCGCCGCATCCCGGCCAGGTCGCCGACCAGGCCGTGGGCACGGGCCTGCACCAGCACATTGCCCAGCGCCGCCGCCTCCGTCGGCCCGGACACCACCGGCAGCCCGCAGGCGTCGGCGGTGAGCTGGCACAGCAGGGCGTTGCGGGTGCCGCCGCCCACGATGTACACGACGTCGGCCGACTGCCCGGCGAGGCGCTGCGCATCCTCGACGGCCTTGCGGTGGGCCAGGGCCAGCGAGTCGAGGATGCAGCGGGTGATCTCGGCGGGCGTGGCCGGCACGGGCTGCCCCGAGTCCCGACAGGCCTCGGCGATCCGCTCCGGCATCCGCCCCGGTGCGAGGAACGCCGCGTCCCCGGCGTCCACCACCGACCGCAGCGCCGGCACCTTGGCCGCGTCGAGCAGCAGTGCGCCCAGATCCGGCTGCCCCCAGGCCCGTACGCACTCCTGGAGCAGCCACAGGCCCATGATGTTGCGCAGATAGCGGACCGTGCCGTCCAGCCCCAGCTCGTTGGTGAAGTTGGCGGCCCGGCTCTCCTCGGTGAGCACCGGCGCGTCCAGCTCCAGGCCGGCCAGCGACCAGGTGCCGGTGCAGATGTACGCGAACCGCTCGCCGTCCGCCGGGATGGCGGCCACCGCGGACGCGGTGTCGTGCGAGCCGACCGCCGTCACCGGGACCGGCCCGGCCAGCCCGGCCTCCTCCAGCACCTCGGGCCGCAGCACCCCGGCCGCGTCCCCCGGCTGCCGCAACGGCGCGAACAGCGAGAGGTCGATGCCCAGCCGCTCCGCGACCCCGTGCGCCCAGTCGCGGGTGCGCGGGTCGATCAGCTGGGTGGTCGAGGCGTTGGTCAGCTCCGTGCCCTGCTCACCGGTCAGCCAGTACGTCAGCAGATCCGGAATCAGCAACAGCCGCCGGGCCCGCGCCAGTTGGGCCGACTCACGGGCCGCCGTCAACTGGTACAGCGTGTTGAACGGCGCGTACTGCAGACCGGTCGCCGCGTACAGCTCCTCGGCGGGCACGGTCGCCCACACCTTCTCCGCGATCCCGTCGGTACGGCTGTCGCGGTAGTGCACCGGGTTGCCGAGCAGCGCCCCGTCCGCGTCCAGCAGCCCGTAGTCCACGGCCCAGCTGTCGATGCCGACGGAGTCCACCGCGCCGGCCGCCTTCAGCCCGTCCAGCACCCCGGCGTACAGCCCCAGCACGTCCCAGCGCAGCCCCTCGGGCACCCGCACCGGCCGGTTCGGGAAGCGGTGGGCCTCGGTCAGCTCCAGGCTGTCGGGGCCGACGCGGCCGACCATGACGCGCCCGCTGGACGCGCCGAGGTCGACCGCGGCGTAGGACTTCACGGCGCTCATCGCAGGAACGCGGCGGCGACGCCGGCGTCGACCGGGACGTGCAGTCCGGTGGTGTGGGTGAGGTCGCCGCCGGTCAGCGCGAACACGGCGTTCGCCACGTGCTCGGGCAGCACCTCGCGCTTCAGCAGCGTCCGCTGGGCGTAGAACTCGCCCAGCTTCTCCTCCGGCACCCCGTACACGGCGGCGCGCTTGGCGCCCCAGCCGCCCGCGAAGATCCCGGAACCGCGCACCACACCGTCCGGGTTGACGCCGTTGACCCGGATGCCGTGCTCACCCAGCTCGGCGGCGAGCAGGCGCACCTGGTGGGCCTGGTCGGCCTTGGTCGCCGAGTAGGCGATGTTGTTGGGGCCGGCGAACACGGCGTTCTTCGACGCGATGTAGACGATGTCCCCGCCCAGCTCCTGCGCGGTCATCACCCGGGCCGCCTCGCGCGAGACGAGGAAGGAACCGCGGGCCATGATGTCGTGCTGGAGGTCCCAGTCCTTCGCGGACGTCTCGAGCAGCGGCTTGGAGATCGAGATCCCGGCGTTGTTCACCACCAGGTCGACCCCGCCGAAGGCGAGCACGGCGGCCTTGAAGGCACCGGCGATCTGCTCCTCGGAGGTGACGTCGACGGTCACGGCGACGGCCTTGTCGGAGCCGCCCAGCTCCTCGGCGACCCGCTCGGCGTTCTCCCCGTTCAGGTCGGCCACGACGACACACGCGCCCTCGGCCACCAGCCGCTGGGCGATCGCCTTGCCGATCCCGCTGCCCGCACCCGTCACCAGAGCTACCCGCGTCGCGAGCGGCTTGGGCTTCGGCATCCGCTGGAGCTTGGCCTCCTCCAGCGCCCAGTACTCGATGCGGAACTTCTCCGACTCCTCGATCGGCGCGTACGTGGAGACCGCCTCGGCCCCGCGCATCACGTTGATCGCGTTGATGTAGAACTCGCCGGCCACGCGCGCGGTCTGCTTGTCCTTGCCGAAGCTGAACATGCCCACACCCGGCACCAGCACGATCGCCGGGTCGGCGCCGCGCATCGCGGGGGAGTCGGCCTCCGCGTGCCGCGTGTAGTAGGCGGCGTACTCCTCGCGGTAGGCCGCGTGCAGCTCCTTCAGCCGGGCGACCGCCTCGTCCAGCGGGGCGGACGGCGGCAGGTCCAGGACCAGCGGCCGGACCTTGGTGCGCAGGAAGTGGTCCGGGCAGGAGGTCCCCAGCGCGGCCAGCCGCGGGTGCTCGGCGCGGGCCAGGAAGTCCAGTACGGCGTCGGAGTCGTCGAAGTGCCCGACCTGCGGCCGGTCCTGCGAGGCGACGGCCCGCACATACGGCGCCAGCGCGGCGGCCCGCTCCCGCCGCTCCTCCTCGGACAGCGCCTCGTACCCCTCGATCACCGGCCCGAACGGCTCCGGCCGGCCGCGCTCGGCGAGGAACGCCTCGGCGGTGCGGATGATGTGCAGCGAGTTCCGCTCGCACTCCTCGGAGGTGTCACCCCACGCGGTGATGCCGTGCCCGCCCAGCACACACCCGATGGCCTGGGGGTTGGCCTCCTTCACGGCGGCGATGTCCAGCCCGAGCTGGAAACCGGGCCGCCGCCACGGCACCCACACCACGGTGTCGCCGAAGCACTCGGCGGTCAGCTTCTCGCCGTCGGCGGCACAGGCGAGCGCGATGCCGGAGTCGGGGTGCAGATGATCCACGTGCGCGGCGTCGACGAGCCCGTGCATCGCGGTGTCGATCGAGGGCGCCGCACCCCCCTTGCCGTGCAGGCAGTAGTCGAACGCGGCGACCATCTCGTCCTCACGCTCGACCCCCGGATACACGTCGACGAGCGCCCGCAGCCGATCCAGCCGCAACGCGGCCAGCCCCGCCTCGGCGAGCGTCCCGAGATCCCCCCCGGACCCCTTGACCCACATCAACTCGACATCACCCCCGGTGACGGGGTCGGTCTCGGTGCCCTTGGCGGAGGTGTTGCCACCGGCGTAGTTGGTGTTACGGGGATCAGCACCGAGCCGGTGCGATCGAGCGAGCAGAGCGGCAGCTTCGGCGTTGGTTGCCATGAACTTCAGTTCCTTCTCAGAAGAGGGTGAGTAAAGAAGGGGCGCGGGGCTGTGTTGAATTTGCGGCCACCGCCGCGCGGGCGCGACCAGCCACAGACGGCCGGCAGCCCGCGACGAACAGGAACCCGGCAGACGCTCACGCCCCCCAACCGGCCTGCTCCCCACCAACCCGCTCGGCAACGATCTTCTCCGCCCACCCGGACCGCCGATAGGCAGCAATGGGCTCGGGGTCCAACCCCATCTCCCCCCGGACCTCACAAAGAAGCGGACGCACGTCCGTGTTGTACGCGTCCATCAACACGGCGTTCGCCTCAAGCACGTCCCCCGCCCGCTGAGCCTCACCCAACGCCGCCTGGTCAACCAGCAGCGCCTTGGCCGTGGCCTCCTGGACGTTCATGACGGAACGGATGATCGCCGGGACCTTCGCCTCGATGTTGTGGCACTGGTCCAGCATGAACGCCACCTCGGGAGTGAACCCACCCCCACGGATCACCTCGTACATGATCCGGAACAACTGGAACGGGTCGGCGGCGCCGACCATCAGGTCGTCGTCCGCGTAGAACCGC
Organism: Streptomyces sp. CB02400; assembly: GCF_001905725.1. Lineage (GTDB taxonomy): Bacteria > Actinomycetota > Actinomycetes > Streptomycetales > Streptomycetaceae > Streptomyces > Streptomyces atrovirens. The sequence goes on from NZ_LIWB01000011.1 coordinate 209,455, forward strand.
GAGTTGAAGTCGAACCCGCCGAGCTTCCCCTCCCGCAGCAGCGTCGCCACGATGAACTCGATGTTGGTCCCCGGAGCGTGGTGGCCCGTGTCGACGACGACCTGCGCCTTCGGCCCCAGCTTCAGGCAGTGCGCGTAAGCGGTGCCCCAGTCCGGCACGTCCGTCGTGTAGAACGCCGGCTCGAAGAACTTGTACTCCAGCAGCATCCGCTGGTCGTCCCCGAGCCGCTCGTACACCTCGGCGAGCCCTTCGGCGAGCCGGTCCTGCCGGGCGCGGATGTCGTCCTGTCCGGGGTAGTTCGTCCCGTCGGCGAACCACAGCTTCAGGTCCTTGGAGCCGGTCGCGTCCATGATGTCGACGCACTCCAGCAGATGGTCGACGGCCTTCCTGCGCACCGCCGCGTCCGGGGCGCAGATGCTGCCGAGCCTGTAGTCGTCGTCCTGGAAGGTGTTGGAGTTGATCGCGCCGAGCCTCACCCCGCGGTCCTCGGCGTGCTTGGCCAGCGCCGCGTAGTCCTCGACCTTGTCCCACGGGATGTGCAGCGCCACGGTCGGCGCGACACCCGTGAACGCGTGCACCTGGGCCGCGTCGTCCAGTTTCTCCTGCGGAGTGCGGGGGACGCCCTGTTGTGCGAACACCTTGAACCGGGTCCCCGAGTTCCCGTACGCCCAGGACGGCGTCTCCACGGCCTGTGTCTTGAGAGCGGCTTTCACCGCGGCGAGCTCGGTCACGTCAGGGCTCCTGTGACATCGGGTCGTAACGACCACTGAGTGAAACGATTCAGAACGGGAAGCTATGGGTCTCCCGAAGGGGTGTCAACCCCTCCGGCGAAGACCGTCCTCCGTGACCAGGCCGAGACCTGAAGCTCTCGAAAGTTTTTCGACCGGGACCCATTGACGTGACATGCGTCGCGCGCCTAACGTCCCGGCAACCCAGTTGAAACCTTTCACGACGTCGCGAGGGCCTCCCACCGGCGTCGTCGAGGAGCCCTCATGACCCACCCGTCCGACACGGGTCCGGCCCCGGTTCTCGCGCTGAAGGGCATTTCCAAGTCCTTCGGCGCGGTCCGCGCACTGCGGGACGTCTCCCTGGAGCTGTTCCCCGGGGAGGTGCACGCCCTCGCCGGCGAGAACGGAGCCGGCAAGTCGACCCTCATCAAGACGCTCGCCGGAGTGCACCGGCCGGACACCGGCCAGGTGCTGCTCGACGGTGCCCCCGTCGTCTTCCACGGTCCCGGTGACGCCCGCGACGCCGGCATCGCCGTGATCTACCAGGAGCCCACGCTCTTCCCCGACCTGTCGATCGCCGAGAACATCTTCATGGGCCGGCAGCCCCGGAAGGCGCTCGGCCGGATCGACCACCGCGCCACCCACGACGCCACCGCCGCCCTGATGCAGCGGCTCGGCGTGGACCTCGACCCGGACCGCCCGGCCCGCGGCCTGTCCATCGCCGACCAGCAGATCGTCGAGATCGCCAAGGCGCTCTCCTTCGACGCCCGCGTCCTGATCATGGACGAGCCCACCGCCGCCCTCACCGGCAGCGAGGTCGCCCGCCTCTTCGGCGTCGTGCGCACCCTGCGCGAACAGGGCGCCGCGGTGCTGTTCATCTCCCACCGCCTGGAGGAGATCTTCGAGATCTGCCAGAGGGTCACCACGCTCCGCGACGGCGCCTGGATCTCCAGCGAGCCGCTGGACGGCATGACCGAGGACGACCTGGTCCGCCGCATGGTCGGCCGCGACCTCGAGGAGCTCTACCCCAAGCAGGACGTGACGCCGGGCGAGGTCGCCCTGAGCGTGCGCCGGCTGACCCGCGAGGGCGTCTTCACCGACGTCTCCTTCGACGTGCGGCGCGGTGAGATCGTCGGCCTGGCCGGACTCGTCGGCGCCGGACGCACCGAGGTGGCCCGCGCCGTGTTCGGCGTCGACCGCTGGGACGCAGGCGAGGTCGAGGTCGACGGGCGCAGGCTCACCAACGGCGCCCCGTCCACGGCCATGGCCGCGGGCCTCGCCCTGGTACCCGAGGACCGGCGCGCCCAGGGCCTGGTGATGGACATGTCCATCGAGCGCAACATCGGCCTCACCGGACTCCGTACGACCGTGAAGGCCGGCCTGATGGACCGCGGCGCCGAACGCAGCCGCTCCCTCGACTGGGCCGTCAAGCTCCAGGTCAAGTACGCCCGGATCGCCGACACGGTGAACACCCTGTCCGGCGGCAACCAGCAGAAGGTCGTCCTCGCCAAGTGGCTCGCCACCGGGCCGAAGGTGCTGATTGTCGACGAGCCCACGCGCGGCATCGACGTCGGCACCAAGGCCGAGGTGCACCGGCTGCTGTCGCAGCTCGCCGCCGACGGCGTGGCCGTCCTGATGATCTCCTCCGACCTGCCCGAGATCCTCGGCATGGCCGACCGCGTGCTGGTGATGCACGAGGGCCGGCTCGCCGCCGAGATCCCCCGCACCGACGCCACCGAGGAAACCGTGATGGCCGCAGCCACGGGGAGGGCCGCCGCATGACGGTCGCCGCTCCCGAAGAAGCCCCCGTCGCCGAGGCGCCGAAGGCAGGCGCCACCCGGCTGGTGGACCGCGTCTTCAAGATGCGCGAACTCGCCATCCTCGTCGTCTTCCTGGTGATGATCGCCGTCACCCAGGCCGGCAACAGCGAGTTCCTGTCCGAACAGGGCATCAAGGACCTGCTGCTGAACGCGACCATCCTGGTCCTGGTCGCCACCGGCCAGTCCCTGGTCGTCATCACCCGCAACGTCGACCTGTCCGTCGGCTCCACCCTCGGCATCAGCGCCTTCGCCGCCGGCGTCTACCTCCAGGACGGCGGGAACCCGGTCGTCGCCATCGCCCTCGCCGTCCTGCTCGGCATCGGCTTCGGACTGCTCAACGGCCTGCTCGTCAGCCTCGGCCAGGTCCCCGCGCTCGTCGTCACCCTCGGCACGATGTACATCATCCGCGGCATCGACTCCATCTGGGTCGGCTCACGTCAGATCACTGCCGCCGACCTCCCCGGCGGATTCGTCGACTTCGGCTCCGGCGGCATCTCGGCCGTGCCGTATCTGGCGCTGATCGCGCTCGCGGTCCTCGTGGCGACGGCGTACTACCTCAAGCACTTCGGCAGCGGACGCGAGCTGTACGCGCTCGGCTCCAACCCGGAGGCCGCCCGGCTCGCCGGCATCCCCGTCCGCAAGAGGATCCTCGCCGCGTACACCTTCTGCGGCGCCCTCGCCGGCCTCGCGGGCGCCCTGTACCTGGCCCGGTTCGGCAACGTCGACTCCGGCACCGGGAACGGCTACGAACTCACCGTCGTCAGCGCGGTCGTGGTCGGCGGCGTGATCTTCACCGGCGGCTCCGGCAGCGTCTACGGCGCGGCTCTCGGCGCGCTGCTGCTGACCTCCGTCAACAGCGTGCTGCCCGCCCTCGGCGTCAGCTCCGTCTGGGTGCTCGCCATCAACGGCATCCTGCTCATCCTCGCCATCGCGGTCGACCGGATCGTCGCGCTGCGCGTGGCCTTGGCCCTGAAGAAGAGGAACGCCCGCCATGCCTGAGTCCCTGACGCGCGCCGTCCGCTGGGACACGGTCGTCGGCGCCCTGCTCGTCGTCGTCCTGCTGCTGTCCTTCACCACCGTCGACGGCTTCGGCAACGCGCTCAACCTGTCGTTCCTCATCGGCAACACCCTGCCGATCGCGCTGATCGCCCTGCCCATGACCCTGCTCGTGGTCTCCGGCGAGATCGACCTCTCCGTGGCCTCCACGGCCGGCCTGTCCGGCGCGGTGATGGGCGCCCTGTGGAACCAGGGCATGGCCATCGAGACGATCATCCCGATCTGCCTCGTGATCGGTGTCGTCTGCGGTCTGGTCAACGGCCTGCTGGTGACCCGCCTCGGGCTGCCGTCCCTCGCCGTCACCATCGGCACGCTGGCCGCCTACCGGGGCATCGCACAGATCGTGCTCGGCTCCGACGCGGTGACCGACTTCCCCACCCAGTACCTGGACTTCGCCGCCGGACGCATCGGCGACACTTTCGTCCCGTACGCCCTCCTGCCCTTCCTGGTGCTGCTCGCCATCGCCGTCGTCGCCCTGCACGCCACCCCGTTCGGCCGGTCGCTGTTCGCGATCGGCGCGAGCGAGGAGGCGGCGCGGTTCGCCGGCATCCGCGTCAAGCGGCAGAAGCTGGTTCTGTTCGTCCTGACGGGGCTCATGGCCTCCCTCACGGGTGTCTTCTGGGCGTTGCACTACGCCAGTGCGCGCTACGACAACGCCACCGGCCTCGAACTCTCCGTCGTGGCGGCGGTGTTGCTCGGCGGCATCGACTTCGACGGCGGCAAGGGGACGCTCGGCGGCGCGATCGCCGGTGTCTTCCTGCTCGGCGCACTGCAGAACGTGATGAGCCTGCAGGACGTGTCCGCGCAGTCCCAGATCGTCGTCACCGGTGTGCTGCTGGTCCTGTCGGTCCTCGGTCCCCGTGTCGCCCGGCAGATCGCCGTCGCACGCGCCGGACGCCGGTCGGCCGCCGCGCCACCGGTGTCCAAGGCGCCCACCCCGACCTCCTGAAACCCTCTCTCGTCCCGTCCCTTAAGGAACCCACCATGCGCAAGGCATCCCTCCGCCGTACCTGTGCGGCACTCGCCGCCGTCACCTCGCTCGCCCTGGCCGCCACCGCCTGTGGCGGCACCACCAAGGAGGACGTCAAGAACGAGGGCGGTGGTGCCGCCGCCTCGGCCGGCAAGGCCGACCCCAACGCGGCCACCAAGAAGGGGCTGACCGTCGGCTTCCTGCCCAAGCAGGTCAACAACCCCTACTTCACCACCGCCGACAAGGGCGGCGAGAAGGCCGTCGAGGAACTGGGCTCCACCTACAAGGAGGTCGGCCCCTCCAGCGCCACCGACACCGCCGGACAGGTCTCCTACGTCAACACCCTGACCCAGCAGCAGGTCGACGCCATGGCCGTCTCCGCGCAGGACCCCGGCGCCCTGTGCACCGCGCTCAAGCAGGCCATGAAGAACGGCATCAAGGTCGTCACCTACGACTCCGACACCACCCCCGACTGCCGCAACGCCTTCGTCTCGCAGGCCAGCGGCGAGGACCTGGGCCGCACCGAGGTGCAGCTGCTCGCCGAACAGATCGACTACAAGGGCGAGATCGCGATCCTGTCCGCCGCGCAGACCGCGACCAACCAGAACGCCTGGATCGAGTTCATGAAGGACGAGCTCAAGGATCCCAAGTACAAGGACATGAAGCTGGTCAAGGTCGCCTACGGCAACGACGACGCCCAGCAGTCCTTCCAGCAGACCCAGGGCCTGCTCCAGGAGTACCCGAACCTGAAGGGGATCATCTCCCCGACCACCGTCGGCATCAAGGCCGCCGCCCAGTACCTGTCCGGCTCCAAGTACAAGGGCAAGGTCAAGCTGACCGGCCTCGGCACCCCCAACGACATGCGCAAGTACGTCAAGAACGGCACCGTCGAGGCGTTCGAGCTCTGGGACCCGGCCAAGCTCGGCGAGCTGGCCGCGCGCACCGCCGTCGCCCTGTCCTCCGGCCAGATCACCGGCAAGGAGGGCGAGACCTTCAAGGCCGGCGCGATGGGCGAGTACACCATCGGCAAGGACGGCGTGATCAACCTCGGCAAGCCCACCGTCTTCAACGCCGAGAACATCGACCAGTTCGACTTCTGATCCCCACTTCCCCCAGAAGGAGCGGTACTTCATGCAACGCGTCTGTTTCCTGCTCAAGGTCCGACAGGACCGGATCGCCGAGTACCGCGAACGCCATGCCGCCGTGTGGCCCGAGATGTGCGAGGCGCTCTCGGCCACCGGCTGGCACAACTACTCCCTCTTCCTGCGCGACGACGGCCTCCTCGTCGGCTACCTGGAGACCGAGGACTTCGAGGCGGCCAAGGCCGGCATGGAGGCCACCGAGGTCAACGCCCGCTGGCAGGCCGAGATGTCCCCCTTCTTCGAGTCCCTCGACGGCTCCCGGCCGGACGAGGCGATGAAACCGCTGACCGAGGTCTTCCACCTCGCCTGACGAAGGAGCCCGCGATGAGACGACGTACTCTTCTGGCCGGCGCGCTCCTCGGCACCGCGGCGGCCCCCGCCCTCGCCGCCGGCACCGCACGGGCCGCCGCGCCCGGCCCGTCGGTCACCCGCACCGGCAGCACCACGCTCGACAGCCGGGCCGTCTTCTTCGTGTCCTACGACGGCCTGGTCAACAACAACGCGTTCCAGAAGAACGGCCTGCTCACTTACAAGGGCCACCAATATGCGGCCTGGTACACCGCCGACCGCAACGCCGTCGTCGGCCGCCGCGTCCTCGGCGCGAGCAGCTGGCAGACCGTGCGGGTCGGTCACACCCTGCGCTACGACGACTCCCACAACGTCATCTCCATGGGTGTCTCGAAGACCGACGGCCGTCTGCACCTCAACATGGACTCCCACAGCGACGGCTTCACCTACGTGAAGTCCGTCGCCGGGCTCCTGGACGATCCCACCGGGCTGAGCTGGACCGCGAGCCGCTTCGGCGCCCCGCAGTCCACGCTCGACGGCCTCGCCCTCACCTCGCGGTTCACCTACCCGCAGTTCGTCGCCACCCCCGAGGGCCGGCTCCAGCTCAGCTACCGGGCCGGCGTCTCCGGCAACGGCCGCAACGCCCTCGCCGAGTACGACGGCGGCCGGTGGACCGCGCTGGGGGAGTGGACCGGTTCCACCGGCACGTACAGCAGCGAGCACGGCTCCTCCACCGCCCGCAACATGTACCTGCACGGCATCGACTACGACCGGAACGGCCGCCTGCACTCCTTCTTCACCTGGCGCGAGCAGAACGGCGCCGTGATGTGCAGCGGCGGCGGCATCACCAACCACGACACCGGCTACGTCTACTCCGACGACCGCGGCCGCACCTGGCGCAACGACGCGGGCACCGTCGTCGGCAGGACCGGGGGCTCCGACCGGGTCTCCGTCACCGACGCCGGACTGGTCGTCGACCCGCTGAACCCGGACCACTCCCTGATGAACCAGGAGAGCCAGTTCACCGACTCCGCCGGCCGGCCGCACGCGATCATCTCCTACGTCCCCGGCCGCTTCGGCCAGTGCACCACGGACTACGTCGCCGACCGCACCGCGAACGGCCGCGCCTTCCACGTCCGCCGCACCGCCGCCGGCGGCTGGCGGAAGACCGAGATCCCCGTCCCGCTGAACTCCAGCCAGCGCACCAAACTGGTCCTGGACCGGTACGACAACGCCTACGCCGTGTTCCCCTACGGCCGTATCGCCGCCGCCTCCGCGGCCTCCGGGCACACCGACTGGAAGCTGCTGTACGACGGCGCCGGCCTGAACGCCTTCGGCGAGGTGGTCATTGACGAGACCCGCGTCGCCCAGGACGGGGTGCTGTCGGTCATGTACCAGGAGAAGTCCACCGGTACGACACCCTCGCCCCTGCACGTCGTCGACTTCCGTCTGCCCACCTGACCGTGTCCGCTCCGGGGCGGCCGGTGCCGGTAGTGTGATGGCCCGCCGCGCCGCCCCTCTCCCTGGAGGTCCCTGCCCGATGGCCCAGTCGGTGGGTATCAAGGACGTCGCCCGCGTCGCCGGAGTATCCGTCGGCACGGTCTCCAACGTGATCAACCGCCCGGACACGGTCGCCGCCGAGACCCGGGCCCGGGTGCTGTCCGCCATAGACCGGCTCGGCTACGTGCGCAGCGAGTCCGCCCGTCAGCTCCGCGCCGGCCGCAGCCGCATCATGGGCCTGCTCGTCCTCGACATGGGCAACCCGTTCTTCGTCGACGTCGCGCGCGGTGCCGAACGCGCCGCGCGCGAGGCCGGGCTCGGCGTGATGGTCTGCAACAGCGCCCAGAACCCGGGTGAGGAGGCCGAGTACCTCTCCCTCTTCGCCGAGCAGCGGGTGCGGGGCGTGCTGCTCACCCCGGCGGACGCCACCGGCCGCAACATCGAGGCGTTCCGCCGGCACGGCATCCCCTTCGTGCTGGTCGACCGGGTCGCCGAGGGCACCACCGAGTGCTCGGTCTCCGTGGACGACGTGGCGGGCGGCGCGCTGGCCGTGCGGCACCTCGTCGACGCCGGGCACCGCTCCATCGCGTACGTCTGCGGCCCGCCCGGACTGAACCAGGTCCGGGACCGTCGCACCGGCGCCCTGAACGCCCTCGCCGAGGCCGGACTGGGCCCCGACTGCCTGCGCGAACTGCCCACCGAACGGCTCGACGTCGCCGCAGGCCGCGACGCGGGCGCCCGCCTCCTCGGACTCGCCGACCGGCCCACCGCCGTCTTCTGCGCCAACGACCTGCTCGCCCTCGGTGTGCTCCAGGCGATGTACGCGGCCGGCGTCGGCGTCCCCGACGACCTCGCGATCGTCGGCTACGACGACATCGAGTTCGCCGCCGCGGCCGCCGTACCGCTGACCTCGGTGCGGCAGCCCGCGGTCACCATGGGCGCCCTGGCGGCCGAGCTGCTGCTGGAGGAGACCGAGAGCGAGAACGCGGCCGAGCCGCACGAGCACCGCCGGGTCGTGCTCCGCCCGGAACTGGTGGTCCGGCGCTCCAGCCTGGCGGCCCGCTGACGGGTATTCAGCAAAATTCCATGATCCTGGACTCGTTGGCCGGACGAACATGTGCTGAACTGGGTCACGATCCGACAATCCGTTCGTCCCTGGAGCCCCGTTGTCCGTCAGCTACCGCCAGCCCGGAGTGGTCCTCACCGACCGCCGGTTCACCGTGCCCCTCGATCACGACAACCCCTCGGGGGAGACGATCGAGCTGTACGCGCGCGAGGTCGTCGCCAGTGACAAGGCCGGCCAGGACCTGCCCTGGCTGCTCTACCTCCAGGGCGGCCCCGGCTTCGGGGCGAACCGTTTCGTCGGGAAGCCCGCCTGGCTCGGCCGGGCCCTGGAGGACTACCGGGTCCTGCTCCTCGACCAGCGCGGCACCGGCCACTCCACCCCCGCCAACCGGCAGACGCTCCCGCTGCGCGGCGGCCCCGCCGAGCAGGCCGACCACCTCACCCGCTTCCGCGCCGACTCGATCGTCCGGGACTGCGAGGCCATCCGCCCCGAGGTGACCGGCGGCGCCCCCTGGACCGTCCTCGGCCAGAGCTTCGGCGGCTTCTGCACCGTCGCCTACCTCTCCACCGCCCCCGAGGGCCTGGACACCGCCCTGATCACCGGCGGACTGCCCTCCCTCGACGCCCACGCCGACGACGTCTACCGGGCCGCCTACCCGCGCATCGAGCGCAAGGTCGCCGCGCACTACGCCCGCTACCCGCAGGACGTCGAACGAGCCCGCCGCATCGCCGACCACCTCCTCACCCACGAGGTCGTCCTCCCGAACGGCTACCGGTTCACCGTCGAGGCGTTCCAGTCCCTCGGCATCATGCTCGGCGGCAGCGAGGGCAGCCACAAGCTGCACTTCCTCCTGGAGGACGCCTTCGTCCGCACCCCGGGCGGCCACGAACTCTCCGACGCCTTCCAGGAGCAGGCGCAGGGCCTGCTGTCGTACGCCGGACACCCGCTGTACGCACTCGTCCACGAGGCGATCTACGGCCAGGACGCCCGGCCCACCGCCTGGTCCGCCGAGCGCGTGCGGGCCGAGTTCCCGCGGTTCGACGCGGCCAAGACGCTCGCCGGCGACGAGCCGCTGCTGTTCACCGGCGAGACCATCCACCCGTGGATGTTCGACTGCGACCCCGCGCTGCGCCCGCTGCGCGAGACCGCCGAACTGCTCGCCGCGCGCACCGACTGGGCGCCCCTGTACGACCCGGCGCGCCTCGCCGTCAACGAGGTCCCGGTCGCGGCGGCCGTCTACCACGACGACATGTACGTCGACACCGCCCACTCCCTCAGGACGGCCCGCGCGATCCGCGGCCTGCGCACCTGGGTCACCGACGAGTTCGAGCACGACGGCGTCCGGGCCGGTGGTCCCCGCGTCCTGGACCGGCTGCTCGCCCTGGTGCGCGACGAGGTGTGAGACCGGGGCCGGGCGCGGGCCCGGTGGGATGTCGGTGCGGCGGGTTAGTCTGCGGGCATGACCGAGCCGACGATCAGTCAACTCCCACCCATGCCCGGCGATTGGCAGCGCGCCCTGGCCGTGGTGGCCCACCCGGACGACCTCGAGTACGGCTGTGCGGCGGCGATCGCGTCCTGGACCGACGCCGGCCGTGAGGTCTCCTACGTCCTGGCGACCCGCGGCGAGGCGGGCATCGACACCCTGGAGCCGGCGAAGTGCGGCCCGCTCCGGGAGCGGGAGCAGCGGGCGAGCGCGGCCGTGGTCGGCGTCTCGGAGGTCGGTTTCCTCGACCACGCGGACGGGGTCGTCGAGTACGGCCCCGCGCTGCGCCGGGACATCGCCGCCGCGATCCGCCGGTACCGGCCCGAGCTGGTGATCACTTTGAACCACCGGGACACCTGGGGCGGCACCTACTGGAACACCCCGGACCACGTGGCCGTCGGGCGGGCCACGCTCGACGCGGCCGGTGACGCCGGCAACCGCTGGATCTTCCCGGAGCTGACCGAGCGGGGCCTCGAACCCTGGAACGGCGTCCGCTGGGTGGCGGTCGCCGGTTCCAGTAGCCCCACGCACGCGGTGGACGCGACGGACGGGCTGGAGCGTGCGGTCGCGTCGCTGCTCGAACACCGGACCTACATCGAGGCGTTGACCGACGAGGACCCGGAGGCGTACGCCCGCGGTCTGCTGACCGGTTTCGCCGAGGAGACGGGGAAGCGGTTCGGGAACCGGCCCGCGGTCGCCTTCGAGGTGTTCTCCCGGTGAGCCCCGTGAACGTGGACAAGGAACTGCTGGCGGAGCGCTTCGAGGAGCACCGCGGGCATCTCAAGGCGGTCGCCTACCGCATGCTCGGCTCGCTGACCGAGGCGGAGGACGCCGTCCAGGAGGCCTGGCTGAGGCTGGGCCGCACCGACACCGACGACATCGGCAACCTCGGCGGCTGGCTGACCACCGTGACCGGCCGGATCTGCCTGGACCTGCTGCGTTCGCGCACCGCGCGCCGCGAGCAGCCGATGGACGAGACGTTCGTCCCGGACCCGGTGATCAGACCCCTCTCCCAGGTGGACCCGGAACAGGAGGCGCTGCACGCCGACTCGGTGGGCGTGGCGATGCTGGTGGTCCTGGAGACGCTGGAGCCCGACGAGCGGCTGGCGTTCGTCCTGCACGACATGTTCGCCGTGCCGTTCGACGACATCGCCCCGGTGGTGGAGCGCAGCCCGGCCGCGACCCGGCAGCTCGCCAGCCGGGCCCGCCGCCGGGTACGGGACACGACCCCTCCGTCCGACCCCGACCTCGGCCGGCAGAAGCAGGTCCTCGAAGCGTTCATGGCCGCCGCGCGCGGTGGTGACTTCGAGGCGCTGGTCGCCGTCCTCCACCCGGACGTGGTGCTGCGGGCGGACGCGGGCGCACTGGTCCGGGGCGTGGCCGGATCCAAGGTCCTCCGGGGCGCGAAGACGGTCGCCGAGTCGGCGATCATGTTCGCCCGCTACACCGCGGACGGCCGGATGGCCCTGGTCAACGACTCCCTGGGCCTGCTCAGCGTGGTCGACGGCCGCATCCGGTCGATCATGTCCGTCACCATCACCGACAACCACATCACAGGCATGTACATCCTGACCGACCCCAACCGCCTCACCCACCTGGAGCCACCGAAGGACTGACCACTCCCGCAGACACCCCCGCCGCTCCCGCGGGGACCTCCCGCCGTCCCCGCGGGCAGCCGCATGCCGCGTCCCCGCGGGCAGTCGTGCCCGCCGTTCCCGCGGGCAGTCGTGCCCGCCGTTCCCGCGGGCAGTCGTGCCCGCCGTTCCCGCGGGCAGTCGTGCCCGCCGTTCCCGCGGGCAGTCGTGCCGCTGGGGCGGCACGGGTGGGCGTGACGGCACCCCGCAAGCGCCGGGCCGCGCAGACCCACCCCCGCCCCACCCCAACGCACCTGAGACCTGGAACCCCGTGCTCACCCCCGCCGTTCCGGATGCAGCCGCAGCCCCTCCGGCATCAACGTGAGCCGCTCGGTCACGCGCAAACGGTAGGCGGGGTCAGGGCGCAGCTCGTACCGCCGCAGCAACAAACCCAGCACCAGCACCGCCTCATGCAGCGCGAACTGCCGCCCGATACACGCCCGAGCCCCCGTCCCGAACGGCTTGAACACATGCGCAGGCCGAGCCCGCACCGCCCCCGCCTCGAACCGCGCCGGATCAAACCGCTCCGCATCCACCCCCCACACCTCGGGGTCCCGGTGCAGCATCAGTGTCAGCACCAGCGTCCACGCCCCCCGCCGCATCGGATGCTCCCCACCCAGCACCGTGTCCCGCGTAGCCTCCCGGGCGAAGGCCGGCGCAGTCGGCCACAACCGCAGCGACTCGTCCAGCACCCTGCGCACATAACGCAGCTTGGCCACCTGCTCGTACCCGGGCGCCACCGTGTCGCCCCAGACGCGGTCCACCTCGGCACGGGCACGGGCCGCGACATCGGGATGCCGGGAAAGGTAATGCAGCGCGAAGGAGAGCGCGCCCGAGGTGGTCTCGTGACCGGCGACCAGGAACGTGATCACCTGCCGGCGGACGTTCTCCGCCGACAACCGCTCCCCGGTCTCCGGATGCGCGGTCTCCAGCATCCGGTCCAGCAGGTCTCCGTCCCCGCCTCCGCCACCCCCGGCCCGCCGAACCCGGACCACCTCGTCGACGATGCGGTTGAGACACGCGATGTCGGCCGCGTTCCGTCGCCCCGCCCGGCGCAGCAGCAGCGGGCTCAGCGGCGCGGGAACGCTGTTCAGCCGCTGGGCGTGGCTGAGCGTTCCGACCATCGCCGTGACGCACGGGTGCGGACGGGACCACTCGAAGGACCCGAAGTCGTGCCCGAACCCGGTGTGCGCGATCGTCTCCAGCGTCAGCTTGGTCATGTCCCCGGGCACGTCCACCGACCGTCCCCCGGCCGCCGCACGGTCCCAGTGCTCCGTCAGCCGCTCCGCCACGGTCAGCATCATCGGGTGGTAACCGGCCATGGCCTCCCGGCTGAACCCGGGGGCCAGCACGTCGTGCGCGAGCTGCCAGTTGGGCTCGTGGTTGTACGCGGTGAACAGCCCGTCGCCGGCGACCGGCCGCAGATTGGCGACGCCCAGCCCGACGTGCTTGGCGAACCGCGACTCGTCGGCCAGGTCGGCCACCAGCCCGGCACCCCAGGTGAACACGAACTCCTTGCCGAAGGCGCTCCGCCGGAAGACCGGCCCCAGCCGGCGGGCGTACTTCAGCGAGTCCTGCACGGGCGTGCGCCTGCTCGCCCCGAGGACGTCGCCGAGCAGCGGCAGGCGGTACGGCGGGTGGGGGATGCGGTGCAGTTCCGGCCAGCCGTGTTCCGCGCTGCGGAACCCCTTCGGCAGTACGGCCCGTGTCGTCGTCTCCGCCATGACGCGATCTCCTTCGACCCGGCGCGCGAGGGTGACATGCTGACGTGTTGTACGCGAGTTCAATAAGGCGGGTTCAGTCTGGTCCTGCCGCTGAACGGGCGTCAAGTAAAGTGCGGGGATGGCCGTGAACCAGGGCGGGCGCACGCGCCGCCGGCTCAGCACCGCGGAGCGCCGGGAGCAGCTTCTGTCGGTCGGTGCGCGGCTGTTCTCGGAGAGTCCCTACGACGATGTGTGGATCGAGCAGGTCGCCGAGATCGCCGGGGTCTCCCGGGGGCTGCTCTACCACTACTTCCCGACCAAGCGGGACTTCTTCGCGGCGGTGGTGGAGCGGGAGAGCGAGCGGATGCTGCGGATGACGGCGGCGGTCCCCGGCGTCCCGGTGCGCGAGCAGCTCACGGCGGGTCTCGACGCGTACCTGGAGTACGTCGAGGCCCACGCGCACGGCTACCGCGCCTTCCACCGTGCCGACGCGGCGGGGGACCAGGCGGTGCGCCGGGTCTACCAGCGGGCGCTGGCCGCGCAGGAGCGGCAGATCCTGGCGGCGCTCGCCGCGGATCCCGAGTTCGGTCCCGTCTTCGAGGCGCGGCCGGACACCCGGCTCGCCGTGCGCGGCTGGCTGGCCTTCACCACGGCGGTCTGCCTGGAGTGGCTGCGCGGCCCGGAACCGGACCGCGAGCAGGTGCGCGACCTGTGCGCGCGCGCCCTGCTGGGCGTCCTCGCGCCCTGAAAGGTCTCGTGAAGGTCATGCCACCCGGTTGGCGCGCACCCCGATCTTCGATAGGTTAGGCAAGGCTTACCTAAGAGGAGGTTCGGGGATGGCTGACGACACGCACGGCTGGACGGCCGCGCCCGGCGCGGCGGAACGGGCCCGCTCGGTGCTCGCCGCCGCATGGTCCTGCGCGGTGACCGCGGAGGGCACCCGGGAGGAGCTCGTCGGCGCGCACGGCGTGACCGACGACGGACGGGTGCTGCTGCACGTGCCCGAGGACAGCGCCCTGCTCGCCGCCGCGATCTGCGCGCCCCGCGGCGAGCCGTCCGCCGTGCTGGAGTTCGCCGACGTGGCACCCGTCCCCGTGCGCAACCGGATCCGCGCCCGGCTGTGGCTGGCCGGCTGGTTCGCCGCGCGGGACGGCCACCTCGTCTTCCAGCCCACGCGCGTGGTGCTGCGGCAGCCGTCCGGCGCCCTGGTCGTCGACGTCGACGAGTTCGCCGCCGCCGAGCCCGACCGGCTCGCCACCGCCGAGGCCCGGCTGCTGACCCACCTCGCCGACTGCCACGCCGACGCGGTCGAACGGCTGACCCGGCTGGTCGACCACGGCAGCCTGCACGGCGCGGTCCGCGTCCAGCCGCTCGCCGTCGACCGGCACGGACTGACCCTGCGCATCGAACGCCTCCGTGCGGACGGTGACGTACGCCTGCCGTTCCACGCGCCCGCCGACGACGTCTCGCAGCTCACCGAGCGCATGCACGTACTGCTCGCCCAGGCGAGCGCCGCCTCCTGCCCCCGCGCGCTGCAGCGGCAGCGCACGGACGGCGACGGATGACGCGGAGGCTCGGCCGCACGGGTGCCTCCGGCCGAGTACGTCACTTGGAACGGTGGGAGGCGCCGCCGCGCTTGCGGCGCAGCCGCTCCCGTATCCGGGTGAGCCGCGGCAGCCGCTCGCGCTGCTCCTGCGAGTGCCGGTCCAGCTCCTCGAACAGCCGGCGCGTGCGGTGCTCGGTGTCCATCTCGTCGAGGATGCGGTTGACCTCGGTCAGCACGGCGCCCAGCAACTGCCACTGGCGGGCGTCGCGCCGGGCCTCCTCGAAGAGCAGCCGGGCCAGCCTGTCGCGGGTGGCGGCCGCCTGCCGCAGCTCGGAGGCGAGCCGTTCCTCCGCCGACTCGGCGTTCGCGCTCACGCTCGTGGTCACCAGCACCGAGAAGCTGACCACGGCGTCCGCGATCTCGGACAGCAGCTGCTCGAAGGCGGCGCCCGTCTCCGGATCGAACAGCCGCTCCGGCTCGCGCTCCTTGGCCAGGTCGGTCAGCGTGCGGGCCAGCACCCGCAGCACCACCGTGCAGATCTCCAGCGTGTCGAGGCCGGTGCGCAGCACCACCCGGTGCAGCAGGCCCTCACGCACCCGCGGATTGAGCCGCAGGCTGTCCTCCGCCTGCCGGAGGTCCGCGTCGACCTCGCTGATGTCGTGGTCCAGACGGCGGGCCTCGTGCAGCCGGGCCGCCGCGCGGGCCGCGGGCGGACGGCCCGCGGCCTCCTCGCCGATCCGCAGCATCAGCTGCCGCACCCGGCGCGCCAGCTCCTCGATCGACTCGCCGGCCTCCTCCACCCACACGGGCGGGGCGAGCAGGAGGTTGAACCCCATCCCGACGATCGCTCCGATCAGCGTCTCCACGATCCGGGCCCAGGCGGTGTCCCCGTGCGTGGTCACCCCGAGCACCAGCATCGCGCTGATCGCCACCTCGGGCACGAACTCGTCCACCCGCACCAGATGGCCGACGAGCAGCGACGCCAGGATGAGCAGGCCCAGGCTCCACCAGGTCAGACCCACCAGCAGACTGAAGAGGATGGCCACCACGACCCCGGCCACCACGGAGTTCACCCGGCGTACCCCTGTGGTGAGGGTGGAGTACAGGGTGACCTGGACGACGAGCAGCGCGGTCAGGGGCGCGGTGAGCGGGGCGGTCTCCGGACTCAGCCGCAGGGCGATGACGTAGGCGACGGTCGCCGCGGCCGCCGACCGCACCATCTGCACGGTCACCGGGTCCCGGCGCCGCTTGACGAACTCGACGGCCGGCGCGGTCATCTCACGTACCACTTGCATCCTCGGACGGTTCCCCTTCCCCGGACGCAACGAACGTGTTCACCGGTGACGGCAGTCCCCCGGGGGAAGGCGGGCCGGGCCTACAGCTTGTCGAGGAAGGCGAACAGGTTGCCCCTGGTGCGGGCGATCTGCTCCTCCAGGGTGAGGCTCTCCTCGAAGCGGGCACCGGTCTCCGGGACCTTCTTGCCGCGCAGATAGAGGGAGCAGGCGAGGTCGGTGCACATGTAGGCGCCGACCGAGTTGCCCTCGCGGCCGGCCGGGCCCGCCTTGCGCGCGGTCATCAGGGCGACACCGCCGCGCGGATGGGTCGTCAGGCACAGGGAGCACATGCTGCGGTGCAGGAAGCCGCGCTGGGCCGGCTGGAAGCGCATGGCCACCCCGACGAGACGGTCCTCCCGCTCGGTGACGAGATAGCTGCGGTCGGGTGCGCCCGGATCGCGCCAGCCCAGGAAGTCGAGATCGTCCCAGGGGCGTTCGCCCAGGTCGCGTGGTACGGCCAGCCGCTTGGCCTCACCCTTCGAGCAGTTGATGAACGAACCGCGGATGTCCTGCTCGGTGAGTGCTCTCATGGGGGTCGTCTCCTGGCGTGCTCTTTCGAAACCTAGGGGGTCTAGGTTTCTGGATCAGGGTAGATATCCGGTGTCGGGGGAGCCAGCGATTTTTCCCGAAGACCGTGGCCCCGCGCGTTCCGTACGCTGTACCGCAGTCGCCGAAGGGGAGGGGTGCGGACGATGGGGGACTCCTGGGAGCGGGCCCGCCGGGTGCTCGCGGAGGCGGGACTGCCGCCCGACGCGCTCACCGGGGTGCGCCCGCTGAGCGGGGGCACCTACAACACCGTCGAGGAACTCCTCCTCGTCGACGGCAGCCGCTATGTGCTCAAGGTCCCGCCAGCGCCAGCCGTCCCCGGCCTCCGGCACGAGCGGCGCCTGCTCGTCTCCGAGGCGGACTTCTGCGCCGGAGCCGCCGAGGCCGGCGTACCCGCCCCGCACGCCGTGTCCGTCGGCGGCGACACCTCCGTACCGTACCTGCTGATGACCGCCTGTCCGGGGGAGCCCTGGACGCGGGCGGAGCCGGCCGACGGGGAGCGGGCGGCGCTGCGCACGGAGCTCGGCCGTCAGGTGGCCCGGCTGCACCGGGTGACCGGACCGGGGTTCGGCTACCCGTCCGGCGCCCTGGGCCCGCTCGCCCCCGACTGGCGGACCGCGTTCACCGCGATGACCGACGCCGTCCTCGCCGACGCCCGGGACTACGGTGCCCGGCTGCCGCGCCCCGTCGACGAGGTGGCCGCCGTGATCCGTACCGCCGCCGGGGCGCTCGACGAGGTCACCGTGCCGGTCCTCGTCCACTTCGACCTGTGGCCGGGCAACATCCTGGTGGAGCGCCCGGCGGCGGGGGAGGCCCGGATCGGCGGGCTCATCGACGGGGAGCGCATGTTCTGGGGCGACCCGCTCGCCGACTTCGTCTCCCTCGCGCTGCTCGGCGACATCAGGACGGATCAGGCGTTTCTCGCCGGATACGGGGAGGCCGGGGGCCGGGCCGTCTTCGACACGGCGGCCCGCGTCCGGCTCGCCCTCTACCGCGCCTACCTCTACCTGATCATGCTCACCGAGACGGTTCCGCGGGCGAGCGGGGACGAGCACGAACGATGGCTTCGGGCCACCGTCGCCCCGGAACTGGAGGCCGCGTTGGAGGAGATCCGCCACCCCTGTTAGTTCACATCATGAAATAAGGGTGCTGGAAAGTCGCGCCCAGCCGGTTCCCAGCGGTATGTTGCAGGTCGGGCAGGGTTTCGGAAGGAGCCACATGGCGGGGCGGAACGGGCGCACGGTGCGCGACCTCAGGCGGGCCAACCGCACGGCCGTGCTGCAACGGCTGTACTTCGACGGCCCGCTGAGCCGCTTCGAGCTCGGCCCCGCGACCGGGCTCAGCTCCGGATCGGTGAGCAACGTCGTCGCGGACCTGGTCGCCGACGGCCTCGTGGAGGAGGCCGGCAGCGTCGACTCCGACGGCGGCCGTCCGCGCACCCTGCTGCGGGTGGCACCGGGCAGCGGCCACATGATCGGCGTCGACGTGGGCGAGACCCGGGTCCGCGTCGAACTGTTCGACCTGACCCTCACCGAGCTCGCCCGCGCGCAACGCCCGCTGGAGCAGCAGCGCTACGAGGTCGAGGTCATCGTCGACCACATCCGCTCCGGCATCGCCGAGGTGCTCGCCGGCGCCGGCCTCGCCCCCGAGCGGCTGCTCGGCGTCGGCATCGGCGTCCCCGGCATCGTCGAGCACACCCCCGACCGGGGCGCCGTCGTGCACGGCCAGACCATCGGCTGGGACGCCGTCCCCCTGGAGTCCCTGCTGCGCGCCGGGTCCCCGCTGCCCGACACGGTGCCGTACTTCATCGACAACGGCGCCAAGACCCTCGGCCAGGCCGAGATGTGGTTCGGCGCCGGACGCGGCGCCCGCAACGCCCTCGTCGTCCTCTTCGGCTCCGGCGTCGGCGCCTGCCTGGTCACGCCCGAGGTGGAACACGGCCGGGCGGTCGAATGGGGACACCTGACCGTACGGGTCAGGGGACGCCGCTGCCGCTGCGGCGCGCTCGGCTGCCTGGAGGCGTACGCGGGCGCCGAGTCGCTGCTCGCCCGGTGGCGCGAGGAGGGCGGCCGGGTGCCCGGGGGCACGGACGAGGAGACGGCACTGACGACGATGCTCGCCGCCGCCTACCCGGCCGACGACAACGCCCCCGACCCCGTCGCGCTCGCCGTGCTGGAGGAGACCGCCGAGTACCTGGGCGCGGGCCTGTCCGACCTGATCAACCTCTTCCAGCCCGAGCGCATCCTCATGGGCGGCTGGGCCGGCCTCCAGCTCGGCTCCCGCTTCCTGCCGGCCGTGCACCGGCACGCCCTGTCGTACGCGCTGCGCCACCCGGCCGAGAAGGTGACGATCGAGCTGGGCCGGCTCGGCCCCGACGCGGTCACCGTCGGCGCCGCGATCCTGCCGCTCGCCGACTTCTTCGCCCGCGGCGGCCGCCGCCCCGACCCGGACCCGCAGTCCCCACCCCCCGCCTGGCACACGGCCCTCCAGGAACGCACCCCGCGCTAAGGGGTCGCGCGGCCCGGCGCGACAGCCCTGCGTGGCGGCGCGGACCCACGGCGGAACGGCCGTGCGCGACGCGGACGGCACCGGTCTGCCCCGTGCGGGCCGGTTATGCGGAGGACTCGTCCGGTACGGGTTGTTCCGGGTTGGGGGACGCCGAGTGCGGGGCGCCCTGACGGCCCGTACCGGCCTCGTCCGTGTCCGGCACGTCGGACTCGGCCTCGCCGGACTCGGGCTCCTCCGACTCGTCGGCCTTCCGTTCGCTCTCCCGCTCCGCCGTGGCGGGCGCGACCTCCCAGGGGTCCTCACCGGGGCCGGCCTGCTGGTCGGGCAGGTCGCGGGGGACACCGGCGCCGTTCTCACCGGGTCCTTCGAGGCGGTGGTCGGTCACGGCGCTCTCCCTTCGTTCGTACGCGACCCTCGCGGGTACCTCCGCGCGGACCGGTGAAACCCGGTGCTCAGCCGACCTTGCGGCCCCGCATCGGTTCCGTGTCCTCCCCGGCGCCCTGCTCCATGCCCAGCAGGAACTCCTCCACCACCTGCGTCGCCGTGTGCTCCGGCCGCCAGCCGAGCTCCACGCGCGCACGCGTGCAGTCCATCAGCGGCAGCCTCAGCACGGCGTCGAACAGATGCGGCGACGCCGGCAGCAGACGCAGCCCCCACGCGGCGGCGACCGCCGAGCGGGCCGCGGTACGCGGCAGCCGCACCCGGCGCGTCCCGAGCATCTCCCCGAGCAGCTCCGCGTCGACCGTCGGCTCCGCGGCGAGATTGAAGGCGCCCCGCGCCTCGGCGGACAGCACGGCCAGCCGGTAGGCGTGGGCCGCGTCGTCGGTGTGCAGCGCCTGCACCCGCAGCCCCGGAACGTCCGGGAGGACGGGCAGCAGATCGGGCCGCGCGAGCTGCCCCGGCAGGAAACGGCCGCCGAAGATACGGCGCTGCTCGCTCCCCGACTCCCGCTTGAAGAGGAACGCGGGCCGCATCCGTACCACCCGCGTCCCCGGATGATCACGCTCGAACGTGTCCAGGGCCCGCTCCAGGTACGCCTTCTCCCGGCAGTACGCGGCGTCCGGCCAGCCGTGCGTCGGCCACGACTCGTCCACCGCGTGGTCCTTCGGGCCAGGCGAGTACGCCCCGACCGACGAGGCGTGCACCAGCGCCGGCACCCCCGCCTCGGCCACCGCGTCGAACACCCGCATGCTGCCCAGCACATTGGTGCGCCAGGTGGCCGCCGGATCGTGCGTCGGCTGGAACGCCCACGCCAGATGGACCACCGCGTCCGCGCCGGTGAACTCCCCGACGAGATCGGACCGGTCCGAGGCCAGGTCCACCGCCGACCACTCGGTCTTCGGGAGCGACAGGTCGGGGATCCGCCGTGCCAGGCCCCGTACGGAGCCGACCTCCGGTTCCTGCGAGAGGACCCGCACCACGCTGGTCCCGACGTTGCCGGTGGCGCCCGTGACGACGACCCTCTTGCCCGCTGTGCTGCTCACCTTCCGCTCCTCTCGGCCGCTGCTCCGCGGAACCGGCCGAGTACCCCTCACGCGAAGGCGTTCACGCCCGTCAGACGGGCCGAGAGTTCCCACAGGCGGGCCGCCTGCTCCGGGTCGACCGCCCAGTCCTTGACCCCGGTGCGCGCATCGTCGGAGCGGGCCGGCTCGGCGACGTCGCAGTCCTCCAGGTAGAGCCCGCCCATGCCGTCCAGCCGCGCCGAGGTGGCGGCCCAGACCTGGGTGGCCGCGCCCTGCTGCGGGGTCTTGAAGCCCTCGGGGTTCAGCGGGTTGCCCTGCTCGTCGATCCAGCCCCGCTCCACCATCTCCTGCCGGGGCAGATGCCGCTGGAGCGGGGTGAGGATGCCGCCCGGGTGGAGGGAGAAGGCACGGACGCCGCGGTCCCGGGCGAGGCGGTCGAGGTGCACGGCGAACAGCACGTTGGCGGTCTTCGCCTGCCCGTACGCCTCCCACTTGTCGTAGCCGCGCTCCCAGTGGACGTCGTCCCAGCGGATGCCGGAGGCGTGGTGCCCGCGCGAGGAGACGGACACCACGCGGGCGCCGCCGGGCTCGACGGCCGGCCACAGACGGTTGACGAGGGCGAAGTGCCCGAGGTGGTTGGTGGCGAACTGGGCCTCCCAGCCGGGCCCGACCCGGGTCTGAGGGCAGGCCATGATCCCGGCGCTGCCGATCACGATGTCCAGGGTCCGCCCGGACGTCAGGAAGCGGTCGGCGAACGCGCGCACGCTCTCCAGGTCGCCGAGGTCCAGCTCGGACACCTCGACGCGCTCAAGGCCGTCCAGCGCCTCCCGCGCGGAGTCGGGGCGGCGAGCGGGGACGACGACCCGGGCGCCGGCCTTGACGAGGGCGCGGGTGGTCTCCAGGCCGAGTCCGGAGTAGCCGCCGGTGACCAGCGCGAGCCGTCCGGTCAGGTCGACGCCCTCGAGGACGTCGTCCGCGGTGCTGCGGGCACCGAAGCCCGAGCCGATGGGGTGCTGTGCGGTGGTGCTGTTGTCGCTCATGCCCGTCACGCTACGGATTGGAGCGCTCTCGAAGTCGAACGACGCCCGGAGCGGGGCAGAGGGAAGCCCCGACCGCGACGGGGGAATCACGGCCGGGGCGGCTCGGTGGTGGGCACGGGCGGCGGTCGCCTCTCGGCGAAAGGCTCCACAGGGCTTCAGCCGAACGATCGTCCCTGTGGGCGAATGGTGAGGCCCGGGGACACTGTCCCGTCCGCACCCACGGTCTGTTCAACGGGGAACCACCCCTCGGTGTTCCGCGTCCGGCAGCTTGTGGGCGTGACGTGTGTCACCGGTCCCGCGCGCCGCTGTCGAGGTCGGCCCAGAGGTTCTCGGCCTGGAGCACCAGCGTGCCCAGGACGGCCGTCCGCGCGGCGCCCTGCCCGGCCTGTTCGCGCAGCCCGTCCTGGAGCCTTTCGTGCAGCTCCCGCATCACCGCCTCGGTCCGCTCGTCCAGGAGGGCGTCCACGCGCGTGCCGCCGCCCTGCAGCCGGTCGGCCTCCGCGTGGCAGGCGTCGCCGATCAGCTCCAGCAGTTCCGCGTAGCAGCTCAGCACCGCGGCGTCCGGCGCGGCGGGCGTACGGTCCTCGTCGGCGGCCACCGCGAGCGTGCGGGTCAGCGCCGTGACATGCCCGGTGACGCGGCTGAACCGCTCGTCCTCGTGCTCCGGCGGCAGCGCCGCCGTCGGCGCCCGGTGCAGGGCGCGCAGGGCGCCCGAGGTCAGCCGCAGGCTCTCCCTGCTCCAGCCGCGGGCCGAACGCAGCGCCTCCAGACGGCTCTGCAGCCGCGCCGCGGCGCCGAGCCGGCCCGCGGCGGTCTGCGCGTCCCACTCGCCCTCGCGCAGATCCCCGGCGACGGCGTGCAGCACGTCCCCCGCCTCGCGGGCGAGCGCCGCCAGGTTCTCCCGTACGTCCCGCAGATGGATCGGCGGCAGGACCAGCGCGTTGACGGCGACACCGATGACCGCGCCGAGCGCCGCCTGCCCCAGCCGGTGCCCGACGGCGACCGCGCTCACCGTCCCCGTGGCGATCGTGAAGACGGCCGTGGTGGCGGCGTAGATGCCCTGGTCGCCGAAGCGCGGCCAGTTCGACAGCAGCACCAGCACCGGCACGGACAGCGCCAGGGCGCCCGTGGTGTCGCCGGTGACCGCCTGCGCCCCCGACGCCACGAGGGCTCCCACGCAGATCGCCGTGAACTGCCGCGCCGCCTGCATCAGCGAGCTGTAGACGGTGGCCTGCACCAGGACCAGCGCCACCCAGGGCGCCATCAGGGCCATCGGGTCGTCGAGCCACACCCGCGCCAGCAGCCAGGCCAGCAGCGCCGCCGCGGCGGCCTTCAGGGACTGGACGAGCAGGTCCCGTTCCCGCCCCGGCCCCCGCCACGCGGCCCGCGCCGCGCGGCCGACGGACCGCGCGTCCCACCGCACGGCGTCCCGCACCCGCGCCACCGGGGCCATCCGCCCCCCGGCGTCGCCCCGCCCGATCCTTTCCCGCACCCGTGCCATGCCCTGCGTCATGCCAGAGGGCTGTCCGACAGGGACGTCAGCAGATGGGCCGGGTCGTCGTAGACCGCGTCCGCGCCGGCCTCCTCCAGGTCGGCGCGCGGAATGCCGCCGCACAGCACGCCCACGCAGCGCACCCCGGCACGGCTGCCCGCCCGCATGTCCCACACCGTGTCACCGACGAACACCGCCCGCTCCGCGGGCACCCCGGCCAGCTCCAGGGCGTGCTCGACGGGCTCCGGCGCGGGCTTGCCCTCCGCCACGTCGTCGGCGCTCGCCGTCGCGCCGATCGCCTCGTCCGCGTCGATCGCCCGGCGCAGCGCGCTCAGCTCGGCACCGCCCGCCGAGGTGGCGAGCACCACCGTCCAGCCGTCCCGGTGCAGCCGCTTCAGCAGCCGGCCGGCGTCCGGCAGCGCGGGCAGCCGGTCGAAGTACTGTCCGTACAGCGCCTTGTGCGCCGCGCTCAGCTCGTCGTCGCGGCCGGTGTCCCGGTCCTCGCCCAGCAGATGGGCGACCAGGTCGGAGGAGGGCAGCCCCACGGCCCGGTGGACGGCGTGCATCGGCACCCGGTGCCCCGCCTGCCGGAAGGCCTCCCACCAGGCCGTCACATGCAGATGGTTGGTGTCGACCAGAGTGCCGTCGACGTCGAACACGGCAGCCCGTTCCATACGCGGTCCTTTCTCGAGGGGGTGATACGGGTACCACCTCAGCCGCCCGCCACTCCGGAAGGCACCTTCCGCTCCCGGGCCCACGCCGACGGCTCGTCCACGGACCAGGTGGTGACCACCTTGTCCGGCGGCACCTCGCGCTCCTGAGCGCGGGCGCCCCCGAGGACCTGCCGGCCCAGTCGGCGTGTGCGCGTCGGTGACCGGCCTCCACCGTCCGATGCAGCAGCCGGAACGGCGGGCCGAGCCGCTTGGGCCGGCCACGCCCGGTCAGCAGCCGGAACGGTGCCCACAGCTCGTTGAGCCCTGCCGTCACGGTCGGCCGACAGCCCGCGCGTCACGGTCAGCCGTGATGAGCGGGCCGTCGGCACGGCCCACTCGTGCCCGAGCCGTGCCGCCGCGCGGCCCGCCGGCCCCCGGCCCGCCCCGTCCCCCGGCTTCCGCGGACAGCCGGGCGCCTGCTCCCCGCCCGGCTCCGACAGCGTGCGCGTGCCGTGGTGCGGAAGGCGCGGACGCGGGGGTTGGCCTCGTACTGCGGGGGTACTGCGATGTCCCGCACCCGCCGTCGACGACCAGGAGGCCCGCATGTCCGTCCCCACCACCCCGAGCGGCAGGGCCGCCGTGATCACCGGCGCGGACTCCGGCATCGGCCGGGCCACCGCCGTACGCCTGGCCGCCGCGGGCATGGACGTGGGCATCACCTGGCACAGCGACCGCGAGGGCGCCGAGGAGACGGCGCGGGAGGTGCGGGCGCACGGGCGGCGGGCCGAGGTGGCGCCCCTGGACCTCACCCGGCTGCCCGCCGCCGCGGACACCGTCGACGAGCTGTGCGACCGCCTGGGCCGCGTCGACGTGTTGGTCAACAACGCCGGTACGGGCACCATGACGCCCTTCCTCGACCTGGAGCTCCCGAAGGTGCGCGAGGTCCTCGACGTCGATCTGATCGGCCCGTTCCTGTGCGGGCAGAAGGCGGCGCGGCACATGATCCGGCAGGGCGACGGGGGCCGCATCGTGAACGTGACGTCCGTGCACGAGCACCAGCCCCGCGTGGGCGCCGCGCCGTACTGCGCCGCCAAGGGCGGCCTCGGACTGCTCACCCAGGTGATGGCACTGGAACTCGCCGAGCACGGCATCACCGTCAACGCGGTCGCTCCCGGCGAGATCGCCACGCCCATGACCGGCCAGGAGGACACCGACCCCCACACCGAGAGCCGCCCCGGCGTCCCTCTCGGGCGGCCCGGCGACGCCCGTGAGGTCGCCGCGGTCATCGCCTTCCTCGCCGGACCCGACGCCTCGTACGTCACCGGTGCCTCCTGGAGCGTGGACGGCGGAATGCTCCGGATGGGACCGCAGGCCGGGTCGCACCTGACGAGCGACGACTGGCGGCGGCCCTGAACGGAGGCGGACCCGCACGCCGCGTTCGCACCGTTTGCGCTCTACCCTCGATGCATGACCGAAAGCGCGAGCCCGTACATGTCGCACCCGCGGATCATGGTGCTCGGGGTACAGCCCGGGACTCCGCCGTTCCGGATCGTGGAGATCGACGGACAGGTGGTCGGCGAGGCGAGGACCGTCACCGACGTGCTGCACGCCGCCGCCGCGTTCGGGATCACGGTCCACGACCTGGACGACCCGGACGTGGTCCGCTGGGTGGGCGGCGACAAGTTCACCTGGACCCTGCGCGGAGCCCCATGGACCCCTCAGGACCAGAAGCAGCGGCCCTAGGAGGTCAGGCCTTCGGGCGGCGGGCGTGTACGGCTCGGCTCAGGCGGCGGCCCATCAGCAGGTAACCGAGCAGCGCTCCGCCGGTGTTCAGGATGACGTCGTCGATGTCGAAGGCGCGTCCGGTCACCAGGGCGCCCTGCGCGAACTCCACCAGCAGCATCACGACGGCCGTCAGCACCAGCACCCGCAGGAATCCGCGCGTGCGCGGTGCGACGACCGGTGCGAGCACACCGAAGGGCACGCCGAGCAGGATGTTGCCGCCGATCTGGCGTACGGCGTCACGCAGCGCGGGCTGGTCCAGATAGGCCCTCAGCGAGCGGCCCGGATGCAGATTGGTGTGGGTCAGCGCCTCCGAGGCGGGGGAGGGGTGCAGGGTGAGCCGGGCCAGGACCACGGCGAAGACGACCATGAAGACGAAGGCGCACAGCATCGCCAGCAACCGCGGAAGCAACGGCAGCGGATGCCCCGGGCCGCCCTCCGCGGTGCCGCGCCCGGACGGCCGCGGACGCCGGTGGAACAGGGAGCGCGGATGCGGGACGGCGCGGGCCATTCTGTCCTCCAGTCGTCAACTTCCGTACGTGATACGCCGGTTACCCCCGGCCGTGCGGGTCACTCGCCGTAGCTGACCCGCACCTCCTCGAACCCCAGGGAGCGCAGCAGCCCTTCGAGCATCTCCGTGGTGTTGGTCTCGGCCCGGGTGGTGAGTCCGCTCTCCTCCGCCGCGTCGCCGATGTGCCGCACGGCGAGCTTCTGGACGGCCTGCTCACTGTTGGGGTTGTCCGAGAAGAGGTCGCCGAGCCGGTCGAACAGCCCGCGCTGCTTGGACACGGCGTAGGAGCGCTCGGGGTCCAGGGCCGGCTTGCCCAGGCGGGCGTGGGGCAGCCGCAGTGTGGCGGACGTACGGTCGTCGTCGACCCGTACGTCGTCCTCGTCCAGCTTCCCGAGGTCGACATAGGCGTCGACGGTGCCCGCGCCCACGTACAGCGTGCGGCTGCCGCGGACGGCGTCCGGCAGGAACTTCGCGTCCTTCTCCAGGTCCACCACCACCTGGAAGTTGCCCGAGGCGGCGTCGTAGCGGCTGATGTCCTGGATGGACTCCAGGAGCGCGGGCCCGGAGCGGTCCTCGGTCTCCGTGCCGAACAGGTCCTTCAGTCCCGGCAGCAGGCTCAGCCGGATCCCGGCGAACAGCACGACGAGCAGCAGCACCACCGCGCCGAGCACCTTCGCCCATCCGGGTACGCGCGCGATCCGTCCCTTCACGGGAGTCGTCGGAGTCGTCATGGCGACGGCCCTCCTTCCTCCCTGACCGAATGCCCCTCAGTTCCCCGTACAGACAAGGAAGTCGAGGAACGGACGACCGCACCGGGAGCACGCGGGGGCGCACGGTGGGCGTCAGGCCTCGGACCCGGTGGTCAGGCAGGTCCTGAGGGGGGCTCGGGCCGTTCCAGGGCCGCGTCCAGGGTCGGCCACGGCGGCAGCAGACGGGACGTGCCGGTGATCCGCAGCATGCGCAGGGTCAGCGGGTGGGCGCACACCAGGCGCAGCCTGCCGGGTCCGTCAGCGATCCGCTGCCGGGCCCGGTACAGCAGGCGCAGCCCGGAGAGGTCGAAGAACTCGACGTGGGTCAGGTCGATCACGATCCGGGCGTCCGGTTCGGCGGTCGCCATGTCCAGGTGCGGGACGATCTCCGCGGCCGCGGCGATGTCGATCTCACCGCGGAGCTCCAGCACCGTGTGTCCCCGGTCGTGGCGGACGCGCAGATGCCGGGTCAGCGGTGCAGGTTCGTACCGCACGACGCCATCGCCTCCAGCCTGCTCCGTGCAACGGGGGAGCGAACCGGTTCCAACACCGGTTCACACCCTGCAAGTTACCTTCGGTCGAGTGCATTTGAGCATGTTCGTTTGACATATGTCTTCGAATTGCGACCGACTTCTTTCGAACCGGCCGGCCGGCCCCGGCGAGCCTCGTCGGAGCGTGACGGAATCCTCACTTCCGGCAGCGGACGAACTTGATCCACAGGGCTGCCGAACCGATAAGCTCCTTACAGGCGCCGCGAGTTGACCACTTCGCGACAGGTCGCTCCGCGGTGCGTACTCATGCGTGCGGCCCCCTCGCACATCCCCCTTGCACACCCCCCATGTTGCTTCGAAGGATGCGGATGGAACTCGCCACCCCGCCACCGGCGGCGCGGGCCCCTGTCGCCTGGCACGGCTGGTGGCTGATGCCGCTCGGCCTCGGCGGCGGGACGATCGCCGCCACGTCGATGGGTTCGGACCGGATCACCACGGCCGTCCTCGGCGCCGCCGCGACGGCCGCCTGCTCCATGTGCGTACGGCTCGTGCTCCGGTACCGGGTCCGGCTCCTGCGCGCGGAGGACACCCACCGCACCTCGCAGGCCGAGCACACCCGGCGGTGGCAGCAGCACATGGCGGACCAGGAACGGAGATCAACCGCCGAACGCGCCGAGCGGGAGCAGGAGTTCGAGGAACGGCTGGCCGGACAGGCCAGGGACTACGAGGCACGGCTCGCCGAAGAGACCGAGACCCGGCGGGAGCAACTGGCCCACCAGCTCTCCGCGGTCGCCCGCCTCGCCGACGAGCAGCTCCCGGAGGCGATCGGACGGCTGCGCGCCGGTGACGCCATCGACGACCTGCTGCCCGGCGTCGACCGGTCCGCCGAGGCCGACGCCGCCCTCCAGACCGAACTCCGCAAGCTGCTGCGGACCTCGCTGATCGGCCTGGAGGAGGAGTTCGACCGCTCCACCTCCGCCGAACAGGCCGTCATCAGCATCGGCAACCGCATCCACGTACTGACCAGCAAGCTCCGCGGCCGGCTCCACGAGATGCAGGGCGAACACGGCCGGCTGCCCGCCGTCGCCCGGGGGCTGATGGAGCTCGACCAGGAGATCGGCCCCGCCGACTGCCTGGCCGCCAGCATCGGCGTCCTCGGCGGCTCCGACCGGCCCGGCAGGCAGTGGCAGGAGCCGCAGCGGCTGCTGAGCGTGGTGCGCGGCGGCATCGGCCGGATCAAGGACTTCCACCGCGTCCGGCTGAGCCGGCTCCCCGAACTCGGTGTGGACGGCGGGCTGGTGGACCACCTCACGCTGATCTTCGCCCATCTGCTCGACAACGCGGCCCGCTACTCACCGCCCTCGGAACCCGTGGTGGTCTCCGGCCGTGAGGTACCCAACGGCGTCGGCATCGAGATCCAGGACTCCGGCAAGGGCCTGAGCGAGGAGAAGAAGCGCGCGGCCGAACACGCCCTCGCGGGCACCGCGCCCGGGGCGGGCATCGGCGGCATCACCGAGGACGCCAACATCGGCCTGCGGGTCGTCGGCGTCCTCGCCCGCCGCTACGGCATCCGCGTCACCTTCGCGGACTCCCCCTGGCTCGGCACCTCCGTGGTGGTCGTCGTACCGCACAAGTACTTCAGCCCGCTGCCCGCGACCGCCGTCACGGAGACCCCCGCCGCCGAGCCCGGCCCGGAGCCGCCGGCCGCCGGCGCCGGACCGGCCCCGGACGGATCCGCCGAGTCCGCCGACACCACCCCCGGCGGACTGCCCCGCCGCCGCTCCGGGCGGACCGGCGCCGACGCCCCGCGGCCACTCGCACCGGCCGGGCCGGTGACGGGCGCCGACGCGGCCTCCGTACCGCCGGACGCCTCCTTCGCCGGCCTCGCCGCCTTCGCCACCGCCGGACGCGCCGGCGACCCGGAGCCCCGGACGCCCGGCGACCGTGACACCCCCACCGGACGTGAGTCCACCGAGCACCGCACCGAAGAGAGCGACCAGACCACATGACGCAGCAGGGAACCGACGTGAGCTGGGCGCTCCGCGACCTCGTCGAGAGCATCCAGGAGATCCGCTTCGCCCTCGTGGCCTCCAGCGACGGCAAGGCCATCACCTCCTACGGGGCGGACGACCCAGACGACGTCGACCGCTTCGCGGCGGTGGTGGCCGGCCTGCAGGCCCTGGCCCAGCCGGTCGCCGAGCAGTTCCCCGCCTACGCGGGACAGCTGCGGCTGGCGATGATCGAGGTCGACGGCGGCCACCTCTTCGTGGTCCGCGCCGGCGTGGAGACCTACCTCGGCGTCCTCGCCCGGGAGGGCCTGGACCAGGGCCTGCTCGGACACCAGATGAGGGACCTCGCCCGCAGAATGGGCGAGCTCCTCGGGACCACTCCGCGCCTGGAGGAGCACTCTGGATGAGTGCTCCCCGCCGGCCGGCGGACCCGCCCGGTCTCGAGCGCTACTACGTCCTCACCGGAGGGCGCAGCGGACCGGGCGGCTCGGCGGCCGGCCTCGACGTGGCGACCCTCGTCGTCTCCCGCCCGGGCCCCGTCCCGGGCCCGCAGCACGAGCACGAGGAGATCGTCCGGCGCTGCCGTGAGCCGCTCTCGGTCGCCGAACTCGGCGCCCACCTCGGGCTGCCGTTCAACATTCTCGCGGTGCTGCTGTCGGACCTGCTGGACGCGGGCCGGGTCGAAGCCCGTGACCCCGTCCCGGCACACGTCGCCGGGCGCGGGCCCGACCTCGCGCTCCTCGAGGAGGTACTCAGTGGACTTGAAAGGCTTTGACCGGCCCGGCCGACACGGGGGCGGGGACATCCGCTCGGTGAAGGTGATGATCGCCGGCGGCTTCGGCACCGGGAAGACCACCATGGTCCGCTCGGTCAGCGACATCAGGCCGCTCACCACCGAGGAGACGCTCACCCAGGCCGGCGCCGGTGTCGACGACCTCATCGGGGTCGCCGACAAGTCGCAGACCACCGTCAGCCTGGACTTCGGCAAGATCGGCCTGAGCGACAGCCTGGTGCTGTACCTGTTCGGCACGCCCGGACAGGAGCGGTTCTGGTTCCTGTGGAACGGGCTGTTCAAGGGGGCGCTCGGCGCGGTCGTCCTGGTGGACACCCGGCGGCTGGCCTCCAGCTTCCGGGCGATCGAGGAGATGGAGCGGCAGAAGGTGCCGTTCGTCGTCGCCCTCAACGTCTTCCCCGACTCCAAGGACTACCCGGTCGAGGAGATACGGGACGCCCTGGACATCCCCGCGCACATCCCGGTGGTCTCCTTCGACGCCCGTGACCGCGCCTCCAGCCGTGACGTGCTGGTCGCCCTCGTCCGGCACCTGAGGGAACGCTCGGCCGTCGCCGTGGAGTCCCGGTGAACGCCCCCGAGGCCCCCCGCGGCTGTCCCGTCGCCCACCACGGCGCGGAGCTCACCCGGCTGTACGGGCCGGAGGCGGCCACCGACCCGGCCGGCATCTACGAACGGCTGCGCAAGGAGCACGGCACGGTGGCCCCCGTGCTCCTGGAGGGCGAGGTGCCGGCCTGGCTGGTGATCGGCTACCGGGACGCCCGCCGGGTGCTGGACAACCCCCGCCAGTTCACCCGGGACGCCCGCGTCTGGCGGGACCGGACCGACGGCCGGGTCGACGAGAACTCACCGCTGATCCCGATGCTCGGCTGGCGTCCCGACTGCGTCTCCCAGGACGGCGAACCGCACCGCAGGCTCCGCGCGGCCGTCACCGACGCCCTCCAGGCGGCGGCCGGCCGCGGCATCCGCCGGCACGCCACGCACTACGCCAACAAGCAGATCGACGCGTTCGCGCACACCGGGCGCGCCGACCTGGTGCACGACTACGCCGAGTACCTGCCGATGCTGGTGATCAGCCGCCTGCTGGGGCTGCCCGAGGCGGAGGGGCGCGACCTGGTCGAGTCCTGCGCCCAGGTCCTGGGAGGCAGTGAGAACGCCCTCGTCCACGACGCGCGCATCCAGGAGATACTCGGCGAACTCGTCGTACGCAAACGCTCCGAGCCCGGCAGCGACCTCGCCACCGCCCTGCTGGAGCACCGCGCCGGGCTCGACGAGGACGAGGTCGTCAGCCATCTGCGGCTGGTGCTGATCACCGCGCACACCACCACCAGCAATCTGCTGGCCCGGGTGCTGCAACTGGTCCTCACCGACACCTCGCGGCTCTCCGGGCTGATCAGCGGCCGGCTGAACGTTTCCGAGGTGGTGGAGGAGGTCATGTGGGACAGCCCGCCGCTGGCCGTCCTGCCGGGCCGCTTCGCCGCGAGCGACCTGGAGCTCGGCGGCCACCGCGTCCAGGAGGGCGATCTGCTGGTGCTGGGGCTCGCCGCGGGCAACCGGGACCCCGAGATCCGTCCGGACGCCGGAGTGTCCGTCCAGGGCAACCAGGCACACCTGGCGTTCAGTTCGGGTCCGCACGAGTGCCCCGGACAGAACATCGGACAGTCCCTGATCGAGATCGCCGTCGACGTCCTGCTGCACCGGCTGCCCGGACTGCGGCTGGCGGTGGAACCGGAGGAGCTCAGCTCGACCGCCTCCACCTGGGAGTCCCGACTGGACGCCCTGCCCGTCGAGTTCGGCGGATGACGCCGCCGCCCGGCCCCGGCGGCCGGGCGGCACGGCCGTCTCACACGGTCAGCAGATCGTCCACCGAGCCCCGCCCGGCCTGTTCCGCGGTGGCCACCGGGCCCTCCTTCGCCGCCGCGTACCGGCCGGTGGTCAGCGCCCACTCGTAGTTGCCGTTGATCCAGTGCTGGATGGCCTCCACACCCCGGCGCACCCGGTCGCGCCCGTCCGCGTCCAGCCCGAGCTCGTCGCACATCCCCGGCACCCGCGCCTCCAGCTCGACGTACTCCGCCAGGCACGCGGTCGTCATGGCGTACGCCTCGGCGGCGGCCTCCTCCCAGGAGCAGCCCCGCTCCCGGTGCAGGACGGCGACGAGGTTGTGGCCGTCACCGCGGCGCCGCTCCCGCTCGAAGGAGTGGATGTCGTTCATGAACCCGATGGTGTCCGCGGCCAGATCGCGCAGCCGCTCCATCAGCGGATGAGCCATCGCCTGCGCCGGCACCTCGAAGCCGCGGCTGCGCTCGCCGGCGTCGATGCTGTGGTGGATGCCGACGGTACGGCGCCGGAAGGCCGCGTACTCGTCCAGGTCGAGCGTCCCGGCCAGCCCCCGGGCGGCCAGGTCGACCTCCTCGCAGTGAGCCACCAGGAACCGCCCCCAGGAGGCCGCGAACCGCGTCTTCCAGGTCAGGGACATGCCATCCGAGAGATGCGCCCAGACCTGAGCCCAGGCCAGCGTGATGGGGCAGGCGACCCTGGGTGTGCTCCCCGCCGGCCGCAGCGGGGTCACGATCAGTTCCCGGGCCACCTCGGCTATGCGCTCCGCCCGGTCGGGCCGTCCGGCGTCGAACTGGTCGTCGAAGAGGAACGCCAGGGAGAACCAGTTCATCAGGACGACCATGTCCTGGGCCGAGGCGTACGGATACGTACGGGCGGCGGCCTGGGGCAGGTCCCAGGACCGGTACTCCTCGAAACCGGCCCGGCTGCGGACCAGCCCCGTCTCCCACACCCAGCGCAGATGCCGCGCCCGCGCGTACTCCAGATGGTCGCTGACGGGGGTGTCGAAGGGGAGATCGAACCGGACGTCCTGAGACATGTGTTTCCTTTCGGGAGACGGAACGCAGAGTCCCCCCGCCCTGCGAGCGGGCGGCCACGGCGACGGCCACCCGCACACGCGAACTCGGCTTCGTGATACGCGAGTTGAATCGAGAAGCGCTACGAGCCTAAATGATCTACGCCGTGACCGCTGGTGATCTCCGTTACTGCGTACGCCGGTTGAGGCGCGTGCGCCCGCACGTGAACATGACTGAATCCGGCGAGCGGGGACAGGTGTCACGTACAGGGCGGGGCAGGAGCGCCCCGCGCCCGGACTCCCGCGGAGGAGACATGACCCTGGTGACGGCCGGCGTGGTGGTGCTCGACTGTGCCGAACCCGAGAAACTCGCCGAGTTCTACAAGGAGTTGCTGGGCGCGGAGGACGTCGACGCCCACGTCAACCGGGTGGAGATCCGGGCCGCCGACGGTTTCCGGCTGGCACTGCGCCGCGACGTGAACGCGACCGCCCCGAGCTGGCCCCGCCCGGAGAACTCCCTCCAGGCGCACCTGGAGTTCGTGGTGGACGACCTGGACGCGGTGGAACGTCTGATCGTGGGCCTGGGCGGGCGCCCGATGGAGACGGGCGACGCCTCGGGACCCACCGGGGAACGCGGCTACGCCGACCCGGCGGGCCACTCCTTCACCATCCGCCGGGGCACGTCGACGGCGCCCAAGCAGGGCTGACCCGCCGCCACGGGGGACGGCGGGCCGGCCGTACGGACACGTCAGTCGCGGCCGCCCTTGTCCGGGACCGGCCAAGTGCCCGTGGAGCGTTCGATGGCCTTGGCGCCGGCCCGGTCCACGGCACTGCGCACCACCGCGAAGATGGCGCCCTGGATCGCCGCGGCCAGCAGGATCTCTCCCCAGCGGCGGTCCCGGTCCAGCGCGTCCGGCGCGTCGTCCTCGTGCCGGATCACCTTCCAGGTCTTCTGGAACGCCATCCCCGCCACGGTGCCGCTGGTCCAGCCCAGC
This sequence comes from Streptomyces sp. CB02400, assembly GCF_001905725.1. Lineage (GTDB taxonomy): Bacteria > Actinomycetota > Actinomycetes > Streptomycetales > Streptomycetaceae > Streptomyces > Streptomyces atrovirens. The sequence goes on from NZ_LIWB01000011.1 coordinate 243,605, forward strand.
GCGAAGCCGATCGGCTTGTACGCCAGGGGCAGCTTCTTCTTCGCCTTCTTGCTCTTCTTCGCCACGTGGATCTCCTAGGTCGGCTGCGTCGTCTCGTCGGTGGATGGATCGTCGGGGAGGGCCGGGCGGCTCAGGGGCGCCCCGGTGCCGGCACCTCCTCGCCGGCCCGCACCGGACCGGGCGGAGTGCCGTCCCCGAACGGCCGGCCGCCCAGCTCCTCCCGGTGGTGGGGCGCCGTCCAGCCGGCCAGGTCGGGACCGAGGGGCACGATGCCGGACGGGTTGATGCCGGTGTGCACCTGGTAGTAGTGCCGCTTGATGTGGTCGAAGTCCACGGTGTCGCCGAAGCCGGGCGTCTGGTACAGATCGCGGACGTACGCCCACAGCACCCGGTTCTCCGCCAGCTTCCACCGGTTGCACTTGAAGTGGCCGTGGTACACCGCGTCGAACCGCACCAGCGTGGTGAACAGCCGGATGTCCGCCTCGGTGATGGTGTCGCCGACCAGGTACCGCTGCTCCTCCAGCCGCCGCGCCAGCAGCTCCAGCCGCCGGAACACCGCCGTGCACGCGGCCTCGTACTCCTCCTGGCCGGTGGCGAACCCCGCCCGGTACACGCCGTTGTTGACGTCCCGGAAGACGTCCTCCGCCACGGCGTCGATCTCGTCGCGCCGCGCCCGCGGATACAGGTCGGGCGCCCCCTCGCGGTGCAGGGCCGTCCACTCCGTCGCGAGGTCCAGGGTGATCCGCTGGTAGTCGTTGGTGACCAACTCCCCGCTGGGCACGTCCACGACCGCCGGCACGCTCACCCCGCCCGGGTACTCCGTCTCCCGCCGGTCGTACGCCTCGCTCAGGTACCGGATGCCGAGCACCGGGTCGCGGCCGTCCGGATCCAGGGTGAAGCGCCAGCTCCGGTCGTCCTGGACCGGGTCCGCGACGGCCAGGGAGAGCGCGTCCTCCAGCCCGAGCAGCCGCCGGGACACCAGCGCCCGGCTCGCCCACGGGCAGGCGCGGCTCACCACGAGCCGGTAGCGCCCGGCCTCCACCGGCCACCCGTCCCGCCCGTCCGCCGTGATCCGGTCCGCGAAGTGGGCCTTCGACCGCTTGAACGCCTTCCTGCCGTACGCGCTGTTGCCGCCGCCCCCGTCGTCGCGGCCGCCCATGGTGGTCTCCTTCCCGCCGTCGGTACGTCCCTGTGACCGCGTTCCCCGTTTTCCGCCGACGGCACGGTGTGGCGTGGGCCGACCGGGGCAATCGGCCGAGGGTGAGTACTCGATCGGATCGCAGAACCCGGATCACCGTGCTGGTGGCGCTCGCAGCCAATCTGGTGATCGCCGTCGCCAAGGCCGTCGGCGGACTGGCCGCGTCCTCGCCCGCGTTGCTGTCGGAAGCGGCGCACTCGGTCGCCGACAGCCTGAACGAGGTGTTCCTGCTGGCCGCGCTGCGGCGCAGCCGGCGCCCGGCCGACCGCCGTCACCCGTTCGGCTACGGCAAGGAGCGGTTCTTCTGGTCGCTGCTCGCCGCCGTCGGGATCTTCGTGATGGGCGGCTGCTTCAGCTTCTTCCAGGGCATCGAGGCCCTCAGGAACGGCGGCGACGAGAAGCTGAGCGGCTATGTCGCCGGACTGGTCGTGCTCGGCGTCGCCCTGCTCGCCGAAGGCGGCTCCCTGCTGCGCGCCCTGCACCAGGTGCGCCGGCAGGGCGGCCTGGGCAGCGGACTGCGTGATCCGGCGCTGCGCACGGTGGTCGCCGAGGACGGCACCGCGGTGGTGGGCGTCACCCTGGCCATCGTGGGCATGGCGCTGCACATGATCACCGGACAGGTGGTGTGGGAGGCGTCCGCCTCGCTCGCCATCGGGGTGCTGCTGGTCTACGTCGCCTTCCGGCTCGGCCGCGACGCCCGCGACCAGCTGATCGGCGAGGCCGCCGACCCGGAGGCGAGCGACCGGATCCGGGAGCTGCTGGGGGAGCAGCCCGAGATCGACAGCGTGGAGGCGCTCTTCACGATGAAGACGGGCCTGGACACCGCCCTGGTGGCGGCCCGCGTCGACCTGGTGCCCGGGATGGACAGCGAGCGGGTGGAGGAGGTCGCCGTACGCATCAAGCGGGCCGTCGCCCGTGAGGTGCCCGAGGCGGAACAGATCTTCCTCGACGTCACCGAACGGGGGGATCCGGAGGCGCGGGAGGCATGGGAAAGCCCCGCCGCGACGGGGGAACGCGGCGGGGCCTGAACCACGCGTGCCCGGATCCCGGAGCTTCATGCACTCCGGAACACGGGAAATTCTCCGGGACTCAGCCCCGCTGCCCGTCCGGCTCCAGCACGAAGACCGGGATCTCGCGGTCCGTCTTCTTCTGGTAGTCGGCGTACGGCGGATAGGCCGCGACCGCGCGCTTCCACCACTCGTCCTTCTCCGCCCCCGTGACCTCACGGGCCGTCATGTCCCACTTCCCGGGCCCGTCCTGGAGTTCGACACGCGGGTCGGCCTTGACGTTGTGGTACCAGACCGGGTGCTTGGGCGCCCCGCCCAGCGAGGCCACCACCGCGTACCGCCCCTCGTGCTCGACACGCATCAGCGGGGTCTTGCGCAGCCTGCCGGATTTCGCACCCCGGCTGGTCAGCAGGACGACGGGCAGGCCCGTGTCCATCAGGGTCGTCCCCTGCGTGCCGCCCGAACTCTCGTACCGTTCCACCTGTTCGCGCACCCACTGCGTCGGGCTGGGTTCGTACTCGCCTTCGAGAGGCATGGCATCCGTCCCATCGTCCTCGTGTCCTGCGTCCGACTCGATCACATCGACAACACCACCGCACGCGGGGTTCATCCCTGCCGGGCCCGTGAACCGTCAGCCGGGGGCCACCGCCATACGGATCGCGAGGGCCGTCATCACCGCGGAGGCCACCAGCGCGGTCACCAGCCGGCCCCGGTGGCCGGTCAGCGACCGGCCCAGCAGGGCGCCGCCGCCGGCGAGCAGCACCTGCCAGCTCGCGGACGCGGCGAAGGCCGCCGCCACGAACACGCTCTGTTCCACCGGCCCGGCGGCCTCACCGCTCCGCGAGCCGAGCACCAGCGCCGCGAAATAGATCACGGTGGTGGGGTTGAGCAGGGTGATCCCGAGCAGCGACAGATACGCGCGGGCGGCGCCCGGGGGAGCGGTCCCCGGGCGGGCGGTGAGCCGCCGGCCGCGGTACCGGCGTACGGCGCCGGCCGCGCCCCACGCCGCCAGCGCCAGCAGCACCAGCACACAGACCCAGCGCAGCGGCCCCAGGACCGGTCGCAGCGCCGACGCGAGGGCCGAACCGCCGAGCGTGGCCGCGAGGGCGTACAGCCCGTCGGCCGTGGCGACGCCGAGGGCCGCGCAGACCCCGGTGCGCAGGGTGGTGCGGGCGGTGAGGGAGACCAGGTAGGTCCCGACGGCGCCCACGGGGACGGCGATGCCGTAACCGGCGAGCAGCCCCGCGAGCAGGGCGGCCGTCATGAGCGCGACGGTGCCGGACCTCCCCGGGGGCCGGGCTGCTGCTGTCGGCCCGCCGCGGGGGCGGTGGCGGACGGCGGCAGCGGGAGAGGGCTCGTAGGCATGGCAGGATCCTGGGGCCTTCGGTCCGGCGCGGGCAATCGGTTTTCCGCCCCCGGACACCGACGGGCCGGCACCCGGCTTCGAGTGCGCACCAACACGTACGCTCCCCCTGGCGACAACCGTTCCCGCAGACAGGAGCAGCAACGATGCAGTACGTGAAGCTCGGCTCGACGGGTCTGGACGTGTCGCGGATCTGTCTGGGGTGCATGACCTACGGCGTGCCCGGCCGCGGCAACCACGAGTGGACCCTCGACGAGGAGGCGTCCCGCCCGCTGATCCGGCAGGCGCTGGAGGCGGGCATCACCTTCTTCGACACCGCGAACGTGTACTCGGACGGCACCAGCGAGGAGATCGTCGGCCGGGCGCTGCGCGACTTCGCCCGCCGGGACGACATCGTGCTCGCCACGAAGGTGCACGGCCGGATGCGGCCCGGCCCCAACGGCGGCGGTCTGTCCCGCAAGGCGATCATGACCGAGCTGGACCACAGCCTCACCCGCCTCGGCACCGACTACGTCGACCTCTACCAGATCCACCGCTGGGACCCCGGGACTCCGGTCGAGGAGACGATGGAGGCGCTGCACGACGTCGTCAAGGCGGGCAAGGTGCGCTACATCGGGGCCAGTTCGATGTACGCCTGGCAGTTCTCCAAGGCGCAGTACACGGCGGAACGGCACGGCTGGACCCGGTTCGTGTCCATGCAGAACCACTACAACCTCCTCTACCGCGAGGAGGAGCGCGAGATGCTGCCGCTCTGCGCCGACCAGGGCGTGGGCGTCCTGCCCTGGAGCCCGCTCGCCCGGGGCCGGCTCACCCGGGACTGGGACGCCACCACCGGGCGCAGCGCCACCGACGTGTTCGGCAGCACCCTGTACCAGGAAGGGGACCGTGCGGTCGTCGAGGCGGTCACCCGCATCGCCGAACGGCGCGGCGTACCGCGCGCCCGGATCGCCCTCGCCTGGCTGCTCCACCAGGACACGGTCACCGCGCCCATCGTCGGCGCGGCCAGGCCCCACCACATCGAGGACGCCGTGGCCGCCGTCGAACTGGAGCTGACCGAAAAGGAGCTGGAGGAGCTCCGGCAGCCCTACGCCCCGCACCCGGTGGCCGGTCACTGAGAGGGCTCCAGGGGGTGTCGTTCGGATCAGGCCGGCTTCAGGCGACGGCGCCTTGTGGCCGGTCGAGCGGGGTCCGGTGCGGGCAGCTGCAAGGCGGAGGAGGGCGTCGACGCGGAGCGTCGGCAACCGACGACAACGCCGCAGACGTGCGTGTCAGGACCCATGACCCCGGCAAGACCCGAACGACACCCCCTAGGGACCGGTGCCCGGCTGAAGCACCGTGAGGAACACCGAGGACGCGTTGCCGGACACCGGGACCGCGCCGGCCTTCCACGGCACCTTCAGGGCTTCCCGTTCGTCCGGTGGGGTGACGAGGAGCGCCGCCGGGGTGGCCGTACGGGCGCCGCTGACGCCGGGGCTCGCGTAGCGCAGCCCCGCCCAGGCACTGGCGCCGGGCCGCAGCGTGACGGTCGCCGGGTCGCCGGGGGTGCGCTCCGGGTCCCGGCCCAGCCGCTCACCGGCCGCGTCCACGAAGGCGGCGCCCGGATAGCCGTACAGGGTGCAGGTGCGGGAGGAGACGTTCGTCAGCACGACGGGGAAGTTGCGCTGTCCCGCACCCGGGTCCATCCGGCCGACGGCGGCGCTCAGCTCGGCGGTGCGGCACCGGGACGCCGGGCGGTCCGTGTGCCCGGCGGACGTCGGGGACCGGTCGTTCGTGGAACCGGCGGCGTCGCTCGGGACGGCGCTGTGCGGGGAGTCCCCGGCCGTCCGTCCGGCGGACGCGGAGGGCCGCGGGGAAGGGCCCGCGGTCCCGCTCTCGGTGCCGCAGGAGGCGAGTGCGCCCAGCAGGACCAGCCCACCCGCCGCCACCGCCGTCGCGTGCCGTGACCCGTTCGCCATGGTTCACCTCGTGTCACATCTCGTCCACCAGGGCCAGTTCCGACCAGATGGTCTTGCCGTCGGCGGTGTGTCTGCTGCCCCAGCGCTGGGTGAGCTGGGCGACCAGCAGCAGGCCCCGGCCGCCCTCGTCCCAGGTCTTGGCCCGCCGCAGGTGCGGCGCCGTGTGGCTGGTGTCGGACACCTCGCAGATCAGCGTCGAGGCGTCGTGGATCAGCCGCAGCCGGATGGGCGGGGCGCCGTACCGGATGGCGTTGGTGACCAGCTCGCTCACCACCAGCTCCGCCGTGAACGACGCCTCGGTCAGCGCCCAGGTGGCCAGTTGGTCGAGGACCTGCTTGCGGATGGGGGCGACCAGCGCCGGATCGGCGGGGATGTCCCAGGTGGCGACCTGCGCGGACGGCAGACCGTGGGTACGGGCCAGCAGCAGGGCCACGTCGTCCGTGGCGCCGCCCGGCGCGAGCACGGTGTGCAGGACTCGGTCGCAGGTCTCGTCGAGCGGGCCGGCGGCGTTGGACAGCGCCTCGCGGAGCAGGGCGTGACCGGCCTCGGTGTCCCGTCCGCGGGACTCGACCAGCCCGTCGGTGTAGAACGCCAGCACCGCGTCGTCGGGCAGTTCCAGCTCGACCGACTCGAAGGGCAGCCCGCCCAGGCCCAGCGGCGGCCCGGAGGGCAGTTCGAGGTGTCGGGCCGGACCGCCCGGCGGGATCAGGACCGGCGGGGGATGCCCCGCGCGGGACAGGGTGCAGCGCCGTGACACCGGGTCGTACACCGCGTACAGACAGGTCGCGCCGACCTCGCCCGACCCGGGGTCGCCGCCCGACTCCTGCGAGAGGTGGAGCACCAGGTCGTCGAGGTGCGTGAGCAGTTCGTCGGGCGCGAGGTCGATGTCGGCGAGGGTGCGCACCGCCGTGCGCAGCCGGCCCATGGTCGCGGACGCCTGGATGCCCTGCCCGACGACGTCCCCGACCACCATGGCCACCCGCATCCCGGACAGCGGGATCACGTCGAACCAGTCACCGCCCACACCGGAGCGCGAGGCCGGCAGATAGCGGGTGGCCGCCTCCACGGCGGCCGTGCGCGGCAGGGTGCGGGGCAGCAGGCTGCGCTGGAGCGCGAGGGTGGTCTCGCGTTCGCGGGAGTAGCGGCGGGCGTTGTCGATGCAGACGGCGGCGCGCGCGGTGACCTCCTCGGCCAGCAGCACGTCGTCGTGGGTGAACGACTCGGGACGGGTGAAGCGGGTGAAGGCGGCCACCCCGAGCGTCGTGCCGCGCGCCTGGAGCGGGACGGACAGCATGGAGTGGACGCCGTACTCCCGGACCTGCCGGGCGCGTGCCTCGTCCACCGCGAGCCACGGGTCGAGATCGCCGGAGGGCACCGAGGCCACGATGCTGTGGCCGGCGATCAGCGAGTCGGCCTGGGGCGCGGCGGCCGGGTAGACGACCACCTCGCCCGTGCGGGCGACCGACTCTGGGCTGCCCGGTGTGAGGGACTGATGGGCGACCCGGCGCAGCGAGACCGGCGTGCTCAGCGGGCCGGTGGGCTCACCTCCGGGCTCCTCGGGCTCCAGCAGGTCCACGCTGACGAAGTCGGCGAGCGCGGGCACGCACACCTCGGCCAGCTCCTGCGCCGTCCGGGTGACGTCCAGGGTGGTGCCGATGCGCATGCTGGCCTCGTTGACCAGCTGCAGCCGCTCCCGCGCCCGGTACTGCTCGGTGAGGTCGTGGGCCGTCGCGCACACGCCCCGCACCCGGCCGGACCGGTCGGTGAGCGGGGCGAGCCGGGCCAGCCAGGCGTGCGCGCGGCTCTCGCCGGTGGCCTTCATGTACGTCTGCATGTCGTGCGGCCGGCCGGTGCGCAGCACCTGGCGCAGGTGCCGTTCGAGTTCGGTGTGCTGCGGCCGGCCGCCGATGTCGGTGGGCCTGAGCCCTCGCAGATGGGGGGCGGGCAGGCCGAGGAGATGGGCCATGGCGTCGTTGATCCCGCGCAGGCGCAGCTCCTCGTCGAAGACCATCGCGGCGCAGGGCGACTGGAACACGGCCGTCCTGACCAGCGGATCGTCGGGCAGTTCCTGGTCCGTGGCCTCCAGCGGGGTGACGGCGAGCCAGTCACCGGGACCGTCGTCCGCCGGCTGTCTGTGGTGGGCGAGCACCCACACCGTGACGGTGGAGCCGTCGCGGTGCCGCAGGGCGAGGGTGCCGCTCCAGCGGGCGGCCGGGAGCCGGGGCAGGCCCGAACCCCCGGTCAGCAGCTCGGCGGCCGGACGGCCGACGACCTCCTCCGCCGTGTGCCCCAGCAGCAGGCGCGCACCCTCGCTCCACCGCGCGAGCGTGCCGTCGGCGGCGATGACGGCCCGGGCCGTCACGGCATCGTCGAACGGGTCGTCCGGCCTCATTGTCGCCACTCCATCGCGCACACTCACCGTGAACCGGTGTATCGCCTGAGTTCCAGCCTAGTGGGTCGCGGCCCGGCGCGGACTGCGAACCTCCGCTCCGGGTGAGCGTCGCCAGTCCTGTTCCAACCGTTGACGGAACGTCACACCTGCCACAACCATGTTCTGCGCACGGAAATGGGAGCGCTCCCAAAATCTCCGCACCTCCCCAAGAGGAGCCCATACGTGAACAGACGCAGAACCGCTCTGCTGTCCCTCACCGGCCTGCTGGCGACCGCGCTCACCGCGCTGCCCGCCGCCCCGGCCGGGGCGGACGAGGTCGAGCAGGTCCGCAACGGCACCTTCGACACCGGCACCGACCCCTGGTGGGCCTCCGCCAACGTCACCGCGGGCCCGTCCGACGGCCGCCTGTGCGCCGACGTCCCCGGCGGCACCACCAACCGCTGGGACGCGGCCGTCGGCCAGAACGACATCACCCTGGTGAAGGGCGAGTCGTACCGCTTCTCCTTCAGCGCGACCGGCTCGCCCGCGGACCGTGTCGTGCGGGCGATCGTCGGCCTGCAGGTGGACCCGTACGACACCTACTACGAGGTCTCCCCGCAGCTCAGTGTCTCGGGGAACACCTACTCGTACACCTTCACCTCGCCCGTCGACACCGCGCAGGGCCAGGTCGGCTTCCAGCTAGGCGGCAGCGCGGACCCCTGGCGGTTCTGCGTGGACGACGTGTCCCTGCTGGGCGGGGTCGCCCCCGAGCCGTACGAGCCCGACACCGGGCCCCGGGTCCGCGTCAACCAGGTCGCCTATCTGCCCTCCGGGCCGAAGAACGCCACCCTGGTCACCGACGCCGGCGAGCGGCTGCCCTGGAAGCTGAAGGACGACGACGGCCGGGTCGTCCGGCGCGGCTGGACCGTGCCGCGCGGCACCGACGGCTCCTCCGGGCAGAACGTCCACTCCATCGACTTCGGCGGCCACCGCAAGCGGGGGACCGGCTACACCCTGGTCGTGGACGGCGAGACCAGCCGGCCCTTCGACATCGACGCGAGCGCGTACGAACGGCTGCGGCTGGACTCGGCGAAGTACTACTACACCCAGCGCAGCGGCACCGAGATCCGCGACGACCTGCGCCCCGGCTACGGCCGTCCGGCCGGTCACGTGGACGTCGCTCCCAACCAGGGTGACGGCGACGTGCCCTGTCAGCCAGGCGTCTGCGACTACACCCTCGACGTCACCGGCGGCTGGTACGACGCCGGCGACCACGGCAAGTACGTCGTCAACGGCGGCATCAGCACCTGGGAGGTGCTCAGCACCTACGAGCGCGCCCGGCACGCCCGCACCGGCGAGGCGGACAAGCTCGGCGACGGCACGCTGAACATCCCGGAGAGCGGCAACAAGGTCCCGGACATCCTCGACGAGGCCCGCTGGGAGCTGGAGTTCCTGCTGAAGATGCAGGTACCCGAGGGCGAGCCGCTGGCCGGCATGGCCCACCACAAGATCCACGACGAACAGTGGACCGGACTGCCGCTGCTGCCCAGCGACGACCCGCAGAAGCGGGAACTGCACCCGCCGACCACCGCCGCCACCCTGAACCTCGCGGCCACGGCCGCCCAGGCGGCACGGCTGTACCGCTCCTACGACAAGGAGTTCGCGGCCGAGACCCTGGCCGCCGCGCGCAAGGCCTGGACGGCGGCCCTCGCCCACCCGGACGTCCTCGCCGACCCCAGCGACGGCATCGGCGGCGGCGCCTACAACGACGACACCGTGGCCGACGAGTTCTACTGGGCGGCCGCCGAGCTGTACATCACCACGGGGGAACGTCAGTTCAAGGAGTACGTCCTGAACTCCCCGGTGCACACCGCCGACATCTTCGGCCCGCTCGGCTTCGACTGGGCCCGCACCGCCGCGGCCGGCCGGCTCGACCTCGCCACCGTGCCCAACCGGCTCCCCGGCCGCGACAAGGTCCGCCGCTCCGTCGTCGAGGGCGCCGACGGCTACCTGGCCACGCTGAAGGCCCACCCGTACGGCATGCCGTACGCGCCCGAGGGCAACGTCTACGACTGGGGCTCCAGCCACCAGGTCCTCAACAACGCGGTCGTCCTCGCCACCGCCTACGACCTCACCGGCGCGCGGAAGTACCGGGACGGCGCGCTGCAGAGCATGGACTACATCCTGGGCCGCAACGCCCTCAACATGTCGTACGTCACCGGCTACGGCGAGGTCAACGCGCACAACCAGCACAGCCGCTGGTACGCCGCCCAGCTCGACCCGAACCTGCCGAACCCGCCCGCCGGCACGCTCTCCGGCGGACCCAACTCCAGCATCCAGGACCCCTTCGCCCAGTCGAAACTCCAGGGCTGCGTCGGCCAGTTCTGCTTCATCGACGACATCCAGTCCTGGTCCACCAACGAACACACCATCAACTGGAACGCGGCTCTGACCCGCATGGCCTCCTTCGTGGCCGACCAGGGCTGACACCCCTCCCCGCGGGGGCCGGCGGCCACTCGGCCGCCGGCCCCCTGTCGGTACCCCCTCGCGTACCGTCTGACCTGCGCATATTTACGATTCAGTACCCGAGCGGTACCGTGAGGGCATGCCAGCTCTCAACGTGGAGTTCAGCGACCGCGAGCTCGAGGACCTGCGGCAGATCGCCAAGGAACGCGGTACGTCCATGAAGGCGCTCGTGCGGGAGGCGGCCGCGGCGGACATAGCCCGCCACCGCGCCCTTCAGGAGGGCGCCGAGGCCTTCCGCCGGTTCTTCGCCTCCCACGCCGACGAATTCGCCGCCGCCTTCCCGGACGACGAACCCTCCGCCAGGGGCGCGGGGCGGGCCGCCTGACCGATGGCACCCGTGCTCCACATCGACGTGCCCTGGCTGCTCCAGCGGCACGAGGAGGTCCTCCCGGACCAGCCCACCGTCAACGACTTCTCCGCCCTCGTCGCGGCCGTCGCCCGCCATCGCGTGGACCCGCCCCGGCTGGGCGTCGACTCCGACCCGGCCTGGCGGGCGGCGGCCCTGCTGCACACCCTCGCCGTGCTCCGGCCGCTGCCCTCGGCCAACGCCCGCTTCGCCTGTGCCACGGCGGTCGCCTACATGTTCGTCAGCGGGGTCGGCATCGACCCGCCCTACGGCGCCCTGGTCGATCTGGCGCGCGACCTGATCTCCGGCGAGGCGGACGTCTACGGCGCGGCCGACCGGCTGCGCTCCTGGCAGATCTGAACCGCGCCGGCCGGGCCGCGCGGGACGCCGGGGGCCCTCCCGGACACCCCTTGTGCCGGGCCGGATGTGAACGGCGTGAAAACCCGCGCCGAAAACCGGGGCGAGGGCCGCGGGCCGGACTTCCTTTCTGACTTTCTGTCAACGCGCGGATGTTGCTCAGGCGCCTTGTTGGCCGAGTGCGGGTTGTGCGAGAGTGAGCCACCCGTGCGGGGGGTAATGGCCGGGGACGCACGCGAGTTGATGAACCGGGTCCGATTCACCGTCGGTGAATTCGCGCCCCCCGTGCCCCGCCAAAAGGTATGCACCAATCGGTCTTCCTTTTCGGCGTCGGAAACCCTCGAATGGCACATGCGCTGTGGGAAGGAACCATCTCAGTGCACACCCCCCACCCCCCTCGACCCCCGTATCCCCCGCCCGGCGGGGATCCGGGGGAATCCGACGAGTTCCTCGCCGCCCGGCTGCGGAACCGTCCGGAGGGCGAGGCCGCCCGCTCCGTCGCGCTGCTGACGGCGCGGCACTGGCAGTCGATGCACGACTACGCGGCCGTCTGCCTCGCGTCGTCGGGGCAGCTCGCCGCCATGGTCACCGCGGCCGCCCTGCACCGGGCACTGGACCGGGTCGCCGTCGGCGAATCGGCCGTCGCGCTCCGGCCCGTACTGCTGGTGGCCGTGCGGGACACGGTCCGCGAGTGGGCCGCGGACGACCGAATAACCGGAGTTATGCCGGAGCTGCAGAAACCGGCCGGCGGGCGCGGCATGCGCGCGGCGAACACCATGACTCCGGAAAATCGCTCACTCGCTCAACGGGCATTCCGGTCGCTGCCCGCACGCGCGCGCTGTTTGCTCTGGCACGTCGAGGTCGAGGCCGAGCCGATTTCCGTACCGGCCGGTCTGCTCGGCATGGACCTCGCCGTCGCATCGGGCGCACTCGAACAGGCACGTGACAAATTCCGTCAAGGTTGTGTCCACGCCCATCAGGAACTGGCACCGACGAAGGACTGCCGCTTCTACAACCGCCTCCTCGACGTCCCGATCCGCCGGGGCGGGGCCCTGCTGCCGGACGTCCGGCAGCATCTGGCGGAGTGCCGCCACTGCCGGAACGCGGCCGAGCAACTGAGCCACTTCGAGGGCGGCCTGGGCCCGCTGATCGCCGAGGCGGTACTCGGGTGGGGGGCCCGGCGCTACCTCGACTCGCGTCCGGGGCGCACGACGGCCGGCCCGCGAGGCGGACGCGCCGCCCGCCGCCGGCGCCGGGGCGGGGACGGGCCGTCCGGCGGCCGGCACCGCGTGCTGTCCCGCATCCCCGTTCCCGCCCGTCTGGCGGGCATCGCCTTCCCGGACCCGGTGCGCTCCACCAGGACCCTGCTCACCGGCATCGGCGCGGTCTCGGCCGGGGTGCTGGTGAGCGTGCTCATCGCCGGGTCCTCCACCCCGGACGGCGGTGCCGCCGACCCGACGGGCTCCACCGGAGCGGCGGGCGGCCGCGCGGCCGTGCCGTCCGCGTCCCCGCCCGGCGCCGCCGGGCTCCCCACCGCACCGGGACGGACGCGGCTGCGCAACGTCGCCTCCGGCCTGTGCCTCGACACCCGGGGCGAGCCCCGGGACGGCTCCGGGACCCGCCTGGCGGACTGCTCCTCGGTGTGGACCCAGCAGTGGACGTACGAGGACGACGGGCTGCTGCGCAGCGTGGCCGACCCCGGTCTGTGCCTGGACTCGCACAAGGACGCCGGTGTCGTCGTCCTCGGCACCTGCGCCGACCCCGGCGACCAGCGGGGCGCCGACGTACGGTACGACCTCACCGCGCGGGGCGAACTGGTGCCCCGCTGGGACGTCCAACTGGCCCTCGCCCCGGCGACCCCTGACGCGAACGCCGACATCGTCGTCAAGGTGCGCGACCGGACCGTGGACCAGCGCTGGGCGGCCGAACCGGTACGGACGGACGCGGACTCCCTGTCCATCAGCGGCACCCACACCCCGGCGGCCCGCCGTGCCGGGCTGGCGGAACCGGTGACGTGAGCCGTGCGGCCGGGGCGGGGAGGACACCCCGTCCCGGCCGGGTCAGACGGTGGTCTCCGTGAGGGCGTCGGGGCCGATCGCGGCCGGGGTGGCGTGGCCCGACAGGGCCATGGTGAGGTCGAGTTCGGCGAGCAGGCAGCGGATCACGTGTTCCACCCCCGCCTGTCCGTCGAGGCCGAGCCCGTAGACGTACGGACGCCCCAGCAGGACCGCCCGTGCGCCGAGGGCGAGGGCCTTGAAGACGTCGTCGCCGGTGCGCACCCCGCTGTCGAAGAGCACGGTGAGCCGGTCGCCGACGGCCTCCACCACGCCGGGCAGCGCGTCCGCCGCGGCGATCGCCCCGGCCACCTGACGCCCGCCGTGGTTGGACACCACCACACCGTCCATCCCGGAGTCGGCGGCGCGCCGCGCGTCGTCGGGGTGGAGCACGCCCTTGAGGACGATCGGCCCGTCCCAGTTCTCCCGCAGGAACGCCAGGTCCGGCCAGGACTTGGCGGGGTCGGCGAACATGCCGACGAAGTGCATCACCGCCGCGTCCGGGTCCTCGTGCACCGGCTTGACCAGACCCGCCTGGAAGGCCGGGTCCGAGAAGTAGTTCGCGGTGCCCACCCCGTGCAGGAACGGCAGGTACGCCTGGTCCAGGTCGCGCGGACGCCAGGACAGCAGGGGAGTGTCCAGGGTGACGACCAGCGCCGTGAACCCGGCGGCCTCCGCCCGGTCCAGGAAGCTCCGGGCCACCTCCACGTCCTTCGGCCAGTACAGCTGGAACCAGCGCTCCGCCTCGCCCATCGCCTCCGCGACCTGCTCCATCGGCGTGCTGGACGCGGACGACAGCACGAACGGCACACCCTGCGCGGCCGCCGCCCGGGCGGCGGCGGACTCGGCGTCCGGATGCATGATCGACAGCACTCCGACCGGCGCCAGCGCGAGCGGCGCCGGCAGCGACCTGCCCAGCACCTCGACCGACAGATCACGCTCGTGCACGTCCCGCAGCATGCGCGGCACGATCCGGCGGCGGTCGAGCGCGGCCCGGTTGGCGCGGGCGGTGCTGCCGTCGCCCGCGCTGCCGGCGACATACCCGACCGGACCCGGGCCCAGCCGCTGCTCGGTCAGCTCCTCCAGCCGGGTCAGATCGGTCGGCAGCCGGGGCACGGCACCCGTCATCCCGTTCAAGTAGATCTCGTACTGGAAGTCGGCCCAGTGCTTCGCCATCCGCCCCGCCCTGTCTCCTCGAGCCGCGTCGTCCCGGAGCATACTGGCCGGTATGCGCGGGGCGCGTCCAGCGCCGGGCGGCCGTGGATCAGCGGCCGGTGGCCGCCTCCCGCAGGATCCGGGCCAGTTCGCGCGGCCGGGAGAACATCGGCCAGTGCCCGGTGTCCATCGTCACCAGCTCCCACTTGTCGCTCTTCAGCAGCTCCGCCACGGCCGGCAGGGGTTCCTCCCCGTCCAGCAGGCACTTGACGTACGTCGTCGGCAGCTCGCCGAGCGACCGCTCCAGCACGGCCGGTTCGGTGAGCGTGGCACCCGGGTGCGGGGTCGACCCGGCGATGAACCGGGCTGTCTGCTCGTCCGTCAGGCCTTGGCCCGCGCAGTCGTCCGCGGCCGGCGGCGGCCACTGGCCGTCGTGCGCCTCGATCGACCTCCGTACCTCCTCGCTCGGCCAGCCGGACAGGAACGACTCCCCGTCCACGGGCGCGTTCGCGTCGACGAGCACCACCCTCCGCAGCCGGTCGCCGATCCGCTCGGCCGCCTGGCCGACCGGCACGCCGGAGTAGCTGTGCCCCACGAGGACGACGTCCCGCGGACCGAGCCGCTCCACCTCGCCCACGATGTCCCGCACATGGGTCTGCTGCCCCGCCGGCACCCCCTGCTTCTCCGCGAGCCCGGACAGCGTCAGCGGATACGCCTCGTGCCCCGCCTCGCGCAGTTCGGCCGCCACCTCGTCCCACGCCCACGCCCCGAGCCAGGCACCGGCCACCAATACGAATCGAGTCATGCGCGCACCGTAACGAACGCCACCGACAACGCCGTTCACCCGCCGTCGGTGCCGGGCTCCGCCTCCTCGGGCTCGGTGTCCGGCCCCTGGGCCCGCACCCGCTGGACGTGTTCCAGCGACTCGCGCAGCTCGGTGAGCCAGTCGTCGGTGTGCCGCTGGACCAGCCGTACGCACCAGGCCAGCGCCTCACTGCGGCTGCGGGCCACCCCGCTCGCGATGAGGGTGTCGAGGACCTGCCGCTCCGGCTGCCGCAGCCGGGTCATGACGGGCGCGGCCACGTGCGTGAACAGGGCGCGGTGTCCCTCGCACTCCACGCCCCAGGAGACCTTCCGGCCGAAGCGGTGCTCGGCGTCCCGGGCGACCGCGATCCGGTCGTCCCGGGTGCGTTCCCGGAACTCCTGGACGCGGCCCTCGACGGCCGCCTCCCGCTCGGCCGGCGAGGCGCCCTCGGCCGGCCGGGGGCCGGGAATGCGGCCGATGACGGTGATCTCCTCGCGGTCGACCGTGACCTCGGTCAGCTCCTCGAAGAGATCGTCGGGGAGCCGGCCGGTGAACCAGCCCCGCAGTTGCTCTCGCTGCTCTGCCGTAATCATGTAATGACGATTACTCGCCCTGTCCATGAACACAAGGCGTCGCGGAACGGTCTGCCGAGAGCGGAATCGGAATGTTTCAGGCCGATTGCCGAGCTGCCGCATTCCGGCCATCTGGCCACTTCGCGCGCTCGCCGTCCGTGCGGTTACAAGGCGCACGGCTCCGCTCTCCGTGACTTCACGCCACTGATTCAACACGCAAGGTTACCGAAATCCGCATGTCCGACGTGAAGTTCCGGCGCGGACTCGGCAGACTCCGGCACGCCGGTTCGGCACCGACCGAGCACGGGCCGGCGACCCGTCGACATGCCTTGTCGACACGAGCGGAAGGATGCACACAATGCGGAACACCGCGCGCTGGGCCACCACCCTCGGCCTCACGGCCGCAGCCGTCTGCGTACCCCTGTCCGGGGTGGCGCAGGCCGCCGAGGGAACCGCCCCGTCCGCGCTCTACGCCCCCTCGGCCCTGGTACTCACCGTGGGCCACGGCGACAGCGCGATGACCGTCACGCCGGAACGCGCGGTCACCCTGACCTGTGCCCCCGGACCCTCGGGCACCCACCCGGCCGCGGACGCGGCCTGTGCGGAGATGAACCGCCTCGACGGCGACCTCGACGCCCTGACGATGCGGGAGGGCGTCTTCTGCACCAAGCAGTACGACCCGGTGCTCGTCACCGTCGACGGGGTGTGGCAAGGGCAGCGCGTCTCCTACGAGCGGATCTTCTCCAACGCGTGCGTGATGAACGCTCACGGTTCGAGCGTCTTCGCGTTCTGAGACCGGGATCGCACGGTTTCCCGTGACCGCGCGGCGGCCGGCGGACTGGGGAGTACCGGCCCTCCCGCGGAACGTGCGATCCCGCGCAAGGAGGCCGGCGGGCGGAGTGGGGCCGCCCGCCGGCCTCCGGGCTTCTCACGGGCCCTCGGCCCCAGGACTCACGCCCGGTCCCGGTGGCTGGTGTCGCACCACGGATACCGCCGGCTGCGACGGCAGGTGCACAGGGCCACTCGGAAGCGGTCGGAGGTGACGACCGTGCCGTCCTCCAGCTCGACCTCCACCGGGCCCTCCACCAGCAGCGGCCCCCTGCGTTGGACGGTGACGCGACGCGGGGTGTCAGACGGGGAGTTCGGCACGGATCACCACCAGTTCTTCCGTGTCCTCGGTCCCGGACAGCAGGCCCCGCTCCCGCAGCCAGCGCTCCCTGCCCCGTACCACCGGGCCGAAGGCGATGTGCCGGCGCCGGATCACCGCGGCCTTCGTCCCGGCCGCCCGCAGCCGGCCGACCGTCAGCCCGGGGTCGCTGAGCGCCGACTGCACCAGCAGCAGGACACCGCCCGGCCGCAGCAGCGCGGGCGCCTCCCCGCAGATCCGGTCCAGGACGAGCCGTCCGTCATCGCCCGCGTCCCAGGCCCGGGCCGCGCCCCGCGGCAGCGAGCCGCCGCCGGGCGCCGGAACGTACGGCGGATTGGCGAGGATCAGATCGAACGTCTCACCCCGCACCGGCGCGAACAGGTTGCCGCGCCGGACCCGGACCGGCACACCGGCCCGCAGCGCGTTCAGCCGGGCCGCGCACACCGCCCGCCGCGAGACGTCGACCGCGGTCACCCGGCAGCCGCGCCGGGCGGCCCTCACCGCCAGCGCGCCGGACCCCGTGCCCACGTCGAGAACGTCCGCGCCCGCGGGGACGGGTTCGTCGTACAGGGCGCCGGCCAGCAGCTCGGTGTCCTCCTGAGGGGCGTACACGCCCGGTGGTGCCAGTGGGCTCACGGACCGCCGGGTACCCCCGCCGTCAAGAAGCATGGGCGAACTCCTGGGACAGGGGAGTGCGCAGTGACGAGCGGCCCGCGCCCCAGTCCGCGAGCAGCCTCTCGCCGAGGCGGTCCTCGGCGAACACCGTGGCGTCGACGCCGAAGGCGATGTCCGCCGCGAGGTGCGGCTCCACCTCCAGCAGCCCGGCGACGACCTCGTGGCGCACCACCTGCTCGTGCACCGCGTCCGCCTCCACGTGCTCGTCGTAGAAGTACTCGGCGGCGGGCCCCGCGCCCGTGCGGCGCATCGCCTCGGCGAGCCGCCGAGAGCCGGGCGACGAGGTGATCTCGACCGTCGCGAAGTGGCCCACCAGCGCGCCCCTGAGGGAGCGGCGCAGTCCGAAGAGGGACATCAGGTTCACCGTCACGAGCAGTTCGGCGCAGGCCGCGTCCAGATAACGGCCGTACGCCGTGTCCAGCCCCAGGTCGGTCATCAGGTCGGCGAAGAGACGGGCGTGCACCCGGTCGGCGCGGCCGCCGCCGTACTCGTCGAACTCGACCGCCGCCATCGCCGCCTTGGCCCGCCCCCACAGCCGGGGCAGCACCCACGCGTGCGGGTCGGCCTCCTTCAGGTGGTACAGGGACCGCTGGGCGGCGTACTCGCGGACGTGCCACAATTCGCCCTTGTCGCGCAGGAAGTGGCTGACGCCCGTGCCGTCCACCGGTTCCACCAGGATCCCGGCGAGCGCCTCGTCGACGTCGTCGTGCCGCCGGGCGTCCGCGCGGAGCGCGGTGAGGAAGCGGTCCTCCAGGGCGGCGCGGACGCGCAGCAGTTCCGGGTCCCATTCGCGGTCCGCCGCCACGCCCGCGAACCCGCGGTAGTGGAGTTCGTAGCACAGGTACAGGGCGAGCTGGAGGTCGTCGCCGTACACGGGGGCGGCGGCGACCTCCTCGTCCGGTGGCAGCGGGCCGGTGCCCCGCAGGTGGTCCTCGACGGCGCTGCTCAGGGGGCCGCGCGGTGCGGGCAGCCGGGGTTCTTCACAGGGATGTTCCATGCACCCCGGGTACCCGGACGGCCCAGCGGCACCCCCGTCCGCGTGGCAACCGGCCGCCCGCGGGGTACTCCGTGTCCATATGAAGGCACTAGTGATCAACTGCACCCTCAAGAAGTCACCGGACACCTCCAACACCGAGGCGCTGTTCCGGACCGTCACCGAACACCTGGAGAAGGACGGGGTGGAGGTCGACGTCGTCCGCGCGGTGGACCTGGACATCGCTCCGGGAGTGGTCAGCGAGGCCGTGCACGAGGGCGACGCCTGGCCGGGCGTCCACGAGAAGATCCTCGCGTCCGAGATTCTCGTCATCGCCTCGCCGACCTGGCTCGGGCAGCCGTCGTCGGTCGCCAAACGGGTCCTGGAGCGGATGGACGCCATGCTGTCCGAGACGGACGACGACGGCCGGCCGGTCGCCTACAACCGGGTCGCGGGCGTCGTCGTCACCGGCAACGAGGACGGCGCGCACCATGTGATCAGCGAGATCACCGGCGGCCTTCAGGACATCGGCTACACCATCCCCGGCCAGGCGTGGACCTACTGGAACCAGGGCCCTGGTCCCGGACCGAGCTTCCTGGAAGGCGGAAGCGGCCACGACTGGTCCCGCAGGACGGGCCGAGCCATGGCCGCCAACCTGCTGGGCGTAGCCCAGGCCCTGGCGGCCCGTCCCCTCGGCCCGCCGCCGGAGTAGGGAAACGGCGCCAGGGCCTGCCCGGCGGATCAAGCCGAAGGAAACCGGCGGCGCCTTGCGGCCCAGGCGAACGGGGGCGATGGGGGTTCCTCCCACGCATGGGGGTCTCTCCGGCGCGAGTGAAGCCGGGCGTGGGGGAGCGTCCGGCCGTAAGGCGGAGGAGGGCGTCGACGCGATGGGGCCCCGCGCATGGGGTCTCTTCCGCTTGTACGAAGCCGGGCGTGGGGAGAAGCCGGGCGTGGGGGAGCGTCCGGCCGCGAGGCGGAGGAGGGCGTCGACGCGATGAGGGTCCCCGCCCAGGAGGTCCCTTCCGCGCGAGCGAAGCCGAGTGTGGGGAAGTCGGCAACCGACGACAACACCGCGGGGGGCACCGCCCACGCCCATAGGCAGCGGGGGAGGGCGTGCCGGGCCCCGCGTCTCCGGCATGATCCGCCGGACCGGTGTCAGTCGCCCTGGGATTCCTCCTGCGCCTCGGTGTTCGGGGTGATGGCCTCCCCGGCCTCGCCCCGGTGACGGCGTCGTCCGGGGGAGTCCTCGGGGCGCCGTTCGGCCTTTTCGACCTCGCGCAGCACCTCCTCGACGGCGGTCTCGGGCTTCTCGTGGTCGTCCCGCTCGGACACGGGGTGTCTCCTCTCGTCGTACGTCCGGGTCAGCCGCGCGCGGTGGCGACGCGCAGCGGTACGGGGCCGTCGGCCGCCGTCTCCTTCTCGTTGAGGCGGATGATCTCCGCCCACCAGGAGGGGCCGTCCTCGATGTGGCGCAACAGCACCCCCTCGCGCAGCGCCCAGGGGCAGATCGTCACCGTCCCCAGGCCGGTCAGCTTCATCGCCGTGTGTCCCACGACCGCGCCCGCCAGGCTCTGCGCGGAGCGCGGGGCGGAGATCCCGGGCAGCCGGGCTCGTTCGGCGGCGGGCAGGGCGGCCAGCCGGTCGATGGCCACCCGCAGGTCGGCGCAGGACAACTCCCGCTCCACGAACGGGCCGTGCCGCCCCGGCGCGGCCCCGCACAGCCGCCCCAGCTGCTGGAAGGTGCGGGAGGTGACCACCGCCGTACGGGGTCCCTCCCAGCGGATCCGGGCCGCCACGTCCCGCAGTTGGTGGCGCACCCGCCGGCGCAGCGCCCGCACCTGCTCCGGGGACGGCGGGTCCGACTCCGCGAAGTACTCGTGGGTGAGCCGGCCCGCCCCCAGCGGCAGCGAGGCGACGAAGTCGGGCAGCCGGCCGCGCCCGAAGGCGACCTCCAGCGAACCCCCGCCGATGTCCAGCAGCGCCAGCGGCCCGCAGCGCCAGCCCATCCAGCGCCGGGCCCCGAGGAACGTGAGCTCGGCCTCCACCTCGCCGGGCAGTGTGCACAGGTCGACGCCGGTCCGGGCCCGGACCGTGCTCAGCACCTCCTGCCGGTTCGGGGCACTGCGCACCACGGCGGTCGCGAACGCCAGGGGACCCGACGCACCCCATCGCGCGGCGGTCCTGTCCGCCGCGGCGACGGCGTCCACCAGGCGCTCCACGGCCTGTTCCGGTACCGGCTCCCCGGGCGTGACCTGCTCGGACAGCCTGAGCGGCCACTTCGCCGTGTGCACCGGCAGCGGCGCCCCGCCCGCCGTGTCCGCCACGACGAGTCTGACGGTCTTCGATCCGACATCCATCACGCTGGTTCGCATGGCCCGTGGGTACCCATTTACCGCGCGGAGCAACGGACGGACCCCCGCGTACGGCGAAGACGCGCCACAGGTGTGACCGGACGGTAACCGTCCGTTGACGGTTTCCGTCACGCCATCTGCCGCCGCACCAGTTCGTGCAGCCGCCCGCCGGTGTCGGCGAGCAGCCGGCCGGGCGGGCCCTGCTGGACCACCTTGCCGCCCTCCATCACCACCACCCGGTCCGCGTCGAGCACCGTCGACAGCCGGTGCGCGATGACGATCCGGGTCGCCTCCAGGGCCTTGGTGCTCTCGATCACCGTGCGCTGCGTCTCGTTGTCCAGGGCGCTGGTCGCCTCGTCGAAGAAGAGGATCCGCGGCCGGCGGATCAGCGCCTGGGCGATCATCAGCCGCTGCCGCTGGCCCCCGGAGACCGCGCCGCTGCCCGACACGATGGTGTGCAGTCCCATCGGCATCCGCCTGATGTCCTCGGCCAGCCCCGCCATCTCCGCCGCCGCCATGGCCTCCTCCGGCGTGTACGGTTCGGTGCCGCAGATGACGTCCAGGATGGACCCGGTGAACGGCTGTGCGTGCTGGAGCACCACACCGCACTGCCGCCGCACCGCCGACCGGTCGAGCGCGGCCAGGTCCTGGCCGTCGTACAGCACACTGCCGGACACCGGCCGGTCGAAGCCGATGAGCAGCCGCAGCAGGGTGGACTTGCCGCAGCCGCTGGGGCCGACGACCGCCACGAACTCGCCCGGCCGCGCCTCGAAGGACACGTCGTCCAGGACCAGCGGACCGTCGTCGGAGTAGCGGAAGGACAGCCGCCGCGCCTCGATCGCCCCGGACAGCGGGCCCGGCCGGGTGCTCGCCGCGCGCACCTCGGGCGTGGCGTCCAGCACCGGCTTGATCTGCTCGAACAGCGGCAGCGCGGCGACCGCCGAGACGAACGCCCCGGTCAGCTGGGTGACCGAGGTCAGCACCATCGTCACCGACGTGTTGAAGGTGAGGAACTCCGCCGCCGTCATCGAGCCGCGGGCCGGCCCGGCCAGCAGCATGAACATCGCCAGCGTGACCAGCGGCAGGTAGACCGCGCCCAGCACCGCCGTCAGGTTCTTGATCCGACCGGCCTTCTGCTGCAGCTCACGGCTGCGGGCGAACTCCGACGCCCACGCGGCGTACGCGTAGTTCTCCGCCGCCGCCACCCGCAGCTTCGGCAGTCCGCGCAGCGTCTGGAAGGCCTGGTTGTTCAGCTTGTTGGTGAGCACCACCAGGCGGCGCTGCCAGCGCACCTGCCACAACCCGAGCCCCAGGAACACTCCCGCGACGACCACCAGCATCCCGAGCGCGGCCAGCGCCATCGGCACGCTGAACCACAGCAGCAGCCCCAGGTTCACCGCGCCCACGGTGACCGACTGGGCCACCGTCGGACCGACCCCGGCCAGCGTGCGGCGGATCGCGCTGATGCCCATGGCCGCGCTCGCCAGCTCACCCGTCGAACGCTCGGTGAAGAACGTGGTCGGCAGCCGCAGCAGCCGGTCCCAGACGGCCGGCTGGAGGGTCGCCTCCACCCGGCCCTCAAGACGCAGCAGGGTGAGGTTCTGCAGCAGCATGAAGGCGGCGGCCACCACACTGCTCAGGATCACCGCGAGACACACCTGCACGATCAGCTCGGTCTGCGCCTTCGGCACGAACTCGCCGAGCACCTTGCCGGTCGCCAGCGGCACCAGGGCCCCGATCGCCACCGTCACCAGACCGCTCAGCAGCAGACCCGTCAGATCACCCCGCGTACCCGTCATGCAGAACCGCAGCAGCCGCAGCGGGCTCAGCCGCCGCTCGGGCAGCGGACGGTAGAACATCACCGCGCGGGGCTCGAACTCCTCGGCGTTCGCCTTCTCGACCGGGGTCTCCCTGCCGGTCGCCGGATGCACCGCCACATAGCCGCCGCGCCGCCACAGCAGCGCCACGGGCGCCCCCGACAGGGCCCGGTGACCCACCAGCGGCCCCACGTCGTCCCGCCACCAGCGGCCGTCCAGCCGTACGACACGGGTGCGCACCCGGGAGGCCAGGGCGATCCGCTCGACCGGATCGAGGCGTTCCCCGCCGGTGCCGGACCGCTCGGGCGCGGTCAGCGGGATCCCGGCCGCCCGTGCCACCAGCTCGCAGGCCGCGTACGTGGCGTCCGCGTCGGCCGTCGTCGTGCGCTGCCCCGACCGCTTGCCGATCGCCGCGAGCAGCGTCCGGTCGGCCTGGGCACGCACCGCCTCACCGGCCGCGATGCCCTCCGCCGTCCGCGTCTCGTGCGTCTGTTCAAGCTGCTCGATCCACCGGTCCAGCGTGGTCATCAGCCGGTACTGCTGGTCGACCATGCTCTGCCACAGCGCCGGGTCCATCAGCAGATCGGCGGCGGCCTCCGCCCCGTACAGCGAGCCGTACTGCACACTGCCCGGCGGGACCTGCATCCAGAACACGTCGTCGTCGCCGGGCGCGGTGGCCCGCTCCGTGGCCATCGGCGCCTGGAACAGCACCGCCAGACCACGGCCCACCCCGAGCGCGAGCGCGTACTCCAGCGGGCTCGTCGTGGGCGGTACGTACTGCGGGTTGCCGTACTCGTCGTACGACCAGGTCTGGGTGCTCGCGGGCTGGTACAGCTCGCGCAGTCCGATGCGGTGCACCACGCAGTCCCGCAGCGGACGCGCCACCAGCGTGTGCGCCGGACCCGCCACCGGGCCGAGCACCAGGGAGCCCGCCTCCAGCCGGCCCAGATGGTGCCAGTGACCCTGCTGTTCGGCGTCCACCGCGAACAGGTCCACGGCGCCGGACGCGATCAGCCACAGCACCTGTGGCCCCTCCAGGTCCAGCCGGCCGAACCCGGAGCAGTCGACCGGTGTGCCCAGCGACCCGAGCGCGCCCAGGACGAGGTCGCCGCCCTGACCCTCGTGCACGGCTGTCATCTCATCGCTCCCTGACCAGCGCCGCGTACGCGCCGCCGCGCGCCACCAGCTCCTCGTGCCGCCCGCGCTCCACGACCGTGCCGTGGTCCAGGACGACGATCTCGTCGCTGTCGCGCACCGTGCTCAGCCGGTGCGCGATCACCACGCACGCACAGCCGCGCCGGCGCAGGTTGTCCATCACCACCAGCTCGGTCTCCGCGTCCAGCGCGCTGGTCACCTCGTCGAGGACCAGGATGCTCGGCCGGCGCACCAGCGCCCGCGCGATCTCCAGGCGCTGGCGCTGACCGCCGGAGAAGTTCCGGCCGTCCTGCTCGACCGGACTGTGGATGCCGCCCGGCCGGCGCAGGATCACGTCGTACAGCGCCGCGTCCTTCAGCGCCTCCACCACCGCCTCGTCCGGGATCGACGGGTCCCACAGCGCCACGTTGTCGCGGACGGTGCCCTCGAAGAGGAACACCTCCTGGTCGACGAAGGAGACGGAGGAGGCCAGCGCCCCGCGCGGGATGTCCTCGATGCGCTGTCCGTCGATCCGGATCACACCCTCCCAGGGTGCGTACAGTCCCGAGATCAGCCGGGACACCGTGGACTTGCCGCTGCCCGAGCCGCCCACCAGCGCCACCTGCCGGCCGGGACCGACGGTCAGGTCGAAGCCGGTCAGCAGCGGCTTGTCCAGCGGGTTGTAGCCGAAGGTGAGGTTCTGCAGCTCGACATGGCCGTGCAGCCGGCGGGTCGACTCGCCGGTGCCGGGACGGCCGTAGAGCGGGTCCGCCCGGAAGTTCTCCACGTCCTTCAGCCGGGCCACGTCCGCCGCGAAGTCCTGGATCCGGCCCGCCACCCCGTTGAGCCGGGTCAGCGGGGCGGTGAAACGGGCGACCAGCGCCTGGAAGGCGACCAGCAGACCGACCGAGATGTGCCCCTCGACCGCTCGCATGCCACCGATCCACAGGATCAGCGCGCTGTTGAGCGTGGCGAGCGTCGGCGCGACGATGCCGAGCCAGGCGCTCGGTACCCCGAGCCGCTGCTGCTCCTCCAGCGTGGTGGCGTGCTGCCCGGCCCACTTGCGGAAGTAGCCGTCCTCCCCGCCGGTCGCCTTCAGCGTCTCGATCAACTGCAGACCGGTGTACGCCGTGTTGGTGAGCCGCGCGTTGTCCGCCCGCAGCTTCGCCGTACGGGTCGCGCGCAGCCGGATGACGATCCGCATCGCCACGATGTTCAACAGCGCCACCCCGATGCCCACGAACGTGAGCTGCGGGTCGTACGTGTACAGCAGCACCGCGTACAGCACGACCACCACCGCGTCCACGCCCGCCGCCGAGAGATCGCGGGCCAGCGTCTCGGCCACCGCGTCGTTGGACTGCAGCCGCTGCACCAGGTCGGCCGGGCTGCGCTGGGCGAAGAACGTCACCGGCAGCCGCAGCAGATGGCGCAGGAAGCGGGCGCTGGACAGGGTGGAGGAGATCAGCCGGCCGCGCAGCAGATTGCCCTGCTGCAGCCAGGTCAGCACCAGCGTGAGCAGCACGCACGCGCCCATGGACGTGAACAGCACGCCCAGCATCGAGGTCCGGCCGCCGATCAGGAACTCGTCGATGAAGGTACGGCTGAGCCCCGGCACCGCCGCGCCCACCGCCACCAGCAGCAGACTCGACAGCACCACGGCGGGCATGGTGCCCGCGGTGCCGCGCAGCCGGGCCGGCATCGCGCCGAGCACGCCCGGTTTGCGCCCGCCCCGGGTGAACCCCTCGCCGGGCTCCATCACCAGCACGACACCGGTGAAGCTGCCGTCGAACTCCTCCAGGGGGACGAACCGCCGTCCCTTGCCGGGGTCGTTGACGAACACCCCGCGGCGGCCGAACCGGCGGCCCATGCCGTCGTAGACGACGTAGTGGTTGAACTCCCAGAACAGGACGGCCGGTGCCGTCACCTCGGCGAGGGCGGCCAGATCCATCTGCATGCCCTTGGCGGTCAGCCCGTAACCGCGGGCCGCCTTCAGCAGGTTGCTGGCGCGCGAGCCGTCCCGCGAGACGCCGCAGGCGATGCGCAGCTCCTCCAGCGGGACATGGCGGCCGTAGTGGCCGAGCACCATCGCGAGTGAGGCGGCACCGCACTCCACGGCCTCCATCTGGAGCACGGTGGGCGTACGGACGGTCTTCGCCCGGGACCTGGGCACCTTGCGCTTCGGCGGGGCGGCACGGCGTCTGCCGCGAGTCTCCTGGGCGGTGGTCACGGGAGCAGCCAATCGACGGGACGCTGATCGGCCAGCCGGATCGAACCCGTGGCCAGGGTCATCGAGGTCAGCTCGAACGGCGGACCGTCCGCGGAGGACCACGCGTAACCGCTTTCCGTGCCGGACGACTTCTCCAGCTCGACGGTGACCGCCACCGGCCTGCCCTTCTTCGTGAACTGCTCGCCCAGCTGGGCGTCCCCGAGGAACGCGGCGATCTGCTGGGCGGACTGCGCCGTGCGGTCCACCGACTTCACCTCGCCGTGCAGCACGCCGTACTCCTGGCTCGGCACCGACTGCACCGTCAGGTCGACGGAGGCGTGCGCGGGGATGCCGGCGGCGCTCTCGGCGGGGACGTACACCGTCGCCCGCAGCGGGGCCTTCGCGCGGGCGACCTTCTCCACGGCGGCGACGTTCGCACCGGTGGAGATGATCTGCCCGGTACTGGCGGCGAGCGCGGTGACGCGGCCCGCGTCGAGGGTGCGGACGACCTCGTCGCCCCGCTCGGTGCGGACCTCCAGGACGGGGGAGCCGGCGGGCAGCCGCTCGCCCTCCTTCGCGAGGACGGCGGTGACCTGGCCGGCGACGGGGCTCTGCAGGACGTAACTGCCCTGCCCGTACGTGAGGACGGCGGGCGCGCCGACCGTGGAGGACACCGAGCCGGTCACCGCCCACACCGACGCGGCCGCCATCGCGACCACCGTCACGGACAGCACCAGCCAGCCCTGCGGGCGCGCGAAACGCACCGGCAGGTCGAGCTCCTCCGGTGACTGGAGCCTGGCGAGGGCCTGTTGGCGGAACTGCACGGGTCTTCCCTCACCTGAGTGAACTGTGCGACGTGACGCGTGGACCGTGGAGGCACCGCGAAGTCCCGGAGCCGGCGGGCGGCTCCGGGACTCGGCGGCACAAAGGCGCGATCAGAGACCGGCGACCAGGTTCGTGACCGGGGCGGTGTTCAGGCCGGTGACACCCTCGACGGTGCCGACGGCCGTGTCGACCAGGCCGGAGACCGGGGCGATGCCGTCCACCGCGCCCGTGAGGGCGTTCACGGCGTTCACGGACAGACCGCCGGAGACGTTGTCGAGGTCGGTGTCGGAGATCTCGGCGGTCTCGACCTGGGGGGTGGAGTTCATGATGGAACTTCCCTTCGTATGGATATTTCACAAGGGGGGAGCGGCCCCCTCCGGTGACAGATGAAGGCCGCGACCGCGGGCGCCGAACGCCCGTCGCCGGGAGCCCGAAGCGGCCTTGCGGTGCGATGGATCAAAGCACGCGGCGGGCGCGGCCTTCCAATCAATCAAACGTCTCACCAGGCAACTTGTGCTCCGCGGGGGTACAGGCGTGCAGACGCGGGCACGGCTCGGCGGCGACTTCTTCACATGCCCCACCGCATCGACTCATCCGGCCACTTGCGCCCCGGTGGCCGGAATCCGGCACACCGGCCCCAAAGGCGTGGTCCGGTCCGCCGGCCTGTGGACGAATCCCGGCTCCGGTGACCGGCTTGGGCATTCGATGTGCAGATTCACTGAAGCCGGGATTCCGCTACGTGATCGCCACCGACCGCTCACGTCCGGTCGCCGAGCGTGATCGACCGGACGGGATTGAACGCCCCTCGCGGCCCGTGCGTACCAACAGCCGTCCGGGCGCCCCACAGACGCCGAACACCGGCGCGACTCCGGTCCCCCCAGGAGGTCGAGAAGTTTGAGTCACAAGCGAATTCCGAAGCGCAAGGCCGCGATGGCGGTGGGCGGTGTGGTGGCGCTCGGCGCCGCCGCGATCCTGCTCCCCCACGCGAACGCGTCCCAGGACGGCGCGTCGGACGGTGCCGCGGCGGCGCCGAAGACCCTGAAGGCGGGCGATGCCTCGGATCTCGCCTCGCAGCTCGCCGGACTCCTCGGCGACGCGTTCGCCGGCTCCTACTACGACGGCGACAACAAGCAGCTCGTCGTCAACGTCGTACCGGGTGACAACAACAACGTGATCGTGCAGGCCAAGAAGGCGGGCGCGGCCGTCCGCGAGGTCGACAACAGCATGACCGAACTGGAGGCCGGAGCGCGGACGCTGAAGTCGGAGGCGACCATCCCGGGCACCTCCTGGGCCGTCGACCCGCGCACCAACAAGATCCTCGTCACCGCGGACAGCACGGTGACCGGCGACAAGTGGAACAGACTGGAGTCCACCGTCGAGAGCCTCGGCTCCGGCATGGCGACCATCAAGAAGTCCGCGGGCACGTTCAGGACGTTCGCCTCCGGCGGCGACGCCATCTTCTCGGGCGGGGCGCGCTGCTCGCTCGGCTTCAACGTCACCGCGGGCGACGGCTCTCCGGCGTTCCTGACGGCCGGTCACTGCGGTGTCGCGGCCGAGCAGTGGTCCGACGCGCAGGGCGGGCAGCCGATCGCCACGGTCGACCAGGCGGTCTTCCCCGGCGAGGGCGACTTCGCGCTCGTCCGGTACGACGATCCCGCGACCGTCGCGCCGAGCGAGGTCAACCTCGGTGACCAGACCCTCCCGATCTCCCGGGCCGCGGAGGCCACCGTCGGCCAGGAGGTGTTCCGGATGGGCAGCACCACCGGGCTCGCCGACGGTCAGGTGCTCGGTCTGAACGCCACCGTGAACTATCCGGAGGGCACGGTCACCGGCCTCATCCAGACGAACGTCTGCGCCGAGCCCGGCGACAGCGGCGGCTCGATGTTCACCCGGGACGGCCTCGCCGTCGGCCTGACCTCGGGCGGCAGCGGCGACTGCACCTCGGGCGGCGAGACGTTCTTCCAGCCGGTCACCACGGCCCTGGCGGCGGTCGGCGCGACCCTCGGCGCCGCGGGCGCCGCCGGTGAGGAGGCCGACGGCCAGGAGATCGGCGGCGAAGAGGCCGGAGCGGGAGACCAGACCGGCGACGGCGCCGGTGCGGGCGCCGGTGACGCCGCGGGCCAGGGCGCCCAGGACGGCTCCGGCCTGGGCGAAACCCACTGACGCACCCTCGCCCCGAGCGCGGCCCCGGCCCCGGCCCGCCACCCACGTGGCGGGCCGGGGCCGGGGCCTGCCACGCCGTCGGGGCGTCCCCCGTGGTTCCGCGGCCCGTGTCGCCCTGGGCTCCCGAGCCCTTTCTCGCCCCCGCCGCCCCGTCCCGTCCCGTCCCGTCCCTGGGGGCTCTGCCCCCAGACCCCCGTGCGCAGTTCCCCGCGCCCCTGGAGTGGTCGGGCCGGGTTGCGTGTCTCCAGCGGTTCGCCGGGGGCGGGACCGGGGTGCACGCCCGTGGTCCTGCCGGGCGGGGCTTCGGTGGCAGGCCGTCGGCCGTGGGGGCCTGCGGCTGTCGGGGCGTGTGCGGGGGGGCGTGTCCCCGGTCGTCGCACCGGGTGGGCCGGGTCAGTCGGGCGGGAGGGCCCGTAGGAGGAGCAGGGCGATGTCGTCCAGCCGGTTCTCCGCGTCCGCGCCGTGCTGGACCAGGGCGTCGGCGAGGTCGTCCAGGGGCAGGTCGCCGAGGTCGGTGAGACGGCGGCACAGGTCGGCGACGGCGTCCTCGAAGTCGGTGCCGGGGGATTCCACCAGACCGTCGGTGTAGAGGACGAGCAGCGAACCGGGGGAGAGGTCGACCTCGGTCGACGGGTACGCCGCCGAGCCGTCGATGCCCAGCAGCGGGCCCCCGGCCAGGTCCAGCACCCGCACCCGCCCGTCCGGTCTGCGCAGCAGCGGCGGCGGATGACCCGCCCGGGACATCACGGCCCGCCCGTGCGCGGGATCGAGCCGCAGGTACAGACAGCTGGCGAACAGGTCCGAACCCAGGTCCAGCAGCAGCCGGTTGGTGCTGCGCATCACCTCCTCGGGCGCCTGCCCGACGGCCGTGTACGCGCGTACCGCCGTACGGACCTGTCCCATCAGCCCGGCCGCCGTCACGTTGTGCCCCTGCACGTCCCCGATCACCGCCGCAGCCATCCCCTGTGTCGGCACCAGGTCGTAGAAGTCGCCCCCGATCTCCATGCCCTGGGTGGCCGGCAGATAGCGGGCCGCCGCCTCGATCCCCGCCAGCGACGGCAGCGTGTGCGGCAGCAGCGCCTCCTGCAGCCCGTGCGCGAGCCGGTGCTTGGCGTCGTAGAGCATGGCCCGCTCCAGCGCCTGGGCGATCAGCCCCGCCAGATTGGTCAGCACCGCCCGCTCCTCCGTCGTGAAGTGGTGCGGCGCCGCGTACGACAGCACGCACGTCCCCACCGGGCGCCCCGAGGCGATCAGCGGCAGATACGCCCACGCCGTGAACTCGGACGGGTTCACCAGCAGCGCCGGATACAGGCGCTCGACCTCCTCCCGGCTCTCGAAGAAGGCGGGCACACCGGACCGCAGCACCTGGCTGCCGGGAGTCGGCTCCGACAGCGGCATCCCGTCGAACCGCTCCACCACCCGCGCGTCCGCGTACCCCTGGTGGCCGAGGATGCGCAGCCGGCCCGCCCGGGACCCGAGCATCACCAGCCCCTGGCTGCCGACCGCCGGCACGATCTCGTCCGCGACCAGCTGCACCACGTCCTGCACCCCGACCGCCTCGGTCAGCGCCCCGGCCAGGCCCAGCACCTGGGTGATGGTGACCAGCCGCGGCTGCCCCTGTCCGGACCGCGGCGCCGCGCGGTTCATCTCCGCCACCGCCCGCGCCCGGCTGATCCGCACACTGAGTCCGGTGGTGCTCGGATACAGCCGGAACGACAGCCACTCGTCCGGAGGGCGCAGCGCGACGAACGAGGTGACGTGCTGGCTGAACAGCGCCGCCCGGTACCGGTCCTCGTACACGGGGTCGTTCAGCCACGGCACCGACGCCCACATCTGGGCCCCGAGCAGCCGGTTCGCCGGAACGCCCAGCAGCTCCGCGGCGGCGGCGTTGGCGAAGCCGACCCGCCCGTGCAGATCGAGCGAGCACAGGCCGTACGGCAGCCGGGACACCATCCGTGCCGCCTCCACCGTGCCGAGCGTGCCGGCCATGCCGCCCACCAGCGGCGCCGCCAGCAGATCCGGCTCCGGTGCCAGCGGCAGGCTCTGCTCGGCGGCCCGCTCCAGCCGCACCGCGAGCCGGTCGCAGGCGGCGGTCAGATGATCGCGCTCCCAGTCGGACAGCTCCTGCGGATGCGTGCCGGGCCAGGTCACGAAGACCGCGCCGTACGCCTTCGTCCCCGTCGCCACCGGCAGCGCGGCCAGCGAGAAGGGATACGGCAGCACCATGGCGATACGGGGATAGTGGCGGGCCATCTCCTCCTCGCCGCCCACCCACACCAGCCGTCGTTCGCGCACCGCGTCGGAGACCGGGATCGGCGCGCTCAGCCCCACCCGTTCCCACGGGGCCGCGAAGGCGCGGGGCAGCCCCGCCATCACCGCCATCTCCAGCACCGGATGGTCCGGCGAGAGCAGGTACACGGCCCCGGAGTGGGCGTGCACCTCGTCCATCATCGAGGCCAGCGTCAGGGACAGCAGCGGACGGCCGACCGGCGCCCGCCCGCCCGTCGGTGTCCGCCCGGACGACTGCCCCTCGGACACGCCGACCACCTCCTCGCACGGCCGCGCCACCGACCCCGGGACCCAATCTCCACCCTGCCGGGCCGTCGCGCACGACGAGCGACGGGAAAGGGACCGTACGCCCCGCGGGGCCGCGCACCCTCCGTATACCCCGGACCCCGGTCCGTAGGGCCGCCCGAGGCAGTGCGCGCCCCGCGCACTCCGGGGGCCGCCGAACGCGCACAGGGGCTGCGCGGGTGTCCCATAAGCGCTGTAATGGCCAACGTGGTCAGTGAGGGCGCTGCGGGACGCAGCACGAGAACGCTGCGTGCGGAAGGTGCCCTGACGGCGATCGCGGCCGACCCCGAGTCGCCCGACCGGGTGCGCAGGATCCTGGAGCAGGCCCTCGTCTTCGCCGGTGCCGCGTTCGCCGCCGTGTACCGGCCCAGTGCGGACGGCGAACTGCTGTATCTGGCGGAGTCCGTCGGAGTGCCGCGAACCCTGTGCGGGGTGCGGGACGGCTACCCCGTCGCCGGGCGCGCACCGGTGGCCGAGGCCCACCGCGGGCGGCCGGTGTGGCTGGGCCCGGACGACCTCGCCGCGCAGGCCGAGTCACGGCGCGTGCCCAGCCGCGACTTCTTCCTGGCGGCGCTGCCCGTGCGCGGGGACGGCGGCGGCTGCCTGCTCGCGGTCGGCGAGCGCGCCGACGGCTTCGACGCCGACGACCGCTTCTGCCTCGGCCTCGTCGCCGACGCCCTCGCCCTTCCCGCGCCGGCCGTCACCGCCGAGGGTGCCGACCTGCGGCCCGGCGGCTTCAGCCTCGCCATGGACACCGGGCGGGTCCGGGTCGGCGAGGACATCCTGGAGCTGTTCGGCCTCGACCCGGACGACTTCGACGGGCGGGTGGAGACCCTGCTGGGCCTGACGGTGCCGGAGGACCTGCCCTCACTGATGTCCGTCGTCGAGGCCGACCACATGACGATCGGCGACCGCGAACTGGAGTTCCGGGTGCTCCAGCCCACCGGCCCGCCCAAGTGGCTGCGGCTGCGCGGCCGGCTGGTGCAGGGCGGTGAGGAGCGTCCCGCCCGGCTGGTGGGCTCCGTCGCCGACGCCTCCACACTGCGCTCCGACATCACGGACGTGGCCCGGATCCAGCGCCTCGCCGCCGCGCTCGCCACCGCGGTCACCGTCCGCGACGTCGGCAAGGCCGTGGTCGCCGCGCTGCGCAGGCCGTTGCGGGCCGACCGCATCGCGCTCGCCGAGCTGGAGAACGAACGGCTCGTCGTCACCGTCCTGGACCCGCCGGAGCCGGAGGCGTGGCCGGAGCTGTGGCGCGCGGAGTGGCGCACCGAGTGGCCCGACGCACCCGTGCGCACCATGCCCACCCTCGCCGCCGCCCTGCGCGAGGGACGCGCCCGGATCTGGCCGGCGGGCTCACCGCTGGAGACCGCCCTCGCCGAGGTCGGCCCCGGCGGCCTGGCCATGCTGCCGCTGCCCGCCGGGAACCGGATAGCCGGCGCCTGCCTGATCGGCTGGGACACCCCGCACGACTTCGGCCCCGACGAACGCGCCCTGCTCACCGCCGCCGCCGGCCTCGCCGGACAGGCCCTGATGCGGGCCCGCGCCTTCGACGCCGAGCACGAACTGGTCGGCATGCTCCAGCGCCAGCTGCTGCCGCGCCGCCTGCCCCGGCTGCCCGGCGCGGTCGCCGTCGCCCGCTATCTGCCCAGCACCGCCGGCCTGGAGCTCGGCGGCGACTGGTACGACGTGATCCCGCTGCCGGACAACCACGTCGCCCTCGTCATCGGCGACGTCCAGGGTCACAGCGCCGGCGCCGCCACCCTCATGGGCCAGATGCGCACCGCGCTGCGCGCCTACGCCGTCGAGGGACACCCCCCGGACGTGGTGGTCTCCCACGCCAACCGGCTCCTCATGGACATGGAGACCGACCTCTTCGCCACCTGCTGCTATGTCGACGTCGACTTGGAGGAGGGCTTCGCCTGGTGCGTCCGAGCCGGCCATCTGCCGCCGGTGCTGCGCCACCCGGACGGCCGCACGGAGATCGCGGAGGCCGAGGGCGGGCCCCCGCTCGGCGTGGTGCGGCAGAGCGACTTCCCCATGAGCCCGCTCAGGCTGGGGCCCGGCACGATGGTCGCGCTCACCACGGACGGCCTGGTCGAATCCCCGGACTCCGACATCGACGAGGGCATGGACCGCTTCGCCCGGCAACTGTCCGCCGCCGACCCCGCCCACCTCGGGCCCGTCGCGGACGCCCTGCTCGGCAAGGCCCCGCGCAGCGACGACGTCGCCCTGCTGCTGATGCGCTACGACGGCATGGCCTCCCGCCCGCTGCGGGAGAGCTGGACGGTGTGGCGGGTGCCCCAGGCGGTCGGGCACGCCCGCCGCTTCACCCGGCGCACCCTGCGCTCCTGGGGGGTGACCGCGGACGTCGACGGCGCCCTGCTCGCCGTCTCCGAACTGGTCACCAACGCCCTGGTGCACACCGAAGGGCCGGTCCGCCTCGACATCTCCCTGGTCAACGACCGGCTGCGCCTCGCGGTCGCCGACGCCTCGCCCCGCACCCCCGTGAAGCCCACCAGCATCGGCTGGGAGGCCACCGGAGGCCGCGGCATCCTCCTCGTCGAGGCCGTGTCGGCCGCCTGGGGAACCCTTCCGGTCAGCGGGGGCAAGCAGGTGTGGGCGGAGTTCGTGCTGCGGCCCTGACGGCCGCCGGGTCCGCCGGCCGGGAACGCCCGCGCCCGGTGACCGTACCGCCCCGCCGGGTACCCGGGACGCCACCGAGAGACAGGAGAGAGGGAACGTCATGGCACAGCACGTGCGCGACATCATGACCGGCGCGCCGGTGACCGTCGGGCCGCAGACCTCCGTCGCGGAGGTCGCCCGCATCATGCGCGACCGCGACCTCGGGTCCGTCCTGGTGACCGACGGCGACCGGCTGCGCGGTCTGGTCACTGACCGCGATCTGGTGGTGCGGTCGGTCTCCCGGGGCGGCGATCCCGAGGACATCACCGTGGCCGGCGCGTGCAGCGACGACCTGGTGACCGTGGCACCGGACGACGACCTGGACCACGCGGTGCGGCTGATGCGCGAACACGCCGTGCGCCGCGTCCCGGTCGTCGAGGACGGACGCCCCGTCGGCGTCGTCTCGCTGGGCGACACCGCCATGGAGCGTGACCCGGAGTCCGCCCTGGGCGACATCAGCGTGGCTCGGCCCAACACCTGACGAGGACGCCGGCCCGGACGGGAACTCCCCGACCGGGCCGGGGCGTCGAGGGGGCGGAAGCCTGTACGGCGGGCGGGTGTTTGTCCGGCGCGACGCCGGGGACCCGGAGGGCAGCGGACAGAAGGAAGATGATGAGTCGTGACCTCGGAGACCACTGACCAGCCCCGACCCCGCCGGGCGGAGACCGGCTGGGCGCGAGCCCGGCGACTGCGCGGCAAGGACCCGCTGCGCACCTGCCTCCCCGCCGTGGACCGCGGTACCACCTCCACCACCCCGAACACGAGTGTGGAGGGAAACATCGTAAGGGGCGATGATTAGACCGCGTCCGGGCGGCTCATCGCTCCTCTCGCGGGATTTCATGATGCACGAGTAAAGCAAATGATGTTCCAACCGCCGGAACACGACTATGGTGAGCCGAATGAAGGCTCTCGTGCTGTCCGGCGGTGCCGGAACCCGGCTGAGGCCGATCACCCACACCTCGGCCGGGCAATTGGTGCCCGTGGCCGACAAGCCCGTGCCCTTCCACGGTTTAGAGTCCCCCGCGGACGCGGTCGGTGACGGATCGAAATCCTGTCCGCGGGCCGCCCGCATTCCCCGGGGAAACCCTCCGGGACCGGCCCACGCGGTGCTGACCGCCCCCGCCGTCCGGTATCCGGTCGCCCCCCGCGCCGACGTGCGCCGCACGGCCATCCAGGGTTACCGGAAGGACACCGGCAACATCGCCGACCCGCTGGGGGCCGACCGCTGCGCCCGCACGCTGCCCGCGTCCGGCGCGCCGAGGAGCACCACGCTGGACGCGCTCACCGGCGTCGGCACCCTCGACGACCTCGAACTCGGCCACCTCCGGCCGGAGTCGACGCACGGCGACGGCCACGACCCGTGCTGCTCCGCCGACCGGACCAAGGCCCGCGACGAACTCGGCCACCGCCCGCGCCACGACTCCGCCGAGGCCGTCGCCCGGCACCGGGACCACCCCACCGACCCGCGCACCGCCTGCAGCCGCTCCGGGCTTTCCGGTGAGCGGGCCGTGACGGAGGGACTGCCCGATGTGATCGCGGTGGTGCGTACCCCTTGGCTCTACGGGCTCCACGGCACTAACTTCGTGCGGACGATGATCAGTCTCGAATCCCGCCGCCCCACCGTCGACGTCCTCGACGACCAGCGCGGGCAGCCCACCCGGAGCGCGGACGCCGCCGAGCGCACAGCCGGCCTCGGAGCCCGCCTTGACGACGGCGCGTACGGCCCGCCACCGGTGCGGGACCGGAAGTCCGCCCAGCAGGAAGCACTCCCCCTCATCCGCAAAGAGCTGTCCCAGTGAAAGGAACGTCTCGCGATGTCGATCAGGCCAATGGTGAAGTCCGCGTTGGGCGAGAAGAACGTGCGGGTTCTGCGCCAGTTGAAGCGGCAGATCACGGGCAAGCCGGCCGCGCCGGTCAAGCCGACCGGACTGGCCGCGATCTCCCACGACCTCAACAAACTGGCTGTGCACTTCAAGACGGACAAATGGGGGACGCACCGTTACACGCGGCACTACCAGCGCCATCTCCAGCACCTGAAGAACAAGAAGTTCAACCTTCTGGAAATCGGGATCGGCGGATACAACCGGGCCGGCCAGGGCGGGGCATCGCTGCGTATGTGGAAGGCCTTCTTCCCTAACGCGCAGATCTTCGGAATGGACATCCAGGACAAGTCGTTTGTCGACGAGGACCGCATCACGACCTTCATCGGTGACCAGTCCGACCCCGATTCCCTGAAGGCCATCGCCGAGAAGATCGGCGAGATCGACGTCATCATCGACGACGGCAGCCACCGCAGCCCGCACGTGATCACGACGTTCGAGACGCTCTTCCCCCTGCTCAAGGACGGTGGCATCTACGCCGTCGAGGACACGCAGTCGTCGTACTGGCCCGAATGGATGGGCAGCGAGGACCTCGACGCGAAGGACACCAGCATGGGGTTGCTGAAGCGTCTGACGGACGGGCTGAACTACGAGGAGTTCGTGGACGAGAGCTACGAGCCGACCTACACGGACCGCAACGTGGTCGGCGTGCACTTTTACCACAACCTGGTGATCATCGAGAAGGGCAAGAACGCCGAGGGCTCCAACAAGCGCAGCGCTCTGAAGCAGCGTTACGCCAAGTCCTGATTCCGAAGCGAGTCAGTGGCACGGGGGGCGGGCCTCACGATGAGGCCCGCCCCCCGTGGCCGCCGCACGCCGGATCTACCGGATCCGTGCGTAGGCGCAGTCCTTCACGACGTCGGCGGCCTGGGTGGTCCCGGAACCGGCGAGCACTCCGGTGACGGGTCGTACCCCGTCACCTCGCGGAACTCATCGCCCCGGTACCACTCGTGGAAACCGTCCCGGTCGTCCGGGGAGACTCGGGCTCGAGGACCCGGGCCCCTTCAGTCTCCGGCGCCCGCGCTCCGTCACCGCCTTCTGTTGATCACGCGAGCCGCCTTCGTACGGGTGGTGCCGAGTACGCGCCGCACCCCGCGCGCCAGTTTCCGCACCGTCCCGGGGCGCGGTGCGGACACCACCAGCATCCGGCCGCCGGCGGCGCGGAGCGCGAACGGCAGCCCGCTCCAAGCGGGTTGCGCGGCGTCGGGGTCCGGGCTCAGGGCGACCCGCCAGATCCCCCGGGGGAGCCGGGCGGGCAGCGTGGCCTCCAGCAGGGAGCCAGGCCCGTCCGCCCCACCGGTGAGCGTGCCGGACGTGTGCAGCGTCCTGCCGGAAGCGGTGAACCTGAGCCCCACCCGGGCGCCCTCGGCCGCGTGCAGCGGGATCCGGGCGCTCAGCCGGGTTCCGGAGACGGTGACGTCCGGCCGCCGCACGCCGCCCAGACCGAGCCGCTTTCCCTGGACACCCGTGTCCAGCGAGAGATTGCCGTGCGGCTCGGTCCAGTACGGCAGGACCGCGCGACGGCCGGTCACAGCCGCGCACGGCTCGGGGCGCGTGGCCCGCGAGGCCGGGCCCAGCCGGCACTCCTTGGTCCAGCCGCCGAGCCTCACCCGTACGACGGCGTCCCAGACCCCGTCGCCCGGCAGCTCCGCGGGATCGACGGCCGCGGTCGCCCGCAGCACCAGCCGCACCCGCTCGCCGCCGTCGACGGGAACCGTCTCCCGGGTGAACTCCACGGGCTGGAAGTACTGGGCGGAGCTGGACCGTTCACGCAGCAGCAGATCCGCGGTGGCCTGCCCGAACCGGGCCGCGGTCTCCGCGCCGACCCATGCCACCGCCTCCTCCACGTTCTTCGGGGTGTCGGCCGGCGGGGTGCGGGCGGCGTCCGCGGGGAAGGT
Organism: Streptomyces sp. CB02400; assembly: GCF_001905725.1. Taxonomy (GTDB): domain Bacteria; phylum Actinomycetota; class Actinomycetes; order Streptomycetales; family Streptomycetaceae; genus Streptomyces; species Streptomyces atrovirens. The sequence goes on from NZ_LIWB01000011.1 coordinate 281,642, forward strand.
CATCGGCTCGCGGGCGGAGGTGTATTCGGCGGTGAAACCGATGTGCAGCGAGCCGTTTCGCCACTCCACGCCCACGGGCGCCGCCGTCGGCGCGACACCGGCCTCCCATGCGGCGAAGGCCACCACGTCGTCGTACCGGCCGGCCTCGGCCAGCGCGGCGACGACCTGCTGTGTCGGCTGCAACCCGGCCGCGACACCCGGGCCGAACCGCTCGGCGACGACCTTGTGGATCTCCGCGAACAGCTCCCTGCGGTAGTCGTCCGGCAGCCCCAGCAGCCGCCGGGCCCGCAGCCGTTCCACCATCTCCACCCGCAGCCAGCGGCGGAACAGCCGGTCCCGTACCGCGCCCGGCTCGGTGTACCGCTCGACGACGTCGAGCGCCTCCCGCAGATTGCCGAAGTACCCCACGGGGTCGAAGCGCTGGAAGCCGGCGTTGGCGGCGTCGTCGCGTCTGATGTGGTAGTAGCAGACGTAGTCGCTGAGCACGGACACGTTGTCCGCGCGCAGATACGCCTCGGTGACGAAGACGTGGTCCTCCAGGCGCCGCCGTCCCTCCGGGAAGCGCAGCCCGGTACGGTCGAGGAACTCCCGGCGGAACATCTTGTGCGGGGTGAGACTGTCGATCAGCGGGGCGTTCTCGACCGTCGCCCGCGGATGGTTGCGGCGGAACAACTCCACCGGCACCCCGCGGTTCTTGCCGGCCATCTTCCCCACGACGACATCGGCGTCGTGGGCCACGCCGTACGCGTACATCCGCTCCAGGGCCTCGTCGCCGAGATAGTCGTCGTTGTCGACGAACATCACGAACTCGCCCCGTGCGGCGTCGATCCCCACATTGCGGGGCTTGCCCGACCAGCCGGAGTTCTCCTGGTGGATCACCCGCATCCGGGGATCCTCGGCGGCGAGCCGGTCGAGCCGGGCCGGTGTCCCGTCGGTCGAGCCGTCGTCGACGAAGATCGCCTCGTACTCGTCGGGCGGCAGCGACTGCCGCCGCAGCGAGGAGACGCAGTCCTCGATGTAGATCCCCGGGTTGTACACGGGAACGATGACGCTGACCTTGACCGGCATCTGGATCTGGGCCCTTCGGGTCTCTCGCCGTCGAACGTGCGGGCTTGGTACGCGTCGCCCGATCGTAATGCCACGGCCGACGCGTTTCCCGCTCCGCCCCGCCGCCGGGAGCCCGCCGTGACGGCATTCCCGCACCCGCCGACCGGCGTGCTCGCCCGGTCACTTGAGGCGTGGCGTCCCACCCGAGACACGGCGCCGCCTAGTCTGCCGTTCGTGCGACTGCTCCTGACCTCCGACACCCATCTGCCGAAGCGTGCCAAGCGGCTGCCCGCGCCGCTGCTGGACGAACTCCCGCGCGTGGACGTCGTGTTCCACGCGGGGGACTGGGTCGACACGGCCACCCTCGATCTCCTGGAGAGCCGCAGCCGCCGGCTCGTCGGCGTGTACGGCAACAACGACGGGCCCGAGCTGCGGGCCCGGCTGCCGGAGACCGCGTACGCGGATCTCGGCGGGCTGCGCTTCGGCGTGGTCCACGAGACGGGCCCGGCGCAGGGGCGGGAGAACCGGTGCGCCGCACGCTTCCCCGAGGTTGACGTGCTGGTGTTCGGGCACAGCCACATCCCGTGGGACACCACCGCTCCCACGGGACTTCGCCTGCTCAACCCGGGATCGCCGACGGACCGCCGCCGACAGCCCCACTGTACTTATATGACCGCCACGGTCACCGGGGGCCGGCTCACGGAGGTGGAACTCCACCGGCTGCCCCCGCGCTGACGGGCCGGGCCGCTTCGTGTCGGTGGAAGCGGCCCGGACGCTGCGAGTAGTTGCGCTCTCACGGACCTCCTTCCCACGATCGGAGGTGATACCGGGCGACTACCCCCCTCCCGGGGACTCATACACCTGATTTTCGGGTTTTCCTCCGGATCGTCCGGTCGCCGTCCCGTCGTGACCGGTGGGAACCAAGTGAGTCAGGGGGCTGGAGGGGCGGGTGGCAGTGGTGTCGGTACTGGTTGCCATGTCCGAATAGGTGCAATATGTGGCGAGTTGTTCGACAGGCCACTGTCGCACACCCCTTCGGCGTGCTGTGCGCCGCGACCATCCACCACGCACGCGCGAACATGTCGCGCCGGGAGTGCACCCATGTCTGACCAGTCGGCCCCGCGCGGGCTGAACACCGACCCGTACGGCACCGAGCCCCCTCGGGCCCCTCTCCGGGGCACCGTGCCCGGCACGGAGCTGACGCGACGCGGGGTCCTCGGGCTCGGCGCCGCGCTGGGACTGGTCGCCGCGGGCGGCACGGCCGCCGCCGCGCCGGCGCGCCGCCCGAGCGCCACCGGCAAGCAGCTGCGCAGCGCCGTACCGCTGCCCGAGCCGTACACCGTGCCCCTGCCGATCCCGTCCGTTCTGGCGCCGGCCGGCACCTCCGGAGGCACCGACCGGTACGAGATCACCCAGCGCCAGGTGACCGCCCGGATCCTGCCGGGGGTGCCGACGACCCTGTGGACCTACAACGGCACCTACCCCGGCCCCACGATCGAGTCCCGTCGCGGCCGGCCGGTCACCGTGCTGCACCGCAACGAGCTTCCCGTGCCGACCGTGGTGCACCTGCACGGCGGACACACCCCGGCCGAGTCCGACGGCTACCCCACCGACCTCGTCCTCCCGGAAGGCTGGCCCGACCCCGCGTCCCGCCGCCGGCGCCACGGCAAGGCGCACATGGCGCACGACCCGCGCGCGGTGACGAGCAGGGTGACACGGGAGTACACGTACCCGCTCGACCAGCGTGCCGCGCTGCTCTGGTACCACGACCACCGGATGGACTTCACCGCTCCGGCGATCTGGCGGGGCCTGACCGGCATGCACATCGTCCGGGACGCGGTCGAGGACGCCCTCGACCTGCCCTGCGGCGAGCGGGAGCTGGCGCTGATGATCGCCGACCGGGCGTTCGCCGCCGACGGGTCCCTGGCCTACCCGGCCCTCGATCCGGAGCTGCGCGACCGGCCCGGGGTGACCGAGCCCTACGCGGCCGGCGTCCTGGGCGATGTGATCGTGGTCAACGGGGCGCCGTGGCCCGTCCACGAGGTCGACGCCGTACGCCACCGGCTGCGGCTGGTCAACGCGTCCAACGCCCGCCACTACCGGCTGGAGGCCGTCACGGACGACGGGCACCGGCTCGACCTGGTGCAGATCGGCGCCGACCAGGGGCTGCTCGCCGCCCCCGTCACCCACACCGCCCTGCCCATCGCGCCGTCGGAGAGGTACGACGTGGTCATCGACTTCGCGGGCCTGCGGCCCGGCAGCCGGGTGCGCCTGCGCAACCGGCTCGGCAGCGGACGCACCCGCGAGGTCATGGCGTTCCGCGTCGCCCGCGCGGCGTCCGACCACAGCACGATCCCCAAGGTGCTCTGCGACGACCTGCCCACCTGGCGGCGCTCGCAGGCGACCGCGGTCCGCCGGTTCACCTTCCGCGCCGGGCACGCGCAGCAGGGGCGCGGCTGGTACATCGACGGCAAACCGTTCGACCCGTCGCGCACCGACGTCCGCACCCGGCGCGGTGCCGTCGAGGTGTGGCGCTTCACCGCCGACGTCCACCATCCGGTCCACATCCACCAGACGGGATTCCGGGTGCTCTCCCGCGACGGGCGCGCGCCGCTGCCGTACGACGCCGGCCTGAAGGACACGGTGTCGCTGCGGCCCGGTGAGACGGCGGAGGTCATCACCCGCTTCGACGGCCACCGGGGCCGCTACCTCTTCCACTGCCACAACGCCGAACACGAGGACATGGGCATGATGGCCAACCTCGAGATCGTCTGACACACCGGGACACCTGTCGTACCGGCTTATTGCGTTGCGGGAGTCCCCGCCGGTCTGCTGCACTGCCGGGGACGACGCACCCGAGTCCCGAGGAGAAGCAATGCGAGCACCGTTCATGTCCCCCCAGGAAGGAACGGACCGCTCTCCGAAGGACATGACGTCTCGTGCACCTGCTCAACCTCGGCATTCTCGCCCATGTCGACGCCGGTAAGACCAGCCTGACCGAGCGGCTGCTGCACTCGGTCGGCGTGACCGACGAGATCGGCAGCGTCGACGACGGCAGCACCCGCACCGACACCCTCGCGCTGGAGCGCCGGCGGGGCATCACCATCAAGTCCGCCGTCGTCTCGTTCCCGCTCGACGACATCACGGTCAACCTCCTGGACACGCCCGGCCACCCGGACTTCATCGCCGAGGTGGAGCGCGTGCTCGGCGTGCTGGACGGCGCCGTGCTGGTCGTCTCCGCCGTCGAGGGCGTGCAGGCGCAGACGCGGGTGCTGATGCGGACCCTGCGGCGGCTGTCCATCCCCACCCTGCTCTTCGTCAACAAGATCGACCGGCGCGGGGCGCGGGAGACGGAGCTGCTCCGGGCGGTCTCGGCACGCCTCACCCCGGCGATCGTGCCCATGGGCACCACCGGCCGGCTCGGCACCCCCGAGGCCCGTTTCGTCCCCGGCCCCTCCCCGGACGCCCTCGACGTCCTCGCCGACCACGACGACGGCCTGCTCGCCGAGTTCGTGGACGGAACCCTCACGGACACCCGCCTGCGGACGGCGCTGGCCGAGCAGACCCGGCGGGCCCTCGTCCACCCCGTCTACTTCGGCTCCGCCATCACCGGCGCGGGCGTCGACGCGCTGCTGGCCGGCGTCAGGGAACTGCTCCCGCCGGCCGACGGCGACCCCGGCGGGCCGGTCTCCGGCACGGTGTTCAAGGTGGAGCGGGGGCCGGCGGGGGAGAAGGTCGCCTACGCGCGGATGTTCTCCGGCACGCTGCGCACCCGCGACCGGATCCCGTTCGGCCCCGCCGGTGCCGCGGAGGGCCGGATCACCGGCATCAGCGTCTTCGACGGCGGCACCGACGCGCGTACGGACGCGGTGCCGGCGGGCAGGATCGCCCGGCTGTGGGGACTGGCGGACATCCGCATCGGCGACGCGATCGGCGAACCCCGCACGGAGTACGGGCACGTCTTCGCGCCGCCCACCCTGGAGACCGTCGTCGTGCCCGCACCGGACACCGACCCGGGCGCGCTGCACCTCGCGCTCACCCAGCTCGCCGAACAGGACCCGCTGATCGCCCTGCGCCACGACGAACGGCGGCGCGAGACCTCCGTGTCGCTCTACGGCGAGGTCCAGAAGGAGGTCGTCCAGGCCACCCTCGCCGAGGAGTACGGGATCGACGTGACCTTCCGCGGGACGACACCGCTGTGCGTCGAGCGGCCGTCCGGATCCGGGGCGGCCGTCGAGTTCATCGCGAAGGATCCCAACCCGTTCCTGGCGACGGTCGGTCTGCGGGTCGACCCCGCGCCGCTCGGCTCGGGCGTGGCCTTCCGGCTGGAGGTGGAGCTGGGCGCGATGCCGTACGCCTTCTTCAAGGCGGTCGAGGACACCGTGCGCGAGACCCTCGGACAGGGGCTGCGCGGCTGGCGGGTCACCGACTGCGCGGTCACCATGACCCACTCCGGTTACTGGCCCCGCCAGAGCCACTCCCACCAGGGCTTCGACAAGAGCATGTCGAGCACCGGAGCCGACTTCCGGGGCCTCACCCCGCTCGTCCTGGTCGAGGCCCTGCGGCGGGCCGGGACCGAGGTGTGCGAGCCGACGCACCGCTTCCGGATCGAGGCCCCGGCGGACACCCTCGGTGCCTTGCTGCCGGTGCTGTCCGGGCTGGGCGCCGTACCGCGTACGACGGAGACCCGGGGCGAACTCTGCGTCCTGGACGGCACGGTGCCGGCGGCCCGGGTGCACGAGCTGGAGCAGCGGCTGCCGGGGCTGACCCGGGGCGAGGGCGAGCTGGAGAGCGCCTTCGCGCACTACGCGCCCGTCACCCACGGTGCGCCGCCCCGGCGCCCGCGCACGGACCACAACCCGCTGAACCGGAAGGAGTATCTGCTCAACGTGACCCGGAGGGTGGGTGGTTGAGTCCCTACCGTCCACCTTCCGCGCCGGACCAGTCGGCCTCCACATGGCCGAGGCGCACCCGCTGCGGGTGGTCGCCGACGGGTACGGACACGGTCTTCTCGCCGGTCGCGAAGTCGATGGCGGTGACCCGGTCGGCGCCGCTCTCGGAGACCACGCAGGACCTGCCGTCACCGCTGACGGTCGCCCAGTACGGCTTGGACGCGGTGACGAGGGGCCCCTGCCGGAGGGTCGCGCGGTCGACGACGGTCGCGTAGTCGTCCATGGTGCCCGCCACGCACAGCTTGGTGCCGTCGGGTTTCATGGTGATGCCGTGGTGGCGTGAGTCGTTGACCCAGGTGGTGCGGTCGTCGCTGGTGGCCGGGTTCTTCGGCAGGGTCTTGGTGCGGGTGATGCGGTCGGTGGCGACGTCGTACTCGAAGAAGCCGTTGAAGAACGACACCTGGAAGTACAGCTTCGACTCGTCCGGGGAGAACGCGGCCGGGCGCACCGCGTCCGAGTGGTCCTTCAGGCCGGCGGCGTCGAGCCGGTCGCGCATGTCGATCACCTTGACCTGCTGGAACGTGGTCGCGTCGACGACCGTGATACGGCGGTCGCCCTTCGTCCAGTCCAGCCAGGTCGCGTCGAGCGCGGTGTTCACCTCGCCGATGGACATGTTCCAGATGTACTTGCCGTCGTTGCTGAAGACGTTCTCGTGCGGCTTGTCGCCGGTCTTGAACGAGCCGAGCTCCTCACCGGTCCCGATGTCCAGGACGTGCACCGTGTTGGAGGTCGAGGCCGAGACGGCGACGCGCTTGCCGTCGGGGGAGACCGCCATGTGGTCGGAGCGGTAACCCGACACCGGGAAGCGCCAGTTGACCCGTCCGGTGGCGAGGTCGAGGGAGACCACGTCGGCGAAGCTCGGCCGGGAGACCACCACCGAGGTGCCGTCCGGGGTGGAGTACATGTCGTCGACGAACTGGTCGTGGCCCTCGCCGACGCCGCTTCGGATCGCCATGAAGTAGATCCAGCGGATCGGGTCGGCGTTGATCTCGGCCATCCGCTCGTCCTTGTCCGGGATGACGTCGATCCGGCCGATCCGTGCGAAGTCACCGGTGGACTCGATGACATCGGCGGTGCCGTCCCAGTTGTTGCCGACGAACAGCACCTCCCGCAGGACGGGGGAGGAGTCGGCGGTCGCGGCGGTGGGCGCCGTGACGGTGAGGACGAGCGCGGCGGCGATGGCGCACAGGTACCTGGTTCTGCGGACCGGCATGACGGCTCTCTCCAGAATCCGGAGTCACGTGCTCTGAAAAGCAACTTACTGAAAAGTAAGGAAGAGAGCCGTCCGCGACAAGACCGCGTACACGACAAAATCAAACGCCGTCGGGGTCCGGCGTGGCGACCCTCGCCCGCGGCACTCGGCACGCGCGCGGGTGACTCCCTAACCGGCCGACAGGGCGACGAGAACGGTCCCGAAGGCCAGGGCGCAGCCCAGGAGCACGCAGCCCAGCAGCCGCTGCCGCAGATGGCGGTACCGGGTCTCGTACTGCGCCCGCAGTTCCTCGCCCCGCCGGGCCGTCCGCTGCCACGACGCCCGGTTGAGGGCCAGGTACCGTTCGGTGAACCGCCGGGCGACCTCCTCCCGCTGGCGCTCCGTCAGCCAGTCGAGACCGGCGGTGAGCTCCGCCGCCGCCGTACGGGCCTCGGCGCGGGCCGCGTCGACGAGGAGATGGCCCTCGATCTCGTTCAGCAGGGCCTCCATGTCCACGAAGGAGCCGTCCCGGCCGGTCACCGGACGCTCAACTCCCTCACGGACTCCGAGGGGTGGTGCAGGTCGAACGCGGGTGACTCGCTGCGGATGCGGGGGAGCTCCACGAAGTTGTGGCGTGGCGGCGGGCAGGAGGTCGCCCACTCCAGCGAACGGCCGTAGCCCCAGGGGTCGTCGACGCCGACCGGTTCGCCGTACTTGGCCGTCTTCCAGAGGTTGTAGAAGAACGGCAGCATCGACATGCCGAGCAGGAACGAGAAGACGGTCGACAGTGTGTTGAGCGTCGTCAGGCCTTCCACCGCCAGATAGTCCGGGATCCGCCGCTGCATTCCGTTGGTGCCCAGCCAGTGCTGGACCAGG
>NZ_LIWB01000012.1 GCF_001905725.1 Streptomyces sp. CB02400
CACCACTCCAGCGGACGTGACCTCGCCGAAGGCGGCCCCGCTTCCGCACGTCTGTCGGTCCACACGTATCCCTCGTGCCAGGGCCGAGCGCACCGGCCGCCTGATCCACCGCGGAGACGGACCGAGCAGCCCCAGGCGGGAGCGAGCGACCAGCTCGCTCGGCGGCCGTAAGCCCGCGCAGGGACAGCGAAAGCTCGACCGAAAGGGCAGGCGGAGTTCTTCCACAACGGGGTGGTAAGCGTCAGTGCTCCGGGTCCGTGCCTGTGACGTCCTCGGCTCTTTCCGGGCGGTGGGGCAGCAGTGCCACCGCCAGGGCGGGTACTGCGGCGAGGATCAGCCACGGTACGGCGGCCGGGAGGCCGAGGTCGAGGAGGGAGCCGGTGGCGGAGCTGCCGAGGAGGACGATCAGGCCGGAGACGGACGACAGGGCGCCGGTGTAGAGGCCGAGCCGTCCGTCCTCGGCGAGGTCGGGCACCCAGGCGCGGGCGGCCGGGACGATCAGCATCTGGCCGAGTGTGAGGAGGACGACGTATCCGGCGGCGGGCAGCAGCCCGGCGATGCCGGTCCACTCGGCGGGGCGTGCGGCGGCCACGACCGCGAAGCCGGCTGCGATGATCATCAACCCGGCGGTCATGGAGCGGTGCAGGCCGAGCCGGTCACCGGCCCAGCGGGTGACGGGGAGCTGGGCGCACACGACGAGCAGGGAGGAGAGGGCGAACAGCCAGGACAGAGCCGACTGGGAGCCTGTCACGCGTTGCACCTCGTCCGGCAGGACGAGGTAGAGCTGGTTGTAGGCGAGGAGATAGCTGCCGTAGGCGCAGCACAGGGCGAGGAAGCGGCGGTTGCGCAGCATTCCGCCGACCCCGCCCTGCTTCCGGGTGTGGATCCGGCCAGGGATGTGCTGTGGCATCAGCCGCACGTGTCCGGCAAGGACGAGCACGAAAACCCCGGCCCCGGCGAGACAGGCGGTGCGGAAGTCGACGGCCAGCAGCAGGGCGCCGAGCAGCGGTCCGACGAAGGCTCCGGCTTGGCCCGCCGCAGAGAACAGGGCCAGCACACGGGTACGCGGGCCGTGGCCCTTCTCCTCCCACTCCACGGCCTGCCGGGCGACCTCCGACTCCACGGCCGGGGAGAACAACGCGGCGGCGAACCCGATCAGCAGCACCGCGCCAATCACCGCCCAGGTCTGCTCCGCGTACCCGAGCCAGGCGAAGCCGGCGATGCGCAGTGCACAACCGGCGAGGACGATGGGGCGTACACCGTAGTGGTCGACGAGCCAGCCGCCGACCACGAACAGACCCTGCTGACTGAAGGTTCTCAGGCCGAGGACGAAGCCGACCAGCCAGCCGGCCATGCCGATGGCGGTGCCGAGATGTTCGGCGAGGAACGGCAGGACGGCGTAGAAGCCGATGTTGAAGGCCAGTTGGGTCAGGATCAGCAACCGTAGGAGTGGGGAGAGGTCTTTCCAGGTCCGCTCGCGCGGGGACTTCGCGGCCGAGCGGCGGGGGCGTATGCGGGAGAGCAGGTCGGTCACGGGCTTTCTGTCCTGGAGGCCGGTACGGGAGTGAGGGCGGCGTCAGTGTGCGGCGGTTCCGTGCCTGGTGGAACCCGCGTGGCGGAAGAGCCGGGCCGTGCGCCCGGCTGACGGTTCTGCTTCCGCCGGGGCGGACGCACACCGCCCGCTGAGGTCACCACGAGCGCGCCGAGCAGGGCGAGGGCGGCGGGGCGAGGCAGCCGGAGAGCAGGGGGCGAACCGCAGGGCGGCTATCAGCCGACGGCGGGAAGAACTCATGGTCCTCGTTCTGTCTTTCCAGGGCCGGACGTTCCCCTGGGGGCGCTCGGCCGGCATCGACAGGCATCCTACGAAAATGATTTTCATTTAAACAAGAGGGATCTCGAAGTGTACGGCGCCGCTGCCGCCGCCGGGCACGTCTTCCCTCTCGTCGCAGACGACCTTGCCGAGCGCCTGCCACAGACCCATCGCGCCGGGCGAGTGCGGGTATGCGTGCAGGTACACGGACCGGTAGTCGCCGTCTGCCCGTGCGAAGTCCAGCAGGCTGTCCACCAGTTGCCGGGCCAGCCCGCGCCGCCGGTGCTCGGGGCGCGTGTACACCCGCCTGAGCTGTGCGGTCTCGCCCGACGGGTACCGCTCGGCCAGCCACCGCGGGTTCGGCGGGTGAGCCGGTCCCCGTGCGTCGAGTGCGGCCGTGGCGGCCACCGTCCCGTCCTCGTCCACGGCGACCAGCAGGGTGTGCCGGGGTGGGAAGACGTAGAAGGACGTCGGATCGATGATGTCAGCGTGCCAACGTGGCACGTAGCCGCTCCCGAAGTCGCGGTAGACGGTGTCGAGCATCACGGCCCGCGCCTCGTCGAGGTCGGCGACCGTGGCTGTCCTGATGCGGTAATCATGCACTTGCAGATAATATGCAGGTGCTAAGAGGTCAGAGTGGTCGCAGGAGCCGGGCGGCAAGGTGCCGAATGACCCGGAGAGCCGTCCCTCGTCCGGGTCCTCGGTGAAGTGGTCGAAGTGCCTGCGCCGGTCCTCGCCCGGAAGGACAGTGGATACCGTCGGCTCCCCGGTCGTCGGTGTGATCCACCTGCGGCAGCGCCAGGTTGCCTGGGGACGTGAAGCGATCCCCCGAGTCAAGCCCAGAGCGTCACCCGTGTCACGGAGGGGGCAGCCCGGACGGCAGTGGCCCCGGTGGCGTTCCATGAGGAGGGGTGTCGCCGGGGCCGGGTGGGGACGCACTGACGCGGGGACGGCCAGGTGGGGACGAAAGGGGAGCGGGTGCGCTGGGCTGGGTGCCCGATGTGCGCTTCGTGCAGGTGACGGCGCTCTTCGGCAAGCATCCGTATCTGGAGGTCGAGCCCGGGCTCCGGGAACCGGCATCCCCTCCTCCATCTACTGCCGATGGTTCCGGGCGGAGAAGGAGCCGTGTGAACGGCGCCGTCGGGACACCAAGTCGACCGGCATGATCCGGGAAGTCCACGGGGAATCAGCTCTGCTGAAAGCGCTGCACTGTGCTTGTGAGTGGCGGACCGGTCCCGACGCGCTCACCGAGGGGCTGTTCCGGGTGCCGGCGGCGGCGCAGCCGGGGGAGTGACGGCCTGGCAGGGGATGTGGACGGTCACCCCCTTACGATGCGGCCGTTGCGCATGTCGATCGTCCGGTCCGCGAAGTGGCGCACCACCGCCTGATCGTGGCAGATGAACAGGTACGCGAGCCCCAGTTCCTCCTGGAGGCCGGCGAGCAGATTGAGGACGCCGGCCCGGACGGACGGGTCGAGGGCGGAGACCGGCTCGTCGAGGACGAGGAGCCGGGGCTCGGACACCAGCGCCCGAGCGATGCCCGCGCGCTGGCACTGCCCGCCGGACAGCTCGTGCGGGAAGCGGTCGCCGTGGGCGGGGTCCAGGCCGACCCGGTCCAGGAGTTCGGCGACCCGGGCGGGGCCGTTCGCGTCGTCCCAGCGGCCCTGGACGCGCAGGGGTTCCGCCACCGCGTCCCGGATGCGGTGGCGGGGGCTGAGCGAGCCGTACGGATCCTGGAAGACCGGCTGCATCCGGGGGCGCAGCGGGCGCAGTTCGCGTTCGGTGAGCGCGGTCAGCTCCCGGCCCTCGAAGCGGACCTCGCCGGCGTCCGGGCGGCGCAGCTGGAGCACGGCGGAGACCGTGGAGGACTTGCCGCAGCCCGACGGGCCGTTCAGGGCGAGGGTCTCGCCCGCCTCCAGGGTGAAGGAGACGCGGTCCACGGCGGTGACCGGGCCGTAGCGCACGACCAGGTCTCGGACGTCCAGCAGCGGGTCGTCCGCGGCGCGGCGCGGCGCGGGGATCACGGGGGTGCTCATACGGACCGCTCCAGGAACAACTCGGTCGCCGGGTGGGGTACGTCCTCCGGGCGGTGGCAGGAGACCTCGTGGCCGTCGCCGGCCGTCCGGGGCCGCGGCTCCTCGCGCCGGCAGCGGTCGTCGGCCAGCGGGCAGCGGGGCGCGAAGGCGCAGCCGGGCGGGAGACGATCGAAGGCGGGCGGGGCGCCGGGGATGGTGGGAAGACGCCGGCGGCCGCCGCGCCCACCGGGTTCGCCCGGCGGCAGCGACGCCAGCAGCCCCGCCGTGTACGGCGCCGCGGGGCGGTCCAGCACGCGTCGGGCCGGACCCTGTTCGACCTGGCGCCCGGCGTACATCACGAGTACGCGGTCGGCGTGGTCGCGGACCGTCCCCAGGTCGTGGGTGACCAGGACGAGGGCGGCGCCCACCGCCTCGCGCTGCTCACCGAGGACCCGCAGCACCTGCTCCTGGAGGTCGGGGTCCAGCGCGGTCGTCGGCTCGTCGGCGATCAGCAGGTCCGGCTCGTTGATCGTGGCCATGGCGATGACGGCGCGCTGGCGCATCCCGCCGGAGTACTCGTGCGGATACGCCCGCGCCTTGCGTGCGGCGTCCGCGATGCCCACCCGGTCGAGCGCGGCGACCGCCCGCGCACGGGCCTCCGTGCGCGAGACCCGTGCCACCGACCGTACGGCGGCGGCGAGTTGGTCGCCCACGGGATGCACGGGGGAGAGCGCGGAGAGCGCGTCCTGCGGGACGAGGGCCGTGCGGCGGCCGTGCAGGGCGGTGCGGGCCGCGGCCGGGGCGCCCACGAGTTCGTCGTACGAGCCCGGTGGGCGGCGCAGCCGCACACTCCCCGTCACGCGGGCGCCCCGGGGGGCCGCGCCCAGCAGCGCGCGTGCCGTGAGGGACTTGCCCGCGCCCGACTCGCCGACCACGGCGAGAACTTCTCGGGCGTGGACGTCGAAGGTCAGCCCGTTGACGACCGGGACCTCGTGCAGGGAGATGCCGAGACCGCGTACCGAGAGGAGGGCGTCGGTGTCAGGTGGTGCTGCCGTCAAGGGAGTCCTCCTTCCGGGAGGGGTGGGGGGCGGGCCGGGCCGTGCGGCCGGTTGCCGTGCGGCGGGTGCGCGGGCCGGTGCGTCCCTGTGTGTACGCCGCGCCCGCCACGGCGAGGCCGGCCAGCAGTGCGAGGGCGACCGCCGGGGTGAGCGCAGCCCACGGGGCCCGCTCCACGTACGCGCGGGACTCCTCGAGCAGCAGGCCCCACTCGGGGGCGGGCGGTTGCGCGCCGAGTCCCAGGAAGCCCAGGGAGGCGAGGGCGAGGGCGATGCCGGGGAGGCGGAGGACCGCGTGCCTGGCGACGGGGCCGGCCACCGACGGCAGGACGTGGCGGGTCAGGATCCACCACGGGGTGGCGCCGATGGCACGCTGGGCGGTCAGGAACGCCGACGCGCGCACCTCCTGCACCAGGGCCGCCGCGTGTGCGGACAACGGGGGCCAGGAGACCAGCGCGACCGCGAGGGCGGCGCCGCCCGTACCGGGGCCCACGGCCGCCGCGACCAGGATGCCGACGATCACCGGTGGCAGCGCGTTGGCGATGTCGGAGGCCCCGGCGGCCACCCGCGGCAGGAATCCGAGGGCCAGCGCGAGCAGCAGGCTCGCGAGGCACACGGCGACTGCCGTGCCGACCGTCGTGGTCGCGCCGTGCCCGAGCCGGGCCAGAACGTCCCGGCCGAGCCCGTCGGTGCCGAGCGGATGCGTCCACGACGGGGACAGCAGCCGGGCCGTCGTGTCCACGGTGTACGGGTCGCGCAGCAGCCCCCAGCCGATGGCGGCCAGGAGGACGGCGCCCAGTGCCGCGGGGACCGCCGGGTGCGCCCGCACCGGGCGCGGCGCGGGCAGCGTCAGGCCCGCGTCGCGCAGCGCCGGGCCGAGCAGGCGGCGCCGTACGAGTGCGGCCAGCGCGCCCGCGGCCAGTCCCAGCACCAGCAGGGCGAGTACGGAACCCTGGAGCAGCGGCAGGTCCTGGGACTTCGCCGCCCCGAGCGCCGTACGGCCGATGCCGGGTACCGCGAACACCGTCTCCACGGCTACCGCCCCGCCGGTCAGGCCGACGGCCACCATGCCGAACTGCGGGACCAGCGGAGGCAGGACGCGCCGCAGGGCGGCCGCCGCGATCCGTGCTCGGCTCACCCCGGCCTCCCGCCACAGCTCCACCCAGCGCTCGTCCAGCACGGTCGGCAGCGCGTCCGCCACCAGGCGGCCGAGGAGTCCGCCCGCCGGGACGCCGAGGGCGACGGCGGGCAGGATCATGTACTCCGGGCCCTGCCAGCCGGAGGTCGGCAGCACGCCGAACCACACCCCGCACACCAGCAGCGCGACCGTGGCGAGCAGGAACTCGGGCACCGCGGCGAGCATGGCGCCGAAGGCGCCCGCCGACCCCCGGCCGCGCACCAGTACCGGCGCGACCAGCGTGCAGGCGAGCAGTGCCGCGACCGCGAGGGCGGCGGCCATGAGACCCAGCGACACCTGGAGACCGGAGAGCACGGACGGCAGCACGTCGGTGCCCGAGACCCACGAGGTGCCGAGGTCGCCGCGGACCAGCCCGGCGAGCCAGTCACCCAGCAGGGACAGGGGACCCGCGTCCAGGCCGAGGTCACGGCGCACCGCGTCCAGGGCCTCCCGGGTGGGCTCCTGCTCGGCCGATCGCGCCCGCAGCACGGTCAGCGCGGGGTCGCGGCCGGAGAGCCAGGGCAGCAGGCCGACGGCGGCCAGTACGGCGGTGAGGCAGACGAGGCGGCTCAGCATGGCCGCACCGGCCTGCCCGCGTATGCGGGACCTCACTTGACCCGGGTGTCGATCGTGACGAGCTCCCGCTCGCGCGGGTCGTGGGCCGCGCCCGTGACCTCGGCGGCGTCGCCCTGGATGACGCGCTCGTGCAGCATGGGCACCGCGGCGTCCGTGGCGAGCACGGCGGCCTCGGCCTCGATGACCGCCTTGCGCCGCGCGTCACCGGTGGGCGCCGAGGACGCCTTCTGAAGCGCCTTGTCGACCGCCGGGGAGGCCAGCTGGGAGATGTTGAAGGACCCCTCGGAGGCGAAGTCGCTGTAGAGGTACGCGGCCGGGTCGCCGGAGTCGAGGACGGTCGCCCGGGACAGGATGAACGCGTCGAACCGGCCGGCCAGCGCGTCGGACTCGATGTTCGCGTACTCGCGGATCTCCAGCTTCACCTTGAAGCCGGCCTGCTGGAGCTGCTGTTGCAGGGTGGCGGCGACCTCGGGGAGTTCGGCGCGGTCGGTGAAAGTGCCGATGGTGACGGTCTTCCCGGCCGGGTCGCCGGCCTTCGCCCGTCCTTCGACCGGCTCGCGCAGTCCGGTCGCCCACGGGAGCGCCGGGCCCAGCAGGCCCTCGGCGACGTCGGCGCGTCCCTCGTACACGCCCTCCACGAGGGACTTCGCGTCGATCGCCTCCCGTGCCGCCGCGCGCAGCGAGGCGTCCTTGAAGACGCCCTTCTCCGTGTTCAGGTACAGGGTGTTGGTGCGCGGCATGGGGACCTCGGTGATCAGGTCCTGGTCGAGCACGGCGGCCTGCGAGACGGGGACCGCCTCGACGATGTCGGCCTCGCCGCTGCGCAGGGCGGCGGCCCTGGCGGTGCCGTCGGGCACGAAGCGGACGTCGATGCCGGGAGCCTTGGCCTCGCCGCCCCAGTAGTCGTCGTAGCGGTCGAGGGTCGCCGAGGACGTGCCGTTCACCTTGGTCAGCTCGAAGGGGCCGGTGCCCGCGCCGACCGGGTTCACGGTCTTCCCCTTGTACGCCTTGGCCGCGAGGATCGCGAGCTGCGGAGAGCTGAGGCGCTGCGGGACGAGCGGGTCCTCCTCGGCGGTGGTGACGGTGACCTTGTCCCCGTCGGCCTTCACGATCATGTCGACGCCGTCGAGGATGCGCGGCTTGGGGGATGCGGTGGCGGCGCGGGTGAGGGAGTCGACCACGGCCTCGGCGGTGAGGCCGGTGCCGTCGTGGAAGGTGACACCGTCCCGGACGGTGAAGGTCCAATCGCGCCCGGACTGCTTCCACTCGGTGGCGAGGGCGGGCTCGGCGTCGCCGTCCGCGTCCAGCTTCACCAGGGTCTCGGCGGTCGACCAGCGGGACAGCTTGAACGCGTCGTCGGAGAGCGGAGAGAGCCCCGAGCGCGGCGGCTGCATCATCGCGACGCGTATGCGGCGGCTTTCGCCCTCCGAGGAGCCGTCTGCGTCCGACGTCGCGGAGAAGCAGCCGGTGAGCAGGAAGGAGGCTGTGGTGGCCGCGGTGAGAGGGAGGAGACGGGCGGGGAGGCGCACGGGGACACTCCGGGGCAGTACTCGGTCAAGATCGGATGTGCGATGACCGTAACACGATGACAATCATTTTCATAAGCCTGTATCCCTTCGGCCCGCCTCCCGCTCCGTCCGGCAGGGCGGCCCCTTGCGGGTCGATGTGTGACAGCGGGAAATGACGTGTCCGGCCTGTTCGGAGCCGACTTCGATCTGTGGCGGACTGGCCCGGCTGGTTCCGGCTCAGTCCGAGGTGGTCGTCGTCCAGGGAGACCTCGACGGTGACGAAGTGGCCGGAACAGTTGCTGATGCCCGCGGTGCCGTCGTGCACCGTCCTGGTCCGCAGCGTGTCGGTCCACAAGGTGCGGCCGTGTCGGTCGGCGATGACGGTGACCTTCATGGTGTTCTGCTTTCCACCCGGGAGGAACACCCGCTTCCTGCCCTGCCCGACCGCTGGCCGGCGGACCTGGATTTCGGTGGCGTCCAGTCGCATTCGGTGCCCTCGGCCTGCACGTAGGCGCATGCGTCCTGCGGGGAGCGAAGCCGCAGGCAGGTGGTGAGGAACAGAACATCCGCGCTCGGCCGGCGGCCGATGGGTCCCTCCGGCGGCCCGGGTGATGGTCGAACGGTCGACTTCGAACAGCACCGTCGGCACCGAGTGCGGCAAGTCGTGCCGTAGGCGGATCGGTGTGACCACCAGCCGGTCACGAAAACCGGCTGAAACCGGGCGCCGGCTCCCGCAGCACGCTTCCTCGGCCCATCCCCGGCAGTATGCCGTCACCCTTCCACACCGGCTGCCTCGGCAAGGCCTTATCGACCATGTCGCTCAACCCGAGAGCATGCCCCCTGCTGTCACACGCCAACTCGTTGTACCGTCCGGAGCGCCGTTCTCGAGGGGCGGCCCCTTCGGCGCCGTAGCAGGCAGAGGCCGGAGCACGGACACGGCATGCTCTTCGTCGCGGCGCGGATCGTCGTTCGTCCGTACTTCCCTCTCACCCATGTGGTTGGCAGGCCGACCCGGTCGAGGCCGGGATCCGTGGTGTGGTGCCCATACACAGGAGCTGACAGGGACGCGGGACAGACGGACGAGCGGCCGCCACCGAGGTCCTGGCCGGGCTGGTGCTGTGTGCGGTCACTCCGTTTCTGGCCGTCGGCGCCCGCGTCGTGGTCTCCCGACATCGGTGCCCCTGGTCGGGCAGGGGGGGGGCATCGGTGGAGGTCTTGAGGGTCTGGAAGTCCGGCCCGCGGGCGGGAAGCTGGCGTCGTCCCAGTTCCGTCAGAAGCATCGCCAGTGAGGCGCCGGGGCGCCCGAGTGCCTCGCTGTATCGCTGCAGGACGTCGTTCTCGCGGGCGAGTTCGATCGTCGGCCTTCCGGCGGCCCGGCGCTGAGTGGCTAGTCGTGTACAGATTTCGGTACGCCGACGGACCAGTTCGATGATGGCCGCGTCCAGCTCCGCGATATGCGTGTGCAGGCCTTCGGCGGGGCTGTCCGTGGCCCTGGGCATGCGTAAGTGCCTTCCCGTGCGAGGTCGATGAGAGCGGCTGCTTCGCCACGTCAGCGGCGGAAGGCGCGCTGAGGGGGATGGACACGCCGAGGGAGTCAACGACGTCCGGTCACCAGCAGAGTGGGATGGATCAGGTAGTAGCCCGGCTCGTCGACCACGTACTCAGGACGTCCGGGGGTCAGCAGGGCCTCAGCCCGTGCGATGTCCTCCTTCGTCATTCCCGCCTCCTTGCCCCGCGCCCGAGCCCCCGCCAGTAGTTGAGGCCACACGACCTTCTCCAGGTAGGGGCGGACTGTCGGGTCCGCGTCCGCGGGGAAACCGACCCGGGGCAGTACGTGGAGCTGCACGTCGCGCAGGCCGGCCGCGGTCATCCAGTGCACGTGCCGCGCGTAGTGCTCCGGGCCGTCGGCGGGGATTCCCCAGTCCAGTTCCGAGGCGGTGAGGAGCTGCCGCTCCAGGCGGGCGTGGCCGGGGAGGAACGTCGAGCTGTAGTAGTTGCTCGTGAAGAGCGCGAGCACGCCGTCCGGTGACAGGGCTCCGGCCAGCCGTGCGACCGCCGTTGCGGGATCCTCGACATTCCCCGGCCAGATGACGTCGCTCGCCCAGATCGCGTCGAAACGGTCCTCTCCGGAGGCCTTTGCGGCAACCTGGAGCAGGTCCGCGGTCTCGGTGTGCACCTGGTCGAGGACGTTCTCCTCCTCCGCGTGCCGGAGGGCCAGCGCGAGCGCGCTCTCGTTGCGGTCCACGCCCAGGACCCGTGCCTGTTCACCGGCGGCACGGGCGAGGGCGACCAGGCCGCCGCCCGCGCCTGTGCCCACATCGAGGATGCGGTGACGGCCTTGCAGACCGAGCAGGCCGACGGCCTGCTCGACGACCGGTGCCATGAACGCCCGGTTGGTCCTCAGGTACGTGATCAGTCCTGCCTCGTCGACATTCGCCATGACCGACAGCCTAGTTGGAAATCATTTTCATGTAAACCTTATTGAGAACGATTATTGTTTCCATATGATGGGCTGTGAGGTGCCACGGTTACGTGTCGAGCCGGTCGGGGCTGAGCTCCGGCTGCCCGGCGCTCGCTCGGGTGTCATCCGCGCTGCGTCCAGGCAGTGACGAGCCTGTGCCCGGCACCCTGTCTCTTCTCTCCGCAAGCAAGGACATAAAGTGAGTAATCTCCCTCGTCGCGCCTTCCTCGGGTTCGGTGCCTTGACCGCCGCGGGCGTCTCAGGGTTGTTGACCGCCTGCTCCTCATCCTCGGACGGTGGTGGCGACGACGCGGGTGCGACGTTGCGCGCGGCCTTCGCCGGAGGCGGATCGAGCGAGACGTTGAACTACTTCGTCGGCCCGACGGCCCTCGACTTCGTCCGGGCACGACTCGTCCACGCCCCTCTCGGGGCCATCGACGCGGGGCAGCCGGACGGCGTCAGCTACGGGATCCTGGAGTCGATCGAGATCAGTGACGATCTCACGTCGTACATCCTGCGGCTGCGTGACTCCGTCACCTTCACCGACGGATCCCCGGTGACCGCCTCCGACCTGCTCCACTCGCTGCGCGCACCGGACGAGTTGGAGGGCCTGCCGTTCACCCGCCTCGTCGGGCGCAGCTTCGACCTCGCCTCCGCCCGCAAACTCGATCGGCGCACCCTCCGCCTGCCCACCGCGCAGCCGATCGCGGACGGACGCCTTCTGCTGTGCCAGAGCATGCTGGTCATCAAGGACGGCACCACCGAGTTCACCCCGAAAACGCCGTCCTGTGGGCCGTTCGTGATCGAGGCGTTCGAGCCCGGGCAGCAGACGGTGCTGCGCCGCAACCCCGACTACTTCGGCGACGATGTGAACCTGGACGAGATCCACCTGCTGTCCATAGGCGACGCCGAGGCGAGAGTGAACGCGCTTCGGGAGGGACAGGCCGACTTCGTCAGTGGGGTCTCGCCCTTCAACGCGCGGGACCTGGCGAAGACCCGCGGTCTCACCGTGAGAGCCGGTGAGCCGCCGTACGTGTCGAACCTGCGGTTCGAGATGAACCTGTCACATGCGCCGTTCAAGGACGAGCGCGTACGCAGGGCGTTCCGTCTCGCGGTCGACCGCCAGGCCATCGTGGACACGGTGTACTTCGGCCGCGCCGAGATCGGCAACGACGTCCCGGCGCTCGGCTTCCCCAGCTATGACACGGGCCTGGAACAGCGTTCCTACGACCCCGACGAGGCGAAGGCGCTGCTGCGCGAGGCCGGTCACGAAGGGATGTCGATCGAGCTGACCGCCGGCCCCGAACTGACCGGCATGGTCGAGACGGCCACGCTGATAGTGGAGAACCTCCGGGCCATCGGAGTGAAGGCCAGCCTGAACGAACTGCCGGCCGGGCAGCTCTTCGCCGACTACGAGGCTTACCAGCGCCTCCCGTTCGCCGCCGGGTACAACCCGTCGGCACCCTTCGAGGCCAATCACACCCCCGGAACCTTCCCCGACGTCGACAAACTGGTGGCCACTGCGCGCAGCGCGCCGGCCGAGAGCGACCGGGAGGCGGCCTCGCACAAGGCGCAAGGCCTGCTGTGGGAGAAGGGGAACGAGATCATCCCGGTCTTCGTGCCCACCGTGGACGCCCACACCGACAAGGTGAGCGGTGTGCGATCACTTCAGTTCCCGGACCTTTCGGCTGTCGAACTCGCTTCGGCCTGATCGCGTGATCCGGTTCGGGCTGACCCGTGGCGTGACGGCCGCCGCGATGATGCTGCTGCTGTCGGCGGTGCTCTTCTTCTCGACCGAGGCGTTGCCCGGGGACGCGGCAGGGGTCGTCGCCGGCGCGGACGCCACTGAGAGCGAACGGGCGGAGATCCGGAAGCGCCTGGGTCTGGACGAGCCGGCGGTGGCACGCTACGTGACGTGGCTGGGCGACGCGCTGACCGGCGACCTCGGCCGCTCCTCGGCCGCCGGCAGGCCGGTGGCCGAGGTGCTCGCATCGAGGTTCGGCAATTCGGTGGTGCTGGTCGGCCTCGCGGTGGCCGGCATCGCCGTGCTCGCCACGACGTTCGGGCTGGTCGCCGGTCTCCGGGCCGGCCGTCTCGGGGACCGGCTGCTGTCGTCGATGACGGTGACGCTGATCGCGCTGCCGGAGTTCCTCCTGGCCACCGGGCTGGTCGTGGCGCTGGCCCACCAGGGTGGGATGTTTCCGGCGGTGTCGATATTCCCGCCGGGGGATTCCCCCTGGCAGCATCCGGACATGCTGGTGCTGCCCGTGACCGGCTTGGTTCTGGGGGGCCTCGGGGTGGCGACTCGTCTGGTCCGCGCCGCTGTGGTCAGCGTTGCCGAGAGCCCCGCGATCGAGCAGGCCCGGCTGGACGGGGAGTCGGGAGTGCGGTTGGCATGGTCCTACGTGCTGCCGGCGGCCGCCGCTCCCGGGATCCAAGGGCTGGCCGTGATGGCGGCCGGGCTGCTCGGTGGCAGTCTCGTCGTGGAGACGCTGTTCAACTACCCAGGAGTAGGAAGCGAGTTGGCCCGTGCCGTCACCTATCGGGACGCCGCGATGGTGCAGGGGCTCGGGCTGGCCCTGGCAGGTTCCGCGCTGCTGATCCTGTTCGTGGGCGACCTGCTGGCCGGACTGCTGAATGTCCGGTCCCGCCCCGCGTCGTGGCGTCGGGCCGAACGAGGTGCGCCGTGACACGCGCGATCCTCGGACGGCTGCTGACGGCAGCTCTGCTCCTGACGATGCTGGTCGCACTGGCCGGACCGTGGCTGCCGCTGCCCTCACCGACCGAACGGGTGGGCGTGCCTTTCGAACCGGCGAGCTGGTCGAGGCCCTTCGGGACCGATGTGCTGGGGCGCGATGCGCTGGCCAGGACGGTGCACGGCGGGCGGACTCTCGTCCTCCAGGCGCTGGCGGCGACCGCGCTGGGCAGCATCGTCGGGCTGGTCGTCGGTACCTGTGCGGGCCTGGCCCGGGGCGGACCCCTCAAAGGTGTGCTGCGCGTCGTGGACGGCCTGGCGGCCGTGCCTCCGCTCCTGATCACGCTGTTGATCGCGGCAGGCAGACCGGGCAGCGACTTCGCCGTACTCGTGGCCGTCACCCTGGTGAGCCTGCCGTTCTCCGTGCGTGTCATCGGCGCGGCCACCGCCCGGCTGGCCGGCCTGGCTTACGTACGCACCGCGCTGGCACGGGGGGACGGCAGGTTCGCTGTCATCCGCCACGACGTCCTCCCGAACATCGCCTCCGAAGCGTGGGCCGAGGCCGGCCTCCGTTTCATCGCCGCCACGCAGCTCTGCGCGACAGCCGGCTTCCTGGGCCTCGGCGCACCGGCGCCGGCCGCCAACTGGGGCCGGCTGGTCCGGGAGAACGCGGTGGGCGCGGGAGCCCAGCCGTGGCCGGTGCTGGCTCCGGCTCTGCTGCTGGTCGTTCTCGCGCTCGGGATGACCCTGACCGCGGACCGCCTCACGTCTCCCGTCAGGCGACCACGAAACGAACGGAACACCGCGCCATGAACCTGGTGGAGGTTGCGAGCCTGAGCCTGTCGTCCGCCGAGCGGAGGGTGCTCTCGGACTGCTCGCTGACGATACGGCCGGGGGAGCGGGTCGGACTGGTCGGCCGGTCGGGGTCGGGCAAGACGGCACTGGCACACGCCCTGCTGGGCTATACGAGGCAGGGGCTGGCACGCGTCGGAGGGACGGTCCGGGTCGCGGGCCACGACCCGTTCTCACCCGCCGGCGCACGGCGGGTGCGTGGGCGCCTGGCCGCGTACCTGCCGCAGGACTGCGCCAGCGCGCTGCCCGCCGAGCATCGGGTCGGATGGGTGCTGGACCGCGCGGCCCGCCGGTCCGGAGTGGCACGTGCGCAGCTCGCGTCCTTCCGCGGGAACGCACTCGAACGGATGGGACTGCCCGCGGACTTGGCGCGAGCCTTCCCCCACCAGATCTCCGGAGGCCAGGCCCAACGAGTGGCCCTGGCCTCGGCTCTGGCCGCCGGCGCGGAGCTGCTCGTCCTGGACGAGCCGACGAGCGGCCTCGACCCGAGCACGACGGAGGACCTGATCCACCTCCTGCGCACAGCCGTCGGCCATGCCGCCATGCTGGTGGTGAGTCATGACATGGACGTGGTCGACCGTCTCACCCACCGTCGGATCGCCATGACCCACGGCGGACTCACCGATGCCGACGTCCCCGACCGCAGTGCCGCCGAGGGCCCGAGCGTTCCTCGGCGGCCGGTCGAGGAGGTGCTCGACGCACGTGCTGTGGAGGAGAGGACATGCGTGCTGAGGGCTGAGGGCGTCCGGGGAGGGCCGGGCGGGGAACACGTTCTGAGGGATGTGAACCTGACACTGGGCGCCGGCGAGTGTGTGGCCGTCGTGGGCGCCTCCGGAGCAGGCAAGACCACGCTGGCACGGGTGTTGGCGGGCACGCTGGAACCGAGCGGTGGCCGCCTCTGGCTGAACGGCACGCCCCAGCCGTGGTCCGTCGCCCGCAGATCGGCGGCCGACCGGCTCTCGGTGGCCCATGTGGACCAGGACAGCCGTGCCGCCCTCAACCCACGCGAGACCGTCGGCAAGGCCCTCGAGAGAGCCTGTCGCGCAGCCGCCCGCGGTGGTCTCACCCCGCCCCCGGTCGCGGAGCTCCTCAGCGCGGTCGCCCTTCCCCGGAGCGCGGCGGGCCGCCGCCCGGGCGAGCTGAGCGGAGGGGAACGCCAGCGGGCGAACCTCGCGCGAGCCGTCGCCGCCGGGCCGCGCGTGCTGCTGTGCGACGAAGTGACCGCGTCCCTCGACGGCGCCACTGAGCGGGAAGTGCTCGACATGCTGGCGACACTGCGGGAGGAACGGGGCCTTGCCGTGCTCCTCATCACGCACAGCGGAGCCGTCGCCGCCACGGCGGACCGATGCCTCGCTTTGGTGGACGGCGCTCTCGGGCCTCCGGCCACGCACCTGCGTCCATCGGGGTGCCGACGAGGGGCGGATCAGGGTGTGTCCGGGGACTGAACCGTACGGGGGCGCCGGCGGACGGGCTGCGTACGGCACGGGGAGCGGCTCTCGGTCCGGTCCGGACCGAGAGCCGGGATCCACGGGAGGAGCGGCGCGACGTGGCGTCGGTTGCCACCTCTTCCCCGCCGCGTTGCTCGCCCCGGACCAGGTCATCCCTCGTGCAGCGTGATGGCCCCTGCGGGACACCGGTCCACCGCGTCGCGGACGGCGTCCAGCTCCGCAAGCGGGGGATCGGGTGTCCGGAGCACGACGAGCCCGTCATGCAGGTCCTGGTCGAACACGTCCTCGGCGGACAGCACGCACTGCCCGGCACCTACGCAGAGATCGCGGTCGACGGATATGCGCACCGGTCCTCCTCTCCCGCCCGTCCGGGCACCGCCGGACGGGACATCGTCGAACCAAGCACCGCCGGACCGGACACCGCCGGACCGGACAGCGTGGCGGTCGCCATCAAGCCCGTCCGTCCGCGCGTCGTGCCGTCTCCCTCAGCGCGTTCTTGTCCGTCTTCCCCACAGGGGTCAAGGGCATCCGTTCGATCGCCTCCACCTGGTCCGGTGCCTTGTAGGCCGCCAGTCCGCGTTCACGGAGGAAGGAAGCCAGTTCCCGGATGCCGGGCGCCGGGCCCGAGCACACGACGAACGCCACGGAACGTTCCCCGAGTTCGGGATCCGGCGCGGCCACGAGTGCCGCGGAGTCGATGCCGGGGTGGGCGAGCAGATGCTCCTCGACCTCGGTGGCGTCGATCTTCTCGCCACCTCGGTTGACCTGCTCCTTGACGCGGCCGACCACGCTGAGGTGTCCGGTGGGGAGCCGTCGGACGAGATCGCCGGTGCGGTAGAAGCCGTCCTCGGTGAAGTGCGTCCGCGCCAGCTCGGGGGAGCGGTAGTACCCGCGCAGTGTGTACGGGCCTCGTGTCAGCAGCTCGCCGACGTGGCCGTCGGGTACGGCCGCGCCGTCCTGACCGATGACGAGGACCTCGTCCGCCGGTGAGACCGGGCGGCCCTGGGTGGAGCAGACGATCTCGTCCGGGTCGTCGAGGGCGGTCAGGTTGAGCAGGCCTTCCGCCATCCCGAACACCTGTTGGAGCCGGCATCCGAGTGCGGGCTCGATGCGGCGCGCGAGGTCGTCGGCCAGTCGTGCGGCACCGACCTGCAGGACGGCGAGGCTGGAGAGGTCGCGACGGCCGTCCTCGGACTCGCGCAGCCAGTACGGCACGAGTGGCGGGTTGATGGCGGTGATGGTGACCTTCTCGCGCTCGATCAGCTCGAGAGCGGTGCCGGGGCTGGGGCTGGGGGAGAGCACCACGGTCCCGCCGGCCTGCAGTGTGCCCAGGACACCGGGGCAGCTCATCGTGAAGTTGAAGGCGATCGGCAGGACGGCGAGGTAGACCGAGTCCGCGTCGAGCCGGCACACCTCGGCCGCGGCCCGCGCGTTGTAGGCGTAGTCCTGATGCGTCCGCGGGATGAGCTTGGGCGTGCCGGTGGTGCCTCCGGACAGCAGGAGGAGCGCCAGGTCCCCGGGAGCGACGGGCGGCTTTGGGGGCGTGACGGCGGGCGCCTGCGGATCGAGCAACGTCTCGTAGGGGACGAAGTCGGTGTGGCCTCCCGTGTCGCCGACGACGATCGTGTGCCGCAGCGACGGATGGTCGGCGCCCAGGTCCGCGGCCAGCGGACGGTAGTCGAAGCGGGCGTGCCGGTCGGGGATCGCGTAGGCGACCGCCTCGGTGATCCGGGCGAGGTGGGCGATCTCGTGGCGACGGTGTCCGGGCAGGGCATGGACCGGCACGGCGCCGAGTCGCTGCAGGGCGAACCACAGCAGCACGAACTCCGCGCGGTTGGGCAGCTGCACGACGACCCGGTCGCCCCGGCGCAGTCCGAGACGGTGCAAGGACCGGTGCAGGACTTCGACATCGGCCTCGAGCGCCGAGTAGGTCCAGCGGCGGTCGCCGTCGACCAGGGCCACGGCCTGCGGACGTGCCGACGCCTGCCGGGCCGGGAGGTCGCCGAAGACCTCGTCCCGCCAGTGGCCGGCGTCGCGGTAGCGCTGCGCGGCCTCGGGTGGCCAGCCGGGCCAGTCCGGTGTGCCGGCCGGTGCTCCGTGGACCGAAGTCGTGCCCATATGTCCTCCAAGGTACGGAAGTTGTGGCTGGTGCAAACGTCAACAAGCGTCTAGGCTAGGCTAAGTGAATATGATTGTCATTTGAGAATACGGCGGTGTGATGAGGGAGGAACCGGAACTCGTGAGCGAAGCGCCTGCACCGGGACGAGCGGAACTGGGGGACTCGGAGGTGCTCGCGGCGGTGGCCGCCGCCGTGGACGTCCCCCGCACGGAAGTGACACTCGACGCCGACCCGTTCGAGCTCGGGCTCGACTCCCTGGGGCTCATCCGGCTCACGGCCGACTGGCGCCGTCAGGGCATCGGGGTCGGTTACGAGCAGCTCGCCGAGGCGGCGACGCTGCGGGAATGGCTGGCCATTCTGAGCGCCGCCCCGGCCACAGTGCTGTCGGACGAGTCGGACACCCCGGGGCCGACACGGGCCGGCCTGCCCGAAGCGGACGCACAGAGGTGGGACGAGGAGCCCTCGGACGGTGCGTTCCCCTTGGCCGTCATGCAGCACGCCTATTGGATCGGACGCCAGGACGACCAGCCCCTCGGCGGCGTCGGGGCGCACTTCTACGCCGAACTCGACGGAACCGGCCTCGACCCCGAGCGCCTCGCCGCCGCCGTGACCGAGCTGCGCCGACGTCACGAGATGCTGCGGGTCAAGGTGCTCGACGACGGTCGGCAGCAGATTCTCGCCGAGCCCGTACAACCGGCCATCACGGTGCACGACTTCACCCAGGAACCGGCCGACGGCTGCGCCGAGGGGCTCGAGCGGCTGCGGGACCGCCACACCCACCGCCGTATGGACGTCGAGCAGGGTGAGGTGTTCGACGTCGCGCTCAGTCTGCTGCCCGACAACCGGACCCGCCTCCACATCGATCTCGACATGGTCGGCGCCGACGCAGCCAGCATGCGTGTCCTCCTGGCGGACCTCCGGCACCTCTACGACGATCCGGACACCCCGCTGCCGGACATCGGCCACAGCTACCGGGACCATCTGCGGGAGAGCCGGGTGCGCCGGAAGGCCGAAGTGGCCGCGGCGCGCGACTGGTGGCGCGAGCGGCTGGACGGACTGAGCGCCCCGCCCCGACTGCCCACGGTCGTCGACCCGCTCAGCCCGGAATCCGCCGCACCGCGGTACCACCGGACCGTTCGCCTGCACCACCACCTGACGTCCCGGCGCAAGCGTGTCCTGCTCGAGCGGGCCAGGCAGCAACGAGTGACCCCGACGGCGGTGCTGGCCGCCGCGTTCGCCGAGGTGCTCGCCGCCTGGAGCGCCGAGCCGAGGTTCCTGCTCAACCTCCCCCTGTTCGACCGGGACCTGAGCCGGCCCGGCACCGAACTGCTGATCGGTGACTTCAGCAGCTCCGTCCTGCTGGACGTCGACCTCGCCACCGAGCGCCCGTTCGCCGACTCGGCACGGGGCATCCAGGCGGAGCTGCGCAGAACCATCGCGCGCGGCTCGTACTCGGGTGTCGAGGTCCTGCGGGACCTCTCCCGTGCCGCGGGGGGCACGCCCGTCCTCGCGCCCGTCGTGTACACCAGCGCCCTCGGCCTCGGGGAGGTCTACGACCGCGCCGTGCGGAAGACCTTCGGCGAGCCTTCCTGGATCATCTCCCAGGGCCCCCAGGTGTGGCTGGACGCACAGGTGACCGAGCTGGACGGCGGCCTCCTGCTCAACTGGGACGTCAGGGAGGAGCTGTTCGCGTCCGGCGTGCCCGCCGCGGCCTTCGACGCCTACCGGAACCTGCTGGAGACCCTGCTGGACGACGAGGACGCGTGGGCCCGCCCCGTGGGGACCCAGCTTCCTGTCGACCAGGCCCGTGTCCGTGAGCGCGTCAACGACACCGACGCGCCCGCAGTGGCCGAGCGTCTGCACGAGGGGTTCCACCGGGCCGCGTCCGAGCAGCCCGAACGGGTGGCGCTGATCGACGAGACGGGCCGCCCCCTCACGTACCAGGAACTGCGGACCTGGGCCGGGCGCGTCACCGCGCTGCTCACCGACGCCGGTGTCCGGCGGGGTGACTCGGTCGCGGTGCGTCTCACCAGGGGGGCCGGACAGGTCGCGGCGGTACTCGGCGTGCTGGGAGCCGGCGCGACCTACGTTCCCGTCGGTGTGCACCAGCCCGCCGAGCGTGCGGCGCGCGTCCTGGAGGCCGCCGCGGCGACGGCGGTGCTGACCGACGTGCCCGGCGCGGTGGAGCTGTCCGCCCGGGCCGACGGCGGTTCGCCCCGCGTCCTCACCCTCGACGCGGCCGACGCCCTGCAGCCCGCGTCTCCGGTGCTGGACCAGCCTGTCTCGTCGGTCGCCTACACGATCTTCACCTCCGGGTCCACCGGTGCCCCGAAGGGGGTGGACGTCTCCCACGGCGCCGCGATGAACACCCTCGCCGCGATCAACGCGCGCTTCGGGGTGCGGGCGTCCGACCGCGGACTGGCCCTGGCCGAGCTGGACTTCGACATGGCGGTCTACGACCTGTTCGGACCGCTGTCGGCGGGCGGCTCGGTCGTCCTGATCGACGAGGCGGCCCAACGCGACCCGCAGCACTGGATCCGACTGATGCGTGAGCACCGGATCACCCTGGTCAACTGCGTCCCCGCCCTGCTCGACATGACCCTCACCGCGGCCGAGGCCGACCCCGAGGGACTGGGCGACACGCTGCGGCTGGTCCTGCTCGGCGGTGACTGGGTGGGCATGGACCTGCCGGGACGCCTGCACGCCCTGGTACCCGACGCGCGGTTCGTCGCGCTGGGCGGCATGACCGAGGCCGCGGTGCACTCGACGGTCTTCGAGGTCGACGAGGTCGACCCGGGCTGGGCCTCCATCCCCTGGGGCGTCCCGCTGCCCAACATGCGGGCCCGCGTGGTCGACGCGCGGGGCAGGGACTGTCCGGACTGGGTCGCGGGAGAGCTGTGGATGAGCGGCGCCGGACTGGCCGAGGGCTACCGCGGCGACCCCGACCGCACTGCCGAGAAGTTCGTCCCGCACGAGGGCAGGCGCTGGTACCGGACCGGCGACCGCGCCCGGTACCGCTCCGACGGCGTGCTGGAGTTCCTCGGCCGCGTGGACCACCAGATCAAGCTGCGCGGACACCGCATCGAACTCGGTGAGGTGGAAGCCGCGGCCGCCGGCCGGCCCGACGTCTCCGGCTGCGTGGCCCTGGTGACCGGCCGGCCGGCCCAGCTGGCCCTCGTCGCCGCCGGCACCCCCACGGAAAAACCCACCGAGACCGACCTGCGGGACAGCCTCACACAGCGGCTTCCCGCCTACATGGTCCCCTCCCGCATCGAGATCGTCGACACCCTCCCGCTGACGGCCAACGGCAAGCCCGACCGCAAGAAGGCCGCGGCACTGGTGGAGGCGGGAGCGGCGGCCTCCGGACACGGACGCGGCGAGCCGCCCATGGGCTGGGCGGAGACCACCCTCGCCCAGGTCTGGTCCGAACTCCTCGGCGCCTCCGACGTCGGACGCGACGACGACTTCTTCGCACTCGGCGGGGACTCCCTGCTGGCCACCCGCGTGATCGCCGCTCTGCGCGCACGCGATGTCGGAGGGGCGCGCGTCGCCCAGCTGTTCGCCCGCCCCGAGCTGGCCGACTTCGCCGCGACCCTCACCCGGCAGAAACACCGTGCCACGACCCTGGGCACCGGCGACGTCGCCGACCGGCACGAGCCGTTCCCGCCCACCGACGTGCAGCGCGCCTTCTGGATCGGCCGCGACGACCGGTTGCCGCTCGGTGGTGTGGGCACCTACCACTACAGCGAGTTCGACGGCGTCGACGTCGACCTGGCCCGCATCGAACGTGCCTGGCAGACGCTGATCCAGCGCCACGAGATGCTCCGCGCGGTCTTCGACCACGAAGGCCGGCAACGGATCCTGCGCGACGTGCCCCGCTTCACCGTCCCGGTCACCGAGGTCGGCACGGAGGACGAGGCGCCCGCCGTGCTGGACAGCCTGCGCGCCGAGTCGTCCCACCGGCGCCTGGACCTCACCCGGTGGCCCCTCTTCGACATCCGGGCCGTGCGCTATCCGAGCGGCGGCCGCACACGGACCCGGCTGGCCGTCGGACTCGACTACATCGTCCTCGACGGCGCCTCCATCATGGCCCTCTACGCCGAACTGGACGCGCTCCACGCCGATCCGGACACCGAACTGCCCGCCATCGACATCTCCTTCCGGGACTACGTCCTCGACGTCGTCCCGGAGAAGGACGACGTCGAGCGGGCCCGCGAGTACTGGCTGCGCAGGCTGGACGACCTGCCGCCCGCCCCCGAACTGCCGCTCGCCGGCGACCCGGCCGCGGTGACCCGCCCCTGGTTCACCCGCCGCAGCCGGCCGCTGGCGGCCGACCGGTGGGAGACGCTGAGGGAGCGGGCCCGGCAGCACGGGCTGACGCCCTCGGTGGTGCTGCTGATCTGCTACGTGGAGGTCCTGGCGGCCTGGAGCGACCAGGACGGGGTCACCGTCAACCTGACCCTGTTCAACAGGCTGCCGGTGCATCCCCACATCAACCGTCTGGTCGGCGACTTCACGTCGGTGTCGCTGATCGGCCACAAGCCCCGGCCCGGCGAGAGCTGGCTCGACGCCGCGCACCGGCTCCAGCAGGTCATGGGCGAGGACCTGGACCACAGGGAGGCGTCCGCGATCTGGCTCATGCAGGAGCTCGCCCGGCGCACGGGCACGGTCGAGGCCGCCATGCCCGTGGTCTTCAGCAGCACGGTGGGCGTGGGCGACCGGGCGGCCAAGGACCTGAGCGGGACCTTCCCGGCCAAGGTCTTCGGCATCTCGCAGACGCCGCAGGTCATGCTCGACAACCAGGTGACGGAGTCCTCCGGCGGCATCCTGGTGAGCTGGGACGCCATCGAAGAGCTGTTCCGTCCCGGAGTGCTGGACGCCATGTTCGACTCCTACTGCCGCATGCTCGACCGGCTGGCCGACGAGGACTGGCAGCCCGGTCCGCTCCCCGCCGCGCTGCCGCCCGAGCAGAAGGAAGCGCGGGAACGGATCACCGGCGCCCCCGGGCCCGTCCCCGCCGGCCTCCTGCACGAGGACGTGTTCCGACGGGCCGAGGCCGACCCGGACCGTACGGCGCTCCTCATGCCGGACGGCGACATCCTCACGTACGGCCGACTCGCGGAGCGCGCCACCCTGATGGCAGGAGGGCTGGCCCACCACGGCGTCCGCCCCGGTGACACGGTGGCGCTCCTGCTGCCCGGCGGAGTCGACCAGATCGTGGCGGCCCTCGGAACCCTGGCCGCGGGCGCCGCCTACCTGCCGCTGCGGCCCGCAGCGGACGTCGACGTCGCGGCGGGGCACTGCGAGTCGGCGGGGGCCGCCCTCGTCGTCACCGGCGCCCCCGGCGCCGGTATCGGCGGAGTACGGACGGTCACCGTCTCCGACGTCATGGCGTCAGCCACTCCGGCCGCACCGTTCCGCGGTGATCCAGGCACTCCCGCTCACGTCCGCCTCACCGAGCACGGCCCTCTGACCTTCAGCCACGCGGCGGTCCAGGGCACGCTGACGGACATCCGGGCGCGGTACTCGGTGGGCGAGGGGGACCGGGGGATCGCGCTGTCCGAACCGGACACCGTACGCTCCGTGTTCGACGTCTTCGGTCTGCTCGGTACCGGCGCGACGCTCGTACTGCCCGGCATCGCCGATCGTGCCGACATCGCCGCGCTGGCGCGGCTCACGGTCCGGCACGACGTCACGGTGTGGAACAGCACTCCGTTCCTGCTGGACCGGCTCCTCACCGAAGCGGAATCGCCGGCGGCCGAAGCCCGTGTTCCCGCCCGGCTTCGCCTGGCGATGGTCTCGGGCGGCCGAGTGGGCCACGACCTGCCGCGCAGACTGCGCGACCTGGCAGGCCGGGGATGCCGGTTCGTCTCGCTCAGCACCGTGCCCGGCACGGCTCTGTGGGCCGGCGCGTACGAGCCGCCCACAGCGGATCCCGCCGATGCGACGCCCATGCCGTCCGGCCTGCCGCTCGCCGGCCGGCGGCACCGCGTGGTCGACGCCGCCGGACGGGACTGCCCGGACTGGGTCGGCGGTGAACTGTGGATCAGCGATGAGGGGATCACGGAGCAGGCCGGGGGCGGGCACCTCAGCCGGATCGTCGAACAGGACGGGACACGCTGGTACCGCACCGGAAGCCGGGCGCGCCACCGGCCGGACGGAACGCTCGACCTGCTCGGACGCTCCGGGCAGTCGATCCGGATCGGCGGTCGGCGCGTCGAACCGGACGAGGTCGAGGCAGCCCTCGAGACGCACCCGGGAATCGCCCGCGCGGTGGTCCTCGTCACCGGAGCGGAGGACGACCGCAGGCTGCACGCGGTGATCGTCCCGGTGGGCGAGCGGCCGACGGGTGTCCCCGAGCACCTGGAGAGGCTCCTCCCCGCGCACGCCACACCCGGCCGCTTCGCGTTCGTCGACGGGCTCGGCCGGTTGCCCGTCGCTGACGACGGAGACATCGACCGGACCGCGCTCGCGGCTTCGGTGGCCTCGGAGAACGAGGCCGGGGGGCCGCCGAAGGGCGAGGTCGAGCGCCGTATCGCGGCCATCTGGTCCGACCTTCTCGGCACCGGAGTACACGACCGCAACGCCAACTTCTTCAGCGAGGGCGGCGACAGCCTCACAGCTCTGCGCCTCGTCGGAGCCGTCAACGAGTTCTTCGGCACGGACGTACCCGTACGTGCCTTCCTGGCGGCATCGACCCTGGCAGACCTGGCAGCGCGCATCGAGAGCACGCAGGTCACCGATGAGTTCGAAGAGAGTGGAGAGATATGAAAGCGCAGGACATCGTCGCGGACCTGGAGCGGCACGGCATCCGGCTCTGGGAGGAGGACGGCAAGCTGCGCTTCCGCGCCCCCCAGGGCGCACTCACCGAGGAGCGGCGCGCGCTGCTGCGTTCGCGTCGTGAGGACGTGCTGGCCCATCTGTCCGAACGGGCGCAGGCCACCCGCCTCGTCCCCGAACCCGACGCCGCCCACCAGCCGTTCCCGCTGACCGACATCCAGGGCGCGTACCTGGTCGGCCGCGGCAGTGCCTACGGCTACGGCGGCGTCGCCTGCCACGTCTACACCGAACTCGCCTACCCCGCCGACACCGATCCGGACCGGCTGAACGAGGCATGGTGGGCGATCGTGGAACGGCACGACATGCTGCGGGCGGTCGTGCACCCGGACGGTTCCCAGGAGGTGCTGCCCGGCATCCCCGCGACACCGATCCCCGTCGAGGACATGAGGGGGGCCTCGGCGGCGGACGTGGAGCGCCGAGTGGCGGACGTCCGTGACGAACTGGCCGCACGGGTACCCCCCACCGACCGGCCGCCGCTCTTCGAGCTCCGGATGACCCGCTGTGACGACGCACTGCTGCTGCACCTGTCCATCGACCAGCTCATCGTGGACTACGCCAGCCTCCTGATCGTCCTCGCGGAGCTGGAGGACGTGTACCACGGCCGGCCACTGGCGCCGCTGAACGCCCGGTTCCGCGACTACGTGCTGGCGCGCCGCCGCCAGACGCTCACCAGCGAGTACAACCGGCACCGCGATTACTGGCTGCGGCGCCTTCCCGACCTGCCCGGCCCCCCGGAGCTGCCGCTCACGGACGGCACCGGAGCCCTCGGCTCCTTCCGCCGGTACGAGACCGTGATGAGCGCCGAGCAGCGCAAGGCGTTCGAAGCCAACGCCGCGGCGCTGGGGATCCCCATGTCCGCCGCGGCCCTGACCGCCTTCGCCGAAGTGATCGGCCGGTGGAGCCGCAACCCCGAGTTCATGCTCAACCTCCCCACCTTCACCCGGCTTCCGCTGCACGAGGACGTCGACCGGCTGGTGGGCGACTTCACCTCCGTCGAACTGCTCGCCGTGGACCTGCGGGAGCCGCAGGCCTTCGCCGACCGCGTCCGCACCGTGAGCTCCAACCTGCTGGAGGACCTGGCCCACTCGCTGTTCACGGGCAGCCAGGTGCTGACCGAGATGGCCCGGCTCCGCGAGGCCCAGACCCTCCTCATGCCGGTCGTGTTCACCAGCACCCTCGGCTCCGCCACCATGCGGCAGCCGGAGGCCGTGGTCCGGCACGCCCAGACGCAGACGCCGCAGGTCTGGATCGACTGCCAGGTGATGGAGCGCGGCGACGGTCTCGCGCTGAGCTGGGACGTGCGGGAAGGCGTCCTCGCGGAGGGCACCGCCGACGACCTGTTCAGCGCCTTCACCGCCCTCATGCACCGCCTGGCCCAGGACCCCGGCAGCTGGTCGGCACCCGCGGAGATCGACCTTCCCGAGCACACCCGTGCCGTGCGCGCGCGTGTGAACGACACCAGCGCTCCGGTCCCCCGTGCCCTGCTGCACGAGGCCGTGCTCGACACCGCGCGCCGCACCCCGGACCGCGTGGCCGTCCTCGACCAGGACCGCGAGGTCACCTACCGCGAGCTGGTCGCGCGGGCCAGCGGCGTCGCCCGGGCCCTGACGACGAGGGGCGTCACTTCCGGGCAGATCGTGGCGATCACGATGGACAAGGGCTGGGAGCAGGCGGCCGGCGTCCTCGGTGTGCTCATGGCCGGTGCCGCCTACCTGCCGCTGGACACCACGCAGCCGCCCCGGCGCCGCGACGCGATCCTGGCCGACGCCGAGGCGCGGGCCGTCCTCACCCAGTCCTGGCTGGCCGACGGCGACCGGCCGGACGGCATCCCGGTCATCGCGGTGGACGTCCTCCCCGACAGCGAGGCCGCCGCACCCGAGACACAGGCCGAGCCCGACTCCCTGGCCTACGTCATCTACACCTCGGGTTCGACGGGCGCGCCGAAGGGCGTGATGATCAGCCACGCCGCCGCGCTGAACACCGTCGTCGACATCAACCGCCGGTTCGCGGTCACGGAACACGACCGTGTCTTCGCCCTGGCCCAACTCGGCTTCGACCTGTCCGTCTACGACCTGTTCGGCCCGCTGTCCGTGGGCGCGACCGTGGTGATGCCCCACCCCGAACGTCGGGGCGACCCCTCCAGCTGGGCCGAGACGGTCAGGCGGGAGAACGTCACCGTCTGGAACTCGGTGCCCGGGCAGCTCCAGATGCTCCACGACTACCTGCGCTCCGACGACCCGCCACTGCCCTCCGTCCGGCTCATGATGCTCTCCGGGGACTGGATCCCCGTCAGCCTCCCGGACGCGGTCCGGCGCTGGGCCCCCGCCGCCGAGGTGCACAGTCTGGGCGGCGCCACCGAGGCGTCCATCTGGTCCATCCACCACCCGGTCTCCGACACCGACCGCGCCCGGCGCAGCATTCCGTACGGCAAGCCACTGGCCAACCAGGCCTTCCACGTCCTCGACTCCGCACTGCGGCCCCGTCCGGACCTGGTCACCGGCGACCTGTACATCGGCGGAGTCGGCCTGGCCCAGGGGTACTTCGGCGACGCCGAGCGCACCGCGGCGGCGTTCATCGAGCACCCGGTCACCGGCGAGCGGCTCTACCGCACCGGCGACCTCGGGCGCTACCACCCGGACGGCGTCATCGAGTTCCAGGGCCGGGCGGACACCCAGGTGAAGATCCGCGGCTACCGGATCGAACTCGGTGAGATCCAGGCGGCCGTCGAGTCCCTCCCCTCCGTCGGCGCGGCGGCCGTCGTCGTGGCGGGCGGTCGCGGCGACGCCGGCCGGACGACCCCCCGTACGCTCGCCGCCTTCGTCGAGCCCGCCCACCTCAGCGAACCGCTGCCGGTGCCGGCCTCGCTCCAGTCCGTCTTCGAGCGGGCCATGCGGGACGCGGCCAAGGGCATCGACCTGCCCGCGCTCACGGCCTTCCGCACGGCACTGAACGCCGCCGCGCTGTCCGCCGTGTGCGAGACGCTCGCCCCCGCGTTCGCCGGACCGGAAGAGCCCCGGACGGCCGACCGGATCTGCGAGACGCTGGAGGTCGACCCGGCGCACCACCGTCTGGTCCGCCGCTGGCTGCGCGGTCTGGTGGCGGCGGGCAGGCTCAGGGAGGACGCCGGTGGTTACCGGGACCTGTCCGTCCCCGCCCTCGGGGCCACCGAGCAGGCGTGGGAGGACGCGGCCGCACGCGAACGCGAGGCGCAGTGGAGCCCCGAGCTGTTCGCCATGGTCCGCAACTGCGCGCGCATCCTGCCGTCGCTGCTCACCGGCCGGGCCGACCCGGTGGACCTGCCGTTCTCCGGCGCCTCGGCCGACGCGCTCGACGCCGCCTACAAGAGCAACCCCGCGGCCCACGCGCTGCACCGGGTGCTCGTGGCCGGCGTCACGGAGATGGCCCGTGACCGTCCGGAGGGCACCCCCCTGCGCGTGATGGAGGTCGGCCTGCGCGGTGGCGGTGCCGTGACCGAGCTCGTGCCCGCCCTGGGGGACGCCGCCTTCGACTACCTGGCCACCGATCCGTCCTCCCGGCACCGCTCCCGGGTCGAGCAGCGCTTCGCGGACGACCCGCGGGTCCGGTGCGCCTCCTTCGACCCGGCGGAGGACCCCCGCGAACAGGGCTTCCCGCCCCACTCCGTGGACGTGCTGATCTGCGTCGGGGTGCTGGACAACGTCCCGGACGCCGGGGCGGCCCTCGCCCGGCTGACTTCACTGGTCACGGCGGGCGGCTGGCTCGTCCTGCTGCAGAACGCCGGCGACGACGACCACGCCCTGCGGATCTCCACCGAGTTCCTCCCCGAGCACGCGGGACCGTTCACCGACGTCCGCGCGGCGGACGAGCAGTCCTTCCTGACCGCGCAGCAGTGGACCGCGCTGCTCGGTGCGCAGGACGGCCGTATCGCCGCCGAGTACCCCGCCGGACCGGAGGAGGCCGCCGCCTACGGCCGGCGGCTGTACTTCGTGCAGCCCAAGCCGGCACGGGCACCGGTCGCGGTGACGGAACTGAGCAGCCGCTGCGCGGAACTGCTGCCCGAGTACTCGGTGCCGGCCCGGTGGCAGATACTCGATCAGCTGCCGAAGACCGCGAACGGCAAGCTGGACCGCGCCAAGCTCGAGACCTGGGCCGCGCAGACCGACCGGCAGGCCGACGCGCCCACCTCGAGCCGACCCCGGGACGAGCTGGAACGGGCCATCGCGGCCCTGTGGGCCGAGCTGCTGGAGCTGGACGAGGTCGGCCGCGACGACGACCTGTTCGACCTCGGCGGGGACTCCCTGCTCGTGGCACGCATCGTCGGCAGGCTCAGGGACGGGCTCGAAGGCCTGGACGGCCTCGAGTGGGACCTGGAGTGGGAGGTCGTCCTCCGGCACCTGCTGCGCCGGCCCACGGTCGCCGGACTGGCCGATTACCTGCGTGACGTCTCGGTGGACCAGCAGAGCGAGGGGAGCGAGGCCTCCCCGATCGTCACGCTGGTCGAGACGCCCCCGTCGCGGCCGGTGACCGTCCTGGTGCACGCCGGCACCGGCACGCTCCTTCCCTACCGGCCGCTCATCACCGAGATCCGCAACAGGACGGCCGGCCGCAACGGACTGGTCGGCCTGGAGATCCCGGAGCTGGACACGTTCCTCAACGCCGACCCGAACGGACTGATCGACCGGCTCGCCGCACGGTACGTGCGGGCCCTGCTCGACGCCGGACACACGTCCTTCGACGTCGTCGGCTACTGCGTGGGCGGCGTCATCGCCACCGAGGTGGCGCGCGGGCTGACGGAGGCCGGTGCGGAGGTACGCGGCCTCACCGTCATCAGCAGTCACAGCCCGACCTTCCGGATCGACGACGAACTGCTCTCCGAGTACTCCTTCTCCCTGATGATGGGCATGGACCACGCCCACATCGGGTTCCCGGCCGACTCCGACCGGGTGGGCGCCGCGGTCGGCGCCGTACTGGAGCGCTCGCCCGACGCGATCGTCGACGGTGCACTCGCCGACCTCGACGGGGAGTACGCGGACATCGCCGAGGCGTTCACGGACCTCGAGTCGCTGCCGCGCATGGCCCGCGTCACCAGGATGTGCGAGGCGCTGCCTCCCGCGCTGGAGGGCACCTACCAGCCCGAGGGACTGCTGCGCGCGCTGCGCACCTACCAGCAGAGCACGTACGCGCTGAGCCGGCACCGGGCCGAACCGTACGCGGGCGACATCACCTTCCTGCGGCACAACGGCGCGTACCCCTTCCCCGGCAGCGCGGACACCATCACCGACCACTGGGCGAAGATCTGCCTCGGCGACCTGGAGAGCCGCGAGATCCCGGGCGAGCACTTCACCTGCATGACCGGCGACAACGTGCCGACCGTCTTCGGGCATCTGCGCGAGATCATCGAAGGGATGGAAGCGTGATCGGCATCCTGGGAGCGTCCGGGACGGTGGGGCACCACGTCGCCGCCGCCCTGGCGCGAGCGGGCGACGGGCCGCTGCGACTGGGCGCCCGCAGGCCCGAGGCGATCCGCGTGGAGACGGACCGGACCGGCGTGGAGACCCGCGCGGTGGACGCGCTGGACGCCGCCTCGCTCGCCGGGTTCTGTGCGGGCTGCCGCGTGGTCGTGAACTGCGCCGGGCCCAGCTACGCGCTGAAGGACACGGTGGCCCGGGCCGCCCTCACCGCGGATGCCGACTACGTCGACGTCCTCGGCGACGACCCGGTGCACGAGGCGCTGACCGCCACCGGCGCGGTGCCGGCCGGCCGTACCGTCGTGCTGTCGGCCGGCACCGTGCCCGGCCTCTCCCTCCTGGTCCACCGGCGGCTGACGGAACTGGCCGAGCGGGACGCGACGCGTGCGACGCGCCTGGTCGCCTACGCCGGCGGACTGGAACGCGCCACCGCGACCGTCGCCGCCGACATCCTGCTCTCGCTGGATGTCGGCGGTGCGGGCGGCGAGCCCTACGGGCATCCGCTGGCGGCCTGGCGCAACGGTCGGCGCGTCCCGCGCGCGTTGCGCGTGAACGAGAACGCCGAGGTGCCGCACTACCCGCAACGCGTCGCCCTGCAGCCGCTGCTGACCGCGGAGACGGAACGCGGCGCGCGCACCACCGGCCTGGCCGAGGCCGAGTGGTACAACGTCTTCCCGGGCAGCCAGGTGCGCGCCCTGTTCACCGCGCTTCCGACCCTGCCCGTCGACACGCCCGAGCAGCG
Organism: Streptomyces sp. CB02400; assembly: GCF_001905725.1. GTDB lineage: Bacteria > Actinomycetota > Actinomycetes > Streptomycetales > Streptomycetaceae > Streptomyces > Streptomyces atrovirens. The sequence continues at coordinate 30,745 of NZ_LIWB01000012.1, forward strand.
GGAGGAACTGGTCCGGCGCATCATCCGGGCGGGCGAGATCGACCTGGCGGGCGCCGAGCCCTACTACCGCCTGGTGCTCACCCTGTCGGGACCGGACCGGCGCCGCACCGCCGTCGTGCGCACGGACGACAGCTACCGGCTGACGGCGGCCGTGGCCGCACACACCGTCCGCGCCCTCGGGAACGGCCGTGTCCCACCCGGTCTGCACTTCGCGGGGGACGTCCTGGAGCCCGCCGAGGCGATCGACGAGCTGACCCGCACCGGGGCGGCGGACTTCTCGGTCTACGAAGGCGAAGGCCACACCGGCGAGCAGGCGGGCGACGACTTCGAGGACGGTGAGCTGTGAACGCCTCCCCCGGTCGGCCGCTGCGGACGGTGGTGGCCGGCACCAACTTCGGCCGGTTCTACATCGACGCCGTACGCGAGCACCCGGACTTCGAGCTGGCGGGCATCCTCGCCAAGGGGAGCAGCCAGTCCCGGGAGACCGCCGAACGGCTCGGTGTGCCCTGCTGCACCGGTGTCGACGAGCTGCCCGACGACATCGACGTGGCCTGCGTCGTCGTTCCGTCGGCCGTGATGGGAGGGTCCGGGACCGAGCTGAGCCAGGCGCTCCTGCACCGGGGGGTGCATGTGCTCCAGGAGCACCCCCTGCATCCGGACGAGCTGTCGGACACCCTGCGCGTCGCCAGGAAACGGAAGCTGCAGTACCGCGTCAACACCCATTACGTCCACGTGGAGCCCGTGCGCGTCTTCCTCGAAGCGGCACGTCGACTCCGCGCCCGGCAAAGAGTGTTGTACGTCGACGCGGCGTCCCCGGTGCACGTACTGGCTCCCCTGATCGACATCCTGGGCAGGGCGCTCGGCGGCCTGCGCCCGTGGCACCTCGGGGACGTCGCGGCCGTCGGGGACGAGGTGCTCGCCGCGTCCGACGGACGGGCGCCGGTGCGGACGCTGCACGGCGCCCTGGCCGGAGCACCTCTGACGCTGCGCGTGCAGAACCAGATCCATCCGGGGGACCGGGACAACCACGCGCTCTTCTGGCACCGCGTGGCCATCGCCACCGAGGGCGGCGTGCTGACGCTCGCGGACACCCACGGACCGGTGCTCTGGCACCCCCGGATGCACTCGCCGCGCGACGACGGGCACCGGCTCGTCTTCCGGTCCGGTCCCGGCGCGGAGTGGCTGAAGCTGCCGACGCATTCCGTCGTCGGTGATCCCGCGCAGGATCCGCACAGCTTCGACGGGGTCTTCTCCGACCTGTGGCCGTCGGCGGTGACCGATGCGCTCAGCGCGTTGCGCGATGCGATAGGGGAGGGCACGGACGTCCTGCGTACCGCGCAGCACGACCTGGCCGTCTTCCACGTCTGGCGGGATCTGATGGCCCGCCTCGGTCCTCCCGAACTGATCCGCCCGCCCGCGCCCGCTCCGCTGGCCGTGACAGACCTGATCGTTTCCGGCACCGGTGGTTCGGGGGAGCGTCGTGGCCGCGGGCCGGTCCGGGAGGGCGCGTCACCCACGTCGGCCGAGCCGACGCCGGCCGTGCAGGAGCCGTCCGGCGCCGAGGGCGACGCCCCCGGCGCCGGGTACACCCAGCCGGCCGAGTTCTTCGACCTCGGGGCCCGGGAGCACACGGACCGGACCGGCCCCGCGGTGGTCGCCTCGCTCGCGGGCATCGACCCGAAAACCGGTCCGCTGCTGGACATCGGCGCGGGAAGCGGCCTGGTGACCCGTCAGATAGCCGCCGCCTATCCGGACTGCCGGATCGTCGCGGCCGAGCCCTCGCCGGGTATGCGCGCCATCCTCACCAGCCGGCTCGCGGAGGACCCCGGAATCGGGGAGCGGGTGACGGTGCTGCCCGACGCCGCGAACGACCTCGTCCTGCCCGACCGGATCTGCGGCGCGGTCGCCTGCGGGGTGCTCGGACACCTGGACCCGGACCGGCGCCGTGCGCTGCTGCGGGACCTGGCCGACCGTCTCACGCCGGGCGCGCCGCTCGTCGTCGAGCTCATGGGGCTGTACACCCCGGTGTCGATGCCCGCGACCCGGTTGCGCCAGGCCACTCTCGGCGGCTTGCGCTACGAGTGGTGGATGGCCGGTGAGCCCGCCGGTGAGGAGCTGATGCGTCTGGAGACGACCTGGCGCGTGTTCGACGGGACACGGTTGGTGCGGGAGGTGCGGGACGCGTACCACTGGCACACGGTGACCCTGGACCGGATCGCGGAGGAGGCGGGACTGACGCTCGAGACACCGCCACCGCCCCATGGAGCGGCCGTTCCGCACCTGGGCGTGCTGCGCGGTGCGGAACGGCCGACGGTCACCAGGTGACGAGTACCTGTTCCGGTCCGAAGGCGATGCCTTCGTGCCGGAACCGGACCGCGTGCAGGGGGGCCGCCGCGCGGAGCGTGGGAATACGGTCCAGGAGGGTGCTGATCGCGGTCACCAGTTCCAGGCGGGCAATGTTCTGGCCGACACATTGGTGAATGCCGTAGCTGAATGCGACGTGCTGTTTTCCTTTCCGCTCGAGATTAATTTTCTCGGGCGCTTCGAAGGCATTCTCATCGTGATTTGCTGCCGCCAATAGAGGGATGACTCCATCGCCCTTGCGGATTACGTGCTCCCCGAACTGAATGTCCTCGGTGGCGGTACGCAGGGCGATGGAGTCGCCGACCGAAAGAACGCGAAGGAGTTCTTCGACGGCGGCCGGGAACCTGGTGTGGTCCGCGCGCAGCTCCGCGATCAGGTCCGGGTTCTCCAGCAGTGCCAGCACGCTCAGGGCGATCTGGTTCGTCGTGGTCTCCCAGCCGGCCACGACGAGGATCGCGATGGTCGTGATCAGCTCCTCACGGCTCACCTCGCCGGTGTGCAGCCGCTCGGCTGTCAGTCTGCTGAGCAGGTCGTCGCCGAGGTCGGTCTCGCGTTCCGCGATGATCCCGTCCACCACGGCGGACAGGGCGCCGATGCCCTCCGCCGCGCCTTCCGCGGTGCTGGCGCCGCCACCGAAGACCTGGGAGCCCAGGGTCCCCGTGACGCGCCGGAACCACGGATCGGTGCGTCGTACTCCGATGAGCTCGCACATGACCGTGCTGGACACGGTGTGGGCGAAGTGGGTGACCAGGTCGACCGGGGGGCCGCCGGCGAGCAGTTCGTCGATGCGCTCGTCGACGATGCGCTGGATGTCCCTGCGCATGCGGCGCGCCTTGCGGACGGTCATCTCGGCGAGCAGCATCCGCCGGAACCGCGTGTGCTCGGGCGGGTCCATCCTGATGAACGGCCTCGTCCTGGCGCCCACCTCCTGCTCGCCGTCGACGAGCGCCGGGAAGTTCGGATGGCGGATGTCCGCGCTGACCCGGGGGTCGGCCAGTACCGCACGGACCTCCTGGTAGCCCGTCACGATCCAGGCCTGACGGCCGGTGGGCAGGGCCACCCGGGACACCGGGCCCTGCCTGCGGAGTTCCGCGTACTCCTCCGGTGGGGCGAACGGGCATCCGCGGACCATCGGAAAGGAGTGGGAAGCGGCGCCGGCCGCGTCGGTTTCAGTCATGGCTGTCAAATCCTTTGTACGGCGACATCGGTATCCTAACCATCGCCACCTTCGGTTGCTACAGAAAAGCAATGCATTTACTCGGGCGAAGTTCGAGCAGGGCTGGACGGAACCGGAGATTGATGATGAAGTGGCTGGGGCGGTGACAGTGGGACTGCCTTGTGCAACTCGCGGTACAAGCTGCGGATCGCGGTGGGAGAAAATGGTGAATCAGTCGGTTCTCGGACCTTGGCTGCGCAGGCCGGTGGTTCGGCCCGAAGCGCGTCTGCGCCTCGTGTGCTTCCCGCACGCGGGCGGCGCGGCCTCCTCGTTCCGCCCCTGGCAGCGCCTGCTGCCGGACGAGATCGAGCACGTGACCGTGCAGTACCCGGGCAGGGAGGACCGGTTCGCCGACGGTCCGGTCGACTCGATGGACGTCCTGGTCCGCGAGGTCGTCGACGCCCTCCAGCCGCTGCTCGACCGGCCCTGTGCCCTCTTCGGCCACAGCATGGGCAGCGCGGTCGCCTACGAGGTGGCTCTGGAGCTGCGGCGCCGGGGCCTTCGGGCGCCGGTCCGGTTGCTGGCCGCCGGCCGGGCGTCACCCCATCACGCGGTGGTGGGCGACATCCACCACCAGGACGACAGCGCGCTGATCGACGAACTGGCGCGTTACGGCGGGACGCCTCAGGAGGTGCTCGCGGACCCGGAGCTGCGTGCCGCCATCCTGGGATACGTCCGCGGCGACTACCGGCTGATCGAGACGTACCGGCCGTCCTCCGCCGAGCCGTTGGACTGTCCGGTCAGCGTCTTCTTCGGCTCCCGGGACTCCGAGTGCGGAGCGCGGGACGCCGAGACGTGGTCGAGCACCACACGGCACCCCCTGACCGTCACGGCCTTCGACGGCGGCCACTTCTTCCTCGTCCCCCGGCGCGCCCTGCTGGTCGAGGCCATCGGCCGGGACCTGGGTCTCGACTTCCGCCGCCCCGCGCATACGTGGCCCAGTACCCCCTGAGAGCTGTGAGACCTGAAAGGACGTCACTGTCATGGTCGCGGACTACTACACCGCCTCCGCGGAGTTCTACGAGATGGTGGCCGCGCGCCACGTGCAGACGAGTGCCGGGCCTCTCACCGCCGCCCTGGCGGGAGTCGACACCACGCGCGGCCCCGTCGTCGAGATCGGTGCGGGCACGGGGCGGATCACCGCAGTCATCGCCCAGGCCCTGCTGGGCGTCCCGATCATCGCTGCGGAGCCATCCGTTCCGATGCGGGCGATGCTCACGAGCCGGGTGTTCGGGGACGAGGACCTGCGGAAGCGGGTGACGGTCGTGGCGGAACCCGCTCAGGAGCTCACTCTGCCCGACACCGTCAGCGCGGTGGTGATCTTCGGTGTGGTCGGCCACCTCACCAAGGCCGAACGCGTCGACCTGTGGCGGAACCTGCGCGGCAGACTGCCCGAGGGCGGACCGGTCATCGTGGAGCTGATGGGAGTCGGTACCGCCCGTCGTGTGCCGCCGTTCAGGATGCTGCGCGAGACGATCGGCGAGCAGACCTACGAGTGGTGGACGGAGGCCGAACCCCTCGAGGGTGAAGTGATGCGCTGGCGGACGTCCTGGAAGGTCTTCCGCCGGGGCGAGTTGGTGCGCACCAGCTCCGACGCCTACGACTGGGAGAACCTCAGCCTCGAGCAGCTCGCGCGGGAGGCCGGAATGAGCAGCAGCCTGGTGAGCGCCGCGGGTGTTCCGGGCTCGCCGGAGATCGGCAAGCTGATCCGGTGACGGGGCGGCGACCAGGGCGCCCTCCGCTGTTGCCGTGTCACGGGCGGACCGCCGCCCTCGCGCGAGGACGGCCCATGGGCTCCCGAAGGGTCGACACCCAACCAATCGTATTGACAATCGTTTTCAATAGCGCTTGTATGGGTGGCGCTCGACCCGCCTTGTGGGGCCGTCCTCCTGCGGGTGCGGTGACGGGCCGGCCTTTCCCCCGCCGGGTACGTTCCGTCGAAGGGAGTGACCGCACGTGACGGAGGCAGCGATACGCCGCCGAACGTGCCGCCGGTCCCGCCCCGCCGCGCGAAAGGTCCGCCGGCCGACCGCCGTCAGCACGACAGGCCGGTACGCGGCCCGGGCGCCGGGCTCACCCGGAGACGGGCTCCTCGGGGCGTGGTCACGGCGTCATCGTCGCCCGCGGGACCGCGCGGAGCCCGGCCGCCCGGACATCCCCCGGCCGCCCACTTCCCTCACCACCGCCGCGAGACGGTGCCGCGCCCCCTCATGGGGCGTCGGCCGCACCGTCACAGCCGTCGGCGCCCGCTGCCAACCGGAAAGCGAGAACCTCCCGTGACCCACCGGGAATCCTTCCCCGAGCGCAAACTCACCTTCACCGGCGATCCCGTCGCCGTCGCCGCCGCTCTGTCCGCGAGCACCGACGCACCCCACCTCCTTTACGAGCAGGGCGGCTCCGTCACATGGAGTGAGGGCGAGTCCGTCGTGATCGAGGTGGACGAGACCTCCGTCAGGCTGCACGGCACGGACCTCGAGACCACGGAACTACCCGCGGGAGCTCACCCGTTGGCCACCGCCGGGGAACTCCTCCGGACACGGACCGACGGCGTCGGATCGGCGCACGGCTGGATCTCCTTCGAACTCGCCCACGCCTACCACGGGGGCGGCACGACCGGCGATCGGGCCCTCGCCCGGTTCGTCGTCCCGGAGCGCGAGATCGAACTGACGCCCACCGCAGCCGTACTGCGGGCCGACGGACCGGACGCACTCGACGCTCTGGAAAGACGGCTGCACACCGCCGCGGCCTCGGCCGGTGAGCCCGCCGCCGCGCGCGTCGCCGTCGACCTGGAGGAGCGAGCCGACCGGTACCGCACCGCCGTCGCCGACGTCGTACGCGCCATCCGCGCGGGGGAGCTGGACAAGGCCATCGTCTCCCGCACCGTGTCCGTGCCGGACGACATCGACCTTCCGGCCACCTATGTGGCGGGACGGCGCAGCCACCTGCCGGCCCGTTCCTTCCTGTTGCGGCACGGCGGGTGGGAGGCCGCCGGCTTCAGCCCCGAGATCGTGGCCCGGATCGACGCCGACGGCCTCGTCACGGCCCAGCCGCTGGCCGGCACCCGCGCGCTGACCGGCGACTCCGACGCGGACGCCGCCCGCCGCGCCGAACTCCACCGCGACGCCAAGGAGGTGTACGAGCACGCCGTCTCCGTACGCTTGGTGCAGGAGGAGCTGAACACGGTGTGCCTGCCGGAGTCGGTGCGCACCGAGGAGTTCATGGCCGTGGAGGAACGGGGCAGCGTGCAGCACCTCGCCTCCCGGCTGCGGGGCCGGCTCACGCCCGGCCACGACCGGTGGGACGCGCTCGCCGCGCTGTTCCCCGCGGTGACCGCTTCCGGCATACCCAAGGGGCCCGCGCTCGCGGCGATCAGCCGTGCCGAGGAACAGGAGCGCGGACTGTACAGCGGCGCGGTCGTGCGGCTGGAGGCCGACGGCACCTTGGACGCGGCGTTGGTGCTGCGCACCGTCCTGCGCCGCGGCGACCGGACCTGGCTGCGCGCCGGGGCCGGCATCGTGGCGGGCTCCAACCCGGAACGGGAGCTGGAGGAGACCAGGGAGAAGCTCCGGGCGGTCAGTGGTCATCTGGTGCCCTCCACCCCGGTAACGGGCGCGGGCGACAGCATCCCGGCACCCGTGACCACCTCCGTGACGGCTACCTGAGCCGGGCCGGGCGCCTTCGCGCATGGTGATCGCCGGAACAGGCCGGGGCCACGTCGGCGCCGTCCGTCATGCCCCGGCGGGGTCCGCCTTCGCCGAGCATGCCGGGGCGCCGTTGTCACCGACGAGGCCGTGCAGGCGCCCGACCACACCGGCATCGTCCGTACGGTTGTCCGCTCCGGCGCCGCCGGAGGTTCCGGTGACTGCGGCACCGTCCGCGCGACGCCGCACCGCGGCACGCATGTCCTGCGGAAGCGCCGCCCGATCCACGCCGACAACCCGGGGAAGGCCCGCGACGGCGGCGGCTGCCCGGGCCGGTCCACCGTGACCGATGTGCCCACCGACCACTTCGGCGTCATCGGACCGCCACACGTCCACACGGCCGCCGAGCACCGCCGCGGCCGGGCCGGGGACAGCAAGGGAGAAGACACCCCGATGACCACGACCACCACCACCGAACCCGCGACCGCCCCCGAGCAGCAGTCCGGACCCCCGTCGGCCACCGCCGACCGCGACGAACGGCGGCGCACCGCCGACGCCCTGCGTGAACTGCGCCGACCCGTCGTCCGGATGACCCGGTTCGGCATCGCGCTGGGCGCGATCGGCGCCGTCACCACCCTGGTGCCCTTCGTCGGCATCGCCGAGATCGGCCGGGTCCTGCTCGCCGAGGGCCCCCTGGACCGCGACCGGGTGGCCACCGCGGCCGTCGTCGTCACCGTGGCCCTGGTCGTCGGCTGGAGCTGCACCGGCGCCGCCCTGTGGATCACCCACCTGGCGGACGGCCGGCTCCAGGCCGACCTGCGGCGCCGTATGGTGGCCAAGCTCGGCCGGGTACCGCTGGGCTGGTACTCGTCCACCACCTCCGGACAGGTCCGCAAGGCCGCCCAGGAGGACATCGACGACCTGCACCATCTGACCGCCCACCACGACGTCGAACTGGCCGGCGCGATCGCGCTGCCGCTCGCCGGACTCGGCTACCTGGTGTGGGTCGACTGGCGGCTCGCCCTGCTGGCACTCGCCACCCTGCCGGTCTACTTCACCGCGTACGCCTTCATGATGCGCGGCTTCGCCGAGAAGATGACCGCGGTGGACACCGCCTTCGGCCGGGTCGGCGCCGCCGTCGTGGAGTTCGTGCACGGCATCGGCGTCGTCAAGGTGTTCGGCGGCACCCGTCGCGTCCACGCCGGGTACCGGGAGGCCGTGCACGCCTACGGCGACCAGTACGCGGGCTGGGTCCGGCCGGTGCTGAGACTGGACGCGTACACCTCCATGGCCCTGTCCGTGCCGGTGATCTCCGTCGTCGGACTGGCCGGCGGCATCTGGTTCACGCACGAGGGCTGGGTCACCCCCGCCGACGTCCTCGCCGAGGTGCTCGTCGCCGCCGTCCTGCCCACCACCCTGCTCACCCTCAACCATGGCTTGACCGCGCAGCGCAAGGCCGTGGCCGCCGCCGGACGCATCACCGCGCTGCTGGACATCCCCGAACTCCCCGTCACCGACCGGCCGCAGAAGCCGAACGGCAACGACGTCGTGCTCGACGGGGTCGTCTTCGGTTACGCCCCCGGCCGGCCCGTGCTCCACGGCATCGACCTGACCTGCCGGGCCGGTACCGTCACCGCCCTGGTCGGCGGCTCCGGCGCGGGCAAGTCCACCCTCGCGGCCCTCGTTCCCAGGTTCCACGACGTGGACGCCGGCGCGGTCCGCATCGGCGGCACCGACGTCCGCGACATCGCGTCCGAGGAGTTGTACCGGCACGTCGGGTTCGTCCTGCAGGACGTGCAGCTGCTGCACGGCACGGTCGCCGACAACCTGCGCCTGGGCCGTCCCGACGCCACCGACGACGACCTCGTCGCCGCCGCGACCGCCGCCCGCATCCACGAGCGCGTCACGAGGCTGCCGCGCGGCTACGACTCGGTCGTCGGCGAGGACGCCCGCTTCTCCGGCGGTGAGGCGCAGCGCCTCACCATCGCCCGCGCCCTGCTCGCCGACGCGCCCGTCCTCGTCCTCGACGAGGCCACCGCCTACGCCGACCCGGAGTCCGAGGCGGAGATCCAGGACGCCCTGTCCACCCTGGTGCGGGGCCGCACCGTCCTGGTGGTCGCCCACCGCCTGTCCACCATCACCGGCGCCGACCGCATCGTCGTCCTGGACGCGGGCCGGGTCGTCGAGCAGGGCACGCACACCGAACTGCTCGCCGCTGAGGGCCGCTATGCCCGCATGTGGGCGGCCCACCGCCCCGCCGACGCGCCCGGCGCCGAGCCGAACGAGGGCACCGAGGAGACCGAGGAGACCGCCCGATGATCCGCCACCTGGCCACCGTCCTGGGGCCCGACCACCGGGGTGCCCTACGCCGCTACTTCGCCTGGCTGGTCGCCTACGCGGTCCTGGAAGGCGTCGCCATGGCCTTCCTGGTGCCCGTGCTGCGCTCGGTCTTCGACGGCGACACCGCCGGAGCCCTGCGGCACCTGGCGGTGCTCACGGTCCTCGTCGTGGTCACCTGCGTCGCCCGCTACCAGCAGGCCATGCGGGGTTTCGGGCTGGCCGTCGTCACCCTCACCACCTTGCACGACCGGCTGGGCGACCACCTGGTCCGGCTGCCGCTGGGCTGGTTCACCTCCGAGAAGGTGGGCCGCGTCGCGCGCAGCGCCACCACCGGCACCCTCACCGTCACCAACGTCTTCGCCCACCAGCTCACCCCCCTCGTCAGCGGCATCGTCACCCCCGCCACCGTCGCCCTCGTCATGCTCGTCCTGGACTGGCGCCTCGGTCTGGTCCTGGTGGCCTGCGCCCCGCTGCTGTACGCCACCCACCGCTGGTCCGCCGCCTGGGTCGGCCGCAGCGAACGGCAGCGGGACGCCGCCGACGCCCTCGCCGGCAACCGGGTGGTGGAGTTCGCGCGGGCGCAGAAGACCCTGCGGGCCTTCGGCCGCGATCGCGAGGGTTACGCCCCGCTGGAGGCCGCGGTGGAGGAACGCAGCAAGGCGGGCGGCCGGATGCTCGCCGAGACCATGCCCCGGCTGCTCGCAGGCGGCCTCGCCGTCCAGCTGTGCTTCGCCGCCCTGGTGGCCACCGGCGTGACCCTGGCCCTGCACGACGCCGTGGAGCCCGCCGCCCTGGTCGCGCTCCTCGCGCTCGCCGCCCGGTTCGTCGGCCCGCTGTCGGAGGCGGCCGGCATGAGCGGCATGCTGCGCGTGGCCGACAACGACCTCGGCAGGATCGCCGCCCTGCTGGACGAGCCGCCCCTGCCCGACACGGGCAGCAGCGCCGTCCTCGACCGCCCCGGCGAGATCGCCTTCGAGAACGTCGCCTTCGGCTACGGCGACGGGAACCCGGTGTTGCGGGACGTCTCCCTGCGTGTCCCGCCGCGCACCATGACCGCGGTGGTCGGCGCGTCCGGTGCCGGCAAGACCACCCTGGTCCGGCTCATCGCCCGCTTCTTCGACGTGGACGCCGGATCGGTCCGCGTCGGCGGCACCGACGTGCGCGAGATGCCCGTGGAACGGTTGATGGCCCAGATCTCCGTGGTCCAGCAGGACGTGTACCTCTTCGACGACACCCTGGAGGGCAACATCCGCGTCGGCCGGCCCGACGCCACCGGCGAGGAGGTACGCGAGGCGGCCCGGATCGCCGGCGTAGACGAGATCGTCGAGCGGCTGCCGGACGGCCTGGCCACTCGCGTCGGCGAGGGCGGAACCTCCCTGTCCGGCGGCGAACGGCAACGTGTCTCCGTCGCCCGCGCCGTCCTCAAGCGCGCGCCCGTCGTCCTGCTCGACGAGGCCACCGCCGCCCTCGACCCGGAGAACGAGAAGTACGTGCAGCAGGCCCTGCGGACCCTGATGCGTGACTCCACCCTGCTGGTGATCGCCCACCAGCTGTCCACCGTCGTGGCCGCCGACCAGATCCTCGTCCTGGACGAGGGCCGGATCAGCGAGCGCGGCACCCACGAGGAACTGCTCGCCGTCGACGGCCTCTACGCCCGCTTCTGGGAGCGGCGCCGCCGCAGCCGCGGCTGGCGCCTGGTACCGGCCGGCACGGCGGAGGCGACCCGGTGATCGGCCCGGCCGCGGTTACGGGCGGCTACGAGGACGTGGAACGCCGGCCCGTCCGAGCCGGGTGCCCGGCTCGGCTCGGAAGGAGAGGCGGAGACCGTCACGGCGTAACGTGCGGCGGTGTGAGCACGGTGGGACGGTCCGTTGCCGAAACGGCAAGGGAACTGGCGCGCGGGTGGTGCCTGCGACGACAGCGACGAGCGATTCCGCCTCGCGGAGCGCCGAAGGCGGTCGTGGTGGAAGGGGAGCCCCATGGCGCAGCAGCCCCAAGGCCCCACAGCAGCCGACCTCGCCGCGCAGAAGCCCGAAGAGTTCTGGGAGAAGCTCTATCACCGACGTGCGGACGACACCGTGGCCTGGGGAGCCCGCGTCAACCCGGTGCTGGCGGAGACGGCCGTCACGCTGGCGCCCGGAGCCGCGCTCGACCTCGGGTGTGGGACAGGTGGCGACACCTTGTGGCTCGCCCGCCGCGGTTGGCGGGTCACGGCGGTGGACATCTCGCCCACCGCCGTGGAACGGGTCGCCGACCATGCCAGGGCCCAGGGCCTCGGCGAGCCGGTCACGACCCAGCGCCACGATCTGGCTCGGACGTTCCCGGCCGGAAAGTTCGACCTGATTTCGGCCCAGTACTTCCACACGCCGTACGAACTGCCCCGCGACTCCATTCTCCGCGCCGCAGCACGGGCTCTGCGCCCGGGTGGAAGGCTTCTCGTCGTCGACCACGGATCCATCGCTCCCTGGTCATGGAACCAGGACCAGGACACGCACTTCCCCACTTCGGACGAGGTGTACGCCGGACTCGCCCTGCCGTCCTCCGGCTGGGCCGTCGAACGAGCCGACACGCCGCGACGCGAGGCAACCGGGCCAGGCGGACAGGTCGCCACGGTCACCGACCACGTCCTCCTCGTCCGCCGGGCGGACGGCTGAGGCTCCTCCCCGCTCGTCGCGCCGCAACCGGTGGCCGAGAGCCCACGCTCCGGAGCGCCGCGGGAGTCTCGCCGCCCGCACCATGCCGGACGCCACGGAACCCGTGAGTGACGCGGCCGTCGTCCCCGGCTCACAGCCGTCGCACGGCCCGCGGGAACCGCACCGTCGCCGATCTCGTCGCAGCCGCTCTCAACCGCTGGGCGGGTAGGACACGCCGCAGCGCCGGGGCACGGTACGTGTCGCGACCTGGGGCCGGTGGAAATCTTCCCCCCACCGGCCCCGAACGGTCACGTTCCCCCGAGGAACAAGTACTCGCTGAACCAGGCCGCCCCCCTTCCCGACGCGGCTCCTCCGCGGGCCCTGCCGCCCGACCACCCGCCGACTCAGATGCACCGGCGGCGGCCGCGGACCACCGGCTGGTGACCAACCTGCTCGATCCTGCTCGATGCCCGCCGCTGTCCGGCCCGACGGCTGGGCCCAGACCCGCACCGGATCTGCTTCATGGGTGACCGCAAGGTGCCCGACCGCCCGCTCGAACGGGCCGAAGACCGCACTCGGCCCGACCCGCCCTCGCCGGCGGCCGAACCGTCCCCGTCCAACGACCTCGACCCGCGGGCCCGTGAAGCAACAGCCTGGGGCTTAGCAGCACGTGTAGATGGAAACGACTACTCCGAAACGGTCGTCGTGACGACGAATCGACGACCGGCCGACGTGGGGAGGGTACTTCGTGAAGGACGCGCCCTTGTATCTGAGGCCGCGGGTGGATCCACCGCTGGCCTCGCTGCTGGGGGATGTGCCGTTCCTGCACTCGCTGGTCGACGTACTCGGCTCGCCGCTCAACGTGCTGCTCCCGGAGGTCGTCGCCGACAACGCCGAACGTTTCCGGTCCGTCTACCGCCGCCACCGCCTCGCCGGCCGGGTGTACTTCGCACACAAGGCGAATCGTTCCAGCGCCCTGGTGAGGAGGCTGGCCGCCTGTGATCCGGCCGCCGTCGGGATCGACGTGGCCTCTCTGGAGGAGTTACGGCATGCATTGAGCTGCGGATTCACGGGCAACCGGGTGATGGCCACCGGTCCCAAGGACCGGGAGTTCCTGTGGCTGGCGGCCAGGGTGGGAGCGACGGTCAACCTGGACTCGGCCGGCGAGCTGGAGCAACTGGCGGAGCTCGTCCGGACGTACGGACTGGGCCGGGTGGACGTGCTGGCGCGCTTGTCGGGGTTCGAGTCGGACACCGGGCACGGCGGTGTCGGCACGCGGGTGCTGTCGCGCCGCAGCCGCTTCGGTACGCCGGTCGCCGAGATCGACGAGCTGTGGGCGGCGCTGGAGCGGCATCAGGACGCCGTCATACTGACCGGTCTGGCATACCACCTGGACACCACCGGGCTGGAGGAGAAGGTCCGGGCGCTGGAGCGTTGCGTGCTGGCGATGGACGAGTGCCGGGCGCGGGGCCTGGCGCCGCGCGTCGTCGACGTCGGTGGGGGGTTCGGGGTCGGTTACGTCGCCGAGGCCGGCGAGTGGGAGCGGTGGACCACCGCGCTGAGCGAGGCGGTGCTCGGCGTGCGGCCGCCCCTGACCTGGCGCGGTCACGGCTACGGGTTGCGCAACGAGGGCGGCACGGTACGTGGCGCGGCGGCCCTGTACCCTGCCCACCGACCCGTCGCCGGGCCGGGCTATCTCGACCAACTGCTCTCGCTTCCCGCCCCGGTCCTGGGCCGGCCGCCCGCCACGCTCCTGCTGGAGCACCTGAACGACCTGTACGTCGAACCGGGGCGCGCCCTCGTCGACCAGTGCGGACTGTCACTGGCCCGAGTGCTGGACGTACGACCCGTGGGTGTCGGCCACACCCGTCACCTGGTGCGCCTCGGCATGAACGCCGGGGACGTGAGTCTGGAGGAGCACGGGGTTCTCGTCGACCCCGTGCTGCTGCCCCGCGGTGACCTTCGGGACGAGGCGGCGGACGACGGACCGGTCGGCGTCCACCTCGTCGGCAATCTCTGCCTGGAGGCCGACCTGATCACCCGTCGGCTGGTCTTCCTGCCCCGCCTGCCACGTGCCGGGGATCTGCTGGCCTTCGTCAACACCGCCGGTTACGTCATGGACTTCCACGCCCATCACGCGCAGCGACAGCCTGTCGCGCGGACAGTGGCGGTCACGGAAGAGGGCGGTGCCCGGCGTTGGTGTCTGGACGAGGACTACTGGCCGCTCACACACCCGCAGGGAGTGCCGTCATGAGATACGACAGCATCACCGAGGCCATCGGCAACACACCGCTGGTCCGCATCGATCCGGCCGTGCACGGACTGAGCAACATCGACCTGTACGCCAAACTGGAGATGCTCAACCCGTTCGGGTCCGTCAAGGACCGGCCCGCCTGGCACATGGCCCGCCCGCACCTGGAGGAGGAGGCCGGCGGTCACGGCACGGTCGTGGAACTCTCCAGCGGCAACACGGCCAAGGCCCTGGCCCTGCTGGCCGGCCTGCACGGGCTGAAGTTCAAGAGTGTGACCAACCGGATGCGCGTACCCGAGATCAGGGAACTGCTGCTGCTCCTCGGGGCGGAGATCGAAGAACTCCCCGGGCAGAGCGAGTGCCTCGACCCGACGGACACCGACGATCCGCTCACCCGCTTCCACCAGGCCCTCTCGGAGCCCGGGAACACGTATCTGCACACCGACCAGTACTTCAACCCGCGCAACGTCGAGGCACACGCGGCCGGGACCGGACCGGAGATCGTCAAGGATCTGGACGGACGGGCGCCGGACTGGTTCATCGCCTGTGTCGGCACGGCCGGCTCCTCGACCGGTGTCGCCCAAGTGCTGCGCGAGCACGATCCGCAGGTCCGTGTGCTCGGGCTGGTCGCCGACAAGTCCGACTTCATCCCCGGCATCCGCACGATCGACGAGGTGCACCAGGTCGGTCTGTTCGACCCGGCCACGTACGACTCCATCGTGTCGGTCACCTCCCAGGAGGCCATCGACGGGATGGTCACCCTCATCCGCCGCTGCGGGCTGCTGTCAGGGCCGACCGGCGGTGCCGCCTATCAGGGAGCCGTCCGGCGCCTGGCGTCCGTCGACGCCGAGTTGGCGGGCGCCGGTCTTCGCCAGAGCGCCGTCTTCATCGTGTGCGATCGGGCCGAGAGCTACCTGAGCTATGTGCGCCGGCGCCGTCCGGAGTTGCTGGGCGGAACACGGCGCGGGCACGCGGTGTCGTCGCTCACCGACAGCGAGATACGCGCCCGGGCCCGGGTCATCGGAGTCGAGGACGCCCAGCGCTGGATGGCGGAGGGGGATCCCCGTCCTCTGGTGGTCGACCTGCGCGGCCCGCACGCGTACGCCGCCCTGCACATCGAGGGCTCGATCAACATCGTCGACGAGGTGTTCGAGGAACTGGTGCGGACCGGGCTGCCGTTCAGTAAGCGGACACCGGTGCTGCTGGCCTGTCCCGTGGGGGAGAAGTCGCTGCGTTACGCCGCGTTGCTGACCCGCATGGGGCATCCGGACGTCCGCAGCCTGGCGGATGGCATCGTCGCCTGGCGGGACGCGGGCGCACCGCTGGTGAGGGAGTGACCTGATGCGCGGCGGGACACACGACGGGGACGGGCTCTGGCAGCAGAAGGTGAGGGCACAGTTTCCGATCATCACGGCGCATCCGGAGCTGGCGTACCTGGACAGTGCGGCGACCTCGCAGAAGCCCCAGACCGTCCTGGACGCTGTACAGGCCTACCTGACCACGTCGAACGCCAACGCGGGCCGCGGCACCTATCCCTGGGCCAACCGGACCACGGGTGTGATCGAACGCGCTCGCGAGCGGCTCAAGGAGTTCCTCGGCGACCGGGAACCGGACCGCTCCACCGTCCACTTCACCAGCGGAACGACCGAGGGCCTGCGCACCGTCGCCCGTGACTGGCTCGTTGAGCACCTCACCGACGGCGACGAGATCCTGGTCCCGTTCTCCGACCACCGGGCCAACCTCGAACCCTGGCTCGAAGCCCGGCGCCTGCTCGCGGAGCGCGGCATCGAGGTGCGCGTCCGCGCCCTGCCGTGTCAGGAGGCCTCCGGCGACTACGATCACCGTGCCCTCGCCGACGCCGTCGGCCCCCGCACCCGCTTCGTCGCCGCCACCCATGTCCATCATGTCTACGGCGGGGACATGAACGTCCACCGCCTGCGCGCCGCCGTGGGCCCCGACGTGCCCATCTGCCTGGACGCCGCGCAGAGCGTCGGCCATCTTCCCCTCCGGGTCGGCGATCCGGCGCTCGACGTGGATTTCGTCGTCTTCTCAGGGCACAAGGCACTGGCCCTGCCCGGCACCGGCGCGGTGTGGGCGCGCAACACCCGCGGACCCGTCCTGGTGCCCCCCGGCTGGCAGGGCACCCCCAACACCGTGGGCATCGTCTCGTTGCTGGCCGCCCTCGACTGGCTGGACGCGGTCGGCGTCGACCGCATCGCAGCCCACGTCACCCGTCTGGCCACCCGCCTGACCGACCGGCTGCGCCACCTGGACGCCTACGAGGTCCTCGGCTGCCCCGCCAGTCTGGCCGCCGACTCCACGCTGCCCGCGGCCCAGCGACGGCACGGCATCGTCACCTTGCGGCACCGTGACATCCCGTCCGACGACCTCGGGTTCATCCTCTTCAGCCACGGCTTCATGGTCCGGGCCGACAGTCTCTGCCAGGCGGGCGCGGACGACAAGGCCGGATCCGTGCGGGTGAGCCTGCACGTCTACAACACGGACGAGGAGATCGACCGCCTGCTGACCGTTCTCGACTCCATGGCGTGAACGGCTATTGATAATCGTTTCCACCTGTAGATTGCACGGTAGGTGCTGACAGGAGAGAGACGGAAGAGGGGCGCGACCGGATGGGCGTGAGCATGGATGCGGCCAGGACGTGGGTGGAGCGCTGGGAGCGGCAGCAGCAGCGGTACGCGGTGGACCGAGAGGAACGCTTCACGGTGATCTCGGACGTCGTGGAGCACGTCTGCGCCGGCCGTGCCCGGCCCCTCCTGCTGGACCTGGGCTGCGGGCCCGGTTCCCTGTCCTCCAGGCTCGCCCGCCGCCTGCCGGACGCGGAGATCGTCGCGGTCGACATGGACCCCGTACTGCTGGAGCTGGGGCGCACCCACCACGCGGACGCCGCCCGCTATGCGCACGCGGTGATCGGTGAGCACGGCTGGGTCGATGCCCTGGAACTGCCCCGCAGCCTGGACGTCGCCGTCTCGACGACGGCCCTGCACTACCTCCCCGCCCGCGTCCTGCTGGAGACCTACCGCTCCCTCGCGGCCCTGCTCCGCCCTGGCGGGGCGCTGGTCAACGGGGACCACTTCCCTCCGGACGTGCGGTCCTGCTCGGACCTGACCGCTCATGTGGGGCGCCGTCGGGCCGAGCGGGCGGGCGATCACGGCAGCGAGGACTGGGAGGCCTGGTGGCGGGCTGCGGCCCTGGACCCCGAGCTGGCCGACCTGTTCGAGCAGCGGGAGCGAAGCCGTCCGTCGTCCGGCGGCGGCAACCGGCACCTCTCCGTGGGCCGCCACGCCGAACTGCTGCACCAGGCGGGATTCAGCCGCGTCACACCGGTGTGGCAGGTGGGGGACAGCCGTGTGCTCGTGGCGTTGAAGGACTGACGGGCTCTCGGGTCTGCGTCGGCCCCCGCCTCGGCGCTCCGTCGGGAGGCGTTGTCGCCGGGGTGTGCCGACGCCGTCGTCACAGTGCGAGGCTCATGAGGATCTCGTCGCGGTAGTCACCAGGCGCCAGACGCAGCGCTCCCGGCCACCGGCCGACCTCGGTCCAGCCGGCCTTGCGGTAGAAGTGCTCGAGCCCCAGACCGGCCCGCACCGTCAGTCTGAGTCGCTCCAAGCCCATCTCCTCCCGTGCGACGTGGTGGACGCGACGCATCAGTGCGGCCCCGATACCCAGCCCCCTGAGGTGCACCTGCGTCTGCACGTGGTTCACCACACCGCAGTGCGCTTCGAGCGGGTGCGCCTCGCGGCGGAGGAGCAGCCAGCCCGCGAGGTCGCCGTCGAGCGTGGCCGCCAGCAGCCTGCCGCGCTCGGGCGCCAGATGCTCCGCGATACGGTCGACGGCGGCTTCGAGGTCCGCCGGTGTCAGGGGCGGCAGCGGACAGCCCGCTGGAACGACCGCCCCGCCGGAGTTGACCACCGTGGCCCAACAGACGGCGAGTTCCCGCCTGAGGACGCCGGGGAGCTCGGGCGACCGAGTGAACTGGGTGAACGTGGGGGTGGCGACTTCGAATGCTGTCACGTGGAAAAGCTTGTCACGGCACCCGCTGTCGAACGGTGCGATCGTGTGCCCGCGGTCGGGGGTGTCGGCAAGCCCGTGGCCACCTCACCGGCCCGCTGGACGGCCGCATAGGCCCCTGTCTGCGCACCTCGCGATCGACAGACTCGGGCGAACTGCCAAGAGCCTTGTGATTGCCCGGCCTTACTGGACAAGACGTTGTGCGCGTGACGTGGCGAGATGCCTCTCGTGTCGATTTCGCGGCCCCGCACCCGGATTGTCACGGCCGCATCGACCACCAGGTCGAGGTGGGTGGATCCCGGAGCGAACTGGGTGACGTGACAGTCGCGTTGACGGCCCGTATCGATGTGGTGAGGGCCGGTGCGGTGCTGCCGCCGAGCCGTCGGCGGCTGTCGCCACCTGTCCCCGGACGGCTCTCCTCGCCCGCCCGGCGCGAGGATCGGGCGCAGCACATGCGTGTCAGGCGTCCGTTCGGCCGCCGTCGCGTCCGGCGTGACAGTTGTCGCACACCCCGGTCAGTTCGAGTGTGTGGTCCACGTCGTGGAACCCGGTGACGCGCGCCACCTCGACCGCCCACCGCTCGACTTCCTCGGAGTCCACGGCGAGACTGAGGCCGCAGCGCCGGCACAGAAGGTAGTGCCGGTGGCCGTCGGCGGGCCGGTGACGGTAGAGGCGTTCACCGTCGCTGTCGCGCACCATGTCCACCTGGCCCGACGCCTCCAGCAGGCGGAGCGTGCGGTAGACGGTGGTCAGGCCGACCACGACACCGTCCGCCGTGAGCGCCGCGTGCAGGGTCTGGGCGGAGGTGAAGCCGTCGCAGGCGGTCAACGCCTGCAGAACCGCGGCCCGTTGCGGGGTGGGTCGCCACTCGCCGAGGGTCGTTCCGTGCATGTGTGTGCCTCCGTAGCGGTGGGGACGGCCGGGACGGCCGAATGCGTCCGACCGCCCCGGGTCCGGTTACACGGCCGCTGTCAGGGACGAGGATCCATGTTCGTCTTCGTGCGCGCAGACTTCTCCGGTTTCCCAGCCGGGGAAGGGGTCGGTCGTGGGTGCCGGCTCTCCCACGACCATGAGGCAGCCGGCCAGAGCGGCACGAAGACGATCGGCCTGCAGGCCGATACCGATGAAGACCAGCTCCTGGGCGTGCGGTGCGTCGGCATCGCGGACCCCGGAGGGTTCGAAACGGGCGACGGAACCGGCCTGGGACCACAAGCCGGTCACGCCGTTCCGGCCGGCGAGGGTGAAGAAGCCCTTGGACCGCAGGACCCGGCCGTACGTGCCGCTGTCCATGTCCCGGGTGACGAAGTCCCAGAGCCGTGCCGGATGGAAGGGCGCCGCCGACCGGAAGACGAGGGAGGAGATGCCGTACTCCTCGGTCTCCGGGACGTGGTCGCCGTTCAGCTCCTGCACCCAGCCCGGTGCCTGCTGGGCGCGTTCCAGGTCGAAGCGTCCGGTTGCCAGGATCTCGCGGGCGTCGATGCGGCCGTGCACCGAGTTGATCAACCGGGCCCTCGGATTCAACCGCGCGAGCACCCCGCGCAGCCGGTCGGCGTCGGCGTCGTCGACCAAGTCCAGCTTGTTGAGCACGAGTACGTCGGCGAACTCCACCTGGTCGACCAGCAGGTCGCTCACGGTGCGTTCGTCGTCCTCGTAGGGGGCCAGGCCCCGTTCGGCGAGGTCGTCCCCGGTGTCCAGTTCGGCGAGGAAGTTGGCGGCGTCGACGACGGTGATCATGGTGTCCAGCCGGGCCACGTCCCCCAGCACGGCTCCGTCGTCGCGGGCGAAGGCGAAGGTGGCGGCCACGGGCATCGGCTCGGAGATGCCGCTCGACTCGATGAGCAGGTAGTCGAAGCGGCCTTCTTGGGCGAGGCGGTCGACCTCCTCCAGCAGGTCGTCCCGCAGCGTGCAGCAGATGCAGCCGTTGGTCATCTCCACCAGGCGCTCCTCGGTGCGGGAGAGCGCCGCCTCGCCCCCGCGCACGAGGGCGGCGTCGACGTTGACCTCGCTCATGTCGTTGACGATCACCGCCACGCGCAGGCCCTCGCGGTTGGTGAGGACGTGGTTGAGGAGGGTTGTCTTGCCGGCGCCGAGGAAGCCCGACAGCACGGTGACGGGCAGGCGCTGTGAGGACATCGGCGTCAGTCCTCCGGGCGCAGCAGGCCGCGCCGGTAGGCGGGCACGAGGTGCTGCGGCACCCGGTGGGTCACACCGTCCACCGTGACCGGCACCAGATTCGGCGTCGCCGCCTTCCACTGGGCGCGTCGGTGGCGGGTGTTGCTGCGGGACATCTTGCGCTTGGGCACGGCCATGGTGGTTCCTCTCGGTCAGGAAGGGGGATCGCCTCGATCGGTGCGGAGAGCTTCAACCACGACACCGCACCGGAGAGACATTGATAGCATACGATAACGGTTTTCATATCCGATAGTTGTCGTCGGACGGTATGGCGCAGCAGCAGGCGGGCAAACGGTTGCGTACCGACGGTGAGCATCTGGGTCCAGGGCGCCAAACCGCGGTGTCGGTCACGTCCGCGCACGTCGACCGCATGCGTGCCTCGGTTTTGCTGAGGGGGTCGTGCTGCTCCTGGGCGTTGGGGAAGCGCATGCCCGTGGTGTCCAGTGCCAGAAGGAGGATCGGGGAAACGATCGCTGGTCAGGCCGGGCACGCGGTGCACGTCGCCTGCGTCGAGGGACGGCAGTACGGCTTCGGCGCGTGGACGCTCCGCGGAACAATGCCTCGTCCAGCGGTCCGCGCCGTTATTGGGTGGGTGGCGGTGGCCGACCCGAGGTACCGGAAGATACGCCCGTCCGTCGGGCTGCCGATCGCCGCCGTCTGCCGTCCGCGGCGGATCGGCTCCGTCGAAGCGGATGTCACCTCGCACCGTCGGCCTCCACATCGTCAGGTGGCCGGCGTGAGTCACCGGCGACCACAGGGAGCCCTGACCTTTCCGGTCACCTCGGCGTCCTACGGCCCCACCGGCGGCGGGCCCACGCTCCAGTGACTGCACACCACCTCCTTCACCTGCCACCGGTGGCGCCGGCGCAGAAGGAGCGCTGCGAACGGCGCTGCAGGTATGCATTGGTGGGCGAGGAGGCGAGTCCGTGCCGGCACATCAGGACAGAGCTGCCGGCCGGAGGGCGGGTGCCTCCGAGCCCGGGCGCATACCTGTGCCGGGACGACTTCGCAGGTGTGGTGGAGGGGATGTGGGGGTCCTGTTCCTCGGGTCGGTTGACGACGGCCTGGGAGCCGGCGGGTGGTGGGCGCGGTTCGCCGGGACGGCCGGGCCGAAGACATCGTCGGCGGTGCGGTCCTCGTGAGGCGCGATACTGCTGATGACCAGCCGGGCGGTCCGGGGTAAGGGCATACACCCTCGGCGCGTCTCGTCGGCCCGCCGGGTACGGCGGGCCGACGGGCGGCGTGGACACCGGCCGGCGTCCGCGGCGGCAGGGTACGGATGCGGCCTTGGCGTCAGCGGAGTCCGGTCACCAGGAAGACTTGGTCACTCCGGGCAGGAAACCGGCGTGTGCCTGTTCCCGGGTGCGGACCCGGGACAGACCGAACTTGCGAAGGTGGCCGCGGGGGCGGCCGTCCACGCTGTCGCGGTTGCGCACCCGAGTGGCGCTGGCATTGCGTGGTTGCCGACGCAGCTCCGCCAGCGCGCTCCGACGCTCGTCCTCGGTCGACGAGGGGCGGCGGATGATCTCCTTGAGTTCGGCCCGCCGGGCGGCGTACCGCTCGACGGTCTCCCTGCGCTTCTCGTTCTGTGCGATCTTGCTCTTCTTCGCCATCAGACCTTCCCCCCGCGCGCCCGGATCCGCGCCACGGCCGCCTCGATGCCGATGGCATCCACCGTCTTGATCGCCTTGGCGCTCAGCGTCAGGCGGACATGGCGGCCCTCGCTGGGGAGCCAGTAGCGCTTGTGCTGGATGTTCGGGTCGAAGCGGCGCGAGGTGCGCCGGTGCGAGTGGGAGATCTTGTTGCCGAAGCCCGGCTTGGCGCCGGTCAGTTGGCAGTGGGCGGACATGGGTGTTACCTGCCTCTCTGTAGCCACTGGCTATTGGTAATGGAAATCATTCTCATATACTAGCCTCATGGCACGCAACGAACTTCGCCCGGTCATCAAGCTGCGCTCCACCGCGGGCACCGGCTTCACCTACGTCACCCGCAAGAACCGGCGCAACAACCCCGACCGGATGGTGCTGCGCAAGTACGACCCCGTCGTCGGCCGCCACGTCGACTTCCGCGAAGAACGCTGAAATCCCCCTCCGTCTCACCCTTCGAAAGGTTCTCCTCGGCCATGAAGCCCGGCATCCACCCCGCCTACGGCCCTGTCGTCTTCCGTGACACCGCCTCGAACCACGCTTTCCTCACCCGCTCCACGATGACCAGCGACAAGACGATCGAGTGGGAGGACGGCCACACCTACCCGCTCGTCGACGTCGAGATCTCTTCGGTGAGCCACCCCTTCTACACAGGCACCGCCCGCGTCCTGGACACCGCCGGCCGGGTCGAACGCTTCGAGCGCCGCTACGGGGCCCGGTGATGGGGCAGAACTCCCGACTGCCCGTCGTTCTTGTCGCCGGGCTCCATGCGGACGCCCGCAGGGAAGTCGTCGACCGGCTTCTGAGGGCCGTACCCGGCAGTGTCGCCCTGCACCACGACCTGACCGGCGCGGGCAGCGGGACCGTGCGCCGCCTGATCCGCGACGCCTCCGGTGACCTGTCCCGGGGGGAGACCCCGCTGATCAACGACTGTGCGTGCTGCGCATTGCGCGAGGACCTCGTCCCCGAGCTTGAGCGGCTGGCCGGCAGCGGCCTGACCCGGCTCGCCGTCGTCGAACTGTGGGACTCGGTCGAACCGAAGGCGATGGCGGAGGTCGTCGCGGCGCACGAGGAGGGCGACCTGGTCCTCACCAACGTGATCACCGCTGTGGACCCCGCACTCGTGCTCCCCTACCTGGCCAACGGCGACGACCTGTCCGAAGTCGGCCTGGAGGCCGCCCCCACCGACCAGCGCACCGTCGGCGACACCTGGGCCCGCCAGCTGGAGTACGCGCCCGTCCTCGCCCTGGTCGACAACGAGGAGGCGGACAGCGAGGACCGTGCACTCCTCACGCAGCTGCACCCCACCGCCCGTCAGGTGGCGGCGGGCTCCGGGGAACTCGCCGAGGTCGCCTTCGCCGGCTTCGACGTCGAGTCGGCGGCCGCCGCCCAGCATCCGGCGTGCGCACTGCTGCCCCAGAACGCGGACGAGGCCGGCGTGGCCACGCTCGTATGGCGTCGCCGTCGCCCCTTCCACCCGGGGCGTCTCTACGAGGCGCTGGAGGACCTGTGTTGCGCGGCCGCACGCAGCCGCGGCCGGTTCTGGCTCGCCGACCGCCCTGACACCCTGCTCTCCTGGGACGCCGCGGGCGGCGCACTGTGCGTGGAGAACGCCGGCCCGTGGCTGGCCTCTCTGCCCGACGCCGCGTGGGAGATGGTTCCGCCCGTGCGGCGGGCCGCCGCGTCACTGGACTGGCACCCCGAACACGGCGACTGCTGCCAGCACCTCGTCTTCACCTCCCCGGGCCTGGACCGGGAAGGACTCGAACGGCTCCTCGACTCCTGCCTGCTGACGGACGCCGAGTACGCCGCCGGGCGCGAGACGTGGAAACACCTGCCCGCCGCCTTCGACACCCTCCTCGACCCCGCCTGACCCCTCCGACGACTCTCCATACTCAAGGAGCAACGCCCATGGCCCGCCGCCAGGAATCCCGTAAGCCCGTCAAGTCCCGTCCCAACCCGCTCGACGCCGCCGAGATCACTTACATCGACTACAAGGACACCGACCTGCTGCGCAGGTTCATCTCCGACCGCGGCAAGATCCGCAGCCGCCGCGTCACCCGCGTCACCGCCCAGCAGCAGCGCCAGATCGCCGCCGCCATCAAGAACGCCCGAGAGATGGCTCTCCTGCCCTACCCGGGTAATGCAAACGGCCGCTGACTCCTCGTGCGGGCTACCGCTGGAAGGGTGGTTCGTGACTCGTTGAGTGGTTTTGCTGTCGCCTCCTGGTGTGCCGACGGGGCGGAATCTACTGGTCCGTAGTCGCGGACGTGATGATGTGACCAGGTGAGTGAACGCATGCCGTATCCGGGTGGGTGTCGGGTGACCCGTGGGCTCTGATCGAGCCAGTGATCACCGCGCGGAAGAACCGGCATCGTTCGGTCAGCGGTCACCAGGGCAGGTACTCGATGCGGGAGATCGTGGACGCGACCCCCTACCAGGGCCGGCGCATCTGCCAGTGGGTCCACCTCTCGCACGACCTGCCGCCGAAGGGCGCGACGTACTACCACTTCGCCGCACGCTGGGGCGACGGACCCGACCAGGCGATCCATGAACTTCTGCGCTGCCAGGCGAGGGAGAGGGCTCGTCGATCAGGGGACCCGACCCTGGTGGTGTCGGCCCCGGAGGGTTCACGCGGCCGCCGGGGTCCCCGCTTCCCCGACCGGCCGGATCCGGCCAAGCGGATACCGGGTCGCAAATATGGCCTGGCCGTGGACGTCCTCGGCCAGGCCATATTTGCGAACACACATGACAACGCCGCGGGCCTCGCTCTGCTGGACCAGGTCGTCGAGCACGCCGGCGGCACTGTCGAGAAGGCGCGGGTCCACCAAAGCTTCAGCACCTGGCGCGAAGAGCTCTCCACCGACGACACCGGTGCTTCCCGCGACCCAGCGGCCGCATCGCCGTCTGCGTCGTCGACCGGAACATGGTCAGCCAGACCATGTGTCACCTGGAGACCAAGGGGGGCATCACCTGCGCGGAGCTCACCAAGGAAGGATCCAAGAGCAACGGCGGAGTTCATGTCGGCACCATGCACCGTTTCAAGGGCCTCGAACACCAGCGCCTTGCGATCGTCGGCGCCACTGACGGCATCATCCCGCGCACCACTGCCATCGAGCGCTGTCGCACCGAGGACCCGGCCCGCTACGAACGTGAGCAACGCAGGGTTCGCTCCTTGCTGTTCGTTGCTGCCACCCGGGCTCGCGACGCCCTGACCGTCAGCCGGCACGACAGGCCCAGTCCGTACCTGCCGGTCTGAGCCTGTCGGAATCCGGTGCCGTACGGCACCAGAGCCAGGGCGGTTACCTCACTCCCTGTCCAGACGGCCGAGCCATGCCTGGGAAGTCCTACGCAGTGAGCACTTCGATGAGAGCCCTGGGCGCTACCCCGCGCATGTGATCCTGCGGTATCCCCGTCTGCGGGATCACGTACGTCTTCACTAGCCGTAGCTGACGGGGACCCTCGCTCAGCGGTGTGGGCTCGGCTCCGGTCTTGGAGGGTCCGGAGCGACCACAAGCCGTGTAGTGGTGAGCTGGGCGAGTTCCTGCTTTGTGCCGGGTGTGGGCTGGCGAATGCCGGCGCCGTGGCACACTTCCGGTCTCGGGCAGGGGCAGTTCGATGCGTTCAGCGGCTTCCTGGTCCCCGGCGAGTGGCTGGCGGACGCGGTGTCCGCGGAGCGGTCTGCTTGCTGTGCGCCCGGTTCGTGTGCGGTCAGCCGGCGGCGACGGTTTCGGCGGGGTCTGTCTCGTCCGCGACCGCGGAGGTGGTGTTCCTGGGGCCGCGGAGGGCGATGTGGACGAGTAGGGCGCACATGATGGCGGCGCCTGCCCACATGGCCTGCTGCCAGCCGTCGACGAAGGACTGCCGGGCGGCGTGGAGCAGGTCTGATGCGTGCGGTCCGGTGCTGCCCGCCGCCTCGACGGCGTTGGCGACGCCGTCCCGGGCGGTGTCCGCGGCATCTCGGGGGATGCCGTGCAGCCTGTCGTCGATGGCGCTGCGGTAGCCGGCGGACACGAGCGCGCCGAGCAGGGCGACGCCGAGTGCGGTGCCGAACTCGCGGGTGACGTCGTTGAGGGCGGAGGCGACGCCCTGCTTCTCACGCGGCAGGGAGGCGGTGATGGCCTCCGTGGACGGGGTCATCGACAGGCCCATGCCGACGCCCATGGCGAGCAGGCCGGGCAGGACAGAGAGGTAGCCGCCGCCGACCGAGACGAATAGTGCCATGAGCGCCATGCCGGCCCCGGCCAGGGCGATACCCACGACCATGGTCGAGCGGGCGCCGATCCCTGCGGCCAGCCCGGGGGCCAGGCCGGAGGCCGTCATCATCGCGAGGGCCATGGGCATCATCGCGACCGTGGACAGCAGACCCGACCAGCCGAGTACGGCCTGGAAGAACGGGAAGAGGACCACGCCGATGCCCGCCTGGACACCGAAGACCACCAGCAGCGTGATCGAGCCGCCCGACAGTCCACGCTCCCGGAACAGCCGCACGTCCAGCAGGGAGGCGTCGCGGCGGTGCAACTCCCAGGCCACGAAGCCGATGGCAGCGACGAGACCGACGGTCAGGCCGATCAGCGTCGCGGGCGCGGTCCAGCCGCGTTCGGGACCTTCCTGCAGGACGAAGATGAGGCCGGTCACGGCGATCACGGAGACCAGGGCGCCGACGGTGTCGAACCGGTGGGCCGAGGTCTCGCGGGAGTCGGGAACCGACTTCAAGGTCATGGCCAGGGCCACGAGGACCAGGACCGCCGGCAGGACGAACAGCCAGCGCCAGTCGGCGACGTCGACCAGGAGCGCGGCGAGGAACATGCCCAGGATCCCGCCTCCCCCGGCGACGCCGGTCCACACGCCGATCGCCTTGCCGCGCTGCTCCTCGGGGAAGGTGGAGGTGATGACGGCAAGCGTGACCGGCATGATCATGGCGGCGCCGATGCCGCTGACCACGCGGGCGGCGAGCATCACCTCCGCTGTGGGGGCCAGGGCGGCGACCACGGTGGCGATGCCGAAGACTCCCAGGCCGGCGATGAGCACGGGCTTGCGGCCCAGGCGGTCACCCAGGGCACCGAGTGGCAGCAGCAGCGCGGCCAGGGCGAGGGTGTAGATGTTGATGATCCACAGGACCGTGTTCTGGGAGGCGCCGAATTCCACGGCCATGTGGGTCTGCGCGACGTTCAGCCCGGTCACCGAGGCGATGACCGCCATCAGGGCGATGGAGACGGTGATCAGGATTTTGCGCAGTTGACGCGCGTCGGGGGTACCCCGGCCAGCGGCCTGCGCGGCCGGTACGGGCTGGTTCGTACTCATGGATTCCTCTCAAGATGGGCATGCCGAGTCAGCGCCGGAACAGGGCCGGTCGCTGAGCGAAGGGGTGGACGGGGCCCGAGCGCCGCGCGCAGTGCCGGGTGGTCGAACGGTGGGCCGGTGCTGTGCCGGGACGTCAGGCGGTGGGGTTCGGTCCCTGGGCTGCGGCGAAGGCCGCGTCGGTGTCCGCAGCGGCCAGCGGGGCGTTGATGTGGGAGCCGGCCAGGGAGCCGGCTGCGGCGGAGGCGCCGACCTGGGCGGCGAGGTCGGTCGCGTTGCCGGCCACCCACACGCCCGGCACCTCGGTGGTGCCAGCCATGCCGGAGGCGAAGCGGCGGCCCATGTCGTCAGGCAGGTCTTCCATCGGCAGCTTCAGGCCGTCCAGACCTTCGGTACGGGCCTGCATCTGCGTGGCGATTGCGAGCACGCGGCGGGCCACGACCTGGCCGTCGGCCAGGCGCACCCCGGCGAGGGCGCCGTCCTCGGCGTTGACGATCTCCTGCACCGGGGTGTCGATGACACGGATGCCGCGGGCGGTGAACCGGGTACGGGTGCCCTCATCCAGAGAAGTGCCGTGGGTGAAGTAGGTCAGGTCCTCGGTCAGCTGGCGGAAGAGGAGCGCGTGGTGGACGGAGGCCGGGCTGGTGGTGAGGATGCCGATGGGCTCGTCGCGCACTTCCCAGCCACGGCGGTACGGGCAGTGCACCACACTGTGTCCGCAGTGCTCGGTGAGGTCGGGGACCTCGGGCAGCACATCCCGCAGGCAGGTGGCCACCAGGACCCGGCGCGCGGTCACGCTCCGGCCGTCGGCCAGGGTGATGGTGAAACGCAGATCCTCGTCAGCCGACAGGGCGACGGGCTCGGCCGAGGCCACCTCCCCGAAGACCACGCGCCCGCCGTACTGGCGCACCTGCTCCCGTCCTCGCCGAAGGATCTCGGGGGGCGGGGCGCCGTCCAGGACGACGAAGCCGTGCATGGGCTCTGCCGGCGCGTTGCGCGGGGAGCCGCTGTCGATCACGACGACCGAGCGGCGGGAGCGGGCGAGCATCAGCGCACCGTTCAGACCCGCGGCGCCCCCGCCGGTCACCACCGCGTCGACGGTTCCACTGGGCAGTGCGTCGCTCACGTACGGAGAAGTCGTCACAGCCATGGCCTCCTGCCTTTCCTCATGTGCGGCCCCATCTCCTCGGACCGTCCACACATGAAGCCAAGCCGATTTTGCTCTGAAGGCATATGATGTTGCGTATGACGCAAGAAGATGGAGATCTGGACAGCCTCGTACGCAAACGCATCCGTGCCTTGCGGGTGGCGCAGGGCTGGTCCCTGGAGGAGTTGGCCACCCGCGCCCACCTCAGCCAGTCCTCGCTGAGCCGCATCGAGAACGGCCGACGCCGCCTCGCACTGGATCAGCTGGTCACTCTCGCCCGCGCCCTGGACACCACGCTGGATCAACTCGTGGAGACCGCCACCGACGACGTCGTCGCCAGTCCGACGATCGACAGCACTCACGGCCGGATGCGCTGGACCGTCAAGGCGGACCCCGGAATGAGCGTGGTGCGCCAGCGCATGACCGAACCGCCCCCCGAGAACCCGGCGCGCATGCGCGCCCATCCAGGGCACGAATGGCTCGTCGTCCTGTCCGGCACGGCGATCCTCATGCTCGGCCACCGCCGCTTCCGCCTCGAGACCAACCAGGCGGCCGAGTTCCCCACGATGATGCCGCACGCCATCGGCGCCGAAGGCGGGCCCTGCGAGATCCTCGGCATCTTCGACCGCGACGCCCGCCGCGGCCACCAGCGCGACGGCGACGGCGAGGCCGCTCAGGGCGCTCCCGAATGACGGCGCGGGCCGCGCGACGGCATGCGTAGTGGTGACCTCTTGCGCGTCGGGCAGCAACCCCGACCATCGTCTTGCGTAAACCGGAAGGGTTCGTGCCACATGCGCATAGCAGTCTTAGTGTCGAGAGCATGAACCAAGGACATCCGCACACCCCCCGCCACGGCGCTCTGCACGGTCACCACCGTGGACACGGAACCGACGGCCAAGTGGAGATCCTCGACCTGGACGCCGAGGTCCTCGCCGAGCACACCGCGTCCATCACCGCTTGGCTGCCGCTGCGGACCGCCCCGCACCACATCGTGGATCTGGGCTGTGGCACGGGCGCGGGCACCTTCGCCCTCCTCGACCGCTTCCCCGACGCGCACGTCACCGCCGTCGACGCCTCCGCCGAACACCTCCAGCGCCTGCACACCAAGGCGTGCGCCCGCGGCGTCCAGGAGCGCGTGCGCACGGTGCAGGCCGACCTCGACGAAGCAGCCTGGCCCGGCCTCGGCTCACCGGACCTGGTATGGGCGTCGGCCTCGATGCACCACATGGTCCACCCCGACCGCGCACTGCGCACCGTCCACGACGCGCTCGCCCCCGGCGGCTTGTTCGCCGTCGTCGAACTGGCCGGTCACCCCCGCTTCCTGCCCGAAGACGCCCCCAAGGACCTGCCCGGCCTGGAAGAGCGCGTTCACGCCGCAGCCGACCGCCTCCAAGCCGAGCACATGCCCCACCGCGGCGCCGACTGGGGCCCGATGCTGGCCGCCGCCGGCTTCACAGTCGAGGGCGAACGCACCATCGCCGTGAACATCGAAGGCTCGCGCAGCGAAGCGATCGGCCGCTACGCCACCGGCGTCCTGCAGCGCATCCGCAGCGCCATCGCCGAAAGACTCTCCCCCGAGGATCTCGGCGCGCTCGACCAGCTCCTCGACACCAGCAGCCCGCACAGCATCCTGCGCCGCGACGACCTGACGGTACGCACCGAGCGCACCGTCTGGGCCGCCCGCCGCACCCGACCCCGAACTCCCTGATCGGCTTCGGCCTGGATTCCGTCATCGAGGTCTCCTCCGCCGCCGCGGTCGCCCGGCAGTTCTCTGCGGCCGACCACGTCGTCCGCGAGGCACGGGAGAGGAACCACACTGAGGGACTGTGAGACAGACCCGAACGTTTGACAGACCCTGGCCGTGATCGACGCGCAGAGCGTGAAGACCTCGGCGAATGTGGCCGAGACCAGTCGGGGCATCGCCGCCGGCAAGAAGACCAAGGGACGCAAGCGGCACGTCATCACCGACACCCTCGGCCTGGTCCTGGCCGTGCTGGTCACCGCCGCGTCCGTGCACGACACCACCGGCGGCAAGCTCCTGCTCGACGACCTGGCGGCAGCCCACCCCACCGTGTCGAAGGTCTGGGCCGACGGTGGCTGCCGGAGCGGCATCCTCAACCACGGCGCCGATCCGGGGATCGGTGTGGAAGTCGTGCAGCGGCCACGGACAGGTCGAGTCCGGGTGGCGGCGCACCGACTCCGGCATCGAGATCCATGTCGAAGTCCCCGGAGGTGTCGAAGCCGACGTGGTCCTCCCCGACGGCACGGCGCGTACCGTCCCAGGCGGCACGCACACGTTCCGCACGGCGCCGTGAGCGGGCCGGCACCCTCACGCGGCGGACAGGTGTGGAGCAAGGCAGCGGCCGGGTGGTCGAACGCCGTCGCACAAGGCCGCACGGCGACGTCGGACACCCGATTCCGACGCGCAATGTTTCGAAACTACCCGCATGAACGCGTGGGTTGACCCTGCCGATCGGTCATCGGCAGACTCGGACGGCCGGTCGTTGAATCGATTCACCTCCTGCGAGACCCCTCGTCCGACGAGCAAAGGAGCCCCGGATGGGCAGGAAAGCCGTCATTTCCGGTACTGGGCACATCAGACGCGCCAGGAGTACCACCGTCACAGCAACCGGCCGGTCCCGCTTCCGTCCGGCCGCCGTCTGCCTCACGGTCCTGGCCCTCGTCGCCGGCGTGTTCGCCGGCCCCGCCTCCGCCTCCGAGAGCAAGCGGCCCGACCGCCCGCTGCGCCAGATGGAGAACCTCGACCGGGCGCCGGTCGCCGTGCGGACCGAGGGCGGGGTCTTCGTCGGCTGGCGGATGCTCGGCCTGGACCCGGAGAACGTCGCCTTCCACGTCTACCGGGACGGCCGCCGCATCACCCGCACCCCGGTCCGCGGCGCGACCAGCCTCACCGACCCACGCGGCACCGCCGACTCGGTCTACCAGGTCGCGGTCCTGCGCGGCAGCCGGGTCACCGAGCGCACCGACAGGTTCGGCGTCTGGTCCCAGCAGTACCGGGAGATCCCGGTCAACCGGCCCGCCGGCGGCGTCACACCGGCCGGAGAGTCGTACACCTACCACCTCAACGACGCGAGCGTCGGCGACCTCGACGGTGACGGCCGGTACGAGATCGTCCAGAAGTGGGACCCGAGCAATTCCCGGGACAACTCCCGCAGCGGCTACACCGGGAACGTCTACCTCGACGCGTACACCCTGGACGGCGAGCAGTTGTGGCGCATCGACCTGGGCCGCAACATCCGTGCCGGTGCGCACTACACCCAGTTGATGGTCTACGACCTCGACGGTGACGGCCGGTCCGAGGTCACCGTGAAGACGGCCGACGGCACGGTGGACGGCACCGGCGCCATGATCGGCGACCCGGCGGCCGACCACCGCAACAGCAGCGGCTACGTGCTGACCGGCCCGGAGTACCTGACGGTCTTCGACGGCAGGACCGGTGCGGCCGTCGACACCGTGGACTACGTCCCGGGGCGGGGCGACACCTGCGGCTGGGGCGACTGCTACGGCAACCGCGTCGACCGCTTCCTCGCCGGAGTCGCCTACCTGGACGGCGAACACCCCTCGGTCGTCTTCGCCCGCGGCTACTACACCCGCACCACCCTCACCGCCTTCGACTTCGACGGCGAACGGCTGACCCGGCGCTGGGCGTTCGACTCCGACGACCTGGGCGCCGAGTACAAGGGCCAGGGCAACCACAACCTGTCGGTCGCGGACGTGGACGGCGACGCGAAGGACGAGATCGTCTACGGCTCACTCACCGTGGACGACGACGGATCGCCGCTGTACAACACGGAGCTGGGCCACGGCGATTCCCTGCACGTATCCGACCTCGACCCGAGCCGCCCCGGCCTGGAGGTCTTCGCCGCCCACGAGTCGATGGCGGCCTCCGGCAACCGCGGGGCGACGTTCCGGGACGCGGCCACCGGCGAGATCCTCTACGGCATGCCCGCGACCAGGGACATCGGACGCGCGGCGGCCGGTGACATCGATCCCACCCACCCGGGCGCGGAGGCCTGGGCGGTCACCGCGACCGGCGCCTGGAACTCGCGCGAGGGCGAACTGAGGGCGGCCGACGGCACGCTGCTCGGCACGTCCATCCCGTCGGCCAACCACATGATCTGGTGGGACGGCGACCCCCTGCGGGAGATCCTCGACCACGACTTCGACGAGTCGACCGACCCGGCGGGCCGGCCGTACGTCGCCAAGTGGGACGGGGAGACCGGCACCCAGAACACCGTCTTCCAGCCCGAGGGCGTGTACACCAACAACTGGACCAAGGGCAACCCCGTGCTCCAGGCCGACCTGTACGGGGACTGGCGCGAAGAGGTGATCTACCGCGCCCAGGACGAGTCGGCGCTCCGGGTCCACACCACGACCGCCGAGACGGACCTGCGGCTGCGCACCCTGATGCACGACCCGCAGTACCGCCTCGGGGTGGCCTGGCAGAACGTGGCCTACAACCAGCCGCCGTGGACCGGCTACTTCATCGGAGAGGACATGAAGCGGCCGGCCCGGCCGGCCATCCGCTACACACGCTGACACCCGTGCGTCACATGTCATGACGCACGGCTGAGCGGCCGTCCGGCGGCCGGGCTCCCGGCCGCCGGATCCGGCCCGTGCCACCGGCCGGCAGTGATCGCGGCGACTCACCGTCGAGCGATGAGAGCCGCGATGGCCTTGCCGCGTCCGTCTCCGCGTTCCTGTGGATCAACGAAAGGCGACGGGCGCGCGCGTCTGTGAAAAGGAAACCGCTCCCTTTCCTCCGCCACCCGCCACAAGGATCCGTCACCGATGTCCTGGTCCACGCAGAGGGAGAGAACAGCGTGTCCGCGTCGACCGGCGGTCACTTCGGGCGCAACCCGTCGTCACCACAGAGGAGTCACTGATGAAGCGAACCACCCTCGCGCCGAGGGGATCACACGGACGGCCCGGACGCATGGCGGCACTCGCCGTGCTGGCCACCGCGGCATGCGCGGCGGCCGGGCTGCAGGCGCCCCCCGCCTCAGCCCTGACGGACGACGGAATCATGGTCTACCTCGCCGGTGACTCCACGGTGCAGAGCTATGATCCCTACTGGGTTCCCCAGGCGGGCTGGGGCCAGGTGATCGACCGCTATCTGTCCGACGACGTGACGGTGGAGAACCACGCCATCGGCGGCCGGAGCTCACGCACCTTCGTCGAGCAGGGACGGCTCGACGCGATCCTGGACAAGATCGAGCCGGGCGACTACCTCTTCGTCCAGTTCGGCCACAACGACGCCTCCGTCAACATCCCCGAGCGCTACACCTCGCCCGAGGAGTACAAGGAGTTCCTCCGCACCGACTACATCGGCGGCGCGCGGGAACGCGGCGCCGTTCCCGTCGTCGTCACGCCCGTCTCGCGACGCTCCTACAACAGCACGACGGGCGAGTTCAACGTCTCCTTCCCCGAGTACGTCGAGGCGGCCACGGAGGTGGCCGCCGAGGAGAACGTACCGCTGGTCGACCTCTCGGCCTCCAGCCGCGCCTACCTCGACACGATCGGCCCGGAAGAAGCGAAGTCCGTCTTCCTGCACGTCCCGGCCGGTGTGTACCCGAACCGCCCCAACGGCACGGCGGACGACACCCACTTCCAGGAGTACGGCGCGATCCAGATGGCCCGGCTGGTCGCCCAGGACGTCTCCGGGCTGGACACGCCACTGGCGCGGCACGTCGTCAACGCCCTGCCGCCCACCAGAGCCCCGAAGCGGCCGACTGCCCTGAAGGCGCAGACCGTGACCAACGAGGGAGCACGGCTGACCTGGAAGGCGGTCCGGGGTGCCGACATCTACCGGATCCACAAGAGGGAGAAGGACGTCGAGGGCGCCGAGTTCACCCTGGCGACGACCTCCACCGTCCCCCTGGCCGACATATCCGGTCTGGCGGAGGGAACCACGTACGAGCTGAGGGTGACCGCCGTCAACGGCGCGGGCGAGTCGGCACCTTCGCGCAAGCTGCGGATCACCACCCGGGTGCCCGACCAACGGTACGACTTCGGCCCGGCCGGCAGCCCGGTGCACGAGGGGTTCACCGAGGTCACCCCGCAGACGCTCCGCACCGCCGAACGCGGTTACGGCTTCACCGACACCACCGGCATGATCAGCCGCGACCGCGGCAGCGCCCTGGACGCCCTGCAGCGGGACTTCGTGGCACTGTTCGGCGGGCAGTACGAGTTCTCCGCGGACGTTCCCGACGGCGTGTACGCGGTCACCGCACATGTCGGTGACCTGCTCGGCTCGGCGCGGACGAACCTGTCCGTCGAGGGCCAGGACCGTGGCGGACTCGCCGGCAGCCGCTCCGTGGTCAAGCACACCTTCGGCGACGTCGTGGTGAACGACGGGCGGCTCGACATCGTGGTCTCCGGCCAGACGGCCCACCTCAACGGCCTGGAACTCACGAGGATCGGCGACCTGTCCTAGTCGCCCTGCCCGGGGACGTCGCTCAGCCTGGTGGGGGTGCTCGCCGCCGGCCACGCCCAGAACCCGGAGCCCACGCGCGGTGCGGTGCCACTCTCCGGCGAGCTGTTCGGGAGGGGGCACCACGGTGACCCCCTCCTCCGCACGCGAACGGAGCAGAGCACGGGTGCGCTCGGGGAGCCGGCGTCCGGCGGTGGCGCGCCCGACGGTGGCGCTCGGCGCGCCGTACCGGCTGGTGCCGTCCCTGTGCGGGCCGTTGACGTTCCCGTACCCGTTGCCGAGCACGACGTCCATGCCTGTCGCCACGAGGCCGTCGGGCATCGCGTCCTGGCCGTCGAGGCGGACGCCCGTGCCCCTTCGCGTGGTGCGGTCCGAGGCCGGGCCGGCCCATGGGCCCTGCCCCCGTCGTCCCGGGCGGGGCGAGTCCGGCGGTCACCGTGCGGCGACGGCCGAGCCCGCCCCAGCTCGGGCGTGAAGCGATTCGGCATGTGCGGCAGACTCCGCGCCTACGACGTGCAACGTGGCGATCCGCCCTTCGGGGCGTAGGCCCTGGCACGTTGCGGCCCGGAGAACGGCGGCTGCGTCGGCGCGTCCCTTCGAGCCGAGCGCCCGCACCCGGCCGGTCAGCGCCTGCCATGGAGTGGTGGGGGCGACTTTTCCGGGTGCCGGGCTCCCTCACCTCATGTGCCCGTGCCCCTGCCTCCTGGCAGTGTGCTGCGCCCCGACAGAGTCAGGTTCATCGGCATCCGGTGCGCTTCCTCCGGCTGCGTGGTGGGACGCGCCCGACGGAAGTCCGACGGGCCGGGCCGATCGTTCCGGTGGGGACCAGGTCGTGGGCCGGAGGTCAGGGACCGGGGCGTCCGAGGTGCTCGTCCGTCGTTGCCGGCCGGGGGACCGGAGCGGCGGCGGTCAGTGTCGTGCGGCGGGTGCCGACGGCGGGGGCGAGGAAGATCGCCACGGCGACGAAGGCCAGGACGGCGGTCATCGCGGTGCGCAGGCCGTAGTGGTCGCCGAGGAAGCCCAGACCGGGAGGTCCCACGAGGAAGGCGACGTAGCCGATCATCGCCACGAGGCTGACGCGGGCGGCCGAGTCGGGCCCGGAGTCGCCGGCCGCGGAGAGGGCGAGGGGGAATCCGAGGGATGCCCCCAGTCCCCACAGGAGCACGGCAGCTCCGGCGAGGAAGGCGTTGTCGGCGAAGATGACGACGGCCAGGCCGAGTGCGGCGGAGACCGCGCTGGCGCGGACGACGGGGGCGCGGCCGAAGCGGTCGATGAAGAATCCGCCGCCGAAGCGGCCGATCGCCATGGCGGCGGCGAAGCCCGCGTAGACGGCTGATCCCAGGGCGGGGTCCATGTCGTGCCCGTCGACCATGAGCAGGGGCAGCCAGTCGTTGGCCGCCCCTTCGGCCAGGGCCATGGTCAGCACGATCCCGCCGATCAGCAGCAGGCGCCGGTCCTTCCAGACCGCGGGCCGGTGAGGCTTTGCCCCGCCGCCGGTCTGCTTGTTGTCGCGGGTCCGGCCGACGCCGTGGGGGATGGCCCGCAGGGCGTGGGCGAAGGTGGCGGCGGTGACGGCGGCGACGGCTGCCAGGTGCCAGTGCACGGGGAAGCCGACGGCGGTGCACAGGATGCCGAGCGAGGCTCCCACGACCGTTCCTAGACTGAAGAAGCCGTGCAGCGTGGGCAGGACCGTACGGCCGGTGATCTGCTCGACCTCGGCGCCGTCGATGTTGACCGCCACCTCACCGCCGCCCATGCCGGCACCGAAGAGGAAAAGCCCCGCCATGACGGCCGGCGCGGACGACCACAGCGCTCCGCAGCCGATCACCGCCATGCTGAGGATGACGAGCGCGGTTCCCGTACCCATGACCGGCCGGGTCCCGAACCTCGCCACCAGCGCCCCGGAGCCGAGGACGCCGAGCATCGAACCGACGGAGAGACCGAACAGGACGATCCCCATCTGCGCGGTCGAGGCGCCCAGTTGGTCCCTGATGTCGGGTGTGCGTGTCACCCAGGAGGAGATCGACAGGCCGGGCATGAGGAAGAAGAGGAACAATGCCGTGCGGCGGCGGCGTGTGGCCAGGTCTATCACTGCGGGCTCGATCCAGACGTGAGGCAGCCGGGGACGTGACCGCCCACGGAATGAGTATGTACAAACGTACATGTCCGTGGGGAAGTGAAGGAAGGGGACACCCATGTCGGGCAGCTCGCGCGGGCCCAACGATCCGGGGCGCCGGGACCGCATCGTCGAGGCGGCCCTCGACGTGATCGCCGAGCACGGGGTCACGGGCGCCACGCACCGGCGCATCGCCGAGGCCGCGGGCGTCTCCCTGGGATCGATGACGTACTACTTCGAGGGCAGGCAGCAGCTGCTCGTCGAGGCTTTCACCCGGCTCGCGGAATCGATGTCCGCCCGCTACCGCGAGCCGCTGGAGGCGGCCGAGACCGTGGAGGAAGCGCGCGCCGCCGTGGTGGAGATCATCTGCGGCACGCTCTGGGGCAGCCCCCGGGAACTGGTGCTCAGCTACGAGCTGTACGCCTTCGCCTCCCGCAACCCCGCGCTGCTCGACGTCATGCGGTCCTGGATGAGGGCCAGCCGCACGTCGTTGAGCCGGCACTTCGACGCCAGGACGGCCCGGGCCCTGGACGCGCTGGTGGAAGGGCTCAGCATCCACAACTCCATGGACGCCGAACCCATGAGCCGTCAGGACGTCGCCGCGATCGTGCGGGCGGTCAGCACCTGATGACGACCCGGTCCGCGATCGAGGCCGTGGTGTGGAGTGCCGGCCTGACGGCACGGCCGGAGCGGCGTGCGGGAGCCCGGTGCGCGGACGCACCAGGGTGACCGGCACCCGGCCGGCGAAGACCGGGTCGTCCTCCGGTCCGGCACCGGCCTCCCGCCACCGCGCGGCACCTCGCCGCTCACGCGGTGCCGACTCGCACCGAGCCGGCCACGGGGCTGCCGACTCCTCGAGCGAATCGCCGAAATGCGCACGGGAGACGCCACAGGAGGCAGGAGGGGGCAAGGCCGTCGCGCGTCACGGGTCAGGCCTTCGCCGCGGTGCCGGCCGTCGCCCCCGGCGGGCGCATCATGAAGACGTCGATCGGATCCTCGGCTTCCACGACGAATCCGTGACGCTCGTAGAGCCGGCGGGCAGCACTGCCCTGCAAGACGTTCAGACCCACGGTCAGGCCCTGCGCGTCGGTCCGCTC
Source organism: Streptomyces sp. CB02400 (assembly GCF_001905725.1). GTDB lineage: Bacteria > Actinomycetota > Actinomycetes > Streptomycetales > Streptomycetaceae > Streptomyces > Streptomyces atrovirens. Next base: position 69,149 of record NZ_LIWB01000012.1, read on the forward strand.
CAGCACCGTGCGCAGCACGGCGGACCCGAGCCCCCGGCCCTGACAGCGCGGAACGACGTAGAAGTGCTCCAGCCACTGTCTGTCTCCGGCGGGCCGGACCGTGACGCATCCCGCGAGTTCACGGTCGAGCATGATGACCGACGTGTACTGCGGGGAGAAGGAGTCCCGCAGCCGCTGCCGTACCCGGTGCTCGTCGTAACGCCCGAGGCGCTCCAGATCCGCGCGCATGACCGTGGCCCGCAACTCCGCGATCACCTCGACGTCCGCTGCCACCGCAGGACGCGGCACCCAGCCCGAGGCGTGCGCCGGCACGCTCCCCGCAGGCGCCGCCACGTCCGGTCGCGTCCCGTTCCCCGTCACCCCGGCATCCATGGCCGGAGTATCTCAGTCCGTCTGCTCCGAACAGCCGGATGGGCAACTGGAACCGGCCTGCCCGATCCCCCCGCGACCTCAATCGCGCACCATCTCGTTCGTGCCGAGGGTGCCGGGCACGAGGTGTCGGTGGTCTCGAAGGTGACGTCGACTTGGCCGGCCTTCTCGATCCGCTGCCATCGGGTGTCGAGGCAGCAGTGCGGGAACGGCCGTGAGGCGTCTTGGGGGTGGCGTGGCGGGGAGCCCGGGTACCGCACCGAGGCCGGACTCAGGCCGCGCCGGTCTTCCGCTCCGCGGCACACTCACCGGACCGCGTCACCCCGTGGTCCGGGACCCGCTCCACCCGCCTCTCGGCCACCGCGACCGCGGATGCCCGCACGCCTTGAGGAACGGCCCCGTCCCACTCGATGCGGTCACCGTCCCGCGGGGGAACCCGGGCCGCCCGGTGTCGTGGCCGAGGCCCGCTGCCCGGTGGGCAGTTCGGCCCAGACGACACGTCCGGCCCGGCCCGGGGCGCGGGTGACCGCCCAGTCGCTGCTCAGCACGTCGACCAGGAGCAGCCCGCGTCCGTTCTGGTCGTCGGGGCCGGGGCGGCGGAGCATGGGCAGTGCCGGGCCGCGGGCCTGGTCCTCGACCTCGACGCGGATCCGGTCCGCCAGTACGTGCAGCCGGCAGACGATCCGTTCGCCGGCCGCGTGGGTGAGTGCGTTGGTGAGGAGCTCCGAGGCCACGACAACAGCGTTGTCGCACACCTCGCCGGCGACGCCCCGCGCGGTGAGCAGGTCCCGCACGCCGTTACGGGCGGCACGGACCGAGGCGGGGGTCGCCGGCAGGTCGAACACGCGGGTCTCCGCGCGGTGTCCGACCCTGTGGGGCCCGGAGGCGAGACGGCCGGGGCCGTCCGGCTGGGGGAGCGGAGCCGTCGGCTCGCCTCCGGGCGGTCCGGGGGAGGAGGGCCCGTGCCCGGCGTGGTGCGGCGGCCTGGGTAAGGGGAGCCGAGCCATCTCCGTGTGCCTTTCGTCTGCCTGCGCACCGGGGTCCGTCATGCACCGGCCGCGGTCAACCGGCCGGTCCGGTACGGCCCTTCAGCGGGCCGGGGAGCGGTGCGAACACTCTGGCACCCGCCAACGGCGGCTCGCAACCAGCAAGTTGAAAATTGCAACTGGCCGAGTGCATGCTGCTTCCGTCGCCGGGTGATCGAACGTGTCCGTACCGGACGATCGCATGAGACGGTGAGCCCGGAACACCCGACATGAGGGGGGCACGGCGTGACCGCGGAGACCGACTGGGGCGGTGCCCCTTCCGTCCTGCGCATGATTCTCGGCAGACAGCTCGAGGAGTTACGCGGCCGGGCCGGTCTGACCTACGAGGAGGCGGGCGCCGCCATCGGGGTCAGCCACTCCACGATCCGCCGGATGGAAGCCGCCAAGGTGGCCCGGCTCAGACTCGCCGACGCCGAGAAGCTGCTCCGCGTCTACGGCGTGACCGACCAGCAGGAGATCGACACCTTCCTGAAGTCGGCCCGTGAGGCCAACAAGCGGGGCTGGTGGCACACCTACCGCGATGTCATGCCGGACTGGTTCGCCGCCTATCTCAGCCTGGAACAGGCCGCCCTGCAGATCCGCGCCTACGAGAGCCAGTTCGTCCACGGGCTGCTGCAGACGGAGGCGTACGCCCGCGCCCTGCTGAGCGCCGGCAACCCGCACGCCCCGGCCGAGGCCACCGAGCGCCGGATCGCCCTGCGGATGCGTCGCCAGGAACTGCTCGGCCGCGAGACGCCACCGCGGGTGTGGGTGGTGATGGACGAGACGGTGCTCCGCTGGCCGGTCGGGGGTCCGGACGTGATGCGGGCCCAGATCGGCCACCTCATCGAACTGCACCGCCTGCCGCAGGTGACGCTGCAGATCATGCCGTTCGCCGGCGGCCCCCACCCGGCCATGCGCGCCGGATCCTTCCAGCTCTTCCGGTTCCGGGCCCGCGAACTGCCCGACGTCGTCTACCTCAACGGCCTGGTCGGCGCCGTCTATCTCGACAAGGGCGACGACGTCGTGGTGTACCGCGAGGCCCTCGACCGGACCGGCGCCCAGGCGGCGCCCACGACCAGGACCGAGGCCGTGCTCGACCGGATCCGCAAGGACCTCTGACCGGCGCCGCCCACCCCGCCCCAGAACCACGACCTGCGAAGGAGACACCAAGGTGACCGAGAACGGATGGCCGGCCGACCGCATCGACACCGAGAACGCGCACTCCGCGCGGATCTACGACTACATCCTCGGCGGCAAGGACTACTACCCGGCGGACCAGGAGGCCGGCGACGCCATGGTCCGGGAGTGGCCCGCCCTGCCCGTCCACATGCGCGCCAACCGGGACTGGATGAACCGGGCGGTCCGGTGGCTCGTCGAGGAAGCGGGCATGCGCCAGTTCCTGGACGTCGGCACCGGCATACCCACCTCCCCGAACCTGCACGAGATCGCCCAGTCGGTGGCTCCCGACTCACGCGTGGTCTACGTCGACAACGACCCCATCGTCCTCACCCTCTCCCAGGGACTCCTGGCCAGCACGCCCGAGGGAAGGACGTCGTACATCGAGGCGGACTTCCGCGACCCGGCGAGCATCCTGGACGCCCCCGAACTGCGGGAGACCCTCGACCTGGACCGGCCGGTGGCCCTGACGGTCATCGCCATCGTCCACTTCGTCCTCGACGAGGACGACGCCGTCGGCATCGTCCGCCGCCTGCTGGAGCCGCTCCCCCCGGGCAGCCACCTGGCCATGACGATCGGCACCGCGGAGTTCGCCCCCGAGGAGGTGGGGCGGGTGGCCCGTGAGTACGCGGCCCGCGACATGCCGATGCGGCTGCGCACCATGGACGAGGCCCACGAGTTCTTCGAGGGCCTGGACCTGGTCGAGCCGGGCATCGTCCAGGTCCACAAGTGGCACCCGGACGGCACCGGCGAACAGGGCGTCCGCGACGAGGACATCGCGATGTACGGAGCGATCGCCCGCAAGCCGTAGCATCCCGGTCCGCGTCCGTGCCGGGGGTCGTGCAGCCCCCGGTCCACGTCCGCGCCGAAGTCCGTACGGCCTCCGGCGCCGACGCGGACCACCGGACCTGACGCGCTTCACCACCGGCCCGGACGCCGGTGCGCCGCGGATGAATCCCGGCGGCCGGGTCCGCCGATGTCGGCGGCGATGCCGTGTGCATGCGTCATCATGCTGCTCATGAGTGACCCCGAACACATCGGCCCGGCCGGCGGCGGCAGGCTGGCGCACAGCCGGAAGCCGATGACCGGCCGTGACCCGGAGGAGCCGGGCAGGTCCGCCACGCCCCTGGAGCTGCTGTTCGACCTGACGTTCGTGGTTGCGGTGGGCACCGCGGCCTCCCACTTCGCCGAGATGCTCGCCGGGGACCACGCCCTGGAGGCCGTCGGCGCCTTCACCCTGGCGATGTTCGCGATCAGCGTCGCCTGGATCAGCTTCAGCTGGTTCTCCTCCGCGTTCGCCACCGACGACTGGCACTACCGGGTCCTGACCATGGTGCAGATGGTCGGTGTCGTCGTGTTCTCCCTCGGCCTGCCGGCGATGTTCCACTCGGTCGGGGAGGGCGAGCACCTGGAGCTGCGCGCCATGGTGATCGGGTACGTCGTGATGCGGATCGCCATGGTGCTGCAGTGGTGGCGCGCGGCCCGCGAGTCTCCCCCGTTCCATGACGTGGGGACGCGGAACATCCGCTGGACCGTGCTGGTCCAGCTCGGCTGGATCGTGGTGGGCTTCACGCATCCGATGCTCGCGGTGGCGTTCGCCGCCTTCGCCGTGCTGGGCGTCGTGGAGCTGGTCCTGCCGCTGCTCGCGCAGGGCCGGGCCGGCGGCACGCCGTGGCACCCGCACCACGTCGCGGAACGGTACGGCCTGTTCGCGATCATCACGCTCGGCGAGGGCGTGGTCGGCACCGTCGCCTCGTCCGGTGACCTCCTGGGCGGCGCGGCCGGGACCGACTGGAGCGCGGACGCGGTCGCCGTGGTCGTCGCCGGTGTGGGCCTGACCTTCGGCATGTGGTGGGTGTACTTCACCACCCCGTTCGGCGCCATCCTGGTCCACCGGCGTCAGCGCGGGTACCTCTTCGGCTACGGCCACATCCCGCTGTTCATCGGCGTCGCCGGCGCGGGTGCGGGGCTGCACGTGGCGGGCCTGTACCTGGAGCACCACGCGAGGATCGGCGATGTCGCCGTGGTGCTGTCGCTGGCGCTGCCGGTCGGCCTCTACCTGCTGATGGTGTACCTGCTGCACACGCTGCTGCTGTCCGCGGGGGACAGGTTCCATCTGCTGCTGATCTCCCTCACCCTCGCGGTCCTGGCCGCTGCGGTGCTCCTCGCCGCCGCCGGGGTGGGGACTGCGGTGTGCCTGCTGGTGGTGATGCTCGCCCCGTTCGTCACCGTGGTCGGCTACGAGACGATCGGCCACCGTCACCAGCGGCGGATGCTGCGCGACCTCGGTACGGGGTGACAGCCCGCGGGGCCGGGGACCGTCCGCGAGGGCCACCGGCGCGTTGGCGTCGCGTTTCCGCGCCGTCCACACGGCCGCAAGGTGCCGTTGGTACCGGGGAGCGGCAGGGTGTGTGGGTCTCGTGAGGGTCGCCAAGTGACCTCCGGGACAGGCGGGTTACCGCAGCCGGGCTGATAAGATCATCGGACTTTCAGTAGGCTGGCGGCGCGTCATGAACGCGTACGGGGGACAGTCTCTAAGGCCCCATCGCTGAGGAGTTGAGGCTTGGTCCGCCGTAGGCCCGCGCCGTTCGACGGCCCGGACCCGTCCCACGCATGCGCGGATCTGTCCGGACTCCCGGCGCGATGCGACTTGAAGAGAGTCTCATGACGTCATTGATCGGGGATCCGCTGCTGTGGATCCTGCTTGTGGTGCTCGTCGCTGCGGTGTTCGCAGTGCAGCGGGCCCGGAGAACCAATCTGGCGCTCCGAAGAACGAAGAAGGACCTGGAGACCGGACTGGGCCAGGCCCAGGGCCGGATCGACCAGCTCCAGGGGCACATCGCCTCCCTGGACACCCAGCACCGCGGTGACCTCGCGGACGTCCGGGCGGACGCGGAGTCGTCGACCAAGGCGGTACTGAAGTCGGCGATGGGCACGCTCCAGTCGCTCGCCGAGGAGCAGCAACTGCTGCTGGACGGGCTGCTGCAGAAGTACGGCAACGACACCGAGGTGCTGGCGGACCTGATGTCGGTGGACCACACCGGCAGCCAGTTCAGCCGCCGGGCCAAGGGCATCTCGGTGCTGTGCGGCGGCTGGCTGGGCCGGCGCGAGGGCGTGGCGACCGTCTACGACGTGGCCCGCAGCGCGCAGGGCCGCATCAAGGACTTCAACCGGGTGAGCATCCACGCGCAGGCGAGCGTCGGCGTCACCAGCAAGGCCGTCGAACCGGTGGCGGTGGTACTGGCCGAACTGCTGGACAACGCGACCACGTACAGCGCTCCGGGCACACCGGTCGAGGTCAACATCCAGGCGGTGCCGACGGGTGTGTGCTTCATCGTCGACGACGCCGGTCTGGGCATGGACCAGGAGACCAAGGACCGGGCGGCGACGCTGCTGTCCGCCGACGGCCCCGTCGACATCACCGGTCTCGGCGACCCGCCCCGGTTCGGGTTCGCGGTGTGCGGCATGCTCGCCGCACGCTACGGCTTCGCCGTCTCCGTCGGTTCGGTGTCCCCCTACGGCGGAGTGCGCGCAGTGATCCGAGTGCCGGAAAGCCTTCTGGCGGCCGAGGCCGTCACCCCCGCCGAACCCGTCCGGGAACCCGCCGACCGGGGCGAGGAGAGCGCCCCGCAGCGGCTGGCGCCCGTGCCGGTCGGCCCCTCGCACGTGGTGGGCACGACGACCGGCGGGCTGCCCAAGCGCCGCCGGCGCCAGGGGCCCATCTCGGTGGTGCCGGCGCCGCAGGACACGGCCGGCACCGACCAGCAGACGTCCGAGTCGGCCGGCGAGGTGACCGCGTCGCGCCTGGGGGCGTTCGCACGCGGCACCCAGCTCGGGCGGACCACGAACACCACGGAAGGACCTGACCACCAGTGAACACCGACCTGTCGTGGGTGCTGAACGACGTGCTCGAGGTGCGTGGTGCCCGCCACGCGGTCCTCGTCTCGGGCGACGGCCTGCTGCTGCAGCGTTCGGACGAGATCTCACGCGACGACGCCGAGACGAACGCCGCCGCGATGAGCTCCATGCAGTCCCTCAGCCGGGCGGTCGCCGGTTTCGTCGGGGCGGGGCACGGCATCTGGAAGCAGACGCTGCTGGAGTACGACGGCGGCTGGATCTTCCTGATCGCGGCCGGGCAGGGCGCCTACCTCGCCGTCTCGGCGGCACTGGACGTCGACATGGAGGCCATGTCGTTCCGCATGCAGAAGACGGTGGTGGCGCTGAGCAAGGCGATGAGCGTGGCCCCGCGCTCCGACAACGGCGCCGGCGTATGACGACGCCCGGCGAGGAAGCACCCGTCACCAGTGACTTCGTCCGCTCCTACGTCATCACGGGCGGCCGGAGCCTGCCGTCCTCGGACGAACTGGCGCTGCACACCTTGGTCACCCTGGCTCCCGAGCGGACGCTTCCGCTGGGGGCCGGCCCCGAGGTCCGGGCGATCTGGGAGCTGTGCGCGGGTGGCTACCTGTCGGTCGCCGAGGTGGCGGGCCACCTCGGCCTGCCCGTCGGGGTGGCCCGGCTGCTGCTCACCGATTTAGCCGAGCAGGGGCACCTGCTGCGCCGGGCCGAGCCGCCCCGGGCCCAGAACGTTGACAGAGCGACCCTCGAGAAGGTTCTGAATGGACTCCAATCCCTCATCGGCTGAGACGGCCCAGAAGTCCATCTACGTCTCCAGCGCGGTGACCAACGCCGCCAAGATCCTCGTCGTCGGGCATTTCGCCGTGGGCAAGACGACCTTCATCGGCTCGCTGTCGGAGATCACTCCGCTGCGCACCGAGGAGAAGATGACCCAGGCGTCCGTCCACATCGACGACCTGCGGGGCGTGGCGGACAAGACCACCACCACGGTCGCCCTGGACTTCGGACGCCTCACCCTCAGCGACGACCTGGTGCTGTACCTGTTCGGCACCCCGGGCCAGCAGCGCTTCATGCAGCTGTGGGAGGACATGGCCCGCGGCGCGCTCGGGGCCCTGCTCCTGGTCGACCCGGGACGTCTGGAGGAGACCTTCCCGGTCATCGACCTCGTCGAGCGGTACGGCCTGGAGTACGCCATCGCCGTCAACTGCTTCGACCCCGCCGCCACCTACGGCGAGGCCGAGGTGCGCGAGGCGCTCGACCTGCTCCCGGACACCCCGGTCGTCTACTGCGACGCCCGCGACCAGCGGTCGTCCGCCAAGGCGCTGATCGCCCTGGTGAGGCATCTGCTCGACCGCGCGGCCTGACCGCCCCGCCCCGCGCCCGCCCGGACCGGGAACAGCGGTTCCTCGACCACTAAGGAAGACTTCATGGATCCTCAAGCACCGTCTGCCGCCACCGTCAGCAGATGCCCCATGCACGACGCCGCGTTCGCCGCCGACCCCCAGCAGGTCTACGACCGGCTGCGCGCCCACGCCCCGGCCGGCCCCGTCGAGCTCGCCCCCGGCGCGGACGCCACGCTGGTCGTCGGCCACGAGACGGCGCTGCGCGTGCTGCAGAACACCGAGCTGTTCGCCCGCGACGCCCGCCGCTGGAAGGCACTCAACGAGGGCCGCGTCGGCATGGACAACCCGGTGCTGCCGATGATGGCGTACCGGCCCAACTGCCTGTTCACCGACGGCGCCGTGCATCTGCGGCTGCGCAAGGCCGTGGTGGACAGCCTGGCCCGGCTCAACATCACCCGGATCCGGCGCGACGTCGAGCCGATCGCCGACTACCTCCTCGACCGGTTCAGCGAGCGCGGCCGGGCCGACCTGCTCAACGACTACGCAAAGCTGCTGCCGCTGCTGCTGTTCAACAAGCTGTTCGGCTGCCCGGCGGACATCGGTGACACCCTCACCGCCTCCATGTCGGCGATCTTCGACGGCAAGGACGCGCTGCGCGCCAACGAGGACCTCACCGCCTGCCTCATGGAGCTGATCGCGCTCAAGCGGCGCTCGCCCGGTGACGACGTCACCTCCTGGCTGATCCAGCATCCCGCCGGGCTCACCGACGAGGAGCTCAAGGACCAGCTGGTGATGCTGATGGGCGCCGGCGTCGAACCCGAACGCAACCTCATCGGCAACGCCCTGGTGCTGCTGCTGTCCGGGGCGGGCGGCCGGCAGAGCGGCATGCTGATCGAGGAGGCGCTCGACCACGTGCTGTGGAACCAGACGCCCATCGCCAACTACGCCACCCACTACCCGGTCCAGGACGTCGACCTCGGCGGCCACGTGGTGGAGGCGAACACCCCGGTCGTCATCTCCTTCGCGGGCGCCAACAGCGACCCCGCGCTCGCCGAGGCCCGCCGTACCCACAGCAAGGGCGCCCATCTGGCGTGGGGGGCCGGCCCGCACGCCTGCCCCGCCAAGGACCCGGCGCAGGTCATCGCGACCACCGCGATCGAACGGCTCCTCAACGCGCTGCCCGACCTCGCCCTGGCCGTACCGGAGAAGGACCTGCAGTGGCGGCCGGGCCCGTTCCACCGGGCCCTGGTCGCGCTGCCCGTGACCTTCAGCCCCACCGCCGCCACCCGGATGGCGGCCGCGCTGCGGGGCCGGACCCCGGAACCGGGTGCGCAGCAGTCCTTCCCGGCGGCCGCGTCCGCGCCGGTCCGGCAGGAAACGGGACGGAAGAAGGGATTCTGGAGCAGTTTCCTGGACATCTTCCGTGTCTGATGCACCGCATGTGACGGGAGCAACACACAGGGGCGCATGACACGGGAGGGTGGAAGGGTAGGTTCCGGCGGTACTTGATCGGTAACGCCCAGCCAAAGGAGCTCTGCGTGACCGCCGTCGGCGACATACGCGGCACCAGCAACGACCGCCGAGCCGTCATCTCCCTTCTCCGCCGCCTGCGTTCCGGCGAGGGACAGGCCGACCCCCTCCCCGTCTGGGAGGAGATGCGCGCCCTGGGGGACGTCGTACGGGCCCCCTGGGGCGGTTACTTCGTCACCGGGTTCGAGGCATGCAGCCAGGTCCTGCGCGGCAGGAACTGGCTGGTGCCGGACTTCGCCTGGCAGGAACGGCAGCCCGACCCGGGCCGCTGGCAGGCACCCGCCACCCGCGAGATGACCCGCACCCTGCCCCGCCTCAACGCCCCCACGCACACCTGCCAGCGGCGTGCCCTGGGCAACCCGTTCGACCGCACCACCCTGGAGAGCCTGCGCCCCCGGGTCGCCGCTCTCGCCTCCGGCCTCCTGGACGGCCTGGAGGACCGGCTGCGCGCCGACGGGGAGGCCGACTTCGTCACCACCGTCGCCGAACAGCTCCCCCTGCTGACCGTGGGCGACTGGCTCGGCATCCCCCCGGAGCACTACGCGCACATCCTGGACTTCACCCACCGGCAGGTCTACGCCCAGGAACTGCTGCCCACCAAGAGCGAACTCGCCGTATCGGCCCGGGCCACGCTGGAGATGCGGACCTACTTCACCGATCTGATCCGGCAACGGCGGGCCCGCCCCGGCGACGATGTCCTCACCGGCTGGATCCACCACTGGGACGCCCGGTACCCCGACGACCGGGCCGCCGCGGACCAGGTGATCTACGACCTGACGATGTTCATCACCATCGCCTCGCTGGAGACCAGCGCGGTGCTGCTGGCCAACACCGTGTGGTTCCTCACCCGGGACCCCTCACGCGCCGCGTGGCTGCGCCGGCACCCGGGCCACATCGACGACGCGGTCGAGGAGACCCTGCGCTACGACCCGCCCGTGGTCGTCAACTCCCGTGTCGCCGCCGACGACACCGTCCTCGCCGGCACACCGATCGCCAAGGACACCACCGTCCACGTGCTCTACGGGGCGGCCGCCCACGACCCCCGCCGCAACCCGGACCCCCACCTGTTCGACATCCGGCGCGGCGGCGGCCACCTCACCTTCGGCGGCGGCGCCCACTACTGCCTCGGAGCGGCGCTCGCCCGGCTGGAGGCCCGGGAGCTGCTCACCCAGGTGCTGGAACGCTTCCCCACGCTGCGGCCCCTCGCACCCCCCGCCTACGACACCTCCCGTGTCGTCTTCCGCCGTATCACCTCCCTGAAAGTCACCGCATGAACGTCCCGTCCCTCGCCGGACTCCCCGCCGGACTTCCGGCCGACCGGATACTGAAGACCCTGCGCACCCACCGGCAGGGTCCTCTCCTCACCGTCGAACTGAACGTCCCCGAGCAGGGCAACGCCGTCACCGACGCCATGCTGGACGACCTCCTCACCGTCCTCGACGACCAGGACCCGGAGGTACGGGTCCTGGTGCTGGCCGCCGCCGGTGACGACTTCTGCCTCGGCGGCGACCGCGGCGAGTTCGCCGAGCACCTCGCCCTCGACCCCACCGGCGGCGGCATCCGGGCCTCCGGGACCCGGGCCCGGCGCGTGTGCGAGGCGCTCACCGCCAACCCCGCCGTCACCATCGCCCGGGTCCAGGGCAGAGCCATCGGCGCCGGACTCGCCCTCGCCCTCGCCTGCGACCTGCGCGTCGGCGCCGACACGGCGACCTTCCGCCTGCCCGAACTCGCCCTCGGTCTGCCCACCGCCTGGGGCGGGCTGCTTCCCCGCCTCATCAGCGAGGCGGGGGCCGCCCGCGTCCGCGACATCATCCTCACCGGGCGCGTCTTCGACGCCCACGAGGCCCACTCCCTGTCGATCCTGCAGAAGGTCGTGCCCGGGGACGCCCTGGACGCGGCCGTCACGGCCTGGGCCAAACCCGTCCTGCGGCGGCCGGCCCCCGCCCTGCGGGTCACCAAGGCCCTGCTGAACTCGCTCACCGCGTCCACCCGCCTCGCCGACGCCTCGGTCCTCGATCCCGAACTGATGGCGGCGGTCCTCACCCAGCAGCACCGGCCCGGCTGACCGCGGGCGTGCCGCCCGGTGGGCGGACGCGGCGATCCGCGCCGGTCAGGTGGACGTCTGTCCGTCGAGCGTCTCGCGCAGGATGTCGGCGTGCCCCGCGTGCTGCGCGGTCTCGGAGATGAGGTGCGCCAGCACCCCGCGCACACTGCGCACCGCTCCCGGCTCGTACCAGGGGGCCTCGGGCAGCGGGTGGGCCGCCGACAGGTCGGGCACGGAGGCGATGATCTCCTCGGTGCGGGCGGCGACCTTCGCGTAGCGCGCGAGGACGCCGTCCAGGGTGTCGCCGGGCAGCATCCGGAAGTCGTTCCGGTGGTCGATCGCCCACTGCGGGACCTCGCGGGCGGTGCCGGCCGCGAGGTCGGCCCAGGTGACGCCGTCGGGCAGGTCGTGGCGCATCGCGGACGGTCCCTCGGTCGCGAAGGCCATCCACGCCTCCTCGACGGCCGCTACGTGCTTGATCAGCCCGCCCAGGCACAGGGCGCTGACCGTCGGGCGCGTACCGGCCTGTTCGTCGCTCAGTCCGCGCGCCGTGGCGGTCAGGGACGCCCGCGCGGTCGCGAGCGTGGCGAGCAGATCGGCCCGCTCGGCGTCGAGAGCGGGCGGCCGGGGCGTGGCGGTGGTGGTGGTCACGGTGATCGGGTCCTTCTGGTCGTCGTCGTGGTCGGACACAGGAGAACCGTCGCAGGGGAAGCGGTCAGGTCGTGTCCTCTTCCCGGGGCAGGATCGGCACCATGCCGAAAACCTCAGCCCGACTGCTGTCCCTGCTCTCCCTGCTCCAGGCCCGCCGCGACTGGCCGGGGGCGCTGCTGGCCGAGCGGCTGGGAGTGAGCCCGCGGACCGTACGCCGTGACGTCGACCGGCTGCGCGAACTCGGCTATCCCGTCGCGGCCTTCAAGGGACCCGACGGGGGGTACCGGCTGGACGCCGGCACCCGGCTGCCGCCGCTGCTGTTCGACGACGAGCAGGCCGTCGCCCTCGCCGTCGCGCTGCGGACCGCCGCCACCACGGGCGCGGCGATCCGGGAGGACGCGGCCCGCGCCCTGGCCACCGTCCGGCAGGTCATGCCCGCGCGGCTGCGCCACCGCGTCGACACCCTCCGGGTGACCACCGTGGAGCCCGGGGCCCGTCCGCACCCACCCGTCGACGGCGCGCTGCTCATGACGCTGAGCGCCGCCGTCCACGCCGGCGAAGTGCTGCGCTTCGACTACGCTCCCGCCTCCCCGCCGCGCCGGGTGGAGCCGCACCATCTCGTCAGCCGGGGCGGACGCTGGTACCTCGTAGCCTTCGACCTCGACCGCGCCGACTGGCGCGTCTTCCGCGCCGACCGGATCACCCCGCGCAGCCCGACGGGGCCCCGCTTCACACCGCGCGAGGTGCCCGGAGGCGACGTGGCCGCGTTCGTCACCGGCAGGTTCCGCGGAGCGGACGGCTCCGGCGAGTGGCCCTGCCGCGGCGAGGTGATCCTGGACCTGCCCGCCGCCACCGTCTCCCGCCACGCCCATGACGCCGTCGTCGAGGAACTCGGCCCCGACCGCTGCCGGCTCGTCCTGGGCTCCTGGTCGTGGACCGCCCTGGCCGCCGGCGTCGGACGGTTCGACGCCGCCGTCGAGGTCGTCGGCCCGCAGGAACTCAAGGACGCCTTCGCGCTCCTGGCACACCGTTACGCCCGCGCGGCGGCCGGTACGCCCGGCGCCTGACCCGGGGTCTCAGAAAAGCCGTTGCGCCCCGGGCCCGGGCACCGGATTCTTGTGCCTCATGCCCTACGCACAGCGTCCCGCGGCGCTCACCGACGCGCCCGCCATCACCGAACTGCTCAACAAGGTCGACGAGATCGAGATCGGCCGGCCCGAGACCGACCTGCACATCGTCGAGGCCGAACTCAAGCATCCCGGTACCGATCTGGAGCGGGACTCCTGGCTCGCCTGGGACGGGGACCGCCTGGTGGCGTACGGGCTGCTGTGGGACGAGTCCGGCGGCGAACGCGTCGACATCGACCAGTACGTCCTGCCCGAGCACCAGGGGGCCGCCGCCCGGATGCTGGAGGCGATGGAGGCCAGGGCGCTGGAGAAGGCCCGGGAGAACGGGGCGGAACGGGCGGTGGTGCACCTGCGCCTCAATGTGGCGCCCACCCTCGACACCGGACTGCTCCGGGCGCGCGACTGGCGGGTCGTACGCCGGTACCACGTACTGCGCCGCCCCCTGGACCCCGCGCGGGACACGTTCCCCGAGGTGCCCGCCGGCGTCCGGGTGCGGGACTGCGCCGCCGAGGCGGACCGGTCGCGCGTCCACGAGCTGTACCAGGCGTCCTTCGCCCACCACTTCGACTTCCAGCCGCGCAGCTACGAGACGTGGCTGCACGACATCGACGCCGGGGGACTGGACTGGTCCCTGGTGTGGATCGTCGGCACCGAGGAGCTGGGGGACGCCGGTTTCCTGCTCGCGCGGGACGACCGCGAGGCCATGGGGTGGATCCGCAGCCTCGGCGTACTCCCCGCGGCCCGCGGCCGCGGACTGGGCGGATTCCTGCTGCGGCACGCGTTCGCGGCCTTCGCGGCGCGCGGACGGGACACCGTCGGGCTCGGCGTGGACACCGAGAACGCCACGGGAGCACCCAGGCTGTACGACCGCCACGGCATGACGGTCCACTACGCCGTCGACACCTGGGAGGCGACGGTCGGCCGACGCCGGCGCACCGGCTAGAGCAGGCTGCTCCAGTACGACCGGAAACGGGTCAGGACCAGCAGCACGACCACGCCGTACCAGCCGGCCAGCAGCAGCCAGTGGGACTCCAGGACCAGGTCCAGGGCGGCGCGACCACGCCGGGGCACGGGAATGACGCCGTGCGCGCAGTTGCGCAGGGTCACGTACCAGAACAGGGCGATGGTCACCACCCAGACGACGGCGCAGTACGGGCAGAGGCGGTCGAGTTCGTACAGCGACTGCCAGATCAGCCAGTGGACGAACCCCACCGCCGCCAGCGCCCCGCCGTTCAGCGCCAGCCACAGCGCCCGGTGCAGCCGCGCCCCCGTCAGCACGGTCACACCGAGGACGGCCACCGCGGCGAAGGCACCCAGGCCGATCAGCATGTTGGGAAAGCCCAGCAGATTCCCCTGCGGGCTCGCCATGGCGCTGCCGCAGCCCACCACCGGGCTGATGTCGCACGACGGCACGTGGTCGGGGTCCTTGAGCAGCCGCCGGTCGTCGATCGCCAGGCGCAGGGAGGCGAGCCAGCCGACGACCCCGGCCAGCGTCATCAGCCATCCGACGCGCCTCCCCGGCGCCTTCGCCGTGCCGGCCGCCCCGCTCATACGGCCCGCCGTCCGCCCGACGCGGTGGCGGCGGCCGTGCGCCGCCGGTAGACCACGTACGGGCGTACGAGGTAGCCGACCGGCGCGCTCCACACATGGACGAGACGGGTGAACGGCCAGGCGGCGAAGAGCAGACAGGCGGTGAGCGCGTGGAGCTGGAACAGCAGCGGGGCCCCGGCGATCGCCCCGGGCTCGGGGGAGAGGGTGAACAGCCCCCGGAACCACACCGAGACGGTGGAGCGGTAGTCGTAACCGGCGCCGAAGACGTTGTGGGCGGCGGTGGCGGTGATGCCGAGCAGCACGGTCGCGGACAGCAGCGGGAAGAGGACCTTGTCGCTGCGGTCGGTGCGCAGCCGGATCCGGCGGCTCAGCAGCCGGCGGGCGCACAGCATGCCGAGCCCGGTGACCATGGCGACCCCGGCGACCGAACCCGCCCACACGGCGACGGTGTGGTACGTGTGCTCGTCGACGCCGGCGGCCTCGGTCCAGGAGGCCGGCACCGCGAGACCGGCGACATGCCCGCCGATCACCATGAACGCGCCGAGGTGGAACAGCGGGCTGCCCCAGCGCAGCCACCGGTGCTCCAGGAGCTGGCTGGTGCGCGAGGTCCAGCCGAACTGGTCCTGGCGGTAGCGCCAGACGTGCCCGACGGCGAACACCGCGAGGCAGATGTAGGGGACGGCGACCCAGAGGAGCAGATCGGCTGCGGAGGTGTTCATCAGAGGTCTTCCTGACGGTGCGCGGCGGACGGCGGCGCGAGGGTGGGCGGAGCCTGCTCGGGCGGGACGAACGAGCCCGGCGGCGCGAACTCACCGGCTCCGTGAGCCCCGTACGGGTCGATCCCGACGTCCTCGTTCGGCGGGCCCTCGGCGGCCAGTTCGGCCACCGCCCGCAGATCGGCCTCGGTGGGCGGCGGCAACAGCGCGATCAGTGCCGCGAGGACGTGCAGGTAGGGGGAGGCCGCGTCGGTCAGGGCGCGGTGGATCAGTTCGATGCCGCGCCGGTGCTGGCGCAGCGGGGCCTCGCCCCGGCCGGGGCCGGTCAGGGCGGCGAACTCGAGGACGACCGGGAGGTGGTCGGGGAGTTCGCCGCCGTCGGTCTCCCAGCCGGCCGCGCGGTACCGCTGGGCGAGGGTGAGCAGGGCCATGCCGCGGCGGCGGGTGTCGCCGTGCAGGTAGTAGGTGAGGTAGAGGCTGCTCTTGCGGCGCAGGTCGAACATCTCGACGTAGTGCCGCTCCAGGGCGTCGGTCTCCTGCCCCGTGAACCAGGCGGTGAACTCGGCCAGGTGCCCGGCCGCCGGCGAGGGCGGCAGCGCCCCGACGGCGGCGGTGAGCACCGGCCGGGCGGCGGCGAGACCGGCGTCGGGGTACTGCAGCAGCAGCGACATCAGCCGCAGCAGCAGCGCCCGTTGCTCCGTCTCCTCGGGGGTGAGCGGCGCGGTGCGGGAGGCTCTGTCCGGACGGCGCAGGGCGGCCCGGACCCGGGTGCGGACTATCCCGGGCACGGTGGCGGGAAGGGGGGTCACGGGTGGCCTCCGGCGGGGGTGTCGGTGGTGCGGCGGCGCAGGGTGGGGATGCCGAGCATCACGCGGCGGCCGTCGCCGGCCCCCGGCTCGTCGGCGGTCTCGACGGGGCAGCGGTTCTCCATCGCGGACAGCGCCGCCGCGTCCTCCTTGTGCGCGGCGGGGACGACGTAGCGGTCCTCGTACTTGGCGACGGCGAGCAGCCGGTGCAGGTCCTCGGCCTCCTGCCCGGTGAGGCCGACGGCCTTGACCACGGCCTCGTCGCCCTCCTCGCCGAGGGTGCGCTCGCGCATGTACGAGCGCAGTGCGGTGAGCTTCATCAGGACACCGCCGACCACGTCGGTGTCCCCGGCGGTGAACAGCTCCGCCAGGTACTCCAGCGGGATGCGCAGCCGGGTGACGGCGGCGAACACGTGGTCGGGGTCGTCCTGGTCGCCGCCGGCCGCGTCGACGGCGTCGAGGACGGGGGAGAGCGGCGGCACGTACCAGACCATCGGCAGCGTGCGGTACTCCGGGTGCAGCGGCAGCGCCACCTTGTACTTCGACACCAGGGCGTACACCGGGGAGCGGCGGGCGGCGTCCAGCCAGTCCTCGGGGATGCCCGACTCCCGTGCGGCGGCGACGACTTCGGGGTCGAAGGGGTCCAGGAACACGTTCCGCTGGGCGTCCAGCAGGTCCTTCTCGTCGGGCGTGGCCGCCGCCTCGCCGACCCGGTCGGCGTCGTACAGCAGCAGACCGAGGTAGCGCAGCCGGCCGACGCAGGTCTCGGAGCAGACGGTGGGCTGCCCGGCCTCGATGCGCGGGAAGCAGAACGTGCACTTCTCCGCCTTGCCGGTGGCGTGGTTGACGTACACCTTCTTGTACGGGCACGCCGTCACGCACATCCGCCAGCCGCGGCACTTGTCCTGGTCGACCAGGACGATGCCGTCCTCGACCCGCTTGTACATCGCGCCGGACGGACAGGCCGACACACAGGCCGGGTTGAGGCAGTGCTCGCACAGCCGCGGCAGGTGGAAGAGGAAGGTCTGCTCGAACTCGAACCTGACCTTCTCGGCCCACTCGCCCGACAGGTTGGGGTCGGCGCCGGCGTTCTGGGGGGCACCGCCGAGGCCGTCCTCCCAGTTGGCGCCCCAGGTGATCTCGGTGGGCTTGCCGGTGAGGACCGAGCGGGGCCGGGCGACGGGCATGTCGGGCCCGGCGGGGGCGCTGATGAGGTTGTCGTAGTCGTAGGTGACCGGCTCGTAGTAGTCCTCCAGGGACGGCAGGTCGGGGTTGGAGAACAGCGACAGCAGCCGCTTGACCCGGCCGCCGGAGCGCAGGACCAGGCGCCCGCGCTTGTCGAGCATCCAGCCGCCCTTCCACTGCTCCTGGTCCTCGTAGCGGCGGGGGTAGCCGACACCGGGCTTGGTCTCGACGTTGTTGAACCAGGCGTACTCGACACCGGTGCGGTTGGTCCACGTCTGCTTGCAGGTGACCGAGCAGGTGTGGCACCCGATGCACTTGTCGAGGTTCATCACCATCGCGATCTGGGCCATCACTCGTCCGACAGTGGCTTCGCCACGGGGCATGTCAGTACTCCACTTGCTGGCTGCGGCGACGGATGACGGTGACCTCGTCACGCTGGTTGCCGGTCGGGCCGTAGTAGTTGAAGGCGTAGGTGAACTGCGCGTAGCCGCCGGCGAGATGGGTGGGCTTGAGGAGCAGCCTTGTCAGCGAGTTGTGCATGCCGCCGCGCTTGCCGCTGATCTCCGTCTTCGGCACGTTTATGTTGCGGTCCTGGGCGTGGTACATGTACACGGTGCCCTCGGGCATCCGATGGGTGACCACGGCCCGGCAGGCGACGACACCGTTGCGGTTGTACGCCTCGATCCACTCGTTGTCCTTGACGCCGATCTTCTCGGCGTCCGCCGGCGACATCCAGATGACCGGGCCGCCGCGGGACAGGTCGAGCATGTACTTGTTGTCCTGGTAGTTGGAGTGGATGGACCACTTCGAGTGCGGGGTCAGGTAGCGGACCGTGACCTCGGCCCGCCCGTCCTCGTGCAGCCGCTCGTCGCCGTACGCCTGCCGCGCGTTCAACGGCGGCCGGAAAACGGGCAGTTGCTCGCCGAGTTCGGTCATCCAGTCGTGCTGGACGAAGAAGTGCTGGCGGCCGGTGAGGGTGTGCCAGGGCTTCTTGTGCTCGGTGTTGATGACGAACGGGGAGTAGCGGCGCCCGCCGGTCTCCGAACCCGACCACTCGTAGGAGGTCATCACCGAGCGCGGCTGGGTGCGGGTGTCGGCGAAGGTGATCCGCTCCGCTTCGCGTTCGGCGGCGAGTTCCACCAGGCCCTCGCTGCCGGTCTGCCGCTCCAGCTCGCGGAAGCCCTCGGTGGCCAGCCGGCCGTTGGTGGTGCCGGACAGGGCCAGGATCGCCTCGCACATGTCGGAGGCGGTGGCCAGCGACGGCCGGCCGGCGGCCACACCGTCGCGGACGGTCCCGCAACGGTGGCGCAGGTCCTCGATCTCCCGGTCGGGGTGGACGGTGACGCCCTTGGTGGTGGTGCCCAGGGTGTCAAGCAGCGGACCGATGGCGCGCATCTTCTGCGCGACGGCCGCGTAGTCCCGCTCGACGACCACCAGCTTGGGCATGGTGCGTCCGGGAACCGGCTCGCACTCGCCGGCCCTCCAGTCCCGCACCACCCCGCCGGGCTGGGCGAGTTCGTCGGGGGTGTCGTGAGCCAGCGGCACCGCCAGGACGTCGGTGCGCGTCCCCAGGTGCCCGGCGGCCAGCTCGCTGAACCGGTCGGCGATGGTGAGGAAGGTGTCGTAGTCGGTACGGGCCTGCCAGGGCGGGGCGATGGCCGGGGTGAAGGCGTGCACGAAGGGGTGCATGTCCGTGCTGGACAGGTCGTCCTTCTCGTACCACGTCGCGGCCGGCAGGACGACGTCGGAGAGCAGACCGGTGGAGGTCATCCGGAAGTCCATGGTGACCAGCAGGTCGAGCTTGCCCTCGGGCGCCTCGTCCCGCCAGACCACCTCCCGCGGGCGCCCCTCCGACGGGGTCTCCGCGGAGCGGACGTCCGCGTCCGTGCCCAGCAGATGGCGCAGGAAGTACTCGTTGCCCTTGCCGGAGGAACCCAGCAGGTTCGCCCGCCACACGGTCAGCACGCGCGGGAAGTTGGCCGGGTCGTCGGGGTCCTCGACGGCGAACCGCAGCCGCCCCGACTTCAGCTCGTCCACGATGTGCTCGGCGACCGGACGCCCCCGCTGGGCCGCCTCGTCCGCCAGGTCCAGGGGGTTGCGGTCGAAGCCGGGGTGACCGGGCGTCCAGCCCAGCCGCACGGCCTGCGCCAGGCAGTCGGCGAACGTCCTGCCGGCGAGCTTCCCCTCCCCCACGGGGGAGGCCAGCTCGTCCGTCCCGAACGCCTCGTACCGCCACTGGTCGGAGTTCATGTACCAGTAGGAGGTGCCGGTCATGTGCCGGGTCGGCCGCTGCCAGTCGAAGGCGAACGCCAGGTGCTGGAAACCGGTGAGCGGACGCACCTTCTCCTGGCCGACGTAGTGCGCCCAGCCACCGCCGTTGACACCCTGGCAGCCGGTCATGGTGGTCAGCGCCAGGAACGCCCGGTAGATGGTGTCGGAGTGGAACCAGTGATTGGTGCCGGCCCCCAGCGCGATCATGGAACGGCCGCCTGTGCGCTCGGCGTTGCGGGCGAACTCCCGCGCGATCCGGGCCGCCTGCTCCGCCGGCACGGACGTGATCGTCTCCTGCCAGGCCGGGGTGTGCGGCTCGCCGGCGTCGTCGTACGAGGACGGCCAGCGGCCCGGCAGACCCGCCCGCTCCACCCCGTACTGGGCCAGCATCAGATCGAAGACGGTGGTGACCCGGCGCCCGCCGACGGTGCGGACCGGCACCCCGCGGACCATGGTCGTACCGCCCTCGGTGGCGCCCTCGTCGAAGCGGGGCAGCGTGACCTCGGCCGTCTCCACGGTCCGCTCCAGCAGGGACAGTTCGGGCGTCACCTCGCCGAGGTCGAGGTTCCAGCGGCCCTGCTCGCCCTTGGCCCAGCGGAAGCCGAGCGAGCCGTTCGGCACGACCGGCTCACCCGTGGCCGCGTCGATCAGGACGGTCTTGGCGCCGGCGTTCTCCTCCTCGTGGCCGAGGTCGGCCGCGGTCAGGAACCCGTCCGGGACGAGACCGCCGTCCGCGTGCTCGCGCAGGGTGATCAGGAACGGCGCGTCGGTGAACTTGCGCAGGTAGTCCTGGAAGTAGGGCACCTCGCGGTCGACGAGGAACTCCTTCAGGATGACGTGGCCCATGGCCATCGCCAGCGCGCCGTCGGTGCCCGGGTGCGGGGACATCCACTCGTCGGCGTGCTTGACGTTGTCGGCGTAGTCGGGGCTGACGGCGACGACCTTGGTGCCGTTGTAGCGGGACTCGGTGAGGAAGTGCGCGTCGGGCGTGCGGGTGACCGGGATGTTGGAACCCCACATGATGAGGTAACCGGCGTTCCACCAGTCCGCCGCCTCCGGCACGTCCGTCTGGTCGCCGAAGACCTGCGGGGAGGCGACCGGCAGATCGGCGTACCAGTCGTAGAACGACAGCAGGGTGCCGCCGATCAGCGACATGAACCGGGAACCGGCCGCGAAGGACGCCATCGACATCGCCGGGATCGGGGAGAAACCGGTGACGCGGTCCGGGCCGTACTCCTTGACGGTGTGCACATGGGCGGCGGCGACCAGCTCGGCCACCTCGTCCCAGTCGGCGCGCACCAGGCCGCCCTTGCCGCGCGCCCGCTTGTAGGCGCGGGCCTTCGCCGGGTCACCGGTGATCTCCGCCCACGCCGCCACCGGGTCACCGAGCCGCTTGCGGGCCTCGCGCCACAGTTTCAGCAGCGCACCGCGCACATACGGGTAGCGGACCCGGCCGGGCGAGTAGGTGTACCAGGAGAACGACGCCCCGCGCGGGCAGCCGCGCGGCTCGTACTCGGGGCAGTCGGTGCCGATCGACGGGTAGTCGGTGGCCTGGTGCTCCCAGGTGATGATGCCATCCTTGACGTACACCATCCAGGAGCAGGAACCGGTGCAGTTGACGCCGTGGGTGGAGCGCACCACCTTGTCGTGGGACCAGCGGTCCCGGTAGAACCCCTCCCACTTCGGGTCGCCCTCACCGAACACCGCGCGCCCGTCGGGCGAGACCTCACGGCGGTTCAGCAGTCTGCGCGCGGCCAGCGGCCAGGTACCCGGTACGGGCTTCTGTCCCCGGCGTGCGCTCTGATCGTTCTCCATGGTCAGGAACCTAGGTTTCCGCCGGGGCGCCGGCCTTGGGCCGAACGGCCCCGGTCCCGGTCCTACCGGCCCGGTCCCCGGCCCTCCGCCGGGACCCAGGGCCCCGGCGGGCCGGGTCAGGCGTACAGGTCCGTGCTCAGATACCGCTCCCCGGTGTCGGGCAGCACGACCACGATCAGCGCGCCCCGGTGCCGCGGGTACCGGGCGACGGTGGTGGCGGCGTGGAGGGCGGCACCACCCGAGACGCCGACGAGAACGCCCTCGTGGCGGGCCAGCCTGCGGGCCGCCTCCTGGGCCCCGGACGGGGAGACGCGGCACACCTCGTCGTAGACGGCGGTGTCCAGGACGTCGGGGACGAATACGGCACCGAGACCCTGGACGCGGTGCGGGCCGGGGGAGCCGCCGGAGAGCACCGCCGACTCGGCCGGCTCCACGGCCACCACGGTGACCTCCGGCTTCTTCTCCTTGAGCACCTGGCCGACGCCCGTCACGGTGCCGCCGGTGCCCACCCCGGCCACCAGGACGTCGACCTGTCCCGCGGTGTCCTGCCAGATCTCCTGGGCGGTGGTACGGCGGTGCACGCCGGGGTTGGCCGGGTTGGTGAACTGCTGCGGCACGAACCAGCCGTGCCGTGCGGCCAGTTCGGCGGCGCGGGCGACGGCCCCGCGCATGCCCTCGGTGGCCGGGGTCAGGACCAGCTCGGCGCCGTACGCGCGCAGCAGGGCACGCCGCTCCAGGCTCATGCTCTCGGGCATGGTGAAGGTGACCGGGTACCCCTTGGCGGCGGCCACCGTCGCCAGGCCGACGCCGGTGTTGCCGCTGGTCGGTTCGACAGCACCTCGACGACACGGGCGCCGTGCAGGGCGGGGTCCTTGCGGCAGGCCGTCCGCAGGTCTTCCAGGAACATGAGGGGTCCTTGTACGGGCGTGGTCGACGGTGGCCGGTGGATGGACGAGGGCGGCCCTCGACGGTGGGGGCGGCGGAGGAGCACGACGCCGGGGCCTCCCGCGCGCCGTCGTCGGAGGACGAGTGGCGGAGCCGCGGGCGGTCAGAACGCCGGCCGGCCCGTCCGGCGCGGCGGTACCGGGCGGTCCCGGACACCGTCGTCCGGGCCGGCGCCACCGGCCGGTGCCCGCGTCAGCCCGTGTGACATCGGCGCCGCGCCCCTCGGAGGGGGAGCGGGAGGGGGCGCCGGGCGTGCGGATACGCCCGGCCGGGGTGGCTGCCGTGGTCCATGGGAGCGGACGCTGGACTGCGCGGTCCGCGCCCCACCTGGGCCGAAGTTCCCACCAGCGCCCGGCCGTTCGGCCCCGTTGCGGAGCGGTGGGCCGGGACCGGTGGACACCTCCACGGGTCCGCCCGGCCCAGGTGGCGTGGCCGCGGTACGGACGATGCTGTGACGTGACCGGCCGGGAAGCGACACGGACCGTCACGTCACCCTGCGCGGCCACGTCTTCTCGTGCCACGGGCCGGGCAGCAGGCGCGGCGAGCTCCCGGACCGGTCACCGTCCGGCCGTTCCTCAGCCACGGCCGGACGCGCGGTCCACCACGTTCCGGGCCGGCCACCACCCGGGCCGGCCGCCCGGTGACCCGGGTCCCGTCAGGGAACGCGGTGGACCGCGCCGCTCTCACCCGCACGAGCCGGCCACCGCCGACGGCACCCCCGTGTGTACTCCCGCCCTCGCGGACACCGCGCGCCCTTCCGGCTCCCGTCCTCGCGGACACCACTCCCGTGGAAGCGGCCTGTCGGGGCTGCGGTCCCCGCCCTTCCCGCTCCCGCCCTCCCTCGCGGCGGGCGGGCCGTTCGGACGGCACGGTCGCCGCGAGGGAGGGACCATCGGCCCACCCGATCGGGACTGATCGGCCGGGGTGCCGGCCCGGCCCGGTGCACGAGGCTGGTGCCGACCGATCCGGAGGTATCCCGTGCACCACCGCAACCAGCATCCGTGCGGATGTGTCCCCCGCAATTTCCCGTCGCGGGCGCTGAATGCGGCACGGACCGGTCACAGTCCGGCCGCCCGGCCCGTCGTCTGCCACGACTCCCGGGCGGCCGGACGAACACTCGCCACGACCCGGGCGCGGGGGACCCGATGAGCGGCGCACGCGCGATCCGCCGGCAGCACCAGGACGTCACCGACCGGCCCTTCATCGTCATCTGGGAATCCACCCGCGCCTGCCCGCTGGCCTGCCTGCACTGCCGGGCCGAGGCCGTACCGGACCGCGATCCGCGCGAGCTGGACACGGCCGCGGCCAAGGACCTCCTGGCCCAGATCGCCGCGTTCGGGCAGCCCGCCCCGCTGTTCGTGATCACCGGCGGCGACCCGTTCCAGCGCCCCGACCTCAACGAGCTGATCGCCCACGGCAAGGAGGCCGGCGTCCGCGTCGCCGTGTCGCCGTCCGGCACCACGACGCTCACCCCCGAGCGGCTGCGGGAGGTGCACGAGGCCGGAGCCGTCGGACTCTCCCTCAGCCTGGACGGCTCCACCGCCGAACTGCACGACGGCTTCCGCGGGGTGCCCGGCGTGTACGGCTGGACACTCGACGCGTGGGACGCCGCCCGCGCCATGGGCATGAAGGTGCAGATCAACACCACCGTCGCCCGGCACAACCTGCACGACCTGCCGGACGTCGTCCGTCTCGTCCGCGACCACGGGGCGATGCTGTGGAGCGCCTTCTTCCTGGTGCCCACCGGACGCGGCCGGCAGCTCGGCGAACTCACCCCCGCCGAGACCGAGGACGTACTCAACTTCGTGTACGACGTCGGCCTCACCGTGCCCGCCAAGACCACCGAGGCCCACCACTTCCGCCGGGTGGCGATCCAGCGCGAGATCCTCGCCCGGGCCGGCGACGACCATGTGGCGGTGCTGGGACTCGGCCCGCTCTACCGGGAGTTGCGGGAGCGCTCCGCCCGGCTCGGCCTGGACGCCGGGGGACGGCGGGCCCGGCGCCCGCCGCTGGACGTCAACGCCGCCCGCGGCTTCGTCTTCGTGTCGCACACCGGCACCGTGCACCCCAGCGGATTCCTCCCCCTGGGCGCCGGCAGCGTACGCACCCGCCCCCTGACCGAGATCTACCGCACCTCGGAGCTGTTCACCGGCCTGCGGGACCCCGACCGGCTGGGCGGACGGTGCGGGACGTGCGAGTTCCGCCGGGTCTGCGGAGGCTCACGGTCCCGCGCGTACGGCGTCACCGGCGACCCGTACGCCGAGGAGCCCTGGTGCGGCTACCAGCCGGGATCCTTCACCCGCCGGCCCGATCTGGCGGCGGCCCTTCTCAACACCCTGCCGGGCACCGAGGAGCGGCATGAGCGGCGACCATGACCGCCCCTCCCGGCGGCCCGCCCTCCTGGGCACCGCGGCCGGAGCGGCCCTGACCGTGCTGGCCGTGCTCGCCGCCAACAGCGGCGGGGACACGGACGGACCGGACACCGCGAGCGGCACCGCTGTCACCCGCACCGTCGAGGTCACCCTGGACGACATGCGCGTGCGCCCCGCCCGCATCGACGTCACCGAGGGGACCGTCCTGCGCCTGGAGGTCACCAACACCGACGCGCAGCGCCACGACCTCGAGGTCGAGAACGGCCCCGCCACCCCGCTGCTCGCCCAGGGGCAGAGCCGCACCCTCGACCTCGGGCCGGTCACCGAGGACCGCGAGGCCTGGTGCACCCTGCCGGGACACCGCGCGGCCGATATGACCCTGGACATCGTCGTCCGCGGGACGGCCGCCGCCGACAGCCACGACAGCCACGACAGCCACGACAGCCACGACGGCCACGGCGGGCACTCCTCCGACGGCACGGGCCTCGACCTCGGCGCAGGCTTCTCCCCGGACTGGCGGCCGCGCACGGCCGACCTCGCCCCCGCACCGGAGGGACGGACCCACAAGCTGGAACTGCGCGCCACCCGCACCACGGCCGAGGTCGCCCCCGGCGTCGAACAGCAGATGTGGACCTTCGGCGGCACCGCACCCGGCCCCACCCTGCGCGGCAAGGTCGGCGACGTCTTCGAGATCACCCTGGTCAACGACGACGAAACCATGGGCCACGGCATCGACTTCCACGCCGGGTCCCTCGCCCCCGACCGGCCCATGCGCACCCTCCAGCCCGGCGAACGCCTCGTCTACCGCTTCCGCGCGGAGAGGGCCGGGGCCTGGCTGTACCACTGCGGCACCGCCCCCATGCTCCAGCACATCGGCAACGGCATGTACGGCGCCGTCGTCATCGACCCGCCCGGCCTGAAGGAGGTGGACCACGAGTACCTCCTGGTCTCCTCCGAGCTCTACCTCGGCACCCCCGGCAGCACCGCCCAGGTGACCAGGATGCGCGAGGGCACCCCCGACGCCTGGGTCTTCAACGGCGTCGCCGCCCAGTACGCGAAGCGGCCCCTGACCGTGAAGGCCGGGGAACGGGCCCGGTTCTGGGTGGTCGACGCCGGGCCGGGCGACCCGGTGGCCTTCCACATCGTCGGAACCGCCTTCGACACGGTGTACAAGGAAGGCGCCTACCTGCTGACACCGGACCGGCCCGGCGGCGCGCAGGTGCTGGACCTGGCCCCGGCCCAGGGCGGCTTCGTCGAGACCACGTTCCCCGGGGCCGGGCACTACTCCTTCGTCGACCACGACATGCGGCACGCCGAGGCCGGCGCACACGGCACCGTGGAGGTGAGCCGGTAGTGGACACCGTAGGACCCTGGTCCCTGGTGCGCTTCGCGCACGTGGCGGGCGCCGCACTGTGGGTCGGCGGACAGCTCGCCCTGTCCCTGGTGGTCCTGCCGCTCGCCAGGCGCCTGCTCGACCCCGACGCCAAGGCCCGCTTCACCGCCGAGGCGGGACGCCGGTTCGGGATGCTCACCGGCGCGCTGTTCCTGCCGGTGCAGCTCGGCACGGGCATCGCCATGGCCTGGCACAAGGGCGTCACCTGGGCCTCCCTCGCCGAACCCGGCTACGGCCGCACCCTGGCCGCCAAACTCGCCCTGTTCGTCCTGGTGATGGCCGCCGCGGCCGGCCACGGCACCGCCCACGCGCGACACCGCGCCGACCTGGCCCGCGCCCTCGCCGTCGTCTCCCTCGTCGGCTCCCTGGGCGTCGTCCTCCTCGCCACCGCCCTGCCGGCCACCTGAGCGCTCCGCCGGCAGTACGGCGATGTGCCGTCGATCGTCCGCGGCGCCGTCGTGGCCGGGCGCGCCCACGCGGCGGCAGCCGCACATCGGTACGGTCCCGCGCCCCTTCAGGGCGCCGCTGGACCTGCTCGGAGCTTCCCGCGTCCCTTCAGGGCGCCGCCGCCGGACCCGTCCGGGCGCCCCGTGCCGAGGACCCCAGGGCCCCTCGGCGCGGGGCGAGGGGCCGCCCGGCCCATCACCCCGCCCCCGGTGGCGGCGCAGGGTGGAGGAGTACGGGCCGTACTCCTCCACACCGGAGGTTCCCCGGACAGCGAGGAGCCACTGTGCAGACCAAGGAGATAGACGCCACCGCCCTGGAGACGCTGCTGGCCGCGGCGGTGGCGGCACCTTCGATCCACAACACCCAGCCCTGGCGCTTCGGCTTCGACCTGGGCACCCGGGCGGTCACGGTCCACGCCGACCGCAGCCGGGCCCTGGCGCTGGCCGACCCGCACGGACGCGCCCTGTACCTGTCCGCCGGCTCGGCCGTCCTCAACCTGCGGGTCGCCGCCGCCCACCTGGGCTGGCAGCCCGTACCGCACCTGCTGCCGGACCCCCGCGATCCGGAACTGCTGGCCACCGTGCAGCTCACCGTCACCACGGACCCCCCGCCGGCCCACCGCGCCCTGTACCCGGCCGTGGCACGGCGCCACTCCAGCCGGATGCCGTTCACCGGCCGCCCGGTGCCCGAACCGGTCGTCGCCGACATGACCGCCGCCGCGCGGGCCGAGGGCGCCCACCTGTACGTCCCGGACATCCTCCAGACCCGCCGCCTGCTGCGGGTGACGTCGGCGGCCGAGCTGCGCAACGCCACGGACGAGGCCCGTACCGCCGAGACCCGCGCCTGGGTCGCCCCGCCCGGGGCGGGCCCGTACGGCATACCGCTCACCGCCACCCACCCGCTGGACGCCGCGGGACGCATGCCGATGCGCGACTTCACCGGCCGGGTGCCCGTGCCGGGGCGGTCACGGATGCGGTTCGAGCGGCACGCCCAGGTCGCCCTGCTGTGGACCGTCGGCGACCGGCCGCGGGACTGGCTCGCGGCGGGCCAGGCCCTGGAACGCGCGCTGCTGGTGGCCACCGCGCACGGGGTACGGACCTCACTGCTCCACCAGGCCATGGAGTGGCCGGACCTGCGCGAGGCGATGCGGGTCCCCGGCACCCGGTGGTGCCGCCCGCAGGTGCTGATCCGCTTCGGCTACGGCCCCGAGGCGAAGGGCACCCCGCGCGCCGCGGTACATCCGGCCGGCCGGACGGCCGGTACCGCCCGCCGTTCGGACCCGGATCCGGGGACCGCCGGGCCCCGGCGATGAGGACTGACGGCCCACCCGTTCACCGCCCCCCGTTGCCGATAGTGAGTGTGGGACACCGGGACACAGCCCGGGACCCGCGGCGCCGACTGATCCGGGCCGCACCGCGAACAGGGAGGACAGGCGGCATGCTCCAGCCGTCGGACAAGTCGAATCGAGCAGCGGAACCCGGTGCGGCCGTGACCGGCCGGGCCTGGCTGATGCTGGCCCTGGCCACGGCCGGGTTCGCCCTCAACTTCTGGGCCTGGGCACTGCTCAGCCCCCTCGCCCCCCGGCTGCAGGACTCCTTGGACCTGTCGTCGTTCCAGCAGTCACTGCTGGTGGCGGTCCCCGTCGTGGTGGGCTCCCTGGGCCGCGTCCCGGTCGGCGCGCTCACCGACCGGTTCGGCGGACGGGTGATGTTCCCGCTGGTCTCGGTGGCCACCATCGTGCCCGTGCTCTACCTCGGCCTGGCCGGGCACTCCTCGTTCGCCGGGCTGCTGGCCGGCGGTCTCTTCCTCGGCATCGGCGGCACCTCCTTCGCCGTCGGCGTGCCGTTCGTCAGCGCGTGGTTCCCGCCCGAGCGCCGGGGCCTGGCCATCGGTGTCTTCGGCGCCGGGATGGGCGGCACCGCGATCAGCGCCCTCACCACGGTCAAGCTGGTCGACGCCCACGGGATGGCCAACCCGTTCCTGATCACCTCCGCGGCGCTGGCCGTGTACGCGGTGGTCGCCGCCCTGCTGCTGCGCGACGCCCCCGGACGCACCGTGCCGACCGAGCCGCTGGTGCGCCGGCTGGTCGCGACCTTCAGGCTGGGCATCACCTGGCAGGCGTCCGCCCTGTACGCGGTGGCCTTCGGCGGCTACGTCGCCTTCTCCGTCTACCTGCCCACCTACCTGAAGACCGGTTACGGCCTCGCCCAGGCGGACGCGGCCAACCGCATGGCGGGATTCGTGCTGCTGGCCGTGGCCATGCGGCCGGTCGGCGGCTGGCTGTCGGACCGCATCGGCCCGGTACGGGTGCTCGCCGGCACCCTGGCCTTCGTGGTCGCCGGCGCGTTCGCCCAGTCGTTCACCCCGGGCCTGGCGCCCGCCGGCACCATCGCGTTCCTCGCCATGGCCGCGGCGCTCGGCGCCGGAAGCGGCGCCGTCTTCGCCCTCGTGGCACTGCTGACCCCGGCGAACAAGGTCGGCTCGGTCACCGGCGTCGTCGGTGCGGCCGGCGGCCTCGGCGGCTTCCTGCCGCCGCTGGTCATGGGCGCTCTGTACGGCGCGTACGGCTCCTACGCCGTGGGCCTGGTGCTGCTGGCCCTGGTGGCCGCGGCGGCCCTGGCCTACACCGCGACCGGCGTACGCCGAGGGGCCGCCCGCCGTGTCCCCGCCGCCCAGCCGAACTGACCGTCACCACACCCCCGGAGGAGCCCCACCATGTGCGAGTACTGCGGTTGCCAGTCCCTGACGGCGATCGACGACCTCACCCGCGAGCACGACGCGGTGGTGGACCTGATCAGCCACGTCCGGGACGCCCACCGCGCCGGCGACACCGGCCTGATGGCCCGGCTGGCCCGGCGGATCGGCGCCGTGCTGGAGCCCCACACCCAGGTCGAGGAGCACGGCCTGTTCCCCGCCCTCGCCGACGAGTTCCCCGGGCAGATGGCCGCGCTGGAGGCGGAGCACCGCCTCGTCGAGGCCGTGCTGGAGGAGGCCGCGGCCGGCACACCGCGGGACGTCACCTGGCCGGACCGGCTGATCCGGGCGCTCGACCTGCTGCGCGAGCACATCCTCAAGGAACAGGACGGTGTCTTCCCGGCCGCGCTGGCGGCCCTGTCGACCGAGCAGTGGGAGGAGGTCGAGGCGGTGCGCGCCCGCGTCGGCACGCGCATGGAGCAGCCGGCGGGCTGAGACCGCCCTGTGCCCCGGCCGGACACCCGTCCGGCCGGGGCACAGGGCGGTCTCAGCCCGCCGGGTCAGTCGCGGGTGACCTGGGGAGCGATGTCCTCGGTGTGACCGCGGGCAGGGGCGGTGGGCTTGGCGGCGGCGGCCGTACCGGAGCCGCAGAAGGAGGCGTCCAGCGTGGCGCCGAGTGTGGCGTTCACGGTCCCGTTGTTGGAGGTGTTCGCCAGGGAGGTCATGCTGCGGGCGCCGTCGGCGGTGGTGAAGGCGTAGGTGTAGTAGCCCTGGACGGTGCCGGTGTGACCGTAGACCGTGGTGCCGCAGGAGAGCTTGCGGGCCCTGAGGCCCAGTCCGTAGGACTGCTTCCCGTCCGCGGTGACCGGGACCATGGTGGTCATGTCCTCCAACTGCTCGGCGGGCAGGAGCTTCCCGGACAGCAGCGCGGAGAAGAAGCGGTTGAGGTCCTTCCCGTTGGAGATGACCGCGCCCGCGGACTGGGCCCAGGAGACGGTCTGTTCGGTGGAGTCGACCAGCGGCAGCGTGGTGTCGTCCGGGCGGAGGTAACCACGGGCGTAGGAGCCGGAGATGGTCGTCCGCGGATGGACGTACGAGGTGTTCCGCAGCCGCAGGGGAGCGAAGATGCGCTGTTTGTACTGGGCGGCGACCGGGGTGCCGGTGATGTGCTCGACGATCCGCCCCAGCACGACGAAGTTGGTGTTGGAGTAGCTGTAGGCGGCGCCCGGCGCGTTGTTCAGGGGGCGCGCGGTCGACAGGCCGATGAGCTCCTGGTAGCTGAAGACCTTGTTCCGGACCGCCTCGAAACCCGGGACGGTGTTGTAGAACATGTCGTTGGTGTAGTCGTACAGGCCGCTCCGGTGGCCGAGCAGATGCCGCACGGTGATGCGGTCGTCGAGCAGCGGTTCGGGCAGGTAGCGGTTGGCCGGGGTGTCGAGGTCGACGCGGTCCTCGGCGGCGAGTTGCAGCAGCACCACCGCGGTGAAGGTCTTGCTGACGCTGCCCACGCGGAACCGGCGGCCGGTGTCCATCGCCGTGTGGGCGCCGGTGTCGGCCTCCCCGGTGGCGACGCGGTAGGTGGTGAAGCCCTCGTCGATCCGGGTGAGCGCTCCGGGAGCACCTTGTGAGAGAGCCGTGTCGTGCACGGTGCGTACGGCGGTGAGGTCGGGGGCGGGCAGGGAGGAACCGTCCGCGAGGGCCGGAGCGGCCCCCAGGGTGACGAGCAGGGTGGAGCCGGCGAGCACCAGGCTCACATCTTTGATCCGCATCCGCGTCTTTCCTGATGGTGGGGGAACCGGAGGGCGCCCACGCCCCCGGATCGGCCCAACTCCCGTTGCTCGCGAGGAAGTCGGAGAAGTCACCGGCGGCCGGGGCGGCACCTGGGGCATCGTAGTGCACCATCGGCCGCCCGCCGGGCACCGGGAACCCGGTCACCACACCTATGACACTGAGTACTCAAAACACTGTGACGCCAGGGTTGTTCCGGGCCCGGTCCCTTTCCGTGCCGGGCGGGCCCGGGACCGCGGGAGGATCAGGAGCGCTCGGCGCGGTACAGGCCCCGGCCGCTGCGCCGGATGCGGGAGGTGCCGACGAGGCGGTCGAGGGTGCTGCGGACCGCGTTGATGCTCCCGCTGTCGGTGTCACGGCCGAGGGCCGCCGCCACCTCGCGGGCCCGTACGTCGGCGTCCCCCACCGTGGCGAAGTAGTCGAGGATCTGCTCGGTGAGCCGGCCGTACTTCTTCTGCCCGTCCGCGTCCGTGCCCGCGTCGGCGGAGGAGGGTGTGTCCGCCCGGGGCGCCGGCGCCTGCTGCGGCTCCGCCGCGCCGGCCGGGGCGGGGTCGCGCATCAGTGCCTGGAGGGCGCCGAGAGCCCGCTGAACGGAGCCGAGGTGTGCCACGACGGCGGCCAGTTCCCGCTCCAGGGCCTGCTTCTGCATCCGCAGGCGGTCCAGGTCCTCCTGGAGGCTTTCAGCGGTGATCTCGATGTTGTGCGCCGCGCGGGCTCCAGAGACCATGTGTTCCCCTCGTCCTCGACCTTCCCACCACATCCTATCGCCGACGGCATTGGCACCGTTGCGGCACGGACGGGAGCGGCTGGGGCCGGGGACCGTGTCAGCGCGTGTGGGCGGCCATCCAGTCGGCATAACGGGTGGGGGCGACACGGGCGTCGTCCTTGCCGGTGAGGACGTCCCCGCGGACGACACCGAACATGCCCGCGTCGTCGTCCCTGACAACCGTGTGACGGGTGTCGCCACGGGCCTCCAGGGTGACCCGCCCCAGTTCGTCGAGGGGAAGGACCTCGGGGCCCGCGATGTTGCGGATTCCCCCCAGCGGGGCGCCCGCGGCCACCGAAGCGACCGCGTCGGCCACGTCCTCGGCGGCGATGACCTGGACCGGGGTGCCGGGCAGACGGACGGTGTCCCCTTCGGTGGTCCAGGACAGGACCGCGTCCACGAACTCCATGAACTGGGTGGCACGCACGATGGAGTACGGGACGGGACCGGCGGCCAGGAGTTCCTCCTGGAGGGCCTTCGCCCGGTAGTAGTCCAGCTCCGGCACCTGGTCCACACCGACGATGGAGAGGATGACGAAGTGACGCGCCCCGGCCCTCTCCGCGGCGGCCAGCAGCTTCTCCATCGAGGTCCGGAAGAAGGCGGGCGAGGCCTCGTCGAAGGTGGGGGAGTTCGTCAGGTTGACGATCACCTCGGCACCCGCGACGGCCTTCTCCAGCCCCTCACCGGTGAGCACGTCCACCCCGGTCGAGAGCGAGTGCGGCACCGCGTCGTGACCGGCGGCGTTCAGCTTCTCGACGACCTTCGACCCGATCAGTCCGGTACCGCCGAAGACTGCGATGTTCATGGCGTGCCCTTCCAGGAAGGAGCGACATGGTGTTCACGGCTTGTCCGGCAACATGTTAGTGCCACTGTTGCGGCCGGCAAGACGGAGCGCGCACGTGACGCCGGAAGGCGGACCGTCCGGGTGACGGTCCGCCTCCTGTCCGGTTCGGTCCTACTTGCTGAGCCAGAGGTCGGGGCCGAACACCTCGTAGTGGATGTCCTTCGGGCCGACCCCTTGGGCGAGCAGGTCACCGCGGACGCCCCGCATGAAGGGCAGCGGGCCGCACAGGAACGCGCTGACGCCCTCCCGCAGCGTCAGCCGGGTCACGTCGGCCAGGCCCTCGTGGACATGGGGCACCACCGGCTCCCCGGGCGTCTCGTACCACACGTGCAACGCGGCGTTCGGGAGCCGGCCGACGAGCTCCTCCGTCTCCGGACGGTGCGCGTGGTGGGCGGGGGAGCGGTCGGCGTGCAGGACGGTGACGTGACGCTCGGACGCGGTGTCGACCAGGTGGTCCAGCATCGACAGCATGGGCGTGATGCCGATGCCGGCGGAGGCGAGCAGCAGCGGGCTGTCGCCCTCGGGGAGCACGAGGTCGCCGAAGGGCAGGGAGACCTTCACGATGTCACCCGGACGGGCGTGGGCGTGGAGCCAGGACGACACCTCCCCCTCGGGTGCCCGGCCGTCGGCGGACCGCTCCCGCTTCACGGTGATCCGCCAGGTCTTGCGGCCGGGAGCGGTGGAGAGGCTGTACTGGCGTATCTGCTTCGCCCCGTCGGGAAGCTCCACCTGGACACTGACGTACTGGCCGGGGGTGAACGGCTCGGTGGGGTCGCCGTCGGGGCGGCGCAGCTCGAAGGAGGCCGCGTCGACCGACTCCTCGACGCGGTCGGCGATCTCCATGTCCTGCCAGACGGCGCCGTTCTCGACCCCCGCGCCGGCGTACAGCCGTGCCTCCAGGGCGATCAGCGCGTTGGCCATGAGCCAGTACACCTCGTCCCAGGCGGCTCCCACCTCCGGGGTCACGGCGTCCCCGAGGACCTCGCCGACGGCCCCCATCAGATGCCGGCCCACGAGCGTGTACTGGTCGGCGGTGATGCCCAGCGAGGCGTGCTTGTGGGCGATGCGCCCGAGGACGGCGTCGGGACGCTCACCGGGCCGCTCCACCAGCGTGGTGGCGAAGGCCGCGACG
The DNA here is from genome assembly GCF_001905725.1 of Streptomyces sp. CB02400. Classification (GTDB taxonomy): domain Bacteria; phylum Actinomycetota; class Actinomycetes; order Streptomycetales; family Streptomycetaceae; genus Streptomyces; species Streptomyces atrovirens. Next base: position 103,000 of record NZ_LIWB01000012.1, read on the forward strand.
GCACCGGCGAGGGCCTCGCGCTGGGCGCCGTTGGCCTGGTTCGCGCGGTTGAACAGGCTGCGCAGCAGATCCGGGCGCTCCTCGAACATACGGCGGTAGAACAGCTCGGTGATGCTGCCGAGGGAAGCCCCGACGGCGGGCAGCGTGGCCCGGACGACCGGGATCGACTGGGTGGAAAGCATCCTCTGGCTCCTTGATCGGCACTGATGTGCTTCGTGGATCGCGCGCAGCAGCATGCTAGTTAATTGTCATCTCAGATTCATATTTAAGAGAGTGTGATCTGCACGACTCTCCCGCACGCACCGCTTCGGCCCGGATCCGCACCGCACGGCAGTCGTGGGGAGCGGGTGCGCCGCCGATGGGCAGCGGGACGGGCAGCACGTCGAGGGCGTACGACATGCTGCCCGTGCCGATTCCCGGCGTCGTCCGCCGGTGTCGGGGTGGGTGCCTCAGCCGAACTGGCCGGGCTGGTAGTCGCCGGCGGGCTGCTGGTTGATGACGTTGATGCGGTTGTAGGCGTTGATGATCGCGATCAGCGAGATCAGCGCGGCGAGTTCGTCCTCGTCGTAGTGGTTCGCGGCGTTCGCCCAGGCATCGTCCGTGACACCGCCGGCGGCGTCCGCGATGCGGGTGCCCTGCTCGGCCAGCTCCAGGGCGGCGCGCTCCGCCTCGGTGAAGACCTTGGCCTCACGCCACGTGGCCACCAGGTTGAGACGCTGCTGGGTCTCGCCCGCGGCGGTGGCGTCCTTGGTGTGCATGTCGGTGCAGAAGCCGCAGCCGTTGATCTGGCTGGCGCGGATCTTCACCAGTTCCTGGGTCGCGACCGGCAGCGTCGAGTCGTGCACCACCTTGTTCGCCGAGTTGATGTGCTTGAGCACCTTGCCGGCGAGCGCGTTGCCGAAGAAGTCGATGCGAGCGTCCATGGGGGATCCATCCTCCGTAGTGCGGTTACACCCAGATGACCGGGAGGGTGTGGTTCCCCGTGACAGCAGTCCGATGTGACGTGCATCACTGCTCGGGCATTCGCGTGATCCGGTCGACACGGTGGCAGACGGTGTGCGACCGACCTGCCGCTTTCGGACACTTGACGCTCCGGGACGCTGAAAATATCTTTCAATTTCGAGCAGAACGCAGGAAAGAAAATTTCGAAGACGCGCCGACCTCCACCTCACAGCAAGGCATGACCGCACCATGAGCGAAGAGAACAAGCATCACGCCACCGCTGCCGCCATCCTCCCCCTGGTCGGAGGCGCGCAGAACGTGACGTCGGTGGCCCACTGCATGACCCGTCTCAGGCTGGGACTGCACGACCGGTCCCTCGTACAGGACGAGCGGCTCAAGGCCCTTCCCGCGGTCATGGGTGTCGTCGAGGACGACACCTACCAGATCGTGCTGGGGCCGGGAGCGGTGGCGCGTGTCACCCCGGAGTTCGAGGCCCTGGTCGAGGCGGAGAAGGCCGAGGCCGCGACGGTGCCCCCGGCCCCGGACCGCGGGGGCGACCCCGTGACGGCCGAGGCGCTCGCCGAGCGGGGAGCGGCGCTCAGGGCGGAACGGAAGGCGAGGAACGCCACGCCGTTCAAGCTGTTCCTGCGCCGCATCGCGAACATCTTCGTGCCGCTGATTCCCGCGCTCATCGGCTGCGGCATCATCGCCGGCCTGAACGGCCTGCTGGTCAACCTGCACTGGCTGCCGGGAATCACCCCGGCCCTGACCGCCGTGGCGTCCGGGTTCATGGCCCTGATCGCCGTCTTCGTCGGCCACAACACGGCCAAGGAGTTCGGCGGTACGCCGATCCTGGGCGGTGCCGTCGCGTCGGTCGTCGTCTACGCGGGGGTGGCGGACGTGGAGGCGTTCGGCCGGCACCTCTCACCGGGACAGGGCGGCGTGCTCGGTGCCCTGGGCGCCGCGTGGCTCGGCGTGTACGTGGAGAAGTGGTGCCGGCGCCGGGTGCCCGAGGCCGTCGACGTCCTGGTGACGCCCACCGTCACCGTGCTCGTGGCCGGACTGGCGACCCTGTTCGGGCTGATGTTCCTCGCCGGCGAGGTGTCCACGTGGATCGGCGACGCCGCCGACTGGCTGCTGTCCCACGGCGGCGCGGGCGCCGGGTTCCTCCTCGGGGGCCTCTTCCTGCCGCTGGTCATGCTGGGCCTGCACCAGGCCCTGATCCCCATCCACACCACCCTCATCGAGGGCGCAGGCTTCACCGTCCTGCTGCCGATCCTCGCGATGGCGGGTGCGGGACAGGTCGGTGCGGCGATCGCGGTCTACTGCCGGCTGCCGCACAACACCTCGATCCGGACGACCGTCAAGTCCGCGCTCTGGCCCGGCCTCCTCGGCGTCGGAGAGCCCCTCATCTACGGCGTGTCCCTCCCCCTGGGGCGTCCGTTCATCACCGCCTGCGCGGGCGGAGCCTTCGGCGGCGCCTTCGTCGGCCTCTTCAACCAGCTGGGCACGGACGTCGGTTCGACCGCGATCGGCCCCTCCGGGTGGGCACTGTTCCCCCTCCTCGACGGCGGCCACGGCCTCGGGCGGACGGTCGCCGTCTACGCCGCCGGTCTGGTCGTCGGTTACGCGACGGGCTTCCTCGCCACCTACTGCTTCGGCTTCACGAAGGCCATGCTCACGGAACTCGACAAGGCGCCCGCCTCTCCGGCGGAGGGCCGGCCCGTCCCCACGGAACGGGCCGCCGAAAAGGTCTGACCCGGCCCGGAAACGCCGTCCCGTCAGGGCCGGCACGGCGGGGGACCCCGGGGTCGGCGAGGACCGTGCCGAACTCGATCTCCTCGGCCCGTGGGCCGGCCGCCCGCACGCTCGTGCCCGGCCCACCCGCGCCCAAAAGGCGGTTCAGTCGCTCAGGGACGCCACATAGGGAGACAGCTTGTCCGGGTTCATCATCCACATGATCCGGTCGATCCCGTCCGCCGACACGTCGACGGACAGCAGGGCCACGGCGTTCTCGCCGACGGAGACGAGTACGGCCGGCCGGCCGTTGGCCTCGACCCACCGGGTCCGCGCCGGCGGCCAGAACCGCGGCGCGAAGGCGGTGAGGTACTTGGAGACGTGGTCGCGTCCCACGACCGGGATCTTCGACGCGCCCCGGATGCCTCCGCCGTCCGCGTAGCTGACGACGTCGGCGGCGAGGACCTTCTCCAGCACCGCCAGCTCGCCCTTCTGGGCGGCGGCGAGGAACACCTCCAGCAGGCGCCGGTGCTCGGCGGGGCTGACGGGTTCCTTGCGCTCGGCGGCGAGGTGCTTGCGCGCACGGCTCACCAGCTGCCGCGTGTTGGCCTCACCGGTCTCCAGGATGTCCGCGATCTGCTTGTAGGGGTAGCCGAAGGCTTCCCGCAGCACATAGGCGCCCCGCTCCAGCGGGTTCAGCTTCTCGAGCAGGAGGAGGACCGCCAGTTCCAGCGCCTCGGCGCGCTCCGCGCCCAGCTGCGGGTCCTGACCGGTGTCGACCGGTTCGGGGAGCCACGGCCCGACGTAGGACTCCCGCCGCACCCGCGCGGACTGCGCGACGTTGATGGCCAGGCGCGTGGTGATCGTGGTCAGGAAGGCCGTGGGCTCGTGGATGTCGCTGCGGTCGGTGTTCTGCCACCGCAGCCATGTCTCCTGGAGGACGTCCTCGGCCTCCGCGGAACTGCCGAGCACGCGGTACGCGATCCCGAACAGCCGCGGACGTGCCGCGATGAAATCCCTCGTGGCCCGCTCAAGGGAATCGGTGTCGTCCCCGGTGTGCATGGTCGTCCCTTCCGGCTCCTGCGCGACCATGCTACAAGCGGGCTCAGCGGCGTGCTCCCGGGGGACGTGGAAGACATAGCGTGTGACATGGTGTGACCTTCAGGCCTCACGGTAGACCTCATGCCTGTGACCGCCCGGCGTACGACGGCGGCACACCGCCGTACGCCACCGGCGTGCCGTGTCACAGATGGCGTGCCTGCCCGGTCCATAGGGAGGAAACGCGAACGACTCGGCGCCGTGGTGAGAGAGGGTGAACGATGAGCGGCTTGGGCCCGCAGGACCCTCCCCGGCCCGTGGCTCCCCGCACCCCCGTCGTCCCGCCCCGGCGCCGTCGCCTCCCGACCGCCGTGGTGCCGACCGGCATCGAGGCATGGCCCGCCCCGTGGGGCTTCGGCCACTCCCGGCGGCTCATCGACACCGCCGGACGTTTCCTCGACCGGCTGCGCGTCAGTGGCCCCGGCCCCCACCGGGACGAGGACCGCCTTTCCGTCACTTCCGTCGTCCCGGGCACGGCCCGGACCGTCTCACCATCGGGGGCCCGCCGATGAGCACCATCGCGTTCCTCAACATCGCCCTGCACGGACACATCAACCCGACGCTGCCGGTCGTGGCCGAACTCGTCCGGCGCGGCCACACCGTCACGTACCACACCACCCCCGCCTTCGCGGACGAGCTGGCGGCCACCGGCGCGACCGTGTGCCTCTACCCCGGGGACGGCCCCCCGCTCGCCGGTCCGCCCACGCCCGTCACCATGCTGGACGGGCTCGCCCGTACCGCCCTCGCCCTGCTGCCCACCGTGCTGGCCGATCTGCGCCGCGTCCGGCCCGACCTGATCGTCCACGGAGCGGCCTGCCCCTGGGGCCCGGTCGCCGCGAGCGAACTCGGGGTGCCCGCGGCCTCGGTGTTCACCACCATGGCGTTCAACCGGCGGGTGCCCAGCCCCAGCAGCGCCTCGTGGGAGCTGCTGGCCGCGGCGGCGGCCAGGCCCCGCAGCGCCCTGGGCTACCTGCGCTCGCGATGGCGGCTGTCCCGCCGCCACGACACCCGGAACCTGCCCCTGCTCGACCTGGTGACCGCGGGGCAGCCGCTCAACCTGGTCTTCACCTCGCGTGCCTTCCAGCCCGGCGCCGACTCCTTCGACGGGTCCTACCGGTTCGTCGGCCCCAGCGTCGGCGCCCGCCCGCACGACCCGTCGTTCCCGGCCGGCCGGCTGCGCCCCCCGGTGCTGTACGCCTCGCTGGGCACGGTCTTCGACGCCGGTCCGCGGGTGCTGCGCGACTTCGCCACCGGGCTCGCACCCCTGGGCGGCACCGTCGTCGTCTCCACCGGGCACACGGACCCCGCCGCACTGGGGCCGCTGCCGGACAACGTGCTCGTACGCGCCTTCGTCCCGCAGCCGGAAGTACTGGCCCGTGCCGCCCTGTTCGTCACCCACGGCGGGATGAACAGCGTCAACGAGGCCATGAACGCCGGCGTGCCCCTGCTGGTCGTCCCCCAGGGCGCGGACCAGCCGCTGGTGGCCCGGCGGATCGTCGAACTCGGCGCCGGCCTGTCGGTCCGTACCGAGGACGCCTCCGCGGAGACGGTGAACGTCCTCGCCCGGCGCCTGCTCACCGAACCCCGCTTCCGGGACGCGGCGGCCGCCCTGCGGATCGCCCAGCGCGAGGCCGGCGGCCCTCCGCGCGCCGCCGACGAACTGGAGGACTACCTGCACCGGGCCGGCCCGGCCGCCCGGCCGACCCCGGCGGACTCGCCACAGGAGCGCTGAGCCATGTCACCCGTCCTTGTCGTCCTGGTGCTGCTCGCCGGGCTGTCCGAGGCCGCCGGGCGGCTGCTGCCCCTGGTCGCCCGCCGGTCCCGCGTCTCGCGGCCCGTCGTGGCCGGGCTGCTGCTGACCGGCACCGTGGTCGAGAGCACCGTGATCCTGCTCTGGCCACTGACCGCCTGGACCCTCGCCGAACTGACCCTCTCCGCCCCGCTCTCCGGCGCCGAGGCGCTGACCTGGACACCCGGCGAGGTCGCCCCGCTGCTGCTCTGCGCCGTCATCGCCTTCCCGCTGCTCGGCCCCCTGCTGCACCTGCTGCTCCTGGTGGGCGTCGGGTCCGGCCTCGTCGGTCCGCTCGCCGGGACGACGGGGCTGGACCGGTGGGCCGCCGCGGGCTGCGTGGCCGTCGCCGGAGTCGGACTCGCCGCCGCCGTGGAGGCCGTGCGCCGCCTGGTCGCGCGGATCAGTGCCGCGGGAGTACGGGAGCTGCCGGCATGACCTGGTTCCCGCTCGTCGCCCTGGTGCTCGGCCCGGTGCTGCTCGCCGAAGCCCTGCTCGCCCGCTACGAGGTGCTGGTCTACACCGCCGGCTGGCGGGCGCCCGCCACCGGCCTCCCCCCGGGCATGCCCTACGCCCGGGGCGCGGACCCCGACCGTCCCCCGGCCGCCTACCTGGTCTACCTCGACGGCATCGGCAAACGCCGCTTCACCGACACCCGCGACGGGGGCCAACTGGTCAAGGCACTGATCGCGGCGGCGCCGGAACTGCGGGTGCTGGGACAGGTGCAGCCCTACTCCCCGCTGGCCGCCCCGCTCGCCGGCCGGCCCGTGTGGGACCGGATCCGCCGGCATGCGGGGCTCCTGCTGTTCCTGCACAACGTCATGCAGATCTTCGTCGCCGCCGACCACCGGTACCGCCCCCTGTACAACCGGGCCGTCGGCGTCCAGATCGCCGACCAGTTGCGGCTCGCCGGCTACCGGCCGCACAGCGGCATCCCCGTCGTGCTGCTCAGCTACAGCGGGGGCGCCCAGGTCGCCACCGGCGCCGTGGACGAACTGCACGCGCAGCTCGGCACCCCGCCGCTGCTGATCACCCTCGGCGGGTTCCACAACGGCGCCAACGACCTCTCCCGCGCCGCACACCTGCACCAGCTCACCAGCGCCCACGACCGGATCGAACGCGTCTGCGGCTGGATCTTCCCGCAGCGACGGCGGGTGTTCCGCCGCAGCGGGTGGAACCGCGCCCGGCGTGCCGGAAAGATCACCGTGCACCGGCTCGACCCGGCCACCCACCTCGGGCGGCGCAGCTACATCAGCCCCGACGCGTACCGCCCCGACGGCCGCAGCCACCTCGACCACACCACCGACACCGTGCTCGCGCTCATCCGCGCGACGAGCCCGGCCGGGCCGCGCTGAGCCGGTACAGGGCCGCGCCGTGGGCGGGCAGGCCGACGTGCAGGTGACGGCCGTCGTGCGGGGTGTCGGTACGGGTCCACAGCTCCCGCGCGTGGTCGTCCGGGCGGGCGCCGACGGAGCCGAGCGGGACGGCGAACCGACGGGGAGCGTCGGCCAAGGAGAACACGGCGGCGTAGCGGGTGTGCCCGTCGGTGGCCCGGGCGGTCCACAGGACGAGGTCGTCCTCCCGCAGGACCTCGCGGTTGTCCCGGCTGTGGAACAGGACGTCCAACGCCTCGTCGTCGGTGAGCAGCTCGACCGTCTCCCGCGGGCTGGTGGGCAGGTCGCCGCCCATCATCAGCGGCGACCGGGAGACCAGCCACAGCGTCAGCAGACTGATCTGCTCCGCCCGGGTGAGCCGGCACAGCCGGTCCTCACCCCGTTCGGCGCGGATGCCGATACGGCCCAGGGGCAGCATGTCGGCGTCCGCCCACCCCCGTTCGCCCTGCCACGGTGCCCACCGGGCCATGCGGGCGAACTGGGCCTCGACGTCCTCCCAACGGTCCCACAGGTCGTCGCAGACCCGCCACATCGTGGCGTTGTCCCGCAGATGGTCCAGCCGGGCGAGGGACACGTGGGCCCCCGGGGACAGGCTCAGTTCGATGGGCCGGCCGCTGCGGGCGATGGCCCGGGCGTACGCGGAGATCTCCCGCTCGTGGTAGGGGTACAGCATGTCGTCGGCCTTGACGAAGTCCACGCCCCAGTCGGCGAATCGGGCCACCTGGGAGTCGTAGTACGCCTGGGCGCCGGGGTGGTCGTGGTCCAGTCCGTAGTTGTCCGGGTTCCAGGGGCAGACGGACGAGGTGTCGGCGATCTCGTCGGCCGTCCACCCGGTGCCTTCCACCGGCAGCCGGGCGGCGACCGCCCGGCGCGGGACGCCCCGCATGATGTGCAGGCCGAAACGCAGGCCGAATTGGTGGACGCGATCGGCCAGCGGGCGGAATCCCGCGCCGCCGGCCGCGGACGGGAACCGGTTCGGGGCCGGCGACTGGCGGCCGTGGCCGTCCAGGACCACCGGCGGGTCCGGGTTGTAGCCGTGCGCCCGGGCGGTGGGCTCGTACCACTGGATGTCCACGACCACGGTGTCCCACCCGTACGCGAGCAAGTGGTCCCGCATGAACGCCGCGTTGGCGAGGACCTCCTCCTCGGTCACCGTGGTGCCGTAGCAGTCCCAGCTGTTCCAGCCCATCGGCGGACGCAGGTGACGTGCGGGGATCGGTCGTGCCGGTCGGGTCATGACGGGGCGTCCTCACGCAGACGTGTGCGGGCGGGTGTTCCACGGCGGTGCACGGGGAGATTCTGACAGGCCCCGACCGGGCGGTACGGTGCTGCGACGACGGACGGAAGTCCCCACGGAACGCACTGTGTTGGTCCTGCCCCTACCCGACCTGGAGAAGGTGTGAAGCCCAGATCTCGACGTCCTGCCCGCGCCACCGCCGTACTCGCCGCCGTATTCGCCGCCGTCCTGCCGGCCGCGGCCGCACCGGCCACGGCCGCCGGTGCTCCCGGAGCACACGCCCCCACGGTGCCGCTGCGGGTGGCGACGTACAACATTCACGCCGGGGCCGGCCAGGACCAGGTCTTCGACCTGGACCGCACCGCGGCGGCCCTGCGCGACCTGCGCGCCGACGTGATCGGCCTCCAGGAGGTCGACGTCCACTGGGGTGCCCGGAGCGACTTCGCCGACGAGGCACGCGCACTGGCCGAGAAGCTGGACATGAGGGTGTTCTTCGCACCGATCTACGACCTGGACCCGGCCGACCGGGACGGCGAGCGGCGGCAGTTCGGCGTCGCCGTGCTGAGCCGCCACCCGGTGCTCGCCGCCGAGAACCACGAGATCACCCGGCTCTCCACCCAGACACCCGATCCGGTACCGGCCCCGGCGCCCGGCTTCGCCGAGGTGGTGGTCGATGTGCGGGGCGCCCACGTGCACGTCTACACCACGCACCTGGACTACCGGGCCGACCCGTCGGTCCGTGAGGCCCAGGTGGCGGACATGCTCGGCGTCCTGGCCGCCGACCGCGGACCGAAGGTCCTGGTCGGCGACTTCAACGCCGAGGCGACCGCCCCCGAGCTGGCGCCGCTGTGGGAGCGTCTGCGGGACGCCGCCCCCGACGCCGGCGGGACGTACCCGGCGACCGACCCGGTCAAGCGCATCGACCTGATCACCGTCTCGCCCGGCATCCGCGTGACCGGCGCCCGTACGGTGGCGACGGAGGCGTCGGACCACCGGCCCGTGGTCACCGACCTGAGGGTCCACCGACGCGGCCACTGAACCGGTCACCGGCGGGGCCCGCTCACCCGCCCTGGAGGCGTCGCAGGTCGGAGGGGCGGACCTGGACGGCCACCAGGGCGATCAGCGCGGCGAGCACGGCGAAGATCGCCGCCATGACGAAGGCCGCCGAGACACCGGAGGTGAGGACCTCGTCGGCCCAGGGCGGTGGCAGCTCCCCGGTGCGCTGGAAGCGCAGGCGCTCGGCGGGGGTCGCCTGCCGCAGGAAGAGCGGAACCTGTTTCTCCGCCTCGTTGCCGCTCGCCGTACCGAACACCGTGACCAGGATGGACAGACCGAGCGAGCCGCCGACCTGCTGGGTGGCGTTGAGGAGGCCGGGGGCCGCGCCGCTCTCCCGCACGGGCACGTCCGACAGCGCCATCAGCGTCAGCGACACGAACTCCATGCCCATGCCGAGGCTGAACACCAGCATGGGCCCGAGGACGCTGCCCGCGTAGGTGGAGTGGACGTCGGTCAGCGTCAGCCAGCCCAGGCCCGCCGCCGCGAGGACACCGCCCCCGACCATGAAGGGCTTGGGCCCGTACACGGGCAGGAACCGCGAGGCCAGCCCGGCACCGACCGCGATGACCGCGCTGACCGGCAGGAAGGCGAGTCCGGCCCGCAGGGGACTGAAGTCCAGCACGTTCTGCACGAAGAGCGTCAGGAAGAAGAACATGCCGAACATCGCCGCGGCCAGGCACAGCATGATGCCGTACGTGCCCGCGCGGTTGCGGTCGGCGAACATGTGCAGCGGGGTGATCGGCTGTCTCGACCTCCTCTCGACCAGGACGAACCCGGCGAGGACGAGGACGGCCGCGGCGAACGAGGCCAGGGTGAGCGCGTCCCCCCAGCCGTCCTGCGCGGCCCTGATGAACCCGTAGACCAGCAGCACCATGCCGGCGGTGGAGGCCAGCGCGCCGGTGAGGTCGAAGCGGCCCGGATGGCGTTCGGACTCCTTGATCCAGCGTGGTGCGGCGAGGGCGATGAGCAGCCCGATCGGGACGTTGACGAAGAGCACCCACCGCCAGTTCAGCCACTCGACGAGCACTCCTCCGGCGAGCAGCCCGATCGCGCCGCCGCCCGCCGACACCGCGGCGAAGACCCCGAAGGCCCGGTTGCGTTCCGGCCCTTCGCGGAAGGTCGTACTGATCAGGGCGAGGGACGTCGGGGAGGCGATGGCGCCGCCCACGCCCTGGAGGGCGCGGGCGGCGAGGAGTTGGCCGGAGTTCCGGGCGAACCCGCCGAGCAGCGACGCCAGTACGAAGAGCAGCACGCCGGCGACGAAGACGCGCCGTCTGCCGAGGATGTCACCGGCCCGGCCGCCGAGCAGCAACAGACCGCCGAAGGTCAGGGTGTAGGCGTTGACCACCCACGACAGGCTGGTGGTGGAGAAGTCCAGGGAGCGCTGGATGTGCGGCAGCGCGATGTTCACGATGGTGATGTCCAGCACCACCATCAGCTGACACGACGCGATGACCAGCAGCGCCATCGCGTTTCCACCGCCGCCGGTGTCCTGGGCGGCGTTCTGCGGCGCGGAGGCCGATCGCGGACTGCTTCTGGTCATGCCGGGTCACCCTTTCGGGAGTCCACCGTTCGACCGTACGCGCACGTCCCCTCGCCTACATCTCGATCACCACGGCCCGGTGGGAGGCCCACGGCAGTCGGTAGCGGTGGGTTCGACTTCCAGCCTGCCGCTCCGATCGTGCGCTGTCCGTCGGCCTCGTGGCACGTGGCAGGGTGCCGGGCACGACCCGTGCCGGCCGGGACCGCGGGCTGCCCGCGGAGACCGTCTCCGGTCTCCGCGAGCCACCGGCGAGGCAGGGCGAACCACGCCGGCTCACCGGGTCAACCGCCTGTCATCGGCTCGAATCCCGGCGCTCGACGTACAGGCGGGCGTCCTTCCTGCCGGTCCACTCCAGCCGTACGACACCGGGCACGGCGGCGTCGGCGACGCGCTCCGGGTCCTTCCAGTAGCCCTGGGCCGGGTTCCGGAAGAACGTCGCCCACAGGCCGCCCTTGTGGTCCTCGAAGAAGTTGTTGTGACCGGCGCCGACACCCGCGGTCCACCGCTCGGAGTACGGGCCCTCGAAGCTGTCCGAGACGGCGACGACGGCGTCGTACTGGTACTGCACGCGGCCCGCCCCGGGCGGGTCGTAGGCGTTGCGCGTGCTTCCGTAGGCGTCGACCGACGTGCGGTCCCACGCGGCGTGGACCAGGTAGTACTTGCCCTTGTACCTGAACACGTACGCGCCCTCGAGGTACGGCTCGGGGGAGTAGGGTGTCTGCCGGAACTTCGGGAGGTCCGTCGTCGTGACGATGTCCTCCATGTCGTCCCGGAACTTGGCGTAGAGGTCGTTGTGCAGCACGAGCCACGCGTCGTCGCCCTCGCTGTAGAGGCCGCCGTCGATGTGGTGGTAGGCGCCGGGCTCGATGAACGCCGGCCCTCCGACGAACGACTCGCCGAAGGGCTTCTCCAGGTTCCCCTCGACCAGCCGGTACGGACCCTCGACGCCGCCCTCGCTCACCAGCATGAACGAGCCCACCTTGCGGGAGTGGTCGCCCATGCACGCGACGATGTACCAGCGGCCCTTGAAATAGTGCACCTCCGGGGCCCACGCGTTGCCGCGCTTGCCGAAGCGGTCGTCGTGCCAGTACTCCTGCCAGGGCGCGACGACCGTGCGGCCGGGCCGGTTCTCCCCGGCGAACTCCGGCGACCACACCTTGCCCTTCTCGGCGTCCGGCCGTACGCCGGTCGTGTCGGCCAGTCTCCACGGCCCCTTGAGCGAGGGCGCCACCCACACGAAGATGCCGTCGTTCCACGGGCCGGCCGCGTCCAGTCCGGGTACCCGGGTGGTGCCCGTGGCGACGTAGACCGGGCGGCCGTCGACGACGAAGCAGTTGACGTAGGTGTCCCGCATCCACACCCGGCCGAGCTCCTCGTCACGGGGGCGCAGTTCGAGCGGGAGGAGGAAGGAGTTGTCCTCCCGCGGCCACAGGTCCAGCCGGGTGTCCGCGACACCGTACGGCTCGGGGTCGGGCCAGTTCGACGGGTGACGCCGCGCCGACGCGGCCGGTGACGGCGCGGGTGCGGCGGCCTGCGCGGCGGTCGCGGGAAGGGCGGCTGCCGCCCCCACGCCGGCGGCACCGGCCAGCAGGGAGCGTCGGCGCAAACGGTTCCGGGCATCGGCCATCAGTCGCGTTCTCCTTCGTCGTCCCCGCCAGGAACCCAAGAGGGCAGCCCACGGCGAACTGCGTGGCGGGGGTGTGCCGCACAGCATGCGAACGCCGACACATTTACGTCAACACCTCGGACGAATAATCCCCGTTGACCGACCCACTCAGGGCATAGGTCACCAGGCCTCATGAAGGCTTCGTTGCTTCTTTCTGTCGGAGTGTTGACGAAATAATCCGGCCTCCCTACCTTGACCGGCATGCAGATGCCCAGCGGAGTGCACGCACTGGTCAGGCGGACCCATGAGGAACGCGTCCTGCGTGCGTTGCAGGAGAACGGCGCCATGAGCCGCGGTGAGATAGCCCGGGTCGTGGGCCTGTCCCGCACCACCCTGTCCGAGATCACGGGAAGCCTCCTGCAACGAGGCGCCATCGTGGTCGTGGACACCGATGCCTCCCGGCGTGAGGGGAGTGGCCGGCCGGCCGAGCGGCTGGCGCTCGACCCCGCGTCGGCACAGTTCATGGGCGTCGACTTCGGCCATCGACGCGTCCATGTCGCCGTGGCCGACGCCTCGCACGAGATCATGGCCTCGGGCGCGGCCCGCTACGACGACACGGCGTCCTGGCAGGTGCGGACCGGACTCGCCCTGGACCTGGTCGAGCGGCTGAGCGCCGAGGCCGGTGTCCACTACGGAGCGCTTCAGGGCATCGGCATCGGCGTGCCGGGCCCCTACCCGGCCCCGGAGGGAGCGGCCCCGCCCCGCACCACTCCCTTGGGGACGGTGCTCCGCCCGGCCCCGGAGGGGGTGGACGTCGCCTTCGCCGAACGCTTCGACGCGCCGGTGATCGTCGACAACAACACCCGTCTGGCCGCCCTCGCCGAGGCGATCAGCGGCGCCGAGAGCGTCGCCGACCTGGTCTACGTACGGCTGTCGGACGGCGTCGGCGGAGGTCTCGTCGTCGGCGGGCACCTGGTGACCGGCTCGGCCGGACTGGCCGGCGAGCTCGGGCACGTCACCGTCGAACCGGCGGGCCGGCCGTGCCGGTGCGGCAAGCGCGGCTGTCTGGAGACGGTGGCCTCGGTCCCCGCGATCCTCGCGGCCTGCTGGGAGTTCGGTCTGCCCCTGGAGAACCTGCGGGACCTGGCGGACGCCGTGGCCCGTGCGCACCCCGTCGCCGACCGGGTGCTGCGCGAGGCGGCCGGGGCCCTGGGCCGCGTCGTCGGAGCGGCGACCATGACCCTCAACCCGGCGAAGGTCGTCATCGGCGGCGAGATCACCCAGCTGGCGCCCGTCATCGTGGAGCAGGTCGCCGCCACCCTCGCCGCCGACCTCTTCCCGACCGCGTCGGCCGGTCCCGTCGTCGAGGCCGCGCGGCTCTCGGACGACGACGGGGCTATCGGCGCCCTCGCCGCCGTCTTCCACAACTCCCCGCTGCTGGCGAGGTATCCCGAAACCGCCGACGTGAAGGGCGACACAGATGCCCGCGTTTCCACCACCGAAGGAGCCGCCCATGTCCGTCCTTGAGAAGCGGGGCGCCGAACCATCCGGGCAGACGCCCCCGGCCCCGGACGACGCCGGCACCACGAACGCCACGAAGACCGCGGCGGAGCCTTCGCGGCCGGGCCGGCGCGGGCTTCCCCTGATCCTCAACGCCGTGTCCGTCGTGCTCGGCATCGCACTGTGGTGGGCCGCGGCGGCCGCCGGCTTCAAACTGCCGACACCGCCGGAGGTCGTCTCCCGGGCCGGGACGCTGATCGCGGACGGGACCCTCGGAGAGGACGTCCTCGCCAGCCTGACCCGCGTACTCATCGGCTTCGGCCTCGGCACCGCCGTGGCCGTCCCGGTCGGCTTCCTCATGGGCTGGTACGGCATCGCGCGCGGCCTGATGGAACCCTGGATCCAGTTCTTCCGCACCGTCCCACCGCTGGCGATCATCCCGCTGGCCGTGGTCGTCATGGGCATCGACGAGACCCCGAAGATCTTCGTCATCTTCCTCGCCGCGTTCCTGGCCTGTGTGATCTCCACCTTCCAGGGCGTGGTGAACGTCGACCGCACCCTGATCAACGCGGCCCGGGTGCTGGGAGCCAGGGACGCGGTCATCTTCGCCCGCGTGGTGGTGCCCGCCTCCACCCCCTTCATCCTCGTCGGCATGCGGGTCGGCCTCGGCTCGGCCTGGGCCACCCTGGTCGCCGCGGAGCTCATCGCCGCCCAGGAGGGCCTCGGCTACCGCATGCAGAACGCCCAGCTCTACTACGACCTGCCGACCATCTTCGTCGGACTGATCTCGATCGGGATCCTCGGTCTGCTCATGGACCGCATCCTGCTCCTCGCAGAACGCAAGCTCACCGGATGGCAGGAACGCCGATGACCAGCAAGCCGGCCAAGATATCCGTCCAGGGCGTCACCAAGACGTTCGCCCTCGGCCGCGACACCTTCACCGCCCTCGACGACGTCTCCCTCGACATCGCGGACCACGAGTTCGTCACCGTCGTAGGCCCCTCGGGCTGCGGCAAGAGCACCCTCATGAACATCCTCGCCGGACTGGAGACACCCACGGCGGGCCGCGCCCTCGTGGACGGCGCGCCCGTCCTGGGACCGGGACCCGAACGAGGAGTGATCTTCCAGCAGTACGCCCTCTTCCCCTGGCTGACCGTACGCCAGAACGTCGAGTTCGGTCTGCGCACCACGGGCGTGCCCAAGGCCGAACGCCGCAGCCGGGCCGAACACTTCATCGAACTCGTGGGACTCGAACGCTTCGCCGACGCGCTCCCCAAGACCCTGTCCGGCGGCATGCGCCAGCGCTGCGCCATCGCCCGCGCCTACGCCGTCGACCCCTCCATCCTCCTGATGGACGAGCCGTTCGGCGCCCTCGACGCACTGACCCGGGTCAAACTCCAGGAACAGCTGCTGCGGACCTGGAGCCAGGACAAGCGCACGGTGCTGTTCATCACCCACGACGTCGACGAGGCCGTGTTCCTGGCCAACCGCGTGATCGTCATGGCGGCCCGCCCCGGGCGCGTCTACGACGTCATCGAGGTCGACCCCGCCATCGAGCGAAACGAGGCATTCCGCCTCAGCCCCGAGTTCGCCGCACTGCGCAACCGCGTGTGGCACTCCGTCTACCACCAGGAAGGCCGCACCGCCCCCGCGGCCGCCGGCTCCGCAACCTCCTGATCCGGAAAAGGACCACCACTCATGCGACTCTCCCGCACACGCAGACACCTCACCGCCGCCCTCGCCGGCGTGGCCGCGACGGCCCTGCTGGCCGCCTGCGGCAGCGGCGACTCCTCCGGCGGGTCCGGTGACACGGTGCGCTTCGGCTACATCAACGACTTCAACGGCGCCAGCCTCATCGCCATCGCCGAGGCCAAGGGCCTGTGGAAGAAGCACGGACTGACGGCGGACGCGAAGGTCTTCACCAACGGCCCCCTGCAGATCCAGGCGCTCGGCACGGAGAACCTCGACTTCGGCTACATAGGACCGGGCGCGATGTGGCTGCCCGCCTCGGGCCAGGCCAAGGTGGTCGCGATCAACACCCTCGGCAACTCCGACCGGGTCCTCGCCCAGCCGGGCATCACCTCGATGCAGGAGCTCGAGGGCAAGACCGTGGCCGTTCCCGAAGGCACCTCCGGCGACATGATCCTCTCGCTCGCCCTGAAGAAGGCGGGCATGACCAAGGACGACCTGAAGGTCGTCCCCATGGACCCGTCGACCATCGTCTCCGCCGTCTCCTCCAAGAAGGTCGACGGCGCGGGCTTCTGGTACCCCGCGGCGGCCACGATCAAGAAGCAGATCCCGGACCTGGTCGAACTCGCCAAGAACACCGACTTCGAGGACGAGGTCTCCTTCCCCACCGCCTTCGTGGCCGGCAACAAACTGGTGGCCGACAACCCGGAGAAGGTCAAGAAGGTCCTCGCCGTGCTGCGCGAGGCCATCGCCTTCCGGTCCGAGCACACCGACGAGGCCATCGCCCTCACCGCCGAGAAGCTGAAGATCCCGGCCGACCAGGTGAAGGCCGACGCCGCCAACAACAAGGTGCTCGGCGTCGAGGAACTCGACAAGCTGACCCGGGACGGCACCATCGACAAGTGGCTGAAGGGCATGAACGACTACTTCGTCGAGGCGGGCAAGCTCGAGCAGCCCGTCGACCCCGAGAAGTACTACACCGGCGACCTCTTCATCGGAGCAGGTAAGTGACCCAGTCCGGCACGTCCAGGAAGAACATCCTCTTCCTCATGACCGACCAGCACCGGGCGGACACGCTCGGCGCGTACGGCAACCCGCTGGCGCACACCCCGGTTCTCGACGAACTCGCCGCCACGGGCACCCGATTCGACCGCTGGTACACCCCCACCGCGATCTGCACCCCGGCCCGGGCCAGCCTGCTGACCGGTCAGGCCCCCTTCCGGCACAAGCTGCTCGCCAACCACGAGCGCAACGTCGGCTACCTCGAGGACCTGGCCGAGGACCAGTTCACCTTCTCCCACGCCCTGCGGGAGAACGGCTACAACTGCGGCCTCATCGGCAAGTGGCACGTCGGCACCCGGCGGACGGCGGCCGACTACGGCTTCGACGGCCCCGAACTGCCCGGCTGGCACAACCCGGTGGACCACCCGGACTACCTCGCCCACCTCGACGAGCACGGACTGCCGCCGTACGGGATCAGCGACCGCATCCGCGGCACCCTGCCCAACGGCGGCCCCGGCAACCTCCTCGCCGCCCGGCTGCACCAGCCCGTCGAGGCCACCTTCGAGCACTACCTGGCCACCCGCGCCATCGAGAAGCTCGAACAGTACGCCGCGGACTCCCGAGAACGTGAGCAACCCTTCTTCCTCGCCCTGCACTTCTTCGGACCGCACCTGCCGTACATCCTCCCCGACGAGTACTTCGACCTGGTCGACCCGGCCGACGTGGAACTCCCGCGCTCCATCGCGGAGACCTTCCACGGCAAACCCCCGGTCCAGCGCAACTACAGCGCGCACTGGACCTTCGACACCATGCCGATCGAGACCACCCGCAAACTCATCGCGGTCTACTGGGGCTACGTGGCGCTGATCGACATGCAGATCGGCCGGGTCATGGAGGCCATGCGGCGCCTCGGACTGACCGACGACACCGCCGTGTTCTTCACCTGCGACCACGGCGAGTTCACCGGCTCCCACCGGCTGCACGACAAGGGCCCGGCGATGTACGAGGACATCTACCGCACGCCCGGCCTGCTCCGCGTCCCGGGCGCACCCGGCGGTGTCGTACGCACCGAGTTCGTCAGCCTGCTCGACTGCACGGCGACCATCCTCGAACTGGCCGGCATCGACTCCAAGCCCGCGGTCGACTCGCGCAGCCTGCTGCCGCTCGCGCACGGCGAGGAGACGGACTGGGACGAGGACATCGTCTGCGAGTTCCACGGCCACCACTTCCCGTACCCGCAGCGCATGCTGCGCGAGGACCGCTACAAACTCGTCGTCAACCCCGACTCGGTCAACGAGCTCTACGACCTGTGGAACGACCCGGACGAACTGCAGAACATCCACGACCACCCCGAACAGGCGGAGGTCCGCTCCCGGATGACCCGCCGCCTGTACGACGTACTGCGCGAACGCGGCGACAACTTCTACCACTGGATGACGTCGATGTACGACGTCGGCGAGGTGGGACACGACCCCACCCTGAGCGGACTCGACGAATCCACCTACCAGCCCTAGCCGGCAGCACCTGGACTCCCCATGACCAGTCATCACCCTTCCTGCTGCACACCGGTCACCCTCACCGTGCCGCCCGCGCAGACGGCCGTACCCGACGCGCGGGAGCGCTCGACCCGCGGGCAGGTCCGCCTGCCCGGGGGCGAGTTCGCCATGGGCGACGCCTTCGACGAGGGGTACCGCGCCGACGGCGAGACCCCCGTCCACCCGGTGCGTCTCAAGCCCTTCCACATCGACGAGACCGCCGTCACCAACGCCCAGTTCGCGACCTTCGTCAAGGCCACCGGCCATGTCACCGACGCCGAACGCCACGGATCCTCGGCGGTCTTCCACCTCGTGGTCGACGCCCCGTCCGCCGACGTCCTCGGCGACGCGGCCGGAACCCCCTGGTGGATCAATGTCAGGGGCGCCCACTGGCGCCGCCCGGAAGGCGCCCGCTCCGACATCGGCGGCCGGCAGAACCACCCCGTCGTCCACGTCTCGTGGAACGACGCGGCCGCCTACGCCCGGTGGGCGGGCAAACGCCTGCCCACCGAGGCCGAGTGGGAGTACGCGGCACGCGGCGGCCTGGCCGGACGCCGCTACGCCTGGGGTGACGACCTCACCCCCGACGGCCGCTGGCGCTGCAACATCTGGCAGGGGCGCTTCCCCCACACCAACACCGCCGAGGACGGCCACCTCACCACCGCGCCGGTGAAGTCCTACCGCCCCAACGGCTTCGGCCTGTGGAACACCGCCGGCAACGTGTGGGAATGGTGCGCCGACTGGTTCTCGCCCACCTACTACGCCCACTCCGCCCCGGAGGACCCGCGCGGCCCGGACACCGGGACCGCACGGGTCCTGCGCGGCGGCTCGTACCTCTGCCACGACTCCTACTGCAACCGCTACCGGGTCGCGGCCCGCTCCTCCAACACCCCGGAGTCGTCATCGGCCAACCTGGGCTTCCGCTGCGCCAACGACTCGTCGTCCCCGGAATCAGGTGGTGTCGCAGGCGCGCTTCAGCGCGGGGACGAGGCGTAGCGCGTTGTCGCGGTAGATGCCGCGGCGCTGGTGATCGGTGAACGCGTGGTCGGCCTCGACGGCCGGCCCCGTGAAGCCGGTGATGATGTCGACGGAGGCGGCCGGCCAGTCGGTGCCGTACAGGATCCGGTCGGCACCGGCCGTGGCCACCAGGGTGCACGCGGGGGAGAGGGGACCGGCCGTGTCGTAGTAGAAGCGGTGGAGATAGTCCCGTACACGGGCGGCATCGATGGGTGGGACGCAGAAACCACCGAAGGCGTCGATACGGGTGGCGATGTGAGGAAGGAACCCGCCGGCATGCGGCAGTACGACTGACAGACGCGGGTACCGGTCGAGTGTCCGGGTGCGGATCAGGTTGACCGCGGCGCGCGTGGTGTCCAGCGCGAAGTCGCACATGAAATTCGGGATGCCCGCAACGGTGGGCACCCCCGGTGGTCTGCCCGGGAGATCCAGGGGGTGCGTGAAGAGAACGCCGGAGCGTTCGTCGAGCTCGGCGAGGAAGCGGTCGTACGAAGGATCACCGAGATACACACCGTTGTAGTTGGCCTTCACACTCACTCCGACGGCGCCGAGGTCGTCAAAGGCCCGACGGAGGGCCCACGTGGTGACTTCGGGGTGGTCCAGGAGGGCAGGGCAGAGGAAGGCGAACCGGCCCGGGTGTTCATGCGTCAGGTCGGTCAGCGCCTGGAAAACGACGGTGAGCCCCTCCTTCGCCTGGGCCGGGGTGCGGTACCGGTCCTGCATGGTGGGGTGGAGAACGGCGGTCGCGATCCCCGCCCGGTCCATCACATCGAGCGCGGAGTCCACGTCCCAACGCGCCCACCACAGCAGTTCCTGCCGCCGCAGCAGGCCTTCGCGCTCCGCCCAGTCCACCCATGCCGGAGCGGTGACATGGTGATGGACATCGATCTTCGTCCGCCAGGCGGCGTCGTCCCCTGCCGTGTCGGTCGGTCTCACCGTCCCCCGGGCGAGAGCGCGGGACTCGTCCGGGGCGGCGACCACGGACGCCGCGGCCCCGCCGGCTATGAGAAGACTGCGCCGGCTCACGGACTGGCGGGAATTCGACATGTGCACGTCCGTCCGTTGTCACCGTCTGCTGTCGTACCACGGTGACCCGACGGCGGGCCGGCGAACTCCCGGGCCTGCTCCGTCGGGGGGACGGATTCCACCGGACGGAGCAGCACCTCTCGGGAGTACGGCCTCCCAGGCGTTCAGGCGGTGAAGTGGTGGCTGCCGCAGCCGTCCTCCGCACGGAGGAACATCGCGTGGGTGCGGGCGACCGCGTCCGGGGCCGTCGTGGGAACAGGGCCCGCGTACGGGACGAGAACGGATTCGCCGGACGTGGCTTTCCCGCCGTCCCGGACGTCCGGGTGCGAGAGGCCGTACGCCTGGCGGCCGGCCACCCGGTCCGCGACCTTGTAGGCCGCGTTGCCCTGTGCGGAGCCGTTCATCCGTGCGGCCCGGCTGGGCGGGTCGTACGGCATCTCGTTCCGGTAGAAGTACGTGCGCCCGCCGTTGCCGTTCCAGACGGTCTGGTGCTTCCGGAAGTCCGGGTCCTCACCTCATGTCAGCGCGGGCATGATCTCCTGATGTATCAGGCGAAGTTGGTCGTCGGCGTCCGCCACACCGTCCAGGTCCAGGCCGGTGAAGGCCCGTACCAGCCGCCGGTCGGTGAGGGCGCAGATGACGTGGTTCACGCCGCTGGGCGCGATCCGGGTACGGATCTTCTCCGCGCACTCGGCCGGGGTGCCCGCGATGGACAGCCGCTCGGCGACCTCAGGTGTGGTGAGTTCGATGCCCCGCGCCAGATCGCCGGCGCCGATCGCCTCGATCACGGGTTTCAGCTCGGCGGGCTCGACGCCGTCGCGGCGCAGTTGTTCCTCAGCGGATAGTCGGGTAACAGGCCGTAGCTGAACCTCATGGGCGTGTCCTCTCCGGCCTCGACCGATCGGTCACCGACCCGCCCAGTGTCCAGGCCGGTCCCGCCACTGGCCAGGGCGCGCACAGGTCACTTCCCGCTTTCGGCGAACAAGGTTCACGCCCGCTTCACGCCCGGCGCGGTGGGTGCGACGCGAGCCCGAGCCGTATCCGTGAGCTTGCCGTATCTATCGAATTTCGATAATTTCCCATCGTGATTCGATCGAAGCGTCCGTCTTCGACGGCCTGAAGGAGCACAGTCATGCCCACAGCAGCCCCCACACACCACCGCCCCGGGGACACGGTCGAAACGGATGTGCTGGTGGTCGGTGCCGGACTGGCCGGCCTTCACGTCGCCACACTGCTCGCCCGGCAGGGCCACGACGTGCTCCTGGCCGAGCGGCGGTCCGGCCTCGCCGGCGCGATCCGCACCACGGGAATCTTCGTACGGAAGACACTCGACGACTTTCCGCTGCCCGACGAACACCTCGGGCCGCCGATCCGGCGCGTGGTGCTCTATCCCCCTGGCCTGCGCCGCCCCGTCAGCCTGGTCAGCGACCGTGACGAGTTCCGAGTGGGTGACATGGCGCCGCTGTACGAGGAGGCGGCCGCCGTCGCGGTCGGCGCCGGCGTGCGGCTGGCGCTGGGCACCCGCTACGCCGGCCGGCGGGGCAACACCTTCTGTCTGGTGGACCGTGACGGGCCGACCGCGGTCCGGGCACGTTTCGTCGTCGGCGCCGACGGAGCGCGTTCGAGCGTCGCCCGCGACCTCGGCCTCGACCGCAACCGCCGACTGCTGGTCGGTGCCGAAGAAGTCTT
This sequence comes from Streptomyces sp. CB02400, assembly GCF_001905725.1. Taxonomy (GTDB): domain Bacteria; phylum Actinomycetota; class Actinomycetes; order Streptomycetales; family Streptomycetaceae; genus Streptomyces; species Streptomyces atrovirens. The sequence continues at coordinate 124,860 of NZ_LIWB01000012.1, forward strand.
CGAGGTGCCCGCGAACGGTGAACCCCCGACCTTCCACTGCGTCCTCGACCCCTCGCTCGCCCCCGGGTACCTGGCCTGGGTGGTCAACGACGGGCGGCACGCCCATGTCGGGGTCGCGGGCTACGCCGACCGCTTCCCCCAGGGCCTGCGCCGGACCATGGAGCGGTTCAGCGCCTCGGCCCCCGGGCTGGCCGGCGTGGACCGACCCGAGTCGGTGGAGCGACGCGGGGGCCCGATCCCCGTCGGCGGAGTGCTGCGCCGCATCGCCTGTGCCGAGGGACTCCTGGTGGGCGACGCGGCGGGCGCGGTCTCACCCCTCACCGCCGGGGGCCTGGACCCGTGCCTGCGACTGTCGGAGCTGGCCGCCTCCGTCCTCGACGACGCGCTGCGGTCGGGGCGACCGGAGGCGTTGACCCACTACAGCGGAGCCGCCCTGCGCGCACAGTTCCGGGGCCGGCTCACCCTGCGCAGGGGCCTGGCGCACATACGGACACCGGCCGCGTCCACAGCGGCGTTCGCCCTGCTGCGCACCCCGTTCGGCCGGGCCGCGGCCGGCCGTGTCCTCTTCGGCGACCGCTCCTTCCCCGACCCGTCGCCCACCGGTCAGAGGCAGGTGAGCAGGTCGTCGAGCGGGGCGGGTACGCGCTCGGGGGGGAGGGCCTCGACGAGGACGCGACCGTAGTGGATCTTGCGGCCCTTCTTCGTGCCGAGGAAGCGCCGCAACCGCTGCTGTGCGGTGCGTTCCCGCTGGGCGGGCTGGCTCAGGAAGGTCCGCAGGGGGCGCAGATCGCCCTCCGCCCGGACCAGTTCCTCCACCCGCGTCATCCCCAGTGCGCGGATGAGTTCGTCCTCCAGGTCCGCGGCGCAGACGAAGAACTCCTGCCGTGCGACACCGGCCCGCTCCAACCCGCGGGCGTAGTAGCCGCGTTCGCCCTCGTCGCACAGCCCCGTGAGGCGCAGGCCCAGGCCGGGTGGCCCGAGCAGGCGGGCGAAGCGTCCGATGTTCATCGCGCCTCCCATCGGCAGGACGCAGATTCCCTCGGCCGCCAGGTTCCGGCCGCGGCTCGCGGCCAGCGCGTCGACCGCCGCGGCGTCGCTCAGCCCTTCGAGCAGGACCGCCGCCCGGACGTCGAGCCGCGCCGCCAGCTCGCGCGCGGGGCCGACGGGACCACCGGCCGCCCACGCGGTGACCGCGTCCCGGAACGACTCCATGTCAGCCATGGGACGAGTCTGGACCCTTTCCGGGCGCCACCGGTAGGGAATTTCCGCCGGTGGCCCGCGGGACGGGCGACACCGGCGGGCGCCGGTGTCGCCCGTCGAGGACGGCTACGGTGTCACGCAGCCGATCGTGCCCACCGGGAAGTCATTGCCCGACGACGTGGCCGTGAAGCCGAACGTCACGCTTCCGTCGGGGTTGACCACACGGTTGTGATCGACGTTCCGCACCGTCACCGTGCCGTCGGAGCCCTTGGTCAGGGAGCCGTTCCACGCACTGCCGATCGTGGTCCCGGCACCGGGCTTCCACTGCACGGCCCAGCCGTTGAGCGGTGACGTCCCGTGGTTCATCACCTCGACGGATCCCTGGAAGCCGCCGCTCCAGGAGTTCACCACGTTGTAGACGGCCATGCAGGAACCGGTGTGCGGCGGGGGGTCCGTCGGGTCCGGGTCCGTCGGGTCCGGGTCCGGTGTGCCGCCGGAGTCGCCGATGCCGGTCACCTCGCCGTTGCCGCCGTCGAAGACGATGTCGGAGCAGGAGAAGAAGTTCTCCTGGCTGTCCGAACGCACCCACTGCATGAAGATCAGCGCGTCCCCGGAGCGCCCGGAGGGCAGCTTGAGGTCCCAGTAGTAGTGGCCCCCGTTGGCGCCGGCCGAGCCCTGCTGGGGCGGGTTGGTGACGGTCTGGATGAGCTCCAGGTCGTTCCAGCCGAGCTGGGACGTGGGCGACCAGCCGGGCTTGGTGAGGTAGACCCGGAAGTCACCGGGATGGGCGGCCCAGTTGCTGTACTGCACCTTGACCGTCGCTCCGGACGTCAGATGCGTCCGGGGCCAGTCGGCGCGGGCCGCGTTGTAGGCGGAGAAGTCGTACGGGGAGCGGTCACCGGCGCTGCAGAGCGTGCCGTCCGGCACATAGCCGGCGCCCCGCCCGCCCGCGTTGGAGTCGAGGACGGCGAACCAGTTGTACAGCGCCGTCGAGCCGCTCTGGTTCAGCGCGTCCTGGCACGCCGGGTTGGTCGGGTCCAGTCCGCCGGTGCCGGTGAGGGCGTCCAGCTGGCAGAGGTAGGTGCGCGATCCGGGCATCATCGCCACGCCGTGCGCCTGCGCGTCGTCCTGCCAGAGGAAGCTCAGGCCGAGCCCTCCGAGGAGGGTGGCCAGTACTGCTGCCAAGGAGATGAATCTCCGTCTTAAGGCCATGGGGATCTCCTGTGCCGGTAGTGGATGGGTCGGGGAGTGGCGGGAGGTGGAAGCCCCGCCCGTCGGGGAGGGGCGTCGACCGGACGGGCGGGGGGTTCGGGGGGCGGGACCCGGGGCCCGCCCTGTCGGCGCAGGAAGGAAGAGCGGGCCCCGGGTCGGAGGGACACGGCGGGTGCGCGGCCCGCCGGTCGGGTCAGGCGGCCGTGCAGGCGGTGCCGTTCAGGCTGAATCCGTTCGGCCGGGCGAAGGTGCCGCTGTAGGTTCCCTGGAAGCCGAAGTTCTGGCTTCCGCCGGGCGCGATCCGCGCGTTGCCGCCCAGCCCGCTCGCCGTGACCGCGCCCGAGGAGGGACTGACGGACGCGTTCCAGGCGTTGGTGACGCGCTGCCCGGAGGGCAGGGTGAAGGCGAGCTTCCAGCCCTCGACGGCGGACGAACCGGCGTTCTTCACGGTGACGTCGGCGGTGAAGCCGCCCGGCCAGACGTTCGTGGCGTACGACACCGTGCACGCCGCCGGGCCACCGGGCTCACCCGGGCCGCCGGGGTCACCGCCGCCGGTGTTGACGGTGGAGGAGAAGGAGTTCACCGCGAGCCCGGCGCCGTTCTGCCAGGGCTCGAAGCCGGCCTGGACGCTCGTCAGGTACCAGTCGTTCTGCGCCATTCCGCGCGCGACGGTCTCCTCGACGAAGTCCATGACGTCGAAGCTCCAGCTGCTGATCGCCGACGGTGCGACGAACGACAGCACGTCGTTGGAGCCGTTGCCGCCCGACCACACCTGCCAGGTGCGTCCGGCCACGGTGGCCGTGCCGACCTGGGAGCCGATCGGCTGGATCGGGCCCACCTTGTTCAGCCAGATCATGATCTCGGTCCGGTTCACGCCGTCGGTCCGGGGCGTCGGGTCCAGCCAGATGTCGTACGAGGCGTTGTACACGGCGTCGCTGACATAGCCGTACGAGATGCTGCTGGGCGCGCTGGAGATGCCGCTGATCCGCGCGGGGAGGGCGGTTCCCGGCGAGCAGTTGGTGTAGTGGCAGCCGTTGAAGACCGACGGGTACGACTTCGGGGCGCCGTTGGTCGGCACCGAGCCGTCGGCCTGGGTGACGCGGAAACCGCTGTCCGTGGCGGTGACGCACTGGGTGGCGCTGGTGCCCCAGCGGTTGTTCTGGACGACGTAGCGGCCCTGGATGGTGGTCGATCCGTACTGTTCGCAGATCGTGGTGTCGGCCTGGGCCGGCGCCGTCGCGGTCACCAGCGCCGCGACCACGGCGAGAGCGGTGAGGAGTGTCGCGAACAGGCCGCGCAGGGCCTGGGTGTGGTGCGGTAACCGTCGCATGCGGGGGCCTCTCCAAGAGGGTGCGGGGGGCGACCGGAGGGAGCGCTCCCCTCTCCCCATTGATGGGAGCGCTCCCATTTGTGTTTCGGGACGGGACTGTAGGAGCTACCCATGTCCCTGACAAGACTGTGCGCGGGAAACTGTCGAATTAAATTCGAAGCCGCAGGTCGGAGAGTTGATCCACAAAGGCCGTCCGCCTCGGGAGCGCTCCCGAAACATTCGATGACGCCGTGACCCATGAGACGGACGAGGGGGGAGTGGAACGGTGGGTCAGGCGGAGCCGCGCAGTACCAGTTCCGTACGGAGGATGACGTGCCGCCAGGCCACTTCCGGCTCCTCCATCTCCTCCAGGAGCAGCCGCACCATCGTCCGGCCGATCTCCTCCAACGGCTGGCGCACCGTCGTCAGTTTCGGAGCGGTGTGCTGGGCGAGCGGGAAGTCGTCGAACCCGATCACCGCGACGTCCTCCGGGACCCGGCGTCCCGCCGCGCGCAGGGCGTCGAGCGCGCCCGCGGCCATGGTGTCCGACGCGGCGAACACACCGTCGATCTCCGGGGCGCGCTCGATGAGCTCGGCCATCGCCCGGCGTCCGCTGTCCGCCGAGAAGTCCCCCTCGACGGTCCAGGCCGCCCTGCTCTCGGCGCCCGCCCGCTCCAGCGCCTCGCGGTAGCCGCGCAGCCGGCACTGGGCCACGTACATGTCGAGCGGCCCGGTGATGGTCGCGATCGAGCGGCGTCCGAGGCCCAGCAGGTGCGCCACCGCGCCGCGGGCGCCGCCGGCGTTGTCCGCGTCGACGTAGGTCACGCTCTCCTCGCCCGAGCGACGCCCCAACAGGACGGTGGGCAGCCCCACTTCGGCCAGCATGTCGGGCAGCGCGTCCTCGGCGTGCACGGACATCAGCATCACGCCGTCGACCCGGCCGCCGCGCGCGTACTCCACGAGGCGCTGCCGCTCGGCGTCCGTACGGACCAGGGTGAGCAGCAGCTGCACCTTGGTGTCGGTCAGCGCGTCGCCGACGGACCGGACGATCTCCGAGAAGAACGGCTCACCGAACTGCCGCCAGTCCGGCTCCGTCATGACCAGCGCGACGGCGTCGGCACGCCGGCCCGCCAGCGAACGGGCCGCCAGATTGGGGACGTACCCCAGCTCGTCGATGGCGCGCTGCACGGCACGGCGCGTCGAATCCTTCACGCCCGCCGCGTCGTTGATGACGCGGGAGACGGTGCCCCGCCCCACACCGGCGAGCGCGGCCACCTCCTCCAGCGTCGGTGTACCGGGACGCTGCCTGCGCATGACCACCCCCACGAGATCACTAGATCTTACGGCCACCGGGTGCCGGAACGGCCGTACTTGGCACACGCTTCACACCTGGACGGCGACCGGTTCCGGACAGCGGCACCGGCGTTGTGCCGTCGTCCCGGCGGGGGCTTGCGACGTCGTACAAGCCGGGCGACGAGTCCACAGGCCGTCCCCCGGCCCCGCGAACCTCCAGTCAGACCAAGGATGTCGGACAAGCGTCGGCTTTCGTCCTGGCGACGGTCGGCCCGGGCCCGTGGCCGGTGGACCACGTCGTCGACGCGGACCGTGCCTCCGGCACGCCCTGGGCGCTCGCCGCCGCAGCCGTCGCCGTGGCGGCGGTCCCCGCCCCGGTGTCGCGCCGCCGGCACCCGCACACCACGGCGCCTGCCTCCCGGGCGCAGGCACCACCGGATCCGGTGCTCCCGGTGCCGCTCCGGCTTCCTACGGCGCGGACGGAGGGGAGAGTTGCTCGCGGACCCACGCGGGATCCGGGTTGACGTGCGGCCGGCCCCCGACGACGACCGTCGGCACGGTCTCGTCGCCGTCGTTGGCCGCCCTCACCGCTGCCGCTCCGTCCGGGTCACGCCAGATGTTCACCCAGTGCAACTGCCCGGCGGCACGGCCCAGTCGGATACGCAGCCGCAGGCAGTACGTGCAGCCGGGCCGCCAGAAGACGACCGGCCGCCCGTCGACCGCGCTGCGGCGTCGTGCCTCCGGAGCGCCGATCGACCTCGGGAAGACAAGGGGCGAGTTCACGCCCGCGAACACCGGCAGCACCAGCAGAAGCGCTGCGGCCGCACCAGGACGGCCGGCGAGGACCAGCCCGGCCGCGACGACCGAGCCGCAGAGCACCAACAGCATCGGCAGGACCCAAACGCGCATCATGAGGACGCAGGCTATCGGGGCACCCGCGGACACCACCGCCGCGCCTCGCGCTCCCCGGCCGCCCGCCACGACGTCGGCGCGGGTTCCGGCGGAAGCCGCCGTCCGCCGGACCGGGAGGGCGGCCCCGGCCCGGAGCCGCCCTCGCCGGCGGAGGCGGTGCGTCAGGACGGTGTACGGCGTGTCCCCGGCGCCGGTTCCTCCCGTGCGGCCGGACGCGGCACGCCGGGGCGGGCGTCCGGCGTCGGTGCTCCGTCCACCCGCAGGAGCGGCCAGTCCGCGAGGTCCCGCAGGAGCTGACGGTCGTGGGTGGCGACGACGACGCCGGCGCCGGTGTCGCGGAGCGCCCCGGTCAGCTCGTCGACCAGCGGCGCCGACAGGTGGTTGGTCGGCTCGTCGAGCAGGATCAGCGTGGGCCGCCCGGACAACGCCAGCGCCAGGTCGAGACGCCGCTGCTGCCCCTGGGACATCCGCCCGACCGGCGTGCCCGTCGCGTCGGAGTCCAGCAGCCCGAGGGACCCCAGCGGGACGGCCTCGCCGTCCCGGAGCACCCCGCCGGCCACCAGCCGTCCGACGTGCCGGTCGTACACCTCGCGGGCGGTGAGCCGGGGGTCCTGTCCGGCGGTCTCCTGGGTGACCCGGACCACCCGCGCCCCGCTCGCCGTCCACACGTGCCCGTCGGTGGGCCGGAGGACGCCGGCGAGCACCGCGAGCAGCGTGGACTTCCCGGCGCCGTTGGGCCCGGTGACGAGCAGCCGTTCGCCGCCGTCGAGGGTGAGGTCGACCGGAGGGGCCAGCCGCCCGTCCACGGCGACACCGTGCGCCCGCAGCTGCGGCGCGCCCGGCCGGACACCCAGCCGGGGCCACCGCAGGGCGGGCGGCGGCTCCGGCACGTCGATCCGGTGCGCGTCCAACGCCTCCTGCTGCCGGTTCAGGGCCTGTACGACGCCCGGCGCGCGGGACTGGCGCCGGTGCTTGCCGGTCCCCTTCTCCGGCCGCCAGCCGGTGGAGAGCCGGTCGCGGGCCCGCGACACCGCGTCCTGCAGCCGCCGGTGCTCGCTCTGCTGCTGCTCGTGGTCCTGCTCCCAGCGTTCACGCTCACGACGCCGGGCCTCCTCCCACGCGTCGTAGCCGCCGGCGTACAGGCGCGGCCTCCCGTCACGAGTGGGGTCGAGGTCGAGGAACCGGTCCGCGACGTCGCGCAGCAGCGCCCGGTCGTGGCTGACGACGGCGAGACCGCCGTCGTGTTCGCGGAGCCTGCGGGTCAGGAAGTCCAGGCCGCCGGAGTCGAGGTGGTTGGTCGGCTCGTCGAGCAGCAGGACGTCGTGCCGCCCACCGAGCAGGCACGCCAGCCGGACGCGGTAGCGCTGCCCGACCGACAGGGCCGACAGCGGCCGCTCCCGGTCGGTGCAGGCACCGAGGGTCTCCAGGGCGACGTCGACGCGGCGTTCGGCGTCCCAGGCGTCGAGGCGGGTGGCGGCGTCGAGCGCGGCGGTGTAGCGGTCGTCGGCGGCGGGGTCGCCCTCGGCCATGGCGAGGCCCGCCTCGTCCAGCGCGGCGAGGGCCGCCAGGGACGGGGCCAGCGCCGCGGACGTGAGGGTGCCGACGGTCTCACCGTCGCGCGCGGACAGCTCCTGGCGGGCCAGACCGACCGTACCCGTCCGGTGCACGGCGCCCGCGTCGGGCGTGATCAGCCCGGCGAGGACGTGCAGCAGGGTCGTCTTGCCGCGGCCGTTCTCGCCGACGACGGCGATCCGCGACCGGGCGGAGACGGTGACCGAGACGTCGTTCAGGACGCGCCGGGAGCCACGGGTGACGGTGACACCGTCGGCGCGGACGTGGGCACTGCCGCCCGCCTCGACGGGCAGGGACATGGCTTCGGGGGTCGGGGTGGGGTTCAACGGATGCTCCGCAGCTCGCAGTGGAGCCGGGCAGCACTAAACAGCCGCCCGGCAGGGACCGGAACGGCGTGCGCTGATTCAGGGAGAAGGCGCCGCCGTCAGCGGGCGGATCGAACCTTCTGCGACCAGATACCTCGTGCCATGCCCAGCACCTTAACAGGGCCGGCGCCTCTGGTTCCTCCGGTTTTCGACGAGCACGACCGGGCCGTGCCCGGTCCGCGGAGGGGCGGCCGTCCCCGGGCACCGGCACGCCGGCTCGCGCCGGGCACCACTGCGAGATGCCCGGCACCGCTGTGAGCCGCCGGGCGCCACTGCGGGATCATGACGACCATGGCACTCTTCCTGAGAACCCGCCCCGGCAGCGATCCGGCACGGACCCGTGTCGCGGCAGCCGTGGCCGCGCTGGTGACCGTAGGCGCCGGACTGGGCCTGCGGGCCGTGGCGACGGGGGACGTGGCCAAGTACGGCGGGGACGCCCTCTACACCCTCCTGATCTTCGCCCTGGTGGTCCTGGTGGCGCCGAGGACGACACCAGCGAGGGCCGCCGGGGTCGCGCTCGCCGTCAGCTGGGGGATCGAGTTCCTGCAGCTCACCGGGGTGCCGGCGGAACTCTCCCGGCACAGCACCGCGGCCCGCCTGGTCCTCGGTTCCACCTTCAACGCGCCGGACCTGTTCTGGTACATGATCGGCGCGATCACCGGCTGGCTCCTCGCACGGGGACGCGCGGTGCCGGCCGGAGCGCCGTGACACACGGTGCCGGTTTCACCGGGCGGGGAGGTGATACCCGGCCCTCGACCTGTTCCCCCACGCGCAGGAGGGCTCATGGCAACCGGCGAGACGGGCTTCAGCGATGTCGTGTACGACCTGATCTCCGTGCAGTACCACTCGCTGAAGGCGGGCCACGACTACGGCCAGTACGTCCGCGACGCGGAGAACGCGGACCAGAAGGAGATCGCCGACTTCTTCAGGGAGGTCATGGAACAGGACTCGGAACGCGCGGCCCGCTGCCACCGGTACCTGGCCCGGCTGTCCGGCACCGAGAAGGCCGGCCCCGCCGTCGGCTGACGGCACGGGTACGTCACAGCCCCGCCCGGCCGGCACCGGGGCGGCCGGCCGGGCCCCCGGCATGCGGGCGGACGCCACCCGTTGCACGCTGGTGCCATGGCGAGCGATCAACCCATCGTGATCTACCCGCCCGGCGAGGACGGCGGCCGGCGCGTCCGCGGCGGCGCGCGGTTCCTCGGGATGGCGTACGGGCTGCTGGACGTGGTGGAGTTCCTGCGCCTCGAAGGGCTGGAGAGCGTCGACGACGACTGGCTGCGCCGGTCCGCGACGGTCGAGTGGCGCGGCGGCGGCCCGGACGTGTGGAGCGCTCACGGCTGATCGGTACGCTGGGGACGTCGCGACGCAGCGGGAGGGGCTGGGGCAGGATGACGGTCGACGATGCTTGGGTGGGGCTCGCCGAGGCCGTGCGCGCGGTGCGCAGGGAACTCGCCGAGGCCGTCGCCGACGGGGACGGGACCGACGTACGCTTCGATGTCGGCCCGGTCGAGCTGGAGTTCACCGTGGACGTCCGCAAGGAACAGGGCGCGGACGGCGGTGTGCGGGTCTGGGTGCTCTCCGCGGGCGGACGGGGGACGAGGACCTCCGGTACGACCCACCGGATGCTCGTGTCCCTCACCCCGGTCACCGCAGAAGGGCAGCCCCTGCGCATCACCTCACAGGAGGCGGCCGTCACTCCGCGCGGTGAGTGAGAGGTGGTCCCGGACGCGCGTGTGGTGGAGGTCTGGGCCCGCGGACCGGACGGCGGCTGGTCGTTCGGATCCGGGTACCGGGTAGGGCCCGCTCTCGTACTGACCGCGGCCCATGTGGTCCAGCCGGAAACCGGCGGGCCCGGCACGGAGTTGTTCGTCCGCCTGCTCACCGAGGACCGCCGGTGGCAGGTGCGGACCGTCTGGTGCCGGCTGGACCGGCGGATGGACGCCGCGCTGCTGGAGATCAGCGACCCGGAGTGGCGACCCCCGCCCGGTGAGCCCGGGGTGCGCTGGGGCGTGCTCAGCGGCTCCGCACCCGGAGTGCCGTGCGCGGCGTCCGGGTTCCCGATGTCCCAGCGGCAGGACAACGGCCTGCGCGACACCGACCAGCTCTCCGGCAGCATCGATCCGGGCACGGGCGTACTGCGCCACCGCTACGAGGTGGAGGTGCACGGCACGGTCCGGGCGCGGCACGTCGCTCCCTCGCCCTGGTCGGGCATGTCGGGTGCCGTCGCCCTGTCGGGCGGGCTGGTGGTGGGCCTGATCGTCGAGGACCCACGAGCCTTCCGCAGCGCCCGCGTCGATGCCGTGCGGGCCGTCGACCTGCTGGCCGTCGACGCCTTCCGCCAGGCGGTGGAAGAGGACACCGGGCGGTCGCCCGTCCTGGAATCCGTCGAACTCGCGGACCTGTCGGCTCCCGCGGACCGCCCCACCGAGGTGCGGTCGCCCTCGTTCCTGCTGCGGGCCGACTCCGAGGTCGTGCCCTTCCACGGACGCGAGAGGGAACGCGCCGAACTCGACGCCTGGTGCCGCGAACCCGGATTCGGGGTGCGGATCCTCACCGGCCCGGCGGGGCAGGGCAAGACCCGCCTGGCCCGCGAGATCGTGGCCGGGCTCCACCGGGAGCGGCGGCTGGCCGCATGGGTCACGTACGACGGTCCGTCCGCCACCGCACCCGGCCACACCGTGCTGCACACGCTGTCCACGCCGACGGTGCTCGTCGTCGACTACGCGGAGACACGCGGTGACCAGGTGCGCTCCCTGATCGAACACGCGCTGGCCAACCGTCACGGCACCGCCGTCCGCCTGCTGTTGCTGGCCCGGACGTGCGGCGACTGGTGGTCCCGGATCGCCAAGGGCACCTCGGCCCTGCTGGAGGACGCCCTGCGCGACGTACGGGCCGACGCACTCGGACCGCTGGAGACGACCCCGCAGGGCAGGTCGGCGGCCTACCGCCGGGCGCTCGACGCCTACGCCACCGCCCTGAGCCGCATCCCTTCCCACGACGGTGTCCCCTGGCACCGTCACGCCGGCCGGCTCGTGCGGACCGGGCCCGACGTCACCGGGCCGGACGGTCCGGCGGAGGCGGTGCTCGCCCTGCACACCCGGGCCCTGACCGACCTCCTCCAGGCCGGACCCGCGCCGGTTCCCCGACGGCCGGGCGAGTCCCCGGAGGACGTACTCCTGCACCACGAATGGCGCTACTGGTCACGCCACGCCGAGGAATGCGGGCTGCGCCTGCCCGACCGGGTGCTGGACCGGGCCGTCGCCGCGGCCGCGCTCTGCGCGGTGGACACCGAGGCGAAGGCCGAGCGGGTCCTGCGCACCGTGCTTCCGGCGGCCTTCGCCGGGCAGACCGCCACCGTGACGGCGGCCGGCCGCTGGCTGCGCGCCCTCTATCCGCCGGCCGGCACAACCGTCTGGGGCTCCCTGCAGCCCGACCGGATCGCCGAGCACCTCGTCGGCCGGCAGATCACCGGCGCCGACGACCCGCTGTTCGACCTGCTCCCCGAACTGGGCGAAACCTCCCTGGAGGCCGCCCTGACCGTGCTGACCCGGGCCATGGCCCACCAGCCGCGCCTCGCCACGGTGCTGCCGGCCCTGGTGCTCACCCGCGCCGAGCAGTACGCGCCCGGAGCCCTGTCCGTGGCCGGCCGGACCGACCCGCCGGAACCGCTGCGCGGGGCGCTCACCGCCGTACTCGAGAACGGCCGCATCCCGACCGCCCTCGCCCTCACCCTCTTCGACCGGCTCCCCCTGACGCCGGGGCCCTTCCGCCGGGCGTCGGACATCCTGAGCGCCCGGCTGACCCGCTCCCTGGTACGGGTCGAACGCAAGCACGGACACGCGCCGCTCGCCGCCACCGCCCGGACCATCGACGCCGTCGCCACCCGCGCGGCACTCGCCGGTGACTACGAGAAGGCCATCAGCACCGGTGACGCGGCCCTGGAGTACTGGCGGGCCGTCGTCGCCGCGGAGGACGGCCGGCGCTACGTGTCCGAACTGGCCGGCGCCTGCGCCAACCAGGCCGTCCACCTGGGTCAGGTCCTCCTCCACCCGGACGCCCTCCGTCTCGCCGAGGAGGCCGTGGAGCTGTGGCGCACGGCCGTGGACAGCGGACAGGCGACCCCGGGGGAGACGGCCCCCGCCCTCCTCACCCTCGCCGACGCGCAGTCCCGTACCGGCAGACCGACCGACGCGATCGAGACCGTCGAACGGGTCGTCCGCATCCGGCGTGACGTCGCAGGGAACGGCTCCCCCCAGGACCGCCACGCACTCGCCGTCGCCCTGGCCGCGCTCGCCGCCACCCTGCTCGAAGCGGGCGACCCCGAGCAGGCCGTGGACATCGTCGACGAGGCGCTGCTCGTCTGGGAGGCGATGCCGGGCGCCCCCGCGGACCGGTACGCCGCCGCGCTGCTGACCCGTGCCGGGGCACTCACCGACCTGGCGCGGCACGCCGAGGCGCTGCGGACGGCCGAGCGGGCGGTCGCGCTCTTCGCCGACGACGGGACGGACCCCGCCGACCGGTCCCGGCGGGAGACCCTCGCCAAGGTCTGGAACGCGCTGTCCGTCTGCCTCAGCGAGGTGGGCCGCGACGACGAGGCCGTCGTGGCCGGCCGCAGGAGCGTCGCGCACCTCTACGAACTGGTGGAGCGCAACCCCCGCGCGCATCTCGTGAACACCGTGAGCGTCATGGCCAACCTCTCCCACGCGCTCAGCGAGGCGGGGGACGCCCAGGAGGCCCTGGACATGGCCGAGAAGGCGCTCCGCCTCTACGACGAACACCTCCACTCCGGGGCGGGGCACACGGCGGAGATCTCCGCCCGGCTGCTCGACACCCTCGCCCTGAGGCTCAACAACACCGGCCGCCACGAAGAGGCCCTGGAGAGATCGGAGCAGGCGGTCGAGCACGGCCGCGGGCTCCTGGAGGCGGACCCCGGCCGCCACCGCCCCCAGCTGTCACGGCTGCTGACGAACCAGGCCCTGATCCTCGTCGAACTGGGCCGCCTCGACGACGCGGTGCGGGTCACCCTCGAATCCGTCGCCCTCGCCCGTACGGCCGCCCTGAACCAGGACGACGACACCACCCTGGCGGATCTGGCGCTGTCCGTCTACAACGCGGCCATCGACCTGGGCGAGTTCGGCCGCCTCGACGAAGCCGCGGCGCTGGCGGAGGAGGCCGTCGGGCATTACCGGGCGCTCGCCGGACGCCATCCTGAGGCTTTCGCGGCGGACCTGGGCGACAGCCTCGTGGTGTGGGGCCAGCTGCTGCGCGATCTGGGCCGGGTGGAGGCGGGACGGGTCCGTCTGCGCGAGGCGCTCGGACTCTTCGCGTCCGGAGCCCGTCCCGAGAGCGTCGGGGAGACCCGCGCTCTCCTCGACTCCCTCACCTGGCGCGGGGATTCCGCCTGAGACAGAGAGGGCCCGTCACTCTCCGGGAAGACCGCGTGCCGGCGTCGTGGCGTGGGGGTGGGTCCGTGAGCGGAAGGCGCGGCGGTAGGTGTCGGGAGGCACGCCGACGGTGCGGTTGAAGTGCCGGCGCAGCGTCGTGGCGGTGCCCATGCCGGTGGCCGCCGCGATGCTGTCGATGCCGTCGTCGGTGGTCTCCAGCAACTCCTGTGCGTGGCGGATCCGTTGGGTCAGCAGCCATTGCAGCGGGGTGGTGCCGGTGACCGACCGGAAGTGGCGGCCCAGGTTGCGCGAGCTCATGCGCGCCTGGCGGGCCAGGTCCTCGACGGTCAAGGGCTCGTCCAGCCGCTCGAGCACCCAGGGCAGCAGTCCGGCGAGAGGGTGGTTGCCCGGGGCCGGCACGGGCGTCGCGACGAACTGGGCCTGGCCGCCGTGGCGGTGCGGCGGCACGACCAGGCGGCGCGCGAGGGTGTTGGCGACCGACGCGCCGCGGTCGAGGCGCACGAGGTGCAGGCACAGGTCCAGCGCGGCGGCTTTCCCCGCGCTGGTCAGCACGCTGCCGTTGTCCACGTACAGGACGTCCGGGTCCACCGTCACCCGGGGATGACGCTCGGCCAGGACCCGGGTGTGCGCCCAGTGCGTGGTAGCGCGCAGCCCGTCGAGCAGGCCGGCGGCGGCCAGCACGAACGCGCCCGTGCACAGGGAAACCACACGGGCACCGGCCTCGTGCGCGGCACGCACCGCGTCGAGCAGGTCGGCGGGCGGGGCCTCGTCGACGTCGGCCCATCCGGGGACGATCACGGTGTCGGCGTACGGGAGCCGGTCGAGGCCGTGGTCGGGTTCCAGCCGGAACCGCCCGGCCCGCACGGCGTCCGGCCCGCAGACGACGAGGTCGTACCAGGGGTCCGGCACCCCCGCCGGGACGGTGCCGAAGACCTCGTGGGCAACGGACAGTTCGAAGTGCAGCATTCCGTCGGTGACGGCCAGCGCGACAGTGGTCACGTCCGGAATTGTACGGGCCATGGCGTTCCGGACACTCGTGCGGGCCGCCCCACCCCCGACAGGATGTCCACGAGAGATCACGACAGAGCACGACGGGTCATTCGGGAACGGGGAAGAAGCCATGGGTTCGCAACGCACGGTGGTGGTGTTCGGCGCGTACGGACACACCGGGCGGTTCGTGGTGGCGCAGTTGCGGGAGCGCGGGTTCGTCCCGGTTCTCTCCGGCCGGGACGCGGACAGACTGAAGGAACTGGCGGCGTCCCGTCCCGGCACGGACGTCCGCCCGGCGTCGGTCGACGACCCGGTCTCGCTCGACCGTGCGCTGGCCGGCGCGGCGGCCGTGGTCAACTGTGCCGGGCCCTTCGCCACGACGGCGGCACCGGTGATCGAGGCGGCGCTGCGCGCCGGGATCCCGTACGTGGACGTGGCGGCCGAGATCGAGGCCAACGCCGACACGTTCACGCGCTTCACCGACCGCGCCCGCGCCGCGGGAGCGGTGATCGTCCCCGCGATGGCCTTCTACGGCGGCCTCGGCGATCTGCTGGTCACCGCGGCCATGGGCGACTGGACGGCGGCCGACGAGGCGCACATCGCCTACGGGCTCAGCGGCTGGCATCCCACCGCAGGAACGCGCGCGGCGGGCGCGATGTCCCGGCAGCGCCGGGGTGGCCGGCGCGTCCGGTACGCCGGCGGGCGACTGGAGTACCACGACGACGACTTGCCGACGCTGGAGTGGCCCTTCCCCCACCCGATGGGCCCCCGGACCGTCATCGGCGAGTTCACGATGGCGGACGCCGTCACCGTGCCCAGCCACCTGTCCGTCCCGGAGGTGCGCACCTACATGACGGCCGAGGCGGCCAGGGACCTGTCGGACCCGGACACCCCGGCACCGGCCGCGGCCGACGAACAGGGGCGGTCCGCACAGACCTTCCTCGTCGACGTCGTCGTGCGCTCCGGCGGCAGCGAACGGCGCGCCGCGGCCCGGGGCCGGGACATCTACGCCGTCACCGCGCCGCTCGTGGTGGAGGCGGTGGACCGCATCCTCACGGGACGGACCAGAACGGCCGGTGTCGCCTCCGCCGGCGCGCTCTTCGACGCGCCCGACTTCCTCGGCGCCCTGTCCTCGCACCTGTCCCTGGAACTGAGTCCGTGAGACGCCGGGTGACGCGGCGGAGCCCTGGCAGGGCCTTGCGGTCCTGTCAGGGCGAAGCGGTCCGTCGGGAGGCGCGGGTCAGCGGGTGAAGGTGACCCGGTGCTCCTTCAGGGCGCCGCAGTTGGAGCCGTACACCTGCACGTACACGTTGTCGATGCCGCCGCCCCAGTCCACGCAGTGGCCCTTGCCGTAGACGTAGGCCGGTCCCGCGTACGACGTGAACTGCCCGTCGTCCTGGGCACCCTCTTCGGTGTCGGGGACATAGATCCACGCGGACATGTCAAGCCTGGTGCCGGGGTTGTTGCGGATGGTCGCGACGCAGTTCCGGCCGTTGGCCGAGTTGTACGTCAGGTAGACGGTGCCCAGTGAGCCGACGGCTGCCGAGTTCACGGTCTTGTAGCCGCTTCCGCAGACCTTCTGCGGTGTGGTGTTGGGCGCGGCCGAGACCGGCGACGCCAGGGCGGTCGTGGCCCCCACCGACAGGGCGGCCAGCGCGGAGGCGGTCAGGACGGAACGACTGAGTCTCATATTTCCCCCTTGCGACTCTTGGAGCGGTTGCTCCTGTCTGGTGTGACCCGCGGACCGGGCGAAGGGTTGTGCCGTGTTCGACGGCGAACTCCTGCGCCCGGTCCCCGGGTTCACGGCGGGAGATCCGTCAGCGGCGCCGCAGCGACGCGTCGAGCAGCGCGGGCGGAGTGTCGTACTTCTCGTGTGCGGCCAGGTCGGTGCCCGGGGCGACGACGGTGTCGATCGCGTCGAGTACGTCGGCGGGGAGCACGGTGTCGGCGGCCGCGAGCTGGGAGCGCAGGTGGTCCAGGGTGCGCGGCCCGATGAGGGCACCGGTCACGGCCGGGTGCGCGGTGGCGAAACCGAGCGCGAGCTGGATCATCGTCAGGCCGGCCGCGTCGGCGATCCCGGCCAGTTGCTCGACGGCGTCGAGCCGGGCCCGGTTGGCGGGGAGGGCGGTGTCGAAGCGTTCCGGCATGAACGCCGAGCGGTGGGTGGTGACGTCCTTGCCCCTGCGGACGGCGCCGGACAGCCAGCCCGAGGCCAGCGGACTCCACACCAGCACCCCCATCCCGTACTCCTCCGTCACGGGCAGGACGTCGGACTCGACCCCGCGCTGCAGTACGGAGTAGCTGGGCTGTTCGGTGACGTAGCGGCTCAGACGGTGTTCGCGGGCGGCCCACTGGGCCTGCACGACGCGGTACGCGGGGAACGTGGAGGAACCGAAGTAACGGATCTTCCCCGCGCGTTGCAGATCGGTCAGGGCGGACAGGGTCTCCTCGTCGCTGGTGGCCGGGTCCCACCGGTGGATCTGGTAGAGGTCGACATGGTCGACGCCGAGACGGCGCAGGCTGTCGTCCAGCGCGGTGACCAGCCAGCGGCGCGAGCTCCCCCGGTGGTTCCGCTCGTCGCCCATGGGCATGTTGGCCTTGGTGGCCAGCACGATGTCGTCGCGGCGGCCGGCGATGGCCTTGCCGACCATCTCCTCCGACTCGCCCTCGCCGTACCAGTCGGCGGTGTCGATGAGGTTGACGCCGGCCTCCAGCGCGGCGTCGACGATGGCGGTGGCCTCGTCCTGGGGGGTGCGTCCGATCCTGCCGAAGTTCATCGCGCCGAGCGCGAGGGTGCTGACCTGGACGCCGGTGCGGCCCAAGGTGCGGTACTGCATGGTCGTGTCTCCTCGGTACGGGAAGTGTGTGACGGCATGGCGGCACACGGCTTGGTGGCCGGGCGCCCGCTCTGGCATCATGAGCAAACGGAACCGTGTTCCGGAACGATACGGAACACCGTTCCGTTTTGGCAAGCGGTGATGAGCGGAAGGAGCGGCGCGGTGAGCGACAGTGACGAGGGCGCCGGGCGCGCGGCTCCGTCCCGGCGCAAGGACGCCCGGCGCAACAAGGAGAACCTGCTGGACGCCGCCGCCGCGGTCTTCGTCGCGTCGGGCGTGGACGCGCCGGTCCGCGACATCGCGGCCAGGGCCGGAGTCGGGCTGGGCACGATCTACCGCCACTTCCCGACGCGGGCGGACCTCATCATCGCCGTCTACCGGCACCAGGTCGACGCCTGCGCCGAAGCCGGCCCGGCCCTGCTGGCCGCCGGCGCGACTCCGCACGCGGCACTGGGGGAGTGGATCGGCCTCTTCGTCGACTTCCTGGTCACCAAGCACGGCCTCGCCGCCGTGCTGCACTCCGACGAGGCCGGTTTCGACGCCCTGCACACCTACTTCCTCGACCGTCTCGTGCCGGTCTGCACCCAACTGCTCGAAGCCGCCGCGGCGGCCGGTGAGATCCGCTCCGACATCGACGCCTACGCGCTCATGCGCGGCGTCGGAAACCTGTGCATCGGCGCGGAGAGCGACCCCCGCTACGACGCACGCCGACTGGTCGGGCTCCTCGTCGCGGGACTGCGGTCACCCCGGTAGCGCCTTCCCGGGCGGTGAGGGAGGCAGCGCACAACGTGTCACACCTTTGACCGGTCCCCTGTCCTGCGGGTGGGAAGGCGGCGCACGGTCAGGTCCTCCGTCTCCGCCGAGCCCGGCAACGGCCTTTCCCTCACGGGACTTTGCCTTCTCTTTACAACCCGTGCCGTCGCTGTCCCGTCTCTTCGCACGATCCATGACCCAGCCCGCCAGGTCATCCTGCGGGCGGAGCGACGAAAGAGAGCGACCCATGCGCCGAACTGTCCTCAGCGCCACGGCACTTGCCTGCACCGCCGTGCTGGCGAGCACGGTGCCCGCCTTCGCCGACGGGCCGTCCCCGGTCCCCGCGGCCACCGTGACCCCCAGCGAGTCGCCGGCCCCGGCCGACGCCACGGACCCGAGCCCCGTACCGGCCGAGAGCGAAGCGCAGGCTCCCGGCGAGGTCACCGTCGTACCGAGCGGTGCGCCCGACACCGGCGTCGCGTCCGCGGAGTCCGGAACCGACGGCGCGCTGATCGGCGGGAGCGCCGCCGCGGTGCTCGCCGCCGGCGGCGCGGCGGCCCTTCTCGTACGTCGCCGGCGGGCGACCACGGCATGACGTCGCTCTCCAGGCGTGCCTTCGCCATCACGGCGACGGCCGCGCTCCTCGGCGGCTGCGGAGGCGGCCACCGGACCGGCCGGTCCCCGGCCGGACACCCCGGGAGCACGACACCGTCCGCGCGGTCCACCGGGAAATCGGCGCGTGCCCTCGGGCGTTCGGTCCCGGTCGGGCTGGAGATACCGGACATCGGGGTCGACACGCCGGTCATCCGGCTGGGGCTGGCCCCGGACCACACGGTCCAGGTGCCTCCGGTCACGGCCCATGACCGGGCGGGCTGGTACCGGCACTCGCCGACGCCCGGCCAGACCGGCCCGTCGGTGATCCTCGGCCACGTCACGGTCGGCGCCCACGGGGACGGCGTCTTCCGGCACCTCGCACGTCTGGGCCGGGGGGACAGGGTCGTGGCACGCCTGGAGAACGGCACCGCGGCGGTGTTCGCCGTCTACTCGGTCCGGACGGTCGCCAAGGCGGACTTCCCGACGGACGCGGTCTACGGTGACGTCGGCCGGCCGGAGCTGCGGCTCATCACGTGCGGTGGCCCACGCACCGGCGACGAGTACCGCGACAACGTGATCGTGTTCGCCGCGCTGACCTCCGCGAGTCCCTGATCCGCCACCGCGTTCCCGGGCCGCGGGCCGTGCGCCCGCGGCCCGGGAACCGGCCCGCGACGGGTCCCACGACACCAGTACCGCCACGACCATGGAGAGCGTTGAAACGGTCCCGCGAGCAGGCAGCGTCCGAACTCTTCGCCGCCCTCTACCCGCGCCTCGCCGGCTGGTGCCGCCGGCTGGTCGACGACGACGAGACGGCCCACGAGATCGCCTCGGAGGCGTTCACCCGGCTGTGGGCCCGCTGGACGTCCGTGGCCGAGCCACGGGGCTTCCTCTACGTCACCGCCGCCAACCTCGTCCGGGACCACTGGCGCGCACTCGAACGCGAACGCAGGGCCGTGCGCCGTGTCACCACCGAGACCGCCGTCCGCCCGCACACCGAACAGTCCGACCCGTCCGTACGTCTGCTCGTGCAGTCGCTGCCGGAACGACTGCGTGTCCCGATCCTGCTGCACTACTACGCTGACATGCCGATCCGGGAGGTGTCCGCGGTGACCGGACGCAAGGAAGGAACCGTCAAGGCCGACCTCCACGCGGCCAGGGAACTGCTCCGCGCCCACCTGAGGAGAAGCCTTGATCACACGCTCTGACGACGGTCCGGAGTTCGAACCCGACGACCCCCTCGCCGTCATCCTGCGGCCGACCTCCGACTACCTCGGCCCGCCCCCCGGCCGGTACGAGGAGATCCGCCGCGGCGCGGCGCGGCGTCGGCTGGTCCGCGCCGCGGTCGGGGCCGGGTTGACGTGCGCCGTCGCCGTTCTCGTCGTGCTGCCGCTGCAGTCGTCGACCCCCGGCGATCCGGTGTCCCCGTCGGTCCCTCTCGCCCCGCCGCCCGTGAGCAGCCCTTCCGCCACGCCCACTCCGTCGGTGTCACCGGAACCCGCCGAAGCCCACCCCACCCCCCGGGCCCCGACCGACGGTTCCGAAACCCCGGTGACCGAGGTCGCCCCCGTCCCCGGCCCGAGGTGAACCCGGATTCCGTCCTCGCGGCCTTCGCATCCCTTGAACTGCTCGGTCACCATGAGGTTCCTCAGTCACTGGAAAGTGCGTTCTTCCATGTCAGCGATCACTTTCCTATGGTTCCTCAGTAACCAGGAGAGACCACAAGGGTCTCGCGCGACAAGGAGGCGGGCAGCATGGCCATCACTCTGGTGAACCCCGACGGATTGCCGAAGATCGACGTCTACCGGCAGGTGTCCATCGCCTCGGGGTCGAAACTGATCTTCATCGCGGGGCAGGTCGCCTGGGACGCGGAGGGGGTCACGGTCGGGGAGGGCGACCTCGCCGCGCAGGTCGAGCGGTGCTACCTCAACATCGGCACCGCCCTGGCCGAGGTCGGCGGCTCCTTCGACGACGTGGCGAAACTGACGGTCCACGTCGTCGACTGGACCCCCGACAAGATGCCCCTGCTCCTGGAGGGAATCTCCCGCGCGGCCGCGAAGCTGGGAGTCACCCCGGTCCCGCCGGCCACGCTCCTGGGCGTGGCGGCACTCGACGTCCCCGAGCATCTCGTCGAGATCGAGGCCACCGCGGTCCTCGACTGACGGGCTTCACGCGCCGCTCCGGGCGCCCGCGCCGGCCGGAGCGCCCGGATCGTGAAGCGCCGGTGAAAACCCTGTGGAAGCGGTGTCGGTGGGGTCGCTTATGCTGCACCGGATGATCACGCGGGACCAGGGGAGGGCGCGGGATGTTCGGCAGGTTGTTCGGCGGGAGTGCGGAGAGACCGGCGGCGGATCCGCACGTCCTTCCCGTCCCGCGCAGACGGCGCGACGGGACGTACACGCTGCGCGCGCTCGGGGACGCGCGGGTGCTCGCGCTGGTGGAGGCGGCCGACGCGGGTGACTGGGCGGCGGTCAAGGAGGCGCTGGCCCCCTTCGACCTCGGCCGCGACCACCGGATCCTCGGTGAACTGGCCGAACTGGACGGTGTGCAGGACTGGATCGGCCGGGCCGTCGAGGAGGACGAGGAACACCGGGCGACGGCCCTGCTGATATCCGGGGCGCGTCACATCAGCTGGGGCTGGGAGGCACGTACCGCCGCACGTGCCGTGCACGTCACGCAGGAGCAGTGGCGGGTCTTCCACGAGCGGCTCCACATCGCCGAGGAGCAGCTGTTCGAGGCCGCCGAGCTGCGGCCGGAATGGGTCACGCCGTGGCGCCAGCTCCTCACCTCCGGGCGCGGTATGTCGCTGGGTCCCGCCGTCAACGAGACCCGGTTCGACGCCGGCCTGCGCCGCGACCCGCTGGACCTGGACATCCACACCGAGCGGCTGGCGCAGTTGCAGCCCCGTTGGGGCGGTGAGCCGGGGCAGGCCCTGGAGTTCGCCCGCAAGGCCTTCGCCGCCGCGCCCGACGGCCACCGGCTCGGCTGCGTCGTCGCCATGGCGTACGTCGAGGAATGGGTGGAGTCGGACGACAGCGACTGCCTGCAGCAACCCAGGATCCGGACCGAGCTGAGGGAGGCGGCGGAGCGCAGCATCCTGCACCACGCGTACGAGCGCGGCCTGGGCTGGCAGGGCGACTACAACATGTTCGCCATGGCCCTCTCACTGGCCGGCAGCAGCAAGGCCTCGAACGTCTTCCGCGAGCTGGACGGCGCGTTCACCGAGTGGCCGTGGACGTTCATGGCGGACCCGCAGAAGGCGTACGCGCGCTTCCGCAAGGCTTTCTGAGCCTTCCGGTTCTCCGTCTCCCGTCGCCGCCCCACCCCTTCACCCACCCGGACCGCCGATGATCCTGCCCGAGAACACCGCCGCCGATCGCACCTTCCAGGTGGACCTGCGCGGCCTCGTCGACCTCCTCTCCCACCACCTCTACTCCAGCCCCCGCGTCTACCTGCGCGAACTCCTGCAGAACGCGGTGGACGCGCTGACCGCCCGGCACGCCCTCGAACCGGCTGCCCCCACCGACGCCTTCGGTGTCCGCCTGTACGCCGACGGCACGGTGGTGCGCGTCGAGGACGACGGCGTCGGCCTCACCGAGGCCGACGTGCACACCTTCCTCGCCACGATCGGCCGCAGCAGCAAGCGCGCCGAGAAGATCGCCGAGCAACGCGGCGACTTCATCGGTCAGTTCGGCATCGGACTGCTCTCCTGCTTCCTGGTCGCGGACGAGATCCACGTCCTGAGCCGCTCCGCCCGCACCCCCGACGCGCCCGCCGTGGAGTGGCGGGGACGCGGCGACGGCAGCTACACCGTCCGTGTCCTGCCCGCCACCGCACGCCCCCGGCCCGGCACCACCGTCACCCTGACGCCCCGCACCGACGCGGGCGAGTGGACCCGCCCGGCGCAGGTGCACGCGCTGGCCCGGCACTTCGGCTCCCTGCTGCGCCACCCGGTGACCTTCGACGACGGCACGGGCGCCGCGTCCGTCAATCCCGAACTCGCCCCCTGGGCGCGTACGTACCCCACACCGGGAGCCCGCTCCCGCGCGCTGGCCGCGTACGGCGAGGAGGTCTTCGGATTCAAGCCGCTCGACACCATCGAGCTGGACCTGCCCGCCGTGGGCCTGAAGGGCATCGCGTGCGTGCTGCCCGAGACGGTGCCGGCCGGCCGCAGCCACGGCCACCGCGTGCACGTCAAGGGCATGCTCCTGTCCGAGCAGGCCGACGAGATCCTGCCCGAGTGGGCGTTCTTCGTCCGCTGCGTCATCGACGCCGAGAGCCTGCGCCCGACCGCGTCCCGCGAGTCCCTGTACGAGGACGACACCCTCGCCGCCGTCCGCGACGCCCTCGCCGAGCGGCTGCGCGCGTGGATCGCCCGGGCCGCCGCCAGCGACCCGGACCTGCTGGCCCGCTTCCTCCAGGCCCACCACCTGGCCGTGAAGTCGCTCGCGGTGCACGACGACGAGATCCTGCGGATGCTGCTGCCCTGGTTGCCGTTCGAGACCACCGACGGGCACACCACCCTCGACGAGTTCGCGCGCACCCACCGCACCGTGCTCGTGACCTCGAGCGTGGAGGAGTTCCGGCAGGTCGCGGCGATCGCCTCGGCCGCCGGGCTCGGCGTCGTCAACGGCGGCTACACCTACGACCGTGAACTGGTCCACCGGCTGCCGGAGATCAGGTCCGAGGTCACGGTCGCCGACCTCGACCCGGCGACCCTCACCGCCCACCTCGACCCCGTCGACCGGGAGACGGAACTGGCCGCCGCGGCCTATCTCGCCCAGGCCCGCGACGCCCTCGCCGTCTTCGACTGCGACGTCGCGCTGCGCACCTTCCACCCCGCCTCCGCCCCCGCCCTCCTCGTCGACAGCCGCGAGGCCCGGCACGAACGCACCCGCTCCCAGCTCGCCCGCGAGCAGGAGGGCGGCCTGTGGGGCGACATCCTCGGCGCCCTGCGCCAGGAGGCGCCGCGGGCCCAGCTCATCCTCAACCAGCTCAACCCGCTGGTCCGCACCGCCGTCGCCATCGACGAGCCCGAGCTGGCCCGCACCAGCGCCGAAGCCCTCTACGGACAGGCCGCGCTGCTGTCCCGGCGACCGCTCAAACCCGCCGAGTCGAGCCTCATCAACCGCTCCTTCCTCGACCTTCTCGCCCACGCCCTCCGCAAGGACAGCTGACGATGCCCACCGCACCCCATCCCCAGAGCACCGACGAGCTGTACGAGGCGCTCCAGGAGAACCGCCGGCGCCCCTACGGCCGCGCCCGCACCGTCACCGCCGAGGAACTCGTCGACGTCGCCGAGCAGTTCGAGGAGCCCGTCCCGCTCGTCCGCGCACTCCTCGAACTGCAGGAGGCGTACACCTACGGCTCCGAACCCCGGAAGTCGCCCGTCGTCTTCGCCCGCCTGCTCACCCTTTTCGACGAGCAGCCCGACGTCTTCGACGAGCGCCTGCGCCACACGCTGTTCTGGCGGTTCAAGTGGGTGGCGAACGCCCTGCGCGCGCTGCCCGAGATCCCGCTGGCCAGCCTGCGCCAGTGGCTGACGGAGATGCGCGACCGCTACGAGAAGGCAGGCCTCGGCCTCCAGCCCTACTACGGACAGGCCTACCAGCTCGCCGCCCACATCGGCGAGGACACCGCCCTCGCCTACGAGCTGTGGGCCGGCCGCACCCGCACCGGGCTCAGCGACTGCGAGGCCTGCGAGATCTGCGAGCGCGCCCTCCACCACCTGGCGGCGGGCGACGACGAGCGGGCGCTGCGCGCCTGGGAGCCCGTCCTGGCCGGGAAGGAGTCCTGCCAGGAGGAGCCGGCCCGCTCCTTCTCGTACGCGCTGCTGCCCCTGCTGCGGGCCGGCCGCACCGACGAGGCACGCGAACTGCACCTCGCCGGCTACCGCGGCTGCCGCCGCAACCCCTCGATGTCCGGGGAGGTCGGCCGGCACCTGGAGTTCTGCGCGCTGACCGGCAACGAGGCACGCGGCCTGGAACTCCTCGCCGAGAACCGGAGCCTGTTCGACGAGGTGGACTCGCCGCGGGAGCAGTTCGACTTCCTCACCGGCGTGGAGGTCCTCCTCCAGCGCGTCGAACTCCTCGGCCACGGCGAACTGCCCGCCACCGGATTCGCGGGCCGCACCTGGACGGTGACCGGCCTGCGCGCCGAGGTACGGGAGCGCGCCGACGACCTCGCCGCCCGCTTCGACGCCCGCAACGGCACCACCGCCCACACCGACCGCCGCAGAGTTCGCCTCGACCGCGCCCCCCTCCTGGACGCGCTGGAACTGACCCTGCGCACCCGCACCCTCGACGACGTGGCCCCGGCGGCCCCGGTCGCCGCGCCCACCACCCGGACGGCCCCCGCCGTCCCCGAATCGCTGCCCGAACTCATCGTCCGTGCGCGGGAACTGGACGAACAGGGGCACCCGGACGCGCGGGCCTGCTGGGCACGGCTGCGTACGCTCGTCGCCGCCCGCGGCTACACCCACCCCGACGACCCGGCCGTGGGCCCGCTCGTCCGGCTGCACGCGGACCTGCTGGACGACGAGGCGGGCCGGGCCCGGGAGAAGGACGAGTTCGCCGACGCCGCCGCCCTCCACGAGGAGGCCGCGGGCCTGTACGACGACGCCGGGCAGCCGGGCCACGCGGCAGTCGCCCGCGCCTGCGCCCTGCTCGCCACCGCGGAGCTCTCGGCGCAGGGCACCGACGACGACGCGGGGGCACAGGGCACCGACACGGCACAGGGCAGCGGTGCCGACACCGCCGGGACGCAGGGCACGGACGCGGCTGGGGCGAAGCGCGCCGATGATGTCCAGGCGCAGAGCACCGGTGGCGCCGATGCGAAGGCCGCCGCGCTGACCGCCGCCCACGCCTCCCTGGTCCGTCTGCACGAGGAGACGCCCGGTCTCACCCCGCGCCAGGAGGCCCGCCTGCTGCGGCTGCGGGCCACCGCGCTCGGCATGCGCCTGCAGACGTCGGGAGACGAGGAGCACATCGCGCCGGTCCTCGCCGAGGTGGACCTGCTGCACACCTTCGCCACCCGGCACGACGTCGACGCGCAGATCGCCGGGGCCCTGCTGCTGCGGGCCACCACGTACGCCATGTCCGGCGACCTGCCCGCCGCACTCACCGAGACCGACGTCGCCCTCGACCGGCTCAAGGCGCACGGCCCGGCCTGGCACCTGCCCCGCGCACTCGCCCTGCGCGGCCGGCTCCAGCTCGGCCTGCAGAACGCGCAGGCCGCGTACACGGACCTGGCCGAGGGCCTGCGGCTGGCCGCCGACTGGCCGGCCGACACGGTCGACACCTCCCGCCTCCACAGTGACCTGGCCGGGGCCTGCATGCACCTGGGCCGCCCCGACGAGGCGCTGCGGCACCTGACCCGCTCCGCGGAGCTGGACCTCCGCGGCGGCAGCCGGTTCGACGCGTACTGCACCTACAGCAACGCGGCCCAGCTCAGCCTCGACCTCGGCCGCGTCGAGGACTGCATCGCGCTGCTCGACTCCCTGCTCACCGAACCGGACGTCGCCGCCGGGAAGCCGGACGACCGGCTCGTCGCCCAACTGCGGCTGACCCGTGCCCGTGCGCTGCACGCGGGGGACGACCTCAAGGCCGCCACGGCGGAGTTCGTCGCCCTCGCGGCCGAGTCGGCCGGCTGGGACGACGACCCGGGCAGCCACGCCATGATCGCGGCCGAGACAGCCGTACTCCTCGGCGAATCCGGTGAGTTCGGCCGTGCTCGTGAGGCCGCGGACCAGGCACTCGCCGCCCACGCCAAGGATCCGCGCCACGAGCAGCTCAGCAACTGCCTGCGCGAACTCGCCCGGCTCCAGGCGGAGCGGCAGGGCCCGGAGGGCCTGGCCGGCGCCCGTGCCTTCCTCGCCGACGCCGGCCGGATCGCCGACGAGGCCCGCGCCGTCGGGTACGAGGTCCACGGCCGTCCCCTGGACGTCGCCCTGGCCTACGAACACGGGCGGGTCAACGCCTACGCCGGTGAGTACGAGGACGCCCTGACCGCTCTGGAGAAGGCCCTCGCCCTGCTGGGCGAACCGGGGGCGGAGCAGGAGCACGTCGGTGAGTGGGCCGAGTGCGTCCGCCTCGCGGGTGCCGTGGAGGGCATCTACCTGGACCGTGCCGCCCCGGCCCTCACCCGCCTCGACGCGGCGGTCTCCCGCCTCACCGCGCTGGGCCACACCGGGGAGGCCGAGCCGCTGACCTCACTGGCGGCCCGGCTGCGCGACGAGGAGTGACGCGGCGGGCGGCGGAGACGGAGGCAGCCGCTCAGGCTGCCGTCCGGTCGTCCAGCGGGACGCCCAGCCGGTCGGCCACGGTGGTGAGGGCCGTTCCCAGGGGGAGCGTGACCCGGGTGACGGCGTGCCGGTCGCCCCGGGTCGGGTCCCGGTTGACGATCAGTACCGGTGTGCCGGCCTGGGCGGCCTGACGGACGAACCGGAGCCCGGACATCACCGTCAGCGATGACCCGAGTACGAGCAGCGAGGACGCCTCGCGGACCAGTGTGCGGCAGTGCTCGACCCGCCCCGGCGGCACGTTCTCGCCGAAGAACACCACGTCCGGTTTGAGGACGCCGCCGCAGATCGCGCAGGGCACCACACGGAAGTCCCCGACCTGTTCGTCGGTGAGGTCGGCGTCACCGTCGGGGTTGATTCCCGCGGCGACCGGAGCGAAGCCCGCGTTGGCCTCCTCCAGCCGCCGGGCGAGTTCGCGGCGCGGGCCGACGGCGCCGCAGGAGAGGCAGACGACCCGGTCCAGGCCGCCGTGGAGTTCCACGACGCCCTCGCTGCCGGCGGCCTGGTGCAGACCGTCGACGTTCTGTGTGATCACACCCGAGAGCAGGCCGTGCCGCCCGAAAGCGGCCACGGCCCGGTGCCCGGCGTTGGGCAGGGCCCGGCGGAAGGTGCGCCAGCCGAGGTGGCTGCGCGCCCAGTACCGGCGCCGGGCCCGGTCGCTGCCGGTGAAGTCCTGGTAGGTCATCGGCGTGTGGCGGCTCAGGCTCCCGCCCTCGCCACGGTAGTCGGGGATGCCCGACTCGGTGGAGATGCCCGCCCCGCTGAGCACCACCACACCGCCGGCGCCCAGCGCGTCGGCGACCGGCTCCAGGTCCGTGGAGCCCGGCGGCAGGTCCTCTTCGGGGGTCCAGCTCAGAGTGGGGCGCATGCGCATGCCGCCAGGGTACGGTGCCCGCTCTCCCGAAAGGTCAGCGTCCGGTCGCCCCGTCGATCAGTTCACGGAGGATGTCCGCGTGGCCGGCGTGGCGGCCGGTCTCCTCGATCATGTGGGTGAGCGCCCGGCGGACGCTCGGAGCGGCACCGTTCGACCGGGGACGGGGGACCGGCGCGCCGAGGTCGGCGCACTCGTCGAGTACGTCGTTCGCCCGGGCGACCGCCTGCCGGTAGCGGGTGACGACATCGGCCACGCTGTCCGCGGGCGCGGCGTGGAAGGTGGCCTGCCAGTCGGTGACCCGCTCCCCGAGGAACGTGGCCCGCTCGACGAACGTGAGGTGGTTGAGCAGCCCGAGCAGGTTCGTGCCCGAGGGCACCGAGGCGGTCCGGACCTGTGGTTCGGGGGCTTCCTCGACCTTCGCGGAGACGGAGTTCCGCAGGTAGTCGAGGAAGCCGCGCAGGACCTCGGCCTCGCTGCTCCCGGTGCGGGGCGGTGGGGTGTCGCGACGCATGGTGTCTCCCTGTGTCGACCGGGTCCGGTTCAGGCCGTACGGCGGACGATCAGAACGTGGTCGGTGACCTCGGCGGTCCGCCCGTCCGGTCCGGTCGCGACCCGGCGGGGCGAGTCGGCCCGCTCGACCGTCCATGCCGCCGGGTCCAGGGCGATGTCCGCGGCCACCTCCCGCGGGGCCGGGTACCGGACGTCGGGGTCCTGGTTCCACGACCACGGAGCGGTCGATCCGTGGTCGACGACCAGCAGCCGCCCGCCCGGCCGCAGGGCGTGCGCGGCCTTTCGCAGCACGGTCGCCCGGTCCAGGTCGAGGGGAGTCTGCAGATAGTGGGCGCAGACGAGGTCGAAGGCCCCGTCCGGGAACGACTCGCGCAGGTCGTGCTGCCGGGCGGTGATCCGATTGTCCAGACCGTGTGACGCGGCGAGCGCGGTGAGGCGCTCGACCGCCACGGACGAGACGTCGACGGCGGTGACGCGCCACCCCAGGCGGGCCAGCCACAGCGCGTCGCCACCGGCGCCGCATCCGAGGTCCAGCACATCGCCGGGCGGCAGATCCGCGACCGTCTCGGTCAGGCGTACGTTCGGCCGCGGATCGGTGGCCGCCGGCCGGGCCGCGTAGACGTCGTTCCAGAACTTGACCGCGTCGGTGGCACTCATGGAGGGCTCCTTCTGTCGGTGAACGCGTCCGAGCCTTGTCCGGCCCCCGGTGAACCGCCAAGAGATGTTGCCGTTCCGGCAAGGCGCCCGTGCGGACCTTCACTCCAGGGCCCGGTAGGCGGCCGGCGGATGGACGAGTTCGGGGTGCTCCACCGTGTACCGGTCACCGTGGATCGTCAGCATCGCCCAGTGCCAGGCCTCGTCGTGGAAGACCAGACCGCGGTAGGCGTGCTCCTCCGGCTCGTACGGATAGCACTCCAGGGCCGCTTCCGTGGCTTCTGCCGGCGTCAGACCCCCGTAGTGCCGCATCACCCATGCGAAGGCGCGCCGCTCGGCCTCCAGGTAGTCGACGTACTCCGCCTCGCTCCATGTCATGACCGCACCTTACGGCGGCGGGCTGTGGCACGTCCGCGCACGGCACCGGGGACGTGGTCCGTGAGAGGCGAACACTCCGGCACCGAAGCACCGCTGAGCCGGGCGGAGTTGACGGTGTGTGCGAAGGGCGCGCCCCCGTCCGGGTCCGGATGCCGGCGGCCCCGGAAGGCCGGCCGCCACAGCGCGCGGTCCCGGCCGGCCCGGAAGCGGACGCCGGCACCGCCCCTGAACCGGTGCATCCGCAAACGGGGGAGACACGGAGTCAGGCCGGGCCGGCCCACCCGGTGTCCTGCCGCAGCCCACGTCGGCCGGTCTCGCGCCCGTCGATGTCGCCCGCGTGCACCACGAGTTCCGAAGAACGCCCGGTGTCAGGGATCTTGACCCGTCCGTGGCGCGCGGTTTAGCGTTCCCGCATTCAGAGATATTGAAACGATTCAATGCATGTGAACTTCTACTGGGGTGCACTCATGTACGACGAATCCGTCCCGCAGCGTGGCGGGATGACCAGGCGCACGGTCCTGGCCACGGCGGTGACCGTGGGAGCCGCGGCCGCCCTCGGCGCGGCCTCACCCGGCGCCACCGCGCTTCCCGGTGCCGGCGGCGCCGGGCCGGCCGCCGACTGGTTCGCCGCCCCCGCCCGGTCGGTGCGTCCGAAGTTCCGGTGGTGGTGGCCGGACGGTCTCGTGGACCCGGACGAGATAGCCCGCGAGATCGACCAGATCGCGGACGCGGGCTTCGGCGGGGTCGAGATCGCCGCCGTCCACCACAGCATCGAGGACAAGTCGCTGCTGGACACCGCCCGTCACGGCTGGGGCGGCGGGCCCTGGCGGGACGGCGTCGAGGCGGCCCTGCGCCGGGCGGCGAGACGCGGCCTCACCGTGGACATCACCCTCGGCCCGAGCTGGCCCGTGGCCGTCCCCGGCGTCACCCCCGACGACGAGGCCGCGGCCAAGGAACTCGTCCACGGCCGCGTCCCGCTGGCCGGCGGCGCCACCTACGAGGGCCCGGTGCCCCCGCCCGTGCACGAGGCCGCCCCCGGTGTCACCCGTGCGCGTCTCCTCGCCGTCCAGGCCGCTCGTGTCGAGACCGCCAACTCCACGCGCAAGGAGACCGGGCTCGACCCGGACAGCGTCCGCGACCTGACCGCCGAGGTCACCGACGGCGCCCTGACGTGGACGGCGCCCGCCGAGGGCGAGTGGGTGCTGATCTCCTACTGGCAGCGGGGCTCGGGCCAGCAGCCGGAGTCCGGACCGCACTCCGCCCCCGCCGCCTACGTGGTCGACCACTTCAGCGCGGCCGGCACCACCGCCGTCACGGACTTCTGGGAGCGCCGGATCCTGACCGGCTCCCTGCGGCGCCTGCTGGAAGCGGCGGGCGGCGCCTTCTTCGAGGACTCCGTGGAGATGGAGACCGAAGGGCTGGTCTGGACGGAGCGGCTGCCGCAGGAGTTCGAGAAGCGCACGGGCCGTCCGCTCCTGCCCCACCTGCCCGTCCTCGTCCTGGACGACAGCAACCAGGTGTTCGCCTTCGAGGCCCAGCTGACCCGGCAGATCAGGCACGACTTCTGGGGCACGGTCTCCGACCTGTTCAACCGTCACCACCTGCGCGCGCTGCGGGACTGGGCGCACGGCCTGGGCATGACCCTGCGCTCGCAGCCCTACGGCCTGCAGACCGACACCATCGAGTCCGCCGCGATCCTCGACATCGCCGAGGGCGAGTCCCTCGGCTTCAAGAACCTGGACGACTACCGGTGCCTGGCCGGCGGCCGGGACATGGCCGGACACACCGTGCTGTCCTGCGAGTCGGGCGCGTACAACGGCTCGGCCTACAGCACGACCTGGGACCGGGTCCTGCGCACCATGGGCGGCGCCTACGCGGCGGGCGTCAACCAGACCGTCCTGCACGGCTTCTCCTACGCCAAGGCCCCCGAGGCGCAGTGGCCCGGTTTCGCGGCCTTCAGCCCCTACAACGGCAGCCCCGGCTACGGCGAGTCCTGGGGCCCCAGGCAGCCGACCTGGCGGCACGTCGAGGACATCTCCGGCTACCTCGGCCGTGTGCACCAGGTCCTCCAGGCCGGCACGGTCCGCGCGGACGTCGCCGTCTACCGGCAGACCGGCTACAGCGCCACCGGCATCGGCGCGTCCTGGTTCACCTCGACCGGTGTCCCGCTCGGCTGGACCCACCAGTTCCTCAGCGGTCCGCTGCTGGACCTGCCGAACGCCAGGGTGTCCGGCGGCCGTCTGGCCCCCGACGGTCCGGCCTACAAGGCGCTGTTCGTCGAGGGCGACTTCTTCTACGGCTCCACCCCGACCCTCGCCCTGGCCGACGCCCGCAAACTGCTCCGCTTCGCCGAGGCAGGGCTGCCCATGGTGTTCCTCGGCGCCTTCGACCAGGCGCTCACGCCGGGCGTCCCGGAGTCCGGGGAGACGGAGCGGCTGCGGGACGTGCTGGCCCGGCTGCTCGCCCTGCCCAACGTGGTCCGGGTCACCGAGAAGCCCGCGGTCGGTGACGCCCTCACCGCCCTCGGCGTCAGCCCCGACGTCCGCTACTCCGCCTCCTCGACGCTCCTCAACGCGCACCGCGTGACGAAGGAGGCGGACTTCTACTACCTGTGCAACGGCAAGCACGCCGAGACCGTCAAGCCGCCCGTCGCCGCGATCGACCACGACGTCACCCTGCGCCGCACCCGCGGCGGCCGGGCGGTGCCCTATCTCCTCGACCCCTGGACGGGCAAGGCCGTACGGGTGGGCCGGTACACGCAGAAGGGCGACGAGATCACCCTGCGCGTCGCGCTCCGGCCGGGCCAGGCGACGATCGTCGCGCTGGGGCGGCCCGGACTCTTCGGGGACCGGAACGGAAACCGTCCGCACGCCGTCTCCTCGGACGCCGACGAGGTGCTGTTCACCCGGGAGGGGCTCACCGTGCGGGCCGGTACGGCGGGTACGTACCGGACGGAGCTGTCCCAGGGCCGTACGGTCACCACCACCTTCCGGTCCGTGCCCGCCGCGATCGAGCCGGACCGGTGGCACCTCGAAGTGGAGGACTGGGTCCCGGGCTCCGACGCCACCCGGACCGACAAGGTGCGCAGGAAGCTGGTGCTGGACGCCCTGCTGCCCTGGTCGAGGATTCCCGAACTGGCGGACTCGGCCGGCATCGGCCGCTACCGCACCACCGTCGTGCTCCCGCGCGACTGGACCTCCGACCACGGTGCCTTCCTGGACCTGGGGCAGGTGAGCGACACCTTCCGGGTGACGGTCAACGGAGAGGCGTCCGGCCCCGCCGACCGGATGTCGCCCGTCATCGACGTGGGACCGCTGCTGCGGCGTGGCGAGAACACGATCGAGATCGAGGTGGCGACGCCGCTCGTGAACCGCCTCAGGACGACCCGTCCGGAGGTCTTCGGCTCCCTGGCCCGCCAGGACCACGGACTCATGGGGCCGGTCAAGCTGGTGCCGTACGCGCAGAGCACCCTCTGACCGTCCGGGCGCGGACCGGCGGTGTGCCCGGCTGAACCGTCGGGCCGGCCCGCACGTAAGAGAAGAGCGGACGGCCCCCCGCGCGCCACCCACGGCGCCGGCCCTCCACGTTGCACCGACCGACGCGAGGAGTGGGCCACGATGAGCACCGCACGCCTGAGCGACCGGCTGGACGGCAGTCAACCGCTCGTTCTGGGCCTGTTCCGCATCGTCCTCGGCCTGCTGTTCGCCTGCGAGGGCGCCGCCACGCTCTTCGGCGTGCTGGACCGGAAGGCCAGTCCCACAGGGGACTGGCCGTTCTGGTACGCGGGTGTGATCGAGCTCGTCTGCGGTGTCCTCGTCCTCCTCGGAGCCGGGACCCGCAGCGCGGCGTTCCTCAGCTCGGGAGCCATGGCCTTCGCCTACTTCACCGAACACCAGAAGGAAGGTCTGTTCCCGCTGCAGAACGGCGGCCTGTCACCGGCGTTGTTCTGCTGGGGCTTCCTGCTCCTGGTCTTCTTCGGTCCGGGAGCCCTGTCCCTGACCGGCCTGCTCCGCCCCGGCGGCACCGCGCCCTCACCCTCCGGGCCGGAGTAGTACGCGACTCGGCCGGATCTCGTCCAGATGCACCACCAGGTCCGCCGACCTCAGCAGATTGATGTGGTCCCCGGGCGGCGGGAAGTCCGTGCCGATCTCCCGTTTGGGCCGGGTGACGTCCAGCAGGGCGCGGGCGGCGGGCGGCGCGGTGCGCAGGTCGGCGTACCAGTCGCGGTGGCCCACCCGGTCCAGGACGTGTTCGGCCGAGCCGGGAGCGGCGGGCTCCACCTCGACCCGTCCGACGTCCTGGTCGGCCGGGTTCTGCAGGCCCTGTCCGGTGGCGTGCACGGCGCCCCGGTCGAAGGAGAGCCCCACCGCCAGGTATCCGTCGCCCAGTCGCCGCCGGAGCACCGCTCCCTGGGTGAGGGGGAGGGCGGGGGTGGAACTCCTGGTGTACAGGTGGCTGTTGTGCCCGCCGAGCACGAGTCGGTGGCCGGTGTGGCGGTGCCACCACAGGGTGTTCTCCGCCATGACGGTGTCGCGGTAGGCCATGGCCTTCGGCCCGGTCCGGGGGTCGGAGAGGTCGAAGGCGTACAGGCGCGCCACCTGGTCGATGACGGTGGCGTGCTGGACCGCCCGGGCGTGTTCGTCGTCCGTACCGGCGGGTTCGCGGGCGCGGAGCAGCGCGAGGACGCGTCCGGTGC
This sequence comes from Streptomyces sp. CB02400, assembly GCF_001905725.1. Taxonomy (GTDB): domain Bacteria; phylum Actinomycetota; class Actinomycetes; order Streptomycetales; family Streptomycetaceae; genus Streptomyces; species Streptomyces atrovirens. Next base: position 158,713 of record NZ_LIWB01000012.1, read on the forward strand.
GTTCGGCCCGTGCGCGGCGTTCGTCCAGGGGAGCGGTCATGGCGGCGCGCATCCACGCGTCGACGGGCAGGGTGGGGCGCAGCCCCCGGTACAGGCCGGTGACGGCGGGCAGCAGGTCGGGGTGGGCGCGTCGGACGTGGCCGACGACCCGGTCGTACAGCTCCGGGCCGGCGTAGCCGCTGTCGTTGCCGGCGAACCTGAGCGGGTCGTCGGGGTGGGCGACGTTGTACGCGCGCATCCAGCGGATCATGTCCAGGTACTCCTGGCTGTGCAGCAGCAGGAAGGCGTCCCGGAACTCCTCGGCCATGATCCGGACGGGATCGCCGCGCCCGGTGAGCAGGTGGTCGTCCAGACGGAGCCCCGCGCTCCAGTTGGCCTCCAGGACGAAGGAGCGGAAGCCCTTCTCCTCGACCAGGTACCGCAGCGCCCGGTGCCGGAAGGTGACGAAGTCGTGGGAGCCGTGGGCGGCCTCGCCGATGCCGACCACCACGGCGTCACCGACCGCCTTCCCGAAGGGGCGCAGGTCCTCGAAGGGGCCCGAGGGCTCGGTGGTGCGCAGCGGACGGGCGGCCTCCGCGAGGGGTGACAGCACATCGCCGGCGGCCGTGGGAGATCCGTCCGAGGCCCCGGTGTCCCCGCCGGCCGGGGCCGCCGCGACCGTCCCGGGGACGACGGCGAGCCAGACGAGCAGTGCGGCGGCCGGCCGCCTTGTCATGAAGGGTGCCATGACGCCAGCGTCGCCGCCGGGGCGTCGGGCCGCGCTCCGAAGGTCACCCGGCCGGACCAATGTCGCCGAGGCGGACCACCACGTACCCCGTCCGGGGCAAGGAGACGGCCGTCGACGAGCCGTCGCGCGGTGGCACGGTGTAACAGTTCTCCATGAGTCATGGACGAAATACCCCCATAGGTGAGGTACGGAGTTCGCGGGGGAGCCGGTTCAGGGCCGCCGTGATCGTCCTGGTCGCCGCGGCCGCCCTGGCCGCGACCGCCGAAGCGAAGGCGTCGTCCCCGTCCGTTCCCCGGGGTGCCGACTGGGACGCCATCGCCGCGTGCGAGTCCGGCGGCGACTGGCAGGCGAACACCGGCAACGGTCACTACGGCGGCCTGCAGTTCACGCAGTCGAGCTGGGTCGCGGCCGGGGGACTCGAGTACGCCCCGCGTGCGGACCTGGCGACCCGCGAGGAACAGATCGCCGTGGCCGGACGCCTGGCCCGGCTCCAGGGGATGTCGGCCTGGTCCTGCGCCTGACCCCCCGCCCCGCGGCGGGGAGCGGTGACCCGGCCGGAGGCGTTCCCCGGGCGGGTCGGGCCGCGTAACGTCCACCCCATGGAACATCCGGCTCACCCCCGGTCCGCACCGGGCACCCGGCTCCGGGCCCGTGACCTCGGCATCGTCATCGGACGCGGCGTCACCGGGCCCTTGAACGCGATCACCGATGTGCCGGGTGTCCGCGTCGGCCACACCACCGTCCGCCGGCCCCCCGGCGTGCACAGCGGAGTCACCGCCGTCGTGCCCGACGCCGTCGGCCCCCGCACACCGCTGCCCGCGGGGGTGTTCACCGGCAATGGTTACGGCAAACTCGTCGGCACGACCCAGCTCGCCGAACTCGGCACGCTGGAGACGCCGGTGCTGCTCACCTCCACGCTGTCGGCCTTCCGCGTCGCCGACGCCCTCGTCGGCTGGGTGCTGGAGCGGCCCGGATGCGAGGAGGTGCGCAGCCTCAACCCCGTCGTGGGCGAGTGCAACGACGGTTTCCTGTCCGACATCCGCGCCCGGCCCGTCCACGAGGAGCATGTGCGGGCCGCCCTCGACGCGGCGTCCGGCGGGCCGGTCGCCGAGGGCTGTGTCGGCGCGGGAACCGGCACGGTCGCCCTGGGGTTCAAGGCCGGCGTCGGGACCGCCTCACGCACGCCGGACCTGGCAGGACGACGGTGCACCGTGGGTGTCCTGGTGCAGGCGAACTTCGGCGGCACGCTGCGCGTCCTGGGCCGCACCGTCACGCCCGGGTCGATGGGCCTCGAAGCGGACGATCCGGCGCCGGACGGGGAGACCGGCTCCTGCATGGTCGTGGTGGCCACGGACGCCCCTCTCGACGCCCGGCAGCTCACCCGCGCCGCGCGCCGCGCGGTGTTCGCCCTGGCCCGCTCGGGCGCGGCCTACAGCCACGGCAGCGGTGACTACGCCGTGGCTTTCAGCACACGACCGGGTACCGGCGTGCCCGTGGCCGACGCCGGACTGGGGCCGCTGTTCGAAGCGGTCCTCGACGGGGTCGAGGAGGCGGTGCTCAACTCCCTGCTCGCCGCGGAGACGACCACCGGCTTCGGCGGCCGGACCGTACCGGCCCTCCCGGCGGACCGCCTTCTCTCCGCCCTCACGGCCGGCCCGTTCGGGCCCGGCGAGTGCGCCGGACCGCGGTCACCGGGCTGACCGCAGCGAGCGTACGACTGCCTCCAGGACCCCGTGCACGGTCTTCGCGGGGCGGCCGATGACGGTCTCCAGCGTCGGGTCGACGACGTCGAACTCGCCCTCGCGCGATGCGGTGAACATCGTCAGGGCGAACTCCGCGGCCGGCCGCGGCATCCCGCCGGCGACCGCCGCGGACATCCACTCGTGGTCGTCCATGACGACTCGGGTGACGGTCCGTCCGGTGATGCGGCCGAGGATCTCGGCGACGTCGGCGAAGTCCAGTGCGTGCGGGGCCGTCAGCGGAGGTGTGATCCCCTCGAGCGCCCCGTCCTCGGTCAGGGCGAGGGCCGCGGCTTCCGCCAGGTCCTCGTGGGCCGTCCAGGACACCGGGCCGTCCTGCGGCACGGCGAGTGTGCCGGTCTCCAGCGCGGCGCCGATGTAGTGGCTCAAGGTGGCGGCGTAGAAGCCGTTGCGCAGGGCGGTGCAGGGGACTCCCTGCCGCTCGAGGTGCTCCTCGGTGGCCGCGTGGACCCTCTGCGGCGGGAAGAGCGACGTGGGCGAGGCGGCCTGGTGGCTGGTGTAGAGGATGCGCCGGGCGCCCGCTTCCCGCGCCGCGTCGACGGCGGCGCCGTTGGCGGCCGCCGCGCCGTCACCCCGGATGGCCGCGGAGACGACCAGGACGCGCTCGGCGCCCTCGAAGGCGTGCTTCAGGCCGCCGGGTTCGGTGAAGTCTCCCGCCCGGACCCGGACGCCGCGCTCGGCGAGGCCGGCGGCCTTGCGCACGTCGCGCACACTGACGCCGATCCGGTCTGCCGGTGTCCGCTCCAGCAGGCGGTCGACGATCAGTGCCCCGAGGCGGCCGGTGGCTCCCGTGACGATCAGCATGGCTGACTCCCGTCCGATGGTGTTTCCAATGGAACGGAAATGACGATAACACTGATACTAACGCTGGAAGCGAACTCGTGCGCGCACCGAGGAAATGGCCGCTTGACCGCAGTCAGAAGCGAGCCTTACGACGATGAGGACGGCGATATCGTTGGTAACATCGCCTGTCACGTGCGGGCGATACCATCGTCCCCATGGCACCGAACACGCAGCGGCGAGACATCACACGGGACCGCATCGTGAAGGCCGCGGCCGGCCTGCTGCGCGACCAGGGACCCGCCGCGGTGACCACGCGCCGCGTGGCCCAGGAAGCCGGGTTGCAGCCTCCCGCGCTCTACCGCTTCTTCCAGGGCAAGGACGACCTGCTGGTCGCCGCCGTGGAACAGGTCTTCGCCGACCATGTGGCGAGCAAACAGGCCACCGCGCCTTCGGACGACCCGGTGGAAGACCTCCGCGCCGGATGGAACACGCAGATCGGCTTCGGCCTCGCCCACCCGTACGTCTACGGCCTGCTGCTCGACCCGGCCCGCGCGCGGGACACCCCGGCACAGGTCAAGGGCGTGCTGGTCCTCGCCGAACGGGTGCGCAGGATCGCCGCCGCCGGACGGCTGCGGGTGAGCGAGGAACGCGCCGTCGGCCTCATCCGCGCGGCGGGGGTCGGAACCGTCCACACCCTGCTGACCCTGCCACCGGAGCAACGCGACCCGCACCTGGCCGACGCCGCCTTCGACGCGATCACCCGCGCCATCCTCGTGGACGAACCCGCTGTCCCCACCCGGGACCCGGCGGCCGTCGTCGCGGCCTTCCGCACCCTCCTGCCCGAACTGCCCGGCCTCAGCAAGGCCGAAGCCGCACTCCTCGACGAATGGCTGCGCCGCTGACCCGGCAGCGCCCAGGTCCTGAAGCGACGTCGGAGGGCCGTCCGTGATACCTGGTCCGGCGGTACCGGGGCCCTGGGAAACTCGCGCCGACGTGGTGTGTCCCGGCCCCGTATGGACCGTGCTCGATCTGGCGGGACAGCGGTTCCCCGGCGACTGCCTGACCCGTCCGGGCAGCTCGTCGCCGTCACCGGTGGTCTGACCGACAGCCGGTGAACGGAAGACGGAGCGGCGGGCCTCAGCCGTGGGAGAGGGCGAAGGAGACCAGGAAGCCGCTCACGGTGACCAGACCGATGGCCAGGTGGGCGTCCTCGAACGCCTCGGGGATCATCGTGTCGGCAATCATCGCGAGGATGGCCCCGGCGGCCACCGCGGTCACGGCGGCGATCACAGCCGGGGAGAAATCCCCGATCACCGTGTAGCCGAGGACCGCCGCGAGGGTGCTCGCGGCGGCGATGGCGGCCCACACCCCGAAGACGTAGGCCCTGCCGCGCCCGGCCTTCTTCATGCCGGCCGAACTGGACATCCCCTCGGGGACGTTGCTGATGAACACCGCCGCCACGGTCACCAGGCTCACCGCTCCGCCGTCGAGCAGGCTCACACCGATGACCGCGGACTCCGGGACGCCGTCGAGCAGCGCCCCGAAGGCGAGCGCGAGGCCGGAGCCGGCCTGCTGCCCCTCCGACGGCTGCGCCTGCTCCCGCCGGTGCCCCGAGCGCTTGCGGTGCCGGGCGCCGCGGCGGGCCAGCCACATGTTGCCCGCGGTGTAGGCCACCGCGCCGGCCAGCGCGCCGACCGCCGTGGGAGCCAGTCCGGCCTGGTCGTAGGCCTCCCCGACCAGCTCGAAGCTGACCGCCGACAGCAGCACCCCGGCACCGAAGGCCATGACCGTCGCGATCACCTTCTGCGGGACCCGCAGCCCGTATCCCAGCGCCGCCCCGAGCAGCAGCGCCGAGCCCGCCACCAGTCCCCACCAACCCGCCTGAAGCACCTGTGTCATGCGCTCCCGGTACCCGCCACGGGCCGCCTCCTCGCCGCGTCAGTCACAGGGGCTGATGAGGAGCAGGGCGATGTCGTCGCCGGGAGCGGGGGCGTGGCGGATGAAGGTGTCGGCCATGGCGTCGAGGTCGGCCGGGTCCTCGTGTTCGAGGAGCCCCGCGAGGGCCGCGGTGGCGTCGTCGAGGTCCACTCCGGGAGCTTCGACGAGCCCGTCGGTGTAGAGGGCGAGCACACAGCCGGCCGGCAGGGTGAATTCCAGGGCCGGATAGCGGGAGTCCGGCTCGATGCCGAGGAGGAGACCGGGGGGAACCGGGAGGATTTCGGTGCGTCCGTCGGCATGGCGGAGCAGGGGCGGCGGGTGGCCGGCGGTGGCCGCGCACGCGCGGCGGGTGGCGAGATCGAGGTGGACGTAGAGACAGCTGGTGAACAGGCCCGGCTCGAGGTCGGTGAGCAGACGGTTGGTGCCGGTCAGGACCTGGTCGGGGGCCGAGCCCACGGTGGCGTGGGCGTGGACGGCGGTACGGACCTGGCCCATGAGCGCCGCGGCGTCCACGTTGTGGCCCTGCACATCGCCGATGGTGGCGCCGGCGGTGTGCTCGTCGAGACGGATGAGGTCGTAGAAGTCGCCGCCGACCCCCAGGCCCTGGGCCGCCGGAAGGTAGCGTGCGGCGACCTTCAGGCCGGGGACGTCGGGAAGCGTGTGCGGCAGCAGGGCGGACTGCAGCCGGTGCGCGAGGTTGTCCTTGGTGTCGTAGAGGCGGGCGCGGTCCAGGGCCTGCCCCACCAGACCCGCCATCGAGGTGAGGACGGCGCGTTCACCGGGCGGGAAGGAGCGGGGCCGGCGGTAGGCGAGGAGCAGGGAGCCCCGGGGTCGGCCGGAGGCGATCAGCGGCAGGATGGCCCAGGCGGCCATCCCGTCCTCGTGCGTCATCTCCGGGTACTCGCGCTGGAGCTCGGCGAAACTCGTGAAGAAGTCCGGAACGCCGGTGGTCAGGACCCTGGCGGCGGGGATGTCCGGACTCAGGGGGACGGTGTCGAAGCGGTTGATGATGTCGGCGCTGTAGCCGCGGTGGCCGAGGATCCTCAGCCGGCCGTCGTCGGGGGCCATCAGCACCATGCCCTGAGCGCCGAGAGCGGGCAGGAGCTGGTCGGCGGTCTGGTCGGCCACGTCCTGTACGCCGACGGCCTCGGTCAAGGTGGCGGCCAGCTGCATCAGCTGGTACAGCAGGATGGCGCGGCTGGGACCGGCGGCCGGCGCGGACGGCGGCGCGGGAGCGCTCTCGGACGGATCGGTGCCGGTGACGCGGACGCTGACGCCGGAGGCGTCCGGGTACAGCTCGAAGGTCAGCCACGTGTCCGGGGGACGCAGGACGGTGAACGCCTGCGGCTGATGACTGACCAGCGCGGCCCGGTAGCGGTCCTCGACCTGGGGGACGTCCATCCACGGCAGCGCTTCCCAGGGCAGAGCGCCCACCAGCTCGTCCGGACCGGCGCCGAGGAGGTCGGCGGCGGTAGGGGTGATGAAGGTGATGCGGCCGTTCATGTCCAGCGCGCAGGACCCTCCGGGCAGACGGTCGACGAAGGCCGTGACCGCGGCCGCCTCGCCGAACGGGGCGGTGCTCCCCGACGGCAGGGGCAGGGTCCGCGGCCGGCCGGTGGGCGGCAGCGGATCGCCGTGGTCCGCGGACTCCTGGAGGAGGCCGCCCAGGCGGCGGCAGCCCGATTCGACGGCGGCGCGCTCGTCGGGGCTGAGCTCCGGTGGATGGTTTCCGGGCCACAGCAGCACCAGCCCGCCCCGGACCGTGGGGCCCGAGGTGACCGGGGCGGCCGCAAGCGCGAAGTCGTACGGCAGCACGAGGGCCGGCCGCGGGTACCGACGGGCCAGCTCCTCCTGCCCGCCGATCCACACCAGGCGCCGCTCGCGCACGGCGTCCGCCACCGGCATCGGATCGGTCAGCGCGACCCGCCGCCACGGAGTCGCGAGCTCGTGCGGGGCCCCCGCCACCATGACCAGCCACAGAGCGTCCTCGCCCGGCGGCAGCACGTACAGCAGCCCGCCGTACGCGCCGCTCTCCCGCACCACGGCAGCCATCGCGGTTTCCATCAGCCGCCCACCTGAGCCCCACCGACTTCCCGGCCGGCCGCCGGTGCGCCGTAACGGCTGCCGTGCGCCGCCGGCCCCGACGAGGCCGCATCACACCGGCCGCACCGAACATCGCTTATATGCGGACAATATGCCTAATTTGCTGCGAAGGCATCCAAACGCCAGAGCCTCCCCTGACTTGACGAGGACCTCCTGCGGCCCCCGTTCCCGTACGACGGGCACCGGTCCGTCACCGTGGCCCGTCCGCGCCGGGCGGGTGCCGGCCAGCGCTCACCGCCGGAGGCACCCCGTGCTCGGCGAGCGGGCCGACCGACAGGCCCGCCTCCCGGCAGCCGTTCACGATGCCGGGGAGGGCGCCCAGCGCGGCCCGCCAGCAGTCCGGCGCCGACATCCTGTCCGTGTCGTGCAGGAGGACGGTGCCGCCGCCGCGCAGACCGGCCGCGACGGCCGAGCGCACCGACGCCGGGGTGGCCTCGGCCGTCCAGTCCCGGCCCCAGGCGGTCCACAGCACCGGCCGCAGGCCCGCCGTACGGGCGGCGGCCCAGCGCCCGGAGGTGAGGACCCCGTAGGGGGGGCGGTACCAGCGGGGGCGCCGGCCCGTCAGTTCCCGCACCGCGCCGGCCGCCCGCACCAGGCCGCGCACGTCGTCCGCCGGGGCCGGCAGCCAGGGACGGTCGTGGCTCCAGCCGTGCACGGCCAGTTCGTGTCCGCGGCGGACGGTCTCACGGACCACGGAGGGATGCCGTACGACGTGCTCGCCCAGGACGAAGAAGGTCGCCCGGACCCCGAGCTCCTCCAGCGCGTCGAGGAAGCGCGGGGTGGACCCGGGATCGGGCCCGTCGTCGAAGGTCAGCGCGACATGGGCGGGGTGCCCGACACCGGCGAGGCGCGGGAGACGGCGGCGCACCACGGGCAGCCAGGTCGCGGCGGGGGCGATGTGCGCCGCGGCGACGGCGGCGACCGGAGCCAGCACGGCCGCCGCCCGCCGGGCGGGGGAGGGGCCTCGGGACACGGACATCGGCTTCCGGCTCCTTTCCACGAGAGTCCATGAGAGACGGCCGCGCCGGTTCGGGGCGCCTACGGCACCGGCCGGGGCGAGTCGGTACCCGGACGCCGCGACGCCGCGTCCCAGCTTCCGGAGACCGACGGGGCGCGGGCCAGGCCCACGGTGCCCGCCCCCATGAGCGCCACGCCGAGCACCGCCGGCACCACCCGCACACCGAGCGTGATCTGCTCCCCGAACAGCGCCCACCCCAGCGCCACGCTCGTCAGCGCGTCACCGAGGGTCAGGGCGGGCTGGGACGCCGCCAGCGTCCCGGCCCGGAACGCGCTCTGGAGCAACAGGAAGGCGACGGCACCGGCGACGGCGGTGGCGTACACGGGCCACGTCCCCAGCACGGCCCCCACCCCGTCCGGAATCCTGCCGGTCACCTCCTTGAGCAGCGCCGCCGTCAGGGAGAACGACACGGCGGACGCCAGCCCCAGCAACCCCGCGCGGGGCGCGCCCCGTACCGCGCGGGCCGTCACCACCAGCACCACGACGACGCCCAGCACCGCCCCCGCGGTCATGAGCCACCGCCCCGCGGAGGCCGTGGACCGGCCGGCGGTCGGGGCGACCGAGATCAGGAACACCGCCAGCCCGGCGGCCAGGGCGGCGAACGCCAGCCAGGTCCGGGGGTCCGGACGACGGTGGAAGACCACGCTGCCGACGACGAGGGTGAACAGCAGCTCGGCGGCCATCAGCGGCTGGACCAGCGCGAGACTGCCCACGCCCAGAGCCGCCGCCTGCAGAACCGTCGACAGCGCCAGCATCCCGGCCCCCGCGACCCAGTAGGGCCGCCGCAGCACCTTCCCGAGCCAGCGAACGGCCTGGCGCACGCCCGCGCCGCCCTCCGGTTCGTCCGCCGCGGCCCGCCGCTGCAGCACCGAGGCCGCGGCGTTGGACAGTGCCGCCAGCAGGGCCAGGACGACGACCAGCACGCCGGGACGCCGTTCAGCCGAACACGGCGGCGAGCCGCCGGTACAGGCCCGGCGCCGCGCCGCGCACCCGGGCGGGCAGACGCAGCCGGCCGGGGACGCAGCTCTCGTCCCGCCCCCGGGAGACCGCGCTCCACACGGTGCCGGCGACCCGCTCCGGCGGCACCGGACCGGACCACGACCGCCGGCAGGGGAGACCGCGCCGTTCGAAGAACGGCGTGTCCACCACGTCCGGCACCACGAGGCCGACCGAGCCACCGCTGCCGCGCAGCCCGTACCGCAGAGCGTCGGCGAAGACGTCCGGCGCCGCCCTGGCCGCCGAGTGCACGGCCTCCCCCCGCACACCCGCCGCCCCCGCCACGGACCCGACGAGCACCACCCGCCCGGAACCGGCCTCCACCATGTGCGGCACCACCTGCCGGACCAGCCGCACCGTGCCCGGGAGATCGACCTCGACGACCTCCTCCAGGGCGGACGGGGGCACGGCGGTGAAGTCCCCGGCCCAGCCGGCACCGGCACCGGCCACCTGGAGGTCCGTACGACCGGTGTGCCCCAGGACGAACCGGGTCAGCTCCCGTTCGGCGCCGGGCCGGGTCGGATCCGCCGGAAGGAGAGACGCCGGGGCCCGCTCCGCGACCCGGCGGAGGCGTTCGGCGCCCCGCCCGTCGAGGACGAGACGCCACCCTCGTGCGGAGAACCGCCGGGCCACGGCGGCGCCGATGCCCGAGGAGGCGCCGGTCACCAGCGCCGCGCGCGGGCGCCCGGCGCCGCCGGCCGGGGCTCCCGGCACCGCGACGGACGTCCGGGGGAACGACACGTCGGCCGTGCCGACAGGGGAAGCGTGAGACATGGGCTGCACCTCGGATGCGAGGGTGAACGCCCGGAGGACCGCCGTCCGCGGCTGCTTCCGGCGTTCGTCGGGGAGGGCACCCCGGAGTATCCCCGGTCCGGCCGCCGAAACGCGCGGGAGAGTGTTTCACCGGCGCAGCGCAGGAGACACACCACCCCGTGCACTCACCGTCCTCGGTACCCCGCCGCTACGCGCCGGCGGACGGCAGGCTGCGACTGCTGATCGTCAGCGCGAGCATGGGAGCCGGCCACGACACGGTGGCCCGCGAACTCGCCCGCCGAGCCCGGGAAGAAGGCCATGACGCGCAGGTCGTGGACCTCCTGCGGCTGCTCCCGCACGGCCTGGGAACCGGGCTGCGCCGCTTCTACCAGTCGTCGGTGCGCCACTATCCCTGGATGTACGCGGGCCTCTACCGGGCGCTGCTGCGCCCCGGCCCGCGGCACCGCCCCAGCGGCATCCCCCTCGCCCGGCTGGCGGGCCGCCGCCTGACGGACCTCACGGAGCGCACGGGCGCCGACGTGGTGGTCCCCGTCTTCCATCTGGCCGCTCAGCTGACCGGTCATCTGAGGGCCCGCGGGCGGCTGCGGCCCCCGAGCGCCGTCCTCGTGATCGACTTCGCCGTCCACCGGCAGTGGCTCCACCCCGGCAACGACCTGTACCTCTGCCTCACCGACGACGCCGCGCGGGACGTGGGCCGGCGCATCGCGGTGCCCGTCGAGACGGCCGGACCGGTCGTGGCACCCGGCTTCTTCGCGCCGGCCGCCGGAGCGGCGGAATGGCGGCGGCGCTTCGAGCGGTACGCCCCCGGACGCCCGCCCGTCGTCCTGTCCGCCGGTGCCTGGGGCGCGGCCTCGGAGCTGGACGGGACCGCCCGGCTGCTCGCCGCCGCCGGTTTCCTCCCGGTCGTGCTGTGCGGCCGCAACGAACGCCTGCGGGCCCGCCTGGCCGGGCTGCCGGGCACGCTCGTACCGGACTGGGTCACCGACATGCCCGGCCTGCTGCGGGCGGCCCGCGTCCTGGTCGACAACGCCGCCGGCCAGACCGCCGTACAGGCACTGGCCTGCGGGCTGCCCGTGGTGGGCTACCGTCCGCTGCCCGGCCACGGCGCGGAGGGCGTACGCCGGATGGCGGCGCTCGGCGTCTCGGAGACCGCCGCGGACACCGCCGCCCTGCTGCGCGCGCTGCGGCGGCTGTCGGCGGACGGCCCGTACCGGGAGCACCGGATCGACCGCGGGCGACAGCTCTTCCGGGGAGACGTAATGGCCCGGGTGACCGCACTCGCCGGCCTGACCTTCGAGTGACCGGGCGCTCATGGCCCATGCCGGTCGTCACCGGCCGGCTCGGTGCCGGGCGGCGGGGGCAGGTCCCCGGTGAACCGGTGCCCGTGGTGGTGGAGGAGCCAGCGGCCGAACAGGGCGCCGCCGAAGATGACGAACCCCACGCCGATGAGCCAGGACTCGACGGTGAGGACGACACCGACGGTGCCGTAGCTGATCGCGTTGTCGATGATCAGCGGGGAGAAGACGAAGTAGGAGAAGCCCCGCAGACCGATCAGGCCCGCCATGGTGGCGATCGCGCCCGGCAGCAGATGCCACCGGCCGATCTGGCCGCCCAGCAGGAAGTGCTGCCCCCACCAGAAGAACAGCACGCCGGTCGCCAGCGAGAGGGCGATCCGTTCCGGCCCGTGCAGGGCCTCGCGGGTCAGCACCTCCTGGTAGAGGTACGCGGTCAGGACGCACAGCCAGGTCGCCTGGCGCCAGATGCGGTGCCACGGCCCCGGCGACAGGTTCCACATCCGCTCGTAGCCGTTCTGGACGCTCCCGCCGAACGGGATGCCGAACGCGGCGAGCGCCAGCGCACCCCACAGGCTGGTGGTGCCGATCACCTCGCGCGGCGGGCTGATGATCTCCGTGAGGAGGCGCGCGGACCGGCCGGACAGTCCCATGCCGTCCGCCAGCCAGGCCGCGAAGCCGCCCCGTCCGAGCGGATCGGCGGCGGCGATCACGATGAGCAGGGGCGCCAGCGTGACCAGCGCCAGCGTGGCGAAACCCATGGCCCTGTGCATCAGTTCGATGTCACGGCCGCGCCGCATCAGGGTGTGGGCGCCCAGCCACTCCCACCCGTGCCGGAGCGCGCGCAGGCCACGCCTCACGGTGCGCTCCTTCGTCGGCTTGCGTACACGCACCTGTGTCACCCCTCGGCGGGCGGGACAAACCCGGTCGGGGAAGGTGCCCTCTCCTTTTGCGCGCGGCGGGCAGGAGGGGGCCGGGCCCTCGCGGTCTGCGGCACGGCCCCGGCGCACGTCCGCCGCCGCGAGCCCGCGCGCCGCCGCCGGACCGGGTGCCCGTGACCGCGCCGGGGTCCTGTACCGGCCGCGGCACGCGGGGCCGGGCCGGCCGGTCGTGTCCGGGGTGCGGGACCGGCCGCCGGGGGTGCCGGACCGGCGGCTCCCACGGGACATACCGGCTCCTCCGCGGCACGGCGGCCGTACGGGGTGCGCGCCGGCCGGGCCGCCCGCCCGGCGGCCGGCCCCCGTGCCGCCTCGCCGGCTCCCGCGCACGGCTCGTCCGCCAGGAGCGCCTCGCGGAGCCGGTCGAAGCAGCGCCGCAGAATGCGCGAGACCTGCATCTGGGAGACGCCGATGGCGTCCGCGATCTGCTGCTGGGTGTACTCCCGGTAGAAGCGCAGGTAGAGCACGCGGCGGTCGCACTCCGGCAGTCGCTTCACCAGGGCGGTCAGGGACACGGTGTCGACCACCCGGCCGAGCGCCGGGTCCTCCGCGCCGACCAGACAGGCGAGCGGGATCTCCTGGTCGTGCCCGGCGGGCTCGTCGAGGGAACGCGCACGGCACGCGTGCACCGCCCGCAGCGCGGACAGCACGCGGTCCTGTCCGAGCCCGGTGTGCCCGGCGATCTGCTCCGGGGTGGGCGAGTGGCCGCCGAGCCGCTGTTCGAGCTCCTCGACGGCCTGGAGGATCCGGCCGCTCGCCTCCTGCAGGGGGCGGGGCAGCCGTACGGTGGCCGTACGGTCGCGCAGATGCCGCCGGAGCTCACCGGTGACCTTGGGGACCGCGTACGACAGGAAGGCGTGGCCCAGGGCGGGGTCGTAGCCGTCGACGGCCTTGATCAGCCCCAGGGACGCGACCTGTACGAGATCGTCGAACTCCTCCCCGTGGCGCTGGAAGCGGCGCGTGACACGCCGCGCCATCGGCAGCAGCAGGCGGATGACGTGCTCCCGGAGGGCGGCCCGCCGCAGTCCCGGCGGGTGCTCCGAGAGCTCGCGCAGCAGTGAGTCGAGCTGCTCCGAGGACGGCTCCGGTACGGCGTCGCGTGTCCGGATCACGTCGGCGGCTGAGGGGGACATGGGCCTCTCGGGGGTGTGACTCCGCTGTGGACGGCGTTCGGGCGCGACAGCCGCTCCGCGCGGGGAGCGGTGTGCGCGCCAGTCTCGAAGTCACCCTTCGGCCGGGCCCCGAAACACGGCCTGAGCCGCGTGCGGGATCCCTGTCCGTCCCGCGAGTGACGTCAGGCGCCGGCGGGTTGCGCTCCGGGCCGGCACGTGTCGCCCGGCCGGGACACCGGGGCCGTGCGGTACGGGGCGACGGCGGTGAGCGTCGGCCGGGCGCGCCGCTGCCGGCCGGTGGCCTGCCCCGCCCGGGGTGACGCCTCGTACACCTTCACCTTGCGGAGGAACGCGGGGGACCGTACGGCGTCATCGCGTCGCGCATCACCGGCCCATCTGCTGGTCGCGGCCAGGGAGAACAGATGGGGCCGTCCCTGGTCCGACAGCCGCAGCGCACGGGCGACGCCCCGGAGCACCTGGCGCGAGGGGTGCCGTCCGCGGGCCTGCTCCGGACGGCTGCGGTGGTCCGCCGGGATGCGGGTGAGCTGAGCGACCTCCTCCCGCCGCAGCCCCACGTCCTCCGGCCGGATCCACTCTCTCCCGCGCGGCGGATCCGTGCGCCGTCCGCCCCGGGGCCCAACTGCTGTACCCGGCAACCTTCCTGGCACCGTTTGACAAAACGGAACGATGCTCCGGATGATAAGCGGAGCGGCGTTCCGTTTCACTTCGGCGCGCCTGACCGTCCGCCTGCCGCCGTCCGATCGGGCCGGCACCGGGACGGACCACAGAAGGGAACCCTCGCCATGAGCCCGACCCTCGACACGACCACCGACCCCGCCACCGCCTCCGGTGCACCCGCCCCCGTGCTGTCGTACGGCCCGGTCGTCCTGTCCGTGCCCGGACGACCCGTGGACCTCCAGGTCCGGGTGTCCGCGCCCGCGACCGGCACCGGCCTGCCCGTCATCCTGCTCTCCCACGGGCACGGGGGATCGAACAACCTCTCCTCGCTGAACGGGTACGCGCCCCTCGCCGACCTCTGGGCGGCAGCCGGGTTCGTCGTCGTCCAGCCCACGCACCTCTCCTCCCGCACGCTGAGCCGGCAACTCGCCGGCGCTCCCGGAGCCCCGTTCTTCTGGCGCTCGCGCGCCGAGGACATGAGTCACATCCTCGACCGCCTCGACGAGATCGAAAGCGCCGTGCCGCGGCTCGCCGGGCGCGTCGACCGGGACAGGATCGCGGTCGCCGGACACTCCCTCGGCGGCCACACCGCCGCTCTCCTGCTGGGCGCCCGGATCACCGACCCCGGCGACGGGGACGAGGTGAACCTGGCCGACCCACGGATCAGGACGGGTGTGCTGCTGGCCGCGCCGGGCCGGGGCGGCGACATCCTGAACGGATGGATGGCCGAACAGGTGCCGTTCTTCCACACCACCGACTTCTCCACGATGACCCCGCCCGTCCTGGTCGTCGCCGGCGACAAGGACGACTCCCGGCACTTCACCGACGTCGGCCCCGACTGGCACGCCGACCCCTACCGACTCGCCCCCGCGCCCAAGACCCTGCTCACCCTGTTCGACGCCGAGCACCTGCTCGGCGGGATCTCCGGATACGACGCCGCGGAGACCACCGACGAGAGCCCCGACCGCGTCGCAGCGCTCGCCCGCATCACTTCGGCCTACCTCTGTGCCCAGTTCCGGTGCGGCACCCACGACTGGCGAGAGGAGTGCGAAACGCTGATGTCGGGGAACACCCCGGTCGGACGAGTCGAGTTCAAGTAGCCCCGTCCCTCGACGAGCACCACGCCACACGCCGGGCGGACGTGGGGAGTCGCTCATGAGCCGAGTCCTCGACCTCCAAGTCGCCTCCGACGCTTGCCGGTTGAACCGGCTCGAAACGATGAGGTCTCCCCACGCCCCGGCAGGGATCCGGGAGCCGGGCACGGTCACCGCCGCGTGGCTCGATCCGGACAATCATCGATGACGCGAGGTCAACGATCGTTGCCGCCGGGCGTGTTCATCGCGTATGGTCCCGCGGACAACACCAGGTGCTGGTACCCGACTTGGGAGTGCGACGGTGGCATCACCCCCTCCTCTCGCCGAAACCCTGCGGCGCCTCGACGCGGCCGTGCAGGAGAAGGGCATCCGTCCGGACCCGCTGGACGTGGCCGAACTGGCCGCCAGGACGGCTCTGCCGGCGTCCACGGTCCGCACCTTGCTCCGGGGCGGCGCACCACCGGACGACTCCGTCAACGACCGGGTCCGGGCACGGATCGCGGCGCTCGCCCAAGCCAGTATGACCACGACCGGCACACGCATGTCCGACCTGGCTTCGGACATCTCCCAGCGGCTGGGCGTGTCCGGGTACTGGGCCCGTCAGGTCTGTGACGGCAAGAAGATGCCCAGCGTCGAACTCCTCCACGGGCTCGTCGAGTACTTCGGCGTGGAGGAGGGAGAGGCGTTCTTCACCGCACCGGCCGCCGACGCGCTCAACCGCGCCCTGCTCCCCCTCCTGCACAGGCTCGAACATCCCGAGAGCGATCCGGTGCTGGCCCTGATGGACCGTTACGGAGTGAACTCCGCCGACCTGCGCATGCACGGTTCCCTGACCCGCGAGCAGTTGGAGCGTCTCCTCGAAGGAGTCCTCCGGTCCGTCGTGCCTCCGGAAGGAGCTCGCGACCAGTGAGCACCAAGGCGATGAAGACCTTACTCACCGTCCTGGGCCGTCAGGCAGCGGGAACCGTCGAACGGCCGGCCGAGCCGCAGGAGGTCATGGAGGCGTTCTGCAAGGCCATGAGCGTACGGACCGGTCAGCCGATCCACCTCCTGTTCCGGGCGTTCCCGCCGGACATCCCCGTCTCCGGAATGCGACTGGACTGCGGGGACCACTCCATCATCGTCGTGGAGGAACACACCGTCCCCGAGGCCCAGTTGGTCATCCTCGGTCATGAGCTGTGGCACGAGGAGCAGGGCGACTGCGGACACCACGTCGCGGGAATGCCGGCAGCCGCCCGCGCGCTGCCCGCAGAACAGGTCACGGAGGCGATCGAGCGGGCCGTCGAACAGATCCTCACCGCGCACGAGGTACCCCGCGACGCGCTCCTCGCCGTCGCGGCCCGTGCCGAGTCGATGGACGACCACGAGGCGGACGCCGAGACGTTCGGGCTGCTCTTCGGCCGAGAGGTCCGCACCTGGATGAAAGGCCGCTACGCGCGGGGCCCGGTCAGCGCGGACACCGTGGAAGGCCGTATCAACCTGTCCCTGAGCAACCGCGGCGGGCACATCCTGTCATGAGCCCCTCCTTCCACGTCCCGTACATCCTGCCCACGGTGCTCCTGGCGCTGGCCCTCGTACTGAAACTCCCCACGTTCCTGCGGGCCTCGCGCGACCCCGACGTCAGGGCGACCACCCTCCTGCTGACCTGGGCCACCGCCGTCCTCGTCGTGATCACCCCGGTCAACATAGAACGGCTCAACGTCCTCACGGGCATACCGAACATCGCCGCACCCTGGGCCTACTCCTTCCTCACCGCGTTCTGCGCGACCGGCCTGACCATGATCATGCGCTGGCGGGAGGAACCGTCGGAAAGGCGCCGGCGCAGAATCCGCCGCATCTACTGGCTCTACGCGGGCGTCGTCGCCGTCCTGTGGCTGACGTTCTTCCTGGCGGACGTCCCGACGCCGCGCATCTACGACTTGGACACCTACTACGCCGGCACCCCCTGGATGCGCGAACACATCCTCCTCTACATCGCCGCGCACATGGTGTCGTCCCTCGTGGCGGCCTCCATGCTCTGGAAGTGGTTCCCCGAAGTCGCCGACCGCTGGCTGAAGGCGGGGGTGGTCTTCCTGCAACTCGGCTTTGCGTCGGGACTCGTCTTCGACGTGGCGAAGACGGCCGCGATCGGCGCCCGCTGGTCGGGACACGACTGGGACGTGCTCAGCACCCAGGCCGCGCCCCCTTTCGCACTGATGGAAGCCGCCCTCGTCGCACTCGGCTTCATCGTGCCGCAAGCCGGACCGTTCCTGCAGAAATGGATCCGGGACCAGCGCGAATACCGCCGGCTCGGCCCGCTGTGGCGCGCGCTCCGCGTCCTCACCCCGGCGGCGGCCGAAGCACGCTTCGGGCCGTGGACCCCTCTCGACCTGCGCCTCATGCAGCGCCAGCAGCGGGTCCACGACGCCCTGCGCGTGCTCGACCCCTACTTCGACCCGGTCCTTCACCGGCGGGCCCGCGAGGCCGCGCGAGCCGGGCACGACACCCCGGAGGCGGACGGTATCGCCGGAGCCATCACGATCAGCGCCGCCATCAGCGCTTACCAGCGGGGCGGACCTCCCGCCGCGCACTCCCGGGAGCCGCGGGGAGGCGCGGCCGTGAGCGACCGCATCGAAGCGATCGCATCGGCCCTGCACCACCCTCACCTCCTCGAAGACGTCCGCCGACGCATGGCCAGCACAGGAAGCGCGCACCACCATGGCTGAAGAGAACGCCCCCCGCCGCCCCGCCGCCGTGGTCATCGGAGCCGGCGCCACCGGCCTGTTCGCCGCGGCGGCCCTCACGGACTTCGCCGACGTCACCGTCATCGAACGCGACCGCCTCCCCGACGGACCGGAACCGCGCCGGGGCGTTCCCCAGGCTCGCCACGCCCACCTGGTGTGGAGCGGAGGAGCCAAAGCCTTCGACGAACTCCTCCCCGGTCTCACCGACGAGGTCGTCGCCCACGGCGGCCGTCTGGTTCACATCATGGGCGACATGGTCTCCCGAGCCCCCAACGAAGTGTGGTTCCGCCGCTTCACCGCCACCCGTCACCGCAACCTGGTCTGCTCCCGCGACCTCCTCGACTTCGTCCTGCGCGGCCGCGTCCTGGCCGACGGACGCATCACACTCCGCGAAGGGACGACCGTACTCGGCCTGGAAGGCGACGCCACGACCGTCACCGGCGTCCGCGTACGCACCGGCGACGAGGAAAGCACCCTCCGCGCGGACCTGGTCGTCGACGCCTCGGGCCGAGGCTCCCGCGCACCGCGGTGGCTCGCCGGACTGGGGGTGCCGGCCGTCGCGGAGCGAGTGGTGAACGCCGGCGTCGCCTACGCCACCCGCGTCTACGACGCCCCCGAGGCGACCCGGGAGATCGACTTCCCTCTGGTCAACGTGCAGGCCAACCCGGCGAAGGCGCCGGGGCAGGGCGGCATCGTCCTGCCCGTCGAGGGAAACCGCTGGATCGTCACCCTGTCCGGCACCCGCGGCGGCGAACCCACCGGCGATCCCGGCGCCTTCGTCGATTTCGCCCTCGGCCTGGGCGATCCCGTCATCGGCGAACTCATCAAGGACGCCCGGCCACTCGGGGACATCACCACCACCCGCGCCACGGCCAACCGCCGTCGCTACTACGAGCGGGCCAGGCGCTGGCCGGACGGCTTCGTCGTCCTCGGTGACGCCGTCGCCGGCTACAACCCCGTCTACGGTCACGGCCTCACCGTCGCCGCCCAAGGCGCTCTCGCCGTGCGCGACGTGCTGCGCGCGGCCGGGGGGCCGGGACATCCGGGCCTCTCACGTCGTCTCCAGCGGGCTGCCGCACGACCGGTGGCCGCCGCCTGGGACCTGGCCGTCGGCCAGGACGCCCTGTATCCGGGAGCCGCCGAGACCCGGCCCAACAGCGTCGAACGTGTCCTCGCGCGCTTCGTCGACAAAGCGGTCGAGACCGGCGCGCGCAATCCGCGTGCCATGGCGGCGCTGCTGGACGTCATGAGCCTGGAGAAACCCGCGACCCGCCTGTTCTCGCCGGACATGCTCGTCCCCATGCTCATCGGCCCCCGAAAGCCCCACCTGCAAGGCCCACCCCTCACCGAGACGGAGCGGAAGACCGCTCTGTCCTAGCCGGGAGCCGGGCCGGCGCTGTGCTTGTCGCGGCGGGACGCCGGCCGCACCGCCCTCACGAGTCGGTACGAGCGCGCAGGACTCCCTCGACGCCCTGCAGGAAGGTTTCCGAGACCAGTTCGGGGTCGAAGAGGCAACCGGCTGCCATGGCGCCGTCCCGGAGCATGACGAGGTGCCGGCCTGCTGCCTCGGCGGGGGCGTCGCCGGTCTCCGCCAGCAGCTCCGTGACGGTGTCCAGGAACCATTGACGGTGGGTCAGGACGGCTCGGTGGATCGGGTGGGCGGGGTCGGGATACTCGGCCACCGCGTTGAGGAAGGCGCAGCCGCGGAAGCCGGGGGACCGGATGCCTTCGGTGATGGACCTGGCGACGGCCCGGACCCTGTCGGCCGCCGGCCGACCGTTCGCCAGGGCGGTGGCGACCTGCTCCCGGATTCCCCGGTCGGCCTGTTCGAGGTACGCGAGAACGAGTTCCTCCTTGCCCGAGAAGTGCCGGTACAGCGTGGCCCGGGTCACCTGTGCCTCCGCGATGACCCGGTCGATGCCGACGGAGTGGATCCCCTCGGCGTAGAAGATCCGGCTCGCTGTGTGGAGCAGCCGCGCTCGCGCTTCGGACGTGCTGCCGCTTTTCGGGCTCCGACTCATGCCGTCAGGCTACCAAACAGGTAGAACGTTCGGTCTTGACAGTGACCGCACCGGTCCTCTTTGATCTGAGTACGAGACAGAACGTTCTCCCCCCCCCCGTGGTGATCGGGCTGTTCCGCATCGATCCACCGTCACGGAAAGGCACTTCCATGGACACCCTCGTCGGCACAGCCCCGACCGGCGTTCCTGCCGCCTTGCGCAAGCTGTACTTCCTGCGGTTCGCGTTCGCCGCCGCATGGGCCGCCCTGCTGTTCGCGACCGCCGAAACACTGGGGACGCCCAGTGCGGTGCTGCTGCTGGTCTACCCCCTGTTCGACGTGGCGGCCGCGGTCGTCGACGTCCGGTCCGCGAAGGCGAACGGCGGTACGGCCCGACTCCTGTACGCGAACATCGCGATCAGCTCGCTGACGGTCATCGGCCTGGCTGTCGCCGTCACGTCGGGCATCCCGGCCGTCCTGCGGGTCTGGGGGGTCTGGGCCGTCACCTCGGGACTCGTCCAGCTCGTCGTGGGCGCGGGCCGCAGGAAACTGGGCGGCCAGTGGCCGATGATCATCAGCGGTGCCATCTCCACGGCCGCCGGCGCGTCGTTCTTCGCGCAGGCCGGCAGCGACGATGCCACGTTGGCGAACCTCGCCGGCTACGCCTTTGCCGGAGGCGTCTTCTTCCTCGTCTCGGCCCTCCGACTGAACCGGACCCGCAACGGGGAATGACCCCGTGGGCACCGAGACCGTCCGCCCCGGCGGCCCGCCGAGCCGGACTCGGCGACGAGTCCGCGTCACGGAGGGCTTCCGGTGCCAGGGGACCGGCAGGCCCTGGGATCCGGGGCCCTGTGCCGGATCGCATGCGGTGCGGAGCGACGCGGGCCTCTGTCGACAGCAGCCGGATGCCGGCCGGACGCACGAAGTCGTGGGCGGGGACGCGGACCTGTCGGAGATGCGACGTGCCCGGCCCCTGACAGGTCGGGGCGTACCGATCGCCGCAAGGCGGATGCCGCTGCACCGGCGGACGGCCCCGGTGCTGCCGTCGCCGCCGGGCCCGTTCGGACGGGTCAGCCGGAGTCGTCGAACATGGCCAGCAGTGCCTGCTCGTCCGTCTCCGGTACGGGCTGTTCCGGCTGCGGCACCTGCTCGGCCCATACCGTTTTGCCCTGCGGCATGTAGCGGGCGCCCCAGCTGCTGGTGAACTGCGCCACCAGGAACAGGCCGCGCCCGCCCTCCTCGGTCATGGCCGCCCGCCGGATGCGCGGAGAGGTGTTGCTGCGGTCGGAGACCTCGCAGATCAGTGAGTCGTCGCGCAGCAACCGCAGACACACGGGCCCCCGGCCGCCGTACCGCACGGCGTTGGTGACCAGCTCGCTGACCACCAGCCCGGTGTTGAAATCCAGCTCCGACAGGCCCCAGGCGGCGAGCTGATCGCGGGCCAGCGCCCTGGCCCGCGCCACGACCGAGGGGTCGGACGGGAACTCCCAGGCCGCCACCCGGTCCTCGGACAGCGCGTGCACACGGGCCAGCAGGAGGGCCACGTCGTCGTACGGGCTGCCGGGCAGGAGGGTGCCCGTGATCCGGTCGCAGATGTCCTCCAGCGCCGGGCCGCCGTGGCTCAGCGAGTCCAGCAGCCGCCCGGTGCGCGCATCGGTGTCCCCGTAACCGCGGTCTTCCTTGAGCAGGCCGTCGGTGTACATCGCCAGCAGGCTGCCCGCGGGCAGGTCGACGGTGGCGGACTCGTACGGCTGGATCCCGCCGAGCCCGAGCGGCGGACCGCCCGGCAGGTCGATCAGCCGCGCCTGCCCGCCCGGCGTCAGCACGGCGGGCGGCGGATGACCGGCCCGAGCGGCCGTGCAGCGGCACGACACCGGGTCGTACACCGCGTACAGGCAGGTCGTTCCCGTCGCGGGGTCCTGCTCGTCGTCCGATTCTTCGGGAGTCCGGCTGACCAGGTCGTCCAGGTGGGCCAGCACCTCCTCGGGCAGCAGGTCGAGACCGGCCAGCGTCCGCACCGCCGTACGCAGCCGGCCCATGGTCGCCGCCGCCTGCAGACCGTTGCCGGGCACGTCCCCGACGACCAGCGCCACGCGCATCCCGGACAGCGGGATCGCGTCGAACCAGTCCCCGCCCACACCGGCCCTGGCGTCCGCGGGCAGATAACGGGAGGCGAGTTCGGCGGCGCTCAGCCGGGGCAGGACGTGCGGCAGCAGGCTGCGCTGCAGCGTCAGGGAGGCGCGGTGCTCCCGGCGGTAGCGGCGGGCGTTGTCCACGCTGATCGCGGCACGGGCCGCCAGTTCACCCGCCAGCGTCAGGTCGTCCTGCTCGTACGGCCTCGTCCTGCCGCGGCGGTAGAAGCCCGCCAGGCCCAGGACGGAGCCCCGCGCGGACAGCGGCGCGCCCAGATAGGAGTGCTCGCCCTCGCCGAGCAGGCCGACGGGGTGCGCCCGGTCGGCCGGAGATCCGGACAGGGCGGCGGTCGGCACCGAGTCCGTCACCGGCCGCCCGGTCTCCAGACACCGGGCCTGGGGGGTACCGGCGGGGTAGCCGGCCGGCTCGTCCACACCACCGGCCGGGATGTCGCGGGACTCCTCGCCCGCCCAGACGGCCACCCGGCGCAGTGCCGTGCCGGGGCGCAGCCGCCCGGGCGGTGGCTCTTCGCCGGCCAGGACACCTTCCACCAGGTCGACGACGACCAGGTCGGCGAAGCGCGGCACGGCGATCTTCGCCAGTTCCTCGGCGGTACGCCACATGTCCAGAGTGGTGCCGAGCCGTGTGCCCGCCTCGTTCAGCAGGGACAGCCGCCTGCGGGCCTCGGCGGCGAGCCGGCCGACGCCCGGCTCGCCGACCAGCAGCAGCCATGCGTCGGTCGGCCCGGCGGCGTGCGGTTCCGCCGTCGCACCGGGCGCGTCCGCCCCCGCCGCCACGGTGGGGCGGTCCAGGAGCGGCACATGACGACCGTCGGGGGCGGTCACGGTGACCCGGCCCGGTGCCCCCGTGCCGCGGGTGTCCTCGAAGCTGACCTCGACCGCCGCGCCCTCCGCGTCGCCGTGGTGCAGCTCCCGGCGGCGCAGCACGGCCACGCGGCTGCCCGCGAGGGGCACCTCGGCGAATGCCTCGCCGGCCGAGGAGATCAGCTCGACGGCATGCTCCAGCAGCATCAGCTGCTCCTGCGGGGTCAGGCGGGGAGCCGGCCCGCCGAACCGGTGCAGCTCACCCGAGCCGAGGTTCAGCTCGGCGTGCCCGCCGCGCTCCCTGGCCTGCTGGAAGGAGCGCATCAGCTCGAGCTCGCGGGCCGCGCTCAGCTCCAGCAGGCGCTCCCCGATGCGTTCGGTGGCCTCCTGAAGGACCAGCGCCATGCCGGGGTCGGCCAGCGCCCGGGGCACGGAGAGGTTGACCGCGCCCCGCACGGTGCCGCCCACCGGGTCGCGCACCGGCGCGGCCATGCAGGTCAGCTCCTTGAGGTCGTGCAGGAAGTGCTCGTGGCCGACGACCACGAACGGCGCCCGGGTGCTCAGCACCATGCTGACGCTGCTGGTCCCCATGAACCGCTCGTCGACATTGGCGCCCGGCACCAGGGAGGCGGCGTCCATCAGCTCCAGCCCCGCCGGGACGCCCCACCGCTCCACGAGGTTCGCCCGTGAGTCGGCCAGCGCCACGGTCACCGGCACGCCCGAGAACCGTTCGTACAGATGGTCCAGCACCGGCGCGGCGGCCCTGATCAGCCGGGAGTCGGGATCCAGGTCCCTCTCGACCGGCAGGGCCGCACCCTCCTGGTCGATGCCGAGCGACTGCGAGCGCTGCCAGGAGGCGAGGATCTCCGGACGTATTCCGGCAACCGGCTGCGTCCGGTCGCCGGGACCACTGCCCGAAGGAGTCGGATACGGGTCCACAGGATCAGGGTAATCGGGCAAAAGGGACGTGCGCTCGGTCGCGGGCGTTCCGGAGGCGAAGGACCCGGGTTCCGCGGGCCCAGGACGATCCTTCACGGGCTGTGCAACAGCAGCAGGGCGATGTCATCGGTGTACGCGTGCCGGGGGACGGCGTGGCGCACCAGGTCGTCGGCCAGGTCGTCGATCGGCTGGTCGCCCGTCACGGTGAGGCGGCGGGCCAGGGCGTCGATGGACCGGGTGATGTCGGAGCCGGGGGTTTCCACGAGGCCGTCGGTGTAGAGGGCGAGGAGCGATCCGGCCGGCAGGGGCGCGGAGGTGACCGGATAGTCGGCCGCGGGACCCGCGCCGATGCCGAGCAGGGGGCCGGGATCCACCTCGAGCACGAGGGTCGCCGGTGTGGGCGCCGGGGTGCGCAGGAGCGGAGGGAGGTGTCCCGCGCTGGCCAGGTGGAGGCGTCGGCGGGCGAGGTCGATGTGGATGTAGAGGCAGGAGACGAAAAGGTCGGTCTCGAGGTCCGCCAGTACGCGGTCGGTGCGGGTCAGCACGGAGCCGGGGCACTCGCCGGCGGTGGCGTGGACGGCGGTGCGGACCTGCCCCATGAGGGCGGCGGCGTTGATGTTGTGCCCTTGCACGTCTCCGATGACGGCGGCGGCGGTGGTGTCACTGAGGCGGATCAGGTCGTAGAAGTCACCGCCGATGTCCACGCCGTGGGCGGTCGGCAGGTACCGGGCGGCGACCGTGAGACCGGGGACGCGCGGCAGGGTCGTCGGCAGAAGGGCCTGCTGCAGGCCGTGGGCCAGCTCGTGCTTGGCGTCGTAGAGCAGCGCGCGGTCCATGGCCTGGGCGATGAGACCGCCCAGTGAGACGAGGACGGCGCGGTCACCGGCGCCGAAGGGATGCGGGTGGTCGTAGGACAGGATGCAGCAACCGACGCGGCGGTCGGACACCACCAGGGGGAGGAAGGCCCACGCCTGCTTGCCGCTGAGTGCGGGGGCCTTCGGATGGGCGCGGGTCATCTCGTCCGGGTCGGTGAAGAAGGCCGGGACGCCGTTGTGCAGCACGCGGCCGACGGGAGTGACGTCGGTGTCCAGCGGCAGGCCGTCGAGGCGGGCGATGGTGCGCGGGTCGTAGCCCCGGTGCCCGATGATCTTCAGACGTCCGGAGTCGGCGGCTGAGACGACCAGGCCCTGGGCGCCGAAGGCGGGCAGGATCTGGTCGGCCACCACGTCGATCACATCGGCCACGGTGACGGTCTGGCTCAGTGCGGCCGACAGGTGGATCAGCTGGTGGATCCGCCCCGTGCCGGCGCCCTCCGGAGCCGCGAGGGGCGCGGTGATACGGGGCGGTGGCGCGTCGGCCGGGTGCCGGTCGTGGTTGGGGGAGACGAGGACGCTGATGCCGCTCTCGTCCGGGTAGAGCCGGAAGTCGAGCCACCGGCCGGGAGGGCGCAGCGCGGTGAAGGCGACGGGCTCACGGCTGAAGACCGCGGTGCGGTAGTGCTCCTCGTGGACCGGGTCGTCGAGCCAGGGCACGGCCTGCCACGGAGGATTCCCCAGGAGACGGTCGTGTCCGCGGCCGAGCAGCCGGGCCGCGGCGTCGTTGAGGTAGGTGATGCGCCCCTCCAGGTCGAGGCCGAGGGCGCCGACGGGCAGCCGCTGGACCAGGTCGACGGCGGCGATCCGTGCCTGCGCCGGATCGACGTCGGGCCGGCGCAGGGGCACGGTGCGCGGCTGGTCGGGAACGGTCCACGAGGCGGGCGCCCGGTCCAGCAGCCGGGTGAGGCGCCGTGCGCTGGACTGGATGTGCCCGCGCTCGCGCAGCGTCAGGGACGGCGGATGGCTCTTGGACCACACCAGCGCCATGGCCCCGTAGCGGCGCACACCGTGCAGGGGGGCGAAGGCCACCGCGAACTGGTAGGGCATCCCGGCCGCGGCGTTCGGATACAGACGGGCCATGTCCTCCTGGCGGCCCACCCAGACCAGGCGGTCCTCCCGCACCGCCTCCGACAGGGGGCCCGCGGCCGAGACCGCCACCCGCCGCCACGGAGCCACGGTCGCCCTCGGCATGCCACAGACCGCGGCCAGGCCCAGCACCGGTTCCTGTGCCGACAACAGGTACACGCCGCCTGCCAGAGCACCCGTCCGGCGCACCGTGGCACTGAGCGCCTCGTCCAAGGAGGCCACGCCACCGTCACCACCGGGACTCTCATTACTCACATGTCCGACAGTATGCGGTCGGCCGCCGACGGGCGAAGGGTGTGCCGCGGTGTCCGCGCGGAGACGGCCGTGCTCGCCGGGCACCCCGACGCCCGGGCCCGCGTCGACGCGGCCCGGGCCGTGGTCACCGGCAACCCGCTCGCCACCGCCCGGGCGGACCGGGCGGAGGCGCTCCTCGAAGGCGACCTGCCGCGCCGGCTCGCCGCCACCGAGGCGCCCGACGCGGCCGGCTGCCCCTACCAGGCGGCGCGCACACTGCTGCTCGCCGGCGGCGGGCACACGGCGGCCGGCAGGACCGCGCTGACCGTGCTGGGCCTCGGGCCCCGGCCCACCCGGTAGCCGCGGGCCCCGGTCGCGCCGGCGACCGGCCGGGACGCCGGCGCGACCGGCTGTCAGCTCACCGCCCGCTTCACCAGCGCGGCGATCCGCTCCGCCACCCGCGGCGTCACCTCGGTCAGGGCGAGACCGGCCGCCCACATCGTGCCGTCGTCCAGGTTCGCCCGGTCACTGAAACCAGAGTGGCGCAACGCGCCTTGAACTTCGCCGCGCTCTGGAAGAAGCAGACGATCTCGCCGTCCAGCGCGTAGGCGGGCATGCCGTACCAGAGCCTCGGTGCGAGGGCCGGCGCGGCGGCCGTGAGGACGGCGTGCACCCGCTCGGCCATGACCCGGTCCGGGTCCTGCATCTCGGCGATCTCCGCGAGCACCTCGCGCTCCGCCTGCGCCGCCTTGTCCGCCTGCGAACCGCGCCGCGCCGCGCCGCGGCCTTCCGCTCCTGGGCGTGCTCCTTCATCGCGGCCCGCTCCTCGACGGTGGACCCCTCGTACGTGCTGCTCCGGGCGCTGCCCATGATCCCCCCGTGGCCGGCGGGTCACGACCGGACTCGATCCCCGCTGTGATCACAGCCTCTCCCACCCGCTCTCCGGACCGCCTCCGTGCTGACCACGGAAACCACCACGGACTCAGGTCCGGGGCGGGAAGGGGCGCTTGGGAAATCCGGGACGACGTGCCGCGCGACATCTTCGGCACCGTGCCGACGATACGATCATGACCATGACGGCACCTGAACCGACCATCCTCGCGACCTCCGGCGGGCACCGGGTCGGAGGACGAACCAGGGTGATGTTCGACGCTCTGGTACATCACGCGGTCGACCTCTCCGGGATACATGGCCGACGCCCGCGCATCATGTACGTCGGGACCGCCATCGGGGACGCCGAGCACTTCACGACCCGTATGACCGAAGCCGCGCGGGTGGCGGGGTTCGATCTGACGCCGCTGCACCTGTTCCCCATGCCCAATGTCGAAGATGTCGAGGGCTCGGTCCTCGACCACGACGTGGTCTGGGTCATGGGGGGCTCGGTGGTCAACCTGCTGGCGGTGTGGAGGGCACACGGCCTGGACCGCGTCATGCACCGTGCCTGGCAGGCCGGTGTCGTGCTCAGCGGGGTCAGCGCGGGCTCCCTCTGCTGGTTCCAGGGAGGCGCGACCGACTCGTTCGGGCCGGAGCTGCGCCCGGTCACGGACGCGCTCGGTTTCCTGCCGTACGGCAACGGCGTGCACTACGACTCGGACGAGGGCCGGCGTCCCTTGACGCATCGGCTCGTGGCGGACGGCACCGTGCCCACCGCTCACTGCACGGACGACGGAGTCGGCCTGGTGTACCGCGGAACGGAACTGGTGGAGGCGGTGACGGAAATCCCCGGCAAGGGCGCCTACATAGTCAGAAGCGACGGGTCCGGGGCGGTGGAGGAACGCGTCGAACCCCGCAGGCTGTCTCCTTCCGGGCGATGACCGGACCTCGCACCCGCTGACCCGAACCGATGGTGTGCGCTCGGGAGCGGGCGACGGGTGCGGTGGTGCGGATGGCCGGAGGCCGCCGGCACATCCGGAAGGACCTCTGCGACAGGCCCTGGTCACCGTCCGCTCACGCGGCTCCTGCTGGGCGACCGCCGGCGTCTCGCGTCCCGCGGAACATCTCCGCCGCGAAGCCGGGTCTCCGACTGCGTGCCGCCGCTCAAATCGCCGGCCCGGCGTCCAGGGGGTGTCGGCGCACACGGCGCACGGCGGGGCGGGACAGCCCTCGGTGACTGTCCCGCCCCGCCGAGGTCCACGAGTTCCTCGTCACCTCCGCGGACGCCCGGCCTCCTCGAGCCGTCGGTGTGAACGGTTCCCGCCCCGGCTGCGCAGAGGGGCGTCCGCCTCGGTGAGGACACGGTGGACGAACCCGTACGACCGCCCGTGCGCCTCGGCGATGGCCCGTATGGACAGACCGTTCTCGTACTGTTCCTTCATCTCCCGCGCGAGTTCCGCACGGGCCGTGCCGGTGATCTGTTTGCCCTTGTCCACGGCTCGTCTCCTTCGGTGATCGACGTCTGGCCGTGATCGTCGTCTACCCCCGACGAGGGACGAGCCACTTGATGCGTGACGGTGGAGGGGAACAATCCGCGGGCGGGTGTGGTTGGGAAGGGCGTGGCTGTGGAGGGGACAGTGTCCCCGGGCCTCACCCCTTGCCCGCAGGGACGATCGTTCGGCTGAAGCCCTGCGGAGCCTTTCGCCGCGTAGGCGACCGCCCTCCACGGTCACGCACCCGGTGGCTTCGGCCCGCGCCGACGCCGCCGCGCACCACGTATGACATGTCCGAGTCAATGAGCTCGGACGGTGACGGAAGGAGCACCTCATGGCACGCAGCACCGCGCGGCCGGTCGTCAGGCTCAGGTCGACGGCAGGTACGGGAGTCACCTACGTGACCCGCAAGAACCGTCTGAACGACCCCGACCGGCTGGTCCTGCGGAAGTACGACGCGGTCGCCGGCGAACACGTCCTCTTCCGCGAGGAACGATGAGACCCGCCTCCGCCGCCCCGGCGGCGGAGGCACCCCAGGAAGGACATCCCGTGAGGCACGGCATCCACCCCGTCTCCCGCCCGGTCGTCTTCCGCGACCGCGCGTCCGGCTTCCAACTGCTGACCCGCTCCACCGTCGAGTCACCGCACACGGTCGAGTGGGAGGACGGCGCCACCTATCCGGTCGTCGACGTCGAGATCTCGTCGGCCGGCCACCCGTTCTACACCGGCGCCTCGCGCGTCGTGGACACCGCGGGCCGCGTGGAGCGCTTCGAGCGGCGCTACGGCCCCGCCCGCACCCGCCGCTGACAGCGGCACCCCCGTCCGGTCCTGCGGAAGGAGACCGTGATGAAGGTACGCAAGTCCTTGCGCTCGTCGAAGGCCAGGCCCGGCGCCCAGGTGGTGCGCCGGCGGGGCGTGACGTTCGTGATCAACAAGAAGGATCCGCGTTTCAAGGCCCGCCAGGGCTGACGGGCCGCTTCGCCGACCGGACGGCCCGGTACCGCACTCGCGGTACCGGGCCGTCCGTCGCTCCCTGCTTCCGGCCCCCGACGTCGTTCCCGCTCGCCGGCCGGTCAGCGCTCCAGGTCGCCGCGCATCTCGACGAAGAGCTTCCCCGCGTCGGCGAGCGTGCTGTCCTCGAAGAGCGCGACGGCCGCCGTGTCCTCGTCGGCCCAGCCGCAGACGACGTTGCCGTCCTCGCTCAGCGAGGCGAGCAGGCACTCCACCGAGCCGCCGAGCGGTCCCGGCTCCACCGGCTGGGCCTCGGGGTGCCCCAGCTCCGGGTCCCACTGGATGTACTCGAGCATGCCGCGGAACAGGTGCTCACGACGCTCGTTGGTGTCCTCGGGCACATGATCGACGCCTTCGAACAGCACCGGCGCGCCCTGCCCGCCCGGCTTCCCGTAGTTGCCGGTGATCAGCGTCATGCCGTCCCGCATCTCGCCGGGGTCGACAGGGACGTCCGTCAGGGCTCCGTCCCCCGTCAGCTTGTCCAGGCCGCCCGCCCTGGGAGCGTCCACCAAGGTGCGCGGACCGCTCCGCTCCGCCGCGGGCGTCGGCGACGCGGGCTCGGAGACCTGCCCGCTGGGGGAGGCGGAGGGAAGCCCCGCGTCGTCCTCCCGGCAGCCACTGACCGTCAGCATCGCCAGCACCGCCACGGCCGTCAGGCCCGCTCTCGCCGCAGACGCACACTTCATGGAGTCCCCCCGCTGTCGCTTCGCTCATGGTGTTCCCCGCCGCTCCGGACGGCGGCAATGATCAGTGACGAGCCGTCCCGGCCGGATGGTTCCCGCCCCGGGACGTCCCATCGCTCAGAACACCCACCGGGTATGGGTGTGGACCCCGTGGTCCCGACCCGAAGCCGTACGCCGCGATCACCTCCTCCAGCACCGCCGGATCGGTGACCGGCGCGGCCTTGCCCTCGGTGGTGGGGGTATGGGTGGCTGGTGGGTGCGGGTGTGGAGGGTGAAGGCGGCGAGTGCGGTGGTGGTCATGGCGGTCAGCCAGGCCGCGCTGTGGAGCAGGGGGCTCACGGTGGCGTCCGGGGTGAAGCCCGCGGCGAGGCTGGTCTGGAGGGAGCCGTAGCTCGGAAGCAGCTCGACCAGGGCTTTGTCGGCGGTGGTGCTGGCGACGGGATTCTGCGGCGCGAGATCGATGATGCTGGTCATGATGATCGTGACCAGTCCTTCGACCTCGCCGCGCAGGAAGAGGGCCAGGCACATGCCCATGGCCCCGTAGACCAGGCAGACCGCCAGGACCGCGATGCCGAGGAGGAAGGGCT
This sequence comes from Streptomyces sp. CB02400, assembly GCF_001905725.1. Classification (GTDB taxonomy): domain Bacteria; phylum Actinomycetota; class Actinomycetes; order Streptomycetales; family Streptomycetaceae; genus Streptomyces; species Streptomyces atrovirens. The sequence continues at coordinate 189,386 of NZ_LIWB01000012.1, forward strand.
GGAGGGGAGACCAGAACAGCAGCATCCAGGCGGTGGCGTAGGCGCCGACCAGCACGGAGGCGACCAGGAGCGTGGTGAGTTTGGCGCCGATGAGGGCGGTGCGGGGATAGCCGGCCGCGGTGAGGCGACGGTCGAAGGCCCTGGTGCGGCGTGCGGCGCTGAACATCAGGAATCCCACCAGGAGGGACACGGCGTTCAGGGAGCCGCTGATCATCGTGATCTCGTCTCCGCCGGCGCGCAGCCAGGTTCCGGTGGCGCGCAGCCGGAAGGGGAACGTCTTCGGCGTGGTGAGGGTCTTCGCCACGGTGATCCACATCGGGATGAAGGCGATCAGGAGTACGGCGGCCAGCCGGTTCTTCGCCATGGCCAGCAGGGCGTAGCGGCAGGCGACCAGGTAGGCGCTCATGTGGTGTCCGCCGTGGGTGAGGGTCCGAGGAGGCCGTCGTGCAGACGGTGCAGGACGTCCAGGCGTCCGGTGTCGTGGGCGAGGTGGGAGACGATGATCACGGTGCGGCCGCGGCCTTTCAGTTCCTGGGCGAGGTCCCAGAACCGCAGGTAGGTTTCCCAGTCGAAGCCCTGGTACGGCTCGTCGAGCAGCACGACGTCCGGGTCGTGCATCAAGGCCAGGACCAGGTTCAGCTTCTGCAGGGTGCCCCCGCTGAGGACTTTCACCGGCGCGTCCAGATAACCGGCCGCGGAGAGCGCGTCGATCAGCCGCAGCGCGCGGTCGGAGTCCGGGAGACGGTAGGCGATCTGGAAGAGACGCAGGTGCTGGCGCACGGTCAGCTCCTCGTCCAGGACCGGGTGCTGCGGGCAGTAGCCCCGGGTGCCCACCAGGTCGACGCGTCCGTCGTCGGGGCGCAGGTCGCCGCTGAGGATGCGCAGCAGGGTGGTCTTCCCGGCGCCGTTCTCCCCGACGATGCCCACCAGCTGCCCCGCCCGCGCCTCGAAGCCGACCCCGCGCAGGACCTGCCGGGACCCGAAGCTCTTGCGGACCGCCATGACGCGCAGCACCACCGCCGGCCGCCGCCTCACGTCCGCGCCCGGGCGTGCGTACGTTCGGCGAACGGACACCAAAGGGGCGGCGGGCCCTCGTCCCGGTCGGCGTACAGCGGGCTCGAACTGGCCACGGGGGCTCCTCGGGAGCGATGGAGTGCACGGGTTCCCACCAGCCAACGATCCACGAGCCCGCCGGGACACGCCACGCACGCTCCCGGCACGCGCTCCGGAACCGGGGCGTGAGCCGGCTCGGGGACAGGATCCGGAGCGCGGCGGTCCCGTCCACCTCGGGGACCGCGTCCGGTCACTGGAAGAGCCCGCTGCTCGTCGACGACTGCGAGCACCTGATCGACGCCGTGTCCCACCTCGTCGCGGCACTGTTGTCCCGTTGCCCAGGGCTGCGCGTGCTCGCGACCGGCCGCTGCTGAGACTCGCCCCCTCCCCGGGCCCTCGACCGCAAGACTGGCAGAGGGCCGCTCCCACGGCCCGTACACCCCGCCCACACGCGGCCGACGGCGTTGCTGCCGAGCGTGTTCGTACTGCTTGAGCAGTCACGTCGGCCGTAGCTCCGACCGACCCTCGGCGCGCTACCGGCCGGACGTCGAGCCGGGGCGCCGGCCTGCGACGACGCCTCCGGCGGGCAGTTCAGAGGTAGCTGACGCCGGTCAGTTCCTCGGCCGTCGTCCAGAGTCGTTCGCCGACGGCCGGATCGGACGCTTCCCGGCTGAGCCTGGCCTCGGTGACCCGGCCGCGTGTCTCGAAGAACCCGGACGGCCCGAAGAACTGGCCGCCCCGCACACCGGGGTCGGTCGCGGCGCGCAGCTGCGGCAGCGCGCCCTGCTCCACCGGCTGGGTGGCCAGCAGGCCGAGCCGCGCGATCAGCCGCCCGGTCCGGCCACGGTGCTCCCAGGCACGCGGGGTCAGGTTGGTGCGGGTGAGACCGGGGTGGGCCAGCGCGCTGACGACCGGCGATCCGGCGGCGCGCAGCCGGCGGTCCAGCTCGATGCCGAAGACCGTGGTGGCGAGCTTGGACCGGCCGTAGGCGGAAGCGGCTCGGTAGTCCCGCTCGGACATCAGGTCGTCGAAGTCGAGGTGCGCGTTCTTGTGGGTGATCGAGCTGAGACCGACCACGCGGGGTTCCCTCGCCGCGGCCAGCCTGTCGAGCAGCAGGCCGGTCAGCGCGAAGTGCCCCAGCATGTTGGTGCCGATGTGCAGCTCGAAGCCGTCGGCGGAGGTGCGGCGCGGGCCGAGCAGCACCAGGCCGGCGTTGTTGACCAGCAGGTCGATCGCCGGATGGTCGGCGGCCAGCTTCGCGGCGAACGCGCGGACGGAATCGAGGGACGCCAGGTCCAGTTCGCGCACTTCGACGTCTCCGCCGATGCGGCGGGCGGCCTCCCGTCCGGCGGCGGTGTCGCGGACGGCGAGCACGACGCGGGCGCCGTGGCGGGCCAGCTCGGTGGCGGTGACCAGGCCGAGGCCCGAGTTCGCGCCGGTCACGACGGCGGTCCGGCCGTGCTGGTCGGGGATGTGGTCGGCGGTCCATCCGGCCATCTGCTGCTCCTGGGGGTGTCGGTGCGGTGGACCGACGACGCTAGGACCGGTGCGGGCCGGTTCGGTCGTTCCCCGTTGCCTAGGTCTGCGGGACCTACCTTGGACGCCCGGCGAGGAGACACACTGGCGGCATGACCCATCCCTACGCCCGTGAGCTCGGTGATTTCCTGCGCGCCCGGCGCGACAGGCTGCACCCGCACGACGTCGGCCTGGAGCCGGGCGGCCGACGCAAGGTCACCGGGCTGCGCCGCGAGGAGCTGGCCCTGCTGGCCGGGCTGAGCACCGACTACTACCAGCGCATGGAGCAGGGCCGGGAGGTACGCCCGTCCGACGACGTCCTGGACGCGCTCGCCGGCGCGCTCGGCCTCGACGACGCGGAACGCCGGCACCTGTTCACCCTGGCCCGCGCCGCCCGCCGGCCCGTGCCCGCACGGGTGGAGCGCGGTCCGGAAAGGGTGCCGGACCGCACCCGGCGGCTGCTGCGGGTCATGGACACCCCGGCGGTCGTGCTCGGCCGCCACCTCGACCTGCTCGACTGGAACCCGATGGCGGAGGCGCTGCTCGGCAGCCCGGACACGTATGCGCCCGACCGGCTCAACATGCTCCTGCTGCTGTTCGACGACACGGTGACCGGCGAGCGGAGCTGCCCGGACTGGGAGCGGCAGGCCCTGGAGTACATCGGCATGATGCGCGCAGCCGTCGCCACCGACCCCACCCATCCGCGCGCCACCGCGATCGTCGGCGAGCTGAGCATCCGCAGCGCCGAGTTCCGGCGGCTGTGGGCCCGGCACGACGTGCGCGTGTCGGTCAGCGGCACCAAGACCTTCCGGGTCCCCGGAACCGGCGACATCGTCCTGGACTGGGACACCTATCCGCTGCCCGGCGCACCCGGCCCGGTCATGCTGGTCTTCACCGCCGAGCCGGGCAGCGCCGACGCGGACCGGCTACAGCTCCTGGCGTCGCTGCACGCGACCCGCTCGACGCTCACCGGCAAGCACTGTTAGACGATCAAGCCCCCTGCCCGGCCGGCCGTTCACCCGGACGGAATCCAAACGGATGTCCTGACCCGGGAGACTAGTAAAACGTGCGGTGGGCCTGCCGCGGCGGCTCCCCGTCCTCCTGGAACTTCTTCCAGACGCCGTAGGCCGCCGTCACCATCACCCGCCACTCCTGACCGCCCTCCCACCGCGCGTGCCTGCGCACCGACTCGTCCTCGGCGAGTCCGAAGCAGACCTCCATGCCGTCCTCCAGGACGGCTCCCGTTCCGTCGCATTCCCGGAAGAGTTGTTCTGCCGGAGTGAACAGCATCCAGCCGCGCCGTCCGTCATCGGGCACCAGCCAGGAGTACACGAACCCCTCGCCCGAGACCTCGGACGTCTTGGCGACGAGCCGTACGCCGATCGACGCCACCCCCATGCTCCGCCCTCCTGCGTTCCTCCGGCCACGGACGCCGGTCAGCCTACGCGGACCGGCTGTCCATCGAGCCCCGTTTGACCTTGACACGGTGACAAGGCCTTCACTGCTTGCCGAGGAGGTGGTCCCGATGGCCATGACGAGACAGGACACGGACGCGATGCGAGCGCTCCAGGGGCTGGAGGACGGGAGTTCGTCCGTGCGGTTGCGGGCTGCTCTGGCGGTCGGTACGGCGCCGGACCCGTGCTTCGTCGACAAGCTCGTCGAACGATGCGGGCTCGAGCCGGAGTTCTTCGTCCGGGACATGCTGACCTGGGCACTCACCCGCCATCCGGTGTCCATGACGCTCCCCGCGCTGCTCCGCGAAGTCCGCTCGGAGCGTGCGCAGGCACGGAGCCAGGCGCTGCACACGCTGTCCAAGATCGGGGACCGGCGGGCGTGGCCGGCGATCACACCGGAGCTTTTGTCCGACGCCGATGACGAGGTGGCGCGGAGCGCCTGGCGGACCGCGGTCGTGCTCGTGCCGGAAGGCGGGGAGTCCGGGCTGGCCGCGATGCTGGCTGGGCAACTCGGGCGCGGTGAGCGGGAGACGCAGCTGAGTCTCAGCCGGGCGCTGGTCGCACTGGGCGGCGATGCCGTCCCGCCGGCTCTGCGTACCGCGACCATGGCCCCCGACCCGCGCGTACGTGCGCACGCGCTCGCCACGGAACGGCTGCTGCACGACCCGGACACCGGATTCGAGTTCGCGATCGAGGAGGCGAAGCGCGTCGTGGCCCTCGGCGGGTCCGGCCAGGAGGGACGATAGAACGTGTTGATCGGTGAGGTGGCGCGGCGGTCCGGGGTCAGCGCCCGCATGCTCAGGCATTACGAGTCACTCGGCCTGGTGCGGCCTTCGGGCCGTACGGGCTCCGGCTACCGGGAGTACTCCGGCGAGGACATCCGGCGGATCTTCCATGTCGAGAGCCTGCGATCGCTGGGGTTGTCGCTGCGTGAGATCGGGCGCGCGCTCGACGACCCCGGCTTCACGCCCTCGGCGCTCGTCGACGACCTCATCCGTCAGACGCGCGAACGCATCGCGGCCGAGACCGAGCTGCTCACGCGGCTCCGCCGGATCGATGCCGCGGAACCCGCCGGCTGGGAGGATGTCCTTCGGAGCGTCGCACTCCTCCAGGCACTCGGGTCGAAGAGCGCCGACGCGCGCCAGCGCGCGGCCCTTTCCTCGGCCGGCGAAGTCCCGGTACCGGTGGAGGCCCTGGTCGAGGCGGTGCTGCGCGAGACGGAGCCGAACGTCGCCGGGGCCCTGCGCTGGGCGCTGGCGCGATCCGGCGACGACGGCACGGCACTGCTGGCGGAAGGCCTGGACTCACCGGTGGCCGCGGTGCGCGAACGCGCCGTTCGGTCCCTCGCCGAGATGCCCGGTGATGAGGCTGTCGCCCGGCTGCGGGACGCCCTCGCGAACCCTGACGCCGTGGTCCGCGGGTACGCGGCTCTGGCGCTGGGGACGCGTGGAGTGGCCGATACGGTCCCGACGCTCATCGACATGATCGTGGAGGGAAGGAACGACACCGATGCGGCCGATGCGCTGAGCACGCTGGCGAGCGACCCCGCGACGGCGGACCGGATCGCCACCGGGCTCGTCGACCGCCTCGCCCACGACGACACCGAAGCGCCCGTACGCCTGTGGCTGACCCAGGCGCTGGCGGACATCCCGGGAGCCACGGCGTCACGTGCCCTCGTACAGCTGTCGCACGACGAGGATCGTGCCGTCGCGCTGACCGCGGCGTACCTCCTTCAGCTACGCGACACACGATGACGGACCCCGAGGGCCGACGGGCCGGGCTCGCCTCGACGCGTTCCTTCGCCTGACTTCCCACCGTTCGGCGAGGCGCCCGTCCAGGTGCAGACGCAGAGCGGGCCGAAAAGGCAGTGATCACGGTGGCATAGGCATCTCGATGCGGGGCACATGAAGGTCTGCTCGGCGCTGCCCAGTGGTGAGCCGCGGTGTCGGCCGCCTTGCGAGCGAGACGGACTTTGAGGGGAGAGGTGTCACCATGATCCTTCCGGCGGAGAAGGAACTGCGCGCCGTACTGGCCCGGTTCGCTCAGGCGCGCATCGAACACGACGTACGCCCCACCGGCCGCACCAGCCGGGATCTCGAAGACTCCACATACACGCTGTGCGTGATGACCGGAGCCCGCACCGTCGAGCAGGCTCTGCTCGCGGCCGACGCATTGCTCGAGCAGTACGGCGCGGAACGCGTGAGCTCCTCCCAGGAGGACGAGACACTGGCCGCGTGAGGCCGGATCCCCTCTCCCTGCCGCCGCGTCAGGCGACTGGCGCGTCGTAGGAGAATCCGTACCCGGCGAAGTCGGCGACGTGGACGTACCCGATGCGCTGGTAGAGGGCGTTGCTGGTGGGATTGGCAGGGTCCGTGAAGAGCACGACGTCCGTCGCGCCCGAGGCCAGCGCGGCCCTGCTCACCTCGACCGTCACGGCCCCCGCGTAGCCGCGGCCCCGGAGACGGGCAGGGGTGTAGACAGGGTCCACCCGGACCATGCCGCCGACGACCGAGGTCGCGGCCGCCATGGAGACGGGGGTGCCGTCCGGGGTCTCCCAGAACGTGAAGTGCCTGTCGCCGAAACGCGAGTCGCCCCAGGAACCGGCGTCGATCAAGTCGATGGAGGACTGCTCCCCGACGTCGACACAGAACTCACGGCACCAGCGCACGACTTGCTCACGGTCCTCCCCGCCCGCGATGCGGCCCCGGCCCTCCGGGCGCGGCTGCGGTGGGGTGAGCGTGCCGAGACGGTACAGATGCGTCCGCCAGAAAAGTGCCGGTGCCGCGCCCGTGTGCCGCTGCCATGCCTCGGCGAAAGCAGTGGCGGTGTCGTGGTCCGCGATGACGTCGGAGGGTGAGTGACCGAGGCCGGCCAGGTGAGCGGCGAGGGTGTCGGTCTGCTCGGTGGAGAGGGGAGTGAGGCCCAGGCGACCGCGCGGAGTGCGATAGAAGACCGCGCGGACCTCACCTCCTGACTCCAGCCGGCCGAAGACGGCGGCTTCGGAGCCGGGAGCGTCCGCCCCGCGCATCCGCAGTTTCTCGATGTCCGTCAACGGCGTGTTGTGCAGGGCGGGGTGCGAGCGCAGGAAGTCCCCCGCTCGGGCGAGGAAGCCGTCGATGTCCTCGGTGAGGTGCCAGTCGTCCGGACGCATGCCTCATGATCCCTGATGTGCACGACTCGGTGGAAGCACTCACCCCACGGGCTCGTGCACGGCCGGTGGTGACACGACGCACCTGCCGGTCCGGGCACCCCGGCCCTGGAAGCCGGCATCCACGAGGACTCCGACTGCTGCGGACGCGGTCGACGACGGCCTCCATCCCACCCGGCTCCGCCGCCGACGCCGTGGTCCGGCTGCCCGCCGACCCCGACGAACACGTACGCGCCATGGCAGCCGCAGACCCTGTACTGCTGGCCGATCCCATCCTCCGGAGCTGCGAAATCCGGAGGTCTCCTCCCACGCCCTCGCCAACCCGGGCCTTCCCCCGGAAGCCGTGCACCGGTACCCGGATGCCGCGGGCATCCCTCGCTGACACGGACACACCGAGGCGGCGCGAGCACCCTGCCCGTCGCCACGGCGACGGTGTGTCCGGTGGGCGAGAAGCCGACTGCCCGGAGTTCGGAGCAATCGGAGTGGAAGATGTGCCACCACTGTTCTCCGTGCGGACCGGCGCGGGGCGGCCCGGCGTCCCTGGACAGCAGGGACACGACCGTCCGGCCAGGCGGGGGCGACGACCTCCACCGCCGTCATCGGCAACGCCGGAACAGTGATCGATGAGCGGGGGTACCCACCTGTGGCCATCCTCGCCCCGCGCCGCCGTCTCACGATGCGCCGGAGCCGGCCTCCTCGGGTGACGGCGGGCCGTCGGGAAATCCTGACCGGTGCGCGGCACCAGGGGTCCGTCGGTCCGGATCGGCCAGCCAGTGGTGGACCGCGAGCGCGGTGGTACGGGCATGCTCCTCCAGTACGGTGAAGTGGTCCCCGGGGACGGAGACTTCGGTGTGCGGCAGATCCCAGAGGGGGGCGGGCTCCGTGCCGGGCAGCGGGTCCCGGGCCCGTACGAAGAGGGTGGGGGAGGCGAGCCGCGAGGGCTTCCAGCCGGCGAAGAGCTCGAAGTACCCGGCCATGGCGGTGAGCCGGTCCGGGTCGGCCGGGAGGAACTCCGCCGCCCGGTGCAGCATGTCCGACGTCATCGCGGAGAGCGCCTGCCCACGGTCGTCGTCACCGCTGGGATAGGTGTCCACCAGGACAACGGCGAGCGGGGCGGAGCCTTCGGCCGCCAGCCGCTCGGCCACGGCCTGGGCCACCCAGCCACCGGCCGAGCGGCCCAGCAGGACCAGCGGTCCGTCACCCGCGGCCGTGCGGACGGCGGCGGCCTGGGCGGTGACGAGGGCGTCCAGCGTGGCCGGCAGCGCCTCCCCGTGCCCGAACCCCGGGTGCCGCACCGCCGAGACCGGCCGCAGGCCCCGCAGCCCGGCGCCGAAGCGCGCGTACTCCTGGGGTCCCGAGAGCGAGCTGAGGGCGGGGAAGCAGATCAGCCGGGGCCCCGCGCCGCCCGCCGCGAGCGTGACGGGGTCGAGTGCCGCGCCCGGCGCCCCGGCGCTGTCGAAGACCGGGCGGAGGCGTGCGGCGATGGTGAGCAGTACCATGCCGTCCCAGGGCCGCCCCCGCTCGCAGGCGGCGCGGAAGAGCGCACCCAGGGAATCCGAAGCGCCTCCGGTGTCCGGTACGTCCCCGGCCCGCACCGGGACTCGCGGTGGACCGGCCGCCCCCGGACCGCCGGGAGCACCGCTGTCCGCCGTTCGGCCGGAGCTGCCGGGGCGGCCGATGGCATCCGGCCGTTCGGGGGTGCCGAGACCGGCGAGGTCGCCGGGAGGAACCGCCTCCCGGGCGTACCGCTCCGCCAGCTCGGCGGCGACCGCGCGCGGGGTCGGGAAGTCGAACAGCAGCGTGGGCGGCAGCGTCAGCCCCGTCGACGTCACGAGCAGGTTGCGCAGGTCGACCGCGGCCAGGGAGTCGAGCCCCAGGTCTGCCAGCAGATCGTCCCCGTCGATCGCGGCCGTCCCCTCCGGATGACCCAGTACCGAGGCCGCCAGGGCCCGCACCTCCGTGAGCAGCAGCCCGCCCCGCTCGCCCGGGGGAGCGGCCGCCAGCCGTCGGCCCAACAGGGCCCCGCCCCCACCCGTACCCGCCGCGCCGGGGACAGGCGGCCGGGAACGGCCCTCCGCCGGATCGCCGCCGCTCAGGGCGGCCGGTTCGAGACGGGCCGCCACCACCACCGGGTCGTCACCGGCCACGGCGGCGTCGAAGAGGGCCAGGCCCTCGTCCGCCTCCAGCGGACCGAATCCCGAGCGGGCCATCCGCCGCAGGTCCGTGTCGGTGAGGTGCGCCGTCATGCCCTCGCTCTGCCGCCAGGGACCCCAGGCGATCGACGTACCGGGCAGACCGAGCCGTCGCCGGTGCCGTGCCAGGGCGTCCAGTACGCAGTTGGCGGCCGCGTAGTTGGCCTGGCCGGCGGAGCCGAAGGTGCCCGCCACCGAGGAGAACAGCGCGAACATCGCCAGGTCGCGCCCCCGGGTCAGCTCGTGCAGGGCGAGGGCGGCGTCCGCCTTGGGCCGCAGCACCCGCTCCAGACGGCCGGCGGTGAGCGCCGGGACGATGCCGTCGTCCAGCACCCCCGCGGTGTGCACCACACCGGTCAGTGGACGGTCCGCCGGTACCGAGTCGAGCAGCGCGGCGAGCGCCGTCCGGTCCGCGACGTCGCACGCCCGGACGGTCACCTCGGCGCCCGACTCGCCCAGTTCCGCGACGAGTTCGTCCACCCCCGGCGCGTCCGGTCCGCGTCGGCCGGCGAGCAGCAGGCGCCGGACGCCATGGGCGGTGACCAGGTGCCGTGCCACCAGCGTGCCCAGGGAACCGGTACCGCCGGTGACCAGGACGGTGCCCTCCGGATCGAGCCGCCGCCCGGACCGCCGGGACCGCCCGTCCTCCGTCGCCCCGGACACCGGGACCAGCTTCGGTACGTACGCGATTCCCCGTCGTACGGCCGTCTCCGGCGCCGCGGCGGCCAGCAGGACGGGGAGGAGGCGCACGGAGTCGGGGTGATCGTCCATGTCGACCAGGGCGAACCGGCCCGGATTCTCCCGCAGGGCCGAGCGGACCAGCCCCCACACCGGCGCGTGGGCCGGTACGGAAGTGCCTCCGCCGGACTCCCCGGAACCGGTGCCACCGTCAACCGGAACACTATCGTCCGGGGTGACGGCACCGGAGGTGACGAGGACGAGACGGGAGTCCGGCGGGCGGGGTTCGGCGAGCCACTCCCGTACCAGCTTCAACGCCCGGCCCGCCGCCCACCGCATCCGCGCCGCCGGGTCCTGCGCACCGCCGGCCGTGTCCGGTGGCGGCGGGCACGGTGCGACGAGGACGGCCGGTGACGCGCCGTCCGCCGTCAGATCGGCGTACACCTGAACGCCGGAGCCGGGGGGCGCGAGCACATCCACCTGCCGTGTGCCCGCCGTGCCCAGGACGCCCCACGGGGGCACCACCGCGGGTACGGGCGGCTCGGGCAGCGGAACCCAGTCCATCCGGTGGAGAGCCCCGGTGACCGCCCCCGCCGTTCCCGGTCCGGTACGCGGAAGGGGCCGGAGCGCCAGCGAACGTACCGCGGCCACCGGCGCGCCCGCCGCGTCGGTCAGCTCCACCCCGGCCCGCCCGTCCGGTCCGGGAGTGATCCGCACCCGCAACCGCCGCGCGCCGGCCGTGTGCAGGCGCACCCCGCCGAAGGCGAACGGCAGGGACACCCCACCGCCGTCCGTCCCGCCCGTTCCGGCACGGTCCGCCGCGCGCCCGTCGAGCGCCAGGGCGTGCAGCGCCGCGTCCAGCAGCGCCGGATGCAGGGCGAACCCCGGACCACCCGCGTCCGGGAGCGGAGCCCCGGCGGCCTCGGGCAGCGCGACCTCGGCGTACAGCTCCTCCCCGATCCGCCAGGCGGCACGCAGGCCCCGGAAGGCGGGGCCGTAGCCCAGCCCGCCTTCGGCCAGCAGCTCGTACGGGCCGGCATCCGGATCGCCGGCGTGCAGCGGCACCGCGCCCGGCGGCGGCCAGGGCGCGGCCCCGGCCCCGATCGTGGCCGCAGTCGCTCCGCGGTCCGCCGGCTGCCGCTCCGGCACGAGCGTCCCGGAGGCATGCCGATGCCAGGGCCGGTCGCCCGCCGGGGTGTGCGGCCGGGCGTGGAAGAGCACGGTCCGCCGTCCCGTGCCGTCCGGCCCCGACACCTTCACCTGCAGCTCGACCGTGCCGTCCGCGGGCAGCGACAGCGGTGCGGTCAGGGCGAGTTCGTCCAGGACGGGCGTGCCCGCCGACTCACCGACGTGCAGGGCCATCTCCACGAAGGCGGCCGCCGGCAGCAGTACCGTCCCCGCCACCACATGGTCGGCCAGCCAAGGCTGGTCGCGCACCGAGAGCAGCCCGCTCAGCAACAGCCCGTCGTCGTCGGCCGTCGAGGTGCGGGACGACAGCAGCGGATGGACCGGGGCGTCCGGTGGGGGAGCGGACCGATGCCGCGGGGTGGCGTCGAGCCAGTACCGGCGGCGCTGGAAGGCGTACGTGGGCAGGGCGACGCGCCGCCCGCCGCGCCCGGCGAGGACGGCCCGCCAGTCGACGGGCACGCCATGGGTGTGCAGCGCGGCCACGGTGTCGAGCAGGGCGTCCGCCTCCGGCCGCGCCCCGCGCAGGGTCGGCAGAACCAGCGGCGCCGGGGCCCGCTCACCGGCGGGCGCCCCGTTCGCGTCCGGGCCCGGGTCCGCCGGAGCCGCTCCGGTCGCGGCGAGGCAGCTCCGGACGAGGCCGGTGAGCACCCCGTCCGGCCCCAGTTCGACATAGTGTGCGGCGCCCCGGTCCCGGAGATGTGCCACCGAATCGGCGAAGCGGACCGGGCGGCGGACATGGTCCACCCAGAACTCCGGCGAGCGCAGCTCCTCTTCGGTGGCGGCCCGGCCGGACACGGCGCTGACCAGGGGAGTCCGCGGCGCGGCGAAGGAGAGGCGCCGCACCACGTCCGCGAAGCCGGCCAGCATGGGTTCCATCCGCGCGGAGTGGAAGGCGTGGCTCACCCGCAGGGGCGTCGTGGACCGGCCCCGCTCCCGGAAGTACGCGACGGTCTCCCGTACCGCGGCCTCGTCCCCGGAGACGACCACCGAGGCGGGCCCGTTGACGGCGGCGATCTCCACCGCACGCCCCGTCCCGGCGAGTCGGGCGGTCACTTCCGCCACCTCGTCCGCGTCGGCGGCCACGGAGGCCATCGCACCGCCCGCGGGCAGCGCGTCCATCAGCCGGCCCCGGGCCGCCACCAGGGTGCAGGCGTCCGCGAGGGACAGCACCCCGGCGACATGCGCCGCGGTCACCTCGCCCACCGAGTGCCCGGCCACCAGAGCCGGGCGCACACCCCAGGCCTCGAGCTGCCGGAACAGGGCCGTCCCCAGGGCGAAGAGCGCCGGCTGCGCGAACCGGGTCGTGTGCAGGAGCGCGCCCGTCTTCGTGCCGGAGCCGGCGAACACGACGTCCCGCAGAGGCACCGGCAGCAGCGGGTCGAGCAGGGAGCAGGTCTCGTCGAACGACCGGGCGAAGCTCGGGTGCGGTTCCCGGGACTCGTACAACTCACGTCCCATGCCCGCGCGTTGGCTGCCCTGACCGGTGAAGAGCAGGGCCGGCGGGCCCTGGCGGCGGGACGTGCCCGTCCGCACCCCGGGGCGGCTCTCGCCCTCCGCCACCGCCCGCAGGGAGGTGAGCAGTTCCGCACGGTCCCGGGCCACCACCACGGCCCGGTGCTCGAAGACCGCGCGGGTGGTGGCGAGCGAGTACCCGATGTCCACCGGGACCGCGTCCGGGTCGGCGGCCACCCGGTCGTACAGCCGCCGCGCCTGGGCCCGCAGCCCCGGCCCGCTCCTCGCCGACACCGGGACAGCCACAGGCGCCGGCACCGGGACGGCCACGGACGCCGGCACCGGAACAGCCGCAGACGCCGGAACCGCCCCGCCACCGACGCGCCCGCTCCCGGCCCCGCCGTCCGCCACGGAGACCTGCGGCGGGACGTCCCGGTCCACCGGGGCCTCCTCCAGCACCACATGGGCGTTGGTGCCGCTGATGCCGAAGGAGGACACCCCTGCCCGGCGCGGGCGGTCCGTCCTCGGCCACTCCACCTCCCGGGTCAGCAGCGCCAACCGCCCCGACGACCAGTCGACCCGCCCGGTCGGCTCGTCGGCGTGCAGCGTGCGCGGCAGCACACCGTGCGCCATCGCCTGCACCGTCTTGATCACGCCCGCCACCCCGGCGGCGGCCTGGGTGTGACCGATGTTCGACTTCACCGAGCCCAGCCAGAGCGGACGCTCCCGCGCCTGACGCCCGTACGTCGCCAAGAACGCCTCCGCCTCGATGACATCGCCCAGCCGGGTGCCGGTCCCGTGCGCCTCCACCGCGTCGATGTCCCCGGGGACCAGCCCCGCGTCCGCGAGGGCCTGCCGGATCACCCGCTGCTGCGCCGGGCCGTGCGGTGCCGTCAGCCCGTTGCTCGCCCCGTCCTGGTTCACCGCCGAGCCGCGCACCACGGCCAGCACCGGAAGCCCGGCGCGGCGCGCCTCGGACAACCGGCTCAGCACCAGCATGCCGGCGCCCTCGGCCCATCCCGTGCCGTCGGCGGACGCGCCGAACGCCTTGCAGCGGCCGTCCGGGGCCAGCGCCCGCTGCCGGCTGAACTCCACGAACGAGGAGGGCCCCGACATCACCGTGACCCCGCCGGCCAGCGCGAAGGAACACTCGCCCCGGCGCAGCGCCTGGGCCGCCAGGTGCAGGGCCACCAGGGACGACGAGCACGCCGTGTCCACCGTGACGGCCGGGCCCTCCAGGCCGAAGGTGTAGGCGATACGGCCCGATGCGACGCTTCCGGCGCTGCCGAGGCCGAGGTAGCCCTCGACCTGCTCGGGGACCTCCGTGAGGCGGCCGGCGTAGTCGCTGTACATCAGCCCGACGTACACCCCGGCCGACGAGCCGCGCAGAGTACGGGGAACGAGACCGGCGTTCTCGAAGGCCTCCCACGCCACTTCGAGCAGCAGCCGGTGCTGCGGGTCCATGGCCAGGGCCTCGCGGGGGGAGATACCGAAGAAGCCGGGGTCGAAGCGGTCCACACCGGAGAGGAAGCCGCCCTCACGCACATACGTCCGGCCGGACCGTCCGGGGTCCGGGTCGTACAGCGACTCCGTGTCCCAGCCCCGGTCGGCGGGGAACGGACCGATGGCGTCCGTCCCGTCGGCCACCAGCCGCCACAGCTCCTCGGGGGAGGTCACGCCCCCGGGATAGCGGCAGGCCATCCCCACGATCACCACAGGATCGTCGTCCGGCCGGGCCACGCCCCGGTGCGCGGTCCCGGCATCCGACGGAGCGGCGGCACTCCGCGAACGGAGGTGGGCGGCGAGCGCGGCGGCCGTGGGGAAGTCGAAGGCGACGGCCTCGGAGAGCGGGAGGCCGGTCGCCACCGACAACCGCTCCCGCAGCACCGTCGCCGTCAGCGAGTCCATGCCCAGATCGCGGAGCGCCGTGCCGGGCTCCACCGCCTCCGCCGTACAACCGAGCACGGCCGCCGCCTCGCTGCGCACCAGGGCCAGCAGGTCCGCCGTCGACTCCCCGGCCGCCCTCATGCCCAGCGTCCGCGCGGGCCGGCCGGCGAGGGCGTGCCGCCGCACCTTCCCGGAGGCGGTACGGGGAATGTCCTCCACCTCGTACAGTTCGGCGGGCACCTTGAAAGCGGACAGTTCCGCACGACAGGCGGCGAGGACCGCCCCCCTGTCCGGTACGCCGCCGCCCGGCGCGGGGACCAGGTAGCCGACCGGCACCTCGCCGAAGACGGGATGCGGACGTCCGGCCACGGCGGCGTCCGCCACCCCGGGCAGCCGCCGCAGCACCGCCTCCACCTCCGAGGGATGGATGTTCGCCCCGCCCCGGATGATCAGCTCACTCGCCCGGCCGGTGATCACGAGTTCGCCGGAGGGCTCGATCCTGGCCAGGTCGCCGGTGCGGAACCAGCCGTCGCGCAACACCTCGGCGGTGGCCTCCGGCCTGCCGTGGTAGCCGGCCATGACTCCGGGCCCGCTCACCCACAACTCGCCCTCGCCGGCGTCCTGTCCGTCCGCGCCGCCACCGACCCGGACCCGGGTGCCGGGCAGCACCCGGCCGCACGACCCGGCCACCGGTGTGTCACCCGGTGCCGCCATGGTGACCGGCCCCGCCTCGGTGCTGCCGTAGTGCTCCAGGTAGGGGGCCCGGCAGATCGCCTCGAAGGACCTCCGGAACTCGGCCCCCGCCGAAGCGCCCCCGCTGACGCAGCCCCGCAGCGCGGGCGCCCCGAGCCCCCCGCCGTCTCCGTCACCCTCCTCGCTCCGGACCGCGTCGAGCAGGGCCGAGTACGTCGTCGGCACCCCGCCGAGGAGGGTGTAGGGGGCGTCCGTACGGCGCAGTTCGCCGAGCACCTCCGCCACCGAGAACCGGGGCGGGAGCACGGCGCTCGCCCCGGTCGCGGTCACCCCGAGGACGCAGACCACCTGGCTCATGGCGTGGTGGAGGGGCAACGGCCACAGCAGCCGGTCCCGTTCCGACAGACCGAGCACGCCGACGAGGCCCGCCGCGACCGGCGCGAGGCGGTTGTGCTGGGTGGACAGCACCCCCTTGGGGGCGCCGGAGGACCCGGAGGTGTAGAGCAGCCACGCCGTCTCGTCCAGCCCGAGGTCGTCCCGGGCGGGCGTGGCCGGCTCCGTACACGCCAACTCCTCGTACCGCAGAACCCCGTCCGCCGATGTCCCGGAGTCCCCGGACGGCGGAGTGTCCCCGTCCTCCTCACCGCCCTCGGCCACCACCACGATCAGTCCGGGGCGGGACAGCAGTCCCCGCCGACGCGTCAGTTGGGCCTCATCGGTGATGAGCACGCGCGCACCACAGTCGTCCAGCAGACGGGCCAGCTCCGCCTCCGTGCCGCCGGGATCCAGCGGCACGCCCACCCCGCTCGCCCGGGTGACGGCGAGCAGGCTCTCGACCGCCTCGACGCGGTTGCCGAGCAGGATGGCCACCCGTTCGCCCCGCGCCAGGCCGAGCCCCGCCATGTGGCCGGCCAGCCGTCCGGTCCTGCCTTCCAGGTCCCGGTAGGTCCGCCGCGTACGGCGGTCCTGGAAGGCGACCTTCTCCCCGAGACGCCGGGCATGCTCCCGGAGCGACTCCGGCAGTGGCCTGATGACGACCGTGTCCGTACCCACTCGTTCGACCCTCCCGTGGACTCCTAGGGGAGGATGGCGGCGCGGTTCACCTGGTTCCCTGCGGCAGCGCGGTCGTCCTCACCGTGCGCCGCGCCTTCGCCCGCCGGCACGTCCTGGCCGAAGCGCGCCGGCACCTTTTTTCCGGTCCCGTCCGGTGCGGGTGCCGGTCCGTCACCTCAGCAGCTCCCGGACGACGGCCAGGAGTTGGCGGTCGGTCATACTTGACCCCCACCGCGGACGAGAGGACCACCATGCTCCTGGAAGCGCTCAGCGCGTTGGCCGCCGCCGGGGGCGGCGCACTGGTCCAGGCCATGGCCACGGACACGTGGCAGGAGTGCCGCGAGCGGGCGGCCCGGCTGCTGGGCCGCGGCGATCCACAGGAGGAGGCCCGGCAGGAAGCCCGCCTGGAGCGCGCCCGCGAGGAGCTGACGGCGGCCGGCGACGACGACAGGGAGCAGGCCGAGGTCCGCCAGGCCGAGGCCTGGCGGACGCGGTTCGCGGATCTGCTGGAGGACGCCCCGCAGCAGGCGGAACAGCTCCGCGACCTGGTGGAGTTCGTCCGGGAGCAGACGCCGTCCGGAGGCGTGGCCGCCGGGCGGGTCACCGTGCACGCGACCGCTTCCGGTCACGCGCGGCAGGCGGTGCAGGGCCAGGGCGAGCAGCACAACACGTTCCAGGCACCCCGGTGACGGCCGGTACGGACGACCGGCCGCCGGCGGACGCACAGGGCGCGGCACCGGCCGGCGAGGCCCCCGGCGCCCCCGTGACGGTCGGCATGGACGCGAGTGCGAGCGGCCGGGCACAGCAGGCCGTCATCGGACAGGGCGTCCAGCACAACCACTTCTACGGCGCCCCCGCCGCCGAACGGCCGGGGATCGAGCTGAACACGCTGGTGCCGCCCCCGTCGGTCCTGGTCGGCCACGCCGGGCTGCTCACGGACCTGGCCGCCGTCTGCGAGGCGGCCCTGACCGAGCGGCGTTCCCCCGCCGTCGCGCTGCTGCACGGCACGGGAGGCGTCGGCAAGTCCGCGCTGGCCCGCGCCCTCGCGGACCGGCTGGCCGGGGCCTTCCCGGACGCCCGGTTCGAGGTGGACCTGTTCGGGTTCACCCCCGGCAGCACGCCACGTGAGCCGGGCGAGGTCCTGGCGGAACTGCTGCGGCTGGCCGGCTTCGACGGCTCCGACATCCCCACCGGCACGGCGGGCAAGGCTCAGCTCTGGCGGGCCTGGCTGGCGGACAGAAAGGTCCTGCTCCTCCTCGACAACGCCCGCGAGGCCGCGCAGGTCGAGCCCCTGCTGCCGGGCCCGGCGAGCGTCGGCCGCTGCCTGGTGCTGGTCACGAGCCGGCACCGGCTCGCGGCGCTGGACACGGTGGTCCGCGAGGAGGTCTCCCTGCTGCCGCCGGACGAGGCCGTGGAACTGCTGCTGCGGATCGCGGGCCGGCCACCGGCAGACGGGACCGGTGGGTCCGGCGAGCGGGAAGTGCTGTACGAACTCGCCCGGCTGTGCGGCCGGCTGCCGCTGGCCCTGCGTCCCGTCGGCGCCCTGCTGACCGACATGGACCCGGTCGGCCTGCTCGCGGTCATGCGGTCCGCGACCCGGCCTCTGGAACAGCTCGACGACGCCGACCGGGAGGCGGCCGCCGCGTTCGCGGTCTCGTACGAGGCCCTGAGCGCGGACCTGCAGGCCATGCTGCGCACCTGCGTCTGGCACCCGGGGCCGGACTTCGACGCCGCCTCGATAGCGGCGCTGGCCGGGATGCCCGCGGAACTCGCCACCGTACGGCTGGTCCGGCTGCTGCAGCGCAGCATGCTGACCTCGCTGCCGCAGCGCCGGTACGTCTTCCACGACCTGTTCGTGGCGTACGCGCGGGGACTCGTCGCCACTCAGGACCCCCGCGAGGCCGTCGAGCAGGGCCGGCGCAGCCTCTACCGGCACCTGGACAGCGTCACCGGAACAGCGCACACCCTGCTGTACGGGGCGGCGGTCCCGGCCTCGGGCACCGGTCCGTTCGACAACCCGGACCACGCGCGGATGTGGAGCCACGCCGCCTTCGACGAGTTGTGCGGAGCGGCCCGGGCCGCGCTGGGCGAGGGGTGGGAGCAGGGAGGGAGCCTGGCCCTGCGGACCGCGCGGCTTCTGTACGTGGACGGCCGCGAGGAGCAGGCGGCCGCGCTGTACGCGGACGTCCTGGCGGCCGCCGAGCGGGCCGGGGACAAGGCGGGGCAGGGCCGGGCCCGTACGGCCCTCGCCGACATCGCGCGGGACCGGCGCCGCCACGACGAGGCGGTCGCCGGGTTCGAGGAGGCGGCGCTGCTGCTTCGCCTGGCCGGGGACCCGGCGGGGGAGGCCGACGCGCTGCGGGGGCTGGGGGAGGTCGCCCGGGCGCGCGGCGACTACACGGCCGCGACGGGACGCTTCGAGGAGGCCCTGCGGTGCGCGCGGGCGGCGGACGACCCGGCGGGGCAGGGCTACGCGCTGACCGGCCTGGCCCATGTCGCGCGCGCCCGCGGCGAGCACGGCCGGGCGCGGGAGGGGTTCCGGGAGGCGGTGGAGCTCCAGCGGCGGGCCGACGACGGCATCGGCCTCGCCTACGCGCTGCGCGGCCTCGGCCACGTCGCCCGGGCGGCGGGTGGACTCGACGAGGCGACCGGACACTTCCGGGAAGCGGTCACCCTTCACCGGCGGGCCGGGAACCGCTTCGGGCAGGCCTTCGCGCTCAACGCACTCGGCGGCATCGCGTGCGAGCAGGGCCGGAACGGGGAGGCCGTCGCGTACTTCGGGGACGCTCTCGTCCTGCACCGGGCGGTCAACAACCCCGCCGGTGAGGCGGAGTCCTCGGCCGGCCTGGCCCGGGTCGCCCTGGCCGAGGGCGACCCGGAGCGGGCCGCGGCCGGCCTGCGGGACGTTCTGGCCCTGCTCACCAGGATCGGCGACCGCCCCCGCCAGGCCGCGGCGCACGGTGAACTGGCGGCCCTGGAGGCCGGCGCCGGCCGCCTCGCCGCGGCCCGGGAGCACTACACGGCCGCCCACCGCCTGCAGACCGCCCTCGGCCTGACCGGCGCGGCGGCCCTGACCGAACAGGCCCTGCGCGAACTGCCCGCCTGACGCCCCGCGCCCGCCCGGTGGAGCCGGGGCCGGGGATGCCACACGGCTCCCGCGACCGGGGCGGCGGGGCGCCCCTGCCCGGGACAGCGGGATCCGTACGTGCCTCGTACCGGGCAGGGCGCAGCCGACAGCCGGTGCGGCACGCCTCAGATCAGTTCGGGTTGGGGTTCCGGTTGCCGCGCCGGTGCGGTCCTCGGCTCCCACCGTGCGGTGGTCCGTACATAGCCGTAGACCACCGAGACCATGGCCAGCACGAGCAGCGGTCCGGACACCCAGGGATACTCGGCCATCGCCAGCGGCAGGAACCGGTAGGACAGCAGAAGCGCGGCGAAGACCGTGACGCCGTAGGCGACCAGCCGGATCCCCGACCGGTCCCAGCCCTGGTCGAACGTGCGCAGGGCTGCCTCGATCGTGAGCGTGAACACCACGCCGGCGATGAGGTCCGCGCCGTAGTGGTAGCCGAATCCCAGCGTCGCGGCGAGCGTGGCGACCAGCCAGAACGTTCCTGCGAACCGCAGGACGCGGGGGCCCTTCCGGGAATGGATGAAGATCGCGGTGGCCCACGCCGTGTGCAGGCTGGGCATGCAGTTCCGCGGGGTGATCCCGTCGAACGGCATGGGGTGCGGGGTGTCGGCCGGCGGCAGCGTCCGCGGCCACAGATCGGCCACGGCCCAGGGTTCGCTGGGCGGCATGTCCGGTGCCCACAGGCTGACCGCCGACCAGTGCTCGGCGCCCGTGCCGTAGGCGAAGATCGGTCCGACCACCGGGAAGATCATGTAGAAGGCCGGCCCGACGAGACCGATCACCAGGAACGTGCGCACCAGGTGGTGGCGCGGGAAGCGGCGCTCGACCGCCACGTGGCGCAGTTGGTACAGAGCGGCGATGACCGCGGCCACCGCGAGATTGCCGTAGACGAAGTCGAGGAAGTTGAAGCCGACGGGGCCGGTGGCCGTCACGATGCGGCCCGCCAGCCACGACGGGTTGCCCAGCGCGTGATCGGCGGTGGCCACGTACTGGTCGAGCACCGTCAGGCGGGTCTTCGAGGTGATGAGCAGCCAGGTGTCACCGGTCTTGCGGCCGGCCATCAGCAGCAGGGCCAGCCCGACGCCTTTCAGGAGCAGGACCCGTTCCCGGCCGGTGCGGCGGGTGACGGCGATGACCGCACAGCCCAGGATCACCCAGAGGGCGCCGTTGCCGAAGGGGTGGCCGCCGGCCGTGTCCGCGTCGACCGCCCACCGGACCACCAGGAAGGCGACGTCGATACCGATCGCCGTACCCACCGCGACGAACCGTTCCCGCCAAGTGAGGACCACCATCATCAACGCCATGGCGGCGTACAGCAGGCCGCCCGACTTGGGGGCGTACACCACCTCCCGCACCTGGTTGGTGATCGGCCCCGCCAGGCCGTAGTGACGCGCGGCGAACTCCAGCGCGACGAGGAACCCGAGGGTCACGGCACCCGCCGCGGTCCAGAGGGCCGTCCGCGGCCGACGCCATAGGGAGAGCGCGGCTCTCCGGTCCGTTCGCGAAAAGTTCTGCGGTGGTATGTGTGTCACTTTTTGGCTGCTTTGCTAGAGGTTGGTCATGTCAGGACGGGTTCCGCGCGTTACCTTCCGGCCGGAGTCGCTTTCCCCTCACAAAGGGCGGTCCGTCGGAGCAAGACGGAAAGAACGCGGCCCGGGTTCCGGCGAGTTCGGCGTCGACCCGCGCGTCATCCGCCGGCTCCGGTGCGGGGCATCGTCCCGGCAGTCCGACCACTGCCGTGCTCCGCGCCACCGGCTGACCGCGCCGCAGCGGGACGGACGTCAGGGGGTTCGCCCGGCGGACGTACGGGGATCGCCGGGGACCGGCCGGGACACGGCCACGAGGCCGTCGTACAAGGAGCACCGGCCACATGGCACCCGCTGCCGGGGCAGGCCCGGCCGAGACGCACACAGGTGCGACGCGGCCGCTTCGTCAGCGTTCCCGCTGCGTCCCCCCAAGCCCCGAGACACCTCACGCCCCCTCGATCCGCCCCTGCACGCCACCCGTGCCCTCGGTGTGCCTCCCCAGGCCCTCACGCCGAGACAAGCACAGCGAATTCGAGCAGGTCAATAGCGATGCATCTCACCGTCGAAGCCGCGGCGGCCGGGAGCGAGGTCCGCAGCCGTACCGAGGCGGCTCTCTCCCGGTCCGGCCTCGACGGCCCGGACGACACGACCACGCACCGGGACACCGCAGCGCGCACCCCGGCGTCCTCGGGGACGACGGGACCGACCACGCCCGGCGCCCCGCCGGAACCCGGAGGCGAGACCTCGTTCTCCCGCCAGCGGTGAGCGGCCGCGGTCCGCGCGTACGGCGGGCTCGAGCCGGGGCGCGGCTCGTCAAGACCGCTGTCCCGACGCCGGGTCGAGGCCGCAGGTCCCCGAGGCCGACACGCCGTCCCTTCCCGTGAGCCGCACGGTGGCCCGGCCGTCGGCGCCGTGGCTGTAGGCGATCGTGCAGATCAGCTGGCGCAGCGCGGTCCGGCCCAGCCCGTCCAGCGCGATGGGCAGGTCGGCCATGACCTCCTCGCCGCCGGGCGGGACCTCCACCCGGAGCGTCGCGGCCCGTGGGGCGGGGGGAAGGGACGTGCTGAGCCCTGCCGCGCGGTCCTGTTCGTCGGGACCGCTGAGCAGCGCGAGGACCACCTTCTCCGTCGGTACGGGTACGGCGTCCGCGCCGGTGGGGTCCTGGCCGTCGACCGGGCCGCCTTCGGGACCGTACTCGAACGTGGACCCGGTGGACCGGACCACCGGACTGATCCCGCCGTCGCGGGAGTGGAAGAAGAGCAGCATGTCGTAGTCGCGGTCGACGAACGCCTGGACGGAGGCGGGACCGCCCGCCTCGATCACGTCGGTCTCCTGGATGCCGCAGCCGCCGAGCAGCAGCACCCCCGACGCGACGGCGACCGCGCCGGCACGCCGGCACATCCGCGCACGCCTCATCCGCCGGCCTCTTCCGGACGGAGCGGTATCTCGACGGTGAAGACGGCACCGCCTCCGGGAAGGTTCCCCGCGCGGACGGTCCCGCCGTGCAGCCGCACGTTCTCCTGGGTGATCGCCAGCCCCAGGCCGCTGCCCGCCGACCGGGTGCGTGCCGCGTCGGCCTTGTAGAACCGGTCGAAGATGTGCGGCAGCACGTCGGGCCGGATGCCGGGCCCGCTGTCGGTGACCTGGGCGATCAGTACGGGCGGGCCGGAGGAGCGCGCCTCACCGCGCAGGCTCACCGTGACGGGCGCGCCGCCGTGCCGCAGGGCGTTGCCGACGAGGTTGGCGATCACGATGTCGAAGCGGCGCGGGTCGAGCCGGGCGCGGATGCCGGAGGGCAGCTCGGTGCGGACGCGGCCGTCGGTCCAGTGCCGGTTCTGCAGCGTCTTGCGGATGGTCTCCGCGACGTCGACCTCGTCGGTGTTGAGTTCGGCGGCGCGGGCGTCGAAGCGGGAGATCTCCATCAGGTCCTCGACGAGCACGGCGAGCTTCCCGGTCTCGGTGCTGACCAGCCGGACCGCGCGGGCGGTGTCGGGGTCCAGCCGGCCGGCGTCCTCGTCGAGGACCTCGGTGACGGCGAGCATTCCGGTGAGCGGTGTGCGCAGTTCGTGGGAGACGTCGGAGGCGAAGCGGCGGGCGCGTGCCTCGGCCTCGCGCAGCTCGCGTACGGAGCGTTCGAGTTTGCCGGCGGAGTCGTTGAAGGTGCGGGCGAGGTCGGCCAGTTCGTCGCTGCCGCGCACCGTGATCCGTGTGTCGAGCCGGCCGCTGCCCATGCTCTGGGCGGCCTGGCGCAGTTCCCGCACCGGCCGCAGCACGCTGCGCGCGGCGATCAGGCCGGGGATCAGCGCGATGACGAGGCCGGGCAGGGCGCCGTCCCGGGCGGCCACGAGGAGTGCGTCGACGTTGACCTGCTCGTCGGTCATCCGCATGACGGCGTAGAGGACGAGCCCGCTGGGCAGCACGCCCTCGGGGCCGGTCCTGAGGACGGTGGGCATGGCGATGGTCAGGTAGGGCACGCCGTCCTTCACGACCCGCTCGAAGCTGCCGCTGGGGTGGGCGCGTGCGGCGCGGCGCAGTTCGGGGGTGATGACGGTGGAGACGGGGTTCTCGCCGGAGGAGGCGCGGACCGAGCCGTACTCCGCGAACACCACCCAGGGGCGCGGCTTCCCCTTGCGGGCGATGTCACGCAGGACCTCCTCCAGTCCCTCCCCCCGTACGGGCAGGGTCCAGCCGGTCTGTTGGACCTGGTCACGGAACGAGGAGACCGCGGTGTCCTGGGCGGTCTTCAGCAGGGCGTTGCGGGCCTCGCGGTAGGTCAGCGCGGACGTGGTGCCCGCGCTGACGGCGGCGACCAGCAGGAAGGCGAACACCAGCCGGGTGCGCAGTCCGAACGCCCTGGCCCGGGCCCGCCCCGCGGGAGCGTCGCCGGGCGCGCCGCCGTCGTCAGGCGTGCCGTCGTCGGTTCCGCGGCGCCGGCCGCCGGCGCCGGAGAGGCCGCGCAGGAGCCGCCGCGCCGGGCCGGGGCCGGAGGTCACAGCGGTCCGAAGCGGTAGCCGAAGCCCCGCAGCGTCTGGATGTAGCGGGGGCTGCCCGCCTCGTCCTCGATCTTGCCGCGCAGCCGTGCGACGCAGGCGTCGACCAGTCGTGCGTCGGCGTGGAAGCTGTGCTCCCACACGTGTTCCAGCAGCTGCTGTCTGCTGAACACCTGCTCGGGGGCGGCGGACAGATGGAGCAGCAGCTTGAGCTCGGAGGGGGCCAGCGCGAGGTGTCTGCCGGATTTGGTGACGCTCAGCGCGGCCCGGTCGATGGCCAGTTCGCCGTAGACCTCGACGGCCGTCCGGCCCTGGCCGGTGTTGTCGATCCGGCGCAGCACGGCGCAGATCCGGGCCTCGATCACCTCGGTTCGGGCGGGCTTGACGATGTAGTCGTCGGCACCGGCCTCCAGGCCGATCACCACGTCGAAGTCGTCGCCCCGCGCGGTGAGCATGATGATCGGCAACTGGCTCCGCTCGCGGACCCGCCGGCAGACCTGCACCCCGTTCATGCCGGGCAGCATCAGGTCCAGCAGCATCAGATCGGGCCGGAACTCGGCCAGCGCGGCGAGGCCGGCCTCGCCGGTCGCGGCCACCCGTACCTCGTGTCCACGGCGGCGCAGACCGAGTTCGACCCCTTCGCGTACGGAAGGGTCGTCCTCGACGAGGAGCACGCGGGGCATGAGCAGTTCTCCCTCGGTGGTGGTCAGGTCCGGGTCACTCTCCGGCGTGCGCCGGAGAGCAGGGCGTCGAGTTCGGTGAGCCGCAGCGGACGGGCGAGCAGGGCGAAGGAGAGCACGATGACGGCGGCCCCGGCGGTTGCGGCGGCGAGAGCTCCCGCCCGTGCGGCGCCCAGTGCGGCCAGGTGGCCCAGTACGGTGGCGGGTACGGCGGCGAGGACGAGCCGCGCGTGCGTTCCCGCGGCGGTCGAGCGCAGCGGACGGGCGACGGCGAGACGGCGGCTCAGCACCCGGGCGGTCACCGCCCAGCCCGCGCACAGCGCCACCGAGTACGCCGCCGCCATGCCGGTCACGGCCCAGCGGGCGGGCAGCAGTTGGGCGGCCGCCACGGACAGTCCCGCGTTGAGGGCGACGATCACCAGGTTGAGCAGGAACGGCGTACGGGTGTCGGAGAGCGAGTAGAAGGTGCGGGACAGCACGTACTGACCCGACATGGCGACGAGTCCGGGTGCGAAGGCCATCAGGATCGCGGCCATGGCCGCGGTGTCGTCGGCGCTGGTCCTGCCGTATCCGAAGACGAGATCCATCACCGGCCGGGCGAGGGCGAGCAGCACGCACGCGGCGGGTACGACGGCGGACGCGGAGGTGCGCAGGGCCTGGGAGACGTCGCGCCGCAGGGCGGCGGTGTCCCCGTCGGCGGCGGACGCGCTCATCCGGGGCATCAGCGCGGTGACCAGGGAGACGGTGATGATGCCGTGCGGTACGACCCACAGGACGTAGGCGTTGTTGTACGCGCTGTACCCGGGGCCGCCGTCGAGGCCCGCGGTCGTGGCCAGCCGGGTGGTGACCCAGTAGGCGGCCTGGTTGGCCAGCACCAGCAGCACCAGCCAGAAGGCCGACCGCAACGGGCGGGTCAGCCCGCTGCCGCGCCAGTCGAAGCGGGGCCGCCAGCGGAACCCCGCCGCGCGCAGCGCGGGGAGGAGGGCGAGGGCCTGGACGGCGATGCCGGCGGTGGTGCCCCAGCCGAGCAGGGCGGTCTCGGCCGGGGTGAGGGTGTCCCCGCCCGTGGCGAAGGCCAGGTACAGGCCGAACACGGCCATGACGACCAGGTTGTTGAGAACCGGCGCCCACATCATCGCGCCGAACCGGCCGCGTGCGTTGAGGACTTGCCCGAGCAGGGTGAACAGTCCGAGGAAGAAGATCTGCGGCAGGCAGTAACGGGCGAACGCGGTCGTCATGGCGGCCTGCCGGCCGCTGTAGTCGGTGTACGCGTCGACGATCGCGGGAGCGGCCCACACCGCGGTCGCGGTGATCGTCAGCAGGCCGGCCACGCAGACGGTGACGAGCCGGTCGGTGTACGCGACGCCGCCGTCCTCGTGTTCCTTGGCCGCCTTGACCAGTTCGGGGACGAAGACGGCGTTGAGCGCGCCGCCGAGGAGCAGCATGTAGACGATGGTGGGCAGGGAGTTGCCGACCGCGTAGCCGTCGGCGGTCGGTCCGATGGTGCCGAGCGCCGCCGCGACCACGGCGGAGCGGGCGAAACCGGTGCCCCGGGAGACGATCGACCCGGCGGCCATGACGGCACTGCCGCGCGCCGTGGAGACCGCCTTCGCGCCGGTGCCGCCGTCGCCGGACCGCCCGCTGTCCGGCCGGGGGGCGGCGCCGTCCGTACCGGTCGGAGTCGTGGCGCTCACCGGCGGTTCAGGTACGCCTGGAAGGCGCGGTACAGCGTCTGGTTGGCGGTGCCGCCCAACGGTCTCTCCCATTCCCCCAACGTCTCGACGACCTGCCCGCCGGTACCGAGCTTCCACCGCAGCAGTCCGTACGCACGTTCGGCAGGGTCGAGAGTGGAGGGTACCCCGCGCATGTCGTAGACGTCAGCGCCGAGGGCGTGGGCGTCCTGCAGCATCCGCCACTGCAGGGCGTTGGAGGGCCGTACCTCACGGCGGTGGCCGGCCGACGCCCCGGTCTGGTACCAGACCCGGCGGCCCACCGTGATCATCGTGTGGGCGGCGAGGATCTCACCGCGGTGACGGGCGAGGTACAACTTCATCCGGCCCGGTTCCTCGGCGTTGAGCGCCGCGTACTGACGTTCGTAGTAGGCGAGGGAGCGGCCGAGCCGGAAGCCGTCGCGCTGCTCGGTGATGCCCAGCAGCCGGTAGAACTCGGGGAGTTCGGCGGCGCTGCCCACGACCACCTCCACGCCCTCCTTCCGGGCGCGCCGGACGTTGCGCCGCCACTCCTGGTTGAGCCCGGACCACAGGTCCTCGGTGGTGCGTCCGGCGAGCCGTACCCGGAAGACGTGGCGGGGCTGGGCGTCCCCGTCGTCCGCGGTCCCGTCACCGCCGCAGCGGCGCCACCCCCGGGTGCGCAGCCGCTCGGCGACGGCGGTGCCGAGCGGGTCGACCTCGCTGGCGAGCACGTCGCCCAGCCGGCGGCCCGGTCCGGCGAGCGGCTTCAGTACGGAGGCGTCCCAGCTCCGGTACGCGGGCGAGGGGCCCATGCGCACGGCGAACGCGCCCGCGCCGCGCAGATGGTCGAGCAGCGGCGTGAGCCAGACGTCGATGTCGGGGTCCGCCCAGTCGGCCACGGGTCCCTCGGGAAGGTAGGCGAAGTACCTGCGAGTGCCCGGGAACTGACGCAGCAGCACCAGTGCCACGCCGCTCAGCGCCCCCGATCCGGGATCCGTGCCCCAGCCGAGCAGCCGGGCCCGCCAGCCCTCCTTGACGTCGGCCCAGGAGGGGCACTGCAGGAAGCCGGGGCCGAGGGCCCGGCCGGCGGGTGACGCCAGGAAGCCGCGGTAGGCCTCGGGCGTGACGGGCCCGAGGAACACGGGTCCCTTCCCCGCCCGGGGGACGCGGCCGGGCGGTACGAGCAGTGCTGACACGGTCCGTTCCTCACCTTCTCCCCGGCTTGTCGCAGGGACGCCGACGATGCTCACAGCGGCCCGTGACCGCTCCACGCGGCGAATGTGACGGGACCATGACCGTTCCTCACCAACCGCCGTCACAATGCCCCGTAGCGGCTGACCTGGCCTTTTCCTGGTTCTGAAGTCACGATCGTCCGCTCGTCACCGCGGAGTCGTCCGTCACGGAGGTCCCCTTGCACCGCACACGTGTGTTCGCCCACGCCCCGATACGGGCCGCCGTCGCGGCGGCCCTGCTGGCGCCGCTCGCCGCCTGCTCGCCGGGTTCGCCGCCGGCCGCCTCGGACACGCCGCGGACCGGGAAGCCCGACGACCGGCCCGTCACGGTCACCGTCACCCCCGAGGGGCGGCAGGCCGCGCCGGGCCGGCCGGTGACGGTCACCGCCTCCCACGGCCGTCTCACCTCGGTGACCGTCACCGACGCCGAGGGCCGCCGGCTGCCCGGCAAGGTCGCGGCCGACGGCGGAGAATGGACGTCGGACCGCAAGGCCGTGCCCGGCACGGCGTACACCGTCGCCGCCGTGACCCGCACCGGGGGCGGCACCGCCGCGACCACGAGGACCTCCTTCACCACGGCCGAGGCGGACAAGGTCAACAAGGTCGACTGGCGTCCGGGCACCGGCACCACCGTCGGCGTGGCCCAGCCGATCTCCCTGGTCTTCGACAACCCGGTCGAAAACCGGGCCGAGGTCGAGAAGCATCTCGAGGTCACCACCTCGGACGGCACCGAGGGCTCCTGGGGCTGGATACGCGACTGGTCGGGCAGGGACAGGGTCGACTGGCGTCCGAAGTCGTACTGGAAGCCCGGGACGAAGGTGACGCTGAACGCAGAACTGAACGGCACCGACTCGGGCCCCGACGGCGGCTGGTTCGTACGCGACTACACGACGACCTTCACCGTCGGCACCCGGCAGATCGTCGAGGTCGACCTCGACCGCCACCGGCTCACACTGGTACGCGACGGCGAGACCGTCCGGAGCATCCCGGTCTCCGGCGGCACGCCCGGCGGCGACAAGCGCTCCTGGCGCGGAACGGCCGTGCTCATGGCCAAGGAGGGCACGATCAACATGAACTCCGAGACGGTCGGCCTCGGCGACGCCTACGACAAGATGGTCGACTACTCGATGCGGCTGACCTGGTCGGGCATGTACGCGCACGCCGCCCCGTGGAACGCCCCCTACTTCGGCAACGCCAACCGCAGTTCGGGCTGCATCGGCATGAGCGACGCGGACGCGGCCTGGTTCTACGGGCAGGTACGGCCGGGCGACCCGTTCGAGATCAGGGGCGAGGAGACCAAGGGCGTGGTCGACCCGGGCAACGGCTTCGGTGCGTGGAACGTGCCGTGGACCGCCTGGCGGCAGAAGAGCGCGCTGCGGTGAGGACGGCGCCGACGCCGGGATCACCGCGCCGGGCCGACGTACCCTGTCCGCAAGCCTTTCCGCCTCAGCGGAACTCGTGCACCACCTGGATCCTGCCGACGATGTGGGCGTTGAAGTCGTCCAGTTCCTCGGCCGGGACCCAGAGTTCGAGAATCGTCCGCCCACCCGCCTGCTGGACGGGATACCGGGTCAAGAACTCCGACTCGACCTCAAAACGAGTGACGAAGCCGGCGCCGTCGTGCTTCACGTTCCAGTCCCGCGCGATCCTGACCGCGTAGTCCTCGTTGAGGACCGGGTAGAAGATCGGCTGCTCGGGCAGCCGGGACGGCCACGCACGCCAGTCCAGCTCCCGGACCAGATCCAGCTCCTCGGGACCGGTGGGGCGCCACAGGGTCGTCGTTGCTTGCCGACTGGTCATGCCCATCACTCTCTGCACGTAGGCCGCTGGTACGACGGACCGGGAAACCGGACGATACCGGCACCACGAACTCGGCAGCTACGCGGTTTCCACATCCGGCCGACTCCGTGGCCAGCGGTTACGGGACATCCCTTGGCCCAGAACCCGCACACACACCGGGATCGGGGTCGTCGGCGAACGGCGGCAGCGCGTCGTCGGCAAGAGCGCCGAGCATCCGCAGCGCGGACAGCGCCCGGGCCCGGACCGCGGCCCGCGGGTGACGGGTGAGGGGGGAGCAGCAGGGCGGCGTCCTCGGGGCACCGCTGCTCGGCCGGCCCGACGAGTGCCGCCGGTGCGAGGGCCGCCGGTGCGAGGGCAGCCGGGGCGGCGCACAACGCCCGGTAGTGCGCGCGGGGGTCGTCGCCCGCCGCCCGGAGTTCCCGGCACACCGCTGCGCGGACGACGGCCGACGGGTCCGCCGGGCCCCGTACCCGCTCGTCGGTGTCCGCGCACCGGATCAGGACGAGTGGCAGCACGGAGGAGGGCAGAGCTCCGGATTCCGCGCGGACACGGGCGTCCGCATGACCGAGACACAGAGCGACCTCGGACTCGGTGGGCGGCAGGCTCCAGGAAGGAGCGCCGGGGCCGGGGCCGGTCTCCTGCCAGTACGGGGCCCGGTCCCAGTCAGCGATCTCCCGCTTGCCGAACCAGTGGAAGCCGATCCGGATCCGGCGGTGAGAACCCCAGCCCCTCACCGCGCTGACGGTGCCCGACCAGACGTCGGCGTCGAGGGCGATCCAGTCCTCGGCCGACCCGGCACCGACCGCCGACCCCGCACCCTTGCCGCGAAGCAGCCGTTCGCCCGGAGTGCGCAGCAGGGTGGGACGGAGTCCGTACGTCGTCCACGCAACCCACTTCGATGCCGCGGCGTCCAACTCCCTGACGGGCGGCTGCCGATCACCCAGGAGAGTACGTGGCGAAGAAGGACCGGACGACGGACGCGGCGAGGGAGAAGGACCGCGAGAAGTGGATGGCGCGTTTCCAGGTCCGGCTGGCCGTACAGCCGGGCGTGGACCGGGCGGTCGTGCTCCAGGCGGTCAAGGATGTCACGGCGCACTGCGCGGAGACGGGAGAGCACCCGCGTACTGCCTTCGGCGACCCGGACGCCTACGCCGTGCGGGCCGCCGCGCGGCTGGTGCCGGCGGACCGGGCGGCGCGCGCGAGGCGGCACAACGCCGTGGTGGACGCGCTCGACTCCGTGTCCAGGAGGGCCGGGGACATCGCCGGTCTGTGACCGGACGAAGCGACTTCCGTCATGCCCGGCGCACGGGTTCTGCCACGGGCTTCTGTCCGCCGGTCAGGGCGGCGAGGGTGGCGTCCAGGTCGGCTGCCTTGGGCCGATTGTGGGGGAGCTTGGCGAGGATCCTGGCCATGCCGCAGGTGTTGGTCAAGGCGGAGAAGACCAGGCCGCCGGCGACGCCCGCGGACAGCCGGCGCGCCGCACTCCAGCGCTGTCCGGCGATCAGGCCGGTCAGGACGAGGGATCCGGCGACGAGGCGGACCTGGCGGTCCATGGCCCAAGGGGAACGGGTGCCGGCGGGGCGGTGGATGTCGTGACCGAGCTGCGTCCAGGCGGTGGTGCCCCCGATGAGGGTGGCGGCGGTGATGCCCTGATCGGCCAGACGCCGGCAGGCGGTCGCGGAGCGGGCGCCGGAGGCACACACCACGAGGAGACCGCCGCGACCGGCAGCGGTCTTCAGGGCGGGCAGGGCGGTGTCGAGGCGGTCGAGGGGGACGTTGTGGGCGCCGGGCAGGTGGCCGGAGGCGTATTCACCGGTGGTGCGCACGTCGATGACGGTCAGCTCGTGCAGGCGGGCGTTGACCTGGTCGGCGGTGAGGGCGGTGGGTATCACGGGGGATTTTCCTTTGCTCGGTTGGAGTTACCCCTTCGGTAAGGTACCCATGGGGGTATCTCGAAGGAGTGTGGGTCGTGGAACTGGCGATGGCGGCTGAGGAACTGAAGACGGTGGTCAACCGGCTGCGCCGGGCGCAGGGCCAGATCGCCGGTGTGATCAAGATGATCGAGGAGGGGCGGGACTGCGAGGACGTGGTCACGCAGCTCGCGGCGGCGTCCCGGGCTCTCGACAAGGCGGGTTTCGCGATCATCGCCACCGGTCTGCAGCACTGCCTGACCGATGCGGACATGGCCGCTTCCGGTGACCGGGAGCAGATGCGTGCCCGGCTGGAAAAACTGTTCCTTTCCCTGGCCTGAGCCGTGGTGCCGCAGTACCGGATCGCCGCCTGACCCGTCAGGTGAGGGCGTCGATCAGCATGAGGGCGGCCACGGCCAGCAGCACGACGGCGAAGGCGCGCTGCAGGAGCGTGCCGGTGACCTTGACGGCCAGGCGCTTGCCGTCCCAGGCACCCAGGATCGCCGCCCCGGTGAAGGGGCCGATCACCGTCCAGTCGATGCCGACGGTGGTGGCGCCGCGGGTGGCCAGGGAGGCCAGCGAGTTCGCCGAGATGACCAGCAGACTGGTGCCGACGGCAGCCTGCATCTCGAACGCCAGCACCGTGACCAGGGCCGGGACGGCGAGGAAGCCTCCACCGACCCCGAGCAGTCCGGTCAGCGCGCCCAGCCCGGCGCCGGTGCCGGCTGCCTTGGCGGCCCTTGCTCCGCCGGCTGCCGAGCCGGTGTCGGCGTGGCCGGGGCGCAGCATTCTGACAGCGGCGAGTGCGGCGACGGCGGCGAACGCGACGGTCAGCACGGACTGGGGCAGGCGGGACGCGGCGGCTCCGGACGCGGCGGCGGGCAGGAGTCCGGCCGCGGCGAAGAGGGCGCCGGCTTTCCAGCGGACGTCGCCGGTGCGTGCATGGGCGTACAGGGCGGTGAGCGAGGTGGCGGTGACGATGATCAGGGCGGCGGTGGTGGCGGCGGCCGGGGTGAAGCCGAGCAGGTAGACCAGTGCGGGTACCGCCAGGACGCTGCCGCCCCCGCCGAGCACGCCGAGCGCGAGTCCGACCACGGCCCCGGCGATCAGGGCCAGGATCAGCGTACTCACGTCATGACACCGTCGCTGCCGCCCCGGCCACCGGTGACCGGCAGGCCCGCACGCGCCCACGCGGTCATGCCACCGGTGACGTCGGTGGCCTCGGCGCCGCGTCCGGCCAACAGCCTGGCTGCCTGCCGGGAACGGTGACCGGAGCGGCAGACCGTGACCACCGGCTTGCCCCGCGTGGCTTCCGGGAGCGATGCCCCGGCCATCAGGCGGGAGAGCGGCAGGTGCAGCGCGCCGGGCGCGTGCCCCGCGTTCCACTCCGGTGTTTCGCGGACGTCCAGCAGGACGGCCTCGCCGTCACTGGTCCGCTGATGGGCCTGCTGGGGGGTGAGGCGGCCGGGACCGCGGCCAAGAAGCGAGAACATCGTTCGATCACTTTCGTGCAGGTGGTGCGGAAGGGCGTGTCAGCCGGTGCCGTCGGGGCGGGAGAGGGGCAGCCCCGCCTCGGTGGCGGCGTCGAAGCCGTCGTCGACGGCGACCACGTCGCGGCCGGCGGCATCCAGCAGGGAGGCGGCGATCGCCGCGCGCATCCCGCCGGCACAGTGCACCCACACCGTCCCGGGCGGCACCTCGCCGAGGCGGCCGTGCAGCTCGTGGACGGGGATGTGGACCGAGCCGTCGATGTGGCCGCCTGCGCGCTCCGAGTCCCGGCGTACGTCCAGGACGACCACGTCGTCGCCGCGCTCGCGGACGTCGGCGAGGTCGGCGAAGCGGGCGCGGGGGAACGAGGCGAGCTGTTGGCCGGCGCGGACCCAGGCGGCCGGGTCGCCGGTGGCGGCGGCGGCCGGGCGGTCGATGCCCACCCGCGCGAGTTCCCGTTGCGCGTCGGCGATCTGCCGCGGGGTGTCGGCGAGCAGGGTGACGGGCTTGCCCCACGGGATCAGCCAGGCCAGGTAGGTGGCGAGTTTGCCCTCACCCTCGAAGTTGAACGACCCGGCCACGTGCCCCTCGGCGAACGCCACGCGGCTGCGCAGGTCCACCACCCAGTCACCGGCGGCCAGCCGGGAGGCGATCTCCTCGGCGTCCGCACGCCTCGGCGGGGTGAGGTCGACCGGCGCGGGACCCGCGGCGTTGGCCGGGCCCATGTGCGCGTAGTAGGCGGGTACGTCGTCCAGCCCGGCCAGCATCTGTGCGACGAAGGTGTCCACGTCCAGGTTCAGCGCGTCGTTCGTCTCGCGCTCCTGGCCGATCGTGGTCGCGTCCCCCTCGGCCTGTGAGGAGGAGCAGAAGCTGCCGAAGCCGTGGGTGGGCAGCACCGGCACCTCGTCGTCCAGCTCGTCGGCCAGCCGGTGGGCGGAGGCGTGCTGGGCGCGGGCCAGCTCCTCGGTCAGCCGCGGCTCGACCAGGTCCGGACGGCCCACCGTGCCGATCAGCAGCGACCCGCCGGTGAACGCCGCCACACCGCGCCCGTCCTCGGTGAGGGCGTAGGAGGTGTGGTGGGGCGTGTGCCCGGGAGTGGCGATCGCGCGCAGCGCCAGGCCCTCGTCCACCGTCACGGTGTCGCCGTCGGCGACGGGGGTACGGGGGAAGGACACACGAGCCCCGGCCGGCACCAGGTACCGGGCGCCGGTGACGCGGGCCAGCTCCAGGCCGCCGGTGACGTAGTCGTTGTGCACATGGGTCTCGGCCACGAGAGCGATGCGCACCCCGCGGCGGGCCGCTGCGGCGATGACCTGGTCGATGTCGCGCGGCGGGTCGACGACCACCGCGGCGTCGGGTCCGCCGGCCAGGTAGCTGCGGTTGCCCAGGCCCTCGAACTCCAGGGTGTCGACGAAGAACACGGCTCACCACTCCTCTCGGACGATGTACCCCGGGGGGTATCTGACACCCACCCTAACAGCTATACCCCAGGGGGTATTCCGCGCGGCTGGAAGACCTCTGCTCACAGCTCCGCCCGATGCCTCGGTGCAGTCGCTGGCCGTACTCGTCGGAAGTTCACCGCGAAGAGGCGGCCCCGGTTATGACGACGGAGACGTCGACCGGGCCTCGGACCTTGGTGCGGGTGGCTTCGGCCGCGAGGACCCGGCCGAAGCCCACCAGCACGGTCGGCTCGGCGGTGATCCCGTCGGTCGGTTCCAGCGAGCGCGGTGTGCGCGGCGCGGACCTGCCGCGCTTCCTACCACCTCCGGATGAGGCCGAGGTCGGTGGCGGTGGCGACGGCGGCGGTGCGCGAGTCGACGTCGAGCTTGGCGTAGATGCGGGCCAGATGGGACTTGACAGTGCCTTCGGTCAGGTGGAGGCGGTCGCCGACGGCCTGGTTGGACAGGCCGTCGGCGACCAGGGTGAGCACTTCGGTCTCGCGCCGGGTCAAGGTGCTGCCCGGTGTGCGCAGCCGGTTCATCAGCCGGTCCGCGACAGTGGGCGCCAGTGTGGTGCGTCCGGCGGCGGCGGTGCGGACGGCGGCGGCCAGGTCCTCGGGCGGGGCGTCTTTGAGGAGGTAGCCGGTGGCGCCGGCCTCGATGGCGGGCAGGGTGGCGGCGTCGGAGTCGTAGGTGGTGACGATCAGCACGCGGGGAGCTCCCGGCCGGGCGGTGATCCGGGCGGTCGCTTCGGCTCCGCCCATTCCCTTGCCGAACCGCAGGTCCAGCAGTACGACATCGATATCGCCTTCGGCGGCGCGGGTGACGGCGTCCTCGGCGGTGGCGGCCTCGGCCACGACGAGGAGGCCGGGTTCGGTTTCCAGTACGGCGCGCAGTCCGGCCCGTACGACGGGGTGGTCGTCGGCCAGGAGCAGACGGATGGGGGTGTCGGTCACGGGCGTGCCTCGGGCTCGGTCTCGGCTGGCGGGATGAGGGGCATCCGGGCGGCCAGGGCGGTGCCGTGGCCGGGGGCGGATCCGACGGTGAGAGTGCCTCCGAGGGCTTGGGCACGGGCGCGCATGGCGCCCAGCCCGAACCCGCCGGCCTCGGCGTCGGGGGCGGGCAGGCGGACGGGGTCGAAGCCGCGTCCGTCGTCGACGACGTCAAGGGCGACGTGGTCACCGAGGTGGCTGAGCGTGACCTCGGCGATGGTGGCCCCGGCGTGGCGGACGGTGTTCGCCAGGGCGGACTGGGCGATGCGCAGCAGCGCGACCTCCTGCGCGGTCGCAAGCGGTACGGGGTCGCCGGTGAGGTGGAAGCGTGCGGTGAGCCGGTGCCGGGCGGACGTGGTGGCGCACAGGCGTTCCAGGGCGCCGGCCAGGGTGGTGCCCTCCAGAGCGGGCGGGGTGAGGGCGGCGACGAAGCGACGGGCCTCGGCGAGGTTGTCCACGGCGGCCTGACGGGCCGACTCGACGTGGCGGGCGGCGGCGTCGGGCCGGCCGGGAAAGGCGCGCTCGGCGGCGCGCAGCAGCAACTGGATGCTGGACAGGCCCTGGGCGAGGGTGTCGTGGATCTCACGGGCCAGCCGCTCGCGCTCGGCGAGCACGCCCGCGTTGTGCTGGGCCCGGGCCAGGTCGGCACGGGTGGCGGTGAGCTCCTCGATCAGTCGCCTGCGCTGCTCGCTCTCCCGGTACAGGGCCTGGTAGCCCCACACCACCGCGACGGCGACGGCGGCGCCGAGCACGGGACCGATCACCATGGCCGGGCCGAAGGAGCCGGTATGGGCGGCGAACCCGGCGATGGCCGCCACGGCGGTGGCGATCACCGCGGTCAGACCGGCGCGGCGGGGCAGCAGGTGGAGCTGGAGGAAGTACAGCGGGAACGCGACCCACACGGCGTCGGGTGTGAGGGCCAGCAGCGCCAGCCACACGGCGCCCACTGCGGCCAGCCACCAGGCGGCGGCCCGCCGCGAGGCCCGGATGCGGGGCAGGAGCGGCCCGGCGGCGTACACCAGGCCGCACGCCGCCGCCGCGGCGACGATCGGTCCGGCATGGGGCCGGCCGTCCGCCAGACCGCGGCCGGCGGTCAGGACGAGCAGGCCGATGATCAGCAGGTGCAGGCACCAGGCCAGGGCCCGGGTGGTCGGGGTCAGGGCAGGAGCAGCGGTGTTCACAGTGCGTCCCAGGTTACGAAGCCTGGTCTCCGTCGGCCTCCATCGAAAGATAGAACCCGCGTGCCGTCTTTCGGCCCGCGAAGTGCCGTCCTGAGCCGGACGCGCACACAGGGGGCCGTCGGCGACGGTGGAGGCGTACCGCTTCCCGCTGAAAGGACAGGCCGGGGCTGTGTTCGTCGCCTGGAGAGATCTGAAATTCGCCAAGGGGCGTTTCGCCCTGATGGGGACCGTCATCGTGCTGATCACCCTGCTGGTCGGGCTGCTGTCCGGGCTGACGGCCGGACTGGGCCGGCAGAACACCTCCGCGATCACGGGACTGCCCGCCGACAAGATCGCCTTCCAGGCGCCCGGCGGCGGTCAGGACCCGTCGTACTCCGACTCCACCGTCACCGAAGCGCAGTGGCGGCAGTGGTCCGAGGCCCCCGGTGTCGAGAGCGCGGAACCGCTGGGTATCACGACGACCAAGGCCACCGCCGGAGACAGGAGCACCGGAGTCTCCGCCTTCGGCATCGAGCCCGGCTCCCGTCTCACCCCGGACAGCGACAAGATCAGCGACAGTGCGGTGGTGCTGTCCACCGCGGCCGCCGACGACCTCGGCGTGAAGGCCGGCGGCTCTCTCACCCTGGCCGGGGAGCGGCTGAAGGTGGCCGCCATCGAGGGCGATGCCTCCTTCAGTCACGTCCCGGTCGTCTGGACCAGCCTCGACGTCTGGCGGAAGGCCGCGCCGCCCGTCTCCGGCGGTGACGGTCCGACCGCCACCGTCATCGCCCTGAACACCACCTCCGAGGCCGATGTGGCCGCCACCGACCACCAGGCCGGCACAAGGACGGTCCCCACCGGGGACTCGCTGTCCGCGATCGGCTCCTACACCTCCGAGAACGGCTCCCTGCAGCTGATGCGCGGCTTCCTGTTCGCCATCTCCGCCCTCGTCATCGGGGCCTTCTTCACGGTGTGGACCGTCCAGCGCAGCGGCGACGTCGCCGTCCTCAAGGCCCTGGGCGCCTCCACCGCCGATCTCCTGAAGGACGCCCTCGGCCAGGCCGTCGTCCTGCTCGCCGGCGGCACCCTGCTCGGCACCGGCATCGCCGCCGCCCTGGGAGCACTCGTGGCCGGCTCGGCCGTTCCGTTCCTCCTCACTCCCGCCACCGTCCTGCTCCCGGCCGCCGTGATGATCCTCCTCGGCGCCCTCGGAGCCGCCCTGTCCATCCGCCGCATCACCTCCGTCGACCCGCTGACCGCTCTGGGGAGCGTCCGATGAGCCTGACCCTGACCGACATCACCCTCACCTACCCCGACGGCGAGGACCGCCTGACCGCGCTCGACCGGGTCGGCCTGGAGGTCCCCAAGGGCAGCCTGACCGCCGTGGTCGGCCCCTCCGGCTCGGGCAAGTCCAGCCTGCTGGCCGTCGCGGCCACCCTCATCACCCCGGACTCCGGCACTGTCACCGTGGACGGCACCTCCACCACCGGCCTGAGCCGCGGTGAGCTGACCGCATTGCGCCGTCACAAGATCGGCATCGTCTTCCAGCAGCCCAACCTGCTGCCTTCCCTCACCGCCGCCGAGCAACTGCAGGTCATGGCCCAGATCGACGGCCGTAAGCCCCGCACCGCCCGGGGCCGGGCGATGGCACTTCTCGACGCGGTCGGCCTGGCCGGCCAGGCCGACCGGCGACCCCACCAGCTCTCCGGCGGACAGCGCCAGCGCGTCAACATCGCCCGCGCCCTGATGAACGACCCCACGGTCCTTCTGGTCGACGAACCCACCAGCGCCCTCGACCACGAACGAGGCACCGCCGTCATCGAGTTGATCACCCGCCTCACCCACCAGCAGGCCACCGCCACCGTCCTGGTCACCCACGACCGCACCCACCTCACCGCCGTCGACCGGATCGCCGAAGTACACGACGGACGCCTGCGCCTCCCGGCCGCAACCCGCTGACCCGCACAGCCAGCGAGCTGCCGCGCGGTCAGCGTCCGCCTCGGTGCCGGCGCACAAGCGGACGTGCACCACCTCGTACGGACGAGAGTGCACCCTCGCTGATGCACCGACGGGCTGGGGCCGGGAGTCCGCCGTCGTCTGTTCAGGGGCGACGGAGGAAGCCCGGCATGCGCTGATCGTCATGGGGCCGGACGTGTTGGACGGGTTGAGCGCAGCAGTACCTGGGCTGGAGCCCTCGGCGGTTTCGAAGTACTGCCGCTGAGCACCGTCCTCCTTCGGACGGGCCGGTGTTCATCGCCCCCGTCCGCGCGGGTGAGCCGGAGCTGCTGCCCACACCTCGTTGCACGCAAGCGTGTTCGACATTACGGTCCATGTTTTTACAGTGCGGTCATCCAGGGTTCGAGAGGCACACGAGGCGCATGTGGCAACCAGCTGCCCAGATCATCCACAATCCGGTCCTGCCGGGTTCGCACCCGGATCCGTCCGCGCTGCGCGTGGGTGACGACTTCTACCTGGCGACCTCGACGTTCGAGTGGCACCCCGGCGTACGGCTGCACCACTCTCGTGACCTGGTGCGGTGGCGGCCGTTGGGCGGCGCTCTGGACACCACACGTCTGCTCGATCTCACCGGCTGCCCGGATTCCGGCGGCGTGTGGGCGCCGAACCTCTCCTACGCGGACGGCCTGTTCCATCTGGTCTACAGCAACGTCTCCACCTACGCGGGAGGCTTCACCGACTGTCCCAACCACCTCACCACGGCGCCGTCGGTCCACGGCCCCTGGTCCGATCCCGTGCCGCTGCACGCGCGGGGCTTCGATGCGTCCCTCTTCCACGACGGTCCCGAGAGCTGGCTGCTGAACCTGGTGCACGACTGGCGTCCGGGGCACGGCGGCTCGGCCGGTCTGGAGGCGACCCGCTATGACCGGTCCGCGCGCCGCCTGGTCGGTGACCCGGTGCGTATAGCGCTGCCGCCGCAGGCCGGCTGGATCGAGGGTCCCAACCTCTACCGGCGGGCCGGCTGGTACTACCTGCTGACCGCGGACGGCGGCACGGGCTACGACCACCAGGTCACCGTCGCCCGCTCCCGCACGCTGACCGGTCCGTACGAACGCGACCCGCACGGAGCTCTGATCACTGCCCGTCACCATCCGGACCTGGCTCTGCAGAAGGCCGGGCACGGCAGTCTCGTCGACGCCGGGAAGGGCCTGTGGTACCTGGCGTACCTCGTCGCGCGGCCCGAGGGCAGCCGGGGGCCGTGCGTGCTCGGCCGTGAGACCGCGCTGGCGCCCGTCGCCTGGACCGACGACGGATGGCCGCGCGTCCCCACCGGCCTGCCCGCCCTGGAGATTCCCGCCCCGGACCGGCCCGCCGACGACAACGAGGTGGCGCGGACCGAGGCCGGTGAGGTGGACGGCTTCGACCGGCCGGTGCTCGGGCCGCAGTGGTCCACACTGCGGCGCCCCGCGGCTCCCGACTGGGTTTCCCTCACGGCCCGTCCGTCCCATCTGCGGCTGCACGGCGGCCGCTCCCCGCAGAGCCTGACCGGCCCCAGTCTGGTGGGCCGGCGGGTGACGTCCGCGGACGGTGCCTTCG
Source organism: Streptomyces sp. CB02400 (assembly GCF_001905725.1). Taxonomy (GTDB): domain Bacteria; phylum Actinomycetota; class Actinomycetes; order Streptomycetales; family Streptomycetaceae; genus Streptomyces; species Streptomyces atrovirens. Next base: position 229,289 of record NZ_LIWB01000012.1, read on the forward strand.
AGGCGACGGTGGAGTACCGGCCGCGCTCCTTCCAGCACCTGGCCGGGATCACCGCGTACTACAACACGCGCAACTGGTACTTCCTGCACGTCACGGCGGACGACGAGGGGCGGGCGGTGCTGCGGGTGGCGGGCTGCGACCGCGGCGTGCTGAGCGTGGACGAAGCCGGCGAGGTATCCCTCGGTGAGATCCACCGCCTGCGTCTCGGCCTTGACCTGCGGGGGGCCGTCCTGCGTTTCCGTTACGCCACCGGCGACGACTGGCAGCCCCTCGGACCGCCGCTCGACGCCACCGTCCTGTCCGACGAGCACGCGGAAGAATTCGAGGACGGGCGGATCCGGGCTCTCGGCTTCACCGGCGCGTTCGTCGGCATGTGGGCCTGGGATCTCACCGGAGGCGGCCTGCCCGCCGACTTCGACGAGGCGACCTGGCACGCACTTCGTTAGCACCGTGAAGCGCCGTCATCACTTCCGGGGGAGAGGCCGTCAGGGAAGGGCTGCCCATGTCCTTCCCTTCGGGCCGGTCCTGCCCGCGATGCCGCGGCGGCATGAGCCGTGGCGTGCCGGCTGAAGTTCTCGGGAACCGGGGCCGGCGGCCAGAACGGCTCCAGCGCCCTGGTGAACGGCACGGGAGCCTCGTACGTTGCTGTCCCTCGCCCCGGAGGCACCATCACCCGTTCAGTGACCACGCCGAAAAGGCTTGCGCAATGCCGGCTCGCTCCTCCTCGGTCAGCTCGTCCAGTCGGTCCTGACCCGCCCGGCCAGGGCTTGTCCTGTGCCGTCTCCTGCGCCCACCCGCAGGCCGGCTTCGGGGACGACGAGGCGGAAGAGGGCGGTTCAAGCTGCCCGTCGCGGCGGACTCCGTCCTCATCCCGTCCCTGCCGACCCTCTCGGACGTCTTCGGCACCGGCTACCACGCCGCCGTGGCGGGCGGCGTCAACGAGCGCACCCCCGGCCCGCGTCCCCGGAGAGCAGGGCCCTGAACCCGTCCCACTCGCACGCGACGATGCCGAACAGCTTCTCGAGTTCGACCACGGTTTCGTCGAGCAGGCCGTAGTCCGGCTGGTAGCGCTTGGCTCCTCGGCGCGGTCCTCTTGCGCACCTGACGTTCCGCCTCGTTGACTCACCGCTGCCCCGGAACGTGTGCCACCAGCCGCAGCCGCTGCTCGCACCTGCCCACCCGTACCGTCTGCCCCCACGTCAGCTCCAGGGCATCGCCCTCCACGCCGTCCCCGAAGGCGACGAGACGTTCGGACTCGACGGTGAGGCGCAGCCGGCCGGTGGCGGCGAGTTCACCGGCCACCAGGGACGTCCCGGTGGCCGGCGACGGCCAGGCCTCGCGGACGAACCAGAGCAGGCGGTCCTCCGTGGGGTGCGGCAGGCGCAGGGCGCTGCCCCGCTCCTGCCACACCGACCGGAGCCAGCCGGTCGCGCCGGTGCCGGTGCCCACCAGCACCCCGGAGGAGGCCTGGGCCTCGACGACACCCCCGTCGCCCTCCAGGCCCAGGCGGTACCTGGCCGTCTGGTGTCCGACGGCGCCGAGGTAGATCTCGTTGAGCGCGACCAGCCGCTGGGTGTCGTCGGCGACGGCCTCGACCATGGTGAGTTCATCCACCCGGGCCGTGGACGCGTCGCGCAGCAGCGCCGCCGCGTCGGCCGCCCGGTGCCGTACCAGTACGCCGGGGTTGCGCCCCGGCTCGGGATCGACACCGACCACCGGCTGCCCGGCGAGGTACTTGGCCACGTTGGCCACCAGCCCGTCCTGTCCCACCACGACCACGATGTCCTCCGGGGCGAACAGGAAACGGTCCAGGTCGCTCCGCTCCACCCGGGCCTGCCGCCAGGTCAGCGGGACCGCGGCCGCCACCTCGGCCAGCGCACGGTGCGCGCGGCGGTGGCGTTCGGCGACTTCCCCGAGGTCCCGGCCCCGGGAGGAGAGGAAGAAGGCGGCCTGTCCATGGGTGCCGTGCCGGGCCACCAGTTCCTCGTACTCCGTGGTGCGGTGGACCAGGACGGCCCGCGGGGCGAGACTCATCCCCGGGCCCCGCCGCCGAGCCGGGCCAGCAGCCCGGTCAGCACGTCCGGCGAGACGGTCACGCTGTCGATGTGCGGCAGGTTCTCCGCCAGCCGTGTCCCGGTGAGCGCGTGCAGCGTCGCCACGTCGACATCGCCGTGGACGCGCAGCCAGGCCGCCTGGGCCTCGGCCCGGGCCTCGCCGACCTCGCGAGCCGCCTGGGCCTCCGCGCGGGCGAGCGCCGTCGAACGGGCGGCCTCGGCCTCGGCGAGCTTGACCGTGCGCGCCGCCTCGGCCTGTGCACGCACCTGGTCCGCCGCCGCGCCCTCCTCCGCCTCGCGGCGCGCGTTCGCCCCGCGCTGTTCCACCAACCGTTCCTCGCGGCGGGCGAGTTCGATCTGGCTGGCCAGTTCGTTCTCGGCGATGGCGCGCTCGCGCTCGACGGCGACGGCCCGCCGCTCGTACGTCGCCCGGTCGGCCTCCTGCTGGATCAGCTCCCGGGCGGGCGTACGCAGCGCGCGCTCCACCTCCGCCTCGGGACGCACCGCCATGACCCGTACGGCCACCACCTCGATCCCGGTGGCCGGCAGCCGCGGCTCGGCGCCGAGGCCCGCCGCGATCCGGTCGCGCACCGCGGCCACCCCGTCGACCAGCGCCGCGGACAGCGGGGTGCGGGCCAGCACGTCCAGCGCGTGCTGCTGGGCCGTCTCGGTGAGCAGTGTGCCCAATTGTTCCAGCGGGGCCCCGCGCCAGGCTCCGGTGTCGGGGTCGACGGAGAAGTCCAGGCGGGCCGCGGCGAGTGCCGGGTCGCCGATCCGGTAGGTGACGGTCGCCTGCACCGACACGTCCTGGAAATCGGCCGTGCGGGCGCGGAAGGTCATGGCCAACTCCCGGTCCTCGACCGGCACCTCGGAGAGCGCGGCGGTCAACGGACGGAACCAGAAGCCGAGTCCTGGTCCGTCGTGCACCAGCTTGCCGCCGCGGTGGTGACGGATGTGAGCCGTGGGCGTGGAACGCAGGTGGCGCCAGCCCAGACGCCGGGTGATGTCGGCCATGGGATCTCCTTCTTTCTCGTCCCATTGACGATAATGCGGAGCCCTCTTATCGTCAAGAGGACGAGAATGAGGGGTGGGTGTGGCGTAGCCGTCGCGCCTGTAGGCAGGGGAGCCGACGGCTGATTTCGGCTGGGCTGGGGCGCGGGCTGGTCCAACGGGCGCGCAGGCGTCGCCGGAGACTGAGCCGTCTCCCACCCGACGGCGGCACCCGGGCAGCAGGCCCTGCCGGCCCTGGCCCACCTGTGGTGCGGCGACACCTGCGTGCGCAAGGCGGCACGGAACGAACGTCCGGGTCCTCACGGACCTGTCCGGGCGACTGCTGTGGGCCTCACCCGCGCTGCCCGGCGCCACGCACGACCCGGCCGCAGCCCGCGGGCTGAAAAGGTCTGCGTTCTCGCGGCTTCCGCGACTACCTGCAGGTCACCCGACGCACTCCTCGCGGCGCCCTGCCGGATCCGGGCTGCGTTACCCTACGGCCGATCAGGACCACACCACGTTGGGGGGCGGGCATGGGGGTGCGGGGCGAGGCGATCCTGGCCCAGCTCGGCTCTCTTCCAGCCCACGTGCGCGCGGACCACATCCGTGTCCTCGAGACGGCCGTACGGGCCGCTCCCCGGATGTGGACCCGCCGAAGGGGCGTCCGAATGCAGTGGATCACGCTCCGTGACGGCGACGACGCCGTCGTGGCGCAGGTGGACTTCGGCGAACTGGGCAAGCACGTCGACTGGGACGGTCCACGGTCCGCCCGCTCTTTCGCCGGTGCCCTGCGGGAAGAGCTGGGAACGAACCGGTGCGCCGCTTTGGTCTACGGGAACGCGGTCGACTCGCGCACATGGGGTTGGGTCCTCCCGCTCCTGCTCGGGCAGCTACCCAGGCTGGACACGGCGGTGATGGTCGATGTCGAACACCGCACCGGAGCCCGATCCACCTTCTCGTTGCCGATCAAGTACCGGCGCCTGCCCGTCCGACGCCTGCGGTTCGAGGAGGACGTGTACGCGATCCTGCGGTGTGCCAGGAACACGTGACCCGTGTTCCACGCCTCACCGAGGGTCTCCGTGCTCTCGTTGGAGCGGTAGCGGCAGGGCAAAGCGCTCTATTTGTCGTGGAGTTCGGCGAGGACCATGGGTGGATTCGGGATCACGGAGACGATGCGTTCCCCGAAGAGGTCGGAAAGAGCGAGAAGAGCGGGGGGAACGAGGAAGGACGGGGCCGCTGTGCGGGCCCCGTCCTCCGGACTGCGGTCCGGTGCGCGGGTCAGACCGGGACGGGGGTCTCGTCGCGTGTCTCCGCGTCCAGCCGCCGGTTCAGCTTCTCGCCCTCGATGTCGAGGTCGGGCAGGGCCTTGTCGACGGGCCCCGGCAGCCACCAGGCGGCGCGGCCGAGCAGGGACATCACCGCCGGGACCAGCGCCATGCGGACGACGAAGGCGTCGATGACCACGCCGACGGCGAGGGCGAACCCGATGGATTTGATGATCGGGTCGTCCATCAGGACGAAGCCTCCGAACACGGACGTCATGATGAGCGCGGCGGCCGTGACGACACGGGCGTTGTGGCCCATGCCGCTGACCATGGCCGCCTGCGGGTCGGCGCCGTGGACGAAGTCCTCGCGCATGCGGGAGACGAGGAAGACCTCGTAGTCCATGGCGAGGCCGAACAGGATGCCGATGAGCAGGATCGGCAGGAAGCTCACCAGCGGGCCGGGGGTGTCGACGCCCACCAGGCCGGCGAGGTGGCCCTCCTGGAAGATGGCGACGGTGATGCCGAAGGTCGCGCCCACGGTGAGCAGGAAGCCCAGGGCCGCCTTCAGCGGTACCAGGACCGACCGGAAGACCAGCATGAGCAGCAGGATGGACAGGCCCACGACCAGGAGCAGATACACCGGCAGGGCGTCGGCGAGCTTCTCCGAGACGTCGATGCCCAGGGCGGTCGCGCCGGTGAGGGCGATGTCGGCGCCCTCGATGTCCGCGACCCGGTCACGGATGTCGTGGACGGCGTCCTCGGTGGCGACGGCGGTCGGACCGGCCTCGGGGATGACGGCCAGCAGGGCGGTGGTGCCCTGTTCGTTCAGTTGCGGCGGGGCCACGGTCAGGATGCCGTCGGTGTCCTTGATGAGGGCGGTGGCCTTCTCGGCGGCCGCCCCGGTGGACTGCGCGTCCTCACCGTTGACGACGGCGATGAGACGGCCGTTGAAGCCCTCGCCGAAGCCCTCGGACGTCAGGTCGTACGCCTCTCGTGCGGGGGAGCCCTCGGCGGCGGTGCCCGCGTCCGGGAGGGCCATGCGCATGTCCTGGGCCGGGAGGGTGAGCGCGCCCAGGCCGAGGATGCCGACGACCAGGAGCGGTACGCGCAGCTTGGTGACGAGCCGGCCCCAGGTGAAGCCGAAGCCCTCGGTGACGGCGCCCTCCTCGGCGGGCTTTCCGCCCGCGTGGCGCTGCTTGCGCGGCAGGATCTTGTCGCCGGCGAAGGAGAGGAAGGCCGGCAGCAGGGTGAGGGCGACCAGCACGGCGACGGCGACGGTGCCCGCCGCGGCCAGGCCCATCACGCTCAGGAAGGGAATGCCGACGACGGAGAGGCCCGCCAGGGCGATGACGACGGTGGCACCGGCGAAGACGACGGCGGAGCCGGCGGTGCCGGTCGCGCGGCCGGCGGCCTCCTCGGGCCGGAGGCCCTCGGCGAGGTACTGGCGGTAGCGGGAGGTGATGAAGAGCGAGTAGTCGATGCCGACGGCCAGGCCCAGCATCAGCGCCAGGATGGGGGCGGTGGAGGTCAGTTCGATGACACCGGTCAGGGAGAAGAGGCCGGCCATGCCGACCGCGACGCCGATCAGCGCGTTCAGCAGGGTCATGCCGGCGGCGACCAGCGAGCCGAAGGTGACGACCAGGACCACCGCGGCGACCAGGACGCCGAGCGCCTCGGTGGAGCCGACCTCCACCTCACCGCCCATGACCTCGCCGCCGTGCTCGACCCGCAGGCCCTGGGCGTCGGCGCCGACGGCCTCGTAGGCCGACTTCTGCTCGTCGGTGACCTCGTCGGCAGCCTCGTCGAACTGCACCTGGATCAGGGCGTAGCGGCCGTCCTGGGAGACGGAGCCGACCTGGAACGGGTCCATGGCGGCGGTGACGCCGTCGATCTCGGAGGCTTCCTTCACCACGGGCGCCACCGCGGTGGGGGACAGCTCCTCACCCTCGGGCGCGGCGACGACGATGGTGCCGGTTGCCCCGCCGGCCTGCGGGAACTGCCGGTCGAGGTCGTCCAGCGCCCGCTGGGACTCGGTGCCCGGCATGGAGAACTTGTCGCTGGTCGGGCCCATCAGGGCGGCGGCTCCGACACCCAGCAGGGTCAGCAGGAGCAGCCAGACCGCGGCTATTCGGCCTCTTCTGCGGAAGGAGAACCGCCCGAGCCGGTACAGCAAGGTCGCCATGGAAGAGGGGTCTTTCCGTTAGGGGGTCAACTGGGGGTGTGGTCAAGCGTCCGCAGCGCACTGCGGATCATTTCGGCACGCAGCACCTCGTCCGGCGCCACCTCGTCATCGGTGGCACCGGTGATGAAGACACCGCCCAGCACCATCCACGCCGCCACCCGGGCCGGCGGGTGCTGCGAGCGGCCGGCCAGCGCGTCCAGCAGCCGGTCCGCCAACTCGATGACGTTGAGGTCCTGGTGGCAGGACATCTCGGCGATGTCCTCGAAGAGGAGCCGGATCTCGCGGCGGAACCGCAGCGTCAGGTCGACGTATCCGACGACGGTCTCCTCCACCAGCCGGCCGCCCTCCAGCCCGGCCACGCGGTCGAGCAGCGCGGCGAGGGCGTCCTGAGCCGGGGTCAGCAGTTCGGTGAAGATCTTTTCCTTGCCGGCGAAGTGGTAGAGGAGTGACGCCTTCGAGCAGCCCACGTCAGAGGCGATGTCCTGCAACGAGGTGCCGCGGAAGCCGTGCACGGCGAACAGTCGCAGTGCCGACTCCAGGATCTGACCGCGCATGGCGGAGGCGGAGCGTGCCATGACCCAACCATAACTGTCCGATCGGTCAGAACTGACCGATCGGACAGTGTGTCGCTATGGCCTGCGTCACTCTTCCTGCCCGGGGCTTGTACGGGCCCACACAGTCGACTTCGCCGCCTCGCGCACGACATCACCAGGCCGAAGACCAGGGCGCCACGCGGCAGCGGCTCCGCACCGACCTGGATACCGGGGACGGTGGTCCCCAGAAGCACGACCTCGATCAACGGGACGCACAGCAGCACGCCGCCGAGGACCCGCCGACCGGTGCCGCAGCACACGGCCAGAGCGGCGACGCCGGCGAGACCGGCGAGACCGGCGAGACCGGCACAGGAAGTGACCGGCTTCGTACCGGGCGGTGTGAACGAACCTGCTCGGCAGGCAGCAGATCTCGTTCACACTCAACCGGATCAGGCCGCGGCCGTCTCCTCCCTTTTCACCGGTGCTGGTCCGAACGACTGTCAGGCAGACGGCGGCCATGGCCAGGATGATGGGCCGGCACCAGGCCGGGTACCGGCGTACTCGGCGGTGGTCCGGGCCGGCCCCGTTCTTCGAGGCCGACGGCCGCCGCCACTCGACCTGAACCGAAGAGCAGGCCCTCCACCCGAGGAACGGGTGTGATCACGACATCGGAGCGCGCACGAAAACTCCTGTGCACCGCCTCGCACACCTCTGCGATCATCCCCGAATGGCGCACAGTCTCGAATCGCTGGTCATCCGGCACACCCACCGCCTTCCCTCCCCCCAGGGCTCCGCGGGCGAAGGAGCCACCGCCGCACGGCAGTTCGACGCGGCGTTGGCATCCGTGGGCTTCAAGCTCTCGGCGAAGCTGCTGGAGCGGCTGTCCGGGCTGTCCGAGGCCGCGGTCGTGCACACCGCCAAGCGGACGCTGCGCACCGTGAGCGAGATGGTGGGCGACCACGTCCGGCACAACTCGTACTTCATCGACTTTCCGGCGAACGTGCCGGACACCGAAGAGTTCTGGATGCGGTGTGTGACGGAGGCGCTCGTCGACGACACGTCGCGGAAGAACGTGCTGACGCAGCTGGCACACGGGGTGCTGGACCTGCTCAGCCTCCCCACGTACGGCCGCTACCAGCACACCTACGAGGAGATGCTCGCGGCGCAGGACGAGCTGATCGCCTCGGCGGGCGACCGGGTGACCGTCCTGCACCTCGGGCGGGACCTGGACGACGAACTCACGGACCTGTACCTGGCCTTGGCGGGCAGTACGACGCCACTGGGCGAGGACCACCTGCGCGACCTCGGGATCCTCGCCGAACGGTGCGCGCTCGGTCCCCAGCCGGAGCCGATCCCGGTCCGGGAGAACCGGGCGGTCGTCAACAAGGCCCGTCTCGCTGTCGGCGCGGACCTCCTGCTGGACACCGTCACCGATGTGCTGCGGCTGGCCTGCGCGCTGTCGGGCGGCGACGTGACGCTGCAGGAGCCGACCCGGTTCCGGGTCCTCCCGCGGCCGGCCCGCCGTGCGCTGCTCGCGGGCCTCGACGCCGTGGTCGCGGCGAACCCCGCCAAACTGGCCGACGTGCACGCGCACCGCGAGCCCTTCAAGCGGCTCGGTGAGCGTCTCCACCCGCACGAGTACCCGCGCTGGCCGCACGCCGCCGATGTGTTCGCCGTGGCGCGGGGCGAGAAGGAGGCGCGGTCCTTCGACAGCCGTGTCGAGGAGCTGCTCGACGAGTTCGACGTCCTCGGCGCGGTACGACTGCTGAAGTCCGCGCCCGGCAAGCTGTTCCGCGCCCTGGACCTCCTGCTGCGCATCGCCGCCGACCAGGAGCAGCGGGACGCGGTGGTGGCCGCCGCGGTGCGGGTCGCTCCCGAGGTCTCCGGCCGGGTCGTGCTCTCGGTCCGCGAGCACTTCCAGAACCGGGAGAGTGAGACCGGCGAGCCCCGGATCTTCGTCAATCGCCGGGGCCGTGGCTGGGTCGCCCCCGACGCCCGGCGGCCGGTGCCCGCCGCCGACCGCGATCGTCTGATCGGCGCCCTCGACGCCGAGATGCGCCGCAGGCTCCCGGTACCGGGCCGGCTGCTGCTCGGCCCCGACATCCTCGACGTGGCGCTCCCGCTCAGCGGCAGGGCGACCGCGGCCGGGCTCGGCGTACTGCCGCGAGGTTCACTCTCGGCGGTCGACGGCGAACAACTGCGTTTCTTCGTGTACTGGAAGGAGACCGGGCACCGGACCGACTACGACCTCTCGGCACTGCTCCTCCACGCCGACTACAGCACCGACTCCTGGCTCTCCTACACGTCCCTCAAGGCTGTCGGGGGCGAGCACTCGGGAGATGTCACCGAAGCACCCGACGGGGCCTCGGAATTCATCAACCTGTCCCTGGACCGGGTACGCAGCGCATTCGTCGTTCCGCAGGTCAACATCTACGCGGGCGAGGGCTTCGAGGAGGTCGAGGAGTCGTTCTTCGGTTTCATGCTGCGCGACGGTGAGCAGCGAGGCCGGCCGTTCGAGCCGCGCACGGTACGCATGAAGTCGGAGCTTCGCGGGGTGGGCCGAGTGGCGCTGCCACTGGTGTTCCGGCGCGGGGACGACGGCCGGTGGCACGCGAAGTGGCTGCACCTGTATCTGAAGGGCATCTCGTCGGCCAACCGGGTCGAGGAGAACCAGGTGTCGGTGTCCAAGGTGGTGCGCGCCGTCGTGGAGCGCGAGCATCTGACGGTGCGGTACCTGATCGACCTGATGTCCGGCGACACCACGGCCGTGGAACTGTGGGACGGCGGGCCGGTCCCGGACGAACCCGTGATGTACATCGGTCTCGAACGTCCCGAAGGACTGCACCCGGACTCCCGGGTCATCACCCTTGAGAATCTGCGCGACTTGATCCCGGGCTGAGTGCTAGCCTTACCCAAGGCGAGGCCATGAAAGGGCTTCCTTCTCAACTCCTTTCTGAAACAAGTTCTTTCGCTTCCCTCGACGTCGCTTCGGGCGGCGCCCGCGCGGTGAGTGCGGGCGCCGCCCGAGCCGTTTTTCACGGTCTGTTCCGCGTAGTCGTAGTCGAAGAGCACGGCGTGCACCAGCAGCGGGACGACTCATGCCCAACCAACGACGAATCTCCGACCCAGGTCGCTGGCGGCGGTCCTTTCTCCCGCCACCGGCCAGAGTCCATGCTCACCCACCCCGAACCAGACGATCACGTTCGGAAAGCGGATGACGTCTAGGTTGGGGTCATGAGTGACAGCACTCCTTTGGGAGATTTCCTCAGAGCACGGCGCGAAACCATCAAACCGCAGGACGTGGGCCTGCCGGAGCACGGGCGCAGGCGGGTGCCGGGGCTGCGCCGTGAGGAGGTCGCCGTGCTCGCGGGCGTGAGCTCCGACTACTACACGCGCCTGGAACAGGGCCGGGAGGCCAGTCCGTCGCCCCAGGTGATCGACGCGATCGCCGCCGCCCTCCGCCTCGACGACGAGGCGCACGACCACCTGCGCAGACTCACCCGGGCGCCCCAGGAGCGCCGCAGCGTTCCGGCCGGTCACGACGGGATCAGCCCCCAGCTTCTGCGGCTGATCGACAGCTGGCCCGACACCCCCGCCTTCGTCCTGGGACCGGCCCTGGACGTCCTGGCGCACAACGCGCTCGCCGCGGCCCTGCACAGCGGATTCCAGCGGTTCGACAACCTGGCCCGCATGGTCTTCCTGGACTCGGCCGGGCGTACCTTCTACCGGGACTGGGACAAGGCCGCGAACTCGTGCGTGGCCGAACTGCGCGCGGCCTATGGACACGCCCCCGACTCCCCGCGGATCGCCGAGGTTGTTGACACGCTCTGCGTGAAGAGCCCCGAATTCTCCGAGCTGTGGGCACGACATGAGGTGAAGGGCAAGACCCAACAGGCGAAGTACCTGGTACACCCCGAGGTCGGCGCTCTGGACATCCAGTTCTCGGCCTTCACCGTCAACGGTGCCCCGCATCAGCAGCTGGTCGTCTACCAGGCCGAGCCGGCGAGTGCCACCGCGGCTGCCTTCGCCGAACTTCGGCCCGGTGCCGGCCGAAGGGGATCCGGGCAGGTGGTACGGCGGGAGTCAGGCCTGGCTCTCAGCGACACCTGACCTGTCGTGTGACCGGCCCGTGGAAGGGGCCCGCGAGCATCCGGGAAATCGCCCCGTTGCATGCGCGGGCTGATGACACTGCCCGTTGCCCGCGGCGGCGGGGACGGCGAACGGCTCGGGCACGGCAGGCGATCGTAGGCACGACGATCCCGCTGACGTCGATGCCGGCGGGGGCGAGCGACGGCGAAGGCGATCGGCGACGCGCCGGTTGTGGCCGCGCGTGGTCTTGCTGCGCAGATCGGCGGTGTGCGGACCGCGGAGCTCGGGAACGTCCCGGCTGAGGGGGCCCTGACGGCAGCCGGCTCCGCCGACGCCGCGGTTCCGCCTCCGTGTCCTTCCGCCTCTGCTCATGGGCGTCCCTGCGGTGGCTCGCTCCCGCAGGAAGGGTCCGCCAGCCTGCTGACGGGCCCTTCCTGCTCGTTCGGAGCAGGGCTCTCCGCTTGTAGGCAGGCCGACGGCGTGAGTACAGGGCACATCGCATTGAGCCCTGACCATGTCACGACCGGGCCGTGTGGCACGGCCTGAAGCGGTCGCCGTCCCACGGACGTCGCCGCGAGCGTGCGTCCGCCGCTTGAGCCGTTCCGCCGGCGGGCATGTCGCACCTCGCGCCGTCGGCCGCCCGCTCCTGACGCCGGTGCCCGCGACGAGGAGCGGACCTCGGCGGGAATCCCGCGTGACCTGTCAGCCGCGCGACGGGACGTCTCCCCGCCGGCCGCGATCGTCATCCTCGCGGTAGAGCACCAGGTGTTCGTGGAAGAGGACACCGTCGCGGACGTCGCCGGTGGCGGTGAAGCCGGTGTCGTCGACGTAGTCGATGTGGTCACCGGTGACGGTGTAGCGGCCGGTGTAGGCGCTCTGACGTTTTCCGCGGGCCTCGTCGTAGCGGCCGTTCGGCAGTAGTTCCTGGCGGATGAATCCGTCCGCGGTCACCCACGTCCCGACGTACGGGTGCGGGGCGCGGGGCGTGTCGTTGCTGGTCATGGCTCCACTTTCGAGCCCGCGAAGGGAAGGGGCCAGGCCGCCGTCTCCCCCGGTGCGGACTTCCTGGGGGTCGCGCACCCACGATCGCGGGCGGAACGGCGCGGCGAAACGAGGGTGCCGGGACAGACGAGCCTCTTGAATGCGGTGAACCGGGAACGTGAGCGACCAGACCCCTCCCGCCGGTGGCCGTGACATCACCCCTACCGGCGGACGGCACCGACTCGCCGTTCTCCGCACCGGCAGCCCGTCCGGAGCCGCCCCGTGGCCCCGTCACGAGCAGCGGGGCCGGTCATGGGTGCGCCACACCTGGGAAAACGGTGCCCTGGTCGCCGTGGCCCGGGCCGGCCAAGACTGAAAACCGGGCAGCACCGGCGCCGCAGACAACCCACCACCCCCTTCCCACGTCACGGAAAGCAGATCCCTCATGAACGTCGACGACACCACCGGCGCGGCCGTCCTCGAACAGCTCCGACGCCGCCCCGCGGACGAACGGCGCATCCTGTTCACCGGCGCGACCGTCGTCACCATGGACCCCGACCTCGGTGTCCTGCACAACGCCGACCTGCTCGTCGAGGGCGACACCATCACCGCCGTCGGCCCCCACCTCGACGCCGGCGACGCCGTGGTCGTCGACGCTGCCGGCACCGTCCTCAGCCCCGGCTTCGTCGACACCCACCGGCACGCCTGGGAGACCCAACTGCGCCGGACCATGCCGGACGTCGACGACCTCGGCGCCTACGTCATGTCCACCCTGGCCGGCTACGCCACGGTCTACCGGCCCGAGGACATGTACATCGGCACCAGGCTGGCCGCCCTCACCGCGATCGACAGCGGCATCACGACCATGCTCGACTTCTCCCACAACTCCCGCACCCCCGAACACTCCGACGCCGCCGTCGAGGCCCTCCTCGACACCGGCATCCGCGGCGTGCACGCCTCCATGGGCCCGCACTTCGGCGACTGGGACAAGCAGTGGCCCGGTGACCTGACCCGCCTCAAGGAGCAGTACTTCAGCACCGACGACCAGCTGCTGACCCTGCGCCTGGCGACGCTCGCCACCGACGAGATCGCCGGCCCGGCGCTCGCCTACGGTCCCGACCTCGCCCGCGTCGCCAAGGACCTGGGCATCGGAGTGAACGTGGACGCGGTCTTCGGCACGGCCTCCTCGGACGCGATCCTGCGCTGGGCCGAGGACGGCCTCCTCAGCGCAGACGTCACCCTCATCCATGCCACCGGACTGACCCCCGAAGCATGGAGGGCGATGGGGGAGACCGGCACCACTGTGGCCCTGGCCCCCACCTCCGACGCCCAGATCGGCCTGGAGACCGCGATCCCCGCCGTCGACGAGGCCTTGTCCGTCGGCATCCGCCCGGGACTGAGCATCGACGTCGAAGTAGCCCTGGCCAGCGACATGTTCACGCAGATGCGGGCCCTGCACGCCATCCAGCGGATGCGGGCCGTCAACGCCGCCCACGGCACCGACCGGCAGCCCCGCCGCATCACCACCCACGACGTCCTGGACTTCGCCACCCTCCAGGGCGCCCGCGCCAACGGCCTGGCCGCCGTCACCGGCTCGCTCACCCCGGGCAAGAAGGCCGACCTGCTGGTCATCCAGGCCGAGGACCTCAACAACATGCCGCTCAACGACCCGATCGGCACCGTCGTACTGGGCTCCGACGCCCGCAACATCAGCACCGTGCTCATAGGCGGCGAACCCCGCAAATGGAACGGCCACGTCCTCCACGTCGACCTGCCCGCCCTGCGCCGCGAGGTCCACGCCTCGCGCGAGTACGTGTTGAACACCCCGGCTGCCTGACTGATCGTTCTCTATTTGTTCGTGGAACCGATCGGGTTCGAGCAGGGGCCTGGGCCGGGGGAGTCGGACTGCGCGGGTGCTTGGCAGAAGGGCCTCTCGGTAGCTCGCGGTTGTCGAATTCAGCGAGGAGCAAGAGGCCCTTGTGCCGAAGTGTCGCGTGGTCGTGGTCGCCGAGTCCAGTTCGTCCGCTCCTGAGTGTGACTGCCTCGCGCATCGGTTCGGGAGTGCGGCCGACCGGCAGATGATCGACGCGGTGCGCTACCTCGTCGGCATCAGCATCAAGTGGCGGGCGGTGACTCCGACTTCCTCTCAGCCGCGTGGGATCACGCGCTGCAGAATGTGTCTCGTAGCCTGCGGCGTCCCCATGGGCTGAGGAGGTGTGTTGGGCAGCGCGGTGGTGCTGGAGGAGAAGTGGCCGGTCCTGGGCCGACTGAGCGGGCGGCCGGGCGGCCGGGCGGCTGCGAGTGCGGACGGACCCAGGAAGGGCTTCGCGGACGATCGACGCCTACGCGCGGGGCCCGGCCGAGCCGCCGCGGAACCAATGTGGTCGCACCTGACTCGGGTGCGGCCGCTGCACACCCGGTCGCAGGTTCGGAAGACACGAGCGCGGTCTGGTGCCGCGCTTGGTGAAGCTGCCGTGGGTCCCCAGTGACCAGCAGCGACTCGACCGACTGGACGTTGTCCGCCAAGAGCCGGTGCGGAACCGGGTGATGCTCACCCTGGCTTACGACGCCGCCTTGCGGCGCGAAGAGCTGTGCTCGCCACGGACCGACGACGTCGATCCGGCCCACCGGACGCTCAGGATCAGGACGGAGACGACGAAAACCCGTCGCGAGAGCGTGATTCCCCACTCCGCTCCGCCTGGTGTGCTGCTGTCTGGCTACCTCGCGCATCGGGCCACGGTCAGCCGGACCCGCGGACCGCTGTTCTGTCGGAGTTGCGCGGCAACCATGGGCAGTAGCTGAGTCCGTGGACCCGGTCGAAGGCGATCCGCCGCGTCGCGCTGGCTGCCGACCTGCCGCGCTTCTCCCCTCCACAGGGCCTGCATGGAAACAAGATGTCGCTTTCAAGGAAGGGGCGCAGCAGCAACTTGCCGTGCGTTTCGGTGTGTTGCTGCAGAATCTGAAGGAGCGGCAGCGGCGGCTGTCGGCGTACGGGGGAACGTGCAGAGGAATGTGGTGTGTCTGCGTACCGGTTCGAGGACGCTGCTACCTGACGGAGTGCTACCTGGCCGTGCGCCGGGTGCAGCGCGGTCGCCCTGTACCTCCGCAGACCCACACGCCGACGGCGGCGGGACGACCGACAAGACCGTCGCTGCCGAGGGGACCCAAGACGCCGAGACGGCCCGCGGTCCCGCGACGTACGAGGGTCCGCTGCCCGTCGACCCGGTCTGCCTGATCTGCGCCTCCGGCACCACCGCCATGCCCAAGGCCGTGGTCTCCACCCACCAGCAGACGCTGTTCGCAGTCCACGCCATCGCCGAGCGCCTGCGCTACCGCGCCGACGGCGTCGTCGTCGTATATCGCCCCTTGCCGCTGTCCTTCGACTACGGCCTCTGCCAGGTCTTCCTGAGCGCGCTCGCCGGCAGCCACGTCTGGCTCGGCTCGGCCGCGGAGTCCGGCCCCGCGCTCCTGGCCAACCTCGTGCGCAGCGGTGCCACCGTGCCGCCGGTGTCCGGCCCTGCCGGCACCCCGGCCGTGCGTCACTGGACCTGGGTACCGGCGCCGAGGCGGCCGCGGCGCCGGTCCCGATCGACGAAATGCTGTCGGCCACGACCTCCCTGGACCGGCTACGGCCCGAAGAACTGGGGGCAGCCGCCGCCATGGCCTCGTGGCGAGCCCGGGAGCACCTGGCCGGCCGAGCTCTGCCGCGGCACCTCCTCGTAGGCCCGCTCGGAGAGGAGGGTGCCCGGTCGCCACTCGTCCCGGAGCCCAACGGCCGGCCCCGGTTGCCGGCATCTCCCCGCACCGGGGTCAGCGTTTCGCACAGCGGCCCGTACGCGGCAGCCGCGATCGGCATGGGTCTGGACGTCGGCGTCGACGTCCAGACTTCCCGGGTGCCGTCGTCCGGGATGCTGCGCCGCTGCTGCCTGCCCCGGACGGCGGCACAGCCGGCGAAGATGCCGCCCGACCGTGCCGCGCGAGCCTTCGCGGAGGTGTGACCGTACAGGTGTCGTGCGTGAAGGCACACGGCACCGGGCTGTCCGGGACGCCTTGGCGGGTGCCCGCCGAACCGGACCAGCCCACCGGCGCCCGGGGGAGCCTGCGCTGGCAGCGCCTGCCTTTGCCGGCTGCGGCAAGCGCCCGGCACCCTGCGGCCCTGGCCCTGGCCCTGGCCCTCGTCTTCGGAGCACCGCCCGACGACACCCGAGCGGAGCGGAAAGCGGGCGGCCCGCCGGCCGATTCCGGCTCCGCCGCCAGTTCACCGGCCGACATCTGTCCAGGCGCAACCTGTGACAACGCGGCGGCCCAGGAGCAACCGAAGAAGAGACACCTGGAAAGGCACGCGGACGCAGCCCGAGGGCTGGGGCGCCTACTTCGTGCCGCGTGACGGCGAGGCCACCGCACCGGTACGCCCGCCGAGCGACGGACTGTGGGAGAAGGCGGAACGCTGGGCCGCGCGTGCTGTCCGGGAGCGGGTACCCGCGCGGTGCCCGAGGATGGGTACTGCATGAGCAGCCATGAAAGAGGCGGGCCATGAAGGAGCCCCGAAGCGGCATATCCGCCCATGGCGTGCGCGCCTGCCCGGCGAGGGGACCAGGGATGTGACTGAGAGCAGCGCTGTGTCGCTGATGCGGCTGATGCAGGCCAGTCATATGGCCACGCTCGAACAGCTTCCGGGGATGATCGCCGAGCATGCCGCCGTGGCGGGCATGCACGACGTGGCGGTCTTCGTGGTCGACATCCGGGAGACGGTGTTGCGCCGGCTCACCGGTCAGGGGCCGGACGCCGGGGGCGGCGGGCAGGAGTTCACCGTTTCGGGCAGTCTGCCCGGCCAGGCCTACCAGCGCGTGGAGCTGCTCCCCGAATCCGAACGGGACGGGGCGGGCGAGCGTCCGGGCGGGCGGCGGTGGTGGGTGGCCGTCACCGACGGGGTGGAGCGCCTGGGCGTGCTGCGGGCCGATACCGACACCGACGACGAACCCATCCGGCAAGCTCTGCGCGACCTGGCGTCGATGACGGCCCTGCTGTTGCTGAGCAAGCGGTCCTTCAGCGACTCCTACGCGCGTCTGGCGCGCACCGAGCCGATGAACGTGGCCGCGGAGATGCAGTGGAACCTCACTCCGCCGCCTGCCTACGCCGGCCACAACGCCACCGTGGGCGCGGTGGTGGAGCCCGCCTACCAGATCGGCGGGGACGTCTTCGACTACGCGGTCGTCGGCAGCATCCTCCACCTGAGCGTCTTCGACGCCATGGGCCACGACACCACCGCCGGCATCACCGCCAACGTCGCCGTGGCCGCCTGCCGCAACGCCCGCCGGCAGGGCGCCTCGCTGGCAGAGACCAGCCGGCAGGTGGAACAGACCCTGATCGAGCAGTTCAGCACCAGCCGCTACATCACCGGCATCCTCGCCCACCTGGACATGGGGACGGGCCGACTGACGTGGATCAACCGCGGCCATCACCTGCCGATCCTGATCCGTGGCAACCGCTGGGCCACCGAACTGGCCTGCCCCCCGGCCGGCCCCATGGGCGCCGACCTAGGCCTGCCGGTCACCATGGCCACCGACCAGCTCGAACCCGGGGACCGTCTGCTGCTCTACACCGACGGCATCGTCGAAGCCCGCGACAGGTGTGGAACGGAGTTCGGCCGGGACCGGTTCGTCGACTTCATCCTGCGTCACCACTCCGGCCGGCACACCCTGCACGAGACCCTGCGCCGGCTGATGGCCGCCGTCATGGAACACCACGACGGCAAGCTCGACGACGACGCCACCGTCCTGCTCACCGAGTGGCGCGGCGGCCACCAGCAGGAGCTGACGCCGTGAACCGCGGTCCACGTGGAAAGAAGCGGCTATGAGCACCGACCGACCCGCCCCCGGCGATCAGCGGGACGTCCTCCAGGTGTATGTCCGCCCCCTGGGTGCCGGCCGACACCTCGTCACGGCCGAAGGTGCCCTGGATCTGCACACTGCCTCGCGACTCGCCGACGTCTTGCAGCCACTGCTGCTCACCAGCGGCCGGAGCGTGCTGGTGGACCTGTCCGGTGTCGCCTTTCTGGATTCCACCGGGCTCACCTGCCTGATCGCGGCCTACCGCACAGCCAGAAACACCGGCGCCCGGCTGGCGCTGATCGCACCCGGCGAACGCGTACGCCGCATGCTGGTGCTGACCGGCACAGACCAGGTACTGCCCAGCTATGCCACCGTGGACTCCGTCCCCGACTGACCGCCCGCCCGCACTGTCGGGGCACTGATGACCGCAGCCGGCGCTGTCACGTCGACTGAGAGGGCGCGATGATCTTTCTGGTTGATCACGGTGGGGGATCGTCCGTGGGGAGTACGTCGCCGTCGTACAGGGGCGCCGGTACCCGGTGGAGGTCATCTCCCATTGCGTGTGGCTGTATCACCGCTTCCCGCTGAGCTTCCGAGAGGTGGAGGGACTGATGCTCCAGCGCGGCGTCATCGCCTCCTACGAGACCGTGCGCCGTTGGCGTGCCAAGTTCGACCAGGCCTTTGCGAACGGACTGCGCCGCCATCGGCCCCGGCCCGGTGACAAGTGGCACCTGAACGAGGTCTTCGTCAGGACCAACGGCGAGCTGAAGTACTTGTGGCGGGCCGCCGACCAGGACGGCAACGTGCTCGACACCCTGCTCCGGCCCCGGAGGGACGCGAAGGCCACCAGGTGCTTCTTCCGCCGTCTGATGAAGAAGGCCCGGGCGGTACCCAGGGTGATCGTCACGGACAAGCTCCGCTCTTACGGTGCCGCCCACCGCAAGGCCATGCCCTCCGTGGAGCACCTCTCCCACAAGGGTCTGAACAACCGGGCCGAGGACAGCCACCAGCTCACGTGGCAACGCGACCCCAGCCCGGGCGGGCCGCCGACCGGCTCGCCCCGCTGCCGGCCGAAGCCTTGCACAGCGTCGGTCCCCGCCAGACGGACACCCTCCGCGAATACGGCATCCACACCGCCGGACTTCTCGCCGCCGTATCCCCGGCCACCGTCCAGCGCCTGATCGGCGGCAAGGCCGGACGCACCGCGTCCGACCGTGCCCGGAGCATCACCCCCCGCGCCTTCACCCGTCATGCCCGGGACGGAGTACCGGGCACAACGGCATGGCCGCGGGCACGGCGACGGGGATGGCGATGCGGGGCGGGTCGGCGGTCAACACCATCGGGTGCTGAGCCCCGGCCCGCCCTCCGTCCGTCCTCGGTGGGTCAGATGCCGCAGGTGGGAGCCGACCAGTACGGCGACGGGTCGAAGGCCACGTGGGTGTGGTCGTTGTGGCCGGGGTAGCCCGGACCGAGGATCTCCGAGAAGCCGTGCGTCCTGGACTGCTGGGCGAGACGGCACAGGGACGGCGAGCCGACGAGGTCGGCCGCGTCGCCGTAGAGGTGGCGACTGGTGGCGGAGCCGCCGACCGCGTTGTTGCACGCGCGGGAGCGGAAGCCGCTGGAGATGGTGATCGGGACGTCGCCGAGGGCGTGCCGCATCGCCTCCAGCTTCCACATGGTCTTGAGCGCGTTCGACTTGGCGGTGGCCGCGGAGACCGCGCCGCCGGACCAGTCGGAGTTGCACTTGTTGAGTTCGGCATAGCTGAAGTGGACGGGCGTGCAGTCGGCGTCCTGGAGAGCGTAGATCTTGCTGAAGGTCGCGGGCCCGGCGACCCCGTCCGCGCTCAGTCCGTACGCGGCCTGGAACTTCTTGACGGCGGCGGCGGTCCGCGCGCCGTACTGACCGTCGTAGGAGAGCCGCTCGCCGGAGGTCACCCAGCCGGCGACCCGGATCTGGAGCTGGGTCACGTCGCTGCCGGAGGATCCCTGGGAGAGGGTGCGGTTCCAGGTGTAGCAGGAGTCGGCGTGCGCGGTTCCGGCGGTGGCGCCCACACCGACCACCATGAAAGACATGAGCATGACAAACGAGAGAAGCGAGCGTGACACGCGTCTGAGCATCCCGGCCTCCCGACCGTTGAGTCGACAACAACCGGAGCCCAGCGTGCGGCAATGAGCTACGCGCGTCAATGGCGCCCTGGGGAAGCGAAGTCGACGTTTCCGCGTCCGGTGGGGATCACGCGTGCCATGGTGGGGAACAGCCAACTCCCTTTCCTTCGCACCGCACCTCTCGGCTCCCCGGCGAGCAGCCGTGACCGCGTACTGGAACCGGCTCGCACGGCCGGTCGCAGACCGCCTCCGACCCGGTACGGACCCGGCGAACCTCCTCCGTCCTTACGAGGCCATACGCATCCTCGGCGTCTGCAACCTGGCCGACCTGGCCGACCTGGCCGACCTGGTCCCCGAGGACCGGCCCGTCCTCCTCGCCCGGCCCACCGAGGTCATGAGCCCCGCCTTCGGCCCCGCCACCTACTTCTGCCCGCTCGAGTCGCCATGCCCGGCTCCCGAACGGCCGCACCGCCATCCCCTGTCGGCCGACCTCCGCGACGCAGAGGCCGTGCGCATCCCTTGCGACCAGGCGCCAGACGCAATCGGTCCGATCGGCATCCCGGCCAGCAATGCCGGCGTCTACCCCTGCTGTCCGTGGCCGGAAGCAGCACCCACTCACTGGAATGTCCCGGACGGCGAAGGACACCATCCGACCTGTGCACGGCGACAGCGCCGGACCGCGAGCCTCCGAGGCCCGGGGTCCGGTGGGCGCGGGAAGCGGTCAAAGGCCTGGCCCTGCCGCCGACCGCCACCCCGTCCGGCTGACACCACGGGGCGGCCGCCGCAGTACGTGCACCAGAAAATGTGCGGAATCATGAAAAAGACTGCTATCCATAATCTTGACCGATTCAAGAAAAGGCGTACGGTCGTGAGGGAGATTGCAGTCGTCCTCGAAAGCGCGCTCTTATGGATCGCACAGCTCCCCGGGAAACCCTTCCGGGTGGAACGATCGCCGATGTGGCCGTCCCCGGCCCTCAGCGACCGGCTACCGCCCCGCCGTCCGGTGTGGCGGCCGAGGCCCGCGTGGAATCGTTCGTGGGCGGGCCCTGGTCCCTGCCGTGGTCGCCGACCGCGTGCTCCTCGGCGAGAACCGTCATACGTGACGTGCTGCCGCAGTGGGGTCTGGACGACCTCGTACCGACCGCCGAGCTGCTGGTCAGCGAACTGGTGAGCAACGCACTGCGTCATGCCTCCGGCCCGCTGCGCCTCACCCTCGAGCGGGTGTCCGACCTTCGCTGTCTGGTCAGCGACGGCACCGCGGACCTTCCCCGCCCGGCCGACGCGGGCCCGGAGGACGAGTGCGGTCGCGGACTCACCCTCGTGGACACGCTGGCCGCACGGTGGGGCTGTGAGGGCGGGCCCGAAGGCAAGAGCGTGTGGTTCGAGCTCTCCGGCGATGCCTGCGCACCCGGTCTCGACGGTGACACGAAGGGCGATGCGGCATGACGACGTCCGGCACGGCCGATGAACCGATGGCCCTGGCCGCCGAACGGCTGCGTACGGCGGGTATGCGAGTGACCGCTCCGCGCATGGCCGTGCTGATGGCCGTCTCCGACTCGGGCGGTCACCTCGACGCCGACACCCTGCGTGAGCGCGCTCAGCGGATCACCGGCCGCCTGTCCCTGCAGGCCACCTACAACGTGCTGCGCGCCCTCACGGACGCCGGTCTGGTCCGATCCACCCAGATCGCGGGTCACCCCACCCGCTACGAGACCGAGCGCCACGACAACCACCACCACTTCGTGTGCCGCGCCTGCGGTTCCATCCGCGACGTGGAGTGCGCGGTGGGCGCGGCACCCTGCATGGAGCCGCGGTTGCCGGAGGAATACGACACCCAGGAGGCCGCAGTCACGTTCTGGGGCCTGTGCCCCGGCTGCCGGGCCGCGGCGCCGGTCTCCTGACGGGGAACCCGCCCTCGTGGCCCCACGACGGGCCGGGAAGGCCCGTGAGCTGCCGTCCGGCCGCGCCGGAGAACCGTACGAGCAGCTGATCACCGGACACGAGTACCTGCGCTGTCGCGGATCGATGCCCGCATCATCCCGATAGGATCCCTTTTGTGATCAGTTCAGGAAGGCTCCGGCGCCGTCCTTTTCCCCGCGGCGGCCAGCGGGAAGCCGTGCTGCTGTCACCCGTGCTCGTCACCGTCCTCATCACCGGCCTGGCGGCCTCCACACCGAGGGAGATCGCCTTCAGCCGCCTGCTGCCCGCGGCGCCCGCCCTCGCCGCCGCACTGTGGCCCGTACTCCCGACGGTCCTGCTGGGGACGTTCTGCCTGCTGGTCATGATCGGTCTCAGCTTCATCTACTCCGATCTGGGGACGCCGTACACGGCTGCCGCGATCACCGCCGTCACCTTGGCGGCCGCGTACGCGAGCCATCTGCGACTCCAGCGCGAGGAGACGCTCTTCCAGGTCCGGCTCGTCGCCGACGCGGCGCAGAAGGTGCTGCTGCGGCCGCTGCCGCACCGGGTCCAGGATGTCGAGATCGAGTCGCTGTATCTGGCGGCCCAGGAGCAGGCCCGGATCGGTGGCGACTTCTACGAGGTCGCCGACACGCCGCACGGCGTCCGGCTGCTCATCGGCGACGTGCGCGGCAAGGGCCTGTCGGCGGTGGGGGTCGCCTCCGCGGTGATCAACTGCTTCCGGGAGAACGCGTACGACCAGCCCGACCTCAGGGCCGTCATCAGCCGGCTTCAGATCACCGTTTCCCGCTACAGCGCCGCGGTCCCCGCCGATGATCAGATCGAGCACTTCGCCACCGCCCTGATCGCCGAGATCCCGCACGGTGGCGGGCACGTCAGCATCCTGAACTGCGGGCATCCGCCACCGGTGTTCCTGCGCGGCGGGGAGATCCACGTTCTCGAGCCCACCCTCGCCTCGACCCCCCTCAACCTCTCCGCCCTCCTGGGAGACCACTACCACGTGGACACCACCGCCTTCGTCCCGGGCGACCAGATGCTGCTCTACACCGACGGCGTGACGGAGACCCGCGACCGGGCCGGCGAGTTCTTCCCGCTGGCAGCCTGGGCGCGGCAGCACCACCGGACGCCGCCCCGCGAGCTGCTGGACCGGCTCCACGCGGACCTGCTCCACTACGCGGGCGGACGGCTCGACGACGACATCGCGGCCCTCGCCGTGCGCTACCGGCACACCGGGGCTCCGGAGCAGTAGCTCGATCCTCGGCAGACGCGCGGGCCCGCGTCACCCGCGGTGTCGGTGTGCAGTCATGGATTCCGGAGGGGCGGGCGGGCGAGGCCGTCGTGACCGAACCACCCGCGAAAACCGCTGGGTCGCCACCACCTCACCTGAGGTCCACGCCCGCATCCGTCACCTCACCCTCGTCCCGCCACCCCACTACGCGGCCCGCCTCTTCGACGCGAAGGACGCCGGCGCCGGCGAGCGGAAGCTTGACCAGGGCTGCCGCGGCAGCACATCCCATGCGGCACCTCGTCGGTCACCCTGAAGGCTGCCGGATTTTCGCCGGAGCGCTCGGCCGACGAGTCGCGTGGAAGGATGTCGCCCGTGACCGGATTGCCTTCCTCGCCTGTTGCCGAGGGCGCGCCTCGAAACCACGGCCTGGGTCCGCGTGGTGCCGCCGCGCTCGTGTTCGGGTCCTCGGCCGCAGTCCTGGTGGTCGAGATCGTCGCCTTGCGGCTGCTGGCTCCTTACCTCGGCCTCACCCTCGAGACCAGCACCATGGTGATCGGCATCGCCCTCACAGCGATCGCTCTGGGCTCATGGCTGGGTGGGCGCATAGCCGATCAGGTCGATCCGCGCCGGCTCCTGGGCCCCTCGCTGGGAGTGTCGGGAGCGGTCGTGGCGCTCACCCCTGCCGTACTGCGCAGCACTGCGGAGTGGGCACCCGCGGTGCTCTTGTTGATCGCGTCGCTGACCATCCTCGTGCCGGGCGCTCTGCTGTCCGCGGTGACGCCCATGGTGACCAAGCTGCGCCTCACCAGCCTCGCCGAAACCGGAACGGTCGTCGGCCGGCTGTCCGGCGTGGGAACCGTCGGTGCCATCTTCGGTACCGTCCTGACCGGTTTCGTCCTCGTGTCGCGATTACCGGTCAGCGGCATCCTGATCGGCCTGGGAACACTGCTGGTGGTCGGCTCGGCGCTGCTCGAATGGCGGATGCGCAGATGGAGCGGCACCCCTGCCCTGACGCTGGTGGTCGTTGCCGGAGGCCTCGGCACCATGGCCGCGCCGGGCGGCTGCGACATCGAAACCAGGTACCACTGTGCACGGGTTGTCGCCGACCCCGACCGGGACAGCGGCCGCACCCTCGTCCTGGACGGCGTGCGACATTCCTACGTCGACATCGACGACCCGACGTTCCTGAAGTTCACGTACGTGCGTGCCATCGCGTCGGTGGTCGATGCAGCCTTTCCCGAAGGGGAGCCGCTTGCCGCTCACCACCTGGGCGGCGGCGGACTCACCCTGCCCCGTTACCTCGCGGCCACGCGCCCCGGAACGCGCAGTCTTGTGTCAGAGATCGACAGTGGGGTCGTACGCATCGATCGCGACCAGCTCGGTCTGAGGCCGGAGCACGGTATCGAGGTACGCGCCGAGGACGGCCGCCTGGGCCTGCGGCGACTCGACACCGACAGCCGCGACCTCGTCGTCGGCGACGCCTTCGGCGGCGTCAGCGTCCCGTGGCACCTCACCACGGTGGAAGCGATGACCGATGTGCGGAGGGTGCTCGACGAGGACGGCCTGTACGTCGCCAACCTCATCGATCACGGTGATCTGGCCTTCGCGCGTGCCGAAGCAGCCACGCTGAGCGAGACGTTCGAGCACGTTGCCCTTCTCGGCGAACCCGGTGACATCGGTCTCGACCCGAGCGCCACCCCCGAGGGAGGCAACCTGGTGATGGTCGCCTCCGACCGAACGATTGACCTGCGCGCGGTGCAGGAAGCACTGGACGCCCGGAAGACCGGCTGGAGAATCTCCACAGGCGACGGCCTCACGGCCTGGATCGGCAACGCCCCACTGCTCACCGACGATTACGCGCCCGTCGACCAGCTCCTCCAGCCCTACAGCCGGAGCAGCCGGTGATGAGAGACACGGCATCACTGGACCACCGTCGGATCCGGTACCCGGGGCCCGGGGTGGCGCCCCTCACCTCCACGGGGTCCGGGTGCGCAGCCGGTCGATCTCAGCGAACGGGATGGGGCCGCTATGGCCGCTGAGCGCTCCGAACACCGGTGCATTGAGCAGTTGCATGCTGACGTTCCAGTCCTTCGAGGCGAAGACATGGAGCGAGTGGTAGCGGTGCTGTCCGTAGGCGCCGGCCACCCGGTGACGACGACGCTGCGGCCCGTCGGCAACCCGGCAGTGATGGCCGGCATCTGGCAGTAGCCGCCGCCTGTCAGCATGCGGATGCCGCCCAACGGATGCCCGACCGCCTTGCCGGTCTCCAGGTCGAACAGCCGGATCGTCTCGTCCGTGGAACACGTGACGCCCAGGATGCGCGACTTCCCCGCGACCGGCAGCACGACGGTCGCGACGCCGGTCACTTCACCGTCCTTGCGGCGGGGAACGAAGTACAAGGTATGACCAGGGTCCACGTTGGTCGTACCGGCGTTGCCGACCAGTACCACCGCCTTCGTGCCGACCGGTCCGTCGGGAAGGTGCGCCACGCTCAGACTGGTGATCGCCCCGGCGAAACGCGTCGGTCGCTGGACGGCGGGAGGGGCACCGGGATCCCAGAGACGCACCGCGCCGTCCTCGCCGCTCGACAGGAGCACTTCGCGTTTCCCGAGAGTGGTCGGGACGAGATCCTTCACGGCGCCGAAGTGCCCGGTGAAGGACACGGCCGGTGACTTGACGGACGATTTCCCGTACCTCCGCCAGGCGTCCCTCGCCACTGAGGCGGTCGGCGAGGGTTTCGACATGCAGGTCGAAGACCTCGGTGACGCTGCAGGGCGGCGGAGCCGCCTCGGACGACCGGGTTGGTGCGGAGGTGTTCGGCGTACACGCCGGCAACGAGGAAGGTGCCGTGCTAGGAGTACCCGGCGAGCCGGCGGGCGATGCCGCGGACCCGCTCGCGCGCGTCGAGATCGCGAGGGCGGAGAAGCCGGCGCAGGTATGCGTCGAGGCCGTCGGCCAGAGCGCGTCGGTCGTTGTCGTTCGACGGGGCGAGGGTGAGGACCGCATCGGGGTGTCCGGCCGAGTGGCGGCGGAGGGCGGGCGGGGCGTCCCACCACGGCCGGGTTCCGAGGAGGATCCGGCAGCCCGCGGTGGCGGGGCCGGTGGCAAGAGGCAGCAGGAGTTTGTCGAGGACGGCCGCAGGATCCGCGGCCTCGTCCAGGGTGTCAAGGATCACGAGGACGTCCCCCGCGTTTCCTGGTTCCTCCAGTAGTGCCGTGGTGGCGGGTCCGGGATCACCGGGGTACGCCGGTGCGCCGACGGGGGTGCCGTGCTGCTGCTGGAGCTGATGGGCGTTGACGGCGAGGACGGTGTCGGGTCGCCTGGGGTGGAAGCCGTCGACGAAGCCGGCCACGCTGTCGCCGGTTCCGTCGCGGTGAGTCACAGACGGTTCCTAGCGCCAGGGATCGAGGGCATGCTTGCCGCGGGTCCGGCCCGCTTCGAGTTCCTGCAGCACCATCGCCCCCTCGGCCAGGGGGTGAACCTCGGGGGTGCCGGGCGTGTACACGCCGTGGGCGATGAGGGCCTCGATCTCGACGAGCAACGACTGGTAGAGGGACGGTGCCGCAACCGCCAGTGCACCGATGTGCAGACCCTTGACTTGGACCTGGTGGGTGAAGACCAGGTCGTGCGTGGTCAGAGTGGCGTCGCCGGAAGCGGCGCCGAACACGACGATGCGTCCGGTGAAGGGTTTGGTGACCGACAGACTGGCCTCGAACGTGGCCTGCCCCACCGATTCCAGGACCAGGTCGACCCCGCCGGTAATGCGGGTGATCTACTCAGCCAGATCGGGGCGCCGGCTGTCCAGAACGTCGTCGGCGCCGAGCGCTTTGACGGTGTCGTGCTTCGCTGGTGACGCTGTGGCGATCACGCGCGCGCCGTAGTGGTTGGCGAGGCGAACGGCGGCCTGCCCCACCCCTCCGGCCGCGGCATGTACGAGGACTGTCCCACCTGCTTGGATTTCGCCCAACGGCTTCAGTGCCGCCAAGGCGGTGGCCCAGTTCAGCACCAGGCCGAGGGCTGCGGCGTCGCTCCAGCCGGAAGGCACGGGGAGTACACCCGCGGCCGGCATCGTCATGTACTGCGCGAAAGCGCCGGGGCCAGTGCCGATGACGTGGATGCCGAACTGAAGCGGACTCTTGACGTCCGGGCCGACACCCACGATCTCGCCGGCGGCCTCGAAACCCGCCACGTATGGTGCTTGCGGACCGGCTCCGTAAGTTCCATGCGTCTGCATGACGTCGGCGAAGTTGATCCCGGCGGCGCCGACGCGGATCAGGTACTCGCCGGGCCCTGGGGTGGGGCGGCGGTGATCGGTCGTCAGGGTTAGGTCCATCGGTCCTCGGCGCGACCGCTGGACCAGTGCCCGTACCGTCTGCCCAGCGGTGTGCTGCTGCTCGTTGATCTCCATGCACCGAACGTAGGAGCCTGACACTTGTGTCAAGGTCAAGTGGCAGTCATAGATCAGTGCGACGGGCCTCTCGGAGGTAGGCGTCGAGTGCCGCCTGCTGATCGCTGAGAACGGCGATGCGAGCGGCGAGCCGATCGCGATAGCCCTGCACCTCGTGCAGGAACTCCACGCACACCACGCCGGTGTCGGCACCTGATCCTTCAGTGAGGCGCGGCAGGACTTCCCTGATCAATCGCACGGGCAGCCCGGACTCCAGTAGCGAGCGGATGACGAGCACCCGGTCGACAGTGGACTGGCAGTAGTCGCGGAACCCATTGCTGAAACGGCCAGGGACGATCAAGCCCTCATCCTCGTAGTGCCGCAACGATCTCGCGCTCACGCCGCTGACCCTGGAAGCTTCACCGATCTTCATACCTGGAGGCAACGTCCAGGAGTACCGCGGACTTCCAGCACTCATCGCTACGACGAAATGAAGACCTGTTCAGGCGTCAACAACCTCATGTCCCGTGACAGCTAACGCGCCACGCGGTAGCGGAGGTGGACGACTCCCGAGCCGAAGGTGCGGGTCCCGGCGAGTTCGAGATCCACCCGGCGCCCGTGCCGGGGAAAGCCAGAGCGCGGCCCACTCGAGCGACGAGTCGTCGAGCGAGGGATCCTGGTCGGCGGTCTCCCAGTACAGCATCGTCTCGTACAGCCTTCGTCCCATCAGGTGAACGTCGACCTCCCGGATCCCGTCGATCCAGAAGCGGAAGACCTCCTCGTCGGGCGCCGTCCAGTCCAGGCCGCCGTCCGGCCCGACGATGTAGCCGTCGAGTGAGACATTCATCGAATAGGTCACGCTGCGCACCAGAAGTCCTCCACGGCAACGGGCTCGCCGGTACGACCGCGAGTAATCGCCAAGTCTTGTGGATCGGCCCGGCTGCTGCACTGACCTGCTGCACTTCAGGCTCCGAACGAGCACAGGAGCGGCCCGCCGCTGGTCCGAGGCCGGTGGCGTCGTGACGTTCAGGACCAGGCAGTCCTCCTCCGTGCTGGAGATCGGCGCGTACTGCGAGGGCACCTGCGGGCACAACGGCCCCGGCTCGGTCGCGTCCCGCACACCCATCCATGGCCGTACCGGGCGGGGCGGGGCCCACCGGTACCTTCCCTCGGGAGCACCGGCGTACGGGATGCCCCGGAAGATCCGGTACGGGCCCGACCGGGTGCCGCGCACCAGGCCCGCGTCCGTGCGTGCCGTCTCGCCGGCGGCGGCACCGGCCGGATCGGCCCGCCGGACTTCGGCCGGTGCCGGACCGGAGCGCACGGTACAGGCGAGCGGGGCGGACACCAGCACGGTGAGCACCAGGGCGGAAGCCGTCACCGTGACGGCCTCCCGGTGAGGGGTCCTGCGGTTCGTCACGGCGGAAGCCTTCCTCTCGGGTGCGGGACCCGGCGCACGCACGCACCGAAGATGACCTGATCGGACGCGGCCCCGGGCCCGGACGGGGCACATCGTCGGTCTCTGACCCGGTCGGGTGGAGCCGGGCCTTGGTGAGGAGCCGGCGGCACCGTTCCGGTGCCCGATTCGGGGCCGTGGCCGCGAGCCGCTGCAGCTCGCCCAGGGGCAGAACGTCGGATGGCTCCAGCCGCATCGGCCCGGTCGGGCCAGGGCCGGCCTGCTCGGCCGGCCGCCGGCAGTTCTCCGTTCTCCTTGAGACAGCAACCCGAGGAGGTAGGCGCGGACAGTGGTCCTTGGCTCAACTTGGTTGAACCGCCCCGCGAACCGGTTTATGGCCTGCTCGGACATCGCCCGCCGGCGGGCGGGGTTCACGTCGTGGCCAGCGGCCACCGCACGATCGTCGTTCGTCGACACACCAACCGATGATCATGCCGTGGCCGCACTCGTTCCCAGCAGGGGCCGTCACAGGACCGTGAGATCAGAGCGGCCTGCCAGGAGCACCGTCGCCCTCGACAGTGGCCACCATCTTGCGCAGTACCTTGAGCGCGGCCACTGTCCGACCTGACGCAGCCGCCGCCGACGGCTAGCCCGCTCGGTCCCGACCGCCTACTGCTCGCCGGCGGTCACCCATTTCCAGGGAGTCCCTGGGGCACCTGCTGACCGAAACCGGCATCGCTGAGAGCTCCAGGTAGTTCACGAGGGCCGGCGTGCCGTGCAGGACGCGGGCCATGCCGGCGTTGTGTACCGGAGGGCGCGCGGTGAACGTGTGCAGCGTACGGGGGCCGGCGGGGGCAGGAGCGCGGTGAGTGCGGCGCTGGCCTCCTGCCACTTGTCCTGGGCGACCAGGGCTTCGACGCGCAGTCGCCGCAGGCCGACGTCGGCCGCCCAGGAGAATTTAGATGTCCGACACGTCACGGACGGCCTGCGGCACCGCGGTGTCCTCGTCGCGCTGTCATCCGCGAGCTGGGAGACGAGCCGCCCGTCCGGAACCGGCCGTTCACCGGCTTCAGGGAGTTCACCGGCCCTGACGGGACCAGACACTGGCCCCAGGACGAAACGCCCGGCCAGGCTGTGGGGCCGTCAGTCCGCGTCGGATGACGGGACTGTCAGGTGCGCCAGTACCGAGTGCATCGCGCGGTCCACGGCCGCGTGCCACTCGTCGACCGGGTCGACGGTCTCGAAGCCGTGGTGGCCGTTCGGTACGTCGACCACCTCGACGGCCGCCCCGCAGTCCTTGCCCGCGGCCAGGAACGTCTCGACGGTGGCGGCGATCTCAGGGCTCTCCAGTCCTGCCCGGGTGAGGACGACGGGCAGGGCGCCCGCGCGGGTCAGGGCGTCCGCAGGATGGAAGCGGCTGCCGGTGAGCCCCCAGTTCGGCAGCGGAGCGAGGATCGGGTAGGTGGCCGCCAGGCAGCGCAGCCACGCCGGGGGCGCGGCCAGCCAGTCCGCCGTGAGCAGCCCGCTGCCCGAGAAGAACCACAGTGCGATCCGGTCCGGGTCCACCCGCGGATCGGCCCGGACCAGTTCCACCGCGGCGGCCACGTCCGTGGCGGCGCACTCGTAGTCGGCCACGTCGTGCAGCCGGTGGTCGAGGGTGGCGCCCACGGCTCCCCGCCCGGCCGCGTACCGTGCGTATCCCACCAGGGTCGGCCACTCCCGCGGGGTCGGCCGGGCCCCGGCGGGCACCGGTCCGCCGTGCACGAACACCACTGCGGGGCGTCGGCCCTCGGCGCCGGGCGGCGGGTAGAGGTCGACGTGCTCCCGTCGCTCACGGGGGATCTCGGGCACCTCCAGCCGGAACGGCCGCAGGTGGGCGGGCGGCTCCGCGGTGCCGGCCGGCTCCAGCCGCTGTCCCTCGCCGGCCGCGGCCCGCAGCAGGACCTCTGCCAGCTCATCGGGGCAGGAGAGCATCGGCCAGTGCCCCGTGGGGAGTTCGAAGAAGGTCACCCGGGGATCGGCCAGAAAGCGGAGGGCGGGGTCACCGAACCCCACCAGCCTCCTCACCATGTCGATACCCGCGCCGTTGGCGGTGCACAGCACTCCGGTGGTGGGCACCGTGGCCACCGCGCCGGTCAGGCGCAGTGGCTGAAGAAGGGTGCCCAGCGGCTGCGGCGCGGCCAGCGCGGTGAGCCGGTCGAGGGCCGCGTCGGGAACCCCTTCGGTACTGCCCCACCGCCGCCACTCGTCGCGGCCCGGAGGCACCAACTCCCCGCCGGCTCCCTCCCCACCGGCCTGCGTGCACACCTGCTCGCGCAGTGCCTGGTCGGGCACCGCCGCCAAGGCCGGGACACCGTCTCTCGGCAATCCCGCGTCCAGGTACACGACGCGGGCTACACGCTCCGCCCGCCGGTCCGCGGCGCCCAGCACCGGATGAATGCCGTAATCGTGGCCGACCAGCACGATCTCCCGGCCGGCGGCCCCTTCCGCCGCGTCAGCCGCGCTCACCGAGTCGATCGCCGCGATCACGTCAGCGATATGCGTCTCCAGGTCGACGCCGGACGGCGCGGCACCGGGGGACCCCACCGGACCACGTGATCCGTCGAGTCCCGTGAGGGCGACCGCGCGCACCTCGGCGCCCGCCCCGGTCAGCCGGGCGGCCGTCTCCTCCCAGACGTGGACGCCGGTGAACACGCCCGGCACCATGATGAAAACGGTCATGACCCTCTCCTTCGCACGCGGTCGCCCGCGGACCGGCCGTACGCCCGGCCCACGCTCGCCGGTACGGTAGGAACTCCCCCTGAGGGAGGTTCAAGTGCCCGCGTCCCAGGACGGTCTGTGGAGCATCGGCGAACTCGCCGAGCACGCGCACGTCACCGTCAAGACCGTCCGCTACTACTCCGACCGCGGGCTGTTGCCGGAGGCGTCCCGCAGCGTCGGCGGGCACCGCCGTTACGGACCCGGCGCGTTGGACCGGCTGCGCCTGATCCGCTCCCTGCGCGCCCTGGACCTCCCGGTCCCCGAGGTGCGCCGTGTCCTCGACGAGGAGGACGCGTGGGACGCCGCCCTGGAGGACGCCGTCGCCGGACGGCTGCGCGTACTCGGCTCCCAGCTCACGGCCCTGCGCTGGCGTGAGGCGGCACTGCACCTGGTGCGGGAGTGCCCGCCCGGGGAGCGAGCCGACCGGCTGCGGCTGCTCGGCGCGGTGGACACCCCGCCGAGCACGGCCCCGCTGGTCCGGTTCTGGCGAGCCTGGCTGCCGCCGCGGATGTCGGCCGGGCCGACATCCACGTTCCTGGAAGCGACGGTCCCGCAGCCGCCCGACGACCCGGAGCCGGCCCAGGTGCTCGCCTTCGCCCGGCTGAACGCCCTCGTCACCCGCCCCTGCCCGGTCGGCGCCCAGCCCCAGCCCGAAGCGCACCGGGCCACGGGGGCCCGCGGGGCGGACGTGCTGTACACAGGCCTCGCCGAGGCGTACGAGCTGGCAGGCTCGCAGCTGCGCCAGGACCGCGCCCCATACCCCGGCGAGGCGCTGGACGGCTTCGTGGCCGCGTACGCCAGCGCGTACGGCACCCGGGACACCCCGGTCTTCCGCCGCCTGCTGACCGGGCAGCTCACGGCCGACCCACGGCTCGACCGGTACTGGGAGCTGATGGCCGTGGTGAACACCCCGCGGGGCGGCCGCCCCGAGCCGACGCCCGGGACCGCGCACGACTGGCTGCTCACGGCCCTGCGGGCACAGAACCGGGAAGGGCTCGGTGCTCCGGATGTCAGACCCGTGTGCGAGCGTGTCACGCGAAGGAGCGTGTGACACGAGGGGGATCGATGGTGGCGGGAAGCGACGGCTGGGTCGACATGGGCTGGGACTGGACGGACGCGGCCGAGATCCGCCGGCGTCTCGACGGAGGCGCCGATCCGGAGCACTGGAGCGGGGGGCGTCCGTTGCACCGCGCGGCGGTGTCCGGCTCCCCGCAGGTCGTCGCCGAGCTGGCGGGCCGGGTCGCGGACGTGGACGCGACGGAGAACGGGGTGACGGCACTGTGGGAGGCCGTCGTCTCCCGGAAACCGGACAACGCCCGGGTGCTCGCCGCCGCCGGGGCCGACCCCTGGCGCCCGTCGCTGGGCGGCTGGTCACCGGGACGGCTGGGCCTGGCCGGCCCGACACCGGACCTGTTCCCGGTACCGGAAGGCGAGTGCCTGACCGACGCCGAGCGTGTGGTGGCGCAGGAAGCCCATCGGCTCACCACGGCGCTGGGCACGTTCTATTACGACGGCACCGGGCTGGCTTGCGTCGCCGGCATCGACGCGGCCGAGGCGGTGCGGTGTCTGGAGGCGGTGCGGGTGGCGGACGAGGTCGTCGACGAACTGCTGGAGGACCCGTACGAGTACGACGCCGACGAGAGCCTGCGGATCGTCGGCGTCACCTCGGTGCCGGGCGGCTGCGTCGTCACCCAGCCCTGGGGCTACGCACCGCAGATGCCGGGCGTGCTGACCCGCTTGTCCACCGGCACCGTCTGCTACGGCCTGTACGCCAACCCCAAAAGCGGCAACCAGGGCAGCATCGCCCGCGACGGCACCGTCGAGGGCTGGGACCTGCACCCGGGCGGAGGGCCGGACGAGCACGACACCCCGGAGGAGGTACTCGTCTCGTACCTCTACCAGGGCAACGCCGTGGCCTACTCCTGCGCCTTCGCGGGACTGCGTCCGAACGACGCACGCGGGGTGACCGGGCCCCCCGACGCCTGGGTCGAACTGCCGCCCCGCGACTACTGGGATCACTGGCGCTGACGAATCGTCATCGTGCGACCGGGTTCCTGCGCGGCAGCGGGAGTGCCGGCGACCGATGCGGGTAGCCGGTCGCACACAGCAGGGACGAAGGGGGTCGGGCATGCCCGGATCGGCCGGTGAAGCGCGCGCGGGCGCGGGACGCACGAGTGTGGTGGGGTCCCTCCTCGCCGTACTGCTGGCAGCGGCATTGGCAGGCTTCCTGCTGGGAGCGGTCGCCGGTGAGGACGAGGTGGGCGTTCCTCGGGGCTTGCTGTTCGCCGCGGTCTCCCTCCTGCTGGGCCTGGGGGTGACCGCCGGAGCATGGTGGTGGATCCGGCGCCGAGCGGCGCAGTTCGGACTGAGCGCGAGCCGGTACCTGCGGGTGGGCCGCCGCATACAGCGGGGCGAGCTGCCGGAAGACTCCGCCGAGTTCCCCGCCGCGATCGACATCGCCGCACGTCAGCGCCGCACAATGGACACCCAGCAGCGCCGGTGGGTGCGCTGGGTTACGGGAGTCGCCGCGCTGCTGTGGCTGGTGAGCGCCGTCATCCAGATCCTCGCCGCCCGCTACGGATACGCCTGCTTCCAGCTCCTCGTGGCCTGCGGGTTCCTGGTCAACCCCCTCACCGCACGCCGGCAGCGGCGGCGCCTCGACGCCCTCGAACAGGCTCTCCACGACCACGGGACCCCGCAGGGTGCCCCGCGAACGTGAGGGAAGGGCCGGCCGGAGTCGTGGCCTGCCGGCCGAGCCGCTGGGGAGGCCGAGAGACGGAGCGGGCGTGCTCCCACATGCCGTGCGGTCGGGCCGGCGGACGCCGCTGCGGGCGAGCCCCGTGCCTCCCTCGGCCGGCGCGCCCCCGCTACTTGGTGGGCGGGGCCCTCACCGGCTGACGGCGAGCCCTGGCCCGCGGCCTGGGAGCGGACGCAGGACCTCCGCCATGTGCACCGTGCGCTTGCGCCTGGTTGATCCACTCCTCGCGGGCGTCGTCCATGCCGGTTCCCGCGGTGGTGGACGGTCAGGTCGTCCCGCCGTCCGCATCGCACGCCACAGTCACCGTCCCGGTCGCAGGCGTTCGCCTTCACCACGTCGGTCGGGCCGGTCCGGCGCCGTGCCTTCACAACACTTCTCCTCGCCTGCCCCGGGCGCCGGACCACGGCGTGCGCGGTCCTGGTGGTTGCGCACGGACAGACTCAAGACCTTCCGGGCGGTCGCAGTCCGTTACCACAGGAGGGCCTGTGCCTTTCATGGCACGGTGACCGTGGCCTCGGTCCGTCTGTGGCTCCGCGGGAAGTGAAACGCCCTGTTCAGAGGTCTGTCGCATCCGGGTAGTGGCGACGTAGCTCGGTGAGTATGCGTTCGTCGAGGACCTGGACGTCCCACGACGAGCTGTCTGCTTCGGTCAGGACGACCACCACCTTGTCCCTGGCGAACCCGCGTGCTTCGGCGTCGATCAACTGGAGGAACGGGGTCGTCAGCGACAACAGCGTCAACGTGTCCATGCCGCCGTCGGCAGACAGCCTCTCCATCTCGGCACAGCGAGTATCGACGATCTCGTCGAATTCGACGCGCCGCGTCAGGTCCAGGCCGAAGCCGCCGGAGCGAAGTCCAGGAGTACTACCGGGCCTGGATGAGCGAGCTCGGCAACATCCTGCTCGCGCCCGCTGCGACGGCTACGGGGCCCACCGCCCGGTGCTCCGGGTGTTCTCCTGCCCGGCCCCGGCCGGCGACCCGGAGGCCGAACTCCGGTGCGATGCGGAGATGTTCAACAACCCACAGGGGCTTCTTCCCCCCAGGGAGCGCGTGTTCGCCGCCGCCCACCGGCAGCGAAGCCTGCGCTCGTTCTCGACGGGGGAGGGCTTCGGCGTCCTGGAGGAGGACTCCACCGCGGAGCGGTTCCGGACCGGCAACGGCATGCCGTTGCCGAACCCCGATGACCCTTCACCTGCGCTCACCCGTGCGCCGGAGTTTCCTCGCGAGGCGGTGCCGTCGAGGCGCGTACCACGAGTTCGGTGGCGAGTTCGATGTGGTGGGACTCGACCTTTTCGCCGTTGGCCAGTCGGAGGGCGGTGCGCAGGGCGGCGGCGCCCATCTCCCGGAGCGGCTGGCGCACGGTGGTCAGGGGCGGTGAGGCCATCTGGGCGAGGCTCGTGTCGTCGAAGCCGACCACGCTCAGGTCTTCGGGAACGCGCAGGCCCCGGGCGCGAGCGGTCTCGATGACACCGAGGGCGATCTCGTCGTTGCCCGCGAAGACCGCCGTCGGAGGTTCTTCCAGGTCCAGCAGCGCCGTGGCGCCGAGCAAGCCGGTCTCGTACGTGAACTCTCCGGGCCGGACGTAGGCGTCCGGTACCTGCGCTCCTTCGGCCTCCATGGCGGCGCGGTAGCCGTGCATGCGTGCCTGGTTGCAGACGGCCATGGCCGGTCCGCCTAGATAGGCGACGCGGCGGTGGCCCAGGGAGAGCAGGTGCCGGGTCGCGGCCAGACCGCCGGCGAAGTTGGTCGCCCCGACGCTGTTGACCCGGCTGTCCGGCAGGTGCAGCGGGTCCAGCACGACCAGCGGCAGCCCGGACCGGGCCAGTTCGTTCAGGTGGGCCGTGGTGTACACGCTGGTGACCGCGATGACGGCGCGGCGCCCGGCCGAGACCAGGTCCCGGGCCCAGTGCGGGGCGCTGGACGCCTTGCTGACCACCACCGAGGCTCCCGATTCGGCGGCCGAGTCGACGATGCCTTCCAGGGTGTCCGCCACGTACGACTTGAGGCCGCCCTTGAACTGCACCTCGATGGTCGGGTTCTCGACGGCCTCGGTGTGGCGGAACACGGGTGCGAGGTAATCGTGTTGATGCAGCAGCTCCTGCACACGGACGCGGGTGTGCGGTGCCACGTCACCGCGACCGTTGACCACCTTGGACACGGTCGCGACGGAGACGCCAGCCGCTTGGGCGATGTCCGCCAAAGTGGTGCGCCTGGCGTTCGGTCGCATCGGTTCCTCTCAGCTGTAGGTCCACCGGTGTGGTTACCCACCGGTCGGGCCGGCCACGCGGACGGAGCCGGTCAACCGTACCGGTGAACCGGTCCGGCTGCCGTGCTCGTTCCGCACTCCGCGGCGGCGCGCGCCGGTGTCGTCTCAGCCAGGAGGACATCAACTCGGTCCGGCGAGGGCGGCACCGGCCTCCACACCGGCCCGGTATGACCTGCACCGACAGTGTGTCAGCCTGCGGCCACTGCGTCACCCCCGCCGCTGTCGGCCTATTTCGAAATGGTTTCGGTCCCCGTCAAGGTGCTCAGGGAGCCGCACAGGTACTGGTACTGCCCGGAAATCTTCCGTGCTGCGACGTGCCTGCGCGCGTCTTGACAGAGCATCAGCTCGAAACCTAGCTTGCAGCGACAGAGCTGTAAGAAGGAATTTTCGAAAACCTTTCACCATGACTCACGAGAAGCCGACGGCTCTCGAGTGCGGAGAAAATCATGGCGCTCTCTCGACGTACCCTCCTCGGTCTGGCGGCCGCCGTGCCGGTCTCCGCGGTGCTGACGGCCTGTGGCGGCTCGTCAGGACCCGGCAAGAGCGGTGGTGCCACGTACTGGTACCTGAACGGACAGCCGCAGGAAGGCGTCAGGGCCGGCGCCGTGGACGCGTTCAACAAGGCCCACCCCGACGAGCGGATCGACGACACGACCTTCCAGAACGACGCGTACAAGACGAAGATCAAGACCGCCATCGGTGCCGGGCAGGCGCCCACCATCATCTGGGGCTGGGGCGGCGGGACGCTGCGCGCCTACGCGGAAGCGGGCCAGGTGGAGGACCTCACCTCGTGGTTCGACGAGCACTCCGAGGTCAAGAAGGGGCTGTTCCCGTCCTCGTTCGGCGCGGCGACCGTCGACGGCAAGATCTACGCGATGCCGTGCGAGACCGTGCAGCCGATCATCCTCTACTACAACAGGAAGGTCTTCGAACAGGTCGGTGTGAAACCACCGGAGTCCTGGGACGACATCATGGCGCTGGTGCCCAGGTTCAACGCGAAGGGCATAGCGCCGTTCGCCCTCGGCGGCCAGTCCCGGTGGACGAACATGATGTGGCTGGAGTTCCTGTTCGACCGCATCGGTGGCCCTGAGGTCTTCCAGGCCGCCATCGAAGGCGAGAAGAACGCCTGGTCCCACCCGGACGCCATCACGGCGCTGACCAGACTGCAGGACCTGGTCAAGGCCGACGGGTTCGTCAAGGGCTTCTCCTCGATCACCGCGGACTCCAACGCCGATCAGGCGCTGCTGTACACCGGCAGGGCCGCCATGATGCTGCACGGCGCCTGGTCGTACGGCATCCAGCAGACGGACGGCGGGGACTTCGTCTCCAGCGGCTCGCTGGGCTACATGACCTTCCCGCCCGTCGAGGGCGGCAAGGGCGATCCGAGCGACACCGTCGGCAATCCCGCCCACTACCTGTCCATCTCCTCGAAGGCCGGCGCCGAGCAGAAGAAGGTCGCGAAGGACTTCTTCGCCACGGGGGTCCTCCAGGAGGAGGTGAAGAAGTGGATCGGCAACGGGTCGGTCCCGATCCGGCTGGGCACGGAGAAGCTGCTGGCCGCCTCCGAGAACGCCGATTTCCTCCAGTTCACGTACGACATCGCCAGTAAGGCCAAGGTGTTCGTCCAGTCCTGGGACCAGGCGCTCAGCCCGACCGCCGCCGAGACCATGCTGGACAACATCGTCAAGTTGTTCCAACTGTCGATCTCACCCCAGCAGTTCGCACGCAACCTCAACGCGGTCACCGGCGCATGAGCGCGCTCACCGGCCCGCCCCGGCGTCGTGAGCCACGCAGCGTCCTGCCGTGGCTGGCGGCGCCGGCGCTGGTGGTCTTCGTCGGTTTCGCCGTGGTCCCGCTCGTCGGTGTCTTCGCGCTGAGCTTCACCACCTGGGACGGGATCGGTGCCATCCGCCTCACGGGGCTGACCAGTTGGCGTGCGGTGCTCACCGACCCCGGGCTGCCGCACGCCCTCTGGGTGACGTTCCTGGTGATGGCCGTGTCCTGGGTCGTGCAGACGCCGCTGAGCATCCTGCTCGGCACGTTCCTGGCGGGCCGCCAGCGCTACCGCGCGGTGCTGGGCGTGGTGTACTTCGTCCCGCTGATGCTCAGCTCCGCGGCGATCGCGATCGCCTACGAGGCCCTGCTGGACCCCAACTTCGGGCTCGGTGCCGGACTGAGGCTCCAGACGCTCAGCCAGGACTGGCTGGGACGGCCGGGGCTCGCGTTCGGGGTCGTCGTCTTCGTCGTCTCCTGGCAGTTCGTCCCGTTCCACTCGCTGATCTACCAGGGCGGCGTCCAGCAGATCCCGAAGTCCCTCTACGAGGCGGCGCAACTGGACGGCGCCGGACGGATCCGGCAGTTCTTCAGCATCACGCTGCCGCAGCTGAAGTACACCGTCATCACCTCGTCCACGCTGATGGTCGTCGGGTCGCTGACCTTCTTCGACCTCATCTTCGTCCTGACCGGGGGCGGCCCAGGCGACGCCACCCGGGTCCTCGCACTGGACATGTACAAACGGGGGTTCCAGGCCAGCCTGATGGGACCCGCCAGCGCCATCGCGGTCATCCTGGTCCTCGTGGGTCTC
Organism: Streptomyces sp. CB02400; assembly: GCF_001905725.1. Classification (GTDB taxonomy): domain Bacteria; phylum Actinomycetota; class Actinomycetes; order Streptomycetales; family Streptomycetaceae; genus Streptomyces; species Streptomyces atrovirens. Next base: position 268,619 of record NZ_LIWB01000012.1, read on the forward strand.
GCCCTCGCCCTGCTGCTGCGCCGCCTCGGAGGCCGGGACGCCGGCGCGAGCCAACTCGAGGGGGCCTGACGTGACCACCACGCTGACCAGGACGCGACGACCGCAGAAGGTCACCCACCGTGAAGGGCAACGCCGCCCCCGCCCGGCGGCCCGCCGGCGCAACTGGGCCGGGGGCCTGGCCGGATGGCTCTGGCTCGCCGTCGTCGCCGTGCCCCTGTACTGGGCCCTCATCACCAGCCTCAAGGAACGGACCCGCTACTACGCGAGCAACCCGCTGGTGCCGTCGGGCGACCCGACACTGGAGAACTACCGGCTGGTCATCGAGTCCGACTTCCTGCAGTACTTCGTGAACAGCGTCGTGGTGACCGTCGGCGCCGTGGTGCCGGCGGTCGTCGTCTCCTTCATGGCGGCCTACGCGATCGTCCGCGGCTGGCGCATGCGGGTCCTCCGCGCCGTGAACGGGCTGTTCCTCATGGGCCTGGCCATCCCGCTGCAGGCGACGGTGATCCCGGTCTACCTGATCATCATCAAACTGCACCTGTACGACAGTCTGGCGGCGCTGATCCTGCCGTCGATCGCCTTCGCCGTCCCGCTCTCCGTGCTGGTGCTCGCCAACTTCATCCGCGACGTGCCCAAGGAGCTGTTCGACTCGATGCGGGTCGACGGCGCCACCGAATGGACGACGCTGTGGCGGCTGGCGGCACCGCTCACCCGGCCGGCCATCCTCACCGTGAGCATCTTCAACGCCCTGACCATCTGGAACGGGTTCCTGCTGCCGCTGGTCCTCACCCAGAGCCCGGACCGTCGGACCCTGCCGCTCGCCCTGTGGACCTTCCAGGGCCAGTACGGGGTCAACGTCCCCGCCGTGCTCGCGGCCGTCGTCCTCACCACGCTGCCCGTCCTGGTGCTGTACGCCTTCGGCCGCCGCCAGCTGCTGAGCGGCCTGACCGCGGGGTTCGGCCGGTGACCGGCGCAGGCACGGACCCACTCGTCCACTGGTTCGCCCGTACCGCCCTGGTCAAGGGTCCGACGGGCATGGGAGGAAAGTGAACGCCGACGTGGCCGTAGAGAACACCTCCGCAATCTCCCTCTGGAACGACCCCACCGCCTCCGTCACCGCGAGAGTCGACGCGCTGATCGACGCGATGACTCTGGAAGAGAAGACCGCCCAGCTGTACGGAGCGTGGGTGGGAGCCTCCGACGAGGGAGGTGAAGTGGCCCCCCACCAGCACGACATGGAGGAGGCCGTCGACCTCGACGCGCTCCTGCCCGCCGGACTGGGCCAGCTGACCCGCCCCTTCGGCACGGTCCCGGTCGATCCCGCCCTGGGCGCGCTCTCCCTGGCCCGCACCCAGAGCCGGATCGCCGCCACGAACCGGTTCGGCATCCCCGCTCTCGCGCACGAGGAGTGCCTGGCCGGCTTCGCCGCCTGGGGCGCCACCGCCTACCCCGTCCCGCTGTCCTGGGGCGCCACCTTCGACCCGGACGTGGTGCGCCGGATGGCCGCCGCCATCGGTCGCGACATGCGGTCCGTCGGCGTCCACCAGGGCCTCGCCCCCGTCCTCGACGTGGTCCGCGACGCCCGCTGGGGCCGCGTGGAGGAGACCATCGGCGAGGACCCGTACCTCGTCGGCACCATCGGCACCGCGTACGTCCAGGGCCTGGAGTCCGCCGGGATCGTCGCCACCCTCAAGCACTTCGTCGGCTACTCGGCCTCCCGCGCCGGACGCAACCTCGCCCCCTCCTCGGTGGGTCCGCGCGAGCGCGCCGACGTCCTGCTGCCCCCCTTCGAGATGGCGATCCGCGAGGGCGGCGCCCGGTCGGTGATGAGCGCCTACACCGACACCGACGGCATGCCGTCCGCGGCCGACGAGGACCTGCTCACCGGGCTGCTGCGGGAAACCTGGGGCTTCGAGGGCACCGTTGTCGCCGACTACTTCGGCATCGCCTTCCTCAAGACCCTGCACGGCGTCGCCGCCGACTGGGCGGGCGCCGCCGGCACGGCGCTGCACGCGGGCATCGACGTCGAACTGCCCAACGTCAAGACGTACGGGGCGCCCCTGGCCGAGGCCGTCGCCGACGGCCGCGTACCGGAGGAGCTGGTCGACCGTGCCGTACGCCGGGTGCTCACCCAGAAGGTGGCACTCGGCCTGCTCGACCCGGACTGGGACCCCGTGCCGGCGGCACTCGACGGGGCGGACCCGGACGATCCGGCCGCCCTGCGAGGCCGGATCGACCTGGACGGTCCGGAGAACCGCGCCCTGGCCCGCACGCTCGCCGAGGAAGCGGTCGTGCTGCTGAGCAACGACGGCACCCTGCCGCTGGCCCGGCCCCGCCGCATCGCCCTGATCGGCCCCAACGCGGCCGAGGCCACCGCCGTCCTGGGCTGCTACTCCTTCCCCCAGCACATCGGCGTCCGCCACCCAGGGACCCCCCTCGGCATCGAGCTGCCCACCCTGCGCGAGACGCTCGCCGCCGAGTTCCCCGACGCCGAGATCACCCACGCCCGCGGCACCGGCGTCGACGACGGGGACCTCTCCGGCCTCGACGAGGCCGCGCGGGTGGCGCGCGAGGCCGACGTCGCCCTGGTGGTGCTCGGCGACCGCGCCGGACTCTTCGGGCGAGGCACCAGCGGCGAGGGCTGCGACGTCGAGACACTGGCCCTGCCCGGCGCGCAACAGCACCTGCTCGACACGCTGCTCGACCTCGACACGCCGGTGGTGACCGTGCTGCTGACCGGGCGGCCCTACGCCCTCGGCCACGCGGTCGAGGAGTCCGCGGCGATCGTGCAGTCCTTCTTCCCGGGCGAGGAGGGCACGCGCGCGATCGCCGGGGTGCTCAGCGGCCGTGTCGATCCCTCCGGACGTCTCCCGGTCGGCGTGCCGCGCGGGCCGGGCTCCCAGCCGGGCACGTACCTCGGGGCGCGGCTCGCGCACGCCAGCGAGGTGTCCAACATCGACCCGGCCCCCGCGTTCGCCTTCGGCCACGGCCTGTCCTACACACGGTTCGACTGGACCGACCTGACGGTGCAGGTCCAGGAGGCCTCGACGGACGGCGAGTTCGCCCTCTCCTTCACCGTCCGCAACGCCGGCGGGCGGCCCGGGACCGAGGTCGTCCAGCTCTATCTGCACGACCCGGTCGCCTCCGTCGTCCAGCCGGTGCAGCGCCTCGTCAGCTACACCCGGGTCGTCCTGGAGCCGGGGGAGGCCCGGCGCCTGAGCGTCACGGTCCCGGCCGACGTCGCCTCCTTCACCGGCCGCGACGGCCGGCGCGTCGTCGAACCGGGTGAGCTGGAGGTGCGGTTGGCCGCCTCCAGCGCGGAGCCGCGCCTGACGGCAGGCGTCGTGCTGACCGGAGCCGAACGCCATGTGGATCACACGCGGCTCCTGCACGCCACGATCGTGCAGGAGCCGCTCACCACCTGAACCGGGGGTGCGCGGCGCACGTCAGGGGCGTCGCGCACCCCGAACCGTCGGGAGGTCTCACAACAGGCCGCGCCGGGCGAGGCTGCGCATCAGCGCTCCCACGCCGAACGTCCACGGCGCGGCCTCCTCACTGGGGACGACGGTGTTGACCAGGGCGCCGAGCCGCGGGCTGGAGATCCGTACGACGTCGCCGTACTCGTGGGTGAAGCCCGCGCCGGGCGCCTGCCGGTCCTCGGTCGGAGCGAACAGCGTGCCCGTGAACAGCACGAAGCCGTCCGGGTATTGATGGTGCGCGCCATGTGTGGCGGCCACCAGGTCCAGCACGTCACGGCTGATCTCGCGCAGGGAACTGCTGCCCCGCAGTACGTAGCCGTCCGTGCCGTCGACCCGCAGGCCGATGTCGAGCCCGCGTACGGCGTCGAGGCCGAAGTCCTCGTCGAGCACGCGGACGAACGGGCCGATCGCGCAGGAGGCGTTGTTGTCCTTCGCGCGGGACAGCAGCAGGGCGCTGCGTCCCTCGATGTCGCGGAGGTTGACGTCGTTGCCGAGCGTCGCTCCGCGTACCCGGCCGCGTGAGTCCACGACGAGGACGGCCTCGGGCTCGGGGTTGTTCCACACGGAGGCACCGAGCACTCCGATGTCGGCGCCGGTGCCGACCGCGGACAGTACGGGGGCCTTGGTGAACACCTCCGGATCCGGCCCGATCCCGACCTCCAGGTACTGCGACCACAGTCCTTCGGCGACGAGCAGTTCCTTGGCCTCGACCGCCTCCGGTGATCCGGGACGGATGCCGTCGAGCCTTCCGCCCACCACCTGCCCGACGCGGGCCCGCACCCTCGCGGCCTGCGCCGGATCGCCGCCCGTGCGCTCCTCGATGACGCGTTCCAGCAGGCTCTGGGCGAAGGTGACGCCCGCCGCCTTGATCACCTGGAGGTCGACGGGGGCGAGCAGATGCGGCACGTCACGGCGGCCGGGCGGCGCCTGCAGCAAGTCGCCCAGGCGCCAGGCGCGTCCGCCGCCGGCCTCGCGGACGACGGCCGCCGCGTCCTCGCGTTCCATGAGGTCGGAGACGGTGGGTGCGAGAGCCGTCAGGTCGACGACGTGCTCTCCGCGGACCGCGGCCACACACGGTCCGTCCCCTTCCGGGTCGTGGACGCGCGCGACGAGGGCGGCCCGGCTGGCGTCCTCCGGAAGGACGGATTCGGCGGTGAGGACCGGACGGGGGAGCGCTGCTGCCGATTCCACGATCGATGCTCTCCTGGATGCGAGGGGGTGGGCTCAGTGGGAGTCGCGGGGGACCTCGTGTCCGCGGCTTCCGCGCAGGAACCCGAAGTCGGCGCCCCGGTCGGCCTGTTCCACGTGCTGGGTGTAGAGCCAGGTGTAGCCGCTGGTGTACTGCTCGGTGGGTGCCGTCCACTCCTGCCGGCGCCGCGCGAGTTCGGCGTCGTCCACGTCCAGGCGCAGGGTGCGGTCCGGGACGTCGAGGACGACGGGGTCCCCGTCGCGCACCAGGGCGAGCGGTCCGCCGACGGCGGCCTCGGGCGCCACGTGCAGGACCACCGTTCCGTAGCCGGTGCCGCTCATCCGGCCGTCGCACACGCGCACCATGTCCGTGACGCCGGCCTTCAGCAGCTTGGCGGGCAGCGGAACGTTGGAGACCTCGGGCATGCCGGGGTAGCCCCTGGGGCCGGCGTTGCGGATGACGATGACGGTGTTCTCGTCGATGTCGAGGTCCGGGTCGTCGGCGACCTCGTGGTACGCCTCCGGGGAGTCGAAGACGCGCGCGGGGCCGCGGTGGGTGAGCAGGTGCGGTGACGCGGCGGACTGCTTGATCACGGCGCCGTCGGGGCACAGGTTGCCGTGCAGGACGGCGATTCCGGTGCCGGCCGGCTGGAAGGGGGCGTCGAGGGCGGTGATGACGTCGGAGCCGACGCGCTCGGCGTGCTCGGTGTTCTCGGCGACGGTGCGTCCGGTGACCGTGACCGGCCCCCCGTGCAGCAGCTTGCCGCCGAGCAGTTCGGCCATGACGGCGGGCAGCCCGCCCGCGTAGCAGAAGTCCTCCATGAGGTACGTGCCGCTGGGCATCAGGTTGACCAGGGTCGGCACCGCACGGACCAGGTCGTCGAAGTCCCGCAGGCTCAGCTCGACGCCGACGCGTCCGGCGAGGGCGGTGAGATGGATGACGGCGTTCGTGGAGCCGCCGATGGCCGCGTTGACCCGGATGGCGTTCTCGAACGCCTCCCGCGTCAGGATCCGCGAGGGCCGCAGCTCCTCCTCCACCATCCCTACGATGCGCTGCCCCGCCGCCTGCGCGGTCTCCATCCGCCGGGAGTCGACCGCGGGCCACGCCGCCGAGCCCGGCAGCTGCATGCCGAGCGCCTCGGCCACGCAGGCCATCGTCGAGGCGGTCCCCATCGTCATGCAGTGCCCGTTGGAGCGGGCCATGCAGCCTTCCGCGAAGAAGCACTCCTCCTCGGTCATCCGGCCGGTCTTCAGGTCCTCCTCGAACTTCCACACATGCGTGCCCGAACCCACGTCCTGCCCCCGGTACTTGCCGTTGAGCATCGGCCCGCCGGTGACCATGACGGCGGGCAGGTCGACGCTGGCGGCGCCCATGAGCATGGCGGGGGTCGTCTTGTCGCAGCCGGACAGCAGGACGACGCCGTCGAGCGGGTTGGCCCGGATCAGCTCCTCGACCTCCATGGCCATGAGGTTGCGGTACAGCATGGCGGTGGGGCGCATCAGCGTCTCGCCGGTGGCCATGGTGGGGAACTGCAGTGGCAGGCCGCCCGCCTGCCACACCCCGCGCTTGACGGCTTCGGCGACGCGGGTCAGATGGGCGTTGCACGGGGCGAGCTCGGAGGCACTGGTCGCGATGCCGATGACGGGACGCCCGTCGAACACCTCGTGCCCGAACCCCTGGTTGCGCATCCAGGAGCGGTACAGCATCCCGCTGCGGCCCTGTGCGCCGAACCATGCCTGACTGCGGCGGTTCGTCCTCCTACCGTCGGTCATGTGAACACTCCCGTGGCTCCGGCGTCGTCCGCTGCGCGATGGGGCGTTGGCGGGTGCGGGCCCGCTACCCTGGAGCAATCATTAAATGATTCGATGAATGGTGTCCAGGGGGAGCGGAGATCGTGGTGCACTTCCTGACCATGCACCAGCGCGTGGTCGACGAGCTCGGGCGGCGCATCGTGGGCGGCGCGTGGGAGCCGGGGGACCCGCTACCGGTCGAGGACGCACTCGCGGCCGAGATCGGCGTCAGCCGTGGGGTGTTGCGGGAGGCGGTCAAGTCGCTGGTGGCCAAGGGGATGCTGCACGTACGGCCGCGCACCGGCACACGCGTGCTGCCCCCGGAGCACTGGAACCACCTGGACCGCGACGTACTGCGCTGGAAACAGGCAGGGGACGCCGCGGCCCTGCTGCGCGACACGGGCGAACTGCGGCGGATCGTCGAGCCCGAGGCGGCCCGGCTCGCCGCGGAGCGGGCCGGCCCCGACGACGTGCGCGTCCTGTACGACGCCCTGGCCGCCATGGAGGCCGCGGCGACGTCACCCGGCCGCGGCGGCTACGTCGAGGCCGACATCGCCTTCCACCGGGCCCTGCTCGACGCCGGCGGCAACCGTCTCCTCGGCTCGCTGGGCCGCGCTGTCGAGATCGCGCTGGAACACAGCTTCGTCATCAGCACCCAGACCGCGGGCGCGGTGGAAGCCTCGCTGCCGGGTCACCGCGCCGTCGTGCGGGCCGTCGAGGCCCGCGATCCTGCGGCGGCAGCCGCCGCCGTACTGGCCGTCATCGAAGCCGCCGAACAGGAGATCGCCCGGTCACCCGGAATGCCGAGCGACGCCGTGTGACCCGTTACGGCTGCGACCCCGCGGTGTCACGGGAACCACCGCTGCCCACGGGCGCCGCCACGGCCGGGTGAACCGGCACGGGGCCACACGGCGGCCCGGCGCCGGACGACCCCGGTGCCGGGCCGCCGTGCCGCTCAGGAGGCGGTGCCTGCCGTACCGTCCCACCGGCGGAGTGTCCCGTTCGCACGTCGCTCCCGGCGGCGGGAGGGTGCCATCGACGAGACAGCGGCTCTCGTGGGCCTGGACCCGGCCGCTGGTGTCGAACAGCGCGGTGTGTCCGTGTCCGTGGTGGGTGAGCAGACGGACGTTGCCCAGTTCCCCGGCCCTGGCCCGGGCAGCGCTGAGAAGGGCGGAGGGGGTGGGGAGGCGCCGAGGACCAGGACGGGGTGTGCCGTCGGCGTGTTCCACGGGCCGTGATAACCATCGGCGGCGACCGCGGAGGCTTGCTCCTCCTCACTCACGTACGGATTCGGGTCGCGGGCGCCGACGGGGGGCGGCAGCGGTGACGGCCGCGGGGCACGGCCCCGCCACAGGTCCTGCAGTCGGCCGGCGAGCTCCGTCCGGCCGGGGTGGACGATGTACAGGCTGTTGACCACGTCGGTGACCGCGCCGGCGTACGCCGACGAGCCCACCGGCCGCTACCGGCGGCTCCTGGCCCGCACGTACGGCATCCTCGGCCAGCTCACGCTCTGCGGCAGCAGGCTGCGCCGGGACTGGACGGGACGGCCGGGATCCGCGTGACCTTGTGAAGCGCGGGGCCCGGACAGGCCGGACCCCGCACAAGAGGGCGCTCATGGTCCCTCGTGCGTCGTGCTTACGGCGTGTCGAGCACCGTCCCCGTCAGCACCGGCCCATCGGGCAGCGGCTCGGCGTTGTCGTCGGTCAGTACGAGGCGCATCGACTCGGTCGGCTCGGCGACCTGGTCCCGCACGATCGGCACGACGAAATCCACGCTGGTGCTCCCGGGCGGGATGTTCAACCACACCCACAGGCTCGCGTCGGACAGCGGCCGCTCGGGCTCGGGCACGTCACCGGACCAGTCCATGAGCCACCGCGGGTCCACGTCCTTGGTGGACAACTCGGCGCCCTCGGTGACCGGAAGCACCCGCACCGGCTGCCAGATGTTCACCGCCACGGGCGCATCCACGGACAACCGCCAGGTCAGCGTCTCTCCCTCGGTCACCCGGTCCGCGACCGGCGACAGGGTGATCACCGGCTCGGGGTCGTCGTTCTCGACGGTGAGCCCGCCCCGGTGCTTGCCGACGACGGCATTGTGGACGGCCTTGACGGCGATGTCGTGCTCTACGCCGTAGCCGTAGGCCGTGTCGCCCTTCACCTCGACCTGCACGTCGATCGCGTCGCTGCCGGGCCGTACGGTCACGAGGCGGTCCTCGGTCCGGCCGCTGTCCGGGTCGAGGACGTACACGCGGACCTGCCCGCTGCCGCGCCCGGAGATCTCGACCGGGACCCGGTAGGTGCGGGTGCCCGAGTCGCCCTCCTTGACGATCGTGCGGCCCACGTCGACACGCGGCAGTGCGGCCGCCTTCACCGCCGAAGTGCCGGGCGCCCAGCCCCAGGCGTCCATCAGCCAAGCCCGCCCGGACTGAGAACGGGGCGTCAAGTCAAGGGACTTGACATGCCTGAGATCAAGCCCGGCCCGGGTCGCGGCCGACAGCGGGACGCGCAGCTCCTGAGCCCAGTAGGAGGCGGTGTTCGCGGAGCCCGGGAGCCCGTCCACCCGTACCGAGCCCAGCTTCACCCGACGGTCGGAGGAGTCGGTGACGGACACGTCGAACTTCGTGCCGGTCGTGTTCGGCGGTACGAAGACCCTGAGTGCGAGCTTCTGGGAGCCGCGGAGGGAGAGCGGCTCGGCCGGAGTGATGCGCGCGGCCGTGCCCGGCGCGGACCACTTCAGGTCCACCGCGCTGCGGCCGGTCTCCTGTTCCGTCTCCCACCACGCGAAGTGCGGTGACGATCCGGGGGTCTCCGGGTCCAGACAGGCCACGGCCGGGTCGGGGTCGATCGCCGAACACAGCCGGGCTCCGGTCACCTTCGCCCCGCCGTCCGGCAGGAAACCACCGCTGCGACGGCCGCCGACCGCGTGGGTCAGCACCCGGGCCGGGTCCGCGGACGGGGCCCGCTTGCCGGAACCGTCGAGCAGCGGACGCACCCGATCGTCCCCGGCGAGGAAGAGCCGGGCCGCGGCGGCGATGTACGTGGCGCCCGCCTTGTGCTGCTGGGCGGCGGTCAGCCGGGGCGCGGCACCCGGCGTGCACACCGGGTCCGGCTGCTCCGGGTCGGTCCCGAAGTCGTCCTCGGCCGGTGCGACGGCCTCACCCGGGGTCCACTCGCTGTTGAAGTAGTTGTGGTTGGCGCCGACCATGTAGACCGCGCTGTGCAGGGCCGTGCCCCGGCTGATCCCGCGCGTCCCGTCGACGAAGTTCTCGCCCTGCAGGTCCGACACGTCGCCGTCGCAGCCCGGCAGCAGCGTCACGGACGGCACGTCGGCGACCGGGTTCTGGCCGAAGATCGTCGGTCCGATGAGCACGGTCCCGCGCACCTTCCAGCGCACCGGGCCCCGGTAGCCGTCCTCGGCGGCCGGCGGCGGGTAGAGGCTGTCCATGGCGGCCCGGTTGACGCCCTCGCCACCGCGTGAGTGGCCGACGAGCAGGACACGGGAGAGGTCCGCTTCTGCCGCCTCGCGTACGACGGCCGGGGCGGAGGAGCGATGGGCGGTCCAGTCGGCCCAGCGGGCGAGGTGCTGCCGTACCAGCGAGGAACGCGCCTGTGCGCCGGCGTCCTCGGCCTCCCAGTCCTGGGCGTTGATGCCGTTCGCCGAGATCGACACCGTCACATAACCCGGGGAGGCCAGCAGTTGCTGGTCGCGCAGGTAACCCAGGTAGCTCGGGATCGGCTTGTAGCCGTCCGCACAGGGCCAGTCGCCGGTCACGTCGTCCTCGGAGCCCGGCTTGTAACAGGTGCTGTGACGGCCGTGCAGGAACAGCGCGAGCGGCCGGCTGCCGGTGGCACCCTTCGGTGCCACCACCTCGGCGGTCATCTCCACCGGGGTGTCGAACCCGGGCAGGCGCACCGGGTCGAGGTCGTACTCCCCGGTGACCGTGCGGTACGAGCCGGGTTCGCCCGGATCAACGCCGTTCGCCGGCGCCTGCGCGGGCATCCGCGCCACGCGCGATCCGGACCTGCGAGTGTCGTCGGCCGCCGCGTCCAGTCGGCGCCCCGCAGCCGTCACTCGAAGGTCCGTCAGTTGTTCGGGCTGCGTCCCACCGAGGGCGAGCCGGAAGGTCCTCCCGTCCCTCGCCGGCTTCGGCGCCCCGAGCAGCCGGTCCCCGGTACGGAACTCGACCCGCGCATCCCCCATGGGCACGGCCTTCGGCGTACGCCAGACCAGCTCACGCGCCCCGTCCTCCCCGTCGATCCGCCACCCCGGCGGAAGCGGATTGTCGTCCGTCGTGCTCAACGGTCTCGATTTGTACGACTGTTCGGCCTGTGCCAATCCGGGTGAGCCCGCCAGGGCCGCCAGCACCGCCACGGCGGTCACACATATTCGCCGGGCACGAATCAATGGTCCTCTCCTCAAAACCTTGTGCGCAGACGTCCCGTCGGTCTCGGGCGCCCCTCGCGTCACCTAGGACGGGGGAGGGGCGTCTGTGGGTTGTCCGTGAGAAGACGCCGACAGAGGGCGAGCGATGCGATCAAGCCAGCACGGCTGATCGCTCTCCGATACGTCGTCGCGAAGCATGCTGGTTTCCACGTCCTCGAACACGAACTGGATCACCAGGCGGGAGTTGGTTTTACCCGCTCCAGCGGACACTTGAGACAGAAGCGGTGATGGCGCCCCGCTGAGTGGTGTAGGCGATCTCCGCGGTCGAGTGCGCGGGTTCCGCTCCCTCGGGTGCGCCGTCTGCCGGTGCGTACTCCCTGCTCAACTGGCAGATCACCGTGCAACTGCCCTTGACGAAATGGACGGCACGTTTCACCAAGAGCTTCCCGATTCCGCCCTGACAAGAGCCCAGCGCCTCCCGAATCCATCAACACCACCGGACCAAGGACCGGGGCGTCTTCCGAACCCATCGACAAGTGACTTCACAACTGCGGCTCCGGTCCACTTCCTGTGGTCGTGTATGCAGGTCGACGTCGAGACCGGCCGGGTCGTGGACGTGCTGCCCGACCACACCTCCGAGACGTTCGCGGCCTGGTCGGCCGAGCATCCCGGCGCGGAGATCATCTGCCGGGACCGGGCCACCGCCTATACCAAGACGGTGAAGGAGGCCGCCCCGGGTGCCCCGGAAGTGGCCGACCGCCGGCACCTGTTGCAGAACCTGTCCGCCGCGGTCTGGACAGGCAGGCACGGCGGACACCGGCCTCGGTGGCCCATGCGGGCGAACGGACGGCTGCGGCAAGCGCTCCACGAGCCTTTGGCGTCCCTCGATGTCCGAGGGGGCCGTTCGCGTGTGTCACTGGAGCGCCTCGGTGCTTCGGCCGGCTTCGATCGCAGTGCGGAGGGGGAATGCGATGAGCAGCGCGACAGCGACCAGGAGCCCGCTTGCCCACAGCGGCCCGTGGGTCCCGGCCGCGGTGTTGAGGGTGGCCGCGGCGATGAGGGGGCCGGCGGCGGCGCCGACGTTGAGTGCCGCGGTCGCGTACGAGCCGGCCATGGTGGGGGCTCCCGTGGCCTCGTGGAGGACCCGCGTGATCAGTGTGCTGCCCAGTGCGAACGACAGCGCGCCCTGCACGAACACGAGGGCGAACAGGGCGACCGGTTCGTCGGCCAGCATGGCCAGGACCGGCCAGCCGAGGAGCAGCAACGGACCACCGACTGCGATGACCGGACCGGGACGCTGGTCGGACAGCCGACCGGCGACGGTGACGCCGACGAAGGAACCGGCACCGAAGAGCACCAGCACGACGGAGATCCACAACTCTCCCAGCCCGGCGGTGCCGGTCACCACGGGGGCGAGGAAGGTGAAACTTGCGAACGTCGCCGCGTTCACCAACGCGCCGAGCAGCATCACCAGGATCAACCGCGGCCTGGTGAGCTGGGCAAGCTCCGCTCGCAAGGCTGGCCCGCCAGTCGCTTCCTCCTTCACATGTCCCGTGGGGATCCCTTTCAGGATGCCGAGAGCCGCAGGCAGGCAGAGAGCGGCGACGGCCCAGAAGGCTGCCCGCCAGCCGAGCAACGTGCCGAGGACCGACCCACCAGGGACACCGGCGATCGTGGCCATCGTCGTGCCTGACAGCAGCACGGCCAGCGCACGTCCCTTCTTGTCGGGCGAGACCAGCGTGGCGGCAGCCGTCAGAGCGACCGCAAGGAACCCCGCGTTCGCGAGCGCGGCGACGACCCGGGTGGCGAACAGGACCGGAAAGCTCGTGGTGATGGCGCCCACGGCGTGAGCTGCCGCGAAAGCGAGGATGAACCCCAGAAGGCTGGAACGCCTGGGCCAGTTGCGGGCAAGCGCGGCCACCAGGGGAGCGCCGACGATCATGCCGATCGCGAAGGCCGAGGTGAGCACGCCTGCTGTCCCGACGGTGACGTCGAGCTCTGAGGCGATGTCCGGCAGCAGGCCGGCGAGCATGAACTCCGAGGTGCCCATGGCGAAGACCGCCAGGGCAAGCAGGTACAGCGGGAGAGGCATCGAGTGGCTCCGAGGTGAGGAGAAGCACGAGAAGGTCGTCTCGTCACCGCGGCCGGCCCCAGGGACACACACGTCCCGCCGCAGAACACGGCGCGACGACAGGGCTATGAGCTCAGTGGTTCAGGGGGCTGACGGCGTGACCGAAAACCCCCACCGTGTCTGACTCAGGACTCGACATGGTCCGCACGCTACCCGACCGATGCCCGTCGAGGCACCTCGGTTTCACCGGCGTTGGCCTGTGTCACCAACGTCGTGTCCCGCAACAGCAGTGCTGTGACCGGGAAGGTCCACCAGGGCGTGGCCGGGCCAGCCTTGCCCGCATGGTGGAGTTCAACGGGGCGGAGGTCGTCGCGTTCGAGGACGCGGCGGCTTTTGAGGACTGGCCGGCCGAACATCACACCCGCCGTGAGGGTGTGTGGGTCAAGGTGGTGAAGAAGGCGTCGGGGATCGCGTCGGTCACGGGTGACGAACTGGTCGACGTGGGGCTGTGCTGGGGCTGGATCTCCGGGCAGCGCCGGGGTCTGGACGACCGGTACCACCTGCAGAAGTACGGGCCACGGCGGCCGCGGAGCCTGTGGTCGCGGGTGAACGTCGAGAAGGTCGCGGCGCTGGCGGTGGCGGGCCGGATGCGAGAGCCCGGCCTCGCCGAAGTCCGGCGGGCCCAGGAGGACGGCCGCTGGGACCGCGCGTACGCGCCACAAGCGACCGCTGTGGTCCCGGACGACCTTGCCGCGGCGCTTGCCGCGGACCCGGCGGCGCGTGCGGCGTTCGACGCGCTCGACCGGACCATCCGCTACCTCGTGATGCTCCCGCTGCTCCAGGCCACGACGCCGGAGACCCGGCGAACGAGGTTGGAGCGGGCGGTACGGGACCTGGCGGAGAGGTGGCAGGCGGGCGAAGGGCGGCCCGTCCCGGTGGAACTCCCAGACCGCCGGTGCTGCCGCCTGAAGCAGGCATCGGGTCGCGTCCCCGTCGGGTGGAGAGCAGTCGTCCGCTGGGATGGCCGACCGGTCTCAGCAGGCGGTGGGCCGTGCTGGAGCAGGTCGGTCATCGGAGCCGCTGGGGCGGGAACCTCGCGCAAGAAGCCGACCGGTCCGACGTTACGGCGGCTGGGTAATCGCAGCGCGTTCGGCTGGGCAATGGTCTGCGCACGGCGTTGGCCTGCTGTGGTAGGTCCCATGACCGGAGGCCTGGTGGTCGTGGTCGGGGTCTGTGCGATGCCTGACCGTTGGCGGCCCTGGCACTTGGCTTGTCGTTCAATGCCGCGCTTCACAGTGGTGCGGTGCGAGTCCGCGCTGCTCGTCTGGCGCCTGGGTGGTGCGGGTTTGCCGAACAGTGTGGGCGGCATCCGTGTGCTCCGGGCATGAAATCCTTCCGGCCACGCGGCCGAAACGGCACCGGGCAGTTGGTGAGATCCCCTTCGGGGCAGGCCATAGCCCTGTACCAGACCGGGCGCTATGCCGAGGCGGAGCGCGCCGACGAACTGCGCCGCAGTCTGCCCGGGGAGCAGCGCCGCCCGGAGACCGGCGCCGTCGAGCTGGCCGTGGCCACCGCCCTGCTGGGGCTGGACCGCGGTAGCGAGGCCCGCCTCCGGGCCCGCAGCCGCGCACGACGCCTGCCTGGCCTCCTTCGGCCGGGACCACCACCGCACCGTCGAGGCCCGGGCGCTGCTCGACCGCATCGACAGCGCTTGACCGGGCGCACCGCGCCGGCCCGCGAGGTCGCGCCGCACCCTCCGTGAGCCCAGCCCAGCAGCCGAACACGTCATGAGGACGGCGGCTCCCAGCGGCACCTCGCGGCCGACGCGCTCCGCGAGGTGTACCTGCAGGACGGCGGCCGCCGTGCCGGAAGCCTGGAGGAGGTCCACTTCACGGACATTGAGCACCTGGAGTTCGAGCTGTGACCGCGCCACCACGCGAACCCCGCACCGATACGGTCGACCCTGAGCCGAAGCACGGTAGTTGTCATGAGGGCCGGGGTCTTGTCACCGTGCTGCCGACGTCGGACGGTGCTTTGCGTGACCGGGATAAATGAAGGCGATGGTGGCTGGTCACGTCCGCTGGAGTGGTGTATCGACGGCCACTCGGCGATCTCGTGTTGAGGCTATGCGGTGAGTCCGGTGGGCAGGGCGGTGTCGTCGGTTTCTGACTCGATCGGGTGG
>NZ_LIWB01000013.1 GCF_001905725.1 Streptomyces sp. CB02400
GGGCCAGCTCGGCGCGCATCACTAGGGCCATCACGCCACCGATGATGAAGAACACGAACGACGTCACCAGATACAGCGTGCCGATCGTCTTGTGGTCCGTGGTCGTCAGCCACTTCACCACGACATTGCCGGGACTCTTGCGCCGTACCGGCAGCTCGTTCTCGTACGAGTCCTCAGCTGCGGCGGCGGCACCCTGGGGTTCGTTGAGGATGCTCACAGGTTGTTCGTCTCCCGGTTCTTCTCGTGGCTCGTCTGCGCGATGCCGGCGGGAACGTAACCGGTCTGCCCCTTCTTCGCGAGGTCCTTGAGGTGCTGCTCGTAGCGCTCGGGGGAGACGACCTTCACGTTGAACAGCATCCGGGAGTGGTCGACGCCGCACAGCTCGGCGCACTTGCCGAGGAAGGTGCCCTCACGGTTGGGGGTCACCTCGAAGGCGTTGGTGTGGCCCGGGATGACGTCCTGCTTCATCAGGAACGGCACCACCCAGAAGGAGTGGATGACGTCGCGCGAGGTCAGCACGAAGCGGACCCGCTTGCCCTCGGGCAGCCACAGGGTGGGGCCCGGGTTGTTGGTCTGCGGGTTCCGCGTACCGGGGGTACCGCAGTCGTAGACACCGCCGGCGTCGGCCGGGAAAGCGTCCTTGTAGCGGTCCGGAATCGCGTCGAGTTCCTTGGCCTTCTTGGCGTCACCCGTGGAACCGTCGACGTTCTCGACGTAGTTGAAGCACCAGCTCCACTGGAAGCCGACCACGTTGACCGTGACGTCGGGACTCTTCTCGAGCCTCATCAGCTCGGATTCGTCACGCGCGGTGAAATAGAAGAACACCGAGACGATGATGAGCGGAACCACCGTGTACAGCGCCTCGATGGGCATGTTGTACCGGGTCTGCGGAGGAACCTCCACCTTGGTGCGGCTGCGCCGGTGGAAGAAAGCACTCCACAGGATCAGGCCCCACACCAGCACGCCGACGACGAGCGCGGCGGCCCAGGATCCCTGCCACAGGGAGAGGATCCGCGGAGCCTCTTCCGTGGTGGGGGTGGGCATACCAAGGCGGGGGAAGTCCTCCCATGTGCAACCGGTGGCGGTCGCCAGGACCAGGCCCGCGGTCAGTGCCTGCAGCAGCTTCCGCCGCATCGGGCGCCGCGGCGAGCGGTCGGAGCCGTTGGGACTCACGTAGCGCCTTCCCGAGAGTCTCGCCCGCGCGGATTGGCTGCGGCCTGCCTTCTCGCTGGTCGGTCGCCGCCCTGCGTCGGGCAGGGGTTTGGATGTTTATGCGGACCAAACCCTAGCCGACGCCCTCCGGGGGGTCGCGAGGAGGGGTGCCGTACGCGCCGCGGGTTACACCGAGCGCCTCATCATCCGGGGGTACAGGGTGTCTCGCGGCTGCCGCCCCGCCGTGGCTGGTCGCGCCCACGCGGCGGAGCCGCACACGGAAAACAGCCCCGCGCCCCTTCGGGGCGCTTAGCGTTGGAGTGTGTACTTCGATGCTGCTTCCGCCGCCCCCCTTCACCCCGTTGCCCGGCAGGCCCTGATGGCCTCTCTTGATGAGGGGTGGGCGGATCCGGTGCGGTTGTACCGGGAGGGGCGGCGGGCCCGGTTGCTGTTGGACGCGGCGCGGGAGGCGGTCGCGGAGGCGGTGGGGTGCCGGGCGGACGAGTTGGTGTTCACGTCGTCCGGCACGCGGGCGGTGCACTCCGGGATCGCGGGGGCGCTGGCCGGGCGGCGGCGCGTCGGAGGCCACCTGATCGTGTCAGCGGTCGAACACTCTTCTGTGCTCCATGCGGCGGAAGTTCACCAGGCCGGCGGAGGATCGGTCAGCGAGGTCGCGGTGGAGCGCACGGGGGCCGTGAGCCCGTCCGGGTACGCGGACGCCCTGCGGCCGGACACCGCGCTGGCCTGTCTGCAGTCGGCCAACCACGAGGTGGGGACCGTGCAGCCGGTGGCCGAGGTCGCCGAGGTGTGCCGGGCGGCGGGGGTACCGCTGCTGGTGGACGCGGCCCAGTCGCTGGGGTGGGGGCCGGTGGAGGGCGACTGGTCGCTGCTCGCGGCGAGCGCCCACAAGTGGGGCGGTCCGTCGGGGGCCGGGCTGCTCGTCGTACGGAAAGGGGTGCGGTTCGCTCCCCAGGGGCCGCGGGACGAGCGGGAGTCGGGGCGGGCGGCCGGGTTCGAGAACCTGCCGGCGATCGTGGCGGCGGCGGCTTCGCTGCGGGCGGTGCGGGCGGAGGCCGCCGAGGAGGCGGTACGGCTGCGGGAACTGACGGAGCGGATCCGGGCGCGGGTGCCGGGGCTGGTGCGGGACGTGGAGGTGGTCGGGGATCCGGAGCGGCGGCTGCCGGGGATCGTCACCTTCTCCTGTCTCTACGTCGACGGGGAGACATTGCTGCACGAGCTGGACCGGGCCGGCTTCTCCGTGTCGTCCGGGTCGTCCTGCACGAGCAGCACGCTGACGCCGAGCCATGTGCTGCGGGCGATGGGCGTGCTCAGCGAGGGCAACATCCGGGTCTCGCTGCCGTCGGGGACGCGGGAGGAGGACGTCGAGCGCTTCCTGTCCGTCCTGCCGGAGGTGGTGTCGGGGGTGAGGGAGAAGCTCGGCGCGCCGGTGTCCACCGGCCCCGTCCCGACGGAGGAGAAGGACGAGGCCCTGGTGGTGGACGCCCTGGGCCGGCGCTGCCCGATCCCGGTCATCGAACTGGCCAAGGTCATCGGAGACGTCCCCCTGGGCGGCACGATCCGCGTCCTCGCCGACGACGAGGCGGCCCGCCTGGACATCCCGGCCTGGTGCGAGATGCGCGGCCAGGAGTACGCCGGCGAAGAACCAACATCCCGAGGAACGGCTTACGTGATCCGCCGAACGAGCTGAACACCCGTCTTCTCGGGGGCGCGAGGAACCGCGCACCTCAGGCGCAGGGGGAGCAGCACGCCATCAGGGGCGCGGGGAACTGCGCGTTTTTTGGGGGGCGCGGGGAACCGCGCATCTTTAACAGGGAGCGCGAGGGAACGGCGCGTCTTTTCAGGGGCGCGGGGAACTGCGCACCTTCAGGGGCGCGGGGAACTGCGCACCTTTAAGGGGCGCGGGGAACTGCGCGACCAGCCCCCACGCACCCGCACCCGACGACTCAGCTCAGATGCCCCCGAACCTCCTCCGCCGCCTCATCCCCGTACGCCTTGGTGAAGCGCTCCATGAAGTGCCCCCGCCGCAACTGGTACTCCTGCGTACCCACCGTCTCGATGACGAGAGTCGCCAGCATGCAACCGACCTGCGCCGCCCGCTCCAGCGAAACCCCCCACGCCAGCCCCGACAGGAACCCCGCCCGAAACGCATCGCCGACGCCCGTCGGATCCGCCTTGCGCTCCTCGTCCGGGCACCCGACCTCGATCGTCTCCTCGCCGGCCCGCTCGATGCGGACACCCCTCGCACCGAGGGTGGTGACACGGTGGCCCACCTTGCCGAGGATCTCCGCGTCGCTCCAGCCGGTCTTCGTCTCGATGAGCCCCTTCTCGTACTCGTTGGAGAAGAGGTAGGTCGCCCCGTCCAGCAGTATCCGGATCTCCTCGCCGTCCATCCGGGCGATCTGCTGGGAGAAGTCGGCGGCGAACGGGATGCCCCGGGAGCGGCACTCCTCGGTGTGCCGGAGCATGCCCTCCGGGTCGTCCGCGCCGATGGAGACCAGGTCGAGGCCGCCCACGCGGTCGGCTACGGTCTTCAGCTCGATCAGCCGGGCCTCGCTCATCGCGCCCGTGTAGAAGGAGCCGATCTGGTTGTGGTCGGCGTCCGTGGTGCACACGAAGCGGGCGGTGTGCAGGGTCTCGGAGATGCGCACCGAGTCGGTGTCGACGCCGTGCCGGTCCAGCCAGGCGCGGTACTCGGCGAAGTCGGAGCCGGCCGCGCCGACCAGGATCGGCCGGGTGCCGAGCTGGCCCATGCCGAAGGCGATGTTCGCGGCGACGCCTCCCCGGCGTACGTCGAGCTGGTCGACCAGGAACGACAGCGAGACCGTGTGCAGCTGGTCCGCGACGAACTGGTCGGCGAAACGCCCGGGGAAGGTCATGAGGTGGTCGGTGGCGATGGAGCCGGTGACTGCGATGCGCACGGCGTGGATTCTCCTGAGGGAGGCGGTTTGACACTTCACGCTACCGGTTGGGGAGGTCCCGTAGAAGCGGCCGAAACTACCCGATAGTAGATCTTTCTTCGTGACCTTCTCCGTGCATACGGTGCCGATATGACGAACCCCAGGGCCCATACCCCCGCCCCTCCCCCCGCCCCGGCGGACCTCGAAGGCGGCCTGGCGTCGCTGCGCGGCGACTGCGCCCGGATGGTCCCCCACTGGGCGGTGCCCAACCGGGTGACCGCCCGGCCGGTCTCCCCGTCCTCGATCCACGGCGTGACCGTGCCGCCCGGCTCGGCGCGGCTGCTGGACGCGATGGCCGAGTACGGCGACTGAGCCGGCGCCGGCCGGTTCGGCGCCCTCGGGGAACCGCGCGCTCCCCCGCTGCGTCCCATCGCTGTCCCCCGTAAAGGGGATGCGGGATACGACCCACGAGCAGTCCCGGCACGACCGGGAAGGGTCCTTCCGGGACAGTCGCGCAGCCGAAGGAGCGATGCGGTGAACACCGAGCGACCCGACAACGACGACGAGGCGCGCACCGCCCCGGGTGGCGCGCCCGACTCCGGGGGCGCTTCGGGCCACGGCGGGGAGACGGACGCCTCCGAGCCCGGTACGGCACGACCGGCCGACGGCGCACCCGATGCCGATGCCGGGAAGGCGGAAGCCGCCACCACCGGCGCCCCCGCCGGGGAGGCCCCGGGCGCGGCCCCGGAGGACGAGCCGAAGTCCGGCGCGGATGAGACCGTCGTCGGGGAGCACCGTGCCGGCGGCCCGCCCTCCCGGGAGGGGCACGCCGACGAGTCGGCGGCGGGACGGCGGCGTCCGTCCCTGCTGATCGCCTCCGTCGCCGCCGCCGTGCTGCTGGTCGGAGGCGGCGGGGCCTATCTCGCCTCCGGTGCCTCCGGTGCCTCCGGTGGTTCCGGGGGCGGTACGACTCCGGGGGTGAACGGTGACGCCACTCCCCCGCCGCTCGACCTGGACGGTCACTCCGAGGGCGCCACGAACGGGATCGCCCCCGGCGAGCCCAACCCCTACGGCGTCGTCTACCGCGCCGACGGTTCGCTCCCGGAGGGTCCCGGTTCGGCGCCGGTGTACCGCGTCCGGGGGCAGGTCACCGAGGAGCGGGTGGTCGCGCTGGCGAAGGCCCTGGGGCTGGAGGGGGAGCCGGTCGCGGAGGGCGGGTCCTGGCGGATCGGCGGCAAGGACGGTTCCGGGCCCACGCTGCGGGTGGACCGGGAGGCTCCCGGCTCCTGGACGTTCAGCCGGAACAACCCGGGCACCGACAACTGCAAGGGCGCGACGTGCTCGGCCCCGTCCACGGGCGGTCCGGTCGTGAGCGAGTCCGTCGCGAGGAAGGCCGCCGCGCCCGTGCTGAAGGCGGTGGGCCAGGACGACGCGAAGCTCGACGCGGGCCAGATCATGGGCGGCAAGCGCGTGGTGAACGCCGACCCCGAGGTCGGCGGGCTGCCGACCTACGGCTGGACGACCGGTGTGGTCGTCGGCGCCAAGGGCGAGGTGGTCGGCGGCAACGGCCGGCTCGCGGAGCCGGTGAAGGGGGACACCTACCCCGTGGTGAGCGCCGCCGACGCGCTGAAGCTGCTGAACGCGGCGCCGGGTTCCGGGCAGCGCGCGGAGATCGGCGGCTGCGCCAGTCCCGTACCGCTGGAGGACGGGCAGCGGGAGCAGCGGGAGCCGTGCGCTCCGGCGACGAAGCCGGCCGGCGACACCGTGACGGTCGGCGACGCGGTGTTCGGGCTGGCCTCGCACTCCGTGGACGGGCGGCCGGCGCTCGTGCCGTCCTGGCTGTTCGAGGTACGGCCCCAGGGGGCGGAGGGCACCTTCACGGTGACGTATCCGGCGGTCGATCCGGAGTTCCTCGCCCCGCGGACGGAGTCCGGGTCCGGGGAGGCGAGCCCGCGGCCCACGGAGCCCGGCGACGAGCCGACCGCGGCACCGTCCACCCGTGATGTCGACGTCCAGGGCTACACCGCCGAGGGCGACGAGCTGACCGTGACCTTCACCGGCGGCGTGTGCGCCGACTACGAGGCGACGGCGAGCGAGAACGGCGGCCGGGTGACGGTGCGGGTGACCGAGACGCCCTGGCCGGACAAG
Organism: Streptomyces sp. CB02400; assembly: GCF_001905725.1. Taxonomy (GTDB): domain Bacteria; phylum Actinomycetota; class Actinomycetes; order Streptomycetales; family Streptomycetaceae; genus Streptomyces; species Streptomyces atrovirens. Next base: position 6,219 of record NZ_LIWB01000013.1, read on the forward strand.
GTGTGCATCCTGATCGCCAAGCAGTACCAGCAGACGGTGCGGCTGGACGCGCCGCTCGGTGACCGCGAGGTCGTGGGCACGGACGGCGAACCGGTTCCGCTCTGGAAGGACGGCGCCCGGCTGCCGGCGCCGCCCACCCGGTAGCTCCGGGAGGAGGAGAGCGCGAAGGCGGCGGCCCCCTCCGAGGGGGCCGCCGCCTTCGTCATGCGCTGCCTGGGACGGACCCGGCTCAGCTGAAGGAGTCGCCGCAGGCGCAGGAGCCGGTGGCGTTGGGGTTGTCGATCGTGAAGCCCTGCTTCTCGATGGTGTCGACGAAGTCGACGGTGGCGCCGCCCAGGTACGGGGCGCTCATGCGGTCGGTGACGACCTTCACACCGTCGAAGTCCTTCACCACGTCGCCGTCGAGCGAGCGCTCGTCGAAGAAGAGCTGGTAGCGCAGGCCGGAGCAGCCGCCGGGCTGGACGGCGACGCGCAGGGCGAGGTCGTCACGGCCTTCCTGGTCGAGCAGGGCCTTGACCTTGGACGCGGCGGCGTCGGTCAGGACGATGCCGTCGGTGACGGTGGTGGTCTCGTCCGATACGGACATCTACATCTCTCCCGGGTTGTACGGAGACTGCTTGCCGACGGTTGCAACCGGCGGGACCGCGGATTCATTCCGGGCCGGGCGCGTGTCTTCCTCGCCTCCCTCCTCATGCTCGCACACGCCGTACGAAGCGGAAACCGGCCCTTGTGGGCCCTTCCGGGAATGGATCGGCGCCCCTAGGGATTCCCGTCACATGGACGCTATGGCCCGTCGTCAAAGTGACGTGAACCGGTTATGATAGATAGCGTCATTTCGACGAGAAGTCGGACGAGAAGTAGTCGCCAGAACAGAAAGGGTGCGTGTCGTGACCACCGCCCAGACCCAGGAGCTCGACGTACAGCCGACGCCCCTCGCCCTGCTGCTCCTCGGCCGTGAGGCCGACCCGAAGAGCGAGCGCGGTGTGGAGTGTCCCGGCGACCTCCCCTCCCCGTCCGACCCGGACCTGGTGGAGCGCGCCCGCGCCGCCAAGGAGAAGCTCGGGGACAAGGTCTTCGTGCTCGGCCACCACTACCAGCGCGACGAGGTCATCCAGTTCGCCGACGTCACGGGCGACTCCTTCAAGCTGGCCCGCGACGCCGCCGCCCGCCCGCAGGCCGAGTACATCGTCTTCTGCGGTGTGCACTTCATGGCCGAGTCGGCGGACATCCTCACCGGCGACGACCAGAAGGTGGTCCTGCCCGACCTCGCGGCCGGCTGCTCCATGGCCGACATGGCCACCGCCGAGCAGGTCGCCGAGTGCTGGGACGTGCTGACCGAGGCCGGGATAGCCGAGCAGGTCGTCCCCGTCTCGTACATGAACTCCTCCGCCGACATCAAGGCCTTCACCGGCAAGCACGGCGGCACCATCTGCACCTCCTCCAACGCCCGGCGGGCCCTGGACTGGGCCTTCGAGCAGGGCGAGAAGGTGCTCTTCCTCCCGGACCAGCACCTGGGCCGGAACACCGCCGTCCGCGACATGGGCATGTCCCTGGAGGACTGCGTCGTCTACAACCCGCACAAGCCGAACGGCGGGCTGACGGCGGACGAGCTGCGCGCCGCGAAGATGATCCTGTGGCGCGGCCACTGCTCGGTGCACGGCCGGTTCAGCCTGGACTCGGTCGACGACGTGCGCGAGCGCATCCCCGGCGTGAACGTCCTGGTCCACCCGGAGTGCAGGCACGAGGTCGTCGCCGCCGCGGACTACGTCGGCTCGACCGAGTACATCATCAAGACGCTGGAGGCGGCCCCGGCCGGCTCCAAGTGGGCCATCGGCACCGAGCTGAACCTGGTCCGCCGCCTGGCGAACCGTTTCGCGTCCGAGGGCAAGGAGATCGTCTTCCTCGACAAGACGGTCTGCTTCTGCTCGACCATGAACCGCATCGACCTCCCCCACCTGGTGTGGGCCCTGGAGTCCCTCGCCGAGGGCAACCTGGTCAACCGCATCGAGGTGGACAAGGAGACGGAGGCGTTCGCGAAGCTGGCGCTGGAGCGGATGCTGGCGCTGCCGTAGGGCCACACGCGAAGGGGCGCCCCGTGAGATCACGGGGCGCCCCTTCGTCGTACGGACGGTCGTCGGACTCGTCGTACGGACGAACGTCAGACCTGGACCGGCTTCGGCTCCTGGGGGGCCTCCCCCTGCGCGGAGACACCCTTCTTCGCCGCCCGCTTCTTCGCGCGCCGCTCCTTGCGGAGCTCCAGCATCGCGTAGAGCGTCGGGACCAGCAGCAGGGTGAGCAGGGTCGACGTGATCAGACCGCCGATCACCACGACCGCCAGCGGCTGGGCGATGAAGCCGCCCTCGCCGGTGACGCCCAGTGCCATCGGGAGCAGGGCGAAGATGGTCGCCAGGGCCGTCATCAGGATCGGCCGCAGACGGTGGCGGCCCCCCTCCAGCACGGCCTCGACGACGCCGTAGCCCTGCTTGCGGTACTGGTTGATCAGGTCGATCAGCACGATCGCGTTGGTGACCACGATGCCGATCAGCATCAGCATGCCGATCATCGCCGGGACACCCATCGGGGTGCCGGTGACCAGCAGCAGGCCGATGGCGCCGGTCGCCGCGAACGGGATGGACACCAGCAGGATCAGCGGCTGGGCGAGCGACCGGAAGGTGCCGACCAGCAGCATGAAGACGATCGCGATCGCGGCCAGCATCGCCAGGGCCAGGTTGAGGAACGCCTCGTCCTGGTCCTCGGTCACGCCGCCGATCTCCGCCGTCGCGCCCGCGGGCAGCGTCAGCTCGTCGATCTTCTTCTGGAGGTCCATGCCCACGGCGCCGGTGTTGTCACCGGTCGGCTTCGCGGTGACGGTGGCCGAGCGCTGACCGTCGATCCGGGTCATGGAGACGGGGCCGTCCACCACCTCGACGGTGGCGATGTCGCCCAGCTTCACCGCGCCCAGGCGCAGGTTCCTCAGCTCGTCCACGGTGGTGGCCGGCTTCGCCGAACGGACGACGACGTCACGCTCGGTGTCGTCCAGGACGGCCTTGGCCGCCGGGGTGCCGCGCACCGCCTGGGCGACGGCCCCACCGAGGGTCTGGTCGTTGAAACCTGCCTCGGCGGCCTTGTCGTTGGCCTTCACCGAGATACGGGGCACGCTCTGCGCCAGGTCGCTGGTGACGTCCGTGACGTCGTCCAGGGAGGCCACCGCGTCGCGGACCTGGTCCGCCGCCTTGCGCAGCGCCTGCGCGTCGGCCGCCTTGACGACGACGCTCAGGTCCTGGCTGCCGAAGCCGTCACCGGCCGCGATGGTGGTGGTGCCGATGCCGTCGAGCTTCTCCAGGCCCTTCTCGACGCTGTCCTGCACGTCCTCGGAGGACGCGCCGTCCTCCAGCATGACCTGGTACGTCGCCTGGTTGGTGTCCGTACCGCCGCCGAAGGCCGCCATCCAACCGGACGAGCCGATCGTCACCTGGTAGTCCTTGACGCCCTCGGTGTCGCCGAGCAGCTTCTCGACCTTCTCCGCCTGGTCGTCGGTCGCGGCCAGGCTGGTGCCGGGCTCCAGCTCCTGCCGGACGGTGAGGACCTGCTGCTCGCCCGCGTCGAAGAAGTTGGTCTTCAGCAGCGGCGCCATGGCGAACGTGGCGATCAGGACGACGACCGCGATGGCCACGCTGGTCAGCCTGCGCCGGGTGGCGAAGCGCAGCACGGGGACGTAGAGGCGCTGGAGGCGGCTCTTGGCCTCCTTCTCCTCGGCGATCCTGCGCGCCTCTTCGGCGTCCTCCGGGGTGCCCTTCGGGGCCCGCAGGAACCAGTACGACAGGACGGGCACGACCGTCAGCGACACCAGCAGGGACGCCAGCAGCGCCGCCGTGACGGTGAGGCTGAAGGAGCCGAACAGCTCGCCCACCATGCCGCCGACCAGGCCGATCGGCAGGAACACGGCGACCGTGGTGAGCGTCGAGGACGTCACCGCGCCGGCCACCTCACGCACCGCGTTCATGATCGCGGACTGGCGCTCCTCGCCGTAGCCGAGGTGCCGCTTGATGTTCTCCAGGACGACGATGGAGTCGTCCACGACCCGGCCGATGGCGATGGTCAGCGCGCCCAGCGTCAGCATGTTCAGCGACAGGTCGCGCGTCCACAGCACGATCAGGGCGAGCACCACGGACAGCGGGATGGAGACCGCCGTGACGAGGGTCGAGCGGACCGACGCCAGGAAGACCAGGATCACCAGGACCGCGAAGAGCAGACCGAGCGCGCCCTCGGTGGTGAGGCCCTCGATGGCCTTGGAGACCGCCGGGCCCTGGTCGCTGACGACGGTGAGGGTGGCCCCGTCACCGAGGTCCTCGCGCAGGTCGGGCAGCTTCTCCTGGACGGCCTCCGAGATGGCGACCGCGCTGCCGTCGTGGTCCATGGTCGCCATCACGGCGAGGCTCGGCTTGCCGTTGGTGCGGGTGAGGGAGTCGGCCCTGGCCTCCTCCTCCTTCACCGTGGCGACGTCCCCGAGGCGGACCGGATCGCCCTTGCCGGACTCGGCGGCGACCATCAGGTCCTCGATCTGCTTCAGCGAGGTGAAGCCGCCGCCGACCTGGACGGTGCGGTTGGCGCCGTCCTCGTCGAAGGAGCCGGCCGGGACGGTCGCGCCGCCGGCCTGGAGGGCCGTCGACAGCGACTGGGCGGTGAGACCGGCCTTCGCCAGCTTCGCGTCGTCGGGGGTGACGGTGACCTGGACGTCGCGCACGCCGTCCACGGTGACCTGGCCGACGCCGTCGATGCCCTCCAGCTCGGGCACCACGGTCCGGTCGAGCCGGTCGGCGAGCGCCTGCTGGTCCTGGCCGGAGGTGACGGCGAGGACGACGGTCGGGATGTCGTCCGTGGAACCGGCGACGACCTGCGGGTCGACGTCGTCCGGGAGGCGGGCGCCGGCCCGGTTGACGGCCTGCTGGACGTCGGCGACGAGCTGCTGGGTGTCGTTGCCGTAGTCGAAGGACGCCATGATCACGGCGTTGCCCTCGCTCGCCGTCGAGGTGACGCCGGAGATGCCGTCGACGGCCTCCAGGCTGTCCTCGATGGGTTCGACGACCTGCTTCTCGACCACGTCCGGGGAGGCGCCCTGGTACGGGGCGATCACGGACACCATGGGCAGTTCGATGGTCGGCAGCAGCTGCTGTTTGAGCTGGGGTATCGCGATCGCCCCGAAGACGAGCGCGATGATCGACATCAGTCCGATCAGCGCCCGTTGCGCGAGGCTGAATCTGGACAGCCAGGACATGGTCAGGGTCTCTTTTCCGTGGAGCGGCAGAAGTCCGGCAAGCGGGCGCGCGCACAAGTGGGCGCCCGCTCTACACCCTGAGCCATCGCCGGGGGCCGATCCGTAGCCCCGAGGTCCCATCCCTTATACGGCGCATACTCCCGCCGCAGTACGCCCCGCGGAGCTCACTCCACCCTTGGGCGGACCAGCCCCGACTCGTAGGCGGTGACCACCAGCTGGGCCCGGTCGCGGGCGCCCAGCTTGGCCATGGCCCGGTTGACGTGGGTCTTCACGGTGAGCGGGCTGACCTCCAGGCGTTCGGCGATCTCGTCGTTGGAGTGGCCGCCGGCGACCTGGACCAGCACCTCGCGCTCGCGCACGGTGAGCGACTCGAGCCGCTCGGCGCGGGCCGGGTCGTGGTCGGCCTCGGACGTGCCCTCCTGGGCGAGGAAACGGGCGATCAGGCCCTTGGTGGCCACCGGGGACAGCAGGGCCTCTCCCCCGGCGGCGATCCGGATGGCGTTCAGCATCTCCTCGGGCTCGGAGCCCTTGCCGAGGAAGCCGGAGGCGCCGGCCCGCAGCGACTGCACCACGTAGTCGTCGACCTCGAAGGTCGTCAGGATCACCACCCGGACCCCGGCGAGCTCCGGGTCCGCGCTGATCATGCGGGTGGCGGCGAGTCCGTCGGTGCCGGGCATCCGGATGTCCATGAGGACGACGTCCGCGCGCTGCTCCCGGGCCAGCCGGACCGCCTCCGCGCCGTCGGCCGCCTCCCCCACCACCTCCATGTCCGGCTCGGAGTCGACGAGCACCCGGAAGGCGCTGCGCAGCAGTGCCTGGTCGTCGGCGAGCAGGACACGGATCGTCATACGGGCTCCAGCGGGGTGATCGGTGGTCACGGGCCGCTGTCCTGAGCGGCGGACGTACGGGTCTTGACGGGCAGGATCGCATGGACGCGGAAACCGCCGCCGTAGCGGGGGCCGGTGGTGAGGGTGCCGCGCAGCGCGGTGACGCGTTCGCGCATGCCGAGCAGTCCGTGCCCGCCGCCGGGGGTGTGGTCCTGGTCCTCGCCGGTGCCGTCGTCGAGGACGGTGATCTCGATGTGGGGTCCGACGCGTACGACGCTGACCTCGGCCCTCGCGTCGGTGCCTGCGTGCTTCTGCACGTTGGTCAGGGCCTCCTGGATGATCCGGTACGCGGCCAGGTCGACGGCGGCGGGCAGGTCGACGCCCTCGTCACCACGGGCGACCTCGACGCGCAGTCCGGCGCTGCGGAAGGTGCCGGTGAGTTCGTCGAGGCGGTCCAGTCCCGGCGCGGGTTCGGTGGGGGCCTCCGGGTCGCCGGACTGGCGCAGCAGACCGACGGTGGCCCGCAGCTCGCCGAGCGCGGAGCGGCTGGCCTCGCGGACGTGGGCGAGGGCCTCCTTGGCCTGGTCGGGCCGCTTGTCCATGACATGGGCGGCGACCCCGGCCTGGACGTTGACCAGGGCGATGTGGTGGGCGACCACGTCGTGCAGATCGCGGGCGATGCGCAGGCGCTCCTCGGCGACCCGGCGGCGGGCCTCCTCCTCGCGGGTGCGCTCGGCCCGTTCGGCGCGTTCCCGGATGGCCTGGACGAAGGCGCGGCGGCTGCGGACCGCGTCCCCGGCGGTGGCGCCGATGCCGGTCCAGGCGAAGATCGCCAGGTTCTCCTGGGCGTACCAGGGCAGGGGGCCGACCGCCATCGCGGCTCCGGTGAGGACGGTCATGGTGAGCAGGCCGATCCGCCAGGTGGTGGGGCGGTCGGTGGTGGAGGCGACGGTGTAGAGCGCGATCACGGCGCACATGGCGACGGGGGCGCGGGGGTCGCCGGTGACGGACTCCGCGACGGAGAAGCCGCCGGCGAGGGCGAGGACCGTACGGGGGGCGCGGCGGCGGAAGACCAGCGCCGCGGCGCCGAGGGTCATGAGGACGAGGCTGAGCGGGTCGGGGGTGCGCAGGCCCCATTTGACGCCCTCGGGGCCGTGGGGGTCGACGAAGGAGCCGGCGACCATGCATATGAGGACGCCTGCGGCGAGGGCCGCGTCCAGTGCGAAGGGGTGTGCCCGTGCTCGGCACCGGGCGCGGGTCAGGGTGCTCACGGGTGTTCACGGTAGCCGGGGGCCGGCGTCCGGCCCGGATGGCGACCGGGGTGCTCCGGCCCGGGTGGGGTCGCGCAGCCCGGCGTTTGCGGGGTGCCTCCCCCACTCTCGGCTTCGCTCGAGCGGGAGGTACCCCCACCGCCCACCCGTGCCGCCCTGCGGCACGATTGCCCGCAGTTGCGCGGGGCTGCTGCCCGCAGTTATGTCGTACCCGGGATCAGGCCGTCGTCGCTCAGGAGGTCCTGGACCTCCTCGAGCGTCGCGTCGGGGGACGGGAGGATCAGGTCGGAGGGCTCCAGGGAGTCGTCCGGCAGGGGCTCGCCGAGTTCGTGGACCTTGGCCAGCAGCGCCTTCAAGGTCGCGCGGAAGCCCGGCCCGTCGCCGTTCTCCATCTCGGCGAGCAGTTCCTCGTCCAGCTTGTCCAGCTCGGCGAGCCGGCTCTCGGCCAGCGTCACCTGCCCCTCCCCCATGATCCGTACGATCATGTCGCCCTCCTCGGCGTGGGCTACTGCTTGTCGAAGCGCGGAGTGTCCTGCGGCTGCTGCTGAGACTGCTGCCGGCCGTTTCCGCCTTCGATGGCCTGCTGTCCACCCGTGGGACCGCCGGCCAGCTCGGCCTTCATGCGCTGCAGTTCCAGCTCTACATCCGTACCACCGGAGAGCCGGTCCAGCTCGGCCTGGATGTCGTCCTTGTGCATGCCGGACTGGTCGTCGAGGGCGCCGGAGGCGAGCAGTTCGTCGATCGCGCCGGCCCGCGCCTGGAGCTGGGCGGTCTTGTCCTCGGCCCGCTGGATCGCCATCCCGACGTCGCCCATCTCCTCGGAGATGCCGGAGAAGGCCTCGCCGATCCGGGTCTGCGCCTGGGCGGCGGTGTACGTGGCCTTGATGGTCTCCTTCTTGGTGCGGAAGGCGTCCACCTTGGCCTGGAGGCGCTGGGCCGCGAGGGTGAGCTTCTCCTCCTCGCCCTGCAGCGTGGCGTGCTGCGTCTCCAGGTCCGTCACCTGCTGCTGGAGCGCGGCGCGGCGGGAGAGCGCCTCACGGGCCAGGTCCTCGCGGCCGAGCGCGAGCGCCTTGCGGCCCTGGTCCTCCAGCTTGCCCGACTGGGACTGGAGCTGGTTGAGCTGGAGCTCCAGGCGCTTGCGCGAGGTGGCCACGTCGGCGACACCCCGGCGGACCTTCTGGAGCAGCTCCAGCTGCTTCTGGTACGAGTAATCGAGGGTCTCGCGCGGGTCCTCGGCCCGGTCAAGGGCCTTGTTCGCCTTCGCGCGGAAGATCATCCCCATACGCTTCATGACACCGCTCATGGGCTTCGCGCGCCCCCTTCTGACCGACTCCAGCTCCAGCACCTGCGACAGAACCCACAGTACGGGCCCCACATCCATTACCGCACTGTTCGGGGACGGATGCGCTCATCCCCAAGGACGACTGAGTACCCTCCCGATCCGGCGTAGGGAGTAGGTGGTCCCCGGGGCCGGCCGACCGGACCACCCGGAGGCCCGCACAACGTCCCCCTCTGTCCTATTGGAGACGTCCGGTGTTGCCGGATCGTTCCCCATGGGGCTGGGGTCCAACCCCGGGCACCCCGTACCCTTGGGTTTTGTGTTCCGTAGCCGCGCCAAGGAAGAGAAGGCATCGGTCGCCGACAAGGCGACGGTGACCGACTCCAAGCAGACCCGTCACCCGGAGGCCCCGAAGGGCCGCCCCACGCCCAAGCGGAGCGTGGCCCAGTCGCAGCGCCGCAGCGTCGCCAATACGACGATGACGCGCAAGGAGGCCGCCAAGCGGCAGCGCGAGGAGCGCCGTGCCGCGATGGAGCGTCAGCGCCAGGCGCTGGCCAGCGGCGACGAGCGCTATCTGCCCGCCCGCGACAAGGGGCCGGTGCGCCGGTTCGCGCGGGACTTCGTGGACTCGCGGTTCAACATCGCGGAGTACTTCCTGCCGATGGCCGTGATCATCCTGGTGATGAGCATGATCCAGGTGCCGCAGCTTCAGAACGTCGCGCTGCTGCTGTGGCTCGTGGTGATCGTGATGATCGTCCTCGACTCGATCGTGACCGGGTTCCGGCTGAAGAAGCGGCTGGCGGAGCGCTTCCCCGACGACCGCCGACGCGGCGCGGTGGCCTACGCGCTGATGCGCTCGCTCCAGATGCGCCGACTGCGGCTGCCCAAGCCCCAGGTCAAGCGCGGGGAGCGGCCCTGAGCGCCACGCTCAGCGGGCTCAGTGGGCTCTCCGGGCTGCGTGACGTCGTCCGGCAGGAGCTGGTGGCCCGCCAGCTGGAGGAACAGATAGCGGGGCGCTTCGCGGTCGGACGACGGCTGCGGGTGCTCGACGTCGGCATGGGCCGGGGCGCGCAGGCGCTCTGGCTCGCCCGCGCCGGCCACCAGGTGACCGGCGTCGAACAGGACGCGGCGATGATCGCCGCCGCGCGGGAGGCCCTCGCCGGGCAACCGGAGGGCATCCGGGAGCGGATGCGGATCGTCGAGGGCGCCGCCGGCGACACCGGTGTGCATTTCCTGCCGGGCAGCTTCGACGTGGTGCTCTGTCATGACGTGCTCATGTACGTCGAGGAGCCGGACGCGCTGCTGGCGGGGCTGGCCCGGATGCTGGCGCCCGGCGGACTGCTGTCCCTGCTGGTGCGCAACGGCGACGCGCCGGCGATGCGGGCGGGCCTGCGCGGCGACTGGGCGGAGGCGCTGGCGGCCTTCGACACGGAGTCGTACCGGCTGAAGCGGCTGACGGCGACGCTCGCGGGGATCGGGGCGCCGCTGCACACCTGGTACGGCGTACGGGTCTTCACGGACACGGCGGCGGACGACGCGGTCCCGGACGACCTGGACGCCCTGCTCACCCTCGAGGACCGGGCCGGCCGCACGGACCCGTACCGGGGTGTGGCGGCGCTGCTGCACCTGTGCGGGGTCCGGGGCTGAGACCTCGGCACCGGACGGGCGGGCGCCGCGCTTTCCTCGCCCCCGCCGCCCCTTCCCGTCCCTCCCTGGGGGCTGCGCCCCCAGACCCCCTTCGCGCAGTTCCCCGCGCCCCTATATGCCCAGACCCCCTTCGCGCCCACGCGGCGGAGCCGCATAGCGGCACAGCCCCGCGCCCCTTCAGGGGCGCGGGGAACCGCGCGAACAACCACCCACCCACCCGCGCGTCCGGGGTCAAAGGGGCAGCGCCCCTTGGGAACGGGCGGCGGGGAGCCGAGCCCTCCGGCTCAGTTCCCCGGGTTCACGCCTCTTCCGCGTGGAGGCTCATCGGGCCGTAGATCTCCGTGGTGTCCTCCAGCAGCCGCACCTGGTCGGCGCCGCCCTCCGCGAGAGCCTTCCAGTGCTCCCCGATCCAGGACTCGGCATCCCCCTGTGTGGGGAACTCCTCCGGCGGCACCGCGGGCTCGACCTGCGTCCCGTCGGCCTTCTCGAACCGCCACGTCCATGCCGCCATGTACGCCTCCCAAGAGTGTGATCACACCGGACTTAAAGCCTAGTCGGACGGGCAGTCACCGTGGGGGCAGGTGAGAATCGGGGCGTGGAACTGACTCTGCTCGGCACCGGTGCCCCGGCGGGACTGCCCCGCCCCGACTGTCCCTGCGCCGCGTGCGCGTCCGCGCTCGGCGCGGACGCGCGGGCGGCCACCTCGCTGCTCGTGGACGGGACGCTGCTGCTCGACCTCACGCCGGGCACCGCGTTCGCGGCCGCCCGCGCGGGGCGTTCGCTGGGCGGCGTGCGCCAGGTGCTGCTGTCGCACCCGCACGACGGCCCCGCGGTCGAGGTGCCGGCCGGGCTGCCGCAGCCGGGACGGGTGCCGGACGGGCGGGAGTTGGCGCTGCTGACGGGGCATCGGGTGCGGGCGGTGGCGCTGGACGCGCCCGGCACCGGGTACGCGGTGACCGGCCCGGACGGGCAGCGGCTGCTGTACCTGCCGCCGGGCGGGGCGCCGGCCGGTCTCGAGAGGCCTGCCGAGCCGTACGCCATGGTGCTGCTGGACGTCGTGGGGCGGCCGGACGCGCTGGCGAGGCTGCGGGAGGCGGGGGCGGTGGGCCCGGCCACGGATGTCGTCGCCGTCCACCTGGACCACGACGTGCCGCCGGGCGCGGAGTCGCGGCGCCGGCTCGCGGCGGCCGGGGCACGCGCCGTGCCGGACGGGACCATCCTGGAGGTGGGCGCCTACGAGGACGTGCCCGACGTACCGCGGCGGACGCTGGTGCTGGGCGGGGCGCGCTCGGGCAAGTCGGTGGAGGCGGAGCGGCGGCTGGAGTCGTTCCCGGAGGTGCTGTACGTGGCGACCGGCGGGTCGCGCAACGGGGACACGGAGTGGGCGGCGCGGGTGTCGGCGCATCAGGAGCGGCGGCCGGGGTCGTGGCGGACCGTCGAGACGTGCGATCTGGTGCCGCTGCTGAAGGACGACGGGCCGCCGCTGCTGATCGACTGTCTGTCGCTGTGGCTGACGGACGCGATGGACGCCGTGGGGGCGTGGGACGACGCGGAGTGGGCGGACGGCGGGGAGCGGGCGCTGCGGGACCGGATGCGGGAGCTGACGGACGCGGTGCGCGGGACATGGCGGACGGTGGTCGCCGTGTCCAACGAGGTCGGCTCGGGCATCGTGCCCGCGACCGCGTCCGGCCGCCGGTACCGGGACGAACTCGGGCGGCTGAACGCGGCGTTCGCGCGGGAGTGCGAGCAGGTGCTGCTGGTGGTGGCGGGGCAGGCGGTCGTCCTGCGGGGATGAGCCCTCGGGCGCGGTGCTACGGCTTCGGTTTCGGCTACGGCTTCGGTTTCAGTTTCGGCTTCGGCTTCGGCTTCGGCTTCGGCTTCCGCGCGATGATCCGGTAGGCGTTGGCGAACGGGGTGTGCCGCACCACGGGCGCGAGGGCCAGGTCCGTCACCGCCGCCGCGACCACCAGCGGGGTGCCCGCGCGGAGCAGCACCGCGCGCAGGTGCCGCTGGAACGGGGTCGGCGGGACGGCACGCCAGGGGGTGTCCGGGGCGGGCAGCGCGTGGGAGAGGGCCAGGGCGGTCAGGCCGGCCAGGTCGTGCGGTACGTGCGCGGCGCGGTGCCCGGCGGTGACGATGGCGCAGCCGCGCTTCTCGAGCTCCGCGCGGAGGTTGCGCTGGGGCAGCAGGTGCGGTCGGCGGGGCTGGTCGTAGGGCAGCCACCAGCGGCCGAACAGGGTGGCGAAGGCGCAGCGCGGGTCCAGGGTCTCGATGAGCAGGTGGCCGCCGGGGCGCAGGGCGTCGAGGGCCGCGTGGAGCTCCGCGCGGGGGTCGGTGGTGTGTTCCAGGTGGTGCAGCAGGCTGACGATGTCGTAGCGGCCGGCCAGCCGGGCCAGGACCCGCGGGTCGGTCAGCGGCCCGATGTGGGCCTCCTCGACGCGGCCGAGCGTACGGGCCCGCTCGACGCGCGCGGTGAGGTCGGTGCCGTCGAAGGCGGTGTACGGGAAGAACTCCCGCGCGGTCAGCGGGAAGCGTGCGAGTCCGGTGCCGACGTCCAGCCAGCTCTCCGGTTCGCCGAAGGGGAGCATCGCGCGGGCCGCGCCCCGGTGGCGGTGCCGGACGGCGTGCAGGGCGAGGACGCGTTCGGTGGCGGGGTCGCGGGGAGCGCCGCACACGGTCCGCCGGTAGAAGGCGAGGCCCTCGGCGGTGAGGCGGGGGTTCTGGAAGGTGTGGCCGCAGTCCCGGCACTCGTCGACGGTGAACAGGCCCGGCCGGTGCCGGCGCAGATCGCCCGTTCTCAGCCGGTTGCGCAGCCGCGCGGAGCCGCACCAGGGGCAGTCCCCGCGGCGCGGCTCGTGCACCCGGGCGGAGCCGTGGGGGGCGGGGATCGCGCGGGCTGGGTCGGTTGCGGACATGGGCGGCTCCCGGCGTGAGGGCGTACGGCACTCGGATGGGGCGACGTACGGGGATGAGTGGGACGGACAGACGAATGTCCGGCGATCCACGGCAAAACGTTACGGATGGGAGGGCGCCACGGGGTGGAACGGCGCCGGGGTGGCGTGGTGGGGGTGAGGCCCCGTACGCGAGGCCGACCGGTGGGCCGTCGTGTCGGACGGGGGCCGGTACTGTTCGGCGAATGAGCTCGCTTAATCTCGACGACTTCACCGATCTGATCGAGCGTCCGGACGGCGGGGTGCGCCGTGACGCGGAGGCGCGCCGGGAGCGCCAGATCGTGCCGCCCGGATCGCTGGGCCGCCTGGACGACCTGGGTGAGTGGCTGGCGGCGGCGCAGTCCGCGGTGCCGGTGCGGCCGATCGAACGGCCGCGGGTCGTGCTGTTCGCCGGCGATCACGGGATCGCCGGGCTGGGTGTCTCCGCGCGGGCCGCGGGCAGCGCCGTGGAACTGGTGCGGGAGGTGCTGGAGGGCGGCCGTCCGGTGTCCGTGCTCGCCCGGCGGCAGGGCGTGCCGGTGCGGGTGGTCGACATGTCCCTGGACTGCGACCCGGAATCGCTGCCCGAGGACGTCGTGCGCCACCGGGTGCGGCGGGGCAGCGGGCGCATCGACATCGAGGACGCGCTGACCCCGGAGGAGACGGAGGCGGCCTTCCGCGCGGGGATGGCCGTGGCCGACGAGGAGGCCGACTCCGGTACGGATCTGGTGGTGCTCGGCGATGTGAGCGTGGGCGGGACCACGGTGGCGGGCGTGCTGGTGGCCGCGCTGTGCGGGACGGACGCGTCGGTGGTGACCGGGCGCGGCGGACTGGCGATCGACGACCTGGCGTGGATGCGCAAGTGCGCGGCGATCCGGGACGCGTTGCGGCGGGCGCGGCCGGTGCTGGGTGATCAGTTGCAGCTGCTGGGGACGGTCGGCGGGGCCGACCTGACCGCGATGACGGGGTTCCTGCTGCAGGCGGCGGTGCGGAAGCTGCCGGTCGTGCTGGACGGTGTGGTGACGGCGGCGTGTGCGCTGGTGGCGCAGCGGGTGGCGTTCCGGGCGCCGGACTGGTGGCTCGCGGCGCACGACAGCGGCGAGCCGGGGCAGGCGAAGGCGCTGGACCGGATGGCGCTGGACCCTGTGCTGTCGCACGGTGTCACGGTCGGGGAGGGCGCGGGCGGTCTGCTGGCGCTGCCCCTGGTCCAGGCGGCGGCGGCTCTGGCGGCAGAGCTGCCGGAGGTTTCGGCTTCGCCGGAGTGACGGGGCGGGGGGCGAAGAAGACTTCGGGTCAGTCCCGTTCCAAGGGGCGCGGCGTGGGGTCCGGTGTGCCGCCGAGCCAGTTTTCGACGGCCCGTCGGGGGCCGGACCAGCGGCGGTCGTGGTGGTAGGCGCGCAGGATCGCGCGGGCGCGGGCACGCGGCCGGCGACGGTAGAAGCGCCGGGCCCACAGCGACCCCGGCCGGGCCAGCCGCAGCGACCCGATCACGGCCACCGCCGGGATGATCACACCGAAGACGGCGACACGCGCCTTCCCCTTGCTCAGGGCGATCAGCGCGAACAGGAAGTTCACCCCCACGCTCGCGGCGGCACCCGCGCGGTTCTGGAGCTCCTCCTGGGACAGGTCGTTGACACCGAACGGCGCGAACCCCGCCAGCAGCAGCCCGACCAGCGCGGCGGTGAGCACGACCGCCTCGACGCTCTTGCGCCCCGCCTCGGTCCAGTACACGTCGTCGAGGTGCAGGATGAGCGCGAACTCGTCCAGGACCAGCCCCGCGCCGATACCGAACAGCACCGCGGCGAAGGCGGAGCCCAGCCCGTCCCCTCCGCTCGCCACCGAGCCGAAGCCGCCGACGACCGCGAGGACGACACCGGGCACGACGTGGTGGATGTGCAGTTCACCCGCCGTGACATTGCCGAAGGGCCCCTTCCCGGCCCGGATCAGACGGGTGATGATCCGGGTGATCACAAAGGTGAGGACGAAGGCGGCGAGCGCGAGGAGCAGCGGAAGCTTGCCCGGCTCGATGATGTTCCGATCCAGCCAATGTCCCATATGGGCACTTTATCCACAGGGGACACGGACGCCCCGGTGACCGCCGGGTAATCTGCGCCGGTGCCCGCACCCCCCTCCCCCGCATCCGTCGCCGACGGCCTCCGCTTCGCCTTCGGCACCCTCACCGTGCTCCCGGTCCGGGTCACCCGCTGGGACCGGCCGGCCGCACGCGCCGGAATGCTGTGCGCCCCGGCGGCCGGCCTGGTGGTCGGCGCCCTGTCCGCCGCCACGGGGCTCCTGCTGCTGCTCCTCGGCGCGGGCGCGCCGCTCGCCGCCGTCGCCACCGTCGCCGTACCGGCCGCCCTGACCCGCGGTCTGCACCTCGACGGGCTCGCCGACACCGCGGACGGGCTCGGCAGCGCCAAGCCCGCCGAGGACGCGCTGCGGATCATGAAGCAGTCGGACATCGGCCCGTTCGGGGTGCTCACGCTCGTCCTCGTGCTGCTGGCCCAGGTGGCCGCGCTGACGCAGGCGTACGGCCACGGCTGGGCGCGGGGCGCGTTCGCCGCCGTCGTGTCGGCGGTCGTGGCGCGGCTGGCGCTCACCCTGGCCGCCCGCGCCGGTGTGCCGCCCGCCCGGCCGGAAGGGCTGGGCGCGGCGGTCGCGGGGGTGGTGCCGGTGGCGGGCGCGGTGGGCGCCGCGCTCGCGGTCGCCGGGCTCGCGGCGGCCGGGGGCGCGCCCCTGGGGGCGTACGACGTCCTGCGCGCCGTACTCGCCGTGGTCCTGGCCGTCGCCGTCGCCGAACTGCTGCTGCGGCACTGTGTCCGCCGTTTCGGCGGGGTCACGGGCGATGTCTTCGGCGGCCTCGCGGAGACGGCGGCGACGACCGCGCTCGTCGTCATGTCACTGGGCTGAGACCGCCGCGAAGCCGGGGGGTCATTCCCGGAGGAGGAGCGCGGCGATCGCCGTGCCCGCGCCGCTCACCACCCCCACGACCGCCAGGGCGACGCAACGCGCCCTCAGCCGCCGGTAGCGGGCCTCGTACTCGGTGCGCAGCTCGGCCGCCCGGTCGCGGATCCGCACCAGCATGGCCCGGGAGGCGGCGATCCGGTCGGCCCGGTACACGCGTTCCACCTCTTCGCGCTGCGCGGTCGTCAGCCACGGCAGTTCCCCGGCGAACCGGCCGGCCTGCCGCCGGGCCTCCTCGACCTCGGCGGCCCACAGGAGGTGGCCTTCGAGCCGGTTCAGGCCGAGGGCGCTCTCCTGGCGGGGGTTCACACGCTCCTCCACGTTCCGGGCCGTGATCTCATCGCTGCTTGTCGCCGGGGGCCACGGTCGCGGAGGCCTCGGGGCGGTTCTCGCTGTCGTCCAGTGCGGCGATGTCCGGGTGGTGCAGGTCGAACGCCGGGGACTCACTGCGAACCTTGGGCAGGGTGGTGAAGTTGTGCCGCGGGGGCGGGCAGGAGGTCGCCCACTCCAGCGAGCGGCCGTAGCCCCACGGGTCGTCGACGCCGACCGGCTTGCCGTACTTGGCCGTCTTCCAGACGTTGTAGAAGAACGGCAGCATCGACATGCCCAACAGGAACGAGGCGATCGTCGAGACCGTGTTCAGGGCGGTGAAGCCGTCGGCCGCGAGGTAGTCGGCGTAGCGGCGCGGCATGCCCTCGGCGCCCAGCCAGTGCTGGACCAGGAAGGTGCCGTGGAAGCCGATGAACAGCGTCCAGAAGGTGATCTTGCCGAGACGCTCGTCGAGCATCTTGCCGGTGAACTTCGGCCACCAGAAGTGGAATCCGGCGAACATCGCGAACACCACGGTGCCGAACACCACGTAGTGGAAGTGCGCGACGACGAAGTACGAGTCCGTGACGTGGAAGTCCAGCGGCGGCGAGGCCAGCAGGACGCCGGTCAGACCGCCGAAGAGGAAGGTGACGAGGAAGCCCAGCGCCCACAACATCGGCGTCTCGAAACTCAACGACCCCTTCCACATGGTGCCGATCCAGTTGAAGAACTTCACACCCGTCGGCACCGCGATCAGGAACGTCATGAAGGAGAAGAACGGCAGCAACACCGCACCGGTGGGGAACATGTGGTGCGCCCACACCGTCACCGACAGACCCGCGATCGCGATCGTCGCACCGATCAGACCCATGTAGCCGAACATCGGCTTGCGGGAGAAGACCGGGATGACCTCACTGACGATGCCGAAGAACGGCAGCGCGATGATGTACACCTCGGGATGGCCGAAGAACCAGAACAGGTGCTGCCACAGCATCGCCCCGCCGTTGGCCGAGTCGAAGATGTGCGCCCCGAACTTGCGGTCCGCCTCCAGCGCGAACAGCGCCGCCGCCAGGACCGGGAAGGCCAGCAGGACCAGCACACCGGTCAGCAGCACGTTCCAGGTGAAGATCGGCATGCGGAACATCGTCATGCCGGGCGCGCGCATGCAGATGATCGTGGTGATGAAGTTGACCGAGCCGAGGATGGTGCCGAAGCCGGAGAACGCCAGACCCATGATCCACATGTCGGCGCCGATGCCCGGCGAGCGGACCGCGTCCGACAGCGGCGAGTAGGCGAACCAGCCGAAGTCGGCCGCCCCGTCCGGGGTGAGGAAACCACCCACCGCGATCAGCGAGCCGAACAGGTACAGCCAGTAGGCGAACATGTTCAGCCGCGGGAAGGCGACGTCCGGCGCGCCGATCTGCAGCGGCATGATCCAGTTCGCGAAACCGGCGAACAGCGGCGTCGCGAACATCAGCAGCATGATCGTGCCGTGCATCGTGAACGCCTGGTTGAACTGCTCGTTCGACACGATCTGCAGACCCGGCCGGGCCAGCTCGGCGCGCATCACCAGCGCCAGGATCCCGCCCACCAGGAAGAAACCGAACGATGTCGTCAGATACAGCGTGCCGATCGTCTTGTGGTCCGTGGTCGTCAGCCACTTGACGACCACGTAGCCGCGCCTCTGGCGCCGTACCGGCAGCTCGTCCTCGTAGATCTCCTCGTCGAGTGAGCCCACCGTGCTCTTGTCCGCCACTGTCCAAGTCCTCCTATGGGCTCGGGGAGAGTTCCGAAGGCAGCATGACGGGACGATTCCCGGCCGTGCCCGAAGTCGGACACCGTGGCGCGCTTTCCACTCGGCAATCGGGTGACATCGAATTTCCGTGCTGGTGGCGGGCACGGTGGCCGCCGCGCCCGCCGCCATTGTCACCGGGCTGAAACGATCTCCCCGCCCCCTGTGGACCCGCCGTCCACGCCGTTAGCCTGAACCGCCGAACAGACAGAACAACGGGGGACGTTGATGCCGACCTTTCGTCGTGCCGTGGCCTGGTTCATCGACTTCGCACTGGTGGTGGCGCTGGCCTCGGTGCTCGCGGTGCTCACCTTCAACCGGATATCCACCCTGGTCACCGACGTGCCCGAACTCGCCACGCGCGGCGGTTTCGATCTGCTGACCTCGCGCGGTGACGTGGTCGACGCCTCCGAGGACCTCGGCCTGTCACTGTGGAACAAGTCCGTGCTCTACGTCGAACAGGCCTTCGGGCTGCTGGTCGTCGTCACGTTCCTCTACCAGTGGGCGTGCCTGGCCCTGATCGGGCGCACCCTCGGCAAGGGGCTGACCGGGCTGCGGATCACGCCCCGCGGGCCCGGCGCGGCGGCGCGCCGGGCGGCGGTGACCACGACGGCGGACGTCGCCGTGTACGCCGTGGCCTGTGTGCTGCTGATCGAGGGGCGGTTCGCGCTGTCCGTGCTGGTGTGGGCGGTCGCGGTGGCCCTGTTCCTGGTCAACGCGCTGCCCGTGCTGGGCGCCGGCCGCCGTTCCCTCGCCGACCGGGTGGCGGGCACGTCGGTGACGGGGCTCGGCCTCAGCAGGCCTGACGCCATGCGTCCAGTTCGTACTTTTTGAGCAGGGAACTCAGCCCCAGCCGCCGGGAGTCGGCGCAGAAGCGGTCGGTGGTCAGCTCGTACTCGACGTGGAAGACGGCCTTGTCCGCCTCGACGAACGGGGTCAGTTCGGCGCACTCGCCGTACTGGGCGCACTGTTCGTTGACCGCGAAGTCGAAGTCGTCGACCAGTTCGGGGATCTGGTCGAGGTCGTTCTTCAGGCCGACGGCCATACCGCGCTCGTGGGCGATCCGGGCGATCAGCCGGTTGTAGCGGAGCTGGTCGTCGGCGGTGAGCGGGAACCCGGTGCGGTTGCGGTAGCCGTCCATGTTGTCCGGCTCCACCGCGTCGAAGCCCTTCTCCCGGCACATGTCGATGCGCTCGGCCATGAGCGGCTCCAGTACGTCGGTACGGCGGATGTCGAGCCAGCGCTCGCCCTCCCAGCCGTTGCCGCGGCCGATCACCGACTCGGGGAAGTCGTCCGCGTCCGGGCGGAAGTCCTCCCAGGCGCCGGTGGAGAGGTAACAGATGACCTTCCGGCCGTCGCCGTGCAGCTTCGCGACCGTCTCCTCCGAGTGGTCGAAGCCGTCGATGTCGTAGACGGGGACGTCGACGGAGGTGTCGAGCCGTCCGCTGAGCTGCCACTGCCAGTCGGTACCGGGCCGGGGCTGCCAGCGGTCGACGGCCGGTGTCTTCGCGTCGGCCGCGTCGTCGGCGCCGGGTCCGGGCGCGGCCGTACAGGCCGCCAGCAGCAGGGCGAGCAGCGGAACAAGGAGGAAGGGTCGTCTCACCTGGCGGTCTCCAGAACGGGCGGCGGTGTGGTCGGCACCGCGGGCGGTACACAGGAACTTCAAGGATCATCGTCGCCGCCCCCGGGTGCGGCGGCGGGGTCCGGGAGATGGCCGCGGCGCCGCCACGAGGTGAACGCCCGCGGGAGTGAGCGAACGCTCACACGCGCGTAGGCTCGTGCCGAGTGTTCGCCGTCCGGGGACGACCCCGACGGCACCGCGCCCGTACGTCGGAACTAGGGTCGGCTGCCGGGCCCGGTCGACCCACATCCTTCGGCCACAGCAACTTCACATCGGAAGCGAGATTTCACCACCGTGACTGCTCTCACTCTCAGCACCGCCGCGGTCCCCGGCCTGCGGGCCGACGCGATCGTGATCGGTGTCGCCAAGGGCTCCGCGTCAAAGCCGGGAGGTCCCGTCGTCGCACCGGGCGCCGAGGCCGTGGACCAGGCGTACGACGGCGGACTCGCCGGCGTCCTGGAGACCCTCGGCGCGTCCGGTGCCGAGGGCGAGGTGACGAAGCTCCCCGCGCCGGCCGGCTTCAAGGCGCCGCTCGTGGTGGCGGTGGGCCTCGGCGCCCAGCCCGAGAAGGACTCCGGCTACGACACCGAGGCGCTGCGCAAGGCGGCCGGTGTGGCCGCCCGTGCCCTCGCCGGTTCCAAGAAGGCCGTGTTCGCCCTGCCCCTGACGGACGCCGCCGACGCCGGCGCGGTCGCCGAGGGCGTGCTGCTGGGCGCGTACTCCTTCGACGTCTACAAGGACAACGGCAAGTCCGCCAAGGACGGCAAGAACGGCAAGGCGCCGCTCGCCGAGGCCGCGCTGCTCGGCGGCAAGCCCCGCGACAAGGCGTACAAGGCCGCGGTCGAGCGCGCCACCGCCGTCGCCGAGGAGCTGAACCGCGCCCGCGACCTGATCAACACGCCGCCGAACGACCTCAACCCCGAGGCGTTCGCCGCCATCGCCCAGGCGGCGGCCAAGGAGCACGGCATCAAGGTGCAGGTGCTCGACGAGAAGGCCCTGACCAAGGGCGGTTACGGCGGCATCCTGGGCGTCGGCGCCGGGTCGGCGTCGGGACCGCGGCTGGTGAAGCTGTCGTACACCTCGTCCAAGGCGAAGAAGCACCTCGCGCTGGTCGGCAAGGGCATCACCTACGACTCGGGCGGCATCTCGCTGAAGCCGGCTGGGCACAACGAGACGATGAAGTGCGACATGAGCGGTGCCGCCGCCGTGTTCGCCGCGGTCGTCGCCGCCGCGCGGCTCGGTCTTGAGGTCAACGTGACCGGCTGGCTGGCGCTGGCCGAGAACATGCCGTCCGGCTCGGCGACGCGCCCGGGTGACGTGCTGCGCATGTACAGCGGCAAGACGGTGGAGGTGCTCAACACGGACGCCGAGGGCCGGCTGGTCCTCGCGGACGCGCTGTGGGCGGCCTCCGCGGAGAAGCCGGACGCGATCGTGGACGTCGCGACGCTGACCGGGGCGATGATGCTGGCGCTGGGCAGCCGGACGTTCGGGATCATGGCGAACGACGACGCGTTCCGCTCCGCGGTGCACGAGGCGGCGGAGGAGGTCGGCGAGCCGGCGTGGCCGATGCCGCTGCCGGAGCACCTGCGCAAGGGGATGGACTCCGCGACCGCCGACATCGCCAACATGGGTGAGCGGATGGGCGGCGGGCTGGTCGCGGGCCTTTTCCTGCGCGAGTTCGTGGGTGAGGGGATCACCTGGGCGCACCTGGACATCGCCGGGCCGGCGTTCAACGAGGGCGGGCCGTTCGGGTACACGCCGAAGGGTGGGACGGGGTCGGCTGTCCGCACGCTGGTGCGGGTTGCCGAGCTGGCGGCCGCGGGTGATCTCGGTTAGGGGCGCCTAGCCGACCGGGGGTGCGGGGAGTCGTGCGGCCGCGGGTCCGTTGTGGCTGGTCGCGCAGTTCCTCGCGCCCCTTTCGGGCCGGCTGCGGCCGACCCTCTCCGCAAGTACCGCGGACCGGCCGCGCCCGCGCGGCGGAGCCGCAGATCAGACACAGCCCCGCGCCCCTTTCGGGCCGGCTGCGGCCGACCCTCTCCGCAAGTACCGCGGACCGGCCGCGCCCGCGCGGCGGAGCCGCAGATCGGATGCAGGCCCGCGCCCCTTCGGGTCGGCTGGGCGCGCCCGTGCGGTGGAGTCGCAGGTCGGACACAGTGCCGCGTCCTCAGGGGGCTGTCCTCCCGTCGGCTGTGAGTGAACGTGGGACGTCTCACACCACGGCCCGGCGTCTCGTTCGGGTTCCACAAGTGCGAAGATGGGGCTCGGCAGGACAGGGCCCCATCCAAGGGCCGAGAACATAGAGCGGCCGGACACCAGCCGCCGACCGGTCACTGGAGACCGGCGTGGCGCACATGCATGGAGGACGTGACGTGGCGAACGACGCCAGCACCGTTTTCGACCTAGTGATCCTCGGCGGTGGAAGCGGTGGCTACGCCGCGGCCCTGCGCGGGGCGCAGCTGGGCCTGGACGTCGCCCTGATCGAGAAGAACAAGCTCGGCGGCACCTGCCTGCACAACGGCTGCATCCCCACCAAGGCCCTGCTGCACGCGGGCGAGATCGCCGACCAGGCCCGCGAGAGCGAGCAGTTCGGCATCAAGACGACCTTCGAGGGCGTCGACATGGCGGGCGTGCACAAGTACAAGGACGACGTGATCGCCGGCCTGTACAAGGGCCTGCAGGGTCTGGTCGCCTCCCGCAAGGTGACCTACATCGAGGGTGAGGGCCGGCTGTCCTCCCCCACCTCCGTGGACGTCAACGGCCAGCGCGTCCAGGGCCGCCACGTCCTGCTGGCGACCGGCTCCGTGCCGAAGTCGCTGCCGGGCCTGGAGATCGACGGCAACCGGATCATCTCCTCCGACCACGCCCTCGTCCTGGACCGCGTGCCGAAGTCCGCGATCATCCTGGGCGGCGGCGTCATCGGCGTCGAGTTCGCCTCCGCGTGGAAGTCCTTCGGCGCCGACGTCACGATCGTCGAGGGCCTCAAGCACCTCGTCCCGGTCGAGGACGAGAACAGCTCCAAGCTGCTGGAGCGCGCCTTCCGCAAGCGGGGCATCAAGTTCAACCTGGGCACCTTCTTCCAGAAGGCCGAGTACACCCAGGACGGCGTCAAGGTCACCCTCGCCGACGGCAAGGAGTTCGAGGCCGAGGTCCTGCTCGTCGCCATCGGCCGCGGCCCGGTCTCGCAGGGCCTGGGCTACGAGGAGCAGGGCGTCGCCATGGACCGCGGCTACGTCCTGGTCGACGAGTACATGCGCACCAACGTCCCGACGATCTCCGCCGTCGGTGACCTCGTCCCGACGCTCCAGCTCGCGCACGTCGGCTTCGCCGAGGGCATCCTGGTGGCGGAGCGTCTGGCCGGTCTGAAGACCGTCCCGATCGACTACGACGGTGTCCCGCGGGTGACGTACTGCCACCCGGAGGTCGCCTCCGTCGGTGTCACCGAGGCCAAGGCCAAGGAGATCTACGGCGCGGACAAGGTCGTCGCTCTGAAGTACAACCTGGCGGGCAACGGCAAGAGCAAGATCCTGAAGACCGCGGGCGAGATCAAGCTCGTCCAGGTCAAGGACGGTGCGGTGGTCGGCGTCCACATGGTCGGCGACCGTATGGGCGAGCAGGTCGGCGAGGCCCAGCTGATCTACAACTGGGAGGCGCTGCCGGCCGAGGTGGCCCAGCTCATCCACGCCCACCCGACGCAGAACGAGGCGATGGGCGAGGCCCACCTGGCGCTGGCCGGAAAGCCCCTCCACTCCCACGACTGACGCTCTCGGGCATCGGGCGCGACGACACAGACTTCCGCACTTTTAAAGGAGCAACCGAAACCATGGCGGTTTCCGTAACCCTTCCGGCGCTCGGCGAGAGCGTCACCGAGGGCACTGTCACCCGCTGGCTGAAGGCCGAGGGCGAGCGCGTCGAGGCCGACGAGCCGCTGCTCGAGGTCTCCACCGACAAGGTCGACACCGAGATCCCCGCTCCCGCCTCCGGCGTGCTGTCCTCCATCAAGGTCGCCGAGGACGAGACCGTCGAGGTCGGCGCCGAGCTGGCTCTGATCGACGACGGCACCGGCGCCCCCGCGGCCGAGCAGGCACCGGCCGCCGAGCAGGCCGCCCCGCCGGCTCCCGCCCCGGAGCCGCAGGCCCAGCCCTCCGCCGAGCAGGCCGCCCCGGCCCCGGCGCCCACCGCCGAGGCCACGGCCGGCGGCGGCTCCGCCCAGGGCACGGACGTGGTCCTGCCCGCGCTCGGCGAGTCCGTCACCGAGGGCACCGTCACCCGCTGGCTGAAGTCGGTCGGTGACACCGTCGAGGCCGACGAGCCGCTGCTGGAGGTGTCGACGGACAAGGTCGACACCGAGATCCCCGCCCCCGCGTCCGGCACGCTGCTGGAGATCGTGGTCGGCGAGGACGAGACCGCCGAGGTCGGCGCCAAGCTCGCCGTCATCGGCGAGGCGGGTGCCGCTCCGGCCGCCGCCCCGGCCCCGGCCGCCCCCGAGGCCCCGGCGCAGCCCGCGCCCGCCCCGGCTCCCGCCCCGGCTGCCCCCGCCCCGGCTCCGGCTCCGGCGCCCGCCCCGGCGCCCGCTGCTCCGGCTCCGGCCCCGCAGCAGGCCGCCCCGGCGCCCGCTCCGGCCCCGCAGGCGCCCGCGGCCCCGGCTGCCGTCCCCGCCGCCGCCCAGGCGACGGACGAGGGCGCCTACGTGACCCCGCTGGTGCGCAAGCTCGCCGCCGAGAACGGCGTCGACCTGTCCACCGTCAAGGGCACCGGCGTCGGCGGCCGTATCCGCAAGCAGGACGTCATCGCCGCCGCCGAGGCCGCGAAGGCCGCCACCGCCGCCCCGGCCCCGGCCGCCGCTGCGGCGCCCGCCGCGAAGAAGGCCCCGACCCTCGAGGCCTCCCCGCTGCGTGGTCAGACCGTGAAGATGCCGCGGATCCGCAAGGTCATCGGCGACAACATGGTCAAGGCCCTGCACGAGCAGGCCCAGCTCTCCTCGGTGGTCGAGGTCGACGTCACCCGTCTGATGAAGCTGCGCGCCCGCGCCAAGGACGCGTTCGCGGCACGTGAGGGCGTCAAGCTCTCCCCGATGCCGTTCTTCGTCAAGGCCGCGGCCCAGGCGCTGAAGGCGCACGCGCCGATCAACGCCAAGATCAACGAGGCCGAGGGGACCATCACCTACTTCGACACCGAGAACATCGGTATCGCGGTGGACTCCGAGAAGGGCCTGATGACCCCGGTCATCAAGAACGCCGGTGACCTCAACCTGGCCGGCATCGCCAAGGCGACCGCCGACCTGGCGGGCAAGGTCCGGGCGAGCAAGATCAGCCCGGACGAGCTGGCCGGCGCGACCTTCACCATCTCCAACACCGGTTCGCGCGGTGCGCTGTTCGACACGATCATCGTGCCCCCGGGCCAGGTCGCGATCCTCGGCATCGGTGCCACGGTCAAGCGTCCGGCCGTCATCGAGACCGAGGAGGGTACGGTCATCGGCGTCCGCGACATGACCTACCTGACCCTCTCCTACGACCACCGCCTGGTGGACGGTGCCGACGCGGCCCGTTACCTGACGGCGGTCAAGGCGATCCTGGAGGCGGGCGAGTTCGAGGTCGAGCTCGGTCTGTAGTTCCGGCGGTCCCGCGAGGGACCGAGGATCTCAACGAGGTCGAGCTCGGCCTGTGAACCGACCCGTGATCCCGTGACCGCTTGATCCGCGGTCGCCGACACGGTCGTACGGTGCCCCCGTCGGGGAAGCTTTCGAGGCTTCCCTGGCGGGGGCACCGGCGTATGGAACGTGTAAGTCTCGTCTCACCTGGGCGAAAGCGCCCCCGTGCGCCCCTCCCGGGCGGGCTCGCCGCCGTATTGTCTAAGCGTCAAAGCCCCCCGGGGGCCTGTGGGCCCCTCCCTAAGGAGCCCTCATGACCGCGCCCGTCGTCCACTCGCTGCGCGAACAGATCCGCGAGCACATCCTGGAAGGGATCATCAGCGGACGCTGGCAGCCGGGCGAGCGGATCGTGGAGCGGCGGATCGCGACCGAGCTGGAGGTCAGCCAGACGCCCGTACGGGAGGCGCTGCGCGAGCTGGAGTCGCTGCGGCTGATCGAGTCGGCGCCGAACAAGGGCGTGCGGGTACGGAACCTCACGGCGGCCGACCTGGAGGAGAGTTACCCGGTGCGGGCCGGTCTCGAGGCGATCGCGGCGGAGCTGGCCGCGGGGCGGCTGGCGGAGGACTGCTCGGCGCTGGAGCCGCATGTCGCGGCGCTGTACGAGGCCGACCGGTTGTCCGACGGGACGGGGCAGGTGCGGCACACCGTGGGGTTTCACCGGGAGTTGGTGCGGGCGGCCGGCAACTCGGTGTTGCTGCATACGTGGGAGGGGCTGGGGATCGAGGTGTTCACGGCGCTGTCGATACGGTGGCTGGGGACGGTGCAGCAGTCTTACGCGGAGGAGCACGAGGAGTTGGTGGCCGCGTTTCGGCGGCGGGATCCTCTGATCGCTGATCTGGTCAAGGCGCATGTGCTGGGGTGCGCGCCTCGGGCGTAGTGCCGGGAGTTTTTCGCCCCCGCCGCCCCTTCCCGTCCCTGGGGGCTTCGCCCCCAGACCCCCTTCGCGCCCACGCGGCGAAGCCGCATGTCGACACAGCCCCGCGCCCCTGGAGGGGCGCGGGGAACTGCGCGACCAGCCACGACGGGCCCTCGGCCGCCATACGACCGACCCACCCGGGCTCATCCGCGCGCACACCTCCTCACCTGCGCAAACACCCCGACTGGACAGTCACCCCGTGCCACGAGCAGAGGCACCGCGTGCCTACTTTCTCGGGATCGAGAGATTTTGCCCCTCAACCCTTTGATCGATCATCGATCAGCGAGTTACAGTCGCCAGCGGGCTTGCACCCGAGCCCTCCGCCCTGTCCTGCCAAAGACACAAGGGCACCCCCCTTCGACTGAGGAAGGCGGCGACATGACGACCGACCCCAACGCCATCCAGCCGAGCGAGCTCGACCAGCTCCCGGACCGCGACCCCGAGGAGACCGCCGAGTGGCAGGCCTCCCTGGACGCCGTCACCAAGGCGGCCGGGCCGCACCGTGCCGCGTACCTGATGCGCCGCACGCTGGAGCGTGCCGAGGGAGCCGGCCTCGCGCTGCCGAAGCTCCTCGAGACGGACTACGTCAACACCATCCCCACCTCCGCCGAGCCCGCCGTGGACGGCGACGAGGCGATGGAGCAGCGGATCACCGCCTGGAACCGCTGGAACGCGGCGGCCATGGTGACCCGCGGCAGCAAGCACGGCGTCGGCGGCCACATCGCCACCTTCGCCTCCGCGGCCTGGCTCTACGAGACCGGCTTCAACCACTTCTTCCGCGGCAAGGAGGGTGACGGCTCCGGCGACCAGCTCTACATCCAGGGCCACGCCTCCCCCGGCATCTACGCCCGCGCCTTCCTCGACGGCCGGATCGGCGAGCAGCAGCTCGACAACTTCCGCCGTGAGGCGGGCGGCAACGGCCTGCCGTCGTACCCGCACCCGCGCCGCCTGCCCTGGCTGTGGGAGTTCCCCACCGTCTCCATGGGTCTCGGGCCGATCTCCGCGATCTACCAGGCGCGCTTCAACCGCTATCTGACCAGCCGCGGCATCAAGGACGTCTCCGACTCCCACGTGTGGGCGTTCCTCGGTGACGGCGAGATGGACGAGCCCGAGTCGACGACCGCGCTCACCCTCGCCTCCCGCGAGCAGCTCGACAACCTGACCTTCGTCATCAACTGCAACCTGCAGCGCCTCGACGGTCCGGTCCGCGCCAACTTCAAGATCGTGCAGGAGCTGGAGGCCCAGTTCCGCGGCGCCGGCTGGAACGTCATCAAGACGCTCTGGGGCACCGCCTGGGACGAGCTGTTCCGGCTCGACACCACCGGCGCTCTCGTACGACGCCTCCGCGAGGTACCCGACGCGCAGGTGCAGACGTACCAGACGCGCGACGCCGCCTACATCCGCGAGGACTTCTTCGGCAAGGACCCGGCGCTCGTCGAGATGGCGAAGCTGCTGAGCGACGACAAGATCCTCGAGTGCTTCCACCTCTCGCGCGGCGGCCACGAGTCCCGCAAGGTGTACGCCGCGTACAAGGCCGCGCTCGCCCACAAGGGCGCGCCGACCGTGATCCTGGCGCAGACCGTCAAGGGCCACACCCTCGGTGAGGGCTTCGCCTCGAAGAACGCCAACCACCAGATGAAGAAGCTGACGGTGGACGAGTTCAAGGCGATGCGCGACCGGCTGGAGCTGCCGGTCTCGGACTCCCAGTTCGTCGACGGCGTCGTCCCCTACGTCCACCCGGGCGCCGACTCCCCCGAGGTCCGTTACCTCCAGGAGCGCCGCGCCGCCCTCGGCGGTCCGGCCCCGGCCCGCCGCGTGCACCCGGTCGCACCGCTGCCGCAGCCCGCCGACAAGGCGTTCGCCGCCTTCGACAAGGGCTCCGGCTCGCAGAACGTGGCGACCACCATGGCGTTCGTCCGCCTGGTCAAGGACCTGGTCCGCGACAAGGAGACCGGCAAGCGCTGGGTGCCGATCGTCCCCGACGAGGCGCGCACCTTCGGCATGGAGAGCCTCTTCCCGTCCCTCGGCATCTACTCGCCGATGGGCCAGACGTACGAGCCGGTCGACCGCGACCAGCTCATGTACTACAAGGAAGCCAAGAACGGGCAGATCTTCAACGAGGGCATCACCGAGGCCGGTGCCATGGCCGAGTTCGTCGCCGCCTCGACGTCGTACGCGACGCACGGCGAGACGATGATCCCGTTCTACATCTACTACTCGATGTTCGGCTGGCAGCGCACCGGCGACCAGATGTGGCAGGCCGGCGACCAGCTGGCCCGCGGCTTCCTGGTCGGCGCCACGGCCGGCCGTACGACGCTGACGGGCGAGGGCCTGCAGCACGCCGACGGCCACTCGCCGGTCATCGCCGCGACCAACCCGGCGGCGCTGACGTACGACCCGGCGTTCGCGTACGAGATCGGTGTCATCGTCAAGGAGGGTCTGCGCCGGATGTTCGGCGAGGCCCTGCCCGGCGAGGACCAGAACGTCTTCTACTACCTGACGGTCTACAACGAGCCGCTGCCGCAGCCCGCCAAGCCGTCGGCGGCCGGTGTCGACGAGGGCATCGTCAAGGGCCTGTACCGCTTCAACACGGCGGAGTCCGCGGGTCTGTCCCCGGCCGCGAACGCGCCGCGGATCCAGCTCCTCGGCTCCGGTACGGCGATCCACTGGGCGCTGAAGGCGCAGAAACTGCTCGCCGAGGAGTGGGGTGTGGCCGCCGACGTGTGGTCCGCCACCTCGTGGACCGAGCTGCGCCGGGACGCCATGGAGGCGGACGAGGCGCTGCTGCGGGGCGAGGACCGGGTGCCGTTCGTCCGGCAGGCGCTCCAGGGCGCCGAGGGTCCGGTCCTCGCGGTCTCCGACTACATGCGCCAGGTCCCGGACCAGATCGCGCAGTGGGTCGAGCAGGACTACTCGTCGCTGGGTGCCGACGGCTTCGGTCTGTCGGACACCCGTGACGCGGCCCGCCGCCACTTCGGCGTGGACGCCGAGTCCATCGTCGTCGCGGCCCTGGCCCAGCTCGCCCGCCGCGGTGAGGTCCAGGCCGCGTCCGTGAAGGAAGCGCGCGCGAAGTACGGCCTGTGACGGCTTGATCATGCAGGAGGCCCCCGCCGTGGCGGGGGCTTCTTGCATGATGGGGCGCATGCGTGCTGCTCGGCTGATCAAGATGGTGCTGCTGCTCCAGTCCCGGCCCTCCATGACCGCCGCCGAGCTGGCGCGGGAGCTGGAGGTGTCGGAGCGGACGGTCACCCGGGACGCGCAGGCGCTGTCGGAGGCCGGGGTGCCGGTGTACGCGGACCGGGGGCGGATCGGCGGCTACCGGCTGGTCGGCGGGTACCGGACGCGGCTGACGGGGCTGGCGCGCGGGGAGGCGGAGGCGCTGTTCCTGTCCGGGGTGCCGGGGGCGCTGCGCGAGATGGGGCTGGAGGACGCGGCGTCGGCGGCCCGGCTGAAGGTGTCGGCGGCCTTGTCGCCGTCCCTGCGGGACGCCTCCCGTACGGCGGCGCAGCGGTTCCATCTGGACGCGCCGAACTGGTTCAGCGAGCCGGAGACGCCCGAGCTGCTGCCGGCCGTCGCGGACGCCGTGTGGGACGACCGGCGGGTCACCGCCCGGTACCGGCGTGACGGCGGCGAGGTGGAGCGGGAGCTGGAGCCGTACGGGCTCGTGCTCAAGGCGGGGGTCTGGTACCTGTGTGCGCGGGTTTCCGGGGGCGGGTCCTTCCGGGTGTACCGGATCGACCGGTTCACGGCGGTGGAGGCGGGCGCTGAGCGTTTCGAGCGGGCCGAGGATTTCGATCTGCCGGCGTTCTGGGGGGAGCGTGCGGAGCAGTTCGCGCGGTCGATTCTGCGGGCGGAGGTCGTGGTGCGGCTGTCGGCGGAGGGGGTGCGACGGCTGCCGTATGCCGTGGATGCGGCTGCGGCGCGGGAGGCGTTGGTGCGGGCGGGGGAGCCGGATGGGGGTGGGTGGGTGACGGTGACTCTGCTGGTGGAGTCCGAGGAGGTTGCTCATGATCAGCTGATGGCGCTGGGGGCGGAGGTGGAGGTGCTGGCGCCTTCGGCTCTGCGGGAGCGGTTCGTTGCGGGGGCTGTGCGGCTGGCGGAGCTGTACGGGCGGTGAGAACACGGGTGCTGGAAAGGGGCCCTTTTCGATTCCCTGGTGCGGGGAGAGTGCCCTCTGGGGTTTCCGCCCCCGCCGTCCCGTCCCGTCCCGTCCCTGGGGGCTTCGCCCCCAGACCCCCCTCGCGCAGTTCCCCGCGCCCCTGTGTGCGCGCCCCTGTGTACGCGCACTGCGGGTGCGTCCGCGGTGCGTAGGGTCGATGCTTGACCTCGTGATGGACGAGACGGAGTTCTGGGAGCTGGTGGATGCCGCCCGTGAGGACGCCGGGGGTGATCCGGAGGAGCAGGCCGATCTGTTGGTGGAGCGGCTGCTGCGGCTGGACCCGGAGGCGGTTCTGGACTTCGCCCGTCACTTCGAGTCCCGTTATCACCGCGCCTACCACTGGGATCTGTGGGGCGCCGCCTGGGTGCTGCTGGACGGGGCGAGCGACGACGCCTTCGACTACTTCCGGTGCTGGCTGATCGGCCAGGGCCGGGAGGTGTTCGAAGGCGCGCTGCACGACCCGGACGCGCTGGCCGGTCTGCTGGACGAGTTCGACGAGGAGGTCGACGGCGACGGCGAGGACCTCGGTTACGCGGCGGACGAGGCGTACGAGCAGCTCACTGGGACGGTGGCGCCCGACCTCGACCTGCCCCCGGCCCCCGCGGAGCCGGAGGGCACGCCGCTCGACTTCGAGAACGAGGCCCTGCTCGCCGAACGCTACCCGCGGCTGTGGGAGCGGTTCGGGGGCTGAGCGGCGGGCTCGGTCACAGGCGCCGGTGGGGGCTCGGCGCGTGGCGCAGGGGCGCGGCGTTGGCCTGCATGAGGGCGGCGGCGGTGTGGGCCGTAGGGCCCAGGACGACGGCGGCGGCGGCGCACAGGGCCGTCCAGGGGCGGCGCAAGGCGTCCGCCCAGGTGGTACTTCGGTCGGGCGTGTCGTTCATGGGACCTGCTCTTCGTTCCGTGTGTTCCGTGTGTTCCGTGTGTCGTTGTCGTTCCGTACGGCGGTCTGGGTGTCGTCGGGCACGGTGCCCCCGGTCTCACGTCCCTGGAGGCGGGCCGCCATGGTCCTGATCTCCGGGAGGCGGGCCTTGAGGGCGGCACCCGGGCAGTCGGTCATGTAGCCGTCGCTGTGACCGGCGACCGCGGGCAGGACGGCGGCGGTGCCGACCGCGTAGCGACTGCCGCCGCTGCTGGAGACCAGCCGGACGTCGGCGCGCGGGTCGGTGCCGGACGTACCGAGCTTCCAGGCGGCCACGGCGGCGATCGCGCGCAGCATCTCCTGCGGCACCTCGACCCCCTCGGTGAAGGTGCCGAGGGCGGCGATCCCGGTGGTGCGGTGGTTGAAGCCCTGGGTGTGGGCGCCGGTGACGGGGCGGTCGGTGCCGCCCGCGCGGCCCTCGTAGACGGTGCCGCAGCGGTCGACGACGAAGTTGTAGCCGAGGTCGTCCCAGTCGCGGGCGCCGGTCTGGCCTTCGTACAGGCCCCGGATGATGCCGGGGGCGTCGGTGCAGACGTAGCCGTTGGGCGAGTCGGTGTGGTGGACGAAGACGGCGACGACCTCGTCGTCGTAGCGCGGCGGCGGCTGTTCCCGCTCGGCGTCGCCCAGCCAGACGGAGCGGGGTACGACGGTCGGCGCCGGCGCCTGATGGGCGGCCGTGGCCCGCGCGGCGCTGCGCGCGGCGGAGTTCTCGGCGGCGTGCTCCACGCCGTAGGCGCACAGCACCAGGGCGACGGCGGCGGCCACGCCCGGCAGACAGCCGAGCGGCGCCGTGACGGCCCGTGGCAGGCGCGGGGAGCCGGGCCCGCCGGGTATCCGGGGGGAGCGGCGCTGCCGCGCTCCGCGCGGTCTCCTGGGGACACGCATGAGCCCACTGTGGGCCGGTCCGCCCACGTCTGCGATCCGTACTGCGCCACCCGGTGGAACCATCGCCTTGGTCCGCGACGTTTTCCCCGGTACACGCGCGCGTGGCCGCATTCCCGCGGCCGTCGCGCGCGTGGCTGATCACCGGGCCCCTCCCCCACGTACTGATGGGCCGGTGGTCCCGAGAGAAAGGCGGCGTGCGTGGACCTGCTCGACATCCTGCTGTTGCTGGTCGTCCTGGCCTACGCGGCGTCCGGTTACCGGCGCGGGCTGCTGGCGGGCTGTGTCTCGCTGGCCGGTTTCGTGGGCGGTGCGGTCGTGGGCGTGTGGATCCTGCCGTGGGTGATGGACCTGGTGACGCCGGGGACGACCCGGGCGACGGTGACGGCCGTGTTCACGGTGCTGCTGCCGGCCGTGACGGGCCACGAACTGGCGGGGCGGCTGGCGCTCAGACTGCGGCGGGAGCTGGACCGGGGCCCGCTGCGGGTGGCGGACGGGGTCGGCGGGGCGGTGGCCAACTCGGTGGCCGTGCTGATCGTGGCGTGGGTGGTGGCGAGCGTGCTGGGCGCGTCCTCCTCCCCGCTGGTGACGTCGGCGATCCGGGACTCGCGGCTGCTGGGCGCGGTGCAGGACGCGATGCCGGACACCACCCCGGGCTGGTTCTCCGGGGCCACGTCGGCGCTGACCGAGGCGGGTTTCCCGCAGGTCTTCAACCCGTTCGAGAACGAGTCGACCGCCGAGGTCGCCGCGCCCACCGGCGACAGCGTCACCGCCGCCGCCACCCGGGCCGCGCAGCGCGGCACGGTGAAGGTCGAGGGCGTGACGGGCACCCAGGGCCGCGAGGGCAGCGGCTTCGTGTACGCGACGGAGCACGTGATGACCAACGCCCATGTGGTGGCCGGCATCGACGAGCCGACCGTGCGCGTGGGCGGGGTGGGACGGACGTACGAGGCACGGGTGGTGCTCTTCGACCCGCGCAAGGACGTGGCCGTGCTGTACGTGCCGGAGCTGCGGGCGCCCGTCCTGGAGTTCGACGACGACGCCGACCGCGGCGACTCGGCGGTCGTCGCGGGCTACCCGCAGGACGGCGACCTCAACCTCCAGGCGGCGACGGTCGCGGGCCGGCTCCAGGCCCGGGGACAGAACATCTACAACGACGCGACGGTCACCCGCGAGATCTACTCGATCCGTTCGACCGTCCGCCCCGGCAACTCCGGCGGCCCGCTGCTGACGACCGAGGGCCGGGTGTACGGCGTGGTGTTCGCGCGTTCCACCTCGGACGCGGAGACCGGCTACGTGCTGACGGCGGACGAGGTGGCGGACGAAGCCGAGCGCGCGGCGGACGCGACGGCACCGGTGGACACAGGGGAGCCGGTGACCTCGTAGGCCCTGTCAGGGTCGGTCAGACCAGCGACCGCCCCATCATGACGTCGTCGACGTACTCGTCCCCGACGAAGAACTCCCCCGGCTGCACGCCCTCCACGACGAAGCCCTCGGACTCGTACAGCGCCCGGGCGGCGGTGTTGTGGCCGAGCACGCGCAGGGTGATCCGGCGGGCACCGCGCTCCCGTGCCTCCGCGACGGCGGCCCGCACCAGGGCTCGGCCCACGCCCAGGCCGCGCGCCTCCTCGGCGACGGCGAGACCGCGGATCTGCCGTACGTGCGCGTTGCTGGCGAGTTCGGTGGCGAAGCCGAGACGGACGTAACCCACGATCCGGTCCCCGTACTCGGCGACACGATGGTCCCGGGGCCCGGACCGCTCGCTGAAGAACCAGTCGTACGTCGGCCGCGGGGTGACGGCGTGCAGGGTGGACCAGGTCTCGCGGTCGAGACGGGCCAGTTCCCCCTCGTCGTCGGGACGGGCGACACGTATGGACGGCTCGGACATGAGCGCCACTGTACGGGCGGCTCGCGTCGCCCCGCCGTGATTTCCGTGCCGCGAGGGGCAGGATGGACGCCATGGAACGTTCCCGAATCGCGGTGGCCGGTGCGTCCGGACTCATCGGCGGCGCGCTGGCGCGGTCCCTGACGGCGGACGGGCACGAGGTGGTCCGGCTGGTGCGGGGCGCTCCGCGGGCGGCGGGCGAGGTCCGCTGGGACCCGGAGCGCGGGTCGGTGGACGCGGCCGGCCTCGCCGGATGTGACGCGGTGGTCAATCTGGCGGGCGCCGGGGTCGGCAGCCGGCGCTGGACGGCGGCCTACAAGGCGCGGATCAGGGCCAGCCGGGTCGGAGGCACGACCGCGCTCGCCGAGGCCGTCGCCGGGCTGCCCGAGGACGTACGGCCCCGGGTGTTCCTCAACGGCAGCGCGATCGGCTACTACGGCGAGACCGGCGACCGGACGGTGGACGAGAGCGCGCCGCCGGGCGAGGGCTTCCTGCCGGAGCTGTGCGTCGAGTGGGAGGCGGCCGCGGCACCGGCGCGGGAGGCGGGCGTGCGGACGGTGTTCGCGCGCACCGGCCTGGTGGTGGCGCGCGGGGGCGGGGCGTGGGGCAGGCTCTTCCCCCTCTTCCGGGCCGGGCTGGGCGGACGGATGGGCGACGGGCGCCAGTACTGGTCGTTCGTCGCGCTGCACGACGAGGTGGCCGCGCTGCGCCATCTCCTCGACACCGACGGGCTGTCCGGGCCGTTCAACCTGACCGCGCCCCACCCGGCGACCAACCGTGAGATCACCGGGGCGATGGCGCGTGTGCTGCACCGCCCGGCGGTGTTCACGGTGCCGGCACCGGTGCTGCGGACGGTGCTCGGGGAGATGGCCGGGGACGTCCTCGGCAGCGCCCGGGTGCTGCCGGCCCGGCTGCTGGAGTCCGGCTTCCGGTTCGCGTTCCCCCGGATCGAGGGGGCGGTCCGGGCGGCGCTGTGAGGGCGCGGGCGTGAAGGCGGGAGGGCGCGTGGACGTGAAGGCGCGCCCGCGTAAAGGCGGGAAGGCGCGCCCGCGTGACCACGATCCGCCCAGAACTGATCCGGAACCGCCCCGGAACCGATCCGGCCCTGAGCCCTCTGCGACCGCATCGCGCCCATCCGGCGTGCGTATGCGACCGTCGTGCGCCCGTGCTCTGCCCATGCGCGACTGACCAGGTGCTCGGCCACGGCCCTAACCTCGACCCGAACTCGGGTATCCCTGGGGCCGGTTGGGGGCATGACGTCTCCAGCGCCCGCGCAACCTCGAGGAGGGGCACGTGCTTGAGCCCACGTACCAGGCGGACGTCGTCGTCGTGGGAGCCGGGGTCGCCGGACTCTCCGCGGCGCGACGACTGACCAGCGCAGGAGTCACCACCATGGTCCTGGAGGCCGCCCATGAGGTGGGCGGCCGGATGGCGACCGAGAAGGTCGACGGCTTCCGGCTCGACCGGATCGGACGGCTGCTGTCCACGGCGTATCCCGAACTACGGCCGGCCTCGGGCCTCGACGGGCTGGTGCTGCGGCCCTTCGCGCCCGGTGTCATGCTGCACAGCGACGGACGGCACCACCGTGCGGGCGTGCAGCCGGGCGCGAGGGGGGCGCGTAGCGCGAGGGGCGCACTCCATGCCGTGCGCGCCCTGGCGAGCGCCCCACGGCCGGGAGGCGGGCCCAGAAGGCCGGTGGCCGTGCCCGGACGGCAGGTGTCCGTGCCCCGCAGCCGCACCGGCGCCCCGCTGGGCACGGCGGTCGACCAGGCCCGCCTGGGCGCCGCGTTCAGCAAGCTCGCGGGCACGCCGGTGGAACGGCTGCTGGCCCGGCCCGAGACGACGGCGGCCGAGGCGCTGCCGGCCCGGGGCCTGCCCGCCCGCACCATCGACGGCTTCTTGCGCCCTCTCCTCGCCGCCCTGCTGTGCGATCCGGATCTCACCACGTCCAGCCGGTGCGCGGATCTGGCGCTGCGGGCGTTCGCGAGCGGGCGGCTGTGTGTGCCGGAGGGCGGTGCGGAGGCGCTGCCGCGGACGCTGGCGCGGACGTTGCCGCCGGGCACGGTGCGCACGGGGGTGCGGGTCACCTCCGTGTCGACGACCTCGGTGACCACCGCGGAGCACGGGGAGTTCCGGTGCGGCGCGGTGCTGATCGCGACCGGGGCGCGGGCCGCCGCCGAGCTGCTGCCCGGGCTGCGGGTGCCGGACTTCCACCCCGTGACGGTGGTGCACCACAGCGTCGACGAGGTCCCGGGGACCGGTGCCTCGCTGCTGCTCGACGCCGAGCGGGGCGGGCCGGTGGCGCACACGGCGGTCGTCAGCCGGGTCGACCCGTCCAGGGCCCCGGCCGGGCGCACGCTGGTCAGCTCGACGGTCCTGGGGCCGCCGGTGCCGGGGGTGGACACTGCCGTACGCATGCATCTGGCCCGGCTGTACGGGGTGTCGACGGCGCGCTGGGAGACGCTGGGTGTGTACCACACGGCGGAGGCGGTGCCGGTGATGCGGCCGCCGCACGATCTGCGGCGGCCGGTGCGGTTGCTGGCGGGGCTGTATGTGTGTGGTGATCATCGGGACACCGGGACGGTGCAGGGGGCGTTGCACTCGGCGCACCGGGCGGCTGCGGCGATCCTGATGGATCTGGGGGCGGGGCGGTCGATGCATCGGGCGGATCCGGTGCCGAGCGCTCGCGCGGCGTGAGTTGGGGGGTGCGCGGTTTGGTGCTTTGCGGGGTGCCCCGTGCTGGTGTCGGCCGGGGGTCGCACGGCCCGGCGCGCCTTACGGGGTGCCCCGCGTTGATGTGAACCGGGGGTTGCACGGCCCGACGCGCCTACAGGGTGCCCCGCGTTGATGTGGGCCGGGGGTGGGGTTGCGCAGCCCGGCGCTTACGGGGTGCCGTCGCGCCCACCCGTGCCGCCCTGGGGGTACCTCCCAGGCCCTTGAGGCACTGGGGGAGGCACGACTGCCCGCGGGAGCGGCGGGGCGACGGCAGCGGCTGCCCGCGGATGGCAGGCGCGTACGGTGCGACGCGTAAATCGCGGTGGGCGAAGACCGGACGCCTACCGTGCGACGCGTGAATCGCGTTGGGCGGAGACCGGACGCCTACGGCGGGAAGGGGACGGGGCGGGGGTGGCCGCCCGCAGTGGCTGGCGCGTCCGCACCCCGCACCCCTCCAGGAAGCACAGTCGCGCCAGTCCGAGGACGGACACCCCCGACCCGGCCCCGACCCACCCACCGACCGCAGGCGCCACACCAGCCCCCACCGGACCGAAAGCTGCGCCGCAGGCATCCACCCACCGGAGCCGCAGGCGCTGCCCGGGTCAGCCGTATGCCGCGACTCTGTCGCGGTACGTGCGTACGGGGGCCGCGTCTCGGTACGGTTCCAGTCTGCGTTCGAAGTCGCGGACGTACTCGACGGCCCGGACCGAGCGCATCTCCGCCGCCGCCCCGGCCGCCTCGGCGGCAAGCTGGCACGCCTGGTCCAGCTCCCCCAGCCCGAGCCGGGCGGTCGCCAGCACCATCCGGCAGAAGAGCCGGCTGCGGGCGTACCCCGGCGCCCTCAACCGCAGCGACCGCTCCGCGTGCTGCGCGGCGGCCCGGAACTGCTGCAGATCCCGGTGGCAGTGCCCGAACTCGTCGGCGAGCTGCGCCTCGTCGAAGAAGCGCGCCCAGTACGGAACCTCGTCACCGGGCCGCGCCCCTTCCAGCGCCCGCTCCGCGCGCACCAGCGCCGCCGTACAGGCCCGCACCTCCCCCAGCACCCCGTGCCCCCGCGCCTCGGCCGCGTGCAGCAGCGCCTGCACGACCGGCGGCCCTGAGCCGCCCGCCCCCTGCTGGGCGACCCGCGCGAGCTGTACGGCCTCCCGCCCGTGCCCGAGGTAGACGGCCTGCCGGCTCATGGTGACCAGGACGTACGCGCCGTACGGCCGGTCCCCCGCCGCCTGCGCCAGCCGCAGCGCCTGCACGAAGTACCGCTGCGCGAGCCCGTGCGCCGCGATGTCGTACGACGTCCACCCGGCCAGCCGCGTCAGATCCGCGGCGGCCGCGAACAGCCGGCGGCCGGTCTGCTCGCCGTACGTGCCGCGCAGCATCGGCTCGCACTCGTGCTCCAGGTACCGCACGAGAGCCTGGCGGGCGTGCCCGCCGCCGTACGCGTCGTCGAGCGTGCGGAACAGCTCGCCGACCGAACGCAGCGCCGCGATGTCACCGCCGGTGACCCGGTGGCCCGGACCGCGTTCGGTCGTCGCACGTCGGCGTGCGAGCAGTTCGGCCGGCCGGAGCGGCGGCCGGCCCTGCGCCGGAACCCGTACCGGCGGCTCCACCCGGGCCACCTTCTCGTCCGCTCGCCCGATCAGCCAGTCCCGGCTCGGCACGACCAGCCCCGCCGAGGTGAAGGCGATCTTCCGCAGCTCGGCGTGGCTGCCGGAGTCCTTGCGCCACAGCCCGCTGACGATGTCGACGGCCTCCTCGGGGGTGGCGGCGAACTCCAGCCCCGCGTAGACCGGCGCACAGGCGTCCAGCCCCAGGTCCTGCGCGGTCAGCCGCCGGCCCAGGCGCCGGGTGAAGACCTCGGCGATCAGCGCCGGCGTCGTACCGCGGGGCTGCTGCCCGCGCAGCCAGCGGGTGACGGACGTCTTGTCGTATCTCAGGTCGAGCCCGTGTTCGAGACCGAGCTGGTCCACGCGACGGGCGAGTCCCGCGTTGGAGAACCCCGCTTCTGCGATGAGCGCGGCGAGCTGTCGGTTGGGGGTGCGCTGCGCGGGTCGTTCCGTCATCTGCGGTGCGGTCTCCTGCCTTCCGGCTGAGCGAGGTGCCCGGATTGCCTGTGAGCAGCCCTTATGGCCACACGGACGGCGCGAATGTAGCGGAGAGTAAACACCCGATCGCAGAATTCGACCGGCATTCATCCGATCGTGTGAGGATTGCCCGAAAGCTGACAGCCGACCCTGAGCGGTCCCCGACCGGCCCCCGACCGACTCCCGCTCGAACGGTCGTACAGTGGCGTGGGCGCGTTTCGTGCCTGACGACCTTCTAGGGAGGCGCTTTGCCGTGAGCGATTTGCGGTTCGTGCGGATGGGCTTCGGGGCCGAGGCCGTGGACTACCAGCTGGCCTGGGACGAGCAGCGCCGGGTGCACGCGGCACGGTTCGCCGACGAGGTGCCCGACACCGTGATCCTCCTGGAGCACCCCCCGGTCTACACGGCCGGCCGGCGCACCGCGGAGAACGAGCGCCCCCTCGACGGCACCCCGGTCATCGACGTGGACCGCGGCGGCAAGATCACCTGGCACGGTCCCGGCCAGCTCGTGGGCTACCCGATCCAGAAGCTGCCCCGCCCGGTGGACGTGGTCGCGCACGTCCGCCGCCTGGAGGAGGCCCTGATCCGCACCTGCGCGGAGTTCGGCCTGGAGACCACCCGGGTCGAGGGCCGCAGCGGCGTCTGGGTCCTCGGCGACCCGGTCGAGCAGCGCCCCGCGCTCGGCGGCCTCTCCCTGGACTTCGACCCCCGGCTCACCGACGACGAGTTCGACCCCCGCCTCAACGGCCCGGAGTACGCGCCCTCCAACGCGGGCCAGCGCCGCGAGGACCGCAAGATCGCCGCGATCGGCATCCGGGTGGCCAAGGGCGTCACGATGCACGGCTTCGCGCTGAACGTGAACCCCGACAACAAGTGGTTCGACAAGATCATCCCGTGCGGCATCCGCGACGCGGGCGTCGCCTCCCTGGCGAACGAGCTGGGCCGCGACATCACGATCGCCGAGGTGCTCCCCGTAGCGGAACGCCACCTCCGGGACATCCTGGAGAACGCGGAACTGAAGCCCCGGGTCATCGAGAAGACACCGGTCTGAAACAGCCCGTCCTGAGAACAGCCCGTCCTGAGAACAGCCCGTCCGGCGTTCGAGGACAAGGCCCGTCCAGGGGCGGAGCGGGGACCTGGGGGCGGCAACCCCCAGCACCCCGGCACCCACGCCGGGTTTCAAATCAACGGGCGTACCCTTGAGCACGCCGAAGAATCAATCGCTAGGGAGCCGGTCGTGTCCGCAGTCGCACCCGACGGACGCAAGATGCTGCGCCTGGAGGTCCGCAACAGCCAGACCCCCATCGAGCGCAAGCCCGAGTGGATCAAGACCCGGGCGAAAATGGGCCCCGAGTACTCCAAGATGCAGAACCTCGTCAAGAGCGAGGGGCTGCACACGGTCTGCCAGGAAGCCGGCTGTCCGAACATCTACGAGTGCTGGGAGGACCGCGAGGCGACCTTCCTCATCGGCGGTGACCAGTGCACCCGGCGCTGCGACTTCTGCCAGATCGACACCGGCAAGCCCGAGGCGCTGGACCGTGACGAGCCGCGCCGCGTGGGCGAGTCGGTCGTCACCATGGACCTGAACTACGCCACCATCACCGGCGTCGCCCGCGACGACCTGGAGGACGGCGGCGCCTGGCTGTACGCGGAGACCGTGCGCCAGATCCACGCGCAGACGGCGGAGCGCGCGGACGGCCGCACCAAGGTCGAGCTGCTCGCCCCCGACTTCAACGCGATCCCCGAGCAGTTGGCGGAGGTCTTCTCCTCCCGCCCCGAGGTGTTCGCGCACAACGTCGAGACGGTCCCCCGGATCTTCAAGCGGATCCGTCCCGGCTTCCGCTACGACCGCTCCCTGAAGGTCATCACCGAGGCCCGTGACTACGGCCTGGTCACCAAGTCGAACCTGATCCTCGGCATGGGCGAGACCCGCGAGGAGGTCAGCGACGCGCTGAAGCAGCTCCACGACGCGGGCTGCGAGCTGGTCACCATCACGCAGTACCTGCGTCCCTCCGTGCGCCACCACCCCGTGGAGCGCTGGGTGAAGCCGCAGGAGTTCGTGGAGCTGAAGGAGGAGGCCGAGCAGATCGGCTTCTCCGGTGTGATGTCCGGCCCGCTGGTCCGCTCCTCGTACCGCGCCGGCCGCCTGTACCAGATGGCGGTCGAGAAGCGGGGCGCCTACGTGGCCTCCCAGGCCGTCTGAGCCCCCGCAGCAGCCCGGACCGAGCGCGTGTGAATTCACGCACAAGGCCCTACCGGTCAGTAATGGCCGAGACCACGCGGTCCCGACCGTCCTCGCAGATGAGGGCACAGGTCGGGGCCGCGTCGGCGTTCCGGACCCTCCCACCGAGGCTTCATGCCTGTTTGACCGGCCGGTCACGCCCTGGTAACACCAGTCAGTGAGCCTGGAATCACAGCACGTACATCCCTACCCGCCGGCACCGAGGGAGACCTCCACCATGCAGGCCGCGCCCGTCCGCGCCACCGCCATCCCGTCCTTCGCCACCGCACTGCGCGCCGTCGAGTCGCTGCTGATGAGCGGCGGCCAGCGCACCGCCCGCCGCAACGCCTGGACCTCGGTGCTGGAGGACCGCCGTCGCGCCAGGGACCGGGTCGAGGCGCAGCGCGTCCTCGACCAGACCCTGGCCGCCCCTTCCCTGACGACCCGCCCCTGACCTACCGCCCCCCGCGGGGACACGTAGACTTCATGGCATGGCGAGGAAGGAAACCGCAGCGGACGCTGCGAACCCCGGGCGACTGAAGCAGATCGCCCTGACCTACAAGATGACCCGCAGGGCCGACAAGAAGATCGGTCTTGTACTCGCGGCTGTCGGAATCGTCACCTTCGGTGTCTTCCTCGCGATCGGTTTCTTGATCGGGCACCCCATCTATCTCGGCATCCTGGGCCTCCTGCTCGCCTTCCTCGCGACGGCGATCGTCTTCGGGCGCAGGGCCGAGCGGGCCGCCTTCGGGCAGATGGAGGGACAGCCGGGCGCCGCCGCGGCCGTGCTCGACAACATCGGCCGGGGCTGGACGACGACCCCCGCGGTGGCGATGAACCGCAACCAGGACGTGGTGCACCGCGCGGTCGGCAAGGCCGGCATCGTGCTGGTCGCCGAGGGCAACCCGAACCGGGTGAAGAGCCTGCTGGCCGCCGAGAAGAAGAAGATGAACCGCATCGTCGCGGACGTCCCGGTGCACGACCTGATCGTGGGCA
Organism: Streptomyces sp. CB02400; assembly: GCF_001905725.1. Classification (GTDB taxonomy): domain Bacteria; phylum Actinomycetota; class Actinomycetes; order Streptomycetales; family Streptomycetaceae; genus Streptomyces; species Streptomyces atrovirens. The sequence continues at coordinate 48,552 of NZ_LIWB01000013.1, forward strand.
CCGGCGAGGGCCAGGTCGAGCTGAAGAAGGTCCGTACGACCATGCTCAAGCTGCCCCGCGTGCTCACCGGCCCGCAGGTCACCGCGACCAACGACCGGCTGCGCGCCCTGGGCGACCTGATGAGCAACATGCCGCTGCCGAAGGGCCCGATGCCCAAGGGCATGAGACTGCCGAAGGGCGGCGGCCCGAGGGGCCGCTGACCCGCCCTTTCCCGATACGACGATGGGGGCGCCGGAATCACTTCCGGCGCCCCCATCGTCGTATCCCGGGACCGATCGTCGTATCCCGGGACCGGCTGTCAGATCCGCACCTCGACCGTGCGGGCCAGCCGGTCGTGCAGTCCGCGGCCGTCACGGTCCCAGACGAGGGCGGGGATGGCCAGGCACAGCAGCACCGAGCGCACGAGCCCGCGCAGCGGCTGGATCCGGCCGGTGTCGAGGGCGACCACCCGCAGCCCGAGCAGACGCTTGCCGGGGGTGAAGCCGACCGTGCCGACGGTGAGGATGCTCAGCACGAGGAACACCAGCAGCGCCCAGTTGCTGGTCGCCTGTCCCTCGTAGCCCTCGGTGATCAGACCGTATGCGATCAGGACGCACAGACCCCAGTCCACGGCGAGGGCGCCGAGCCTGCGGCCGGGTCCTGCGATCGAGCCCGGTCCGTTCTCCGGCAGCCCCAGCTGCTCGCCCCGGTAACCGAACTCGGCACCGGCGTCCTCCAGGGCCGCGCGGGGCCCCGAGAGCCATGATCCGATTGCTTGCCTGTTGTCCACCCGTCCACGGTACTGCGCCCGGATATGACCACAGGACGGCGGGGTGCGCCGGGGCTACCGTGGGAGAGGGCCCGGTTAACTTGTGCGAAACAAATGGGTCACGCCCGAGAAATGACCCGTCCCTAGGGTCGAGGGGAGCGTGTGCCACCCGCACTGGCCACACGAACGATCTACCACCCCGGCGGGACGGTCGGGAGTAGGAGGAGCTGGATGTTCCAGAACGCCGACGACGCCAAGAAGTACCTCGCGGACGAGGACGTCAAGTTCATCGACGTCCGGTTCTGCGACCTCCCGGGCGTGATGCAGCACGTCACGATCCCTGCCGAGGCGTTCGACCCGGACGAGGAGCTGGCGTTCGACGGATCGTCGATCCGCGGTTTCCAGGCCATCCACGAGTCCGACATGTCTCTGCGCGCGGACCTGTCGACCGCCCGGGTCGACCCGTTCCGCCGTGACAAGACGCTGAACATCAACTTCTTCATCCACGACCCGATCACGGGCGAGGCCTACTCCCGCGACCCGCGCAACGTGGCCAAGAAGGCCGAGGCGTACCTGGCCTCCACCGGGATCGCGGACACCGCGTACTTCGGTCCCGAGGCCGAGTTCTACGTCTTCGACAGCGTGCGCTTCAAGACCTCCGAGAACGAGTCCTTCTACCACATCGACTCCGAGGCGGGCGCCTGGAACACCGGTGCGCTGGAGGACAACCGCGGTTACAAGGTCCGCTACAAGGGCGGCTACTTCCCGGTCCCGCCGGTCGACCACTTCGCCGACCTGCGCGCCGAGATGTCCCTGGAGCTGGCCAAGGCCGGCCTGAAGGTCGAGCGCCAGCACCACGAGGTGGGCACCGCCGGCCAGGCCGAGATCAACTACAAGTTCAACACGCTGCTCGCCGCCGCCGACGACCTGCAGCTCTTCAAGTACATCATCAAGAACGTCGCGTGGCGCAACGGCAAGACCGCGACCTTCATGCCGAAGCCGATCTTCGGTGACAACGGCTCGGGCATGCACGTCCACCAGTCGCTGTGGACGGGCGGCGAGCCGCTCTTCTACGACGAGCAGGGCTACGCCGGCCTGTCGGACACGGCCCGCTACTACATCGGCGGCATCCTCAAGCACGCGCCGTCGCTGCTGGCCTTCACCAACCCGACGGTGAACTCGTACCACCGTCTGGTGCCGGGCTTCGAGGCGCCGGTGAACCTGGTGTACTCGCAGCGCAACCGCTCCGCCGCGATGCGCATCCCGATCACCGGCTCCAACCCGAAGGCCAAGCGCGTGGAGTTCCGCGCCCCGGACGCCTCCGGCAACCCGTACCTGGCCTTCTCGGCGCTGCTCCTGGCCGGCCTGGACGGCATCAAGAACAAGATCGAGCCGGCCGAGCCGATCGACAAGGACCTCTACGAGCTGGCTCCCGAGGAGCACGCGAACGTGGCGCAGGTCCCGACCTCCCTCGGCGCGGTCCTCGACCGCCTGGAGGCCGACCACGAGTTCCTCCTCCAGGGCGACGTCTTCACGCCGGACCTGATCGAGACGTGGATCGACTTCAAGCGCGCCAACGAGATCGCCCCGCTCCAGCTCCGCCCGCACCCGCACGAGTTCGAGCTGTACTTCGACGTGTAAGAGCGTGTGAGAGGCAGAACGGGAAACACCCCGAGGGCCGCTGCTCCCGACCGGAGCGGCGGCCCTCGCCCGTTCTAGGTCAGGGCGTCGACGAGCAGGGCGGCCACGCCGGTCCAGCAGGCGAGGGAGACGGCGCCCAGCAGCAGCGTGACGAACGCGACCATGCACCGCTCCCAGGCCGAGGACGCCGCGACGGCCCTGCGGGGGTCTCGGGGGTCGTAGCTGATCTCGAGGTGCGAGCCGCCGTTGCCGCCCTGGTACGTGTGCGCGGTGCCGTGCAGGTCCGTGTACCGGTAGACGCGGGTGCGGTCGGTGTAGTGGGAGAACTCCGCCGTCACCGTGATGCCGTGCCGGGGCAGGCGCCACATCCGCACGGCGCCCGGGCCCATGATTCCGGCGCTGATCACGCCCATGAGGGTGCCGAAGAAGCCCAGCGGCCAGAGGAACACGATGAAGTCCGGCTCGCCGGCGACGGCGAGCACCGCGCTCAGGACGACGGCGACCACCGCGAAGACCAGTACGGCGCGCTTCGCCAGCCGCCAGTTGCGGTCCTGTTCGCTCTCCGGGGGCGGGCCGATCGTACGGGTGGTGACGAGGGCCGAGCCGTCGGGGACCGGGTCTCCCTCGAAGACGTCCGGCAGCGCCGCGTTCACCACCTCGGCGAAGGCGGTGACGGCGGCCTCGCTGACGTCGTCGACCCGGTGGGCGGCGGGCTCGATGCCGTCCGGTGCCGTCAGGACGACCTCGACGGCCCGCCCCTCGGGGTGGACCAGCTCGATGGCCTCCAGGGGTATGCGAAGCTCCTCGTCCCCGCGGCGCAGGGTCACCGCCGCCCCGCCCCCGAACCGCAGGACGGCCCCGCCGGCACCACGCAGCACAAGGTCGGGTGTGGTGGTCATCCGCGCATTCCCCCGTATGTCGCAAACCGCCGAGTCGATCAGGGGATCGTAGATCGCCCGTGCCGAAAGCACCACGGCCGCCGGATGTCCGGAATCCTTCCCCCGGTGGGCGCGGAGGGGGATCATAAGAACTGACACTGTTGTTCGAGGAAGGTCACGGGGATGTCCGAACGGGACGACGAGGAGCGGGAGTTCGACATCAAGTGGGCGGACGGCGCCGAGCACAAGGAGCCGTCGGCCCGGGCCCGGATGCTCGCCGCCCGCTGGAAGGACAACCCGCCCGGACCGGTCCCGTTCCGCGGCGAACCGGAGTACAGGGGATCGTCCGGCCGCTCGTCGTGGGTGTCGACGGCCGTGGTGCTCGGCTGCGTCGTCGCGGTGATCGTGCTGCTCGGCTACGTCAACTTCCGCCCGTACTGATCCCGGCTACTCGGTCTGCGCGACGGCGACCGTCGGTGAGGTCCGGGAGGCGCGGAGGGCGGGCACCATGCCCGCGGCGGCGGTCACCAGGACGAGAGCGACGAAGACCGCCGCGAGCTCCCCGGCCGGCACGCTGAACGGGGCGCTCGTCTGGGCGACCCGGACCACCAGCCAGGAGTACGGCATGCCGAGGGCCAGACCGAGGACCCCGCCCAGTACGCCGTAGAGCGCGCATTCCACCGTGACCATGCGGTGCACGGCCGCCCCGCTGAGCCCCAGGGCCCGCAGCAGCCCGAACTCGCGCTTGCGTTCGACGACGGTGAGACTCGCCGTGGTCGCGACTCCGACGACCGCCACCAGGACGGTCAGCCCCAGCACCATGATCACTGTCGTGGCCATCGTCCGCAGGTCGTCCGACTCGCCGGCCTGTGCGGCCGAGTCCTCGGCGATGACGCGGCCGTCGCCGCGCTCCGGGCCGGTCAGCGTGTCGGTGACGGCCCGCTGCGCGCGTATCCGCCCCTGGGCGCCGTCCTGCGAGGCGTTGGCGGTGACCGTGGTGGGCGCGGCGTCCGCTCCCATACGGGTGAGGTCCGCGGCGGTGACGAAGAAGTTCCCTCCGTAGGGCCCGGCTCCGGGCAGCGTCGCCGCCACGGTGAGCCGGACGGGGCGGCCCCCGAACGTCAGCGTCACACGGTCGCCCGCCCGGACGCCGAGCCGGTGGGCGTGGTCGGCGTCCACGACGACGTGGGCGGGTTCGAGGCGGTCGAGGGAGCCGGTGCGGGCGGTCAGGCCCACGCCGGAGCGGACGGTGCCGAGGTCGAGGTCGGAGATGGTCGCGCTGCGGGCGCTCTCGACGACCTCCGCCGTACGGAACGCGGTCACGTCGGCGAGTTCGGGGTGCGAGGTGAGATCGGCGGCCAGCGACCGGTCCAGCGTCTCGCTGTCCCTCGCGTACAGGTGGAAGTCGGCGGGTGCCTCCACCGCCTGCCGGTACCGCTCGTAGGCGTTCAGGGAGGCGAGGCAGGTCAGGGTCGAGCCGACCAGGCAGACGCCGAGGGCCACGACGACCGAGACCGAGGCCGCCCTGCCCGGCGCGCCCCCGACACCCGCGACCGCGAGCCGGCCGGCCGCACCGGTGCGGCGCAGGGGCACGGCGACGGCCGACAGCACCGGCCGGACCAGACGGGGGCCGAGGGCGATCAGGGCGAGGAAGGCCAGCCCGCCCGAGAGCACCACGACGGTCAGCGCCGCGAACCGGTCGTACTCCGTGTCGCCCGGCTGGGGCAGCCCGCCGTACTGCTGCCGGGCGAGGAACGCGGCGCCCGCCGCGCACAGCAGGCCCAGCAGGGTCCGGCCGACGCCGCTCGCCGCGTTCTCCCCGGACGCCGCGCTGCGCAGGGCCTGCAGCGGGGAGACCCGTGAGGCGGTCAGGGACGGGGCCAGGACCGCGAGGACCGCAAGCAGGCCGGTGCCGAGAACGGTGAGGACGGCCTCCGTCAGCGGGAGGTGGGAGGGAGCGAACAGGTCGTGCCCGAACCACCCTGCGACCGGGGGGACGAGCCGCCCGCAGCCCCAGGCCGCCAGCACTCCGGTCGCGCCGGCCAGCAGACCGACCACCGCCCCTTCGGCGACGAGCGCGGCGGCGAGCCGTCGCGGGGTCGCCCCGATGGCGCGCAGCAGCGCCAGCTGGCGTACGCGCCGTGCGAAGACGATGCGGAAGGTGGAGGTCGCGACGAGGACGGCCGCGCCGACGGCGACGGCGAGGAAGACGGTGACCAGTTCCAGGGTGTCCTTCGCCTCCGCCACCGCCTCGCGGGCCTCCTCCTCCCGCACCTCGTCCCCGGACCGCACCTGTGCTCCGGGCACCGCCTGCCGGATCCGCTCCGCCGGATCCACGGAACCGGACGCGGAGGACGCGGTGCCGGTGCGGACGTCGATGCGGGAGTAGCCCGACACGCCGAGCAGCTCCCCGAGTCGGGGACCGGGGGCGTACCCGGTGGGCTCCGTGTCGTCCGTGGCGGTGCCGCGGACGATGCCGCTGACCTCGACCGTCACCCGCCGGGTGCCTTCGCCGTCGGGTTCGGGCCGCAGCAGGGTGAGCGACGAGCCCGGAGCGAGACCGTACTCCCGCGCGGCCCGCGTGTTGACGGCGAGCCGGCCCGGACCGGAGGGGTACGTGCCGTCGGTCAGCCGGACTTCCGCCAGGGCGCCGGTGCCGGGGTCCGCGGACAGCGCGAGGTAGCGTTCGACGGCGCTGCCGTCCAGCGGGCTGCCGCCGTCGAGCCGGCCGACGGCCTCGGTGACTCCGGGCGTCTTCAGGATCTCGCCCAGGCGGTCCTCGCCGATGTCCTCCCCGTCGCCGGGCGTGACCACCAGCGACACCGCTTCGGGTGTGCCGCGGAACTTCTCGACGACGGTCGCGGTGATGATCTGCTGGGCCATGACGGTCCCGAAGACGACGAACGCCGCGATCAGCAGCGACAGTCCGGTCGCCGTGAACCGGCCGGGCCGCCGCAGGAGTTCCGCCACCTGGGAGCCCAGGACGGTCGCACGCCACGGGGTGCTCATCGCCGCCTCCCCATGACGTCGGTGGCGGGGGCGGTGTGCTCGTCCTTGACGACGCGTCCGTCCGCGAGGGTCAGCACCCGGTCCGCGTACCGCGCTGCCGCGGGGTCGTGGGTGACCATCACGACCGTCTGGCCGAGGTCGTCGACGGACCGGCGCAGCATGGTGAGGACTTCGGTGCCGGCCCGGGAGTCGAGGTTGCCGGTGGGTTCGTCGGCGAAGAGCACGGCCGGCCGGGCCACCAGCGCCCGGGCCACGGCGACCCGCTGCTGCTGGCCCCCGGACAGTTCGGCGGGGCGGTGCGAGAGCCGGTGGGCGATGCCGAGGACCTCGCAGAGGTGGTCCACCAGGGCGCGGTCCGGGCGTCCGCCGGACATGGCGACGGGCAGCACGATGTTCTCGTACGCCGTCAGTTGCGGCAGCAGGTTGAACGACTGGAAGACGAACCCGATCCGCTCCCGGCGCACCCTGGTCAGCTGCCGGTCGGACAGTCCGGTGATCTCCGTCCCGTCCAGGACGATGCTGCCGGAGGTGACGGTGTCGAGGCCGGCGACGCAGTGCATCAGGGTCGACTTGCCCGATCCGGAGGGGCCGACGACGGCGGTGAACCGGGCGCGCCGGACACCGACGGACACCTCGTCGAGGGCCCGCACCTCGGCGGTGCCCTGGCGGTAGGTCTTCACCAGGGCGGTGGCGGTGATGACGTCGTCCGGTGTGCGGCCGCGGTCGGCGGTGTGGACAGCCATGGGGGCGGTTCTCGCAATCCGGGTCAGGAGCCGAGCGGCGGCATGGAGAGGGTGACGCCGGAGTCCGAGCAGTGTCCCCGCGCCTTGCCCTCGAGGTCCTTCACGTCCTTCGCGGACGGCACTTCGGAGGACTTCTTGGCGGTCTCGACCGCCCACCCCTCGTACTGGGCGATCTTGATTCCGAGGTAGCCGTCCTTCATCTGCGCGCGGCGCTCGTCACCGGTCTCCTGCCACCACTTCTCCGCGTCCGGCACGGGGCCGGTGGAGATCTCCTCGGCCTCGGTGATGATGCGCTGCGCCAGCCGGCAGTCCTCGGCGGACGCCTGGCTGAGCTCGTCGCGGTCCTGCCACCAGTAGGCCGCCCCGGCGGCCAGGGCCGCGACGGTCACGGCCGTGGCCGCACCGATGACGAGACGGTTCCGCTTGCGGTTCCGCGTGGTGGGCGTGACGGGCGTGGTGGGCGTGGTGCTCATCGGGTCCTCCAGTGTCTTCTCGGCCGCGTTCGGCGACAGTGAGAAGTCTGGAGTTCGGCGGTCCGCCGGACATCGGCCACGGATCCGAGATCGGAGGCGGCGGATCTGGCACACCGGACGGGGTGGTCTCTGCGCCCCCGGGGGCAGAACCCGGGGGTGTTCCTGCACCCTCAGGGGGAGGGACGGACCAGCCCGGACTCATAGGCGAACGCGACGGCCTGGGCGCGGTCCCGCAGGTGCAGTTTGGCCATGAGGTTGCCCAGGTGCGTCTTCACCGTGGCCCCCGCGACATACAGCTCCGCCGCGATCTCGGCGTTGGAGAGCCCCCGGGCGACCAGGGTGAGCACGTCCCGCTCGCGCGCGGTGAGGACGTCCAGCCGTTCGGCCTGCCCGTTCGCCGGTGCCAGCCGGTCCGAGACCCGGTCGAGGAGCAGCCGGGTGATGCGCGGCGCCACCACCGACTCCCCCGCGGCCAGGACCCGGATGGCGTTCACGACCTCCGCGGCGGGAGCGTTCTTCAGCAGGAAGCCGCCGGCGCCGGCGCGCAGGGCCGCGAACGCGTCCTCGTCGTTGTCGAAGGTGGTCAGCACCAGCACGCCGGGCGGATCGTCGAGCCGCATCAGCCGCTCCGTGGCCTGGATGCCGTCCATGACGGGCATGCGGATGTCCATGATGACGACGTCCGCCTCGATCTTGTCCAGCAGGTCGAGGGCGTCCGCCCCGTTCTCCGCCTCACCGACGACCTCGATGTCGTCCTGACCGGCCAGCACCATGGAGAAACCGGCCCGGATCAGCGGCTGGTCGTCCACCACGGCCACCCGGATCGGTCTGTCCGTCCGCGTCATCACTTCGTCCTTGTCGGAATCGAGGCACGTACGTGCCATCCGCTGCCGAGCCGGGGGCCGGCCTCGAAGCTGCCGCCGGCGAGCTCCACCCGCTCCCGCATCCCCACGAGCCCGTTCCCTCCGGAGCGTCCGCCGACGCCGCGGCCGGCGAGGGTGCCCGCCCCGTCGTCGACCACACCGATCAGCAGGGTGCCCCGCTCCTCGTGGAGCCGGATGTCGACCCCGGCCCCGGCTCCGGCGTGGCGGAGCACGTTGGTGAGGCACTCCTGGACGATGCGGAAGGCCGTCATCTCCTCCGCCGGCGACAGCCGTCCCTCGCCGACCTCGACCGACACGTCCACGGTCAGCCCGGCGGCCCGTGCGCGTTCGGCGACGACCTCGATCTCGTCGAGGGTGACCAGCCGCCGCGGCGGGCCGCCGCCGTCGGAGTCCGGGTCGCCGGAGTCCGGGTTCCCCTCGCGCAGCACCCGGACGATGCGGTGCATGTCGTCGATCGCGTCCCGGCCGGTGGCGGCGATCGTCTTCAGCGCGGACTCCGCCATGTCCGGCGACTTCCGCAGCACGGTCCCGGCGCCGTCGGCCTGGAGGATCATCACGGCCAGGCTGTGCGCCACCACGTCGTGCAGTTCACGGGCGATCTCGGCCCGCTCCCGGGTCGCGGCCAGCCGGACGCGCTGCTCCTGTTCCCGCTCGGCGTGCCAGGCGCGGGCCGCCTGGCTCTCGGCGTAGAGGCGCCGCGTGTGCAGGGCGAAGGCCGTCAGCCAGACCGTCAGCGTCAGCCCCCAGAAGACCAGGAGCGATTCGAGGTCGACGAACGGCTCGATGCCGAGGACCGGCATCCCCACCGTCCCGGCCGCCGCGGCCAGCAGCACCACGGCGCCCGCGAGATACGGCATCCAGGTGGTCCGGGAGTGGTGGACGACCGACATCATGGCGAACAGCACGGCCACGTCGTACGAGGCGGGCGCCGACGCCAGCGGCAGGTCGGGCAGGTCGTACAGGACGAACTGGACGACGCCCAGCGCCAGGACGGCCGCCAGCACCGTGCCGGGGAACCGTCTGCGGGCCAGCAGGCACAGTGCCATCAGCGCGCCCAGGAGCAGGTCGTAATCGCCGCTGTAGTACTCCGCCGCCACCAGGACCACCAGCGCGATGCCGATGTCGCACGCCCGGGCGACGGCGCGTCCGTACCGGCCGGACGGCGTCATCCAGGCCGACGGGACCGGGACCGTCCTCTCCTCAGCCAACCGTCGTACCTTTCTCCTCCGGCGGGGCCGCGACCGCGTGGCCTGCCGGCGCAAGTGCCGCCGGGCCGCGGCGACTTCGGGGTGAGGACGGTGCCCTCACCCGCCCATACTGCCTCAGCGCGCGGCACACCGGTGCCGGGCGCCCCGCGCACGGAGGCCGCCCGGCACCGGTCCGGGGCTCAGCGGTTGTAGCGCATGAACGCGCGCACCATGTGGCACGTGGTGTCCGACGGCGGGTGGACGCCGATCAGCGCCGCCGTGGTGCGGATCCTCTCGTTGCGGGCCTGGCCCGGCAGGTAGACGCCGGAGTCGAGCAGGGCGATGGCGAGCCGCATCGCCTTGAGCCGGCGGTTGTGCGTGACGTACCACTCGCGCGGGCGGCCCGCCGGGAGCGGGCGCTTCTCCACCGGGGCGCAGGGCAGTTCGAGCGGCACGGGACGCTTCGCGGTGGACTGGGTGGGCAGGGGCTTCGGCTTCAGTGCGGCAGCGGGCACGGGCATCCTCCTGTCGCGGTCGGGGCGGCCCGCCGGGATCCCCGACGACCCCGGTACCACCCTCGAACACTGCTTCCATTCTACTGCCCCCCACCGACAATCAGCAGACCTGAAGAAGCCAATAAATGCCCTGGTGGACACGGGTTTTGCCGTGACGTCACACAGGTCCCGCGCGACACGCGCACGGGGGCGGAGAATTCGAACAGAGCGGGGTCGGCGTACCGTGGGCGGCATGGAGATCTGGATCAATCCCGCCTGTTCCAAGTGCCGTAGCGCCATCAGCCTGCTCGACGCCGAGGGGGCCGAGTACACCGTCCGCCGTTACCTGGAGGACGTGCCGAGCGAGGACGAGATCCGGGCGGTGCTGGAGCGGCTCGGGCTGGAGCCGTGGGACATCACCCGGACCCAGGAGGCCGTCGCGACGGAGCTGGGGATCGAGGAGTGGGCGCGGGAGGCCGGCACGCGGGACCGCTGGATCGCGGCGCTCGCCTCGCACCCCAAGCTGATCCAGCGGCCGATCATCACGGCGGACGACGGTACGGCGGTCGTGGGCCGCACGGAGGACGCCGTACGGGACGCCCTCTCCCGCTGACAGCCGTGTGACGCAGGCCACTTCGAATGCCCGGCCCAACCGCTGAGCAACTCTGTTCGGTATCTCGTACATAGCGGCGTACGCTCCCCTACCTCTTCAGGAGGCGCGCATGTCGCGCAGGAGAACCCTCGGCCCGAAGAAGAAGCTCGCGCTGCTGGTCAGCGCCGCGACGGTGGCGGGAGGCGGGGCCTTCGTCATGGCGAACACGTCGAACGCGGCGCCGCCGCCGGCCACCAAGTCGGCGGCGGACTCGACCGTCTGCCAGGGCCTCGCCACCGCGCTCGGCAACAACCAGAGGTTCATCGAGGGCCAACGGGCCGCCCCGGACGCGCAGTCCGAGGCGCGGATCGCCAACCGCGAGGCGGTCATCGCCCAGATCCAGCGCCAGCAGGAGGCGTCCGGGTGCACGGTGGGGGAGTCGGCTCAGGACTCCCAGGCCGCGCAGCCGCAGCAGCCCGCCCCCTCGCAGCCCGCGGCGGAGGAGGAGGGCGCGCAGGCCTCCGGTGAGCAGGTGTGCGACGGGTCGACCGTCACCCTCTCCGGCGAGGACGGCGCCCCGGCCGCGTCCAGCAACCAGTTCCCGGCCGGCACGAAGCTGAAGGTCACCAACCTGGACAACGACAAGTCCACGACGGTGGAGGTCACCTCGGTCTCCGGCAGTTGCGTGCTGCTCAACAACGCGGCCTTCGAGCAGGTCCGGGAGGCCGGCAAGTTCCTGATCCGCCGCGCGGTGATCGAGAAGGTGGGGTGAGGTCCGGGTTCGTCGCGGATTCCCAGGGCCCGCCGCTCCCCTCACCGGGGCGGCGGGCCCGTCCGCGTCCCCCGCGACCATGCACGCGTGCTCACACGGTGAGGTGGGACACGGCGGTGTCAGGTAACACGGGGTTCACATTCGGGCAATGGCCGGGAAATCGCCTGTTGACAGGCTGCGGGCATCGACGGCGGCGCCCCAGTGCCGCAGCGCCGCAGCACCCGCACAAGCGCCCAGACCCACCCCCGAAGGATGTGGACCGTGAGCTTCAAGGCCGAGTACATCTGGATCGACGGCACCGAGCCGACCGCCAAGCTGCGTTCCAAGACGAAGATCCTGGCCGACGACGCCAAGGGCGCGGAGCTGCCGATCTGGGGCTTCGACGGCTCCTCCACCAACCAGGCCAAGGGCCACGCCTCCGACTGCGTCCTCAAGCCGGTCTTCGTCTGCCCGGACCCCATCCGCGGCGGCGACGACGTCCTGGTGCTGTGCGAGGTCCTCAACACGGACATGACGCCGCACGAGACCAACACCCGTGCCGCGCTGGCCGAGGTCGCCGGGAAGTTCACCGCGCAGGAGCCGATCTTCGGCATCGAGCAGGAGTACACCTTCTTCAAGGGCGCCCGCCCGCTCGGCTTCCCCGAGGGCGGCTTCCCGGCCGCGCAGGGCGGCTACTACTGCGGTGTCGGCTCGGACGAGATCTTCGGCCGTGACGTCGTCGAGGCGCACCTGGAGAACTGCCTGAAGGCGGGCCTGGGCATCTCCGGCATCAACGCCGAGGTCATGCCCGGCCAGTGGGAGTTCCAGGTCGGCCCGCTGGCCCCGCTGGAGGTCTCCGACCAGCTCTGGGTGGCCCGCTGGCTGCTCTACCGCACCGCCGAGGACTTCGAGGTCTCCGCCACCCTCGACCCCAAGCCGGTCAAGGGCGACTGGAACGGCGCGGGCGCGCACACCAACTTCTCCACCAAGGCGATGCGCGAGGGCTACGACGCGATCATCACCGCGTGCGAATCGCTCGGTGAGGGCTCCAAGCCGCTGGACCACGTCAAGAACTACGGCGCCGGCATCGACGACCGTCTCACCGGTCTGCACGAGACCGCCCCGTGGAACGAGTACTCCTACGGCGTCTCCAACCGCGGCGCCTCGGTCCGCATCCCGTGGCAGGTCGAGAAGGACGGCAAGGGCTACATCGAGGACCGCCGTCCGAACGCCAACGTCGACCCGTACGTGGTGACCCGCCTGCTGGTCGACACGTGCTGCACCGCGCTGGAGAAGGCCGGCCAGGTCTGATCCGTACGCGGTACCGCAGTCGTCGCGAGGGGCGTCCACCGATCGGGGTGGGCGCCCCTCCGCGTTGTCCGAGCGGTGGAAGGGGGCTCCTGCGGACCCCGCGTGTCTGCTTCAATGGACGCATGGCCGGCTTCCGTAAGTACGACGCGACGGGTCGCCGTGACCTGGAACCGTTCTGGCCTTCCCGTCAGCACCACGACTTCGACCGGGTGTGTTGTCGCGCGACGAACGCGCCGGCCCTCTGACGCCCGGATCCTCTCCCGGCCTTCGGCCGCCGCGCACCGCGTACGTCCTCGACGAACCCCTTCGCGCGAAAGAGCTGACGTCTCATGGCGACCCCCCGTTCCCTGTCCCCCGTCCCCCCTTCCGCTCACCCCCGGCTGCGTGCCGTGGACCGGGACGAGGTGGTGACCGTGGCGGATCTGCTGCCGCCGGGCGCCACCTGGCTGCCCGCGCCGCAGAACGCCCTGCCCGTCCTGCCCGGCCGCCCCCCGATGGTCGGCTACCTGGTGCTGGTCCCCGCCGACCAGCGGCCGCCCTTCCCGGCCGGCTCCCCCGGCCCCGAGACCGCCGACGACCCGCTGATCCGGGTCGACCCCGCACAGCGCACCGCCCACGTCGACGGACGGCAACTCGACCTCACCTACCTGGAGTTCGAACTGCTCGCCCATCTCGTGGCGCACCCGAACCGGGTGCACACCCGGGACCACCTGGTCGGCACGGTGTGGGGCTACGGCCATGTCGGCGACGGCCGTACCGTCGACGTCCACATCGCCCGGCTGCGCCGCAAACTGGGCCCCGGACACCGGGACACGATCCGCACCGTACGCCGGGTCGGCTACAAGTACGTGCCGCCGACCGGGCGCTGAATCCCGTACGACCGGTCTGCCGACAGCAGATTCCCGTTCCCCCGTGCCGCCCGGCCGGGCAGAGTCACCGGTATGAGACTTCTGATGCTGGGTGGTACGGAGTTCGCGGGCCGGGCCGTCGTCGAGGCGGCCCTCGGGCGGGGCTGGGAGGTGACCGTCTTCCACCGGGGGCGGCACGAGGCCCCGCAGGGCGCGCGGACGCTGCTGGGCGACCGCACCGCGCTCGACGGTCTGGCCGCGCTCGACGAGGACCCCGGCGAGTGGGACGTCGTCGTCGACACCTGGTCGGCCGCACCCCGCGCGGTGCGGGACGCGGCGCGGCTGCTGCGGGGCCGCGCCGGACGGTACGTGTACGTGTCGAGCTGCTCGGTGTACGACTGGGCCCCGCCCGCCGGATACACCGAGCAGGCACCCGTGGTGGAGGGCGCCTCCGCCGACGCCGGTCCCACGGACTACGCGCGGGACAAGCTGGGCGGTGAGCTGGCCGCCGTGGACGCCTTCGGCGCGGACCGGTCGCTGCTGGTGCGGGCGGGGCTGATCCTCGGGCCGTACGAGAACGTGGGCCGGCTGCCCTGGTGGCTGAACCGGACGGCGCGCGGCGGGCCGGTCCTCGCGCCGGGCCCGCGTGACCTGCCGCTCCAGTACGTCGACGTCCGCGACCTCGCGGAGTGGATCCTCGGGGCGGCGGAGCGGGAGCTGAGCGGCCCGTACAACCTGATGTCGCCGCAGGGGCACAGCACGATGGGCGAGTTGCTCGAAGCCTGTGTCCGGGTGACCGGCGGCCCGGCCGAGCTGCGCTGGACCGCGCCGGAGGTGATCCTCGAAGCGGGGATCGAGCCGTGGACGCAGTTGCCGGTGTGGGTGCCGCCGGGCAGCGACCTGCACGACGCGCTGCACTCGGCGGACGTCTCCCCGGCGGTCGCGACGGGACTGCGCTGCCGCCCGGTCGCCGAGACCGTGGCCGACACCTGGGCCTGGCTGCGGGACATCGGCGGCACCGCGCCCCAGCGCCCGGACCGGACCGAGAAGGGGCTCGATCCGGAGGTGGAGGCGAAGGTGCTGGGGTCCGCCGGAGGGGTGTAGGTAACACCACCCCCGGGCCGGGTGTCCGGCCCAGTGCCCCGCCGGTCCCGTCCGGCCAGACTTGTGCCATGACCACCGATACGAAGAACGGCCAGGGGCGGACCGGGGGGCGGGGCATCGCGCCCGCCGCGATACGAGGGCTGGCGCTCGCCCTGGTGGCGCTGCCGGGGGCGGTGCTGTGCTTCGTGCTGTCCGTGGTGTCCATCGCGCTGATCCCGATCGGCGTCGGCATCGTCACCACCCCGTACGTGCTGAAGGGGGTGCGGACGTTCGCGAACTGGCGGCGGGTGCTGGCGGCCGAGTGGGGCGGGGTGCGGATCCCGCCGTCGTACCGGCCGATACCCGAGGACGCCAACCCGTGGGGGCGGACGTTCGGGATGCTGGGCGACCCGGCGACCTGGCGGGACCTGCGGTGGCTGCCGGTCGACATGACCGCGGGCTTCGTCACCGCGCTGCTGCCGTTCGTGCTGCTGGTCTACCCGCTGGAGGGGTTCGCGCTGGCGGTCGGGCTGTGGCGGGTGATGCCCGACGGGTACTGGTACGGCTTCGTACGGATCACGGACCAGGCGTCCGCGCTCGGCGCCGGCGTCCTCGCCCTCGCCCTGCTGTTCCTCGCGCACTTCTTCACCCCGCGCCTGCTGCACGTCCACTTCCTGCTCACGCGGGCCGTCCTCGGCTCGGGCCGGGGCGAGCTGACCGAGCGGGTGCGGGTGCTGACCGAGACCCGGCGGGACGCCGTGGACGCCTCCGCCGCCGAGCTGCGGCGCATCGAGCGGGATCTGCACGACGGGGCGCAGGCGCGGCTGGTCGCGATGGGCATGGACCTGGGGACGATCGAGGCGCTGGTCGAGAAGGACCCGGCGAAGGCGCGTGAGCTGCTGGCGCATGCCCGGCAGTCCTCCGCCGAGGCGCTGACCGAGCTGCGGGAGCTGGTGCGCGGCATCCACCCGCCGGTGCTGGCCGAGCGCGGGCTGGGTGACGCGGTGCGGGCGCTGGCGCTGCGGCTGCCGGTGGCCACGGAGGTGAACGTGGAGCTGCCCGGACGGGCCGAGGCTCCCGTGGAGTCGGCGGCGTACTTCGCGGTGAGCGAGGTGCTCACCAACGCGGTGAAGCACTCCGGGGCGGACCGGATCTGGATCGACCTGCACCACGCCGACGGTCATCTGCGGGTGACGGTCACCGACAACGGGCGGGGCGGCGCGGTGGTCGGGGCCGGGTCGGGACTGACCGGGGTGGAGCGGCGGCTGGGTACATTCGACGGCGTCCTGGCCGTCAGCAGCCCCGCGGGCGGTCCCACCATGGTCACGATGGAGATGCCTTGCGCGTTGTCCTAGCCGAAGACCTGTTCCTGCTGCGCGACGGACTCGTCCGGATGCTCGAAGCGCACGACTTCGAGATCGCGGCGGCCGTGGAGTCCGGGCCCGAGCTGGCGCGGGCGCTGGCCGAGCTGGAGCCCGACGTCGCCGTGGTCGACGTACGGCTGCCGCCGACGCACACCGACGAGGGGCTGCAGTGCGCGCTGGAGGCGCGCCGCAAGCGGCCGGGGCTGCCGGTGCTGGTGCTCTCGCAGCACGTGGAGCAGTTGTACGCGCGGGAGCTGCTGGCGGACGGCAGCGGCGGGGTCGGCTATCTGCTGAAGGACCGGGTGTTCGACGCGGAGCAGTTCGTGGACGCGGTACGACGGGTGGCGCGGGGAGGTACGGCGATGGATCCGCAGGTGATCCAGCAGTTGCTGGCGCGGCAGTCGGGGAACGACCGGCCGCTGGCGCGGCTGACGCCCCGCGAGCTGGAGGTGCTGGAGCTGATGGCGCAGGGGCGGACCAACGCGGCGATCGCGGCCCGGCTGGTGGTGACGGAACGGGCGATCGCGAAGCACACCGCGAACATCTTCGCCAAACTGGGTCTCGAGGTCTCGGACGACGACAACCGGCGCGTGCTGGCGGTTCTCGCGTATCTCGACCACGGCCGGTGAAATGGGACCCGTCGCCCCTTCACCCCGGGTGGGTGATCGACAACTCCTGGTATTCCAGGGCCTGTTGAAACCAGTGTGGCCGTACTGACTTCCCATCGATTTCCGGGACGGGTGAACACCCGTGGGGCGGCTCCCGTACTCAAGGGAGCCGCTTCACTCCTGCCGGGCCGCTCGACGCCCCGCAAAGGTGCCCCCGTAAGGAAGGTCAAGAGGATTTCCATGGGACGCAACACAAGAAAACGCCGTATGCCGCTGGCCACCAAAGTGACAGCCGGGGCGGCGGCCCTGGCGCTCGGTGGGGGCGGGCTGGTCTGGGCCAACTTCTACGCCTCGGCGCACGAGGACGGAGGCCACAACCGAACGAAGTCGAGGGGGGCACGGGTCGCCACGATCAACTGCCCCGACGTCGGCCAGAAGCTGACGAAGGTGCCGAGGAAGGCGCGCAGGGGCGTGGCGAAGGAGCTGGCCCGGCTGGACCGGCAGATCACGGACGCCTACACGCGTCTCGCGGAGACGCGCCAGGCCCAGGCGGGTGACGAGAGCTACGTCGACAACGCCATCCTCGGACCGCTGAAGTCCAAGCGGACGGCCACCCTGGACCGGATCGGCATCAACATCAACCGGGCGGGCGGCAAGGCGCCGCGCGACCTCGGCAGGTTCGCCCAGTGCCAGGGTGTTCCGGTCGAACAGCCGGGGAACAACGGCGGCGGCGGTCAGGACCAGGACAACGGCGGTCAGGACCAAGGCGACGGCGGTCAGGACCAGGGTGACGGCGGCCAGGACAACGGTCAGGGCCAGGACAACGGCGGCCAGGCCGGCAACGGCCCCGTGGCGGACGACTTCATCGACATCGAGGACGTCCAGCCGGGCTCCCGCAACCTGCCCAACGGTCTGGCCGCGAACGGCGACGGCGGTTCGACGGGCACCTTCACCACCGACTGCGGCACCAACGAGAACGCGCTGCGCAACTCGGACAACGTGATCGCCGCCCCCGGCGTCAGCAACGGCGCCCAGCACCAGCACGACTACGTCGGCAACCAGGCCAACAACGCCTTCGCGAGCGACGAGGACCTGGCAAACGGCGAGACCACCTGCCGGAACCAGGGCGACAGGTCGACGTACTTCTGGCCGGTGCTGCGGATCCAGGACGGTACGCAGGACATCGACCAGGGCCAGCCGGGCGGCGGTCAGGACGGCAACGTCGGCAAGATCGTCGCGCCCACCGAGGCGGAGCTGAAGTTCGTCGGCAACCGGACGAGCGACGTCGTCGCCATGCCGAGGGCGCTGCGCATCATCACCGGTGACGCCAAGTCCTTCACCAACGGGCTGAACAACGCCAACACCTCCTGGAGCTGCACCGGCTTCGAGGACCGGCAGGTGACGGACAAGTACCCGATCTGCCCCGACGGCAGCGGCGTGGTCCGCACGACCGCCTTCCAGAGCTGCTGGGACGGCCAGAACACCGACAGCGCCAACCACCGTACGCACATGGACTTCGTCGAGGCGGACGGCAGTTGCTCGAACGGCTTCCAGGCCGTCCCCCAGCTCCAGGTCCGCCTGGTGTACGACAACATCCCGGCCCCGCGGATCGAGAACGGGCAGGTCGTGAACCCGTTCGCGCTGGACTCCTTCCCGGAGCAGCTCCACAAGCCGATCACCGACCACAACGACTTCATCAACTTCTTCGACGAGGACCTGATGAACGAGATGGTCGACTGCATCAACAGCGGCCAGGACTGCCAGTAATCCGGTAGCCCGGTGACGGGAGGAGGCCGGCGGTGGGATCTCCCACCGCCGGCCTCCTCGTCCGTCCGGAGCCGGGGGTCAGCCGTGGTGGCCGCCCTGGTTGTGGCTGCCGCCGGGGTTCATGTGCTCGGACCCCTCCTCCATGGTCCCGCCGAGCATGCTCCGCAGCGCCGTCACGGTCCGCTCCTCGCCGACGGCCACCCACTTGCGTCCGACGAGGTAGTAACCGCCGTAGTCCTTGGCGGTGCTGAGCCATTCGGCCTGGCCCCGGTCGGTGGCGAAGGTGGCGAGGACGTACTTCTCGTCGCCCTTCTCGCACAGCGCCTGGCGGATGGTGTCGGCGTCGGTCTGCATGTTCGGCTCGCACTTCGCCTCGGCGGCCAGATGCTCCAGGCTGCCGGTCGCGGTGGGCGGCACCTCGTCCTCGCCGTCTCCGCCGGATCCGCAGGCGGTCAGCGCCAGTGCCGCCGCCGCACCGGCCAGCGCGAGCATCGGTCGGGTCAGCCTCATGTGTTCCTCCGGTCCCTCGCGGGCGACATGCCGCACGGAGCCCCGGCGCGGGGCCCTCGCCCTTCGATACGGCTGTGACGCCCGCGGCGCTCAAATCCCGGTGACCATCCCCCGGTCCGCTCGTTCTGCTGGACGTGCAGCCACAGGATGTCGTCCCGCCCACCCCAGCCTCCTCCGCGGCCGGTCCGGTCGTGGGTGTCGAGCAGGCCGAGGCCGCGCTCGTCGAGCACTATCCGCGGCTCGTCCGGCTCGCCTACCTGGTGCTGCCGTCCGGCAGGGGCCGGAGCAGGCGGGTGCTCACCGCGCACTCCCTGGTCCAGCGGGCACTGCCCCGGGGCCGCACCCCCGCACCGCCGATCCCCGCCCAGCGGACCGGCCGTGACGGCGACCCCGGGTACGCGCTGCTCCGCCTCCAGGTGCTGCGTACGGCGCTGGGGCGCGGGGCGCGGCTGCCGTCGCCGCTTCCGCAGGTGTGGGGGCTGAAGCTGTTCCCGCGCTCGGGCGGCGCCGACGAACTCGCGCTGGACCAGCGGCTGTCCGCGCTGTCCGGCCCGGCCCGCGCCGCCCACGCCCTGCGCGGGCTGGAGCGGCTCCCGGACGGGGACGTGCGCGAGGTGCTCGCGGCGGCGGGCGTCGCCGATGTGGACGCCGCGCTGGAGGAGGCCGACCGGATCCCCGACCCGTACCGGCTGCTCGACTCCCCCGAGTTCGACCCCTGCGCGCTCCAGGCCCGGCCGACGGATCTGCTGCGCCGCCGTCGGCGTCTGAAGGCCGCGCTGGTCGGCGGGGCGGCGCTGGCGGTGTGCGGGACGCTGCTGGGGCTGCCGGGTGACGGCTGGGGTCCGGACGGCGCCGCCGCGCCCCCGTACGCGCGCAACCCGGCCGCGCAGGCCGCGCTGGACCCGGGGAAGCTGACCCGTGTCTCCCCCACCGCGTGGAAGACCTCCGCGCGCACCGACTTCTCCGTGTGGCCGGCGCGCGGCGACCGCACCGGCGACGAGGCCCTGCTGCGCCGCGCCCTCGCCGTCTGGGCGCGGCCCGGGGAGGGCGTCCGGGTGTCGGCGACCCCGGGCACCCCGTCCGGCGGCCCCGCCGGACCGCCCCGGCTGCTGTACGCGGGGACGGTCGACACCGCGCGCGTGGTGGTGCTGTACGACGGTCTGCGCCTCGCCAGGTACGCCGAGCCGGAGGACGGCGCGCAGGGGGCCGTGCTCGACCTCGCCCGTGTCGACGGGGCCGGCCGGGCCGGAGCGGGCGCGGTGGTGCTGAGCCGCGTCGACGGCAACGTCCGTTATCTGCTGGCGCCCTGGGTGCGTGAGGCGGACGAGCGGGACCTGCGCGAGCCCGGCTCGGAGGCGACGGCCCTCGCCTTCACCGACGGCGTGACCTCACCGCTGGCGAGTCCCGCCCTCCGGTCGGGGCCGTGCGCCTCCTGGAACGTGCTGCGGCTGACCGACGGCACCGGCACCCGGCTGGTGACCGACCTCGGCGAACTGGTCCCGGCCCACCTCACCGCCGGGCGTCCCGGCGAGACGCGTGAGGCCTCCGGTGCCGGGGCGCTGCGCACCTGGGCGCCGTACGCCTGCTCGCTGAGCGCGATGCGCTCGGCGGGCGTACGGAGCGTGAACGCCTGGGCGTTCGCCGAGCAGCCGCTGCCCGACGAGAGCGGGGAGGCGGCGTGGGTGTGCACGCGGGCGGAGACCTGGCGGGGCGGCGGGGCGCGGGTGCTGGCGCAGTTCCACACGCCGGGCGGGCGGTTCGGGGCGGTGGCGGCGAAGGCCGAGTCCGCGCCGGCCTGCGGGGAGCGCGAGCCTCGGGTGCTCGCCGGGGTGCTGTGGAAGTCCGAGTCCGGCACCTGGTACCTGCTCGCCGCCGGCAGTCGCGACCTGGCGTCCGTCAGGGCGACGGGCGGGGTCGAGGGCTCGGCGCGGGGCCGGCTGCTGGCCGTCCGCGCCGAGAAGGGCGCCCGCGCCGACCTCAAGGGCACGCTCGAGAACGGGCGGTCGATCGACGGATTGCGCTAGCCGGACGAACACCACTGTCTGGTCCGGACCGTTCGAGGCCGGAATCGATCGGTAAGGTGTTCGTATGACTACCGGGGTGCGGCGCAGGATGGGAGTCGAGGAGCGGCGGCAGCAGTTGATCGGCGTGGCCCTCGAACTGTTCAGCCGGCGTTCCCCCGACGAGGTCTCCATCGACGAGATAGCGTCACGGGCGGGCATCTCCCGCCCGCTGGTCTACCACTACTTCCCCGGCAAACTCAGCCTGTACGAGGCCGCGTTGAGGCGTGCGGCGGAGGACCTGGCGTCCCGGTTCGTGGAGCCGCACGAGGGTCCGCTGGGGTCGCGGCTGCGGCGGGTGATGGCCCGCTTCTTCGACTTCGTCGACGAGCACGGGCCCGGTTTCGCCGCCCTGATGCGCGGCGGTCCGGCGGTCGGCTCCTCGGCCACGAACGCGCTGATCGACTCCGTACGGCAGGCCGCGTATGACCAGATGCTGTCGCACATGGGCGTGGTGGGCCCGGCGCCGGTGCGGCTGGAACTGGTCGTACGGTCCTGGATCTCGCTCGTCGAGTCGACGGCGCTGATCTGGCTGGACGGGCGGCGCATCCCACGCGCCGAGCTGGAGGCGCAGCTTGTGCAGGACTTCGCCGCGCTCGCCGCCGTGGCCGCCGCCCGCGACGAGGAACTGGCCGCGCTGCTGCGCGACCTGCTCAAGAACGAGCCGGGTGACGGGCCGTTCACCGACCTCGCCACCCGGCTTATCTCGCTGGCCGCTTCCTAGGGCCCTACTCCTCGAACTTCCGGTACGAGGCGTCGAGGTCGCGCACCTCGGCGGAGGCGTGCAGCCGCACGCCCTCGGCCGGCTTGACGTACTGCCGCAGCAGTTCCAGGACGGTCTCGGTGAGGCGGGCCTTGGTCTCGTCGCTGCGGCCGGGCAGCATGGCGATGTGGACGTGCACGAGGGCGTGCCCGTCGGTGTCGGGGCCGACCACGACGTCCTCGGTCCGCCGGAACCGGGTCTTGCACGCCGGCTGCTTGGCGGCCGCGATCTCCACCACGGCGGTGTGCAGGTCCCGCGCGAAGGCGGGCCGGTCGAAACCGTCCGCCAGTCGCTCGGAGTAGTCGACGGTGATCTGCGGCATGAGCCCTCCTGATCCGGGTCGGGAGGGCTCACACTAGCCGCAGCTCCTCACGGGGTCAGCCGGCGGTGGTGAACACCGCGACCGTGCGCGCCGGGACGGTGAACGTGCCGGACCCCTTCGCGTACGACGAGGTCTTCACGACCGCGTCCCCGCCCGCCGCCTGCACCGGGTGCAGGCGGTAGCCCGTCCCGGCGAGCGCGGCGACCCGCTGCTCCTGCCGCTCCGGCGTGGCGTTGAAGACGACGACCAGGTCACCGAGGGTCATCGTGATCACGCCGGGCGTCTCGTCCTTCCCCGACAGCGGGAAGGAGAGCCGGGACTGCACCTGCGCGGCCGTGTCGAGGGAGAAGGTCTTCTCCGTCGTACGGATTTCCAGCAGGTCCTGGTACGCGGCCGAGGTGCCCTCGATCTGCGGGCAGCCGACCTTCACCGCGCCGAGCAGGGGCTTGGCGTAGGACCACTTGGCCTCGTTGTCGGCGGCCGGCGGCAGCCCCCGGCCGAAGCCGTTGCCGTCCGCGCAGTTCCAGTGGATGGCGTTGAACCAGTCGCCGCTGTCGTAGGAGTTGCGGTCCAGGGACTTGGAGCGCAGCAGGTCGGTGCCCGCCTGGGAGAGGGCCGGGCCCTGCGAGAGGGTGGCCGTCGCCATGGCGAGGACCTGCATACGGGCCCGGTCGTCGGCGGACGTGTCCTTCGGCAGCTTGAAGGCGAGCGCGTCGAACAGCGACTCGTTGTCGTGCGCGTCCGCGTAGGCGAGGGCGTCGCCGGGCGCGGCCGCGTATCCGGCGGGGGCGCCGTTGTAGTCGACCTGGGAGCCCTTGACCTCCTTGCCGCTGGTGTCGGTGAACGTGTAGTCGGCGAGGTTGCCGCTCAGGCCCACCTTGATCAGGTCCTGGTAGTGCAGCAGGCGGGCCTTCTGCTCGGCCTCGGTGCCGTTGCTCTCGGAGGAGTTGGGGTCGGTGTAGAGACCGGAGGCGAAGCCCTGCACGCCGGGGTCCTCGTCGAAGGGGCCGCCGCCGCGCACGGCGTCACGGGCCCGGTCGGAGAAGGTGGCGATGCCGGTGCCGGCCATGTTCTTCTGCGTGGCCTGCTCGAAGCGGGCGTCGTCGGCGATCTCGCCGAAGTTCCAGCCCTCGCCGTACAGGATGATCTTCTTGCCGTCGACGCCGTCCTCGGCGAGGGTCAGCTCGTCCAGCGCCTTCCTGACCGCGAGGATGTTGGCCTTCGGGTGGTGGCCCATGAGGTCGAAGCGGAACCCGTCGACCTTGTACTCCTTCGCCCAGGTGACTACCGAGTCGACGACGAGCTTGCCCATCATGGCGTTCTCGGTGGCCGTGTTGGCGCAGCAGGTGCTGTTGGCGACCGAGCCGTCGGCCAGCAGCCGCTGGTAGTAGCCGGGCACGATCCGGTCAAGGACGGAGGTCTCGGCCTGGCCGCTCGCGGCGGTGTGGTTGTAGACCACGTCCATCACGACCCGCAGGCCGTCCTCGTTGAGCGCCTTGACCATCTTCCGGAACTCGACGGTGCGCTCGGTGCCGTCCGGGTCGGTGGCGTAGGAGCCCTCGGGAACCGTGTAGTGGTACGGGTCGTAGCCCCAGTTGTAGGCGTCCTCGGCGGCGGCCTTCGCCACGCACTCCTGCTGCTTGCCGGAGTCGGCCGGGTAGGAGGCGAGGTCGCAGTCGACGGTCGCCTGGTCGGACTTCTCCTCGGGGATGGTGGCGATGTCGAACGCGGGCAGCAGGTGCACGTACGAGGTGCCGGCCTCGGCCAGCTCACGCAGGTGCTCGCTGCCGTCGCTGTCCTTGTCGGTGAAGGCCAGGTAGGTGCCGGGGTTCTCCGCCGTGCGGTCCGCCACGGAGAAGTCGCGGATGTGCAGCTCCTGGATCTGGGCGTCCTTCAGCGGCACGGCCTTCGGCTTGTCGTACGTCGACCACTCACGCGGCTTCAGGGACCGGTCGGCCAGGTCGACGACGAGGCTGCGCTCGGAGTCCGTCGTCAGGGCGACCGAGTAGGGGTCGGTGACCTTGTTGGTGACGATCTCGCGGGCGCTGGGCGCCCACACCTTCACCTTGTACCGGTACTCCTCGCCCTCCCAGGAGCGGGGGCCGGTGACGGACCAGACGCCGGTGCCGGAGTCGCGGCGCATCCGGACGGTGCGGTCGCCGATCTCCAAGGAGACGTCCTGCGCGGTCGGCGCCCACACGGAGAGGGTGGGACGGCCGTGGCGGAACACCGGGCCGAGCTTCGCCTTCGTGGCGCCGTCCGCGTAGAGGTCGTCGAGCACACCCGCGATCTGCACGCCGGTCGCCGCGAGCACGGCGCCGTTGGCGGCGTGCTGGGAGGCGACGACCTGGCCGCGCAGGGCCTCGCGCACCCGGTCCCGGTCACGCGGGTCGACGGACCAGGCGGTGCCGTCCTTCAGGTGCGGGAACCTCGCCTTCTGGGCGTCGGTGAGCGTCGCGCTCGTCAGCCGGATCCAGCGCGCGTCCTCGCTGGTCAGCGCACCGTCCTGCACCTTGATGGAACCGGTGCGGGAGGCGAGGAGCTGAGTGGAGGCGGCGGCCTCCGAACCGTCCCAGACGACGGTGTCCCGGTCGATCCAGACCGCCTTGGAGGTGGCCGGGTCGAGTGCCGCCGCCGAGCCGGCCGGCTGCGGCAGCAGGTACTTCTCCTGGCCGTTCAACAGCCACACCTCGTGGCCGTCGGCCTTGAGGTCCAGCGACTGGTCGGTGGGCAGGTCCTTCTCGTCGCCCTTGTGGAGGATGTAGCTGAGGCTGGTGGCACCCTCGGCGAGCGGCACCTCGAAGACAGCGCCATAGGCATCAGTCTTCACCGGCTCCAGGGGGTTCGACCAGTCGGTGGGGTTCGCGGCACCGGTCCAGGTGTGCAGGCCCCAGCCGTCGTAGTTCCCGTCGGCGCGCTTGTAGTGCAGCACGGCCTTGGTGGTGTCCTGGGCCGGGTGGTCGGGCCGTTCGGTGGTGACGGGTTCCTTGCCCTGCTCGATCCAGATCTCGCCGTGCTGGGTGACGTCGATGGTGCGGTCGGTGGCGACGTCCTTGTTGCCGTCCTTGTCGATGACGAGGAAGCCGACGTCGGACGCGCCGGGCTTGAGCTTGACGTAGGCGAAGGCGCCGTAGGCGTCACGGCCGGTGAAGGGGTGGCTGTTCGGCCACTCGGTGGCCTCGCCGTCCGCCAGGTCGCCCCAGGCGTACAGGCCCCAGTCGTCGTAGTCGCCGTCGGCGCGCTTGTAGTGGACGATCGCGTAGTCGCGGGAGGCGGCGGTGGGCGGCTCCTCGACGGGCGGGGTGCCCGTGGTGGAGGCGGCCAGGGCGCTCGCGGTACGCCCTGCCGAGTCGATCACGACCGCCTTGTAGCGCAGGGCGGTGCCGGCGGGGACGTCCTCGCCGATGGTGTGGGTGACCTTGTAGGGGGCGTGGTCGGCGGAGCCGAGGGTCCGCCACTTTCCGTTGCCGGTCTGGGCGGCGAAGACGACCCGGTTGAGCTGTCCGCCCTCGACGTCGGCGGTGACCTCGACGGTGCCGGTGGCGCCCGCCTCGGGGGCCTTGAGGGTGACCGTGGGCTTGGCGACGGGCCTGGCGAGCGGGCCGGACGCCTTGAGGACGATCGCCGAGCCGGCCGGGACGGTGACGGTGATCTTCTTGTCGGCGTCGCTGGTGACGGTGGCGTCGGTGCCGTGGAGGCCCTTGAACGTCATCCGGGCGGAGCCGGTCGCGAAGGTGGCCTTCTGGGCCTCACCGGAGTTGTTGAAGGCGACGACGTACTCGGTCGTGTCCTTGCCCGTACCGGTGCGGGAGAAGGCGTAGACGCCCGCGCCGTCGGCCGCGTACCGCTCCTGCTGGATGCCGTCGGTGAGGGCCGGGTGGGCCTTGCGGAGCTTGGCGAGAGCACTGATCTGCCGGTAGAGCGGTGCTCGCGTGTCGTAGGTGTCCTCGGCGTGGGTGCGGTCGCTGCCGATCAGGTCGTCGTCGAGGTAGTCGGCCGTACGCGAGGCGAACAGGGTCTGACGGGCGTCCTTGTCACCGCCGGCGCCGGTGAAGCCCTGCTCGTCGCCGTAGTAGACGACCGGGTTGCCGCGGCTGAGGAACATCAGCTCGTTGGCGAGCATGTCCTTCTTCAGCAGCTCGGCGTCGGACGCCTCCGGGTTGTCCTGCGTCAGGAACGTCCCGAAGCGGCCCATGTCGTGGTTGCCGAGGAAGGTGACCTGCTCGTAGGCGTTGGCCTTGTCGGTGGCGTACTTGTAGTCGTCGCCGAAGACCGAGGCGAGCTTCTTCGCGCTGCCGCCCTGCGAGGCGTACTGCCGCGCCGCCTCCTGGAACGGGAAGTCGAGCGTGGCGTCCAGGCGGCCCTGGGTGACGTACGGGGCGGTGACGTCCGTGTCGGCGGAGTACACCTCGCCGAACATGAAGAAGTCGTCCCGGCCCTTCTTGGCCGCGTAGGCGTCCAGGGCGGTGGCCCACTGGGTCCAGAACTCCATGTTGACGTGCTTCACGGTGTCGATCCGGAAGCCGTCGATGTCGAAGTCCCTGACCCACCGCTGGTAGATCTTCTCCATGCCGTCGACGACCTCGGGACGCTCGGTCCACAGGTCGTCGAGGCCGGAGAAGTCGCCGTACTCGCTGGACTCGCCGGCGAAGGTGGAGTCGCCCCGGTTGTGGTACATGTCGGGGTCGTTGAGCCAGGACGGGACCTTGAGGCGCTTCTTCGCGTCGGGCACGACCGGGGTGCGCGGGAAGGAACCGGTGTCGACGCGCGGGAACTTCCGGGAGCCGTCGGCGTAGTCGGCGTCGTCGAAGGGCTCGCCGTCCTTCGTCAGGTACGGGAAGGCGCCCTTGGACAGGTAGCCGTAGGACTTCTCCTCGTAGTCGACGACGTCGGCGGTGTGGTTGGTGATGACGTCGAAGAAGACCTTCATGCCCTTGTCGTGGGCCTTGTCGATGAGGGTCTCGAGGTCCTCGTTGGTGCCGAAGTGCGGGTCGACCTGGGTGAAGTCGGTGATCCAGTAACCGTGGTAGCCGGCGGAGGCGTCCTTGCCGGTCCCCTGCACGGGCTGGTTCTTGAAGATGGGCGCCATCCAGATGGCGGTGGTGCCGAGCCCCTTGATGTAGTCGAGCCTCTTCGTGAGGCCCTTGAGGTCACCGCCCTGGTAGAAGCCCTTGTCGGTGGGGTCGTACCCGGTGCTGAGGCGGGAGCCGGTCAGTCCGCCGCGGTCGTTCTTCGCGTCGCCGTTGGCGAAACGGTCCGGCAGGACGAAGTAGAACTGCTCGCGGGTCAGGTCGTGCCGCGCGGGCGACTTGGCGAGCTTCGCGTCCGAGGGCGGCGCGGGCGGGGTCGCGGCACTGGCGGCGACCGGCTGCACCAGGGCGGCGGCGAGCGCGGCCACGGTGACGGCGGCGACGCGTCTGCCGCGCGCGGTGCTGCGCCCCGGGGGCGCGGGCCATCTGGGTATCAAGGCGAGAACTCCTTGCGCTTACGGCTCATTTCGGGTCCGACCCCATACGCCGCGGCACGGCCTGTTTCGGCCACGTCACCGGAGCGTCGGCGTGACCGTATCGCCGTTGAAAGCTTTACAGCAAGGGTTGTGAAAGTAACGGTAAGGACTTGCACACGGACGCGGGCCGTGCCGCCGCCCCGTGAACGGCGGCGCGGCCCGCGCGCATTCAGCAGGACGACTTGCCGGCGTACACCGCGAGGGCCGTGTCGGAGCCCAGGGTGGCGGTGAGCTGTCCGGAACCGTTCACCGTCACCGTGGTGTCGTTCTGGACGTTGCAGTACGTCCCTGCGGGGAGGGAGGTCTGGTAGGTGCGGGTCAGGGAGCCGGACTCGTGGTTGATGGCCACGAAGCCCTTGCCGCCCCGGCCGAAGGCGATCGCGTCGCCGCCGTTGTCCCACCAGTCGGTGACCGACTGGCCCCGGGTCGCGTTGCGGAAGGCGACCATGGACTTGATCTCCGGCCAGGCGTGCTGGCACTTCCAGCCGCTCTGCCAGCAGGCGTCGACCCGGCCGCCGTTCGGCGGTCCGGCGTCGTGGTCGGAGAACTCGTACCCGGAGTTGACGTCCGGGGCGCCGTAGGGCCAGGCCAGCATGAAGACGTTGGCCAGGGTGTAGTCGGCGCCGTCCTTGTGGTTGAGGGTGGCGCCGTTGCGCTCGGTGTCGTGGTTGTCGACGAAGACACCGGAGACGGAGCCGTTCATGTAGCCCCAGCCCTCGCCGTAGTTCTTCAGGTAGGCGAGGTTCTCGTTGTTGAAGACCCGCTTGAGGTCGTAGGCGTACCGGAACTCCTGGACGTCCCCGTTGCCCGTGTACTCGGTGGGCTGGACGGCCTCGCCGGCACCGTGGATGACCTCCTGCTTCCAGTACGCGGAAGGGTTGGTCAGCCGGGACTTGATGTTGGCCAGGTCGGCGGCCGGCATGTGCTTGGCGGCGTCGATGCGGAAACCGTCCACGCCGAGGGAGAGCAGGTCGTTCATGTACCCGGCGATGGCGCCGCGGACGTAGTCCTCACCCGTGTCCAGATCGGCGAGGCCGACCAGTTCGCAGTTCTGGACGTTCCCGCGGTCACCGTAGTTGCTGATCTGCGAGGTGCAGTTGTCGAAGTCGTACGAGGAGTACAGACCGGGATAGTCGTACTTCGTGTACGACGATCCGCCGGTGCCGGTGCCGCTGCCCGCGGACATGTGGTTGACGACCGTGTCGGCGACGACCTTCACGCCGGCCGCGTGACACGTGTCGACCATGTTCTTGAACGCGGCGCGGTCGCCGAGCCGCCCCGCGATCCTGTAGCTCACCGGCTGGTACGACGTCCACCACTGCGAGCCCTGTATGTGCTCGGCGGGCGGGGAGACCTGGACGTATCCGTATCCGGCGGGGCCGAGGGTGTCGGTGCACTCACGGGCGACCGAGGCGAAGTTCCATTCGAACAGGACGGCGGTGACGTCCTTGCCGCCGGGCGGGGACGCCTTCGCACTGGTCGGGGCCATGACAACCGAGGCGGCCGCGAGAGCGGCGACCCCGGCGAGAATCCTGCGTGCCATGTGGGGTTACCTTCTTCATCGAAGGGTGTGGGGATGCCGCCGTGACCGCTTGAATCTTCTTGCAGAAAACCTCAGCAACCTTGCGGCAACGCAGATGTTAGAGGCCCGCCACCCGAAAGGGCAGCGGGCCGTACCGACTTCAATGAAAAAGTCGCGGAGCGGACGAACCTCAGCCCGTGGTCCACCACACGGTGGTGTCGGCGGGCACCTTCGCCTCGCCGGCCGTCCCCTCCACCTCACCGCTGGCGAGCAGGACACGGCCGTACGACGGGGTGGTCACCGACTCCCCCGTGGTGTTGGCGACGCACACGAACTCGCCGCGCCGGAAGGCGAGGACGCCCTCGGGGGCGCGCAGCCACTCCACCGCGTCGCCGGCGCCCAGGTCGGCCTGGTCCCGGCGGACGGCGAGCGCGGAGCGGTACAGCTCCAGGGTCGAGTCGGGCGTGCCGGTCTGCGCCTCGACGCTCAGCTCGCCCCAGCCCGCCGGCTGCGGCAGCCAGCTTCCGCCGTCGCCGAAGCCGTACGAGGAACCCTCGCGGGTCCACGGGATCGGGACGCGACAGCCGTCACGGAAGCCGTCCTGGCCGGCGCCCCGGAAGTACGCCGGGTCCTGGCGCACCTCGTCGGGGAGGTCGACGACGTCCGGCAGGCCCAGCTCCTCGCCCTGGTAGACGTACGCCGAACCGGGCAGCGCCAGCATCAGCAGGGTGGCGGCGCGGGCGCGGCGCAGGCCCAGCTCGCGGTCGCCGGCCAGGCGGATCTGGGTGCCGAGGCCTGCCGGGTTGGCGAAGCGGGTGGCGTGCCGGGTGACGTCGTGGTTGGAGAGGACCCAGGTGGCGGGGGCGCCGACCGGGCGCATGGCGTCCAGGGTGCGGTCGATGACCGTGCGCAGTTCCTCGGCGTCCCAGTGGGTGCCCAGGTACTGGAAGTTGAACGCCTGGTGCAGTTCGTCGGGGCGGACGTAGTTGGCGGTGCGCTCGACGGTCGGGGTCCACGCCTCGGCGACGAAGATGCGCCCGCCCGTCTCCCGCCCCCGCCCTTCCGCGGAAGGCCCTTCGGGCCCCATTGCATCGCTGTACTCGTCGAGGATGAGACGCCACTGGCGGTAGATGTCGTGGACGCCGTCCTGGTCGAAGAACGGCATGACATCGTTGCCCAGCAGCTTGAGCTGCTCGTGGTTTCCAAGGTCGGGCAGGCCCTCGGCCTTCACCATGCCGTGGGCGACGTCGATGCGGAAGCCGTCCACGCCCATGTCCAGCCAGAAGCGGAGGATGGAGCGGAACTCGTCGCCGACGGCCGGGTGCTCCCAGTTGAAGTCGGGCTGCTCGGGGGCGAACAGGTGCAGGTACCACTCGCCGGGCGTGCCGTCGGGCTCGGTGACGCGGGTCCAGGCGGGGCCGCCGAAGATCGACTCCCAGTCGTTGGGCGGCAGCTCGCCGTTCGCGCCCTTGCCGGGGCGGAAGTGGTAGCGGTCGCGCGAGGGCGAGCCGGGGCCCTCGGCGAGGGCGCGCTTGAACCATTCGTGCTGGTCGGAGGAGTGGTTCGGGACCAGGTCGACGATGATCCTGAGGCCGAGGCCGTGGGCGTCCCGGATCAGCGCGTCCGCGTCGAGCAGGGTGCCGAACATGGGGTCGACGGCGCGGTAGTCGGCGACGTCGTAGCCGGCGTCGGCCTGCGGTGAGGCGTAGAAGGGGCTGAGCCACACGGCGTCCACGCCGAGGTCGCGCAGGTACGGCAGGCGGGAGCGGATGCCTTCCAGGTCGCCCATGCCGTCGCCGTTGCTGTCGGCGAAGCTGCGCGGGTACACCTGGTAGATCACCGCGTCCCGCCACCAGTCGCGGCGCCGGGTGACGGTGGCGACGGCCGCGTCGGTGGTGGGGGTCGGGGCCGGGGCGGCGGAGTGCTGCTGGCTCATGTCGTCCTTGATACGAGTGCGGTCGGGAGACGAGTGGGGGTGCGCGGCTGGAGACGAGGCGGCCGCGGTGACGGCGGGGTCGGATGGACACCGCGGCCGCCTACCCGCGCGCGGCGGGCGCGCGCGGGAGTCGTCGGACGAAGGGGGTCAGCCCTTCGTGCCGCCGGCGGTGAGGCCGGTGACCAGGTTCTTCTGCACGAGGTAGAAGAACGCGGAGACCGGTATCGCGATCAGGACCGCGGTGGCGGCCATGAGGTTGCGCTGTGCGTCGTGCTCGCTGACGAAGCTCTGCAGACCGACGGCGAGTGTGTACTTCTCGTCGTCGAGCATGAACGTCGTGGCGAAGGCGACCTCGCCGAACGCGGTGATGAAGCTGTAGAACGCGGCGACCGCCAGCCCGGGCTTGGCGAGCGGCAGGATCAGCCGCGCGAACGTGCCGAAGGGGGTCAGCCCGTCGACGCGTCCCGCCTCGTCGATCTCGAACGGGATGGTGTCGAAGTAGCCCTTCATCAGCCAGGCGCAGTACGGCACCGCCGTCGAGCAGTAGACGAGGATGAGTCCAAGGTAACTGTCGACGAGCTGCAGGTCCGAGAGGATCTGGTACATCGGGACCATCAGGACGGCCACGGGGAACATCTGGGTGAGCAGAAGCACCCACATGAACTTCCTGTAGCCCGGGAAGCGCATGCGGGAGACCGCGTAGCCGGTGGTGGCGGCGACCAGGACACCGATGAACGTGGTGCCGAGCGAGACGATCAGCGAGCTCTTCAGCCAGTCGAAGAAGTTCGTGTTCTGCAGGACGAACGTGTAGTTGTCCAGCGTCATCTTGCCCCAGATGCCGCCGGGGCGCAGATAGTCGTCCTTGTCGGGGCCGAGGGACAGGAAGACCAGCCAGGCGACCGGGAACAGCGCGATCAGGCTGGCCACGGTCAGCACGCCGTGCGTGGTGAGGCGGGCCAGGAGGCCGCTCTCGCCGCGCCGGCGGGACGGGCGGGGCGGGGTCTTCTCGTCGGCAGGCCGGTCCGCCGGAGCAGTGGTGGTGACGGTGGATGTGCTCATGGGGACTCCTGCCTCAGATCGCGAGCTGCTGCTCATTGCGGTTCAGCCAGCGGCGGTAGAAGGAGGTGAAGACGACGAGGATGGCCAGCAGCAGCATGCCGTAGGCCGCGGACTCGGCGAACTCGCGCGGCTGCTGTCCGAAGCCGAGCTGGTAGGCCCAGGTCACGAGGATCTGTGCCTCCGGGGCGGTGTTGCCGAACAGCAGGAAGATGACGGCGAACTGGTTGAAGGTCCAGATGACGCCGAGCAGGACCACGGTGGAGCTGACCGAGCGCAGGCCGGGCAGGGTGACGTGGCGGAAGCGCTGCCAGGCGTTGGCGCCGTCCATCTCGGCCGCCTCGTACAGGCTGGCGTCGATGGACTGCAGGCCGCCGAGCAGGGAGATCATCATGAACGGCACACCGCACCAGGTGTTGACCATGATGGCGGCGAACCGCTGCCAGAAGGTGTCCTCCAGCCACGCCGGGGTGGGCAGGCCGAGGGCGCTCAGGCCGTCGTTGATGATGCCGGCGTCGGCGAGCATGAAGCGCCAGCCGAAGACGGTGACGAAGGTCGGCACGGCCCACGGCAGGATGAGGACCAGCCGGTAGAGGGTGCGGCCGCGCAGCTTCTGGTTGAGCAGCAGGGCGAGGCCGAGGCCGATGCCGTAGTGCAGGGCGACACAGGCGGCCGTCCACACGATCGTCCAGACGAACTTGGACCAGAAGCGGTCGTAGGCCGTCTCGCCCCACAGGATGTCGGCGTAGTTGTCGATGCCGATGAACTTGTAGGTGGCCTCGATCTCGTTGACGCCGATGGTGCGGGCCGAGTTCAGGCTGTCGGCGTCGGTGAGCGTGAGGTAGAGCCCGTATGCCAGGGGGTACAGCACGATGACGCCGAGCACGAGCGCCACCGGCGCGATCATGGCGTAGGCGTACCAGTGCTTCTGGTATCCGCGCTTCAGGCGGCTGACCGGCCCGGGGCGGGGCGCGCGGTCACCGCGGCGCTTGCCGGTCGCGCGGTCGATGGCGACTGTCATGGTTCGGCACCTTCTGGATGGTCAAGGGGTACGGCACACAGGCCGGCGGCCGCCGGACCCTCCCCTCCTGGAAGCGGGTCCGGCGGCCACACGGGCGTTACTTGCTGAAGTCCGGGACCAGCTTGGCGATCGCGGTCTCCGCGTCACCGAGGCCCTTGTCCAGGGACTCCTTGCCGCTCGCGATCTGCGGCAGCTCGTCGTCCAGCGGACCCCACAGGGAGCTGTACTCGGGCAGGGCCGGGCGCGGCTGGGCGGCGGAGAGGACCGTCTGGTAGCCGGCGATGCCCGGGTCGGCCTTGACCTTGTCGGTGTAGGCGTCGTCGCGGGTGGGCAGCGTGGAGTTCTTCAGCGCGATGGTCTCCTGCGCCTTGGCCGAGGTCATGAAGTTGACGAACTTCAGCGCGGCGGCCTGCTTGTCCTTGCTGGAGCCGGCGTAGACGGAGAGGTTGTGGCCGCCGGTCGGGGCGCCCGCCGTGCCGGCGGAGCCGGCCGGGACGGTGACGATGCCGAGGTTGTTCTTGTCCTTGAACGCGGAGCCCTTGTAGAAGTTGGTGATCTCCCACGGGCCCTGGATGATCGAGGCGACCTTGCCGTTGATGAACGCGTCCTGGATGTGCGCGTAGGCGTCGGCGGTGACGTCGGCCTTGTGCAGGCCCTTGCCGTCGAAGAGGTCCAGCCAGGTGCCGTACGCCTTCTCGGCGGCGGGCGACTTGACGGTGACCTTCTTGGCGTCGACGTCGACGGTGTCGGTGCCCTCGCCGTACAGGAACGGCTGGGCGTAGTAGCCGGCGGTGGAGCCCCAGTAGCCGTCGACGCCGGTCTTGTCCTTGATGGTGGCGGCGGCCTTCTTCAGGTCGTCCCAGGTCTTGGGGGCCTCGACGCCGGCCTTCTCGAACAGGGCCTTGTTGTAGACGAAGGCGAGGGTGTCGGTGACCAGCGGGACGCCGTAGGTCTTGCCCTCGTACTTGGCCTGCTCGATCAGGTTGGGCTTGAACTTGTCCTGCTCGGCGAGGGCCTCGGTGCCGTCCAGCGGCAGGAGGAAGCTCTTCTTGGCGAAGGCGGGGGTCCAGCCGACCTCGGCGCGCAGCACGTCGGGGGCGCCCGACGCGCCGGCGGCGGTGTCGAACTTGTTCTGCGCCTGGTCGAAGGGGACGTTGACGTACTCGACCTTGATGTCCTTGTTGGCGGCCTCGAACTCCTCGACCAGGGCCTTGTACGTCGGCGCCTCGTTGGTCGCGTTGGAGGTGTCCCACCAGGTGATGGTGACCGGGCCGCCGGCCGAGTCGCCGCTGTCGCTGTCTCCGCCGCAGGCCGTCGCCGCGAGGGCGAGGGACGCCACCAGCGCGGTGGCCGCTATGCCACGCCGCATGAGGATCTCCTTGAGGGTGAAAGCCCGTGTGGTGCAGGTGCGGCCCCGTCTGCCGTCCTGCTGACTTGCCGAGGGCGCCGTTGCCGCCGCCGGGCGACGTGAACGTAACAGCGCTGGAACCTTTTCGAAAGACCTTGCAGAAAAGTTTTGCAAGCGCAGCCGAGAGTTATGCCGCCGTGACCTGTTCCAGACCGCCCGGCAACCCGGGTTTCCGCCCGTACGACAGGGGTTCGGACTGTTGTGCAAGACTCTGCAAGCACTTGCCATCCGTTGCCGCCGGGGGAATCATCCCTTGCGGACCGGACGCCGACCACGACTTGAGGGACCGCGATGACCCAGCAGCCCGCAGCGGGCCGTTCGACGGCGCGCACCAGGCGTCCGATCGGTGTGCAAGGGGAGAACCGGCAGCTACAGTCCAGTCCTGTGACCACACGCCTTGCCGATATCGCTGCTCAGGCGGGGGTGAGCGAGGCAACCGTCAGCCGCGTCCTCAACGGCAAGCCGGGCGTCGCCGCCACCACCCGCCAGTCCGTGCTCGCCGCCCTCGACGTCCTCGGCTACGAGCGGCCGGTGCGGCTGCGGCAGCGCAGCGAGGGCCTGGTCGGTCTGATCACCCCGGAGCTGGAGAACCCGATCTTCCCGGCGCTGGCCCAGGTCATCGGGCAGGCGCTGACCCGGCAGGGCTACACGCCGGTGCTCGCCACCCAGACCCCGGGCGGGTCGACGGAGGACGAGCTCACCGAGATGCTCGTGGACCGCGGGGTGGCCGGCATCATCTACGTCTCCGGACTGCACGCGGACACCACCGCCGACACCCAGCGCTACGAGCGGCTGCGGGCACAGGGCGTGCCGTTCGTGCTCGTGGACGGTTTCTCGCCGAAGGTGCAGGCGCCGTTCATCTCCCCCGACGACCGGGCCGCGATGGCGCTCGCCGTCACCCACCTCGCCTCCCTCGGCCACACCCGGATCGGCCTGGCGCTCGGGCCGAAGCGGTTCGTGCCGGTGCAGCGCAAGATCGAGGGCTTCGTGCGCACCGTGCAGGAGCAGCTCGGCCTGAGCGCCGAGACGGTCGAGACCGAGCTCGTCCAGCACTCGCTGTACACGCTGGAGGGCGGCCAGGCCGCCGCCACCGCGCTGATGGACCGCGACTGCACGGCGGTGGTGTGCGCGAGCGACATGATGGCGCTGGGCGCGATACGGGCGGCCCGGCAGCGCGGTCTGGACGTGCCGAAGGACATCTCGGTGGTCGGCTTCGACGACTCCCCGCTGATCGCCTTCACCGACCCGCCGCTGACCACGGTCCGCAAGCCGGTCCCGGCGATGGGCCAGGCCGCGGTGCGCACGCTGCTGGAGGAGATCGGCGGAACGCCCGCGCCGCACAGCGAGTTCGTGTTCATGCCGGAACTGGTGGTGCGCGGTTCGACCGCTTCGGCCCCTGGGGACCGGAATCGTCCCTAGGGCGGAGAGAAGGACCTTCGGCGCACTCCCACAGGAGGAAGGAGCGGGCCTGCCCCCCGGGGGAGAACATGCGGGTCGGGCCCGACCGGGGGATGATCTGGTGGGAAGGCCTTTTCTGGCAGACTCTGGCCCATGGGTGACACGACGGTGACAACGCTGGAAGGCCGGGAAGAGGCCGCAGCGCACCCCGTCGCGGAGAAGACGGGGCCGGGCCGCCTGCGCCGTCTGCGAGCCCCCCGCCGGCCCCGGCTGTGGTTCGAGATCCTGCTGATCGCGGTGAGTTACTGGACGTACTCGCTCGTCCGCAACGCCGTGCCGGAACAGCGGGCCGAGGCGCTGCGCAACGCCGACTGGATCTGGCGCCTCGAACAGCAACTGGGCCTCGCCGTCGAGGAGTCCGTCAACCACGCCGTGAACTCGGTGACTTGGCTCATCGTCGGCATGAACTACTACTACGCCACCCTGCACTTCGTGGTGACGCTGGGCGTCCTGGTGTGGCTCTACCGTGGTCATCCCGGCCGGTACGCGGCGGCCCGCCTGGTCCTCTTCACCACCACCGGCATCGCCCTCGTCGGCTACTACCTGTATCCGCTCGCCCCGCCCCGGCTGATGAACGGCCAGGACTTCATCGACACCGTCATGGTCCACCAGACGTGGGGTTCGATGGCCTCCGGCGACCTGAAGAACATGTCGAACCAGTACGCCGCGATGCCGTCGATGCACATCGGCTGGTCGGTGTGGTGCGGGCTGACGATCTTCGCGCTGGCCACCGTGCCGTGGGTGCGGGTGCTGGGCCTGGTGTACCCGGCGGCCACGCTGGTGGTCATCGTCGCCACCGCCAACCACTTCTGGCTGGACGCGGTGGGCGGCGTCCTCTGCCTGGCCTTCGGCTACGGCATCGCACTGCTCTGGTACGGCCGTCAGCCGTACACCCTGCCGAGGCTGGTGCCCGAACAGCGGAAACGGGAGCCGGAGCGGATTCCGGTGCCGAAGCAGGGCTAGCCCGGTGGGACCGGGCGGCACCTCCTCAGGGGCCTGACCTCCTGTCCCGGGCGAAGACCGGACTGCCGCCTTCGCCGGGGAGACGGGGCGACGCGCCCCCGGGCGACACGACGGGCCGGGGCGACCTCGGGGAGGCCGGGCCCTGGCGGGGGGTTACAGCCCCCCGTAGAACAGTTCCTCCACCACGCCCCGCGCCCGCCGTGCCGTACGCCGGTACGCGTCGAGCATGTCGCCGGCGTGGCCGGGGCCGTAGCCCAGGTAGCGGCCGACGGCGCCCAGTTCGCGGGGCACGGTGGGGAAGGTGTCCCCGGCCCGGCCACGGACCAGCATCACCGCGTTGCGCACACGGGTGGCGAGCACCCAGGCCTCGTCGAGGGTGGAGGCGTCGTCCTCGGAGATCAGCCCGGCCGCGCGGGCGGCGGCCAGCGCCTGCCGCGTGCGGGTCGTGCGCAGGCCCGGCTCCCGGGCGCCGTGCCGCAACTGGAGGAGCTGCACGGTCCACTCCACGTCGGACAGCCCGCCCGGCCCGAGCTTGGCGTGCAGCTTGGGGTCGGCGCCGCGCGGCAGCCGCTCGGACTCCATACGGGCCTTCAGCCGCCGGATCTCCCGGACGGCCTCCTCGTCGAGCCCGGCGGTCGGATAGCGCAGCGGGTCGATCAGCTCGGTGAAGCGGCGGCCCAGGTCCTCGTCCCCGGCGACGTGCTCGGCGCGCAGCAGCGCGTGCCGCTCCCACACCAGCGACCACCGGCGGTAGTACGCCTCGTACGACTTGAGCGTGCGCACCAGCGGGCCGGACTTGCCCTCCGGGCGCAGGTCGGCATCGATCAGCAGGGGCGGGTCGGCGCTCGGTATCTGCAGCAGCCGACGCATCTCGGCGACCACCTTGCCCGCGGCCTCGGCGGCCTCCCGCTCGTCCACGCCGTCGCGCGGTTCGTGCACGAACAGGACGTCCGCGTCGGAGCCGTAGCCCAGCTCGTGTCCGCCGAAGCGGCCCATGCCGATGATCGCGAACCGGGTGGGGAGGGTGTCGCCCCAGCCCTCGCGGACCACCGCGCGGAGCGTGCCGGCGAGGGTGGCGGCCGTCAGGTCGGACACCGCGCCGCCCACCAGGTCCACCAGGGCGCCCTGGTCGGCCTCGGCGGGCTGCGACTCGGTGCCGTAGGAGCCGACGATGTCGGCGGCGGAGATACGGAACAGCTCGCGGCGGCGCACCCCGCGGGCGGCCGTGACGCCCTGGACGGCGTTGTCGGCGCGGCGGACGGCGGCGAGGATCTCCTGCTCCAGATGGGCGCGGGGCCGCGGTTCGAGCCCGCCGCCCCCGTCGCCGAGCAGCGCCACCGCCTCGGGGGCGCGCATCAGCAGGTCGGGGGCGAGCCGTCCGGCGGACAGCACGCGGGCCAGGTTCTCGGCGGCGGCGCCCTCGTCGCGCAGCAGCCGCAGGTACCAGGGCGTCTTGCCGAGCGCGTCGGAGACCTTGCGGAAGGTGAGCAGACCGGCGTCCGGGTCGGCGGAGTCCGCGAACCAGCCGAGCAGCACCGGCAGCAGGGTGCGCTGGATGGCGGCCTTGCGGGTGACACCGGACGCCAGCGCCTCCAGGTGGCGCAGCGCGGCGGCCGGATCGGCGTACCCGAGCGCGATCAGCCGCTCCCGCGCGGCCTCGGCACTGAGCCTGGCCTCGCCGGGGGCGAGCGCGGCGACGGCGTCCAGCAGCGGCCGGTAGAACAGCTTCTCGTGCAGCCGCCGTACGACGGAGGCGTGCCGCTTCCACTCCCGGGTCAGGGTGGCGACCGGGTCGGTGCGCAGGTCGAGGGAGCGGCCCAGGCGGCGCAGGTCGGCCTCGTCCTCGGGGACGAGGTGGGTGCGGCGCAGCCGGTGGAGCTGGATGCGGTGCTCCATGGAGCGCAGGAAGCGGTAGGCGTCGTCGAGCTGGGCGGCGTCCGCGCGGCCGACGTAGCCGCCGGCGGCGAGGGCCTTCAGCGCGTCGAGGGTGGTGCCACTGCGCAGCGAGGCGTCGGCGCGCCCGTGCACCAGTTGCAGCAACTGCACCGCGAACTCGACGTCCCGCAGACCCCCGGGGCCCAGCTTGAGCTGGCGGTCGATCTCGGCGGCGGGGATGTTCGCCACCACCCGGCGGCGCATCTTCTGCACGTCGGCGACGAAGTTCTCCCGCTCGGCGGCCCCCCACACCAGCGGCTGGAGCGCGGCGACGTACTCCTCGCCGAGCGCGAGGTCACCGGCGACCGGGCGGGCCTTGAGCAGCGCCTGGAACTCCCAGGTCTTGGCCCAGCGCTGGTAGTAGGCGAGGTGGGAGGCGAGGGTGCGCACCAGCGGCCCGTTGCGGCCCTCGGGGCGGAGGTTGGCGTCGACGGGCCAGATGGAGCCCTCGACGGTGGTCTCGGAGCAGATCCGCATCATGTGCGCGGCGAGCCGGGTCGCGGCGCGCAGCGCCTTGTCCTCGTCGGCCCCGTCCACCGCCTCGCCGACGAAGACGACGTCGACGTCGGAGACGTAGTTCAGCTCGTGTCCCCCGCACTTGCCCATCGCGATCACCGCGAGCCGGCACAGCGCGGCGTCCTCGGGCGCGGCGGCCCCGGCGAGGGCGAGGGCGGCGCGCAGGGTGGCGGTGGCGAGGTCGGCGAGCTCGGCGGCGGTCTGGGCGACCTCGATGGTGCCGCAGACGTCACGGGCGGCGATGGACAGCAGACAGCGCCGGTAGGCGACGCGCAGCGAGACCGGGTCGCCGGCCTCGGCGAGGCCCCGTTCGAACTCCTCGACGCCCGGGTGCAGGTCGCGCGGCTCGTAGGTGACGAGGGCCTGCCAGTCGCTCGGGTGCCGGGCCAGATGGTCGGCGAGCGCCTCGGACGCGCCGAGCACCCCGAGCAGCCGGTCCCGCAGCGGCTTGGCGGCTATCAGCGTGTCCAGCAGCTCCTGACGGGCGGTGGGCCCGTCCTGCGCCTCCAGCAGCCGCACCAGGCCCCGCAGCGCGAGATCGGGGTCGGCGGTGGCGCCGAGGGCGTCCAGCAGCACGGGGTCGTTGCGCACCAGCGCGAGTCCGGCGCTGTCGAGCAGCCGCTCCGCGGCGGACGGATCGGTGAAGCCGTGCCGCAGCAGCCGCGTGAAGGTACTGCTCCTGCGCCCCGGCGCCGACGTCATCCCCGGCCTCCCTCGTGCCTCGTGCCTGTGCCTGCTGCACATGCCTCGGATCAGGGTCGTACGGCCATGAGCCTATCCGGAGTACGGGGCCCTGGCCCGGGGCGCGGTGAGACATGCCCGTGTCGGCGTTTCGGTGGCGCGGCGGACGGTTTTCGGATTCGGTGGGGACAGCCGTCCGGCCGGGCCGGGTGACGGTCCGGGCGACGCGCAGCCGATACGCCGACGAAGGAGTCGCTGTTCCATGGACATGACCCTCGAAGTGATCCCGCTCCCGGTGAGCGACATCGACCGCGCCAGGGACTTCTACCGGGACAAGGTCGGCTTCCACGTCGACATCGACCAGGAGGTCATGCCGGGCATGCGCATCGTCCAGCTCACCCCGCCCGGCTCCGGCTGCTCGATCGCCCTGGGCGACAGCATCTGGGAGATGACCCCGGGACCCACCCCGGCCCCCGGCTCCTACCAGGGACTCCAGCTCTGCGTCGCCGACATCGAGGCGGCCCACGCGGAACTGACCGCCCGGGGCCTGGACGTCTCCGACCCGGTCGAGTACGCCCCGGCCGACGGCGCGACGTTCATGTACTTCACGGACCCGGACGGCAACGGCTGGGCGGTGCAGGAGTACCGGCGCCGGGCGGCGGAGCCGCTGCACAAGGTGCTGGGGGACGCGGCGGGGGCATAGGCCAACGTATGGCGGGAGTACCATACAATTATGAGCCTCAAGCGAACGACGGTCTACCTCGAGGAAGACGATCTCCACGACCTCAAGGACACGGCTGCGCGGAGAGGAATCAGCGAAGCGGAACTGATTCGTGAGGGCGTCCGCCTCGCCATCGCCCGCAATCGTGTCTGGGACGAGCCCGTGGGGCTTCCCGTCTTCGACAGCGGCGACCCCACCTTCGCGGAGCAAGGTGACGAGATACTGGGTGAGACGGGCTTCGGCCGCTGGAACGAGGCCTCATAAGTGATCGCCATCGCCGACACGTCGGGGGTCGTCGCCTCCGTCGACCGCAGTTGCCCCGAGCACAAGACCGCCCGTCACGTGATGGACACGGCCGGCCTTCTGGTGATCCCCCAACTCGTCCTCGCCGAACTGGACCACCTGTTGAGCCGCCGGTTCGACAAGGACGCCGCAGGGCAGGTCATGGACTCACTCGTGGCACAGGCCAGGACGGGGCGCTACGTCTTCGGTGACGCGCACGCCGGTCTCCTCGCGGACGCCAGACACGTTCAGCGCAGGTACCGGGAACTCGCGCTCGACCTGACCGACTCGGTGATCGCGGTCATGGCCCGCGAGTACGCGACGGACGCCGTGCTCACGCTCGACCGGAAGGACTTCCGCACCATCCGCCCACTCACCGCGCACCCGGCGTTCCGGCTCCTGCCCGACGACCTGTAACGCCACCCGGACGAGAATGCCGAAGGTGTCGGCCGGGGGCGATCGCGATCACATCGTGTTGCCCCGGCGCCGGTGCTCGCGCTCGTCCCGGACGCGACGCACCGAGGCAATCCGGTGAGCACCCTCGCGGATCACCTCTGCCTCCGGCACTCCCCTGCGGGCGGCGGGCGGGTGCTGTCCGCCGCCGCCCTCACTCCCGATATCCGATCCCGTCATTACGTGTCAATCCAGGACAAATGGCGACTCGTCGTGTCACGGGCGGTTTCGTGTGCTGGCTGGCGCAGGCCTCCGGCGTGCACCGGCCGGCCCTTGGGAGCAGGAGCCGCACCCAGCACATCCGATGAGGGGAAGTCGCCGATGAGTGAGTCCGTACGAACCGGATCCGGGAGTACCGGGGACAAGGTCAAGGCAGAGACCTCCGCGACGGCCGGGCAGGCCAAACAGGCCGCCGGTCAGGTCGCGGGGACCGCGGCGGAACAGGCCCGGACCGTCGTGGGTGAGGCGCGGCAGCAGGCCGGTACGGTCATCGAGGACCTGCGCGGCCGCGCGATCGACGAGGCGGACGGGCAGACGAAGCGGGCGGCCGGCACGCTGCGGCAGTGGGCGAACGACTTCTCGAACCTGGCCGCGCACGCCGAGCACGACTCGCCCGCCCGGGGCCTGGCGGCCCGCGCGGGCGACAAGGGAATGTGGATGGCCGACTACCTGGAGCGGCAGGGGGTCGAAGGCATCGCCGCCGACCTCCAGGGCTTCGCCCGGCGCCGCCCCGGCGCCTTCCTCGGCGGCGCGCTGCTGGCCGGACTGGCCGTCGGACGCCTGGCGAAGGTGACGCAGTCGGCCTCCCGGACCGACGGGAACGGGCAGCGGCGGGTCACCGCGGCCCCGGCTCCCGAGGCCCTGCCGGTCGCTCCCCCGCCGGGGACCGCACCGCCCGCGCCGTCCACGCCGCCGAGCCTCGGCACGCCGGGCCGCCCGTTCCCGGAGGCGTGAGATGGCCACGATGTCACCCCTGTCCCGGGCCCGCTCGGCCGAGCCGTACGAAGGGGAGCGGTCCGCGGGCGAGCTGCTGTCCCGGGTGACCTCCGACCTCCAGGTCCTCTTCCGCCAGGAGGTGGAGCTGGCCAAGGCCGAGGTCAAGGAGGAGGGCACCAAGGCGGGCAAGGCGGCCGGGATGTACGGCGGTGCCGGCTTCGCCGGCTACATGGTCCTGCTGTTCCTGTCGCTGGCGGCCATGTTCGGTCTGGCCAACGTGATGGACGACGGCTGGGCCGCGCTGATCATCGCCGCGCTGTGGGCCGTCGCCGCGGCCGTGCTGTACCAGAAGGGCCGCGCGAAGATGCGCACCGTCTCGCCGAAGCCCGAGCACACCGTCCAGACCCTGAAGGAGGACGCGGAATGGGCACGTCACCCGACCAAATGAGGGCCGAGATCGCGGCCACCCGCAACCAGCTGTCCGCGGACGTGGACCGGCTCGCCGACCGGGCCAGCCCGCGCCGCATGGCCCGCCGCCGCAGGGCGAGGATGCGCCGCACGGTGTCGGGCGTCCGTGACCGCGTCATGGGCACCGCCTCGTACACGGCGCACGGCATGGCCGACACCGCCCGGTCGGCGGCCGAGTCGGTGCAGTCGGCGGCGGGCTCCGCGGCCGGTTCCGTGCAGGAGGGCACCGGGCGGGCGGCCGACTCGGCGCGCGAGGCCGCCGGTCAGGCGGGACAGGCCGTCCAGCAGACACCCGAGATGGCCCGCCGCCAGACGCAGGGCAACCCGCTGGCCGCCGGCCTGGTCGCCTTCGGCGTCGGCCTGCTGGCCGCCTCGATGGTGCCCGCCTCCGAGAAGGAACAGCAGAAGGCGTCCGAGCTGATGGAGCGCGGCGCCGAGGCGCTGGAGCCGGTGAAGCAGGCCGCCACCGAGTCCGCGCAGCACCTGAAGGAAGGCGCCAAGGAGGTCACGCAGAGCGCGGCCGCGGAGGTGAAGGACACCGCGCAACAGGCGGCCCGCACCACCCAGGACGAGGCCCGCGACCGGACCGGCCAGGTCACCGACCAGGCCAAGGACTCCGGCCGCAGCCTCAAGGACGAGGCCGGCCGCCGCTCCGGCCCGGCGTGAGACCGGGCGCGGCGGACGGAGGAAGCCCTGTCCACGGCCCGAGCGGGCCGGGGACAGGGCTTCGTCCCGCCGTGGTGAACGGTCAGCGCGTGAGGACCAGGATCAGGATCACGGTCGCCACCGCGCTGATGACCAGCGACCCGAGGCAACCGACCCGGTTGCC
The DNA here is from genome assembly GCF_001905725.1 of Streptomyces sp. CB02400. GTDB lineage: Bacteria > Actinomycetota > Actinomycetes > Streptomycetales > Streptomycetaceae > Streptomyces > Streptomyces atrovirens. The sequence goes on from NZ_LIWB01000013.1 coordinate 92,279, forward strand.
GAAGAAGAACGTGGCCTCCGAGTACCCCGCCCGGGCCGGTGACTCCAGCGGCCCGCGCCGGGGACGACGGAGGCCGGGGGCCGCCGCAAGGACGGCCCCCGGTGCGTGTCAGCTCGCGTACGTCTCGAATTCGGCGATCCTCGGGGTGCCCGAGGCGCTGGTGATCTCGAAGGTGATCTTCTTCAGGGAGGTCGCGGAGAAGCCGATGACGCCCGATCCGCTGCCGGAGGCCAGGACGGCGCCCGTGTCGTGGTTGAGGACGCGGTAGGAGCCGATGGTGCCCGAGCCCGACGCCTGCCTGATGTTGATCTTGGAGACGGTGGCGGCCGAGCCCCACTTGATCGAGACGGAGCCGGTCGAGCCGGACGGCGACCAGTACGTGCTCATGTCGCCGTCGCGGACGTTGCCGTAGCTCGTGCCGTCGGCCTTGGAGGAGCCGTCGGAGCCCGCGCCGATGCTGAGGTTGGTACCGGTGGGCGGGTCAGTGGGGTCCGGGTCGGTCGGGTCCGGGTCCGGGTCGGTGGGGTCCGGGTCCGTCGGGTCGGGGTCGGTCGGGTCCGGGTTCTGCGGGGTGCAGCTGCCGTCGGAGACCTTCAGGCCCTTGTTGGCGCCCGCCGTCTGGCTCACCACGCTCGGCACGCAGTTGGCCGCGTCGAGGGTGTACGCGTACGGGATGCTGACCGAGGTGTTCGACGTCGGGTTCGGACCGGCGGGGTTGTTGTCGCCCTCCCGCTCGGACCAGGTCACGTTGTCGAAGATGTTGCCGCTGACCTGCCAGTAGCCGGCGGCGTCGGTGTAGAAGGTGCCGAGGACGTCCTTGGAGTCCTCGAAGTAGTTGTTGTCCACCTTGGCGCGGGCGCCGGCCCGGGAGTTGATCCCGGACTCGTTCAGGTTCTTGTAGTGGTTGTTGTAGATGTGGGAGATGCCGCCGCGCAGCAGGGGCGTACGGGAGTCGATGTTCTCGTACAGGTTGTGGTGGAACGTGACGTACCCGTTCGAGGTGTCGCTCTCGCTGGAGCCGATCAGGCCGCCGCGGCCGGAGTTGCGCAGGGTGCTGTAGGACAGCGTCACGTACTGGGTGTTGTCCTTCATGTCGAAGAGGCCGTCGTAGCCCTCCGACTCGCCGCCGGACGCCTCCAGCGTGGCGTGGTCGACCCAGACGTTGCGGACATCGCTTTCCATGCCGATGGCGTCGCCGCCGTTCGACGTGGGCGAGCCGGACTTCTTGACGTTCCGCACCGTCACGTTCTGGATGATGATGTTGCTGGACTCCCGGATGTGGATGCCCAGTTGGTCGAAGACGGCGCCGTTGCCGACACCGACGATCGTGACGTTGCTGATCTGCTTGAGCTCGATCTTGTCGGCGGCGGTGCTGCAGCTGTCGCCCGACACCTTGGTGGTGTTGCCGTGGTTGATGGTGCCCTCGACCTGGATGACGATCGGGGTGGAGCTGCTGGCCCGGTTGCAGAGGGCCTGGTGGATCGCGGTGCCGGTGGTGGCGCGGACCGTCTGGCCGCCCGCGCCGCCGGTGGTCCCGCCGTTCTGGGTCGCGTAGCCGGTGACACCGCCGGTCGCGGCGGATGCCGTGGACGTGGACAGGGTCAGGCCGGTCGCTGCCGCGAGGGCTCCCGTGGCCAGTACGGCGGAGAGCCGCACGGCGACTGATCGTCTCATTCTCGTCTCGCCTTTCGTCCTCTGAGTCGGGGGCTGGTGCCGGTGTCGGTGCCGATCAGGTTCGTGTCATGGGCATGACAGCGACATCGATGAGAGGGGGCGGGGTGGGCCGGACCCATCGATGGGAAAGCGCTTTCTTCTGGTCTGCCGTGACAGTAGGGCCACGCCCGAGTGGCTGACAAGACTCCGTGCAGTTACGGAGGGGGAGCTTCCACTTGCCGTGGCGCCGCGCTCTCCTCCCCGCCCCTCCCCGTCCTAGGACAGGATCTGACCTAGATGACTTCTAACGTGGTCCTTGTCCGACGGAGCAGAACAACGGAAGGCGGATGACCATGACCGTGAACGAGCTGACCACCGACGACCCGAGCGGAACCCCGGCCGTCACCGGCGAGCGCGCCGACCTGCTGGAGATGCTCGCCAAGCACCGGCACTTCCTGCGCTTCACCACCCGTGACCTCACCGACGAGCAGGCCGGGCTGCGGACCACGAGCAGCGCGCTCTGCCTGGGCGGCCTGGTCAAGCACGTCACCTCGGTCGAGCGGAACTGGGTGGACTTCATCCTGGACGGCCCCTCGGCGATGGGGGACTTCACCGCCATGACCGAGGCCGACTGGGCCCGGCGGGACGACGAGTTCCGGATGCTGCCCGGTGAGACGCTGGCCGGTGTGCTGGCCGAGTACGCCGACGTGGCCCGCCGGACCGACGACCTGGTCGCCGCCCTGCCCGACCTGGAGGCCAGGTGGCCGCTGCCGAAGGCCCCGTGGTTCGAGTCCGGCGCGGAGTGGTCGGTCCGCAGGGTGCTGATGCACATCGTCGCCGAGACCGCTCAGCACGCCGGTCACGCCGACATCATCCGTGAGTCCTTGGACGGCGCCAAGAGCATGGGCTGACGGCGCCGTTGCCTTTGTCGCGCCGTCTTCCGCCGGGGCGGGGTCGCAGGCGCCGGTGAACGTTCATGGGGCCGGGGCCCACGGCCATCGGCCCCGTGCGCTCGTCAGCCGGACACCCGGCCGGACACCCGCTCCGGTCCGCGGTTACAGCACCGGCAGGTTCTTCCGCAGCTCGAAGGCGGTGACCTCGGAGCGGTACTCCTCCCACTCCTGGCGCTTGTTGCGCAGGAAGAAGTCGAAGACGTGCTCGCCGAGGGTCTCGGCGACCAGGTCGCTGCGCTCCATCAGGGTCAGGGCCTCGCCCAGGTTCTGCGGCAGGGGCTCGATGCCCAGCGCGCGGCGTTCCGCGTCGGACAGGGCCCATACGTCGTCCTCGGCGCCCGGCGGGAGCTCGTAGCCCTCCTCGATGCCCTTCAGGCCGGCGGCCAGCAGGACGGCGTAGGTCAGGTACGGGTTGGCGCCGGAGTCGATGGAGCGGACCTCCACGCGCGCCGAGCCGGTCTTGCCGGGCTTGTACATGGGCACGCGGACCAGCGCCGAGCGGTTGTTGTGGCCCCAGCAGATGTACGACGGGGCCTCGCCGCCGGCGCCCGCCGTGCGCTCCGTACCGCCCCAGATGCGCTTGTAGGAGTTGACCCACTGGTTGGTGACCGCAGACGTCTCCGCCGCGTGCCGCAGCAGGCCCGCGATGAAGGAACGGCCCACCTTGGAGAGCTGGTACTCCGCGCCGGACTCGTAGAACGCGTTGCGGTCGCCCTCGAAGAGGGAGAGGTGGGTGTGCATGCCGGAGCCGGGGTGTTCGGAGAAGGGCTTCGGCATGAAGGTCGCCTGGACGCCCTGCTCGAGGGCCACCTGCTTCATGACCAGGCGGAACGTCATGATGTTGTCCGCCGTGGAGAGCGCGTCCGCGTAACGCAGGTCGATCTCCTGCTGGCCGGGGGCGCCCTCGTGGTGGGAGAACTCCACCGAGATGCCCATCGACTCCAGCATGGTGATCGCCTGGCGGCGGAAGTCCATGCCGACGTTCTGCGGGGTGTGGTCGAAGTAGCCGGAGTTGTCCGCGGGGGTCGGGCGGCTGCCGTCCAGCGGCTTGTCCTTCAGCAGGAAGAACTCGATCTCCGGGTGGGTGTAGAAGGTGAAGCCCAGGTCGGAGGTGCGGGCGAGGGCGCGCTTGAGGACGTAGCGCGGGTCCGCGAAGGACGGGGAGCCGTCCGGCATGAGGATGTCGCAGAACATGCGGGCCGTGCCGGGGGCCTCGGCGCGCCAGGGGAGGATCTGGAACGTCGACGGGTCCGGCTTGGCGATCATGTCGGACTCGTACACCCGGGCGAAGCCCTCGATGGCGGAGCCGTCGAAGCCGATCCCTTCATCGAACGCCTGTTCGAGTTCGGCGGGGGCGACGGCCACGGACTTGAGGAAGCCCAGCACGTCGGTGAACCACAGGCGCACGAACCGGATGTCGCGCTCCTCCAACGTCCGGAGCACGAACTCCTGCTGCTTGTCCATCTTCCGCTTCCCCATCCTTGCCGGTCAGGCCGCCTGTCCGCTCCCACGCCCCGGGGACACGGCCGGGCATTGCGAGCATCCCACCACACCAGCGTTTCATACGCGTTGCCGACCTTGATCGGTCGGCCTGATCGGACGGTTTGATCGGTCGGCTCGAGCGGTCGGCTCGAGCGGTCGGCTTGCCGCGGCTCGAACGCCTCGCACACGACAGGTGTACCGCTCCGGAGCCCATCCTGCCCGCTCGGACCGACATCCGTAACGGGCGCAACGGGCGGTTCACGGCCTCGGGGAGATGCCCAGCAGGAGGGGGCCGGTGGGGGCCGTGACGATGTCCGCCACCGTGACCGGGTCCAGCGAGGCGAAGAACGCCTCCTGGGCCCCGCGCAGGGCGCCGCGCAGCCGGCAGGCCGAGTTCAGCGGGCAGGGGGACGAGGTGGCGGTGCCCTCGCAGTCGACGACGTCCCCCTCGCCCTCGAAGGCCCGGACCACCGCGCCCACCGAGGCGGTACGGCCCTCCTCCGTGAGGCCCAGACCGCCGCCCCGGCCGCGGCGGGCCGTCAGCAGGCCCATGTGCTGGAGCTCGGCGACCACCTTCGCAGCGTGTGTGTAGGGCACGTCCATGGCTTCCGAGACGTCGCGCGTCGTCGGGTTGGAGTCGCCGGCCACGGCGAGGCGCATGAGGACGCGCAGGGCCAGGTCTGTGGAGCGGAGGAGCCGCATAGCAGAGAGCGTAGGTAATACGCATCTTGGGTTCAAGTTTTCTGGGGTGGGGTTCTGCGGGGTGCGGTCCGGTTCCGTTGGCCGTGAACCCTACGGCTTGCCCCCTCTCCCCTATTACGATCAGCTGACCCGTTCGTCCCACTCCCCCGAAGGACACTCCCATGGGCTCCGCCAAGAAGAGCAGCTCGGCACGTTCGGCGCGCATAGAGGAGATGCGGCGTGCCGAGAAGGCCCGCGAGCGTCGCGCCCGCATCCTCACCATCGCCGCCAGTGTGGTGATCGTCGTCGGGCTCGTCGCCGGCGGTGTGGTGCTCGTCCAGTCGCAGTCGGACGACGACGGCAGTCCGGCCGCCGGCTCGAAGAACTCGGGCAAGTTCGTCACGGGCAAGGACGGTGTGCGGAAGTGGGAGGGCGAGCTGGGGCGCAACCACGTGACCAAGGCCGTGGACTACCCCGTCTCGCCTCCGGTGGGCGGTGACCACAACCCGGTGTGGATGAACTGCAACGGGGACGTCTACACCGACGAGATCAACAACACCAACGCCGTGCACTCGCTGGAGCACGGTGCCGTGTGGGTGACGTACAACGCCTCGGCCGACAAGGCCGCCGTCGACGCGCTCGCGGCGAAGGTGAAGAAGACGCCGTACACGCTGATGAGTCCGGTGGACGGCCAGCAGGACCCGATCATGCTGTCCGCCTGGGGGCACCAGCGCACGGTGACCGGTGCGGACGATCCGGACCTGGACGCGTTCTTCGAGAAGTTCGTCCAGGGGGAGCAGACGCCCGAGCCGGGGGCCGCCTGCACCAACGGGCTGTCCAAGTGAGGCAGGTCGGGCTGGTCGCGGGGGCCGTGGTGACGGCGCTGGTCGCGGCCGGGGCGATCACCTATGCGGTGGCCGGGGACGAGGGGTCCTCGGACGCGGTTCCGACCGCGGAGTCCGCGGACGCCGGGTTCGCCCGGGACATGGCCGTGCACCATCAGCAGGCCGTCGAGATGTCGTACGTCGTACGGGACCGCACGGACGACGAGGAGGTCCGGCGGCTCGCCTACGACATCGCCCAGACGCAGGCCAACCAGCGGGGCATGCTGCTGGGGTGGCTCGACCTGTGGGAGCTGCCCAAGGTGTCCATGGATCCGCCCATGACCTGGATGGGGATGGGTGACAGCGCTTCCGGCAAGGACGGCGCGCTGATGCCGGGGATGGCGACCGACGCCGAGATGGAGCGGCTGGGGTCGCTGAGCGGGGAGCGGGCGGAGGTTTTCTACCTGCAGCTCATGACGGACCACCACAAGGGCGGGGTGCACATGGCTCAGGCGTGTGTCCGTGCCTGTGAGGTGGGGGTCGAGAAGCGGCTCGCGCGAGGGATGGTGGAGGGGCAGGAGTCCGAGATCGCGCTGATGGCGGGGATGCTGGAGGAGCGGGGGGCGGCTGCCCGGCCGTAGCGGACGGGGCTCCGGGACATCGCGTCGTTTTGACGATTACACTGGGCCCGTGCCTCAACTACGTCTCGCCCTGAATCAGATCGACTCGAGCGTCGGCGACCTCGCCGGCAACGCCGAAACGATTGTCCGCTGGACCCGGCACTCCGCCGAGCAGGGAGCGCACCTCGTGGCGTTCCCCGAGATGGCGCTGACCGGGTATCCCGTCGAGGACCTCGCCCTGCGGTCGTCCTTCGTGGAGGCCTCGCGGGCGGCGCTGCGCTCGCTGGCCGCGCGGCTCGCCGAGGAGGGCTTCGGGGAGCTTCCGGTGATCGTCGGGTACCTCGACCGCAGCGCCGCCGCCCAGCCGAAGTACGGGCAGCCGGCCGGTGCGCCGCAGAACGCGGGCGCCGTGCTGTACGGGGGTGAGGTGGTGCTGAGCTACGCCAAGCACCACCTGCCGAACTACGGCGTCTTCGACGAGTTCCGGTACTTCGTGCCCGGCGACACCATGCCGGTGGTGCGGGTGCGCGGGGTCGATGTCGCCCTCGCCATCTGTGAGGACCTGTGGCAGGACGGGGGGCGGGTGCCGGCGGCGCGGTCGGCCCGGGCCGGGCTGCTGCTGTCGATCAACGCCTCGCCGTACGAGCGGGACAAGGACGACACCCGGCTGGAGCTGGTGCGCAAGCGGGCGCAGGAGGCCGGGTGCACGACCGCGTACCTCGCGATGATGGGCGGGCAGGACGAGCTGGTCTTCGACGGGGACTCGATCGTCGTGGACCGTGACGGCGGCGTCGTGACGCGTGCGCCGCAGTTCGCCGAGGCGTGTGTCGTGGTCGACCTCGAGCTGCCCCTCGCGGAGGCCGACGCGCCGACGGGGGTCGTCGACGACGGGCTGCGGATCGACCGGGTCGTGCTGTCGGAGGAGCCTGTGCCCGCGTACGACGCCTCGTCGGCCGGAGGATACGCCTCGCGGCTCGACGATGACGAGGAGGTGTACTCCGCGCTGGTCGTGGGGCTGCGGGCGTACGTCGAGAAGAACGGGTTCCGGTCGGTGCTGATCGGGCTGTCCGGGGGGATCGACTCGGCGCTGGTCGCCGCTCTCGCCTGTGACGCGGTGGGGGCGGAGAACGTGTACGGCGTGTCGATGCCGTCGAAGTACTCGTCCGAGCACTCGAAGGACGATGCGGCGGAGCTGGCTCGGCGGACGGGGCTGAACTATCGGACGGTGGCGATCGAGCCGATGTTCGATGCGTATATGGGGGCGTTGGGGCTGACGGGGCTGGCGGAGGAGAACCTGCAGTCGCGGCTGCGGGGGACGCTGCTGATGGCGATCTCCAATCAGGAGGGGCACATCGTGCTGGCACCGGGGAACAAGTCGGAGCTGGCGGTGGGGTACTCGACGCTGTACGGGGACTCGGTCGGGGCGTACGGGCCGATCAAGGACGTGTACAAGACGTCGGTGTTCCAGCTGGCGGAGTGGCGCAACCGGGCGGCGGTGGAGCGGGGGCAGACGCCGCCGATTCCGGAGAACTCGATCTCGAAGCCGCCGAGTGCGGAGCTGCGGCCGGGGCAGGTGGACACGGACTCGCTGCCGGACTATCCGGTGCTGGACGCGATCCTGGCGCTGTACGTGGACCGGGACCGGGGGGCGGACGAGATCGTCGCGGCCGGGTTCGACGCGGAGCTGGTGACGAAGACGCTGCGGATGGTGGACCGGGCGGAGTACAAGCGGCGGCAGTACCCGCCGGGCACGAAGATCTCCCCGAAGGGCTTCGGCAAGGACCGCCGCCTGCCCATCACCAACGGCTGGCGCGAGGGCTGACGCCTTTACCGCCTGCGGCGCGGGGTTCGGTCCGGTGGGTGGGATGCCTGCGGTGCGGGGTTCGGTCCGGTGGGGGGATGCCTGCGGTGCGGGGTTCGGTCCGGTGGGGGGATGCCTGCGGCGCCGCTTTCGGTTCGGTGAGGGCTGGGGTAGCGCCTGCGGTCGGTGGGTGGGTCGGGGCCGGGTCGGGGGTGTCCGTCCTCGGACTGGCGCGATGGGGTTCCTCGGAGAGGTGCGGGGCGCGGACGCGCCAGCCACTGCGGGCGGCCACCCCCGCCCCGTCCCCTTCCCGCCGCGAGCGGCTGCGGTGCGCCCACCGTGGCACGCGCTCCGGACCGTACGCGCCTGCGCCCCGCCCTCCGCGCGCAGTCGTGCCGCAGGGCGGCACGGGTGGGCGCAACCTCCCCCGCCCTCCGCGGGCAATCGTGCCGCAGGGCGGCACGGGTGGGCGCGACGGCACCCCGTAAGCGCCGGGCCGCGCGACCCCACCCCCGGCCCACACCGACGCCGGGGCACTCCGCACAGCACGCCGGGCCGTGCGGCCCCCGGCCGACACCAGCACAGGGCATCCGCAAAGCACCGAACCACGCACGCCCCCGGCCCGCGCCGGCGCCGTGGCTCAGACCCCGCTCACCTCGGACCGCTGCGGCACACCCCCCGCGACCACCCGCTCACGCCCGACGGCCACCCCCGGCGCCGCCCTGCGGTCCACCGCGTACGCCACCGCCGCCACACCGACACCGAAGGCGGACAGCAACGCACCCGCGAGCGCCGGCGACGTCGTCCCGAAGCCGGCCGCCAGGGCCAGTCCCCCGATCCACGCCCCACCGGCGTTCGCCAGATTGAACGCCGCCTGGTTGGCCGACGAGGCCAGTGACGGCGCCGCGGACGCCTTCTCCATCACCATCAGCTGCAACGGCGACCCCGTCACGAACGCCGCCGTACCGAGCACGGTCACGGCGATCGCCGCGCTCACCTCCGTCCGCATCAGCAGCGGGAACAGCGCCAGGATCGCCGTCAGCGAAGCCAGACCACCGAACAGCGTCCCGCGCAGGGAGTGGTCGGCCAGCCGCCCGCCCAGCAGGTTGCCGGCCGTGGCACCCACGCCGAACAGGGCCAGCAGCAGCGTCACGCTCGTCTCGGCGTACCCCGCGGTACCGGTCAGCATCGGCGTGATGTAGCTGTACGCCGCGAAGAGCGCTCCGAAGCCCGCGACCGTCGTACCGAGGGCCAGCCAGACCGGCAGGGACCGCAGCGCCGCCAGTTCGCCGCGCAGCGCGGACCGCGGGGCGGGAGTGGCGTCGCGGGGGATCAGGAGGGCCAGGGACGCCATCGCCGCCAGGCCGATGGCGCTGACCCCGAGGAAGGTGGCCCGCCAGCCGACGTTCTGGCCCATGAGCGTGGCCACGGGGACGCCCGCCACGTTGGCCACGGTCAGGCCGAGGAACATCAGGGAGACCGAGCGGGCCTTGCGTTCCGGGGCCACCATCGTCGTGGCGACCACCGCTCCCACGCCGAAGAAGGCACCGTGCGGGAGGCCGCTGAGGAAGCGGGCGGCCAGCAGCCAGTTGTGGTCGGGGGCGAGCGCCGAGAGGGCGTTGCCCGCCACGAAGAGGGCCATGAGGGCGATCAGGACCGTGCGGCGGGCCATCCGCGCGGTCGCGGCGGCCAGCAGCGGGGCACCGACGACCACGCCCAGGGCGTAGGCCGAGACCAGGTGGCCCGCGCTGGGGATGGAGATGCCCAGGTCGTCCGCGACGTCGGGGAGCAGCCCCATCATCACGAACTCGGTGGTACCGAGGCCGAAGGCACCCACGGCGAGGGCGAGCAGGGCCAGGGGCATGACGTGCGGACCTTTCGGAGGACGAGATATGTTCACGTGCGGAACAAAGTCTCGCAGGTCCGGTATTCCATTGAGTGACCAGGGGATGAAGAAAGGGCGGCTGACCTGCGGTTTTCAGTCGTCCTGTGTGGTGACCCTCACACGGGCCGCTATGGGGAGGTGGTCGCTCGCCGTGGCCGGGAGGGTCCAGGAGCTCTCCGGTTCGGCGCCCTTGACCAGGATCTGGTCGATCCGCGCCATCGGGAACGACGCCGGCCAGCTGAAGCCGAAGCCACTGCCCACGGCGCCCTGGGTGGAGCGCATCTGGGAGGTGACGGCGTTCAGGGCGCGGTCGTTCATCGTGCCGTTCAGGTCACCGAGCAGCACGACGTTCGGCAGCGGTTCGTCGGCGATGGCCTCACCCAGGGCGTCGGCGCTCTTGTCCCTCTGACGGGCCGTGAAACCGGCCTCCAGCTTCACGCGGACCGAGGGGAGGTGGGCGACGTAGACGGCGACCTGGCCGGCGGGGGCGGCCACCGTGGCCCGCATCGCGCGCTTCCAGCCGAGGCGGATGTCGACCGCCTTCACGTCGCTCAGGGGGTACTTGCTCCACAGCCCGACGGTGCCGACCACCTCGTGGTACTCGTACGTCGACTCCAGCGCCCGCTCGTACGTCGGGACCTCCGACGCCTTCAGCTCCTCCAGGGCCAGCACGTCCGCGCCCGAGGCGGCCACGCTGCGGGCGGTGGCGGACGGGTCCGGGTTGTCGGCGTTGACGTTGTGCGTGGCCACCGTGAGGTCGCCGCCCGTGGCGGTCTTGTCGGTGAGCAGGCCGCCGAAGAGGTTCAGCCAGACGGCCGCCGGCAGGATCGTCGCGATCAGCGCCGTCGCCGACTTGCGGATCAGGCCGAGGACGAGCAGTACGGGGATCAGCAGGCCCACCCAGGGGAGGAAGGTGTCCACCAGGCTGCCCAGGTTGCCGATCGCGTTCGGGATGTGGCCGTGGGCCAGCATGACCAGGGCCGTCAGGACCGAGCAGGCGGCCAGGACGAGGCCGCGGCGCCAGATACGGCGGTCGCCGCGCCAGCCTCTGGTGAGGCGCTCGCGCAGGCGTCGGAGCCGGGTCGGCTGCGGCTCGGACCCCGAACCGCCGTTGTCCGTCTCCGTCATGTACGCCTGCTGCGCCATACCGTCGCCTCACAACCTGCCGTGCACACCGTCGCCCCCGTGTCCGTAAGACCCTAGGGGATGATCGGTTCCTTTCCTGCCGCCTCTCGACGGCCGTACGGGGGCGAGGACGTGCGGGGGCGCTCGGGGAGTTCCGGGCGGGGGCGGGGAAAGCGTCCTCTGTGACGAAACGCGCACATCGCGGCTAGCCGGTGACGGGGCGTAGGCCCTGGAGGAGCGTGTCGACGACCTGTTCGGCGAGGTCGTCCGGGAGGTCGGCGTCGGGGCGCAGGACGGTGCGGACGAGGATGGGGCCCACGACGATGTCGTTGAGGATCTCCATGTCGACGTCGGCGCGCAGTTCGCCGTTCTCCCGGCCCCGGCGCAGCACCTCCAGGCCGAGCCGGCGGCGCGGCAGGATGACGGTGTCGTGGTAGGCGGCCCAGAGGTTGGGGCTGCTCTTCATCTGGGCGCGCACGTTGTGCAGGATCGCCGAGGTCCGCCCGGCCAGGCCGCGCAGGCGCAGGGACTCCAGCAGGACGACGAGGTCGTCGCGCATGGAGGTGCCGGGGAGTTGGGGGTCCGGGGGCTCGGCGGCGCGCAGGACGTCGACGAGGAGCTGCTCCTTGCCGTTCCAGCGGCGGTAGATGGTGGCCTTGCCGACGCCGGCGGTGCGGGCGATGCGCTCGATGGAGAGCTCCGCGAGGGGCACGCCGTCCTCCAGGAGCTTCATCACTCCCTCGATGATGGCGCGTTCGACCGCCTCGCTGCGGGGGCGGCCCCGTGCGGGTCCGTCCTGCCGGGGGTCGGTGTCGGCCGGGATCACGTCGTCGGGTCCTTACGTCAGGGGTGGGCTGGGACGATTCTCCCGGTGGGCGGTGGCGACGGTCCACCGCCCAGGGGTCATCGGTCCGCCGCCGGCATCAGTTCCTGCTCCTCCTCGTCCCCTTCGGGCGTCGGCGTACGGCCGGGCAGGAACACGGCGACGACGACCGCGCCCAGCACCGCGACGCCCGCTCCCCACAGCGCGGTGACGTGCATGGCGTGCAGGAACGCGTCGTCGGCCGCGCCGATCAGGGGCTCGCCGCGCGCGCCCAGCCGGGCCGCCACGGCCAGGGTGGCCTCGATGGACTCGCCGGCGGTGTGCCGGACGCCGGGCGGCAGCAGGCCGAGGTCGTCCTCGATGCCGTTGCGGTAGGCGGCGGACAGCACCGAGCCGAGTACGGCGATGCCGAGGGCGCCGCCGACCTGGCGGAAGACGTTGCTGAGGGCGGAGGCGGAGCCGGCCTTCTCGCGGGGCAGGGCCTGCATGATGACGACGCTGACCGGTGTCATGACGTGCGCCATGCCGGCGCCCATGAGGAAGAAGACGACCTCCAGGATCCAGATCGGCGTGTCCCCGTCCAGGGTGGCGAACGCGGCCAGCGTCGCGGCGAGCACCAGCAGGCCGGCGGTCGTGGTGACCTTGTTGCCGAAGCGGTCCACCAGGAGGCGGGCCCGCGGCGCGAAGATCATCTGTGTGGCGGCCAGCGGCAGCATCAGCAGGCCCGTCTCCAGCGGCGAGTAGCCGCGCACGCTCTGGGTGTAGAACACGGCGAAGAACGTCACGCCCATCAGCGCGAAGAAGACCAGCGCGATCGCGACGACCGCGGCGGAGAACACCTTGTTCTTGAAGTAGGTGACGTCGATGGACGGGTGGTCGCTGCGCTTCTCGAACACCACGAACGCGGCGAGTACGGCGAGACCGGCGCCGATCGTCGACACCACCGTGACGTCGGTGAAGTCGGCGAGCTGGCCGCCCTTGATGATGCCGTAGACCAGCAGGACCAGTCCGGCCACGGACAGGACGACGCCGACGGGGTCGATCCGGCCCGGGTTCGGGTCGCGGGAGTCGGGGACCAGCCACAGCATCAGGGCGACGGCGAGGACGACGATGGGCACGTTGACGAGGAAGACCGAGCCCCACCAGAAGTGGTCCAGGAGGAATCCGCCGGTGATCGGGCCGATGGCGATGGCGAGGCCCACACCGCCCGCCCAGATGCCGATGGCCTTGGGCTGCTCGTCGCGTTCGAAGACGTTCATCAGGACGGCCAGGGTGGCCGGCATGACGAACGCGGCCCCCAGGCCCATCACCGCGCGGAAGCCGATCAGCTCGGCCGGTGAGCCGGAGAACGCGGCGAGCGCCGAGCCGACGCCGAACACGACGAGACCGCCGATCAACACCTTCTTGCGGCCGAGCCGGTCGCCGAGGAGTCCCGCGCTGAAGAGCAGACCGGCGAAGACGAGGGTGTAGGAGTTGATCGCCCACTCCAGCTCGCTCTGGGTGGCGCCCAGGCCGGTGGGGGCGGGGGTGGAGATCGTCTTGATGGCGACGTTCAGGATCGAGTTGTCGAGTACGACGATCAGCAGGCTCAGCATCAGCACGCCGAGGATCACCCAACGACGCCGGTGCACGGCTTCCGGGACCCGGCGGCGGGCAGGGGCGGCAGGAGAAGTCATGCGGCCCAGAGTAGTCAATTACGATACGGAACCGTCTCGTATCGTAAACGTTTTGCCCAGAACTTGCCGGGATATTGCACGGTGGAACTCACAGGGGTGCCTCTGGCCCTCGTCGGGGCGAGGTGCCACCATGGACGTGGTCCGGGGACGCCGTCAGGGCGCCTCGAGATGACGTGTTGGGAGACGGTTCAATGACGCAGCTTTCGGCTGCCCAGACCGGGACGACGTCCGGTTCCCCCTCCGGCGGAGCGACGCTGTACGGGGGCAAGGGCACGCGCCGTATCACTGTCCGCGACATCGCCGCCGCCAAGGAGCGCGGCGAGAAGTGGCCCATGCTCACCGCGTACGACGCGATGACCGCGTCCGTGTTCGACGAGGCCGGCATCCCGGTCATGCTCGTCGGTGACTCGGCCGGCAACTGCCACCTCGGGTACGAGACCACCGTGCCCGTGACCCTCGACGAGATGACCATGCTGTCGGCGGCGGTCGTGCGCGGGACCTCGCGCGCGCTGATCGTGGGCGACCTGCCCTTCGGCTCCTACCAGGAGGGTCCGGTGCAGGCGCTGCGCTCGGCGACCCGGCTGGTGAAGGAGGCCGGCGTCGGTGCCGTGAAGCTGGAGGGCGGCGAGCGGTCGCACCGGCAGATCGAGCTGCTTGTGGAGTCCGGGATCCCGGTGATGGCCCATATCGGGCTGACGCCGCAGTCGGTGAACGCGATGGGGTACCGGGTGCAGGGGCGGGGCGAGGAGGCGGCGCAGCAGTTGCTGCGGGACGCGAAGGCCGTGCAGGACGCGGGGGCGTTCGCGGTGGTGCTGGAACTGGTGCCGGCGGAGCTGGCGGCCGAGGTGACTCGGGTGCTGCACATTCCGACCGTCGGGATCGGGGCCGGGCCGGACACGGATGCGCAGGTGTTGGTGTGGACCGACATGCTGGGGCTGACCGGGGGGCGGGTGCCCAAGTTCGTCAAGCGGTACGCCGATCTGCGTGAGGTCATGAGCGGGGCGGCGAAGGCGTTCGCCGAGGATGTGGTCGGCGGGACCTTCCCGGAGGAAGCGCACTCCGTGCACTGAGCCACTGTCGCACCACCTGTCGGCCCCGTCGATCTTCCCCCGTCGGCGGGGCCGACGCATGTCCGGGCTGGGCGGGGGGTGTTCGCGCTGCCCGGCGCCAACGGGGTGCCGTCGCGCCCACCCGTGCCGCTGGGGGCACCTCCCAGGCCCTCGAGGCACTGGGGGAGGCACGACTGCCCGCGGCTGACGCTGCATGCGGCTGCCCGCGGAGGGCGTAGGAGGGCTGTCGGTGGGATGTCGGGGGTTTGTCGGTGGGGGTTGGGAGGGTTCTTGGCATGACGCGAAACGACAAGGACCTGGGGGGCGCGGGGAGCGCCGTCACCGTGCGGGGGCTGGTCAAGCACTACGGCGGGACCAAGGCGCTGGACGGGGTCGATCTGGATGTGCGTGAGGGCACCGTGATGGGGGTGCTCGGGCCGAACGGGGCCGGGAAGACCACGCTCGTACGGATCCTGTCCACCCTGCTCACGCCGACCGCCGGGCACGCCACCGTCGCGGGGTACGACGTGGTGCGCCAGCCGAGGCAGCTGCGCCGGGTGATCGGGCTGACCGGGCAGTACGCCTCCGTGGACGAGAAGCTTCCGGGGTGGGAGAACCTGTATCTGATCGGGCGGCTGCTCGACCTGTCCCGCAAGGAGGCGCGGTCCCGCGCCGACGAGCTGCTGGAGCGGTTCTCGCTCACCGAGGCGGCCCGCCGGCCGGCGGCCACCTACTCGGGCGGTATGCGGCGGCGCCTCGACCTGGCCGCCTCGATGATCGGCCGGCCGGCCGTGCTGTACCTGGACGAGCCGACCACGGGACTGGACCCCCGTACCCGCAACGAGGTGTGGGACGAGGTCAAGCGGCTGGTCGGGGACGGGGTGACGGTGCTGCTGACCACCCAGTACATGGAGGAGGCCGAGCAGCTCGCCTCCGAGCTGACCGTCGTGGACCGGGGCAAGGTCATCGCGAGCGGCGGCATCGAGGAGCTGAAGGCCAAGGTCGGCGGCCGTACGCTGCGGGTCCGCCCGGCCGATCCGCTGCAGTTGCGCCCGCTGGCGGACGCCCTCGACACGCTGGGCATCACCGGGCTCGCCACGACCACCGTGGACACCGAGCGGGGTGCCGTGCTCGTCCCGGTGCTCAGTGACGAGCAGTTGACCGCCGTGGTCGGCGCGGTCACCGCGCGCGGCATCACCCTCAGCTCCATCACCACCGAACTGCCCAGCCTGGACGAGGTGTTCCTGTCCCTCACCGGCCACCGTGCCAGTGCCCCGCAGGACGCCGTACCCGCCGAGACCCACGAGGAGGTCGTCGCCGTATGAGTGCCGCCACCGCCACCACCGACCTCCGCGCGGACGCGCGGATCCCGTTGCGCGCCCATCTGCGGCACACCGGGGCGCTCGTGCGCCGCAATCTGCTGTGGATACGGCAGGACCCGGAGTCGATGTTCGACGCCGTGCTGTTCCCGATCGTCTTCACCCTGCTGTTCGTGTACGTCTTCGGCGGCTCCATCGGGCAGTCGCTGGGCGGCGGGCAGGAGGCTTATGTGCAGTACATCGTGCCCGGCCTGATGGCCATGATGGGCATGAACATGGCCCAAGGAGTGGGCACCGGGTTCAACCAGGACTTCAACACCGGGGTCATGGACCGTTTCCGGTCGCTGCCGATCGGGCGCGGCTCGGTGCTGTTCGCGAAGATCTCGGTCGAGATGGTGCGGATGCTGATCGCCACCGCGATCCTGATGGTCGTCGGTGTGCTCGTCGGCTTCGACATCAACAACTGGCCGGGGCTGTTCGCCGCCGTGGGACTGTCCGCGGTGTTCGGCTCGGCACTGATGTGGATCTTCCTCACGCTGGGCGTGGTGATGAAGAACGCGCAGTCGGTGCAGGCGATGGGCTTCCTGGTGCTGATGCCGCTGCAGTTCGGCTCGTCGATCTTCGCGCCGACCCAGTCGATGCCGGGCTGGCTGGAGTCCTTCACCCAGGTCAACCCGCTGTCCGCGCTGGCGGACGCCGCGCGCGGGCTGATGGTGGGCGGCCCGGTCGCCCACGACCTGTGGATGACCCTGGCCTGGTCGGTGGGGATCACGGCGGTGATGGCACCGGTCGCGATCCACAAGTTCCGTACGAAGAGCTGATCACTCCGCTTCGAGCAGGGCGTCGACCTCGTCCGGGGAGAGGCCGGCGCCCTCGGCGTACGCGGTGTCGTACGCCGTGTCGCCGAGTGCCGCCCGAATGCGCGCCTCGGCGCGTTCGCGCGCCTCGCGTTCCATGCGCGGGGGGCTGTGCTCGGGCGGCAGCCAGGAGTCGGCGGCGCCGAGGCAGCGGCCCGCGTCCCGGGCGTGCCGTCCGCCGTCGACTCCGGCGAGGGCGGCGGCGCCCATGGTGACGTACGCCGAGCGCATATGGGGTGCCATGGCGGCGGACAGCGGATCGCCCGCCTGCCGGATCGCCTCGCGGAGGACGACCAGGGCCTGCTCGTCGTTGCCGTCGGCCACCTCCAGCCAGCCCTCGGCACCGAGGATGAACGCGTCGAAGACGACGTAGTGCGCGATGCGGAACTCCTCGCGCAACTCCCGCAGATTCTGCCGGGCCTCCGCCGTACGGCCGGTCGTGCACAGCCAGCCGATCAGGAAGAGCCGGGCGGCGGGCAGGGCCTCGGCATGCCGGCCGCGCGTGTCGTCGATGACCTCGCGCAGCAGCCGCTCACCGCGCTCCGCCTCACCCGCCTCCAGCAGCGCGTTGCCCAGCCGGGCGGTGAGCACGGCCGTGTGGGCGCGGGCGCCGAGGCGGTCGGCGTACTCGATCGCCACCTCGTAGTCCGCGGCGGCGGCCTCGTACGCGCCGGCTTGTTCGCGGGCCTCGCCGCGCGCGGAGAGGGCCTCGGCGATGCCCCAGGTGTCGCCGAGCCGGCGGTGGATCTCCAGGGCCTCGTCGGCGTCGCGGCGGGCGTCGCCGGCCCAGTCGCTGCGGTTGGCCAGGAAGTTGGCGCGCAGTTGGAGGTTGGAGGCCAGCTCCCATTCGAATCCGGGGTTCTCCCGGCAGGTGCGGATGGCGGCGTCGACCACGTGGCGCAGCCGCTCCATGTCGCCGGTCAGCATCACGGCGAACACCCAGAGCAGGCCGGGCGGCCGGCAGGCCTGCGGCATGCCGGGCTCGTACGTCGCGCCGACGAGGCGCAGCTTGTGCTGGGCCTGCGGGGTCTGCCAGTCGTCGAGTTCGGTGTCCATGTGGGCGAGATGGGCCAGGTGTACCCCGCGGCGGGCCTCGGCGAGGAGTTCGCCGGTCATCGGGGGCGGGGCGTCGGTGCAGCGCTCCCACAGCGGTACGGCGGGCCGTACCGGTTCGGTGAACGGGTCGGGGGCGAGGGCCATGACCTCGGAGCACCAGTTGCGGGCCTCGATGCGCAGATCGCGCATCTGCCAGTACCAGACGAGCGACAGGCAGATGCAGAGTGCCTCCTGCTCGTCGCGCAGGGCGAGGGCGTGGCGCAGGGCCGTGCGCACGTTCTCGTACTCCCGCTCCAGCAGTGCGATGGCGGCCACCTGGTTCGGGCCGCGCAGCATCGGCTCGGTGGTGCGGGCGACTTCACGGAAGTACGTCAGGTGCGCCCGCTCGGCCTCGGGGCGCCGGCCGGACTCGTCGAGGCGTTCGCCGGCGTACTCGGCGACGGTCTCCAGGAGCCGGTAGCGCATCTCGCCGTCGCCCGAGGGGGCGGCCACCACCAGGGACTTGTCGACGAGGGAGCCGAGCGCGTCGAGCGCGGCCGGTCCGCAGACGGCCTCGGCGGCGGCGAGGTCGCAGCCGCCCGCGAAGACCGACAGGCGGCCCAGTACGTCGCGTTCGTCCGCGTCGAGCAGGTCCCAGGACCAGTCGACGACGGCCCGCAGGGTCTGCTGCCTGGGGAGGACGGTGCGGCTGCCGGAGGTGAGCAGCCGGAAGCGGTCGTCGAGCCGGTCGGCGATCTGGCGCGGGGTGAGCATCCGCAGCCGGGCGGCGGCGAGTTCGATGGCCAGCGGCAGTCCGTCGAGGCGGCGGCAGATCTCCGCGCAGGCCGCCGCGGTGCCGTCGTCGGCGTCGGTGCGGAAACCGGGGCGGGCGGCGGCCCCCCGGTCGGCGAGCAGGCGCAGCGCGACCGGCTCGGGCAGCGGCTCCACCGGCCGCAGCAACTCCCCGCGCACGCCGAGGGGTTCGCGGCTGGTGGCGAGGACGGTGAGCTCGGGGCAGCGTTCCAGCAGCGCCTCGACGAGGTGGGCGGCGGCCTCGACGACGTGCTCGCAGTTGTCCAGGATCAGCAGCATGCGGCGCGGGCCGCAGTGTTCGGCGAGGCGCTCCACCGGGTCGTCGTGCCGGTCGGTGACGGCCCGCATGCTCTCGGCGCCGGCGCCGTAGAGCACGGTCTCGCGGGCGCCGACGGCGGTGAGGACGGCCTCGGGGACGGCCTCGGGGTCGTCGACCGGAGCGAGTTCGGCGAGCCACACGCCGTCGGGGAGGGTCTGCCGTACGGTCTCGGCGGCCTCCTGCGACAGCCGGGTCTTGCCGGCCCCGCCCGGCCCGAGCAGGGTCACCAGGCGGGCGGCGGTGAGGTCGGCGCGGATGGTCTCGATGTCGGCCTCCCGGCCGACGAACGAGGTCAGCCGGGCCCGCAGGTTGCCGGGCGGCGCACCGACCCGGCTTTTGGGCGCCGGCCCGGGTTTCAGCAACTCGGCGTGCAGTGCGCGCAGTTCGGTGCCGGGGTCGGAGCCGAGACGGTCCGCGAGCAGGCGTCGTACGTCCTCGTAGGCGGCCAGGGCCTCGGCGGTGCGGCCCGTGTCGCGCAGGGCGCGCAGCCGCAGCGCCTGGAGGGGTTCGTCGAGGGGGTGGCTGTCACACAGTGCGGTCAGCTCGGGCAGGGACTGCTCGGCGTCGCCGAGGGCGAGGGCGGCGGTGTGCCGGGCGCGCAGCACGTCCAGGTGCCGGGTCGCCAGGCGGGCCGCCTCCGCGGTGCGGTCGGGCAGGCCGGTGAGGGCGGGGCCGCGCCACAGGGCGAGGGCGTCGTCGAGGACGACGGCCGCCTTCGCCGGGTCGCCGTCGGCGAGGGCGCGCAGGCCGTCGCCGGCCAGCCGCTCGAAACGGTGCAGGTCGATGTCGTCGGGCGCGGCGGTCAGCCGGTAGCCGCCGTCGACGGAGGCGATCTGGTCCGCGCCGAGCGTGCGGCGCAGCCGCCCTATCAGGGCCTGGAGCGCCCCGGTGGCGTCGGCCGGCGGATCGGCGTCCCCCCAGACCTCGTCGACCAGCAGGCCCACGGGCACGGTGCGCCCGGTCCGCAGGGCGAGCACGGTCAGCAGGGCACGCAGCCGCGCCCCGCCGACGGGGACGACGGTGCCGTCGGGGCGGAGTGCCTGGGTGGTGCCGAGGATGCGGTAGCGCACGGGGTCCATTGTCTCCGGTGGTGCCGGCGGGGGGCACGGAGCCCGGTCGGCGTGGTCGGTGTGGTCGTTCCCACCCTGCGCGGAACCGGCGGCCGACGCGAGACGTTTTCACCGTGCGCCCGGTACCGTCGGGCGGTCCCCGTCCGCGCCCGACCGTCCGAGGAGCCCCATGACCACCGCCGCCACCCGTCACAGCGACCGGAGGATCAGCCCGGTCTTCCTGGGCATCCTGGCCGTGACGGCGGTCACCGGGTGGGCCACCTGGACCGGGTTCGCCGAGCAGCCGGGCGTGGCCGTGTTCCTGTTCGTGACGGCCGCCTGGATCGTCTCCCTGTGCCTGCACGAGTACGCGCACGCGCGCACCGCCCTGCACAGCGGCGACATATCGGTCGGCGCGAAGGGCTATCTCACGCTGAACCCGATGAAGTACACGCACGCCCTGCTGAGCATCGTGCTCCCGGTCGTCTTCGTCATCATGGGCGGGATCGGCCTGCCGGGCGGTGCCGTGTTCATCGAGCGCGGCCGGATCCGGGGGCGCTGGCGGCACAGTCTGATCTCGGCGGCGGGCCCGCTGACGAACGTGCTGTTCGCGATCGTGTGCACGGCGCCGTTCTGGCTGGGCGCGCTGGACGGCGTACCGGCCGACTTCCGCTTCGCGCTGGCGTTCCTGGCGCTGCTCCAGGTGACGGCCGCGATCCTGAACTTCCTGCCGGTTCCGGGCCTGGACGGCTACGGCGTGATCGAGCCCTGGCTGTCGTACGGCGTGAGGCGGCAGGTGGAGCCGTTCGCCCCGTTCGGTCTGCTGTTCGTGTTCGCGCTGCTGTGGGTGCCGTCGGTGAACGGCGCGTTCTTCGACGTGATCGACTCGCTGCTGGGGACGCTGGGCATCGACGAGCTCGACACGTACTGCGGCTACGACCTGTTCCGCTTCTGGCGGGAGACGAGCGGGTACTGCTCGGTCAGCCCGTGACGGAGCCGTCCCGCGCCGCCGCCGTCCGCCCGCGCCGCAGGTAGTACCAGGTCATGTTGGACGACAGTCCCGCCAGCAGCACCCAGACGATGCCGATGAACACGCTGCCCCGCACGAAGGAGACGACGGCCGCGGCGACGGTGAGGAGGCAGACGGCGAGGGCGTAGAGGGCGAGGCGGGGCATGGCTGGGGGCTCCTGTCGGGGGACACTGCTACGGCACTGCTACGGCCTCCAGTGTCCCCCATCGCCTCATACGTCCGTGACGCGGAGCCCGGCGTGTGCCTTGTAGCGGCGGTTGACGGAGATCAGGTTGGCGACCAGCGCCTCCACCTGGTGGGCGTTGCGCAGCCGCCCGGCGAAGACGCCCCGCATGCCCGGAATGCGCCCGGCGAGCGCCTGCACGGTCTCGACATCGGCCCGGACCTCGCCGAGCACCATCACATCGGTGTCGATCTCGTCGATCTCCGGGTCCTGGAGCAGTACGGCGGACAGGTGGTGGAAGGCGGCGGTGACCCGGGAGTCCGGCAGCAGCGCGGCGGCCTGCTGGGCGGCGCTGCCCTCCTCCGGCTTCAGCGCGTAGGCGCCCTGCTTGTCGAAGCCGAGCGGGTTGACGCAGTCCACGACGAGCTTGCCGGCCAGCTCCTCGCGCAGGGACTCGAGCGTCTTGCCGTGGCCGTCCCACGGCACGGCGACGATCACGATGTCGCTGCGCCGGGCGGTCTCGGCGTTGTCGGCGCCCTCGACGCCGTGTCCGAGCTCCTCGGCGGCGTCCCGGGCGCGCTCGGCGGCGCGGGAGCCGATGATCACCTTCTGGCCGGCCTTGGCGAGCCGGTAGGCCAGGCCCTTGCCCTGCGGCCCGGTGCCGCCGAGCACGCCGACGACGAGCCCGGAGACGTCGGGCAGGTCCCAGGGGTCCTTGGCGGGGGCCTTCGCGGGCGGCTGTGCGCTGTCACTGGAGGTCATGGCCCGACTCTACGTCCGTGACGGCGCCGTGCCCGGTGTACGTGAGCCCTGTCACGCGGTCCGGGACCGTGTCCCCGGTTCGGGCGAATCCGGGCCGAACACCGGTCCGCGGCGACGCGGTTGGGGAAAGATGCGGCGGCATGGACGCGGTACGGGTCGCGCTGCTGCGGGAAGTGCTCGCCGGGACGGAATGGCTGGGCGCCACCCGGCACTTCGCGGGGACGCTGCGCGGGTCGGTGGTCTCGCACGGCGGCGGGCTGCTGCTCGTGGGCACACCGGCGTACGAGCCGTGGCATCTGGCGGCACACCTGGCGGACGAGGCCGCCTGGTCGGGCACCCCTGAGCTGGCCCCCACGCTCGTACGGCACGACGCGCGCCCCTCGGACCCCGCGCACCTGGCGGTGGGCCTGGGGCGCCTGGAGGCGGCGCGGCGGGGTGAGACGCTGCTGGTGGTCGCGCCCGGGGAGACGGCCGCAGAGGCGCCCGGGGAAGCGGCCGGGGAGGTGGCCGCCCCGCTCCTGGAACGGGTGTGCGACGCCCGCCGGGCCGGGGCGACGGTGCTGTCGCTGGGCCCCGGTGAGGGTGAGCTCCCGGCGATGGCCCACGAGATCCTGCCCGTGCCCGACGGCTCCGAGCTGGACCTGGACACCGTGCAGCACCTGGTCAGCGCGGCGGCCGGCGAGAACGCGCTGCCGGCCCGCCGGGGCCCCCGCCGCTTCCGGGACCGCCTGTCGCGGCTGGCCGACCTGCTGACGGCCCCGCCGCCGACGCGCTGGTAGCGCGGCCCGCGCCGGTGCGGTCAGTCGTCGTCCCGCTCGCCCGCGGGGGCGTCGCGCCACCTGGAGTCGTTCTCCCACTGGAGGTTGCGCTCGCGGGCCGTCTCCATGGCGTGCTCGGCCTCGGTGCGGCTGGCGTACGGGCCGAAGCGGTCCTTGCCGGGACAGTCGGGCCCCTCCTCGACCTTCTTGTGCTCCAGGCAGTAGTACCACTCGCCCGGCTTTCCGACCGTCCGCTTCTTGAACAGGGGCATGACCGGCTCCTCTCACCGTCTCACCGTCTCACCGTCTCGCCAGGAAGATGGTCCCCCGTCGCCGCTGAATTAGACTCGCTGGCATGTCTGGCCAGTCGCTGCTCGCCCCTGGGGAGCTGTCCCCCACCCGTTCCGTGCCCGGGAACATCCGTCGTCCCGAATACGTCGGCAAGCCCGCCCCGACGCCGTACACCGGTCCGGAGGTGCAGACGCCCGAGACGATCGAGGCGATGCGCACCGCCGGCCGGATCGCCGCGCGGGCGATGGCGGAGGCCGCGAAGCTGATCGCGCCCGGCGTGACGACGGACGAACTGGACCGGGTGGCGCACGAGTACATGTGCGACCACGGCGCCTACCCGTCGACGCTCGGCTACCGCGGCTTCCCCAAGTCGCTGTGCACGTCGGTCAACGAGGTGATCTGCCACGGCATCCCGGACTCGACGGTGCTGCGCGACGGCGACATCGTCAACCTGGACGTGACGGCGTACATCGGCGGGGTGCACGGCGACAACAACGCGACGTACCTGGTCGGGGAGGTGGACGAGGAGAGCCGCCTGCTGGTGGAACGCACCCGCGAGTCCCTCGCCCGCGCGATCAAGGCGGTCAAGCCGGGCCGGCAGATCAACATCATCGGCCGGGTGATCGAGTCGTACGCGAAGCGGTTCGGCTACGGCGTGGTCCGTGACTTCACCGGCCACGGCATCAACTCGTCCTTCCACTCGGGCCTGATCGTCCCGCACTACGACAGTCCGCACGCGACGACGGTGATCCAGCCGGGGATGACCTTCACCATCGAGCCGATGCTGACGCTGGGGACCCACGAGTACGACATGTGGGACGACGGCTGGACGGTCGTGACGAAGGACCGCAAGCGCACGGCGCAGTTCGAGCACACGCTGGTGGTGACGGACACGGGCGCGGACATCCTGACGCTGCCGTAGGGCGGCCCGACCTGCCCGCCCTCCGCCTCGGGGGGCGGGCTTTCCCATGCCGTGGCAGGGTGGGGAGTTACCGACAGTCCGTCGGCAAGCCATTGACTTAGGTAAGCCTAACCATAGAAGATCTGAACCCATGGACTCCTTCTCGACCCTCATCCGCACCGCCTCCCACGAGCAGCACATGGAGGCGGAGACGTCGACGTTCATGAGCGATCTGCTCGGCGGCCGACTGGGCGTGGACGCGTACGCGCGCTACACCGAGCAGCTGTGGTTCGTGTACGAGGCCCTGGAGTCCGAAGCGCAACGGCTGACCCCGGACCCGGTGGCGGGCCCGTTCGTCCGGCCGGAACTGTTCCGCCTGCCCTCCCTGGAACGCGACCTGGCCCACCTGCGCGGCCCCGACTGGCGCTCGTCGCTGACCGCGTTGCCCGCCACGCAGACGTACGCGGCCCGAGTCACCGAGTGCGCCCGCGCCTGGCCGTCCGGCTACGTCGCCCACCACTACACCCGCTACCTCGGCGACCTCTCCGGCGGCCAGATCATCCGCGACAAGGCGGAGAAGACTTGGGGCTTCGCGAGGAAGGGCGACGGCGTCCGCTTCTACGTCTTCGAGGAGATCTCCAACCCTGCGGCCTTCAAGCGGGGTTACCGCGAACTCCTGGACTCGGTCCCGGTGGACGACCTGGAGAAGCAGCGCATCGTGGCGGAGTGCAAGCGGGCGTTCGCGCTGAACACGGACGTGTTCCGGGCGCTGGGCGAGGAGTTCCCGTTGTCGGCGTGACTCCGGTGGCCGGGGTCACAGGAACCGCAGTCGCTCCATGGCCCCGCGCAACTCAGTGGTCCAGCGCCGGTACGCGGGCACCTTGCTCAGCGCGTCGAGCGCGACCGTCTGCCCCAGCCGGCCGAAGTCCCGCTCCGCGTCGCGCCGCCCGCCCAGTGCCGCCTTCAGCACGGCCTTCGGGTCGGCCACCTTCTCCACGTCGTACGGCAGCTCCCACGCGGCGTCACGCGTGGGTGCGGCCTCGCTGAGCGCCTCGGGGTCCGCCAGCATCCACGCCTCGGTCTCCCGCACGGGCACCAGGGCCACGATGCGGTGCGCGTCGTCGGGGAACCGCTCACGGACGGCATCGACCTTGCCCCGCTCGTTGTGGTCGTGGTGGACCATCACGATGTCGAAGTAGCGGAGCAGGTCGGTCACTTCACGCGCCACCAGGTCCCGGTGCGCCACGGTGAAGCACTCGCCGGCGACCACTCCCGAGTAGTCGAAGCCGACCGGCGCCTCAAGGGCGAGTTCGGCGATCAGCCGGTCGACGAGCGGAACGAGGAACCACTGGTCACTGGCCCCCTCCGTCAGGAGGGCGAGACTGAGATACCTACGCCCCACGCGCGTACCGTCCCAGGGGATCGAGGTACTTCCGCACTTCGAGGGGGGTGACGAACGTCCCGCGCTCGCCGCTCTCCGCCACCTTCCGCGCCCGGCTCAGCCGACGGGGCGGATGACCGTCACCGAACCGGGTCACGGTGTCCAGGAACACCACCGAG
This sequence comes from Streptomyces sp. CB02400, assembly GCF_001905725.1. Lineage (GTDB taxonomy): Bacteria > Actinomycetota > Actinomycetes > Streptomycetales > Streptomycetaceae > Streptomyces > Streptomyces atrovirens. Next base: position 117,708 of record NZ_LIWB01000013.1, read on the forward strand.
TCCGGGGCGTCCTCCAGCGCGGCGGCGAGCGCGACCGGCGAGTGGGTGGTGATCAGGATCTGCCTTCCGTCACCGGCGGTGAGCGTCGCCGGGTCGCTGGTTCTGCCCTTGAGCCGGGACAGCAGCTGCGGGACCCGGGTGGGATGGAGGCCGTTCTCGGGTTCCTCGATCAGGAGGAGCCCTTCATGTGCGGGGTCGTGGGCCGCGGCGAGCAGCGCCAGAACGCGCAGGGTGCCCGCCGACGCGGCGCCAGGGATCACACGGTGCTCGTGCCGGTGCTGGAGCCAGACGTCCCACTGCCCCCACTCGGCGTTCGCCTCCACCGTGATGTCCACGAGGTCGGGGAGCAGCGCCACGGCGTCGGCGCGGAAGTCGTACCAGCGCTCCGGGTCCCGGGCGATCCGCCCCAGGACGGCCCCGAGGTTCTTGCCGTCCTCCGCGAGGGGCGCGGTGTCGTACGTGGAGGAGACGACGCGCATCGCCTTCGGCGAAGGTTCGAGGATCCGCCAGTTCCTGGTGGCCCCGGCCAGCTCCCTGCGGTACGCGGCGTCCTGTACGGGGACTTCCGTGCAGTGCAGCTGACCGGTTTCGTCGAGGTTCAAGTACGGCAATGCGGGCGGGGTCCAGTCCGCGCCCGCGTAGTGGTCATGGACGTTGAGCACCTCGGTGTCGACGCGCAGGGGGTCCGGTGGATCCACGTACGTCACCCGGGCCTCGACCCGGAGATGGCAGTACCCGGTGTCACCGTGCACCAGCACATGGGCGGCGAACCGCATGCCCCCGACCGGCGCACCGTCCGGCCCGCGCCGGAACAGTTCCTTCGGGCCACCCCGGCGGGCGTGGTCGACCAGGGTCTGGCCGGTCGGCTCCCGGATCAGCTGGCCCAGCAGGTCGACGGCCTCCAGCAGGTTGGACTTGCCCGAGGCGTTGGCTCCCACCAGGACGGTGAACGGCGACAGGTCGAGGGCGAAGTCGTCGAACGACTTGTACCCGTCGATCTCGATCCGCGTGATCACCCTGCCACCTCCTCTCCGAACTGCCACATGTACACTGCGCCACATTATCGGCAGCGCACTCCGGTCCGTACGGCCAGCGGCTCGGCCGCGTGCACCCGTAGCGCCGGGCCGCTGTCGAACTCCAGCACCACGGCGGGCCCGCCGGCCGCGTACTGCTCGCTGCGCACACGGAGGACGGTGCGCCACCCGCCCCACACCCTGACCTCCTGCCCGGCCCGGACCATGACCGCCGCCACCTCGCGCACCTCGGGTGCGGCCACGATGTCGGGAGCCTTCAGCTCCGCGAACACCGTCTTCCCGATCCCGGCGGGGCGCGTCTCGTAGCCCCACCGATGGGCGAGCGCCGCGACGAGGAGCAGCCCTCGTCCGCCGGTCTCGTCCTCGCCGGGCTCCCGCACCTCGGGCCGCCCGCCTCCGGCGTCACTCACTTCGATCCGCAGCAGCCCGTCCGCCACGGAACGGCTGATCCGCACGCCCACCTGCCGATCCCCCGGCGCCGGGACGCGCAACGCGTTGGTGACGAGTTCCGAGAGCACCAACTCGGCGTTGTCGAGGGTTTCCTGGCCCACGCCCCAGTCGCCGAGCACGGCGTGCAGCAGCGCTCTGGCGCGGGGGACGCTGCGGCGACTGCGGGGCAGACGGAAGGTGATGTCGTTCGACGAGGTCATGGGGATCTCCTCAGGATTCGACGTCTGCGGCGAAATCCGCTTGCTGCGCGTCCCGTTGGGATGGCACACACCGACAGGTTGAACGCGCACCATGCCGACTAGCAACGTTTCCAGTTGAGATGCGTCGGATATTCCACCTTTCGAGTTATGGCACGCACATCCCATCCATTCCGCTGCTAGAGGTGTTGCCATGTCTGCGAACACCACCGCTTCAAGCCCGTCGACCGTCCTCGGACGCCAACTCGGCGACGAACTACGTCGGCTGCGCGAGGCCGCCGGACTCACCACCACGCAGGCGGCCGACGCACTCGACTGCACCAAGGGAAAAATCAGCCGCATCGAGAACGGCCGCGTGACAGTCCGCATCCCGGACCTGACCGCGATGCTGCTCGCGTACGGAGCCACGGACGCCGAACTCCGCGGGCGGCTCAGCACGCTCGCCCGCAAGGCCAACCGCCGGCGCAGGCAGGGGTGGTGGAACCAGTACGGATCGGTGCTGGCCGACACCTATCGCGACTACATCGCGCTCGAAGCCATGGCCGGAACCATCCGCACCTTCCAGGCACAACTGGTGCCGGGCCTGCTGCAAACCCCGGAGTACATCCGCGCCGTGACCGTTGCCTCGCACCAGTGGCAAACGGCGGACGAGATCGAACAGTTCGTCCGGGTACGCCTCGCCCGCCAGGAACGCCTCGTCAGCGACTCCCCGCTCGAACTGTGGGCGGTGCTGTCCGAAGCCGTGCTTCTTCAGCAGGTCGGTGGACCGGAGGTGATGGCGGCGCAGTTGGAACAGCTTCTGACCGCGTCCGAGAAGCCCAACGTGACTGTCCAGGTCCTGCCGTTCTCCCGTGGAGCCCATGCGAGTATGTTCGGGCCGTACGTAGTACTGGGCTTCCAGGAGGAAGCGGCGCTCGACGTGGTGCTGGCGGACAACCCCACCGGTTCGATGTGGCTGGAGCGGGAGACCGAAGTCGCCCGCTACCAGGAGTTGTTCGACGCCGCTCGCACATCTGCGCTCTCCCCCGTGGAATCCCGCACGGTCATCCGACGCAGGGCCGAGGAGCACAGAGCATGAACACCGCACGCCACGGCATACGAGACCTGACGGACGCGGAGTGGCGTAGCAGTACTCACAGCGGCGGCAACAACGAGTGCCTGGAACTCGCCCACAACGTCCCCGCCCTCGCCCCCGTCCGGGACAGCAAGAACCCGGCCGGCCCGGCGATCCCCTTCGGCCGAGACGCCTGGGGCGTCTTCGTCGGGCAGTGGAGCGGTCAGCGTTCCAGGTAGACGCGGCCGCCGATCTCCGTCCACCCTTCCGGCTGGGGGGCCGTGAGGATCTGGGAGCCCGTGCCCTGGGTGATGTTCAGGGCTCGGCCCAGGCGGTCGGTGAGGAGGAGGGCCGCCGCGCCCGTGGCCTCGTCCTCGTCGATGCCGTCGTCGCGGCCGGGGAAGGCGCGGGCCCGGATGCGGCCGGCCGGTTCGTCCAGCCAGGCCCAGGCGTAGACCCACTCCCCCTTCGGCGGCACGGGCAGGTCGTCGACCTCGGCGGCGCTCGCGTACTGGCGCAGGGTGCGCGGCGGCGCCCACTCCGCCCGCGCCTCGATCCAGCAGAACTCCCCGTCCTGCCGGGCGCCCACCACCCCGGCGGGGACGACCAGCTCGGGCACGTCAAGCAGCCAGGCCGTGCCGACGCAGGGGTGGCCGGCGAAGGGCAGGCGCAGGGTGGGGGTGTAGATGTCGATCACCCCGCGCTCGGGGTCGTCGACGAACACGGTCTCGCTGAAGCCGAGTTTCTCGGCGAACGCCTGCCGGTCCTCCCGCTCGGGCATCACGGAACCGTCGCGCACGACACCCAGTTCATTGCCGTACCCGCCGCGAGGTCCGCAGAAGACGCGCAGCACGTCGTAGTCAGTCACGGGGGCATTCAAGCACCGTGCGGGCGGCGAGGTCGTCCCAGGTCGGGGCGCCACCGGCCAGGGGCCAGGTGAAGGTCGGGGCACCGTCGTACGGCAGGGAGGCCACCGTGTCGGCGTACCGGTGTTCCACGGCAGTCCGCCGGGCCTCGTCCGCCGGGTGCGTCAGACACTCCAGTTGCCGCCGCCACTCCTCGTCGCCAGTCAGTCGTATGAGCTCCAGACAGGGAGGTTCCCCGCCCTCCGCCAGCGCGGCGACGGCACGGTCGTGGCCGTCGAGGATCAGCCAGCCGTCGAGGAAGGTGACCCACCACAGCAGTACGGGTGCCAGGGTGCCCTCGCGGGCGTGCTTGCGGTACGCCTTCACGCGCGGGGCGTCGGGTGGTGACAGCCGGCGCAGGGGCAGGACGCCGTGCCAGCCGCCGCCGCAGTACAGCTCCAGGCTGCCGCCCGGCCAGTCGCGTACCAGGTCCTCGGTCCAGATACCCGGGGCGAACGCGGCCCGCGGGGACAGGTGCCAGCGTCCGTCATGCACCGGGTGGGCGGGGGACTCCTCCATCCAACGAGCGTATTGGTGGGGCCAGTCGATGGCAGAACGCTGCGTGGTCGAGCGCAGGGGCGGCAGCGGGGAGCGGTAGCCATCGAGGCGGTGGAGGGAGAGGTCACGGCAGCAGCCGTCGGTGTGCGCACGGCCCAGCAGCAACGGCCGGTCCTGCTGCCGCAGCAGCATCCGGCCCCCGTCCGCCGTCTCGAAACGCAGCGGGGGCGGACCGGACCGACCTAAAACGGCCAGCACCAGCCCGCCTCCCGGCTGGGGCTGTCTGGTCCACCTCGTCACGGGGTCAAGTCTGAGTGACGGCCGGAACGGGCGGAAACCATTTTTGTGGCCGTCCCCTGGCCCCTTTCACCGTGCTTCTCCCCAGGGAGGGCAAGGAGCCCCGGAAGCCCATCTGGGTTCGAAGAACTCCTCCCGGAAGACGTCCACCGCCGCCCTGAGCAGGGCGATGTCGATGTCCGGCCGGATGAAACTCAGCCGTGCCGAGGTGTCATCCATACGGAATTCGAGCAGTGTCCCACCCGGTGCGCCCTCGACCCACTCCACCACTTCCATGGCATCGAAGTCGTTGTGGTCACTCAGGACGACGAGCGCGAAGTAGTCGCGTCCCTCTACGGAGAAACGCCTCATAGTCGCCCCTCGAACCGCATTTTCCCACCTCGCATGCTCAAGGGAGTGGCAGCCCCGTCCCCGGGACCATTGCCGCTTCCAACTGTCACAGGTTTTCGATGAAGCGGCGGACCCGTACTTGATGGTCGGCGATCCACCCATCTTCCAGGGCAATCGGGATGCGGACGGTCACCATAGATATGGATTCGTCCTCCACGACAACCTCTGGGCAATCCCGTTCGCCTTCGAGCTGGACGCTCACCGTAGGGCCGCGAGCCGTCCGCATCCACGTGATGTCCTGCCCCATGGACAGCGCCTCCAGTGCCTGCCCCCAGGAATCCAGCTTGGCCCGGGAGAGAACGAGGAGAGTACTACCCTTGACGAACAGGCTGGTGATCTCGATTCTCGCCTCCCAGGAAGCGTCATCCATTGCCGACTGCACAGTGATCCTGACTTCGTTTTCGAAGTCGGTCAGCCGTACGAGCTCAAACGGAAACATATCCGTCTCCCTTTGCGCCGTTCACCAGAAAGCACTTATCCGTGGCCAATGTCACCGAAATTGAGCACCAGGATCGGCGTCGCCCCCGCCAGCGCATAGTACGTGTAGACGCGGGACCGCGTTCAGCCGGGCCGCGCTGACACAGGAATAACCGGCGAAGGGCAGACGCAACATGGACATGCAGATGCCGACCACCCCACGCTCGGGGTCGTCAACGAACACGGAACGAGGGCTCGGTGTGGCACGCGAAAGAACGGCGAAGGGCCCGGCCGGGGTGTGGTCCCGGCCGGGCCCTTCGCAATTCGACACTCCACGATCACCAAGGACCGTGCCTGCAGGCGTACCCGCCACCCATCACGATCCGGACCGGCTCAACTGGCGAATCGCGGTTGAACTACGGGGTCCTGCCCACTCACCTACCCCAGGAATTCGAAAAGTGATGGCGCGTCAAAGTCGCACTCGGCTTCACGCCAGACAGGCTTGGCGGACATCACGAAGCTCCGAAGATTCCCTTCCAGGAGATAAGCGCCACTAGGCCTCAAATCATTCGGAACCCTTGAAGATATTTGCGCGATTTCATCATGCCCGGCTTCCGAAACGACAAGACTTGAGTATGCGGATCGGATGGACATGAATTCAACATGCCCAAAGTAGACCTCTACCCTTGTGACGGTCCGGGCAATACGATCGGGATTACTGCGCAGGATCAGCTGTCGATGTGACGCACTAAAGCTCCACACCATGAACGTTCTGTCCGACTCGAACAGCACCTTCACTTGATACCCGCCCCTGCACGCAATGCCATGAAGTCAGGCATGTGCATCGTTACCGGAAGTCCGTTCCAGTACCAGTTGATTGAATCCCAATTCCGATTCCCCATCACGACGTTCCTGCCGATCACACTCATCTCCCACGCTGTTCCGTATCCCGACTTTGTCGCCATCTTCAGCCCACCTTGCACTCCGCGAATATAAGCATTCGCGAACGCTTCGGCGGGGGTGGCTCCGGGGAGACCGTCGAGCGTCACGGTCAGCCTGGTGTTTGAGTTGCCAACGGCTTGCTGAACACCGTTCATCCAGGCAGGGAGACCATTCTCGGCGACGTCTCCGTAGTTGCTGTCATTGAAAGTGTGAGCTCCGCTGTCTCCTGCGGCCCGGCGTGATGCAGCGAGAGCGTCCGAATGCTCACCGACTCCCAGCACAACACTGTCTCCACAGTTGTGAGCCAGGACCGGCGCAGCGCCCGCCAGCACATAGTACGTGTGGATGTCCGCGACCGTCAGGTTGTAGACCGTGGCCTGCTGGGTCCAGCGCTTGACGGCACTGATCTGGACGCGGGTGCCCGCGCTCGTCTTCAGCCAGTCGCCGGACCGGAGGTCCGTGGCGCTGACCCACTCGCGCAGTTCCGGCACCCAGAACGGGTGGCCGTCGGTGGCCGTGGTCCTGGCGGTCTTCTCGCCCTTCTCACCGTCGGTGTCGATGGTGATCTCGACGAGGTTCTTCGCACCCTTGCCGATGATGAGGGCCGTGACCTCCTTGACCGCCGTCCTGCCGGTCTCCGGGTCGGTGGCCACCACCTTGTCGCCGGGCTTGACGTCCTTGATGGGCTTCTTCCGCCCGTCGGCCATCAGGACCGGGGTCTCGGGCGTGAAACTGTTCACCCGGCAGGACTCGCCGGCGGACTGGGTGCCGTCGCCCCCGCCGCCGTCGCCGTTGCTGTCGGCCTTCTTGGCGGCTGTCGCTTCGGCTTCCTCGGCTTTCGCCTTCTTCGCGGCCTTGGCGGCGTCAGCCTGTTTCTTCCATTCGGCCATGTCCTCCGTGTACTTGGCCATGGCCTTGGCGTCCTCGTCGGCCCGCCTGATGATGCCGGTGGCCCAGCGGACCTCGTCCTCCCATTTGCGGTAGGCGCTCCAGGCCTTGTCGAGGGCCTTGAGGAGGCGCTTGGCCTTGCCCGCGAACGGGACCGCGGCCTCGAGGGCGATCATGGCGCAGGTGCCCAGGGCGCCGTTGAGGCAGTCGACGATGTCGTTGTAGCCGCTGGCCTCCTTCACCGCCTCCTTGGCCACGTGCATGACCATGTCCATCTTGGACTGCTTCTTCAGCCACCTGGCCCGCTCCACGTCCTTCTTGCTGACGCTGGGCGCCGGCTTGGAGGGGGCCGGGGGCGTGCCGCCGGTGAGTGCGGCGTAGGCCTTCTTGTACAGCTTGATGGCCGTCTGGATGGCCTTGAAGAAGCCCCAGAACTGGCCGGACGGGTCGCTGAAGGTGACCGGGCTGTTGTTGGCGTACGCGTACGGGTTCATCGTCTGCGACTCGGCCACGTCCATCATCGGGTCGACCGAGATGAACCGTCCGATCGCCGGGTCGTACTCCCGTGCGCCGAGGTGGGTGAGTCCGGTGGACTCGTCCATCGTGCCGCCGACGAAGCCCTTCTCGCCCGGCCACATCGACGGCTTCTGGCCGCGCACCTCGCCGAACGGGGTGAACGCGCGACGTGTCACCGCGCCCGCCGTGGCGTCCACGGCCACGGTCGCCGTGCCGTTGTGGTCGGAGAGGAGGTAGGAGGTGGTGATCTTGCCCTTCTCGGCGGTGCGCACCATCGCCGGGCCGGCGGGGTGCTGGTAGTGGCGCGTGCCCTTGACGACGTTCCCGGCCTTGTCCAGCTGGACCTCCGTACCCGGCAGGTACAGGGTCGTGCCGTTCGGGTCGCGCCGGATGAGACGGTTGCCGCCCGCGTCGTACACGTACGAGGTGGACTCGGCCTCGTCGCCGGTGCCCTCGGTCACCCTCTCCAGGCGGCCCTCGACGTCCCACTCCAGGTTCTGGGTGGTGCCCATCACGGTGCGGCGGGTGGTGTTGCCGACCTTGTCGTAGCCGAAGGAGTCCTGGCGCTCGCCCTCGGGTCCCTTGGTGTGGACCTTCAGGAGCTTGCTGGTGGTGGAGCCGCCTTCGGCGTACTCGTACTCGCGCGTGACGTCCTTGGTGGTGTCACCGGTGACGTCGTGCTTGACCTCCGTCTTCCGGTTGCCGGCCGCGTCGAACGTGTACGACGTCCAGTACGGGTTCGGTCCCCCGACCCGCGGCTCGGCCGAGGGGCCCGCCGCCGGGTTGGCGCACTCGTCGGCCTTCGCCGACGTCCAGGACTCCGTCATCCGGCGCAGGTAGTCGTACGCGAAGCACTGCGTGTCCGTCGTGGCCGCCGTCGGGTTCGGGCCCTGGGCGTCCGTGATCTTCAGGATGTTGCCGGAGTCGTCGTACGCCGTGCGGACGTCGCTGATCCGGGCCGTGCCCGTCGTGCCGACCTCCTGGTCGAAGACCGTACGGAGCGGGCGGCGGGTCTGCTCGTCGAACTCGCGGCTCGTGACGAGCTGCTTGCCCGCCGGGCCGACCCGGGTGCGGACCACGTCACCGAGCGGTGTGTACTCCGTGCCCGCCACGAACGTCTTGCCCGCGACGGCCATCGTGGTGACCATGTCGAGGCCGTTGTAGCCGAGCGACGTCCGTTCCTTGGCGAGGCCGGCGACCGCGGGCTGCGTCATCGTCTGGGGCATGCCGGTCGTCTTGGTGTACGTGCTGCTGTACACGTACTCGCCGGCGAGCTTGCCCTCGGACTCCGGAATGGTGATCTTGGAGCCGAGAGGGCGGTACTCCTCGTCGTAGCCCGTGACCTCCTGCTTGTAGGCGTTGCCGTCGACGTAGCGGATCGTGGAGACCGGCATGCCGAGGGCGCCCGGAAGGGTGTCGTAGGTCCGCTCGGTGAGCTTGCGGCCCTTGAGGGAGCCCTCGTACGTCGCGAGGGGCCGGTTCAGCGTGTCGTACGCGTACGCGATCGTCTTCGCGGGGTCACGGCCGTCCGTGGTGGTCAGGATGCGGTCGGCGTCGTCGTACGTGGTCCTCGTGATCCCCTTGTCGGGGTCCTTCGTCTCGTACACGCGGCCACGCAGGTCGTACTTGTACGACCATTCATTGCCTGCCTGGTCCGTGACGGACTCCAGCATGCCGCGACGCTCGTACGCGTACGTCGTCCTGTCGTACGCGCCCGACGGGCCCTCGCCCTTGAACTGGCGCAGCTCCGTCTTGCGGCCCTGTGCGTCGACGAGGGACATCGTGGGGATCTCGCCCTCGGGCGGATCCACCGCGACCCAGTCGCCGCCGTACGTGGTGGTGGTGCGCCAGGTCTCCTCGCCGAACTTGCGGGCGATGGTGGCGACCGGGCGGCCCTGGCCGTCGTACTCGGTGCGGGTGGAGGCCGGGACCTTGTTGTCGTCCGAGTTCCACAGTTCGGACGAGGGGGCCTTGTCGTTGAAGTGGGCGCCGTTCTCCTTCCAGACCAGGCCGCGGCTGTCGTAGAAGGTGTCGGTGATGACCCGGCCGCCGTCGAGCGCCGGCTGCTGGGTCTGGCGCAGGCGCAGTGCGCCGTCGTAGATGTCGTACGTGACCCGGTAGTCGCCGCGATCGAGGAGCTTCTTGGTCGTGATGACGACGGGCGCGTCCGGGGTGACGGTGTAGCCGAACTCGGCGTCCGGGGTCTGAGTGGCCGGGTCGCGGTCGGGTGACCAGGTCTTCACCAGGCGGCCGAGCGCGTCGTACTCCAGCACCTGACGGCGCTTGTTGGTGTCCTCCTTGGCGAGCGCCAGGCCGCGTGCGGGGTCCAGCTCGGTGGTGTCGGTGTGGCCCTTGGGGTTGGTGACGACCGTCTTGACCGGCAACGAGCCCGACGCGGGAACGTAGGCCGTGCGGGTGGTGTTGCCGTCGACGTCCGTCGTGGACGTGATGCGGCCGTACTTGTCGAAGGCCGACGAGCCGTCCAGCCGGTAGACCGGCTTGCCGTCCTTGTAGTCGGCCAGGGACTCGACCTTGGTGACGTTGTAGACCGCGTCGTACGACATGACCTTGTCGCTGCCGACGTCGGCCGGCCGGGCGACGTCCTTGGCGTCGCAGGACTTGGTGAGCGTCTCCACGCGCTTCTGCGGCGTGTACACGTGCTTGCCGGCGTCGTTGACGTACTCGTAGCGGGTGCAGGTGTCGTCGTCGCCGCGGGACAGGTCGCCGCGGTCGGTGGTGTGTTCCAGGCGGCCGCGGCTGTCGTAGGCGTGCTCGACGGCCGTGCGGCGCTGGCCGCGGTCGTCCGACAGGACGGTGCGGGAGGCGATCCTGCTGGTGCCGGCCATCCAGGCCTGCAGCGGCTCGGCGCCCTCGGTGCGCTCGCGGGTGGCGGTGGGGCCGCGTACCCAGGGGGTGTAGAGGGTGGCGGACTGGAGGGGTCCGCCCTCGCCGTCGTAGTAGAGCGACTCACGGATCTGGCCGGCGAACAGCTTGTGGTCGTCGACCGTCCCGCCCTCGCTGTCCTTGACCGTCACCTCGCGCTTGCCGGTGGGCAGCCTGTCGCCGTCCATGCCGCGGAAGTAGACCGTCTCCACCTGGGAGCGTTCGTCCGGTGCGGTGCCGACGAGCGTGCGCACCTTCCCGTAGCCGCGCCACTGCGACCAGGTGCGGGCCTTCTCGCTGAGCAGCTCGCTGTCGTCGTCGTAGGCCCAGGCGGGGTCACCGGCGTACTGGAAGGTGGTGACCTTCGTCGGCGAGGTGCCGTTCTTGTCCTCCTCGCGGACCTCGTCGACGCGGTGCTTGTGGAACCAGTCGGTGAAGTACTTCTTCTTCAGACCGGTCTCGTCGGTGGGGTCGGGGACCTCGTTGACGACCGGGTAGCACCGCATGGTGTTGGTGTGCGGCGCGGCCGGGAGCTTCTTGGGGCTGGTCTCGGTGGAGCATTCCGGCGCGGCGTACTCGACCGCGATGCGTGCGCCCGTCTCGGTCTGGATGGTCTCCACGCGCCAGCGCAGGAACGGCGGGTTGCCGTCGCTGTCGTTGTCGACCCGGTTGGGGAGCTGCTTGCCCTGGAAGGTCACCGGGGGCAGGGAGACCGGCGTGCCGTTCCTGCCGGTGTGCCGGATGGCGTTGAGCCACAGCGGGTAGTCGCCCGCGACGCCGCCGTCACCGGTGGACTTGAAGTCCTGGGTGAGGGCCCAGGTGTCGACCGGCTGGTGCTTGCCGTCCCGGAGGATCTCGGTGGTGATGGAGGTCAGGCGCTTGCGGGTGAAGAACGTGGGCGCGTAGCGGTCCTTGCACTCCTTGCCCTCGGCGCACAACTGGTCGGCGGGCACGTCGGGCCAGTTGCGGGTGACCTCCCACTTGGCCTCGGAGGTGAGCTTGCCCTCGGCGCAGTCGAACGAGGCCGTCTTGACGCAACGTTCGGCGACCTCGAAGACCACCTGGGCCGGGGCGGCGGCGAACGGGTCGTCGCTGCGCAGGCCGTAGGAGATGCGCTTGAGCCAGCCGCCGCGGTCGTAGCCGCGGTTGGTGGACTTGCCCTCGCGGGTGACGTCGGAGCCGTAGTGGTTGCGCTCCTTGCCGTACCAGTACGTCATGGCGTTGCCCCGCAGGTCCACGACGTAGTCGAGGTTCCAGCGGTACACCTGGTCGCAGACGGAGTCGGCGTACGCGGCCTTGTGGCAGGGCTCGTTCGGGTGGTTGCCGTACACCGGCACGGACCAGGCGGAGTTGGTCTCCGCCTTGCCGGAGGCCCAGCCGGGCAGCCGGTCCATGCCGAAGTAGTACTGCACGCCCTCCTCGTCGGTGACGCGCCAGTACTCCTTCTCGTTGTCGCCGTTGGCGACGCCCTTGAGGAGTTCGACGCGTGAGCCGTCGTCCCCGGCGGGGACCCACTTCTTCGTCTTGTCGTCGAGGACGAGCTGCGTGGAGCTGCCGTTCAGCGACAGGGTGACGACCGGCGGGCCCTGGCACAGGTCGCCGGTGGGGTGCTTGGGGTTGTTGTACCCCGAGCCCTCCTTGCGGTCGTTGGAGCACGGCACGAACTGGCGCTCGATGAAGTTGGCGCCGGTGTCCCAGCCGTCACCGACCCAGCTGCTCTGCTGCGAGGACGCGGAGGAGCGGCCGTCGACGCTCGCGGAGGAGTAGTTCAGCCCGAGGGTCGGGCCGGGGCCGCCCAGCGAGGACGGGATCTCCATCGGGTACGACCAGGTGAAGTCGCCCGAGGAGCCGCCCGCCTGCCAGGAGCCGGAAGGGCTGAGGGAGGTGGCGCGGTAGTCACCGGACGGACCGTTGGGCGCCGCTGTCGCGGCCAGCACCATGGACCCGGCGGCGGCGCTCGGTGCCTTCGCCACGGTCCGCGCGGACACGGCCGACGCCGTCCTGACCGATGCGCCCGTGGATGCGGTCGTCGTGGCCGGGGGTGCCTCGACGGTGGCCGTCAGGGTGCCCTTCGCCGGGTCGTTGGCCGTGGCGACCGGTGTGCGCGTACGGCACTCGGCCTTGTCGGGTGTCGTCAGCGCGCACGCGGGCAGCGCGACGAACGTCAGCCGGGAACCCCAGCCGCCGCCATAGGCGTTGCGGAACCCCTTGTAGTCGAGCTCGACGCGCACCGGCGCGGCCGCCGGTGTCCGGTCGGTACGGCCGACCTCCAGCAGGACGCCGTCGACGCCGGCCTTGTCGGTGGCCGCACGGTCGGCGACCTCGACCCGGGCGGTGACGGGCCGTTCGGCCTCCGCGCGGTCCCCGGTGGCGGCGGCCAGGCGGACCGGCAGCGAGCCGGCGCGGACACGCGGGGCCGCGGCCCCGCTCCCCGCCACCAGCCGGACCTCGGCGGAGTCCGCCTCCGGCCAGGTCACCGAGGGGGACCCGGTCCAGGTCCGCTTCGGTACCGGGCTGGATCCGGAACCCTTTTCGGCCGGTTCACCCGGCACGTTCACGAGCTTCTGCAGTGCGGGCAGGGTGCCGCCGGCCGCGCGGGCGTCCGGGGTCATGGCCGGAAGGCCGGTCAGCAGAAGCGACACGGCGAGTGCCGGCAGTGACCAGCGCATCGCCGTGCGTATTCGTCTGCGGGCATGGCTGTGCCCACTCCGTTTTGACATAGAGAATTCCCCAGTTTTGATCCCCCGTGAAAAACAGTCGGTGCGAAAGTTACCACTCGGTTCATCCCTCGCCCCACCCCCGACTCCCCTTCCGGGCTTGGGTCGCGTGCACGCCATCCGGCCTGCTAGAAAGCTCGGCGGGGGGCGCGCGACCAGCCTTTGTCACGCTGAGCGACGGAGCGTGGGGCCGGGGGAAACGGAATACTTCGTACCGGAAGTCTGCGCGCCGCCCGTGCACATCGACCGAGGTACTGCAAGGAAACGGGCGGTAGAAAACCGTATGAGAAACAGACCGAGAGGGCCCGTCAACGGCCCGGGGGGAACATTCGGGAAGGCGATATCAGCAGCGTTGCTGATGGCTCTTTCAGCAGGAATGGTGACCCTTTCACCGACGACCGCGGCAGCGTCCGAGGAGAAGGCGTCGGAGAGTACCGGAACCACGCTCACCGAAAAACTGCGCGAGGAGACCGACGCGGCCGTCGAGAAGGCCGCGGAAGAAAACCGGCGCGTCGAGATCGTGTCCGCACGCACCGAAACGGACGAGACGTTCGCCAACCCCGACGGCACGTTCACCGTGGAACGCGCGCTGATACCGGTCCGCGTGCGTCAGGGCGGAAAGCTCGTCCCCGTGGACACCCGCCTTTCCGAGACGGAGAACGGCCGGGTCGCACCCGCGGCCACGGGAATGTCCGTCTCGTTCTCCGGTGGCGGTGACGGGGCCTTCGCCACCATGGTCAGGGACGGACGGGAAATCTCCCTCACCTGGCCGGGCGAACTGCCCGAACCGGTCCTCGAGGGCCGCACGGCCACCTACCCCGACGTCCTGCCCGGCGTCGACCTCACGGTCACCGCCGACGTGGAGTCCTTCTCCCACGCGCTCGTGGTGAAGAACGCCGAGGCCGCGAAGAACCCGGCGCTGGACGCCGTCACCTTCGGCCACTCGGGCAAGGGCCTCGACCTGAAGGCCGGAGCGGACGGCCGCCTGGAGGCCGTGGACCCGACCGGAACGGCCGTCTTCTCCGCGCCGCAACCGCGGATGTGGGACTCGGCCGGATCCGAGGACCCGGCCGCGGCGCCTGCCGGGGGAACGCCGAAGGCGGCGGCGAAGGAACCCGCGAAGGCCGGTGCGGCACGCTCCGCGTCCGTGGTCCGCGCGGCGAGCCCGGCGCCGGCGGCCGCGCACGCCGATCCGGCACCGCGCCCCCTCCCCGAGACGCTGACCGGCGCGACCGAGGGCTCCCGGCAGGCGGGCATCGGTGTCGAACTGACGGACCGCGTGCTGACCCTGCGCCCGGACCAGCGGCTCCTGGACGACCCGGACACCGTGTTCCCCGTCGTCATCGACCCCGTGTGGGCGAAGGACGCCTGGAAGAACGCCTGGTCCATCGCGTACAAGCACACCGGCTACGCCAACTCCGACGACACCGTCTACTGGAACGGCGGCACGATCTCCGATTTCGCGCGGGTCGGTGTCGCCAACGACACCCAGCGCGGCGGAACAGTCCGGGCGAACACCTATTTCCGGGTGTCCACGTCGAACACCTGGGGCAAACAGATCATCCGTTCGACGCTCCGGATCAAGCAGACCCATGCCGGCTCCTGGTCCTGCAAGTCGGGCGCCGTTCAGGTCCGTACGATCGGCAAGTCCCTCCCCACCAACATCACCTGGAACAGACAGCCCAAGTGGGGCGCCCTGGTGGACTCCTCCGGTGAATCCTTCGGCGGCCGCAACTGCCCCGCCGACAAGGCGGGTCTCGTCGAATTCGACGTGACCGACGCGATCAGCAAGGCGGCCAAGGAGAAGTGGGGTTCGTGGGCCTTCGTCATGTCCGCGAAGAGCTCCGAAGTCGATGTCTCCTGGCGGAAGTTCGACCCGCACTCGGTGCGCGTGTCGACGTACCTGAACACGGTTCCGTCCAAGCCGAGCGGCCGGTCCACCGACCCGTCCGTGCCCTGCACCGGCGGCACGTTCGGCACGACCGACTACATCACTCTGCGTGCCAAGGTGAACGACGCCGAGGACAACAACCTCGTCGCCGAGTTCCACTACGCGCCGAGCGGCGACTCCTCGCCCGTGACCGCCAAGGTCAAGGCGAGCCGCGGCTCGGTCGCCAGTCTGCGCATCCCCACCGAGAACCTCGCGTCCGGCACGTACTGGTGGGACGTGAGAGCCAGTGACGGCACCGCCAACGGCCCCTGGGCCGGCCGGTGCGGCTTCACCTTCGACAAGACCCGGCCCGCGAAGCTTCCCGGCGTGACCTCGGCCGAGTTCCCCGCGGAGAAGGACGGCAACCCGGCCCGCACGGCGGGGAAGTTCCAGTTCACCGCGGAAGGCGTGACCGACGTCACCCGGTACGTCTGGTGGACCGACTCCGACACCCGGGAGAGGTTCGTCGACGCCACCAAGGCCGGAGGACCCGCCAAGGAGCCGGTGACCTACACACCGCTCAACGCCGGCCCGCAGTACCTGTACGTCCGCAGCCTCGACGCCGCGGGCAACCGGTCCGACCTGAAGACGTACCTCTTCTACCCGACGCGCGCCCCGGAGCGGGACAGGCCCGGTGACCTCAACGGCGACACCACCGTCGACATGTGGACCGTCGACCCCGGCAGCGGCGCCCTGTGGATCCATCCGGGCCAGGGCAACGGCAAATTCGGCGTGGGCCGCACGGCCGACGAGGCGTCCTTCGGCGACGCGGTGATCACCCACCGCGGCAGCTGGAACGAGGACTACTACGAGGACCTCGTCGCCCTGCGGCCGGGCCTGGAGGACCCCGGGGTCAAGGAGCTGTGGGTCTACACGAACCGCGGCGACGGCGAGCTCGGGGGCACCGACACCGGTCGCTGGCCGCTGGAGGTCGCCGTCGAGGACGCCAACCACTGGAGGAACGCCGACCAGGTGCTGTCGATCGGCAGCGTCAACGACGACAACGCCGACGGCAGGGTCGACACCGACGACGCGCCCGACCTGCTCGTCAAGGCCGGCGCCGAGCTCTGGCTCTACCTGGGCAGTCAGGGCAGTCCGCTCATCGACGAGGTCGAGCCGGTGTCCCTCGGCAACGCCGACTGGCAGAACATGACGCTCCTCGCCCCCGGCGACCTCAACGCCGACGGCCTGCCCGAACTGTGGGCGCGCGACGTCGGCAGCGGCCGGATCCACCAGTACACCAGCCGGAAGAACCCGGTGCAGGACGACGTCACCGCGGCCGACCTGAGCGTGTACGCCGACCCGGCCGCGCGTGCCACGTCCATCGGCAGCGGCTTCACCGGATCCGCCCACCCGCACCTCACCACGAACGGCGACTTCGAGGGCGACGGGTTCCCGGACCTGTGGTCCCGGGACGGGGTGGGCAGCGCGGTCGAGTTCCCCGGCCGGGCGCTCGCCGACGGCTCCGCCTTCGGCCCGGCCCGCCCGCTGGTGACCGGCGGTACCCCGTGGGGCACCTGTGAGACCTTCGAGTCGAAGGCCACCGGCAAGCGCACCCTGTGCGGCCCGATCCTCGCCAAGTACAAGGCGCTGGGCGGCCCGGCGGGCTTCGGGTACCCGAGCACCGACGTCGTCACCGCGCCCGACAAGGTCGGCCGGTACACGCACTTCCAGGCACCCGGCACCACCGTCAACAACCGGTCCGTCTACTGGAGCCCGGACACCGGCGCGTGGGAGGTGCGCGGCGCGATCTGGACGAAGTGGACCGAGCTGGGCCGCGAGGGCGGAGTCCTCGGCTATCCGACCGCGGGCGAGCGCCGCACCAGCGACGGCGTCGGCTATTTCAGCACGTTCAGCAAGTCCGGCAAGGGCAGCGCCATCTACTACTCCTCCGGCACCGGCGCCCACGAGGTGCAGGGCGGCATCTACACCCGGTACCTCGCACTGGGCGGCCCGCAGCGCGTCGGCTACCCGATCGACGGCGAGAAGGCCACCACGCCCAAGGCGGGCGCGTACCAGCGGTTCCGGTTCCGGGACGAGGAGACGCACAGCACGGCGATCTACTGGAGCAAGGCGACCGGCGCCTGGCCCGTCCACAACGCCATCATGCGCAAGTGGACCGAGCTCAAGTCGGAGAACAGCTGGCTGGGCTTCCCCGTCTCCGGGGAGTACCAGGTGACCGGCGGTGTCCGGGCCGACTTCGAGAACGGCTACGTCCGCTGGAACCGCACGAGCGGCACGACCACCGAGCACAAGCCGGACGACCGCACCGCGCACCTGCGGACGGACCTCGCCGGTGATGTGAACGGCGACGGGCGCACCGACATGATCACGGTCTACGACTACGGGAACGCGTCGACCGGCATCCACGTCCTGACCGCCGAATCCGACGGCGGTGTGCGTCCGCCGAAGGAGGTCTGGACGAGCAACCGGGGGAGCTTCGACGCCGCCCGTGCCAAGTGGACGGCCGGCGACGTCAACGGCGACAAGCTCACCGACGTCGTCGCGTTCTACGGCTACGCGGACGGGTCGGTCGCCATGTGGACGTTCGTCACGCAGAAGGACGGCGGGTTCAAACCGCTCAAGAGCGCGGTCATGCCGCCGAAGAGCTGGTACATGGAGCGGGTGATCTCGGTCCAGGCGGGTGACGTGAACGGCGACGGCCGGGTCGACATGACCGCCGTCTACGACTACGACGACGGCCAGATGGGCCTGCACAAGTTCCTCGGCCGTGCCGACGGCGGGTTCGACAACCCCGTGCGCGGCTTCAACTCCGGTGACGGGAACTGGTGGGCCAAGAACGCCCGCTACACGATGGGGGACGCCAACGGCGACGGCCGGGCCGACCTGATCGCGTTCTACGGCTACAGCACGGGCGCCGCCGCCCTGTGGACGTTCACCGCCAAGGCCGACGGCACCCTGGACCAGCCGTTCAAGTCGTGGAACGTGGAGCCGGGAAGCTGGGAGCGCGATCGCGTCGAGCTGACGAGTGGCGACTACAACGGCGACAAGCGCACCGACGCCGCGGTGATGTACCGGCACGACGGCGGTGTGACCGCGCTGCACACCTTCACGGCGCAGTCGGACGGCGGCTTCGGCGAGCCCCTGGCGGGCTGGAGGTCCCAGCCGGAGTCCTGGTACGCCAGCAACTCGGGCATGCCGGTCTCCGGCGACGCCGACGGTGACGGCCGGGCCGACGTCCTGGTCATGTACAACTACGCGATCGGGGCCACCCGGGCGTTCACCTTCCCCTCCCGGGAGGACGGCACGTTCGAGAACCCGCAGCGCTCCTGGTACGCGGAGCCGGGCACCTGGTGACGCCTCTGCGTGAAGGGTGAACAACAGCCGCCGGGCACCCACTGCGGGCGCCCGGCGGCTGTGCGTCGAGAAGCAGCGGGCACTCCCACCGACGCGCCGGGGGACGCTTTCGCCTTCCCGCGTCCACTCGATCGTCGTGCGGCGCCTGCGCGCCGGCCGGGTCGCGGCCGGCGGGCCGCCGGAGGAGGTCTTCACGCAGCGGCTGCTGTCGGAGGTGTACGAGCAGCCCGTCGAGGTGTTCCCGCATCCGCGGACGGGTGCGGTGCTGGTGCTTCCCCGCCGGCCGTCCGACCCGGCCCGGCGCTGACGGCCGTCCTCCAGGTCACGGTGTGGCCGCTGGTTCCGGTCCCGGCGCTCGCGCCGTTTCGCGCCCCGGTAGGGTTCGCCTCCGGGAAGGGGAAGGTGAGGGGAACCGGATGAGCAGGGATCTCGGCTCTCGTAGGCTCCGCAGGCTTGACAAGTGCGTGCTCGTGACCGCTTTGTCGGTGACGGCGAGCGGCTGTGTGGTGGTGCACGGTGAGCGCGAGGTGCTCCCGGCCACCACCCGCGCCGAAGCCGCCGAGGCACTCGAGGAGTTCACGGCCGCGTACAACGAGGCCGACAAGGCGTACGACAGTTCCCTGGACGCCGACCACACCACCGGTGCCCTCGCCGACATCGACGAGGCGCGGCTGAAGGCCGGGCGGGCCAACAGCCCGGAGGGCAACGCCTCGCACACGCCGCTGGAGCTGACGGACGCGAAGTTCACCATCCCGAAGAAGGCAGGCTGGCCGCGCTGGTTCCTCGCCGACGCGGCCGGCAACAAGGGCGGCGAGTCGCGCTGGCTGCTGGTGTTCACCCGGGACGGGCTGGACCGGACCTGGGAAGCGGCGTATCTGACGCTGGTCGCCCCGGACGACATACCGGAGTTCAAGACCGACAAGGACGGGTGGGCCGAGGCCGTACCCGCGAACTCGGCGGAACTGGCGGTGGAGCCGGGCGAGTTGAGCAAGGACTACGTCACGTATCTGAAGGGCGAAGGGGACTCCTTCGCCGACGGGCCGCACACCAGCGAGTGGCGGGCGCAGCGCGAGAAGAAGTCGTCGCGGCCGGGGCTGGCCACGCAGTACATCGACGAGCCGATGACGAACGGCGACTACGCGCCGCTGGCGCTGCGCACGAAGGACGGCGGGGCGCTGGTGTTCTTCACCACCCGCCACTTCGAGAAGCAGACCGCGGCGGCCGGGGCGTCGGTGCCGACGCCGAACAAGGACGTGCTGGCGCTGACGACCGGGGAGATACGGCAGTCGCTGACGATGGAGTTCGTCTCCAACGAGGTGGTGCTGGATCCGGCCGGCGACGGCGCGGTGGAGGTGCTGGGGCGGATCCAGGGGCTGACGTCGGCGAAGGGCGAGTAGCGGCGGCCCGCTGTCAGTGGCGCAGGGGCCAGGCCGTGGCCGCGTGGTCGGGCTGTTCGACGGCGTGGCGGGCGCAGGAGTCGGTGAGGACCTCCAGCAGGCTCAGCGGGTCCGGGAGCGGATGCTCGAGGCCGCGTACCCAGTGCACCGACCCGCCGTCGTCGCCGGGGAGACGGGCGGGCGGGACGAGGACGTAGGAGCCGCGGCAGTGCCAGCGCAGGCCGGGGTGCTCGTCCATGGTCTCCGGGTGGCAGTCCAGCTCGCACGGCCACCACTCGTCCTCGTCCTCGGGGGTGCCGCGGGTGAGGGTGAAGAACAGCATCCGGCCGTCGGTGCTCTCGGCGACGGGGCCGACCTCGACGCCGGCGTCGAGGAGGCGGGTGAGCGCCTCGCGGCCGGCGTCGAGGGGGACGTCGAGGACGTCGTGCACCATGCCGGTGGCGGTGATGAAGTTGGCCTGCGGCTGGTGGCGGGCCCAGCGCTCGATCTGGGCGCGGTCGGTGGTGGACTGCGTCTGCCAGGCGAACGACACCGGGTGCCGGGCGGGGGTGGGACAGCCCACGCGGTCGCAGGAGCAGCCGTATCCGGCGGCGGGGTGGGCGGCGGGCGCGAGCGGCAGTCCCGCTCCGGCGGCGGCGAACAGCAGGGCCTCACGGCCGCTCTCGTCGGCGGGGGCCTGCTTCGGGCGGCGTCCGCGCAGCCACTGGGAGAGCCTGCCCTGCCGTCCGTTCCGGCCACCGAACTCCGCGCTCATCTATCCCCTCGCCTCGCCGTCGTGCCCAACAGCATGCCCCATGGTCCCACGATCGTGCGCGCCGGGGGGTCGGAGCGCACAATCGGCGCAGGTGGGGCGAGGGGGCCCCGACGGGACGAGGGGTGGTGAAAGGTGCACGCGCGGCACGGGCGCGTGCACCTTTTCGGGTGCCATAGGGCGGCCTGCGGTGATTTGCGGACCTACCGTGGTCGTCATGGTCACAAGTGTCGCGTCGACGGGCCTGGCGGCCGTGGCTTCCGTGGTCGCGCTGACCCTCACGGGCCCTCCGGGGCCGCTGGAGTGGGGCGGCGGGCCGCTGACGGTGGACTCGCTGCCGCGCATCCCGTACGTCGCCCATCGGGGCGGGGCGCGCGAGGTGCCGGAGAACAGCATGTCGGGGCTGATGGCGGCGTTCCGGCGCGGTACGGCGCAGGTGCTGGACTTCGACACGCGGGTGCTGCGGGACGGCACGCCGGTGGTCTTCCACGACGCGACCCTGAACCGCACGACCTTCCTGGGCGGCGAGGTGCGCGGCCTCGACGCCGGGGAGTGGCGGGGCGTACGGCTGCGTCCGCGCGACCGGCTGCCGGGGAGCTGGCGCTCGGAGCGGCCGCCGACGGTCGCCGAGGTGCTGGACCGGTTCGGCGGGCGGATCGTGCTGATGCTGGAGGCGAAGGATCCGCGCGGTGTGGAGCGGTTGGCCGCGCTGATCCGTGCCCGCGGTCTGACCCGCTCGGTGTTCGTGAACACCAACGACCCCGAGGTCGCCCGCCGCGTCCACCGACTGGGGCTGCTGACCCAGCTGTGGCGCTCGGCCCGCCAGATGCGCACCGACCGGCCCGAACGGTGGCGCTCCTACGTCGATCTGCTCGACGTCGACGTCAAGGCGCGGGACGCCGATCTGCGGCGCGCGGTGCGCTCCGGCATCCCCCGGGTGTGGGCCCACACGGTCGTCACCCCGAGCCAGCGCGACCGCGCCCTGGCCCT
Organism: Streptomyces sp. CB02400; assembly: GCF_001905725.1. Classification (GTDB taxonomy): domain Bacteria; phylum Actinomycetota; class Actinomycetes; order Streptomycetales; family Streptomycetaceae; genus Streptomyces; species Streptomyces atrovirens. Next base: position 139,282 of record NZ_LIWB01000013.1, read on the forward strand.
GGGCTGCAACGGCATCATCACGGACGCGCCGGGGCGGCTGGCCCGGCATCCGGCGCGGGTGCCGGGGAGGGTGAGCGCGGCGCTGGGGCGGTGAGGGCACCGGCCGCCCGGTTCGGTTCGGTCAAGTCCGGTCCGGTCCGGTCAGCGGGGGGCGATGCCGTTGAGGGCGTAGTCGACGAGGGTGTCGGTGTACTCGTAGCTGATCGGGGCCGTGTACTGGAGCCAGCGCTGGGCGAGGGGGGAGACGAAGAGTTCCAGGGCGATGCGGGGGTCGACGTCGGGGCGGACGTCCCCGGCGTCCTGGGCGGAGCGCAGGCGGTCGACGTAGAGCTGGAGCTGGGGTTCCAGCAGTCTGGCGACGAACTCGCGGCCGAGTTCCTCGTTGACGACGCCCTCGGCGGCCAGGGCGCGGGAGGGGGCCTCGAAGGCGGGGTCGCGCAGTTCGTCGACCGTGGCGCGCAGGACGTGCTTGAGGTCGGCGGCGAGGTCACCCGTGTCCGGGAAGGTGTACGGGGCCTGGCCGGCGGCCTCCGCGGCCTGCTCGCCCATGTCGAGGAAGGCTTCGAGGAGTACGTCCGCCTTCGACGACCACCATCGGTAGATCGTCTGCTTGCCGACGCCTGCTCGGGAGGCGATGCCCTCGATGGTGGTCTTCGGGTAGCCGATCTCGGCGACCAGGGCGAGGGCGGCGTCGTAGATGGCCCGCCGGGAGCGCTCGCTGCGGCGGGTGGCGTCGGGGGCGGACTGGTTCGCGGACATGGGTCGAATTTACCAGTTGACAAGACGGTGCGTCTCGCCGGACAGTGGGGGTGTTCGAAGACGAGACGATACGTATCGTATTGATGAGAGGAGAGCGTCATGACCCGAGGTGGAGCCGGAAACATGCTGGGCGTCGGCGGCACCCGGCAGCACCTGGGCCGCAAGGCCCTGCGCGGGGGCGGACGCGGGGGCCGGATCGGGGGCGGGGTCGACCCCCGGGCCCAGAAGCGGGAACTGCTGCGCAAGCTGCAGGAGCAGCGGGAAGGAGGTGGCGGCGCGGCGCCGGATCAGCCGTCGGTGGGCGGCCAGGGGTCGCCCCAGTCGGTGTCACGGGCCGCCCGGTAGAGGTCGCCGTGGCGTTTGGTGACGGTGGTGCGGCGCAGGGCCGGGTCCTTCTCGCACAGGTCGAGGAGGACCTGGCCCTTGCGGATCTGCGGCTTGCGGACGACGCGGGCGGGGGCCGGGGTGACCGGGAGCCGGGTGGCGGCGACGTAGCTGAACTTCTCGTCCTCGTAGGCGAGGGAACCGCCCTTGATCTGGCGGTGCAGGGAGGAACGGCTGACCCGCGCGGAGAAGTGGCACCAGTCCGTGCCGGGGGCGATGGGGCAGGCGGCGCTGTGCGGGCAGGGGGCGGCGACGTGGAAGCCGGCGGAGATCAGGCGGTCGCGGGCCTCGATGACGCGGGCGTAGCCGTCGGGGGTGCCGGGTTCGACGATCACGACGGCCTGCGCGGCGTGGGCGGCGGCGTCGACGAGGGCGGCGCGGTCGGGGGCGGTGAGCTCGTTGAGGACGTAGGAGACGGTGACGAGATCGGTGCTCTCGATGGTGAGCGCTGTTCCGATACGAGAGCGGTGCCAGCGGGTGGCGTGCAGGGCGGGGTTGGCGGCGGCGAGTTCCCGGCCGAGGGCGAGGGCGGGCTCGGCCCAGTCGAGGACGGTCACGGGGCGCTCTCCGTCCCAGGTCGCGCTCACCGCCCAGGCCGCCGCGCCGGTGCCGCCGCCGACGTCCACATGGTCACCGGGCACCCACCCGGTTACGGCGTCCGCGAACGCCTCCAGCGCGGACCGCACCGCCTCGAACGTCGCGGGCATCCGGTAGGCGGCGTACGCGGCCACATCGGCCCGGTCCCGCAGAATCGGCGCCTCGGTCGGGGTCGCACCCCGGTAATTGGCGATCAGCCGCTCAACGGCCTGCGCGGCCTGCCGCGCCGGAATCCCGTCGAGCAGCCCGGCGAGGGCGGTGCGCAGGGTGTCGGCGGTGGGCAGGGAGGAGGCGGGGGCGTTCACCCGGAGATTCTACGGCGCCCGGCTCGAACCTCGGCCCGGCCGGTGGGGGGCGGGCGTCCCATGCCTGCGGCGCAGCGTTCGCTCCGGTGGGGGCTGGTGTAGCGCCTGCGGTCGGTGGGTGGGTCGGGGCCGGGTCGGGGGTGTCCGTCCTCGGACTGGCGCGACTGTGCTTCCTGGAGGGGGTGCGGGGTGCGGACGCGCCAGCCACTGCGGGCGGCCACCCCCGCCCCGTCCCCTTCCCGCCGCGGGCGGCTGCGGTGCGCCCACCGTGGCACGCGCTCCGGACCGTACGCGCCTGCGCCCCGCCCTCCGCGCGCAGTCGTGCCGCAGGGCGGCACGGGTGGGCGCAACCTCCCCCGCCCTCCGCGGGCAATCGTGCCGCAGGGCGGCACGGGTGGGCGCGACGGCACCCCGTAAGCGCCGGGCCGCGCAACCCCACCCCCGGCCCACACCCACGCGGGGCGCCCCGCGAGCACCGGCCCCGCACACGCCGACCCCCGCCCAAGAAGAGGGCCCCTCACATCCCCCGTACCGCCCGCGCCACCCGCGTCCCCGCCTCCGCCCTCGGCCCGCTGTCCGGCGGCACCGGACGCCGGGGGTGGACCGTGTTCGCCAGGAGGATCACGTACGTGTCCGTGACACGGTCGAGGACAAGGGACGTACCCGTGAAACCCGTATGGCCCGCGGCCCCCCGCCCCGCCAGTTCCCCCATGAACCACGGCTGGTCCAGGGCGAAGCCCAGGCCCGGCCGGGTGAACAGCAGGTCCACGTAGTCGGGACCGAGGATGCGGGCGGGACCGTACGAACCGCCCGCCAGCAGCGTGCGGCAGAAGACCGCCAGATCCCCGGCCGTGGAGAACAGCCCCGCGTGGCCCGCCACCCCACCCAGCGCCCACGCGTTCTCGTCGTGCACCTCGCCCCGCAGCATCCCCCGGTCCGCCTTGGCCCACGGCCGCCGCTGGTCCTCCGTCGCCGCCGCGGACGGGCACGGCCCGAAGCCGGTCGCGGTCATGCCCAGCGGCCGGGTGATGCCGTCACGCACGAGGACGTCGAGCGTGCGGCCGGTGACGCGTTCCAGGACGTGCTGGAGCAGCAGCATGTTGAGGTCGGAGTAGCAGTACGTGCCGGGCACCCCGGCGGGCCGCTCCGCGCGCAGCAGCGCCAGCCGTTCCGCGTCGTCGGCGCAGTCGTACAGCGGGAGTTCGGGGCGCAGTCCGGAGGTGTGGGTGAGCAACTGGCGGACGGTGATCCCGTGTCGCGCCGCCGCCGTGAAGTCCGGCAGGTACGCGCCCACGCGCGCGTCGATGCCCAGCGTGCGCCGCTCGATCTGCTGCACCGCCGCCACCGAGGTGAACAGTTTGGTCAGGGACGCCAGGTCGAAGGGGGTGTCCACGGTCATCGGGACGCGTTCGGCCGGCGGCAGTTCGACGGGGGTGTCCGTCTCCTCGTCGTACGCCGCGTAGCGCACCGCCCAGCCCGCCGCCTCCTCCACGGCGAGCACCGGGCCGCGCCCGACGACCACGACGGCGCCCGCCGCCCAGGGGCGCTCCCCGCTGGTCCGGGCGTGGATCTCCCGGACCAGGTGACGGAGTTCCGGTGCGTCGAGCCCGGCCCGTTCCGGTGTGCCGTGGCGCAGTCTGGGCGCGCTCAGATGCCCCCGCCCTTCGCGCCGGCCCACCCGCTGCGCGGACGGCACATTCCCAGGAAGCAGGCCAGCGCCACGAGGGCGGCGACGAGCTGGACGACGGCCATCGGGACGGCGGTGTCCTCCCCGGCGACCCCGACCAGCGGGGAGGCGATCGCGCCGATGAGGAAGGACGTCGTACCGAGCAGCGCCGACGCGGAGCCGGCGGCGTGCTTGGTGCGCATCAGGGCGAGTGTCTGCGTGTTCGGCAGGGCGATGCCCATCGCGGACATCAGCACGAACAGCGCGGCGGCCACGGGCACAAGCCCGACCTCGCCGAACGTGCCCAGCGACATCAGCAGCAGCGCGACCGCCGCGACGACCACGACGACGAGCCCCAGGCCGAGCACCTTGTCCAGCCGGGCCCGGCCGACCAGGATCTTGCCGTTGACCTGCCCCATGATCACCAGCCCGATCGAGTTGAGCCCGAACAGCAGGCTGAACGTCTGCGGGGAGGCGCCGTAGATCTCCTGGACGACGAACGGGGAGGCGGCGACGTACGCGAAGAGGGACGCGAAGGCGAAGCCGCCGGTGAGCATGTAGCCGGTGAACGCGCGGTCGGTGAGCAGCCGGCGCATCGAGCCGAGCGTCTCGCCGACGCCTCCGTCGTGCCGGTCGGCGGGGGCCAGGGTCTCCGGCAGCTTCGCCCAGACGACGGCCGTCAGCAGCGCCCCGACGACGGTCAGGACGACGAACACGCCCCGCCAGTCCGTCACCCGCAGGATCTGCCCGCCGATGAGCGGCGCCACGATCGGCGCGACCCCGGAGATCAGCATGAGGGTCGAGAAGAAGCGGGCCATGGCCACGCCGTCGTACAGGTCACGGGCGACCGCCCGCGCGATGACGATGCCGGCCGCGCCCGCGAGGCCCTGCGCCAGCCGGAAGGCGACGAGGAGTTCGACGGTCGGCGCGAAGGCGCACAGCGCGGTGGCGACGACGTAGACCGCGAGGCCGATGAGCAGCGGCCGGCGGCGGCCCCACCGGTCGCTCATCGGGCCGACCACGAGCTGCCCGAGCGCCATGCCGGCCAGGCAGGCGGTGAGCGTGAGCTGGACGGTGGCGGCGGGCGCGTGCAGGGACTGGGTGACCTCCGGCAGGGCCGGGAGGTACATGTCCATCGCCAGGGGTGGCGTGGCGGTCAGGCCGCCGAGTACGAGCGTGACCAGCAGGCTGGTGCGGCGGCCAGTGGTCGCGCGGAGCGCCGCCTCGGCCGCCGTCAGGTCCGGGACGGCGGCCCTCCGGGCCGGGTCCGGTGCCCTGTTCTGTGTCGATTCCGGTGTCGGACCTGCCGCCGGGTCCGCTGCCGGGTTCGCTGCCGAGCTCGATATGGACGCCCCACCCTCGGGCATGTGGCCCCTCCCTTTCCGTGCATCGGCTCCCTATGCTCTCAGCTCGTACGGAGTGCTCGGCGTCAACGGCGATGTCATGGGAGCGCTTCCATCGACATTCGTTCACGATGTGACGAACGACACGAGCAGGGCGGGACGCATGACAGAGCAGAAGGTGCGCTGGGGCATTCTGGCGACCGGGGGGATGGCCGCGACGTTCACGGCGGATCTCGTGGACATGCCGGACGCGGAGGTCGTGGCGGTGGCGTCACGGTCGGCGGAGCCGGCGAAGGCGTTCGCCGAGCGGTTCGGGATAGCGCGGGCGTACGGCGACTGGGAGTCGCTGGCGCACGACGAGGAGGTCGACGTCGTCTACGTCGCCACTCCGCACTCGGCGCACCGCGCGGCGGCCGGGCTGATGCTGGAGTCCGGGCGGAACGTGCTGTGCGAGAAGCCGTTCACGCTGAACGCGCGGGAGGCGGAGGAGCTGGTCGCGCTGGCGCGGGACGGCGGGCGCTTCCTGATGGAGGCCATGTGGATGTACTGCCACCCCATGGTGCGGCGGCTCAAGGCGCTGGTCGACGACGGCGCGATCGGTGAGGTGCGCCATGTGCAGGCGGACTTCGGCCTGGCGGGGCCGTTCCCGGCGTCGCACCGGCTGCGGGACCCGGCGCTGGGCGGGGGCGCGCTGCTGGACCTGGGGGTGTACCCGGTGTCGTTCACGCAGCTGCTGCTCGGGGAGCCGTCGGACATCACGGCGCGAGCGGTGCTCTCGGAAGAGAGCGTCGACCTCCAGACGGGGGCACTGCTCTCGTGGGAGAGCGGTGCTCTCGCTTCGGTGCACTGCTCCATCGTGGGCGGTACGGCCACCTCCGCATCGATCACCGGTTCGCAGGGCCGCATCGACATCCCGTACGGCTTCTTCTTCCCGGAACGCTTCGTGCTGCACCGGGACGGCCGTGACGCCGAGGAGTTCACGGCCGACCCGGCCGACGGCCCCCGCGCCAGCCTCAAGCACGAGGCCGCCGAGGTGATGCGGGCCCTGCGGGCCGGCGAGACCGAGTCGTCGCTGGTCCCGCTCGACGGCACCCTCGCCGTGATGCGGACGCTCGACACGATCCGGGACCGCGTCGGCGTCCGCTACCCCGGCGAGACCCGCTGAGCGACACCCCCGGCAGCCGGGGTCCGGGCAGGCCGCCCGGACCCCGGCTCCCTCCCCTACGCTCCGACCTCATGACTTCCAGGCAGCAGACGGACGGACGGACGAGGATCGCCGTGGTCACCGGGGCGGGCTCCGGCATCGGGCGCGCGGTGGCGGTGGAGTTGGCGCGCGGGGGGTGGTCGGTGGCGCTGGCGGGGCGCCGTGAGGAGACGCTGGAGGAGACGGCGGCGCTGGCGGCACGGGAGGCAGCCGGGAGCGGGCCGGGCGGCGAGCCGCTGGTCGTACGGACGGACGTGTCGCGCCCGCAGGACGTGAACGCCCTGTTCGCGGCCACCGTCGAACGCTTCGGCCGGGTGGACCTGCTGTTCAACAACGCGGGGACGTTCGGCCCCGGCGGGGTGCCGGTGGAGGAACTGCCGTACGAGGCCTGGCGGCACGTGGTGGACACCAACCTCAACGGGGCGTTCCTGTGCGCGCAGGCGGCGTACCGGCAGATGAAGGAGCAGGACCCGCAGGGCGGCCGGATCATCAACAACGGCTCGATCTCCGCGCACACGCCGCGCCCCCTCTCGGTCGCCTACACCGCGACCAAGCACGCGCTGACCGGCCTCACCAAGTCCCTCTCGCTGGACGGGCGGCCGTACCGGATCGCGGTGGGCCAGATCGACATCGGCAACGCGGCGACCGACATGACGGAGCGCATGGAGACCGGGGCGCTCCAGGCGAACGGGGAGACCGCCCCGGAACCGGTGATGGATGTCGCGGACGTGGCCCGTACGGTGCGGCACATGGCGGAGCTGCCGCTGGAGGCGAACGTGCAGTTCGCGACCGTACTGGCGACGACGATGCCGTACGTGGGCCGGGGTTGAGCCCTTCCGGCGAGCGGACCCCGCACAAACGGAATTCCAACGTCCGCACTATTGCGGCCAGTCGCGGACTTATGCTCAACACTCCTACACCAAAGCTTCACACTTGGAGCAGGTGGCTTCCGCAGGCCATGTCCAGGGGGGAGGCGGCAGCCGTTCCACGCCACCGGGTTGGGGGTGGACCCGCGCGGGACCGCGGGTACGCGCCGGTGGGTGGAACGGCTGCCGCGTGAACCGTCCGGCGGCCGTCGCTCGGCGCCGGTGCCTGTCAGTGCCGTGTGCCAGGCTCGGCCTCCATGAGCGACCACCCGACCCCGCCCCCTCCCCCGACCGCCGACCTGTGGGACTCCATCGACGGCCTGTGCGGCTGGCTGGACGCGAACCGTCCGGCCGACGGCCGGGAGGGTCTGCTGCTGCGGATCATCAAACTGTCCGAGGAGGTGGGTGAGGTCGCCGAGGCGGTGATCGGGGCGACCGGCCAGAACCCGCGCAAGGGCACCACGCACACCTGGGACGACGTCCAGTCGGAGCTGTGCGACGTCGCCGTCACGGCGCTGGTGGCCCTGCGCACCCTCACCCCCGACGCCCGCGAGGTCTTCACCGGCCATCTGGAGCGGGTCAGGCACCGCTCGCTGGGCGCCTGACGCCGGGTACCGGATGAATGTAGGGTGCACTTTCCCGCACCCGAAGGAGACGTCCCTTGCCCACCTCCACCGCGCCCCGGGGCAGCTACTTCGAGCGCATCGACGACCACCGCTACAAGCCGACGGCGCACGCGGGCGGGGCCTGGGACCCGGACGAGCAGCACTTCAGCCCGCTGGGCGGACTGGTCGCCCACGCCCTCGACCGCCACCGGGCCGCCGCCGGTGCGGACGACGGCCTGCTCCTCTCCCGGATCAGCTACGACATCCTCGGCCGCCTCGCCCTGGACGAGTGCGAGATACGGGTGGAGACCGTCCGCCCCGGCCGGACCATCGAGCTCCTCGAAGCGGTCGTACGCACAGCCGGCCGCCCGGTCGTCCGGGCCCGCGCCTGGTTCCTGGCCGGCCTCGACACCACCGCGGTCGCGGGCGGCCCGGACGACCGCCTCCCCGCCCCCGAGTCACTCGCCCCGTGGCCGATGTCCGACCTCTGGCCCGGTGGATACATCGCCGAGCTGGACGTCCGCCCGGTCGCACCGCCCCGGCCGGGCCGCACGACCGCCTGGGTCTCCACACCCCTGGACCTCGTCGCCGGCGAGTCCGCCGGACCGCTCGCCTCGTACCTCGCCCTCGTCGACACCGCCAACGGCATCGCCGTACGGCAGCCGCCCACCGAGTGGATGTTCCCCAACGTCGACCTGACCGTCCACCTCCACCGACAGCCGCGGGGCACCTGGACCGGCCTGGACACCACGGTCACCTTCGGCCCCTCCGGCCAGGGCCTCACCAGCACGGTCCTCCACGACGTGGACGGCCCGGTGGGCCGGGCCCAGCAGATCCTGACGGTGCGGCCGTCGCCGGGGGCGCCGACCCGCGACGGGTGACCGGTGCGGCGCGCGCCGCACCGGTCCGCTTCAGCGGGGAACGGCTAGCAGGCCCCGAGGTCCTCCCAGACGCCCCACTCCCCGGTGGTGCCGGGTTCCTCGCCCGTCACCCACCACTTGGCGCGCCAGGTGCGGCCGTCGTGGGAGACGGTGTCTCCGCCGGTGTAGACGTTCGCGGCGTTCCAGACCGGCGCGGCGCAGTCGCCCGGTTCGCCGCCTCCGTCGCCACCGCCGTCACCGCCGCCGTCGCCACTGCCACCGACGTTGACGTCGATGCAGGCGTAGAAGGCGTTGCCGGTGTCGGCCACGTTCCAGACGGCGAGGACCTTCTGACGGCCGGTGAAGCCGCCGAAGTCCACCTGGTGGGCGACGTCCGCGGGCGGCTGCGCGCCATTGCCGTCGAACTCGGCGATCTTCGTGTTGCCGATGAAGTACTGCCAGGTGTCGGTGGCGTGCCGGGCGGTGTGGTGCCAGTTGAAGGTGTGGCTCGTGCCGACCGGGGTGACGCGCCAGCCCTTGCTGTCGTCGTCGAGTTCGGCGAACTGGCTGTTGCCGCCACTGCAACTGCGCAGGCCCTTCGGGCCCTCGACGCTCTGCGGCTCGTACTGGATCTGCCCGCAGTCGACGACGCCCTCGGCGCACTGGTCCTGCCGGCTGCCGGGGTCGGTCACCCAGCCGTGGGCGTAGGCCGGGCCGGCCGGGAGGCTGACGGCGAGCAGGGGAGCGACCAGCGCTCCGACGGCGACCGCCACTCGTCTTTTCGTGCCCATGACATATTCCTTTCCTTCGGTGTACGTCGATGCCGCCCGTGAGGGCGGCACTGCCGACCGTGCCGTGGGCGCCGCCGCACGCGCCCCGCACCTTCGCCCGACCGACGGCCTGACCGGGGCTCGGGTGGATGGAATAGAGGTCTAGACCTCAGCGACTAGGTCTAGACCATACCGATGAACCGGGAACGGTCAAGGGTTCACACAAAGGGAATCGGCGGACAGGGCCGATCGGCTCAGCGCCCGCGCCGCACCACGCACTGCGACTTAGCGTGAGGATTTGTCACAGTATGCGTTCACCTCGGGAGGCGAAACATGCGGCACATACGCCGCCGCGGTCCGGCTCTGACCCTCATCAGCGGCTTGGCGGCCGGCTCGATGCTGTTGGCCACGAGTCAGGCAGCGGCCACGGAGGACCCGGCCCGGTCGCACCGGTCGTCGGCCGGGCACACGAAGGACCGGACGACACGTCACGAGACCCACACCGTGGCAAGCGGAAACACCCTGTGGGAGATCGCCGACGACCATTACGGCGACGGGATGAAATGGTGGGTCCTCTTCGGGGCCAACGCCAGGACGATCGAGAAGACCGCGCGGGACCACGGGCGCGACGGCAGCGACATCGGCCACTGGATCTTCCCCGAGACCGAGCTGGCCGTCCCGGACCCCGCCGCGATGAAGGCCGGCGAGAAGGCCGTCCGTGCGGCCCTGGAACGCGTTCTGGCCCAGCACCCGCAGCTGATCGGCGGTTCGCTCTGCCCCGGAGCGGAGGCACCCGAGGACATCGGTGACTGCTTCCTCGGGCTGCTCGACCAGGTACCCCTGCTGCTGGAGCACGTCGACTTCCCGGAGGAGGTCTCCAGCGGTGCGCTCCTCGAGCTTCTCGAGCCGCTCGTCACCTGCGTCATGGAGGAGGAGGACCCGGTCGCCTGTCTGACGGAGGCGGTCCCGGACCTGCCCGCCCAAGGCTGACGGACTTCACCGGGGCGCCTCCGACGGGGCGGACCCGGTGAAGGGAGTCGGTCCGCGGTAGCCGGACGTGGCGGAGCCCGGGAGTCGTATCCAGCTCCCGGGCCCCTGGGGATGCCACCCAATTGCGCACGCCGGCGGCGTTTAAGAGGACGGATCAGTCATCATGCCGTCGTGTTCTTCCTTTGAACTACCGCGCCAGGCAAGAGGCGCAGGCGAGAGTCGAACTCGCATCCGACGGCGTTCGTCCGTCCCCGGTCGATCCGGCGATCGGCGGCGATGCTGAGACTGGAGCGAGAGTCTGAGATTGACCGCGGCTGCCTCTGCCATGTTGGGCCACCCCGGCCCGGTGTCGGGCTGTTGTGCCGGGGGAAGGACTCGAACCTTCACTGTCACCGCTTCTTCAGGCTGAACTTCAGTGTCAGCTTGCGCTCATCACGCGGACCGGTCCTCATTTCCGGCCCGCGTCGGTAGCGCACCCCCGCGCTCGCACGCGGGGGCGATCGTGGTGGCCACCTCGCCCGGCGTCAGCCGAACAGGTAGCCGAACACCGCGTCGCCGACCCGCCGGTCGGTGACCTCGGCGCCGTTGGCCTCCTCGCGGGCGAACTTCACGGCCTGCTGGAGCTTCTCGACCCGCTCCACCAGCTCGTTCACCCGCCGCGCGGGGAGCGCTCCGGAGAACTTCACGGTGGTCCAGTACCCGATGGGCACGTCCTCGTAGTACACCTCGACCTGCGCCGGGTGCTTCTCGGTCGCCTCCGCCTTGACGTGGTTGCGGGGCACCTTCTTCGTACGGATGGTCCGCACCGGGTCCGTCTTCCACCAGTCCGTGGACGGGTCGTGGGACCAGGACTCGGCGGCGTCGAGGGTGGGCAGCTTCTTGACGAAGGTGTGCAGGTCGGTGAGCTGCTTCTCCAGGAAGAGCAGGTAGCTGACCGGGACATCGGCGACGATCGTCCGCCCGTCGACGGTGACGTCCGCGCGGGCCGCGCAGTTCGCCCAGTCCTTCGTCGCGGTCACGTCGAACAACCGCGTCAGCGAGGCGGCCATCTCCCGCAGCACGTCCTCGCCCTGCACCTGCACCCGGGTCGACTCGGGCGGCAACTGCTCGCCCTCCTCGTCCTTCGGCTGGTACGTACGCGAGATACCGGCCAGCAGCGCCGGCTTCTGCACCTTGTGGTGCGCCGCGGTGATGTCCTGGAGCGACTTGCTCTTGACACCCTTCTCGACCGCGATGATCTGGTTCAACTTCGCCATGACGGGCCCCCCTTCGAACAGGCAGGAACGTATCCCACCGGCTCGAACGCCCGCACTCCCTTTTATCGCCGCGCCCGGCCGCACCGGACATGCCCGTGCTCTGGGGCTCGCCTCGAAGCCACAGGGCACACCTCTCCTACCGGCGGGCGCGTGCACCGGGTACGGCAGGTCACTGGCAGTCGTCGGGCCACAACCGGAACGCCGTGTGTCCGGTCAGGGGGCGGACCATGCGGAAGTGACGGCGGTCCAGGGTGAGGATCGCGTCCGTGTGGTACTCGGCCGCCATCACCACGTTCATCGTGTCCGTGAGACCGATCTGCGGATACCTGCGCATGGTGACCAGTGCCGCCGACAGGTGCGGTTCGATCTCCGGGACCGCGTACCTGCGCACGGCTGCACGGTCCCGGACGTGGCCCAGCGCCGCGTGCGCGGCCTGGGGCCCGACCCGTGTGCTGAGGAGGTAGTCGAGCTCGGCGAGGACCAGAGGGCTCACCACCAGGTGGGAGGCGTCCGCGACGGCCTTACGGCAGGCCGCGTGCTCGGGAGCGTCCGCGTCGAACAGGGAGAACAGGCCCGAGGTGCCGGCGATCAGCACGGTCATACGCCGAACCCCTCCAGGTAGGAGCCGCGCCCCTCGGACCAGTCGATCCTGGAGCCGCTGCGGAACACGGGGATGTCGTCGTCGTCACCCATCGGGTCCGTGGGGTGATCGGGTACGGGATCCTCCGCGACCGGCGACAGTATGGCGACCAGCCGCCCGTTCTTGGTCACCGTGATCCGCTCGCCGCGCTCGGCCGCGGCAAGGATCCTCGAGGCGTTCTGGTTGAAGTCACGCGCGGTCGTCTCCATGTACTACACGGTACTACCGGCTGCGGGCAGACACCGGGAAGCGCGCGCTCCGCCCAGACCGCCCTGCCGGGACCGTCCGGCCGCGGGTGCCAGTCCCAGCGGGTGGCGAGCGCTGTGACGAGGAGGAGGCCCCGGCCCGTTTCGTCGACGGCCGGGACCTCGGGCCGGGGGTCGCCCGGCCGGGGCGGGACCCGTTCGCCCCGGGTGTCGGTGACCTCGACGCGGACGGTGGTGGAGCGGGGTCCGGTGGGAGGAGCGCGAGGCGGAAGTGGAAGTCGCGGCCGGGGACGTTGCCGTGCAGCACGGCGTTCCCGTCGGGAGGCGGTCGGAGTGGACGAACACGGGTGACTCCTTCTTCTCGGGTCGCACCGGGTGCACCGGTCGGTCCGCCCAACTCCCCCGCCTCGCCGAGGGGCACCGCTCACCCCGCCTGCACACGCCGCCCGAACGCGTACAACGCTCCCGGTCGTCAGACCGCGACCACGTGCACGTCCGTCGGCGCGAGAACCGTCAGGCAGGCGTGGATGTCCCCCGGGTCGGTGGTGAAGACGACCGCGCTGCCGTGCCGGGCCGCTGCCGGGGTCACCCGGGTGTCCACCGCGTCCGGCCGTTTCTTCGCCGGCGGGGCCGCTCGTCCCAGGGCGCCGCGAACCGGCTCACCGCCCGCCGCCGCCGAGCCAGGCGGTCGGGTCCGTGTACTGGCCGTCGAGGAGGACCTCGAAGTGGAGGTGCGGGCCGGTGGACAGGCCCGTCGAGCCGACGAACCCGACGGGTTGGCCGGTGGTCACGCTCTGGCCGGTGGTCACCTGGAGGGCGGACAGGTGGCTGTAGGTGGTCTCCAGCCGTTTCCCGTCGACCGTGCCGTGGTCGATCACCACGCGGTAGCCGTAGGCCGAGGTCAGGCCGGCGAACTCGACCCGTCCCTCCCATGACGCGGACACCTGGGCTCCCTGCGGCGCGCCGAAGTCGACGCCCGTGTGGAGTTTGGTGACCCCGGTCAACGGGTGCGCCCGCGAACCGAACGGCGAGGTGACGGTGAGCGTGGTGACGGGCGGCGTCAGCAGCGCGCCGGCGGCCGGGCCGCCCTCCTGCTCGGGGTTCTGCCGGACCAGGGCGTCGTACCGCGGCAGCCGCTCCTTGACCTCGGCGACGAACGCGCGGGCCGGGTCGGGGACCTTGCCGGCCTTCTCGACCTGGTCCGCCCCGGTCGCGTACGCGGCGAGCGTGAGGTCGGCGACGTCGCCGTTGACGGTGCCCTGGGTGCGCAGCGCGGTCATCTTCTCCGCCAGGGAGCAGTCCTGCCGCCCCAGCGCCATGATCGCGTCCACCGCGTCGCGCGGCGAGGACGTGCCGTTGCCGTCGTCGTCCCGGCCCCAGGTCTTCCAGCCGGCGTCCGTGAAACGGGCGATGCCCTGCTCGGAGAGGCTCGCGGTGTCGTCCTGCCACCCGGAGAGCCGGTCGATGTGCGCGGCGAGGAGCGCGGGGGTGACGCCCGCGCAGTCCGCGGTCGCCTTGCGCAGCCAGGGGACGTAGGAGCCGTCCACGTTGCTGACGGCCGACTCCGACTGCCCTGGCGCCTGGTCCTGCGGCAGGGCCGTGTCGAGGGCGCCGCTCAGCGAGAGGAAGGCGAAGACCCCGGTGAGCGTCACCACGCCGGGCAGCACGATCAGGGTGAAGGGGCCGGGGCCGCGACGACGGCGACGGCGCGGCTCCGCGGCGGTCGGCTCCGCGGCGGTCGGCTCCGTGGCGGTCGGCTCCGTGGCAGGCGCCTGCGGTTCGGGCTGTGCCGTGTCGTCGCCCGCGGACCCGTTCCGAGCGGCTTCACGCCCGATGGGTCCGGGGCGCGGCCGGAGGTCGTCGTCGTGCCCGGTCGTCCCCGCCGCGAGGGGGTACGCCGTGCCTTCCCTGTCCTTGGTCACGTGCCGGGCCGGCTCCAGGAGGGCGCCACGGTGGGGCGTGATGTCGGCGGGGTGTATCGGCTCACGCTCAGACGCTAGCGGTCCCGTGACGCGACGTCACCGGCCGCGAGGACAGGGTGAACTGCCCGATGGGGCACCACCGGTGCCTGGCACGGCAGCGCCGGCCGCCCCGGACGTGGCCGAGGCGGGTCCCGCTCCGGCCGACCGTGCCGGAGTCCGCCCGGCGGGTGGTGGGCATCCACAAGTACGCCATGCGCGAGGGCCGTCGGAGGTGAGTGTGCGCGAAGGACGGAACACTCTGCCCTCAAGTCTGCTCGTACGGCCCTGGTGTACGTGCCGTTCGGACCGGAAGCGTGGCGGGGGCTTTGCATGGCCGAGGGCGAGGGAGAGCAGCGATGCGGGCGCGGGAGCAGGATACGCGGGCTCAGGGCCTGCGGCAGCAACGGGACCGGCGCACGCCTCCGGACAGGCGCGGACGGGCGGGGGTACCGGCCGGCGGCGGCAGGTCCAGCGTGTCGTCCACAACACGAACGCCGTTCCGCAGAACTCGTTCATCCATCCCGTCGTGGACTCCACGGGCCGGACGACGTCCATCGAGATGATCAGCGACGGCTCGCTGACCGGTTCGCCTCCGGCCGTCGACCCCACCGGCTACCCCTACATCCGCCAACTCGGCCTGACGAACTTCTGGATACGTTTCCACCTCATCAACATGCAGGCGGGCGGCCCGGGAACGCAGAACAACCTGGTGCCCGCCTCCAAGCGCGACAACAGCCGGTACGAGGCCGGCGTCGAGAGCGCGCTGAAGAGGGAGCTGAACGCCGTGGCGACCGCGAACGCCGCCCTGGCGGCGAACGCCCCGCGCCACTACGTCTACTTCGGCGTCGACGTGGACTACCGGACGGTCGATCCCCGGACCACGCAGTACCAGCAGTCCTTCGCCGAACACTTCGTCCGGTCCCTCACGATCAACTTCAAGCGGTACGACCCCACGGCCGGGGGCTGGAAAGCCCTCCCCGCCGTAAGCCCGTTCGACTTCAGGGACCCTCAGCCGACCGACTTCGGCCAGGCGCTGGCCGCCGCCACCATGACCCTCCCGGATCTGATCCAGGTCACCGCGAACCGCCGATGGGAGACGGACGACGCCACCTTCCTCCAGTCGATCGGCGCGGGCGGCGCCCGCAACGGGGAGTTCGCCCGACTGGTGGACGAGGCGGGCGCCTTGGGAGCCCAGGAGTCCGTGATCCACGCGTTCGGGCAGATGCGGTTCCGGCCGCGAGGTGCCGTCACGTTCGCCGAGCGCATCGACAACGACAGGCAGCTGGCCACCCTGGCCAATCTGATCGCCACCGGCAGAATCACCACCTGACGGGCGGCCGCCCGCACAGGAAGGGCGGCGGCACTCACGAGGAAGGGAGCCTTCGTTGGCGAGTCTGTGGCGGGTGCGCGTCACGCGCGTGAGCGCCGACACCGTCGAGCTGACCCTGTCGGCGATCCATCCCGACGCCGGGGAACCGTCCGCGTCCGCGGCCTTCGCGATGCGGCTGCTGGCCGACACCGACCCCGAACGGCTGGAGCGCGAGGCCGGGCCGAGAGCGTACTGGGACCCGGTCGCCCTCGCCGCGTACGCGGACCGGGTGATCGCGGCGGTCTCCGTGACCGCCCGGCACCGTCTGCCCTTCGACGAGGGCGCGGCCCGGCGGGCCGTCGAGGCCGAGCTGCGCGCACGCGGCTTCGACCCGACCGACGCCGGCGCCTGGCAGGCCGCCTTCCTGGAAGCGTGGAGCGCGCTGTGGCAGGACCCCGACCGGGTCCCGTCCGTGGTGCTGGAGATCGAGCCGGCCGACCTGTCCTGGATGTCGGGAACCGTCCCGGGGCGGGAGTGGGACACGGCGGCGTACGGCTGAGGGGCGCCGCGGCCTCCGACACGGGCCGAAGGCCCTCTCCACGGCGGAGCCGCCGGTGGCGGCAGACGAGTCGGGCTGTACGCCGGGTTCTGTTCCGGCGGGTCCTCGCGGGCCCGCCGGCGACGGCCATCCATCTAGGGCCGGTGTTGCCACCGGCCTCGTGCGGTCTACCCGCGGACTCGGGCGGGCAGCCCTCGAACGTCCGCGCAGAGACACCGGGGTGTCTCCTCTTGACCTTGCTCCGGGTGGGGTTTACCTAGCTGCCCAGGTCACCCTGGGCACTGGTGGTCTCTTACACCACCGTTTCACCCTTACCCGGCGCCTGAGCGCCGGGCGGTCTGTTTTCTGTGGCACTGTCCCGCGGGTCACCCCGGGTGGCCGTTAGCCACCACCCTGCCCTGTGGAGCCCGGACGTTCCTCGGGAAGTCCCGTGAGGGACTCCACGCGGCCGCCCGCCCGGCTCGTCTGCCGTGCCGACCATGGTACCGGGCGCGGGCGGGGCTTCGGTGCGGCGGCCGTCGCCAGGACCGATCCGGTGAGGATCAGGGCGAAGGCGGCGAGGACGCCTCCCGTCAGGGGCTCGTCCAGGAGCAGCGCGCCGGCCGCCACCGCGATCGCCGGGTTGACGTACGTGATCACCGACGCGCGGATCGGGCCCGCCTCCTTGATCAGCTCCAGGAAGGCCACGAAGGCCACCGCCGTGCAGACGACGCCGAGGGCGGCCAGGGCGGCGAGGGTGTCGGCCGAGGGCAGGGCCGCCGGGCGGGTCGCGGCCGCCGCGGGAGCGTAGACCAGGGCGGCCAGGGCCAGGCAGGGCGTGATGAGGTGCAGCGTCGGGACGTTCTTGAGGTGGCGGTCGGCGATCAGGGGGGCCGTGGCGTAGCCGACGACCGTCACCAGGACCTCCGCCAGGGAGAGGGCGTCGCCGCCGGTCAGATGGGGGACGGTGAGGACGCCCACGCCGCCGAGGCCGAGCGCGAGGCCCGTGATCCGGCGGACGCCCAGCGACTCCGCGGCGCCGAAGAAGCGGGACAGCAGAACGCCGGCGATCGGCACGCCCGCGATCAGCAGACCCGCCGTGGAGCTGGACAGATGGCGTTCGGCGTCGGTCAGGGTGTACCAGGGACCGATGATCTCGATGACCGCGAACGCCAGCATCGGTTTCCAGTACGTCCGCACATTCCGGGCCAGCCCCGGCTGGCGCAGGGCGAAGGGGAGCAGGAGGGCGGCGCCGAGGGCGCAGCGTACGAACACCACCGTCGACGGGGACACCTCGTCCACCGCCACTTTGATCATCAGATAGGGGATGCCCCAGACCACTCCCATCAGGGAGAACAGGGCCCAGCCGCGTGCAGTCATGGAGGTGAGTGTCGGCCGGGCCGGCGGACGCTGTCTTGAACGCTGTTGCGGTACGCCGCCGGGGTCACCCCGAGGACCCGGCGGAACCAGCGGGTCAGGTGGGCCTGGTCGGCGAAGCCGACGAGGCCGGCCACCTCTGCGGGGCGCGCTCCGGCGTCCAGGAGGGTGCGGGCCCTGGTCACCCGGTACTGGGCGAGCCAGGCGTACGGGGGCACCCCCATCGTCGTACGGAAGGCGCGCAGGAGCTGGTAGCGGGAGAGGCCGAGGTCGGCGGCGAGTGCGGCGAGGGAGGGCGGGGCGAGCAGTTCGTCGGCGAGGCGGTCGCGGACGGCGAGGGCGACGGTGCCGGCGCCGGGGACCGCCGTGTCGTCCGCGCGGGCGGTGGAGTGGCGGCGGGCGAGGGCGGTGAGCAGCCAGGGGATACGGGACTCCGCCTCCAGGGGGTCCGGGCAGGAGCTCACGTCCGTGTGGGCGCGGCGCAGGGCGGCGGCCAGTTCGGGGTCGTCGAGGACGGGGTCGCGGAAGTGCGGGAGGCCGCTGCCGCCGAGGGTGCCGTCGGTGAGGAGGGCGGGGGCGGCGTAGAGGGCGCGGTAGGAGTAGCCGTCGGGGGCGGCGGGGCCGCCGGTGTGCATCTCGCCGGGTTCCAGGACGACGATCGAGCCCGGTCCGGAGACGATGCGCCCGCCCCGGTAGGCGATGGTCTCCAGGCCGCCGACGGTGACGCCGACCGTGAACTCGTCGTGGGCGTGGGGGGCGTACTCGTGCCGGCTGAAGCGGGCGGTGAGCAGGTCGAGGGGAGGACCGCACCGCCCGAGCCGCGCCCTGGTCCAGCGTGCCTGTTCCCGTACGTCCGTCACCTCGCACCCCCGCCCACAGGGGATCAGAGGAAGTCGGCGGTGTCCAGGTCGAATCCGAAGGGGGCGGGGAGGGTGATCGGTTTGCCGAAGGGGCGGGTGCGCCGCTCGCGGTACTCGTCCTTCTCCGGGTCGCCGAACAGCGTGATCGAGGAGGCTTCGCGGTCGACGAGGAGGTAGAGGGGGATGCCGCCGCGGGCGTAGCAGCGCGGCTTGGTCTCGCGGTCGGTCTCGGGTCTGGCATCGGTCACTTCGACCACCATGGCGACGCCCGCACAGGGCATCCAGGGATCGGCTCCCCTGTAGAGCCGTAGGTCTCTGGGAGCGAGGGTGCCGTCCGGGATCACATGGTCCTGTGGGCAGGCGTGCGCGCTCCTCAGTTTCAGGCCCTTGTTCCCGGAGAAGGCCATGGCGGTGCGGGAGCCGGTGTGGATCCGGCTCGCGATCCGGCTGAGGCAGTGCTCGTGCGACCCGTCCGGCAGTGGCTTGAGGAGGAACTCTCCTTCGATGAGCTCTGCCCGGAACCCCTCCGGGGTGTTCAGACCGACGAACCAGTCCAGGAGGAGGTCCTCGGAGATCGGGTCGTATGTGATCACGCTGCCGTGCCTCGCTTTCGATCGCCGGTCAGACTCGCACAGGGAGGGCTCGCCTCGGGGACGGGCGGGGTTCGTTCACTCGACAGGGTTCGCTTGACCCTGTCGCAGCGTCAACGTTTCTACTGGGGTCATGCGGATCGGAGAACTCGCCGCGGCCGTCGGTGTCACCACGCGGGCGGTGCGGCACTACCACCAGTCGGGGCTGCTGCCGGAGCCGGAGCGGCTGGGCAACGGGTACCGGGACTACGGGCTGCGGCACGCCGTCGTGCTGGCGCGGATCAGACGGCTGACCGAGCTGGGGCTGGGGCTCACCGAGGTGCGGGACGTGCTCGCGGACGACGCGGGGAAGGAGCTCGTCGAGGTGCTGACGGAGCTGGACGAGGACCTGGCGCGGCAGGAGGCCGCGATCCGGGAGCGGCGGGCGCGGCTGCGGACCCTGCTGGAGAGCGAGGGCGGGCTGAGCGCCGAGGGGCCGGTCTCGCCGGAGCTGGCCGCGCTGTTCCGGGACACGGCCCATCTGGCCGACTCCCCCATGGCCGTCAAGGACCGCGAGATGCTCGCGCTGATCGAGACCGCGGCGCCGCCGGAGGAGCGGGAGCGGCTGGTGAGGCTGCTCGGCGGGGCGGTGAGCGCGCCGGGCGGGGCGGAGCGGGCGCGTGCCCTGTACGGGATGCTCGACGCGCTCGCCGACGCCGATCCGGACGATCCGCGGGTGGAGGAGGCCGCCCGCGCCCTCGCCGCGTCCGTGCCGGACGGGCTGGTCCCGGAGGGGACCGACCTCGGGGAGGCCGACGGCTTCCTGCGGGCCCTTTACGCCGACTTCGCGCCGGCCCAGGCGGAGGCGTTCCGCCGCATGCTGCGGATCGTCACGGAGGGGCGGTCGTGAGGGGCGTACGGGTGGTGGGGGCGCTGGTCCGGCACGAGCTGCGGCTGATGATGAGCCTCTGGCTGTGGGTGGCCCGGCGCAGGCACGGTGTCGGCGGCGGGACGGCGTTCGGGTACGCGCGCGGACAGACGGCCATGATGTACGGGCTCGCGTTCGTGTGCGTGGTCGAGACGGTGGCGTTGTCCGTGCTGCTGGGCGACTGGCCGACGGTGCACGCGGTGGTGCTCTTCCTGGACGTGTACACCGTCGTCTTCGTCGTCGCGCTGCACGCCGCGTCCGTCGTGCGGCCTCATGTGGTGGGTGACGGTGTGCTGCGGGTGCGCCGGGCCGTCCACGTCGATCTGCGGATACCGGTCGGGCGGATCGCCTCGGTCCGGCGTGAGCTGCGGATGACGCACGATGCGGCGGAGGGGGAACTCGATCTCGCCGTCGGTTCGCAGACGACCGTCACGGTCGAGCTCGCCGAGCCGGTCACCCACGTCACCTTCTTCGGGCGTCCCCGCGAGATCCGTGTGGTCCGCTTCCACGCGGACGACTCCGACGGGCTCGTACGCGCGCTCGCTGCACCCACTCTCCTCGGTGATAGCGTCTAACCGGACGGCTGTCGGAGGGACACGGCACGTGGTGGGCAAGGGCAAGGAGACGCCCCGCGAGCGGTACCGCACCCAGGTGCGCGCGGAGATCAAGGAGCGGGCCTGGGAGCAGATCGCCGCATCGGGGGCGCCGGGGCTGTCGCTCAACTCCATCGCCAAGCAGATGGGGATGAGCGGGCCCGCGCTGTACCGGTACTTCGCCGGCCGTGACGAGCTGATCACCGAGCTGATCCGGGACGCCTACCGCGGGCTCGCCGACGCCTTCCGCGCCGCCGCCGCGTCCGGCGCGGACCTCGACGGGCTGGGGCGCGCGCTGCGCGCGTGGGCGCTCGACGACCCGCAGCGCTACTTCCTCGTCTACGGCACACCGGTACCCGGCTACCACGCCCCGGAGGACATCACCCTGATCGCCCGCGAGATCATGGGGCACATGCTCGACGCCGCCGCCCGGCTGGGCGAGGGCTCCGAGGAGGGTCCCCTGGAGGTCCACCTCTCCGAGCACCGTCAGTGGGCGGGCGACCATCCGGCGGACCCGGCCGCCCTGCGCCGCGCACTGTCCTTCTGGACCCGCCTCCACGGTGTCCTGTCCCTGGAACTGGCCGGGCACTTCACCGGCATGGGCTTCGATCCGGCGGTGCTCTACGGCGCCGAACTGGACACGCTGGCACACGCCGTACGCTGACTTCGAGCTCGATCGAAGGAGTACGTGTGCTTGTCCTGCTGCCGCCGTCCGAAGGGAAGGCCGCTTCCGGCCGCGGTGCCCCGCTGAAGCCCGAGTCGCTGTCGCTGCCGGGGCTGGCCGCCGCGCGGGAGTCCGCCCTCGCCGAACTGGTGGACCTGTGCACCGGTGACGAGGACAAGGCGCGCGAGGTGCTCGGGCTGAGCGAGGGGCTGCGGGGCGAGGTCGCGAAGAACGCGGAACTGCGGACCGCCGGGGCGCGGCCCGCCGGGGAGATCTACACCGGGGTGCTGTACGACGCCCTGGACCTGGCGTCCCTGGACGCGGCGGCGAAGCGGCGGGCGGCGGCGTCCCTGCTGGTCTTCTCCGGGCTGTGGGGCGCGGTGCGGGTCACCGACCGGATTCCCTCCTACCGGCTCTCGATGGGTGTGAAGCTGCCCGGCCTCGGCGCGCTGGGCGGGCACTGGCGTGCGCCGATGGCCCAGGTGCTGCCCGAGGCGGCCGGGAACGGGCTGGTGCTGGACCTGCGGTCGGCGGCGTACGCGGCGGCCTGGAAGCCGAAGGGCGAGGTGGCGGCGCGGACGGCGACCGTACGGGTGCTGCACGCGCCGACGCGGAAGGTGGTCAGCCACTTCAACAAGGCGACCAAGGGGCGGATCGTACGGAGCCTGCTGACGGCCGGGGCCGCGCCGAAGGACCCCGCCGGGCTGGTGGAGGCGCTGCGGGACCTCCGGTACGAGGTGGAGGCCACGGCACCGGCCAGGGCGGGGGCGGCGTGGGCGCTGGACGTGCTGGTGGACGAGGTGCACTGATTGCATCCTCTGCAATGAGCTTTGCGCAGTGCGCACCGAGGCGGGCAGGATGACGTCATGCGCTCTCCCCTGCCCTCCCCGGATTCCTCCTCCGTGCTGGATCTCGCCCCCGTCGTGCCCGTCGTCGTCATCGAGGACGCCGCCGACGCCGTACCGCTGGCGCGGGCGCTGGCGGCCGGGGGCCTGCCCGCGATCGAGGTGACCCTGCGGACGCCCGCCGCGCCCGACGCGATCAGGGCGATCGCCGGTGAGGTACCGGACGCCGTGGTCGGCGCCGGGACGGTGATCACGCCGGAACAGGTGGGCGAGGCGGTGGCGGCCGGGGCGCGGTTCCTGGTCAGCCCGGGGTGGACGGACGTACTCCTTGATGCCATGCGGGCGTCCGGGGTGCCGTTCCTGCCGGGGGTGTCCACCGCTTCCGAAGTGGTGGCGCTCCTTGAGCGGGGGGTGCGGGAGATGAAGTTCTTCCCGGCGCAGGCGGCGGGCGGCACGGCGTACCTGAAGTCGCTCGCCGGTCCGCTTCCGCAGGCCCGCTTCTGCCCGACCGGGGGCATCGGTCCCGATTCCGCGCCGGACTACCTCGCGCTGCCCAACGTGGGGTGCGTGGGCGGGAGCTGGATGCTTCCGGCGGACGCGGTGGCCGCCCGGGACTGGGGCCGCATCGAGGCGCTGGCGCGTGCGGCGGCGGGGCTCAGCGCAGGTGCGAGGTGTCGTTGAACAGGCGGACGCTGGCGTTGCCGTCGGCGTAGTACGCCACGGCGGAGAGCGAGGCCGCCGAGAGTTCCATACGGAACAGGGACTCGGGCGGGGCGCCCAGGGCGAGGCGTACGAAGGTCTTGATCGGTGTCACGTGGGTGACGAGCAGGACCGTACGGCCGCGGTACTCGGCGGTCAGCCGGTCGCGGGTGGCGGCGACCCGGGCGGCGGTGGCCGCGAAGCTCTCGCCGCCGCCGGTGGGTTCGGCGTCCGGGGAGGACAGCCAGGCGTTCAGGTCGTCGGGGTGACGTTCGCGGACCTCGCCGAAGGTGAGGCCATCCCACGCGCCGAAGTCCGTCTCGCGCAGCCCGTCCTCCACGGCCACGTCGAGCCCGAGACGGGCGGCGACGATGCCGGCGGTCTCGCGCGTACGGGCGAGGGGCGAGGCGACGACCGCCTGGACGGTCCCGCGCCGGGCGAGGAACTCGGCGACCTTCTCGGCCTGCTCCCGGCCGACGCCGGAGAGGGAGGGGTCACTGCCGCCGCTGCCCGAGAAACGCTTCTGCGGAGTCAACGGGGTCTCCCCGTGCCGCAGCAGCACGAAGGTCGCGGGCGGCCCCAGATCGGCGGGCGCCCACCCGGCACTGGGCGTGGCGACGGCCCGCGCGGCGCGGAGGTCGGCGTCGGCTTTGACTTTGGCTTTGACGCCGGCAACCTCGGACGCGGTGCCGGTTCCGGACGCGCCGGAGGCGGCATCGGTGGCCTCGGGTGCGGTGGCGGTTCCGGTCGCCCGCGCGGTCCGCGCATCGGCGTCGGCACCGGCGGCCCCGGAAGCGTGCGCGTCCTCAGCCGCGGCACCCGTCCCGATCTCCCCGGAGACGGGTGCGGCACCGGTTCCGATTGCCCGCGTGGCCCGTACCTCCGCGTCGGCTCTCACGCCGTCGGGTCCGGAAGCGGTGGCGCCGGCGGACGCGGTTTCGGTCCCGGCGGCCTCGCCGGACGTGGGGGGCTCCTCTGCGGGCCGCGCGTCGGTGGTGGAAGTGCCGGGTGCCGATGCCAGTGCCGCCCGGGCGCGGGCCGCGCCCGCTGTCGCGTCGCCCGGTGGGCCCGATGGTTCGGGGTGGGGGATGTCGAGGGCGGCGCGGGAGGTCGCCGCCGACCACGCCTCGCCCCGTTTGCCCGCGTCCATCGCCTCGTTGGCCAGGCGGTCGGCGTGTTTGTTCTGGGCGCGCGGGATCCACTCGTAGGTGACCCGCTCCGGCGGGAAGACCCGCGCCGCCTCCGCCGCGAGCGGCTTCATCGCCGGGTGCTTGATCTTCCAGCGGCCCGTCATCTGCTCGATGACGAGCTTGGAGTCCATCCGGACGTGGACCCGTGCCTCCGGGTCCAGTTCACGGGCGGCGCGCAGGCCGGCCAGCAGGCCCCGGTACTCGGCGACGTTGTTCGTGGCGACACCGAGGTACTCGGCCGCCTCCACCAGGGTCTCCCCCGTCGCCGCGTCACCCACCACGGCCCCGTAGCCCGCGGGCCCCGGGTTGCCCCGTGACCCGCCGTCCGCCTCGACGATGAACTCCCGCATCGCCAGGATCCCTTACAGCCCCGACTCGGACGTACGCACCAGGATGCGCCGGCAGTTCTCGCAGCGCACCACCGTGTCGGGGGCGGCGGAACGGATCTCGTTCAGCTCGGTGATGGCGAGCTCCTGGCGGCAGCCCTGGCAGGTACGGGAGTACAGCTTCGCCGCGCCGATGCCGCCCTGCTGCTCGCGCAGCTTCTCGTACAGGCTCAGCAGCGGTGCGGGCACGGAACCCGCGACGACCTCGCGCTCCTTCGTCACCGAGGCCGCCTCGCCGTCGATCTCCTCGACGGCCGCGTCCCGGCGCGCGGTGGCGTCGTCGATCTTCCCCTGCACGGAGCCGACCCGCTCGGTCAGCTCGGCGACCCGCTCCTGCGCGGACTCGCGGCGCTCCATGACCTCCAGGACGACGTCCTCCAGGTCGCCCTGCCGCTTGGCGAGGGAGGTGATCTCGCGCTGGAGGTTCTCCAGGTCCTTGGGCGAGGAGACGGCACCGGAGTCGAGGCGCTTCTGGTCGCGGGCGGCGCGCTGGCGCACCTGGTCGACGTCCTGCTCGGCCTTGGTCTGCTCGCGGGCGCAGTCGCTCTCCTCGGTCTGCGCGGCGACGAGCAGGTCGCGCAGCTGGGTGAGGTCCCGGTTCAGCGACTCGATCTCGGCGTGCTCGGGCAGCGACCTCCGCTTGTGCGCGAGCTGCTGGAGGCGGACGTCGAGGTCCTGGACGTCGAGGAGTCGGATCTGGTCGGCGGGCGCGGCGTTCAGTTGGGGGCTCCAGATGTGTCGGTGGTGGCGGGAGACGCCGCGTGGGCGGTCCAGGGGTCGGTGACCGTCTTCGAGACGTGGACCCGCAGGTCCCATCCGTGACGGTCGGAGATCTCGTCGAGCTGGGCTGCCGCCAGCTCGCACCAGGGCCATTCCGTGGCCCAGTGCGCCGCGTCGAGCAGCGCGAGGGGACTGTGGGCGCGGGCCTCGGAGGCCGGGTGGTGGCGCAGGTCCGCGGTGAGGAAGGCGTCCACGCCGGCGGCCCGGACGTGGTCGAAGAGGCTGTCGCCGGAGCCGCCGCTGACGGCGACCGTACGCACGAGCGCGTCGGGGTCGCCGGCGACACGGATGCCCTGCGCGGTGGCGGGGAGGCGTCCGGCGGCGCGGGCGGCGAGGTCGCGGACGGTCAGCGGGTGGTCCAGCTCGCAGACACGGCCGAGCCCCCGGCGGCCCTCGGGGTCGGTCGGGTCCGGCACCAGGGGCCGTACGACCCTGAGGTCCAGCGCGCCGGCGAGGGCGTCCGAGACTCCCGGGTCGGCGGTGTCGGCGTTGGTGTGGGCGACGTGCAGCGCGATGTCGTTCTTGATGAGCGTGTGCACCACGCGGCCCTTGAAGGTGGAGGCCGCGACCGTGGTCGTCCCGCGCAGATAGAGCGGGTGGTGGGTGACCAGCAGGTCGGCGTCGAGCTTCACCGCCTCGTCGACGGTCTCCCGGACCGGGTCGACGGCGAACAGGACCCGCGTGACCTCCTGGTCGGGCTCGCCCACGACGGTGCCGACCGCGTCCCAGGACTCGGCCCGCTCGGCGGGCCACAGGTTCTCCAGCGCGGCGATGACTTCTGACAGACGGGGCACGCTGCCAAGGCTACCTGGGCGGCCTTGTGCGCCCGAACCGGCGCCGCTCTCGCCGGCCGGCGTCACGGCCGGCACCACGACCCATGGAGCACACGTCCGCTCCTTCCTCAGGCGAATCGTTCCTGGAGCACCCTTACGTGTGAAGTGCGGGCCCACCGCTCCGCCGTCTGTGCGTGCGCGACCTACTTTCGTCACCGGAGGTGACCGAACGATGACGGTCTGTGCCATCGAACCTGCGGCGGGACACGAGGAGGGAGCCGGACGGGCGGGCTGCGCCATCACCGCCGACGGTTCCTACGCCGCACGCCTCGCCCTCGCCGGCGACTCCTTCTTCCCGGAGCGCTGGACCCTGGACGGCCCCGAGCCCTACGCGGTGCCGCTGCCCGGCAACCAGCCCGAGGAACCCGGCACCGAGGTGCAGCCCCTGAGCGACGGGCGGGTCCTCATCCACCGGCTGGTGGGCGGACGGCACGCCTTCTCCCTGCTGTACCCGACCGGCCCCGGCACCGGTGAGCTGCCGCTGGGCACGGTCGAGTGCCCGGACGAGGGCACCCGGCTGCGGCTGCTGCCGCCCGCGCCGGGCGGGGAGCGGGCGTACGCCCTCGCCGTGGGCCGGCGGTCGACGGTGGTGTGGCTGGTGGCGGGCGGCACGTTCGGGCCCGAGCAGCTCGCGGAGGTTCCCGGGCGCTGCTCGGGCGGGGTGTGGCTGGACCGCGAGGGGCGGATGCTGGCGCTGGACCGGGAGACCGGCGGGCGCACCAAGGCGGTCGTGGTGGACCTGGAGCGCGGCGGCGAGATGTCCCCGCTGCTGCAGATCGCCGACGGGAGCGACGACCGGGTGCTGCTCGCCGACCCGGACAGCGGGCTGCTGCTGATCCGCTCGGACGCGCCGTCACCCGGGCGGGCCCGGCTGGGCTGGGGGGTGCTGGGCAGCACGCTGCCGGTGCGTTTCCCGGAGTGCCTGCGGCTGGCGGACTGCGCGGTCACGCCGTTCGCGATCCAGCCGGGGCAGATGCTGACGCCGGAGGGCTGCGCGGTGGCACTGCGCGTCGACGGCGCGTTCGGCAGCTGGGTCGGGGTGTGGCGGCCGGCGGAACGGCAGGTGCACCATTTTCCGGCGCCGGCGGGGTGGTTGGCCGGCGCGGGGTTGTGGACCGCGGACGGGGTACTGCGGCTGCCGTACGCCACCGGGGCGGTGCCGTGCGGTGTGGCCGGGCTGCGGGCGCCCGGGCAGGAGCGGCGGCGGGAGGGGTTGGACGTCCGTCCGGTGGTGGACCTCCGGGAGACTCCGGGCCGGCCGGCATCCGCCGCCGCCTGGCTGGAAACCGGACCCGTGCCCGGCTCCGCGCCTGACGGCCGGCGCTCCTCCGCCGTGGGGCCCGTGGCCGGAGACCGGATGCCGTCCGCGGCCGCGCCCATGACCGAAGGCCGACTCGCTTTTCCGGCCGGTCCCGTGGCCGGTGGGCGAAACCCATCCGCTGCCGGGCTCATGGACGAAGACGGGACCCCCTTCACCGCCGGGCTCACGACCGAGGGCCGACCGGCCTCCGACACCATGCCCATGAACGAAGGCCGGACCCCCTCCAACGCCGCACTCATGACCACAGGCCGACTCGCCACCACCGAACCCATGGCCGAAGACCACAACTCGTCCGCCACCGCGCCCATGGACGATGACCCGGCCCCCTCCAACGCCGCGCCCACGGCCGAAGGCCGGCTCGCCTCCCCCGTCGGCCCCCTGGCCGAAGATCTCCTCCCGCCCTACGCCATGCGTACCGACGGTCGGCTGTCGTCGTACGTCGTGCACATCGCCGAGGGGCGGCTTCCGTTGTGCACCGCGCACATGGTGGACGGTCAACTGCAGCCCTGCGTCGAGCACATGGCCGACGAGCGGAGTCCGTTCCACGCCGGACTTCCCGCGCACGGCACCCCCGCCGCTCCTCGTCCCGTTCCCTTGCAGCAGGCGCCTTTGGGGCGGCTTGTAACGAAGTAGTGGCGGTCGGCGTGGCCGCCTGGATCCGGGTGGTGGTGTGCCGGTTACACTCGCCCGGCTGTAGGAAAGATCATGTTTACGGGGTGAGTTCCTTCCGATGAACGACGTCAGCACGAACGAGTCGCAGTCCGCCGAGGGCGGGCAGGCCGCTGCCGGACACGGCAAGCACCGGGGCCCGGTCTCCACGCAGGACGCGGA
Organism: Streptomyces sp. CB02400; assembly: GCF_001905725.1. GTDB lineage: Bacteria > Actinomycetota > Actinomycetes > Streptomycetales > Streptomycetaceae > Streptomyces > Streptomyces atrovirens. The sequence goes on from NZ_LIWB01000013.1 coordinate 167,417, forward strand.
AGCGTCCCCGCGCGGCCGGCACCGTAGGCCGGAACAGGCGAACGAGTACGCGGGTTCGGCAGCCTGACACCACGTCAGACACCGGTCCGCGACTGAGCCGGGTCCCGGCCGTCATCGATGACGGCCGGGACCCGGCTCAGTCGTGTTCGACCGTCGTATCGGCGAGCACCGGCGCGTCGCCGCGCTCGATGGCACCGACGACCACCCGCACCGCGCCGTCCCCGCGCCACATCCGGATCCGCAGTGTCTCGCCCGGGTACACGACCCCGGCGAACCGGGTGGCGTAGGAGCGGACGCGGGTGACGTCGCCGTCGAGCAGGGTGTCGACGACCGCCTTGAGGGTCATGCCGTAGGTGCACAGGCCGTGCAGGACGGGCCGTTCGAACCCGGCGCGCGCGGCGAACTCCGGGTCGGCGTGCAGGGGGTTCCAGTCGCCGGAGAGGCGGTAGAGCAGGGCCTGGTCCTCGCGGACGGCGCGTTCGAGGGTCCGGTCCGGCCGCCCGGTGGGCGGCTCGTGCCGCACGGACGGGCCGCGGTCTCCGCCCCAGCCGCCTTCACCGCGTACGTGGATCCGCGCGTCGTCGGTCCACAGCGGGCCGTCGGCGTCGGCGGCCTCGGTGCGCATGACGAGGACGGCCGCTGTGTTCTTGTCGTGGACGGCGGTGATACGGGCGGTGGTGGTGGCGGTGCCCTCGGCCGGCAGGGGGCGGCGGTGCACGGTGAGCGACTGGCCGCCGTGGAGTACGTGGGCGAGGTCCACGTCGATGCCGGGGAGGGAGAGCGCACCGGTCACGCCGGGTGGGCCGCCGCCTGCGACGGTGGCGAAGCTCGGTAGGACGTGGAGCCGGGATTCGAGGGTGTAGCGCAGTTCGTGGGGGGCGGTGGTGGGGTGGCCTGCGCCGATGCCCAGGTGGTAGAGGAGGACGTCTTTGGGGGTCCAGGAGATGTGGGTGGTGCGGGGTGGGGCGGCTAGGGCCTTGGCTGCGTCGATGGGCATGGGGTTCCTGACATCGTTCCCGGTGGTTGTGGCTGGGCGGGGGTGGGTCGCTCTGCCGGCGCTTGCCGGGTGCCGCCGCGCCCGCCCGTGCCGCCCTGGAGGTGCCTCCCAGGCGCTTGAGGCACTGGGGGAGGCACGATTGCCCGCATTGGGGCGGCGTGGCTGCCCGCAGTTGTGCTCAGTCCTGCACCGTCGTTCTCCTCGGCAGCCACAGCCACATCACCACCGCTCCTGCCGCCAGCAGTGCCGTGCTGGTGCGGAAGGCCAGGGCGTAGCCCTCCGTCAGGGAGTGTGGGGTGCGGGTGGGACCCGTGTGGGCCGCTGCGATCGTGGACATGATCGCGAGGCCCAGGGAGCCGCCCATCGTGCGGGAGGTGTTGATCAGCCCGGAGACCAGGCCGGCCTCCTCCGGTGCCGCGCCGGACGTGGCCAGCGAGGCCAGCGGGGTGGCGGCGATGCCCGCGCCCAGCATCATCAGGATGCCGGGGAACATGATCGCGGTGAGATACGCCCCGTCCGCGGTCATCGTCGACTGCCAGCCGAAGCCGGTCGCCGCGATCAGCGTGCCGAGCACGGCCACGGTGCGCGGTCCCGCCGTCCGCATCAGCCGGGGCGCGAGCTTGGAGCCGATGATCACGGCGAGCGAGCTCGGCACCAGCGCCAGTCCGGCCTCCAGCGGGGTGTAGCCGAGCACGTTCTGCGCGTACAGGGTCATGAAGAACCACATGCAGAACATGGCGGAGCCGCTGATGAGCATCGCCACGTTCGCCGACGCCACCGACCGCAGCCGCAGCAGTCCGAGCGGCATCAGCGGGGCCTTGGCCCGTGCCTCGGCGAGGAGGAACAGGGCGAGGAGGACGAGCCCGGCGCACAGCGGCACCAGCGTGGCCGCCGCCGTCCAGCCCTCGGCCTCGGTCTGTGAGATGCCGTACGCGAGGGTCGCGAGACCCGCCGTCACCAGCAGCGCGCCCGGCAGGTCGAGCCGCCGTCCGTCCCCGGTCCTGCTCTCCGTGAGCCACCGGGCGGCCCCGGCCAGCACGAGCGCTCCGACGGGTACGTTGATCAGCAGCACCCACCGCCACGACAGCGCGTCCACGAGCACCCCGCCGACGAATCCGCCGGCCGCGCCACCGCCCGCCCCGACGGCCGTCCAGGTCGCTATGGCCCGGGCGCGGGCCGCGCCCTCCGGCACGGCCGAGGTGACGATGGTGAGCGTGGAGGGCGCCAGGACGGCCGCCCCGAGTCCTTGCACGGCCCGCGCCAGCAGCAACTGCCAGCCGTCCTGGGCCAGCCCGCCGGCCAGCGAGGCCAGCGTGAACAGGCCGAGGCCGACGAGGAACATCCGCTTGCGCCCGTAGAGGTCACCGGCGCGCCCGCCGAGCAGCATGAAGCCGGCGAAGGCGATGGCGTACGCGTTCACCACCCACTGCAGGCCCTGCTCGCCGAGCGCCAGCCCGCCGCGCATGGACGGCAGGGCGACGTTCACCACCGAGATGTCGAGGACGACGAGGAACTGCCCGGCACAGGCGAGCCCCACCACCAGCCACATGGGCGGTGTGGCGCGAGCGGACCTGCGGGCGGTGTCGGTGGTTTCGAGCATGTGCGCCATGCTCTCAACCGGACCCCGCCCAGGCATCGGCTTTTCGTCCGACGTGGACCAGGTCTCCGGACCCGGGCGCGGACTCTGACCCGGCCCCGGGCCCGGGCGCGAACTCGCCGCCCCCGGTCGGCCGGGGGCGGACGGGATTCTTCGCCGGAGCGGGGGCCGGCCGTCACATGCGGGTGGCGCCGCTGGTGTCCCGGTGGTGCTCGCGCTTGTTCTTACGGGGAATGAGTCCGGCCAGTCCCAGCAGGCCGAGCAGGCCCCACAGCCCGCCGTTGCCGCCACCGTCGTCGTCGTTGTTGTCGTCCTGCGCCTGTACGACCGTGGCTGTGGTCGGCTGGCCCGTCTGCTCGGTGGTCTGGCTGAACGCCGCGCCGGCCGGGGCGACGGCGAGGAGAACGCCGATGACGACGGTGCCTAGGAATTTGCGCATTGCTGTCTCCCTCATCTCAGTGGTCCCAGCAGTCGCTTTCACACCGTCCGTAGTGCCCCTTTCTTCAGTTAACAGACTCGAATGCGATAAATGTCGAGAATTTCTTGATTACAAAGGAACGGTCAAGAATTCGTTAGTGGTTCGAAGCATCGGAATAGTTGCCTCGGTGTACGGGGTTCGGTCTGCACGTACCCCGCACACGGCCGGCCCTGGAGGCACCTTTCCATGACGCAGACGACGACCGACCGTCCCTCCGGCAGAGCGGGCGGGGCCGTGGTCCCGGTGCTCGCCTTCGCGGGCATCGTTGTCGCGGTGATGCAGACCCTGCTGGTCCCGGTCATCAAGGACCTGCCGCGACTGCTGGACACCACCCCCGCCGACGCGACCTGGGTACTGACCTCGACCCTGCTGTCCGGCGCCGTGGCCACCCCGATCATGGGCCGCCTCGGCGACCTCTACGGCAAGCGGCGCATGCTGGTCACCAGTCTCGCGGTGATGGTGGTCGGCGCGCTGGTCAGCGCGTTCACCGACGACCTGCTGCTGATGATCGCCGGCCGCACCCTCCAGGGCTTCGCGATGGGCGCCATCCCGCTCGGCATCGGCCTGATGCGCGACATGCTGCCCCGTGAGCGCCTCGGCTCGGCGATGGCCCTGATGAGCTCCTCCATAGGCGTCGGCGGCGGTCTCGCGCTGCCCGCCGCCGCGCTGGTCGCCCAGCACTCCGACTGGCACGCCCTCTACTTCGGCGCCGCCGGCCTCGGCGTCCTCGCGATCGCGCTCACCCTGACCGCCGTACCGGAATCCCCGGTGCGCGCCAAGGGCACCTTCGACCTGCCGGGCGCGCTGGGCCTGTCCGCCGGGCTGGTGCTGTTCCTGCTCCCCGTCTCCAAGGGCAGCGACTGGGGCTGGGCCTCCGGCACCACGCTGGGCCTGTTCGGCGCGGCGGCCGTGGTGCTCCTCCTCTGGGGCCTGATGGAGCTGCGCGTCCCCGCGCCCCTGGTGGACCTGCGCACCACCGCCCGCCGCGAGGTCCTGCTCACCAACCTCGCGTCGATCATGGTCGGCGTCTCCTTCTTCGTCGTCTCCCTGGTCCTGCCCCAGCTCCTCCAGCTCCCCGCCGGTCACGGGCTCGGCCAGTCGATGGTGGTCGCGGGCCTGTGCGTGGCCCCGCTGGGCCTGACGATGATGTTCACCGCCCCTGTCTACGCCCGGCTGTCCGCCCGGTACGGCCCGAAGACCACCCTCATCCTCGGCCTGGTGATCATCGCGATCGGCTACGGCGGCGGCCTCGGCCTGATGGACGCCGCCTGGCAGACCGTCGTCACCTCGGTGGTCATCGGCGCGGGCATCGGCCTCGCCTACTCCTCCCTGCCCGCGCTGATCATCGGCGCGGTGCCGGCCTCGGAGACGGGCGCGGCGAACGGCCTCAACACCCTGATGCGGTCCATCGGTACGTCGGTGTCGAGCGCCGTCATCGGCATGGTGCTGGCCAACACGGCGGACACCGTGGGCGGGGTGGAGATCCCGACCCCGCACGGCTTCCGGATCTCCTTCCTGATCGCGACGGCGGCGGTGGCCGTGGGTCTGGCCCTGGCCCTGTTCCTGCCCGGCCGGCGCCCGTCGGAGCAGCACCCGCGGCTCCGGGCGAGCAGCGAGGAGGACGCGAACCTGGAGCGCGCGGAGGCGGCCCTGCGCGGCTTCCGGGGCCGGGTCCTGGACGCCACCGGGGCGCCCGTCGCCCGCGCCGAGGTCACCCTGATCGACCGCCACGGCCGCCGGGCGGGCGCCACCGTCTCCGCCGACGACGGCACGTACGCCCTCCCCGTCCCCGCGCAGGGCCCGTACGTCCTGGCCGCCCGCGCCACCGGCCACGCCCCGCTCGCCTCCCCGGCCCGCCACGAGGGCGACGGACGCCCGGTCGACCTGGACCTGTCCCTGCCGGGCGAGACGGTCTCCGCCTGACCCCTGTTACCCGCCGGTACCCCCTGTCGCACCACCCGCGCAGGGGGTACGGCAGCATGGGCCCGTGCACACACGTACGACCTCGGGAGAGGCAAGCCCCATGTCGATGGCACCCGGGCCCGGGATCCTGGCCGCGTTCGAGGCGGCGAAGGGCTTCATGCCCGTGGACGAGGGCCTGGCCCTGTACGCCGCGGCGGCCGAGGCCGGCCGGCTGGGGCTGCCGCTCCTGGAGATCGGCACCTACTGCGGCCGTTCCACGATCCTGCTCGCCGACGCGGCCCGCGCGGCCGGCGTCACCGCGCTCACCGTGGACCACCACCGCGGCAGCGAGGAGCAGCAGCCCGGCTGGGACTACCACGACCCGGAGACGGTCGACCCCGAGCTGGGCCTGATGGACACCCTCCCCACCTTCCGCCGCACCCTGCACCGGGCGGGCCTGGAGGAGCACGTGGTGGCCCTGGTCGGCCGCTCCCCGCGCATCGCCGCCCTGTGGGCCTCCCCCCTCGCCCTCGTCTTCGTCGACGGCGGCCACACCGACGAACACGCCACCGCCGACTACGAGGGCTGGGCCCCGCACGTGGCCGAGGGCGGCCTCCTCGTCATCCACGACGTCTTCCCCGACCCGGTGGACGAGTTCACCGGTCAGGCTCCTTACCGCGTCCACCTCCGTGCCCTCGCGTCCGGCGCGTTCACCGAGGTCTCGGCCACCGGATCCCTGCGCGTACTGCGCCGTACCGGCACGGGCATCTGACACCGCTAGGGTGGCTGCGTGTCGTACACAGGTCCCGGTTTCGATCCGCCCCAGCCCCGACGGTCCCGGCGCGGGCCCCTGACCGTGGCGCTCGCCGCGCTGGTGCCGGGCGCGCTGCTCGGGTGGGCGGTGTACGCCGCGGTGGGCGGGTCCGGGGACGACGAGGGATCGGGGAGCACCACCGCTTCCGCCTCCCCCTCCGCACCTGCTTCCGCTTCCGCCTCGTCCCGTACGTCGTCGCCGGCGCCGTCCGCGAGTTCCGAGGACGAGAAGCCGAGCGCCCCCGCCGCCGCGAGCGGTCCCCTCGAGGGCAAGGTCGTCGTCATCGACCCAGGGCACAACCCGGAGAACTTCAAGCACACCGCGGAGATCAACCGCCAGGTCGACATCGGGACCAACCGCAAGGCGTGCGACACCACCGGCACGTCCACCAACGACGGTTACGCCGAGGCCGACTTCACCCTCGACGTCGCCCACCGGATGCGCACGCTCCTGGAGAAGCAGGGCGCCACCGTGAAGCTGACCCAGGACGGGGACCGGCCGTTCGGACCGTGCGTGGACGAGCGGGCCCGGATCGGCAACGAGGCGAAGGCCGACGCCGTCGTCTCGATCCACGCGGACGGCTCGGGCACCGGCAACCGCGGCTTCCACGTGATCCTGCCCGGCGCCGTCGACGCCGGTGCCGCCGACACCCGCGCCATCGTCGGGCCGTCCGACGACCTCGGCACGCGCATCGCGGGCAACTTCGTCCGCGTCACCGGCAGCGCGCCCTCCAACTACGTCGGCGACGGTACCGGTCTCGTCACACGTAAGGACTTGGGCGGTCTCAATCTGTCAACGGTTCCCAAGGTGTTCATCGAGTGCGGCAACATGCGCGATAGCAAGGACGCGGCACTGCTGACCAGCGGTGCCTGGCGGCAGAAAGCGGCGCAAGGGATTTCCGACGGAATCGTGAGTTTCCTGCGCGGGTGAGGATCAGCGCGCTGATCCGGGCGGACAGCCCGATCGCACGGACGGTAGTGTCGTCCGGACGATGAGGGGCCACCCCCGCGCTTCACACCGGAACCTTCGGGCGACATGGTGACAGCGACGCCTCTTCCGACGACGAGACGACCTACGAAGGACCTGAAGTGAATATCCGCTCCCTCACTCGAGGCGACGGCGTGGTGATCGGAGCAGCGGTATTGCTGTTCATCGCGTCGTTCCTCGACCTCTACTCCGTCGACGGCGCACCCGACGACTACGACCTCCCCAGCCTGTGGGGCAGCGGCCCGGTCGTACTCGGAGTGGTGCTGGCGGGCATCATCGGCACGGCGCTCATCGTCGTCGCCCGTGGTCTGCCGCAGCCGCCGAAGGTCGCGGGGCTCGACCTCGGCCAGTTCGGCATCGCCTTCACGGTGTTCGCCGCCTGGAGCGCCCTCGGCAACATCTTCGACGTGGCCGGCGGCATCGACAACGTGGGTCCCGGTTCCTCCGACGGCCCCGACGCCGGTACCGGTCTGATCCTGGCCCTCATCGCCACGCTCGTCATGGCCGCCGCCGCCGTCGCCACCCCCCTGGTGCCCGCCCTCAAGGGCGCCCTCCTCCCGCCCGCCCGCCCCGCCGCCCCGCAGCCGTACGGCGCTCAGCCGCCCGGCGGTTACGGCTACCCGGGTGCGCAGCAGGCCTCGTTCGGCGGTCAGCCGCAGCCGGGTCAGCCCGGTCAGCCGCAGCAGCCCTTCCCGGGCCAGCCCCAGCCGGGTCAGCCGCAGCCGGGTCAGCCCGCTCCGGCGCCCGCCGGTGACTTCTCGCCGTTCTGGTTCGCGGTGCCGGTGCCCCGTCCGCTGTTCCCTGAGGACGGCTCGCCCACGCCGATCGCCGAACTGGCCCCCGGTACCTGGTACCTGGCGGTCGAGCAGCGCGGTCCGTCCCTCGTCGCCCAGACCCAGGACGGCCGCCGCGGCGTCCTCCAGGACACCTCGGGCATCCAGCGCGGCTGACCGGCCCCGGCCCTTTCTCGTCACGGCCCCCCGCCCTTCCGGGCGGGGGGCGTTGTCGTTCCGCCGGACGGACGCGGCCTGAGCCCCGGAAAGGGTCAGCGGCCGACGGACTCCGTTGCCGGTTCGGCCGGTTCGGCCGGTTCCGGTACGCCGCGGGTCCCTTCCCTGATCCGTTCGATCAGCCCGCCGAGCACCCGCTCCGCCTGCTCCGGGTCGAAGTCCTCCCCCGGCCGCTTGCGCACGCCGTCGTCGCTGAGGAGGTGGTGCACGGCCGGCGTGACGCCGTGCCGGGCGAGGCAGTTGCGGGCGCACTGCAGCACGCATCCGTCGACGGCGACGACCGACCGGTCACCGCGGGCCTTGCGGACCAGGCTCGGGACGTCCCCGCCGACGCCCGCGATGCACGACATCTCGGCGATGCCGCGCCGGTCGAGCTGGACCGCGATCCAGTTGGTCATCTGGGCCGCGCTCGAACAGCCCGAGCAGGAGTAGACGAGCGGCAGATCACGGCGGCGTTTCACAGAGGGCCTCACTCGGGGCGGCGGGGATCGCGCGGTGCGCTCCCCGCCAGCCTAGGAACGGTGCCCCGACGGGCACATGGGTCCGTCGGGGCGCCGGCCCAGGGCCGTTCGGCCCGGTCAGCGCACGCGGAGGATGCCGTGCGCACCGCGTTCCGCGTCGCTCATGATGTGCGTGACGAACGGGTAGTCGCCGGCCTCGGGCAGGGTCAGCTCGACGAACCCGCCCGACGCGGGGGCTAGATCGAGGATCTGCGCGCCGCCGCGTTCCGCACCGCCCGGCCGCAGGTCGTACGCGCCCTCACGGAACACCGTGTCGAACTGCCCGCCCACAACGTGGAAGGCACTGGGCACGTTCGGTCCGGCCGTCAGCACCCAGATCCGTACGCGCTCGCCGGTCTTCGCCGTCAGCGGGTCGTGGTCGTACTGGCTGGCGTACCCGTTGAAGGCGACCATGTCGGGTTCCTTGGCGTTCACCTTGTCGGCGTCGGCGGTGCCGTTCTGCTCGCCGAGGTAGAACTCCGACTGGACCAGGAGGTATTCGCGGTCCACGCGCGGCAGGCCGGGCGGGTCGATGACGACGGCGCCGAACATGCCGTTGGCGATGTGCAGGGACATCGGCATGGTCGAGCAGTGGTACATCCACACCCCGCTGCGGGTGGCCTTGAAGCGGTACGTCAGTGACTCGCCGGGCTGGATGGTGCGCATCGGTTCGTCCGGTGCCAGTGCCCCGGCGTGGAAGTCGACGGAGTGGCCGATGGTCCCGTCGTTGACGAGGGTGATCTCGAAGGTGTCTCCGACCCGGCCGCGCAGCACGGGCCCCGGGGCCGTTCCGTCAAAAGTCCACAGCGTCTGCCGTACGCCGGGGGCGACTTCGGCCTCCGCCTCCTTCACGGTGAGGGTCCGCCTGTGCACCTGGGGAGCGGATCCTTCGGCGGCGGACGGCAGTTGGGCGTCGCGGGCGGTGAAGCCGTCGGCCGGTTCGGCCATCGGGTCGAAGGCGTCCGCGGCGGATTCGCCCGTGCCCTCGGATGCCGTCCCGCCGTGGTCGTGCGCGGTCTCCCCGTTCTCCCCGTTCTCCTCGCTCCCTTCCGACGTGGTACCGCCGTCACCGTCACCGGTGGCCCGTACCCCGAAGACCATGCCCATCTGCCGGTGCCCGACCACCGAGCACCAGCCGTCGAGGTCCCGGCCGACGACGCCCGCGTCCAGCGTGGCCCGCTTCCCCGGGGCGATCCGGTCGGTGCGGGCGCCGGTCTCCAGCACCAGGTCGTGCGTGTCGGTACCGGTGTTGTGCAGTTCGATCACCAGACGGTCGCCCGCGGGCACGTCGACGGAGGCCGGGGAGAAGCGCATGTTCCGTACCGTCACCTCGACCGTGGTCGTGCGGCCGGTCGGCGTCACCTCCCCGCCGTCCGCGCTCGTGGCGGCGGACCGTTCCAGGATCGGCAGCGACCGCACGTCCGCCGCGCCGCCGCCCGCGACGGCCAGCATCACCACGGCGAGCCCGAAGGCCACGCCCCCGAGCACGCGGTGCGGGCGCGCCGGCGCCTCCGCGGGGGCCGGTCCGGGCGCGGGTACCGGCTCGGCCGCGGGGGCCGGTCCGGCCGTCCCCTTCCGGCGGTTCCGTATGCCCCGTACGACCGTGAGCACCAGCAGGACGAGGAAGTACAGCAGCATCACCAGCAGCAGCACCGAGCAGATCACCCGGACCACGGACGGTACCGGGAGGACGCAGAGCAGCAGCGCGGTGTTGGTGACGGTCAGCCGGGCGGGCCAGGCCCGTTCGAGTCCGGCGGTGGCGGCGCGTACCGCCGTGGGGCCGCCGCCCAGGACCACGGGGACGAGGAAACCGAGGGCGCCGAGCAGCACCTGGGCGATCCAGCCGGCGGCGAGCGGGGCGGTGAGCAACGACGTACGCTCCCCCACCGTGATCCAGGACGTCGTGGAGAGGAGGGTGCCGGCCAGGAACAGCAGTGCCCCCGCGAGCCAGAGGCTGCCCGCGGCCACCGACCAGGCGGCGAAGGAACGCGGGACCTTGGCCCGGGCCTCGCGCACCCAGGGGATGCCGGCGATCACCAGTCCGGCGGCGTGGACGACGACACCGGGAGCGGCCAGCGGCGGGGGGCCGAGCAGCGCGGCGGCGACGGCCGCGCCGAGCCCGGCGAGCAGCACGGGGAGGGCGCGGCGTCCGGCCCGTTCCGCGCCGTCCGCCACCCGGGTGCGCAGCATCGTCGGCCACAGGGTGATCAGCGTTCCGGCCACGGTGAGGCCGACCCAGCCGAGCAGGTTGATCATCTCGTGTGCGAGCAGCAGCCGTTCCGGGAGGTCACCGCCGAGTTCGCCGCGGGCCATGACGACGCCCAGCGCGGCACCCACGGGCAGCAGGGCGGCGGCGGCTGTGTAGTAGCGCACGGTCATGGAGAACCGGCCGGGCAGGGCCCGCCGCAGCAGTCGTACCAGCCACACGGCGTGGGCGGTGACGGCGGCCGCGACCAGACAGCCGCCGACGAGCACGACGGGCCACCGGTCGGTGAACATGCCGCCGATGACGGCGACGGCTCCGGCGTTCAGGCAGACCAGCCGCAGCGCGGCGGGGGCGCCCCGGTTCGCCTCCGGCAGCCGGAGCACGGACGCGGCGAAGTGCCCCGACCAGATGACGACGGCGTTGGTGACCGCCCCGAGCAGCAGGGTGTGGACGAGCAGCCAGAAGGCGTGCGGCAGGAAGTGGTGGGCGCTCCCGACCACGGCGAACAGCCCCAGCCAGACCACCACGACGGCGTTCACGCCGAGGTGCCACAGGGCGCGTGGTGAGCGTCCGGGCGGCTTCGGAGCGGGGCCGTTCGCCGTGGGGGAGGAGAGCTGCGTGGTCACCGGGGGTTCCTCGAGTCGGCGGGGGTGGCGGAGGCGGCGCGTCGGCCGGCGGTCACCGACGCGGTCGCCGCCGTCAGGACGAACAGCAGGACCGCGGCGATGTTGAGCGCCCCGCCGAGCTGCCACGCCCCTCGGACGTCCCGCAGGTCGCCGACCACCACGCGCAGGGCGAGGGAGCCGTGCAGCAGCCAGGCCGCCACCGCGAGCCCGGAGTGGTAGGGCAGGGGGCGGCGCAGTACGGCCGGCAGGATCACCGGGGCGTGCGCCATGATCATCGACATCACGAAGCCGAGGAACACGGCGTGCACCACGGCGTCGTAACGGCTCCCCTCGGCGACCGGGCCGCCCAGCAGCCACAGGGCGCCGGCGAGGCCCAGCCACGCGTACCCGGCGAGCAGGCACGCGGCGGAGAAGCGGGGCAGTCCCGTGGAACGCAGCAGCCGGCGGGCGACGTCGTGCACGACGAGCCAGGCGACCAGCGCGAGCAGGGCCGCGCCGAGCAGGAGCGTGCCGGTGGCCGGCCACATCAGGGTGGTGACGACGCCGGTGGCGACGGCGCCGACGCAGGCCAGGAAGGTTGGTTCCGCGCGGGGCGCCAGGAGGGCCACCCGGGCGAGTTCCAGCCGCTCGCCCGCGATGGTCAGCACGAGGAACGCGACCAGCCAGGGAAGCAGGCGCGGGACGTCGAGTCCGCCCAGCCACAGCAGTGCCGCGCCGAGCGCCGACACGGCGCCCGCCGCCTGGGCGAGCAGGGCGGCGCCCGGCTGCCGCTGCCAGAACCGCACGTACAGCGCGGTCAGTACGGCGGCCCCGGCGACGAGCAGCAGCCGCGGGACGGCAAGGTCCACGGGGGCGAGCAGCAGCAGCCCTCCGGCGCCGAGCGCGCCAGGTGCGAGGTAGGGCCACCGCCCGCCCAGCGCGACGGCCCGCTCCAACGCCACCAGCGTGCCGACGAAGCCCAGCACCAGCAGCACCCCGTGCACCTGGCGCAGACGGTCACTGGTGAACGGGGCGGGGAGCCCGAGCAGAACGAGAGCGGCATCGAGACCGGCGAGCAGACAGACACCGGCGGCCAGCAACAGGGGCGCACGGCGTGCGCCCACGCGCCGGGCGGCCGGGGTGACGGGGGTCACGGGGATCACGGGGATCACGGGGTCTCCCCGGACTCGATGCCGCTCCGCCGCTCGGGGGCGGCGGCTGGCGGGGGGCCGGCGTCCGGCACGAGACCGGTATCCGGCACAGAGCCAGAGCCAGCGCCCGACGGTGCCCCGGCACCCGGCACGGGACCGCTGTCCGGCACAGGACCGGCATCCGACGGAGTTCCGGTGCCCGGCACGGGACCGACGCCCGGCACAGGACCGGCACCCGGCACAGGACCGGCACCCGGCACAGGACCGGCATCCAGCACGGGACCGCTGTCCGGCACAGGACCGGCATCCGACGGAGTTCCGGTGCCCGGCGCGAGGTCGACATCCGACCGGGTCCCGGCGCCCGGCGCAGGGTCCGTGTCCAGGTGGAGGCGGCAGGCGCCGGGTTCGGCGAAGGGCAGTAGTTCGATCTCCTGGGAGTTCTCGCCCAGGGCGCCGAGGGCGGCCCGGGCCAGTCCTTCGTGGACGCCGCAGATGACGCCGGGATGCTCACGGGCCGTCTCGACGAAGGGGCAGCGCGGCAGCCGTACTTCGCGCGCCTCCGCGTCGGCCTCCGGGGCGAAGCCGATCTCTCCGAGGAGGTCCAGCAGCCGTTCCCTCGCCTCCCTCGGATCCGCCGACGGTTCCTGCCCGTCGGTCAGGACCCGCCCCCAGTCCTCGCCCGCGGCGAGGGCGTCCCCGCGCGGATCGGCGCTGGTACGGGCGATCCGCGCGGCCAGTACGGCGGCGAGCCCCGCGTACTCCCGCGCGGGGGACTCCTGCGGCGGGCGGGCCCGGTAGCGCCAGGCGGGACGGCCGCGCCCGGCGGGGGCGGACCGCTCGCGGGCGGCCAGACCGTCGTCCACCAGGGCGTCCAGGTGCTCGCGGACGGTGTTGACGTGCAGCGCGCACACCTGGGCGAGCGCGGTGGCGGTGACGGAACCGGACTGTCCGCGCAGGTACTGCAGGACACCGCGCCGCTGCCGGGAGAGCGGGACGCGGTGCGATCCGCTGCCGGGAAGCGGGCCGTTATTTTCCACGGTCATGTCCGTACTATATTGCAGGCATCGGCCCGCGCCGTTCGGACGGGTCGTCGACGGCTGGAAGGAACGGCCCCCTGATGAGCACTCTGACCCTCGCATCGGACCCCAAGGACGCGGCGGCCGTCGAAGCCGTCGAGGCGCATCACGCCCAGCTGGCCGGTGAGCTGGCCGGACGGGTGGCCATGCTGGTCGCCGCGGCGGACCGCGACCCGGCCGCGGCCGACGAGGTCCGCGCCGGACTGGTCGCCTTCTGCGACCGGGACCTGCTCCCGCACGCGGTCGCCGAGGAAGGCACCCTCTACACCGCCGCCCGCGACCTGCCCGAGGCCCGTCTCCTCATCGACGGCATGCTCGCCGAGCACCGCAGGCTCACCGCCCTGGTCGACGCGCTGCGCGAGGCGGACTCCGCCGTACGGGCGGCTGCCGACGGCCGGGCCCTCCAGGTCCTGTTCGAGGAGCACCTGGCCAAGGAGAACGACCTCGTCCTGCCGCTGCTCGCCGGCGCCCCGGACATCTCACTGGCCGACCTGCTGGGCGGCATGCGCGAACTGCTCGGCGGCGGCGAGGAGGCCGCGGACGAGTCCACGGGCGGCGGCTGCGGCGGTACGTGCGGCTGCGGCGGATCGGACGACGCGGAGGTGCCCGAACTCGACGTCCGGGAAGTCCCGCACGCACTGCGGCACGCCACGGTCTTCGGCGCGCTCGGTGCCGTACCGGCCGGGCGGGCCATGGTGCTCGTGGCACCGCACGACCCGCTGCCGCTGCTGCGCCAGATCGAGGACCGGCACCCCGGTGTCTTCGCGGTGGACTACCAGCAGCGCGGCCCGGAGGCGTGGCGCCTGCTACTCACCCACCGCTGAGCCCACGCCGAACTTCCGTGCCGGTCCCGGACGTTACAGGTTTCAACCGGGCATCCGGGGCCAGTCGGAAAGTATGTCCCCTCGATATCGCACTGGTTCCAACTCCGCAGGGACGGTCGTCGCGGTGATCGCGGACATCATGGCCGTCATCCTCGGACTCTGGATTCTGATGTACCTGCTGGACGCCAACCGGGGCAACGACCTGGTGCAGTTCGTCCACGACGCGGCCAACTGGCTGGCCACCTGGTCACGTGACCTCTTCACGTTCGACGAAGCCTGGGCCCGCGTGGTCGCCGGCTACGGACTCGCCGCCGTCGTCTACCTCTTCATCGGCCACGCCATCGCCGGACGGCTGCGCCGGTACTGAGCCACCCCCGGCCCCGGACACCACGCCCGACTGGTCACGTGACCCGGGGGTCTGGGGGCGCCCCCAGTGAACACAGCACCTTCGACGAGGCGTGGGCCCGCGCGGTCGCCGGCTACGGGCTCGCCGCCGTCGTCCGCCTCTTCATCGGCCACGCCGTCACCGGGCGGCTGCGCCGGTACCGAGGCGGTCGTCCGGTCGGCTCAGGCGAGCGAGCAGCAGTCGGGGTCCAGCCCCCTGGGCAGGTGGTCGCCGCCGAACACCGCGCAGGTGGCCTCGTGGCCGCCGAGGGCGGCGACCGCCAGGAGCAGTGAACCGGCGGTCCAGGTGGTCAGTTCGCGCGGCCAGATCGCGTCGTCGTCGAAGACGTAGCCCGTCCAGTACAGGCCGGTCTCCGGATCGCGCAGGTGCTGGATCGACTGGAGCACCTCCAGCGCGCGGTCGGACTCGCCCATCGCCCAGAGGGCCAGGGCGAGTTCGGCCGACTCGCCGCCCGTCACCCACGGGTTGGGCACCACACAGCGCACCCCGAGCCCGGGGACGACGAAACGGTCCCAGCCCTCCTCGATACGGGACTTGGCCTCCGCGCCGGTGAGCGCGCCGCCGAGCACCGGGTAGTACCAGTCCATGGAGTAGCGGTCCTTGTCGAGGAACCGCTCCGGGTGGTGCCGGATCGCGTGCCGCAGCGCGCCCGCCGCCAACTCCCAGTCCGGCTGCGGCTCTTCGCGCTGCTCGGCGACGGCCAGCGCGCAGCGCAGCGCGTGGTGGACGGAGGAGGAGCCGGTGAGCAGCGCGTCCGCGGTGGGCGTGCCGTCGTCGTCGCGCCGCCAGCCGATTTGCCCGCCGGGCTGCTGCAGCCGCAGCACGAACTCCACCGCCGCGCACACCACGGGCCACATGCGGTCCAGGAACGTGTCGTCGCCGGTGGAGAGGTAGTGGTGCCACACCCCGACCGCGATGTAGGCGACGAAGTTGGTCTCCCGGCCCCGGTCGGTGACGTCGAGCGGGTCGCCGTCGGCGTAGGCCGCGTACCAGGAGCCGTCCGCCAACTGGTGCCGGGCCAGCCACAGATAGGCCCGTTCGGCGGCGGCGTGCTCGCCCGCCGTGTCCAGGGCCATCGCGGCCTCGACGTGGTCCCACGGGTCGAGGTGGTGCCCCCGGAACCAGGGGATCGCCCCGTCCTCCCGCTGCACCGCGAGGATGCCGGCGACGGTCGCGGCGGCCTGGCCGGCCGTGAGGACCCCGGGCAGGACCAGGTGTTCGGTCCGGGGGGTCGTCACGTGGCGTCCGCCTCGGCCCCGGCCCCGGCCGCGGCGCGCGGCAGGTGCGGCTTGGTCGCGTACGCCACGAAGCTCTTGCCGATCAGCGGGTTCAGCGCCTGCTCCGCGACCCGGGTGGCCAGCGGCTTCTTCATGATGTCCCAGACCAGCAGCTTGTGGTACGCCCGTACCGGCAGCGCCTTGTCGTTGTCCACGCCGAACGCGCACTTCAGCCACCAGTACGGCGAGTGCAGCGCGTGCGCGTGATGACTGCCGTACGGCCGCAGGCCCGCCTCGCGGATCTTCGCCAGCAGTTCGTCCGCCTTGTAGATGCGGATGTGGCCGCCCTCGACCTCGTGGTAGGCGTCGGACAGCGTCCAGCACACCTTCTCCGGGCCGTAGCGCGGCACGGTGACGGCGATCCGGCCGCCGGGCCTGAGCACGCGCACCATCTCGGCGAGGACGCCCTTGTCGTCCGGGATGTGCTCCATCACCTCGGAGATGATGACGACGTCGAAGGACTCGTCGGGGAAGGGCAGGGCGAGGGCGTCGCCCTCCATGGCGGTGGCGGTGGCCCCGGCGGGTGCCTCCCCGGCCTCCTTCATCGCCGCGAACCACTTGGCGACCTCGCGGATCTCCTCGCCGTTCCGGTCCAGCGCCACGACCTGCGCGCCGCGCCGGTAGCACTCGAAGGCGTGCCGGCCGGCCCCGCAGCCGAGGTCCAGGACGCGGTCGCCCGGGGCGAGCGGGAACCGGGAGAAGTCGACGGTCAGCACGTGGCCCTGCTTTCGCGGTCGGAGGTGTCGGCTGCGTGCACGGAGACGGCGGCGGCCGTGTCCGTGGGGGTGTCGGGACCGGCGTCCCCGGCGACCGGGACGTCGGGGCGGCCGGGGGTCGCGGGCGCGGGGTGGTCGACGGCCCCGGCCGCGGCACGGTCCGCGGGCCGGGTCCCGGCGCGGTCGACAGCCGGGGCACCGGAGCGGGCGGCGCCCGTACCCCGGCCCGCGTCCGCCATCGCCTCGCGGTAGCGGGCCACCGTGCCCTGGGCCGCACGCGCCCAGGTGAAGTGCCGCAGCACCCGCTCCCGTCCGGCCGCCCCGAGCCGGGCGCGCAGCTCCGGGTCGCCGAGCAGCCGGGTCAGCGCGGCGGCCAGCGCCCCCGCGTCGCCGGGCGGTACGGCGAGACACGTCTCCCCGTCGCGGCCGGCCACCTCGGGAATCGCCCCGCCGGTGGTGGCGACCAGCGGGGTGCCCGTGGCCATGGCCTCGGCGGCCGGCAGCGAGAACCCCTCGTACAGCGACGGCACGCACGCGACCTGCGCCGACCGCACCAGGTCGACGAGTTCGGCGTCCGAGATGCCCTTGACGAACTCGACGGCGCCTTCGAGGCCGTACCGCTCCATGGCCTGCGCGACCGGCCCCTCCACGGGCCGCTTGCCGACCACGACGAGGTGCGCCTCGGGCTGCTCGGCCCGCACCTTCGCCAGCGCCTCGACGAGGTGGACCAGCCCCTTCAGCGGCACGTCCGCGCTGGACGTGGTCACGATCCGGCCCGGTACGACCGGCACCGACGGATCGGGCGCGAACAGGTCGGTGTCGGCGCCGATGTGGACGACGTGGATACGGTCCTGCCGTACGCCGAGATCGTCGACGATCTCCTGGCGGGAACTGCCGGAGACGGTGAGCACGGACGGCAGACGCCGCGCCACCCGCTTCTGCATCCGCGTGAAGGCGTACCAACGGCGCACCGAGTACCGCCGCTGCCAGGTCCCGGCGGCGTCCAGCTCCAGCCGCCGGTCGACGGTGATGGGGTGGTGGATGGTGGTCACCAGGGGGGCGCCGAGGTCGCCGAGCAGGCCGTAGCCGAGGGTCTGGTTGTCGTGGACGACGTCGAAGTCGCCGCGCCGGGCGCGCAGATGACGTCGGACGCGCAGGGAGAACGTCAGCGGCTCGGGGAAGCCGCCGGTCCACATCGTGCCGACCTCGAGCGCGTCGATCCAGTCCCGGTACTCGTCGCGCTTCGGGGTGCGGAAGGGGTCCGGCTGGCGGTAGAGGTCGAGGCTGGGCAGTTCGGTGAGGGTGGGGCCGCCGCAGGCCTCGCCGCGGTCCCCGTCGTGGATCTCGTCGAGGACGGGGTACGGCTGGGCGCCGATGACCTCGACGCGGTGTCCGAGGCGGGCGAGTTCGCGGGAGAGGTGGCGTACGTAGACGCCCTGCCCGCCGCAGAACGGGTTTCCCTTATAGGTGAGGAGTGCGATGCGGAGCGGTCGCAAGCCGTCGGATGCGGGACCCCGCGAGGGCCCGGCCTGACTGGCCTCAGCGGTCACTCTGGGCCCCCTTCTCCCTGCACTGTCCCGCGAGATTACGCCGGGACGCTAATCTAGAACAAGTTTCAGAGTTGATCGTTCGGAGGATCTGAATCTACCGGCAGGTAGGGGTACTGGGAGCAGTGGATCAGGTGATTCACGCCACGACGGACGGCATGCCATGCTGTCTGATCATCCACCCTCACCGACTGTCACGGACGGGACCCATGCCTACGGAAGCCAACAGGGACAAGGCGGCCAGGGCAGCCACAACGGACAAGGCGGGCAAGGCGGCGGCGACGGGAGCCGGCACCGCGCGGCCCGCCCCGGCCTCACCGCTCACCGAACGCCAGGAGGCGCGTCGGCGCCGCATCCTGCGGGCGTGCGCGCAACTGGCCGGCCGGGGCGGCTTCGACGCGGTGCAGATGCGTGAGGTCGCGGAGTCCTCGCAGGTGGCGCTCGGCACGCTGTACCGCTACTTCCCGTCCAAGATCCATCTCCTGGTCGCGACCATGCAGGACCAGCTCGAGACCCTGCACGGCACGCTGCGGAAGAAGCCGCCGGCCGGCGACACCCCGGCCGAGCGGGTCGCGGAGACCCTGATGCGGGCCTTCCGCGCGCTCCAGCGGGAGCCGCACCTGGCCGACGCGATGGTGCGCGCCCTGACGTTCGCGGACCGCAGCGTGAGCCCGGAGGTCGACCAGGTCTCCCGGCAGACCACGATGATCATCCTGGACGCCATGGAGCTCACCGATCCCACGCCCGAGCAGCTCTCGGCCGTCCGGGTCATCGAGCACACCTGGCACTCGACCCTGATCACCTGGCTCTCGGGGCGCGCCTCCATCGCCCAGGTCAAGATCGACATAGAGACGGTGTGCCGCCTGATGGATCTGACGGCCGCTGACGGCCATCGGTGATCACCGGTGAGACCTTCGAAGCCTTTCCGGGGTGCGCGGGTGCGCTGCGCGTCCCACGGTTGACGTGACCCTGCTCATCGAAGCCACCCCTGGCCCCTTCCCCGCAGGCGGGTAGAGTGTCGGCGTCGTCATCACACCGTACGGGGGGAAGCCGGTGCAATTCCGGCGCTGACCCGCAACCGTGAACCGTCCGCCAGGGCGGTGAGCCGGACTGCCCCGCACGGTTCGTGACCGGCTCACGTGCCCGGCGGATCCGCCGGGCACCGGCACCGTCGAGGTATACGGAGCCGAGCCGCCGGGGTGTCCCGCGCTGCCCGGTTCCCCGCAGGGAAGAAGGCACCCGCCGATCATGAATGTTCGCCGCAGCGCAGCGGTCCTGGCCGCCGTCGCCGTGATCGGCGCCGCCACCCCGGCCGCCGCCGACACCTCCCCGTCCCCGTCGCCGTCCCAGGCGCTCCCCTCCGCCCTGTACGGCGACAGCGACCCGCAGTACGACGGCGTCTGGCGCCAGTCGCTCGCCCTGCTCGCCCAGCACACGGTGGGCGTCGAGCCGTCGAAGGCGGCCGTCGACTGGCTCACCGGGCAGCAGTGCGCCGACGGCTCCTTCGCCCCGTACCGCGCCGACACCGCCGCGGCGTGCGACGCGAAGACGATGGTCGACACCAACCAGACCGCCGCCGCCGTCCAGGCCCTCGCCGCGCTCGGCGGCCACGACGACGTCACGGAGAAGGCCGTCGGCTGGCTGAAGTCCGCGCAGAACAAGGACGGCGGCTGGGGCTACGTGGCGGGTGGCGCCAGCGACACCAACTCCACCTCCGTCGTCATCGGCGCGCTCGCGGCCGCCGGTGAGAAGCCTGCCGAGGTGAAGAAGGACGGCAAGTCCCCCTACGACGCCCTGCTGAGGCTGGCGCTGCCCTGCGAGGGTGACGGCGCGGGCGCGTTCGCCTTCCAGCCGGACAAGAAGGGCGAGCTGGTCGCCAACGCGGACGCGACGGCGGCGGGGGTCATCGGCTCGCTCGGTGCGGGCCTGGTCGTCGAACCCGGCAAGGACGGCACCGAGGAAGCGGCGTGCGAGAAGGCCGACGGCCCCGAGCAGGCCGCCGCCAACGGTGCCGCCTACCTCACCGGCGCACTCGCCGAGAACGGCCACCTCACCTCAGCCCTCGCCGGCGCCGAGGACCAGCCCGACTACGGCAACACCGCCGACGCGGTGGTCGCGCTCGCCGCGCAGGGCGCCGGCGAGCAGGCCGACAAGTCCCTGTCCTGGCTGGAGAAGAACGCCGCCGACTGGGCGGCACAGAGCGGCCCCGCCGCCTACGCCCAGCTCATCTTCGCCGCCCACGCGACCGGCGCCGACCCGCGCGACTTCGGCGGCACGGACCTGGTGAAGCAACTGGGCGCGACCGGCCCGGCCGCCGAGAAGACCCTGGTGGCCAAGTCCGACGAGAGGAAGGACGAGGAGTCCGAGTCCGGCTTCGGCGTCTGGTGGATCATCGGCATCTGCCTGGTCGCCGGCATCGGCATCGGCTTCCTGATCAGCGGCCGTACGAAGCGGCAGCAGCCGTGATCCGCCGGGCCGCCGTACTGTTCCTGGCCGCGCTCCTGCCCCTGCTGGCGGGAGCGGGCCAGGCGGGGGCCGCCGGCTACCGCTACTGGTCGTTCTGGGAACAGGACGGCACGGCATGGGCGTACGCCAACCAGGGCCCGTCCCTCGCCCGCCCCGCCGACGGCGACGTCCACGGCTTCCGCTTCTCCGTCAGCGAGAACTCCGCCGACGCGACGAAGCCGCGCGGCACCGCCGACTTCGACACCATCTGCGCGAAGACCCCGGCGGCCGACGGCAGGAAACGCGTGGCCCTGGTCATCGACTTCGGCACCCCCGCCGACGCCCCGTCCGGCGAAACCCCGCCGGCCGGCCGCACGGCCTGCGCCCAGGTCCCCGAGGACGCCACCACGGCCGAGGCCCTGGCCTCGGTGGCCAAACCCCTCCGCTACGACACCAACGCACTGCTCTGCGCGATAGCGGGCTACCCGAAGAAGGGCTGCGGAGAACAGGTCTCGGCGGAAAAGGCCCCCGCTCCCACAGAGGAAAAGCCCGAGCCGGACGACTCGGGCGGCCCGTCAGTGGGCCTGATAGCCGGAATCGCCGCGGTAGCCCTCCTCGGAGCAGCAGCCATCTGGCAGGCCCGCCGCCGTGGCTAGCTTCCGCAGCTGCGGGCACGCCTGCTCGCCCGACTGCGGGCAATCGTGCCTCCCCCAGAGCCCGAAAGGGCCTGGGAGGTACCCCCAGGGCGGCACGGGTGGGCGATGGGGGTCCCCCCGCTCATGGGGGTCCCCCCGCCCGAGCGCAGCCGAGGGTGGGGGAGAAGCCGAGAGTGGGGGAGGCACCCCGCAAACGCCGGGCCGCGCAACACCCCCCGCCCAGCCACAGCACCGGCACTCCCAACTCCACCCCGGCGCCTGGTGGCTCTGGTCCCTGGCCCTCGGCACAGCCGCCACCCGCACCACCAACCCCCTCCTCCTCACCCTCCTCATCACCGTCTCCGCCTACGTCGTGGCGACCCGCCGCCCCCACACCCCCTGGTCCCGCTCCTACGGCGCCTTCCTCAAACTCGCCCTGGCCGTCATCCTCATCCGCCTCACCTTCGCCGTGATCCTCGGCTCCCCCATCCCCGGCACGCACACCCTCATCCACCTCCCCGAAGTCCCCCTCCCCCACTGGGCCCAGGGCATCCGCCTCGGCGGCAAGGTCACCGCCGAAGCCCTCACCTTCGCCCTGTACGACGCCCTCCGCCTCGCCACCCTCCTCATCTGCGTAGGCGCCGCGAACGCCCTCGCCAACCCCTCCCGCCTCCTCAAATCGCTCCCCGGCGCCCTGTACGAACTCGGCGTGGCCGTCGTCGTGGCCCTCACCTTCGCGCCCCACCTGATCGCCGACGTCCAGCGCCTGCGCGCCGCCCGCCGGCTGCGGGGCCGGCACGACAAGGGCATACGCGGCCTGCTCCAGGTCGGACTCCCGGTCCTGGAGGGCGCGTTGGAGCGCTCGGTCGCCCTCGCCGCCGCGATGGACGCCCGCGGATACGGCCGTACCGCCCAGGTACCTCCCGCCGTCCGCCGTACCACCGCCGCCCTCACCCTCGGCGGTCTGCTCGGCGTCTGCGCCGGAACGTACGGACTGCTCACCGCCGAGGGCGGCACCTACGGCCTGCCCGTCCTCCTCGCCGGTGTCGCCGCCGCCCTCGCGGGCCTGTGGCTCGGCGGCCGGCGCACCCTGCGCACCCGCTACCGCCCGGACCCCTGGGACATCCGCGCCTGGCTGGTCACGGCGTCCGGAGTCGCCGTGGCCGCCCTCCTCACCCTCGCCGCCTCCCGCGACCCGGCGGCCCTGCACCCCGGCGTGGTCCCGCTCGTCGCGCCCACGCTCCCCCTGTGGCCGGCGGCGGCCGTCCTGATCGGCCTGCTCCCCGCCTTCATCACCCCCGCCCCCGAGCCCAAGCGCACGGACACCCGCAAGGAGCCGACGACGTGATCCGCTTCGAGAACGTGTCGGTGACGTACGACGGCGCACCCGAACCCGCCGTCCACGGCGTCGACTTCGAGGTCCCCGAGGGCGAACTGGTCCTGCTCGTCGGCCCGTCCGGCGTAGGCAAGTCGACGGTGCTGGGCGCGGTGAGCGGCCTGGTCCCGCACTTCACCGGCGGCACCCTGCACGGCAGGGTCACGGTCGCCGGCCGTGACACCCGTACCCACAAGCCGCGCGAACTCGCCGACGTCGTGGGGACGGTCGGCCAGGACCCGCTCTCCCACTTCGTGACGGACACGGTCGAGGACGAACTCGCCTACGGCATGGAGTCGCTGGGCGTCCCCCCGGCCGTGATGCGCCGCAGGGTCGAGGAGACCCTGGACCTCCTCGGCCTCGCCGATCTCCGCAACCGCCCCATCGCCACCCTCTCCGGCGGCCAGCGGCAGCGCGTGGCGATCGGCTCGGTCCTCACCCCGCACCCCCGGGTCCTGGTCCTCGACGAACCGACCTCCGCACTCGACCCCGCGGCGGCCGAGGAGGTCCTCGCGGTCCTCCAACGCCTGGTCCACGACCTGGGCACCACCGTCCTCATGGCCGAGCACCGCCTGGAACGCGTCATCCAGTACGCCGACCAGGTGGCCCTGCTGCCGGGCCCCGGCGAGCGGCCGTGGCTCGGCACCCCGTCGGAGGTGATGGCGGTCTCCCCCGTCCACCCCCCGGTGGTCGGCCTGGGCCGCCTGGCCGGCTGGTCCCCCCTCCCCCTGACGGTCCGCGACGCCCGACGCAGGGCGGGCCCGTTGCGCGACCGCCTCGCCGACAGGCGACCGCCCGCCCATGAGCCCGCGCCGCCGCCGACCGCCACCAGACGCCTGTTCCCGCGCAGGAAGCCCGACACCCCGGCTCCCGCCCACGTGGCCGAGGTCCGCTCCCTCGCGGTCCGCCGCGACCGCGTCCAGGCCCTGCGCGGGGTCGACCTGGCCGTCGTCCCCGGCGAGACGATCGCCCTCATGGGCCGCAACGGCGCCGGGAAGTCGACGCTGCTCAGCGCGCTCGTGGGCCTGGTCGCCCCCTCCTCGGGCTCGGTCCGCACCGGCGGCGCGGTCCCCCACCGCACCCGCCCCCGCGACCTGGTCCGCCGCGTCGGACTGGTCCCGCAGGAACCCCGTGACCTCCTGTACGCCGACACGGTCGCGGCGGAGTGCGCGGCCGCCGACGAGGACGCGGGCGCCGAGCCGGGCACCTGCCGCGCCCTGCTGACGGAGCTGCTCCCCTCGGTGGCCGACGACACCCACCCCCGTGACCTGTCCGAGGGGCAGCGCCTGACCCTCGCCCTGGCGGTCGTCCTGACCGCGCGCCCGCCCCTGCTCCTCCTCGACGAGCCGACCCGCGGCCTGGACTACGCGGCGAAGGCCCGCCTGGTGACGATCCTGCGCGGACTGGCCGCCGAGGGCCACGCGATCGTCATGGCCACGCACGACGTGGAACTGGCGGCGGAACTCGCCCACCGGGTGGTCCTGCTCGCCGAGGGCGAGGTGATCGCGGACGGCCCGGCGGCGGAGGTGGTCGTGACGTCCCCGTCCTTCGCCCCGCAGGTGGCGAAGATCCTCGCCCCGCAGCACTGGCTCACGGTCTCCCAGGTCCGGGAGGCACTGCGATGACCGCCGCCGAAAGCACGCCCACCCAGCGCCAGACCCGGGCCGTCCGCCTGGGCCCCCGCTCATGGGCGGCCCTCGCCCTGGTGAGCGCGGTGGGCGTGGCGGGCGTCGGCTGGCCCTTCCTCGCCCCGCCCGACTCCTCCGTGAACGCCCACGCCCAGGACGCACCGTGGCTCTTCGCGGGCCTCCTCGTCCTGCTGGTGGCGGTCGTGGCGGCGACGATCTCGGAATCGGGCCTGGGCCCGAAGTCGGTGGCGATGCTCGGCGTCCTCGCGGCGACGGGCGCGGCCCTGCGCCCCATCGGCGCGGGCACGGCCGGCCTGGAGCCCATGTTCTTCCTCATGGTCCTCAGCGGCCGGGTCCTCGGCCCGGGCTTCGGCTTCGTCCTCGGCTCGGTGACGATGTTCGCGTCCGCCCTGCTCACCGGTGGTGTCGGCCCCTGGCTGCCGTTCCAGATGCTGTCGATGGGCTGGTTCACGATGGGCGCGGCCCTGCTGCCGGGCGCCGACCGGCTGCGCGGGCGCGCGGAGCTCTGCCTGCTCGCGGTGTACGGCTTCCTGGCGGCCTTCGCCTACGGCACGGTGATGAACATGGCGGGCTGGCCCTTCATGTCCGCCCTGGCCTCGAACATCTCCTTCTCCCCCGACGCGTCGCTCCCCGCCAACCTGGCCCGTTTCCTGGCGTACTGCCTGGCCACGTCCCTCGGCTGGGACCTGGGCAGGGCCCTGGTCACGGTCGCCCTGACCCTCACCCTCGGCACCCCTGTCCTGAAGGCCCTGCGCCGCGCCACCCGCCGGGCGGCCTTCGAGGCGCCGGTCGCCTTCACGGACACCACTCGGTGAGCAGCCGCTCGCGCCCCGTGAACGAGTGGGTGAAGGACCCCACATGACCCGGGTCACATACGAAGCAGGGCCGTAGCCGGGCTCCCCGCGAGCGCTGCCGCGAACACCCCCATACCCCGTCCCCCACTGCGACCGCGCTTAGTAAAAGGGACCTTTGCGAGCAATGCCGGGATTTGTTTCCGTGGAGCGGTCGCCAGGCGCCGACGTCCCTCACGGGTCGCGGCGCCGACACATGCCCCCGCCGCACGACATCCGTACGGCACCGGGCGTACGGCGACCTCCCAGCTCCCGACCGAAAGGCCGCCTGTGTCCGCCGCTTACCTCCTCCGCACCGTCGCCACCCCGAAGAAGGCCCTCGCCGGCGCCGCCCTCGCGGCCGCCACCTGCGGCACCCTGATCGCCGCCGCGCCCGCCCAGGCCGCGACCACGACGAGCGCTTCCTCGGCCCAGGCGACCGCGAAGAAGATGATCGGCAACTCGGCCGAGTTCCAGTGCTTCTCGAAGATCGTCCAGCACGAGAGCAGCTGGAACCCCAGCGCCACCAACGCCTCCAGCGGCGCCTACGGCCTGGTCCAGGCCCTGCCCGCCTCCAAGATGGCCTCGGCCGGCTCCGACTGGAAGACCAACCCCGCCACCCAGATCAAGTGGGGTCTGGACTACATGAAGGACCGCTACGGCAGCGCCTGCGACGCCTGGTCCTTCTGGCAGGCCAACCACTGGTACTGACAGCACCACACCCCCATACCGAAGGCGGCGACCCCACGATCCCCGGGGCCGCCGCCTTCGTCATCCCGCCTCGGTCCTCAGTGCTCGCAGAGGGAGAATTCCCGCTCGTAGAGCTGCTCGTTGTGTTCGTCGACGAAGAACTTGCGTTCCCGCATGAGTTCTTCGCGGTAGCCCTTGGCCTGTTCGAGCGTCATGGTCGAGGTGTCGGACCACGGTTGCTGCGGTGGCACATCGGAGGTCGAGACGATCTTTTCCGACGGGTCGACCAGGAAGAACGCGAGAATCTTGCGATGTCCAGGGCGGGTGGGGTCCGCGAGGCGGAACGAGCCGACGCGGTGCTGCAGGACGTTCGGGAACGCCAGGCAGCGGCCCGTCGGCGTCGACGCCGATCCCAGCACCTGGTTCAGCGCGTCCTCGTTCTCCAGGCCGTAGACCTCGCGCATGCCGTTGTCGTCGTTCTGCTCGTAGCGCGGGTCGTCGAGCGCCGCCCGGAAACTCAGCCGGCTCTCGGTGATGTTCTCGCTGTCCCAGTAGTAGATGCCGGTCGAGACGATCCGCTCGTTCAGCATCCCCTCGACATGCCAGGAGCCGCCTTGGTACTCGGGCTTGTCCGGGGTGAGGTGAATGGTGGCGAGCTTGACGATGACCTGGAGACGACGGCCGCGCAGGTCGACCCGGTCGGAGTCGTCGGGCGGCTCGGGCGGGGTGAAGTCCGGGGCGTCCGGGACGACCGGGCGGCGGTTCTCCCACCACTCGTCCATGGCCGTTTCGTACGCGTCGTAGGCCTCGTCGTCATCGTCGTCGGGTTCGACCGGCTCGTTCGGGTCCTCGTCGTACCAGGAGTAGGGGTCGGCCTTGATCCGCAGGGGGCGCGGGTGGCGCAGATCGGTGAGCACGTTCTCCAGCAGCGGGCGGAAGCGCGCGAACAGGTCCGGCAGGACGGAGGCCAGTTCGTGATGGGTCTCGGGATGGACGTTGTTGACGTACGAACGGAAGGCGACGTCTCCGTCGTCATTGACGTCGACGTCCGTGGGCAGCCACTGGAACCTCTCCGAGAACTCGTACTTCGAGTAGCGGTCCGTAGAGTTCCGCCAAGCCCGCTCGGGCGCCCCGCTCACCTCTCTCACCAGGCAGAACAGTGAGGGATGCACCAGATCCAGGACCTGGCCGTCGGATCCGGGATGCCAGTCCCGCTCTGCTTCGGGGACCTGCTCCAGAACCCGGACCGCCTCGCGCAACCGGGACCTGAGCTTGTCGTCGACCAGTGTGTCCGACTGCCACACCCCGTCGACGGCGGACACCTCGACGCCGGTTCGCCCGTCCCGCAGCGCGGCGTAATGCCGGAGTTCGTCGAGCACGTAACGAACCTGCGCTTCGGTGAGACCCTGGGCGAGCGCCTCCCGCGTCCACCTGGCGACGATGTCGGCGTCGTTCATCTTGTCGAACCACTCCGGCTTCGCCCGGATGTGCGAGCTGCACCGCATCATCTCAAGTTCCCGCAGTGTCCGGGGCTTCGCGAACGATATGGAACGGGAAGCGTGAAAGGGCAGCGGGAAAGCGGACAGGCCGGTCAATTCTCTTGGTCCTCACGGTCGGTGTGCGGTGGCGGGAAGAATACTTCAGCGGACTGACACCGCAGCCGTGGTCGCGTGCTGCCCGGTTCGCGACCACCGGTTCGCGACCAGGAGAGGGACCGGCGCTGTGCCCTGCTGTCGCCGCGGCTGTCGGGCGGGGTGCGGGTGAAGGCGGCCGACGGGTACCGGATCAGCCCGGAGTACGGTCCTTCGCCGGCGTCGACGGCTCGCTGCCGAGCTCGGCGGCGGCCACGACCGTACGGGCGCGCGGGCCCTGGAGCAGGTACGTCAGTCCGAAGCCGGCGCCGACGACGACCGCGCCGCCGGCCGCGTCCAGGATCCAGTGGTTGCCGGTGGTGACGATCGCGGAGGCCGTGAACAGGGGGTGGAGGAGACCGAGGGCCTTCATCCACGGCTTCGGCGCGATGACCGCGATCACCAGTCCGCACCACAGGGACCAGCCGAAGTGCAGCGACGGCATCGCCGCGTACTGGTTGGTGAGGCGGGTGAGGGTGCCGTAGTCGGGCTGGGTGAAGTCCTGGACGCCGTGGACCGTGTCGACGATGCCGAGGCCGGGCATCAGACGGGGCGGGGCGAGCGGGTAGAGCCAGAAGCCGACCAGGGCGAGGAGGGTGGCGAAGCCCAGGCTCGCGCGGGCCCAGCGGTAGTCGACGGGGCGGCGCCAGTACAGCAGGCCGAGGACGGTCAGCGGGACGACGAAGTGGAACGACGTGTAGTAGAAGTCGAAGAACTCCCGCAGCCAGCCGATCTTCACCACGGCGTGGTTGACGGCGTGCTCGATGTCCATGTGGAGCAGGCGTTCGAGGTCGAGGATCTGCTGTCCGTGTTCCTCGGCGCGGACGCGGCCCGCCGAGTTGCTGCCACCGGTCACGGCGAGGCGGACCTGGGCGTACGCGGTGTAGGTGACGCGGATCAGCAGGATCTCGAGCAGGAGGTTCGGGCGGATGAGCACCCGGCGCAGGAACGGCAGCAGCGGGACGAACCCGAAGCGGGCCGGGACGGGCGGGGCGTACGGGGTCGGGACCGGGGCGCGGAAGTACGGCGAGCCGCGGGAGAGGAAGGGGACCGCGGTGGCGGCGGCCAGGGCGGCCAGGAGGACGGTGTTGTCGCGCAGCGGGTGCAGGAACGCCATGTTCGGCAGCATCGTCTTCGCCGGCAGCGTCATCACCAGGACGACGGCGACGGGCCACACCAGGCGGTCGCGGGCGCGTCTGCCGGCCCGGCCGACGGCGGCGAGCAGCACCCACAGCAGTTGGTGCTGCCACGCGGTCGGGGCGACCACGATGGCGGCGCAGCCGGTGACGGCGACCGCGAGCAGGAGCTGGCCGTCGTGGGCGTAGCGCACCGCGCGGCGCAGGGCGAGGGTCACGACCGCGGCGCCGAGCAGCAGGAAGAGGCCGATCTCCAGCGGGCCCCGGAGTCCGAGGCGGAGCAGGGCGCCGTGCAGGGACTGGTTGGCGAGGTCGTCGGCGGGGCCGCCGAGGCCGGTGCCCGCCAGGTGGTGCACCCAGTAGGTGTGGGAGTCGCGCGGCATCGCGGCCCAGGCGAGCGCGGTGGCCGTGGCGAAGGTGACGCCCGTGGCGGCGGCGGCCCGGCGGCGGCCGGTGAACCACAGCAGCGGGGCGAAGAGGAGGAGGGTGGGCTGGAGGGCGGCGGCGGCACCGGTCAGTACGCCACTGACGCGCTGTCCCCGCGCGACGAAGCAGCCCAGCAGGACGAGCAGGACCGGGATGATGCTGGTCTGGCCGAGCCAGAGGGTGCTGCGCACCGGCAGGGACAGCATGAGCAGGCTGATGGCGACGGGCCCGGCGAGGAGCGCGGTGCGGCGGCCGACCGGCTGGGGCAGGGCGCGGGCGGCGGTCAGTCCGAGGGCGACGACCAGGAGCAGGGTGCCGAAGGTCCAGCCCCAGCCGAGGGCCTGTTCGGCGGGGCGGGTGAGGGGTTTGAGGACGAGCCCGCTGAAGGGGGTGCCGGTGAACCGGGTGGAGTCGTAGAGGGAGCCGCTGACGTGCAGGACGCCCTCGGGGCCCACCCAGGTCTCCAGGGCGGTCAGCCGTTCCCCGCTCGGTGTGGTGAGGACGACGGCGACCTGGCGTGCGGCGAGGACGGTGGCCAGCAGCCACAGGGCCAGGCGCGCGGCGCGCAGCCGTGCCCGGGTGCCGCCGGCGGCTGTCGCCCCGAGAGCCTCCGCCGGTCGCTCACTGCGCTCCGCGTTCGCCACGCCTCGCCGACCTCCCGCCCCGTTCCGCTCCGCGCGTCCCGTGCGTGGGGATTCGCTCGCGAACCCGGTGGGGCTCGCCCGCCCCTGGACAGAGACGCGGGAAACCGCGGCCCCACCTGACGTCATTCTCACTTTTGTCCGGATGACGATAGTCCGTGGGGGATCGCGCTGTCCGCGAATGACGCGAGAAGGGTCACAACGGACCACTGGACGGGGCGCACCCAGCGGGGCTGCGCTCCTGCGTACACCACATTTATGTGCAGTATGCAGCTATTCGCATACCGCCCGTAGAGGGGCCAAGTGCGCCTATCGTCGTTCTCTTCGGACCGCCCGACAGCGCCGCCGCGCGGACCCGCCCCTGTCCCCGTCGAAAGGTAGGCGAGCGAAGTTTTGACGACTGCCACGGTCGCCGCTCCCCCGTCCACGCGGAAGGCCTCCCCGGAGGCCGGCGCCGCGCACACCCCCGCCCCCACCGTCACCGACCCCGCGCTCGTCCGGCGCGCCGTGAAGGCGGCGGCGCTCGGCAACGCGATGGAATGGTTCGACTTCGGTGTCTACAGCTACATCGCGGTCACGCTGGGCAAGGTCTTCTTCCCCTCGGGCAACCCCACCGCCCAGCTCCTGTCCACGTTCGGCGCCTTCGCCGCGGCCTTCCTGGTCCGCCCGCTCGGCGGCATGGTCTTCGGCCCGCTCGGCGACCGCGTGGGGCGACAGAAGGTCCTCGCCCTCACCATGATCATGATGGCGGCGGGCACCTTCGCCATCGGCCTGATCCCGTCCTACGCCGCGATCGGCGTCGGCGCCCCGATCCTGCTGCTGGCGGCCCGGCTGGTGCAGGGCTTCTCCACCGGCGGCGAGTACGCCGGCGCGTCCACCTTCATCGCCGAGTACGCCCCCGACAAGCGGCGCGGCTTCCTCGGCAGCTGGCTGGAGTTCGGCACCCTCGCCGGGTACATCGGCGGCGCGGGCCTGGTCACCCTGATGACCGCGCTGCTGTCGTCGGACGACCTGCTCTCCTGGGGCTGGCGGATCCCGTTCCTGATCGCGGGCCCGATGGGCATCATCGGCCTCTATCTGCGGATGCGCCTGGAGGAGACCCCGGCGTTCGCGGCCGAGGTCGCCAAGGCCGAGAGCGAACGCCCGAAGGTGCCGCTGCGGGAGATGGTGACCGGCCAGTGGCGCGCGCTGCTGCTGTGCGTGGGCCTGGTGCTGGTCTTCAACGTCACCGACTACATGCTGCTGTCGTACATGCCGAGCTACCTCACCAGTGAGCTGGGGTACGACGCCACGCACGGCCTGGTCGTCGTGCTCGGCGTGATGGTGCTGATGATGATCGTCCAGCCGTTCGCCGGCGCGCTGACCGACCGGGTCGGCCGCCGTCCGGTGATCGCGGCCGGCTGCGCCGGGTTCCTGGTGCTGTCCGTGCCGGCGCTGCTGCTGATCCGCGACGGCGGTCTGCTCGCGGTCGCCGTCGGCATGGGCGCGCTCGGCCTGCTCCTGGTCTGCTTCACCGCGGCCATGCCGTCCGCGCTGCCCGCGCTGTTCCCGACCCGGGTGCGCTACGGCTCGCTGTCGATCGGCTTCAACGTCTCGGTGTCCCTGTTCGGCGGCACCACCCCGCTGGTGGTCACGGCCCTGATCGGCGCGACCGGCGACATGATGATGCCCGCCTACTACATGATGGCGGCGGCCGTGATCGGCGGTTTCGCGGTGTGGCGCATGGCCGAGTCGGCGGGCCGCCCGCTGCCGGGGTCGGCGCCGTCACTGGAGGCCGAGGCGGCCGGGACACACCGGGAGAACGCCTGACGGGGAGCGGAGGCACGGCGTATCTTCCTCAGCGGCACTAGTTAGACAGGCTAACCAGCCGTACGGAAGGTACAGGTGCATGAGCGAGTCGCAGCTCTGGCAGAAGGTGGACGACTACTTCACCGGCCGCCTCCTGCCCGACGCCCCCGACGACGCCCTGGCGGCGGCCCTGCGCGACAGCGACGCCGCCGGGCTCCCGCCGATCGCCGTCTCGGCCCTGCAGGGCAAGCTGCTCCAGCTCCTCGCCCAGTTGCAGGGGGCCAGGAACATCCTGGAGATCGGCACGCTCGGCGGCTACAGCACCATCTGGCTGGGCCGCGCCCTCCCCGCCGACGGGCGGCTGGTCTCCCTGGAGTACGACCCCGGCCACGCCGAGGTCGCCGTCCGCAACATCGCCCGCGCGGGGCTCGACAAGCAGGTCGAGGTGCGGGTGGGCGCGGCGCTGGAGTCGCTGCCCCGGCTGGCCGACGAGAACCCGCCGCCGTTCGACGTGGTCTTCATCGACGCCGACAAGGTGAACAACCCGCACTACATGGAGTGGGCGCTCAAGCTGACCAGCACGGGCAGCCTGATCATCCTCGACAACGTGGTGCGCGGCGGCCGGGTGGCCGACCCGGACAACACCGACCCGGACGTGCTGGGCACCCGAGCCGCCCTCGACCTGATCGGCAGCCACCCCCGGCTGAGCGGTACTGCGATCCAGACGGTCGGCGCCAAGGACTACGACGGCTTCGCGCTGGCCCGGGTGCTGGCGTGAGCCCGTGCTTCCGGGCCGCGTGTCTCAGACCTCGTGGTAGAAGCCCACGTTGACGCTGCGCGGGGCGGTGCGGTCCTGGACGACGACCTCGCCGCTGCCTCCCCGGGGCAGCGCCACGGTGCCGCCGTAGGTGACGGGGTGGGCGTACTCGCCGATGGTCAGCCGCACCTCGGAGGACGGCTCGGGCAGGGAGCCGCGCAGCCAGGTCAGCTGCCAGGTCCCGTCCGGCGCGCACTGGAACTCCAGGTGGACCCGCGAGACGAACAGCCAGTCGTCCGGCGTGGAGAGCCGGCACAGGGACTTGTCCCGGCCCACCCGCAGCACGGTGCCCGGCTCGCTGGGCGCGTCGGCCATGAGCATGCCGGCCGTGGCGCCCGCTTCCGCCGCGGACACCGCGGCCATGGTGAGTTCGAGCACGTGGGCTCCTCCTGAGACGTCCTGGCGGACCGGAGAGGCCCGGCCCCGCTGCCGCCGAATGATAAAACGCCCGGCTCCACGGCGTCCGGCACAATGGCCTCATGACCGAGCGAAAGCCACCCGGCGTCGACTTCGAGTCCTGGGTCGACAAGCAGATCCGCGATGCCGAGGCCCGCGGCGAGTTCGAGCAGTTGGCGGGGGTGGGCAAGCCGCTCCCCCGCGAGGTCGAGACCACCTACGACGAACTGTGGTGGGTCAAGCGGAAGATGGCCCGCGAGGGCTTCTCGGTGCTGCCGCCGACGCTGGCCCTGCGCAAGGAGGCCGAGGACGCGCTGGAGGCGGCCCTCGCGGCGCCCTCGGAACGGATCGTGCGGAAGATCCTCACGGAGATCAACGCGAAGATCAGCGACATGATGTTCAAGCCGCCGCCCGGCCCCCCGCTGGGCAAGAAGCCGTACGACGTCGAGGACGTCGTACGGCAGTGGCGGGAGCGCCGGGCGGCGGCGGGCGGGTCGGACGGCTCAAGCGTGTAGCAGCCGTTCCGCCAGCTCGCGGTAGTCCCGCAGGGCGAGCCGCAGTTGCTCGGTGTCGGTCGCGGTCCCGCTCGTTTCGGCGCCGTCGGTCTGCCAGGACCGCCGCAGGGTACGGCGCCGCTCGTTCACCGCGTCCGTGAAGCGCGCGGTGAGTTCCTCCAGCGCGCGATCGGCCTCCTGCACGGCGTCCCGCGGCGCGTCGACGAACCCGGCCACGGCGTGCTGCAACCGCGCCGTGAGCTTGTCGGTGTCGTCGAGCCGGAGGAGACGGGCGGCAGGAGTCCGGTCGGCGTCGTGGTGCGGACCGGTACCGGTGCCTGCGGAGATCCGGTCACCGTCGTGGTGCGGACCGGTGCCGGTGCCCGTGGGGGTCCGGTCACTGTCGTGGTGCGGACCGGTGCCGGTGCCCGTGGGGGTCCGGTCGGCGTCGTGGTGCGTGCCGGTGCCGACAGGGGCGGTGGTGTCGGGTTTCGGGCGTGCGGCGGGCGGCGGGCCCTCGCCGTCGGGGGCGGTGCGGCCGGTTTCCTCGCGGGCGCCGAAGCCGCTGCCGCGGGCTCCCGTGTCACCCGTGTCAGGGGCGTCACCCCAGGCACCGGGAGCGGTGCGGCCGACTTCCTCGCGGGCGCCGAAGCCGCGTGCACCCGTGTCCGGGGCACCGCCCCGGGCACCGGGAACCGAGGCCTCGCCCAGGGGGCCGGGGGACGTGCGGCCGGCACCTTCACGGGTGCCGAAGCCTCGGGCGCCCGGGTCCGGGGCGTCGCTCCGGGCGTCGGGGGCTGAGGCGTCGCCCCGGGTGCCGGGGGCGGTGCGGTGCCCCTCAACGGGCGGGGTGTCGTCGGGGCGTCGGGTCGCGTCGGTCATCGGTCAGCTCTCCTTCGCCTGGTGCCGGTGGAACAACGACGGTGTGCGGTGGCCACGGTCGGCGGCCGGGGACGTACGGTCGCCGTCCGCGCCGGCACGGTGGCGTCCGGCCTCGTGCCGGGACGGGCGCACCAGTTCCTCGAACAGCGCGCGGGCCTCGACGACGGCCTCGCGCATCTCCTCGGTGCCCGCACCACCGTCGTGCGCGCCGTTCGCGCGGGCCTGCGCCACCCGGTGCACGCGCCGGTAGCCCTCGACATGGTGGGCGTGGTGCACGGACAGCGCGGCGAGCTGTTCCTCGTAGTGCCCGTCGGCGGGGAAGCCACGGGCGGCGGCGAGTTCGGCGATCAGCCGGTCCGCCTCGGCGACCGCGTCGCGCGGCGCGTCGACGAACCGCTCCTGGACGGCCGTCCAGCGCACCTCGTACCTCTCCCGCTCGGTGGGCTCCAACGGCCGTACGCGCAGGTCGCCGTGGCGCTCCACGCGCTCGGCGAGCTCCCGCTCGGCGGCCTTGGTGTCCCCGTCGTGCCGGGCGACTGCACGGTCGTACTCGGGTCCGAAGCGCCGCTTCAGGCCGGTGCCGTGCCGCGGGCCGCGGGCGCGCAGGGTCAGCACGGCCGCGGCGGCGACAACGACCGCGACAATCACGATCAACGCAATGATCAGGCCAGTGGACATGGATGCCTTCCGGGTTCTCGGCCGGACCGGCACTCCTCTCGAGCCGGTTCGTCTTCCGGGTTGCCCGAAGGTTCACGCACAAACAGTTCGGGGCCGTCACGGTCCGCCACGGCTTATTCGCTTGCGGGCCCACCGGAGGACCCGCCGAGAATGCGGGCATGGTGTGGACCGTAGCCCCGGAACCGTACGACTCCCCCGTCGCCGCCGCGCTGTGGCGGGCGTACTACACGGAGGTCAGCGACCGCTGGTACCTGCTGCACGAGGGGCGGCGGACCGCCCCCGAGGAGCTGGAGCGGGAGATCGCCGCCGTGTCGGGGGCCGACCTCGCGCCGCCGGAGGGCCTGCTGCTGGTCGCGCGGTACGCGGGTGAGCCGGCCGGCAGTGCGGGCGTCCGGCTGCCGTCCGGTACGACGGCCGAGCTGACCCGGGTGTTCCTGTACGCGGGGATGCGGGGCAGGGGCGGGGCGGCGCTGCTGGTGCGGGCCGCCGAGGACGCGGCCCGCGCCTCGGGCGCCACCCGGATGGTCCTGGACACGCGCGGGGACCTCGTCGAGGCACGGGCGCTGTACGCCCGGCTCGGCTACGCGGAGACCGAGCCGCACAATGCCGACCCTTACGCCGAGCACTGGTTCGCCAAGGAGCTGGGCTGAGGAACTGGGCTGAGGAACTGGGCTGAGGAACTGGGCTGAGGACGCGCCTCAGCCGGTCCGGGTCACCGCCCGTTCGTCGTGCGGGCGTTCGCTCCGGGAGCCGCACAGCTCGTCGTTCAGTTCGTGCACCAGCCGCACCAGGTCGGTCGGGCGGTCCGGCCCCCACCAGTCGCCGAGCAGTTCGGCCAGCGACTCCTCGCGGGCCCGCGCCAGCCGCTCCGTCACCTCGCGCCCCTCGTCGGTGAGCACCATGTCGAGGCCCCGGCGCACGGCGAGGTGCCGTATCTCGGCCTGGCGGGCGGCCTCGAGGACGACGTTCAGCGGGATGGGGCTGCGTTCGGCGAGCCGGGCCGGTTCCACCGAGCCGTGTTTCCTGATGCGCAGCAGCAGCCAGCTCGTCGCGGGCAGCAGGTCGTAGCCCGCGCGGTCGGTGATCTTCCGGTAGATCTCGCGGCGTCCCTCGCGGGTGCCGAGCACCGACAGCGCGCGGCACACCTCGTCGTACGAGGACCGCTCGACGGGGTTGCTGGCGAGCGTCTCGGTGACGTCGGGCGCGGTGACCGAGGCGCGCAGCCGGTCCTCCTTGAGGAACCAGGCCAGCGCGAATCCGAGGAGGGCGATGGGTACGGCGTACAGG
This sequence comes from Streptomyces sp. CB02400, assembly GCF_001905725.1. GTDB lineage: Bacteria > Actinomycetota > Actinomycetes > Streptomycetales > Streptomycetaceae > Streptomyces > Streptomyces atrovirens. Next base: position 203,310 of record NZ_LIWB01000013.1, read on the forward strand.
AAGACGTCGGTGATGGCGGTGGCGTACGCGTCGAGCGCCGGCGGGCGCAGGGCGGACGGCAGGGCGGCGATGCCGCGCGGGTCGGCCTCCAGGGAGTCGGCGGAGACGCCGGGCGGGAGCTGCGCCCCCCGGAAGGCGTCGGTGAGCTCGCTGCCGAGACGGCTCGCGAAGATCGTGCCGAAGATGGCGACGCCGAACGAGGCTCCGATGGAGCGGAAGAAGGTCGCGCCGGAGGTGGCGACGCCGAGATCCTCGTAGGGGACGGCGTTCTGCACGATCAGCACCAGGACCTGCATCACCAGGCCGAGTCCGAGGCCGAAGACGAAGAAGTAGGCGCTCATCTCGGCGGTGGAGCTGTCCGCGTCGAGCTGGTGGAGCAGCAGCAGCCCGAGGGTGGTGACGGCGGTGCCGGCGATCGGGAACACCTTCCAGCGGCCGGTGCGGCTGACGATCTGGCCGGAACCGGTGGAGGACAGCAGCATGCCGGCCACCATCGGCAGCATGTGCACGCCGGACATGGTGGGGGTGACGCCTTGGACCACCTGGAGGAAGGTCGGCAGGTAGGTCATCGCGCCGAACATGGCGAAGCCGATGATGAAGCTGATCACGGCGGAGAGCGTGAAGGTGCGCACCCGGAACAGCTTCAGCGGCAGCACCGGTTCGGCGGCCCGCCGCTCCACGGCCACGAAGGCCACGGCGAGGAGCGCGCCGAGCACCGCGAGCCCGATGATCTGCGGCGAGGCCCACTCCCAGGTGGTGCCGCCGAGGGAGGCGACCAGTACCAGGCAGGTGGCGACGGAGGCGATGAGGAAGGTGCCGAGGTAGTCGATGACGTGCTTGGTCCGCCGGCGCGGGATGTGCAACACCGCCGCGATCACGGCGAGCGCGACGATCCCGACGGGCAGGTTGATGTAGAACACCCAGCGCCAGCTCAGGTGCTGGGTGAACAGTCCGCCGAGCAGGGGTCCGAGGACGCTCGTCGCGCCGAACACCGCCCCGAACAGGCCCTGGTAGCGGCCGCGTTCGCGGGGCGGGACGAGGTCGCCGACGATCGCCATCGACAGCACGATCAGCCCGCCGCCGCCCAGGCCCTGGAGCGCGCGGAACGCGATGAGCTGGGGCATGTCCTGCGCCGCGCCGCACAGCGCGGAGCCCACCAGGAAGATCACGATGGCGGTCTGGAAGAGCTTCTTGCGCCCGTACTGGTCGCCGAGCTTGCCCCACAGCGGGGTCGCGGCGGTGGAGGCCAGCAGATACGCGGTGACCACCCAGGACAGGTGCTCCAGGCCGCCCAGTTCGCTGACGATGGTGGGCAGCGCGGTGGCGACGATGGTCTGGTCGAGGGCGGCGAGCAGCAGGCCGAGCAGCAGGGCGCCGATCGAGACCACGACGTTCCCGGACACGTGCTCCCGGTCGCCGCCGTCACGGCCGCCGCCGTCACGGCCGCCGGCGTCACGGCCCGGTGGTCCGGCGCCGGGGGCGGGCCCCGCGTTGCTCACCTTCGGCGTCGTACGGCGCGCGTCCCCGGCCATGAAGACCTCCACAGAAAACTGGTTCCACCGTCCATCGTGATCGGTGTGACCTGTTATGGCCTGTTGAGTCCTCCCGGAATTTTGGATTCCGGGGGCGCGCGGGCGGGGCTGTGAAGAAGATCTGCATAATCTCTGGAGTTCGCGAGGGGAGGGACGAACACGTGGAACAGCCGAACGGAAACCCGTGCCCGGAGTGCGGTGCGCCCAGAAACAGCGACAACACGCCGTCGTGCGCCTGCACCGCCCGTGCGTCCGACGCCCTGCGCGACGCCCGTACGGCGGAGGCGGCAGCCGCGGAGGACTTCGATCCGCTGCGCATACGGCCGTACGTCGAGCTGGACGGCGGGGCCGGGCGGAGTACGCCGGACGGGCCGATGGAGGCCGCCGGCGCGGCGGGGGCGTCCGCTCCGTCCGCGGAGGAGCCCGGCGCCTCGGGGGCGGCCGACGAGACCATGACCCTGCGTGCCGTCCCGGCGGAGGCGGCGCCCGGCGCGGCGGACTCGACGTCCGTCCTCCCGACGCCGCTGGCGCCCGGGACGGCCCGGCCGAACGCCACCGATCTGCACCTGTTCGACACCACACGGCCCCTCGCGGCCGTCCCCGCCACGCCCGGCCCGGCGCGCGCCGACGAGGCACCGCCGCACCGGCGCCGCCGCGGGGCGCTGCTCGCGGTCGCCGGGGCCGTGGTCATCGTGGTGGGGGCGGCGGGATGGGCGAGTGGAGTGTTCTCCTACGAGACGCCGTCCCGGGACAGCGCGGCACCGGAGGACATCAGGGCGAGCGTCCCGGACCCGTCGTCCTCCTCGCCCTCCGCGGAGCCGTCGACCAGCGCGTCCTCCGCCGCGCCGTCGTCGTCCGCCGCCCCGTCGGCCTCCCCGTCGGCGAGCGCGAGCGCGTCGGCCTCACCGTCACCGTCGGCGTCCACCACGTCGGCGAGCCCGTCGAAGTCCGCCGAACCGTCCTCGACCCCGACGACCACGGCACCGACCGACTCCGCCGAGGACACGGAGGAGGACGAAGCCGGCAGCACCGGCCCGGTACTGCGCCGCGGCGACCGCGGCACGGAGGTCGTCGAACTCCAGCTCCGCCTGAAGGAGAAGTGGCTCTACAACGACGACATCAACGGCCAGTTCAACCGCCGCTTGGAGGAAGCCCTGCGCAACTACCAGTGGTCCCGGGGCCTCCAGTCCGAACTGAGCGTCTACGGCCCGGAAACCCGGGCCCGCCTGGAGGCGGAAACCCAGGAGCCGTAACGCCCCTGGAGCCGCGCGGGGCCACAACCGGACCGTACGACGCCGGTGGCAAGCGGGAGAGCACCCGGCCCGCCGCCCCGCAAAGCCTCGCAAGCCATTACGCGCGAGGCCCACGCGGCGTCCGTCCATGGCAACCGGGAAAGCACCCGCCCGCCGCCCCGCAAGCAACTGCGGACGAAGCCCGCACGGTGCCACAACCGGCCCAGCACCGGACCGCACGACGCCCGCGGCAACCGGAAGAGGCTCCGCGAGGCCTCGGAGGCCGCTGCGGGCGGGGCCCGCGCGAGTCGCGGCCGTCCGGGCCCCGGGCCGTATCGTGACCGCGGCACGTCGGGTGGGTCGGGTACGGGCCGCGCCCCGGACGTGCCCGGCGCCGGAAGCCCGGGCCGTAAGGGCGCGGCCCCCTGAGACCTACTCCGTGATGTGCAACCGGATCGTGCCGTCGGCCGCGGCCTCCACCCGTACCTGGGTCAGGTCGCGTACGAGCGCGTCCGGGGTGTGGAAGCCAGCCCGGGGGCCGATTCCCACGACCCGCATCCCGGCCGCGCGGCCCGCGGCGATACCCGCGCCGGAGTCCTCGAAGACCACGCAGTCGGCCGGGTCGACGCCCAGTTCCGCCGCGCCCTTCAGGAAGCCCTCGGGGTCGGGCTTGCTCGCGCCGACGGACTCCGCCGTCACCCGCACGTCGGGCTGCTCCAGCCCGGCGGCGGCCATCCGCGCCGTCGACAGGGCGACGTCGGCGGAGGTCACGAGCGCGTGCGGCAGCCCCTTCAGGGAGGCGAGGAACGCGCGGGCGCCCGGTACCTCGACGACGCCCTCGGTGTCCGCGGTCTCCTCGGCGAGCATGCGGGCGTTGTCGGCGTGGTTCTGTTCCATCGGGCGGCCGGGCAGCAGCAGGGCCATCGAGGCGTATCCCTGGCGCCCGTGCACGACCTTCATGACCTCGTCGCCGTCGAGCCCGTTCCGGTCGGCCCAGCGCCGCCAGACGCGTTCGACGGAGGCGTCGGAGTTGACGAGGGTGCCGTCCATGTCCAGCAGGAGGGCGCGGGCGGTGAGTACGGCGGTGGCCGTCATCGGCAGCTCCAAGGCGCGGAGGAGGGGGCTTCGGGCGGGGTGGCCCGGGGGACAGAGTGACCCCGCCCGCCGGTCAGGGAAAACGGGCGGGAGCCACTTTGTTCATCCACGGTACAAAACAAACCCGGCATCCCGCCACCTCCTTCGCCGACCGTTCACCGACGTTTCGGCCCGCCGTCACCGCACAAGGCCCGCGCGGCGGGGCGTCACCCGGCGATCGCCTCCCACAGGCTCCACACGCCCAGACCCAGCATCAGCAGCGCCGCGATCTGCGTGATCAGCTTGAGCGGAACCCGCTTCATCAGCGCCTTTCCGCCGACGATGCCGAGCCCGGCGACCGCCCACAGCGCGAGCACCGCACCCAGGCCGACGGAGAGCGGGTCGTCGTAGCGGGCGGCGAGGTTGGCCGTCATGATCTGCGTCAGGTCGCCGAACTCGGCGACCAGGATCAGCATGAATCCGGCCCCGGAGACCTTCCAGAAGGACTGGTTCTCCGGCTTGCGGACCTCCTCCTCGTCCTCGTCCTTCTTCATCAGCAGCACCGCCGCGCCACCCAGGAAGAGCACACCGGTGATCGCGTGCACGATCTGCTGCGGCAGCAGCGTGAGCACGCTTCCGGCCGCCACCGCGAGCGCGACGTGCAGCGCGAAGGCGGCGGCGACGCCGGCGAAGACGTAGGAGGCGCGGTAGCGGGTGCCGAGGACGAGGCCGGCGAGCGCGGTCTTGTCCGGCAGTTCGGCGAGGAAGACGACGCCGAAGACGACGGCCGTCACGGTCAGGCTGATCAACGGTTCCTCAATCGGTCGGGACTGCCCCACCGAGAGTGCTGTGCGATTCCACGGGACACCTCGGCACGGCAGCACACGCGGCACCCGTGCCGTACGGCACGGGCGTGCACTGCTTGCCGAAGGTCTCGCTGGCCGACCTCGCGTCACGAGGCCCGCCTCCGGGCGCCGGCTCAGGCGAGCTGAGCAGTATGTCGACGGTCCGGCGAAGAGCTACTCCCCTTCTGCGCCGTCCATGGTACGCGAGGTCCGCGCCGGACCTCGTACGCGGAAACTTCACGCCTGAACCATAGACGTGTCATGCACACGTCATTAGCTTCTTACCGGATCCACCCCTCCCGGCCACCCGGCGTGCCGAGCATTCCCCTGCCCGCACGTCAACGGCCCCACCACACAAGGGAGTTCGCATGCCGAAGCTCTACGCGCGTCGACAGCTCAGCATAGTCGCGGCGCTCACCGGACTCATAGCCTCCGTCGGCCTGTTCAACGGACCGACCGCCTCCGCCGCCCTCCCCACCCCGGTCAGCGCCACCACCGCCCGCGGCTACCTCGCCGCCCTCGACGTCCGCGCCGAGGACCGCACCGGCTACGACCGCGACCTCTTCCCGCACTGGATCACCCAGTCCGGCACCTGCAACACCCGCGAGACCGTCCTCAAGCGCGACGGCTCGGGCGTCGTCACCGACTCCTCCTGCGCCGCCACCCGCGGAAGCTGGTACTCCCCGTACGACGGCGCCACCTGGTCCGCCGCCTCCGACGTCGACATCGACCACCTCGTCCCGCTCGCCGAGGCCTGGGACTCCGGCGCCGGCTCCTGGTCCACCTCGCGGCGCCAGTCCTTCGCCAACGACCTGACCCGCCCGCAGCTCCTCGCCGTCACGGACAACGTCAACCAGTCCAAGGGCGACCAGGACCCGGCCACCTGGATGCCGTCGCGCTCGGCCTACCGCTGCACCTACGTCCGCGCCTGGGTCCAGGTGAAGTACTACTACGACCTGTCGGTCGACTCCGCCGAGAAGTCCGCCCTGCAGAACCACCTCGCGAGCTGCTGAGACGAATTGCCGGGCGCGCAAATCTCCCCGGCGGCCTCCGTCGCTGCGTACCGTACGGGGCGACGGAGGAAGGGGTCACCATGGCCGGACTGCGGCTCGGACCACTGCTGAGGTACATCGACGGCTCGTCCGCCACCCTCTGGGTCGAGACCGGCCACCCGGGCACCGTCGAGGTGCGCTGCGCGGACGGGACCGGAGGGACGGCCGGCACCTTCCGCATCGCGGGTCACCACTACGCGCTCGTCCACGTCACCGGTCTCACACCGGGCACGGCCACCCCGTACGAGGTCTTCCTGGACGACACCCGGGTGTGGCCGCCGGCCGAGGACCCCTTCCCGTCGCTCCCGCCGTCCGTCATCCCCACCCCGGGCCCGGACGACCGTATGCGCATCGCGTTCGGCTCCTGCCGCTGGGCCTCGCCGCCCACCGGGGAGCCCGACCCGGTCGGCCCGGACGCCCTGGACGCCCTGGCGAAACGCATCGCCGCCGACCCGGACGGCGAACGCCCCGACGTCCTGCTGCTCCTCGGCGATCAGGTGTACGCCGACGAGACCTCCGACGCCACCCGCGAGTGGCTCGCCGCCCGCCGCGACCTGGACGAGCCCCCGGGCAGCCAGGTGGCGGACTACGAGGAGTACACCCACCTCTACTACGAGTCCTGGCTCGACCCGCAGGTGCGCTGGCTGCTGTCCACCGTGCCCACCTGCATGGTCTTCGACGACCACGACGTGATCGACGACTGGAACACCTCCGCCTCCTGGGTCGCCGACATGCGTGCCACGTCGTGGTGGCGCGAGCGGGTGCTCAGCGGCCTGATGTCGTACTGGGTGTACCAGCACCTGGGCAACCTCTCCCCCGCCGAGCTGGAGGCCGACCCGCTGTACGCGTCCGTCCGGGCGGCCGACGACGGCACCGACGCGCTGCGCGCCTTCGCCTCCACGGCCGAGGCGGACGCGGCCACCGTGCGCTGGAGCTACCGGCGCGACTTCGGCCGGGTGCGCCTGGTGATGGTGGACAGCCGCGCGGCCCGCGTCCTGGAGGAGGGCCGGCGCTCCATGCTCGACGCGGTCGAGGCCGGCTGGCTGCGCGAACAGGCCCTGGACGAGCGCGGTTCCTACGACCACCTGCTCATCGGTACGTCCCTGCCCTGGCTGCTGCCCCATCTGGTGCACGACGTCGAGGCGTGGAGTTCCGCGCTGTGCCGGGGCGACAAGGGCGTCCGCTGGGCGCGGCTCGGGGAGAAGCTGCGGCGCGCGGCGGACCTGGAGCACTGGGCGGCCTTCCCGGAGTCGTTCGGCGAGCTGGCGGAACTGATCGCCGAGGCCGGTACGGGGCCACAGGCGCCGGCGACGGTGTGCGTGCTCTCCGGGGACGTCCACCACGCCTATGTCGCCGAGCCGAGCTGGCCGGACGGCGCCGGGCCGGACTCCCGGGTGGTGCAGCTGACCTGCTCGCCGGTCCACAACTCCATTCCGCTGTCGATGAGGCTCGGCTTCCGCGTGGGCTGGGGCGGGGCCGCCCGGCTCCTCGGCCGCCTGTTCGCGCGGCACGGCCGCCTCGGCCCGCCGCCGGTCACCTGGCACAAAACGGGCGGACCCTGGTTCGGCAACCAGCTCATGACGCTGACGACCCAGGGGCGTTCGGCGGTGCTGCGCCTCGAGCACGCGCAGCAGGAGGAGACCGGGACGTATCTCAGGAGCGTGACGGAGACCCGGCTGAGCCGATGAGGTCCGGAACCTGTGAGTCGCCTGTGAACCATGGTGTGGATTCGGTCACGCCGATGGTCATGACGGCGGGGTGGACGCCGTATTGACCGGCGGGAGCGGGCGCCTGAACAGCCGAACCAGGGCAAACCCGAGGGCTAAATGTTGAACTTGCAAGTATGAGTTAGGGACACCTAACGTGGGGAGTCGACTCGGTTCCGTCCCCCGGACCGGCCCCACCCGGGGACCGGCCTGACCGAAGGAGACCCCCCACATGACCGGACGCCTCAACAGCGCCCAGCCATATGCCCTGGGCATGTTCCGCATCGTCATCGGACTGCTCTTCGCCTGCCACGGCGCCGTGGACCTGCTCGGCCTGTTCGGCGGCGCGGACGGCAGCGGCGGCACCGTCGAGACCGGCACCTGGCCCGGCTGGTACGCGGCCCTGATCGAACTCGTCGGCGGCACCCTGGTCCTGCTCGGCCTCGGCACCCGCGCCGCCGCGTTCATCTCGTCCGGCGCGATGGCCTACGCGTACTTCAAGGTCCACCAGCCCCAGGCCCTGTGGCCGATAGAGAACAACGGCGAGGGCGCGGCCATGTACTGCTGGGCCATGTTCCTGCTGGTGTTCACCGGCTCCGGAGCCCTCGGCCTGGACCGCCTGTTCACCAAGCACTCGTCGGCGAACGGCGAACGGGAGGCGGAGCGGACCCCGGTGACGGCCTGACCGTCCTCCCCATGGGGGCGTACGAGCCCACGAGGTCGCACGGGCCCACGGGGCGCACGAACCCACGGGGTGCACGAACCCACGGGCCGCACGGGTGCCCTCCCTGCGCAAAGGGGGAGGGCACCCTTCCCCTTTGCGCAGGGAAAGAGAAAGGGAACGCCAGGCGCTGACCACACGAACCCCCCGTGACCTTTCTGTCACTCACCGGGCGTACGCTGTATGGCTGTCATCGGCCACTCCTGCCACTCCTGCCGCTCCCCGCGTCAGCGCGGCACGGCGCGGCCCTGCGGGGGAGCCACGGGGAGTTCGGGTGGAAAGTCTGGGGTCGCTGGTCGGCAGCCCATGGATCTATGCGGTGGTGGCCCTCTCGGTCCTGCTCGACGTGTTCCTCCCGGTCCTGCCGAGCGGAGTACTGGTGATCACCGCGGCCACGGCGGCGGCCGCGGGCACGGCGACCGACGTGCCCGACATCCTGGTGCTGACGCTGTGCGCCGCCACCGCCTCCGTCCTGGGCGACCTGGTGGCCTACCGTCTCGCCTGGCGCGGTGGCGCCCGGCTGGACAGGGCGATCGCCCGTTCGCGGCGGCTGAAGAGCGCGCAGGAACGTCTCGGCGCGGCGCTCGCCCGGGGCGGCGGCGCCCTGGTCGTCCTCGCCCGCTTCGCCCCGGCCGGACGCTCGGTGGTCTCCCTCGGCGCCGGCGCCGCACGCCACCGCGCCCGCGACTTCCTCCCCTGGTCCGCCCTGGCCGGGCTGTCCTGGGCCACGTACAGCGTGGCCCTCGGCTACTTCGGCGCCCACTGGCTGGGCGCGACCTGGCTGGCCACGGCGGTATCGGTGGGCGCGCTGTTCGCAGCGGGCGCAGGCGCGGGCTACCTGATGCGCCGCCGCCCACGCCCTTCGGAAGCAGGCTGAGCCGCGGGCAACCGCACCGCCGGGACAGCGCCCACCCCGCCTCGTCACTACGGGCAACCGCACCGCCGGGACAGCGCCCACCCCGCGAACGCCGGGCTGCGAAACAACCCCCCGCCCAGCCCTGACACCGGCACCGGCACCGGCACCGGCACCGGCACCGGCACCGGCGAGGCCCTACCCCGCCGCCCGCCGCGCCGCGCCCCCACGCACCTCCAACCCGTCCAGCAACTCGGCCGTCGCCAAGGCAACCGCCTCCACCGCCCGTTCGAACACCTCGCGATTATGGGCGGCCGGCGCCCGGAACCCGGACACCTTCCTCACGTACTGCAGGGCGGCAGCCCGGATCTCCTCTTCCGTGGCCTCCTCAGGCTGCACGGGCGGACGCAGGGTCTTGATACTCCGGCACATGCCTTCAGTCTGACGCGCCCCCTCGGTAACTCGCCACCCAAAATCGAACAGGCGTATTATTGAATCGTGGCTGCGACCTACGATTTTCCGAGTGACCTCCTCGCCGGTCAGGAGGAACTGCGACAGGTCCAGGGCGAGTTGTCCGCCCTGCTGAAGCGGCTCCCCTGGTCGGTCGAGCCCCTCGACGGCTTCAGCGACGACAACGGCTGGCGCAAGATCGAGCGCCCCGCCTCACCCGGCTGGACCGCCGACGAACAGGCCGAGGTGGAGAAGCTCCGGCAGCGGGAGCACGAGCTCGCGGTGTTCGTCAGCACCCACCGCTACTGGGCCGAACTCACCGGCGCCGATCGCATGCACGCCCGCTCCCGGCTCAAGCACACCCGCGAGGAGACGAAGGAGTCCTCGTAGGACTGGCGGAAGGAAGGACGGACGGGCGGAAGAGCCGGGGAGACACAACGACAAGGGCCCCCGGAGCGACTCCGGAGGCCCTGTGTCCCGGTGGGCGCGGACGGTTTCGAACCGCCGACATCCTGCTTGTAAGGCAGGCGCTCTACCCCTGAGCTACGCACCCGGGACCCGGGCCGTGCGCCCAGGTCGAGTGGACAGCCTACATGGCCGGGGGCACGGACCGGCACACCGCCTACCGGCGATCACCGGGAGGGAGGGAACAATAGTCGCATTCTTTATCAGTGGTTATCCGTCTTCATCAGTCTTTATCTTGATGGTGTGAAGCTTTCCGAGTGGGCGGCGCGTAATGGCGTGCACTACCAGACCGCGTGGTCGTGGGCGAAGGAGGGCCGTATGCCGGTCCCTGTCGTGCAGACGCCGTCCGGTATGTGACTGGTCGAAGAGTCCTCGCCCGAGGTCACTGGGCGGACGGTGGCGTATTGCCGTGTCTCGTTCGTTGAGCAGAGGGCGGATCTCGATCGGCAGGTCTCCCGCGTCGTGCGGGAAGCAGGCGGGCTGGGGCTCTCCGTCGCCGAGGTGGTGACCGAGGTCGGTTCCGGGCTGGACGGGAAGCGGCCCAAGCTGCACCGCGTCCTGTCGGATCCGGCCGTTGCCGTCATCGTCGTGGAGCATCGCGACCGGCTGGCCCGTTTCGGGGTCGAGCATCTGGAATCGGCGTTGTCGGCTTCCGGCCGGCGCCTGGTGGTGCTCGATCCGCAGGAGCCGACCAGCGACCTGGTCCGGGACATCACCGAAGTCCTCACGTCGCTGTGCACCCGGCTGTACGGGCAGCGGACGGCGAAGGACCGTGCCGCTCGCGCTGTCGCCGAGGCCACCGCCCCGGCGGCGGAGACGACCGGGTGAGCGGGGCGGAGTCCGCCGGGAGCGGGAAGGAGAAGCGCCGGAGGTTCGAGGCGCGGCCCGGCTTCCACGTCGTGGGCCACAGGCTCGCCCTCGACCCCAACGCGTCCGTCTTGCGGGCTCTGGCCTCGCATTGCGGAGCGGCGCGGGTCGCCTACAACTGGGCGGTGCGGCATGTACTGGCAAGTTGGTCGCAGCGTGCGGCGGAGGAGACCTACGGCATCTGCGAAGCAGAGCGTGTTCCGTGGCGGTCGTGGTCGCTGCCTTCGTTGCGGAAGGCGTTCAACGAGGCCAAGCACACCGACCCGTTCCTGCGCCAGTGGTGGGCGCAGAACTCCAAAGAGGCCTACAACACCGGCCTCGCAAACGCTGCCGCCGCGTTCGACAACTACGCCAGGTCCCGGCGCGGTGAGCGCAAGGGCGTGGCAATGGGCAGGCCTCGTTTGAAGTCGAAGCGGAAGGCCCGTTTGGCGTGCAGGTTCACCACCGGCACCATTCGTCTCGATGACCGGCGGCATATCGTCCTGCCCCGCCTCGGTCGGATCCGCCTTCACGAGAACGCCCAGCCTCTCGTGGACGCGATCAGCGCCGGCGGGATGCGGATTCTGTCGGTGACGGTGCGGTTCGAACGGGGCCGCTGGTTCGCGGTCCTGCAGACCGAGGAACGCCGCACCATCACCCCTGCCACCCGGCCCGGCACGGCGGTCGGGATCGACCTCGGCGTGAAGACGCTCCTCGTCATGGCGGACTCGACCGGCAAAGTCCGCGAAGTCGCCAACCCCAAGCACTACGACCAGGCCCTCACGCAGCTTCGGAAGGCATCCCGGACCGTTTCCCGCCGACGCGGCCCGGACCGGCGCACCGGGCAGGCCCCGTCCCGCCGCTGGGAGAAAGCCGACGCCGTCCGCAACCGGGTGCACCACCGGGTGGCGAACCTGCGGGAGAACCATCTCCACCAGGCCACCGCGCATATCCCCGCCGAGTACGGCACCGTCGTGGTCGAGGACCTCAACGTCAAAGGCATGGTCCGCAACCGGCGTCTGTCCCGCCGTATCTCCGACGCGGCATTCGGGGAACTGCGGCGCCAGCTCACCTACAAGACCCAGCGCCACGGTGGACGTCTGATCGTCGCCGACCGCTGGATGCCCTCCTCGAAGACCTGCTCCCGCTGCGGTGTGGTGAAAGCCAAGCTGCCCCTCGGCATGCGTGTCTTCGAGTGCGACGCCTGCGGATTCGCCCTGGACCGGGACGCGAACGCAGGCCACAACCTGGCCGCTCTCGCGGTGGCCAACCGTGAAACGGGTACCGGAGTGGCCGGAGACCCGGGCCCCACCCTGGCGGTGGTGCCGAAGCCTCGTGGAGCCGAGCAGAAGACCCGCACCACCCGAACCCGCAAGGGGACGGGCACGCGGGCGGCTGGCGCAACACCCCGCCAGAGGACGGAAACGAGAGATCGTCGACAGGACACCGGACACGAGCAACTCGTACTCTGACGACACCGTCACGAACCTTCCAGGCGGAAACACCCGGAATGCTGAGAGTCACTGAGACTCAAAGCAACGGATATCCCCACCCCGGATCCACCAGCTACCCGGATCCCCCCGCGGGCTCCCCGTCCGTACGGTCGAAGAGCGCCCGGACACCGCCGGCGAGCGCCACCGTCCGTCCCAGGGGGAGACCGTCATGACCCGCACCACCACCCGTACCGCCCGGATCACCGGCCCCGCCTCCGGCCGCCGCGCCGCGTGGACCCGCGTCCTCGCCCTCGCCGGGTCCACCGTGGTGATCGTCGCGGGCGTGAGCGCCTGCGGGGCGTCGGCCGCCGACGACGACGATCCCGACCACCGGTCCTTCGACCTGCCCGGCAGGACCCTCACCATCGACTCCGACGACTCCGCCCTCGAGATCGTCGCCTCGGACGAGAACCCCTCGGGCAAGGTCGGGGTCACCCGGTGGTTCCAGGGCACCGTCGCCATCGGCACGGACCCGGAGGTCACCTGGTCCATGGACGGCGACCGGCTGGTGCTGCGGGAGAAGTGCTCCGGGCTCGTCGCCAACTGCTCCACCAAGCACCGCATCGAGGTACCCCGCGGCGTCTCCGTCAAGGTCGAGGAGAAGGACGGCAGCGTGCGGGCGCGGGGCTTCCGCGACGCGCTGAGCATCCGTACGACGGACGGTTCGGTCCGTGTCACGGACTCCACCGGGCCGCTGGAACTGCGCACCGGTGACGGGTCCGTGCGCGCGGAGGTCTCCTCCCGTACGGTGCGCACCCACAGCGGTGACGGCTCGGTCCACCTCGAACTGGCCGCCGTACCCGACCTGGTGGACTCCCGCAGTGGCGACGGTTCCCTGACGATCGACCTGCCGCGGGCCTCCTACCGCGTGGACACCGAGACCGGTGACGGCGCCGAGGACGTGTCCGTGCCCCGCGACGACTCCAGCTCCCATGTGGTGACCGCGCGCACCGGCGACGGCAAACTCACCGTCCGCACGGCGAACTGACCGACCCGTGTCTTCGTCCTTCACCGGTGGGAGAATGACATCGGGCAGGGCGAACGACAGTACGGGAGAGGGATGTGACGGCGACACCAGCGCAGCCGTACTCGCCGTCGGAGCCGCGCGTGCCTCGCGTGCGTCGTGCCGTGCCTCCTCTTCCTCCGCGACCGGGTGTCCGCCGGGCCCGCGGCGCGCTGCGGGACGTGCTCGCTCTCGTGGGGATGCCGCTGGTCGCGGCGCTGGTGCTGCCCGCCGCGTTCGCCGGGGGCGGGACGCGGCGCTGGTTCGGCGGGCGGGCCGAGAACCAGCGGGCCGAGGCGCAGGCCGCCAAGGACGCGGCGGCCGCCGCCTTCTACGAACTCGACACCGCCCAGCGCGACCTGCGGATCTCCATCGAGACGATCACCGCGGTCGACGACTCCCCGGCCGCCCGCCGAGCCGTCGCCGACTTCGAGGCGCTCGGCCGGCGCATCGACGAGGCCAGCCACCGGTACATCAGCGCCGTCGACGCCCATGACCTGGACCGCGACGACCTGGAGGCCTCGGCCGCCTCCCAGGCCCGCGACCGGCTGACCGCCGCCAAGGACGAGCTCGGCCGGGTCAAGCAGGAGCTGGACCGGTTCACCGACGGGCTCGACTCCCTCCTAGGCAAGGCCGAGACCCAGCTCGCCCGGCTCGCGCCCGCCGTCGAACGCGCCCGGCAGGCACTGCTCGCCGCCTCGAACGCCCTCGACACCGCACGCGGATCGGGCCTGAGGGCCGACGACCTCGCCGCCCGGCTCGCCGCGCTCTCCCCGGAGCTGACCAAGCTGAACCAGGGCGCGGGGCAGCACGGCGTGCCGGGGACCCTGGAGCGGGCCGAGCGGGTCACGCGCGAGGCCGAGGCGGTCCGCGTCGAAGCCGACCGGCTGCCGGAACGGGCCGCCGAGATCGACCACCGGCTGGTCTCCCTGCGCACCCGCGCCCAGGCCCTCACCACCCGCTCCGAACAGGTCGAACCGGTCCTCAGCGAACTGCGCCGACGCTTCACCGCCGCCTGCTGGCAGGACCTGCAGCACGTCCCCGACGTCGCCTCGGAGAACGTGGGCCAGGCGGAAGCGAGACTCGCCGAGGCCCGGGCGGCCCGCGAGGAGCAGCGCTGGGCGGACGCGACCGCTCTGCTGTCGACCGCGCGGGCGTTGCTGAACACGACCGACGAGGCGGTGTCGGCCGCCGGTGACCGGCTGCGGCGGCTGAACGCGGTGCAGAAGGACCCCGGGCAGGAGATCGAACGCACCCGGTTCGCCATCCGGGACGCCCAGCGTCTGGCCATGGCCGGCCGCAACACCCCCGACCCGCGCCACGCCCGCCCCCTGGACGACTCCGTGGCCCGTCTGGAGCGGGCCGTCGCCGGACTGGAGGGCCGCCATCCCGACTACTGGCACTTCCTGACGGAGACGGAGGAGGTACGGGCGACGGTGAGCCGTGTGGTGGCCCGGATCCGGGAGGAACGCGGCGGCGCCGCGCACTGACCCTCACAGGGCCGGCCGAGCCGGTTAACCTGTGCCCATGCCTCGCTACGAGTACCGCTGCCGGACCTGCGGCGACACCTTCGAACTGAGCCGCCCCATGGCGGAGTCCTCCGCGCCCGCGGCCTGCCCGGCGGGTCACGACGACACGGTCAAGCTCCTCTCCACGGTCGCGGTGGCCGGTACCGCCGCGGCCCCGGCTCCCCGCGCGGGCGGTGGTGGCGGCGGCTGCTGCGGTGGCGGCTGCTGCGGCTGATCCCCGCCGAGGGCCACGGCACCGGACGCCGGCCGCACGCCGGCCGCACGTCGGCCGCGCGTCAGCTGCCGAGGTAGCGCAGCACCGCGAGCACCCTGCGTGAATAGCCCTCACCTCCTGTCAGTCCGAGCTTGTCGAAGATCGCGTTGGTGTGTTTCTCCACCGCGCTCTGCGAGATGTGCAGCCGCCGCGCGATGGCGGCGTTGGTGTGCCCCTGCGCCATCTCGGCCAGCACCGCCTGCTCCCGCGCGGTGAGGCGGGCGAGCGGGTCGGTGTGGGTCGTGCGGCCGAGCAGTTGCCGTACGACCTCCGGGTCGAAGGCGGCGCGTCCCTGCGCCACCCGCTCCAGGGCGTCCAGGAACTCGTCGACCTGGACGACGCGGTCCTTGAGCAGATAGCCGACTCCTTCCGACTCACCGGTCAGCAGCTCGGTCGCGTACCGCTTCTCCACGTACTGCGAGAGCACCAGCACGCCCACGGACGGCCAGCGCCGGCGGATCTCCAGGGCCGCGCGCAGTCCTTCGTCGGTGTGCGTGGGCGGCATCCGCACATCGGCGACCACCACGTCCGGCGGGTCCTCGGCGACCGCCCGCAGCAGCAGTTCCGCGTTGCCGACCGCGGCCAGCACCTGATGTCCCTCCTCCGCCAGCAGCCGCACCAGGCCCTCTCTGAGCAGGGTGGAGTCCTCGGCCAGGATCAGGCGCATGGCAGCTCCGCGGTCACCAGGGTCGGTCCGCCCGGCGGACTGCGCACCTCCAGACGACCGTCGAGTGCGGCAACCCGCCGGGCGAGGCCGAACAGTCCGCTGCCCGTCGCGTTCGCACCGCCCTTGCCGTCGTCCTCGACACTCACGTACAACGCTCCTTCCTTCGATCCGACCTCGACCACTATCCGGGTCGGTGTCGCGTGCTTCACCGCGTTGGTGACGGCCTCGCAGACGACGAAGTAGACGACCGTCCCCACCGCCCGCTCGGGCTCCCCGGTGAGCCCGTACTCCACCCGTACCGGGACGGAGGCCCGCTCGGCGACCGTCTCCAGCGCCGCCCGCAGCCCTGCCTCGTCCAGCGTGGTGGGGTAGATCCGCCACGCCACCTCGCGCAGGTCGTCCAGGGCGTGCCGGCTCTCCCCGTGGGCCTGGCGCAGCAGCCGGTCCGTGCGGGCCGGGTCCTCGCTGCGCAGGGCGCGGCCGAGCAGCATGCCGAGCGCGACCAGACGCTGCTGCACTCCGTCGTGCAGGTCCCGCTCGATGCGCCGCCGCTCGTCGTTCACCGCGTCGACCACGGCCGCGCGGCTCGCGGACAGTTCGGCGATGCGCTGCTCCAGCGCGTCCTGGTGGCGGGGGCCCAGCAGGCGGCGGGCCAGCTTCCCCTCCAGTTCGGCCACGCCGACTATGCCCTGGACGGCGAGGAAGAGCAGGAAGAGCCCTCCGAGGGAGGTGAGGGTGACCGCTCCGGGCGTGCGTATCTCGTCGACCAGCAGCCAGAGGTACAGCCACGACGTGCCGTACCCGAGGCCGATCGCCACCGAGAGCATCACCACCGCGCCCAGGACTCCCAGGGTCCAGCGACAGGCCAGGTACCCCAGGGCCTGCGTGTCCTCGTACGCGGGCGAGGTGTGCGCTCTCAGCCATGTCCGCAGCCGGGTGCGGTTCAGTTCCGTCAGTCTCCGCGCGCCCGCGAGGACCGGGCGGAGCACGGCGCGACGGCCGCGCGGCCAGGCCACGACGAGCAGGAGGAGCAGGCCGGCCAGGACGGTGTAGAGCAGCTCGACGACGGCCGCGGCGGCGCCCCAGATCAGCCCCACCGCGCACCGCGTCACGCGCCGCACCATGTCTCGCATGATCGCGAGGCTAGTCGGACGCGGCATGGGGGCACACTGCGGAAAACCGCAATTGCGGCTGTGGAGTACCGCAGGGCATCGTGCGGCTTTCCTCAGCGTTCCTTCAGCTCCGGTTCTCTAGCGTGGCAGGCATGACAGCCATCGCAGCGCACACGATCACAGCGGCAGCGGACGGGAGTGCCGGACCGCAGTGGGTCAACGACCTCATGGACGCCATGGGCGCCCCCGGGGCCGGCCTCGCCATCGCGCTGGAGAACCTCTTCCCTCCCATCCCCAGCGAGGTGATCCTGCCGCTGGCGGGGTTCGCCGCGAGCAGTGGGCGGATGGGTCTGCTCGCCGTGCTGCTGTGGACGACCGCCGGCTCGGTGATCGGCGCGCTCGCGTTGTACGGAGTGGGCGCGCTGCTCGGCCGGGACCGGACGGTGGCGATAGCGGAGCGGCTGCCGTTGGTGAAGGTCGCGGACATCGAGAGGACGGAGGCCTGGTTCCTGCGGCACGGGCCGAAGGCGGTGTTCCTCGGCCGGATGATTCCGCTCTTCCGCAGTTTCATATCGGTGCCGGCCGGTGTGGAGCGCATGCGGCTGCCGCTGTTCCTCGGTCTGACCACACTGGGCAGCGCGATCTGGAACACCGCGTTCGTGCTCGCGGGGTACGCGCTGGGGGACAACTGGGAGCAGGTGTCGACCATCGTGTCGGCGTACTCGAAGGTGGTCCTCGGCGTGGCCGCGCTGGCCTTGGTGGCGTTCGTGGTCCTGCGGCTGCTGCGCTCGGGCGACGGCCGCCGCCGGCGGCGGCGGGACGGGCGAGCCGGCACGGATCACATACGCCCGTCGCACCCGGCCGCCGGTGCCGATCACGCCGACGGGGACGCACCCGCCCACGGGTACGACTCCGCCGACACGATGAGCCTGCGACGTCACCGCTGACGCCCCGGCCGCACGGCCTCTCGGTCGTACGGTCTCACCGAGGTGAGCGCACCGTCTGCAGGAACTCGCGCAGGATGCGCTCGCCGGCCAGGACGCCCCGCTCGGGGAGGGCCCTGATCGCGGGGACCGTCCAGTCGGCGTCGGCGAGTTCGCCGTGACCGGGGCGCCAGCTCCGGTCGGCGGCGAGGAGCAGGTCGGCGTCGAGGAGGGAGTCGCCGGCGGCGAGGGTGAGATCGGCTCCGGTGCGACAGGCGACCTCGCGCATGGCCGCGCTCTTGGTAAGGGGCTTGGGCACGGCGTAGATCTTGCGGCCCTGGAGGGACACGGTCCAGCCGCGGTTCTCCGCCCACTCCCCGAGTTCCTTCACCCACTCCTCGCGCAGCAGTTCCCGCTCGACGACGAGGTAGGCGAAGAGGTCCTCGGCGACCCGGTGCTTGCGCACCCAGACCGGGTCGGCGGTCCGCAGCAGATGGTCCTGCACCTCGGACAGCGGGGCGCACTCGTCGGCCAGCCGGGCGAGCACCCGGGCGTGCCAGTCCTGGTCGGACACGCCGTCGACGAGGAGGTGTCCGCCGTTGGCGCAGATCGCGTAGGTCGGCGGCGGGCCGGGGAGGTTGATGCGCTGGTACTGCTTGCGGGTGCGGGTCGTCGTGGGGACGAACACGGCCTCGTCGCCGAGGTCGGTGAGGAGCTGGGCCGCCGTCTCCGTCATATAGGACAGGGGCCTGCTCTCGTGGACCTCCACGCACAGCAGCCGGGGTGCCCGTGCGTCCGGCATGGTCAGGGCGAGGGCGGCGGCGGAGTAGATGAGTGTGCGGTCGAGGTCGCTGGCGACGATGACGGGCATCAGCGGGTCACCGCCTTGCCGTCGGCACCGGTGGCGCCACGGGTGTAGCGGGGGTGGATCAGTCCGACGCAGGTGTAGGGGAGTCCGTCGACCTCTTCGACGGGGACGCCCCGCTGCTGAGCGAGGAGGCGTACATGGTCGAGGTCGCTGCCGGCTCCGGCCCGGGCGAGCACCTTCCAGGGCACCCGGCGCAGCAGTACCCGGGTGGTCTCGCCGACGCCGGGCTTGACGAGGTTCACATCGTGGATGCCGTACTCCTCGCTGATGCGTTCGACCGCCGCCCAGCCCTCCCAGGTGGGGGTGCGGTCGGTGGAGAGGAGCTCCTTGGCCTGGGCGCAGGCGGCGTCGGTGACCTCCGGGAAGCGGGCGGAGACGGCGTCCAGGAAGGCCACCGAGAGGTCCGCGCCGGCGAGTTCGCGGTAGAACTTGGCGCCGTGGAAGTCGTGCGGGCCGACCAGGTCGGCGCGGAGCACGGTGCGTGAGATCAGGCCGGACACCGTGGAGTTGAGGCAGGCGGAGGGGATCAGATAGTCCTCGCGGGTGCCGTAGGTGCGGACGCAGGAGCCGGGGTCGGCCAGGACCGCGATCTCCGGGTCGAAGCCGGTGACGCCCTCGGTCTTCTCGAACTCCTGGACCGCCTGGGCGAGTTCGCGGGTGATGGCGCCCTTGCCGGTCCAGCCGTCGACGAAGACCACGTCCCGGGGGTCGTGGTGAGCGGCCAGCCAGCGCAGCGCGTTGGCGTCGATGCCCCGGCCGCGGACGATCGAAACAGCGTAGTGGGGGAGGTCGAGATGGTGGCGGTACTGCGCCCAGCGGCGCATCAGGATGCCCACGGGGGTGCCCGCGCGGGCCAGGGAGACGAGCACCGGGCGGGGGGACCGTTCGGCGAGCACGGTCTCGGTGACCACGCCCACCGCGTGGGCCAGGCGGGCCGCCGACTCGTCCAGGGCCGCGTGGAACAGTTCCTGATACTGCTCGCTCGGCTGGTATTCCACGGGCAGCGACTCCGCGTAGTGGGCGCCGCCGCTCTGGATGGCCTCCTCGCGCTCCTCGGTCGGCGCCTCCAGCGTCACGTCCGAGAGGTCCTGGAGCAGCCAGCCGACCTCCTCGGGCGCGTACGAGGAGAAGGCGGGGCCTCTGAGGGGCTCGGGCAGCATGGTGGCGGGCCTTTCGGGGGCGTCCGGTCGGGCGTCCGTGGGGGCGTCCTGGGGTGCGGGTACGTAGGACGGTACGACCGCGAGGAGGACCTGCGGGGTGTGCGCGGCGAGCCGGGCGAGCAGGCCGTCGGGCGCGTGCAGTGCGGGGGTGTCGGCGGCCGAGTCGACGACGGCGACGACGGTGTCGAAGCCGCCGCCGGCGACGTTGTAGGCGTAGCGCTCGCCGGGGCCGTCGGCGGGGTCGTCGTGGGCGGGGAAGACCAGGCGGGTGCGTATCGCGTAGCCGGGGTCGTCGACGGCGAGGACGGGCGAGCGGGTGGTGGTGGAGAAACGCACGTCGGCGCGGATGGTCCGCTCCAGCTCGCCCGCCAGGCGCAGCGGGGCGTACATCAGCTCCTCGAAGCCGAGGACGAGGACGCGGTGCGCGTCATCGGGGAGTGCCTTTGCGAGGCGGGCCGCCATGTCGGGGAGTGCGTGTTCGAGGCGGGCTCGGTGCGTGGGGGTGAAGCCGTGGCGGCCGCCGTCGGGGAGGCCATCCGGCCAGCGCAGGTCCACTCGCGTGGTGAGCTTGTCATTCGGGTGCGGGCCGTCTTGGGCCGGTCGCGCAGTTCCCCGCGTCCCCGGGGGGTTTGTCCGAGCGTCGGCTTCGAAGCTCGCGGGACCAGCAGCACCCTCAAGGGGCGCGGGGAACTGCGCGACCGGCCCCGACGCAGCCGCAGAAGCCCGGCCACTCCCCGCGGAACTCTCGTACCGCGCCACCAGGGACTGGCCCCTCTCCAGGACGCCGTCAGGCAACCGCACCGTGCCCGACGCGGTCGTCACCAGGTCGATGCGCGCCCCGATCTCGCGGGCGAACTCGTCCAGCCGCCCGGCGTCCGCGGGCGACCGCATGTCGACGAGGGCGACCACGACATACCGCCCCCGCGGATACCGCGCATGAAGATCCCGAACGGTGTTCAGCACCGTGTTCCCCGTGGAGAACTCGTCGTCGACCAGGACCAGCGGGCCGTCCCCGGCCAGCAGGGACGGGTCCTCCGGGAGCAGCAGGTGGGACGTGGCGTGGGAGTGGGACTCCTCGAAGCCGCCGGCCGTGGCGGTCCCCACGACCGGGCGGCGGGTGGAGTGCAGGTAGGGGGCGGCGCCCAGGCCGTCGGCGACGGAATGCCCCAGACCGGTCGCGGTCTCGGCGTAGCCGAGGACCACCGCGTCCTCCGCCGAGTCGCCCAGCAGCTCCCGCACCCGGCGGCCGAGCGCGACGCCGTGGCCGTACACGACGGACGGGGACTGGGGGACGTGCTTGCCGAGGACGTTGGAGACCAGCAGGTGGGCCCGCTTGGGGTTGCGGCGCAGTGCCAGCCCCAGCAGACCGGGCAGGCTCTCGTCCCCGGCCAGTTCGACGCCGAGCCGCTCCGTGACCCAGCTGCCGGACCATATGTCCTCGCCGGCCCGGGTTGCGTGACGCGCCGGGTGGCGCATCCCCTCGTTCACAGTCTTCTCCGTCCCGGTCACTCGGCCAGGCCTGCCGCGAGCAGTTCCACGAAGCCGATGTCCTCGTTGGTGACGCCGAAGACCTCGGCGCGCAGCAGGGTCCGCTCGGCCCAGGCGCGGTGGGGTTTCACCTCGTTCATCTTGTTCGTGTAGGCAGACCTGAGTACACCCCCGCCGCCGCGTTCCGGCCGGAGGATGTCCTGGGCGTCGCTGAACTCCTCGTGGCTGACGACGGACAGCGCGTGCACGGGGAGTACGTGCGAGGGGTGGATGCAGGTCTTGCCCAGCAGGCCGTTGGCCCGGTCGAGGGAGATCTCGCGCAGCAGGCCGTCCATGGCGTGTTCGATCAGCTTCTCGCGCAGTGCCACGGCCTGCACCTCGTGGAAGGGGCTCTGCCTCAGGAGTGGCTTGAACATGCGTTCCTGGACCCGGAAGTACTCCCAGACCGGTCCCGTCACGGTGAATCCGGTGCCGTCGGCCCGGGCCAGCATGTTCACCACGTCGGAGATCACGGAGGCGACGACCTGGATGTCGTACGCCGTCATGTCGGGGCCTCTGCGCAGCCCGTAGGAGGAGCAGAAGTCGGTCACGCCGAGGCGCAGTGCGAGGACGCGGTCGCGGTACTTGTCGACGGCGCGGAAGATGCCTTCGAGGGTCTCGACGCGGGATTCGCGGTAGAGCAGCTCGGGCGATTCCAGCACGGGCATGGCGAAGAGCCGGTGGCCGCTTTCGGCCTCGGCGGTGACGAGCGCCTCCAGGAACGGCAGGCCGCGTTCCGCGGTGAACTTCGGCAGTACGAATCCGGACAGCAGCGCGACGGAGGGGCCGAGGCGGCGGACGAGGTCGGGGATCTGTTCGGGGGTGCGGACCCGGATGAACAGCAGCGGCAGATCCGCCCCGGGCCGCCCGGCCAGGTCCGTGAACTGCCGTACGAGGTTCTCCTCACCGGCGGGCACGTCGGCGTCGTCGATGGAGTCCTCCAGGCACAGCACCATGGAGACCACACCGCGTCCGCCCTGCTTGACGACGTCGTCGGCGAGCAGGGGCCGGGTCGCGGGGCTGTAGAGCGTGGCACCGAGGGCCGCGGAGAGCAGCCGGGCCGGGGAATCCGGCGTGAACTCGCAGGGCTCCCGGTAGAAGAGACGTTTCCGCACCGCAGGGGCGATCTGACCGAAATGACGCATTGAACTCCCCTGTGGCCTCTCGGGAATCACTGAAATGTAAAAAGGTGGCCGGTAATAGTACGTAGGGATCCATGTCGGCGGTTCCCTCGGGGCATGAACTTCAGGTAACCCCGCCGTGTCGACCCCAACCCCCCGCGTTGTCGTGACCAGGACGGAGAAGGCAGGATGACCGCATGACGCACGCGATGCTCAAGGGGTCGAACGTCCCTCTCGAGGCCACCACGGTACGTGCCGTGCTGCGCTGGTCGCCCGGGCAGGGGGTGCCGGACATCGACGCCTCCGCGCTGCTCCTCGGCCCCGACGGCCGTGTGCGCTCCGACGAGGACTTCGTGTTCTACAACCAGCCACGGCACCCTGCCGGGCAGGTGTGGCGGCTCGGCAAGAAGCGCGTAGCCGAGGGCCTGACCGACACGATCCAGACGGATCTCGCCGGTGTCGAGTCCGGTGTCGGCCGGATCCTGCTCGTCGCGTCGGCGGACGGCGTCGCCTTCGACCGCGTACGGGACCTGCGCATCCTGCTGTACGACGCGCAGGCCGCCGACGGGGACGCGCTGGCGTACTTCGACATCAAGCCGGAGACCGGCGAGGAGACCGCGCTGATCTGCGGTGAGCTGTACCGGCGCGGCGAGGGCTGGAAGTTCCGGGCGCTCGGCGAGGGCTATTCGAACGGTCTGAAGGGTCTGGCGACCGACTTCGGCATCTCGGTGGACGAGTCGGAGGCCGCGCAGGAGCCCGATCCCTCGGACGTCACCCAGCTTCCGCCCCCGACGGCGCACGTACCGGCCTCCGACCGGACCTCCTCCGAGGCCCTGACGCAGCCGCAGGCCCCGCTCGCCCCGCCGGTGCCCGAGGTGTCCCGGCCGCTGCCGCCCGAGCAGCCGGCGGGGGTGCCCGCGCAGCCCGCATACGGCTACCCGCCGCAGCAGCCCGCGGCCACGCAGCCGGCCTACGGCTATCCGCAGCCGACCAGTCAGCCCGCCTACGGCTACCCGCCGGCGCCCGCCACGGCCGCCGCGGGGGCGCCGGGCGGGTACGGTTTCCCGCCACCGGCCGCCGCCTCCCCCGACCCGGACTTCCGGCTTCCGCCGCAGGGCCCGCAGTTCATCGGGCGCTGACGGTCCGGCACCTGCGCGATCAGGGGCTCCTCAGCGATCGGCCTTCGTCTTGAAGCCCCTCCCCCACTGGAGCCCCCACCCGTACAGCCGGTCCAGCTCCGCCTGGAATCCGTACACGAACTTCACCTCGCGGCGGACGAGGATCTCGTTCTTGACGTTCTCGATCATCACCACCGCGCAGGAGCGGGCCTGGGGGTGGCGTTCGTCGAGGCCGATCTCGATCCGCGGGCCGCTGCTGGGGTAGAGCGTGACCATGGCGTGCGTGCGGTCGAACGCGGGCGTCTGGTCGTAGATGTAGGCGAAGACCAGCAGGCGCTTGATGTTCTCGCGGTGGTCCAGGTTGACGTACATGGTCTCGCCCGAGCCGGACCCGAACCGGTCGTCGCCGCTGAGCTTGACGTACGGCGCGGCGTTGGCGTCGCCGAGGAAGCCGCCGAGGGGCTGGACCACGCCCTTGGTGCCGTCCTGGAGCTCGTACAGGCAGCCGAGGTCGAGGTCGACGTTGACCATGGACTGGCTGTGGCCGACGACCTCCGGCGGTTTGAGCGCCTTGAGGGGGTGGCGCAGCAGGCTCTCCCGCTGGGAGCCGCCGAAGTCGGAGGTCCGCATCCGCCAGCTCAGGTTGATCCGCAGATGGCCGGTGGCCGCGCCCTGTTTGGTCAGGGACACCTGACCGTGTCGTTTGGTCAGCTCGATGGCGTTGCTGGCCGCGCTGCCCGAGTCGAAGGCGCTCTCACGTCCGCGCCACAGTCCGTCCAGGAAACCCATTCCCGCCCCAAGTCCAGTCGCCGAACCCCGCTCGGGCCGCCGGAACTCCCGGACGGCCGACGGGGCGGCCCCGAGGAGTGGTCCTCGGTGCCGCCCCGTCGAGAGCGTTCCTCACCCGAAGGGCTGTCACACCCCGGAGGTGACCTCAGTCTTGTCGCCGGCGTTTCCCTCGGCTTCCGCGAGCCGCTTGTTGCGGCGTACGGAGGACAAGAAGGACCAGCCGATCAGGATGACGCCGATGGAGCCGGTGATGAGCTCGTGGATCTCGTACTGGATGGTGACGAGCAGGATCAGCGCCAGGGCGCCGATGGCGTAGTGCGCGCCGTGCTCCAGGTAGACGTACTCGTCCAGGGTGCCCTGGCGGACCAGGTACACGGTCAGGGACCGCACGTACATGGCGCCGATGCCCAGGCCGAGGGCCATCAGGACGATGTCGTTGGTGATGGCGAAGGCGCCGATCACGCCGTCGAAGGAGAACGACGCGTCCAGGACCTCCAGGTAGAGGAACATGAAGAACGCGGCCTTGCCGGCCATGGCCACCACCGTGCGGGGCTTGCCCTCCCGCGCGGCCTTCTCCTCCTCCTCGTGCTCGTGCTCCTCCTCCTCTTCGAGCTTGTCCTCGAAGAAGCCGGACAGCCCGCCCACGATCATGTAGGTGATCAGGCCCGCGATGCCGGACAGCAGGACCGTCTCGGCCTTGTCCACGTGGGCGCCGCCGTGCTGGTGGGCGTGGGTGGCGAAGGTCATGGCGGAGATCAGCAGGATGACCAGGGCGATGCAGACCGACAGCATGTCGACCTTGCCCAGCTTGGCCAGCGGGCGCTCCAGCCAGCCCAGCCACTTGATGTCCCGGTCCTCGAAGATGAAGTCCAGGAAGATCATCAGCAGGAACATGCCACCGAACGCGGCGATCGCCGGGTGGGCGTCGGTGACGAGTTCCTGGTAACGGTCCTTGTCGCTGAGCGCGAGATCGACCGCCTCGATCGGGCCGAGCTGGGCGCTGACGGCGACGATGACGACGGGGAAGACCAGCCGCATGCCGAAAACGGCGATCAGAATGCCGATGGTGAGGAAGATCTTCTGCCAGAAGGCATTCATCTTCTTCAGGATGCCGGCGTTGACCACCGCGTTGTCGAAGGACAGCGAGATCTCGAGGATCGAGAGGATCGCCACGATTCCGAAGGCGGTCCACCCCCCGAAGAGGATCGCTGCGACCAGGCCGAGCGCGGTGACCGCGAACGACCAGCCGAAGGTTTTCAGAACCACTGGCTACCCCAGGTGTGTTAACGGGTCTCCCCCGCTGCCGTGATCGGCTTTACGAAACGTTGACTCCGAAGTCTAGAGCGATGCCCCGCAACCCCGACGCGTACCCCTGCCCCACCGCACGGAACTTCCACTCACCCTGGTAGCGGTAGAGCTCGCCGAAGATCATCGCGGTTTCGGTGGACGCGTCCTCGCTCAGGTCGTAACGGGCGAGTTCCTGACCGTCCGCCTGGTTCACCACGCGGATGAAGGCATTGCTGACCTGGCCGAAGGTCTGGCCGCGCTCGTCGGCCATGTGGATGGAGACCGGAAAGACGATCTTGTCGCACTGAGCCGGCACCTTGGGGAGGTCGACCAGCAGGGACTCGTCGTCCCCGTCGCCCTCACCGGTGAGGTTGTCACCGGTGTGCTCCACCGAGCCGTCCGGGCTCTTGAGCTGGTTGTAGAAGACGAACCACTCGTCCCCCATGACCCGGCCGCCGCTGCACATCAGCGCGCTGGCGTCGAGGTCGAAGTCGGCTCCGGTGGTGGAGCGCGCGTCCCAGCCGAGCCCGATCATGACCTGCGTGAGGTTGGGTGCGGCCTTGGACAGGGAGACGTTGCCCCCTTTGGCAAGCGTGACGCCCATGATGCTGGTCCCTCCCCGGGTGGTGATGTTTCTCAGGTGGTCCTGCGCGTCCGGCGCCGCACGTAAACCGTGCGGCGCCTGGCGGTGTGGCCGCGGAAGGCGGCCGGGCTCGGGCGTGGCCGCCCTACTGGGCCTCTCAGACGTTCACACCGAAGTCCTGCGCGATGCCGCGCAGGCCCGAGGCGTAGCCCTGGCCGATGGCGCGGAACTTCCACTCCGCGCCGTGCCGGTACAGCTCACCGAAGACCATGGCGGTCTCGGTGGAGGCGTCCTCGCTCAGGTCGTAACGGGCGATCTCGGCCTCGCCGGCCTGGTTGACGACGCGGATGAACGCGTTGCGCACCTGGCCGAAGGACTGCTGGCGGTTCTCGGCGTCGTAGATGGAGACCGGGAAGACGATCTTCTCGATGTCGGCGGGGACCCCGGCGAGGTTGATCTTGATCTGCTCGTCGTCGCCCTCGCCCTCACCGGTGAGGTTGTCACCGGTGTGCTCGACCGAGCCGTCCGGGCTCTTCAGGTTGTTGAAGAAGATGAAGTGCGCGTCACTGGCGACCTTGCCGCCGCTGTTCAGCAGCAGGGCGCTGGCATCGAGGTCGAAGTCGGTACCGGTCGTGGTGCGGATGTCCCACCCCAGACCGACGATGACCGCGGTCAGGCCCGGCGCCTCCTTGGTCAGCGATACGTTGCCGCCCTTGCTGAGGCTGACTCCCACGAGTCCTCCATTGGTGTCCTGGGGCGGGGTGCCCCGTAGTGCGTTGGATGTCGGATCAACGAGTCGATCCTAGTGACGGGTTCCCGGCCGCCGCAGGCCCCGCGGCCGAAGAATCACAGGGTGTCGGGCCGGATCCACGGGTGTCGAGCGCCTTGACGTGACTACAGGGTGTCGAGCGCCTTGACGTACTCGTTCAGGTCACGGGCGTCCGGCAGGGCGTTGACGACGGTCCAGCGCACGACACCCTCCTTGTCGATGATGAACGTCCCGCGCACCGCGCACCCCTTGTCCTCGTCGAAGACGCCGTACGCGCGCGAGACGTCGCCGTGCGGCCAGAAGTCGCTGAGCAGGGGGTACTCCAGGCCCTCCTGCTCGGCGAAGACGCGCAGGGTGTGGATGGAGTCGTTGGAGACGGCGAGCACCTGGGTGTCGCGGTCGGAGAACTGCGGCAACCGGTCGCGGACCTCGCACAGCTCACCGGTGCACACGCCGGTGAAGGCGAACGGGTAGAAGAGCACCACCACGTTCTTCCGCCCGCGGAAGTCGGACAGCTTCACGGTCGCCCCGTGGTTGTCCTTGAGTTCGAAGTCGGGGGCCTTGTCGCCGACCTGGATCGCCATCGTCGTGTTCATCCCTTCGTGGTGGTTCGCTCCGACCACCCTACGCAGGGAGCACGACAGGCCGACGGACGGGCCGACGCGTGACGCGACCGGCCCGTCCGGGGGTGGTTCACCGCTTGGACTTGGCCGCCTTCGGCGTCGCCAGCCGGCTGCCGCTCCAGTCCTTGCCCACACTGACGCTCTTGGCCGCCGTCAGGCCCGCCGTGGTGGCCGCCTCCGAGATGTCGCTCGGCTCCACGTAGCCCGAACGGCCTGTCTTCGGCGTGAGGAGCAGGATCGCCCCGCCCTCTTCGATGTACGTGGTGGCATCCACCAGCGCATCCGTCAGGTCGCCGTCGTCGTCGCGGAACCACAGCACAACGGCGTCAGCCACGTCGTCGTAGTCCTCATCGACAAGGTCGCTCTCGATGACGCCCTCGATGGCCTCGCGGAGCTCCTGGTCGACGTCGTCGTCGTAGCCGATCTCCTGGACCACCTGCCCGGGCTGGAACCCCAGCCTGGCGGCAGGGTTCGTCCGCTCCTCCGCGTGGTCCGCGGTCGCGCTCACGGGTTGCCTCCTGATCATGTCTTGGGAATAACTCAGCCACGCGCGTGCGCGAAGCATTGGCCGTAGTCCACACGGGCGGGACGGATCGCGCAAGTACCCGGCCGTACAGACCGCCGAAACGGTGACGATCCTGGCCGGGTCACCGCAACTCCAGGCACACCATCATGGCCCGAAGTGACACACACCACACCTTTGTGCCCCGTTTGGCCCTTTGGGAACCGTCTACGTGTACGAAGACTCGAATGGACGAGCCCCATGCACACCGTACTGGTCGCGACTGCGGATTACCTCCCGGTAGAGATGACGCCGACGGCCCCGAGGTGGACCATGGGGAGCGGCGCAATCCGGGCCGTACCGGTGAAAACGGCGGCCCGTCTCACGGCCCTCTGACAGGTAAGGAACAGCGTGGCTTCCGCATCCGATCGCAACCCGATCATCATTGGCGGCCTTCCGAGTCAGGTTCCTGACTTCGATCCCGAGGAAACCCAGGAGTGGCTCGACTCCCTCGACGCCGCGGTCGACGAGCGCGGCCGGGAGCGGGCCCGCTACCTGATGCTGCGACTGATCGAACGTGCCCGCGAGAAGCGCGTGGCCGTGCCCGAGATGCGCAGCACGGACTACGTCAACACGATCCCGACCCGCGCCGAGCCGTTCTTCCCGGGCAACGAGGAGATCGAGCGCAAGATCCTCAACGCCACCCGCTGGAACGCCGCGGTGATGGTCTCCCGCGCGCAGCGGCCGGGCATCGGGGTCGGCGGCCACATCGCCACCTTCGCCTCCTCCGCGTCGCTGTACGACGTGGGCTTCAACCACTTCTTCCGCGGCAAGGACGAGGGCGACGGCGGCGACCAGGTCTTCTTCCAGGGGCACGCCTCCCCCGGCATCTACGCCCGCGCGTACCTGCTGGACCGGCTGAGCGAGCAGCACCTGGACGGCTTCCGCCAGGAGAAGTCGAAGGCGCCGTACACCCTGTCGTCGTATCCGCACCCGCGGCTGATGCCGGACTTCTGGGAGTTCCCGACCGTGTCGATGGGCCTCGGCCCGATCGGCGCGATCTACCAGGCGCGGATGAACCGCTACATGCACGCGCGCGGCATCGCCGACACCTCGCGCTCGCGCGTGTGGGCGTTCCTCGGCGACGGCGAGATGGACGAGCCGGAGTCGCTGGGCCAGCTCACCCTCGCCGCGCGTGAGGGCCTGGACAACCTGACCTTCGTCGTCAACTGCAACCTGCAGCGGCTCGACGGCCCGGTGCGTGGCAACGGCAAGATCATCCAGGAGCTGGAGTCGGTCTTCCGGGGCGCCGGCTGGAACGTGATCAAGCTGATCTGGGACCGCACCTGGGACCCGCTGCTGGCGCAGGACCGCGACGGTGTGCTGGTCAACAAGATGAACATCACACCGGACGGCCAGTTCCAGACGTACGCCACCGAGTCGGGCGCGTACATCCGCGACCACTTCTTCGGCGACGACCACCGGCTGCGCGCGATGGTCGAGGGCATGACCGACGACCAGATCCTGCACCTGGGGCGCGGCGGCCACGACCACCGCAAGATCTACGCGGCGTACAAGGCGGCGGCCGAGCACAAGGGCCAGCCGACGGTGATCCTCGCGAAGACGGTCAAGGGCTGGACGCTGGGCCCGAACTTCGAGGGCCGCAACGCCACGCACCAGATGAAGAAGCTGACGGTCGACGACCTCAAGCACTTCCGGGACCGGCTGCACCTGCCGATCTCCGACAAGGACCTCGAGTCCGGTCTGCCGCCCTACTACCACCCGGGGCCGGACACGGAGGAGATGCAGTACATGCACGACCGCCGCAAGTCGCTCGGCGGGTACGTGCCGACGCGGGTGGTGCGGTCGAAGCCGCTGCGGCTGCCCGAGGACAAGACGTACGCGACCGTGAAGAAGGGCTCGGGCCAGCAGTCCATCGCGACGACCATGGCCTTCGTCCGTCTCCTCAAGGACCTCATGCGGGACAAGGAGCTCGGCAAGCGGTTCGTGCTGATCGCGCCGGACGAGTACCGCACGTTCGGCATGGACTCGTTCTTCCCGAGCGCGAAGATCTACAACCCGCTCGGCCAGCAGTACGAGTCGGTGGACCGGGAGCTGCTGCTCGCCTACAAGGAGGCGCCCAACGGCCAGATGCTGCACGACGGCATCTCCGAGGCCGGCTGCACGGCCTCGCTGATCGCGGCGGGATCGGCGTACGCCACGCACGGCGAGCCGCTCATCCCGGTGTACGTCTTCTACTCGATGTTCGGTTTCCAGCGCACCGGTGACCAGTTCTGGCAGATGGCCGACCAGATGGCGCGCGGTTTCGTACTGGGTGCGACCGCGGGGCGTACGACGCTGACCGGTGAGGGTCTCCAGCACGCGGACGGCCACTCGCAGCTGCTGGCGTCCACGAACCCGGCGTGTGTCGCGTACGACCCGGCGTTCGGGTTCGAGATCGCGCACATCGTCCAGGACGGGCTGCGCCGGATGTACGGCTCCGACGAGGAGCACCCGCACGGCGAGGACGTCTTCTACTACCTGACGGTGTACAACGAGCCGATCCAGCACCCCGCCGAGCCCGAGAACGTCGACGCGGAGGGCATCGTCAAGGGCCTCTACCGCTTCAGCGAGGGCACGGCGGGCTCGCTCCCGGCGCAGATCCTGGCGTCCGGGGTGGCACTGCCGTGGGCGATCGAGGCGCAGAAGATCCTCGCCGAGGAGTGGAACGTCAAGGCGGACGTCTGGTCGGCGACCTCCTGGAACGAGCTGCGGCGCGAGGCGGTGGACTGCGAGCGGCACAACCTGCTGCACCCGGAGGAGGAGCAGCGCACCCCGTACGTGACGCGGAAGCTGGCGGCGGCGCAGGGGCCGGTGGTGGCGGTGTCCGACTGGATGCGGTCGGTGCCGGACCAGATCGCGCGCTGGGTACCGGGGACGTACCAGTCGCTGGGCGCGGACGGGTTCGGGTTCGCGGACACGCGGGGGGCGGCGCGGAGGTTCTTCCACATCGACGCGCAGTCGATCGTGGTGGCGGTGCTGACGGAGCTGGCGCGGGAGGGGCATGTGGATCGGTCGGTGCTGAAGCAGGCGATCGATAGGTATCAGTTGCTGGACGTGGCTGCGGCCGATCCCGGGGTGGCGGGGGGCGACGCGTAACGCTCCGCGGGGCGCGGCGAAGGGGGCTGCGCGGGTGCGCGGTCGCGCGGGGCGCGTGGCGGGGGCGCGTGGCGCGGCAGTGCCGCTGCGCCCACCCGTGCCGCCTGGGGGTGCCTCCCAGGCCCTTGAGGCACTGGGGAGGCACGACTGCCCGCAGCTGCGGGGTGACATGGGTGAGCCCCCGGCGGCTTGCCGGGGGCTCACCCATGTGGTGCCACGTCAGAACACCGAGTAGCCCGACGTGGTCGCTCCGGCCAGGAAGATGACGGCCAGGAGCGTGTCGATGGCGCCCAGGACGAGGGCGACCAGGGCCGGTACCGGACGGGGTCCCGTCCAGCTGCGGCCCATGGCGAGCCAGCCGCAGACGATCGCCACCGGGCCGAGGACGATCCCCAGCACGAAGAAACCGGCGACCGCGCAGATGACTCCGACGATCCCGAGCGTCGCGCGATCCGGCCCGGACCGTGACCACGTCCGGCCACGTGTGCGGGGGTGCCTGCGCGTTCCGTGTCCGAAGCTCGCCATCATCAACTCCCTGAAGGGTTGGCTGATATGGCGGGTACCCCCGCTTCCGCGGTGAATTCAGATGTGGCCGACGCCCGCGCCCGCCTCCGCGTTCTCACCGCGCTTGGTGAGGAAGGCGACGAAGATCGCCACCACGGCGACTCCGGCGGCCGTGAGGGACGCCAGGCCCATGCCGGACATGAAGGTGTCGTGGGACACCTCGGTGATCTTCTGGGCGATCTCCGGCGGCATCTCCGGGGACACCGGCGCGACGCCGAACTGGACGGCCTCGGCGGTCGCTTCGATCTGGTCCCCGCTGAGCGGCTGAAGACCGGCCTCCTTCCAGTTGCCGGGGAGGTCGCTGTCGACCTTGGAGGCCATCACCGCTCCCAGCACGGCCGTACCGAGGCTGCCGCCGATCTGCATGGCGGCCTGCTGGAGACCACCGGCGACACCGGAGAGCTCGAGCGGCGCGTTGCCGACGATGACCTCGGTGGCGCCGACCATGACGGGGGCGAGGCCGAGACCCAGCAGGGCGAACCAGAGCGACATCACGGCGCTGCCGGTGTCCGTCTCCAGCGTCGACATGCCGTACATGGCGAGCGCGGTGAACGCCATGCCGCCGGCGAGCGGGATGCGCGGGCCCACCTTGGTGATCATCACTCCGGCCAGCGGCGAGCCGACGATCATCATGCCGGTGAGCGGGAGCAGGTGCAGACCGGCGTCGATCGGGCTCATGCCGTGCACGTTCTGCAGGTAGAAGGTGACGAAGAACAGGCCGCCCATGAAGGCGATGGCCATCAGCACCATCAGCACGACACCCGCGGACAGCGGGACGGACCGGAACAGCGCCAGCGGGATCAGCGGCTCCCGCACCCGCGTCTGCCAGCCCGCGAAGGCCACGAAGAGGCCGATCGCGACGGAGATGAACGTCACGGTCCAGGTGCCGCCCCAGCCCCACTCGGGCGCCTTGATCAGGGCCCAGACGAGGCAGAACATCGCGGCGGACAGCAGGAGGATGCCGAGGATGTCGAAGGAGCGCGGTGCGTTCTCGGCACGGTGGTCGAGCAGGATCCACACGCCGAGGGCGACGGCGAGAACGCCGACCGGCACGTTGATGAAGAAGACCGACTCCCAGTTGACGTGCTCGACGAGGACACCGCCGAGGATCGGGCCGCCCGCAGTGGAGGCACCGATGACCATGCCCCAGATACCGATGGCCATGTTGAGCTTCTCGGCCGGGAAGGTGGCCCGCAGCAGGCCGAGCGCGGCCGGCATCAGCAACGCGCCGAACAGCCCCTGGAAGACACGGAAGGTGATGACCATCGTGATGCCCTCGGACAGCCCGATGGCAGCCGAGGACGCGGCGAAACCGGCCACACCGATGAGGAAGGTCTGCCGGTGGCCGAAGCGGTCGCCGAGCTTGCCCGCGGTGATCAGGGAGACCGCGAGGGCGAGGAAGTAGGCGTTGGTGATCCACTGGAGATCGGACCAGGTGGCTCCGAGGTCCGCGGCGATGGCCGGGTTCGCGATGGCCACGATGGTGCCGTCCAGGGCCACCATCATGACCCCCACGGCAACGGTCACGAGGGTGAACCAGGGGTGCCCCCGCAGCCCCTTGCCCGGCGTCGTGCCCGACGGGGCGGACGGGGGCCCGTCCCCCGATCCCGTCTTGTCGATGGTGGTCTGACTAGTCATACGTTCGACACTAATGTCAGTCACTGACAGTTGACAAACCATTTCACTAGTCGGTCACTGACAGGACATCTGCGTATAGCCTGAACTGGGGAAACAGTTCGAGGAGGAGCAATGGAGACGGTCGGGACCGCCGTGGGTGCGCTGCCGCGGCCGGGTCTGAGAGAGCGCAAGAAGCAGCGCACACGGGACGCGCTGGTCCGGGCCGCGCTGGAGCTGATCGCCACGCGCGGGTACGAGAGGACGACCGTCGACGACATCGCCGCGGCCGTCGACGTCTCGCAGCGCACCTTCTTCCGCTACTTCGCGAGCAAGGAGGAGGTGGCGTTCTTCGTCTCCCGGCTCGCGGAGTCGCACGTCGTCGAGGCCGTACGCGAACGCCCGCCGGGCGAGGCGCCGCTGGAGGTGCTGCGCCGGGCCGTGCTGGACAGCTGGGACGGCATCAACGAGGCCGTCGAACAGCTCGTCCCCCTGGAACTGCACATGCGCGTCTACCGGGTGATCGAGTCGACGCCCGCCCTGCTCGCCGCCCATCTGCGGCGCGCCACGGAGCTGGAGGAGGAGCTGGCGCGCATCATCGCCGAGCGCGAGGGACTCGACGTGGACGCCGACCCCCGGCCGAGGATCCTGGTGGCCGCGTTCGGCGGGGTGATCCGGGTGGCGGAGCGGCGCTGGTCCGCCGGGGACGACTTCAGCGCGTCGGCCATGCGGGACCTGATGACGACCTGTCTGGACCACGTGGGACCGGCACTCGCGGGGAACTGGCGCACGAATCCAGCCCTGAACCGGCACAACGAAACGTGATCCCAGTCACTTGGGTCACGCGAGACTCTCCCGTTCTCCTAGTGTGTCCTTTCAGTGACTTCCTTCGACACCTCCCCGCAACTGAACGTCTGGCGCATGCTGCTCGCGCTCGCCGTCGTTTTCGTGATGCTGGCGACCACGGGCTGGACGGCGCTGCGCCATCAGCGCCACCCCGCCCCGCTCCAGGCATCGCTCAGCGCGTGGGAACACGGCCGGATAGCCGGCCACCGGCTGCCGGACCCTCAGGCTGCGCCCGCACGGCTGGTCCGGTTCTTCGCCTCCCTCACCGTGGGGCAGCGCGCGAGCCTCGCCCGCCGCTATCCGCTCGCGGTCGGCAACATGAACGGCGCACCGGTCCAACTGCGCTACCACGCCAACCGCATCGCGCTGGGGCAGGCCCGCAAGGTCGAACTCGAACGCGTGCACGACAGCCGTCTCACCGCCTCGGGCCAGCGGCAGGCGGCACGCCGGATGGACCGCTTCGAGGCACTGATGCGCCCCGGCCGGCACATCCTCGCCTTCGACCCGTCGGGCTCCGGCCGGGTCGCCGAGGTCTTCGGTGACCTGCGCAGGGCCGAGCGGGTCTCGGTCGTCGTCCCCGGCGTCGACACCGACCTGCTCACCTTCCAGCGCACGGGCCGCGCGTACTCGGCCCCCGTCGGCATGGCGAAGTCCCTGTACGCGGCGGAGCGCGCCGCCGACCCCACGACCCGTACGGCCGTGATCGCCTGGGCCGACTACACCGCCCCCCGCGGGCTCGGCATGGACGCGGCCACGGCGATGCGCGCCGAGGACGGCGCGGTGCGGCTGGACGCGCTGGTGCGCGGACTGCCCGGGATCGCCCCGGTCTCGCTGTTCTGCCACAGCTACGGCTCCGTGGTGTGCGGGATCGCCGCGCGCAGTCTGCCGGAGCGGGTGGCCGACATCGCGGTGGCCGGCAGCCCCGGCATGCGCGTCGAGAACGCCTCCCAGCTGCGCACCACCGCCCGGGTGTGGGCGATGCGGGACGCCGACGACTGGATCCAGGACGTGCCGTACCTGGAGCTCGGCGGTCTGGGCCACGGGGCCGACCCGGTGACGGCGGAATTCGGTGCGCGGGTGCTGTCGGCACGGGAGGCCGAGGGCCACGCCGGCTACTTCGTACCGGGCACGGACAGTCTGCGGAACTTCGCCGAGATCGGTGTTGGCGCATACCGCGCGGTGTCCTGTGCGGGCGAGGACGACCTCTGCCGGACGGGTTTGTCCGGTACGACCACTACCGGACGCGCGTAGAGGCGGAGATACTGCGGTATGCGTGGGGAAGGGACGGAGAAGCTCGTGCCGCATACGATGAGCCGCATGGGTGACGTACTGGCCGGATTTCATGCCGCCTGGGAGTTCGAGTCCGACTCCGTGCTCATCCGTTACGAACGGGGGATTCGAACACCCAAGCTGTTCCAGGCGCTCGGGGAGCGGCGTGTTCCGCTGGAGGCGGTCGAGGGGGTGAGCCTCGCGCCCGGGAAGCGCGGGACGGTGGTCCTGCGGATCGAGCTCCGGCCCGGTGCCGATCCGCTGATGGAGGCCGCCGCCGGGCAGTTGAAGGAGAGCGGCGACCCCTACCGGCTGGTGCTGCCCGCCGAACGCGAGACGCTCGCCGAGTACTACGCCGACGAACTGCGCGCACAGCTCACCGAGTCCGGGCCCGCCGAACGCCATCTGGTGGCCGCGCCCGAGGTGCCGCTGCAGTTCAAGGCGTACGACGGGAAGGCGACCTTCGACGGCAGCGCGGTGGCGTTCCGGTGGTTCTGGACGGGGGCGTCGTCGGCGAAGTGGAAGGCCGGGGACCAGCGGTTCCCGGTGGGTGAGCTGAGCGGGGTGGAGTGGCGGTCGCCGGAGGTGTTCGAGGGGCATCTGCGGTTGCTGCGGCGGGATGCGGGGGCTCCGCCGGCGCAGGCCGATCAGGATCCGGCCGCCGTGGTGTTCGGGCTGGGGTACGGGCCCGTGCACGAGTCGTTGCCGTTCGCGGCGGCCGTGTTGGCCGCGGTGCGGAACTGTGCGCCGGTGCCGGCGGTATCCACGGCGCGGGCACGCCGTGATCCCGCGGACATCGCCGAGCGGATCCGGCATCTCGGGGAGTTGCATCAGGCGGGGCTGGTGACGGACGAGGAGTTCTCCGTGAAGAAGGCTGAGCTGCTCGCGGAGTTGTGAGGCGCCCGGGGCGCGGGTTCGCGGGGGTGGGTCGCGCGGCCCGGCGCTGACGGGGGTGCCGTCGCGCCCACCCGTGCCGCCCCAGCGGCACGACTGCCCGCGACTATTCCCGCCCTGCGGACGTGAACGCCATGTCCTTGTAGCGGGTGCCTGCCACCTTCTTGGCGATGGGCTCCAGTAGGGCCAGTTCCTCCTGCGTCAGGGTGATGTGGGCCGCCGATGTGTTCTCCTCCACCCTCGTCGGCTTGCGGGTGCCCGGGATGGGGACGACCGGGAGGTTGTGGATCTCCGACTGCTGGTGGACCCAGGCCAGGGCGATCTGGCCGGGGGTGGCGTCGTGGGCCTCGGCGACGGTGCGGATCGGGTCCAGCAGCGCCGCGTTGGCCGCCGCGTTGGCGCCCGTGAAGCGGGGCATCTGGCGGCGGAAGTCGTCGGCCGTCAGGTCCTGGTCGGCGTCGGCGAAGGAGCCGGTCAGGAAGCCGCGGCCGAGCGGGGAGTACGGGACCAGGGTCACGCCCAGTTCACGCGCGGCCGGTACGACCCTCGCCTCGATGTCCCGGCTGAACAGCGACCACTCCGACTGCACGGCGGCGATCGGGTGCACCCCGTGCGCGGCGCGCAGTTCGCCGGCCGTGACCTCGCTCAGGCCGAGCTGCTTGATCTTGCCCTCGCGCACCAGCTCGGCCATGACGCCGACGGTCTCCTCGATCGGCACGTTCACATCGCGCCGGTGCATGTAGTAGAGGTCGATCACGTCGACGTCCAGGCGCTTCAGGCTCGCCTCGACGGCCTCGCGGATGTACGGCGCGTCGTTGCGGATGACCCGCCGGGTCGGGTCGTCCGGCGGGATCGACAGGGCGAACTTGGTGGCGACGACCACCTCGTCCCGGTGCGCCGTGAAGAACGGGGCGAGGAACCGCTCGTTCTCCCCCGCGCCGTACGCGTCCGCCGTGTCGTACAGCGTGACGCCGAGTTCCAGGGCCCGCTCCAGGGTCGCCCGGGAGGCGTCCGCGTCCGTGGGCCCGTACGCGAAGCTCATGCCCATGCAGCCGAGGCCCTGCACGCCCACCTCGGGGCCGCCCTCGCCCAGTGCCGCCGTACCGATCCTGCCGTTGGTCATCGTGCCCTCTCCGACGCCAGGGCACGCCCGGCGTCCGCGTAGAAACCGATCTTCCGGTCGAGCACGGCGAGCGTGCCCTGGAGTTCGGCGATCCGGGACAGTACGTCCTCGCGGGTCTGCTTCAACAGTTCGAAACGCTCGGTGTACGTGTGATCGCCTTCGCGGACCAGTTCCGCGTAGCGCACCATGT
Source organism: Streptomyces sp. CB02400 (assembly GCF_001905725.1). Classification (GTDB taxonomy): domain Bacteria; phylum Actinomycetota; class Actinomycetes; order Streptomycetales; family Streptomycetaceae; genus Streptomyces; species Streptomyces atrovirens. The sequence goes on from NZ_LIWB01000013.1 coordinate 241,072, forward strand.
CCGCGACCGGCATCCCGGTCAGGCGGAGCTTGCCGACGAGGGCGAGCCAGTCGAGGTCGCGGTTGCTGTAGCGCCGCTGGCCGGTGTGGGACCGGTCGATGTGCGGCATCAGCCCGATGCGCTCGTACCAGCGCAGGGTGTGCGCCGTCAGCCCGGTGAGGGCGACGACCTCGCTGATCGTGTACTTGTCCGCGCCGTCCGGCCGCCGATCCCCCTGCGGCGGCCCGGCGCAGGTGTCCGCGCCGGTCCCCGTGGTGGTCTCCGTCTCCGTCACCGTCATGGCCCCCACGCTAGAACCCTGGAGTGCACTCCAAGCAAGCGACGAAGGTGAGAAACGGACGGGACGCGGAGGCGGGTGGCTGATTAGCGTACGGTCATGACCTCTGTACGCCGTGCGACACCCGAGGACGCGGAGGAAGTACTGCGTCTGCGCCAGGTGATGATCGACTCGATGCCCCTGTCCGACCCGTCCACGGCCTGGCACGCCGAGTCGCTGCCCGTGCTGCGCGGCAGGCTGTCCGAGCCGGACGGCACCTTCGTGGCGTTCGTCGTGGACCACCCGGAGCGGCCGGGCGCGCTGGCGGCGCTGGTGGCCGGCTCGCTGGAGTACCGCATCGGCGGCGCGCGCAATCCGCACGGCACCGACGGCTACGTCTTCAGCGTCGCCACCGATCCGGACGCCCGCCGCCGCGGCTACGCGCGCGGGTGCATGGAGGCGCTGCTGGAGTGGTTCCGCGAGCACGGCGCCCGGCGGGTCCGCCTCACCGCGTCCGCGCAGGCGGAGCCGCTGTACGTCGCGCTGGGCTTCAGGCCCAGGCCGGACCCCTTGCTGGAGCTGTCCCTCTGAACGCTTAGGCTCGACGGCATGTCGCTGAAGAGCCTCGCGTTGATCGAGAACTGGCCGGTTCCCACCGCCGCGGCGGGTGTCGTACGGGCGGACGGCACCGTCCTGGGCACGCACGGCCCCGCCGGGCACCGCTTCCCGCTGGCCTCGGTCACCAAGCCGCTCGCCGCCTACGCGGTGCTCGTGGCGTACGAGGAGGGCGCGATCGAGCTGGACGAACCGGCGGGCCCTGAGGGCTCGACGGTCCGGCACCTGCTCGCGCACACCTCGGGGCTCGCCTTCGACGAGCACAAGGTGACCTCGGCACCGGGTGAGCGGCGCCTGTACTCCAACGCCGGTTTCGAGCAGCTCGGCGACCATGTCGCGAAGGCGACGGAGATCCCGTTCGCGGAGTACCTGCGGCAGGCGGTGCTGGAGCCGCTGGGGATGACGTCGACATCGCTGGAGGGCTCCCCGGCGAAGGACGCCGTCTCCACGGTGGACGACCTGCTGCGGTTCGCGGCCGAGGTGCAGGCGCCGCGCCTGCTCGACCCGCGCACGGTCGCCGCGGCGATGACGGTCCAGTACCCGGGGACGAAGGGCGTCCTGCCGGGCTACGGTCACCAGAACCCCAACGACTGGGGCCTCGGCTTCGAGATCCGGAACTCCAAGTCCCCGCACTGGACGGGAGCGTCGTCCTCGCCGCGCACCTTCGGCCACTTCGGCCAGTCGGGTACGTTCCTGTGGATCGACCCCGACGCGGGCGTGGCGTGCGCGGCCCTCGCCGACCGCGCCTTCGGTCCCTGGGCGGTCGAGGCGTGGCCGCCGTTCACCGACGCGGTGCTGGCGGAACTGCGCGGCTGAGCACCGCGCACCGGCCGGCGGCCCCCACGACCACCGGCCGGTCCCGGCTCCCCGTTCCGGTCACCCGCCCGTCGGCGGCTGGTCCTACGCGGGGAGGGCCCACAGGACCCAGTACGGGTCGTCCCAGTCGCAGTAGTAGTTCACGTACCCGTGGGCGAGGGCGTACTGCCCGTCGTCCACGCACGCGAGTTTGTCCCTCCATCCAGAGATCGCTACGTAGCCCCAGGGGTTGGTGTCGGCGGCGGATGCCGGGGCCGCGGTCAGCGGAACGGTGACCAGCGCGGTACCGATCGCGGCAGCGGCGATACGGGAACGCCACGACTTCATACGTCTCTCCTCGTGGATGGAACCGGACCCTGCGACGCAGGACATCGGCACCCTGTGCGGCTGAACAGGAGATACAACGGCGGAGCCACGACGATGGTTCAAGGCGCGCAGGGGTCCGGTGACTCAGGGTCCGGCCTCGGCCTCGACGGGCACCGCCCGACACCGTCCCAGGCACTCGAACCACACCGTCTTGCCCCGCCCGTCGGGGCGGACGGCGACACCCCACCGGTCGGTGACCGCGTCCACGATCACCAGTCCGCGCCCGCTCTCGCCGAGCCCACTGCCGACGGCTCGCGCGGGCAACTCCGGGCGGTCGTCCGCGACTTCAACCCGCACTCCGCCGGGCCGGAGCAGGAAACGGATACGGCAGCGGCGGCCGGGGACATGCCGTACGACGTTGGCGACCAGCTCGGTGAGCGCCAGCTCGGCGGCGTCGGTCACCTCGGCCAGCCCCGAGCCGACGAGGTACAGCCGCAGGATGCGCCGCAGATGCCGGGCCGAGTGCTCCCCCATGACGAACTCGGCGTGGTACTCGGTGCGGATGTCCGCCGCCTGCGGATCGGTTACGTGATTCACGTCATAATCATGCGACTCTCCGCATACGCTTGACTACGGAACGAGACAAACGCCGTGAGGCGTTGAAGTGAGGTGCCGCCGTGGTCAACATCCAGTCGCTCGACCCCACCGCTTCCCCGCTCGACTACTACGGCTGGGAACTGCGCCGCCAGCGTGAGGCGCACGGCCTCAAACAGGGCCAGCTCGGCGAGATCATCTTCTGCACGGGCTCGCTGATCGGCCAGATCGAGACCACGAAGAAGGTCCCGACCCGCGACTTCTCCGAACGCGTGGACGCGGCCCTCGGCACGGACGGGCTGTTCTCCCGCCTCATCGGCCTGGTGCTGCGCAGCCAACTCCCCACGTGGTTCCAGCCGTACGCGGAGATGGAGGCGAAGGCGTCGTACATCTCGACGTATCAGGCGCAGTTGGTCTACGGACTGTTACAGACGGAGGAGTACGCGCGGGCGGTGCTGGCTACTGGCATGCCGGACGACCTGGAAGGCCTGTTGGCCGCCCGGATGGAACGCCAGCGCATCCTGGAGCGCGAGCAGCCGCCGCTGACCTGGGTGGTGCTGGACGAGGCGGTACTGCACCGGCCGATCGGCGGCACCGAGGTCATGCGGCGGCAACTGGCCCGGCTGTTGGAGTTCGCCGGTCACCGGTGGATGCATGTGCAGGTGCTGCCGAACAAGGCGGGGGCTCACGCCAGTCTCGCTGGTTCGTTCAACTTCCTACGCTTCGACGACAACCCGGACATCGTCTACACGGAGGACATCATCTCCGGCCACATGACGGCCAATCCGGAGACCATCAGGGAAGCCGCTCTCCGTTACGCTCGCTTGCAGGCTGCCGCCCTCTCCGTGGAGGATTCGGCGGAACTGATCATGCGGGTGATGGAGGAACGCTATGGACACGGCTCCCAGCTTGAGGAACACCCAGTGGCGTAAGTCCAGTTACAGCGGGAACACCGGCGGCGACTGCGTCGAGGTCGCCGACGGGTGCCCCACCGGCGCCGTCCCCGTCCGCGACAGCAAGAACCCCTCCGGCCCGGTCGTCACCGTCGGTGCCGATGCCTGGCAGGCGTTCGTCGACGGCCTGCGGTAGTCCGCGCATCGGATCGCCGGCACGGCTCGATGCGGTTCCGGCGAGCGCGGACAGGGCGGCGGAAGGCATCAGGTGGCCGCCGGGGCCGGCGAGGGCCCGGGTGGCGTCGACGGCGGGGTGGGAGACGGCAGTGGTCATCGGAATGCTCCTGAGTCGGAAGAAGGAACGGGTGACGGCGTCGGCGGTACGGGTCAGACGGCGGTGAGCAGTGCTTCGGTACGTGCGGCGCGGGCGAACGGGGCCGACTTCGCGGCGATCGCCCGGTTCTCCCAGGCCTCGCGGTCACGCAGGTACAGCGGAGAGGGCACGGTGACGGCACGGGTGTCGGCCCCTCCGTTGCGCAGCCGCCAGGTCACGGAGCCGGTGGTGCGCGCCGCGCAGGCATCCACGAAGGACTGGACGGTCAGCCGCAGTTCGCCGAACCAGCGGCCCTCCAGGGCCTCGCGCACCCACACCTGCTCCAAGTGCCTTTTCTCCCGGATCAGTTCGGCGTCCAGGCAGGCGCTCTCGATGTGCCGGTAGCTGCTCAGCAGCAGCCAGGCGGCCGGCATCTCCCTGATCTCCAGCACCTTCTCGCCGTGGTCGAGGTGCTCCAGACCGGAGTAGCGGCCGAGCCCGAAGGCGACGGCCTTGACGTCCTTCGCGTCCGCGAGACGGGCCGCGTCGCCCGGTCCCGGTTCCTCGCCGTCCAGGCGGAGACGGCCCCGGACGACATGGGCGTACACGTACGCGACATCGGGTACGGCCGTCCGCTCCCCCGCCGTCAGCCGGCGTACGTGGAGCATCGCGCCCGCCTCCGGGAGGGCGTACGAAGTGGAGTCCGCTGTGCCGGGGACGACCTCGTAGCGCGGGTCGCCGCCGGGTTCCAGCGGCGCCGGCCACATCTGGAGGAAGGGGAGAGGGCGGTCGCCCGCGTTGCGTTCCACATGGCGGACGCCCGACGCGGTGTTCAGGCTCTGTACGACGCCGATGAATATGCTCGGGGCTCAACGAACGGGGAGGGACGCAGTGTTGGACGAACTGGTACCGGGCGATCCCCGGGAGGTCGGGCCCTACCGGCTCCTCGGCAGGCTCGGCAGTGGCGGAATGGGGCGTGTCTATCTCGGCCGGTCCCCGTCGGGCCGCAGGGTCGCGGTCAAGGTGGTCAGGAACGACATCGCCGACGACCCCGGGTTCCGTGGGCGCTTCCGCCGCGAGGTCGAGTCGGCGATGAAGGTCGGCGGCTACTGGACCGCCGCGGTGGTGGACGCGGATCCGGAGGCCCCCGAGCCGTGGATCGCGAGCGAGTACATCCCCGGGCCTTCACTGCACAGCAGGATCGCCGACGGCGGCCCGCTTTCGGCGGCCGAGGTACGCGACCTCGGCGCCGGGCTGGCGGAGGCGCTGGTCTCCATCCACGCGCTGAACCTGGTCCACCGGGACCTGAAGCCCTCCAACATCCTGCTGACGGACACCGGCCCCCGCGTCATCGACTTCGGCATCTCCAAGGCCCTGGAGAGCTCGGGCGCGAGCACCGCGCTCACTCACACGGGCGTGGTCATCGGCCCCCGTTATCTTCTTCGCGGTC
>NZ_LIWB01000014.1:0-203595 GCF_001905725.1 Streptomyces sp. CB02400
CCACTTCCCAGGACGCAACCCCGGGGCCTTCAGCGCACTCACTTCCTGGGCCGTGGTGCGTTTACCTCCGCACGGACGACGCTCGGACAACCCGGCCACGCGCATCATCCGTGCAATCCGCTTGTGGTTCACCCCCGAGCCGCTCTCCCGCAGCTCACGTGTGATCCGGGGAACCCGTACGTACTCCGGGTCGCACCGTGAACGACACGTATCCGCTCCGTCAGTGCCTGCTCGGCCTCTCGTCGGAACCGACGTCACCCCACTGCACGGGGCGTTCCGATGGCCGTTCGCTCGCCTCCGCCCAGTAGTTCGGTTCAAGCATCTCGCCAGGCCACGCGGGCTGACGGACCGGGCCCCGAGGCCCCATCTGTTCAAAGTACGGGGCCAGGTCGATCACGGGCGTTCCGTCCACGGCGTCGAGATCGGTGACCAGGAGGTCCCGGCCTTCGACCTTGAGCAACCGCGGGTAGCTGACCGCCAGTTGGTTGGGTCGCCGGTGGTTGCGGTGGACGAATGTGCCGGTCGCCGGCCAGTTCTGGTTTCCCCGTGGGCTGCGTGCGTGGAGCTGGACGTCTTCGGGTCGTGCCAGGTGGAAGCGCCAGGTCACGGTGAGGTGAGAGAACTCCTCGATTCCCTGCAGCGTTTCGAGGGGGTACGCGTCGTCGAGCCTGATGATCGATTCGACCCCGCCCTGGTAGTCGTCCTGCACGCGGGTGTGGCCGCCGACGACCGTTGCGATCGACTTGACCTCGTAGGTCGGCATCGGGTCGGCAACAACCAGAGGTGACACGGAGCAGGCCCTTGAGACGATCCAGGCTGCCCATTGAGCGAGCCAGCCACTGGCTTCGCACCCGGCAGCGACTCGCCGGTCGTATGCGAATGTTGCAGCCCGTCGGGGACTGATGGACACCATCGCTTCCGAGGGAAGCCTGCAACTCAAGCGTCCTGACCCAGAAGTCAGGGTTGGGTGCCTACTCGCCCAGCACGCCACTTGTCGGGTTTGCACAAGCGGCTACTCCCCTACACACGTGGACGGCCTCACACGACGGATCCAACACTCCAGCGCCCGCGTCAGCGGAGAGTTAGGGCGCTGAGAACGCCTCGCGAGGGACACAAGCAGAGAGCACGCCGCGTCAGCCGAACCTGATGACCCGTCAGTGAAGTCAGCAAAAGGTCAGCAAGTGTTCGGCTAGAGCTGCCCGCAGACGCCCATGCATTGGGAGTCGCAGGCAGCTTCGGAGGCACGTATGCGGCTGGAGCCGACGCGGGCGCTGCGGGATTCGTGCGTTGCCGGACAGGCGCAGCAGCGATCCTGTCCTGTTGGCGTACGGCGCACCGTATCCGCAGGTCAGCGCATTCTTCCTCGCGGCTTCAAGGGTGCGTTCGGCAGTTCCGGCGCGGGCAGCGGAGCCCCGTCGTACCCCTGCACCTCGCCGAAACGTGACCCCTTCGTCCAGTCCTCGCGAGCCTGCACGATGTCGTCGTGCGACCGTCCGATGAAGTTCCACCACATGACGATCTCCTCCTCGAAGGGCGGTCCGCCCAGGAGCAGCAGGCGGGCCGGGTCAGGCGCCTGGTTGGAGAGGGTGAGGGTGGTGCGGCCGGGGGGCGCGTAGCCGAGTTCGGCCGGCTTCAGCGCCGTATCGGCGAGGAGGATGTCGCCGCTGTCGACGAGGACTCCGTGTTCGAAGCCGGGGTCCACGTCCAGGGTCACGCGGGCGCCCGGGGCCAGGGTGATCTCGGCGCCGAGCAGCGGGGTGAAGGTGCGCACCGGTGAGGTGTCGCCGGCGAGCGTGCCCAGGAAGACGCGGGCCTCGCCGCCGTCCAGCGCGACCGGGGCGGGGACGTGGTGCTGGAAGTCGCGGGCCGCGTCGCGGTGTTCCCCGGGCAGCGCCACCCACAGCTGCGCGCCGTGCAGGATCCGGGTGCTCCGGGTGGAGACCTCGGAGTGGCTGATGCCGTGGCCGCCCGTCATGAGGTTGAGTTCGCCGGGCCGGACATAGGCGTGACTGCCGAGGCTGTCGCGGTGTTCGATCTCGCCGCTGAACAGCCAGCTCACCGTCTGCAGGCCGGTGTGCGGGTGCGGGGGTACGCGCATGCCGCCGGACTCGGTGATGTCGTCGGGGCCGTAGTGGTCGGCGAAGCACCAGGCTCCGATGAGGGTGCGTGCCCGCTGGGGCAGGGTCCGCCGTACCCGCATAGCGCGCGGGCCGCCGAGGGGTACGTCCCTCGGGGTGAGGATCTCGATGCCCGGCGGGGGCGGTCCGTCGACGTCCGCGCCGCAGACCGTCTCCGTCGGGTGCGTTTCCGTGTTGCTCATGCGTCGGCCCTCCACCACCACAGAAAAGTTCGAAATTCAACTTTACTGGGTCGATCATAGGACGGCTGTGCCAGGATCGCGCGCCGGACGCCGTGAGTCGTCGGCGGCGCGCCGCGGGGCGGCGGGCACCATCAGGGGGGTGCCGGTCTCCGGGTCGTCGATGATGCGGCAGGGCAGGCCGAACACGTCCTCCACCAGTTCGGCGGTCATCACGGCCGACGGGTCCCCCTCGGCCGCGACGGTGCCGCCGGCCCGCATCACCACGAGGTGGGTGGCGTAGCGGCAGGCCTGGTTGAGGTCGTGCAGGACCGCGACGACGGTGTGCCCCCGGGCCGCGTGCAGCTCGGCGCAGAGGTCGAGCACCTCGATCTGGTGCGCGATGTCCAGGAAGGTGGTGGGTTCGTCGAGCAGCAGGACGGGGGTCTGCTGGGCGAGCACCATGGCCAGCCAGACCCGCTGGCGCTGCCCGCCGGACAGGTCGTCGACGGGCCGGCCGGCGAGGTCGAGGACCCCGGTGCGGCGCATCGCCCCGGTCACGGCGGTCTCGTCCTCGGCGGACCACTGCTTCAGCAGCCGCTGGTGCGGGTAGCGGCCGCGGGCCACCAGGTCGCCCACCGTGATGCCGCCGGGCGCGGTCGACGACTGCGGCAGCAGCCCGAGCCGGCGGGCGACCTCGCGGGTGCGGTAGGAGGCGATGGCGGCGCCGTCCAGGTAGACCTCGCCCGCCTTGGGCCTGAGCATCCGGGCCAGTGCCTTGAGCAGGGTGGACTTGCCGCAGGCGTTCGGTCCGACGATCACCGTGAAGGAGCGGTCGGGGATGTCGACGCCGAGGCCGGTGGCCACGGTCCGCCGGTCGTAGGAGAGGGTCAGGTTCTCGGCCCGGAGCCGGGGTTCCGACGGGTGCGTTCCTGTCATGCGCGGCTCTTTCGCGACTCGGTGACCAGCAGCCAGATGAGGTACAGCCCGCCGATGGTGCCGGTGGCCGCGCCCACCGGCAGGAGGGTGTCGGTGAACAGGCGCTGCACGGCGAGATCGCTCGCGGTGAGCAGTACGGCGCCCATGAGGGCGGTGGGCACCAGGGCGGGGGCGGAGGACCGGGTCAGGCGCCGGGCCACCTGGGGGGCGGCCAGGGCGACGAACCAGATGGGTCCGGCGACCGCGGTGGCGAACGCGGCCAGGGCGACGCAGACGACGAGCAGCACGGTGCGGGTCCGGGCCACGTCGACGCCGAGCGCCGTCGCCGTCACGTCGCCCATCTCCACCATCGACAGCCGGCGGGCGTACACGAAGGCGACCGGGAGGAGCACGAGGACCGCGAGTCCGATGGCGCCGGCCTGGGTCCAGCCGCGGTTGTTGAGGCTGCCGAGGAGCCACGCCTGCGCCTCCAGCGCCTCCTGGAAGGTGGCCCTGGTGATCAGGTACGAGTTGACGGCCAGCAGCAGCGCGCTCACCCCGATGCCGATGACGACGAGCCGGAACCCCTGGAGCCCCCGGCCGGCGATGAGGAGGGTGACGGCGGCGGCGGTCGCGAGGCCGCCGATCAGCGCGCCGAGCGCGATCTGGGTCATGCTGCCGTGCAGCACGATGATGACGGTCAGGGCGCCGACGGCCGCCCCGTTGGTGAAGCCGATGACGTCGGGGCTGCCGAGCGCGTTGCCGGTGAGGCTCTGCAGGATGCCGCCGCTCACGGCGAGGGCGGCGCCGACGCACGCCGCGGTGACCAGGCGGGGCAGGCGCAGGGTGTTGACGATGAAGTCGGCGCCCGGGGAACCGTTGCCGGTCAGGGCTTCGACGACCTCGGTGACGGAGAGTTCGAAGTCCCCGGTGGTCAGGCTGACGCCCATGACCACGACGAGCACGGCGAGCAGTACGACGCCCACGGCCACGGACCGGCCCGGGATCCGCAGGGAGATCCCGCCTCCGCCGGCGCGCACGACCGTCCCGCTGATCACGGGTGCGGCCTCGGCGGAGGCTTCCGTCGGGTGTACGGGGTTCACAGCATGACCAGCTTCCGGCGACGGCACAGCGCGATGAACAGCGGGGCGCCGAGGAACGCGGTGACGATCCCGACCTGGACCTCGCCCGGCGCGCCGATCACCCGGCCCAGCACGTCGGCGCCGACCAGCAGGACGGGAGCGAGCAGCATCGAGTACGCCATCACCCACCGCTGGTCGGGGCCGGCGACGAACCGGGCCACGTGCGGGACGGCGAGGCCGACGAAGCCGATCGGTCCGGCGGCGGCGGTCGCGGCACCGCACAGCAGCATGACCGCGACGGCCGCCAGCACCCGCGTGCGGACCACGTGGACGCCGAGGGCCCGCCCCAACTGGTCGCCCATGGCGAGGGCGTTGAGCGCGGGGGCGAGCAGCAGGGCGAGTGCCGTGCCGACGGTGGCGAACGGCAGGACGGCCTGGAGGACGTCGTAGGTGCGTCCGGCGAGCGAGCCGGCGGTCCAGAAGCGGAACTGGTCGAAGGCGCGCGGGCGCAGCAGCAGCACCGTCGAGTTGAAGGCGTACAGCACCGCCGTGACGGCCGCGCCGGCGACGACGAGGCGGTCGGGTGTGGCGACCGTCCGTCCGGCGGAGCCGAGCAGGTAGACCACGAGGGTCGCCACGACCGCGCCGAGGAGCGCGAACCACACCTGGCCCAGGACGGATCCCACCCCGAGGAACGCGATGCACACGACCACCCCGGTGGAGGCGCCCAGGTTCACGCCGAGCAGTCCCGGGTCGGCGAGCGGGTTGCGCGTCATCGCCTGCATCAGCGCGCCGGACAGCCCGAGGGCCGTGCCGACGACGAGCCCGAGGAGCGTACGGGGGATGCGGTAGTCGTGGATGATGACCGCGGTCTCGGAACCGTCGGGCCGCCACAGCAGTGTCCAGGTCGAGGTGAACGGGATGCCCCGGGTCCCCACCCACACACTGAGGAGTCCGACGAGGACGAGCGCGCCGAGCGCGAGGAGGAGCCCGAACGCGCGGAGTGCGGTGGTCCCGCGTCGCGCTCCGGGCACGACCGGGGCGGGGGGCTGCTCGGTGGACACCGCCCGGGTTTCGACCGTCAACGACAACTCCCCCTGGCGGTGGTTCGCGGGGCTCGCACGGGTGCGGGAAGGCAGGACACGACGGCGAGTTCAGCTTAGGCGAGGCTAACCGAAGGCGAAGCGGGTGGTCAACGACGCCTCCCGCGAAGGGTGTTGGGTGGAGAGCGTCGCACGTCGGCGTGCTCGGCGCGCGGTACCTGGACCGTCGTATTCAGAGTAGCCTTACCTAACCGTCTGACCATCGCGGAGGTACGGCACATGCCGGCTGGAGGACCGACCGGGGGGCATGTGCTCCGGGAAGCGATCAGGGGCCGGCGCCGCGGTGTCGTCGCGGCATCGCTCCTCGGCATGGGCCATCAGACGTGCGAGGCCCTGGTTCCCGTGCTCGTGGGCGTGATCATCGACGAGGCGGTGGCCAAGGGCTCGTCCGGCACGCTGCTGCGGCTGCTGGCGCTGCTCGCCGTCGTCTTCGTCGTCCTGTCGACGTGTTACCGCGTGGGCGCCCGCATCACGGAGGCCGCGGGTGAACGGGCCACGCACCGGCTGCGCCTGGACCTCGCCGCCCGGGTGCTCGACCCGCGCGGCGGCGCCGACGCCGACCGGCTCCCGGGCGCGCTGACCAGCATCGCCACCAACGACGCCCGGCGCGTGGGCGCGGCGGTGACCGTCCTGTCGTACGGCGCCTCGGCGCTCGCCGCCCTCGCGGTCAGCGCGGTGGCCCTGCTGCGGATCTCGGTGCCGCTCGGCCTGCTCGTCCTGCTCGGCATTCCGCCCCTGTTGTGGCTGGGCCACCGCATCAGCGGGCCGCTGGAGCGGCGCAGCGAGACCGAGCAGGAGCGCGCCGCCCACGCTTCGGGTGTCGCCGCAGACCTGGTCATGGGTCTGCGGGTGCTCAAGGGGATGGGGGCCGAGCCGGCGGCCGTGGCCCGCTACCGGCGGACCAGTCAGGACTCGCTGGCCGCCGCGCTGCGTGCCGCCCGCAGCCGGGCCGGGCACGAAGGGGCGGTGCTCGCGCTGACCGGCGTCTTCATCGCGGTCATCGCCCTGGTGGGCGCGTACCTGGCGATGCGCGGCAGCATCAGTGTCGGTGAACTCGTGGCGGCGGTGGGGCTGGCGCAGTTCCTGCTCGGGCCGTTCCAGCTGCTCACCTTCGTCAACGCCGAGTTCGCGCAGGGCCGCGCCTCGGCCCGCCGGATCGCCGAGGTGCTGGCGGCGCCCGCCGCGGTGGAGCCGGGCGGGGCCGCGCTGCCCGGGGCCGTCGCCGGGCGGATCCGGCTGCGCGGTGTCACGCTCGGCGCGCTGCGGGGCGTCGACCTCGACCTCGGTCCGGGCCTCACCGGTGTGGTGACCGGGGATCCGGCGGCGGCGCGGGACCTGCTGCGCTGTCTGGCCCGGGAGTCGGACCCCGCCGGGGGTGTGGTCGAGCTCGACGGCGTGCCGCTGACCGGCCTGGACCCCGACGACGTACGCCGGGCCGTCCTGGTGGCGCCCCATGACGCGGATCTGTTCGAGACGAGTCTGCTGGACAACGTGCGCGGCGGGGCGGACGCGGACACGGCCGCGGTGGAGGCGGCGCTCGCCGCCTCGGCGGCCGACGACGTCGCCCGGCTGCTGCCCGACGGCGCGGACACCGTCCTCACCGAGCGCGGCCGTTCCCTCTCCGGCGGTCAGCGCCAGCGGGTCGCGCTGGCCCGGGCGCTGGCCGCGGGCCGGCCCGTGCTGGTCCTGCACGACCCGACCACCGCGGTGGACACGGTCACCGAGTCGCGGATCGCCGCCCGGCTGCGGGAGACGAGGCGGGACCGCACCACGGTCCTGGTCACCACCAGCCCCGCGCTGCTGGCGGTCACCGACCGGGTGGTGGTGCTCGACGGCGGCACGGTGACCGCCGACGGGCGGCACGCCGAACTCGTCGCCACCGACGCCTCCTACCGTGCGGCGGTCCTGGCTTGACTTCCTCCCCCTCCTGAAGGAGGGAATTCCTACGGCTCGCGCTGTAGGGATTTCTGCTTCATCGCCGACTGCCCGCCCGGAGTACTCCGTTGAGGTCTTACACCAGCTCCACAGACAGACACTGCCAGCCCGGCAGCCAGAAGGTTCTTCGCCGCGTTCACGTCCCGGTCATGGGTCGTACCACAGCTGTCGCACGTCCAGGTGCGGACGTGCAGGGGCATCTTGCCCCGCAGGGTGCCGCAGGTGGAGCACAACCTGGACGAGGGGAACCAGCGGTCGACCGCGATCACTTCGCGCCCATACCACTGGGCCTTGTACTCCAGCATGCCCCGGAAGTCGGCCCATGCCGCATCGCTGATGGCGCGGGCCAGCTTGCCGTTCTTCACCATGTTCCGAACGGTGAGGTCCTCGATCACGATCGTTTGGTTCTCACGAACGAGCCGAGTGGTGAGCTTGTGCAGGTGGTCGCGCCTGCGGTCAGCGATGCGGGCGTAGACCTTGGCGACCTTCTGACGGGCCTTGCGGCGGTTGGCGCCCTCACCCCTGGCCTTGCGGGCAAGCTGCCGCTGGGCCTTGGAGAGACGGGCACGGTCGCGCCGCTCGTGCCGGGGGTTGGCCACCTTCTGGCCGGTCGAGAGGGTCAGCAGGTGGTCGAGTCCGACATCAATACCGACGGCCGCATCCGTGGCCGGGAGCGGCTGGATGGACGGATCCTCGACCAGCAGGGAGACGTACCAGCGTCCGGCCGCGTCCTGCGACACGGTCACCGTGGACGGCAACGCGCCCTCCGGGAGTGGACGGGACCACACGATGTCGAGCGGCTCCGACATCTTCGCCAGGGTCAGCCTGCCGTCCCGGAACCGGAACGCGCTGGTGGTGTACTCCGCCGACTTGTGCGACTTCTTCCGCGACTTGAACCGCGGATACCGGGCCCGCCTGCCGAAGAAGTGGGTGAACGCCGTCTGGAGGTGGCGCAGGGCCTGCTGGAGCGGGACGGAGGAGACGTCGTTGAGGTAGGCGAGTTCCCCGGTCTTCTTCCAGGCCGTCAGCATGGCCGACGTCTGGTTGTAGTTCACCCGCTCCTGCCGCGTCCACGCTTCCGTGCGCGCCGCAAGAGCCAGGTTGTAGACCTTCCGCACGCAGCCGAACGTGCGCGACAGCTCGGCCGCCTGCGCATCGGTCGGATAGAAACGGTACTTGAACGCCCGCTTCACGTGAGTGTCCTGCACATTTCACATGATATCGCATCAATTCGTGAAGGGCTGCGAGTAGTCCGAGGTGGACGTCGGTCCGCCCTGGCGGCGAACCGGCTTTCCCTGCCCTACTCCGCAGGAGCCTCGTTCCCTCCCCGCCCTGAAGAACGGGGTATCCACAAAGGAGAAACTCGATGACCGCCACGAACGGCACAGACCCGCGCACCGACGACGGACGGACCGAGGAGACGACGATCCGCACCGGCCCCGTGGACCGCGCCCTGCTGCCGACCGCGACCGGCGCCGAGACCCTGGCCGCCCTCCGCTCCATGCTGCGCGGCCACCGTCCGCTGACGGCGGCGGCGGTGGGCGTCCTGGTCGCCGGAACGGCCGTCGGCCTGCTGACGGCGCCCCTGCTCGGACACGTCGTCGACCTGGTGGTGGAGCGGCGCGGCACGGACGCGCTGACCGTGCCCATGGTCCTGCTCATCACGGTGGCCGTGGCGCGCGGCGCCGCCACCGCCCTCGGCAGCGCCCTCGTCGCCCGGCTGGGCGAGACCCTGCTCGCCGCCCTGCGCGAGCGGTTCGTCGAGCGGGCGCTGGGGCTGCCGCTGGAGCGGGTCGAGGAGGCCGGCTCGGGCGACCTGGTCTCCCGGGTGACGGACGACGTCACCATGGTCGCCAAGTCGGTACGGCAGGCCCTCCCGGAGTTCTCCCGCTCCGCCTTCACCATCGTGCTGACCCTGGCCGGACTCGCCGTGCTGGACTGGCGGTTCCTGCTCGCCGCGCTGTGCGCCGTGCCCGTGCAGGTGCTGTCGGTGCGCTGGTACCTGCGCCGGGCCGCTCCCGTGTACGCCGGGCACCGGGTGGCCACCGGCGCGCTCCAGCACCAGTTGCTCGACAGCATCGGGGGCGTCCGCACCGTACGCGCGTTCCGGCTGAACGGGCCGCATCTGGACCTCGTGGAGCAGCGGTCGCGGGCGGCCCTCGGACTGGCGCTGCGCGGCATCCACGTCGTGACCGGGTTCTTCTCCCGGCTCAACCTGGCCGAGTTCATCGGCCTGGCCTCGGTCCTGGTCACCGGCTTCGTGCTGGTGGACGACGGGTCGGTGAGCATCGGCACGGCGACCGCGGCCGCGCTGTACTTCCACAGTCTGTTCAACCCGGTCAACGCCGCGCTGTTCCTGCTGGACGACGTGCAGTCGGCGGGCGCGAGCCTCGCCCGTCTGGTCGGGGTGTCCGGCCTGGCCGCCACGCCGGAGCCGGAGCCGGAGCCGGGCCGGCGGGCCGTGCCGGTGGACGGCTCGGTCAAGGTCTCCTCGCTCGACCACGCCTACGTGCCCGGCCACCCGGTGCTGCGGGACGTCGATCTGGAGGTGAGCGGCGGGGAGCGGGTCGCGCTGGTCGGTTCGAGCGGGGCCGGCAAGACGACGCTGGCCAAGCTGATCGCGGGCGTGCACCGGCCGGCCCGGGGGTCGGTCACGCTGGGCGGGGCCGACGCGGGCGAGCTGGGTCCCGCGGGGGTCCGCCGGGCGGTGACGCTCATCAGCCAGGAGGTGCACGTCTTCGCCGGTCCGCTCGCCGAGGACCTGCGGCTGGCCCGGCCGGACGCCGGCGACGACGACCTGCGGGCGGCCCTGGCGGCGGTGGGTGCCCTGGAGTGGGCCGAGGCGCTGCCCGACGGGCTGGACACGGTGGTCGGGGAGGGCGGGCACCGGCTGACGGTGACCCAGGCCCAGCATCTGGCGCTGGCCCGGCTGGTCCTCGCCGACCCGCCGATCGCCATCCTGGACGAGGCGACCGCCGACGCGGGCAGCGCGGGGGCGCGCGTCCTGGAGGCTGCCGCGCTGAAGGCCCTGGAGGGGCGCACGGGCCTGATGGTGGCGCACCGCCTGCCGCAGGCCGCGACCGCCGACCGGATCGTCGTCCTCGACGAGGGCCGGGTCGTCGAGACCGGCACCCACGAGGAACTCCTCACGGCCGGCGGCCGGTACGCCGAACTGTGGGCCGCCTGGTCCGACAGCCGCCCGGGGACGACCCGACCGACGGAGAGCGACGGGGCTTAGCGGCACCGCCCCGCCGAAGGGCGAGCCTTACCGCGCCCCTTCGAGGAGGCCCGACGCGCCACCCGGAGCCGCCACCAGCGGGCGATCCCCCGCGACGGCAGGCGACGAGGCCCAGCGGCACCGCCCCACCGAAGGGCGGGCCTCGCGGTGCCCAGCGGCGACGCGGGTCCGTGGTGGCCGCAGGTGAGCGCGGGGAGCCGGGCCGCCCGCATGGCGGCGTCGTCCGGGAGTTCCCGCGACGCCTCGTCGGTGTGTCCGGCGTGGCGGCCGGGTGTGTGGGGCGGGTCAGTGGTCGTGGGCGGCCAGGCTCGCGGGGCGCAGGTCGGTCCAGTGGGTCTCCACGTAGGCCAGGCAGGCTTCGCGGGTGTCCTCGCCGAAGGCGGTCCGCCAGCCGGCCGGCACCTGGGCGAAGGACGGCCACAGGGAGTGCTGGTTCTCGTCGTTGACCAGGACCAGGAAGCGGCCCTGCGGGTCCTCGAACGGGTTGGTCGTCATGCGTGGTCACTCCTTGTGGGCGGGGTGGTGATCAGCTCGGAGAGAGGTCGTCGCGGGTCGGCCGCCGCGTCGCGCAGCAGGGCGGTCAGGTCGTCGGCGAGCCGGCGTGCCGCGGCGGTGCCGAGTACGCCGGCCGCGTGGGTCAGCGCGCAGTGCACCGGGCCGGCGCCGCGCGGTTCGTGGAAGCCGAGGGTCAGTCCTGCCCGCACCGCGCCGGTGGGGGCGGCCCGCAGCGAGCCCAGGCCCCCTTCCAGCCGTGCCAGGTCGGCCTGTTCGTGGTGGATCACCATGACCCGGGGCCCCTCGGGGGGCAGCCCGGTCGCGCGGGCCACCTCGTCGTACGGCACGTCCTGCCGGTCCAGGGCGCCGAGCGTCGTCTCCCGCACCCGGGCCAGCAGTTCCGCGAAGGCGGGGTCGCCCGCCGTGTCGGTGCGCAGGACGAGCGTGTTGAGGAAGCAGCCGACGAGGTCGGCGAGCCGGTCGTCGGCGCGGCCCGCGGTCATCGTGCCGATGGGCAGGTCGGTGCCCGCGCCGTGCGCGGTGAGCAGGGCCGCCAGGGCCGAGTGCAGCACCATGAACATGCTGGTGCCGGTGGTCCGGGCCAGCCGGTCCACGTCGGCGTGCAGCCGCTCGTCCAGCACGAAGGCGACCCGGCCGGGCGCGGCGGACCGCGATCGGTCCGCCGGCAGCGCGGGGGCGGGCGGTACGTCCTTCAGCGTCCGCCGCCAGTAGGCGAGCTGGCGCCCGCCCCGGCTGTCCGGGTCGGTGAGGTCGCCGAGCGCCTCGTGTGACCAGCGGGTGTGGTCGGCGTACGTCACCGGCAGCGGCCGCCAGCCGGGTTCCCTGCCCTCGGACCGGGCGGCGTACGCGGTGGTGAGGTCGCGGAGCAGGGGGACCACCGACCACTCGTCGACGGCGAGGTGGTGCGCGGTCAGCGAGACCGCCTGGCGGCCGTCGGGGGCGGTGAGCAGCCGTGCCCGCAGCGGGGCCTCCGCCGTCAGGTCCGTCACCTGACCCGCGAGTTCGGCCAGGCGCCCGTCGAGGTCGGCGCACTCCTCGACGGTCAGGGCGGGGGGCTCGACCGGGTGCGGGAACACCGTGCCGTCGCGTTCGGTGAACGCCGTGCGCAGCGGCTGGTGGCGTGCCGTCACATCGGCCAGCGCGGCGGTGAGCGCGCCGGCGTCCAGTCCGCCCGGTGAGCGCAGTTCCAGGGCGTGGTCGAACCGGGGGTCGCGCCGGTGGGCGTGCCACTGGGCGCGCTGGACCGGCGCGACCGGCCTGCCGGGGTCCACCGCCGCGCCGTCCCCGGCCGGGCGCGGCGCGGGGCGGGCGGTGGCCGCCCCGTCGAGCACGGTGGCGAGGCCGGCGACGGTCAGCGCGTCGAAGACGTCCCGGATGCCCAGTTCCACGCCGAACTCGGTGCGGATCCGGCCCAGCAGCCGCATCGCGGCCATCGAGTGGCCGCCCAGTGCGAAGAAGTTGTCGTGGACGCCGACGTCGTCCAGCCGGAGGACCTCGCGAAACAGCCCGGCCAGCCGGGCCTGCGTCCGGGTGGCGGGGTGGGCGTCGCCGGTCATGGAGGACCAGTCCGGCGCGGGCAGCGCCCTGCGGTCCAGCTTGCCGTTGGGGGTCAGCGGCAGCGGACCGTCCAGCGGTACGACGAGGGCCGGGACCATGTACTCGGGCAGCAGCCCGGCGACATGGGCGCGCAGCGCCCGCGGGTCGAGGTCCGCGCCGCCGTCGGGCACGGCGTAACCGACGAGGCGCACGATGTCGCCGTCGCGGTCGGCGGTCACGGCCGCCTGGCCGACCGCGGGGTGGCCGGTGAGGGCCGCCTCGATCTCCCCGAGCTCGATGCGGAACCCGCGGATCTTCACCTGGGTGTCCACCCGGCCGAGGAAGTCGAGGTTGCCGTCCGCCCGCCAGCGGGCGCGGTCGCCCGTGCGGTACATGCGGCCGCCGGGCGGTCCGAACGGGTCGGCGACGAACCGCTCGGAGGTGAGCGCGGGCCTGCCGAGGTAGCCGCGGGCGAGACCGCGCCCGGCGACGTACAGCTCCCCCGCCACGCCCGGCGGGACCGGGCGGAGGTGTTCGTCCAGGACGTAGCAGCGGGTGTTGGGGTCGGGGCGGCCGATGGGGACCCGGCCGGGCGTGCGCGATCCGTGTGCGCGGGAGGGCCACAGGGTGGAGTTGACGGTCGCCTCGGTGAGCCCGTAGGCGCAGATCAGGTGGGCGGTGGCGCCGAAGCGTTCGAACAGGTCCGGCGGGACCGTCTCGGTGCCGACCAGGACGGTCGATCCCTCGGGCAGGGCGCAGCCGGGCGGCAGGGCGGAGACCAGGGACGGCGGCAGGATCATGTGGGTGACGCGCTGGTCCGCGAGGAAGTCGGTGAGCGCCTCTCCGGCGACCCGTGCCTCGTCGGGGATCAGTACGAGCCGGCCGCCGTGGCACAGGGCCATGGCCAGTTCGAAGACGAACACGTCGAAGCCGATGGAGGCGAACTGGAGGACCCGGCTGTCGGGGTGCAGGTCCATGCGGTCGACGGCGGTGGCGACCAGGCTGGAGACGCCCTCGTGGGAGACGACGACGCCCTTGGGCCGGCCCGTCGAACCGGAGGTGTAGATCACGTACGCGGCTTGGTCCAGCTCGACCGGGCGGGCGTCCACGGGGGTGTCCGGCAGGCGGTCCAGTGCGGTGACGGTCGCGGGGGCGTCGAGCAGTACCACGGGGACGCCCGGCACCTCGGGGATCTTGCCGGCCACCGGTTCGCTGCCGACGACGAGGGCGGCGCCCGAGTCCTCGATCATGTAGGTGAGGCGGTCGCCCGGGTGTGCCAGGTCCAGCGGCAGGAAGGCGGCGCCCAGCTTCAGCGCGGCGAGCACGGTCGCGATCATGTCGACCGAGCGGGGCACGGCCACCCCGACCACGCTCTCGGTGCCGACGCCGTGCGCGGCGAGGAGCCGTGCGATGCGGTCGGCCCGTGCGTCGAGCTGTGCGTACGTCACCGGGCGGGAGCGCTCGACGACGGCGACCGCGTCGGGCCGTTCGGCGAGCCGCCGGGCGAAGAGGGCGGGCAGGGACGCCTCCTCGACGTCCCGTCCGGTGGCGTTGAAGCGCTCCAGGACCTGGTGGCGTTCGTCGGCGGAGAGGATCTCCGCCCGGGAGACGGGTTGTCCGGGTGCGGCGACGACGGCGGTGACGAGCCTGCGCAGCCGTTCGCCGATCCGCTCGGCGCTCTCGTGGTCGAACAGTTCGGTGGCGTACTCCAGACGGCAGCGGAGCGATCCCGGTTCGTGGTCGGTCCGTTGCCGCTCGGTGAAGCTGAACACGAGGTCGAACTTGGCCGATCCGACCGGGAACGGCAGGTACTCGGCGGTCAGGCCGGGCAGTTCGAGCGCGTCGCCGGTACGGACGTGGTGGCCGACCATCACCTGGAACAGCGGGTTGCGGGCGATCGACCGGGCCGGGTTGATCTCCTCCACCACCGCCTCGAACGGCACGTCCGCGTGGGAGAACGCGGCCAGGTCGGTCGCGCGGATCCGGGTGAGCAGCTCGGTGAAGCCGGGGTCCCCGCCGAGGTCGGCCCGTAGGACGAGGGTGTTGACGAAGAAGCCGACGAGGTCGTCCAGTGCCTGGTCGCCGCGGCCCGCGATGGGCGCGCCGAGCGGGATGTCCGTTCCGGCGCCCATGCGGTGGAGCAGGGTGGCGACGGCCGCGTGGACGACCATGAACATGCTGGTGCCGGTGGACCGGGCGAGCCGGCCGAGCCCTTCGTGGACGGCGGTGTCGAACTCGATGTCGAGTGCGGCCCCGGAGAAGGCGGGACGGGCGGGCCGGGGCCGGTCGGCGGGCAGGTCGAGTTCCTCGGGGGCTCCCGCCAGTGCCGTACGCCAGTAGGCCAGTTGACGGGCGGCCTGGCTGTCGGGGTCGGACGGGTCGCCGAGCAGCCGCTGCTGCCAGAGGGCGTAGTCGGCGTACTGGACGGGCAGTGGCCGCCATGCGGGGGCGGTGCCCGCGAGGCGGGCGCGGTAGGCGGTGGCCAGGTCGCGCAGGAAGGGGCGGTCCGACCATTCGTCGGTGGTGATGTGGTGCAGCAGCAGCACGACGACGTGGTCCTCGGGGGTGATCTCCACGAGGGTGGCGCGCAGGGGCAGTTCGCGGGCGAGGTCGAACGGCCGGCGCACCGCGGTGGCCACGACGGCGGGCACCTCGGCCTCGGCGGCCCGGATGTGCTCCACCTCCGGGCGGGCCTCGTCGGCGGGCAGCACGTGCTGGAACACCCGGCCGTCCCGTTCGGCGAAGAGGGTGCGCAGCGCCTCGTGGCGGGCCGTCACATCGGCGAGGGCAGCGCTCCACGCCGTACGGTCGAGCGGCCCACGCACCCGCAGCACCAGCGGGAAGTTGTACGCGGCGGAGGTGCACTCGATCTGCTGGACGACCCACAGCCGCTGCTGGGCGTGGGACAGCGGCAGCTCGGCGGGGCGCTCCCCGGCCGTGAGCGCGGGCCGGGCGGCGGTGTCGGAGCGGGCCGTGCGCCGCGCCAGTTCGGCGACGGTGGGTGCCTCGAACAGGTCGCGGATGGCGAGTTCGACGTCGAGGGCGGCGCGGGCGCGGCTGACCAGCCGGGTGGCGAGCAGGGAGTGCCCGCCCAGGTCGAAGAAGTCGCCGTCGGCCCCGACGCTGTCCTCGGGCAGGCCGAGCACATCGGCGAAGAGCGCGCACAGCGTCTCCTCGTGCGGGGTGCGGGGCGGCCGGCCGGTGCCCGTGCCGGTGAGGTCGGGGGCGGGCAGCGCCTTGACGTCGAGCTTGCCGTTGACGGTCAGCGGGAGGGCGTCCACGGGGACGAGGGCGGCCGGGACCATGTAGTCCGGCAGGCCGGCCCGCAGGTGGTCGCGGAGCCGCTTGGCCAGGTCCTCCCCCGGCTGCCCGCCCTCCTCCGGCACCACATAGCCGACCAGGCGCTTCGTCCCGGCGGACGGCACCACGACGACCGCCGCACGGGCGACCTCGGGGTGCGCGGACAGGACGGCGGCGATCTCCGCCGGCTCGATGCGGTAGCCGCGGATCTTCACCTGGTCGTCGGTGCGGCCGAGGAAGTCGAGCAGGCCGTCCGGGCGCTGCCGGACCAGGTCGCCGGTGCGGTACATGCGCTCGCCCGGCTCCCCGAACGGGTCGGCGACGAAGCGTTCCGCCGTGAGTCCCGGCCGTTCGTGGTAGCCGCGGGCGAGCCCGGTGCCGGCGATGTACAGCTCGCCGGGGCAGCCGGGCGGGACCGGGCGGAGCATGGTGTCGAGGACGTGGGCGCGGGTGTTGCGGATGGGCAGGCCGACGGTCGGGGTGGTGCTGTCCGTGGTGGAGCCGCCGAGGGTGTTGATCGTGTACTCGGTGGGCCCGTACAGGTTGTAGCCGTAGGTGCCCTCCGTGCGGCGCAGCCGGGTCCACACGGTGTCGGGGACGGCCTCGCCGCCGAGCAGGACCAGGGCGGGCCGGTGCCGCCCCGTGGCCGGGTCCTGTTCGAGCAGGCCCTCCTCGATCAGCAACTGGGCGTAGGTCGGGGTGACGTTGACGACGTCGACGGCGTGCCGGTCGCAGTAGGCCACCAGCGCCTCGGCGTCACGGCGCAGCTGCTCGTCGCAGACGTGCACCTCGTGGCCCTCGACGAGCCACAGCAGTTCCTCCCAGGACATGTCGAACGCGAAGGAGACGGTGTGCGCGATCCGCAGCCGCCGTCCCCCGGCGGAGGCGATGGCCGGGTCGAAGATCTCCCGCTGGTGGTTGAGCTGCATGTTCGTCAGCCCCCGGTAGGGGGTGACGACGCCCTTGGGGCGTCCGGTGGAGCCGGAGGTGTAGATGATGTACGCCGGGTGCTCCAGCCGGTCCGGCACGCCACGGGCGAAGGCCGGCCGTTCGGCGTCGGTGAGGTCGCCGTGCGGGAGTGCGGAGAGTTCGGCGGCCACGGGCGGGGTGTCCAGGAGCAGTTCGGGCGCGAGGGGTCCCTCTTCGCCCCGCAGGGCGGGGGCCACGGCCGTGGTGGAGACCAGGCACAGCGGGCCGGTGTCCGCCACCATCAGGCGCAGCCGGTCGGCGGGGTGGTCGAGGTCGAGCGGCAGGTAGGCGGCCCCGGTGCGCAGGACGGCGAACAGCGCCGTGACCATGTCGAGGGAGCGGGGCAGGGCGAGCGCGACGGCCTTCTCCGGTCCCGCGCCCCGGGCCAGCAGCAGCCGGGCGAGGCGGTTGATCCGGGCGTCCAGCTCGGCGTAGGTCAGGGACTGTTCGCCGAAGACCAGGGCCACCGCGTCGGGCGTGCGGGCGGTCCGGGCGGTGAGCAGGTCGGCGACGGTGTCGTCGGGCAACGGTTCGCGGGTCGCGGCCGGGGCGGTCCGCTCCCTGGGCAGCAGCAGGTCGAGGCCGGCGGTCCGGGCGCTGCCCGCCTCCGGTCCGGCGAGGACGTCGGCCAGTCGCTCCAGTACGGTCGTGAACCGGGCGAGGATCACCGTGGCCGTGTCCGCGTCGAACAGGTCGGGCCGGGCGGCGAGGGTCACCCGCAGCCGGGTCTCCGGCGTGACGATCAGGGTGAGCGGGAAGTGGGTGCCGTCCACGTTGGAGATGCCGGTGATGCCGTGCCGCTGCCGGAGCGTGGCGGCCCGCTCCTCGCCGTCGGCCGAGCGCAGCACGAACAGGGTGTCGAACAGCCGCCGGTGACCGGTCTCCCGCTGCAGCGTCCCGAGCCCCACGTACTCGTACGGCATGACCGCCGCGCGCTCGGACTGCGTCCTGCGCAACAGGTCGAGCAGGGGTTCGCCGGGGTCGAGGGCGATACGGGCCGGGACCGTGTTGAGGAACATGCCGATGATGCCGGCGGCGTCGGGGACGTCGGCGGGCCGTCCGGCCACCGCCGTGCCGAAGGCGACGTCCGTGCGGCCGGTCAGCGCCGAGAGCACCAGGGCCCAGGCCGTGTTCAGCACGGTGTTCGGGGTGAGTCCGTGGCGCCGGGCGGCGGCGCGCAGCCGGTCGCTGGTCTCACGGGTGAGCGTCGCGTCGAAGTCCGCCGGTATCACCGGGCCGCCGTCGCGGCCGGCCGGGGCGACCAGGGTCGGCTCGTCGAACCCGGCGAGCGCCCGGCGCCACGCGGCCAGCGCGGTGTCGGTGTCCTGCCGGTCCAGCCAGGTCAGGTAGTCCCGGTAGGAGCCGGGGGCCG
Source organism: Streptomyces sp. CB02400 (assembly GCF_001905725.1). Taxonomy (GTDB): domain Bacteria; phylum Actinomycetota; class Actinomycetes; order Streptomycetales; family Streptomycetaceae; genus Streptomyces; species Streptomyces atrovirens. Next base: position 18,266 of record NZ_LIWB01000014.1, read on the forward strand.
GCAGTCCGGTGGCGTCGCCGGCACGCTCGTACAGTGCGAGGAGTTCCTCCAGGAACAGCCAGGCGGACCAGCCGTCCCAGAGGATGAGGTGGTGGGTGACGACCAGCCGGTCCCGGCCGTCGCCGAGGTGGAGCAGCAGCAGGCGGGCGAGGGGCGGGGCGGTCAGGTCGAAGCGGCGGCGGCGGTCGGCCGCGAGGAGTTCGTCCGTGCGGGCCCGCTGCTCGCCGGACGGCAGTGCGGAGAGGTCGTGCTCGACGAGGGGGAATTCGGCGTGCTCCGCGATGAACTGCACCGGGCGGGGCAGACCGTCGCTGACGAACCCGGCGCGCAGGCCGGTGTTGCGCTCCAGGAGCGTCCGGCACGCGGCGCGCAGCCGGGCGGCGTCCAGGCGGTGGTCGAAGTCCAGTGTCTCCTGGGAGAGATAGACGTCGAGTGCGTCGCCGGCGTCGTAGGTGGCGTGGAAGTACATGCCCTCCTGGAGCGGGGACAGGGGCCAGATGTCCGCGACCCGTGAGGCACCGGCGGCGGCCTCGACGCGGGCGGTCTCCTCGGGGGTGAGCAGGGGGGCCCGGGGCGTGTCGGCTGCCGTGGTGAGCTGAGCCAGCAGCGCCCGCAGGGCGGGATCGACCGCCGCGCCGGACTGCTCCTGCCTGGCCAGTACGGCCTTCAGGGCGGCGGCGGCCCGACCTGCCTCGGTCACCGGGACCGTCACGTCGGAGGCGGTCGGATTCCGAGGGGTGTGCTCGTCGGCCGCGGCGGCGAGCGCGGCCGGGGTGCGGTGCTCGAAGACGTCGCGCGGGCCGATGAGCAGTCCGTGTTCCCTGGCCCGGGTGGCGACGGTGATGGAGGTGAGGCTGTCGCCGCCGAGGGTGAAGAAGTCGTCGTCGACGCCGATGCCGGGCACACCGAGCACGTCGGCGAAGATGTCGCACAGGGCGCGCTCCCGCTCGTCGGCGGGTGCGCGGCCACCGGCCCCGGGGGCGGCGGACGGCGCGGGCAGCGCGTTGACGTCGAGTTTGCCGCTCGGGGTCAGCGGCAGTTCGCCGATCAGCAGGACGGCACCCGGCACCATGGGCGCGGGCAGCGCGTCCGCGAGCGCCGCGCGCAGGCTCTCGGCGTCCACCGGACCGGCGTCGGGCGCGGGCACGGCGTACGCGGTCAGGGTGCCGTCGCGGGCGATCACGGCCGCCCGGTCCACGCCCGGCAGTCCGCCCAGCACCGCCTCGATCTCGCCGGGTTCGACACGGTTGCCGCGGATCTTGACCTGTCGGTCGGTGCGCCCGAGGTACTCGACGGCGCCGTCGGCGCGGCGCCGGACCAGGTCCCCGGTGCGGTACATGCGTGCGCCGGGCGCGCCGAAGGGGTCGGCGACGAACCGCTCGGCGGTCAGTCCCGGCCGGTCGTGGTAGGAGCGCGCCAGCTGGATCCCGCTGAGGTAGAGCTCGCCGGGGACGCCGTCGGGCACCGGGCGCAGGAAGGCGTCCAGCACATACAGCCGGGTGTTCCACACCGGCCGGCCGATCGGCACGGTGATCTCGTCGCCGCCGTCGTACGGGAAGTACGTCACGTCCACGGCGGCCTCGGTGGGGCCGTAGAGGTTGTGCAGGGGGACGGGGCCCTGTCCGGAGCGGGCGGTGAGGTCCCGCCAGCGTGCGGCGTCCGCGCCGGGGAGCGCCTCGCCGCTGCAGAAGACCCGGCGCAGGCTCGCCGCCCACAGCCGGTCCCGCCGCGTCTCCGTGAAGCGCAGGAAGGCGGCCAGCATCGACGGCACGAAGTGCAGTGTGGTGATCCGCTCGGTGCGGATCAGCTCGGCCAGGTAGGCGGGGTCGCGGTGGCCGTCGGGGCGGGCGAGGACGACGGTGGCGCCCTCCAGCAGGGGCCAGAAGAACTCCCACACGGAGACGTCGAAACCGGACGGCGTCTTCTGGAGCACCCGGTCGTCGTCGGCGAGCCGGTACTCGGCCTGCATCCAGGCGAGCCGGTTGACGATCGCCCGGTGGGTGACCACGACGCCCTTGGGGCGCCCGGTGGAACCGGAGGTGTGGATCAGGTACGCGGGATGGTCCGGGCCGGCCGGGGTCGGCCGGGTGTCGGGGACGTCCTCGTCGTCCTCGACCATCAGGTGCTGGAGGCCGGGCACTTCGGGCAGCCTCGCGGCGGCCTCGGCGGTGGTCACGACGGTCCGTGCCCCGGAGTCGCGGAGCAGATACGCGACCCGGTCCGCGGGGTGGTCGAGGTCGACGGGAAGGTAGGCGGCGCCCGCCTTGAGGACGGCCAGCAGCGCGACCACGAGCTCCGCCGACCGGGGCACGGCGACCGCGACGAACCGTTCGGGGCCCGCGCCGCGTGCCCGCAGTCGACGGGCCAGGGTCTCGGCGCGCCGGTCGAGTTCCGCGTAGGTGAGGGTGGTGTCCTCGAAGACGAGCGCCGTGGCGTGCGGCGTGCGTGCCGTCTGTTGTGCGAACAGTGAGGCCAGGGTGGCGTCGGGCACCGGGTGCGCGGTGGCGCCGGGCCCGGTCAGGCGCTGCTGCTCCTGAGGGGTCAGCAGGCCGGTGCGGGCGACCGGGCGGCCGGGGTCGGACGTCAGGGTGCGCAGCAGGGTCACGAACCGGTCGGCGAGGCCGGCCACGACCGGCCGGTCCAGGCGTGCGGCGTCGTACGTGAACCGCAGCCGCAGCCGGCCGCCCTCCGGCTCGACGATCAGTGCGAGGGGGTAGTGCACGGTGTCGAACACCTCGGAGCCGGTGACGCGGAGGGTGTCCGCGCCGTCGTCGGAGGCGGTCGGGTGGTTCTCGAACACGACGAGGGTGTCGAAGAGTTCGCCGCCGCCCGCGGTCCGCTGGATGTCGGCGAGACCGAGGTGCTGGTGGTCCAGCAGTGCCGCGTGCTCGTCCTGGACGCGCCGCAGCAGATCGGTGAGGGACTCGTCGGGCGTCAGGCGTACGCGGGCCGGGACGGTGTTGATGAACAGGCCGACGGCACGCTCCAGGTCGCCGGTCCCGTGGCCCCGGCCGGACACCGTGGTGCCGAACACCACGTCCTGGGCGCCGGTCAGGCCGCCGAGGAGCAGGCCCCAGAGGCCGTGGACGACGGTGCTCAGGGTGATTCCGTGGGTGCGGGCGTACGCGGTGAGGCCGTCGTCGGGCAGCGGGACGTCCAGGTGGTCCGGCCGGGCGGGCGCCCGGTGCCCGTCCGCCGTCGTGAGGGAGCCGGCGAGCAGGGTGGGCCCGGGAAGTCCCGACAGCGCCCGCTGCCACGCCTCGCGCGCCGCGTCGCGGTCCCGGCCGGCCAGCCAGGCCAGGTGGCGGTGCGGGACGAAGGGCTCCGGCAGGTCCTCGCCTCGGTGGGCGGCGAGCAGTTCTCGCCGGAGGACGGCGAGCGACCAGCCGTCGGCGACGATGTGGTGCAGGGTGAGCAGCAGGCGGTGGTGCCGTCCGTCGCGGATCAGGGTGGCCCGCAGCAGCGGGGGCCGGGCGAGGTCGAAGCCTTCGGCCCGGTCCGCCTCCAGCAGGGCGTCCAGTCCTCCGGCCGTGTGGGTACCGGTCTCCCGCCACGGCAGGACGGCGTGCTCCGCGAGCCGCTGGACGACGCGGCCGTCGGGCAGTTGGCGGAACGAGGCGCGCAGCAGCGGATGCCGGTCGAGGAGGTGCTGCAGCGTCCGGCGCAGGCGGTCGGGCTCCACCGGGCCCGCGAGGTCGAGGAGTTGCTGGACCAGGTACGGGTCGGCGGCGCCGGTGTCGTACCGGGCGTGGAAGAAGAAGCCCTCCTGGAGCGGGGAGACCGGCAGGGCGTCCTCGTCCAGGTGCGCCGGGGTGTCGGGCCGCGTGCCGGGGCCGGCCTGGTCGGCGGCCTGCGCGAGCGCCGCCACGGTCCGCCTGCGGAACACGTCGCGGGGGGTGATCGCGAGCCCGGCCGCCCGGGCGAGGTTGACCAGCCGGATCGCGACGATGCTGTCGCCGCCCAGTTCGAAGAAGCTGTCGTGGACGCCGGCCGACGGCATGCCGAGCACGTCGGCGAACAGACCGGCGAGCGTGGTCTCGGCGGGGGTGGTGGGCGCGTCCGTCCCGCTCAGGGAGGTCCAGTGGGGAGCGGGGAGGGCGCGCCGGTCGAGCTTGCCGTTGGGTGTCAGCGGAAGGGGGCCGTCGATGACGACGACGGCGGACGGCACCATGAAGTCGGGCAGGACGTCGGCCACTCGGGCCCGCGCGGCCGTCACGGCGGCGTCGGTCTCCGCCACGAGGTAGGCGACCAGGCGGGTGACGCCCCGGTGGTCGTCCCGTGGCAGGACCGCGGCCTGGGCGATGCCGGGGCAGGCCATGAAGGCGCTCTCGATCTCGCCCGGCTCGATCCGGTGGCCCCGGATCTTGAGCTGGCCGTCGGCGCGGCCGAGGAACTCCAGGTTGCCGTCGGGGGCCCAGCGCACCCGGTCGCCGGTGCGGTACATGCGGGTGCCGGGCGCGCCGAACGGGTCGGCGACGAACCGCTCGGAGGTGAGCTCCGGCCGGCCGAGGTAGCCGCGGGCCAGACCCCGGCCGGCGACGTACAGCTCGCCCTCGGCGCCCACCGGGACCGGGCGCAGCGCGGAGTCGAGCACGTAGGCACGGGTGTTGGGGTCGGGCCGGCCGATGGGTGCGGGCCCCGGCCGGGCGGGGTCGGCGAGCCACAGGGTGGAGTTGACGCTCGCCTCGGTGAGCCCGTAGGCGACGACGACCCGCAGCCGCCCGGCCCAGCGGGCGATCAGCTCGCTCGGCACGGCTTCGGTGCCGACGACGAGGACGGCTCCGTCGGGCAGTTCGCAGTCCCGTGGCAGCGCGGAGACCAGCGACGGCGGCAGGATCATGTGGGTGGCGCGGTGCCCGGCGATGTACTCGGTGAGGGCGGGCCCGGCGACGCGGCGCCCGTCGGGGACGACGATGATCCGTCCGCCCACGCACAGCGACATGATCAGGTCCCAGACCGTGACGTCGAAGCCGACGGAGGCGAACTGCACGACCCTGCTGTCCGGGCCGACGCCGATGCGGTCGGTGGCGGTGGCGATGAGGCTGCCGACGCCGTCGTGGGTGACGACGACGCCCTTGGGGCGGCCGGTGGAGCCCGAGGTGTAGATGACGTACGCGGCCCGGTCGAGCGGGATCGGCAGGGAGAGGTCGGACGGGTCCTGTGCGGCGTACGCGGCGGCCGTGGCCGGGTCGTCGAGCAGGACGTGGTCTGCGCCGGGTACGGCGGGGAGTTCCCCGGCCAGGTCGCGCACGGTGACGACGGTGCGGGCCCCCGCGTCGGACAGCATGTGGGCGATGCGGTCCTTCGGGTGGTCGGCGTCCAGCGGGAGGTAGGCGGCGCCGGTCTTCAGTACCGCGAGCAGACAGATCACCAGCTCGGGCGAGCGGGGCAGGGCCACGGCGACGACGTCCTCGGCCCGCACGCCCCGGGAGACCAGGAGCCGGGCGAGCCGGTTGGCGCGGGCGTTCAGTTCGTCGTACGTCAGTTCCCGGTCCTCGCAGACCAGTGCCACGGCGTCGGGCGCCCCGCGGACCTGGTGTTCGAAGGCCGCGGGCCAGGTCAGCTCGGGCACCTCGCGCGGGGAGACGCCCAGTTCGTGGAGGAGCCGGCCGCGTTCCGCGCCGTCGGTGAGGTCGATGTGTCCGAGGGGCCGGTCGGGGTCTTCGGCCAGGGAGTCCAGCAGGGCGAGGAAGCGGCGTTCGTGGTCACGCAGGGCGGTTTCGTCGCAGGCGTCGGCGTCGGCGTCGAGGTGGAGGCGGACGCCCCGTCCGTCCCGTGCCCGGGAGAAGGTGAGGGCCAGGTCGTTCACCGGGCCGAGCCAGGCCGGGTGGAGTTCGGCCGGGTGGTCGTCGAAGGGCAGGTCGGCGGTGCCGGGGAGGATGTTGACCGTCGGCCCGACCAGTTCGGCCAGTCCGTCGGCCAGCCCCAGGTCCCGGGCCAGGTCCTCGGCCCGGTAGCGCCCGTGCTCGACGGCCTCGGCGACGATGTGCCCGATCTCCACCGCCAGTTCGGCTCCGGTGGTGCCCGGGCGGACCGGCACCCGCAGGGGGACGACGTTGGACACCATGCCGGGCACGGCCGCCGCCCCGTCGTCCCGGCGGGCGGTGACCGGCAGGCCGAGGACCAGGTCCTGTGCGCCGCTGGTCCGGTGCAGGTAGGCGGCCACGGCGGTGATCAGGAACCGGGAGAGCCGGACACCGGTGCCGCGGGCGGCGGCCTCCAGCCGGGCGGTGTCCCGCGCGCCGAGCACCGTGGAGCGCCGCACCCGCCGCGTCATCGGCGCCGGTGCGCGCTCGACGAGGCGTACGGGCTCCGGGCGGCCGGACATCCGGTCGAGCCAGTAGGCGCGGTCGGTGCGGTGTCGTGCGGACGCGCGGTACTCCCGGTCGGCGGTGACCAGACGGGAGAGCGTCCCGTCGGGGGCGGCGGGTGCCCGCTCGCCCGCGGTGTAGAGCTCACCGGCCCTGCGGGTGATCAGGGCGGCGCCCATGCCGTCGACGACGATGTGGTGGTAGCGCTGGTACCAGAGGACATGGCCGTCGGTGAGCCGGAGCACCGCCTGGGCGAACAGCGGGCCGCCGGCGAGGTCGGCGGGCCGGTCCCGGTCGGCGTCCATCCAGGCGGCGGCCGCCCGGTCCGGGTCGGTCTCGCCCCGGAAGTCGAGGACGGGCACCTCGACGGGGGCCCGTACGACCGCCTGCCGCGGCTCGCCCCCGTCGGCGGTGACGCGGACGTGCAGGGCCTCGGCCTCCTCGACGGCCCGGCGGGCCGAGGCGGCGAGGCGGCCGGGGTCGACGGCGCCGCGCAGTTCGAGGACGAAGGCGAGGGTGTGGACCGAGCTGTCCGGCTCGATCTGCTGGGCGAGCCAGATACCGGACTGCGCTCCGGTCAGGGGCCACAGCCCGGACCCTGTGGTCCGGTCCGACTCGGCGTCAGGCATCGTAAGAAGGACCCTTCCTTGATGTGCGTCGGTGAGCGGCCGTGGAGGTGTCGGACCGGTGCGGCGGGCGGCGGGCCTGCCGGTGTCCGCCGCCCGCCGGTCTCACTTGACGGCCGTGATCAGCGGGGTGATCTCCTCGATCGCGTACGGGATCGACAGGACCGTGTTGAAGGAGAACGCCGCGCCGATGTCCGGGCCCTGGTAGGGCACGAACAGGTCGCGCCCGTCCTGGCTGACCTTCAGCTTCCGGTACAGCGGCTCCGCCTTGATGCGGTCGTTGGCGTCGGTGCTGGAGGTGACCCAGACCAGGCGGTCGACGTCGAGGACGTTCAGTTTCTCGGCGCTGAGCTCGGCCACGTTCCAGCCCGGCTTGGCCAGCTCGTCGATCTCCGGCTTCAGTTCGAAGCCCAGTTCCTTGAAGAAGATGGCCTTGGGGTCGGTCGCGGTGAACGCCGAGTACTTGCCGGCCTCGAAGCTGTCGGCGACGGCCAGTGTCAGATCGCCGAACTCGGGGTGTTCGTCACGGACGGCCTCGAACTGCGCGTCGATGTCCGAGATCAGCTTCTCGGCCCGGCCGTCCTTGCCGAGCGCCTTGCCGATCTGGCGGGTCATCTCCTGCCAGGGGGCCCCGTAGTCCGGGTGGTCCTTGGGCTGGGCGACGACCTTGGTGAACTTCGAGAGCGTGTCGTACTGCTCCTTCTTCATGCCCGAGTACTGGGCGATGACCAGGTCCGGCTGCAGCGCGGCGATCTTCTCCATGTTGTACTCGTCGCGTTCGCCGACGATCTCGGGGGTGTCGGAGCCCCAGAGTTCCTTGGTCCAGGGCCACTTGCCGTACGGCTCCTCCTTGAACCAGTCGACGGCGCCGACCGGTTTGACGCCGAGCGCCAGCACCGCGTCCTGGTCCGACAGTCCGAGCGTGACGACCTTCTTCGGTTCCTCCTCGATGGTCGTACTGCCGTACTTGTGCTCGACCGTGACCGGGAACGCCGCGGACTGCGCGCCCGCACCGGCCGAGGACGAGGAGTCCTTGCCGGACGAGGAGTTGTCGGTCCCGCCCCCACAGGCGGTCAGGGCGAGCGCGGCGACGGCGGCCACGACCACCCTGGGGAGGAGTCCGGCGATCCGCGCCGGCGCGGGGCGTGTTCCAGTGGACACGTTGGTTCCTTTCACGGGGTTTCACAGGGGTGCCGCGCCTGCCGGGTACGACGACCGGGCAGTGCGCGGCGGTGTGGGGGGCTGGACCTCGGGTCGGCTAGCGAACGGTGCCGATCCCGTCGGTGAGGGGACGGGGCGCGTCGGAGGACGCGGGGGTCCGGTCGAGGATCGAGTCCAGGATCTCGCCGACCCGGATCGCGATGTTCGACAGCAGGGACGAGGTGATGCCGTGGGTGTGTTCGGTGCCGCCCTGCAGGTAGATGCCGCAGCGCAGTGCGGGGCGGGTCGCCACGCGGTAGTCCCGCTCGACGCGGACGCGGCCCTCGTCGTCGCGGTGGCAGAGCCCGGCCGTCTCGCCGAGGAGGGCCAGTCCGTCGGCGGGCAGGTATCCCGTGCCGTACACGACGACGTCGGCGTCCAGGGCGGTCTGTTCGCCGGTGACCAGGGAGACGACGGTGGCGTGGACCCGCTCCGGGGTCTCGACGACTCCGGTGAGCCGGGACACGTTGTGGAAGTGGAGCCGCTCGGTGCCGAGCACCTTCTCCTGGTACACGCGCCGGTAGAGGTCCTCGATGAGGTCCGTGTCGACCACGGAGTAGTTGGTGTTCCCGTGATAGTCCATCAGCTTGCGCTTGACGTCCTCGGGGGCGGTGAAGTACTCGTCCACCGCCTCGGGGTCGAAGATCCGGTTGGCGAAGTTGCTGTCGTCGGCGGGACTGTAGCCGTAGCGGGAGAAGACGGCGTGGACCTCGGCGCCGGGGAAGCGGCGGTGCAGGTAGGCGACGTTCTCGGCGGCGCTCTGGCCGGCGCCGACCACGACGAACCGGGAGGGATCCGTGCCCTCCAGGGCGTCCACCTTGGCCAGCAGGTCGGAGTTGTGCCAGATGCGTTCGGAGCGTTCGACCCCCTCCGGCATCCGCGGGCGCAGCCCGGTGCCGATGACCAGGTTGCGGGCCCGGTGCACCACCAGCCCGTCCCGCGAGCGGGCCGTCACGTCCAGGTACTCGACCACTCCGTCACGTAAGACGGGTTCGACGGCGACGACTTCGTGGCCGTAGGAGACCATGTCGTCGACCTTCGCCGCCGCCCATTCGAAGTAGTCGTGGAACTCCGTCCGCAGCGGGAAGAAGTTCTTGTGGTTGACGAAGTCGATCAGGCGTCCCTTGCTCTGGAGATAGCTCAGGAAGCTGTATTCGCTGGTCGGGTTGCGGAGGGTCACCAGGTCCTTGAGGAAGGACACCTGCATCGTCGCGTCGTCGATCAGCATGCCCCGGTGCCAGCCGAACGCCGGCTGCCGCTCGAAGAAGTGGGCGGTGACCGTCTCCTGCCTGCCGACACGCGCGTTGTGCTCGCTGAGCGCGATCGCCATGGCCACATTGGACGGGCCGAAGCCGATGCCAATGAGGTCGTGGACCGGAGGTGGGTCGCCAGGAAGAACCTGAGCCATGTCACTCCCATCGTGCGGGCGGCCGGTTGTCCGGCGTCGGGATTACGGGAGGAGGGGCGCGCCGGCGGAGCAGCGGCCCGCAAAACTTAGGGAAGCCTAAGCTTATGTTGTGAAGCTGTCGACTGGACAAAAAGGACAGTTCACGAGTTCGATTTCCTGACTGATCATCAAACCGCTTTCATCCGGGCGATGTTGCAGGCTTAGGTAAGCCTTGCTTTACTGGCGGCGGCCATTCCCTGCCCGAGGAGGAACCGCATGCGGGTCGTCATGTTCGGCTATCAGACCTGGGGCCACCGCACCCTGCGGGCCCTGCTGGATTCCGAGCACGACGTGGTGACGGTGGTGACACATCCCAGGAGCGAGCACGCCTACGAGCGGATCTGGAGCGACTCGGTCGCCGAGCTCGCCGAGGAGCACGGCATCCCCGTCATCGTCCGCAACCGCCCCGACGACGAGGAGCTGTTCGCGCGGCTCAAGGACGCCGACCCGGACATCATCGTCGCCAACAACTGGCGCACCTGGATCCCCCCGCACATCTACGGCCTGCCCCGGCACGGCACGCTGAACGTCCACGACTCGCTGCTGCCGAAGTACGCCGGCTTCTCCCCCCTGATCTGGGCCCTCATCAACGGCGAGTCCGAGGTCGGCGTCACCGCGCACCTGATGGACGAGGAACTCGACGCCGGGGACATCGTCCTCCAGCGGGCGGTCCCGGTCGGGCCGACGGACACGGCCACCGACCTGTTCCACAAGACCGTCGACCTGATCGCCCCCGTCACCACGGGCGCCCTCGGCCTGATCGCCTCCGGGCGGACCGAGTTCACCAAGCAGGACCGCTCGCAGGCCAGCTTCTTCCACAAGCGGTCCCTCGAGGACATCCGGATCGACTGGAACTGGCCCGCCGAGGACCTGGAGCGCCTCGTACGCGCCCAGTCGGACCCGTACCCGAGCGCCTTCACCTTCCACAAGGGCCGGCGCCTCGAGGTCCTGGCCGCCGTGGTGTCCCGGGGACGCTACGGCGGCACGCCCGGCCGGATCTTCTACCGCGAGGGCGACGGCGTGGTGATCGTCGCCGGCGCCGACGCCCGTACCGGCCGCAACCACGGCCTGGCCATCACCCGCGTACGGACCGAGGACGGCCGGGAACTGGGCGCGACCGAGTACTTCACCTCGATGGGCGGCTACCTCACCGGCCGTCCCTGAGAATCCGCGGGTGAACCGTCTGCGAGAATGGGCGCCGACCGCTCGTCGCACAACGGGAGCCCGCACGGTGTCACCCCAGCACGAAGCCCCCGTGACCTCCGGGGGCCGCAAGGACCTGCAGGCCGACTGCGCCAGCTGCTTCGGCCTGTGCTGTGTGGCCCTGCCCTTCGCCCGCTCCGCCGACTTCGCCGTCGACAAGGCCGCCGGGCAGGCCTGCTCCCACCTCCGGACGGACTTCCGCTGCGGCATCCACGAGCGGCTGCGCGACCGGGGCTACCCCGGCTGCACCGTCTTCGACTGCTTCGGCGCCGGGCAGAAGGTGTCGCAGGTCACCTTCGGCGGCACCGACTGGCGCCGGGCACCGGAGTCGGCGCGCGCCATGTTCGAGGTCTTCCCCGTGATGCGGCAGCTCCACGAGCTGCTCCGGTACGTCGCCGAGGCCCTCGACCTCGCGGCGGCCCGGCCCGTCCACAAGGAGCTGCGGCGGGCGCTGGCCCGGATCGACGGCCTGACCCGCGGCAGCGCCGAGGCGGTCACCGCGCTGGACGTGAACGCGCTGCGCGGCGAGGTCAACCCGCTGCTGCTGCGCGCCAGTGAACTCGTCCGGGCCCGCGTCCCGGGCCGCAGGAAGGACCACCGCGGAGCCGATCTGATGGGCGCGAAGCTGTCCGGCGCCGGTCTCAGGGGAGCGAGCCTGCGCGGGGCCCTCCTCGTCGCCGCGGACCTGAGCGGGGCAGATCTGCGCGACGCCGACCTGATCGGCGCCGACCTGCGCGACGCGGACCTCGGCGGCGCCGACCTCACCGGCGCCCTCTTCCTCACCCAGGCACAGCTCGACGCGGCCAGGGGCGACGCGGCCACCGTGCTGCCTCCCGGGCTCAGCCGCCCCGCCCACTGGTAGGCGCGGGCGGTCCCGAAAGTCCGGCGAGCACCTTGTCCGGGGTCAGCGGGAGGTCGCGGAAGCGGACGCCGGTGGCGTGGTGGACGGCGTTGCCGACGGCGGCCGCGCTGCCCACGTTGCCGATCTCGCCGATCCCCTTGCTGCCCATCGGGTTGAGGTGGCCGTCCTGCTCGTCGATCCAGTGCGCCTCGACGGCGGGCACGTCGGCGTGCGCGGGCACGTGGTAGGACGCCAGGTCGGACTCGGTGAAGTCGCCGAACGCGGCGTCCATCGTGCTGCCCTCGGTCAGTGCCATGCCCAGCCCCATGACCATGCCGCCGATGAACTGGGAGCGTGCGGTACGGGCGTTGAGGATGCGTCCGGCGGCGAAGACGCCGAGCATCCGGCGCACCCGCACCTCGCCGGTGACGGAGTCGACGGTCACCTCGGCGAAGTGCGCCCCGAAGGCGTGGCGGGCGTAGGGGCTCTCGGCGTCCGCCCGGCCCGCCGTGTCGGCGTGGGCGGTGACGCCCTCGCCGGGCAGCCGGCCGGTGAGGCCGCCCAGCCGGCCCGTGAGCCTGGTGCAGGCGTCGTGCACGGCCCACCCCCAGGAGGCGGTTCCGGAGGATCCCCCGGCCAGGGACGCGGACGGCAGGTCGCTGTCGCCGATCTCGGTCCGTACCCGGTCCAGCGGCACGCGGAGGGCGTCCGCCGCCACCTGGGCGAGCACGGTACGGGCTCCGGTGCCGATGTCGGTGGCGTTGACGCGGACGACGAAGGTCCCGTCCGGCAGTGCGCGTGCCTCGGCGGTGGACGGCTGGACGAGGACGGGGTAGGTGGCCGCCGCGACACCCGTGCCGACGAGCAGCGGTCCCTCCGCCCGGGAACGGGGGCGGGGGTCCCTGCGGTCCCAGCCGAAGCGGTGGGCGCCCTCGCGCAGACACTCCGTGAGGTGCCTGCTGCTGAACGGTTTGCCGCTGTCCGGTTCCCGCTCGGGTTCGTTGAGGACACGCAGCCGTACCGGGTCCATGCCGAGGGCGCCGGCGAGTTCGTCCACCGCCGACTCCAGGGCGTACATGCCGGGGCATTCACCGGGTGCGCGCATCCAGGACGGGGTCGGCACGTCGAGCCGGACCACGCGGTGGAGCGTACGGCTGCTCGGGGTGGCGTACATGACGCGTGCGGGGACCGCCGCCTGCTCCACGAACTCCTTGATACGGGAGGTGTGGGTGACGATCTCGTGGGTCAGAGCGGTCAGCCGGCCGTCGTCGTCGGCGCCGAGGCGGAGCCGGTGCAGGGTGGGGGCCCGGTGGCCGATGAGGGCGGGCATGTCGCGGCGGGGCAGGGCGACGGTGACGGGCCGGCCGGTTTCCCGGGCGGCCATGACGGCGAGCACGACGTCGGGGCGCGGGGTGCCCTTGGAGCCGAAGCCGCCGCCCACATGGCCGGTGTCGACGGTGATCCGGTCCTCGGGCAGCTCGAACAGCGCGGCGAGCGTGGCGCGTACCGCGGTGCCGCCCTGGCTGGAGGTGTGCACGACGAGGCGGTCGCCTTCCCACTGTGCCGTACTGGTGTGGGGCTCCATGGGGTGGTTGTGCAGCGGCGGTACGCGGTAGGAGACGTCGACCCGGACGGGGGCGGAGGCGAAGGCGCTGTCGGGATCCCCGTACTCACGGCGGGCCGGGTAGCCGGCGTTGGCGGTCTCCGGCTCGTACGCCTCGGGATGGTCCGCGGTGAGTGTCACGTCGTGCTTCTCCTCGGCGTACTCGATCCGGACGGCCAGGGCGGCGGCACGGGCCTCCTCCAGGGAGCGGGCGACGACGAGGGCGACGACCCAGCCGCGGTGCGGCACCCCGGGTTCCTGCAGCACGGCGAGGGTGGGGTCGTCGGGCTCGGTGAGCCGGGGGGCGTTCTCATGGGTGAGCACGGTCAGGACGCCGGGCGATTCCAGGGCGGCCGTGGTGTCCATGGCCGTCACCCGGCCGCGGGCGACGGCCGCGAGGACGGGCCAGGCGTGGGCGCGGCCCGGCAGGGGGTGTTCGGCGGCGTAGCGGGCGCCGCCGGTGACCTTCTGGCGTCCTTCGCGGCGTTCGGCCGGGGCACCCAGCGCGGTACCGGTGCCGGTCATGAGTCCTCCGTGAGGTGTCGGGGGCGCCGGGCGGGTGGCGCGAGCCGGGTCAGGACGTCCACGGCGAGATTGCGGGCGAGGGGCACCTTGTAGCCGTTGTCGCGCAGCGGCCGGGCCGCCTCGAGTTCCAGGTCGACGGCGCGGGCGAAGGAGTCCGGGGTCGCCGGGGCGCCGTGCAGTGCCGTCTCGGCGCGTTCGGCCCGCCACGGCTTGTGGGCGAGCGCGCCGAAGGCGAGCCCCACGTGGGTGACGGTGCCGTCGTCCGCCGTCTCGAGGACTGCGGCGACCGACGCCAGGGCGAAGGCGTACGAGGCGCGGTCGCGGGCCTTGCGGTAGGCGGAGGGCAGCGACGCCGTGGTGGGCGGGAGCACCACGCCGGTGATCAGCTCGCCGGGCCGGATCCCGGTGTCCCGCTCCGGGTGGTCGCCGGGGAGCCGGTGGAACCGGTCCGCCGGGACGTCCCGGGCGCCCTCGTCGCCGTACAGCTCCACGTGTGCGTCGAGGGCGGCCAGGGCGACGGCCATGTCGGAGGGGTGGGTGGCGATGCAGTGCTCGGAGTGGCCGAGGACCGCGTGGTCGCGGTGGGTGCCCTCCCGGGCGCCGCAGCCGCTGCCCGGCGCGCGCTTGTTGCAGGGCTTGGACAGGTCCTGGAAGTGGGGGCAGCGGGTGCGCTGGAGGAGGTTTCCGCCGGTGGTGGCGGCGTTGCGCAACTGTCCGGAGGCGCCGGCGAGGAGCGCCTGGGACAGGGCGGGGTAGCGGTCGCGGACCAGGGGGTGTGCCGCGAGGTCGCTGTTGCGGACGGTGGCGCCGACGCGCACGGAGCCGTCGGGCAGTTCCTCCACCGTGTCCAGCGGCAGTCGGCTGACGTCGACGAGGACGTCGGGGTGTTCCACGCCCAGCTTCATCAGGTCGACCAGGTTGGTGCCGCCGCCGAGGCAGCGGGCGCCGGGATGCGCGGCGAGCGCCTCGACCGCCTCCTCGACGGTGCCGGCCCGCACGTATCCGAAGGGCTTCACTCAGATCACGTCCTCGACGGCCTCGACGATGTGCGGATAGGCGCCGCAGCGGCACAGGTTGCCGCTGAGCCGCTCGCGGATCTCGGCGGCGTCCAGCGGAACGGGCCGTCCGGAGGGGGCGGCGGGGTCGGTGACGTGGGAGGGATGGCCTGCCTCGGCCTCCGCGAGGACGCCGACGGCGGAGCAGATCTGTCCCGGCGTGCAGTACCCGCACTGGAAGGCGTCCCGGTCGAGGAAGGCCTGCTGCAGGGGATGCAGGTCGTCGTCGCCGTCGGTGAGGCCCTCGACCGTGGTGACGTCGCAGCCGTCCAGGGACACGGCCAGGAGCAGGCAGCTGTTGACGCGGCGGCCGTCGACCAGGACCGTGCAGGCCCCGCACTGGCCGTGGTCGCAGCCCTTCTTGGCGCCGGTGAGGCCGAGGTCCTCGCGCAGGACGTCCAGCAGGACCCGCCGGTGGTCGAGGCGGAGGGTGTGCGGCTTGCCGTTGACCCTGAGTGCGGTGTCCGAGCGGTGCTCGGGGGTGGGCTCACTGCTCATGGTGGGGGTGGCCTTCCGGACGGGGCGGACGGTCAGCCGGCGGCGTTGTCGACACGGAGCCGTACCTGTTCCTCCAGGCGCCGGAGGCTGGAGTCCAGGGCGTCGCCGACGGCCTTCTCGCCCGGGTCGTGGCTGTCGTCGAAGAAGGAGAGGTGCACCGTGACCTCGCTGGCCCCGCTGCCGATGCCGGCGACCTGGAGCCAGCCGGTGTAGCTGCCCTGCTCGCGCGTGCCCCATTCGAGCCGCATCTGGTCCCGCTGGGCGCGGAGCAGCGCGGAGGTGTCCTCGTCGGAGCGGTCCTCGTGCACGGTGACGGCGGGCAGCTCCTCGGCGTGCACGTGCAGGGCCTCGGGCAGCCAGTCGCCCATCTGGTCGACGTTGGCCGCCTGGTCGAAGACGTGCTCGGGTGATGCGGGCATCGTGTGTGAACGCTCGTACTCGGTCATCGCGGTACCGTCCCTCGTCTCGGTTGTCCGGCAGGGCCGGGGCCGCCGTGCGGGCAGCCCCGGGACAGGGCGCTATTCGTTGCCAAAGACCGCCTTCTGCACCTCGTCGGGGCCGTCGAACCGCTTGGTGCCGGTCTGCCCCAGCTTCTTGACGAGGGTGTCGTCCGCGCCGTTGCTCCTCGCCACCGAGACGAGGTCGTCCTTGTCGGCGGGGTAGTCGGCGCCCTTGAGGGCCTTCTGCAGGTCGATCGGGTTGAGGTCGGCCATGGCAGCCTCCCGTGGTGGAGCGGCGCGGCGTGTCCGCGCGGGGAAGTGGCGGGTACCCAGGGCGCCCGGGGGTGATTCAGCCCTGGTCCCCGGCCCTGAACCGAGTAGGCGGCGCCGCCGGTCCGAGTACGCGTACTCAGGCGTGGGGAGCCCGCCGCGCCCGAAGCTGACCGGCAGGAATCCCGTCTGCCGGAAGGACGTCCCTTGCTCAGCCGTGCCGCCGCCGTCCTGCTGCCGTTGTTCGGGCGGCTCACCGTCACCCGTGAGACCGACGGGCCGTTCCCCGCCGGCAGTGTCTTCGTCGCCAACCACGACTCGACGGCCGATCCGGCGCTGGTGCTGGCCGCCCTGCGCGGGGTGGGCGTGACACCGGTCGTCCTGGCGACGGCGGGGCTGTGGCGGGTGCCGGTGCTGGGGCGCGCCCTGTCGAAGGGCGGTCATGTTCCCGTGCACCGGGGGTCGGCCCGCGCGGCGGACGCGCTGGAGGCCGCGGCGGAGGCGGTGCGGTCGGGACGCCATGTGCTCATCTACGCGGAAGGGGGTCTGCCGTCGCGCCTGGACGCGGGGTGTGCCGCGCCCCGGCCGTTCCGTACGGGTCTGGCACGGCTGTCGGCCGCGACCGGCGCGCCGGTCGTCCCCGTGGGCCAGGCGGGGGCCCGGCGGCTGGCCTCCGGGCCGGTCGCCAAGCAACTGGCCGGTGTGCTCACCGCCCCGTTGCGCCGTCCGCGTCTCCATGTCCACATCGGCCGTCCCGTGCGTCTGCCGCCCGGCACGGCGACCGGGACGGCGACGGCGCACCGCGCGGTCAGTGCCGCCTGGCGGCGGGCCGCCCGGGCCGTGGGCGAGCCGGCCTGCGACGGCCGGCCGAGCGGCTACCGGTCGCCCGTGTCGGTGCGGCCGGCCAGGCGTTCGTAGCGCTGCCGGGCGGCCTGCGGGCTGCCCAGGCCGAGGCCGAAGGCGATCTCGGGCCAGGTCATGCCACGTCCGCGCGCCATCTCCAGGAGTCCGGCCTCCAGTTCGTCCATCTCCGCGCGGGCACGCGGTACGAGGCTCAGCGCGGCGGTGATGTCCGCGTGGTCCACCTCGGGCTCGCCGTCCTCGGGCAGCGCGGCGCCGCTGAGCAGGAAGGCCACGAGCCTGACCGCCTCGTGCGGGCCGATCACGCCGGGGTGGATCTGGCGGCGGCGCTGTGCGTCCGTGGCCGCGTGCCGCTCGGCGATGCGGAACAGGGAGGCGTGCACCCGTTGGACGCGTGCCGCGTCGGAACTCGGCGGGACGAAGGGGTCGTCGGGCTGTGCGGGGGTGATCGACGGCATGGAACGAGCATCACAGGGTGAACAGTTTGTTGTCAACGAAAAACACCTACTGGCGGTCGATGACTTCGCGCACCCCCGCACGTCTACACCTGCGCGAGGCTCACCCGCCGAGACGCAGGACAAGAGGGGACGACACCATGAGCGCCGAGCAGACCACCACCGACAGCGGCTTCTCCTACGACCTGACCCGCACGCTGGACGCCCCCGTGGACAGGGTGTGGCAGGCGTGGACCACTCCCGACCAGTACGCCCGGTGGGCGTACGCCGCTCCCGGCTCCGTCGAGATGGACGTACGGCCGGGCGGCGCCTGGAAGGCCACCATGGTCACGCCGGACGGCGGCGAGTTCCCGCTGACCGGGTCCTACCTCGGCGTCACCGAGAACCGCCTGCTGGTGGTGGGGATGGACGTGCCCGGGAGGCCCGAGCCGACGGTGATGACCGTGGAACTCGACGAGGACGGCGGCCGGACGCGGATCACAACCCGCCAGACGTGCGACACGGCGGAGGAACGCGACACGGCCGAGCAGGGCAGCACCATGCTCCTCGACAGCCTGACCGCCTTCCTGGCCGAGGGCGCCTAGGCGCTCCGCCGGGTGCGGCGATGTGCCGTCGGTCGTCCGCGGCGCCGTCGTGGCCGGTCGCGCCCACGCGGCGGTAGCCGCACGTCGGTACGGTCCCGCGTGGTCGGACCCGTCCGCCGGTGCGACGCTGGGGTGGACAGGTTCCGAGGACGAGAGCCCTGGAGGGAGACCATGGGACGGGACGTCCCGGCGCTCACCTTCACCCGCGAGGACCGCCGCCGCTACCGGATCAAGATGCAGGAGTGCCTGGAGACGTTCGCGCAGATGCTGCGCGAGTCGCGCTTCGAGGCCGAGCGGCCCCGGGTGGGGCTGGAGATCGAGCTGAACCTGGTCGACGACCGGGCCGAGCCCGCGATGCGCAACACCGATGCGCTGGAGGCGATCGCGGACCCGGCCTGGGCGACGGAGCTGGGCCGGTTCAACCTGGAGATCAACATCCCGCCGCGGCGGCTCACCGCGGGCGGCCCCGACTCCTGGGAGGGCGAGATCCGCGCCGCGCTGAACCACGCGGAGCGGCGCGCCGGGTCGATCGGCACCCGTCTGATCATGACGGGCATCCTGCCCACCCTGCGTCAGGAGGACGTCGGCGAGGGAGCGCTGTCGGAGAACCCGCGCTACCGGCTGCTCAACGACCAGATCTTCGCGGCGCGCGGGGAGGACCTGCACATCGAGGTGACCGGCATCGACCGGCTGCGCACCTACGCGGACACGATCACTCCGGAGGCCGCCTGCACCAGCACGCAGTTCCACCTCCAGGTGTCCCCGGAGCGGTTCGCCGACTACTGGAACGCGGCGCAGGCGATCGCCGGCGTCCAGGTCGCGCTCGCCGCCAACTCCCCCTTCCTGTTCGGCAAGGAGCTGTGGCACGAGACCCGGATCCCGCTGTTCGAGCAGGCCACGGACACCCGCCCGCAGGAGATCAAGGTGCAGGGGGTGCGGCCCCGGGTGTGGTTCGGGGAGCGCTGGATCACCAGCGTCTTCGACCTCTTCGAGGAGAACCTGCGTTACTTCCCGGCCCTGCTCCCGCTGTGCGACGAGCAGAACCCGGCGGAGACGCTGGAGCGCGGCGACATCCCCGAACTCGGGGAGCTGACCCTGCACAACGGCACCATCTACCGCTGGAACCGCCCGGTCTACGCCGTCGCCCAGGACAAACCGCATGTGCGGGTGGAGAACCGGGTGCTGCCCGCCGGTCCGACCGTGGCCGACACCCTCGCCAACGGCGCCTTCTACTACGGGCTGACCCGCGCCCTGGTGGAGGAGGACCGTCCGGTGTGGTCACGGATGTCCTTCTCGGCCGCCGAGGACAATCTGCGAATGGCGGCGCGGTACGGCATCGACGCCCGGCTGTACTGGCCCGGGATGGGCGAGGTGCCCGCCTCCGAACTGGTCCTGCGGCGGCTGCTGCCGCTGGCGCACCGCGGGCTGGAGCTCTCCGGCATGGACGACGCCTGGCGGGAGCCGCTGCTCGGCGTCGTCGAGCAGCGCTGTGTCACCGGCCGCAACGGAGCGGTGTGGCAGAAGGAGATGTTCCACCACATCGAGGCCTCGGCGCACTGCGGCCGGCACGAGGCGCTGCGGCGCATGACGCAGCAGTACATCGACTACATGCACCTCAACGCCCCGGTCCACACCTGGCCCGTCGACTGATCCGGTCAACGACCTCGCGATGAGCGGGGCGCGTGCGGCGTACCTCTCGTGCGGCCTGACCCTGGAGGAGGGCGTCGAGATCGAGACGGTCGGCCGGGTCGCCGAGGCGATCGGTGCCGCGGCCCGTACCGCCGGGGTGCGGGTGGTGACGGGTGACACCAAGGTCGTGGAGGCCGGCCACGGTGACGGCGTGTACGTCAACACGGCGGGCATCGGTGTGGTCCCCGCCGGGGTGGACCTGCGTCCGCAGCGGGTGGTTCCCGGCGATGTCGTCCTGGTGAGCGGCACCATCGGTGTGCACGGCGTGGCCATCATGAGCAAGCGGGAGAACCTGCGGTTCGAGACCGCGGTCGAGAGCGACTGCGCGCCGCTCGGCGGGCTCGTCGAGGCGATGCTGGCGGTCACCCGGGATCTGCATGTGCTGCGCGATCCGACCCGCGGGGGTCTGGCGGCCTCGCTCAACGAGATCGCCGTGGCGTCGGGGTGCGGGGTCGTCGTCCAGGAGCGTGCCGTCCCGGTGCCGCCGCCGGTGGCCGGCGCCTGCGCGATGCTGGGGCTCGACCCGATGTACGTGGCCAACGAGGGCAAGCTCGTCGCCTTCGTGCCGCGCGGGCACGCGGACGCGGTCCTGGCCGCGATGAAGGCACATCACCTGGGTGCCGACGCCGCCGTCATCGGCGAGGTGGTCGCGGAGCACCCCGGCATGGTGGTCGCGCGGACCGGGCTCGGGGGGACCCGGGTGGTGGACCTGCCGATGGGCGAACAGCTCCCGCGGATCTGCTGAACGGTGCGCGCCTGCGCGCCACCCGGGCGGTCCGGGCGGTCCGGGTGGCGCGCAGGCGTCAGCGGCCTGCGGTGCGGTCCAGGAGCGCGGTCACCTCACGGCGCACCTCGTCCCGCGCCTCGGCGGGCAGTGATCCCAGGTCCGTACGGTCCAGGGCCCGCAGCACCTCCTCGGCTCCGGTGTGGCAGGGCGTGGTCTCGCTGATCACCTCGTAACCGTCCCGGACGGCGACGAAGAGGCTGCGGGCGCCGTCGCTCCCGGTGTGCACGGCGGTGGCGACGACGAGGGGCGGCGGCCCGCCCGCCTCACCGTCCGCCTTGTAGTATCCGCTGGCCACGGGGTCGCGCCAGCGGATACCGAGCAGCAGATGGCGCTTGGCCACCACTTCGGCCAGGTCGGTCTCGTAGGCGCCGTCCCGGTCCAGTACGGTCGCCCGCGCGTCCAGGACCAGCGCCGCGGGCAGCAGACAGCGCAGGGTGCTGCCCACGATGTTGCCGCCGACGGTGGCCGTCCGGCGTACGGCGCCGGTGCCCACGGTGGAGGCCGCCCGGCGCAGCACGTCCGGCACCCGGTCGTCCACCTGGTGCAGCAGGACGGCGGAGCCCAGCGCCTCGCGTTCTATGAGGGTGGCCTGGGGGAGCTTGCGCAGGGACATGGCCTGCTCGGGGAAGCCGTCGCGTTGCCAGAGGGCCCACACGAGGGTGGCTCCGCCGACGGGCACCGCTCCTTCGGCCAGATACCGCTGAGCTTCGGACAGGGATGTGGGCAGACGCAACAGCACGACGGTCGACCTGCTTTCCTGAACGGGTCCGGAAACCACGGCGTTTCACGGGGTGATCACGAGCACTGCATTGTCCTTACCCATTCGGGGGCGCATACAGGGCTCACGGGTTCGCCGAGCGCGTCCGCCGGCGGTCACTGGAGCCGGCGGATCTCCCCGCGCACCCGGTAGAAGCCGCCGGCCGCCGGGTGCAGCGCGTCCACGACATAGCGTGCGCCGGGCACCCGTATCGCCCGCGGGAACTGCACGTTCCACGAGCCGTCGTAGCCCTCGGACACGACGTGGACGCGCAGCCGGCCGTGCTGCTGGACGCATTCGACGACGACGGCACCGGTGGGGGCCTGGGCGACGGTCGCCACCGCGGTCGCGGCCGTGGCCGGCGCGTAGGTCGGCAGGGCCGCGGCGAGCTTGACGTCCCGCGCGACCGGCACCGTGCCCTGCTGCGCCGCGGAGACGGCGGCCTCGCTCGCGTCCACGCACACCAGCGAACCGTCCGTGGTCACCAGGTACAGCCGCTCGTTGCGGTACTGCATGGACAGCGCCGATCCGCCTCCCGTGCCGAGCTTCCACAGGCGCGTGCCGTCCCGGTCGAAGCAGTAGACGGACGACGCGGCGTCACCGGCGAAGACGAACCGTCCGCCCGGTGAGGTGGCGCAGGAGTAGACGGCGCTGTCGCAGGCGTAGGTGGCCTCGATGGCGCCGGTCGCCTTCGACAGCCGCTGCACCACGCGGTGCGCCGTACCGGCGTAGACGGTGTCGTCCTCCTGCCAGCCGAACAGCACCCCGCCGCGGGTGGGGGTGTGCCACAACTCGCCGCCGCCGTCGGGCGCGTAGGCGGTGACACCCCCCTGGTGGCCGTGGTAGACGGCCCGGTCGTCGGCGCGGACCATCCAGGCGTGCTCACCCTGGCTGCGGCGGGTCCACTGGTGCTCGTCCTCGTGGTCGATGACGGTGAGGCGGCCGGCGCGGTCCGAGACGTTCAGCACCCCTTCGTGGATGTCCAGCCAGAAGATGTCGACGTCCGCGGCGATGTCGTAGGCGGCGAACGGCAGCTTCGAGGAGAGGTCGTAGACCCGGCCGTCGTCACAGCCCGCGTAGATCCAGAAGTCGTCCGCGACCAGGCACTTCACCCCGTCCGGCAGGCTGAAGCGGGCCAGTACCTCGCCCTCGTGGTCCAGGGTGAAGACGTCACCGGACTGATTGCCGACCCAGCAGCGGTCGTCGTCGACGTGGATGCCGAACGCCGAGGAGCCGGTGCCGAACCGCCACAGCACGGGGGCCACGGCGCGCGCGGTGGACGGGGCCGAGGCCACCTGACGGCGGGTCACCGCGCGCGGGGCCCGCTGCCCCCGCACCGCCGGCTCGTAGCCCTTGCGGACCTTCTCCCCCACCTTCTTCGCCGCGGCGGCCCGCGCCTTCGCGACCGTGGGGAACGTCGTCGTCTGGGTCTGTCCCGTCGCGCCGATCCTGCCGTAGCGCACCGTCACCGTCTGGCCGTCGACCGTCACTTCGTAGAACTTGTGCGCGGCGCCGTCCTCCTGCGACAGCTCCAGATACGTCGTCGACACCGTGGAACCGGCAGACATGGCGAACCCCTCCCCAGACGGAACCCGCGGCCGTTCCGCCGGGTCCTACTGATCAAACCGTAGGGGCAGCCACTGACAATGGGGTCGGTCGTCGTCGCCGACCGGTCGCCCACGCACGAACGAACGGACCCATGAACGCCGTAACGCTGCTGGACGTCCTGCTGGACGCCGCCCGCCGTGCCCCCGACCAGGTGGTCGTCCATGTCCGGGGGGACGGCGGGGAAACGCCCGTCACCTTCCGGCGGCTGCTGGAGGACTCCTTGCGTGTCGCGGGCGGTTACCGTGACGCGGGAGTCGCGCCGGGCACCTGTGTGCCGGTGGTCGCGGACCGCGGTGAGGACTTCCAGCCCCTGTTCTGGGGCGCGGTCGCGGCCGGTCTGGTGCCGGTGCCGCTGGCGCCCGACGTGCGGCGGGTCCGTCCCGTGTGGGAGCACCTCGGGCGTCCCCCGGTGGCGGTGGACGAGGCTTGCGCGGACGTGGCCGGTCAACTCCCCGAGGACGCCCGGGTGCTGCGGCTGGAGGAGCTGAGGACGTCCTCCGCCGTCGAGTCGCCCGCCACCGCCGCCCCGGACGACCTGGCGTTCCTGCAGTTCTCCTCCGGCAGCACCGGGGCGCCCAAGGGCGTGGAGCTGACCCACGCCGCCGTGCTGGCCAACCTCCGCCAGCTGACCGGGGCCGCCGCGCTCACCGACCGGGACGTGGTGGTGAGCTGGATGCCGTACTTCCACGACATGGGACTCATCGGCACCCATCTGGCGCCGCTCGCCGCGCGGGCCAAGCAGGTGCGGATCGCCCCGCTGTCGTTCGCGAAGAACCCCCGGCTGTGGTTCGAGGTGGCCGCCGCGCACCGGGCCACCCTGCTGTCCGCCGCGAACTTCGCCCTGGCGCTGACCGTCCGCCGGGTCCCCGAGGAGGTGTTCGCCGGGCTCGATCTGAGCACGGTGCGGCTGCTCCTGGTGGGCGCCGAGCCGATCTCGGCGACGGTGTGGCGGGACTTCGCCGCCCGGACCCGGCCGTCCGGGCTCGACCCCCGGGCGGCGACGCCCGTGTACGGGCTGGCCGAGGCGACCCTGGCCGTCGCGTTCCCTCCGCCGGACGAGGTGGCCGTGCCCGTCGCCCTGGAGCGTGCCGCGCTCAGCCGAGGGCGGGCGGTGGAGCGGGAGCCGGGCGGTGATGCCGTGGAGTTGATGGACGTGGGGCTGCCGGTGCCGGGGTGCTCGGTGCGTGTCACCGACGACCGGGGACGTCCGCTGGGCGACCGGCGGGTGGGGCATGTCGAGGTGCGTGGTCCGCAGGTCGCCCGTGGGTACCACGGTCTGCCGGAGGCGACGGCCGCCGCCTTCGCCGACGGCTGGCTGCGCACCGGTGACCTCGGTTTCCTGCGGGACGGCCGGCTGTGTGTCAGCGGCCGTCACAAGGACGTGCTCTTCGTCAACGGCCGTACGTTCCACGCCCCGGACATGGAGGAGGTCGCGGCGGCCACGCCCGGGGTGCCGCCGGGGACGACGGTGGTGGTCGGGTCGACCGACCCGGTGACCGGCGGGGAGCGGGTGGTGGTGTTCGTGGCCTGGGCCCGGCCGCCGCGTTCGGCGGCCGGGGTGCTGGACCGGGTCGCGGGGCGGGTGCGGGCGGCGCTGGGCCACGACGACGTGCGGGTGTTCGCGCTGCCGCCGTCCGCCTTCCCGCGCACGACCAGTGGCAAGGTGCGGCGGCAGCGGATGCGGTCGCGGTTCGAGGAGGGGGCGTACCGGCCCACGGCCGCCTCCGGGGCGGCCCCGACGAGCCAGGAGCCGCCGCGGCCGTCCGGGGGCCCGGTGCCGGTGCCCCGCTCCCGCGCGGAGGTGCGGGGCGTGGTGCGGGAGGTCTGGGCGAAGGTGCTGGGGATACCGGAGCCGTCGTTCGGGGACCGGGACCGGTTCGCCGAGCTGGGCGGCGGCTCGCTCAAGGCGATGGAGGCGCTCGCCGAGCTGGAACGGGCGCTGGACGTGACGCTCGGGCCGGCCGTGATGCGCGACGACACGGTGGCCGCCCTCACCGACCACCTCCTGGACGCGGCGGGGCGACAGGTGTCCGAGCGGCGGGGGACCGGGGACGGTACGTCGTCCCGGGGCCCGGAGACCGCCGTGGTGGGGCTGGCCTGCCGGTTCCCCGGCGCGGGTACGCCGGAGGAGTTCTGGGAGCTGCTCACCGCCGGCCGCGACGCCGTGACGGAGGTGCCCGCGGGCCGCTGGGGCACGGCCGGGGCGGCGGCGGAGGAGGACGGGCGGTGGGGTGCCTTCCTGGACGACCCCGCCGCCTTCGACGCCGGGCACTTCGGGATCGGTGCCGAGGAGGCGCGCGCGCTCGACCCGCAGGCACGGATCTTCCTCGAACTCGCCCACGAGGCGCTGGAACGCGCCGGGTACGCCGGGCCGCGCCGCCGCGGCCTGCGGATCGGCGTCTTCGCCGCCGTCGGCGACAGCGGCTACCGGCAGATCCTCGCCGACGCCGCCCTCGGTACCGCCCCGCCGGCCGAGTCCGCTCTGACCGGCAACCTCCCCAACCTCGTCGCCGCCCGCGTGGCGCACTGTCTCGACCTGGACGGCCCGGCGCTGGCCGTGGACACCGCCTGCTCCTCGGGCCTGGTGGCCCTGCACCTGGCCCGGCGCAGCCTCGCGGACGGCGAGTGCGACCTCGCGGTCGTCGGCGGCGTCAACCTGCATCTGACCCCGGCCGCGCACCGCTCCCTGGAGGCGGCGCAGGCCCTGTCGCCGACCGGGCGCAGCCGCGCCTTCGGCTCGGCGGCCGACGGGTTCGTACCGGGCGAGGGCGGGGCGGCACTCGTCGTACGGCGGCTGGCGGAGGCCCACCGTGACGACGACACGGTGCTCGCCGTCGTCCGCGGCACCGCCGTCAACAACGACGGTACGTCGCTGAGTCTGATGGCGCCCAATCCGCTGCGCCAGCGGGAGGTGATCACCCTGGCCCACCGGGACTGCGGCGTCGACCCGGCGTCGGTGACCTACGTCGAGGCGCACGGCACGGGCACGGCCGTCGGCGACCCGATCGAACTGCGGTCCCTGGCCCATGCCTTCCCGCCCCGCCCGGACGGCCGGCCCCGGCTGCTCGGTTCGGTGAAGACCAACATCGGGCATCTGCTGAACGCGGCGGCGCTGCCCTCGCTGGTGAAGGTCCTCCTGGCCCTCGGCCACGGCCGGCTGCCCGCCTCGCTGCACCACGCCCCGCCCTCCCCCGCGGTGGAACGGTCCGGGTTCGCCCTCGTCACCGAGCCGACCGACTGGGAGTCGGTCGGGCCGCGCAGGGCGGGCGTCAACGCCTTCGGCTTCGGCGGCACCAACGCGCACGCCGTCCTGGAGGAGGCCCCGCCCGCGCCGGTGCGCACCGCGCGCCGGGCGGGCGACGGCCCTCGTCTGCTGACCCTTTCGGCGGGCAGCGCGGAGGGGCTGGAGGCGTGGGTGTCGCGGCTCGCGGAGCATCTGCGCGAGCACCCGGAGCTCGACGAGGCCGACGTCTGCGCGACGGCCGGTGCGGCACGGGACGAGCGGCCCCACCGTCTCGCGATCGTCGCCGACGGCGACCTGCCAGAACGGCTCACCGCGGCGTGCACGGCGCGGCAGGGCGCGATCACCGGGACGGTGACGCACCGGCCCCGGACCGTCTTCGTCCTGCCCGGTCAGGGCGGCCTGCGGCCGGGTCCGGGCGCGGCGCTGTACGCCACGGCGCCGGTGTACCGCGCCACGCTCGACGAGGCGTCGGCGGTCGTCGGAAGGGTGTGCGGGCGGGAGCTGACGGACTGGTGCGTCGACGGCGACGTGGCCGAGGACGACCTGGCCGCGACGGAGGTGGCGCAGCCGCTGCTGGTCGCGCACGGTGTCGCCCTCGCCCGGCAACTGACCGCCTGGGGCGTACGGCCCGACGCGGTCGTCGGACACAGCGTCGGCGAACTCGCGGCCGCCTGCGTGGGCGGGATGC
Organism: Streptomyces sp. CB02400; assembly: GCF_001905725.1. Classification (GTDB taxonomy): domain Bacteria; phylum Actinomycetota; class Actinomycetes; order Streptomycetales; family Streptomycetaceae; genus Streptomyces; species Streptomyces atrovirens. The sequence continues at coordinate 44,958 of NZ_LIWB01000014.1, forward strand.
TGTCCCTGCGCGAGGCGGTGACGTTCGCGGCGGAACGGGGCCGGCTCATGGGCGGGTCGACCGCACCGGGTGCCATGGCGGCCGTACTGGGCGCCGAGGAACGGGAGGTGTCCGCCCTGGTGGACGCCTCCGGGGGTGAACTGGCGGTCGCGGCGTACAACGGGCCGGGCCGGCTGGTGATCTCCGGCACCCCCGACGCGGTCCGCGAGGCGTCACGACGGCTCACCGAACGGGACGCGGTCGTCCGTCCGTTGCGAGTGTCGCGCGCCTTCCACTCCCCGCTGATGGAGCCGGTCGCCCAGGCCCTGTCGGACGCGGCCCGCGAACTGACCCCGACGGCACCCACGACACCGGTGATGAGCACACTCACCGCCGCATGGCAGCCCTCGATGACCCCGGTCCACCTACGCGAACACGCCTTGCGGCCGGTGCGGTTCGACCGCGCGGTGACGCGCCTGGTGGAGGAGGGCTACGACACGTTCGTGGACCTCGGTCCGACCCGGACGATGGCGGCGGATGGCGATGTCTTCGTGGTGTCCGCGGTCGAAGCCCCGGACGGAGCACGGGAGTTGCTGGAGACCGTGGCACAACTGTGGACCCGGGGCGTACCGGTGGACCGCACGACCCTCGACAAAGGCAGCCGCCGAGTACCTCTGCCGCCCTACCCGTACCAGCGACGCAGGTACTGGCCCGAACCCACAGCGCAGGACTTGCTGCACGACATCGTGTGGCAGAACACGCCCTCCGCGGGCAGTCGTGCCGCTGGGGCGATGGGGGTCCCCCCGCTCGAGCGGAGCCGAGAGTGGGGGAGGGTGGGCGCGACGGCACCTCGCAAGCGCCGAGCAGCGCAACCCCACCCCCGGCCCGCTCCGACGCACCCCGCCGTTGCAGTCACCGGCGCGGATCCGGCAGCGGTACGCCGACTGGCAGACCGACTCGCCGCCCAAGAAGCGGATGCCGTCGAGACCCCGGACACCGTGATCCTGCTCGCCGACACGACCCGACCGCAAACGGCGGCGGACCTGTCCCAGCACCAGCACCAGGCAGTCACGGCACTACACGAAGCACTCGCCCTGCTCGACCGCACCGGCGCCCGCCGCCTGCTGGTGGTGACCCAGGACGCACACGTCACGGGCCACAACGCAGAGCGCCCGAACCCCGCCCAGGCGATCCTCGGCGGACTCGCCCTGGCCGTGCCCCAGGAATCCACGGGGGTGATCGCGAACTGGATCGACCTCTCCTCCCTCGACGACGAGGAGCAGCACCTGCGGGCGCTGCTCGCCGAGACATCGGCGCCGCAGGCGGAAGGAGCCGTCGCCTGGCGGGCCGGGCAGCGCTCGGTGCGGACCGTCGTGCCACGCACCGGGGAACACCCGGCCCGCACGGCCCTGTTGCCCGCCGACGGCACGTTCCTGATCACGGGCGGCGCCGGAGGCATCGGCTCCGCACTGGCCCGGCAACTCGCGAACAGGGCCCGTCCCGTCCTCGTACTGGCAGGACGCTCCCCCCACCCGCCCCAGGGTCTCCTCGAAGAACTCACCGCACTCGGCGCCGACGCCCGCTATGTCACGGCCGACCTCACCGTCCCCGACGACGTCGAACGACTCGTCGCCGGCCTCCCTCCGCTGGACGCCGTCTTCCACGCGGCCGGAGTCGCCCGGCCCGGCAGTCTGCGCGGAACGGACGTGCGGGAGACGGTCGACGCGCTGGGCGCGAAGACGCTCGGCACCGTCCTGCTGGCCGAGGCGCTGGACCGGCACGGACAACGCCCGGGAGTGTGTGTCGCGTTCTCGTCGGTGTCGTCGGTGCTGCCCGGCCTGGCAGGCGCCCTGGGCGCGTACGCGGCGGCGAACGCCTTCCTCGACTCCTTCGCCGGGGCCGAGCGGCGGGCGGGCCGCCCGTGGTTGTCGGTGAACCTCGGGCCGTTCGGCGAGACGGGCCTCGCCGCCGGGGGCGCCGACGGCCTCGCGACCGCCGCGGGCCGGCCGCTGGCGACGGCGCCCGCACTGGCGGCCCTGCGGTCGGCCTGCGGCACGGACATGGCACAACTGGTCCTCGCCGATCTGACACCCGCGGCACCCCCGGCCGCCCCGATGCCGCCGCCCACGGCCGACGGAACAAGCAGTCGGACCCCGGCCTCCTCCGGTACGGCCGCCGTACTGCGGGAGCTGCTGGCGCGGTCCCTCGACGTCCCGCCGGCGGCGGTCGACGACGACACGCCGTTCCTGACCCTCGGCCTGGACTCGCTGGGCGCCGTCGATCTCGTCAAACGGCTGGAGCGGAAGCTGGGGCGGTCCCTGCCCACCACCCTCTTCTTCGAACACCGGACCGTGCGCGAACTAGCCGCCCACCTCGACGACCGGGCCCCGGACCGCCCGGACCACTCGGACGGCGAGCCCTTCGACCTGACGCCCGTCCAGCTCGCGCTCCACACCAGCAGCCTGCTCCACCCGGACGTCCCGGCGCGCGGTCATCTGCGGCTGACGGTCCGCGGCCCGCTCGACACCGGCGTCCTCGGCCGGGCGCTGGCACACCTGGCGGAACGGCACGGCATGCTGCGACTGCGGGTGGACACCTCGGGCGCGCGGCCGACGCAGCGGGTGGCGGCGCCGGTTCCGGTGGCGGACTGGTACGAGGTGCGGGACTGCGCCGCCGAGGACCTGGCCGGCACCGAGTCCGCCGTGTGCAACCGGCCCTTCGATCTGACGGCGGGTCCGCCGGTACGCGCCGTGCTGCTCCGCCAGGAGCCGGAACTCGCCCATCTGCTGCTGGTCGTGCACCATGCGGCCGCCGACGGGTACAGCCTCAACGTCCTCGTCGAGGAACTGTGGACCTCGTACACCGCGCTGTGGCACGGAGAGCCCGCACCACGGCCGACGTCACCGGCGCCGGACTTCGCACGGTACGCGGCGAGCACGCGGCATTCCGGTGTGCCGGATGCCGTCCGGCGCTATTGGACGGAGCGTCTCGCCGTGCGCGGTGCGCCACTGCGGCTGCCCTACGACGGTGATCCCGACGCTCCCGCGACCGGCCCGATCGTGCAGCACCACGGCGCGTTCGACGCGGAGTCGAGTGCCGGTCTCGAACGGCTCGCCGCCGCGCACGGCGTGTCCCTGTTCCATCTGCTCCTCGCCGCGTACGTGCGCTGTCTCGCGCGGTGGACGGGGCGCCGGGACGTCGCCGTGAACGTGGCCAGGGCGGGTCGCGAGGACCGCTTCGACGGGGTGGACCGGCTCGTCGGTCCGCTCGCCGACACCCTGCCGCTGCTGTGCGAGGTGGACGGCGAGGAGCCGGTCGTGACGCTGGCGGAACGGTTGCGCCGGCTGTGGCTGGAGAGCGAGCGGCACGCCGGGGTGAGCAGTCTGGACCTGGCCGGGATGCTGCCCGGCGCCGGCGCCGGGCCCCGCACGGTGAGCCCGGCGGGCTTCAGCTTCGCCCGGTTCCCGGCCGCGGCGGCACCCGGCTGCCCGGTGGAGGTGGGGGCGACCGCGGCCGGCACCGGGTCGGCGACGACCCGGCTGTCCCTGCTGTGCTGGGCGGACGGTCCGGTGCTGCGCGTGTCGTGGAACTTCCCGGCACCGCTGTTCGAGCGGGCCACCGTGGCACGTCTGGACCGGGAGTTCCGGGAGGAGCTGGCGGCGTTCGTGCCCATGCCCGGACCGGCGCCGTCCGCGCTGCCCGACGGGCGCCTCCCCCTGGTCACCCGGCTGCTCGACCGGTTCCGTGCGCGTCCCGGCGCGACCGCCGTCGACGCCGGGGAGGCGTCCCTCACGTACGGGGAACTCGACCGTGCCTCCGCCGCCCTCGCGGCACGGCTGCGTGCTCACGGCGTCCGTCCGGGCGATCTGGTCGGGCTGCTGACCGAGCCGGGCGTGGACACGGTGGTGGGTGTGGTGGGCATCCTGCGGGCCGGGGCCGGCTGGGTCCCGCTGGATCCGGAGCATCCCCGGGCGCGGCTGACCGATCAGCTGACCCGTACGGGCGCCTCCACGGTGGTGTGCCACTCCCCCACCCTGCGCCTCGCCCAGGCCCTGAACGGCGTACGGACGGTGGCGGCCGACGGCCCGTCGGACGACGACGGCCGTACCGCCGACGTCGCGCCGGATCCCGGGGCGGTCGCGTACGTCATCTTCACCTCCGGGTCGACGGGGCGCCCGAAGGCGGTGCCGGTCACCCACCGGGCGATGGAGAACTACCTCGACTGGGCCGTCGACACCTTCGGCTACGGCCCCGACGACCGTCTCGCGCAGACTGCGTCGCCGTGCTTCGACGCCTCGGTGCGCCAGTTGCTCGCACCGCTGATGGTGGGCGGCACCGTGGTGACCGTGCCCAGGCACCTGCTGCGGGACCCCGAGCTGTTGCTGGCGCGTGTGGAGCGGGCGCGGGTGACCGTGTGGAGTTCCGTTCCGACGCTGTGGGAGCAGCTGCTGTCGGCCGCCGAGGCACGGGCGGGGCAGGGGGTGGCGCCGGTGGACCTGTCGGCGCTGCGCTGGGTGCACGTCGGCGGTGAGGCGCTGCCCGTGGAGCATGTGCGCCGCTGGTTCGACCTGTTCGGGAGCGGCACGCGCGTCGCGAATCTGTACGGGCCGACCGAGACGACCGTCAACGCCACCTGCCACATCATCGAGGCACGCCCGGGTGACGAGGTACGGCGGCTGCCGATCGGGCGGCCCGCGGCCGGTGCCCTGCTGGAGGTGGTCGACGCCGACGGTGCCGTGTGCGGGGCGGGCGAGGCCGGGGAGCTGCTCATCTCGGGCACCGGCCTGACCTCCGGCTATCTGGGCGAACCGGAGCTGACCGCGCGGGCGTTCACGACGCGCGGGGGGCGGCGCTGGTATCGCAGCGGGGACCGGGTGCGCCGGTCGGCGGACGGCGTCCTGGAGTTCCTGGGGCGGGTCGACGACCAGGTGAAGATCCGCGGGAACCGGGTGGAGCCGGGAGAGGTGGAGGCGGCGCTGCAGACCTGTCCCGGTGTCGGGCGGGCCGTGGTGCTCGCGCACGGGGGGCGGCTGCTCGCCTTCGTCACCACCCGGGCGGGGGCGGAACGGCCGGTCGCGGGTGAGGTGCGCCGGCATCTGGCCGGGTTGCTGCCGTCGTACATGGTCCCGGCGCGGATCACGTTCGTCGACGCGCTGCCGCTGACCGGAACCGGCAAGGTCGACCGGTCGGCGCTGCTGACAACGGACCCTGGTCCGGGCACGCCGTCCGGTGACGGAAGGACTCCCCCGGCCACGGCGACCGAGCGGCGGCTGGCGGCGATCTGGTGCGCGGTGCTGCGGGTGAGTGCCGTGTGCCGGGAGGACGACTTCTTCGAACTGGGCGGCGATTCGCTGCTCGTCCTCCAGGTGTTCGCCCGGCTCGCGGAGCGGGCGGGACCGCTGCCCCGGCCGACCGTGATCTACCGTCATCGCACCCTCGCCGCGCTGGCGGAGGCCGTGGACGCCGCCACGGGAGGGGACGTCACGGACGCCGCGTCCGCTCCGGCCGGTGACCGGGATCCGGGCCCGTTCCCGGTCACTCCCGGCCAGCGCGGGTTCCTCCTCGCCGAGGCGCTCTCGCCGGGCGTCGGAACGTGGCTGGCGCGGATCCGGCTGTCCGGGCCGCTGGATCCGGACCTCTTCCAGCGGGCGGTGGATGTTCTGGTGGAGCGCCACGGCATGCTGCGCACCGTCTTTCCCTCCGGTGCCCGGCCGCCCGTGCAGCAGGAGCTGCCCCGGTCGCTGCGGCTGCCGGTCGGCTTCGAGACGGTCGCCGGGCCCGCCGAGGTGGACGAGCGGGCCGCGAACGAGGCGGAGCGGCGTCTGGAACCCTGGGCGTGGCCGTTGATACGCCTGCGGGTGCTCACCCTGGAGCCGCGGGAGCACGTTCTGCTGGTGCACGCGCACCATCTCATCGGCGACGGTTACAGTTCGGCGCTGTTGATACGGGAACTCATCGAGGCGTACGACCGGCTGGCCGGCGGTGCCGCGCCCGGACTGACCGCGCTGCGGGCCGGTTTCCGCGACCATGCCCTGGCGGCGGCCGGGTCCGCCGCCGACGCACCGGCCACGGTGGAGCACCGGGCCCGGGCCGACCGGCTGAACGCCCCGTACCGGCCGCCGGTGCTGCGTACCGCCGCCGTGGGCGGCGACCACCGTTTCGAGTCGGCCGGGTTCACGCTCGACGCGGCACTGACGGCCGCCCTGCGCGAGGTCGCCTCGGCCGCGCGGACCACGCTGTACGCCCCGCTGCTGACCGCCTACTACCAGGAGTTGACGGCGGTGACGGGCCGGCCGGATCTGGTCGTGGGACTGGCGGTCAGCGGCCGGGACGGTGCGCTGCCCGACGCGCACCGGGTCTTCGGGCCGTTCGCCACCGCCGTACCCGTGCGGCCGGCCGGCGCTGCCGACGCGCCCCTCACGGAAGGGGAGTTCGGTGACGCGCTGCGCCGGATCGTGGCGGAGGCGGAGGAGGCGCGCGTCCATGAGGACGTGGTGCCCCGGCACGCCGACGGTCTGCCCGTGACGTCGCAGTTCTTCTTCACCCACCTCGACTTCGCCGCGCTGGCCCCGCGGGGCGACGGTGTGCTGCGGGTGGCGGGGGAGGCGGGGGACAGCGTGTTCCTGCCGCCGTCGTCGGCGACGGACCTGTTCATGGCGGTACGGCCGGACGGTGACGGGCTGCGGGTCACGGTACGGGGCAGCGCCGCCGCGTTCCCGCCGGCCGCGCTCGACGGCTTCGTCCGCTCGGTGCGCGGCCGTCTGGTGCGGGCGGCCGGGAACCGCCGGGTCGTGGTGCCCCCGCCGAGGAAGCGGCGGGGGACGATGGACGCGGCTCTCGTCGGCTATCTGCCGGCGCCGGAGCACCTCGCCCGGCTGGCCGGCCTGCCCGAGGCGGCGCTGCCCCGGGCCGAGGTGCGCGCCCTGCTGTTCCCCGACGGCGGCCCGAGACTGCTGGAGACGGTGCGCACACCGCTGGGCCGGTCGGGTTTCGTGTGTGTGCCGCTGTTCGCCGACGAACTCGGGCGGGGGGCCTCTCTGGTGGACCACACCGCTCGCGCGGTGTCGCTGGCCGCCTCCCTGGGCGCGCGCTGTGTGTCCCTCGCCGGGATGATCCCGTCGCTGACCGGATACGGCTTCGACGTGCTGCGGCACCGGCGGTACCCGTCGGCCGTGACGACGGGGCACGCGGCGACGGTGGTGTCGGTGGTCAGGACCGTGCACGCGGCGCTGGACGCGACCGGCCGGGATCTCGCCGACCTGGAGGTGGCGTTCGCCGGGCTGGGTTCGATCGGTGCGTCGTCGCTGGAGCTGCTGCTGTCGCCGGCGGCCCGCCCGCCCCGGCGTCTGCTGCTGTGCGACGTGCGCGGCAGCGGGGCACGGCTGAGGGAGTTCGGCCGTCGGCTGAGGGAGCGCGGGCTGGCCGGCGAGGTGGAGGTCGCCGAGGCACAGCGGATGCTGCCGGACGCCGTGCACGCTGCGGATCTGCTGGTGACGGCGGTGAGCGGGGCGACGGCGGTGCTCGACGTCGACCGGCTCCGGCCCGGTGCCGTAGTGGTCGACGATTCCTTCCCGCACTGCTTCGACACCGGACGGGCCCTCGCCCGTATGCGGGAACGGAGCGACGTCCTGGTCCTGGGCGGCGGGCTGCTGCACGTCGGCAGCACCGGCCGGGAGGTCGCCGACGACCTCCCGGCCTCGGTGGCGGCCGGCTACCTCGCCCAGCCCTGGATCGAGGGCACCCTGGCCTCCTGCCGCGCCGAGTCCCTGCTGCGCGCCTCGGACGACCGGCTGCCGCTGGTGCACGGCCTGGTGGACGCGGCGGTGGCGCGGGCCCACTGGGACGCCATGGAGGAAGCCGGGGTCACGGCGGCACCGCTGCACCTGCTCGGTCACACCGTCGGCCCGGCATCGGGCGCCGGTCTCCCCGAGCCGCCGTCAGATACCGAACTCCGCCGGTGAGAGGTTGAGGGCCGAGCAGGCGTCGCGCACGGCGTACTGCTCGGCCGGCTCGAAGCTGCCGTCGGCCCCGGCGACGACGAGGCCGGTCTGGACGACGGCCCGGGCCTCGACCGGCTTCTTCGCCGCCTTGGCGATGTCCTCCAGTGCCCGGGCCTTGCCCAGCTCGAAGTTGGCCGTGAGCCGGTCCACGTGTTCGTTGAACCGCTTGCGGAGCTGGTCCGGCGGGAAGTTCTGCAAGACCTCGTTGGAGACGATCAGTTCCTCCACGCGCTGCCGCTCGGCCGGGTCGACGCGTCCGTCGGCCGCGGCGACCAGCGCGCACATCGCCATGCTGGCGTCCCGGTAGGCACCGCTCTTGAGCTCCGCCTTGGCCGACGCGAGCTGGGACTTGAACAGCCCCATGAGCTGGGCCTTGGAGCCGCCACCCGAGGAGGAACCGTGCCCGTGCTGCTGTCCGCTCCCCGCCCGTGCGCCCTGGGACTGCTGGAGGGCCCTGGCCTGTTCCTTGAGCCGGTCAAACATCGCCACTTGGTGCCACCTCTTCTGTCGCTGTCACGGTCCGTCCGGTCAAACGGACGCGGCCACGACCATGTTCCCGGACGGCAAAAGAAAAGCAAAGAAGAACAGCCCGCGGTTCGGCCGCCGGGGCCCGCTCGGCGCCGGAACGACGGAAACCCGGATATCCCGGTCAGCGGTTGAACAGATCGCAGGTTTAGCCTCCCGCAGGACGGGTGAGGCGGCTGGGATGTCGTCGCCCAGCATCCCCGCCGCCGTCCCCCGTACCGAACAGGACGACACGTCCCGGCGGGCGCCGCAGCGTGACGCGTTCTTCGACAACGCCAAGTACCTGGCGATCGTGCTGGTCGCGGTGGGACACGCCTGGGAGCCGCTGCGCGACGGCAGCCGGGCCGTCAGCGCGCTGTACATGCTCGTCTACGCGTTCCACATGCCCGCGTTCATCGTCGTCGCGGGCTACCACTCGCGCGGCTTCGACGGCAGTCCGGAGCGCGTCAAGCGCCTGATCACCGGCGTCGTCCTGCCGTACATCGTGTTCGAGACGGCGTACACCTTCTTCACCCGGTGGACGGACGGCGTCCCCGACCGGCCGGTCACGCTGTTGGAGCCGCTGTATCTGACGTGGTTCCTGGCCGCGTTGTTCGTGTGGCGGCTCACCACGCCGCTGTGGAAGCTCGTGCGGTGGCCGGTTCCCGTCGCGCTCGTCGTCGCCATGCTGGCGACGGTGTCCCCGTCGCTCGGCGAGGACCTCGACGTGCAGCGCATGCTGCAGTTCCTGCCGTACTTCGTGCTCGGTCTCGTCCTGCGGCCCGAGCACTTCCGGATGGTGCGCCGCCGCCGGGTGCGGATGCTGGCCGTCCCGGTGTTCGCGGTGGCACTGGCCGCGGCGTACTGGGCGGTCCCGCGGGTGACGTCCGGCTGGCTCTACCACGGGGACAGCGCGCAGGAACTGTCCGCCCCGGCCTGGTACGGCCCCGCCGTGACCCTGGTCCTGTTCGGCTGCTCGCTGCTCCTCGTCGCCTGTTTCCTCGCCTGGGTGCCGGGACGGCGGACCTGGTTCACGGCGCTCGGCGCGGCCACGCTGTACGGCTACCTCCTGCACGGTTTCGTCGCGCAGGTCAGCAAGTACTGGGGCTGGTACGACCCGGACTGGCTGTACCGCCCGCTCGGCGAGATCACGGTCACCCTGGTCGCCGCCGTGGTCGTGACGGTGCTGTGCACACCGCCGGTGCGGCGGGTCTTCCGCTGGGCGGTGGAGCCGAGGACCGCCTGGGCGTTCAGGCGCTGACCGGGTCGCGTACCTCCTTCCGCTGATCGTTCACGGCTGCTTCATCCGCGTTCACCTGCGCCGCCCAGGATTCGCCATGGGCATGCCCGCAACTGCCGGTGTGCCCTTCATCGTGCGGCGATCAGGGAGGGCGGCTGCTGATGCGGACAGGACAGCGGCGAAGACGGCCGGGCGGCGGGTCCGGGGCGCGGCGCCTCACGGGAGTGGCGCTCGCGGCGCTGCTCCTGGTGAGCGGGAACACGGCGGCGGTCCAGGCCGCCCCGGAGCGGCCTGCGCAAGCCGGTTCGGCGGAGGGGACCAGCCTGCCGGCGCTGGTCCCCCGTGACGGGACCTATCTGGAGGGCACCGAGCACATCGCGGCCACGCCGACGCTCGCCGGCGACTCCGTGACGAAGCTGGCGGTCGACGGGAAGGAGGTCGCCGCGGAGCGGACGGTCGGGGTGTCCCGGCTCACCTTCGACGTCGGCTCGAACTCGACGGAGGCCCGCTACCGCAACCACATCGTGGTCAACGGCGACTACCGGGCCGACATCGGCGACCTCGTCAACGAACGGGGCACGATCGAGATACCGAACCGGCACCTGGTCAAGGGCGAGAACACGGTCGAGGTCGTCGCCGGTACCGTCGAGAGCTCGTGCGGCACCAACCACGACGACTTCGTGCTCTCGGACATCCGGCTGGATCTGCTCGGCGAGAGGGCCGACGGCGAGGAGAACGAGTACACCTACTCCTTCGGCGACGGCAGTTGCGGCTCCAACCCCACGCTGCGGACGAAGGCGGCACTCACCTTCTTCGTGCTGGGCGATCCGCAGGGCACCACCGGTCTGCGCGCCGAGCTGGACACCACGAAGCTCCGCAACGGCGCGCACGTCATCGGCGCGACCACCGCGTCGGGCAAGACGGTCGAGAACGACGTGACCGTCAACAATGCGCCCGCGGGCGCGCCCCGGCTGCTGCCCGAGGACGGCACGCTGGTGGCCGGCCGGCAGACGGTGTCCGCGAGCCTCCCGGCCGGAACCGACGGCGGCGTCGGGTCGCTGACCGTGGACGGTGCGGCGCCCGTCACCGAGGCGCACCTCGGCAGCGGCGCGGCCACCTTCTCCTTCGACGTCGGCTCGAACTCGATCGACGACAAGTACGACAACCACCTGCTGGTCAACGGCAAGCGGATCGACCTGGGCGGCACCTGGGTGAGCCAGCGGGTGGAGATCGCCATCCCGGCCCGCCATCTGGTGCCAGGGGACAACACCGTCAAGGTCGTCACCAGCGCCTACCGGGAAAGCTGCGGCGACAACCGCGACGACTTCGACATCGCGGACCTCGAACTCGCCCTGGACGGCGGCACCGTCACGGGCCGGGACATCGCGGACTCCTACGCCCTGGGCGACGGTTCCTGCGGCAGCGGTGACACGCGCCTGCGGGAGGTCGAGCTGCACTACTCGATCGACGCACCGGCCGTGCACGTCAGCGACACCCTCGGCGCCGGGACCGCGACCCTCGGCTTCACCGTGGGCAGCAACTCGATCGAGGCCCGCTACGGGAACCACGTCCTGGTGAACGGCCGCAAGCACGTACTGGAGAGCGACGTCGCCGGACGCCACGTCGACCTGGCCTTCCCCAACGAGTGGCTCGAACCCGGCTGGAACACCGTCGACTTCGTCGCCGGCACGTACCCCACCTCATGCGGGGACAACCGCGACGACTTCGCCGTCTCCGGCATCACCCTCACCCCGGCGAGCGGCACCGCCACCGGGCGGATGCTCAAGGGCTCGTACGGTCTCGGCGACGGGAACTGCGGCGACAACGTCAACCCGCTGACCGAGATCGACCTCGAGTTCTTCGTCGAGGGCGCGGCCCAGGGGCTGCGCGCCGACCTCGACACCCGGCGGATCGACGACGGCGAGCACACTCTCGCCGCGACCTCCCGGTCCGGTGAGAAGGCCACGCGCACGCTGGTCACCGACAACTCGGCGCCCCGGATCGCCGCCAGTACCCCGGCCGCCGGGCAGCGGATCACCGCGTCGGTCGTGCTCGACGTACGGCTGGAGGACGCGTCCGGCGTGGTCGACGGACCCGAGGTGAGGCTCGACGGGAAGCCGGTCGAGCCCGGCACGCCCATTGGGCCGGGCCTGTCCGCCGGTCAGCACACCCTGTCGGTGTCCGGCACCGACAGCCTCGGCAACACCGGCACCCGTGAAGTGAAGTTCACCTCCGCCGGCATTCCGGACACCCCCACGGGTCTCACCCCGAAGGCCGGCACGACCGACGCGGGCCGCAGTGTCCGGCTGTCGGCCGAGGTGGCGGAGCCCGACGGGGGCGAGGTGAGCGCCACGTTCTCCGAGGCCGAGATCCTCACGCCGCAGCAGGTGTACGAGGGAACCGCGGACTCCGTCCCCACGACGCTGCGGGTGCCGGGCGAGCGCCGGGTGAAGGCCACCGGCCTCGCACCCGCCGACGGCAGGACACTCGACGCGCCCGCCGCGCAGGACGTCGCGTACCAGCGGTTCGACGTCCGTGTGAAGGGCCGTACCGACGCGCCGGTGCTGCGCTGGGAGGGTGTCATCGACCCCGAACGGCTCGCCGCGCTGCGCGTGTGGAACACGGCGACGAAGCAGTGGGACGTCCTGACGAGCGCCCGGGGCGCCGCCGAGGGCGACACCGTGCTGACGGCGGTCGTCGACCGGGCGTACATCGACCGGCAGCAGGTCCACGTCATGGTGACCGGCGAGGACCCGTTCGCCGACGACATCGACGCCGGTGACCCGGACCGGTTCGCCGACCCGGACGCGTACGACTTCTCGATCGTCCACTTCACCGACACGCAGTACCTCTCCGAGGGTGCGGTGGAGCAGGAGACGGCCGCGGAACGCGCGGTGTGGGAGAAGGCGTACGGGGACGTCACGCGCTGGATCGCCGCCAACAAGGACGAGCGGAAGATCTCGTACGTGGCCCACACCGGCGACATCATCGAGAACAACATCCGCAAGCCCGCCGACGAGGCCACCCGACGGCAGGTCGTGGGCGAGATGGAGGTGTCCTCGGAGCAGCAGCGGATCCTCGACGACGCCGGGGTCCCCAACGGTGTGATCGCGGGCAACCACGACAACCAGTCGGGCACCGAGAACGGACCGGACGCCCTCTACAACCAGTACTACGGGCCGGACCGCTACCAGGCGCTGTCCGAGGGCTGGCGGCACGCCGAGTACGGCGGTCCCTGGCGGCCGGGTGACAACCAGAACCACTACGACCTGTTCTCCGCCGGTGGTGTCGACTTCGTCGTGGTGGGTCTGTCGTACGGGGTGACGAAGGAGGAGGCCGCATGGGCCGCCTCCGTCTTCGCCCGCTACTCCGACCGCAACGGCATCCTGCTCTCGCACGACTACCTGGCGCCGAGCAGCAGCCCCGACGGACGCGGCGCCCCGTTCTCCGCGCCCGACGGGTCGATGCTGTACAAGACGGTGGTGCAGGACAACCCGAACGTGTTCCTGATCCTCGCCGGTCACGAGCACGGTGTGGGCACCAATGTGAAGCCCGAGGTGGGCGAGGTCTCCCACGGTGTGGTGGAACTGCTCGCGGACTACCAGTTCTACACCGTGTCCGCCGACCGGCTCGGACTCACCGAAGTGGGCGGTTACCGGCCCGATGACCAACTCCGGTTCGGCTCGAGCTTCTTCCGGATGCTCCAGTTCGACGTCGACCGGGCCGAGTTGACCGTGGACACCTACTCGCCGCTGCTCGACGAGTTCGGCGCCACCGAGTACGACGCGGACCACCGCTACGACGGCACCGAGGACAACATGGTGCTGCCGGTGGACCTCAGCACCCGTACCACGTCGTTCAAGACGGACTCGCTGGCGCTGTACGACCCGGTGCGCGTCATCGGCAGGGACAGGGTCGACTCCGGTGAGGTCGCCTCGGTGACCTGGAGGAACCTCAAGCCGGGCACGGCCCACGCGTGGTTCGTCACGGCACGTTCGGCGGGCGGCGGCGTGACCGCGTCCGAGCCGAGCGTCTTCGTGACGAAGGACGCGGGCGGTCGCCCCGGCGCCTGGGGTCCCGGCGTACCCGTCTACCCGTGGTTCACGTCCACCGAAGCCCGACGGTGAACGGCTGAAACGCACCTGCCGCCCCGGACCGGTCGGTCCGTGGCGGCGGTGTGTTCGGCCCTCGGCGAGGGTTCAGCCGACCGTCCACTTCTGGTTGGCCGCGCCCGTGCAGGTCCAGATCTGCAGGCGGGTGGCGTTGGCGGAGTTGTTGCCGGTCACGTCCAGGCACTTGTCGGCCTGCGGGTTGACGATGTCGCGGGCGGCGGTGACGACCCATTTCTGGGCGGCGGTGCCGTTGCAGTCCCACAGCTGGACCGGCGTACCGTCGGCGGTGCCGCCCGAGGCGACGTCCAGGCACTTGCCGAGGGCGCGGATGGTGCCGTCGGAGCCCACGGTCCAGTTCTGGGCGGAGGTTCCGTTGCAGTCGTAGAGCTGTACGGGGGTGCCGTTGGCGGTGTTGGCCCCGGCGACGTCGACGCACTTGCCGGCCAGGCCGCGGATCGCGCCGCCGGCCGGGGAGTCACCGGTCGTCACCGACACGTGGTCCACGACGAGTTGCTGCGGGAAGACGGTGGAGCCGTCCGGGTCGCCGGGCCAGTAGCCGCCGACCGCCAGGTTGAGGATCAGGAAGTACGGCTTGTTGAACACCCACTGCTTCCCGCCGAGGTCGGCGGGGGTGCGCCGCTGGTAGACGTTGCCGTCCACGGACCAGGTGATCGAGTCCGGTGCCCAGTCGACGGCGAAGGTGTGGAAGGCGTCCGCGAAGGCCTGGCCACCCGGCAGGGTGTAGCCGGCGCCGATGCCGCCGGATCCGGAGTAGCCGGGGCCGTGGATCGTGCCGTGCACCGTGGAGGGTTCGAAGCCGACGTTCTCCATGATGTCGATCTCGCCCGAGTCCGGCCAGTTGACCGGTGTGCCCAGCATCCAGAACGCGGGCCACATGCCCTGTCCGCGCGGGACCTTCATCCGCGCCTCGACGTGCCCGTACTGCGCGGTGAACTTGCCGGAGGTGTTGAGCCGGGCCGAGGTGTACTGGCAGGTGCCGTACCAGCACTGGTAGTTGGCCGGGTTCTCCTTGCGGGCCGTGATCACCAGATGGCCCTGGCCGTCCAGGGCGGCGTTCTTGTTGCCGGACGTGTAGTACTGCCGTTCGTGGTTGTTGACGTTGTCGCCGGTCTCGATCTGCCACTTCGATGAGTCGACCGCCGCGCCGGCGGGCCCGTCGAAGGTGTCCGAGAACGTCACGGCCGCCGCGGCGGTGACACCGGCCGGTTCCGCCTTCGCGGTCCCTGCCGCACCGGACGCGACCAGCGCGGCGGACACGGCGGCGATCAGCCATCTGCGGAGTCTGCGCGGAGAGGACATGGCTCTCCCTTTCCGTACGGCGACCCGGATGTACGGGTGCGCCGACCGAGGTTGTGGGGGTGAACGTGCAACCACTTGATTTAAGAAGTGAGATAAGAGGGCGTCAAGCCCCTGGTACGGACCAGAATTCGGCGGTTGCGACATCCGGGCCGTGCCCCGGGTCCCCGTTCACGCCGTCGTGCCCCACGAGGTCCGGTGTGCGCAGCCGGGGTCGTGCTCGGTCGCGCACGACGTCCACCAGCGTTCGCAGCACGCGACCTCCACCTCGGCCTGGGCGAGCACGGCTGCCGCCGCGTCGCGCCACGCCGCCCGGCGCCCCTCCCGTTCCCGCAGGACGGCGACGGCGCGCCGTTCGTCGGCGATGACGGTCTCCCGTACGACACCGATCACGGGAGCGAGCGAGGCGACCGCCATCGCGAGGGTGGTCCAGAGGGGGACGGTGCCCCAGGTGCGTACGGTGCAGAAGGAGAGCCAGAGGGCGACGGCGATGTACATGGCGGTGAGGGTGCGACTGCCCCTGCTCATGACTGGTTCTCCTTCTCGGTCCGTCCGATGGACTTCTGATGCCCCGGATGTGCGCGGGCATGACTCCTTGGCGACGAACCGAGCAGGTACCTTTGTACGCAGTCGAGTTGCTGCCCGACCGCGCCACCGTGCGCCACACTGCCTACGGGAAAACCGGCCGTTGGGGAGCGGGGGTGGTGACACTGCTGGTGGGGTGCACCGGCGGGGCGGACGAGGGGGCCGGTGCCCCGAAGCCGTCGGGGGAGAGAAGAGCTCCGCCGGTGAACCGGGTCCCGGCCCGTCCGGTTCGCCGTCCACGGTCTGACCGCCGTCGGCGACGACGCCTTCCTCTACCGGATCAGCGGCGCCCCCCGCTTCGTCGCCCGCGCGGACGGCATCGGCCGGAGGGCATGACGGGGCGCCGGGCCAGGGTGTCGAACGGGTGCGCTACATTTTGCTCGCCCTTGACCGCGATCACTCACGATCTCTCACGCTACGGAGCCGGCAACCCCATGAGCGACATCGTCAACGGACTCGGCCGGGCCACCGCCTACGGCGCACTCGGCCTGGTCCTGCTGGTCCTCGGCATCGTCCTGGTCGACGTGCTGACGCCCGGAAAGCTCGGCCGGCAGATCTGGCAGGAACGCAACCGCAACGCCTCGGTGGTGCTGAGTTCCTCGCTGCTCGGCATCGGCGGCATCGTGTTCACGTCGATCTGGACCACGTACGAGGACTTCGGCAAGGGGCTGGTGTCGACCGCCGCGTTCGGCGTGCTGGGGCTGGTGATGATGGCCGTGGCGTTCCTGGTGGTGGATCTCATCACGCCGGGGCGGCTGGGTGCCACGCTGGTCGAGCCCGAACCCCACCCGGCGGTCTGGGTGACGGCCTCCTGCAACCTCGCGGTGTCCGCCGTCATTTCGGCGTCCATCGCCTGACACGGGCGCCTCCGTACCGCCCGGCTTCCGCGTCCCGGGACGCGGAAGCCGGGCGGTGACGTTTCATGGACGGTCGCAGGTGAGCGTGGTCGGCGCCGTCGAGGAGCTGCCGGTGGCCGTGAAGCCGAAGGTGGTCGTGGAGCCCGGCGCGACGGAGCCGTTCCAGTCGGTGTTGCGCACCGTGACCGCCCCGCCGGTCCCGGTGTTCCGGCCGTTCCAGAGGCTGCTGATGGACTGGCCGGACGCGAGCGTCATGCCGACGGACCAGCCGTCGAGGGCGCCGCTGCCGTCGTTGCGTACGGTCACCTCGCCCTGGAAGCCGCCGGACCAGCTGTTGACCGTACGGTGGGTGGCGGTGCAGTAGTCGCCCGGCGTGCCGGGACCGCCGCCCGTGTCACCGCCGTTGCCGCCGTCGTCTCCCCCTGTGTCGCCTCCCGTGTCGCCGCCGGTGCCGCCTCCGCTCGTGCCGCCGTCGGCGAGGCTCGGGGTCTGCCAGTCCCGCCAGGCGGAGAGGTCACCGGACTTGGCCGGGGAGATCCTGAACACCCCCGAGGAGCTGCCGGACTTCAGCAGGAACTTCTGGATGTTCTGCTGCAGCGGCGTGCGCCATTCCGACCGGGCCGCGCAGTGGGTGCCGTCCTGTACGTCGGACCAGTAGCTGATGTTGCCGCCCGCGCCCAGCGCCTTGTAGACCTCCGCGCCGCCCAGCGCCGCCACGCTGCCCGACCGGGCGCCCAGCCAGTCGACGTGCGGGTTCTCCATGACGAGGAGTCCGCGCGGTGCGACCAGGCCGACGATCTCGTGGGTGTCCACCGGGAGGGTGTCGGGGCTGCCGGTGAAGGAGCCGAAGGCATCGCCCAGCCAGGGCTGTTCGGAGTAGGCGCTGCTCAGCGGCTGTGCGCCGCTCTCACCGGGGATGCCGCGGAAGATGCCGGTGCCGGCGCTGCCCGACTCGATCGGCATGGTGAGCGCGATCCGCTGGTCGAAGGCGCCGGCCACGAAGGCGCCCTTGCCGAACCGTGAGCAACCGGTGACGCCGGTGGCGTCCGCGCGGAGCACGCTGCCGTCGGACTGCTCGATGACGTCGATGACCCGGCTCACCCCCCATGACCAGGCCATGAGCAGGCCGGTGCTGCTGGAGGAGCCGTAGAGGCCGTAGAACGCGCCCTGTTTGTTGCTGCGGGATGTGCCTTCCTTGCCGAGCGCGTACGGGTCGAGGGAGATGACGGCCGCGCCCGCGCCCTTGATGGTGGCGGTGTCCGCGCCCAGCCCTCCGAGCACCACGACGGCGGGGAACGGGCCGGTACCGCTCGGCAGGTCGACGCTCGCGGAGAAGCTCGCGCTCCTGCCCTGGTGCGTCACCCGCACCGTGATGCCGGTGCGCGACACCGTGCCCGTGACGCTCTCGGGCCTGGCGGGCTTCTGCCCGTAGACGTGCCTCTCCGCCAGCTCCCGGATCTCCGCGCGCCGGCAGCGCCAGTCGGACCTGGTGGAGATGCGTGTGCCGTCCAGTTTCCGGAAGGGGTCGGGGAGCCTGGAGTTGGAGGTGAGGGGTCCGGTGTCGGCGACGGCGCAGTCGGCGCCGTCGTCCTCGACGCCGGGTTCCGCCGCGACGGGAACGAGGGTGTCGGCGGCGCCCGGCCGTGGGAAGAGAGCGGCGACGGCCAGGCTCACGGCTACCGCGAAGACCGCGGCGGCCCAGGCCCAGGCCCGGTGTCGGGGGAAGCGCATCGGTACCTCCAGAGGGGTGGGAGCGCTCCCAGGCTAGAAACGTCTTCAGGGGTATGACAACGACACCGACAGGCTCGTTTCAGATTGACTCTTTCGAACCCCTGTCGAAAGCCGGAAGCCGCGCGATCTGCTCCGATGCCGAAGACCTCACCTCAAAACACCACGTCGGCACAGGGCGCCGCGAGCGAAAGTTTCGGGCGACTTGCGACCGTGCTGCCGTCCCGATCGGCAGCAGGACATGAATTCGGCCACGGGCGCACGCCCACGGCACAGCCGAACCAGGGTGCAGCCGTCCCGTGCCCCGGTCAGGCCACGCGGGCGCGCTCCCGTACCGGACGTGTCGGCTCGGGCCGGACGCGGGGGGCCGGCTCGGCACGCGTGGCCGACTGGGCGCGGGTGGCCGACTGGGCGCGGGTGGCGGTGCGGACGCGGTACGTCGTGCGGTTGGGGTCCACGACTGGCTCGCCGAGGGTGATCCGCCCGGCCGCGTGCAGCGCGTCGCATTCGGCGGTGGGCAGGGCGGCGTAGCAGCCCCCGGTGCCGGTGGCCGAGTCGAGCGGGCGCCAGTAGCTGTACCTGCGGCGGCCGTTGGCGTACTCGGTGACGTACGTGGGAGTGCGGGGGTCGGAGATGATGCGCAGCACGTCGGTGCGGGTGGTGCCCGCCGGGGGGCGCGGGCGGGAAGGGACGGCCGGGAACTCGGTCGTTATCGGTCCGCCGCGACGGTGATCCGGTCGGCGGCGCGCGGTCGGCAGGGCGATGAGGGTGTGGGGGCGGTCGACGGTGGCGAGCATCAGCAGGACCTTTCCGGAGCCGGGATACGAGACCGTCTACCCAGCGCGGCGCCGGAGTTGATCTCCTTTTCCGATCATTGTGCAACCTCACACCGACAACGCGCGGGCGCCACGCCCAAGTTCCCCACCGATGTGTTCGCCCTGGCCGGTCAGGCGCCCGGTCCCGGGTCCGGGCGGACCGCCGCGTCGACACCGGCGCGCGCCGCTTCGAGCTGGGCCGCGAACGCGATGCCGAGGAGGAGGGCGACGGCGGTGAGGTACGCCCACAGCAGCAGCGCGATGAACGCGGTGAGCGGCCCGTACAGGGCGCCGAACGCCCCGCTGCCCTCGACGTACAGCGCGAGCAGCCATGTCGCCGCGACCCACAGCAGCAGATGCACGGCCGAGCCGAAGGCCAGCCAGGTGTAGCCGGGCTGGGCCCGCCGGGGTGACCAGCGGAAGATCACCGCCGAGGCGACCCACGCCAGCGCCAGCCCCACCGGCAGCTCCAGCGCGGTCCACCACCCCGTGCCGCCGCCGGATCCCCCGGCCACCCGGACCACCGCGTCGCTCACCGCGTCACCGGCGACGAGCACGACGAACCCGAGGACCAGCGGCAGGCCCGCGGTGAGCGCGAGGAGGACGGCCCTGCCGTACTTGCGGGGGAAGGGGCGGTCGCGTTCGATCCCGTAGATGCGGTTGGCGCCCCGCTCGATCTGGCCCATGGCGGAGGCGAGGTTCAGCAGGGCGAAGCTCAGGCCGAGCCAGAGCGCCAGCGTGCTCCCGAAGTCGTCGTGGGCGCTGCGCCGGGTCCCCTCGAAGGCGTCCTCGACGATGTCGGCGCTGGCGCCGGGCACGATCCGGCCGAGGGCGAGTTCGATGACCCGTCCCACGCTCTCGGTGTGCACGGAGGTCGCCAGGCCGACCAGCGCCACGGTGAACGGCACCAGGCCGAGGACGACCTGGAAGGCGAGCGCCCGCGCGTTGGAGAAGCCGTCCGCGTAGCGGAAGCGGGCGAAGGAGTCGGTCAGCAGCCGCAGGCCCCCGTAGTGCCGCAGCGCGGCGAACGCCTCGTCTCCGGAGAGTTCCTCTCCGATCATGTCCCGGGTCTGCGGGACGTGGACGACGGTTCCCATACGCGGACACTCCTCGCGTCGAGTGGTTCTGCTCCCCTCATGGATGGCCCGTTTCCCCGGTGTCACACCTGCGGGGCTCACATGCGGTCGGCGATGTGGTGAAGGTAGTGGGCGAGGGTCGGGTGGACCGCCTCCGTGATGTCGCGCCCGTCCCACGAGCCGACATGCGCGACGTCCTCCCGTGAGTCCACTCCCGGTCTCCCCGATGACGCGTGCCGTGCCGGTGCGTCGCGCCGCTGTCCCTCGCACGCGGCAGTGGTCGCCGTGGCGGGTGCGGTGAGGACAACACTGCGACGGTGCACGGTGGTCGTGTTCACCGGCCGGCCCCACCGGGACGGATCCCGCGCGGGTTTGCGCCCCTCGGAGGTCCGTGGGCGGTGGTGTCAGGACGCGTCGTCGAGCGGGTCGTGGCCCCAGTTCATCAGCGAGTGGCGCCAGCGCGTGTCGCGTACGTCGCCGGACGGGCGCTGGGCGAGATGGCGGCGGATGTAGCCGACCACCTTGCGCATGTGCGCGTAGTCGTCGTCGGAGAGGTCCTTCCTCCCGGAGCGGAGGATGCCGACGATACGGCGGCCGGACGCGTGACCGGTCGACTCGCCGCCGTCCGCGTGTTGACCCGCGCTGCGGGACTCCTCCGACTCGAGCCACCGTTCGAGGTCGGCCGGCTTCATGTTGACCAGCTCGCGGAACTCGTCCCAGGTCTCGTCCTCGCGGTCCGCCTCCATCGCGCTCACTTCTTCTTCCTGAGCGCGGAGGGCTTGTGGACCGCCGGCTTGCCCGACTTGTCGCTGCGCACCTCGTACTGCGGTTCCTCCTCGGAGGCGGCGACCGTGCGCCCGGCCGCCTCGGTGCGCTCGGTGATCTTCTTCTCGACCTTGCCCGTCGTCTCGCTGCCGTGGCTGCTCCAGGCGACCTCTTCGCCCTGGTGGAGGTTCTTCCCGCGGTCGCTGCCCTTGCCCATCCCAGGCGCCTCCTTCAGGTGGCGGTCGGTTCGGTTCCAGCCTGGTGGCAGGGCGGCCCGCCCGCATCCCGGGGCCGACGCACGTCCGGGCCGGCCCCCGGAGGGCCGGCCCGGATCAGCGGGGCCGGGGATCAGACGAGGTCGAACCGGTCGAGGTTCATGACCTTGTCCCACGCCTTGACGAAGTCCTTCACGAACTTCTCCTTGGCGTCGTCGCTCGCGTAGACCTCCGCGAGCGCACGCAGCTCGGAGTTCGATCCGAACACCAGGTCGGCACGGGTGCCGGTCCACTTGACCTCGCCGGTGGCCGCGTCGAGGCCCTCGAACGTGGTCTGGTCCTCGGACGTCGACTTCCACGTCGTGCCCAGGTCGAGCAGGTTGACGAAGAAGTCGTTGGTCAGGGTGCCGGGGGCCGTGGTGAGCACGCCGAGCGAGGACTGCTGGTGGGTCGCGCCCAGCACCCGCAGACCGCCGACGAGGACGGTCATCTCGGGGGCGCTCAGCGTCAGCAGGTTGGCCTTGTCCAGCAGCAGGAACTCGGCCGGCAGGCGGTTGCCCTTGCCCTGGTAGTTGCGGAAGCCGTCGGCGGTCGGCTCGAGCGCGGAGAACGACTCCGTGTCCGTCTGCTCCTGCGCGGCGTCCACGCGGCCCGGCGTGAACGGCACCTCGATGTCGAAGCCGCCGTCCTTGGCGGCCTTCTCGACGCCCGCGGCACCGGCCAGCACGATCAGGTCGGCGAGCGAGACCCCCTTGCCGCCGCTCTGCGCGGAGTTGAAGGACTCCTGGACGCCCTCCAGGGTGCGCAGCACCGCCGCCAGCCGGTCGGGGTCGTTGGCCTCCCAGCCGCGCTGCGGCTCCAGACGGACGCGCGCGCCGTCGGCGCCACCGCGCTTGTCGCTGCCGCGGAAGGACGAGGCCGACGCCCACGCCGTCGACACCAGATCGGACACCGACAGGCCCGAGGCGAGGATCCGCTCCTTGAGGGCGGCGATGTCCGCGGCGTCGATCAGGTCGTACGTGCGCTCCGGCAGCGGGTCCTGCCACACCAGGGTCTCGGAGGGCACCTCCGGGCCGAGGTACAGCGACTTGGGGCCCATGTCGCGGTGGGTGAGCTTGAACCAGGCGCGGGCGAAGGCGTCCGCGAACTCGTCCGGGTTCTCCAGGAAGCGCCGCGAGATCGGGCCGTAGACCGGGTCGAGGCGGAGCGCGAGGTCCGTCGTCAGCATCGTCGGCTGGTGGCTCTTCGACGGGTCGTGGGCGTCGGGCACGGTGCCGGCCCCCGCGCCGTCCTTCGGCCGCCACTGGTGGGCGCCGGCGGGGCTCTTGAACAGCTCCCACTCGTAGCCGAAGAGGATCTCGAAGAAGCTGTTGTCCCAGGTCGTCGGCGTGTTGGTCCACGTCACCTCGAGACCGCTGGTGATCGTGTCACCGCCCTTGCCGGTGCCGAAGGTGCTCTTCCAGCCCAGGCCCTGCTCCTCGAAGCCGGCGGCCTCGGGGTCGTCGCCGACGTGCTCGGCCGGGCCGGCGCCGTGGGTCTTGCCGAAGGTGTGGCCGCCCGCGATCAGGGCGACGGTCTCCTCGTCGTTCATCGCCATGCGGCGGAACGTCTCGCGTATGTCGCGGGCCGAGGCGATCGGGTCCGGGTTGCCGTTGGGGCCCTCGGGATTGACGTAGATGAGGCCCATCTGGACGGCGCCGAGCGGGCTCTCCAGCTCACGGTCGCCGGTGTAGCGCTCGTCGCCGAGCCAGGTGGACTCGGGGCCCCAGTAGACGTCCTCCTCCGGCTCCCAGACGTCGGCGCGGCCGCCGGCGAAGCCGAAGGTCGTGAAGCCCATCGACTCCAGGGCGACGTTGCCGGAGAGGATCAGCAGGTCGGCCCAGGACAGGCTCTTGCCGTATTTCTTCTTGACCGGCCACAGCAGGCGCCGGGCCTTGTCGAGGTTGGCGTTGTCGGGCCAGCTGTTGAGCGGGGCGAAGCGCTGCTGGCCGGCCCCGGCGCCGCCGCGGCCGTCGCTGATGCGGTAGGTGCCCGCGCTGTGCCAGGCCATGCGGACGATGAGGGGGCCGTAGTGGCCGAAGTCGGCCGGCCACCAGTCCTGCGAGGTGGTCAGTACCTCGGCGATGTCCCGCTTCACCGCCGGAAGGTCGAGGGCCGAGAACGCCTCGGCGTAGTCGAAGTCCTCGCCGAGCGGGTTCGCCACGGCCGGGTTCTTGGCGAGGATCTTCAGGTTGAGGCGCTCGGGCCACCACTGGCGGTTTCCGCCGCCCTGGGTGGGGTGCGGGGCGCGCCCGTGCGCGACCGGGCAGCCCCCCGCTTCCTCCGTCTTGGGTTCGGTGACGATCGCGTCATGGTTCTCGGTCATGGGAGTCCTTCCGGGCGGAAACGTTCGCGCAGTTCAGCTACTGCGGGAGGTGGAACAGTCGGGGCACAGGCCCCAGAAGACGACCTCGACCTCGTCGATCGCGAAACCGTGACCGTCGGGCGGGGTCAGACAGGGCGCGTCACCGGCCGCGCAGTCGACGTCGGCGACGACGCCGCAGGAACGGCACACCGCGTGGTGGTGGTTGTCCCCGACCCGGCCCTCGTAGCGGGCGGGGCTGCCGGCCGGCTCGATACGGCGTACCAGCCCCGCCCCGGTGAGCGCGTTCAGCGCCTCGTACACCGCCTGCAGGGAGACCTGCCCTATGCGCCGGCGCACTTCGGAGGCGAGCGCCTCGACTCCGAGGTGGCCGCCCTCGCGGACGGTGTCGAGGAGGGCGACGCGGGCGGCCGTCGCGCGCAGGCCCGCTCCGCGGAGCTCCTCGGCGGTGGTCGGCGGCCGGGATGCGGTCATGCGCCGAACCTATAGCCCGAGACGCGAATAACTCCAGAGAACGAACGGGTCCAGTCTTGGGTCACGTCCGGTAACGGCGGGTGGCTCCCGAGTTGCGTCCCGCCGCCGTCCGACGTGTCGCGGCTTCGGTGTCGTCGTAGACCAGCAGTCCGTCGTCGCGCAGGCGTGCGCCCGGTGTGGGGCTGTGCCGGGTGTGGCGTCCGTCGTGCATCAGGTGACGTACGGGGACGTCGCGGGCCAGGACGGCGAAGTCGGCGATGAGCCGCCGGTGGCACCGCCACCACACGGATTCGCCGCACATCACCGCGGTCGGCTCGCGGGCGGCCTGTTCCAGCAGGGTGTCCATCGCGGTGACGAACCCGGGGGTGCGGGTGTGGGCGGCGTAGCCGCGGAAGGAGTCGTTGCGCCAGACGGTGTCGGGCGAGTCGGGCGGCGGTTTGCGGAAGCCGCCCAGGTCCCGTTCCCAGCGGTAGGCGATGCCCGCCTCGGGCAGCCATACGGCCAGCCGTGCTCGCGCCAGGTCGGGATCGCGGCGGCTGCCGGGGCCGATCCGGACGTCCACGACGGCGGCGATCCCCGCGTCGTTCAGCAGCCGGACCAGAGCGTCCCGGCCGGCGGTGCCGTGGCCGAAGGTCGACAGCTCACGCGGGGTCATGGCGCGCCTCCTCGCGGCGGGTTCAGGCGGCGGGCTCCAGGCGGACGCAGCACCGGCCCGGTTCCGGCGCCAGACAGGCCTCGAACCCCGTTTCGCCGAGTCCTTCGAGGACTCCGCGCGTCAGGTGCAGGTTCATGCCGCACACCGTCTGCGTGTGCGCGCGGGCCAGTGCGTGGAAGGGGCAGTTGCCCAGGACGACGGACCCGCCGTCGTGGCGCGGCTCGAAGCCGTACCGTTCCAGCACGCGGAAGACCTCCCTCCCGTCGCCGTCCGTCCCCAGTCGTACGCCCAGTTCCCGCGCCCTGCGGTGCAGTACGTCGCGCACGGGTTCCCCGCCGGCGGCGGATTCCTCCACGGCCTGGGCCAGCAGCCGGCCGGCGAGTTCGTAGCGCCGGTCCGGGAGGCTGACGGCGATCTGCGCGGCCGAGCGGCGGTAGAGCTTGGCCGGGCGGCCCGCGCCCGGTCCGGTGCGTCCGCTGCGCCGGACGCGGAGCACGTCGAGCAGGTGCTCCGCGGCCAGCCGGTCCAGGTGGAAGGCCGCGGTCTGCCGGGCCAGTCCGAGCGCCTCGGCCGCCTCGTCCCGGCCGACCGGGTGGCGCCGGCCCACCACGTAGTCGTAGAGCCGCCGGCGGGTGGGCTCGTCGAGAGCGGCAATGGCCGAGATCGCCGCGATGTCCTTGTCGCGTACTTCTTCCGTGTCATCCACGAACACCAGTGTAAAAGCAACAGCCATTGACTAAAGAGCGGATCCGCGCTTCTATCGTTAATGAGAGTTGCCGATAGAAGAAGGGTGCAGGCCATGGCCTCCACAACCACGAGCGGCACGTCGGTCACGTCCCGGCGGGCCGCGCTCAGCGACCCCGGCTACCAGGCGTACGTCGTCCTCCGCACCGGCTTCACCGTGGCGCCGGTCCTGTTCGGACTGGACAAGTTCGCGAATCTCCTCGTCGACTGGCCCGCCTACCTCGCGCCGTGGATCAACGACATCGTCCCGGGCAGCGCGCAGTCGGCGATGTACGCGGTGGGGGTGATCGAGATCGTGGCCGGTGTCGTCGTGGGCATCGCGCCGCGCTTCGGGGGCTGGCTGGTCGCCGGCTGGCTCGCGGGCATCATCGTCAACCTGCTCACACTGTCCGGCTACTACGACGTCGCGCTGCGCGACTTCGGACTGCTGCTCGGCGCCGTGGCGCTCGCCCGGCTGGCCCAGCGCTACCACGGCACCGAGTCCTGACCGGCGGTCAGTACAGGACGCGCAGGGCTCCGGGCAGGACCCTGGCCGTGACGGGGAGGACGGCGTCGACCTCCCCGTCGGTGCCGTAGGGGATCTCCCGGTCGGCCTCGATGCGGACCTCCTCACCCCGCAGGATCCGCACCTGGGGCCGACGGACGTGTGCGCCGGTCCTGAGCTCGTTCATCAGGGCGAAGAACAGCCGCCGGGGCGCCTGACGGATCATGACGACGTCCAGCAGTCCGTCGTCCACGCGGGCGTCGGGGGCGATGACGCGGCCGGAACCGTAGTAGCCGGAGTTGGCGGCCACCACCGTGTACCCGGTGTGCGGGTGCTCCTCGCCGTCGACGGTGACCCGGTAGCGGGCGGGCCGCCAGGTGGTGACGGCCCGCAGGCCGCCCGCGTAGTAGGACGCGGAGCCCCGCAGCAGCCTGGACCGGTTGGCGTGGCGGTTGGCGAGCGCGTCCACACCGGCGTACACGCTGCCGAGGACGACGGTGCGGTCGTGGACGGCCGAGGTGACCTCGATCGTGTCGACCTTCCGTGGCTCGGCGTGGAGCAGGACGCGGGCCAGGTCCGCCGGGTCCCGGGGCAGCCCCAGCGCGCGGGCGAAGTCGTTGCCCCGGCCGGCCGGGACGAGGCCGAGCGTCGCGCCCGTTCCGCTGAGGGCGCCGCCGACACCTCCCGCGATGCCGTCCCCGCCGACGGCGAGCACGACCCGCCCCTGCCGTCCGGCCTCGCGGGCCAGTTCCCGCGCGTGGGCCAGGCTGCGGCTGTACTCGGTCCGCAGGTCGGCTCCCTCCTCGCGGAGGTGCCTGGCCAGGGCGAGCAGGGCCGCCGCTCCGGTGGCCGCGCCCGCGGTGGGGTTGACGACGGCGGTGAACTGGCGCATCGGGGTGCCTCCGGGCGGGCCGACGGGATGGGGACGGGGCGGTCAGGGGTTCCGGGTCAGTCGGCGGGCAGCAGGACGCCGGGGTTGAGCAGCCCCGCCGGGTCCAGCCGCCGCTTCACGGCGCGCAGGGCGTCGATGCCGAGGGGGCCCGCCTCGCGGACGTACCAGTCCCGGTGGTCGGTGCCCACCCCGTGGTGGTGGCTGATCGTGCCGCCGGCGGCGAGGATCGCCTCGTTGGCGGCGTGCTTGGCGCGGGTCCAGTGCGCCACGGGGTCCTCGCCCTGGGCGGAGACCACGGTGAAGTAGAGCGAGGCGCCGTTCTCGTAGACGTGCGAGATGTGGCACATGACCAGCGGCGGGGTGCCGGCCTCGGTGAGGGTGGCGGTGAGCGCGTCGCGGACGGAGGCGTACAGCCCGGGGGCGCGGGACCAGAAGGCCGCCGTCTCCAGCGTCTCCGCGAAGGCCCCGGCGTCCAGGAGCGCGTCGCGCAGGTACGGGGCCGAGTAGCGGCCGTGTGCCCAGCGCCGGCCCGGCTCCTCGCCCAGGGGGGTGCCGCCGCACGCGCGCAGGACGGCCGCCGCGCGCTCCCTGCGGTACTCCGTGTCCTCCTCCGTGCCTTCGTACCCCGCGATCGCCGTGCAGCCGGCGGCCTGTTGCGCCCCGGAGCCGATCGCGTCCGGGTTCGCCAGGCCGATCAGCGTCTCGGTCTCGTCGGACAGGCGCAGCACGGTGGGCCGCGGTCCGTCCTGGGCGAGCCGGCGCAGGGCGGTGGCCCCCTCCTCGAACGTGGGGAAGTGCCAGCCCTCGTGGACGCGGGCCTGCGGGACGGGCCGGACGCGTACGGTCACGGAGGTGATGACGCCGAACGCGCCCTCCGAGCCGAGGACGAGCTGGCGCAGGTCGGGTCCGGCGGCCGAGCGCGGGGCGCGGCCGGTGTCGAGGGTGCCCTCGGGGGTGGCGAGGGTGAGGGAGAGCACCATCTCGTCGAAGCGGCCGTAGCCGGCGGATGCCTGGCCGCTGGAGCGGGTGGCGGCGAAGCCGCCGATGGTGGCCCACTCGTAGGACTGGGGGAAGTGGCCGAGGGTGAAGCCGTGTTCGGCGAGCAGCGCCTCGGCCCGCGGGGCACGGAGGCCGGGCCCCAGGGTGGCGGTGCGGGAGACCGGGTCGAGGGCGAGCAGGCCGTCCATGCGCCGCAGGTCCAGGGCGACGAAGGTGCCGCGCGGTTCGGGGGCGAGGCCGCCGACGACGGAGGTGCCGCCGCCGAACGGCACCAGCGGCAGGCCGTGCTCGGCGCACACCCGCAGGACGGCGAGCACCTCGTCGTGACCGCCGGGCAGGAGGACGGCGGCCGGGACGGCGGCGAGGTCACCCTCACGGATGCGCAGCAGGTCGGGGGTGGACTTGCCGCGGGTGTGCCGGATGCGCGTCTCGGCGTCGGTGCGCACATGGGCCTCGCCGCCCAGGGCCGCGATCAGGGCGCGGCGTGCGGCGGGCGCCAGCGGGCTCTCCGGGACGGTCAGGTCCTCGAGGGCGACGGGTCCGGCCTCGCGCGGCTTCACGCCGAGCAGATCGCGCAGCAGCCCGATCACCGTGTCGGGCAGCGGCGTCGCCTCGGCCGGGTCTCCCCAGCCGCTCCACAGCATGTCCATGACTGTCGTCCTCACCGGTCGGTCGGAATGAGCGCGGCCGTCGAGGTCGCCCGACGGCCGCCGTGGCGTTACACTGTGACACATGACGCCTATTCGTCACAACGGTTCCGGCGGTTCGGACAACGACGCGGTGCTCGACGCGGTGCGGGACTGCGTCCTGGCCGTCGGGGTCCGCCGCACCACGCTCACCGACGTGGCCCGCCGCGCCGGGGTCTCCCGGATGACGCTGTACCGGCGGTGGCCCGATGTGCGGTCGCTGGTCGGCGACCTGATGACCCGGGAGTGGATCGCGGTGGCCACCGGGGCGATCCCCGAGCGCGAGCCGGGAGTGCCCACCCGCGACCTGATCACCGAGGGGCTGGTGGCGGCGGTCCGCGCCTTCGGCGCCCATCCGCTCTTCCGGAAGATCCTCGACGTGGACCCCGAACTGCTCCTGCCCTATGTGCTGGACCGTCGCGGGGCGAGCCAGGAGGCCCTGCTGGAACTGCTGGCCGGCTCCCTGCGCGAGGGACACGCCGACGGCTCGGTGCGCGCCGTCCATCCCGAACGGCAGGCGCGGTCGGTGCTGCTGATCGTGCAGTCCTTCACCCTGTCCCTGCGGACCATGACCGACGAGGACGACCCCGAACTCGCCTCCGAGGCCTTCCTCGGCGAGCTGCGCGACATCCTGGAGAGGACCCTCACACCATGAACTCCCCCGGTGGCCCCGCCTCCGCCTTCTCCCTGTCCGCCGGCCGGCGCGCGCGTGAACTGGCCGACTCCATCGGCGGACCCGTCGTCGACGTGCTG
Source organism: Streptomyces sp. CB02400 (assembly GCF_001905725.1). GTDB lineage: Bacteria > Actinomycetota > Actinomycetes > Streptomycetales > Streptomycetaceae > Streptomyces > Streptomyces atrovirens. The sequence continues at coordinate 74,200 of NZ_LIWB01000014.1, forward strand.
GTCGTCGGTCTCGGCGCCACGGGCGCGGGGGCCGCCCTGGACGCCGCGGCCCGCGGTCTGAGCGTGGTCGCCGTCGACGCCCACGACCTGGCCTTCGGCACCTCCCGCTTCAGCAGCAAGCTCATCCACGGAGGGCTGCGCTACCTCGCCTCCGGACGGCTCGACGTCGCCCACGAGAGCGCGGTCGAACGCGGGGTGCTGATGGAGCGCACCGCGCCCCACCTCGTAGGGGCCCAGCCGTTCGTGCTGCCCCTCACCCCGCTGGTCTCGCGCGGTCAGGCCGCCCTGGCGCGGGCCGGGTTCCGGGCCGGGGACACGCTGCGCCTGGCCGCCCGCACGGCGCGGGCCACCCTGCCCCCGCCGCGCCGGCTCTCCGCGGTGGAGACCCGTCATCTCGCGCCCGCGCTGCGGCGCGACGGTCTGCGCGGCGGCCTGCTGTCCTGGGACGGCCGGCTCACCGACGACGCCCGTCTGGTGACCGCCCTCGCCCGTACGGCCGCGGGGCGCGGGGCGCGGATCCTGACCCGGGTCCGGGCCCTGGAGCTGACCTCGACGGGCGCCCGCGTCCGTGACGAACTCACCGGCGAGGAGGGCGGGATCCGCGCCCGCGCGGTGATCAACGCGTCCGGTGTCTGGGCGGGCGGCCTCGTCGACGGCGTCCGGATCCGGCCCTCCCGGGGCACCCACCTCGTCCTGCGCCCCGAGAGCCTCGGCCCCCTGACCGCGGGGCTGCACATCCCGATCCCCGGGGAGAGCAACCGCTTCGTCCTCGTCCTGCCCCAGGACGACGGCCGGGTCTACGTCGGCCTCACCGACGAACCCGTGGACGGCGACATCCCCGACGTCCCCCGGGCACCCGAGACGGACATCGGCTTCCTCCTCGACGTCCTGTGCTCCGTCCTGCACGCGCCGGTCCGCCGTGCCGACGTGGTCGGCGCCTTCGCCGGACTGCGCCCCCTGCTGGACACGACGGCGGCACACTCCGGCACGGCACCGAGGACCGCCGACATCTCACGGCGCCACGCGGTGCTCACCTCCTCCGAGGGCGTCGTCACCGTCGTCGGCGGCAAGCTCACCACGTACCGGCGGATGGCCGAGGACGCCGTCGACACCGCCGTCCGCGCCCGGGGGCTGCCGGCCGGCCCGTCCCCCACCGCGTCCCTGCCCCTGGTGGGCGCCGCGCCGCCGCACGTCCTCGCCGAACTGCCCGCGCCCCGCCGTCTCGTCCGGCGGTACGGCACCGAGGCACCGGCCGTGCACGCGCTCGGCGCGCGGGATGCCCGGCTGGGCGAGCCGGTGCTGCCCGGGTATCCGGTCACCGGCGCCGAGCTGCTCTGGTCCCTGCGCCACGAGGGGGCGCTCGACGAGGAGGACCTGCTCGACCGCCGCACCCGCATCGGACTCGTCCCCGCCGACCGGGCCACGGCGCTCGACACGGTGCGCGAGCTCGTCGACGGGGCGTTGTCACAGGGCGGTTGAGCTTCGCGTCAGCGGCCGTGGACGCCGACCTCGCGGATCGAGTACCCCCACTCGGTCCCCCGGTCCAGGAACTGCACGCGCAGATAGCGGGCCGGTGCGGGGGTGAACACGGCCGTTTCCAGCCCGCCGTCGCCGGAGGCGGTGGACCAGGCGGTGCGCCAGTTCGTGCCGTCGGTGGAGAGGTCGACGCGGTACGACGTGCCGTACGCGCGCTCCCAGTCCAGGGTGACGCGCCCGACCTGGTGGGTGGCGCCGAGGTCGACACGGAGCCACTGGTCGTCACTCCAGTCACTGGCCCAGCGGGTGCCCCGGTCGCCGTCCACGGCCCGCCCGGGCGCATAGCTGGTGAACGGGTTCCACTCCGCCGAACTGGCCGTGGCCGGGACGCCGTCGGCGAGGTTCACCCCGGCCCGGTGCTGTTCGGAGGCGCCCCAGGTGTCGAGGTAGGACTCGGCGCCCTTGAAGAGGTCGTCCACCACGTGCTGCCCGCCGACGCGCCGGATGTCCTCGATCCAGTCGGGGACCAGGCCGTAGTGCGCGGCTCCGTCGGTGTTCAGGTCCCAGGTGCGTTCGCCGGTGGTCTGCCGGTCGAGCACGGAGCCGCCGTCGACACTGCGGAAGGGGTAGGTGACGGCGTCGGGCGCGTCCGCGCCGCGCGGGGCCGGCCAGCCGCCGACGCCGTTCATGTCCGTGCCGTAGCCGTAGCCGACGCCGTACTCGTCGCGCAGCGCCTCGGTGCGGTCCGCCTCGGCGATGAAGCCCTCCGAGCCGTGCATGTACTGGGCGACGAACCCGCCGAGGCCGTAGACCCGCTCGGTCCAGTTCAGGTCCATCCAGCTGTGCGACGAGATCACGCCGGGGTAGGACGCGGCCTCGAAGATGTCGAGCACCCGCCCGGTCGCCTTGACGCTCATGTGGTCGATCTCGAGCATCATGTTGCGTTCCATCATGCCGCGCACGGCGTACTCGCCGAGTTCGGTGAGCCCGCGGACGTTGCACCGGGCGTCCTCGTCGTACGACGGGACCTCGACGCCGGCGGGGAGCTTCTGCTCGGCCTGGGGCGCGGACGCCAGACCGATGGGGTTGTCGTGCTGGGGGCCGGCGCACGTCCCGGTCTGCCAGAAGGTGCCGGTGGACAGGAACTGCCCGACGTTGATCGCCGTGCCGAGCGCGCCCTCGTCGAAGCGCACGCCGCACAGCGCGTTGTCGAACTTGTGGCACAGGAACATGCTGCGCACGCCGAGTGCGTACAGCTCGTCCAGTCCGGCGTCGATGTCGGCCCTGTCGCACTGCGCGATGTCCAGGACCTGCTTGCAGCCGAACGGTTCCGAGGTCTCGACGCCGAGGACGACCGCGAGCTTGCCCTGCGCGATGACGTCACGGGCCTGCGCGCTGTCGGTGACGATCCGGAACCAGCCCTTGCCCGGCCCGCCGTACATCCCGTCGACGTAGGCCTGCATGTCGTACGTCAGCTTCGCCTGCAGCCGGATGGAGGTCATCTCGTCGCAACTGCGGTCCTTGAAGAAGTACACGGAGCAGATCACGCCGTTGGTGACGAGGTCGTTGACCATGACGCGCTGTCCGCCGCGCCAGGCGCGTTCGATCCAGGCGTAGTAGTTCTGCTGGTGGGTCAGGGAGTCGTGCGCGGGCCAGTCCTTGAACGTGGGCCAGCCGACCGGATCGTGCCTGCCGTCACCGCCGTTGGTGATGAAGTCGAAGACGGCGAGCGAGCCGTCGGGGTAGTGCTCGGGACAGTCCTTGAGCGCGTCGGCGATCCCCTTCTCGGAGAAGGCCTTGCCGCAGATGAGCCGGCCGCCGAACGCCTCGTTGGCCATGATGTGGTTGTGCGCGTCGACGAACCCGCGTACCTCACCGGCGGCGTTCGTTCCCTTGAACGGCTCCCCGGTGACATCGACCCCGGAGTCGGGCGCGGGCCGGGCGACCGGATCCCACCAGTCGCCGCCGGCGGCGGAACTGGGCGTGGGCACGAGGGCCGCGGCCAGCACGAGGAGGAGCAGCGATACGACCCCGAGGTGTCGTCGGGTGCGGTACGTGGTCATTACGCACGTCCCTCCGTCGTGGAGTTGTCATGCCCGGCGCAAAGATATGGGGTGAGGGTCGCTACTGGCGCGTACGACGTCAAGTACGCGCGCGTCACCCGTCCGCTTCGGACCTCGCACAAGAAGCCGCGGACCGCGGCATCACCCCATGGCTCCCGGCCCCTTCGCCCCGGAACTACCCCTTGCCGCCCGTCTCGTAGTGCAGGGAGATGGAGCGCAGGACGTCGGCGGAGGAGACGTCGGTGCGGCCCTCGTCGTGGATCTCGGCGAGCTGGACGAAGGCGAAGGTGAGCGCGGAGGTGATCTGCACGATGGCGGGGCCCAGCTTCTCGGTGACGATCTCCGCCACCTCGCGCGCGCTCGCGTCGGCCGGGAGCTGGATCCGCGGCAGCATCTCCTCCAGGAGCTGGGCGACGGCTCCGCTCCCCGCCACATCGGCGTCCGGGTCCGCGCGGAGCCGCCGCCGCATCTCGAGGGCCTCGGTCAGGATCCCCACACCCCGCTGCATGATCTCCCGCTGCTCCATGGGCACAGCCTAGACCCGTACTTCGCGGGTCGTTTTCCGTACGGTGCGACTGGCCTGGGGGGTGTGGCGCCGGCCTCGCCCGCGCCGCCGGTGCGGGTGGAGGACCAGGCCCGCTGCCGGGCGGCGGACGCGATCGCGGACACGTCCGGCGCCCATCCGGCCGTGGGCCGGGACGCGGGCTTCCCGCCGGTCGGCTCCGGGTGCCCCGGGGGCCGTCGGACGGGCCTGAACCAGGTCCGGGCCGGGCTCGCGGCGCCGGCGGACGGCGGCGTCCCGGCGCGTGCGAAGGTCTTCGGCGCGACGAAGGACCCGCCGGGCGGCAGGACTTCCGGCCGGCTGCCGGCTCCGGTCCGGTCTCCTGCGCCGACGCCGCCGCCTCGCTCCGGGCCGGGGTTTCCTTCGTCGTCCGGTCCCGGCCGCACAGGCCGAGGACCAGGTCCATGCCCCTCCCGACCGCCGGCCGGGACGCGCCGCCGTCACGACTTCAAGGGCCCTCTCGCGGCCGCCCCGGTCCTCGTCCGGCGCCACCGGCGCGTCGCCGCGCCCTCTTCCCGGGCACCGGGCGAACCACCGTTCAACCAGCGGTTTCGCGTTCGCAAGGGTGCGTTCACCGTGACGGTGGCGGAGTCGCCCGGAACCGGTTCCGATTCCCCGACCCGGCTGACAACCGGGCGGCGGATCGACAGACTGACGGCCGTTGTCGATCACACGGAAGGCATGGGATGTCCGACGACACAGCGGCCGGGGACGGCGAGAAAAGACGCCTGGCCAACGAGAAAAGACGCCCGGCCGAAGTGGGCACACTTCTGACGGCTGTACTGGCGGTTCTGGCGGTGCTCTGGGGAGGAGCCGCCCTGGGCACGGACTCGCGCGCGACGCCCCTCGAAACGGTGCCGGTCGGCGCCGTGCCGGGCGGGCACGGAACGGTCTTCGCGTCGGGCGAGTCGGGTTACTCCTGCTTCCGCGCCCCCGCCGTGGTCCGCGCCGGCAGCGGAAAGCTCCTGGCCTTCGCCGAGGCGCGCAACGACGACTGCGGCGACAGCGGCCGCATCGACCTCGTCCTGAAGCATTCCACCGACGGCGGCGCGACCTGGAGTCCGCTGACCGTGGTGACCGCGAGCAGACAGGACGCGAGCGGCCTGGCCTTCCCGCACAACGCGACCCCGATCGTGAACACCGGGAACGGCGACGTCGTCCTGCTGTACACCGAGAGCTACCGGCGCGTCCACGTACGGACGAGCACGGACGACGGCCTGAGCTGGGGAGCGGCGAGGGACATCACGTCCGCCGTGTGGAAGCCGGAGTGGGGGGCGCTCGGCGAGGGGCAACTCGGCGTCGGTCCCTCGCACGGCATCATGCTGACGCGGGGCGCGCATGCCGGACGCCTGGTGGCCGGCATGGGCTACCGGATCGCGCCGGGCCGGCACCTGCAGGACCCGAAGGGCGGCGCCCTGATCCACAGCGACGACGGGGGCCGCACCTGGCAGTCCGGCGCCTCCTCCCACGGCGCCGAACCCGAGCTCGGCGTCCAGGAGCTGAGCGTCTTCGAGCGTGCGGACGGAAGCCTGGTGGCGGTGGCCCGCAACGAGGAGGGCACCGACACCGTGCGGGCCGCGTACGCGGTCTCCCGCGACCAGGGGCTGACCTTCGAGGCGGACTTCGCGCCGCTGGACCCCCTGCAACTGCCCCGCATGGGTGTGCAGGCCTCCACACTGGCCGTACGCGCCGAGGACCGGGACGGTTACGACCGGGTGCTGCTGGCCGCGCCCGCCGACACCGACGAACGCAGGGGCCTGACCATCCGCTCCTCCTTCGACGGCGGCCTCACCTGGCAGACCCCCGCACAGGGCGCGCTGGTGACGGACGGCATCTCCGCCTACTCCGACATGGTCGATCTGACCGGCGGGCGGTACGGCATCCTGTACGAAGGGGGAACCACCGCCCAGCACCAGTTCATCAGGTGGGCGGGTTTCACCGAGGCGGACCTCGACCGGCCGGACGACGCCGGCACCCTGACCGCCGGCCAGTACACCGGGGCGCTCCCCACCGGCTCGCCCGACCAGCTCCACCTGTTCGCCCCCACCCCGACCGGCGGTCTCGGCCACTGGTTCGAGGAGGCCGACGGCACGGTCAAGCGCGGCACCTGGGGCACCGGCGTCGCCGGTGAGGCGGTGGCGTTCCCGTACGGCACCCAGCAGCACGCGCTGGTGCGGGGCACCGACGGCAGCCTGCAGCACCGCTTCTGGGACACGGCCGCCAAAGCGGTGGTCCAGGAGACCTGGCTGCCGGCCGGCACGGTGGCCGGGGCACCCACGGCCCTGGTGACCCCCGGTCAGCAGCACGCGTTCGTACGGGCGGTCGACGGCAGACTGCTGCACAGCTTCTGGGACGAGGGCAGCGGCGAACTGCGCCGGCAGACCTGGGCGGCCCCCGGCTCCCTGGCCGGTGACCCGGTCGCCGTGGTGTACGGCACCCAGCAGCACGTGTGGGCGGCCGGTACCGACGGCGCGCTCCACCACTGGTGGTGGACGAAGGGTCCCGGGGTGCGGCACGAGTCCTGGGGAGGCACCGTACGGGGCACACCGACGGCGTTCGTCCACGAGGGGCAGCAGCACGTGTTCGCCGGTGACGCCGACGGCAGGCTCGCGCACTGGTCACGGGAGGCCGCCGCGCAGGTCGTCGAGCGGGAGACGTGGTCCACGCCGGAGCCCCTGGGCGGCCGTCCGGTCGCCTTCGTCCACGGCTCCCAGCGGCATGTCTTCGCGCGGACCGCGAACGACACCCTCGCCCACTGGTGGTGGGACCCGTCCTACAGCGTGCGGTACGCGGTGCTGCCCGGGACGGTGCGCTCCGACCCGGTGGCACACGTGGTCGGCGACGTACAGCATGTGTACGGGGCGGCGGCCGACGGAACGCTCGAGCACTGGTGGTGGGAGAGGACGGAAGGCAACCGCAGGGAATCCTGGGGAGGCCGGGTGGCGGCCACACCCCCCTGGTAGCCACCGCCGGTCACGGCTCCCGGTATGCCGCGGTCCCGCGAGCGGGTGTGCTCGCGGGACCGCGGCGCCCCGGCGCTCAGAGGCCGAGCGACCGGAGGTAGGGATTCGCCCGCAGTTCGGGATGCGCCTCGCACATGAGGCCGAGGGCGGCCCGGCCGACGCCCCGTACCAGTTCCGACAGTTCGTCCCTGGTCATCTCGTACTCGCCTTCATGGCGGGCGAAGCTCAGGGTGACGATGCCGTCGCCGGTTTCCCGGGCGTGCACGGCGAAGTCGTTCAGGGACGCCTCCGCCGTGCCCGAGCCCTCCTCCGCGACCTGGCGCTGCAGGAATCTGAGCATCAGCGCGAAATCGACGGCCGGGAGCTCGACGACCCGCAGCCTCACCCGTTCCCTCTCCGTGCGCAGGAAGAGGCGCACTTTGAAGCAGAGGAAGGTGAAGTCGTCGCTCGTCATCTCCGCGAAACCGCCGCGTGGCTGGACCGGCAGATAGTCCGGCCGCCACTCCGGCTTCCAGGACGGGTCACTGAGGTCCTCGGCCAACTCCACTGTCAGCATGGGTGTCCCGCCTACCTCGGCATCACCGTGATGAAGTTGTTGTCCTTGCCCACCACGACACGCAGGGAGGTCTGCGCATACGAGTCGCCGACCTTGTCCAGCCCGAGCGCTTCGAGCTCGTCCGCGAAGTCGTAGTCGTAGTACCAGCCGTCACGCTCGTCGTTCCTGTGCCGTTCGATCTTCCTGCCGTTCTGCACTGTTTTCTCCACCATCTGCCTGAGCAGCGCCTCACTGACCCTCGCGTCGAGGACGTTCCCCATGTCGCCCTGCTGGTGGTAGTGGCCGCCGTGCCGGTGCTGCTCCCAGGCGTGGTTCCACTGCCTCGTCGAGATGGAGCAGGCGGTGTTGTGGACCAGCACCGACGCCGATCCCGCCCTGACATAGTAGGTCGGGATGCCGTCGACGGTGAGGTTGTAGACCTGCGTCCGCTCGGTCCGGTGGCGGACGGCGACGACCTCGCTGGTGGTGCCGGTCGTGCCGCGCAGGAGGTCGCCGGGGGTGATCTCCGCGGCGTCGACGAACGCGTGCTCGGACTGCACCCAGACGGGGTGCCCCGCGGTGGCGGTGATCGTGGCGGTGGCGTCACCCGCCGCGCCGTCGGTGTCGATCACCAGCACGACCAGGTCCTTCAGGCCGCTGCCCGCGATGACCCGCTCGACCGGCCGGGACTCGGTGCGGCCCGTCCTCGGGTCGGTGGCCGACACCCGCTGGCCCACGGTGATCCGGCCGATCGGCCGGGTGTCCCCGTCGGCCAGTACCACCGGTGTGTCCGCGGTGAAGCTGTTGCACGGAGGGCCGTCGTTCTTCTTGCCCCGCTTGAAGAGCTGGTCGAAGTAGCCCTTCGCCTTGTCGCCCCACTTGCCGAACTTCGTTCCGGTGGCGGCGTAGCCGAGGAAGGGAATGGCGGACGCGCAGGAGAGTCCGGCGTCGACCCACTCCCGTTCCAGTGAGTACCATCCGCAGTTGATGCCGTCGGCGATCTCGCCGAAGCCCGGGACGATGCCGAGGACGTCAAGGGTGAGGTGGCCTCCGTCGCTGAGCAACTGGCCCCAGTCGAAGTCCTCCTCGGCATTGAGGAACGCCTCGGCCTCGGCCTCCGCCCGCGCCTGCTGGCCCTCCGCGGTCCGGCGCTGTTCCGCCTCGGCGACCGCCTTGGCGACGGAGATCATGTAGGCCTCGATCGCGGCCTGTTCCGCCTCCACCGCGTCCTTGCCCGCCGCCAGTGCGGACCGGCGCGCGGACTCGGCCGCGTCCGACGCCTCGGTGGCGGAGGCGCGGGCCGCTGCCGCCGATGCCTCGGCCATGACCGCCGATGCCTGCGCTCGCGCGGAGGCGCTGTGGGCGCTGCGCTCGGCCGTCCGGGCCGTCCGGGCCGACTCGGCGGCCTGCGCCGCCGACGCCTCGGCCCGCGTGGCGGACTCGGCCGCCTGGTCGGCGTAGCCCTCGGCCTCGGCGGCCGACGCCTGTGCCTGCTTGGCGTGCTGGTCGGCCTCGGCCGCCGCGTCGCGGGCGAGCGCGGCGACACGGGCCGCCTCGGCGGCGTTCTGCTGCGCGGTCGCCGCGACCTTCGCCGCCTCGGCGATCAGCTGCTGTACGGAGGCGACATGGGTGGCCGCCAGCTGGTCCTTACGGGCCGCCTGGTACTGGCCGTACTCGATGAAGGTGTGCAGCATCTGCGGCGGTCCCGCCAGGGCGATCCGTGCCGCCGCCTTCGTCTCGGGGCCCCCGCTCGAGATCAGCTGAGCCGCCTCGACCCGCTCGTCCTCGGTCTGTGCCGCGTTCTGCCCCGTGGTGAGGAAGTCGCGGTAGGCGTCGACGGAACCGGAGGCGAGAGCCGCGCGGGCCCTCTCCTCGACGACCGGACCGCCGACGGAGACGGCCTGCGCGATCCGTACCCGGTAGTCCTCGGCCGCGGCCTCGTGCTGCCCGGTGGTCAGGTACCGGGTGACCGTCTCGGCCGACCCCTCGAGCGCGGTCACCGCCCCGGCGCGCACCGCGGTGAACTCCGACTGCTCGGCCAGGCGTTCGACACGCACCCGGGCGTCCTGCTGGACCGCTTCCTGCCAGCCGGTGCGGATGTAGTCGACGACCTCGGCGTCCGAACCGGCGAGCGCCACCTCGGCGGCGGTACGGCCCCAGGGACCGCGGTGGGTCATGGCGGCGACCGCGAGCTTGCGGCCCGCGGCGGCGAGTCGCCGCGGGTCCGCGTCGGGTTCGGCCGCCTCGGCCGCCAGTTTCTCCGCCTCCGCGTCGAGGCTCCTGGACCGTTCGGCCGTGTCGGTGACCTGTGACCGGCGGGTGTCGTCCTGTGTCTTGCGTTCCTTGGCCTCCTCCAGCGCGGCCGTGGTGCGCGCGGCCAGTTCCTCGGCCTCCACCTGGCGTGCGAGGTCGTGTGTGGTCTTCGCCTGACCGGCCGCGGTCACCGCCTGGTCGGCGGCCGTCTTCGCGGCGGCGGCGTGCGCGGTGGAGCGGGCTGCCGCGTTGGCCGCGTCCCCCGCGTGCTCCGCCGCTTCATCGGCCGCCGCGGCGGCGTTCTCGGCGTGCGTGGCCGCGGAGTCGGCGTAGTCGCGGGCCTGGTGCGCGGCCGTGGCCGCTTTGCGGGCAAGTGCCTCGGCGGCGTTCGCGGCGCGGCCGGCCTCGGCGGCCTGGCGGCGGGCGGCCGCGGCGGCGGCCCTCGCCTCGGCGGAACTGACGCCGGCCTGGTCGGCGTACCCGCCCGCCTCGGCGGCGGCGTCCGCCGCCAGGATGGCGTGTGCGCCCGCCCCGGCTGCGGCTCTCGCCGCGTCACCGGCGCGGTTCGCGGCGATGCCGGCCTGGTCGGCGGCGTCGGCGGCCCGCCTGGCACCGGCGGCGGCGCCACGAGCGTCGGTCGCGGCCTTGCGGGCGGCGGACGCGTTCCCCGCGTCGGTGGCCGCCGCCGCGGCGGCGCTGCGGGCACGGGACGCGGCCTGGGCGGCTCCCGAGGCGGCGGATGCCGCCTGTGCCGCGGCATTGGCCGCGATGCGGGCGGAGTTGTTGGCGGCGCGCGCGGCGGTGATCGCCTGCTGGGCGGCGCTCGCCGCCTGCTTGGCGGCCGCGGCCGCCCGGCCGGCCGCGCCGGCGGCCTTCTGCGCGTCCTCCTTGGCGGCCTTGGTCTCGGCCGCCGCCTTCTGCGCGGCTTCCTTGGCGAGCTCCGCCGCGGCGATGGCGCGCTTCGAGGCCTCGCCCGCGGCCACCGTTTCGGCGGCCGCCTGACGGCCGGCTTCGGTGGCCTGTTCGGCCAGCTGGGCGATGGTGGCGTGCTCCTGGTCGCGCGAGCGTGCCACGTACTGGCCGACCCGCAGGAACTCGCGGATGTCCTCGGGTGAGCCGTCGAGGGCGAGCCGGCCCGCGGCGACGACGTTGGGCCCTCCGACGCTCAGCAGCTGCACCAGCTGGACGCGTTCGTCCTGTTCCCTGGCCGTGTACTGTCCCTCGGTGAGGAACGTCCGCACGTCCTCGGCCGTGCCGTTCAGCGCGGCTCGGCCGGCCTCCCGGACACCGGGTCCGCCCGCGTCGATCACCTGGGCGGCCTGCACCCGTTGGTCCTGCTCCAGCGGGGTCCGCCAGCCGTCCGTGATGAACGCGTGCAGTTGCTCCGGGGTGCCGGACAGAGCGGCCCGTGCGGCTTCCTGCACCTCACGGCCGCCCACGGACGCCATCTGCGCCGCTGTCACCCGGTCGTCCTGGGCCGACAGCTCCTCCACGGCCTCGAGGAAGGCCTGGACATCGGCGTCGGTGCCGGTGAGGGCCACCTCGGCGGCGGCCTTGACGCCCGGACCGCCCTTCTTCCAGTGGTCGACCACCCGCCCGCGGTCGGTGGGGGGCGCCTCGGCGGCGGCGGTGACCCGTCCGGCGTCCGTGGCGGAAGCGGTCGTGGCGGAGGCGGTCGTGGCGGAGGCGGGTGCGAGCAGGCTCATGGCGAGCGCCGTGGACAGCAAGGTGAGTAACAGCGCGCGCATGCCGTGCGGCGCTCTCCTCGACGGGGGTTGCGACCGGGATATTCGTCGCCGTCTCAAAGCAGGTCTCTTTTCTCGCGCAGCCCTCGTTTTCGGCCGCACGGTTTCGGCCTTGGATTTTGCCCTTTTCCTCACCCTGCCCCTGCACGGCCGAATACGTCACCGCAACGAATACTGTTAACCCGTCATTCCGTGACTGTTCATTTCTTGTCGCAGATCCGGAATATAGGCAGAACGAGCCAGTAAACCGACTTACGATCTTGACGATGTTATGGGTTTTCGCCCGGTTCGCCCTGCCCTGTATGCGCGGCATCGCCGCGGAATCTCACTCACGGTCAAGGGGATTTGCACCCGACAATCGGCGTGCGGTCGGCGCGGCACACGGAGGAGACCTGGTCCATGGGCGGAGAGGCAATGCAATCGCGCACATATTCAGGTGACCGACAGTCACGTGACGCTCTTCACAGGAAATTCCAGGAGTCATGCGATAGCTTTCCGCCGGAAGAAGCGCTTTCGACATCTGAGGCGAGGCCCGTTTCCCGGGCTTCGCCTCGTCCCGTGAAAGGAAAAGGCGCCAGTGGTAATACGTGCCCGCAAGTGGCTGTTCTCCGGGATCACCGCCGTCGTTCTGGGGGCCTCGACGCTCGCCGTCGCCAACGCCGCGCCCGACCCGGCCGCGCCGGCCGGGGTACGGGCGGCCGAGGACGGCGCTCTCCCGCCCCTCGTGGTGGAGGACTTCGCCTACCCCGGCGCCGAGAGCATCCTGGCGACGGAGGGCATCGAACTGAAGAGGGGCGACGGGCACATCGTGCTCACGGAGTGCGACTCCGCCTCCGGCCTGATCAAGGTGCACACCGTCAAGGACGACGCGGTCGGCCGCAAGTCCACCTACTGCTTCCGCGCCACCGCCAGGACCGGCCGGCTCACGCTGGAACTCCCGCGCGTCTTCGCCCTGGAGACAGCCGACCACCCGATCAGCGCCGACCTGACCGCGAACGGCGCCACCACCACCGTCGACGTCGCCAAGGACGGCTTCGAGCCCGTGGGCGAGGGCACCGTCGGCGGCGCCCGCTCCGTGCTCGTCGAGATCCGTGTCACCGGCTGACCGGCACTCCCCGGACACCTGGCACCCCGGCCGGACCACCGCGCGTCCCACCGTACTCGCTCACTCCTCCCCCTCCGACAGAACAGGAACCGCCGTGTCCCACCCACGTCGCCGCGAAGAGCAGGCAGTGAACGAATCCGGCCGTCGCACGCGCGAGCGGCCGGCAGGCGTCGATGAACGGCGAGAGGTGAGGCGGCCGGCGAGACACAGCGCGTTGTTCGCCGGTGTGCTGGCCGCGGCGGCGACGCTCGTCTCCGGTCCGGCGCAGGCGACGGTCGGTACCCCCGCCGGCACCGGGGAGAAGCCCTACGTCGCGAAGATCGAGATAGGTGACACGGAGCGTGCCTGCTCCGGCGCGCTCGTCGAGGCGCGGTGGGTCGTCACGGCGGCGAGCTGCTTCGCCGACGATCCCGCGCAGCCCACGTCGGTCGCCGCGGGCGCGCCCTCCCGGCCCGCCAGAGTGACCGTGGGGCGCACCGATCTGAGCACGACGTCCGGCGTGGTGCGGGACGTCGTGGAACTGGTGCCCCGGGCCGATCGTGACCTGGTGCTGGCGAGGCTGTCCTCGCCGGCGTACGGCATCACTCCCGTGGCCCTCGGCGCCACGGCCCCCGCCGACGGCGAGGAGCTGTCCGTCGCCGGCTACGGCCGTACCGACGACGAGTGGGTGCCCGGCAAGCTGCATGTCGGCACGTTCGCCGTCACCGGCACCCGCGGAGCGGAGCTGGACGTCGTCGGCCTGGACGGCGCCGCGATCTGCAAGGGCGACGCGGGCGGCCCGGCGGTCCGCACGGGCGCCGACGGCGACGCGCTCGTCGCCGTCGCCGGCCGTTCCTGGCAGGGCGGGTGTTTCGGTTCCGAGGAGACCCGCCGTGACGCCGTCGAGACCCGCGTGGACGACATCACGGACTGGATCGGCGCCCAGGTCGCCCGCTGGTCCCTCAAGGCCCAGGCGAACGACAAGTACGTGACCACCGTGGTGGACGCCGCCGGCGCGCAGCAGGGGAAGCTGCGGGCGCGCGGTGACGAGGTGGGCGGATGGGAACAGTTCACGCTCCACACCCGTGACGGCGGAAAGACGGTGGCGCTCCGGTCCGCGGCCAACGGCCTCTTCGTCAGCACCGAGATCAACCAGACCGGCGACCACCAGGGGATGCTGCGCGCCCGCTCCGAGTCGGTCACCGGCGGCTGGGAGCTGTTCACGCTGGTGCCCCAGGGCGGCCAGAAGTACGCACTGCAGTCGAGGGCGAACAACAAGTACATCGTCGCCGAGGCCAACTACACCGGGGACGACGCGGGCCTGCTGCGCGCCCGCTCGGACAACGTCGCCGGCGGCTGGGAGCGCTTCACGCTGGAGCACGCCGACAACTTCGGCGTCGTGGGGGCCGACCCGGCGGGTCCTGCTCCCCTGCCCCTGGGCTGATCCCGCACTGCGCCCACAGGCCGTCCGGCACCCGGCCGCACGGGTGACGGGGTGTGACGAGCGCGGAGGAGCCGCCACGTTCACCGCGGACGTGACGGCCCCTCCGGACATGGACTGGCCCGGCCGAACCGCTTCTGACTATCATCCTTTACATATATGAATGAGAGCTTTGTCCACCGAGGGTGGCTGCCGCGCGTGCGGGTGCCCTCGTCCGAGTGAGTGATCCATGTCCCGCACCGGCTCCACGGACGACGGCGACGAGCTTCTGGTCAGGCTCGGGACGCTGACGGCACAGGCGCGTGCGCAGGCGGAGGTGCAGCGCTCCCGGGTCGAGCTGGCCATCGCCCTGCAGCGCGGCATGCTGCCGAGGGGGCTGCCCGTCGCCGACGGTGTGCGGCTGGCCGTGCGGTACTCGCCCGCGTACCAGGGTCTCAATGTCGGCGGTGACTGGTACGACGCCTTCACCATGCCCGACGGCCGGATCGGTCTGTCGATCGGCGACGTCCAGGGGCACAACATCGAGGCGGCCGCCTTCATGGGGCAGGTCCGGGTCGGGCTCCGGGCGCTCGCCTCCGTCGACAGCGAACCGGGCGAGCTCCTCGCCCGGACCAATGAACTGCTGCTGTCCCTCAGCTCGGATCTCTTCGCCACCTGCACCTTCATGCGGCTCGATCCGGCCACCCGGCTGCTGGAGAGCGCGCGGGCCGGGCATCTGCCGTGCGTGTGGGCCACCGCGGACGGCCGGTCCGGGGTGACCGAGGACGAGGGAGGCCCTCCCCTGGGGATCCTGTCCGGGGCGGTCTATCCCGTCACCCGCTACCGACTGGACACGGGCGGGGTGTTCGTGATGCTCACCGACGGGGTGGTGGAGGGACCGTCCATGCGGCTCGACGAAGGGCTGGACCAGGTGGTGCGACTGGCGGGCATCGCCGCGGTCGCGCGCATGGACACGGACGCGCTCGCCGCCGCCGTGATCAAGCAGGCGGAGCGGGTGGGGCACGACGACGACGCGGCCGTCATGGTGCTCGGGCACGAGGGACCGGCCACTCGGCCATAGGGCCGCAGGCCCGCGCGTCTCACCTCGCCGACGCGGCGGCCTCGGTGTCTGATGGCTTGTGTGGTGGCTCGCCAGGACCTTCGTACACCGGCTGTCTTCGTGCTCGAGACGCTGGCCGTCGCCGCCTGCTACTACGCGGGGGGACGGCTGGGGCTGCTGCGCGAGCTCCACATCGGCGGTGCGGTGGTCTCACCCATCTGGTCGCCGACGGGAGTGGCCGTCGCCTGTCTGCTGGTCTTCGGGCTGCGCTGCTGGGTGGGCATCGCACTCGGCGCCCTGCTGATCCTCATGCACCTCACCTCGCTGCGGCTGTCCTCGCTGGGCATCCTCGCCGGCAGCACCGCCGCGCCGGTGTGCGGGTACCTCCTGCTCCGCAGGGTGGGCTTCCGCAGCGATCTCACCCGATTACGGGACTGTCTTCATCTGGTGTTCCTCGGCGCCTTCTCGGCGATGCTGATCAGCGCGAGCACCGGCGCCGCCCTTCTCGTGGCCACGGGCGATCTCCCGGTGCGGAACCTCTGGGTGGTGTGGCTGGCGTGGTGGGTGGGTGACGCGATGGGCGTACTGCTCGTCGCCCCGGTGCTGCTCACGCTGTACCGCGTGCTGTACCGCGTGCGCGCGCCGGTGCGCTGGTCGAGGTGGAAGGAGGCGGTGGGGCTGGCGGTGATCACGGGTGTCCTCGTGCCGCTGGCGACGCGCAGCCCGGCCAGTCTGCTGTTCGCCATCTACCCGCTGCTGATCTGGGCGGCCCTGCGGTTCCAGCTCGGAGGCAGCATGGTGTGCGCCCTGTCCGCGTCCGTCATGGCCACCATCGCGGCGACCGATCGCGTCGGGCCGTTCAAACAGCTGACCGAGGTGGAGGTTCTGGTCAACCTGCACGCGTTCAACGGGGCGTTGGCGCTGACCGCGCTGTTGCTGTCGGCGGTGATCGCCGAGCAGCGCAATACGCGGCGCTCCGTGGAGCGGGCCTGTCAGGAGTTGGTCGAGGTGCTGGAGCATCTGACCGCGGGGGAGGTGTCGGCCCGGCCCCAGCGGGACGAGGACGGCCGGCCGCGGGACACGGACTGACCTTTCCTCGCCCCCGCCGCCCCTACCCGTCCTCCGGGGGCGCTGCCCCCGGACCCCGCTCCTCGGACGCCGGAGGGGCTTGAACCAGCCCGTCCGGCGTCCGAGGACGAGGCCCGTCCAGGGCCGAAGGGAGGTCTGGGGGCGCAGCCCCCGGGGGACGGGAACGGGAAGGAGCGGCGGGGGCGAACACTATGAACGTAAACACCGACTCCATGGTCCTCCCGGACCGGGGTTCCTAGCATCCTGGCCCATGCGCAACAGATCACGTCATGTCACCCGCGTTCCCCGACCGCCCCGTTCCCGCCGAGGCCTCCGGCGGGCGGTGGGCCCGGTCCTCGCCGCTGCCGCCATCGGCGCCCTCACCCAGGCACCGGCCGCCCAGGCCGAAAGCCCCGGCCCGGCCCCCGTCACCTGCCCCACCGGCCTGGCGGAGAAGGCCACCTGCTACACCGGCCAGGACACGAACGGCGCGTACTACGCGATCGCGATCCCCGAGCACTGGAACAAGAAACTCGTCGTCCACGCCCACGGCGGCCCCGACCTGGGTGACGGGTCCGACCCCGAGCGCGGCGTCGAGGACCTGGAGCGCTGGCGGGTCATGGTGGACCAGGGCTACGCCTGGGCCGGTTCGTCGTACCGCCGGGGCGGCTACGGCACGCGGATGGCCGCGACCGACACCGAGAACCTCCGCCGCCTGTTCACCGAGGAGTTCGGCCGGCCGCGGCGGACGTACCTCCACGGCCAGTCCTGGGGCGGCAACGTGGCCGCCAGGACCGTCGAGATGTACGGCGGCGCGAGCGGCCCCTACGACGGCGCGCTGCTCACCAACGGCGTCCTCGGCGGCGGCTCGCGCGGCTACGACTACCGGGTCGACCTGCGCGTCGTCTACCAGTACTACTGCCAGAACCTGCCGCGTCCCAGCGAGCCGCAGTACCCGCTGTGGCAGGGCCTGCGCCCCACGTCGACGCTGACGACGGCCGGGATGCGCGCCCGGCTGCAGGAGTGCACCGGATACGCGTCCCCGCCCGGGGAGCGCACCGCGCTCCAGCAGCGCAACCTGGACGACATCCTCGCCGTCACGAAGATCCCCGAGCGCACACTGGAGTCGCATCTGCGCTTCTCGGTCTTCACGTTCCGGGACATCGTGCACAAGCGGCTGGGTGACCGCAACCCGTTCACCAACGAGGGGGTACGGTACTCCGGTTCGCACGACGACGAGGCGCTCAACGCGGGCGTGGAACGGTTCACCGCCGATCCGACGGCCGAGCGCGACCTGTCCTACGACAGCGACCTCACCGGCAAGGTGAAGATCCCGGTGCTCACGCTGCACGCCGTCGACGACCCCACCGCGTTCGTCGAGCACGAGGCGGCCTACCGCGACACGCTCGCCGGCGCCCACCGGGACCGGTACCTGGTGCAGACGTTCACCGGCGAGCACGAGCACAGCGCGCTGAGCACGTCCGAGTACGCCAACTCCATCGCGGCCCTGGACCGTTGGGTGCGCACCGGTGACCGGCCGACACCGCGGTCGGTCGCCGCGTCCTGTGCCGCGTTCGACCGTACGTATGGCACCGGGTGCTTCTACGAGCCGGAGTACCGGCCGTCGTCGTACGCCTCGCGTGTCGAACCGCGCCCGGGCGGTACGGCGTGGCCGGCCATGACGGCCGCGCGGGAGAAGGCGTGGAGCCGTGTCGAAGGGGTCGGCATCGCGCCCTGACCCGCGCGGCCCGGCGGGCCGCTCACTGACTCAGCGAGTCGGCGTCGCCCATGACGATCACCGGGTGCCGGTCCGGGTCGAGGGTGCGCAGGAGTTCCTCCATGTGGCGCTCCGAGAGGCTGACGCAGCCCTGGGTGGGCCCCTGGTGGTCGACGTGCAGCCAGATGCCGCCGCCCCGGTCGGCACCGAGCGGACGGGTCGGGTCCAGCGGGGACGTGCCCGGCTCGCGGTTGTAGTCGATGGCGATGACGTAGTCGAAGGAGCCTTCCAGCGGCTCGCCCTCGAAGCCGGTGCCGCCGACCGCGAACCCCTCCGACCGGTCGTACGGCAGCTCGGTGCCGGGATCGGGCAGCAGCCCCCCGGCGTCGGTGAGGGTGAACACGCCGATGGGTGAGCGGAGGTCGCCCGCCCAGTGGTCGTCGGTCCAGCCCTTGAGGGCGTTGTGCGCGGGCCATGCGGGGCCGCCCTCCCACCCGGAGCCGGTGTGCTGGTACAGCACGACCTCCGAGCGGTTGGCGTCCTTGCCGCGGCCGGTGACGACGACCACCTGGCGGGCGGTCGCGGGGATCCACGCCCGGGTCCGGGGGCCGAGACCGGGGATCCGGGCGGGTGGTCGTGTCCGCGCTGCGGCGCCGGGCCGGCCCTGTGCGGTGTCGGCGGGACCCGGCGTGGCGTCGGCGGCGCCGGACGCGGTGTGGGCCGTGCCCGGTGCGCCGCCCGCCGGTGCGGTGGCCGCCGGGGTGCCCCGCGCCGTGGTCCCGGTGTCCGCCCCGCATCCGCTCAGGGCCGTCAGCACGGCGAGGGCGACGGCCGCCGGCACCGCCCGGCCACGCACACGGACAAGGGCACGGTACGGAGCACGGTGACGCGGACGGGGCGGGCAGTCGATCGATGAAGCCATGTCCTCAGCCTGACTTCGACTTCCCGGAATCGCGTCAGCTCCCCGCGCGAGTCCGCCGAAGTCCCCCATCTGCGCTGCCCGGGAGGAGCGCGGGAGGGGGGCCGTCCGGGTGACGGGCCCGCACTCCGAGTGGAGTACGGGCCCGCCGGACGGAGTAGCGCGCGGGGGTGGCGCTACCGGTTGATCACGAACTGCGAGCCGGGTTCGATCAGCACGTCCCCTTCGGCCGAACCGGTGATGGTGACGTCCGTGAGCGTGGCGCTGCCGCGGGCGCCGCCCATGGCGAGGATGCCGGACCCGTTGTTGGACCTGTCGATGGTGACGCCCGTGATCCGGGCGTCCGGCACCGCTCCCCCGCCCGACTTGAACTGGATGCCGTCGTAGGTGGAATCGTGGATGTCGGTGTCACGGATGACCACACCCGGGATGTCCAGCCCCTGGGCGAACAGGGTGATCGCCCCGAACTCCTGGTCCTCGTTCCAGAAGGCGCCGCCGGTGCGGTACAGGCCGTTGTCGGCGATGAGGGTCTGCCCGGAGAAGGGCAGCGGGTCGTGGTCGGTCGCCAGCATGATGCCGGGGTAGTTCATCGTGTCGTGGATGAGGTTGTTCTCGATGGTGTTGCCGTAGCCGCCGTAGACGGCGATGCCGTTGGCGCGCCAGGGCAGTTGGATGGTGTTGTTGCGGAAGTGGTTGTCATGGCCGATGTCGACCGACGGGTCCTTGACGTACTTGCTGGCCCACACCGCGAGCGCGTCGTCGCCGGTGTTGCGGAATGACGAGTTCTCCACCTCGGAATTACGTGTTCCATTGGCGAAGTTGATGCCGTCCGCGTAGGTGTTGCGGATCCGCATGCCGCTGAATCGCAGTCCGTCGGCCGGACCCCACAGCTCGGGGATGTTGCTGTAGTCGCGGCCCACCCAGACACCGACGTTGGCGTGCTCGATCCACACGTTACTGATCTTCGTGTCCTTGCCGAACCGGCCGTTGAGGCCGACCCCGCCCTCGGCTCCGCCGTCGCCGCCGCGGATGGTGCCCGAGCCGAAGATGGCGATGTCCGAGATCTTGGTGTTGTCGTCGACGTCGAAGCCGAAGTTGCCCTCGTGGGGGTGGTTGATGCCGCCCGCCTGGTGCGGTGGCGTCAGCGTGTAGAACTGGGAGTGCCACATGCCGGCGCCGCGGATGGTGACGTCGCGGATGCCGACCTGGTTGTACTGGCCGCGGTTCAGCGGGTCGTCGGTGAGGATCTTCTGCTCCTGGCGCCACTGGCCCGGCGGGATCCACACGCAGTCGATCCGCCCGTCCTGGTCGGCGGTCACGGCGCGCTGGAGGGCGTCGGTGTCGTCGATGCCGTCGTTGGGGACGGCCCCGTACTCGGTGATGGAGACGCATCCGGCCGGCTTGGCGGCGGGCGGCGCCACCTGTTCCAGGTCGACCAGGTCGACGATGTAGAAGGCGGCGGTGTCGTCGGCGTCGCGCTGGAGCCGGAAGACGGTGCCCGCCGGGTAGGTCGCACCGAGCAGCGCGTGGGACTCGTCGAACAGGCGGCGGGCGTCGCCCCCCGGGGTGTTGGTGAGTCCCTCGGGGGCGTCGGTGTTGCCGTACAGCCAGCTGTGCTTGGAGCTGAGGCCGAGCTTCTGCACGAACTCGCCGTCGGCGTAGAGGCTGAGGGTGGCCTCGGTGCCGCCCCCGCCCGGCGCGTCCGGGATCGAGTTGCGTACGACGATCGAGTTGGTCGGGTTGCCGGAGGTGAACTGCACGTACTGGCCGGTGGAGTCGAGGCGGACCGACTCGCGTCCGGAGGACTCGGTGGCGAAGTTGGTGTGGCCGAAGGTCCGCTTGGCGTCGGCGGTGAGGAGCGTGCCCTGGTAGGTGCCGTCCTCCGCCTCGTACTCGGTGTACGGCACGGCGGCGCCACGGCCGACGACGATGGACCGGGTGAGGATGTTGTTGTTCTCGTCGGTCTCGTCGACGGTGTCCGTGGCGTCCGCGGTGGCGGTGAGGACACTGGCGCCGCCGGTGGCGGTCCAGGTGCCGCTGATGTCGACCTCGGCGGTGGCGCCCGCGGCGATGGTCCCGGTGGCTCCGTCGAGGGTTCTGTCACCGACGGCGAGACGGGTCACGGAGCCGGCGGCGGCCGGTGAGGTGCCCCGGTTGTGCACGGAGACGGTGAAGGACACCGACGCGCCCGTGGCGGGGCTCGCCGGGTCGGTCTTGATGCTCCGGACCTCCAGATCGGGGCCCGGGCTCTGCGCGACGGTCAGCTTGTCGGTCGCGGTGCGGCTGTTGTTGGTGTCGTCCTGCTCGGGGACGGTGTCCGTGGGGTCGACCACGGCGGACACGGTGTAACTGCCCCGGGCGCGCTTGCCCACGTCCACGGAGACGGTCGTCGAGGCGCCCGCGGCGAGCGCTCCGACGGGGGCGCTGCCCGCGACGGCGCCCTCCAGGCTGACAGCGACCGTGGCGGCGGCGGACGCGGCCGTCCCGGCGTTGCGCACGGTCGCGCGGACGGTGACGGCGTCCGTCTCGGTCGGGGACGCGGGCGTCCAGGTGAGGTCGGAGACGACCAGGTCGGGGTTGGGGGCGGCGGCGCCCATGACCTGCAACTCGGCCACCTGGGCGCCGTATCCGCTGGAGTTGTGCGTGAACCTCAGTCGCACGTCGGCGTAGCGGCCGGTGACCGGGATGGTGACGGTGTTGTCACCCGCACCGGGAGCGAAGGTGTAGTCGGTGCGGGCCTTCAGCGAGGTGAAGCCGTCCGACGCCTGTTCCCTGCCCAGGACTTCGATGCTCTGGGTCCGCTTCGCCCAGGCGGCGTCGGGGTTGAGCCTGACGACGACACCGCTGAGGTCCGCGTCGGCGCCCAGTTCGACCGTGAGGGTGGCGGGGTGGCCGCTGGACTCCCAGTAGGTTCCCACCTGCCCGTCGTTGGCGTTGGTCGCCACGAACGAGTGAATTGTGGAGGAGGCTTCGATCGGCTTGCCGAGCGACAGGTTGGTGCCGTCGACCGGTGGTTCCTCCGGATCGCCGCCGTCGTCGCCGCCGTAGACCTCGATCTCCGACAACTGGGCGGCGTTCCAGCCGGTGTTGGCGCTCACCCGGACGCGGATGTGGCGCACGTCGCGGGCGGGGAAGTCCACGGTGACCGTGTTGCCGCCGTCGGGGTCGAAGCGGTGGGCGGCGGAACCGGACAGCGCGGTGAAGGAGGAGCCGTCGGTGCTGCCCTCGACGGAGAGGGTCTGGGTACGGGCCTCCCAGCCGGTGGGCAGCTTGAGGACGACCTGCTCGGCCTCGACGGTGCCGCCCAGGTCGACGCGGATCCACTGCGGGAAGGCCCCTGCCGGGCCCTCCCAGTAGCTCAACTGGCTGCCGTCGGTGACGTTGGCGGCGGGGTAGCCGGCGTGGGAGCCGCCGGCCGTGACGCTCTTGCCGAGCGCCATGTTGGGGCCGCGGACCGCTTTCGACGCGGCGGTGGCCGTACCGGGTTGGAGGCCGACGGCGACCAGGCCGGCCAGGAGCAGGCCGGTGATCGTCCGTAGGCCGAAACGCTTCCGTCTCATGAAGTCCTCGTTCCACGGCGGGTGCTGGGACGGGTGGCCAACCAGACAGTCGGTGCTCCTGCCATGGATTGCCACGATCAAGTACAGCTTTTGCGTTGGGTAGTTGATTTCTTGCGGCTTCTGGATTGAAGTTTCCGGCTCGCGCCCCTCTTGTCAATGGCATGCACACAACGTTCCTTGGGCCCGTGCCGTCCCCCGTGCCGTGTGAGAACGTCAACCGATGACCGCACAGAAGAAACGGTCAACCGCGCTCGGCCGTACCATGGCTGGCCACCGAGGGAACCAACGGGCAGAAAGGGGCACCGCCATGTCCGAGAACTCGACCGCGGCCACCGACCTCACGTCGCAGTACTCCGCTCAGGTCGCGGGTGATCTGGAGCGCAACGTCAAGGAGCAGGAGCGGGTCGCCGCGGAGATCGCCGCGCTGCAGGAGCAGTTGACCGTGCTCCAGCACGACCACACCATTCTGGTGAACATGCAGCAGGCACTGGGCCTCGTCCGGTCACCCGCCGAGCCCGTGGGCACGCCGGAGGCCGTGGGCACGTCGCAGCCGGCGGGCGCGCCGGAGGCCGGGGGCGCACCGGAGGCCGACACGGTGCCGGACGGTGCGACCGTGCCGGCGCCGCGCAGGAGGGGTGGCGCCAAGTCGGGTACCGAGTCGGAGGCCGAGCCGGGCGCCAAGTCGGGCGCGGAGAAGCCGAAGCGGACGAGGAAGGCGGCCGCCACGCGCACCGCGTCCGGGAAGTCCGCCGCGTCGGGGAAGTCCACGCGCAAGCCGCCCGCCGCGAAGGCGGACGGGCCCAAGCTGGTCGAGCTCGTCCGCCGGCACCTGGGCGAGCAGAGCGAGCCCCGCTCGGCGGCGGAGATCGCCGGCGCGCTCGAGCAGGCCCACCCCGAGCGCGCCGTCAAGACCACGGTCGTGCGCAGCACCCTGGAGGGCCTGGTCGCCCGCAACCAGGCCCAGCGCACCAAGCAGGGTTCGTCGGTCTTCTACACCACGCCCGACAACACCGAACAGGCCCCGAAGGCCGACGACGACGCACGGTCCTGACGTCGTCCCGGCCGCTCACCGCTCCGTGTGACGCACCTCCACCGGCTCGAAGGTGATCCGGGTACGGGCCGTGCCGTCGGCCCAGACGACCTCGACCGTCCCGTCGTCCACCCGGACCTCCTCGACGGCCTCCGACAGGGGCGCGGCGTCCGCGTCCGCCGTGAGGGAGGCCAGACTGACGTGCACGGAGGTGCCCGCACACCTGCCGGTGAGGCGCGGGACGCGGGCCCAGCGGGTCCAGGCCGTGCCCTGGGGCGCGCGGACCAGGCCGGGGGACGGGTCGTCCCAGCCGTGCAGGCCGTACAGGGCGGAGGTCAGCGGCTCCTCGGGGCCGGTGGCCCAGCCGGTGTGGGTGAGGCGGGCTCCCTCCGGCGCCCCCACGACGCGGTGCACGCGCAGCTCGTGACGGCCGTGTGCCACCGTCACGCTCTCCACCCGCAGGCCCGGGACCATCGGCGGACCGCCGGCGAACACGGGCCGGTGCCACGATGCCGCCCAGCCCCAGCCGTCGCCGTGTCCCGCGCCCAGGGGGTGGATGCGGCGGCGCACACCGGACCGGCCGCCGGTCTCCACCGACAGGTGGTTGTCGGCGACGTTCCCGGGTGCGGTGGGACCGGTGCGGGTGGAGTAGGCCTGGCGCCCGTAGTGCGGGTCGTCCTCGGCCGCCGTCTCGCCCTCGTGCGGGCGCACATGGTCGCTGCCGTGGTTGTGCAGCCGTACGATCCCGTCGGCGCGGGTCGCCTGGACGAGCAGTCCCGGCGCCGGCAGCGCCAGCACGCGGTCGGACTCCTCCACCGGTGCCGGCTCCTCGCGGGCCGTCCAGAACGCGTGGTCGGCGGGGGCGAGCAGGGCGACGAAGGCCTTCGACGCCCAGTACGGTGACGCCGGGCCGGAGTAGCTCTGCAGACTGGCCTCGTGCGGGCCGTACCAGCCGCTGCCGAGCAGGCCGTCGGCGGTCAGCGCGCCCCGGTCCAGGAAGTGGCGCAGGCTGCCGCTCGCGATGCGGCGGGAGGCGCCCGGCGTCAGCGGGGTGTGCCCGGTGACGGCGCCCAGCGCGACGGCCGCCGAGGCGGCGAAGCGGTACGTCAGTGACCGCCCGAAGTGCAGCGGCGCCCCGTCCGCGCCGAACATCAGGGCGTAGCCCTCCAGATGGGCGCGCAGCCGTTCGCCGTGGCGGGCCGACGCCTCACCGTCGCCCGCGAGATGGGCGTCGAGGACCGGATAGAGGTGCAGGGCCCAGCCGTTGTAGTGGTCGAAGGCGCGTCCGTCCCCGTCGGCGTACCAGCCGTCGCCCCGGTACCAGCTCTCCAGCAGTTCCAGCGCCCGCTGCCGCGCGGCAGCCGTCTCGGCGTCGCCGCGTCCGACGGACTCCAGGAACCCGGCGACCGTGTACGGGAAGAGGTACCAGTTGTTGGGTGCCGGGGTGTGCCGCAGCGAGCCCCGCAGCCACTCCTCCGCGCGCTCCTGCACACCGGGGTCGAGGTGCTTCCACAGCCAGGGCGCGGTGAGCCGCAGGCCGAGCGCGACGGACGCCGACTCGACCATGGGCTGGCCCTGTACGTCGTGGTCGAGGATCAGCGGCCAGGACTCGGTGTCGTCGCGGCCGGGGGTGCGGGTGCCGGCGGCGAGTCCGTTCGCGTACCGCTCCAGCAGTCCGTGCGGGTCGTCCCCGCCGGAGCCCGCGACGCGGAAGGCGGCGGCGAGGAACGTCCTGGCGTAGCCTTCGAGTCCGTCGGAGCGCACTCCCGAGCGGGAGGGACGCCCCGGCAGGTCGAGCAGCGCGCAGCCGGGGGTGCTCCAGCGCCAGGCCGCCGCGAGGAGTCCGTCGGCCACGGCCTCCCAGTGGGCGCGGGTGTATCCGGTGCGGGGGCTGACATCGTGGTCGTCGGCGGGCAGTTCGAAGGGGATGCTCATGCCAGGAAGGCCAGCCTTTCGCGTCGTACGGGATGGAGGAAGCCCTCTCCGGAGGCCCAGCGCGCGATCTCGGAGAGGGCGAGATCGGCCAGCCGGCGCCACTCGTTGCCCTGGGAGCCGGCGAGGTGGGGGGTGAGGAGAACGTTGTCGCACTCCCACAACGGGTGCTCGGGCGGCAGGACTTCGGGGTCGGTCACGTCGAGCACGGCGCGGACACGGCCGGCCAGCGCGGCGTCGGCGAGCGCGTCCTGGTCGACGACCGCGCCGCGCGCGGTGTTGATCAGTACGGCGCCGGGGCGCATGGAGTCGATCAGTTCCCGGCCGACCAGTCGGCGGGTCTCGGGCAGCAGCGGGGTGTGCACGCTCACGGTGTCGCCGCGCCGGAACAGCTCCGCCAGGTCGACGCGTTCGACGCCGAGTTCCCTCGCCCCGGCCTCGTCGACGAACGGGTCGTACAGCAGCACGTCGACGTCGTGCGGGCGCAGCAGGTCGATGACCCGGCGGCCGATGAGGGAGGCGGACAGGATGCCCACGGTACGGCGGTGGTTGCCGACCGAGCGGGAGGTGCGCAGCCAGTCCGGCCGGGTGCGCGAGGCGCGGTAGTCGCGCGCGCTCTCCAGGACCTGTTTGCCGGTGAGCAGGATCATGGCGAGGGTGTACTCGGCGACCGGGACGGCGTTGGCCGCGGCGGCGGAGGACACCTCGATGCCGCGTTCCCAGCAGGCGTCGGTGACATGGCCGCGTACGCTGCCCGCGGTGTGCACGACGGCCCGCAGCCGGGGCGCCGCCCGCAGCACGTCCGCGTCCAGGGGCGGGCAGCCCCAGCCGGTGACCAGCAGCTCGACGTCGGCGAGCACGGTGCGGGCGCGGGGCGTGGTCAGGTCGTCCAGGACCGGGAGCGGTGCGAGGTCGCACAGCGCGGCGAGGGCCGTGAGCGACTCGGTGTCGAGGACCGCCGAGGCGACGTCCGGGGACATGGCCAGTGCGGCGCGGGGGCGGGGGCCGGGCGTGGACTCGGTCATGGTGGCGGGGCAACTCCTTGTGCGGGCGGGGTCACTTCACGGCGCCGGCGGTCAGACCGCTGCGCCAGAAGCGCTGGAGCAGGGTGAAGGCGAGGATGAGCGGCAGCACGGCGAGCAGTGACCCCATGATGACGACGGGGTAGTACTCGGGCGAGACCGACGCGGAGCTGTTCCACTGGTACAGGCCGAGGCTGACGGGGTACAGGTCCTGGTCGGACAGCATCACCATGGGCAGGAAGAAGTTGTTCCAGATCGCGGTGAGCTGGAAGAGGAAGACGGTGACCAGGCCGGGGCCGAGCATTCTGAGCGCCACCCGGACGTAGGTGGTCAGCTCGCCGGCGCCGTCCACCCGCGCCGCCTCCAGCACCTCGTCGGGCACGTAGCCCCGGCTGAAGACACGGCCGAGATACACGCCGAAGGGGTTGAACAGCACCGGGATGAACACCGCCCAGAAGGTGTTGACCAGGCCGGTCTCGGACGCCATCAGGTACAGCGGCAGCGCGAGCACCGTCTGCGGCACCATGACCGCCGCGAGGACCAGGCCGAACAGCTTCTCCTTGTGCCGGAAGCGGTACTTGTCGAAGGCGTAGCCGCAGGCGACGCTCACCAGCGCGCCGAGGGCGGCGCCGAGGACCGCGTACAGCAGGCTGTTGGCGTACCAGCGGCCGTACAGCCCGCCGTCCATGGCGAACAGGTCCTCCAGGTTCCGCAGGAAGGAGAAGTCGCTCAGGGACAGCAGGTCGCTGCCGAACAGCGCGTCGCGGTTCTTCGAGGCGGCCAGTACCAGCCACAGCACCGGCAGCAGCGTGTAGAGGACGGAGATCGCGACGACCGCGTTGACGGTGGCGCGGCCCAGCAGCCTCGGGCGGAGCAGGGAGCTGTCGATGGCGCTCATCGGGCCTCCTGAGAGACGTCGGCGCGGCTGGTGAAGCGGGTGACGCCGTAGGACAGGGCGATGGTGCAGACGAGCAGGACGACCGAGGCGGCCGCCGCGAGGCTGTAGTTGTTGCGGGTGAAGGCCGCGTCGTAGATGTACATGCTCGGCGAGAACCGGGCGCTGATCATCGGGGAGGACTGGCTGAGCAGCATGGGCTCGGTGAAGAGCTGGAGCGCCCAGATCAGGGTGAAGATCGCGACCATCACGACGGAGGCGCGCACCAGGGGCGTCTTGACCTGGAGCGCCGTGCGCACCGGTCCCGCGCCGTCCACCACGGAGGCCTCGATCACCTCGCGGGGCACGGCCTGCAGGGCCGCGTAGAAGACCACCATGTTGTAGCCGAGGTTGCTCCACAGGGCGATGTTCACGATGGACGGGATCACCGTGTGGATGCCGAGGAAGTCGATGGTGATGTCCGCCTCGGCGAACAGTTCGATCACCGGGCTGATGCCGGGCGTGTAGAGGTACAGCCAGATCAGGGCCGCGATGATGCCGGGCACCGCGTGCGGCAGGAACAGGCCGAGCTGGGCGAAGGCCCGCAGCCGGACCACGCCGGAGTCCAGCAGCAGGGCGAGCGCGAGCGCGCCGACGACCATGAGCGGGATGTAGATCAGGCAGTACAGGGCGACGGTGCCGAGCCCGCTCAGGAAGGTGGGGTCGGTCAGGACGGCGGCGTAGGAGCGCAGGCCGACGAAGACGGTGCGCTCGGGGCCGAAGCCGAGGCCGGGCTGGTCGTCGCTGTAGAAGCTGAGGTGGACGGCGGTGCCGACGGGGATCAGGAAGACGGTGACCAGCAGGGCGAAGAACGGCGTCATGAGGACGCCGCAGGCGGTCAGTTGACGTCGTTTCGCCGCCCTGCGGGCGCGCGGGCCGGAGGCGGAGGGCGCCGGTGCGGTGGCGCCGGGTGTGCCGGCCGGCACCCGGTGCCGGGTGGTCGTGGTCATGGGGTGTCACCTGCCTTTCGTCGGCTCAGGTGCTGTGCTGGGTGGTGGACAGGCCCAGGGCCTTGAGGTCGGGCATGGTGCCCTCCTGGGCGGTGCGCAGGGACTCGACGAGGGTGCCCTGGCCGCCTCCGACGCGGGCGAAGGAGTCCTGCATGACCTTCTGGGTCGCGCTCATCCGCGGTCCCCAGAGCCAGTTCCCGCCGATCTTCTCGGCCTCCTGCTCGAACAGGGTGTAGACGTCCTGCCCGCCGTAGTACGACCGGTCGAAGGCGTCCCGGCCCACGGGGACGAGGCCGGGGGCGGCCGGGTACTGGCTGCTGCTGCCGCTGGAGAGGCGGGCGCGCAGGGCGTCGGGGTGGGAGACCTGCCACTCGATGAACTCCATGGCGGCCTCGGGGTACCGGCTGTCCTTGGTGACCGCGAACGTCGAGCCGCCGTGCGTGCCGACGGAGGGGCTGCCGGTGTCCCACTGCGGCAGCGGCGCGATCCGCCACCGGCCCTTCTGTCCGGGCCGCGCGTTCATCTGCGCGCCGGCGTCCCAGGCTCCGCTGAGCCGGGTGAGGACCAGGCCGCCTCCGATCTGGGCGTCGGACTGCCGGCTCTCGACGGCGTTCACGAAGACGTCGTCGCGGTCGATGAGCCGCTGCCAGTAGTCGGCGACCTTCCGGGAGGGCGCGTCGGCGAGGGAGACGTTCCAGGCGCCGCGCGAGGTGTCGAACCAGTGGGCGCCGGCCTGCCAGGCGTACGCGGCGAACTGGGTCATGCCGTCGGTGGGGAACAGCACCAGCCGCCGGTCGGGTGCTTCGCGGCGCACGGTCGCGGCCTGTTCGGCGAACTCGTCCCAGGTGCGCGCGACGCGTAGCCCGTAGCGGTCGAACAGGTCGGCGCGGTAGTGCATCACCATCGGCTCGACGTCCAGCGGCACGCTGAACACCCGGCCCTCGAAGGTGGTCAGCCCGAGCGCCTGCGGCAGCAGCTTGCGGCGCAGGCCGTCACTCACCAGGTCGGTGATGTCGCGGGCGACGCCGTCGATGGCGTACCCGGGGACCTGCGGATACTCGATGGTGGCGACGTCGGGCGCGTTGCCGGCCCGGGCGGCGTTGCTGAGTTTGGCGTAGCCGCCCTGCCCGCCGGAGGGGATCTGTTGGAACTCCACCTGGACGGTCCGGTGGGTGCGGTTGAACGCGTCGACCACTTCCTGGCTGCCGCGCAGGGCGGACCAGAAGGTGATGCGCGTGGTGGAGCCCGTGCGCGCCGACGAGGCACCGTTCCCCCCGCTGCAGGCGCTCACGGCTCCTGTCAGGGGTACGGCGGCCATCGCGGCGAGCACGGACCGACGGCTGGGTCGTCCGGGCATGGCGCCTCCCGCGGCTCCTGCGTGTCGGGGGACACGCCTGTTCGGGACACGGGAATCCTCAACGCTCGACCGGCAAACGGTCAATAGATCGATCAGAAGAAAATGAAACGTTCAAACGCTCATCGCGTTCATCTCGGTCATCGCGTTCATTCGGTGACGCCGGCCCGCGCCCGGGTGGATCCGCGCACGCTCAGCGTCGGCAGCAGTTCCGTCCGTCGCACCGGTCCCCCGCCGCCGCGCGGGGTGTCGAGCCGCCGGAGCAGCAGCTCGGCC
This sequence comes from Streptomyces sp. CB02400, assembly GCF_001905725.1. Classification (GTDB taxonomy): domain Bacteria; phylum Actinomycetota; class Actinomycetes; order Streptomycetales; family Streptomycetaceae; genus Streptomyces; species Streptomyces atrovirens. The sequence continues at coordinate 104,123 of NZ_LIWB01000014.1, forward strand.
GCGGCCCGTCCGACCTCGGCCTTGGGCGGGGCGACGGCCGTCAGCGGCGTGGTCCCGAGCCCGGCCACCACGTCGTCGTACGCCACGACCGAGCAGTCCCCCGGCACCCGTACGCCGTTGTCCGCGAGCTGCTGTACGAGCATCAGCGCGTCCACGTCCCCGTGCAGCACCGCCGCCGTGGCCCCCACCTTGCGCAGCAGCGCGGACAGGTCCGCCGTCTCCTGTGCCGTGTACGGCCCGTCCTGGCCGGCCTCCGGGGCGCACAGCGTCCACGCCCACTCCTCCACCAGCGGATGCGCGTCGGCGATCCGGGCGCACGCGGACCGCAGGGTGCGCGCGGTGGGGCTGTCGTCGCGGGTGGCGAACACGATCCGCCGGTGGCCGAGCCCGACCAGGTGCTGCACGGCGAGGTGGACGCCGTAGGCGTGGTCGGAGCAGACCGAGTCCATCGCGTGCAGCGCGCTGCCCGGCCGGGGGCGCCGCTCCATCAGCACCGCGGGCACGTCCAGCGCGGCGAGCCAGCCGTAGTCGCCCTCCTCGTCGGCCCGGGTGCGCCAGCGCGGGGCGAGCAGCAGGCCCGTGGCGCCGTCCGCGAGGGCCCGCTCCACCAGCGGCCGTTCGGCGCCGGCCACCTGCGGCGCGATGTGCAGCGCGATCCGCTTGCCGGCCGCCTCCAGCACCGAGCGGGCGCCGTGCAGGGACTCGTACAGGTAGGTGTGGCGCTCCGGGACGACGACGGCCACCGCGTCACCGTCCGGCGCCGGTGCCGCCGGCAGGTCCTGGGCGGCGAGGGCGGAGCGCACGACGCCGTGACCGCGCCGCAGCCGGCCCTCCTGGGCCAGCTCCTCCACGTCCCGCCGCACCGTCACCACCGACACCTGGAGTTCGGCGGCGAGGTCGCTCACCCGCGCCGAACCCCGGGACTCGACGGCGGCCAGGATCCGCTGTCTCCTGAGCTCGACCGGCTCCCGCATGAGGCCCCTCCCCGCATCAGGATGTTCGTTTGAACGATACGGGCATCATAACGATCGGTCGGGGTCGCGGGACCCGGTCGGACGGAGCCGGCGGCGGAGTCCCGGGCCGCGCGGCCGGTGATCCGGTGCTCGCGCTCCGTGCGCGGGCCGTCCCCCTGCCCGGAGCGTCACGGCTGCCGCCCCGGCATGGCGACAGCGGCCCGCCGGATGTCCGGCCCCGGGCTGGCCGGTGGTCGAGCGACCCGGCCGGCCACCGGATTCTCCCGCCTTCCCCGCGGGGACGCCGACCGTCGCGTCCGGGGCGGGGAGCGGCTGGACGGTGAGGGAGTACGACCGTTCAGCCGAGGGCGGTCACCTCGACGGCGAGGTCGTTGTCGACGGTGTAGTAGGGGCGCACCGCGGACCCGCCCGCGGTGACCCGCGGGTACACGAACACCGCCTTGCGGTCCGCCACGTCGTCGAGGAGGCGGCCGACCCTGGTGAGCGGCGCGTCGGCGGCGGGGCGGAGGAAGACGTCCCAGATCCGGCTGTCGGAGGCCACGAGGTCCTCGCAGGCGACGGTGAAGGCGAAGCCGCCGTCCCCTGCCGGCCGTACCGGGACGCCGTGCAGGGTGTCCTTGGTGCCCCGCAACCGCAGCACCGCCTGAGCCCCTTCGGAGAGTTCGGCTCCGTGCAGCCGGGCGCGGACCGTCATCGTCCCGTCGGCGATCTCCACGGGGCCCGCCTCCGTGTGGGCGGTGCGCAGCCAGGTCCGTATCGCGAGGAAGCCGTCCTTGGTGGTGTACGGCACCCGGACGGCCACCGGTGACGGCCACTCGCGCGAGCCGCCGTCGACGAGCGCCCGCAGGTCCCGCGGGCCGGGGCGCAGCCGCTCCCGTCCGGCGTCCGGACCGGGCAGCAGATACGTGTCCCAGCGGCCCTCCGCGAGCCGGGGCAGCGCCTCCAGCACGGCGCGGAACTCTCCTTCGTCGCCGTGGGGTTCGAGGTCGAGGGTGCGGGTCGTCTCCTCGGGCCGGCCCTTCTTGGGGCGCAGCACCAGCAGCAGCCGGGGGTGTGTGGCGGTCGGTGGCCGCAGACGGAAGGTGATCCGGCCGTCGGCGTCGACGGAACAGTGGGTGCGCGGGGCCGTGTTCATCGGCGTCCCTTCCGTACGGTGCGCAGCGCGTTCGACGCGGCGGCGCGGGCGAGGTCGCGGGCGGCGTGGCCCCGGCTGACGAGGGTGTGCTGGATTCCGCCGTGCTCCGGGGTGCCGTGCCGTCCGCCGCTCCGGGCCTCGATCGCGTCCTGGAAGAGGCGCTCGGCGTGGGCGACGACCGGGCCGGGGGCGAACCGGTGCGCGTTGGCCACGGCCGCCTCGCCCATGCGGCGGCGGCGCTCGTCGTCGCGTACCAGGTCCAGGAGGGCCGTGGCGAAGGCCGCGCTGTCCCCGACCGGCACCAGCCGGCCGTCCTCGCCGTCCTTGATGATCTCGCCGGGTCCGTAGGGGCAGTCGGTGCTGACGAAGGGCAGGCCGCAGCGCATCGCCTCGACGAGGGTCATGCCGAACGGCTCGAAGTTCGACGCGGCCACGCCGATCGAGCCCTTGACCCACTCGGCCTCCATGGGGATCGCCGCGCCCATGAGAAAGACGTTGTTCCACAGGCCGAGGCTCTCGATCAGGGCGCGCAGCCGGTCCTGTTCCTCGCCCTTGCCGTAGATGCGCAGCTGCCAGTCGGGGTGTTCGGCGGCCACCCGGGCGAACGCCTCGATGATCAGGTCGAACCGCTTGACGGGGACCAGCCGGCCGGCCGCCACCACGACCTTGGCGGTGCCGTCGGCGGTGGGGAGCGTGGGGTCGGGGACGCTGTTGGGGAGGGCCTCCACCCGCACGCCGGGCAGCCGCATCTTGCGCCGGTAGGAGCCGGCGTCGGCCTCCGTGACGGTGGTGAGCACGTCGAGCCGGCGGTAGGCGCGGCGCAGCGCGGCGCGCAGCGCGGGCGGATGGTTGTCGAGGGTGAGGTGCTCCTGGCCGACGCGTACGACGTGCTCCGGGGCCTGGAGGGCGAGGTGCACGTTGAGTCCCGGCCGGGTGCCGATGACGACGTCGGCGTCGATGTCCGCCAGGCACTCGGCGATCCGCTGGTCCGTCAGTTCGCTGTACTGGTGGTGGCGGTACTCGGCGGTGGGGAACACCTTGGCGGGTCTGCCGTGCAGCGGGTGGTCCTTCTCCCTCCGCAGATCCACCAGCGCCCGCAGCCGTACTCCGGGGTGCGGAGTGAGATTGGGGTGTTCCCGGTGCCTCAACACCGAGACGATCTCCACCTCGTGCCGTTCGGCCAGCGCGGCCGCCAGGTTGAACGTGGTGGTGATCGTGCCTCCGATCCCATAGGCGTTGTGGATCAGAAAAGAGATCTTCATAGCGGCCTAGACCGCATAAGTCGTTCAGGAGTTGTCCGCTGTTATCAGTTTGTGGCCGCGGTGATCACGGTTGTTGAAGTGCCGGGTCCCGGCGCTGGATCCGCATGCCGGGGCGGCGGCGGTGGACGGTCAGGTACGTCAGGCCCTCGGGACCGGCGGTGAGGCTCCGGGTGGAGCCGTGCGGGAGCCAGGTCAGGGTGCCCGCGGGGAGGGGGCGGGGGCCGTCGGGGGCGGTGAGGGTGCCGTGGCCGGCGAGGACCAGCAGGAGGACGTCGAGGTCGGGCTCGCGGTGGGTGCCGACCCCCTGTCCGGGCGGGATGCGTACGACGTTGGCGTCGAGTTGGCGGCCCGGCTCGGCGAGCCGCCACAGGGCGCCGGCGGCCGCGCCGTCGAGGGCGGCCGTGTCGCACAGGACCCGCGGGAGCGGAATGTCCTCGCCGGAATCGTCGCTGCTTTCTGAGGTCATGGGGTGTCACCGTCCCGGGTGCGTGGACGCGGCGGCCGTCCGCGGCCGCCTTTCAAATGCGAACCTAGCATGCAGATTTGGGCGGTGCCGGTCACGGTCCGTCGTCCACCGCCCACCCGAGCGGGTACGGCTGCGGTTCGGTGGCGGGGGGCTCGCCGCCGGCCTCGTTGAACGCGGTGAGGGCGCCGACCAGTGCCGCCCGCTGTCGTGGGGCCAGCCGCTCGACGATCGCGGCGATCTCGGCGCGGCGCCTCGCGGTGACGTCCTCGACCGTGTGCCGGCCCTCGTCGGTGAGCCGCAGCAGGGTCTCCCGGCGGTTGGCGGGGTTGGTCTGCCGGTCGGCGAGGCCGGCCGCGATCAGCCGGTCGACCATGCGCATCGCGGTGGACGGGGCGACGTGGAGCAGGTCGGCGAGCGTGACCAGCTTGGTGGCGCCGCGGGTGGAGAGCACCATCAGCATCCGGAACTGCGGCAGCGTCACCCGGTCCTCGACCGCGGCGAGGGAGCGCGCGGACACCGCCACCAGCAGCCGTGAGGCGGTCAGCACCGCACGGGTGACCGCCTCGACGTCGTCCCTGGCCCCGCCGGGGGGCTCCTCCCGATGCATGTGTCCTTTGTACCTCGCGGTGATCGCCGACCGTTCACCCGGTGGGCGCGGACTCCACGTCCTGGTGGCGGTGGTAGCGCAGGAGGAGCATCGCGGCGTCGTCGCCGGGCGGTCCTCCCGTGTGCTGGACCAGGTCCTCGCGCAGGGCCTCCAGGGCGTGGTGCGCGTCGGGTTCCTTCAGCAGGTGCGTGCGCTCGCCCAGCGGGTAGAAGCGCCCGTCCCGGTCGCGGGCCTCGGTGACGCCGTCGGTATAGAGCAGCAGTTGCTCGCCCGGGGCGAACGCCACCCGGTAGGGCTCCGGTCCCTCGGCGCCGTGCGCGGACAGGCCCAGCGGCAGCGCGAACGACGGCGGCTCCGGGAAGTCGGTGCCGCCGTCGCGGCGCAGCAGCATCGGGGCCGGATGGCCGTAGTTGAGGAGGACGACCTCCTGTCCTGCGCCGATCTCCGCGAGGATCGCGGTGACGAACCGCTCGCCCTCCAGCTCCCGGGCCACGCTGCGCTCCACCCGCTCGCCCAGCTTGACGAGGTCCGGCTCGTCGTAGGCGGCCTCCCGGAAGGCGCCGAGGACCACGGCGGCCGTCTCCACGGCGGCCAGGCCCTTGCCCTGCACGTCGCCGAGGATGACCCGGACGCCGTGCGGCGAGGCCACCACCTCGTAGAGGTCACCGCCGATCCGCGCCTCGGCGACGGCGGACGTGTAGGAGACGGCCACCTGCACGGGCCCCGCGGTCAGCGGCACCGGCCGCAGCAGCACCCGCTGGGCGACCTCGGCGATCGACCGCACGCTGGCCAGTTCCGCCTCCCGGCGCGAGCGCATCACCGCGGCGGCGATACCGACGCCGGTGACTCCGGCGACCGACGCCATGGCGGTGTAGCCGCGGCGCGCCGGGAACAGCTCGTTGTACAGGCCCAGCCCGATGCAGAGCAGCAGCGCCAGTACGCCGATCACCGCCGTGCGGCGCCAGCCGCCGACCAGGCCCGCGAAGGCCGGCCCCAGCGACACCAGGGGGAGCAGCCCGACTCCCGGACCGGCCACGACGTCGACGACCGCGATCACCGCCATCACCACGAACGGCATCCAGGACAGCGCGGACAGCGCCCGCCGGCTCGATGGCGGTTTCTCGTCGGTCATGTCCTGCTCCAGCGGTGTCGAGGGCACTCGAGAGCCGCCCGATTCCTCCGCAGACGCCCCTCCCCCACCTTTAGCCTATGCAAGGGTCGGCCGCTCCGTGCTCCCCCGGGCGGACCTTTATCCGATCGAGTCCGCACCCGGGCCGCACCGTCTCAGCCGTATGTTCGGTTCCGCGGGCCGCTGTTCATTCGTTTTTGCGCTGTGCAATGATCCTGGCGGGATCCTCGAAAGGAATGAACGGACGTGACCGCGCAGAGGCCGGACGACGGCGGAACGCCGGAGGAGCGGGACGGTACGCCGTCGCTTCCCGAGGAGGTCTGGCAGCGGTTCCTCACCGACAACGAGCACGCCATCCGGGCCACCGCCCCCAGGGAGCCCTCCGCGCTGCAGCGGACGCGGCCGCACGCCGACGGCGGTGCGGCGCGGGGGGACGCCGGCGTCGAGGCGGTCGGTGATCTGTGGCAGCCGAACGATCCGTGGGAGGGCCCGTCCTGGCGGGAGATGGACGGGCGCGCCAGGCTGCGCCGTATCGGCCGCGTGGTGGGCACGGCCGCCGCGATCGCCCTGGCGCTGGGCGCGTGGTCGCAGCTGTCCACCGGTGCGGGCACACCGGCCGAGGCGCCCGGCGACACCGTTCTGCAGCAGTCGGAGGAGATGCCGGCGGAGCTGCCCACGGCGACGTCCCTGTCGCCGGAACTCACCTCCCCGGCCCCGTCCGCCCCCGGCGTCCGGACCGGCTGACGCACCCCGGCCACCGTGGCGGGTGACCGGGGCGTGCCCGTGCGGGGTGCGGCTCAGTCGCTCAGTGCCGCGAGGACCACGGCCTTGGCCTCCTCCTGCACCCGGCGGAGGTGCTCGGGACCCTGGAACGACTCGGCGTAGATCTTGTACACGTCCTCGGTGCCGGAGGGGCGGGCGGCGAACCAGGCGCTGTCCGTGGCCACCTTGATGCCCCCGATGGACGCGCCGTTGCCCGGCGCCTCGGTGAGCACCGCGGTGACCGCCTCCCCGGCCAGGGTGTCCGCGGTGACCTGGGCGGGAGACAGCTTCGCCAGGCGGGCCTTCTCCTCGCGGGTCGCCGGGGCGTCGATCCGCTCGTAGGCGGGCTCGCCGAAGCGGGAGGTGAGGGCGGCGTAGTGCGCGGAGGGCGTCTTCCCGGTGACGGCCGTGATCTCGGAGGCGAGCAGCGCCAAAATGATGCCGTCCTTGTCGGTGGTCCACACCGAGCCGTCCCGGCGCAGGAAGGAGGCCCCGGCCGACTCCTCACCGCCGAAGCCGAGGGTGCCGCCGGCCAGTCCGTCCACGAACCACTTGAAACCGACGGGCACCTCCACGAGTTCGCGCTTCAGGTCGGCGGCGACCCGGTCGATCATCGCGGAGGACACCAGGGTCTTGCCGACGCCGGCCGCGGACGGCCACTGCTCGCGGTGCGCGTAGAGGTAGCCGATCGCCGTGGCGAGGTAGTGGTTGGGGTTCATCAGCCCGGCGTCCGGGGTGACGATGCCGTGCCGGTCGGCGTCCGCGTCGTTGCCGGTGGCGATGTCGAAGCGGTCGCGCTGCCGGATGAGGGACGCCATCGCGTGCGGCGAGGAGCAGTCCATCCGGATCTTCCCGTCCCAGTCCAGCGTCATGAACCGCCAGGTCGGGTCGGTGAGCGGGTTGACCACGGTGAGGTCGAGCCGGTGCTGTTCGGCGATCCGGCCCCAGTACGCGACGGACGCCCCGCCCAGCGGGTCGGCGCCGATCCGTACGCCGGCCGCGCGGATCGCGTCCAGGTCCAGCACGTTCGGCAGGTCCGCGACATAGGTGCCGAGGAAGTCGTAGCGGCCGGTTCCGGGTGCGGCGAGGGCGCGGGCGTACGGGATGCGGCGGACGTCCTCGAGGCCGCCGCGGATGATGTCGTTGGCCCGGTCCTGGATCCAGCCGGTGGCGTCCGAACCCGCGGGGCCGCCGCTGGGCGGGTTGTACTTGAACCCGCCGTCGGCGGGCGGGTTGTGGGACGGGGTGACGACGACGCCGTCCGCGAGGCCCGTGGCGCGGCCCCGGTTGTGGGTGAGGATCGCGTGCGAGACCGCCGGGGTCGGGGTGTAGCCGTCGGCGCCGTCGATGAGCACCGTGACCCCGTTGGCCGCGAACACCTCCAGGGCGGTGACCCGCGCGGGCTCGGACAGCGCGTGGGTGTCGGCGCCGAGGAAGAGCGGCCCGTCGGTGCCCTGGCCGGCGCGGTACTCGCAGATGGCCTGGCTGGTCGCGGCGATGTGGTCCTCGTTGAACGCGGCCGTCAGGGACGAGCCGCGGTGTCCCGACGTCCCGAAGGCGACGCGCTGCCCGGGGTCCTCGGGGTCGGGGTGCAGTGCGTAGTACGCCGTGACCAGCCGAGCGACGTCGACGAGATCCTCGGGGCCGGCCGGGCCGCCCGCTCGCTCGTGCTGCATGTGCCCACTCCTCCGCAGGGGTTGATTCTTCGCTTGCGGAGACATCTTTCCTCTTCGGGGCCGCACCGCGCGAGTGGGGCCCGGCTCCGCGCCGTCCCGCCCCGCCGCCCCGGTGTCAGATCCGGCCGCCGGTCATCCGGGTGAGAGGGCCGTGGGTGTGGCGTTCGGCGCGCCGGCCCACCGCGTAGGAGGCGGCGGTCAGCGCGGTCAGGCCGGCCGCGGCACCGGCGGCGACGAGCCTGCGGTTGGCTACCACCGTCCAGGCGGTCTTGGCGCCGGCGGCGACCTGGCCCGAGGTGGCGACGACCGCGCGGCGGCCCGCCTCGACCCCCTTGGCCGCGGTCTGCGCGGCGCCGCTCGCCGCCCGGGCCGCGCGCTCGGCGCCCGACGCGGCCGTCGACGCCGCGTCACCGGCCTTGCCGGCGGCGGGGGCGGTCGCCTTGTCCGCGGTCTCCCGGGCCTTGGTCGCGGCGGACCGGGCGGACGTGGTCTTCTGATGCGCGTTCTTGTTCTGTTCACTCATGGACACCGACTTGCCGCTGGCTTCCGCGGCAAACACGTCACGTGGCGCGGGCGGTTACCCGGCCGGGGCCGGTATCCGTTCCAGCACACCGCCCGCGAACACGTCGTACAGCGGCAGCGTTTCGAGGTGGACGTAGCCGATGTGGCAGTCACAGGTGGTGAGGGGGCAGGGGCGGGGGCGCAGCGCCTGCCGGTAGCTGCCGTCGTAGAGGTTGCCGAGTTCGGCGCGGACGAAGTGGCAGCGGCGGACCGTGCCCTCGCCGTCGACGGAGATCACGGACTCCCCCGTGCGGCAGGGCAGGCCCGCGCTGGCGTGGGGACGGCGGCTGTAGGGGAAGAGCGGGTCCAGCGCGGTCCACACGCCGGCCTCGGTGTCGTCGTAGGTGTGGCCCTCGGCTGCGTTGACCCACAGGTACACCTTCTCGGGCAGGTCGGCGCGCAGCCGCCGGGCCGCGTCGAGGTGCTCGGGCAGTCCGACGACGCCGACGCTGAACCGGACGCCGAGGCGGTCCAGTTCGCGGCATTTGGCCAGGAAGCGGTCGTAGGGGGTCTGGCCCGGGTGGTACGTGCACCACAGGGCGAGGGTGTCCAGGTCGGCGCCGGCCAGCCAGTCGGTGCGGCAGCTCAGGTTGGTCTGGATGGCGACGCGGCGGATGTGCGGCCGGTGGGACAGTCGGGTCAGGGTGCTGCGGTACCAGGAGCGGACCAGGCCCTCGCCCCAGGGGGTGAAGAGCAGGGAGAGCCGGTCGGTGGTCTGCGCGTCGGCCCAGTCGGCGAACCTCTCCAGGCGGGCACGGTCCGCGCGCAGTTGCTCGCGGCTGTCGCGGCGCTTGGCGAAGGGGCAGTACGGGCAGTCGTAGTCGCAGGAGGCCAGCGGGCCCCGGTAGAGGAGGGTCAGGTCCATCGGCTGCGGTCTCACTTCCGCTCGTAGGCGGCCATGGCGGCCCGCACGGCCGGGGAGAACAGCTCCGGGCCGATGGCGTCGGAGTGGGCCAGGCCCTCGGGGGTCAGGCGCAGGCGCGTGGCGCCGGGACCGGTGTCCTCCACCAGCCAGTCGCGGTCGGCGAAGCGGGACAGCTCGGCCGGGAAGTCGTCCGCCGGGGTGCGGCCGTCGAACCGGGCGCGGTAGTCGGCGGGGTCGAGGCCTTCCGCCTGGAGCAGGGACTGCAGCAGGTGCCGGCGGCGGGCCTCGTCGGTGTCGATGCGGCGGCCGTACTCGGCGTGGGCGAAGTCGGTGGCCGGGCGGGAGACGTAGTCGTCGACGATGCCGCGGATCTCGTGCATGCCGACGGCGTAGTCGAAGGAGTAGTGCAGGCCGGCTGTGTACGAGCGGGCGCCGCAGCCGAGGCCGATCATGCCGTCGGTCTGGCAGGCGTAGTCGTCCGCGCCCTGCGGCGGGGCGTCCGCGCGGCGGAACATGCGCATGGACTGCTGCGTGTAGCCGTGGGCGAGGAGGTGGTCGCGGCCCAGGCGGTACAGACGCAGCCGTTGTCCGTCCCAGGCCGGGTCCGCCTCGCCGGCGCGGCGGCCGAGGCCGGTCAGGGGGCGTATGTAGAGGGGGTAGAGGTAGAGCTCCTCGGGGCGCCAGGCGAGGGCCGCGTCCAGGGAGCGCAGCCAGGTGTGTTCCGTCTGGCCGTCGATGCCGTAGATCAGGTCGATGTTGAGGACGGGGATGCGGGCGTCGCGGATACGGCCGAGGGCCGCCTCGACGTCGGCGCGGCGCTGCGGGCGTACGGCGGCGCGGGCCTCGGTGTCGTCGAAGCTCTGCACGCCCAGGCTGAGGCGGGTGGTGCCGCGCGTGGCCAGCACGTCGAGGCGGTCGGCGGTGGCCGTGGCGGGCGAGGCCTCCACGGACAGCGGGACCGCGCGCAGGTCGGCGCCCATGCGGTGTTCCGCGATGTCGCACAGCCGCTGGAGTTCGGCGGCGGTGAGGAAGGTGGGGGTGCCGCCGCCGAAGGCGGCCGTGGCGAACCGCACGGGTGCGCGCTCCCCCAGCGCCTCCCGTACGGCGGTCGCCTGCCGGTCCAGGGCGTCCAGATAGGCGCCGGTCAGGCCGTCGGGGGCGCCGATGCGGGTGAACAGGTTGCAGAAGCCGCAGCGGACCTCGCAGAACGGGATGTGCAGGTAGAGGGAGAGGGCGTCCTTGGGTTCGCCGGCCCAGAGGGCGTCGAGGCGGGGGCGGTCGGCGAGCCGGCGGTAGGCGGTCTTGTGCGGGTAGGCGTAGACGTAGCTCTGGTACGGGCTCACCGGGACGTCGGTGCCGGTCCGGGCGGGGGTGGCGGTGGTGGTGGTCATCGGGCGGCCTCGGCGGGGGTGCGGTCCAGGAAGAAGTGGGCGTAGGGCACGGTCCACACGGACTCGTGGCCGATGCGGTGGCCGGTGTAGCCGTCGTCGCCGTAGGCGGTGCCGTGGTCGGAGCAGACGACGGCGAAGCAGCGGCGCCGACTGCTCGCGGCGGCGAACAGCCGGCCGATGTGCCGGTCCACGTACTCCAGGGCGGCGGCGTGGGTGGCGCGGCTGTCACCGTCCTCGCGGGTCGCGCCGGGCCGGTGGAACCAGTTGGGCTGGTGCAGTGCGGCGACGTTGACGAAGAGGAACAGGCGCTGCTCGTGGGGGAGTTCGCGTACGACGTGTTCCACGCGGGCCACCTGGGCCTCGAACGACGTGGGCGAGGCGACGCCGAACTCCGGCTCCCAGTGGGACTCCTGGAACAGGCCGGGCAGCACCGAGCCGAGCGGGCCCCGCTTGTTGAAGAAGCCGACCCCGCCGACGCACACCGTGCGGTAGCCCTCCCGCGCGAGGCCGGACACCAGATCGGGGGTGTCGTGGACGAAGGTGCGTCCGGCCGTGGTCTCGCTGCCGGCGAACCGGGCCGCGAACAGCCGCGGATGCGGGCCGGGCGCGGCGGGTGTCGGCAGGAATCCGGCGAAGATCGCCTGGTGGGAGGCGTAGGTGAAGCTGCCGGGGGCGTGCCGCCGCTCCCAGCGGCCGCCGGGCAGATGGCGGGCCAGGTTCGGGATGCGTCCCTCGGCGGCGAGTTCGGCGGCGACGTCGAAGCGGAGGGTGTCGAGGGTGACGAGGAGGATGTCGTGGCTGCCGACGATCTCGTTCATGTCCGGGTCGTGGTCCGGTGCGGCGGCCCCGTGGGGGCCGGGCGCGGGCGTCGGTTCAGGCGCTGACATGGGTGGTTCCCGTTCTGTACTGGTGGTGCGGGCGGGACGGGCCGGTGGTGCGGCGCAGGACCGCCGCGACCTGGGCCGCGTAGGTGTCGAGGCCCTCCGCCCCGCTGCCCGGCAGTCCGGTGAGGCGGGGCAGCAGGTCACCGAAGGCGTTGACCTCGCCGACGGCGAACCGGCGCCAGCCGACGGCCGGGAGCAGGTCGACGCCGACGCACAGGGTGCGCGGGAAGCAGGCCGCCGCGCGCTCGCACACGGCGAGGACGTCCGGCCACCGGCCGCCGGCCGCCTCGACGGCGTCGTGCACCGCGTCGAGGTCGCCGCGGGTGCCGCCGAGATGGAGGTTCGTCATCGGTGAGGTGCTGGTGCGCACGACGGCGTGGGTGGCGCGGCCGGCCACCACCACGACCCGCAGATCGGCGGCGCGGCCCCGCTGGGAGGCCTTGGGCAGCCAGCGCTCCAGGTGGAGGCCGTCGGGGGCGAGGGCGTCCACGACGGCGGCGATGTCCTGCTCCCGCTCGTAGCGGCGCACCGTCAGGGAGTTGAACAGCCTGCCGTCCCCGGTGAGTTCGACGGAGGTGGTGGCCCTGATGCGGCCGCTGCCCGACGCCTCGACGGCGAGCACCCCGGAGGCCGAGGAGCCGTGCGCGAGCTTGACGAAGAGCCTCGGCATACGGTGCTCGCGCATGACGGTGCGTACGTCGTCCCAGCCGGTCACCCGTACGGCGTCCGGGCCGGAGGTGGGTGACTCGGGCACGGGGACGTCCGCCGCGTCGAGGACGGCGTGGCAGCGCCGTTTGTCGAACATGACGGCCAGTTCGCCGGCGTCGTCGAGCCGGACGCCACCGCGCAGTCCGCGGACGGCCTCGGTGAACCGCGCGTACCAGCGTGCCGAGCCCTCCACGCGGGTGGGGTCCTGGACGTCCCTCAGCAGCCGGTCGACGTCGGGGTTCTCGCCGGGTGAGTCGAGCCGGACGGCCTCGTCGGCGGCGAAGTCGGCCCCGCCCTCGCGCAGGACCCGCTCCCAGGGCACGACGCGCGGTGCGGGCAGTCCGGCCGCGCGGGCGGCGTCGGTGAAGAGGGCCGTCCTGCGGTTCTCGGGGTTGCCCACGACGGCGAGGCGCACGGGCGCGCCGGCCTGCCCCGGTTCATTCCCCGACCGCGACATAACGCTCCTCCGGGCGGTACTCGCTGCGGTGGGCGGGTGTGAGGCCGAGGTCCTGGATGTGCGGTCCCAGTGTCCCGCGCACGCGGTGGGTCATCTCCTCGCTCATGTAGTGGTGCCCGAGGTCCAGCGCCCGCAGATGGGTCAGCGGCTGCCCCGAGAGCAGCGCGGCTCCCCCTTCGTCGCTGAGGGTGCCCATGCTCAGGTCGAGGGAGTCCAGACCCGCGACGACGGGCGCGGCGGCCACGACGGCGGCGATCTCGTCCTGGATGTCGCTGTTGCACAGGCCCAGGTGGGCGAGCCGGGGGCTGCGGTCCAGCATGGCGAGGAGTGCCTGGACGTCGGCCGGGGTGCAGTCGCCGCCGTACCAGTTGGTGCCCAGCCACAACTCCAGGTGGTGCAGGGCGGGGAGGTCGCAGGCCGCCAGGCCGCGTACCGGCTCGGGCGGCAGACCGCCGGACTCGATGCGCAGCCTGCGCAGCTCCTCGTGCCGCAGCGGTTCGATCACCAGCCCCTCGGCGCCGCGCACGCCGAGTTCGTACAGACCGGGCCAGGCGCGCAGCACCCGGCTGACGTCGCCCTGTTTGATCCAGGAGATCTCCGACTCCTCGGACTCGACGTCCCCGAGGAAGACCGCCCGCAGCCTCGGCAGGCGGTGTGCCTCGGCCGTGATCAGGTCGAGGGCGGGGTCGATGCCGTGCTCGTCCCACTCCTGCCACCAGGCGCGGATGACGAGGGCCACGACCTCGTCGGTGCGGACCCGGTCCAGGAACGAGTTCCACCGCTCCTCGAACGACACCTCCCGGTCGGCCGTGAGCCGCCAGGCGACCGAGGCGGGAGGGGGTGGGTGCGGGCCGGGGCCCGGCTCCTCGTCGGGGCCGGTGAAGTGGTGCACGGGCAGGCCGTGGAAGTGTTCCAGGTGGGAAGGGTAGTAGTACACGCGGTGTTCACTCCCCCACGCTGACGTAGCGGTGGACGGTGCCGTCGTCGTCCTCGTCCCAGTCCGCGTCGTCCTGGTCGAGGTCCACCTCGACGCCCGCGGCCTCCAGCGTCTCGCGTACGCGCTGCCGCAGGGGCTCGCTCAGGTAGTTGTGGTGCAGGTCCAGCTTCTTGAGATGGGTCAGCGGCTGCCCGCCGAGGAGGGCGGTGGCGCCGTCGTCGCCGAGGGTGCCCATGGACAGGTCGAGCACCTCCAGCCGGGCGACGACCGGCGCGGACGCCACGGCGGCGGCGATCTCGTCCTGGATCTCGCTGTTGCGCAGGGCCAGGTACCGCAGCCGGGGCAGCCGGACGCCGGAGAGGATCGGCTCCAGGTCGGCGGCCTCGCTGTCGGCGCCGTACCAGGAGGTGCCGAGCCACAGGTCGAGGTTCTCCAGCGCGGGCAGTTCGCTGGCCCCGACACCGCGGACGACGTCCACCGAGAGACCGCCGGTCTCCACGATCAGGGTGTGCAGCGCGTCGTGGCGCAGGGCGGGGAACCGCAGCCCCTGTCCCCCGCGCACACCGAACTCCTCCAGGTCCGGGAAGGCCGACAGCAGGGGTGTCACGTCGGTCTGGGTGATCCAGGAGATCTCGCACTCCTCGGAGTGCATGTCCCCGAGGAAAAGCGCCCGCAGGCCGGGCAGCCGGTCACGCGCTGCCACCAGCGCCTCGACGATGTCGGCGGAACTCCTCTCGTACGCGTCCTCCCAGGCGCCGACGACCAGGGCGCGGACCCGGGTGGTGTCGACCGCGGAGCAGAAGCGGGCGAAGGCCTCGGTCCACTGCTCCTCGGCGTCGTAGGTGTCGGCGGTGATCCGCCAGGCCACGGCCTCGGGTCCGGGCAGCTCACGCGGTGTCTCGCCGGGCCCGGGAAAGGTGAAGGCGGGAAGGCCGTACAGCTCCTCGAGGTGGCCACCGATGGTCATACGGGCTGCTCCTGTCGTGCGACGCGGGAAGGAAGGCGGTGCGTGGGCGAGGCCGTCACGGGGCACGGGGTGCGGGCCGTCCGGCGGTGCGTGCAGCAGTTCTACCAACAGCGACTGACAACGCCCGGCGGAGGGTCCGGTGACGGTCCGTTGTCAGTGCCGGCTCGTACTGTCCGCACATGGACTCCGGAGCACCGTGCGCCGGAGCGGAGGGGAGAGCCATGTACCGGCAGGGAGACGTGCTGATCGTGCCCGTCGCGGACGGGGCGGTGCCGTCCCACGTCCCGGACGCGCCCAAGGAGCCGCGCGACGCCAGGGGCCGGCTGGTGCTGGCCCTGGGGGAGGTCACCGGACACGCGCACGCGGTGCTCGGGAAGGGCGAACTCGTCCGTGAGCCGGGCCCGTTCGGGCCGTTCCTGCTGCACCTGCCCGAGGGCGGCCGGGTCGTCCACGAGGAGCACGCGGCGATCGCGCTGCCGAAGGGATGGTTCCGGGTGATCCGGCAGCGGGAGTACGTCCCCGGCTCGGTGCGGCTGGTGGCGGACTGACGGACGCCGACGACCGTACGGAACACCACATCACAGCAGGGGAGAGGGGACGTTGACGATGACGATCACGCAGGAGAGCGGCGAGGCGGCCGCACTGGCGATGAGCACCGGGGAGACGGCGCGCTGGCGTGCCCGGGCCTCGGCCACCGGGCCCGCCGACCGGGCGGCGGCGGAGGAGGGCATCCGGATGGCCTACCGGAGCGCCGGGCTGGCCGAGCCGGAGCGCGTGATCTGGGCCGGGTCGCCGCGCGAGGGCGTGACGCTGGTCCGGGAGGGCACGGACTTCGGGGCGAGCGTGCGCGAGGCGGTGCGCACCGCGCCGTGGGCGGCCGAACGCGACCGGCGGTACGAGAAGTTGGGTGCGACGGGCTGGTCCCGGCACTGGTCGGTGACCGGTGGCGCGCTGTGGGACGCCACTCAGGCGCTGGTCGACCGGATCCGCGCCGGGGTGCTCGACGACCTCGCCGCCGACGAACCGGCCGCCCGCACGGAGATACGGCTGATCCTGCTGGACGCGCTGCTCGGGCAGCACGACGCGCCGTGGCTGTCCGCCCTGCGCACCGAGGGGTCCGCGCTCGCCGGGCCGGCCCTGGTGTGCCGCAGCGCCGGCTGGTGGTGGCCGTTCGAGAAGGTGGCGGTGGTGTGCGAGCGTCCCGTCGCCCTGCACCGGGACGAGGCCGGCCGGCTCGACCACGGCGACGGGCCCGCCCTGGAGTTCCCCGACGGTTTCGCCCTGTGCGCCTGGCGCGGCATGCCGGTGACGCGCGCCTTCCTGGAGGAGCTGCGCACGCTCACCCCGGAGCGGATCCGGCAGGAGGAGAACGCCGAACTGCGGCGGGTGATGCTCGAGTACTACGGCTACGACCGCTATCTCGCCGACTCGGGGGCGCGGCCCCTGCACCGGGACGGCACGGGCACGCTCTGGCGCATCGAACTGGCCGACGACGAGCCGGTCGTCATGGTCGAGGTCCTCAACTCCACGCCCGAACCGGACGGCACCCACCGCACGTACTGGCTCCGTGTGCCGCCGACGACCCGGACGGCCCGGGAGGGGGTGGCGTGGACGTTCGGCCTGGGGGCGGAGGTGTACGAGCCGCTGGAGGAGACGTGAGCCCGTCCGGCCGCCCGAGGGCTGACTCCGCCCGCAGGGGGTAGGCGGAGAACGGCAAGGACGAACCGGACCCGCGGAAGGGAGCACCCATGCCGAGCATGGTGGAGCGCATCAAACAGTTCGCCAGGAGCCCTCAGGGGCGGCGTACGGCCGAGCAGGTGCGGCGGGCGGCGGCCGACCCCCGGCGCCGGGCCCAGGCACAGCGTCTGCTGGGCCGGCTCCGCGGCGGCGGCCACCGCTGAGCCGTTCGAGCCGTTTCGCTTCCGCTTCCGCGCGGTCCGGCACGTACTCGTCCGGGCCGCGTGGCGACGACCAGGAAGGATTCCATGAACGAGTCGTCGGTCCGGACGGTGGGCTGGGCGCGCTCACTGCCGATGGATCACGGGGTGAAGGCGGCCCGTGACTGGGCACGCGAGCACCTCGTCGCGCTGGGCTGGGACACGGCCGCCCCCGAGACGGCGGACGCCGTGCTGCTGACCGTTTCGGAACTGGTCACCAACGCGCACGTCCACGCCCGCAGCAGCGCGCAACTGGTCATGTCGTGGGACGGCCGTTGTCTGCACATCTCGGTGCACGACAGGTCCGCGGCCCTGCCCGCGCCCCGTGGACCGAGCACCGAACGTGCCGGCGGACGCGGCATGCTGCTGGTCGACGCCCTGGCCGACACCTGGGAGGCCCGCCCCTGCCCCCACGGCAAGACCGTCACGGCCTGCTTCCGGCTGCCGGAGGGCGCACGGCGCTGACCCGCCCCGTGCGCGGCGGTCGACAGGCCCTAGGATCGGTCGGTCCGCCCAGCAAGGAGCCCCGCACGGTGACCGCCGTTCTCCCCCAGCCCCGTTCCACCCCCGCCCTGCCGTCCCCTAGGTGCCTGACCCGTGTCGAGAACGGCGAACGGCTGCACTCGCTGCTGTGGACCGCGGGACCCGGCCGGCGGATGATCAGCAGCGCGGTGCTGGGCGGGGGCATCGGCGAGCGGACCTGGGTCCTCAACGCCCAGGTCTCCCACGGCTACCGGCGCACCGACCCCGACCGGCACCTGGCGGATCTCGCCGCCGCCGCGGGTGCGCGGGGTCCGGGGGTGGGGCTGATGACCGCGGCGGACGTCTCGGCGTACGCGCGCGCTGAGGACGCCGGCGCGGAGGCCTGCGTCACGGCGGGCGTCGACGTGCGCGGCTGGGCCGCACGGCCCGGGGAGGGCGCGGACGGGCTCCAGGGTCCGGGCACGATCAACATCGTCGTCGCCCTGCCGGTGCCGCTGAGCGACGCCGCCCTGGTCAACGCGGTGAGCACGGCGACGGAGGCGAAGGTGCAGGCCCTCCTGGAGGCGGGCCTCGACTGTTCGGGCACGCCCACCGACGCGGTGTGCGTCGCCGCCCGCACACCGGGCCCGGACGAGGAGGAGCACGCCTTCGCCGGACCCCGTTCCCTGTGGGGGGCGCGGCTGGCGCGCGCCGTCCACCGCGCCGTGCGCGAGGCCGTGACCACGCCCTGACACCGGCGGCCGCCCGGTCAGGCCGGAAGCCGTCCGGCCCACCCGGCCAGTCCCCGCAGGACGGCGCTCCGTCCCCGGCCGGGCACGGTCCACAGGGTCTGTCCGCGCACCCCCCAGCGTTCCAGCAGGGCGTTGGCGGCGAGGAACCCGGTCGTCGCCGCGCGTTCCATCAGCGCGACGGGCAGGTCGGTGCGGACCAGGTCGCCGGCCATCGTCACGCCGGGCTCCGGGGTGCGTACCGTCGGCCGGTCGGCGTGGCCGCCCACGGGGAACAGGGGGCAGTCGGCCCGCCACTCGTGCCGGGCGTCGACGATCGTGGCCGCCCGTGTCTCCGGGTAGACGTGGTGCAGCTGTTCGATCAGCCGCTTCCGCTCGACGTCCCGGGACGCGTCCGGGGGCAGGGCGTAGGCGTGGAGCTCGACGACGGAGCCCCCGGTGCGGGAGGCCCAGCGGGCCGCTTCGTCCTCGTAGCGGTCCAGCACGCTGATGTTGTCGAGGCCCGCGTATCCGCTCGTGCCCAGGAACGCGGGCCGGTCGGGTGCGACGGGCCGGTCCAGCCACAGGCGGGTGACCAGGAACGGCGGGGCGTTGCGCAGGCGGGCGATCCGTTCCCGCCACGGGCCGTCGCCCAGCCGGCCGGAGCGGGCGACCAGAGTGCGCAGCCCCGCGGCGTCGAGGGCGAGGACGACGGTGTCGTGACGGCTCTCCTCCCCGGTGGCGGCCACCTCGTAGCCGCCGTCCCCGGTGGGGGCGATGTGCTCGACGGCCGTGGCGGTGCGGATCCGGGCGCCGTGCCGGCGCAGATAGCCGGCCAGGGGTTCCCACAGGGCGGCGGGGAAGGGCGCGTCGGGCACGTCGAACAGCAGCCCTTCGGCGGAGCCGAGGAAGTAGATGTGGAACATCAGGACCATCTCGGCGGCCGACAGGTGCCGTGGGTCGGCGAAGAAGCTGCGGGAGAACACCTCGAAGGCCAGGTGGCGGGCGCTGTGCGGGAAGCGTACGGCGTCGAGGAAGTCGTGGGCGCTGATGCCGTCCAGGCGTTCGTACACCTCGGGCACACGCACGTCGAGCAGCGGGAGGGCCGCGAGCGGCCTCATGCGGCGCAGGTCGCGCACGCGGAAGGACGGGCTGAGGGCGACGAAGCCGAGCGCGCTCCACGGCGGGGTGCGCGGGACGTGGCGGAAGCCGTCCCGCAGTCCGTCGCCGTGCCGCAGCGGGTAGTCCGGCAGGCCGGTGAGCCGTTCCAGACCGGGGTCGGTACGGCGCAGCAGACCGCGCAGGTTGTAGTACTGGCGGAAGAAGGCGTGGAAGCCCCGGCTCATGGTCGCCCAGGTGCCGTCCGCCAGGCCGGTCGGCCAGCCGCCGACGCGTCCGCCCAGGAAGGGTTCGCGTTCGTAGAGCGTCACGGCCACGCCGCGCTCGGCCAGCGCGGTCGCCGCGGCCAGGCCGGCGATGCCGCCGCCGACGACCGCGGTCGTCGGGCGGGCGCCCTCGATCCGGCGCGCCCCGGGCGGGGCCGCGAGCACCCGGGCGCGGCGGTCCCGGCCGTGCCGGGTGGCGTCCGGGTGGCGGGAGGGGGTCATCCCTCGTCCTCGCTCTCCGTGCGGAGCCGTCGGCCGACGAAGGTGTGGGTGATGCCCGTCTGCCATCCCGGCAGGGGCAGGGCGCGCACCGCTTCGAAGCCGGCCGCGCGCAGCCGGCCGGCGAAACGGCCGGCGGTGTCGAACTCCACGACGCTGCGCCGCAGGTGGCGGTAGAGCTCGGCGTCCCCGAGCACGGTGGCCGCCGGCTGGACGATGCCTCGGCACACCAGGGTCCATACCACGCGGTCCGCGCGGCGTCCGCCGAGCGTGTACTCGTGCACGCCCAGTCTCCCGCCGGGGGCCAGCAGTCCGCGCACGGTGGTGAGCACGGCGTCCGGGTCGGCGACGTTGCGCAGGAGGTAGGCCGCGAACACCGCGTCGAAGGGGCCCTCCACCCCGGCCTCCGCCAGCCCTTCCGCCGGTGCCTGTACGAAGGTCACCCTGTCCGGCCAGTTCTTGGCGGCGGCCCGTTCGAGCATGCCGGCGGAGGCGTCCACGGCCACGATCCGCGCGCCCGGCAGCACCGTGGAGAGCGCGGCGGTCGACGCGCCGGTGCCGCAGCCGAGGTCCAGGACGCGCAGTCCCTCGCCCTGTCTCGGCAGTCCCAGGCGGCGTGCCGAGCGACGGAGGTGGGAGTGGTAGCCGGGGTTGGCGGCCACCAGGGCGTCGTAGCCACGGGCGGCGTGGTCGAAAGCGGCGGCGAGGTTCTCGTCGCGCAGCAGGGTCATGCGGTCTCCCGGTGCAGAAGGGGCGGGGCGGGGCGGGCGGCCCGGGTCAGGGGCCGTCGAAGGGGCGACGGGGCAGGGCGGGCAGTTCCAGCGCCGAGCGGAGCATGGGGCCGATGGGGGCGTGCAGGCCGACGGCGAGGTCCTCGTGGAGCCGGGTGCGGCCGTCCAGGAAGCGCAGCAGGCGCCGCATGGGCACGCGGGTGAAGAGGCGGGAGAAGAGCGCGGGTCCGTCGGCCCGGCCGCTGTCCAGGGCGCGCAGCAGGACGGCGTCCATGGCCCGGGAGCGGGCCGAATGGGCAGGGGGCGGCACAGGGGTGCGGCCCTGGCGGAGGGCGGCGGCGACGGCCCTCGTCTGCCGTTGGATGCCGGCGAAGGTGTAGCCGGTCGAGGGGCGGGTGGCGCCGCCCGCGGCACCGATACGGAAGACGGAGGCACCGACCCGACGGGGGATCGCGGCGTCGGTCATCGGGATGACGCCCGTCTCGGTGGACAGAACCCGCAGTTCCCCCAGCCGGAGTACGTCCTCGGTGTACTGCCGTACCGCCGACTCGTAGCCGTCGGCGGTGAGGGGCCGCCGGGAGAACTCGGTGTACTCCACCAGCGCCTCGCGGCGGCCGACGGGCAGGACGTAGCCGAAGGACAGTCCATCGGCGGGCTGGGGGGTGCGGAAGTCCATCAGGTCGGCGGTCCGCGGGTCGAAGACCGGGCGGGCGGTGCGGACGAACCAGCCGTGGAAGTGCTGCAGCAGGGTGGTGCGGGCGGCCGGCAGGCTGCCCGGGGGACGTGAGTCGAACACCCAGCGGACCCGCAGGGAGCGGGCGCGGCCGCCGGTGTCCCGCAGCCGGACCAGGGCTCCCCCGGACACGTCCTCCACGGTCTCGACGGTCGCCTCCAGCCGGCGGACGGCCGGGCTGCAGGCCAGGTCGTGGCCGACCAGGTGCTCGAAGTCGTCGGACCGGATCATCTTGTAGCGCAGCGGCGCGATGTCCCCCTCGGCCGCCCGGCCGGAAGGGGGACGCACCCGCAGGTGCCGCCAGGTCGCCGTGACGGCGGCGTCGAAGCGGCCCGCGCCCGCTTCCCAGAAGCACCAGGTGCGGCGCGGGGGACGCATCGGGCCGGGCGGGGCGTCCACCAGGACGACCGACGGCGCCCGGGTTCCCGGCACGGTCCGCGACAGGCGGTGGGCCAGGGACAGTCCGGCGGCTCCCGCCCCGACGATCGCCACGTCGGCGTCCAGCACGACGGCACGCTCCTCCCGCTCCTCGGCACACACGCACCTCGCCAGCATTCCTGCCTGTGTGCCCGATCCGATCCGGGTCACTCGGACGTGTGACGGATCGCTGCCGGTGAGACGAGGGGGCACAGGGGGAAGGCATGCGGCGGCACGCACCGGACCGTTCCCGCCCGTGCCGCGTCCGCGTGCGGTGCGCGAGCGGAAAAGCGCGGGCTAGGGAACGCCCGGCGTTCAGGACGAGAGGAACCGGGATGGGCCGCACACAGGCGGAGGACCACGGCACGGCGGGGCCACGGCTCGTCGGGCACCCGGCGACGGGCACCGAGGACGCGTCCGCCGTGGACCGGGACGTGTCCGGCGCGGTCGGCCGCGTGCTCGACCAGGTGCTGGCCGACCGGGTGGCCCGCGCACGCGACGTGGACCCGCTGTTCGGCGGCGACGTGGCCGGACGGGTCGCGCACTTCACCCGTACGGGCGGCAAGCGCACCCGTTCGCGTTTCCTGTGGTGGGCGCTGCGCGCCTGTGGGGGCGAGGGCGCCGCCACGGTCGAGGCGGCCCTGCGGACCGGTGCGGCGCTCGAACTCCTGCAGACCTGCGCGCTGGTCCACGACGACGTGATGGACGGCTCCGCGCTGCGCCGTGCGCGGCCCACACTCCATGTCGACGTCGCCGCCCAGTACGCGGACGCGGCACCGGCGGGGCGGGCCGGGCGCCTCGGCGACGGGACCGCGATCCTCGCCGGCGATCTGGCGCTCGTATGGGCCGACGACCTCATGGCCGAGACGCCGCTCGAAGGGGACCGCGGGCGGGCGGTGCGCCGGCTCTGGAGCGACATGCGCACGGAGATGGTGGCCGGCCAGTACCTGGACTTGCACGGCCAGGCGACGGGCTCGCGGTCACTGCCGCGCGCGCTGCGCACCGCCCGTATCAAGAGCGCCCTGTACTCGGTCGAACGGCCGATCGCCCTCGGTGCCGCGCTCGCGGGCGCGGACGCCGGCACCGCGGCGGCCCTGTGCGCGGCCGGGCGCTGTGTGGGCACGGCGTTCCAGCTCCGCGACGATCTCGACGACGTCTTCGGTGATCCGCGGCGCACCGGCAAGCCGACGGGCGGGGACATCGGCGAGGGGAAGCCGACCTGCCTGGTGGCGGTCGCCCACGCGCGGGCCGAGGCGGCCGGCGACCGCCGGGCCCTGGACGTGCTGGACCGCTCGCTCGGCCACGGCGCGCTCACCGAGGAGGGGCTGGAGGAGGTGCGGGAAGTGCTGACGGGCACCGGGGCGCGGAGCACGGTCGAGGCGATGATCGGCCGGCTGGTGGCCCGGGGGCTGCGGCACGTCGACGGTGCCCTCCTCGATCCGCACGGCGGGGAGCGGCTGCGGCTGCTGCTGGCCTCCGCGGCGGGTGAGGGGCCGCCGCGGGACGCGCACCCCCGCGGCACCCGGCCGGGGCCCGCGCGGGCGGCCGGCAGCGGGGAGGCCGGCCGGTGATCCGCACCGTGACGGGACGTACGGACCATGTCGTCGTGGTGGGCGCCGGGCTGGCCGGGCTGTCGGCGGCGCTGCACCTGCTGGGCGCGGGCCGGCGGGTCACCGTCGTCGAGCGGGACGCGCTGCCCGGCGGGCGGGCCGGGCGGATGGTGCTCGACGGGTACCGGATCGACACCGGTCCCACCGTGCTGACCATGCCCGATCTGGCCGACGAGCCGTTCGCCGCCGTCGGCGACAGTCTGCGCAAACGCGTGGAGCTGGTCCCGCTGCACCCGGCGTACCGGGCCCGCTTCGCCGACGGCAGCAGCCTCGACGTGCACACCGGGGCCGGGGAGATGGCGGCGGAGGTCGAGCGGTTCGCCGGTGCCCGTGAGGCCGCGGGCTATCTGCGGCTGCGCGACTGGCTGGAGCGGCTGCACCGCGTCCAGACGCACCGCTTCATCGACGCCAACTTCGACTCGCCGCTCGGCCTGCTGGGCGCCGACCTCGTACGGCTGGCGGCGCTCGGCGGGTTCGGGCGGCTGGACGCGCGGATCGGGCGGTTCCTGCGGGACGAGCGGCTGCGCCGGGTCTTCTCCTTCCAGGCCCTGTACGCGGGCGTCCCGCCGGCCCGGGCGCTGGCCGCGTACGCGGTCATCGCCTACATGGACACCGTCGCCGGCGTGTACTTCCCGCGCGGCGGGATGCACGCGCTGCCGCGCGCCATGGCGGACGCCGCCGCCGACGCGGGCGCCGACCTGCGGTTCGGCCACCGGGTGACCCGGCTGGAACGCTCCGGCGGACGGATCACGGCCGTCGTCACCGACCAGGGCCGCATCCCCTGCGACGCGGTCGTCCTCACCCCCGACCTGCCCGTCGCCTACGGGCTCCTCGGCCGCGCGCCACGGCGCCCCGTACGGCTGCGGCACTCCCCCTCCGCGGTCGTGCTGCACCTCGGCACCGACCGGACCTGGCCGCAACTGGCACACCACACCCTCTCCTTCGGCGCCGCCTGGCGCACCACCTTCGACGAGCTCACCCGCACCGGCCGGCTGATGAGCGACCCGTCGCTGCTCATCACCCGGCCCACCGCGACCGACCCGTCCCTCGCCCCGCCGGGACGCCATCTGCACTACGTCCTCGCCCCGTGCCCCAACACCGACATCGGGCCGGGCGCCGCCGCCTGGACGGACCTGGCGCCGGGCTACCGGGACGCGCTGCTGCGGGAACTGGAGCGGCGCGGGCTGGCCGGGCTCGGGGCCGCCGTCGAGGCGGAGTGCGTGGTGACGCCCGCCGACTGGCACGCGCAGGGGCACGCGGCCGGTACGCCGTTCGCCACGGCCCACACCTTCGCCCAGACGGGCCCGTTCCGGCCCCGCAACCTGGTCCGCGGCACCGAGAACGCCGTGCTGGCCGGCTGCGGCACCACCCCCGGTGTCGGCGTGCCGACCGTGCTGCTGTCCGGGAAGCTGGCCGCGGCACGGATCACCGGCGGCCCACGCCGGCCGCGTCCGCCCCTCACCCCCACGCAGGAGGCCCCCGTATGACCGACCGTGAACTCGACGCGGCCGGCGTCACCGATCCGGCGCTGCGCGAGGCCTACCGCCGCTGCCGCGCGCTCAACGCCCGGCACGGCAGGACGTACTTCCTCGCCACCCGGCTGCTGCCCGTCGAACGGCGCCCCGCCGTGCACGCCCTGTACGGCTTCGCCCGCTGGGCCGACGACATCGTCGACGCGCTCGGCACGGGGGCGGGGCCCGAGCGCCGGGACGCCGAACTCTCCGCGCTCCAGCGGGAACTGGACAAGGGGCTGCGGGACGGGAACAGCACCGAACCGGTGGTGCGGGCGGTCGCCGACACGGCGCGCCGGTACGGCATCGACCACGGGCACTTCGCCGACTTCATGACCGCCATGCGCTCCGACCTGGTGGTCACCGACTACGCCGACTACGCGGCCCTGCGCCGGTACACGCACGGTTCGGCGGCGGTCATCGGGCTGCAGATGCTGCCCGTTCTCGGCACGGTCGCCCCGCGCGGGGCGGCCGCGCCGCACGCCGCGGCCCTCGGGGTCGCCTTCCAGCTGACCAACTTCCTGCGGGACGTGGGCGAGGACCTCGACCGGGGGCGGGTGTACCTGCCCGCGGACCTGCTCGCCGCGCACGGCGCCCACCGGGCGCTGCTGCGGTGGTGCCGGGACACCGGCCGCCGCGACCGGCGTGTCACTGCCGCGCTGAAGGAGTTCGAGGCGCTGACGCGGAGCGTGTACCGGGAGGCGGCTCCGGGGCTCGCGATGCTGGAACCGGTGTCCCGGCCGTGCGTCCGCGCGGCGTTCGTGCTGTACGGCGGGATCCTGGAGGCGGTGGCGCGGGACGGCTGGTCGGTGCTGCACCGGCGGGCGGTGGTGCCGCGCCGGCGCCGTGCCGTGGTGGCCGCGGACGGGCTCGCCCGGGTGGCCGCCGCCCGGCTGCGGGCCCGCGGCGGCGCCCGGCGCCCGGACGCCCGTCCGCTCACCCCGTGCCCGCCGGCTCCCGGGGAGGTCGCATGAGCACCGGATCCGGGAGCGGGCGCCGCCGCCTGCCGCTGTCCCTGCGCCGGCGCCCGGTGCCGTGGGAGCATCAGCGTCCCACCTGGCGCGAGGCCCGGCCCGCCGTCATCGCCGGGGCGCTGAAGCGGGCGCAGGCGCGTCCGTCCGGCAACTGGTACGTCGTCGGCGCCTCCCGTGACGCGGGCGGTGACCGTCCGCTGGCGCGGACCGTGGCGGGGCAGGATGTGGTGCTGTGGCGGGACGCGGCCGGCCGTCCGGTCGCCGGGCCCGGGATCTGCCCGCATCTGGGCGCTCCGCTGCGGGACAGTCCGGTGCGCTGCGGCACGCTGGTGTGCCACTGGCACGGACTCGCCCTGGACGGCGGGTCCTTCGCGGGCTGGGAACCGTTCCCGGCGTACGACGACGGTGTCCTGCTGTGGGTCCGGCTGGACGCGGTGGGCGGCGAGGCGCCGCTGGAGGCGCCGGTGGTGCCGCGGCGGCCGGACCCGGCGCGCGCCCTGACGGCGGTGTACACCGGCGTGGGGGTCTGTGAGCCCGAGGACGTGGTGGCCAACCGTCTGGACCCCTGGCACGGGGCCTGGTTCCACCCCTACTCGTTCGTCGACCTCACCGTGGCCGGCGCGCCGGACGGCCCGGACGGGGGCGCGGAGGGCTTCGCCGAGGACGGTTTCACCGTGGACGTGTCCTTCAAGGTGGCGGGGCGGCTGGTGGTCCCGGTGCGGGCGGTGTTCACCGCTCCCGAACCGCGCACGGTCGTCATGCGCATCACCGAGGGCGAGGGGGCGGGGTCCGTGGTCGAGTCGCACGCCACTCCCCTGGGGCCCGACGACCGGGGGCGGCCCCGTACGGCGGTCGTCGAGGCGGTGGTGGCGGCGTCCGGCCGTCCGGGGTTCGCCCTGGCGCGCGGTGCGGCGCCGCTGCTGCGCCCGCTCGTACGGGCCGCCGCCGGGCGGCTGTGGCGCGACGACCTGGCCTACGCGGAGCGGCGCTGGTCGTTGCGTTCCACAGGACGTTTTCCGGGCTGAGTTCACGGGGCGTTTCCCGGGCTGACCGGCCGGCTCGGCAGGTCAGCCCGGGTCACGGGCGCGTTCGGTCCGCGGTCCGGTCGGCCTCGCCGCCGGCGCCGAGGAGCCCGGTGTGCCGCATGGGGTCCTCGGCCTCCAGCCGGGCCAGTTCACGACGGGCCACCCGCAGCACCACGGGGGGCAGCGCGGCACGCGCCGCCTGTGCCAGGCGCAGCCAACGGGGCACGTAGACGGCCGTGCTGCGGTGTTCCACCGCCGCTCCGAGCCGGGCGGCGACCTGGTCCGCCGGGTACAGGCGCCGGGCCGGCGGCGGCATGTGGCCGCGCAGCTCCCGCAGCACGGGATGGCGGTCCGCGTCACGGATCATGTCGGTGTCGGTCCAGTTCACGTAGCCGATGCCGACGGCGACACCGTGGTGCGCCACCTCGGCGCGCAGGGAGTGGGCGAAGGCCTCCACACCCGCCTTGGAGGCGCAGTAGGCGCTCATCATCGGGGCGGCGCCGATCGAGGCCAGCGAGGCGACCTGGAGGTGGTAGCCCTTCGTCGCCAGCAGGTCCGGCAGGAAGGCGCGGGCGGTGGCCGCGCTGCCGGTGAGGTTGACGTCGATCACGCGGCGCCACAGGGCCGGGTCCGAGGTGACGAACGGGCCGCCCTCCGCGACACCGGCGTTGGCCACGACGGCGGAGGGGGTGCCGAGGTGCGTCCTGACCCGTTCGGCGGCCCGCTCCAGCGCGGCCTCGTCGGTGATGTCGAGCTCGTCCACCCACGCCCGCGTGGGCAGGCTCTCCGCCACCGCTTCCAGTCCGGACCTCTCGTGACCGAGCAGCGCGATCCGGGCACCGCGCCGGGCCAGGTCACGGGCCAGGGCCGCGCCGATCCCGCGTGCGGCGCCCGTGACCACGACGGTACGGCCGCACAGCGGGCCGCCGCTCACCGGTCCTCCCCTTCCCCGGGCGGCGGGCCGGTGTCGGGGCGGGCGGTGTGGTCGGGGTGGCCGGCGGTCCGGCGGGCTTCCTTCATCTCGGCCTCGTAGAGGTGGTCCCGGCCCTCGGCCAGTTCCTCGACGGCGGCCTGTTCGATCTCCTTGAACGGGTGGTAGTACGTGGCGTCGTAGGCCTCGACGATCTGGAACGTCCAGTGCCCGGGGATCACGTTGCGGCCCAGCACCTGGGTGCGCACCGTCTCCGCCCAGTCCGGGTGCCCGGCCTCGCGCAGCAGTTCGACCGTCCGGTCGAGTTCGAGGTCGGCGGTGCCGGTGAGCTGGTGGAAGCTGTAGAGGTGGCCCCGGGCCCGCTCGGTCGTCTCCAGTGCCTTCGACAGCGAGCCGAGCGCCTCCACCGTCTCGTCGCTCACCCCTTCGGGACGCCGGTGGGCGGGGTCGGGGCCGTCGTCGTGTCGGGTCATCGTCCCGCCTCCGTCGGTCGTGGTCGATGGGGTCGTGCGCGCCGGTCATCCACCGTCGCTGCCGCCCGCGTCGGGTTGCCGGCGGCCGGTGCGGTCGCGGCGGGCCAGCAGCCGCTGCGCCCCGGCCAGTCCCGGCGCGAGGGGCCGGCGCAGCGCGGCGCGTGCGGCGTTGGCGCCCGGCGCGCCGTGCACGCCGCCGCCCGGGTGGGCGCCGGCGGACGCCAGGTACAGGCCCTTGACGGGCGTTTCGGGGCGCCCGGTGCCGGGGGTCGGGCGGAAGAAAAGCTGCTGGTGCATGGCCGCGGTGCCGCCGTTGATGGCGCCGCCGTGCAGGTTCCGGTCGAGGGACTGGAGGGTGGGCGGGGCGAGGACGCGCCGGGCCCTGATCGTGGACCGGAAACCGGGCGCGAAGCGTTCCACCTGGTGCTCCACGCGGTCGGCCATGAGCTCCTGTTCCTCGGCGTCCCAGACCCCGGTGAGAGAGTCCCCGCCCGCGTCGCCGGTGACGTCGTGGGGCACGTGGGTGTAGGCCCACGCGGACTCGGTGCCCCGCGGGGAGCGGGACGGGTCGGAGGTCGTCATCTGGCCGAACAGGCAGAAGGGGCGGTCGGGGACGCTGCCGGTGGCGAGCTGGGCGGCGAAGCGGGTGAGTTCGTCGATGCCGTCCGCGAGGTGGACGGTGCCGGCCCCCGCGGCCTGCTCGCAGCTCCAGGGCACCGGGCCGTCCAGCGCCCAGTCGACCTTGAAGGTGGCGAAGTCCCACTGGAAGCCCCGCAGGTCGTCCAGCACCTGGGCGGGAACGTCCTCGGGGCCGAGGAGTTCGCGGTACAGGGCGGGCACGGCCACGTCCGCGAGGACGGCGCGGCCGGCCGCGAACGTC
Organism: Streptomyces sp. CB02400; assembly: GCF_001905725.1. Lineage (GTDB taxonomy): Bacteria > Actinomycetota > Actinomycetes > Streptomycetales > Streptomycetaceae > Streptomyces > Streptomyces atrovirens. The sequence goes on from NZ_LIWB01000014.1 coordinate 132,920, forward strand.
TCGCCGTCGGCCGTGCGCACCCCCGTCGCCCGGCCGCCGCGTACGAGGATCCGCTCGACGCGCCTGCCGCAGCGCAGCACCCCGCCGCGCGACTCCAGCCGGCGTGCCAGGGCCTCGGTGAGGGCTCCGGCGCCGCCGGCCGGCACGGGGAAGCCGTAGGTCTGTCCGAGCATCGACATCAGCCAGCCGAAGCCGCCGCTGCCCGCGGCCTCCGGTGCCAGGTCGGCGTGGAGCGCGTTCCCGGCCAGCAGCAGCCCTCCGCCCTCGCCGCGGAACTCCTCCTCCCCCAGCCGGCGCACCGGCAGGACCAGGGTGCGCGCCATGCGCAGCCCGCCCGTGCCGCGCAGCCGGACGGCCAGCCGGGCCGCCGGGCGGACGGGCGGGAAGGGGGTGAACAGGGCGTCGAGGAGGGCGGGGCGAAGGGTGTCCCACACGTCGTGCAGGCGACGCCAGGCGGCTCCGTCGCCCGGTGCGAAGGCCTCCAGGGAGTCGGCGGTGGCGTCGATACGGCGGTCGAGCACCGCGCACCTGCCGTCGCTCAGCGGGTGGGCGAGGACCTGCGGGGCGTGGCACCAGCGCAGCCCGTGGTCCTCCAGGCGCAGCCCGGCGAGGACCGGGGAGGCGGCGGCGAGCGGGTAGAAGGAGCTGCAGAGGTCGTTGACGAAGCCGTGCTCCACGCCCTGGTCGTGGCGTACGGCTCCGCCGGGCTCCGGCTGTTCCTCCAGCACCTCGACGCTCCAGCCGGCGTCGGTGAGCAGGTTGGCCGCGACCAGTCCGTTGGGGCCGGCCCCGATCACCACGGCGTCAGGCACGGGCGCCTCCCTCGTCGGGGTCCGGTGACACCACCTGGCCGAGGGGACGGCGCCGCTCGGCCTCGGCCGCGTCGGTCTCACAGATCTTCGCCAGCCTGGCGAGCATGGCGCGGTGGCGGATCTGGATCAGGGCCTCCACGGCCACGTTGTGCACCGTGCCGCCCGCGCCCCGCAGGGGGTGTTCGTCCACGACGACCAGGCAGTGGTCGCCCCAGGGGCGCAGTTCGATGGCGATGCGGGCGGTGCCGAGGGGGCCGGCCTTGGCCTCGAGTTCCAGCGCCTCGCCGGGCACACAGCGCCGGACGACGGTCTCGTTGGTCAGGCACAGGGGGCCGAGGCGGACCTCGTAGCCGATCGCCGAGCCGAGCTGTGGCCAGTGTCCGCGCACCGGTTTCGAGGAGGAGGTGCCCACGACCCAATCCGCGTACCGGGTGCCGTCCTCCAGGACGGTCCAGACGGACTGCGGGCTTGTGCTGATCAGACGATGGCGGACCGCCACTTCGGCCTCCCGTGTCCGTGAGTGATGTCGGTCAGCACTGGGTGCCCCTTCTGGGCGGGGTCAACCGGTGACGTGGCTGGTGCTTGTGGGTGCCCCGTGTCGGTGTGGGCCGGGGGCGGGGTTGCGCTGCCCGGCGCCTCGTGGGTACCCCGCGTTGGTGTGGGCCGGGGGTGGTTCGCGCAGCCCGGCGCTCACGGGGTGCCGTCGCGCCCACCCGTGCCGCCCTGGGGGTACCTCCCAGGCCCTTGAGGCACTGGGGGAGGCACGACTGCCCGCGGGGACGGCGGGTGCGGCAGCCGCTGACCGGGGTCAGGGCGTCGTGTCGCGGGTGGGGGCCAGGGCCCAGCGGATGGTTGTGGTGAGGGCTGTGCCCAGGGGGTGTACGCAGATGCTCTCGGCCGGGGGGATGCGGGGGAGGCGGAGGGCGCGGGAGGCCCAGACGGGGAGCAGGGAGACCGCGTTGGCGGCGAGGGCGCCGTACGGCAGTCTGGCCAGCAGGGGGACGGGCGGGTGGAGCAGCAGGAAGCGGGCGGTGCTGCGGGCCTCGGGGGTGGCGCGCAGCTCGCCGCGGTAGGCGGCCAGCCGCTCGGCGAGTCCGGCGCGGTCGACCGGCGGGTCGGGCACGCCGAGCGCGGTGGCGATCCGCGCCATGTCGGCGACGTACGCGTCGCAGCCCTCCTCGTCCAGGGGGCGGGCGCCGTAGCGCTGGTGGGCGCGCAGGAACATGTCGACCTCGGCGATGTGCACCCAGCACAGCAGACGGGGGTCGGACGCCCGGTACTCCTCGCCGTCGGCGGTGGTGCCGCGCACCGTCTCGTGGACCGCCCGTACCCGGTCGACGGCCCGCTGGGCGCTGTCTGCGGTGCCGTACGTGGTGACGGCGAGGAAGGTGCTGGTCCGCTGGAGGCGCCCCCAGGGGTCGCCGCGGAACCCGGAGTGCCCGGCGACGGCGGCCATGGCCAGCGGGTGGAGCGACTGCAGCAGCAGGGCCGACAGTCCGCCGATGAACATCGACGCGTCCCCGTGCACCCTCCTGACCGGCCGGTCGGGGCCGAACCAGCGCGGGCCGGGCGTGCCGTGGATGCGTGCGCGGTTGTCCGGGCCGTCCGGTCCGGCGACCCGGGAGAAGATCGCGTGACCGATCCGGTCGCGCAGCACCGAGCCGCCTTCCGTCAGCAGTCCCATGGTCCGCTCCGCCTCCTCGCCCACGACGCCCCATGCACCCGGTGTACCCGGCCGGGCGGCTAGGGAACGTCGCCCCTCCAGTCGTACACCCGGGCGCCCGTGTCGCGGGGCGCGTACACCGCGCGGCCGCCCGCGCCGTAGCGGCCCATCTCGGTGGGCAGGCCGACGCCGTGCCTCAGTTCCGTCTCGCTGCGGCCGGTGACGTCCAGCAGCAGACCGTCCAGCGGGCCCCCGGCCAGTTCCACGTACGACCTCCCGTCGCGCGGGCCCGGATCGTCGTGGTCCGCCCCGTAGACCCTGCCGCGCATGAACTCCAGTTCGTCCATACCGGCAGGATGGCATCCGGCACTGACAACCGGGCCTACGCCTCGTGCGCGTCCGCCGCCCAGGGTTTCGGCGTCCGTCCCCCGCTCCAGGCGAGCAGGGCGTCGCGGTTCACGCACACGATGCCGCACTGCTCGGCGTACTCGACGGCCGGCGCGGTGAAGTCGCTGGTGGTGACGACGAGGGCGACGTCCGCCCCGTGGACGGTGAAGCAGGTGCCGCCGAAGCGCTGGAGGTCCTGCGAGCCCACCTTGTTGTCGTCGCCGTAGCGCTTGCACTGGACGACGAGGCGGCGGCCGTCGGGGGTCAGGGCCGTCACGTCGGCGCCCAGGTCCCCCGCTCCCCCGACGACCTCCACCCGCGCGCAGCCGTCCCGCACGCACAGGTCGGCTATCGCCGCCTCGAACTCGTCGGGGTCCAGGACGTCGTAGTCGTACGTCTCCCCGGGGCCCGGGACGCCGTCGTGCGCGCGGACCGGTGCCGGCGCCGGTGTGTCCAGGGCGTCGAGCGCCGTCGTCGTGGCCTGCTCCAGGGCCTCGCCCGCCCGGCGGGCGATCCTCGCCGCGGACAGCCGCCGCCGTCTGCGTCCGTGGGCCAGCAGGGTCGCGGCGACCACGCACAGCAGGACGACGACCCACACCGGGCGCCGCTGCACGACCGGGGCCAGCGCGCGCACCGCGAAGCCGACGGCGATCAGGGCCGTGGCGAGCAGACCGAAGAACACGGCCGTGGCACGCAGGTCGAAGCGCCGCCCGCGGTGTGTCGGACGCGTACGGCGCTGGGGCATGGTCACCGTGGTGGTTCCTCTCTCTGGCGGCCGGCACGAAGTGCGCCCGGGGTCACGCGGACCCGCGAAGATCACGTACGCCGTCTGCCCGGGATCGGGCCGTTCACCGGCGTGCCGTACGCCGGCTCGGGGTAGAGGCGGTGTGTGCTGACTGCGGCGACCAGGGAGGCGGACGGTGGACTGGCGGTTCTTCGCCCAGCAGATGGCTTCCATGGCCCGTGATCTCCTGGCCGAGCACACCCTCGACTCGACCCTGGAGCAGATCTCGCGCAAAGCGGTGGAGCTCGTCGACGGCTGCGACGCCTCCGGGATCCTCCTCCTGCGGGGGGACCGGGTGAGTTCGCTGGCACCGACCTCGCAGCTCGTGATCGACAGCGACCGCCTCCAGGAGCGTCTGCGCGAAGGGCCCTGCTTCGACGCGGCCCGGCCCGACCGGGCCGAACGCGTCTTCCGCATCACCGACTTCACCGCGGACCCCGAACGCTGGACGTCCTTCGTGCCGCACTGCCGGGAGCTCGGGGTGGGCAGCATGATGGGTTTCCTGCTGTACACGCGGGAGGAGGAGCTGGGGGCCCTCAACATGTACTCCCTCAAGCCGGGGATGTTCACCGAGGACAGCGAGACGGCCGGCTGGCTGCTGGCCTCCCACGCGGCGGTCGCCTTCTCCACCGCCCGGACCGACGCCCAGCTCCAGGACGCCATCGCCACGCGGCATCTGATCGGCGAGGCGATGGGCATCCTGATAGGCCGCCACCATGTGACGGAGGACCAGGCCTTCGACATCCTGCGCACCCAGTCCCAGCGCACCAACACCAAACTGCGCGAGGTGGCGCGCCGGGTCTGCGAGACGGGCACCCTGGAGCAGTGACCGCCCGGCGGCAGGCGCTCAGCGGCTGCCGGTCCAGCTGTGGGCGACGTCGATCACGAGCCGGCCGTCGAGCCGCAGCACCCGGAACGGCAGCCGCGCCCGCACACCGAGACCGATCTGGGTCTCGCCCTCGAAGCTGCCGGCGAACCGCGCGTCCCTGAACGTGCGGTACCCGGCGAGATCCACGCCCGGCAGGGGGCGTCCGGCGCGCGCGGGATAGGTGGCCTCGCCGGTCTCGGGGGCGTACGCGGGCGCGGCCACCCGCACCTCGAGGACGGCGCCGCCGGAGACGGGGATGTGCCGGCCCGATCCGTCCTGGTGGAGGCGGTCGACGTACCGGACCGAGTAACCGATGTCGCCGCGGGCGGCGCCGGGCAGGTCGACGACCATGCGGTCGTAGCAGGCGTGCCGTCCGGTCCTGATGTCCCGTACCGGTGTGGTCGTGCTGTCGGAGCCGGACTCGGGCAGGCTGCCCCAGCCGGTCGGGCACGCCGTGGCCCGGGCCGCCGCCGTCGGGGCGGCGGCGGCCGGGACCGTCGCCGTGGTCAGCGTGGCGCCCACGAGCACGAGAGTCGCGCAGATTGTTCTCTTTCGAAGCATTTTCGGCCCCCTGGGCTCGCATCCTTCTGGTATCGGGTGAGACGACCGGGATGACCGAAAGGTTGCGGCTCCGCCGCGCCGGACCGTCCGGCATGGCACATGCTGGTGGGGAGCGAACGGATGTCCCGTGCGTCCGCACCGGGAGGGTGCGACATGGATGATGCAGCCGCCGCACCGCGCGGGGAGCGGCCGGCGGGCGTGCCCGGCCGCGGCGCCGGGAAGAGGCCGGGCGCGGAGGAGCTCCGGACGGCGCATCCGGCGGCCCGGATCGAGGACGCGCTCGCGGAGCCCGTGGTGGCGGCGGTCCAGGACATCGGCGGATACGGCGGACTGGTGTACCTGCGTTCGCGGGACCGGCGCTCGCTGGTGCTGTGCGTGGTGGCCGGCGTTCCGCGGTCGCTGCTGATGACCTGGTGGCGGGTGCCCGTGGGCGGCGCGCTGCCCATGTCCGAGGCGTACCGCAGGAGCGAGAGCCTGTGGCTGCCGGACGAGCGGGCCATGATGCTGCGCTTCCCGCAGTTCACCGCCGCGCTGCCGTACTCGTTCGGCTCCGCCTTCCACCCGGTGCACGTCGACGGCGAACCCGTGGGCGTCCTGTCCGTCCTGCGGTCGGCCGCCGGGGAGCCGTTGGACGAGCAGGCGGTGCGGGCGGCGCTGCACGACGCGGGGCGGGACATGGAGGAGCGCCTCACCGACTTCGCCCGCCGGATGCCCGGCAGGGAGGGCGCGGACGCCGTCGCGTACGGCATCGACTACGACGACCAGCCGGTCAGCGTACGGCTGCCCACGCCGCCCGCCCGGGCCGTGGCGATCGGCATGGTCGAGTGGGACCTGGACAGCGACCGGTGGTCCGGGGACGACGACGCGCTGTCCCTGCTGGGGGTCGCCCGGGAGGAGTTCGGCGGCACCATGGCGGAGGTCGAGGACCGGGTGTGTCCCGACGACCTGTACGAGCTGCGGGCGGGCCGGCGGGAGGCGGCGGACTCCGGGCAGATCAGGGGCCGGCACTTCAGAGTGCTGGACGAGGCCGGGGACGACGGGCGGATCCGCTACCGGCCGGTCGAACTGTGGGGGCACGTCGTACGGGCCGAGGGGGCCGCCCGGCTCCTGGTGGGCGCCCTCGTCGACGCGGCCGGCGGGGTCACCGCGGCGGAGGCCGCCGAGCGGCTGCCCGACGGGGTGTTCTCCCTGGACCAGGACGGCCGGATCGTCTACGCCAACCGCCGCTGCCAGGAGCTGCTGGGCTGCGACCTGGAACACATGCTCGGCCACTACCCGTGGGACGTGCTCACCTGGCTGCGCGATCCGGCCTACGAGGACCGCTACCGGGCGGCGATGCTGTCGCAGGAGCCGGTGTCGTACCTGGTGCACGACCCGGACGGCGTCTGGCTGGGGTTCGTGCTCTATCCCGGGGTGCACGGGCTGACCGGCCGCGTCTTCCGCACCAGCGCCCCCGCCGGGGCCGAGCCGGGCCGGGTCCTGGCCCCGCCCGGCAGGGAGACCGCGGCGGCGCCGGAGCTGGTCGCGACGGCCCGCGCGGGAGCCCTCTACCACGTCGTGCAGATGGCCAGTGTGCTGACCGAGGCCGTCACCGTCCGGGACGTCTGCCTGGCCGTCGCCGAGCAGCTCCTGCCCGCGTTCGGCGCGCAGGAGATCGCCCTGTACACGATCCGGGACAGCCGGATGTACCTGCTGTGGGAGTCCGGCTATCCGGAGCATTTCCTCGAGAGTTTCGAAGGGGTGCCGCTCACCGCGAACCTGCCCGGTGTGCACGCCCTGACCACCCGGCTGCCGCTCTTCTTCGAGTCGCCGGAGGCGCTGGTCAACGCCTACCCCCAGCTCCTCCTGGACCCGATGAACGCCTGGGCGTTCCTGCCGCTGATCGCCTCCGGCCATCCGGTCGGCTCCTGCATCCTCGGCTGGAACGCGCCGCACCGGTTCACGCCCGAGGAGCGCACCGCGCTGACCGCGCTGGGCGGGCTGACCGCGCAGGCGATGGAGCGGGCCCGGCTGTACGACGCCGAGTCCGCCGTCGCCCGGGGGCTCCAGGAGGGACTGCTGCCGCACCGGCTGCCCGCCATCGACCGGATGCTCACCACCGGCCGCTATCTGCCGGGCACCCAGGGCATGGCCATCGGGGGCGACTGGTACGACGTGATCAGGACCGGGCGGGGGGTGGCGCTGGTCATCGGTGACGTCGAGGGGCACAGCGTCGGGGCCGCCGCCGTCATGGGACAGCTCCGCAGCGCGGTGCACGCCTTCGCCGCCAGCGGCCGGCCTCCGCAGGAGGTCATCACCCACACCAACCGGCTGCTGGCGGAGCTGGAGACGGACGTCTTCGCCACCTGCTGCTACATCGAGCTCGACCCGGCCACCGGCCGCGCCCTGGCCGTCCGGGCGGGCCATCCGCCGCCCCTGCTGCGCCACCCCGACGGGCACACGGAGAGCCTGGACCTGCCCGGTGGCGTGCTGCTCGGGGTGCAGCCGGAGGCCGTCTACCCGGTCACGGAACTCACCCTGGCCCCGGGCAGCGTTCTCGCGCTGTACACGGACGGGCTCGTCGAGACGCCCGGCGGTGACATCGGGACGGGCATCGAGGTGATCCGCCGCTGTCTGGCACGCAGCCGCACCGACTCGGTCGAGGAGCTCGCCGACCGGCTGATCAGAACGGCCCGCCGGACCGAGGACCGCCCGGACGACGTGGCACTGCTGCTGACGGCGTACGACTGGCGGCCCGGCCGCTGACCGCCGCCCGGCCACCGGGCGGTGAAGGCGACGGGCGAGCGGCTGACCAGGGCGGCGGTCTCACAGGCAGTAGCGCACCAGCCACTCGTCCGGGTCGTAGGCGTTGCGGGCCGGGTCCGGCGCGACGGCCGGGCGCTCCTCGACCATGTCCTCCACCCGGACCGGCTCCGGGAGGCGTCCGAAGCGGGCGTGACGCGCGGTCGCCGCCGCGTCCGTGCCCCCGTGGTCCTCGTGTGTGCGCACTGTCCCCTCGTCCACGGCGACTCCCCTCTCGCGGCCTCGACGCCAAGTGTCACACACCGGTGACCGGAAGCATGGCTTCCATCACAGCCGATCGCGGCCGGTACTGATCAACTCCTCGTATGCGCAGCAGCTCCCTCCCTCTTGTCCTCGTCCTCGTCGGCGCCCTGTCGGTCACCGCGTGCGGCGCGCATGCCGAGTCGACGGCGTCCGGTGCCTCCTGTGCGGGGCGGCCCTCCGGCACGGACACCGAGCTGGAACGGGACGGGGTCCGGATCACCGGGTTCGACGGCGGAAGCGGGGGCTGTGTCCTGTTCGAGGTCACCCACGCGGAGGCCGAGCCCTTCACCTACACGGTCACGTTCGACCTCCTCTCCGAGGCGGGGCGCGTGCTGTACAACACCGAGGGGATCGTCGAGGACGTGGCTCCGGGCCGGACGGCCGCGGGCAGGGTCGCGCTGAGCGAGTCGATGGCGGGCCCGCGAGAGGTGAGCCGGGTGCGGATCGCCAAGGTGCGCAGCGTCCCCGTCGACGAGGCGCCGTCCCCTGGCGGCCCGTGTCCGGACTCCGGTGTCCGCGTGTACGCGGACGAGGCCAATGCCGCCATGGGCCTGCGGGTGGTGTCCGTGCGTCTGGAGAACTGCGGCACCCGGCCATACTCGCTGCACGGCTATCCCGACGTCCGGCTCTTCGACGAGGACCACGAACCGGTGGAGGGCGTGCGGATCCTGCACGACGGCGGTTCCGTCGCCGGCGGCACGGGGGCGGACGGCCCGGCCCTGCCGCTCGTGCTGAAGCCGGGCGAGGGAGCCTGGGCCGGCCTGGTGTGGCGCAACACGGTCGAGGCGGGCGCACCCGTCGACGTGCCCTACGTGCGGGTGCGGGCGAAGTCCGGCGCGGACCCGGTGACGGTCGTCCCCGAACTCGACCTCGGGACGACGGGGAAGCTGGGCGTCGGCCCCTGGAAGAAGCAGGAGGAGTAGGCGGGGGAAGCCTCCCGGCCGGATTGGTCCCCGACAACGGGGCGGAAGTGGACCCCTCGGCGGGCCGCCGTCCTTTCTAGCGTCGGTGCCATGAACGCCGTCACCACGCGCGGGGCCCTGCTCGCCGCGCTCGCCTGTGTCCTCGTCGGAGGCTCCTTCACCGCCAACAGCGTCCTCGGCGACTATCCGTACGCGGGCGGTCAGTTCCTGCGGTACGCGCTGGCCTGTCTGCTGCTGGTCCCCCTGGCCGGCCAAGGCTCGGCCGCGAAGCTGCGGTCGCTCCCGCCCCGCCTGTGGGCCAGGCTGGCGCTGCTCGCCGCGGTCGGCATGGTCGGGTTCAACCTGGCCGTCCTGGCCGCGGAACGGACCGCGGAACCGGCGGTGCCCGGCGTCTTCGTGGGCTGCGCGCCCGTGGTGGTCGCCGTCCTCGTCCCCCTGCTGGAGGGCCGGCGGCCGCGGCGGGCGGTGCTGTACGGGGCGTCGGCGGTGGCCGTCGGCGCCTTCACCGTGCAGGGCTGGGGGCGTACGGACGGGGCGGGCCTCGCCTTCTCGCTGTGCGCGCTGGTCGGGGAGGTCGGGTTCGCCGTACTGGCCGTGCCCGTGCTGCGGCCCCTGGGGCCCCGTCTGCTGTCCGCCGTGGTGTGCGGTGTCGCCGCGGTCGAATCGGCGGCGGCCGGGCTGCTGCTCGACGGGTCCGCGTGGCTGCGCCGCCCGGACGGGGTCGAGGCGACGGCGCTGCTGTGGCAGGCGGTGGTGGTCACCGTCATCGGCTTCGTGTGCTGGTACATGGGCATGCAGCGGATCGGTGCCGAGCGGGCCACCCTGTTCTCCGGGCTGATCCCGGTGGCGGCCGCGTGCACCGCGCCGCTTGTCGGTACCGGGTCCTATGGTGCGGCGCAGGCGGTGGGCAGTGCCCTGGTCGGCGCCGGGGTCGTCCTGGGGGCCGGCGCGGGCTCTCGTCGCCGACGCCCCGCAGGCGTTTTTCGCCCCCGCCGCCCCTTCCCGTCCCGACTTGGGGCTCCGCCCCAGACCCCGCTCCTCAAACGCCGGAGAGGCTGAAAATCAGCCTCTCCGGCGTTTGAGGAGCGGTGGAGGGTCAGGCCCCGCGCCGCACGCTCCGCAGGACGAAGAATCCGAAGATCACCAGCACTCCGCCCAGCGCGGCCGGCCAGAGCTGGGTGCCGGTCTCGGCGAGGCTGCCGCTCTCGCCCTGTGCCTGGGACTGGTTCCCGGTGCCGAGTTCGGGGAGGCTGCCAGGCACCTCGGCGGCCTGAGCCGCCTGGCCACCGTCGTCCTGGCCGCCCTCGTCCTTACCGCCCTTGTCGTCGCCGTCCTGGTTTCCGGCACCGGTGCCCTCGGCCGGGGTGGACGCCTTGACATCGGGCTGCTCGGGCCGGTCGGTGCCGTCGCCCTCCGCGGGCTCCTCGGCGGCCGGGGTCTCCGACGGCTGCTCCTGTCCGCCGTCGTCCTGGTTTCCGTCGTTGTTCTGGTTCCCGTCGTCGGCGGGCTTGTCGCCGCCGCCGTCCTGGTTGCCGCCGTCGTTGCCGTCGCCGCCCTGGCCCGGGTCGTCGGGCGTGGCCGTGGGCTCCTCCGGCTGCTGCGGCTCCTCCGGCTGCTGGGGCTCCTCACCCTGTTCGCCGCCGTCACCGTCACCGTTGCCGCCGTCACCGTTGCCGCCTTCACCGGCGCCGCAGGTGCGGTCCTCGTTGATGCAGGCGACGACCTCGTTCATCAGGTCCTCGTCGAAGACGTTGATGAAGTCGCCGTGGTCCGTGATCGGCTTGTGCAGCTGCTCCGGGAAGGAGTCCACCGCGAACAGCGGCGTCGTCCTGCCGCCGTCGTCGAGGCTCGGCGCGTCGACGTCGTAGACGATGCGCTGCACCAGCTGCGGCACGGGCTTGAAGCCGGACGGGCAGTTGCCTGCCTCGTCCGCGAACGCCATGTGCGTACGGTGGTTGGCGCTGTCGATGTTGCGGCCGTCCCAGCAGCTCTGGAAGTCGAAGCTGCGCACCACGTCACTGCCCTGCGGACACAGCGGGTACTTGTCCGTGAGCTGCCGGTCCTCGAAACCGGTGCAGCTCCAGGAGGCGTTGGCGTTGGCGGGGCCGTTGACGAACGACTTGGCGTCGCCGGTGATGATGCGCAGCAGCCGGGGCATGGCGGTGACCTCACCCTGCGGGTTGCCCTCGAAGGTCAGCGTGACCTCCTTGGGCGTGACGATCTCACCGACGTTGCCCTCGATACCACCGCCCGGGGACCCGGCGTCCTGCTCCTGGGTCCCGTTCTGCAGCCGCAGCACGGGCCAGTAGTACGACGACTTGTCGCCCTGGTCGGCGCAGCTCGTGTCCGCCTGCGCCAGGTCCTCGTCGCTGGAGAAGGCGTTGGTGGCCTGGTTGCCGATGTAGTCGTGGAAGTGGTGGGCGCCGTTGCTGACACCCGGTGCGGCGATCACGTTGTCCGAGTTGAACAGGCCGTTCTCGTTGACGCCGCACTCGCTGGTGAAGGTGCCGCGGGAGGCGTTCTCCGTCTGCTTCGGCTCGATGACGTTGGGCTGGACGCTCTCGATGTCGACGTAGTCGCCGGCGACGGGCCCGTTGCCGGCCTGACCGCCGTTTCCGCCCTGGCCCTGGCCCTGCTGGCCCTGCTGGCCCTGCTGGTCCTGATCCTGCTGGTCCTGGCCGTCGCCTCCGTCGCCCGCCTGCTCGCCCTCCTGCCCGGCGTCCGGCTGTGCGGCGTTGCCGGACTCGCGCACGGCGCAGTCGGCGAGTTCCTCGAGGCCCTCGGGCCGGTCGCCGACCCGGTCGATGGCGGTCCCGATGCGGGCGAGGGCCGCGGAACGCTTCTCCTCGAGCGGCTTGGCGATCGCGTTCTCCGCGAAGCCCGGGTCCTGGCGGAGGGCCTCGGCCGACTCCCCGATCCGCTTGTACGCTTCCGCGATCTGCGCGTCCAGGCCGGCGAGCTCCTTGTCCACCTCCGCCCGCGCCTCCTCCGGCACCGACGTCAGTTCGGTGGCCACGTCCGGGCAGTCGATCGTGGCGCCCGAGAAGACCTGCGCCTGGCCGTCGCCCTGCCCGCCCTCCTCCGTCGCGGAAGCGTAGACGTTGGCCGCCATCATCCCGCCGCCGCCCAGGATCAGGGCGAACGCGGCGAGAGTCGCGCGCTGTTTGGGGCGTCTGCGTGTGTTGCGTGCCAAGGCAGTACTCCTACGCTTCTGTTGCGGGGGGTGGGCAGGGGATTCCCACGCCCCATACGTAGGCGGGCCACAGCGTGTTCAAAGGACTCACGGTTTCTTCGCGGAATCCCGGAAAGCCCCGGTCCCGCACGCACCGGATCCCCGCCGGACTCACGCGGTCCGGCGGGGACTCGGGGACGGGAGCGGTGAAGTGCCGGTGACTCAGCCGAAGTCCACGTCACTGCACAGGAAGTACGTCTGGTCCATGTGCGAGGCCTGCCAGATCGTGTAGACGACGTGGCGGCCGCTGAGACCGGAGGTGCTCACCGGGATCGAGTAGTTCTGGCTGGGCGCGTACGAGCCGGTGCGGGCCACCTGCTGGAGGTCGTCCCAGCCCAGCTGCTCGGTGGTGGGGTCGAAGCCCTGCCGGGTGACGTAGACGAGGAAGTAGTCCGCGCCGTGGCTGGCCTGGTCGTACAGCTTGACGGTGAAGTTGTCGTTCACGTTCGTCGTCTTCCAGGCGCCCACCGCGTCGAGGGAGTCGTAGCGCCCGCCCTCGGTGTGCCCGCCGCTGCAGAGCTGGCCATCGGGGACCACGGCCTGGAAGTTTCCGGCGGAGCCGTTGCGGTAGAGGCCGTTCCAGTTCCACATGGCGTTGGGGTTGTCCTGCCACGCCTGCCAGCACATGGGGTCTTCCTGCGCCATCGCCGGGTTCTGGAAGTCGCTCCCCCAGCGCTGCCAGCAGCCGTAGTTGCGGGACGCGGGGTCGATCACCGAGCCGTGGGCGACGGCGGTACCGCTCCAGGGGATCAGACAGAGCAGCGCGGCGACGGCCACGGTCAGGGCGAGTGACAGACGGGACCGGAGCGGTAATGCGTCATGACCATGCCAAGTCATGGATTCCTTCTTTCCGCTGTGGGGGTTGATCGTGGGGATGCGGGCATGCGCTCCCACGGCGGCCATGGGAGCGCTCCCAATGCACAGGCTGCGCCCGTCGGAGCGGAGCGGCAATGCGCATTCACGCCACTTCCGCGCGAGCGGTGGCGCGTTCGATGCGTTCGACGGAGACGGGCGCCGGTCCCTCAGAGCCCGTCGAGGTCGTGCGTCGTACGGCCGAGGCAGACGACCGAGTCGTCCATCGGCGCGTCGATCTCCTCGAAGCCCATGCGGTCGTAGAAGGCCCGGGCGGGCTTGTTGGCCGTCGCCATGACGAGGTGGACGGACGGCACTCCCCCGTCCCGCAGGGCCCCCAGGAAGGTCCGCATCAGCTGCCGGCCGTAGCCGCGCCTCTGCCAGTCGGGCAGCAGGTCGATGTGCAGGTGGGCCGGCCAGGCGGCCAGCTCCGGGACGATCATCCGCTCGGGGTGGTGCAGCAGCCAGGCGATCGTCTCGTCCGGGGTGGCCGGCGGCCCGGACGGCTCGGGGTGGCGGTCGCCGACCAGGGGAAGCCACGCGGCCCGGAAGGTCTTGGCGAAGCGGACGGTGTCGGCGGTGCCGACGATGTAGCCGACCGCCCGGCCCCGGCCGTCGTCCAGTACGAACGCCAGCTCCGGCTCCAGATGGACGTACGGCGCGGCGAAGGTGTCGGGGAAGACGGTGGGGTCGGTGTAGTGGGGGCGGCTGTCCTGGCCGTTGTGCGCGGTGCGGATGCAGATGTCGTCGAGGGCCTGCCGGTCCTCGCGGTGGTACGGGCGGATCCTGGGGGACTCGGTCATGTCTGGCATCCTGCACGTCTTGGGAGCGCTCCCACAACCCCTTTCCGGCCAGGTCGAGGCACGGGTCCCTGGCTTAGCCCCCCGGCCCCTGGTTACCCGAGGGGCATGAAGCTGCATATCCCGGGGCGGAACGACCGGCAGACCCACGAGAGCGCGACGGACGAGCCTCGTCCGGATCACCGGACCGGCGCGGCGGCGGACGAGCCCCGTCCGGGCCACGGAGCCCACGCGGCGGCGGACGAGCCGGGGCCCAGCGACGAGGTGGAGCGGGCGGCACCGGACACGCCGGGCAAGCTGCCGAAGGGGGCGTGGGGCTCGGCGTTCAAAGGCAGTCTGCGCGAGTTCAAGGACGACGAACTCACCGACCGGGCCGCCGCCCTGACGTACTACGGCGTGCTGTCGCTGTTCCCGGCGCTGCTGGCCCTGGTCTCGATCCTGAGCCTCACCGGCAAGTCCACCACGGACAAGGTGCTGGAGAACCTCCAGGAGCTCACCGCCCCCGGCGCGGCCCGCGACATCATCACCCAGGCGGTACAGCAGTTGCAGGGCACCGCGGGCGTCGGCTCGATCGTGGCGATCGTCGGTCTGGTGCTGGCCGTCTGGTCGGCGTCGGGCTACGTGGCGGCGTTCATGCGCTCGGCGAACGCGGTCTACGACATCCCCGAGGGGCGTCCGGTGTGGAAGGTGCTGCCGGTACGGCTCGGGGCGACGGTCGCGCTCATGGTGATGGCCGTGATCAGCGCGCTGATCGTGGTGTTCACCGGCGGGCTGGCCCGCCAGGCCGGCGACCTGCTCGGGCTGGGCGACACCGCGCTGACCGTGTGGTCGATCGCCAAGTGGCCGGTGCTGGTCGTCCTGGTCACCATGATGATCGCGCTGCTGTACTGGGCGGCCCCGAACGCCAAGGTCAAGGGGTTCCGGTGGATCACTCCGGGCAGTTTCCTGGCGCTGGTGATCTGGCTGATCGCCTCCGCCGGGTTCGCCCTCTACGTCGCCAACTTCGGGTCGTACAACAAGACGTACGGCACGATGGCCGGTGTCATCGTGTTCCTGATCTGGCTGTGGATCACCAACCTCGCCATTCTGCTGGGGCTGGAGTTCGACGCGGAGATCGCCCGGCAGCGGGCCATCGCCGGGGGTCATCCGCCGGAGGCGGAACCGTACACGCAGCCGCGCGACACGCGTGCCTGGAACGAGGAGGACCGGCGGCGGATGGACGAGACCTGACGCCGCCCGCGGCGGGGCTCAGTCCATCAGGCCCGCTGCGACCGTGGCGCCCAGCTCCCAGCACCGCTCGACGTCGGCCTTGCCTGGCTCGCCGGTGACCGTCACGCCGTCGGCGGCGCGACGCCAGCCGAGGCCCGTCGTGATCGACTCTATGCCCCGCACCGCGCCCGTGACGTCGTTCCCGCCGTGCACGTAGTACCCGAAGGGCCGGCCCCGGGTGGTGTCCAGGCACGGGTAGTAGACCTGGTCGAAGAAGTGCTTGAGCGCCCCCGACATGTAGCCGAGGTTGGCCGGGGTGCCGAGGAGGTAGCCGTCGGCGTCCAGGACGTCGGCGGCGGTGGCGGACAGCGCCGCCCGCCGCACCACCTTGACTCCCTCGATCCCGTCGGCGGTGGCACCGGAGAGGACGGCCTCGAACATCGCCTGGCAGTTGGGCGAGGGCGTGTGGTGGACGATCAGCAGAGTCGGCACACCCCGACCCTGCCGTGCCGGTCCGTGTGCCCGCAAGCCGCCACGGCCGGTGTCCCGTTGTGGCGGCGGGGCGGGAATGGCACGATGCCCCGCATCGGTACGCGACGGACGGGGTGCGTCTTGGTCGACGAGGATCACGGGTCACGGGCGGCGGCGGTGTTCGACGCGCTGGGCGGCGAGTACGAGAAGGCGTTCGCCTCCTCGTCGGCGCACCGGGCGTCGCTGGACCGGCTGCTCGAAGGGCTGGCGCCCGGCAGCAGGGTGCTGGACGTGGGCAGCGGAACGGGCCGTCCCACGGCCGCCGCGCTCGCCGAAGCGGGGCATCGGGTGCTGGGCGTCGACGTGTCCCCGGTGATGGTGGGGATCGCCTCCCGGCAGGTGCCCGGGGCCGAGTTCCGGTGCGCCGACATCCGCCGTATGCCGCTCGAGGACGGTTCGTTCGACGCGGTCTGCGTGTACTTCGCGCTGCTGCAGATGTCGCGGGCGGAGCAGTCGGAGCTGGTGCGCCGGCTGGCGCGGGCGCTGCGGCCGGGCGGCCTGTTCGCGCTGGCCACCGTACCGCTGGACGTCGAGGGGTTCGACGGCGTCTTCATGGGGCAGGACGTGCGCGTCACCAGTTTCGCGGCCGAGGACGTCGTCGCCCTCGTGCGTGGGGCGGGCCTGGCGGTGGAGTCGCGGGAGAGCGTGATGTTCACCCCGACCCATCCCGACGCCCGGCCGGAACCGCAGCTCTTCCTGCACTGCCGCCGCGAGGAGGCGTGACCCCTCGGGCGGCCGGTTCGGCGGATCGCCA
The DNA here is from genome assembly GCF_001905725.1 of Streptomyces sp. CB02400. Lineage (GTDB taxonomy): Bacteria > Actinomycetota > Actinomycetes > Streptomycetales > Streptomycetaceae > Streptomyces > Streptomyces atrovirens. Next base: position 149,341 of record NZ_LIWB01000014.1, read on the forward strand.
TGACTGCCCGGCGTGAAATCAGGTACTCGCATTCCACTTCCCATCGGAAAGCGAGGTAGCCGACGCATGTCGCAGGTAGAGGAATCGATCGAGGTCGACGTCCCCGTCCGCACCGTCTACAACCAGTGGACCCAGTTCGAGAGCTTCCCGGAGTTCATGAGCGGGGTCGAACGCATCGAGCAGCGCAGCGACACGCTGACCCACTGGGTGACCAAGGTCGGGGGCGTGGAACGGGAGTTCGACGCCGAGATCACCGAACAGGTCCCGGACGAGCGTGTCGCCTGGACCACGGTCGACGGTGAGGCGCGGCAGGCCGGTGTCGTCACCTTCCACCGGGTGCGGGACACCACCACCAAGGTGATGCTGCAGATGGACTTCGATCCGCAGGGGATGACCGAGAGCGTGGGTGACAAGCTCGGCTTCGTCAAGCGGCAGGTCGGCGGTGATCTGAAGCGGTTCAAGGAGTTCATCGAGCGGCGTGGACTGGAGACGGGGGCCTGGCGCGGCGAGGTCTGAGAGTCGTGGCGACGGGGCCGGGTGGGTGTGCCCGGTCCCGTCCGCGAGTTCGCGCGGGCCGGCGCGGGATGCCGGGTCCGCTCGGGGCGGGCGGTTTTTGTCACGCGGGCGGCGCCTCTGTGATTCCGCACCGCGTGCTGTTCGGGTGTCCGAGCCTTCTCTCGCCCCCGCCGCCCCTTCCCGTCCCTGGGGGCTTTGCCCCCAGACCCCCTTCGCGCAGTTCCCCGCGCCCCTTTGCGCCCAGGCTCCCTTCGCGCCCACGCGGCGGAGCCGTATGCCGGTACAGCCCCGCGCCCCTAGGGGTCGGGCCGCCGGTCGGGGGGATGCCGTTGCCCAGCACCGGGCCTCCGGATGCTGTTGGTGAATCTTCCAGGGCTGCCGGGCCATGTTGCGCGGGCAGCGGTGGAGCGGGTCTCCGGGCAGAACAGCCGCGTGTCGTCTGGAGATTCGCTTCCATCGGCGTCTTGTGGCGGGATTTGTCGGCGGCGTCCCTCCGGCCGTCCCCAGCAGCGGTTCGGCCTGTCCCGTGAGGATGCCGGACAGGACGGTGTGCGCCGTCGCGGCTCAGCCCGTCATGCGTTTGCGCCATGACGGTTCGACCTGGCGCCACTCGGTCTCCCATTCGGCCAGGCGCCGCAGTCGCAGCCGGGCGCGGGCGAGCCAGCCGGCGAGCAGGACCAGTCCCCCGGCGGCGACGGCGACCGTGATACCGGCCATGACGGTCTGGAACTGTGCTTCCGCGCCGACGGGTGGTGCGGAGACCAGTCGGCCCGCGGGGTCCGTCCACACGGTGACCTCGGTGCCCGCCGGGCTCCCCGGGTCGACCTCGGCCCGGCCCGTGCGGCCGGTGCCGTCGGGGGCGGTCCACCGCACCTTGGTCCATACGCCGCCGTCGCCGTCCCCGTCCTGCGTCACCGACGCGGACGGCCCGGCGGCGTCCTCGACCAGTACGGCGGGTACGGGGGTGGTCCGCTCCCGGCGCTCGGCGAGCGACCCGTCCACGGCCCCGGCCGCCGTCAGGCCGGAGAACGCCCCGAGCAGCAGGGCGAGAACGACCGCGGCGAGCACCAGCCAGGCCTCGGCCAGATCGCTGCGGCGGCGCAGCGGGTTCCTCCGCCACCGCCACAGCCGCACCCTCCGTGGCCTCGTACCCTGCGTCCTCGCCATCGGAGGTCACCTCCTCGCGCGGGTGACGAACGGCGCCTCACTCCAGGGTGGACCCGGTCGCCCCGCTCCCGCATGGGCCGAACGGCCCGGTCCGCCGGTGCGCCCGTCAGACCGTCGGGTGCGCGGGCACCACCTCGTGCTGCGGAACGCCGAGGACGACCTTGAGCGCCCCGGTCTCGGCGGCGTTGCCGAAGACGTCGTAGGCCTCCTGCATGTGGTCGAGCGGGAACGTGTGGGTGACCAGCCGGCGGGTGGGCAGCCGGCCGGCGGCCGCCATCCGCAGCAGGGTGGGGGTGGAGTGGGTGTCGACGAGTCCGGTGGTGATGGTGACGTTCTTGATCCACAGGTCCTCGAGGTGCAGCGTGGCGGGCGCGCCGTGCACACCGACGTTGGCCAGGTGCCCGCCGGGCCGCACCATACGGGTGCACAGCTCGAAGGTCTCGGGGGCGCCCACCGCCTCGATGACCACGTCCGCACCGAGCTCGCCGGTGAGGTCCGCGACGAGCTGCTCGGGGCCCTCGCCCGCGTCGGCCACGGCGTCGGCGCCGAACTCCTTCGCGGCCTGGAGCCGGGAGGCGGCCACGTCCACGGCGACGACGCGTTCGGGACCGAACAGCCGGGCGGTGGCGATCGCGGCGAGCCCGACGGGGCCGGCGCCGACCACGACGACCGTGTCACCTGGACGGACCCGCCCGTTGAGCACACCCACCTCGTAGGCGGTGGGGAAGATGTCGGCCAGCAGCACGGCATCCTCGTTGTCGACGGCACCGGGCAGCGGGTACACCGACAGGTCGGCGTAGGGGACGCGTACGTATTCGGCCTGGGTGCCGTCGATCAGGTGGCCGAGGACCCAGCCTCCGCCGCCCCGGCACTGGCCGTACATGCTCTCGCGGCAGTAGCCGCAGCGCCCGCAGGCGGAGATGCAGGAGACCAGGACGCGGTCCCCGGGGCGTACGGTGCGGACGTCGCCGCCGGTCTCGACGATCTCGCCGACCGCCTCGTGGCCGAGGACGGTGCCCGGGCGGACCTCGGGCACGTCGCCCCTGAGGATGTGCAGGTCCGTGCCGCAGATGGTGACGGCGTCGACGCGGACGATGGCGTCGCCGGGTTCTTTGACGGCCGGGTCGGGGACCTCCTCCCAGGCGGACTGCCCGGGGCCGTGGAAGACGTAGCCCTTCATGCCGATCCTCGTCCTTCTCGGTCTGCGGTGGGCTTCGGCGTCGGGCGCGTTCGCCCGCGCCGGCGGGGTTCCGGGTGGGTGCCGGGGGCGCCCCGCACTTCCAGTGTGGGTGCGGGGCGCCGGATTCGCTCGGGGCGGGCGGTTCCCTGTCACGTCGTCGGGGCGGCCCCGGGATTCCACGCCCCGCGTTGCGCGGACGTCCGAGCCTTTTCTCGCCCCCGCCACCCCTTCCCGTCCCTGGGGGCTCCGCCCCCAGACCCCCTTCGCGCAGTTCCCCGCGCCCCTATATGCCCAGACCCCTTCGCGCCCGCGCGGCGGAGCCGTATGCCGGCACAGCCCCGCGGCCCTGCGGGGTCAGGCCACCGGGCGGGCGATTCCGCTGGTCAGCAGGTGGCGGGTCTGCCTCGCGGAGTCGCTCAGGCGCAGGGCGAGACGGGAGGTGAGGGCGTACAGGTGGCGTACCGCTTCGAGGCGTTCCAGGCGTGGGGCGAGGGCCGACAGGGTGATGGCCAGGGCGACGCCCGCCCAGGCGACGGGGCCGAGCGGGGTGCAGCCGAAGAAGTGGCTGACGCCCGGGGTCTGGACGAGGGCGGCGAGCACGGCGGCGGAGCCCAGGGCCGTCACCCACACCAGGGGGCTGTGGCGGCGCCCGGAGAGGGTCTGTACCAGCTGGGCGCCGACCACTCCGCACAGGGCCATCGTGGTGGAGCGGCGTTCGGTGCCGGGGGTGAGGCGGCCGATCAGATAGGCGGTGACCGCGCCGAGGCAGGTGGTGACGCCGCGGCGCCGGATGGAGCGCAGCAGGGGCGCGCCGAGGACGTCGAGGCCCATCGGGCCGGTCGCGGCGTGCGCCGCCGTCGACGGGTCGTCGCTCGGTGTCACCGCCACCGCCATGGCGGGGAACATGTCGGTGAGCAGGTTGACCAGGAGGAGCTGACGGGTCGACAGCGGTGAGGACCCGGCGAGCAGGGTGCCCAGCACGCTGAAGCCGACCTCGCCCGCGTTGCCGCCGATGAGGATGCTGACCGCGTCGGCGACGCTGCGCCACAGCGCGCGGCCCTCGCCGACGGCGTCCACCAGGACGGACAGGTCGCCGGTGGTGAGCACCAGGTCGGCGGCGTTGCGGGCGGCGGCGGAGCCGCGGGCCTCGATGCCGACGCCCACGTCGGCGGCGCGGATGGCGGCGGCGTCGTTGGCGCCGTCGCCCGCCATCGCCACCACCCGGCCGGCCTGTTGCAGGGCCTCCACGACGTGGAGTTTCTGCTCGGGGGCGACGCGGGCGACGACTCCGGCGCCGTGCAGCGCGCGCGCCCGGTCGGAGCGGCCCATGGCGACCAGGTCGTCCCCGGTGACCACCTCCGTCTCCTCGGGCCAGCCCAGTTGCAGGGCGATGGCGCGGGCGGTCTCCGGGTGGTCGCCGGTGAGCATGACGGGCAGGATGCCGGCCCGGCGCAGGTCGGTGAGCAGTTCCCGCGAGGTGTCGCGCGGCACGTCGGCGAGGGCGATCAGCCCGGCGAACTCCAGGTCCGCGAGGTCGGCGTCGAGTTCGGCGTCCGCGTCGGACGCCCGGCAGGGACGCCGGGCGACGGCGAGGACGCGCAGTCCCTGGCCCGCCAGGGTGTGGGCGGCGTCGGCCGTCTCCTCGGGAAGGTCCCGGCAGGCGGGGAGGACCGTCTCGGGGGCGCCCTTGACGACGAGGAGTCCGTCGTCGCCGTCCCGGCCGACGGCGGCCGCGTAGCCGCGGCTGGCCTCGAAGGCCAGCTCGCCGTCGGCGGTCCAGCCGGTGTCGGGCGGGGCGACGTCGAGGACGGCCTCGTCGGTGGCGTGGGCGACCCGGCGCCCCTCGCCGGTCTCCTCCTGCGGGCAGGCGCGCGCGGCGAGCCGTACGACCGGTACGGCGTCCTCGGCGTCCGGGGCGAGGACGGTGCCGTCGGCGGTGGCCACCCGGACCAGGCGGAGCCGGTTCTCGGTGAGGGTGCCGGTCTTGTCGAAGCAGACGGTGTCGACCCGGCCGAGCGCCTCCAGGGTGCGCGGGGTGCGGACCAGCACGCCGCGCCGGGAGAGCCGGCGTGCGGCGGCCATCTGGGCGACGGTCGCGACCAGCGGCAGCCCTTCGGGGACGGCGGCGACGGCCACGGCGACACCGCCGCTGACGGCACGCCGTATCGGGCTGCCGCGCAGCAGGGACAGGCCGGTGACCAGCGCGCCGCCGGTGAGGGTCACCGGGAGGGCCTTACGGGTCAGTTCCTGCAGGCGGGCCTGGACTCCGGCGGGCGGTGGAACGCGGGCGGCCAGGGCGACGGCGCGGCCCGCCTCGGTGCGGTCACCGGTGTCCACGACGAGCGCGTCGGCGCGGCCGGCCACGACGGTGGTGCCCTCGAAGACCATGCAGGTCCGCCGGGCGACCGGCGCGCCCGGGGTCGGGTCCAGGGCCTTGGTCACGGGCAGCGACTCGCCGGTGAGTGATGACTCGTCGACCTCCAGCCCGTCCACCTCCAGCAGCCGCGCGTCCGCCGGTACGACGTCGCCGGCGCCGAGGCTGATCCGGTCCCCCGGCCGCAGCCGGGCGGCGTCGACGGTGACCGTGCGCCGGGAGGTGTCCTGCCGGCGGGCCTTGGGCCGCTGGTGGGCGGCGAGCCGGGCGAGCGCCCGTTCGGCGCGCAGCCGCTGGAGGCCGCCCGCGACCGCGTTGATGTCCATGGCGCCGACGACGAGCAGCGCGTCGACGAGCGAGCCGAGCAGCGCGGAGGCGACCGCCCCGGTGGCCAGGACGGGGGTGAGCGGGTCGTCGAGCTCGCGGCGGACGGCGCCGGCCGCCTGCCAGGTCCAGCGGGCGGGGGCGGCCGCGGGCGCGCGGGTGAGCCGTGCGGCCCGCTGCCGGGAGCGTTCGGCGAGCAGGGCGAGTCCGGTGGGTTCGGTGGGTTCGGCGTCGGTGCGGGTGCCGCGCAGCAGCTCGTGCGCCTCGTGCGGTTCCAGGGCGTGCCAGGGCACGTGCAGCCGGGGTTCGGGCGGTGTGGCGCGGGCCACGCGCAGGCCTTCCGTCCAGCCGGTGAGCAGGGCGCCCGCCGCCGCGATGTTCACGGGGGCGTGCCGGGTGAGCCGCTGCCACAACCGGCCGCCGGGTGTGCCGCCGCGGGCCACCATCAGCCCGGACAGGGCGGCGCCGGCCCGGGCCAGGGTCTGCGAGCGGCGGCCGACCCGGCGGGCCGCCGGGACGGCCGTCAGCAGGCGCCAGACGTCGGCCAGTCCGTTCGGGGCGAGCGCGTCGGCGCCCCAGGCGAGAGCCGAGCGCGCGTCCGTGAGGGCGATCGCCACATCGCCGGCGGGCAGTCCGTCCGCCACGTCGTCGTCGCCGTGCGCGGCCACGCGGGCGACGCTCACCACGATGTGCCCGTCGTTCTGCAGCGCCCGTACGACGTCGCCGAACGGCAGGTCGGCGGGGGCGACCTCGTCGGCCAGGCGGGTGATGTCCTTCAGGTCGGAGCCGCCGGTGACCACGACGTGCAGCCCGGCCCGGCGGGCCGCGTCGAGGACGGCCTCGGCGCAGGGGTCGACGGGGTCCTCGAACAGTGCGGGCTCTCCGTCGGAGGGCCGCGTCCGGCCGCGCAGGGCGTCGGCGTGCAGGACCAGGGAGTCGGCGATCTCCAGCTGCCGCAGCCGGCCGGCGCCGCGGACCAGGACGCCGGACCGGGCGAGGTGGGTGCCGAGGACCGCGTCGAAGGCTGCGGGACCGTAGCGCGCCGCCTTGGGGGAGCCGGCGAGGACGGCTTCGGCCGCCTCCCGGGTGTCGTGGGTGACGAGGAGGGTGGCGGCGGCGCCCGCGACGCTGCCGGTGCCGGCGTGGGCCGCGTACGCCTGGGCGGGCGTCACCCGCAGGGGCGGTCGGGTGCCGGCGGGGCAGGGGATGCTGGTGCGCCGTTCGAGGCAGACGTCGTCGTGCAGGGCCTCGAAGGCGGCGGCCCGGGCGGTCGCCTCGGTCAGCTGGCCGGTGCGCAGCAGTCCGTCGAGCACCAGAGACGCCGGGGACTGTCCGGCGCCGTGCGCGGCGGCGTTGGCGGCGGCGAGGAGGAGTTCCATGCCGCCGCGGCCGAACCGCTGCCGCAGCAGGGCCCGGAAGCGGGGGTTCTCGCGCAGCAGGGTGACGGCGGCGGTGACCGCCTTGGGGCTGCGGGGCAGGCCCAGTGACCGGCCCGCCAGGGCGCCGGCCGCGCCGGCGGCGTCCAGCAGCAGCGCGGTGGCGGCGATCCGCACCTCGCGGGGGTCGCCGGGGTGGGCCGTGTCGTCCTCGTCCTCGGGGCCCGCGTCCTCGGTCAGTCCGAGGCGGGCGGCGAGCGCGACGGCACGCTCGGTCACGCGGTCGCCGCCCGTGTCCGTCACGGCGGTCACCACGAGCCGGGACAGTCCTTCGTCCCAGTACGCCGTCAGCACGTCGGGGTGGTCGAGCAGTTCGGCGGCGACCTTGCGGGCGAGCGGGGCGGCGGCACCGTCCGGGTGCCGCAGGGCCAGGTGGACGCGGTGTCCGGCCCGCCAGTGCCGGCCGCCGCCGAGGGCGTTGCGTGCGACGTGGCCGAGGCGGCGCGTCGTGTCGTGGACGGACGTCATGCCCTGTGCGGTGCCGCGGGCGGCGCCTGCGGCGACTCCCGCCACGGCCCCGGCGAGGGGGGCGACGTCGAAGCGTGTGAGCATCTGCGGGATCCCGTTGTTCGTGGCTCAGCCGGTGTGACGGGCGTCGCGCGACTGCCCGGGGGCGTTGTCCCGGTCCGGGTCGGGGTCGGGGTGCGTGCCGTGGTGCCGGGCGGCCCCGGCGACCTGTTCGGCGGTGCCGCCCACCTCGGCGGGCTGCTCGCGCACAGGGGACTCCGCCCGGCCGCCCCGGTCGCGGGAGGGGTCGGGGTGCGTGCCGTGGTGCCGGGCGGCCCCGGCGTCCTGTTCGAGCGCCGAGGCGGTGTCCCCCGCCCTGGCGGGCTCGTCGCCCACAGGGTGCTCCGCCCGACCGCCCCGGTCCGGGCGGGGGGCGAGGTGGGCGCCGTGGTGTCGGGTGGCGTCGGCGACCTGTTTGAGGGCCGAGGCGGTGGCGGTGTCGCCCACCTTGGCGGGCTGGTCGTGCACGGGGTGTTCCGTCCGGCCGGTGCGGTCGCGGGAGGGGGTGAGCCGGTCGCCGGGGCCCGTGGGCGGGCGGTCGGCCGGTGTTCCGTGTCGGCCGTCCGCGTCGGCCGGCGGCTCCGCGTCCGGCTCGCCGGCGGGCCACTGTGTGAGGCCCTCCCCGTCGCCGTCGGGCCGCTGTGCGGGGCGCGGCTGGGTGAGCCAGGCTACGGCCGCGCCGGTCAGCGCCACCGGCCACTCGACGACGCCGGCCACGCCGAGCACCCCGGCTCCGGCGTAGACGGCCATCCGGCGTCCGCGCGGGGAGACCGCGCCGATCGCGTCCAGGGCTCCACCGGTCACCCTTCCCACCTGCTCCGCGCCCGGCAGATGCCGCAGGCCCGAGGCGACGGCCCGCAGGGGCTGCGGAAGATCGGACGGACGGGACGTGTCCTGCTCCATGTCGGCCTCCACGGGCGAGTCCCTCACGGGCACTCATCACCTTCCCTGCCTTTTGCCCCATATTCAGCCGTGACCGGACGAAGCGCCTTTCTTGTACGCCCTCGGCGGCGAGGGCGCCGCCTTTCCCCGCGCCCGTGTCGGAACGGGCACGCCGGGTACTAGGTGCAGGCACACAGCGGCCGTGCGGACCGTCCGGCCGACGAAGGGAGTGGTCATGACGGAGAACGGCGAGGACGCCACGCTCGCCCGGCCCCCGGGGACCCGGGAGCTCCGTCTGGCCACGGACGCCCCGGGACCGGTGCCGGCGCACACCGTGCGGAGCGGTACACCGGATCGGGAGGACGACCCCGAGCTGCCCCGCGACCGCAATCAGGCGATCCTGGAGGCGGCCAAGCAGGTCGGCGCGGTGCTCAAGCGGGGCGGGCACCTGTTCGCCCTGGCCGGCAGCGTCGCCGTCCACGCCCACGGCGGCAGCGGGAACCTCCAGCACGACGTCGACTTCTGTGTCCGGCCCGAGGACGCCGAGTCGGTGGCCGCCACGCTCCGCGAGGCCGGGCTGACGGTGTACACCCCGCCCGAGGACTGGCTGATCAAGGCCACCTGCTTCGGCCAGGACGTGGACATCATCTTCGAGCTGGCGCACCGGCCCGTCTCCACCGAGATGCTCCGGCGGGCGCGGGAACTCCCGGTGGAGTCGGTGCGCATGCCGGTCCTGGCGCCCACCGATCTGCTGACCGGCCTGCTGGCCGCCTTCTCGGAGCACCACTGCGACTTCGGGGCCGTCCTGCCCATCGCCCGCGCCCTGCGCGAGAAGGTCGACTGGGAGCGGGTACGGAGCGACTGCGGGGACGAGCCCATGCCGGCCGCCTTCTTCTTCCTCCTGGAACGCCTGAACGTCATCTGAACGTCCGCGGAAGGAACGCTCATGAACACCCAAGACGCCGGATCCGCAGGCGGCACACCGGCGGCGTCGAGCCCGGAGTACCGCGTCGCCCACCTCCACGACCGTCTCGCCTCCGGCGAGCTCGGCGAACTCGGTGTGCGGGTCGAGGTCCGCGGCGGGGCCGTACTGGTCACCGGGACCGTCCCCTCGGCCCAGTGCCGCGAGGACGTCCTGAGCATGGTGCGCGAGGAGCTCACCGGGCTCGAGGTGCACTGGGACATCGTGGTCAGCGAGACCGCGTCACCCGATCACGCGGAGGAGCTGTCATGATCCGGATCGCCGCCGTCGGCGACATCCACATGGGGCCCGACACCCGGGGCACGCTCCGCCCCGCGTTCGACACCCTGCCCGAGTGCGCCGACCTCCTGCTGCTGGCCGGGGACCTCACCCGGCACGGCACCGTCGAGGAGGCCGACGTGGTGGCCGACGAGATCCGGGGCCTGGGGGTTCCCGTGGTCGCCGTGCTCGGCAACCACGACCACCACGACGACCGGCAGGACGAGGTCACGGCCGTCCTGCGGGACGCCGGCGCCCATGTCCTGGAGGGGGAGTCGGCGGTCGTACGGGCCGGTGACGCGCGCGTCGGGGTGGCCGGCACCAAGGGGTTCGGCGGCGGGTTCGTCGGGGCGAGCGCCGGGGAGTTCGGCGAGCCGGTGATGAAGGAGTTCGTGCGCCTCTCCCGCCGGTGCGCCGACGGCCTGCGGGCCTCGCTGGAGAAGCTGGGCCAGGAGGGCTGCGACGTCCGGATCGCCCTCACCCACTACTCCCCCGTGCCGGAGACCCTGGCCGGGGAGCCGCTGGAGATCTACCCGTTCCTGGGCAGCTATCTGCTGGCCGAGGCGATCGACACGGCCGGCGCCGATCTCGCCGTGCACGGGCACGCGCACGCCGGCAGTGAGCACGGCATGACGACGGGGGGCGTGAAGGTGCGCAACGTCGCCCAGCCGGTCATCGGCCGCGCCTTCCACGTCTACCACCTGCCGGTCCGCGACCGCGTGGGCGCCGGCACCGGCACGGGGGCGGCCACCGTCTGAGCCCGCCCGCCGCCCCAGCGCCGCCGGTCGCACCGGCGGCGCTTTTCTCTGTCCCGGGGCCGGGTCCGTACAGGTCCTCCCGTGTGAACACCCCGCAAGGCGCGCACTCTTTGCGCATTTTGTCTGCTTAACATACGGACTCCGTGTCCCGTGGTCCGCGTCGCCACACACGCGCCCGGGGCACGGCCGCGCTCGCCTGCCCGCGTCGCCGCCGGCCTGCGCCTCACGTCCCTCCTCCCCGCCCGGCTCCGTACGAGAGGACACCAGATGGCGCTGTCGGGCCGTACCGGACCGTCGTCCGCGCTCGCCCTCACCCCGCACGACGCCGAACTGCGCGCCGCCGCACGGCATCCGGCCCGCCGTCGCTTCCTCACCCTCACCGCCGCGGCCGCCGCCCTCGCCTTCACCACCAACCTCCCCGCGCGCGGCGCCTTCGCCGCGCCCCGGCTCGACGCGGCCCGCGTCACCGAGGACCCGTTCACGCTCGGCGTCGCCTCCGGGGACCCGCTGCCCGACTCGGTGCTCATCTGGACCCGGCTGGCCCCGGCCCCCTTCGAACCGGACGGAGGTCTCGGTCAGCAGCGGGTGGAGGTCTCCTGGGAAGTGGCGCTCGACGAGTCCTTCGTCCTGGTCGTGCGGCGGGGCACCGCCCTCGCCCACCCCGAGTACGCGCACAGCGTGCGCGTCGACGTGAAGGGCCTGGAACCGGGCGGCCACTACTACTACCGGTTCCGTACGGGCACCTGGATCAGCCCCACCGGCCGCACCCGTACCGCTCCCCCGGCCGGCGCCGGCACCGCGGGCCTGAGACTGGCGGCGGTCGCCTGCCAGGCGTACCACGACGGCTACTACACGGTGCACCGGCACCTAGCGCAGGAGGACGTCGACGTGGTGTTCCACCTCGGCGACTACCTGTACGAGTACGCCGTGAACTCCGCGGGCGGCGCCCGCGGTTACACCGACGTCGTGCTGCCGTCCGTGTTCAACCGCGAGACGACGACCCTGGCGGACTACCGGATGCGCTACGCGCTCTACAAGGGCGACCCCGACCTGCGGGCCGCGCACGCCGCCCACCCGTTCGTCGTCACCTGGGACGACCACGAGACCGAGAACAACTACGCGGCCGACGCCGACGAGAACGGCAGCGACCCGGCGCTGTTCCTGGCCCGCCGCGCCGCCGCCTACCGCGCCTACTGGGAGAACCAGCCGCTGCGCGCCGACCAGCTCCCCGAGGGCCCCGACGCCCAGCTGTTCCGCCGGCTGCACTGGGGCACCCTCGCCCAGTTCGACATCCTCGACACCCGCCAGTACCGCTCCGACCAGGCCTACGACGACACCCCGCACGTGCCCGGACCCGAGTCGGACGACCCGGCGCGCACCCTCACCGGGGACGCCCAGGAGCGCTGGCTGCTCGACGGGTGGGGCGCGTCGACGGCGCTGTGGAACGTGATGCCCCAGCAGGTGTGCTTCTCCCAGCGCAAGCTGGACCTGAACGCCGAGGCGAAGGTCTCCATGGACGCCTGGGACGGCTACCGCGCGAGCCGCGGCCGTCTGGTCGCGGGCGCGAAGGCGGCCGGTGTCGACAACTGGCTGGTCCTCACCGGTGACGTCCATGTCGCGTACGCCTTCGACATCAAGGACGACTTCGACGACCCCGGCTCCGCCACTCTGGGCACGGAGCTGACCTGCACCTCCGTCGCCAGCGGCCGCGACGGCGCGGAGCACCCGGCCAACTGGGACACCTACCTGCGGGCCAATCCGCACCTGAGGTTCTACGACGGCCGGCGCGGCTATGTGCGCGTCGAGCTGGGCCGGGAGAACGCGCGGGCCGATTTCCGTGTCGTGCCGGTCGTGACGACGCCGGGCGCCGCCGTCTCCACGGCCGCCTCCTTCGTCACCGAGGCGGGCTCGCCGGGTCTGACGCCGGTGTGACCCGTCCGGGTGACCGCCGGGGCGCGCCGGTACTGCACCCGGGTCCGTTCGGGTCACCGACGCGGTGAATCCGGCGTGTCCTGACATCGTGCCGGGCGTCACGGGCAAGGTCTGAGTCGCCTCCGCAGCTTCGCCACCATTGAAGGAGACGTACCGAATGGTCCTCAGACACGCCCGGGCCGCGCGCCGGTCGGCGTTCACGGCGCTCGGCGCCCTCGTCCTCGCCGGACTCCCTTACGCCGCCGCGGCCGATGCCACGCCCGCGGCGGGGCCGACGCCCGGCGCCGCCCAGACCCTGGGCGCCGACCGGCCGTCGCCCCATCTGCTCGCCGCCCTCCGGCGCGACCTGAAGCTGGACGAGGCCCAGGCCTCCGAACGGCTGGTCAACGAGGCCGAGGCGGGTTCCCGGGCGGGCCGGCTGCGCAACGCGCTCGGCGACCGGTTCGCCGGTGCCTGGGTGCGCGGCAAGACGGCCGAGCAGCTCACGGTCGCGACCACCGACGCCAAGGACGTACCGGCCATCGAGGCCGAGGGCGCCACGGCCAAGGTGGTCCAGCGGACGCTGGCCGGCCTGGAGGCGGCCAAGGCGAAGCTGGACGCGGCGGCCGAGCGCGTCAACACCCTCGACACGCCCGTCTGGTACGTCGACGTACCGGAGAACCGGATCATGGTGCAGGCGACGAGTCAGGAGGCCGGCAACGCCTTCGTCAAGGCCGCGGGGCTCGAAGGCGCGGACGTCGGCATCCGGATGACGACGGTACGGCCGCGCCTGCTGCAGGACATCACCGGCGGCGACGCCTTCTACATCAACGACTCCGCGCGCTGCTCGGTCGGCTTCTCCGTGACCCGGGGCGAGCAGCCGGGCTTCGTCACCGCCGGTCACTGCGGCAGGGCCGGCGCGACCACGACCGGGTACGACCGCACCGCGCAGGGCGTCTTCCAGGCCTCCGTCTTCCCCGGCGAGGACATGGCGTGGGTGGCGACCGACGACCAGTGGACGCCCACGCCCGACGTCAAGGCGCAGGACGGCCAGGAGGTGCAGGTCACCGGTTCGGCGCAGGCGCTCGTCGGGGCGTCGGTGTGCCGTTCCGGCTCGACCACCGGATGGCACTGCGGGACCATCGAGCAGCACGACACCAGCGTCAGCTACCCCGAGGGCACGGTCGACGGGCTGACCCGGACGACGGTGTGCGCCGAGCCGGGCGACTCCGGCGGGCCGTACGTCGCGGGCGCGCAGGCGCAGGGCGTCACCTCCGGCGGTTCCGGTGACTGCACGAGCGGCGGTACGACGTTCTACCAGCCGGTCAACCCGATCCTCGGCGACTTCGGGCTCACCCTGACCACCGCCGCCGCGCAGACGGCGCCGGACCAGCAGGAGGGCGGCGCCGGGGCGTGGACCGCGGGCCGGGTCTACGAGGTGGGCGCCACGGTGACCCGTGACGGTGTGACGTACCAGTGCCTGCAGACCCACCAGGCGCAGGGCGCGTGGGCGCCCGCCGGCACTCCGGCGCTGTGGCAGCGGCTGTGACGGCGTGACCGTACGGCGCCGGCGTCGGCCCCGTGCCGGCGCCGGCGCCGTTTCCGGGCGCGGCCGTCACCGCTCCGCTTCCGCGAGCAGGGCGTACGCCGTGGCCACGAACGGGTCGCGGACGCGGAAGCGGCGGGTGCAGACCGCGGCCAGGGCGGTTCCGGTGTCGGGCCGGAAGCCGAGGAAGGCCTGCTGGCCGGGGGTGGCCCCGCTGTGGAAGTACAGGGGACCGCCGTCCGTCGGGTGCCGGAACCAGGTGACGGTGTGCGCATGCCGGTGCCCGAGTCCGCGGCGGAGCACGGGGGTGCGTACGGCGTGCAGCGCGCCGGCGAGGCCGGGGGCGCGGGCCGGGTCGAGATGGGCCTCGAGGTAGGTGAGCAGGTCGTGCGGGGTGGCCCGGAGGGCGCCGGCCGCCTGGAAGCCGCCCGCGTCGAAGGCGGAGACGGTCGTCTCGCCGTCCTTGCCGTGCCCGGTGGCGTCGGGTCCGCCGGGGTCCGCCCGCAGGGCCGTGTCGCCGAGACCGAGGGGGCCGAGCAGCTGACCGGCGATCAGGTCCGGCCACGGGGTGCCGGTGGCGGCGGCCAGGGCGTGGCCGAGCACGGCGACACCGAAGTTGGAGTAGCGCCAGCGGGTGCCGGGCCGGTGCCGGGGGCGGTGGCGCAGGAAGGCGTCGACGACGCGCGCGTCGGGGTAGCGGGCGTAGGGGTTGGTGCGCCAGGTGGGCAGGGCGCGGGCGTAGAAGTCGGCCGGGAGGCGGGGCAGTCCGGAGGTGTGGGTGATCAGGTGGACGAGCGTCGCCGGCGCCGGTCCGGCGGCCCGGCCGCCGTCCAGCAGGGTGCGGGCCGCCTCGCCGCCGGAGAGCCGGCCGCTGTGCATCAGGTGGGCCAGCAGCAGTCCGGTGAACGTCTTGGAGGCCGAGCCGATCTCGTAGCGGAGGGTGTCGCGCGGGTGCTTCGGAGGCGGGGCGGTGCCGCCGGTGCGTACGGTGCGGCGGCCGTGCCGGGACACGGCGAAGACGGTGTCGGGCGCGTCGGCCGCGGCGACGGCGTCGCCGAGTCGCTCGTACAGGCGCTCGTCGGCGCGGGGCTCCGTCCGGTGGGCGGGGATCCCGTCGTCGGGCGGGAGGCCCGGCCAGGGCGTGCGGTACGTCGTCGTCATGAGGCGCGGGCCAGTTCGGTGAGGGCGCGGGAGGTGGCCAGGACGGAGGCGAAGGCGGCGACCAGCGTCGAGTGGTAGACGATGTCGAACACCTCCTGTTCGTCGCCCTCGGGCATCGTCCGGATCGCGGGCATGGCGCCGTCCGGCCGCTGGGCGGCGGCGAAGGCCCGCCAGGCGGGCTCGTCCAGGGTGGGGCGGGGCAGGCAGGCGTCGACCACGAGGAGTTCGCCGAGCAGGTCCCAGCGTTCGAGGTCCAGCCAGTCGTCGATCCAGGCGGGCAGCCAGGTGGTGAGGTAGCCGACGAGGTCCGGGGGCAGTCCGTCGGGGTTCTCCCCCCAGTCCGTCAGGTGGAACACGCAGTGGGTGATGTCGTAGGCGATGTGGCCCTCGACGGTCCAGGGTTCGGGGGTGCGGGCCAGCCAGGTGGGGCGCAGCGCCTCGGGTTCCGGGGGCCTGGGGGTGAGTCCGAAGCGGCGCTGGAACGCGGAGAGGGCGAGCCGCCGGGTGGGAGGCGTCTCGTAGGCCTGCCAGCTGTCGAGGCGGTGGTTGAGTGCGACGGCGCGTTCCAACTCGAGCTGGCTGTAGCCGAGTTCACGGAACGGCAGGTACACCTCGAACGGGATGGGGGAGATCGGTTCGGTGCGCTGTCCGCGCACCAGCATGGTGCCTCCGTCCAGGGTGTCGCGCCAGGCGTGGTCGAGGAGTTGCCGGGCGAGCCGCGCCTGGCGGGAGCCCGCGACGCCCTCACGGAACAGCACCTTGCAGATCAGGGCGAGTTCGCCGACGGGTTTGAAGCGCTCCAGGAATCCCACTTCCGGGTCGGCGTCGGGCTCCAGCCGGAAGCCGTCGCGGTGGGCCCAGAGCCATTCCAGGGCGCCGACTCCGACGGTGTGGATCAGGCGGGTGTCGGTCATGCCGGGGCTCCTTGCCGGCCGCGCCGCGTTCCGGTGCCGGAGGGTGCGCCGGCCGGGCGTGCAGTGGTGAGTACGGCCGCGAAGGCGGCCAGGAGGGTGGAGTGGTAGTGGGTGGCGAAGTACCGGCCGGGGTCGCGGGTTTCGCCGTCCCCGGTGTCGCGGCCCTCTTCGCGGATCGCGCCCGAGGGGTCCCGCGCCGCCCCCAGGCGTTGCCAGGCGTCCGGCGGGACGACGTCGTCGAGGGGGTGGGGCAGGGTCGCGGCCACGGCCAGCAACTCGCTGCTCAGGTCCCACATCCCGGCGTCCAGGCAGGTGTCCAGCCAGGACGGCAGCCAGTCGGCCAGATAGCCGGCTAGGTCCGGCGGCAGACCGTCGTCGGCGCGTCCCCAGTCGGTGAGGTGGAAGACGACGTGGGTGAGGGCGTATCCGGCGGCGCGTTCGAAGGTCCAGGGTTCGGGCAGTCCGCCGAGCCAGGTGTGCGGCAGCAGGGCCGGGGCCTGTCCGGGCCGGTGGATGCCGCAGCGCTCCTCGGCCTTCAGGACGCCGAGACGCCGGGTCGGGTCCTGCTCGGTGAGCCGCCAGCCCCGGGTGCGGGCGGCCACGGCGGCGGCCTCCTCGTAGGCGGGGTGGCGGAACCCCGCCGAGGCGAAGGCCGCGTACACCTCCAACGGGTAGGTGGCGAACGGCTCAAGACGTTGCAGCAGCGAGAACATCTCGCCCTCGCGCGTCTGCTGCCAGGCGAACTCCAGCAGCGCGCCCGCCCGGGCGTGCAGCGGGTCGGCGGGGGCGGTGCGGTGGATCACGGTCGCGCAGACCCGGGCGAGTTCGCCGAGCGGCTTCCAGGTGCCGTCGACCCGGCCGTCGACGGCCAGCGCGTCCTCGCTGAGTGCGAAGCGGGCACGGTGGGCGGTCATCCAGGTGAGGGCGTCCTCGGCGATCCGTCGGATGTCCCGGGCGCCGGGCGCGGTCACACGCGCGCTCCGGTCCGCGTCAGCCGCGCCGCCTGGACGTGGAGGACGACCTGCGGGTCCTGCCCGCCCATCAACTCCACGAAGTCCAGGCCGGATTCGAGGCCGAGGGTGCCCGGAACGCCGGGCAGCAGGGTCAGCCAGCGGCCGGCTCCGGCCGCCTGCCGCCAGTCCCGGCGGCGCACCGCCCGGACGAATCCGCGGGCCACGTCGACGGGGCGGCGCACGGCCGCGCGGCTCACCGCGCAGTCCTCACCGGGCAGGGCGAGCGGGGCCAGTACGGCAAGTTGATGGGTGAGGGACTGCCAACCCGCCTCGTCGAGCCAACCGGTACCCGGCTCGTCCGGCGGCCCGGAGGAGAAGGAGGGGTCGATCCGCCGCAGCGTGCGTGCCATGCCCCAGTGGCTCCAGCGGACGGTGGGCGCGGCGTCCGCGCGGGGCGGGTGCGCCTCGACCGCCTTGCGGAACACGGCCACTTCCGCCGGGTCGGGCGGGACGCCCAGCAGAAGGCTCGGCAGCATCGCGTCCGCGCCCAGTACCCGTACGGCGGCGAGCGCGAGATCTCCCGCCTCCCCATCGGTCCACGCCGGGAGGACCGCGCGGGTGTGGCCCCCGCCCCGAAGGGCGGAGACCACACCGGAGGCGAGGTCCTGCACCGCGGCCTGCAAGCGGGTCGAAGTGCCTGACTGCTCCATATCATCTGCTCCCGTCGATCCCGTTCAGCCCTTCTTCGGGCGCGGGGTCGGCGGCGACAGCAGAGCCGCGCCTCCGCCGGCGACGATGGCCAGCGCGGCGCACTCACGGCTGTCGCGGTACACACCGTCGGTCTCGGCCGGGTCGAGTGCCGCCTCGATGTCGGTGCTCTGGATTCCGGTGAGTTCCTCGGTGACCTTCTCGTCGGGACGCATGACACCATCTCCTTGAGGTGGAGCGAGTACCTTCCCCTCCAGACTCACCCATACCGGACAATTCACGCCACTTTTCCCGGACTTGCTTTTCGTCACTTCTTCAACGGGCCGGGGCGTACGGGCATCACGAGGAGACGGCGGGCGGACGTACGCCGGACAGGAGCACACCGCTGTGCGGGCGGGTCGGGACCCGGTGCAGCGGGATCGTGAGATTCTGCTCCGGCACCGTGTACTCCATTCGGGCGAGCCGCACCGCGAGCGCCTCCAGCACACCGACGGTGATGCCCTCGCCGGGGCAGCGGTGGCCGGTGGCCGGGTCGCCGCCGCCCTGCGGGATCAGTTCGTCGCGCTCCACGGGCCGTTCGAGGAAGCGCCGCGGGCGGAAGGCGTACGGATCGCCCCACAGCGACTCGTCGTGGTTCTGGCCGTACACGTCGAGCACCACCAGTCCCCCGGCCGGGACCCACTCGCCCCGCCAGTACAGGTCCCGGGCGGCCAGACCGCCGAGGAACGGCACGAACGGGTAGAAGCGGCGCACCTCGTGGGCGAACGCGGCGGTGAACGGGACGTCCCCGCCCGCGAGCGGCGCCCGGTGCTCGGGCCACTTGTGCAGGGCGTGCGCGGTGAAGGCGACGAACCAGGCGACGGCGGCCGTCGGGCGGACGACGTTGAGCAGTTCCACCGCGGCCGTCTTCTCGTCGAGCCCCCCGCCGTCCGCGTCGCGGTGCCGGCACACCAGGTCGAGGACCGAGTCCTCGGGGGCGGTGACCGCGCCGGACCGTACGTCCCGCACCAGCCGGCCCAGCCGGTCCTCCTGCCGGGCGCGGGCGCGCCGGGCCCGCAGGTGGCGCGGTCCGGCGGTGGCGAAGCCGTCGACCATGGCGATCATGTCGCGGGCCGTCGCCTCGGCTCCGGCGTCGTCCAGCGGTATGCCGGCCCACCGGTGGACCCCGGTGGTGAGCACCGTGCCCGCCTCGTCGAACAGTACGACGGAGCCGCGCCGGCCCCAGGCGGGTACGGCCTCGTCCCAGGCCTCGGTCACGTGGTCGACGAGGCCGGCGATCCGGCCGGGGGCGAGCAGCGGCAGGAACAGGGACTTGCGGGTGCGATGGGCGACGCCGTCGAGGGTGTGCACCGCCTCGTGGCCGAACAGGGTGGCGAGCACGGGTTCGGGGATGGCGCGGTGCCGGTGCACGTTCTGTTCGTCGTAGAAGAACCGCACCGCTTCGGGGCCGCGCAGGGCGAGGGCGGGCCGGCCCAGGATCCGGGTGCGGACCACGGGTCCTGGGGTGTCGCGCATCCGGTTGGGCAGCCAGGCGTAGCCCTCGGCCAGCAGCGGCAGGGTGCGGTCGAGCAGGGGGCGGCTGAGTACGTCCATCGCCGTCGGGTGCCCCGGGGGGACGGCGGGACACTCCGGGCGGGGCGGGGCCACCCGTTCGGATGTGGCCCAGGCCACGTGCCGAAGGAGGTCGGGGTCATATCGGGACGGGTGGGGCGGCGGCTAGCGTTCCGTGCGGTCCTTTCACCCCAGCAGCTCGGGCGGCCCGGCAGTGCAAGCAGATCTCTCACCGGTCATCGCGGCGACGGCGCAGTGGCTGACGTGTTCCTTTCCCGCGCCCGGCGGAGCGCTGGCCGTCGCGCTGTGCGAGGCGCAGGCGCGGCAGGCGGTGACCGTCGCGGCGCGGCTGCGGTATCCGACGGAGATGGATGTCGCCCTGGTCGGGCTGGCGGGGCCGGGGGGTTCGGGGCGGCTCGACTGGGTGACCGGGGCGGACGGGGACGACGGTGTCGCGGGGGATGCGTGGCGTACGTGGGTCGACGAGGTGGTGGCGAGCTGGGCGGTGTGTCTGCTGGCCGATACCGAGCTGGCCGGTCTTGCGGTGAGCGCGCTCGCGGGGGGTGCCGTGGCTGCCGAGTTCCGTCGGCTGGTGGCGCCCGATGAGGCGGACCGGCGGGCGGCGGCGTTGCTGCGGCATCCGGATCTGGTGGCTCCGGTGGCGGGGCTTCACCGGTCGGGGCTGCTGAGCCGGCTGGATCCGGACGCCACGCTGGTGGGCTGACTTCGGCGTTCGCGGGTGCCCGGTGTTGTGGCTGGGCGGGGGCGGGTTGCGCGGCCCGGCGCCTGCGGGGTGCCGTCGCGCCCACCCGTGCCGCCCCAGCGGCACGACTGCCCGCGGCTGGCGGCGGCATGCGGCTGCCCGCGGTGACGGCGGCATGCGGCTGCCCGCGGATCGCGGGGGTCACGTTCCGTCATTCACTGGAATGCAGTAGGTGAGCGGGCCGTGGGTGGGGGTGGGGGTCAGGCTGGGCGGTATGAGTACCGTCATATCGCGAAAGTGGGAGCACGCCGTCGTCACCGGTGGGGCGGGATTCGTCGGGTCCCATCTGTGTGCCGCCCTGCTCGACGCGGGCGCGGCCGTCACATGCGTGGACGACCTCAGCACCGGCCGCCCGGAGAACATCGCCCCGCTGCTCGAACGGCCCGGGTTCACGCTCGTACGGGCCAACGTGGCGCAGGAGCTGCCGGTCGACCGGCCGACCGACCTGGTGCTGCACTTCGCCTCCCCCGCCTCACCGGCGGACTATCTGCGGCTGCCGCTGCACACCATGGAGACGGGCAGTCTCGGCACCCGCAACGCCCTGAGGCTCGCCCAGGACGCCGAGGCCCGCTTCGTCCTCGCCTCCACCTCGGAGGTCTACGGCGACCCCCAGCAGAATCCGCAGGACGAGCGGTACTGGGGCCACGTCAACCCGGTCGGCCCGCGCAGCGTCTACGACGAGGCCAAGCGCTTCGGCGAGGCGCTGACCACCGCCCACGCGGAGACCCACGGCACGGACACCTGCATCGTGCGGCTGTTCAACACCTACGGCCCGCGGATGCGCGGCCACGACGGCCGCGCCGTACCGACCTTCGTCCGGCAGGCCCTGGCCGGCGAACCCCTCACCGTGACCGGTGACGGACTGCAGACCCGCTCGCTGTGCTACGTCGACGACACGGTGGCAGGCGTCCTCGCGGCGGCCGCCCACGGCATGCGCGGCCCCGTCAACATCGGCAACCCCGGCGAGATCACCATGCTGGGCCTGGCCCGTCTCGTCGTCGCGCTCGCGGGTTCCCGCTCGGAGGTCCGCTACATCGAACGCCCGGTGGACGACCCCGCCGTGCGCTGCCCGGACATCACGCTGGCCCGCGACAAGCTCGGCTGGGAGCCCCAGGTGGCCGCCGAGGAAGGGCTGCGCCGCACGATCGACTGGTTCCGCGCCGAAGCCCGTCGCTGAGCGAAAGGCCCGTCCGCCATGCGCATCCTCGGAATCAACGCCCTCTTCCACGACCCCGCGGCCGCCCTGGTGATCGACGGGCGGACCGTCGCCGCCGCGGAGGAGGAGAGATTCTCCCGGCGCAAGCACGGCAAGCGCCCGCTGCCGTTCTCCGCCTGGGAGCTGCCCGGGCAGGCCGCCGCCTGGTGTCTGAAGCGGGCCGGGCTGCGCCCGGAGGACCTCGACGCGGTCGCCTACTCCTTCGACCCGGCGCTGGCCCGCCCCGCCGACGCGATGGGCCTGGACGACCCGTGGGACCACCTGCGGCTCACCTACGCGCGGGAGGCCCCCGGTTTCCTGCGGACCGCGCTGCCCGGACTCGACCCCGGCCTCGTCCGCTTCGTACCGCACCACATGGCGCACGCCGCCTCCGGCGCCTTCGCCGCGCCGGACGCCGGGGACTGCTCCGTGCTCGTGCTGGACGGCCGCGGCGAGCGCGCCTCGCACCTCGCCGCCCGCCGGGTGGGCGACCGGCTCGAACCCCTGCGCGCCCAGGACCTCCCCCACTCGCTCGGCCTGGTCTACGAGGAACTCACCGAGCACCTGGGCTTCCTGCGCTCCTCCGACGAGTTCAAGGTGATGGCCCTCGCCTCCCACGGCACCCCGCGCATGCTGCCCGAACTGCGCCGGTACGTGTATCCGACCGGCGACGGCGGCTTCCACGCCACCGGCGTGCCCTGGCACGAACTGTGCGCGCCGCGCGGCGCGGACGAGCCGTGGACCCAGGACCACGCCGATGTCGCCGCGAGCGCGCAGGCCGTACTGGAGGAGACCCTGCTGGACCTGGCGCGCTGGCTGCACGGCCGCACCCACCACGAGGTGCTCACCCTCGCCGGGGGCGTCGCCCTGAACTGCGTCGCCAACTCCCGTATCGCCCGCGAGGGCCCGTTCTCCCGGGTGTGGGTGCAGCCCGCGGCCGGGGACGCGGGGACCGCGCTCGGCGGCGCCCTGCTGCTGTCCGCCGGCGCCGGTGACGGGCCCGAGCCGATGACCGGCGCCGACCTCGGCCGGGACTGGACCGACGCGGAGCTGGGGGCGTGGCTGAAGACGGCCGCCGTCCCCTTCGAGCGGCCGGCGGACATCGCCGCCACCGTGGCCCGGACACTGGCCGGCAACGGCATCGTCGCCTGGTTCCAGGGGCGCAGCGAATACGGCCCCCGGGCGCTCGGTCACCGCTCGCTGCTGGCCCACCCCGGGCACGCGGGCAATCCGGAGCGGCTCAACGACGTCAAGGGGCGCGAGCAGTTCCGGCCGGTGGCGCCGATGGTGCTCGCCGAGCGGGCCGCCGAGATCTTCGACGGGCCGCTGCCCAGCCCGTACATGCTGTTCGTGCACGACGTGGCCCCCGCCTGGCGGGACCGCATCCCGGCCGTGGTGCACGTGGACGGCACCGCCCGCATCCAGACGGTCGACGCGGCGCGCGAGCCCTTGGTGGCGCGGATGCTGGGCGAGTTCGAGCGGCTGACCGGGCTGCCCGTGGTCGTCAACACCAGCCTCAACACGGCGGGCCGGCCGATGGTGGACGACCCGCGTGACGCCCTGGAGTGCTTCGGCTCCTCCCCCGTCGACCTCCTGGCCATCGGCCCGTACGCGATCCGGCGCGGCGATCTGTTCCGCTCCGGCGACGACGGCGAGGGGTCCCGGTGACCGGGCCGGCCGCCCCGGGCGGGGAGTACGCGGTGGTGGTGCCGACGCTCGGCCGGCCCTGCCTCGGCCGGTGTCTGCGGGCGCTGGCCGAGGCGGACGGGCCCGGCCCGGCGCGGGTCGTGGTGGTCGACGACCGCCCGGACGCGGCCGGTGCGCCGCTGACCGCCGCCGTTCCGCCGGCGCTGCGCTCGCGCACCCTCGTCGTGCCCGGCGGGGCGCGGGGCCCGGCCGCCGCCCGCAACACCGGGTGGCGGGCCGCCGGGGACGCGCCGTGGGTCGTCTTCCTCGACGACGACGTGGTGCCCGGCCCCGCCTGGGCCGACGACCTGGCGCTCGACCTCGCAGGGGCGAGCGTCGCGACCGCCGGGATCGCCGCCCGGATCGAGGTGCCGCTGCCGCCGGACCGGCCGCCCACCGACTGGGAGCGGGGCACCGCCGGGCTGGCCCGGGCCCGCTGGATCACCGCCGACATGGCGTACCGGCGCCGGGCGCTGGAGGCCGTCGGCGGCTTCGACGAACGGTTCCGCAGGGCCTTCCGGGAGGACGCGGACCTGGCGCTGCGGGTGCTCGACGCCGGCTGGACCCTGTCCGAGGGCCGCCGCACCACCGCCCATCCGGTACGGCCGGCCGGGCGCTGGATCTCCGTACGGCTCCAGGCGGGCAACGCCGACGACGTGCTGATGACGAGGCTGCACGGGCGCGGCTGGTGGCAGCGGGCACAGGCGCCGCGGGGCCGGCTGCCCGCGCATCTGGCGCTGACCGCGGCGGGCCTGACGGCGGCGGGCTGTCTGCTGTCCGGCCGGCCGCGTACGGCGGTGGCGTGTGCCACCGGGTGGCTGGCGGGGACCGCCGAGTTCGCCCTCGCCCGGATCCTGCCGGGTCCGCGCACCCGCGACGAGATCGTCACGATGGTCCTCACCAGCGTGCTCGTCCCGCCCGCCGCGACCTGGCACTGGCTGCGCGGCCACGTCCTGCACCGCACGGCACGGTCCCGCCCGCACCGGGCCGGTCCCCCCGCGCCCGCGCACTCCCCGCCGCCCGGCGAACGGCTCCCCTCGTGACCCGCCCGTCCCACCGGCCGCCCCCGGTCGCGGCCCCTCCGTCCGCGGCCCCCCGCGACCGTGCCGCCGGCTCCCCCGGGACCGCGTCCCGGCCGACGGTGCGCACGGCCTCCACCGTGGCGGGCCTCCGCATCCGGGCCGTACGGCCACGAGGGGGGAGCCTCCCGGTCCGCCCGCCGTGCGGCCGGTGCGCCCGTCCGGTCCGGTGGTCGGCCGCGGCCGGGACAGCCGGCGTCCGGCCGTGGCGGTGGGCCGGGGTGCCCAGGAACATTCCGCCGTGGCCTGTGCCGCGACCGATCACGGAGGTGCGCCCATGACCCCCGCTTCCGGCCCGCTCGCCCCGGGCGTGCTGTCCATCGCCCTGGTCTCGGAGCACGCGAGCCCGCTCGCCACCCTCGGCGGGGTGGACGCCGGCGGGCAGAACGTCCATGTCGCCGCCCTGGCCGGGGCGCTCGCCGACCGCGGCCACCGCGTCACCGTGCACACCCGCCGTGACGCGCCCGGCCTGCCCGACCGGGTGACGCTGCGCGAGGGCGTCGAGGTGCACCACGTCCCGGCGGGCCCCGCGCAGCCGGTACCCAAGGACCGGCTGCTGCCGTACATGGACGAGTTCGGGCGCCGACTCGCCCGGGAGTGGCGGGCGCGCACCCCGGACGTGGCGCACTCGCACTACTGGATGTCGGGACTGGCCTCGCTGGGGGCGGCCCGGGAGCTGGGGCTGCCGCTGCTGCACACCTATCACGCGCTGGGCACGGTGAAGCGCCGGCACCAGCGGGCCGCCGACACCAGTCCGCCGGAACGGATCGGCTGCGAGACCGAGGTGGGGCTGGGCTGCGACCGGATCGTCGCCACCTGCCGGGACGAGGTCGCCGAGCTGGTCCGGATGGGTGTGCCGGCGCACCGGATCGGGGTCGTGCCGTGCGGTGTCGACACGGACCGGTTCACGCCGGTGGGCCCGGTCGCGCCGCGCGGCCCGTTCCGGTACCGGCTGGTGCAGCTCGGGCGGCTGGTGCCGCGCAAGGGCGCCGCGGTGTCGGTGGCCGCACTGGCGCGGCTGCCCGGCACGGAGCTGGTGGTGGTCGGCGGGCCCCCGCCGGAACTCCTCGGCGACGACCCGGAGGTGCGGCGGCTGCGCGGCATCGCGCGGGACGCCGGGGTCGCCGACCGGGTCCGGTTCACCGGCGGGGTGGACGCCGGGCGGGTGCCGGCGCTGCTGCGCTCCGCCGACGTGGTGCTGTGCCCCGCCGACTACGAGCCCTTCGGGATCGTCCCGCTGGAGGCCATGGCCTGCGGCCGTCCGGTGGTGGCCACCGCGGTCGGCGGCCAGCTCGACACGGTCGCCGATCCGGGCACCGGCCGGCTGGTGCCGCCCAGCGACCCCGAGGCACTGGCCGGGGCCGTGGCCGGCCTGCTCGCCGACCCGGCGGCCCGACAGGCGTGCGGGGCGGCCGGCCGTCGCCGGGTGCTCAGCCGCTACGGCTGGGCGCGGGTCGCCGCGGCCACCGAGGCGGCGTACTGCGAGGTCCTCGACGCCGAGCCCGCCGCGACCGGAACCGGCTGAACCGCCGACGTCCGACGTTGGAAGGAGGTGCGGGTGCCGCCGCCGTCCCCCCGAGGCGGTGCGCCCGAGACGCCATGACCGAAGACTCCGCCCTCGAAGCCGCCCAGGCGCACTGCCGGTCGCTCCAGGAGGCCCTCGACGGCTTCCGCCGAAGCGGCCTGCCCCGGATCGCCGACTGGGGCGGACGCCTCGCCGCCGTGCTCACCGACGGCGGACGGCTGCTGGCCGCCGGCAACGGCGGCAGCGCCGCCCAGGCCCAGCACCTGACCGCCGAGCTGGTCGGCCGCTACCGCCGGGAGCGGCGCGCCTATTCGGCGCTCGCCCTGCACGCGGAGACCTCCAGCGTCACCGCCATCGGCAACGACTACGGCTTCGACCACGTCTACTCCCGCCAGGTGACCGCCCACGGGCGGCCCGGCGACGTGCTGGTGCTGCTGTCCACCTCGGGACGCAGCGCCAATCTGATCGCGGCGGCGGTGACGGCCCGGCGGGCCGGGCTGCGGGTCTGGGCGCTCACCGGGCCCGGCCCGAACCCGCTGGCACAGGCCGCGGACGAGGCGCTGTGCGTGGCGGCGGGCAGCACCGCGACCGTCCAGGAGACGCATCTGGTCGCCGTACACCTGCTCTGCGAGTGTTTCGACGCCGCCGTGGCCGCGCCCCTCGCGCGCGGTGCGGCGGCCGTCCCCGGGAGGATGTCATGACCGGTCCGAAACCGCTGGTGGTGGTGGGGGACGTCCTGCTCGACGAGGACATCGAGGGGGTCGCGACCCGGCTGGCCCCGGACGCGCCCGCCCCGGTCGTCGACGTCACCGGTGACCGCCGGCATCCGGGCGGGGCCGGGCTGGCCGCCGCGCTCGCGGCCCGCGGCGGCCGGGACGTGGTGCTGGTGACCGCGCTCGGCGACGACCCGGCCAGCGAGGCCGTACGCCGGGAGCTCAGCGGACGGATCCGGCTGTTGGAGCTGCCGCTGCACGGCACGCTGCCGGTGAAGACGCGGGTGCTGGCGGGCGGGCGGCCCGTGGTGCGCATCGACCGGGGCGGCGGGACGCCGGGCGAGCCGGACGACGCGGTGCGCGAGGCGCTCGCGGGCGCGCACGCCGTCCTCGTCGCGGACTACGGACGGCACACCGCGGGGGCCGTGCGTCCGCACCTGGAGGACGCGGCCCGGCACACACCGCTGGTGTGGGACCCGCATCCCAAGGGCGACCCACCGGTACCGGGGGCGCGTCTGGTCACGCCCAACGCGGCGGAGGCGGTCGCGCTGTGCGCCGGTTCGCCGGGGGTGTCGGGGGCGCCGGGGGCGTCGTTGAGTGCCTTCGCCGAGCGCGGGGCGGAACTGGCGGAGCGCTGGCGGGCGGCGGGCGTCGCGGTGACGCTCGGCGAGCGCGGGGTGCTGCTGACCCGGCCGGGCGGGGGTACGCCGATGCTGATCCCGGCGCCGTTCCGGGCGGACGGGGATCCGTGCGGCGCGGGTGACTGCTTCGCGGCGACGACCGTCGCGGCGCTGGCCGACGGGCTGCTGCCGGAGGAGGCGCTGCAGCGGGCGGTCGCCGAGGCGGCGGCGTTCGTCGCGGCGGGCGGGGCGGGGAATCCGGACCTGTGGCACGCGCCGGCCGTGCCCGGGCCCGCGCACGGGTCCGCCGCCGCCGACGCGTTCGAGCTGGCGGAGGGGGTGCGGGCGCGCGGGGGGACGGTGGTCGCCACGGGGGGCTGCTTCGATCTGGTGCACGCGGGGCACGTCGGGCTGCTGGAGAGTGCGCGGCGGGTCGGGGACTGTCTGATCGTGTGCCTGAACTCCGACGCTTCGGTCGCTCGGCGGAAGGGGGCGGGGCGGCCGCTGACGCCGGCGGCGGACCGGGCGAGGGTGCTGGCGGCGCTGGGGAGTGTGGACGCGGTGGTGGTGTTCGAGGAGGACACGCCCGAGGTGGTGCTGGGGCGGTTGCGGCCCGATGTGTGGGTGAAGGGCGGGGACTACTCCGTGCAGGAGTTGCCGGAGGCGGGGGTGTTGCGGGCCTGGGGTGGGCAGGCGGTGGTGTTGCCGTATCTGGACGGGCGGTCCACGACGTTGCTTGCCCGGCGGGCGGCGCGGGCGGCGGCGGTTGCCCTTCGGGCGTCGGACGGGTGAGCGGGGGGTGGGGCGGGGAGGTTTTCGCCCCCGCAGCCCCTTCCCGTCCCGCCCCGTCCCCGGGGGTGCTGCCCCCGGGCCCCCGGCTCCTCAAACGCCGGAGGGGCCGGCAGTCACGCCGCTGTTTCCAGGGCCTCGGGACGGAGGACCACCGGGGCCTGAGTGCGGCGAGTGTGGAGGAGGTGGCCTGCCGCTATCGAGGTGGCGATGATCAGGCCGCCGGTGATCAGGGCGCCGCGGGGGCCGGCCAGTTCCATGAGGAGGCCCAGGGCGGGCGGGCCGCCCAGGCTCCATACCGTGCCGATGCTGCCCCAGACGCCGAGGACGCGTCCGCGCAGGTGGGCGGGCGGGTCGGTCTGCAGGACGGCCGTTCCGGCGGTGTCGGAGACGGACTCGACGACGGCCATGGGCAGTACCAGCGCCAGCAGCACGGCCAGCGACGGTGACATCCCGGCCACCACCTGCAGCAGCGCGCCCGTCGCCGCGAGGGCGCCGACCAGCCGCACGGACGGCCGGCGCAGCCGCGCGCCGAGCACCGCGCCGAGGATGCCGCCGACCGCGAGGACGGTGGACACCGTGCCGAACGCCCCGGCGCCGCCCGCGAGCGGCCCGGTGACCAGGACGGCGAGGGTGAGCCCGTAGTTGCGGCCGAAGACCGCGCTGATGCCGGTCACCCCGGCGAGCGCGAGCAGCCGCGGCCGGCGGGCGAAGAAGGCGATCCCCTCGCGGACGGTCATGGCGCTCTGCGGGCGCTCGCCCTTCTCGCCCTTCTCGCCCTTCCCGCCCTTCCCGACGACGTGCCGGACCGCCCCTGCCGCCGGGCGCAGGAAGGGGATGACCGCGGTCACGAACAGGAAGGAGAACCCGTTGGCGAAGTAGGCGGCGGCGGTGCCGAGGAACCCGACCGTCACTCCGGCGAGCGCGGCGCCCGCGAGCCGGCCCGCGTTGAACACCAGCGCGCCCACGCCGATGGCGGAGGGCACGTCCTCGGCGGGGACGAGGTCGTTGCCCAGCAGGGCGCACGCCGGGTTGTCGACGGTGGCGATCATGCCGGTGACGGCGGCCAGCACCATCAGGGACGTCATGTCGAGCCGGTCCAGCGCCACCAGCGTGGCCGTGGTGAAGGCGATGACGGCCAGCAGGGCCTGGCTGACGGCGGCCGTCAGCTTCCGCGGCCAGCGGTCGACCGCCGCGCCGCCGAGGACGCTCATGAGCAGGGCCGGTGCGGCCTGCACGGACATGGACAGGCCCGTGGCGGCGGCGGACCCGGTGATCTGGAGGACCAGCAGGTTCTGCACCGTGAGCTGCATCCACGTACCGGCGTTGGACACGAAGTTCGCGACGGACCACCAGCGCATGCTGCGGTGCCGCAGGGAGCGCCAGGGCGAGCGGGACCCGGACTGGGCAGGGGGGAGCGAGGAAGACACAGGCGCGCTACTCGGGAGGACGAGTCGGAGGACTCAGCGGAGGGGCGCGGGAAGCGGAACGCCGGCTGCGCTGCTCGGCGGCTCCCGTCACCCGGAAGGGCGCGGCCCATCGTGGCAGAAGGGACCGCCGAGTCGGTTCCGAGTAGCCGGAGATCAAGGGGAAGCGGGCGTCAAATGTGCCTTCGCGTGGGGGACTTGGGCCGTGAGTGTGGTTGATCACAGGGAGCGGGGGCAAGGGAGGGGCCCGTCACCTGTGTGACGGGCCCCTCCTTCTGTGTCCCCGCGTGCGCCCCTGGTGGCGTCAGCCGAGCTTGCCGCGTCCGCTCAGCGCGTCCCGGACCCGGTCCACCATGCCGGCGCCCGGTGCCAGCAGCTTGTTCGCCGGGGGCTTGTCCGGGGCGGACGGGTGCGGCCGGGTCGGGGCGGTCTTCTTCGCCTGCCGGACCTTGTCACCGAGCTGGTCGAGCGCCTCCGGGGAGCAGGAGGCGCGCAGCATCGGGAACAGGTTCTGCTCCTCGTCGGCGACGTGCTCGCGGATCTCGCTCATCAGCGCGCCGATGAGCCGGTCGAACTCGGCGTCGCCCGCGTCGCAGCCCTCCAGGTCCTTCATCGTCTGCTCGGCCGTGGCGTGGTCCTGGAGCTCGCGGTCGGCCAGCGCGTCCCCGTTCTCCACGTGCTCGCGCACGGCCGGGTAGAGGTACGCCTCCTCCGCCACCGAGTGCCGGATCAGCTCGATGGTGGCCTGGTCGGCGTACGTCTTGCGGTCCTTGTGACCGGACGGCAGTGCCTCGATCTTGCCGAAGAGCTCCTCGACTTCCCGGTGATCGGTCACCAGTTCGTCGATGACGTTGCCTCCGTGTCCCATGTCCTTCACCTCCGGTTCGTGGTGGCACCCGGCCGGGTCCACCCGCCGACGAGTCCCCCCGACTCCGGGGAGCTAACGCGGTCCGTGCGTCAGCAGGACAGCTTGGCCCGGACCCGGCCGGCCGCCGCGGCGGGACCGGCCCCGGCCCGGACGGACCGGCGTACGAGGTGGGCGTCGCGGCGCAGATCGTGGGCGGCGTGCCGGCTCCGCCAGAGCAGCGAGGGGGCGGCGCCGGTGTCGTCGGCGGCGATCAGCAGACCGCCGAGCATCGACAGGTTCTTCAGGAAGTGGATGCGCTGCTGCATGCGCTGGCCGGGGTCCTCCTCCTCCCAGAAGCGGTGGGCGGCCAGCGTCGTGGGCACGAGCGTGGCGGCGACGGCGAGCGCCGCCGGGCGGGACAGACGTCCGGTGGCCAGCAGCAGTCCGCCCACGACCTGGACGGCGCCGCTGAGGCGTACGGCGTCCTCGGTGCGGTCCGGCAGCACCGCGACGCGGTCGGTGACGGGCTGGACGACGGACTCGGCGATCGGGGCGACGTTCTGGGGGTTGCGGACGGAGTCCAGCCCGCCCGCGACGAACATCGACGCCAGCATCGGCCGGCCGAGGACGCGCAACAGACTCATGCCTTCTCCTGGAGGTGTGGGTGGTGGGGGGTGCGCCGGGTTCCCCGCCGGGCGGGGACCATGCGGCGCGCCCTCACCAGAAGCGGGTGGTGAGCGCGGGCCGGTGGACGGCCTGGACGGCGTCGCGCAGGCACAGGGCGACGCCGATGGTGGTGCGCAGGGCCGAGGGCCGTACGGTCTGGGCGGTCTCCGTGGCCAGGACCAGCAGGCAGCCCGCCGCCTGTTCCACCACGGACACCGGGAGGGTGTAGTCGCTGTCGGCGGCCGCGCGGAACGCCTTCAGCGGGATTCCGGCGCCGTCCACGGTCCGCCGGGCGGCCTGCTCCAGATGGTGCGCGGCCTGTTCGCACAGCGTGGCGGGCAGGGTGAGGGTGCGCTGGAACGATGTACTCGTCATGCTCCGAGTGGTCCCCCGGCGCGGTTTCCTTCGATCGGCGGCGGCCGGGATTTCACCGTCCCGCGTGACCGGCCGGCGGCGGACGCGGGCGTACGGGGAGCCCCTACCCTGGGCACGACCGCTCGCCCGCGCACCCGTACGTGAGGAGTCCGCCCATGAGCTTCCCTCCCGGTCCGACCGTCCGGGACAGTGACGGGCCCGGGGCCGTGGCGGCCCGGTTCACGGGGCGCGCGGTGACCGGTGTGCGTACGCTGTCCGGCTCACTGGCCGAGGTCGCCCTCGACGACGGCCGGGTGGTGGTCGTCAAGAGCGCCGACGGAGCGGAGGCCGCGCGCGCCGAGGCAGCCGGGCTGCGCTGGCTGGCCGGGGCCGGGACAGTACGGGTGCCGGTGGTGCACGGTCACGACGCGCGCCGGCTGGTCGTCGACCGGGTGGCGCAGGGCCCGCCCGGGCGGGAGGCGGCACTGCGGTTCGGCCGGGGGCTGGCCGCGCTGCACGCCGCCGGCGCGCCGGCCTTCGGGGCGCCGCCGCCCGGCGGCCCGGTGGAGGCGTTCATCGGGCTCGCCCCGATGCGCAACGTCACCGGCGACGACTGGCCCGGCTGGTACGCCGGGCACCGGATCCTGCCGTATCTGCGCCGGGCGGTCGACGACGGCACCGTCACCGCCGGTGAGGCGGGTGTCGTCGAGCGGGTCTGTGAGCGGCTGCCGGAGCTGGCCGGGCCCGCCGAGCCGCCCGCGCGGCTGCACGGCGACCTGTGGAACGGCAATGTGCTCTGGGGCGCCGACGGGCACGTCCACCTGATCGACCCGGCCGCCCACGGCGGGCACCGGGAGACCGATCTCGCGATGCTCGCCCTGTTCGGCTGCCCCCATCTGGACGCGGTGCTGGACGGCTACCAGGAGGTGGCGCCGCTCGCCGACGGATGGCGGACACGCGTCGGCGTGCACCAGCTGTTCCCGCTGCTGGTGCACGCCGTGCTGTTCGGGCGCGGTTACGCCGGGCAGGCGCTCGCGGTGGCGCGGGCGGCGGCCCGTCCCTAACGGGTCACCACGTACCGTTCGTCGGGGACGCAGTGGGTCATGGTGAGTCCCTCCACGTCACGGGGCGGGTTGTCGCCGAGACTGGCCAGCCGCTTGCGGTCCTCGTCGGTGAGGTCCTGGCTCGCCAGGGGCTCCAGGTGGGCGACGTCCTCCGGCGTGATCCCGAGGCCCTCGCCGACCCTGCGGCCGAGGTCGTTCTCGACCAGCAGGAAGTGCCACACCATACGCTCCTGCACCTCCCGGTCGCACTGGGAGATCAGGGTGACGAAGTTCTTCACCAGGTCGTCACGCTCCCAGTCCTCCATCAGGCAGTACCGCTGGCCCGCCTGGAGGTAGTCGTTGGTGCGCTCGATGCGCTTGCGGGTGAGCCGGCCCCGGATCTCCGGGCCCTGGTCGTCGTGCGTCGGGTACTGGGCCTCCCGCAGACCGCCGGTGATCGACGGCTCGTAGTTGACGTGCGGATTCTCCCCGCCGTTGTCCTGGAAGTACGCCATCTGGCCGTCGCGCTGGTTGGTGCGCACGTCCGCGTGCTTGGCCTGGTTGACCGGAAGCTGGAGGTAGTTCGGGCCGACCCGGTGGCGCTGGGTGTCGCTGTAGGAGAAGGTCCGGCCGACGAGCATCTTGTCGTCGGAGAAGTCCAGCCCGTCGACGAGCACGCCGGTGCCGAAGGAGATCTGCTCGTTCTCGGCGAAGAAGTTCTCCGGCATCCGGTCCAGCACCATGCGCCCCACCGGCTTCGGCGGGAAGTCCTGCTCGGGCCAGGTCTTGGTGTCGTCCAGCGGGTCGAAGTCCAGTTCCGGGTGGTCGTGGTCGTCCATCATCTGGACCAGCAGTTCCCACTCCGGGTACTCGCCGCGCTCCACCGCCTCGTAGAGGTCCTTGGTGGCGTGGCCGAGTCCCTCGGCCTGGACGTTCGCCGCGTCCTCGACGGTCATGCTGCGCACGCCCTGCTTGGGCATCCAGTGGTACTTGACCAGCTTGGTGTTGCCCTCGGCGTCGACCCACTTGTAGGTGTTCACGCCGAAGCCCTGCATGTGGCGGTAGTCCGCCGGGATGCCGCGCGGGCTGAACAGGTTGACCAGCATGTGCATGGACTCGGGCGTCTGCGACATGAAGTCGAAGATGCGGCGCGGCTGCTGCTCGAAGGTGACCGGGTCGGGCTTGAGGGCGTGGATGACGTCCGGGAACTTGATGGCGTCCCGGATGAAGAAGACGCCCAGGTTGTTGCCGACGAGGTCCCAGTTGCCGTCCTCGGTGTAGAACTTCACCGCGAAACCGCGGGGGTCGCGGGCGGCCTCGGAGGAGTCCCGGCCGCCGATGACGGTGGAGAAGCGGACGGCCACGTCGGTGCGCTTGCCCTCCTCCTGGAAGAGCTTGGCGCGGGTGTAGCGGGAGACCGGCTCGTCGCCCCACTTCCCGTACGCCTCGAAGTAGCCGTACGCGGTGACGCCGCGGGCGTGCACCACGCGCTCGGGGATGCGTTCCCGGTCGAAGTGGCTGATCTTCTCCAGGAACTGGTAGTTCTCCAGCGTGGCCGGGCCGCGGGAGCCGACGGTGCGCTGGTTCTGGTTGTCGTAGACCGGATGACCCTGCCGGTTGGTGAGTACCTTGCGGTCGTCGCCCGGAGCGGGGCCCCGGCTCGAAACGTCCGTCATGATCGTGGGCTCCTTGCGCTGCTCGACGTCCCTCCGATGCCGTCCGTACGAGGGCCATGCTGCCCCGCATCACCGCGGTCGGCGACTCGGGAAGCGGCCGGTTGCGCCAGGCCGGGTGAGGAACGGGTGAGGAAGTGGTGCCGCGGGACGGCACGGGCCCGGCCGCCGTGGTCGTGCGCGGTGGCCGGGCCTTGTGAAGCGGCGTGTTCAGCCGCCGTTCAGGCGTGCGCGCAGCAGCTCCTTGCCGAGTTCCGCGCCCTTGCGGCTGTCCGCCTGGGCCTTGCGGAACAGGTCGGCGACCTCGGTGTCCTTGGCGCGTTCGGCGTCCTGGATGTAGCTCTCCAGGCGCAGTGCGTTGCTCAGGCACGCCTCGACGTACCAGATCAGGTTGTAGTCCTTGTCCTGCGTGCCGGTGACGCCGCCGGTCTCCGTCTCGCTGGTCATCCGGGCCTCCTCGTCGCGGTGCTCGTTACGGGCCCGTCCGCCTCGGTACCCGAGGCCGGGGGCGGGCCTCCACAGCGGCGGCCGGGTACCCGTCCACGCCGGAGGCACACAGCGGCGAAGGGGCGGGGGCGCGACCGGTCCCCCGTTCCGGTCGTGCCTCCGCCGTGCTGCCGAAACTATGCGCAGCGGGGCGGGCCTGTGTACCGCACCGGTGCCCGCTGTGGCCGCCGGAGGGCTCATCCGTGCACAACTGAGTCCGAAAAGCCCGGTTCACCCGTCCGTGAGGACCGGTTGTTCCAGGTCACCCGCCGCCAGATGGGCCAGGACGACCTCGTACAGGTCGGTCCCGGTGGCCAGCAGCTGGCGTTCCAGGACCGGTTCGGCGCTGCGCACGTGCTCGCGCACGGTCTGGGCGTGTACGCCCAGGCTCTGCGCGGCCCGCTCGGCGTTGCCGCCGGCGGCGATCCAGGTGCGCAGGGTGCGGCGCACGTTCCGGGGGTCCCCCTCCAGCCGTCCCAGCAGCTCCCGCGCCCAGCCGCCGACGGCGGGGCCGGCCAGCAGGTCGGCGAGGCCCGGGGAGTGCGCCGCGGGGTCGCCGGCCGCCTGCCCGTCCAGGAGGTTGATCTGGGTGTGCAGCGCCAGGTGCACCACGGCGCGGGCGGTGACGTCGTCGAAGTCCGCGCCGAGCATGGTCTCGACGCGTTCCATGCGGGCCCGTACGGTGTTGCGGCTGACGCCGAGGATCTTGGCGGTGTTGACGGCGGTGAACTCCAGGCCGAGGCGGGTGGTGGCGAGGAGTTCGGCGCGGGTGTGGTGCGGCAGCGCGTCGAGCGGGCGCAGCACCCGGGCCGCCCAGCCGCGCAGCGCGGCGGGGTCCATCAGCCGCTCCGGGTGGGTGCGTTCGGCGTACACGGCCGTCTTGTCGGCGCGGAAGCGCGCCACCGCCAGGGCGCTGACGGCCTGCCCGTACGCGGTGGCGGTACGGGCGAGGCTCTGCCACACACTGCCGCCGAGGAAGGTGCCCGGGTGCCGTTCGACCAGCGACCGCAGCTCGCCGGCGGTGGCCTCGCGGGGACTGACGACGATCACGTGCCCGTCCATCGCCGGGCAGCGCACGACCAGCGCCTCCTCCCGCGTGGTGTCCAGGCACTCCGCGGCGAGCCGGTCGCGCAGGGCGGGCGCGGACTCGACGACGTAGACGCAGGCGGTGTCGGCGTCGAGCAGGCCGGGCCAGAGTCCGGCGGCGACCCGGCGGGCGGCGACGGTGTCCTCGACCATCAGCAGTTGCAGGATCGCGAGGCGCAGATCGGCGGTGGCCCGCCGCAGCCGGTGTCCGGCGGCGGCGGTCTCGTGGGCGGTCAGCAGGAGTTCGATCACCTGGGCGGTGTGCGTGACGACGTCGGAGGTGTGCCGGTCGAAGGGGGCCTCGCGGGAGACGGCCAGCACACAGGCCCCCGAGGGGTGCCCGATCCTCACCAGGCGCACATGGCGCCCCTCCCCCTCCCAGGCGGCGGAGGCGATCCGGCCGGAGCCGAGGTCGGCGACGAGGGACCCGTCCAACGGCAGCCGGGGCCCGGCGAGCAGCGCCCCGGCGGCGTCCTGGAGGGACACCTCCGCGTGCGCGGTGGCGGCCAGCCAGTCGACGACCCTGCGGGCGTCCCGCCCGGCCGGACGCAGATGTTCGAGCAGCTCCCGCGCCCACGCCGGACCCTCCCCGGCCGCCTCCGGCGTCCGCCGGATTCCGTCCCTACGGCCTGCCACCTCGGCCTTCCCCTCGTCCGCTCGTCGTCCCCGGCCCAGGTCGGGGACGTTACCCCACCCGTGCGCGCGACTCATCCCGGCGCGTCGGCGCACCGGCCACGAGGGCGGCGTGCGGGGCCCTGGCGCGCGGACGGCATAAGCTCGGTGAATGGCGAAGTACTTCGACGTGCACCCCGACAACCCCCAGCCGCGCACCATCGCGCAGGTCGCCGAGAGCATCCGCTCCGACGCCCTCGTCGCGTACCCCACGGACTCCTGCTACGCACTCGGCTGCCGTCTGGGCAGCCGCTCGGGCATCGACCGGATCCGTACGATCCGCAAGCTGGACGACCGGCACCACTTCACCCTGATGTGCCGGGACTTCGCGCAGCTCGGCCAGTTCGTACGGATCGACAACGACGTGTTCCGCGCGGTGAAGGCGTCGACCCCGGGCAGCTACACGTTCATCCTGCCCGCGACGAAGGAGGTGCCGCGGATGCTGCTGCACCCCAAGAAGAAGACGGTCGGCGTGCGCATCCCGGACCACGTCGTCACCCAGGCCCTGCTGGCGGAGCTCGGTGAGCCCCTGCTGTCCAGCACCCTGCTGCTGCCCGGCGAGGACGAGCCGATGACCCAGGGCTGGGAGATCAAGGACCTGCTCGACCACCAGGTGGACGCGGTGCTCGACTCCGGCGACTGCGGCACCGAGCCGACCACGGTGATCGACTTCTCGGGCGGCGAGGCGGAGATCGTACGGCGGGGCGCCGGCGACGTCACCCGGTTCGAGTGAGGGCGCCGCGCCGTCCGCCGCGCCCGGCCGACGTGCCACGATGGGCGTGATCCACATCCTTCGAGAGGCAGCGCAGCCATGACCGCCGTACAGGGAACGACCGTCGGTGTCCGCACCGGGGACGGCACCGCGGACGCGTATCTGACGCATCCCGCCGACGGGGGGCCGCGGCCGGCGGTCCTGTTCTACATGGACGCCTTCGGGCCGCGTCCGCGGCTGCGGGCGATGGCCGACCGGCTGGCGGGGGCCGGGTACACCGTCCTGGTCCCCAATGTGCTCTACCGGAGCGGGCCCGCGCCGGTGGCCGAGCTGCCCGAGTTCATCGACGACGCGTCGCGGGGCCGGCTGCTGCGGCGCCTCATGCCGGTGATGCGGCAGCTCACGCCCGAGCGGGCGATGCGGGACGCCGACGCGTATCTGCGGTGGCTCGCCGACTGCTCCGCGGTGGCCGGCGGTCCGGTGGCGGTGACCGGCTACTGCATGGGCGCGGCCCTGTCCCTGCGCACCGCCGGCACCTACCCGGACCGGGTGGCCGCCGCGGCCGGGTTCCACGGCGGCCGGCTGGCGACGGACGCGCCGGACAGTCCGCACCTGGTGGCCGGCCGGATCACCGCCGAGGTGTACTTCGGCCACGCCGACCAGGACCACTCGCTGCCCGAGGAGCAGATCGAGCGGCTGGAGCGGGCGCTGACGGATGCCGGTGTCCGGCACCGCTGCGAGGTGTACGCCGGGGCGCCGCACGGCTACACCCAGTCCGACACGGCGGCGTACGACAAGGAGGCGGACGAGCGTCACTGGGCGGCGCTGCTCGACCTGTTGGCGCGCACCTTCTGACCACTGTCCCCAACTCGGTGCCGTACGGCGGGGATTCACCGGCACCCCGCTCTCCGGCCGTCCACCGCGCCGTTGTTACGGTGCACCGGTGTCCGACTCTTCACGTGATACCGCCGAGGGCGCCGGCTGGGGCACCGCTGAACGCGGTGCGTACCGGCGGCTGATGCCGAACGAGGTCGAGAAGATCTCCTGGCTCGACCCGCGCATGCTGTGGGCCGCCCGCAACGGGGTCCTGGCCTCCTGGTTCGGCGACCCCACGGGAGACACCCGCAGCCGCTGGGTGGCCCAGCGGGAGGCGGCCGGCGCACCCGCCGACAAGGTGATCCGGCGTGACGATCCGGACCGGTTCTCGTTCCTGGTGATCGGCGACACGGGTGAGGGCGACGAGCCCCAGTACGCGGTGGTGCCCGGACTGCTTCAGGAGGGCCGGGACACCGCCTTCGCCGTGCTCGCCAGTGATGTGATCTACCCGGTGGGCAGCGCCGACGACTACGGCACCAAGTTCTTCCGCCCGTACCGGGACTACCAGGCCCCGATATACGCGATACCGGGCAACCACGACTGGTACGAGGACCTCGGCGGCTTCATGCGCGTCTTCTGCGACGACGCCCCGCCGCTGCCTCCGGGACCCACGCCGCGCCCGTTCAGCCGGGCCCGGCTGCGCTCCCTGCTGTGGCACCGGCCGCGCGCCGGGGACGGCGGGCGCCTGGACGAGGCCCGCAAGATGCGGTCCGCGCCCGCCCAGCAGGCGGTGCAGCCGGGGCCGTACTGGGCGATCGACGCCGGGCCGGTGCGGATCGTCGGCATCGACACGGGACTGCTGGGCACGGTCGACGCCGAACAGGGCGCGTGGCTGCGCGAGGTATCCCGCGGACCGCGCCCGAAGATCCTCGTCACGGGCTCGCCCCTGTACGTGGACGGCGAGCACCACCCGTGCCCGATCGAGGGCGGCGGCACCGTCGACGACATCGTCCGCGACCCCGGCCACCACTACGTGGCCGCGATAGGCGGCGACATCCACAACTACCAGCGCTACCCGGTACGGCTGGACGACGGCCGCACCCTGCAGTACGTGGTGGCGGGCGGCGGCGGGGCGTTCACCCACGCCACCCACACCATCCCCCGGGTGGACGTCGCCGGGGTCACCGAGCGGGACTTCCGCTGCTATCCGCTGCGCGGCGACTCCCTCGCCTTCTACAGCAGGCTCTACGGACGCCGGCTGCGACTGAGCCGCTTCTTCGGTCTCACCGACGCCGAGGCGATGGCCGTGATCGCCGAACGCCTCGGCATCGGACCCACCCGTGCGCCCGGCGCACCGGCCCGGGTCACCCGCCGGACGCGGCTGGTCGCAGGGCTGCTCGGCACCGGCCGCCGGCCCGACCGGGGCAAGCGGCTGCGGCTGCCCGTGCGCAAGGCCTACACGTCGCTGTTCTCACCGGGTTCGGCCACCTACAGCCCGCCGTTCTTCAAGTGCTTCCTGCGGCTGGACGTGAGCCCGGAGGCGATCCGGCTGCGCTGTCACGCGGCCACCGGCCACCGCGCGCAGGAGATCGCCCCGCCGGTCGAGGACGAGGTGACCATCCCCCTCACATGAGCTACCAGCGGCCGGGCGCGGTACCGGTGAGGGCTCGCGAGGGCCGGCCGTCCACGCCGACGGGCACGTCACCGGCGAGCATCACCCGGTGCATGATCCGCGGGTGGTCGAGGTGGGCGGTGTCACCCGGGGCCAGATGGATGGTGGCCCGGTTGTCCCAGAAGGCCACGCTGCCCGGCTCCCAGCGCAGCCGCACGGTGTACTCGGGCCGGGTGGCCTGCTCCAGGAGCATCTGGAGGACGGCCGTGCTCTCGGGGCGGGACAGGCCGGTGATCTGCTCGACGTAGTAGCCGTTGACGAACAGCACCCGCTCCCCGGTCTCCGGGTGGACGCGCACCAGCGGGTGCTCGGAGGCGGTCTGGCTCTCCAGCAGATGGCGCAGATAGGCGTCGTCGCCGGGGCGGGGCTGGTAGCCGACCCCCAGCCGGTGCTCGGCGCGCAGCCGGTCGGCGAACTCCCGCACCGGGGCGGAGAGTCCGGCGTACGCCGCGGCCAGGTTCGACCAGGTGGTGTCGCCGCCGTAGGGCGGGACGGTCTCGGCGCGCAGGATCGTCGCGGCCGGCGGGTCGACGCGGGCGCCGTGGTCGCAGTGCCAGCCGCGCAGCAGGGTGTGGCGGCGGCGCCGCAGCCACTCGTCGTGCTCCATGCCGAAGCGTCCGCCGAGCTCCAGCCGGTCGGCGGTGGTCTCGATCTCGGGGAAGTCCGCCGGTGAGGCCTTGCCGCGCCGGGGCAGCACGACCGGTTCGCCGAACCGGCGGGCCAGCGCCACATGGCCGGCGTGGTCGAGGCGCTGGCCGCGGAAGAACACCACCTTCCAGCGGAGCACCGCCGCCCTGATGGCGGCGGTCACGGCGTCGTCGAGGTCACCGGCGAGGTCGACACCCGTGATCTCGGCCCCGATGTGCCCGGCCACCGGACGCACCTCCACCGCCGTGCCCTCCCCCGTGCCGTCCCTGTGCGTCGTCATGCGTTCCCCACTCCGTCGGTCGTCCCCACCGGTCTCCCTACCCGTCCGGTTGATCATTGACCCCCTCGTCCCCGACGCTGGGAGGACGACACTGTCAACGGGAAGGCACCCTGGTGAGCAGCATCCCGAGCCACACCCTCAACGACGGCACCACGATCCCCGCCCTGGGCCTGGGCACCTGGCCGATGGACGACGCCGAGGCGGAGCGGGCGGTGGCCGAGGCCCTCCAGATGGGCTACCGCCTCGTCGACACGGCGACCAACTACCGCAACGAGACCGGTGTCGGCCGCGCCGTGGCCCGGGCCGGCGTCCCGCGCGAGGAGGTCGTCGTGACGACGAAGCTCCCGGGCCGGCACCACGGCTACGAGGAGACCCTCGCCTCCTTCGAGGAGTCCCGCGCCCGGCTCGGCCTGGAGTACGTCGACCTCTACCTGATCCACTGGCCGCTCCCCCGCGTCGACAAGTACGTCGACTCCTGGAAGGCCATGATCAAGCTGCGGGAGGACGGGCTCGTCCGGTCCATCGGCGTCTCCAACTTCACGCCCGCCCACATCGAGCGGCTGGAGAAGGAGACCGGGGTGCTGCCCTCGGTCAACCAGGTCGAGCTGCACCCCTTCTTCCCGCAGGAGGAACTGCGCGCGTACCACGCCGACAAGGGTGTGCTGACCGAGAGCTGGAGCCCGCTCGGCCGTGGCTCGACGCTCCTGGACGACCTGGCCGTGGCCGCCGTCGCCGAGGCGCACGGGGTCACCCCGGCCCAGGCGGTGCTGCGCTGGCACGTCCAGCTGGGCGCGCTCCCCGTCCCCAAGTCGTCCGACTCCGAGCGGCAGCGCGCGAACCTCGACGTCTTCGGCTTCGAACTGGACGCCGCCCAGATGCGGACGATCGCCGACCGCGCCCACCGGCGGATCGGCGGGGATCCGGAGGTGCACGAGGAGTTCTGACCGGGTATCCGGCGCCCGCGCGGGCGCCGGTGGCGCACGGGAAGGACCGGGCGGCTCGCCGTGTCCACGGAGGACCGTCCGCCGGCGCACGAGGAGTCCGGGGGCGTGAACCCGCGCGGCGGGTACGGCGGCGGCACGGCCCTCGTCCGGGACCACGGCACGTACGGGCCGCTCGGCCACGCCACGTTCCGGCCGCACGGACCGAAGCCGCACGGCGAGTACGCCCTCACCCGCTTCCGCGGCGCGGACGACGACGGCGGCACGGGGAGGCGTGGCTCCCCGTCCGGGCGTCCGAAGGGGGTGCCGGGGCCGCGGTGCCTCCGGTCCGCGGCGAGCGTGGTCGACGCGGTCGGCGCGCTCCGGCCGGGCCCTCGCCCGGGTCGCCGCGGAGTCCGGCGGGGACCGCGCGGCGGGTCATGGCTGCGGCAGCGGCTGTTCCGCCCAGATCGTCTTGCCGCCGTCCGTCTGGCGGCTGCCCCAGCGCTGGGTGAGCTGGGCCACCAGCAGCAGTCCGCGTCCGCCCTCGTCGTAGGCGTGGGCGCGGCGCAGATGCGGTGAGGTGGAGCTGGCGTCGGCGACCTCGCAGATGAGGGTGCGGTCGCGGATCAGCCGTAGCTGGACGGGCGGCGCGCCGTACCGGATGGCGT
The DNA here is from genome assembly GCF_001905725.1 of Streptomyces sp. CB02400. GTDB lineage: Bacteria > Actinomycetota > Actinomycetes > Streptomycetales > Streptomycetaceae > Streptomyces > Streptomyces atrovirens. Next base: position 190,812 of record NZ_LIWB01000014.1, read on the forward strand.
TGGTGACCAGTTCACTGACGACGAGTTCGGTGACGAAGGCGATCTCGTCCAGCCCCCACGCTGCCAGCCGTTCGCCGGCCCACTGCCGGGCGGCGGCCACCTCCTCGGGGTCCGGCGGCACGTCCCTCGTGACGACCTGATCGGCGCCCAGGGCCCGGGTGCGGACCAGGAGCAGCACCACGTCGTCGCCGGGCGCCTGCGGCAGTACGTCCTTCAGCACGCCGTCGCACAGGGACTCCAGCGAGTCGGCGGGCACCGCCAGGGCGCGGCACAGCTCGTCGGCGGCCCGGTCGATGTCGCGGTCGCGGTCCTCGATGAGGCCGTCGGTGTAGAACGCGACGACGGAGCCCTCGGGCAGCTGGAGCTCCGTCGCCTCGAACGGCAGCCCTCCGACGCCCAGCGGGGGACCGGCGTTCACACGGATGAGCCGGGACGTCCCGTCGGGCAGCACGAGGGCGGGCGCGGGGTGTCCGGCGGCGGCCACGGCCAGGCGGCGGGTGACGGGGTCGTAGACGGCGTACAGACAGGTGGAGCCCAGCTCGGCGACGTCCTCGCGGTCGTCGGCGGCGAGATGGGTGACCAGGTCGTCGAGGTGGGTGAGGAGTTCGTCGGGCGGGAGGTCCACGTCGGCGAGGGTGCGTACGGCGGTGCACAGCCGGCCCATGGTGGCCGTGGAGGGGATGCCGTGGCCGACGACGTCACCCACGACCAGGGCGACCCGGCTGCCGGCCAGCGGGATGACGTCGAACCAGTCGCCGCCGATGCCGGCCGCCGACGCGGAGGGCAGATAGCGGTGGGCGACCTCGACGGCGGCCTGTCCGGGCAGCCCCTTCGGCAGCAGGCTGTGCTGGAGGGTCAGCGCGGTGGTGCGTTCGCGGGCGAAGCGGCGGGCGTTGTCGACGCAGACGGCGGCGCGGCTGGCGAGTTCCTCGGCGAGCGCGGCGTCGTCGTCGGCGTACCCCTCGGGGTGGATGCTGCGGACGGCCACCGCGACGCCGAGGGTGGTGCCGCGGGCGCGCAGCGGCACGGCCAGCAGCGAGTGGACGCGGCCGGCCGGGGCGGGGGCCCCGCGTTCGGCGATCCACCGGTCGAAGTGCGGTTCGCCGGCACGGGCGAGCACCGCCCTGCACTCCCGCAGCGCCCGCGCGGGCGGTGAGCAGGGCGGGTAGACGTCCGTCTGGCCGAGGCGCACCGCCGCCTGGGGGGCGTCCTCGGCGGCGGAGCCGTGCGCCACCCGGCGCAGTACGACCCCGGTGTCCGGCCGGACCGGGGGTTCGTCGGCGCCGAGGACCCAGTCGTGCAGGTCGACGGTGGCGAAGTCGGCGACCGCCGGCACCAGGATCGCCACGAGTTCCTCGGCGGTGCGGACGACGTCCAGGGTGGTGCCGATGGTGGCCGCGGCCTCGTTCAGCAGCGCCAGCCGCCGCCGGGCGCGGTGCTGCTCGGTGCTGTCGAACGCCGCGAGGGCGCCGCCGACCACCTCGCCGGAGGAGTCACGGACCGGCCACATCTCGATGTTCCAGGCGTGCGGCCGGGTGCCGGAGGGCTCACGGGTGAAGCTCTGGTAGTGCAGGGGTTCGCCCGTCTCGGTGACCTGGCGCAGATGCCGGTGGAAGCCGCGGCTGTACTCGGCGCTCTCCACACTGTCCAGGTACGGCGACCCGATCAGGTCCGTCTCGGGCCTGCCCGTCATCCGGCAGGCGACGTCGTTGAGCCGCAGGTAGCGCTGCTCGGTGTCGAAGACGGACATCGCCATGGACGCCTGCTGGAAGGCCCGCGCGGCCAGGGAGGTCTCCGCCGCGCGGGACGGTTCGGCGGTGATCAGGTGTCCGGCCGGGGTGCCCCCGGCGCCCTGCAGGGGCCGGAGCGTGAGCCGGGCCGGTACGGGGCGGCCGTCGCGGTGACGCAGCGTGACCGGGCCCGAGGGGAGGGGCGCGGTGCCGGACGGCGCGTCCTCGGCGAGCAGCGCCCGTACGGCCCGTCCCACGGCCTCCTCGGCCAGGTGCCCGGTCAGCCGCCGGGCGCCCTCGCTCCACCCCGTCACGATGCCGCGGGCATCGACGACCATCGCGGCGGAGGCGTCATCCATTCGTCCAGGATCATCCCATTACGTGCCTGTATCAACCGCGACGGTCCGCCCGTGCGTCCTATGCGCGGAGCGCGGCGAGCGCCCGGTCCGCGTGGGTGTTCATCCGCAGTTCGCTGCGCACGACCTCCAGGACGGTGCGGTCCCGGCCTATGACGAAGGTGGCCCGTTTCGTCGGCGCCAGGGCGATTCCCCGCTTCACGCCGAACCGCTCACGGACCGTGCCGTCGGCGTCGGACAGCAGGGGCATGCCGAGGGAGTGCCGTCCGGCGAACTCCGCCTGCCGTTCGACGGCGTCCGAGCTGATGCCCACCGGCCGTGCGCCCACCGCGGCGAACTCGGCTGCGAGGTCGCGGAAGCGGCAGGCCTGCGCGGTGCAGCCGGGGCTGAGCGCGGCCGGGTAGAAGAACAGCACCACCGGTCCCTCGGTGAGCAGCTCCGAGAGCCGGCGGACGGTGCCGGTCTCGTCCGGGAGGGCGAAGTCCGGGGCCGTGTCGCCCTTCTCCACCCGCCCGCTCACGACCTGCCCTCCGCGCCCTTGGCGACGCCCCGCGCCCACAGCACCAGCGGCACCTGCAGGGGCAGCCGGCCGAGGGCAGCGGCCCTCTGCGGGGCGGGACGGTGCCGCCAGTCGACGGCCATCTTCACGTTGGCGGGGAACACGCCGACGAAGAAGGCCGCCGCGGTCAGCGCGGCGGCCTTGCGGGTACGGGGCAGCGCCAGCCCGGCGGCCAGCGCGAGTTCGACGGCGCCGCTGGCGTAGGTCCAGGTCCGGGGCGAGCCGGGCAGGGAGCGCGGCACGATGTGGTCGAACTGGCGCGGGGCGGCGAAGTGGGCGGCGCCCGCGGCGGCCAGCAGGCCGGCGAGCAGCAGGGGCGAGCGTTCGGACCGGGACACGGTTCCTCCTCTGATGACCTGCCGCGGGATATTACCCGACGGTAAGTACGGTGAGGCACCGGCCTCGGGACCCGTGGCCCCGGCGCCGCGGTCAGGCGCTGCGGGCGTGTTCCGGCTCCTCGGCGGCGGCGTGGGCGAGGAAGTCGTCGACCATGCGGTGGAAGAGGGTGGCGAGCTGCCGCAGGTCGTCGGGCGACCAGTCGGCCAGGGCCACCTGCATGCCGCGGACCCCCGTCTCCCGGATCCGGGCGATGGCCTCCCGGCCGGCCCCGGTGAGCTCGATGCGCTGGGCGCGGCGGTCGTCGGGGTCCGGGACTCGGGTGACGTGGCCGGACTTCTGCAACTGCTGCACCGTGCGGGTGACGTGCGAGGCCTCCACGCCCAGCCGGGCGGCCAGCTCCCCCGGGCGCATCGGCTCGGTGTCCGCCATCTGCCGCAGCAGTGCGACGGCGGCCCGGTCCAGCGGCACACCCGCCAGGGCCATCAGCCGCTCGTGCTGACGTGCGCGCGTGCTCAGGTAGGTGAGGCGGTGGAGCGCGCGCTCGATCTCGGCCACTTCCGGAGGGGCGGGGACGTCGGGTGTGGGCATGCACCGCACTTTACCATCTCATTGCGTAACTCAATCAATCGCCCACACCCCTCATGGCCGCCGGTCCGGCCGGCACTCCGGGTGATCCGGTGCGATCCGGGGCCCGGTGCGGCGAGTGTTGGGCCGCGCTTCACCAGCGGTACGTCTGCACCCTCTTGGCATGTATACGTCCAGCCGGGATGCTGAACTCCCCGTTCCCCCACAGCCGTTGGCTGCGCCCGGACCATGAGGAGGACGCAGTGCCGTCGAGCACGTTCCGAACGCACCGCAGGAGATGGCTGACCGGCCTCGCCGGCGCGGCCGCGCTCGTCATCGCCTTCCCCGCCACCGCCTTCGCCGCACCCCCTCCCGCCCTGCCGGCCGACGCGGACGTCCTGGAGCGGACGTACCAGCCCGCCTACGACTACGACACCGACGGCTGCTACCCGACAGCGGCGATCGGCCCGGACGGCTCCGTCAACACCGGCCTCAGACCGACCGGCGCCCTCAACGGCGACTGCCGTGACGCCTCGGACCTGGAGAACACCAACGGCTACTCCCGCTCCACGTGCAACAACGGCTGGTGCGCCGTCGTCTACGCGCTGTACTTCGAGAAGGACCAGGCCCTGCCGGGCGTCAGCCTCGGGGGGCACCGCCACGACTGGGAGCACGTCGTGGTCTGGGTGCGGAACGACACCGTGCAGTACGTGTCCACGTCCAACCACGGGTCCTTCACGGTCCACGCGCGGTCGGCGGTCCGCTTCGACGGCACGCATCCGAAGATCGTGTACCACAAGGACGGCATCGGCACCCACTGCTTCCGCCTCGCGGGTTCGGGCGACGAACCGCCGGAGAACCACAGGGGCGGCTGGCAGTACCCGACGCTGGTCGGCTGGAACGGCTACCCGGCGGGGCTGCGTGACAAACTCAGCTCGTACGACTTCGGCAGCGCCCACTTCGGGCTGAAGGACGGCAGCTTCGCCTCCCACCTCGCCGCGGCCAAGCCCTCCGGCATCCCCTTCGACCCGAACGCCTGACCGCACACGGCTCGTTGACGCCGGGGCGCCGTTCGGCGTCCCGGCACCGGCTGGACCCTCCGAGGGTCTATGGTGTCGCCATGTCCGCCCCCGAACTGATCCGTATCGTCTCCCGCGACTCGCCCATGGCGCTCGCCCAGGTGGAGCGCGTCCGGGCCGAGTTGGCCGCCGCCCGTCCCGGTGTGCGCACCGAGGTCGTACCGGTGAAGACGACCGGGGACAAGTGGCTCGGCGACCTGTCGGCGGTGGAGGGCAAGGGCGCGTTCACCAAGGAGGTGGACGCCGCGCTGCTCGCCGGCGAGGCGGACCTCGCCGTGCACTGCGTCAAGGACGTGCCCGCCGACCGGCCGCTCCCGGCGGGCACGGTGTTCGCCGCGTTCCTGGAGCGGGACGACATCCGCGACGCCCTCGTGCACCCGGACGGCCTCACCCTGGACGAACTCGCGCCCGGCACCCGGATCGGCACCTCCTCGGTGCGCCGGGTCGCCCAACTGGCCGCCACCCACCCGCATCTGCGGTGCGTGCCGCTGCGCGGCAACGCCAACCGGCGGCTGGCGAAGCTCGCCGCCGGGGAGGCGGACGCCCTGCTGCTCGCGGTCTCCGGCCTGGAGCGCATCGGCCGCGCCGACGTGATCAGCGAGGTGCTCTCCCCCGAGGCCATGATGCCGCCCATCGGCGCGGGCATCCTCGCGCTGCAGTGCCGTGAGGGCGACACCGGTCTGATCGACGCGGTCGGCGCCCTCGGCCACCCGGACACCCATCGCGAGGCCGCCGCCGAACGCATGTTCCTGCACGTGCTGCAGGGACACTGCAACAGCCCGATCGCCGGCTACGCACGGGTGGACCGCGGCGGCGAACTGTCCCTGCGGGCGTGTGTCTTCACCCCGGACGGCAAGACCCGGCTGAACGCGCACGAGTGGGCGGGACGGCTCGACCCGGCCACGCTCGGCACCTCGGTCGCCGTGGCGCTGCTGCGTCAGGGAGCCCGCGAGATCATCGACGGCATCCCGCACTGACGCGACGCTCAGGCGGTGCCTTCCTCCGCCTGTTCCTGCAGGAAGACGCTCACCTGCTGGGCGAGGCTGTCCCGGCACGCGCCCGCGGGCGCCCCCGTGGACCCCTCGTGCACGCCGATGCCGCCCGTCCACAGCCGGCGCCCGGCCCACTCCTCGTCGACGCGCAGCTGGACCTGGACGTCGACCTGGCTCAGGGACGCCTCGGGACCGGCCGCGTAGAGGACGGCGGTGGCGCGGCGCAGCGGGTAGACGTCGAAGCCCTCGATGAACTGCGAATTGCGCCAGTCGATGAACGCGCTCTCGCCGTCGGGGCCGGTCCGTACGTCGATCTGGCCGTCCTCGACGTGAATGGAGAAAGGCCGGTCGCCGCGATTCTCGACGGTCACGCGGACACTGAAGTACGTCAGCCCCTCGGCGGCGTCGTCCCGTCCCCTCGGCGGTTCGCCGGATTCCAGACGGTGGACGCGGACCCGCAGACCGGCATGCTCGTCGTACTCCTGCCAGTCCCCGACCACGTTCGGCTCGTACACAGTGCACCTCTCGACTTCTGTCCGGTGCTTCCTATCTGTGGCCTCGGCGCACTGTCAAATGAGCGGAATGCGCTGTGGTCAGGCGGTTCGCCCGACCTGATCGGTGATCAAGCGCTGCGCTGGAGGAATCCCCCGGCCGGCCTGCCTGCGGCCGACGGGGGCGTGCCGCACATCACGTCCGGCGCCGTGATCACCGGCGCACCGTCCGGGCGGTCCGCGACGGCGGGGACGGGCCGGCCCGGAGCCGCCCGCTCCGCCGCGGGGAATTTCACGCCGTGGATTCACCCGATTTCACACCGTGCGCTTTCCGGTGATTTTCTCCGCTGAATTCCGGGAGACGTTTTGGAACGACGGATCACGGGGAAGGGAATTCTCAGTGCTTCGGACAGGAGGCACGTCCGTGGGGACCGCTTCGCCGGCCGCGGGCCTGTCATGGTCCGAGCCGCCGCTTCCCACGGGTTCTGTCCATCCGGCACCCCGCTCAGGGAGGTGCGCGTGATGCGTACCGTCAGTCCCAGGAAGCAGCACCCCCACGACGACGCCCCCGACACGGCGGGGGACTTCGCGCGCCTGGCCCGGCTGCCCGAAGGGCCCGAACGCAGGATGCTGCGCGACGCGCTGGTCACGGCCTGGCTGCCCATGGCCGAGCGCATCGCCGTCCGTTTCCGGGGCCGCGGTGAGGCCCTGGAGGATCTGTACCAGGTGGCGGCCCTCGGTCTGGTCAAGGCGGTGGACCACTACGACCCGGCGCGCGGCAACGCCTTCGAGGCGTACGCCGTTCCGACGATCACCGGCGAGATCAAGCGCCACTTCCGCGACCACATGTGGACGCTGCACGTGCCGCGCCGGGTCCAGGACCTGCGCAACCGTGTGCGGCACGCTGCGAAGGAGCTGGCGCAGACCACTCCGGGCCGCTCCCCCACGGTCGCCGAGATCGCCGCGCACACCCTGCTGACCGAGAGCGAGGTGCGCACCGGGATGGAGGCCCTGGAGTGCTTCTCCGCGCTGTCGCTGGAGGCGGAGATGCCGGGCACCGACGGCTACGCCCTGGGCGACGCGATCGGCGGCCCCGATCCGGCCTACGACACGGTCGTCGACCGGGTGGCGGTGCGGCCCTGTCTGGAGGCGCTGCCGGAGCGCGAGCGGCTCATCCTCTATCTGAGGTTCTTCCGGGGGATGACGCAGAGCGCCATCGCCGAGCAGCTCGGCATCTCGCAGATGCACGTCTCCCGGCTGCTCAGCGGCTGCTTCGCCCATCTGCGCGAGGAACTGTTCACCGAGGCCGAGGCCGGCTGAGCGGGGCGGACGCCCCACGGGCGCGTCAGCCGTCCGGCGGCGCGCCCGGGATCTGGGTGGGGCCGAGCCGGTCCAGGACCTCCTCCAGCACCGTCCGTACCTCCGCCGGCAGGAGTCCGGTGCGTCCCCAGACGAGGATCAGGTCGGCCACGTTGCGGAGTTTGATGTTCGTGCGCTGGGAGACCTCCTTCAGCACGGTCCAGCCCTGGTCGGGCGAGACCCGCCCGAGCGCGACCATCATGCCGATCGCCTGGTCCACCACCGCGTGCGAGACGACCGCGTCCTTCAGCTGCTGGACTTCTTCCTCGAGCTGGAGGATGCGGTCGGCGCCCCCGTCCGTGGGCATGGTCACCTCCGGGTCCGGTGTGCCGCTCTCATGGTGCCTTCGCATAGTGCTTGAGTGCCTTCACCCAGTGTCCGATCCCTCCATCGTCGCCACTGCGGCCACCCTGCGCCACCGGGGTGGCCCGGGGCGGCGGGGCCACCGTTTCGGTGCCGCCGCCGGGGTACTCGGCAGGCGCCCGGAGGGGTACCCGGCGGACACTGGTGCCATCCGGGTGGCTGCCAGGCCGACGAGATCAGGACGCGACTGTTATGAACCACGACATGCCCTCCCCCGCCGGCGCGACGGACGTCTTCTCGACGCACTCCGTGTTCGGGGCACCCTGCTGGGTGAGCCTGACCAGCCGCGACATGAAGACGACCGAGGAGTTCTACGGGGCCGTGCTGGGCTGGGAGTGGCGTCCGGTGCGCCTCGGCGACCGGTTCCGCATCGCCCTGTCCGAGGGCCGGCCGGTGGCCGGGATCGCCGATGTCGCCGGCATGTGGCAGATGGCGGTGGCGTGGACGCCGTACTTCGCGGTGCGCAGCGCCGACGAGGCCGCGGGGCGGGTGCAGGAGCGCGGCGGCACCGCGGCGGTCGGTCCGATCTCCCTGCCGCCCGGACGCGCGGCGCTGCTGGCCGACCGGGACGGGGCGACGTTCGGGGTCTGGGAGGGCGAGCTGTTCAGCGACTGGCCCACCTGGCGCCGCGCGCAGCTCGCGTTCGTCCGGCTGCACACCCGCGACGCCTTCGACGCCGCGATCTTCTACGCCGGGGTCTTCGACTGGGCGTCCGACAAACCGGGCTGCGTCGAGGTGCAGTACGAGGGTGAGGAAGTGGTGCTGCGCAGCGAGGGGGACGTGGTGGCGCGGATCGAGTCGGGGGCGGCGGAGTCGGCTCCCGACCCGACGGTCCGGCCGCACTGGCAGGTGCACTTCGCCGTGAAGGACGTGGCCGCCTGTGCCCGCGCCGCGGAGCGGCACGGCGGCAGTGTGCTCTCCCTGGGCGCCGACGAGGCCGTGCTCCGCGACAACGAGGGCGCCCAGTTCACGGTGACGTCACGCCGCGAGCGCTGACGCCTCGCGGGGCCTGCCGGTCATTCCGACGTGCGGGACGGACGGGACAGCAGGACCAGACTGCGGGGACCCACGGTGAGGGTGGTGCCGGCCTTGTGCTCCGCCTCGTCGGGGGTGCCCTCCGGGTCGGCGGTGTCGATCAGGGCCGTCCAGCGCTCGCCGTAGGAGACGGGCGGCAGGCGGAATCCGACGGGCTCCCAGTGGCTGTTGAGCAGCAGCAGGAAGGAGTCGTCGATCAGGCGCCGGCCGCGCGGGCCGGGTTCGGCGATGGCGTCGCCGTTGAGGAACACCCCGACCGAGTGGGCGTCGGAGCGCTGCCAGTCGTCGTCGGTCATCTCCCGCGCGTCGGGCAGCAGCCACACCAGGTCGGGCAGCGGCTGGTCGGCGTGGCGCACGGTCTCGCCCCGGAAGAAGCGGCGGCGACGCAGCACGGGGTGGGCGAGGCGCAGCGAGATGAGCCTGCGGGTGAAGTCCAGCAGCTCGCGCTGTTCGCCGGTGAGCCGCCAGTCGATCCAGCTGATCTCGTTGTCCTGGCAGTAGGCGTTGTTGTTGCCGCGCTGGGTGCGGCCCAGTTCGTCGCCGTGGGAGAGCATCGGGATGCCCTGGGAGAGCAGCAGGGTGGCGAGGAAGTTGCGCTGCTGGCGGGCCCGCAGTTCGAGCACGGCCGGATCGCGGGTGGCGCCCTCCGCGCCGCAGTTCCAGGACCGGTTGGCGCTCTCGCCGTCCCGGTCGCCCTCGCCGTTGGCCCTGTTGTGCTTGTCGTTGTACGAGACGAGGTCGCGCAGGGTGAAGCCGTCGTGCGCGGTGACGAAGTTGACGCTGGCGCGGGGGCGGCGCCGGTGGTGCGCGTACAGGTCGGAGGAGCCGGTCAGCCGGGAGGCGAACTCGCCGAGGGTGTGTTCCTCGCCGCGCCAGAAGTCCCGTACGGCGTCCCGGTACAGGCCGTTCCACTCCGACCACAGCGGGGGGAAGTTGCCCACCTGGTAGCCGCCCTCGCCCACGTCCCAGGGTTCGGCGATCAGTTTGACGCGACTGATCACGGGGTCCTGCTGGATGAGGTCGAAGAACGCCGACAGCCGGTCGACCTCGTGGAACTGCCGGGCCAGGGTGGCGGCGAGGTCGAAGCGGAAGCCGTCGACGTGCATCTCGGTGACCCAGTACCTGAGCGAGTCCATGATCAGCTGGAGGACGTAGGGGTGGCGCATCAGCAGGCTGTTGCCGGTGCCGGTGGTGTCGTAGTAGTGGCGCCAGTCGCCGTCCACCAGGCGGTAGTACGAGGAGTTGTCGATGCCCCGGAAGGAGAGCGTGGGGCCCTTCTCGTTGCCCTCGGCGGTGTGGTTGTAGACCACGTCGAGGATGACTTCGAGCCCGGCCGCGTGCAGGGTCTTCACCATCTCCTTGAACTCGGTGACCTGCCGGCCGCGGGTGCCGTGGGCGGCGTAGGCGTTGTGCGGGGCGAAGAAGCCGATGGTGTTGTAACCCCAGTAGTTGGCCAGGCCGCGGCCCTGCAGCACACCGTCCTGGACGAACTGGTGGACCGGCATCAGCTCGACGGCGGTGACGCCGAGCGAGGTGAGGTGCTCGACCACCGCGGGGTGCGCCAGTCCGGCGTAGGTGCCCCGGAGTTCCGCGGGGACGTCGGGATGGGTGCGGGTGAGGCCCTTGACGTGGGCCTCGTAGATCACGGTGTCGGAGTAGGGGCGGCCGGGCCGGGTGTCGTCGCCCCAGTCGAAGGCCGGGTCGGTCACCACGCCGAGCATGGTGTGTCCGGCGCTGTCGGCGGGGTCGGGGCCGTGCGGGGCGCGCTCGTACAGCGAGGGGTGGTTGTCGATCTGGCCGTCCACCGCGGTGGCGTAGGGGTCGAGGAGGAGTTTCGCCGGGTTGCAGCGGTCGCCGGCCGCCGGGGCCCAGGGTCCGTGCACCCGGTATCCGTAGCGCTGTCCGGGGCCGACGCCGGGGAGGTAGCCGTGCCAGACGAAGCCGTCGACCTCGGTGAGCCGTGTGGTGGTGTGCCGGCCGTCGTCGTCGACCAGGACCAGGTCGACGCGTTCGGCGACCTCGCTGAAGAGCGCGAAGTTGGTGCCCTCACCGTCGTAGGACGCACCCAGCGGGTAGGGGCGCCCGCTCCAGGCGGGCGCCCCTTTCCGGTTCTGTCGCCGGGTCACCGGACCTCCTCCAGGAGGCCGCCCGGCATGCGTACCCGGCCGGTGAGCGTGGCGACGCTCACCTCGCGGGGGAGGTCCAGGCCCTCGCTCTCGCGCGGGTCGGGCGCGGTCGGCACGAGGGGGACGCGTTCGCCGGCGCGGGCGCGCTGCGAGAACCAGATGACCTTGCTGCCGTTCTCGGTGGCGCAGCAGCCCCAGCCGTCGCTGCTCGCCGCGATGTGCTCGAGACAGCCGCGCAGTTCCTGGTCGGGGCGCAGGGCGCGGTTGTTGTCACCGATGGCCGTGATGAGGTGCTGGCCGTTCCACCACATCTCGATCGACGTGTTCTTGTCGGTGGCGTGCTCGTCGATGGCCCGCAGCAGCATCTCGGCGCCGCCGCAGACGGGCTCCATCAGGTTCTCCAGGTCCCAGAACCGGAGGTGAGCGGCCAGTATGCGGCTGACCTGTCCCACCCTCTCGGGGCTGACTTCCACGTCGAGGTGGTAGTAGCAGGGCACTGCGGTCTTCATGGTCGTTGGCTCCTCACGCGAAGCTCTCGTCCCTCCTCGCCCCCGCGGGGCGAGCCCCCGAACACGGAACGTGAGCGGGTATCGCTTCTGAGTCACTTTTCAGAGTGAGGGGGTTGGTCCGTTCGTGCAACACGAGCGCACACCCGTGACCCCTGGGGCGACATCCGGGCGGAGACGGCCGCAGCACACCACCTCAAGTGGTTGAAAAGCCAACAAGACGTTGCGTCATCACCCGTGCACCATGTGTGAAGACCTCGATCGCCGTTACGGGTCCGTGCAGCTGCGCGCACGGCCGCCGCCCGACCGTCGGGACAACGCACCTCGAATCGAGCCCCGGAAAGGTGAACGGCGCCATGCTGCTACCCGCCAAAGCCGAAGTTGCCCGGCAGTTGCGTCGGTACCGGGCCTGGGAACGCGTGATGCTGGCGGCCCCGACCGATCACACGGTACGGGCCACCTTCGAGGACGCCGGCTACACCCTCTGTGTGCTGATGGGCAAGCGCTGCGCGCGGGAGGCGGCGGACGCCGCCGAACGGTATCTGCGCACCACCCTCGTCACCTATCTGCAGGAACAGAACGACACGCCCCGTCCGGCGGCCGCGGTCCGACGGGGACCGCCGGCCGTCGGGCGGCGCTCCCCGGCGGGAAGGCAGTGACCTTCCCGCCGCTGTTTGGTCCCACGCCCGGGCGTCAGCCCGGGCGTCGAGCACGGCGGAGGTGCACAGACCCATGAAGACGACCCGGACCATCGGCCGTGTCCCGGTACGGGACGTCCGGCCGTCCGTCGACTGCGGCAGGCGGCCGGCCAAGGCCGTCGTGGGCGAGACGTTCGAGGTCACGGCCACACTCTTCCGGGAGGGCCACGACGCGGTCGCCGCCAACGTGGTGCTGAAGGATCCCGAGGGGCGGCCGGGGCCGTTCACGCCGATGCGGGAGCTCGCGCCGGGCAGTGACCGGTGGGGCGCGGAGGTCGTCGCGGACGGCCCGGGCCGGTGGACCTACCGCGTCGAGGCGTGGGGCGATCCCGTGGCCACCTGGCGCAGGACCGCCGGCATCAAGGTCCCGGCGGGCATCGACACCGGGCTGGTGCTGGAGGAGGGCGCCGACCTCCACGAGCGTGCGGCCGCCGGGGTTCCGCGGGACGACGGGCAGGACGTGGTCCTCGCCGCGGCCGAGACCCTGCGGGACGACTCCCTGCCCTGTGCCACCCGGCTGGCGGCGGCGTTGACGCCGGAGGTGGACGCGGTGCTGGCCCGGCATCCGCTGCGGGAGCTGGTCACCA
>NZ_LIWB01000014.1:204251-241029 GCF_001905725.1 Streptomyces sp. CB02400
CACCCTCTCCCCCACCTGGGGCGTCTACAGCGGCTACGAACTCTGCGAGAACACCCCCCTGCGCGACGGCGGCGAGGAATACCTCGACAGCGAGAAGTACCAGCTCAGGCACCGCGACTGGGAGACCGCCGAACGCGAGGGCCGCACCATCACCCCCCTCATCACCCGGCTCAACACCATCCGGCGCGCACACCCCGCGCTCCACCGGCTCAGGAACCTCCGCTTCCACCGGACGGACAACGACTCCGTCATCGCGTACAGCAAGCGCAGCGGCTCCGATGTCGTGCTCGTGGTCGCCAACCTCGACCCGCATCACCCCCAGGAGGCCACGGTCTCGTTGGACATGCCGCAACTCGGCCTGGACTGGCACGAGTCGGTACCGGTGCGCGACGAGCTCACCGGCGAGACCTACCACTGGGGCGGCGCCAACTACGTGCGGCTGGAGCCGGGGCGGGCTCCCGCGCATGTCCTGCACGTACCGAGACCGCCCGCCGCACAGCGAAACGGAGGGCCAGGAACGTCATGACCGTGAACGAGCCAGTGCCGGACACCTTCGAGGACACCCCCGCCAAGGACCGGGACCCGGAGTGGTTCAAGCGTGCCGTCTTCTACGAGGTGCTCGTCCGTTCCTTCCAGGACAGCGACGGTGACGGCATCGGCGACCTGAAGGGTCTGACCGCCAAACTGGACTACCTGCAGTGGCTGGGCGTCGACTGCCTCTGGCTGCCGCCCTTCTTCAAGTCCCCCCTGCGCGACGGCGGCTACGACGTCTCCGACTACACCGCCGTCCTCCCCGACTTCGGTGACCTCGCCGACTTCGTGGAGTTCGCGGACGCGGCGCACCAGCGCGGGATGCGCGTGATCATCGACTTCGTCATGAACCACACCAGCGACGAACACCCGTGGTTCCAGGAGTCGAGGAAGAACCCCGACGGCCCCTACGGCGACTTCTACGTGTGGGCGGACGACGACAAGGGCTATCCGGACGCGCGGATCATCTTCGTCGACACCGAGGCCTCCAACTGGACGTACGACCCGGTGCGGGGGCAGTACTACTTCCACCGCTTCTTCTCCCACCAGCCGGACCTCAACTACGAGAACCCGCGCGTGCAGGAGGAGATCCTGGCGGCCCTGCGCTTCTGGCTGGACCTGGGCATCGACGGTTACCGGCTGGACGCGGTGCCGTACCTCTACGCGGCCGAGGGCACCAACTGCGAGAACCTGCCCGCCTCGCACGCCTTCCTGAAGCGGGTGCGCAAGGAGATCGACACCCAGTACCCGGACACGGTGCTGCTGGCGGAGGCCAACCAGTGGCCGGAGGACGTCGTCGACTACTTCGGCGACTACGCCGCCGGGGGCGACGAGTGCCACATGGCCTTCCACTTCCCGGTCATGCCCCGCATCTTCATGGCCGTCCGCCGCGAGTCCCGCTACCCGGTCTCCGAGATCCTCGCCAAGACCCCCGCCATCCCGTCCGGCTGCCAGTGGGGCATCTTCCTGCGCAACCACGACGAGCTGACCCTGGAGATGGTCACCGACGAGGAACGCGACTACATGTGGGCGGAGTACGCCAAGGACCCCCGCATGCGCGCCAACATCGGCATCCGCCGCCGGCTCGCCCCGCTGCTGGACAACGACCGCAACCAGATCGAACTCTTCACCGCCCTGCTCCTCTCCCTGCCGGGCTCGCCGATCCTCTACTACGGCGACGAGATCGGCATGGGCGACAACATCTGGCTCGGCGACCGCGACGCCGTCCGCACGCCGATGCAGTGGACCCCGGACCGGAACGCCGGATTCTCGTCCTCCGACCCCGGCCGGCTGTTCCTGCCGACCATCATGGACCCGGTCTACGGCTACCAGGTCACCAACGTCGAGGCCTCCATGGCCTCCCCGTCCTCGCTGCTGCACTGGACCCGCCGGATGATCGAGATCCGCAAGCAGAACCCGGCGTTCGGCCTCGGCTCGTACACCGAGCTGCCGTCCTCCAACCCGGCCGTACTCGCCTTCCTTCGCGAGTACGAGGACGACCTGGTGCTCTGCGTGAACAACTTCTCACGCTTCGCACAGCCCACCGAGCTGGACCTGCGCGAGTTCGACGGACGGCACCCGGTCGAGCTGTTCGGCGGGGTGCGCTTTCCCGCCATCGGTGAACTGCCGTATCTCCTGACCCTCGGGGGCCACGGCTTCTACTGGTTCCGGCTCACCCGAGTCGCGTCCCGCATCGGCCGACGACTGTGAGCGTGTGCCGGGGAGAGGAGGCGTCACCATGACGAAGACCGCGTTCCTGCGGCCGCGAAGCGCGCCCGCCGAGTCCATGGAGTCGCTCACCGGGCTGCTGCGCGAGTGGCTGCCGCTGCAGCGCTGGTTCGCCGGCAAGGACCGGCCCGTCACCGACCTCGGTGTGCTGTCGATGACGGAACTGTTCCCGGGCTGTCTGCACATGCTGGTGCACGCCGGTCACGGAGGCGTGCCCGCTCCCGGCGGCACTCCCCCGGCCGGTGACTGCTACCAGCTCCTCCTCGGCGTACGGGAGCACCCCTCGCCGCGGCTCGGCAAGGCGCTCATCGGCAGGGTGCCGGACGGCCGGCTGGCCGGGCTGACGGTCTACGACGCCCTGCACGACCCGCGCGCCGCCCAGCTGCTCCTGGAGCGGCTGCGCCACCCCGGCGCGGCGGGCCCGCTGCGTTTCGAGTGCGACGGGTCCCAGCAGGTGCCCGCCGGGCTGGTGCCGCGCCTGATGACCGCCGAGCAGTCCAACTCCTCGCTGGTGTACGGCGACGAGTACATCCTGAAGGTGTTCCGGCGCGTCCAGCCCGGTGTCAACCCGGACCTGGAGGTGCCCGGGGCGCTGGCCCGGCAGGGCTGCCACCGGGTGCCCGCCCCGGTGGCCTGGCTGCGCACCACGTATCCGTTCAACGCGACGCTCGGCGTGCTCCAGCCGTATCTGCGCAACGCCTCCGACGGCTGGACACTGGCCCTCGACGCGCTCGCCGCCGGTGACGACTTCACCGCGCAGTCGCACGCGCTGGGCCGGGCCACGGCGGACGTCCACCTGGCGCTGTCCACGGCGTTCCCCATCGGCGCGCCCGGCGAGAACGGGCGGACGGCGGCGGCGATGACCGAACGGCTGACCGCCGCGGCGCACGCCGTCCCCGTGCTCCAGCCGTTCGTGCCGGGGCTGCGGGCCGCCTTCGCCGCCCTGACCACCTGCGACGCCGGGCCGCCCGCCCAGCGCGTCCACGGCGACCTGCACCTGGGGCAGGTGCTGCGGGCGGGGCGCGAGTGGTTCGTCATCGACTTCGAGGGCGAGCCGTCCCGGCCGCTCTCCGAACGGCGCAGCGCCCACTCCCCCGTGCGGGACATCGCCGGGATGCTGCGCTCCTTCGACTACGCCGCCCGCCAGCGCCGCCCCTGGCGCCCGGAGTGGGCGCGCCGCTGCCGTGAGGCCTACTGCGCGGGCTACGCCGCCCGCGCCGGCTGGGACCCGCGCAAGAAGCACGGCCTGCTCCGCGCCTACGAGACGGACCGGGCCGTGTACGAGGTGCTGTACGAGGCCCGGCACCGACCCGACTGGCTGCCCGTACCCATGGCGGCGATCGAGCGCCTCGCCGTGAGAGGAGACTGAAGCCGTGGCCCTGCGTGACACCCCGCTTCCCGAGTCGGCCGGGCCCGTCCCGTCCGCCGCCGCGCCCCCCGGCGCCGCACCCGCCCTCGACCCGACCGACCGGGGGCGCCTGCTGGCGGGCGCCCACCACGACCCGCACGCGCTGCTCGGCGCCCATCCGGTGCCCGGCGGGATCGCCTTCCGGGCGCTGCGCCCGTTCGCCCGTGAGGTGGGCGTCGTCGTCGACGGCGCCCGCACCCCGCTCGTCTCGGAGGGCGACGGCCTGTTCTCCGGAGTACTGCCGCTGGACGCGGTCCCCGCGTACACGCTGACGGTGGCCTACGGCGACGACGAGGCCGTCGAGACGCACGATCCGTACCGCTTCCTGCCCGCGCTCGGCGAGTTCGACCTGCATCTGATCGGCGAGGGCCGGCACGAGGAGCTGTGGACGGCGCTCGGCGCGCACCCCATGACCCACCAGGGCGTCACCGGCACCCGCTTCACGGTGTGGGCGCCGAACGCGCAGGGGGTGAGGGTCGCCGCCGACTTCACCCACTGGGACGGCACGGCGTTCCCGATGCGCTCGCTCGGCTCGTCCGGGGTGTGGGAGCTGTTCCTGCCCGGTGTCGGCGAGGGCACCTGCTACAAGTTCGAGATCCACTCCCGCCACGGCCACCGCTTCCTCAAGGCCGACCCGATGGCGCGGCGCACGGAGACGCCGCCGAACACGGCGTCCGTCGTGACGGCCTCGCACTACGAGTGGGGAGACGCCGAGTGGTTCGCGCGGCGGGCGGCGACGCCCGTGCACGAGGCGCCGTTCTCGGTGTACGAGGTGCACCTGCCGTCCTGGCGGCCGGGACTGACGTACCGCGAACTCGCCGAGGAGCTCCCGGCGTACGTCAAGGACCTCGGCTTCACCCACGTGGAGCTGATGCCGGTCGCCGAGCACCCCTTCGGACCGTCCTGGGGCTACCAGGTCACCGGCTTCTACGCGCCGACCGCGCGGCTGGGCGCCCCGGACGACTTCAAGTACCTGATCGACGCGCTGCACCGGGCCGGAATCGGCGTGATCATGGACTGGGTGCCGGCGCACTTCCCGAAGGACGACTGGGCGCTGGCCCGGTTCGACGGGGACCCGCTGTACGAGCCCGGGGACTCCCGGCGCGCGGAGCACCCCGACTGGGGGACGTACACCTTCGACTTCGCCCGCACCGAGGTGCGCAACTTCCTGGTCGCGAACGCCGTCTACTGGTGCCAGGAGTTCCACATCGACGGACTGCGCGTGGACGCGGTCGCCTCCATGCTCTACCTGGACTACTCGCGCGAGGACGGCGGCTGGGAGCCGAACGCGTACGGCGGCCGGGAGGACCTGGCGGCGGTGGGGTTCCTGCAGGAGATGAACGCGACCGTGTACCGGCGCTGCCCCGGCGTGGTGACCATCGCGGAGGAGTCCACGGCGTGGGGCGGGGTGACCCGGCCCACCGACACCGGCGGCCTCGGGTTCGGCCTGAAGTGGAACATGGGCTGGATGCACGACTCGCTGGAGTACGTCTCCCACGAGCCGGTGCACCGCAAGTACCACCACCACGAGATGACGTTCGCGATGGTGTACGCCTACAGCGAGAACTACGTGCTGCCCATCTCGCACGACGAGGTGGTGCACGGCAAGCAGGCGCTGGTGTCGAAGATGCCGGGCGACTGGTGGCAGCGGCGGGCGAACGTGCGGGCCTACCTCGGTTTCATGTGGGCCCACCCGGGCAAGCAACTGCTGTTCATGGGGCAGGAGTTCGCGCAGGGCGCCGAGTGGTCCGAGAAGGCCGGCCCGGAGTGGTGGCTGCTCGACGACGGGTACCACTCCGCGGGCGACCACCGCGGGGTGCGGGACCTGGTGCGCGACCTCAACACCCGCTACCGGGCGACCCCGGCGCTGTGGCAGCGCGACACCGACCCGTCCGGCTTCCGGTGGGTGTCGGTCGACGCGGCCGACGACAACGTCTTCGCGTTCCTGCGGTACGACACCGAGGGCCGGCCGCTGCTCGCGGTGTCGAACTTCTCCCCCGTGGTCCGGCACGACTACCCGCTCACCGTCGGCGACGACGTGATCGCCTGGCAGGAGGTCCTCAACACCGACGCCGCGCACTACGGCGGCGGGGACGTCACGAACCCGGACCCGGTCAAGCCCGAGGACGGCACCGTACGGCTCACGCTGCCGCCGCTCGCGACAGTGTGGCTGACACCGATCACTCTGTGAGGGTCCGGCGACGCCGCCAGGTGTCCGACGCTCCGACCGGGGCATTCGGGGTCGTACGGCCGAGGGCTTCTCGGCGTCGTCACGGCAGGTCACAGAAGGGCGGCACCAGGTGCGCACCGTCGGAGTGGAGGAGGAACTCCTCCTGGTCGATCCGGAGAGCGGCGAACCGCGGGCGATGTCCGCGGCGGTACTCGCCCGCGCCGCCCGGGACGGCGCGGAACAGGACGTCTTCGAGAAGGAACTGCACGAGCAGATGCTGGAGTTCGCCACGCATCCGCAGTCCTCGATGGAGAGCCTGCACGCGGAGATCGTCCGCTGCCGCGAGGAGGCCGCCGGGCACGCCGGGAAGATCGGCTGCACCGTCGCCGCCCTCGCCACCTCGCCGCTGCCGGTCAGCCCGGCCATCGGCGTCAACCGGCGGTACCAGTGGATGGAGGAGCAGTACGGCATCGCCACCCGGGAACAGCTCGTCCTGGGCTGCCACGTCCATGTGTCCGTCGAGTCCGACGAGGAGGGCGTCGGGGTCGTGGACCGGCTGCGGCCCTGGCTGACGGTGCTGGCGGCGCTGAGCACGAACTCGCCGTTCTGGCAGGGCAAGGAGACGGGGTACAGCAGCTACCGCAGCCGGGTCTGGCAGCGCTGGCCGTCCGCCGGTCCGACCGAGACGTTCGGCTCGGCCGAGCGCTACCACCGGCGGGTCGCCGACATGGTGGCCACCGGCGTCATCCTCGACGAGAAGATGGTCTACTTCGACGCCCGGCTCTCCCAGCAGTACCCGACGGTGGAGATCCGCGTCTCCGACGTCTGTCTGCACGCGGAGACGGCGGCGCTGATCGCCACCCTCGCCCGCGCGCTGGTGGAGACCGCGGCACGCGAGTGGCGGGCCGGCCGGGAGCCGGCGGACCCCGGCGTCAGCCTGCTCCGGCTGGCCGCCTGGCAGGCGGCCCGGTCGGGGCTGACAAGTGAACTGCTCCACCCGGAAACCATGCGCCGCATGCCCGCCGAGGCGGTCGTGCGGGCCCTCCTCGACCACGCCGCCGAGGCCCTGGAGGCCACCGGCGACCTGGAGCGCGCCCGCGAGGGCTGCGCACGGCTGCTGCGTGACGGCAACGGGGCGCAGGTGCAGCGCGCCCTGCTGGAACGCACGGGGAGTCTGAGGGACGTCGTCACGGAGTGCGTACGGCACACCCAGGGAGCGGGGCGTACGGGGTCCGCTCCTCTCGGGTAGGGGCGTCAGATGATGAGGACGATGGCGTAGACCAGGAAGAACGCCGCGATCAGCGCCACGAGGACGAGGATCGCGGCCATCGGGCCCTTGGCCCAGCCCTTGGTCGGGTTGTGCGTCTCCCGGGGGCCCGCCTCGGGCAGGCTGCTCTCCGCGGGCGGGGTCTCGCCCGGGGGTACGCCGCCGCCCGGTTCGAGGCCGGTGCTGCGTTCCGGTTCGGGATCTGGGTTGACGTAACTCATGCCGTCCGGGTCCCCCGAAAACGCCGAGATCATCAGTGCGGACACACTTGTCGCGATCCCGGCGCGTGGGCGCTCCGGCTCGGCTACATTCAGGCACCGCCGATGACGGTACCCATCGGCCGAGTCACAGCCCGTACACGTCAGGAGCAGTGCATGCGCGACCTCGCTCTCGCTCCCCCGTCCGCCTCGCCCCTGGCCGGCGGCCTCGCCGACAGCCTCTTCGAGACGGCGGCCGAGAGCCCCGGTCTGCCGATGCTCGCCCACCGCGCCGGTCCGGCCTCCGCCACCTGGGAGCGGATCACCGCCATCGAGTTCCGCGACGAGGTCGTCGCCGTGGCCAAGGGCCTGGTGGCGTCCGGGATCTCGCCCGGCACACGGGTGGCGATCATGGCGCGCACCCGCTACGAGTGGACCCTCCTGGGCCATGCCCTGTGGACGGTGGGTGCCGAGGTCGTCCCCGTCTACCCGACCTCCTCGCGCGAGCAGGTGGAGTGGATCCTGCGGGACTCCGGCTGTGTGGCCGTGCTGGTGGAGGACGAGCAGGGCGTGATGACCGTCGGGTCCGTGTGCGCCGCGCTGCCGGCGCTGCGGCACGTGTGGCAGCTGGACGCGGGCGCGCTGGACCAGCTCGTGGCGCGCGGCGAGTTCATCCCGGCGGCCACGGTCGACTCGATGCGCCGCATCGTCCTGCCTGACTCCACGGCCGTCGTCGCCTACACCTCCGGCACGTCCGGCCACGCCATGGGCTGTGCGCTGAGCCACCGCGGCCTGGCCTTCATGAGCGACACCCTGCTGGCGGGCTGGGGCCACGTCACGGCGCCCCCCGGTGAGCAGGCCGCCGTCCTCGCCTTCCTGCCCTTCTCCCACGTCTACGGTCTGATGATCCAGGTGCTGTGCGTGCGCGGCGGGCTGCTGATGGGGCACGAACCCGACATCGGCGGGGAGTCCCTCTCCTCGGCCCTGCGCACCTTCCGGCCCACCTATCTGTACGCCGTCCCGTCGCTGCTGGAGAAGATCTACAAGAACTTCCTGCGCTCGGCACAGCTCTCGGGCCGCGGCGCCCTGTTCGAGCGGGCGGCCGGCACGGCACAGGACTTCGCCGCCGCGCTGGAGCGGCAGCGGCTGGGCCTCGGTTCCGGGCCGGGCCTCGACCTGCGGCTGCAGCACGCCCTGTACGAGCGCACGGTCTACCGCAGGCTGCGGGCCACGCTGGGCGGCCGGGTGCTGCGGGCCACCTCCGGGGGATCGACGCTCAACCGCGACCTGTCCCTCTTCTACGAGGGGATCGGCATCTACGTCCACGACGGCTACGGGCTCACCGAGACCAGCGGCGGGGTGACGATGCAGCCGTTCGGGCGGGAGAAGTCCGGCACCGTGGGGCAGGCGCTGCCGGGCACCGGGATACAGGTGGCCGACGACGGGGAGATCCTGGTGCGCGGACCGTCGGTGTTCCAGGGATACGTGGGTGACGAGGCCGCCACCCGGGCCGTGCTGCGCGGCGGCTGGCTGGCCACCGGCGACCTGGGGCGGCTGGACGCCGAGGGCTACCTCACGATCACCGGCCGCAAGAAGGACATCATCATCACGAGCAGCGGCAAGAGCGTGGCGCCGGCGGCCCTGGAGCAGCGGCTGCGGATGCACCCGCTGGTCCACCAGGCCGTCGTCGTGGGCGACAACCGGCCGTGTGTGGGTGCCCTGATCACGCTGGACCCGGAGTTCCTCAACGACTGGCGGGCGGCGCTGTCCCTGCCGGGCGACGCGCCGGCCCGGGAGGCGCGGGAGGAGAACGCCCTGCGGGAGGAGATCGCGCGGGCGGTCGCCGCGGCCAACAGCAGTGTGTCCCGCTCGGAGTCGATCCGGGTGTTCCGGGTGCTGCCCGAGCCGTTCGACGTGGCCAACGGGCTGCTGACGCCGTCGATGAAGCTGCGCCGGGACGAGATCGTGCGGCACTACGCGCTGGAGATCGACGCGATGTACCACTCCCGGACCCGTCCGGGACGGACACCGGCCGTGGACGAGCCGTCCGGCTGGGACGACTCGGACAACGTCTTCCGCTGACCGCCCGGACAGGCCCCGGCCCTTCCCGTCGTCCGCCCGAGGGACGCCCCCGCGCGAGCTCGGTCCGAGCGTGCGATCGCAAGGCGCCGGAGCGCCCTCGATGGGGCCCGCTCATGGGGCGCCCCTCCGGGGAGTGCGTGCCGGACGTCGTCGGGCAGGCTCCGGGAGCCGCTGCCGGTCGGTGACGGGTTTGTCACCGGGCGGGCACGGGCATGCGGGCGCGTAGGCTCCGCCCGCACGGGAACCCACAGTTCGAGGGGGCGCAGACGCGAGGACGACTGCCCCGCGACGACGGGGCCTGGAAGGCGAGATGGCACGCGAGCCGCGTAGGGACAGGACACTGGCTGCCGAGGACATCACGAGCCGCATCGCCAGCTTCCCGGGGGAGCTGCACGATGTGACGGACGCACGCCTGGTCGCGGAGGAGTTCCTCTTCGACCTGGCCCGTGTGTCGGCGCCGTCGGCTCCGGAGCACTGGGACGACATACTCCTGGTGGTCACGGAGCTGGCCGCCAACGCGGTGCAGTACGCGCCGGGCCCGTTCCAGCTGCGTCTGCGCAGAACGTTCGACGGGGTGCACGTGGTGATGCACGACACCAGCACCACCGAGCCGGCCCCGCGGCCCTTCCACCCCAACCGCGGCGGCGGCGGGATCGGCTGGCACCTGATCCACACGCTGTGCGACCAGGTCAGCGTCGTCAGCGACGACCACGGCAAGGACATCCACGTCTTCCTGCCCTGGTGAACCTAGGCCGGCGCGTCGCGCAGGGGGACCAGCACGCTGATGGTCTTGCCGCCGCCGGGGCGCCTGCGGACGTCGATGTCCCGTGCCAGCCGGATCACCAGGGGCCAGCCGTAACCGCTGCCGCGGTGCACGGCCGGCAGGTCGCCGGTCCCGCCGGCGGCCTCGGGGATGACGTCGCTGTGGTCGTGGACGGCGATCCGTACGCCCTCCTCCGTCGTCCGCGCGTCGAAGCCGGCCAGTCCGGCGCCGTGCCGGATGGCGTTGGTGACCAGCTCCGACACGACGAGCGAGAGGTCGATCATGTCCTGGTGGTGCGGGGTGCGGCCCTCGGACTCCCAGCGCGCCCGCACCGTCGCCTCGGCGTGCGCCCGCGCGCCGGCGGCGCTGCGCACCCCCGTACCGGCGGCCGGACACGTCTGTCGTGCGGTGTTCACCCGGTGGGGCTCTCGCGCGTCGGCAGCCGGTGATAGTAGTCACCGACCGCGGTGAGATAGGCGGGATCCATGGTCTCGCTGTCGGTGCGGAACGGGGGCGCCGCCTTCACCTCGGCCCTGGTGCAGGCCAACGTCACCTGGCGTTCCCCGGCGTGGACGGCCGCGACGACGCCGACCGGCACCAGGAGGCTGCGGCCGAACACCCACACCCCGGTGTCGACGACGAGGTGCCGCATGCCGTGGTGGTCGGCCTGCCGGTCCACATGGCCGATGGTGCCGTCGCTCGCGACGACGGTGTAGTCCGTGAGGTCCTGCCCCTGGACCTGGTCCAGGTCCGGCGCGTACGACCAGATGCTGTCGATGGGCACTGCTCCTTGCCTCCCCGATGACGACGGATCCCCTGGGCGTCACCCAGCTCCACAGCAGCAAATACCCGTCAGGGGCGCGCGCATTCGAAAGGCGTGGACCAAAACCGCACGCCGGTGCGACGGGACTTCGCAGGCCGCGGAAAATCCGGCTGAGTACCCCTCATGAGCCGATGTATGCGTGCGGCCCCGAATTTTCGCGGATCGGTTCCCCCGGTGGTGCGACGCTTTGTTCCGCACCCGCGACCTGGGTTAGCCTTCGGCGTATTTTCTCATCGCGCACATCCGTGAACTGCGGAAACGCGCACTGACTCTGGCCGGAACGAGGGTGCGCATGACCAGCAAGAGCACCGAGGGGACCGAGGCGACGCCGGGGGACCAGGAGCTGAGGCGGCTCCTGGCGGGGCTGACGGCCGTACGGGACGGGGACTTCGGCACCCGGCTGCCGGACGACGCGGACGGCCTCATGGGGGACATCGCCAAGGTCTTCAACGGGATGGTGGACCAGCTCTCGGTGTTCACCTCCGAGGTGACTCGGGTGGCCCGCGAGGTCGGCACCGAGGGGGCGCTGGGCGGCCAGGCGCAGGTGCCGGGGGTCTCGGGCACCTGGGCCGACCTGACGGACTCGGTGAACGCGATGGCGGGCAACCTCACCGCGCAGGTCCGCAACGTCGCCCAGGTGACGACGGCGGTCGCCAAGGGCGACCTGTCGCAGAAGATCACCGTGGACGCCCGCGGCGAGATCCTCGAACTCAAGAACACCATCAACACGATGGTCGACCAGCTCTCCGCCTTCGCCGACGAGGTCACCCGCGTCGCCCGCGAGGTCGGCACCGAGGGCCGCCTCGGCGGACAGGCCGATGTGCAGGGCGTGAAGGGCACCTGGCGCGATCTCACCCACTCGGTGAACTTCATGGCCGGCAACCTCACCGGCCAGGTCCGCAACATCGCGCTGGTGGCGACGGCGGTCGCCAAGGGCGACCTGTCGCAGAAGATCACCGTGGACGCCCGCGGCGAGATCCTCGAACTCAAGAACACCATCAACACGATGGTCGACCAGCTCTCCGCCTTCGCCGACGAGGTCACCCGCGTCGCCCGGGAAGTCGGCACCGAGGGCCGCCTCGGCGGACAGGCGCAGGTGCGCGGTGTGTCGGGCACCTGGAAGGACCTCACCGACAACGTCAACGTGATGGCGTCCAACCTGACCGGTCAGGTCCGCTCCATCGCCCAGGTCGCCTCCGCGGTGGGCCGGGGCGATCTGTCGCAGCGGATCAGGGTCGAGGCGGCCGGTGAGGTCGCCGCGCTGGCCGACGTCATCAACACCATGGTCGACACGCTGTCGGCCTTCGCCGACGAGGTCACCCGCGTCGCCCGCGAGGTCGGCACCGAGGGCCGCCTCGGCGGCCAGGCGCACGTGCCCCATGTCGCGGGCACCTGGCGGGACCTCACCGACAACGTCAACTCCATGGCCAACAACCTCACCGGCCAGGTCCGCAACATCGCGCTGGTGACGACCGCCGTGGCCCGGGGCGACCTGTCGAAGAAGATCGACGTCGACGCGCGCGGCGAGATCCTGGAGCTGAAGACGACCATCAACACGATGGTCGACCAGCTCTCCGCCTTCGCCCAGGAGGTCACCCGCGTCGCCCGCGAGGTCGGCACCGAGGGCCGCCTCGGCGGGCAGGCGGAGGTCGAGGGCGTCTCCGGGACCTGGAAGCGGCTCACGGAGAACGTCAACGAGCTGGCGGGCAACCTCACCCGGCAGGTCCGCGCGATCGCCGAGGTGACGAGCGCGGTCGCCGAGGGCGACCTGACCCGCTCCGTCAACGTGGAGGCCTCCGGTGAGGTCGCCGAGCTCAAGGACAACATCAACTCGATGGTGGAGTCCCTGCGCGAGACCACCCGGGCCAACCAGGACCAGGACTGGCTCAAGACCAACCTCGCCCGGGTCTCCGGCCTGATGCAGGGCCACCGCGACCTGTCGGTGGTCGCCGAGCTGATCATGGACGAGCTGGTGCCGCTGGTGTCGGCCCAGTACGGCGCCTTCTATCTCGTGGAGGACGGCGACGGCGGCCCCGAGCTGCGGCTCGTCGGCTCCTACGGCTACCCCGACGACGACGGCCGGCCCGCCCGGATCGCGTTCGGCCGCACCCTGGTCGGCCAGGCCGCGCGCAGCCGCCGCACCATCACGGTGGACGAGCTGCCGCCGGACTACGTCACCATCTCCTCCGGGCTGGGGCAGGTGGTGCCGACCACGCTGGTGCTGCTGCCCATCGTGGTCGAGGGCCAGGTCCTCGGCGTGATCGAGCTGGCGTCGGTGACCCCGTTCACCCAGATCCACCAGGACTTCCTGGCCCAGCTGATGGAGACCATCGGCGTCAACGTCAACACCATCGTGGCCAACGCCCGGACCGACGAGCTGCTCGTCGAGTCGCAGCGGCTCACCGCCGAACTGCAGGAGCGCTCGGCTGAGTTGCAGACCCAGCAGGAGGAACTCCAGCACTCCAACGCGGAACTGGAGGACAAGGCCGCGCTGCTCGCGGAGCAGAACCGGGACATCGAGGCGAAGAACCTCCAGATCGAGCAGGCCCGGCAGGAGCTGGAGGCGCGGGCCCAGCAGCTTTCGCTGGCCTCGAAGTACAAGTCGGAGTTCCTGGCGAACATGAGCCACGAGCTGCGCACCCCGCTCAACAGCCTGCTGATCCTGGCCCAGTTGCTCGCGCAGAACCCCTCGCGCAACCTCAGCCCGAAGCAGGTCGAGTACGCGCAGATCATCCACTCGGCCGGCTCGGACCTGCTGCAGCTGATCAACGACATCCTCGATCTGTCCAAGGTCGAGGCCGGGAAGATGGACGTCAGCCCCGAGCGGGTGGAGCTGCGCCGGCTCATCGAGTACGTCGAGGCCACCTTCCGGCCGATGACGATGCAGAAGAGCCTGGACTTCACCGTGACGACGGCGCCGGGCGCGCCGGCCGACCTGCTCACCGACGACTCGCGGCTGCGGCAGGTGCTGCGCAACCTGCTGTCCAACGCGGTCAAGTTCACCGAGCGGGGCGGCGTGGAGCTGCGGATCGAGCCCGCGCCGGACGACGAGGTGCCGAGCGGTGTACTGCGGGGCGGGTCCGTGGTGGCCTTCCGGGTACAGGACACCGGTGTGGGCATTCCCGAGCAGCACCTGGAGGCGATCTTCGGCGCCTTCCAGCAGGCGGACGGCACGACGAGCCGCAAGTACGGCGGCACCGGGCTCGGTCTGTCCATCACCCGGGAGATCGCGCATCTGCTGGGCGGCGCGGTGACGGTGGACAGCGTCGCGGGCCAGGGCAGCACGTTCACCCTGTTCCTGCCCGTGGCCCGGCCGGACTTCGAGGAGCTGCTGCGGCCCGTCGTGGTCCCGGACGGGGAGCGGGGCGAGGCCCTGCCGAAGGTGCCGGCCCAACAACCGGCGGCGATCGAGGCGGGGCCGGCGTCCGGCCGGCGTCCGCGGCGGCTGCTCGTCGTGGAGGAGCGGCCCCGGGGTCTGCTGACCCTGGTCGCGGAGAGCGTGGTCCAGGACGTCGCGCACGGCGACGGCACCTCCCGGCCGTCGGTCGACATCCTCACCGCCGTCGGCGCCCAGGAGGCGGCCGGCGCGCTGGCCGCCGATCCCTGCCACTGCGTGGTGCTGGAGCTCGGCATGGACCAGGAGGAGGTCACCCGGTTCCTGGAGGCGCTGCGGGGCGACGCCGCCCTGGCCAGCGTGCCGGTGCTGGTGCACAGCGGCCACCGGGCCGACGCGGCGGTGGAGGAGGACCTGCGGTCCCGCGCCGAGGGCACCGCGCTGGAGTTCCTGTCCAGCCTCGACGAGCTGCGCGAACGCATCGCCCTGCACCTCGCCGCGGAGGAGCCCGGCGACGTGCTGTCGCTGGTGCGGCCCGACGAGCCGCAGCGGCCGGCGCCGCAGACCGTCGTGGACGGCGCGTTCTCCGGCCGTACCGTCCTCGTCGTCGACGACGACGCGCGCAACCTCTTCGCGCTCAGCGGGATCCTGGAGCTGCACGGCTTCCGGGTGCTGCACGCGGAGAACGGCCGCAAGGGCATCGAGAGACTGGTGAACAACCCGGACGTGGCGCTCGTGCTGATGGACGTGATGATGCCGGAGCTGGACGGCTACGCCGCCACGGCCGAGATCCGCGCCATGCCGCAGTACGCCGAGCTGCCCATCATCGCCGTCACCGCGAAGGCGATGCCCGGGGACCGGGAGAAGAGCCTCGCCTCGGGGGCCAGCGACTACGTCACCAAACCGGTCGACACCCAGGACCTGATCGCCTGCGTCCGCCGCTGGCTGCCCGCATGAGCCCCGGGGAGCAGCCGGGCGAGCGGTTCGGCACGTCCCGGCTCGAACGGCCGTCGGCCGGACCCGCCGGGGTGTCCGCGGACTCGCCCGTGGGCAGGCTGGCGGCCACCGTGGACCGGCTCAGCCGGGAGGTGCGGGCCGCGCAGGCCGAGGCCGAGGGCCGGGCGCTGATCGAACTCGCCAAGGGCATCCTCGTCGAGCGCCTGGGGTGCGGTCCCTCACAGGCCGCCCGCCAGCTCGCCGAGCTGACCGAGCAGGCCGGGACGACCCAGCTGGAGTTCGCGGTCGAGGTCATCAACCAGGCCGCCCGGGACCGGATGTCCGAGGTGACGGACGCCTTCCTGGCCGCCACCCGGGCCACCGAGGAGGCGGGGCAGGACCTCGCCGCCGTACGGCTGCGCGCGGCCGAGAGCGGGGTGCTGGCGGCGGACGACACCCAGGCCGTGGCCGAGTCCCTGCTGGCGCAGGCGCTGCGTCCGCTGGGCGCGGTGGCGGTGGCGATCTGGGCGGTCGGCGCCGACGGATCGCTCACCCTGGCGGGCAGCGCCGGGTTCTCCCCCGCGGAGGCGGCGCGCTGGTACTACGTGCCTCCGGACGTGGCGACGGTCGCCCGGTGCGGCCTCGCGGAGCGCGACGGCCTGTGGATCACGTCGCTGGCCGAGAGGGGCCTGCCCAGTGTCGGCCGGCACCATCACCCGGACGGCGGCAGGGCGGCCGTACCCGCCGGTACGGGGGGCCGTGTGTACGGCGTGCTGGAGATCGTCTGGCCGGCTCCGCTGCCCGAGCAGCCACCGCAGATCGTGCGTCAGGTGGAGGCCCTGGCGGAGCTGTGCGCGCACACCCTGGAGACGTACACGGCGCCGGGCGGCCCGGACCGGCAGCCCCGGACGCTGCCGGACGCCGCGGAACTGATGGAGCTGGCTGACGGGCTGTACGACCCGGCCCTCGTCCTGGTGCCGCAGCTGGACATCTCCGGGAATCTGGTGGATTTCCGCATCCAGCACGTCAACAGCCGTTTCCTGGACCCGGCGGGCCGGCCGCGTGCCATGGTCAGCGGCGCGCTGCTCCTGGAGGCGTATCCGATGGCCGCCGGGGACAGCGAGCTGTTCCAGCGGATCGAGCGGGTGTACGCCACGGGGGAGCCGTTCCGTGCCCGGCGCATGAACCTGACCGCCCTCGTCGACCAGGTGCCGCTGTCCGCGGTCGCGGACATCAGTGTCAGCCGGCACGGCTCCGGCATCCTGTTCATCTGGCGGATCGAGGACGAGACGGCCCGCCTGGCGAGCCTGCTCCAGCACGCCCAGCGGCTCGGCCGGATCGGCGGGTTCGAGGAGAACCTGCTGACCGGGGAGATCACCTGGAACGGGCAGCTCTTCGACCTGTACGGACGTCCGCAGTCCAGCCTGCCGGTGCCGCTGGAGGAGCTGCCGGCGCACGCCCACCCGGACGACGCCGTCACCATCGGCCGCTTCCTGCGCACGCTGCTGCACCACCGGCGCCCGGCGTCGGCCGCCTTCCGGCTGCAACGCCCCGACGGGGTGACCCGGCACATCCGGGTCGTCGCCGAGCCGGTCCTGGACACCGACGGCCGGCTGCTCACCACCCGCGGCGCCTACCAGGACATCTCCGCCCAGCACTGGACCGAGGTGGCGCTGGCGGCCACCCGCGACCAGCTCGCGCACACCGAGCAGCACGCCAGCGAACGCGACCGGCTGGCGCTGCAGTTGCAGCGCGCCATCATGCCGCCCACCCAGGCGCCGCTCCAGGTGCCCGACCTCGACGTGGCCGTCCGCTACCGGCCCGCGGAGGCCGAGCAGCTGGTGGGCGGCGACTGGTACGACGCCGTGGTGCTGCCGTCCGGGCTGGTGCTGCTGTGCGTGGGCGACGTCGCAGGGCACGGCATAGAGGCGGCGACCAGCATGGTCGTCCTGCGCAACGCGCTGCGCGGCCTCGCCGTCACCGGGGCGGGCCCCGGACAGCTGCTGTCCTGGCTGAACATCGTGACGCACCATCTGACGGGCGGCGTCAGCGCCACCGCCGTGTGCGGCCTGTACGACCCGGACTCGCGCACGCTGCGGTGGGCCCGGGCCGGTCATCTGCCGCCGGTGCTGGTGCGTGGCTCCGAGGCCGCTCCGCTGCCGCTGGTGCGCGGCATGCTGCTCGGTGCCGTACCGGAGGCGGCGTACGAGGAGTCGGAGGTGCGGCTGGCCGCCGAGGACAACCTGCTGATGTACACGGACGGTCTGATCGAGCGCCGGGACCGCACGGTGGAGGAGTCGCTGACCCATCTGCTCACCACCGCCGCCACCGCCCCGGGCACGCTCGACCAGCGGCTGGACCGGCTGCTCACGTACAGCAGGTCGGACACGGACGACGACACATGCATCGTCGGCATCCGGGTCGGCTGAGGAGGGAGCCTCGGCCGGCCGGGCGGGCCGAGGCATGACCGGGCGATTCGGGGGTACGCGCGGCTGCGCGACGAAGAGCTTGATCACCTTGTTGGAGGTATTCGTGCCCATTGCCCAGGACCCGTTGTCCGTCGAGGTGACCCTGCCGCGTGAGGACGTGGCGCTGCTCACGGTGGAGGGGTACTTGGACGTCGACACGGCGACCGAGTTCCAGCACCACCTGGCGAACCAGCTGCATCACGGCCGCCGGCACTTCCTGCTCGACCTGTCGGCGGTCCCCTTCATGGACTCGTCCGGCATGAACATCATCCTCCGGGTCTATCAGGAGGCCCGTGAGCTGCCGGGGAGCGTGCACATCATCTCCCCCACCTCCGCGGTGCGCCGCATCCTGGACCTGACGGGGGTGAGCATCACCGTGCCCGTCTCGGAGAGCGTCGACGAGGCGCTGGAGCGCGTGGACGGGCTGCCCGGGGCCCCGGCCGAACCGGAGGCCTGAGCGCGGTCCGCACGCTCCGGCGCCCACGGCGCCCGAGCGTGGTTAGAGTGGCCATCCGGCCAAGGTCACATCACTGCCCCGCCGTTCGGGCGCGGTGCGACGCAACGACGACGAGGAGAACAAACAGGTGCCGGAGCACGAAGCGGGCGGATCACTCGGAACACCGACGCACGAGGTCAGGGACTTCCTGCGGCGCCGGCGCGAGCAGATCGCCCAGCGGTGGGCGGACGAGCCCCTGTTCCGTACGGTGTTCACGGTCTCACGCGACGAGGCGGTGGAGGCGGGGAAGGCGGTCGTCGACGCGCTGGCCCAGGTCGCCGACGCGCAGCGGGTCGAGGACCCGGACGCCGCGGGCTTCTCGGCGGTGCGTGAGCAGCTGGCGCGGATGGGGGCGGCCCGCTCCCGCGCGGGGCTGTCGGCCACGCAGGTGGCGAGCGAGCTGGCGGCGCTGCGGCCGCCGGTGGAGAACCTCCTGGTCGCCGATCTGGACCAGGCCTCCCCGGAGGGGCTGCGGGAGTGCTCGACCACGCTGACCGTGCTCATGGGCACGCTGCGGCTGGTGGCCATGCAGACCGCGCTGAGCGAGGTACAGGCGCTCACCGACCGGCAGCGGCTGCAGCTGCTGGAGGTGGCGACGCCGGTGATCAAGCTGTGGGACGGCATCGTGGCGGTGCCGCTGATCGGGACGCTGGACAGCGCCCGCAGCCAGGTGGTGATGGAGACCCTGCTGAACGCGGTCGTCGAGCAGCACGCCCGGTTCGCGATCCTCGACATCACCGGTGTGCCGACGGTCGACTCCCTGGTGGCGCAGCACCTGATGAAGACGGTCGCCGCGGCCCGGCTGATGGGCGCGGAGTGCGTGGTGTCCGGCATCCGTCCGGCGATCGCGCAGACCATCGTGCACCTCGGTCTGGACCTCGGCACGGTGAAGACGCGGGCGAGCCTCGCCGACGCGCTCGGGTACTGCCTGCACGAGCTGGGGACGAACATCGTGCACACGGCCCCCGACGGAGCGGGCCGGCGGTGAGCGAGGGGTTCGCCCGCCCGGTCGCGGGACATGTGCCGGTCCTCAGGCTCGGGGACGTTCTGCTGGTCACCCTCCAGGGCGACCTGTACGACAGCACGGCGCACCAGCTTCAGCAGGACCTCTCCGAGACGATCGCCCGCAACGGGGTCACGGGGGTGGTCATCGACATCTCCGGGGTGGAGATCGTCGACTCCTTCCTCGGTCGGGTGCTGGCCGAGACCGCGGCGCAGACCGAGCTGCTGGCCGCGCGCACCGTGGTGGCCGGCATGCGGCCCGCGGTCGCCATCACCCTGGTGGAGCTGGGTCTGACGCTGCCGGGGCTGCGGACCGCGCTCACCACCGAAGCGGCGATGGAGCTTCTCGCGCAGCCCATCGTGACGTCCCGTTCCGGCGGCATGCGCGAGGAGAGTCCGTGATGCCCACCGCCGCGGGCGTCGAGGCCCGCCTGCCCATCCGGTCGGACATGGACCTGGTGTGGGTACGTCAGCATGTGCGGCAGGCCGCCGCCCAGCTCGGCTTCGGTCTGGTGGACCAGACGAAACTGGTGACCGCCGCCAGCGAGCTGGCCCGCAACACCCTGGTGCACGGCGGAGGCGGCCTGATGGAGGCGTCGCACGTCACCACCGGCGGGGCCGACGGGCTGCGGCTGGCCTTCAGCGACTCGGGCCCCGGCATCCCCGACCTCGACCGGGCGCTCAGCGACGGCTACACCTCCGGCGGCGGGCTGGGGATGGGGCTGGGCGGCGCCCGGCGCCTGGTGCACGACTTCGAGGTCGAGAGCGTCCCGGGGTCGGGGACCACGGTGCGGGTGACCTCGTGGGTGACCCGGCCGCCGCGTCAGCGTGAGGACGTCTGATGCCCCGCGTCCGGTACGTTCCGGTGCAGGACTCGACCCGGGTGCGTGACGTCCGGGTCGCGGCGGAGGAGGCCGCCGCGGCGGCCGGGCTCGACGAGCAGCGCACCGCCGCCGCGGCGCTGGTGGCGACCGAGCTCGCCACCAACCTCCTCAAGCACGCGCAGGCGGGAGAGGTGGTCGTCGACGTCGTGGACCCGCCCGTACCGGGTGAGGGCCGGCCGGGACAGGTCGTGCAGATCACCGCGCTCGACCACGGGCCGGGGATCTCCGATGTGGACGGTGCGCTGCGGGACGGGTTCTCCACCACCGGCTCGCTCGGCGCGGGCCTCGGCACCTGTCGGCGCCTGGCCGACGACTTCGCCCTGCACAGCGCCCTCGGCCGGGGCACCGTGGCGGTGGCCCGCGTCGGCTCCGCCACCGGTGGGGGCTCCGCCGAGGGCCCC
The DNA here is from genome assembly GCF_001905725.1 of Streptomyces sp. CB02400. Taxonomy (GTDB): domain Bacteria; phylum Actinomycetota; class Actinomycetes; order Streptomycetales; family Streptomycetaceae; genus Streptomyces; species Streptomyces atrovirens. The sequence continues at coordinate 224,742 of NZ_LIWB01000014.1, forward strand.
GGTGTGCGCGCCGGCGGCGTGAACGTCCCGTTCGCCGGGGCGGACTTCTCGGGGGACGCCTGGGCCTGGGTCAGGTCCGGTGACCGGCTGACCCTGATGCTGGCCGACGGTCTCGGCCACGGGAGCGAGGCGGCGCGTGCCTCGACCGCCGCCGTCGAGGAGCTGCGCCACTGGTCCCGGCTCCCGCCCGCCGAGTGCCTGCCGAAGCTCCACGCGGCGCTGGCCGGCACCCGGGGCGCGGCCGTCGCCGTGGCGCAGCTCGACACCTGGGCCGGGCGGCTGCGCTTCGCGGGGATCGGCAACGTGACGGCCCGGCTGCGGGAGGGCGACCGCTGGCGGACCCTGCTGTCCCGGCCGGGCATCGTCGGGGTGCACCGGCCGGGCACCGTGCGCGAGGACGAGGTCGCCTGGACCCCGGAGAGTCTGCTGATCCTGCACACCGACGGTCTGCCCAGCCGCTGGACGCCGCCCCCGGACACGGGACTGCCGTCCGCCGACCCGGCCGTGACGGCCGCCGTGGCCGTCCGCGACGCCGGCAGTTCCGCGCGTCCGGTGCGGGACGACACCGCCGTGGCCGTGCTGGCCCCCGCACCGCCGGACCGCCCATGACGCACAGCTGGCGGATCCGGACCGTCACGGACGCGGCTCGCGCCCGTATCGCCGTGGCCCGGCTGGCGGCGGCGCACGGGGTGCCCACCGTCGAACGCGCCCGGCTGGCCGCGGCGCTCAGCTGCCAGTTGCGGCAGTGCCTCACCAAGGGCGGCGTCTGGGTGCTCACCCTGGACGGCCCCGGCTCGCCCGCCGGGGCGGGGACGCTGCACGCCACGGTGGTGCCGGACCCCGGCGCGGGTGCCGCCGGCCGTGCCCCGTGGACGGTGACCGTCCCGTGCCCCGAGCCGGGCCGGGTGTCCGACACGGGCCCGGTGACGGAGGAGCCGGACGACCTGTCCGAGGCGCTGCTGGGCGCCGACGAGGACACGGCCGCGGTGCTGGACAAGCTCGCCGAGCAGGAGGAACTGGTCGCCTTCCACCGGGAGGAGCTGCACCAGACCAACCAGGGCGTCCTGGCGCTGCACGCCGAGCTGGACGCGGCGGGACGCGCGCAGCGGGAGGCGTTCGCCGCCGAGCGCCGGGCACGCGAGGAGGCGGAGAACGCACGCCGCAGGCTGACGTTCCTGGCGGACGCGAGCGCCGTGCTGAACGCCTCGCTCAACCACGACGAGATCGTGCGCCGGCTGCCGGAGCTGCTGGTGCCGCGGTACGCCCACCACGTCGACATATGGCTGTTCGACCACGAGGACGACCGGCACCGGCCCACGTCCCACCCGCGCGCGGCGGTCCACGCGGCCCGCACCGGGCGCCCCCAGTACGCGGCCGGTCACCCCGGCGGCCTGCCCGGGGTGGACGACCGGCCCCCGTCGGCCCTGGACCCCGACCGGCCGCTGCTGTGCATCCCGCTGCTGACCCGCCGGGCGCCGCTGGGAGTGCTGACGCTGTCGCCGCCCGGTGAGCGCTGGGACCCGGACGACGCCGTGATGCTGCTCGAACTCGCCCGGCGGGCCGGCACCGCCATCGACAACGCCCGCCGCTTCGAGCACAACCGTGACATCGCCGAGACGCTGCAGCGCGCCCTGCTCACCGACCTGCCGACGACGCCGGGTCTGAGCCTGGCCGCGCGCTATCTCCCCGCCACGCACGGGCTGAACATCGGCGGCGACTGGTACGACGCCTTCCGGCAGCGCGACGGCGGTCTGATCACCGTCATCGGCGATGTGACCGGGCACGGGCTGCACGCGGCGGTGATGATGAGCCAGCTGCGCACCGCGCTGCGCGCCTACGCCGTCGACGGCGACAGCCCCGGTCGGCTGCTGACCCGGCTGCACGGGTATCTGCGCCATCTCCAGCCCGATCTGTTCGCCACGGCGGTCATCGCCCGGTTCCATCCGGACGGGCAGACGCTGACGTGGGCCGCCGCCGGTCATCCGCCGCCGGTGCTGCGGCTGCCCGACGGGCGGGTGCGCATCCTGGACGCCAAGCCCGGCGCGATGCTCGGCATCCCGCTGAAGCAGGACATCGGCGACCACACCGAGCAACTGCCGCCCGGTTCGACGCTCGCGCTCTACACGGACGGGCTGGTGGAGCGGCGCGCCCGGGGCATCGACCCGGGCATCGAACGGCTCGCGGCGGCCCTGGGCTCGTTCGGTTCGGCGGAACTGGACGCGGATCTGGAGGACTCGGCGGACCGGATCCTCCGCCCCCTGCTGAGCGACTCCGAGCGTGACGACGACGTCTGCCTGCTCCTGTGCCACCTGCGCGGCTGAACCGGCCGCCGACTCCCTTCCCGGTGCGTTCCGGCGAAGGTGCGGGCATCGTGGTGCCGAACAGGGGCACGCGTCAGTTGTCGATGTTCGAGGCAGACCGCCTGGAGCCGCAGGAAGGGATGGACACCGTGACACGACCCAGGATCCTGGTGGTGGGTGCGGGCTTCGCAGGCGTGGAGTGCGTGCGCCGGCTGGAGCGCAGGCTCGCCCCGAACGAGGCCGACCTCACGCTGGTGACGCCGTTCTCCTACCAGCTCTATCTGCCGCTGCTCCCCCAGGTGGCGTCGGGCGTGCTGACCCCGCAGTCGGTCGCGCTCTCCCTGCGCCGCAGCGAGAAGTACCGCACCCGGATCATCCCGGGCGGGGCCATCGGCGTGGACCTGAAGTCCAAGGTCTGTGTCGTCCGCATCGTCAACGGCGAGATCGTCGACGAGCCGTACGACTACATCGTGCTGGCCCCCGGCAGCGTCACCCGCACCTTCGACATCCCGGGGCTGACGGACCACGCCTTCGGGCTCAAGTCGCTCGCCGAGGCCGCCTACCTGCGCGACCACGTCATCTCCCAGCTCGACCTGGCCGACGCGAGCCACGATCCGGCCGAGCGGGCCTCGCGGCTGCAGTTCGTGGTCGTCGGCGGCGGCTACGCGGGCACCGAGACCGCGGCCTGCCTGCAGCGGCTGACGCACGCCGCCGTCAAGCGCTACCCGCGGCTCGACCCGGGCCTGATCAAGTGGCACCTCATCGACATCGCGCCGAAGCTGATGCCCGAACTGGGCGAGAAGCTCGGGCGCAGCGCGCAGGAGATCCTGACCCGGCGCGGCATCGAGATCTCGCTGGGCGTCTCCATCGCGAAGGCGGGCGCCGAGGAGGTCACCTTCACCGACGGCCGGGTGGTGCCCACCCGCACCCTGATCTGGACCGCCGGTGTCGTCGCCAGCCCGCTCATCGCCACGCTCGACGCGGAGACCGTCCGGGGGCGGCTCGCGGTCAACGCGGACATGTGCCTGCCGGGCCACGACGGGGTGTTCGCGCTCGGCGACTCGGCCGCGGTGCCCGACGTGGCCAAGGGCGACGACGCCGTGTGCCCGCCGACCGCGCAGCACGCCCTGCGGCAGGGCCGGCACGTCGCCGAGAACGTCATCGCGACGCTGCGGGGCCGGCCGACCCGGCCGTACGTCCACAAGGACCTCGGACTCGTGGTGGACCTCGGCGGCACCGACGCGGTGTCCAAGCCGCTCGGCATCGAACTGCACGGCCTGCCCGCCCAGGCGGTGGCCCGCGGCTACCACTGGTCGGCGCTGCGCACCAACGTCGCCAAGACGCGGGTGATGACCAACTGGCTGCTGAACGCGGTCGCCGGCGACGATTTCGTACGCACCGGATTCCAGGCGCACAAGCCGGGGAACCTGCGGGACTTCGAGTACCTGGACGCCTATCTGACGCCGGAGCAGGTGCGGGAGCACGTCGCGGAGGCGGGCCGGGCGGCGCGGTGATCCCAGGGTCGGGAGGCGGTTCGCGCCCGGCGGCGGTGGGATCCGGGCGTGGGTGTGCGACGGGAGAGAGTGCGGTGGCGTGAAGGCGGCGGGACGCTCGGTGCGGACACGGCTGCGGGACCACCTGGCGGCGTCCGACCCCGGTCTGCTGCGGCTGACGGCCGGGCTGCGGACGGTGGGCGCGATCGCGCTGACGCTGGCCGTGCTCGCCTCGGCGGGATTCGACGTCACCCATCTGGTGGCGGGGGCGATGGCGGCGATGGTCGCCACCTTCGCCATCCGGGAGAAGCAGCGCGGCGCCCAGGCGGTCACGCTGGCCGTCGGCCTGCCCGTCGCGCTGGTGTCCGTGTCGCTGGGCGCGGTGCTCAGCGAGCGCGTCGTCGTCGGGGACGCCTTCTTCGTCGTCCTCATCTTCGCCGCGGTGTACGGCCGCCGGTTCGGGGACCGCGGGACCGCGCTCGGTCTGATCGGCTTCCAGGTCTACTTCGTGTCGCTGTTCGTCGGTGCCTCCGCCGCGCAGCTGCCGGGGCTGTGGGCGGCCCTGGCCGTCGCGTTCGCGTGCAGCGCCCTGGTGCGGTTCGCGGTCGTCCCCGTGACGCCCGCCGGTCTGCTGCTGCGGCTGCGGACGGCCTTCCGGGCCCGGCTGGGCCGGCTGGTCTCCGCGCAGCTTGCGCTGCTGGACGCCGGGCCCGACGAGGTGGACAAGGCCCTGGAGGACATGCGGGAGGGCACCGCGCGGCTGCACGAGACGGCCCTGATGATCCAGAGCCGGCTGGAGGAGGGTACGCCGGACGAGTCGACGGCGCGGCTGGTGCAGCGCCGGATCGCGGACGCGGAGATCGCCGCCGAGCGGCTCGGTCTGCTGCTGCTGTCGGCGCGCAGCGCCCAGCGGGCGGACACCCTCACCCTGCATCTGCCCGGTGCGCCCGCCCCTGAGGTGGGCCGGCTGCCCGGCCCGGACGAGGCCACGGCCGTACTGCGGCGGGACCTGCTCGCGCTGCGGGCGCTGGTGGTGCGCACCGGGGCCGGGGGGACGGGCGTGGCCCAGTTGCGCAACCGGCTGCTCGGTTACCGGGACGAGGAGAACCTGCCGGTCGCCACCCCGGCCGTGCGGGACGTGTTCCGGGCGGTCGGCGAGACCGCGCGCGCGGTCATGGGGCTGCGTATCGCGCTGGAGGGGCCGCAGGACGAGTCGGACGACAGTCCGGCGACGGCCCGTTCGCGGGAGGAGCTGGACGCGGAGGACGCCGCCATCGACGCCGGCGAGGAGGCGGAGGCGGCCGAACAGCCGACGGGGCTGCGACGGCCCACCACGCGCGCCGCCGTGCAGGTCTCCGTGGGGTCGACGCTGGCCATCGTCGGGGGCGAGCTGCTGTCCGCGCACCGCTGGTACTGGGCGGTGCTGACCTGCTGGATCGTCTTCATCAACACGGCCTCGACCGGCGAGATCCTGGTCAAGGGCTACCGGCGGCTGCTGGGCACGGTGTTCGGGGTCGTCGCCGGCATCCTGCTGGCCGCCCTGGTGGGCCGGCACACCTTGACGGCGTTCGTGCTGGTGCTGGTGCTGATCTTCGCCATGTTCTACACGGCCCCGCTGTCCTACACGCTGATGTCGTTCTTCGTGACGGCGATGCTCGGGCTGCTCTACACCCTGCTGCACACCTACAGCTGGGAGGTGCTGGTGCTGCGGGTGGAGGAGACGGCGCTGGGGGCGGCCTGCGGAGTGGTCGCGGCGGCGCTGGTGCTGCCGGTGAACACCGACCGGCGCACCAACGAGCTGCTGGTCACCGTGCTGGAGCGGCTCGCCGAGGTGACCGAGGCCGCCGTCGGCCAGCTCAGCGGCGGTCCCGCCGGCGACCTGCTGGACAAGGCACGGGAGCTGGACCAGGCGCTGGGCGACCTGCGCGCCGCGACCCAGCCGCTGACGCATCCGGTGACCCCGTTGCGGGCCCGGCGCACCAACGCGCGCTATGTGGTGGCGCTCCTCGAGACGTGCGCGTACCACGCGCGCTCGCTGGCGGCCACGGCGGAGCTGCTGCCGACGCATCCGTCGATCGCGGCGGACCCCCGGCTGCGCGGGGCGGCGGGGCGCACGGTGCGCAACATCGTGACGATCGCGGACCGCGTCGCCGACGAGGACGTCACCGCGCCGGTCGAGACCGGCCCGAGCATCGCGTCCCTTCTGGGCGGCGACGGCACCGCCCGCTACGGCCGCATCACCGACCGCGTCCTGCGCCACCTGGAACGCCTGGACGAGGCCGTGGTGGGCCTCGCCCGCCCCCTGTCCGTCCCGGTGAAGTCCCCCGACCGCTGAACCGCGGCCCCGGCACGCCCGGACACCTCCCCCTGCCGACCGGGCGGTCACCCGTGCCGGCGCCCGCGTCCGCCCCCGCCCGGCACCAGTACGCCGTCACCGGCACCGTCACGAACCGGCAGGCCGCCGTCCCCGGCCCACACGCCCGTGCGCACGCCCGGCCAGGGCAGCACGCCCGTGTCCGCCCCCGTCCGGCCCCCGGACGCCGTCACCGGGGCCTCCACAAGCCGACCGGCAGGCCGTCGGCCCGCGCACCCGCGCTCACGGCCCGGCCAGGACCGCGCATCCGAGTCCGCCCGACCGGCAAACCGCCGGCCCCGGCCTGCCGGACCGACCCACGCGCCCGTGCGTACGCCGGCCGGGGCGGCGCGCCCGTGTGCGCCACGTGTCCGCCCCCCGCCCGGCACCCGGACGCCGCCGGCACCGTCACAAGCCGGCCGGCGAACCGCCGGACCGGTCGGACCTCGCGCATGCGTACGGCCCCGGCCGGTGCCGGGGCCGTACGCGCGGGCGGGACGTGGGCGGGGTCAGAAGTCGGTCGGGAGGCCGCTGGCCTCGGCTATGCCTCGTAGCTCCTCGTTCTGGCGGTGGCGGTCCCTGATGTAGTCGGCGATCTCGTCCAGGCGGGAGGGGTCGGCGGCGGTCGCCGCGTCGGTGACCACCCGGACCGGTCCGGTCTCGTCGACCTCCAGCTCGACCACCTCGTTGTCCAGGCGGCCGGTGACGGCGGTGGCGATGACGAGGGCGGCCTCGTCGCGCACCTCCTGGGGGAGTTCCTCGTCCCCGCCGTCCAGCGCGAGGTCCATGCCGGACAGCCGGTGTTCCTCGATCGCCTGGAGGACCGGCTCCACCACGTGGAGCAGAAGCCGGTAGTCCTCGGTGTCCATCCTGACCCGCAGGAGGTCGAGATAGACGTCCACGGGCCTGCCTTCCGGGGGAATCTCGGATTCGCTCATCCGCTTCGGGTTCCCCGCGCACCGCGGGTCATACGGCGGCCGGGGTGCCGGCCGCGGGCGCGTCCTGCCCGGCCGTCCCCAGCCAGCCGTGCGCGATAATGAGCGCGTGGCGTACGTCGCGGGTGCCGGTCGACACGCACAGGGTGTACGCCAGGTCGCCGATCCGCGGGTCCGGGCCGGCCGGTCCGCTTCCGGCCGCTGTCAGGGTCTCGTACTCCTCGACGAGCCGGCGCAGCACGGTGGGGTGGGGCTTCAGCATGTGTCTCGCTCTCTGGTGGGGGCGGGCGTCGCTCACGCCGTCGCCGAGTGTCCGCCGGTACCGCGGCGGCCGGTGCGCTGTCCCATCACGTCGGCGCGCACCCGGGCGCAGCTGCGGCTGATGAGACGGGAGACGTGCATCTGGGAGATGCCCAGCCGGTCTGCGATCCGGCTCTGGGTCATGTCCTCGAAGAACCGCATGTAGAGGATGGCGCGCTCGCGCTCCGGCAGCCTGCGCAGGCCCTCCTTGGCGGACTCGCGGTCGACGACGACGTCGTAGGAGGCGTCCGCGGCGCCGAGGGTGTCGGCGAGGCTGTAGCCGTCGTCGTCGGACGACAGTTCCGCGTCCAGGGAGAGGGTGCTGAAGCTCTCCAGGGCCTCCATGCCGGCGCCGACCTCGTCCTCGGTCAGCCCGGTGTGGGCGGCGATCGCCGCCACGGACGGCTCGGGGCTGCCGGGGTTCTGGGTGAGTTCGCGCCGGGCCACCCGCACCTTGTTGCGCAGTTCCTGCACCCGGCGGGGCACGCGCAGGGCCCACATCCGGTCGCGGAAGTGCCGCTTGACCTCGCCGGTGATGGTGGGGACGGCGTAGCTCTCGAAGGCGCCGCGGCTCGGGTCGAAGCGGTCGATGGCCTTCACCAGGCCCAGGGCGGCCACCTGGCGCAGGTCCTCGACGGCCTCGCCGCGGTCGCGGAAGCGGCCGGCGATGCGGTGGGCCATGGGCAGCCACGCGGTGACGAGCTCGTCCCGGACGGCGTCCCGCTCGGGGCCGTCCTCCAGGGAGGCCAGCCGGGTGAAGAGGGCGGCGGTGTCAGGGGCGTCGTCGTGCCGTCGGCGGGGGGCGGCGGCGCTCGTCGTGTCGGAGGGGCCGGAACGATGGGCGGTCGTGTCAATGAGCATGCGGTTCGCTCCCGAACGGTGGTTTCAGGGATCTACCGCGGGAGGGCCGTCACCGGGACGCCCGGAGGGTCCACAGCAGCCGTACCACTCCCGCTGGCGCGCCTCCGGTCCGAAGCACGAACCTCCGATTGCCCCCATGCCGGTGGAACAAACTCCGCTTCGTCACGCGATCTGCCGGGGCCCGTTCCGGCTGGTCAGGACAGGGGGACCACGGCGGTGATGCACTTGCCTCCGGCGGGCAGGTCGGACACCCGGATGTCGCGGGACAGCCGGCACACGATGGGCCAGCCGTGACCGCCCGGACGGCGGCGTCCCTGCCGGTCGGTCGACGGCACGACGACGGGCAGCTCGGCGCTGCGGTCGCTCACCGACAGGCGTACTCCGGGGCCGCTCACGTCGACCTGGAAGTCGGTGATCCCGCCGCCGTGCAGCATGGCGTTGGTGGTGAGTTCGGAGGCGACGAGCAGGACGTCCGCCAGGGCCTCGGTGTCGCAGGGGGTGCGGGTGGCCCGGCAGCGTTCGGACACCGCCTGTGTGACGGCCTCGCGGACCTCTGCCGGACGGCAGGGGCGAGGGGGTCCGGCCCGGCGCGCGCCGGGTCGTTCGAGGGGTTCGGTCGTGTACTCCTCACACATCGTGCGGCTCCCTGATCAGTGACGAAATCGGTGGAGAATGCCTCGGACCTCCCTTTTCGGCTCACCTGTCCCGGTAGCGGCAAACCTCCCGGCTGTTCGCTGAATGCCTGTCATCCGATCGGCGCACGGGGGTACGCGGACGGTATGACCGATGTGGTGGACTCGGACGAACTGATGCGGCGCATCCAGCGGGCACGGGCCTGCGCGGCCCAGGAGGAGCGGACCTGGCGGGCCCGGGGCGACGAGCTCGGGCGGGCGGACACCGGCGATCCCGGCGCGGCGCGCGACGCCGAGGTGCGCGGGGTGGCCTACGGGGTCGTACTGCGGGTGCTGGACGAGATCCTGACGCCGGGCAAGCGCGCGGCGCAGGGCTGACCGGCGGGACCGTGCGGATTTCCGTACGGTCTTCCGTGCGGTCTTCCGTGCGGAAATCCGCACGGATTGAGGCGGGCCGCTGCCGGGCACCCGGGAGTCCATGACGGTCGATCACAGCCGGGCACCGGTTCTGGAAGCACTGGAGGAGTACCACCGCAGCGGGCGGCTGGGCTTCACCCCACCTGGGCACAAGCAGGCCCGCGGGGCGGATCCCGCGGTGCGCGAGGTGCTCGGGGACGCGGTGTTCCTGGGCGATGTTCTGGCGTCGGGCGGCCTGGACGACCGGCTCACCCGGGGCCGGGTGCTGCAGCGGGCCCAGGAGCTGATGGCCGACGCGGTCCACGCCGACCACACCTTCTTCAGCACGTGCGGCAGTTCCCTGTCGGTCAAGGCGGCGATGCTGTCGGTCGCGGGGCCGCACGAGAAGCTGCTGATCGGGCGGGACGCCCACAAGTCGGTGGTGTCCGGGCTGATCCTGTCCGGGATCGAGCCGGTGTGGGTGGAGCCGCGGTGGGACGCCGAACGGCACCTCGCGCACCCGCCGTCGGCCGACGACTTCGACCGGGCCTTCGACGCCCACCCGGACGCGCGCGGCGCGCTGGTGACCAGCCCGACGCCGTACGGCGCCAGTGCGGCGCTGCGGGACATCGCCGAGGTGTGCCACCGGCGTTCGCGCCCGCTGATCGTGGACGAGGCCTGGGGCGCGCACCTGCCCTTCCATCCCGATCTGCCGTCCTGGGCGATGGACGCGGGCGCCGACATCTGCGTGACCAGCATCCACAAGATGGGCAGCGGTCTGGAGCAGGGCTCGGTGTTCCATCTGCGGGGCGATCTGGTGCCGCCGGCGCTGCTGGGCATGCGCGCCGATCTGCTGGGGACCACCAGCCCGTCGGTGCTGGTCTTCGCGGGTCTCGACGGCTGGCGGCGGCAGATGGCACTGCGCGGCAAGGAGCTGATGGGGTCGGCGCTGGCGCTCGCCGACGGGGTCCGGGCCGCGATCGAGGAGATCGACGGCATGCACGTCGACGACCGGGACGACTTCTGCGGCCCGGGTCTGGCGGACGACTTCGATCCGCTGCCCGGTGTGATCGATCTCGACGGTCTCGGCGTCACGGGATTCCAGGCGGCGGACTGGCTGCGCGAGCACCGCGGCGTCGACGCGCACCTGGTGGACCACCGCCGTATCGGGATGCAGATCACCCACGGCGACGACCGGGAGACGACCGGGGAACTGCTGTCGGCGCTGCGGGACCTGGGCCGGGCGGCGCGGAACCTGCCCCGGGCGCCGAGGGTGGACGTGCCGTCGCCGGGCGAACTGCGGATGGCGCAGGCGCTGCTGCCGCGGGACGCGTTCTTCGGCCCGACCGAGGACGTGCCGGTGTCCCGGGCCGCCGGACGGATCGCGGCCGAGATGGTCACGCCGTACCCGCCCGGTATCCCGGCCGTCCTGCCGGGCGAACGGCTCACCGAGCCCGTGCTCCGCTATCTGCGGACGGGGCTGGCCGCGGGCATGCACCTGCCGGACCCGTCGAACCCCGGCCTGGACACGGTCCGGGTGGTGGACGAGCGCGCCGCCCGGGGTCAGTGAAACAGGTCACGCGCCCCGATTACCCGGACACCGCCGAAATGGTTTATCGTTCATTCATACGTGGTGGCGGAGTCGACCCCCCGTCCTCCGGACACCACCGCTTACGGCCCTGGCTGGCTTCCCCCGTCCAGCCAGGGCTTTTTCATGCCCGGGCGGGGCCTGCCGACAGGAACCGGACTTCTCGTGTCCGCCGAGGTGCCCCGAACGGCCGCAGCGGCTGAAATGAACGTAGGGAAAGCACCGGAACCGAATGCCCGGCGAGGAGCCCCGCGCCATGACCAAAGCGATCAAACTCCTGACCGCCCTTCCCCCGCCGCAGCGCGAGCGCCTGATGGCACTGGCGCGGGAGGTGTCCTTCCCCGAGGACACCCGCATCTTCGAGGCGGGAGGCACCGCCGACCGGTTCTGGGTGATCCGCTCCGGCGCGGTCTCGCTGGACCAGCGGGTGAACGACCTGCACCGGGTGACCGTCGCCGGTCTCGGCGCGGGTGATCTGCTGGGCTGGTCCTGGCTGTTCCCGCCCCACCAGTGGGACTTCGGCGCCGTGGCCTTCAGCCAGGTGCGCGCCTACGAGTTCGACGCGGCGGCCGTGCTCCGGCTCTGCGAGGAGGACCCGCCGCTCGGGATGACCCTGGTGCGCAGCGTCGCCGAGGTGCTCGCCCACCGGCTGGAGACGACACGCGGCAAGCTGATGGAGCAGTACGCGATGCACCGGCGCGGCGGGGCGCTGTAGAGCGGCCCCGCACCCGGTGACGGCGCGGCATGGGCATCGCGACGGCCGTACGGGACCGGAGACGGAGCCCGCGACGGCCGTGCGGCACGTCGGCCGGGCCCGGCGTCGGGGAGACGCGCGGGCCCCGGTGTCAGGCTCCCGCGATGAGCGTCAGGCCGAGGACGATCATGGTGGCGGCGACCAGTCCGTCCAGCACCCGCCAGGCGGTGGGGCGGGCCAGGAAGCGGCTCAGCAGCCGGGCGCCGAAGCCGAGCGCCGCGAACCAGCAGACGCTGGCCAGTACGGCACCGAGGCCGAAGGTCCAGCGCAGCGGGCCGTGGTCGGCGGCGACCGAGCCCAGCAGGAACACCGTGTCGAGGTAGACGTGCGGGTTGAGCCAGGTCATGGCGAGGCAGGTGAGCACGGCCCGGCGCCGCGAGCTCGCCGCCTCGCCCGCCGTCTCCAGTCCGGTGGCGGCCGGCCGGAAGACCCGGCGGGCGGCCAGGGCGCCGTAGCCGAGCAGGAACGCGCCGCCGATCCAGCCGACCGCCGTCAGCGCGCCGGGCCAGGCCACGACCACCGCGCCGACCCCGCCGACGCCGAGGGCGATGAGCGCCGCGTCGGAGAGGGCGCAGATGCCGACGACGGCGAGTACGGCGTCACGGCGGACGCCCTGGCGCAGGACGAAGGCGTTCTGGGCACCGATGGCGACGATGAGGGAGAGGCCGGTACCGAATCCGGCGGCGGCGGTGGTCAGGGCGCTGGTCATGGCGACGACGCTACGGGCGCGACGGCTCTGCAGTACAGCTAATGATTCTTACGTAGCATTAGTTCTCGTGATGACCGATCTTCCGTTGGACCAGGTGAGGACCCTGCTCGCCGTGGTGGACGAGGGGACCTTCGACGCCGCGGCCGCCGCGCTGCACGTCACGCCCTCGGCGGTGAGCCAGCGGGTGAAGGCGCTGGAGCAGCGCACGGGGCGGGTGCTGCTGCTGCGCACCAAGCCGGTGCGGCCGACCGAGTCGGGCGAGGTGCTGGTCAGGCTCGCCCGCCAGGTGGGCCGGCTGGAACGGGACGCGTACGCCGAGCTGGGACTGAGCGGGGCCGGGGAGCCGACCCGGGTGCCGGTGGCGGTGAACGCGGACTCGCTGGCGACCTGGTTCCTCGGGGCCCTCACCCGCCTGCCGGCCGACTCGCGGCTCCGCTTCGAACTGCGCCGGGAGGACGAGGCCCACACGGCGGCGCTGCTGCGGGAGGGGACGGTGATGGCCGCGGTGACCTCGTCGCCGGACGCGGTGCCGGGCTGTTCCGTACGGCATCTGGGGCGGATGCGCTATCTCCCGGTGGCGGACCCGGGGTTCGCCGTACGGCATCTCGCGGGACCGCTGCGGGAGGTACTGCCCGTGGCGCCCGTGGTGGTGTTCGACCGGAAGGACGACTTCCAGGACGGTTTCGTACGCCGGCTCACGCGCGGGCGCGCCGAGGCGAGCGCGCTGCGCCACTACGTGCCGACCTCGGAGGGCTTCGCCGAGGCGGTCGCCGCGGGCCTGGGCTGGGGCATGGTCCCCGAGGCCCAGGCCGACCCCCTGCTCCGGGCCGGTCGCCTCACGGTGTTCGCCCCGGACCGGGAGGTCGACATCTCCCTGTACTGGCAGCAGTGGAAGCTGGACTCCCCCGCGCTGGCGGCGGTGGCGGACGCGGTGACGGAGGCGGCGGCGGGAGCGCTGCGCCGCTGAGGGCCTGTCCGGCCTTCCGTCGGCCGCCCGTCCCCCGCGTCCGACGCCTGCGACCGCGCGGCCCCGGAGCCGCCGGCACTCCGGTCGGCGCGGCGAGCGCGCCAGGGACCGCGAGACCGGGCCGTCGCCCCCGGCTAGGACCCCGCCAGGCTGTTCCCCGCGCTCTCCAGGAGCATGTCCAGTGCCGTCGGATAGGCGCTGGTGACCATGCGGGTGGCCAGCAGGGGCGCGGCCTCGGCGATGCGAGGGTGGGTGGCGGCGGGGAGGCGGGCGTAGGTGGAGCGCCACATCTCCTCGTCGGCGTGGAGCGCGGCGTCGGGCAGGGCCAGGGACGCGGCGTCGAGGGCGGCGAAGGCCAGCGTGGTGTCGATGAAGGCGTGGTAGACGCGGACCGTCTCCGGCAGCGGGAAGCCCGCGGTGCGCAGCACGTCGAGGACCGCCTCGTCGGCCGCCAGTTCGTTCGCCCGGCCGGAGACCCGGCTCGCCGTGAGGACCGCGGCCTGCGGGTGCGACACATAGGCGGCGTGGATGCGCAGCCCGACGGCCCGCAGGTCGGCCCGCCACTGCCCCGTGGGCCGCCAGCCGTGCAGCGCCTGGCCGATCAGCGCGTCCCCGATGGCGAGGGTCAGGTCGTCCATGCCGCGGAAGTAGCGGTAGAGGGTGCTCGGGTCGCAGTCCAGGGCGAGACCGAGGCGACGGGCGGTCAGACCCGTGCTGCCGTGCTCGCGCAGCAGGCGCAGTGCCGTCTCGACGATCAGCGTCTCGGACAGGACCCGGCCGCTCCTCGTCGGCCTGCGCCGCCGTCGGCGCTCCTCGGGAACCACGCGTTTCGGCATCGCCGTCTCCTCGCGCTCTTATGCCAACGCCATTGACCTTATGTCGTCGCGCGGCGTTGTATCTCCGGCCAGGGGCCCCGCACACATCCCGGATCCATGGGGATCCACGAGGCAGAGAGGGAGTGCTCCGTCATGCGTGTACTGCTGGTGGGAGCCGGCGGCGTGGGTACCGCCGTCACCCGGATCGCGGCCCGGCGGCCGTTCTTCGACCGGATGGTGGTGGCCGACCACGACCCCCTCCGGGCCGAGGCGGCGGTCGCCGCGCTCGGCGCGGAGGGGGCCCGGTTCCGTGCCGAGCGCGTGGACGCCGGTGACGAGGACGGGGTGGCGGCGCTGCTCGAACGGCACGGCTGCGACGTCCTGCTCAACGCCACCGACCCCCGGTTCGTGATGCCGCTGTTCCGCGCGGCGCGCCGCGCCGGTGCCACCTATGTCGACATGGCGATGTCGCTGTCCCGGCCGCACGCCGAACGGCCGTACGAGGAGTGCGGGGTCAAGCTCGGCGACGAGCAGTTCGCGCGGTCCGAGGAGTGGGAGAAGGCCGGTGCGCTGGCCCTGGTCGGGATGGGCGTGGAGCCCGGCCTGTCGGACGTCTTCGCCCGGTACGCCGCCGACGAACTCTTCGACGAGATCGAGGAGATCGGCGTCCGCGACGGCGCGAACCTCACGGTGGACGGCTACGACTTCGCGCCGTCCTTCAGCATCTGGACCACCATCGAGGAGTGCCTCAACCCGCCCGTGGTCTACGAGGAGGGGCGCGGCTGGTTCACCACCGAGCCGTTCAGCGAGCCGGAGGTGTTCGACTTCCCCGAGGGCATCGGCCCGGTGGAGTGCGTGAACGTCGAGCACGAGGAGGTGCTGCTCGTCCCGCGCTGGGTGGACGCCCGCCGGGTGACCTTCAAGTACGGTCTGGGCCGCGAGTTCATCGACACGCTCAGGACGCTGCGTCTGCTGGGCCTGGACCGCACCGAACCGGTGACCGTGCCCGGCCCGGACGGTCCGGTGCGGGTCTCGCCCCGGGACATGGTGGCCGCCTGTCTGCCCGACCCGGCGACGCTGGGCGAGCGGATGCACGGCAAGACCTGCGCCGGCACCTGGGTGCGGGGCGTGAAGGACGGGGCGCCGCGCGAGGTGTACCTGTACCACGTGGTCGACAACCAGTGGTCCATGGCCGAGTACGGCTGCCAGGCCGTGGTGTGGCAGACCGCCGTCAACCCCGTCGTCGCCCTCGAACTGCTCGCCGGCGGCGCCTGGTCGGGCACGGGCGTGCTCGGTCCGGAGGCGTTCCCCGCGGGACCGTTCCTGGACCTGCTGACCGCGTACGGTTCGCCCTGGGGGCTGCGCGAACAGTGACCGCGCGCACGGTGTCCCGTTGTTTCACCGCCGGTCGGCGGGTGACCCGAAGAGGAGCAAGGCGCCCAGAAGGGCGCCCGCCCGTCTTCACACCGATGATCGCAGGTGACTCCCGATGGACAACTGGCGCGAACGTGCGGCCTGCAGGGCCGAGGACCCCGACCTCTTCTTCCCGATCGGCACCTCCGGGCCCGCCCTGATGCAGACGGAACAGGCCAAGGCCGTGTGCCGGCGCTGCCCCGTGCGGGAGCAGTGCCTCCAGTGGGCGCTGGACACGGGGCAGTCCATCGGGGTGTGGGGCGGTACGAGCGAGACGGAACGCCGTGCTCTGAAGCGCCGTATCGCCGCCCGGCGCTCCTCCGGTCAGCCGGGCCGGTGATCTCGCCGTACCCGGCCCGGTGCGCCGCAGTACGCTCGCCGGACATCGCCGGAAGGGGCCGACCATGAGCGTGCGCGTGCGCCGTGTCTACGAACCGCCCGAGCCGGACGACGGGGTCCGGGTCCTGGTCGACCGGCTGTGGCCGCGCGGTCTGGCGAAGGACGCGGCGCGGGTGGACGAGTGGCCCAAGGGGCTGACCCCGTCCACCGAGCTGCGCCGCTGGTACCACGCGGACGACCGGCCGTACGAGGAGTTCCGCGAGCGCTACGAGGCGGAGCTGGCGGCGCCGGAGGCCGCCGAACTCCTCGACCACGTACGGGAACTGGCCGGGAAGGGCCCGGTGACCCTGCTGACCGCGTCCAAGAGCCCTCAGACCGGTCACGCGGAGGTGCTGGCCCGCCTGCTGGAGGACTAGGGCCTGTCCGAGGGGTT
>NZ_LIWB01000015.1:0-18898 GCF_001905725.1 Streptomyces sp. CB02400
ACCTAAATCACCGGTATTGGGCTTAGGCCGCGTCTTCCCGCTCGGAGCCTTCACCGTTCCCGGCCGCGCTTCGAACAGTCGGTGTCGGAGGAACGGCACGGGCCCTGATGCGCTCGACCTCCAGTGTGGCGTCCTCGATAGGGAAGCCCGCGTCGATGAGGATCCGTACGCCTGTCTCCAGCGAAAGCACGTCCGCCTGAACACCCCGCACAACCAGGTCGAGGGCAGCGGTCAGGTCCGTCGACAGGTAGGGGCCGAAGGTGATTGCCGCTCGCGGGTTCTCCCCGGGCGGCAGGACACCGCCCACCTGGTAGAGGCGCTGCACCATCTTCAGGAGTAGCGGGTACTTCACCTCCCGCGCCAGTCGCATCGACCGGACCTTAGCGTCCAGCGGCCCGAAGCTCAGCTGCAACGCGTAACCGGAGGGCACTTCGGCCGGGCTCACTGTGCCGAGCACGATTCCAGGCAGGCGCGTCACGATGGACAGCCGCTCCTGCAGCGTCTCGACGTACGCGCGGAGCTCGGCGAGTTTAGCCGAGGTGTCGACGGTGCTGAGCTGGCCGCTGTCGCCGAGTGGCCAGACCATCCCCGGTTCGACCTGGACTGGTAGTGGCTGGCCGGTCCTGCGGTCGACCGGCAGGCGCGCCCCGGACAGGCCGATGATCGGTGAACCGGTCGTCGCTGAGGAGCGTTGGCTGTCGGTGTCAGCCGCGGCGAGATCATCGAGGAGCTGCGCGGCGGACAGCAGACTGGACTGGCCGAAGTGTTCGGCGCCGTTGATCGTGTTCGAACATGCACGAGCGGGATGAAGTCCAGCTGGAGGTCGAGCCGGTTGAGCACGTCGCCATCGGCGTTGGTTTGAAACCGAGCTCGCGACAGCGACAGCGCGTCGATGTCACCCGTCTTGTCGACCTGCTCGAGGTCCCACTCAGCATCGGTGAGATAGCAGGTGAGGGAGCTCGGCTGACTCGACCATGGGTAGGAACGTGTGGAGCTCCCGTCCTCGCTGATGGGGCCCAGCTCATATGTGACCCGCCGCAATGTGCCCTTTCGTCCCCGCGCTGAGTCCTCCGGGACCTCCCACGCCAGATGGACCCGCTGCGGGTACTCGTCCGCGTCGATCGCACCGTCCGGAAGCACGGGAAAGTAGAACCCTGGGTCGATCGTCCTCAGCACTGGACGTCCCTTGCTGCGGGACCACGCCAGCAGATAGACGGTGTCGCCGAGCAGTACGGCGTTGCGCTCGGCGTGTTGCATACGCATCCACAGGTGTTCGTCCGCGGCCCACTCCCGTAGCAGGTCCTCCCGGGCCCGTGCGTCGTGGCCAGCCTCCGTGATCACGATCTTCTGGCTATCGCCGAGGAGGTGGCTCAGAGTCTGGTCGATGATCACTGCCGCGTCGCCGTACTCACGGCGATCGGCGCCGACCTCGCCGAGTAGGGCGGCTGCCTGGTTGCTGTCATATGTGGCGAGCACCGAGTAGGCCGCCAAGCGGCGTCGGTCCTCGTCTGGCACCCATGACGCGGTCGCGCGACCGGGCAGACTTGATGATCGTCGGTCCGCGGCTGCTTGGAACGCTGGCTTGTAGGCGAGCGCCCCCCATGTGTCAATGATCAACTCGCGCCAGCGTCGCACGCCTCACTCCCGCGCTCGGTGGTGATGGACGGCGGAGCCTAAGGCACGAACGTCCCGGGGATCGCCACCCCGGCCTGAGGAGGGGAAAGGGGGACGGCGATCTTCGGTAATCGATCGAATCCCTCGCCGTCTCCGTGAGGGGTGGACACCCGGCTTGCCCCACCACCCCCGATATCGGGGGGGGGCACCCCACAGCGCAAGGAAGTTTCCGAAAAGCCTCTAATTCTGACCAGTCGGGTGTTCTGTGCAAAATTCGCATCACGCTATTCCGTGACGGAATGCGCGCATTCCGGTGGCCTGTGAAGAGCGGGTTGATTTGCGGCTTTTGCTATCTCGGGTCGCGTGCGTATACCAGGCGGGTCTAACATTTCAGTGGTCGGCGTCATGGTTTTGGCCATACCTGATACACCGCCAGGTGGCGACCCGTGTGGGGACGATAAGGGAGGGGGTGCGGCTAATGGTGCGGATTGCACGTGTTTGCGCCTGGGCTCACGCGTGAGAGCAATGGCCGAGCTCCCAGGGGTCGCTTCAGGGAAATCCCCAGGTCGGAAGCGCTTCTCATCTCCTAAAGCAAACTTTTCCAATTCGCAAGTCGGATCCCTATCCGCTGCCAGAGCGACTGGTTTTCGCTGACAGTCAGCGGAATGGATTCTGGTAGGCGCTCGAGCGTTGGTAAGAAGGAGTCGCCCTCCAGGCCGTCCTATGGCCAGGAGGGCGACGTATCCAAGGGTGGCTGCGGCGTTCCCGTGAAGATGCACCGCGCTACCCCGACCGAAGGAGGCATCACTGCGCACCGACGACACCGACGACAAGGTCCCCATCGAGGGATCCCGCGACGAGGCCACGGCTCACGAGTGTGGTCACCCCTTCGGAGGAAAGGGTAGCTCTGACCGTAGTGGCCGCGAGCAGTTCCAGGCCACGGTCAAGACCTGGGCTGCGGCGATTTCGGCGCTGGCGACTGCGGCCACGGCGGTCGTGGCCGTCGTGGCGCTCAAGGCTCCGCAGCGTGGAGACGGCGCCGCTCCCTCTGAGGCGCCCGCATCTTCCGCCGTGACGGACCTGAACCGGTAGTTCTCGCCGGGGTGGGCCCAGGCGCTCCGCCTGGGCCCACTTCCTAACCTCGCGCTTTCGCGAGGTGGGGTGTCCGAGGCTTGATCAAATAAGTGGAGAGTGCTCCTGAACTGCAACGATGGGACTTGTCTAGGGTCCATGTCGCAGCGACGAAAGAAGCACTCTCCAGGTGAAGAAGCGTATCGGGTCCTACCCGCGTGTCCGTACCGAGGGCGGCGGCCGGGCGGTGGTCTCGCAGGCCGGGAGCGTGCTGCTGGTCGAGACCGTCCGCAAGGCCGGCCTGGACACCGCGATATCAGCGGCGCTGACGCCATGGCGCAAGGACCGGGCAGTGCACGACCAGGGCAAGATCCTTGTGGACATCGCGTTGGCGGTCGCATCGGGCGGGGACTGTCTCGCGGACGTGGGCATGCTGCGGGCCGAGCCGGCCGTGTTCGGGCCGGTCGCCTCCGACCCGACGGTCTCCCGACTGATCGACACCCTCGCCGCCTCCGGGGAGAGGGCCCTGCAGGCCATCCGTTCCGCGCGGGCCCAAGCCCGTCAGCGGGTCTGGCAGTTGGCCAGCCGGGCAGCGCCCGACGCGGACGGGACGGTCACCGTCGACCTCGACGGGGTGCTGGTGATCGCGCACTCCGACAAGGAGGACGCCGCACCCACCTGGAAGCGGGCCTGGGGCCATCACCCGCTCATGGCGTTCGTCGATCACGGCCCTGGCGGTACCGAGGAACCGGTCGCGGCCCTGCTCAGGCGGGCAACGCGGGATCGAACACCGTCGCCGACCACATCACCACCGCCCGACTCGCCCTGGCCCAACCGCCCAAGCACTACCGGCGAGGCAGACAGACCCTGATCCGCACGGACTCTGCGGGCGGCACCCACGACTTCGTCGCCTGGCTCGCCCGGCGGGGACGGTGGCTGTCCTACTCCGTCGGCATGGTGATCACCGACGCGATTCACCAGCATGTCCTGAAGGTTCCCGCCCTGGCCTGGACACCGGCAATCGAGGCGGACGGGGAGATCCGGGACGGGGCCTGGGTCGCCGAACTCACCGGCGACGTTCTTCACGGCTGGCCCAAGGGCATGCGGCTGATTGTCCGCAAAGAACGACCCCACCCCGGGGCCCAGTTGAGGCTGACGGACACCGATGGCATGCGGCTGACCTGCTTTGCGACCAACACCGCCGACCGGCCGATCGCCGAACTCGAGCTCCGTCACCGGCTGCGGGCGAGGACCGTATCCGGGCCGCCCGGGCCACCGGCCTGCGCAACCTGCCCCTGAGACGCACGGCTCAGAACCGGGTCTGGCTGGAGATCGTGCAGATCGCTCTCGACCTGCTGGCCTGGATGCCGATGCTCGCCCTGACCGGCGAGGCCGTCTCTGGGAGCCCCGCCGCCTGCGGCTTCGCCTGTTCTCCGCGGCCGGGCAACTCGTGACCACCGGTCGCCGCCGAATCCTCCGCCTGGCCGGGCAGTGGCCTTGGACCCGCCACATCACTACAGCTCTCGAACGGCTCGTACTCCTACCGCACCCCGGCTGACCAGCGAATTCCCTGTCCCTACAACAGCAATTCGACACCCGGAGCAGTGGAACCCGGCGCCACCCCGAGACGACACTCGGGCCCTCAGCCTGCACAGACCCAACTCACAGCACGAAAACGGGCCACCGACTCCGCCGACGGCCCGTCACGAAAGATCGAGGCTAATTGTCTGTCTGCGCTGCGCCCTGCTGACGACGGCCCTCACTCAAACACGGTCGTTACCGGATGACACCAGCAGCCCGCGCGGTAACCAACCAGTCTGGGAACTCTTTCATGAGGCGGTCATACAAGTCCGCGTCTGAGCGCCTTCTCGGATGCTGGCCGGCCCCGAAATAACCAGCGTTGTCGATCGTCCGATCCCCTTAGCGTTGTCCCGTAACTACTGATCGGTGCTCGCGTCTGGTTACCTCAGCTGGGCGCCGTGCAGAGAGTTCGTAGCCGCTGATTCTCGGGCCGGCTGTGTTGTCAGCGGCTCGAGATACGATCACGGCTCGATGGGCCGGACGGAGAACGTGAGGGACTCGCGGCCATGGGGGGTGGGTCGCACAGGCCCCGGCATCCAGCTCGGGACTGGAGGTATCTTGCCGTAACCCCGCCCCCTTCTCTCCCTGCAACGTCCGGGCCGTATCGGGAAGGCAGTCTGCCGACGGATGCAGGAAGCCACCGATGACATGATCTTGATGTGACTGGTGTGATCACGGCGTCGGAGCCCTCCTGGATAGCCCCGTTCACCGGGCTGAGCCCGCGTCAGTTCGCCAAGCTGGTCACCGCACTGCGGCGCGAGGGTGCCGACCCAGTCCGCAAGGGCCGGCCCTGGAGCCTGCCGCTGGAGGACCGGGTCCTGCTGGTCGCCGCGTATTGGCGCACGAACCTCACCCTGCGACAGCTGGCGCCGCTGCTCGGGGTGTCGAAGTCGGCCGCGGACCGCATCATCGACCACCTCGGCCCGAGGCTCGCGCTCCAGCAACGCAGGCGGTTCCGCAAGGACGCCGTGCTGATCATGGACGGCACCCTGGTCCTCACCCGCGACCACACCGTCGCCGAGCAGTCGAAAAACTACCGGTACTCCACCAACCACCAGGTCGTCATCGATGCCGGCACCCGGCGCGTCGTCGCCGTCGGTCGGCCGGTCACCGGCAATCGCAACGACTGCAAGGCATGGGAAATCTCGGGCGCGAAGGACGCCGTCGGCCGCACCACCGTGATCGCCGACGGCGGCTACCGGGGCACCGGCCTGATCATTCCGCACCGCCGCGAACGCGGCCAGGCCGAACTCCCGGACTGGAAAGAAGAACACAACCGCTCACACCGCAAGGTCCGCGCCCGCGTCGAGCACGCCTTCGCCCGCATGAAAACCTGGAAGATCCTCCGCGACTGCCGCCTCAAAGGCGACGGCGTCCACCACGCCCTGCTCGGCATCGCCCGCCTGCACAACCTCACACTGGCCGGCTGAGAGGCAACAGCACTGGTCAACCGGCATGCCGGAGATCATTTACGGGACAACGCTTAGCAGGTATCTGGACCATGTGATGATGGGCCAGACGACGCCTGGAAGCTACATCGTGACTGCCTTGGCACCCCCTGATGATCAGGCAAGTCTCAAGCCTTCGGCCGACTCGCTCCCCTCTGCCTGGGACCCAGGAGCCATCCGGCTACGTACCGTCAATGAGGCGGTTGCGCATGCTGTAGGAGCAACTGTTGAAGCGCTACAGCATCACCGATCGAGTGGTTTCCTGGCGGGTTTTGAGAGTGGCGTAGTTGATGGCATCTCGTACGAGATGACGAACGCTATCATCGGAATAGCGGCGAATGCTGACGAGGCAGACATTACAATCGAGTGGGATAAGGATTTGGCTCCACCGTCTGGCATAGAAAGTCACTTCGAGTTTCATGCCACGGATGTTCCCGCCCTCACTCAAGCTGCAATCAAGCTTGCTGAAGATCAATCAATAGCGCAGATTTCTATCATCGGCAGGGTGCACCTTCTCGCTAAGAAGCAAGCGGGAAGTGCCGGCGTGTTCGGTGTAGATTCCCTTCAGTCCGCCGGTCCGCGGAAGGTGCGGGTGAGATTAGCGGATGACGAGGACTATCACGAAGCGGTTAGAGCTCATGAGGAGGATCTCGCTATTAAGTGAGCGGCCGGGCTGGAGAAGGAGGGGAATCTCAGTTGGCTCTATGACGCCACAGTCATTCGGACTCTAGGCCCTCTTGAAGAGTATGACTCTCCTCGGTGCTTCCGTTCTGAAGGTAACCCCAATCAGATTGAGATGTTTTGACGCCGCTGATCGTGTTAAAGAGCGCCTGGGCACGGGAGCTGATGATGCGCATAGGCCACAGCAGCTATCGGGTCGCGCTGGTCTATCAGCACATGACCAGCGACCGGGACCGGGCCATCGTCGATCGACTCGAAGTCATGATCCAGAGCGGTGGGGGAGCGGCCTCCGGCCTCTCTGGAGAGGGTGTCGGGCGGCCGTAGTGGCACGCGTGTGGCACGACCCCTGAAACGCTGAAGGGCCGGCCCGGGAGGAAACCCCTCCTGAGCCGGCCCTTTGCTCTGTGCCCCCGGCAGGATTCGAACCTGCGACACCCGCTTTAGGAGAGCGGTGCTCTATCCCCTGAGCTACGAAGGCGGGGCTTGGTCGTGGGACGGTCCTGGTCGGGTGTCTCTGTCAAGCCCTGAGCGTCCTGGGGTGGTGGCTGCCAGGGCGCTCGAACCACAGGGTACCGGATCGGTGTTGCGGCGGGCGCTGGTGTGGGCCGGTGGGGGAGTACCGGCCGGTGTCATCGCCCCGTCTGTTGCGAAGGCGTCCTTCCGCATCGGCGGCCGCGCGGCTTCCCGTCAGGATTCGCCGAACAGTACCCAGAGTGCCATCAGGGTCAGGAATCCGGTCACCGCCAGTGCCGGGAGCCCGAGGATCGCGGCGGCCACCCCCCACCGGGTACGTCCCCGGGGTGCCTCCGCCGACCCGGCGTTCGCTGTTGCCCGCTGTGTCTCCGTCATGAGCCCACCTGTCGATTCGTAACTGCCGTGCAGAGCGTTCCGGTTGGCACCGGATCGAGGGTCCGGGCCAGTGATTGTCGTCGATCGTGCCGCGACGCCCCATTGTCGTCGGGGGTCAGCCCGGTGACGTACGGGTCACCCGTACCCGGTACTCCTCCGCTTCCGCCGCCGTCACCGCCACCCGGACGCCCGCCCGGCGGTCCACGAAGCTCTCGCCCGGTACGAACGTCGCGTCCGAGAGTTCCGCGTGGACGTTGGGGGAGCGGGTGCAGCCGCCGCTGTCGCGGCGGGAGTCGTAGACGGTGACCGGGCCCATGCCCGTGTCCACGTTCGCGTCGACGCGGTAGACGAGGACGCCGGGGCGGCACACGGCCTCGTCGTTGCCAGCGCGGGTGCGCAGTTCGACGGCGTAGCCGGAGTGGTCGTCCAGGGGGATGAAGACGAGTTTCGGGCCGCCCGCCCGTGCGAGGGGGGTGAGTGCGTACTCCCGTGTGCCCGGGTCCGCCGCGCAGCCGACCTGGGAGGCGTCCAGCCAGCCCAGCTTCCACTTGTGCCAGGCGAGGAGGTCGTTGTTGGCGCCCCAGTCCTCGCTCATGATGTCCCAGTGGCCGACCGCGCCGCCGCCCTCGGCGGTGTACAGGTCGGGCAGGCCGAAGACGTGGCCGTTCTCGTGCGGCAGCACGCGGTAGCCGGTGCGGTCGTAGGAGCCGGAGCCGTCGTCCTGGCGGGAGTAGACGAAGGACGCGTTGGAGACGGGGACGCCGTCCGCGCTCGGGGCCTCCTTGTTGCCGGCGAAGGTGACGGACAGGACCGTGTCGAGGGCGGCGGGGCCCGCATTGGGGGTCACCAGTACGTTCAGCAGGTCGTACGACTGGAAGTCCACCTCGGGATCGGCCTCGGCCACGATGTCGCGGACCAGTTCGCGGTAGCCGGGGTCGAAGGGGGCGCCGCGCTCTATGCCGTACGCGCGGAACGACTTGGGCATCCGGAGCCAGTCGGGGACGGGGAGTTCGGGGCGGTAGTCGAGTCGGCCGTAGGAGCTGGTGGCGAACCACTCGCTGGTCTCGGGGAAGAACTCGCGGTAGCGGTCGAGGGCGTCGCCCTCGCCGGGTGCGTCGGAGAAGTCGATCATCAGGGTGAGGGCGCGGACCGTGCCGGTGGAACGGGTGTAGCCGGGAGCCGTGGGGATGCCCTCGGACATCTGGACCTCGCCCTCCGGGCTGATCATGCAGGGGGCGTGCACGGAGGTGCGGGACAGGGTGCTGGGTCCGGCGCCGGCGGTGGAGGTGCCGGGGGAGAGCCGGCCGTTGCCGGCCGAGGTGCTGACCGCGAGGGTCAGGACGGTCACCGATGCCAGGGCGGCCAGCCGGCGCGGGGATATCCGGCGTCGGCTCGGCTGCGGCTGCATGCGGGGACCTCCGCTCCACACGGCAGCCGCCGGTCTCCGACTGCACCCTCCCGATCACCCTGCGTCGCAGGGTGGGTGGGCGCCTGCTGGGAGGTCCGATCGTGGGGCCGTACGGCCGGTGCGCTGTGAGGCGGGTCACAGAAGAAGGGGGCGGGGGTGGGAAATAAGCGGGGATCGTTTCCCCGTTTAGACCTGTGTCCGAGCGAAACGGGGACTCGCTCCCCGGATCGCGGACATGACACAAGGATCAAGCCACTACGACCAGGAGTGCACCGTGCAGACCGCCATCCCCGCACCGCGCAAGGCACCCCGGCCCCGCGCCGACGCCCTGCGCAACCGGGAGCGGATCGTCACCGCCGCCCGGGAGATGTTCGTCGAGTTCGGGCCCGAGGTGCCGCTCGACGACGTCGCCCGCCGGGCCGGCGTCGGCAACGCCACGGTGTACCGCAACTTCCCCGACCGCGACGCGCTGGTGCGCGAGGTCGTCTGCTCCGTGATGGACCGTACGGTGCGGGCGGCCGAGCAGGCGCTCAGCGAGACCGGGGACGCCTTCGAGGCACTGGAGCGCTTCGCGCACACGGCCGCCGACGAGCGGATCAGCGCGCTGTGCCCGATGGTCTCCAGCACCTTCGACCAGCACCACCCCGACCTGGAGGACGCACGCCGGCGCGCCGAGGGCCTCGTCGCGCAGCTCATGGACCGCGCCAAGGCGGCCGGTCAGCTCCGTATCGACGTGGAGTACGGCGATCTGATGGTGGGCGTCGCCCAGCTGAGCCGGCCCCCGGCCGGTACCGGCTGCGACAACGCCGACCGTTTCGTCCACCGCCATCTGCAGCTGTTCCTGGACGGGATGCGGGCCCCGGCCCCGACCGTCCTGCCGGGTTCGGCCGTGACCGTGGAGGATCTGCGCCGCTGAGCGATCTCTGACGCGAGCAGGATTCCGTACCGGAGCGGGATTCCCGTGCCAGAGCAAGACCCGTGCCAGAGCAAGACCCGTACCAGCGGCCGTCCCCGGGGCGAGTCGTTCCCTTGACGACACCGTTTTTTCATCTCATTTTTCAAAATTTCCGTCACGAACTTCCGAAGTGGGTACCCCCATGTCTGAAACAGCCTCAGTGGCCGGAAAGGCCCGGAGCGCTCCGGGCGGCCCGGACGCCAACCGCTGGAAAGCGCTCGTCTTCATCGCGCTCGCCCAGCTGATGGTCGTCCTGGACGCCACCATCGTGAACATCGCCCTGCCCTCCGCCCAGCAGGACCTGGGCATCTCGGACGGCAACCGTCAGTGGGTGGTCACCGCCTACGCCCTCGCCTTCGGCGGACTGCTGCTGTTCGGCGGCCGGATAGCAGACCTGTGGGGGCGCAAGCGGGCCTTCGTGCTCGGTCTGGGCGGGTTCGCGCTGGCCTCCGCGCTCGGCGGCGCGGCCACCAACGAGGCCATGATGTTCGGCGCCCGCGCCCTCCAGGGTGTGTTCGGCGCGCTGCTCGCGCCCGCCGCGCTGTCCCTGCTCGCGGTGATGTTCACCGACGGCAAGGAGCGCGCCAAGGCGTTCGGCATCTACGGCGCGATCGCCGGTGGCGGCGGCGCCGTGGGTCTGATCCTCGGCGGTTTCCTCACCGAGTACCTGGACTGGCGCTGGACGTTCTTCGTGAACATCCCGTTCGCCGTGGTCGCCGCGGCCGGCGCGTACTTCGTCATCCGTGAGCCTGCCGGCGGCCGCAACCGCTCGCCGCTCGACGTCCCCGGTGTGCTGCTGTCCACGGTGGGCCTGGTCGCGCTGGTCTACGGTTTCACCCGTGCGGAGTCCGAGGGCTGGAGCGACTCGCTGACCGTCGGCATGTTCGTCGCCTCCGCCGTGCTGCTCGCCGCCTTCGTGGCGGTCGAGGCCAAGGTCAAGGCGCCGCTGCTGCCGCTGCGCGTGATCACCGAGCGCAACCGCGGCGGGGTCTACCTCTCGCTGGGCCTGGCGATCATCGCGATGTTCGGCCTGTTCCTCTTCCTCACCTACTACCTCCAGGTCGTGAAGGGGTACTCGCCGGTCAAGACCGGGTTCGCCTTCCTGCCGATGATCGCGGGCATGATCACGGGCTCCACCCAGATCGGCACCCGGCTGATGACCCGGGTCGCGCCCCGGCTGCTGATGGGCCCCGGCTTCCTGGTCGCCGCGCTCGGCATGCTCTTCCTGACCCAGCTGGAGATCGACACCTCGTACGCGGCCGTCCTGCTGCCCGGCATGCTGCTGCTCGGCCTCGGCATGGGTACGGCGTTCATGCCGGCCATGTCGCTGGCCACGCTGGGCGTCGAGCCGCGTGACTCCGGTGTCGCCTCCGCGATGGTCAACACCTCGCAGCAGGTGGGCGGCGCCATCGGTACGGCCCTGCTGAACACGATCGCGGCCTCGGCCACCACGTCCTACGTCGCCGACCACATCGGTGGCGCCACGAGCCGGTCCCAGCAGCAGCTGGTCCAGCTCCAGGGGCAGGTGCAGGGCTACACCAGCGCGATCTGGTTCGCCGTCGGGATCCTGGTGGCGGCCGCGGCCATCGCCCTGACCCTGATCAACGCAGGCCGGCCGGGCGGCACCACGGTCGCCGGGTCCGCCGGCGAGAACGGCAAGACCGGCGAGGCCGTCGAGGACGAGCTGGCGGTGCCGGTGGTCATGCACTGACGGTCCGCCCGTCCCGCACCACCCGTACCACCCGTTCCGTCCATCCCTCACCGCCCGTACGGAAGAGGAGGGGACGCCTCCTCCGTACGGCTTCCCGGACCTGCCCCGGCTCCCGCCCCGTCAGCGGAGCCAGGGCAGGTCCGCGCCCGTTCCGCTCGGCTGGAGTCCCTCGGCGACGATCCGCATGATCTCGCCGAGGGACTTCTGCTGTTCCGGAGTGAGCCGGTCGAAGACCGCCTGGCGTACGGCGTCCACATGGCCGGGCGCGTGCCGGCGCAGCACCTCCTGGCCCTCCTCCGTCAGTACGGCGAACTGGCCCCGCTTGTCGGAGGGGCAGTCCTCACGGCGTACCCAGCCGCTCTTCTCCAGGCGCGCGACGGCGTGCGAGAGGCGGGAGCGGGTGATCTTCGCGGACATCGCCAGTTCCGTCATCCGCAGCCGGCGGCGCGGGGACTCGGCGAGCTTGACCAGCAGGCCGTAGTAGACGTGCGGCATTCCCGCGTCCCGCTGGAGCTGACGGTCGAGGTGGTCCTCCAGGAGAGTGGCGGCCTCGATGTACGAGCGCCAGACGCGCTGCTCCTCGTCGGTGAGCCAGCGGGGTTCGTCGGCGGACGCCGATGATGCTGCGGGTGCCGTGTTCATGTACTCCACTGTACGGCCGCTCTTCTTGAATGTTAAACAAGTTCACCGTACAGTCGGTGATGGAAGTTGAGACTTCAAGCAAGTTCGCCGACTCGGAAGGGAGCCGCCGTCATGACCGCCGCCACCCAGGAGCGCATGCCCGCTCTCTACCTCAGCCACGGCGCCCCGCCCCTGGCCGACGACCCCGTCTGGCCCGGCGAACTGGCCGCATGGTCGGCCGGACTGCCCCGCCCGAAGGCGATCCTGGTCGTCTCCGCCCACTGGGAGGAGGCCCCGCTCGCCCTCGGCGCCACCGGGACCGTCCCCCTGGTCTACGACTTCTGGGGCTTCCCCGAGCACTACTACCAGGTCACCTACGGAGCCCCCGGCGCCCCGGCGCTCGCCGAGTCCGTGCGCAAGCTGCTGCGCGCCCCCGGCACGCCCGTCCAGGACGTCCCCGACCGGGGCCTGGACCACGGCGCCTACGTCCCGCTGGTCGAGATGTACCCCGAGGCCGACATCCCGGTGCTCCAGGTCTCCATGCCGACGCTGGACCCGGTGAAGCTGATGGAGATCGGACGCAGGCTCGCGCCGCTGCGCGACGAGGGCGTGCTGATCGTCGGCTCCGGGTTCTTCACCCACAACCTCGCCGCACTGCGGCAGGGCGGCGTCCCCGCCTGGTCGGCGGAGTTCGACGCCTGGGGACGGGAGGCCCTGGAGACGGGTGACGTGGACGCGCTGCTCGACTTCACCCGCAAGTCCCCGGCCGGCCTGCTGGCCCACCCGCGCACCGAGCACTTCGCCCCGCTCTTCGTGACCATGGGCGCCGCGGACGCCGCCGGGGAACTCGGGGAACAGAAGTCCGTGATCGACGGGTTCTGGCTGGGGCTGGCCAAGCGGTCGGTGCAGTTCGGCTGACCTCTCCGGCGGCTACAGGGGCTTCTCGTGCCAGGCCACGTCCCACCAGCGGCCGAACTTGCGGCCCACCTCCCGGTACGTGCCGACGTGCCGGAAGCCGAAACGCTCGTGCAGCCGCGCCGAGGCGTCGTTCGGCTGGGCGACGCCGGCGTAGGCGCGGTGCGGGTCCTCGCCCGCCAGGGCCTCGAAGAGGGCCTTGTGGAGGAGGGTGCCGATGCCGCGCCGGCCGGCGTCCGGGGCGACGCGGGCCGTCGTCTCCACCGAGGTCGCGTAGGCGGGCTCGGGGCGGAAGGGACTGGAGGTGGCGTGCCCCAGGATCCGTCGCGAACCGGCGCCCGTGGCAACCATCAGGCGGTACGGGCCGTCTACAGGGTGGGAGAGCAGCCAGGGGAGGCGCTCCTCCGGAGTGAAAGGCGCCGTGTCGAATGTGATCGCCGTCTCACGCACGTAGTGGTTGTACAGGTCGGTGAGGGCCGTCAGGTCGCCCTCCGCGCCCGGCCTGACCTGGACCTCTTCGTGCTCCGACGGCATCGGGCCTCCTCGCGTGGCCCGACAGGGTACTGCATGATCAGAAAAATCGGGGGGCGGGTTGGGAATTCTGTCCGGATTCCAGTCGTTGTTTCCATCGGATGCAGGGCACTCGACCAGAGTCCGGAGGGACCTGAGAGACGTGTCAGGCGTCCGCAGGACCACCCGCTGACCTCATCATCGCAAGGGAGCACGCATGGCAACCCGCGCCGTCGCCCGTCGTCAGTCCGCCACCGGCGAGACGGCCGACTCGGCACGCAGTGTCCGCGCCCATGGCGGCGAGATCGCCGACCGCGACCTGGTCGGCATGTACCTGGACGAGATCGCGCGCACGCCGCTGCTCGACGCCGCCAAGGAGGTCGAGCTGTCCCAGATCATCGAAGCGGGTGTGTTCGCGCGACAGATCCTCGACGGCCTCGAGGAGAACAAGGCCGGGGCCACCACCGAGGAGCTCCACGCCCTGTACGACGCCAGTGAGCGGGCCAAGGACATCTTCATCCGTTCCAACCTGCGTCTGGTCGTCGCCGTGGCCCGCCGCTACCCCCGCAGCGGTCTGCCGCTGCTCGACCTGATCCAGGAGGGCAACGCCGGTCTGGTCCGCGCGGTCGAGAAGTTCGACTACCGCAAGGGCTTCAAGTTCTCGACGTACGCGACCTGGTGGATCCGTCAGGCCATCACCCGGTCGATAGCCGACCAGTCGCGCACCATCCGCCTGCCCGTCCACCTGGTGGAGGAGCTGGGCCGGATACGGCGCGTGCAGCGCGAGTTCAACCGTGAGCACGGCCGTGAGCCGGAGCCCGCGGAGGTCGCCGCCGAGCTCGGCTCCACGCCGGAGCGCGTCGTCGACGTACTCGACTGGGCCCGTGACCCGGTCTCGCTGAACATGTCGGTGGACGACGAGGGCGAGACCCAGTTCGGCGACCTGCTGGAGGACACCTCGGCGGTGTCGCCGGAGCAGTCGGTGCTGACGCTGCTGCGCAGCGAGGAACTGGACGACCTGATCGGCCGCCTCGACCAGCGCACGGCCTCCATCATCAAGATGCGGTACGGCATCGAGGACGGCCGCGAGCGCACGCTGACCGAGGTCGGCAAGGAGCACGGCCTGACCCGCGAGCGCATCCGCCAGATCGAGAAGCACGCCCTGCTGGAGCTGAAGAAGCTGGCCCGCGACACCGGGTTCGACGCGGCAGCGTGAGAACGAACCGGGCCCGGCGCGGTGGAGTGACCGCCGGGCCGGACGCGGCGGTGTGACGGCGGGGCCGGCGCGGTGGCGTGATGCCTGGTCGGAGCGCGCGGCGTGGTGGTGGCTGGAACGGCGGTGCGGCAGCGCGGCAGCCGGTTCCGGGTTCCCGGTGCGGCAGTGTGAGGACCGGGGCCGGCGCGGGGGTGTGACGGCCGGGCCGGCGCGGCGGAGTGATATCCGGCCGGTCCCGGGCCCCGGCGCGGCAGCGTGACGGCTCTGGCGCGGTGGCGTGGCGGTCGGATCGGACGCGGTGGCGTGAGGATTCGAGCGGCGCGGTAGCGTGGCGGGTGGGCTGTCGAAGGTGAACGTGGCGGTGCTGTCGCCGGGTTCGGCGCGGGGGTGTTGATGCCGCCGTGCGGAGTCCGGGGGAGTGGCGGGGTCCGTGCAGGGCCCCGGCCGCGTACGCCGGGTGGCGAAAGACCGCGCAAAACATGGCCGTTCCCCGCCGCTTCAACCCGCTGGACCCCGGGAACAAGAATGCAAGGACCAGGAGTTGGTACTTCGGGCCCCTGAGATCCTGGACCCACCGAGCCACGTCCCGACGCACAACCCCCCCGGCGCCGGGACTTCCCAAAGCCGGGTTCGGCGCCCTCCCCCCGGGCGCCGGACCCGGCTTCCTCGTGAGTGCCGTCGGCCGGCGGGTCACCCCGGACCTGAACCCCGGGGTGGCCCGCCAGATGGCAGATTGTGCCACATGGGCATAGCCTGCCGGGCGTGAGCAGCACCACCCCGACGCCGCCCTCTCCTCCGCCTCCCGCGGTCTCGCTGACCGAACGGCGCAAGGCCGAGACCCGTATGGAGATCGCCCGCGCGGCGGCCGGTCTCTTCGTCCGGCAGGGCCTGCGGGCCACCCGTGCCGAGGACATCGCCCAGGCGGCCGGAATCGCCCCGCGCACCTTCTACCGGTACTTCGCCAGCAAGGAAGAGGCCATCGGCCCGCTCTACGCCACCGGCGCCCAGCGCTGGGTGGCGGCGGTGCGCGCCGCGCCCGCCGAGGTGCCCCTGCCGCAGGTCCTGGAGGACGCCGTGCGCCACACGCTCACCCCCGGCCTCGGGGTGTCGGCGGCCTCCTGGGACTGGGTGCGCACCCTGATCCGGCTGGCCGAGGCGAACCCCGCCCTGCGCCGGGTGTGGGCCGAGGCGTGCCGGGCGTCGGAGCGGAGCCTGGCGGAGGCGCTGGCGGAGCGGCTGACGGCCGCTCAGGCCCCGTACGACGCCGACAACGTTGCCGCCCGCACCCGGCTGTGCTTCACCGCCGCCGTCGCGAGCGCGGCCGTCCGCACGGCCATGGAGAGCTGGGCGGCCGGCGACGGCCCCGCCGAGGGCCCCCGCGGCCCGGCCGAACTGGCGGTCACCAACCTCGCGGCGCTACGGGGCTTCGCATGGGGGACTTGACGCCGGCTCACGGCCGTTCCCGAAGGGCCTGACGCCGGGGCACAGCCGTTCCCGTAAGGCATGGCGCGGGGCGTGGGTCCTTTCCGCAGGGTCCGTCGCCGGGCCACGGGCCCTTCCCGTGATGCCTGATGCCAGAGGCGGGCTCTTTCCGTGAGGCTTGACGCCAGGACGGGGGCTCTTTTCGTGAGGCCTGGCGCCAGGACGGGGGCCTTTTCCGTGAGGCCTGGCGTCGGGCCGCGGGCTCTTTCCGTGAGGCCTCCTGTCGGGGCACGGGCCCTCCTGGAGGGCCCGACGCCGAGTCACCCCGCCCCGTCCGCCGCCCGGCTCATCCGCGCGCCCAACTCCCTTACCGCCTCCACCAGCTCCGCAGGTTCCTGCACCGTGAACTCGTGCCCCAACATCGCCAGCCGTACCGCCATCCAGTCCTTGGCGTCGCTCACCGTCGCGCGCAGCCGACAGCTGTCCTCGTCCAGCGGCTCGGGCGGGCCCAGCCAGCCCGGCAGGCGGGCCGCGACCGCCCCGGCCGGTGCGGCGAAGGTGACGACCATCTCGTACGACTCCCGCGCGCGGTACATGGACCGGCGCAGGAACTCCGCCGCACTCCCCGTCGGCAGCTCCCTCGGCGTGAACCGCGCCCCGGTCGCGAAGGGGTCGCTCACCCGGTCGACGCGGAACGTCCGCCAGTCCGCGCGGTCGAGGTCGTACGCCACGAGGTACCAGCGCCGCCCGGTCGACACCAGCCGGTACGGCTCGGTCACCCGTCGGGATTCCGTGCCGTCGGCGGCCCGGTAGGCGAACCGCAGCCGCTCGTGCCCGGCCACCGTGGAGGCCATGACGGTGAGCGTCTCCGGCGCGATCGTCGCACCGTCGCCGCTGGTCAGCGGGGTGGTCGCGGCCTGGAGCGTGCTGACGCGGTGGCGCAGCCTGCCGGGCAGCACCTGCTCCAGTTTCGCCAGCGCCCGCACCGACGCCTCGTCCACGCCCTCCAGCGCGTGCCCGGCGCCGGCCCGCAGGCCGACCGCGATGGCCACCGCCTCCTCGTCGTCGAGCACCAGCGGCGGCATCGCCTTGCCGGCGACGAGCCGGTAGCCGCCGTCCGCGCCCATCGTCGCCTGTACGGGATAGCCGAGCTCGCGCAGCCGGTCGATGTCCCGCCGGACCGTGCGCCGGGAGACCCCGAGCCGGTCGGCCAGCTCGCCGCCGGGCCATTCGCGGGGCGTCTGGAGGAGGGAGAGGAGCTGAAGGAGCCGGGCCGGAGTGTCCGTCGTCATGAGAACGAGGATGCCCCAGAAGTAGGACCTGATCTGACCTACTCGGGTCATAGCTTCTGAGACATGAACTCCACCGACACCCCGCAGGCACCACAGCCCGTCGAGGGCGACCGTCGCCGCTGGTTCGCGCTGGCGATCGTGATGACCGCGGCCTTCATGGACCTCGTCGACGTCACGATCGTCAACATCGCGATCCCGTCGATCCAGCGCGACGAGGGCGCGACCTTCAGCCAGATCCAGTGGATCACCGCCGGCTACGCACTGGCCTTCGCCGCAGGGCTCGTCACCGGCGGCCGGCTCGGCGACATCCACGGCCGCAAGCGGATCTTCCTCATCGGCATCGGCGGCTTCACCGTCGCCTCCGCGCTGTGCGGGCTCGCCGTGAACCCCGAGATGCTGGTCGCCTCCCGCATCCTGCAGGGAGCCATGGCGGCGCTGATGGTGCCGCAGGTGCTGTCGATCGTGCACGCGACCTTCCCGCCGCACGAGCGCGGCAAGGTGTTCGGGCTGTTCGGCGCGATCGTCGGCCTGGGCGCCGTGTCCGGGCCGCTGCTCGGCGCGCTGCTGACCGAGTGGAACCTGTTCGGCCTGGAGTGGCGGCCGATCTTCCTGATCAACCTGCCGGTCGGCATCGCGGGCCTGCTCCTCGGCAGCCGCTTCATCACCGAGTCGAAGGCGCCGCGCGCCCTGAAGCTGGACCTGGTGGGCGTCGCGCTGGTCACGCTGGGGCTGCTGATGCTGCTCTACCCGCTGACCCGCGGGCGCGAGCTGGGCTGGCCGCTGTGGGGGTACGTGTCGATGGCCGGCGCGCTGGTGGTCTTCGGGGCGCTGGTGGCGTACGAGCGGGTCAAGGGCGCGCGGGACGGCTCCCCGCTGATCGAGCTGTCGCTGTTCAGGGTGAAGAGCTTCGCGGCGGGCATCGCGGTGCAGACGGTGTTCGGGGTCGGCCTCGGCGTCTTCTTCCTGGTCTGGACGCTGTACATGCAGATGGGCCTGGGCTGGAGCGCGCTGCGGGCCGGGCTGACCGGGGTGCCGTTCTCCGTCGCGGTCTCCGCGGCGGCCGGGATGTCGGTGCAGCTGCTGGTCCCGCGCTTCGGACGCAAGGTGCTCCAGGCGGGCGCGCTGGTGATGGCGGCGGGCGTCCTGCTCTACATCTGGGAGTCCGAGCGCTACGGCATGGACATCGCCCCCTGGCAGATGGCGCTCCCGCTGGTGGTCATGGGCGTCGGCATGGGTCTGATCGTGGCCCCGCTGACGGATGCGGTGCTGTCCGAGGTGCCGCGTGAGCACGCCGGGTCGGCGTCGGGGCTGATCAACACCGTGCAGCAGATGGGGAACGCGCTGGGGCTCGGCCTGGTGTCGGTGGTGTTCTTCGGGGTGATCGACGAGCGGCTCACCCCGGCCGAGGTGGGCCCGGCCTTCGCGGACGGCTTCCAGCACGCGCTGGGCTATGTGGCCGCGGTGATGGGCGTGATCTTCCTGCTGATGTTCGCCCTGCCCAAGCGCCCCGCCCAGCATGTGGAGGGAGCGGGGGAGCCTCCGGTGGCGGTGGAGAAGGAGCGGGAGCTCGTGGCCTGAGCGGGCGGATGACAAGGGCCCGGCAC
>NZ_LIWB01000015.1:18950-78491 GCF_001905725.1 Streptomyces sp. CB02400
TGGGGTGCCGGGCCCTTGTCATGCGGACGGGTGGGCATGAACAGAAGCCCGTTCATGCCCGAATGTGCCCATCTCCGTTTACTTCCCGGACATTCGAACGTACTCTGCGAGCGAAACCACACGTTCGGGCATGAACGGACTCGGAGGCACGCCCATGTACGCACCGGAACGCCAGCAGGAGATCCTGCGGCTCGCCCGCGACGGCGGCCGGGTGGACGTGGTCTCGCTGGCCGAGGAGTTCCAGGTGACCGCCGAGACCATCCGCCGGGACCTCAAGGCCCTCGACCGCGCCGGCCTGGTCCGCAGGGTGCACGGCGGGGCCATTCCCGCCGGGCGCCTCGACTTCGAGCCGGACCTCGCCGAGCGGGAGACGACCGCGGCCGACGAGAAGGACCGCATCGCCAGGGCCGCCCTCGCCGAGCTCCCGGCCGACGGAACACTGATCGTGGACGCCGGTTCGACGGCCGCGCGGCTCGCCGGGATCCTGCCGGCGGAGACCTCCCTCACCGTCGTCACCCACAGCCTGCCCATCGCGGCCCGCCTCGCCGACCACCCCGGCATCCAGCTCCATCTCGTCGGGGGGCGCGTACGGCACCGCACGCGCGCCGCCGTGGACGCCTGGGCGCTGCGCGCGTACGCCGAGATCCGCGCGGACGTGCTCTTCGTGGCCGCCAACGGGTTCTCCGCCGAACACGGGCTGACCACGCCCGACCTCGCCGAGGCCGCCGTGAAGCGCGCGGCCATGGCCGCTGCCCGCCGGGTGGTGCTGCTCGCCGACTCCTCCAAGCACGGCCAGGAGCACTTCGCCCGCTTCGGCGACCTGAGCGACGTGGACCTGCTGATCACCGACAGCGGGCTCGGCCCGGACGACGCCGCCGCGATCGAGCACGGCGGCACGGAAGTGGTACGCGCATGATCCTCACCGTCACCCCCAACCCGTCCCTGGACCGCACCTACGAGGTCCCCTCGCTGGACCGCGGCGAGGTCGTCCGGGCCACCGGTGAACGCGTCGACCCCGGCGGCAAGGGCGTCAACGTCTCCCGCGCCGTCACCGCGGCCGGCCGGCGCACGGTCGCCGTACTGCCCCTGGGCGGTGCGCCGGGCGCGCTGGTCGCCGACCTGCTCGACGCGCAGGGCATCGAGGTCGCTCCGGTCCCGGTCGCCGGCGCCACCCGCTCCAACATCGCGCTCGCCGAGGCCGACGGCGTACTGACGAAGATCAACGCACCGGGTCCGGAACTGACGGCGGCCGAACAGGAACTGCTCCTGGACACCGTGCGCCGGCAGTCCCCGGGCGCCGACTGGATCGCCTGCTGCGGCAGCCTGCCGCGCGGACTCGCCCCCTCCTGGTACGCCGAACTGGTCGCCCGGGTGCACGCCGCCGGCGTACGCGTCGCGCTGGACACCTCAGGGCCCGCGCTGCTCGCGGCCCTGCGCGAGCGGCCCGACGTGGTGAAGCCGAACGCGGGGGAGCTGGCCGAGGCCGTGGGGCGGCCCCTGGCCACCGTGGGTGACGCGCTGAAGGCGGCCGAGGAGCTGCGGGGGATGGGCGCCCGGGCCGTCCTGGCGAGCCTCGGCGCCGACGGGCAGCTGCTCGTGGACGACGACGGCGCCTGGTTCGGCACCGCCGCGGTGGACGCCGTCCGCAGCAACGTGGGCGCGGGCGACTCCTCGCTGGCCGGGTTCCTCGTCGCCGGCGGGCGCGGACCCGAGGCGCTCGCCTCCGCCGTCGCCCACGGCGCGGCGGCCGTCCGGCTCCCCGGCAGCGTGATGCCGACCCCGGCCGACCTGGACCCGGCCGCGGTGACCGTCACGGCCGAGGTACCCGCCGACCGCGCACTGCGGGAGCCGGTGTCATGAACCCTCCCCTCCCCCTCCTCACCCCCGTCCCCCCTTCCGCCCACCCCGCTGCACGGGCGATACGCGTGCGAAGGAGCCCGCGATGAGCGACATGATCACTGCGGAACTGGTCGATCTCGACCTGTCCGCCGACACCAAGGAGGCGGCGGCGCGCGCCCTCGCCGAGCGCATGGTGGCCCTGGGCCGGGTGACCGACCTGGACGGCTT
Source organism: Streptomyces sp. CB02400 (assembly GCF_001905725.1). Classification (GTDB taxonomy): domain Bacteria; phylum Actinomycetota; class Actinomycetes; order Streptomycetales; family Streptomycetaceae; genus Streptomyces; species Streptomyces atrovirens. The sequence continues at coordinate 21,018 of NZ_LIWB01000015.1, forward strand.
CCTCGCCGACGTCGCCGCCCGCGAGGCGCAGATGCCGACCGGCCTCGACGGCGGCATCGGCATCCCGCACTGCCGCAGTGAACACGTCACCGAGCCCACGCTCGCCTTCGGACGCAGCGCCGCCGGGATCGACTTCGGCGCGGCGGACGGGCCCGCCGACCTGGTCTTCCTCATCGCCGCCCCGGCCGGCGCCGACGACGCCCATCTGACGATCCTGTCGTCGCTGGCCCGGCAGCTGATGAACGCCGAGTTCACCGATGCGCTGCGGTCGGTGGGCGATGCGGGGGCGGCTGCGGCGCTCATCCGGGGCGAAGAGGCAGGCTCCCCGGGCTCCGAGGACTCCGAGGACTCCGTGGCGGCACCGGGGGCGGCCTCCCCCGGTGCCGCCACGGACACCACCACCGTCGCCGCTGCCGAGGAGGAGCGCCCGTTCCGGGTCGTCGCCGTCACCTCCTGCCCCACCGGCATCGCCCACACCTACATGGCCGCCGAGTCGCTGGAGAACGCCGGCCGGGACGCCGGGATCGAGATCGTCGTCGAGACCCAGGGCTCCGCAGGCTTCACCCGGCTCGACCCGGCCGTGATCGCGGCGGCGGACGGAGTGATCTTCGCCCACGACGTGCCCGTACGGGAGAAGGACCGCTTCGCGGGCAAGCCGACCGTCGACACCGGGGTCAAGGCGGCCATCAACCGGCCCGCCGACCTGATCACCGAGGTGAGAGGCAAGGCGGAGCGCGGCGAGGTCACCGCGGCGGCCACGTCCGGAGCGTCCGGCGGTACGCCCGTCGAGCGGGCCGGTGACAGCGGCGAGGGCTACGGCACCAAACTGCGCAAGTGGCTGATGTCGGGCGTCAGCTACATGGTGCCGTTCGTCGCGGCGGGCGGCCTGCTCATCGCCCTCGGCTTCGCGATCGGCGGCTACGAGATCAACGAGGCGCCCTCGGTGATGGACCACTTCGTGTGGACCCAGGCCGACAGCTGGGGCGCCCTGCTCTTCCAGATCGGCGGCGTCGCCTTCGGCTTCCTCGTCCCGGTCCTGGCCGGTTACATCGCCTACGGCATGGCCGACCGGCCCGGCCTCGTGCCCGGCTTCGTCGGCGGCGCGATCTCGCTCACCATCAACGCCGGATTCCTCGGCGGTCTCGCGGCCGGTCTGATCGCCGGTGGCGTGGTGATCGCGATCCAGAAGGTGCGCATCCCGGCGGCCCTGCGCGGCATCATGCCGGTGGTGGTGATCCCGCTGATCTCCGCGGCGGTCGTCGGCTTCCTGATGTTCGTCGTCATCGGCAAGCCCATCGCCGAGGCCCAGAAGGGCATGACGGACTGGCTGAACGGCCTCACCGGCACCAACGCCGTCCTGCTCGGCGCCCTCCTCGGCCTGATGATGTGCTTCGACCTCGGCGGACCCGTCAACAAGGTCGCCTACACCTTCGCCACCGCCGGGATCGCCGTCGCGAGCCCCAGCGACTCCGCGATGAAGATCATGGCCGCGGTGATGGCCGCCGGCATGGTGCCGCCGCTGGCGATGGCCCTGGCCACCACCGTGCGCGGCAAGCTCTTCAACCGCACCGAACGCGAGAACGGCAAGGCCGCCTGGGTCCTGGGCGCCTCCTTCATCTCCGAGGGCGCGATCCCGTTCGCCGCCGCCGACCCGCTGCGGGTGATCCCCGCCTCCATGGTGGGCGGCGCGGTCACCGGCGCCCTGTCGATGACCTTCGGCGCCACCCTGCGCGCCCCGCACGGCGGCATCTTCGTCGTCCCGCTGATCGGCAACCCGTTCCTCTACCTGGTCGCCATCGCCGCGGGCGTGTGTGTCACGGCGGCCCTGGTGATCGTCCTCAAGGGCCTGCGCAAGCCGGCCCCGGCCACCACGGGCGCGGGCGAGGGCGCCTCGGCTCCGTCGGCGGGGACCAAGCAGCCGGTGGCCGCGTAGAGTTACGACGGTGCGTCCGTTTGGGTAGGTGTGGGCGGTTCATGCCTACTGCGATATAGATCACGATCATCACGATCCGGGGTCAAAGCCCCGGATCTTGGTGTGTACTGGGCCGCATGCCTGAGTACACGACACTCTCGCGGACGACGGGCGCCACCGTCCTCACCCTGGTGGCCGTGGCCTGTGCGGCGGGCCTGGCCGACGCCCTGCGGCGCCGGCGCGGACGGACGCGCGCACGCGAACCCCTCGACGAGGCGGCCCGCCGGCAGCACACCCCCCACGCCCCTCACGGCGCCCCGGTGATCCCACGCCAGCGGCGGACCGGCCCCCACGTGGAAGCCGTACGGCTCACCCCGGCGGAGCGCGACGCGTTCGCCGGGCTGGTACGGCGCTTCGGCGAAGGGGACTGAGCGGGGCTGAGCGGGGCTGAGTCGCGGCCCCGGCCGCCCGCGTCAGGAGACCTGCGCCGCCCGGCGCTCCATCGCGTCCCGCGCCGCGTCCTCGCTGGCGTACACCTCGCACATGTGCCGTCCGTCCGGCGTGACCGTGTGCTCGACCTCCCACACGGACATCTCCGCGCCGTCCCCCAGCAGGAACGCGTGCTCGTAGAGCGAGAAGGACAGCCCCGGACGCCCCGCGCGCGACGGGCGGCCGAAGGCCTGCGTGATCCGGTGCGCGCACGCCGTGGCCAGCAGCGCGGCCGTCTCCGCGCCCGGCCGGTCCGTGTTCTCCGCCCGGCGCAGTAAACGCCGCGCGTGATCCGCGGAACCGTCCGGAACGTACACCTGCCGCAGCGTGGGAGGCGGCAGCAGCTGCACCGTCACCGGCAGCTCGAAGTCCGGCGTGTCCGGCGGCAACGGCAGCCGGGCCGTGGCCGTCCGCAGCTCCTCCTCGTCGACATACACCTCGTGCTGCGGTTCGTCCCCCGGCGCCGTGTTGTGCACGAGCTCCCAGAGCGTCAGCGCCGAACCGTCGGCGAGCAGCCAGGTGTGCCGGTACGTCTCCCGGTGCAGACCGGCGCTGTGGTGCGCGGAGTGCAGCGAACCGTCGTGCGCCAGCGCGCAGTCCAGCCGCCGGATCGTCTCGTCCGGCAGCTCGAAGGAGTTCAGGGCACGGCCGAGGAGGCGCGCGAGGTGCTCCTCCGGAGACTCGGGCGAGTCGGATGGTTCGTACGCTGCCGTCTCGTACGGAACGCTCAAGGTTTCTCCCGGCGTTGCTGCATGTCACCTTGTGGGTGCATACCGTAGCCCCTCGGTCGGACATCGTGTCCGGGAACTGAGAAAACGTATGGCCGAAAAACGAGCGGAGCGCAAGAGAAGTTCCCGACGGGGCCGGTACGGGCATCAATTGCTCCTGGTCAAACGGTACTTCCGCAGCCGGTCGCCGGCACCCCTCACCGCTCGCCGTACAACTCCCCGTACGACGGCCACGAACCGCCCGGCCCGTCCACCGGACCGGCGGCCCGGACCGCTCGTACGATCGCGCGGGTCACCAGGTCCGCGCCCGCCGCGAGAACCTCGTTCAGGGCCAGCGGGTCCGCCGCGTCCAGCGGACGGGCGCCCGTGGCCAGGGTGAAGACGGTGTCGCCGTCGCTGAGCAGATGCACCGGCCGTACGGCCCGCGCGATGCCGTCGTGCGCGGTGCCGGCCAGCTTCTGCGCCTGCGCCTTGGACAGGCCGGCGTCGGTGGCGACCACCGCGAGCGTGGTGTTCAGCGGCGGATCCGCGTTCCGCCCGGCCACCTCCGCGAGCCGCCGCAGCGCGGCCTCGTGCACCTCCGGTTCCGGGTACCGCACCCGGCCCTGGAACAACTCCCCGTACAGCACCCCCGTCCCCGGATCCACCGCCGACCCCGCCGCGTTGGCCACCACCAGAGCGGCCACCGTGATGCCCGACTCCAGCACCGCGCTCGCGGTACCGATCCCGCCCTTCACCTGCCCGACCACCGCGCCCGTACCGGCGCCCACGCACCCCTGCGGCACCGGCGCGCCCGGATCGCTCGCCGCCGCGGCCTCGACCGCGGCCCGGCCGGTGGCCGCGTCCGGCCGGGCCCGGAAGTCGCCGCCCCGGCCCAGGTCGAAGACACAGGCGGCCGGCACCACCGGCACCACATGCGCGGGATCCGGCCCGACGCGCACCCCGCGCCCCCGCTCCTCCAGCCAGGCCATCACCCCGGACGCCGAGTCCAGCCCGTACGCGCTGCCCCCGGTCAGCACCACCGCCTCGACCGTCCGCACCAGGTTGCGCGGATCGAGTGCGTCGGTCTCCTTCGTGCCGGGCCCGCCGCCGCGCACGTCCACCGCGGCCACGGCCCCGCCCTCGGGCGCGAGCACGACCGTGGTGCCCGTGAGCCATCCGTCGCCGGTACGCGTCGCGTGCCCCACGCGCAGGCCGGCCACATCCGTCAGAGCGTCAGCTTTCATGGGCCAGTACTGCCCGGTCAGGGGCGGCCGTACCCTGGACGTATGAGCACCGCCCCCGATCCCCGCCCGAGTGGGCCCAAGCCGGCACTGGTCTTCGACGACCCGCTGGACCAGCAGTCCTCGGACGACACGGACCGCGGCTGGGGCGAGCGCCCGTCCGGTGACAGCGCGGCCGATCTGAAGCGCTTCCTCGACGAGAAGCCGCCCCACCACATCTGACCCGCCCGTCGGCGGGCCGCCCCTACCGCTCGCCGTGCCCCGTGCCGCGCTGCGCGACGAGGGTGTCGCGGATCTCCTTGAGCACCTCCAGCTCGGTGATCTCGATGACCTCGTGCGTGCCCTCCTTCGCCTTCCGGCGGGCCTCCACCCGGGCCAGGTACTTCGCCATGGGCAGCACCATCAGGAAGTAGACGACCGCCGCGGTGATCACGAACTGCAGCGTCGCCCCGAGGACCGAGCCCCACAGGATCCTGACACCGGTCGCGGCGTCCCCGGTGCCCTCGCAGGGGCCCTTCAGACACGAGCTGTAGCTGTCCAGGTTCTTCGTGCCGAACGCACCCACCAGCGGATTGATGACGCCCTTCACGACCGAGTTGACGATGTTCGTGAAGGCGGCACCGATGACCACCGCCACGGCCAGATCGACGACGTTGCCCCGCATCAGGAAGGCCTTGAAGCCCTGCAGAATGCCCGTCTTCTCCTGGTCGCTCACTTCGAGGCCTCATTTCTCGTGCGAAGGGTACGGAAGAAAGCGCTCCGCAACCTACGTCACGCCGGTGTCGGCCTGTCCAATCGGGCCGCCCGGCGCAAGGGCCCGACGCGCGGACGAGGGCCGGAGGAGCACCGGTCACCACACCGTCACCGCCAGCCGGGCCGTGGCGCTCGCGCCGGCCAGCTCGGCCGCCGTGGAACGCGGCACCGACAGCACGACCAGCGCCCCGCCGTCGCCCGTTCCGCCTGCTCCGTCCGCTCCGTCCGCCGGTTCCGGCACCTCGGTCACCCGTGCCCCGCGCGCGACCACGCGGGCCTCGCCCCCGGACGCCGTCTCCTCGGCGGCGATCACGTCCACCCGGTCGCCCGGCCGCAGCAGCCGTACCGTGGCCGCGTCGGCGATCCGCACCGCCGCCGTGACCGCCGCCCCCGCGCCCCGCGCCCGTACGGCACGGTCCCCGGAGGACACCGAGGCGGCACGGGCCGCCGGGGACCCGTCGGGGCGGCCACGGGACCGGTCCGCGTCCCGCGGCCCCGCCGCCACCAGCGCCGCCGCCGTGACCGCGAGACCGAGCGCCATGGCCCGCCTCCGGTGCCGTACGAGCCCGCCCGGGAGCGGCAGGCCGCCGCGCACCCGCACCGGGGCGAAGTGCGGCACCTCGCACGGGGGAGGGACCTCAGGGCCGGGCGGACGGGGGGAAGAGGGGGAGCGGAGCGAGGAGGGAAGACGGGACACGGATACCACCACCTGCGACGAGGGACCGGCTTGCGACTCCCACGATGAGGCCTCGCGCCGCGCCCCGCCGGGCCCTGTGGACGTACCACGAACCTGTGGAGAACTCCCCCACCCGAACGGGACGTTCCGCCCCGCCACCGGCTACGGCAGCGCGAACCCCGGGTCCATCCCGCCCAGCGCCGACGTGCACAGACAGTCCCGCTCCTCCGTCGCCGGCAGCGCGGCCACCGCGTCGAAGAGCACGCCCCGCAGCCGGTCCACGTTGGCGGCGAACACCCGCAGCACCTCGTCGTGGGAGACGCCCTCCCCGGTCTCGGCGCCGGCGTCCAGGTCGGTGACCAGGGTCAGGGAGGTGTAGCAGAGCTCCATCTCACGGGCGAGCGCCGCCTCGGGGTGGCCGGTCATGCCCACCACCGACCAGCCCTGCGCCTGGTGCCACAGCGACTCGGCGCGGGTGGAGAAGCGCGGCCCCTCGACCACGACCAGCGTGCCGCCGTCCACCGGCTCCCAGCCCCGGCCCCGTGCCGCCTTCAGCGCGGCGGCCCGCCCGGTGGGGCAGTAGGGGTCGGCCAGCGACACATGGACCACGTTCGGCACCGTGCCGTCGGGCAGCGGCAGCCCGTCGAAGTAGGTGCCCGTCCGGGACTTCGTACGGTCCACGAGCTGGTCCGGCACGAGCAGGGTGCCCGGCCCGTACTCGGGGCGCAGGCCGCCGACCGCGCACGGCCCGAGGACCTGGCGCACGCCGACCGACCTCAGCGCCCACAGGTTGGCCCGGTAGTTGATGCGGTGCGGCGGCAGATGGTGGCCGCGTCCGTGCCGGGGCAGGAAGGCGACCCGCCGGCCGGCCACCTCGCCGAGGAAGAGGGAGTCGCTGGGCGCCCCGTACGGGGTGTCCACCTGGACCTCGGTCACGTCGTCGAGGAAGGAGTAGAAGCCGGAGCCGCCGATCACGCCGATCCCGGCCTTCGCCATGTTCGCCATGCCCCGCACCCTAACCGCACCCGGAAACGCCGAAGACCCCGTCGTCGGCGGACGACGGGGTTCCGTAAGAATCCGTGAGAAAGCGGCCCTACGCGGCGGTGGTGCCGGCGGTGCTGCCCGAACCGGAGGAGCCGGACGACGAACCGGACGACGAGCTCGAACCCGAGTCCGAGGAGGAGGAGGACGTCGACGACGAGGTGCTCGACGACTTCGACGACGCCGGCGAGCTGCTCGACGAGGAGCCGCGGCTGTCGTTGCGGTAGAAGCCGGAGCCCTTGAAGACGATGCCGACCGCGGAGAACACCTTCTTCAGGCGGCCCTGGCAGTTGGGGCACTCGGTCAGGGCGTCGTCGGTGAACTTCTGCACCGCCTCGAGGCCCTCGCCGCACTCGGTGCACTGGTACTGGTAGGTCGGCACTGTCTTCCTCCTGGCACTCTCACTCGATGAGTGCTAACGACGGTCCATCTTGACGTATTCCGCGGGTTCAGTCCACTGCGACGGACTCGCGGTGACCGACGCCACGCGCGACGGTGCGCCCGCGCGGGGGCGCGGCCAGCCGCGACCGCAGCGCCAGCAGCGTCGCGAGGGCCAGCACCGTACCGGCCATCGGGACCAGGAAGCCGGCGCCGCCCCACAGGCGGTCCTCCAACTGCCCCGCGACCGTGACGGCCGCCGCCTGGCCGAGCGCGACGGCGCCGGTCAGCCAGGTGAAGGCCTCGGTGCGGGCGCCCGCCGGGACCAGGTTCTCCACCAGTGTGTAGCCGGTGATCAGGGCCGGTGCGATGCACATGCCGACCAGGAGACCGAGTCCGGCCAGCAGCAGGGCCGAGTGGGCGGTCCACAGGGCGGACGCGGTCAGCGCGAGCGCCGTGTAGCCGATCACCAGGCGCCGCTGCGGGGCGGTCTTCCAGGCGATCGCGCCGCAGGCGATGCCGGAGAGCATGTTGCCCGCGGCGAAGACGCCGTAGAGGACGCCGTTCAGTCCGGGCTCACCGATCGACTCGGTGAACGCGGCCAGCGAGACCTGCATGCCGCCGAAGACGGAACCGATGCCCAGGAACGTCACGATCAGCACGCGCACACCGGGGACGCGCAGCGCGGAAACGTGCTCCACGCGCGCGTGCCCGTCGCGGCCCGCCTCGGGCTGTGTGCCCTTCTGGGCGGCGAACAGCAGACCGCCGACCAGCGTCAGCGCGGCCTCGGTGAGCAGGCCCGCGGCCGGGTCGACGGCCGTGCACAGGGCGGTGGCCAGCAGCGGTCCGACGACGAAGGTGAACTCGTCGGTGACGGACTCGAAGGCCGCCGCGGTGGTCAGCAGCGGGGAGCCCTTGAGCCGCACGCCCCAGCGGGCCCGCACCATGGGCCCGACCTGCGGCACCGAGGCACCCGTGGGCACGGCGGCGGCGAACAGCGCCCACAGGGGCGCGTCGGTCAGCGCCAGCGCGGTGAGGGCCAGTCCGGCCGCCGTGTGGACGAGGACGCCGGGCACGAGGACGGCGCGCTGACCGTGGCGGTCGGCGAGACGGCCGCTGTAGGGGGCGAACAGCGCCATGGAGACGCCGGTGACGGCCGCGACGGCGCCGGCCGCGCCGTACGAGCCGGTGGTGTGCTGCACCAGCAGCACGATGGAGAGGGTGAGCATCGCGAACGGCTGGCGGGCCGCGAAGCCGGGGAGCAGGAACGTCCACGCGCCGCGCGTGCGCAGCAGCCGGCCGTATCCCGGTCGGGAGGTGGCCGTCGAGTCCTTCGACGTGGTGACCGTGGATGCCACGGCCCGTGCCTTTCCGCCACCTGGTAGCGGCCCGCGCGGGTCGTGCGGGGGCGCCGAGAGCTGTCCTCTTGCGCTGACTGCGGTAGATACCGGCGCCACAGCTCAGGGCGTTCCGGCCGCCATACGGTCGCGCCAGCTCTGCGTCAGGCAGAGTTGGTTCGATCTGGGGGTCGCTTGCATCGTACAGGGATCACCTGTCGTCCGCTGTGAAGCCGGGCACGCCGTCGGCGGCCCGCCTGCGGTCCGTCGGAGTCCTGTCCGCTGTCCGTCAGCGGCCCGCCTGCGGTCCGTCGGCGCCCAGCCAGCCGGCCAGCTTGCCGCCCCGGCCGACCGCGCGCAGGCGCCGTTCGGCGGCGTCCCGTACCGGGTCCGTGGCGACGACGAGCAGCTCGTCCCCGCGGCGCAGCACCGTCGACGGCAGCGGCACGAAGGACGTCCCCTCGCGCACGACGAGGGTGACGGCGGACCCGTTCGGCAGCCGCAGCTCGGCGACCTCCACGCCGTGCATCCTCGACCCGGCCGGGATGGCGACCGACAGCAGGTGTCCGCGCAGCCGCTCCAGGGGCGCCGACTCGATGCCGAGGTCGGCGGCGGATTCCCCGCCCAGGCGCAGTTTGCGGGCCAGCCAGGGCAGCGTCGGGCCCTGGATGAGGGTGTAGACGACGACCAGGACGAAGACGATGTTGAAGATCTTCTCGCTCGCCTCGACGCCCTCCACCATCGGGATCGTCGCCAGGATGATGGGCACGGCGCCGCGCAGCCCCGCCCATGACATCAGTGTCTGCTCCTGCCAGGGCACCCGGAACGGCAGCAGGCAGACGACGACGCTCAGCGGGCGGGCCACCATGGTGAGCGCCAGCCCGATGACCAGCGCGGGCACGATGTCGTCGCCCAGTTCGTGCGGGGTGACGAGCAGGCCGAGCAGGACGAACATGCCGATCTGGGCGAGCCAGCCGAGCCCTTCGGCGAAGCCGCGCGTGGCGGGCCAGTGCGGCAGTTTGGCGTTGCCCAGCACCATCGAGGCGAGGTAGACGGCGAGGAAGCCGCTGCCGTGGACTATGGCGCCGGCCGCGTAGGCGGCGACCGCGATGGCCATGACGGCGATCGGGTAGAGGCCGGAGGCGGGCAGCGCCACGTGCCGCAGCCCCCAGGCGCCCAGCCAGCCCACCGCGAGCCCGATGGCGGCGCCGATGGCCAGCTCCAGCACTATCTCGCCGACCAGGACGTACCAGTGCTCGACCGGTCCGGCCGAGGAGAAGGCGACGACCAGGATGACGACGGGCGCGTCGTTGAAGCCGGACTCCGCCTCCAGTGTGCCCGTCACCCGCGCGGGGAGCGGTATTTTCCGCAGCACGGAGAAGACGGCCGCCGCGTCGGTCGACGACACCACCGCGCCGATGATCAGCGCCTGCCGCCACTCCAGCCCGACCAGGAAGTGCGCGGCCGACGCCGTGACGCCGACGCTCACCGCGACGCCGGTCAGCGCGAGCGCGGAGGCGGCGGGCAGGATCGGTTTCACCTCCGTCCACTTCGTGCCCAGACCGCCCTCGGCCAGGATCACGACCAGGGCCGCGTATCCGATGACCTGGGTCAGCTCGGCGTTGTCGAAGTGGATGTCGCCGATGCCGTCCTGGCCCATGGCGATGCCGATGCCCAGGTAGACGAGCAGGCTGGGGAGCCCGCTGCGCGAGGAGATCCGGACCGCTGCGACGGCGACGAGCAGGACGATCGAGCAGACGAGCAGGAGCTGGTTGAGGTGGTGGACAGTCAGCGGCCGTTCCCTTCCCTGACTCAGGCGCACCCGCGCGTGAGCTCACGTACATCGCATACGAGCCACCGCTTCCGCGGCAAACTACTTCGTTACCTTACCTAACTCTTGACGTTTTCTTGACGCTCGGGACGGCAAGATCGAACGTCCGTCCGGGCTGGTTCCCCACTCCGCGTCAAGTGCCGCGGGGCCCTGCGCCTATCGTTGCTCCAGCGCTCAGTTAAAAGCACAGCCCGACCTGCCGCTCGCGTTAGGACAGCAAGGACAGCGATGCCCACCGACACCACCGCCTCCACGGGTCAGCAGGCCGGCGCCTCCGCGGGGCAGCAGCCCGGCAAGTCCGGCAGGAAGAAGGGACGCAGAGGTCGACTGATCGTGCTCGTCCTGGTCCTGGCCCTGATCGGTGCTGTCGCCTACGGCGGGTACTGGTCGGTCAGCACCGTGCGCGCCTCCTTCCCGCAGACCAAGGGCTCGATCACGCTCAAGGGCCTGACGGGAACCGTCGACGTCAAGCGGGACGGCTACGGCATCCCGCAGATCTACGCCTCCTCCGACGAGGACCTGTTCATGGCGCAGGGCTACGTCCAGGCGCAGGACCGGTTCTACGAGATGGACGTGCGCCGGCACATGACCGCCGGGCGCCTGTCGGAGATGTTCGGCGAGAGCCAGATCGACAACGACGAGTTCCTGCGCACCCTGGGCTGGGACCGGATCGCCGAGGAGGAGTACGAGAAGAAGCTCTCCCCCGCCACCAAGAAGTACCTCCAGGCGTACGCCAAGGGCGTCAACGCCTACCTGGAGGGCAAGGAGGGCAAGGAGATCTCCCTCGAGTACGCGGCGCTGGGCTTCGAGAACGACTACAAGCCCGGGAAGTGGACCCCGGTCGACTCCGTGGCCTGGCTGAAGGCGATGGCCTGGGACCTGCGCGGCAACATGCAGGACGAGATCGACCGCGCGCTGATGACCAGCCGCCTCGGCCCGAAGCAGATCGCCGACCTGTACCCGGCGTACCCGTACAGCCGGAACAAGCCGGTGGTCCAGGAGGGCCAGTACAACCAGCTCACCGGGGCGTACGAGCAGGGCGAGAGCACGGGGACGGGGACGGGCACCGGGACGGGTGCGGAGACCGGCACGGGCACAGGCACAGGCACCGGTACCGGCACGGGTACCGGCACCGGCACGGGTACCGGCACCAGCGGTTCCACCCTGGAGAGCCAGCTCACCGGCCTCCAGGAGGTCCTGCAGGACCTCCCCACCGCCGTCGGCGTCAACGGCGACGGCATCGGCTCCAACTCCTGGGTGGTCGGCGGTGAGCACACCATCACCGGCAAGCCGCTGCTCGCCAACGACCCGCACCTGTCGGCCTCGCTGCCGTCCGTCTGGTACCAGATGGGCCTGCACTGCCGCGACGTCTCCGCCGAGTGCCAGTACGACGTCACCGGCTACACCTTCGCGGGCATGCCGGGCGTGATAATCGGCCACAACCAGGACATCGCCTGGGGCCTGACCAATTCCGGTGTCGACGTCACCGACCTCTACCTGGAGAAGATCACCGGCGACGGCTACCAGTACGACGGCAAGGTGGTGCCGTTCGAGACGCGCGAGGAGACCATCAAGGTCGCCGGCGGCAAGGCGCAGAAGATCGTCGTCCGTGAGACCAACAACGGCCCCCTGCTCTCCGACCGTTCCGACGACCTGGTGAAGACCGGCAAGAAGGCCACCGTCGACAGCGCCGCCCCTGACCGGGGCGACGGCTACGGCGTCGCGCTGCGCTGGACCGCCCTGGACGCCGGCCGCACCATGGACTCCATCTTCGCGATGAACCGCGCGAAGGACTGGGACGACTTCCGTGAGGCGGCCACCCTGTTCGAGGTGCCCTCGCAGAACCTCATCTACGCGGACACCGAGGGCAGCATCGGCTACACGCTCCCCGGGAAGATCCCCACCCGCGCGGAGAACCACGACGGTTCCATCCCCGCCCCCGGCTGGGACGCCGACTACGAGTGGACCGGCTGGATCGAGCAGGAGGCGCTGCCCTACGAGTACAACCCGGACCGCGGTTACATCGTCACCGCCAACCAGGCCGTCGTCGACGAGGAGTACCCGTACACGCTGACCACCGACTGGGGTTACGGCGCCCGCAGCCAGCGGATCACCGAACTGATCAAGTCGAAGATCAAGGACGGCGGCAAGATCTCCACCGACGACATGCGGCAGATGCAGCTCGACAACTCCAGCACCATCGCCAAGCTGCTGGTGCCGCACCTGCTCAAGATCGACACCGAGGACGCGGACGTCCGCGAGGCGCAGAAGCTGCTGGAGGGCTGGGACTACACCCAGGACGCCGACTCGGCGGCCGCCGCCTACTTCAACTCCGTGTGGCGCAACATCCTCAAGCTCGCCTTCGCCCACAAGCTGCCCAAGGAGCTGCGGGTCAAGGGCCAGTGCGTGTGGGTCGACCCGGTCAACACCACCGGACCCGCCGACGAGGTGGACAAGATCCGCGAGTGCGGTCAGCGCGACGCCGACCAGGCGCAGCCCGACGGCGGCGACCGCTGGTTCGAGGTGGTCCGCAAGCTGATGGACAAGGAGGACAGCTCCTGGTGGAAGACCCCCAAGTCGGGCACCCGCCCCGCCGCGGACAACCGTGACGAGCTGTTCAAGCGCGCCATGATCGACGCCCGCTGGGAGCTGACCGCCAAGCTCGGCAAGGACATCGACACCTGGAGCTGGGGTCGGCTGCACCGCCTGTTCCTGAAGAACCAGACCCTCGGCACCGAGGGCCCGGGCTTCCTGCAGTACATGCTCAACCGCGGTCCGTGGAAGCTCGGCGGCGGCGAGGCCACCGTCAACGCGACCGGCTGGAACGCCGCCGGGGGCTACGGCGTCGTGTGGGTGCCGTCCATGCGGATGGTGGTCAACCTCGGCGACCTCGACAAGTCCCGGTGGATCAACCTCACCGGCGCCTCCGGACACGCCTACAGCGCCCACTACGTCGACCAGACGGACAAGTGGGCCGAGGGCGAGCTGCTGGAGTGGTCGTACTCGGAGAAGGCGGTCGAGGACAGCACCAGCGACACCCTGCTGCTGAAGCCCTGACCCGGTCCTCGCCGTCGGAAGCGGCCGCCACGCGCGTGTGGCGGCCGCTTCCGCGTGTGCGGGGGCTCAGCCGAACCGTCAGCCGAACCGTCAGCCGAACCGGCGCACCCCGGACGGCGTCACCACCGCGTGCACCGGCCGGTCGTGCGGCTCGGCGGGGACACGCGCGACGACCTCCGTGTCGTACAGCAGCACCACCAGCGCCGGACGCGCGCCCGCGCGGTCCAGCCGGGCGAGGACCCGGTCGTAGGAGCCGCCGCCGCGTCCCAGGCGCATCCCGCGCCTGTCGACGGCGAGGCCCGGCAGCAGCACGACGTCCGCCTCCGTGACGGCGTCCGGTCCGAGAAGCGGCCCCGAGGGTTCGAAAAGCGCCATCTTCGCGCCGTGTCGCACCCGTGTGAGTGAGCCCTCGCCCTCGTACGCCCCCCAGTCCAGGTCGTTGTCGGGCAGCAGTGCGGGCAGCAGTACGCGTGCGCCCCGCGCGCGCAGCGCGTCGAGCAGCGCGAGCGTGCCGGGCTCGCTCCCCACGGAGACGTACGCCGCCACCGTGCGCGCATGCGCCAGTTCGGGCAGTCCGAGTGCCTGCCGGGCCAGCGCGGCGGCGGATTCCCGCACGTCATCCGCCGTCAACCCGTTCCTCACCGTGAGGAGTTCTCGACGCCATGCCCGCTTGTCAAGATCGCTCGGGCCTTCTGCGTGTTTCAAATCTGTCCCCGTACCGTTCCAATATGCTCATATGAGCAGTAATTAACCGGAGCCCCAGATTCACTGCAAAGGGGCCCGATATGGTGGCGGACATGTCTCAGTCACACCCTCGGATCAGCAAGGCTGTCATCCCCGCAGCCGGTCTCGGCACCCGGTTCCTGCCGGCCACCAAGGCCACTCCCAAGGAGATGCTGCCGGTCGTCGACAAGCCGGCGATCCAGTACGTGGTCGAAGAGGCCGTCTCCGCCGGCCTCGACGACGTCCTCATGGTGACGGGCCGCAACAAGCGCCCCCTGGAGGACCACTTCGACCGCAACTACGAGCTGGAGTCCGCCCTCCAGAAGAAGGGCGACGCCGACCGCCTCGCCAAGGTCCAGGAGTCCAGCGACCTGGCCACCATGCACTACGTCCGCCAGGGCGACCCCAAGGGCCTCGGCCACGCCGTGCTGTGCGCCGCCCCGCACGTCGGCGACGAGCCCTTCGCCGTCCTCCTCGGCGACGACCTGATCGACCCGCGCGACCCCCTGCTCCAGCGCATGATCGACGTCCAGCAGCAGCACGGCGGCAGCGTCGTCGCGCTCATGGAGGTGGCCCCCGAGCAGATCCACCTCTACGGCTCCGCCGCGGTCGAGACCACCGCGGACGCCGACGTCGTCAAGGTCACCGGCCTGGTCGAGAAGCCCGCCCCCGAGGACGCCCCTTCGAACTACGCCGTCATCGGCCGCTACGTCCTCGACCCCGCCGTCTTCGGCATACTGCGCAAGACCGAGCCCGGCCGCGGCGGCGAGATCCAGCTCACCGACGCCCTCCAGCAGCTCGCCGAGGACGAAAAGGCCGGCGGCCCGGTGCACGGCGTCGTCTTCAAGGGCCGCCGCTATGACACCGGCGACCGCGGCGACTACCTGCGTGCCATTGTCCGACTGGCGTGCGAACGTGAGGACCTGGGACCGGACTTCCGGACCTGGCTCCAGCGATACGTCACCGAGGAGATGCAGCAACGTTGAGCACCGCCGCGCCCCGCACCGCAGGCCCGGACCACCTCTGGTCGGTGGACGAGCACCTGGACGACATCCTCGCGACCGTCCGGCCCCTCGAACCCATCGAGCTGCACCTCCTCGACGCCCAGGGCTGCGTCCTGGTCGAGGACGTCACGGTGCCCGTCTCCCTGCCCCCGTTCGACAACAGCTCCATGGACGGGTACGCGGTGCGGGTCGCGGACGTCGCGGGCGCGAGCGAGCGGTACCCGGCGGCCCTGGAGGTCGTCGGGGACGTCGCCGCCGGCGCGGCCGGCCTCCTCCACGTCGGCCCCGGCCAGGCAGCCCGCATCATGACCGGTGCCCCGCTCCCGCCCGGCGCCGAGACCGTCGTCCCCGTCGAGTGGACCGACGGCGGGCTCGGCGAGGGCCCGGCCACCGGGATGCGCGCCCGCAGCCTCGCCCCCGAGGGTGCCACCGGGCAGGTGAACGTGTACCGCCCGGCCGAGGCACGCGCGCACGTGCGCGCCCAGGGCAGCGACGTCAAGGCCGGTGACCGCGCCCTGGCGGCCGGCACCGTCCTCGGCCCGCCGCAGATCTCCCTGCTGGCCGCGATCGGCCGCGGCACGGTACGCGTGCGCCCGCGCCCGCGCGTGGTGGTGCTCTCCACCGGCAGCGAACTCGTCCAGCCCGACGAGGAACTGCGCCCCGGTCAGATCTACGACTCCAACAGCTTCGCCCTCACCGCCGCCGCGCGGGACGCCGGCGCGATCGCCTACCGCGTGGGCGCCGTCGCCGACGACGCCACGACCCTGCGGGACACCATCGAGGACCAGCTGGTGCGCGCCGACCTGATGGTCACCACCGGCGGCGTGAGCGTCGGGGCGTACGACGTCGTCAAGGAGGCGCTGTCGTACGCCGGGGACGAGGACGAGCCCGGCAGCGGCGTCGAGTTCCGCAAGCTCGCCATGCAGCCGGGCAAGCCGCAGGGCTTCGGCTCCATCGGCCCCGACCACACCCCGCTGCTGGCCCTGCCCGGCAACCCGGTCTCCAGTTACGTCTCCTTCGAGCTGTTCGTCCGGCCCGCCATCCGCACCCTGATGGGCCTGACGGACGTCCACCGTCCGAGGGCCCGCGCGAAGCTCACCGCGGACCGGGCGCTGACCTCGCCGGGGGGCCGCCGCCAGTTCCTGCGCGGCCGGTACACCGACGGCACGGTGACCCCGGTCGGCGGCGCCGGCTCCCACCTCGTGGCGGCCCTCGCGCAGGCGAACGCGCTGATCGTCGTCCCCGAGGACGCCGAGTCCGTCGCGCCCGGCACCGAGGTCGAGGTGGTCCTGCTCGGCTGAGCGCGACCGGTTGGCGGTACCGTGTCGCGCACAGCAGGCCCGTGCGCCGCACCGCGACGGGCCAGGACCGGGAGCGCCACACGATCATGACCGTGCCTTCCCGGGGGGAGACCCCCGGTTCCTCCGACCAGTCCCGCCTGACCCACATCGACGAGGCGGGCGCCGCCCGCATGGTCGACGTGTCCGCCAAGGACGTCACCGCGCGCACCGCGCGGGCCACCGGCCGCGTTCTCGTCTCACCGCGCGTGATCGAGCTGCTGCGCGGCGAGGGCGTCCCCAAGGGCGACGCGCTGGCCACCGCGCGCATCGCGGGCATCATGGGCGCCAAACGCACCCCCGATCTGATCCCGCTCTGTCACCCGTTGTCGGTGTCCGGTGTGAAACTGGACCTGTCGGTCGCGGACGACGCCGTGGAGATCGCGGCGACGGTGAGGACGACGGACCGTACGGGCGTCGAGATGGAGGCGCTCACCGCGGTCTCCGTCGCCGCGCTCACCGTGATCGACATGGTCAAGGCGGTCGACAAGGAGGCGGTCATCACGGACGTACGGGTCGAGGAGAAGACGGGCGGCAAGTCGGGCGACTGGAGCCGGGCATGACACTCGACGTGACCGCCGGAGGCGCGCTGCTCGCGCCGTACAGCGCGCTCGTGGTCACCGCGTCCAACCGGGCTGCCGCCGGCGTCTACGAGGACAAGGGCGGCCCGCTGATCGCGGAGGGACTGCGGCGCTTCGGCTTCGCGGTCGACGGCCCCCGGGTCGTCCCCGACGGCGACCCCGTGGAGGCGGCTCTCCGCGCGGGCGTCGACGCCGCCTACGACGTCGTCGTCACCACCGGCGGCACCGGCATCTCACCCACCGACCGCACCCCCGAGGCGACCCGCCGGGTCATCGACCACGAGATCCCCGGCATCGCGGAGGCCATCCGGGCGTACGGCCGCGACAAGGTGCCCACGGCCGCCCTCTCCCGGGGCCTCGCGGGAGTCGCGGGCGGCACGCTGATCGTCAACCTGCCGGGGTCCAGCGGCGGGGTGAAGGACGGTCTTGCCGTCCTGGAGCCGCTGCTGAAGCACGCCGTGGACCAGCTGCGCGGCGGGGACCACCCGAGACCGGACGCCACGGGCGGGGGTGCGAGCTGAACAGCCCACACTGGCCGGTCGAGCTGGTGGACGGCGACATCGTCCTCCGGCCGATAAGGCTGCGCGACCAGAAGGCCTGGCGCGAGGTCAACCGCCGCAACCGTGACTGGCTGCGGCCCTGGGAGGCGACGATCCCGCCGCCCACGCCCAGCGGCCCGGTCACCCACCGGCCGACCTACCGTCAGATGGTCCGCCACCTGCGCTCCGAGGCCAACGCGGGCCGGATGCTGCCGTTCGTCATCGAGTACCAGGGCCGTCTCGTCGGCCAGTTGACGGTCGCCGGGATCACCTGGGGCTCGATGTGCTCGGGCCACGTCGGCTACTGGGTGGACGAGTCGGTGGCCGGCCGCGGAGTGATGCCGACGGCCGTGGCGATGGTCGTGGACCACTGTTTCCGCGCTGTCGGACTGCACCGCGTCGAGGTCTGCATTCGCCCCGAGAACGGGCCGAGCCGCAGGGTCGTGGAGAAACTCGGATTCCGCGAGGAGGGACTGCGCCCGCGATATCTGCACATCGACGGCGCCTGGCGCGACCACCTCGTCTTCGCGCTCACGGCGGAGGAGGTCCCCGACGGTTTGCTCGCCCGGTGGCGCCGGGCACGCTCCGAGGGGCGGTCCGGCCACGAGCGGCGTAATCCGGGAATCCCGCACGGCCCCGGAAATTGAATAAACGTTCGAATTTAAGCGGAAGGTGACCGCCTTCAGGCGTGGAATTCCCGCTTTGAGGGGGTCCCTGATCGTGCCGGTCACAAGAAAAGTTCGAAATATCAGCCAGATCGTGCGACACACCGGCCCAATTGGCGGATGGCCCCGTGCAAACCCCTCTACCGTGTGAGATGTGAGCAGCAGCGGCCTCATCTACGCAGTCATCGTCGGGGCCTGGGCCGCCTACTTGGTGCCGATGTGGCTCCGTAGGCAGGACGAGCTGAACGAGGCCCGTCCGACGGAACGCTTCAGCACCGCCATCCGATTGCTGTCCGGACGGGCGGGCATGGAGCGCCGGTACGCCAAGGACCTGCGGGCGCGCTCCGCCGACGAGGGGGAGTACGACGTCCACGACCCGGACGCGGTCACCGACACGGTGGACGTCCGGGCCTTCGCCGTGTCCCAGACCCGTCCGCAGACCCAGGCACCCCTGCCGTCGCTCCCCGAGGAGCGGCCGGAACCGGTACCTGCCCGGCCTCCGCGCGAGCGCGCGGACGGGCGGGCGCCCGAACCGGCCGCCGCGCGGGGACGCGTCCCGGCCGCCCGCCGCGGACAGGACGCCCAGCGGGCCCGAGCGGCGCAGGCCGCCGCCGCGCGCGCCCAGCGCTCCAAGGCGCTCGCCCGCCGCCGGCGCACCACCACGATGCTCTTCGCCGCCTTCACGCTCGGCGCGATCGTCGCGGCGGTCGGCGGACTCGCGTTCCTCTGGGCACCCGGCGTGCCGGCCGTGCTGCTGAGCGCCTACATCGCCTACCTCCGCTCCCAGGAGCGCCGCCGCTTCGCCTACCAGATGGACCGCCGCCAGGCCGAGGTCGCCGCGCAGCGGCTGCGCGAGCGGGAGCGACAGCCGCGACGCCGCCCGTCCGTCGAGGACGCCGACCCCGACGAACCGGAGGGGCCGGAAGCGGGAGTCGACGTCGACCCGGGCATGACCGCGCTCGCCGCGGACCGGCGCGCGCTCGTCGAGCAGACCGACCACGCCGAGTGGGTCGACCAGCAGCGCGAGCGGCAGCGGCGGCCCGGCCAGGGCGGCGACAGCTGGGACCCGGTCCCGGTACCGCTCCCGACGTACGTGACCGCCCCGGTCGCCCCCCGCGCCACGGGCGACGTGGACCTGGGCGCCCCGGACACCTGGAGCTCGGCCCGCTCCAGCGCCGTACCGGCGGACGAGGCACAGGGCTCGGCCGACGAAGCGGACCCGGACCCGGCCGCTCCCGCCGACGACCGCAGCGACGCCCGCCGGGCCGCCTCGGCCCGCCGCTCCCGCGAACGCGGCCGCACCCCCCTCTTCGACCAGTACGAGGACGGCGACCGCCCGAAGGCCGCCAACGAGTAGTGCCAGGCCAACGGATTTCCGAGCACCCCGATCGGGATGCTAAAGTTTCACTCGTTGCAAGGGCCTGTGGCGCAGTCCGGTAGCGCACCTCGTTCGCATCGAGGGGGCCAGGGGTTCAAATCCCCTCAGGTCCACTGCACAGTTGGAAGCCCCCGCCGAGAAATCGGCGGGGGCTTCTTCGTGTTGAGCGGGCCGTCAGTCGGTGGTCTCGTTCTCGGGTGCGGCGGTCGGCGGCTGGTCCACGACGAAGGATCCCTTGCCGCGTACGGTCACGATGAGCCCTCGCTCGCGGAGTTCCTGCGCGGCCCGGCGGGCGGTGAGCCGTGCCACGCCGTACTCGTCGGCCAGATGATTCTCCGAGGGGATCGGCCTGTCCGGGGCCAGCTCCCCTGACTCGATCTTCTTCGTGATCACGTCGGCCAGTTGGACGTAGAGCGGCCTTGCGCTCATCGGGTCCAAGGTCGACTTGGGCTCCTCTGTATCGCTCATATGTCCAACGTAGGCGTATGCCTATCTGCACGCTCGAGCGGATCCCTCTGCACTTGTATGTAGAGGGATGCAGTGCGCTGTAACGTCGGTCGTGTAAGACCCCGGCGAGGTGGCCAGACCTCCCGGGGCGCGGCCAACGCTGAATCGGAGCGTCGACATGCATGACTTTATCCGCCGTGTGGTCCGGTGGCCGGGCCTTCTCTTCGGCCCCGGCACGGGAGCCCACCGTGCGGGCGATCCTCGCCCCGCCCACCTCACCGTCCGCCCCACCGGCTCCGCCCGCCTCCCCCTCCACCGCTCCCCGTACTGCCGGCACCTTCCGCTCGACGGAGCCGAGTCCAGGCTCGTTCGTCCGTACCTCGACCTCGATCAGTACGTCGTCGGGGCGGGGAAGGTGGCCGCGTGATGGAGTCGACCCCCTCGCTGCGGCTGCTGCCCTGGTCGTCGTCGGACGGCAAGCCCTGCTTCCTCGCCAACGGTGTCGAGGGCGGCCGTGTCTCGCAGTTGGCGGACGAGACGGAGGCGCGTCAACTGGCCGACGGCCTGGAGATGCTCGGCCGCGCTCGACGGGTGCTGGACGAGCCCCTGTCCCCGAACGTCGAGGTGCGCTACACCGCCGTCCGGCTCACCGAGTGCCTGGCGGACGCGCTGCGCGTGGCGGAGTCCCGTGGCCGGCGCCTGTCCTCGTCGGACGCACGTGGCACTGGGAGTGTCGTCGACAGTGGGACGGGTGGGGCGTGCTCATGAGTCTCCAGGCTGTGCGGTGGGCGGGTATCGAACGGCTCACCCGGGTCGTCGGGGAGGGCTATCGTCGTAGGCACGGTGCACCGAAGGAGTACACCCGGTCATGTCCGCACGCGCAGCAGAATCCACGCCGGCCGTCCCGCCCATGCCCGAGCGGAACCCCAAGGCGTTGCGTGCTGCCATCGCTCAGCACGCTCCCCAGCTTCTTCCGGACTTCGACGAGCACTGGAAGTGGGCCGTCGCGGACGCGTATGACATCAGCACGGTGCCTGCGTTCATGGCCCGCTGGTGGGGTGAGTACGCGGTCGCACGGGATCCGGAGCTCGATGCCCATATGGCTGATCTCCACCACCGTGCGGCAGGGTCCACCGACATCGCCGAGGCCAAGGCGCTCCTGGAAGAAGCCTCCCACATCCGGCACGAGGTACAGCGGCTGGAGCCTGGTCAGTGACCGACGACGGGTTCATGGGACCGCCGTGGCAGATGGACTGGACGCTCAAGGCTCAGGCCGTTCGCGACACCCTGCCCGAGCATGTGCGGAAGACGGTCGACGCCGTGCGCGCTGAACTCGTCACGGCGAAGGACCCGTACTTCCGGGGCATCGCACGGATGCGGACCTTCCCGACGGCATGAGGGTCAGGCCGATCCAGTCCAGCGTTCCGAAGGGCCCTCGCATCTTCTTCTTCGGTCATGGGCACGGCTGGCTGCGCTACACCTTCATTCGGCGTGTGGAGGACCCCCAGATCATCGTGGAAGAGGTCTTCTGGCAATGACCCGGCGCCGGTCTCAGAGCGTCTTCGCGTAGCAGCGGCTGTCCTCGTGGAAGCGGTAGTAGCCGAACTTCTCGCAGGGTTCGTAGCCGCTGGAGGTGTACAGGGCGATGGCCTCCGGCTGCTTGGTGCCGGTTTCCAGGACCATGCGGACGCGGCCGGCCGCGCGGGCGTCCTCCTCCAGGGCGGCCAGGATGCGGCGGGCCAGGCCCCGGCCGCGCATCTGCTCGGTCACGTACATGCGCTTGAGCTCGGCGTCGCCGTCGCGGTTGCCCTCGTCGTTGGCGTCCTGGACGCGCCAGCCGCCGGAGGCCACGGGGATGCCCGCCTCGTCGTAGGCGATCAGGTAGGTGCCGTTCGGGGGCCTGAAGTCCGCCGGGTGCATGGGGGTGGAGTCGCCGCCGTCGCCGTAGCGGACGTGGTACTCGGCCTGGACCTCGGCATCCAGTTTCACGGCGTCGGGGTGGTCGTACGGGACCGGGCGGATATCCATGCCGATTACCGTAAAACATGCCCGGACCTGGAGTGTCGTATCGTGCCCTGATGCTCACTGTGACCTCCGTCAACGTCAATGGACTGCGGGCCGCCGCCAAGAAGGGCTTCGTGGAGTGGCTGGCCGGGACCTCCGCCGATGTGCTGTGTCTGCAGGAGGTGCGGGCGGAGGCGAAGCAGTTGCCGGAGCAGGTGCGGGAGCCCGAGGGGTGGTACGTGACGCATGCTCCCGCCGCTGCCAAGGGGCGTGCGGGGGTGTCCCTGTACTCCCGGCGTGAGCCCGAGCGCACACAAATCGGTTTCGGGTCGGACGAGTTCGATGACAGCGGGCGGTATGCGGAGGTCGATCTGCCCGGTGTGACCGTCGCCTCGCTCTATCTGCCGTCCGGGGATGTCGGGACCGAGCGGCAGGACGAGAAGGTGCGGTTCATGGACCAGTTCCTCGTCTACCTCAGAGGACTGCGGGAGCGGGCCGCCGCCGACGGGCGGGAGGTCGTCGTCTGCGGGGACTGGAACATCGCCCATGAGAAGGCCGACCTGAAGAACTGGCGCGGGAACACCAAGAGTTCCGGGTTCCTGCCGGAGGAGCGGGAGTGGCTGTCCCGGGTGCTCGATCCGGCGGACGGCGGGTACGTCGATGTCGTACGGGCGCTGCATCCGGACGTGGACGGGCCGTACTCCTGGTGGTCCTACCGGGGGCGGGCCTTCGACAACGACACCGGATGGAGGATCGACTACCAGATGGCGACCCCGGGACTCGCGGGACGGGCGGTCGACGCCCGCGTCGAGCGCGCGGCCACGCACGCCGAGCGGTGGTCGGACCACGCGCCCGTGACGGTGGTCTACGAGCAGGGCGTGAGCTGATGCGGACGCCGAGGCAGGCCGCTCGGGTCGCCGTGCTGGATCCGGACGGGGCCGTCTTCATGTTCCGGTACGACAATGACGAGGTCGGTGTCCACTGGGCGATGCCCGGTGGTGGCATGGAACCGGGGGAGACGCCCGAGCAGGCCGCGCGGCGGGAGCTGCGCGAGGAGACCGGGTGGGACGACATCGCGCTCGACGGCACCGTGCTGTGTCTGTGGGAGCACGACTTCACCCGGGCCGGTGTTCCGGTGCGGCAGAGCGAGCACGTCTTCCTCGCCCGTGGTCCCCGGCGTGACCTCACGGGAGACCTCGCCGCCGCGCACGCCGAGGACCGGATCCTGCGGTGGCGCTGGTGGTCGCCGGAGGAGCTGGCGGGGGACACGGAGCCGTTGTGGCCGCCGCAGTTGCCGGAGCTGCTGGCGCGTGTGCGGCGGGACGGGCCGCCGGTGGAGCCCGTCGACCTCGGGTATGTGAAGAATCGCTAGTCCTGTTTGCGCAGCCGCCGGTCCAGGGCCAGGGACAGTTCCGCGTCCACCACGCTGCGGGCCAGTGGGCGCAGGCGGTGGAGGGATTCCTCCGGGGCGTGGCGGAGGATCAGAGTGGCGAAGAGGTCGGCCAGGGTGTCGGCGTGGGTGCGGACCTCCGCGCCGGTGCGGAGCACCTCCGCGAGCGGGATGCCCTCGCGGACCAGGGCCGACGACACGTCCAGCAGGCGCCGGCTGATGTGGACGATCTCCTCGCCGTCGACGCCGAGGTAACCGAGGTCCAGCGCGACGGCCAGGTTCTCCGGGGTGACCTCGCCGGCGAAGTGGTCGGCGAGTTCCTCGGGGGTGAGGCGGACGGGGACCTCGTCGGTGGGGACGTCCATGCCGAGGAGTTCGCCGACGTCACGGCCGTGGTCGAAGGCCTCGGCGAGTTCCGCTATGCCGTTCAGGGTGTGGCCGCGTTCCAGGAGCGCCGTGATCGTGCGCAGACGGGCCAGGTGGTGGTCGTCGTACCAGGCGATACGGCCCTCACGGCGCGGTGGCGGGATCAGCTTGCGCTCGCGGTAGAAGCGCAGCGTGCGCACCGTGATGCCGGCCAGCCGGGCCAGCTCGTCCATGCGGTACTCGCGTCGCTCACCGGGTCCTTCGCTCTCTTCTGCCACGCCTGAAGCCTAGGGCGTACCGGCGGTAACTTTCCTCGCGTGCCCCCTACCCATCAGTACGGAGCTGCTCTACGCTCCCCATTGCGCCAGTGTTCACTGGCGGAGTTCTGAGCGATGCGTGGAGGCTTCGGGATGGCCGAGCACGAGCACGGACAAGAGCACGAGCACGTACGGGTGGCGGTGGTCGGGTCGGGATTCGGCGGGCTCGGGGCCGCCGTGCGGCTGCGGCGCGAGGGGATCACCGACTTCGTCGTCCTGGAGCGGGCCGGCAGTGTCGGCGGCACCTGGCGCGACAACAGCTACCCCGGCTGCGCCTGCGACGTGCCGTCGCACCTGTACTCGTTCTCCTTCGCGCCCAACCCCGACTGGCCCCGCTCCTTCTCCGGACAGCGGCACATCCGCGCCTACCTGGAGCACGTCACCGACGTCTTCGGGCTGCGGCCCCACATCCGCCTCGACTCGGAGGTGAAGCGGATGGTGTGGGACGGCGAGCGGATGCGGTGGGAGATCGAGACGAGCAGCGGGAATCTCAGCGCGGACGTCGTCGTCTCCGCCACCGGGCCGTTGTCGGAGCCGAAACTGCCCGACATCCCCGGGCTCGACTCCTTCCCCGGCAAGGTCTTCCACTCCGCCCAGTGGGACCACGACTACGACCTGCGCGGCAAGCGGGTCGCCATGGTCGGCACCGGGGCGTCCGCGATCCAGATCGTGCCCTCCATCCAGCCGCTCGTCTCGCGACTCACCCTCTTCCAGCGCACCCCCGCCTGGGTCCTGCCCCGCGTCGACCGGCCCATCAGCGGAGCCGAGCGCGCCCTGCACCGGGCACTGCCCGTCACCACCAAGCTGCGCCGCGGACTGCTCTGGGGCATCAGGGAGTTGCAGGTCCAGGCGTTCACCAAGCACCCCGGCGAGCTCGGCTTCGTCGAGCAGCTCGCCAAGCGGAACATGGGCCGCGCCATCAAGGACCCGGCCCTGCGCGCCAGGCTCACCCCCGACTACCGCATCGGCTGCAAGCGGATCCTGCTGTCGAGCACCTACTATCCTGCGCTCGCTCAGCCCAATGTCGATGTCGTCGCGAGCGGTTTGAGTGAGGTGCGCGGGTCCACCGTCGTCGGTGCCGACGGGAGCGAGGCCGAGGTCGACGCGATCGTGTTCGGGACCGGGTTCCACGTCACCGACATGCCCATCGCGGAGCGGGTCGTCGGGGCGGAGGGGAAGACCCTCGCCGAGAGCTGGGCGGGCGGGATGCAGTCCCTGCGCGGTGCGGCCGCCGCCGGGTTCCCCAACTGGATGACGATCATCGGGCCCAACACCGGCCTCGGGAACTCCTCCATGATCCTGATGATCGAGTCCCAGCTCAACTACCTGGCCGACTACATGCGGCAGTTGGACGTCCTCGGGGGCCGGGTCGCCCTCGACGCCCGCCCCAGCGCCGTACGCGCCTGGAACCACCGGGTGCAGGAGCGGATGAAGCGCACGGTGTGGAACACCGGCGGCTGTACGAGCTGGTACCTCGACGAGAGCGGGCGCAACACCACCATCTGGCCCGGTACGACGAGCGAGTTCCGGCGCGAGACCCGGCGGGTCGACCTCGCCGAGTACGCCGTCCTGCGGGCGCACCCCAACAGCACGGTCACCCAGGAGAACGCCGAGGTGACCGCGTGAGCCGCCTCACCCACGTCACCTCCGGGCCGTACGCCCCGCCCGCCGCCGCCCGTGAACTGACCGCCCTCTCCGCCGACGGCGCCCGGCTGCACGTCGAGGTGCACGGCCCCGAGGAGGCGCCGGCGGTCGTCCTCGCCCACGGCTGGACCTGCTCGACCGCGTTCTGGGCGGCGCAGATCCGCGAACTGGCCGCCGACCACCGGGTCATCGCCTACGACCAGCGCGGCCACGGACGCACCCCCGCGAGCCCGGCGTGCAGCACCGACGCGCTCGCCGACGACCTCGAAGCCGTACTCACCGCCACCCTCGCGCCCGGCGAACAGGCCGTGGTCGCCGGGCACTCCATGGGCGGGATGACGGTGATGGCCGCCGCCACGAGGCCCGCGTTCCGCGCGCACGTGGCCGCCGTCCTGCTGTGCAGCACCGGCAGTTCGCGGCTGGTCGCCGAGTCGACGGTGGTGCCGATACGGGCGGGCAGGGCGCGGAGCCGGCTGACCGGGCACATCCTCGGCTCCCGCGCCCCGCTCGGGCCGGTCACACCGCTCGCCCGCCGGATCCTCAAGTACGCGACGATGGGCCCCGCCTCCGCCCCGGACATGGTCGAGGCGTGCGCCCGTATCGTGCACGCCTGTCCGCGCACGGTGCGCCACGCCTGGTCGCGCGTGCTCGACGGGCTCGATCTCGACCACGGACTCGCCGAGTTGCGCGTACCGGTCGAGATCGTCGCCGGTGGCGCGGACCGGCTCACCCCGCCGGTGCACGCCCGGTCGCTCGCCGCCGCGCTGCCGAACTGCCTCGGCGTCACCGAGCTGCCCGGCATCGGCCACATGACACCCGTCGAGGCGCCCGACCTGGTCACCGGGAAGATCCGCGCCCTGGCCGCCGCCCACATCAACGCCGTACCCGCCGTCGAGGAGAGCGCATGAGCAGGGTCAGTCTCGAAGGAAGGGTCGCCGTCGTCACCGGAGCGGCGCGCGGCGTCGGGGAGTTGCTGGCCCGCAAGCTCTCCGCGCGCGGGGTGAAGGTGGCGCTGGTCGGGCTGGAGCCGGACGCGCTCAAGGATGTCTCCGCGCGGCTGCACAGCGACAGCGACCACTGGTACGCGGACGTCACCGACCACGAGGCGATGGCCAAGGTCGCCGAGGAGGTCCGGGAGCGGTTCGGCCGGGTCGACATCGTGGTCGCCAACGCCGGTGTGGCGACGGGCGGTCCGTTCGCCGACTCCGATCCGGAGTCCTGGCGGCGGGTGATAGAGGTGAACCTGATCGGATCGGCGGTCACCGCTCGGGCGTTCCTGCCGCTGCTCGCCGAGAGCCGGGGCTACCTGCTCCAGATAGCCTCCCTCGCCGCGATCACCCCGGCGCCGATGATGACGGCGTACTGCGCCTCCAAGTCCGGTGTGGAGGCGTACGCGCACAGTCTGCGCGCCGAAGTCGGGTACCGGGGCGTGAAGGTGGGCGTCGGGTACCTGTCGTGGACCGACACCGACATGGTGCGCGGGGCCGATCAGGACGACGTGATGCGGGAGTTGCGGCAGCGGCTGCCGTGGCCGTCGAACAAGACGTACCCGCTGGGGCCCGCGGTGGACCGGCTGGTGGCCGGCATCGAGCGGCGGGCGAGCCATGTGTACGGGCAGTGGTGGCTGCGCGGGATGCAGGGCGTGCGCGGGTACCTGCCCGCGGTCATCGGGACGGTGGGGCAGCGGGAGATGCGGCGCTTCGGCGACCGGCTCGCGGGCGTGCGCACGGGGTTGGTCGGGGCGGGCGGCAACGCCGATGAGCAGCACCGGAACACGGTCCGTGACTGATCGACATGCGCGGGGTGACGGGGCGTGTGAATCTGATCGGGCAAGTTCCCCCCACCCCACAACGGGAGTGAACCCACATGGGTATGAAGGATCAGTTCCAGGAGAAGTCCGAGCAGTTCCAGCAGCAGGCCAAGCAGCGTGCCCAGCAGGGCAAGGAGCAGATGCAGGGCCGTGGCCGCCGGAGGGACGAGGACATGGACGAGCCGCGCCGTCGGCGGGAGTCCGAGGAGCGTATCGACCAGGACTACGACGTCTGACGTCGAGCGGCGAAGACGTCTGGGGACGTCCGAAGACGCTTGAGGACACCTGAGGACGTCTGAACGCGTCGTGCGCTGAAGCGGAAGGGGTGCCCCATGGCGAAGGGGCGCCCCTTCCTCACGTCCTCGGCGGCAGCGTCCGGGGCGGCAGCTTCGGCCGGGAGCGGTCGGGCAGGTCGCGGTAAGCCGGCGGCGTCGCGGGTGGGTTGGCCTCCAGCAGCTCCAGGGCGAGCCGCACCGCGTCGTCGAGCACCGCGTACCGGCCCTCGGCCCAGTCCAGCGGGGTGCGCAGCGCCTCCAGGTCGGGTTCGACGCCCTTGTTCTCCACGGACCAGCCGTACGCGTCGAACCAGGCCGCGTTCATCGGCACCGTGATCACCGTGCCGTCGCCGAGCCGGTGCCGGCCGGTCATGCCGACCACTCCGCCCCAGGTGCGCTGGCCCACCACCGGGCCCAGCTCCAGCAGTTTGAACGCGGCGGTGATCATGTCGCCGTCGGAGCTGGTCGCCTCGTCCGCGAGCGCCACGAGCGGTCCGCGCGGGGCGTTGGAGGCGTACGACACGGGCTGGGCGTCGCGGGTGAGGTCCCAGCCGATGATGGTGCGGGTCAGCTTCTCCACGACGAGTTCGCTGATGTGGCCGCCCGCGTTGCCGCGCACGTCCACGATCAGCGCGGGGCGGGACATCTCCATGCGCACGTCGCGGTTGAACTGGGCCCAGCCGGAGCCGCCCATGTCGGGGATGTGCAGGTAGCCGCAGCGGCCACCGCTCAACTCCCGTACCACCGCGCGGCGCTTGGCGACCCAGTCCTGGTAGCGCAGCGGTGTCTCGTCGATCAACGGGACGACGGCGACCCGGCGGGGCGGGCCCGCGCCCTCGGGATCGGAGGGGCCCGAAGGGCCTTCCGCAGAAGGGTGGTGGTGGGCGACGGGTGGGAGGAAGGTGAGTTCCACGGTCGTGCCGCCCGCACCCGCGAGCAGCGGGTAGGGGCCGGTGACCGGGTCCACCGGGCGGCCGTCGACGTGGGTGAGGACCGCGCCCTCGCGGATGCCGGTGCCGGCCAGCGGGGAGCGGGCGCGGGAGTCGGAGGAGTCGCCGGGCAGGATCCGCTTGACGGTCCAACCCTCCTCGCGGGGAACCAGGTTGGCGCCGAGCAGGCCCTGGCGGCGCTGGTAGTGCGGGGGGCCCTCGTTGCGGCGGGCGGCGGTGACGTAGGCGTGGGAGGTGCCGAGTTCGCCGAGGACCTCGCGCAGCAGGTCCGCGAAGTCGTCGGGGGAGGCGACCCGTTCGACGAGCGGGCGGTACTGCTCCAGGATCGCGTCCCAGTCGATGCCGCCCATGCCGGGTTCCCAGAAGTAGGCGCGGATCAGCCGCCCGGCCTCCGCGTACGCCTGGCGCCACTCGGCGGCCGGGTCGGCCTCGTGCAGGATGCGGCGGGCGTCGATCCACACCGTGGAGTCGCTGTCGCCGGGCTCGGTGGCGGGCACCGCGCGCAGCTCGCCCTCGTCGGCCACGACCAGCCGGGTGCCGTCGCCGCTGACCGCGAAGAAGTCCAGGTCGCCGACGAGTTCGGACCTCTTCGCCTTGCCGATGTTGAAGTGTTCCAGGGTGGGCCGGCCGCTGATGTCGCTGGGGTTGGCGAAGGTCTCGCCGAGCGCGCCGGAGATCGGCCAGCGCAGCCAGACGAGACCGCAGCCCGCGACCGGGTACAGCCCCGAGTACTTGGAGGCGGAGACCGGGAAGGGGGTGACCCTGCTCTCCAGGCCCTCCGCCTCGACGGTCACCGTGCCGGCCTCGCCGCCCTCCTCGGCCTCCTCGCGCTCGACGGGGTCCAGCCCGCCGGCGGCAGGGCGGCCCTCGGGGTTCAGGGCGAACGGGGAGGGGGTCGCCGACGACAGCGGCACCAGGTACGGGCGGCAGCCCAGCGGGAACGACAGGTCGCCGGTGTGCACGTCGTACACCGGGTCGAAGCCGCGCCAGGACAGGAAGGCGAGATAGCGGCCGTCTAGGGTGAAGACCGGATTCTCGTCCTCGAAGCGGCCGTTGGTGACGTCGAGCACCAGCCGGTCCTTGATCCGGGCGAGTTTGATCTGCCGCAGCGACCGCCCGATCACCGGGTGGGACCAGGCCAGCCAGGCCCCGTCGGGGGAGAAGGCGAGGTCGCGCACCGGCCCGTTGCCGGAGTGGATCAGCTCGGTGACCTCGCCCTGGCTCTCCTCGTCGGTGTCGACCAGCAGCAGCCGTCCGTCGTGCGCGGCGACGGCCAGCCGCCGCCCGTCGGGGTCGGCCACCATCTCCAGCACCCGGCCCAGCTTCCCGGCGGCCAGCCGCCGGGGGGCGCGCTGGCCGGTGGCCCGGGGCAGGGAGGCGATCTCGACGGCGTCCTCGCCCTCGGCGTCCGTCACGTACGCCACCTGGTCGCCCGCGCCGAGCATCTCCGGCAGCCGGACCCGTACGCCCGGGGTGTCGGTGAGGGTGCGCGCGGGACCGTCGCGGTGGGTGAGCCAGTACAGGCTGCCGCGTACGACGACGGCGCTCGCGCGGCCGGTCTCGTCGACCGAGATGCCGTCGAGGTGGCGGGCGGCGGGCACCTGGTAGGGGCGCCGCCCGGAGCGCGGCCCGCTCAGCGTCACGTCGAGCCGGCGCGGGGCGGCGCCGGGGGACAGGTCGTCCACGAGCCACAGGTCGCCGGCGCACTGGTAGACGACCCGGGTGCCGTCACTGGCGGCGTGCCGGGCGTAGAAGGCGTCGTGGTCGGTGTGACGGCGCAGGTCGGAGCCGTCGTACGCGCACGAGTACAGGTTGCCGACGCCCTCGTGGTCGGAGAGGAAGGCGATCCGGCCGGCGACGAACATGGGGGAGTGCAGATGGCCGTCGAGGCCGTCGAGGAGCCGGTGCCCGTGCAGCCAGAGCCTGCCCGTGGCGCCGCCCCGGTAGCGCTTCCAGGAGGCCGGTTCGTGCGGCGGGGTGCCGGTGAGCAGCAGCGACTTGCGCTCCCCGGCGATGTCGGCGACCTGGATGTCGGAGACCGGGCCCCAGGGCAGTTTGCGGCCGGGGCTGCCGTCGCAGGTGAGCTTGTAGGCCCAGGTGAAGTACGAGAAGGGCTCACCGTGCGAGGCGACGGCGAGGATCTCGGCGTGGCCGTCCTCGTCGGGGGGCGCCCAGCCGCAGACCCGGGTGTCGGAGCTGCCCCAGTAGGTGAGGCGCCGGCCCGGTCCGCCGTCCACCGGGACGAGGTGCACCTCGGGGTCGAGGCTGCGCCAGCTCGTGTACGCGATGTGGCGGCCGTCGGGGGAGAAGCGGGGGTGGCCGAGCTTGGTGCGGTCGACGGTGAGCCGCCAGGCGCGGCCCGGTCCGTCGAGCGGGGCGAGCCAGAGGTCGTCCTCGGCCACGAAGCACAGCAGGTCGTCCTTGAGGTGGGGCAGACGCAGATAGCTCACCCTTCCCATGCTTTGCCGGGGCCCGGACCCCGGCAACTTATGGGTAACCGACAACCGTGACGCAGACCACGAACGAAACCGTTTCGTTTCGCTAGGAGATGCCGGGCGGGCGGAGTACTCTCGTGGTGTACGAAACCGTACCGTTCGGTGCGGTGGACACCGGAGTGGACCGGAGCGGAAGGGTGAGCGGTATGAGTGAAGTCGCGACGACGCGTCGCAGCCGGATCACCCCCGAGCGCGAGGCCGAGCTGTACGGGGCCGTGCTCGCCCTGCTCCGCGAGGTCGGCTACGACGCCGTCACCATGGACGCCGTGGCCGCCCGCACCCGGTCCAGCAAGGCCACCCTCTACCGCCAGTGGGGCGGCAAGGCCGAGCTGGTGGTGAGAGCGATGCGCAGCCAGAAGCCGGGCGGCATCGCCGACATCGACACCGGGACCCTGCGGGGCGACCTGCACGCCATCGTCGGCCGTGAGGACGACTGCGTCATGGAGCAGAACGCCGCCCTGATGCGCGCGCTCGCCATGGCCGTGCACATGAACGACGATCTCCGCCAGGCGTTCAAGGAACTCCTGGTCGAACCGGAGATGGAGGAGTTCCGGCGGATGATCCGGCGCGCGGTCGACCGGGGCGAGATCAGCCCCGACAACCCTGCGCTGGACTACATGGTGCACATGCTCGTCGGCGCGTTCGCCACGCGGACGCTGATCGACGACCTGCCGCCCACGCGGGAATTCCTCACCTCGTACATCGACGCCGTGGTGCTCCCCGCCCTCGGCGTGACCACTCACTGACCGTCCCCGGGTCAGCCGCCACAAGTCAGCCACCACCTGACGTCACCGCTCACGTCGTCGGGCTGATCACACCTGCCCCGAAGCAACCACGACCTGACCGGGAGTACGCCCTCGTGGCCACTTTCCTCTATCGACTCGGCCGGTTCGCCTTCAGGCGACGGCATCTGGTAGCCCTCATCTGGGTGGCGCTGCTGGCGCTCGCGGGCGTCGGCGCGGCCGGCGCCCCGGCGGCCGGCAACTCGTCCTTCTCCATACCCGGCACCGAGGCCCAGAAGGCCTTCGACCTGCTGGAAGAACGCTTCCCCGGCTCCAGCGCCGACGGAGCGACCGCACGCGTCGTCTTCAAGGCGCCCGCCGGCGAGAAGATGACCGACGCCGACAACAAGGCGACCGTCCGGAAGACCGTCGACGAGCTCTCCGACGGCTCCGAGGTCGCCCGCGTCACCGACCCGTACCAGGGCGGCGGCGTCAGCCAGGACGGCACCATCGCCTACGCCTCGGTGAGCTACAAGGTCTCCGGCATGGAGCTGGAGGACTCCTCCCGCGACGCCCTGGAAGGCGCCGCCGAGGACGCCCGCGACTCCGGGCTGACCGTGGAGATCGGCGGTGACGCCCTCCAGGCCGTCCCGCACACCGGCTCCGCCGAGATCATCGGCATCGGCGTCGCCGCGGTCGTCCTCGTCATCACCTTCGGCTCGCTGCTCGCGGCCGGGCTGCCGCTGCTCACCGCGATCATCGGCGTCGGCATCGGCGTGGCCAGCATCACCGCCCTGGCCAGCACCCTGGACCTCGGCTCCACCACCTCCATCCTGGCCTCGATGATCGGCCTCGCGGTCGGCATCGACTACGCGCTGTTCGTCGTCTCCCGCTACCGGGCCGAACTGGCCGAGGGCCGCGGGCGCGAGGAAGCGGCCGGCCGGGCCGTCGGCACCGCGGGCTCCGCCGTGGTCTTCGCCGGCCTCACCGTCGTGATCGCCCTGGTCGGCCTGTCGGTCGTCAACATCCCGATGCTGACGAAGATGGGCATCGCCGCCGCCGGCACGGTCGCCATCGCGGTCCTGATCGCCCTCACCCTGATCCCCGCCCTGCTCGGCTACGCGGGCCGCCGGGTCCGGCCCGCCGGTGAGAAGAGCAAGCTGCTCGGCGGGGGCCGCGCCGCGAAGAAGCCGCAGCGCCCGAACATGGGCACCCGCTGGGCCAGCTTCGTCGTGCGCCGTCCGCTGGCCGTGCTGCTGCTCGGCGTGGTCGGCCTGGGTGCCGCGGCCGTCCCGGCCGCCTCGCTGGAACTGGGCCTGCCCGACGACGGCTCCCAGCCGACGTCCACCACCCAGCGCCGCGCCTACGACCTGCTCTCCGAGGGCTTCGGCCCCGGCTTCAACGGCCCGCTCGTGGTCGTGGTCGACGCCAAGGACAGCGACGACCCGGATGCCGTCTTCAAGCAGGCCGGCGACGACATCAAGGGCCTCGACAACGTCGTGAACGTCGCCCCGGCGGCCCCCAACAAGGCCGGCGACACCGCGACGATCACCGTCGTCCCCGACTCCAAGCCCTCCTCGGTGACCACCGAGGACCTGGTGCACGACATCCGTGACACCGGCGCGGACATCAAGGCCGACACCGGCGCCGACGTCCTGGTCACCGGCTCCACGGCCATGAACATCGACGTCTCGCAGAAGCTCAACGACGCGCTGGTGCCGTACCTGGTCCTGGTGGTCGGCCTGGCGTTCCTGCTGCTGATCGTCGTCTTCCGGTCGATCCTGGTCCCGCTGAAGGCTGCCCTCGGCTTCCTGCTGTCGGTCCTCGCGGCCCTCGGCGCGGTCGTCGCGGTCTACCAGTGGGGCTGGCTGTCCGGCCTGATGGGCGTCGAGGAGACCGGCCCGATCATGTCGATGATGCCGATCTTCATGGTCGGCGTGGTCTTCGGCCTGGCCATGGACTACGAGGTGTTCCTCGTGACCCGGATCCGGGAGGCCTACGTCCACGGCGAGAAGCCGGGGCAGGCCGTGGTGACCGGCTTCAAGTACAGCGCCCGGGTGGTGACCGCCGCCGCGGTGATCATGATGGCCGTGTTCTCCGGCTTCATCGGCTCCAGCGAGCAGATGGTCAAGATGATCGGCTTCGGCCTCGCGGTCGCCGTCCTCTTCGACGCGTTCGTCGTCCGCATGGCGATCGTCCCGGCGGTGCTGGCCCTGCTCGGCGAGCGGGCCTGGTGGCTGCCGAAGTGGCTGGACCGGATCCTGCCCAACGTGGACGTCGAGGGCGAGGGCCTGCGCACGGACGACGACAGGAAGGACGAGGACCGGGAACTCGTACGGGCCTGACGGCCTGGACGAACGCAGAACCAGCCGGTGAGGGCTCCGTGGGGACGGGGCGCCCTCACCGGCTTCCCCCTGTACGGGCTCCGGGACTCCGTGTCAGGTGCCGTATACCGTGGAGCGATGTCCGACGTGAACGGCCCAGACCACCAACTCCCCGTTGTCGACCGTGTAGATGACGCGGTAATCGCCGACACGGAGCCGGCGCCGGTCGGGCTGGGAGACGAGCGCCGTGGTGTTGAAGCCGAGCGGGTCGGTCTCCAGTTCCGTCAGTTTGACCAGGATCCGGAGCGCCATGTCCCGGGGGATCTTGCGCAGCTCCGCCTGAGCCTCCGGCCGGAAGACGGTGCGATATGTGTTACTCACCGCGCTCCAGCGTTTCCCTCATGACGTCCTCGATCGGGATGCCGACCACCGGATTCGCCATGCGCTCGTCGATGAGCCGGTTGATCTCGCGCTCTTCCCATTCCTGGTACTTGCGGAGGACCTCTATCGACACGACCGCGGCCACCTGCCTGCCACGCCGGGTGATGACCGTGGGCGTGTCGTCACGGTCGGCCCGCTCGACCACCTCGGCCAGGTGGGCGCGCACGTCACGGATGGACTCCATGGGCATCTGCGTCATGCACCAAAGGTACACGGTGTCCCATGTGTACACACCGGATCATTGTCGTCGGTACTCTCGGGTGCCCCGGGGTGACGTGCGCGAGCGCACCCCGTGACCCCCCTGGTCACCGCGGCCGTCCTGCTCGCCGCGGTCACCCACGCCAGTTGGAACGCCATCGCGCACCGGATCACCGACAAGCTCGTCGGGTTCACGCTGATCTCCGGCGGCGGACTGCTGATCGGGCTGGCGGCGGTGCCGTTCGTGCCGCTCCCGGCGGCCGGGGCGTGGCCCTACCTGTTCTGCTCGGCCGCGATCCACATGGCCTATTACGCGCTGCTGATGAAGTCCTTCCGGCTGGGCGACTTCGGCCAGGCGTACCCCATCGCCCGGGGCAGCGCGCCCCTGGTGGTCACCGTCCTCGCCGCCGTGTTCGCGCACGAGGTGCCCGACGGCTGGGCCGCCGCCGGGATCGCCCTGTCCTGCGCGGGCCTGACCGGCGTCGCCCTGTGGGGACTGCGCGGGCGCCGGCCCGACTGGGCGGCGATCGGGGCGGCCCTGGCGACCGGCCTGACCATCGCCGTGTACACCGTCGTCGACGGGCTCGGCGTAAGGGCCTCGGGGTCGTCGTCCGGCTACATCGCCTGGCTGATGGCGGTCCAGGGCGCGGTGATCCCGGCGTACGCCCTCTGGCGCTGGCGGCGGGAGACGGGCGCCCGGCTCCGTCCGCACGCGGGTCTCGGGCTGCTCGGCGCCGCGCTGTCCGTCGCCGCGTACGCGCTCGTCCTGTGGGCCCAGACCCGCGCGGCCCTCGCCCCCGTCGCGGCCCTGCGGGAGTCGTCGATCATCGTGGGCGCGGCCATCGGGGCGCTGTTCTTCAAGGAGCGGTTCGGTGCCCCGCGGATCGCCGCGGCCGGGCTGCTGGTCGTCGGGATCGGGCTGATGCTCCGCGCGGGATAGCGCGGCGTGCGCCGCCGTACGGGCGGGTGCGCGGGCGCGGTACGAGGGGCACCCTGGAATGAGAGGAATTCCGGAGGTGATCCTCATGATGCACACCGCAGTGGGATGGCACGTGGACCTGGAGTTCGAGGAGGACGACCGGCAGACGCGCGCCGCCGCGCTGGTCCGGCTGCCCGACGGGACCGAGGTGCGGGCCCACGGCCACGCGAACCGGCACCACACCGACTCCAATCAGCCACGGGTCGGGGAGGAGATCGCCGGCGCACGCGCGCTGAACGAACTCGCCATGCAGATGCTGACCAAGGCGCACGGCGAGATCGACGACGCGTCGGGCCGCATCTCGCACCCGATCCACGTCTAGGCCGTCAGGGCCTGACGTACCGCCCGTATCAGCGCCTGGGCCCTGGGGTCCGCCGTCACCGTCCTGCGGAAGCCGTTGGTGACGTAGCCGAAGGCGATGCCCGACTCCGGGTCGGCGAAGCCGAGGGAGCCGCCGCGGCCGGGGTGGCCGAAGGAGCCCGGGGCCAGGAGGGGGGAGGCGCCGCCGTGCAGCATGTAGCCGAGCCCGAAGCGGGTGTTCACGACCAGCACCCGGTCGGGGCCGGCCGACTCCTCGGCGCGGGCGAGTTCCACGGTGGCCGGGTCGAGGAGGCGTACGCCGTCGACCGGGCCGGTCAGTGACGCGTAGAAGCGCGCCAGCCCGTCCGCCGTCGCGATCCCGTTGGCGGCGGGCAGGGCCGCCGCGCGGAACACCGGGTCGTTCTGGTCCGGGAAGGGGGTGATCGCGGCGAAGGCGCGGCGGGTGAGGGAGGACGGGTCGGCGTAGGCGTCGGTGACCGAGCGCTTGGGGCGGGCGCGGAGCGTCCCGGACGGCTCGGGGCCCTCGATCCTGCCGACCGTTCCCACGCGGTGGGCCTGCGCGTCCGGCAGCCCCACCCACAGGTCCAGTCCCAGCGGGCCGGCGATCTCCGACGCGATCCACTCGCCGGAACCCCGGCCGGTCACGCGGCGCACCAGCTCGTCGACCAGCCAGCCGTAGGTCAGCGCGTGATAGCCGTGATCGGTGCCCGGCTCCCACGCGGGGGTCTGCGCGGCGACCGCCTCGGCGGCCCGCACGGGGTCGGCCGCCTCGTCCGGGGTGAGCGGGTGGTCCAGGACGGGGAGTCCCGCGCGGTGGTTCAGTACGTGCCGGACCAGCAGCCGTTCCTTGCCGTGCGCCTTGAACTCCGGCCAGTAGTGGCCGACCGGCGCGTCCAGGTCCAGCTCGCCGCGCTGGTGCAGCAGCAGGAGTACGGCGGCGGCGACGCCCTTGGTCGCCGAGCGCACGACCTGCGCGGTGTCCCGCTCCCAGGGCTTCGTGCCGTCGACGTCCTTCACCCCGGCCCACAGGTCGACGACCTTGCGTCCGTCCCGGTACACGGCGACGGCCGCGCCCCGGTCCCCGAGCGCCTCGAAGTTCCGCGCGAACGCCTCCCGGACCGGCTCGAAACCCCCGGCCACCGTGCCGTGCACGTCCACGTCCACGTCCCTCGGTCCTTCCACTCGCCTGTGACACTCGCCTGTGACAGTGCGTGCAACAGTGCCGGTCCGCCTGCGATTCCTGGGCGCAGGCGGCCGGGCACGATCGTTACGTCGATGTTGCCGGCACCGAGCGCGGATCGAAGCCGTACGGCAGCTCAAGGCGGTGGGCGCGCATCAGCTCGTCGTCGGCGAGCAGGTCCGCCGTGGTGCCGTCGGCCGCGATCACGCCGTCGCTGAGGATCAGCGAGCGCGGGCACAGTTCGAGGGCGTAGGGCAGGTCGTGCGTGACCATCAGGACGGTGACGTCCAGGGAGCGCAGGATGTCGGCGAGTTCGCGGCGGGAGGCGGGGTCCAGGTTGGAGGACGGCTCGTCCAGGACCAGGATCTCCGGCTCCATCGCCAGTACGGTCGCCACGGCCACCCGGCGCCGCTGGCCGAAGGAGAGGTGGTGCGGCGGGCGGTCCTTGAACTCCGCCATGCCGACCAGGCCCAGCGCCCGGTCCACCCGCTCCTCCAGTTCGGGCCCCTTGAGCCCGGCCGCCGCCGGACCGAACGCCACGTCCTCGCGCACCGTCGGCATGAAGAGCTGGTCGTCGGGGTCCTGGAAGACGATGCCGACCCGGCGCCGGATCTCCGCCATGTGCCGCCTGCCGACCTCGAGGCCGGCCACCGTCACCGTGCCGGTGCCGCCGGTCAGGATGCCGTTGAGGTGGAGGACGAGGGTCGTCTTGCCGGCGCCGTTCGGACCGAGCAGCGCGACCCGCTCGCCGCGCGCGATGGAGAAGTCGACGCCGAACAGGGCCTGGTGGCCGTCGGGGTAGGCGAAGGCGAGGCCGGAGACCTCGAGGGAAGCAGTACTCACAGGGTCCATCCCAGCAGACAGACGACGAGGGCGGCCGAGGGGAGGGCGAGGGCGTACGACCACTGCGTCCGGTCCGCGGTCACCTCGTCGATCACCGGCATCGAACCGGCGTAACCGCGGCTCACCATGGCCAGGTGCACGCGCTCGCCGCGTTCGTAGGAGCGGATGAACAGCGCGCCCGCCGACTTGGCGAGCACGCTCCAGTGCCTCATCCCGCGCGCCTCGAAGCCGCGGGACTCGCGGGCGATCCGCATGCGCCGCATCTCGTCGGTGATGACGTCGCCGTAGCGGACCATGAAGGAGGCGATCTGCACCAGCAGCGGCGGGAGCTTCAGCCGCTGGAGGCCGAGCAGGAGTTCGCGCAGCTCGGTGGTGGAGGCGAGGAGGACCGAGGCGGCCACGCCCAGGGTGCCCTTGGCCAGCACGTTCCACGCGCCCCACAGTCCGTTCACGCTCAGCGACAGCCCGAGGACGTCGGTCCGTTCGCCCTCCGCGACGAACGGCAGGAGGACGGCGAAGGCGACGAACGGGACCTCGATCAGCAGCCGCTTGAGCAGGAAGCCGGCCGGTACGCGGGCGGCGTACGCGACGAGGGCGAGCAGTCCGGCGTACACCGCGAACGCCCACATCGCCTCGCGCGGGGTGGAGACCACGACCAGGACGAAGGCGAAGACCGCGGTGAGCTTGGTGTGCGGCGGCAGGGCGTGCACGGGGGAGTGCCCGTGCCGGTAGAGCCTGTGCGCGTGGCCCGCTCCCACGTCAGACGCTCGTGCTGGTGGGGGAGGCGGCCTCGGCTTCCTCGCCGGTACGGCGCCTGCGGACCGCCCAGAACACGCCGGTGCCCGCGACGACCGTCACGCCCACGCCGATCACGCCGGCCAGACCGCCGGAGAGGCGGGCGTCGTCGACGTCCTCGACGCCGTAGTCGGCCAGCGGGGAGCCGGCGATCGCGTGCTCCTCGGCCTTCTCGTCGATGCCGTGGTCGGTGGCGACCTTCTCCAGGCCGTCCGGGTCGGCGGAGGCGTAGAAGCTGACGAACCCGGCGAGGACCAGCGAGGTGACCAGACCGGTGATCCAGACCTTCCGCTGGGAACGGGCGGGGACGGGCTCCGGCTCCGAGGTGTCCGGGGCGTCGACCAGCTCGCCGTTCACCCGCAGCTTGAGCTTCTGCGTCAGGCCACGCGCCCCGTACACCAGGTCCGGGCGGACGGCGATGACCGCGCCGACGGTCAGGGCGGTGATCACGGCCTCGCCGATGCCGATGAGGACGTGCACGCCCACCATGGCGGTGGCGACCTTGCCGAGGGAGACGTCGGCGGTGCCGCCGATCGCGTAGAGCAGCGTGAAGACGGCGGCGGAGGCCGGGACGGAGACCAGGGCGGCGACGAAGGACGCGACGGTCACCGAGCGGCGGGTGCGCGGCAGCACCTTCACCAGGCCGCGGAAGAGCGCGTACGCGACGATCGCCGTGGTGATCGCCATGGTGGTGATGTTCACGCCGAGCGCGGTCAGCCCGCCGTCGGCGAAGAGGACGGCCTGCATCAGCAGGACGACGGAGACACACAGGACCCCGGTGAAGGGGCCGACGAGTATCGCGGCGAGGGCGCCGCCGAGCAGATGGCCGCTGGTTCCCGCCGCGACGGGGAAGTTCAGCATCTGCACGGCGAAGATGAACGCCGCCACCAGTCCGGCCAGCGGCGCGGTGCGTTCGTCGAGTTCGCGGCGGGCACCGCGCAGGCTCACGGCGATCGCGCCGGCGGCGACGACTCCGACCGCGGCGGACACGGGGGCGTTGATGAATCCGTCAGGTGCGTGCACGGACTCGATGATGTGGCCTGTTGCAAATGTTGCGCAAGAGCGAGCCGGTTGTTTTACCTCACGCATAGCCCGGCTGTGATATGCGCCTCTCGGACGCACGAATTCCGGATCGAGTGCACGATTGAACGGGGGGCGGGTATACGGATTGCACACCTTTCGTGCAGATCGACGCAGCGTAAGGGGCCACCGATGTCCGTAGTCGAGCAGTACGCGCGAGCCCACATCGTCACCGACGTCCTGGAAGAGGACCGCGGAGCGGTACCCGTGGTACTGCGCTACGACTCCGAACAGGATCCCCGCTGCGTCCGCGTGTCGCTTCCGGGCGCCGCGCCCCGCGAATGGGCCGTCGCGCGGGAACTGCTGGAGCAGGGCCTGCGTGCCCCCGCGGGCCGGGGCGAGATACGGGTGTGGCCGTGCGGCCGGGTCCAGGCCGTGGTCGAGTTCCACACCGCGCAGGGCGTGTCGGTGGTGCAGTTCGAGACCAAGACCCTGACCCGGTTCCTGCGGCGGACCTACGCGGCCGCCGCCGAACCCGTCCCGCACTGACCTCTCAGCGACCTCTCAGCCGGCGCTCTTCAGCAGGGCCGCCACGATCGGTCCGGCCGTCGAACCGCCGTGACCGGCCTTCTGGACCACACCCGCGGCCGCCAGGTCCCCGCGGTACGCGGTGAACCAGCCGTTGGGCTTCTCCTGCCCGTCGACCTCGGCCGACCCGGTCTTCGCGCCCTTCTGCCCGCTCACCCCGGCCATCGCCTCCGCGGCCGTGCCGTAGGAGGCGGTGTACGACATCAGCTCCCGGAGCTGCGCCAGCGTGCCGGCCGACATGGTGCGCGAGGCCGTCGCGAGCTTCCGCCCGTCGACCTCGGGGGAGACCAGGTACGGCTGGTGGAAGACGCCCGACTGGACCGTCGCCGACACCGACGCCATGTTCAGCGGGTTCATCCGCACCCCGCCCTGGCCGATCAGGGAGGCCCCCATGGGGGCTTTCGACTGCACCGGCACCGAGCCGTCGAAGGTCGGCACGCCGACCTGCCAGTTGTTCATCGACAGCCCGAAGACCTGCTGGGCCTGCTTCGTCAGGTCGTCGTCCGCCAGCTCGGGCGCCTGGCTGATGAAGGCCGTGTTGCAGGACCGGGCGAAGCTCGCCTTGAACGTGCCGTCCTCGATCTCGAACTTGTCGTCGTTCTGGAACTTCCAGCCGCCGTAGGTGAAGTACTTCGGGCACGGGTGCTGCTCGTCCATCGAGGCGAGGCCCTTCTCGATCAGCATCGAGGCGGTGATCACCTTCATCGTGGAGCCCGGGGCCAGCGAACCCGAGAACGCGGTGTTGAAACCGTGCGAGGAGTTCGCCACCGCCAGGATCTCGCCGGTCGACGGCCGCAGCACCACCACCGACGCCCGCTCCTTCTTCTCCACCTGCGCCTCGGCGGCGGCCTGCAGGGACGGGCTCAGCGTGGTCTTCACGGTGCCGGGCGTGCCCTCGCTCAGCTCCAGCAGCGTCTTGTCTGACAGCTCCGCCTTCTTCGACTCCTTGCCGCGCACGATCCGCAGCTCGACGCCGGCCTCGCCGCCCGCCTTCTCGCCGTACTTCTCGCGCAGCCCGTCCAGCACCGACCCCAGGGACGGGTACGCGGCGGTGGTCAGCTCGTTGCCGTCCCGGTCCAGCGCCTTGACGGGCGGGGCGCCCGCCTCGCCGGTGACCAGCTTGTCGCCGTCCTTGAGCTCGGGATGCACGACGGCCGGCTGCCAGGCCACCCGCGGCTCGCCGTCCCCGGCCCGGCGTACGACGGTCAGCGCGCTGTCGTACGCCAGCGGCTTGCCGACGTCCTCGGACGAGACCGTGCCCTTGACGGCGAAGGGGACCTTGCCGCCGGTGCGGGTGCCGGCGGTGAGGGTGACGTCCTTGATGCGGGCGTCCTCGGCGTAGGCGGTGAGCAGGGCGGTCGCGGCCTCGGGGTCGTCGGTGGCGGCGGCGGCCTCCTTCACCTTCCCGGCCTGCCAGGCGGTGAGGAAGCGTTCGGCCGTGCCGGTGACCTCGGCGGCGGACAGGGGCCCGGTCCTGGCGTCCTCCGCCTGCGCGGCGGACGACGTCCGCGTGCCGTCCTCGGCCGCGGCACCGCCGCCGAGGAGCGCGTAGGCGCCGAACCCGACGCCACCGACCACCACGGCGATCACTCCGCCGAGCACGACGGGTCGTGTCTTGCGCCCCTCGGTGGCGTTTCTTCTGTTCCCCACTGCTTCCCGTTCCTCCGCTGTCCGCCGGGCTCCCCGTGGCCCCCGTGGTGCTCACGTGTGCCAACGACGGCCACCACACTAGAGTCCCGCCGCGTGCCCGGCGCGGTCAGTCGGCCGCTCGTAGCACGGCTGCGACAATCGGCCCGGCCGCGTCGCCGCCGTGGCCGCCCTGCTGGACCATGGCCGCCGCCGCGACGTCGTCGCGGAAGCCGGTGAACCAGCTGTCGGAGGTGGCGTTGCCGTCGACCTCGGCGGAACCGGTCTTCGCGCCGATGTCACCGCGGAGCCCGGACATGGCCTCCTGGGCGGTGCCCTGGGTGGCGGTGAGCCACATCATCTGCTTGAGCTGGGACGCGGTGTCCGCCGGGAGCCCCTTGGCCTGTGCGAACCGCCGGTTGTCGAGGTCGGAGGAGACCAGGTACGGCTGGCGGAAGGTGCCGGTGATGGCGGTGGCCGTCACGGAGGCCATGTTCAGCGGGTTCATCTGCACCTGGCCCTGGCCGATGGCGTTCGCAGCCTGGTCCGGGCCGCTGACGGTGGGAACACTGCCGTCGAAGGAGGCGATGCCCGTCTTCCAGTCGTTGCGGCCGAGTCCGAACCGCTCCTGCGCCTCCTGGGTGAGCGAGGCGTCGCTGAGCGGCTTCTCGTCGATGAGCTTGATGAAGGCCGTGTTGCAGGAGCGCAGGAAGCTGTTGGCGAGGCTGGCGCCCTCGTTCGGCTCCATGCCGGTGAGGTTCTTGAAGGTCTGGCCCCACCGCATGGCGGTGGGCGGGCAGGGCGCCGGGCCGTTCATAGAGGTCACGCCGTTGTCGATGAGCATGGCGGCGGTGATGATCTTCATGGTGGAGCCGGGGGCGACCTGGCCCTGGAAGGCCGCGTT
The DNA here is from genome assembly GCF_001905725.1 of Streptomyces sp. CB02400. Lineage (GTDB taxonomy): Bacteria > Actinomycetota > Actinomycetes > Streptomycetales > Streptomycetaceae > Streptomyces > Streptomyces atrovirens. Next base: position 64,309 of record NZ_LIWB01000015.1, read on the forward strand.
GAACCCGTCGTCGCGGTGGTTGGCCACCGCCAGCACCTCACCGGTGCTCGGCTTCACCGCCACCACCGATGACTCGGCGTACTGTTGCACCGCCTTCTCGGCCGCGGCCTGCGCCGTGGCGCTGAGGGTGGTGCGCAGCTTGCCCGGCTCGCCCTCGGCGAGGGTCAGCAGCGGGGTGTCGGCGGCGGCCTTGCCCGTGGTGCCCTCGGCGTGTCTGATCACCAGCTCGACGCCGGGCGTGCCGCCCGCCTTCTCGCCGTACTTCTGGCGCAGGGTGTCCAGGATCGGCCCGAGCGAGGGGTACTTCTCCTTCGTCAGCACCGTGCCGTTCCGGCCCACCGCCTCGATGGGCGGCTGCGCGGACTCCTCGGTGACAAGGGTGTCGCCCTCCCTCAGATCCGGGTGGACGACGGACGGCTGCCAGTCGACCAGCGCCCGCCCGGTGGTCTTCCCGCGTACGACGGTCAGCTCGCTCTCGTAGCTCAGCTCCTCGGACTTCCCGTCGAAGGTGACGGTCGCCTTCACCGTGAAGGGCACGGTGGTGCCGGTGGCCTTGCCGGGCGTGATGCCGACCTCGCCTATGTGCGCGTCGTCGCCGTACGCCGTCAGCAGCGCGCCGGCCTCCTGCGCGTTGTTCGTGTACGACGCCGCCTGCGCCGCCTCCCCCTTCTCCCAGGCCGCGAAGAAACTCTTGGTGGTCTCCTCGACCTCCCCCTCGTCCGGCGGCCCGGTCTCGTTCGTCCCCGCGGCGCTCGAACCACCGCCCCCGCCGCCGCTCACGGCCGACACGATGTTGTAGGCGCCGTACCCGGCCCCGCCCAGCATCACCGCGAACACACCGCCGATGACGGCGGCCTTGACCCCCTTGCCCATCGGGCGCTCCCCCTCCGCCGGACCCCCACGCCTTATGAACGTGTTCAAAAAGCCCGGTGAGTGAGCACTCTATGCGCAGGGAGTGACAACCGGGGCGGCTGTTTCCGTTTGTTGTCCGAACAGAGACCGGCGGTGACCGGAACGGCTCAGACCCACGTGTCCAGCCACATCCGCGCCCGCCAGTCGTCTATCGGGATCGGGGTGCCGGTGTAGATGGGCCAGAAGTAGATGAAGTTCCAGGCGATCAGCAGGGTCAGCACGCCCGCCGCCGTCGCGCCCGCGACGCGGCGGGTGTCGGTGGAGCGGGGCGGGCCGACGAGGGCGCCCAGGAGCATCGCCACGGCCAGGCAGAGGAAGGGGAGGAAGACGACGGCGTAGAAGAAGAAGATCGTGCGCTCCTGGTAGAGGAACCAGGGGGCGTAGCCGGCCGCGATGCCGCAGGCGATCGCGCCGGCCCGCCAGTCGCGGCGGAACAGCCAGCGCCACAGGACGTAGAGGATCGCGAAGCAGGCCGCCCACCACAGCATCGGGGTGCCGAGCGCCAGCACCTCCTGGGCGCACTTCTCGCCCGCGTCGACCGGGCAGCCGTTCGTGCCGGGGGCCGGGGACTCGTAGAAGTAGGAGACCGGGCGGCCGGTGACGATCCAGCTCCACGGGTTGGACTCGTAGGTGTGCGGCGAGGACAGGCCCACGTGGAAGTCGTAGACCTGGTTCTCGTAGTGCCACAGGCTGCGCCACCAGTCGGGCAGCAGCCACGACCAGTCGCTGTCCTTGCCGTCCTTGGCCGCCCAGTCGCGGTAGTAGCCGCCGGTGCCGTCGGCCGGGGAGAGGATCCAGCCGATCCAGGAGGCGAAGTAGGTGACCACCGCCACCGGCACGGTCGACAGGAACGCCCAGCCCAGGTCGCGCCTCAGCACCGCGAGGCGGGGCCGGTGCGCGCCGGCGACCCTGCGCGCGCCGACGTCCCACAGCACCGCCATCACACAGAACGCGGCCATGATGTAGAGGCCGTTCCACTTCGTGCCGATCGCCAGACCCAGCATCAGGCCCGCCGCCAGCCGCCAGGGGCGGAAGCCGATCCGGGTGTTCTCGGCGACGTACGCGTCCGGGCGGACCCGGCCGTCCGCGTCCACGGGCAGCGCGGCGGCGAGCTTCTCGCGCGCCCGGTCCCGGTCGACCACCAGGCAGCCGAACGCCGCCAGCACGAAGAACATCAGCACGCCGTCGAGCAGCGAGGTCCGGCTCATCACGAAGTGCAGCCCGTCCACCGCCATCAGCGCGCCCGCGAGACAGCCGAGGAAGGTGGAGCGGAACAGGCGCCGGCCGATGCGGCACAGCATCAGCACGGAGAGCGTGCCGAGCAGGGCCGTCATGAACCGCCAGCCGAACGGGTCGAAGCCGAACATCAGCTCGCCCAGTCCGATCACGTACTTGCCGACCGGCGGATGCACGACGTACGCCGCGTCCGTCGGGATGGGGACGGCACCGCCCGAGAGGATCAGATCGTTGGCGTTCTTGTCCCAGTTGACCTCGAACCCGCGGTGGACCAGCGCCCACGCGTCCTTGGCGTAGTACGTCTCGTCGAATATCACCGCCTTCGGGCTGCCCAGGTTCCAGAACCGGAGCACCCCCGCCAGCAGTGTGACCAGGAGCGGGCCGCCCCACCCCGACCAGCGGGCGAGGTGCCCGGCGAGCACCGGCGGCACCCCGAGCGTGTCCCACAGCCGCTTCGACGGCTCCGTGTACGGCGGCACCAGGCGGTCGCGGACGTCACCCTCACGGACGCCGGCCTCGCGGGCGTCGCCTCTGGCCGGGCCCGGCGCCCGGTAGCCGAAACGGCGCAGCCGCTGCTGCCACGACGGCCGCTCTTCGTACGGCGGCCAATCCTGCCGGGTGTCCGTGGAGGACGCGGTACTGGTCACCGCGCCATCGTAGGGAACAGGGCTGTGTGAGTCCCGCGCATGACCGGTATGCCCCGGCTCCGTTCCGTACTGGGAGGATGGGGGCGTGACCGGAATCCTCGTACTCGCAGGCACCCCCATCGGCGACATCTCCGACGCCCCGCCCCGGCTCGCGGAGGAACTCGCGGGCGCCGACGTCGTCGCCGCCGAGGACACGCGGAGGCTGCGGCGCCTCACCCAGGCGCTCGGCGTCACCCCCAAGGGACGGGTCGTGTCGTACTTCGAGGGCAACGAGTCCGCCCGCACGCCCGAGCTGGTCGAGGAGCTGGCGGGCGGCGCGCGCGTGCTGCTGGTGACGGACGCCGGGATGCCGTCCGTGTCCGACCCCGGCTACCGGCTGGTCGCCGCGGCCGTCGAGCGGGACGTCAAGGTCACCGCCGTGCCCGGCCCGTCCGCCGTGCTCACCGCGCTCGCCCTGTCCGGGCTGCCCGTGGATCGCTTCTGCTTCGAGGGGTTCCTGCCCCGGAAGGCCGGCGAGCGGCTGGGACGGCTGCGCGAGGTCGCCGAGGAGCGGCGCACCCTCGTCTACTTCGAGGCCCCGCACCGCCTCGACGACACCCTCGCCGCGATGGCCGAGGTGTTCGGAGGGGAGCGGCGGGCCGCCGTCTGCCGCGAGCTGACCAAGACGTACGAGGAGGTCAAGCGGGGGCCGCTGGCGGAGCTGGCCGCGTGGGCGGCGGAGGGCGTGCGCGGGGAGATCACGGTGGTGGTCGAGGGGGCGCCGGAGAAGGGGGCCGAGGAAGTCGACGCGGCGGAGCTGGTGCGCAGGGTACGGGTGCGGGAGGAGGCGGGGGAGCGGCGCAAGGAGGCGATCGCGGCGGTGGCCGTGGAGGCGGGACTTCCTAAACGGCAGGTGTTCGACGCGGTGGTGGCGTTCAAGAACGCCGCTGACACTCCCGGTTCCGGGGAGCGCCGTTAGGGACACGGTGCATCGCGGACCGACGGTCGTGGGTGGCTGATCGCGCCCGCGCGGCGGCAGCCGCATATCGGACACGGCCCCGCGCCCCTGAGGGGGTGAGGCCAGGCGGCGGTAAAAGGCTCGGGGGGTTTCGGTAAGGGACGGTCAAATCGGGCTCAATAGTCGGCTTCCCCTCCTGCGCTCGCGGTCCGGGAGCGGTCCACTGGGAGTGGGACGGGATCGTCCCTCCAGTGGACCGACAGGAGTCGGGATGAGCGAAATCATCGGGCGGGCCGCGCTGCGGGCGGGTGCCACCGCCGTGGTCAACGAGTCGTACTCCTTCGCCTGTATGCGATGCGGATACGGCTGGGAACAGTCGTACGAAATAGAGCACCACACCGATGCCGACGGCCACGACTTCGTGATGTACGTGGCGGACGGCCGGATCGTCCCCTCCCCGCTGAACCGGCCGACGTGCCAGAACTGCGACGGCCATGTCGTACGGATCATGCGGCCGGGCCGGGTCGCCTCCGCGCGGGACGCCGCCCACCGCGAACGCCGGGTGCCGCCCGCCGGGCCCGTCGAGGCGGTGTGGGAGCCCGAGGGAGCGACGGCGGCCGTATCGCCCGAGAAGCGCCACCACTGGCATCTGTCCGACCTCCTCCACCCCTTCCGCCGGGCGACCTGACGCCCGCGCCGCTTCCGTAGGATCGGGGGCATGCCTTCGAACGCCCCCGACAAGAACGCCGCCCCGCCGCTCCCGGAGCCCCTGCGGGTGCCGGTCGCGGACTCGCACACCCACCTCGACATGCAGTCCGGCACGGTGGAGGAGGGGCTCGCCAAGGCCGCGTCGGTGGGTGTGACGACGGTCGTGCAGGTCGGCTGCGACCTCAAGGGGTCCCGGTGGGCGGCTCAGACCGCGGCGGCGTACGACTCCGTCCACGCGACGGTCGCGCTGCACCCCAACGAGGCCCCGCGCATCGTCCACGGGGACCCCGACGGCTGGTCCCGGCAGGGCGCCCGCGAACCCGGCGGGGACGCGGGACTGGACGAGGCGCTCGCCGAGATCGACCGGCTGGCCGCGCTGCCCCAGGTCAAGGGCGTCGGCGAGACCGGCCTCGACTACTTCCGCACCGGGCCGGAGGGCAAGGAGGCGCAGGAGCGGTCCTTCCGCGCCCACATCGAGATCGCCAAGCGCCACGGCAAGGCCCTCGTCATCCACGACCGCGACGCCCACGCCGACGTCCTGCGCGTGCTGAAGGAGGAGGGCGCCCCCGAGCGCACCGTCTTCCACTGCTACTCCGGGGACGCCGAGATGGCGGAGATCTGCGCGGGCGCCGGGTACTACATGTCGTTCGCCGGCAACGTCACCTTCAAGAACGCGCAGAACCTGCGGGACGCGCTCGCCGTGGCCCCGCTGGAGCTGGTCCTGGTGGAGACCGACGCGCCGTTCCTGACGCCGGCGCCGTACCGGGGGCGGCCGAACGCCCCGTACCTGGTGCCGGTGACCGTGCGGGCCATGGCGGCCGTACGGGGCATCGACGAGGACACCCTCGCCGCCGCCCTCGGGGCGAACACGGCCCGCGCCTTCGGTTATCCACAGGCGTGACCTGCGGGGTCGCCGCGCCCCGTACCCTTGTCCCGTGACCAGCCCCACCCCCGACGCCCTCCTGGGCCCCGCCGACATCCGTGAACTGGCGGCCGCCCTCGGCGTACGGCCCACCAAGCAGCGCGGCCAGAACTTCGTCATCGACGCCAACACGGTCCGCCGTATCGTGCGCACCGCCGAGGTCCGCCCCGACGACGTGGTCGTCGAGGTCGGACCGGGGCTCGGCTCGCTCACGCTGGCGCTGCTCGAGGCCGCCGACCGGGTCACCGCCGTCGAGATCGACGACGTCCTCGCCGCCGCGCTGCCCGCCACCGTCGCCGCCCGCATGCCCGGGCGGGCCGAGCGGTTCGCGCTGGTCCACTCCGACGCGATGCACGTCACCGAGCTGCCCGGACCCGCCCCGACCGCGCTCGTCGCGAACCTGCCCTACAACGTGGCCGTCCCGGTGCTGCTGCACATGCTCGAAAGCTTCCCCAGCATCGAGCGCACCCTCGTCATGGTCCAGTCGGAGGTCGCCGACCGGCTCGCCGCCGCACCCGGCTCGAAGGTGTACGGCGTGCCCTCGGTCAAGGCCAACTGGTACGCGGAGGTCAAGCGGGCCGGGGCCATCGGGCGGAACGTCTTCTGGCCCGCGCCCAACGTCGACAGCGGACTGGTCTCGCTGGTCCGCCGCGCGGAGCCGCTGAAGACCACCGCCTCCCGGCGCGAGGTGTTCGCCGTCGTCGACGCCGCCTTCGCCCAGCGCCGCAAGACGCTGCGGGCCGCGCTCGCCGGGTGGGCGGGATCGGCGGCCGCGGCCGAGGCCGCCCTGGTCGCGGCGGGGGTCTCGCCGCAGGCACGCGGGGAGTCCCTGACCGTCGAGGAGTTCGCGCGCATCGCCGAGCACGCCACGAGCAAGGAGCAGGGTCAGCAGTGAGCGTCACCGTCCGCGTCCCCGCCAAGGTCAACGTCCAGCTCGCGGTCGGCGCGGCCCGCCCCGACGGCTTCCACGACCTGGCCAACGTCTTCCTCGCGGTGGGCCTGTACGACGAGGTCACCGTCACGGCGGCCGACGGGCTGCGGGTGACCTGCGCCGGCCCCGACGCCGACCAGGTCCCCCTGGACCGTACGAACCTCGCCGCCCGTGCCGCCCTGGTGCTCGCCGAGCGGTACGGCCGGGACGCGGACGTCCACATCCACATCGCCAAGGACATCCCCGTCGCCGGGGGCATGGCGGGCGGCAGCGCGGACGGTGCGGGTGCCCTGCTGGCGTGCGACGCGCTGTGGGGGACGGGTGCCTCGCGCGAGGAGCTCCTCGACATCTGCGCCGGGCTGGGCAGCGATGTGCCGTTCAGCCTGGTGGGAGGGGCGGCGCTCGGTACCGGACGGGGCGAGAAGCTGACGGAGCTGGAGGTCGGGGGAAGCTTCCACTGGGTGTTCGCGATGGCCTCGCGGGGGCTGTCGACACCGGCGGTGTTCCGGGAGTTCGACCGGCTGGGGGAGGGACGGGAGATCCCCGAGCCCGTGGCCTCGCAGGAACTGCTCGACGCCCTGGCCAAGGGGGACGTCGACGCGCTCGCCGCCGCCGTCTCCGACTCCAATGATCTTCAGCCGGCGGCGCTGTCGCTGTTCCCGGAACTGGCGGACACGCTCGCGGCGGGGCGGGCGGCGGGGGCACTGGCCACCCTGGTCTCGGGCTCGGGACCGACCACGGCGTTCCTCGCCCGGGACGCGGAGTCGGCTGACGTGATCGCGGGAGCCCTGAGGGCTTCCGGCACCTGCCGCACGGTGCGCAGGGCGGCGGGGCCGGCGCCGGGGGCGACGGTCGTCTGAGGATCGGGGCCGCGTCCCGACCGTGCCCCGGAAGGTTCGCCGGTCCAAGAGGGACCGGCTCCTCACGTCCCGGGCGCGTTCCGTCAGGGCCTACGCTTGAAAGCTGATCGACCCACCGGGCAGGAGAGAAATGGCCGTCAATCTGGTCAATGTCGAGAACGTCAGCAAGGTGTACGGGACGCGTGCGCTGCTCGACGGGATTTCCCTCGGCGTCTCCGAGGGGGACCGGATCGGGGTCGTGGGGAGGAACGGGGACGGCAAGACCACGCTCATCCGGATGCTGGCCCGGCTGGAGGAGGCCGACACCGGGCGGGTGACGCACTCCGGCGGGCTGCGGCTCGGGGTGCTCACCCAGCACGACTCGCTCGACCCGGCCGCCACCGTGCGGCACGAGGTCATCGGGGACATGGCCGACCACGAGTGGGCCGGGAACGCCAAGGTCAGGGACGTACTGACCGGGCTGTTCGGCGGGCTGGACCTGCCGGGGTTCCCCAAGGGACTCGACACGGTCATCGGGCCGCTGTCCGGTGGTGAGCGGCGCCGGATCGCGCTCGCCAAGCTGCTCATCGAGGAGCAGGACCTGATCGTCCTCGACGAGCCGACCAACCACCTCGACGTCGAGGGCATCGCCTGGCTCGCCCAGCATCTGCGGGCGCGGCGGTCCGCGCTCGTCTGCGTCACCCACGACCGCTGGTTCCTGGACCAGGTCTGCACCCGCATGTGGGACGTGCAGCGCGGTGACGTGTACGAGTACGAGGGCGGCTACTCCGACTACGTCTTCGCCCGCGCGGAGCGTGAGCGCATCGCCGCCACCGAGGAGGTCAAGCGGCAGAACCTGGTCCGCAAGGAGCTGGCCTGGCTGCGGCGCGGCGCCCCCGCCCGGACCTCCAAGCCGCGGTTCCGGGTCGAGGCCGCGAATGAGCTGATCAAGGACGTGCCGCCGCCCCGCGACAGCAGCGAGCTGATGAAGTTCGCCTCCTCGCGGCTCGGCAAGACGGTGTTCGACCTGGAGGACGTCACCGTCCAGGCCGGGCCCAAGGTGCTGCTCAAGCACGTCACCTGGCAGCTCGGGCCCGGGGACCGCATCGGTCTGGTCGGGGTCAACGGCGCGGGCAAGACGTCCCTGCTGCGGGCGCTGGCGGAGGCCGCCCGGAGCGAGGGGGAGGTGCAGCCCGCGGGCGGTCAGGTCCGCGTCGGCAAGACGGTCAAGCTCGCCTATCTCTCCCAGGAGGTCGCCGAGCTCGACCCCACCTGGCGGGTGCTCCAGGCCGTGCAGCAGGTGCGCGAGCGCGTCGACCTCGGCAAGGGGCGCGAGATGACCGCCGGGCAGCTCTGCGAGACCTTCGGGTTCAACAAGGAGAAGCAGTGGACGCCGGTCGGCGATCTGTCGGGCGGTGAGCGGCGGCGGCTGCAACTGCTGCGGCTGCTGATGGACGAGCCCAACGTCCTCTTCCTCGACGAGCCCACCAACGACCTCGACATCGAGACCCTCACCCAGCTCGAGGACGTCCTCGACGGCTGGCCCGGCTCGATGATCGTCATCTCCCACGACCGGTTCTTCGTCGAGCGCACCACCGACCGCGTGTTCGCCCTCCTCGGCGACGGCACCCTGCGGATGCTGCCGCGCGGGATCGACGAGTACCTGGAGCGCCGCAAGCGGATGGAGGAGGCCGCCGCCGCTGCGGCCTCCGTACCGGCCGCGGTGTCTCAGGGTTCCGCGCCGGAGAAGAGCGCCGCCGACCAGCGCGCCGCCAAGAAGGAGCTGCAGAAGATCGAGCGGCAGCTCGACAAGGTCTCCGAGAAGGAGACCAAGCTGCACGCCGCCATCGCCGAGCACGCCACCGACTTCGCGAAGGTCGCCGAACTCGACGCCGAGCTGCGGGAACTGGCCGGACAGCGGGACGAGCTGGAGCTGCGCTGGCTGGAACTGGCGGAGGACGCCTGAGCCGTCCCGCCCGTCCGCGCGCGGGGGCGCGTGTGGCGTGAAGGGGGCGTGAAGGCGCGTAACAGGGGCATCACGGGCCGGTCCTCCCTTGGGAACAGGGGCGGATACGGCCCGGTGGCGTGTCCGTACCGGGTGATAGAAAGGGCCCAGTCTGAGAAACGTCTGAATACGGCTCTGGGTTCATCGCGCACCTCAGGGCGTGGCTAAAAATCAGTGAGCAAGGGGGAACGCGCTGATGACGCAGCCGCCGAACCAGCCGCCGCAGGGAGGCTTCGGAGCGCCGCAGGATCCGCCGCCGGGGGGTGGCTTCGGGGCTCCGCAGACGCCCCCTTCGCCTCCGCAGGGGCCGCCGGCCGGTGCGCCGCAGCCCGGATACGGGTATCCGCAGCAGCCGGGGCCGTACAACTCCGGGCCGTACAACTCCGGGCCGTACGCCTCCGGGCCCTACGGACAGCCGCAGCAGCCGGGGCCGTACGGGCAGCAGCCCGGGTACGGATACCCGCCGCAGCCGCAGTTCCCCGGGGCGCCCGGTACGCCGCCGCCCGGCGGGCCCGGCTCCCGGAGCCCCTTCAAGGGCAAGCCCGCCATGATCATCGGCGCCGCGGTGGCCGCGCTGCTGGTGATCGGCGGCACCGTGTGGGCCGTCTCCGGTGACGACGGCAAGAAGGACAAGAAGCCCGTCGCCAAGCAGACCGACGACCCCGAGCCGGGCGGCTCCTCCGGCGCCCCGGTCAACCCGGGCGACGGCAGCGGCGACGGCGGCGAGGACCCGGAGAACCTCAACGAGGGCCGCAAGGCCGGTGAGTCCAAGGTGCTCTGGTACAAGGAGGCGCCCGACGCGCCCGGTTCCGGCGCCGACGCCCCCGGCATGTGGGTCACCGACAAGACGGCCGTGAAGGCCGCCTACAAGGAGCTCTTCGCCTACAACGTCGGTGACGGCGATCCCACCTGGGACACCATCGCCTTCCCGCAGGAGATCTGCGCGGTCACACAGGAGAAGACGGCCGACGACAAGGTCGTCATCGCCTACAAGAGCGGCAAGAACGACAGCGCCGAGTGCAACCAGCTCCAGCTCGTCGACCTCAACACCGGCGAGAAGGGCTGGAAGCAGGAGGTCGCCGACGGCGCGCTGTTCGACTCCTCGCTCTCCATCGAGATGTCCCTCACCGGCAACACGCTGATGGTGGGCCGCTCGCAGTCCGGCACGGCGTACGACGTGACCAGCGGCAAGAAGCTGTTCGACGCGAAGAAGTACGGCGACGCCCCCTGCTTCCCCGCCGCCTTCGCGGGCGGTGAGCGGCTGCTCCAGGTCGCGTCCTGCGGCGCCGGCGGCACCAACGAGCACGACGAGCTCCGGGAGCTCGACCCGAAGACCGGCAAGGTGAAGTGGACCCAGAAGTTCGACAAGGGGTGGCGCATCGAGCGCACCTACTCCGTCGACCCGGTGGTCGTCTACAGCACCAACGAGGAGAAGAAGGCCTGGAACATATCCGTCTTCACCGGCGGCAGCGGCAAGTTCCGCTCCGAGGTCACCATCGACGAGGACTTCGCCCCCGGCTGCGGCTGGGCCATCCTCGCGCGCGACCTCCAGGGATGTGAAGGCGTCGTCGTCGACGGGAACACCCTCTACCTGCCCACCGAGGCGACCACCGGGGCCAACGAGATCGTCGCCATCAGCCTCGACAACGGCAAGGAGCGGTGGCGGGTCAAGTCCCCCGCCGAGGAGTCCATGCAGCCCATGAAGATCGAGGGCGGCAAGCTCATCGCCTACGTCGAGCCGTCGTACGACGCGGGCGGGCAGGTCGTGGCCGTCCCCGTCGGCGGCAGCGACCACAAGCCGGCCGGACTGATGCGGAACCCGCAGGGCGTCGCGGACATCGAGAACAGCTTCTTCAGCAAGTCGATCGACTGGGTCGACGGACGCTTCTACATCTCGACCACACGGCTGACCGGCAATGACGACTCGAAGGAGAAGTTGATGCTCGCCTACGGCAAGTGAGAGTCGCGGTTCGTCTCCTTCCCGCAGTCCGTCGCCCGTCGTCCGTCGTCCGCCGTTCCCTTTTCTTCGAGGTACTCACGTCATGACCCAGCCGCCTCCGCCGCCCAACCAGCCCCCGCAGCAGCCGGGGTTCGGGCCGCCGCAGCCGCCGTCCACTCCTGGTGGGCCCGATCTCAACAAGGCTCCGGAGCCTGGGTACGGGTATCCGCAGGCCCCGCAGGCCCCGCAGGCCCCGCAGACTCCGGCGGCTCCTCCGGCCGCCCCGCAGACCCCGGCGGCTCCTCCGGCTGCTCCGCAGGGGCCCGGGTACGGGTATCCGCAGCAGCCGCCGGCCGCCGGGTACGGGTATCCGGGGCAGCAGCAGCCGGGGGCGTACGGGCAGCCTCAGCAGCCGGGGCCGTATGGGCAGCCCGGTTATGGGCAACAGCCCGGGTACGGGTATCCGCAGCCGCCGACCATGCCGATGCAGCCGCAGCCGGGGGGTGGCGGGAAGAAGTTCAACGCGCAGGCCGCCATCATCGTCTCGGCGGTCGTGGCCATCGCACTGATCGTCGGTGGCGGTGTCTGGTACGCGTCCTCGTCCGGCAAGGACGACGACAAGGAGACCACCGCGAATTCCGGTGACGGCAAGAACAAGACGAACGGTGGCGGCGGAGGCGGAGGGGACAGCTCCTCCGAAGCGAAGGAGAAGGCGCCGGCCGACACCAACTCCAAGGTGCTGTTCCAGGTGCCCTCACCCAAGGTCCCCAAGGACGTCACGAGCATCTCCACCTCCGGTTCCTGGCTGACCGACACGGTGTACGCCAAGAGCGGCATCGCCGAGATCGTCGGCTACGACCGCGCCAAGGGCACCGAGAAGTGGACGATCGACCTGCCCGGACCGGTGTGCGAGGCCACCAACCGCGTCACCGAGGACAACAAGACGGCGATCACCTTCAAGCCCGCCATGCCGACCAAGGGGAACCCGCAGGCCTGCACGCAGATCGCGGTGATCGACCTGGAGGCGGGCAAGGAGCTGTGGACCAAGACCGCCAAGTCCGGCACCATGCCGATCAGCTTCAACAACGTCACGATCAGCGGTGGTACCGTCGCGGCGGGCAGCACCAGCGGCGGCGCCGCCTGGGAGATCGCCTCCGGTAAGCAGCTGTGGGCGCCCAAGACGTCCGACTCCTGCTACGACTCCGGGTACGGCGGCGGCGAGAAGCTCGTCGCGGTGCGCAAGTGCGGCTCGTACGAGCAGCGGCAGCTGCACATCCAGAACATCGACCCGAAGAGCGGGAAGGTGATCGCCGAGTACAAGATGGACGAGGGCATCGAGTACGCCGCCGTCGTCTCCACCGACCCGCTGATCGTGGCGGCCGACGTCAACGAGTCCGCGGGTGACGGCAGCGGGATCTCGGACTTCTTCTCCATCGACAACAAGACCGGCAAGCTGCGTGCGCGCATCTCCGCGCCGGGCGACGAGTTCGCGGCCCGCTGCGACGGCATCTACAAGCTCGAGAAGTGCAGCGGGCTGGCGGTCGGCGACGACAAGCTGTACATCGCCACCGAGGAGCACGAGGGCGCCGGGGAGTCGTACAGCCAGACCAACGAGATCGTCGCCTTCGACCTGGCGACCGGCAAGCAGACCGGTCAGCGGGCCGACGCGGGTGAGGACTACACGATCACTCCGCTGCGGATGGACGGCGGCAACATCCTGGCGTACAAGCGTCCGCCGTACGACAAGGGCGGGCAGATCGTCAGCATCGACGGGGGGACCTTCAAGCAGACGACGCTGATGGAGAACCCGGCGACGGAGACCGTGCGGGACGTGGAGGCGCGGATGTCGCCGGATTCCGCGGAGATCCTGTTCTCGCAGGGCAGTCTGTACATGTCCGAGGTGTTCGCCAGTGATTTCTCGTCGGCTTCGGACGAGAAGGAGTATCTCGTGATCGCTTTCGGTACGAGCTGATCGTTCGGATTCTTGCTTTTCGCGGCCCCGTCCCTGGTCAGGGACGGGGCCGCGGGCGTATCGCGCATCATGTGCTCATCACCGTCGAATGCGAGAATTTCGGTGATCCGGGGCGATTCTCGCCGGTAGGGGGAGCGCGATGTCGAACAAGCGTGTAGCTTCCGGGGGCATCCGGGGGTGCGTTGTTATGGGGGGTTGGTTGTTCGATGGGAGTGCGGCTGATGGTGGTCGACGACCACCGGTTGCTCGCCGAGGCGCTGGCCTCGGCGTTGAAGCTGCGGGGGCACCGGGTGCTGGCGGCTGCGGCGCCGGCCTCCGGGGCGGCGGATCTGGTGATCAGCAGGGCGCCCGAGGTGTGTCTGCTGGGGACGGCGGCGCCGGCGGAGGCGGGGGCCTTTGATCCGGTGGTGAAGATCAAGCGGGAGCGGCCGCAGGTGGCGGTGGTCGTGCTGGGGCCGGTGCCGTCACCGCGGGGTATCGCGGCGGCGTTCGCGGCGGGGGCGTCGGGGTACGTGCGGCACGACGAGCGCATCGAGGGGGTCGAGCGGGCGATCATGAAGGCGCGGGCGGGGGAGGCGGCGGTGGCGCCGCAGTTGTTGCAGGGGGCGTTCGGGGAGCTGCTGAATCCTGCGGCGCAGCCGGATGACGAGGGTGCGCGGTTGTTGCAGATGCTGACGCCTCGGGAGGTGGAGGTGCTGGTGCGGGTCGCCGACGGGGAGGACACCCGGCTGATCGCGGCGGGTATGGGCATCGCACCGTCCACGGCCCGGACGCATGTCCAGCGGGTCCTGATGAAACTGGGCGTGGGCTCCCGCCTGGAGGCAGCGGCCCTGGCCGCCCGAACGGGCCTACTGGACCGCGCGGGGCCGGTGGGGGGCGGGTCTTAGCCCCTGCGGTGCGGCGTTCGGGCCGGTGGGGGCGTGGGTCTTGCGCCTGCGGTGCGGGGTGCGGTCCGGTGGGTGGATGCCTGCGGCGCAGCTTTCGGTTCGGTGGGGGCTGGGGTAGCGCCTGCGGTCGGTGGGTGGGTCGGGGCCGGGTCGGGGGTGTCCGTCCTCGGACTGGCGCGGAACGGGTTCCTTGGATGGGATGTGGGGTGCGGACGCGCCAGCCGCTGCGGGCGGCCACCCCCGCCCCG
>NZ_LIWB01000015.1:78547-175082 GCF_001905725.1 Streptomyces sp. CB02400
GTCTCCGCCCACCGCGATCCACACGCCCCGCCGTACGCGCCTGCCCTCCACGATCGGCCACATGGCACCACCTTCCGCGGGCAGCCGCATGCCGCGCGATCCGCGGGCAGTCGTGCCGCTGGGGCGGCACGGGTGGGCGCGACGGCACCCCGTAAGCGCCGGGCTGCGCGAACACCCCCGGGCCACACCGACGCGGGGCACCCCGTAAGCGCCGGGCCGCGCAACCCCACCGCCGGTCCACAGCAACGCGGGGCACCCCACACGACACCGGACCACACAGCCCCGTACGGCGCCCCCTACTCCTCCCGTTCCCCCGGAACGACATCCGGCGGCGGCGGAGCCGTCGGCCTCAGCTTCAGCCAGAGGAGGAACAGCAGCCCCAGGACCAGCATCCCCAACCCCGTCCAGAGGTTGATGTTGACCCCCTCGGCCTTGTCGATGTCCGCGTCGGACGCGGTGAACCCCGCGATCGTGACGATCACGCCGTACACGACGAACAACCCACCGATGATCCGCCGGATGTCGAACAACCGCGCGGCCGTCGCGGACTTGGTCTCCAGCTCGGAGACCTCCTGCTGAAGATCACGCTCGGAAAAGTGCTCGGACATGTTCTCTCCATCCTCCCGCGATCAGAACGAGAACGGGATGTAGCAGGCGGCAGCCAGAATCACCGCACCCCAGCCCAGCAACGCCGGCTTCCGGTACCACGCGTCGTCGCCCTCCGCGGGCGGCTCCGCCATGCCCGGGGAGCGCGTCCCGTAGACCAGGCCCTGGAGTTCCTCCGTCGGCTTGGGCGCGGTGAAGAGCGACACGGCGACCATGACCACCGCGCCCGCGACGAAGCCGGCGATCGCGGAGACGAAGTTGGCGCCCTGGTCGGAGGGGATGTCGATGATGCCCTGCTTGTAGATGACGAAGTAGTTGACCATCGCGGCGGTGGTGCCGGCGATCAGGCCCCAGAAGCCGGACTTCATGGACGCCCGCTTCCAGAACATGCCGATGATGAAGACCACGAACATCGGCACGTTGAAGAAGGAGAACAGCGTCTGGAGGTAGCTCATGATGTTGGAGAAGGAGCTGGCCAGGAACGCTGTGCCGATGGAGGCGAGGACGCCGATCGCGGTGATCAGGCGGCCGAAGCGGACGTAGTACCCGTCCTCGCGGTGCTTCACCACGTACTTCGCCCAGATGTCGGTGGTGAAGACGGTGTTGAAGGAGGAGACGTTGGCCGCCATGCCGGCCATGAACGCGGCCAGCAGGCCGGTGACGGCGATGCCCAGGACGCCGTTGGGCAGGAGCTGCTGCATCAGGTACGGGATCGCGTCGTTGTACTGCAGGTCCGAGTCGCCCGTGCCGATCTGCGGGACCATCACGGCGGCGACCAGGCCCGGGATCATCACCAGGAACACGATGAAGATCTTCGGGAACGCGGCGATGAGCGGGGTGCGCTGGGCCGCCGAGAGGTTCTTGGCGGACAGGGCGCGCTGCACCTCGGCGAAGTTCGTCGTCCAGTAGCCGAAGGAGAGGACGAAGCCGAGGCCGAGGACGATGGTCAGCCAGTTGGCGCCGAGCGGGTTGTCGCTGCCGATGCCGGTGCCGCCCCACGCGGTCATGAAGTCGCCGCCGCGTGACTCGGTCAGGGAGTCGGACAGGCCGTCCCAGCCGCCGACGCTCTTCAGGCCGAGCACGGTGATGGGGATGAGCGCGGCGAGGATGACGAAGAACTGCAGGACCTCGTTGTAGATCGCCGAGGACAGGCCGCCGAGGGTGATGTAGGCCAGGACGAAGAAGCCGGCGACGACGATGGCCACCCACTGCGGCCAGCCGAGGAGGGCCTCGACGACGATCGCGAGGGCGTAGAGGTTGACGCCGGCGATCAGGATGGCCGCCGCCGCGAAGAGGATCGCGCTGAGCAGGTGGGCCGCCTTGTCGAAGCGCAGCAGCAGGAACTCGGGGACCGAGCGGACCTTGCTGCCGTAGTAGAACGGCATCATCACCAGGCCCAGGAAGACCATCGCGGGGATGGCGCCGATCCAGTACCAGTGGGTCGTGTAGACGCCGTACTGGGCGCTGTTGGCCGCCATGCCGAGGATCTCGGTGGCGCCGAGGTTGGCCGCGATGAAGGCCAGGCCGGTGACCCAGGCGGGCAGGGAGCGGCCGGAGAGGAAGAAGTCGAGGCTGGTCTTGACCGAACGGCGGGCGGCGAGGCCGATGCCCAGCACGACGACGAAGTAGATCCCGAGGATCGTGTAGTCCAGCCAGTTGGTGGGGAGTCGAAGCTCTGCGGCTAGGTATGTGGGGGTTTGCATACACACTCGCTTCGGTCGCGAACTGATCCGGTGCGGAACCCATGCCTCCGTGTTCAGTGAATGAACACTTCCTGTGGCGTTCTTTGTTTGATTGTGATGAGTGGGGTTCGCTGGTGGGTTGTGATGTGTTATGTTTGATTGTGTTGAGTGATTGACGGGTGCAGAGGAGTGCGGCAGTGAAGAAGACCTCGACCCGGCTGGCCGACGGCCGCGAGCTCGTCTACTACGACCTGGCCGACGACACCGTCCGCGATGCTGTCGACCGCCGTCCGCTGGACGCCACCGTCACCACGTCCGAGATCCGCCGCGACCCGCTGCTGGGCGACTCCGTCGCCGTCGCCTCCCACCGCCAGGGGCGTACGTACCACCCGCCGGCCGACGAGTGCCCGCTGTGCCCCTCCGAGGGCGACCGGCTGAGCGAGATCCCGGACTCGTCGTACGACGTGGTCGTCTTCGAGAACCGTTTCCCCTCGCTGGCCGGGGACTCGGGCCGGTGCGAGGTCGTCTGCTTCACCTCCGACCACCACTCGTCCTTCGCCGGTCTGAGCGAGCGGCAGGCGCGCCTGGTGCTCGACGCCTGGACCGACCGGACCTCCGAGCTGTCGCATCTGCCCTCCGTCGAACAGGTCTTCTGCTTCGAGAACCGGGGGGCCGAGATCGGTGTCACCCTCCAGCACCCGCACGGGCAGATCTACGCCTACCCCTTCACCACCCCCCGCACCGCCCTGATGCTGCGCCAAGTGGCCGCACACAAGGAGGCGACGGGCGGCGAGAACCTGTTCGACGCCGTGCTGGAGCGGGAACGGGCCGACGAACGGATCGTCCTTGAGGGTGAACACTGGGTGGCCTTCGTGCCGTACGCGGCGCACTGGCCCTACGAGGTCCACCTCTACCCCAAGCGCCGGGTGCCCGACCTGCTCGCACTGGACGAGGCGGCGCGCACAGAGTTCCCCCAGGTGTATCTGGAACTCTTGAAGCGCTTCGACCGGATCTTCGGGGAGGGTGAGCCTCCGACGCCGTACATCGCGGCCTGGCACCAGGCCCCGTTCGGGCAGTTGGAGGACTTCGAAGGCGTCACGCGTGACGACTTCGCGCTCCACCTCGAGCTTTTCACCATCCGCCGTACGTCCGGCAAGCTGAAGTTCCTCGCGGGTTCCGAGTCCGGCATGAACGTGTTCATCAACGACGTGCCGCCGGAGCGCGCGGCCGAGCGACTGCGAGAGGTAGCGAGTTCATGAGCGGGAAGTACCTGGTGACGGGCGGGGCCGGTTACGTCGGCGGTGTCGTCGCCCAGCATCTGCTGGAGGCCGGCCACGAGGTCGTCGTCCTCGACAACCTCTCCACCGGCTTCCGGGAAGGCGTTCCCGCGGGCGCTTCGTTCATCGAGGGAGACATCCGCGACGCCGCGAAGTGGCTGGACGCGTCGTTCGACGGCGTACTGCACTTCGCCGCGTCCTCCCAGGTCGGCGAGTCGGTGGTGAAGCCGGAGAAGTACTGGGACAACAACGTCGGCGGCACCATGGCGCTGCTCGCCGCGATGCGCGAGGCGGGAGTGCGCCGGCTGGTGTTCTCCTCCACGGCCGCGACGTACGGCGAACCCGAGCAGGTCCCGATCGTCGAGACCGCGCCGACCAGCCCCACCAACCCGTACGGCGCCTCCAAGCTCGCCGTCGACCACATGATCACCGGCGAGGCGGCCGCCCACGGGCTGGGCGCGGTCTCCCTGCGCTACTTCAACGTGGCCGGCGCCTACGGGCAGTACGGCGAGCGGCACGACCCCGAGTCGCACCTCATCCCGCTCGTGCTCCAGGTGGCCCAGGGGCGGCGCGACGCGATCTCCGTCTACGGCGACGACTACCCGACGCCCGACGGCACCTGCGTGCGCGACTACATCCACGTCGCCGACCTGGCCGAGGCCCACCTGCTCGCGCTGAAGGCCGCCGCGCCCGGCGAGCACCTGATCTGCAACCTCGGCAACGGCAACGGCTTCTCCGTCCGCGAGGTCGTCGAGACGGTCCGTCAGGTCACCGGCCACCCGATCCCCGAGGTCGTGGCACCCCGCCGGGGCGGCGACCCGGCGGTCCTGGTGGCGTCGGCCGCCACCGCCCGCGAGAAGCTGGGCTGGAACCCGTCGCGCGCCGACCTCGCGGGGATCGTCGCGGACGCGTGGGAGTTCGCGCAGCAGCGCGCCGAGCAGGCCAAGTAGGCCGAGTAGGCCGAGTAGGCCGAGAAGAACGTCACGAAGGGTCAGGGGTCAGGGCATGAGCGAGTCCAGCGAGGCCGTCGCGGGGTCCGTCGCCGAGCGGTTCGAGGAGCTGTACGGGGCCGCGCCGGACGGGGTGTGGGCGGCACCGGGCCGGGTCAACCTCATCGGCGAGCACACCGACTACAACGACGGCTTCGTCATGCCGTTCGCCCTGCCGCACACCGCGGTCGCGGCGGTGTCCCGGCGCGACGACGGCGTACTGCGGCTGCACTCCGCCGACGTGGACGGGCCGGTGGCGGAGCTGACGGTGGACGGTCTCGTCCCCGAGTCCGACAAGCGGTGGACCGCCTACCCGGCGGGCGTGGTGTGGGCGCTGCGCGAGGCCGGACACACCGTCACCGGCGCCGACGTCCACCTCGCCTCCAGCGTCCCGGCGGGCGCGGGGCTGTCGTCCTCGGCGGCCCTGGAGGTCGTGGTCGCGCTCGCGCTGAACGACCTGTTCGGCCTCGGTCTGCGCGGCTGGCAGCTGGCCCGGCTGTGCCAGCGCGCCGAGAACGTCTACGTCGGCGCCCCCGTCGGCATCATGGACCAGACGGCCTCCGCCTGCTGCGAGATCGGCCACGCCCTGTTCCTCGACACCCGTGACCTCTCCCAGCGCCAGATCCCCTTCGACCTGGCCGCCGAGGGCATGCGCCTGCTCGTCGTCGACACCCAGGTCAAGCACAGCCACAGCGAGGGCGAGTACGGCAAGCGCCGCGCGGGCTGCGAGAAGGGCGCGGCCCTGCTGGGCGTCGACGCGCTGCGGGACGTGCCGTACGAGGAACTGGACGCGGCGCTCGAGCGGCTCGGCGACGAGGAGGAGGTCCGCCGGCTGGTCCGTCACGTGGTGACGGAGGACGAGCGGGTCGAACGGGTCGTCTCCCTGCTGGAGTCGGGCGACACCCGGGCCATCGGCCCCGTCCTGGTCGAGGGCCACGCCTCCCTGCGCGACGACTTCCGCGTCTCCTGCCCCGAACTCGACCTGGTGGTGGAGACCGCCGTCACCTCCGGCGCCCTCGGCGCCCGCATGACCGGCGGCGGCTTCGGCGGCTCGGCCATCGTCCTGGCGGAGGAGACCGACGTCCCGACGATCACCAAGGCGGTGGAGGAGGCCTTCGCGGCGGCAGGCTTCACGGCCCCCCGCGTCTTCGAGGCGGTCCCGGCGGCGGGGGCGCGGCGGGTGCGCTGAGTCTCAGCCCGGCAGTCTCAGCCCAGCCGCTTCGTCAGGGTGTACTCCGTGATCCCCGGCGGGTAGTCGGGGATCACGCACACCACCTCGTAGCCGTGCTTCCGGTAGAAGGCCGGGGCCTGGAAGTCCCAGGTCTCCACGCGGGAGGCCGTGCAGGCGCGTTCGGTGGCGAGGCGTTCCGCCTCCGTCAGCAGGCGGGAGCCCAGGCCCGCTTTCCGGTGGCGGGCGTCGACCCACAGGTAGGTCACGTGCAGCCAGGTGGTCCAGGTGTGGCCGACCAGACCGCCCGCGAGATCACCGTTCGCGTCCAATGCCCACACGTGCAAAGGCGCTTCACGTTCGTCCGGGGTTCCGCGCAGGGCGCGCAGGACCGGGGAGGCCGCGGTGTTCGTGTCCCGTAGCCGCCTGCGGAGCAGATCACGTCGGGCTCTGTCGACTTCTGTCTCAAGACGAAACATGCGGCTCACCATAAACGCGTAAGGCCGCCAGTTCTGCAAATAACCTTCCGCTCCCGGCCCCCGCCCGTACCCTGATGAACAGCGCCGGTGGGGGCCGGCGCCGTTCAGGGGGCGAGACAGTCGGGTACGGCGTCCGAGGTGGGGTGGCGGTTGTCGCACGGCGGCGGCCGTGCGGCTGCGGCGGCCCGTCCCACGTCCAGTGAGTGAAGTGACAGGGCCTCGGCGTCGTACCCGCGCCGGTGTCGTCCTCCGACGATGGGGTAATCCCCTGCTCTGAGGAGAGCTTGGGGAAGGGGGTTTCGTGGTTCGCATTCGAGTCCTGGTCGTCGACGACCATCGCATCTTCGCCGAGTCACTGGCCGCGGCCCTGGCCGCGGAGCCGGACGTCGACGTGTCCGCGGCGGGCAGCGGCCCGGCCGCGCTGCGCTGTCTGGAGCGGGCGGCCGCCGAGGGACGGCGGTTCGACGTGCTGCTCGTCGACGCCGACCTGGGCGGCAAGGTGCCGGGCGGCCGGCCGGCCGTGCCCGTGCAGGCCGGTGACGAGGACGGGCTCGTCGACGGGATATCACTGGTCACCGGGGTGCGTTCGGCGCAGCCGCAGGTACGGATCGTCGTCCTCGCCGAGAAGGACGACCCGGCCCGGGCCGCGCTCGCCCTCCAGGCGGGAGCCTCCGGGTGGGTGGCCAAGGACTGCTCGCTGAACCGGCTGCTCACCGTCATACGGGGGGTGCTGCGCGACGAGACGCATCTGCCGCCCGCGCTGCTGACCGGCGTACTGCGGGAGTTGACCGCCGCCCGGCGGCACCGCACGGAGAGCGAACGGCTCGTGGAGTCCCTGACCCCGCGCGAGCGGGAGGTGCTGCGGTGCATGGTCGCGGGGCTGGGGCGCAAGGCGGTCGCCGAGCGCCTGTATCTGTCCCCGCACACCGTACGGACCCATATGCAGAACGTCCTCGGGAAGTTGGGGGTGCACTCCACCCTCGCCGCGGTGGCCCTCGCCCGGCGGGCGGGTGTCGGCCCCGTCGACCTAACCGGGGATGTTGTCGAACGGGGCGGTCAACTGGCGTAGCAGCCCGGCCAGTTCGCTGCGCTGGGCGCGGGTGAGCTCCCCGAGGATCGCCCGCTCCTGCGTCAGCAGCCCGGCCAGTGCCTGGTCGGCGCGGTCGCGGCCCTCGTCCGTGAGCCGGACCAGGACACCGCGCCGGTCACTGGGGTCGGGCAGCCGCTCCACCAGGCCCTTCTTGGTGAGGCGGTCGATGCGGTTGGTCATCGTGCCCGACGTGACCAGCGTCTGCGTGAGGAGCTGGCCCGGCGAGAGCTGGTACGGGGTGCCCGCGCGGCGCAGCGCGGTCAGGACGTCGAACTCCCAGGACTCCAGGCCGTGCTCGGCGAAGGCGAGCCGGCGTGCCCGGTCCAGGTGCCGGGCCAGTCTGCTCACCCGGCTGAGCACCTCGAGCGGTTCCACGTCGAGGTCCGGGCGCTCCCGGCGCCACGCTGCGACCAGCCGATCGACCTCGTCCTCCATGACGATCAGTGTAGTGGTTGTGTCGATGTGAAGTCTCTTGACATCGAGTCTCTTGACGTCGAGATGAGTGGCGGGTGACGCTGGGTACCCGTCCGTCAGCCATCGGGAGGCCCCATGTCCGCAGCGACCCCTGTCTGGGACCCGGCCCAGTACCTGCGTCACGCCGGTCACCGCACCCGGCCCTTCACCGACCTGCTCGCCCGCGTCCCGGAGCTTCCGGGGGACCCGCCCCGCATCGCCGACCTCGGCTGCGGCGCCGGAAACGTCACCGCGCTCCTTGCCGGACGCTGGCCCGCCGCCCGCATCACCGGCTACGACAACTCGCCCGAGATGCTCGACAAGGCCCGCGCCGACCACGAGGGCGGCAGGCTCGGCTTCGCCCACGCCGACGTCCGTACCTGGGTGCCGGACGGGTCGTACGACCTGATCGTCAGCAACGCCACGCTGCAATGGGTTCCGGGGCATGCGGAGCGGTTCCGTGACTGGGTCGAAGGGCTCGCCCCCGGCGGCACCTTCGCCTTCCAGGTGCCCGGCAACTTCGACGCCCCCAGCCACACCCTGCTGCGCGAACTCGCCGCCTCCCCGCGCTGGCGGAGCCGTCTGGCCGGCGTCCTGCGCCACGACGACGCCGTACTCCGGCCGGAGGCCTACCTGGAGCACCTGACCGCCCTCGGCTGCACGACCGACGCCTGGGAGACGACGTACGTCCACCTGCTGACCGGGGAGGACCCGGTCCTCGACTGGGTCAAGGGAACGGGCCTGCGTCCCGTCCTGACGGCTCTGGCGGACGATCCCGAGGCCCGCGACGCGTTCGTCGACGCGTACCGGTCCGCCCTGCGGGCGGCCTATCCGACCGGCCCCCACGGCACCCCGTTCCCGTTCCGCCGCGTCTTCGCGGTCGCCGTCAGGGAGGCGTGATGCTCGCCGCCGTCGACCATGTGCAGCTCGCCGCCCCGCCCGGCTCCGAGGAGCGGCTGCGCGCGTACTACGCCGATGTCCTCGGCATGACCGAGGTGCCCAAGCCGCCGGCCCTGGCGGCGCGCGGCGGCTGCTGGTTCGAGGCCGGAGACGTACGCCTCCACCTGGGCATCGAGCACGACTTCCGGCCCGCGAGGAAAGCCCACCCCGGCCTGAGAGTGACCGGCATCGAGGCGTACGCCGCCCGCCTGGCAGCCCACGGCGCCCCGGTCACCTGGGACGAGAACCTCCCGGGCCACAGGCGCTTCTACTCAGAGGACCCGGTGGGCAACCGCCTGGAGTTCCTGGAGCCTTCGGCCGGAGCGCCCGCGCGACGTCAATGACCACCGGCGGCGGCCAAGGCGTTCTCCGGCTCCTCGATCACCCGGGGAGCGATGAGGAGGGCCACCACCCGGCCTTCATCCGTGAGGGCGATGGGCTCGCGGCTGCCGACCACCCGGCGGACCAGCTCCTCCGGCCGGGGGCGGCCTCGTCGATCGTCATCTCGATCGTGCGCGACCGTCCCACGCGGTCGGACGGTCGCGCAGCCTGTTCAGCCCGAATTCAGCTCTTCCGGTGACCTATCAGCCGAGGCTTCGGCTCCAGGCCGTCCAACCCGTGCCAGGCCAGGTTGACCAGGTGGGCCGCCACTTCCGCCTTCTTCGGCTTGCGGACGTCCAGCCACCACTGGCCCGTCAGCGCGACCATCCCGACCAGGGCCTGCGCGTACAGCGGGGCCAGCTTGGGGTCGAAGCCGCGGCTCTTGAACTCGCGGCCCAGGATGTCCTCCACCTGGGTGGCGATGTCCGAGATCAGCGAGGCGAAGGAGCCCGTCGACTGGGGGATGGGGGAGTCGCGGACCAGGATGCGGAAGCCGTCCGTGTACTCCTCGATGTAGTCGAGGAGCGCGAACGCCGCCTGCTCGCACAGTTCGCGGGGATGGCCGGCCGTCAGCGAGCCGGTCACCATGTCCAGCAGGCGCCGCATCTCGCGGTCCACCACCACCGCGTACAGGCCCTCCTTGCCGCCGAAGTGCTCGTACACCACCGGCTTGGAGACCCCGGCCTTCGCCGCGATCTCCTCCACCGACGTGGCCTCGAAGCCCTTCGCCGCGAACAGGGTGCGGCCGATCTCCAGCAGCTGCTGGCGGCGCTCCGCACCGGTCATCCGGGTGCGACGGGTGCGCCGCGGTTTCTCGTTGCTCGGGGTGCTGCTGGAGTCGGTCGCCACGGCGACCATCATGCCGCCTCGACGGGTTCCTTCCCGCGCCGGGCGCCGCCTTCCGAGGTGTTGCGGCGCGAATCGATACGCGAGCGTGACGGCCACCGCACGTCAGAGGCCCAGCCCAGCTGCTCGAACCAGCGGATCAGACGGGCGGAGGAATCGAGCTGCCCGCGCTCCACACCGTGCCGCGCGGACGTCGGGTCGGCGTGGTGCAGGTTGTGCCAGGACTCACCGCAGGACAGGACCGCCAGCCACCACACGTTGCCCGAACGGTCCCGCGACTTGAACGGACGCTTGCCGACCGCGTGGCAGATCGAGTTGATCGACCACGTCACATGGTGCAGCAGCGCCACCCGGACGAGCGACCCCCAGAAGAAGCCGGTGAACGCGCCCCACCAGGACATGGTGACCAGCCCGCCGATCAGCGCGGGCAGCGCCAGCGACAGCGCCGTCCAGAAAATGAACTGCCGGGAGATCGCCCGCAGGGTCTTGTCCTTGATCAGATCCGGCGCGTACTTGTCCTGCGGGGTTTGCTCCTCGTCGAACATCCAGCCGATGTGCGCCCACCACAGGCCCTTCATCAGTGCAGGGACCGTCTCCCCGTACCGCCACGGCGAATGCGGGTCGCCCTCGGCGTCGGAGAACTTGTGGTGCTTGCGGTGGTCGGCCACCCACCGCACCAGCGGGCCCTCCACCGCCATCGACCCGGCGATCGCCAGCGCGATCTTCAACGGCCGCTTCGCCTTGAACGAACCGTGCGTGAAGTGGCGGTGGAAGCCGATGGTGATGCCGTGGCAGCCGAGGTAGTAGAAGAAGACCAGCAGACCGAGGTCCAGCCAGCTCACCCCCCACCCCCACGCCAGCGGCACCGCCGCCACCAGCGCCAGGAAGGGGACGGTGATGAAGAGCAGCAGTGTGATCTGCTCGATGGAGCGCTTGCGCTCACCGCCCAGCGTGGCGGAGGGCGCGACGTCGTCGGACCCGGGTTGTTTCGGAGCTTCGTGCAGCACGTCGGAGCCTGAGGTCATGCGTGTCCCCTGTGGGGTATGTGGACTGAGGGTGGGTGCCGGGCCGCCGGAAACGCACTGCATTCCTACGCTTCCGTAACCTACGGCAACGTAAGTATGGCAGTGCGTAGCCCGTCGGCAAGAGCCCGTCGGCCTGCGCGTCCGGGTCGGCACCTATCCTTGAAGTCGGTCGGACAGCGCGGTCCGCTCTGATTTCTTCCCGGACGTCCGGCCCGAAGCGGCGCACGCCGCGCGAGACGCTGTCCGGGTTCCCTCCCAGACGAGCTTCAACACTGCAAGGAGCCGCACCTGTGAGCAGTGCCGACGACCAGACCACCACGACGAGCAGCGAGCTGCGCGCCGACATCCGCCGACTGGGTGATCTCCTGGGCGAGACCCTGGTACGGCAGGAGGGCCCGGAGCTGCTCGACCTCGTCGAGAAGGTGCGCCGACTCACCCGTGAGGACGGCGAGGCCGCCGCCGAGCTGCTTCGGGGCACCGAACTGCAGACCGCGGCCAAGCTGGTCCGCGCGTTCTCCACCTACTTCCACCTCGCCAACGTCACCGAGCAGGTGCACCGCGGCCGCGAACTGCGCGCCCGCCGCGCCGCCGAGGGCGGACTGCTCTCCCGCACCGCCGACCGCCTCAAGGACGCCGACCCCGAGCACCTGCGCGAAACGGTCCGCAACCTCAACATCCGGCCCGTCTTCACCGCCCACCCCACCGAGGCCGCCCGCCGCTCCGTCCTCAACAAGCTCCGCCGGATCGCCGCCCTCCTCGACACCCCGGTCATCGCCTCCGACCGGCGCCGCCTGGACACCCGGCTCGCCGAGAACATCGACCTCGTCTGGCAGACCGACGAACTGCGCGTGGTCCGCCCCGAACCCGCCGACGAGGCCCGCAACGCCATCTACTACCTCGACGAACTGCACGCCGGCGCCGTCGGCGACGTCCTGGAGGACCTCACGGCGGAGCTGGAGCGCGTCGGCGTCCATCTCCCCGACGACACCCGCCCTCTCACCTTCGGCACCTGGATCGGCGGCGACCGCGACGGCAACCCCAACGTCACCCCCCAGGTCACCTGGGACGTCCTCATCCTCCAGCACGAACACGGCATCAACGACGCCCTGGAGATGATCGACGAACTGCGCGGCTTCCTCTCCAACTCCATCCGCTACGCGGGCGCCACGGAGGAACTGCTCGCCTCCCTCCAGGCCGACCTCGACGCTCTCCCCGAGATCAGCCCCCGCTACAAGCGGCTCAACGCCGAGGAGCCCTACCGGCTCAAGGCCACCTGCATCCGGCAGAAGCTGGAGAACACCAAGCTCCGCCTCGCCAAGGGCACCCCCCACGAGACCGGCCGCGACTACCTCGGCACCGGCGAACTCCTCGCCGACCTGCGCATCATCCAGGCCTCCCTGCGCGAACACCGCGGCGGCCTCTTCGCCGACGGCCGCCTCGCCCGTACGATCCGCACGCTGGCCGCCTTCGGCCTCCAGCTCGCCACCATGGACGTACGCGAACACGCCGACGCCCACCACCACGCCCTCGGCCAGCTCTTCGACCGGCTCGGCGAGGAGTCGTGGCGCTACGCCGACATGCCCCGCGAGTACCGGACCAAGCTCCTCGCCAAGGAGCTCAGGTCACGCCGTCCGCTCGCCCCGACCCCGGCGCCCGTCGACGCCGCCGGTGAGAAGACCCTCGGCGTGTTCCAGACCGTCAAGCGGGCCCTGGAGGTCTTCGGACCCGAGGTCGTCGAGTCCTACATCATCTCCATGTGCCAGGGCGCCGACGACGTCTTCGCCGCCGCCGTCCTCGCCCGCGAGGCCGGACTCGTCGACCTGCACGCCGGCTGGGCGAAGATCGGCATCGTCCCGCTCCTTGAGACCACCGACGAGCTCAAGGCCGCCGACACCATCCTCGAGGACATGCTCGCCGACCCCTCCTACCGGCGCCTCGTCGCGCTCAGGGGCGACGTCCAGGAGGTCATGCTCGGCTACTCCGACTCCTCCAAGTTCGGCGGCATCACCACCAGCCAGTGGGAGATCCACCGCGCCCAGCGGCGCCTGCGCGACGTCGCCCACCGCTACGGCGTACGGCTCCGGCTCTTCCACGGCCGCGGCGGCACCGTCGGCCGCGGCGGCGGCCCCACCCACGACGCCATCCTCGCCCAGCCCTGGGGCACCCTCGAAGGCGAGATCAAGGTCACCGAACAGGGCGAGGTCATCTCCGACAAGTACCTCATCCCGGCCCTCGCCCGCGAGAACCTGGAACTGTCCGTCGCCGCCACCCTCCAGGCGTCCGCCCTGCACACCGCGCCCCGCCAGTCCGTCGAGGCCCTCGCCCGCTGGGACGCCGCCATGGACGTCGTCTCCGACGCCGCCCACACGGCCTACCGCAAGCTCGTCGAGGACCCCGACCTGCCGACGTACTTCCTGGCCTCCACGCCGGTCGACCAGCTCGCCGACCTGCACCTGGGCTCGCGGCCCTCCCGCCGCCCCGGCTCGGGCGTCTCGCTCGACGGACTGCGCGCCATCCCGTGGGTGTTCGGCTGGACCCAGTCCCGGCAGATCGTCCCCGGCTGGTACGGCGTCGGCTCCGGCCTCAAGGCCCTGCGCGAGGCCGGACTCGACACCGTGCTCGACGAGATGCACCAGCAGTGGCACTTCTTCCGCAACTTCATCTCCAACGTCGAGATGACCCTCGCCAAGACCGACCTGCGCATCGCCCAGCACTACGTCGACACCCTCGTCCCCGACGAGCTCAAGCACGTCTTCGACGCCATCAAGGCCGAACACGAGCTCACCGTCGCCGAGGTCCTGCGCGTCACCGGCGAACAGGAACTCCTGGACGCCGACCCCGTCCTCAAGCAGACCTTCACCATCCGCGACGCCTACCTGGACCCGATCTCCTACCTCCAGGTGGCCCTCCTCAAGCGCCAGCGCGACGCCGCCGGCGCCGGCGAACAACCCGACCCGCTGCTCTCCCGCGCCCTGCTGCTCACCGTCAACGGTGTCGCGGCCGGCCTGCGCAACACCGGCTGACCCGCCGGAAAGAAGGGGTGCCCCCGGCCTCGTACGGCCGGGGGCACCCCTTCGTCCTGTACGGTTTCGTCCCGCGGGCTTCGTCCCGTACGGCTCCGTCCTACACGGCGAGGAAAGCCGCCGTCAGCAGCGCCGTCCCCGACAGCACCAGCAGCCACGCCGCCCGCGTCCGCAGCAGACCGCCCGCCACGACGACCGACGCCAGCAGCAGCGCGCCGCCCAGCGGGACCCACGCGTAGAGAATCCCGGCGGGACCCGCACGGACGGCGTCCGTACCGCCCGGCTTCAGCACCACCGTGTACGTCCGCCCCTTCTCCACGGCCACCGAGTTCTCCAGCACGACCTCCGCACGCGGCTGCGACCCCTGCGACAACGGCGTGTACGGCCCCGTACACGTCTTCGCGCCGCACCGCGTCACTTCCACCGTGCCGCGCTCACGCCCCTTCGTCAGCATCGCGTGCTGCGCCGTACCCCACGACGCCCACACACCCGCGATCAGGATCAGCGCGGCGACCGTGCTCATCGCCGCGAACCGGCCGAACCGCAGGGCGGAGGAGCCACGGAAGGAGCGGGCAGCGGGAGACATGGCCGAGATCCTTGGCCATGACCTTGCGGTCGGTCAACTCCGGGCGGGCTCCGGCGGACTCCAGCAGGCCCCGAAGGGGGGAGACAAGTCCACCGACATACCCATCAGCACATCACGAGTTGTACGTGCTCTGCGCCCGCTCCAGCCCCTCGATCACCAGACACTCCACCGCGTCCGCCGCCCGGTCCACGAAGTAGTCCAGCTCCTTGCGCTCCGCCGACGAGAAGTCCTTCAGCACGAAATCCGCCACCTGCATCCGCCCCGGCGGCCGCCCGATCCCGAACCGCGCCCGGTGGTACTCCCGCCCGAACGCCTTCGTCAGCGACTTCAGCCCGTTGTGGCCGTTGTCCCCGCCACCCAGCTTCAGCCGCAGCGTCCCGTAATCGATGTCCAGCTCGTCATGGACCGCCACCACCCGCTCCGCCGGCACCTTGTAGAACTCCCGCAGCGCGTTCACCGGCCCGCCGGACAGATTCATGTACGACATCGGCTTCGCCAGGATCACCCGGCGGTTCGCCGGCCCCGGCGGACCGATCCGGCCCTCCACGACCTGCGCCTGAGCCTTGCCGGCCCGCTTGAACCGGCCCCCCATCCGCTCCGCCAGCAGATCCGCCACCATGAACCCCACGTTGTGGCGGTTCATCGCGTACTCCGGCCCCGGATTGCCCAGCCCCACGACCAGCCAGGGACCTGCCGCACCCGCCGCATCCGTCGTCACGCCCGTGTCTCCCTCATACGCGTCGGCCGCTGCCCCGCACGGGAACAGCGGCCGACTAAACGACTCCGAAAGAGGATCAGGCCTCGGCGGCCTCTTCACCCTCGCCCTCGGCACCCTCGGCGGACGCCTCCTCGGCCTGCGCGGCCAGCACCTGGAGGACCACCGCGTCCTCCTCGACGGCCAGCGTCACGCCGTTCGGGAGCTTGACGTCCTTGGCCAGGACGGAGGCACCGGCCTCCAGACCCTCGACGGAGACGCTCACGCTCTCCGGGATGTGCGTGGCCTCGGCCTCGACCGGCAGCGCGGACAGCACGTGCTCCAGCAGGTAGCCACCCGGGGCCAGCTCACCCTCGGTCTGCACCGGGATCTCGACCTGGACCTTCTCGCCGCGCTTCACCAGCAGCAGGTCCACGTGCTCCAGGAAGCCCTTCAGCGGGTCACGCTGCACGGCCTTCGGGATCGCCAGCTCGTTCGACGTGCCGTCGATGTCCAGCGCGATCAGCACGTTCGGCGTACGCAGCGCGAGCAGCAGCTCGTGGCCCGGAAGGGTCAGGTGCAGCGGGTCCGAACCGTGCCCGTACAGCACACCCGGAACCTTGTTGTCACGGCGGATACGGCGCGCGGCACCCTTGCCGAACTCGGTGCGCGTCGCGGCGGAGATCTTCACCTCGGACATGGTCACTCCTCGAAAGTCAGAAACGGACGTGGTCACCCGGCCACGAACGGCCTGCTACGAAGAGCGCGTCGATAACGGACCACCGAACCCGCCTCGTGAAAAGCGGAACGGCCTCCCTCGCCGAGCAACTTGGACAGTCTACTCGGACCAGGAGGCCGCACCCAAAACGATCACCGGGAGAGCCGGTGCAGAACCCTTACTGCACCGGCTCTCACAGCTTTACTGCTCGTCGAACAGGCTCGTCACCGAGCCGTCCCGGAACACCTCACGCGCCGCACGCGCGATCGTCGGCGCGATCGACAACACCTTGATCTTGTCGAGGGACTCGCTCAGCTCACTCGGCGTCGGCAGCGTGTTCGTGAACACGAACTCACTCACCCGCGAGTTCTTCAGCCGGTCCGCCGCCGGACCCGACAGCACACCGTGCGTCGCCGTCACGATCACGTCCTCCGCACCGTGCGCGAACAGCGCGTCCGCCGCGGCGCAGATCGTGCCACCCGTGTCGATCATGTCGTCGACGAGGACGCAGATACGGCCCTTCACGTCACCCACGACCTCGTGCACCGTGACCTGGTTCGCCACGTCCTTGTCCCGGCGCTTGTGCACGATCGCCAGCGGCGCACCCAGCCGGTCGCACCAGCGGTCCGCCACCCGCACACGGCCCGCGTCCGGAGACACCACCGTCAGCTTCTCCCGGTCCACCTTCGCGCCCACGTAGTCCGCGAGGAGCGGCAGCGCGAACAGGTGGTCCACCGGGCCGTCGAAGAAACCCTGGATCTGATCCGTGTGCAGATCCACGGCCAGCAGCCGGTCCGCACCCGCCGTCTTCATCAGGTCCGCGATCAGACGCGCCGAAATCGGTTCACGACCCCGGTGCTTCTTGTCCTGCCGCGCGTAACCGTAGAACGGCACGATCACCGTGATGGACCTGGCCGACGCACGCTTCAACGCGTCGATCATGATCAACTGCTCCATGATCCACTTGTTGATCGGAGCGGTGTGGCTCTGGATCAGGAAACAGTCGGCACCACGAGCCGACTCCTGATACCGCACATAGATCTCACCATTGGCGAAATCGAAGGCCTTCGTCGGGACGACCCCCACATCCAGCTGTTGGGCGACCTCCTCGGCAAGCTCGGGGTGGGCGCGGCCGGAGAAGAACATCATCTTCTTCTCGCCGGTCGTCTTGATCCCGGTCACAGCACAATCTCCTCAGAGGTGTCGCAGCTGATGGCGGTGCGGAAGTGCACTTATCACGGTACGCCCTGTTCGAGAGGGCCGAATCCGGTCAGTCCTCAGCGGCCGGCTCCCGCGAAGCCGCCTCCGCCGCCTTCGCGGCAGCACTCCCCGGACGCTTACGAGCCACCCAACCCTCGATATTCCGCTGCTGGCCGCGGGCCACAGCCAGCGAACCCGGCGGCACGTCCTTCGTGATCACCGACCCGGCAGCCGTGTAAGCACCGTCCCCGATCGTGACAGGCGCCACAAACATGTTGTCCGAACCCGTCTTGCAGTGCGACCCGACCGTCGTGTGATGTTTGTCCTGCCCGTCGTAATTGACGAACACGCTCGCCGCACCGATGTTCGAAAACTCGCCGATCGTCGCATCCCCCACGTACGACAGATGCGGAACCTTCGTCCCCTCACCGATCGACGCGTTCTTCGTCTCCACGTACGTACCGATCTTCGCCCTGCGCGCCAGCCGCGACCCCGGACGCAGATACGCGTACGGCCCCACACTCGCCTCGGGACCCACCTCGGAACCCACCGCCACCGTGTTGTCCACCCGCGCCCCCGCACCCACACGGGTGTCGGTCAGCCGCGAGTTCGGCCCGACCTCACACCCCTCGGCGAGATGCGTGCCCCCGTGCAACTGCGTCCCCGGGTGGACCACCACGTCCTGCTCGAACGTCACGGTGACATCGACCCACGTCGTCGCAGGGTCGACCACGGTGACCCCGGACAGCATGGCGGCGGTCAGCAACCGGTCGTTGAGGATCCGCCGCGCCTCCGAAAGCTGCACCCGGTTGTTGATCCCCGCGATCTCACGGTGATCCCCCGCCACCGACGCACCCACCCGATGCCCCGCCCCACGCAGGATCCCGAGCACGTCCGTCAGATACTCCTCACCCTGACTGTTGTCCGTCCGCACCTTCTTCAACGCATCCGCCAACAACGCCCCGTCGAACGCGAACACACCCGAGTTGATCTCCCGGATCGCCCGCTGCGCGGCGGACGCGTCCTTGTGCTCCACGATCGCCGTGACCGCACCACTGTCGTCCCGCACGATCCGCCCGTAACCGGTCGCGTCCGGCA
Source organism: Streptomyces sp. CB02400 (assembly GCF_001905725.1). Lineage (GTDB taxonomy): Bacteria > Actinomycetota > Actinomycetes > Streptomycetales > Streptomycetaceae > Streptomyces > Streptomyces atrovirens. Next base: position 96,802 of record NZ_LIWB01000015.1, read on the forward strand.
CCTCGGCCGTCAACACCGTCACCGCGTTGCCGTCGGCGGTGTGCGTGGCCGACAACCGCCGCAGCGTCTCACCCGTCAACAACGGGGTGTCACCACACACGACGACCACGGTCCCGTCCACGGAGCCCCCCAGCTCCTCCAACCCCATCCGCACGGCATGCCCCGTACCGTTCTGCTCCGCCTGCACGGCGGTACGCACCTCGGGGGCGACCTCGGCGAGATGCGCGGTCACCTGCTCACGGGCGTGACCCACGACGACGACCAGATTCTCCGGCTGGAGCTCACCGGCCGCGGCGAGCACATGGCCCACCAGGGAACGGCCACAGATGTCGTGCAGGACCTTCGGTGTGGCCGACTTCATACGGGTGCCCTCACCCGCTGCGAGAACGACGACGGCTGCCGGGCGACTGGTGCTCACGGGATGCCCTTCGGCTGTGATGGGGGTGGGGGTGACATCCGCAGGATACCGGGGTGGTTTTGGGAGGACATGAGAGCGGGCCCTGACGGAAATGTCAGGGCCCGGGCACGGCAGCTCCCCCATCAGGATTTGAACCTGAACTTAAGGGACCAAAACCCTCAGTGCTGCCTGATTACACCATGGGGGATGAAACTCGACTAAACCGGACATTCGGTTAGGTCGCCGAGTCGGCACCCAACACTATGCCGTACCAAGAGCCTTCGATGCGACGGTACAGGTCGGCACCCTTCAAGACTTTGATCACCAAGCAGCCTCGGTACGAGTCACCCACGTTCTTCCTCGCTGTCTTGGGGTTGTGTCGCTTGAGTGTGGTCTTGTTGAACGCACTGCGGTCGGCGTGGACGAGTTCGGCCCAGTACTGCTCCGCGCCTGCCACGTCGGCGTTCTCGTGGATCATGACCGTGAATCGGAGACGCTTGCGTTCGACTCCAAGCAGATCGAGCCAAGCCAGAAAGACCTTGATCATGCCGGGATCACTGTTGACGAAGGTGACGTTCTCGCGACGGTCGTACGGCTTGTCCTTGCTGCCTTCCGCCCAGTACAGACCGACGCCCACCAGGAACAGTTCACGTGCCGACAGGCCGCCGATCGCCTGCCTGGCCGCTTCCTTGGTGCGTTGCCGTTCCTCGTCCCGGATGCGCAGCTTCGCCTCCCAGCCTCGACGTGCGATGGCAGCGGCTTCCTCGGGAGTGCGCTTGCGTTCTGGCTTCGGCAGGTCCCGTACCCGCAGCGACACCGAACTCCTGGAGCAGCCCAGCTCGGCCTCGATCTGGTCGTACGTCCAGCCCTGGAGGCGCGGCTCCCGTGCCTTCTCCCGGAGGTCGTCCTTGGCGTTGGGGCGTTTCGTCCAGGCCGGCGGAGGTTCTCCCTTCACCAGCTGGTTGAGGATGTCGTTGTTGTAGATCTTCAGTTCGTCGCGGATCTGGCGGAGGCTGTGGCCTGCCCGTCGCAGCGCCACCGCCTGTTCCCGCAAGCTCTCGAAGTCGGCGTATTTGCCGGGTGCATGTGTCACACGCATACCGTCCGGGCGGAATGGCCGATTCCTGTCTCGAACGATGTCCGATTCAGCAGTTCGAGGGATTTCGGTCCGTATCGCGGCTGATCAGTCACCCTGTGTGGTCTGGCCCGGTCGTGGAAACTCGCCGGAAAAGCGGTCTCGGCCGCCCGTAGGCTGGACGCATGACCACGACGGGGGAAGAGCTGGTGACGGCCCGGGGAGGGCCGTGGTGGTGGGACAGGCGGCGCAGTGCCGTGTTCGATGCGGGCCTCGCGGTGGTGTCCGCGCTGGAGTGCGGGCTGGAGGGGATCTCGTTCGCGCGGGAGGCGGGGGTTCCGGCGGCCGTGGGGGTCGTGTTCGGCGTGCTGGCCGGTTCCGTGCTGCTGGTGCGGAGGCGGTGGCCGATCGCGGTGGTGCTGGTGGCGATCGCGGTGACGCCGGCCGCGATGGGTTTCCTGATGGGCGTCGTCGGTCTGTATTCGCTGGCCGCGTCCGAGGTGCCGCGGCGGATCATCGCGTCGCTGGCCGGGATGCAGTCGGTGGGTGTGCTCATCGTGATGTTCGTGCGGATGCGGCAGAACCTGGCGCGGGGGGACCTGGACGTCGGGGACTGGATCGTGCCGTTCGCGTCGATCACGACGGCGATCGGGGTGACGGCGCCGCCGTTGTTGCTGGGGCTGTACGTGGGGGCGCGGCGGCGGTTGATGGAGAGTCTGCGGGAGCGGGCGGACAGTCTGGAGCGGGAGCTTCAGTTGCTCGCTGAGCGGGCCGAGGAGCGGGCGGAGTGGGCGCGGGGCGAGGAGCGGACGCGGATCGCGCGTGAGATGCACGACGTGGTGGCGCACCGGGTGAGTCTGATGGTGGTGCATGCGGCGGCGTTGCAGGCGGTGGCGCGGAAGGATCCGGAGAAGGCCGTGAAGAACGCCGCTCTGGTGGGGGACATGGGGCGGCAGGCGTTGACGGAGTTGCGGGAGATGCTCGGGGTGCTGCGTTCGGGTGGGGACGGGGGGCAGCGGCGGGAGCGGGCGTCGGTGCCGTTGGCGGCGGTGGGGGTGGCTGCGGCGGCTGCCGCGTCTCGGGCGGTGGACGAGGGGGAGGGGCCGTGTCTGTCGGAGATCGAGGAGTTGGTGGGGCAGTCGGCTGCTGCGGGGATGGTGGTCGATCTGTCGGTGGTGGGGGAGTCGCGGTCGTGTGCGCGGGAGGTGGAGTCGACGGCGTACCGGGTGGTGCAGGAGGCGTTGACGAACGTGCACAAGCATGCGGCGGGTGCGAAGACGTATGTGCGTCTGGCGTACCGGGTGTCGGAGATCGCGATGCAGGTGGAGAACGAGCCGCCGCCGGAGGCGGGGGCGTCGGCGGGGTTGCCGTCGGGCGGTAATGGTCTGGTGGGGATGAAGGAGCGGGTGTCGGCGTTGGGCGGGGTGTTCGTGTCGGGGCCGACGGATGCGGGGGGTTTTCGGGTGTCGGCGGTGATTCCGGCGTCGTAGGCCGGTGGTTTTCCGTGGTCAGCCGGCGGTGAGGCGTGTGGGGCGGATGCCGGAGACGAGGGTGGCGAGGGCGTGGTCGATGTCGGGGCCGAGGTACCAGTCGCCGGTGTGGTCGAGGGCGTAGGTGCGGCCTTGGGTGTCGATGGCGAGGAGTGCCTGGGTGTCGGTTTCGGTGCCGAGGGGGCAGACCTCGGTGTCGAGGGCGCGGCCGAGGTCGCCGAGGGTGCGGGCGAGGTGGAGGCCGTGGAGGGGGTCGAGGTGGAGGGTCGCGGGGGCGACCTGGCGGCCGGGCCCCGTGGGGTTGATGTGGAGTCCGCCGAATTCGGCCCAGGCCTCGACGGCGGCGGGGAAGACGGTGTGGCGGTGTCCGGCCGGTGAGGTGTGGTCGCGGAGGATGTCGGCCCAGATTTCCGCCTGCTTGATGTCCCAGCGTCCGGGTTGCCAGCCGGCGGCGCGTAGTGCGGCGTCGACGGGTACGGCGAAGCGGGTGGTGGAGGTGCGGTCGGTGTGCATCTGCCTTTTGTTCGTCGGGGTCGTGGGTGGTGCGGGGGGCTGGGGTCAGCCGTTGGTGGCGGGGTCGACCATGCGGACGCCGAAGTGGGCGGTGAGGGCGGTGCAGGCGCGGCAGGGGGTGGCGTAGGCGCCGTGGAGGGGGTCGCCGTCCTCGCGGATGCGGCGGGTGGTGAGTTTGGCCTGCTTGAGGGTTTTGCGGGCTTCGCCGTTGGTCATGGGTCTGCGTGCGGCGCGTTTGCTGCGTGCGGCGTCGGCGGTGGTGAGGTGCCGGGAGATGAGGATGGTCTCGGCGCAGCGGCCGGTGAAGCGGTCGCGTTGGTCGCTGGTGAGGGTGTCGAGGAAGTCCTGGACGAGGGGGTGCAGGGCGGGGGGTGTGTCGCCGCGTGCGGCGGTGCCGGTGAGGGTGGTGCCGCGGACGGAGAGGGCGGCGGCGATGGTGGGGAGGATGCCGTCGCGGCGGTGGTGGAGGGTGGGGGTGTGGGGGGTGTCGGTGGTGCTCCAGCCGATGCGGGGGTCGCCGGAGCGAGGGTCGCCGGATGGGCCGGTGTGCGGCCCCGTCTGCGTCACGTTCATGATCATCATCCCCTCCCGAGCATCCCCCCGGAGGTCACAGAGTGCCAAATGGCGTGGCTGATGTGGAAGCTGGGTCGGGGTGACACGCCCGGGTTTGGGCGGGCTGTCACGGGAGGGTGACGGCTGGTCACGGAAGCGGAAGGGCTGATGACCGGTGCCGGTGACCGGTGGAGTCGTACCGCATAGGCTGTCGGCACCGCGATCCATGCGGTGTTCCGCGCGGTGGTGTGTGCGGGCGCCGTGGGGGTCGTGGCGGTAAGTAGTCGAGACAACAGACGTGAGAGTCGAATACGTTCCGTAGTGGTCCGAAGGTGGGCGGTGCGGGGCGTACAGAGTGCCGCAGGGGGCAACCGCCATGACGACAGGTCGGCTCGGGCAGGAAGCCGTGCCGCCGAACGCGGCCTATGCCGGGCAGGTCGTGCACTTCCCGGATCCGGTGCGGGCGGCCCGTCACCCGAGAGGGGTGCGGGTGGACGAGCGTGGTTACCCCGATTTCTCGCCCTACGCGCGTGCGGCCGCGGAGGTGGCGGAGCCGCCGGAGGGTTTCGGCGTGGACGAGTTGCGGCTGACGGATTACGTGTCGGCGAACGCGGCGCTGGCGGCGAGCGGCCATGAGTTGTGGGACACGGTGCCGGCGGTGGCGACGCCGCACGGCTGGACGTGGCACCACGTGGTGGGGTCGCGGCGGCTGGAGCTGGTGCCGGTCGAGGTGAAGGCGCTGCTGCGGCATCACGGTGGGGTGGTGACGTCGGCGGTGGACCATGACAAGCGGGGTACGCGGCCGTTGCAGGAGACGCGTCCGGCGCATTTCGGGCTGCCGAAGTCGGGTGTGGCGGTGACGGAGTCGCAGGTGCTGGGGGTCGAGGAGGATCTCGGGTACCGGCTGCCGGGTGCGTACCGGTCGTTCCTGAAGGCGGCGGGTGGTTGCGCGCCGGTGGGGACGGCGTTGGACGCGGGGCTGGGGCTGCTGGTGGACCAGCCGTTCTTCACGGTGCGGGACGAGGCGGCGGTCAATGACCTCGTGTACGTCAACAAGTGTCTGCGGGATCATCTGACCAAGGACTATCTGTGCGTCGGTTTCGTGCAGGGTGGTCTGCTGGCCGTGAAGGTGCGGGGTGAGCGGCAGGGTTCGGTGTGGTTCTGCGCGTACGACGACGCGCGGGACGTGGACCCGTCGTGGTCGCCGGCCGAGCGGGTGGAGCGGCTGCTGTTGTCGTGCGGGGACGACTTCGACGTGTTCCTGTCCCGGCTGGCGGGGTCTCCGCCGGAGCTGGATACGGTGGCGAATCTGATGGTGGACGGCGGGTTCGCGCGTGCCGTTCCGGTTTCTTCCGCGGGGGAGTGAGCTTCGGCGATGGTGACGTTCGCGCAGGCGCAGGAGCGCGCGGAGGAGTGGGTCAACGGGGATGTGCCGTCGTATCAGCATCGTGAGGTGCGGGTGCGGGAGTTCGGCCTCGGGTTCGTGGTGTGGGCGGAGGACCGTGCGGACGGGCCCCGTTCGGACGGTGGTGCGCAGCGGCTGGTGATCGCCCGCGACAGTGGTGAGGCGACGCTGTGGCCGGCGCTGCCGGTGGGTGAGGTGATCCGCCGGTACGAGGAGGAGTACGGCCGTGACGATTCGGCGCCCGAGCCGGTGCCGGCGCCTGCGGCGCGGGTGGATCTGAACCAGACGTCGTTCTTGCTGAGTCCGCCGGAGTGGTTGCAGGAGGCGGCGGACCGGCTGGGGATTCCGGATCGGCGGGGGGAGGGGTCGGGGTCGCCCGCGGGGTCGGCTTCGGGTTCGTCCGTGGGGTCGGCTTCGGGTCCGGGTGCGGACTCGTCCGCGGGTCCGGCACCGGGCTCGGTTCCGGGTTCCGGTTCGTCCGCGGTTTCGGATTCGGTCTCCGCTTCGGGGTCGTCTGCGGCTCCGGATGCGAGTTGGGCTTCGGGCGCCGGTGGTGCGGCTTCGGCCTCGTCCGCGGGTTCCGCTCCGGGTCCGGCGGGCGCGGCTGCCGGTCCTTCGGGAGCGGGTTCCGGCGCGGGGGATTCGGTGCCGGGTGCGGCTGCCGGTGCGGGGGATTCCGTGCCGGGTGCGGCTGCCGGTGCGGGGAGCGGTGCCGCGTGGCCCGCCGCCGGGGGGAGCGCGGGGTCCGGTGGGCCGGTCGGGGCGACTCCGTGGGCCGGTACGGACACCAACGCCGATGCCGGTGAGGACCGTTCCGTTCCGCTGCCGGAGACCGTGTTCGCGCCGCAGTTGAGCGAGTCCGGTGACGGCACTCCGCCCGCGACCCCGCCGGAGGCGATGACGGCGCTGATGTCGGGCGGCAGCGGGCTTCCGCCGACGGCCGTCGCGCCGGCGATCCAGGATCCCGGTGCGCCGCAGGGGGTGCCGGGTACGCCGCCGCCCGCGCAGGGTGGTGCGCCGTACGGCTCTCCGCAGGGGCCCGGCGGTGTGCCCACGCCTCCGTCGGCCGGTGTGCCCACGCCTCCGTCGGCCGGTCCGGGTGCGCCGGAGCGTCCGCTCGCGCCGAACGCCGGGGACATCGCGGACGCCGCGACCAGCAAGGCGGCTCCGCCTCCGCGGCGCGGCCCGGGTGTGACGACCCCGCCTCCGCCGGGTGCCCCGGGGACTCCGGGTGCGCGTCCGGGCGGTACGCCCACGCCGCCGTCCGCTCCGGCGGGCGGGTACGTACCGACGCAGATGGTGTCGTCGCTCGGCCTCGACGGGCCGGGGACGCCGGGTGGTTCGACCCCGCCGCCGGGGACGCCGGCCCCGCCTCCGCCGCCCGGTGGTGCCCACCATGCGGCGACGATGCTCGCCGGTCCGGGAGGCCCCGGTGCGCCCCAGCCTCCCGGCCCGCCCGGCCCGCCCGGCGCGCCCGGTGCTCCTGGTGCGCCCCAGCCTCCCGGCCCTCCTGCCGCTCCGGGTGCTCCCGGCGCTCCGCAGCCTCCGGGTCCGCCCGGTACTGCCGGGGGCGGGCGCGGGACCGTGCATCACGCGGAGACCGTGCTGGCCGCGCCGCCGGTGGCGGGGCCCGGTGCGCCGCCGCCCCCGGCGCCCCCGGCGCCCCCGGGGATGCCCGGCGGTGCTCCGCCGATGCCGCCCGGCGGGATGCCGCCCGCCGGGATGCCTCCCGGTACGCCGCCGCCCGGTGTTCCGGTGCCGGGGCGGCCGCCGGCGTACGGCTATCCGCAGCCGCCCGCCGGTCAGCCGACCGTCGGCCCCGGCTACCAGGCCGTGCTGCGCTACCGCGCGCAGGACGGCAGCGAGCAGCAGCTGATCCGGCGTTCGGCGCCGGGTACGCCGCACCCGGAGTGGCAGATCTTCCACGAGCTGCGTGCCATGAACGTGCCGCCGGACCAGGTGCTGGAGCTGCACACCGAGCTGGAGTCGTGCGAGCTGCCGGGCGCGTACTGCGCGCGGATGATCCGTGAGCAGTGGCCGCAGGCGCGGATCACGTCCATCGCCCCGTACGGCACGGATCATGCGAGCCGGCAGCAGGGCATGGGGCAACTACTGGCCCATCAGGGTGAGTTGCATCAGGTAGCGGACGGTCCGGCGCGTCCCGCGCCGGTGCGTGCGCCGATTCCGCCGGTGCAGCCGGCGCCGCCGGTTCCGCCGGAGGCCGTCGCGCAGGAGCTGGCGGGGGCGTTCGGGCCGGGGTTGTTCCGGTTCGAGCAGGCGGCGGTGTCCCGGCAGGGTGTGCCGCCGGTCGTGGCGCACACCCTGGTGGTGGCGGGGCTGCCGCTGGACATGGGTCCGTTCTTCTGGGCGCAGGCGCAGCCGGGCCGTCCGGTGCCGACGCTGGCGGAGCTGGCGGCGGAGCGGGGTGTGCAGCCGGCTTCGGACGCGGGCTCGTACCTGGTGATGGGCAGTGACTTCGGCAAGGCGATCTGTGTGCAGTACGGCACGGCGAACATCGTCGCGGTGCCGGTGGAGTCCGGGCCGGGCGGTGCGCCGGTTCCGCCGCAGTTCGTGAACACCGGTCTGCCGGAGTTCGCGCGCTGTCTGGCGCTGCTGGGCCGGATGTGGCGGCTGCGGTTCGGGCTGAACCAGGAGCAGGCGGGCCGCTGGACGGTGGACTTCCAGGCGCAGTTGGCCGCGCTGGACCCGGCGGCGCTGGGTTCGCCGGAGAGCTGGTGGTCGGTGCTGCTGGAGCAGATGTGGGACGGGTTGTTGTGATCCGTCACGGTTGAACCCCGTGTGACGCGAGGAGCCGGGCCCGGTCGTCAGGACGACCGGGCCCGGCTTTTGCGTGCCCTCCTCGCGGAGTGTCGCGTTATGAACACTTCCGTGTCATCCACCAAGATGTGCGCGATTCATACCATTTCGTGCTCGGTCTTTCGTGCTGGGTTTCGGGTCCGTCGGTGGAGAGGGGTTCCAGGGTGAGCAGCGCATCGGTGTCGTCGCAGGGCTTCGAGGTCGTACGGGGGCGTGGCTACCGTCCTTTGCAGGTGATCGCGTACGTCGAGGGCCTCTCGGATCATCGTGACGCCGCCTGGGAGCGAGCCGCGCGGCTCACCGTCCTGGCCCGGGAGATGGAGGAGGAGCTGGGGCTGCTGCGGGTGCGGGTGGCGGGGCTGGCGCCGCAGACGTACGAGTCGCTGGGGGAGAGCGCGCGGCGGCTGTTCGGGCTGGCAGGGGAGGAGGCGGCGGCAGTGCGGGAGTCGGCGCGGCAGTACGCGCGGGACGTGACGGACCTGGCGGAGGACGACGCGACCGGCGTGCGGGAGGCCGCGCGGGCGCACGCCGAGACCGTACGCGCCGAGGCCGACGAGTACGCCGGGGAGGTGCTGCTGGCGGCCCGCGCGGAGGCCGACCGGGTCCGGACCGAGGCCCGGCTGGAGGTGAAGGAGCGGCGCGCGGAGACGTTGGCGGTGCTGCGGGAGATGCGGGAGCGCACCTCCGGGATGCTCGCCGAGGCGGCCGGGGAGCAGGCGGAGCGGCTGGACGCGGTGGAGCGTGAGGAGGGGGCGCGGGTGGCCGCGCTGGAGGCCCGGCACGCCGAGGCGGAGGAGCGTGCCGAGCGTGCGCTGGCCGAGGCGCGGCAGGTCTTCGCCGACGCGGAGGAGTCGGCGCGGCGCCGCGCGGAGGAGGCGCGGGAGCGGGCGGCGGAGCTGCTCGCCGGGGCGCGCGTCCGCGCGGAGGGCGTCGCGCGGGAGACCGAGCGGGTGCTGCGCGAGCACGCCGGCAGGCGGGAGGACGTACAGGCGCAGCTCGACCAGGTGTGCGCCGGTCTCAGCGCGCTGACGGGCCGGGCGGTGGAGTGAGCCGGCGCCGGGGTCTTCCGCGCGGCCGGTGCGGGAGGGGGTGTTCTCAGTCCTTGAGCACCGGGAACGTGCGGGGTGCGAGGAGCAGCAGGACCAGGAACGCAAGTGCCGCCGCGCACGCCGCGCCGAGGTAGACGGCGTGCACGGCGTCCGCGATGGCCCGGCGGGTCGTCTCGGGGACGGTGCCCGCGTCCAGGGCGCGGGTGACGGAGTCCAGGTCGTTCGCGCCGCCCAGGCGTGCGGCCAGGACGCTGTTGGCGACCGCGCCGAAGAGGGCCGCGCCGACGGTCTGGCCGGTCTGCCGGCAGAAGAGGATCGACCCGGTCGCCGTGCCGCGTTCCTCCCACCCCACCGACGACTGCACCCCGATGATCAGGGGCAGCTGGAACAGGCCGAGAGCCGCGCCCAGCAGCAGCATCAGCAGGGTCGGCTGCCACGCCCGGCCGGGGTAGGGCAGGAAGGGGAACGCGAAGAGGACGAGCGCGGCCGTGCCGATGCCGAGCATCGCGGTGCTGCGGAAGCCGATGCGGCGGTACACGTGCTGGCTGAGGGCGGCCGACACCGGCCAGGTCAGCGTCCATACGGAGAGGACGAATCCGGCGGCGACCGGGGTGAGGCCGAGGACGGACTGGGCGTAAGTGGGCAGGAAGACCGTGGGGGCCACCATCAGCAGGCCCAGGGCGCCGAGGGCCAGGTTGACGGCGGCGATCGTACGGCGGCGCCACACCCAGCCGGGAATGATCGGCTCCGCCGCGCGGTGTTCCACCACGACCACGACCGCCAGGAGGGCGGCTCCCGCCGCGAACAGGGCGAGCGACGGGGCGGACAGCCACGGCCAGGCGACGCCGCCCTGCACGAGCGCGGTGAGGAGGACGCCACCGCAGGCGAAGATCGCGACCGCGCCCGCCCGGTCCACGCGCGCGTGGCGGCCGTTCTCCCGCCGTGGTTCGTGGAGGTGACGGACGATCAGCCACAACGCCACCGTGCCGACGGGCAGGTTGACGAGGAAGATCCAGCGCCAGTCGGCGTAGGAGGCGAGCAGTCCGCCGAGGCCGGGGCCGGCCACCGCGGAGACCGCCCACACGGTGGAGAGGCGGGCCTGGATCTTCGGGCGTTCCTCCAGCGGGTACAGGTCGGCGGCGAGGGTCTGCACCGTGCCCTGGAGCGCGCCGCCGCCCAGGCCCTGCACGATGCGGAACGCGATGAGCGCGGCCATGTTCCAGGCCGCGGCGCACAGCAGCGAGCCCAGCAGGAACAGCGCGGCGCCCGCGACGAGGACCGGTTTGCGGCCGAAGGTGTCGGAGAGCTTGCCGTAGACGGGGAGGGTGACCGTCACGGCCAGCAGGTAGCCGGAGAAGAGCCAGGAGAAGTAGGAGAAGCCGCCCAGGTCGCCGACGATCTGCGGGACGGCCGTGGCCACGATGGTGGAGTCGAGTGCCGCCAGGGCCATCGCGAGCATCAGCGCGGCGACGACGGCTCCGCGCCGCCCGGTCGCGGCGGGCCGCCCGCTGTCGCGTGTCACCGGTCTGGTGCCGTCCACCCGGAATTCCTCCCTCACGGTTGATTGCCCCTTGCACCTGTCCGCCGCCGCACAGCTTCGCACTTGACCCTCACGTCGCGGGAGGGCGGAGGCTGTATGAGCCTGCGGGCGGAGCCGACCCTGAGACGGTGTCCACCCGCCGGAGGAGAGCCCTTAGGGGTACCTCCGTACTACGGGTCGGGGAGGGTTCGTACCGACGGAGGACGAGACGGGGCGGGGGACGTCCTTAACCTGGCTTTACGCCGCTGGGGGGTGGCGCACCGCACCGGCGGGGGTGGGGTTTTCCTCAGTACAAGACTGCGCTGAACACCAGGGCGCGGGGCCCCTGCCGGCCGCCAGACTGAATCACGTCGCACGAACACGCACGAAGCGGCCGCCGGACACGACGGGCGGGCGCCGGAACACCGCTTTCATCTGCTGACCGACATAGGAGACTTACCGTGACATCGGCTGTGACCATTCCCAGGCACGGGGGCACTGGAGGGCGTACGGCCGTTGCCGCGCGGGCGCGGCAGGTCGTGAAGGCGTACGGGTCGGGGGAGACCCGTGTCGTCGCCCTCGACCACGTCGACGTGGACATCGCCCGCGGCCAGTTCACCGCGATCATGGGCCCCTCGGGGTCCGGCAAGTCCACGCTGATGCACTGCCTCGCCGGGCTCGACACCGTGACGTCCGGGCAGATCTACCTGGACGAGACCGAGATCACCGGCCTGAAGGACAAGAAGCTCACGCGGCTGCGCCGGGACCGGATCGGTTTCATCTTCCAGGCGTTCAACCTGCTGCCGACGCTGAACGCGATCGAGAACATCACGCTGCCCATGGACATCGCCGGCCGCAAGCCCGACCAGGGGTGGCTGGACCGGGTGGTGGAGACCGTCGGGCTCGCGGAGCGGCTCAAGCACCGGCCGACGCAGCTCTCCGGCGGCCAGCAGCAGCGGGTCGCGGTGGCGCGGGCGCTGGCGGCCCGGCCGGAGATCATCTTCGGTGACGAGCCGACCGGGAACCTCGACTCCCGCGCCGGCGCCGAGGTGCTCGGCTTCCTGCGCCGCTCGGTGGACGAGCTGGGCCAGACCATCGTGATGGTCACCCACGATCCCGTGGCCGCCTCCTACGCGGACCGGGTGCTGTACCTCGCCGACGGCCGCATCGTCGACGAGATGCACCAGCCGACGGCCGATCAGGTCCTGGACCGCATGAAGGACTTCGACGCCCGGGGGCGTACGTCATGACCGTCCTGAAGACCTCCATGCGCAACTTCTTCGCGCACAAGGGGCGGATGGCGCTGTCCGCGGTGGCGGTGCTGCTGTCCGTGGCGTTCGTGTGCGGCACGCTGGTGTTCACGGACACCATGAACACGACGTTCGACAAGCTGTTCGCGGCCACCTCCTCGGACGTCACGGTGAGCGCCAAGGGCGCCTCCGACAGCGGTGAGACGACCGCGGACAACGGCAAGCCGCCGGTGATACCGGCCTCCGTGGTCGACGAGGTCAAGGGCGCGGACGGCGTGAAGTCGGCCGAGGGCACGGTGTTCTCCACCTCGGTGACCGTCGTCGACGGCGACAAGGACAACCTCTCGCCGACCAGCGGCGGCCCGACCATCGTCGGAAGCTGGAACGGCAACGACGCCCGCACCATGGAGATCACCGAGGGTGCGGCGCCCAAGGGCGCGGACCAGATCATGGTCGACGCCGACACCGCCGACAAGCACGACCTGAAGCTCGGCGACGAGATCGGCGTGATCAGCGTGGTCGGCACGCTCACCGCGAAGGTCTCCGGCATCGCCGACTTCACGGTCACCAACCCCGGTGCGGCGATCTTCTACCTGGACACGAAGACCGCGCAGCAGGCCCTGGTCGGCGAGAGCGGCGTCTACACCAACGTCAACGTGACCGCCGCGTCCGGCGTCAGCGACGCGCAGCTGAAGAAGAACGTCGCGGCCGAGCTCGGCGGCGCCTACAAGGTGCAGACCGCCGAGGAGACCGCGGAGGCCAACCAGAAGGACGTCGAGGGCTTCATGAACGTCATGAAGTACGCGATGCTCGGCTTCGCCGGGATCGCCTTCCTCGTCGGCATCTTCCTGATCATCAACACCTTCTCCATGCTGGTCGCCCAGCGCACCCGGGAGATCGGCCTGATGCGGGCGATCGGCTCGTCCCGCAAGCAGGTCAACCGTTCGGTGCTGGTCGAGGCGCTGCTGCTCGGCGTCTTCGGTTCGGTCCTCGGGGTCGGCGCGGGCGTCGGACTCGCGGTCGGGCTGATGAAGCTCATGGGCATGATGGGCATGGAGCTGTCCACGGACGACCTCACGGTGGCCTGGACGACCCCCGCGCTCGGACTGCTCCTCGGCGTGGTCGTCACGGTCCTCGCCGCCTACCTGCCCGCCCGGCGGGCCGGGAAGATCTCCCCGATGGCCGCGCTGCGCGACGCCGGCACCCCGGCGGACGCCAGGGCCGGCTGGATACGCGGCGGGATCGGCCTGGTCCTCACCGGCACCGGCGGCTTCGCCCTGTACCTGGCGGGCAGTGCGGACAAGGCGACGGACGGCTCGATGTGGCTGGGCCTGGGCGTGGTGCTGTCCCTGATCGGCTTCGTCGTCATCGGTCCGGTGCTGGCGAGCGGTGTGGTGCGGGTCCTCGGCGCGATCCTGCTGCGGGCCTTCGGCCCCGTGGGCCGCATGGCCGAGCGCAACGCCCTGCGCAACCCGCGCCGTACCGGTGCGACGGGCGCCGCGCTGATGATCGGTCTCGCGCTGGTGGCGTGCCTGTCCGTGGTCGGCTCCTCCATGGTGGCGTCCGCCACCGACGAGCTCGACAAGGCCGTCGGCACGGACTTCATCATCCAGTCAGACAACGGCCAGTTGATCACCCCGCAGGCCGTCGAGGCCGTGAAGGCGTCACCCGAGGTGGACCGGGTCACCGAGTACAAGTGGACCGAGGCCGACTTCACCACGCCCGACGGCAAGACGCTGAAGGACACGGCGATCACGGCGGCCGACCCGACGTACGCGACCGACCTGCGGATCGAGACGGTCGCCGGGGAGCTCGGCGACGCCTACCGGCCCGACTCGATGTCCGTCCACGAGGACTTCGCGAAGGACCACGGCATCAAGCTCGGCTCGGAGATCGAGATCGCGTTCAAGGACGGCGAGACGGGCACGCTGACGGTCCGGGCGATCACCAGCAGTGAGGCCGTCATCGACGCGGGCGCGATGTACACGTCCATCGACACCCTCGCCACGTACGTGCCGGCCGACAAGATGCCGCTGGACATGCTGCTCTTCGCCTCGGCGAAGGACGGGCAGACCGACGCCGCGTACACGGCGCTGAAGGACGCGCTGCACGACTACCCGCAGTACACGGTGCGTGACCAGACCGACTACAAGGAGGCGCTGAAGGACCAGATCGGCCAGCTGCTGAACATGATCTACGGTCTGCTGGCCCTGGCGATCGTCGTCGCGGTCCTCGGTGTGGTGAACACCCTCGCCCTGTCGGTGGTGGAGCGCACCCGGGAGATCGGCCTGATGCGGGCCATCGGCCTCTCGCGCCGGCAGCTGCGCCGCATGATCCGCATGGAGTCGGTCGTGATCGCCCTCTTCGGTGCCCTGCTGGGCCTGGGCCTGGGCATGGGCTGGGGCGCCACCGCGCAGCAGCTCCTCGCCCTGGAGGGCCTGAAGGTCCTCGACATCCCGTGGCCGACGATCATCGGCGTGTTCATCGGCTCGGCCTTCGTGGGCCTGTTCGCCGCCCTGGTCCCGGCCTTCCGCGCCGGCCGCATGAACGTCCTGAACGCCATCGCCACCGACTAGCCACCGCATACGGGGGTTGCGGGGGAAACACCCGGCGCCGGAAAGTCCTTGGGGGACTTTCCGGCGCCGGGCGCGTCCGACCAGCCCGTCTGGGGGAGTTTGAGGACGAGGCCCGTCCAGGGCCGAACGGGGGTCCAGGGGGCGGGAGCCCCCTGGAGGCCGGGCACCGACACCGCCCACCGGTCAGCGGACGTTGTCCACAGCCCAGGCACCGGGGTTGTCCAGCGACGTACGCTGGACAACCCCGGCCCGCCGCGCGCGTCGGGCCCGACGTGTTGCACACCCCCGGACGGAAAGCGCCCCGAATGAGCCTGCACGGTCTGCTCGACGCCGTAGTCAAGGACACCGCCCTCGCGGAAGCGATCGCGGCCGCCGCGGACGGCAACCGCATGCACGTCGACCTGGTCGGCCCGCCCGCGGCCCGCCCCTTCACCGTCGCCGCCCTGGCCCGCGACACCGGCCGCCCCGTACTGGCGGTGACGGCCACGGGACGCGAGGCGGAGGACCTGGCCGCGGCCCTGCGCTCCCTGCTCCCGCCCGAGGGCGTCGTGGAGTACCCGTCGTGGGAGACGCTGCCGCACGAGCGGCTCAGCCCCCGCAGCGACACCGTCGGCCGCCGCCTCGCCGTACTGCGCCGCCTGGCCCACCCCCGCCCCGACGACCCCGAGACCGGCCCGGTCTCCGTCGTCGTCGCGCCCGTACGCTCCGTGCTCCAGCCGCAGGTCAAGGGCCTGGGCGACCTGGAGCCGGTGTCTTTGCGGACCGGTCAGAGCGCCGACCTGAACGAGACCGTCGAAGCCCTCGCCGCCGCCGCGTACGCGCGCGTGGAACTGGTCGAGAAGCGCGGCGAGTTCGCCGTACGGGGCGGCATCCTCGACGTGTTCCCGCCCACCGAGGAACACCCCCTGCGGGTGGAGTTCTGGGGTGACGACGTCGAGGAGATCCGCTACTTCAAGGTCGCCGACCAGCGCTCCCTGGAGGTCGCCGAGCACGGCCTGTGGGCCTCGCCCTGCCGCGAGCTGCTGCTCACCGAGGACGTGCGGGAGCGTGCGCGGGTCCTCGCCGAGCAGCATCCGGAGCTGGGGGAGCTGCTCGGGAAGATCGCCGAGGGGATCGCGGTGGAGGGCATGGAGTCCCTCGCCCCCGTCCTCGTCGACGACATGGAGCTGCTGCTGGACGTGCTGCCCAAGGGCGCCATGGCCGTCGTCTGCGACCCGGAGCGGGTGCGGACCCGGGCCGCCGACCTGGTGGCCACGAGTCAGGAGTTCCTGCAGGCGTCCTGGGCGGCCACCGCCGGTGGCGGCGAGGCCCCCATCGACGTCGGCGCCGCCTCCCTGTGGTCCATCGCGGACATCCGCGACCGGGCCCGCGAGCTGGACATGATGTGGTGGTCGGTGTCGCCGTTCGCCGCGGACGAGGAGCTGACGGAGACATATGCCGCTGACGCGGCGGGGGACACGCTCAAGCTCGGCATGCACGCCCCCGAGACCTACCGCGGCGACACCGCGCGGGCGCTGGCCGACACCAAGGGCTGGCTCGCCGACGGCTGGCGCACGGTGTTCGTCACCGAGGGCCACGGTCCGGCCGCCCGCACGGTCGAGGTGCTCGGCGGCGAGGGCATCGCCGCCCGCCTCGACACGGACCTCGGCGAGATCACCCCGTCCGTCGTGCACGTCGCCTGCGGCTGCATCGACCACGGCTTCGTCGACCCGGCGCTCGGACTCGCCGTGCTCACCGAGACCGACCTGACCGGCCAGAAGGCATCCGGCCGCGAGGGCGCCCGGATGCCGGCCCGGCGCCGCAAGACCATCGACCCGCTCACCCTGGAGCCGGGTGACCACATCGTCCACGAGCAGCACGGCGTGGGCCGCTACATCGAGATGGTGCAGCGCACCGTGCAGGGCGCCACCCGCGAGTACCTGGTCGTGGAGTACGCCCCCGCCAAGCGCGGCCAGCCCGGCGACCGGCTCTACATCCCCACCGACCAGCTGGAGCAGATCACCAAGTACGTCGGCGGCGAGGCCCCCACCCTGCACCGCCTGGGCGGCGCGGACTGGACCAAGACCAAGGCGCGCGCCAAGAAGGCGGTCAAGGAGATCGCCGCCGACCTGATCAAGCTCTACAGCGCCCGCATGGCCGCCCCCGGCCACGCCTTCGGCGCCGACTCGCCCTGGCAGCGCGAGCTGGAGGACGCCTTCCCGTACGCGGAGACCCCCGACCAGCTCACCACCATCGCCGAGGTCAAGGAGGACATGGAGAAGTCGGTCCCCATGGACCGCCTGATCTGCGGCGACGTCGGCTATGGCAAGACCGAGATCGCGGTCCGGGCCGCGTTCAAGGCCGTACAGGACGGCAAGCAGGTCGCCGTGCTCGTCCCCACCACGCTGCTGGTGCAGCAGCACTTCGGGACGTTCAGCGAGCGGTACGCGCAGTTCCCGGTGAACGTGCGGGCGCTGTCCCGCTTCCAGACCGACACCGAGTCGAAGGCGACCATGGAGGGCCTGCGGGAGGGCTCGGTGGACGTCGTCATCGGCACCCACCGGCTGTTCTCCTCCGAGACCAGGTTCAAGGACCTCGGCCTGGTCATCGTCGACGAGGAACAGCGCTTCGGCGTCGAGCACAAGGAGCAGCTGAAGAAGCTGCGCGCCAACGTCGACGTGCTGACCATGTCCGCCACGCCGATCCCGCGCACCCTGGAGATGGCGGTCACCGGCATCCGCGAGATGTCGACGATCACCACCCCGCCGGAGGAGCGGCACCCGGTGCTGACGTTCGTCGGCCCGTACGAGCAGAAGCAGATCGGCGCCGCGATCCGCCGCGAGCTGCTGCGCGAGGGCCAGGTCTTCTACATCCACAACCGGGTCGAGTCCATCGACCGCGCGGCGGCCCGGCTGCGCGAGATCGTGCCCGAGGCGCGCATCGCCACCGCCCACGGCCAGATGTCGGAGTCGGCGCTGGAGCAGGTCGTCGTCGATTTCTGGGAGAAGAAGTTCGACGTGCTGGTGTCGACGACGATCGTCGAGTCCGGCATCGACATCTCCAACGCCAACACCCTGATCGTCGAGCGCGGCGACAACTTCGGCCTCAGCCAGCTCCACCAGCTGCGCGGCCGGGTGGGACGAGGACGGGAGCGCGGGTACGCCTACTTCCTGTACCCGCCGGAGAAGCCGCTGACGGAGACCGCGCACGAGCGGCTCGCGACGATCGCCCAGCACACCGAGATGGGTGCGGGCATGTACGTGGCGATGAAGGACCTGGAGATCCGCGGCGCCGGCAACCTGCTCGGCGGCGAGCAGTCCGGGCACATCGCGGGCGTCGGCTTCGACCTGTACGTGCGGATGGTCGGCGAGGCGGTCGCGGACTACCGGCGGCAGCTGGAGACCGGCGAGATCGAGGAGGAGCCGCCGCTCGAGGTGAAGATCGAGCTGCCCGTCGACGCGCACGTCCCGCACGACTACGCGCCCGGCGAGCGGCTGCGCCTCCAGGCGTACCGGGCGATCGCCTCCGCGAACTCGGAGGACGACATCAAGGCCGTGCGCGAGGAACTCGTCGACCGCTACGGCAAGCTGCCGGAGCCGGTGGAGAACCTGCTGCTGGTGGCGGGGCTGCGGATGCTGGCCCGTGCGTGCGGCGTCGGCGAGATCGTGCTCCAGGGCAACAACATCCGCTTCGCGCCGGTGGAGTTGCGCGAGTCCCAGGAACTGCGCCTGAAGCGCCTGTACCCCGGCACGGTCATCAAGGCGGCCGCGCACCAGGTGCTGGTCCCGCGCCCGAAGACCGCGAAGGTGGGCGGCAAGCCGCTGGTCGGGCGGGACCTGCTGGGCTGGGTCGGGGAGTTCCTGACGTCGGTCCTGGGGTCCTGACGCCGGGCCCGGGTTTCCGACGGGTCAGCGGCGCGGACGGGGAGCCGTCCACGGCGTGAGGTCGCCGTGGACGGCCCTGACGGGTGCGCGAGGCCTTACGGCTGGTCGGGACGGTCGCGGTCCATGCCGAGCCGGCGTTCGGCCTGCTGCTGCCCGGTGTCGATCTGCTGCTCGTACTTGCCGCCGGTCCTCTCGTTCATCTTCCGTTCCGCGGTGTCCGAGGCCTGCTTGGCCTTGTCGCGTGCCGCCTTGTTGCTCTTGAACTTGTCGAGGATGCCCATGCGGGAGCTCCTTCCGGAGGGGACTCAGAACCGACGATACGCGCGCTTTGCGACGAATGCCCGTGTAACGCCGGATTGGTCTGGACCTCTCACCCGTTACGGTGAGATCCGGCACGATCCGCCCCCGTCAGGGCAGGAGTCAGATGAGCGAAGGAGGGGCGCGGTGACGCGGAACGAGGGATGGGGCATACGGGCCCGGAGCGCGGGCCCGGCGGTGATCGCCGCGGTGGCTCTCCTCGCCGGCTGCGAGGGAATCCAGGACGTGGAACCCCCGGCCGGTGACGGAAGCGGGAGCGCCGCCTCCGACGGACGCGCCGTCAGTCCGCTGGACAACCCCGAGGGCACCGGACCGGGCCTCGCGCCCGTGACCGGCGAGTCGGACCGGGCCGAGGCCGTCGACCTCATCGCGAAGGTGACGACCAAGGGCCGCGGACCGAAGACGGGCTACGACCGCGACGAGTTCGGCTACGCCTGGATGGACACGGCGGACGGAGTGCCGCTCGCGAGGAACGGCTGCGACACCCGCAACGACCTGCTGCGACGCGACGGCCAGGACGTGCGTTTCCGCTCCGGGTCCGACTGCGTGGTGGTCGCCATGACCCTGGCCGACCCGTACACCGGCACGACCATCGAGTGGCGCAAGCAGGAGGCCGCCGAGGTCCAGATCGACCACGTGGTGCCGCTGTCCTACAGCTGGCAGATGGGTTCGTCGCGCTGGTCGGAGAGCAAGCGCGAGCAACTCGCCAACGACCCGCTCAACCTGATCCCGGTCGACGGCGGCGCCAACTCGGCCAAGAGCGATTCCGGGCCCGCGACCTGGCTGCCGCCCGACAAGCGGGTCCGGTGCGCGTACGCGGTCCGCTTCGCCCAGGTCGCCGTCGAGTACGAGATGCCGGTGACGCCGGCCGACAAGCGCATGATGCTCGAGCAGTGCGGCGGCTGAGCGGTCCGGGCGTCGCCGCCGGGCGGGTCAGCTCAGGGAGTCGATGTCCAGGACGTCGCCGGCGGGCTTCTCCACCGGGACCGGCTCGTCGTAGTCGCTGAAGGAGAGGGAGCCCGGGTCGGTGGGGGACGTACTGTCGAGCCGCAGCAGGTAGGGCTCGCCCTCGGTGGCGACGTACAGCGTGAAGCGGTCGTCGCCGTCCTGCGCCTCCAGCGTGATCGCGGGCGTGCCGTCGACCGTCGTCGTCCTGCCGCGCGTCGCCCTCCCGTCGCCGTCCTCCGCGCCGCCGAGGGCCTGGTCGAGGTCGCAGAAGCCCGTGAGGTCCCCCGCGTCGGAGCCCTCGGCGGACGTCTTCATCCACTTCCCGGCCAGCAGCGCCACGGCCGCGTCCACGTCCTCCTCGGGTTCCTCCTTGCTCTGGGCCCGCAGGAACTTCTCGTCATACTTCATGTAGACGGTGTCGCCGGCCTTGATCAGCTCGGCCTCGCCCTGGCCGTCCAGCCCCATCGTGCCGGCGCAGTCGCCCCGCTTGTTCAGGGCCATGTCGATGTGGACGGTGCCGCCACCGCTGTCATCGGGGACGTCACCCGTCATCCGCAGGGACGAGGCCCCGGCCGTGGCCTTGAAGGCCTTCTCGGCGATCTCGCCGCCGGTCAGTCCGGCGAAGGGCTCCTCCTTCGGTTCCTGGGAGCGCTTCTCCTTCTCCGCCGTCTTCCGCTCGGCCGAATCGCGTGATGTGCCGGTGTCCGCCTTGTCCTCTCCGCCGCAGCCGGTGAGACCGGCGGCGGCCACGGCGGCCAGGCAGAGGGCGGCTAACGTGGTGCGACGCATGGTGGATTCCCTTCGGGAGTTCTAGAAGTTGCCGTTGCCGATGATCTCGCCGTCGGCGTCGTAGACGGTGACGAGGCCGTTGTCGCTCTGCTTCCAGTCGGCGAACGCGGAGGCGATGAGCTTGGCGGGGCCCGTGCCCTCGCCCATGATCCCGCCGGTGAAGTCGGTGTAGACGTCGGCGGCGTCGAGGATGTCGTTCTGCTCGTCCGCGCCCTGGACCTTGGTGATGTGCGAGACGGCGTCCTTCTCCTGCGGCGTCCCGTTCTTCTGCACGAACGCCTTGAACTGCTCGGCCTGGGACGCCTTCTCGGTGCCCTTGTCCTCGGCGGGCTTCGCGTCCGACTTGCCGTCCGACTTCGTACCGCCGGACTGCTGCTCCGCGGACGCCGAGGTGCCCTTGTCGCCGGAACCGCCGTCCGAGTCACCGGAGTTCGCCGAGGCGACACCGATGACGACGATCCCCACGACGGCGCCCAGCGCGATCTTGCTCTTCATGCCCATGACTGTGTCCCTCCCGACGTGGCCACCGCCGCCTGCCGACGGTCGCTCGTTCGCGGGGTCAATAAGAACAGATGCTGTGAACCGAGTCAACAACGTTCACGGTGACGAATGCGTATACGCATGTGAAACATGAATCTTGCGCGCGTCGGTATGCTCGTCGCCACACACGGAGCAGAGGGAAACAGGGCGGGGTGCCGGGCATGCAGGACAACGCGACAGAAGTGACCGCCGCCGGGATCGCGCGACTGGCCGGTGTCGGCCGCGCCGCCGTCAGCAACTGGCGCCGGCGGCACACCGACTTCCCCCGGCCCGTCGGCGGCACCGAGACCAGCCCCTCGTTCGCGCTGGCCGAGGTCGAGGGCTGGCTGCGCAGTCACAGCAAGCTCGCCGAGGTCCCGCTGCGGGAACGCGTCTGGCAGCAGCTCGCCGGCCACCCCGCCGGACCGGTCACCGCCCTCACCCACGCGGGCTGCGTCCTGCTGCTGATCCACGACCGCTCCCCGGTCTGGCTCGAGGTGAGCTCCGGCTCCGACGAGCGACTCGTCGCGCTGCTGCCCGAAGCGCTGGAGCAGGTGCTCACACCACGGCTCGGCGACGCGAACGGCTCACGTGTGAACACCGCGGGCACTGTTCACAACCCCGCCACTCCCGCCGCCTCGGCCGCCCGGAATGCCCTCGAACCCCCCATCGCCCCACACCTGCTCCCCTCCGCCCCCCTCCTCCGCGCCGTCGCCGAACTCGCCGCCGAACTCGGCGCCCGGCACACCTTCGAGTTCCTGCTCGGCCGGTACCTCGACGCCAACCCGCGCCAGTACACGCCCACCCCCGCCGACCTCGCCGCTCTCATGGCCGGCCTGGCCGGCACCGCCCGCACCGTCCTCGACCCGGCCTGCGGCACCGGCGCCCTGCTGCGCTCCGCCGGCAGCGGTCCCGGCCGGCGGCTGTACGGCCAGGACAGCGCCCCCGAACTCGCCGCCCTCACCGCGCTCCGCCTCGCCCTGCACACCCGCGCCCCCGCGCACGCCGCCGCCGGCGACACCCTGCGCGCCGACGCCCACCCCGGGCTGCGGGCCGACGCCGTCCTGTGCCACCCGCCGTTCAACGAGCGCAACTGGGGGCACGACGAACTCGCCTACGACCCGCGCTGGGAGTACGGCTTCCCGGCCCGCACCGAGTCCGAGCTGGCCTGGGTGCAGCACGCGCTCGCCCGGCTGCGGGACGGCGGCATCGCGGTGCTGCTGATGCCGCCCGCCGCCGCGTCCCGCCGCTCCGGGCGCCGGATCAGGGCCGACCTGCTGCGCCGGGGCGCGCTGCGCGCCGTCGTCGCACTCCCTGCCGGCGCCGCGCCCCCGTACAACATCCCGCTGCACCTGTGGGTGCTGCGACGGCCCGAACAGGCGCCGACGCGTCCTGAGGTGCTGCTCGCCGACGCCGGGCGGTTCGCCGGCGAGGGGCGCGGCGGGCCCGACTGGCCGGGGGTGCGGGAGACGGTCCTCGACGCCTGGCACGCCTTCGACCGGACCGGCCGGCTCGACGAACGGCCCGGACTGGCCCGCTCCGTACCCGTCATCGAACTCCTCGACGACGACGTCGACCTCGCCCCGGCCCGCCACCTCCCGCCCCCGGCCGCCACGGACGGCGCCGGCCGGCTCACCGACGTACGCGAACGGTTCGGCGAGACGCTGCGCCTGGCCGCGGGCCTCGCCCCGCCGCCCGTCGACCCCGCGCCGCCCGCCACCGGGCGCCCGCCCCTGACCACCGTCGGCGAACTCGCGCGCGGGGGCGCCCTGGTGATGCGTACGGGCGGAAACGGCGGTCACGCGCGCGTGCCCGTCCTCACCGACCACGACGTACTCTCCGGAACCGGCCCCTCCGGCACACTCCCGGAGAGCGACGAGGAGGCGGTGCTCACCGAACCCGGCGACGTCGTCGTGCCCGTGCTCGGCGGGGGCGCCGTCGCGCGGGTGGTCGACGACGCGACCGCCGGGGCCGCCCTGGGCCGCAACCTCGTGCTGCTGCGCCCCGATCCGGAGGTGCTCGACGCGTGGTTCCTCGCCGGGTTCCTGCGCGGCACCGCCAACCACCGCCAGGCCAGCAGCTACGCGTCCACCGCCACCCGGCTCGACGTGCGCCGGCTGCAACTGCCCCGGCTCGCACCGGCCGAGCAGCGGCGCTACGGCGCCCGCTTCCGGGCCCTGGACGAGTTCGAGCGGGCGCTCAGACAGGCGGGCCGGCTCGGCGAGCAGCTCGTCCGCGGGATGTACGACGGCCTGACCGACGGGACGATCGCCCCCGACTGAACCCCTGGTCGGACCCCGGCCGAGCCCCGACCGGGACATCGGCGCGCTTCCGGAACGCCCCGGTACGACAACGGTTCGGTACATCCCGGGACCGGTTGTCGCCGTCGGCCTATACGCTCGGACTCCGAGTTCCATCGGCTACACCTGTCCAGGAGCAGTCATGTACGGCCACGGCGTGGCGCCGCCCCCACCCAGCGCGGCAATGGTCATCACGCAGCGCGTGCTGTACGCCGCCGCCGGCGTCCTGTGCTGCGGACTGCTGGCGTGCGTTCCGCTGTTCCGGGTCGCGTTCCTGCGGGGACGGCCGCTCGACTGGGCGGCGGCCTGGGTGAGCATCCCGCTGTCGATAGCCTGCCTGGCGGTGGTCGGTTCGCTGCCGGAGACGGATTACCGGACCGACGTGGCCCTGGCCGCCGTCCTGATCCTCGGCGCGATCTCGGCCGCGTACTACCTGACCGTGGACATCCGCCTGCACCGGCGGCCGCACCCGTACGCGGGTCAGATGCCGCCGTCGCCCCACGCCACGACGGTGCACGGCCCGGCAGGTGTCCACACCCCCTACGGCTACCCGCAGCAGGGCTCGCCGTACGCGCCCACGCCGGTGCCGCAGCCCCAGGCCCCCCACACCCCGATACCGCACACCCCGGCGCCCCCCACCCCCGTACCGCCGCCGCAGTCGTCGCAGCCGCCGCAGCACCCCGCACCGCCGGCCCGGATCGACCAGGTCCGCGCGGAGCTGGACGAACTCAGCGACTACCTGCGCCGCCAGGACGGCAATCCCGGACAGCACGGCAACCACGAGGGCGGAAGGTGAGCGTGACGACGGGACGTGTCGTCGCCGGCCGTTACGAACTGTCCACGCTCATCGGACAGGGCGGCATGGGACAGGTCTGGACGGCCTACGACAAACGGCTGGACCGGCGCGTGGCGGTGAAGCTGCTGCGCCCGGACAAGGTGGCCGGGCAGGAGGCCGACGAACTGCGCCGCCGCTTCGTGCGCGAGTGCCGGGTGACCGCACAGGTCGACCACCCCGGCCTGGTCACCGTGCACGACGCGGGCAGCGAGGGCGAGGAGCTGTTCCTCGTCATGCAGTACGTCGACGGCGCCGACCTCGGCGACCACCTCGCCGAACACGACCCGTACCCGTGGCAGTGGACGGTCGCGGTGGCCGCGCAGCTGTGCGCCGTGCTGAGCGCCGTGCACGCCGTGCCGATCGTCCACCGCGACCTCAAGCCGCGCAACGTGATGGTGAAGCAGGACGGCACCGTCACCGTGCTCGACCTCGGTGTCGCCTCCGTCATGGACAGCGACACCACGCGCCTGACGCACACCGGTTCGCCCATCGGCTCGCCCGCCTACATGGCGCCCGAGCAGGCGATGGGCGGCGCGGTCGGCCCGTACACGGACCTGTACGCGCTCGGGGTGCTGATGCACGAGCTGCTCAGCGGCGACGTGCCGTTCGCGGGCTCCACGGCGCTCGGGGTGCTGCACCGGCACCTGTACGAGCCGCCGGTGCCCGTGCGCCGGATCCGCCCGGAGGTCCCCGAGGCCCTGGAGACCCTGGTGCTGCGGCTGCTCGCCAAGGATCCGCAGCACCGCCCGGACTCCGCGCAGGAGGTCTACGAACACCTGGCGCAGCTCCTCCCCGCGCGGGGAACGCCCACCGGCGCGCCCCTGGACCCCACCCGCCCCTTCCTGCGCCCGCACGCCCCCTGGCCGGACCGCGCCCGCACCCCCGCGCCCCAGCCGGCCCCCGCCGCGCCGCCCGCGCCCGCGGCGGAGAAGGCCGACGTCGCCGCCGCCGTGGACGAGGTGAAACGGCTGCTCGGCGAGGGCCGCATCACCCAGGCCGTCGACATCCTCGGCTCGATCCTGCCCATCGCCGCCGACCAGCACGGTGAGCACTCCCCGGTCGTACGCACCCTGCGCAAGCAGTACGCGGCCACGCTCCTGGACGACGGCCAGTACCGGCGCGCCCTGCCCGAACTGCGCCGCCTCGCCGACGAACGCGCCGCCGAGGCCGGCCAGGCCGACCCGCAGTCCCTGCGCTACCGCTACGAGGCCGCCCAGTGCCTGGAGCAGCTCGGCGAACCCGCGGCGGCGCTCGCCGAGTACCGGGCGCTGCTGGCGTACTACGAGAACCAGTACGTGGCCGCCGGCGACCCGCAGCTCGCCCACGACGTCCGCCGCCGCATCGGCCATCTGCTGCTCGCCCTGGGCGACCGGGCCGCCGCGCACGACACCCTGGTGCGGCTGCTGCACGACGTGGAGCGCGTGCAGGGACCGGGGCACCCGCTGGCCGCCGACATCCGGCGGACGCTGCAGTGGCTGGGACAGGTGCGCGGATAGCGGGACAGTGGCCGCCGGGACGGCGGGACGGCGGGCCGCTGCGCCGTACGGGGCGGGCGCCGGTGCCGGAAGTCCTCGTGAATCGTTGGTCGAATGGGTTGGCCAGAGCTTGGCCGATGCCTACCATCGATCACCGCAAGACTTTGTGCACCGCCGCACAAGCTCTCCTCAGGAGGTCTCCTTGCACCGCCGCCGTCGCACCGCGCTCCTCCTCACCGCCGCGATCGCCGCAGCGGCGCCCCTGCTCACCGCCTGCGGGAACGACGCGCACCCCGGTGCGGCAGCCGTCGTCGGCGGCGAGCGGATCACCGTGTCGCAGCTGGAGAACCGGGTCGACGAGGTCCGCGCGGCCCAGCGGGCGGCCGTACCGGACGACGCCCAGTACCAGCAGGCCATCGCCCGCACCGGCAGCCTCACCCGCGACACCCTGCACGGCATGGTCCTGGACCGGGTGCTGGAGCGCGCCGCACAGGACGCCGGCGTGACGGTCACGGGCCGCGAGGTCCAGCGGATGCGGTCCGATCTGGAGCAGCAGGCCGGCGGCGCCGAGGCGCTGGAGGCGGCCTGGCTGCAGCAGTACGGCATCCCGCCGCAGCGCCTCGACGCCAACCTCCGCCTCCAGATCCAGGCGCAGAAGCTCGCCCAGCAGCTCGGCACCGACACCAGCCGGCCCGAGTTCTGGCAGGCGCTGTCCGAGGCGGGCGAGAAGCTCGACGTCGACCTCAACCCGCGCTACGGCGACTGGGACGTCGAGAAGAGCAGCCGGGTCGACGCCAGGACGCCGTGGGTACGGGACGTCACGGCGACCGGGATGCCGCAGACGCTCTGACCCGCCGCCTGTGGACAACCGGCCTGTGGACGACTCGGGGGCTGTCGGCGGGGTGGGCTAGTTTCGCAGTGTGAACGCAATCAGCCCCGCACCGGACTCCGGGACCGCCCCCGGCCGAGTCGTCCTGCTCACCACCAGCCACCGTGTCGCGCCCGGCCTGCTGTCCTGGCCGGCCTGGCAGGCCCTGCACGCGGCCGACAGGGTGCTGTGCGCGGACGGCGCCCACCCGCAGCTGCCGTATCTGCGGGAGGCGGGGATACCGGTCGAGGAGGCGGCGCCGACCGCCGAGGAGATCGTCGACGCCTGTGCCGGCGGGCGGACGGTGGTGGTCGTCGCCATCGGCGAGGGCGAGCCCGCCCTGACCGACGGACTGGCCCGGCTGGCCGGGACCGGCAGGGTGCGGATGCCCGAGCTGGAGCTGCTGCCCGCCTCCTACGACCTGCCGGGCGCCCGGCTGCTCGACCTCGTGCAGGTCATGGACCGCATCCGCGCGGAGTGCCCGTGGTCGTCGCGGCAGACCCACAAGGGCCTGGCGAAGTACGGCATCGAGGAGGCGTACGAACTCGTCGAGGCCATCGAGGAGGGCGACCGGGACGAGCTGCGCGAGGAGCTGGGGGACGTGCTGCTCCAGGTCGTCTTCCACGCGCGGATAGCGGAGGAGGACCCGGACGCCCCCTTCTCGGTCGACGACGTGGCCGGCGGGATCGTCGCCAAGCTCATCCACCGCCACCCGCACGTCTTCGGCGACGAGACGGCCGAGACCCCCGAGGACGTCAAGGAACACTGGCTGCGCACGAAGGCGATCGAGAAGCGGCGCGAGTCCGTGACCGACGGCATCCCCCTCGGCCAGCCCGCCCTCGCCCTCACCGCGAAGCTGGCGTCCCGCGTCCGCACCGCCGACCTCTCCGTCCCCCTCCCCACGGGCGAGGGCATCGGCTATGAACTGCTCACCCTGGCGGTCCGCGCGGAGGCGGCGGGAGTGGATCCGGAGGCGGCACTGAGAGTCGCCGCCCGGGCCTACCGGGCTGCTGTACGTGCGACTGAGGGGCTCGGCGGTTAGTACCGTTGTCCCCACGGGCGGTGCGAGACGCGGGGGGCTTGCGTGGAGCAGGAGTTGGAGCGGCTGATCGAGAAGTTCCTGAGGATGCCGGTCGCCCGACGAGAATCCCTGCTGCCCGGGTACTGGAGGGAACCCGACTCCGTGCGCAGCCATCTGCGCGCCCTGCAGAAGGACAACCCCGACGTGTACCGGGAGATCGCCGCCCAGGTACGGGCGTCCTCCATGCGGGCCTGGAGGACCAGCCGCAAGTTCGAGTCCGAACCGCCCCCCTTGTTGGCGCCTTCACCCACGCGTGCGCCTGTGCGTCCACCCGCACGCGCTCCTCTGCCCCGGCCCGCACCCGCACCCCAACCCCCGCCCCCGCCCCCGGCCGTCGTCCGAACGGCCGGGGACCACGTCGACTTCCGCGAGGCCACCTTCCACGACCGCGTCATCGGCGTGCAGCACAACCACTACGGACCCGCCCCCACCTCGGCCGAATGGCGGCCCGTCCGCCACGTGGATCCGCTGGAGTTCGGTGTACGCCCCACCCGCCACGCGGGCGGACTGCCGGACGTGCCGCCGTACGTTCCGCGTGACTGCGACGACGACCTGCGCTCCGAGCTCGCCCGCAGCGGCCTGGTGCTGGTCCTGGGGGAGCGGTACGTGGGCAAGTCGTACACGGCGTGGCGGGGAGTGCGGTCGTTGCCAGGTCACCGGCTCTACGCCCCGGCCCTCCGTGAGGACTTACGTCCTCTGCTCGCCGCGCTGCAGGGACGACCCGGCGACTACGTCCTCTGGCTGGACGAGCTGACCGACCACCTCGGCGCGGGTTCCGGCGGTCTCGACCCGCAGCTGCTGGGACGGCTCACCGCGCTCGGTGTGGTCGTGCTCGGCACGATGAGCCCGGACGAGTACTACCGGCGCCGGGCCGGCACCGCCCCCTGCGACCGGGTCGTCGCCGTGGCCCGCACGGTGGAGCTGGCCCGCGAATGGAGCGAGGCCGAACTGGAACGGCTCGCGGGGCTCGACGACCCGCGCGCGTACTCCGCCTACCTGTGGAGCGGGCGGGAAGGCGCGGCCTCGTACTTCGCGATCGGACACCTGCTGTTCGACGAGTGGCGGCGCGCCGGCACGCGACTGGAGCATCCGCGGGGCCGGTTGCTGGTGCGTGCGGCGGTGGACCTCGCCCGGTGCGGGGTCAGGGGCCCGGTGCCGGCCGGGCTGCTGAGGTCGGTCCAGGAACAGTACGGGGCGGAGGACCGCGAGTCGTTCGAGGACGCGCTCGCCTGGGCGACGACCCCGTTGTTCGGAGTGTCGGGACTGCTGGTGCAGGGCGACGAGCCGGACACCTGGCGGGCGTACGGGGCTCTGGTCGCGGAGGCGCTGCGGTCGGGCGGCGACCTGGAGCCGGTGCCGGACGCGGTGTGGTGGACCTTGCTGGACGCGGCGGAGGGAGGGGCTCCCCTGGACCGGGGCGCCGTGCTCGACGCGGCACGCGTCGCGTTGCAGGCGCGCCTCGAAGCGGACGACGCGGACGTGCTGTACGCCTTCGCCGATCGCGTGGGCGGCCCCGAACGCGACGAACTGCTCCGCCGGGCGGCCGATGCCGGGCACCTGCGGGCGGCCGAGGAGTGGGCGGCGCACCTGCTGCACCACGAAGGGGACGAGAAGGGGGCGCTGCGGTACCTGGAGGCCGCGGCGGAGCGGGGCAGCGCCGACGCCGCCCGCGAGGCGGGCCGGCTGCACCTCGGCCGGGCGGAGAAGTGGCTGGAGCGGGCGAGGGGCGCGGAAGCGGCACACCTGCTCGGGGATCTGCTGCTCCTGCGGGGCGACTACGAGGCGGCGCACAACGCGTACCTGGACGCGGAGAAGGCGGGACACGCGGCGGTCGCCCGGAGCTCGGCCATGTATCACCTGCTGATGAACGCACCCGGCAAGGCGAGAGTGTGGCTGACCCGTGCGGTGACGGCGGGCGACGAGAGTGCCGGGGAACTCCTCAGCGGGCTGGAGTCGGAGGTGGACGACCTTGCGGACTACTTCGCTCCCAGCCCCGCCTTCCCGCTGGACTACGCCCACTACGGCACCCTGGCCGAAGCGCAGGGACGCAAGGACGAGGCCCGGAAGCTGTACGAGGAGGGCCACGCGGCCAAAGACCCCTACGCCGCCTACCGTCTGGGCGCCCTCCTCGACGGGCAGGGCCGGCCGGCCGAGGCGCGGGACTGGTACCGCAAGGCCGCCGAGCTGGGCCACCCGGCCGCCCGGAAGGCCCTCGGCGCCACCCCCGACCCGCCCGCTACCGTCGAGGAGTGACCAACCACCCCTCCCCCTCCACCCCCACTCCCGAACTCTTCACCTGGGAGTTCGCCGCCGATCCCTACCCCGCCTACGCCTGGCTGCGTGAGCATGAGCCCGTGCGCAGGACCCGGCTGCCCAGCGGGGTGGAGGCCTGGCTGGTCACGCGGTACGCCGATGCCAAGCAGACGCTCGCCGACAACCGGCTGTCCAAGAACCCCGCGCACCACGACGAGCCCGCGCACGCCAAGGGCAAGACCGGTATCCCCGGGGAGCGCCAGGCGGAGCTGATGACGCATCTGCTGAACATCGACCCGCCGGACCACACCCGGCTGCGCCGGCTGGTCAGCAAGGCGTTCACCCCGCGCCGGGTCGCCGAGTTCGCGCCCCGCGTGCAGGAGCTCACCGACGGGCTCATCGACCGGTTCGCGGACAGCGGCTCCGCCGACCTCATCCACGAGTTCGCCTTCCCCCTCCCCATCTACGCCATCTGCGACCTGCTCGGCGTCCCGCGCGAGGACCAGGACGACTTCCGGGACTGGGCGGGCATGATGATCCGACACGGCGGGGGCCCGCGCGGTGGGGTCGCCCGGTCCGTGAAGAAGATGCGCGGCTACCTCGCCGAGCTGATCCACCGCAAGCGCGAGGTGCTCCCCGCCGAACCCGCCCCCGGCGAGGACCTCATCTCCGGCCTCATCCGCGCCTCCGACCACGGTGAGCACCTCACCGAGAACGAGGCCGCCGCCATGGCGTTCATCCTGCTGTTCGCCGGTTTCGAGACCACCGTCAACCTGATCGGCAACGGCACCTACGCCCTGCTCACCCACCCCGACCAGCGTGAGCGCCTGCAGCGGGCCCTCGCCGCCGGGGAGCGCGGGCTGCTGGAGACCGGTGTCGAGGAGCTCCTGCGGTACGACGGTCCCGTGGAGCTCGCCACCTGGCGGTTCGCCACCGAGCCGGTCACCATCGGCGGGCAGCGCATCGCGGCCGGCGACCCCGTCCTCGTCGTGCTCGCCGCCGCGGACCGGGACCCGGAGCGGTTCGCCGACCCGGACGTGCTCGACCTCGGCCGGCGCGACAACCAGCATCTGGGATACGGCCACGGCATCCACTACTGCCTGGGCGCCCCGCTGGCCCGCCTGGAGGGCCAGACCGCGCTCGCCACCCTGCTGACGCGCCTGCCGGACCTGCGGCTCGCGGCGGAACCGGCCGAACTCCGCTGGCGGGGCGGGCTCATCATGCGCGGACTGCGCACGCTCCCGGTGGAGTTCACCCCTCCGCGGAAGTGACGGACCGGGTCGCCGTCCGCTGTGCCCCCGAGCGGACCAGCGCAAACATGACACGCGCTCAACTCTGTGATCTTCACGTGATCTGCGCGGCATGAACTTGTGACAAGTGATCGTCTGCGGATACGTTCACCCATCAAGTGCGGTGCATCGGTTCGGTTTCCGTTCGCCGCGCCGGTCATTGCTGTCTTGCGAAAGGTCTCCGCATGCTCTCCGGGAACGGTCGGCACCGCCGCCCCCGCCAGGCTCCGGCTCTCCTCGTCGCGGCCGGGGTGACCGGCTCCGCCATCGCGATCCCGCTCCTCGGGGCCGGCAGCGCCAGCGCGGCCGACGGCACGACCTGGGACCGGGTCGCCGAGTGCGAGTCCGGCGGCTCATGGAGCCAGAACACCGGCAACGGCTACTACGGCGGCCTGCAGTTGACCCAGGACGACTGGGAGAACTACGGCGGACTGGACTACGCGACCAGCCCCGACCAGGCCAGCCGCGGCCAGCAGATAGCCGTGGCCGAGAGAATCCTCGCCGACCAGGGGGTCGGCGCGTGGCGCACCTGCGGACTGACGGCGGGCCTGAACCAGGACTCGGCGTCGGCCGACATCGACACGGGCGTGGCGGAGGACTCGACCTCGGACACGTCCGGCTCCTCCAACTCTTCCAAATCATCCGACTCTTCCGATTCCACCGACTCTTCGGACTCGTCCGGATCGTCGGACTCCGGTGATTCGTCCGCTTCGTCCTCACCGTCGGCCACGTCCGACCCGTCGTCCGACGCGGAAGGGTCGGAGGACGACGAGGGAACAGCCGGTGAATCGGCCAAGTCCGACAAGTCGAGCGACTCGGACACGGATTCGGACACCGGCTCCGACGATGGATCCGGCACCTCCCCCTCCGCCTCGGCCACCCCCAAGAGCGACGAGTCGGACAAGTCCGGGCAGACCACCGGTTCTTCCGAAGTCACCGACACCGAAGGCACCGGCACCGGGCGCCACCGCGGCGCCACCGCCGAGGAGGGTGAGGCGGAGGACCGTACGTCGGAATCGTCCGGCCGGCATGCCTCGCGCGGCACCGACGCCTCGCGCGATGCCGCCGACGGCTCGTACACCGTGCGCACCGGCGACAGCCTCTCGTCCATCGCCGACTCCCTTGAGCTGGGCGGCGGATGGCGGTCGCTCTACGCCGAGAACGAGCAGGTCGTCGGCGTCGACCCGGACCTCATCCTGCCGGGTCAGGAGCTCGAGGTCGGGGTCGAACCGGACGAGAAGTGACGCCCGAAAAGGCCTGGACGAGGCGACAGTTGACGTCATGTTTCGCGGCGAATGTCCGATTTAAAGACTGTGAGAGATAGGTCTCAGAGGCCCTGATCGTCTTTGAAATTCCGCGGATCGCGTGTCTACGGTCGTGACCGCTCGCCACCGCGGGCCCCGGCTGCCGCCACGCCGAATCCTGCCAGTGGCAGCACGGGAACAGTCGTCGCGTCATGCGCCGTAGGCAGGAGCGGGGGACCCAAGGTAAGCGCCCCATCCGGTGGTTGACACCGGATCGGGCTTGGGGTGAAGCCGCGTCCCGTGAGGGGCGTGGCCGGGCAACTCAACCGGCCCGAACCCGACAGCTCACCTCGCAGGCGTCGGTGAGGGGATCCACCATGCTGTTTTCCGGCAAGGGCAAGCACCGTCGTCCGTCCAAGGCCACCCGCGCGATCGCCGTCGCCGGTGTCGCCTCCGCCGCCGTCGCCGCCCCGCTGATGGCGGCCGGCAGCGCCTCCGCCGCCACCGCCTCCGAGTGGGACACCGTCGCCCAGTGCGAGTCCGGCGGCAACTGGTCCATCAACACCGGCAACGGTTACTAC
The DNA here is from genome assembly GCF_001905725.1 of Streptomyces sp. CB02400. Lineage (GTDB taxonomy): Bacteria > Actinomycetota > Actinomycetes > Streptomycetales > Streptomycetaceae > Streptomyces > Streptomyces atrovirens. The sequence continues at coordinate 129,808 of NZ_LIWB01000015.1, forward strand.
GGCGGCCTGCAGTTCTCCGCCTCCACCTGGGCCGCGTACGGCGGCACGCAGTACGCCTCCACCGCCGACCAGGCCAGCAAGGCGCAGCAGATCGAGATCGCCGAGAAGGTCCTCGCGGGCCAGGGCAAGGGCGCCTGGCCGGTCTGCGGCACGGGCCTGTCCAACGCCGCCTACACCGGCTCCTCCGCGAACGACTCGGGCTCCTCGCAGGGCACCGGTTCCACCGAGACCCGTGAGACCGAGCAGAAGGCCTCCCGCTCCGCCGAGCGCCCGGCCGCCGAGCAGAAGGCCGAGAAGCAGGTCGAGCAGAAGACCGAGAAGAAGGCCGAGGAGAAGACCGTCACCACCCCGACCGGCGAGAAGGTCGAGAAGGGCGACGGCGAGTACAAGGTCGTCAAGGGCGACACCCTCAGCTCCATCGCCGCCGAGCACGACGTCGAGGGCGGCTGGGCCGAGCTGTTCGAGCTGAACGACGACATCGTCGACGACGCCGACCTCATCTACCCGGGCCAGCAGCTGCACCTCAAGTAAGCGGCTGCCCCCTGCTCCCCGCCCCGGTGCGTTTTCCCCCGTACGCGCCGGGGCGGGGTTTTTCACGGCCGGGTTTCCGGAAACCGCTTTGTTCCGTTCGGAAACAATTTACTCTCGGTTCTGTCCACGGGGCGGGCGACCGGCGGCCCGATCGCCCCGAGCCGGTTAGGCTCGGACTCGCAAGACCCTTCGGGGTCCTGCTCACCCGCGTCACATCCAAGAAGGAGATGCTCGTGCCGTCCATCGACGTCGTCGTAGCCCGGGAAATCCTGGACTCCCGAGGCAACCCCACGGTCGAGGTCGAGGTCGGCCTCGACGACGGCAGCACGGGTCGTGCCGCCGTCCCGTCCGGCGCCTCCACCGGCGCCTTCGAGGCCATCGAACTCCGTGACGGCGATGCCAACCGTTACCTGGGCAAGGGTGTCGAGAAGGCCGTCCTGGCCGTCATCGAGCAGATCGGCCCGGAGCTCGTCGGCTACGACGCCACCGAGCAGCGCCTGATCGACCAGGCGATGTTCGACCTGGACGCCACCGACAACAAGGGCTCGCTCGGCGCCAACGCCATCCTCGGCGTCTCGCTCGCCGTCGCCCACGCCGCCTCCGAGGCCAGCGACCTCCCGCTCTTCCGCTACCTGGGCGGCCCCAACGCGCACCTGCTGCCGGTGCCGATGATGAACATCCTGAACGGCGGCTCGCACGCCGACTCCAACGTGGACATCCAGGAGTTCATGATCGCCCCGATCGGCGCGGAGTCCTTCTCCGAGGCCCTGCGCTGGGGCACCGAGGTCTACCACACGCTCAAGAAGGTCCTGAAGAGCAAGGGCCTGGCCACCGGCCTCGGCGACGAGGGCGGCTTCGCCCCGAACCTCGGCTCCAACCGTGAGGCCCTCGACCTCATCCTCGAGGCCATCAAGGAGGCCGGCTACACCCCCGGCGAGCAGATCGCCCTCGCGCTCGACGTCGCCGCGTCCGAGTTCTACAAGGACGGCTCCTACACCTTCGAGGGCAAGACCCGCTCGGCCGCCGAGATGACCGAGTACTACGCCGAGCTCGTCGACGCTTACCCGCTGGTCTCCATCGAGGACCCGCTGTTCGAGGACGACTGGGAGGGCTGGAAGACCATCACCGCCAAGCTCGGTGACAAGGTCCAGCTCGTCGGCGACGACCTGTTCGTCACCAACCCCGAGCGCCTCGCCCGCGGCATCGAGGAGAGCGCCGCCAACGCCCTGCTGGTCAAGGTCAACCAGATCGGCTCGCTGACCGAGACCCTGGACGCCGTCGAGCTGGCCCAGCGCAACGGCTTCAAGTGCATGATGTCCCACCGCTCCGGCGAGACCGAGGACGTCACCATCGCCGACCTGGCCGTCGCCACCAACTGCGGCCAGATCAAGACCGGCGCCCCGGCCCGCTCCGAGCGCGTCGCCAAGTACAACCAGCTCCTGCGCATCGAGGAGATCCTCGACGACGCGGCGGTGTACGCCGGCCGCTCGGCCTTCCCCCGCTTCAAGGGCTGACCTGGCCCCGTAAGAGGCAGCGTCGTACGTACGTCCCCGTACCCGGTCCCGTACCGTGTGCGGGGACGTACGCGCGTATGACGGTGAACGAGAGGCGGGAACATGGCGGTCAAGGACCGGGACCGTTTCTCCACCGCGACCAGGATCCGGCTGATCGGTGAGCAGACCGCGGCCCGGGTCTACCGCTCGCAGACCAAACGCCAGGCCCGCCGCTCCCGGCTGACCGGCCGGGCCGCGCTGCTCGCCCTGGTGGTCTGCTCCCTGATCGTCGCCCTCGCCTATCCCATGCGGCAGTACGTCTCCCAGCGCGCGGACATCGCCGACCTCCAGCAGGAGCAGGACGAGGCCCGCCAGCGGGTCGAACGGCTGCGCGACATGAAGGCCCGCTGGCAGGACGACGCGTACGCCGAGCAGGAGATCCGCAGGCGGCTGCATTACGTCCTGCCCGGCGAGACCGGCTACATCGTCATCGACCCGGGTACGGCGAAGCAGTCCCGTACGGATCTCGAAGCCGCCGACCGCCCCTGGTACGCGAACGTCTGGGACGGCGTCGACAAGGCCGACGCCGCCGCAGACCAGTGACCCTTTGCAGAAAGCCGTAGAAGGACAGTATGGAAACGCCCCCGCCCACGACCCCGCGCACCGAGCCCACCGACGCGGACGTCGAGGCCTTCAAGCAGCAGCTCGGGCGGCCCCCGCGCGGGCTGCGCGCCATCGCGCACCGCTGCCCCTGCGGACAGCCGGACGTCGTGGAGACCGCGCCGAGGCTGCCCGACGGCACCCCCTTCCCGACGCTCTACTACCTCACCTGCCCGAAGGCGAACTCCGCGATCGGGACGCTGGAGGCGAACGGCGTGATGAAGGAGATGACGGAGCGGCTGGCCACCGACCCGGTGCTGGCGGCCGCGTACCGCGCGGCGCACGAGGACTACATCCGGCGCCGCGACGAGATCGAGGAGCTCAAGAACTTCCCCAGCGCGGGCGGCATGCCGGACCGGGTGAAGTGCCTGCACGTGCTGGTCGCCCACTCGCTGGCCGCGGGCCCCGGCGTCAACCCGCTGGGCGACGAGGCGCTGGCGATGCTGCCTCAGTGGTGGCGCAAGGGCGCCTGCGTGACGCTCCCCGCGAAGGAGGACGGCCAGTGACCCGGGTCGCCGCCATCGACTGCGGTACGAACTCCATCCGGCTGCTGGTGGCCGACGCGACCGTGTCCGATAGCGCCTCCGGCGCGGGGGCGGCGGCCGAACTGACGGACCTGGACCGCCGTATGACGATCGTACGGCTCGGCCAGGGCGTCGACCGTACGGGCCGGCTGGCGCCCGAGGCGCTGGAGCGGACGTTCGCCGCCTGCCGCGAGTACGCGGAGATCATCAAGGAGCACGGGGCGGAGCACCTGCGCTTCGTCGCCACCTCCGCCTCCCGCGACGCCGAGAACCGCGACGCGTTCGTGCGCGGGGTGGTGGACATCCTGGGCGTGGAGCCCGAGGTCATCACCGGTGACCAGGAGGCCGAGTTCTCCTTCACCGGGGCCACCAGGGAGCTGACGGGCCGGACCGATCTGCGCCGCCCCTTCCTGGTCGTGGACATCGGCGGCGGCTCGACCGAGTTCGTCGTGGGCGACGACCACGTGCGCGCCGCCCGCTCCGTGGACGTCGGCTGCGTACGGATGACCGAGCGGCACCTGGTGCGGGACGGGGTCGTGACGGACCCGCCGACCGAGGAGCAGATCGCGGCCATACGGGCCGACATCGAGGCCGCCCTCGACCGTGCCGAGGAGACGGTCCCGCTGCGCGAGGCGCACACCCTGGTCGGCCTGGCCGGCTCGGTCACGACCGTGTCGGCGATCGCCCAGGACCTTCCCGAGTACGACTCCGAGGCCATCCACCACTCCCGCGTCTCCCGCGACCGCGTCCGCGAGATCACCGAGTGGCTGCTGCGCTCCACCCACGCCGAGCGCGCGGCGGTGCCCTCCATGCACCCGGGCCGGGTCGACGTGATCGGCGCCGGGGCCCTGGTCCTCCTGGCGGTCATGGAGCGGATCGGTGCGGAGGAGGTCGTGGTGTCGGAGCACGACATCCTCGACGGCATCGCCTGGTCCGTGGCCTAGCTCTCCTTCGCTACTGATCAGTAGCACTCCGCTGAGCAGTCGGGATAGCGTTTGAGCGGCGCTCGGGGGGCTCTTTCGGGCCCCTCGGCGAGGCCCCGCCGGGAAAGTTCGTGAAGTTCTTCACAAGGAATTGGCCCCGGGAGAACGAAGAACTGATCCCGGTTGACCCATTCGGGCCCTCAACACCCCTTTGAACACGTTCAGAAGGTGAGGGCGGGTGTCCCGTCAGGGGTCATCGTACGGGCTCGGCGGCCGGCCTCACAGCGCCGCCCGGTCGGCAGAGAGGCAGCTCACGCGGCATTGACAACGTCCCGTGCGGGGTGCTGGTTCCGGCTTCGCGCTGTGATTTGGATCAAGAAGTGCGGGATGGTAACACAGGCCCTGTCGAAGCTTGTGAAGGGGCGCACGAGGTACCCCCCTGAGGCGGGTGGATACTCGATGGCATGAGCACCACGGAGCGTCCCAGGATCCTCGTAGTAGGCGGTGGGTACGTAGGCCTGTACGCAGCTCGGCGCATCCAGAAGAAGATGCGTTACGGCGAGGCGACCGTCACCGTCGTCGACCCGCGGTCGTACATGACCTACCAGCCCTTCCTCCCCGAAGCCGCCGCCGGCAGCATCTCCCCCCGGCACGTCGTCGTCCCGCTGCGACGCGTGCTTCCCAAGGCGGAGGTCCTCACCGGCCGGGTCACCACCATCGACCAGGACCGCAAGGTCGCCACGATCGCCCCGCTGGTCGGCGAGGCGTACGAGCTGCCCTTCGACTACCTGGTGATCGCGCTCGGCGCGGTCTCCCGCACCTTCCCGATCCCCGGCCTCGCCGAGCAGGGCATCGGCATGAAGGGCATCGAGGAGGCCATCGGCCTGCGCAACCACGTCCTCGAGCAGCTCGACAAGGCCGACTCCACCACGGACGAGGAGATCCGGCGCAAGGCGCTCACCTTCGTCTTCGTGGGCGGCGGCTTCGCCGGCGCGGAGACCATCGGCGAGGTCGAGGACATGGCCCGCGACGCCGCCAAGTACTACAAGAACGTGTCCCGTGAGGACATGCGCTTCGTCCTCGTCGACGCCGCCGACAAGATCCTCCCCGAGGTGGGTCCCAAGCTCGGCAAGTACGGCAAGGAGCACCTCGAGGGCCGCGGCGTCGAGGTCTACCTGTCCACGTCGATGGACTCCTGCGTCGACGGCCACGTCGTGCTGAAGAACGGCCTCGAGGTCGACTCCAACACGATCGTGTGGACGGCGGGCGTCAAGCCGAACCCGGCGCTGTCCCGCTTCGGCCTGCCGCTGGGTCCGCGCGGCCACGTCGACACCGAGCCGACGCTCCAGGTCAAGGGCACCGACTACATCTGGGCCGCGGGCGACAACGCCCAGGTTCCGGACCTCGTGGGCCGCAAGGCCGGCAACGAGAACGCCTGGTGCCCGCCGAACGCCCAGCACGCGCTGCGCCAGGCCAAGGTCCTCGGCGACAACGTGGTCTCCGGCATGCGGGGCTTCCCGCAGAAGGAGTACAGCCACGCCAACAAGGGCGCGGTGGCGGGTCTCGGCCTGCACAAGGGCGTGGCGATGATCGTCATGGGCAAGATGAAGATCAAGCTCAAGGGCCGGCTCGCCTGGTACATGCACCGTGGCTACCACGGCATGGCGATGCCGACCTGGAACCGCAAGATCCGCGTCTTCGCCGACTGGACCCTCGGCATGTTCCTCAAGCGTGAGGTCGTGTCCCTGGGCGCGATCGAGTCGCCGCGCGACGAGTTCTACGAGGCCGCGAAGCCGGCGCCGGCGGCCGCCAAGCAGGAACCGAAGAAGACCGAGGCCAAGGCTTCCTGACCTCCGGTCACTGAATTGCCCGAAGGGGCCGCCTGCCATCCGTGGTGCGGGCGGCCCCTTCGGCGTTCCCGAGGGGCCGACGGGGCCCGCCCGTCCGACTCGGTGGGTTGAAAGGTCACCCTCTGGGGTTTCGCCCCAGGCCCCGGTTCCGGCCCGCCCGCCCGTCCGACTCGGTGGGTTGAAAAGCGCCCCTGGGGCTCCGCCCCAGACCCCGGTTCCGGCCCGCCCGACTCGGTAGGCGAAAGCTTGCCCCAGGACCCTGCTCCCGGCCCCACCCGGGGCTTCGCCCCAGACCTCACCGGGGCCCCGCCCCGGCCCCACGGGCCCCGCCCGGGTCCCAGGGAGCAACCCCGTCGGGGTGCGTTCTCGGCTCCCGAGTCGGGTGGTGGGTGGGCGAAGGGCGAAGGGCGGGGGTCCAGGGGGCGGAGTCCCTGGCGGGGTTTAGGGGGCGGAGCCCAGCAATACCCCCAACCCACCGAGCCGGGCCGACGGATGGGCCGGACCCGGGGGCGAAGGGACGGAGCCCACAAGGCCCGCTCCCGCGCGTGCGATCCAGCGTTTTGCCCAGAGATGACGCGCGCCGGGGACTGCGGACCCGCCCTCAAGTGTTTACGTAAGGAGGACATTCCGGGATTCCCCGTCACGGAGGTGTACGCCATGCCAGACGCCGCCTCGCGGCTGAAAGGCCACGTCGAACAGCTGATCAACGCCCCCCTCCCCGTCCGCGTCCGCGCCTGGGACGGCTCACAGGCCGGCCCCCCGGACGCCCCCACCCTGGTCGTACGCAACCGCCGGGCCCTGCGCCACCTGCTCCGCAAGCCGGGCGAACTCGGCCTCGCCCGCGCCTGGGTGGCCGGCGACCTCGCCGTCGAGGGCGACCTCTACACCGCCCTCGACCGGCTCGCCGGCCTCGTCTGGGAGCGCGGTGAGGACGCCCGTACCCTCGTCCAGGCCCTGCGCGACCCCGCCTTCCGCTCCGCCGCCCGCGGACTGATCGCCCTCGCCGGCCCCCCGCTGCCGCCCGCCCCGCCCCGCGAGGAGGCCCGCCGCCCCCGCCGCGGCCTGCACACCAAGCACAGCGACCGGCGCGCCATCAGCCACCACTACGACGTCGGCAACGACTTCTACGAGATCGTCCTCGGCCCGTCCATGGTGTACTCCTGCGCCTACTGGCCCGCCCCGCCCCCGCGAGGCACCCTCGAACAGGCCCAGCACGACAAACTCGAACTCGTCGCCCGCAAACTCGCCTTGGAACCAGGTCAGCGCCTGCTGGACGTCGGCTGCGGCTGGGGGGCCATGGCCATCCACGCCGCCCGCGACCACGGCGTGGACGTCGTCGGCGTCACCCTCTCCCACGAACAGGCCGCCTACGCCCGTAAGCGCGTCGCCGACGAGGGCATGACCGACCGCGTCGAGATCCGCGTACAGGACTACCGGGACGTCACGGACGGCCCGTACGACGCGATCTCCTCCATCGGCATGGCCGAACACGTCGGATCCGAGCGCTACCTGGAGTACGCCACCGCCCTGCACCGCCTCCTCAAGCCGGGCGGACGGCTGCTGAACCACCAGATCGCGCGCCGCCCGCAGCGGGACGAGACGTCGTACCGGGTGGACTCCTTCATCGACGCCTACGTCTTCCCCGACGGCGAACTCGCCCCGCTGGGCACCACGGTGTCCCTGCTGGAACGTTCCGGTTTCGAGGTGCGCGACGTCGAGTCGATCCGCGAGCACTACGCGCTCACCCTGCGCCGCTGGGTGGCGAACCTGGAGGCCGACTGGGCCCGCGCGGTGTCGCTCGCCGGTCCGGGACGGGCCCGCGTCTGGCTGCTGTACATGGCCGCGTCCGCCCTCGCCTTCGAACGCAACCGCATCGGCGTCAACCAGGTCCTCGCCGTCAGGACCCCCGAGTCCGGCGCCTCCGCCCTCCCCCTGCGCACCCGCACCTGGAACTGATCCGCACACGACGAAGGGCCCCGCTCCACCACCGGAACGGGGCCCGCGTCACAGCCGTGGCCGTGGCTCCTACTCGGCCTTGATCGCCTGCAGCATGTTCAGCCGGGCCGCCCGCCGCGCCGGCCACAGCGCCGCCAGCACACCCACCACCGCGGCCAGCAGCAGGAAGACCCCCATCCGGGCCCACGGCAGGACCAGTTCGTACGTCGCCATCCTCGACCCCACCAGCTCACCGGCCGCCCAGCCGAAGAACACGCCCAGACCGAGGCCGAGCACCGCGCCGAACAGCGAGATCACCAGGGACTCCAGCCGGACCATCCGCTTGATGCCCGTGCGGTCCAGGCCGATCGCCCGCAGCATGCCGATCTCCTGGGAGCGCTCGAACACCGACATCGCCAGCGTGTTGACGACACCGAGGACCGCCACGATCACCGCCATCGCCAGCAGGCCGTAGACCATGTTCAGGATCAGGGTGAACATCTTCGCGATCTCGTTGGAGAGGTCCTGCTTGTCCTGGACCTTGATCGCGGGGTTGGTGCCGAGGGCCTTCTCCAGGGAGTCCTTCACCGCGTCGGACGTACCGTCGGCGGTCTTCACCATGACCATCATGTCGGCCGGTTCCGCCTCGTGCGGATCGAGGGTCGCGGTGTCGATCATGATGCCGCGGATCATCTCGTTGGCCTGGTAGACACCGGAGACCGTGAGCTTCTGCTTCTCGCCGTCCGCGTAGGCGACGGTGAAGTCCGAACCGGCCTTCCAGCCGTACGACTTCGCGGTGTCCTCGTCCACGGCGACCCGGGTGCCGCCGACCTCGAAGGCGCCCTGCACCACCGGGAAGTCGGTCAGCTCGTCGAACGTGGCGCCGTTCACGCCGGTCAGGTACTCGGTCTCGCCGTCGATGCGGGCGTCCGCGTTGCGCATCGGACTGGTGGCGGTGACGCCACCGGCCTGCTTCAGCTTCTTCTCGACGTCCGGCGACAGCGGGTGGCCGTTCGCCATGGACACCATGTAGTCCGCCTCGATCGCGGAGGCCGCCATCTTGTCGATGGACTTCTGCAGGCTGCCGGCCATCACCGTCATCCCGGTGATCAGGGTCAGCCCGATCATCAGCGCGGACGCGGTGGCGGCGGTACGGCGCGGGTTGCGCACCGAGTTCTGCCGGGCCAGCTTCCCGGAGACCCCGAAGACGCGCAGCACCGGCGCCGCGGCGGCGATCAGCGGGCGGGACAGCAGCGGGGTCAGGACGAAGACGCCGATGATCAGCAGGACGGCGCCGAGACCCATCGGGGCCTGGCCGTCGGAGCCTTCCATCGTCGTGGCCGCGAGGACCACCGCGACACCGGCCGCCGAGAACAGCGCGCCCAGCGTGTTGCGCAGCACCAGCGACTTGGTGGTCGCCGCGGCGTGCACCGAGCTCATCGCCGCCACCGGCGGGATCTTCGCGGCCCGGCGGCCGGGCAGCCACGCGGCGAGCATGGTCACCAGGATGCCGACCGCGAACGCGGAGCCGACCGTGCCCGGGCTGATCACCAGGGGTCCGTCGGGCATGGGCGCGTCCAGCGTCCCCATCAGGGAGCGCAGCCCCGCGCCGATGCCGACACCGGCGACGAGTCCGGCGACGGCGGCGACCGCGCCGACCACGAACGCCTCGATCAGCACCGACCGCGTGACCTGACGCCGGGAGGCGCCGACCGCGCGCATCAGGGCCAGCTCCTTGGTGCGCTGGGCGATCAGCATGGTGAAGGTGTTGGCGATGATGAACGTACCGACGAACAGCGAGATCCCGGCGAACACCAGCAGGCCCTGCTTCAGGCCGCTCATCGAGGAGGCGATCGCCTCCGCCTGGTCGTCGGCGAGCTTCGTGCCCGTCGTGGTCTCCACGACGTCGGACGGCAGCGCCTTCTCCAGCTGGGCCCGCAGCGCGGTGTCGCTGACACCGTCCTTCGCCTTGACGGCGATCTCGTCGAAGGTGCCCGGCTTGCCGAACAGCTTCTGCGCGGTCGCCGTGTCGAACAGGGTGAGGCTGCCGCCGGCCGCGACATTGCCGTCGTCGGTGGTGAAGACGCCGGTGATCTCCGGCTCCAGGACGGGCCCGTCGACCGACATCCGCACGGTGTCACCGACCTTGTAGCCGGCCCGCTTCGCGGTCTCGGAGTCGATGAGGACCTCGCCCTCGCCCTTCGGCGCGTGCCCGCTGACCAGCGGGTACCGGGGGTCCTCGGTGCCCCAGTAGTTGCCGCCCTGCGACTGGAAGCCGTCGCCGATCAGCTTGCCGTCCTTGTCGGCGATCGCGGTGAAGCCCTGGACGGTGCCGATGGCCTGCGCGGCGCCGGGCACGGCGGCGCTGTCGTCGACCAGTTCGCGGGTCAGCTCCCGGTACTCGCCGACCTTGTCGCCCTCCGCCTCCTTCCACTTGGGCGTGACGGCGACGTCGACGTGGTCGAATCCCTTGGCGGACTGCTTCTGCAGGGCGTCGGAGAGGCTGTTGGTGAAGACCAGGGTCCCCGACACGAAGGCCACGCCGAGCATCACGGCGAGCACGGTCATCAGGAGCCGGGCCTTGTGCGCGAGCACATTGCGCAAGGCGGTACGGAACATGGGAGTCTTCTCGAGTCCAGACGTACGGAGGAGGGGGGCGGGCCGGGGAGCGGGCGGGGGTGTCAGCTGGTGCGGCCCTTGGCGTCGAACCGCTTCATGCGGTCGAGCACCGAGTCGGCCGTCGGCCCGTGCACCTCGTCCACGATCCGGCCGTCCGCGAGGAAGACGACGCGGTCCGCGTAGGCGGCGGCGACCGGGTCGTGCGTCACCATGACCACCGTCTGCCCCAGCTCGCGCACGGAGTTGCGCAGGAAGCCCAGCACCTCGGCGCCGGAACGGGAGTCGAGGTTTCCGGTGGGCTCGTCACCGAAGATGATGTCCGGCTTGGACGCCAGCGCCCGCGCCACGGCGACCCGCTGCTGCTGACCGCCGGAGAGCTGCGAGGGCCGGTGGCTCAGCCGGTCCGCAAGGCCGACCATCCGGATCACGGTGTCCAGCCACTCCTTGTCCGGCTTGCGGCCCGCGATGTCCATCGGGAGGGTGATGTTCTCCAGCGCGGACAGCGTCGGCAGCAGGTTGAACGCCTGGAAGATGAAGCCGATCTTGTCCCGGCGCAACTTGGTGAGCTGCTTGTCCTTCAGCGAGCCCAGCTCGGTCTCACCGATGCGCACGGAACCGGAGGAGAAGGTGTCGAGGCCGGCCACGCAGTGCATCAGCGTGGACTTGCCGGACCCGGACGGGCCCATGATCGCGGTGAACTCGGCCTGCCGGAAGGCGACGGAGACCCTGTCCAGGGCGACCACCTGGGTCTCGCCCTGGCCGTAGATCTTCGAAAGCTCCGTGGCGCGCGCGGCCACGGCGGTGGTCCGGTCGGCGAGGGGTGCGGTGGTCACGGGATGGACGCTCCTGTCGGGACGGTGTGTTCTCGGGGACGTCGTCCATCGTTCCGCCGCTTCGCCGCCGTGTAGTCACCCGCTGCTCCGGTTCCGGGGGGCGACTCGGGAGGGACCACCGGGCGCGGTGTCATACCTGGGGATGAGGGCGGCCCCTGAGCCGGGGGCGCGCGGGAACGGGTGGAGCGCCCTTGTTCGGACGGTGAAATTCCGTCATTCCGCGTGCGTGACGGAACGTCACACGCAAGGCTGTTGGCACGTGCTGACGGCGAGTTCGCGGTGCTGATGCACCCTCAGGCGCCAATAAAATAAGACAAGATCGGCTCATCCCGCCGCTGTCGACGGGAGGGCCACCGATAGGCTCGGAACCGCGAAGCGGAGCCCACGGCCTGCCCGGATGGTGGAATGCAGACACGGCGAGCTTAAACCTCGCTGCCCCTGAGCGGGCGTGCCGGTTCAAGTCCGGCTCCGGGCACCACCACGTATGCCGCTCCTACGCGCCGGCCGCGAACCCGGCGCTCCCGGCCTCCGCGCATCACCTGCGCGGCCCCCCCCGGTGACCGGATACCCACGCCTGATCGTGAGTGCGCGTACTCAGGTGCCGTGGGGGAGGTTGAGCAGGAACGCGCATGCCGGCCGGGGCGGCCGGTCGGCACCGTTGGGGGCGAGGGGTTCGCTTCGTCGACGGGGGAGTCGTATGGCCGCCGGGTTCTGGTCGCGGGTGGTGGCCGCCGGGGCCGCCGTGGTGTCGCTGGCCGGGTGCGGCAAGGCGGATCTGGCCGTGCTCCGGGCGCCGGGGTGTCCGGAGGGGGCCTCCGCGCGGCCCGAGCGGCAGCAGGAGCGGCCGTCCGGGACGGTGTGGGCCTGGGCCCCGCTCTTCCAGGCTCCCGAGGGCACACCCCGGGAGGGCGCGGTGCCCGGGCTGAGCGACGTGGTGTCGATCGCGGACAGCGGCTACAGCATGGTCGCCGTGCGCGGTGACGGCACCGTGTGGTCGTACGGCACCAACGTCGCCGGTTCCCTCGGGCACGGATCGCGTGAGCGCCACTACCTGGCCGAGCCCCGCCGGGTGACCGGGATCGGCCCCGCGCACGCGGTGTACGGCAGCGGGGAGACCTTCTACGTGGTGCTGCGGGACGGCACCGTGAGGGCGTGGGGCTCGGACCGGTTCCTGGTCAGGGGCGGGAAGCGGGAGGGGCACGACGGGGTCACCACCCCCGAGCGGGTGCCCGGGGCGAAGGGCGTGGCCGCCATGGGGCCGGGCCCGCTCAACGCCTTCGCGCTGCGCGGCGACGGCCGGGTCCTCGGCTGGGGCATCAACCTCACCGACGTCCTGGGTGACCGCGACAGCACCCGGCTGACGACGATCGACGGGGTGAAGGGCGTCGTCGACGTGGCCTCGGCCGGCGGCGCCGTGGTCGCCGCGACGGCGGACGGCCGGGTCTGCGCCTGGGGCGGCAACGCCCACGGACTGCTGGGCGTCGAGCCGCGCGGCGGCCAGTCGGGGCGGCCCGTGCTCGTGCGGGGTCTGAGGGACGTCGTCCAGGTGGCCGGCGGGTCGGACGTGGCCTACGCCCTCGACCGGGACGGCACCGTACGGGCCTGGGGGCGGGGCGCGAGCGGCGCCCTCGGCGACGGGGACCGCTCGGACCACACCTCCGCGCGACCGGTCCGGGTGAACGGACTGCCGGAGATCCGCCGGATCGCGGCCCACGGGTTCACCGGGTACGCCATCGACACCTCCGGCGGGCTGTGGGCCTGGGGCTCCGGACTGCCCCTCGGCGAGCACGCCCCGCGGACCGCCCGGCCGGTGCGCGTCCCGCTGCCCGGGCCCGCCCTGGACGTCTCCGGCCACCACGCGATCGTCGGGACGGGGTGAACGGATGATCTCCGGCCGGTTCCGGGGAGGTACCGGCTCGGTCATGGTTCGGTGCCCCACGGTGAAGGGAATCACCCGGCCGCGTAGCGTGTTGCGCAGCACAACGAGGGAAAGATCCTCCCCAAGCATTAGGGTCATTCCTTTGCCTACCTATTACTCTTGAGCCAAGGCCGCGCCGTGTGGCCATGGAGGAGTGAAATGAGGAGCAGTAACCCGGTCTTCTCGCGACGGGGGTTCGGCCGCGACAACGGCTACGCGGGCTTCAACACCGCGCCGCAGGCCGGGGGTCCCGCTGTCGCCACGCAGGCCAACCCGTACGCGCAGCCGACGACGGGCAATCCGTACGCCCAGAACCCCTACGCGCAGCAGGACCTGCAGTACGGCGCGCCGCCGCAGGCGCCGGCCACCACCGGCCGGATGACCATCGACGACGTCGTCATGCGCACGGGCACCACGCTCGGCGTGCTCATCGTCACCGCGGCGCTCTCCTGGGCGCTGCTGCCGGTCGACGACGCCAACATCAGCCGGTCCTACGGCATCGGCATCGGCGCCGCGCTGATCGGCATGGTCCTGGCGTTCGTGCAGGCCTTCAAGCGCAAGGCCTCGCCGGCGCTGATCCTGACGTACGCCGCGTTCGAGGGTGTCTTCCTCGGCGTCATCTCCAACATCGTCGACAACCGCATCGCCGACGGCGCGGCCATGCAGGCCGTGATCGGCACCATGGCGGTCTTCGCCGGTGTGCTGGTGGCCTACAAGGCCGGCTGGATCCGCGTCAACCGCCGCTTCTACGGCTTCGTGATGGCGGCCGCGCTCGGCTTCATCCTGCTGATGGCCGTGAACCTGCTGTTCGCGGTGTTCGGCGGCGGTGACGGCCTCGGCTTCCGCAGCGGCGCGCTCGGCGTCGTCTTCGGCGTCATCGGCATCATCCTCGGTGCCTGCTTCCTCGCCCTGGACTTCAAGCAGGTCGAGGACGGCATCGCCTACGGTGCCCCGCGCGAGGAGGCCTGGCTCGCCGCCTTCGGCCTCACGCTGACGCTGGTGTGGATCTACATGGAGTTCCTGCGGCTCATCTCGATCCTCAACAGCAGCGACTGACATCCCAGCAGTCCAGTGGCACGGCGAAGGGCCCCGGGTTCACCCGGGGCCCTTCGCCGTGGCGGCACGCGCTACAGCAGTTTGCGCGCGGCCCTTCGCAGGTCGTACTCGTGGACGATCGCCTTGGCGTGGCCGTACGCCAGGTCGTACTCGTGCCGGAGCCAGCTGACCTTCTCCTCGAAGCGGAAGAGCGCCGGGCCTTCTTCGACGGTGCGCAGCCAGTCGGAGATCTCACGGCCGGTGCAGTGGGGGATACGGGCGAGCATGTTGCGGTGTGTCTCCTCGGAGAGGACGTGGGACATCGGCGCCTCCGGACGCAGGGGATGTAAGCCGGTCCTTCAGGTCACCGTGCCTGAGGGTTCGCCCGTTGGCAACAGTCCTGCCGCGCCGCGTACGCTCGCCGCGTGGTTGATACGACGCCCTTCACCCGTGCCGTGGATCATTTCGCCGACCGTCTGCGGGCCGCGCCGCAGAGCAGGCTGCAACGGGGCGGGGCGGCCGAGGCGCTCGCCCTGGCCAGGGAGTTGGCGCGGCGCACCCAGCTCGTCGAGGAACCGGGCACCGAGCCCCGCGAGATGCCCGACGCGGGCATGTTCGCCGCCGCCGACCAGATCACCGTCGCCGGCCACGACCTGGCGCTCGTACTGAAGAACGAGGACGAGGTCGGGGAGGCCGTACGGCTGGTGGAGGAGGCGCGCGAGCGCGCCGGGGTGTAGGCGGTTCGGGAGCCGGCCGGAGCTAGAGGGTCGCGATGACGCGGTCGGCCAGGATGTAGACGTTCTCCTCGCCGCAGGAGAACGTCAGCGTGTACGCCCCCGAGATGCCGGAACCGCCCAGCAGGAACGGGGTCTCACCCGAGCGGAGGGCCGCCGCCAGCCGCTCGGCGGTCTCGCGGTGGCCCGGCGTCATGCACAGCGTCGTCCCGTCGGCGAAGACGTAGACGTCGAGGGTGCCCAGCGGGCCCGGACGGACGTCGGTCAGCTCGGTCCGGGCGGCGGCCAGCTCCTCCAGGGTGGTCACCGTGCGCTCGTGGTCGTTCACGACCGGCGAGGGGTTCGGTACGAAGTCCGGGTGCGAGGGGTGACGGCGGCGGGCCGCGGCCAGCTCCGGGGAGTCCCCGGAGTGCTCCTCGGCGTCCGCGCCCGGCTCGCCCACCGGCTCCAGACCCACGAAATCGGCCTGCCGGGGCAGGAACAGCTCGCTGTCCGCCAGACCCAGCAGGGAGGGCGCGTCGGAGGCGTCACGCGCCTCCTGGGCGGCCCAGAAGGCCCGCGCCTCGGCGAGCTCGCGCTCCCGTTCCTCGGCGAGCGCCTCCGCCACGGCGGCGCGTATCTCGTCGGTGCCGGCCGTGCGGGCGGGGGGAACGTGCGCGCGCGTGGTCGCGGCGCCGTTCTCGGCCAGCGCGGTGTGCAGGGCCGCGACCTGTCGGCGCAGCACCATGATGCTGCGCAGGACAGCGACGCCCACGGCGCCGGTGGCGGCCGTGGTGATCAGCAGGGCGATCGGCATGGCGCTCACTGACGTACTCCCGGTTCAAAGTCGACCCCCGACTTCCTACATCAGCTTGAAGGGTGGACTAACCATCTGTCAGTGCGTAACGTCACGAAACGGACAGGCCTTTGATGGTGCACCCGAGAGGGGCTCGGCCCTGACCTGCGTGAATCCCCGCGCCGGGGGAGATAGGTCACATCCTGGGGGAGATTGGATCACGAACAGGCCCGGGCCTCGGAGTTTCCCGAGACCCGGGCCATGGCTTCACTGAACGTACCGCGACGGCTACGGTGCGCCCGTGCTACGGGGTTCGGCGGTACGGGTTCAGCTGAGGCGCTCGATGACCATCGCCATGCCCTGGCCGCCGCCGACGCACATCGTCTCCAGGCCGAACTGCTTGTCGTGGAACTGGAGGGAGTTGATGAGCGTGCCGGTGATGCGGGCGCCGGTCATGCCGAAGGGGTGGCCGACGGCGATGGCGCCGCCGTTGACGTTCAGCTTCTCCAGCGGGATGCCGAGGTCGCGGTAGGAGGGGATCACCTGCGCGGCGAACGCCTCGTTGATCTCGACCAGGTCGATGTCGTCGATGGTGAGGCCGGCGCGGCCCAGCGCCTGCTTGCTCGCCTCCACCGGGCCGAGACCCATGATCTCGGGGGAGAGGCCGGAGACGCCGGTGGAGACGATCCGGGCGAGCGGGGTGAGGCCGAGCTCGCGGGCCTTGGTGTCGCTCATGATGACCAGCGCGGCGGCGCCGTCGTTGAGCGGGCAGCAGTTGCCGGCGGTGACCAGCCCGTCCGGGCGGAAGACCGGCTTGAGGCCCTGGACGCCCTCCATGGTGACGCCCGCGCGGGGGCCGTCGTCCTTGCTGACCACCGTGCCGTCGGGGAGCGTCACCGGGGTGATCTCGCGCTCCCAGAAGCCGTTCTTGATGGCCTCCTCGGCGAGGTTCTGCGAGCGGACGCCGAACTCGTCCATGTCCTGGCGGGTGACGCCCTTGAGGCGGGCCAGGTTCTCGGCGGTCTGGCCCATCGCGATGTACGGGTCGGGGACGAGGCCGTCCTCGCGCGGGTCGTGCCAGGTGGAGCCCTCCGACTCGGCGACGGCGGCGGTACGGGCCTCGGCCTCGGCGAACAGCGGGTTGCGGGTGTCCGGGAGGCTGTCGGAGTTGCCCTTGGCGAAGCGGGAGACCGTCTCGACGCCGGCCGAGATGAACACGTCGCCCTCGCCGGCCTTGATGGCGTGCAGGGCCATGCGGGAGGTCTGCAGCGAGGAGGAGCAGTAGCGGGTGATGGTGCAGCCGGGGAGGTGGTCCATCCCCATCTGTACGGCGACCACACGGCCGAGGTTGTTGCCCTGCTCGCCGCCGGGGAGGCCGCAGCCGAGCATCAGGTCGTCGATGTCGCGCGGGTCCAGCTCGGGGACCTTGGCGAGGGCGGCCTGGATGATCGTGGCGGTCAGGTCGTCCGGGCGCAGGTCCTTCAGGGAGCCCTTGAAGGCGCGGCCGATGGGGGAGCGGGCAGCAGAGACGATCACGGCTTCGGGCATCACGGCTCCAGAGGGTAAGGGCGGCGCGTAGCGCCTCGTCGAGGGGTGGTGGTCGGGTGACGGGAGGGCATACCGGTTGGTTGGTGCGGGGCTTCTTGGGAAGTTACCCGGACGTATGGGCGGGGTCACGGGTGACGCCATGTGACATGGACCGCAACTGTCTAAGCGCTTGCTTGGGTAGACCGCATCCGCGGACAGCCGCGCCGCAACCGCCGCGGCTGCCGGGTGTCACGACGGTTGGGTCGAAGGTTCTGGTTCTGTTTCCGCGACCCGCCGGCGCCGGCGGCGCTTCAGCAGGGCCCACGGCCCCCGTGAACCCGCCGGCATCGCCGCGGTGACCTCCGTACCCGCCTCCGCCGCCGCCTCCGCCGCCGCCCGCGCCACCGGCAGGAACCCCTCCCGACGCGCGGCGTCCGGCCGCTCCTCCTCCGCCGGCCACAGCCCCAGCGCCGCGCACACCGTCGGCAGCACCGCCATCGCGGCCGTGGCGTACCCCTCCACCGAGGGGTGATAGCTGTCCGGCCCGAACAGCTCCCGCGGGTTCGCCGCGAACTCCGGCCCCAGCAGATCCCCCAGCGACACCGTCCGCCCGCCCTGCTCGACCGCCCCGATCGTCTGCGCCGCCGCCAACTGCCGCGAGGCCCGCCGGGCCAGCCAGCGCAGCGGCTGCCGCACCGGCTCGACCGAGCCGAGATCGGGGCAGGTGCCGACGACCACCTCCGCACCGGCCGTCCGCAGCCGCCGTACCGCCGACGACAGATGACGTACGGAACGGGTGGGCGGCATCCGGTGGGTGACGTCGTTGGCACCGACCATGATCACGCAGATGTCCGGCACCCGGGAGGGATCCGCCAGCGCCCGCGTCACCTGCCGGTCCAGATCGTCGGAACAGGCCCCGGGCACCGCGACCGTACTCAGCCCCACCGGACGTTCCGCGATCGCCGCGACCCCCGACGCCAGCAGCGCGCCCGGCGTCTGCCCGGCCCGGTGCACGCCCTGCCCGGCCGCCGTGGAGTCGCCCAGCATCGTCAGCCGCAGCGCCGGTTCGCCCGGCACCGTGTACGCCGCGCCGTACAGCCCGTCCGCGTTCGGTACGTGAGGAGTCGTACCGTTGCCCACCCGGCGCCGCGCCAGCTGGGCCTCGGCCACCAGGAGCCCCACGGCGGCCGCCCCGGCCAGCCCGATGCCCCCGCCGCCGTACGCCGCGCCGGCCGCGATCCGCCGGGCCACCCTCGCCCTCGACAAGCCCGTCATCCCTCGCCGCCACCTCCTCGAACCCGCACACCCAGTGCTTGCCCCGTACGGACCGTGCTCCAATCCCCACAGCGAGTGAACGACCCGGCCGGGTTCGGACCGGTGAGGGCCTAGGCTGGCAGCACCACTACGACCACCCCTTTTGCAGCATCCGGAGACAACGGTGCAATTCCACGACTCGATGATCAGCCTCGTCGGCAACACCCCGCTGGTGCGGCTCAACAGCGTGACCAAGGGCATCAGGGCGACCGTCCTGGCCAAGGTGGAGTACTTCAACCCGGGCGGTTCCGTGAAGGACCGCATCGCCCTGCGCATGATCGAGGCGGCGGAGCAGAGCGGAGAGCTCGAGCCGGGCGGCACCATCGTCGAGCCGACCAGCGGCAACACCGGGGTCGGACTCGCCATCGTGGCCCAGCAGAAGGGCTACAAGTGCATCTTCGTCTGCCCGGACAAGGTGTCCACGGACAAGATCAACGTACTGCGGGCCTACGGCGCCGAGGTCGTCGTCTGCCCGACCGCCGTGGACCCCGAGCACCCCGACTCCTACTACAACGTCTCCGACCGGCTGGTGCGTGAGACGCCGGGGGCCTGGAAGCCGGACCAGTACTCCAACCCCCACAACCCGCTCTCCCACTACCACTCCACCGGCCCGGAACTGTGGGAGCAGACGGAAGGCAGGATCACCCACTTCGTGGCCGGCGTCGGCACCGGCGGCACCATCTCCGGGACCGGGCGCTACCTGAAGGAGGTCAGCGACGGCGGCGTGAAGGTGATCGGCGCCGACCCCGAGGGCTCGGTGTACTCCGGCGGCTCCGGGCGGCCGTACCTGGTGGAGGGCGTCGGCGAGGACTTCTGGCCGACCGCGTACGACCGTGATGTCGCGGACGAGATCGTCGCCGTCTCCGACAAGGACTCCTTCCAGATGACCCGCCGGCTCGCCAAGGAGGAGGGCCTGCTGGTCGGCGGCTCCTGCGGCATGGCGGTCGTGGCGGCGCTGGAGGTGGCCTCGCGGCTCGGTGAGGACGACGTGGTCGTCGTCCTGCTGCCGGACAGCGGCCGCGGCTACCTCAGCAAGATCTTCAACGACGAGTGGATGGCCGACTACGGCTTCCTGGAGGACACCGGCACCAGCGCCCGCGTCGGCGACGTCCTCGACGACAAGGAGGGCGGCCACATCCCCTCCCTCGTCCACATGCACCCCGACGAGACGATCGGCCAGGCCATCGAGGTGCTGCGCGAGTACGGCGTCTCGCAGATGCCGGTGGTCAAGCCGGGCGCCGGTCACCCGGACGTGATGGCCGCCGAGGTCGTCGGCTCGGTGGTGGAGCGGGAGCTGCTGGACGCGCTGTTCAGCAAGAGCGCCTCGCTGGACGACCCGCTGGAGAAGCACATGTCCGCGCCGCTGCCGCAGGTCGGCTCAGGTGAGCCCGTCGCGGACCTGATGGCCGTGCTCGGCAAGGCGGACGCGGCGATCGTCCTCGTCGAGGGCAAGCCGACCGGTGTGGTCAGCCGCCAGGACCTGCTGTCCTTCCTCGCCAAGACCGGGAAGTGACGGGGCGTCGGGCCGACCGCCGGTGAACCGACCGTGAACGGCCGGGCGCCGGCGCGTTCGTGATCTTCGTGGACTTCGCGGAAGTGGTACGAGCGTGTCACGTCCGCGCAGCACTCGCTTAACACGGGTCCGGCACATTGGTGGGTGTCGGCGGAACGGGAGCGGCTCCCCGTTCCGGCCGGCGGCCGAACGGCGTCGAAGGACCTCCGGAGCGGCTCCCGGACCTCCATGGACGCCTCGGACGCGCAGCCTGCCTCAACGGGCGCGCGTCCCTCGCGGGGACCGCCGTCGTCCCGCCCCCCGGTGACGGGGGTGCGGCGGTCCCCGCGCACGCGCCTTTGCGCCTGAACCGGCGCCGCTCTCGCGGAGGTGGTCGGTCGCCGTCGTGGTCGCCCAGTCGATGGTTGCGGCCGTCGTCGCTGTGCATCGCCTTGCGCTGCGGCCTCAGTCCTCCCAGTCGCTCTCCTGGGAGGACTTGCGGCGACCGAAGAGGCCCGGATTGGTCCGTGCGGCCTGGACGACGTTGACGCCGACGATGCCCAGCCAGGCGACCAGCAGTCCGGGCAGGTCGGCCACGCCCCCGCCGATCGCGGACAGCGGTACCGCCAGGACCAGCGAGACGATGCCGAAGCCGAAGCGCTCGCCCCAGGAGTCCGTGGCCTGCGGCGACCGGGAGTCCCGGGCCACCGTCATCTGCTGCTCGGCGAACTGCCGGCGCACCCGGCGCTCCACCACGCCGTCGATGCGCTGATCGACCTTCTCCAGGAACGAGTCGACCAGCGCGGACTCGTACTCCTCGCCCAGCTCCCTGCGGGCCTGCAGGGAGGCGTCGAGTTCCTTCTTCAGCTCGGTGTCCCGCGCGTCCATTCCGGTCATGCGGTCCACGGTAGGCAGGCGGGAGACCGATGACACTGGGGGTAACCCCCCTCTCGGTCTCGGGTTCGCCGCGCCGCTACTTCTTGCACATCTTCTCGTCGGCGTGGGACTGCTCCACGTCGACCTTCTTCGGCAGGGCGATGGGGGTGCCGGCCTTCTTGAAGTCGGGGCCGAGGGTGAGCGTCATCGGGGTCGTCGCGTCGGCGTCCTTCGTGCCGGGCTTCATGGCCGAGGCGGGCAGGCCCATCAGGTCGGCGAGCTTGCGGGCCTGGTCGGCCTGGTTCGGGGCGTACTCCAGCCGGGTCTTGTCGACCTCGGCCGGGGCGTCGCCCTTGTTGGTGGACCTGGCCACGTCCTGGCTGGTCTGCAGCCAGGCCAGGGTGGCCTGCGCGGCGCCGTCCGGGCCGCCGCCGTTGAGGACGTCGACGCGGACCTCGGACGCCTCCGCCCGCGTGCCCTCCAGCAGCTCGGCCTGCTTGTCCTTGGCGTCCTTCTCCTTCTTCTTCACCTCGGTGAGGGAGACGTCGTTCTGCAGCATGCTGAAGAGCTTCGGGGCCTCGCTCGGGTGCAGTACGACGGTGACGGGCTTGGGCTCGTCCGGGTTGTCGACCACCGGCAGGGTCATCAGGGTGATGTTCTTCAGGTCGATCTTGCCGAGTTCCCTGGCGAGGGCGAGCAGCTTGCTGGGGCTGCCTATGCCCTTGTCCACGGTGAGGGACTTGGTGGCCGCGTCGGCGACGTCGAGCATCTTCGACGGGCTGTCCAGCGTGTCCTCCTTGAGCTGGCGGAGCATCGACGCGACGAACTTCTGCTGCATCTCGATCCGGTCCAGGTCGCTCTCGTTCTTCAGACCGTGCCGGTTGCGGAGGAAGGAGAGCGCGTCCTCGCCCTGGATGGTTCTCTCCCCGGCCGGCAGATCGAGTCCGGAGCCGCCGTCCAGGTCCTTGATGGGCTCGTCCAGGCACACCTTGACGCCGCCGACCGCGGTGGACAGCGTCTTGACCGCGTTGAAGTCGAACATCATGAAGTGGTCGAGCTCGAGGCCGGTGATCTCCTCGACGGTGAGCATGGTGCAGCCCGGATCGCGGCCGTTCACACCGTAGGACTCGTTGAACTTGGTGGGGACCGTCGAGCCGGGGATCTTCTTGGTGGAACCGTCGGACTGTATGGACTCGCAGTCCGGGATCTTGATCATCAGGTCGCGGGGGATGCTCACCACGGTCGCGTTGGTGCGGTCCTCGGACATGTGGAAGAGGAGCGTGGTGTCGGCGTGGCCGGTGACGTTGTCCCGGTTGCCGTAGGCCTCGTTGCCCTCGCCGGTGCGGACGTCGTTGCCGATGACCAGGAGGTTGAACGGCCCGTCCGCCACGGCCTCGTCGCTGCCCACGTCACCGATGTCGACGGTGTCGATGTTGCCGGAGAGGCGGTCGTACCAGTAGTACGCGAAGGCTGAACCGCTCACGAGGACCAGGCCGAGGACGCCCCCCGTCCACATCAGCGCCTTCTTCTTGCCGCTCCGCTTCGGCTTGCGCTTGCGGCGGCCATGGCCGGGCGTGTCCTCCGGTGCCGGTGCCGGTGCGGGTGCCGGTGCGGCACGGCGGCCGCGCTGGCCGGGGACGCGGGCGGGCGCGGTGGAACCGGGGCGCGGGGCGCTGCGGGGGCGGGGCGTCTTCGGCTGCTCCGCCGAATCGTTCAGCCGCAGTTCGTATTCGCCGGTCTCCGGGTTGAGTACCCACTGGTCGGCAGGGTCGGTTCCGTCCGCCTGCCCACGACTTCGCGCGTCCACGCCTGTACCAGTCCTCCGTCGGGTGCCACATGGGTCGCCTGCGCCCCAAGGCGCTCTGTTGTTCGATGAGTTACGCTATCCGGCCCGTTCGGGATGTGGTGACGTCGTAGCAAAATCGTCGAGTTCCGGATCTGTCGCCGAAACGGGCACAGCATGCGATCTCCACCCATCGCGGCGTGCGGTCGGCGTGGCCCCGCATGCGCCTGTATAACGGTATGCAGGAATTTCGATGGGTGAATAGGTCGAGGCGTCGAGGCGTCGAGGGGGAGTCAGGTCATGAGTGGCGGCACCGAGAGCCCTGCCGCGCGTCTCCAGACGCTCTTCGAGGGGCACCGGCTGACGCCGACCCAGCGGCGCATCGCGCACAGCATGGTGCGGCGCGCCGCCGACGTGCCGTTCCTGTCCAGCGTGGAGCTGGCCGAACTGGCCGGGGTCAGCCAGCCGTCCGTGACCCGGTTCGCCGTCGCCCTCGGCTTCGACGGCTACCCCGCCCTGCGCCGGCACCTGCGCGAGGTCGCGCCCGCCGAACCGGCGCCGGAGACCGGCTCGTACAACGAGTACCAGCAGGCCGTCGAGGCCGAGATCGAGAACCTGCGGCATCTGGCGGAGGTGCTGGCCGACCCCCGGCCGGTGCGGCAGGCGGGCCGGGTACTGGCCGGGAGCCGGCCGCTGCCCGTACTGGGGCTGCGGGCGGCGGCGGCCCAGGCGCACGGGTTCGCCTACTTCGCCGCCAAGGTCCACACGGACGTACGGCTGCTCAACGAGGGCGGCACGATGCTCCACGACCGGATCGACGCCGCCGCGCGGGCCGGGGCGAGCGCCCTGCTGTGCTTCGCGCTGCCCCGGCATCCCCGCGAGGTCGTCGACGCCCTCGCCCACGCCAAGGAGACGGGGCTGACCGTGGTCACCGTCGCCGACTCCCCGTTCGCGCCGGTCGCCAAGGTGTCCGACCTGCTGCTGCCCGCCGCCGTCGGCACCGGGCTGGCCTTCGACACGGCGTGCGCGCCGATGCTGCTGGGCCGGGTGCTGCTGGAGGCGATGTGCGACGACCTGCCCGACGCGCAGGCACGGCTGGAGGAGTTCGACGCGAAGGCGGCGGCGCGCGGGCTGTTCGTGGACTGACGGTACGGGAGTGACGGCGGGGGGTGGTCCGCCCGTGTTCTCAGACTCGTCTCACCTTGCGCCACTAGCGTGCCTCTCTCAGGACATGCACAGGCATCGGAGGACGGGAGGCCGGACGTGACGCGCGGAGGACAGGGACTGGCCCGGGTGGCCGTCGTCGTACGGGCCGGGGCCGCACCACTGTGGTGGCCGGGAGTGGTCGCGGCGGGCACCGGGGTGCTGGTGCCGGGGGTGACCGGGCGCCGGATCGGTGTACTGGCGGGCGCCGTGCTGTTCCTCGTGGCGGCGGCCGTCGTGGCGTACGGGCGGCGGGGACGGTATCGCGCGCTGGCCCGGGCGGCGGCCCGGGCGGGCAAGCACGACGTGCTCCAGGACCGGGCGGTGACCGTCCGCAACTGGCGTCGCGGGCACCGCTGGTGGCTGCTGCTCGCCTTCGTCGCCGCGCTGGGCACGGCGTTCGTGGTACCCGCCGCCGGTGGCCTGCTGCTCGCCGGGTGCGGGGTGGGGCTGCGGCTGAAGGCGGCCTGGATCGGGCGCCTGGAGCAGGCGGACGAGGTGCTGCTGTGGGTACGCGTCGACTGGCTCCGCGCGGGGGCGGGGCGGCCTGCGGGCAAGGTGGTCAAGGGGTACCGGACGACTGGTGTCGCGGCGGGTGACGCGGTGCCGGGCGGCTCCCGTCGGCGGGTTGCTGTGTCGGCTTGAGCGGTTGTGGTTCCGTGCGGGTGCGTCGGGGCCGGGCGCGCCCGCGCGGCGGAGCCGTATGTCGACACAGCCCCGCGCCCCTGGGAGGGGCGCACCTGTGCGGCGGAGTTGTGCGTCTAGGGGAGCAGGGCGTCGGTGTGGGCGGCGCCTGATTCGGTCACGATTTCTTCGATCGTCTGGGGGGTGCGTACCGTTGCGAAGGTGATGCCTCCCGTGGCGTCCGGGGTGAAGCCGTGGATGCCGGGGCGGGGGAGTGAGTTGTAGGCGTAGTGGTGGGCGAAGTAGTACGCGCCCGTGTCCAGCGCCGCCGCGTAGTCGCCCTGTTCCAGCAGTGGCAGTGACTGAGCCTGGGCGAGCAGGTCGCCCGCGAAGCAGGCCGGTCCCGCCACGTCCTGCACGATGGCCGGGCCCTCCTTGGGCCGCCCCTTCGCGTCGTACGCGGCGATCCTCAGCGGCCACGACGCCGGCGCGTACACCGTCCGCGTCGCCACCTGCACGCCCGCGTGCGTCACCGCGACCGGACGCCCGCCCGCGCTCTTGGCGTACTCCACGCGCGCGACCACCGTGCCGTGCTTGGCCAGCAGCGACCGGCCGAACTCGGTGACCAGCCCGTACCGCCCGTCGAACAGCCCCGGCACCGTCTCGCTCAGCAGCCGCGCGTACCGCCCGTACGTCGGTGTGCTCGCCTCGGAGGCGAAGTTCACCGGCAGCCCGCCGCCGATGTCGACGGTGTCGACCTGGTGGCGTCCCGCGCGCCGGTTGATCTCCTCCGCCAGTTCGTACGTCTGAGCGACCCCCCGCGCCATCATCGTCAGCGCGATGCCCTGGGAGCCGGTGTGCGCGTGCAGCCGGGTCAGCCACGGCCGGTCCAGGTACGCCCGTACGACCCACTCCCGCGCGCCCTCGTCGCGCAGCGCCACCCCGAACTTCGAGGTCGCCGTCGCCGTGGACAGCGCCTCGATGGAGCCGCCGCCGACCTGCGGGTTCACCCGGATGCCGACGGGGGAGCGGGAGCCGGATCCCGCCATCAGGGCGTCGAGGCGGGCCAGCTCCTGCGGGTTGTCCGCGTTGACGGCGATGCCCAGCGCGAGCGCCTCCCGCAGCTCGGCGGGTGTCTTGGCGGGCGAGTCGAGGACCGTACGCTCCGGCTCCACCCCCGCCGCCCGCGCCAGCGCCAGCTCACCCGGGCTGGCCACCTCCGCGCCGATGCCCTCCGCGCGCAGCAGCCGCAGCACCGGTACCAGCGGGCTCGCCTTCACCGCGAAGGCGTGCAGCACGGGCGTGCCGGGCGCCGTCACCGCCTCGAACGCCGTCCGCAGCTCGGCCGCCGACTCCCGGATGCCGGTCACGTCGAGCAGGGCCACCAGGGGGGTGTCGGTGTCGAGCAGCCCCTGCTCCACGGCGGCCCGCACCGCGGCGTCCCGCCGGGCCGCCCGTCCGTCGGCGTGCACGTCCACCTCGTCCGTCCGGCCGTCGTCGTAGGCCACCGTGTCCCCCGTCCCGTCGGTGTTCTCCATGTTCGCCCGCATGCGACCAGCCAAACATCCCTCGCACGGCCGTGCCGACGCATCCCCGTCTTGACTAGTTCTATTCAGAGGTTGAGGATGTGAATATCTGCAGTAATCGTCCGCAGCACAGGAGGCAGACCATGTCCGGACCCCGCCCGCCCGTCTCCCGCCACCACCCTCAACCGAGGCCCTACGGGCCGCCCCCTGGTTCTGTCCGAGCGCCGCGCGGCACCGAACCGAGCGCCCTGGGATGGCAGCAGGAGGCCGCCCTGCGGATGCTGCAGAACAACCTCGACCCCGAGGTCGCCGAGCACCCCGACAAGCTCGTCGTCTACGGCGGCACGGGGAAGGCGGCCCGCGACTGGCGCTCCTTCGACGCGATGGTGCGGACGCTGCGCACCCTCAAGCAGGACGAGACGATGCTCGTCCAGTCCGGCCGCCCCGTCGGCGTCATGCAGACCCACGAGTGGGCCCCGCGCGTCCTCATCGCCAACTCCAACCTCGTCGGCGACTGGGCCAACTGGGAGGAGTTCCGCCGCCTGGAGGCCCTCGGCCTGACCATGTACGGGCAGATGACCGCCGGCTCCTGGATCTACATCGGCACCCAGGGCATCCTCCAGGGCACCTACGAGACCTTCGCCGCCGTCGCCGCGAAGAAGTTCGGCGGCACCCTCGCCGGGACCATCACCCTCACCGCCGGACTCGGCGGGATGGGCGGCGCCCAGCCGCTCGCCGTCACCATGAACGACGGCGTCGCCATCTGTATCGACTGCGACCCCCGCGCGATCGACCGCCGCATCGAGCACCGGTACCTCGATGTGAAGGCCGACTCGCTCGACCACGCCCTGCGGCTGGCCGTCGAGGCCCGGGACCGGCGCGAGGCCCTGTCCATCGGCGTCCTCGGCAACGCCGCCGAGCTGGTGCCGCAGCTGCTCGCCATGGGCGCGCCCATCGACATCGTCACCGACCAGACCTCCGCCCACGACCCGCTGGCGTACCTGCCGGTGGGCGTCGCCTTCGAGGACATGGCGGACGCCGCCGCGAAGGACCCGGCCGGTTTCACCACCCGGGCCCGCGAGTCCATGGCCCGGCACGTCGAGGCGATGGTCGGCTTCCAGGACGCCGGCGCCGAGGTGTTCGACTACGGCAACTCCATCCGTGGTGAGGCGCAGCTCGCCGGGTACGAGCGCGCGTTCGCCTTCCCGGGGTTCGTGCCGGCGTACATCCGGCCGCTGTTCTGCGAGGGCAAGGGGCCCTTCCGGTGGGCCGCGCTGTCGGGTGACCCCGCCGACATCGCCAAGACCGACAAGGCGATCCTGGAGCTGTTCCCGGAGAACGAGTCCCTGGCCCGGTGGATCAAGATGGCGGGGGAGCGGGTGCACTTCCAGGGGCTGCCCGCGCGTATCTGCTGGCTGGGGTACGGGGAGCGGGACAGGGCCGGTGAGCGGTTCAACGACATGGTCGCGAGCGGGGAGCTGGCCGCGCCGATCGTCATCGGGCGGGACCATCTCGACTGCGGTTCGGTGGCCTCTCCCTATCGGGAGACCGAGGCGATGCTGGACGGGTCCGATGCGATTGCCGACTGGCCGTTGCTGAACGCGATGGTGAATGTGGCTTCCGGGGCGTCGTGGGTGTCCATCCACCATGGTGGGGGTGTGGGTATGGGGCGGTCGATCCATGCGGGGCAGGTGACTGTCGCTGACGGGACCGCGCTGGCGGGGGAGAAGATCCGGCGGGTGCTCACGAATGACCCCGGTATGGGTGTGATCCGGCATGTCGATGCCGGGTACGACATCGCGGAGTCGGTGGCGGGCTCGCGGGGTGTGCGGGTGCCGATGCGTGAGGGTGACTCGGCGTGAGCGGCGGCAACTCCTCGGTGGGGGCGGGCGGGTCGTCGCCGCCTGCGGGTCCGGCTGTGCCCACCCGTTCCGCCCTGCGGAACGACTGCCCACAGCCTGTATCGGCTGACGGTGCGCAGCCTGGGCGGGCTGGCGGTGCGCGGGCTGGCGTGGCTGGTGGTGTGCGGGCTGTATCGGCCTCGGGTTGTGACGCGCCCTCCTTCAATGAGATGTGGCGGCAGTTGTTGCCCATCGGGCGTAGTTCCGTGTCCGGTGGTTATCGGCGGTTTGCGTGGGGCGGGGCCGATGCCGACTGTCGGGGCTGGTTCGAGGAGCAGGCTCGGGGGCGGGGGCTGACCTACGAGGTCGACCGGAACGGGAATCAGTGGGCCTGGCTGGGGGATCCGGCCGACGGGGACGCTGTTGTCACCGGGTCGCATCTGGACTCCGTGCCGGACGGCGGGGCCTTCGACGGGCCCCTCGGGGTCGTGTCCGCCTTCGCCGCGCTGGATGAGCTGCGGCAGCGGGGTGTGCGGTTCGGCAAGCCGCTCGGCATCGTCAACTTCGGGGACGAGGAGGGCGCCCGCTTCGGGCTCGCCTGCGTCGGCTCCCGGCTCACCGCGGGCGTGCTCACCGTCGAGCAGGCCCACCGCCTCACCGACGGGGACGGCATCACGCTCCCGCAGGCCATGGAGGCCGCCGGATACGACCCGGACGCCATCGGCCCCGACCCCGAACGGCTCGACCGCATCGGCGCCTTCGTCGAGCTCCACGTCGAACAGGGCCGCGCCCTCGACCTGTCCGGCGACCACGTCGGCATCGCGTCCGCCATCTGGCCGCACGGCCGCTGGCGGTTCGACTTCCGGGGCGAGGCCAACCACGCCGGCACCACCCGCCTCGCCGACCGGCGCGACCCCATGCTGTCGTACGCCGGGACCGTCATCGCCGCCCGCCGCGAGGCCGAACTCGCCGGTGCCGTCGCCACCTTCGGCAAGATCGCCGTCGAGCCGAACGGCGTCAACGCCATCCCCTCCCTGGTGCGCGGCTGGCTCGACTCCCGCGCCGCCGACCAGAAGAGCCTGGACACCGTGGTGGACGGCGTGCGGGAGGCCGCCCGCGCCCACGCGCGGGAGCACGGCGTCACCCTCGACGTCGAGCGCGAGTCCTTCACCCCAGTCGTCGAGTTCGACCACGCCCTGCGCGACGAACTCGCCCGCATCCTCGGCACCGGCACCGGCACCGGCATCGAGGTGCCCGTCCTCGGCACCGGCGCCGGACACGACGCCGGAATCCTCTCCGGACGCGTCCCGACCGCCATGCTGTTCGTGCGCAACCCCACCGGCGTCTCGCACTCCCCGGCCGAGTCCGCCACCGAGGACGACTGCGTGGCCGGGGTCCTCGCACTCGCCGACGTACTGGAAGGACTGGCCCGCACGTGACTGCCACCCCGCGGACGTACTGGCTGGAGCACGCCTGGCTCGGCGCCCACGTCGAGCCGGGCGTCGCCGTCGAGGTCCGGGACGGCCGCGTCACCGCCGTCCGCCCGGACACCCCCGCCCCGCCGCCCGGCGCCGAGGTCCTGCGCGGACTGACCCTCCCCGGACTGGCGAACGCCCACAGCCACGCCTTCCACCGCGCCCTGCGCTCCACCGTCCAGGTGGGCTCGGGCACTTTCTGGACCTGGCGCGAGGTCATGTACGCCACGGCCGGCCGGCTCACCCCGGACACGTACCACTCCCTCGCCCGCGCGACCTACGCCGAGATGGCGCTGGCCGGCATCACCACCGTCGGCGAGTTCCACTACGTCCACCACGCCCCCGGCGGCACGCCCTACGCCGACCCCAACGCCATGGGCGAGGCGCTCATCGAGGCCGCCGCCGAAGCCGGTGTCCGCATCACCCTCCTCGACACCGCCTATCTCTCCTCCGGCTTCGGGCAGCCGCCCACCACCCACCAGCTCCGTTTCTCCGACGGCGACGCGGACGCCTGGGCCCAGCGCTGTTCAGTTCTCAAGGAACGGGATCACGCACGGATCGGGGCGGCCATCCACTCCGTACGGGCCGTACCGGCGGAGCAGTTGGCGACCGTGGCGCGGTGGGCCGAGGAGCGGCGGGCCCCGCTCCATGTGCACCTGTCCGAGCAGACCGCCGAGAACGACGCCTGCCGGGAGGCCCACGGCTGCACCCCGGCGCAGCTCCTGGCCCTGCACGGCGTCCTCGGACCGCGCACCACCGGTGTCCACAACACCCACCTCACCGCCGAGGACATCGCCCTCATCGGCGGCAGCGGCACCGGCACCTGCATGTGCCCGACGACCGAACGCGACCTCGCCGACGGCATCGGACCCGCCGCCGCCCTGCAGAACGAGGGCTCCCCGCTCTCCCTCGGCTCCGACAGTCACGCCGTGATCGATCTGCTCGAAGAGGCACGCGCGATGGAGCTGAACGAGCGGCTGCGCACCCGCACCCGGGGTCACTGGACGGCCGCCGCCCTGCTGCGGGCCGCCACCGCCGACGGACACGCCGCCCTCGGCTGGGACGACACCGGCCGCATCGAGGCCGGGGCACGCGCCGACCTCACCACCATCGGGCTCGACTCGGTCAGGACAGCGGGGCCACTGCCCGGACTCGGCGCCGAGACGGCCGTATTCGCGGCAACGGCAGCGGACGTACGGCACACGGTCGTGGCGGGCCGGCACGTCGTACGCGACGGGGCGCACACGCTCGTCCCCGATGTGCCCGGAGCCCTCGCACAGGCAGTCGAAGCCCTGCGCGCCTGACGACCCCCCATGAGGACACCATGAGCAGCACTGTCATCAGCAACATCGCCACACTGGTCACCAACGACCCCTCCCTCGGCGACGATTCCCCCCTCGGCCTGGTCCGGGACGCGGCCGTCGTCATCGAGGGCGACCGCGTCGTGTGGACCGGTGAATCAAGCAAAGCACCCGCCACTGACAACCGGGTCGACGCCGAGGGCCGGACGGTCCTGCCGGGCTTCGTCGACTCCCACTCCCACCTGGTCTTCGCCGGTGACCGCACCGAGGAGTTCAACGCCCGGATGTCGGGCCGCGCCTACAGCGCCGGCGGCATCCGTACGACCGTCGCCGCCACCCGGGCCGCCGGCGACGGGGAACTGGAGGCGAACCTCACCCGTTTCCTCGACGAGGCGCTCCGCCAGGGCACCACGACCTTCGAGACCAAGTCCGGCTACGGCCTGACCGTCGAGGACGAGGCCCGCGCCCTGCGCCTGGCCGCCCGTCACACCGACGAGGTCACCTATCTCGGCGCCCACATCGTCGCGCCCGAGTACGCCGAGGACCCGGCCGGATACGTGGCCCTGGTCACCGGCGAGATGCTGGACGCCTGCGCGCCGCACGCCCGCTGGATCGACGTCTTCTGCGAGAAGGGCGCCTTCGACGGCGACCAGGCCCGCGCGATCCTCACCGCCGGAAAGGCGAAGGGCCTGCACCCGCGCATCCACGCCAACCAGCTCTCCCACGGCCCCGGCGTCCAGCTCGCCGTCGAGCTCGACGCGGCCAGCGCCGACCACTGCACCCACCTCACCGACGCCGACGTGGACGCCCTCGCGAACAGCCGTACCGTCGCCACCCTGCTCCCCGGCGCCGAGTTCTCCACCCGCGCCGAGTGGCCGGACGCCCGGCGGCTCATCGACGCCGGGGCCACGGTCGCGCTGTCCACCGACTGCAACCCCGGCTCGTCCTTCACGTCCTCCGTCCCCTTCTGCGTCGCGCTCGCGGTGCGGGACATGGGGATGACGCCGGACGAGGCCGTCTGGTCGGCCACCGCGGGCGGCGCGGCGGCCCTGCGCCGCACCGACATCGGCCGGCTGACCCCGGGCGCGTACGCCGACCTCGTCCTTCTCGACGCCCCGAGCCACGTCCACCTCGCCTACCGGCCCGGTGTGCCGCTGGTCGCGGGCGTGTGGCGGCGGGGCGTACGCGGGGCGTGAGCGGCGCGAGGCGCCCCGGACAATCCGAAGCCCGGACAATCCGAAGCCCGGACAACCCGAAGCCCGGACAACCCGAAGCCCGGACGACACGAAGCCCGGACAACCCGAAGGGGAGCGGCCCGGTCTCGGACCGCCCCCCCCTTGAGGACAAGCGTCACCCGGTGAGGATCACTCCTCGACCGTGAGCCCCTTGCGCAGTTTCACCAGGGTCCGCGACAGCAGGCGGGAGACGTGCATCTGGGAGATGCCCAGTTCCTCGCCGATCTCCGACTGGGTCATGCCCGCGACGAAGCGCAGTGAGAGGATCTTCCGGTCCCGCGGCGGCAGTTCGGCGATCAGCGGCTTCAACGACTCGACGTACTCGATGCCTTCGAGCCCGTGGTCCTCGTATCCGATCCGGTCCGCCAGGGCGCCCTCGGCGTCGTCCTCCTCCGGCTGGGCGTCCAGCGAGGAGGCGGTGTAGGCGTTCGACGCCGCCATGCCCTCGACGACCTCCTCGTTGCTGATGCCCAGGCGCTCGGCCAGCTCGGCCACCGTCGGCGCGCGGTCGAGCTGCTGGGCCAGCTCGTCACCGGCCTTGGCCAGGTCGAGCCGGAGCTCCTGGAGCCGGCGCGGCACGCGCACGGACCACGAGGTGTCGCGGAAGAAGCGCTTGATCTCGCCGATGATGGTGGGCATCGCGAAGGTGGGGAACTCCACGCCGCGCGACAGTTCGAAGCGGTCGATCGCCTTGATCAGGCCGATGGTGCCGACCTGGATGATGTCCTCCATCGGCTCGCTGCGCGAACGGAAACGGGAGGCGGCGAACTTGACCAGGGCGAGGTTCAGCTCCACGAGCGTGTTGCGTACGTACGAATACTCGTGGGTGCCTTCCTCCAGCGACTCGAGGCGCTCGAAGAGGGTCTTGGACAGGGCCCGCGCGTCGACCGGGCCCACCTCGTCGTACGGGGGAATCTCCGGGAGTCCGGCGAGTAGGTCGTCCGGGACGACAACCGGGTCGTCCTGCTCGATGGGATCCAGATGTTCCGGAGGGAGTGTCGACGTCGCTTTCGGGGTACGCGATGCGTCGAGCCGGGGTGACATGATGTCCTCCATCGTTCTCGGCATATGGCTGCCGAAGCCGATACGTGCACTGCGGTGTGCGGCGCCTCCAAAGCCGGCCGTGTCGGTTACGTGTTCTCACCAATAGGTGTTCCTACTAGCCCTACCCGCTTTCCCGAGCCGACCGCAAGTGCATTACGTTCGCATATGTCCGTTTGTGTGCGATTGTTCGGCTGTCGAAGCGTGGCCATAAGGCGTAATGTTCGAGGACGTCAGCAGGCAGCGACGAGGTCGGGAGAGAGAGACGGCATGGACCGCGGGACGGTCGGCAGCGCACAGTCTGGCCGGCTTCTGGTCGAGGTGCGAGAAGAGGGCCCCAGTGCCGTCGTGACTCCGGCGGGTGAGTTGGATCACCACACCGCCGATCTGTTGCGTGAGCCACTGGAGGACTGTCTCACCAAGGGATTCAAGCGGCTTGTCATCGACTGCTCCCGGCTGGAGTTCTGTGACTCCACGGGGCTGAACGTGCTGCTCGGTGCCCGGCTGAAGGCCGAGGCGGCCGGGGGTGGGGTCCATCTCGTGGGGATGCAGCCCGTCGTCGCGCGGGTGTTCGAGATCACGGGGGCGGACGCGGTGTTCACCGTCCACGACACTCTCGAGGCGGCCCTGGCCGACGATTCGGCGTGACCCGCGCGGGCACGCCCGGCGGGGCGCTCCCGTCACTCCCGTCGTCGGGGAGTCCCTTCCGTCGCGCCTTTTCGTGCGAATACGGGGGTGTCCCCTCGGTCCGCCCGGGCAGGAGACACCCTGAACACGCCGGACACGGTGGTCGCGAGGGCACCGGGAACCGGATGCGCCGTACGCGCGTGACCGACCGAGTACGGAAACTTTTGAATCGTGAACTGGTGACACGGTGAGGTGAAGCGCTGATGAGCACCACCCGGCCCTACCCGCCGGGCGACCGCGGTCCGGAGCCCAGCGGCGCTTCCGGGACGCCCCCGTCGGGCGCGCCGGCGGGGGGCGCGCCCGACGGGGGCGTCGCCGTGCCCACCGCGCCACCGGGGTCTTCCCAGGTCCGCCGGCTGAGCTTCGACGGCCAGAGCGGCGTCGTACCGCTCGCCCGTGACTTCACCCGCCAGGCGCTGCACGCGTGGGGCTGGCTGCCCGCCGCCACCGCCGATCAGCGGGCCGCCGCCGAGGACGTTCTGCTCGTCGTCTCCGAGTTGGTCACCAACGCCTGCCTGCATGCGGAGGGGCCGGATCATCTGGCCATCACCTGTGACAAGAAGGTGATCCGGATCGAGGTCACCGACCGGGGTACGGGGCAGCCGGCCCCGCGCACCCCGCACCGGGCGGGGCGGCCAGGTGGCCACGGCATGTTCATCGTGCAGCGGCTCTGTCTGGACTGGGGGGTCGTGCGGGCCCCGGAGGTCGCGGGCAAGACGGTCTGGGCGGAACTCGGGGCACCCGCGTAACTCCGGCCCGCCCTGCCGTGCCCGGATTCCTGCACCGGTCCGCGCTGGTCCTGACCTGAGGGTTCTTCGCCCCCGCCGCCCCTTCCCGTTCCCGGGGGCGCTGCCCCCGGACCCCGCTCCTCGAACGCCGGAGAGGCTGAATCTCAGCCTCTCCGGCGTTCGAGGAGCGGGGTCCGGGGCGGAGCCCCAGGTCGGGACGGGAAGGGGCGGCGGGGGCGGAAGAAGCAAATGGCCGAACGCACCCCACCCAGCCCACCCCTCCCCGCGAACGCCCGAAGGGCCCCGCATCCACCGGATGCGGGGCCCTTCGGCGAGCCGTGGGGGAAGGCTCAGCGCACGTCGCCCATGAGGGCCTTGACCTTGTTGCGGTACATCCACACCGCGATACCGGCGACCACCGCGAGGCTCGCCTCCATCGCGACGATGCCCGTCTTGTTCAGGTCGACACCGGCGATGGAGAGCAGACCGGTCGTGGCGTCACCGGCGGTGACGGCCAGGAACCAGACACCCATCATCTGCGAGGCGTACTTCGCGGGCGCCATCTTCGTGGTGACCGACAGGCCCACCGGGGAGAGCAGCAGCTCACCGACGGTCTGCGTGAAGTAGATCGCCACCAGCCACAGCGCCGCCGCCTTGTGACCGCCCTCGGCGATCGACAGCGGGGCCAGGAAGAGGAAGAAGGACACGCCGACCAGCACCAGACCGGACGCGAACTTCACGATCGTGCTCGGCTCCTTGCCGCGCCGGTTCAGCGCCAGCCAGACCCAGGCGAAGACCGGAGCCAGCGCCATGATCAGGACCGGGTTGACCGACTGGTACCAGGAGACCGGGAAGTCCCAGCCGAAGACGCTGTTCTCGGCCGACGAGTCGGCGAAGATCGACAGGGTCGAGCCGCCCTGGTCGTAGATCATCCAGAAGATCGCGGCGGCGACGAAGAACCAGATGTACGCGGACATCTTCGACTGCTCGGCGCGGTCCAGGTCCTTGTCGCGCTTGATCCGGGCGATCACCATCACGGGGACGATCACACCGAGCAGCGTCAGCGGGACCAGGACCCAGTTCAGGGTGTAGTTGCCGGTGAAGCCGATGACGGCGTACGCGACGACGGCGATGCCCGCCCAGAACGCGGCCTTGCGCAGGGTCGAGGACTTCTCCTCGGCCGACAGCGGCTTCGGGACGACGCTGGAGCGCGCGTCCAGGTGACGGCTGCCCATCAGGAACTGCGTCACACCGAGACCCATGCCCAGCGCGGCGAGCGCGAAGCCCAGGTGCCAGTTGACGCTCTCGCCGATGGTGCCGATGATCAGCGGCGCGGCGAAGGCACCCAGGTTGATGCCCATGTAGAAGACGGTGAAGCCACCGTCCCGGCGCGGGTCGTCCGGGCCCTGGTAGAGCTGGCCGACCATCGTGGAGATGTTGGCCTTCAGCAGACCGGAACCGATCGCGACCAGGCCGAGCCCCGCGTAGAAGGTGCCGGAGGACGGCAGGGCCAGCGTCAGGTGGCCCAGCATGATGATGCCGCCGGCGACGGCGACGGTCTTGCGGGGTCCCCAGACACGGTCGCCGAACCAGCCGCCCGGCATCGTGAGCAGGTACACCAGCGAGAGGTACACCGAGTAGATCGCGGTCGCGGTGCCGGCGCTGAGGCCGAGGCCGCCCGGCGCGACCAGGTACAGCGGGAGCAGAGCCCTCATGCCGTAGTAGGAGAAACGCTCCCACATCTCGGTCATGAAGAGAGTGGCCAGTCCGCGGGGGTGGCCGAAGAAGGTCTTCTCGGATCCGGGGGTGCCCGGAGTGACCGAGTCCTTCGTCAGGCTGGACGCCATGGTCGATCCTTGCTGGTCGGGACGCTTCGCGCGAGCGTGTACGCGCCCGGTGGGGGGCGGCCGGCACCGGCGAGGCCGTACCGTCCACCCCACGCCCGAGGGAGGGCCGCTCCGGGTCGCGGAACGGCGGACGGCGACCACCGGGATCCACGCCCCGTCGTGCGTCTGCGCGCGACGGGGCCCGGCCACAGGTCATTCCTTCCGGGGCCGGCACACAGGCCGGCCCGCACACAAAAGAGACCCTCGGCGTCAACTGCGCCAAAGGTCCCCGTGGTGCAACAGGCGTTGATTCACCATACGGCAGGACAGTGCCGGATATGGAAGGACTTGAGACACGGATCACAGGTTCTGCTGGAACCGTGATCACTCATTCGAAGGTCCCTCCTAGGTTCGCACCCCACAGCCGCAGGCGCGAACCGGGGCCACCGCAGGCGAGAAACGGGTATGCCGGAGGTAAGAGTCAACGCTCGCGATCACACCCCGGGCCCCGTGGCGGCGGGACTACCATCACTGACATGACCCGTGTACTGCTCGCCGAGGACGACGCGTCCATCTCGGAGCCGCTGGCCCGCGCCCTGCGCCGGGAGGGATACGAAGTCGAGGTGCGTGAGGACGGACCCACCGCGCTCGAAGCCGGCATGCAGGGCGGTGTCGACCTGGTGGTGCTGGACCTCGGACTGCCCGGCATGGACGGTCTGGAGGTCGCCCGCCGGCTCCGCTCCGAGGGGCACACGGTTCCCCTGCTGATCCTGACCGCGCGCGCCGACGAGGTGGACACGGTCGTCGGCCTGGACGCGGGCGCCGACGACTACGTCACCAAGCCGTTCCGGCTCGCCGAGCTGCTGGCCCGGGTCCGGGCCCTGCTGCGGCGCGGTTCCGCCGAGCCCCAGCAGCCGCCCGCCACCCACGGCGTGCGCATCGACGTCGAGTCGCACCGGGCCTGGATGGGCGACGAGGAGCTCCAGCTCACCGCGAAGGAGTTCGACCTGCTGCGGGTCCTGGTGCGGGACGCGGGCCGGGTCGTCACCCGCGACCAGCTGATGCGCGAGGTCTGGGACACCACCTGGTGGTCCTCCACCAAGACCCTCGACATGCACATCTCCTGGCTGCGCAAGAAGCTGGGCGACGACGCGGCCAACCCCCGCTACATCGCGACCGTGCGCGGTGTGGGCTTCCGCTTCGAGAAGAGCTAGCCGAAACCCCGTGGGTTTCCGTTTGGGTAAGAGGACATGCGCCGCCGCCTGATCCAGTCCACGCTCGCCGTGGTGCTCGTCGTGATCGCCGTCTTCGGCGTCTCCCTGGTGATCGTCGAGACCCGCACCATCAGCGAGAGCGCCAGGGAGCGGGTGGAGTCCGAGGCGGTCCGGCTGGCCAGCATCGTCGACAGCCGGCTGCTCGTCGAGGACAAGGTCACCGCCGAGATCATCAGCGACCAGGTCACCGAGGACCGGTACGCCGTCATCCGGATCCCCGGCAAGCCGCCCATCGAGGTCGGCACCAAACCGGACGGCGACGTCATCAGCGCCACGGCACCCGGCGAGGAGGGCGAGACGGTCACCGTCCAGGAGCCGCGCTCCTCGGTGACCCGGGAGGTCGGCCGTACGCTGCTGATCATCGTCCTGGTGGCGCTGCTCGCGGTGGTCGCGGCGGTGCTGCTGGCGATCCGCCAGGCCAGCAGGCTCGCCTCCCCGCTGACCGACCTCGCGGAGACCGCCGAACGCCTCGGTTCCGGCGACCCCCGTCCCCGCCACCGCCGCTACGGCGTCCCCGAGCTGGACCGGGTCGCGGACGTGCTGGACCGCTCCGCCGAGCGCATCGCCCGCATGCTGACCGCCGAGCGGCGCCTCGCCGCCGACGCCTCCCACCAGCTGCGCACCCCCCTCACCGCCCTGTCCATGCGCCTGGAGGAGATCACCCTCACCGACGACCCGGACACGGTGAAGGAGGAGGCCACGATCGCGCTGACGCAGGTGGAGCGGCTGACGGACGTGGTGGAGCGGCTGCTGACCAACTCCCGCGACCCGCGCACCGGCTCCGCGGTCACCTTCGACCTCGACGAGGTGATCCAGCAGCAGCTCGCCGAGTGGCGCCCCGCCTACCGCAGCGCGGGCCGCGCGATCGTCACCTCCGGAAAGCGGCAGCTACGGGCGGTGGGCACGCCGGGCGCGGTCGCCCAGGTGCTGGCGGCGCTGATCGAGAACTCGCTGATGCACGGGGGCGGCACGGTCGCCCTGCGCACCCGCGTCACCGGCAACCAGGTCGTCGTCGAGGTCACCGACGAGGGTCCGGGTGTCCCCGCCGACCTGGGCGCGCGGATCTTCGAACGGGCGATCAGCGGCCGCAACTCCACCGGCATCGGCCTCGCCGTCGCCCGCGACCTCGCGGAGGCGGACGGTGGCCGCCTGGAGATGCTCCAGGCCAGTCCGGCCGTCTTCGGCCTGTTCCTCTCCCGCACACCGCCGCAGAAGTCCCCGGACGACGAGTCCCGCCGGACGGTGCGCTGACGGCTACGGCACGCGCTGCGTCGCGCGGGAGCCACGGGAGTCACGGGAGCCGTCGGCGGGGGCGCCCCGCGTCACCGGCTCCCGCACCGGCAGCGCGCGGAAGACCCAGGTGCGGTACGACCAGAAGCGGAACAGGGTCGCCACACCGATGCCGAGGAACTTGAAGATGTTGCTCTGCAGCGGGCTGTCCCAGCCGAAGCCGTACGTCGCCGTGTACAGCACACCGTTCTCGATCACCAGGCCGACCGCGCTGAACAGCAGGAACAGCGTCATCTCCCGGGTGCGCCCGGACTTGTCGCGGTCCCGGTAGGCGAAGTAGCGGAAGCCGATGTAGTTGAAGACGATCGCCACGATGGTGGCGATGACGCTCGCCCGCACCACCTGGAGGTCCGTCACCTGCCGGACCAGGTTGAACACGAGGAGATTGACCAGCAGACCCATTCCGCCGACCGCGCCGAACTTCACGACCTCACGGGCCAGCCGGTCGATCCGCTCCCGCACGGTGCCGCGCGGGGCCGGAGCCGGGGCCGTGGTCGGAGGCGCAGAGGAACCGTGTCCCATGGTGGTGCTGGCCCCCGTCCGTCGGTTGGCGTCAACCAGACCATGCTAACCACCCGTCTACGCGATCTTCCTGCGGACGAGGATTACGACCGCGGATCACGCACGGATCACCCGCGGATCGTCCGAAGATCAACCGCGCATCGCCCGCGGATCGTCCGGGAGGAGACCGGTAAATCGGCCACGGTGGCTCGGCCGATACCCTGGGGGCGTGACGTTCCCGGTAGTCGGCATGGTCGGCGGCGGCCAGCTCGCTCGTATGACACACGAGGCGGGCATCCCGCTCGGCATCAAATTCAAGCTCCTCAGTGACACTCCGCAGGATTCCGCGGCGCAGGTCGTCGGCGATGTCGTCGTCGGCGACTACCGCGACCTGGAGACGCTGCGCGCGTTCGCGCGCGGCTGCGACGTGATCACCTTCGACCACGAACACGTGCCCACCGAGCACCTCAGGGCCCTGGAGGCGGACGGCATCCCCGTCCGCCCGGGCCCCGACGCGCTGGTGCACGCCCAGGACAAGGGCGTGATGCGCGCGAAGCTCGACGCGATCGGCGTGCCCTGCCCGCGGCACCGCATCGTCGCCGACCCCGAGGACGTGGCCGCGTTCGCGGCGGAGGGCGACGGGTTCCCCGTCGTCCTCAAGACCGTCCGCGGCGGCTACGACGGCAAGGGCGTGTGGGTCGTCGGTTCCGTCGAGGAGGCCGCCGAGCCGTTCAAGGCCGGCGTTCCCGTCCTCGCCGAGGAGAAGGTCGACTTCGTGCGCGAGCTGGCCGCCAACGTGGTCCGCTCCCCGCACGGGCAGGCCGTCGCCTACCCCGTCGTCGAGTCGCGGCAGGTGGGCGGCGTCTGCGACACGGTGATCGCCCCCGCGCCCGACCTCGACGAGGCCCTCGCGCTGAAGGCCGAGGAGATGGCGCTGAGCATCGCCAAGGAACTCGGCGTCGTCGGCCACCTCGCCGTCGAGCTGTTCCAGACCCGCGACGGCCGCATCCTCGTCAACGAACTCGCGATGCGCCCGCACAACTCCGGGCACTGGTCCATGGACGGCGCGATCACCTCGCAGTTCGCCAACCACGTCCGCGCCGTCCTCGACCTCCCGCTCGGCGACCCCCGCCCGCGCGCGAAGTGGACGGTCATGGTCAACGTCCTCGGCGGCGACTACCCGGACATGTACTCCGCGTACCTGCACTGCATGGCCCGCGACCCCCAGCTCAAGATCCACATGTACGGCAAGGACGTGAAGCCCGGCCGCAAGGTGGGCCACGTCAACACCTACGGCGACGACCTGGACGACGTGCTGGAGCGCGCCCGTCACGCAGCCGGCTACCTGAGAGGCACGATCACCGAATGAGCCCTGTTGTCGGCATCGTCATGGGGTCGGACTCCGACTGGCCCGTCATGGAAGCGGCGGCCAAGGCCCTCGACGAGTTCGAGATCGCCTACGAGGTCGACGTGGTCTCCGCGCACCGCATGCCGCGCGAGATGATCGCGTACGGCGAGCAGGCCGCGGACCGGGGACTCAAGGCGATCATCGCGGGCGCGGGCGGCGCCGCCCATCTGCCCGGCATGCTCGCCTCGGTCACCCCGCTGCCCGTCATCGGCGTGCCCGTGCCGCTGAAGTACCTGGACGGCATGGACTCCCTGCTGTCCATCGTGCAGATGCCGGCCGGTGTCCCGGTCGCCACCGTCTCCGTGGCCGGCGCCCGCAACGCGGGCCTGCTCGCGGCCCGTATCCTCGCCGCCCACGACGAGGAACTCCTCGGCCGGATGCGGGAGTTCCAGCAGGAACTGAACGACCAGGCCACCGAGAAGGGCAAGCGGCTGCGCGCCAAGGCCGAGGGCTCCGGCGCCGGCTTCGGCTTCGGGAAGTGACGCGGATGACCTCGCTGGACCAGGCCCGTGAGCTGCTGCGCGAGTTCCCCGTCGTCGACGGGCACAACGACCTGCCGTGGGCACTGCGCGAACAGGTCCGCTACGACCTCGGCGCCCGCGACATCGCCGGCGACCAGTCCGCCCACCTGCACACCGACCTCCCCCGGCTGCGCGCGGGCGGGGTCGGCGCGCAGTTCTGGTCGGTGTACGTCCGTGCGGACCAGCCCGACCCGGTGCCGGCCACGCTGGAACAGATCGACTGCGTACGGCAGTTGCTGGCCCGTCATCCGCGGGAGCTGGCGCCCGCGCTGACCGCCGCCGACATGGAGGCCGCGCGCGGTCAGGGCCGTATCGCCTCCCTCATGGGGGCGGAGGGCGGCCACTCCATAGCCGACTCCCTCGGCACGCTGCGGGGGCTGTACGACCTCGGCGTCCGGTATCTGACCCTCACCCACAACTTCAACGTGGCGTGGGCGGACTCGGCGACCGACGAGCCCGGCGTGGGCGGCCTGTCGGCCTTCGGCCGCGAGGTGGTGCGGGAGATGAACCGGCTCGGCATGCTGGTCGACCTCTCCCACGTCGCCGCCACGACCATGCGGGACGCGCTGGACGCCACGTCCGCGCCGGTGATCTTCTCCCACTCCTCCGCCCGCGCGGTCTGCGACCACCCGCGCAACATCCCCGACGACGTGCTGGAGCGGCTCCCCGCCAACGGCGGTGTCGCGATGGTGACGTTCGTGCCGAAGTTCGTGCTCCAGGCGGCCGTCGACTGGACGGCCGCGGCCGACGAGAACATGCGCGCGCACGGCCTCCACCACCTCGACACCACCGCCGAGGGGATGAGGATCCACCGCGCCTTCGAGGAGGCCCACCCGCGTCCGGTCGCCACCGTCTCCACGGTCGCCGACCACCTGGACCACATGCGCGAGGTCGCCGGCATCGACCACCTCGGCATCGGCGGCGACTACGACGGCACGGCCTTCACCCCCGACGGCCTGAACGACGTCTCCACCTACCCGAACCTGATCGCCGAGCTCCTCGACCGCGGCTGGTCGAAGGCCGACCTGGCCAAGCTCACGTGGAAGAACGCGGTACGGGTACTGGGCGCGGCGGAGGACGTGGCCCGGCACCTCCAGGAAACCCGCGCCCCGTCCAACGCAACCCTGGCCTCCCTGGACACCTGACCCGGGCACGACCCAGCCCTTCCGGCACGATCCAGCCCCTCCGGCACAACCCAGCCCCTCCGGCGTTTGAGGAGCGGGGTCCGGGGCGGAGCCCCAGGTTCGGGACGGGAAGGGCGGCGGGGGCGAACCAAACAACCGCATGCCCGGGCGGGGCACACCCCGGTACCCCGAACGCCGCGTCCACCAGGAAGCCCACGGCCGCTCCGTGCGACGGTGACCGTACCGCCGAGGTCACGACGTACGGAGCCCGCCATGGCCGATCTCCAGGACGACCTGCACCCCGCCGCCGAGGTCGGCCGCATCGACGAGCCGTACCCCCGGGAGGCGGTCATCGTCACGCCGGAGACGTACGAGCCCGTCTCCGACCCGGACGCCGAACCCCTCACCCGCGCCCACGCCGTCCTCGCCGCCCATCCCGTCGCCGACGGTTACAGCGGACTGCCGTGGGCGCTGCGCCGGCTGCCCTGGTACGACCTCGACCTGGGGGAGAGCGCCGTCGACGCGGACGTGCCCCGGCTGCGCAAGGGGCAGGTCGGCGCGGTGTTCTGGTCGCTGCACCTGCCGGAGGCCGACGACGGCGGCCGGGCCGTCGGCGCCACCCTGGAGCAGCTCGACCTGGCGAAGGCGGTGGTCGCCGCCCACGACGAGGGCCTGCGCCCGGCGCGCAGCGCGGGAGAGGTCGCCGACGCCCGCAACTGCGGCCGGGTCGCCGTTCTGTTCGGCCCCGCCGGTGCCGCCGCCCTCGGTGACTCCCTCGGCGTCCTGCGCTCGCTGCACACCCTCGGTCTGCGCGTGCTCACCCTGACCGGCGCCTCCTGGGCGGGCGCCGCGGGACTGACCCGGTTCGGCGAGG
Organism: Streptomyces sp. CB02400; assembly: GCF_001905725.1. GTDB lineage: Bacteria > Actinomycetota > Actinomycetes > Streptomycetales > Streptomycetaceae > Streptomyces > Streptomyces atrovirens. The sequence goes on from NZ_LIWB01000015.1 coordinate 173,109, forward strand.
AGGTCGTCCGCGAGATGAACCGGGTCGGCATGATCGCCAACCTGTCGTACGCCTCGGCCCCGGTGATCCGCCGCGTCCTCGCCGTCTCCAAGGCGCCCGTGCTGTTCAGCCGCTCCGCCGCCCGCGCCCTGCGCCCCCACCCGGCCAACCTCCCCGACGAGCTGCTCGCCGACGTGGGGCGGGCCAAGGGCCTGTGCATGGTGCCGCTGACCGCCGAGCAGTCCGGCCCGACCGTCCGGGACGTCGCCGACCATCTCGACCACGTCCGCACGGTCGCCGGACCGGAGTGCGTCGGCCTGTCCGGCACCTACGACACCGGCGGCGCCCATCCGCAGGAGCTCGCCGACACCTCCTGCTACCCGAGGCTGATCGCCGAACTGCTGGGGCGCGGCTGGGACGAGACCGAGGTGGCCCTGCTGACCTGGGGCAACGTCCAGCGGGTGCTCCGCGAGGCCCACTTCACCGCCCATGTGGCCCAGCAGCGCCGCCCGCCGTCGACGGCGACCATCGAGGACCTGGACGGCTGAGCGGCGGGACGGTCAGGGCTGTTCGATCCGGCAGAGGCAGAACGGATGCCCCGCCGGATCGGCGTACACCCGGAAGTCCTTGCGCTCGTAGTCCTCCCGGTCCAGCACCCGCGCCCCCAGCGCCAGCACCTTCTCCTCCGCCGCGTCGATCTCCTCCCAGGTCCCGCCGGCGTCGAAGTCGAGGTGGAACTGCTGGGAGTCGTGGTCGGCGCTCGGCCAGTCCGGCGGGGTGTGCCCCGGCGCCCGCTGGAAGGCGAGCCGGGGCCCCGCGGGGATCTGCAGCACCACCCAGTCCGGGTCCTCCTCCACGGGCGTGCCGCCGCCGACGGCCGCGTAGAAGACGGCCAGTTCACGCGGGTCGGGGCAGTCGAGGACGACGGAACGCAGACGGGCCACGGGGGCCATGGATCCTCCCGGAGTCAGCGGGTCAGCAGGCACACAGGCAGAACGGGTGCCCGGCCGGGTCCGCGTAAACCCGGAAGGTCCGCGAGCGGTCGTCGGCGTCCAGCGGCCTCGCGCCCAGCGCCAGCACCTCCTTCTCGGCCGCGTCCAGGTCCTCGACCGTCAGGTCCAGGTGGAACTGCTGCGAGCGGTCGGCCGACGGCCACTCCGGTGCCACGTACCCCGGGGCCGCCTGGAAGGCCAGCGTCGGGCCGCCGTCCACCTTCAGGTCCACCCACTCGCCCTCGTCCACGATCGTGCCGCCCACCAGCCCGGCGTAGAAACCGGCCAGCGCGCGCGGGTCCGGACAGTCCAGGACGACGGCGCCCACCTTGGCAACGGACATGACTTCCTCCTCGTTGTTACTGCTAGAGCCGGGTAACCGGTAACCGTTACCGCATGCTCCCGCATCGGAGGTAACGTCGCAAGGGATAAAGGGAAAGGGAGAGGCGGCGTCCAGGCATGAGTGAGAGAGCGGCCCCGCCCGGGAAGCTGGCCCTGGTCCAGGCCCTGGTCAACACGCTGGACGTCGAGTCGGGCGCCGACGCGCTGGACACGGCGGACGGCCGCGCGCCGTTCGGGCTCACCGAGGACACCGCCGCTTGTGCCCGCGAACTGCGCGAGTCCCTGCGTGTCACGCTGCTCGCCCACGCCGGGCACCCGCCCCACCGCGCGGTCGCCCCGCTCGGCGAGCTGCTCGCCCGGGCGCCCCTGGTGGTCACGGTCGACCCGGCGGACGGTTCCGCCGCGCTCGCTCCCGTCGACGACGGGCCCCTGCTCTTCCGCATAGCCGCCGCCGTCGCCGAGGCGGTCGCGGCGGGCACCTGGAACCGGCTGAAGGCCTGCGAGGCCGACGACTGCCTCTGGGCGTACTACGACCGCAGCCCCGCCGGACGCGGCCGCTGGTGCTCCATGCAGGTGTGCGGGGCCCGCGCGAAGATGCGGCGCTATCGGGCGAAGGGCGCGTGAGCGCTCCGCTGTGGGGTGTCGTGGGTCGTGTGCCGCG
>NZ_LIWB01000015.1:175293-217477 GCF_001905725.1 Streptomyces sp. CB02400
GTCGCGCAGTTCCCCGCGCCCTATAGGGCGTTGCTGTGCCGCAGTGGGCTTTGCGGGGCTCGTCGGAGGCACGGCGGTGGCCGCACGTCGGTACGGTCCCGCGCCCCTTCGGAGTGCCGCCGGGTCCGCGCGAAGGGGCGCGTAGCCGCACCGTGGCCGCGTGCGGTTTGGCAGAATGCGGCAGGACGCCGGTTCGGCCGACTGAGCCTCGGCCGAACCGGCGCCTTCCGCTTTTCGTCTACGCGGTGGGGCGTCCCATCGCGCGGTAGCGCCAGCCGGCCCGGCGCCACACCTCCGGGTCGAGCGCGTTGCGCCCGTCGAGGATCAGCCGCTCCGCGGCCACCTCGCCCAGCGCCGCCGCGTCCAGCTCGCGGAACTCCCGCCACTCCGTCAGGTGCAGTACGACGTCCGCGCCGCGCACCGCCTCCAGTGCCGAGTCGGCGTACCCCAGGGTCGGGAAGAGGCTGCGGGCGTTGTCCATGCCCTTCGGGTCGTACACCGTGACCTGGCCGCCCTGGAGGTGGATCTGCCCGGCCACGTTCAGCGCCGGCGAGTCCCGGACGTCGTCCGAGTCCGGCTTGAAGGTCGCGCCCAGCACCGCCACCCGCTTGCCCAGGAACGCCCCGCCGCCCAGCGCCTGCCGGGTCAGCTCCACCATCCGGCCGCGCTGGCGCATGTTGATCGAGTCGATCTCCCGCAGGAACGTCAGCGCCTGGTCCGCGCCCAGCTCACCGGCGCGCGCCATGAACGCCCGGATGTCCTTCGGCAGACAGCCGCCGCCGAAGCCGATCCCGGCGCGCAGGAACTTCTTGCCGATCCGGTCGTCGTAGCCGATGGCCTCCGCCAGCTTGGCCACGTCACCGTCCGCGGCCTCGCACACCTCGGCCATCGCGTTGATGAACGAGATCTTCGTGGCCAGGAAGGAGTTCGCCGAGGTCTTCACCAGCTCCGCGGTCGCGAAGTCGGTCACCACGAACGGCGAACCCTCCTCGACCGGTGTGGCGTACACCTCCCGCAGCACCTTCTCCGCCCGCTCACTGCGCACGCCCACCACGATCCGGTCCGGGTGCAGCGTGTCGCGCACGGCGAAGCCCTCGCGCAGGAACTCCGGGTTCCACGCCAGCTCCGCGGCCTCCCCGGCGGGAGCGTGCTCGGCCAGGTAGGCGGCCAGCCGGTCGGCCGAGCCGACGGGCACCGTCGACTTGCCCACGACCAGCGCGGGACCCTTCAGATGCGGCGCGAGCGAGGCGATCGCGGAGTCGACGTACGACATGTCGCAGGCGTACTCGCCGTGCCGCTGCGGAGTGTTCACACACACGAAGTGGACGTCGCCGAACTCCCCGAGCTCGGCCCAGTCCATCGTGAACCGCAGCCGCCCGCTGGACCCCTCGATCCCGGCCACGTGCCTGCGCAGCAGCTCTTCCAGTCCCGGCTCGTACATCGGGACCTCACCGCGCCGGAGCTTGTCGATCTTCTCCGGTACGACGTCGAGGCCCAGCACCTCGAACCCCAGCTCCGCCATGGCCGCCGCGTGGGTCGCACCGAGATAACCGGTGCCGATCACGGTGATCTTGAGGGCCATGAGTGCTCCAGGGGTAAACGGCATGCAGTGCGGGCCCGAGCATAACCGGGGGCGCGGGCCCGCCACCGGCGGGCTGTCGCCCAGCTCACCTATCCACGGGTGCCGGTGAAGGCCTAAAATTTGAGTTACTTAACGGTAGTTAGCGTGACCAGCATCGCATCGTTTTGGAGCGTGAGAGACCTTGGCCGGATCGGCTGACTTCGACCTGTACCGCCCGTCCGAGGAGCACGACATGCTCCGTGACGCCGTCCGCTCGCTGGCCGAGGCGAAGATCGCGCCGTACGCCGCCGCGGTGGACGAGGAGGCCCGCTTCCCCCGGGAGGCACTGGACGCGCTGACCGCGAACGACCTGCACGCCGTGCACGTACCCGAGGAGTACGGCGGCGCCGGCGCGGACGCGCTCGCGACGGTCATCGTGATCGAGGAGGTGGCCCGCGTCTGCGCGTCCTCCTCCCTCATCCCGGCCGTGAACAAGCTGGGCTCGCTGCCGGTGATCCTCTCCGGCTCCGAGGCGCTGAAGAAGAAGTACATGACCCCGCTCGCCAAGGGCGACGGCATGTTCTCGTACTGCCTCTCCGAGCCCGACGCGGGCTCGGACGCGGCCGGCATGAAGACCCGGGCGGTCCGCGACGGCGACTCCTACGTCCTCAACGGCGTGAAGCGCTGGATCACCAACGCCGGCGAGTCCGAGTACTACACGGTGATGGCCGTCACCGACCCCACCAAGCGCTCCAAGGGCATCTCCGCCTTCGTCGTCGAGAAGTCCGACGAGGGCGTCTCCTTCGGCGCCCCGGAGAAGAAGCTCGGCATCAAGGGCTCCCCGACCCGCGAGGTCTACCTGGACAACGTCCGCATCCCCGCCGACCGCATGATCGGCGAGGAGGGCACCGGCTTCGCCACCGCGATGAGGACGCTGGACCACACCCGCATCACCATCGCCGCCCAGGCCCTCGGCATCGCCCAGGGCGCCCTCGACTACGCCAAGGGCTACGTCCAGGAGCGCAAGCAGTTCGGCAAGCCGATCGCCGACTTCCAGGGCATCCAGTTCATGCTCGCCGACATGGCCATGAAGATCGAGGCCGCCCGCCAGCTCACCTACGCCGCCGCGGCGAAGTCCGAGCGCGGCGACAGCGACCTCACCTTCCAGGGCGCCGCGGCGAAGTGCTTCGCCTCCGACGTCGCCATGGAGGTCACCACCGACGCCGTCCAGCTCCTGGGCGGCTACGGCTACACCCGCGACTACCCGGTCGAGCGCATGATGCGCGACGCGAAGATCACGCAGATCTACGAGGGCACCAACCAGGTCCAGCGGATCGTGATGGCCCGCAACCTGCCGTAACGGCGGGCGGGCCGGGCAGCGGAGGGCGTCCGGGGACTGGCGCCCTCCGCTCTTTCCGGCCGGTGTGCGCCGTCACAGGAAGCGGCGGATCGGGGTGACCGCGGCCTCGGCGAGGCGTCCGGTCAGGGGACGGTGCCGCCAGCGGGCCGGGTCGACGGGCTCGCTCAGCTTGCGGTCGGCGTCGAAGTCGGCGTCCAGCGCGGCCGTGAAGTCCTCGTCGAGGACGGCCAGCATGACCTCCTCGTCGTGCTCCAGGGAGCGGCGGTTGAAGTTGGTGGAGCCGATGAGGGAGCAGACGCCGTCCACGGTGATGACCTTCGTGTGCAGCATGGTCGGCTGGTACTCCCGCACCTCCACGCCCGCGTCGACCAGGGTCTGGTAGTGCTGCCGGCCGGCCAGCAGGCAGGCCCGCTGGTCGGTGTGCGGCCCCGGCAGCAGGATCTCCACCCGCACGCCCCGGCGGGCGGCGGCGGCCAGGAGGTCGATGAAGTAGGTGTCGGGCGCGAAGTAGGCCGTGGACAGCCGGAAGCGCTCCCGCGCCGAGGTGATCATGACGCGCAGCAGTGTCTGCATGTCCTGCCAGCCGAAGCTGGCCGAGCCCCGTACCACCTGGACCGTGGCGCTCCCCGGCTGTTCCTGGGGGGTGAAGCGGTCGTGCTCGTCGTACAGGTCGTCGTGGCACTCGGCCCAGTTCTGGGCGAAGGCCGCCGCGATCCCGTCCACGGCGGGCCCCCGGACCCGTACGTGGGTGTCGCGCCACTCGCCGGGGCCGCGGGCGTCGCCGCACCACTCCTGGGCGATGCCGACGCCCCCGGTGAACGCGGTGTGCTCGTCGGTCACCAGGACCTTGCGGTGACAACGGTGGTTCTGCCGCATCGGCGACAGATGGAGGGGCTTGCGGAACCAGGCCACCTGGACGCCGGCGTCGTCCATGGCGTCCAGCAGCTCCGGCTCGATCTCCTTGGCGCCGAAACCGTCCAGCAGCAGCCGTACCCGGACCCCCGAGCGGGCCCGCTCGGCCAGGGCGTCGGCGAACTCCCGCGCGATGTCACCGCGCCAGTACACGAACGTCATCATGTCGACGGTGTGTTCCGCGGCGCGGATGGCCTCCAGCATCGCGGGGAAGATACGGTCGCCGTTGCGCAGCGGCACGAGTTCGTTGCCCTCGGTCGCGGCGATGCCGATGAGCCGTTCCAGCCGTCTGCGCAGCCGCTGTCTCTCCGCCTGTGGTGTCATGTGCGCCCTCCCCTGAGCCGTTCGTTCCCGCCCCGTCTCTTTTTTCCGCTGCCGGTGCTTCCAAGCAGGGACGTGGTCCGGGCCGTCCTGTGGTGGTCATGGGGCCAGGGGCGTAGGACGGAGAGGGCGGGGGCCGAGCCCCGGCCCTCTCCGTCGTCCTGGGAGGAACCATGACCCAGCAGCAGCCGACCACCGCGGAACCGATGAGCCAGGAGATGCAGGACTGCGTCCAGGCGTGCATGGCCTGCCACGGTGTGTGCGAGGAGACCATGAGCTCCTGTCTGCAGATGGGCGGCCAGGCCCAGATGCGGATCATGCGGGCGCTCATGGACTGCTCGGAGATGACCCGCATGTGCGCGGACATGATGATGCGCCGCTCGCCGCTGGCGAACGAGATGTGCATGATGTGCGCGCAGGCCTGCGACATGTGCGCCGAGGCGTGCATGTCCATGCCGGACGACGAGCGGATGACGCGCTGCGCCGAGTCCTGCCGTCGCTGCTCCGAGATGTGCCGCGCCATGGCGGGCGCCACGATGTGACGCCGTCGCCGGACACGGCTGCGGGCACCCCGCGCGGGGTGCCCGCAGCCGGTTTCAGTTGCCCTTGACGGTGACCTTCTCGTCGTTGTTCAACTGGCTCACCAACTGCTTCACCTTCGCCTTGTCCCAGAGCAGGTTGCCGCCGGTGGAGCCCGCGATCGGCATGTTCATGGACGTGCCCTCGCCGCCGCTGACGCCCTTCATCGACCAGAACATGTCGGCCAGGTCGAACAGTCCCATCTCCTTGTCGACGATCAGGGAGTCCAGCCCCGCGCCCATGGTCGGGTAGAGCTTGAAGGGGTTGAGGACCGTGCCCGGCGTGGCCACCTGGTTGGCGAGGGCGGAGAGGAACTTCTGCTGGTTCTTCGTACGGTCCAGGTCGGAGCCCGCCAGCGCGTACCGGGTGCGGACGAAGGCGAGGGCCTCCTCGCCGTTCAGGGTCTGCTTGCCCTTCTTGAGGTCGGCGCCGGACTTGGTGTCCTTGATGTCCTGCGGGATGTCCATCTCGACGCCGCCGACCGCGTCCACGATGTTCGCGAAGCCGGCGAAGCCGATCTCCACGTAGTGGTCGATGTGCAGACCGGTGTTGAACTCGACCGTGCGGACCAGCAGTTCGGGCCCGTCCTCGGCGTAGGCGGCGTTGAGCTTCACCTGCCGGCCGGTCGAGGGGTAGGTCTTGCCCGACTCGGAGCCCACGAAGGACGGGATCTCGACGTTCGAGTCCCGGGGCAGCGAGATCAGGGTGGGGCCGTTGTCGCCGGTGTGCAGGATCATCATCGAGTCCGTGCGCTTGCCGTCGGCGGACCCGGTGTGCAGGTTCTTCTTGTCCTCGGCGGACAGGCCCTCACGGCTGTCGGAGCCGACGATGAGGTAGTTGGTGCCCTCGCCCTTCTCGGGCCGCTCGATCACCTTCGACAGGTCGACGTCGCGGTTGAGCTTGGAGTCGGCCCAGAAGTACGTGCCGACGGTCGTCACGACCAGCACGGTGACGACGGTGATCGCCGTCCACTTGATGCGGCGGCGCCAGTCCGGCGCGGGGCGCTGCGGGGCGTAACCGCCGTCGCCGCCCGGCCCGCCGGGTCCACCGCCGCTGGGCGTGCCGTAGACCTGGCCGGTGTTGTAGCCGCTGTCGTAGCCGCCGCCACTGCCGTGCCCGTCCACGTACGACGGCTGCTGCGGGACACCGCCGTACGCGCCCTGCCCGGGAGGGGCCGCCGGGCCGCGGCGGACCTGCCGCATGACACGGGCGCCCTCGGGCTGTGCGCTCGCGCTGCCGCGTCCGTAGCGTCCGCCGCGGTTGTCGTCGGACCGTGCCTCGGGCCAATCAGTCATGGAAGACAGTGTGCAGGTCCCGGCTGTGCGCCATACAAGGGTCGTCGGAAAATCAGGGCACCGCTGTTGCGAAGCTGACACAAATTCCGCAGATGTGACCTCGGCATAAGGTGGAGGCCATGACAGACCAGGCCCCCGCCGCAGCCACGGAGAGTCCGGACATCCCGGGCAAGCCCACCTCGGCGTCCCGTACGACCCTCAGCCACATCATGACCCACAACGACACCAACCTGCTGGGCACGGTGCACGGCGGGGTGATCATGAAGCTGGTCGACGACGCGGCGGGCGCCGTGGCCGGACGGCACTCCGGAGGGCCTGCCGTCACCGCCTCCATGGACGAGATGGCCTTTCTGGAGCCGGTCCGCGTCGGCGACCTGGTTCATGTGAAGGCCCAGGTCAACTGGACAGGACGGACCTCGATGGAGGTCGGGGTGCGGGTGCTGGCCGAGCGCTGGAACGAGTCCACGCCGGCCACCCAGGTCGGCTCGGCGTATCTGGTGTTCGCGGCCGTCGACGCCGACGGGAAGCCGCGCCGGGTGCCGCAGGTGATACCGGAGACCGAGCGGGACAGGCGCCGCTACCAGGAGGCCCAGATCCGCCGCGCCCACCGGCTGGCCCGCCGCCGGGCGATCATGGAGCTGCGGGAGAAGCGGGCGGCGGAGGGGTTCGAGGACTGAACGCTCCGCGGGGTGCGTCGATCGGCTGCGGCGCCGTCGTGGCTGGTCGCGCAGTTCCCCGCGCCCCTTCGGGGTGCTGCCGCACCCCGGTGGACCGCGCCGGGCCCGCTGGAGGTGCGGCGGTAGCCGCACGTCGGTACGGTTCCGCGCCCCCTCGGAGCGCTGCCGGGCCGGCTGGGGAAGGGGCTCAGGAGCAGTTCACCTCGTCGCCCCGCACCACCCCGAACTCGCCCTGCCCCGGGTCCTGCGCCCGTACCTTGCGGACCTTCTCGAAGTCGGCGCCCGCGATCACCTTCAGCGTGGCGCCCTGGCCCTTCACCGCGCGCAGCTCGCTGCCGGGAAGGGCCGCCGCGAGGGATTTCGCGGAGCGGTCCCAGCGGGGGTCGTAGGCGACGACCGTCCGCCTCACGTCCTGGTGCGCCGCGTTGGCCGGGGCGCGGGTGGTGTCGAAGCCGGTCGCCGCCAGCGCCGCGTCCACCCGCCGGCCGAGGCCCGCCGTGCGGGTGCCGTTCTCGACCTGGACGCGGATCTGCCGGGGGTCCACCGGGACGCGGAGCGCCGCGCCCGGGGTGCGGCGCACGGAGAGCGGCTCGTCCCGGCGCAGCGCGTCGAAGATGCGCTCGGACTTCTCGGTGTCCCACTTCAGCGTCGAGCCGGCGCCCTTCACGGTGTGTCTCATGTCGGAGATCGGCACGGTGGTGAACTCGGAGGAGGAGGGCGAGAAGTTCCGCATCGCCCGGCCGAGGTCCAGGAGCTCGCCGGTGCCGAAGCCCTTGTCGGCGCGGACCGAGCCGAGCACCGCCCGGGTCACGTCCCGGAACTTCAGCGGGTTCAGCAGGATCCCGGAGGAGGTGACCCGGTCCACCAGGGCCGCCATGAAGTGCTGCTGGCGCCTCATCCGGCTGAGGTCGGAGGCGCCGTCGACGTGCCGGGAGCGGACGTACTGCAGGGCCTGGCCGCCTTCGAGGGTGTGCCGGCCGGCGGGCAGGTCGAGGCCGGTGCGGCTGTCCTTCAGCCGTCTGTCGGTGCAGATCTCGACGCCGCCGACCACGTCCACGGTCTTCATGAAGCTGGTGAAGTCGACCTCCAGGTAGTGGTCGATCTTCACCCGGGTCATCTTCTCGACCGTGCGCACGGTCAGCCGGGGCCCGCCCTCGGCGTACGCCGCGTTCAGTTTGACGGGGTGCCCCTTGTGCCGTTCGCCGCTCACCCGGTCGGTGTGCGGGGGCGTCACGGCGTACGAGTCGCGGGGCAGGCTGACCACGGCGGCCCGCTCGCGGTCCGCCGAGATGTGCACGATCATGATCGTGTCGGTGCAGTGGCAGGGCGCCCCGCCGAGCCGGTACTTCTCCCGCTCCTCCTCGCCGATCCTCTCCCGGCCGTCGGTGCCGACGAGCAGGATGTTCATGCCGTGACCGGCCTCGGGGCGGTTCTTCATGTCGCGGAACGGGTCGACCCGGGCGATGTCCTCGTCGAGGCCGCTCATCACCGCGTGTCCGATCCCGGCGGAGGCGAGCACCACGACCGACAGCGTGGAGACGGTGCGCATGACCCAGCGCGGCTTCCCGCGCGGCGGCACGGGTGGCGCGGTCGACGCGGTGGGCCGCGGGGGACGCTGCGGTGCGGGGTGGGGCCGGGGGGACCGCGGCGGCGTGGGCAAGGGGGACACCTCCGGACGACGGCCGTGCGTGGGATCGTGAGCACGGTAGGCCGATACGATCTGCGGCCCGGCACATCGCCCCCGGCACGCGCGTCGGTGTCCCCCGTTCGCGGTAACGTGAGCCCCCTATGAACGCCAATCCCGACGTGCGGCTCCCCGCCGTTTCCGTGATCATGCCCGTCCTCAACGAGGAGCGGCACCTGCGCGGCGCCGTCCGCGCGATCCTCGCCCAGGAGTACGCCGGCGAGATGGAGGTCGTGATCGCCCTCGGTCCGTCCACGGACCGCACGGACGAGATCGCCGCCGAGCTCGTGGCCGAGGACCCGCGGGTGCACACCGTGCCCAATCCGACCGGCCGCACCCCGGCCGCCCTCAACGCGGCGATCAAGGCCTCGCGCCATCCGGTCGTGGTCCGCGTCGACGGGCACGGGATGCTCTCCCCGAACTACATCGCGACCGCCGTACGGCTCCTGGAGGAGACCGGCGCGCAGAACGTCGGCGGCATCATGCACGCCGAGGGGGAGAACGACTGGGAGCACGCCGTCGCCGCCGCGATGACGTCGAAGATAGGTGTGGGCAACGCCGCCTTCCACACCGGCGGCGAGGCCGCCCCCGCCGAGACGGTGTACCTGGGTGTGTTCCGGCGCGAGGCGCTGGAGCAGCAGGGCGGGTACAACGTGGAGTTCATCCGCGCCCAGGACTGGGAGCTGAACTTCCGCATCCGTGAGGCCGGCGGGCTGATCTGGTTCTCGCCGGAGCTGAAGGTGTCGTACCGGCCCCGGCCCAGCGTGCGGGCGCTGGCCAAGCAGTACAAGGACTACGGGCGTTGGCGGCACGTCGTGGCCCGCTACCACTCCGGTTCCATCAACCTGCGCTACCTGGCCCCGCCGGCCGCGGTGTGCGCGATCGCGGCCGGGATCGTGGTGGGCGCCGTGCTGACCCCGTGGGGCTTCGTGGTGCCCGGCGGCTACCTCGCGGCGATCGTGCTGGGGTCCGTCCCGGCCGGCAAGGGGCTGCCGCTCAAGGCGCGGCTGCAGATCCCGGTGGCGCTGGCCACCATGCACATGTCGTGGGGCTGGGGCTTCCTGACCAGCCCGAAGTCCCTGGCCCGCAAGGTGATCGCGAGCCGGCGCCCCTCGGTCCGCGCGGACGCCGCCTCGCACTGACCGGACGTCACCACGGGCCCCTCCCCCCCCGGAGAGGGGCCCGTTGCGGTGTCCTCACCAGGTGAACGCGGGGTTCACCTTCATGCAGGCCTCGTCGTCCGCGCCGTTGAGCGCCTCGGCGGTCTCCGGCACCTCGTTGTTCTCCTTCGGCGCCTTGTACGTCGTGCCCTCGCGCCAGTCCGCGCCCACCACGAGCGTGACACCGGAGACGTCGGTCGACCTGCGCACCGCGCTCGGCTCGAGCCCCAGGGCCTCGGCGACCGCCGCGGCGTCGCCCTCCAGGTCCGCGCTCGGGTAACGGACGACGGTCGTCTTCTCGCTCAGGGACGCGCTCTGGTCGGCGACCGCCCTGGTGAACCCCTCGTCCACGAGCAGCTCCGCCACGGTGCCGGCCCGGTCGGGGGCCGCGCCCAGGGTGTCGGTGCGGGTGCCGTTCTGCACCAGGACCGGGATCTCGGCGTCCTCGGCCGCCGGGTCGTCCGGGCCCTGGTCCCCCTGCGTCGGGCCGGTCTTCTTCTTCGTGTCCTTCGTGTCCCCGCCGTCCAGGCTGATGTCCTCGCGCACCAGCCGGAAGAGCTGCTCGGCGTCCTCCGTGGGCTCCACCCGCGCGCCCACGTACCGGTTCGGCATGGTGGTCATGGTGATGTGCTCCGGCTCGACCTTCCGCAGCTCGGTGCTGAGGTCGTAGAGCTTCTTGACCGAGTTCAGGCCCGGGTCGACGGTGAGCGCCTCGGTGGCCTTCTCGGCGAGCCTGCGCAGCTTGTTCGGGTTGCTCAGGGTGGCGTTCTCGCGCAGCTCCCGGACCATCGAGTTCATGTACATGTGCTGGGCCTTGGCCCGTGCCAGGTCGCTGCCGTCCTCGAAGCCGTAACGGGTGCGCAGCCACTGCAGGGCCTGCTCGCCCTTGACCGGGTGGGTGCCCTCCTCCAGCTTCAGGCCGGAGCCGTGACCCTGGCTGTCGCGCGAGTGGATGTTGGCGTCGACGCACACCGGGACACCGCCGATGGCGTCCGCCATCGACACGACACCCGCGAAGTCGACCATGAGGAAGTGGTCGATGTGGATGCCGGTGAGCTCCTGCCAGGTGGCGACGGTGCAGCCCGGACCGCCGTGCCCGAGGCTCTGGTTGGTCATCACCCGCCCGTCGCTCGCCGGATAGACCGTGCCGTCGTCGGGGTCGGTGCACTTCGGGATCTTCACGAGGGTGTCCCGCGGCATGCTGACGACCGACATGTTGCTGCGGTCGGCGGACAGGTGCACCAGCATCTGGACGTCCGCCAGCGGTGTGGAGCCGAACGTCTCCCGGGCGCCGCCGAGTTCCTGGTTCTCCTTGCTGTCCCGCGCGTCGGAGCCGATGAGCAGGATGTTCAGCGGGGTCTGCCCCGCGGCGTTCGGCGTCGGCTCCGGGATCTTCTCGTCACCGAGATTCAGTTCCTGCTGCTCGATGTTGGCGTTGAGGTGCCGGTAGTAGACGTAGCCGGCGCCGGCCGTGCCCACTATCAGTACGGCCAGCACCATCGCCGACCAGCGGAGCACCCGGTGCTTGCGCGGCGCCCTGCGCCCGTCGCCCGGGCCCTCGCCGCTCCCGTCCTCGAGGGTGGCCTCGCGGGCGGCCTCGTCCTCGGCGGCCGGTACGGCCTCCTGCACACTGTTCTGCGTCAACTTCTGCGTCCTCCACAGCCCTCAGGGCCCGCCGTACGTCTTGGAGACATACGACGGGCCCGTGAGGTTGCGCTACGGCCTCAACTCGCGCACTGAACTTTGTCGGCCGTGGACTTCTCCACCTCGGGCGTCTCGATCGACGCGGCGTCGAGTTTGACTCCGGCGCCCTTGAAGTCCTTGCCGAGGGTGAGGGTCATGGCGGGCAGGCCCTGGGAGTTGGTGACGCTTTCGCCGGGTTTCATGGCGGATCCGGACAGGCCGAGGATGTCGGCGAGGCGGCGGGCCTGGTCGGCCTGGTCGGGGGCGTACTCGAGGGTGGTCTTCTTCAGTTCCTCGGGTGCGTTGCCGGCGTTCTCGGACTTGGTGACGCCCGCTTCGAGCTGGAGGTAGTTGAGTTCCTGCGAGGCGCTGCCCGAGGGGGCGCCGCCGTTGAGGATGCGGACGCGGACCTCGTCGGGGTCGGACTTGGTGCCCTTGAGGCGGGCGGCGACCGCGGCGGCCTCCTTCTTCTCCTTCTTCTTGACCTCGGTGAAGGAGATGTCGTTCGCGATCATCTCGAAGACCTGGGGCGCCTTGGACGGGTTGGGGACGACCGTCGCCCTGACCTTCTCGGTGGGGTTGTCGACCACCGGCACCGTCAGGAACGTGATGTTCTTCGTCGGCACCTTCTTCAGCTCCAGGGCGATGTCCTTCAGCGTGCCCACCTTGCCGATGGCGCTGTCCACGGTGAGCGCCTTGGTCGCGGCCTCGGCCAGCTTGATCAGCTTGGTGGGGCTGGTGAGGGTGTCGCTGGAGGACATCTGCCGCATGAGGGAGCCCAGGAACTGCTGCTGGACCTTGATGCGGTCCAGGTCGCCCTCGTTGCCGAAGGAGTGCCGGGTGCGGAGGAAGGCCAGGGCCTGCTCGCCCTCGATCTGTGACTCGCCCGCGGGCAGCTTCAGATGGGACTTCGGATCGTCCACGGCGTGCTCCACACAGACCTTCACGCCGCCGACCGCCGTGGTCAGCGTCTTGACCGCGTTGAAGTCGGCCATCATGAAGTGGTGGGGCTGGATGCCGGTCGCCTCCTTCACCGTGCGCATGGTGCAGCCGGCGTCCCGGCCGTCCTGGCCGAGGCTCGTGTTGAAGCGGACGCCGGTGGAGCCGGGGACGATCTTCTCCGTCCCGTCCTCCTGCGTGGTCGGGCAGTCGGGGATGTCGACGATCATGTCGCGGGGGATGCTGAGCGCGGTCGCGTTGGAGCGGTCCTTGGCGACGTGCAGCAGGATCGTGGTGTCCGCGTGCCCCGTGCTGCCCTTGTCGCCGTAGCCCTCGTTGCCCTCGCCGGTTCGCTTGTCGGTGCCGACGATGAGGATGTTGAAGGCCTCGTCCTTCTTGAAGCTGCTGCTGCCCGCGTCGCCCACGTCCGTCGTCGTGACGTTGCCCTCGAGGTGCTTGAGGTAGAGGTAGCCGCCGACACCGGTGGCGAGGACGACGAACGCCATGGTGCCGCCGGTCCACATCAGGACCTTCCTGCCCCGTGACTTCTTCTTCGCCGGCCGGCGTCCGCGCCGCCCCGGCGCCGGTTCCTCCGGTGGCGCACCACGGCGTCGCCGCTGGGGCGGGACCTCACGGCCGGGCGCGGCCGTACGACGGCCCTTCGCGCCCTCGGTGGTGTCACGCGGCGCGGACCTGCGCGGGCCCGGGACGGCCGGCTGCGGTGCGGAAGGGGGCAGTCGCAGTTCGTATTCGCCGGTACGCGGATTCAGTACCCACTGGTCTGCGGGGTCGACGTCGTCTGCCCGCCCACGTCCTTGCGCGTCCACGGTTTTCCAATCCTCCGTCAGGGCCACGCGGCGCCTGCTCCGAAGGCGCACGGTAAAGGTCGGCAAGTGCACTGCGCCAGAGCGGACCTCATGGCGGGGGGCACGGGGGTGCTCACACTATCTGCCAAGTTGAGCGTCGAACGGTACAGGTGACGTATCCGACGTTCCCACCCAGGGAGCAACTCCTCGTATGTACTGAATTCCTACCATCGGTAAGGCTTGTACACGTCCATGCACTTGCCTGTCTCGGATCCGTTCAGGGCGTCACTGCTGTCGGGCAGGTCCCCGGCCTCCGGCTTCTTCTGCTGCGGATACGACGTGCCCGTACGCCAGTCCGCCCCGATGTCGACCGTGACCCCGGACACGTCCGTCGACCTGCGCGTCGCGCTCGCCGGAATTCCCAGCGCCTCGGCGACCCGCCGGGCGTCCTCGGCCGACTCGTCGCCCGGGTGACGGACGACGGTCCTCTGCTCGGACAGCGCCGCCGACGTGTCCGCCGTCGCCCGGTCGAAGCCCCGCTCCACCAGCGTCCGGGTGATGGCGTGCGCGCGGCCGTCGACCGGTCCGAGGGTGGAGGAGCGGGTGGCGTTCCGCACCAGGACGTCGATGTCGGCGGCGTCGGAGGACGAGCCGCCCGAGGGTTTCGCGGAGGGTTTCGCGGAGGACTTCGCGCCGCCGCTGTCCTTGTCGCCGTTGTCGTCGAAGGGCACGTCGTCGCGGAGCATCGCCCACATCTGCTCGGCGTCGTCACCGGCCGGAAGCAGGTGGTTCGCGTTCTCGGGGTCCGCGACGGTGGGCATCGTCGTCATGGTGATGCGGTTCGAGGGGACCGTCTTGAGCTGCATACCGAGGTCGAACAGCTTCTTGACCGTGCCGATCTCCTCGGACACCACCAGCGACTTCGTGGCCGCCTCGGCCAGGTCCATCAGCCTGCCGGTGTCGGTGAAGACGTTCTGGCCCCGCAGGGTGCGCATCGCCGAGTTCATGTACATGCGCTGCGCCCGGGTCCGCAGCACGTCGCTGCCCCAGGCGTGCCGGGTGCGCAGCCACTGCAGCGCCTGCTCGCCCTTCACCTTCTCGGATCCGGCCTTCATCTTCAGTCCCGAGCCGCCGGGCATCCCGGGCAGCGGGCGGTCCCACACGTTCTGGTTCACGCAGACCCCGACACCGCCGATGGCGTCGGCCATCCGCACCACGCCCGCGAAGTCGATGGTCATCCAGTGGTCGATGTAGACACCGGTGAGGTTCTCCCAGGTGGCCAGCGTGCAGCCGGCC
The DNA here is from genome assembly GCF_001905725.1 of Streptomyces sp. CB02400. Classification (GTDB taxonomy): domain Bacteria; phylum Actinomycetota; class Actinomycetes; order Streptomycetales; family Streptomycetaceae; genus Streptomyces; species Streptomyces atrovirens. The sequence goes on from NZ_LIWB01000015.1 coordinate 189,567, forward strand.
CCGCCGCGGCCCAGCGACTCGTTGATGATCGTGTCGGCCGCCGGGTAGGTCCTGCCGGTCTCCGGATCGGTGCACTCGGGGATGTCGACCCGGGTGTCGCGCGGAATGCTCACCACCGCGGCGCTCTCGCGGTCCGCCGCCAGGTGGATCAGCATCTGCACATCGCCCAGCGGCACGCTGTCGCGGTGGTCCTTGCCGCCGCCCAGCGCCACGTTGGCGTCGGAGGCGCGGCTGTCGGAGCCGATCAGCAGGATGTTCAGGGGAGTCTGCCCGGCGGCGTTCGGCTCGGTCCTGCGGGCCTTGGAGTCGCCGCTGCTGCGCTCGCCCTTCTCGATGTTGCCGTTCAGGTGTCGGTAGTAGAGGTATCCGGCGCCGGCCGTGCCGAGTATCAGGACCGACAGCGTCATCGCGGACCATCTGAGCACGCGGTGCCGCCGCCTGGGCCGCCTGCCGTGGCCGCGCCGTCTGCCGCCTGCGCCGTTCGTGTGGTCCGCGCCGGGACCGTCCCGCTCGGACGTGCCGTCCCCGGCGGACCGGACCGCGTCCGGCCGCGCTCCCTCTCCCCGCACACCGCTGTGTGTCATGCCCGTCTCCCCGCCCTCGCTCCCGCGAACGCGCCCCCGCGCGCGGCTCTTCCGCACGGTCGGACACGCGCCGGCCCTCAATGGCTGTACGACCGCGCCGGTGGACCGGTTGCCCTCCCGGCCGTAACAGGGCCGTTCTGTAGGACGGGTGACGGGACCGTCAGGTCACTCGGCGCACTCGACCTTGTCCGCCGTGGACTTCTGGACCCCTTCCGGGGTCTTGCCGGAGGTGGCGTCGAGTTTGACTCCGGCGCCCTTGAAGTCCTTGCCGAGGGTGAGGGTCATGGCGGGCAGGCCCTGGGAGTTGGTGACGCTTTCGCCGGGTTTCATGGCGGATCCGGACAGGCCGAGGATGTCGGCGAGGCGGCGGGCCTGGTCGGCCTGGTCGGGGGCGTATTCGAGGGTGGTCTTCTTCAGTTCCTCGGGTGCGTTGCCGGCGTTCTCGGACTTGGTGACGCCCGCTTCGAGCTGGAGGTAGTTGAGTTCCTGCGAGGCGCTGCCCGAGGGGGCGCCGCCGTTGAGGATGCGGACGCGGACCTCGTCGGGGTCGGACTTGGTGCCCTTGAGGCGGGCGGCGACCGCGGCGGCCTCCTTCTTCTCCTTCTTCTTGACCTCGGTGAAGGAGACGTCGTTCTTGATCATGTCGAAGACCTGCCGGGCGGGCGCCTCCCTGAGGACGACCGTCGCCTTGACCTTCTCGGCCGGGTTGTCGTCCACCGGCACCGTGGTGAAGGTCAGGTTCTTGGTGTTGAGCTTGCCCAGCTCCAGACCGAGGTCCTTCAGCTTGCCGATGCTGTCCAGCTGGGAGTCGACGGTCAGCGCCTCGGTGCCCGCCTCTGCGAGCTTCAGCATCTTGGACGGGCTGGTGAGCGTGTCGTTGGACTTCAACTTGCGCATCAGCGAGCTGAGGAACTGCTGCTGGATCTCGATGCGGCTCAGGTCGCCGCCGAAGCCCACCGAGTGCCGGGTGCGCACGAAGGCCAGCGCCTGCTCGCCCTCGATGGTGTGCTTGCCCGCCGGCAGTTTCAGGTGCGAGTCAGGGTCGTCGATGTCCTTCGCCAGACACACCTCGACCCCGTCGACGGCCGTGGTCAGCGTCTTGACCGCGTTGAAGTCGGCCACCATGAAGTTGTCGGGGGTGACACCGGTCAGCTCGGTGACGGTCCGCATGGTGCAGCTGGGCGTACGGCCGTCCTGGCCGAGGCTCGTGTTGAAGCGGACGCCGGTGGAGCCCGGAATGACCTTCTCCGTCCCGTCCTCCTGCGTGGTCGGGCAGTCGGGGATGTCGACGATCAGGTCACGCGGGATGCTGAGTGCGGTCGCGTTGGAACGGTCCTTGGAGACGTGCAGCAGGATCGTGGTGTCCGCGTGGCCGGCGCTGCCCGCGTCGCCGTAACCGTCGTTGCCGTCGCCGGTGCGCTTGTCGGTGCCGATCAGCAGGATGTTGATGGCCTTGTCCTTCTGGAAGCCACCGGTGCCCGCGCCGTCGTCGGGGAGGGACTGGATGTTGTCGTTGAGGTGCTCCAGATAGAGGTAGCCGCCGACGGCGGTGGCGAGGACGACGAACGCCATGGTGCCGCCGGTCCACAGCAGGATCCTCTTGCCCCGCGACTTCTTCTTCGCCTTCTTCGCCGGCCGGCGTCCGCGCCGCCCCGGCGCCGGTTCCTCCGGTGGCGTACCACGGCGTCGCCGCTGGGGCGGGACCTCACGGCCGGGCGCGGCCGTACGACGGCCGGTTCCGCCGCCGGCGGTGTCACGCGGGGCGGGCCTGCGCGGGCCCGGGACGGCCGGCTGCGGTGCGGAAGGGGGCAGTCGCAGTTCGTATTCGCCGGTATCCGGATTCAGCACCCACTGATCCGCGGGATCGACGTTCTCCGTCCGCTCACGTCCTTGCGCGTCCACGCTTGTCCGCATCCTCCGTCGGGGCCACGAGGTGCGCCCTCCCCTCCGGACGCCCGGTTTCGGTCTTCCCGGTGCGCGCTCCTCCTCACGGCGGGGCCGCTCGGGCACCGGCGCACCGGACCGTCACATTAACCGCCCGGTTCGCCGTGGGGCGATATCGGCCTTGAATTCTCAGCTTCCTTACAGCGGGCAATGTGTGCGTTTCCCGAACCAAGGGCCCATTGTTCCGAGCGGCTCTTGTGCCGGTCTTGGAGTTCGCTTTACCCGCAGATGTCCTCGGCGGCGGAGTTGCCGGAGAACGTGGGCGCCGGAGACGCCCCGCCGGGACCGCCGTCCGGTACGGAATCCCGCGCGGCCGGCGCGATCGCCACGGGCCGGTCCGTACGCAGCCGGGCGAACAGTTCCTCCGCCGCGGGCTGCGCGAGCTGGTCACGATTGACGTCCCCGGTGTACGGCTCCCGGGGAACGGTCAGGAATCGCACCCGCGCGGTGGGGATCTCGCGCAGCCCGCGCGCGAGGTCGTACAGACCCCGCAGGCTGGCCAGTTCCGGATCGGTGGTGAGCGACGAGGTGGCCGCGTCCAGAACGGGATACAGCTTCACCGGATTCAGCAGGACGTCATTGCCGCTCACCTTGTTGACGAGCGCGCCGAGGAAGCGCTGCTGCCGTTCCATACGGCTGGTGTCGCTGCCGTCGCCGAGGGTCTTGCGGGCCCGGACGTAACCGAGCGCCTGCTCCCCGTCCAGCGTCACCCGGCCCGCCGGCAGTCTCAGTTCGGCGTCCTCGTCGTCGACGGGCTCGCGCAGGCACACCTCGACACCGCCCACCGCGTCGACAATGTCCTTGAAACCGTCGAAGTCGACGACGACGTGGTGGTCGACGCGGATGTCCGTGAGTTTCTCGACGGTGCGGATGGTGCAGGCGGAACCGCCCACCGCGAAAGCCGAGTTGAACATCGCGAACACCGGCTCGGAACGCGACCCGTCGGGGCGGCGGCAGCCGGGTACGTCCACCATCAGGTCCCGGGGGACCGACACGGCGGTGGCGCTGCGCCGGCCCGCCGACAGGTGCAGCAGGATCACGGTGTCCGAACGCTCCGTCCCCGCGTCCCGCCCGTAGCGGGCGTTCTCCTCCCCGGAGCGCGAGTCCGAGCCGATCAGCAGGATGTTCCGGGCGTGCTTGACGAGCGCCGTGGGCCGCTCCTCCTCGAACCGCGCGAGTTCGGCGGCCGCCGCCTCGTCCGGGGTGATGTTCCCCTCCAGCTTCATGTACACCGCCCACCCGGCACCCGCGGCCGCGAGCAGTACGACGGCGACGGCGAGCCCGGTGCCGCGCACCCAGCGCCGCCGCCGGCGCCGGGCCCGCCCCCGCCCGCTCGCCGAGGACCCCGTCCCCGGACCGAGGGCACGGCCGCCCCCCGGCTGCGCGGGGGACGCGCCTGCGGTGTCACTCATGACCGGGTCCACCCCTCACTGCGTACGGCGTGCGGTGATGCCGTTGCGTACGACGATGACCCGGGACGGCGGTCGGGGGCGGGTGCTGGTGCGCCGGACGGGGGAGGGGGCGGGGCGGATGGGGGGGTGTTGTGGGGGTTGGGTTCTGGCGGGGTGGGGGTGGCGCGTTTCCGGGGTGGTGGGCGGTGCCTTCCTGGGGTGGTGGGTGATGCGTTTTCGGGGTGGGGGTGTCTTTCGCGGTGCGGTGGGTGGTGGCGGTGCCGTTACCGGGCGATGACTGTCACCCGTTCGCCCTCCACCCGCTTGTCCAGGGCGTCGTCCCCGAGGCGGTCCAGGTTGCGGCACAGCACCACGGAGCCGCCGGTCGCCAGTGGCCCGTACAGGCCCGTGTTCAGGCCCTCCCACGTGTCGTACGGCCGGCCCGACAGGATCCGCGAGCCGGGGCCGGTCAGACCGAGCTCCGGAGCCTCGGCCCGGGCCCGCTCGACCACCTCCGCACCGGTGAACTCCCGGCCCGCCACGATCAGCGCCGGCTCCTCGGGGTCGACCGGCGCGTACGGCACGAAGCGGTCGCCCTGCCCCGGCACCTCGACGGCGTAGTCGGCGAAGCCCTCCGGCGGCTGCGGGAAGCGCCCGCCGAGCGGCCTGAGCGCCAGCGCGATCCTGGCCCCCGAGCAGTCCCGCGCGGCCTCCAGCGACTCCGGCTCCGGACCGCTCACTGCCACGTCCGCCGCCGCCGGGTCCCCGGCCACGTCCGCGACCACGCCCACCGACGCGCACGCCAGCAGCCAGACCGCCGTCTGCCAGTGCGCGGGCAGCAGCAGGGCCACCCGGTCACCGGGCTCCACGGACAGCTCGTCCTGGAGGAGATTGGCGGTCTTGGCCACCCAATTGGCGAAGGTGGCCACGGACAATTCGACGCGTTCGCCCGTGGCGTCGTCGTAGAAGGTCACCAGGGGGCGTCCCGGGTCCGCGGCCAGCGCGGAACTCAGCAGGTCGGCAGGGGTGCGGTCGGTGGCGTTCACCCGCGCAAGCGTACGCGGACCCGCCCGCGCGCACCGCCCGCCGGGGGCACCGGTTCGGGGGAACGCGCTCCGACGGGCCGTCAACTCCCCGATGGACAGATTTGTCTGACTATGTCCAAGCTCAGGGGCATGCGTGGAATTCTTGCTTCCTCAATCGGTGTCACCTGCGCCGCCGCCCTCGCCCTCCCGCTCGCCCCGCCCGCCACCGCGGCGGACGCGAGACCGGCGCCGACGGCAGAAGCGGCCACGCGCGCAGCGGTGACGGCCCGGCCCGACATCCCCGGCAGCACCCAGTCGCTGCCCCTGAGACCCCTCACCCGCGACCGTGCCTCCGGCGCCGCCGTCCTCGGCCTCGCCCCACGGGCCGTACGGCCCTTCTCCCTCCTCGGAGTCGTCTGGGACGACCCCGCCGCCGAACTCCACGGCCGCGTCCAGGTCCGCACCCGGGAGGCCGGCACCGGCGCCTGGTCCGGCTGGCGGGACGTCGAGACGCACTACGCCGACCACGGGGCCGATCCGGGCAGTGCGGAGGGCACCGCGGACGGGGTGCGCGGCGCCACGGCACCGCTGTGGGTGGGGGAGTCGGACGGGGTGGAGATCCGGGTGCTGCCGGAGCCCGGTGAGGACGAGGGCGAGGGGACGGGGGTCGATGAGCCCGGGGCCGGCGACCACTCGGTGCTGCCCTCCGGGCTGCGGCTCGAACTGGTCGATCCGGGGGACGAGGCCCTGGAGGGCCCGCGCACCGGCCTCATGAGCGCCGAGGCGACCGCCGCCTCCGCGGCCAACTCCGCACTCGCACCGCTCGGCGCCCTGGAGATCCCCGCGCTGAACAGCGAGCAGACCCGGCAGGAGTACCTCACCCTGCGCGGGGCCGACCTGACCGAGCAGCAGCGGGCCAAGCCGTACATCGGGCCGCGCCCCGCCATCGTCACCCGGCGCGGCTGGGGAGCGAACGAGAGCCTGCGGGAGAAGCGGTTCGTCTACACCGGCAAGGTCAAGGCGGCCTTCGTGCACCACACCGCCTCCGGCAACAACTACAAGTGCTCGCAGGCCCCTTCGCTCATCCGTGGCTTCTACCGCTATCACGTACGGAGCCTGGGCTGGCGGGACATCGGCTACAACTTCCTCGTCGACAAGTGCGGCAGGATCTACGAGGGCCGGGCCGGGGGAGTGGCGAAGCCGGTCAAGGGGGCCCACACCCTCGGGTTCAACACCGACACCACGGGCATCGCGGTGATCGGTTCCTACGGCTCCAAGAAGCCGTCCTCCTCCGCCGTGAAGGCCATCGCCCGGCTCACCGCGTGGAAACTCGGACTGCACGGGATGAATCCGCGCGCCAAGACATATCTGAAGTCCGGCGGTGGCAATCTCTACCGAAAAGGTAAGAAGGTACGACTGAACGTGATCTCCGGTCACCGGGACGGGTTCAACACCTCGTGCCCAGGGGGGAAGCTCTACAAGAAGCTCGGCACCGCGCGCTCCACCGCGGCCCGCTACCAGGGCCGCTGAGGCGGGCCGGGCGCTCCTTCCTGCCGGAGCCGGTCTGCATACACTGGCCGGCCGAAAGACAGTTCGGCCGGTCCCGGCAGGAAGCAGAGACGACAGGTGACAGAAGCGATCCTCCTGGTCGGCGGCAAGGGCACGCGGCTGCGACCGCTCACGGTGCACACGCCCAAGCCCATGGTCCCGGCGGCCGGGGTGCCTTTCCTCACGCACCAGCTCGCGAGAGCGAGAGCGGCGGGCGTCGAGCACATCGTCCTGGCCACGTCCTACCTGGCCGAGGTCTTCGAGCCGTACTTCGGCGACGGGGCGGCCCTGGGGCTGCACATCGAGTACGTGACGGAGGAGGAGCCGCTCGGTACGGGCGGCGCCATCCGGAACGTCGCGTCCCGGCTGCGCTCCGGGCCGGACGAGCCGGTGCTGATCTTCAACGGGGACATCCTGACGGGGCTGGACATCCGGGCGCTGGTGCGGACGCACGAGACGACCGGCGCGGACGTCTCGCTGCACCTGACGAAGGTGACGGACCCGCGGGCGTACGGGCTGGTGCCCACGGACGGTACGGGCAGGGTGCTCGCCTTCCTGGAGAAGCCGCAGACACCGGAGGAGATCGTCACCGACCAGATCAACGCGGGGGCGTACGTGTTCCGCCGGTCGGTGATCGACACGATCCCGGCGGGGCGGGCGGTGTCGGTGGAGCGGGAGACGTTCCCGGGGCTGCTGGCGGCGGGGGCGCATCTGCAGGGGATGGTCGACTCCACGTACTGGCTGGACCTGGGGACCCCGGCGGCCTTCGTACGGGGCTCGGCGGATCTGGTGCTGGGCCGTGCGCCGTCGCCGGCGGTGCCCGGACGCTGCGGGGACCGGCTGGTGCTGCCCACGGCGACCGTGGCACCGGACGCGAAGCTGGCGGGCGGGACGGTGGTGGGCGAGGGCGCGTTCGTGGCGGAGGGCGCGCGCGTCTTCGGCAGCACGATCCTGCCGGGGGCGGTGATCGAGCCGGGCGCGGTCATCACCGACTCGCTGATCGGTACGCGGGCACGGGTGGGCGAACGCTCGGTCCTCACCGGCACGGTCATAGGCGACGGCGCGACCGTAGGCCCCCACAACGAACTCCGCGAGGGCGCCCGAGTCTGGTGCGACGCGACGATCCCGGCGGGAGCGGTCCGCTTCTCCTCGGACCAGTAGCACCTGCGGTCCGGTGGGTGGATGCCTGCGGCGCAGCTTTCGGTCCGGTGGGGGCTGGGGCAGCGCCCACGGTCGGTGGGTGGATCGGGGCCGCGTCGGGGGTGTCCGTCCTCGGACTGGCGCGGATCACGTCTTCCGGAGGAGGCGCGGGGCGCGGACGCGCCAGCCACTGCGGGCGGCCACCCCCGCCCCGCCCCCTCCCCGCCGCAGGCGACCACCTACCACCATCCCCAGCACCCTGTTCCTCGCACCCCGTTCCCCGTTCCCCGCGGTCCGCTCCGCGCTCCGTTCCCCGCGCTCCGCATTCCGCGCCCTGCGCGCCACGATCCGCGGGCAGCCGCGCCGCCGCATGCCGCGCGATCCGCGGGCAGTCGCATGCCGCGTAACCGCGGGCAGTCGTGCCGCTGGGGCGGCACGGGTGGGCGCGACGGCACCCCGCAAGCGCCGGGCAGCGCGAACACCCCCCGGCCCGCACCAACGCCGGGCAGCCCGTACCGCGCCGGGGCCGCAGCCCCACCCCCCCCGGCCCACACCAACGGGAGCACCCCGCAACACACGGGGCCACGCCCCAGAACACCGGCCCAGCCGACCCTCAAAGCCGCCCGATATCCCCGTACGGCATCCGCGGCGCCCGCCGCCCCGGCACCCTCCCGCTCAACAGAATCAACCGCGTGGCCCGATGCCGCTGCCCCGCGTACGGCTCCAACAGCGACAACATCACCGCGTCATCCGCATACCGATCCCCCGCGAGCGCCCACCCCACGATCCCCGGCAGATGCAGATCCCCCACGGTCACCGCATCCACCGCCCCATGACTCCGCTGTACCGTCTCCGCCGATGTCCACGGCCCGATCCCCGACACCAGCTCCAACCGCGCCTGCGCTTCAGCAGCGGGCATCCCCACCGCCTCCTCCAGCCGCGCAGCGACCCGCACCGCCCGCAGAATCGTCGACGCCCGCTTGTTGTCGACCCCGGCCCGGTGCCACTCCCAGGAGGGAATCAGCGTCCACGTCCGCGGCGCAGGCATCACCGACATCCGCTCCGGCGCGGGCCCGGGCGCCGGCTCCCCGTACTTCCGTACCAGCAGCCGCCACGCCCGATACGCCTCACCCGTGGTGACCTTCTGCTCCAGAATCGACGGAATCAGCGACTCCAGCACCAGCCCGGTCCGCGTCAGCCGCAGTCCCGGACGCCGGTGCCGGGCCACCGCCAGCAGCTTGTGCCGGGGCACGAAGGCGGACGGATCGTCGGCGGCACCGAGCATCTCCGGCAGCTTGTCCAGGAGCCAGTCGGCGCCCGGCCCCCACGCCTCCCCCCGGATCTCCCCGGCACGCCCCGTCACCCGGAGCGTCCCCGGGCCCGTCGGCGTCAGGCTGGCCCGCCACACGGAACCGTCCGGCAGCGCCCGGAACGTCGGATCACCCGGCCCGCGCCGCAGCGGCCCGAGGACCAGCCCGAGGTCCAGGGGGCCCTCCGGCACCCACGTCCGTACGCGGGCCGGGGCCGGTGCCGGTGCCTGCCGGGGAACTCCCTCGGGCACGGCGACATGCCCGCCGCGCACCGTCGTACGAGTCGGGCGGGGTGCGAAACGTCCTGCCACGAGAGATCCCAGGGGTGGAAGTGAAGCGGGGGCCTCTATGAGGGTAGGCGCACGCTCACCGCACCTCGATGAAACCGTCCGCGTCCCGCTCCGGCCGCGGGCGCGGCTCCTCCGCCGGGTGACCGACCGCCACCGCGCCCATCGGGTCCCAGTCCGCCGGCAGGTCCAGGACCTCGCGGACCACCTCGCGGCAGAACATCGTCGACGACACCCACGCCGAGCCCAGCCGCTCCCCGGCCAGCGCGACCAGGAAGTTCTGCACGCCGGCGCCCGTGGCGACCACGAACATCTCCCGTTCCGCGCCGTCCCGCCGCGTGTCCCCGTAGGTGTGCGAACCGTCCATGACCAGGCAGGGGACGACCAGGTACGGCGCGTTGCGCAGGACGTCGCCGCGGCGGACGCGCTTGGCGATCGACTCCTCCGTCTTGCCGTCGCGGCGCAGGTCCGTGATCCAGGCCTCGCGCATCGCGTCCAGGAGACGGGTGCGGGACCCGGGCGACTCCAGCAGCACGAACCGCCACGGCGTGGTGTGGTGCGGAGCCGGTGCGGTGACGGCCGCGGCCACCGCGCGGCGTACGGCTCCGGGGTCGACCGGCTCGTCCGTGAAGGCCCGTACCGTACGGCGCTGGGTCACCGCCTGGCGCACCGCCTCGGACGTGCCGAGGCGGAACATGTCGTCGCGCGCGCCGCGCACCATCGCCCGCGCGCCCTCGCCGTCGTCGGCCGCCACCAGGTGCGGCAGCCCGCGGACCACGGCCACCGGGAGGCCGGACGCCTTGCCCTTGACCAGGTCGCCCGCCGCGGCGAGCTCGTCGGCCGTGGCGACGACCGTCGCGGCGAGCGGATTGCCGTAGGCGTCGGTGCCGCCGCGCAGGTCGTCCAGCACGCGGACGCCCGCCGCGCCGATCGCGACATCGGTCAGTCCCGCGCGCCAGGGGCGGCCGAAGGTGTCGGTGACGATCACGCCGACCTCGACGCCGAGAGCGTCGCGCAGGCCCTCGCGGATCGCCCGCGCGGAGGCGTCCGGGTCCTCGGGCAGCAGCAGGACCGTACCGGCGGGGGTGTTGGAGGCGTCGACTCCGGCCGCGGCCATGACCAGGCCCTGCCGGTTCTCCACGATGCGCAGGGAGCCGCGCCGGGCCACCACGCGCACCGTCTCCGCGTCGATCGCGGCCTCCCGGTCCGTCGCCTCGACGATCCGGCCCTCCGCCTTGGAGACGATCTTCGAGGTGACGAGGAGGACGTCGCCGTCGGCCAGGTCCGGTGCGGCGGCCGCGATCAGCTTGGCCAGGTCGTCACCCTCGCGGATCTCGGGCAGGCCCGCCACGGGCCGGACCCGGTAGCCCGTGCCGCTCATACCGCGCGCACCTCCTCCGCCAGCGTCAGCGCCTCCCGCGCCATCCGCGCGGCCGCGTCGACGTCGGTCATCATCAGCGGTACGGCCCGGCAGCGGATCCCGGCCGCCTCGACCCGCTCCACACAGCCCGCGTCGACCGTGTCGACCAGCCAGCCGTCCAGCAGGCCCGAGCCGTAGTGCTCGGCCACCGCCGGGGCCGTGGACTCCACGCCGACCGCCGCCAGCACCTTGTCGGCCATGCCGCGCACGGGCGCGTCCCCGACGATCGGCGACAGGCCGACCACCGGCACGCCCGCGTCGGCGATCGCCTCCCGGATGCCGGGGACGGCGAGGATGGTGCCGACGGAGACCACGGGGTTGGACGGCGGGAAGAGGATCACGTCGGCCTCGGCGATCGCCTCCAGGACGCCCGGCGCCGGCTTCGCCTGCTCCGCGCCGACCGGCACGACCGCCTCGGCGGGGACGGAGGCGCGCAGACGTACCCAGTACTCCTGGAAGTGGACCGCCTTGCGCTCTCCGTCCAGCTCGACGGCCACGTGCGTCTCCACGCGGTCATCGGTCATGGGGATGAGGCGTACGCCGGGCTGCCAGCGGTCGCAGAGCGCCTCGGTCACCGCGCTGAGCGGGAACCCTGCGCCGAGCATCTGCGTCCGCACGATGTGCGTGGCGAAGTCCCGGTCGCCGAGCCCGAACCACTCCGGGCCGACGCCGTACGCCGCGAGCTCCTCCTTGAGGTGGAAGGTCTCGTCGGTCCGCCCCCAGCCCTGCTCCTCGTTGATGCCGCCGCCGAGCGTGTACATCACCGTGTCGAGGTCCGGGCAGACCTTCAGCCCGAAGAGGTGAATGTCGTCCCCGGTGTTGCCGATGACCGTGATGTCCGCGTCCGGCACGGCCCGCTTCAGACCGCGCAGGAAACGGGCACCGCCGATGCCGCCTGCCAGAACCACAATGCGCATGGGGCCATCCTTGCAGGCGGCTACGACATCGCGTCAGGCAGTTACCGAGCCGGGTACGGTGCGGGCCTCGCAGTGGGGTGCGGTGTGCATGGGCATCTCGGTCAGGCCCGGGTAGTAGATGTGCAGGCTGACCGCGGGTTCGAGGGCGTCGTTGACGACCTCGTGCACATAGCCGGGCGCGAAGACGCGCTGCGCGCCGGCCGTCAACGCGCGCGTGCCGCGCTCCGTGCGCTCGGTCAGGGTGCCGTCCAGGATGGTGAGCACGCCGGAGGAGCGGCCGTGGTCGTGCAGCCCGCTGCCCTGGCCGGGCACCCAGGACAGCAGCCACACCTCGTAGCCGGGGCCGGTGCGCAGCCGGTGGTACCAGCGGCTGCCGGCGTCGTACTCGACGAGGTGCTCCCACTGGGAGCGGTCGGCGGCGATGGAGCGGGCCAGGCCGGCGAACTCGGCGACGGTGGCCGGGTGCTCGCGCGGGGGCTGGAGCAGGTGCGGGACTTCGAGGATGTCGCCGGCGATCTGGAGGTCGCTGTCGCTGTTCATGGATGCGGAGGTTCCTTGGCGGAGAAGCGGTGGGGGTGCGGGTGTCGCGACGCGTCACGCCCGGGTCGCGGGCGGCGGCGGCGAGAGGTGCCCCGGTGGGAGCGAAGGAAACAGCGGCCGAGTCGGTGACTCAGCGGTGGCTGGAGCGCGTGGGGCTCAACAGCCGGAACAGAGACGGCTACAGCGAGCGCGGGCAGCACCGAGGAACCCGACGGAGCGGGTCGAGGTGAGTGCCGGATTCGCGAGCATGCCCACTAGGACAGCGGTTCACTCCTCCACTGTCAACTCGGCGCCCGGTATGTGGGACATGGTTCACCTCATCCGGTTCATCTCGCAGGCGAAAGGTTTGCTCAATCGCCTCCCGGGACACATGGTGCCCACGGCCGGGCGCCCCGCACGCCGTTGCGATCCCGTGATCCGACTGTGATCCGGTTCGCTTCGGCGCGGGTGCCGCAACGGGATCGATGTCCTGGGCGTCTCTCCCGTAGAGGCTCTGTGTGGGGCCGGAAGGCCTCACGGGTCCCGTACGTGTGTCAAGGTTTAGGACGATTTGAACACTTTCCGCTCGGCCTTGGTTCCGCAGAGTGAATAAGGGGCTCAATAGCAGATCTCGGCTTGACTCGCCCGGAGCAGCACACTTGTAATTTCACTCGTGTCGTTCAGCCGGAATCGGTAACGGCTGGATCACGGGGACGCGAAAGACAGACGAGGGGCGCACATGACCGAGCTGGTGCAGCAACTGCTGGTCGACGACGCGGACGAGGAGCTCGGCTGGCAGGAGCGCGCGCTGTGCGCCCAGACCGACCCCGAGTCCTTCTTCCCCGAGAAGGGCGGCTCGACCCGGGAAGCCAAGAAGGTCTGCCTCGCGTGCGAGGTCCGCTCCGAGTGCCTCGAATACGCCCTCGCCAACGACGAGCGCTTCGGCATCTGGGGCGGCCTGTCCGAGCGGGAGCGCCGCCGGCTGAAGAAGGCCGCCGTCTGACGAACCGGCACATCACCGCCGTACGCGCAGCACGCACGCCACTTCGTACATACGTCACTCAAGGCCCGTCGCGGGTGGGTTGTCCACAGGCGGCGGGCTTCTCTGCCCGCCCGTCGCCCGACCACCGCCCCTCATCGAGACGCTCCGCGCCGCCCCGTTCAATCTGCCGATAGTGTGGTCGCTCGTCCGAGACGCCCCGCTGCCCCCATCGGGCACAGGCGTTCCCCACAGACCACCGAACCGGGGCCCGTACCTCGATGTCCGTGCACAGCCACACGGCAGCCCGGCAAGACCTCGCTGCCTCACCTGAGTTCCCGCGTCACGTGGTGACCGCGGTCCTCGTCTCCCACGACGGCGCCCGCTGGCTGCCCGACGCGCTCGCCGGGCTGCTCGGCCAGGAGCGCCCCGTCCAGTTCGCCATGGGCGCCGACACCGGCAGCGCGGACGACTCCGCCCGGCTGGTCACCGAGGCCCTCGGCGACGACCACGTGCTGCACCTCGCCCGGCGCACCGGCTTCGGCCAGGCGGTCGAGGAGTGCAACCGCAGCGCCCCGCACCTCACGCCGGACGACCTGCCGTACCTGAAGCGGCCGAGCGGCTGGGACCCGGTCACCCGCAGCTGGCGCGACGACGCCTACGACCTGCCGGAACTCCCGCACGGGGAGCCGGTGCAGTGGCTGTGGCTGCTGCACGACGACTGCGCGCCCGAACCCGACGCGCTGGCCCAGATGCTGCGCGTCGTGGAGAACGAGTACGAGCTCGGCCGTGACGACGTGGCCGTCGTCGGCCCCAAGCTCCGCGGCTGGTACGACCGCAGGCAGCTCCTCGAGGTCGGCGTCTCCATCGCCAACTCCGGCCGCCGCTGGACCGGCCTGGACCGCCGCGAACAGGACCAGGGCCAGCACGACCACGTACGGCCCGTGCTGTCGGTGTCCACCGCCGGCATGCTGGTCCGCCGTGACGTCTTCGACCGGCTCGGCGGATTCGACCGGCACCTGCCCCTCATGCGCGACGACGTCGACCTGTGCTGGCGCGCCCACTCCGCGGGACACCGGGTCCTGATCGCGCCCGACGCGGTCGTCCGGCACGCCGAGGCCGCCTCCCGCGAGCGCCGCACCGTCGACTGCGTGGGCCGCACCTCCGCCTCCCCCCACAAGGTGGACAAGGCGGGCGCCGTCTACACCCTGCTCGTCAACGCCCGCACGGCCGCCCTGCCCTGGGTGCTGCTGCGCGTCGTCCTCGGCACCCTGCTCCGCACCCTCGCCTACCTCGTCGGCAAGGCCCCCGGACAGGCCGTCGACGAGATCCGCGGCCTCATGGGCACCCTGCTGCGGCCCGAACGGGTCCTCGCCGGACGGCGCCACCGCGGCAGCCCGCAGACCGACAAGGGCGAGATGCGGCCGCTGTTCCCGCCGCCCGGCGCGACCGTCCGCGTCACCGTGGAACAGGTCGCGAGCAGCCTCGTCGGCCGCTCCGACCCCGAAGCCGCCTCCGGCGCGGGACGCCACGGCAGCGCCATCGAGTCCGGACCCGGCGGCGACGACGCCGACTTCCTGGAGGTCGAGCAGTTCGCCCGCCTCAAGCGCATCGCCCGCAAGCCGGGACCGGTGCTCTTCCTGGTGCTGCTGCTCGTCTCCCTGGCGGCCTGCCGCCAGCTCCTCGGCGGCGGCGCGCTCGCGGGCGGCGCCCTGCTCCCCGCGCCCGCCGGCGCCGGTGAGCTGTGGGCCCGTTACACCGACGCCTGGCACGCCGTGGGCGCCGGCGGCACCGGATCCGCACCGCCCTACCTGGCGATCGTCGCGGCCTTCGCCTCCCTCCTGCTCGGCTCCACCGGCCTCGCCGTCACGATCCTCCTGGTCTGCTCGGTACCGCTGGCCGGCCTCACCGCGTACTTCGCCTCCCGCCCGCTCGTCGAGTCCCGGCTGCTGCGCGCGTGGGCGGCCGTCGCCTACGCCTTCCTGCCCGCCGCGACCGGCGCCCTGGCCGGCGGCCGCATCGGCACCGCCGTACTCGCCGTACTGCTGCCGCTGATCGCCCGCGCGGGCATCGCCGCGAGCGGCCTCACCAACCCGGAGGGCACCCGCGGCAGTTGGCGCGCCACCTGGACGTACGCCCTGCTGCTGACGATCGCCACGGCGTTCACCCCGATCGTGTGGCCCATCGCCCTGGTCCTCGGCGTCGGCGTACTGGCCCTGCGCAGGACCGAGATCCCGGCCTACGGACTGCGCTTCCTGGCCCAGCTCGGCATCCCCCTGCTGGTCCTCGCCCCGTGGTCGCTCTCCCTCCTCCCGTTCGGCTTCTTCCGGGAAGCGGGCCTGGAGCACGGCCCCTCCGCCGCCTCCGCCCTCGACCTGCTCGGCGCGAGCCCGGGCGGTCCCGGCACCGTCGGCGGCCTGCTGCTCATCGGTCTGGTGCTCGCCGCACTCGCGGCCCTGCTCCGCTCCGAGCGCCGGACGGCGATCCTCACCGCGTGGGCGGCGGCTCTGGTGGGCCTCGTCTTCGCGGTCCTGTCCAACAACTCCACCTGGGCGGGCCCCGCGACCCTCGTCTACGGCATCGCCGTCCTGGCCGCCGCCACGCTCGGCGCCGACGGGGCACGCGCGCGTGTCGCCGAGCAGAGCTTCGGCTGGCGCCAGCCGGTCGCCGCGCTGATCGCCCTCGCCTGCGCGATCGGCCCGCTGGTCGCCGTCGCCGGCTGGATGATCCGCGGCGCCGACGGACCGGTCGAGCGGCGCGACCCCGTCCAGGTGCCCGCGTTCGTCGCCGAGGAGAGCGGCACCCGCGACCAGGCCCGCACCCTCGTCATCGACAGCGACTCCACCGCCCGGGTCGGCTACGTCCTGGTCCGCGGCTCCGGCGCCCGCATGGGCGACGCGGAGATCGCGGCGGCGGACGGCGAGAACACCGGGCTCGACAAGGTCGTCGCCAACCTCGTCGCCGGCTCCGGCGCCGACCAGGCCGACCAGCTCGGCGGCTTCGCCGTCCGCTACGTCCTCGTCCACCCGGGCGCACCGCGCGAGGTCACCCGCGTCCTGGACGCCACCCCCGGCCTGTCCCGGCTCAGCCAGCAGGCGGGCGGCGCGTTGTGGCGGGTGGACCGGCAGGTCGCCCGCGCGAGCATCGTCCCCGCCAAGGACGGCAAGGACGGCAAGGGCGGCAAGGACGGTGACGACGAGCCCGTGCCCGTCGCCGCCGGACCGGTCGAGATCCACACCAAGATCCCGGACGGTGCCGAGGGCCGCGTCCTGCGCCTCGCCGACACCGCCGCCGAAGGCTGGACCGCCACCCTGGACGGCAAGCCGCTGACCCGTACGACGGTCGACGGCTGGGCCCAGGGCTTCGAACTCCCCGCCTCCGGCGGCACGCTGGACGTCACCTACGACGACCCGATCACCCACACCGCCTGGCTGTGGGCGCAGGGCCTGCTCGCCGTCGTCCTCGTCGTCATGGCCCTGCCCGGCCGCCGCCGCGACATCGACGACGACCTGCCCGAGGAACCGGCCGTCCCCGCCGAGGCGATGGCCGGCGAGGGCCGCCGCGCCCGCCGCCTGCGCGCCCAGGCCGAGGCGGAGGCGGAGGCCGCGGCGGAGTCCGCCACCGGAGAACCGGGCGTCGACGAGGACTTCCCCGCCCCGCCCGAGCAGCCCCCCGCCCCCGTCCCGCAACAGCCCGACCACGGCGACTGGGACACGGCGGCGCAGTACCCGGACGCCTACCCGGACGAGCAGCAGTACCAGCAGTACCCGGTGGACGCCTACGGCGGGACCTACCAGGCGGAGGCATATCCCCAGGGCGGCGAGTACGACCCGTACGCCTACGGCACCCAGCAGGCGCCGTACGACCAGACCTACACCCAGGGCTACGACCAGAACTACACACAGGGCTACGACACGTCGTACGACCCCCACGGCACGGGCAGTGAGCGTCCCGACGGGAGCCAGCAGTGAACCGCACCACCCTGTCCCTGATCGCGGGCGTGACCGCGCTCGCCGCCGTCACCGGCTTCGCCGCGGTGTCCTCACCGGACGCCGAGGCCACGGACGGGACGGCGGAGGCGGCGGCCCACCTCCCCGTGGAACGCACGAGCCTGGTGTGCCCCCCGCCCAGCTCCTCCGACCTGGCCGAGACGACGTACACGTCCTTCACCCCGGTCACGAAGGGCACGGAGAAGGGGGGCGGGGCCGAACTCCAGGCGGCCACGGAGCGGAAGCAGGACGAGTCGAAGCCCGAGGGCGACTCCGAGGACGACAAGGACGCCAAGTCCGAGAAGCCCGTACTGGAGCCCGGGGACCCCGGCAAGCCGGTCACCGGGGAGACGACCGGCGGCGAGTCCCCGGCCCTCCTCGGCACAGCCGAGGGCCGCTTCGCGCCGGGCTGGACCGTGCAGGAGACGACCACGGTCACCGCGGGCACGGGCCGGGGCATGCACGGCGTCACCTGCACGGCCCCGGACACGGAGTTCTGGTTCCCCGGCGCCGGCACCGACGCCGACCGCACCGACTACGTCCATCTGACCAACCCCGACGACTCGGCGGCGGTCGTGGACATCGAGCTCTACGGCAAGGACGGCGCCCTCGAGACGACGGTGGGGGAGGGCATCACGGTCCAGCCGCACTCCGCCGAGCCGGTCCTGCTCTCGACGCTCACCGACGAGAAGCAGACCGATGTGACCGTGCACGTGGTGGTCCGCAGCGGCCGGGTCGGCGCCGCCGTACAGGCCCTGGACGACAAGCTGGGCGGCGACTGGCTGCCCGCGTCGACCGACCCGTCCGGCAGCCTGGTCCTGCCCGGCATCCCGAAGGACGCCACCGCCGTACGCCTGGTCGCCTTCACCCCCGGTGACGCCGACGTCGACCTGAAGGTGCGCCTCGCCTCCCCCTCCGGCCTGATCACCCCGGCCGGCCACGACACCCTCCACGTGAAGGGCGGCATGACGGCGGCCGTCGACCTGGAGGACATCACGCGCGGCGAGGCGGGCTCCCTGGTCCTGACGGCGGCGGACGGTTCCGTCCCGGTCGTGGCGGCGGTGCGGGTGCTGCGCGGCAAGGGCGACAACCAGGAGTCGGCCTTCATCCCGGCGGCGCGACCGGTCGGCACGCGTGCGACGTCCGTGGGCAACACGGCCAAGGACACGACACTCTCGGTGACGGCTCCCGAGGGCACGGCGAAGATCAAGGTCACGGCCTCGGCGGGCACCGAGGGCGGTACGGAGGCCTCGAAGACGTACACGATCAAGTCGGGCACGACGCAGAACATCGAGGCACCGGTGCCGGCCGGGGTGAAGGGCACCTACGCCCTCACGGTGGAACCCCAGTCGGACACACCGGTCTACGCGTCCCGGACACTGACCACAACGAAGAACGACGTCCCGTTCTTCACGGTCCAGTCCCTCCCGGACGACCGGGGAACGGTCTCGGTACCCCAGTCGAACGAGGACCTGTCAATCCTGCAGAACTAACCACAAACCGCGCCCACCGCAGGCAGTCGTACCGCGCCGCCCTCCGCTCCCGCGGGCAGCCGCATGCTGCTGTTCCCGCGGGCAGCCGCATGCCTTCGTCCTCCGCGGGCGGTCGTGCCTCCCCCAGTGCCCTAAGGGCCTGGAAGGTACCCCCAGGGCGGCACGGTTGGGCGCGACGGCACCCCGCAGGCGCCGGGCTGCGCAACCCACCCCCGGCCCACACCAACGCGGGGCACCCCGCAAGCGCCGGGCTGCGCAACCCACCCCCGGCCCGCACCAACGCGGGGCACCCCGCAAGCGCCGGGCCACGCAACCCCACCCCCCGGCTCACCTCAACGCGGGGCACCCATAAGGCGCCGCCCACCCCGGCACCCGCACACGACGTCAGTCCTCCCCGTACCGAGGATCCACCGTCTCCGGCGTCAGCCCCAACACCTCCGCCACCTGCTCGACCACGACCTCATGCACAAGAGCCGCCCGCTCATCCCGCCCCTTGGTACGGATCTCCACCGGCCGCCGATAAACCACCACCCGCGCCGGCCGCCCGTCCCGAGCAGCCACGGTCCCACCCAGCGGCACCGCCTCATCACTCCAGGCCCCTCCGCCCGGCCGCGGCACATCCAGCACCAGGAAATCGACGTCGGCCAACTGCGGCCACCGCCGCTCCAGCCGCTCCACGGAGTCCTGCACGAGATCCGCGAACGTCTCCGCGCGGCTCGCGGCGAGCGGCACCTGCGGAGGCGCGATCGGGCCGCGCATGCCCCGGCCGTGGCGAT
This sequence comes from Streptomyces sp. CB02400, assembly GCF_001905725.1. Classification (GTDB taxonomy): domain Bacteria; phylum Actinomycetota; class Actinomycetes; order Streptomycetales; family Streptomycetaceae; genus Streptomyces; species Streptomyces atrovirens. Next base: position 208,889 of record NZ_LIWB01000015.1, read on the forward strand.
CACGGCGTCGAGGGCCGGGGCCGGGGCCGGGGCCGGGTCCGGCGGCACGGGGCGTCACAGAGCTGTCCATCACTGCGAAGCGTAGTCGTCACGTCGCCACCCCGCCCGATCACCGCACGCCTTCCGGCCGACCCGCACGGCATGTCACAACATGACCATTCCGGCCAAGGTTGGGCTCGATTCCGTATCTCTCCGAGACCGATGACCTCAAGGCAATTGACGGTGTTTGTACCAACTGGTGACCGGAATCAGTACCGTCGAACCCCTCGAACCCCCGCGTCGAACCAGGTCAGCAAGGTGCCCCCAAAGGGGCATGTAGGGCGTTTCGCACCGCGACACGGTGGAGTGACCTGGTGGAGAGTCGTCGCGGCCCGCTCAAGAGTGCGGTACCGTCCAACGTCGTGAGCCCTGTACGTCGCTGTTCGCGCACCGCCTGCGGCCGTCCCGCCGTCGCGACGCTGACGTACGTCTACGCCGACTCGACCGCGGTCCTCGGCCCCCTCGCCACCTACGCCGAACCCCACTGCTACGACCTGTGCGCGGAACACTCCGAGCGCCTCACCGCACCGCGCGGCTGGGAGGTCGTCCGCCTGCTCGACGGCTCGGCCCCGGCCCAGCCCAGCGGGGACGACCTGGAAGCGCTTGCGAACGCGGTGCGCGAGGCGGCCCGTCCCCAGGAGCGGGCGGCGGGAGCGGGCGGCGGTTCCCGCGCCGCGGACCCCATGGAGGTCGCACGCCGCGGCCACCTGCGCGTACTCCGCTCCCCGGACAACTGACCGGGGCGAGCCCCCTCCCGTACCTCGGACACCACGCGAACCCCCGCACCCCCATTGACGCCCTCGTGTCGCGGACACGGCCGTTCCGTCGGTACCCGGCGAGAAATCGCTTTCGCGTGGCGGGATCCGGGAGGTGCCCGTGTGCGTCCAGGAACTGGGACCCGTCGCCGGCTCGCTCGGCCTCTCCGCCCCGGTGGCGGCCCTGCCGCTGGTGATCGTCCCGGTCCTGCTCGGCGGCGTCCGGTTGAAGGCGCGCCTCGCGGGCCTGATCGGTCTGCCGGCGGCCGTACTGGTGGCCTGTCTGGCGTACGGCATGCCACTGGACCAGACGCTCTCCAGCGGCGCCCGGGGCGCCGTCTTCGCCGTCTTCCCCATCGTGTGAATCGTCTTCGGCATGGCGCTGGTGAACGCGTTCCGCGGTGCTTCGTGACGAAAACCAAGTGAATGTGCGGGGTGTGGAGGACATGGCGACCGGTTCTGGCATCGGGATGGGGATTCCATCGCGGTGACATGGACGAAGGCCATGGTCTCGACCGTGAGCCAAGGCGTCCTGACCAGGTGGCAGTTCGGGCACCGTGCCCGGCTCGCGCTGTCGCCTGCCGAGGTGTCGAAGACCGACGACCAGGCCCGCGCGGCCCGCGCTCTGTGGAACCTGCTGCACGCCTGGTGGCGGATGACGCCGAGGGAGAAGCGGACTCTCGCGAACGCGGACGCCGCGATCCGGCAGGCCCGCGAGGACATCGACTTCCTGGCCGTCCTGCCCGCCCAGGCCGCGCAAGAGGCATGGGGCCGCACGGTCACCCTGCTCACGTACAAGACCGCCCGGCTCGGCGGCACCCTGGTCAAGGTCCCCGCCCCCGGCACCTCTCGACGCTGCTCCGCCTGTGGTCTCACCACGCCCGGCAGCCGGGAGTCCCAGGCCGTGTTCGTGTGCAAGAACCCGGACTGCGGCTGGTCGGGCAACGCCGACCACAACGCGGCCCGGAACGTCTTGCACCTGTACCGGACGGGCCATGCGCCCGTCCCGGCTGCCGGGAGGGCAGTCGTCAGGCGCGCCAAGCGCGTCAAGCCCGCTGCCGCGAGGTAAGCAGGAACCTCCCGGCCTCAGCCGGGAGAGCACTTCAAGGGTAGTTTGTGGTGACCGACAGGACTTCCGGAAAGGCTGGCCGTGGCTGCTGATCTGTCGCAGATCGTGAAGGCGTACGACGTGCGCGGAGTCGTCCCCGACCAGTGGGACGAGTCCCTCGCCGAGCTCTTCGGCGCCGCCTTCGTCCGGGTGACCGGTGCGAGTGCCGTCGTCACCGGTCACGACATGCGGCCGTCGTCCCCCGGCCTGTCCGGCGCCTTCGCGCGCGGGGCGGCGGCCCAGGGTGCCGACGTCACCGAGATCGGCCTGTGCTCCACGGACCAGCTCTACTACGCCTCGGGCGCCCTGAACCTCCCCGGCGCGATGTTCACGGCCTCGCACAACCCGGCGCGGTACAACGGCATCAAGCTCTGCCGCGCGGGCGCGGCGCCGGTCGGCCAGGACACGGGCCTGACGGAGATCAGGGAACTCGTCGAGCGGTGGAGCGCCTCGGGCGCCCCGGAACCGACGACCGGCACCCGGGGAACGATCACCCGGCGCGACACGTTGGACGACTACGCGGCACACCTGCGCTCGCTCGTCGACCTGACCTCGATACGCCCCCTGAAGGTCGTCGTCGACGCGGGCAACGGCATGGGCGGGCACACCGTCCCGACGGTCTTCGCCGGCCTGCCGCTCATCCTCGTCCCGATGTACTTCGAACTCGACGGCACCTTCCCCAACCACGAGGCCAACCCCCTCGACCCGGCCAACCTCGTCGACCTGCGGAAGCGGGTCCGCGAGGAGGGCGCCGACCTCGGCCTCGCCTTCGACGGCGACGCCGACCGCTGCTTCGTCGTCGACGAGCGGGGCGAGCCGGTCTCCCCGTCCGCGATCACCGCCCTGGTCGCCTCCCGCGAACTCGCCCGCAACGGCGGCAAGGGCACGATCATCCACAACCTGATCACGTCCTGGTCGGTCCCCGAGGTCGTACGGGAGAACGGCGGCACCCCCGAGCGCACCCGCGTGGGCCACTCCTTCATCAAGGCCGAGATGGCCAGGACCGGCGCGATCTTCGGCGGTGAGCACTCCGCGCACTACTACTTCCGCGACTTCTGGAACGCCGACACGGGCATGCTGGCCGCCCTGCACGTCCTCGCCGCCCTCGGCGGGCAGCAGGGCACCCTGTCGGCCCTGGTCGCCCAGTACGACCGCTACGCCGGCTCCGGCGAGATCAACTCCACGGTCGACGACCAGACCGCCCGCCTCGCCGCGATCAGGGCCGCGTACGAGGGCCGCGACGGCATCACCCTCGACGACCTGGACGGCCTCACCGTCACTGCTGCCGACTGGTGGTTCAACGTCCGCCCCTCCAACACCGAACCCCTCCTCCGCCTGAACGCAGAGGCCCGAGACGAGACAACGATGACCAGAATCCGAGACGAGGCCCTGACAATCATCAGGTCATAACCCCCTCAACCACAGACAGCCGCCCGCGTCCCGCCCCCCCCGCGATCCGCACCCCGCGATCCGCGGACAGCCGTGCCGCATGCCCCGCCCTCTGCGGGCAGTCGTGCCGCTGGGGCGGCACGGGTGGGCGCGACGGCACCCCGCAAGCGCCGGGCCGCGCGACCCCACCCCCGGCTCACACCGACACGGGCCCCCATAACGCGCCGGGCCGCGCGACCCACTCCCGCCCGGCCCCCCACCGGGCACCGCACGACCCCGCCCACCCCGCCGTCCACCCCCACCGGCGGTACCCTGACCAGCACATCCACCCATCGAAGGAAAAACGCCCATGCCACTCGAAGCCGGCCTCCTGGAAATCCTCGCCTGCCCCGCCTGCCACTCCCCCCTCAAAGAGCAGGACACGGAACTGATCTGCACCAGCCAGAACTGCGGCCTGGCCTACCCCGTCCGCGACGACATCCCCGTACTCCTCGTCGACGAGGCCCGCCGCCCCGAGTAACCGGTACAAGGCGCAAGGCGCAACTACAAGGCGCAACACCCACCGCCCCGCACCGACGACGCCCCGCCGACCGGAGATCGGAGCCCGCCGCCCATGCTCGACGAATCGCTGCTCGACTCACCGGAGGGCCTCGCCGAGGCCGACCGCCGCGCCCTGCTCCGCGGCGCCGCCGAAGCCGGCGCCCGCGTCCGCACCGCCGCGCGGCACGCCGCCGAGGCCGGCGTCAACGGCCTCAAACCCGACGGCCGCCCCCGCGCCGTCCTCATCGCAGGCCCCGGCGCCGCCGCCACCCAGACCGCCGACCTCCTCGGCACCCTGGCCGGCGCCGGCAGCCCCGTCACCCGCCTCGCACCCACCGGCGTCGCCCCCGCGCCAGGCGCCCTGCGCTGGGAACTGCCCGGCTGGGCCGGCTCCGTGGACCTGCTCCTCATCGCCACCCCCGACGGCACCGAACCGGGCCTGTCCCTGCTCTTCGAGCAGGCCTACCGTCGCGGCTGCACCGTCGTCGCCGTGGCCCCCGCAGGCAGCCCGCTCGCCGAGGCGGTCGGCGGCTCCCACGGCCTGTTCGTCCCCATGGCCACCGCGCCCTACGACCAGGACGAACCCCTCGCCGCCTCCGCCCCCGGTGTCCTGTGGGCGCTGCTCACCCCGCTGCTCGCGCTCCTGGACCGCACCGGCCTGCTCACCGCCCCGCCCGAGGCACTGGAGAAGATCGCCGACCGCCTCGACGGCATCGCCGAACGCTGTGGTCCGGCCATCGCGACCTACAGCAACCCCGCCAAGACCCTGGCCGCCGAACTCGCCGAAGCGCTGCCCGTCGTATGGACCGAGGGCGTCTCGGCGGGCCCGGCCGGCCGCCGGTTCGCCGCCGCGCTCGCCGAACTGTCCGGCACCCCCGCCGTCGTCGCCGAACTCCCCGAGGCGCTCGCCGCGCACAGCGCTCTGCTGGCCGGCCGGCTCGCCGCCGGCGCGGACCCGGACGACTTCTTCCGCGACCGCGTGGAGGAAGCACCCGCCCTGCACGCGCGCGTGGTGCTGCTCCGCGACCGCCCCATCGGCGGCCTCACCGCCGCCCCCGCCGCCCGCGACCTGGCGCTCACCCACGACACGCCGATCAGCGAGCTGGAACCGGAGGCGGGCGGCGAGTTGGAGACCCTCGCGGAACTGATCGCCGTCACGGATTTCGCCGCCGTTTACCTGGCGCTCGCCTCGGGAGCCTGATCATGCCCGGGACCCCCTGAGACCCTCCCTCCGCGCGGACGCACGACACGCACCGACACGCACGGCACGCACCGACACCGCGCGCCCGCACGAGAACCGGCAGAAGGAACGCAGAGAACCCCATGGACCGCCTCGACAACACCATCCGCCCCTACGCCTGGGGTTCCACCACCGCCCTCCCGCGGCTGCTCGGCACCGAACCGACCGGCGAGCCGCAGGCGGAGATGTGGATGGGCGCCCACCCCGGCGCACCCTCGCGCACCGGCCGGGGCACGCTCGTCGAGGTCATCGACGCCGACCCGGAGCGGGAACTCGGCCCGGACTCGGTCGCCAAGTTCGGCCCCCGCCTGCCCTTCCTGCTCAAACTCCTCGCCGCCGGAGCCCCGCTCTCCCTCCAGGTCCACCCCGACCTGACCCAGGCGAAGGAGGGCTACGCGGACGAGGAGCGCCGCGGCGTCCCCGTGACCGCCCCGCACCGCAACTACAAGGACGCCAACCACAAGCCCGAACTGATCTGCGCCCTCACCGAGTTCGACGGCCTGTGCGGTTTCCGCGCCCCGCTGCACGCCGCCGAGCTCCTCGACGGCCTCGGCGTGGACTCCCTCAAGCCGTACGTCGACCTGCTGCACGCCCACCCCGAAGAGGCGGCCCTGCGCGAGGTCCTCACCGCGATCCTCACCGCCGACCCCGAGGAGATGACCCGCACCGTCACGGAGACCGCCGCCGCCTGCGACCGCCTCGGCGGCGCCTACGCCCCGTACGCCGACATCGCCCACCACTACCCGGGCGACCCCGGCGTCGTCGCCGCGATGCTCCTCAACCACGTCCGGCTCCAGCCCGGCGAGGCCCTCTTCCTCGGCGCCGGCGTCCCGCACGCCTACCTCGACGGCCTCGGCGTCGAGATCATGGCCAACTCCGACAACGTCCTGCGCTGCGGCCTGACCCCCAAGCACGTCGACGTCCCCGAACTCCTGCGCGTCGTCCGCTTCGAGGCCGGCGACCCCGGCGTGCTGCGCCCGGAGGCGGGCCCGGACGGCGAGGAGGTCTACGAGACCCCCATCGACGAGTTCCGCCTCTCCCGCTACGTCCTCCCCGCGGGCGGCGCCGGTCACGACCTCACCCTGACCACCCCGCAGATCCTGCTCTGCACCGCCGGCTCCGTACGGACGGGCGAGCACGAGCTGACCCCGGGCACATCCGTGTTCGTCCCTTCGGGTGAAAAGGCCGAAGTGTCCGGCACCGGGACCCTGTTCAGGGCCACCGTCGTCGCCTGATCGTCCCGTGACGGCTACCTGACACGCCGTCGCCGAACCGGGCTGCAACAATGGCCCACCGTCAGAGGACGGGCAAAGTCCCGGGCGGCGTACCCACACGCCCGCCCGGGCCCCACACGGCGTACGAAGGGACAACGCGAACACATGAGCGCGTCAGGCGGCACCAAGGCGATCGTGGCGGCACTCGCCGCCAACCTCGCGATCGCGGTAGCGAAGTTCGTGGCGTTCCTCTTCAGCGGCTCGTCATCGATGCTCGCCGAGTCCGTGCACTCGCTCGCCGACTCCGGCAACCAGGGGCTGCTGCTGGTGGGCGGCAAGAGGGCCCAGCGACAGGCGACCCCGCAGCACCCCTTCGGCTACGGCCGTGAGCGCTACATCTACGCCTTCCTCGTCTCCATCGTGCTCTTCTCGGTCGGCGGCATGTTCGCCCTCTACGAGGGCTACGAGAAGATCAAGCACCCGCACGAGCTGGAGCACTGGTACTGGCCGGTCGGCGTCCTCGTCTTCGCGATCATCGCGGAGTCCTTCTCCTTCCGCACCGCCATCAAGGAGTCCAACGGGCTGCGCGGCAACCGCTCCTGGAAGGAGTTCGTCCGCCACGCGAAGGCACCCGAGCTGCCGGTCGTCCTCCTGGAGGACCTCGGCGCACTCGTGGGCCTGATCCTCGCCCTCGGCGGTGTCGGCATGGCCCTGGCCACCGGCGACAGCGTCTGGGACGGCATCGGCACCCTCTGCATCGGCGTCCTGCTCATCCTGATCGCCCTGGTCCTCGCCGTCGAGACGAAGTCGCTGCTGCTCGGTGAGGCCGCGGGCCCCGAGGCGACCCAGAAGATCGAGGCCGCCGTCGTCGACGGCGACACCGTCACCCGCATCATCCACATGCGCACCCTCCACATCGGCCCCGAGGAGCTGCTGGTCGCCGCGAAGATCGGCGTCCGGCACGACGGCACGGCCACCGAGATCGCCTCCGCCATCGACGCCGCCGAGTCCCGCATCCGCGAGGCCGTCCCGATCGCCCGCGTGATCTACCTCGAGCCCGACATCTACAGCGAGACCGAGGCCGCCAAGGGCGCCGACCCCGAGGCCACCCCCGGAGGCCCCACCTCCGCCGACACCGCTCACTGAGTCCCGCCCCGCCGGGATCCGCAGGACCTCACGCCGGAGGGGCCCGCCACCACGGCGGGCCCCTCCGCCGTGTCCAGGGAGCGGCCTCAGAAGTGCGCGGGCCACAACTCCGTGTCGAACTCCGCCGGCCGGTGCCGCCTGGTCCGCCCCGCGAGCGCACAGATCAGGCCCGCGAGCGCCAGCAGCAGCCCGAACAGTGTGGCCCCGGCGAGCAGCACCACACCCAGGCGGTCCTCCGTCACCCGGCCCCGCACCGCCTCCACGGGCACCGTGCCGCCGTGGTCGTCGGCGAAGAAGCGGGAGTCCCGCGCATTCAGACGGTGGTCGCCCAGCAGGAACAGCCGCCCCTGCGGCACCCGGACGTCGTACCGTCGCGGAAAGGGGCCGTTGACGTCCCCGTCCTTGACGTACGGCTCCTCGAACGTCCTGCCGTTCACCGTGAGCCGCCGCGCGGACCCCTCGCCCTCGCAGCACACGATCCGGTCACCGCCCACCCCGATGACCCGCTGCATGACGAGCTCGCCTCCCGGATAGCGGCCGGGCGCCGAGAACAGCACCACGTCACCGCGCCGCACCTCGTCCCCGTCCACGCGCGCGTAGAAGACGTCGTCACCGAGCCGGTACGTCGGTGCCATGCTCCCGCCCCGCACATCGGCCGTCCCGTAGTTCAGCCGCAGCGCCCCCAGGGACGCCACCACCGACAGCAGTCCCACCGCGAGCATCACCCACCCCGTGACCAGCATTCCCCGCCCCGTGTCCACGCCCGAACCCCTCTCCGCACGGACCACCCGCGCGGGGTGAGGCTAGCGGCCCGCCCGGCGACGGCCGCCGGGGGCCGGGGGCGGGGCGCCCGCCAGATCGGCTTGATGTGTACGCGGGCGGACTGGGGTCGGCCGGGCCCGGCGGTGTAGCTTGGGACGGAGCCAGACGTCGCTGCTGATGGCGGTCGGGCGGTCCCACAGCGGACCGGCCGAGGGAGAGAGGGCCTCCGACGGACTGCGCTGCGCGCACGCGGGCATGCCTGTGTCCTCCTCAGGGCACCCCTGTGTCCGCCGCCGCGCAGACCAGCCGTACCCACCTCGACCCACACCCCGAGGAGCAGCTCGCAATGACGACTGTCGACAACCGACAGGACTTCAAGGTCGCCGACCTCTCCCT
>NZ_LIWB01000016.1:0-207739 GCF_001905725.1 Streptomyces sp. CB02400
CTTGAATTCGCCAACAGCGTCGCGGGTTCCGTCCGGCGGGGCGCTCGTGCGTCGGCCGGCCGCCTGGTGGTCGCATCCCTACGACCACCGCGGAGCGGTACCCGGAGCCGGAGCGGTGCCTCCTGGAGGCACACCCGTGGGACGACCCCGAAGTGACCGGCGTGCCGATCGCGCACGGCGCGGACCGGTGCCGGTCGGGTGCCGGACCCCGACGCGTCCGCCCGATGAGGTCCGCTCACCGCATGCCTCCCTCCCGAGGCTGGTTGCATCACTTCTATGATCGACCGGTCGCAGAACGACCAACGGGTGGAGGGCACGATGTCCGGTCGGATCACCGCAGTGAGCCGCAACGAGGCGTACTCGTTCAGCAAGCCCAACCACGCTTCCATCACGCTGCTCGCGGGGCTCGGCGTGGAAGGAGACGTTCACGCGGGCGAGACGATCCGCCACCAGTTCCGCATGACCTACGAGCCGGACCTGCCCAACCTGCGCCAGGTCCACCTGATGCACGAGGAACTCTTCGACGAACTCGCGCTCAAGGGCTTCGAGGTCTCCGCGGGCCGGCTCGGCGAGAACATCACCACGCGCGGGGTGGACCTGTTGGGCCTGCCCACCGGCGCTCTGCTCCATCTCGGGGAGCAGGCGGTGATCGAGGTGACGGGACTGCGCAACCCGTGCGCGAAGATCAACGACTTCCGCAAGGGACTGCTCGGTGAGGTCTTCGCCCTGGACCCGGTGTCGGGCGAGTTCGTCTTCAAGTGCGGCGTCATGGCCGTGGTCCGCCGGGGAGGGACCGTCCGCCCCGACGATTCCGTCCGGGTCGAGCTCCCGCCCCTCCCCCACCGCCCGCTGGAACGGGTCTAGGTTTTTGTTCCGTGGTCATCCTCATCTGGAGCCGACGCTGACCACAAAGCCAGGACCTAACGGTGAACAACAGGACTTGGTGGAACGGACGGCCCCCAGCCCGGCGGCAAGAGTGCCCAGGAACCGTGGTCCAGCCACTCCCCGAACTGAACGGGCTGGGCGCCGCCGACGTGGTCCGAGGACAGCGGGACGATCCGGTCACAGGTAGCCCGTCCGTCCCACCAGACCGTGCCGGCCAGAGAGCCGGTCAGGGCCAACAAGGTGGAGAAGCCGCAGCCGTGCTCCTGGATGACGACCGCACCGGCCGTCTTCAGGTCCTCGAACCTGTCGGCCTCGTCGTCCCAGGCAGAGCGAGCCTCCCGGTACGCGGCGTCGTCCTCGAACGCCTCAGCCTGTGGTTCACGCGCCATCAGTTCGTCGTCGGCCTCGGCGTAGGAGTCGGGATGCGGAAAGGGAGTGACCAGCAGCTCGCGCCGCCCCTCATCGTTCCCGGCCCACCACCAACCACGTCCGGTCCGCTCGAGCCGGAAGAGCGCCCCGCCTGCACTCACCTCGCGCAGATACGCTCGGTATTCCTCCGGAAAGGACACTCCGAGTTCCCGTTCGGCCTCGGCGATCTCGGCTTTGGTGAGGGGCGACTCCGTCATGGGGCGAGCCTAATAGTGCTTCGTCAGGTTCCGGATCCGCTGGTCGGCAGGGGGCGGCCGCAGGTGGTGCAGATGCCGGTCCAGCACCTCGGCAGGTCCTCGGCCACGACCCGGCCGCGAACGCGGACCTGCTGGCGAAGGCGACCGGCTGCGCGTGACCCCGGTACGACGATGGGCCCGGCCTCCAGGGGGAGGGAGGCCGGGCCCATCTGCGCGGTGGTTCGGTCCCGGGGGTGCTGTCGGCGAATCCCCCAGGGACTGCCAGGGCATGCCGCGAGGGCAGAGATGGGGGCGAATCTCCAGGCAGAACAGCCGTGAGTGGTGTGTTGTCTGGAGATCCGCTCCCATCAGTGTCCGGTGGTGGGATTCGCCGACAGAATTCCGGGGGAGGGCGGGCCGCGCGGCCCGCTCCCCTTTCCGTGTGCGTCAGCCGGCCGCCTGCTCCAGCGCGTTGGCCCGCAGGTCGAGCAGGGCCATCAGCACGGGCGGGTCCAGTTCCCCGACCGGGCGCAGCGTGATCTCGGCGGGCAGCAGCAGGGTGTCCGCGTGCACGGTGACCGGCCCGTAGCAGCCGACGGAGACGGTGTCCTCGTCCCCGATGCCGGAGGGAAGGTCCTCGCTGCCGTACGGGACGGAGTGCACGAGCACGTACCAGGTGCCCGCGGGTATGTCGCGCAGCTCGAAGCCGCCGGGGCCGTCCAGGACGGTGCAGCGCACCGGCTGACCCTGGGGGACCGGGGTGGGGAAGAGGCCGACGAAGCAGTGGCCGGGGGAGCGGCTCTCGGGCAGGGAGACCTGCCCGCGCAGGGTGGTGCGCGGGCCGTCGCCCTCGGGGCCCGCGTCGGAGTCGATGGCCGAGGTGAATCCGCCGAGCTCCCTGAATACGCTCGGAGAAACACCCACACACGCCTTGAAGCGAGAACTGAACGTACCCACGCTGCTGTATCCGACCTGACTGCTGATGTCGGCCACGCTGAATGTGGTGTCGAGCAGGAGGCGTTTCGCCTCCTGCAGCCGGAGCGCGGAGAGGAAACGCCCCGGGGAGGTCCCCGTCACATCCCGGAACACCCGGGTGAAGTGGAACTTGCTGAACATCGCGGTGCGCGCCATGTCGTCGATGGTGAGATCCTGGCCCAGATTGGCCTGCATATCGACGATCACCCTGTGGACTGCACGCTCGATCGTGGTGGAGGTCACCGTTTCTCCCTGGTGGTCGAGAATGGCGATACCGCGCCTGTCAGTTCCGGGACGTCGGCGCGGGCCGGACGGGGCCGGCCGGCCCCATGTCGGTCAGCCGGCGGCTGGTCAGGTCCTCGGCGAACCTGCGCCAGGTGTGCGAACACTGCAGAGCCAGTTCGGCCACGGTGGCCGTGCAGTGCGGGGGGACGGCGCCCGCCTGCTGCCGCCATGCCTCGTCCACCACGAAGTGGGTGTGCAGCCAGCGCAGGAAGTGGCGGCCGGACTCGGACTGGCGCAGCGACGGGTCGGCGGCGAGGTTGCGCAGTGTCTCCAGTGGTGTGCGGCTGCGTCCGCCGGTGGCCGGCCGGCCTGCCGCCGGGCGGCCGGGCGCGGCCGGTGCGGGCTCCCGGTCCGCGGGGGCGTCCGGGGCGTCCGGGGCGGAGCCGGCGTCCGCCGGCCGGTCCTCCGGCGCCTTGCCGCGCCGTCGGCTCGGCACCGGGGTCTCCCCGCGCTGGAGACGTCTGCGCACGTCGTGGGCGGTGCCCAGGGACAGGCCGGACTGCTGGGCGACGGCCCGCAGCGGCAGGTCCGGCCGGCTGGTCATGAGTTCCGCGGCCCGCAGTCGCTCGAGCGTGCGGTCCAGCGGGTGGTCCCGGCCGTCGCTGCCCGTCCGCGTGTTCGACTGTGGAGAGTCCACGGTTGAACTGCGCCGTACGGCCGCGACCGTCTTGGGGTCCAGGCCGGCGCAGGTGGCGACGGTCCGGTCGGAGAGGTCCGGGTGGGAGCGCAGGATGCGCTCGGCGGCGGCCTTGCGGTCCGCCGTCGACAGCGGCAGCCCGTGGGCGATGTTCGCGGACACCGAACGCAGGAAGGCGTCCTTCTCGGGTCCGTCGAAGTAGTGCACCTCGACGGTGTCCTGCCCCTTCAGGGCGGCGGCGGCCACCCGGTGCGAACCGTCGACGATCCGCATCGTCGGCCGGTGGACCAGTATCGGCGGCAGCGACGCCAGGACGTCGGCGAGGCGCTGCACATGCATGGGGTCGACCCCGTTCAGCCGGGGGGAGTCGGCCGGCCGCAACACCGCGATACGGACCCGCTGGGTGAAGTTCGTCGGCAGTTCCAGAGCCTTGTCCGTGCTTTCCAACCTTGACACCCCCCTGGACCGGTACGAATTGTTCCGGCTCCTCTTCATTCCGGGACGGTGGTCCCGTGGCTGACGGAAGAGGAATACGTCGGCAAGAACGTTAAGCGATCGAACGGCCTTTTGGCCGGGTCGGCGGGGGCGATGCTTCGACTCCGCCTAGTTCATTCATGCAACTCACCGTTCGCTGAACGCCGCCGGTGTCAGTTGTTTGAAAAGACTTGGCAGCTCTACGTTCTTTTCACACCCCAGGCGAATCCCACCAACGAGACCGGGAGGACGAGTTGCAGACATCGGCAAGAATTCCCGAGCGCAGGGTCGAAATCGGGGACGAGGCGACTCTCACCCTCGAGGCCTATGCGGACACCATCGTTCCCGGCGAGAAGCGCGGGCCCGACGACCGGGCGATAGCCGGCGCCGGCACCGGCGGAGGAGCGGTCGCCGCCGGCGCCCTGGACCTCCTGCGCTGGGACGCGACCGGCGTCGCCGACGGCCTGGAGGACCTGGCCGGCCTCGTCAACGGCCACGCCAGGACCCACGCCGCCGAGGCCGGCCTGGAGCTGGACGACAGGGTGCCGCCCTTCGTGGCCCTCGACTACGAGGACCGGGTGCGGCTGATCCAGACCCTGACCACCCCGGGCCATCCGGAGAAGGACTTCTGGGTCCTGCTCTCCCTGTTCTGCAACATGGCCTTCGACTCCGCCGCCCACCTGCACACCGCGCAGGCCGTACAGGAGGGCCACCCCGGCCTCACGGCGATGGGCATCACCGCCCCCGACGCCGACGGTCTGTGGCGGTTCGCGGACTTCGGCTACGGCCGCAAGCTGGCCGACCTCCACCCCGACACCACTGCGACCGGGAGCCCGGCATGAGCAACGCGATCGAGAAGACCGACGTCCTGGTCATCGGCAGCGGCTTCGGCGGCGCCATCACCGCCTACCACCTCGCCGCCGGCGGTGCGAAGGTCACCGTCCTGGAGCGCGGCCCATGGCTGCGCAGCACGGACTTCGAGCACGACTACAAGCTGGGGTCCTCCTACACACGGGCCTTCGACTTCGTCGTCGGCGACGGGATGAGCGTGCTGGGCGGCAACTGCGTCGGCGGCGGCAGCGTCGTCTACTTCGCGGCCATGCCGCGCGCCCCGCGCTTCGTCTTCGACCGCCAGGGCAGCATCGGCCGCCGGATGTGGCCCGCCGCCCTCAGCCGCGACACCCTCGACCCCTGGTACGACCGGATCGAGGAATCCCTCTCGGTGAGCAAGCAGGAATGGAGCGACGTCAGTTACGCCGGCGGGCTGTGGGCCGCGGCCTGCAACCACGCCGGACGCACCGCCAACCCGCTCGCCGTCGCCATCGACAACTCCAAGTGCGCCAACTGCAACTTCATGATGGCCGGCTGCCGCTTCGAGGCGAAGCAGTCGCTCACCGTCAACTACCTGCCGGCCGCGATCGCCCACGGGGCCGAGATACGGCCCCTGCACGAGGTGCAGCACCTGACCCGGACCGCGGAGGGGGACTACCGGATCCACTACAACGTCATCGACGACCAGGACTACCGGGTGCACCACGAGTCCGGCGTCATCGAGGCCAAGATCGTCGTGATGGCGGCCGGCGCCGCGGCCACCCCCGTCATCCTGCAGCGCAGCGAGGCCCACCTCGGTTCGATGCCGCACGCGGTCGGCCGCTACTTCTCCGGCAACGGGGAGCGGCTCAACACGGCCATCCTCAACGAGGACAAGGTCGCCGAACTCCTCGGCCTGTCCCGCGGCGACGGCGCGCTGCCCTACGGCGCCAACGCGATCGGCAGAGGGCCGACCGTGGCCAGCTGGGACAAGCTGGACGGCTCACTGCCCGAGTACTCCCGCTACTCGCTGGAGCAGCTCTACTTCCCGCCGGGCCTCGGCACCATCCTCGCCCAGGTGCCCGACGCCACCGGGCCGACCTGGTTCGGCAGGGAGAAGAAGGAGATCCTCAAGAACTGGAAGTCCTGGCTGACGATCTTCTCGATGATCGAGGACGACAACGAGGGCGTCTTCGGCCCGCCGCCGGAGACCGGCAACGCCCTGCGCATCTCCCAGCAGATGCTCGGCCGCGGCAACCTCTCCTACCGGCCCACGAAGAACACCTGGCACGGCTGGAACCAGTCCGACGCGGAAGTGAAGGAGATCCTGGAGAAGGACGGCCTCGCCAAGGTGATGCCGTGGACCAACGACCTGGTCGGCGCCTACACCGTGCACCCCCTCGCCTCCTGCCGGATGGGCGACGACCCCCGCACCTCGGCCCTGGACGACACCAACGAACTGCGCGGCCACTCCGGTGTCTTCGTCACCGACGGGTCCGCGATCCCCGGGGCGCTCACCGTCAACCCGGCGATGACCATCGCCGCCGTCGCCGAACGCGCGGTCCCGCACATCGTGGCGGAGGCCCAGCGCAGGGGAGTGGCCGTGAGCTACGGAGCCCCGGCGCCCACCGGCTACAAGAGCGGCCGGAACGCGGTCCTGCCGCTGCTGCGCAACAAGCCCAGGCAGCCGGCCGGAGTGTGACCCGCACCGGCGGACGCGCTTCCCGCCGGCCGGTCAGTTGCTTCACAGGACTTTCTCTTCCCCGGTGGGTTGCTTCACGCAACCGGCCCGCGATCCCAGGAGACAGCGGTGCGACCACTCGTGAGAACCATGCTGAAAGGCTCCCTCAAGCAGATCCGGCACGTCACCGCGGTCCCGCGGCACGAGGCGAAGGGCCTGGTGGCCGACGTCTACGACCGGGCCGGCCGGGAGTTCGGCATCCTCGCGCCGCCGCTGGCGCTGCACTCCCCGGCGCCCGAGGCGCTCGCCGCCTGCTGGGTCCTGCTGCGCGAGACCCTCCTCGTCGACGGCCGGGCCGGCCGGGCCGCCAAGGAGGCCGTCGCCACCGGAGTGTCACAGGCCAACGAGTGCGCGTACTGCGTCGACGTCCACCGCGCCAAACTGCAGACCCTGACCGGGCCGGACACCGCGCCCCTGACGGCCGTCACCGACTGGGCCCGCCGCCTCACCACCGCCGGCGGCCCGCCGCGGCCCGCGCCCTTCCCCGCCGAGCACGCCCCCGAACTGCTGGCCACCGCCGTCACCTTCCACTACCTCAACCGGATGGTCCGGCTGTTCCTCCCCGACTCGCCCGTGCCCGACGCGGCCCCCAGGGCCGGACGCGGACCGGCCCTGCGGATCGTCGCACGGGCCATGCGCCCGGACACCGGCACCACGGTCACCGCCGGAGCCTCCCTCGGCCTGCTCCCCGCGGCACCGCTGCCCGCCGCGCTCGCCTGGGCCCGGCCCGAGCCGGCCGTCGCCGGGGCCCTGGCCCGCGCCGTCGCCTGCGTCGACGCGTCCGCCGAACACTGGGTCCCCGAGCCCGTACGCGAACTGCTGCACGCCGAACTCGCCGTCAGCGACGGCACACCGCCCGGCCCGAGCCGCGCCTGGCTCGACCCCCTCACCGACCGGCTCGCCCCCGACCAGCGGCCCGCCGCACGGCTGTCCCTGCTCCTCGCGCTCGCCCCCTACCAGATCACCGACGCGGACGTGACCGCGTTCCGGGCCGGCCGGCCCGGCGACCGCGAGCTCGTCGAGCTCGCCGCCTGGGCGTCCCTGACCGCCGCCGTCCGCGCCGGAAGCCGTTTCGCCGCGCCCCTGCCCGACGCCCGCCCCACCCGCCCCGCACCCGCCGGTGGCTGACCGGCACACGCACACCACGAGGACATCCCCTGCATCCCCCGCACGAACCGACCCCGAAGGAGCCCGACCATGAGCAGCCTCAACGACGTCCTGAAGGACCTGGCGACCGACATCGAGGAGACCGCCCGCCTCGTCGAAGACCTCGACGAAGCAGCCTGGAACACACCGACGCCCGCACCCGGCTGGCGCATCGCCGACCAGATCGCCCACCTGACCTTCATCTTCCACCTGGCCGGCACCGCCGCCTCCGACCCCGAGGCCTTCGCCCGGATCGCCGCCGGCGCCTCCCACGACTTCGACGGGGCCGTGGACGCCGCGCTGCGCCAGTTCAACCAGTTCCCGCCGGACCAACTGCTGGCCCGCTTCCGCGCGTCGGGCCGGGCCTCCGTCGACGCGCTGGCCGCCGTCCCGGAGGGCGAGGTGGTGCCCTGGCTGGTCAACCCGCTGCCGCCCGCCGTGCTCGCCTCCGCGGGAATCATGGAGGTCTTCGGCCACGGGCAGGACATCGCGGACGCGCTCGGCGTGCGCCGCGAACCGACCGGACGCCTGCTCCACCTGGTCTTCTTCGCCTTCCTCACCCGTGACTTCGGCTACCTCTCCCGCGGCCTGACCCCGCCCGCCGAGCCGTTCCGCATCGAGGTGACCTCACCCACCGGCGAACTGTGGGCCTTCGGCCCCGAGGACGCCACCGACCGGATCACCGGCCCGGCCGAGGACTTCTGCCTCCTGGTCACCCGCCGCCGCCACCGCGCCGACCTGGCCCTCGAGGCCGAGGGCGCGGAGGCCGAACGCTGGCTCGACATAGCCCAGGCATACCGTGGCCCGTCCGGAGAGGGCCGCAGGCCGGGTCAGTTCGCCGACCGGGGAGACGAACACTGAACCGCCCCGCGGGCCCCGGTCGCCCGGTGGCCGAGGCGGGCACCGTCCGCCCGGCCGCCCCCGCACCCCGAGTCCGCTCCCCACCAGCCGCCCCGCCCGCACCCGACCAGGAGCCGCCATGACACCCGCCTTCCTGCGCACCGCCGTCGTCATCGGCTGCGGTGTCACGGGCACCTCGATCGCCCTCGCCCTCACCGGGGCCGGGGTCGAGGTGGCCCTCGCCGATCAGGACGCGGACGCGGTCGCCGAGGCGCAGCGGCTGGGCGCGGGCACGGCGTGGACCCCCGACCGTCCGCCCGCCGACATCGTCGTCGTCGCCACCCCGCCGTCCGCCGTCGTCGACGTCCTGCACGACGCCCAGGCCCGCGGCCTGGGCCACGTCTGCACCGACACCGCCGGGACCAAGGACATCGTCGCCGCCGAGGCCGAACTGCGCGGCTGCGACCTCAAGGGCTACGTCCCCGGCCACCCGCTGCCGGCCGGGGGCCCGGCGGCCGGCCCGTCCGCCTCCCGGTTCGCCGGCCGGCCCTGGATCCTGTGCCCGTACGACACCACCCCCCGCTGGGCGCTGGCGACGGTCGCCGAACTGGCCACCCTGTGCGGCGCGGTCCGCCGCGACATGACACCGCAGGAGCACGACCTGGCCATGGCCGCCGTCAGCCACGTGCCGTACGTGGTGGCGGCCGTCGTCGCGGGCGGGCTCCTCGACGTCGACCCCGCTCTGCTGCCGCTCGCCGGCGACGAGCTGGCCGGCGTCGTACGGGCCGTCGCCGCCCTCCCCGGAGCCGGCAGCGATCTGCTGGCGCACAACGCGGGCCCGGTCGCCGACCGGCTCGACAAGGCGGCCGGCGCGCTGGCCGCCGCCGCCCGGATGCTGCACCGCGGCGAGGACACCGTGCCCGTCGAACTCGCCCTGCTGCTGGAGCTGGGCGAGCGGGGGCGGGCCGCCCTGGAGGCGGCCGGTGAGCACCGCACGGCCGAGGATGCCCGCCGGCCGGACCGGATGTGACGGTCACGGGAACCCGACGCCGAACGAAGGATGGCCCGCCCGTGACCCGCCCCGTCTTCTTCCTGCACCCCGTCTACGAAGCCCTGTCCGCCTTCGGCTGGCTGTTCATCGGCCCCGTCCCGCTCGCCGAGCGGCGGCCGCCGCTGACCGGCCCAGCGCCCCTGCACCCCGAGCGGCTGTGCCCCGAACGCCCCCTGACACCCCTGGAGCACGCCCTGGACCGGCAGCTCACGGGCTGAGCGCCCCCGGACCGGTTCTGCCGTAGCGCCCGGCTCCCCCTCGCGGGGAGCCGGGCGCCGTCATGTCCCGGCAAGGCCCTCCCGGCGCCGTTCGACTTGGCGAAGTCGGATGAACACGCAGGTCACAGCCACACTTCAGAGGCGTCGCACGGGCGAAGATGCCGCTTTCCCCGGCGCGGAAAACGATGAGTGGGCCGTCGCGAGACGTCCTACGAGAACGGAGCCCCGCATGACACACGGCGTGCCGAACAAGCGGTTGCTGATGGTGATGCCCTACAGCCAGTTCGTCCGCAAGGCCGCCCAGGCAGGGTTCGAGGTGTGGGCGATCTGGGACCCGGCCCTGCGCGAGCGGGCCTACCTCGACTCGGTCGCCGAGCACGCCCGCGAGCTGCTGCTGACCGACTTCTCCGACGAGGCGGCGCTGCGCGCCCTGATCGCCTCCACCGTCCGGGCCCACGACATCGGGACCGTGCTGCACCTGGGAGCGGAGAGCAGCATGGGCCCGGTCGTCGCCGAGGCGGAGGCGCTCGGGATCTCGCCCAACCCCGCCGCCGCCGTGCACCGCCTCAACGACAAGGGGGCGCTGCGCGCCCTGCTCGGCGAGCACGGGATCTCTCCCGTGCGCAGCGAACTCGTCCTCACCACGGAGGCGGTCGCCGCCGCCGTGTCGCGTCTGCCGCTGCCCGTCGTGGTCAAACCCACCCGGCTGTCCGGAAGCCGCGGCATCGCCCTGATCCGGGACGCCGCCGACCTCGACGAGTGGACCGGCCGCGTCACCGCCGCGGGACACGCCGGCCCGTATCTGGTGGAGGAGTACCTGCAAGGACCGGAGTTCAGCGTCGAGACCCTGTCCGCCGGCGGCACCCACCACGTCATCGGCATCACCGCCAAGCACACCACCGGCGCACCCCTGTTCGTCGAGACCTCCCACATCCATCCGGCCCCCCTCGCCCCCGCCGACGACGCCGCCGTCCGCACCCTGGTGACCCGGCTGCTCGACGCCGCAGGGCTGGTCTTCGGGCCCGCGCACACGGAGGTGATCCTCACCGAGCACGGCCCGCGCGTCGTGGAGTCCCAGACGCGGCTGGGCGGCGACCGCATCCCCCAGCTCATCGAGACCGCCACCGGGTACGACATCGAGGCGGAGATCTTCCGCACCCTCGCGGGGGCCGCCACCGAACCGCCCACCGCCCTGCACATCGCGTCCGTCGGCTTCTTCCTGCTGCCGCCGGGGCGCCTGGCGGAGGTCCGCGGCCTCGACGCCGTACGGGCCCTGCCCTACGTGCACACCCTGCACTTCCCCCACGCCCCCGGCGACGAACTCCCGCCCACCACCGACTCCGCCACCCGCCACGGCTACGTCGTCGTCGACGCCCAGTCGCCGGCCGAGGCCGAGGAGCGCATCGCCCGCGTGCGTTCCCTGCTCGTCGCCGACGTGCGCGAAGCCACCGCCCCGAAGGGAACCCCGCGTTGAACCCCGCCCCGACCGTGCTGCTGATCGGCGGCGTCGACGCCCACCTGGAGCGCTTCCACGCGCTCGGGGCGAAGACCGTCCTGATCCAGCACCCCGACAAGATCACCCCGTACCAGAACCGCACCGCCCACGCGCTGCTGATGCTGGACTACACCGACTGGGAGACCGTACGGCCCTTCGCCGAGGCCGCCCGCGACGTCTACGGCGCCGACGCCGTGGTCTCCCTCACCGAACCCGGACTCAACACCGCCGCCCGGCTGGCCGACCTGTTCGGGCTGAGCGACGGCAGGCGCTACGAGGCCAGCCGCCGGATGCGCGACAAGTACCTGATGCGCCGCCACCTCGCCGAGCACGGCCTGCCCGTCCCCGAGCACGGACCGGTCGACGGCCGGGCCTCCCTGGCCGCCTTCGGCGAGCGGGCCGGCTACCCCTTCATCGTCAAGCCCGTCTCCACGACCGCCGGGTTCGGTCTGCTGCGCGTGGACGGCCCGCAGGACCTCGACGCCGTATGGGCGCGGATCGAACGGATGCAGGGCGGGCGCACCGACCGCGGCTCCACCATGTTCACCGTCGACGGCTTCCTCATGGAGTCCTACATCGACGGCCCCGAGTTCAGCGTCGAGTCGCTCAGCTTCGCCGGCCGCCACGTCGTCGTCGCCGTCACCGAGAAGCTCACCGACGACGCCCACTTCGCCGAACTCGGCCACGTCGTGCCCGCCCGGCTCTCCGACACCGACCGGAGCCGGCTCACCACCGCGGTCCAGGACTTCCTCACCGCGATGGACGTCACCGACGGGCCGAGCCACACCGAGATCCGGCTCTCCGCCCGCGGCCCGATGGTCATCGAGTCCCACAACCGGCTCGGCGGCGGCCACATCCCGGAGCTGGTCCGCGCCGCCTACGGCATCGACCTGATCGCCTACGGGGCCGCCTGGCCGCTGGGCCTGACCGAGCCGCTGGCCGCGCCCCCCGAGCCCACCGCGGCCGCCGTCACCCGTTTCGTGCTGCGCGAACCCGGCACCGTCACCGCCGTCCACGGCGTCGAGGAGGTCGCCGCCCGGCCCGACGTGCTGCTCGCCCAGGTCTCGGTCCGGCCCGGCGACACCGTACGGGAGCTGCGCGACAACTGGGACCGGCTCGGCAGCGTCGCGGTGACGGCCGCCGACCCCGACAGCGCGGTCCGGCTGTGCGAGCACCTGGTCCGCGAGGAGATCCGCATCGACATCGCCCCGGCGGTCCAGGAGGGGCTGCGGGCGGCCTGAGCGACCAGGAGGAGTTGACCACCATGTCCGTACGACGAGGACTGCTGACCACCCTGCGCGAGGACCTCGGCGTCGTCGTCGAACGGGACCCGTCCCTCGGCGGCCGCTGGGAGGCGGTGGGCCACACCGGCCTGTCCGCCCTGTGGGCCCACCGCGTCGCGCACCGGCTCCACCGCGGGCGCACCCGCTGGGCCGCTCGGCTCGTCGCCCGTGTCGCACGCCGCCGCACCGGGGTCGAGATCCATCCCGGCGCGCGGCTGGGACGGCGGGTCTTCATCGACCACGGCGCGTCCGTCGTGATCGGGCAGACGGCCGTCGTCGGCGACGACGTGACGATCTACCAGCAGGTCACACTGGGGGCGGTCGGCTGGTGGGCGGACAACGCGCGCCCGCCCGGCGCCCGCCGGCACCCGGTGGTCGGCGACCGGGTCGTCCTCGGCGCCAACGCCACCGTGCTCGGCCCCGTCACGGTCGGCGACGACTGCCTGATCGGCGCCATGGCCACCGTCACGGACGACGTCCCGCCCGGCGCCCGCGTCTACGCGGCCCGCTCGATCGTCCGCCCCGCCCCGACGTCCGCCCCACCCGGCACCCACCCGCCCGGGGCGGCGCCGCCCGCCCTGGACGCCGTACGTCTGCTCGCCTCGGCGGGTTCCTGGTGAGCGGTCGCGGGGCGCGCCGTCCCGATTCCGTTCGCCCCGGCCGGGGCGGCGCCGCCCGCCCTGGACGCCGTACGTCTGCTCGCCTCGGCGGGTTCCTGGTGAGCGGTCGCGGGGCGCGCCGTCCCGATTCCGTTCGCCCCGGCCGGGGCGGCGCCGCCCGCCCTCGACGCCGTACGTCTGCTCGCCCCGGCCGGTTCCTGGTGAGCGGCCCCGACTCCGCCTGCCCCACCCTCTCCTGGAGACTGCCGTGACCACCGCCGTCCGTACCGAACGCAACATCGCCGCCGGGCTCGAAGAGCTCATCGGCCACACCCCCCTGGTCCGTCTCGCCGTCGCAGGGGCCGCGCCCGGCGCCGAGGTGCTCGCCAAGCTGGAGTCCGCCAACCCCTTCGCCAGCAGCAAGGACCGTGCCGCCCTGGCGATGCTGCGCGGTGCCGAGGAGCGCGGCGACCTCGCCCCCGGCGGCACCGTGGTGGAGTCCACCTCGGGCAACACCGGTATCGCGCTCGCGGCCATGGCCGCCAGGCGCGGCTATCGCTGCATCGTCGTCCTGCCCGACAGCGCCACCCCCGAGCGGATCGGCCTGCTGAACGCGCTGGGCGCCGAGGTCGTGCAGACGCCCAGCGCCGAGCGGTTCGCGGGGGCCATCGCCAAGGCGGAGGAGATCCAGGCCGCGACCCCCCGCTCCTGGTACGTGCGCCAGCACGAGAACCCCGACAACGTCCGCGCCCACTACGAGAGCACCGGACCGGAGATCTGGGCCGACACCGGCGGCCGCGTCGACGTGCTCGTCGCGGGCGTCGGCACCGGCGGCACCCTCACCGGAGCCGGACGCCACCTGCGCGAACGCAACCCCGACCTCAAGATCGTCGCCGTCGAACCGGAGAACTCCCCGGTGCTGTCCCGGGGGTACGCCGGCACCCACCGCATCCCCGGTCTCAACGGCGGCTTCGTGTCGCCCACCACCGACGTCGACCTCATCGACGAGGTGATCACCTGCCCGGACGAGGCCGCCCTCGACACCGCCCTCGCCCTGGTGCGTGAACAGGGCCTGTTCGCGGGAGTCTCCTCCGGCGCCGCCGTGTACGCGGCGGCCCTCCTCGCACGGCGGCCCGAGTCCGCGGGCAAGTCCGTCGTCACGATCCTGCCCGACACCGGCGAGCGCTACGTCAGCATCTTCACCGAAGGGTCCCCCTCATGACCACCCTGGTCCTGCACCGCGGCTCCCTGCGGGCCAACCCCTACGAACACTGGCTCGCCGGCCGGGACGAGAAGATCGTCCTGCTCGGCTCGGCCGAGCAACTCGCCTTGTTCGGCGAGGAGTTGCCCACCGCCGCGCCCTACCTGCACGCCGAGGTGCTGCCCGACTACGACACCAGTGACCGCGTCGCGGAACGGGCCGCCGAGCTCATCGAGGAGTTCGGCGTCACGGACCTCGTGGCCTGCCAGGAGTTCGACATCGAGCGCGCCGCCGCGCTGCGCGAACGCTACGGACTCCCCGGCCAGCGGCCGGACACCGCGCTCGTCTACCGCGACAAGTGGGAGATGAAGCAGGCCGCCGTACGGGCCGGCATCAAGGTCGCCGACCACGCCCTGCTGCACACGGCCGCCGACCTCACCGCCTTCGCCGGCCGCCACGGACTGCCCGTGGTGGTCAAACCGCGCCGCGGCGCCCTGTCCGTCGGCGTGGCCGTCCTGCGTACGGACGAGGAACTGGCCGCGTGGCTCGACACCGCCGAGCTGACCGGTCCGGACGGCGAGCCGCAGTGGCTGGCCGAGACGTTCGTCGAGGGCTCCATGTGCCACATCGACGGCACCGTCCTGGACGGGCGGATCGCCACCCTGTGGCCCTCCCGCTACCTGTACGCGCTGGCGAACTTCCGCGACCGCGCGGGCCGGGTCGACATCGCCCTCGACGTCGCCGATCCGCTCACCCGCAGGCTCACCGAGTTCGGCGAGCGGATCCTCGCCGCCTTCGGCGGACCCGAGCACTTCGCCTTCCACATCGAGGTGTTCCACACCGACGACGACGAGCTCGTCCTGTGCGAGGCCGCCTCACGCGCGGGCGGGGCCGGGGTGCGCGACGTCCAGCGCGCCCTGTTCGGCTTCGACCCCATGGAGTACCCGGTGCGCCGCCAGCTGGGCCTGCCCGTGGACCACGAGGGCCGGGCGGACCCCGGGCAGATCGCCGGGCAGTTGCTGTTCACCAAGCGGCCGGGCGTGCTGCGCGCCCTGCCCGACCCGGCGACCCTGCCGCCGGGCGTCCTGAAGTACACGACGTACGCGCAGGTCGGGGAGCGGGTGCCCGAGGCCTCGCACTCCGGGGACTTCCTCGTCGCCTTCGTGATCGCGGGCGCGGACCGGGCCGAGTGCGAGGCCCGTATCCGGGCCGCCGAGGCCTGGTTCACCGCCGGACTCGACATCGGCTGAGCCGCCGACCTGACCAAGTACGCGCGTCGTGCGCGCCGGTGCGGGGCGCGGCAATCCAGGAGATGCCGCGTCCCGTACCGCTGTGTGACCGTTCCGGCAGAGCCGGGGGCACGGCGGGGGTCCGCCGCCCGGAGGGCCGATCGGATGGGACAACGCCTTGGTCAGCACATCGATTCAGCAGCGATTCGCCGCGCAGGTGAGCTCGACACCGGACGCCGTGGCCGTCTCGGCGCCCCTGGGCGGCACCACTCTGACCTACCGTCAGCTGGACGAGCGCGCCAACCGGCTCGCGCACCGGCTGATCGGCCTCGGCGTGCGTCCGGGCGACCCGGTCGCCGTGTTGATGGAACGCTCGCCCGAGGTCGTCGTCGCCCTGCTGGCCGTGGTGAAGGCCGGCGCCGCCTACCTGCCCCTGCACAGCGCCTACCCGCTCGCCCGGATGCAGCAGATCACCGACCGCGCCGGGGCGCCCGTACTGCTGACCGACGCCGCGCTGCGCTCGCGCGGACTGCCGCAGGCCGGCCCCGTCGTCGAGCCCGCCACCGACCCGGCGGTGGCCGCCGCGCCCGCCACCGACCCGGGCATCGCGTGCGACCCCGACGCCGTGGCCTACGTCATCCACACCTCGGGTTCCACCGGTGCGCCCAAGGGCGTGGAGGTCACCCACCGCGGTGTGCTCGCGTTCACCGCCGACTCCTCCTGGTCCGAGGCGCACCGGCGGATCCTGTCCCTGGCTCCTTACGCCTTCGGTGTCTCCACGTACGAGATCTGGGTGCCGCTGCTGCGCGGCGGCCGTGTCGTCCTGGCCCCGCCGGGCGAGCCCGACGTGGCCACCGTCCGCCGGCTCCTCGCCGACGAGTCCATCACCGCCCTGCACGTGACGGCCGGGCTCTTCCGCGTCTTCGCCCAGGAGGCCCCCGACATCTTCGCCCCGGTCCAGGAGGTGCTCACCGGCGGCGACGTCATCGCCCCGACGGCCGTACGGCGGGTGCTGGACACCTGCCCGGACACCGTCGTACGGGCCATGTACGGCGCCACCGAGCTCACCGCCTTCGCGGCGCACGCGACGATGACCGCCGCCTGCCCGCCGGACGGCCCGGTCCCCGTGGGCCGGCCGATGGACGGGATGGAGTTCCGGCTCCTCGGGCCCGGCCTCGTCCCCGTGCCCGACGGGGAGACCGGCGAACTGTACGTCGCCGGCGACCGGCTGGCCCGCGGCTACCACCACGACACCGCCCTGACGGAGGACCGCTTCGTCACCGACCCCGCCGGTACGCGCATGTACCGCACCGGCGACCTCATGCGGCGCACCGCCGACGGGCAGTTGGAGTTCGCCGGGCGCGTCGGCGACCAGGTCAAGATCCGCGGCTACCTCGTGGAGCCGGGCGAGGTGGAGCACGTACTGGCCCGCCAGGACGGCGTGGCCGACGTCGCCGTCGTCGTCCGGGACGACGGCGCCGGCGATGACAAGCGGCTCGTCGCCTACGTCGTACCCGGCGGCCGCTCTGACGGCACCGGTCCCGACGGTCTGCGCGCCGCGGTCGCCGCCCTGCTGCCCGACTACATGGTGCCCGCCGCCTTCGTCGTACTCGACGCCCTGCCCCTGACGCCCAACGGCAAGCTGGACCGCGCCGCGCTGCCCGCGCCCGAGCGGCCCGCACCGGCGCCGGTGCCGGAGACCGACGAGCTCACGCCCGGCCGGCGGCTGCTGTGCGACCTGTTCGCCCGTGCGCTCGGCCTCGACGCGGTCGGCCCCCACGACAGCTTCTTCGAGCTGGGCGGCGAGTCCCTCCAGGCGATCCGGCTGGCCGGCCGCATCGGGGCCGAACTGGGCGTCGAGGTGTCCGCCGCGGACATCCTCAGCCACCCGACCGTCGCCGAACTCGAAACCCTGCTGCGGGACCTCTCACCCGCCCCCCTCTAGGCCCACCGGGCACGACGCGGTCGTCCACGACCGGGAAAAGGATTGGTCACCTTGAGCATCACCACCGCAGCGCCGCAGACCGACGACGGCACCGCCCAGCGGATCCCGCTGTCGTACAACCAGCAGTTCCTGCGCGCCTTCGACAAGGGCGAGACGGACGGCGCCTTCGGCCACCGGCACACCCTGGTGTGCGGCTGGCGCGTCACCGGCGCCGTCGACACCGACGCCTTGCAGCGTGCCCTCGACGACGTGGTCGAACGGCACGAGGTGCTGCGCACCGCCGTGGTCGGCGACGACGAGGGCGGCCACCAGGTCGTCCACCCGCCCGCGCCGGTCGCCCTGGAGGTCACCGACCTGCCCGATGCGGACGACACCCCCCGCGACGTGCGCGCCGAGGAGTTCCTGAACGACCTCGACGCCGCCCCGTACCCGGTGCGCGAACTGCCCCACCTGCGGGCCTTCCTGGGCCGCTTCGACACCACCGACGCCGTCCTCGTGCTCGCCACCCACCACACGTCCACCGACGCCTGGTCCCTCCAGGTCCTGATGCGCGACCTGGTGGCCGCCTACCGCGCCCGCGCGGCCGGCGCCACGGCCGACCTCGGCGAGGTGGCCCAGTACCGGGAGTTCGCCCGCTACCAGCAGGAGAACGCCGACAGCAGCCGTATCGACCAGGCCCGCGCCTACTGGCGCGAGCGTCTCGCCGGAGCCGAGATCACCGGCATCACCTCCGACCGCCCGGCCCAGGCGGACCTGCCGAGCGCGTACGGCGTGCACCGCTTCGTCTTCGACACCGAACTGTCCAAGAAGGTCGTGGAGTTCGCCCGCGCCGAGCGCTGCACCCCCTTCATGGTGCTGGCCGCCGCCTACAGCGTGCTGCTGCGCCGGCGCACCGGTACCACCGACGTCGTCTTCCCGACCTTCTCCTCCGGCCGCTACGAGGAGCGGTTCGCGGACTCGGTCGGCCCGTTCTTCAACTTCGTGCCGATTCGTATCGACACCGGCGACTGCACCACCCTCGCCGACGTGCTGGACCGCTCCCGCGCGGCCTGCGTGGGCGCCTACCGCAACGAGATCCCCTTCGCCCGCATCGCCGAGGACAGCCCGGCCCTGCTCGCCCCGTTCGCCGACGGATTCCTCGCCGTCGTCGCCTTCGAGGTGCTCCAGTCGGCCTTCCCGCTCGACGGCGAGGACGGCGGGGACGGCAAGGACGGCAAGGGGACGGAAGGCCCCCGCTTCACCGAGATCCGGCGCCGCACCCTGTCGCAGCAGGTCAGCTCGGCCATCCCGGACGGCGGCCTGTGGGCCATGGACGTCCTGCCCGGCGGCGAGCTCGCGGGCAGCCTGAAGTTCGACCACAACCGCTTCGACGAGCGCACCGCCCGCGAACTGGTGGAGCAGTTCCGGCACCTGCTCACGGTCCTGAGCGGCGCCCCGCAGACGCCGCTGGCGAAGCTGTGACCGCGACGGCCCCGCAGGCGACCCCTCCGACTCCGACTTCGATTTCGACTCCGACTTCGACGCAAGAGGACCGATCCCGATGACTTCCACCCTGCCCGAGACGTTCGCCCCGCGCGCGGCCGTGCCGGAGCCGGACCTCACCCCGGACGAGATCGTCGCCCGCGCCGAGGAACTGGCGGCCGGCCTGCCCGCCCGGCAGGCCGAGACGGAGCGGCGCGGCCACTACGCCGAGGACACCCACGAGGCGTTCACCCGCGCCGGCTTCTACCGCATCCTGGTCCCGCGCCGGTACGGCGGCTACGAGTTCGGTCCGGCGACGTTCATGAAGGTCGCCACGACCCTGGCCCGCGGCTGCCCGTCGACCGGCTGGATGTACCTGTTCGGCGCCGCCCACGCCCTGGTCGCCGCGACCCTGTTCGACGAGCGCACCCAGGCCGAGCTGTTCGCCGGCGGCGACTTCGTCTGCCCGGCCACGGTCGCCCCCGCCGGCAGCGCGACCCGCGCCGAGGACGGCTCCTGGCTGCTGGACGGCGTCTGGAACTACTGCTCGGGCGCCCCCTACGCCACCCACTTCATCGGCCACACCCTCGTCTTCGACGACCCCGACGGGCCGCCCGCACCGATGCTGTTCATCGCCGAACGGTCGCAGTTCGAGCGTCTGGACGACTGGGGCGACCAGCTCGGCCTCAAGGGCAGCGGCTCGCACAGCATCCGCATCCAGGGCGCCCGCGTCCCCGCCCACCGCACCCTGCCCGGCCACCTCAGCCAGATCCCGGTCACCGACGAACTGCCGGGACGCACCCTGCACGGCCCCGAGTACGGCGGCGGACCGCTCAGCTTCATGCTGCTCGAACTCGGCGCGCTGGCCGTCGGCATGGCCCAGGGCGCCCTGGACGCGTACGAGGAGCTGATGCGCACCCGTACCACCACGTTCTTCCCGATCGTCCCGCGCACCGAGGACCCGGACTTCCAGTTCCGCTTCGGCGAGGCCACCGGCATGATCGCCACCGCGGACGCGGCGATGACCGAGGCCGTACGCCAGTGGGAGCAGCTCTGCCTCAAGGACGCCGCGGCCTTCACCCGCGAGGAGGAGCTGCGGCTGGCCACCATCAGCCGTGAGGTGGTCCGCCTGTGCTGGAGGGCCGTCGAGGGCCAGCTCTTCCCGACGGCGGGTTCCAGCTCCGTACGCGCGGGGGAGCGCGTCGAACGGGTCTGGCGCGACCTGTCGATGCTGCACAGCCACGCCGGCAACGGCGTCTTCCTCGCCTCGCACGCCGGCCGGGAACTGGCCCGCGCGCACTTCGGCACCGGACAGTGACCGCCCCTTCTGCAGACAGGGAAAATCCCATGGAGCAAGGCTGCCCCTTCGCCCTCGACACCACCGGGCGTGACATCCACGGCGAAGCCGCCGTCCTGCGGGACCAGGGGCCCGCGGTCCCGGTGGAACTGCCCGGAGGCGTCCTCGCCTGGTCGCTGAACGGCCACGACGTCATCAAGAGGGTGCTCGGCGACCCCCGGGTCACCAAGAGCGCCCGCAACCACTGGCCCGCCTTCCAGAACGGTGAGATACGGCCCGACTGGGAGCTGATCAGCTGGGTGGCCATGGACAACATGGTCACCGCCTACGGCAAGGACCACGTCCGGCTGCGCAAGCTGACCGGCAAGGCGTTCAGCCCGCGCCGCACCGAGGCGTTCCGCCCGCGCGTGGAGGAACTCACCGACCAGCTCCTCGACGGCCTGGCGCAGACCGCGCCCGGCGACGTGGTGGACCTGCGCGAGCGGTTCGCCTACCCGCTGCCCGCGCGCCTGGTCGCCGACCTGATCGGCATGCCCGAGGAGGCCCGCGCCAAGACCGCCAAGGTCATCGACGCCATGGTGGACACCACCATCACCCCCGAGCAGGCCCAGGCCGTGCTCGCCGGCTGGCGCGGCGCGATGGCGGACCTGATCGCCGACAAGCGGCGCGAGCCCGGCGAGGACATCACCAGCGACCTGGTGGCCGCCCGCGACGAGGACGGTTCGCGGCTGACCGAGGAGGAGCTGACCGACACCATCTTCGCGATCCTCGGCGCCGGCTCCGAGACCACCATCAACTTCTTCGACAACGCCATCACCGCGCTGCTGTCGGACCCCACGCAGCTCGAGCTGGTCCGCTCCGGGCAGGCCACCTGGGACGACGTGATCGACGAGACGCTGCGCGTGGAGTCGCCCCTGGCCCACCTGCCGCTGCGCTACGCCGTCGAGGACATCGAGCTCGACGGCGTCACCATCCCCAAGGGCGACCCGATCCTGGTCAACTACAGCGCCGTGGGCCGCGACCCACGGCTGCACCCGGACGCCCCCGGCTCCTTCGACCTCACCCGGCCGGACAAGGAACACCTGTCCTTCGGGTTCGGTCCCCACTACTGCCTCGGCGTGGGCGTGGCCCGCCTGGTCGCCCGCACCGGCCTGTCCCGCCTCTTCGCCCGCTTCCCCGACCTGTCGCTCGCCGTCCCCCGGGAGGAACTCCAGCCCCTGCCGACCTTCATCATGAACGGCCACCGCAGCCTGCCGGTCCGCCTGACGGTCCCGGCGCTGGTCACCACCGGCTCCTGAGCACGCCGACCGTCCGGTGAGGGGAGCGTTTCTCCCGGCATGACGCCGCCTGCGCGGTGTTCTGCCGGGAGAAACGCTCCCCTCGTGGTGCCGACCCGAACTGCCACGCCCCGTAGAGAAACCGCCTCCGCTCCCCGGGCGTTGACCAGGTGACGCCGCTCCGTCTTCGCGGGCAGGCGGTGGGTATCGGGGACACAACGGGAGGGAGAGCGGGATGACGCAGGCCGCGGTGGGTGAGCTGGGTGAGCGGGTGCCGGGGCGCTGGTGGACGGTGCGTCTGGACGCCGTCGGCCGGGGCAGTACGGCCGTGCGCGTCACGTGCAGCCGGCCCGCCTGTGCCGAACAGCGTCTGCCGTCCACGGCCGCCGGCCGCGCGGCCGCGGTCGCCCACCTCAAGGCCCACCTGCGCGCCGTCCCCGCGCCCAGGGCCGAGGCGTACTGCGCGTGCCGGGCCGAGAGCTGCCGCACCCATCTGCCCGACACCGGCCGCCCCGCGCGCGGCGAACCCTGGCGATGCGGCGGCCCGGTCGTCCTCGCGGTCCTCGCCGACCGGGAAGGGCGCCGGTGGCAGGCGATGGAGTGCTGTTCGCGGTGCGCGGCCGCCACCCCCGGAGCGAAGACCGTAGGCACCTCCCGGACGCCCGACGGCCCGCAGACCACCGGACGCCCGGCCCCCGCGACCACGGGGGTGGGCGTGCCGCGGCTCTCCGACCACCAGGCCCCCGCAGCCGCGGGTGCGGGCGTGGGCGTGCCGCGGTTCTCCGACCACCAGCCCTCCGTCGGGACGAGGGCCCCGACCCCCCGCTCCGTACCCGCACGGCGCCGCCCACGGCAGGCGAAGATCGCCCAGCGGGTCGTCCCGCACGACCTGCAGCCCGACGTCCTGCGGGACGAACTCATCGAACTCGGCGACCTCTTCCGCGCCTACCAGCGGCGCGAGCAGCCCGACCTGGCGCTCCTCGCCGACCTCCAGGAACGCAAGGCCCGCGCCTTCACCACCTGGGCCGGTGTCACCGGCGACGACGACCTGCGGGAGGAGGCCCGGCGCGCCGAGCAGGCCGCCGCCACCATCCGCCGCCAGCACCAGCAGCGCACCGGCGGCGTCGCGTACGGCGACGGGCCGGCCGTGACGCGGCTGCTGACCGTACCGACGCAGTGGGAGCACGTGCGCTCCGTCCTCGCGCACGTGGCCGACCACGCCCCGCTGCCCGGACCGGAGGCACGGCTGCTGGTGCTGATGCTGACCCTGCGCACCGCGCACACCGGCACCGGCAACCTCGTCGGCCAGGACGTCAACGCGCTGGGCCTGACCGACCCGCAGGACCTGGTCGAGAAGCTGACCGGCTGCGGCTGGCTGTCCCTCCCCGGCACCGTCGACGACCTGCTCGCCTCCCGGCCGGAGAACCCCACCCCGATCACCGTCCCCTCCCTGGTGCCCCCCGAGGACGGGACGGGCCCGTTCACGTTCGGCAGGAAGATGCGGCCCAAGCTCTCCGGCTGGGCCCAGCGGGTCGTGACGGACAAGAAGCTCCGCAAGACCAGGGCCCCCGCCGGCCCCCGACTGCTCGCCCTGACACTGGCCACCCAGGCCGACGCCTCGGGCCGCCTCGGCCCCGACGGCCAGGGCATCCCCCTGGACATCCTCACCACCCGGGTCCCGGTCGACCTCGACGAACTCCAGGCCCTGACCGACCGCCTGACCACGGCGGACTGGCTCACCGACCCCACCCTCACCGACACCCGCCTCACCGGCCGCCTGACCGAACGCGTCCTGCCTCTCACCTGCCCCCTTCTCTAGCCGCGCCCTCAAGAAGAACGGCTCGCAGAGGCTACGACGACGACCCCGGCGGACGGAGGTCCGGCGGGTCGTCGACCGGCGGGAAGACGGCCCCCCGGTCGTCGGGGAACGCGGCCGTTCGGTCCTCGAGGTGCCGGCGGACCTGTCGCTTCGCCCGCGGCGCGCGTCCGTGGTGCGATGGAACCGGGGGGTGGAAAGGAGAGCGATCATGTCCGCAGCGAAGCGAACGAGTGTCGCCGCCCCGGTGTCGGTCCGCCCGCTGGTCGAGCCGGACCTGGACCGGGCCGACGAGATCTTCAGGGTCGCCTTCGGGACCTTCCTCGGGGCCCCTGAGCCGGAGACGTTCTTCGGGACCGCCGACTATGTCCACACCCGCTGGGCGGCAGATCCGCACGCGGCCTTCGCAGCGACCGTCGAGGGTGAGGTCGTCGGATCGAACTTCGCCGCCGACTGGGGCAGCGTCGGGTTCTTCGGCCCGCTGACCGTACGTCCGGATCTGTGGGACCAGGGCATCGGCAGGCGCCTCATGGAACCGGTCATGGCCTGCTTCGACGCCTGGGAGAACCGCCACCTCGGCCTGTTCACCTTCTCGCACAGTCCCAAGCACCTCGAGCTCTACCGCCGGTACGGTTTCTGGCCCCGATTCCTCACAGCCATCATGAAGAAACAGGTCGCCGTCAGTGCCGCGGTCCCCGGCCGAGTGCTGTACGGCGAGCTGACCGCCGCTGAGCGGACCGACGCACTGCGCCTCAGTCGCGCACTGACGGGGGCCGTGTACGAGGGCCTGAGCCTGGAGCGCGAGATCACGGCCGCACAGGCGCAGGGGCTCGGTGACACCGTCCTCCTCGAGGGCGCCGACTCCGACCTCGACGGTCTG
The DNA here is from genome assembly GCF_001905725.1 of Streptomyces sp. CB02400. GTDB lineage: Bacteria > Actinomycetota > Actinomycetes > Streptomycetales > Streptomycetaceae > Streptomyces > Streptomyces atrovirens. The sequence continues at coordinate 24,151 of NZ_LIWB01000016.1, forward strand.
GCCGTCTGCCACTGCGGAGCGGGGTCGGAGGCCGGTGAGGACGTGTGCTTCGTCAAATTCGGCGCCGTACGCCCCGGCCCGGACGCCGCGGACCGGTTCGAACGACTGCTGGACGCGTGCGAGCAGCTGGCCGCCGAGAAGGGACTGGGGCAACTGGACGCCGGAACGAACCTGGCCCGCCAGGACGCCTACCGGCGCATGGTCGACCGCGGTTTCCGTACCTGGCTGCAAGGCGTGACCATGCACAAGCCCAACGAACCCGGCTACAGCCACCCGGACGCCTACGTGATCGACGACTGGCGCTGAGCCCACCGCCGTACCCGGCTTCCGGAACCACCTTCACCACGGATCAGGAGACTCCGCGAAAACCCGTTGGGCGGACGAGGTGGCCACTGCTACGTTTCCGGAGGCCGTGCGAGAGATCGAGGAGGTGGTACCCGTGAACGCAGTATCGACATGGGTGCTCCCCTCCGGGGTCGCGGTCGGGCGATAGGTCGTCCGGGAGCGCCGTTCCAGTGCACTCCCGAAAGGCACGACCATGCGATTCACTTCCGAGCGGCGCCTCGACGACGGCGTCCTCGAACGCGAGTTCACCCTCGGTGAGATCCCCGGCATCCTGTGGACGCCCGGATCCGCTTCCGCGTCCGCACCGGTGCCGCTGATCCTGCTCGGCCACCCTCCCCTCGGACTGCGCAAGATGTACCCCCGCCTGGTGGACCGGGCCCGGCACTCCGCGGCGGAGGGCTTCGCCACGGCCACCATCGAGCTCCCCGGAAGCGGTGACCGGCCCCGTTGGCCCGCCGCCGAGCAGGCCCGCGCCGACCTGCGCCGGGTGCTGGAGGCCGGCGAGCCGGTCAGCGACGAGATCGTCGACGCCCTCGTCCTCCCGCTCGTCGACAAGGCGGTCCCGGAATGGCAGGCCGTCCTGGACGTCCTCCTGTCGCTGCCCGAGATCGGCGGCCCGGTCGGGTACTCGGGGGGAGTGATCTCCGTCGGCGTCCGGCTGGCGGTGGTCGAGCCGCGCATCGTGGCCGCCGGTCTCTTCGCCGGGAGTCTCGTGCCCCGCGTCATGTTCGAGGAGGCCCGCCGGGTCACCGTTCCCCTGCACGTCCTGCTGCAGTGGGACGACGAGGGGAACGACAGGCAGGCGGCCCTGGACCTGTTCGACGCCTTCGGCTCCAAGGAGAAGTCCCTGTACGCCAACATGGGTGGGCACACCGGCGTCCCGCAGTTCGCGGGAGACGCCGCGGCCCGGTTCTTCACCCGACATCTGATGTGAGGCCGGGCCGTCGGACCGGCAGCGGACGGTGAGCGGCGTCGGCCGGCATGCCGCTCATCGAGGAAAACTCCCCTCTCCGCGGCTCTCCGCACCGCGGGCCCCTGCCGAACTCTCGGCAGGGGCCCGTGCCGCCTGAAGGTTCTCCGTGAACAAAGCCACTCTCGGCTTTCGCGTACGACCGGCAGCGCGGCGAGCTGAGAGCACTGATCGCACCTGATCAGGGACTGGCCGGCAGGAAGCTCCGCCAGGAGATCGACCTGCTGCTCCAGCGTTTGCTTCCGGAGGTGTCACCGGTTCCCGCCCCGCCCCTCGTCGCCGGGCGTATCGGGCCACCGTGCACGCGGTCGGGCCGGTGAGCCCTGTCCCCGTGCCGTCGAACATGTCCAGGATGACGGACCCCTTCAGGTGGTGGTGGGCCAGCTGCGCAGCAGGGTGGCGATCTTCCCGGCGGTGCAGGCCGGGTCCAGGAGCAGGTCCTTGAGGGCGAGGGCGTCCTCGCGGGCGGGTTTGACGGTGATCCCGGCGGCCTCGAGGTACATCACGCCGGTGGCGGCGGCGACGGCCAGGTTGGAGCGCTCCAGCCAGCGGCAGCGGCCCAGCGTGTGCACCAGGGCGGCGGCTTTGGTGTAGGGGCCGTCGTAGACGGGCTGCTCGAACAGTCCGGCCCGGTGGCGGGCGACCGCCGAGACCGGGACGCCGTAGTCGTCGGGGGCCGGGTCGTTCACCCCGGCGGCCTGGGCGGCCTGCAGGATCCAGGGAACGTCGACGTGCGGGTTCATCAGGCGGCGCGTGCTCCCCGAGCCGTTCCCGTTTGCTGGACGCCCTCGGCTTCGTCGAAGAGTGCCTGGTGTTCGGCCAGGAAGTGGGCGGCGGCGTCCACCGCGCGGGCGCGCAGGCCACTGGTGTCGTCCTCCCCGAGGTGCTGTCGGCGAATCTCGCCGCCGTTCGGTGAGGGGAGCGTTTCCCCCGGCGAAACACCGCGTAGGCGGCGTCACGCCGGAAGAAACGCCGGCTGGTCAGAACGGGACGGGAGCGGTTCAGGCGGGCAGCGGCTGCGCCTGCTCGAAACCCCGGGCGACGCGTTCCTGCATCTCCGGGGTCATCAGGGCGGTGGGCGGGTCGACCAGGCCGGCCACGCGCATGAAGGTGGCCGTCACCTCGCCGTCCACCGCGGCGGCGGTGTGCAGCCTGGCCATGTACATCCCGGACTGCTCCCACTCGGGGGTGCGTACGCCCTCCACCTCCGGGTAGCCCAGGTCGGCGCCCGCGGAGAACTGCCACGGCACCTCGATGACACCGTCGATGTCCTGGAAGAAGGCGAGCGGGTCCACCTCGCCCCGGGACAGGTGGTCGCGCAGGACCAGGGCCTCCAGTGCGGAGACCGTCATGCCCTGGCCGTAGACCGGGTTGAAGCTGCACGCGGCGTCGCCGAGCACCAGGTAGTGGCCCGGGAAGCGGGACAGCCGCTCGAACCGGCGCCGCACACTGGCCGGGTACCGGAAGACCGTGCCGTCGCCGACCGGTTCGGCGTCGTGGATCGCGTCGTGGATGTCGGTCACCGGCAGGGTCCGGGTCCACTGGAGGAAGCCGTCGAGGTCGGCGGGTGCGCTGTCGCCCAGTACGCCGGTCAGCGAGACCACGACCAGACCGTCCTCGATGCGGGACAGGAACGCCCCGCGCCGGTGGCTCGGCGAGGTGACCGGGTTGATCGACAGGTCGCCGTCCAGGACCGACTCGTCGCGCAGCCGGAACAGGCGGGTCGTGTAGCTGAGGTCGATCCGGATCCGGTCCTCCTCGGGGCGTCCGTAGCCCAGCTCCTCCAGCCACACCGGGGTGCGGGAGGCGCGACCGGTGGCGTCGACGACCAGATCCGCCGGGAGCGTGCGCTCCGTCGAGTCCGCGTCGTGGCCCTGCACCCGTACGCCGGTCACGTTCGCGCCGTCCTCGTCGGTGACGAGGCCGGTGATGTCGTGGCGCTCCAGGAAGGTGATGTTCCCGAGTGCGGCGACGCGTGCGCGCACCCGGCTCTCCAGCAGCGGGCGGGTGGCCGAGACGCAGACCAGCCCGGTGGCGCGGGGGCTGAGCCGCCGGCCGCCGAAGAACCAGCGCAGTTCGCCGAGGTCGCCGGTCGGGATGCCCGCGGCGACGGCCTCGTCGGTGAAGTCGGGGAAGAGCTCGTCGAGGATCTGCTGTCCGCGGGCGAGCAGCCCGTGGACGTGCCGGCCCTGCGGCACGCCCCTGCGCGCCGCGGTGGACCCGCCGATGTCGTCGCGCTCGACGACCAGGACCTCGCCGTAGGAATCGGCGAGCACCCGTGCGGCCAGGAGCCCCGCCATGCTGCCGCCGAGCACCACCGCGCGGTCACCCCGTGCGCCGGCCATCGCTGTCACCTCTCTCTTCCTCTTGCGTGAAGGGGACCGTCGCGCTCACGCGGCGTGCCGCGGGCTGTTCTGGTAGGCGCCGAGGAACCACCGGCCGTCCCGCTTGACGACGACCCAGGACGCGTGGACGGCCCGCTCGGGCGCCGGCTCGGTCTCGCCCGGCGCGAGGATGCCGCCGCGCGTGATCAGCACGCCGGCGCCCTCGTTGGCGAAGCGGATGTCGATCGGGGTGCCGGTGACGCGGGTGCCCTGGTAGGGGCCCGCGAAGGCGGCGGCGGCGAAGTTGCGGATGGCGTCGCGGCCCTTCTCGTACACGCCCGGCAGGATCAGGGTCCCGTCGGGGGTGAACACCTCGGCGAAGGCGTCGGCGTCGTAGGCGGCCCACGCCTCGACGATGCGCTGGGGGATGGAGGCGACGGCGGCCTTGTCCTCGTCGGAGATCTCGACGGCGGGGGCGGTGGTGGTCTGCGTGGTCATGAGTCTGCTCTCTCTGCTCTCTGTCGCGGAACGGCGGCGGAACGGGCTCAGATGTAGAGCGTGTTGGGCTGCTGGCCGCACAGGATGCGGCCGTACAGCTCGGCGTTGGTGTTCGGGTTCATCAGGGCGTGCAGGCTCATGGCCTGGATGTCGCGGGTGATCCGCTGGATCGGCACGTCCCGGTAGACGGACGAGCCGCCGGAGGCGGAGGCGAAGATGTCGACGGCCTCCTTGGCCAGACGGACCGCGGCGCCCATGTCGGCGCGGGCGCGGGCCCGCTCCAGCACCGTCCACTCCTCGCCCGAGACGCCCTTGGAGTCGACGAGGTCGGCCAGGCGGTGCGCGTGGAACTCGGCCTGGTCCGCCTTGAGCACCGCCTCGGACACCTGGAGGTGTGTCAGGGGGGCCTCGGCCTGCTTGGCGTACCAGGTGTAGGTCAGGGTGCGGTCCGGGAGCCGCTCGAAGAAGACGTCCTGGGCGGCGCGGGCCAGGCCCACCGCGGTGCCGACCGAGGAGGCGGCGGCGACCGGCAGCAGCGGGGCCCGGTAGATCGGGGTGTCCGCGTTGAGCCGGGAGGCGTACTGGCCGGTCAGGACGGCCGGCAGCGGCAGCACGCGCTCCTGGGGGATGAACACGTCCTTGGCGACGGTGGAGACGCTGCCGGTGCCGCGCAGTCCGGAGGTGTCCCAGTCGTCGACGATCTCGAGCTGGTCCATGGGCACGAGCGCCATCAGCGGCAGGTGCTGGCCGTGCGGCATCTCCTGCGCGGCGATGACCTCCTGCCAGTGGGCGTGCGGGGCGCCGCTGACGAAGCTCCACCTGCCGTTGACGACGATGCCGCCCTCCACGGGGGTGGCCTGCGCGGACGGGCTGAGCGTGCCGCAGACGCGCACGTCGGGGGTGGCGAAGACCTCGTCCTGGACGCTGTCGGGGAACAGGCACGTCATGAACGTGGGGATCCAGTACACCGACGCCGTCCAGGCGGCGGCCCCGTCGCCGCGGGCCAGCTCGGTGGCCACGTCGACCAGGGTGCGGGTGTCGGCCTCGTAGCCGCCGTACCGCTTGGGCACCCGCAGCTTGAAGACGCCGGCTCCGGCCAGCGCCTCGATCGTCTCGTCCTGGAGCCGGCCGGCGTCCTCGGCCTTCGGGGCGTTCTCGCGCAGCAGCGGCGCGACTTCGGCCGCGCGCCGGACAAGCTGCGCACGCGTGGGGATGTCGGCGGTGAGCATCGTGTAGTCCTCCCGGGACGTGACAGGTCGTACCACCAGGCGGTGCTGACCCGACCTCACACCGCGGCGGGCCGCCGGGGCACCTTCCGGATTGCGCTCCCGCGCCCTGGCCGCGACTTCGCCATCTCGCCCGCGGACCGGCCCCAGTGCCGCACGGGGGAAGAAGCCCGGGGGGTGTCCCGGCTGCCACGATGAGACGCATGACCGATCAGCAGGATGCCGCCGCTCACCCGGCGGACGGACCCCGGACGCGGCCGCTGACGGGCGAGGAGTACCTCGAGAGCCTGCGCGACGACCGCGAGGTCTTCCTCTACGGCGACCGGGTCAAGGACGTCACCGCGCACCCGGCGTTCGCCAACCCGGCACGGATGACGGCCCGTCTCTACGACGCCCTGCACGACCCCGCCCACCGGGACGTGCTGACCACGCACACGGACGGCGGGGCGGCGGCGGGCTACACGCACCGCTTCTTCACCACCCCGCGCTCCGCCGAGGACCTGGTCGCCGACCAGCGGGCCATCGCGGCCTGGTCCCGGATGAGCTACGGCTGGATGGGCCGCAGCCCGGACTACAAGGCGGCGTTCCTCGGCACCCTGGGCGCCAACGCCGACTTCTACGCGCCCTTCGACGACAACGCGCGCCGCTGGTACCGCGAGTCGCAGGAGAAGGTCCTGTACTGGAACCACGCGATCGTGCACCCGCCCGTGGACCGCAACCTGCCGCCCGACAAGGTCTCCGACGTGTTCGTGCACGTGGAGAAGGAGACCGACGCGGGCCTGGTGGTCAGCGGGGCCAAGGTGGTCGCCACCGGGTCGGCGCTGACCCACGCGAACTTCATCGCCCACCACGGACTGCCGGTGAAGGAGAAGAGGTTCGCCCTCATCGCCACCGTGCCCACCGGCGACAAGGGCGTGAAGCTGATCTGCCGGCCCTCCTACACCGCGACGTCCGCGGTGATGGGCAGCCCCTTCGACTACCCGCTCTCCTCCCGGCTCGACGAGAACGACACCATCCTCGTCCTGGACAAGGTCCTCGTCCCCTGGGAGAACGTGTTCGTCTACGGCGACACGGCCAAGGTCCAGATGTTCTCCGGGCAGTCCGGCTTCATGGAGCGCTTCACCTTCCACGGCTGCGTCCGTCTCGCGGTGAAGCTGGAGTTCATCGCCGGGCTCCTCGCCAAGGCCCTGGAGATCACCGGCACCCAGGACTTCCGCGGCGTCCAGACCCGGCTGGGGGAGGTGCTCGCCTGGCGCAACCTGTTCTGGGGGCTGTCCGACGCGGCCGCCCGCAACCCGGTGAAGTGGCGGGGCGGCGCGGTGCTGCCCAATCCGCAGTACGGCATGGCGTACCGGTGGTTCATGCAGGTCGGCTACCCGCGCGTCAAGGAGATCGTCCAGCAGGACGTGGCCAGCGGGCTGATCTACCTCAACTCCAGCGCCGAGGACTTCAAGAACCCGGAGATCCGCCCCTACCTCGACACCTATCTGCGCGGCTCCGGGGGCATCGGGGCCGAGGAGCGGGTCAAGGTGCTGAAACTGCTGTGGGACGCGGTGGGCACCGAGTTCGGCGGCCGGCACGAGCTGTACGAGCGCAACTACGCCGGCAACCACGAGGCGACCCGGGCCGAGCTGCTGTTCGCCCAGACCGCCTCCGGGCAGCTCGACGAGTACAAGGCGTTCGCCGACCAGTGCCTGTCCGAGTACGACCTGGACGGCTGGACCGCCCCCGACCTCGTCTCCTTCGACCACCTGCGCGGGTCCCTCCCCGGACTGCTCGGCGGCTGAATCCCCCGCGGCGCCGAGCGGGCGGCCGGGGCCCCGGAAAGGGGGCCCCGGCCGCTCCTTTTGCCGTTCCTTCTGCCGTCAGCGGCCGAGCAGGTCGGACAGGAACGGCGCCAGCACGCCCTGGGACACCTTGCAGTCCAGCAGCAGCGTGCCCTCCGCCCCCCGGGCGGTCCACTCCGGTACGGCGCTCAGGTCGCCGGTGCCGCGGACGGTGACGGCCCGTGCCCCGAGCGCCCGCGCCACCGCGGCGAAGTCGGTGTCGTCGAAACGCAGCGTGGCCGCGTCCGCGCCCCGGGGCACGTACATGTGCTCCTCGAAGCCGTAGGACGCGTCGTCGTAGACCACCACCAGTGCCGACCGGCCCGAGCGCACCAGGGTCTCCAGTTCGGGCAGCCCCATCAGCGCCCCGCCGTCGCCGACGGCGGCCACCGTGGTGCGGTCGGGCCGGCCCACGGCCGCGCCGACCGCGCCCGCCAGGCCCAGCCCGATGCTCTGGAAGGCGGCGCCGGTGAACACCAGCCCCGCCGGGTCCGGCACCGGCCAGTACATGGTCGGCCAGCCGATGAAGTGGCCCCCGTCCAGGACGACCGTGCGCTCGGCGGGCAGCAGCGGGGCCAGCTCCCGGGTCAGGGTGCGCGGGTCGATCCGGCCCCCGCCGGAGGCGTCGGGGTGGGGCAGGGCGGCCCAGCCGTCGGCGGCACGCCGGAGCGCGCCGGAGGCGGCGGCCCGCTCGCGCCACGGGGAACGGGCGATGCCGTGCGCGTCGGCCGCGTCCAGCAGCCGGGTGGCCACGGCCGCCGCGTCACCGCGTACGGCGAGGTCCGCGCGGGGCGCGCGGGCCCCTTCCAGGGTGACCTGGACGACGCGGGCGGCCGGGTCGAGGATCCGTCCGCCGTGCAGCGTGAAGTCGCCCAGGCTGGTGCCGAACGCCAGCACCACGTCCGCCTCGCCCATCAGGGCGGCCGCCGGCGGGGAGGCGAACCCCCCGCACAGGCCGAGCGCGGCGGGGTGCGCGGCGAACATGCCGTTCGCCATGACCGTGGTGGCCAGCAGCGCGCCGAGCCGGTCGCCGAGGTCGGTGAGGATCTTCGCCGCGCCCGAACGCCAGGCGCCCAGCCCGGCCAGGAGCAGCGGGCGGCGGGCGGCGGACAGGAGGGTGAGGATCTCGTCGGTCTCGTCGGTCCCGTCGGACTCCTCGGCGCGGGCCTGCGGCGGTGGCGGCGTCATGGGTACGGGTACGGCGGACAGCTCGCGGTCGGTCAGGTCGCCGGGCAGGAACAGTGCCACGGGGCACTGGGCGGCGGTCGCGGTGCGCACGGCCCGTACGGTGTCCTCCACCGCCGTGTCCGGGTCCGTCGGACGTACGACGGGCACCCCCAGGGAGGCGGCCAGGGCGCTCTGGTCGATGTCGTGGGCGCGTGGGCCCGCCACCGGGGCGTCGCCGCACAGCAGGACCACGGCGCTGCGGTTCTTGGCGGCCTCGGCCAGCGCGGTCGCCGTGTTGGCCAGCCCCGGCCCGTGCGTGGTCGTGCACACGGCGACCCGCCCGGTGGCCCGGAAGTAGGCGTCGGCCATGGCCATCGCGCCGCCCTCGTGCCGGGCCGCCGTGTAGTGCACACCGGCCCGCGTCAGCGCGGCGGTGGCCAGGATGTTGCCGCCGCCGACCAGGCCGAAGGCGTGGTCGATGCCGCAGCCGGCCAGGGTCTGGGCGACCGCGGTCGCGAATGTCGTCATCGTCGGGCCTTTCAGGCCAGTTCGAAGATGACCTCTCCCACGGTCATCTCGATGCGGTTGGTGCGCACCAGCTCCCAGCCGCCCTCGGCGAAGACGGACTCCCAGTCGGCGACGGTGGGCAGGAACGTGCCCATCAGGTCGTGGCCGAGCTCGAAACCGAGGGTGAAGACGGGCAGTTCGGTGTCGGGCAGGTCGGTGCGGGTGGCGTCGCCGATCAGCAGCCGGCGGGCGGACGGGAAGGCCTCGCGCAGCCGCCGCAGGGTGGCGATCGCGTTCTCGCGCCGGCCGTCCCGCCAGAAGTCGTGGCCCATCATGAAGCACGTCAGCAGCTCCACGTCGGCGTACTCGGGCCGCGGTTCGAGGCTCAGGACGTCGCCGTGCAGGAACGCGGTGCGGTCGGCCAGGCCCGCCGCGTCCGCCTCCGCGCGCGCCACCTCCAGCGCGGGGCGGGCGATGTCGATGCCCGTCCCCGTGGTGCCGGGGTGGCGGTCGAGGATCTGCATCAGCCGGGCCCCGCTGCCGCAGCCGAGGTCGGCGACCCGGGTGAAGGGGAACTCCACCCGTCCCATCGCCGCCCAGAACGCGGGGGCGTAGGTGACCTGGTCGATCTCGCGGCAGGCGAAGGCGATGGCGGCGGAGTCACGCCGGTAGAAGGAGCCGGTGCGGTTCTCGTTGCGCAGCACGGCCGGGATCTGCTGGAAGAGTTCCGCGCTGCCCCGGGCCAGCCAGTGGAAGAAGGACTTGTTGCGGTACATCTCGTCGAAGCCGTCCAGCGCGGTGACGACCGTGCCCTCGCGCCGCACCAGGCCCACCGCGGACAGTGCGCGGAACAGGCCCGTGGTCGACGCGGGGTCCAGGCCGCCGCGGTCCGCGAAGTCCGCGGTGTCCAGGGTGCGGGCGCGGTGCAGTTCGTCGAGTGCGCCGATCTCCCATGCCGCGGCGATGGCCCAGGCGGCCACGGCCGAGTTGAAGAGCGAGGCAATGCCGCGCGTGTTGCTCTGTGCGATGTCCACCGTCACTGCTCAGCACCTCATCCGGGAGAAGGTCCGGGCGCCTTGCCCGCGGCGACCATGCTCTGTGGCGGGGGTGGGCGAGGGCATCTCTGAGGCTGCTCAGCCGTTGGCGTGGGTGCGCGGTGCCTTGCCGGGGCCCCGGCGTCGGTGTGGGCCGGGGGGTGGTCGCGCTGCCCGGCGCTTGCGGGGTGCCGTCGCGCCCACCCGTGCCGCCCTGCGGCACGACTGCCCGCGGAGGGCGGGGATGCGGCACGACTGCCCGCGGAGGGCGGGGATGCGGCACGACTGCCCGCGGAGGGTGGGAGCGTGTCAGGCGGTCTGTACGGGCGTCTGTTCCTGTTCGAGGGAGCGGCGTTCCTCGCGTACCCGTAGGAGGGAGCGGTACAGCAGGATCGCGGCCAGGCCGGCCGTGCCGTAGAGGAGGCTCATGGCCAGGGACGGGACGAAGGCGCCGAGGGTGACGCACAGGGAGGCCACGAGCAGGCCGACTCGGGCGTTGAGGGCGTAGGCGGCCATGTACTTGGTGCGGGCCTCGGGGTCGACGAGGTCGGCCAGCAGCGCCTGGCGCACCGGGACCGCGGCGATCTCGCCCACGGTGAGCACCACGGCCGCGGCGATGAGCACCCAGCCGGTGTTGCTGACCGCCCAGACCATGTAGCCGACGGCGAAGACGGCGATGCCGGCGTACAGCCGCGCCCGGTCGCTCAGCCGGGTCAGCAGGCTCTTGGCGAACAGCACCAGCACCACCACCAGGGCGGCGTTGACCGCCCGCAGGATGCCGAGCATCGCCGTGCCGTCCACGGCGGGCGCCCAGGAGCCGATCCGGGCGAGGACCTGGGTGGGGAACTCGTCGGCGAGGCGGACGGCGATGTAGTAGCCGATCTGCATCTCGACGGACGAGATCAGCGCGGCCGCGACCAGCACCCGCAGGAAGACCGTGTCGCGGGCGACGGCCAGGTAGCCGCGGAGCATGGCACCGACGCCGCGGGCGACGTCCTTGCCGGTGCGCGGCGCGGTCTCGCTGAGCCAGCGTCCGATCACGGCCGTGGTCAGCGCGCTCAGCACGGCCGCGCCCGTCAGCAGCCGGGCGAAGTGGCCCTCGTAGAAGAAGCCGCCGATGAGCGCGCCGACGGTGAAGGCGAGGTTGATCGACCAGTAGTTGATCGTGTAGACGAGCGGCCGGCTCTCGGGCGTGGAGACGTCGACCATCATCGCCTCGGCGGCGGGGATGGCCAGCTGCGCGCAGCAGGTGTTGAGCAGGAACAGCGCGAACGTCGCCCAGCCGGAGGACCACCAGGGCGAGTTGGCCAGCGCCAGCAGGGCGAAGGTCAGGGTCGCGCCGAGTTCGCCGGCCACCAGCACCGGGCGCCGCCCGTACACGTCGGCGAGGTGGCCGCCGAGGAAGTTCGCGGCGATGCCCGCACCGGCGACCGCCAGGGTCAGCGCACCGGCCGCGGCGGCCCCGTACAGCTCCGAGAGGCGGATCACCAGCAGCGGCATCAGCATGACGGCCAGCAGGCGCTGGACGAATCCGACGCCGATGCGCAGCCGGATGTTGGGGTGCAGCTCGCCGATTTTCATGGGGGCCCTTTCGCGCGGGTGATCCGCCTGCTGAAGGGAGTTCGGCAAAGGCGCGAGGCGCAAGGCGATCAGGTGATCGGGTGATCAGGTGATGCGGGGTGTTCCCGAGCCCACCACGCCGGCCGGCGCGGCGGCAAGGGGGAGAGCCGGGGCGCCGACGACTTGAACAGGTCGGGCCCGCCGGCCCCTCCGGGCGGCCCGGCGGGCGAGTTGGCCAAGTCGTCGCACTCGTACGGGAACCCATGGCCGGAAGCGAGCGCTCCGTGGTTTGCTCGGTGCCGTCCAGTCCGGCCGCCCCTGCTCTGTGCTGCCGGCAACCGCTCCCGTGGCCGGTCCGCGCCCCTTCTCTCCGGGCGGCGGCGGACCGTGAGACCTCTCCCGGGAGACGCGGACTTCTGAACGAGTTCGGAAGGATAACTGGTGTCCCCTTTTGACATACGCAGAATCGGCGGCCGTATCGGCGCGGAGGTGACGGGCGTCGACCTCTCCACGGAATTGCCGGATTCGGTCTTCGGCCAGATCCACGAGGCGTTCCTGGAGCACAAGGTGCTCTTCTTCCGCGACCAGGAGATCACCGACGCGCAGCAGCTCGCCTTCGCCGGCCGGTTCGGGCCGCTGACGCAGAAGCACCCCATGATGCGGACCGTCGACGCCGCAGCGCAGGTGATCCCGGTCGACGGCGAGGACCAGCGCGCCGACCACTGGCACACCGACATCAGCTTCACCACCGCCCCCTCCCTGGGCACCACACTGCGCAGCGTGGTGCTCCCGCCGTACGGGGGCGACACCCTCGTGGCCAACGCGGTCGCGGGGTACAAGGACCTGCCCGCCGAGCTGCGGGAGATCGCCGACCGGCTGTGGGCCGTGCACACCAACCACGCCGAACAGCCGCGGCTGGGCACCGAGCGCGGCGAGGAGGTCCGCAAGGCCTTCCTGGCCCGCCGGTTCGAGACCGCCCACCCCGTGGTCCGGGTCCACCCCGAGTCCGGCGAGCCGGTCCTCTTCCTCGGCGGCTTCGCCCAGTGGCTGGTCGGCCTGACGCCGCGCGAGTCGCGCCCCCTCCTCGACGTGCTGCAGTCCTACGTACGGCGCCCGGAGAACACCGCGCGCTGGACCTGGCGCCCCGGTGATGTCCTCATCTTCGACAACCGCGCCACCCAGCACTACGCCGTCAACGACTACGACCGCCACCGGCGCGTGCTGCACCGGGTCTCCATCAACGGCGACGTGCCGGTGGGCCTGGACGGGAAGCGGAGCTACGCCATCGAGGAGGGCGAATGAGCGGCCCCCGCGCCCAGGAGCCGGGGTCCTTCGCCCAGCGCCTGCGCGACCGCGAACGGCTCGTCGGCTACTGGATCGCCCTGAACGACCCGGCCGCCACCGAGCGCATCGCCGGCCTGGGCTACGACTACCTCGGCGTCGACGGCCAGCACGGCGTCATGCACCAGCCGGGCTGGCAGGCCGCGATGCTCGCCGTCGACGCCCGCGGCCGCTCCGCCGGGATCATCCGGGTCCCCTCGCCGGACCCGGTGGCCATCGGCGTCGCCCTCGACACCGGTGCCCGCGGCGTGGTCGTGCCCATGGTCGAGACGCCCGAGCAGGCGCTCACCGTCGTACGCGCCTGCCGCCACCACCCGGCGGGGACCCGCAGTCTGGCCGGGCCGGTGCGTGCGGAGCTGCGCCTCGGCGACGTGCCCGCCGCGATCGACGACCAGGTCGCCTGCATCGTCATGATCGAGACCGCGGCCGCGCTGGAGAACCTGGACGCCATCTGCGCCACCGAGGGACTCGACGCCGTCTACGTCGGCCCCGCGGACCTCTCCGCGGCCCTGGGCGCCCGCTGGTTCGGCGACCCCGCGACCGCCGACGCGCTCGAGGCCGCGCTGGTCCGCGTCACCGACGCCGCCGGCCGGGCCGGCATCGCCTGCGGCATCCACGTCCTGGACGGCGAGAGCGCCGCCAAACGGCTCGCCGAGGGGTTCACCTTCGCCACCGTCTCCAGCGACATCACCCATCTGCAGCAGGCCGCGGCCCGTCATCTGACGGCCGCCGGAGGGCACCTCGCCGCCTGAACCGGCCGCCGCACCCATCGACTTGGGGGAACAGTGACGACAGACACGGACCTGCGGCCCGCCCGGGCCGCCTCCATCGCCCGGTCGCTGGAGGACCTGGTCGGCGGCACCCCGCTGCTGCGGGTCGACCTGCCGGGCCTCACCGACGGCGTGACCCTGCTCGCCAAACTGGAGATGCTCAACCCGCTCTCCAGCGTCAAGGACCGGGCCGCGCTCGCCATGATGCGCGCCGCCGAGGAGTCCGGGCGGCTGCCCGCCACCGGCGGCACCGTCATCGAGTGCTCCTCGGGCAGCACCGGCATCTCGCTGGCCGCCCTGTGCGCCCGGCGCGGCCACCGCTGCGTCATCGTCATGCCCGACAACGCCACCGAGGAGCGCCGCCTGATCCTGCGCGAACTGGGCGCCGAGGTGGTCCTGGTCCCGCACGGGGACGGTCTCATGGCCGCCTGGGCACACGCCGAGGAGCTCCAGCGCTCCCTGCCCGGCTCGTGGGTGCCGCACCAGGACACCAACCCGGCCAACGCCCGCGCCCACTACGACACCACCGGCCCGGAGATCTGGGAGGCCACCGGCGGCCGCGTCGACGTCCTGGTGTGCGGGGTGGGCACCGGCGGCACCCTCACCGGAACCGCCCGCTACCTCAAGGAACGCACCGACGTGCACGTCGTCGCCGTGGAACCGGCCCGCTCCGCGGTGCTGTCGGGCGGCGAGCCGGGCCCGCACGGCATCCCCGGCATCGGCGCCGGCTACGTCTCCGAGATCACCGACCTCACCCTCGTCGACGAGGTCCTCGCCGTGCCCGACGAGGCGGCGGCCGCCACCGTGCGCGACGTGGTGCGCGCCACCGGCCTGCCCGTCGGGGTGTCCTCCGGGGCCGCCGCGTGGGCCTCCCGGACCGTGGCCGCGCACCCCCGCTGGGCGGGCGCCACGGTCGTCACCGTCTTCCCCGACAGCGGGGAGCGCTATCTGTCGACGACGCTCCGCTGACCCGTCGTCTCCGCACGGAAAGACAGGCAGACATGTGCCGGATCCACGGCTACTTCAACGCGGTGGCCACACCGCACGAGATGTGCACCGTCGCTGCCCTCCAGCGGCACGGCGGCCCGGACGCGACCGGCATGACCCGGGCCCCCGGCTGGGGCCTGGGCTACGACCGGCTCGCCGTCGTCGACCCGCACGGCGGACAGCAGCCGTACGGGCTCGGCGGCCCCGTCCAGGCCGTGTTCAACGGGGAGATCTACAACCACGACGAGCTGCGCCGCCGGCTGCGCGCCCGCGGCCACACCTTCGCCGACCGCTGCGACGGCAACGTCGTCCCCGCCCTGTACCTGGAGTACGGCGAGGACTTCACCGAACACCTCGACGGCATGTACGCCGTCGCGCTGGTCGACCGGCGCGGCGAGGTGCCCCGGCTGCTGCTGGCCACCGACGAGATCGGCATGAAGCCGCTCTACCTCCGGTGGGACGAGGCCGCCCGCTCCCTGCACTTCGCCTCCGAGATCCCCGCCCTGCTGGGCTTCGGCCCGGTCGGCGCCCGGATGCGGGACACCGCGCTGGACGCCTACCTGGCCACCCGTACGCCCTTCGGCGAGCGGACCATGTTCGAGGACATCGAGGTGCTGGCGCCGGGCACCACGCTCGTGTGCGACCTGGGCGGCACGCCCCGCCGCAGGCGGCGCGTGGCGGCCGCCGCCGAACTGCCCGAGCCCGGCCGGGCCGCCGAGCGGGTGCGCGAACGGCTGCGGGAGGAGGTCGGCCGGCTGCTCGTCGCCGACGTGCCCGTCGCCCTGATCACCTCCGGGGGCCTGGACTCCAGCCTGGTCACCGCCCTGGCCGCCGAGTACGGCCCCGTGCACTCCTTCAACATCGCCTACCGGGGCGACTGGCCGTTCGACGAGCGGCACTTCGCCCGCGCCGTCGCCGAGCACGCCGGCACGGAGCACCACCAGGTCGAGATCGACCCGGCCGGCTTCCCCGCCCTGCTGGAGGAGACCGTCCGCCACCTCGGCCAGCCCAACGCCGACCCGATCACCCTGAGCACGTACGCCCTGTTCCGGGCCGTACGGCAGGCCGGGTTCACCGTCGCGCTGACCGGGGACGCGGCCGACGAGGTGTTCGGCGGCTACGCGCGGATGCGCGCCGCCGCCGAGACGGCCGCGGCCGGCGGTGACTGGGGCACCGCCTACCTCGACGCGCTCTCCGCCGCCCCGGCCGCGACGCGCGCCGGGCTCTACACCGACGCCTACCGCGACCACCTGCGGGACGTCCCCCCGCTGCCCGAGGCGGCCCGCCAGGACCTGCTGCACGGGCCCGGCAGCGTCCTGGAGCGCATCACCCGCTTCGAACTCGGCCACCGCCTGCCCGCCTACCACCTGCGCCGCGTCGACCACCTGAGCATGGCCGGCTCCATCGAGGTGCGGCTGCCGTTCTGCCAGCGGTCCGTGGTGGCCCTGGGCCGGGCGCTGCCCGACGCGCTGCGCATCGACGGCGAACAGGTCAAGCGCACCCTGTACGCGGCCGCCCGGGGGCTGCTGCCCGACAGCGTGCTCGACCGGCCCAAGCAGCCCTTCACCCTGCCGGTGACCGCGATGCTCACCCCCGGCACGGCCCTGTGGGAGCACGCGCGGGACCTGCTCGCGCCCGCCCGGCTGGCCGCCGACGGACGGCTCGACGGTACGGCCGTCGACGCCCTGTTCGACGTACAGGCCCACCGCCCGGACGACACCACCTCGTCGACGCTGTGGGCGCTGCTCGTGCACGAGGTGTGGCGGGAGCGGTTCCAGGGCGCCGCGGGCGACCTCGCACCACCCGCCGCCATGGCGGTGGCGGCATGATCGGCCACCTCGCCCACGCCGCCGGCGCCCCCTGCCCGACGTTCGTGCTGGACGCCGCCCGGCTGCCGCGCGAGGAGACGGCGCTGCTGGGCCACCTGACCGAGGCCCGCCGCTACCTGACCTCCGCGGGCGGCGCCCACGTACTGAAGATCGCCCTGGTGGAACCGTCCGCGCACCCGATGTTCGACCTCGACTACCGGTTCGTGCAGGCCCTGCCCGGCGCACCCGACCGGTTCGACCTGCGCGGCTCCTGCGGCCACTCGGCGCTCGCGTCGGTGGTCGCCGCCGCCCGCTCCGGCATGCTGCCGCGGCTCGTGCCCGGCACCCGGGTGCGGATACGGGTGCGCAACAACGGCGACAGCGTGGTGTGCGAGGTCGACCGGGCCGAACGCGACGAGGTCGGCTTCACCGTCACCTTCGTCCAGCCGCGCCCGGTGCCCTTCACCGAACTGCTGCCCACCGGGCGGACCCGGACGGTGCTTGAGGCCGACGGGCGGCGCGTGGAGGTGTCGATGGTGGCGAGCGCCAACACCTACGCCTTCGTCGACGCGCGCTCGCTCCAAGTCCCCGACGAGGCCGCCCTGTTCACCGCCGGTGGTGACCTGCTCCGGCGCCTGGAGTCGCTGCGCGCCGCCGCGGCCGAACTGCTCGGCTGGCCGCCCGGCGGCGCCTTCCCCAAGATCGCGGCCGTGCTGCCCGGCGCCGCCGGCGGCATCGCGGCCCGCGCCCTGACCGTGCCCGGCTGGCACCCCTCCCTCGCCCTCACCGGGGCCGTGTGCCTGGGCACGGCCGCGCGCGTCCCCGGCACCGTGCCCTGGCGGATCACCCACGAGGCGGACGCCGGCGACGGACCCCTGGCCATCACCACCCCCGGAGGCCGGACGGCCGTCACCGCGGTCGTCTCCCTGCCCGGGACCTCGGTCGTCTCCCTGCCCGGCACCTCGGTCGTCTCCCTGCCCGGCACCTCGGTCGTCTCCCTGCCCGGCACCGCCGACGGCGACGGAGCCCTGCTGTGGTCCTCCGTCGCCGGCAAGCACGTCACCTTCCAGGGCTCGTTCGCCCTGGCACCCCTGAGTCACCTTCAATTCGAGGAGGTCGCCCAATGCCTGGCGTTGTCGGGAGCCGGATGAGCCCACGGCTCACGCCCGCGTTGCGCGCACTGCTGCGCGAGGGCGCCGAACGGGCCGAAGCGGCCGGCGAGGTGGACCGCGAGGCGCTGACGGCGCTGCGCACCAGCGGGCTGCTCGCCACCGCCGTCCCCACCGAGCACGGCGGCGCGGGCCAGGACGCCGCCGCGGTGAACGCGCTGGTCGAACAGATCGCCGCCGTCAGCCCGTCCATGGCGATCATCGCGTTCCAGCACTTCGCCGTCAGCGCCCGCATCGCCGACTGGGGCACCGCGCGGCAACAGGCCCGCTGGCTGCCGCGACTGGCCGACGGGACCTGGCTGGCCGCCTCCGCGTGGAGCGAGAGCGGCGCGGGCGCCGCCAAGCAGAACCTGTCCACCACCGCCGAACGCCGTACGGACGGCACCTGGGTGCTGAACGGCTCCAAGGCCTTCACCACCGGCGCGGGCGTCGCCGACCTCTACCTGGTCCTGGTCCGCACCGCCCGGCCCGACGCCGCCCCGGCGGCCGGCTACGGAGCACCGGGACAGACCTTCTTCCTCGTCGGCGCCGACAACCCCGGACTGGTCCCCGAACTCGGCCTGGACCTGGCCGGCATGCGGGGCTCCGCGACCGGGCTGGTCTCCCTCGACGGGGCCGTCGTCGCGGACACCGACCGGCTCGGTCCGGAGGGGCAGGCCGCCACCGTCATCGCCTCGGTCCGCGAGAGCGGGGCCAGCCTCGGCGCGGTCTCCGTCGGCACCGCGCAGGCCGCCCTCGACCTGGCCGTCGCACACGCCCACGACCGCGGACTGATGGACCTGCCCGCCGTACGGCACCGGCTGGTGGGCCTGGCCACCCGCCTTGAGGCGGCCCGCGCGGTGGTGGAGCGGGCGGGGGCGCGCACCTCCGCCGATCCGGGACTGACCACCCTGCACAGCAAGCTGCACGCCACCGAGGCCGCCGAGGAGATCTGTCTCGACGTCGCCCGCATGCTCGGCTCGGCCGGATACCGGGACGGCGCGCGGATCGGCCGGCTGCTCGCGGACGCGCGCGGCGTCTCCCTCATGGGCCCGACCAACGACCTGTGCCGGGAACTGGTGGCGGTGTCGTGGACCGGCTGACCCCCACCCCCGAACTCGTCGTCAGCGGACGCCGGCTGGTCACCCCGCAGGGTGTGCGCCCCGGCCACGTCTGCGTCACCGGCGGACGCATCACCGCCGTCACGGACACCGACCCCGGGCCCGCCGCCACCCGCCTCGACGCGGGCGAGCACTACGTGCTGCCCGGACTCATCGACTCCCACGTCCACTTCCGCACCCCCGGCCTGACCCACAAGGAGGACTGGGAACACGGCAGCAGGGCCGCCGTGCGCGGCGGTGTCACGACCGTGATGGACATGCCGAACACGGTGCCGCCCACGCTCACCCCGGAGACGGCGTCCGCCAAGGCGGCCCTCGTCGACGGGCACTCCCTGGTCGACTACCGGTTCCACCTGGGGCTCGACCCCGACCGCCCCGAACTGCTGGCCGACCTGGACGCGCGGGTCGCCACCAGCGTGAAGATCTTCATGGCCGGGCACCACACGGCACCCACCGTGGTGCGCGACCCGGACCAGTTGGAGAAGGCGTTCGCCGCGGCCGCCCAGGGCGGCGTCCAACTGGTCCTGCACGCCGAGGACGACGGACTGTTCGCCCTGCTGGACTCCTGGTGGGGCGAGCCCGGCAGCTACCTGGAGTACGAGGCGCGCCGCCCGCGCACCGGCGGCATCGTCGCCGTCGCCAAGGTCCTGGAACTGGTACGCCGCCACGGCACCCGCGCCCACATCCTGCACCTGTCCAGCGCCGAGGAGGCCGACCTGGTGTGCGCGGCGCGGGCGGCGGGGCTCCCCGTCACCTTCGAGGTCACCGGACACCACCTGTCGTTCACCGACAAGGACACCCGCCGCCTGGGCGCCCGCACCCGCCTCTCCCCGTCCATCCGCGGTACGGGCGACCAGGACCGGCTGTGGCGGGCACTGCGCGACGGCCAGGTGGCGACCCTGGGCAGCGACCACGCCCCGCACACCGTCGAGGAGAAGACCCGCGGCGTCGCCCAGTCGCCGCCCGGACTGCCCGGCGTCCAGGAACTGGCGGTCGCCGTCTGGACGGGCATGCGCAGACGCTGGCCCGAGGAACACCCCGACGTGGCCGCCGTACGGCTGGTCCGTCACCTGTCCGCCCGGCCGGCCGAGCTGTTCCGGCTGCCCGGCAAGGGCCGGCTGGAGGCGGGCGCCGACGCCGACCTGGTGTTCCTCGCCCCCGACGTGCCCTGGATGCTGTCCGCGGGCGACGTGGAGAGCAAGTGCGGCTGGTCGGCGTACGAGGGATGGACCTTCACCGGCCGGATCGAACGGACCCTGCGCGCGGGCCGCACCGTGTGGGACGCGTCCACGGGCTCCTACGGTGCCCACGACGGCCGTCTGCTGGGCGCGGCGCCCGCCCCCACCCCCTCGGCCGGCACGGCCGGAACGGAGGCCCCGACGCCATGACGCAACGCCAGACCGTATTCATCGCCGGGGGCGGCATCGGAGGCCTCGCCGCCGCCGCGGGACTCGCCGCGCGCGGCTTCGACGTCACGGTGATCGAGCGGGCCGCCACCCTCCGGGAGGGCGGCTCGGGACTCATGATCCAGCCCAACGGCCTGCGCGCCGCCGACGCGCTCGGCGCGGGCGTCGGCGCCCGCGTCCGGGCCACCGGGCACGCCACCGCCCCCGACGAGGTGCGTGTCCTGATGGACGCCCGGGGGACGGTGCTCGCCGAGGAGCCCGTCGGGGCCGCCGGCCAGCCGGCGGGCGGCCCGCCGATGCCCGTCCTGCGGTCGGCGCTGCACCGGGCCCTGCTCGACGAGGCCGTCACCGCGGGCGCCGCCCTGCGGATGGCCACCACCGTCGAGGACTACACCGGCCACGACGACCACGTCACCGTCCGCTTCTCCGACGGCACCGCCGCCACCTGCCAGGCCCTGATCGGCGCCGACGGCATCCACTCCGCGGTGCGCCGCCGCATGCTCGGCGACGGACCCCCCGTCTACCGGGGCTACACCTCGGTGCGCGGACGCACCCGCGGCTCCGTGCTGGGACAGCGCGGCCACGTCGTCAACGGCCGCGGCATCCAGCTCTTCGTCGCCCCCGTCGGCGACGACACCCTCTACTGGACCGCCAAGATCACCGCCGCGGAGGGGGAGTGGCCGGCCAAGGGACCCGAGGAGGCCCGGCGCGCCCTGCTCGCCGCGCTGGAGGGCTGGTACCCGCCCGTGGTCGACCTAGTGCGCGCCGCCGACCCCGGCGACGTCGTCGTCACCGACATCCACGACCGCGAACCCGCCGCACGCTGGACCGACCACCGGGTCGCGCTGCTCGGCGACGCCGCCCACCCCATGGTCCCGGCCCTCGGACAGGGCGCCAACATGGCGCTCGAGGACGCCGCCGTGCTCGCCGACCGCCTCGGCGCCCACGACCGCATCCCCACCGCGCTCGCCGCCTACGCCCGCGAGCGCATGGACCGTACCGCCGCAGTCGTCCTGTCCTCACGCCGCCAGGGCGCCCTCGACCAGGGCGCCGACCGGGACGGCGAGCAGCGGCGCAACGCCCGTATGCGGGCGGCCGGCCGCAAGGACCAGGACGCGCTCGACATCGCCGCGTGGCGGCCGGCACCCATGGCCGCCGACCCGGCACCCGCTCCCGTCCCACGGAAGGGTGACGACATCGTGCACACCCCCCACATCGTCCTGCTCAGCGGCTCCCTGCGGGCCGGTTCGACCTCGGACCGGGTGGCGCAGTGGTGCGCCCAGCGCGTCACGGCCGGGGGCGCCACCGCCCGGGTCTTCACCGGCTCGGAGCTGGACTTCCCCGCCTACCGGCCCGGACTGGCGGCCTGCCACGAGGGCGTCGCCGGGTTCCTCGACGAACTGCGCCGCGCCGACGGCGTGGTGCTCGTCTCCCCGACCTACCACGCCAGTATCTCCGGCCTGCTGAAGAACGCCCTCGACGCGGTCAACGACATCGACGGGCCGCAGCCCCTCCTCGACGGGCGGGCCATCGGCACGGTCGCCGTCGGCGCGGGCCCCCAGGGCGCCGCCACCACCCTCACCACCCTGCGCACCATCGCCCACGCGCTGCGCGGCTGGCCCGCCCCGCTGGGCGTGGCCGTCACCCGGGCACCCGCACCGGCGGCGGTGGACCGCCAGCAGGCGCCGGACGAGGCACGCCTGGACGAGATGGTCCGCCAGGTGCTGTGGCTGGCCGGCGTCCGCGCGGCGACGTCCGGCGCCACCGGCACGGTTCCGGCCGCGGCCTGACGCCGGCCCGCCTTCGCTTGCCGGGGTCCGGCGGCGGTCGGCGGCACCGGTTCCGGTCGTGGCCTGCCACCGGCCCGCTCCACTCACCAGGGCCCGGCGGCACCGGCACGGTTCCGGCCGTCGCCTGTCACCGCCCCGCCCTCCCACTCACCGGGGCCCAACGGCCTGCGGACGACCCGCCTCCGCTCCTCGGAGTCCCACGGCCCGCCCCGCCCATCCCCTCCGTCCCACCGAAAGGCACGCTCATGCCCGCCACCTCCTACCGCCCGGCCCCCAGCACCCCCGGCCCCGTCTGGCGCGACGCCAACGTCCGCAGCGGGCCCTCGCTGGACAGCCCGGTCGTCGACCTGCTGCTGCCCGACGGCATCACCGCCCACACCGCCGAGGGCTGGGCCCTCGGCGACGAGGTCGTCGAGGGGGAGAACCCGGTCGGCGAGATCGTCAGCTCCGTCTGGTTCAAGTTCACCGACGGCCGCTGGTGCAGCGCGGTCAACTTCGACCCCTTCCACCTGAAGTCGGTGCTCGGCGACGCCGCCCCGCTGGTACGGCCGCACCCGTCCGTGGCCTGAGCGCCCGCGGAATGACCGGTACCGCCAACACCGCACTTCAGAAGATGGCACCGGTATTGAGCCACACCCATGCTGAACGGGCCACCGACAAAGGAGTGCTGACGTAGTGAATGCCGACGGGGCCACCGCACGGGCCCAGCAACCAAAGAGAGTCGGGCGGCTCGACGGGGTCCGGGCACTGTGCGCCCTCGGCGTCGCCGCCGTCCACACCTCCTTCGCCGCGGGCGTCATGGGCGCCTACACGGCCAAGCCGGGCAACGAGGTACTGGCCACCCTGCTGGCCGGCCTGCGGCCACTGGCCCTCGGTCCCTTCTTCGTCCTGTCCGGGATGCTGCTCTACCGCCCCTTCGCCCGCTGGACCCTCGCCGGCGGCAGCCGGCCCCGGCTCGGCCCGTTCATGGCCAAGCGGCTGGCCCGGCTGTGGCCGGCGTACATCCTGCTCGCCCTGGTCTGCGTCTTCCTGCTCAACTACGACGCCGTGGACGGCCCCTGGTACGTACTGCGGCCGATCCTGATGCTCCAGGTCTACGACTACACGTGGATCGCCGGCATGGACCCGGCCTGGACCGTCCCGGCCGAGATGCAGTACTACCTCGCCCTGCCCCTCCTGGCCGTGCTCATGCACTGGATGGCGGGCCGCACCGCCGACCCGGTGAAGAAGGTCCGCCGCATGATGATCCCGCCGGCCGTCATCACCGTGGCGTCCGCGGTGTGGACGTGGTGGATCCACCGCCCCGAGATGGGCGTCTACCCGGAGGAGTACTGGTGGCCGTTCGCCGTGGGCGGTGCCTTCGCCCTCGGCATGGCGATGGCCGTCGTCCACGTCCTGGCGGAGATGAAGCCGCACGACCGGCCCGCCCTGTACCGCCTCGCCGCCCGCCGGCCGCTGCTGTTGTGCGGCGCCGCCGTGGCCCTCTACGCCGTCAACTGCACGCAGCCCTTCGGCCGCCCCGGCTACGGCGACTACGAGGGCGTCGGCCTGGCCGTCACCCAGTACTTCCTGCTGCTGGCCTTCTCCTTCCTGGTCGTGATGCCGCTGTCGGTCCCCGAGGCGAAGTCACGGGTCATCGACGCGGTCGTCGCCAACCCCGTCGCCCGCTACCTGGGCCGCATCTCGTACGGCATCTACCTGTGGCACTTCGCGATCATGTACTTCTGGTTCGAGACGGGCAGCGTCTTCGGCACCGAGCCGGCCCTCATGCAGCAGCTGCGCGGCACCATCTCCTTCCCGGAACTGATGTCCGCGGTGCTCGTCGGCAGCATCCTCGCCGCGTCGCTGAGCCACTACCTGGTGGAGCGTCCGGTCATCGCCGCGGTCGGCCGCTGGGCCCGCCGCAAGGAGGCCGCCGCCGCCACCGCCGCGCCGGCGCCCGCGACCCCCTCCAAGGAGGAGCACGTCCTCACCCGGTGACGGTGACGACGGGACCCCACGCGGTGGGCGGCCGAAGGGACGGGCCGCCCACCGCGTGACCACGACATCCTCCGGCGTACTCCGCCCTGAACCCGAAGGCAGCAATCTCGAAGATGCGGCCGCGACCCGCCACCCGGGACGCTGAGTGCGGCACCACCGCGTGTCCCCCCTCGAAGCCGCTCAGTATCGGGAGAGCAATGAACACTGTCCAGTCCGCCGACGGTACCGCCATCGCCTACGACCGCACCGGCGAGGGCGAGCCCCTCGTCCTGGTCGGTGGTTCGTTCAGCGAGCGCGCGCACCCCACCATGACCCAGCTGGCCGCCGAACTGGCCCCCCACTTCACCGTCTACAACTACGACCGGCGCGGGCGCGGCGACAGCGCCGACGCACCCGAGTACGCCGTCCAGCGGGAGATCGAGGACCTCGCCGCCGTGATCGCCGAGGCGGGCGGATCGGCGAAGGTGTTCGGTCTGTCCGCGGGCGGCGTCCTGGCGCTCAAGGCCGCCGCGGCCGGCGTGGACATCACCCGGGTCGCCGTCTACGACCCGCCGTTCGTGGTGGACGAGACCGGACCGAAGCCGCCGGCCGGCTTCACCGAGAAGCTCACCGAACTCGCCGCGACCGACCGGGGCGAGGCCGTGGCGTTCTTCATGACCCAGGGCATGGGCGCCCCGGCCGAGGCCGTCGCGGGCATGCGGTTCGCCCCCTTCTGGGCGGGCCTGGAGGCACTGGCCCACACCCTCCCGTACGACACCACGATCACCGGCGACGACTTCGCCCTGCCCACCGAGGAACTGGCCGCCGTCAAGGTGCCCGTCCTCGTCGCCCACGGCGGCGACGCCGACGCGTGGCTGCACGCGAGCGCCCGCGCCGTCGCCGACGTCGTGCCCGACTCCCGGCACCGCTCCCTGGCGGGCCAGGGCATCGCCGTGGAGCCGCCGGTCCTCGCCCCCGTGCTGAAGGAGTTCTTCGAGAGCTGAGATCCACCGCCCCCGGCGCCCGTGGAGCCTCGGCCCCACGGGCGCCGCCGCGTTGGGCCCGCCCGCCGTGACGGCACGGCCCGGCGCGCACCGCCGTACGTCCCCACCCCAGAAGGAGAACCCCCCATGTCCACATGGCTCGAGCGGAGCACCGCCGTGCCCGGTGGCCGGCGCGGCAAATGGCTCGTCCTCGCCGTCTGGCTGCTCGCCGCGATGGCTCTCGGAGCACTGGCCGGCAAGCTGGGCGAGGTGCAGGACACCAGCGCCAACGCCTTCCTGCCGCGCGGTGCAGAATCCGCGCAGGTCAACACCGAACTGGAGAAGTTCCGCAGCCACGACCTGATGCCGGCCGTCGCCGTCTACACCGGCGACGCGCCCGTCACCGACGCGGTCCGCTCCAAGGTCGAGGCCGACCGCGCGGCGTTCGCGAAGATCGCCGAGCCGGGACAGCAGGTACCGCCCGCCGTGACCTCCGAGGACGGCCGGGCCCTGATGCTCGTCGTCCCGCTGTCCGGTGAGGACCAGGCCGAACTCGCCGACAAGGTCGAGGAGCTGCGCACCGTCGCGGCCGCCAACGCCCCGCCCGGACTCGACAGCGCGGTCGGCGGACCGGGCGGCGCCACCGCCGACGCCTTCACCGTCTTCGACACCCTCGACGCCACCCTGATGGGCATCACCTGCCTCATCGTCATCGTCCTGCTGCTGTTCACCTACCGCAGCCCCGTGCTGTGGGTGTTCCCGGTCCTCGCCGTCGCCTTCGCCGCCGTACTGACCCAGGCCTTCACCTACCTGTTCGCCAAGTACGCCGGACTCCAGGTCGACCCGCAGAGCTCCGGCGTCCTGATGGTGCTGGTCTTCGGCGTCGGCACCGACTACGCGCTGCTGCTCATCGCCCGCTACCGCGAGGAACTGCACCGCCACGAGGACCGGCACGCGGCCATGCGGGTCGCCCTGCGCCGCACCTTCCCCGCCGTGCTGGCCTCCGCGGCCACCGTCGCCGTCGGCCTGCTCTGCCTCGGCCTCGCCGACATCAACTCCTCCCGCTCCATGGGCCTGGTCGGCGCCATCGGCGTCCTCTTCGGCTTCCTCGCCATGGCGAGCGCGCTGCCCGCCCTGCTCGTCATCGCCGGACGCTGGGTGTTCTGGCCGCTCGTGCCGCGCCACGGGACCGCCCCGCGCACCGGTGACGGATGGCGCCGCGTCGGCGAGGCCGTGGCCCGCCGGCCGCGCCGCGCCTGGCTGGTCTCCCTGCTGGTCACCGGCGGCCTCGCACTGAGCGCGCTGGGCCTGAACATGGGCCTGCACCAGTCGGAGTGGTTCCAGAACGAGCCGGAGTCGGTCGTCGCCCAGGAGCGGCTCTCGGCCCACTTCCCCTCCGGCGTCGGCGACCCGGCCGTCGTCATCGCCGACAGCTCGCAGGCGGCGGACGTCACGAAGACGGCCGAGGGCACCCCCGGCGTCGTCGACGTCACCACCGTCGCCACCACCGCCGACGGGAAGCTGACCCGGCTGGCCGTGGTCCTGGAGGGAACGCCCGACAGCGAGACCGCCAAGGACGCCGTGGAGGCGCTGCGCGCCGACACCGACGCCCTCGTCGGCGGCACGGCGGCCCAGAGCCTCGACAAGGAGACCGCCACCGCGCGCGACCTGAGGACCGTCGTCCCGGCCGTCCTGCTCGTCGTCCTGCTCGTGCTCGTCTGGCTGCTGCGCTCGCTGGTGGCCCCGCTGGTGCTGCTGGCCACCGTCGTCGTCTCGTACTTCTCCGCGCTGGGCGCCTCGGGCCTGCTCTTCGAGCACGTCTTCGGCTACTCCGGCACCGACTGGTCGGTGCCGCTGCTCGGCTTCGTCTTCCTGGTGGCGCTCGGCGTCGACTACAACATCTTCCTCATGCACCGGGTCAAGGAGGAGTCCCGGCTGCGCGGACACCGGGAAGCGGTGGTCACCGGCCTCAGCGGCACCGGCGGCGTGATCACCTCCGCGGGTCTCGTCCTCGCGGCGACCTTCGCGGTCTTCGCCGTGCTGCCGCTGGTCGCCATGGCCCAGATGGGCGTGATCGTCGGCGTCGGCGTACTGATCGACACCTTCCTGGTCCGCACGGTCCTGGTCCCGGCCCTCGCCCTCGACCTGGGCGCCCGCCGCTTCTGGTGGCCGGCCCGCCCGACGGCGTCCCACACCCCCTCCACCCCCGACACGACCGAACCCACCACCTCCGACCGGGAACCGGCCACCCTGTAGCCCGTCCTGCGTCACCGCCCGCCCCGGAACCCTCCGGCGGCGGGCGGTGCCGTGTGCGGGGACCGTCACCACGAGGGCTCCGGAATCCGCGCGCACGCGGGGCACCGGTCGCCCTGGACGTCGACGGGACGGCCGCACATGCCGTCCCGCCCGTCGCACTCGTACCGGTGGCGGACCACCGGCTCGTGGAGTGTGCTGGTCGTGCCGGACGGCCAAGGGTGCCATCCGGGTTCCTCGCAGCAGCCGTCTAGGCTCTTGGCATGCGGCGCAGCGATGTCACGCGGGGCGACGGCACGTGGGTGGGCCTGTCCCTGGACGTACAGGACCGCCGCCGGCCGGGGCTGTGCGTGTTCAGCGCCGGGCCGCGGCTGCTGGTTTCCCAGCTGTCGCGGCCTGTGTTGCTCGCCGTTGTCGACGAGCAGCTCCAGGGTGTGGACTTCTGGCGCACCGACGAGTACCGCTCCTTCGTCCCGCCGTTGCGCGCCGATGTGGGGCGCGCCCTGGCGGGCAGCCCGGAACGATGGGCTCACCGCTTCGCGCAGTACCTCGTCGACTCGCCGGACAGCCCGTTGCACGAGGGCCGGTGGCTGCTGTCGTGCGAGAGTCCGCTCCGGCGCTGGCGCCACGCCGACGTTTCGCATGCCGAGTACTGGAGCTCGATGCTCGTCGACGGCCATCCGGACGGGTACATCGACTGGTTTCTCCACTCCACGTCGTTCGAGGTTCTGCCGCTGCGGCCGATGCCCGACGCCGACGACAGCCGGGTCAAGGCGTACCGCAAGCAGGCCCGTGAAGGGACGCTCCCACCCGTCCTGTTGTGGTGGGTCAGTGGCCTGGACTGTCATCTGATCATGGACGGTCACGCGCGGCTCGCCGCGGCGATCGCCGAATCCGTCGAGCCTCCGCTGTTGCAGCTTCACCGCACGGTGCCGCGCGACGACCTGGCCGCGCGCACCGATGAGGCCGTGGGCTCCTACGAGGACGAACTGGCACGCTTCGCCGGACTCCGCGCCCTCCACGGCCCCACCGTCCCGGACGGAGCCGCCACAGCCGGCCCACGGCTCGTCCGCCTCCTCCACGGCCTGAACACCGCGGAACAGCCGACCTGGGCCTGGCCCCTGCCCGGAGGGGAGGAGCAGTGGCGTCGCATCGCGCACGAGGTGACAGCCGGCCAGGACCGGCCCCGTACATGAGCCCTGACCCGTTCCTCCCGCTGACCGTTACGTCCGGGCGCACCGCCGTACCGCCAGGAGCAGGGCGACCAGGCCCTCCGCGTCGCGCGCCACGACCACGGAGGCGTCGCGTGCATGTCCGTCGTTCGTGCGGGGCGAGCGCGGCGACCAGGTTCTGTCTCTTGAGAACCGGCGGTTGCCCGGGCCTGGCCTCCCTGCAGCATCCCAGGGTCTAATGCCCTGCCATGGACGCAGGAGTAGCAGCTGTGATCGGTGCGGCGATCGGCACGCTCGGAGGTTTCGGGGGCGGCCTGGTCACCGCCGTGAGCCAGGGATCACAGCAGAGGCGGCAGCGGCAGATCGACCGGGAACTCAGGCTTGAGGAGGCTCGCCGCAATGCTTACAGCGAATGCATCAGCACTTCTAAGCAAATGTCTGCGGCGTGGTGGAAGTTGGCGGCGAGTCTTCGCATCGAGACGAGTACTGAGGAGCAGTGGCGTGAACCCGCGGCCGACGCCCATGCGGCATGGGCTTCCTTCAGTTCCGCGGTGGCTGAGGTGACCGTCGTAGGTCCCGCGTTCGTGGCCGACGCGGCCGATGCTCTGCGGCGGGCGATGTATGCCTTGGACATGGCCGGCACGGCTTGGCATGACGCCGCCCGCCGGGCGGGAGCTGGTCGCTTGGAAGATTTCGACGCCCAGTACATGCGAGCAGTCGAAGCGAAGCGCGTACCGGGCAGGTCCTTTCAGGCAGCAGCGCGCAGGGCGTTGCAGGCGGAGAGCTAGGTTGCCCCGTACGTCCGGATACGGAAGGCGGACCTGCGTCTGGTGGTCGTCCGCGCAGCGGGAGCGATCGACACGGAAGAGGCATCGGAGCGATGAACGCGACAGCAGCACAGCAGCACGAGGTCCTGGTCCCGGGCGACGGCTACGCCGGGACTTCGCCGTGGAGACCAGACCCTTCGCGCCACCAGCCCTGACCGATGTCTCCGTCCCCGTCGTGCATGTCGAACCAGCCCTGATCGCCGGTACCGCCCGGCTCAGCGGCGGGCAAGACCGCACAAGGAAAACCGCCCCCGTTCTGGCGGTGGTCCTGGGATGTGAACCCGGTGCCGCAGTGCGAGGGGTCTCTTGAGAGTCACGGTGTCGCGGGCGTCACCGCGGTGATCCGTGCCGCGAGACCGTCGAGCAGGACGGTCAGGCCGAACCGGTACGGCGATGTGGACGAGAGGTCGGCTTCGGGGGCGACGGTGGCGAAGCGGGGGAGGTGGCCCTGGGCCAGCAGGGTGGTCACGCGGTCGTGCTGGGCGTCCATCCACTGCTCCGCGGTGATGCCGCTGGTCTGGGTGGCTCGTGCTTCGGGTTCCGTGTCGACCGCCTGGCCCCGGACGTATCCGAAGAGGGTGACGGCCGCGTGCATACGGGTGTCGGCGTCCAGTCCGAGGCCCTTTAGGGCGGCCAGGGCCCAGTCGATGTGCCGCATGCCGTGCGGCACGAGCAGGGGCCGGCTGAGGTTGAGGGACGCGGCCAGCCACGGATGCGCCTGGTAGAGGCGCCACTGGACCGCTGCGGACAGTTCGAGCCCGGCGCGCCAGTCCCCCGGAGGCCGCGTCGGCAGAGGCTCGCTCGCGAAGGCCGCGTCCACCATCAGCGCGATCAGCTGCTCCTTGTTCGCGACGTGCCGGTAGAGCGACATGGTCGGCATGCCGAGTTCCGCGGCCACCCGTCGCATCGTCAGACCGGCCGTTCCCTCGGCGTCGGCGAGTGCGACGGCGGCCCGGACGATGCGGGCCCGGACGGCCGGGTCGCCCTGCTCGGCGACGCCGGCTACTGCGCGGCCCCCACCTCGGGACGCGGCACGTCCCAGGCATTGATCGGCGCCTACGTACTGGCCGGCGAGCTGGCACAGGCCCGCAGCGACCACAGGGCGGCCTTCACGGCCTACGAGAACGTGATGCGCCCCTTCGTCACCGAGCACCAGGCCCTGGGACGCGAGGGCGCGGAGCGGTTCTCCATGCCCGCCCCCACCCAGGAGGTGCTGGACATGCTCGCCGCGAACGCCCCGGAGAACACCCGCACGGAGGTGGTCCGCCCCCCCGACTACGCGATGCGCTGACCTGCCGGGTGGCCCCGCCGCGTCGTCCGTCCGAGGAGACGACCACTTCGCCACGATGCGCAGGGGACTCACTCCGTACGCCAAGACGTGCGCCGTACGGGAACTGTCCGGCCGGGATCCGGTGGACGAATGACCGCGCAAAAACCTGTCGGAGGTCGTTGAGCCCGTTTCCGGTGGCGGCCTCCCGCCGGCGAGCGCACCCCGCGATCAGTACCGCTGTCGGGCGGTCGTCAACCGAGGGAGAAGGGACTTGACGGCCGCTCAGTGGGCTGGACGCGACACGGCCGACGGCCGCCACTCGCGTCTGATCAACCCGAACACCCAGGAGTCGGACACCTCGCCGTCGACGACGCAGTCTTCCCGCAACGTCCCTTCACGCACGAACCCGGTCTTCTCCAGGACCCGGGCGGACGCCACGTTGCGCGTGTCCGCCTCGGCCTGGACCCGGTTCAGGTCCAGCGTGTCGAAGGCCCACCGCAGCAGGGCGTGGGCGGCCTCCGCCGCGTAGCCGTGGCCCCACATCGCCTCGTCGAGGCAGTACCCCAGCGACGCGCTGCGGTGGACCGGGTTCCATTCGACCAGGCCGCACCAGCCGACGAAGGCCCCGTCGGAAGCCCGGTCGATCGCCACCCGCGCCCCGGTGCCTTCGTCCGCCATCTTCCGGCACGTCGCGATGAAGCGCTCGGCGCGGGCCCGTTCGGTCCACGGAGGGGAGTCCCAGTAGCGCATCACGAGGGTGTTGCTGTGCAGGGCGAAGAGGGGGCCCGCGTCGGCGTCGGTGAAGGGCCGCAGTCGCAGGCGAGCGGTGTGCAGTACGGGGGTGGCCAAAGTCATGCGCACCATCTTGTGCCCCCATGGAGCGTGCGGAACACCGAATATCCCCTCCCGGTCCGGCCCCCACGATCAAGGCATCGCCTACCAGCGGATCGTGCCCCGCCATCACCCAGTACGTGTGTCACCAACGTCCTGGGACGGCACACCTAGCCCTGCGTAGGGTTGCTCTCCAGCTTGCGCCGTTCCCGGCGGTTGGGGTGGCGGACGACCACTCCTCCCGCGCCGCCGGTCCCGGCGAGCCGGATCAGCGGGGTTCCCGGGAGCCGGTCGGGAGTGGTCCTGTCCGTCAGGCCGCCGACGCCGGGATCCATGCCGCCGGTGTCCGCGGCCCAGCCGTCGGGGATGACGATCGTGACACCGGATATCTCCCCGTGCGCCTCCACCACGACCTCCGTGAGGCGGCACTCGACCCGGGTGAAGTCGAGCTTCACACCTCCCACGCCTCCGTGAGCGATCACGTGTCCGGGAACCTCCCAGCGCCCGGGGCCCCGAGACGCGCCGTACACGCCGCCCTTGAGCACCAGCGGCGGCCGGTTCGCGGGGGAGTCCGCCTTCGGCAGGTCGGCGGTCAGGACGGCCAGTTCGGCGTGGGTCTTGGAGGTCAGCGCCTGCTCCAGGCGCGAGTCCAGCTCGTCGAAATCGATCCGCCCCTCGGCCGCCGCGTCGCGCAACCGCTCCACCACCGCTTCCCGGTCGTCGTGAGAGGCGCGGAGCCCTCCCGATGGAGCAGGGCGCGGAGAAGGCTCGGGAGGCTGGGTGGTCATGGCGACAAGGATAAGCAAGTGGTCGGCGGGCAGTTCCGCGGGACTGACATGGCGGAGACTTTGGTCCCGGTCCGCCGGGCCCACCGGGGCCGGTACGCGCGCGCCGGTGCTTCCCGCGCGGCGGACGGGCGTACGAGGTGGCGTTCGCGGCGCGACACCGAGGACCACCCGCCCACCGCGACCGCCCCCCCTTGTGGACGGAGCCGGGAACGTCGTTCCGGTTCGGCGGCTCCTTCATGCCGCCGGCCACGCGGGATCAGCGCGGCTGAGGCACGTAGTGGGCTTCGATGACCCCGTTGTCGAAGGCGCGCGTGGACGCCAGGTGCATGGGGATCTGCTCGCCGTTGGCGAGGGTGCGGCCGGTGCCGGCGACGACGGGGGCGATCTGCAGGTAGAGGTTGTCCAGCAGGCCGTTGCTCATGAGCCACTGGACGAGGGTGATGCTGCCGCCGACGTTGATGTTGCCGCCGGGCTGCTGCTTGAGGGCCCGGATCTGGCCGGCGATGTCGTCGCCGGTGATCAGGTGGCTGTTCTGCCACTCCCCGACCTCGGTGAGGGTGGAGGAGACGACGTACTTCGGCGCGGCGTTCATCCAGCCGGCGGTGGGCACCTGCTCGTTGGTGGCGTGCGGGAAGAACGTGCTCCACATCTGATAGGTGCTGCGGCCCAGCAGGGCGGTGTCGGCGTCGTCGAACAGCCGCATCAACGCCTCGGTCGTCTCACCGGTGTTGTAGGGCATGCTCCACTTCTCCGGGCTCTCCACGACACCGTCCAGCGAGAGGAACAGCCCGGCCACGATCTTGCGCCCTGCGGTCATGCGATCACTCCTTGGAAGAGCTTCCCGGGGAAGCCTGTGACATCCGAATCAGAAGCGAGCTTGTCTTTCACAAATTCGTGTTGTCAATTGCGTGCCGGGGTGCCCTCCGTGCCGTGTTGTCCCGTCAATTTCCCTTGTCACAAGGGGAGTTCATGGTGCGACGCCAAGGTCTGCCCGCCGCATCCCGCACCGAAAGAGCGCAATCCAGAAGATGGGCCGGGCCCACCGCTCCGCGAGGATGGCACCGCGGGCCCCGCTGTGCCCGCGGTGAAGGAGGGCATCGCTGTGTTGGGTGACGAGGACGGCAGTGCCGCCGCGCTGTGGCGGATGGCGAACCTGGGCACGCCGATGGCCGTGCGCGTGGCCGCGACCCTGCGGATCGCCGACCACATAGCCGCCGGCACCCGGACGGCACCGGCCCTGGCCGAGGCCGTCGGCGCCCACCCCGGCGCCCTGGAGCGGCTATTGCGCTACCTGGCCGTGCGTGGGGTGTTCGAGCGCGACGAGGACGGTCGCTACGCCCTCACCGCCCTGGGCCGGCCCCTGTGCGAGGACCACCCGGCCGGTCTGCGCGCCTGGTTCGACGTCCGTACCGGCGGGCGCGGCGAACTGTCCTTCGTGGAGCTGCTGCACAGCGTCACCACGGGCGAGGCCGCCTTCCCGGTGCGCTACGGACGCTCCTACTGGGACGACCTGACCGCCGACCCCGAGCGGGCCGCCGCCTTCAACTCCCTGCTGGGCGCCGACGTGGCCGTCCGCGCCCCGGACATCGTCACCGGCTACGACTGGGGCCGCCTCGGCCACGTCGTCGACGTGGGCGGCGGCGACGGCTCCCTGCTGACCGCCCTGCTCGAAGCCCACCCCGGCCTGCGCGGCACGGTCGTCGACCTGAAGGAGGCCGCGCTCGACGCCGAACGGTCCTTCGCCGCCTCCGGTCTGGACGACCGCGCCGGCGCCGTCACCGGCAGCTTCTTCGACCCGCTGCCCGCCGGAGCCGGCGGCTACGTCCTCTCGCTGATCCTGCACGACTGGGACGACACCGCGGCGACCGCGATCCTGCGCCGCTGCGCCGAGGCCGCCGGCCGCACCGGCTCCGTCTTCGTCATCGAGTCGGTCGGCCCCCGGGGCGACACCCCGCACACCGGCATGGATCTGCGGATGCTGTGCGTCTACGGGGCCCAGGAGCGCGGCGTGCCCGAGTTCGCCGCGCTCGCCGCCGACGCCGGCCTGAAGGTGGCCGCCGTCCACCCCGCCGGCTCCTCGGCGATCATCGAACTGACCGCCGCCGACCGCACCATGTGACCGTCGCCGTCCACGCCGCGGGCCGGCCCGCCTGCCCGCGCCGCGTGACCGGCCCGCCCGGCCGCGCCGAGCGGCCCGCCGCAATCGAACTGACCGCCGCCGACCGCACCATGTGACCGTCGCCGTCCACGCCGCGGGCCGGCCCGCCTGCCCGCGCCGCGTGACCGGCCCGCCCGGCCGCGCCGAGCGGCCCGCCGCAGAGGAGACCTCGGATGGCCGAGCCCGCCCCCCTGTCCCTGACGGAGGCGTTCGCCGCCCTGGGTACCGCGCGGGGGCGGCAGGACCCCTACCCGCTGTACGAGGCGATCCGCGCCCACGGCGACCTCGCCCGGCGCGGACCCGGCCGGCTGGTCGTCACCGGGTACGACGAGTGCGCCCGCGCCCTGCGCGACGGCAGCCTGCACGTCCAGGACCGTACGGCCTACGACGCCGCCGGTCCGGCCTGGCGCTCCCATTCCTCCCTGCGCGCCTTCACCAGCTCGATGCTCTACAGCAACGGGGCCGACCACACCCGGCTGAGGTCCCTGGCCGCCTTCGCCTTCACCCCGCCCCGGGTGCGCGAACTCGCCCCGGTCGTCGAGGACATGGCCGACCGCCTCCTGGACCGCATGGCCCGCCTCGGCGCCGGCGGCAGTCCCGTCGACGTCATCGCCGAGTTCGCCTCCCGGCTGCCCATCGCCGTCATCGGCGCCCTGCTCGGCTTCCCCGAGGAGGACCAGGTCTGGTTCCGGGAGATGGCCTCCACCATCGCCGTGTCCACCGACGGCCTCTCCGACCCCACGGCCCTGAACCGGGCCGACGCCGCGATGGACGCCCTCGCCGGCTACTTCGGCCGGCTCGCCGACGAGCGCCGCCGCAGGCCCGCCGACGACCTCCTCACCCTCCTCGTCGCGACCCACGACGACGAACCGGAGCGGCTCAGCCACGAAGAGCTGATGGGCAACCTCATGGTGCTGCTCACCGCCGGCTTCGAGACCACCAGCTTCCTCATCGGCCACGGCCTGATGATCGCCCTGGACCACGCCCCGTACGCGCACCGGCTGCGCGACGACGCGGACTTCGCCGACGCCTACGTCGAGGAGATCCTGCGCTACGAGCCGCCCGTCCACGTCACCAGCCGCTGGGCCACCCGGGACACCGAGCTGCTCGGCACCGCCGTCCCGCGCGGCACCCGGCTCACCCTGATCCTGGCCGCCGCCAACCGCGACCCGCGCCGCTTCACCGCACCGGACCGCTTCGACCCAGCGCGCGGCGGCGCCCCGGGGCCCCTGAGCTTCGGCGCGGGCCCCCACTACTGCCTCGGCGCCCCCCTCGCCCGCCTCGAGGCCCGGATCGCCCTGCCCCGGCTGCTGCGCCGCTTCCCGCGCCTGACGGCCGCCGCCTCTCCCGTCTACCGCGACCGGTGGGTCGTACGCGGACTCGACACGTATCCCCTCGTGCTCGGCGCCTGACCTGCGTCGCCGCCCCTCCCGCGCGCCCGCGGGGCCGGGATTCTCGCACAGCATTTAGAGAGATGCGCCTTCACGCCCGCAGACGTGACGATTCAGGTAAGTCGGCAGGCCCCCCCACGACGACTTGGCGAAGCCGGGCACCCCGCCATCCGCGCCCTGCTCTCCGGCGGCCCACCGCCGACTGCGCCGGAACCGCCGAATCTTCGCATTCGAAGGAGTCATCTCGTGACAGCACCACTCAGGATCCTGGCGATCAACGGATCGGAGCGTGACGGCAACACCGCCGACGTCCTGCGGTACGCCGCCGGGGTCGCGGCGCGGCGCGGGGTCGAGTTCGAGACGGTCGATCTGCGCACCGTCCGCATGGACCGCTGCGGCCCGTGCGGCGACTGCAACACCCGTACGGTCCCCTGCGCGGTGGAGGACGGCGTCGCCGACGTGGTGGCCAGGATGATCGAGGCGGACGGCATCGTCTTCGCCGCGCCGGTCCACGGCTTCGGCACCGCCAGCCTCATGCAGACCTTCATCGAGCGGGCCGGGGTCGGCCACCTGCGCTTCGACCGGCCGCTGACCAACAAGGTCGCCGGAGTCGTCTCCGTCGCCCGCCGCTACAGCGGCGGCGAGGTGTGGGCGCAGCTCACCGTCAACGCCCTGCTCAACCGGATGATCGTGGTGGGCAGCGGATTCCCGGCCACCGTGCACGCCCTGCACCGCGGCGACGCGCTGAAGGACGACGAGGGACTGACCAACGTCTCCCGGCTCGTGGACCGGATGATCGACATGATGGAGCTGCTGGCCGAGCACCACAGGCTCACCGGGCAGGACGGCCCGATCCACACCGGCGAGGCCAACGAACGCGTGGGACTCGCCCTGAACGCCGCCGAGTTCGAGGACGTCCCCGAGCCCGGGCTCGCCCCCGAGTCCGCCCTCTCCGCGCAGGCCCGGCCATGACCGCCGACGGCACCGCCGGCACCGACGCCTTCCTCGCCGCCCACCGCCGGATCAGCGACTCCTTCCACGACGGCACCCTCACCGAGCGGGCGCTGGCCGACTGGCACGCCGAGCGGCTGACCGCCGTACTGCGGCACGTCACCGCACGCTCCCCGTTCTACCGCCGCCACCTGGCCGGCGTGGACATCGAGGCCGTCACCCCCGCCACGCTCGGGGCGCTGCCCTTCACCACCAAGGACGACCTGCGCCGCGAGATGTACGACGTCCTGTCCGGGCCGCTCGCCGACGCGCGGATCTACTACGAGACCAACGGCACCACCGGGGCCGCCACCCCCTGCCCGCGCGGCGCCCGCGACATCGCCGCCTCCAACACCGCCGTGGAGCAGTCCTGGCGCCACCTGCTGCGCACCCGCTTCGGCGACCGCAAGCCCGTCGTCGGCCTCATGGGGCCGTCCGAACTGTACGCGTTCGGCGACGTGTTCACCGACGTGGCCGCCACCCTCGACCTCTGCCACGTCAAGATCTGGCCCGAGTCCCCGCGCGTCGGCTTCAAGAAGGCGCTGCGCCTCATCGAGGAACTCGGCGTCGAGGTCGTCGTGTGCGCGCCCGCGCTGTGCCTGAGCCTCGCCAAGGCCGCCCTGCACCACGGCCACGACCCGGCCGCGCTGCCGGTGAAGCTGTTCCTCGTCCTCGGCGAGATCTGCACCCCGCAGTTCGCGGCGAACGTCTCCACGGTCTGGCCGCAGGCCGTCGTACGGCCCGCCCTGTACGGCTCGCAGGAAGCCCTGTGCATCGCCTCCGGCGCCGACAGCGGCGCCCTGCACCTGTCCTCGCCCAACTACCTGGCCGAACTGGTGGACCCGGACACCGGCGCCCCGCTCGGCCCGTACGGCACCGGCGAACTGGTGCTGACCATGCTGATCGACGGCATCAAGCCGCTGATCCGCTACCGCACCGGGGACCTGGTCCGGCTCACCCCCGCCCCGCCCGGCTCCGCCCTGCCCGGCCCGGTCGTCGAGGTCGTCGGACGCGCCGGCGACCGCATCCCGCTCGGCGACGGCCTGCTGTGGCCGGCCGAACTGGAGGCGGCGGTGCTCACCGACGTCCGCGGCTGCCTGGGCTACCAGGTCGTCGTCGACAGCGCACCGGACGGCGGCGACCGGGTCACCGTCCGCATGGACCTCCTCCCCGGCACCGCCCGGCCCGACCGGGTCGCCGCGGCCGTCACCGCCCGGCTGCGCGAACGCACCGGCGCGCACAGCACCGTCGTGGTCGACACCGACATCGACCCCGTGACCCACACCGGTTCGTTCGTCAGCTGGAAGGCGGCCCGGGTCCTGGACCGCCGCTCCGGGCCCGACGGCGCGGCGCGCACCGCCCGACAGGTCGCGCACCGCTACGCGATCACCACGTGAACCGTAAGGACCTGCCATGACCGATCCGCATCCGGCGGCGCCCGCCCCGGTCCGCGTGACGACACACGCGCGGGCCCTGCCCCAGCCGGCGATGCTCCCCGCCTACCGCGCCCTCGCCGAGCGCTTCGGGCCCGACCAGGTGTACCTCCTGGAGTCCGCCGCCGGCCCGCTGCGCGACCGCCGCTACCAGTTCGCCGGCTTCGGCACCCTGCTGTCGCTGTCCGTCACCGACGGGACGGTGCGCGTCGCGGGCCGTCCCGGCCTCGTCCGGCTGCTGCTGGAACGCGCCCGGCCGCTGCTCGCGCACGACGCGGCGGACACGGCGGACACGGCCGACGGGACGGGGCACGCCACCGTGCGGCTGCGCTCCTTCAAGGACCTGTGGGCGCTGCTGCGCACCGCCCAGCGGATGTTCGACGCCGAGGGCTCGGCCAGCCGCTTCCGCTTCGGCTTCCTCGCCTACTTCGGCTACGACGCCGTCCGCTACGTCGAGGACCTCCCGCACCTCATCGAGGAGCGTCCCGACCTGCCCGACGTCCACCTCGTCCTGCACCAGGGCTGTGTCGTCGCCGACCTCGAGGGCGGCGGGGCCGAGCTGCTGCTGCACGAGTCCGCGCACTGGGAACCCCTCGACCAGGGAGGCGTCCTCGGCCTGCTCGCGCGGGCCGGGGAGACCCATCCCGAGCCGGCCGCCGACACCTTCCCCGCATCCGTCGTCACCGACGACAGCGAGCCCGACCTGTTCGCCGCCGACGTCGAACGCTGCCTGAAGCACATCGCGGCCGGCGACATCTACCAGGTGCAGATCGGGCACGAGCTGACCATCCGCTCCCCGGCCCGCCCGGCCGACGTCTACCAGCGGCTGCGCCGGCGCAACGCCTCGCCGTACATGTACCTCGCGAGCCTGGCGGGCCAGTGCGTCATCGGTGCGAGCCCCGAGCTGTTCGTGCGGATCGAGGACGGCACCGTCACCATGCGGCCCATCGCCGGCACGCTGCCGCGCACCGGGGACGACGAGGCCGGCGCCCGGCGGCTGTCCTCCGACCCCAAGGAGATCGCCGAGCACACCATGCTCGTCGACCTGTGCCGCAACGACATCGGCCGGATCTGCCGCGCCGACACCCTCCAGGTGCCCGACCGGCTCACCGTCGAGCGCTACTCGCACGTGCTGCACCTGGTGTCCACCGTGCTGGGGGAGGCCGAACCGGACAAGGACGCCTTCGACACGATCGCCGCCCTGTTCCCCGCCGGCACCATGACCGGCACCCCCCGGATCCGGGCCATGGAGATCATCGAGTCCGTCGAGCGCAGCCGCCGCGGCCTGTACGCGGGCGCCCTCGGCGTCCTCGACGTCGGCGGTTACACCAACCTCGCCCTGTGCATCCGCACCCTGTTCCACCGCGACGGCGTGTACCGCACCCGCGCCTCCGCGGGCATCGTCGCCGACTCCGATCCCCGTGCCGAATGGCGCGAGACGCTGGCCAAGATGAGCGCCGCCCACTGGGCGGTCACCGGAAAGGAACTGCTGTGACCCGGATGTTCACCGTCCGGCCCGCCTCCGGTCCGCCCCCGCGGATCCTGGTGGTCGACGCGTTCGACAGCTTCGTCGACATCCTGCGCCAGTACCTGATGTCGGCGGGCGCCGTCCCCCTCATGGTCCGCTCCAACGCGCTCACCCCGGCCGACGTGCCCGCCATGGGCCTTGACGGCATCCTCCTCGGTCCCGGCCCCGGGCACCCGGACGAGTCGGGCCACGTGGAACTCGTACGGGCCTTCGCCGGGCGTCTGCCGCTGCTCGGGGTGTGCCTGGGCCACCAGGCCGTCGGCCGCGCCTACGGCGCGAGCGTGGTGCCCGCCGAGCACCTCGTGCACGGCAAGACCAGCCGGATCCGCCACGACGGACACGGTCTGTTCACCGGCCTGCCCGACCGGTTCGAGGCGACCCGCTACCACTCCCTCGTCGTACCCGAGGAGAGCGTCCCGGACTGCCTGGAGGTGACCGCCCGCTCGGCGGACGACGGCTATGTGATGGGGCTGCGCCACCGCACCCTGCCCGTGGAGTCGGTCCAGTTCCACCCCGAGAGCTTCCGCACCGACCACGGCATGGACATCATCACCAACTATCTGCGCGCCGTACACGAGTTCACCACCCGGGCGGCCACCGTCACGGCCGCCTGAGACCGCCTGAGACCGCCTGAGACCGCCTGAGGCCGCTTCAGGCCACCGGCCACGGACCGCACGCGCAAAGATGCGCCGCCGGGCCGGCGGGCGTCAGGATTCCCGGTGTCACCAGCCGCCGGGCGTACATGGGGGAGACACACGTGGACTACTGGAACAGCACAGCGGAGACCATGCCGCGCGAACGGCTGGAGTCCTGGCGGTGGCGGCGCCTCAGCCGCGCCCTCGACCACGCCCGGCGTTCCTCACCGTTCTGGAACGCCCGCATACCCGAGGGCATCACCTCGCTCGCCGACTACACCGCCCGGATGCCGCTGCTGTACAAGGCGGACCTGCTCGCCGCCGAGGAGCAGGCACCGCCGTACGGCACCTGGCCCTCGCTCGACCCGTCGCTGGGCGTGCGCCACCACCAGACGAGCGGCACCAGCGGCAACCCGCCGGTGCGCACCTTCGACACCGAACGCGACTGGGTGTGGTGCGTGGACACCTTCTGCACCGCCCTGTACGCCAACGGGGTGCGCCCGCACCACAAGGGCATGGTGTGCTTCGGCTACGGCCTGCTCGCCGGCTTCTGGGGCATGCACTACGCGCTGGAGCGCATGGGCTGCACCGTCTTCCCCTCCGGCGGCCTCGACTCCCGCACCCGCGTCCGCCTGCTGGTGGAGCAGCGGATCGAGGTCCTCGGCCTGACCCCCAGCTACGCCATGCGGCTGATCGAGACGGCCCGCGAGATGGGCGTCGACCTCGCCCGCGAGGCGAACGTACGGATCATCCTCGCCGGGGCCGAGCCGCGCTCCGACTTCACCACCCGCACCATCGAGGAGGCCTTCGGCGCCCGCGTCTTCAATGCGGCCGGCACCACCGAGTTCGGCGGCGTCTTCATGTTCGAGTGCCCCTCGCGGCGCAACGCCTGCCACATCAACGAGCAGTCCTGCTACGACGAGGTGCTCCACCCCGACACCAAGCAGCCCGTCGGCTACGGCGAGGAGGGCGTCCGCGTCACCACGGGACTCTCCCGCGAGGGCGTCCAGCTCTTCCGCCACTGGACCGAGGACATCGTCGTCAGACGCCCGCACACCGAGTGCGGCTGCGGCCGCACCTGGGACTTCTACGACGGCGGCATCCTGCGGCGCGTCGACGACATGCGCAAGATCCGCGGGGTGTCCGTCACCCCGGTGATGATCGAGGACGTCGTCCGCTCCTTCGACGAGGTCAACGAGTTCCAGTCGTCCATCCGCACCGTACGCGGGCTCGACACCGTCCACGTCAGGGTCGACGCGGGCGAACTCGCCGGCCCGGCCGCCGACGCGCTGTGCGGCCGTATCGCGGAGGAGTTCAAGCGCGAGATCGGCATCCGTCCCGTGGTGGAGCTCGCCCCCGCCGGCAGCCTGCCCCGATCACAATGGAAGGCGGCACGACTCCATGACGAACGCGTCCTCACCCCTCACGGCTGAGCAGGAGCTCCACCTCATCGAGAGCTACCGCACCCTGACCCACCTCGCGGACACCGTCCAGGTGCCCGCGGTACTCGCCTCGGTACGGACCTGCCTGGCCGAACTGCGCCTGGCCCTCGACGGCCAGGCGATCGACTTCGACTACTACCGCGAGCCCACCCGCGTCCTCGTGGCCTGACGGCCGCGAGTCGGCCGCTCCCGCGCGACGGCGAAGCTCCTGACGGACGGGTTCACGACCAGGATCACCCGTGCCGGGCCAGGAGCTTCGCGTGCTTGTCCACCCGTCGTCCATCGACCCGTCCGGTCGGACCCTGCGGTGTCCGGCCCGGCAGTTCGCCTCCCGGCCACGGGAGACCGGTACGCGGTGGCGCCGGCTGACGACGGGACGTCGGGCTCGCCGCCGGGTCCGGTACCGGGACCGCGACCGGGTACCGCCGCATACGCGAGGCCATCGACGTCCTGGCCGCCCTCGCCCCCGTTCTGTCCGAGGCGATGAAGACGGTCCGCAAGAAGATGTTCGTCATCCTGGACGGCACCCTGCTGCGCGCTGCGGTCTCTCCCGCTCGGACGGCCGGGGGATCCCGGAAGGCGCTCAGGCGAGGGGCAGGTCCAGGTGGCTTGCCCGGCCGTCCCCCGAGGTGACGGTGGTGACGGTGCCGGGTTGGTTGGCGTCGTCGTGGAAGGGGTCGGCGGTGTCGACGACGAGCATCAGGCGCCACCCGGCGGGCAGGAAGGAGTCCGTCGCCCGGAGGTCGAACTCGGCGGTGACGGGGGTGCCGGCCTGCCC
Source organism: Streptomyces sp. CB02400 (assembly GCF_001905725.1). Lineage (GTDB taxonomy): Bacteria > Actinomycetota > Actinomycetes > Streptomycetales > Streptomycetaceae > Streptomyces > Streptomyces atrovirens. The sequence continues at coordinate 66,417 of NZ_LIWB01000016.1, forward strand.
CTTGTGGCAGGTGTACGGGGCGTGGCTGAGGATGTAGCCGCCGCCGAGAGGGTCGATGGCGAACAGGTAGGCCATGACCGTGGCCTTGTCGGCGTCGGAGGCCAGGTTCGGGCGCAGCCGGAGTGCGCCGCGCAGCCGCATGCCGTCCAAGCCTGCCGGGCCGGTGGTCCAGATGCCCGCGTTCTGCTGGGCGGTGCCCTGGTCGAAGTGGTTGGTGAGGTACCGCTTGGGCAGAACGTACCGCTCCAGCAGTCCGCTGAGGATGACGGCGTCCGCCACCCTCGCCGGAGTGCTGGGCCCGGCCTGGAGCGGCAGGCCCCACGCGGAGGGCCGGTCGGTGGTCAGCGGGCCGCGCCTGCTGCCGGGCTGCGGTGCGCCCAGGTGGAGCCGCTGGGGTTCTCCGGCGAACTCCTCCCAGTCGGCGTAGGCGTGCCGTGCACGGGTGTGCATGACCTCGCTGGTGATCTGCGGCTCGTCCTCGATGCCGTTCTGCTCCTCCTTGAGGACTTCAGCGCGCCGATGGAGGCCAGATGGCGGGTGCCGTTCTCGTAGAAGGCCGCGCCCATGTCGCCCTTCCGGACGGACGCGGACGAGCAGGTCGCGGAGTTCTCGAGGAAGGAAGCCCACGGACCGGGTGCTCTCGCGGGAACTGGTGCACCGGACACGGCCGGCACTGGCTCCTGGTGAACCGAGCCATGATCGAACCGAGGGCGGACGACCATCACGCGGAAGGGGCGCCCCCACCCGGGGGCGCCCCTTCAAGCGTGTCCGGTGTCAGCCGTTGCTGCCGCGCACCGCGTTCTCCAGCTGCGCGCCCGTGTAGGCCTCGGCGCCGGTGAAGTACTCCACCCGCAGGCTCTCGGGGCTGCGCACGCCGTTGTCGACGCGGTCGCGCTCGTAGGCGTCGAGCAGCTCCTGCGCCTCCGCGGTCGCCTCGGCGAACCGGGACGCCGGGTCCGCGCCCTGCAGCAGGACGTCGCCCATCGCGCGGGTCATCACGTCCTGCGCGCCGGCGAAGTCGCCGAACAGCGCGCCCCGGCACGGCGGCACGCCCTCGCCCTCGGTGTAGCTGCCGAGCTGGGCGCTGGCCAGCCGGTGGTAGGGGTTCGCCTCGAACCAGCCCTCGTCCTCCAGCAGCCGGTACGAGGAGCGGGTCACCGGCACGAAGCTGCTCGCGATGTGGCGGTCCGCCGCGTTGCGCGGGTTGTTGAGGAACTGCATGAACGCCAGCGCGCCGTCCTGTGTCACCTCGTCGAGACCGGCGGTCAGCCACAGCGAGGTGCCGGCGATGATGTTCCCGCCGTACGGCTCGCCCGCCCGGCCGGGGAAGCGGCCGACCGTCATGCCGAACCCGGCGTGCTCGGCCGCCTGGGCCATGTAGTTGAGGTCGTTGGACGAGGTGATGCGCAGCGCCACGTCCTGGTCGGCGAAGGCCTTGAGGTTGCCCTCCCAGTCCGGGATCTTGCCGGTGTACAGGTAGTGGCCCTCCTGGTGCAGCCGCTGCCAGTACTCGACGAAGGTGAGCATCTCCTTGGACGACAGGTCCAGGCGGGAGGCCCGACCCGAGCGGCCGTTGTCGTGGTCGGCCAGGTGCCCGCCCTGGACGGCGAGCGCCTGCTGGAAGAAGAGGCCGTGGTTGGCCCAGGTCACCGCGTGGCTCGGGCCGTCCGGGAGCGCGGCGACCGCCTGGCAGGCCGCCTCCAGCTCCTCCCAGGTGGTGGGCAGGTGTTCGACACCGGCGGCGCGCAGCAGGTCCTGGTTGCCGTAGATCAGCATCGCCGTCACCACGGCGGGCATCGAGACCAGGTCGCCGTCGCGGGAGTAGTGCTCGCGCACGGCCGGCAGGAGGTCGTCGACGACGACCGGCTCGCCGAGGATCTCGGTGCGGCCGGCGATCGCCTGCTGCACCGAGGTGAACAGCGGCTCGCCGTCCTTCGTCCTCATGTCGTACGCGGCCTGGGTGACGGCGAAGTAGAACTCGCCGATCGCCGGCGGGCGGCCCGCCTCGGCCGCCTCGGCGATCTCCTTCGACAGGTTGCGGAAGTCCCGGCCCTCGATGTTGATCCGGTACTCGGGGTGGGCCTTCTCGAACTCGGCGCCCAGCCGGTGCAGCCGGTCCATGTAGCCGGGGAAGGTCAGGTCGCCCAGCCAGACGTCGATCACGGTCGGGGTGGTCATGTACGGCCTCTTCTCTGTCTGAACGGGTGTCGGCTCAGGCGGCGGCGGTGGCGGTGGCGGTGGCGGACGTGAGGGAGCGGGCGAAGGCGCGGATGTCGCCGGTCAGTTCGGCCGGCTGTTCCATCGCGGCGAAGTGCCCGCCGTGTTCGAACTCGGTCCAGTGCGTGAGGTTGGGCAGGTCGCGCTCGGCGAGGCTCCGGATGGGCACGAAGATGTCGTCGGGGAAGACGGCGACGCCCACCGGCACCGTCAGCGGCGGCGGAACCGCGCCCGAGGCGGCGGCCCGTACTCCCTCGGCGCCCTCGAAGTAGAACTGGGCCGACGAACCGGCCGTGGCCGTCAGCCAGTAGATCGACACGACGGTCAGCAGCAGGTCGCGGTCGACAGCCTCCTCGGGCCGCTGCTCGGCCGAGGTCCAGTCCAGGAACCTCTCCACGATCCAGGCCAACTGGCCCACCGGCGAGTCGGTCAGCGCGTAGGCCAGCGTCTGCGGGCGGGTCTGCTGGACCTTCATGTAGCCCGACAGCTCCGCGTCGAAGCGGGCCAGCTTGCCCAGGCGGGCCTGGTCGGCCGGGCCGAGCCCGGCGAGCTCGGCCGGATCGCCCGAGGGGAAGGTCATCAGCATGTTCACGTGAACGCCGATGACGTGCTCGGGATCGATCCGCCCGAGCTCCAGGGAGATCACCGCGCCGGCGTCACCGCCCTGCGCCAGGTACCGGTCGTACCCCAGACGCTCCATCAGCGTGGCCCAGGCACGGGCGATACGGCCCGTGTCCCAGCCCTTCTCCGGCAGCGGGCGGGAGAAACCGTAGCCCGGGATCGACGGGATGACCAGGTGGAACGCCTGCGCCGGGTCGCCGCCGTGGGACCTCGGGTCGGACAGCGGGCCGATCACGTCGAGGAACTCGGCGACGGAACCCGGCCAGCCGTGCGTGAGCAGCAGCGGCGTCGCGTCCGGCTCGGGCGAGGTGATGTGCAGGAAGTGCACGGGGGCGCCGTCGATCTCGGTGACGAACTGCGGGTGCGCGTTCAGGCGGGCCTCGGCCGCCCGCCAGTCGAACGACGTGCGCCAGTACTCGGCGAGCTCCTTCAGATAACCGAGCGGCACCCCGCGGCTCCAGCCGACACCGGGCAGTTCGTCGGGCCAGCGGGTCGCCTCCAGCCGTCGGTGCAGGTCGTCGAGCTGGTCCTGCGGGATGTCGATACGGAAGGGATGCATGAAGCGCTCCGAGGAGAGTCGGTCCGCGCGTGAAGGCCGCGGCTCACTGAAGGAGGTCACAGGGCTCGCCCGGCGGGACGGATCCCGAAACACGTGCGTCCAGCCGTATCGTGCGCCGCCGCGGAACGGCCCCGCATCTTGTCGATTGCTCCGTGGTCCCCGGCCTTCCGCGGGCGCTGTCGGCACGTCCCGGCGGCCCCCGGGCGACCCGCCGGCGGCGTCCGTCCCGCAAGCGGGGCCCGGCGGCCCCGCGACCCTCGCAAGGAGGGCAGTCCAGAAGATGCGGCGGCGCGGGCGGCGCTGGCAGCATCCCCACGACCGGCCCTTTCGTCGCAGGTCAGCGCGCAGGCCAGCGCGCAAGTCAGCGCGCCGGTCACGCAGGGAGCCGGGTGATGCCGGTGACGCCGCACCGATGCAGGAAGGACGCCCCGTGAACGCAGCCACCGCCCACGCCACCGACGCCCTGATCGACGCCTTCGTGAACGCCGCGCCGGAACAGGCGGAGCACCACTACCGCACGCTGGTCGAGGCGGTGTGGGACGACGGCGAACCCACCGCGTCGGCCCTCGACGCCGTACCCGCCCTGGCCGCCGCCCTCGAGCGGGCCGGCGACGGGCGCCGCGGGCACCTGGCGATCCTGCTCGGCCTGCTCGCCGAGTCCGAACACCCCACCGTCGCCGGGCCGGTGGCCCGCGCGGTCCGCGCCCGCCTGGACACGTACCTGGAGCTGCTGCGCACCGAGGGCATCGGCACCCCGCTGACCCTCGCCCTGCTCTACCTGCTGTCGCACTTCCCGGCCGACCGGGACCGGATCCTCGCCGCCGTCTCCGGCCTGGAACTGGACCCGGCCGACCTCTCCCGCCTCGACCGCGCCCTGAGCGAACTCGACCCCGGCCGGCCCGGACTGGGCCGGGTGTGGCCCTCGCCGTCCGTGTGGACCCTCAACGAGGACGAGGTCGCCTTCGACCAGAGCTGGGTGAAGGCCCTGAGCCCGCAGCAGCTCCTGGCCGCCTGGGACAACGACACCCGCACGGTCCTCGGCTGCACCGGGGCCCGCGCCTACTGGGCGGTGTGCCACGGCGACCCGGCCGACGCCCCGGCCGCCGCCGTCCCCGACCGGGCCCGTGCCACCGCCCCCGCCGCGGGACCCGAACTGATCGCCGCGCACACCGCCGCGCTGCGCTGCCCCGTCTGCCACAAGGAACTCGAGCCGGGCGACGGGCGCTTCACCTGCACCGGCTGCGCCGCGGACTATCCGGCCGCGGGCGGCATCCTCGACCTGACCGCCCCCGTCGGCGAGGAGGCGGGCGTGGACGACTTCCTGGAGAAGCTGTCCCAGGTGCCCAGCATGGGCCTGTTCTACGAGGCCGTGGCCCGCCCCTCGTTCCTCCGGGTCGCCGGCTCCAACTGGGGCGGAGCCGTCACCCCCGACGACGAGGACCGCTACATCGCCGAGCACGTGACCCCCGTCGACGGCCCCGTCGTCGACCTCGCCGCCGGCGCCGGCCGGTGGACCACCGTGATCGCCGAGGCCGTCGGCGCCGACCGCCTCGTCGCGGTCGACAGCTCGCTGCCCATGCTCAACGTGCTGCGCGGCCGGCTGCCCGACGTGCCCGCCGTGCTGGCCGGCGCCGCCGACCTGCCCTTCGCCGACGCCTCCGTCGGCGCGGTCGTGTGCTGGAACGCCCTGCAGGCCTTCTACGACGAGGCGCCGGCCGCCATCGCCGAGGCCGGCCGGATCCTGCGGCCCGGCGGCACCTTCACCGCGATGACGTTCCGTCGTTCCGAGGACCCCGTCTACCGCTACTTCCAGTCGGCACACCGCTTCCCGCAGCACGAGGGCGGACTGCGGCTGTTCGATCCGAGGGACCTCAGGCGCTGGCTGACCGAGGCGGGCCTGACGGTCCGTGAGGAGAGCGGGCCGGGCACCTTCGTGTTCCTCACCGCCGTCAAGGAGCCCTGACAGCCGGTCGGCCCCGCCCAGCCGCTGATACGGAAGCCCGCTACGGAAGGAATTCGTCCATGTCCCTCTCCGACGTCCGGGAGGCGGCCCTCGCCCGGCCCGGAAGCCCGGAGTACGAGCGGGCCACCGCCGCGTTCAACCTCGCCGCCCCGCCCCGCCCGGCCGCCGCCGTCATCGCGCGCACCCCCGGTCAGGTACGGGCCGCCGTGCGCACCGCGGTCCGGGCCGCCCTGCCGGTGCGCGTGCACAGCACCGGGCACGCCTCCGGCGCCGTACGGCCCGCCGACGGCGCCCTGCTCATCCGCACCGAACTCGCGGGCGGCGTCGAGATCGACCCCGTCCGCCGCACCGCCCGCGTCCCGGCCGGCACCACCTGGGGCGAGGTCGTCCGCGCGGCGGCCCCGTACGGGCTCGCCGCCGCGCACGGCTCGGCCGAGGGCGTCGGCGTCGTCGGCTACCTGCTCGGCGGCGGCGTCAGCTTCTACGGCCGCAGTACAGGACTCGCCGTCAACACCGTCCGCGCCGTCGAACTGGTCACCGCCGACGGGGAGTCGGTGCGCGCCGACGCCGAGAACGACCCCGAGCTGTTCTGGGCGCTGCGCGGCGGAGGCGGCGGGTTCGGTGTCGTCACCGGTGTCGAGATCGGCCTCTTCCCCGTCGCACAGGTCGTCACCGGCGCCTGCTACTGGTCCGCCGCGCACGCCCGGCCGCTGCTCGACCGTTGGCAGGCGTGGTCACGCCACGCGCCGCGCGAGGCCACCACGTCCCTGCGCATCATGAACCTGCCCCCGGTCCCCGGCGTCCCGCCGCAGCTCGCCGCCGGCCCGGTGCTCTGCGTCGACGGCGCCGTCCTCGCGCGCCGTGCGGAGGACACCGCGACGGCCCACGAGACGGCGGCGGGGCTCCTCGGCCCGCTGCGCGACATCGCCGAGCCGCTGCTGGACACCTGGGCGCCGACCGGGCCCGCCGGGGTGCTGGACGCCCACATGGACCCCGCCGACCCTGTCCCCTTCATCGGCGACCACCTGCTGCTGCGCGAGCTGGACGACGCCGGTGCCGCGGCCTTCCTGGGCGCCGTCGGCGAAGGGTCGGGCTCACCGCTGGCCGTGGCCACGCTGCGCCAGCTCGGCGGGGCGTTCGCCGAGGCCCACCCGGAGGGCGGCGCGCTGTCCGAGGTGGACGCGGCCTACGCGTACATGGGGTCCGGTCCGCCCTTCGGACCGGTCACCGTCCAGGCCCTGCACGACCACTGCGCCACCGTGCGGGAGGCGCTCGCGCCCTGGGACACGGGGAGCACCGTGCCGTCCCTGGTCGAGGGGTACGGGCGTCCGCAGCTCCACCTCGACCAGGACCGCGCGGCCGCCGTCGGCCGGGTGCGGGCCCGCGTCGACCCGCACGGTGTGTTCGCCGGGGACGTCGCCCCCGGCGCGGCCGGTCCGGTCCGGCGTGAACCGCGGTAGGCGGGCCGGCGGCCCGGTGCCCGCGAGGGTGTCCGAGCAAATCGTTTCTCCGCCGGGCGGGCGCCCCCGCCACGGCGGACACGTCGCCCCCGGCCGGCGTCCGCCCGGCAGACGGGGACAATTCCCGCACGTCACGAAGGCAGAGAGCAATCCGGAAGAACATCCGGAACCACTTCGCCAAGTAGCATCCGACTACGCCGAAGGGAGTTGGCCGGAGCGAAGGGCGGTGAGGTGCCATGGCGTTCGACGGACGCCGTGCCGGCGCCCCACGCCGCCCCGCGGCGGCTCCCGGGCGGTCCCGCCCGGTGATGGTTCCCGGGCGGTCCCGTCCCGTGATGGTTCCCGGGCGGTCCCGTCCCGTGATGGCTTCCGCGCGGCCCCGCGCCGCGCGGCGTCCGTACCTCCGCCCCGGCGCCTTACCCGGCCGAGCGCCCGGCACGATCCGGCTCTCCACCGGATCGCCGCCCGCCCGGACCGGACGACGCAGACGCTGACGACTCCGTACGGCCCACGGTGTGTCCGGCGACCCCGTTTCCGCCGGCTCCGCGACCAGGAAGGGGCGCCGCCGCGCCCCCGGCCCTCCCGTCCGCGCCGCCCACCCGTCGCCGACCGCCCCGGGCGATGACCCGCCGACCCACGACCGATCCCCCAGGAAGGGGCACGAATTTCCATGACCGTGCCGGGAGAATTCGTCCTCAGACGCTCCGCGGACGTCTCCGTGGACACGCTGGTGCGACTGGTCAGGGCGTACGAGGAAGGCAGTACGGGCACGGCCACGTGCACCCATGAGGACGTCCGGCTGACGCTCTCGCACCCCCACTACGCGGACAACAGCTGGTGCCTGACCGGACCCGGCGACGAACTGCTGGCCTGGGCGTCACTGGCCCTCGGCGGCGACACCGCCGCCGAGGCGGCGCTCACGGTCCCGCCAGGCCCGCGCAGCGCCCCGGCGGCCCGCTTCCTGATCCTGCACCTGCTGGACCGCACGGACGCGCTCGGACTGGCCCGGGGCACCCCGCTGGGCCTGGACGTCGGCGGGGTCCTCGAAGGTGACCCGGTGCTGCCCCGCGTCCTGGAGGAGACCGGCTTCGTACGGGCCGCCACGCTCACCCAGTACGACGTCGACCTGTCGGGCGGGGCGCCGTCGGCGGCCCTGCCCCCGGCCGGGCACATCCGGCCGGCCGTGCCGGACCAGGACGCCGAGGTGCTGCACGGCCTGCACCTGCGCAGCCGTTCCCGGGTCCCCAAGACGTACGACCCCGCCCTCTTCCGGGCCCGGATCCGGCGGCTGGGCGAGTTCTCCGGGTTCGCGCTGCTCCTGGAGGTCGCCGGTCACCCCGCCGGTCACGTCCTGGCGCACGCGGCGAGCGACCGGGGCCGCGTGCTGGAGGCCGCCGTCGCTCCCGCCCTGCGCGGGATCGGCGTGGGTCTCGCCCTGGTGGCGGCGGCCCTCACGGAACTGCGCCGGCGCGGGTGCGCACAGGCCTTCGTCGCCGTCGACACGGCCCAGCTCCTCGACCCCGACGCCCTGCGCCGGGACCTCGGCGTCCGCGGCGAACGGGCGGTGACGTACTTCCACCGGGAACCCGAACTCTGATCCCCTCTTCTCATCCGGTGAGGTTCTCACTTGGTGAGGGTGAGCCCGGCCCGGCCCAACACGGGGCGGGCGGCGTCCGGCCGGCGGGAGAGCACCGCCGCCGGCAGCGACATCAGTACGGCCGCCATCACCGCGGCGATGAACCAGCCGGAGGCGTCCCGCTCGGCGGCGAACGTGGCCGACACCGGCATGACGGCACCGAGCACCGCACTGGTCACGGCGTTGGGCAGTCCGATGCCCAGGGCGCGCACCTGCGGCGGGAAGATCTCCGTCAGGAGCTTGGGCAGCACCGTGGTCGCGGACGTCAGGTAGACCACGCCGGAGCCGTAGGCGAGCAGCAGACTGGTGAAGGTGCCCCGCATGGTCAGGTACGACCAGGAGCCCGCCACCGCGAACACCACGCTCGCCGCGACGAGGAAGCGGGCGGCCCCGATCCGGTCCGCGAGCAGACCGAGCGGGACGTTGACCACCATGAGGAACGCGGTGGCGGTCACGGCGACCCACATCATCGTGCCGGGCTCGGCCATCCGCCCGCCCAGCGCGGGGACGACCGCGGTCCAGGTACCGCCGACGGTGCCCGTACCGGCCACGAACAGGACGGCGAGCAGGACCTGGCGCCGGTGGGCGCCCAGGACCCGGCGTACCGAGCCGCGGCCCGCCCGGCTGCTCACCTCGCGGCGGAACACGTCGGTCTCGGCCAGCCGGGTGCGCAGCACCAGCAGCACCAGGCCGAGGACGCCGCCGACCAGGAACGGCACCCGCCACCCCCACGCCGCCATGGCCTCGGAGCCGATCGCGGCGGTCAGCGCGCCGCCCAGCAGGGAGGCGGTGAACGCGCCGGCGCAGGTGGTCAGCGAGAACAGGCTGCCGTACGTGCACTTGCGCCGTTCCGGCGCGACCTCCATCAGATAGGTGGCCGCGGCCGGCCACTCGCCGCCGTGCGAGATGCCCTGGGCGGTCCGCGCCAGGAGCAGCACGAGCGGCGCGAACAGCCCGATCTGCTCGTACGTCGGGGTGACCCCGATGAGGAACGAGCCGCCCGCCATGAGGGAGATGGCCAGCATCAGCGCCGGCTTTCTGCCGCGCCGGTCGGCGAACCGGCCCAGCAGGAGGCCGCCGAGCGGCCGCATCAGGACACCGGCACCGAGGACCGCGAACACCCCCAGTACGGAGGTCAGGGTGTTGTCGGAGGGGAAGAACCGGGCGGCGAACAGCGGCGCGAACAGCCCGTACGCCAGCCAGTCGAAGGACTCGATGAAATTGCCGACGACCGTCGCGGCGACCGAGCGCCGGTGGGCCTTCCCGTGCGCGGGCACGGACGCGGGCATGGATGCGGGCACGGACGCGGGCATGGGGCTCCGTAAGTTGTCGGGCGGCCCGGGAGGGCGCTGGGCAGGGGCGTCCGGCCACCGCTGTCCGGGGCGGCCGGCCGGTGCCCATCGTGGAAAGCGGCACGGGTTCCGGCCAACTCCGAGCGTGCGCACCTTCGGCGACCGCCCGTCGCGGGTCCCGAGCGTGCGCACACTCGGTGACCGCCCGCAGCGGCCACCGAGGGGTGCGCACCCTCGGAGTTGGCCGCCCTCCGGGCCGCTGACGACGATGGCACCGACCGAGCCCGCCAGAGCGAAGGGTGCTCCGATGGCGCACATCGCGATCGACAACGACCTGCCCGGCATCAGCGGCCTGATGGCCCAGCGCCCCGACACCGGCGCCCCGCTGAACCAGCTCGCGGAGACGCTGCTGCGCAGCGGCGACTCGCCCCTGACCCGCGGCGAACGCGAACTGATCGCCGCCTACGTCTCCCACCTCAACAGCACGCCGTTCTGCGCCCGTTCCCACAGCGCGTTCGCCGCCGCCCAGCTGGAGGGTGGTGCCGATGTGGTGGGGGCGGTCCTCGCCGACCCGGAGGGCGCCCCGGTCCCCGCACTGCTGAAGAGCCTGCTGCGGGTCGCCGCCGAGGTGCGGGCCCACGCCCGTCCCGTCTCCGACGAGACGGTCCGCGCCGCCCGCGCCGAGGGCGCCACCGACGCCCACCTGCACGACACGGTGCTGATCGCGGCGGCCTTCTGCATGTACAACCGCTACGTCAGCGGCCTGGCCACCGACGCGCCCTCCGACCCGGCCTACTACGACGTCGCGGCGGACTTCATCGTCCGGCACGGCTACGGAGCCGCGGCCTGACCTTCCGTGGCGCGTGCCACCACCCGAGGAGGACTCACATGGACTGGTCCCCGGCCGGTGTCCCCGGCCAGCACGGCAGAACGGCACTGGTCACCGGCGGCAGCGGCGGCCTCGGACTCGAGGTGGCCCGGGCACTCGCCGAACGCGGTGCGCACGTCGTCCTGGCCTGCCGCAGCACCGCACGCGGCCGGGCGGCCGCGGCCCGCATCGGAGGGAGCACCGAGGTCGTCCGTCTCGACCTCGCCTCCCTGGACTCGGTACGCCGGGCCGCGGACGGGATACGGCACCGGCACCGGCGGCTCGACCTGCTGGTGAACAACGCGGGGGTGATGTTCCCCTCCCGCCCGCGCACCGAGGACGGCTTCGAGCCCCACTTCGGCGTCAACCACCTGGGCCACTTCGCCCTGACCGGGCTGCTGTTGGACCTGATGCGCCGGGTGCCCGGCTCCCGCGTGGTGACGGTGGCCAGCCTCGCCCACCGGGCCGGCCGGGGCGCCGTGGACGGACCGCGGGCCCGTGACGGCGCCGGCCACCGCTCGCTGAGCGCCTACGGCCGGTCGAAGCTGGCGAATCTGATGTTCGCCCGGGAGTTGCAGCGGCGGCTGGCCGGCAGCGGAGCCGAGACCCTCTCCGTCGCCGCGCATCCGGGCCTGTCGGCGACCGCCCTGTGGCAGGGGGAGGCGCCCGCGTGGCTGCGCCCGGTGAGCGGGGTCGCGCTGCGGCTGCTGGCCCAGCCGCCCGAGCGGGCGATGCTGCCGGTGCTGCGCGCCGCCACCGACCCCCACCTGCCGGGAGGGGCCTACCTCGGCCCCGGCGAACGGTTCGAGAGCCGGGGCGCGCCTGCTCCCGCCTCCTCCAGCCGCGCGTCACGTGACGCCCCGGCGCAGCTGCGCCTGTGGGAACTGTCGGAGGCGCTGATCGGCGTACGCTACGGCCTCGCGCCGGCGCGCACCGCGGCCGGCGGCTCCTCGACGACGGCCGGACGATGAGCACGCCGGCCGGCGCCCGCCTCGACGACGGCCCCGACGGGCCCTTCCGGCGGGCCGCCGCATGGGCCTGGGCCTGGCGCAGCTTCGACATCGGCCTGCCGGATGCCGAAGGACTGTCGGGGGCCGAGGGGTTGCCGGGGACTGAGGGGGTTCCGGGGGCCGGTGGGTTGCCGGATACGAAAGCTCTGTCGGGGACCGAGAGGCTGCCGGATGCGAAAGGTGCGCCGGGAACCGGGAGACCGCCGAAGGCACCTGTCGCCCCGCGGCCCGTTTCCCCGGACACACCCCCGCCGCCCGCCCCCGTGTCTCCTGCCGCCGCCGCGCCCGCGCCGGAGGTCCAGCCCTGCCCCGTACGGCGCCGGCCCCGTCCCGCCCTGCGCAGACATGGCCACCGTCTCGGTACCGACCCACGGAGATGAAGCGGCTCTCCGCCCCCGCCACCGCGGCCCAGAGGGGGAGGGCCGTGGCGGAGCGGGGACGGAGAGCGGGCCGACGTCAGTGAGCCGACAGCGCCTCAGAAGGCGGTCGATGCGGGTCCCGGTGTCAGGAGAAGGAGATCAGCTGGCCACCGCCCTCCCCCTTGTCGCTGCCCAGGCCCACCTGGCAGGCGGTGACCTTGCAGTCCACGGTGCCCCACGGAGTGGTGGCGGAGCCGACCACGGCCTCGAAGCTCTGCTTCACGGTGATCTTCGTGTTGACCGCGCCCGAGGCGTCGGCCACGACATCCAGCGCGGTGGCCTTGTTGCAGCCGTACTGCCCGTCCTCGACGAAGGCGCACTGGCCCACGTGATAGACGGTCCCCGGCGTCAGCCCCGAGGCGTTGAGCGTGACCGTGGCGCCGTCACTGAGGCCCGTGGCCGGCGTCACCGAGACGACGGGGGCCGCGGCAGAGGCCGACGCGCTGGGGACGACCGCGGCACCCAGGCCGAGGGCGAGGGCGGCGGTGGCGCCGACACGGGTGACGAGGCCGAGCTTGTTCTTGACGGTCATGTCCTTGACTCCCTGCGGATCGTGGCGAGCCGGGCGTTCCGGCTGCTGTGTCCATGAAGTTACGGGCCCCGCTTCGGCCTGGGCATCTTCCAAGTTGCTTCATGCAACCCGCGGATTCCGCATCCGGACTCAGCACGCAGAGAGATGCGGGCGCGGCAGGCCCCGGAGGACGGTGGCGGGTGGGCCCGGAGGCACGCAGCACACGGGCACGCGCAGGGGCGGGGGCGTACATCCCGTACCTCCTCGCACCGGCGCCGGCACACCCACATCCACACGCGCACGACCCATGACGAGGGGAAGTAACAGGCACATGACTGCAGGCGGTGCTCCCAAAGCCGGGCGGAAGGAGTGGATCGGGCTGGGCATCCTCGCTCTGCCGACCCTCCTCGTGGCCCTCGACGTGTTCGTACTGCTCCTGGCGCTGCCGCACCTGAGCGCGGATCTCGGCGCCGACTCCAACCAGCAGCTGTGGATCATGGACATCTACGGCTTCATGGTCGCCGGTTTCCTGGTCACCATGGGCACCCTCGGTGACCGCATCGGCCGCCGCAAGCTGCTGCTGATCGGCTCGGCCGCGTTCGGTGCCGCGTCCCTGATGGCGGCCTTCGCCACCAGTCCGGGCATGCTCATCACCGCACGCGTGCTCCTGGGCATCGCCGGCGCGTCCCTGACGCCGTCCACGCTGGCCCTCATCACCACCATGTTCCAGGACGCCAAACAGCGCACGGTCGCCATCAGCCTGTGGGCGAGCTGCTTCACCATCGGCGCGATCGTCGGCCCGCTGCTCGGCGGCGTGATGCTGGAGTACTTCTGGTGGGGTTCGCTGTTCCTGATCGGCGTCCCGGTGATGGTGCTCACCCTGATCGTCGGCCCGCGCGTCCTGCCCGAGTTCAAGAACCCCGAGGCCGGCCGCCTGGACCCGGCGAGCGTCCTGCTGAGCCTGGGCGGCACCGTCCCGGTCATCTACGGCATCAAGGAACTCGCCCGCAACGGCTGGGAGGCCCTGCCCGTCGCCGTGCTGGCCGCCGGGCTCGTCATCGGCGTGCTGTTCGTCCAGCGCCAGCGCCGGCTGAGCAGCCCGCTCCTCGACGTCACCCTGTTCGCCCACGGCCGGTTCACCGCCGCGCTGCTCAGCCTGCTCGCCTACAGCCTCATCGGCGGTACGGTCATGCTCTTCATGACCCAGTACTTCCAGGCCGCCCAGGGCATGTCCCCGTTCGAGGCGGGACTGGGCATGCTGCCCGGCATGGCCGCGGCCACCGTCTCCTTCGCGGTGTGCCCGATCATCGCCCGCAAGGTCCGCCCCGCGTACGTCATCGGCGCGGGCATCGCGGGCGTGACCGCCGTCCTGCTCACCTTCACCCAGCTCGACGCCGGTTCCGGTACGGCCGTGCTGATCGCCGGGTTCGCCGTGTTCTCCTTCTGCGGCGCCCCGATCGTGGCGCTGGGCACGAACATGGTCGTGGGCACCGTCCCCGCGGAGAAGGCCGGTTCGGCCGGGGCCCTGTCCCAGATGAGCAACGAGTTCGGAGCCGCCCTCGGTGTGGCGACCCTGGGCACCGCGGGCCTGGCCGTCTACCGCAGCGAGATCGCCGACACCGTCCCGGCGGGCGTGCCCGCGGGCGCCGCCGACGCCGCCCGCGACAGCGTCGCCGGTGCCGCGGCCGCCACCGAGGGGTTGTCCGGACCGCTCGCCGAGACGCTGATGGAGCCCGTGCGCGTGGCCTTCACCAGCGGCCTGCACACGGTGGCCGGGGTCAGCGCGGCCCTCATCGCCGTCGCCGGCGCCTTCTTCGTCGTCCTGATGCGGCACATCCCGCCGGTCGGCCAGGAGGAGGCCCCGCCGGAGCCCGAAGCCGAAGCCGGGACGGAGAGCGAGACCGAGACCGCGGAGGAGCCGGCGCCGAAGGTGGCGGCGGTCTGAACCTCCCCGGCGCCGAGACACCGGGCCCGCACACGCGTCCGCCCCACCCCGGACATCCCGGGGTGGGGCGGACGCGTGTGCGTCAGGCGTCGAAACGGCCGCGTGCGCTCTCGATGTGACCGAGATGCTGGTGGGTCCAGCCGCAGATGGCGTCGACCGCGGTGCGCAGGGCCCGGCCCGGCTCGGTGAGGGTGTACTCGACCCGCGGCGGCACGGTGGGGTGCACCTTCCGGTCGACCAGGCCGTTGCGCTCCAGCATGCGCAGGTTCTGGGTGAGCATCTTGTGGCTGATGCCCTCGACCTCGTTCCGCACCTCGTTGAAGCGCAGGGTGCGCTCGCCGAGCGCCTCGATGATCAGGAGCGCCCACTTGTTGGCGACGTCCGAGAAGATCTCCCGCGCCAGGGAGTCCGCGCGCCGCAGGTCGGCGTCCTCGGGCAGGCCCTTGAGCAGTTGTTTGGTCACCATGAGGTTCCCCAGTCACCGAAAAGTGCGTTCTTCCAGGTCAGCACTCACTCTCCTACAGTTCCCGAGTAACCACAAGAGAGCGGATCGGAAGGGCGAGCTCCATGACCACCCTTGATGTCTTCAGCTACGACGTGCCGGCCGAGAGCGACTTCGGCTACTCACAGGCGATCAGGTCCGGCGAGCTGGTCCACGTCTCCGGACAGCTCGCGTTCGACGACGCGGGCGAGTTCCTCCACGCGGGCGACTTCGCCGCCCAGCTCGAGCAGACCTACGCCAACATGGACAAGGTCCTGGACCACTACGGCGCCACCCGCAACCAGATCGTCTCGCAGACCCTGTACGTGGTGGACCTCCGGCAGAACGCCACGGCGGCGGCGGAGGGCAACCTGGCGTACTTCGGCGACCACCGCCCGGCCAGCACGGTCGTGGGCGTCACCGAACTGACCCTGCCCGGCCAGGTCGTCGAGATCGGCTTCGTCATCGACACGAAGCTGCCCGCCTGAGAAGCCGCCGGTGGAACCGGGAGCGGAGACGAGGGGGCGTCGGGTGCGCACGTGAACTGATTATGATCTTGGTCATGTCTGTGCAGAGTTCTGACAAGGCCCTTTCCCGCAAGCAGCGGCTCCAGGAGAAGCAGCGCCGCCAGTTGGCGGTGGTCGACACCGTGGACAAGGCCGAGGCGAAGGTCCGCAAGGCAGAGGTGGAACTGGCCGGGGCCGTCGCCGAGGCCGTGCAGGTGTTCGGTGACGAGCAGTCCGCGTCCGAGGGGCTCGACATGCCGGTCGAAGCGATCCGGCGCTTCCTCGGCATGGCGCAGGAGGAAACGGCCGGCTCCGGCGACGCCGCCGGCGCGTCCTGAGTCCGGCCCGCCGCGTGCGTGGCCCCGGTCGGCCCGGAGGACGACGGGCCGGGTACGCACCCCGCGCACCCGGCCCGTTCGCACACCGCCGGTACCTCAGTGCGCCCAGGGGGCCATCGGGTACCAGATCAGATCACGGCGGGCCAGGATCCGCAGGTCCCAGTACAGGAGCATGAAGACGCCGGCCGCGATGAACGCCGCCGCCATCAGTGCCGAGGCGCGGCTCGGCCGGGCCGTCAGCCAGCGGCTCAACCGGTCCCCGAAGGCGACGGTGACCAGGAGGAACAGCACCGCCACGACGACGAGGTTGCCGAGCGTCTGGAGCACGAACACCGCCGCCCCGTAGAGCGGGTTGCCGCTCTCGGCCGCGTCCCGGAAGAGCTGCCGGAACAGCGGGAACGGACGCCCGATGAGGAACGCCCCGACCAGGGCGCCCATGAACAGCATCGGCGCACCGGGGAAGCGGCGCGACAGCCGCGCGAGCGGGTCCCGCACCACCCCCAGCGCGGAGAGCCCGAGCACCAGCATGCACAGGCCGATGAGCCCGTACACCACCATCGCCTGGATCAGACGGCCGGACAGCCCGCCGCCCGACGGGCTCTCGTCGAACTGCGGCATCCCGGTGCCGACCAGCGCGACGAGCACCCCGTACAGCGCCGACACGGTGATCGCGCCCAGGGCGAGTCTGCTCAGCGGCTGCAGGGCGGCGGTCAGCCGCCTGCGCGGTGAGGACGGGCCGCCGGTCAGCGGGGCCAGCGCGCTGAACACGGCGACGTTGCACGCGGTGAACGTGCCCGCCACCCCGGTCGCCACGGCGAAGGCCAGACCGGCCAGGGCGCCGGCGATGGGGCTGTCCTTGGCGTGATGTCCGAGCAGGCTGTCCGCGACGTTGTCGCCGATGGTGCTGTCGACGAACTCCGCCGACCACACCACCGTCAGGGCGAAGCCGAACAGCGCGCTGACCACGGCGACCAGCAGCCGCCGTCGCGGCGCGTGGCCGTTGAAGAAGAACGAGGGCGTACGCGAGGTGCCGGTTCGCGGCGGTGCCGGGGCGTCCAGGGAGGGACGCTGTGTCACTTGAGTCATGGAAACGCCTTTCACCGAAGAGGACGGAACAGGGGACGTGCGGTGTTTCCGGGCCCCGAAGGGCCCCCGAACGCGGTGTGGGGGACGGTGCACCGGCCGTGCACCGTCCCCCACACCGCCGTACGCCGGATCAGCGCAGCGCGATTCCCTCCTGACTCAGGGACCGCAGGAACTCGCCCCGCGACAGCGCCGCGGCGATCAGCTCGATGTCGTCGGCCATGGAGCGGTCCACGCCCAGGGTGGGCACCAGGGACCGCACCGCGTCGTACGTGGCCCGGCTCGCCGGACTCAGGTCGTCGTACCGCCGGGAGACGTCCACGGCCTGGGCGGCGGCGAGGAACTCCACCGCGAGGACGCGGTTGTTGTTCTGCAGCACCCGCCGGGCGTTGCGGGCCGCGATCAGGCCCATGCCGACGACGTCCTGGTGGTCGCCGCCGGACGGCACGCTCTGCGTGCTGGCGGGCCCGATGGTCCGGTTCTCCGCCACCAGGGCCGTCGCCGGGTGGTGCGCGCCGGCGAAACCGCGGTGCAGGCCCGGATCGGCGGCGACGAGGAACTCCGGCAGACCGTGGTCGAGGTGCCGGTCGAGCAGCCGGTCGACCTGCCGCTCGGCGAGCACCCCGAGCTGGGTGAGCGCGATCGTGGTGAAGTCCATGACGAACGCGATGGGCTGGCCGTGGAAGTTCGCCCCGTGGAAGATCTCCTCGCCCTCGAAGAACAGGGGGTCGTCGTTGGCGGAGTTGAGTTCGGTCTCCAGCCGCCCCCGCGCGTGCGCGAGGGTGTCCCGCACCGCCCCGAGGATCTGCGGCACGGCACGCAGCGTGTACGCCTTCGCCGGCTCACGGCGCGGGCCCGGGTGGTCCAGGACCGGACGGCTGCCCGCGAGCAGGGTCCGCATGTTGGCCGCCGAGTCGATCTGCCCCGGGTGCGGCCGGGCGACGTCGTGGCCCTCGGCCAGGAACGGGCTCCCGGACCCGCGCAGTACGTCGTTGAGCAGACCCGAGACCGTCTCCGCCTGGCGGACCTGGGTGAACGCCCGCTCCACGACGAGGGAGCCGAGACCCGTCATGGCGGAGGTCCCGCTGACCAGCGCCAGGCCCTCCTTGAAGCGCAGTCGCAGCGGGGTGATGCCCAGCTCGCGCAGGACCCTGCCCGTCTCCCGCCGCTTGCCGTCGCGCAGCACCTGGCCCTCGCCGATGAGCGTGCCGGCGAGGTGCGAGAGCGGCACGAGGTCACCGCCGGCGCCGAGCGAACCGATCTCCGGTATCGCCGGTGTGATCCCCTCGTTCAGATACAGCGCCAGGCGGTCCAGGATCTCCGGACGGACCGCGGAGTACCCCTTGGCGAGCGTGTTCAGACGCGCCGCCATGATGGCCCGGGCCTCGTCCTCGGCGAACAGTGGACCCACCCCGGCGCTGTGACTGCGCACCAGGTTCGTCTGCAGTTCGACCTCTTTCGCCTTGTCGATCCGCGTGTGGATCGTCTCGCCGTGCCCCGTGGTCACACCGTGGACGGGGATGTTCCGCTCCACCAGGTCCTCGAGCATCGCGCGGCTCCTGAGCACCTTGGCGACGGCACCGGGGCACACCTCCACCGGCGTTCCCGGTTCCGCGACACGGCCGACCGCGTCGGTGGTGAGGCTCTCGCCGTCGAAGGTGACCGTGGCGCTGCCGGTGTCAGCTGTTGTCAACGCTCTCACTCCAGGTGGACGGGGCCGGCCGGGCAGGAGGGGGCGGGGCGGTGGTCACCGGCAGATCCCTTCCATCTCGACCAGCAGGTCCGGCCGGCAGAGACCGACGTTGAGGAAGACCACGTCCGCCGCACCGGAGAACACCTCGGCGCACCGGGCCCGCACCGCCGGCAGATGCGCCGCGTCACGGACGTAGACCTTGACGCTGTCCAGCTCCGCCAGCCCGTACCCGGCGTCGACGGCGTGCTGGCGCAGGTTCTCCCCGCTCACCAGCGCCTCGATGTTGGCCAGCGTGACGTCCAGCTGCCGCTCGATGTCACCGGGGTGCACGGTGTCGTCCCCGAGGACGCTGGCCGTGCCCGACACGTAGAGGGCCCCCGTCCCGTACCCCTCGGACGCCAGGTGGGTGCCGCGCGCGAAACTCGGCCACAGGGCCCCGTACCGGTCGGGGTACCGGTGGGCCGGGGCCTGCCGCGGGTTCTCCAGATGGGTCGCGCGCCCGGGGCGGCAGGCCAGGAAGTACAGGTCGATGCCCGTTCCCAGGGAACCGGTGCCGGTCGCCGCGGGGATGCCCTCGAAGCGTCCGGACCACTCGTCGAAGGCCAGGGCCCGGCCGGCGCGGAAGTCCTGGTGGATCTCGGTGCCCTCGGCGTTGTCGCCGGTGATGTCACCGATCAGGTTCCACATGCGGAACAGATCGGTGTACCCCTGCTGCCAGGCCATCCGGAACGCGGCGCTGTAGGCGGCGTGCACCGCGTCGCGGTACACGCCGCTCTCCTCGACGCGCACCGCGCAGAAGAAGTGCTCACCGTCCTCCGCGTAGACCAGGTTGTCCTGCACTCCGGAGCGCACGGGACGGTCGGTGACCCAGGTCTCCGTGAACGGGACGGCGGGCGCGGCCATCATGTGCACGTCGAGCCGGGGGGATCCCCGGTACAGCGTCGGCCGCCCGCCGTGGTGCCCGTACACGATGCGGGCCAGGACGTGCCGGCCGGCCAGGGCGTCCCGGTCCTCGCCGGCGGGCGTGTCGAACACGCAGTCCAGCGTCGGTGTGCGCGGAACGGTGTGAAGGACTGTCACGAGTCTGCTCCCATGGGTGAGCGCTGCGAAGCGAAGCGGCGGGTGCGTCACGCGGGCGGCCACGGCAGACCGCGGTCGCCGAAGCCGTCGGAATCGACCCACAGCGCCCGCAGGCCGCGCAGGGTGACGTTCGGTCGGTAGGACGGGGTGCCGGTGGCGAAGCGGGCACCGGTGACCCGCTGGGTGAACCGGGTGAGAACCGTTTCGGCGATCAGCCGGGCCACCGGTTCACCCGGACACGCGTGCGGCCCCAGCCCGAAGGCGGCGTGCGGCGCCCCGGTCCCGTCCGGGGAGAACACCTCGGGGCTGTCCCACACCCGCGGGTCCCGGTGGGCCGCGGCCAGCAGAAGCAGCAGGGTGGTCCCGGCGGGCACGCGCGTGCCGCAGACGTCGAGACCGGCGACGGCATGACGGTGGAGAAGCTGGACCGGCGGGTCCAGGCGCAGTACCTCCTGGACCACCTGGCCCGCGTACCGGGCGTCCCGCCGCACCGCCTCCCGCACGTGCGGAGCCCGCAGCAGCGCCAGGACGCCGCCCGAGACCAGGTCGACGCTCGTCTCGTGCCCCGCGACGAGCAGGGCCCGGTACGCGGCGGCGAGCCGCGCCGCCGAGGACGGCCCGTCCGCGTCCTCGGGCACCGACAGCGGATCCTCGCCACCCCGCGAGCGCACCAGTTCGCCGAGGTAGGCGTCCAGTTCCTCCTCCGCCCGCCGACGGGCCTCGCCTCCCGGCGGGTCCGCACCGGTCAGCAGCGGATGCGGGTCCAGCGCGGGGGAGAGCAGCAGCGCCTGCCGGTGCAGCCAGGACGCGTCCTGCCGCGGCAGGTCCAGCAGACGGCAGAGCACGGCCGCCGGCAGCGGATACGCCAGGTCCGTGACCACTTCGAGCCGCCCGCGCGCCGCCACCCCGTCGAGGAGGTCGTCGACGAGACCGCGCACGAAGGGCACCAGGGCGCGCATCCGCTCCGGAGCGAGCACCCGCGCCACCAGCCGGCGCAGCGCCCCGTGCTCCGCCGAGCCCGCCACGGCGACGGCGAACCCCTCCGGCCGGCCGCCCCGCCCGGCAGGACACGTATCGGCCCGCAGGACAACGGCCTCCGGTGCCCGCAGAACGGCCGCGCAGTGCCGGTACGAGGAGAAGACGACGGTCGACTCGTCCCACCACAAGGGCCCGGCCTCACGTATCCGGTCGAACACCGGATACGGATCGGAACGCACGGAGCCGTCCAGAACGCGCAACAACAGCGAGCGGGCTTCTCCTTGCCGGCCCTTCTCCCCGAAAAGGAGCGACGCCGAGCGATGGCTTTCCATGGCACAGCCTTCCTGAAAAGGGGATGCCGCCATCGGAAGGATGTTCGTGCCCGCCCGACGCTGTCCATGCGGAGTTGTGCAAGCTGCCGCGAACAACGCCCGTCGCGCGGACTTAGCCAAGTCCGCTTGTGACCGCGGCGACCGGTGGATTGAATGAACCGCCGGTCCGTCCCGCTCCTCGGACCGGCAGTCATGGCCGGCCGCGTCAGGAGAAGGTTCTCGTGAAACCGGGCCGTACGGTTCCCGCGCCCCGCACAGACGGCCGCGCACCGTCCCCGGCCGGCCCCCGCCCCGCCCCCAGAGGGGGACGAGGCACCTCTGAACCCCCGCCGACGGCACGCGCTCGCCGTCCTGGCGATCGGCCCCTTTCTCTCCCCGTCCGGCCGGTTCCGCGTCGACCTCGCGGCGCCCTCGACCGACCGGCCGTCCACGCTGTCGCCCTTCGGGTCCCAGGCCGTCGTCGGCGGATACGGCCTGGTCCACGGGCTGGGCCCGATCACCGTCACCTCGTCGGCGTGCGCGCCGGCCTGGTCACCGGACGCCGGTGCCGGCTCGGGCGTGCCCAGCACCGCTCAGCAGCCGGGGGCCGCCGGCCGAGGTGGAGTCCCGGACGCGAGAGGACCGCCGCTCCCGGTGGAGCGGCGGTCCTCTCACGGACGTCCGGAGCGCGGACACCGACCTGCCGGAAGGGTCCCGCGCCCGTCTCAGGGACGGTTCGCCTTGCCGTCGAGCCAGAGCGTGTCCGACTCGTCCTGGTGGGTCCCGCCCGAGCCGACGTGCTTGTCGGAGATCTTCGCGCCGTTCTTGATGACGTGCACGAGCGCCATTCCGTGCCCGCGGCCCAGGTCGTAGTCCTGCTTGAGCCACTCCAGGATGACGCCGGCCTTGGTGTCCGCGCTGTCGTAGCCGCGCTCCTGCGCGAGCGCGATGAACTGACGGGGCGTCAGGCCCGTCTTGTCCTCGATCTTGTCCAGGTACGCCTGAAAGGACATGTCCTCTCCCAACTTCCTTTGTCGGTCGTGCCGTTGGAACCAACTAAGCAGATTGAAGCATACTTGTAAAATGCAAGCCCTGTTCGCACTATGGCGCGGGAACTAGAATGTGAACCATGACGGTGAAGGAGTACGGCCAGTTCTGCGGCCTCGCCCGCGCGATGGAGGTCGTCGGTGAGCGCTGGACCCTGCTGATCGTCCGGGACCTCCTGCTCGGCCCCAAGCGCTACACCGACCTGCGCAACGGCCTGCCGAACATCCCCACCAACATCCTCGCGGCCCGCCTCAAACAACTCGAGGCCCACGGCGTCGCCGTCCGCCGCGCCCTGCCCCACCCCGACCGCGGTGTCGTCTACGAACTCACCGACCACGGCCGTCAGCTCCAGCCGGCCGTGACCGCCCTCGGACGCTGGGGCGCCCGCACCATGACCGAGCCCCGCCCCGGCGAGATCACCACCACCGAAAGCCGTGCCCTGTCCTTCCACACGGCCTTCCGCCCCGAAGCCGCCGCCGGAGCGACCCTCGGCTACGAGATACGCATGGCCGACGTGACCTTCGCCCTGTCCGTCGCCGGCGACCGCCTCACCGTCGTACACGGTCCCCACCCCGACCCGGACCTGATCATCGAAACCCGCTCCGGCCACCCCGTCCTCGACCTCATGCGCGCCACCCTGACCCCCACCGAGGCACTCGCCGCCCAGAGCATCGCCATCAAGGGCCCGGAGTCCCTCCTCACCCGCTTCACGGAGCTCTTCCGCCTCTGACGGCACCGGCCGTCCCCCGCGTGGGCGGCGATCGGGTCGCCATGTCGCGGCGCCATTGCTGGTTCATGCCCCTGCGCAGGTCGTCCTCGGGGGCTCTGCGGCAGCCGGCCGGCGTCCCTGAGCCGCCTGACGCCAGGATCGGCGATCGCGGTCCTCGATACGCGGACGATATGCGCCGACTCGTAGCATCGCGTGCATGCGTGTGCTGATCGTCGAGGACGAACCCTATATGGCGGAGGCCATCCGCGACGGCCTGCGCCTGGAGGCGATCGCGGCCGATATCGCGGGCGACGGCGACACCGCCCTGGAAATGCTGGGTGTCCACACCTACGACATCGCCGTCCTCGACCGTGACATCCCCGGACCGTCCGGCGACGAGGTCGCCACCCGCATCGTCGCCTCCGGAAGCGGCACACCGATCCTCATGCTCACCGCGGCCGACCGTCTCGACGACAAGGCCTCCGGGTTCGGACTCGGCGCCGACGACTACCTCACGAAGCCCTTCGAGCTGCGGGAGCTCGTGCTCAGGCTCAGAGCACTCGACCGCAGGCGTGCGCACACCAGGCCGCCCGTGCGGGAGATCGCGGGCCTGCGCCTGGACCCGTTCCGCAGAGAGATCCACCGGGACGGCCGCTACGTGGCGCTCACCCGCAAACAGTTCGCGGTGCTCGAAGTCCTCGTCACCGCGGAAGGCGGGGTCGTCAGCGCCGAGGAACTCCTGGAACGGGCGTGGGACGAGAACGCCGACCCGTTCACCAACGCCGTACGCATCACCGTCTCGGCACTGCGCAAGCGGCTCGGCGAACCCTGGATCATCGCCACCGTGCCGGGCGTCGGCTACCGCATCGACACGCGACCGGAGGCCGACGACAAGGGAGGAGACCGTGGATAGGGCACCCGGACCGAGCGTGCGCCTCAAGCTCACCCTCAGCTACGCCGGGTTCCTCATGCTCGCCGGCGTCCTGATGCTCGCGGCGGTGTGGGTGTTCCTCCTGCGTTACGTCCCCGACCGCGCGATGCTCATCAACGCCGACGACAGACTCGCGAACGGCGTCTTTCCCGTCCGGGGCGTCCTCCTGGACGTCTTCGCTCCGAGGGCGGCGGCGGTACTGGCGTTCCTGCTGGTCTTCGGCCTCCTGGGAGGATGGATCCTCGCCGGCCGCATGCTCGCCCCCCTGACCCGCATCACCAACGCCACCCGCACGGCCACGAACGGGTCGCTCTCCCACCGGATCCGGCTACCGGGCCGCAAGGACGAGTTCCGCGAACTCGCCGACGCCTTCGACACCATGCTCGCGCGGCTCGAAGCGCACGTCGCCGAACAACAGAGATTCGCGGCCAACGCCTCCCACGAGCTGCGCACCCCGCTGGCGATCTCGAAGTCACTTCTCGACGCGGCCCGCGCCGATCCGGACCGCGCCACCGACCCGCTCATCGACCGCCTCCACGCCGTCAACACCCGGGCCATCCACCTCACCGAGGCACTGCTCCTGCTCAGCCGCGCCGAGCGGCGGTCCTTCACCCGGGAACACGTCGACCTGTCCCTCGTGGCGGAAGAGACCGCCGAAACGCTCCTCCCCCTCGCGGAAAAGCACGGCGTCACCATCGAGACGTCCGGCGACATCACCCCCACCGTCGGATCGCAGGCGCTCCTGCTGCAGCTGACCACCAACCTCGTGCAGAACGCGATCGTCCACAACCTGCCCGAACAGGGCACCGTGTGGATCCACACCGGCGCCCACGCCAGGACCGCGGTGCTCACCGTCGAGAACACCGGCGAGCAACTCACCCCACGACTGGTCTCGACCCTCACCGAACGATTCCGGCGCGGCACCGAGCGCGTACACACCGACCACGCGGGCGTCGGCCTCGGCCTGGCCATCGTCAAGACCATCACCCACGCACACGACGGAACACTCGTCCTCACCCCGCGCTCCGCCGGCGGGCTCCGCATCACCGTGGAACTGCCCCTCGTGACGGACACGACGCCGCGGCGGTCGCGGTAGCGTCGGGCTCCCGCGCACGGAAGGGCCCGGCGTGTATCGCGGGCGTATCGAAAATCGCATACACCACCGCAACAGCCCTCCGTGTTCAGTGAAGGCATGCGTCAGAACACACCACTGTCAGCCCCGGCCGGTCGTGCGCGGAGGATCGTCCGCCGGATCGTGCTCGTCGCTCTGGGGATCGTCGGCGCGGCGGTCGCCGTGTTCGTGCTGCGGATGTTCGTGGTGTCCGTGCCGATGGTCATGCGGGGCGGATGGCGCGCCTGGCTCCTCACCTTCAACGGCGTGATGCTCTCCATGGTGGCCGCGCTGCCGTTGTCCGCACTGGTGGTGTGGCTCCTGGCACGCCGCCGGAGGGCCGCCGGCGCCGATCCGGACTGGGCGCGGCGCAGGTCGCTGGCCGAGGTCGGCCTGGTCCACGGGACGGTGCCGTGGGTATGGCTGATCCTGATGCCGGGCGCGCGGGCCGGTGAGGTCACCGGCCGCCTCAGCCTGGTCCCGGTGACGGACCTGCTCACGATGGGGCCGCTCGGGATCCTCGGCAACCTGCTGGTCTTCGCGGCGCTGGGCTTCTTCGCCCCGATGCGGTTCACCGCGGCGGCGTCGGTGCCGCGGATCCTGGCGCTCGGGGCAGGCTGCTCGGCCCTGGTCGAGACCCTTCAGTACGTCCTGCGACTGGACCGGGTGTCCTCCGTGGACGACGTACTGGTCAACGCCACCGGCGCCGCCCTGGCCGCACTGGCGTCCCGCCGCTGGTGGCGCGCCCCGGCCTCGGCGCCGACCGGTGAATCCCGGCCGGCCCCGGTACCGGCGGGCTGACCCGCCCACCGCACGCCGCACCGGGCACCGCGCCAGCACGGCGCTCGCCCCGTGGTCCCGGGCAGCCGCGGCGACTGGCGTGCGGCCCGGTGCTGCCCTCAAGCCCGGCACCGGTAGGCGTGCCTTGCCATCGGCCTGCGGGAACGGTTAGGTTCTCCCGGCCGTCCGCGTGCCACCGGACCGGCTCCGTCGACAAGGAGGTGTGCAGCACATGCGCAGGAGTGCTCAGCGGTCGAGCCCACGCTCCCTCACTCGCCACCTCCTCACGACGGAGACACCTTGTCGATTCGTATCACCCCCCTGACCGACCCCGACCGCGGTCCGTCCGGCCACCGTCTGGCCTGGCTGGCGTCCGACGCCGACGGCACTCCCGTCGGATCGGCGTTCCTGCGTCTGTTCACCCGTGCCGGGCAGGAGCACCTGGCCGAACTGGAACTCCACGTCCATCCGGTCGAGCGACGCCACGGCATCGGCTCGCGACTGCTCGACGAAGCCGTGGCCGCTGCCCGGGAAGACCGCAGACGTCGCGTTCTCGCCCAGGCCGAGGCCGGATCCCCCGGCGCCCGTTTCCTGCCGGCCCGGGGTTTCCGCAAGGTCCTCACCCTGACGTTCGCCCGATTGCCGCTCACCGGAGTGGACACCACGGCCCTCGACGAGATCATCGAGCGACCGCACCCCGGATACCGGCTGGCATCGTGGTCCGGGACCGTCCCCGACGACCTCGCCCACACGTTCGCCGCGTCGCGCCGGGCCATGGACGACATGCCGACGGGCGACATCGACCACGGGACGGTCACCTGGGACGTGGACCGGGTCCGAGCCGCCGCGCGGGCCGTCGAGGAACGAGGCGAGCTGCTGCACACGGTCGTGTCCGTCGACGCGTCGGACGGCTCGATCGCCGGATTCACCGAGCTGGTCGTTCCCGGCGACGGCAAGGGCGACGGCCGGCACTACGGGACCGGTGTCCTGCCCGAACACCGTGGACACGGCCTCGGCCTCTGGATGAAGGCCGAGTCGATCCGGCGGGCCCACGCGCACCATCCCGAGCTCGGTGGACTGCTGACCGACACCGCCGACGACAACCGGCCCATGAGGAACATCAACACCATGCTCGGCTACGAACCGACGCACCAGGCGCACGAGTACCAGCTCGATCTGTGAGGCAGCGGGGTGGGCCGAGGCTCGCCTCGGCCCACCCCGTCGAACTCGGCATCGTCGTGCAGGCTCACCACCCCTCCCGGGCACGAGCACCAAGCGGGCGGCGTGACGGACCACACGCCCGTCCCCGTACCCGACAAAGACGGTGCGGAGAATGTCGGGTGAACGGGGCCGGTGCCGCCGCACGATGGGGGCATGGACGACACGACCCTGGTAGCCCGGTTCCTCCGCGACGGCTTCGTGAAGCTGGAGGGCGCCGTCGCGCCGCGCGTGGCCGCGGACTGCGCGCGGCTGCTGTGGCGGGAGACGGGCTGCGCCCCGGACGACCCTTCGACGTGGACGCGGCCCGTGCACTGGGTGGGCGGCATGGCGCAGGGACCGTTCGCCGCCGCACCCAACTCCCCGTTCCTGCATCACGCGTACGACCTGCTCGTCGGCGCGGGCCGCTGGGAGCCGCGCTACTCGCTGGGGACGTTCCCGCTGCGCTTCCCGCACGAGGAGGAGCCGGACGACGCCGGCTGGCACATCGAGGGGAGCTATCTGCCGGAGGGCGAGAGCTGGTACTTCACGAATCTGCGCTCCCGGGGCCGGGCACTGCTGATGCTGTTCCTGTTCAGCGAGGTCGGTGAGGAGGACGCCCCGACCCGGATCCGGGCCGGCTCGCACCTCGACGTGCCGAAGGTGCTGGAGAAGTACGGGGAGGACGGGGCGAGCGGGCTGACCCTCGCGCCCGATCTGGTGGCGGCGTCCGACCACCGGCCACTCGCCCTCGCCACCGGGTCCCCGGGCGACGTCTTCCTGTGCCATCCGTTCGTGGTGCACGCGGCACAACCGCACCATGGGGTGCGGCCGCGCTTCATGGCCCAGCCGCCGTTGACGGCGGCCGCGCCGTACGAACTGGAGCGGACCGACGGCGCGTACTCACCCGTGGAGATCGCGATCCGCCGGGGCCTGGGACAGGACACCCCCGGTCCGGACGGGGACGGCACCGACCACAGCGCCGGGTAGACGTGCCTCACGACCGTCGCCGGCGAGGTGGCCGTGGAGAGGGAAGAGGAAGGAGGCCGGGCGTGCTGGAGCGGCTGAACCAGGCCATGGAGCACATCGAGCGCCATCTCGACCAGGCCGTCGACGTGGAGGAGCTGGCACGCATCGCGGCCACCTCGGAGCACCACCTGCGCCGGATGTTCTCCGCGCTCGCGGGCATGCCGCTGTCGGAGTACGTCCGGCGCCGCAGGCTCACCCTCGCGGGCGCCGAAGTGCTCGCGGGGCGTGAGACGCTGCTGGAGATCGCGGTGCGCTACGGCTACAGCTCCGGCGAGGCGTTCGCGCGGGCGTTCCGCGCCATGCACGGCATCGGACCGGGCGAGGCCCGGCGTACCGGCGCCGCACTCACCTCCCAGTCCCGGATGGCCTTCCGCCTCACCATCGAAGGGAGCAGCAGCATGCGGTACCGCGTCGTGGACAAGGCGGACTTCACCGTCGTCGGGCTCAAGACCCGGGTACCGCTGGTACACGCGGGGCCGAACCAGGCGATCGTGGACTTCGTCCGGGGGATCGACCCGCGGACCCTGGAGCACCTGGAGAAGCTGTCGGACCAGGAGCCGCACGGCATCGTCGCGGTCTGCGACGACATGGACCCCAGCCGCGCCGAGGGCACCGGACTCGACTACCACCACGGCGTGATCACCTCCGCGGCCGCTCCGGAGGGCACGACCACGTTGGCCGTCCCGGCCGGTACCTGGGCGGTCTTCACCACCTCCGGGCCGGCACCGCGGGCCATCCAGGAGCTGTGGCGGGACGTGTTCACCGAGTGGTTCCCGTCGAACCCGTACCGCACCCGTACCGGCCCCGAGATCCTGCGCACCCGCCTGTCGCCGGAGAAGACCGAGGCCGACGCCGAACTGTGGCTCCCGGTGGAGCCCGAGCACGACTGAACACGGCGGCGAGCACCCTCCACGATCTGTACCCCGTGCGGCGGAGGAGGTCTCCGGGCCGTGTCAGGCGCGGGTGCCGATCCACCCGAGGGCGGTGACCTTCCAGTCGGACCGACGGGCCGCCTCGCGCATCGCGGCGACCTCGCCGAGCCGGCCCTGTTCCTTGTTCAGGGTGAAGTGGTCCACCACCCCATCCAGGCCCAGATCCCGCCCCACTGTTCGGCCACTTCCGCACACCCCCGTGATCACGTGTCGGGCTGGACGGTAGAGGCGATGGTGTACAGCAGGCACGGAATTCCGGGAACCGCCCCGACACGGCGGCCGGACCTGGTACAGGGCGCCCGGACGGGGCCGGTCACTCTTTCAAGACCCTGCACCCGCTCCCGTTCGTCTCCAACGGGGAATACCAGCGGATGACCGGCGTCCAGTTCAACGTCACCGAGGCCCGCCACCGCCTCGCCCGGAAGATCTTCTTCGGGCCGCGCGGCGAGTTGCGCGACCCGCACAGGGACGACGAGACGGACGGAGCCGAGGACGGACAGCCCGGGGCCCCTTACTCATGGCACCTGCCACGTTCATGCCACTCCCTCATGGCCTGTGAAGCTCACGTCGTCGGTCGCGGCGACGTGTTCGGCGGGCGCGGTGAGGTGCCTGGCGGTGTCCAGGGTTTCCCGGATGTGCTGAGCGAGGGTGTGTCGGTCGGGGTCGTTGATCCAGCGTTCGAAGGCGACCTTGAAGGTGGCGATCCCGATTTCGGCGGCGAGCGCGGCGGTGGTGGTCTCCAGGCCGCGTTCGCGCAGCGTGCGGGCGAGCGTGGAGGCGAGTGCGGCGAGTTTGGCCAGTTCGCGTTCCTGGAGTTCGGGGTTGGCGGCGATGACGGTCTGGCGTTGCCGCGCCAGGTCTGCGCGTTCTTCGAGGACGGGGGCGGCTTCGGTCAGGGCGTGGGCGATCACCTCGAGCGGCGGGAGCGGGACGGGGGCGGTGGCCGTGGCGTTCGCGAGGGTGTCGGCGAGGGGGCTGTCGCCCGGGAAGAGGACTTCCCGTTTGTCGGTGAAGTGCCGGTAGAAGGTCCGTTCGGTGAGCCCGGCGCGGGTGGCGATCTCGGCGACGGTGGTGGCGTCGAAGCCCTGGTGGTTGTAGAGCTCCAGCGCCGCCTTCTCCAGGCGGCCTCGTGCGTCGGGTTTCCATCGGCTCATGCTCCGATTCTATCTGCCGATGACAGAGCCTGACATTACCGTGATGTCAGCCACTGACATGAGAGTGATGTCAGTGACTGACGTCAGTGTTACGGTGATGTCATTAACTGTCATCACGGCCCCCGCCCCTGGTGGGGGAGCCTGGAGCAGGAAGGCGCACTATGCGCGTATTCGTCACCGGAGCCTCCGGACACGTCGGCTCCGCCGTCGTCCCCGAACTCCTCGAAGCGGGACACCAGGTCGTCGGCCTGGCCCGCTCGGACAAGTCCGCCGCCGCGTTGACGGCTGCCGGTGCCCAGGTGCACCGAGGTGACCTGGACGATCTCGTCGGCCTCGCCGCGGCCGCCGCCGCGGCCGACGGCGTCATCCACCTGGCCTTCAAGCACGACGCCATGTTCGCCGGCGACTTCGAGGGCGCGGTCGCGGCGGATCTGCGCGCCATCGAGGCGCTCGGGGACGCCCTGGCCGGCACCGGCAAGCCCCTGGTGGTCACGTCGGGAACCGCGCTGTTCGCCTTCGCGGGCCTCGAAGACACCCTCACCGAAGCCGACGCGCTCGACACCGGCCCGCGGGTCGACGCCGAGAACGCGGTGGTCGCACTCGCGGAGCGCGGCATCCGCTCATCCGTCGTCCGGCTCACTCCGACCGTGCACAGCACGCTCGACCACAACGGCTTCATCCCGACCTTCATCTCCATCGCCCGGTCGAAGGGCGTCTCCGCCTATGTCGGCGACGGGGCCAATCGCTGGCCCGCCGTGCACACGCTCGACGCGGCCCGCCTGTACCGGCTGGCGCTGGAATCCGCGCCGGCGGGGTCACGGCTGCACGCCGTCGACGACGAGGGGATCACCTTCCGCCGGATCGCCGAGGCCATCGGCCGCGGGCTGAACCTGCCCGTCGTCAGCATCCCGCCGACGCGGGCCGACGACCACTTCGGCTTCCTCGGCGCCCACGCCCAGGCCGACAACCCGTCCTCGAGCACGTTGACCCGCGACCTCCTCGGCTGGAAGCCCCTCCATCCCGGCCTCATCGACGACCTCGCCCAGGGCCACTACTTCGACGCCCCGGCGACCACCACACACTGAGCCAAGCCCCCTCAAGCTCCCCCCGGTTCCGCCGCGCCGCATCCCGGCGGCGCGGCGGAACCGGTCCACACGCCCTCCCCACACCCACGAAGACCGGCTGCCGCGCACCCCGCGCCACATCGCAGCCAGCGGAGATAATGACATGAACATGAAAGATCCACACGAGCGGATGGACCCCGAACTCGCCGAGGCCCTGAAGGCCGTGCCGATGACGCATACGGGGGTGTTCGACCTCAGCGACCTGGAGGGAACGCGGGCCGGCGTCCGCGCCATGGCCGAATCCATCGCCGCCACCATCCCCGACGAGCCCTCGGTCACCGCCCACGAGATCCAGGTGCCGCGCGCCGAAGGCCCCGACGTCCCGATCCTCCTGCTGCGTCCCCGGAACGCGCCCGGACCGCTGCCGGTCATCTTGTGGTTCCACGGCGGCGGGCAGGTGCTCGGCTTCGCTGCCCAGGACGCACCCTGGCTCAAGCCGCTGTGCGCGGCACTCGGCTGCGCCATCGTCAGTGTCGACTACCGGCTGGCCCCGGAAACCCCCGCGCCCGGGGCCGCTGAGGACGGATACACCGCCTACCGGTGGATCAGCGACAACGCCGCCGATCTCGGCCTCGACCCCGCCCGGATCGGTCTGGCCGGCCAGAGCGGAGGCGGGGGCATCGCCGCCGCCACCGCCCTTCTGATCCGCGACATCGGCGCGGCGACCCCGCTGTTCCAGCTGTTGATGTACCCGATGCTCGACGACCGCAACACGACCGACTCGAGCCACGAGATCACCGACATCGGCATCTGGGACCGCGCGACCAACGTCCTTGCCTGGAAGTCGATCCTCGGCGACCGCGTCGGCACCGACGGCGTTACGTCCTACTGTGCCGCCTCCCGGGCGACCGACCTCACCGGCCTGCCCCCGACTTTCATCGGTGTCGGTGAACTGGACCTCTTCCGCGACGAGAACCTCGACTACGCGGCGCGCCTGCGCGCCCAGGGCGTCCCCGTGGAGCTGCACCTCTACCCCGGCGCCTACCACGCGTTCGACCTGTTCGCCCCGCGGTCCCGCCTTGCGACGAGCTTCCACCACACGTTGAACGACTACCTCGTCCGCAACTTCGCGAAGGCTCCGGAAACGGCGACCGCTTAGCAACACGCAGATCTGAAGGCCTGCACCCTGTGCGGAATCCGCCGGCCTCCGAGCCGAAATACTTGGCCCCGAAGTCCTGGCCCAGACACAGGGGAGCAGGTAACCCATCGGTAGTTCCTGGAAGTCCGCACACGCCGTTTCCCGGTGCATGGTGCCCCCGTTGGGCTGATCGGGTGAATGCCTGTGGAGCCGACGGCAGGGGGCTGGTGTGCGGCAGGAGCGGACGCCAGAGGATGTGGTGGCGTGCTGGACCCTGGTGGACGCCGACTGGGAACTGGTCGCGAACAAGTCAGGCCCGACCCGGCCGGGCTTCTGCCTCCTGCTCAAGTTCTTCGAGGTCGAGGCCCGGTCCCCGGAGTTCGTCGAGGAGTTCCCGCAGCCTGCTGTGGAGTACGTCGCCGGGTTGGTGAAGGTCCCGGCGGCCGAGCTCGGGAAGTACGACCTGGCGGGCGCGAAACGGCACCGCAAGCAGATCCGAGAGGCACTCGGGTTCCGACCGGCGACGCTCGCGGACGAGGAAGCGCTCACCGGGTGGCCGGCTGCGGAGGTCTGCCCGGTCGAGCCCGTGGAGAACCGGCAGCGCGACGCCCTACTGGTCGAGTACCGGGCGCGGAAGATCGAGCCCCCGGGCCGGACCCGCATCGAGAAGATCCTGGTCGCCGCCCGGGGCCGGTGGGAGTCGGCATTCTGCGCTCGCGTCATCGAGCGCCTGGGCGAGGCGGGCACGGTCCGGCTGCTGTCTCTGGCGGTCGAGGACAACGAGACGGGCGCGGCAATGACGATGCCCACGGCCGAGAAGAAGCCGGTCACGACGGCGATGCCGAACAGCGGGATGGTCTCGCCACCATGGGCCTCATTCGGTAAGGGCCTGGCTTCCGGGCGGAGTGATGATGCGCACCCTGGCCGTGCGACGGTAGGGGTTGTGCAGGGCGCGGACGCCGGTGCCGCGGAGCCGGAACGCGGCGTCGTGTCCGAGGACCGGCCCCGGCTCGCCGTCACGTAGCTCCAGCTGCACCCGGCCACGGGTGACGACGCAGAACGCGTTGTGCCATTCCTCCGCGA
This sequence comes from Streptomyces sp. CB02400, assembly GCF_001905725.1. GTDB lineage: Bacteria > Actinomycetota > Actinomycetes > Streptomycetales > Streptomycetaceae > Streptomyces > Streptomyces atrovirens. The sequence continues at coordinate 99,563 of NZ_LIWB01000016.1, forward strand.
TCACGGCGATGCGCGCGCCGGCGCGCAGCGCGAGCGTTTGCACCGGGTTACTCGGTGCCGTCGGCCGGCAGGCGCTCCGGCAGTCCGAGCCGCGGGAACCGGTCGTCGTGGAACGTGGTGATCTCGGTGATCGTCCCGCCGGTGACGCGCAGGACGTCGATCGTCAGCGGCAGGTACGCGCCCTCGGACTGCTGCCAGAGGTAGAAGGCCAGGGCGGGCTGCCGGTTCACCGAGGTGGGAACGGCGCGCAGGCCGGTCATGCCCTCGAAGCCGCTCTCGATCAGGAAGTTCACCACTGCGTCGCGGCCGACGTACAGGCCGGGCGTGGGCGGCATCGAGAAGCGGACGTCGTCCCGCAGCATCGAGGCGAGCGCCTTGACGTCCGTGGCCACGCTGGCCTCGGTGTAGCGGCGCACCAGCTCACGCATGGTGGCGTCCTCCTCTCCGCCGGTCCAGTCCTGCCGCTCCGCGGGCAGGTGCTCCCGCATCCCGGCCCGGGCGCGCTGCAGCGCGCTGTTCACGGAGTTGACGGAGTCGCCGAGGAGTTCCGCGACGTCCTTCGCCGGCCAGCCGAGCACGTCCCGCAGGATCAGCACGGCCCGCGGGCGCGGCGCGAGGTGCTGGACCGCGACCAGGTAGGCCAGCTCGATCGTCTCCCGCGCGACGGCGACGGTCTCCGGCTCGTCCGCGTCACCCGCGGACAGTTCGTCGAGCAGCCGGTCCGGGTAGGGCTGCAGCCACCGCGCCTCGCCGCCGGTCGCGGGCTCGGGGCGGCGCTTGGCGAGCAGGTCCAGGCAGGCGTTGGTGGCGATCCGGTACAACCAGGCCCGGAACGTCGACCGCCCCTGGAAGGTCTCCCGCCGCCGCCAGGCACGTAGGAACGTCTCCTGCACGGCGTCCTCGGCGTCCTCGAACGACCCGAGCATCCGGTAGCAGTGCACGTGCAGCTCCCGCCGGTGCCGCTCGGCCAGCCCCGAAAACCCCGACTCGTCGGCCTCGCCCAGACCGCGCGTACCCAGCCCGCTCATACCCAGCTCCTCCAGCATGGTGTCCGCGCTCATCACGTCGTCCTTCCGTCTCACCCTGTCCGGTCATACGTGTGACGGGCGCGGTCGCGAAAACTCATCACCCGGCTCGACCGGCTCTCCCGCTCCGTGCTGCACCTGGTGACCCTCGGCGCCGACCTGCGCGGGCGCGGCATCGAGCTGCACGTCATCGGGCAGGGCATCGACACCTCCACGATGGAGGGGCGGGCGATGTCCGGAATGCTGTCCGTGCCGGCCGAGCTGCAGCGCGAGCTGATCGTGGCGAACACCAACGACGGGCTCGCCGCCGCGCGGGCCCGCGGCCGGATCGGCGGGCGTCGGCCGAGGCTGACCGCGGACCGGGCTGCGCTCGCCCAGCGGCTCTACGACGAGCGGGAGAAGACCGTCCAGCAGATCGCCGACATGTTCGGTGTCCCCCGGTCGACGGTGTACGGACACCTCGACCGGGAGAAGACCCTGCCCCGCCGGCCGAAGAAGACCACTGCCACCAAGCCCGGAGAGCTACCAGCGGGTTACTTGTCCCCTGGTGTCTGAGCCGGGACTTCGGGGCCGACCTGCCCGGGGGCCTGCGTCCGCTGCGCGATCCGGACGCCGCCGACGAGTAATGACACTCGGTGAGGGGCCGTCAGCGGCGCAGGACGCTGATGGCTCCTCACGGGCTCAAGACCGGAGGCGAATCAGGGGACCTGACCAGCGGCCGCCGCCGTGCCGGCGACCCCGGGGACGGTCGGCTTCGCGGCAGCAGGCGGCATGCGGTAGGCGCGAAGGGGCGCGTTGGTCGCGGCCACGGCGGCGATCGCCAGGATGGCGGACAGTCCGCCGAAGACCAGGGAGAAGGGGGCAGAGGTGGCCGACGCCAACAGGCCACCACGGAGGTTGCCGAGTTCGGGGCCCGCGACACCGATGACGTGTTCTACCGAGGAGACCCGCCCCCGGTACGCGTCCGGGGTCTCCAATTGGACCAGGGCGCTGCGGGTGACGACAGACACGGTGTCGGCAGCGCCCGCCACGGCCAGGCAGCCGAGTGCCAGCCACAACGGCCCCGCCAGGCCGAAGCAGGCCAGTGCCAGGCCCCAGACACCGGCTGCGGACAGCTGTACCAGGCCGCTGCGGCGCCAGCGCGTCACCGTGCCGGAGAGCAGACCGGCCGTGATACCCCCGACCGCGACGGCCGAGAGGAACAGGCCGAGGGTCTGCGGGTCACCCCCGAAGCGGATCTCGTTGACCAGCGGGAAGAGCGCGATGGGCATGGCGAGCAGCGTTGCGGACAGGTCGGTGGCCATCGAGCCCCACAGCGTCGGGCGGCGCAGGACGATCCGCCGACCGCCACGCTCCGGCCGGCGCCGGCCGCCTGCCGCGTCGGCGCCTTCGGGCCGCATGGCAGGCAGGCGGATCACCGCGAGCATCGAGACTGCCACGGCCACGGCCTGGGCGGCGTATGCGGCGGGGAAATCCCAGCGGGCGATGATCAGCCCGGCCATCGCGGGACCGGCCAGCATCGCTGCCTGGAAGGAGACGTTGGTCAGCGCGAGCCCGGCCGCGACCTGGTCGCCCGGCAACAGCCGGACCGGGAAGGTGCGCCGGGCAGGAGCTCCGAGAGCACCGCAGCTCGTCCCCATGGCTACCAGGGCGAGCAGCAGCAGCACGTTGCGGTTGTCCGCCAGGGCCTGGGCACACAGCCCTGCGGCGGCCAGCAGTTGGCCCGCGGTGGTGGCCCGCACCACCGCACGGCGGTCAACGGTATCGGCCAACGTGCCGCCGAGCAGCCCGAACAGCACCATCGGCAGGCCGGTGGCGAGCCCGATGGCGCCGGTGCCCACCGGGCTGCCGGTCAGGTCCCAGACCTGGGCCAGCACCGCCACGTTGGCTATCTGCCCGCCGAGTTGAGAGACCGAGGTGCCGAGCCACAGGTCGCGAAACGACTGGCTGCTACGCAGCGGGCGGGTGTCGAGGAACCGGACACGGCCACGCCCCCTCATCGCGGTGGCTCGACAAGATGCCGGAGGATCCGCTGCCGCATCGACCGGCGTTCCAGCGCCCGCCGCACCTCCTCGACAACGGTGGTCATCGCGTACGGGACCTCGCTGTCCAGCTCTGCGACCGTCTCATGGGTGGCGCGCCACTCGGCCTCCAGGAACGGCACCAGCGACCGGCCGCGCTCGGTCAGGTCGATCCGCCGGGTGCGGGCGTCAGGTCCCGGCTCGGAGGTGACCAGATCCTCCTTGCGCATGGCGGCGACGGTCTGGCTGATCGCGGAGTGCGAACGGTCCAGGGACTTCGCAAGCTCGCGAATGGTCAGTGGTCCGGTGTGGGCGAGCCGGATCAGCGGATAGGCGAACCGCGGCCGCACCCCCTCGATGCCACGCTCGACGTAGACCTGCTCGATCTCGGCGTCCATGGCTGCCAGAAGCTCGTGCAGGGAGTGCCAGGGGTCGGGTAGCGCTGTGGGATCTGAAGATGTCACAGCGCTAATATAACAGTACTGTGATAATCGATGCTCGTGATCAAACGCCTCGCGCCAAGGGCTGTACCGCTGGTCAACCCCCGAACACGTCGGAGGCCTGCTTTCTGCCGGTGGCAGAACACCGGCCCGATCGGGTTCGGCGATCACTACAGTCCAGGTTCATGACGACGGTTACCACGTGCGCGGTCGAATACGTGGCCGACGGCCTGACGATGATCGGGCACCTTGCGCTCCCGGCCGGTGTCGACCGTCGGCCCGCGGTCCTGGTCGGGCCCGAGGGGGTGGGGCTCAGCGACGTCGAGCGCCGCCGGGCCGACGCGCTCGCCGAGCTGGGATACGTGGCCCTGGCCTTCGACCTCCACGGCGGGCGCTATCTGGGCGACCCCGAGGAGATGCTGGCCCGTTGCATGCCGTTGCTCGCCGATCCCGGCCGGATGCGGGGCATCGGCCACGCGGCGCTCGACGTGCTTTGTGCCGAGCCGCGGACCGACCCGGAGCGGATCGCCGCCGTCGGCTACGGCACCGGGGGCGCGATCGCGCTGGAACTCGGGCGTGACGGCGTCGGCCTGCGCGCGATCGCGACAGTCAACGCACTGACCACGGGCCGGCCGGGCGAGGCGGCGCGCATTCACTGCCCGGTGTGGGCCGGGGTCGGGTCGGAGGACCCGATCATGCCGCCCGCGCAACGGGACGCGTTCACCGCCGAGATGCAGGCCGCGGGCGTCGACTGGCGCCTCGTGGTCTACGGCGGCGCCCTGCACGCCTTCCACCACCCACCGGTCGACCACACCGTGCTCCCCGGGGTCGGTTTTCACCCTCGGCACGCGCAGCGAGCCTGGCGGGACGTCGTCGGCCTGCTCGCCGAGTGCCTGCCCGTGACGGAGTGATCCGGTCGGCAACCACGACAGCGGGCCGGGCTCCCCGGGGAGGCGGCGACAGCCGAATACGCGAGCCCACCAGTACCGGCCCGGACAGGCACCCGTCCGGGTCCCTCCGGTGTTTCCCGGTGCGCGCCGCCCGGAGGGGGACGGACGCGCGTCAGGGCCCCGGAGATCTCTACGGTGTCCTCGGCGCCGTGTCCGGTGGGAGCAGCGCGCCCGCCGTCAGGCCGGTGGTCAGGAGGCCCGCGTGCTCCCGGGCCAGGTCGGTGGCCCGGCGGGCGGCGGCGCGCAGTTCGCCGACGCGGCGGAAGGCCTCGCCGTAGCGGCGTTGTTCCTCCAGGGGCAGCAGCGGTACGCGCAGCCGGCCGGGCTGGAGGTGGACGGTGGTGCTGCCGGTGGACGCCCCGGTGATGTTGTCGTGCGCGCCGACGAAGCCCACGAGGAACCAGGGGTCCAGGCGTGCCGGATCGGGGCGCAGGAGGTACACGTCGTGTCCGAGCAGCACGCCGGTGTCCGCTTCGCCGGCCAGCCGGGCCATCTCCCCGGTGCCTCCCGGGAACATGCGCACCAGGACGTCCCCCTCGGTGATGACCGGTGACGACTTCAGGGGCACGCCGTCGAGGAAGGTGCCGGACGCGGGTACGCCGTCGGTGATGTCCGTGCCGTGGAGGACCGGCCTTCCGGCGTTCTCGGCCCTCCACCGCGCGCCCTCGTCCTTCTCCCGGGTGGCGGTCGCCGCCCGCAGGAGCTCCAGGGCGCCGCCGCGGGCGAGGTCGGAGACGGTGGCCGTGCGCCACTGCCGCGGGGAGTCGCCGGTGGGCCGCCACGTGTCCCGGGCGGCCCGGGCGAGGAGGCCGGCCTGCTCGGTCAGCCGCTCGCGGTACTCGTCGGCCTGCCGGGCCACCCGGGCCGGGCTGATGTCGACGGGCAGGGCGCGGACCTGGCGGGCCGGGGTGAGGTCGACGACGTCGTCGAGGAGGTCCAGGACGGGGACGGCCCTGGCGGTGCCGGGCTCGTCGGAGAAGGAGCCCGGGTCGGCGCGGAAGGCCGTCCAGTGGCCCAGCACGGTGCCGGTCAACTCGCCCCAGTCGAGGGGGTCGTGGCGTCGGCGCGTCCCCGGCGAGCCGGCCCGGTTGCGTGGACCGTCCGGTTGCCGCTCACCGCCGGTGTCCACGAACAGCACCGAGGTGCGGCCCCGGCCGTCCGGTTCCGGGGCCTGGAGGACCCACAGCTGGAGTCCGATGTGCAGGGGCGCTGCCGCGCCGGACGGCAGGGCCACGACGGCGCGCAGGACGCCGCTGCGGACCAGTTCGGCGCGCACGCGGCGACCCGAGGCGCGGGCGGCGGTGGCGGGGGGCAACAGCAGCACCGCGTAACCGCCGGGGCGCAGGTGGGCCAGGGCGTGCTGGACCCAGGCGAGTTCGGACTCCATGCGCGGCGGGAGACCGTAGGCCCAGCGGGGGTCGTAGGCCAGCTCGTCGTGGCCCCAACCGCGGTCGCCGTAGGGCGGGTTGCACAGCACCGCGTCGACCGGGGGCTGCGCGAAGGCGTCGTGGCGCAGGCTGTCGCCGGCCCGTACCGCCACCTCCCCGTCGGGCGCGGCCAGCAGCAGGCGTACCGCGCTGCGCTGGGCCTGCACCGGCAGGGCGTCCTGGCCGTACAGCCCACGGGCGCCGTGGCGCGCGGCGGCCTCCAGCAGGGTGCCGCTGCCGCACGCGGGATCCAGGACACGGGCCGTGTCCGCGGGCAGCAGGCGCGCCATGAGGTCGGCCAGCGGGGCGGGGGTCCGGTAGGTGCCGGTGGAGGCGCTGTCCTCCAGTTCCCGCTCGGCGAGTACGTCGAGGGCGGCCTGGGCGCCCTCCTCCCGCACGCAGTGGATCAGGGCCCGTACGACGGCCGCGTCGGCCGCCGTGAAGGGGGCGGTCTCGGCCTGCGGAACCATGCCGGCGAGGTCGGCGACGGCGGCGTCCGCGCGTGCGGCGAGGTCGGCGTCCGGCAGGTCGGCCGGTGCGGTCAGCTCGTGCGGGGAGCGGCGTGAGGTGGCCAGGACCAGGGGGAGCAGCGGTGCGGCCGGGGCCGAGGGATGCAGTCGCAGCAGGGTGCGCAGTTCCTCGGCGGGGGCTGCGGCGGAGGTCTGGCCGCGGGCGCGCAGCCAGGTGCGCACGGCTTCGAGGTCGTAGAGCGGGCTGGCCTCGGTGCCGCCGGTGGGCGCCGGGAAGTCGCTGTGCCGACGGCGCCAGTTGCTGACGGTGGCGCGTGTGACCCCCGCGATGCGGGAGATCTCCGCGGCTGTCACCTGGGCTGACGGCTGGGGCATGACCTGTTCTCACCTCTCGTCGGGAACAGCGGACACAGTACAGCACCCTCCACATCTGTTAACGAGATTGACGATGCTTTCACTGACATGCTTACCTGTAGATGCTTCCGGTCGACCCGTGGTCGGCGGGAGACGCCGTGGGCCGGCCGGAGCGGCCCGCCTCGGACGGCGGAGGAAGCCCCACGAGTGGAGAGACCTGCTTGACCGACATGGACGATCCCGAACTGACCGTGTACCACCGCCACTTGGCGCAACTGCCGGAGCGCGACACCGAGGAGAACTTCCGGGCCCTGCTGGTCCAGGCCCGCCACATCACCGGCGCCTCCTACGAGACCACCCTCTACGACCACCAGCAGGCGTTCCGCCTCCTGTGGCACCACCTGGAACGCGGCGGCCACCTGAGCCGCGCCCACCACGATGCCCGCGCCCGCCTCGCCTCCGGCCGTACCGCACCCGAGGAACGCGCCGCCCTGGAGCTGTTCCTCACCGTCTACGGCCAGGTCCACCCGCCGAACGACGCCGGCGCCTGACCCCGTACGCCCCCGCCCGGCGGGCGTCACCCGAGCCCGCGGTCGCCCCCGCCCACGCCGATCACCACCCGCCCGCAACCCGAAAGGCCACCGTGACGATCACCGAGCACGCGGAGCTGGTCCGTCGCTTCGCCGAGGACTTCACCGCCCTGCAGGAGGCCGTCCTCGCACGGATGAACGGGATCTGCACCGTGGAGACCGCCGCGGCCCTGGAACACGCCTCGCTCGCCGGTCCCATCGCCATCGCTCTCGCCCACGCCGACGTCCTCGCCCGTGGGGACGTCCGGCGCGCTGAGCTCTCGGGCCTGCTCGCCGAGCGGCTGCGGCGGCTGCGCGAGCACGCGCGCAAGGTGCGCCGGGCCCGGTCGCGGGCGGACGCCGTGTGCAAGGAGCAGCGCGCCCGTCGCACGGCCGGTCTCTCCCGGCCGGTGGAGACGCTGGAGCTGCGAGTGGTGCGCGTGGCGTACCCGGAGGCCTACGCCAGGGCCCTGCGGGGGGAACTCCGCGACAGGGGAGTGCCGGAGGGCACGCCGCGGGTGCCGGAGAGCGACCTCGCCCAGTGGGCGTGGGACCGGCAGTCGGCGGGCGGCGAACCGCCGGCACCGGTGCGCGAGCTGCTGGACCACTCCGACGACGCCTTCGTCGAGGCCCTCCTGCGCGACGCGCGGGAGGAGGAGAACCCCCACCTCCCGCACGACGCGGTGGTCGGACGATGGAGCCGGCACGCCCGTTCCGCGCTCGCCTGGGGCCGCTACGCCATCGCCCGGGCCGAACGGGACGCACTCGCCCGCCCCCTCTCCGCGCGGCGCGCACGGCTCGACGCCCTGGACGACGCCTACCAGGACACCGCGGTCCTGGCCGCCCGCGCCCGCGAGGCCAGGCTCCGGGCCGCGGACCTCCGCGACCGGATGCGGGCAAGCGCCGCCGCGGGACCCGTCGCGGAGCTCGTCGCACAGTGCCGCGCTGCGGCCCTCGTACGCTTCGCCAGCGCCGAGCCCGAGTCGTGGCACGGGGTGCGTGAGCTGGTCGCCGGGCACCGGGCCGACTGCGCCGAGCGGGCCGGCGGCTGCCCGCACTGCCACCGGGCCCTCGCCGCCGCCCTCACTGACGGCTCCTTCGCCGGCCCGGGCGAAGACGGCGAGGGCGGAGGTCCGGCGGCGACGGCCCCGACCGACGGGGACCGCTACGCACTGCTCGACGACCTCCCCGACACCGCCGTCGTGGCCGTCGCCGACGCCGCGGTCGGTGACGAGTCCGCGCTGTGCGGCCACGGCTGGGCCGCCGAGGACGGGACGACCGGGTACGGCGACTCCATGGCCTCGAGCAGCGGCGAGGCCGAGGTCATCGGCATCTGCGCGGCCGCCCTCGGCCTCCTCCAGCGCCACGAGGAGGTGCCCGTGGTCGTCCTGTGTGACAGCGTCGAGGCGGTGGAGGTGACGAACACGGTCCTGGAGCGCGCGGACCCGGCGGCGGCCCACCGCACCCTGCTCTTCCCGGAGGGCAGGCACCTCATGGACCGCCTGCTGCGCCACCGCGACCGCGTCCAGGTCCGCTGGCTCAAGGGGCACGTCGGACACGACCTCAACGAGACCGCCGATGCCCTCGCCGGCCTCTCCCTCCGCCGCGCCACCGGCCGCGTCTCCCCCCTCGCGGCCCGCAAGGAGGAGGCACGGATCCTGCGCTCACTCGGCTGCGGGGACCGCCCGTTCTCGGCTGCCGCCTGATGCCCTGGGGCCGGGGAGCCTTCGTACGGGCATGACGGAGTCACGTCCTCCGACCGTGCGGGGCCGAGGCGCACGGGTGGTGGGTCGTGCGGCCCCCTCTTCCTTCTTCAGCACAGGGGGCCGCACGCGGTGCGGCGTCGAGTGGCGCCTTGCGAGCATCCATGATGAGGGATCGCGTGCAATTGCAGAGCAGAAGCGCTGTTTTTCTCCTCAAAGGGATGAACCCCCGCGCCATGAGACCCGCGAGGCGGGTGGCGAGGCGTAGCGGGAGGTGGCGGATCTTCTTATTGTTCCGTAATCCCATGATCACATAGCGTCGGACGGCCGTGTGCGGCCATCCTGGCGGTCCCTTCCTGACGGCGCTTCAGCACCGCCTGACGGAGGGCTCGTTGGTGCCGTTCGATCACAGGAACAGAGTGCGATGTCGAGTAAGAAGGTGGTGGCCGCCGTCGTCCTGGCGGCGGCCCTCACATGGAGCACGGTGATGACCGTGCTGGGGCACGCGGCCGCCGCGGCGGTCCTGCTGCCCTCCCTGGGCCTGCTCGTGCAGCAGATCGTCCAGGCGTTCACGGCGTCCGACGGACGTCCCCGTCCCGCGGACGCCGCACTGCCCTCCGCAGGCGACCCGACCGGGCTGCGGCGGGGCGGTCAGGAGGCGCCGCGGTGATGCCGTCGTCCGATGCCGCCCAGCCCCCGCCGCACAGCGCCAGACGGGGCCGCCCGCCGGCCCCCATCTCCCCGGAGGCGGGCCCGCTGCACCGCGCCTGGCTCGAACCCGTCCGCAGCGTGCACCGCACCAGCGGCCTGACCCTGGACGACCTCGTCGACCGGTCCGGCTACTCCAAGACCCGGATCAGCGAACTCCTGCGCGGAAACGGCTACTACCCCGCCTGGGAGATCACCTTCAGCGTGATCCGCGTCCTGGGCATACCCACGGAACCCATGCGCCGGCTGTGGACGGCCGCCGCCCGCGAAGCCCACAAGGGCCCGGAGTGGATCCGCCAGTGCATCGAGCAGGTCGCCCACGAGGCCGAAGGACCCCCGCTGCCCTACCAGGCGTTCACCGACACCATGTACCACCCCTATCTGGAGTACGCCCGCGCCTTCCTCCTGACCGACCGGCGGGCCCGGGGCGTCGTCGCGGAGGCCAACGACATCCTGTGGCTCTCCTGGAGCGAGGCCACCGCCAGCGCGAACCTCAACCGCTACGCCTGGCTCCTGCTGCGCTCCCGGGTCATGCTCCGCACCCCCCGCCACGAAGGCCACCCCGACCTGCGCGCCGCCGTCTTCTCCACCCGTGAGATCCGCACCCCCCAGGACCCCGGACACATGATCGCCCTGTCCGAACTGGTCGACCTCTTCGACGCCATCAGCCGCCTGCCCGACGACCAGATGGACGTCGCCGTCCTGCACTACCTGTGCGGCATCCCCGACCAGCGCATCCCCCACGTCCTCGGCCTGAGCCCCGCCATCGCCCACGCCGTCGACCACCACGCCCGCGCCACCGTCGAGGCCCTCCTCGACGCCCCCGACACCCGGGAGTGACCCGCCCGTCATGTCTGCCATCGACCAGCTCCTCGCCCGAGCCCGCCTGCACCACCACCCCGACGTCCCCGACGACACCGTCCCCCACGACGACGGCACCCGCCCCGACCACCTCCCGGCCGCCCCCCTGACCGCCGACCCCTGCCACACCGATCACGCCGGTCGCACCGACCCGGCCGCGGCCCGGCAGCTCCACACGCTGTGCGAGACCGCCGTCACCGCCCTCACCCCCGACGTCCTGGCCTTCCTCACCGACCAGGTCCCCGACCACCACAGCGCCTGGCTCCTGGGCTGCGCCCTCCACCTCGCGGGCATCGAGGACGGCGCCCGCTTCTGGTGGCAGTACGCCGCCGGCGACGGCCACCCCCCGGCCTGCTACACCCTCTCCCTGCACCACCGCGTCCGCGGCGAACAGCACGCCGCCGCCTTCTACGCCCAGCAGACCGGCCTCGACCTCACCCCCGAGGCCGGGGCGTCGGAACCCCTCACCGTCGCCGGCGCATGCCCGCCCACGGACATCCGCTTCGACGCCGGACTCCCCACCGTGCTCCGCATCCTCAGCGAACTCGCGGCCCCGGGCCGCCGCCACCGGCCCCACCGCATCGACGCCCTGACCAACTACGTCGCCGACGCCGTCACCCCCCACTACGACCGCCATCCGAACATCGAACTGCCCGTCCCCGAACCCCGGTTCGCCGACCGGATCGACTTCCTCCTCACCGCCGCCCCACCGTGCAAGGCCCGCACCCGCACTCCCCGCGCCACCGCGCCCGCCCTGCCCGTCCGCACGGACCACGACCGGAACGAGGACTCCAGGGCGCGGCCGTCCTGCGCACCCCGAGGCGCGGCCACGCCCTGACCCGGACACCGGCACCGGGTGCGGACGCACGCCGGTCCTCCACCGGCGGCAGAGGACCGGCGTGAAGCCGAACGTCGCGGGGCTCGGCACGCCCGGAGAGCCGAAGCCCCTGGTCCGGGCGCCGGGTTGTAGGTTGACCGTTCGCGTCGCTCCGGGCCGCGTGGCCCCCTATCGGCGGATCCTGCTCCGCCCGACGTAGCGGATGCAGCGCAGGACCATCAGCGCGGCGGTGACGGCGACGGGTTCCGGGATGTCCGGCTGGCAGTGGAGGACGTAGGCGGTGACGCCGGACAGGACGATGTCCGGCAGGGTGGGGGTCCTCCACTGGAATGGGAGGTGGTTCCAGGTCTGTGCTTCCATGGTGGTGTCCCTTCGGGTGCGTCGCGATGCATGTCGAGGGAATCGGGGACCGCCCCTGGCCCGGGCGGTCCCTTCCTCGTGGCTTTCGAGATAAGACCACGTCAACACCCGCCCGGGCCGTGCGCAGATATCGGGGGCCCGAAAGGCCACTCCCTCTGACCTGGGGTTTTTCTCAACTTCGGTGCCCTCCAACAATGTTTGGAGTGCCGCTCTGACCTGCGGCAGCAGTCAACTTGGTTCTCCTGCAACGAAGTTGAACTTGGCTGAAAGCCGCCGTCCTCGAATCGCTGCGAATTCGGGTATTTCTGACAGTTCGGGCGGCTGCTCTCCTCGTGGCTCAGCGCTCGCCCGGTCCTGACTCCAGAGGCATCCGGTCGGACTGGAACGGCTTCGGTGACACCGAGTAACTCCGTCGGCAGGGTCCAGGCCGCCACCACGGCTCCGTGAAGATCGACGACATCGCCCAATGAAGGCTCCGCCATGCGGTCGGGCCAGGGCAAAGGGCGGATCGGGGCCGCGAAGGCACGGCGCACGATCCGCGCGGACGATGTTCCTCGACTCCCGCGTCCGGTACCGGGCCCCGCGCGGCCTTCGACGGACTCGACGAACGGAGGGATAATGCCGGGCATGGACCCGCTGCACCACCGCTCGCTCGAACCCTCCGCCGCAGAGGTGCTGCGTGCCCGGTACGCGGCCCGTCTGCCCGACCGCCTGGACGAGCTGACCGGGCCGGTGCACGGGCGGGTCGAACTCCCGCTGCACGTCGCCTGGTCCGGCCTGCGCGCGTACGATCTCGACCGGCCGCGTCAGCGGATGAGCCTCTACCGGACCGTCCTGGCCGAGGGACGGCACCAGGACCTCCTCGCCTTCCTGAACCGGGACCTGCTCGCCTCCCAGTGGCCCGCGCTGCGCACCCTGGTCAGCAGGCACATCCGCGATGTGTGGGAGGACGCCTTCCCCGAGCTCGCCCGTGAGGCGTCCGCCGTCGCGTGAACCTCAGCGATCTGCACCGCCGTCTCCTGTCCGACGTCCTCGCCGTCGGCACGGCCTACCCGCTGGTCGTCACCGGCGGATACGCCGTCCAGGCGCACGGGCTGGTCGACCGACTCAGCCAGGACCTCGATGTCGCCACGGAGAACCCCGCCCCCATGGCGGACATCGCCGAGCACCTGTGCCGGGCACTGACCGGACGGGGCTGGCGCGTGACGGTGATCGGCGTCGACCCGCTGTCGGCACGCCTCGTGGTGGCCGACCCGGACACCGGCGAGGACTGCGAGGTGGACGTCCTCAAGGAGAACCTGTGGGCCGCACCGCTCACCACCGAGTACGGCCCGGTCCTCGCCCTCGACGATGTGATCGGCACCAAGGTCCGCGCTCTCGCCGACCGTGGCGCGGTCCGCGACCTGATCGACGTCCACGCCGCCTCCGCCCATCACACGGCCACCGAGCTCGAGCGGCTGGGCGAACGGCACGGCCGCGACGAGTTCCGCCGCCAGGACCTGCGTGACCGCCTGGCCGGCGCCGAGTGGTACGACGACGAGGAGTTCGCCTCCTACGGTCTCACCGGGGAGCAGATCACGGAGCTCAGGACATGGGCCCAGCAGTGGACGAGCGACCTCGACCAGCGGCTCGGCGAGGACGAGGCCTCTCAGGACATCTGAAGGCCGCGGCGGACTGCGTCGACGTGGAATGACCCTTGGGAGACATCCCTCCTCCGGCAAGCGCAGAAGGGCCCGGGCAGGAGGTTCTTTCGGTCGGGGCTGTTTCCCGGCCGACGGGCCCGTCGGCCGCTGCATCCCACCAGGAGCGGGGCCGGGCGGGCCGAGCGGGAATCCGGGGGTCACCGTCATGACTTCAGGAACGGCCCAGGACGATGTGATCCGGTCGTGAGGTGAGTGGCCCGGGGGAGGAGTCGGGCGCCCGTGGCGGCCGGCCGGCCGCCGGACGGTGCGTCAGAGCACGGCGAGCCGGTCCACCAGCAGTTCCACCCTCCGTTCGGCGTCCTCCGGGGGCAGTCGTCCCGCCCGGGACAGGGTGGCCAGGCCGTGCAGGGCCGCCCAGAACACCTCGGTGAACAGTGCCGGGTGGACGCCGTCCCCGGCGACCTCGCCGAGGCTTTCCAGCAGGGCGGCGAAGCCGTCCTTCAGCGGCTCCGGGGTGTCCTCCTGCGCGAACGCCAGGCCGCCGTCGAGTTGGAACATGGCGTCGTAGACCGCCGGGTTGCGTGCGGCGAAGTCGAGGTAGGCGCGGGCGAGGGCGGTGACCCGGGCGCGCGGGCCGTCGGCGGCGGAGGTAGCGGCCCGCAGTGCCGCGGCCATCTCGACGGCGCCCTCGAGGGCGACGGCGCCGATGATCTCGCGCTTGCCGCGGAAGTGGCTGTAGAGGACGGGCTGGCTGTACTCGATGCGCTCGGCGAGCCGGCGGGTGGTGACCGCGTCCCAGCCCTGCTGCTCGGCGAGTTCGCGGGCCGTCGCCACGATGAGGCGTTCGCGTACCGCCCGTTCGCGTTCCTTGCGTTCCTGTACCGACATGACCCGATCCTAGCACCGCTAGACAATCGAGCGACAGCAGGTCTAGCGTTGCCTCATCAGCTAGCAACGCTAGATTCCAGGAGGGACAGTCATGCTCACCGCACTCGAGGTCTTCACCACGGTGGTCGTCGGCCTGATGGTGGGGGTGGAGTTCTCCGTCGCCTTCGTCATCAACCCGATCCTCAACGCACTCCCCGGCGACAGCGACCAGCTCGGCCGCGCCCACGGGGGCCGGATGCTGGGCGCCGTGATGCCGTTCTGGTACATCGGCTCGCTCGTCCTCGTCGCGGTCTGGGCCGTCGCCGGACGGGACCACCATGGCACCGGCCTCGTCGTCACCGCCGCCGCGCTGCTGATCGTCAGCGTGATCATGTCGATCCTGCTGCTCGTCCCGATCAACAACCGGGGCAGGACGTGGACCCCCGAGAACCGGCCCGAGGACTGGAAGGAGCAGATGAACCGCTGGGACCGCTACCACTACGCGCGCGTCGCCGTCATCATCGCCGCCTTCGCCCTGCTGGCCACCGCCCTCACCTGAGCCCGCGGGCCGGGACCGCGCAGGTGTTGCCGTCGCGTGGTCCCTATGCGACACCCACCGCTCCGGGGAAGCGCCCGGACGATGTGAAGCGGACCGCCCTCACATGACCGAAAGCGTGCCTCTGAATACGTCATGTGACGCATTGACCTCACGTCGCCACCACGGTTGCATGCTCGTGGTCCCCCGGTGGGGAGCCGGAAGAAGGACCGCGTCCTTATTGGGGGGAAGTAATGAAGGGAAACGCGAACCGGAGCACCACCAGACGTGTGCGGGCCGCCCTGAGCACGGCGGTCGCGGTCTGCGCGGTCACGGCGGTGCTGCCCGCGACCGCCGCGGCCGAGCCCGCGGCCGTGACGGGCGCCGCGAGCGACGGCGGAGCCGGGGTCGAGCGGATCAGTGTCTCGACCGACGGCACCCAGGGCGACGGCGACTCCGCCGGTGCCACGATCACGACCGACGGGCGGCTCGTCGCCTTCGCGTCGGCGGCGAACAACCTCACCTCCGCCAACCCGGTGACCTGGAAAAGGGTGTTCGTCCGCGACCGGCGGACGGGCCAGACCACGCTGATGAGCACCAACACGCCCCCGATCGAACGCCCGGTGATCAGCGGTGACGGGCAGTACGTCGCCCTGTGGGGGCTGTTGTTCAGGGACACGAAAACCTTCCTGTCCAAGGTGAGCCTGGGACGCACGATCGGCATCAACTGCCCGGGCCTCAGCTGCAGCCAGCCGTCGCTGAGCGCGGACGGCCGCTACATCGCCCACGTCGCCACCTCCGGCCGGCCTCCGTCCCGGCAGCGCATCGAGGTACAGGACTGGCACGCCGCCACCGCGGAGATCATCGCCGAGTTCGACCACGTCGCCTCGTCCCGGCCGTCCCTCAGCGGCGACGGCCGCCACGTCGCCTACCAGGACGGCCAGGCGAAGGACGTCTTCGTGTGGGACCGGACCGACGGCACCACCTCCGGCCCGATCGAGGGCCCCTCCCAGGAGGCGGAACTCGTCCAGCTCAGCAAGGACGGCGGCAAGGTCGTCTACCTCTCGGGCTCCGACACCCACGTCCACGACGTGAGCTCGGGCACCGACCAACTGGTGCCGGACGTGCGGGGCGTGGCCATCGATCCCACCGGCCGCTACCTGCTGTACACCCCGAACGACACGGACGGGCCGTCGCTCGTGCTGCGCGACCTGGAGACGGGCACCGACGAGACCGTCTCGGACCGGCCCGCCTCGGCCGGGACCGACGCGGTCAGCGCCGGCGGTCGCGACGTGGTCTTCCAGTCCACGGCCGACGACATCGTGCCCGGTGACACCAACGGCATGTCGGACGTCTTCGTCCGCCGCTTCTACTGACCGCCCCGGCACCTGGAGAGCGCGGTGGCCGGCCGAGCGGGCCGGCCCCGCACCCGGTCGCTGAACTCCGGCCTTCCCGGATGAGTACAGCGGCCGGGCCCGGTCGCCGGGGCCGCCCGGTCCCGGCCGACGATCGGGCGCCGGAAGCGGCACCGGGGCTCCTGCCGGACCCCTCCGTGGCCGCCGCGGAGGATCTACTGTCTGGTTGCCGGTGCGATGCTGGTCGTCTGGTCCTCCCCTGCTCATGGGCCGAGGTAGATTCCATTTCTTAGGCATCCGTAAGAGCGCGGTCCCCAGCGACGCTCTAATCCTGGTCTCAGGTTGACCGGGGACAGTGAGCGGCAAAAACATCGACTGGAAGGGGGCGGGCCGGCGTGCGGATCATGATCGCGGATGATGAAGTGGCCATCCGCGAGTCCCTGGAGCGGGTGCTCCAGGTCGAGGGTTACGACACCAGCACCGTCGCCAACGGTCTCGCCGTGCTCGACGGGGTCGGTGGGGTCGGCGGTGACACGCTGGATCTGCTGATCCTCGACGTGATGATGCCCCGCCTCGGCGGGTTGGAGACCTGCCGGCGGTTGCGGGCCGCGGGCCGGGATCTGCCGGTGCTGATGCTGACCGCCCGTGACCAGGTCTCCGACCGGGTCACGGGGCTGGACGCGGGCGCCGACGACTACCTGCCCAAGCCGTTCGCCACCGAGGAGCTGCTGGCCCGGGTGCGGGCCCTGCTGCGCCGGCGCACGCCGACCGACGGGGAGTCGCAGATCCTGTCGTTCGCCGACGTCCGGCTCGATCCCGACAGGTTCGAGGCGTGGCGTGGCGGGCGGCCGCTGCGCCTGACCCGGACCGAGTTCTCCCTCCTGCAGGTCCTCATGCGCAACGCGACCCGGGTCTTGACCCGTGACGCGCTGTTCGAGGCGATCTGGGGCTTCGACATGAGCGCCACCGCCAACAACCTCCAGGTATACGTGAGCTACCTGCGCCGCAAGATGGAGGCCGAGGGCGAGCCGCGATTGATCTACACGCTGCGCGGCCTGGGCTACACGTTGCGGGAGACTCCTCCGTGAGCAGGCCCGCCGGCCGGGAACCTCGCCGGCTGACCCGGTGGTGGCGCCGGCGGTCCCTGCGGACCAGGCTGACGGTGATCGCGGCGACGGCCATCGCGGTCAGCGTGTTCCTGGCCTTCCAGGTGGCCAGCGAACTACTGGACTGGGAGCTGCAGGACACCGTCGAGGATCAGCTGCGCGCCGACTCCCGCGTCCTGGCGACGAACGCGGAGCGCGCCGGTCCGGCGCAGGTCCAGCTACCGCCGTATCCCGGATCCGGTCGGCTGGTGCGGGTCATCCTGTCCGACGGCTCGATCCGGACGCCGGCCGGCCAACCCTCGCTGCCCCCGGTCAGCGAGCAGGCTGGGCGCGTGGCGCAGGGCGTGTCGGCCGACCTGATGGAGTCGAACGACAGCGACGAGGACGGCTACCTCATCCACACGCTGCGGGCGGGCGACGGCGCGGTCCAGGTGGCCCGCGCCGTCGACGACGGCCCGATCAACCAGTTCGGGTTCGGCATGCTGCTGATCGGGCTGCTCTGCGTGGTCGGCGGCGCCCTTGTCGGGCGGACCGTGGCGCGGACCGGGCTGACACCGATCGACCGGCTGACCGCCGCCGCCGTACGTGTCGCGCACACCCAGGACCTCGACGCCGACATCCCGGATGAGGGCGGTGGGGAGATCCGGCGGCTGATCCAGTCGATCAACGACATGCTCGCCGCGCTCCGGAACTCCCGGCGGGCCCAGCGGCTGCTCGCCGAGGACGCCGCCCACGAGCTCAAGACCCCGCTCACCAGCCTGCGCCTCAACGTCGAGCTGCTGATCCGGCTCGATCGGCGCGGCACCCTGGACAGCGCACTGCCGGCGGAGAGCCGGACCCGGCTGCTCAACGATCTCGGCGCCCAGGTGGCCGAGTTGGGCACCCTTGTCGCCGAGCTGACCGACCTGGCGCGCGGTGACGTCAGCGACGAGAGCACCGAGGTGCTCGACCTCGCCGACGTGGTGGTGGCCGCCGCGACCCGGGCGGGTTCCCGCGTGCCCGACATCGAGGTGGCGCTCGACGTGACCTCCGTGTGGGTGAGCGGGCGCCCCGCTGCGCTCGAGCGGGCGGTGCTCAACCTCATCGACAACGCCGGCAAGTGGTCCCCCGCGGACCAGCCGGTCCAGGTCCGGCTCCGTGCCGAGGGCGCGTCGGCGGTGCTCGAGGTCGACGACGCCGGGCCGGGCATCGACGCCGCCGACGTACCGCGGGTGTTCGACCGGTTCTACCGTGCCGACAGTGCACGGGCGTTGCCGGGATCCGGTCTGGGGTTGTCGATCGTGCAGCGGGTCGTCGACGCCCATGGCGGCCGGGCCACCGTCGCCCGCTCCGCACGCGGTGGCGCGCTGCTTCGGGTCGACCTTCCGGCCGCGGACCCGCCCGCCCCGCTCGCGCGGCTCACCGCCGGGGAGGACACCGAGGCGTGCTGACCCGCCCCGGCGGCGCGGCGCGGGACGAGGGACGGCGGCCCTCGGGCATGGCCCGCGCGGCTCACTGTCGGGGCAGGACACCGCGATGCGCCGGCCCCAGCCCCGGCGCGCGGCGCAGGACCAAAGGGCGGCGGCCGCGGGCCCATGGAAATCCGGGACGGGCCTGGGGCCCGTCCCGGAACTCGTCCGTGCCGCCGCGCTCACCGTTGCAGCGCGGGCTCCTCGTCGTCGGCGAGCGGCTGTCGACCGTCCGGCAGCTTTGCCGCTGGACGGGACAGCCGGCTCGGCCACCACATCCGCCGGCCGATCAGCAAGGTGAGGGCGGGCACCAGGACCGACCGCACCAGCAGGGCGTCGAGCAGCACGCCGAAGGCCACCAGGAACCCGACCTCGACCAGCATCACCAGCGGAAGTGTGACGAGGACCGCGAACGTGGCCGCCAGGACCAGGCCTGCCGAGGTGATGACGCCACCGGTGGCCGAGAGGGCTTTGAGCATGCCCTCTCTGGTGCCGAGACGCACGGTCTCCTCCCGGGCCCGGCTGGTCAGGAAGATGTTGTAGTCGACGCCGAGCGCCACCAGGAACAGGAATGCCAGCAGCGGCACCGAGTAGTCGATGCCCTTGAACCCGAGGATGGTGTCGAAGACGAACACGCTGCCGCCGAAGGCTGCGGCGAACGAGACGATCACGGTGGCCATCAGGACCAGCGGGGCCAGGACCGCGCGCAGCAGCAGCCCGAGGACGATCAGGACGACGACGAGCACCAGCGGGATCACCAACTTCTCGTCGCGCCCGGTGGTCACCTCGGTGTCGAGGTTCTCCGCACTCGGCCCGCCGACGATCGCCTCCGCCCCGCTCACCGCGTGCACGGCGGTGCGCACCCGCTTGATCGTGTCGTACTCCGCGGCGGTGTCCGGGGCGTCCTTCGGGAACACGGAGATGCCGGCCCAGCCACCGCTGGTCTGCTCCGGGACGGCCAGGGCCACGCCGCGAGTGTCCTTGACGATGTCGAGCACCCGCTCCTGGTGCGCCGGCCGCGTGAAGACCGTCATCGGCTGGCCGCCGAGCTCCGGGAAGTGCTGGCGGAGAACGGTGAAGCCGGTGACCGACTCCGGCGCGGACAGGAACTGGTCCTGCTCCCGCAGGGCGCCGGTGTTGCCCGCCAGTCCGAGGGCGAGCACGCCGAGGACTCCGAGCGAGCCGAGCGTCGCCACCCACCGGCGGCGGCCGATGGCGGTGCCGAGCCGTCCCCACAGCCCCGGCTTCTCCTCCACGGCCGTGCTGAACCGCGGGATGGCCGGCCAGAAGATCCGCCTGCCGAGCACCACGAGCACCGCCGGGAACAGCGTCAGCATGGCCACCAGCGCGCACAGGATGCCGGCCGCGCCGATCGGGCCCAACCCGCTGGTGCTGTTCAGGTCCGCGACGAGCAGGCACAGTAGGCCGGCGACCACGGTGGCCGCGGACGCGACGATGGCCGGCGCCGCGCCGCGCAGCGCGTGGACCATCGCGACCCGGACGTTCTCATGCTGGTGCAGTGCCTCCCGATATCGGGCGATGAGCAACAGCGCGTAGTCCGTGCCGACGCCGAACACCAGGATCGTCAGCAGCGCCGAGTTCTGGTCGTTGACCACGATGCCGAAGCCCTTGACGAGCAGGTAGACGGTCCCCATCGAGGTCAGTGCGGCCGCGCCGACGGCCACCAGCGGGATGATCCACAACACCGGGCTGCGGTAGGTGAGGATCAGCAGGAGCGTGACGACGACGATGGTGGTGAGGAGGACCTGCACGTCGATGCCGTCGAAGACGGCGTCCATGTCGCCGTCGATCGCGCCCGGGCCGGTCACGTCGAGTTCCAGGCCGGAGGGGCGGTCCTCCGCGGCGTCACGCAACGGCCCGACGATCTCCTCCGGTGGGCCGTAGGCCGTGCTCACCTCGAGGGTGAACGTCATCGCCTTGCGGTCGGTGGAGAGGCTCGTCGGTGAGCCCTCGTCGTCCTCGCCGGCCGCCTCCGTCGCCTTCGGCGGGTACCGCTTGGCAAGGGTGTCGTAGTGGCGCTCGACCGCCGCGCGGTCGGCGTCGGTCATGCCGTCGGCCCGGTGGTACACGAAGACGAACGTGCTGTCCTCACCGCCGGGGAGACTGTCGTCCAGCGCCGCCACCTTGGTGGACTCGGCACCGGCCGGCAGGGTGTCCACGGCGCTGTCGGTGGTGACCGAGCTCAACTTTCCGCTCAGCGGCACCATGCCCGCCGCCAGCACCAGCCACAAGCCAATCACCAGCCACGGCACCCACCGGCCTGCCAGCCGACCGGCCGGCGCTCGCCCGGTCGGCGCTGCGTTGACTGCCATCACTAGCCTCCTACATACGGGTTACATCGCTTGTCCGGAGGCCTACTTCGTACTGAGGGAACCTGAGACGACTGTTAATACGGTGCTCAGGCCGGTTGGCCGAACCATGTGCCCAGCGCACGCACCAGCGTGGTGGCGTCGAGGTCCTGCCCGGTAGGCAAGGCCCAGGCGACACAGCCGTCGGGCCGGGTGATCGACGCGTCGACGTCCACCCGGTCCGTGCGGGCGGTGACGGTGTTGACCCGTCCGGTACGTGGTCGTCTGCCGCACGGTGTCGATCCAGCGGGTCCCGGACGACATCGTGGTGACCGTTGTCGAGGTGTCGCGGTGAGTCTGTTGCGCGTGGCGGGTCCGCACGGCTTCCGGCGGTCGCGTCCCTGGCGGCCGCACTGCGCCGTACCTCGCGGATGTTCCCGTGAGGTACGGCATAACAGTAAGAAGCCGAACATGACGGCGACCGGGATCGGCCGGGGCAGGGAGGTACGTGGCCGGGAGGCCGGAGGGCCGTATTGTACGTACCGAACCGGCACGTACGACTCGGTTCGACACGAGCCGAAACGATGGGCTCGCCGGAAGAGGGAAGTGGAATGATCGATAGCTACTTGCTGTTATTTAATAACACTGCAGTCGGATACAGCCAAGGAGAAGAGACGTTGTCGAAGCCGGCCCCCGTCGTCGAGCCGGGCACCCCATGAGCGTCCCCACCCGCGCCGTCGCCGCCGTGAACCGGTTCCTGGACACGCTGCGCTCCGAGGCCACCCGGCGCCAGCGCCGCGCCTACCTCGAGGAGTACACCTCCTGGCTCGCCGCACAACGCCAGTGCGACACCGGCCACCTCACCACCGAGGACCTGCTGGACGAGGACAACGCCCTCGCCTGGCTCACCGCCGCCCGACGCGGCACCACCCGCCGCCGCCCCGGCCTGCACGGCCCCACCGCACCCGCCGCCACCAACTCCATGGCCGCACGCACCAGCTCACTCAACACCTTCTCCCGGTACTGCGGACACCCCCTCGAACTACAGCCACCCGCCCCGCAATTCGCCCAACGGCTCACACCCACCGAAGCCCACCGCACACTGCGGCTCCTCGCCGGCCACCACCCCGCCGGAACACTCGAAACCACCTGGCACCGCTCGGTCGCACTCATCGCCCTCGCCGTCTGCACCGGACAGGGCATCAGCACGCTCCACCCCATGCGGCTCACCGACCTGGAACTGGAACGCCCCCTGCCCCGCGCCCGAGCCGCCGGAAACTGGTACCCCCTGGACACCGTCTCCCGCGACGCCCTCACCCGCTGGAAAACCACCCACCAGGCCCTGACCACCGGACACCTCAAAGCCCTCCGAGGCGGACGGGTCGAACACCTGTGGATCACCACCGCACCCGGCCGCCCCCGCGACGGACAGCCCGCACTCCCCGCAGGCCTGCCCGCCGCCGTACGCACCCTGGAAGCGGCACACCGCAAACTGACCGCCACAGCCCTGGGCACACCACTGCTGCTCGAACAGTTCTGCGGAACCGAGGCCGGCGACGAGCCCCGGACCCCGCTCCCACCCCCTGCCCCCCGGCCCCGGCACAAGGCCGCGGAAGAGGGCCGCGAGGCCTGGAAGGACAAGGGCCGCCGGCCGGGCGGTGGAAGGTCTGGGTGAGCACCGGCCTGCTCACGCCCGGCGGCAGCACACGGTGACGACGCTCACCGCGTCCCGAGGTCGTAAGTGGTGCCGTCGGCGACGGCCTGGAGTTTGTCCGGGTTGGCCACGTTGTGGATGGCGGTGATGCGGCCATCGGTGCCGAAGTCGAAGGTGACGGTGGCGATCACGCGTCCCGGCGCGCTGAACACCATGCCCGGCCCACCGTTGATCTCGACGAGTTCGGCCTTCATGTCGGCGGGCTCGACGCCCTGGTAGGTGACGGTGCCGATGGCCGCGAACCAGGCGGCGACCGTGGTCGCACCCACGACCGGACGCAGGGCCTGGCGGACCTTGCCGCCGCCGTCGGTCCACAGGGTGACGTCCGGGGAGAGCAGTTCCATCAGGGCGTTGACGTCCCCGCCGGTCGCGGCGGCGAAGAACCGCTCGGTGACCTCGCGCTGCCTCGAACGGTCGGCGGAGAAGCGGGGACGGCGGGCCCGCACATGCTCACGGGCACGGTGCGCGGCCTGCCGCACCGCGGCCTCGGAACGCTCCACCGCCTCCGCGATCTCGGCGTGACTGAAGTCGAAGACCTCCTTCAGCACGAACACCGCGCGCTCCAGCGGGCTGAGCGTCTCCAGCACCACCAGCATGGCCATCGACACCGACTCGGCCTCCGTGACGGCCTCGGCGGCATCCCCGCCGGTGAGTACGGGCTCCGGCAGCCACGGCCCCACGTAGGTCTCCCGCTTGTGCCGGGTGGAGCGCAGCCGTTCCAGCGCCAGGTTCGAGACGATCCGCGTCAGGTACGCCTTGGGGTCGGCCACCTGCGAACGGTCCGCGGCGGACCACTTGATCCAGGCGTCCTGGACCGTGTCCTCGGCGTCGGCCGCGGTGCCGAGGAGACGGTAGGCCACGGAGAACAGCAGATTGCGGTGCTCGTGGAAGACCTGCTGGTCGGGATGGGCGGTCAGGTGGGTCATCGGGTCTCCCGGACACGGGTGAAACGGCCCCCGCGGGGCCAGAACGCGCCCGAGGCGGGCATCTTCTTCATACGGCCGTAGGTCGGCCAGGGCGAGGCGGTCACCGTCTCCTTGTACCGAACCGCAGTGCGGCCCGTCAGGCAGATCCGGCGCGGGCTGTCGTCGGGGCGGGTGAACTGCACCACCGCGTCGTTCCGCCCCAGGCTCACGGGCGTGTGGTAGTAGCCGAAGCGGAACGGCTTGGGCTGCTTGCCCCTGAGCGCGCGGTCGATCGACAGCGCGGCGTGCACCCCGGTCGGCATGCCGCCCTGGCAGGTGCCGTGCATGACGCCGTAGCCCTGGCGGATCGCGGCCGCGTCGCCGACCGCGTACACCTCGGGGTGGGACACCGACCGCAGCGCGGCGTCGGTGACGACGCGTCCGCGCTCGTCGACGGCCAGCCCGGCGGCGGCCGCCAGCGGCGACACGCGCGTGCCGCTCGTCCACAGGACCACGTCGGCGGCGATGCTCCCCCCGTCCGCCAGCTCCACCGCGTCGGGCAGCACCTTGGCCACCTCGACGCCGGTGCGCACCTGGACGCCCAGCCGGCCGAGCGCGGCCCGCACGTACGCCTTCGCCCTGGGGTTCATGTCCGCACCGGGTTCCCGCCTGCCCAGCAGCACGACGTTCAGCTCCGGGTGCCGCTCGGCGATCTCCGCGGCCGACTCGACACCGGTCAGTCCGCTGCCGGCGACCACCACCGTGCCGCTGCCGAGCCGCTCCAGCCGGTCGGCCAGCAGCTCCGCGTCCTGCGCGCCGCTCAGGGTGTAGGCGTGGTCCTCGGCCCCCGGTACCGCCGACGTGTCGGCCACCCCGCCCAGCCCGTACACCAGGGTGTCGTAGGGCAGCACCCGGTCGTCGTCGATCCGCACGGTCTTCGCGTCCGCGTCCACCGCCGTCACCCAGCCGCGCACGAACCGCGCGCCCGTGCCCTCCAGCAGTCGGGGGATGCTCAGCTCGGCGAGCGGCTGCCCGGTCGCCGTCATGTGCAGCCGCATGCGTTCGGTGAACCGCTCCTGCGCGTTCACCACGGTCACCCGCACGTCCTCGTGCCGCTTGGTCCGGGCCGCGAGCTGGACGGCCGCGGCCATGCCCGCGTATCCCGCCCCCAGGATCACCACGCGGTGCGCGGTCGCCGTGCCGGTCTTCTGCCGTGCGCTCATCGTTCCGTCCTCCTCGGTTCGCCTGCTGACGCCCACCAGATGGGAGCAGGCGGCCCGGACGTGACATGGGCTTGGTATGGCGTGCGTCACGGTGCGCATCGAGGTGCCGGCACGGGAAACGGTCCTCGGTACTGGTGGGCTCGCGTATTCGACTGTCGCCGCCTCCCCGGGGAGCCCGGCCCGCTGTCGTGGTTGCCGACCGGATCACTCCGTCACGGGCAGGCACTCGGCGAGCAGGCCGACGCCGTCACGCCCGAGCTCCAGCGCGATCGCGCCCCCGGTGCCGTAGCCGACGGCGGCGATCCGCTCCGGGTCGGTCCGCGGCTCGGCACAAAGCACGTCGAGCGCCGCGTGGCCGATGCCCCGCATCCGGCCGGGATCGGCGAGCAACGGCATGCAACGGGCCAGCATCTCCTCGGGGTCGCCCAGATAGCGCCCGCCGTGGAGGTCGAAGGCCAGGGCCACGTATCCCAGCTCGGCGAGCGCGTCGGCCCGGCGGCGCTCGACGTCGCTGAGCCCCACCCCCTCGGGCCCGACCAGGACCGCGGGCCGACGGTCGACACCGGCCGGGAGCGCAAGGTGCCCGATCATCGTCAGGCCGTCGGCCACGTATTCGACCGCGCACGTGGTAACCGTCGTCATGAACCTGGACTGTAGTGATCGCCGAACCCGATCGGGCCGGTGTTCTGCCACCGGCAGAAAGCAGGCCTCCGACGTGTTCCGGAACCTCCCCGTCAGGGGTTCGGCTCAGCGCCTGCGAACAAACCGCCGTCCGCCCGAAGCGCGGGCGCGCCGGAGGAGGACGGTGACTCCGGCGGCTCAAAGACGCAGGGGTGTCTCCGCGTCGGTCAGCAGCCGGCCAAGGGCATCGAGGCGCTCGTCCTCGCTCGGCGCGGCCCGCCGGGAGACTTTCATCGCGGGCAAGGAGCCCGTAGTGCACGGCAGGTACGCCGGGTGCGGCGCTGACGCGCAGGGTGCGGCCCTGGCCGCGCCGGCAGGCGGGTCGGCTCCGGGATCCCGCTCGAAGCAATTACTTGGCTAGCCACATAAACGGTGTTACTTTTATGTGGCTGGCCACAGAAAGTGGTCGGCGCGGCATCCACACGAGGAGATCCCGTCATGAAGGCCATCGTTTTCGACGCGTTCGGCGGCACCGAGGTCCTGCACGAGGCGGAGATCGACATTCCGCAGCCCGGCCCCGGCCAGGTCCGTGTGCGGGTACGGGCTGTCGGCGTCAACCCGGTGGACGGCAAGATCCGCTCCGGTGTCATGGAGGCCGTCTTCCCCACCACGCTGCCCGCCGTGCCCGGCGGGGAGATCGCCGGTGTGGTCGACGCCGTCGGCGAGGACGTCGACCACCTGAAGGTGGGGGACGAGGTCCTGGGCTGGTCCGACACCGGCTCCTACGCCCAGTACGCCCTGGCGTCCGCGGCCGTCCTCGCGCCCAAGCCGGCCGGCCTGGACTGGACACACGCCGCCGCCCTGCCCGTGGCGAGCGACGGTGCCGAACGCGTGCTGGACCTGCTCGGCGTCACCTCGGGTGAGACGCTGCTGATCCACGGAGCGTCCGGCGCGCTCGGCACCATCGCCGTCCAGCTCGCCGTCGCACGCGGCGCCCGCGTCATCGGCACCGCCGGACCGGCCAACCAGGAGTACGTCACCTCGCTCGGCGCGACCGCGCTGGTCTACGGGGAAAACCTGGTCCAGCGGGTCCGCGAACTCGCCCCCGACGGGGTGGACGCCGTCTTCGACGCCGCGGGCAAGGGCGCGCTGGAGGACTCCATCGTCCTGCGCGGCGGCACCGACCGGATCGTCACCACCGCCGACTTCCGCGCCCGTGAACTCGGCGTCGTCTTCGCCGAGGGCCCGCAGCGCCGCTCCGGCGCCCGGCTGGCCGAACTGGCCCAGCAGGCCGCCGACGGCACACTGGTGACCACGATCAGCGCCACCTACCCGCTGGCGGAAGCCGCCAAGGCCCAGCGGGCCAGCGACGGCGGCCACAACCGCGGCAAGATCGTCCTCACCGTCAACTGACCACCTCACCCGTACGACCAGGGAGCAGCAATGTCCGACACCACCTCACCGGAGCTACCGGACGCGGCGCGCGACGGGCGACTGAGCTACGCCATCTTCCAGCTCGCCCGTGCGCACCGCGGCCACGCCGCCGCCATGCTGCGCGCCCTGAACCTGCACCCGGGGCAGGAGCTGCTGCTGATGCAGCTCTTCGACCGCGACGGCCGGACACAGGCGGAGCTTCTGGAGCGTGTCGGCCTCGACCACTCCACCGTCTCCAAGTCACTGCGCCGCATGCAGGAGGCCGGACTGCTCACCCGGGAACCCGCTCCCCACGACCGGCGGGTCATGGTGGTCAGCCTCACCGATGCCGGCCGTGCCCTGCGGGAGCCCATCGCCGACATGTGGCGCACCCTGGAGCAGATCTCCGTACGCGATCTGACCCCTGACCAGGTCGAGATGTTCACCACGTGTGCGCGCACCATCGAGAAGTCGGTCAGGGACCACAGCCGGCAGGCACCCTCCGAGTGATCAGGCACGGGCGGGCGGCCCACTCGCCGGGCGAACCGCCCTCCCACCCCGCGCGGAGCGAGGGCGCCCCGAGGGCAGCCCTCGCCGCCCGGGGCGACAAGAACCCTCCGCGGACGCCTCGACGCCGCGCATGAGCAGCACGTCACCGCGGCGGTCGAGCGCATCACCGCGGCGGTGGAGGAACGCGCGTACACACACGTCGGCGCGCCGCAGACCCGCCGACGCCACCCGGGCGCAGCCCCCGCCGCCCCGGCCGGTGCACCGGAACCGCCCGCAAAGCAGCCGCGCCGCAGCCGGCTCTTCTTCTCTTCCATCCTCCGCGACAACAGGGAGATTTCCATGACGGACGCATTCGCCCCGATCGATGTGGCCGGCCGGCCGATGGCCAACCGCATCGTGATGGCACCGATGACCCGAAGCCGGGCCTACGGACCTGGAGCCACCGCGACCGATCTGATGGCGACCTACTACAGCCAGCGCGCGAGTGCCGGCCTCATCGTCACCGAAGGGATACAGCCCTCTCCGGTCGGCCAGGGATACCCCGACACGCCGGGCCTGCATTCGCCGGAGCAGGTGGCCGCCTGGCGCAAGGTCACCGATGCCGTCCACCGTGAAGGCGGAGTGATCTTCGCGCAGTTGATGCACACCGGCCGCATCGGCCATCCCAGTCTGCTTCCTTCCGGTCTGAACCCCGTCGCGCCCTCACCCGTCGCCGCGAAGGGCCAGGTGTTCACCCACCAGGGGCCGATGGACTTCGTCACCCCGCAGGAACTGGACGCCGACGCCATCGCCCGCACCATCGCCGACTTCACCGACGCGGCACGCAACGCGATCGCCGCCGGCTTCGACGGGGTGGAGATCCACGGTGCCAACGGCTACCTGATCCACCAGTTCCTCGCACCCGACACCAACCGGCGCACCGACGACTGGGGCGGCGACGTCGCCGGCCGGATCCGCTTCGGCCTGGAAGTCGCCACCGCCGTCGCGGAAGCGATCGGCGGCCACCGCACCGGCTTCCGCAT
Organism: Streptomyces sp. CB02400; assembly: GCF_001905725.1. Classification (GTDB taxonomy): domain Bacteria; phylum Actinomycetota; class Actinomycetes; order Streptomycetales; family Streptomycetaceae; genus Streptomyces; species Streptomyces atrovirens. Next base: position 127,960 of record NZ_LIWB01000016.1, read on the forward strand.
CTCGCCCGGAAACCCCTACAACGACATCGCCGAGACGGACGCGGTGGATGTGGAGAACACCTACACCACCCTGGTCACCGAGCTCGGCGGCCTGGACCTCGCCTACCTGCACATGATCGAAGGCGCCGACCGGACACTGACCGCACGCCTGCGCAAGACCTGGCCCGCCACGTTCATCCTCAACCCGCTCACCCACCCCGAGCCCACCGGCCCGGACGCACTCGCCCTGGTCCAGGACGGCACCGCGGACATGATCGCCTTCGGCGCGCTGTTCCTCGCCAACCCCGACCTGCCCGCCCGTCTGGCCGCCCGGGGTCCGTACAACACACCGGACCCCGCCACCTTCTACGGCGGCGACCACCACGGCTACACCGACTACCCGCACCTGTAGGGTGCCGGCCCGGAGCGGGGAAAGCCGGGCGACGCCCTCGTCCCGGCTCTCGCCGCCCTCGGCCCGCACCGACGCTGTGACCTGCGGCTTCAGACCGGACGTCGCCCCATCGTCAGTGCGGTGCGCTTCACTGTCCGGGAGGCCTGGAGGAGTACCTGTCCGGCCTACCTGCGAGCCCCCGCTCACCCCAGATGGAGAGCCGCCAAGCGGGGCAGTCGGCGGGTCATTTCGCCGTGGTCGTCGAAATCGAAGTTCCAGGCGGGGTCCAGCTCCGGGTAGCGGATGGTGAACGCGTCGTCGGGGAGTTGTCCGCCGGTCGCCACGATGTGTGCGTTCCAGACGATGCTCAGCGTCTCCTCGCACTCGAGATCGAATCCGCCGGCCGCCGCCGCCCGCACGACGGGCAGTTCTGCCAGGGCATCGGGGTCGGCGACCACGTGCTCGAAGGTCTCGCGTCCCTGCGCGATCAACCAGCCACGGAAGTAGTCGAAGCCGTCGTCGGAGCATCCACCGTTGATCACGTAGGCGGCGGCCCACAGAGGGTTCGTATAGGAGTCCGCCATCAGGTCCCACAGCACCTGCTGGGCGGCGACGATCTCCTCAACCGGGTACGTGGCCAGCTGCGAGGTCGCCCGGCCGGCGACGTCCTCGCCGTCGTCCGGGTCGGACGCCTGATTGCGGGCTGACTCGATGAGCTGCCAGAACTGCCGTCTGTCCATGGCGGCAGAGCATGGCACCCGGTTCTGACATCGGGCCGGTCCCGGGAGCTCTGTCCACCGGAGCAGCAAGGATCTCCCTGACCCCCTGTCACATCTGAGGGGTGTACGTGGTCAAGAGGTCGACGATCCCGAAGAGTCCGGGCGGACGCAACCGCCCGCCACCGTTCAGCGGGTTCCACCGAGGGGACGCATCGGCGCATTCCCGCACCGGTCGCTCGACGACCCTGCTGACGTGCGGAACGGACCGAACACGAGGAGCAGCACCTCATGCGCAGAATCAAGAACACGATCTACGGCGCCGCCACATGTCTGGCGCTGACGGTCGGCGCCGTAGCCGCGTTCCCGGGCACCGCGGCCGCGGCCGACACGATCACGGTCTGCAGGGACGCGTACCAGAACCACTGTGGGCACGCCCCGACCACCGTGTCGGACGCCCTCAAGCAGGTCAGCCCCGCAGCGCAGGACAGCATTTCGTCCATCGCGAACCCGACCAGCACACCGATCTGCTTCTACGAGCACAACAACTTCCAGGGGCGAAGCTTCGTGCACTTCGGCCCCGGGAACATCAACAACCTCGCGAACGTATGGGTGGACGGCAAGCCCATGAACGACGTCATCTCGTCCTGGAGGCCCCATCCCCATGGTGGTCCTGGGCCTTGCGCGTGAACCGAAAACCACCGTCGGCCGGTCGTCCGGGACCCGGCCGCCACGCCCGCGTTGGTCGAACGACTCAGTCATGACCCCGAACCGGCCTCCAGCGCGGGTGCCGAACCGGCGCTCCCCGAGGAGGCCACGGCCGTACCTCCAGGAGTCTTCGCTCCTCTCGCTGCATCCGCTGGGCGACCGGCGGATGCGCGACCTGTGGACCGACGGCTGGCACATCACGGAGTCCGCGCCGCACCGCGACTGGGACGAGCTCTGCCGGGCAGGCATCGTCATCGTGGCGCTGGGGCACACCCCGCCGGTGCCACCCCTTCCCGAGGCCTACCTCATCATCCACCACGAGGGCCGTCGGCTCGCCGGCGCGCCGTCCGCTCCGGAACCCCGCTGGGCGCTCGAACCTGCCGTGGAACCGGCCGGTCCCCTCGCTCCGGAGCAACCATGGTGGAACCGGTCCGTCATGACAGCCCGTCACGCCCACCCACTCGTCGTTCATACGGCGGGGACCCGGCGGCCGAGTCGCCCGCCATGGGCGAAGACGTGGGGAGCAGACCGGACACGCGCCCTCGCGCTCTGCCCACGCCTCGCCGTGCCTCAGGACACCGGGGCCGCCTTCGGCAGCGTGGTCACGTCCTGCGGGGGCGGGTCCGTCGGCATGAGCACGGGCGGACGGAGGCCGTCGGCCGCGGCATGCCTGACCGAGCTGCTGCACGTACCGTGGACTTCCACCGTGCGCGTCCTGTGCCCATGGCGGTCCGGTGAAGAAGAGCCTCGCCCCTGGGCGCCGGGTCCGGGCTTTTCCTCCCACGGTGCGGCAGGTCCGCCGTCCGTCGCCGGCCGGACAGTCCTGGCGGACGCGACACGCTCAGGCGCGGACGTGCCGATGGACACCGGGACGGGAGAGGTCTGCCTCCTGGTGGCGGTTGGCCCGGCCGTGGGACCGCACCCGGTGCACCGGCGAGCCGTCCTGCTCCGACTGCCGCTCCTACCACCCCTGGACGGTTACGCATCGCGTCCGGGCAGCAGCCTGCTGCTGCCGAGAACGACCACCGAGGGCGCGGCCGGCCGCCGGCGGCAGGAGGAGCAGCACACCGTCGCCGCGGCCGCCGGTCGGCTCAGGCTCTGGAGGAGGCAGGCGGGCGACGGGCTCGAGCAGCACGCCCGGTTCTCGATGCGTGTGCACCTCACGGAGCAGGACACCGGACAGCGTCTCCCGGTCCGGCTGACCTATCGCACCGCTGATCCCTACGCGATCACGGCCGTCTTCAACCACGGGACCGACGACGAGAGGGAATGGGTCTTCGCTCACGAGCTGCTCGTCGACGGCACGCACGAGAGCGTGGGGATCGGGGACGTCATCGTGTGGCCTTCACAGGACGAGGAACACGAGCGGCGACGCGTCTTCGTCCGTCTGCGGTCACCGGAGGGAACGGCACTGCTGTCCGCGGCGCGTGACGACGTCGACGCCTTCCTCGACGCCGTCCACCCGCTGACACTCCATCCGTCGGCGGCCCTGTACGCCCGTGCCCTCGACGCGTGGGAGCGCGAGCTCGCCGAGTTCATCTGCCCCGGGCCGGGGGACCGGTGATCCGGGTCGGGGATCCGTCGGCCGTGGGCGGTGACTCCGTCGAGGGCCCCGCCGGCGGTCCTCACGTGACGACCGGGGTGACGGCCAGTCAGGTGCCGTTCCGTTCGCGGGCCTTAGCGCGGGCGGCGTGCAGGGGGTTGTTCGTCCTGCCCCGGGCGGGTTCGATGTAGTGCTTGAGGACCGTGGGGGAACCGGGCTTCCACCGGCCCTGGGCGGTCGGGTCTCCTCCTGCTTCGGAGATCTCCTGTGCCGGGCCCCGGCGCAGGCCGTGCGCGGTCACCGCGCGGCCGCCGGGCGCCTTGACCCCGGCGAGCCGGGCGCGGGTCTTGACGATGTTCCCGATCGCGTCGGGGCTGAGGAAGTCGCCGCGCGGCCCGGAGCGGGGGCGGATGGTGCCGCCGCGGGTGATGTGCCGGAACAGCGGGCCGGACGTGATGCCGTGGCGGCGCAGTTCCTCCAGCCACGCGCGGACGCGGACGACGGGGCAGAGGGACGGGGCCTCCGGGTCGGCCGGTACGAAGGTGTCCTCGCCGTGGGCGGCCTGGTCGGTCTTGGAGAACGCCACGCGCACGGTCACGCCGTCGTCCTCCACGGCCAGGTGCTCGACCAGGAGGTTGGCGAGTTCGCTGCGGCGGGACAGCATCCCCCATCCGAGGGTGAGCAGCGCGGCGTCCCTCAGGGCCTTCGGCTGCTCGCGCTCGTCGGCCGCGGTGCAGGTGGCCACCATGGCGGACAGGGCCGCGGTGCGGATCGGCGGTGCCTTCCTGGGCGCGCGGCGCCGGGCCCAGTCCCGGGCGTGCCTGCGGAGGACCTGCCGGGCCTCCTTCATTCCGGGCTGCTGTCCGTCGGAGTGGGCGGAGCGGATCGCCGACATGTGGACCTGGACGGACGCGGGCGCCAGGTCCCGTTGCACCAGGTGTCCGACGTACTCCACGAACGTCGCCGTGGTGCACGGCATCGGCACCCGGCCGTTCTCGGCGCACCAGGTGGTGAACTGTCCGAGGGCCGAGCCGTACGTGCGGGAGGTGTTGGCGGGCGGCGCCCCGTCGATCAGGTCGGCCGTCTCCTGCGAGATCCGGAAGTCGGCTTCGGTGTAGGTCGGTTGGTCGGCCGTCGTCGGGATCGGGGCGTCCGGCCGGAGCAGCGTGTGCCGGCCGATGAGGGGCCGGTGTGCCGGCGTGTCCGCGAGGGCGGGGAGCGCCCGGTTCTCGTCCTCGTCGACCAGCTCGGCGTCGACCACTTCCACGGCGACGGAGTCGGCCATGTGCCCCTCCCTCAGGATAGCTTCGTATAAGGGAAATTATACAGGGGTAACGTCCAAGGCCCTTCTCGGCGCGGTTCCTGATGGCGGGACACGGACCGCTGCTACCGTTCTCGTCAGTTCACGTCTATTGGTACGGAAGGAATCATGCGCATCACCGTCACGGTCGACGATCCCACCGACGACTTCCAGGACCGGCTTCTCGCACTCCTCGAGGAACACGCCGCCCACGTCGACGTCGACGCCACCTGGACCGTCGAACGCGCCCTGCGGTACTACCGGACCCTGCCCGCTCGGGCACGGCACATCGTCCAACTGGCCGCCACCCGCGGTGGTTTCGTCGACGACGACGAACTCCGCACCGACGGCGGCAGCCTCCGCGGCCACAGCGGCGCCCTCAAGCGCGTTCTGGAGCGCGGCGTCCGCGAGGGCTGGTGGCCGGCCGGGATGCAGCCGCCGGTCCAGGCACAGGGGCCCGGCTTCGGAAAGGTCAAGGGCTACTCCATGCCCGCCGGACTCGTGGATGTCTTCTCCACCGCCATCGACCAGTGCGCCAGGCAGAAGTGACGTCGCGGTCCACCGCCTCAGCGTCACCCCTCTGTCACAGAAGACCGGCGTGCCGCAACCTTCCCTGTGTGCCATGGATCCAACCTGTGACCGCGACCCACCGTCGCCCCGCGCATGGGAGCAGATCATGACCCACAGACGTTCCACGGCCGTTGCCGCCGCATCGTTCCTGCTGCTGAGCGGTGTGGCCCTCACCGCCGCGCCCGCGGCCTTCGCGGGCACGCCCGGAGGCACCTACGCCGACGACCGCAACAGCGACTTCGACGGCGACGGTTACGACGACGTCCTGACCGGCGCTCCGGGCGGCACCGACGGCGGCAAGAAGGGGGCGGGGTACGTCACCGTCCAGTACGGCGCCGCGAGCGGTATAGGGACCGCCACCAGCATCCCCCGGGTCCGCACCGCCGTCTTCGGTCAGGCGACCGCGGGGGTCCCGGGCTCCGCCGAGTCCGGTGACGGCTTCGGCACCGCCGTGGCCACGGGGGACCTCGACGCCGACGGTTACGACGACGCGATCGTCGCCGCGCCGGGTGAGGACGAGGGTTCCTTGAGCGACGCGGGCCGGGTGACGGTCCTCTACGGGTCCCCGGCCGGACTGACCCCCGCCCGCAGCACCACCCTGAGGTCGGAGGCGCCCGCGGCGGACGCCCGGTTCGGCCTGGCCGTCGCCGCCGCCCGGCTCTCCGGAACCACACCGGGAGACGTCCTCGCCGTGGCCGACCGCGGGGGCGCCTCCCTGTTCACCTACGGCGCCGGCTCCCTGGAGGGAACGGGCCGCCTCGACACCGCCGGTGTCCCCGGCCGCGACTCGATACAGCCCGCCTCCCTGACCACCGGGAACTACGACGGCGACGGATACGCGGACCTGCTCGTGTCCGGCAACAGCCTGGAGGAGGACCCCAGGCCACGCTCCTCCCTGTACATGGGCGCCGCGGACGGGCCGGCCTACACCCGCGACCTCGCCGGCGGCTCCGCCACGGCCTCCGGCGACATCAACGACGACGGATACGACGACCTGGTCTACGGCAGGCCCGACAAGCCCGAGGACGAGAGCGAACCCCTCACGGGTGGAACCGTCGGCGTCTACCTGGGCTCCGAGGACGGCATGGAGAACGTGGACGAACTCGGCACTCCCGCACAGGTGTGGGCCCAGTACACCGCCGGTGTGCCGGGCACCGCCGAACTGGGCGACGGCTTCGGCGCCGATGTCTCCCTCGCCGACATCGACGGTGACGGCTACGCCGACCTGGCCGTGGGCGTGCCCGGCGAGGACATCGGCACCGTGGCGGACGCGGGCGGGGTGCGGATCCTGCGCGGCTCGGCCGCCGGGCTGACCGCGGTGGGCGCGAAGTCCTTCGACCAGAGCTCGGCGGGCGTGCCCGGCACGGCGGAGAAGGGGGACCGCTGGGGCGGACAGGTCCGGCTCGCCGACACGGACGCCGACGGCCGCTCCGAGCTGCTGGCCGCGGCACCCGGCGAGAACACCGACGACGGGGTGGTCTGGTGGCTCGCCGCCTCCACGGCCGGGACGGTGAGCACCGGATCGTGGTCGTACGGCGGAGGCTCACTCGGCGCTTCCGGAACCGACGCGCGCTTCGGTACGTCGATCGACGAGTGAGCCGACGCCTGTGCCGCTCCGCCGATCCTGTGGCGGACACGGCCCGCTCGTCGCACGGAGCGGGCCCACCACCTTGCGGACGAGCAGCGAACGACGGGCAGCAACGGGGCGGCCGGCTCCCGGAGTCCATCAGGAACCAGACGCTTCGACAGATCAGCACCCGCGACCGGCATCGTGCCGCACGGACATCAAGTCACGTGGGACGGCCTCTAAGCATTGATCGGTGCGGCCGACCTGGCGGCCTGCTCGATCTTCGCGCAGTAGGCTGCACGGGCTTTCTCGTCGATCTGCTTCTCGTGTTCGGCGCGCAATCCGGTCCGGCCGTCGAGGCCCTCGCGCAGGATGTCGGCGTGCCCGGCATGCCGGATGGACTCGCCGAGGACATGGACCATGACGGCGAACAGGTTCGTGTCGGCATGAGGCTCCGGCCACCACGGCACGTGGCCGGGGGCGTCGAGGGGAAGCTCGTTGATCGTCGCGTCCGAGTGTTCCCACGTGCGCCGGTAGAACCCGATGATCTGATCGCGGGTCTCGTCCTCGGTCGCCCACAGATCGCTGCCGTCGGAGTGGTCCTGCCACCGGGGCAGCGGTTCCGGGGAAGGGCGGTCGAAGACCTCGCCGAAGTACCTGGCCTCGACGCCGGCCACGTGCTTGACCAGGCCGAGGAGGTTGGTCCCGGTCGCTGTCAAAGGCCGGCGGGCGTCGTACTCGGACAAACCGTCGAGTTTCCAGAGCAGCGCCTCGCGGTCCCGCCGCAGTCTCCCGTGCAGGTGGTCCTTCGCGAATTCATCGATCATGCGGAACGAGCCTGCCATGGGCTGCTCGCGGCCTCAAGATCCCGTACATGGTCCACAACGACGTGACCCAGCCGCTGCCGCTGGTCGACGGGTTGCCACCGGTGCGGGGCGAGCGGGGCCGGCCCCGGCGCAGGCCCCGCTCGTCGTACGCCGACCGCGGTGACGACCACGACGTGTATCGGCGCCGCCCGCGCGAGCGCGGCATCGACCCGAAGACCGCCCGGCCCGGTCAGCCACATGGATCGGGGCTGGGTCTGACAAGGCCTCGAAAGGGCACGACATGAGCGCGGAGTACCAACGGATCAATCGGTTCGGGTTCGCGGAGTACCACGACATGGCCGGCATTGTCCGGGAGGTGGACCTGCCGGTCATGGCGGAGACGCTCCGCCAGATTGTGGACCTGGTGCTCGTCGAGGACGAGTCCGGCATCGTCGAGGCGATGTCGCCGGAGGCCCGAGCCGACTTCGCCGTGCCGCTCGGCATGGCCGCCGGGATGCTCGAAGACGGCGGGTACTCGGATGTGGAGCTGGTCTCGGCGGCCTGCACCGTGCGGTATTTCGCGGAGCGTCACACGAACGAGTTCCCCGAGGAGTTGACCTCCCTTGTGCTGCGGCTCCCGCGCTGAGCCGTGCGAGGGCGTGCGCGCCCTGGGTACCGCGCCCGGTGGTGCCTGGGCGGCAGCGGTTCGATCACCGTCCACAGCACGACAACGCGCACGACTCCACCGTGCCACAAGAGGATCGTTCTGCAAGGCCCCCATGGGAAAGAGTGCCTGGGGCGGCTGCGAGGGTCGTTGTCAGAGGCAGTCGGCAAGATCGTGGCATGAATGTCACTCCTGTCACTCCGCCACGGCCGCTCGATGTTGCCGCGGTTTTCCCTCAACTGGTCCCGCTGGCACGCACGGCGACCCGGTTGCACCCCCGGCCCGGGGCGCCGACGTGGTACGACAGCTCGATCGGCGGGCCGCTGCTGTGGCCCGCCGACGAGCCGTGGCCCCACTGCGAAGGCCCTCATGAAGTGGACGGAATGAACCCGGTCCTGTCCCCGGCGGATGTACGGCTGGAACGACGGATCCATGCCGCCTCGCGCGGCAGGGACGTGACCCCGCAGGAACGGGAGACCCTCGAGCGGATCCGGCCTCCTCGGAGGTTTCCGGTGAGGCCGGCGGTCCGGCCGTACGACGGCTCCATGGCGATGCTGCCCGTGGCGCAACTGTACGCACGGGACGTGCCCGATCTGCGCGCGCCGGAGGGAACGGACCTGCTGCAGGTTCTGTGGTGCCCCTTCGACCATCCGATCATGCCCAGGACCGCGCTGTTCTGGCGGTCGGCAGCCACCGTCACCGACATCCTCGGCACACCCCCCGAACCACCCGCGATGCAGTTCGACGGCTACCTGCCCGAGCCGTGCCTGCTCCACCCGGAACAGATCACCGAATATCCCGACCACCTGGAACTGAGTACGGAACTGCAGGAGCAGCTCAGGCAGTGGAGTGTGCCACAGGCAGCCGAGGAGGATATGGACCCGCAGACGTACTACGACTGTGTGCTGTCCAACGCACCCGGCTGGAAGGTCGGCGGCTGGCCCGCCTGGGACTCCACCGACCCCAGCCCGCGGCCCTGCCCTGAATGCGGCACCGGGATGGAAGTCCTGCTGACCATCGCCACGTTCGAAGAAGGGGACGACGAGGGGCGCAGCTGGTCCCCGTACGAGAACCCGGCTGCTGAGCCGTCCCCCGACTTGGACCACTTCGACCCCGGGCGGCCCACCGCGGTCCAGATCGGCAGCGGCTACAGGCAGCACCTCTCCATCTGCCCCGCGGCGCCCGAGCACCCCCACATCGAATTGATGACGTAGTCCGTCGCCTCCTTGTGAGTTCGGAAGCCCGGCTTGTCGTTGGCCGGCGGCCCCGGCCAGGAGCTGTGCCCGCTGCGCGGCCCCGATGCCGCGCAGGAGGACGAACCGGAAGAAGGACGAGCGGTCCCGTTCAGCTGCCGCAGGCGCAGCCCGCGGCAGTCGGCGCGGGCTCGGTGCTCTCCTCCTGGCCGGCGCAGCAGGCATCGCCGCCGGAGACGGGGCTCTTGCCCAGCTGGTCGGCGTCGGCCTTGACGACGTAGACCTCCCACGGTTCCTTGCCGGGGCCGGTGACCCACACCTTGTCCTGGAGGGCGTAGCAGCAGGAGGTGTCGTTCTCCTCGAAGGTGGCCAGGCCGGCGTCCTTGAGGCGGGTGGTGGCGGCGTCGACCTGCTCGGTGGAGGCGACTTCGACGCCGAGGTGGTCCAGGCGGGTGTCCTCGCCGGTCCCGCCCTCGATGAGGACGAGCTTGAGCGGGGGTTCGGTGATGGCGAAGTTGGCGTAGCCCTCGCGGCGCTTGGCCGGCTCGGTGCCGAACAGCTTGGAGTAGAAGGTGATCGAGGCTTCGAGATCGGCTACGCGCAGGGCGAGCTGGACACGGGACATGGCGGTCTCCCATCGGACAACTTGTTTCGACGTCTATCGATACAGCCGACCTTGCCACTGGGATCGACGGCTGTCAATATTGAGGAATGTCGAAGCAAGCTGGTCTGCCGGTGCTCGAGCAGGACGAGGCGGTGTGCTGTGCGCCGATGGTCCGCGAGCCGCTCGGTGAGGAGGCCGCGGCCGAGCTGTCGCGGATGTTCAAGGCGCTGTCGGACCCGATCCGGCTGCGGCTGCTGTCGCTGATCGCCTCCCACGAGGGCGGTGAGGCGTGCGTGTGCGACCTCATCGGCCCGTTCGACGTCTCCCAGCCGACGATCTCCCACCACCTGAAGGTGCTGCGGGAGGCCGGGCTGGTCGGCTCGGAGCGGCGCGGGACCTGGGTGTACTACTGGGTGCTGCCCGAGGCCCTGGCGAAGCTGTCCGCGCTGCTGGAGATTCCCGCCGTGTCCGCGAAGGCCCCGGCGTGAGCGCGCCCGTGCCGTTGCTGCGGCGGGCGGCGGTCGAGGGGCTGGGGACGGCCGCGCTGGTCGCGGTGGTGGTCGGATCCGGGATCCAGGCCACCGAACTGACCCACGATGTCGGGGTGCAGCTGCTGGCCAACTCCCTCGCCACCGTCCTCGGTCTCGGCGTGCTGATCGCTCTGCTCGGCTCGGAGTCGGGGGCGCACTTCAACCCGGCGGTCACCCTCGCCGCCTGGTTCACCGGCCGCCGCACCAGTGACGCCCTCGCCCTGCGCGACGTCGCGGCGTACGTGCCCGCCCAGGCCGCCGGGGCCATCGCCGGCGCGGTACTGGCCGACGCCATGTTCGGCAAGCCGCTGGTGCACTTCTCCACCCACGACCGGTCCGCTGGCCATCTGTGGCTGGCGGAGGTCGTGGCCACCGCCGGGCTGGTCTGGCTCGTCCTCGGCCTGGCCCGCGCCGGCCGGGCGCACCTGGCGCCCCTGCTGGTCGCCTCCTACATCGGGGCGGCGTACTGGTTCACCTCCTCCACCAGCTTCGCCAACCCGGCCGTGACGATCGGCCGGGCGTTCACCGACACCTTCGCCGGCATCGCCCCCGCCTCCGTGCCGCCCTTCCTCGCCGCCCAGCTGCTCGGCGCCGCCGCCGGTCTCGGCCTGGTCGTCGTCTGCTTCGGCCGCCCGGCCGCCGCGGGCGAGGACCAGGCCGTCGTCCCCCATGGCGGGCAACAGCCCGCCGCTCCCGCCCGTTCCACCGAAGAAAGCGCCCTGGCCTGATGAGCACCCCTGCCGTTCCCTCCGTGCTGTTCGTCTGCGTGCACAACGCCGGCCGGTCCCAGATGGCCGCCGCCTTCCTCACCCACCTCGGCGGTGACCGGGTCCGGGTCCGCTCGGCCGGATCCGCCCCCGCCGACACCGTGAACCCGGCCGTCGTGGAGGCCATGAAGGAGGCCGGCATCGACATCTCCGCCGAGACCCCCGAGGTCCTCACCACCGCAGCGGTGCGGGCCTCGGATGTCGTGATCACGATGGGCTGCGGCGACGCCTGCCCGTACTTCCCCGGCAAGCGGTACCTGGACTGGCAGCTCGACGATCCGGCCGGGCAGGGCGTCGCGGCCGTCCGGCCGATCCGCGACGAGATCGAGCGGCGCGTCCGCGGCCTGCTCGCCGGCCTCGGCATCCAGGCGGCGGCGTGAGGGCCACCGAGACCGGCGTGCGCATCGCCCCGCTGCGGCCGGAGCACGCCGAGCAGGTCCTGGCGATCTACCGGCTCGGCATCGACGAGGGCGACGCCACCTTCGAGACCACCGCCCCGACCTGGGAGGTGTTCGACACCGCCAAGCTGGACGAGCACCGCCTGGTCGCGCTGGACGAGGGCGGCCGGGTCCTGGGCTGGGCCGCCGTGGTGCCGGTCTCCGACCGGTGCGCGTACGCCGGTGTCGTCGAGCACTCCGTCTACGTCCACCCCGACGCCCGAGGCCGCGGGGTGGGCCTGGCCCTGCTGACCGCCCTGCTCGCCTCCACCGACGCCGCCGGCATCTGGACGGTGCAGTCCGGCATCTTCCCGGAGAACACCGCCAGCCTCGCCCTGCACCGGCGGGCCGGGTTCCGCGCCATCGGCACGCGCGAGCGCATCGGCCGCCACCACGGCACCTGGCGCGACGTCGTCCTCGTCGAGCGCCGCAGTCCCGGCGTGAACTGAGCGTGACGGCCGCCACGGACGGTCATTCTCATGAACGACCCGGTTGTGCGAGACGGTCCCGACAGCCTGCCGGAGGGTGTCACCGCCAGCGGCACCTGCGTCGGAGCCGGATCAGCCGCAGGACCGCCTCGACGATGCCGAGGGACAGCAGCGCACGTGCCTCGTGCACCGCATCACCGGTCTCCCGGAACAGGGCCGTGGCACGAGCGAATGAGTCCGCGGCCTTCTCGTAGTCGCCCTTGGCCCGGAAGAAGGTGCCGATGTTGTAGTGGGAGGCCGCGGCGCCGTGCCGGTCGGCGGCGAGGTCGAAGACTTCGATGGCCCGGAGTTGGTGGTCCATGGCGTCGTCGAGCCGGGCCAGGTGCATGAGGACGACCCCGGCGTTCTGGAGTGCGCGCCCTTCCCACACGAGGTCACCGGCGTCCGCGAGCAGCTGTGCCGCTTCGTGGTGCGCCGCCAGGGCCTCCTCGAAGCGGCGCAGTCTCTCCAGCGTGCGGCCCAGGTTGACGAGTGCTCCGCCTTCGCCTCGTGGGTCACGCTGATCACGAAGCATCTCCACGGCCTGTTCGTGCTTCTCCAGCGCTTCCGGATAACGTCCGACGGCGTGGAGGGAGAGGCCGAGATTGCTCAGCGCGTTCGCGTAGCTGTGCGTGTCCTCCAGTTCGCGGCAGAGCGCCACGTCGCGGGTATGGGCTTCGACGGCTTCGGTGAAGCGTCCTACGTCCTGGAAGTTCAGACCGAGGTTGTTCAGGGATTCGGCTTCACCCCTGATGTTGCCGAGTTCCCGGTAGATCTCCACCGCCTGCGAGTGACAGGAGATCGCTTCGTCGAACTGACGTATCTCGCGCAGCATGAGGCCCAAGCCGTTCAGTGCCACTGCCCGCCGTCTCACGTCCCCGGTGCTCCGGGCCAGTTCGAGGGCCGCCCTGTGGGCTTGGGCGGCCTGGTCGAAGCGCCGTCGGCCGGCATAGGACGTGCCGAGGGCGGTGAGTGCCGAGCATTCTTCCGCCGGGTCGTTCGTCTCCCGTCTGATCGCCAGTTCCCTTGTATGAGCTTCTATCGCCCGGTCGAAGCGGTGGAGGGACTGCAGAGCCTCTCCCAGGGTGTTCCACGCCGCCGCTTCCGTGTCCTGGTTCCCGGCTTCCCGGCATATCTCAATCGTTTGTTCGCCGAGGGTCACCGCGTCTTCGAAGTAGCGCATTTCGTTGTAGATGACCGCGAGCAGGCCTGCGGTCCTGAAAAGGCGGTGCTTCTTCGGTGCTGTGGTGGTCGCGATCAGGAGCGTGGTTCGTTCGGTCTCCAGCCAGCTGACGGCTTGTTCCTTGCTGGTGAACCGGGCCGGCGCCGCCTGCGTGGCGACCTTGGGAGACAGGTGGCCGGCTGCTGCCAGCACATCATCGGCGTAGTGGTCCCGCAGCCGGTCGAGTGCCTCGTCGCGTCGGTCCGCGGTCGCCGCCTCCTCGCCGTACTCGCGTGCGAAGAGCCGAATGAGGTCGTGCATGGTCCAGTACTCGGTGTCCTCGGTGGGCAGAGGGCCTTCGGTGTCCGCCGGCTCTTTGATCAGCAGGTGGGAGCGTTCGAGGGAGTGCAGCAGGCGTCGGGCGTCAGCGGTGCTCCCGTCGAGCAGGGCAGCGACCGCCCGGGTGGAGACGCGATCGCCCGGGACCTCCGCCAGCAGGCGGAACAGCCGTGACTGAGGCTGTGGAAGGTGGTCGTACGACAGGGCGAACGACGCCCGCAGGGCATAAGGACGGCCGGCCTCGTCGCATCCTTCGTAGGCGATGACGTCGAGCAGGCTGCTCGCAGCCCGGAGGTCCGCGACGTGTTCGGAGAGGGCGCGCTCCGGTGCCTCGCGGAGCAACGCCGAGACGATGCGCAGTGCCAGGGGCAGGTGGCCGCACAGCCCGGCGAGTTCCGCGGCCGCGTCCCGCTGTGTGTGCACGCGCTCGGCACCCCTGTCGTCCACGCTCAGTGCCGCGTGGATCAGTGCGAGGGCTTCTTCCTCGGTGAGCGGGTTCAGGCGCAGTCGGTGAACCGGAAGCACCGAGAGCGAGTGACGGGAGGTGATCACCGCCCTGTGCGGGGCCTGGGGCAGCAGGGCGGTGATCTGTTCGGGGCTTCTGACGTTGTCCAGCACCAGCAGGAGCGGTGTGCCGGCCCGGGCCAGCGTGTTGAGCGTGTATCGCCAGACGTCCAGCTTGCCGTCCAGTCCATCGGGAAGATCCCTGCCGCGTACTCCCATCGCGTGCAGCAGTCGGCCGACCACCTGCTCCGGCTCCGTCGGTGGCTGAGAGCTGTAGCCGTGCAGGTCGGCGAAGAGCGTGCCGCCCGGGAACCAGCCTCGGGCGCTCGCCTGGTGTGCGGCGTGCAGGGCCAGTGCCGTCTTGCCCACACCGCCCATCCCGGCCACGGCCGACACGGCGACGGTCACGGGCTCCCGGGACTCGTCGGCCCGGGGCTCCAGCCACAGCAGGACCTCCTCCACTTCGGCTGTGCGGCCCGCGAAGGCAGCGGGGGCGGCGGGCAGCGTCACGGGGCCGGTGGCCGGTGGCCCCGGGGGGCCGGTCGTACGGGGGCGTCCGCCCCGCCGGGCGTCCCGTTCCTGCCGGGCGCGCTTGAGGAGTTGTCCCCACCACGCCTGCGACCGTGGCCGGTAGCGGCTGTCGTGGGCCGCGGCCTCGCTGTGCAGGTAGGCCACCAGAGCCAGGAAGCAGGCGGTCTTGTCCGGTCCCGGGACGGCCGGGCCGTTCAGCCAACTGTGCACTGTGCCGACGGAGACGGGCATCGGCGGCACCTGCTTCGCGCCCTGCTTCGCCAACTGGCTCAGGGTCGGTCGGCCCGCCGCCTCGTACAACGCCCGCAGCTCGGCTCGTAGCCGGTCCGACTGCTGCTCCATCAGGCGGCGCCCTTTCGGCCGTTCAGACTCCGCACCCGCTGAAGAATCCGGAAAACGGTGCCCGGCCAGGCTAGTCAGGCAGCGTGCGGGAGGCGGTGACTTCGCTGAAAAGGCCCTGAAAGCCGCGCCATGGCGTCATCGCCCGGCCGCACCCCGCGGCCGGCACCCTTCCGAGGAGCACGTCATGGCCACTTCGCGGACCCGCAAGGCTTTCTGCACCCTCCTGGGCCAGGTCGGCCTCGCGGCCGTCTCCGGCGGCACCGCGGCCTTCGTCACCTGGCTGTTCCAGCGCTGATCCGGTATCGGAAGGCCGCAGTGGCGTCCGTCGTCGGTCGGCGACGGACGCCACTGCGCTCACGCGTGGGAGGTGACCGCGTGGGACATGGCCGCGGCGGTCAGTTCCAGGGCCATGGCCTTCGGGTTCTCGAGGGGCGCCGAGTGCGAGCCCTCGATGGACCGGATCACGAACTCGCCGCTGGTCAGCGTGGACCAGCCGGCCGTCGTGCCCTCGGGCAGCACCGGGTCGGCCGTGCCCGACACCGCCGTGACCGGGATGTCCAGGGGCCCGCGGCGGTCGCCTCGCAGCGCGAGCTGGTGCCGGTTCCACATGCCGACGTCGGCCCGCAGGTTCTCCACGTAGGTGCCGAACACCTCCTCGTTGTCGAGGATGTCGTCGGGAAGCACCCCGCGGAACAGCTCGACCAGGGTCGCCGGCGCCGCCGTGTCCCACAGCGTCGACACCTTCTGGAACCGCTTGAGCGCCTCCGGCGTCTCGCTGAACGGCGACGGCGCACAGGCGACGACGAGGGACAGGTCCGGCCCCCCGACCCTGCTGCCGAGCCGGTGGGCGATCTCCCAGGCCGTGTACGCGCCCTGGCTGTGCCCGTACAGGACGACCGGCACGTCGAGGCGGTCGGACAGGTCCGCCACGACCCGGTCGACGAGGACGTTCACATCGCTCACCGGGGCCTCCCCGCTGCGTCCCTCACGGCCGGGGACCCGGACGCCGAGCAGTTCGACGTCCTCGGGGAGGTACGGGATGAGCGGGACGTGTCCGGTGGTCGTGCCGCCCATGCCCGACATGCACAGGATCCGGGCCTTGGGGTGCCGCGCCGGCTTGAGTACCCGTATCAGCGGGTCGGGCGCGGCCTCGGCGGCGGGCTGCCGTCCGGTGAGTTCGTCGACCACGTGTTGCGCGATGCCCGCGCAACCGCCCTGCCGGAACAGCACGTCCGTGCCGAGCCGCAGTCCGCTTCGCCTGGCGATCCTGGCGCGCAGGCCGACGGCCATCAGCGAGTCCATCCCGAGTTGCTGCAGGGGTTGTCCGGCGGGGACCCCGGTTGTTCCGAGGGTGGCGGCGGCCTCCGCGCGGACCAGTTCCAGCACCGTGGCGAGCTGTGTGTCCCGGTCCATGCCCGCCAGCCGCTCTGCGAGACCGCTGTCCTGGGGTGTGCCGGTCGTCTCGTCCCCGTGCGGCCGGCCGGCGCTCCCGGCGTGGCCGTCGCGGCTCTCGTGCCAGCGCCGGAGCAGCGGCAGCAGGTCCGCGACGCTGTCCCGGTGCTGTCCGGACGCGCCGAGCAGCTCGGCGAGCGAGTCCGCCTCGTCCGCGCCGACGGCGTCCCAGAAGCGCTGGTCGGTCGTCCTGCGGCGAGCGGGTGCCTTCCAGTGGCGCTGCCGCTGGAAGGCGTAGCCGGGCAGGTCGACCATGCGACCGTGGGGGACGGCCGCCGGCCAGTCGATCTCGACACCGTGCGCGTGCAGGGCGCCCAGGGTGCGCTGGAGCCGGTCCAGGCCGCCCTGGTCCCGTTCCATGGCCGCCAGGACCACCGCGTCCTGCTCCGCGCCGCCGTCGGCCAGTGGCATGGCCAGCACGGGGTGCGGGCTGACCTCGACGAAGACGGTGTATCCGTCGGCGAGCAGTTCTTGCTGGGCGAGGTCGAGCCGTACGGGTTCGCGCAGGTTGCGGCACCAGTAGTCGGCGTCCAGTTCCTCACCCGCGGCCCGCCGGCCGAGCACCGTGGAGTACAGGGGGATCCGGGACGGGCGGGGGTTCAGCGGGGCGAGCCGGTCCCGGAGGCCGGGCAGCAGCGCGTCCATGTGTGAACTGTGGGACGCGCAGGCGGCGTTCAGCTTGCCGCACATCACGTCCTGGTCGTCCCACGCGTGCAGCAGCTTCTCCACGACCGCGCGGTCTCCCGAGACGACCGCGGATCCGGGGGTGTTCACCACGGCGACCGAGACGGCGTTCCCGTGGGGGGCCAGCGCCGCCTCGACCTCGGAGACCGGGAGTTGCACGGTCGCCATCTCCCCGTCCGAGGACAGCGCGGCGAGGGTCCTGCTGCGTTCGGCGACGATCCGGGCGCCCTCCTCCAGGGTCAGGGAGCCCGCGACCACGGCCGCGGGGATCTCGCCCTGGCTGTGTCCTACGACGGCCTGTGCTTCCAGGCCCAGGTCCCGCATGGCCGCCGCCAGGGCGAGATACATGGTGAACAGCACCGGCTGGGCGATGTCCAGGCGGTCCCACGCGATGCGGTCCTCGTCCTGGAGCAGTCCGAGTACGGACCAGCCGGTCCAGGGACGCAGTGCCTCGTCGCAGCGGGCGACCGTGTCGGCGAAGGCGGGGCTTTCGGTGAGCAGGCGCCGGGCCATGCCCGGCCACTGGGAACCCTGGCCGGGGAAGACGAACACGACCTTGCCCGGCCGGGCGGTGGCGAGGGTGACCGACGCGTCCGGCCGGTCCTGGGCGAGGGCGGTCAGTCCTTCGACGACCGTGGGCAGGTCGGGTCCGGCCACCGAGGCGCGTTCGGCGAAGTGCCGGCGGTGCCGGGTGGTGGTCCAGGCCAGGTCGGTGAGGGTGGTGTCGGGGTGTTCGGTGAGCCAGTGGGCCCACTGGCGGGCCTGGTCCCTGAGGGCCTGCGGGGTCCGCCCGGAGAGCACCACCGGCGCCGCGGCCGGTACCGGGGCGGGCCGCACGGCCGGCTGCGGCGGCTGTTCGATCACCAGGTGGGCGTTGGTGCCTCCGATGCCGAACGAGGAGACCCCGGCGCGCCGGGTGCCCCGCCAGGTCCGGGTGTCGTCGCTGATGCGCAGGGCCGCCGGGTCCAGGCCGAGTTCGGGGTTGACGCGCTGGAAGTTGACGGTGGGGACCAGTTCGCCGTGGTAGACGCAGAGGGCCGCCTTGACCAGTCCCGCCAGGCCCGCGGCCACGTCGACGTGACCGATGTTGGACTTCACCGATCCGACCGCGCACGGCTCGTCGCGGTCGGGGGTGAACACCTCCTGCAGGGCCTGGATCTCGATGGGGTCGCCCATGGCGGTGGCGGTGCCGTGCGCTTCGACGTAACCGATGTCCGCGGACGACAGCCCCGCGTCGGCGAGGGCGTCGGTGATGACCGTCGCCTGACCGTTCACGCTGGGGGCGGTGAAACCGACCTTGTCGGACCCGTCGTTGTTGATGGCGCTGCCGCGGACGACCGCGTAGATGCGGTCCCCGGCCTCGACCGCGTCCGACAGCCGCCGCATCACCACCGCGACCACGCCGTTGGCGAGGACCGTGCCCGCGGCGTCGGCGTCGAAGGGCCGGCAGTGTCCGTCCGGGGAGGCCACGAAGCCTTCCTCGTGCTGGTAGCCCTGTTCCAGGGGGAAGGTGAGGGCGGAGGCGCCGACGATCGCCACGTCGGACTCCCCGCGCAGCAGGCTCTGCCGGGCCAGATGCGCGAGGACCAGTCCCGTGGAGCACGCCGTCTGCACGGTCAGCGCGGGACCCCGCAGATTCAGCTTGTGCGCCAGGCGGGTCGTGAGGAAGTCGTTCATGTTGCCGATGGCCGCGCGGAAGGCCTCCGTGGTGCCCTCGGGATCGCCCTGGTCGTAGCCGCCGAAGCCGACTCCGCCGAAGACTCCGATGCGGCCGGGGTGGGTGCCGGGCACGATGCCGGCGTTCTCCAGGCCCTGCCAGGCCGTCTCCAGGAAGAGCCGGTGCTGCGGATCCATGTTCTGCGCCTCGGAGGGCGAGCAGCGGAAGAACTCGGCGTCGAAGCGGTCGGCGTCCTCGATGTAGCCCTTGGCGGGGACGAACCCGGGTTCCTCCAGTACGTGTGCGGGCACTCCGGCGTCCAGCAGTTCCCGGTCGGTGAAGCGGCGGATCGACTCCACACCGCCCCGCAGGTTCGCCCAGAACTCCTCCGCGTCACTCGCGCCCGGCAGGCGCAGGGCCACGCCCACGATCGCCACCGCTTCCTCGTCGGCACCCTCCGGTGCCGGTGCCGGTGCCGGTGCCGCGCCCGCCGCCGGCGTGGCGCCGCCGCGCAGGAACGTGGTCAGCTGGCGCACCGTGGAGTGACGGAACAGCGTCGAGAGCGGGAACTCGCGGTCCAGGCCGGCACAGACCAGCTCGTGGACCCGCACCGCCGTCAACGACGTCCCGCCCAGGTCGAAGAACCCGATGTCCGGGTCCACCTCGTCCGGCTCCAGCTCCAGCACCTGTGACCAGGCCGAGAGCACCGTCTGCCACACCTGGTCGGCACCGGCGGCCGGTTCGCAGAGCTCGGGTCGTGGTGCGGGCGGTGCGGCGAGCTTCCGGGCCCGTGCGGCCTGGGCCGGTATCGGCTCGTACGCGGTCTCCCCGGCGGGCCGGGCCGCGACGTGGCCGCCGTGCCCGGCGAGCAGGCGGCGTTCCACGCCGCGGAGCGGACCGGCCTCCCGTACGGGGCGGGCGGGCTCGGCGGCGAGCGATGCCAGCAGGGTCTCGAAGTCGGCGGTCATGCGGCGGGCCGAGTCCTGGTCCAGCACATGGGCCTGGAACTCCAGCTCCCCGCGCAGCACATCGCCGTCGACGCTCAGCGTGAGACCCAGCTCGAACTTCGACGCGCCTCGCACGTTGCCGGACACGCTGCCCGTCGTGGGAAGCCGCCAGGCCGCCTCACCCGTTCCGACCGTGGGGAAGGCCGTTCCGCTGTAGTTGAACACCGCCCGGAACAGCGGGTTCTCCTCACCGGTCCGGTCACCGCCGGCGATGCGCACGACCTCGGACAGCGGGACGCTCTGGTTCTCGAACACTCCCCGCACCCGGGCGTGCGTGGCGGCGATGACGTCCTCGAAGGACACCGCCCGGGTCAGGTCGCAGCGCAGCGGCAGGGTGTTCGCGAGGAACCCGAAGGTCTTCGCGACCTGCGGCAGCTCCCTCGCCGACCAGATCGTGCCGAGGCTGAAGTCGTACTGGTCGGTGTACCGGGCGAGCAGCACCGCGAAGGCGCTGACGTACACGGTGTACTTGGTGACGGAGTGGCGTGCGGCCAGCTCGTCCAGAGCGGCCCGGAGCTCCGCGGGCACGGTGAAGCGCACGGCGTCGCCCTGCTCGTCCTCCGCCGCGGCCCGCTCGGGAAGTTCCAGGCGCTGGGCTCCGTCCAGTTCGGACGCGAAGTAGGCGAGCGAGCGTTCGAAGGCGCCCTCCTCCAGGGACTGCTTCTCCCACCGCGCGTAGTCACCGAGGTGGTAGCGGACCTCTGCGAGCCGGGGGGTGGACTGTCCGGCGAGGGCCTGGTACGCCTCGTGCAGCTCCTTCAGCAGCAGCGACATCGACCAGCCGTCGGTGATGGCGTGGTGCATGGTGAAGCACATGGTCCACGTCCGGCCGGAGTCCACCAGCAGACAGCGGAACAGGGTCTCGGCGTCCAGCTCGAACGGGACCCGTTCCTCCGCGTGCAGCATCCGGTCGAGCTCGTCGGCGCCGGTCGCCCGCTCGTGCCGTAGCGGCACGGTGAAGTCCGGGTGCACCACCTGGACCAGTTCGCCGTCGCGGCTCTCCAGGCCGGTGCGCAGGGCCTCGTGACGTTCCATCACCACGCGCAGGGCCGAGCGGAACGTCTCCGGGCACAGGGGGCTGTCCACCTCGAACCGGAGCACGGCGTTGTACTGCGCGGAGCCCGGACGCATCCGCTCCAGGAACCACAGCCGGCGCTGGCCTTCGGTCGCCGGGTGGACCTCGCGCCGCTCGGCGTCTTCCGTCGACGGGCCGGGGGGCGGCAGCTCGCGGAAGACGTCGGTCAGCAGGTGGTCGACGATCGCTCGGGGCGTGGGGTGTTCGAAGGCGAGCGTGGACGGCAGCGGGGCGCCGGTCACCTCGCTGAGCCGGTTGCGCAGTTGCAGGGCCATCATCGAATCCATGCCGCGGCCTTGGAACCGCTCGTCCACGGGCAGGGGTTCGCCGAGTCCGAGAACGCCCCGGACCGCGTCCTGCACGGCCTCCAGCACGGTGCGGGCACGGGCCGGTTCGGGCAGTGCCGCCAGCCTGGTCGCCAGGTCCGCGGGGGGTGGTGCCTGTCGTTCCTGCCGGGGACGGGCTCCCCCGTCGATCCAGTAGCTCTGCCGCTGGAAGGCGTAGCCGGGCACGTCCACCAGGCGGCGGGGCCCGTCGATGACCCGTGTCCAGTCCACCGGGTGACCGTGGACGTGCAGTTCGCCGAGGCCGCGCACGATCTGCGCGAGGCCGCCGTGGTCGCGGCGCAGACTGCCCAGGACCACTCCGCCGCCGTCGGCGGTGAAGGCGGTCAGCGGGACGGCCAGCAGCGGATGCGGGCTGACCTCGGTGAACACGCCGAAGCCGTCGGCGCGCAGCGCGTCGAGCGCCAGGTCCATGCGCACCGGCTCGCGCAGGTTGCGGCACCAGTACCGGGCGTCCAGGGTGTCTCCGCCGATCGGCGCACCGGTGACCGTGGAGTACATCGGCACCGTCGTCGGGCGAGGGCGCAGTCCGTCCAGGGCCGCTTCCACCTCGGGCAGCATGGGGTCGACCAGGCTGCAGTGCCCGGCCCGGTCCGCCTTGATGCGGCGGGAGAACACGTCACGGTCCGCCAGCTTCGCGAGCAGGTCGTCCACCGCGTCCGCCGCGCCGGCCACCGCCACCGAACCCGGGGTGTTCACCGCGGCCACCGACAGGGCTCCGTCGTGGTCGGCGAGCAGTTCCTCCACCTCGGTCAGCGGCAGTCCCAGCAGGGCCATGCCGCCCGAGCCGCTCTCGATGCGCCCGAACGCCTGGCTGCGGACGGCGACGATCCTGGCGCCCTCCTCCAGGGTCAGCGCTCCGGCGACCACGGCGGCGGGCACCTCGCCCTGGCTGTGTCCGACGACGGCCTCCGGTTCCAGACCGACGGACCGCCACACCTGCGCCAGGCCGAGTGCGACCGTGAACAGCGCGGGCTGGGTCACCTCGACGTCGTCCAGGCTCAGCCCGCTCGTGTCGGGGTTCTCCAGCAGCTCCTGGACGGACCAGCCGGTCCAGGGGCGCAGTGCCTCGTCGCAGCGGGCGACCGTGTCGGCGAAGGCGGGGCTTTCGGTGAGCAGGCGCCGGGCCATGCCCGGCCACTGGGAACCGTGGCCCGCGAAGACGAAGGCGACCTTGCCGTGTTCCCCGGCGACCCCGGTGCACACCGCGTCGTCGGCCTGCCCGTCCCCGAGCGCGGTCAGTCCGCGCACCATCTCGTCCAGGTCGTGGGCGAGGACGGCGGCCCGGTGCTCGAAGTGCCGGCGGTGCCGGGTGGTGGTCCAGGCCAGGTCGGTGAGGGTGGTGTCGGGGTGTTCGGTGAGCCAGTGGGCCCACTGGCGGGCCTGGTCCCTGAGGGCCTGCGGGGTCCGCCCGGAGAGCACCACCGGCGCCGCGGCCGGTACCGGGTCGGGCCGCACGGCCGGCTGCGGCGGCTGTTCGATCACCACGTGGGCGTTGGTGCCTCCGATACCGAACGAGGAGACCCCGGCGCGCCGGATGCCCCGCCAGGCCCGGGTGTCGTCGCTGATGCGCAGGACCGCCGGATCCAGCCCCAGTTCCGGGTCGACGTGGTCGAAGTTGACGGTGGGGACCAGTTCGCCGTGGTAGACGCAGAGGGCCGCCTTGACCAGTCCCGCCAGGCCCGCCGCCACGTCGACGTGACCGATGTTGGACTTCACCGAACCCACCGCGCACGGCTCCTCGCGGTCGGAGGAGAACACCTCCTGCAGGGCCTGGATCTCGATGAGGTCGCCCATGGCGGTGGCGGTGCCGTGCGCTTCGACGTAACCGATGTCCGCGGACGACAGCCCCGCGTCGGCGAGGGCGTCGGTGATGACCGTCGCCTGACCGCTGACACTGGGGGCGGTGAAACCGACCTTGTCGGACCCGTCGTTGTTGATGGCGCTGCCGCGGACGACCGCGTAGATACGGTCCCCGGCCTCGACCGCGTCCGACAGCCGCCGCATCACCACCGCGACCACGCCGTTGCCCACCACGGTGCCCTGGCGGTCGGCGTCGAACGCGCGACAGGAGCCGTCCGGGGAGAAGACGAAGCCTTCCTGGTGCGGGTAGCCGTACTCCAGGGGGAAGGTGAGGGCGGAGGCGCCGACGATCGCCACGTCGGACTCCCCGCGCAGCAGGCTCTGCCGGGCCAGATGCGCGAGGACCAGTCCCGTGGAGCACGCCGTCTGCACGGTCAGCGCGGGACCCCGCAGATTCAGCTTGTGCGCCACCCTGGTGGACACGAAGTCGGATTTGTTCCCGAGGAGGTTGCGGTAGAACTCGTGGAGTTCGCTGATCTCGTCGCCGCGGACGGTTCCGGTGTTGTAGCCGCCGAATCCGGCGCCGGCGAAGACTCCGATGCGGCCGGGGTGGGCGTCGTGCACGATGCCGGCGTTCTCCAGGCCCTGCCAGGCCGTCTCCAGGAAGAGCCGGTGCTGCGGATCCATGTTCTCCGCCTCGGCCCGGGAGTAGCCGAAGAACTCGGCGTCGAAGAGGTCGGCGTCCCCCACGTAGCCCTTGGCCTGGACGAAGGCGGGATCCTCCACCGCGTGCGCGGGCACTCCGGCGTCCAGCATCTCCTGGTCGGTGAAGCGGCGGATCGACTCCACACCGCCCCGCAGGTTCGCCCAGAACTCCTCCGCGTCACTCGCGCCCGGCAGGCGCAGGGCCACGCCCACGATCGCCACCGCTTCCTCGTCGGCACCCTCCGGTGCCGGTGCCGGTGCCGCGCCCGCCGCCGGCGTGGCGCCGCCGCGCAGGAACGTGGTCAGCTGGCGCACCGTGGAGTGACGGAACAGCGTCGAGAGCGGGAACTCGCGGTCCAGGCCGGTGCGGATCAGCTCGTGGACCCGCACCGCCGTCAACGACGTCCCGCCCAGGTCGAAGAACCCGATGTCCGGGTCCACCTCGTCCGGCTCCAGCTCCAGCACCTGTGACCAGGCCGAGAGCACCGTCTGCCACACCTGGTCGGCACCGGCGGCCGGTTCGCAGAGCTCGGGTCGCGCGGGGGGCAGCGCGGCCGTATCCGGCGTCGGGCTGTCGCCGTGCTGCCGGAACCAGCCCTCTTCCCGGGGGTGGAGCAGGGACAGGCGGCTGACGGGCAGGGCGCCGTCCCGGAGGAAGGAGTGCAGCAGGGTCTCGAAGTTCGCGACCATGCGCTGTGCGGATTCATGATCCAGTACGTGGGACCGGAACTCCAGCTCCCCGCGCAGGCCCTCCGCGGCGGGCGCGAGGCTCATGGTCAGCTCGAACTTGGCGGTTCCGGCGACGTTACCGGTGAAGCTCCCGGCGAACGGCTGCCATGCGCCGTCGTCCGGCTCCGCCCCCAGGCCGTAGTTGAACACCGCCCGGAACAGCGGGTTCTCCTCGCCGTTGCGTTCGGCGCCGACGGCCCTGACCACCTCGGACAGGGGCACGTTCTGGTGTTCCATCACGCCGAGCACGCGGGACCTCATCGCCGCCAGCAGCTCGGGCACGGTCGGATCGGCGGAGAGGTCACAGCGCAACGGCAGGGTGTTGGCGAGGAAGCCGACGATCTCCGCCGTCCCGGACAGGGTGCGCCCGGACCACACCGTGCCGATGCTGAAGTCCCGCTGGTCGCTGTACCGGGAGAGCAGCGCCGCGAAGGCGCCGGCCAGCACCGTGTACAGGGTGACTCCCGCGTCGGAGGCGAGTGTCTCCAGCTCGCCGCGGAGGGCGTCCGGCAGGGCGAATCCGATCTTGCCCGCGCCGGAGTCCGGGGTGCCGCGGGGCAGTTCCAGTCGCGGGGCCCCGGCCAGTTCGCTCCGGAAGAAGCCGAGTCCCGCCTCGAAGGCTCCCCGGGCGATCGCGTCCCGCTCCCAGCCGGCGTAGTCGCCGAGGTGCACGGGCGGCTCGCTGCCGCTGTCGGGAACGAGGCCCGCGCGGAACGCGTCGTACGCGGCGAACAGCTCGTGCAGGACCATGACCAGCGACGAGGCGTCGATGATCGCGTGGTGCAGGGTGAAGCAGACGACCTGTTCGTCCGCGCCGGTCAGCACCAGGCAGCGCAGCAGCACGGGGCCGGACAGGTCGAAGGGCGTCTCGGCCTCGTCCCGGATCCGGGCGGCCAGTTCCTCGGGACCTGCCGCCTCCTCGAAGCGCAGCGGGGTGCCGAACTCCTCGTGCACCACCTGGACCAGCTCACCGTCGCGGCTCTCCAGGCCGGTGCGCAGTGCCTCGTGTCGCCGCACCACGAACTCGACGGCGGAGGCGAACGCCGCGCGGTCCAGCGGTTCGGCGACCCGGACCGGCATCGTCACGTTGTACTCGGCCGTGCCGGGACGCATCTGCTCCAGGAACCACAGCCTGCGCTGCCCCTCGGTCGCCGGGTGGACATCGCGTCGCCGCACGCGTCGCACGCGCGCCCGGCCCGTGTCGTCCCCCCGGTCTCCCAGGCGACCGTCGAGGTACCGGGCCAGGCCGGCGGGTGTCGGGTGGTCGAAGACGGCCGTCGCGGGCAGGGACAGTCCGGTCTCGGCGGACAGCCTGCGGCGCAGTTCCACTGCCATCAGGGAGTCCAGTCCGAGTTCGGTGAACCGCGTGTCGGGGTGGACCTCGCCGGAGGAGCCCAGCGCCTCGGCCGCTTCGCGCCGCACGAGATCGGTCAGGGCGGGCAGGCGCCGCTGTTCCGGCAGGGCGGACCAGCCGGTGCCGGCGCCGTCCGTCCGGGTGTCCGCGAGTCTCCGCATCCGGGTCCGGCCCCGCAGCAGCGGCGAGCGGTCGTCCTCGGCCCCCGACAGGTCGATGCGAAGGGGCACGAGATGTGCTCGCCGGCTGGTCAGCGCGGCGTCCAGAGCGTCCAGCGCCTGCGCGCCGGTCAGCGCGGTCACGCCCTGCCTGCGCATCCTCGCCAGTTCCGCACGGCCGAGGTGCGCGGTCAGTCCCGTGCCGTCCTGCTCCCACAGCCCCCAGGACAGGCTCAGTGCCGGAAGTCCCCGCCGGTGCCGCTCGAGCACGACCGCGTCCGCGAACGCGTTCGCCGCGGCGTAGACGCTCTGTCCGGCGCTTCCGAGAACTCCCGCGGCGGACGAGAACACCACGAACGAGGTCAGTGGACGGTCCGCGGTCAGCTCGTGCAGCCACCACGCCGCGCGTGCCTTCGGCGCCCAGACCCGTTCCAGACGGTCCGGGGTCTGGTCCGTGAGCAGCCCGTCGTCGAGTACGCCGGCCAGATGCCACACGCCGCTGAGATCCGGGACGGACTCCACGAGTGCGGCCACCTGGTCGCGGCTGGTGACGTCGCAGGCCACCACGCGCACGCTGTCGGCCCCGGCGGCGGTCAGCCCGGCGATCAGCTCGGCGGATCCGTCCGCCGCGTCACCTCGACGGGAGGCCAGGACGAGCTTGCGCACGCCCCATGCGCCCACCAGGTGCCGTGCGACCTGCCGTCCGAGCGCACCGGTACCGCCGGTGATCAGCACCGTGCCCGATGCGTGTCCGGTGGCACCGGGGTCCGCGGCGGACACCGCGCCGCCCTCCGCCGGGGCGGTGTCGCCCGGGGTGAGCCGGACGAGCCGGGGAGCCCGGATGTCTTCGCCGCGGACCACCAGCTCCGGCTCGGCGACGGTGAGTGCGGCCCGCACCGCGTCCGGATCGGCGTCCCCGTCCACGTCCACCAGCCGCACCGGATGTCCCTCGGCGCGTGCCGCGCGCAGCAGCCCCCACAAGGGCGCCGAGGCCAGGTCGACGGTCTCGTCCTCGTCCACGGAGACCGCCCGGCGGGTCACCCAGACCAGTTCGGTGCCGGCCGCCCGTGGATCGGCCAGTAGATCACGCGCACGGACCAGTGCCGCCGCGGTGAACTCCTCCGGGGTGCCGGAGGGTTGCGTGGCGTCCACCACGATGCGAGAGGGAGCCGGTCCGGTCCCGGTGTCCGGTGTGGGCAGTTCGAGTGCGGCGGCCAGGGGGCCGGCGGTGATCGCGGTGTCCGTCGGTGCGGCAGCGGGGGCCGGGCACTCCTGCCACTCCAGCCGGTACAGGTCCGGCTGCCGCGTCGCCCGCAGGCTTCCCGCGGTGGCCTCCCGGAGGCGGAGGCTCGCCGCGGCCACCGGGTTCCCGTTCTCCTCCGTCACGCACAGCTCGGCCTGCTCGTGCTTCTCGTCGAGGCGTACGCGCACCCGTACGACCGAGGCCCCGGTCGCGTACAGGCGGGCGTCGCTCCACTCGAACGGCAGGAGGACCCGCTCGGCGCGCTGCCCGGCTTCCTCGGCGGCGAGGATCGTGTGGAACGCCGCGTCCAGGAGGGCGGGGTGGATCCCGAAGCCGTCGGTGCGCAGGCTCTCGGGAAGGCGGAGGACGGCGTGGAGCTCGTTGTCCTGTCGCCACAGGTCCTCCAGGCCCTGGAAGGCGGGTCCGTAGTCGATTCCGCGTTCGCGGAAGCGGTCGTAGAAGCCGTTCAGGGGCACGCGCTCCGCCTGCTCGATCGCCGTCCAGTCGACGGGGTCGGGGGCGTGGGCGGGGGTGTGGTGGGTGAGTTGGGCGGTGGCGTGGGTGGTCCAGGGGGTGTCGGGGTGCGTCTCGGGGCCGGGGTGGGTGTGGACGGTGACCTGGCGCCGCCCGTTGCCGTCGGTGCCGGTGACCGCGACCTGGACGCGCAGCGCTCCGGTGTCGGGGAGGACGAGGGGGGTGGTGAGGGTGAGGGTGTCCACGGCGGTGGCGCCCACCCGCTCCGCGGCGGTGAGGACCATGTCCAGGATCGCCGTGCCGGGCAGGAGGACGGTGTCGAACACCTTGTGCTCGCTCAGCCAGCGCTGCCCGGGTCGGGTGGCGTCGATGCTGCCGGTGAGGATGAGGCCGTCGTCGTCGGCCCGAGGGGTGGAGAGGGTGAGCCAGGGGTGGTCGAGCCCGTCCGCCCCCCACGCCGAGGGGTCGGCCGGGGTGCCGGGGGTGGGGAGCCAGTACCGCTCACGGTCGAAGGCGTAGGTGGGCAGGGCGGCTTCCACCGGGGTTCGCGGCACCGCGCGCTCCCACGGCCACCCGTTCCCCCGGGCAAGTCCCGCGCGGACCCATGCGGACAGCACGTCGGTGGTGTCGGCCTGGTCGCGGTGGGCGGTGGCGACGGTGGTTCCGCCGTGCTGCCGGGTGATCTCGTCGAGGACCATGGCCATGACCGGGTGAGGGCTGATCTCGGTCCACGTGTGGTGACCGTCGGCGGTGGCGGCCTGGCCGGCCAGATCGAAGCGCACCGGCCGGCGCAGATTGGCGCACCAGTAGTCCGCGCCCACTTCACCGCCCTGGACGACACGGCCGTACACGGTGGAGTACATCGGGATTCGTCCGGCCCGGGGCTGGAGGCCTGCGAGTTCCTCGGCCAGGGCGGGCAGGAGCGGGTCCATGTGCGCGCTGTGGGAGGCGTAGTCGACCTGCACCCGGCGGGCGAACACGTTCTCCGCCCGCAGTCGGGTGAGGAAGGCGTCGAGGGCGTCGCTGTCTCCGGAGATCACGGTCGAGGTGGGGGTGTTGACCGCGGCCACGGACAGTCCGGTGCCGGTGAGGCGTTCGGTGACCCACTCCAGGCCGCGTTCGACCACGGCCATGCCTCCCCGCCCGCGGCAGGCGGCCACAGCCCGCGACCGGGCGGCGACGATCCTCGCGCCCTGCTCCACGGTCAGGATCCCCGCGACCACGGCGGCGGCCACCTCACCCTGCGAGTGCCCGATCACGGCCTGCGGGGTGACGCCCATGGACTCCCACCACGCGGCCAGGCCCAGACTCATCGCGAACAGCGCCGGCTGCACCTCCTCCACACCCGACAGAGCACGCCGTCCGGTCAGGACCTCGACGACCGACCAGCCCGTCCAGGGCAGCAGAGCCGCCTCACACGCACGAACGGCCTCGGCGAACACCGGCGACTGCTCGAACAGCGCCCGGCCCATGCCCTCCCACTGCGACCCCTGACCCGGAAACACCCACACACCACCGGGCCCCTCGGCGAGGACCTCCGCACCGAGCGTCTCCACGGGGGTGATGACGCCGGCTGTGTCCGTGCCCTCCGCGAGTGCTTCCAGCCGGTCGATGGCCTCTTCGCGAGTCGTGGCGAGGACCGCGCCGCGGGAGTCGAACCAACTGCGGTGCCACAAGGCCGTGGAGGCCACCCGGTCCAGTGAGACCTCCGGGTGGTTGCGCCACCACTTGGCCCAGCGCCGGGCCTGTGCCCGCACCACACCCGCGTCCCGGCCCGACACCACCACCGGGAACACACCCTCCGCCACCGTCTGCTCGGTGACGGCCTCTCCGGCAGGGGACTCCTCGAGAACGAGGTGGGCGTTCGTCCCGGACAGGCCGAACGACGACACACCCGCACGCCGCGGCCGGGACCCCTCCCGCGGCCACGCACGCGCCTGACCCAGCAGCGCGAGCCCGCTTTCCTCCCACTCGATGTGCCGACTCGGCTCCTCCACGTGCAAGGTGGCGGGCAGTTGCTCGTGGGCCAGTGCCAGCACCATCTTGATCACGCCGATCACACCGGCGGCGGCCTGGGCGTGCCCGATGTTGGACTTCGCCGACCCCAGCCACACCGGCCGCTCCGCCGAACGCCCCGGCCCGAAGACCGCCGCCAACGCGCCCGCCTCGACCGGGTCACCGAGCGGTGTGCCCGTACCGTGCGCCTCGACCGCGTCCACGTCCGACGGCGACAGCCTCGCGCGCGACAGTGCTTCCTCGATCACCCGCTGCTGCGCGGGCCCGTTCGGAGCGGTCAAACCCTGCGACCGGCCGTCCTGGTTGACCGCCGACCCACGGATCACCGCCAGCACCCGGTCCCCGGCCGCCCGCGCAGCCGACAACCGCTTCAGCACCAGCACACCACAACCCTCGGACCAACCCGCACCATCAGCATCGGCCGAGAAACTCTTGCACCGCCCGTCCGCAGCCATCCCCCGCAACCGGGAGAACTCCACGAACACCGACGGCGTCGACATCACCGTCACACCACCGGCCAACGCGACATCACACTCACCCTGCCGCAACGCCGACACCGCCAGATGCAACGCCACCAACGACGACGAACACGCCGTGTCCACCGTCACCGCCGGACCCCGCAACCCCAACGCATACGACACCCGACCCGACAGCACACTGCCGGCGCTTCCCATCGAGCCGTACGCGTCGAGCGCGTTCAGGTCCTGGTTGCGGAAGCGGTCGTAGTCCGACCCCATCGCACCGAGGTACACACCTGTGTTGCTGCCCTCCATGGTTTCCGGGCGGATTCCGGCGCGCTCCAGGGCCTCCCACGAGGCTTCCAGCACGAGTCGCTGCTGCGGGTCCATGCCTCGTGCCTCGCGCGGCGGGATCCCGAAGAACCCGGCGTCGAAATCCTCGACGTCCCGCAGGAACCCACCCTCACGCGCATAGCTCTTGCCGACGGCCTCCGGGTCCGGGTCGTACACGTCCCAGCCGTCCCAGCGCGACGGGAACCCCCCGATCGCGTCCCCGCCCGAGGACAACAGCTCCCAGAACTCCTCCGGCGTGCCCACCCCGCCCGGCAGCCGGCACGCCATCGACACGATCGCGACCGGATCGTCGTCCCCGTCCGCGGCCCGGGCGACAGCCTTGGCGGGCAGCACGGCCGGGGACAGGTCCATCCGTTCCAGGAGGTACTCCGCCATGGCGGCCGGGGTCGGGTGGTCGAACGCCAGCGTCGCGGGCAGGGGAACCTCGGTCTCCCGCGAGACGCGGCGCCGCAGTTCCACGGCCATCAGCGAATCCAGGCCGAGGTCCCTGAGCACCTGCTGTGCCGACACCGCGCCCTCGCCGGGAAGGCCGAGCACGCTCGCCGCCGCCGAACGCACCAGCAGCGTCAACGACTCCCGCCGCTGGTCGGGGGAGAGCACCGCGAGCCTGCCGCGCAGGCCCGACGGGGTCTCGCCCGTGTTCGCCCGCCGCAGGCGCGTCCTGACCAGGCCGCGCAGCAGCGCCGGCACCTCGTCCTGGTCACGGTGCGCCGAGGCCGGCCCCAGTCGTACGGGAACCAGGTGTTCCCGCGCATCCGTCGCCAGCGCCGCGTCCAGGGTCCGCAGCCCCTCGTCCACGGACAACGGCTCGACGCCCATGCGCCGGATCCGGGTCAGCTCGGCCCGGCCGAGATGCGCGGTCAGTCCCGTGCCGCCCTGCTCCCACAGTCCCCAGGACAGACTCCTGGCGGGCAGGCCCGCGTGCACACGCCAAGCGGCGAAGGCGTCGAGGAACGCGTTGCCCGCGGCGTACGTGCTCTGACCGGCGCTTCCGAGCACTCCGGCGAGCGAGGAGAACATGACGAACTCGGACAGCTCGTGCTCTCGGGTGAGTTCGTGCAGGTGCAGCGCGGCGTCCAGCTTCGGAGCGAGGACGCGTTCCAGCCGCTGCGTGTTCTGGTCCGGCAGCAGTCCGTCGTCCAGCACACCGGCCAGGTGCCACACCGAGTCCAGATCGTCGATGGAACCGATCAGACCGGCCAGGGCTTCCCTGTCGGCGACGTCACAGGCCACGATCCGTACGCTGTCGGCCCCGGCCCCCGCGAGTTCGGCGGCGAGGTCGGCGGCCCCGGGTGCCCCCTCGCCCTGACGCGAGGTCAGCACGAGACGCCGGACACCACGGGTGCGCACCAGATGCCGGGCGAGCTCCCTGCCCAGCTCACCTGTTCCTCCGGTGATCAGTGCCGTTCCCTCCGAGGCCGGGGTTCCCTCGGGGACGTCCTCCTGCTCCGGTTCGACCGCGACCAGCCGCGCGACCCGGATCTCCCCTCCCCGTACCGCGATCTCGGGCTCGTCCGTGACGGACACGGCCCTGGCGAGAGCGGCGGCGTCCTCGGCCGCGGGACCGGTGTCCACCAGTCGCAGCGACCGCTGCGGGTACTCGGCGCGCGCGGCGCGGACCAGGCCCCACAGCGGGGCGTGCACCAGGCCGTCGACGCCCTCCCCCGGTTCGGCCGGTACGGCCTCCCGGGTCACCCAGACCAGTTCGGTCCCCTCCAGCCTGGACTCGGCCAGCAGATCCTGCATCACGTGCAGTGCGGTGGCGGTGGCCACGCGCACCGCGTCCGCCAGACCGCCCGGGGCCGGCGTGGTGCTGTCGAGGACGAGGCGGGCCGGGGGCCGGTCGCCCGCGTCGAGCCGGGCGCGCAGCTCGTCCACATCGACGACGGGCCGCCCGCCGATCACGTGCGCGAGCTCTCCGGAGCCGCCGAGGACCCAGGTCTCGGCCGGTGTCTCGCGCATCGTGCGGGGCGGCTGGAAGTCGAGCCGGTGGAGGTGGCTGCCCGTGCGCCGCCGCAGCCGCTGTTCGGTCGCCGGACGCAGGACGAGCGCGTCCACGTAGGCCACGGGGTCGCCGTGGGCGTCCGCCATCCACAGCCGGGCCCGGGACGACGCGGGATCCCGCTGGATCCGGACGCGGAGTTCGGTCGCCCCGGTGGCGTACAGCTCGACCCCGGTCCACTCGAAGGGGAGCGACACCCCTGCCGTGTCGTCGTCCAGCACGGCGACCGCGTGCAGCGCCGCGTCCAGCAGCGCCGGATGCACCGCGAAGTCGCCTGCCTGCGCACTTTCGGCTTCGGCCTCGGGCAGACGGATCACGGCGAAGGCGGTGTCGTCGCTGCGGGAAAGCTCCACCAGGCCCTGGAAGGCGGGTCCGTAGTCGATTCCGCGTTCGCGGAAGCGGTCGTAGAAGCCGTCCAGGGGCACGCGCTCCGCCTGCTCGATCGCCGTCCAGTCGACGGGATCGGGGGCGTGGGCGGGGGTGTGGTGGGTGAGGTGGGCGGTGGCGTGGGTGGTCCAGGGGGTGTCGGGGTGCGTCTCGGGGCCGGGGTGGGTGTGGACGGTGACCTGGCGCCGCCCGTTGCCGTCGATGCCGGTGACCGCGACCTGGACGCGCAGCGCCCCGCTGTCGGGCAGGACGAGGGGGGTGGTGAGGGTGAGGGTGTCGATCCCGTTGGCGCCCACCCGCTCCGCGGCGGTGAGGACCATGTCCAGGATCGCCGTGCCGGGCAGGAGGACGGTGTCGAACACCTTGTGCTCGGTCAGCCAGCGCTGCCCGGGTCGGGTGGCGTCGATGCTGCCGCTGAGGATGAGGCCGTCGTCGTCGGCCCGAGGGGTGGAGAGGGTGAGCCAGGGGTGGTCGAGCCCGTCCGCCCCCCACGCCGAGGGGTCGGCCGGGATGGTGCCGGGGGTGGGGAGCCAGTACCGCTCACGGTCGAAGGCGTAGGTGGGCAGGGCGGCTTCCACCGGGGTTCGCGGCACCGCGCGCTCCCACGGCCACTGGTCTGCGTACGCCAGCCCCGCACGCGTCCACGACGACAGCACGTCGGTGGTGTCGGCCTGGTCGCGGTGGGCGGTGGCGACGGTGGTTCCGCCGTGCTGCCGGGTGATCTCGTCGAGGACCATGGCCATGACCGGGTGAGGGCTGATCTCGGTCCACGTGTGGTGACCGTCGGCGGTGGCGGCCTGGCCGGCCAGATCGAAGCGCACCGGCCGGCGCAGATTGGCGCACCAGTAGTCCGCGCCCACTTCACCGCCCTGGACGACACGGCCGTACACGGTGGAGTACATCGGGATTCGTCCGGCCTGGGGCTGGAGGTCTGCGAGTTCCTCGGCCAGGGCGGGCAGGAGCGGGTCCATGTGCGCGCTGTGGGAGGCGTAGTCGACCTGCACCCGGCGGGCGAACACCCCTTCGGCCTGTACGTCCGCCAGGAAGCTGTCCAGGGCGTCGCTGTCTCCGGAGATCACGGTCGATGCGGGGGTGTTGACCGCGGCCACGGACAGTCCGGTGCCGGCGAGGCGTTCGGTGACCCACTCCAGGCCGCGTTCGACCACGGCCATGCCTCCCCGCCCGCGGCAGGCGGCCACAGCCCGCGACCGGGCGGCGACGATCCTCGCGCCCTGCTCCACGGTCAGGATCCCCGCGACCACCGCGGCGGCCACCTCACCCTGCGAGTGCCCGATCACCGCCTGCGGGGTGACACCCATGGACTCCCACCACGCCGCCAGGCCCAGACTCATCGCGAACAGCGCCGGCTGCACCTCCTCCACACCCGACAGAGCACGCCGTCCGGTCAGGACCTCGACGACCGACCAGCCCGTCCAGGGCAGCAGAGCCGCCTCACACGCACGAACGGCCTCGGCGAACACCGGCGACTGCTCGAACAGCGCCCGGCCCATGCCCTCCCACTGCGACCCCTGACCCGGAAACACCCACACACCACCGGAGCCGGCGTCCTGGAGGGCGATGCCGCCCGGCGTTTCGGCGGGGGCTATCACTCCGAGGGCATCGGTGCCTTCGGCGAGTGCTTCCAACCGTTCGATGGCCTCTTCGCGAGTCGTGGCGAGGACCGCGCCACGGGAGTCGAACCAACTGCGGTGCCACAGCGCCGTCGACGCCACTCGCTCCAGGGGCACTTCGGGGTGGTCGCGCCACCACCGGGCCCAGCGCCGGGCCTGTGCCCGCACCACACCCGCGTCCCGGCCCGACACCACCACCGGGAACACACCCCCCGCCACCACCTCGTCAGCGACGGTCACGGCGGCCTCTCCGGCAGGGGACTCCTCGAGAACGAGGTGGGCGTTCGTCCCGGACAGGCCGAACGACGACACACCCGCACGCCGCGGCCGGGACTCCTCCCGCGGCCACGCACGCGCCTCGTCCAACAACCGCAGCCCGCTGCCCTCCCACTCGACGTGCTCGCTGGGCCGCTCGGCGTGCAGGCTCAGGGGCAGCGTCTCGTGCTGGAGCGCGAGCACCATCTTGATCACGCCGATCACACCGGCGGCGGCCTGGGCGTGCCCGATGTTGGACTTCGCCGACCCCAGCCACACCGGCCGCTCCGCCGAACGCCCCGGCCCGAAGACCGCCGCCAACGCGCCCGCCTCGACCGGGTCACCGAGCGGTGTGCCCGTACCGTGCGCCTCGACCGCGTCCACGTCCGACGGCGACAGCCTCGCGCGCGACAGTGCTTCCTCGATCACCCGCTGCTGCGCGGGCCCGTTCGGAGCGGTCAAACCCTGCGACCGGCCGTCCTGGTTGACCGCCGACCCACGGATCACCGCCAGCACCCGGTCCCCGGCCGCCCGCGCAGCCGACAACCGCTTCAGCACCAGCACACCACAACCCTCGGACCAACCCGCACCATCAGCATCGGCCGAGAAACTCTTGCACCGCCCGTCCGCAGCCATCCCCCGCAACCGGGAGAACTCCACGAACACCGACGGCGTCGACATCACCGTCACACCACCGGCCAACGCCACATCACACTCACCCTGCCGCAACGCCGACACCGCCAGATGCAACGCCACCAACGACGACGAACACGCCGTGTCCACCGTCACCGCCGGACCCCGCAACCCCAACGCATACGACACCCGACCCGACAGCACACTGCTCGCCCTGCCGGTGTTGACGTATCCGTCCTGGTCCCCGAGACCGTGCCCCAGGCTGCCGTAGTCGCCGCTCATCGTGCCCAGGTAGACACCGGTGTCGCTGTTCTCCAGGGCTTCGGAGCGGATTCCGGCGCGCTCCAGGGCCTCCCAGGAGGTTTCGAGGATCAGTCGCTGCTGTGGGTCCATGCCTCGTGCCTCGCGCGGCGGGATCCCGAAGAACCCGGCGTCGAAATCCTCGACGTCCCGCAGGAACCCACCCTCACGCGCATAGCTCTTGCCGACGGCCTCCGGGTCCGGGTCGTACACGTCCCAGCCGTCCCAGCGCGACGGGAACCCCCCGATCGCGTCCCCACCCGAGGACAACAGCTCCCAGAACTCCTCCGGCGTGCCCACCCCGCCCGGCAGCCGGCACGCCATCGACACGATCGCGACCGGTTCGGTGAGCTGGGCCTCCAGATCGGTCGCCCGCCGCTTGAGTTCCCGGATCACGGGGAGGGCGAGTTCCAACCGATTCTGATCAGCCATCGGGATTCCTTCCAGGAAGGGCGCGGGGGGGGAAGACTTCTGGGGTTCGGGGCCTCGGTGGCGCTCGCGGGACCGTGCCGCGTTCCCGGGCGTGCTCTCAGGCTCTGGTTCCGCTGCTCGCACCGACCAGTACGGCCGAGTTGCCCGGCGCCTGCACACCCTCCAGCAGGTCCTGATGGGCCCGGCCGATCTCCTCGAACGCGTAGGTGTGTCCCAGGTGCGGGTCCAGCAGACCCATGTCCACGAGGCGGGCCACGGCGTGGCATTCGCGCGGATTGGCGAAGTGGGACCCCTGGAGCCGCTTCTGCCGCATCCACAGGTACCTGAGGTCGACATCGACGTTGAAGCCGGATGTCGCCCCGCAGATCACGATCATTCCGCCCGTGCCGCACACGTAGACCGACGTGGGGATGGTGTCGCTGCCCGGATGCTCGAAAACGATCTTCGGTGAGACCTTTTCGCCGAGGATGTCCCAGATCTCGCGCCCGAAGGCGCGGAGTTCGGCGGTCCACCGCTTGTGCTCTTCGGTGCCGATCTCGGGCACGCGGCCCCAGTGGCTGTACTTGGTCCGGTCGATGACGCCGGTGGCGCCCGCGTCGAGGCAGTACTTGGCCTTCTCCGGCGAGGACACGACGGCGATGGGCCTGCCGCCCATCTGCCGGGTCAGGGATATGGCCATGGACCCCAGGCCGCCGGAGCCACCCCAGATGAGGACCCCGTCCCCGGGCTGCACCGTGTTGGGTGCCCAGCCGTTGAGCTGTCGGTACGCCGTCGCGCCGGTCAGCAGGAAGGCCGCGGATTCCGCCCAGCTCAGCCGGGCGGGCCTGGGCAGACACTGGAAGTCGGCCACCAGGGCGAACTGGGCGAACGACCCCCAGTTCGATTCGTAGCCCCACGCTTTGAGCGATGTCGCCAGCATGGGATCGACGCCGAGCCGCACATCGGGATCGTCCTCGTCCCACAGGCCGGCCGAGACGATGACCTCGTCGCCCACCTTGACCTGCCGTACGCCCTCTCCCACCTTCCAGACGATTCCGGAGGCATCCGAACCGCCGACGTGGAAGGGCTCCGGGCTGCCCTGTCTCCGGCGCGCGGCCACGACGTCGACGGGATGTCCCTTGGCGGCCCAGACGTTGTTGTAGTTGATGCCGGCGGCCATGACCGCGACGAGAACGAACCCGGGGGGAACCTCGGGCGTGTCGACGACTTCCGTCCGGAAGGCCGTCGCCGGATCCCCGTACCGTTCCGGGCGGATGACCGACGCGTACATGGAACGCGGGACGGTCCCGAGCGGGGGCAGGTCGCCCACCTCGTACAGAGTGCTGGTCGTCGAGGAGTCCAATGTCGTCTCCGGTGTCGAGTGGTCGGTTGGTCCCTTGGCTCCGTCGCGCGCGACGACGTCAGGCGTGCACGGGATCGGGGGCGCTCGTCACCGGGGCGGCCTCGGCCGCGGCCGCGCTCTCCAGCATGTAGCCCCTCCCCCACACGGTCCGGATGGACAGTTCGACGGGCAGGAGCCGGCGGCGGAGCCGCATGATGTGCAGGTCGAGCGAGTTCCTGTTCAGTGTCGGCGTCCGCAGGGCGAAGCGCTGCACGAACTCGGTGCGGTGCACGACGTCTCCGAAGCGGTCGACGAGCAGCCGCATCAACTCGGTCTGCGTGGCCGAGACGGTGATGGAGTGGGGCCCGAAGCTCAGGGTTCCGGCCGAGTCGATCGTCGGTACCCGACTGCTGTCGAAGCGGTTCTGCAGGACGGCGACCCGGGCCTCCAGGTCGTCCCGGGAGACCGGGGGACGTACCCAGTCCTCGACCG
Organism: Streptomyces sp. CB02400; assembly: GCF_001905725.1. Lineage (GTDB taxonomy): Bacteria > Actinomycetota > Actinomycetes > Streptomycetales > Streptomycetaceae > Streptomyces > Streptomyces atrovirens. The sequence goes on from NZ_LIWB01000016.1 coordinate 166,046, forward strand.
GGTCGTCGCTGATCGGCGGCTGCGCGCCCGCCTCCACGACGAGCAGGCGCGGCATGCCCTCTTTCCGGCAGCGCGTTCTCAGCTCCGCCTGCACGGGCCATCGGACGAAGACGACGTCGGAATGTCGACCGTTCACGGCACGTCCTCCCTGTACATCCCACGTACTTCCGGGTCCGTCCCACGAAAGCCCACGGAGCTGAGGGCGCGGACGAGCCCCGGTCGAGTCCGAGGACAGAAGGCCGGCTCGAGCCCCGGTCGAGTCCGGGGGCAGCGGGGCGGCCCGGTTCAGGGCGCCGGTGTCGCCTCGCGCAGGCTCCGGGGCCGCGTGTCGGTCCAGTTCTCCTCGACGTACGCGATGCTCTCCGCCCGTCCCGCCGGTCCCGCGACGATCCGCCAACCGCCGGGCACGTCGGCGAACGTGGGCCACAGCGCGTGCTGCTCCTCGTCGTTGACCACGACGAGGAACTCGCCGTTCTCGTCGTCGAACGGGTTCACTGCCATGTCTTCTCCCTTGCTCTCATGTCCGGTGCGTCACGGGGGCCGGTGGTCAGGCGAGCGCGGTGTGGTCGATCTCGCCGCGGGCGGTCAGCGGCATGCGGGCGATCACCACGATGTCGTCCGGCATCAGGTGCCCGGGCAGTTCGGCCGCCAGCTCGCGCCGCAGTGCGGCCGGCAGCTTCGACGCCCGGCGGGCGGCCGCGGGCGCGTTGGCGAGCGGCCTGGTACGGGTGTCCAGGGGCCGGTACACGCCGTCGTAGCAGCGCGTACCGTCCGCGGGCACGATCACCGCCTCGAACCAGCCGGGTGCCTCGGCCGACCAGGTGCACAGGACGGCACGGCCGTGCTCCTCGCCCCAGGTCTCCAGCGCGTGCGGGTCGAGCGGCGTGCCGTGTGCCGTGGCGGGGACCCCGCACTCGGCCGCCTCGCTCACCAGTCTCGCGTTGGGTATCCGGGTCAGTCGGAGGCGGCCGCCGTGCCGGGCCAGTTCGGCCTCCAGGCCGGACACCCGGTGCACGTCCCGGCCCCAGGTGAGGATGGGGACGTCCGTGAGGTCCGTCGGTCCGCTCGGCTGCTTGTGCAGGACGACCTCGTAGCGGTGACGGGTGAGTTCGTTGCCGTTCGGTCCGGACTTCAGCCGGATGTCCACGGCCGCGATGCCGGGGTGCGCGTCGGCCCACTCGGTGAAGAAGCCGGGATCGAGGACGAGTTCGGTCTCGCCGAGCATGGCGCGTGCGACCGCCGCCCGGACTGCGGACGGCTCGTCGCCGGGGCGCTGAGCGTGGTGGACGGCCGTCAGGAACTCCCGCAGGGTGCCGTGGTTGCGGATGTCGCCGAGGACGATCCGGCCGCCCGGGGCCAGCCGCCGGAGTGCGACCTCCAGGACGTTCGAGAGGTAGGCGGCGTCGGGGAAGTACTGCACGACCGAGTTGAGCAGGACCGTGTCGAAGAACTCCGCCGGCAGGCCGTCGTCGGCGTCGGCGGGCAGGCATCGCAGCGTCACCTTGTCCTTCAGCCGCGGATCGGTGGCGACCTGGGCGGCGAGGCGTTCGATGACCGGCTCCGAGAAGTCGGTACCCCAGTAGGCCTCGGCCTCCGGGGCCAGCGGGCCGAGCAGGAGGCCGGAGCCGACCCCGATCTCCAGCACCCGGTGCGCCCCCGGTCCGCGCACCCGCTCCACCGCGGACGCGCGCCACCGGCGCATCTGCGGCAGGGGGATGGGCTCGCGCGTGTAGGAGCTGTTCCATCCGGTGAAGTCGTCGCCGATCCCGGTGGCGGCCGGCGCGGTGTCGCCGTACATCGAGTCGTAGACCGCGCGCCACTTCTCGACGTGCCTGGTCACGTCCGCGTCCGGCACCTCGGGCACCACGTACGCCACCAGGTGCCGCTCGCCGAGCGGGTTCTCGCGGGGGGCCACGGCCGCCTGCGCCACGCCGTCCTGCCTCCGGAGCGCGGCCTCGATCTCCTCGAACCGGTTGACGGACCACGTGCGCTGCCGCGCGTACGGGAGGGGCGCCATGTTCCTGTCTGCCTTTCGGTCGTCTGCGCAGGGTGAGCCCACCCTGGAAGGGGTTCTCGAGCCGTCCGCGTGCGTGCTCAGGCGACGGCCGCCAGCGCCTCGCGCATGGCCGCCGCCAGGTCCGCCGGACGGCTGCTCGGCAGGTCGTGGCTGCCCGGCAGCGACACGACCCGGAACGGCCCGGTGGTGAGCGCCGACCACGCCTCGATCAGGGCGGGGTCGACGGTGTGGTCGTCGCGGCCGTACACGGCGACCGTCGGGACCGGGACGGGCTCGACGGCACCGCTCTCGTACAGCTCCAGCTCGTAGGTCTCCATGACCTCGTAGTCGGCGCGCAGGGCGGGCTCGACGATGTCGAGCAGGTCCTCGTTGCCGAGGAGCTGTGACGGGAGGTACCCGTCCGTCACGACCTGCCGGAGGAAGTCCGGCCGCGGCAACGCCCACGTGGGCTCGCGGCGGAGGCTCCCGGGCGCCGGGTGCGAGGAGACGACGAGCGCCCGCGTCCGGGCGGGGCCCAGGCGACGTGCCACCTCGTAGGCGATCGACGAGCCCGCGCAGTGCCCGTACAGCACCACCGGCCGTCCCTGCGCGTGGTGGAGCAGTTCGTCGGCGACCTTGTCGGCGAGCTCGTGCATGACGGTCTCCGCCGGTTCCCCGAGCCGGGACTCCCGGCCCGGAAGGCGTACCGCGAAGGCGTCGAAGGCGTCGGAGAGCTCGACGCACAGCTGACGCACCGTGGTCACGCCGGCGCCCGCGTGCGGAAAGGCGTACAGCGCGCGGTCCTTGGGGCCGTCGTGAGGGACACCGACGAACCAGCGACTCTTCGTGTTTGTTCCCATGCACGTGAGGATGACCGGTCGTCCCGGCCCATGGGCGCCGACCCTGACGGGCCTGTGAAAGATCCTCGGCCGATCGCCGGGCGTCACGGCGAGACTGGCACGCGGGAAAGGCAGCGAGAGCCAGTCGGGGGAAGCAGAGCCCGCGAGAGACGCAGGAGTGAGTGGTGGACAACTTCGGACCGGTCGGGGTGGCGAGCCCGGACCACACCGGCCACGACGGCCCGGACCTCGAACCGCTGCGCGCCCAGGTGCGGAGTCAGTGGGTCGACGTACTGGAGCACGACGACTTCGGCGACGACGAGGACTTCTTCGACGCCGGCGGAAACTCCCTGCTGGTCGCCGAGATCATGGCCGCGCTCGGGGCCGAGTTCGGCGTGCGCGTGGAGCTCCGGCTCTTCTTCGCCCACCCGACGGTCAATGAACTGACCGGCGCGCTCGCGGCCCACGAGGCTTTCAAGGCGGCGGCCCGGTGAGCGCCTCGCCGACGTCCGTCCAGGGCGCGCCCTGGAGCGGGTGGAACGAGACCACGCGGCCCTTCCGCGACGACGCCACGGTCCCCGAGCTGATCGCCGAGGCCGCCCGGCGCCACCCGGACCACCCGGCGATCGTGGATTCCGACAAGCGGGTCCTCACCCACGGCGAACTGGACCGCCTCTCCAACCGGCTGGCACGGCTGCTGCGCGAGCTGGGGCTGGGCCGGGGCTCCAGCGTGGGCGTCTACGGCGAGCGCGGCGCCCCGGCCCTCGTCGGAATGCTCGCGGTGCTCAAGGCCGGCGCCTCCTACGTCCCGCTCGACCCGGCGTGGCCCGCCTCCCGGGTGGTCGGGCTGCTCGACCGGCTCGACGTGACGGCCGTACTGACCGACCGCGCGTCCCTGCCCTCCGTGCAGGAGTTCCGGTGGGAGGTGCCTTCGCTCCGCCACGTGCTGTGCCCCGACATCCCCGAGGAGTTCTCCTGGTCGGCCACGTTCCGGCGCGAGCAGGTCGCGGATCTCTCCGACCCTCCGTCCGGCTCCGCGGACCCGCTCGAAGCCGCCGGCTTCCAGGTCTGCCAGGACCACGTGGCGCGGTTCGTACGGTCCGCGACGTCCGCCGAACGGCCCTCGGTCCTGGAGATCGGGTGCGGATCCGGCCTGGTCGTCGAGGCCCTGGCACCGTGGGCGTCCCGCTACGTCGCCGTCGACCCCTCACCGGAGTCCGTGGCCCGGAGCAAGGAGGCCGGGGACCGCGCCGGGGGCGAGGTCGAGGGCGTGGTGTGCTTCGCCCATGAGGCGGCCGAGCGGGTCCACGGCCCGTTCGACGTCGTCGTGCTGGCCGGTACGGTGCGGTTCCTGCCGGACCTCGACCACCTGACCGGCGTCCTCGACTCACTTGTCGGGCTGCTCGCCGACGACGGTGTCATCGTCCTCGCCGACCTCGTCGGCCCCGGGCTCGGCGCCGGTTCCGGACTGCGGGTGCCGCCCCGCTACGTCGAGCGCCTCCCCGAACTCCTGCCCGGGGTGGCCCACGCGGGCGTCCACCGCCGCCGGGCCGGGGAGTTCACCGGTGAACCCGCCGAGCGGTACGACGCCGTCATCCGCGTCGAGCCGTCCCGCGACCGTGCGGCGGCGCCGGGCCGCGAGCCGCTGTGGACCGGCCATCACATCGGCCTCCGGCCGGCCGGCCCCCTCGCCACCGGTCCGACGGCCGACGACGCCTGCTACACCATTTTCACGTCCGGCTCGACCGGTGCGCCCAAGGGAGTCGTCGTCGGCCACCGGGCCGTGGTGAACCTGATCGACTGCATGAACCGCACCTACGAGGTCGGGCCCGCCGACGAGATCCTGTTCACCGTGTCGTTCTGCTTCGACCTCTCGGTCTACGACATGTTCGGTGTGCTGGCCGCCGGCGCGACCGTGCGGGTGGCGTCCGCGGCGGACCTCGCCGAGCCGGACACCCTGGTGGATCTGCTAGAACAGGAGAGCATCACCATCTGGGACTCGGCGCCCGCCACCCTGGGCATGGTCATGCCCTTCGTCGAGGCCCGCGAGCCGGCCGGGCGCGACACGCTCCGTCTGGTCCTCCTCAGCGGCGACTGGATCCCGGTGCCGCTCCCGGACCAGGTCCGGGGCGCGTTCCCCCACGCCGAGGTGGTGGCGCTGGGCGGCGCCACGGAGACCACCGTCTGGTCGAACCACCACCGGGTGGGCGAGGTCGACCTCACGCGGCCGAGCTTCCCCTATGGGCAACCGATGCAGAACACCCGCAGCTACGTGCTCGACAGCGGCCTGCGGCCCTGCCCCCTCGGCGAGGAGGGCGACCTGTACGTCGCCGGCGCGGGCGTGGGCGTGGGGTACGCCGGCGCCGCCGCTCTCACCGCCGCCAGGTTCCTGCCCGACCCGGGAGCCCGGCGCCCCGGCGAACGCATGTACCGCACCGGTGACCGCGCCCGCTGGCTGCCCAACGGCGACCTGGAGTTCCTGGGCCGCCTCGACGACCAGGTCAAGGTGCGCGGCCACCGGATCGAACTGGGCGAGGTGCAGAGTGCCCTCCTCCAGTGCCCGGGTGTCCGCGCCGCGTCGGTCGTGGCGCCCGTCGGGCGGAGGGGGCGCACGCTGGCCGCCTTCTACGTGCCGACGGCCGAGCCCCTGGCGAAGGCCGAGCTCGTGAGCGCCCTGCGGGCCCTCGTGCCGTCGCACATGATCCCGTCGCGCATCGTCGCGCTCGACGAGCTTCCCCTGACCAGCACGGGCAAGATCGACCGGGCCGCCCTCCTGGGCCGGCTGTGAACAGCGGACCGCGGACACCGTTCATCCGCGAAAAGAACGACAGTGCTTTCGAAGTGGCGTCAATGCCGCACCGACCGGTGGAACGCCGGTCCAACTTCGCTAGAGGAATACGGTCGAAGCGGTCCGCATGAGTTGACAACCTGCATATCGGAGAGATCGGATCACGGAGGGGATTTCCCCGCAAGGCATGTCACCTCCGATCCGGAACGAGGTATGCAGCGGTGACCACAGCATTGAACGCGTCCGCGCGAACCAAGCATGATTTCCCACTGAAGGAAATTCCCGCCCTGCGGGTCAGGGACGGGCTGGGGGGAATTCGGACGTTCCGCCGTGACCAGCTCGGATTCCTCCGGTCCGGACTTGAGCAATACGGAGACATCTACCGTTTCCGGCTTCTCAACATGCGTGTGGTCATGCTCAATCACCCGGATTACATTCGGCATGTGCTGGTCGACAAGGCCGAGCAGTACGACAAGAACGCCGCTGTCTTCCGCATAGCCCGCCCCGTCCTGCGCGACGGGCTGATCGCCACGCCCGACATGGAGCTGTGGCGGCGGCAGCGGCGGATGATGGCGCCGTACTTCACCCCGCGCACGGTCAGTAAGTTCGCCCGCAACATGACGGACGAGACGACGAGCATGCTGGAGCGCTGGGAGGCCCGTGGCGAGGCCGGTGCCCCGCTGGACGTCACCGACGAGTTCGGGCAGCTCGCCCTGCGCATCGTCAGCCGGTCGCTCTTCAGCGCCGAAGTGGGCGACGCGGCGCAGGCCTTCGAGCGGGCCTTCCAGCTCGCCAACACCGTGCTCGGGAAATTCTTCAGCTTTCCCTTCCCACCGCTGAGTTTCCCCACACCCAGCCATGTGCGGCTGCGCCGGGCCATCGACAGGATGGACGGATTCGTCTCCCGGTTCATTCAGAACCGGCTGACCGACGAGGTCGAGGTCGGCCAGGAACCCGACCTGCTCTCCTTGTTCCTCCATGCCGTGGACGAGGGCGACGGCAAGGGAATGGATCTCGAACAGCTCCACCACGAAGTGCTCAACATCTGCGTGGGAGCCTACGAAACCACCACCAATACCCTGGCCTGGGCTTTCTACCTGCTGGCGCGGCACCCGGAGGTGGAAAGCAGACTCCACGCGGAAGTGGACGAGGTGCTCGGCGCCCACACGGTTCCGGATTTCGAGGATCTGCCCCGGCTGACGTACACGCGGATGATCGTCGACGAGGTGCTGCGCATCTACTCCCCGGCCTACCAGCTGATGCGGCACACCCGCGAGGAGGACGTCATCGACGGCTACCGGGTGCCGGCCGGCACCCAGGTCCTCGTCAACAGCTATCTCCTGCACCGCCATCCGGACTTCTGGGAGGACCCCGAGCGTTTCGAGCCGGAGCGCTTCAGCGCGGAGCGGATCGCCCAGCGGCCCAAGCACGCCTACGTTCCCTTCGGCAGCGGGCCCCGCGTCTGCCTCGGCAAGCATTTCGCGCTGACCGAGATCTGCCTCGCCCTGGCGACCATCGCCCGCAAGTACCGGCTGGTGACGCCCGAGGGAGCACCCGAGGTGCTTCCCGACGCCCTGATCACGCTGCACCCGAAGAACGGTGTGCACCTTCGTCTGGAGCGGCGCTGAATGAGCACGCACACCATGGGTGACGCCGGCCTCGCGCACATACCCGAGATCCACTGCCCGTTCCCCTACCGGGTGAACCCGCACGCCGACCGGGCGCGCGCGCATCTGGCCGGCTGGGTACAGCGCACGGGCCTGGTGCACCGCGAGTCCGCCAGGAAGCGTTTCGACCAGGCGGACTTCGGCTGGTTCGCCGCCCTCGTCCATCCCACCGCGAGCCTGCGGCACCTGGAGCTGATGGCGGACTGGTTCGCCTGGCTGTTCCTGGTCGACGACCAGCTCGACGACGGCCAAGCGGGCCGGAGCCCGGACCGGATGCGGCAGATGGTCGCCGGTATGCAGGACGTGCTGGAGTCGCCGGACTTCGGAGCGAGCCTGCTGTGCGACCCGGACGTGCCGCCCGCGGTCTCCTCACTGGCCGAGCTGTGGCAGCGCACCGCCGTGGACGCCCCGGCCCGCTGGCGTCGCCGCTTCATCCGGCATCTGCGTGACTGCCTGGTCACGGCAACCGTGTGGGAGGGCGGAAACCGGATCCGGGGCATCGTCCCGGACGAGGTGACGTACATCGAGAACAGGCGTCACACGGGCGCCATCTACGTCTGCATGGACCTGATCGACATCGTCGAGCGGCTCGACGTCCCCGAAGAGCTCTACGACAGCGCGGAGTTCACCAGCGCTCTGGACGCCGCCTGCAACGTGGTCTGCTGGACCAACGACGTCTACTCGCTGGACAAGGAGCGTTCGCTGGGCGAGGTGCACAACATCGCCTACCTGGCGCAGTACCACCGGGGGCTCGACCGGGAGCAGGCGCTGGCCGAGGTGTGCGCGGCCACGTCCGCGGAGACCGAGCGCTTCCTGGCGGCCGAGAGGCACCTGCTGTCGGCCCGCCCCGGGCAGAGCGCGCTGCTGGTTCCCTGTCTCGCGGGGATGCGGACGTGGATCCGCGGCAACCTCGACTGGTCGAGGCGGACGAAGCGCTACCAGGCCGGGACGGCCGTGTCCTGGGCGCGTCCCGCCGACTACGTGGAACACGCTCTCATCGGAGTGGAACAGTGACCCCCGCCCTGGCCCTGGCCCCCGACACCCGGGACGCGTGGGCCCTGCTGCGGCGGTACCGGCAGCTCACCGGTCCGCGACTCCGGCACGCCGTGGAGCAGTTGACGGAACCGGTGCGGACCATCGCCCGGTACCACTTCGGCTGGTGCGACGAGAACGGCACCCCCACGCAGGACGGGTGGGGCAAAGGCGTGCGCGGCGCTCTGGTCCTGGCCAGCGCCCAGGCGGTGGGCGGCCCGGCCGACCAGGCGCTGAGCGGCGCCGCGGCGGTGGAACTCGTGCACAACTTCTCGTTGCTGCACGACGACCTGATGGACCGTGACCGCGTCCGGCGCGGCCGCCCCACGGCCTGGAGCGTCTTCGGCGAGGCTCGGGCCGTACTGGCCGGTGACGCACTCCTGGCCCTCGCGCTGAACACCCTGGCCTGCGCACCACCGCCCCCCGCGAGTGCCACCGCGACGCAGGAACTGTGCCGGGCCCTGCTGGAACTGGTCGCCGGCCAGGGCTCCGACCTGGCGTTCGAGAGCCGGTCGGAGGTCGGCCTGGAGGACTGTCTGACGATGGCGGCGGGAAAGACCGCGTCACTTCTGTCCGCCGCCTGTGCGCTCGGCGTGCTGTCCGCGGACGGCACGCCGCACCAGGTGAGCGCGCTCCGGTCGTTCGGACACCACGTGGGCATGGTCTTCCAGCTCGTCGACGACCTGCTGGGGATCTGGGGAGACAGCGGCGCGACCGGCAAGGTGACCGGCGGGGATCTGAGGCGGCGCAAGAAGTCCCTGCCGGTGGTCGCGGCGCTCGACAGCGGCAGCGAACCGGGGCACCGCCTCGCCGAGCTCTACGGCCTGCCCCGGCCGCTGGACGACGCCGACATCACCCGCGCCGCCCGGCTGGTCGAGGAAGCGGGCGGCCGGCGATGGGCCGAGCGGGAGGCCGTACGGCACTGGGAGCAGGCGCGAGAGGAGCTCTCCCGGGCCGGCCTCGAGCCGGAAGCGACACGCGGGCTGCTCGCTCTGGCCCGGCTGATCACCCACCGCGACCGCTGACGGACAGCCACGAAGAAGGGGGAGGCCCGAGCACATGAGCCTTACTGTGGGGAACGACGACCGAAGTCCCGGTTCGCTCCTGCGGCCGGTCCGCACTCGGAGCGGGGGCGGTGACGGCACCGGCGTCCCGGCACCGCCGCCCCGCCCCGAGAAGCCGTTGCGGGCCGCTGCCGAAGCCGGCGCGACGCACTCGGAGCCGGACCTCACGCCCACTGCCGAAGCCGGCGCGACGCACTCGGGGCCGGACCTCACGTCCGCTACCGAAACCGAAACAACACCCTCGGAGCCGGACCTCACGTCCGCTACCGAAACCGAAACAACACCCTCGGAGCCGGACCTCGCCTCCGGTGCCGGAGCCGGTGCGACGCCCTCGGGGCCGGATCTCGCGTCCGCCGCCGGAGCCGGTGCGCCGCGGCGGTTCATCCTGCCCGTCGCCGCCGAGACCGGCGAGGCACTGCGCCGGGCCGTCCACGACCTGGCCGGGCAGGCCCACCCCGGCGGGGTACGTCCCGGGCGGATCGCCGCGCACGGCACGGGCACGCACCGCGTCGTCGCCACCGCGGACCGCCCGGACCGGCTGCGCGACGAACTCCTCGCACGGCTGGACCACGGGACCGCGCGCCGCACCGGTGAACGCCCCGCGCTGGCCTTCCTGTTCTCGGGCGGCGGGCCGCAGTGGATCGGCACCGGCCGCGCCCTGCTGGCCGAACCCGCCTTCCGAGCCACCCTGGACGAGTGCGACCGTGCCGTGCGTGCCGTCACCGGCTGGTCCGTCGTCGAGACGCTCCTCGCCGACGACGGCCGGACCCTCGTGCCCACGGACGTCCTCCAGCCGGTCCTGTTCTCCGTGCAGACCGCCCTGGCCCGCACCCTGCACGCGTGGGGCCTGCGGAGCGATCTCGTGCTCGGGGCGAGCATCGGGGATGTCGCCGCGGTGGTCGCCGCCGGGGCGCTGCCGCTGGAGGAGGGGGCGCGGCTCATCGCCACCTGGTCCCGGCTCGTGGCCGAACGCGCTTCGGGGCACGGCACCCTGATCGTCTGTGACATGCCGCGGGAGGACGCCGGACGTCTCAGTGCGGCTAGCGGCGGGCAGCTCTTCGTCGCGAGCCATCTCGCTCCCGGCCAGGTCTGCCTCTCCGGGACCCCGGACGGTGTCACCGAGGCCGAACGCGAGCTGTCCGCCCGAGGGATCCGAACGTTGCGCACGCCCATCGACTACGCCGGGCACAGCTCCCTGCTGGCCGGTATCGCCCCCGAACTCGTGCGCAGGATCGGTACGTTGCGCACCCGCCGTACCGCCGTCCCGTACTGGTCGACGGTCACCGGCGGTTTCGTCGACGGTGCCGCGCTCGACGCGGCGTACTGGGTGCGCAACATGTGCGAACCCACCCTGCTGGAAGAGGGGGTCCGCCACCTCGCGGGCCGACGTGCGCTGCGCATCGTCGAGATCTCCCCGCACCCGGTCGCCATGTACTCCGTCCAGCAGACGCTGACGGCCCTCGAGGACACCCGCTCCGCGGTCCTCGCCGCGTCCCACCGGGACCTGCCACCACGCCACGGCCTGGAGGACCTCGCGGCCCGGCTGTGGTGCGAAGGGTTCGAGGTGGACTGGAGCGCCGTGGGCGCCGTGGGCGCCGTGTGACGGCGGCCGGCCGCGGCCCCGGCCCGGTGGGAAGGCCGTCGGGCCTTCCCACCGGGCCGTCAGGCCTTCCCCCGCGCCGGCGGGTGCAGCAGCAGCACGGAGGGCACCTCGTCCGGGCAGGCGAACCGCAGCAACTGATGTCCCACGCCCGAGAGTCCGGTCAGCAGGCCGGGTGTCTCCGCCCTGGTGGGCGAACCGCACACCCAGTCCGATTCCGCGGCGGCGTCGAGCTTCTCCCCGAGCAGCCGCATCAGCCGGCCCGGCTCGGACCGGCCGTCGCGCTCGGCGAGCAGCACGAGTTCGAGGTTGCCGAGGTCGCCGTGGCACATGCTGTCGCTGCCGCGGCCGGTGAGCCGGTGCGCTCCGGCGTCCGGACCGCGGTCGCCGGGCCGCAGCGCCGCCAGGGCGTCCGCGGCCAGGTGCCGCTCCAGCCCGGCCGTCGCGGGCCGGCCGATCAGATCGAGCCGGGACATGCCGATCCCCGCCGCCCCGTGGCACCACAGGGAGCGGAAGGGGGAGGGGGCCTCGGCCCGGAAGTCGGGCCAGTTGCCCGCCTCGGGGTCGAACGCCTCCGTCTCGTACGCCAGTCCCCCCGCCACCGCCTCGGCGCAGCCCTCGTCGGGTGCGACGACGGCCAGCCGGGCCAGGGCGGTGACGATGCCCGCCACACCGTGGGCGAACCCGGTGAGCGGCCGGGCACTGTCGATGTGGTGGTGCTCCCATGCCAGACCTCGCCCGGTGCCGTCGGGGACGGCGCCGGTGACCAGGTGCCGGGCGGTACGGCGGGCGAGGGCCGCGGCGCGTCCGTCGGGGTCCTGCCCCGCGTCGACCAGGGCGAGCAGGGCCAGTGCGCAGCCGGCCGAGCCGGCCACGACGTCGTACGCCTTGGTGCCGTCCAGGGCGTGCTCCGCGACGGACAGCACCGGCTCGCGCACGGCGGCCAGATGCGGTGTGCCGCCGAGCAGCCGGTCGAGGTGGGCCAGGAAGTACAGGGGCCCCATCCAGGTGCCGAACGCCCCGATGTCCTCCTGCCCGCCGGCACCGGCACCCCCGTGGGCCGCGGCGCTCGCGCGGACGCGGCGGACCACTTCGTCGGCGACGTCCAGCGCCAGCGAGGTGAAGCGCGGGTGGCCGCTGATCCGGCCCAGCCGGGCGAGGAAGAGACCGATGCCGGACAGCCCCGAGTAGAGGTCCGCGTCGAGCGGGGCGAGGTCCCAGACGCCGTACGCCACGGGCTGGGGCGCGATCCAGCCGACCCGGCCCTCCCTGACGGTGGCCAGGCGCCGTACCCGGTCGCCGATCCCGGTGGCGGCTGCGACGAGTTCGGCGGGGTCGGCGGTACGGGCGCGCGCCCGGCGGGGAGGGACGGCCGAGGACGGCGGTTCCTCCAGCAGGCTGACGTCCACACCGCCGACGAACGATCCGGCGATGATCCGCTCCTGGAGCTCCCGGTCCCCGGGGCCCATGGCCTCGATGCGGCGGCGCACCGCGGCGAGCGCGGGTTCGTCGAAGAAGCCGGGCACGCTCCGTCCGTCGTCGAGGAGGAGGTCGCGCGCTCCGGGCAGCGCCTCGAACAGCGGGATGTCCCCGCGCAGCACCGCGTCCATCTCGGCGCGCACGACGGCTTCCCCCGCCGGGCCGGCGTACCGCCCGCCGCACAGCCGGGCCGTGCTGCACTCCCGGTCCAGCGCGTCGCGCAGGAAGTCCGGGTGCATGCTCTCGGTGAGCACCTTGCCGTAGACGAAGCTCGGCCTGGGCAGGAAGCGCACCGGAGTGCCGGCGAAGCCCTCCAGCAGGCCGTCGGGGGCGAGGAGTTCGGGGCGCCGGGCGCTGATCCAGTCGTAGCCGAAGCGGAATCCGGCCAGCACGTCGGCGAGGTGGTCGGCGGGCCGGGCGGGCGTACCGTCCGGCAGCCGCGGCCGGTTCTGCGAGCCGGGCGTGCGCACGTGCTCCCACACGATGTGCACCTCGTCGGTCCCCGGGTTCTTCTCGACGGGTACCGGGGTGACGGACAGCTGGCCGGCCGCGCCGTCGAGCCCGCTGTAGTCGCCGACGGGTGTCCCGGCCGGGGCCCCCTCCAGCACCACCTTGGTGGGCAGCAGCGAGGTGGCCCGCACCGACTCGCGCAGGACGGCCAGGGCCGGCTCCTCCTGGAGGTCGCCCGCGCCGGTGGGTGACGTCTTGTGCGGGGCGCGGGGGTGCAGCAGCGCCTCGAGGTCGACGAGCACCGGGTGCTCTCCGACGGCCATGATGTTCTCGTGGTGGAAGTCGGTGCCGCGCAGGGCGTGCACCAGGGCCAGCAGCGCGCCGGTGCGCCAGTAGAAGCGGGCCACGTCCCGGGCCTCGCCGCAGGGCCGTGCCGTCACGCACTCCGCCCAGCCGTGGTCCTGCCGGGTCAGTGTGCGCGGGGTGCGCAGGGCGTGCGGGCTGTCCTGGTTGAAGCGGTGCAGCAGCCTGCCGAACTGCTCGTCCACGGCGAGCGGGCGCGGCTTGTAGAACACCGGGGGCGCGTCGCGGAAGTCGACGCGGCACACCGAGCTGCCCCGGCGGTGGACGTCGCCCTGGCCGAAACCGACCGCTGCCACGCCGCCCGGCCTGACGCCGCGGAGCAGGTCGTCGCAGAGCGCGTCGAGGTCGTCGCGCAGGTGCCGGGCGAGGCGCGTGCGGTCCGCCACCCAGTCGTCGAGCAGTTCGGTCACGCACCGGGCCAGGACCGGGTACCGCGTCCACAGGCGGTGCTGTTCACCGGGTTCGGTCAGGGAGTCGACGAAGAGCCGGTAGCGCTCCGTGGCGGTCGCCCCGGACGCCAGCCGGCCCTGGACGCGGGCCAGGTTGATCTCCAGGATCATGGTGGGCTTCAGCACCACGGCCAGCCGGGTGACCGGCACGCTCGCCGCCAGGGCTGCGGCGAGGCCGTCCAGTTCCGCGGGGAACGGGCCGAGATCGCGCAGGGCGCCGCGCAGCCGGTCCTGGGCCTGCCGTACGAGGGGACCGGCGACGCGCAGCAGGCCGGGCAGGGGCTGCGTGTCCGGCCGGTCGGGTCCGGGGCGGGCCGAGCGCACCCGGTCCGCCCAGCCCGGGGGGCCGGGCAGGCGGGCGGCGAGTGCCTCGGGGTCCTCGCCGAGCAGCCGGTGCAGCGCCGGGGCCGTCACGGCGACCGCGCGCAGTCCGGCGGTGAAGTGTTCCTCCGGTCCCCTGAAGGGCGCCAGGGCGCGCCATCGGGCGAGCCGGGCCGTCGCCCGTTGCGGGTCGGGCGGGTCGGCGGGCGCGGAGGGGGCGGCGAGGCGTTCCCGTGCGTAGCAGGCCGCGGCCCAGAAGCCGGGAGGAAGGGAGTCCGGGTGTCCGCCGGGCGGGCTGCTGAACGGCATGGGAAGTCCTTTCCGACCGGGTGGGTCCGCCGCGTTCGCGGGTCCGCGCCGGGAGGTCCGGGCGCGGCGGGCCGGGGCCAGCCGGGGCACGGAGATCCGAGACCGGCCGGGGCACGGAGATCCGAGACCGGCCTGGGCGCGGGGATTCGGTGCCGGATGGCGCGTGGGGCGGCCGCGGTCGCGCGGCCACCCCACGACCGCTGCGGCGGTGAGCCGCCCGGGGTGTCAGCCGCAGCAGTTGAAGAACGGCTGCGTGGAGAGGGTGGAGGCGGCCACGGAGTCGCCCGTGGGGAGGTCGGCGGTGAGGTCCACCGCGCCCGCGGGGTGCCCCGGAGTGGCCGTGAGGCCCTCCTGCTGCATGGCGTCCTTCCAGACAGTCGTGGTGATGTCCATCGAATCCCCTTCGGTAGGTCGGTATGTGCGGCGCGGTGGCCGGTCCGTGGCCGGCTGCCGCGGAAACACTGGGACGGTAGGCCGCGCCGGTGGAGTTCCGGTCGAAAGCTCCTCGGCGCCGAGTCGCACCGCGGAGAAACGACGACGCCGTGCCCCGATGCGGAGATCGGGGCACGGCGTCGGTGCGCCATGCGCGGCGGCCGGGGGCCGTCAGCCGGTCTTGCGCCTGAAGAACCTCTTCTGACCGGCGTTGCCACTCATGTTCTTGACCTTCAGCCGGCCCTCTTCGTGAGCCGCGCGCGCCTGTGAGGTGCGCGCCTTCTTCTCGAGGGCTTCCTTGAAACGGCGCTTCGCCGCCTCCTCCTCCTCGGCGTGGTTCGCGGGGGGCGTGTCAGCCATGGCTGCCTCCTGGAGTTCGACGGCAAATCCCGTACCCAGGGCATCACTGCTGTCTTGAGGGCCGCTCGAGTTTGGCCTCAGCCCGTCTCAAGGTTGTCTCGATCGCGTGCGCCAGGGCGCCGACGGAGTCGCCGTCGGCCAGGACCACGGGCGGGGGCGCGCCGCCGTCCTCCGCGAGGCCCAGGGCGATGTCGCAGGCCAGGGCGCCGACCCCGGAGACGCCGGCCAGCACCAGGGGGCCGTCGGCGGTGCGCAGGTGGCGGCGGAGGGCCGTGACGCAGGTCCGGGCCCCGTGGGCCGCCGGGTACAGCGCCACCACGGCATGCGCTCCGGTGGTGCCCCGGACGAGCCCGGCGAGCCAGGACGCGGGGGTGCCCGGCGGGGTGACCAGGCAGGCGGTTCCGGTGCGGGGTGCGGTGGCCGCCCGCAGCGTGACCAGCGGGCCGCCCGCCTCCGCCGGGGGTACGGGCCGTTCGTGCAGGCGGGGCAGGTCCGTGCGGGGCAGGCCGTCGAGGAGGTCGGCGACGGTCACCGACTCCCCCGTGACGTCCGGCAGTTCGCGCAGGAGCCGGGCGCTCGCCGACAGCAGGGCGAAGGCGCGGGCGTCGTCGAGGCGGGCGCGGTCGTGCACGCACGTCAGGACCAGGCCGCCCTGGCGGTCGTGGTGGACGACGATGCCGATCGGGACCGGGGGGCGGGCGGGGAGGAGGTCCGGGGCGTCGACACGGACGCCCCGCGCGGCCAGGCCCGGGCCGGGTTCGCCGAGCCCGCGCGTGCGGTGCTCGAAGACCAGCAGGGAGTCGGCGAGCACGGCCCCCGCCTCGTCCTGCGGCGCGATCGGGCCCTGCGCGAGCCAGTCGCGGATCTGGCCCGCGGCGACCCACTCGTACCCGGACACGTCCAGGGCACAGTCGCGCAGGGCTCCCAGCAGCCGGGAGACCGGGGCGGCCGGGTCCACCTCGACGGACACCGGCAGCGGGCTGGCGAAGGGGCCGGGGGTGCGCTCGATGTCCCCGAGGAAGACGCCCCGGCCCGAGACCGTGACGCCGAAGCGCACCCGGGCGGGCTCCGCGGCGGCGTCCGACGCGCGGTGGAGGAGCATCGCCCACACCGTGTGCACGGCGACGCTCTCGGTGGCGCCCTGGTGCGCCGCCCACGCGGCCAGGCGTGCCGCCTCGTCACCGGTGAGCCGGCACCGGACGCGTCCGGTGCCGGTCTGCCCGGTGGCGGCGCCGGGTGCGGCCTGCGGCAGGCGCACGGCGGGACGCGCCGCCTCCCTGGTCCAGAAGTCCCGTGCGGCGGAGGGGTCCTGGGCTTCCAGCCAGCGGATGTAGTCGCGCAGGTCGGGGCGGCGCTCGCCGCCGGGCAGAACGCCGTCGGCGCAGTAGGCGCGGTAGAACTCACGGAGCAGGGCGTGCACGCTCCAGTGGTCGAGCAGGGCACGGTGGTAGGTGAGCAGGACCTCGGTGGGCGCGGTACCGCCCGGCGTGCCCGGGGGTGCCCCGTCGAGGAGGGCGGCGCGCAGCAGCCCGGGGCGGCGCAGGTCGAAGCCGCGTACCCGCTCGTGTTCCATCAGGACGGCGCGGCCGGGGAAGGTTCCGTGCGCGTGCCGTACGACCTCCGGGGTGGCGTGGCGGTGCACGGTGACTTTGGGGTGCGGGTCCCAGTCGAACGCGGCGCGCAGCACGGTCTCCCGGTCGAAGACGGACTGCCAGGCGGCGGTGAAGCGGCCGGTGTCCAGCGGGCCGTGCCAGCGCCAGGCGAGCTGCTCCACGTGGTGGTCCGGGTGGTGGACGGCGTCGGCGAGGACATCGCGTTGCAGGGGGGTGACGGCGAAGGTCTCCGGAGGTTCGGTCCGGGCCGGGGCGGGTGACGGGGCCGGGGGGCGGGTGAGCCGGTCGGCGAGCGGCCCGGCGAACGCGGGCGAGACCGTCGCGTGCCCGGTGAGGCGGGCGGCGGCGGGTGCGGTGCCGGTGTCGAGGGGGCCGGTCGGCGCGGGACCGTGGACGTGCACGACGGCCTGCCGTGCCTCGGGGGAGCCGGCGAAGACGACGGTCACGGTCACGGCCCCCGGTTCGGGTGCCGGCGGGTGTCCCGGGGTGGGGGCGGGCGCGTCGGAGGGGTGGTGGCCGTCGGTGGTCATCCGTGCCCCCTTTCCCCTCGGTGTGTCTGATCTGTCGTGCCGTCCGGCTGTCCGGCTGTCGCGCGCGGGCGCCGCCGGCGGGCCGGCAGGACGGGTGTCATGACGGTGTGCTCGCGGGTGGGCCGCCCGGGGCGGCGTGCGGGCGTGGGGGGTCCGGCCCGGATCCTTGCGGCCAGACTAGACACTCAGCGGGCTGAGGCCGGATTCCTCGAGCGGCCCTGAAGCGGATCCCGATGCCAGGAGCCGTTTCCAGTCGATCTCGGGTCCTCGCACCTGGAGCTGGCGGAAGGCCGTCAGCAGGGCCCGGGGTTCGGGGGCGGCCTCGGGCGTCTCGCGGACGGGTTCGCACCGCAGGAGCCTGCCGAAGCCCGCGGGGTGCGATGCGTGCGCGGTGCAGGGGCCGCCCTCCTGAGCGAGGGTCAGGTGGGCGGCGTCCCGCAGGCCGAGGGCCCCGGCCACGTGAGCTGCCGCGAGCGCGCCGACGCCGTGTCCGGTGACCGCCGTGGCGTCGATGCCGAGGGCGTGCCAGAGGCGGAACAGGCCCACCTGGTACCCGAACAGCGCGGGCTTGCCGTACCGGGGGTCTTCGAGCAGCCGGGCGTCGACTCCGTGCGGGGGTGCGAAAACGGCGGCGACCAGTGGTACGGGCAGACAGCAGTCCAGGGTGTCGCGCAGGGCGTCGAAGGCGGCCCGGAAGGCGGGGAACGAGCCGTACAGGGTCCTGGTCGTGGTGGGCGGGCGGCCGTCCCAGTCGGGGAACAGCACAGCGAGGTCGCCGCGGACGGCGGGCTTTCCGGCTCGGTCGGCGCAGCCGCAGGCCAGGAGTGCGGGCCGGGGGACGTCCCGGGTGTGCGGGTCGGACTTCATGGGCACCCTCTCGTGTACTCGTGGCGAATCCGCCGCGGCACGCGGGTCACAGCACCCGGACCGCGCTCTCCGCGTGTTGCCTGGCCAGTTCGAGTACCGCCCGGCTCTCCCGGCCGAGGCTCTCCCGCACGTGGCGCCGGGCCTGGGCGGTGTCCGTGCCGGCGCCGAGAACGGTTTCGATGCGGTCCGGGTCGAGGACGGCACGGTGCTGGGCGGTGACGGTCACGCCCGCCGTGTCCGGCACGACGGACCACTCTCCGGTGTGGGCCACCAGCGGGCCCGGCGGGACGGTCAGTTTGAACACGATGCGTCCGGCGTGGGGGAAGCAGATGCGTACGGCCTCGGTGGTGCGGGCGGGCAGCCGGCCCGTCGCGTGGGTCTGCCCGCGGACCAGCTGCACACCGGGCGGGTCCTCCCGTACGTCGGCGCGGGCGACGTGCGGCAGGAGCCGGGGCCAGTCCCGGATTCGGTACAGCACGTCGTAGACGAGCTCGGCGGGCCCCTTGACGCGGGTGGAGTCCTCGAAGGACAGCATGAGTCCGTCGAGGTCGGTCCAGTGCTGCGCGTGGTGGCGCACACCCTCCAGGTCCATGCGGGCGGTGGTGTCGAGGGTGCGCTCCGCCCGGGCGGCGCTCGCCGGGTCGTCGCGAGCGACGGTGAAGGTGCGGCGCAGGGTCAGCCGGGTGCGCCGGTCGTCGAGGGCTTCGACGGTCCAGGTGCCGCGCATGCTCGTGAGCGGTGGTGCCGGCTGCTCCTGCCAGAAGTCCACCCGCCGCAGGTCGGACGAGAAGACCAGGCGCGTCGTCCACGAGCGCACCTGGCCCTCGGCGGTGTCCCACAGGCGGTGCCGTTCCTGCCGCCCGTCGGACTCCAGCTGCTCGACGTGCACGACGGACGGGAAGTACCGGGGCCAGTGGGCGGCATCGGCCACCAGCCCGTAGACCACGCCCGCGGGGGCGGCGATCACCACGTCGTGCTGCGCACAGCGCATCCGCTCGGCAGGCATCCGTCCGCCCTCCTCCAAGTCACAGCCCGGGGCGGTGGCCCCGTGGCGTCACTGGCCTCGGGCACCGGCGGGCCGAGGCCGTCGTGCCGACTGTGTCCTGAATCACTTGAGGGCCGGACGAGGGCGCCTTGAGTGCCGCCTCGACGGCAGGTCCGTCGGTGCGCGTGCGCTCAGGCGGCGAAGAGGTCGAACGTGGAGGCCCCCCGCGGGCCGGCCAGGATGTCGAGCTGGGGAGCCGTGGTGAGCATCGCCTGGTACAGCCGCTGGAGCTGCGGTGCGGGCTCGACGCCGAGCTCCTCGCGCAACCGGCCGCACAGCCCGCGGTAGGTGCCCAGAGCGGCGGCCTGCCGGCCGGAGCGGTACTGCGCCAGGATGAACTGCGCGTGCAGTCCCTCGTGCAGCGGGTGATGCATCGTCAACTGACGCAGCTCGCCCAGCAGTTCGGCGTGCCGACCGAGACGCAGGTCGGCGTCGATGCGGCGCTCGGTGGTGACCAGCCGGCTCTCTTCGAGCCGTACGACCTCGATGTCGAGGACGGGTCCGAGACGCACGTCCACCAGGGCGGCACCGTCCCACAGGTCGAGGGCGGCGCGGAACCGGTCGGAAGCGAGGGCGGCGTCACCGGCCTCGAAGGCGTTGCGTCCCTCCGCCACCAGCCGCTCGTACTGGTGCACGTCGATGCAGTCCGCGGGGATCTGCAGCACGTAGCCGCCGTGCCGGGTGGCCAGGATGTCCTTGGCGTTTCCGGGGACGTCCGGGCCCATGGCGGTGCCGAGGCGGCGGCGCAGCTGGAGGATGTAGGTCTGGAGCGTGGTGAGCGAGCTCAGCGGCGGCTCGACCCCCCATATCTCCTCCATGAGTGTCTGCACCGGCACGACACGTCCTCGGTGGAGGGCCAGCAGGGAAAGCAGCTGGCGCGGCTTGCCGGCCGTGGGAACGATCGATCCGCCGTTGACTTCCGCCCTCAGCGGTCCCAGTACCTGAATCTTCATGTTCTCCCCCGGTGTCGGCGAGATGCGCTCAATGGGCACACACGCTTGGTTTTCTGCACGCTAGCGGGACGCAGAGTGCGCACGCTTGATTCTCCAGTTCTTCTCCAGCGGTTGTGGACGGCGGTTATGGACGGCTGAATTCGCTGCTCGCAGAACGGCGTGGAACGGCTCGTGAATTGCTGGAGCGCAGACCTGAATTCGCTGGAGGAAGCGCGCGGAGCGGGGCGGGTCACCGGTAGGCCGGGGACGCGGCGACGGCCGCCGGCGCGGGCAGGGCGATGCGGTGCGGTGCCGTCCGTGCCCACGGGAATCCGCGGTGCAGGTGCATCACGGGATCCGTGAAGGGGTCGGTCTGGACGACCACGGCGGCGAGGACGTCGGGCGCGGGCTCGAGTTCGACGAACGTCCACTGCCCGTACCGGTCGTCGGCGGGCGGATCGAATCCGAGTACACCGCGGTCCTCGGCCAGCGTGAAGGAGAACGAGTCGAACGGCAGGCCGAGTCCGAGGCCGCGCGCTTTCGCGTAGGCCTCCTTCAGGGTCCACAGCCGCATCGTCCTGCGGTCGCGCGCCGCTCCGGTGGCCGCTTCGGCCACCCAGTGCCGCTCCCGCGCCGCGAAGGTCTGCAGGATCGTGTGGAAGGAACGCGGGTCCCGGTCGAGCCGCTCCACGTCGACGCCGATGGTGTGCGCGCGGGTCACGCCCAGCAGGTTGCAGCCACTGGCGTGCGACAGGTTGAAGTCCAGCTGCCGTCCGCCGCGCAGGAGTCCGCCCGCGGGCACGCGCAGGAAGGGCCGGCCGCGCGAGGAGCGCCAGAAGTGCAGTTCGTCCTCGGCGAGGCCGGTCTCCAGCGCCAGTACGCGGCGCACCAGGGTGTGGGCGACCAGGTACTGGCGCCGGTCGCGTTCGAAGAGGAAGGCCTGCGCCGTGTGTTTCTCCTCCTCGTCGAACCAGTGGGCGGCGAGCAGGGCCGCGTGGTCCGGCGGCAGGTCGTCGTTGGTGCAGAACCACAGCTGGATGGGGCGGTCCGGGTCCTCGCCCCGGCCGGTGTCCGTGATCACGTCGGCGGCTCCACGTCCGCTTCCGTGTCGCGGCCCAGCCACAGCGGCCGGGGCAGCAGGGCGGAGCGGGGCGGCACCGAGCGCGGCCCGGGTTCGCGGCCGTCGGCGGCCTCCGCCGTCCTCGTCACGTCGACACCGCCGGTCCACAGCCCGGCGAGCTGTTCCAGGCGTCCGGCGCGCCACAGCGCGGACAGGTAGGCACGGGTCTCGGGCGCCTCGTCGAGGAGCAGCGGATCGGCCGGTGCGGTCCGCAGGTCCGCCACCCGCAGGCGCCGGCCCGCGCGGTCACCGGGCGCCCCGGCGGCGAAGTCCGTCAGCAGTTCGGCCAGTTCCGGGTGGCTGCGGGCGGTGACGGCGAGGCGGCAGGGCAGTGCGGCGCGGCCGGTGCGCAGGGCGTGGGCGAGAGCGGGCAGATCCGGTGCCCGGCCGGCACCGAGCCAGTCCGCCAGGCGGCGGGCGGTGGCGGCGAGGTGGCCGGGGGTGGGTGCCGACAGCAGGATCAGCTCGAGGGCGCCGCGGTCGTCGCCGTGTTCCGTCGGCGGCCGCCCGGTGGAGGGGTCCGTCTCCGTTCTCGGGCGCGCGGCCGGCCGCGCCGGACATGCCTCGACGACGACACAGGCCCGGGTGCCGGTCTCGCTTCCGGCGGTGACCACGGCCCGGTGCGGTGCCGAGGCGTCCCGGCCGGCCTCTTCGCCGAGCCGCAGCACCGCCCGGGTGAGGGCGGCGACACCGGTGGCCGCTCCGGCCCGGCCGGTGGTGCGTGCCGCGCTGTCGGGCGTCTCCAGCACGGTGACCGTGTCCGCGTCGATCGCGGCGGCGGCCAGGGCGCGGCGCACCAGGCGGTCCTCGCCGGGGTTCCTGGTCTGCCCGCCGGGTCCGGCGTGGCCGGTCCGTTCCGTGCGGTGGGCGGGCCCGGTGCTCCCGGCGCGGCCGGTGCGGCCCACGGCGCTGGAGCGGATGACGGCGTGGACGGTGTCGCCGTCCGCCCGCGCCCGGTCCAGTGGCTTGAGGAGCAGGACGCCCACGCCCTCTCCGGCTCCGGGGAACTGCCGGGAGGGGTGCAGCCGCAGTTCCACCGCACCGACCAGCGCGGCGGCGCATTCGCCGGACTCCAGCGCGCCGATCGCCTGGTGCAGGGCGACGAGGAAGGACGAGTCGGCGGTGTCCACCGACCAGTTGGGACCCCGCAGGTCGAGCAGCGCGGAGAGCGGGTGCGCCACGTTCCCGTGGCCGCTGCGGGGCATCGCCCGGTGGCCGTCGGCCCACAGCTCCGCGGCCAGCAGGGCGTAGTCGCAGGAGCTCACCGCCGTGTACACGCCGACACTGCGCGGTTCGCCGTCGGCGCCGACCAGGGCGTCGAGGCGGGCTCCGGTGTAGCCCGCGTCCTCCATCACCTGCCAGGCGACTTCGAGGAAGAGGCGTTCCTGGGGGTCGGTGAGGGCGGCTTCCCTGGCGGTCAGCCGGAAGAAGTCGGGGTCGAAGTCGGCGACCCGGTCGAGGTAGTGGCCGGTGCGGCCGCGCTCGTCGATCAGGCGGCCCGGCGGCGGGGTGACGGGTGCGTCCGGTCCGGTGTGCAGCAGGCGCCGGAAGGCGTCGAGGTCACCGGCGTGCGGATAGCGTCCGGCGATGCCGATGACGGCGTAGCCCGCGGGCGTGGTGCGGAGGGCGGCGGGTTCGGGCCGGGCGGTGAGAGGGACGGGCGGCGGGGGCGGGCCGGCTCCTTCGGTGAGGAGTTCGACGGCCTGTTGCCTGCCGAGGGTGCCGTCCTTGAACCGGGTCAGGATCTCCCTGTTGTCCATACGCATGTGCGGCAGGCGCTTCAGGCCCTGTCCGCGGCGAGCAGAGCGACGGCCTCGTCGACGCTCAGCCGGTCGTCGCGGACCGCGTCGAGCAGGGTGTCGAGACCGGCACGGGGCCCGGCCGCGCGGGCCGGGACGGGCGCGGCCGGTGTCCTCGCCGAGGTGCGGGCGACGACGTGGGTGGCCATGGCGGCGGGGGTGGGGTGGTCGTAGAGGGTGAAGGCCTCCTCTTTGAGGCCGTACCGGGTGTTGATGGCGTCCACGAACTCGG
Source organism: Streptomyces sp. CB02400 (assembly GCF_001905725.1). Lineage (GTDB taxonomy): Bacteria > Actinomycetota > Actinomycetes > Streptomycetales > Streptomycetaceae > Streptomyces > Streptomyces atrovirens. The sequence continues at coordinate 189,333 of NZ_LIWB01000016.1, forward strand.
CGCCGAGGATGGAGTCGAGGCCCAGTACGTGGAAGGTCGCCTTCTCGTCGATCTCCCACGGGTCGCAGCGCAGGATCGCGCCGAGCATCTCGCGCAGTGCGTCGAGAACCCGCGGCACGTCACCGCCGGGTGCCGGCTGGGCCGGTTTCGGGTTGTTGAACACGATGGCTTCTCTCCAAGTCACGTGCTGGCCGCGGCGGAAGCGTGGGGCGAGGCCGTGTCGAATCCGTACGGCGATGGGCTGATGAGGTCGGCTCACCCGGTCAGGGAGGGCACGGAAGCGGCGGGAGCGTCCGGCGCCGCCATGAGGATGGAGCGCTGCAACCTGCGTACGTGCGCGGAGGGTTCGAGCCCCAGATCGCGTACGAGGGTGGCGCGCAGGCGCTGGTAGGCGTGCAGGGCCTCGCCCCGCCGTCCGGAGCGGTACAGCGCGAGCATGAACTGGGCGTGCAGGTTCTCGTGCGTGCCGTACCGGTTCACCAGCACCGTCAGTTCCGACAGCAGTTCACGGTGCCGGCCGAGCCGCAGCTCCGCCTCGAAGCACTGCTCCAGCGCGCACAGCCGTGATTCCTCCAGCCGCCATGCCTCCGACTGCAGTTGCGCGCCCATGCGGACGTCGGCGAAGGCCTCGCCCGACCAGAGACCGAGGGCCTGTCGCAGCAGCGCGGACGCCTCGGTGAAGTCGCCCGCGTCCATGGCGCGGTAGCCGCGCCCGGCCAGCAGCTCGAACTCCCGGACGTCGCAGCCCCCTTCGCCGCCCGTCAGGCGGTAGCCGCCGGGCAGCGTCATCAGGACGTCCTTCGCCCCGGTGTCCTGGGGCTCCCGGTCGTTCGTTCCCGGCTGCGAGGCCAGAGCGGCGGCGATCAGCTCCCGCAGTTGCAGCACATAGGTCTGCAGCGTCGTGCGGGCGCTGCGGGGCGGGCAGCCGCCCCACAGCTCCTCGGTCAGCACCTCCACCGGCACCAGCCGGTCCACACGCGAGGCGAGCATCGCCAGCACCTGCCGCGGTTTGGGTGCCGTGGGTGTGATCGACACACCCCGCACCTTCACCTCCAGAGCCCCCAAGACCCCGATGTCCACAACTGTCTCCCCTGTTTGCTGTGCAACCTCTCGCCGAAGTAAAAAACAGCACGATCGGTTTGTCAATACACGGAGTGCGCCGAAGAACCAGACTCAATCGGGCATATCGACCACTCTTCTGGCCCGATCGGGGAACATCCTTGCTGATGCGAGACCAGAAAGAGAACGCAATGACTCTTTTGGTGTCGATCAGGGGCGGCCCGGTCCCCCCGGGGTCACACCGCCGGCTCGCAGGCGACGGGCGGGCAGCCGGCGGCGTGCAGGGCGGCCGCGGTCTCCGGCGAGGCGACGCGCGGCAGGAGCAGCCGCCAGAAGCGGGCGACGACGTCCGGCTTCAGCCAGGCCCGGTCCCGCACGCCGAGTGCCTCGAATCCCACGGTCGCCGCCACCACGGCCGTCGCGACGTCGGCACCGCGGATGCCCGCACCGAGCTCCTGCGCCCGCTCGACCTCGTCCAGGATCTCCTCGACCCAGCGCCGCCACTGCTCACGCAGGTTCTCTCCGAGGTCGGGGCCGGAGATGTCCAGAGTGAGGACGAACCCCGCCTGGACCACCGCGTCCCGGTCGAGCCGGTCCACCAGGCGGTAGGTGGACCCGACGAGCCGCGCCAGGGCTCCGCGCCCGCCGTCACCGGGCGCGGAGCCGTTGGCCGCGCACACCTCGTCACGCAGGATGGCGGCGGCCTCCGCCACGACCGCCCGGGCCAGGTCCTGCTTGCCGGCGAAGTGGTGGTGGAGGCCGCCGTAGCTGACCCCGGCCCGCTTGCTGATCCTGCTGAGCGACACCGGCTCGTAGCCCCCTCGGGCGAACTCCTCGCCGGCGGCTCGGACCAACGCCTGCCGAGTGTGCGCCGCTCGTTCCTGCTTCACCATCGAGAAGTCTCCTGATCGCGGGACAGCCGCCCGGCATGACAGTCCGCACACAGGGACCGCGAGCGGATGTGCATCATGGGATCAGTAAACCATCATGACGGTTTATTACGGGAGTCCCCCGCACCGAAAAGGCCGAGGTGGGCCCGGGCGGAAGCCGGAATCAGTCCTCCACCCGGGGCTCTTCCCGGCCCCGAGACCTCATAAGAAACAGTCTAGCTTGTCTTTTTCTGCTCGTGGCCAGGACATACGGACGCCCCGGCGGTCCGCCACTGAGGACGGGACCGCCGGGGCGCCTGCTCCGCCGCCCGGCTTACAACGGGGGATGGTCAGCCGGTCTTGCGACGGAAGATCTTCTTCTGGGGCACCGGGCCGCTCATGCCCTTGGCCTGCAGGCCCCTGTCGCCGTGCGCCTGCCCGGACCGCTGCCGGCGCTGCTTGCGCTCGAGCACTTCCTTGAACTGAAGCTTCAGGTCGGTGTCTGCTGCATTCCGCTTGGTCACGTCAGCCATGCGTCGCTCCTGGGTCGAGAGGAATGGAGTCGAGCGGAACCACCGCTCGAAAAGCGCTTGAGTCTCACTTGAGAATCACCTGACACCCCCTCGAACAAAGCAGTGACCACACGCGCGAAATGCGCGTTCCGGCCACCGCACCCGGTACCTGTCGGCCATGGGAGTCCGTTTCACCGCGTCGCCCTCGAGAGCGAGTCGAGTGATACCGGAACCACCCCTTCATAACCTGTGCGGACACCCCATACTCATGGGGCGTCATTGCGGTGCAATCTCTTCCCGCTTACAGTGTACCGTACTCCCCTTACGTAGTAAGTCAAAGCTTTTGGAAGGGAGCCTCCATGACTGAGGCCTCTGAGCCGCGGACGGCTGCGGAGACGCAGGATCCGGCCGCGGGGCCCGCCCCTCACCCGCAGCGCTGGCTGATCCTGAGCACCCTCTGCCTCGCCGTGCTGCTGGTGTTGCTGGACAACACGGTGCTGACCGTGGCGATCCCCTCGATGACGGAGTCCCTCGGTGCCTCGACCTCGTCGATCCAGTGGGTGATGAACGGCTACACGCTGGCGGTGGGCGGCCTGCTCATGACGACGGGCTCCCTGGCCGACCGGATCGGGCGCCGCAAGGCGCTCCTGATCGGCGTGGCGCTGTTCACCCTCTGTTCCGGTGTGGCCTCGATGGCCGACAGCCCGGCACAGTTGATCGCGGGACGGGTCGGCATGGGCGTGGGCGCCGCGCTGCTGATGCCCAGCACCCTGGCCGTCCTCATGCAGGTGTTCGACGAGAAGGAACGGCCGAAGGCCATCGGCGTGTGGACCGGTGTGGCCGCGGCGGCCGTGGCCCTCGGGCCCGTGGCCGGCGGCTTCATGCTCGACCACTTCTGGTGGGGTTCCGTCCTGCTGATCAACGTGCCGATCGGGCTCGCCGCGCTGATCTCGATGATCATCCTGGTCCCCGAGTCGCGCGACCCGCAGGTCCGCCGGACCGATGTCCCCGGTGTGGCACTGTCCATCCTGATGAGCGTCGGCCTGGTGTACGCGATCATCTCCGTGCCGGAGCACGGCTGGAGCTCCCCGCAGACGCTGATCCCCTTCGTGGTCGGCGCGGTGGCGCTGGTCTCCTTCACGTACTGGGAGCGCCGCTGCGAGGAACCGATGCTGGACGTGGCCCTCTTCAGGAACCCCGCGTTCAGCGGGGCCGTCGGCAGCACGGCGCTGACCTACCTCGCGCTCGCCGGCTCGCTGTTCCTGTTCACCCAGTACCTGCAGTTCGTCCTGGACTACAGCCCGCTGGAGGCCGGCCTCGGCGTCGTGCCCATGGCACTCGCGCTCATGGTGATGACGCCGTTCGGCCCGAAGATCGCGGAGAAGATCGGCACTCCCGCCACGATGGCCACGGGTCTGGCCGTGATGGGTGCCGGTCTGGTGACACTGAGCTTCCTGGGCGAGGGTTCCGGCTACTCCCTGGCCCTGGCCGGACTGGCCGTGATGGGCGCGGGCGCCGGTATCGCCATGCCGACCGCGTCGACCGCCATGGTGAGCGCGATTCCGGTGGAACGCGCCGGGGTGGCCGGCGGGCTCAACTCCACGATGCAGGAGTTCGGCAGTGCCTGTGGTGTGGCCGTGATGGGCAGTCTCGCCGCCGGGCTGTTCGCCTCGCGCCTGCCGGACGCCATTCCTGACGAGGCGACGCACTCCATCGGGCAGGCCCTGGGCGTGGCCGCCGCCGGCGAGGACCCGTCACAGCTCGTCGAGCAGGTGAGGGACGCGTTCGTCTCCGGCTTCTCGGCGAGCATGCGCATCGGTGCCGCGGCCGCCGTCGCCGCCGGTGTGGTGGCCTGGGCGCTGCTGCGCAGGAACTCGGTCCCGCCCGAGGAGGCCGCGACGCAGTCCGCCGAGGCCACGGCGCAGGCGCCTGTTCCAGGGGCCGAGAAGACGCCGGACACCACGGGCGTATCTTGATCCCATGTCGCGCAACCTTCCCGAACCGCGCCTGGACAGCATCTGGCTGTCCAGGCCGGCCCGGCGGCCGCCCAGCGGTCAGAATCCACTGAGCCGTGATCAGATCGTCGCGGCGGCTGTCCGTCTGCTCGACCGGGAAGGCCTCGGTGCCCTCTCCATGCGACGCCTCGCCGCCGAGCTCGGTGTCGCGGCGATGTCCTTGTACTGGCACGTCCCCACCAAGGACGCGGTGCTCGAATTCGCCCTCGACGAGGCGTTCGGCGAGCTGGACCTGACGCCCAAGCCGGACGCCGACTGGGGCGAGCAGATCGAGCACATCTCCCAGGACCTGCGCCGCATCATCCGTGAACACCCCTGGACCAGCCAGCTCGCCGGCAGCTTCGCACTCGTCGGCCCGAACTCTCTGGCGATGCACGAGCAGCTCACCGTGCTCGCCGAGGCGGGCGGATTCGCCCCGCCCGACGCCTACCGTGCGGCGGGCACCCTGGTGAACTTCGTCCTCGGGTTCGCGGCGGACGAGGTGAAATGGATCCTGAAAATGCGTGAGACGGATCTCCAGCCGGACGACATCAAGGAGATCTGGCTGTCGCCGGTGCTCGAACTCGTCGGCGGCGCCTACCCGCGCATGCGGGCCAACCTGGAGGCCGGGGAGTCCCGGGCCTGGGACGACCACTTCGAGTTCGGCCTGAGTTTCATGATCGCCGGCATGCGCGCCAAAGGAACCAAGAAGAACTGAGAACCGCTCGAAAAGTGATTGATTTCTTTTCGAGCAGTTCTTGAGCGCGCGCCTCCGGCCAGAACGACATTGACGGCGGGGAGGGTCTGCTGTCACACTGTTCGAACAGGCGTGGTGTGCCATAATTCAAAACACACCACCGAAATACTCATAGAATTGCCTCAAGAGCCGTATCGCCCCTTGGCGATACGGCTCTCTTGCGTTTCCAGTACCCGCCGTAGGGAAAAGTGACGGAGTCGAGTCGAATGACGGATGTGAACAGGCCCGGGAACGATGACCGCCTGCGTCGCGCGATGGCCGCGGTGCTGCAGCTTCAGCAGCGCAACGCCGAGCTGGAGGAACAGCGCACCGAACCGATCGCGATCGTGTCGATGGCCTGTCGTTTCCCCGGCGGGATCGCCGACCCCGAGGAGTACTGGGACCTGCTGAACGAAGGACGGGACGCCATCGGCGGTTTCCCCGCCCGGTGGGACGCCCTGGACCTGTACGACCCGACGCCGCAGACCCCCGGAAAGTCCTACGCCCGTGAGGGCGGGTTCATCGACGACGTCGAGGGTTTCGACGCGGAGTTCTTCGGCGTCCCTCCGCGCGAGGCGCAGTCGATGGACCCGCAGCAGCGGATCGTGCTGGAGACCGCGTGGGAGGCTCTGGAGCGGGCCGGAATACGTCCGGAGTCGCTGAGCGGCAGCCGGACGGGCGTCTATCTCGGCGCCATGCGCTCGGACTACGCGGACGACCAGACCGGTTTCGACTACCTGGACGGCTACCAGGGCACCGGTGTCTCCAGCAGCGTCATCTCCGGCCGTGTCTCCTACGTCCTGGGACTCCAGGGCCCCGCCGTGACCATAGACACGGCCTGCTCGTCCTCTCTCGTCGCCCTGCACTCCGCGGTGGGCGCGCTGCGCAGCGGCGAGTGCGACACCGCCCTCGCCGGCGGTGTCACCGTCATGAGCACGCCTGTGCTGTTCGTGGAGTCCAGCCAGTTCAAGGGCATGGCCGCCGACGGCCGCTGCAAGAGCTTCTCCGCCGACGCCGACGGCGCAGGCTGGTCGGAGGGCGCGGGCATGCTGGTCCTGAAGCGCCTCTCCGACGCCCAGCGCGACGGTGACCGTGTGCTGGCCGTGATCCGTGGCAGCGCCGTCAACCAGGACGGCCGCAGCCAGGGCCTGACCGTTCCCAACGGGCCCTCGCAGCAGCGTGTGGTGCAGGAGGCCCTCGCGACGGCGCGTCTCACGCCGGACGACATCGACGCGATCGAGGCGCACGGTACCGGCACGACCCTCGGCGACCCGATCGAGGCCGGGGCGCTCGCGGAGGTCTTCGGACCCACCCGCGCCCAGGACCACCCTCTCTACCTGGGTTCGTCCAAGTCGAACATCGGCCACGCCCAGGCAGCCGCCGGCGTCGCGGGCGTCATGAAGATGGTGCTGGCGTTGCAGCACGAGACCCTGCCCAAGACCCTGCACGCGGACGAGCCCAGCCCGCACATCCAGTGGGACGGTTCCGGCCTGGAACTGCTGCGGGAAGCCCGTCCGTGGGAGCGCGGCGAGCGGACACGGCGGGCCGGCGTCTCGTCGTTCGGCATCAGCGGTACCAACGCGCATGTGGTGATCGAGGAGGCGCCCGCCGTCGAGGCGCCGGAGACCGCTGAGGCTCCTCGGCTTCCGGTGCCGGTCGTGGTGTCGGGCCGCAGCGAGGCGGCACTGCGGGAGCAGGCGGGCCGCTGGGCCAACTGGCTGGAGGCCCACGACCAGGTGTCGCTGACGGATGTGGCCGCCACCGCGGCGCTGCACCGCACCCACTTCGACTCCCGGGCCGCCGTGCTGGCCGAGTCGGTCGAGCAGGCCGTGGAGACCCTGCGCGCCATCGCCGAGGGCCAGCCGCACGAGCAGGCGGTGACCGGGACGGCCCAGCCGCGCGGGAAGACCGTCTTCGTCTACCCCGGGCAGGGCAGTCAGTGGGTCGGCATGGGCCGTGACCTGCTCACCCAGTCCCCGGTCTTCGCCGAGACCATCGACGCCTGCGACACCGCGTTGAGGCCCTTCACCGGCTGGTCGGTGCGCGAGGTCCTCACCGGCGATGGAGGCGACCACCCGCCCCACGACCGGGTCGACGTCGTCCAGCCCGCCCTGTTCGCCATGGGCGTGGCCCTGTCCGCCCTCTGGCGCTCCCACGGCATCGAACCGGACGCGGTCATCGGCCACTCCCAGGGCGAAGTCGTCGCCGCCGTCGTCGCCGGCGCGCTGACGCTGGAGCAGGGCGCGCAGATCGTCGCCCAGCGCTCCCAGGCCGTCCTGGCCTGCTCCGGCAGCGGCGGCATGGCCCTCATCGAACGCCCGCAGGCCGAGGTCGCAGAGTTCATCGCCCCCTACGGCGAAGCCCTCTCCATCGCCGCCATCAACACCTCCACGTCCACGGTCATCTCCGGCGAAGCCGACGCCATCAACGAGATCGTCACCCGCCTCACCGACGACGGCGTCTACGCCCGCAAGGTCAACGTCGACTACGCCTCCCACCACGCCCACATGGACCCCCTCCTGCCCGACCTCCAGGCAGGCTTCACCAACATCACCCCCACCCAGACCCACACCGCCTTCTACTCCACCGTCACCGGACAGCCCACCGACGGAACCGACCTCGACGGCACCTACTGGTGCCGCAACCTGCGCGAGACCGTCCGCTTTGACCAGGCCCTCACCCACCTCCTGGCCGACCACCACACCACCTACATCGAGATCAGCGCCCACCCCGTGCTGTCGATGCCCCTCACCAACACCGCCACCGAACACAACGCCATCGTGGTCGGCACCCTCACCCGCAACCACGGCACCCTGACCCAACTCCTGCGCAACCTCAGCCTGCTCCACGTCCAAGGCCACCCCACCGACTGGACCCACACCCTCCCCACCCCCACCGGCCCGGCAGCCCTGCCCACCTACCCCTTCCAACACGAACACTTCTGGCCGGACGACCTCGACGGCGGGGCCGACGTGACGGCCGCGGGGCTCGGGGCGGCGGGGCATCCGCTGCTCAAGGCCGGGGTGGATCTGCCGGGCTCCGGTGGGGTGCTGCTGACCGGGCGGCTCGCGCGTGGCAGCCAGCGCTGGCTCGGTGACCACCAGGTGATGGGGTCGGTGCTGCTGCCCGGCACCGCGTTCGTGGAGCTGGCCCTGCGGGCCGGTGACCATGTCGGGTGCGGGCACCTGGAGGAACTCACGCTGCAGGCGCCGTTGCGGCTGCCCGAGCGCGGCGGCGTGCAGGTGCAGGTCGTCGTGGGCGAGGTCGACGAGGACGGCCGCCGGGCCGTGAAGGTCTTCTCCCGGGCCGAGGACGCCGACCCGTCGGAGCAGTGGGCGCACAACGCCGACGGCACCCTGGCCCGTGAGCTGCCGGAGCCGGCGTTCGAGTCGGTCCAGTGGCCTCCGGCGGGGGCCGAGCCTGTCACGGTGGAGGGCTTCTACGAGGCGGCGGCGCGGGGCGGGCTGGAGTACGGGCCCGCGTTCCAGGGTCTGTCGGCGGTGTGGCGGAAGGGCGACGAGGTATACGCCGAGGTCGAGTTGCCGGCCGAACAGCACGCCGAGGCAGCTCGGTTCGGTGTGCATCCGGCGCTGCTCGACGCCGTACTGCACGCGGCCGGGTTCGGTCCGCTGACGGCCGAGGAGGGCCGGCCGTGGCTGCCGTTCGCCTGGTCGGGAGTGGCACTGCACGCGGTGGGTGCCACCTCGGTGCGGGCGCGCATCTCGCCGGTGGGCGCCGGGTCGGTGCGGGTGGAGCTGGCCGACCGGTCGGGCAACCCCGTCGCCTCGGTCGATTCGCTGGTGGCCCGTCGGATGACGGCGGGACAGCTCGCCGACGTCGCCCAGCGCGGTTCGGGGTCCCTGTACCGCCTCGACTGGTCGCCGGTGCCTGCCGCCGACGCCCCCGGCGGGGCGCGGTGCGCGGTGGTGGGCCAGGGGGCCGAGGATGCCGCCGTGTCGCTGCGGTCCGCGGGCTGGGAGTGCGCGGTGTACCCGGACGTGGCCGCTCTCGCCGAGCGGGCGGAGGAGGCGGGTGGGCTGCCCGAGGCCGTCTTCGCGCCCTTCCTGCCCGATGCGGAGGCCGAGTTCGGTGCCGATGTCGTGCACGCGAAGGTCGTCGAGGCGCTGGAGCTGGTGCGCCGCTGGGCGGCGGACGAGCGGTTCGCCTCGTCCCGGCTGGTGCTCCTGACCCGTGGCGCGGTGGCCGTCGGCTCCGGACCGCGGGATCTGGCCGGTGCCGCGGTGTGGGGTCTGGTGCGGTCCGCGCAGTCCGAGCACCCCGGCCGGTTCGGTCTGGTCGACCTGGACCCCGCTGTCGGTCCCGAGGGTGCGGACGAGTCCTGGCGGGCCCTGGAGAGCGCACCGTTCGCCGTGCAGGAGCAGCTGGCGCTGCGCGACGGTGACCGGCTCACGCCGCTGCTGGCCGCGGTACCCCACGAGCCGCTGACGCCGCCCGCCGGTGAGGCCGTGTGGCAGCTCGCCCCGGGCAAGGGAGGTCTGGCCGATCTGTCGCTGGTGCCGTTCCCGCAGGCCGCCGAGGAGCTGGCGGCCGGGCAGGTGCGGATCTCGGTACGGGCCGCGGGCCTGAACTTCCGGGACGTGCTGATCGCGCTGGGTACGTACCCCGACGAGGGGCACATCGGCAGCGAGGCCGCCGGTGTGGTCCTGGAGGTCGCCCCGGACGTGACCGGGCTGGCGCCCGGTGACCGTGTTCTCGGCATGGTCGACCGGTCGTTCGGGCCGGTGGCCGTCGCCGACGCGCGGATGGTCGTGCCGATGCCGCGGGGCTGGTCGTTCGAGCAGGCCGCCGCCGTGCCGATCGCCTACCTCACGGCCTACTACGGGCTGGTCGACCTCGCCGGGCTGCGGGCCGGGGAGAAGGTGCTCGTGCACGCCGCGGCGGGCGGTGTGGGCACCGCGGCCGTGCGGATCGCCCGGCACCTGGGCGCAGAGGTCTACGGCACCGCGTCACCCGGCAAGCACGCCGCGCTGCGCGCCGCGGGCTTCGACGACGCGCACCTGGCGTCCTCACGGGACCTGGACTTCGAGGGGGAGTTCCTGCGTGCCACGGACGGCGAGGGCATGGACGTCGTCCTGGACTCGCTGGCCGGTGACTTCGTGGACGCGTCGCTGCGGCTGCTGCCGCGCGGCGGCCGGTTCATCGAGATGGGCAAGACCGACATCCGTTCGGCCGACGAGGTGGCGCGGGACCGGCCCGGTGTCTCCTACCGGGCGTTCGACCTGATCGAGGCGGGCCCGCAGCGGCTCGGCGAGATGCTCACCGAGGTGGTGGGGCTGCTGGCGGACGGCGGGCTGGAGCAGCTGCCGGTGCGCGCACTGAGCCTGCTCCAGGCGCCCGAGGCGTTCCGGCTGCTGGCGCAGGCGCAGCAGATCGGCAAGATCGTGCTGACCGTGCCCCGCGCGCTCGACCCCGACGGCACGGTGCTGCTCACCGGCGCCACCGGCGCGATCGGCGCCCTGGTGGCCCGTCACCTGGTGACCCGGCACGGGGTCAGGCACCTTCTCCTGACCAGCCGCAGCGGCATGGCCGCGGCCGGTGCGCCGGAGCTGCTCGCCGAACTGGCCGCGCTCGGGGCCGAAGTGAACCTGGTGGCCTGCGACACGGCCGACCGGGACAGCCTGGCGGCACTGCTCGCCGGGGTCGACCCGGCGCACCCGCTGACCGGGGTGGTGCACTCGGCCGGTGTCCTCGACGACTGTGTGCTGGACGCCCTCACCCCCGAGCGGGTCGCCCGGGTGCTGCGGCCGAAGGTGGACGCGGCGTGGAACCTGCACGAGCTGACCCGGGACGCGGACCTCGCGGCCTTCGTGCTGTTCTCCTCGATGGCGGGCACCGTGGGCTCCGCGGGCCAGGCCAACTACGCGGCGGCCAACGTCTTCCTGGACGCCCTCGCCCAGCACCGCGCGGCGTCGGGGCTGCCCGGCCACTCGCTGGCCTGGGGCCCGTGGGACCTTCGGGACAGCAGCACGATGATGCGGGACGTCGGCGACAGCGATCTCGCCCGGATCGCCCGGACGGGTCTGGTGCTGCTGCCCGCGCAGGACGGCCTGGTGCTGTTCGACGCGGCCCTCGTCTCGACCGAGGCCGCGACCGTGCCGGTGCAGTGGGACTTCCGGCGGCTGAAGGCCCGTGCCGCCGCCGGTGACCTGCCGCCGGTGCTGCGGCGTCTGGGCGGCACCGTGCGCCGTACCGCCGCGGGTGGTGCCGTCGCGGCCGGCGACTCGGCGCTGCGCGGCCGGCTCGCCGCGCTCTCCGCCGCCGACGCGGAGCGGACACTGGCCGGCCTGGTGTGCGAGCACGCCGCGGCGGTGCTCGGGCACACCGGTGCCCAGGCGGTCCGGGACGACTCGGTGTTCAAGGTGCTCGGGTTCGACTCGCTGACGGCGGTCGACCTGCGCAACCGGCTGAGCGTGGTCACGGGCCTGAATCTGCCCGCCACCCTGGTCTTCGACTATCCGACGCCGCAGGTCCTCGCCCGGCACCTGGCCGGGGAGCTCCTCGGTGGCCGTGCCGAGGCGCCGGCCGCGGTGCCGGCGGCGGTCGCGGACGAGGACGACCCGGTCGTGATCGTCGGCATGGCCTGCCGCTACCCGGGCGGCATCACCGATCCGGACGGCCTGTGGGACCTGGTCGCCGAGGGCCGCGACGGCATCGCCGCGTTCCCCACGGACCGGGGATGGGCGGCCGGCGAAGGCGCCGACTACACCCGTCAGGGCGGGTTCCTGGCGGGGGCCGCGGAGTTCGACCCGGCGTTCTTCGGGATCAGCGCGCGTGAGGCGCTGGCGATGGACCCGCAGCAGCGTCTGCTGCTGGAGACGACCTGGGAGACCCTGGAGCGGGCCGGGATCGAGCCGGGCGCGCTGCGCGGCACGTCCGTCGGCGTGTTCGTCGGCGGTGCGTCGACGGGCTACGGCACGGAGGCGGACCTGGCGCGCGCCGGCGTCGAGGGGCACATGATGACCGGTGTCTCCAGCAGTGTGATGTCCGGTCGCCTCGCCTACGTCTTCGGGCTGGAGGGCCCGGCGGTGACGGTGGACACGGCGTGCTCGTCGTCGCTGGTCGCGCTGCATCTGGCGGCGCAGGCGGTGCGCTCCGGCGAGTGCTCGCTGGCGCTCGCCGGCGGTGTGCAGGTGATGGTGACGCCGTCGGTGTTCGACGAGTTCGACAAGCAGAAGGGGCTGGCGCCGAACGCCCGTTGCAAGCCGTACGCGGACGCCGCCGACGGCACCGGGTTCTCCGAGGGCGTGGGCATGCTGCTCGTGGAACGCCTGTCGCAGGCGCGGGCCCAGGGGCATCCCGTGCTCGCCGTGGTGCGGGGCACGGCCGTCAACTCCGACGGCGCGTCCAACGGCCTGACCGCCCCCAACGGGCCCTCGCAGCAGCGGGTGATCCGGCAGGCCCTCGCGGGTGCCGGGCTCACGCCGGGCGATGTGGACGTCGTCGAGGGCCATGGGACGGGCACCCGGCTCGGTGATCCGATCGAGGCGCAGGCGCTGCTGGCCACCTACGGCCGGGACCGGCCGGAGGACCGGCCGCTGTACCTGGGTTCGATCAAGTCCAACATCGGTCACACACAGTCGGCCGCCGGCGTCGCGGGCATCATCAAGATGGTGCAGGCCATGCGGCACGGGGTGCTGCCGAAGACCCTGCACGTCGACCGGCCGACCTCACACGTCGACTGGTCGTCGGGCGCGATCCGGCTGCTCACCGAGGCGCTGCCCTGGGAGAGCGAGGACCGTCCGCGGCGGGCCGCGGTGTCCTCGTTCGGGGTGAGCGGCACCAACGCGCACGTGCTGCTCGAACAGGCACCGCCCGCGCCCGAGCCCGCCCCGGAGACGGCGGCCCCGTGCGGCGTCCTGCCGTGGGTGCTGTCGGCACGCTCGGCCGACGCGCTGCGCGCGCAGGCCGAGCGGCTCCTCGGGCACGTGGACGCGCACGACGAGGTGTCGGCGGCCCGGGTCGCGGGCGCCCTGGCCTCGGGCCGCGCCGCCTTCGAACACCGGGCGGTCGTGGTCGGCGCGGGCCGCGGCGAGCTGCGCGAGCGGCTCGCGGCGCTGGCGGCGGGGGAACCCGTGCCGGGGGTCGTGCAGGGCACCGCGACCGTGCCGGACCGGACCGTGTTCGTCTTCTCCGGGCAGGGCAGCCAGTGGCACGCCATGGGCCGGGAACTGCTGGAGCGCAGCCCGGCGTTCGAAGAGACCGTCGCCGCCTGCGACGCGGCCTTCACGCCGGTGACCGGCTGGTCCGTCCGGGAACTGCTGCGTGGTGAACTGCCCGCCGCCGACTACCCGCTGGAACGGATCGACATCGCGCAGCCGGCGCTGTTCACGATGTTCGTGTCGCTGGCGGCGGTCTGGCGTGAGCTGGGTGTGCGGCCGGACGCGGTGGTCGGGCACAGCCAGGGCGAGGTCGCCGCGGCCGTGGTCGCGGGGGCGCTCACCCTCCAGGAGGGGGCCCGCATCATCGCTCTGCGCAGCCGCGCGCTGCACCGTGACGGGGGCGGCGGCGAGATGGCGTTCGTCGAGCTGCCGCTGGCCGAGCTCCGTGAGCGCATCGCGGGCTACGGCGAGCGCATCGCCGTGGCCGCCGTGAACACCCCGCGCTCGGTGACGGTGTCCGGCGACACCGACGCGATCGTCGACCTGCTGATCGAGCTCGACGACGACGACATCGTCTGCGGCCGGCTGAACGCCTCGTGCGCCTCGCACAGCCGCCACATGGACCCGCTGCTGCCCGAGCTGCAGGCGCAGCTGTCCGGGCTGGCACCGCGGGACACCTCCGTCGCGTTCTACTCGGCGGTGACCGGCGCGCCGATCGCCACCAGCGGTCTGGACGCGGCCTACTGGAGCCGCAACCTGCGGGAGACCGTGCGGTTCGAGGAGGCCACGCGGGCGCTGCTCGCCGACGGATACGGGCTGTTCCTCGAGGTGTCCCCGCACCCGGCCCTGATCATGGGGGTGCAGGACACGGTGCAGGACGCCGGGGCGGACGCCGTCGCGGTGGGGACGCTGCGGCGTGGTGAGGGCGGACCGGAACGGTTCGTGCTGTCGCTGGCGGAGGCGTACGCCGCGGGCGTCCGCGTCGACTGGACCGCGCTGCTGCCGGCCGCCGAACACGCGGAGTTGCCCACCTACCCGTTCCAGCGGCAGCGGTACTGGCTGCCGCCGAAGCCGGCGGTGCGGGACGCGGGCGCCGTCGGCCTGGGTGCTCTCGGCCACCCGCTGCTCGCCGCCGAGGTGACGTCGCCGCGCTCCGGGTCGGTGGTGCTCACCGGCAGGCTGTCGACGGCCGCGCAGCCCTGGCTGGGCGAGAGGCGGGTGCACGGGCGGACGGTGCTGCCGGACGCCGCGTTCGTGGAGCTGGTCGCACAGGCCGGGGACAGGGCCGGCCTCGACCGGATCGAGGACCTCGCGCTGCACGAGCCGCTGGTGCTCCCCGAGGGCGCGGGCGGACCGGGCGACGGGGTGCATCTGCACGTGGTCGTGGGCGAGGGGTCCACGTCCGGGGGCCGTCCGGTCGACGTGTACTCCCGCGCCGAGGGCGCGGCCGAGGACGCGTGGGTCCACCACGCCTCCGGGACGCTGGGCCGGGCGGCGGGAGCGCCCTCCTTCGACCTGGCGGCCTGGCCGCCCCCGGAGGCGCGGCCCGTCGCCGTGGACGAGTGGTACGAGGCGTCGGCGGACGGCGGCCTGGAGCTCGGCCCGGTGCTGCGGACCGTACGGGCCGCCTGGCGGCGCGGCGACGAGTTGTTCGCCGAGGCCGAGCTGGCGCAGGACCTGCACGCGGACGCCGGTGCGTTCGTGCTGCATCCGGTGCTGCTGGAAGCGGCGCTGCACCCGCTGTGGCACCAGGAGGCCGCCGCCGACGGGCGGCCGCGGGGTGTCGCCCGGGTGCGCGGTGCCGAACTGCACGCGCGGGGCGCGACGACGGTCCGGGTGCGGATCGCGCCCGCGGCGGGCGCGGCGGAGGTCGCCGTCGAGGTGGCCGACGCGTCGGGCCGCCCGGTCGCCTCGATCGCGGTGCTGGAGTCCCGGGAGATCGCCGCGGGCAGGCTTGCCGACGGTGCTTCGCGCGGTGGCGCGCTGCACCGGCTGGACTGGACGGCCGTGCCGACAGCCCCGGCCGGATCGCCGGTGGAGTGCGCGGTCGTGGGCTCCGCGGCCGGGCCGGTGACGTCCGCGCTGGACGGCGCGGGCTGGTCGGTGCGGCATCGTGCCGGTCTGGAGGAGCTCGCGGGGGCGGACGACGACGTCCCGCCGGTGGTGTTCGTGCCGGTAGGGGCGGACGCCTCGGCCGAACCGACCGCCGAGACACGGCGGGTGACGGCGTCGGTCCTCGCCACGCTCCAGGAGTGGCTGGCCGGGGAGCGGTTCGCCGCGTCCCGTCTGGTCGTCGTCACCCGGGGTGCGGTCGACGCCGGCGCGGGTGCCCCGGACCCGGCCACGGCGGCCGTGTGGGGTCTGGTGCGGTCGGCGCAGACGGAGCATCCGGGCCGTTTCGCGCTGCTGGACCTGCCCAGGGGCGAGGCTTCAGCCGGTGACGGGGACGCTCGGCCGTTGCCGGCCGGTGTGCCGTTCGACACGGAGACGCAGTTCGCGCTGCGGGCGGGCGAGGTGCTCGTGCCCCGGCTCACGATGGTGACCGAGGCCGTGACGGAACCCGCCGGGGGCGGTCGTCCGTTCGCGCCGGAGGGCACGGTGCTCGTCACCGGCGGCACCGGAACGCTGGGCGCGCTGGTGGCCCGGCACCTGGTGACCGCGCACGGGGTGCGGCACCTGGTGCTGACCGGCCGCCGGGGCCCCGACGCGCCCGCCGCGCGGCGGCTGGGCGCCGATCTGACGGAACTCGGCGCCGACGTACGGGTCGTGGCCTGCGACGTGGCGGACCGGGCGGCGGTCGCGGACCTGCTGGACGGTATCGACGCGGCGCACCCGCTGACGGGTGTGGTGCACCTGGCGGGCGCCCTGGACGACACCGTCGTGGAGTCGCTGACGCCTGAGCGCCTCGACGCCGTGCTGCGGCCGAAGGCGGACGGCGCCTGGCATCTGCACGAGCTGACCCGAGAGCTGCCGCTGGCGGCGTTCGTGCTCTTCTCGTCCATGGCGGGCACGCTCGGAGCGGCCGGCCAGGGCAACTACGCGGCGGCGAACGTGTTCCTGGACGCCCTCGCCGCGCACCGGCGTGCCCAGGGCCTGCCCGCGCACGCCCTGGGCTGGGGCTTCTGGCAGGAGGCCAGTGACCTGACCGCGCGGCTGGGCGAACGGGATCTGGCCCGTATGGCGAAGGCCGGCATCCTCCCGCTCGCCTCCGAGCAGGGGCTGGCGCTGCTGGACGCGGCGCTCACCCGGCCGGAGGCGGCGCTGCTGCCCACCCGGTGGGAGCCGCGCCGCCTGCGGGAGCTGGCCGCGGCCGGTGCGCTGCCGCCGGTGCTCCGGGGGCTGTCCGGGACGGTGGTGCGCCGTACCGCCGCGTCCGCTCCGGCCGGCGCCGCGGGTTCGGCGCTGCTGGACCGGCTCGCCGGGCTCGCCCGGAAGGAGGCGACGGCCGTGCTGGCGGATCTGGTCCGCTCGCACGCGACGGCCGTGCTCGGCGCGCAGTCCGCGGCGGCGGTCGAGGAGAACCGGGCGTTCAAGGACGTCGGCTTCGACTCGCTGACCTCGGTGGAGCTGCGCAACCGGCTGGCGGCGGCGACGGGCCTGACGCTGCCGTCGACGCTCGTCTTCGACCATCCGACGCCCGCCGTGCTCGCCGCTCACCTGTACACCGAGGTGACCGGCGTGCGGTCCCGGGCGGCCGCTCCGGTGGTGGCCGCCGTCGCGGACGACAGCGACCCGGTCGTGATCGTCGGCATGGCCTGCCGCTATCCGGGCGGCATCACCGACCCGGACGGCCTGTGGGAGCTGGTCGCCGAGGGCCGTGACGCCATCGGCGGCATGCCCGAGGACCGCGGCTGGGACCTGGAGAACCTCTACGACCCGGACCCGGCCAACCCGGGCACCTCGTACACGCGTGAGGGCGGTTTCCTGTACGGCGCCGCGGACTTCGACCCGGCGTTCTTCGGGATCAGCCCGCGTGAGGCGCTGGCGATGGACCCGCAGCAGCGTCTGCTGCTGGAGACCGCGTGGGAGACCCTGGAGCAGAGCGGGATCGACCCGGCGTCCCTGCGGGGCAGCCGTACCGGCGTGTTCGTCGGCAGCATCAGCCAGGACTACGTGTCCGGGGTGGCGAAGGCGTCGGACGAGGTGCAGGGCCATCTGATGACGGGCAACACCAGCAGCGTCGTCTCCGGCCGCGTGTCGTACACCCTCGGTTTCGAGGGCCCGGCGGTGACGGTGGACACGGCGTGCTCGTCGTCGCTGGTCGCGCTGCATCTGGCGGCGCAGGCGGTGCGCTCCGGCGAGTGCTCGCTGGCGCTCGCCGGCGGTGTGACGGTGATGGCGACGCCGGCCACGTTCATCGGGTTCTCCCGGCAGCGGGGCCTCGCGCCGGACGCGCGCTGCAAGGCGTTCGCGGACACGGCCGACGGCACCGGGTTCTCCGAGGGCGTGGGCATGCTGCTCGTGGAGCGGCTGTCGGACGCCCGCCGGCTCGGGCACGACGTGCTGGCGGTGGTGCGGGGTTCGGCGGTCAACCAGGACGGCGCGTCCAACGGTCTGACCGCTCCGAACGGGCCCTCGCAGCAGCGGGTCATCCAGCAGGCCCTGGCGGGCGCCGGGCTCACGCCGGGCGATGTGGACGTCGTCGAGGCGCACGGCACGGGCACCCGGCTCGGTGATCCGATCGAGGCGCAGGCGCTGCTGGCCACCTACGGCCGGGACCGGCCGGAGGACCGGCCGCTGTACCTGGGTTCCATCAAGTCCAACATCGGTCACACGCAGGCGGCGGCCGGTGTCGCGGGCGTCATCAAGATGGTGCAGGCCATGCGGCACGGGGTGCTGCCGAAGACCCTGCACGTCGACCGGCCCACGACGGAGGTCGACTGGTCGGCGGGGCAGGTGGCCCTGCTGACGGAGGCCCGGGAGTGGTCGGACACCGAGCGTGCGCGGCGCGCCGCGGTGTCGTCGTTCGGGATCAGCGGTACGAACGCGCACATCGTCCTGGAGCAGGCTCCGGCGGCGGAGGAGTCACCGGACGAGCCGGGGACGCCGCTTCCGGTGATCCCGTGGGCGGTGTCGGGGAAGACCGCGGCGGCGCTGCGGGACCAGGCGGCCCGTCT
>NZ_LIWB01000016.1:208577-213216 GCF_001905725.1 Streptomyces sp. CB02400
ACCTGCCTCCCCGAAGACACCGGCACTCCTGTGCAGGTCCTGGCGGCCGTCCGCAAGGACCGGCCGGAGACCGTCTCGCTCACGCAGGCCGTCGCCCACCTCCACACCCACGGAAGGAACATCGACTGGCGGGCGCTCCTCGCCCCCAGCCGCCCCAGCCCCGCCTCCCTGCCGACCTACGCCTTCCAGCACCAGCGCTACTGGCTCTCCGGCAGCGGTCAGGGGGCGGGCGCGGATCTCGCCACGGCCGGTCTCGCCGAGGCCGGGCATCCGCTGCTCGCCGCCAGGGTGGAACTGCCCGACGACGGGGGCACGGTGCTGACCGGGCGGCTGTCGCTGCGCACGCACCCCTGGCTCGCCGACCACGCGGTGCTGGGTTCGGTGCTGTTCCCGGGCACGGGCTTCGTCGAACTGGCGGTGCGCGCCGGTGACGTGGTCGGGTGCGGGCACGTGGAGGAACTCACCCTGCAGGCGCCGCTGGTGCTCACGGAGCAGGGCGCCGCGGATCTGCGGCTGACGGCGGGTGCCGCGGACGAGCGCGGCAGGCGCCGGCTGACCGTGCACTCGCGGTCCGGGGACGGGCCGTGGATCCAGCACGCCGAGGCGACGCTGGCCGTCGCCGCGCCGGAGCCGCCCGTCGCGCCCGACTGGTCGGTGTGGCCGCCCAAGGGCGCACAGGCCGTCGGCATCGACGGGTTCTACGACCGGTCGGCCGAGGCGGGCTTCGCGTACGGCCCGGTCTTCCAGGGGCTGCGCGCGGTCTGGCGCGACGGCGACACCGTCCTGGTGGACGTCGCGCTGCCCGAGGAACAGCAGGGCGACGCGGGCGCGTTCGGCCTGCACCCGGCGCTGCTCGACGCGGGCCTGCACGCGGTCGGCCTGACCAAGGCCATGGGCGAGCAGGCCATGCTGCCGTTCGCCTGGAACGGGCTCACGCTGCACGCCGTGGGCGCCGCGGCACTGCGGCTGCGGCTGACCCCGACGGGTGCCGACGGCACGGTGTCGGTGGACATGGCCGATGTGGCGGGCCGTCCCGTGGCGCGCATCGAGGAGCTGGTGCTGCGGCCGGTCAGCCAGGAGCAGCTCGCCGTACGGCCGGCGGCCCGCGGCGACTCGCTGTTCCGGCTGGACTGGCGGCGCGCCGAGCAGGCCGCGCCCGCCGCGGACGCGTCGTACGTGTTCGTCGGCGAGGTGGCGGACGGACAGCCGTCGTTCCCGGATCTGGCGGCCCTGAGCACGGCGGTCGCCGACGGGGAGCCGGTTCCGGAGCTGGTGTTCGCGGCCTGGCCGGGCGCGCCGGGCGACCCAGTGACGGCGGCCCGGGAAGCCACCGGGTGGGCACTCGCGCTGGCTCAGCAGTGGCTCTCCGACGAGCGGTTCGCCTCGGCCAGGCTCGTGGTGACGACCCGCGGTGCGGTGGCGACCTCGCCCGAGGCGGACGTCACCGACCTGGCGGGCGCCGCCGTATGGGGTCTGCTGCGGTCGGCGCAGTCGGAGAACCCCGGCCGGATCGGGCTGCTCGACGTCGGCGGCGCCGGTGATCTCGGCGGTGTGCCGGTGGCCTCGGTGGCCGCGGCGCTGCGCGAGGACGAGCCGCAGCTCGCGGTGCGCGACGGTGGCCTGCTGGTGCCGCGCATCGTCAGGGCCGACGGCGAGCCGGGAACGCCGGACGCGGACGGGGGGCTGTCCGCGGACGGCACCGTCCTGATCACCGGCGGTACCGGTGTGCTCGGCGGTGAGCTGGCCAGGCACCTGGTCACCGAGCGTGGGGTGCGGCACCTGGTGCTGGCCTCCCGGAGCGGCCCGGAGGCGGGCGGCGCGCGGGAGCTGGCCGCGGAGCTGACGGCGCTCGGCGCGTCCGTGCGCGTCGAGGCGTGTGACGCCGCGGACGGCGAGGCGCTCGCCGCGCTCCTGGCCGGGATCGGCGCCGAGCACCCGCTGACCGGTGTGGTGCACGTCGCCGGTGTGATCGACGACGGCGTGCTGACGTCGCTCAGCCCCGAGCGGGTGGACACCGTGCTGCGGCCCAAGGTCGACGCGGCCTGGCATCTGCACCGGCTCACCGCGGACGCGAACCTGGAGATGTTCGTCCTGTTCTCCTCCGCGGCCGGTGTGGTCGGCGCGCCCGGCCAGGGCAACTACGCGGCGGCCAACGCGTTCCTGGACGCGCTGGCCCAGCACCGCAGGGCGGCCGGGCTGCCCGCGCAGTCCCTCGCGTGGGGTGCGTGGGCGCAGGCCAGCGGGATGACGTCGGAGCTGAGCGACACCGACCGGTCCCGCATGGCGCGCGGTGGAGTGACCGCCCTGGAGACCGCCGAGGGCATGGCCCTGTTCGACACGGCCGGGCGGACCGGGCACGCCGTGCTGCTGCCGATGCGCCTGGACATGACCAGGAGTGGTGCGGCGGTGCCCGCGCTGTTCCGGTCGCTGGTTCCGGCGGTGCGACGCTCCGCCGCGGCGGCGGGCTCCGCGTCCATCGGGCCGGACCTGTTGCAGCGGCTGCTCGCGCAGCAGCCCGAGGAGCAGCGGCAGACGCTGCTCACCGTGGTGCGCGAGGAGGTGGCCGCCGTGCTCGGCCACGCTTCCGGGAGCGCCCTGGAGGCGGACCAGTCCTTCGCCGAGCTGGGCTTCGACTCGCTGATCGCGGTCGAGCTGCGCAACCGGCTGGGTGAGATCACCGGTCTGAAGCTGCCCACCACGCTGGTGTTCGACTATCCGAACCCGGCGTCGCTCGCGGAGTACCTGGGACAGCAGATCCTGCCGGAGCCGGAGTCGGCGGCCGACCGGCTGTTCCAGCAGATCGACGGCCTGGAGCGGTTGCTGTCCGAACTCTCCCCGGAGCAGGACGACGTCGACCGGGTGCGGGACCGGCTGCGGGCGGTGCTCGCCAAGCACACCGGGAGCGCCGGGACGCAGAGCGCTCCCGCCATCGAGGACACGCTGCTGTCCGCTTCGGACGACGAGATCTTCGACTACTTCGACCGGGACCTCGGCATCTGAGCGTTCCCTTCCGTCCCACGGCCCGCGAGCGGTCATGCCCGCGGGCCGTGGCCCGACCTGCCCGGCTCAGCGCCGGCCCACCCACTTCGTCAACGCGTCAGCACAACGCAGAACTCAGCGAGGGCCCCATGTCAAACGAGGACAAGTTCCGTCAATACCTGGCGCGTGCCGCGGGAGAGCTGAAGCAGGCCCGCGAAAAGCTGCAGCAGGTCCAGGACGCGGCACACGAACCGATCGCCATCGTCGGCATGGCCTGCCGGTACCCGGGCGGCGTCCGCGGACCGGAGGACCTGTGGGACCTGGTCGCGCAGGGCCGGGACGAGATGTCGGCGTTCCCCGAGGACCGCGGCTGGGACCTGGAGGCCCTGTACGACCCGGACCCGGACCGCCCGGGCACCTCCTACACGAACGTGGGCGGTTTCCTGTACGACGCCGCGGACTTCGACCCGGCGTTCTTCGGGATCAGCCCGCGTGAGGCGCTGGCGATGGACCCGCAGCAGCGTCTGCTGCTGGAGGCCGCGTGGGAGGCCGTGGAGTCGGCGGGAATCGACCCGGTCTCGCTGCGCGGTTCGCAGACCGGCGTGTTCGCGGGGCTCATGTACCACGACCACGTGGCCCGGCTGCGGGACGTGCCCGAGGACCTCGAGGGTTTCATCGGCAACGGCAACGCGGGCAGCGTCACCTCGGGCCGGGTGGCGTACACCATGGGCCTGGAGGGCCCGGCGGTGACGGTGGACACGGCGTGCTCGTCGTCGCTGGTCGCCCTGCACTGGGCGATCCAGGCGCTGCGCACCGGCCAGTGCCGGTACGCGCTCGCGGGCGGTGTGACGGTGATGGCGACGCCGGGCACGTTCGTGGAGTTCTCCCGGCAGCGGGGCCTCGCGGCCGACGGCCGGTGCAAGCCGTTCGCCGACGCCGCCGACGGCACCGGCTGGTCGGAGGGCGTGGGCATGCTGCTCGTGGAGCGGCTGTCCGACGCCCGCCGGCTCGGGCACGACGTGCTCGCGGTGGTGCGGGGTTCGGCGATCAACCAGGACGGCGCGTCCAACGGCCTGACCGCCCCCAACGGACCCTCCCAGCAGCGGGTCATCCAGCAGGCCCTCGCCAACGCCCGGCTGACGCCGCGTGACGTCGACGTGGTGGAGGCGCACGGCACCGGCACCACGCTGGGCGACCCCATCGAGGCGCAGGCGCTGCTGGCCACCTACGGCCGGGACCGGCCGGAGGACCGGCCGCTGTACCTGGGTTCGATCAAGTCCAACATCGGTCACACGCAGGCGGCGGCCGGTGTCGCGGGCGTCATCAAGATGGTGCAGGCCATGCGGCACGGGGTACTGCCGAAGACCCTGCACGTCGACCGGCCTACCTCACATGTGGACTGGTCCGCCGGTGAGGTCCGGCTGCTCACGGAGTCACGTCCGTGGGACGGTGAAGGACCGCGCAGGGCCGGTGTGTCGTCGTTCGGGGTGAGCGGTACGAACGCGCACATCGTCCTGGAGCAGGCTCCGGCGGCGGAGGACCCCCTCCCTGAGAGCGACGGGGACCAGCCAGCGGACGCCGAGCGGGTCGCGTTGCCCGTGATCCCGTGGGCGGTGTCGGGGAAGACCGCGGCGGCGTTGCGGGACCAGGCGGCCCGTCT
>NZ_LIWB01000016.1:214039-240291 GCF_001905725.1 Streptomyces sp. CB02400
ACCTGCCTCCCCGAAGACACCGAAGCCCACGTCGTCCCCGCCCAGCGCAAGGACCGACCCGAAACCCTCGCCCTCACGCAGGCCCTCGCCCACCTCCACACCCAGGGCCGGGCCATCGACTGGCCAGCCCTGTTCGCCCCGAGCCAGGCCAACCCCGCCCCCCTGCCCACCTACGCCTTCCAGCACCAGCGCTACTGGCTGCCCGCGACGTCCGGGGCCCGGACGGAGACGGACATCGTCGCGGCGGGGCTCACGCCCGCCGACCACGCCTGGCTGACGGCGGTGGCCACGCTTCCGGACAACGACGGTCACCTGCTCAGCGGGCGCCTTTCGCCTCGTACGCACACCTGGCTCGCCGACCACGCGGTGTTCGGCGGGACGTTGGTGCCCGGCACCGGCCTGGTGGACGTGGCGCTCGCGGCCGCGCGAGCCGTGGGGGCCGCTCGGGTGAGCGAGTTGACCCTGGCCAAGCCGCTCGTGGCGGACACGGCGGTGCGGCTGCAGGTCCGTGTCGAAGGCCCCGACGAGCACGGGCACCGCGCCCTGGCGGTCTACAGCCAGGCCGAGGACACGCCGGACCCGGGCGCGTGGCAGCTCAACGCGACCGGTGAGGTCGCCGACGCCGCGGCCGCGGACGACGGCGTGCGGGCGGCGCCGGAGCTGAACGGCTGGCCCGTCCCGGACACCGACCCGGTCGACCTCGGCGGCTTCTACGAGGGCCTGGACGCGCAGGGCTTCACCTACGGTCCGGCGTTCCGCGCCCTGGAGGAACTGCGCACCCGGGGCAGGGTGGCGTACGGGCGGGTCGTGCTGCCGGAGGCGGCGGGCACGACCGAGGGATACGGAGTGCATCCGGCGCTCCTCGACGGCGCGCTGCACGTGCTCGCCGGGATCACGTCGGCGGACGACCGGCCGCAGGGCGACGCGGTGGTCCTGCCGTTCGCGTGGTCGGACGTGGAGCTGTACGCGACCGGAAGCACCGAGCTCCGGGTGCGGATCGAGCTTCTGGAGCCCGAGGACCAGGCTCCGGTGGCGTCCGTCCTGGTGACGGACGCCGAGGGAACGCCGGTGCTGCGAGCCCGTGCGCTCAGGATGCAGCGGGCGACGGCACAGCAGTTGCGGGCCGCCCGGGACACCGGGGCGGAGCACCTGTACCGCCTGGACTTCCAGCGGATGCGCCTGGAGACGGACGCGCGGCCCGGAACCGGCGGCGAGGGGCTGCTGGTGCTCGGCGACGGCGCTGTCGCCGAGGCGCTCGGGGTGACGGCCGCCGAGACGCTCGCCGAGGGTGCCGCGCCGCGCCGCCTCGTCGTGGACCTGACGGCGGACAGGACCGGTGACCCGGCCGCTGACGCGCGGGGCGCGGCGGCGGACGCGCTCGCGCTCGTCCAGCGGGTCCTGGCCGACGAGCGCCTGCACGGCACCGAGGTGGTGTGGGTGACGCGGGACGCCGTCGCCGCCCGCCCGGAGGACGGGGCGGGCGCCCTCGCGGACGCCGTCGTGTGGGGTCTGGTGCGCACCGCACGGGCCGAGCAGCCGGAGCGGCTGCTGCGCCTGGTCGACGTGGGCACGCAGCCGCTGGATCCCGCGCTGCTGCACGCCGCGCTCGCCGCCGACGGCGAGCCGGAGCTGGTGCTGCGCGGCGACGGCGGGTACGTGCCGCGCCTGGTGCGCGCCCAGGGGACGGGCACCGCGGTGGCGGTGCCCGCCGGGGACGCGCCGTGGCACCTGACCGTCCGGGAGAAGGGCCGCCTGGACGCGCTCACCGCCGTGCCGGTGGACCGGTCCGCGCCGCTGGGCGCCGGGGAGGTGCGGGTGCGGGTGCGCGCCTCCGGCCTGAACTTCCGTGACGTGCTCAACGCCCTGGACATGGTGCACGCGCCGGAGCTCGGACTCGAGTTCGCCGGTGACGTCGTGGAGGCCGGCCCGGACGTGACGCATCTGCGGGTCGGCGACCGGGTGATGGGCCTGTCCGTCGCCACGTTCGGCACCGAGGTGCGTGCCGACGCCCGTGTGGTGGCCCGCGTCCCCGAGGGTCTGGGCTACGCGCAGGCGGCGACCGTGCCGCTGGCGTTCCTCACCGCGTACTACGCGCTGACCGATCTGGGCGGGCTGCGCGCGGGCGAGAAGATACTCGTGCACGCGGCGGCCGGCGGTGTCGGCATGGCCGCCGTCCAGCTGGCCCGGCACCTGGGTGCCGAGGTGTACGGCACGGCGAGCGAGGGCAAGTGGCCGGCGCTGCGCGCCCTGGGCCTCACGGACGACCGCATCGCCTCCTCGCGCGACACCGGCTTCGCCGAGAAGTGGCGCGGGCAGGGCATCGACATCGTCCTGAACGCGCTCACCGGGGAGTTCGTCGACGCCTCGCTGGGGCTGCTCGGCGAGGGCGGCCGTTTCCTCGAGATGGGCAAGACCGACGTCCGCGACGCCGACGAGGTCGCCGCCGCCCACGCCGGGGTCCGCTACCAGGCGTTCGACCTGATCGAGAGCGGCCCGCGGCGCATCCGGGAGATGTTCGCGATCCTCACCGAGCTGCTGGCCGAGGGGGCACTGGCGCCACTGCCGTACACGGCCTACGACCTGCGGAACGCGCCCGACGCGCTCCGGTACATGGGCCAGGGGCGGCACACCGGCAAGCTGGTGCTCACCGCGCCGCGGCCGCTGGATCCGGAGGGGACCGTCCTGATCACCGGGGGCACCGGTGAACTGGGCCGGGCCGTCGCCGAGCGGCTGGTGCGCGAACACGGCGTGCGTCACCTGGTGCTGACCGGCCGCCGGGGTCCGGACGCGCCCGGCGCGGACGCCCTGGCCGCGTCCCTGGAGGAGGCGGGCGCGGCCGATGTGCGGATCGTCGCCTGCGACGTGGCGGTGCGCGACCAGGTCGCGGCCGTCCTCGCCGACGTGCCCGGCGACCGCCCGTGGACGGCCGTGCTGCATCTGGCCGGAGTGATCGACGACGGCATGGTGGCGGGGCAGAGCGCCGAGCGGCTGGCGGCGGTGTTCGGCCCGAAGGTCGACGGCGCGGTGCACCTGCACGAGCTGACCGCGGACCTCGATCTGGCCGCGTTCGTGCTGTTCTCCTCGGCCGCGGGCACACTCGGCTCGCCGGGCCAGAGCAACTACGCCGCGGCCAACGCCTTCCTGGACGCGCTCGCCGCGCACCGCCGCCACCGGGGCCTGCCCGCGGTGAGCCTGTCGTGGGGCCTGTGGGCGCAGCACGGCACCGGTATGACCGCGCACCTGGGCGAGGCCGAGCTGGCCCGGATGCGCCGCCAGGGCGCCCATCCGCTGACGCTCGCCGAGGGTCTCGACCTGCTCGACGCGGCGCTGCGCCGTCCCGAGCCGCACCTGGTTCCGGTGAAGTTCGACCTGGCGGCGCTGGGGCGTGGCGCGGGCGTGCCCGCGCTGCTGCGGGCGCTGGTCCGGCCGCGGGCCGGGCTGCGGCAGGCCGCGCGGTCCGCCGGCGCCGGCACGTCCCTGCGGGACCGACTCGCCGCCACCGCGGACGCGGAGCGCGGGCAGGTGCTCACCGAGGCGGTACGGCGTGAAGTCGCCGTCGTCATGGGCGTGTCCGGGGCGGACGGCGTCGGCTCCGATCAGGAGCTCAAGGAGCTCGGCATCGACTCGCTGATGGCGGTGGAGCTGCGCAAGCGCCTGTCCGACATGACCGGTGCCGCGCTCCCCTCCGACCTGGCGTTCAGCCATCCCACACCGCGGGCCATCGCCCTGTTCCTGCTCACGGAGGCGTTCGCCGACCTGGGCGCTCCCGCCGGGACGCCCGCGAGCCGGGCGGCCGGTCCCGAGCTGCCCACTCTGGCGCGGGCCGAGGGCGCCACGACGTACCCCGCCACGCACGGACAGCGCCGCCTGTGGTTCATGGAACACCTGCACCCGGGCTCCGCGCAGTACAACTGCGTGCTCCGGCAGCACACCGCCCGGCCCCTCGACCCGGACGTCCTGGCACGCGCCGTGGCCTGGGTGGTGGACCGGCACGAGTCCCTGCGCACCACGCTGCGCGCCGAGGGCGGCGACGTCGTACAGGTCGTGCACCCGTCCCTGACGGTGCCGCTGGTGCACGAGGACCTGTCGCACGCCGGCGAGGAGGCCGTGGCGGCACGCCTGCGCGAGGAGGAGCTGGCCCCGTTCACGGTGGACGGCGGGACGCTGCTGCGGGGCCTGGTCCTGACCCTGCCCGGCGGGGGGCAGCTGCTCTGCTTCGTGCTGCACCACGCGATCACGGACGGCTGGTCGTCGGGCATCTTCCTGCACGACCTGTACGAGGCCTACCACGCGCTGCGTGACGGCCGCGATCCTCAGCGGCCGCCGGTGGAGCACCAGTTGGGCGACTACGCGCTGTGGGAGGACCGCTGGGTGCGTGAGGACCGCTTCGCGCCCGCGCTGGACTTCTTCGGCGGGGAGCTGGCGGGCGTGCCGCGTCTGGAGTTCCCGCCCGGCCCGCCGGGCGCGTCGGACAGCGGCACGGACGGTGACGCCGTGTACTTCACGGTGCCGGCCGGTCTGCGCGACGCCGTGGAGAGCCTGGCCACCACCGCGAACGTCACCCCGTACACGGTGCTCGTGACCGCTTACGCGGTGCTCCTCGAGCGCTACTGCGGTCAGGACGACTTCGCGGTCGGCACGGTGTGGGGCAACCGGCAGGTGCCCGGCACGGCCAACCTCGCCGGGTTCCTGGCGAACACGCTGCCCCTGCGCTGCGACCTGAGCGGCGATCCGACGTTCACCGGGCTGCTGGCCGCGATGCGGTCGCGGGTCCTGGGCGTCCTGGAGCACCAGAGCGTGCCGCTCACGGAGATCGTGCGGACGGCCGCCGGTGAGCGCACCGGCGAGGAGAACCCGTTCTTCCGCGCCGCGTTCAACTACATCAGCGCGTCGGCGCCGGCCCTCGGGGAGGGCGAGGACGCGTGGACGCGGCCCGCCGCGGGCAGCGCGCTCGGCAACGTCCGGGGCGCCGCGAAGTTCGAGCTGGGCCTGACCCTGGTCTCCGACGAGACGGGGCTGCGGGGCGAGCTGGAGTTCCAGTCCCACGTCCTGGACCGGGCGGCGGCGCGGCGGATGACGGAGAACTTCACCGCGCTGCTGGACTCGGTGGTGCGGGACCCGAGCACTCCCGTGGGACGGCTGGAGGCACTCGGGCGGAGCGAGCTGGCCCTGCTCCGGGAACGGGCCGGGACGGTCACGCCCGAGCTGACCGACGCGCGCACCGCCCTGGAGAGGATCCTCGACCAGGCCCGCTCCACCCCGGACGCGGTGGCCCTGGTGCACGGCGAACACCGCCTGACGTACCGGGAGCTGGTGTCCCGTGCGGGCTCGGTGGCACAGCGTCTGCGGACCCACGAGGTCGGTGCGGACGTCCTGGTGGGCGTGCACGCGCCGCGCTCGGCGGCGTTCGTGGTGCTCGCCCTGGGCGTGTGGCTGGCCGGAGGCGCGTACGTGCCGATCGACCCGGCGTACCCGGCGTCACGCATCGAGCACGTGGTGCGGGACAGTGGCATGCGGGTCGTCCTGACCACCCCCGGTCGTCCACTGGCCGTCGACGCCGACGGCCTGGAGGTGCTGTCCTTCGACGCCGTCGCCCCACCCGGTGCGGACGCCGAGGTGCCGGAGGCGCTGCCGGCCCTGTCGGACCTGGCCTACGCCATCTACACCTCCGGTTCCACGGGCACCCCCAAGGGCGTCCTGCTGGAACACGCCCAGTTCGCCAACTTCTGCACCGCCATGGACGACCGCGTCGGCGGCGGCCCCGGCCGCACCTGGCTCGCGGTCACCAGCCCCTCCTTCGACATCTCCACCGTCGAACTGCTGTGGACCCTCACCCGCGGCTACCGGGTGATCGTCGCCGACGGCACGGTGGCCGACTGGGGCCGCTACCGCGACGCCGCGCCCACCCACCTGCAGTGCACCCCGTCCCTGGCCCGCATGCTGCTGGCCGACCGCGACGGCCGTGCCCTCCTCGGCGGCCTGGACCGGCTGCTGGTCGGCGGTGAGGCCCTCGACCGGGCCCTGGCCAAGAAGCTGCTGCGGCACTGCGCCGGCCGGATCACCAACATGTACGGGCCCACCGAGACCACCGTGTGGTCCTCCGCCTGGACCCTCGAACCGGGCGAGGTCTCCCTCGGCGAGCCGCTGCACGGCAACCGCCTGTACGTCCTGGACGCGCACCGGCGGCCCGTCCCCCAGGGTGCGCACGGCGAGCTGTGGATCGGCGGCCACGGCGTGGCCCGCGGTTACCACCACCGCCCGGAGCTGACCGAGGAGCGCTTCGCCCCCGACCCGCACAGCCCCGTGCCGGGCGCGCGGATGTACCGCACCGGTGACATCGTCCGCTACCGCCCCGACGGAACCCTGGAGTTCTGCGGACGCACCGACGCCCAGATCAAGCTCCGCGGTCACCGCATCGAACTCGGCGAGATCGAGTCGGTCGCGGGTGACCACCCGGCCGTGCTGGAGTGCGCCGCGATCGTCCGCGAGGACACCCCCGGCGATCCGGCCCTGTTCCTGTACTGGACACCCGCCGCCGGCACGGCCGACGGCACGGACCTGCGCGACCGTCTGGCCGGGCGGCTGCCCGCGTACATGGTCCCGGCCCGTCTGGTCCGCATGGCGGAGCTGCCCCACACCCCCAACGAGAAGACCGACCGCAACGCCCTCAAGGCCCTTCCCCCGCCCGCGCTCGACTCCGTCGCCGGGGCGACCGGTGCCGGCTCCGCCGGGGCGGGGCACGCGACGGACCCGGCGCAGGCGGTGGAGGACGTCGTCGCCCGTGCCTGGCAGGCCGTGCTCGGCCTGCCCCGCGTCGACCGCGACACCGGGTTCTTCGAACTCGGCGGCACGTCCATGTCCGCACTCAACGCCCACCAGGCGATCTGCGCGGAGCTGGGCCGCGAGTTCCCGCTGGCCACCGTCTTCCGCCACCCCACCGTGCGCAGACTGGCCGCGCACCTGAGCGGTACCGGCACGTCCACCGGCCCGGCCGCCCGCGCGGCCCGGCACGCGTCCGGTGATCCGGCCGAGGACGCCGTCGCCGTCGTCGGCCTGGCCTGCCGCCTGCCCGGAGCGCCCGACGTCGACTCCTTCTGGCAGGCCCTGCGCGAGGGCCGCGAGCTCATCAGCCGCTTCACCGAGGCCGAACTGCGCGAGGCCGGCGTCCCCGAAGCCCTGCTCACCCACCCCTCGTACGTCAGGGCCAAGGGGTACGTCGAGGACGTCGACCGGTTCGACGCCGGCTTCTTCGGCTACTCCCGTACCGAGGCCGAGGCGATGGACCCGCAGCACCGGCTCTTCCTCGAATGCGCCTGGGAGGGCCTGGAGAACGCGGGCATCGTGCCGCAGGAGTTCGACGGCCCGATCGCCGTGTTCGGCGGCTCCGGGTCCGGCGGCTACCAGCAGCACGAGATCAAGGACCTGTCGTCCTTCTTCCGCAACATGGTCGGCACGAAGGGGGACTTCCTGGCGCCGCGCGTCGCGCACAAGCTGAACCTGCGCGGGCCGGCGCTGAACGTGCAGACCGCCTGCTCCACCGGTCTGGTCGCCACGCACCTGGCCCGCGAGAGCCTGCTGCGCGGCGAGTCGGACATCGCCCTGGTCGGCGCGTCGTCGGTGTCCGTGCCGCTCAAGAACGGCTACCCGTACCAGGAGGGCATGGTCGTCTCGCCGGACGGCAGCTGCCGGGCCTTCGACGCGGACGGCGCCGGCACGGTGTTCGGTGACGGCGTCGGCGTGGTGGTGCTGCGCCGCCTCTCCGACGCGCTCGCCGCGGGCGACACCGTCTACGCGGTGGTGCGCGGCAGCGCCATCAACAACGACGGCTCCGACAAGGTCGGCTTCACCGCACCGAGTGTCGCCGGGCAGGCGCAGGTCATCGCCACCGCACAGAGCACCGCGGGCATCAGCGCGGACAGCGTCGGCTTCGTCGAGGCGCACGGCACCGGCACCGCGCTCGGCGACCCCATCGAGGTCCAGGCACTGCAGGAGGTGTTCCGCGGCGGCGAACGCGACGAGCCGTGCGCGCTCGGCTCGGTGAAGACCAACATCGGCCACACCGACACCACCGCCGGGGTCGCCGGACTCATCAAGACGGTGCTCACCCTGCACCACCGGGAGCTCGTGCCGACCCTGCACTTCAAGCGCCCCAACCCGGACATGGACCTGGACCCGGACCTGTTCTACGTCAACACCGAGACCAAGGAGTGGGTCGGGGACGGGCCGCTCCGGGCGGGTGTCTCCTCGTTCGGCATCGGCGGCACCAACGCCCACGTCGTCCTGGAGGAGGCGCCGGCGCCGATCGTGGACGAGTCCGCGGCGGACGGGACGGACGGCGCACTGCCCGTCGTCCTGTCGGCGCGTGACACGAACGCGCTGCGGGCGCAGGCCGCCCGCTGGGCCGACTGGCTCGGCACCCACCCCGAAGTGCCGCTGCGGCGCGTCGCGGTGTCGGCGGCGACCCGCCGCGAGCACTTCACCGCGCGCGCGTCGGTCACGGCGGCCACGGCCGCCGAGGCGGGCGCGGCACTCGCCGCGCTGGCCGAGCGCCGCTCGCACCCCGCCCTGGACGAGGGAACGGCCGCCGACCGCCGCGTCGTCTTCGTCTTCCCCGGCCAGGACACCGAGTGGGCCGGAATGGGCCGTGACCTGCTGGAGCAGTCCGAGGTGTTCGCGCGGGCCGTGGCCGAGTGCGACGACGCGTTCGCCCCCTTCACCGGCCGCTCCATGACGGAGCTGCTGCGCGAGGGGGACGGCACGCAGTGGTCGGACCTCGGCATCGTCCAGCCGCTGCGCTTCACGATGTACGTGGCCCTGGCGGCCGTGTGGCGCTCGCTCGGCGTGGAGCCGGCCGCCGTGGTCGGCCACTCCCAGGGCGAGGCCGCGGCCGCGGTGGTCGCGGGAGCCCTGACCCTCGAGGAGGGGGCGCGTGTCATCGCGGCGCGTTCCGCCGCCATGCAGCGGCAGTCCGGCTCCGGCCGGATGGCGGTGGTGGAGCTGCCGCCGGACGAGGCGCGGACGTGGGTCGCGCAGTACGAGGGCACCGTGTCGGTCGCCGCGGTGAACACGCCGCGTTCGGTGACGGTCTCGGGTGACGCCGACGCCGTGGACGACCTGCTGTTCCGCCTCGACGACGAGGACATCGCATGCGGTCCGCTGGAAGCCCGGATGGCAGCGCACAGCCACCACGTGGATCCGGTCCTGCCCGTCCTGGCGGAGGAACTGGCCGGGCTGCGGCCGCGCGCGGGAGAGATCCCCGTCTACTCGACCGTCACCGGCGACCGGGTGCGGGGTGAGGAGCTCGACGCGGCGTACTGGTGCCGCAACCTGCGCGAGACCGCCCGCCTGGACCTGGCCCACCAGCGGCTGCTGGCGGCCGGCTTCGACGTGTTCGTGGAGGTGAGCCCGCACCCGGTGCTGCTGATGCCGCTCACCGACGGCGCCCTGTACGCCGGGTACGACCAGACCGTCACCGTGCCGACGCTCCAGCGCGACCAGGGGAGCCTGGCGCAGGTGCTGCGCGGCGTCGGGCGGCTGCACGTGCACGGCGCCGACGTCGACTGGGCGCGGGCGCTGGGCGACGCCCCGGCCGTGCCCCTGCCCACCTACGCGTTCCAGCGCGAGCGGTACTGGGCCGAGCCGGAGACCACGCCGGAGCGGGCCGTGCCCGCCGCGACCGACGCGTTCTGGCAGGCCGTGGACGACGGCGGCGCCGACCGGGTCGCGAAGATGCTGGGCGCTCCCGAGGAACTGCGGGCGGGCATCGCACAGTTGCTGCCCCTGCTGTCGGCGTGGCAGGACGAGCAGAAGGGCCGCTCCGCCATCGCCTCGTGGCTGTACGACGAGGTGTGGCGGCCCGCCGAGCCGGCCGCGTCCCGGCCGGTGGACGGCGACTGGGCCCTGGTGACCTGCCCCGGGCAGGCCGCGACCGCCGGGTACGGCGAGCAGATCGAGCGGGAACTGCGGCTCGCCGGGGCCACCGTGCACCGGATCGACGGCGCCGCGGACCGCGCGGGCCTGGCCCGGGCGTTGCGGGCGCTGCCGAGCGGACTGCTCGGCGTGGTGACGCTCGCGGGTCTGGACGACACGGCGGACGCGCAGGGCGTGACCGGGGGTCTGCGCGGGGTGCTCGCCCTGGTGCAGGCCGTCGGGGACACCGGACGGGCGGTGCCCGTGTGGGCGCTGACCTCGGGCTCGGTGAGCGTCGACGGCGTCGAACCGCTGCCGAACCCGCTGGGGTCCCTGGTGCGCGGCATGGGCCGGGTCGTGTCCCTGGAGCAGCCCCAGCGGTGGGGCGGCGTCATCGACGTGCCGCCGCTGCCGCACGAGGACTGGGCGGCGCAGTTCGTGCGTAGCCTGGGTGCCGGCGACCACGAGGACGAGGTGGCGCTGCGCGCCGGCGGGCGCTTCGTGCGCCGCATGGTGCGCACCGCGCCGCAGCCGGGCGAGGCGGGCTGGTCGACGTCCGGAACCGCGCTCATCACCGGCGGCACCGGCGGCCTCGGCCGGCACCTGGCGCGCTGGCTGGCCGGCCGGGGCGCCACCCGTATCGTCCTGGCGTCGCGGCGGGACCGCGAGAGCGACGAGATCACCGCGCTGCGCGCGGACCTCGCCGCGAAGGGCACCGAGGTGGTGCTCGTGCCGTGCGACGTCTCGGACCGCACACAGGTCGAGAAGCTGATCGCGTCCGCGGAGACGGCCGGGGCGCCGCTGCGCACGGTCGCGCACCTGGCCGGTGTCTCCGCCGCCAAGCCGCTCGACTCGATCTCCGCCGAGGAGATCGGTGTGGAACTGGCGGCGAAGGCGCACGGTGCCCGGCACCTGCACGAGGTGCTCGGGGACCGCCGGCTGGACGCGTTCGTCCTGTACGGCAGCGGCGCCGGACTGTGGGGCAGCGGCCACCAGGCGGTGTACGCCGCGGCCAACACCGCGCTCGACGCGCTCGCGCGGGAGCGGCGCCTGGCCGGGCTGCCCGCGACGGTGCTGCACTGGGGCCGCTGGGCGGTCGACGGCATCCTCAGCGCGGAGGAAGAGGAAAGTGTGCGGGCGCGTGGCCTGATGGCCATGGAGCCGGGCCGCGCGCTGCACGCGCTGGGACTCGCCCTGGACGCCGGCCTGCCGGCGCTGGGCGTGGCCGACATCGACTGGGCCCGGTTCGCCCCGGCCTACAGCGCGGCCCGGCCCCGGCCGCTGATCGGTGACATCGACGACGTGCGGACGGCGCTGGCCGCGGCCGACGCCCCGCTCGACCCGCGGGCCGGTGACGGCCTTCGCGCGGAACTGACCGGCATGGACCGGCAGGAGCGGCTGCGGACCCTGACCCGGCTGGTCAGGACCGAGGTGGCGCAGGCCCTCAGCGTGGAGGCGCACGCGCTCGACGTCGAACAGCCGCTGCCGCAGCTCGGGTTCGACTCGCTCATGGCGGTCACGGTGCGCGGCGCGCTCGCCCGCGTCACCGGCCTGGCCCTCACCACGAACGTCTTCGTCCGGCACTCCACCTGCGCGGCGCTCGGCCGTCATCTGCTCGGCGAGCTGATGGGCGGGGAGCAGGAGCCGCAGGCGGTCGCGGACAGTCCGTGGCTGCGGGTGCTGAAGCCCGCGACGCGGCCCCGCGCACGCATCGTGTGCATGCCCGGCATGGGCGGTACGGCCGGCGGCTACATCCCGCTGATCCGCGCGCTGCCGGAGGGTGTGGAGCTCGTCGGGGTGCAGTTGCCGGGCCGTGAGGCACGCACGGACGAGCCGCCGCTGACGGACATGATGAAGATGGCCGACGAGGTGGCCGCGGCGCTCGCGGACCGCTGCGACGTGCCGCTGGTGCTGTTCGGGCACAGCCAGGGCGCCTGGCTGGCCTGGGAGGTGGCCCACCGGCTCGGACTGCGGCCCGACGAGCCGCAGCTGTCCCTCGTGGTGGCGTGCGCGCAGACGCCGTACGCCGAGGTGTCGGACTTCGTGCGCCGGGCCGGTGTCGCCGCCGGCCGTGACGGTGCCTCGCCGGCCGAGATCGCCGAGGCGCTCGACGGGCTGCTGCCCCGGCAGATCCTCGACAACGAGGAGCTGCTCGTCGAGTACGCGGAGCGGCTGCGGGCCGACACCGAGCTGGGCGCGAGTCACCAGCGCGCCCTCACGGACCTCCGGCGGGAGACGCCGAAGGTCCCGGTGTTCGCGGTCGCCGCCACCGACGACCCGGTGGCGGCACCGCAGGCGATGGAGGCCTGGCGCGAGCTGTCACTCGGGGCGTTCTCGCTGCGCACCATCGCCGGCTCGCACGCCGCGCCGCTGGAGAACGCCGAGGCGATGGTGGCCGAGCTGCTCGCCGCGATCCCGGCGGACGGCGTCTGATCCGCACCTCGCCCGCCCGGGCGGGCGACACCGGTGGCGAGGACCCCGGGCGGACCCTCGCCGGTCCCCCGCGGCTCCTCGCCACCGTGTCCCGCCCGGGACCCAGGTCGTAGTCGAGTACCGCGCGGAGTGGAGTCGACTCCGCGTCAAGTGCGCCGTGATGCCCTTGGGCAGGTGGTTCCACGGCCCCTGATGTCGACGGTTCCCGGCAGCGACCAGCACAGATCCTGGCCGACGCGACCAAAAGGTGTCACATGGGTGTTAACGCAACGGAGGCAGTGGCCGCGGACATCGCGGAGTTCCTGCGCGACGCGGTCGCGGACCTGCTCGGCACGCGGGCGGAGGCGGTCCCCGTGACCGTCGCGCTGCGCGACCTCGGTGTCGACTCGTCGGGTGTGACGCGGCTGGCCGGCGCGCTGTCCGAGCGGCTCGGCCGGGCCGTGCCCGGCCGGCTGCTGTGGCAGCACCCGACCGTGGCGGAGCTGGCCGCGGCACTCGCCGGTGAGCGCGAGCCGGGCCGGCCGGCCGCGGACGGGCGGCGCACCGCGGCGGCCACCGCCGACGAGCCCGTCGCGCTCGTCGGTCTGGGCTGCCGTCTGCCGGGCGGCATCGAGACCCCGCACGCCCTGTGGGAGGCCCTGCTCGCGGGCCGCGACGCCGTCGGTGAGGTGCCCCGGGACCGCTGGGACGCCGACGAGTGGTTCGACGACGACCCGCAGGCGCCGGGCACGATGTCCACGCGCCGGGGCGGCTTCCTCGACGACGTGGCAGGCTTCGACGCCGCCTTCTTCGGGATCTCGCCCGCCGAGGCGGCCCGTATGGACCCGCAGCAGCGCATCGCCCTGGAAGTGGCGTGGGCGGCGCTGGAGGACGCCCGCATCGTCCCCGGCACGCTGGCCGGCAGCCGCACCGGGGTGTTCTTCGGCACGATGTGGCAGGAGTACCACCTGGCGACCGGCGCGGGGCCCGAGACGATCGGCTCGCACTCGGCGGTCGGCTGGGACACCTCGATCGTGCCGGCCCGCATCGCGTACGCGCTCGGCCTTCAGGGGCCGGCGCTCTCGGTGGGCTCGGCGTGCAGTTCGTCGCTCGCGGCGGTGCACATGGCCGCGCACAGCCTGCGCCGCGGCGAGTCCGACATCGCCCTGGCGGGCGGGGTCAGCCTGATGCTGCACCCGCACACCACGGTCGCGATGACGAAGTTCGGCGGCATGAACCCGGCGGGGCAGTGCCGCGCCTTCGACGCGGACGCCGCCGGATACGTACGCGGCGAGGGCTGCGGCGTGCTCGTGCTGCGCCGCCTGTCGGACGCGCTGCGCGACGGCGACCGCGTCTACGCGGTGCTGCGCGGCAGCGCCGTCAACAACGACGGCGCCTCCAACGGGCTGACCGCGCCCAATCCGCGCGCCCAGGCCGACGTGGTCCGGGCGGCCTGGCGGGCGGCGGGCGTCGCACCGCACCAGGTGGGGTACGTGGAGGCGCACGGCACGGGCACCCCGCTGGGTGACCCGATCGAGGCCGCGGCGCTCGGCGAGGTGTTCGCGCCGGGCCGGACGACGCCGCTGCTGCTCGGCTCCGCGAAGACCAACTTCGGCCACCTGGAACCGGCCGCCGGTGTCCTCGGGGTCCTCAAGACGGCCCTCGCGCTGCACCACGGCCGGCTCCCGGCCGGCCTGCACTTCGAACGGCCCAACCCGCTCATCGACTTCGACGGCCTGCGCCTCGAGGTGGTCACGGCCGCCCGCGACTGGCCCGAGGGTCCCCGCCACGCGGGCGTGAGCGGTTTCGGCTTCGGCGGCACGAACGTGCACCTGGCCCTGACGGAGGCCCCGCACCGGCGGCCCCTGGCCGCGCCCGCGGAGGCGGGGGAACGGCCCGGGCAGGCGCCGGCCGTCGCGTTCTGCTTCTCCGGGCACGGCTCCCAGTGGACCGGCATGGGACGCGACCTGCTGGCCGAACCGGCCTTCCGCGCGGAACTCGCCGAGGCCGACCGGGCCGTGGCCGCCGTGACGGGCTGGTCCGTCCTGGACGAACTGGTCGCCGCGGACAGCCGGCTGGAGCGCACCGAGGTGCTGCAGCCCGTGCTGTTCGCCCTTCAGGTGTCACTGGCCCGCACCCTGCGCCGGTGGGGCGTCGTCCCGGACGTGGTGTTCGGGCAGAGCGTCGGCGAGGTCGCCGCCGCCGTCGTCGCCGGCGCGCTCACCCTCGAACAGGGCGCCCATGTGATCGGCGTGTGGTCGCGGCTCGTGGCCGAACGCGCCGCCGGCACCGGGTCGATGCTGGTCTGCGAACTGACCCCGCGGCGGGCCACCGCCCTCGCGCGGGGCCGCGTCACCCTCGCCGGTCACCTCGCACCCGGCCAGGTCTGCCTGTCGGGAACGACGGCCGCGCTCGCGGAGGTGGAGCGGGAACTGTCCGACGCCGGCGTGCGGACGTTCCGGGTGCACATCGACTACCCCTCGCACAGTACGGAGCTGGCTCCGCTCGCCGACGAACTCGTGGCACGTCTGGGCGCGTTGCGTCCGGCGGCGGCCTCGGTCCCCTTCCTGTCGACGGTGACCGGCGACCACCTGGACGGCACGCAGCTCGACGCGCGGTACTGGGCCCGCAACATGTGCCGCCTGATGCTGCTCGACGAGGCCGTGCGCCGGCTGCCCCGGCCACCCGGCCGGGGGCTGCGGGTCGTGGAGATCGCCCCGCACCCGGTGGTGTCCAGGCCCGTGCGGCGCACTCTGGCCGACCGCGCGGACGGTCCGGCCGACGAGGCGGGGGTGCTCGCCGCGTGCCGCCGGGACCGGCCCGCCACCGAGACGCTGGAAGAGCTGCTGCACGCCCTGTGGCGCGACGGCGTCGACGTGGACTGGGCCGCGGTCACCGGCGCCGCCGGCGCCTCGCCGCAGGCCGGGCTGGCCCGGCCGTGGGTGCTGTCCGCGAAGACCCCGGCGGCGCTGCGCGCCCAGGCCGCGGCCCTCCACGACCACGTCCGCGACCGTCCCGGGCTGTCCCCCGACGACGTCGGTCACTCCCTGGCCACCACGCGTACGGCGTTCGCGCACCGCGCGGTCGTGGTCGCGGACGACCGTGAAGGCTTCCTGCGGGGCCTCGCCGCGCTGGCCGCGGACCGCGACGCCCCCGGTCTGGTCACCGGTGACGGCGGCGAGCCGGCCGACCCGGACCACGGCTGTGTCCTGGTCTTCCCCGGGCAGGGCGCGCAGTGGGCCGGCATGGCCCGCGAACTGCTCGACCGGTCACCGGCGTTCGCCGACGCCTACGCCGCGTGCGCGCGGGCCCTGGGCGAGTTCGTCGACTGGTCGCCGACCGAGGCGCTCACCGACGAGGACGCCCTGCGGCGGGTGGACGTGGTGCAGCCCGTGCTGTGGGCGGTGATGGTGTCACTGGCCGAGCTGTGGCGCGCCCACGGGGTGCGGCCCGCCGTCGTGGTGGGCCACTCCCAGGGCGAGATCGCCGCGGCCTGCGTGGCCGGGGGCCTCTCCCTGCGGGACGGTGCCCGCGTCGTGGCGCTGCGCAGCCAGGCCATCGCCCGGTCCCTCGCCGGCCGCGGCGGCATGGTGTCGGTGGCCCTGCCGCGCACCGAGGTCGAGCGGCGCATCGCGCGGTGGGACGGGCGCCTGTCCGTGGCCGTGGTCAACGGCCCGGGCCTGACCGTGGTCTCCGGCGCGCCCGACGCCCTGGACGAGCTGATGGAGCGGTGCGCCGCCGAAGACGTACGGGCCCGGCGCATCCCCGTCGACTACGCCTCCCACTCCGCCCAGGTCGACACCCTGCGCGAGGAACTGCTCGCGGTGCTGGCGCCGATCCGGCCGCGCTCCGCCGGAACGCTGTTCTTCTCCACGGTGACCGGCGGCCTGCTGGACACGGCGGAGCTGGACGCCGACTACTGGTTCCGCAACCTGCGCACGACCGTGGAGTTCGAATCCGCCGTCGCCTCCCTCGCCGAGCGCGGACACCGCCTGTTCGTGGAGTCCAGCCCGCACCCGGTGCTGACCCTGGCGGTCGAGGAGACGGCGGGCGCGGCGGGCGCCACCGCGCTCGGCACCCTGCGCCGCCGCACCGACAGCGCCTCCCGGTTCCTGACCTCGGCGGCCGAGGCCTGGGTGCGCGGCGCCGACGTGGCGTGGCAGGCGTCCTTCACCGGCAGCGGCCCCGGCGGGCCGCGCACGGTCGATCTGCCTCCGTACGCGTTCCAGCGCAGGCGCCACTGGCTGGACCCTGTCGAGGGCTCGCCCGCCACGATCCCGGCGGCCTCGGGCGCGGACGACTCGGAGTTCTGGTCCGCGGTGGAACGCGGCGACCTGGACGCGCTCACGGCGTCCCTGGACGTCGGCCCGGCCGCGGGCCTCGGCGAGCTGGTTCCCGCGCTGTCCGCGTGGCGGCGGCGCACCCGCGCGACGGCCGGGGTGCGCGACTGGCGGTACGAGATCACGTGGAAGAAGGTCACCGGCCCCGTGGGGCCACCGCCCGCCGCGCCCTGGCTCGCGCTGCTGCCGGCGGGCGAGGCGCGGGCCGCCGAGGTGCTGCGCGGCCTGACCGACGCCGGTGCCGATCTGGTTCCGGTCGTGCTCGGCGACGAGGAGCGGGAGCTGACCGCGAAGGCGCTGCGCACGGCGTGCGAGGACCACGCGGCCCGCTCCGGGCAGGAGTTCGCCGGTGTGCTGTCGCTGCTCGCCCTCTCGACGGGCAGCGACCCGCGGCACGACTCGGTGCCCGCCGGATACACCGCGACGCTGCGGGCCGTCCAGGCGCTCGGCGACATCGAGCTCACCGCCCCGCTGTGGTGCGTGACCCGCGAGGCGGTACGGACCGGACCCGGCGACCTGGCCGTCGACCCCGCCCAGCGCATGGTCTGGGGGCTGGGACGGGTGGCCGCGCTGGAGCACTCCGACCGCTGGGGCGGTCTGATCGACCTG
Source organism: Streptomyces sp. CB02400 (assembly GCF_001905725.1). Classification (GTDB taxonomy): domain Bacteria; phylum Actinomycetota; class Actinomycetes; order Streptomycetales; family Streptomycetaceae; genus Streptomyces; species Streptomyces atrovirens. The sequence goes on from NZ_LIWB01000016.1 coordinate 231,310, forward strand.
CCGGACTCGCCGGACGCGGGTGTGTGGCGGCGCCTGGCCGCACTGCTGAACGGCGACGGCACCGAGGACCAGGTCGCGGTGCGCACCGACGGAGTACGGGTGCGCCGCCTGGCCCGGGCCGGGGAGGCGCCGCGCCGCACCTGGCGGCCCTCCGGCACCGTGCTGGTCACCGGCGGCACGGGCGCGCTCGGCCGCCGGGTGGCGCGCTGGCTGGCCGAGCAGGGCGCCGAGCGCCTGGTGCTGACCAGCCGTCGCGGCCCGGACGCGCCGGGCGCCGGTCGCCTCGTCGAAGAGCTGAGGGCGCTGGGTGCCGACGCGGTCGTGGAGGCCTGCGACGTGGCGGACCTCGAAGCGCTGCGCGCCGTCCTGGACCGCGCGACCGCGCACGGACCGCTCACGGCGGTGCTGCACACGGCGGCCGTCCTGGACGACGCCACGGTCGACGCGCTCGACCCCGGGCAGGTGGAGCGGGTCCTGCGCGTCAAGGCCCGGGGCGCCTGGAACCTGCACGAGCTGACCCGGTCGCAGGACCTGTCGGCGTTCGTGCTGTTCTCGTCGTACGGGGCGACCGTCGGCATCCCCGGACAGGGCAACTACGCGCCCGCCAACGCCTACCTCGACGCGCTCGCCGAGCTGCGTCACCTGCGGGGACTGCCCGCCACCTGTGTGTCGTGGGGTGCCTGGGGCGGCGGCGGGCTGGCCCGCGGCGCCGTCCGGGGCGTCCTGGAGCGGCACGGGGTGCCCGAGATGGACCCGGATCTCGCCCTGCTCGCCCTGCAGCAGGCCATCGACGGCGGGCGCCCCTGCCAGAGCGTGGCCGACGTGCGCTGGCCCCGGTTCCTGACGGCGTTCACGGCGGCCCGGCCGAGCCCCCTGCTCGCCGATCTGCCCGACGTCGTGGAACTGGCCCGGACCGGCTCCGCGCCCACCGCGGCGGCCGGCCAGGACGGCCCGGGCGAACCGGATCTCCGCCGGCGTCTGGAGGGGCTGCCGCACGGGCAGCGCACGGACGCCGTCCTGGAGGTGGTGCGCGCGCACACCGCGGCCGTCCTCGGCTACGGCCCCGAGGAGCCGTTGGAGGACCGGCGCCCCTTCAAGGAGCTCGGGTTCGACTCGGTGACCGGTGTCGAACTGCGCAACCGGCTGAACGCGGAGACCGGTCTGCGGCTGCCGGCCACGCTCGTCTTCGAGCATCCGACGCCGACCGCGCTCGCCGGCCACGTGCTGGCCGAACTCGGTGTGGGCGCCGCCGCCGAGGCGCGACGGCCGGTGGACGTCGACGCGCTGGAGGCGGCCGTCACGGCCCTGGACGCGTCGGCGCTGGCCCCGGCGGACACGGACCGCCTGTCGGCCGTCTCCCGCGCCCTTCAGGAGATCCTCGCGCGCGCCGGTGACCGGCAGGCGCCCCCGGAGGAACCGCACGAGGCGCCGCAGGCGCTCGACGACGCGTCGGACGACGAGTTGTTCCAGTTCATCGATGAGAAGTTCGGACTCTGACATGGCGAATGAAGACAAGCTGCGCGCCTATCTCAAGCGCGTCACCGGTGAACTGGACACGACGCGGGAGCGGCTGCGGCAGGCCGAGGGCAGGCACCGGGAACCGATCGCCGTGGTGGCGATGAGCTGCCGGCTGCCGGGCGGCGTCGCATCGCCCGAGGACTTCTGGCGGCTGCTCGACGACGGCGCCGACGCCATCGGCCCGTTCCCCGAGGACCGCGGGTGGGACACGGCAGGGCTCTACGACCCGGACCCGGACAACGCCGGCACCGTGTACGCCGCCGCCGGCGGATTCCTCGACGAGGCGGCCGCGTTCGACGCGGGGTTCTTCGGGATCTCGCCGCGCGAGGCCGTGGCGATGGACCCCCAGCAGCGGCTCCTCCTGGAGAACGCCTGGGAGGCGTTCGAGGGCGCGGGCATCACCGTGGAGTCGGTGCGGGACCGGCCGACGGGTGTCTACGTCGGCACCAACGGCCAGGACTACGCGGACCTGATCGGCGACGGCAGCAGTGAGGGGCACGCCCTGACGGGCGCCGCCGCCAGTGTCCTGTCCGGGCGCATCGCCTACGCGCTGGGGCTGCGGGGCCCGGCCCTGACCATCGACACGGCCTGCTCCTCCTCGCTGGTGGCGGTGCACCTGGCGGTGCAGGCGCTGCGGCGGGGCGAGTGCGCGCTGGCGCTGGCCGGCGGGGCCACCGTGATGGCCACGCCGCAGCTCCTCGTGGAGTTCAGCCGGCAGCGCGGCCTGGCGCCGGACGGGCGCTGCCGGGCCTTCTCCGACCACGCCGACGGCACCGGCTTCGCCGAGGGCAGCGGCATGCTCCTGCTGGAGCGGCTCGGCGACGCCCGCCGCAACGGTCACCCCGTGCTCGCCGTGATCCGGGGCACCGCCGTCAACCAGGACGGGGCGTCCAACGGCCTCACCGCACCCAACGGGCAGGCGCAGCAGGACGTGATCCGGGCCGCCCTGGCCGACGCCGGGCTCGGCGCCGCCGACGTCGACGCGGTGGAGGCGCACGGCACCGGCACCCGGCTCGGCGACCCGATCGAGGCCCGCGCGCTGATCGCCACGTACGGGGCGGCCCACACGACGGGCGACCCGCTGTGGCTGGGCGGGGTGAAGTCCAACATCGGTCACACGCAAGCCGCCGCCGGAGTCGCGGGCATCATCAAGATGGTCCAGGCGCTGCGCAACGGCCGGCTGCCGCGCACCCTGCACGCCGAGGAGCCGAGCACCCACGTCGACTGGTCCGACGGCGGGGTGCGGCTGCTGTCGGAACCGGTGCCGTGGACGCCCGGCGAGCGGGTGCGCCGCGCCGGTGTGTCCTCGTTCGGGATCAGCGGCACCAACGCGCACGTCGTCCTGGAGGGGCCGGAGGGCAGCGCGCCCGTGCCGGCACCGGACGCGGCGCCCGCGCGGGACGCCGCCCGCCACCCGGTCGTGCCGTGGCTGCTCTCCGGCCGGGACGAGGCCGCGCTGCGCGCACAGGCGCACCGGCTCGCCGGCCATGTGGCGGACCGGCCCGACACCGACGTGGCGGACGTGGCGTACTCGCTGGCGGCCACGCGCACCGCGTTCGAGCACCGGGCGGTCGCCGTGGGCGGCGACCTCGACGAACTGCTGGGCGCCGTACGGGCGATCGCCGACGGCACCACCACCCCCGGCACGGCCGCGCTGCCGGGCCGGACCGCGTTCGTCTTCCCGGGGCAGGGGGCTCAGCGGCCCGGCATGGGCCGGGAGCTGTACCGGGACTTCCCGGCGTTCGCCGCGGCCTTCGACGCGGTCTGCGCCGAACTCGACCCGCGGCTCGAACGGCCGCTGCGGGAGGTCGTGTTCGCCGAGCGCGGCACTCCCGGGGCGACGCTGCTGGACCAGACCGGATTCACCCAGCCCGCGCTGTTCGCCGTCGGGGTGGCGCTGTTCCGGCTCCTGGAGTCGTGGGGCGTCACCGCCGACTACGTGATGGGCCACTCGGTGGGCGAGCTGGCGGCCGCACACGTGGCGGGCGTGCTGTCCCTCGCCGACGCCTGCGCCCTGGTCGCCGCCCGCGGCCGGCTGATGCAGGCCCTGCCCGCCGGGGGCGCGATGCTCGCCGTCAAGGCGCCCGAGGAGGAGGTGGCGCCGCTGCTCGCCGGCCACGCGCACGCGGCGGGCGTGGCCGCGGTGAACGGTCCCGGCTCGGTGGTGGTGTCCGGGCCCGCCGAGGTCGTCGAAGGCGTGGCCGCCGAGCTGGCCGGCCGCGGCACCAAGACACGCCGGCTGACCGTCTCGCACGCCTTCCACTCGCCGTTGATGGACCCGATGCTCGCCGACTTCGCCGCGGTCGCGCGGCGGATGACGTATCACGCGCCGGTGCTCGGTCTGGTCGGCAACCTCACGGGCGAACTCGTCGTCGACGAGGTGCGCGACCCGGACTACTGGGTCCGGCACGTGCGGGAGGCCGTCCGGTTCGCCGCCGGCACCCGTGCCCTGACGGCCGCGGGCGTGACCCGCTTCGTGGAGCTCGGCCCGGACGGCACCGCCGCCGCGATGGTGCAGGACTGCCTGGCGGACCTGGGTGCCGAGGCCACGACGGGCGTGGTGGCGCTGCTGCACCGGGAGCGCCCGGAGACCGGGACGCTGATCGGCTCGGTCGCCCGCGCGCACGCCCACGGTGCCACCGTCGACTGGGAGCGTTTCTTCGCGGGCACGGGCGCGGACCGGGTGGAGCTGCCGACGTACGCCTTCCAGCGGGCGCGGTACTGGCCCGAGCCGTCGGCCGTCTCGCTCGACACCGCCGCCCTGGGGCTCGCCGACCCCGCGCACCCGTGGCTGGGCGCGCTCACGGCGTCGGCCGACGGCTCCTGCCACATCTTCACCGGCCGGCTCTCGCTCGCCGAGCATCCCTGGATCGCCGACCACACCGTGTTCGGCCGGGCGGTGCTGCCGGGCACGGGGCTTCTGGAACTGGCCTCGGCGGCCGCCCACCGGTCGGGCGCGGCCGGCGTGGCCGACCTCACCCTGGTGGCGCCGCTCGTGCTGCCCGCCGACACGGCGGTGCACCTCCAGGTCGTCGTCGGCGGCGGCGAGAGCGGGCCGCGGACCGTGACGGTGCACAGCCGCGTCGCCGACGGCACCGACGGACCGGACGCCTGGACGCTGCACGCCACGGGCGAGCTGAGCACGGCGCCCGTGGACGCGTCCGCCGGGTTCGCCTGGGCCGGCCGGTGGCCGGTGCCCGGTGCCGAGCCGGTCGCCATGGACGGCTTCTACGAGCGGTTCCAGGAGCAGGGCGTCGACTACGGCCCGGCCTTCCGGGGCACCGCGGCACTGTGGCGGCAGGGCGACACGGCGTACGGCCTGGTGCGGCTGCCCGGCCAGGACCGCGCCACGGACGGGTTCGGGCTGCATCCGGCGCTGCTGGACGCCGCGTTGAACGTGATGAAGGCCGTGCCGGGCGACGACACCGCCGGGCAGGACGGCGTACTGCTGCCGTTCTCCTGGTCGGGCGTCGAGTCGTACGCCACCGGCGCCGGCGAGCTGCGCGTCCGGGTCGGCGTCCGCGACACCGCCACCGGCCGGCACCTGACGGTCGAGGCCGCCGACGCCACCGGCGCCCCGGTGGCCCGTGTGCGGGGCCTGGAGATGCGCCGCGCCACCGCCGCGCAGATCACGGCGGCCGTGACGGACACGGCCGCACGGGACCTGCACGAGCTTCGGCTGCGGCCGGTGACCCGCCCCCGCCCCTCCGCGGAGCGGCCCGCCACCGTCGTCCTGGGCGGCGAGGGCCGGATCGCCGAGGCGCTGAACACCCCGGCGGTGCCCTCCGTCGAGGCACTGTCGGCCACCCTGGACGACGGCACGCGGCCCCGGCGCGTCCTCGTCGACGCGACCGGCCTCGTCGACCGCCCCGACGAGGAGGTGACGTCGGCGGCGGGCGACGCCCTGGCACTGCTCAACCGGCTGCTCGGCGATCCCCGCCTGGACGAGACGGAGCTGGTGTGGGTGACGGACCCGGCACCGGGCCCGTACGACGATCCGGACACGGACACCGGCACCGGCACCGACGCCCGGGGCCTCGCGCCTGCGTCGCTGCGCGGGCTGCTGCGCGCGGCCCGGGGCGAGCACCCGGACCGGTCGCTGCGCACCGTCGAGATCAGCGGCGCGCACGGCGGTCCGGCGGCCGAGTCGCTGCTGAACGCCCTGGACGTGCCGGACGAACCGGAGCTCGTGGTGCGCGGCACGGACCTCTTCGCGCCGCGCCTGGTACGCGCCGAAGCCCCGCCGGCCGGGGTACCGGCCACGCCGCTGGACCCGGAGGGCACGGTGCTGCTCACCGGCGGCACCGGCGAACTGGGACGGGCCGTGGCCCGGCACCTGCTGCGGGAGCACGGCGTACGCCGTCTCGTCCTGACGTCCCGGCGGGGCCCGGACGCCCCGGACGCCGACACCCTGGTGCGTGAACTGACCGGGGCGGGTGCGCTGAGCGTCCGGATCGCCGCGTGTGACGTGGCCGACCGGGACGCGGTGGCGGAGCTGCTGGCCGGCATCGACCCGGCCCACCCCCTCACGGGCGTGGTGCACCTGGCCGGTGTCATCGACGACGGTCTGGTGACGGCGCAGAACGGTGAACGCCTGGCGCGTGTCTTCGCGCCCAAGGTGCGCGGCGCGCTGCACCTCGACGAACTGACCCGGGGCCGGAACCTGGCGGCGTTCGTGCTGTTCTCCTCCGCCGCCGGTGTGCTCGGCACGGCCGGCCAGAGCACCTACGCCGCCGCCAACACCGTCCTGGACGCGCTGGCGGCCCGCCGCCGGCAGCGCTCCGAGACGGCCCACAGCCTCGCCTGGGGCCTGTGGCAGCAGAGCGGAACCGGCATGACCGCGCACCTCGGCACGGCCGAACTGTCCCGGATGCGCCGGCAGGGCATCGCCCCGATGCCCGTGGAGAACGGCCTGCGGCTGCTCGACGAGGCCCTGCGCCGGCCGCAGCCGAACCTGGTGCCGCTGCGGCTGGACACCACCGCGGCGGCCCGCCACCTCGGCGAGGGCGGCGAGGTCGCCCCGGTGCTGCGCGCACTGGTGCGGCGACCGGAACTGCCCAGAGCGGCGGCCGGAGCCTCCGACGCCGGCCCGGCGTCGCTGCGGCAGCGGCTCGAACCGCTGTCCGCGGAGCGCAGGACCCGGCTGGCCACCGAGGTCGTACTGGAGGAGGCCGCCGCGGTGCTCGGTCTGAGCGGCCGCACGTCCGTCCAGGCGGACCAGGTGCTGAAGGAACTGGGCCTCGACTCGCTGATGGCGGTGGAGCTGCGCCGCCGGATCGCCGCACGGGCCGGTGTGCCGCTGCCGTCGACGCTGGCCTTCGACTACCCGACCCCCGCCGCCATCGCCGGACTCGTCCTGACCCGACTGGACCTCGCGGCCGGCCCGGAGCGGACGGCGACGGCCGAGGACCCCGGATCGGTCCTCGCCCGTGTCCTCGACCGGGTGTCGGCGGACGAGATGCAGCGCAGCGGCCTGCTCGACCTGCTGGTGGACCTCGCCGACCGCACGGACGCCCCGGGCCCGGACGGCACACAGGGGAGCCCGGCCGCCCGGCCCGCGTCCTCCTCCGGCACGTCCCGGCCCGCGGAGCGGTCCGTCGACGACATCAACGCGGAGCTCGACGCCCTGCTGGCCTCGGTCGGCGACGAGGCCTTCTGACATGCGCCCGATGCGTCCCGTGCGGCCCCCGCGTACACCCGAACCGTTCTCCGCCCTGCTCGCCCAGAAAGGCTGACCGATGAGCACTCCGTCCTCCGACCGGATGGAAGCCGCCCTGCCCGCGATCCGTCTGCTCCAGAAGCGCGCGGCCGACCTCGAGGCCCAGCGCACGGAGCCGATCGCCGTGGTCTCGATGGCCTGCCGCCTGCCGGGGGGCATCGGAACGCCGGAGGCGTTCTGGGACCTGCTGTCCCGCGGCGGAGACGCGGTCGGCGGCCTGCCCAAGCGGTGGGAGGGCCTGGGCCTGTACGACCCGGACCCCGAGGCCGTCGGCAAGTCCTACGCCCGTGAGGGCGGGTTCCTCGAGGACATCGAGGGCTTCGACGCGGAGTTCTTCGGCATCTCCCCGCGTGAGGCGCAGTCGATGGACCCGCAGCAGCGGATCGTCCTCGAGACGGCATGGGAGGCCCTGGAGAGGGCGGGCATCCGCCCCGGCACCCTCAACGAGTCGCGCACGGGCGTGTACCTGGGCACCATGGGCTCCGACTACGACGCCCTGACCCACTACGACCTGGACGCCCTCGACGGCTATGTGAGCTCGGGCAACGCGAGCAGCGTCCTGTCGGGCCGTGTCTCGTACGCGCTCGGCCTCCAGGGGCCGGCCGTCACGGTGGACACGGCGTGCTCGTCGTCGCTGGTCGCCCTGCACCTCGCGGTCTCGGCGCTGCGCACCCGGGAATGCGGTCTCGCCCTCGCCGGCGGCGTCACCGTCATGTCGACACCGTCGACGTTCGTCGAGTTCAGCCGCCTCAAGGGCCTGTCGGCCGACGGCCGCTGCAAGAGCTTCTCCGCCGACGCCAACGGCGTCGGCTGGGCCGAGGGCGCGGGCATGCTGGTCCTGAAGCGGCTGTCGGACGCCGAGCGCGACGGCGACCGCGTGCTGGCGGTCATCCGTGGCAGCGCCGTCAACCAGGACGGCCGCAGCCAGGGCCTGACCGCCCCCAACGGCCCCTCCCAGCAGCGCGTCGTCCAGGACGCGCTGGCAGCCGCCCGACTGACCCCGGACGACATCGACGCCATCGAGGCCCACGGCACCGGCACGACCCTCGGCGACCCGATCGAGGCCGGGGCGCTCGCGGAGGTCTTCGGACCCACCCGCGCCCAGGACCACCCTCTCTACCTGGGTTCGTCCAAGTCGAACATCGGCCACGCCCAGGCTGCGGCGGGCGCCATCGGCGTGATCAAGACAGTACTGGCGTTGCAGCACGAGACCCTGCCGAAGACCCTGCACGCGGACGAGCCCAGCCCGCACATCGAGTGGGAGGGCTCCGGCCTGGAACTGCTCCAGGAGGCCCGTCCGTGGGTGCGGGGTGAGCGGGTACGCCGCGCGGGCGTCTCGTCGTTCGGCCTCAGCGGCACCAACGCGCATGTGGTGATCGAGGAGGCGCCCGCCGTCGAGGCGGCCGTGGCCTCTGAGGCTCCGGAACTGCCGGTGCCGGTCGTGGTGTCGGGCCGCAGCGAGGCGGCACTGCGGGAGCAGGCGGGCCGCTGGGCCAACTGGCTGGAGGTTCACGACGAGGTCCCACTCGTCGACGTGGCCACCACGGCCGCGCTGCACCGCACGCACTTCGACTCCCGCGCCGCCGTGCTGGCCGCATCACCCGACGAGGCCACGGCTGGGCTCCGAGCGATCGCCGAGGGCCAGCCGCACGAGCAGGCGGTGACCGGCACGGCCCAGCCGCGCGGCAAGACCGTCTTCGTCTACCCCGGGCAGGGCAGCCAGTGGGTCGGCATGGGCCATGACC
>NZ_LIWB01000017.1:0-51614 GCF_001905725.1 Streptomyces sp. CB02400
AAGAACATAGAGGCACCCCCCCGCAGCTCAGCAGCCACCCACATACGGCGTCTTCCAAACTGGTGACGGTCCGGCGCTAAGAGGTCGTCTCAGTTGGTGCAGCAGCGATAGATCAAGGAGTCCAGACCCATTAGTCCAGCTGGTACCGCTGCAGTGCGGCAATCGCCCTGATGTATGGCCAAAGGCACTGAGTGTAGCTCTCCTGCAGGGAGGAGCGATCTGGAGCCGTCCAGATGTCACCCCAGTGTGGCGCGGGTTAGTGCCTGACCAACCTCGTCGGTTAATGCCGCATCTTCCTGACGAGCGGCGTCCGTCAGGGTCCGGTAGACCTCGGCGAGTTCGGCGATGCCATGTTCGTCACCCAGGTCGAGGAGCAGCTGACCGACATGGAAGCGGACCTCGAGCAGCAGGCGGTCGTCAGGTGACCGGGACCGCAGCTCGTCCGCGAGAGCCGAGAGGGCCTTGAGGGCCTCCTCCAGGTAACCGAGGTGCCTCTGGCACCGTGCGAGACCGAAGCGGCACCGTACCACGTCCTCAGAGTGCTCCGGACCGAGATCTGCCAGGTCTTGTGCGAGGCGGGCGTACGTCGGCATGGCTTGTGCAATGAGCCCCTGCTGGAAGAGCGCTTGCGCGCGTGTGATCCGCACGGCAGTGGAGAGCGACTCGAGCGTCGGACTGTCTGGGGCGGAGAGTGGAGGGAGCGAGCGGGAGAAGGCGGGCGGGCACGTGGCGAGGGGCTCGTGCGGCGACTCGAGTCGTCTCCGGAATTCGCCGGCGGTGGCCGGACGGTCGCTCGCCCGCTTCGCCAGTCCGGCCATGATGACGGCCTCCAGCGCCGGTGAGACACCGGGACGCAGCAGACTGACCGGTTCCGGCATCTTGTACCGATGATGATGCATGACCCGGGCGACATCCACGTCGGGGAAGGGCGGTATGCCAGTGAGCAGTTCGTAGAGCACGCAGGCAAGGGAGTACAGGTCGCTGCGCGGATGAACCTCGCGTCCCTCACACTGCTCGGGCGACATGTAGGCGACGGTGCCCAGGACCCTGTTGTTCTGGGTCAGCCGCGTCTGATCCGTCCTGAACACCTTGGCCACGCCGAAATCCAGCACCACGACTCGGTGACGGTCAGTCAGCATAATGTTGGCGGGCTTGAGGTCCCGGTGGATGACGGGGATCGCATGGGTGTGTTCGAGGACGTCGCAGATCTGGACGGCGAGGGACACGACCTCGTCCTCGGACAAGCGGTGTCCTTCCGCGACGACCTGGGTAAGGTCCCTCCCGAGGACATGCTCCATCACCAGGTAGGCGTCGCTTGCGACGGAATCCACGCGTGCGTCGAGGAAAGCCGGGATGCCCGGGTGCTCCCAGCCCGCCAGCAGATTGGCCTCGAGCGTGAAGCGCCGGATCAGTTCCTCGGGGTGATGGGGGTCGAGGAGTTCCCGATGGATGCCTTTGACGGCCACTGCTCGCCGTGATCGGCGGTCGTACGCCCGCCAGACCTCCCCCATGGCGCCACGGCCGAGTCGTCGGCGCAGCTCGTAGCGCTCGTCGAGGACCTGCCCTTCACTCCACACCAGGACCGTCGCCCGCCGCTTCCATGTCCGCCAGCAGCTCCCCGGCGAGATCGGCCAGTGTGCCTTCGCCAGGCAGGTACCACCGTCTCGTACCTTGCACTGCCGCGGGCTGTTCGGCCCACTCGGCCCTCTCCCAGATCCGCAGAACCAGCCCGGACGGCGAGTAGCATTGGCCGTCCAGCGCCCAGATCAGGGGTTTGCGCGCGTCGTTGACCCAGGTAGCCAGGTACCGCTCAGGGCCCCCGCTGAGCCACTCGCTCACGGCGTCCCGCTCCGTGACGGTGCCCGGACGGTAGATCAGCTGGGCACCGTCGTCGATGAGCCGGTGCTGGACGAGGAGGGGCACTGCGTTGGGACGTCGCCCACGGTTCGGACGCGGCGGGGCGACGAGTCTTCTTCCAGCTCCGTGTTGCAGGGTCTGCAAGACGTCCGAGACGAGGTGTCGGCAACTCTGCTCGTCGCGCAAGATCCGGGTGAGGAAGGCGTGCTGGCCATAGCGAGCGTCCAGGTTGTCGGTCAGAGCGACAAGGACCTCGACGGTGCGCTTCACGGCGCCCTGGCCCCGCGCTTCCCAGTCATCCCCCGGCTCATCGATTCCGTCGCCGCCGATCAGCTGGAAGACTGCGTGGGCGACCAGCAGCTCGGCTCGGTCGGCGACCACGCGCTCGCGTCCTTCCAGGCCGTCGGCCAGGACCGCCAGCTCGTCACGGACCTGGCGCAACATGTTGACGGACCGCCAGATCTGCAACGCGCCTGGCCGATTGTCGAACAGCCGGGAGTAGAAGCCGCCCGAGCCGCGGCGCCACAGGACATCGCCGTCCGCCTGGTACCGGGCGAGCAGAGCGGCATCGGGGTAGGCACAGGTGAGGGCGAGCGCCGCCTCCGCCATGGTGCACCCTGCGGCCGGTGACGGCTCCGGGCCGCCGCGTTTGAGGACGTACGACTTGCCCAGCGACAGGGCGAGGTCCTGACGGATGAGCTCCTGCTGGGGATCCAGCGCGGCGAAGTCCCGCGCTTCCACGTGGTTCTGCGTGTTGGTCGCTCGTGTGATCCGCTGTGCTAGGTCGTTCGGGGCCCCGTCCAGGCAGATGAGGCGGACCGCGACGAGCGCGTCGGCGACCGCCTGCGGTTCCTGCTCGTATGCCTGACGAGCAGCAGCTACCGTCTGCGCCCCGTTCACGACCCTTGCATTGCCCAATTCCAGTCGAACCGGTTGGCCTTGAGCGCGTCGGGCGACATACGTGGTCCGGACAGAGTCGCACAACACCGTGATGCCGTTGTTGAGATACCAGAACTCCTGCGGGGCGTTTAGCAGGCTGTCGACCATGGTCGCGTTGACGTCAGTCGCACCCAGCGGGAAGCGCACGTTCTGATCAAAGAGCCGCATGCCGAACTGTTCGTACCACCCTGCCAGTTCCTCGGCGCTCACCGTGCCAAGATACGTCTGGTAGGGGGTCGAGTTCATGTGCCAGCCGTCCGACAACGTGGCGGTGATCGTCGCAGGCTCGGGCAGAGACTCCCTCCGTACGATGGCGTGGAAGTCGGGCACGCCCAAGATCCGGAAGTCCAGCAGCTCCCCGAACCGGTTGAACTCCCTCACGCCTTCGTGCAACAAGTCGTCTGCCTCAAGCGAGATGCCTTCGTCGCCCAGGGCGGCGAAAACCAGGTGGACCCGAAGGGCTGCCTCGCTGAGCAACGCATCCATCTTGGGGACCAGTTGTTGGAACCTCGCGTTGAACTGGTCGTACCGGAAGTCGAGGAGTTGCTGGACACCGTGGAGCAACTGCTGGACGGCGACGCTGTCCAGCCGGGCGGTGCCCTGCTCGCTCCACTTCGCCTGGACCAGCCAGATCTCCGTGGTCGCGGGTGAGACGAACACGGCGTCGACACCCTGGTCGTCCGCTCCGTCGACGACCGCTGCAGCCGCCTCCGCCGCCGTACAGTCCGCGACCAGCTGCACCGCCTTCGCGGCCAGGGTCCGGGAAAGAAAGGCCCTCTCGCGCTGTGCCGGGGATCCGGTCGTGACGTCGGTCATGTCGAGCAGGCCGACGAACTCCCGTAGCAAGGCGGCACGGATCTGCCGGACCTCCAGGGGAGTACCGTGAAGGGCCTCAGTCCCGTGTTCCATGGCGTGCTCCTTCTGGAACGCTTCGGCTCCGCGCGGCGCGCTCCTCGGCTCCGCGCAGCCGGCACACTAGCTGACGTACTCCACGATCAAGGGGCTCGCAACCAGACAGCTTCCCTCGGTGGCCGTCGCGGGCAGCAGGGCACTCACCCGGGCATAGCCGATCATGAGTGCGGAGGTGCTGACCTCGGCGCTCTCGGCGTCGAGGGCTGTCAGGAGCTCGCGGATGCCGGCCCGGGACAGGGATGTGGCCGGTCCGAGCGGAGTGTCGCCGTCCCGTGCGTCGGGGCCGAGCGGACCCTGGGCTTGGGCCAGTGCGGCGAGGACGTGCCCGGCCTGCGTGACGAAGAGCGTACCGGCACTGTGGCCTCCGCCTTCTAGGTCCGTCAGCGCGGGTCCGTCGATCTGGACGGGGGGACGGCCGCTCAGGTGACGGGCCGACCCGTGAAGCAGCAGGCGACGGGTGACGCCAGCTTCGGGAGGGCTGGGGGCCGGGTCCACGAACAGCACGAGGTCCTGGTACCTGCCGCGGAGCGTGATCCAGCTCAGCGGGGCCTCGAACTGCACCCAGCGGCCGGGAGAAAGCTCGGGCTCCAGGTGTGAGGGCGCGTGCCGCTCCAGGTCCTTCTCCACCCGTTTGAGGTGGCGCAACAGGTCCCGGTCGAGGTCCGTCGCGGGGCTCTCCACGTTGATCCCGGCCATCGATACGCCAGCGTGCAGTTTGATGGTGGGAAGGGCCCGCCGGGGCTCCGGCAGGAACCCGCTCAGCTTGCCCTCGGACAAATAGACGACCTCACGCACTGGCGCTGCCCCCGGCTGTTCCGCTTCTCGGTCTATCAGTCACGCAACTACGCGCTCATCTTGCCATCTCGCACCGACAGCGGCCTCATCGATCGCCCGTGTCCCCGGGACGTCATCAAGCCAGTTGAGACGACCTCTAAAACGGTGGTCGCCAGCGCGGCGCCAGGACAATCCAGACGGCCGCCCGTGCCAGACGCGTGCCAGATCGTGCGGGGAACAACGGGGAATGGCGGAGACCAGGCCGCCGGTCAGTCAGGCCCCGCGCCCGCTCTGCCGCAGGTCAGCCCGACAACCAGCCACAGAGGACCCGAGCTTCCCAAGCTGAGAGCTCGGGACGTCGTCACGGGCTGGCCGTTGCCGCTTGCTCTGGTCGACGACAAACTCCGATAGCGCGGCTGAGGACGGTTGGCGTGTCGCGAGGCATACGCGTGCGTGGTCGGTTGGCGCACCCGCCGTCGGCTGAGGTTCGTGCCACTGCCGTGCCAGATGCAGGGGTCAGCCATGGTCAACGGGGGCGCCCCGTGGCCGAGTTGCCAGCAAGCCTGGTTAGGTATTGAAGCCCCAGCTCAGCGGCACGATCCGCCCGCCTCTCCGGACCAGATCCTGCCCCTGCTGTTTTGCCAGGACAAACTCAGCCAGGTGTGAACTCGTACTGAAGCTCGTACAGATGGCCCGCCTTGACCATGACGGTGGCTTCCACGGGGCATTCGTCGTCGCTGTAGACGACGCGCAGGGTGCGAAGCACAGGGAGATCGCTGGGCAGGTTCAGGGCCTGATACTGCTCCTGGGTGGGGACCCTGGCCGAGACCCGGTCCACGCTCAGGCGTGGCGGGAACCCGAGTTGGCTGAGGAGCGCCGGGGTGCCGCCCTTGATCTTCCGCTTGACGGCGAGGGCGGTCTCCCGGGCGATGGACAGAGGGTAGTAGGACTTGACCAGTTCGACCGGTTCCCCGTCGATCGACAGGATCTGATGACGTAGGACCGCGGTCTCGACGTCGTCGAGGCCCAGCGCGGACGCGACGTCGGCCGGCGGCCGGGTCTCGACCACGTCGAGCAGCGTGCTGTGTGCCGGGGCGCCGAGCTTCGCGGCCTCGGCCAGCCAGCGGTACGGCTTTCCCGGCTCCGCGGGAGCCATGTACGCGGCCGGGCGCATCGTTCGCTGCCGGTGTTCGCGAACGGTGACGGCGGACCCGGCGCGACCCACCACGAGCTGCTCGTCCTTGAGAAGCTGTAGGGCTTTCTGGATGGTCGCGTTCGAGGCGTCGAATCTCTCCTTGAGCTGCGCCGTGGAGGGCAGGTTGGCGCCCGGTGCCAGGTCGCCGCTCATGATTTCGTCGCGTAGGTCGGCGGCGATCCGCTCATGGAGCGACCGTCGGTCCGGCGAGTCGGTGTGGGTGGTGGGCACGGTCATCCGATCCGGATCTCGTAACGCAGGCGTTGCCGGTGTGCCGGCATGACCATCATGTCGACCTGGAAGGGCCGGTCGTCGCTGTCGAGCGTGACCCGGCTCAGTCGGAGGACCGGTTCGTCCGGGCTCAGACGCAGGACTTCACGCTCCTCCGCGTCAGGCATCCGCGCGGTCACGTCCTCGCGTACACGGGCGCCGATGTGCCCGCGCTCGGCGAGGAAGGTCACGGCGCCGCCCGGGATTTTCCTCGCCTCGGCGAGGCGGGTGCCCCGGGCGATGTGCGCGGGATAGTAGGTGTCCGTCAGCTCGCACGGCTCTCCATCGAGTTCGATCACCCGACGGCGCACGATCACCGTCGCTTCCGTGGGCAGCCCGAGAAGCGCGGCGACTTCCTCCGAGGCCGACGTCTCACCGGCGTACGTGATGCGCTGCGTGCCCTTGCCCCCACGGGACTCGGCTTCGGCCGCCCAGGCGTCCGGCCGCCCCTTCTCCCGTGCGGTCAGGTACGGCAGCGAGGTACTGACCCAGGTGCTGTCGCTCACTGTGTCCTCCATGGAGGGGCGGATGTTCGAGCTTGCCGCTTTACACATTAAGCGAGTCGCTCGAGATCACCACCCCCACTCCTCACCTATCTGCTTTTCGCGAATAGTGGTACGGTGTGCCGGACCGTACACCACTGGATCAAGGCGGTGGCTCACCGTGTCTCTGTCACGGCAACGTCGATTTCCGCGGGCGCGTCGCTCCGTGCCCGCCGCGCGCGCGTTCGCTCTCGAAACACTCATGGAGTGGGGCTACCGGGACCGGCAGGACGATGTGCGTCTCTGCGTGTCGGAGCTGGCGACGAACGCTCTGCTGCACGGCGTCCCACCGGGGCGTGAGTTTTCCCTGGCGCTGACCGGAGACGGTCCCCTCGTCCGCGTCGAGGTGCGTGACAGCGGCGGTGGGAACCCCCGGGTGAGAGATGTGGAGGCGGACGGCTGCGGAGGCAGAGGACTTCACCTCGTCATGGCCCTCGCCGACGACTTCGGCGTGACACCGCACCATCCTGGCAAAACCGTCTGGGCGGTGCTCAAGATGGACTCTGCGAAAGTAGAAACAGCTGAGTACACGTGACTCAACGCCCACTTCGGGCGTATCTCCTCCCAACTGGAATGCCGGGTTCAGCCGCATGCTCTCGGCTCTCACCCGCGAAGCCGCCCGTGCGAGGATCGCGACGTGAACGATCCGCGCCTCCGCCTCGCCGAGGAGGCCGACCTCACCGCTCTCGTCCGGCTGCGTGACGACGCCGCCCGCTGGATGCTCGCCCAGGGCGTCACCGGCCAGTGGCGGCCCGGTCAGCTCGGCGAGGACCACTTCCGTGGGGCCATGGCGAGTGGTGAGGTCTGGCTCGCCGAGGCTGACGGCCGTGTGGCCGGGGCGTGGGAGCTGTGGTGGGAGGACGAGGACGCCTGGGGGCCTCAGCCGCCGGTGGCCGGCTATGTGCACCGGCTGATGGTGGACCGCGGCAACGCCCGGCCGGGAACGGGGCGGTTCCTGCTGCGTGCCGCGGAGCGCCGCATCGCCGCGGCGGGACGGGCGTTCGTACGGCTGTACTGCCTGGCCGGCAACGCGCGCCTGAACGCCTACTACCTGGACGCCGGGTACCGGGTCGTCGGCCACAAGGCGGGCAAGCCGCAGCCGGGCGGGGCACCCAAGTCGTTCACCCTCCTGGAGAAGGCCTGCGGACCGGCCGTAGCGGCCGAGTGACTGTGGCCGAGGGGGCGACGCCCCGCTGAGGACCACGACGGCGGGAGAGCCGCTGACGGGATCGAGGACGAGGCCCTGCGCGGTGGCGCGGGGCCTGCTTCGGCTCGGTGGAGGTCGGCCGGGTGGCCCGAGGTGTCCCCGCGTGTGAACGGCCGCTAACCTGCGGAGCATGACCGTACATCTCGAAGTCGCCGAAGGCGTCGGCACGCTGCGGCTGGAGCGGCCGCCCATGAACGCGCTGGACGTCGCCACGCAGGACCGGTTGAAGGAGCTCGCCGAGGAGGCCGCGCGGCGCGAGGACGTGCGCGCCGTGGTGATCTACGGCGGGGAGAAGGTGTTCGCGGCGGGCGCGGACATCAAGGAGATGCAGGCCATGGACCATGCGGCCATGGTGCTGCGGGCCCGCGCCCTCCAGGACTCCTTCACGGCCGTGGCCCGTATCCCCAAGCCGGTCGTGGCCGCCGTCACCGGCTACGCGCTCGGCGGCGGGTGCGAGCTGGCGCTCTGCGCCGACTACCGGATCGCCGGGGAGAACGCCAAGCTGGGCCAGCCCGAGATCCTGCTCGGCCTGATCCCGGGCGCGGGCGGCACCCAGCGGCTGTCCCGGCTGATCGGCCCCTCCAAGGCCAAGGACCTCATCTTCACGGGACGCCAGGTGCGGGCCGACGAGGCGCTGGCGCTCGGCCTGGTGGACCGGGTGGTTCCCGCCGACGAGGTCTACGCGCAGGCGCACGCGTGGGCCGCGAAGCTGGCCCAGGGGCCGGCGATCGCGCTGCGCGCGGCCAAGGAGTCGGTCGACACCGGTCTCGAGACGGACATCGACACCGGCCTCGCCGTCGAACGCAACTGGTTCGCGGGCCTGTTCGCCACCGAGGACCGCGAGCGGGGGATGCGCAGCTTCGTGGAGGAGGGGCCGGGCAAGGCCAAATTCCTGTGAAATCTCGTACGTGACCTTGCAATTGACGCGATGTCTGATTCCGGGTCCCTCGATGGGGCGGTTTATGGGAGCCTTAGGACACCCTTAAGCCGTTCGTGTCGAGGGAGTCCGTCGATTGCCTGAGCGCGAGCCGTTTCCCCAGGTCGGACGGCATTTCGAAGGCTCCGAAATGCCTTCGGCATATGTCGATGGCTCCATGTCGGACAGGGGCGTACGGGGGGCGTATTCCCCCGGAACGGCCCCCGAGGGTCCCTCGGACGGCCATGATGGGGGCATGGCGGGGCTGGATGGCAGGGAACAGCCGCGGGGAGACGGACGTGCGACCGCGTCGCGCTGGTCGCCGACGGTCGAGGACGAACGCGCGCTGAAGGCGCTGGAGTTGTACGGCAACCCGACGGAGGCGGAAGTTCCGCTGCCGTCCCGTCCCGAGTCCGCCGCCATCGCCCGCCGGCTCGCCCAGGTGGTCATCCTGCGGGAGTGGGGCCTCACCGCCAAGACCGCCGAGGACGCCGTCCTGCTCGTCTCCGAACTGGTCGGCAACGCCGTACGGCACACCGGCGCCCGCGTCTTCGGCCTCCGCATGCGCCACCGGCGCGGCTGGATCCGGATCGAGGTCCGCGACCCGTCCCGCGGACTGCCCTGTCTCATGCCGGTCCAGGAGATGGACGTCAGCGGCCGGGGCCTCTTCCTCGTCGACAAGCTCGCCGACCGCTGGGGCGTGGACCTGCTGCCCCGCGGCAAGACCACCTGGTTCGAGATCCGCGTGATGGACCGCTGAGGGTCCCCGAGGATTCCCGAGGGGCGTCCTCACCCGCGTGGCTTGAGTCTCCAGCCACTGGAAGGCCCAGACTCCCGGACATGACCGACGACGGCACCGGACTTCTCACCATCGGCGAGCTCGCCCGCGCGACCGGGCTGTCCGTGCGCACCATCCGCTACTGGTCCGACGAGGGCGCCCTGCCCCCGGTGGCCCGTTCGGCGGGCGGGTACCGGCTCTACGACGCCGGCTCCGTCGCCCGCCTGGAACTGGTCCGCACCCTGCGCGAGCTGGGCCTCGGCCTCACCGACGTACGCCGGGTGCTGACCGGTGAGACGACGGTCGCGCAGGTCGCGGCGGCGCACGTGGCCGCGCTGGACGCGCAGATCCGGTCGCTGAAGGTGACCCGCGCGGTGCTGTCGACCGTGGCGCGACGCGGCTCGACCGCAGAGGAGACGACGCTCATGAACAAGCTGGCACGGCTGTCCACCGCCGAGCGAAGGCGGATCATCGAGGACTTCATGGCGGAGGTCTTCGACGGCATCGACACCGCGGACCCCGACATCCGCACCCGCCTGCGCTTCGCCGCGGCCGACCTGCCCGACGACCCCACCCCCGAGCAGGTGGACGCCTGGGTGGAGCTGGCCGAGCTGATCCAGGACCCGGAGTTCCGGACCACCATGCGCAGGATGATCGAGTTCAACGCGGCGGACCGGGGACCGGACGTCCCCTCCGGCAGCTCCCTGTGGTTCATGAGCCGGCTGGTGCGGCTCGCGGGCGGGGCGATCGGGGACGGCATCGCGCCGGACTCGCCGCGGGCCGCCGGCGTCCTGCGCGAGCTGATCGGGGACGCCGATTCGGCCGCCGTACTCGAACGCCTCGCGGCGGCGACGGACGTACGCCTCGCCCGCTACCGCGAGCTGTCCGCGATCGTGAACGGTCTGGAACCGCCCTCCGCCTACGAGGAGCAGTTCGGGTGGGTGGTCGCCGCACTGGAGTCTCAGGTGGCCCGATAATCTGACCCGCGTCAGCAAGACGGCAAAGTACGAGATGAGGGGCGGACCGGTGGCGGACATCGAGGAAGCGCGCAAGCAGTTCGAGCGGATCGACACGGACGGGGACGGGGCCATCACCGCTGCCGAGTTCAAGGCCGCCCTGGCGCAGGGCGGTGACTGGAACGTCACCGAGGCGGTCGCCGAGGCCGTGATCAAGTCCCAGGACCTGAACGGTGACAAGGTCCTGTCGTTCGACGAGTTCTGGGCGCACCTGAACAAGTAGGTCCGGTGAAGAAGTAGGTCCGGAATAGCCCGTCCGTTCCGGGGGTTGATGCCGATCATGGTGGTTCCCGGAGGGAACCGGAGCGGACATCGATCCCCGGAAGGGCGAGGCGAGCGGACATGAAGATCGGCATCATCGGGGCGGGCAACATCGGGGGCAACCTCACGCGGCGGCTCACCGCCCTCGGTCACGACGTCTCCGTCGCCAATTCCCGCGGCCCCCAGACGCTCACGGAGCTGGCCGAGGAGACCGGCGCGACGCCCGTACGGGCCGAGGACGCGGCACGCGGCGCCGAGATCGTCGTCGTCACCGTCCCGCTGAAGGCCGTACCGGACCTGCCGTCCGGCCTGTTCGACGGGGCCGCCGACGGCGTGGCCGTCATCGACACCGGCAACTACTACCCGCGGCAGCGCGACGGCAGGATCGCAGGCATCGAGGACGAGGGCGTCACCGAGAGCCGCTGGACGGAACGGCAGATCGGCCACCCCGTGATCAAGGCCTTCAACGGCACGTACGCCCAGGACATCCTGGACCGCCACCGCCCCGCCGGCGACCCCGGCCGGATGGCGCTGCCCGTCGCCGGCGACGACGAGGCGGCCAAGCGGAAGGTGCGGGCCCTGATCGACGAGCTCGGCTTCGACACCGTGGACGCGGGCGGCATCGACGACTCCTGGCGCCAGCAGCCCGACACCCCGGTCTACGGCCTGCGCGCGGGCGCCGACGACGTCACCAAGGCGCTGGCGGAGGCCTCCCCGGAGCGCAAGCCGGAGTTCCGCGGCTAGGCGTCCTCGGCCCACTTCTTCAACGCCGACCTGCTGGAGAAGTCCGCCACGTTCTTGTCCAGCGGGTCGTCGGTGTACTGGTGGAAGCGCCACTTCGCCTGGACGCGAGGTTTCCCGGCGGTGACGTAGTCGGCGATCCAGAGGCCGTCGCCCGCGTAGGAGGTGGTGTCGACGTCGAGCCAGAAGTGCCTATTGGCGTAGAGGATCACCCTGTGATGCGGCCTCAGCTTCTTCACCTTCCGGATGAAGCGGTCCTTCTCCGCGTTGCTCGCCCGTGTTCCCTCGCCCGTCGTCTCCCAGTCGACCGCGAGGATGTCGCCCCGCTTCTCCGGGGTCTCGCGCACGAAGTACTCCGCCTGGGCCGTGAGGTTGCCCGGCCAGAGGAAGTGGTAGAAGCCGACGACCAGGCCGGCGTCGCGGGCCCGCTTCGTCTGGGCCGAGAGCTTGGGGTTGGTGTACGAACGGCCCTCCGTCGCCTTGACGAAGACGAAGGACAGGCCGTCGGTGTCGTACGAGGACGGCTGGTACGCACTCACGTCGATGCCGCGCAGCATGGGGCTCCCTGATGAGGTGCTGGTGGGGGGAGGGGAGTCGAATGATTTCTTCCCTGCCCCGGCACGGGCGACCCGTCCGGCAGGCGGAAAGTTCGGTCCCGGCGGTCACTGACGCCCCTGGTGTCACTCCTGCGTCGTTTCCCCGTCATGTGCTGCTCACTTCGCACAGATGAACTAGCCGGAGAAGTGACGTGAGTTGACGACCGATGAGAGCGCGGAGAGACGACATGGCCGAACCGGCCGAGGTGGTGGCGTTACCCGCGCCGATCGACACGCTCCTCGCCGCCGCCGTCGCCCGGCGCTTCTACCTGGAGCACCGGTCGAAGGTGGAGATCGCCAAGGAGTTCGGCATCAGCCGGTTCAAGGTGGCCCGCCTCCTCGACGCGGCCGTGGCCCACGACATCGTGCGGATCGACATCACCGTCCCGGCCGAGATCGACGTCCCGCTCGGACGGGCGCTGACCGAGCGGTTCGGACTCCGGCACGGCATCGTTGTCAACCTGGGGCGCGGCGAGGGCGGTACGGCGGTGCCGGCGGACCAGCGGCAGAGCGGGCGCTGGCTCGGCACGGCGGCGGCCCGGCTGATCTCGGAGATCGCCGAGGAGGGTGACGTCCTCGGGCTGGACGGCAGCCACGCGGTGGACGCGCTCAGCGAGGCGGTCACCCGGCTGCCGCCGTGCGACGTGGTCCAGCTGACCGGGGTGCGCGGGCGGGACCTCGCCCATGACGCCGCGATCACCGCGGTCCGCCGTACGGCCGCGGCGGGCGGGGGCAGGGCGTTCCCGCTCCACACCCCGTTCCTGCTGCCCGACGCGGTGACGGCCGCCGTCCTGCGCAGCCAGCCCGCCACCGCCGAGACGCTGGACCGGTTCGGCCTGGTCACCAAGGCCGTCGTCGGCATCGCGGCGTGGGACGCCCCGCACTCCACGGTGTACGACGCCCTGTCCGAGCGGGAGCGGGAGACGCTCCGGGAGGCGGGAGCGTGCGCCGAGGTGGCCGGCCATGTCCTGGACGCCGCGGGGCGGATGATCCCCACCGAGCTGACCGCCCGCACGATCGCCGTCAGCGCCGCCGAACTCCGTGGCGTCACGGAGCTGATCGGCGTCACGGCCGGTGGACGCGGCACCGGGGCGGTCCGTGCCGTACTGAGCTCCGGACTGCTCACCGGGGTCGTCACGGACGCCACGACCGCGCGCCGCATCCTCTGGCACGACGACCCGGACGACCCGGACGGCCTGGACGAATGGGCACGGACCGCACCCGCACCGGCGTCCCGATCCACCGAATGAGGACAGCGATGAGCCAGCAGGACGAGGCGCTTCCGCCCGTTCCGGACGACATCCGCGAGGCGGGCCGCCTCGCCCCTGACCACTGGCTGGGGGTGGTCGACCCGATGTGGTCCGGGGAGGGGAAGCCCCCGGAGTGGGCGATGACCGGCCGGTGGCGGTCCGGCCTCGACGGCGAGATCGTCGAGTGGGAGGACAACCCCGAGTACCGGCCGTCCCCGCGTGCGCTCGGCTGGCCCGAACCGGAGGACGAGGTGGACCGCGCCGTCCAGCTCGCGTCGACCGGATACGGGCCCGGCGAGGCGGTTCCGGCCGCGCTGGCGGGACGCGAGGTGGCCGTGCTGACCGCGCCGGACGGCGGTCCGCTGAGCGCGGCGGCGCCGGACGGGACGCCGGTCGTGCCGGTGTTCACCTCGTCGGTGTTCCTGCACACGGCGGGGCGGTTCGCCTTCGAACTCGTCGGCGTCGACGACCTCGTGACACGCGTCCCCGAGGGGCACGCGCTGTATCTGAACCCCTCGGCCGCGGTGGGCATGCTGCTGGACCTCGGCGCCGTACGCGACGCCGTCCAAGGCGGTGCGGGGGAGCGGCCCCCCGCTGCCGCCGCGCCCGTGGGCCGTACCGCGCGGGTGCTGACCGAGGCCGTGCACCCGGTACGGGGGACGGACGCGTGAGCCGCTGGTCGTCCGTGGTGCGGGGCCGGGGGCGCAGGTCCGGATCCGATTCCGGTTCCGGCTCCGGTACGGGCCGCCGTGGTGCGGCGAGTCCGGCCGGCGGTACGAACGGCACCGGGAACCGGGGCGTCGGTGGGCCCCCGGTCGAGGACGTCGACGGCGTGCTGCTGGTGCGCTCGGTCGAGGACGACTCGTTCCCGCTGGACGTCGTGGCCGAGGTGGCGGGCGCCGTCGGGCGGGAGGAGGACGTCGTCACGGTGATCGTGGGCTCCGCCGCCGGGGGCGGGGCGCCCGACGCCGACCACTGGGCACGGCTGGGCGCGCTCCTCGACTCCCTCCGCGCGCGGGGCACCGACCGGGTCCGGCTCGTGATGTCCGGCGCCGGTGACGACCGGCCGGACCGGCCCAGCGTCGCCCGCAGGATCGCGGACGCCTGGGAACTGGAGGTGACGGCTCCGGACGGGGCCGTCCTGATCACGCCCGGGGGCGCGCTCTTCGTCCACGGCGACGGCCGAGCCTGGTGGCGGTTCGCGCCCGGTGCGGAGCCCCGGAAGGTGGGCCGGCGCGCACCGGCGCCCGCCTGGGAGGAGGCGCTGGACGGGGTGCCCGCGCGCACGTCCGGCGGCTGTGTCGTGGACCGTGTCCCGGCGGGCGTGGTGATCCGCCCGGCCGAGGCACCCGGGCCGGCCCCCGACGACCTGTGCTTCTCCGTGCCCGTCGACTTCGAGCGGCTGACGGTGCTGGTCGGTGCCCCGCGGGCGGAGGACGTCGGCGCCGACGAGGTCGCCGCCGTGCTCGCGGGGCTGCCGGAGGCGGAGCGGGCCCGCACCCGGCTCGCGCCCGGCGGCCGGCGTGACCTGCTGCGGCTCGGGCAGTCGGTCGCCGACCTGCTGGGCACCGAGGTGGAGGTGCTCACCGGCCTGCCGCTGCTCGACGACCACGCACCGCCCGGAACTCCTCCCCGGCCCACGCTGGTCGGGCTGGACGGGAGGCCGAGCTGGCGGCCGTTCGTGTCGTCCGTGGTCTGCGGGCCGGTCGACTCCGAGGGGCGGGCCCCCGTGCCCAGGCCGGTGGAGCTCCACCCGCCCGACTGGATCCTCGGTGGCGGCGAACGGGGGACGGTACGGCTGACGGACCACTGGCAGGCGACGGTGACCCGGGCCGGCCTCGCCCTGTGGGCACCGGACGGACCCCGTCCGGGGCCGCTCGGACCGGCCGTCGACCCGGAGGTGTGCGCCATCGAACTGGGCATGCCGGGGCAGCCGTTGGACGGCTCCCTGCTGCCCGCGCTGTCCCGCCTCGCGCGCGGCCTCGGCACCGACGTCCGCGCCCGCACCACCCTGCTGGTCCGCGGCAGACTCCTGGCGGGCGACGGCGCCCTGCGCCGCCTGGCCGCCGAACACGGCATACCCAACATCCGCTACCTCACCTCCGGCCGGCCTTCGCGCCCCGGCCCGGCGGCCGGTCGGCCGGCCACGGCGACCAGCCGACCGGGCACGGTCGCGGAGCCCGGCCGTGTCCCACCGCAGGGGCGGGCGGCCCATGGGCCCGGCCCGACCGCCGCGTCGCCGGCTGCCGAGCCCGGTACGGGCGCCGACGACCCGTCGGCTACCAAGCCCGGTCAGGCCGTGCCGGCCATGGCCCACGGGCCCGGTACAGCCACTGCCTCGCCTGTTGCCCGGCCTGCCGTCGGGGTGGGCCGTGGGCCCGGCGAGCCTGGTGAGGCTTCGGCGTTCGGTGAGGCGGCCCGTGGGTCCGTTACGACCCCTGCCCCGCCTGTTGCCGGGGCCGGCCGTGGGCCTGGCGGGGCTGTTGCCGGTCCGCGGGCCGGTGGGCCCGGTCGTGCTGTGCCGCCCGGTGCGTCGGGCCGGGGGTCTGACAGGGCTGTTGCCGGTCCGCGGGCCGGTGGGCCTGGTGAGGCTTCGGTGTCCGGTGGGGTGGTGGTCCGTGGGTCCGGTACGACCCCTGCCCTCCCGGCCGGCGGGCCCGGCGCCGGGGTGGCCCGTCGGTCCGGTACGGCTGTGAGTGGTCCGTCGGCCGCCGGGCCCGGAGGTGGGGCGGTCCGCCCCGACGGTGTGGCTGCCGCCGGTCCGCGGGCTGCCGGGCCCGGGGCACCGGTGCCCCCGTCTGCCGCGTTCCCGGACGCTCTCCGGGGCGGCGGGGACGCCGAAGCGATCGGTCCTTCGGTCGCCGGGCCTGCCACCTCCCCGGACGTCCAAGTGGACGCGGATGCTCCCGGCCGGCCGGCCGCCGGTGCCGGGGGAGCGGTGGGTGTGCCGCCGGGCTCTCCGTCGGAGAGCGCCGAACCCGAGGAGGCGGAGCGCGGGGCGTCCGTGCCCGCCGCGTCCTCGGAGTCCCGTCCGGAGGGGCGGCCCGCCGAGGGGTCCGCGACTGCCGCGTCGCCGGAGGCAGGGGCCGGCGCCGGGAGCGAGCCGGGGGCTTCCGGGCCCGGTGCGGCGCCGGACGGCGGGGCGGGTTCGGGGACCGCAGGGCCCCGGTCCGCCTCCTCGGCCGGGACGCGCCCCGGAGCCGACGGTGTCGTCGGCGGGGCGGGGCACACCTCCGGTGAGCGGGGCGGTCCGGGGCCGGCCGGCGGTCGGGCCGTACGTGCCGAGGTGCGGACGGGACCGCAGGGGCGGGCCGGGGGAGCGTCCGCGTCGAGCCCTGCCGCCCTTCCGTTCGTGCCCGGGCATGTCAGCGGGGCCGCCGAGCGTGCCGCGTTCCGGGATGCCGCGGCCGGTGCCTGGGAGGTGCACGCCGCCGCCGTGTCGCGGGTGCTCACCCGGATGCCCGCCCTGCGCGGCCACGAACTGGAGGCCGCCCGGACCGACCTCATCGCCGCGCACGCCTACCTCACCGCCGAGGAAGGGTCCCTGCACCACCGCGAGTTGATCCGGGACCTGCGCACCGGCGAGGGACGCCTGCTGCCCTACGCCGGGTGCCTCGCCTCCGCTCTGCGCCGGCTGCCCTCCTACCGGGGCGTGGCCCTGCGCGGCGGGGACGCCGACGGCCCCGGACCGGCGGTCGGCACGCTGCTGCACGACCCCGCCCCGGTCAGCGCCCTGGCCGGAGCCTCGGCGCTCCCCGCCGGGGCTCCCGTGCGCTACGCGATCTGGTCCGTCACCGGACGCAAGGTACGGCAACTGATCGACCGGCCGGGCGGACCCCCGGAGGCGTACGAGGAGATCGTCTTCGTGCCGGGGACCGGCTTCCGGGTGCTGGGGGTACGGACCGTGCCCGCGGGCCCCTCCGTCGTACTGCTGCGTGAGCTCCCCGGGAACGCGACCGCCTACATGGACGGGTCGGAGGAACTGAGCGGGCTGGACCTCAAGGCCCTCACGCACCTCGAGGAGGCGCTGGCCAAGGGCTTCCGCCTCGGCGACGACCCGCAGTGGCCGGAACGCTGCTCCGGGCCCGTGGGCCAGGACGGATAGCGAGCGGGGCCGCGCCGCACGACCACCCACCACCCCACAGTCCACACCGATCAGATCGAGGAGAACGATGGCACGTCAGAACAGGCCGCCCGCTCCCGACGGGCCCGACGGCACGGGCGGCTCGTCCGTCCGCAGGGCCGTCTCCCTCGGGTCGGCGGCGGCCGACCCCGGCCCGATGCTGGCACCGGCCGCACGGCGTACGTCCGTACCGGAACCCGGCGAGGGCGACACCGGGGGAACCGAGGAAGCGGCGGAGACGGCCCGACCGGCCCCGGAAACCCCCGACACCTCCGAGCAGCCCGACACCGCGGCCGCCACGACCGAGGAACCGGCCGCAACGGCCACCGCGTCCGCCTCGCAGGAGCGGCCGGAAGCGGAGAGCGAGAGCGCCGCCGAGCCGGCCGCCGCAGCCACCACAGCCGGCGAGGCCGCCGGGGTGGGCGGAACCGCCACCGCCGCTGCCGGTGCGGACGGGCCGCCGTCCGGGAACCCGAAGAAGCCCCTGCTCGCCGCCGCCGGCATCGCGGGCGTCGTCCTCCTGGCCGTGCCGCTGCTGATCTGGGCCACGGACGACTCGCGGCAGAAGAAGGAGAACGTGGCGGTGGCCGCCGGGTCCCACACGCTGCTGGAGGAGGACCCCCTGGAGGTGCCGAAGGGCGACTACGCCCCGGCGGAGCCCACACCGGAGCCCTCGACCGAGAAGCCGTCCGCCAAGCCGAGCCCCGTCGTCAAGAAGCCCGCCCCGGTGACGAGTTCGGCGTCCGCCCCGGTCAGCGAGTCGCCCAAGGCGACGAAGAAGGCGGAGGCCCGGACCGAGGAGCGCGAGGCCCCGAAGCTCCCGCCGAACACCGCCGCCTACGCCGTTCAGCGGCTGGCCGCCTCGGATCCCGGCCGGCACATCTGCTACCGGGTCCACAGGAAGGGCGCCGGCTGGACTACCCCGAGGTGCGACGGGGCCATGTCGGGCCAGGGGCTGCCGATCACGGCCATCAACATCGCGGTGGTCGGCGTCAAGAGGGTGTCCGCCAACGAGTTCGTCCAGAAGGACGGTTGGACGACCGCGTGGTCGGGTGCGGCCGACGGGACGGACCTGACGCTGGGCAGCGCGGCCTCGAACGCGCCGAACCTCAGCGGCTACGCCATCGGCGTCGAGGACGGCAACGTCTGCCACCACCACAAGCTCGGCGGGCACGACTGGGGCGCCTACATGTGCGAGTCGTCCGAGGGCTGGAGATTCGGCGGGTCGCTGGAGCCGGACCTGTGGCTGGAGTCCGTCAAGTTCAACGTCTGAGGGGCGCGACAGCGCGGTGGACGCCCGCCGGCACCGGCCGGCGGGCGTCCGTCTTCAGCACGTCACAGGGCGGCCTCCCGCCGCCGGGCCGGCGGCAGATCCTCCGGCAGCAGCGTCGTGAGGTCGGCGAGGCTGGGCGAAGCCAGCCCGCCCAGCCGGCGGGCCTGGCTCGTCATCATCGTCTCCAGCAGTTGCCGGGCGAGCCGCGCGTTGCCGAAGGACCGGTCGCGCGGGATGGCGTCCACATGGGCGCGCAGCGCCTCGACGGTGGCGTCGGCGCACTCGTACCCGGAGGCGGCGGCATGCCGGGACACGATGGTGACCAGCTCGTCCGTGCTGTAGTCCTCGAACGTCACGAACTTGGAGAACCGGGACGTCAGACCGGGGTTGGAGGCGAGGAAGCGCCCCATCTCCTCGGTGTACCCGGCGACGACGACCACGATCTCGTCGCGGTGGTCCTCCATCAGCTTCAGCAGGGTGTCGACGGCCTCGCGGCCGAAGTCGTTGGACGATCCCTCGGGGGTCAGGGTGTAGGCCTCGTCGATGAAGAGCACCCCGCCCAGCGCGCTGGTGAAGACGTCCTTGGTGCGCTGGGCGGTGTGGCCGACGTACTGGCCCACCAGGTCCGCCCGCGCCACCTCCACCAGGGAGTCGCGGGGGAGCACCCCCAGCGAGTGCAGGAGCCTCGCGTACAGCCGGGCCACGGTGGTCTTGCCGGTGCCGGGCGGCCCGCTGAAGACGAGGTGGTTGCTGATCCGGGGGGCGGGCAGCCCGGCGGCGATCCGCTGCCGGGCGTTGGTGAGGAGACTGACCAGGTCGGCGACCTCCCGCTTCACGGCGGCGAGCCCCACCATGGCGGTGAGTTCGGCCATCGGGTCGGAGGCGCCGGACGCGTCGCCCGCGTCCTGTGCCGTGCCGGCGCCGACGGCCGCCGCCTCCGCGTCGCCGACGTCCTGCGGCAGCAGCAGCGTCAGGTCGTTCTCCGCCGGGTCGGTCATGGCCGCGAGCCGGAACGCCTGCCGGTCCACCATGTCCTCGAACACCCCGCGCGCCGCACGGCCGTTGCCGAAGGTCGCGTCGCGCGTCATCTGCTCGAAGCGTACGGCGAGGGCCTCCCGGGTCAGCGGCCCGAGCTCGAACTGGTGCCGCCGGCAGAGGCTCTCGGTGATCGTCACCAGCTCCTCCACCGCGTAGTTGCCGAACTCGATGGTGCGGGTGAACCGGGAGGCGAGACCGGGGTTGGCGGTCAGGAACGACTCCATCTGCTCGGAGTAGCCGGCCGCCACCACGACCACGTCGTCGCGGTGGTCCTCCATCAGCTTCAGCAGGGTGTCGACGGCCTCGCGACCGAAGTCGTTGGACGTTCCCTCGACGGTGAGCGTGTAGGCCTCGTCGATGAACAGCACGCCGCCCAGCGCGCTGTTGAACGCCTCGGTGGTCTTGATGGCCGTACCGCCGATGACCTGCGCGACGAGATCGGCGCGGGCGACCTCGACCAGGTGTCCGCTCCTGAGCACGCCCAGGTCCGCGAGGATGCTGCCGTAGAGGCGGGCGACGGTGGTCTTGCCGGTGCCGGGCGGCCCCGCGAAGATCAGGTGCCGGCTCATCGACGGGACCGGCATGCCGAGCCGGCGCCGGCGCTCCGCGAGCTGGTTCAGGTTGACCAGCGTGTTCACCTGGTGCTTGACGTTCTCCAGGCCGGTGAGCGCCTCCAGTTCGGCCAGCGGGCCCTCGGGCTCCGGCTCCTTGCCGGGACCGCCCGGAGCGCCGTCCTCGCCGCCCGTGTCGGCCGACTCGCCCCAGCTGTCCGGCAGTCCGTTGTCCGTGCTGGTCAGCAGCTCGACCGTGAGCCGCTCGCTCGCGCGGCTCTGGCGCAGTCCCGCGCCCCGGTTGTCGCGTACGACGCACCGGGTGACGTCGACCGGTTCGGCGCTGTCGATCCGTACGCCGTCGCCCGTACTGCCGGTGATCTCGCAGGAGTCGAGGACGGCCCGGCCGCCGCGCGACACCTGGACGCCGTGGGCCTTCGAGCCGTGCACCCGGACCCGCTCCAGGGTGATCTCCGCGCCGTCCCGCACCCCGACCCCGGCGTCGGCGCTGTCACCGATCTCGCAGTCCCGCAGGGTGCCCCGGCCGCGTTCGCCGACGAGCAGGCCCGAGCGGGCGGCGGAGGTGAGGACGGTGTCGCTGATCTCGGGGTCGGAGTCGTCGTCGATGCTCAGCGCGCAGCCGCCGGCGGACTCGATCTCGCAGTGCTCGAGCCGGCCGCGGCCGTCGTCGGTGAACTCGATGCCGTGGCCGCCGGAGCCGGTGACCCGGGCGCGGCGCAGCAGGGGGTTGGCGGCTGAGCGCACCGAGATGCCGACGCCGGCCGCGTCCAGGACCTCCAGGTGCTCGAACTCGGCCGTGGAGTCGTCCCAGAGCTGCACCGCCCCGGCGGTGTCGGCGCAGTCGCTCACCACGGTCTCCCGCAGCAGCGGGGCACCGCCCTCGACGACCCGTACGGCGGCCTCGGTGGAGCCGTGGAACGAGCAGCCCTCCAGGGTTCCGCGCGAGCGGTCCAGGACGAGCAGCCCGCTGGTCTTGGTGCGCCGGGTGACACACCCGCGCAGCACCGGGTCGGCCCCGCCGGAGATGACGATGCCGCTCTGCGCGATCGACTCGAAGGAGGTCTCCTCGATCTCCGGGCGGGACATGCTGGTCACCAGCAGGCCCACCGAGGTGTGGTGCACGGCGCACCGCAGCACGCGCGTCGAGCTGTGGCCCTCCAGGGCGATGGCCGGCTTGTCGGTGCCGGAGATGTCGCAGCCCTCCACGGTGCCGCGGGCCTCGCCGCTCGCCAGGACGCCGTTGGCCCGCGCGCCCCGGATGCGGCAGTCGCGGACGAGGGGTCCGGCACTCTCGCCGATCACCACCGCGGAGGTGCCGAAGTTCTCGAACACACAGTCCTCGACGATGCTCTCGGACTCCGAGGAGTCGACGAGGCCGGCGCCGCCGGGGTTGCCGATCCGGCAGCCGCGGGCGGCCAGCGAGCCCTTGCCGCGGACCAGCAGCGCCGTCCACCCGGAACCGGTCACGGTGCAGTCGTCGAGGGCCGCCTGACCGGCCGGTACGTCCACGACCGCGGCCTCCTTGTCGCGGCCCCGGAGGGTCAGGGCGCTGAGCATCACGGCGTCGGCCATGAGGGTGACGGCGGTGCCGTCCCGCGGGCAGAGCTCGACGGTGCCCGGCTCGCCCTCGCCGACGATCGTCACCCGGTGCCGGATGACGAGGTTCTCGGCGTAGCGGCCGGGACGGACCCGGATCACCGCCCCGGTGCGGGCCTGGGCCAGTGCCTCACCGATCGTCTGGAAGCCGTCCGACCGTTCCGGGCCGACCGTGAGTATTTGCCGTGCCACGCCTCGAACCTCCTTGTGCTGTTGCCTGGTTGGCGTTGTGCGCCGTACATTTCGTGTGCATATCATGCGGCTCATGCGGAATGTCATGAAACATCGGGGTGCGGGTCTCGTGCTGGCGGTCGCCGTGGTCCTGCCGGTCACGGGCGGGCCGGCCCTCGCCGCCCCCACCGCGCCGTCGGCGAGCCCCGGTGCCGACGATCCGGGGGCCACGCTGCTGCCCCCGCTGCCCGTCCGGCTCGGCGAGGGCAACCCGTGCACCGGGGCCTCGGAGCAGACGGCCACCGGAGCGGCGTGGTCGCAGACGGCGCTCGGACTGTCCCGGGCCCAGCGGATCTCCCGCGGCGGCGGGGTGACCGTCGCGGTGGTCGACACCGGGGTCGCCACCGGCGTCCCCAGCCTGTCCGGCAGGGTGGAGGCCGTCGACGGGGCGGCCGAGGACTGCGTGGGCCACGGCACGTTCGCCGCCGGCCTGATCGCCGCCGCACCGGAGAAGGGCAGCGGCATCACCGGGGTCGCCCCGCAGGCGGAGATCCTCGCCCTGTCCGGCACCGACGACCGGGGGGTGCCCTCCGTGGAACGCGTGGCCGCCGGCATACGGACGGCGGCGGACCGCGGCGCACAGGTCATCTACGTCGGCCAGGTCCTGCGCACCGGCAAGGCCGAACTCACCGCCGCCGTCGCCCACGCCACCCGGCGCGACGCGCTGGTCGTCGCCCCGGCCGCGCCCGACGCCGTGGCCCGCGAGGAGCAGGGGCCCGACGGTGAGATGCCCGAGGGTCCGTACTGGCCGGCCGCCGCACCCGGCGCGCTCGCCGTCGTGGACTTCGGCCCCGGCGGCGTACGGCAGAAGAACGCGCCGCCCGCCCACGAGCCCGACCTGTCCGCGCCCGGCAGCGAGATGGTCAGCGTCGGCCCGGGAGGTTCCGGCCACTACATCGGTTCCGGTGCCTCGCTGGCCGCGGCGGGCGTCGCCGGCGCCGCCGCCCTCGTCCGCGCCTACCACCCCGACCTCAAGGCGGCCGAGGTCACCCGCCGCCTCCTCGGCACCGCCTACCCCTCGGACACCCCCCGCCTCGACCCGTACGCGGCCCTGTCCCTGATCCAGGACCACACGGAGCCCTCCGAGCAGCCCCCCGCCCCCGCCCAGATGCCACCCCCCACCGACCCCACCCCCCACAACCGCTCCCTGACGATCGCAGCGGCAGCCCTGGCCACGGTCCTCCTCCTGGCAGCCCTGGCAGCGGTGATCCCCCGAGGCCGTACCCGCGACTGGCGCCCTCCGAGCACCTCCTGAGGAAGTCGTCACCGCACCCGTCCGTGCCGGCCCCCACTCGCCCGGCCCGGGGTGTGCGGGGTGTGCCGCGTCGGGGCGGGCCGGGGGGTGGTTGCGCAGCCCGGCGCCCTCGGGATGCCGTCGCGCCCGCCCTCCCCCACTCTCGGCTCCGCTCGAGCGGGGGGACCCCCATCGCCCTGGGGGCACCTCCCAGGCCCTTGAGGCACTGGGGGAGGCACGACTGCCCGCGGATCGTGGCGGCGGTGCGGGAACCCTCTCCGGACCCGGACGCCTCACGACGCGCCCCCCACAAGCCCCGTCTGCACCTGCAAGGTCTTCCGCCGAGCGATCCGGACCGCCCGCCCCGGAATCAGCTCCCGCCCCTTCACACTCCCGAACAGGTACCCCTCACTCGGCGGACACGACATCAACAACCCCGGCGTATTGACCTCCTGCAACCGCCGCAGCAACGACTCGTTCAGCCCCCGCCCGGCCCCCGCCGAAGACCGCGCCACCACCAGGTGCAACCCCACCTCGTGCCCCAGCGCCAGATGGTCGAGGAGCGGAGCGAACGGCTGCGTCATCGGCCCGCCGCCCACCATGTCGTAGTCGTCGACCAGGATGAACAGCCGAGGCCCCTGCCACCAGTCGCACAACCGCATCCGCGACGGCGCGATGTCCTCCCCCGGAACCCGCTGCTTGACCGCCCGCGCCGCCCCGTCCACCAGGTCCCGCAGCATGTCCAGGGAGACGGCGTGCCCGAGCCGGTACGCCTCGGGAACGCTCTCCACCAGCTCCCGCCGGTAGTCCACCGTCATGATCCGCGCCTCGGCCGGCGTATACCGCTCGGTGATGCCGCGCGCGACCAGCTTCAGCAGGTTCGTCTTGCCGCTCTCCGCGTCGCCCACCACGATCAGATGCGGGTTCTCGGTGAAGTCGTGCCACACCGGCGCCAGTTCGTTCTCGTCCAGGCCGATGGCGATCCGCAGTCCGTTCTCGCCCTCCGGCTCCGGCAGCTCCTCCACCGGCAGCGTCGAAGGCAGCATCCGCACCCGTGGTGCGGCGGGCCCCGTCCAGTTCTCGCCGATCGCGGCGACCAGTCCCGCGACCCCGTCCGCGAGGTCGTCGGCGTCCTCGACCCCGTCGACGCGCGGCAGCGCCGACAGGTAGTGCAGCTTGTCGGAGGTCAGCCCCCGTCCCGCGCTGCGCGGGATCGTCGCCGCCTTCCGGGAGTCGATCTGGGAGTCCATCGGATCACCCATCCGCAGCTCCAGCCGGGTCCCGGTCTGGTCGCGCACCGACGACGACAGCTCCACCCAGCGGGCGGTGGTGACGATCAGATGGACCCCGTAGTTGAGCCCGCGGGCGGCCAGCGCGTTGAACGTGGGGATGTGCCGGTCGAAGTCCTGGCGCACGGTGGCCCAGCCGTCGATGACCAGGAAGACGTCCCCGTGCGGCTCGTCGGGGAACTCGCCCGCCGCACGCCGCTTGCGGTACGTCGCCATGGAGTCGATGCCGTGCTCCAGGAAGAACCGCTCCCGCCGGGCGAGCAGCGTGGTGACCTCCGCGATCGTACGACCCACCCGCTCGGTGTCGACGCGCGCCGCGACCCCGCTCATATGGGGCAGCTCGTCCAGCGCGGCCAGTGTGCCGCCGCCGAAGTCGAGGCAGTAGAACTGCACTTCGCGCGGGGTGTGGGTGAGGGCCAGCGCGGTGATGAGGGTCCGCAGCAGCGTGCTCTTGCCGCTCTGCGGCCCTCCGGCGATGGCCACATGGCCCCCGGCCGCCGACAGGTCCACGGTCAGCAGATCGCGCAACTGGTCGAAGGGCCGGTCGACCACGCCCACCGGCACGGTGAGCCGCCCCCGCAGCGGCCAGTCGGCCGTGGTCAGGCCGTACCGCGGGTCGGGTGACAGCGGGGGCAGGATCTGGTCCAGGGTGGCCGGCCGGCCCAGCGGCGGCAGCCACACCTGGTGGGCGGGCGGCCCCGCCCCGCGCAGCCGGTCGAGCGCCACCGACAGCAGCGTCTCCCCGCCGCCGTCCCCCTCACCCTCCGGCTCCGGCCCGGTCTCGTCGGGCCCGCCCGCCGTGTCCGGGTCCGCGGGGGCGCGCGGCACCACCCACTCCGCCGTCCACGGCACCACCTGCCGCGCCACCTGCGCCTGTACGACGGCCCGCCGCCGCTGGTACGGCCCCGAGACGTACGCGGCCCGGAACCGGGTCAGCGCGTCGACACCGCTCTTGAGGAACCCGGCACCCGGCTGCGCCGGCAGCTCGTAGGCGTCCGGCACACCCAGCACGCCCCGGCTCTCCATCGCGGAGAACGTCCGCAGACCGATCCGGTACGACAGATGGCTCTCCAGCTGGTGCATACGGCCCTCGTCGAGGCGCTGCGAGGCCAGCAGCAGATGGACCCCGAGACTGCGCCCGAGCCGGCCGATCATCACGAACAGCTCCATGAAGTCGCGGTGCGATGCGAGCAGTTCGCTGAACTCGTCGACCACCACGAACAGACTGGGCAGCGGCTGCAACGGCGTCCCGGACTGCCGCGCCTTCTCGTACTCCAGCGCGGAGGTGTAGTTACCGGCGGCACGCAGCAGCTCCTGCCGCCGGATCAGCTCCCCGTGCAGGGCGTCCTGCATCCGGGAGACCAGCGCCACCTCGTCGGCGAGGTTGGTGATGACCGCCGAGGTGTGCGGCAGTTCGTCGAGGCCGAGGAAGGTGGCGCCGCCCTTGAAGTCGACGAGGACGAAGTTCAGCGTCTCGGAGGAGTTGGTCAGCGCCAGCCCCAGCACCAGCGTGCGCAGCAGCTCGCTCTTGCCGGAACCGGTCGCGCCGATCAGCATGCCGTGCGGTC
The DNA here is from genome assembly GCF_001905725.1 of Streptomyces sp. CB02400. Classification (GTDB taxonomy): domain Bacteria; phylum Actinomycetota; class Actinomycetes; order Streptomycetales; family Streptomycetaceae; genus Streptomyces; species Streptomyces atrovirens. Next base: position 26,179 of record NZ_LIWB01000017.1, read on the forward strand.
CCGTACCGCCCTGCGCCGACTCCTTGATGTCCAGCTCCACGGGCCTGCCCTCACCGCTCACCGCGATCGGCACCCGCAGCCGGGCACTGCCGGTCGCCTTCTCCCACAGCGTGGCCGGGTCGTGCCGGTGCAGATCGGGGATGTTCAGCAGCGAGGTCAGCTCGACATCGTTGGCGAGCGGCTTGGAGTCGTCGCCGCCCACACTCATCCGGTACGGCGCCAGCAGCCGGGCCAGCGCCAGCGCGCCCACCGTGCCCAGCCGGTCGGGCCGGCCGAGCACCGTCGACTGCTCCTTGCGGTCGCGGTCGGTGCGCACCAGCGCGACACCGCTGTCGTCCACCTCCAGGCGCAGCGTGGTCCGCCCCGGCTTCCACGCGAGCGCACCGGTGAGGTCGAGCACCACCGCGTTGCGGAACCCGTGCCCGTCGAAGCGGTGCCCCGCCGGCACCGTGCAGCCGTCGATCACGACGACCGTGTACGGCTCCTCACGCCCCGGTACCGCGTCGGGGTCGGCGCCCGGCCGCTCCAGGAACTCCGCGCCGAGCAGGTTCTCCAGCTCGGTGAAGGCCGAGGCGATCAGGCGGGCCGGTCCGGCGCCGTCCTCGTCGTGGCGGTGCAGGCTGTGCGGCAGCCACTTCGCCCACTCCCACTCCGCGCGCCGCTCGTCCGAGACGCACAGCGCGATCCACAGGTCGTCGGGGGAGTGGAACACCGCCAACTGTGCGAGCAGGGACCGCGCCTGGGCCCGTATCCGCTCCTCGTCCCCGCGGAACAGCACCTTCGACCAGGCCCGCAGATAGATCGCGATGGGCTGGTCGCGGACGGTGGAGTAGGCGCGGGTGAAGCTGCGCAGCGCGTGCGCGCTCAGCGGCTCCAGGTCCTCGACGGGCTTGGTCGACAGCGGTGTCAGCTTCATCGCCAGCCGCTGGTCGCCCACGCCCATCCGCACCTCGGCGAAGTCCTCGTCCGACGTCCGCCGTTCCCACAACCGGGTGCTGCGCACCAGCGACGACAGCGCGTCGGGCTCGGGATGGCGCCAGGCGAGGGCGCGCTGCTGCTCGACGATGGACGCCCGCACCATGCGCCGGGTCTGCCGCAGATACCGCAGGTAGTCGCGGCGTTCGCCCTTCATCCGCTGCTTGCGCTCGCCGTTGCGCCGCATGACCTGACCGAGCATCATGCCCGCCGACGCGATCACCATCACACCGAGCGCGATGTAGATGAATCCGCCGCTGCTCTGGCTCATCCCCGGCCGCATGAACATCAGCATCATGGAGACCGACATCAGCGCCATCGGCAGATACGTCCACACCGCGGAACTGTCCGGCACGACTTCCGGAAGCGTGGGCGGCTCCTGGAGACTCAGTTCCCCCGACGGCATTTCCGGCCCTTTGCGGCGGGCCGGGCGGCGGAACAGGATCACGCTCAACGAACGTCCTCCTCAATGATTTCGGAAGGAATTCCGGGGGGAACTCCGCGAGAACGTCGCGGGTTTTACCGTAAAGAGTCAGAGTCCCGCGCGACGGCGTCGGGAAAATGGCCGTAAGGTGCCGTGACGCTGAACTCCCGGAGTGGTGTTGCGAAAAGCCCGGCGTACGGTCAAACTCGTCGGCGCATGCCCCGTCCGACTTTTCCGTCGCGTTCGGCGACCGACCGGTGTGCCGCTGCCACCTTCCAGCCACCGCGTATCCCGTGGTCCGCCAGAAAGTGTGAACCCCGAAGCCATGACCGACATTCAGACGGCAAGCCTGTGCCGCGTCACCGTACGTGCTCCGGCCAGGACCGTCGACCTGGCCGTGCCCTCCGACGTCCCCGTCGCCGATCTGCTGCCCACAGTGATCGGCTACGGAGGGGACGACCTGGAGGAAACCGGTCTGGAGCACGGAGGTTGGGTGCTCCAACGGCTCGGCGGTCCACCGCTCGACCCCGAGAGTACCTTGGACTCCCTCGGTCTGCGGGACGGAGAGGAGCTTTATCTGCGGCCGCGCACCGAGGCGCTGCCCGAGGTGCACATCGACGACCTGGTCGACGGCATCGCCGACGGCATGGGCCGCAGACCGCACGGCTGGAGTCCGGAGGCCGGCCGGCGCCTGCTGCGCGGACTGGCCGCGGCCACCCTCGCGCTGGGCATCGTGCTGCTGGCCATGCCCGGCACGGCGGGCTGGATACGGGCGGTCGCCGCCTCGGCCGCCGGACTGCTGTTGATCGCCGGGGCGGGCTCCGCCTCCCGCGCCGTCGGGGACGCCGGAGCCGGCTCGGTGCTCGGCCTGATGGCGGCCCCCTACTTCGCCCTGGCGGGCTGGCTGCTGCCCGGCGGAGACCTCGGCGGCGCCGACGGCGAGGCCGTCCTCGGCGCACGGCTGCTGGCGGCGTCCGCGGCCGGCGGCGCGGGCACGGTACTCGCCCTGGCGGCGGTCGGCGTCTACCCGGCGCTGTTCATCGGCGCGGCCTGTGTCGCGGCGGCGGGCGCGCTCGGCGCCGCCCTGATCACCCTGGACCTGGCGCCGCAGCAGGCGGCCGGTGTGGTGGCCGTCGTGGTGGTGCTCTTCGGCGGGTTCGTCCCGTCGCTGTCGTTCCGGCTGGCCGGCATGCGGATGCCGCCCCTGCCGACCAACGTCCAGCAGCTCCAGCAGGGCATCGACCCGTACTCCTCCTCGGACGTCGACGCGCGCTCCGCGCTGGCGGACGGCTGGATGACCGCCCTCTACGGCGCCATCGGCCTGGTGTGCCTGCCCTGCCTGGCGGCGCTCATGGCCGCGCCGGGCCTCGCCGAGATCCTCACCGTCGTGGCCTTCTCCCTGCTCCTGCTGCTGCACAGCCGGGGGCTGGGCAACGTCTGGCAGCGGCTGGCGCTGACCTGCGCCGGGGCCTGGGGCGTGGTCCTGCTGCTGTTCGTGTCCGCGCGCTCCCTCGCCCCGGCGGACCGGCTGACCCTGACGGCCGGGCTGATGGGGCTGGCCGCCGCGATCACCATCGCCTCGTGGACGGTGCCCGGACGGCGGCTCGTCCCGTACTGGGGGCGCGCGGCCGAGCTGCTGCACTCACTCGCCGCCCTCAGCATCCTGCCGCTGACGCTCTGGTCGATGGGCGTCTACGGCTGGCTCCGCGGCATCAACGGCTGACCCGGGAGACACGGCGACATGCACAGCAAGCGAGACCAGGTACAGGCGCATCTCTTCATCATGGGGCGGCTGGCCTCGGCCATGCTGCGCGCCGAGCCGGACTCCCCGGAGAGCCCGCTGGGCCGGACCAACCGCGGCGCCGCGATCGGCGTGATCATCGCCGTGCTGGTGTGCGCCGGCGCCTTCGTCTTCGGACTCATCCGGCCCGGCGGCAACGACTCGTGGCGCTCGGGGGAGAACCTGATCGTCGACAAGGACACCGGCGCCCGCTACCTGTACCTGGACGGGCGGCTGCGCCCGGTGCGCAACTACGCGTCGGCCCGGCTGGTCACCGGCGGCGAGGTCGGCGTCACGACGGTGGGCACGTCCTCGCTGGCCGGCACCCCGCACGGAACGCCCATCGGCATCCCCGACGGGCCCGAGGCACTGCCGGGCACGGGCGACCTGGACCGCACCCCGTGGCTGGTGTGTTCCGGCATCCTGCCGCGGACGACGGGCGTCGTCACGACGACCACGACACTCGCCCTCGGCACCGACGCCCCGCAGGACGTGCCCGGCGGCCGGCGGCTGGGCGAGAACGAGGGCCTGCTGGTCACCGGCCCGGACGACGCCGCGTACCTGCTGTGGCAGGGCAGCCGGCTGCGCCTGGACGAGCGGGCGAAGGCGGCCGAGGCCCTCGGGTACGGCGACGTCACCCCGCGTCCCGTCTCCGCGGCGTTCCTCGACGCCTTCCCGCTGGGACCCGACCTGGCCCCCGCCGACGTACCCGGCCGGGGTGAGAAGGGCCCCGAACTGGGCGGGCGGAGCACCAGGATCGGGCAGCTCTTCAAGGTCGACGTCCCAGGCTCCGCCGCCCGCTACCACCTGCTCACGCGGGAGGGCCTCGTCCCCCTCACCGACACCGGCGCCACCCTCCTGCTGGGCGACCCGCGAACACGTGAGAAGGCGTACGACGGTGAGGCCGCGGCCGTGGTGACGCTCGGCGCGGACACCCTGGCCGGGCATCTCGCCCCGGACGCGCGGAGCTCGGGGACGGAGAGGCTGCCCGCGAAGCCGCCGAAGGCGGTCACCGTCGCCACCGGTTCCGTGTCCTGCGCGGAGGTCGACTCCGCGGACTCCGGTGTGCGGGTGGGCACTTCGGTGCTGCCCCGGAACGCCCTGCCCCCGGCGGTGCAGGCACCGGCGCCCGAGGTCGAACCGGGCTGCCTGAAGGTCGACTCCATCGCCGTACGGGCGGGGAAGGGCGCGCTGGTCAGGGCGTTGAGCGCGAGCGGCAGCGCACTGGGCGACACCACGTACCTGGTGACGGACGAGGGCGTGAAGTACCGGCTGCTGTCCCAGGAGGCGGTGAAGGCGCTGGGCTACGAGGGCGTCGAGGCGCGGACGATGCCGTCCCCGATGCTGGCCATGCTGCCCAGCGGCCCGGACCTGACCCCCGAGGCGGCGGCCGAGGGAGAGGCGAGGGTGACGCTGCGGTGCCCCCGGACATAGGGGGTGACGGCCCTCGAGGGGAAGCAGCCGACAGGGAAATTCTTGGCGTCCCGCGGTCACCTCACGTTCAGCCGGGCGCTCGTCGGCACCCCGGTGAGCGGCGCGGATGCCCGATCTGTCCGGCCGGATCCACCGCGCCGCTCACTTGAGCGGCGTGAATTCCGGGTCATTGCTCAATTGAGCCTCAGAATAGGGGACTTCGCGGTTCCGCGGGCAATTGCCAAACAAGTTGCGGCCTGCATAGCATCTGGCCACCCCATGGCCCCGGCGAGTCATTCGTGATCGTAGGGGCGCCCTGTCTGCCCGCAGGGTGAAGTGGGGGCCGCAGCCCGGTGAGTTTCACCGAAAAGGGAGTTCTCTCATGGCCATGCAGCAGTCCGAGGAACGCGCGACCCGCAATGGGATCATGGCGCTGGAACAGGCTTTCACCGGTGTTCAGCGCTGCCAGCAGGACGTGCAGTCCACGTCGCACACACTCGCCTCGAATTACGGGGGCGCGGACGGTGGAAAGTACAAGAAGCTGCTGGAGCAGTGGGACGAGCACGTCGACACGATCCTGATCAACCTGGACCGGATGGTCGACGAGCTCAACGGCACCCTCACGGAGCACGGGCTGGTGCAGGGATCCACCAGCGACGCGATCGACGCGGAGTACTCGCGCTCCACGCAGGTCTTCGACGAGCTCAACGGCACCAACACGTCGTCGAACTGACCTTCGGCGCATCCGCCAGGCGCCGTCCCTTCCCGCTCGTCATTCTCCCGGTGAATCGAGGACTTCGATGGACTTCTCCGACGGCTACATCTACGTCGACTACAACCACGCCGAAGGCGCGGCGGACGACATGGTCGGCCAGTCCCAGGCGATCATGAGCATTCTGGCCAACCTGGAGATGGAACTGGCCGAACTCCGCAACAGCTGGATCGGTGACGACCGGGACGTCTACAGCGAGGTCCAGGCGAAATGGGACAACGCCGTCCAGAACATCAAGAACCTGCTCGCCAACCACTCCGGGCTGCTCACCGAGATCTCCTCCAACTACCGGTACACCGAGCAGAACCTTTCGCAGCGGTGGGGCGACATCAGGATCGGCAGCCGCTGACGCCGGCCGGTGACGGAAGGGTGATCACATGGCCGTCACGGTCCTCGACAGCACGTTCCTGAAGAATTTCATCAACAACCAGATCGACGGCTTCCGGACGACCCTGGAGAACATCCTCAAGGACAGCCCGACCGCCGGCCCGGCGATCTCGTTCATCGCGGACAGTATCTCGACCACGACGATCCTGTCCTCGAAGCCGCTCGTCATCGGCCCCATGGCCGAGGAGAACAGCGTGGTCGGCGGGGGAGCCCTGAACAAGGTCATCCAGCAGGGCGCGGGCGAGGTCGAGCGCATCCTGGAGGATCAGACGGTTCTCTTCGAGGACCTCGAACAGGCGTTGTGGGACACGATCAACGAGCTGGCCAAGGCTCAGGGCAAGAATCTCGAGAACATCACCGCGGACGAGTTCATGGACATCTTCGAGGATGTCGACAGTGATCTCGACAATCCGGGTGGCAACGAAGAGGAAGAGTAGCGGAGTTCGGCGATGGCCAACCCCGAGGACAACAACGACGACTACTGGAAGAAAGCAGTCGACCTGCTCACCGGCTACGTTCTGCCGGAGCGGAAGACGTTGTTCGACACCCTCAAGGGCAACGACGGCATCCCGATGATCCATGTCCGGGTGGAGGACGAGGGCGGTCCGGGCTATTCGTCGGGTTTCCTGTCCTCGGGCGGTTGGGGCACCCACAACACCAACTACACCATTCCGTACTACCAGCCGGCCGGAAACGGCACGGACGTCTCCGAAGGCAGCTACCTCTACCAGTACCGCGTGTACATCACCTTCCTCGCCACGCCCTCGACCGCGCCGCCGAGCGGCGAGGACGTGATCGCGAAATTCGAGAAGACCAGCAAGGTCCTGATGGACAAGGGCGGCTCGAACAGCGAGGGCGAGAAGCTCGACTGGGACACCAGCGCCCTGGTCCAGTACATCTACGGTTCCAAGGCCGCCCTCGACCAGTTGACGATGTGGCCCTACTCCACCCACGGATTCGAGAACCGCGGCATCAAGGTGGGCGACGGCGCCTACGTCGATCTGCTCACCTTCACGAAGACGGCCCAGGCGTTCGACCGGGTCGTCAAGTTCTTCGAGGACAGCGCGGTCACCATCGGCAAGTGGGACACCGAGAACATCGGAGAGGGCAGCGACTCCTGGGACGGCACGTCGGCCGCCATCTTCAAGGAGCTCATCCACAAGCTGGCCCGGAACTACGAGGGGTACGCCGACCAGCTCGACGGCAAGGGCAGCGAGGGCCTCGGGACCACCATCGACATGGTGATGGTGAGGTCCGAGCCGGCCCGGGCACTGGCCGCGGCCCAGGGCGTCGTCCGCGCCCAGGCGCAGAAACTGCGGGACGCCTGGGTGGCGTGGAGGGCCGAGAGCAATCCGCAGCGCTGGCTCTACGACATGCTGCAGGACGCCCGGCTGAAGCTCTTCGACACCCAGTTCGACAAGACGGACATCGACACGGTGTCCAGTGGCTCCGGGCCGTACACGACCTGGCACAACTACGTGGTGTCGACCGCCGGCTTCCGGAACGAGATCGTCATCGGGGAGAAGTCGTACGGCAAGCCGAGCGACATGACCACGTGGAAGGCGATCGCCGACGAGGCGGTGCGCCGGTGGGAGCAGTCCGTGCAGGACTGGCTCAGCACGAAGGGCGCCGAGGCCATCGTGGCCATCAACAAGGCGTTCAAGGAAGCCGAGAAGGCGTTCGACACCAGCATCACCGACAGGGACGACCGTCCTCTCTCCGAGATCTCCGCCAAGGAGGAGGCCGACGCCGAGAAGAAGAAGGCGGAGGCCGAAGCGGCGGCCGCCAAGGCCGAAGCGGAGCGGGAGAAGGCCGAGGCGAAGGCGGAGGCCGAGAAGGAGAAGGCGGAGGCGAAGGCCGAGCGGGACCGCGAGAAGGCCGAGGCCGAGCGGGAGAAGGCCGAGGCGAAGGCGGAGGCCGAGAAGGAGAAGGCGGAGGCGAAGGCCGAGCGGGACCGCGAGAAGGCGGAGGCCAAGGCCGAGCAGGAGGCCGCCAAGGCGGAGGCCGAGAAGGAGAAGGCCGAGGCGAAGGCCGAGCGGGACCGCGAGAAGGCGGAGGCCAAGGCCGAGCAGGAGGCCGCCAAGGCGGAGGCCGAGAAGGAGAAGGCCGAGGCCAAGGCCGAGCAGGAGCGCGAGAAGGCGGAGGCCAAGGCCGAGCAGGAGGCCGCCAAGGCGGAGGCCGAGAAGGAGAAGGCCGAGGCCAAGGCCGAGCAGGAGCGCGAGAAGGCGGAGGCCAAGGCCGAACAGGAGGCCGCCAAGGCGGAGGCCCAGCAACAGCAGGCGTTCGTCCTCGCGCAGAACCAGAAGGCTCAGGACGAGGCGAAGAAGGAACGGGAGCGGGCCGCGGCCCAGGCCGAAGCCGACCGCGCCGAGGCCAAGGCCGAGCAGGAGGCCGCCAAGGAAGAGGCGGCGAAGGAGAAGGCGGAGGCCAAGGCGGAGCAGGAGGCCGCCAAGGAAGAGGCCAAGCGCGAGCAGGAGGCGGCCAAGGCGGAGGCCGAGAAGGAGAAGGCGGAGGCGAAGGCCGAGCAGGAGGCCGCCAAGGAAGAGGCCAAGCGCGAGCAGGAGGCGGCCAAGGCGGAGGCCGAGAAGGAGAAGGCGGAGGCCAAGGCCGAGCAGGAGGCCGCGCAGGCCGAGGCGAAGCAGGAACAGGCGGCCGCCAGGGCCGAGGCGGAGCGCGAGCAGGAAGCCGCCAGGGCCGAGGCGGACGCCGAGCGGGAAGCCGTCAAGCAGGACCAGGCCGACGCGCAGGCCAGGGCGGAGGCCCAGCAGGAGGAGGCCCGCCGCGAGGCCCTCCAGGAGAGGCAGCAGGCCAGGCTGGACGCCGAGAACGCCAAGGCCGACGCGCAGGCCGACTACGAACAGGAGAAGGCCGAGGCCCGCGCCGAGCGCGACGCCGCCCTCCAGGACGCCGACCGCCAGGAGGCGGCGGCGCGACAGGAGTACGAGCAGGAGAAGGCCGAGGCCCAGGAACAGCGGGACCAGGCACGGGCGGACGCCGAGCAGGAACGCGCGGAGGCACGCCAGGAGTACGAGCGTGAGATCGCCGCCGGCACCGACGAGAACGAGGCCCGCGAGGAGTACGACCGGCGGATCGCGGAGATCGACGCCGCCGAACGGGAGGCCCTCGAACGGGCGGACGCCGCCGAGGCCGACGCCAGGAACGAGTACGACCAGGCGAAGGCCGACGCCCAGGCGGAACGCGAAGAGGCGCGCACCGAGGCCGAACAGGCGCGCAAGGACGCCAAGGCCGAGTACGACCAGCGCATGGCCGACATCCAGGCCGAGTACGACCGGATCACCGCCGACGAGAAGGACATCGACGAGCTGATCCGGCAGCGCATCGCCGACCTCCCGGAGCCCCCCGACCTCTCCGCCTACAACGCGGGCGGCTCCACGGGCTCGGCCGGCTCCGCGTACTCCTCCGTGTTCAACGACAACCTCTACAACCAGGACGACCTCGCCTCGGCGCTCGGACGGCCGCAGAGCAGCGACGCCCTGGCGGGCGCCTCCGCCGACGGCACCGGCACGGGAGCGGGCTCGCCGGGGATGTACCCGCCGATGATGCGCGGCGCGGGCGGCGGCGAGGCCGGCGGCAACTCCGGCGAGCGCACCAGGACCGTCATCGAGCCCACGGTCGGCCGCTCCGGCCGTACGGCCGCCGCCGCACAGGCCGTCGACGAGGAGCACCGCGTCGTCCCCAGGTCCACGCAGACCAGCAGCAGCACGCCCTTCATGCCGCCCATGGGAGGCATGGGCGGGGCGGGGGACAGGCCGCAGACGGAGAGCGGGGACAGGGAACGGACCACGTGGCTGGCCGAGGACGAGGACGTCTGGGGCACCGACGAGGGCGGCGCGCCGCAGGCCCTGGGGCGCTGAGGGGAAGGGGACCTGGATGAGTCAGCCGATGGAGGACCGAGTGGCCCGGGCGATGGCCCACCTCAAGGCGGCGGAGGAGGCCGCGGCCTCGGCACGGGCCGAGCTGGACACGGCGTCGGCCACCGCGCGTTCGGCGGACCGGTCGGTGCGGGTCTCCGTCGGCGCGAAGGGCGAGCTGACCAGCCTGGAGTTCCTCGACGGCAAGTACCGGACCATGGCCGCCGCCCAGCTCTCCGCGGCGGTGCTGGAGGCCGCGAACACGGCGCGGGCCGAGATGGCCCGCCGGGTCGTCGACCTGCTCGACCCGATCACCAGGATGACCGCGCGCGGTGCCGCCCCGGACCGGATGGGCGTCGACTGGGGGGCCGTCTTCGGCTCGCTGATCGACGAGACCTCCGTGACGAAGGGGCCCACGGCGATGAGCAGGCTCCGCGACGAGATCGTCGAGGACGACGAGGAACCCGCGGCCCCGCCCAGGGCGGCCCGCGCCGCGGGCGACGGACGACGGGAACGACAGGGGGGAGCGTGACCATGGCCGGCAACTATTCCGCCGACATCCAGGCGATCCTGCAGGGTTCCAGGCACCTCGCCGACGCCGTCCGCTACGGCGACGAGATGCTGCCCCGGTTCGAGACCGGCTGCGCGCAGTACTCGGGCTGGTGGGGCGAGGAGGGCGGCGACGACGAGTTCGCCAACGCGGTCGGCGAGCAGGTCCGGCGCGAGCAGCAGCAGGTGGCGGACACGGTCCTGTCCATCACCAGCGGGTTCATGGCGCTGGTCGACGCGGTCGCCGCGGAGGCCGACCACGTGCAGCGGCCGCAGACCCAGGCGGTGGAGGACATCGAGGCGCACGGCTCGGAGAGCGAGAACAGGCGCTGAATGGCCATCATGTTCCCGCCCGGCCTGCGGGAGTTCATCGAGGTCTACGTGGGCGCGAACGTCGCCACCGGCAACGAGGACCGGGGCTTCGACAGCCGTAACCCCTACAAACGGCTGGCCGACGACGTCAGGGACCTGTCCGACGCGATGAAGGGGGCGATCTCCACCGCCGGGAACTCGCTCCCGCCGCGGATCGCCGACGAGTTCGTCGCGGCGATGAAGCTCTTCGTCGACGACAACGGCCAGAACCACCTGCAGAAGTTCTCCGACGAACTCCGGGACCTGGGCGCCCAGCAGGTGAACCGTTCCATCAAGCTGTCCGAGGCGAAGTACCAGATCCTCATCGAGTTCATCCTGATGAACATCGAGCTGGCCCTGATCGCCGCGCTGGCGGTCTTCACCGGTGGTACGTCGCTCACCGAGATCGCCATCCAGAAGGCACGCACCGCGCTCACCATCCTGTTGATCCTCCAGCGGCTGGGACGGGCCATCCCCACGCCGCTCTCGGTGCTGCTGGAGGCGATCCAGGAGGCGTTCGTCGCGTTCGCCTCGCAGCTCATCTCCATGACCGCGCCGGACGACCCGGAGCGCCGGCGCGACAAGTTCGACTGGACGGACATCGGCCAGTCGGCGGTCGCCGGCGCGTTCGCGGGGCTCTTCGGAGGCATCTTCGGAGAAATCGGCGGAAAGTTCATCAACAAGTACTTCAGGAACAACAACTTCTGGAAGGAATTCTCCGAGCTCCCGTTCAGCTTCATCAACGAGGGGCAGGCGGAAACCTTCGCCGAGGCCTTCACCGGCCTCATCTTCCTGGGCACGTTCACCCTCAACCCCGGCACGTTCCTGAGCGCCGGCCTCAGCGGCCTGATCTTCGAAGCGGCCTCCACCGGAGCGGAGTTCGGCGGGAAGTTCGTCTACAAGAACTACTTCCAGAACATCGACTTCGGCTCCGACGACGTCAACGACCTGCCGGGCGGCGGCAATCGGTACGGTGACGGGAGCGGAAGCCAGAACCGGTACGAGTACGAGAACCGGTACGACAACCCGTACGACGGCGGGAGCACGTACCAGGACCTCCACGACGGCACGGCCGGTGACACGTACAACGACCCGTACACGAGCAGCGGTACGTACCGGAACACCTACGACGACACGTACGACGACGACTCCGTCTCCTCCGTCGGCGACACCAGCGACACCGCGTCGGTCTTCAGCGACACCAGCGACACCGCGTCGGTCTTCAGCGACACCAGCGACGTCTCGTCGGTCTCCTCCGTGTCCTCCTTCTCGTCCCTCCCGGACTACGGCGTCGGCGACAACGTCAACGCGTACGGACTCCCGGGGGCGACGGGCGCGGTCAAGCCGTCGTACTACACCCCCCCGTCGAACGCGTACGACGACGCCTACCGGGACTCCCTCGTGGACGACCCGGACACCGACACCGTCTTCTCCACCCTCAACCCGTCGGTGACCAGGACCCCGGGGACCGGCTGGACCGCCGACACGGACAACACCCTGCCGGTCAACAGGCCCACCACCGTCGGCTCCTCCGTCCCGCAGCCGCTCCCGGCCCGGACCGGTGGCAGCGACTTCACACCGGAGGGGACCGAACGACAGCGGTCGACGGACGACGACACGACCCGGTTCACCTCCGACGGGCAGCGACAGCCGAACCCGCAGGCGCCCCTCGCGACCCCCACCGCGCCCACCCCGTCGACCACCACGTCCCCGGGCCACGCCTCGCCGAACACCGCCCCGCAGACACGGCCCCAGACCACACCGTCCGGCGAACCGGTGGTCACCGCCGAGCCGTCGGCCCCGGACACGGTCGCCCCGGACGACGTCCGCACCCCCGCGTCCGAGGAGTCCGAGCGGTCCCGCTCGTCCTCCGCGGTGCCGAAGGCCGAGACCCGGACCACGTCCGACGCCCCGCAGCCCTACCGGCCGGTGCGGACCGAGTCCGAGGAGCTGCCGGCCACCACCGGCTCCACGGCGGAGCCCACCCCGGTCGTCTCCCGCGAGATGCCGCACACCCAGCCCGTCACCGTCGACGAGACACCGCTCAGCTCCCGGGCACCGGACGGGGTCCCGACCGGGGAGTCCTCCGCGCCCGGTTCCCCGGACTCGGTCGACATGATCATGGACTGGGAGGACGACCAGGACGCGTCCGAAATCGACTTCGATTCCGGACCCGAGTCGGACCCGGCCACCGAGGCGCTGTACGACCGGCTGCTGACGGACGTGTTCGGTCCCGCGATCGCGACGAACCCCCTCCACCCCGCCCTCCGCGACACCCTCGCACACCTCGACCAGCTCCGGCAGGCCGTTCCCGCGCTCCGTGACGGCCCGCTCGACCTGGACGCCGTGACCCGCCAGGTGCTGCTCCTGGACCCCGCCCATCCGGTGACCGACGCGCAGCGCGGCGAGCTGTTCCGGGTGGCGATGGCCCCGGAGGTGGAGTCGGCGGGCAGTCTGGCCGCCCTGGCCGCCTTCCACCTGGAACTCCGCGGCGTGCTGTCCTCCACCCAGGCGCTGACCGCCGACGACGGCGGCGTGTGGGGCCGCAACTGGACGAACGCCACGATCCCCGACCTCGACCTCACCGAGGTGGGGAAGGTGGTCCGGCAGCCCGACGGCGCCCTGGGGCGCGGCGACGTACAGTCCGCGCCCTGGCACCGGCCCGGTGAGCCGAAGCCGTACGTCGTCATGGCGGAGGGCGACCACCAGCGGATCGTCGTACGCGGCTACGACGGCGCCCCGCGCCAGGTGCCTCTCGACGTGTTCGCCGAACTGCTGGCCCGCGACCCCCGGCTCGCCGCGCTGCCCCCGGACACCCCCGTGGTGCTGCTCGTCCCCGACGCCGGCGCCCGCGGACTGGAGCTGCCGCGCCAGGCCGCGGACCGGATCGGCCGGGACGTCTGGTCGGCCAACGGCACCGTGAAGGTCTCCCCGCAGCGCGACCCGTCGCAGCCGTACGTCGTCTCCCTGCTGTACGGGGAGGGGCTGCCGCGCGCCGACTGGATCCGCAGCACCCCCGGCCAGGTGCTCGACCCGGCGGAGCGCGAGAACGCGCCGGAGTGGGAGCGCGAGGTGCTGTCGCACAGCGTCGTCGGCGACGGGGGCGTGACCATCGGCAGAGGCGTGTTCGAGGATTCCGAGGCCCCGCGCCGGATCGCGGCGCTGAAGCTCGCGACGGAGTCGTCGGAGCTGTGGCACTACAACCCGGTCACCAAGGACGCGGTCAAGGACGACGAGCCGGTCCCGTTCGCCGGCAAGCCGGTGTACGTCTTCAGCGCCCACGCCCGGCCCGGCGCGACCCGGGTGCCGACCACGGCGGACCCGAGGCACCACACCCGGCAGCGGGAGACCGGCGGGATGCTCAAGCGGCGTCCGAGCCTGGCACAGCTCCCCAAGGACCACGCCGTACTGATGGAGGCGTGCTCCAGTGCCGGGCCGCCGGGTGTGGTCCGTACCCGCAGGGGCATCGACGACACCTTCGTCCCCGACCCGCTGGCGGTCGTCAGCGAGAGCCAGCACGTCGCCAACGAGACCGGGCGCACGGCGTACGGCGGCACCCACATGGTCAGCTTCGCGACGCTGCCGGACGGGAAGTTCGTCCACCGCCTCTACACGGACTCGCGGGGGCGGCGCGGCAAGTGGGTGGAGCACCGGCCGGAGCCCGCCGGTGACCTGCTCGACGACCGCGCCCGCGCGGCGGGCCTGCACGCGGACCCCGGGCAGCCGGTCACGGACGCCACCCGCGAACGGACCCTGCGGCTGGTCCGCGCGCTGCGGCTGACCTTCGGCGCGGCGATCGAGGACGACAGCCGGTACGGCGATCTCCTCGCCGGGATCGGCGCGCTGGAGACCATGCGGGCGGCCGACCCGGCGCTGGGTGACCTCGGCCCGTTCTCCATGGACCTGTTCGAACGAGCGGCCCACGCCCGCCGGCCGGGTGACACCGGCCCCGACGCCTACCGGGACCTGCTCACCGATGCCGCCGACGCCGTACGCCGCCGGCCGGGCACCGTGCTCTCCGACTTCGTCGCCCTGCCCCACGTCACCGCCGCCGCACAGCGTCTCGGCGGTCTCCCGGACCAGGACCTGGACACCGAGGCCGCCCGCGTCCTGCGGCTCCCCGACGGCCCGACGGGCGTCGGGGACGCCGAGCGGGCCCGGCTGTTCTGGGCGACGGTCAAGGCCCTGGAGTGGGAGAGCAGGACCCCCGACCCGGACGCCCTCACCGGCAGGATCCTGCACCTGGACCGGCCCGATCCGGCCCGGCGGCCCGAGCTGCTCGACCTGGTCGCCCAGGCGGCGGCCGTCGGCGTCGACGTGGACAACCCGACCGAACTGGGCGCGTTCCACCTGGAGACCCTGGGCGCTCTCGCGCCGCAGACCCAGCTGCTCGACCCGGGCGGCGTGCCGACCGGGCGGCGCTGGTCCCCGTCCCCGCCGAACGCGGCCACGACCACGCTCACCGACCGTGTCGTCGTCGCCGCCCCGCAGCAGGGCGGCGGCTACCGGGCCGTGGGCCAGGAACGCCCGCCGTGGAGCGCCCCCGGCGGATCACCGGCCTACCTGGTGTGGGCGGGCGGCGGCCGGGACCACCTCCTCATGACTCTGCCCGGCGGCTTCCGCGCCCGGGTGCCCTACGACGAGGTCGCCGAACTGCTGGCCCGCGACCCGGTGCTCAACACCCGCCCGCAGGACACCACGGACGTCGTCCTGGCAGTCCCGAAGGCGGCCCCGGCGGCCGCCACCGGGCCGGCCGGCGGCGGCACCCCGGACACCGATCCGCGGGCCGTCGTCAGCGCCGGGACCGGCCGTACCGTATGGGCCTCGCAGGGCAGCGTGAGCCTGGCCCCGACCGGGCCGTCCCGGCCGTACGTCCCCTCCCTCCTGCCCAGCGCGCCGGGGCGTCCCGCGGCGGCCGACTGGGCGGCCGTCCGGCCCGGCGACCTCGCCGCGCCCGGCACCGGCGACACCGGAGTGGACGACGTCACCTTCGCGGACCGCCACGGGACCGAGGCCCCGCCCGAGCCGCCCGCCGCGCTCGCCGACCTTCTCGATCCCGGACCGGTCGGGGGCCTCGACACGCCGTTGCCGAACCTGGACGGCGTGCTGGACGGCTTCGACACCCCGTTGCCGGACCGCCAGGACGACGGCGTGGACGGGGACCGGACGGAGGAGCCGGCCCCGGAGGAAGCCGGGTACCGGGAACTGCTGGCGGACATCTACGGTCCCGCCGTCACGTCGAACCCCCTGTACCCGGACTTCCTCGAAGGGCTCGCGCGCCTCGACCGGCTCCGCCGGAACGACCCCCTGCTGGAGTCCGGCCCGCTCGACCTGGACGCCGTGGCCCGCCGGGTCCTGCTCCTGGACCACGCCGATCCGGTGACCGACGTGCAGCGCAGCCGGCTGCTGGGGCTGGCCACGGCACAGACGGCGGAACCGGCGGGCAGCCTGGCCGCCCTCGCCGCACTCCACCTCCACCGCCAGGGCGTGCTGTCACCCACCCACGCCATGACCACCGGTCTCGACGGACGCCCCCGCGGCCGCGACTGGACCCGGGGCAAGGGCGGGACCGACGACCTGGACCTCACCCGTACGGGAAGGACCGGACCCCGGACCGACGGCACCCTGTCACGCGACGAGGTGGAGCCCGCGCCCTGGCACCGGCCCGGCGGCCCGGAACCCTACGTCGTGCGTGCGGACGGCAACCGTGACCATGTCGTCGTGCGCGGCCACGACGGCGCCCCGCGCGAGGTACCCCTCGACGTGTTCGCCGAACTGCTCGCCCTCGACACCGAGCTGAGCGGGCTCCCGGCGGACGTGCCGGTACTGCTGCTCGTCTCCGACGCCGGCGGAGGAGGCCTGGAACTGCCGCGGCGGGCGGCGGACCGGACCGGCAGGGACGTCTGGGCGGCCAACGGGGACGTGGACGTCGCCGAAGGCCCGGACCAGAACGCCTCCCACCCGTACGTCGTGCCGCTGCGGAGCGGCCGGGGCAGTGACCGCACCGACTGGATCCGCAGCTCTCCCGGCCTGCTGCCCGACCCCGCGGAGTCCGCCCACGCCCCCTTCTGGGAACAGGACCTGCAGTCCCACACCATCGTCACCGACCAGGGGCCGATCGGCAGGGCCGTGTTCGAGGACGGCGAACGCGTGCGACTGCTGCCGGGGATCCGGCACTCGGCGACGGCGACCGAGCTCTACCACGTCAACCGGCAGGACGGGACGTGGACCAAGGACGACGAGCCGGTTCCGTTCGCCGGCAAGCCGGTGTACGTCTTCGCCGCGCACGGTATGCCCGGTGAGACGGCGCTGCCGACCCGGTCGAACCCCCGCCACCGGAAACGGGAGCGGGCGGTGGGCGGCATGCTCCGGCGCCGTCCGAGCCTGGCGCGGCTCCCCAAGGACCACGCCGTCGTGATGCAGGAGTGCTTCGCCGCGACACCGCCGAGCCTCACCCGCGAGCGCAAACTGGTCACGGACACGTTCGTCCCCGACCCGTTGGCCGACATCGGCCAGAGCCAGCACGTGGCCAACGAGACCGGCCGGACCGTCTACGGCGCCACCCAGGAGGTCGGCTTCAGGCAGTGGGACGACGGCCGGGTCTCCCACTTCATCCTCACGGATTCACGGGGGCGGCGCGGCAAGTGGGTGGAGCACCGGCCGGAACCCGACGATGCCGCGCTCGACGACCGTGCGCGCGGCGCCGGCCTGCACACCGATCCGGTGGGGCCGGCTTCGGAGGAGGTCCGTGAGCGGACGCTGCGGCTGGTGCGCGCGCTGCGGCTGACGTTCGGGCCGGCGATCGAGGACGACAGCCGCTACGGCGAACTCCTCGCGGGCATCGGCGCGCTGGAGTCCATGCGTGCCGCCGACCCGGTGCTGCGCGACGCCGTGCCGTTCGGCCTGGACCTGTTCGAGCGCGCGGCCCGCGAGATCCGCGCGACGGAACACGGCGACCCGGACGGCGAGCCGGGACCCGACGCCTACCGGGACCTGCTGGCCAGGGCCGCCGACGCCGTGCGCCTGGACCCCGGTGCCGTGCTCACCGACTTCGTGACCCTGCCGCACGTGACCACCGTGGCCGAAGGGCTGGACGGTCTCACGGACGAGGAGGTGAACGACGAGGCCGCCCGGTTCCTGGGGCTGGACCCGGACCGGACGGTCATCGGGGCGCCCGAGCGGGCCCGGTTCTTCTGGGCGACCGTGAAGACCCTGGAGTGGGAGAGCAGGACCCCCGACCCGGTCGCCCTCACCGGCAGGGTGCTGCACCTGGACCGGCCGGACCCGTCCCGGCTGTCCGACCTCCTGGACCTGGTGGCGCGCGCGGCGGCCGTCGGCGTCGACGTGGACGACCCGGTCGCGCTGGGCGCGTTCCACCTGGAGACCCTGGGCGCCCTCGCGCCGGACACCCTGCTGTCCGACGACTCGGGCGCCCCGGCCGGCCGGAACTGGGCGCCGGGTCCGCCGGGTGCGGCGGTGGACGTCAACACCGCCCTCGTCATGGCGGCCACCCCGGACGGCGGCCACCGTCCGCTGCGCCGGGCGAAGATGCCGTGGACCACCGACACCACCAAGCCCGCCCCGTTCCTGGTGCGGGGCGAGGCCGGTCCTGACCACTTCACCATGGAGCTGCCCGGTGGATTCCGCGCCGAGATCCCCTACGAGGAGATCGCCGAACTGCTCGCGGTGGACCCGACGCTGAACGGCTTCCCGCCCAAGGCCGGCATCGTCCTCGCCTCCACGACCCCGACCCCGACCCCGACGGACCCGCAGGCCACCGACCGGCGAGCCCTCGTCGGCGCCGGGACCGCCCGCGGTGTGTGGACCTCACCGGGACCCACGGGGCTGTTCGCACCGAGCGACCCGTCGAGGCCGCACGTCCTCTCCCTGCTTCCCCTGGCGGACGGCCGGCGTCAGCGGACCGACGACTGGTCGGCCGTCCTTCCGGCCTCCGCGTCCCCGGCGAACACCCCCCTACCGCCCACCACGGTCACGGCCGGGGGCGAGACCGGCGCCCCTCCCGGCCCCCCTTCCCCCGAGGAGTCGGATCCGCCGTCTTCGAACGCCCCGCGCCTCGACCCCGCCATGGGGCCCCCGCCGGCACGCCGCACCCCGGCCCGGTTCGAGGACGGCAGGCGGATGCCCGCGTACGTCGACGACCTCCGGTCGCTGCTGCCGCCCGACCTGTCTCCCGCCGAGCTCGAACAACTCCTCGCCAATCCGAGCACCTTCGGCCAGAGCACGGTCGTCCTGCGGGGCTACGAACAGGCCCTGGACGCCATCGACCGCGAACTGGGGATCCGGCCGGAGGCCCGGCCCAAGGACGGCGTACGGCTGCTGGACGACGTGCGGCAGACGCTCCGGGACAAGCCGAAGACGCTGGCGGACGGCAAGGGACGCCCCTTCCCGTACGTCAACGCGGACGGAAAGAAGCGCGTCCTGTGGGTCAGAGCGCGTCACCACGGCAACTGGGCCCCGTTCGATGACGGCGTCGGCGACTCGACGAAGATCGACAGCATGCACCGGGCGGCCGCGGCCTTCGGGCTGACCAAGAACATGCAGGCCAACTCCCAGTACGGTCTCGGCGGACCGATCGGCCCGGCGGGCAGCGCGGCGTTCGGCGGCTTCGGCCGGCTCGCCGTGCGGTTCGGCTTCATCGACAAGGTCGGCTACACCCTGACCGACCAGCGCATGAACCAGATGGAGACCCGGACGCTGGACAAGTCGCGGGCGTACCTGGACGACATCCACTACGAGATGCGCGTCACGGACGCCGCCGGACGGGACATCACGGGCACCGGCACCCGTACGAACGACAAGACCAGGGGCAGGACCAGGACCAGGACCGAGACCGAGACCGGTACCGATGTCGCACCGGTCCCGCCCGCCCGGTTCGCCTTCGGCATCCGCAACGGCCTGCGCGTGCGTCTGCCCGACAGCGTGACCAAGATCCCGAAGCCGGGCCGGATCCCCCGGACGATGACCCTGGACCGCGACTCCCAGTACCGCCTCGTCCGTATCGAGGGCTTCGGCCCCGTCGCGGCGATCCGTGACTGGGCGGCCGCCCGGATCGGAGCCCTGCCCGGCAGTTCGGCCTACACCGAGCTGGACAGCTTCTTCTCCGGCGACAGCTTCCAGCGGCACGGCGGCACGATGGCGCGCGGCCGCATCTTCACCCCGCAGCTGTTCGCCGACGACAAGAAGAAGTCACCGCTGGGCACCTTCGTGGTGGAGGAACTGATTCCGATTTCGGCGGTACTCGTCGGGGAGACCGACCAGGCCGAGATGCGGGACATCAACACCTCGACGGTCCGCAGCGAACGGAGCCGGGCCCACGGCAGAAGCCTGCTGCTGCAGGCCGTCGCCGGACCCGCCTTCAACTTCCACGACCCCGGCACGGCCCCCTTCGACCTGCGGCTCCAGTTCGGACCGACCCTCCATGCCTCGTTCGCGAAGACCTGGTCGGTCGGGCTCGGCGCGGCCGGCACCCTGAAGTCGGCCGGACAGGTGAAGGGCCCCAGGACCGCCCTCTACCTGGTCATGAAGTCGGTGCGGGTGCGGCAGTCCGGTGACAACACACCGCCGACGCGCTTCCTCACGTGGAGCCTGGACCGGATGACCAGCTCCGAGGCGCGGCGGCTGGCCGGATGGGACGACGGGACCACACTCGCCCTGCGCAACGGTGTCGCCCCGCCGTTCGTGCCCGCCTATCTGACCGTGGACCGGCCGCGCACCCTGGGCATGCACCGGGTGAAGGAGTTCGCCTTCGACGACGGCCGGCGCACCCGTGTCACACCGGACGCGGCGGACGGCATCGGCCGCACCCTGCTGGACGCGTTCGCCGACGGCGTGGTCGACGCCATCTCGAACCTGCGCCAAGGGCTGGTGGTGCCCCTCGACCAGCTGCTGCCGCCGAACCTGCCGAAGGGCTGGCGCGCCCGCCTGGGCGAACTGCTCGAACGCGATCCCGACCGGGTGCTCCGGGCGGCCCAGAGCCTGCCCATGCCGCCCCGGTGGACCGACCCCGTCAAGTACCGGATCGCGCTCCAGAACACCCTGCAGGTCCTCGGCGTGCTGTCCCAGCAGAACGTCACCGCGAACCTGGAGGGGCTGACCACGGTCGGCCTGCCGATCAGACTCACCGATCCCGACACCGTCGGACAGACCTACTACACCGTCCGGGTGCACGGAACGCTGACCGGACGGCGGTACGAGGGCAGGGACGACAGCGAGGGCATGCGCTTCAGCGCCCAGGGCGTCGACCGGATCGACGGCCAGACAAGCGCGAAGCGAGGCCTGGAGCTGGGCTTCGAGGGCACGTTCTCGGGCCGTGACAACAGCGTCGACGACCTCGCGGGCCTGCCCCGGAACACGCTCGGGCTGACCCTGGGCGCACGCGGGGGCTGGCAATGGGAGACGGAGACCGGCTTCGGCTCGACCGTCACCAACGAGCCGATGTCGGTGAGCAACCAGCCCACCCACCTGTACCGCTACGACCTGTCCCTCACCGCGTCCATGAGCGGCTACTGGCGGCCCCGCGGCCTGATCCGCGGTCTAGGCCTCGGGCTGCCGGGTCTGCTGGTCCTGGACGAGCCGGTCAACGTGCTCTTCGGCCGGACGCCGCTGGGCCACCTGCGGGGCGGCGGCCCGAGGACCGGGCAGGTGCTCATCGGCGTCCCCGTCCAGCACACCCCCGACGCGGACCCGCACGCGGACGGGGCGCTCAACCCCTACCTGTCCGAGGAGTCCGACCCCACGCACATGACCACCGAGGTCGCCCTCGCCCTGGCCAAGGGCGACCTCGTGCTGCCCACGGGCCCCGACGCGAGCCAGCCCGCCGGACGGCTCGCCGACCGCGGGACGAAGCAGTTCGAGGACTTCCGGCAGCACCCGTTCGTCATAGTGAACATGGTGGTGTCACCCGTCCTCCTCGCGGAGGTGGACCGGGTCCTGGGGGAGGCGTCGGGCGACGCCTGGCACCTGACGAAGGAGGGCGCCGCCACCCGGGACGCGATCGTCCGCTCCTTCACCCCCCAGTCCCTGGCCTCGGGCTTCGACCAGAGTTCGGGGCCGCTGGGCCTGGTGGGCAGCGGCCTGCTGGGCAAGGGGCCGTACGGCGAGCTGTGGGGGACCTTCCGGTACGCCACGACGGTCGGGAACCTGCGGGCCCTCACCCCGTCGATGTCCATGGACACCGAGATGACGCTCGGCGCCACCCGCCAGGCGGGCGGCAAGACCAGCAACAGCACCAGCTTCGTCTTCGGCGGCCAGCTCGTCTATTCCGTCGCCCAGAACCCGGGCCACGGCCTCATGGGCGCGTACGGTCTCGTCGCCAACCCCGTGTCGACGTCCCACACGCAGAGCCGCAGCGTCGTGCGCACGGTCGTCGCGGACATGAACCGCAAGGGCTTCACCCACCAGGTGCTGGTGACCGGCGACGTGCAGCACTGGTTCGCGCTGTTCACCAGCCGGCTGGGCACCGGCCGGATCGGAACGGCCGCGGCGGCCAGGGCCTTCGTGCCGAACCTCTTCGCCGGAGCGGCGGGGACCGCGCTGACCGGCCGGGGCGGACTGCTGGGGCACCTGCCGGAGAAGAGCGCCCACCGGATGAAGCTGATCGAGGACGGCATGGGCGACGTCCCCCGTTACACGGATCAGCTCTGGGCACCGCAGCCCTGGATGCGCGGCACCGCCTTCGGCACGTACGCGGTGAACCCGCTGGACCCCACCGACGCACTGCTCGCGTTCGACAGGCGGATCGGGAGACTGGGGCTCGACGAAGAGAGCCGGGAACGGGTCCGGCAGCTGGTGACGGCCCGCGCCACCCGGGCGCTGAAGGGGGAGATGACGACCACCGCCCCGTCGACGCCGGTCAAGGCCGGAGGCTGGGGCTGGGACAGCATCCGGATCGGCAGCCGGCAGGTGCGGGTGCGCGTCGAGCTGATCCCGGGGACACCCGTGTTCGAGGGACTCGACCACAGCGCGGAACTGGAGGAGAACCGGCGGGCCATCGAGATCGCCCAGCAGAACTCGGAGTCCTCCTCCGGAGCGGACATGGGCCTGCTGACCAGCCAGATGGTGTACACCGGCAACACCCAGGTCCCGGCCGCCGGACCCACGTACACCGAGGGCGGCTCGAACCGGAAGACGGTCTCGTCCAGCCACACGGTCACCACCGTCACGATCTACCGGGCGGCGTCCACCGAACCGCACGCGGAGATCGTCACCCCGTACCGGATGCGCATCACCCTGGAGGCCGACGACACCCCGAACACCGGCGCGCCGGCCGACACGGAGCCGGCGGAGGGGAAGTCCACGGCCCTCGACCGCTTCCGGGGCCGGCTGCGCATCGTCGAGGAGGGCGACGTCGGCGAGCTGCGCGAGCACGTGCCGCTCAGCCTGATGGAGCCGGTGCGGTCGGGGGAGGACGAGGGGACCGGCCGGCTGCTGCCCGCGCCCGACCCGGCGGCCGACCCCGCCCTGGCCGGTCCGCCCCGGCCGGTGTCCCCCGCCGAGGCGGTGAAGGAACTGACGGTCCGGGACGGGGACGGTGTCGTACGGCCGTTCACCTTCCCCGAGAACGGCATGCACCCCCGCGGGATCATCGGCATCGAGAACATCCGCACGGCCGGCGAGCTCCTCCTCACCAAGGCGTACGACGTCGGCTTCCCCCTCCATACCCTGGAGGCCGAGAACGGTCCCGACGACGCCGCCCTCACCGAACTCCTCCGCAGGACCAGGGAGACCGGGCTGACCCGCCTCGGCACCGGCTCGGCGCAGGCGCTGGAGGACGGCACCAGCTCCACGGCGGTCACGGCGTTCTTCCCGCGCACCACCGAACCGGGCGGCTACCAGGTGGCGGGGCTGACCGAGAAGTCCCTCCTGGGCACCGACACCGGACAGCTGTCACTGCGCTCGGCACCCGACTTCAGCCGCGCGCGGCTGCTGACGGTCGCCGACGGCAAGAAGCTGGAGGTGCTCAGACGGTACGGGGACAACGCCGGCACGTCGTCGTCCGTCGAGCACAGCCAGTCCTCGAGCCTCGGCGGCGGCTTCCTGTACGACTCTCCCCACAACGCGGGTCTCAACCAGATCGGAGCCTCCGGCCCCGGCCCCAACGACCTCGACGGCGACGGCATGCCGGTCGGGGACGACCACCTGACCTCGCGCAACCTCAAGCCCACGACGGGCCGGTCCTTCCTCTTCGCCGTACCGGCCACCTGGATCGGCGTCGGCGACGTGCACCGCGGCATCCTGGACTCGAAGCCCGCGAACCGGATCCGGGGCGGGACCTTCGCCAAGGCCCGATCGGGTCCGCAGGCGATGAGGTCCGAGGCGTACGTCGTCACCTGGATCCGGGAGGACGTCGCCCGCGAACTGCGGATCGTCACCGACACGAACTTCCCCGAACGCGTCTCGAAGGCGTGGGACGCGGTCGGGAGCGCGAGCAAGGCGTGGGTCGACGCCGACAAGGCCTACTGGAAGAAGCGGCGTGCCTCCGGCGGGCTGCGCGCGGACCTCGACACCGCGCAGGCCGCCCTCGACCGAGCGGTCCGGGTCACCCGCGCGGCCATGCGCCCGGTCGATCTGGCCCGGGACGACGTCGACACCGCGGACACCGCCCTGCGCCGGGCCGAGACCGACGCGCGCCGCGACCACGACCACGCGGACAGGTCCGTGGCCGCCGCGCAGGCCGAAGTCGACGCGTTCGCCGAGAACGCGTACGGCTCCGCACCCGAGCACGACGGCTGGGCGGAGGTCCTGCGGGAGGAGGAGGACGCCGCTCTGGCCCGCCTGGCCGACGCACGGGAGACCGCCGGGAAACTGCGGAGGGCGGCCGATCTGCGGCTGGAGACCGCGCGCACCGAGAAGGCGGCGGCCGACGCGCGGCTCGACGCGGCCCTGCTGTCCGCGCGAGCGCCCGGCCGGGACCTCGACGACGCCACCACCCGCCGGGACGCGGCACGCGACGCCTTCGAGGCCCGGCGTGCCGAGCTGGACGCCCTCAGGGACACTGCGGAGAAGGCCGCGGCGGAGTACCACCGGGTACGGTCCGGGGCGGACCAGCTCACCCGTTGGCACCGGCTCGCGGCCACCGCGGAGGGCCGGGAGGAACTGGACGGTCTCGCCGAGCCGCCCGCGGTGACCTACCAGGCCCCGCCCAAGGCACCCGTGGTCAAACCCCCGGCCCCGCCCCGCTACACCAGGACCGTCCAGGGACCGGTCACCGTCCTCACGTCCCCCACGGACGAGACGTACACGCTCCAGGACGTACCGGAGGACGGCGACGCCTTCTTCCGCGCGCTCGCCCTCGGCCTCGAACGCGCCGCCCCGGGGTTGCTGGCCACGCAAGGGATCGACCTCGCCGATCCGCGGGCCATGGCCGACCTGCGCCGGAGGATGGCCTCCTGGCTCACCGACCACGCCGACGAGGAGCTGCTGGCCGCCGTCGCACCCGACCACACCGACACCTTCAGCGCGGAGGAGATCGCCGCGGCGGGCCTGGACCTCGGGACGGACACCCCCGCACGCCGCGAGTTCGACGGCCTCGGCGGTCTGATCCCGCACGTCGCCGATCTGGCCCCCGAGGTACGGGCCGAACTGGCCGTCATCCAACTCCTCCGGCGGGGCGACGCCCCGTCGGAGACCGGCTGGAACCACGGCGCGGCGGACCTGCTCCCGCTGCTCGCCGCCCGCGCCTTCGGCGTGCGCGTCACGGTGGTCGACGGCACCGGCGGCTTCCAGGACTTCGCCCCCGAGGACCCGTCGGACACCGGCAACCTCCGGACACTCGTCGGCCCACCCACCCACTCCGGCGCACACGTGGTCCTGAACCTCGACAACCGCCACTACCAACTGGCCCTACCGACCGACCCGACCCCGAAGCCGACCCCGAAGCCGGACCCGAAGCCG
>NZ_LIWB01000017.1:51891-205606 GCF_001905725.1 Streptomyces sp. CB02400
CCGAAGCCCGAGCCGAAGCCGGAGCCGAAGCCGGACCCGCCCCAAGGGGACGGCAAGAAGAACGTCGGGTCGGAGAGCGACGGCGGTCGGGCGCCGGGTCGTCGGGTGCCGGTGCCCGGTACGGGGGAGTGCCTTCTGTACTCCTTCATGGCCGGCGACCCCGTGCACATCCGCAGCCGTCTGGGCGGCCTCGCCGCCACCGACCGCGCCGCCTACGACTGGCTCGGGAACCCCGACTCGGTACGCGGCGAACTGCGCCGGCAGGCCGGGTCCGGCACCGGGGCCGGCCCTTCGCGGACCGCCCTCCGCGCCATGCGGTCCCACGTGGAGGAGTACGTGCGCCGCAGCGCGGGACGGCTGCATCCGCAGATCATCGGCCAGTTCCGGCAGACGGTCGCCGACGAGTTCGCCACCCGCGTCCAGGGCATGAACCGGGCCGGGAGGCTCGCCCTCCTCGCCCACCACGGCGTCCGGCGGGTCCCCGTCCCCGAGGCCCTCGACCCCACCGAACTGCTGAGGCGGTACGTCGACGCCCGTATGGCGTCGGGGCCCGCCCGCCCGGGCGTCTCCCCGCAGGACGCCAGGGCCGTACTGGAGGCGGAGGCCGAGGACCTGAGCCCGCGCCAGATGTTCGAGTACCTCGGGCAGCACGACCTGCTGCCGACGCCCCGCGACCTCGACGACACCGCACTGGGCCGGCTGCTCGGTACCGCCTACACACAGAGCGCCGCGCCGCTGGACGACACGGAACTGGCCAGGTTCCTGGACGCCGTCGTCCACTGGGAGCAGCGCTGGGGGACGCCGGAGGGGGAGATCTTCCTGCCCCTTGCCGCGCACGCGTTCGACCTGCGGGTCGACGTGGTGCGGTCGTTCCCGGAGGGCCCCCGACGGGTCAGCGCTGCCGGGCCCGACAACGCCACGCGGCAGACGGAGGTCTACTACAACGGCGTCAACCACTACGACGGCAGCGACGCCGGAGCCCGCGACCGGTTCGGCGACCCGGTCCTCCCGAAGCGGATCAAGGACGAGGAACGCGACCAGGACGGCGACGTACGGCTCAACCCCCTGTGGGTGCCGCTGGACGAGGTCGACCCCGACCTGCTGATCACCGGCAACCGCGACGCGGTGTGGCTCTACACGGTCACCGACGACGGGCGGGTGATCCTCGGCACGGAGGACCTGAG
Source organism: Streptomyces sp. CB02400 (assembly GCF_001905725.1). Taxonomy (GTDB): domain Bacteria; phylum Actinomycetota; class Actinomycetes; order Streptomycetales; family Streptomycetaceae; genus Streptomyces; species Streptomyces atrovirens. The sequence continues at coordinate 53,076 of NZ_LIWB01000017.1, forward strand.
CGGGATCGTCACCCCGGAGCAGTTCGACGCGCTGCTGGCGGGGATGCGGGAGAAGGACCCCGACCTGACGGCGGAGACGCTGCGCAGGACGCTCGACGGGCTGGGCCACACCGGCATCGCCGCCGGTTTCGTCGACGACGGCGGCAGGACGGCCGGCCGGACGCTGCCGGGCCGCAGCCGGGTGTCCGGCGAGTTCCGCTGGAGCGGGAGACTGCGTTCCTGGGTGGTGAACGACAAGTCGGGCCGCTACATGAGCGAGACGGTCCGCCCGGGTCTGGACGCCGCGGAGGCCGCCGACTGGCTGACCAACGTGGCGGCCCTGTTCAGCGACCGGCTGGGCGTCGTCGTCCGGACCGACCAGGTGAAGACCGCCGCGCCCCTCCCCCCGCCCCCGCCCGCGCCGGAGCCCCCGAAGACGCAGACGGCCGCCCTGGGCCCCGGCGAGCACGGCCCGGCACCCCGGCCGGAACCCGATGCCGAGGAGGACCTGCACGACGACGACCGGGCCGCGAGCACGGCGACGCCGGACGACGCCGGCCCCGCCCCGGCGCCTCCCCCGTCCCGCTCCCGGGTCGCCTTCGAGCACCGCCACCGGGACATCACCGACCAGGACCAACGCAGGCAGCTCGCCGACCTGGCCGAGCAGATCGTGCTGTCCGGCCTGCGGGACCTCAGGGCAGGTCTCCGGCTCCCCACGATCACGGTCACCGGTTACAGCAACGGCCCGCGCTTCGCGCTGTCCGGTGACGCCGTCGAGCACGCCGAGACGGTCGGCCGGCAACGGGCGGACGCCGTGCGCGACCTCCTCCTCGAGGAGATCAGGCGTCAGCTGGAGCTCAACGAACAGAGCGTGCGCGACGTCGCGGAAGTACGCGGCGGCCCGGTCCGGGCCGAGGACTTCACGGTCGTCACGGAGAGCGGCGGCCGGGACATCGGCGCCGTCGGCCCGATCGACGGCGCCACCGGGCGGGCGGCACGACGGCAGGCGGTCGTCACGGTCGACCGTTCCCCCCTGTCGGAGGCCGTCGCCCGGCTGGCGGAACTGAGCCCGGAGGACTTCGGCCGGCCGGACTACTTCACCGGCCCGGACCGGCTCGCCGGGAACCTCCTGCACCTCGACGACAACCCCGGGGACGACCCCGACTCGGACGACGACTCGGACAGCGACTCGGACAGTGATACGGACGGCGAGTCCACGGACGCCCCTCCCGCCCCGGTGCGTTTCGACGCCGACGACCTGTCGCACCGCGTACGCCGGCTGTACGAGCTGACGGCCGAGGCGATGGCCGCCGGCCGGGCGACCAGCACGGCGTCGCTGACCGCGTACCACCTCGGCCGGCAGGGCCTGCTGTCCGACGCCACCCGCCTGACCGCACCCGACGGCACCCCGCTGGGCCGGAACTGGACGGGCCGGCCCGCCCAGGACCTGGACGTCTCCTCGTACGACGTGGTGGACGGCGACGACCGGAGCCCCCGGCCGGCACCGTGGGCACGCCGGCCCGGTGCTCCCCTCCCGTACGTGATCGGGACGAAGGACGGCGACCACACCAAGGTCAGGCTGTCCCTGCCGGACGGCAGCAAACGGTGGCGGCTCTCGCCGGAGGAGTTCACCGAACTGCTCGCGCAGGACGCGGAACTGGCGGGCCGTGAGGACACCGCCGAGGTGGTGCTCGTCTCGCCGAACGCCGGTGCCATGGGACTGGACATGCCGCGCAGGGCCGCGGCCCGGACGGACCGGACGCTGTGGTCGCACAGCGGCGAGGCCGCCCTGAAGCCGCACCCCGACACCGGCCGGCACCGCATCGAGGTGACCGACGACCGGTCCCTCGGCGACGAGTCGACGGGCGAGTCGGCGGATGAGCCGATGGGCGAGCCGATGGGCGAGTGGATCGCCAGCGACCCCGACGACCTGGGTCCGGACGAGGGACGGCCGGAACCCGGGGAAGGCGTCCTGCGCACGATCGCCGGGAAGACCCTCCGGGACGCGGACGTCAAGTCGGTCACCCTCACCGACGAGGGCCGGCCCGTCGGCCGCGCGGTGGTCAACGGCGCCGACCTGCTCCGGCGCGAGCCGTGGCTCCAGGATCTGGTCCGGTCGACGGAGTGGTCCGTCTACGACCCGGTCACCGGTGAGCCGGTCGGGAATCCCCGGCCGGTGCCGTGGAAGGGCCGCAAGCCCTACTTCTTCCTGGTCCACGGCCTGCCGGGGCAGACCCTCATGGTCGAGAACATGTTCCAGAACAACGTTCCGGTCCGGGGCACGGAAACCGGCGGCTACCTCCGGCGGCGCCCCAGCGTGACCCGGCTGGACCGGGACACCCCCATCGTGTTCCTGTCCTGCTGGGGGAGCGGGCCGGAGGGGTACACCGCCGCCGCGCTGAAGCGGAGCCGCCCGTTCGTCCCCGACCCGCTCGCCGTCTCGTCGGCGGCCCAGGACGTCTCCAACTCGACACGGCGCGACGTCTACGCCCCGGACAGGGAGCACTTGAGCCGCTACGCGAAGGGAAAGCTGTACGACCACGGCATCGGCACCACCCCGGCGAACGACCCGGTGGACATGGTGAGGCTGCGCCCCGAACCGACCCCGGACGAACTCGACGCCCTGGCCGCGCAGGCCGGCCTGGAGACCTCCCCGGACTTCACCCCGGCCATGGCCCGGGACACGGCACTGCGACTGGTCCGCGCCCTGAGGGCCACGTTCGGCGTCGACGTGGAGAAGGACGGGGACGACCCGGCCGGCACGTACCGTCGACTGCTGCGCGGCATCGGCGCCCTGGAGGTCATGCGCCGCGGGGACGGGAACCTGCGGGAGTACGGGGAGCTGACGCTCGACCTGCTCGACCGGGTCACCCGCGCGCACCACGGCCTGACGACCGCCCCCGGCACCCGGCCCGCGCCGCCGGACCCCGACGACGTACGGACGATGCTCGACGCCGCGTCGGCGCGCCTGTCCACCGACCCCCGGTCCGCACTGCCCGACTTCGCCCCCCTGCCCTCCGTGGACCGGGCCCGCGAACTGATCGGCCGCCACGATCCGGACCGGTGGACCCGCCAGGTGCTGGGACTGCGCACATCGGCGCACGTCACCGCGGCCGACCGGCAGAACGCGCTGTGGGCGACGGTCCAGGCCGTGGAGAGCGTGGAGAACCATCCCGACCCCGACGCCCTGACGACGAAGGCGCTCCATCTGACCACCGGCGAGAACCCGCGGGACGAGGCCCTGCGGACGGACCTCCTCCTGATGGCGGCCACGGCGGCGGCCCTCGGCCGCGACGCCTACGACCCCACCGCGCTCGCCGCGTACGACCTCGAACGCCACGGCGCGCTGGACGACCGCACCCTCATCACCTCCGTGAACGGGACGAAGGCCGGCCGCAGTTGGACGGGGAAGCCCGCCCCGAGCCGCATGTGGGCGGACCGCTACGTGATCTCACCCGACGGCGGCCTGGGCAACAGCCGCAGGGCCCTGGCGCCCTGGCACCGGAAGGGTGCCGGAAAGAGCGACCACCCCGGTGGATACGTACTGGACATGAGCGGCACCACCCCGGGACAGGTCGACATGCCCTGGCCGGACGGCACCACCCGCCCGGTGCCCTACGAGGAGATCGCCGAACTGCTCTCCCACGACCCCGTCCTGGCGCAGCTGGACCGGGACGTCACGGTCGTCCCCGTCGGAGCGGGGACGGGGGACGCCGGCCTGGCCGAGGCGATCGCCGCCCGGACGGGGGCCGCCCGGACGGTGTGGCTGCCGACGCGGCCCCTCCGGCTCCTCGACCGGCGGCCGACGGTGAACGAGAGCCTCCTCGTGCTGACCTCACCCCAGGACGACACGGGAGCCCACTGGTCGCAGACCCGTCCGCCCGCGCCCGGACCCGCGGCCCAGCCCTCCGGCCCCGCCCCCGACGTCATCACGGCCGGCGACGACCTCCCGCTCCAGGCGCCGCCGTCCGAGGAGGCCCGGCGCCAGTGGATCGCCGGCGAGGTGAGCGCGGAGGACCTGCCCGGCACCCCGCCGGGGTTCACCGGCGCCGAGACCGTCACCCTGGCCGAACTGAGGGACGCGGACATCGAGATCACCCCCGGAATGGACGTCGAGGCACAGCTCGGCGGAGGCGTGCGGGGCGGCGGACTGGCACCGCTCGACCAGGTGCGGCTGCTGCTGGCCCGCCCCGGCCCGTGGCCGGACGCCCTCGACGCCGTCGCGGCCGCGGTGTCGCGCCGGATCTGGCGCTCGGCGTTCACGGCCTTCGAGACCGCGACCCCGGGCCCGGACGCCGTCCAGGCGTGGAGCACGGCCCTCGGGCTGCTCCTGCCGGGCGATGCGGACTCCGTGCTCGCGGACTGGCGGTACGCGGCGGAGGCGTACCGCGACGCGGTGCGCCGGCTCGCCGACCTGCTGGCGGCGGAAGGGACGGACCCCCGGACGGTCGCGCGCCTCGCCGCCCGGTTCCGGGAGATCCTCGGACTGCCGCCCCTCGGGACAGGTGATCCGGATGCCCAGTAGGCGAAGCAGGAGGACGGATGGCAGCCGACGAGCCGAGTGACCGGAGCGGGACAGCGATGATGCCCACGCCCCCCGACGACATCGTCGAGGCCGCACGGCTCGCGCCGGACCACTGGATCAGCATGATCGACCCCGGCTGGGACGGCGAGGGCGTCCCGCCCGACCGGGTCGTGGTCGGCCGCTGGCGCACGGGAGCGACCGGGGAGATCGAGGAGTGGGAGGACAACGAGGCGTACCGTCCCTCCCCGGAGTCGCTCGGCTGGCCCGAGCCCACCGACGACGTCGACAGAGCCCTCCAGCTCGCCGTCACCGGTTACGGACCGCCCGAGGACGTCCTGCGCGCCCTGGCCACCGCCGAGGTGGCGGTGCTGACCCTGCCGGACGGATCCCTGGTGACCGCCGCGGTGGAGGACGGCGGGCTCGTGGTCCCGGTCTTCACCTCCTCGTCCCACCTCCACAGCGTCGGCGGCTTCGCCTTCGAACGCGTCACCGTCCCGGCCCTCCTGGACCGCCTGCCCCCGGGCCACGCGTTCTACGTCAACCCGGCCGGCCCGGTGGGCAGCGTGCTGGAGCCCGATCGGCTCGGGGAGACGATCACGGGCGGAACACAACCGGGCGGCACACCTGGTCCTCATAACATCACCGGGTGACGGCCCACAGGGCTCGGGGACTTCCACGAAGGAGCGTGTCCGTGCAGCGCACCGGTCTGTACTACCCGTACGTCCACTTCCGTGATCCGGCGTGGATCAAAGCCGCCGCGCTGTACTTGCCGGAGATGGCCCGCGTGGTGCCCGGGGGCTTCCGCGTCTCGGACCCGGACCACGTCCGTGTCCTGCGGGACGACCTCGGCTTCGTCCAGGACATCGACCCCGCCGGGGCCGTCGAGGCTGCGTCACGGCACCTGCTGCGACTCGTGGACGAGCGTGGTGAGGAGCTGCGGAGCCATTTTGGTGTCCAGGGCGCCGGCGCCCTGGACACCGTGGACGTGGTGAACGCCGAACCCTCGCCGCCCGGCACACCGGCACCCGTGGGCGACCAGGCACGCTTCTTCTCGACCGGGGGCCGGCCGTTGGCGGGCCTGTACCCGGGGGAGATGTCGCCGGAGCTGAGGGACGCCCTGTTCGGTACCGGACTGGCGGTGCGGCGGGTGCGCAACACGGTCAGCCATGACGCGCACCACGCGTGGGTGGGGATGGACCCGGCGCTCGCCTGGGTCTACAAGTGCGCGCTGACCGCCGAACTCGCGGGGCCGCACCGCCTTCCTCCCCGTCACCGACCAGGAGGCCGCCCACACGGCCGTCGACCCCTGGGACGCCGAGCGGATGGCGGCGGTCCTCCTGGGCGGGGCCCCCGCCCCGGTCGGAACCGGCGACCTGGCGGGGCGGGTCGGGGTCCTGTCGGTGCGGTGCGTGCTCCCCGCACGGCTCGCGGTGGTGCCCGCCGAGAAGATCGTGGAACTCCGCAAGAAGTACGAACCGGAGTTCTTCGCCTACATGGACGCCATCGCCCGGACGGCGGCGGACCTGCGCGAGGAACTGGCCGGCATCCGCAGTCGGCGGGCACTGGACACGTACGTGCGGCAGGCGGTGCACAAGGACTTCGAAGTCGAGCTGGTGAAGCTGCGCGAGGCCATGAACGGCGTCGGCCTCCAGACGATCACCACCTCCGTCAGCACCACGTTCGACACCCCCACCTCGGCGGCCCTGGCGAGCGGACTGATCGGCACGGTCGGCGGCACCATGGCGGGCAGCGCGGCGGGCATCGTGGCCGGCGTCGGCGCGACAGCCGTGGGCGTCCTCGGCGGGGCCCGGAGACAGCGCGACGCGGCACTCGCCGCATCCCCGGTCAGCTTCCTCCTGCGCGTCGAACGCGGGCTGAGACCCACCACCGCGGTGCGCCGGATCGGACGCGCCCTGCGACGGAGCGTCGGCGCCGACGTGTGAGCGGGACGCGCGGGGCGGGGCCGCCCCCTCAGCACTCGATGATGTTCACCGCGAGCCCGCCCCGCGCCGTCTCCTTGTACTTGACCGACATGTCCGCGCCGGTGTCCTTCATCGTCTTGATGACCTTGTCCAGGGACACCTTGTGCGAGCCGTCGCCGCGCATCGCCATCCGGGCCGCCGTGACCGCCTTCACCGCGGCCATGCCGTTGCGCTCGATGCACGGGATCTGCACCAGGCCGCCGACGGGGTCGCAGGTCAGGCCGAGGTTGTGCTCCATGCCGATCTCGGCGGCGTTCTCCACCTGCTCGGGGGAGCCGCCCAGCACCTCCGCCAGCGCGCCCGCCGCCATCGAGCAGGCGGAGCCGACCTCGCCCTGGCAGCCGACCTCGGCGCCGGAGATGGAGGCGTTCTCCTTGAAGAGCATGCCGATCGCGCCGGCCGCCAGCAGGAAGCGGACCACGCCCTCCTCGTCGGCGCCGGGCACGAAGTTCATGTAGTAGTGCAGGACGGCGGGGATGATCCCGGCCGCGCCGTTCGTCGGGGCGGTGACGACCCGGCCGCCGGCCGCGTTCTCCTCGTTCACGGCCATGGCGTACAGGGTGATCCACTCCATGGCGAGGGCCTGCGGGTCGCCCTCGGAGCGCAGCTTGCGCGCGGTGTTCGCGGCGCGGCGGCGCACCTTCAGGCCGCCCGGCAGGATGCCCTCGCGGGACATGCCCCGGTCCACGCACGCCCGCATCACGCGCCATATCTCCAGCAGCCCCTCGCGGATCTCCTCCTCGCTCCGCCAGGCGCGCTCGTTCTCCAGCATCAGGGCGGAGATGGACAGGCCGGTCTCCCGCGTCAGGCGCAGCAGCTCGTCGCCCGTGCGGAAGGGGTGCTTCAGGACCGTGTCGTCCAGCACGATGCGGTCCGCGCCCACCGCGTCCTCGTCCACGACGAAACCGCCGCCGACCGAGTAGTACGTCTTGGTCAGCAGCTCCGCGCCGGAACCGTCGTACGCCCACAGCGTCATGCCGTTGGCGTGGTACGGGAGCGCCTTGCGGCGGTGCAGCACCATGTCGTCGTCGAAGGAGAACGCGATCTCGTGCTCGCCGAGCAGCCGGATCCGGCCACCGTCCTTGATCTTCTCCACCCGCTCGTCGGCCGACTCCACGTCCACCGTGCGCGGCGAGTCGCCCTCCAGGCCCAGCAGCACCGCCTTGGGCGTGCCGTGGCCGTGTCCGGTGGCGCCCAGGGAGCCGTACAGCTCCGCCCGGACCGAGGCGACCGAGTCCAGCAGGTCCTCGTTGCGCAGCCGCCGGGCGAACATCCGGGCCGCCCGCATCGGGCCGACCGTGTGCGAGCTGGACGGGCCGATGCCGATCGAGAAGAGATCGAAGACCGAGATGGCCACGGGAGGACTCCTAAGGGTTCGGCGGACGACGCTGTCCACCGGGAAAGGGTGGTTCAGAAGATCGGAAGGTCTGGGGATCGGAAGGTCTGGGGATCGGAAGAGAGGGATCGTTTATGCGGCGGTGCACGGTGCGGGGCACCGCGCCCACCGACCCAGTGTGCGCGATGCCCCTGATGTCCGTACGTATGAAAGCGTACGAAATTACTTCAGACCGGGGTACAGCGGGTGCTTCGCGGCGAGTGCCGTCACCCGGGCCCGGAGCGCCTCCACGTCGAAGGACGGCTTCAGCGCCTCGGCGATCACGTCCGCGACCTCGGCGAAGTCCTCGGCCGTGAAGCCGCGGGTGGCCAGGGCGGGCGTACCGATGCGCAGCCCCGAGGTGACCATCGGCGGGCGCGGGTCGTTCGGGATCGCGTTGCGGTTGACCGTGATGCCGACCTCGTGGAGGCGGTCCTCGGCCTGCTGGCCGTCCAGCTCCGAGTTGCGCAGGTCGACCAGGACCAGGTGCACGTCCGTGCCGCCGGACAGCACGTCCACGCCCACGGCCTTCACGTCGTCCTTGACCAGCCGCTCGGCCAGGATGCGGGCACCCTCCAGGGTGCGGCGCTGGCGCTCCTTGAAGTCCTCGGTGGCGCACACCTTGAAGGCGACCGCCTTGGCGGCGATCACGTGCTCCAGCGGACCGCCCTGCTGGCCGGGGAAGACCGCGGAGTTGATCTTCTTGGCCAGCTCGGCCGTGGAGAGGATCACACCGCCGCGCGGGCCGCCGAGGGTCTTGTGCGTGGTCGTCGTCACGACATGCGCGTGCGGGACCGGGTTCGGGTGCAGGCCCGCGGCGACCAGGCCGGCGAAGTGCGCCATGTCGACCATGAGGTACGCGCCGACCTCGTCCGCGATCCGGCGGAACGCGGCGAAGTCGAGCTGACGCGGGTACGCCGACCAGCCGGCCACGATCAGCTTCGGCTTGCTCTCCTTGGCGAGCCGCTCGACCTCGGCCATGTCGACCTGGCCGTCGTCGCCGACGTGGTACGCGACCACGTTGTAGAGCTTGCCGGAGAAGTTGATCTTCATGCCGTGGGTCAGGTGCCCGCCGTGCGCGAGGTTCAGACCCATGATCGTGTCGCCGGGCTTGAGCAGCGCGAACATCGCGGCGGCGTTGGCCTGCGCGCCCGAGTGCGGCTGCACGTTGGCGTGCTCGGCGCCGAAGAGCTCCTTGACCCGGTCGATGGCGATCTGCTCGATCACGTCGACGTGCTCGCAGCCGCCGTAGTAGCGGCGGCCGGGGTAGCCCTCGGCGTACTTGTTGGTGAGGACCGAGCCCTGGGCCTCCATGACCGCGACCGGGGCGAAGTTCTCCGAGGCGATCATCTCGAGGGTGGACTGCTGGCGGTGCAGCTCGGCGTCGACGGCGGCGGCGACGGCCGGGTCCAGCTCGTGCAGGGGCGTGTTCAGAAGCGACATGCGGCTACGGCTCCTCAGCCCTTGATGAAGGCGTCGTACTCGGCGGCGGTCAGCAGGTCGGCCGGCTCGTCGGTGACGCGCACCTTGAACAGCCAGCCGCCCTCGAAGGGGGCCGAGTTCACCAGCGACGGGTCGTTCACCACGTCCTCGTTGACCTCGGTGATCTCACCGCCGACGGGGGAGTACAGGTCGCTGACCGACTTGGTCGACTCCAGCTCGCCGCAGGTCTCGCCCGCGGTCACGCCGTCACCGACCGCGGGGAGCTGGACGAAGACCACGTCGCCGAGCGCGTTGGCCGCGTGCTCCGTGATACCGACCGTCGACACGCCGTCCTCGGCGGCCGACAGCCACTCGTGCTCCTTGCTGTAACGCAGCTGCGTGGGGTTGCTCATGTCCTGGATTCTCCTGTACGCGGGGGACTGCTGATGAGGGAGGGGACTGCTGTGCGGCGCCGGTGAGCAGGCACGACGCGCTCACCTCACGCGCGGAAAGTCGTCTACGACGGTGTCACTTCTGCCGCTTGTAGAACGGCAGCGCCACGACCTCGTACGGCTCGTGGCTGCCGCGGATGTCCACGCCGACACCCTCGGTGCCGGGCGCCGCGTGGGCGGCGTCGACGTACGCCATCGCGATCGGCTTGCCCAGCGTCGGGGAGGGGGCGCCGGAGGTGACCTCGCCGATCACCTCGCCGCCGGCCACGACCGCGTACCCGGAGCGCGGGACCCGGCGGCCCTCGGCGACCAGGCCGACCAGGACGCGCGGAGGCTGCGACGCGGCACGCTCGGCGGCCTCGGTGAGCGCCGTACGGCCCACGAAGTCGCCCTCCTTCTCGAACTTCACCACCCGGCCCAGACCGGCGTCGAAGGGCGTGAGGGAGGTGCTCAGCTCATTGCCGTACAGCGGCATGCCGGCCTCCAGGCGCAGCGTGTCCCGGCAGGACAGCCCGCAGGGAACCAGACCGGCGCCCTCGCCGGCCTTGGTCAGCGCCTGCCACAGCTCGACCGCGTGCTCGGGCTTCACGAACAGCTCGAAGCCGTCCTCGCCGGTGTAGCCGGTACGGGCGATGAGCGCGGGCACCCCGGCGACCGTGCCGGGCAGACCGGCGTAGTACTTCAGGCCGTCCAGGTCGGCGTCGGTGAGCGAGGCGAGGATGCCGGGGGACTCGGGGCCCTGCACGGCCAGCAGCGCGTAGGCGTCGCGGTCGTCGCGGACCTCGGCGTCGAAGCCGGCCGAGCGCTCGACGAGCGCGTCGAGCACCGTCTGTGCGTTGGAGGCGTTGGCGACCACCATGTACTCGGCGTCGTCCAGCCGGTAGACGATCAGGTCGTCCAGGATGCCGCCGTCCTCGCGGCAGATCATGGTGTAGCGGGCGCGGCCGGGCTTCACGCTGCCGATGTTGCCGACCAGGGCGTGGTCGAGGAGCGCGGCGGCCCCCGGTCCGGTGACGGTGATCTCGCCCATGTGCGAGAGGTCGAAGAGGCCGGCCTTGGTGCGGACGGCGTTGTGCTCGTCGCGCTCGGAGCCGTAGCGCAGGGGCATGTCCCAGCCGGCGAAGTCGGTCATCGTCGCGCCGAGCGAACGGTGCAGGGCGTCGAGCGCGGTCCGGCGGGGTTCGGTACTGCTCATCGGTCGGTCTCCCAAAGGCGATGGGGGTCCCTCCCGCGCGAGTTCATTCGAGCGTGGGGGATGGCGAGGACGTTTCCTCCCCATCTGTCATCGGAACCTGAGAGGTTCGCCATGACCGCCCACGCAGGGGCGTCCTGGCTTGCACCTTGGGTGGAGCCACCGGAGCACTGCTGATGCCCTTCGGCGGCCCGCTTTTCAGATGTGCCTCGCCCGCGCGGTAACGGGGCCTGAGAGATTCAAGGGAGGGACTTGCTCCTTCGGCGCCCCGGCGGCAAACGGTGCCGGGGACTCTCCCGCGCGGATTCAAACGGCCGGTATGCAGTTGGCGCGCACATCATTGCACGCATTGCGGGGGCGCGGCAGGGGGACCCTTCCCAGGGGGTGCACAGGGTGTGCGGGCACTGTCACAGGGGGCTGTGACAAGCCTGTTTCAGGAAACGGACGGAAACGACAGACACCCGGCATTACCTTCTCTTTACACTCGGCGGGGATCGGTACTCGTACCCGGCCCCAGGGGAGGACGATCACGGTGAACAGGACCACGGCGTGCGCCACCACCACGGGCGTCACGCTGCCCCAGCAGCCGGCCGCTCAGGCCCGTCGGGCCCGCGGCGCGCTGCCGGCGCCCGTAGTCCGCGATCTGCGCGCACGGGCCGGCCGCAGCCCGCGCGCCCTGCTCTTCGGACCCCGGGACCTCGTCGTGGTCACCGGGCTGCCCGGCAGCGGCAAGTCCACCCTGATGCGGCGCACGGTGCGCGGCACCCGCGTCGACTCCCAGGACACCCGGGACCGCTGGGACGGCCGCATGCCGCGCCTCCTGCCGTACGCGGTCTACCGCCCGCTGGTCCGCCTCGCCCACTACGCCGGGCTGCGCCGCGTGCTGCGGACCGGAGGGCCGGTCGTCGTGCACGACTGCGGTACGCAGGCCTGGGTGCGCCGCTGGCTGGCCCGCGAGGCCCGTCGCCGGGGCGCGAGCCTGCATCTGCTGCTGCTCGACGTCACCCCGCAGCAGGCCCTGGCCGGCCAGCGCGAACGCGGGCGCGGTGTCTCCCGGTACGCGTTCCTGCGCCACCGCGCGGCGAGCGAACGGCTGCTGCGCGCGGTGGAGCGGGGCGCGCTGCCGGCGGGCGCGGGTTCGGCGGTCCTGATCGACCGGGACGCGGCGGACGCGCTGCGCCGGGTCGGCTTCACGGGCTGACCGGCTCCACGGGCCGACGGGTAGCCTTTCCAGCCACAGCAGCGGTTCCAGGCAGCAGGCGGTAGGCAGATGGACTTCCCGGCGGACTTCCCGGCACAGACGCACCCCCATCCGCACGGCGGATGGCCCGGCAACGAGCTGGAGGAGGTGCTCTCCGCCTCCCTCGGCGTCCCCTCGGCGGGCGGCAGGATCGTCGAGGTGCTGGGTCGCAGCTTCGTCTGGGTCCCGCTGCCGAACGGCGGCGGCCCGGACAGCGGCCCGCTGGACCTGCCCGCCATGGAGATCGACGGCCAGGTCCACGTCCCCGTCTTCAGCTCCGAGGAGCAGTTCCGCCAGGTCGTCGGCTCCCACATGCCGTACACGATCGCGCCCGCCGTGGAGTTCGCCCGAGGTCTGCCGCCGCAGGCCGGGATCGCGGTGAACCCCGGCGGCGTGGTCGGCATCCCGCTGCCGCCGCCGGCCGTCGCCGAACTGTGCCGGGCCGGACGCACCCCGCTGGACGGCCCGGCGACCGGCGGCAGGGTCCGGCTGTTCGAGCCCGACTGGCAGGACGACCCGCTGGACTTCCTCGCCGCCGCCTCGGCGGAGTTCGACGCCCTCGGCGTGGTGACCACCGCCCGCCGCTGCCTCGCCGCGATCGAGACGGCCGACCCGGTCCTCTTCATCGGCGTGGAACTCTCCCGATGGGAGGGCGACGCCCGCACCCTCCCCCTGAACGCCCTGGGCCGAGCCCTCGGCCGAACCCCGTCCCCCTGGCCGGTCAACCTCATCGTCCTGGACATCGCCCAGGACCCGGTGGGCGACTGGCTCCGCACAAAGGTCCACCCCTTCTACCAGCGCCGGCAGTAGGGGCGCGGACCCACCCGCACCTTCTCAACGGCGCTCGCAGCAACTTCCCAGGGGCGCGGGGCTGTATCGATGTGCGGCTCCGCCGCGTGGGCGCGACCAACCCCCCAGGGGCGCGGGGAACTGCGCGACAAGCCACAACAAACCCGCACCCGCCCACGGCGCCACGGCCCCGAGCTCTCCCGCGAGCTCACCGCAATGCAGCCAGGCAGCCCGCCGCACGGTGTCGGCTTAAGCTAGGTCCATCCGCTGGCGAGGTACGGAGGGGCGATACAAGTGAGCGCTGGCACCGCGGCGACCGGACAGGTCGAGCACATGCTGCGCCAGGTGACGCCCGGGCGTTACGACGCGTACGAGGCACTGCTGCGCGCCCTCGCGACCCCCGCCTCCGGCCAGGTCTGGATGCTGCTCTGGCACGGCCAGGCCGGCTCCCCGGACGCCCAGTACGGAAACATGGAAGTCGAGGGCTTCGGCTACGCCCCCTGCGTCACCTCCGCCCAGGAACTGTCCGCCAGCGGCTGGAACCGGTCGTACGAGGTGGTCGACGGCCTCGAAGTGGCCCGCGCGCTCTACCCCGACCGTTACGGCCTCTGGCTCAATCCGCACGCCCCCGGCGGCGGCGTCGGCATCCCCTGGCTGGACCTGCGCCGGATCGCCGGCGGCCTGGACCGCCAGCCCGCCGGACCGCTGCGGCTGTCCGAACCGGCCATCGAGATCCCGCAGTTCTACGCCCTCCTCGCGCAGAACGCCCACCGCACCCCGGCCGTCCGCGCCCTGCGCCGCGCCTGGGTGCAGCCCGCGCTGGGCGCCCCGTACCTCGCCATCGGCCTGGACGTGTACGACACCTCCCCGCCCGCCGTGGACGCCGTACGCGCGATGATGCAGCAGTCCCTCGGCGCGGTCCCGGACGGACTGCCCGTGTCGACCGTCGCGATGTCCGACGAGCACGACCCGGTCGCGATGTGGCTGCGCGCCAACTCCCGCCCGTTCTACGACCGCGAGGCCCACGGCGCCGCGCCGTCCCCCGCCGCGGCCTACGGCTACCCGCCCGCGCACCGGGGCTGACCGGCCCGGACGCCGCCGTACTGACGGGGCGTCACTGTCCACGGAGTGGACAGGGTCAGGGGGCCGGAGTCGCCGCGTCCGCTTGGCCTGCCACATGCCGCTGATTTCCCGCCACATTTTCGGCCATGCGCGCTCAGCGACTACCTGTTGACCGCCCGTCACCTGCGGTTTCACCCGTTCTTCACGCTTCCCCGGTGCCACCTGGGCGACCGTCGCGACGGCGTTTCTGTGTCCGGCGGGTTAAATCCTGACGGGGGAACGCCTGAACCGTCCCTTATGTCAACTGTTCAGATCTCAGGTAGGTATCACCGCTATCCGGACTGTTCCTGACCGACTGCGAACGTCTGTAGTGTTCGGCCGGTCAAGATGCATCCACATAGCGGACCCGGAGTGGCCCCAGTATGCGCATATTCAAGTCCCGAACCGCTCGGGCGATCACGGCCGCGGTGGCGGTCGGTCTGATCGCCACGGGCTGCTCCAGCGAACGGGACGCTGACAACGAAAGCGGCGGCGGCAAGAAGGACACCTTCGTCTTCGCCGGTGCAGGTGACCCGGGTTCCCTGGACCCTGCCCTCGCGAGCGACGGTGAAACCTTCCGCGTGACGCGCCAGGCGTTCGAGGCCCTGCTCGAGCACGAGTCCGGCGGCACCAAGCTGGTCGGCGGCCTCGCCGAGACCTGGTCGAGCAACGACGAGGGCACCGTCTGGACCTTCAACCTCCGCAAGGGCGTGAAGTTCCACGACGGCGAGGCGTTCAACGCCGCGGCCGTCTGCGCCAACTACGACCACTGGTTCAACTGGACGGGCACCTACCAGTCCAGCGCGGTCTCCTACTACTGGCAGACCATCATGGGCGGCTTCGCGAAGAACGAGGACAAGGAGACGCCCGAGGCGAACTACAAGTCCTGCACCGCGAAGGACGAGAACACCGCCGTCATCGAGGTCAAGGAGCCCTCCGCCAACCTTCCCGGCGGCTTCTCCCTCCAGGCCCTGGCGATCCACTCGCCGAAGGCCCTCAAGGAGTACGAGAAGGAGGAGGCGACCGCCAAGGGCGACGCCATCACGTACCCCAAGTACAGCCAGGAGGCCGGCACGGTCGCCGGTACCGGCCCGTACAAGATCACGAAGTGGAACAAGGGCAACAAGGAAGTCACCCTTGAGCGCTTCGACGACTACTGGGGCGAGAAGGCGAAGATCAAGAACCTGGTCTTCCGCACCATCGACACCGAAGAGGGCCGCCGCCAGGCGCTCCAGGCCGGTGACATCGACGGCTACGACCTCGTCGCCCCGGCCGACGTCAAGACCCTCGAGGACGAGGGCTACGTCGTCCCGACCCGTGGCGTCTTCAACCTCTTCTACGTGGGCATGAGCCAGGAGGCCAACAAGGCCCTCAAGAAGAAGGAAGTCCGCCAGGCGATCGCGCAGGCGATCGACAAGGAGAACCTGGTCAAGACCCAGCTGCCCGAGGGCGGCAAGGTCGCCGACCAGTTCATGCCGGACACCATCGCGGGCTACTCCAAGAACGTCAAGAAGTACCCGTACGACACCGCCGCCTCCAAGGCACTCCTCAAGAAGGCCGGTGAGGAGAAGCTCAAGGTCGAGTTCTGCTACCCGACCGAGGTCACCCGCCCGTACATGCCTGCCCCGCAGGACCTGTTCGAGCTGATGAAGGCCGACCTGGAGAAGGCCGGCATCACCGTCACGCCGAAGGCCATGAAGTGGGCCCCGGACTACATCGACGCCACCGAGGCGGGCTCCTGCGACCTGCACATGCTCGGCTGGACCGGTGACTTCAACGACGGCTACAACTTCATCGGCACCTGGTTCGCCGGGTACGACAAGCAGTGGGGCTTCAAGGACAAGAAGGTCTTCGACGCCGTGAACGCCGGCTCGAAGATGGGCAAGGCCGAGGAGCGCACCGCCGCGTACGAGAAGGCCAACGAGGCCATCATGGAGTACCTGCCGGGTGTTCCGATCTCGTCCTCCCCGCCGGCCATCGCCTTCGCCAAGAACGTGAACCCGCCGAACGTCTCCCCGCTGACGCAGGAAGTCTTCGCCGAGACGTCCTTCAAGTAGGCGAGCAGCGGTAGGAAACCGAAACGGGGGGTCCGCCCGGTCGTCGCAACTCGGCGGCCGGGCGGGTCCATTCATGTAAGACATCACGCAAGAAAGGGG
Organism: Streptomyces sp. CB02400; assembly: GCF_001905725.1. Taxonomy (GTDB): domain Bacteria; phylum Actinomycetota; class Actinomycetes; order Streptomycetales; family Streptomycetaceae; genus Streptomyces; species Streptomyces atrovirens. The sequence goes on from NZ_LIWB01000017.1 coordinate 69,289, forward strand.
CATGCGGGGTGCTGCGTCTCGTCGTACGAAGACTGCTCCAGCTCATACCCACGCTGCTCGGCCTGTCGGTTCTGCTCTTCCTGTGGCTCGACCGTCTGCCCGGTGGGCCCGCCTCAGCGATCCTGGGGGAGAAGGCCACCGAGGCCGAAGTGGCGCGCATCAACCGCGCGCTCGGGCTGGACCAGCCCGTCTACGTCCAGTACTGGCGTTTCCTCAAGCGCATCGCCGAACTCGACCTGGGCACCTCCACCCAGACCGGACAGCCGGTGTGGGACGAGTTCGTCCTGCGCTTCCCCGCGACCGTGGAGCTGTCCCTCCTCGCGATCCTGATCGCGGTCGCCGTCGGCGTGCCCCTCGGCTACTTCGCGGCCCGCAACCGCGGTGGCTGGCTCGACGTCAGCGCGGTCTCCGGATCGCTCGTCGGCATCTGCATCCCGGTCTTCTTCCTGGCCCTGCTCCTCAAGCAGGTCTTCGCCGTCCAGCTCGGGATCTTCCCCAGCTACGGACGCCAGGACACTGGCATCAACGCCACCGACGTGACCGGCTTCGCCGTCCTGGACGGCATCCTCACCGGGGAGTTCGACGCCTCCTGGGACGCGATCACGCACCTGATCCTGCCCTCCGTCGCCCTGGCCTCCATCCCGCTCGCGGTCATCGTGCGCATGACCCGCGCCAGCGTCCTCGAAGTGCAGGACGAGGACTACGTCCGCACCGCCGAGGCCAAGGGCCTCAAGCGGAGCGTCGTCCGCACCCGGCACGTGCTGCGCAACGCGATGCTCCCCGTGGTGACCGCGGTCGGCCTGCTCACCGGCTCCCTGCTGTCCGGCGCGGTCCTGACCGAGTCCGTGTTCTCCTTCGGCGGCATCGGCTCCTTCATCCGGACCGCGATCGACGGCCGCGACTACCCCGTGCTCGTCGGGTTCATCATGTTCATCGCGCTGATATACGTCCTGATCAACTTGTTGGTGGACCTGGCGTACAGCCTCATCGACCCGAGAGTGCGGGTGCACTGACATGAGTGTCGCCACCAAGACCGACAAGATCCAGCGCCTCGCGGAACTGGCCGCGACCAAGGAGACCAGCACCGGCGCCAGCCTGTGGCGGGAGGCGTTCCGACGCCTCAAGCGCAGCAAGATGGCGATCATCGGCGCGGTCGTCATCGCCCTGTTCGTCGTCCTCGCGATCATCGGGCCCTACGTCGCCCCGTTCTCCCCGACCGCCCAGACCTGGCGCGGCGAGGTCTTCCCCAACCGCGGCGAGTTCGTCGGCATGCGCGGCGAGAACTGGTTCGGGCTCGACCACCTAGGCCGGGACATGTTCTCCCGCATGCTGGTCGGCGCCCGCCAGACGCTGCTCGTCGGCGTCGTCGCCACGATGATCGGTCTGATCATCGGCTTCGTGATCGGCGGTCTCGCCGGCGCCTTCGCCACCCTCGGCGGTGACACCGGCAAGCGCATCGACTCCGTCATCATGCGTTTCATCGACATCATGCTGGCGATGCCCTCGCTGCTGCTGGCGGTGTCCATCGCCGCGGTCATGGGGCAGTCGCTGACCACGGTGATGATCGCCGTGGGTGTCGTCCAGATCCCGGTGTTCGCCCGGCTGCTGCGCGGCTCCATGCTGGCCCAGGGCAGCTCGGAGTACGTGCTCGCCGCCAGGTCCCTCGGTGTGCGCAAGCGGCGCATCGTCCTCTCGCAGATCATCCCCAACTCGCTCAGCCCGGTGATCGTGCAGGCCACGCTCTCCCTGGCCACCGCGATCATCGAGGCGGCCGCCCTGTCCTACCTGGGCCTCGGCAACCCCGACCCGGCCATCCCCGAGTGGGGCGTCATGCTCACCCAGGCGCAGCGGTTCTTCGACAACGCGCCGATGATGGCGGTCTACCCCGCCGTCGGCATCATCATCACCGCCCTCGGCTTCACCCTCCTCGGCGAGGCCATGCGGGAAGCCCTCGACCCGAAGCTGAGGGGCTGAACCACCATGTCTCTGCTCAATGTCGACGAACTGACCATCACCTTCGGCGGCCGCGGCCGCAAGGAGTCCCGGGCGGTCGACGGCGTCTCCTTCGAGGTCGACCAGGGCCAGGTCGTGGGCCTGGTCGGCGAGTCCGGCTGCGGGAAGTCCGTCACCTCCCTGGCCCTGATGGGTCTGCTGCCCCACAAGGGCGTCACCATCGGCGGCCGTGCCGAGTTCGACGGCGCGGACCTGTTCACGATGAGCCCGTCCGCCCGCCGCGACCTGCGCGGCAGCGAGATGGCGATGATCTTCCAGGACCCGCTGTCCTCGCTCAACCCGGTCGTGCCGATCGGCGTGCAGGTCACCGAGATCCTGGAGCGCCACCGCGGGATGAAGGGCGAGGCCGCCCGCAAGGAGGCCGCCCATCTGCTGGACCGGGTCGGCATCCCCGACCCGACCCGGCGGCTCAAGGAGTACCCGCACCAGCTCTCCGGCGGTATGCGCCAGCGCGCGCTGATCGCCATGGCGGTCGCCTGCGCCCCCCGCATGCTCATCGCCGACGAGCCCACCACGGCCCTCGACGTGACGATCCAGGCGCAGATCCTGGAACTGCTCAAGGAACTCGTGGACCAGGAGGGCACCGCCCTGCTGATGATCACCCACGACCTCGGCGTGGTCGCCGGCCTCTGCGACCAGGTCAACGTGCTCTACGCGGGCAAGACCGTGGAGTCCGCCGGGCGCCGTGAGCTGTTCGGCCACCCGACCCACCCCTACGCGCACGGACTGCTGGGTTCCATCCCGCGTCTGGACGCTCCCCGGGGCGAACCCCTCAAGCCCATCCGCGGCTCCATCAACGACCGCATCGCCTGGGCCGACGGCTGCGCCTTCGCACCCCGCTGCGACCGGTACGAGATGGGCTGCCTGACCGGCACCCCGCAGCTCACCGAGCCGCGTGCGGCCGGCCACCAGGTGCGGTGCGTCAACCCCGTACTCGACGACGCGAAGGCCGAGGAGGTCACCGCATGAGCCTGCTCGAACTGGACGGCGTCAAGGTCCACTTCCCCATCAAGAAGGGCATCTTCGTCGACCGCACGGTCGGCCACGTCTACGCCGTGGACGGGGTGTCCCTGAAGGTCGAGGCCGGCGAGACCTACGGTCTGGTCGGCGAGTCCGGCTGCGGCAAGACCACCCTCGGGCGGTCCGTGCTGCGGCTGGTGGACATCACCGAGGGCTCCGTCGTCCTCGACGGCACCGACCTGGCGAAGCTGCCCGGCGAGGAGATGCGCCGCTTCCGGCGCCGGCTCCAGATGGTCTTCCAGGACCCGCTGGGCTCGCTCAACCCCCGGCAGAACATCGAGTCGATCCTGTCCGAGGGCATGGTCGCCCACGGCATCGGCAAGGACCAGGAGGAGCGCCGGGAGAAGATCAAGTCGATCCTGGACAAGGTCGGCCTGCCCTCCAACGCGCTCTCGCGCTACCCGCACGAGTTCTCCGGCGGCCAGCGCCAGCGCATCGGCATCGCCCGCGCCCTCGTCCTCGAACCCGACGTGATCATCTGCGACGAGCCGGTCTCCGCGCTCGACGTGTCGGTCCAGGCCCAGGTCATCAACCTGCTGGACGAGCTCCAGGAGGAACTCGGCCTGACCTACGTGGTGATCGCCCACGACCTCGCGGTGGTCCGGCACATCTCCGACACGATCGGCGTGATGTACCTGGGCTCGCTGGTCGAGGAGGCACCGAGCGACGCGCTGTACGCCGAGCCGAAGCACCCGTACACCAAGGCCCTGATGTCGGCGGTGCCGGTGCCGGACCCGGAGGTGGAGGACAGGCGCGAGCGCATCCTGCTCACCGGCGACCTGCCCTCCCCGGCGAACCCGCCCAGCGGCTGCCGCTTCCACACGCGCTGCCCGTGGGCGCAGGCCGAGCGCTGCTCGACCGAACGCCCCGAACTGCGCGACATCGGCGGCGGCCACCGGGTGGCCTGCCACTTCGCCGACGAGATCGCGGCCGGGACGCTGAAGCGGACCACGGGCGAGGTCGTGTCGGCGACCCGCGAGGGTGTGGACGACAACCCGACGCCCGAGACCCCCGGCACCCCGGCGGTACCGGAACAGCCCGGCCCGCCGAAGCAGGAGACCGTACCGGAGCAGGGGGACACGCCTGAGCCGACGGAGAAGGCGGAGAGCGCCGACAAGGCTGCCGAGGCCGACGAGGTCGAGAAGGCTGACGAGGTCGAGAGCGCCGACGACGTCGAGAAGGCCGAGACCACCGAGGCCGCCGAGAGCACGGAGAAGGCCGACGAGGTCGAGAGCGCCGAGAAGGTCGCGACCGTCGATGAGGCTGGTAAGGCCGTGAGCGCGGAGGAGGCCGACGAGGCCGACGAGGTCGCGAGCGCCGCCGACGCCGAGTCCGCCGAGAAGGTCGCGACTGCCGCCAAGGCTGAGAAGGCCGAGAGCGCCGACAAGGCCGAAAACGCTGAGAAGGCTGAGGCCGCCGAGACCGTCGGGGCCGCCGAGACCGAGGCGAAGGCGGAGAGCGCGGAAGAGGCAGGCAAGGCCGGGGCCGCCGGCAAGGCCAAGGCTGCTGGCAAGGCCAAGGCTGCCGGGAAAGCCGGCGCCGCCGAGAAGGCCGTATAGCCGGCCGACGGCTGCAGCCGTCGGCCGTCGGCCGGGCCTTCGCCCGCGTCCGGGGTATCGCCCGACGGGCTCCCGGACGACAAGTTCACACCGCCCCTCGCCTTGCTTTACAAGGCGAGGGGTTCTTGTTGGGTGAGAATGTAAGGGTGCTCCAGCAACTGTTCAGTCCGTCCGTCCTGCACACGCTCGACCTGATCGGCATCTTCGTCTTCGCGATCTCCGGCGCCCTGCTGGCCGTCCGCAAGAACTTCGACGTCTTCGGCATCGCCGTACTCGCCGAGGTCACCGCGCTCGGCGGCGGACTCTTCCGCGACCTGGTCATCGGCGCCGTACCGCCCGCCGCCTTCACGGACCTGGGGTACTTCGTCACCCCGCTGCTCGCCACGGTCCTGGTGTTCTTCCTCCACCCGCACGTGGAACGCATCCAGACCGGCGTCAACGTCTTCGACGCGGCCGGCCTCGGCCTGTTCTGCGTCGTCGGCACCACCAAGGCGTACGACTACGGCCTCGGCCTGACCGCCTCCGCCTGTCTGGGCCTGGCCACCGCGGTCGGCGGCGGTGTGCTGCGCGACGTGCTCGCCAACGAGGTGCCGTCGCTGCTGCGCTGGGACCGCGACCTGTACGCCGTCCCGGCCATCGTCGGCGCCGCCCTGACCGCGCTGTGCATCCGCTACGACGTGCTGAACGCGGGGACCAGCAGCGTCGCCGTGGTCACGGCCTTCGTGCTGCGCATCCTCGCGATGCGCTACCACTGGCGGGCCCCTCGCGCGTGGCACCGCCGTTCGACGGTCCGGGAGGAGTAGTCCCGCGGGCCGCGAGAACAAAGCTACCGCTTAGTATTATCTTCTTGTACTGTTCAGCCATGCCAGAAGCAGCCTCCGCCCAGCCCGTCAGGGCCACCATCGGCGCCAGTGAGTTCGACCGCGACACCGCACTCACCCCGCGCGCGCCCGGCGTCTACGACATCGACCTCTCCGCCGGCTGGACGATCATCAACGCCGTCAACGGCGGCTATCTGCTGGCGGTCCTGGGCCGCGCGCTCGCGGACGCCCTGCCGCACGCCGACCCGTTCACCATCTCCGCGCACTACCTGACCGCCTCCCAGCCGGGCCCGGCGGTCGTCCGCACCGAGACCGTGCGCACCGGACGGACCCTGTCGACCGGTCAGGCCTCCCTCTTCCAGCTCGACGAGCAGGGCAACGAGGTGGAACGCATCCGGGTCCTCGCCTCCTACGGCGATCTGGACTCCCTCCCCGACGACGTCCGTACGACGGCCGAGCCGCCCGCGATACCGCCGATGGAGCAGTGCTTCGGCCCGGAGGACGGCCCCACCCCGGTCGACGGCAGCTCCGCCATCACCGAGCGCCTGATGCTCAAGCTCGACCCCTCGACCCTGGGATGGGCGCTCGGGCAGCCCTCCGGCAAGGGGGAGATGAGAGCCTGGTTCGGTCTGGCCGACGGCCGTGACCCCGACCCGTTCGCGCTGCTCCTCGCGGTGGACGCCCTGCCGCCGACCGCCTTCGAGCTGGGCCTGTCCGGCTGGGTCCCCACGGTGGAGCTGACCGTCCACGTCCGCTGCCGCCCGGCCCCGGGCCCACTGCGCGTCTCGATCACCACCCGCAACCTCGCCGGCGGCTTCCTGGAGGAGGACGCCGAGGTCTGGGACAGCAAGGACCGCCTGGTGGCCCAGTCCCGCCAACTGGCACGGGCCCGCCTTTGAAACCGCCCGGCGAAAAATCAGCCCCTCTGGGGGTAGCCCCACGCCTTTAAGGCAGTGGGGGAGTTCGAGGAGCGGGGGCCCGGGGGCAGCGCCCCCGGGATGGGACGGGTAGGGGCGGCGGGGGCGAAAACCCCTCACCCACCCACCCCACCGTCCAACCAGTGCGCACGCCCGGTCCCGATCAACCGCAACCGCCGCACCGCCATCCGGAACACCCGCTCCCGCGCCTCACCCACCGGTGCCTCCAGGAACAGCGACGCAGTCCCCAGCATCTGATCCACATACAGCTGGGCCAGCATCACCAGATCCTCCTCCCCCCACCCCGCGGACACCGGATCCTCCGCCAGCGCCTCCCCCACCTCCACGGCGAACAGCGCCAGCTGATCCCGTATCGCCGCCCGCACCGCCTGCACCCCGCCGTGCCGCTCCCGGGCGATGAACCGCACGTGCGCCGGATGCGCGTCGACATGCCCCGCGATCAACTCGACGGCCCGCGCGATGCGTTCCTCACCGTCCCCGGTCGTGGACACGATCGTCCGGATCATCGGATGCAGACTGCCCAGCGCCTCCTCGACCAGCGCCACCCCCAGATCCTCGATGGACCGGAAGTGCCGGTAGAAGGCGGTCGGCGCCACCCCCACCGCACGGGTGACCTCACGCAGCCCCAGACTGCTCAGGCTCTGCTCCTCCAGCAGCTCCAGCGCCGCGTCGAGCAGCGCCCGCCGTGTCTTCTGCTTCTGGGCCTGCCGGACGCCGAGGGTGTGACTCATGCCATGTAGTTAACAACTGTTCTCCGTCATGGGAAAGCCATGGCCCGCGCTAGCCTGGGAACTCAGTGAACAACTGTAACCACAACCGTTCACCGAACCTGGGGATCCACTCATGCTGTTCCTCGTCGCCACGCTTCTCCTGCTGGGCGTCGTCCTGGGCGCCGTCGCCCACGCCCCGCTCTCCTTCTCCCTCGTCGCCGGTGCCGTCATCGTCGTATGGCTCGGCGTCTTCGCCCTGCGCGAGCGCCACGGCCGCGGACACCGCGGCTCGGCGCACTGACCCGCACCGATCCGCACCAGGCCGTTCGAACCCCGTCCCTCCGACCGTGGGAGCCGATCACCATGCACCTGACCGCACCGGCCGCCCGACGCACCGGTTTCCGTGACGCCGACGGCATGGCCGTCGCGTCCTTCGTCCTGGGCCTGCTGGGCCTGCTCGTCCTCAACGTCGTCCTCGGACCGACCGCCATCGTGCTGGCGGCCGTGGCGCTGTGGCGGGGCACGACCCGACGCGGCCGCGCCTTCCTGGGGCTCGGACTCGGCGTCGCCGACCTCCTCGTCCTCGCCGCGTTCATCCAGGCGGACAACACGATCTCGTGGAGCTTCTGAGCGGGCGACGCATCCCGGCCAACCGCGACCCGTGGCCGCCGCACGGGGCCCCGTAGAATCGGCCCCACCATGGCTTACCTCGACCACGCCGCGACCACCCCGATGCTTCCCGAGGCGGTCGAGGCACTCACCGCGCACCTGGGCGTCACCGGCAACGCCTCCTCCCTCCACGCGGCCGGCCGCCGCGCCCGGCGCACCGTCGAGGAGGCCCGCGAGACCCTCGCCGAGGCCCTCGGCGCCCGGCCCAGCGAGATCGTGTTCACCTCCGGCGGAACCGAGGCCGACAACCTCGCCGTGAAGGGGCTCTACTGGTCCCGCCGCGCCGAGGACCCGGCCCGCACCCGGGTCCTCGCCAGCCCCGTCGAGCACCACGCCGTCCTCGACGCCGTCCACTGGCTCGGCGAGCACGAGGGCGCCACCGTCGAGTACCTGCCGGTCGACTCCCACGGCCGGGTCCACCCGGACACCCTGCGCGAGGCCATCGCCCGCGACCCCGACGACGTCGCCCTCGCCACCGTCATGTGGGCCAACAACGAGATCGGGACGATCCTGCCGGTCCGCGAACTCGCCGAGACCGCCGCCGAGTTCGGCGTGCCGCTGCACTCCGACGCGGTCCAGGCCTTCGGCCAGGTCCCGGTGGACTTCGCCGCGTCGGGGCTCGCCGCGATGACCGTGTCCGGGCACAAGATCGGCGGCCCGTACGGCATCGGCGCGCTGCTCCTGGGCCGCGAGCACACCCCCGTGCCCGTCCTGCACGGCGGCGGACAGGAACGCCACGTCCGCTCCGGCACCCTCGACGTCCCCGCCGTCGCCTCCTTCGCGACCGCCGGGCGGCTCGCCGCCGAGCAGCGGGAGTGGTTCGCCCGCGAGATCGGCAAGCTGCGCGACGACCTGGTCACCGCGGTCCGCGAGGCCGTCCCGGACGCCCTCCTCGGCGGTGACCCCGCGCCCGGGGGGCGTCTTCCGGCCAATGCGCACTTCACCTTCCCCGGCTGTGAGGGCGACTCGCTGCTGCTTCTGCTGGACGCGCAGGGCATCGAGTGCTCCACCGGGTCCGCCTGTACCGCCGGCGTCGCCCAGCCCAGCCATGTCCTCCTGGCCACCGGGACCGATCCCGACCTGGCGCGTGGAACCCTGCGCTTCTCCCTCGGTCACACCTCCACGGAGGCCGACGTGGAGGCGCTGGCCAAGGCGATCGGACCCGCGGTGGAGCGGGCTCGGGCGGCCGGGCTGACATGAGGGGTGGTTTCGCCCCCTCCGCCCCTTCCCGTCCCGTCCCTGGGGGCTGCGCCCCCAGACCTCCGTTCGCGCAGTTCCCCGCGCCCCTACAGGGACGTGGTGGTGTCCGGTGTGGCCTGGGTCGTGCGGGCCCGCCGCACCAGCTTCATGTAGCGGTCCCAGTCCCAGTGGGGGCCGGGGTCGGTGTGGTCCGTGCCCGGGACCTCGATGTGGCCGATGACGTGGTCGCGGTCGACCGGGATGTCGTAGCGGGCGCATATTCGGGCGGTGAGGCGGGCCGACGCCTCGTACATCTCGTCCGTGAAGTCCTCGGGGCGGTCCACGAAGCCCGCGTGCTCGATGCCGACACTGCGCTCGTTGTAGTCGCGGTTGCCCGCGTGGTAGGCCACGTCCAGCTCGCGGATCATCTGGGTGACGCGGCCGTCCTGGCCCACGATGTAGTGCGAGGCGGCCTTGTGCTCCGGGTTCTGGAACGCCTGCACCGCGCTGTCGAAGCTGCCCTGGGTGACATGGACGATCACCATGTCGATGCCGAAGTCGTCCGGCCGGTCCGCGCGGCGCCAGTTGGCGTCCGAGGCCGCCACCCAGCGGGCGCCCGCGTAGTCCACCACGCCCTGCTCGCGCGGCTTCTCGACGCCCGGAACGCGCCACCACAGCCGCGCCAGCTCGTCCCGCGCCAGCACCGCCGTGCCCGCCGCGGCCGCCACCCCGCCCACGATCAGGGCCCGCCGCCCGATGCGCCGGTCCCCGTCCGCGGATGCTCTTCTTGCCCCCATGTGATCGTGAACGCATACTCGGCGGCCTTGGTTCCCACACCCCCGTACCCTGGAGGGGTTATGACTGACACCTCGCAGCGCTCCCGCCCCCTCCGCGTCCTGGCCGCCATGTCCGGCGGAGTCGACTCCGCCGTCGCCGCCGCCCGTGCGGCCGAAGCGGGCCACGACGTGACCGGCGTCCACCTCGCGCTCTCCGCGAACCCGCAGTCGTTCCGTACCGGCGCGCGGGGCTGCTGCACCATCGAGGACTCGCGCGACGCCCGCCGCGCCGCCGACGTCATCGGCATCCCGTTCTACGTGTGGGACCTCGCCGACCGCTTCCGCGAGGACGTCGTCGAGGACTTCGTCGCCGAGTACGAGGCCGGCCGCACCCCCAACCCGTGCCTGCGCTGCAACGAGAAGATCAAGTTCGCCGCCCTGCTGGACAAGGCGCTGGCGCTCGGCTTCGACGCGGTCTGCACCGGCCACTACGCCCAGGTGATCCTGCGCGAGGACGGCACCCGCGAACTGCACCGCGCCTCCGACATGGCCAAGGACCAGAGCTACGTCCTCGGCGTGCTCGACGACCGCCAGCTCGCCCACGCGATGTTCCCCCTCGGTGACACGGTCACCACCAAGGAGGAGATCCGCGCGGAGGCCGAGCGCAGGGGGCTGGCCGTCGCCAAGAAGCCCGACTCGCACGACATCTGCTTCATCGCCGACGGCGACACCCAGGGCTTCCTCGCGAACCGCCTCGGCAAGGCCGAGGGCGACATCGTCGACGAGTCCGGCACCAAGGTCGGCAGCCACGAGGGCGCGTACGGCTTCACCATCGGCCAGCGCAAGGGCCTGCGGATCGGCACCCCCGCCCCCGACGGCAAGCCCCGCTACGTCCTCGACATCTCCCCGGTGACCAACACGGTCACCGTCGGCCCCGCGGCGGCCCTCGACGTCACCGCCCTCACCGCGATCAAGCCCCGCTGGTGCGGCGCCGCCCCGTCCGGCCCCGGCACCTACACGGCCCAGTTGCGCGCCCACGGCGGCGAGACCGAGGTGACGGCGGAACCCGTCGACGGGGAACTCCGGGTGAGCTTCACCGAACCCGTCCGCGGCGTCGCCCCCGGCCAGGCGATCGTCCTGTACGACGGCACCCGCGTGGTCGGCTCGGCGACGATCGCGTCGACGGTGCGGGCGACGGCCGGCGTGGCCTGAAGGCGCTCCTCCGGGCCCGGCGGGGCGCTCACCGCGTGAAGAAGTCCGCCAGGACCGGGGCCAGGACGTCCGGTTCGACCATGTGGGTCTGGCCCTCCAGGGTGCGGTACGTGCCCCGGGGGACGGACCCGGCGATCGCCCGCGCGGCCTCACGCATCCACGCCGGGCTCGCGTCGCCCGCGATCGACAGCACCGGGACGCGGATCGACGACAGCAGCTCGCGCGGCACGCTCCCGTCGCCCATCACGGCGTCGTCGTACGCGAGGCTCGGCGCGATCGACTCCATCCCGGCCCACATCGGTGACTGCCGCGCGCCCCGGATGACGTCCTCGCCGAGGCCGGTCAGCCGCAGGAACAGCTCCACCGCGTCCCCGCGCCGCCCCTCGGCGAGCGCCGCCGTTAGCCGCTCGGTGTACCGCGCGCGTTCCTCCAGGGCGTCGGACGACATCGCGTACGGCGTCTCGTACACGGCGACGTGGTGCACCGGCAGTCCGCCCGCCGCCGCCCTGAGCGCCAGCGCGCCACCCGAGGAGACGCCGTACAGCGCGGCCTCGCCGCCCACCGCCTCGATCAGCGCCGCCAGGTCCTCGACCTCGCGTTCCACCGCGTACGGAGCCATGTCACCGCTTCCGCCCCGGCCCCGGCGGTCGTACACGACCGCCCGGAACCCCTCCGAGAGGCGAGCCGCCAGCGGGGCCACCGTGCCGCCCGTCGACATCGCACCGCTGACGAGAACGATCGTGGCACCCCGCCCGGCGCTCTCGTACGCCAGGGAGGTGCCGTCACGCGAAGAGATGTTCTTGTCCATGTCACACCAGACTGCCGCACGGCGCGGCGATCATCGGTGAGGCGGGCGGCGCGTCCGCCGATGACAACCCGTTCACGTGATCAGTCGACTTCCACCTCGTAGAAGCAGAGATGGTCCTTGATCTGCGCGACGTCCGGTTTCGGCTCCGGGTACGCCCAGACCAGATCCGCCGCGTCCGGCAGCGACCAGTAGGACGCGGTGCCCTTGAAGGGGCAGTGCGTCTGCGTCTCGGAGGGGGTCAGCAGGTCGAGCCGTACGTCCGCCGGCGGGATGTAGTACCGGTCCGGACAGCCCGTCTCCTTCAGCAGCAGTGCCCCGTCGCTCTCCGCCAGCACCTGCCCGCCGTGCACCACGCGCACGTGCCGGTCACTGGCCTCGATGGTGATGCGGTGGCCTGTGGTCACGATCGTCCCTCCTCGGGTAGCCGACTCCGCGAGTACAGCGCACGCTGAAGCGGACTTCTTCCCGAGGAGGAACCGCAGGAGGACCCATGGGAGCCAAGGACACCGGCCGGAACCGCGGCACCCTCGCCCACCGGGCCGGCTACGCCCTGCGCCATCCGGGGCGCGTCCCCGCCCACGCGCGGCGTGCGCTGCGCGACACCTGGCTGCGGCTGCTCCACCGCGACCACATCGCCTACTACCGCGCGGTGATGGCCTCCGACGCGGCCCGCGGCGCCGAGGCGGCGGTCGGCCACAACCCCTCGCGCGAGCAGTGGGCGCGCATCGGCCGGATGCAGTTCGACTACCTGCTGCGGCACGGGCTGCGGCCCGACCACCGGATGCTGGAGATCGGCTGCGGCAACCTCCGCGCGGGACGCCTCTTCATCGACCACCTGGAACCCGGCCACTACTACGGCATCGACATCTCGCCGCACATCCTGCTCGCCGCCCAGGACACCCTCGTACGCGACGGACTCCAGGCCAAGCTGCCGTACCTGTCACTCGCGAACGACCTCACCTTCGCCTTCCTGCCCGACGGGCACTTCGACGTCGTCCACGCGCACAGCGTCTTCTCGCACTCGCCCCGGCACGTCATCGAGGAGTGCTTCGCGCACGTCGGGAGGGTGCTCGCGCCCGGCGGGTTCTTCGACTTCACCTTCGACCGCACGGAGGGCGAGGAGCACCAGGTGCTGCACGAGGACTTCTACTACCGGACGGAGACGCTGGTGGAACTGGCCGCCGGGTACGGCCTCACCGCGCGGTTCATGGACGACTGGGAGGAGCTGCCGCACCGGCAGTCGAAGATGCGGCTGACCGCGATGTCCGACCGGGCCCGTACTGTGGGTCCGTGAACATCTGTGTCTTTCTCTCCGCCGCCGACCTCGACGAACGCTACACACGCCCCGCGCGGGAGTTCGCGCGGCTGCTCGGCAAGGGCGGGCACACGCTGGTGTGGGGCGGTTCGGACGTCGGCCTGATGAAGGTCGTCGCCGACGGGGTGGAGGAGGCGGGGGGCCGGCTCCTCGGCGTCTCCGTGGAGTTCCTCGCGGCGAAGGCGCGCGACGGCGTCGACGAGATGGTGATCGCGCGTGACCTCGCCGAGCGCAAGAGGCTGCTGCTGGAGAAGGCCGACGCGGTGGTCATCATGGTCGGCGGCACCGGCACCCTCGACGAGGCGACCGAGATCCTGGAGCTGAAGAAGCACGGCCACACCGAGAAGCCGGTGGTCCTGCTCAACACCGCGGGCTTCTACGACGGCCTCAAGGAGCAGTTCCGCCGCATGGAGGACGAGGGCTTCCTGCCCCGCCCGCTCACCGACCTGGTGTTCTTCGCCGAGGAGCCGGTGGGAGCGCTGGCATACCTGGAGGAGAACCTGGGCGTGGAGTGACCGCCCGATGATGCGAGCATGGCGGGCATGGCTACACATGTGATCACCGGAGCGGGCTCCGGCATCGGCGCGGCCGTCGCCCGCCGCCTGCACGCGCGCGGCGACGAACTCGTCCTGCACGCGCGCGACGCGGGCCGGGCGAAGGAACTGGCGGCCGGGTTCCCCGGCGCCCGCACCCTCGTCGGCGACCTGGCGGACCCGGACAAGCTCTCCTGGGCCTTCTCCCACCAGTCGCTCCCGGACCGGGTGGACTCCCTCCTGCACATCGCCGGCGTGGTCGACCTCGGCCCGGTCGGCGAGCTGACCCCGAAGACCTGGCGGCACCAGCTCAACGTCAACCTGATCGCCCCCGCCGAGCTGACCCGGCACTTCCTGCCCCAGCTCCGCGCGAGCCGGGGCCACGTGATCTTCGTCAACTCCGGCGCCGGTCTGAGCGCCCACGCCGACTGGTCCGCCTACGCCGCCTCCAAGCACGGCCTCAAGGCCCTCGCCGACTCCCTGCGCGAGGAGGAGCACGCGGGCGGCGTCCGCGTCACCTCGGTCTACCCCGGCCGCACCGCCAGCCCCATGCAGGCCAAGGTCCACCAGCAGGAGGGCAAGGAGTACGACCCCGCGCGGTGGATCGACCCCGAGTCGGTCGCCACGACCATCGTGACGGCCCTGGACCTCCCGGCCGACGCGGAGATCAACGACCTGACGGTGAGACCGGGACGGTGAGAGTCAGCCCGTCCGGCACCATCCGGCCCCTCTGGGGGTCCCCACGCCTTTGAGGCAGTGGGGGAGTTTGGGGAGCGGGGGTCCGGGAGCAGCGCCTTGGGACGGGACGGGTAGGGGCGGCGGGGGCGAAACCTCCGGCCGCCCACTGCGTACGCTCTACGCGTGAGCGAAAACAGCCAGTTCAGGTTCGCCCCCGCGACAGGGGTCGGCTCCATGCCGGGCGGGGACGCCCGAGAGGCCGCCAAAACAGTCACCGGCAGCTTCGAGACCTTCCCCCACCTCCCCGAACTCCCCGCCCGCGGCCCCGGCGCGGACATGATCGGCCGCACCGCAGGCATGCTCGTGGAGCTCTACGCCCGCGTCGAACCCAGCGGTTGGCGCCTGGGCGACCACCCGGGCCGCGACACCAGGCGCGCCCGCTCCTGGCTCGGCGAGGACCTCGACGCGCTGGAGGAGTTCACCCAGGAGTACCAGGGGCCCCTGAAGGTCCAGGCGGTCGGCCCGTGGACGCTCGCCGCCGCCCTGGAGCTGCGCAACGGCGAGGCCGCCCTCTCCGACCCCGGCGCCTGCCGCGACCTCGCCGCCTCCCTCGCAGAGGGACTGCGCCTCCACCTCGCCGAGGTGCGGCGGCGCGTACCCGGCGCGCAGCTCGTCCTGCAGCTCGACGAACCCTCCCTCACCGCCGTACTGCGCGGACAGGTGAGGACCGCCAGCGGCTACCGCACCCACCGCGCGGTGGACCGGCAGATCGTCGAGGCCACGCTGCGGGACGTCGTCGGGGTTCACGACGGCGGGCCCGTCGTGGTCCACTCGTGCGCACCGGACGTCCCGTTCGCCCTGCTGCGCCGGGCGGGCGCGGCGGGGGTCTCCTTCGACTTCTCCCTCCTCACCGAGCGTGACGACGAGGTGATCGGGGAAGCGGTGGAGAGCGGGACCCGGCTGTTCGCCGGTGTCGTCCCGGGCACGGACGGACCGTTGTCGGACCCTGGCGGTAGCGTCATGGGTGTCAGGACGCTCTGGCGCAGGCTGGGGCTGCGGCCGGGACTCCTCCCGGAGGCGGTCACGCTCACTCCGGCGTGCGGACTCGCGGGGGCTTCCCCGGAGTACGCGCGCAGGGCCCTCGCCCATTGCGTCCGGGCGGCGAGATCCCTCGCGGACAACCCAGAGTAACGGGAGGACACACGGTGGCCGGCGACAAGCAAGCGGAGACGACGAGCGTGCCCGCCGAGGCACGGGAGAAGCACGCCAGGCTCGCTGAGCAGATCGAGGAGCACCGCTTCCGGTACTACGTGAACGACGCCCCCGTCATCAGCGACGCCGACTTCGACCGGCTGCTGCGCGAGTTGGAGGCGCTGGAGGAGGAGCATCCGGAGCTGCGCACCCCGGACTCGCCGACCCAGAAGGTCGCGGGGGCGTACGAGACGGAGTTCACCTCCGTGCAGCACGTCTCGCGCATGCTCTCCCTCGACAACACGTTCAACGACGACGACCTCGCCGCGTGGGCCGAGCGCATCCACAAGGAGCTGGGCGAGCAGAAGTTCCACTTCCTGTGCGAGCTGAAGGTCGACGGCCTCGCCGTCAACCTCACCTACGAGCGGGGGCGGCTGGTCCGCGCGGCGACCCGCGGCGACGGCCGCACCGGCGAGGACATCACGCCCAACGTCCGCACCATCGCCGAGATCCCGGACCGGCTGAAGGGCGACAAGGTGCCCGACCTGGTGGAGATCCGCGGGGAGGTCTACTTCCCGATGGAGAAGTTCCAGGGGCTCAACGCCCGCCTGGTCGCGGCCGGCGACAAGCCCTTCGCCAACCCGCGCAACGCGGCGGCCGGTTCGCTGCGCCAGAAGGACCCCCGGGTCACCGCCTCCCGCCCGCTGCACATGGTGGTGCACGGCATCGGCGTCCTGGAGGGCTACAAGGGCATGACCCGCCTCTCCCAGGGCTACGACCTGCTGAAGGCCTGGGGCCTGCCCACCTCCGAGCACAACAAGGTGGTCGACGACCTCGCCGGCGTACGGGAGTTCATCGCGTACTACGGCGAGAACCGGCACTCCGTGGCGCACGAGATCGACGGGGTCGTCGTCAAGCTCGACGAGATCTCCCTGCAGGGCCGCCTCGGCACCACCTCGCGCGCGCCGCGCTGGGCCATCGCGTACAAGTACGCGCCCGAGGAGGTCAACACCAAACTGGTCAACATCCGCGTGGGGGTGGGCCGCACGGGCAGGGTCACGCCGTACGCCCAGGTCGAACCGGTCACGGTGGCCGGATCCGAGGTCGAGTTCGCCACCCTGCACAACCAGGACGTGGTCAAGGCCAAGGGCGTCCTCATCGGTGACACGGTGGTGCTGCGCAAGGCCGGTGACGTGATCCCGGAGATCCTCGGTCCGGTCGCCGACCTGCGGGACGGCAGCGAGCGCGAGTTCGTGATGCCGGCCGAGTGCCCCGAGTGCGGTACGCCGCTGAAGGCGATGAAGGAGGGCGATGTCGACCTGCGCTGCCCCAACGCCCGTACGTGTCCGGCACAGTTGCGGGAGCGGCTGTTCTACCTGGCCGGCCGCAAGGCGCTGGACATCGAGCACTTCGGCTATGTCGCCGCGGCGGCGCTGACCAGGCCGCTGGAGCCCGCAGAGCCGCCGCTGCGGGACGAGGGCGACCTGTTCGACCTCACCATCGAGCAGCTGCTGCCCATCAAGGCGTACGTCCTCGACCAGGACAGCGGGCTGCCCAAGCGGGACCCGAAGAGCGGCGAGGAGAAGATCGCCACCGTCTTCGCCAACCAGGAGGGCGAGCCGAGGAAGAACGCGGTCGCGATGCTGGCGAACATCGCGGCGGCCAAGGAGCGTCCGCTGGCGCGCGTGCTGACCAGTCTGTCGATCCGTCATGTCGGTCCGGTCGCGGCGGAGGCGCTGGCCCGTGAGTTCCGCTCCGTCGACCGCATCGAGCAGGCCACCGAGGAGGAGCTGGCGGGCACCGAAGGGGTCGGCCCGACCATCGCCGCCTCGCTCAAGCAGTGGTTCGCCGAGGACTGGCACCGGGAGATCATCCGTAAGTGGAAAGCGGCCGGTGTCCGTATGGAGGACGAGGGGTCGGGGGAGGACGAGGGGCCGCGTCCGCTGGAAGGGCTCACTGTCGTGGTGACCGGAACCCTGGAGAACTTCACCCGGGACGGCGCGAAGGAGGCGCTGCAGAGCCAGGGGGCGAAGGTGACCGGATCCGTCTCCAAGAAGACGTCGTTCGTCGTTGTGGGTGACAATCCCGGGACGAAGTATGACAAGGCGATGCAGCTCAAGGTGCCGGTTCTGAACGAGGACGGCTTCACCGTCCTCCTCGGACAAGGCCCGAAGGCCGCGGCGGACATCGCTCTTTCGGCCGAGGAGTAGCGGTTGAAGGTCGGCCGATCGGCGCATATCAGATGCATACGGGTGGCTGGGGCGCATTCGGGCAACCGTCGGCGACCGGTGCCCGTACAGGCCTTCTGCGGCCTACTGTTGAGATGTGCGCCTGCCGTGCCCAGCTGCGGTCGGAGCAACCCCGTACTCGTGAGGGGTCCGGGGTAAGGGCTTTCCACCGCGGAGCCGCTGAGGGTCGTCGGGCATCGGGCCGCGTGGCGTGGGCACCGCCGGCTGGGAGAGGGACGGGAATGGAACCGACCGAGAGCGCCGCCCCGGGCTCACGGCTGCGCCTGCGCCGCATGGCGGTCGCATGGCTGCGCGGCCGTGAGGACGGGCGGCCCGCGGGGCGGCCGGGCGCAAAGGGGCGCACCGGGGCGCGTACCGCGGACGCGCGCGGTGCGGAGACGCGCGGTGCGGACACGCGCGGTGTCGGGCAGCCGGTCGCCGGGCACGGTCCCGGGCTGGCCGAGCTGTCCGAGGCGGACGAGGAACGGCACCCGTCCTGGCCCGCGTTGCCCACGGCGGTCGTCGCCGCGGCCGGCTTCGTACTGGGCGCGGGCTTCCTGCGGGCGTTCACCGGAGGGCACGCGCTCTTCCCGTCCGGCACCGTCGGCTGGTCGCTGGCGGTGCTGACCGGAATCATCGTCGGCCATCTGGTGATGCTGGGCCGTTCCCGGTGGTGGGGCGGTACGGGTTCCGGCGCCGCCCTCACTCTCGCGGTGCTGCTGTCGTACGGCTGGGTCTCGGCCGGAATGGTCAGCCTCACCGTCGTCGTGCTGGTCGGCATAGCCCGGCGGGGCCGCTGGCGGCAGGGCGTGCTGCACGGTGCGGTGGACCTGCTCGGCATCGGCGCCGGTGCGCTGGTGCTGGCCGCGTTCGGCTGCGTGCCGTCCGTCGAGTCGCCGTCGACCCCGGACACCTGGACGCTGTACACCGCCCCGGGGGTGGTGCTGGTCGCCGCGGTCTATCTCACGGTCACCCGCGGTCTGCTGTGGTACCTGCACACCCCCCGCGCGGGGCTGCCCACCGTGGCCCGTACCGCGCTGGTCCGGCAGGGCCTTGTCGCTGTCGCCCTGCTCGGTATAGCGCCGCTGGTGTGTGTGGTCGCCGATGCCAAACCGGTGCTGCTGCCCCTGTTCTCCATTCCGCTGATCGCCCTCGACTCCACGCTGTGGATAGCCCGCGCGCGGGCCGAGGAGCAGCTCCGCGACCCGTTGACCGGACTGCCGAACCGGCAGTGGCTGCTGGAACGCATCTGGACCGCGCTGGACGACGCGGAGCGGATCGATGCGCGCGCCGCTCTGATGCTGATCGACCTGGACCGGTTCCGGTCGGTCAACGACACGCTCGGGCATCTCGCCGGTGACCGGCTGCTGCTGCAGATAGCCGACCGGCTCAGACTCGCCCTGCCGCGCGGGGCGGAGGCCGCGCGGCTCGGCGGTGACGAGTTCGCCGTCTTACTCCCCGTCGCCGACTCCACGACGGCCGCCACCCGCGTCGCCCGCTCCCTCGTCGCCGCCCTCAGCTCCCCGCTCGACCTCGACGGGCTCACCCTCGTCCTGGAGGCGAGCGCGGGGGTCGCCGTCTTTCCCGACCACGCCGACGACGCGGAGGGGCTGTTGCGGCGGGCGGACGTGGCGATGTATCAGGCCAAGCGGGACCGTACGGGGGTCGAGGCGTACGAGTCCAAGCGGGACTCCAACACCCCTGACCGGCTGGGGCTGCTGGGGGATCTGCGGCGGGCGCTGGACGCCCGGGAGGTCGAGCTCCACTACCAGCCGAAGGTGCGCTTCGACGGGCAGGTCGCGGGGCTCGAGGCGCTGGTGCGGTGGGTGCATCCGGAGCGGGGGAAGGTGCCGCCGGACGAGTTCATAGCGATCGCCGAGTCGTCCGGGCTGATGCCGCACCTCACCGAGTACGTGCTGGAGACCGCGCTGGGGCAGGTCGCGCGGTGGCGGGCCCAGGGGTTGTTCGTGCCGGTCGCCGTGAATGTGTCTCCGCGCGATGTGCACTCGCCGGGCTTCGCGGGCTCCGTGGCGGCGCGGCTGGCTCGGCACGGGGTGCCGGCGGGGGCGCTGCAGTTGGAGATCACCGAGCATGTGCTGCTGGAGGATCCGCAGCGTGCGGCCGACACGTTGAACGCGTTGACCGGGCACGGGGTGAAGATGTCGCTGGACGACTTCGGTACGGGGTACTCGTCGTTGGTGCATCTGCGGCGGCTGCCGGTGAGTGAGCTGAAGATCGACCGGTCGTTCGTGGCTCGGCTGGCCGTGGACGCGGAGGACGCGGAGATCGTGCGCTGCACGGTCGACCTGGCGCATTCGCTGGGGCTGCTCGTCGTCGCGGAGGGGGTGGAGGACGACGAGACGTGGGAGCGGTTGCGTGATCTCCGCTGTGACGCGGTGCAGGGCTGGCTGGTCGCCGCGGCGATGCCGCCGGACGAGACCACGGCCTGGCTCCTCGCCCGCGGCTCCCGCGGCTGGCAGCGCCCGGCCGCGGCGCTCCCGGCCGCGACGACCACGGCCGAGGAGTAGCTCGCGCCGGGCGTGGGTCTTGTGCCTGCGGTGCGGCGTTCGGTCCGGTGGGTGGATGCCTGCGGCGCAGCTTTCGGCTCGGTGGGGGCTGGGGTAGCGCCTGCGGTCGGTGGGTGGGTCGGGGCCGGGTCGGGGGTGTCCGTCCTCGGACTGGCGCGATGGGGTTCCTCGGAGGGGTGCGGGGTGCGGACGCGCCAGCCACTGCGGGCGGCCACCCCCGCCCCGTCCCCTTCCCGCCGTAGGCGTCCGGTCTCCGCCCACCGCGATCCACGCGCCGCACCGTACGCGCCTGCCCTCCGCCATTCCCGCGAGCAGCCGCTACCGCTCCCCGTCCTCCGCGGGCAGTCGTGCCTCCCCCAGTGCCTTAAGGGCCTGGGAGGTACCCCCAGGGGCGGCACGGGTGGGCGGTGGGGGTACCTCCCGCTCATGGGGGTACCTCCCGCTCGAGCGAAGCCGAGAGTGGGGGAGAAGCCGAGAGTGGGGGAGGCACCCCGCAAGCGCCGGGCTGCGCAACCCCACCCCCGGCCCACACCAACGCGGCGCACCCCGTAAGCGCCGGGCTGCGCGAACACCCCCTGCCCGCACTGACGCGAGGCATCTCGCAAGGCACCGGGCTGTGAAGCCGCCCCTGCCCGCACTGACGCGAGGTACCTCGTAAGGTGCCGGGCTGCAGAGCCCCCGGTCCGCGCCGGCGCAGGGCGTCGCCCGCCCTCCCGCCGCACGCGGAGAAACGCCGCACGGCGTCCGGCAGGGCAGGCCCGAGGAAAGGGTTTCACGGGCACGGCCCGCCGCCCCATAGGATTGGCCCCAAACCACACACACTCACCCCAGAGGATCGCTGCATGCCTGGCATTACGCGCGAGGAGGTCGCCCACCTCGCCCGGCTGGCGCGTCTGGAGCTGAAGCCCGAAGAGCTCGACCACTTCGCGGGCCAGCTGGACGACATCATCGGCGCGGTCGCCCGCGTCAGCGAGGTCGCCGACCAAGACGTACCGCCGACCTCGCACCCGCTCCCGCTGACGAACGTCATGCGCGCGGACGAGGTCCGTCCCTCGCTCACCCCCGAGCAGGCGCTCTCCGGCGCCCCGGCCCAGGAGCAGCAGCGTTTCAAGGTGCCGCAGATCCTGGGGGAGGAGTAACCCGCCATGAGCGATCACATCATCAAGCTCACCGCCGCCGAGACCGCCGAGAAGATCGCCTCCGGTGAGCTCACGGCCGTAGAGGTCACCGAGGCGCACCTGGCCCGGATCGAGGCCGTCGACGAGAAGGTGCACGCCTTCCTGCACGTCGACCGCGAGGGTGCCCTGGCGCAGGCGCGGGCCGTCGACGAGAAGCGGGCCAAGGGGGAGAAGCTCGGTCCGCTGGCCGGCGTTCCCCTCGCGCTCAAGGACATCTTCACCACCGAGGGCATCCCGACCACCGTCGGTTCCAAGATCCTCGAGGGCTGGATCCCGCCGTACGACGCGACGCTCACCAAGCGGCTGAAGGCCGCCGACGTCGTCATCCTCGGCAAGACCAACATGGACGAGTTCGCCATGGGGTCCAGCACCGAGAACAGCGCCTACGGGCCGACCGGCAATCCGTGGGACCTGACCAGGATCCCCGGGGGGTCGGGTGGTGGTTCGTCCGCCGCGCTCGCCTCCTTCCAGGCGCCGCTCGCCATCGGCACCGACACCGGCGGTTCCATCCGCCAGCCGGCCGCCGTCACCGGCACCGTCGGTGTGAAGCCGACGTACGGTGCCGTCTCCCGGTACGGCATGGTCGCCTTCTCCAGCTCCCTGGACCAGGGCGGTCCCTGTGCCCGTACGGTCCTGGACGCCGCCCTGCTGCACGAGGTGATCGCCGGGCACGACCCGATGGACTCCACCTCCATCGACGCCCCGGTCCCGCCGGTCGTCGAGGCCGCCCGCAACGGCAGCGTCGCCGGCATGCGCGTCGGCGTCGTCAAGCAGTTCCGCGGTGAGGGGTACCAGGCCGGTGTCGTCCAGCGGTTCGACGAGTCCGTCGAGCTGCTGAAGGGGCTCGGCGCCGAGGTCGTCGAGCTGGACTGTCCGTCCTTCGACCTCGCGCTGTCGGCCTACTACCTGATCGCGCCCTCCGAGTGCTCCTCCAACCTCGCCCGCTTCGACGGCCTGCGCTACGGCCTGCGGACCGGCGACGACGGTTCGCACTCCGCCGAGGAGGTCACCTCGCTGACCCGTGAGGCCGGCTTCGGCGACGAGGTCAAGCGCCGCATCATGCTCGGTACGTACGCGCTCAGCTCCGGCTACTACGACGCGTACTACGGCAGCGCCCAGAAGGTCCGCACCCTCATCAAGCAGGAGTTCGAGCGGGCCTTCGAGCAGGTCGACGTGATCGTCTCCCCGACGACCCCGACCACCGCCTTCCCGATCGGCGAGCGCGCCGACGACCCGATGGCGATGTACCTGGCCGACCTGTGCACCATCCCCACCAACCTGGCGGGCAACGCGGCCATGTCGCTGCCCTGCGGCCTCGCCCCCGAGGACAACCTGCCGGTGGGTCTGCAGATCATCGCCCCCGCCATGAAGGACGACCGGCTCTACAAGGTCGGCGCCGCCGTCGAGGCCGCCTTCGTGGAAAAGTGGGGCCACCCGCTGATCGAGGAGGCACCGTCGCTGTGAGCGCACTGTCCAAGGCCAAGGGCTTCAAGAAGTCCAAGTCCGGTCTGTACGTCTCCATGGCCACCTCGGCGTTCGGCGCCGTCGGTGTGTACAAGCAGATCAAGAAGGCGCGTGGCGAGAACGACACGCTGCGGCTGCTCGACGCGGTCGTCACCGGCGCCGCCGTCATCACCAACCTCGCCATCCTCTACCGCGAGGTGAAGCGCCTCGGCGACGACGACGTCCTGCTGGGCTGAGAGGGAAGTTTCACCGTGACCACCACGACTGACCTGGTGTCGTACGAGGACGCGCTGGCGTCGTACGACCCCGTCATGGGCCTCGAGGTCCATGTCGAACTCGGCACCCGGACCAAGATGTTCTGCGGCTGTTCGACGGCGCTGGGCGCCGACCCGAACACCCAGACCTGCCCCGTCTGCCTCGGCATGCCCGGCGCGCTCCCGGTCGTCAACGCGACCGGCGTCGAGTCGGCGATCAAGATCGGTCTCGCGCTGAACTGCGAGATCGCCGAGTGGTGCCGCTTCGCCCGGAAGAACTACTTCTATCCGGACATGCCGAAGAACTTCCAGACCTCCCAGTACGACGAGCCGATCGCCTTCGACGGCTACCTCGACGTGCAGCTGGAGGACGGCGAGACCTTCCGCGTCCAGATCGAGCGCGCCCACATGGAGGAGGACACCGGCAAGTCCACGCACGTGGGCGGTGCCACCGGCCGTATCCACGGCGCGTCCCACTCCCTGCTGGACTACAACCGCGCCGGCATCCCGCTGATCGAGATCGTCACCAAGCCGATCGAGGGAGCGGGCGAGCGCGCCCCCGAGGTCGCGCGGGCGTACGTCCGTGAGCTGCGCGAGCTCATCCGGGCGCTCGGCGTGTCCGAGGCCCGCATGGAGATGGGCCAGATGCGCTGCGACGTGAACCTGTCGCTGCGCCCCAACGGCACCGAGAAGTTCGGCACCCGCAGCGAGACGAAGAACGTCAACTCGCTGCGGTCCGTGGAGCGTGCGGCCCGGTTCGAGATCCAGCGCCACGCGGCGGTGCTCTCCTCAGGCGGCACGATCATCCAGGAGACCCGGCACTTCCACGAGGACACGGGGTCCACGACCTCGGGCCGCGTGAAGGAGGAGGCCGAGGACTACCGGTACTTCCCGGAGCCCGACCTGGTGCCGGTCGCCCCGTCCCGCGAGTGGGTCGAGGAGATCCGTTCCGCCCTGCCCGAGCTGCCGCTGGTGCGCCGTAACCGGCTCCGCGAGGAGTGGGGGATCTCCGGCACCGACATGCAGGCCATCCTCAACGCCGGTGCGCTGGACCCGATCGTCGCCACGATCGACGCCGGTGCCGACGCGGCCTCCGCCCGCAAGTGGTGGATGGGTGAGCTGGCCCGCAGTGCCAACGAGTCCGGCAAGTCGCTGGACGAGCTGGCGATCACCCCGGAGCAGGTGGCCCGGGTCGCCGAGCTGGTCGTGAAGGGCGATCTGAACGACAAGCTGGCCCGCCAGGTCATCGAGGGCGTCCTCGCCGGTGAGGGCACTCCCGACGAGGTGGTCGACAAGCGCGGTCTGAAGGTCGTCTCCGACGAGGGCGCCCTGGGCACCGCCGTCGACGAGGCCATCGCCGGCAACCCGGGCATCGCGGACAAGATCCGCGGTGGCAAGGTGGCCGCGGTCGGTGCCCTGGTCGGCGCGGTCATGAAGGCCACGCGCGGGCAGGCCGACGCGGCCCGCGTGAAGGAGCTGATCCTTCAGAAGCTGGGCGTCGACGAGGGCTGATCGTCGAAGAGCACGAGAGGGGGCGCATCGGGTTCGATGCGCCCCCTCCCGCATACGGTCACACGGTCAGGCTCGGCGGCCCACCACGCGTGCGAAGCCCAGCGTGCGGCCCCGGTCCGTGCGCAGCATCTCCGCGCTCTCCCGGCTCATCCGCACGTGGAACTCCTCCGTGCTCTCCTCGGCGACGACGTCGCACCAGAGCAGCCACTCCCGCCAGCCGTCCTCCAGCCAGTCGGCCGTCTCGACCTCCACGGCCCCGCTGCGGGTCCAGTGGCGGCGCCACCAGACGGGGCTGTGGAAGCACCAGAACGCGGGGTCCCAGAAGGGCTTCATGTGCTCCGGCGGCTCGGTGCCCTCGATCTCCTCGGGCAGCGCGGGGACGACGACCCCGATCCGCCCGCCGGGCTTCAGCAGCCGGGTCAGCGTCGGCAGGTAGAGGTCGTCGGTGCCGAAGTACTGGTACGCGTCGATGGAGACGATCGCGTCGAAGCTCTCCTCCCCGAAGGGCAGGTCGTGCGCCTCGGCGAGGACCGGGAACACCCGGTCGGCCACGCCCGCCTCCGCGATGCGGCGCGCGTTGTCGTCCGGCCTGATCCACAGGTCGGCCGCGGTGACCTGGACGTCGTACTCCCTGGCCAGGAAGATTGACGTCATGGCGCGTCCGCAGCCCAGGTCGAGCACGCGTGCGCCGGGGCGCAGGGTGTCGAGGCCGAGGGCCGGGGCGAGCCACTCCAGCAGCCACAGCGCGTGCGGGCCCATCCCGTTCTCGATGGTCCAGCGGGCGTCGTAGGCGCTGCTGCGGGGGTACCGGGGCAGGGTGAGGCGGCTAGCGAGGTCGTCGTGCGGGGTGTTCGATGTGATGTCCGACATCGGTGAACGGGCTCCTTGGGGCCGTGAAGGGGGAAAGGGTCGCGTCGGAGATCGGGCGGACAAACATCAAAGCACCTGCTTCGGCCGGCGGCGGACTGCCGCGGAACGTCGGAACGGCGGACGGTAGCAGCCGGCCCCGCACCCCCGCATCCGGGTTTCCGGGCCGCGGGCGCTACGCTCCCGCGCCATGAGTGGACGTGCCGATTCCGATGACTCGACCGCGGACGTCCGGGCAGAGGACACCGAGCAGGGCGACGAGGCCTCGCAGGAGGTGCGGCGCGCCCGGTGGGCCGCGGTCGGTGCCGGGGCCGTACTCGCCCTCGCGGGTGTGGCCGCCGCCCTGCTCCGTCTCGCGGGTTCCGCGCCGGCCCTCGTCCCCGTCGCGTACGCCTGCGGGGCCGCCGTCTGCGCCCTGGCCGCGGTGCTGGGCTCCCGGGGGCGGACCCGCAGAGCGCTGTGGCTGCTGGTCGCGGGGCTCATGATCATGGCGCTGGGGGACCAGTTCGACTGAGCGGCCTCGGAAATGTGAATTAGTACACGAAGCCGACAAACGATCACTCATGCCTGCAACAGTGTCAGTGCGTTTCTCATGCGTTCTTTGCGGGATGTTCGGTCCACGTTCGGCTGTTCCCGGTCAAAGATCCACACCTCAGTCACTCCGGGAGCACGTTCCGTGGCAGCCCTCGCACGCTGGTGTGTCCAACGCCGTCTGATCGCCGTTCTGCTCTGGCTCCTCGCCCTCGGCGGGTTCTCCGCGGGCGCCTTCGCCGCCGGCTCCGCCTACTCGAACGACTACAAGGTGCCCGGCACCGAGTCGGGGCGGGCCACCCAGCTGCTGAAGGAGGGCTTCCCGGACCTCGGCGGCGACAGCGACAACGTGGTCTGGCACACCCCGTCCGGCAGCGTCCGGGACACCGGCGTCGAGCAGACCATGACCCGCACGCTGGACCGGATCGGGGACCTGCCCGGCGTGGCCGCCGTGAGCGGCCCCTACGACGACCAGGGCGCCGGCCGGGTCAGCGCGGACGGCCGCACCGCCTACGCCACGGTCACCTTCGACGACCAGTCCAAGGACATCGACGCGGGCGAGGCCGCCACCGTGGTGGAGACCGCCGAGGCCGCCCAGACCGACGGACTCCAGGTCGAGCTCAGCGGCAGTGCCATCGAGCTCAGCGAGTCCTCCGGCGGGCACACGGCCGAGATCGTCGGCGTGGCCGTCGCCGCCGTCGTCCTGTTCCTCGCCTTCGGCTCGCTCGCCGCCGCGCTGCTGCCCATAGCCACCGCCCTGGTCGGCGTCGGTACCGCCTACGCCGGGATCGTGCTCCTCGGGCACGTCATGACCGTCGCCGACTTCGCCCCCATGCTCGGCATGCTGATCGGGCTCGGCGTCGGCATCGACTACGCGCTGTTCATCGTGACCCGGCACCGGCGCGGACTGAAGCGCGGCCTCACCGTCACCGAGGCCGCCACCAACGCCGTCGCCACCACCGGACGGGCGGTCGTCTTCGCGGGCGCCACCGTCTGCATCGCCCTGCTGGGCATGCTGATCCTCCGGCTGAACTTCCTCAACGGCGTCGCCATCGCGGCCTCGCTCACCGTCGTCCTGACCGTCGCCGCCTCCGTCACCCTGCTGCCCGCCCTGCTGAAGTACATCGGCATGCGCGCGCTCAGCCGCCGGGAGCGGCGCCGGCTGGCGGAGCACGGGCCCGAGCCGGAGCTGCCGACCGGGTTCGCCGCCCGCTGGTCGGCGTTGGTCGAGCGCCGGCCCAAGCTGCTCGGCGCGGTCGCCGTCGTCGTCATGGCCGTCCTCGCGCTGCCCACCCTCTCCCTCCACCTGGGCACCTCCGACCAGGGCAACGACCCCAAGACGTCCACCACCCGCCAGGCCTACGACCTCCTCGCCGACGGCTTCGGCCCCGGCGTGAACGGCCCCCTCACCCTCGTCACCCACGTCGACGGCGCCGGGGACCGGCTCGCCCTGGACAACCTCGACACCACCCTGCGCGCGACCGAGGGCGTCGCGTCGGTGTCGCCCGCGACCTACGGCACGGGCGGCGACACCGCGTACCTCACCGTCGTACCGGAGTCGTCCCCGCAGTCGAAGCAGACCAGCGACCTGGTCGACCGGCTGCGCGACGACGTGCTGCCGCGGGCCGAGTCGGGCACCTCGCTCGACGTGCACGTCGGCGGCGTGACGGCCGGATACGACGACTTCGCCGACGTCATCGTCCAGAAGCTGCCCCTGTTCGTGGGCGTGGTGATCGGTCTGGGCTGTCTGCTGCTCCTGCTGGCCTTCCGCTCGATCGGCATCCCGCTCAAGGCCGCCGCGATGAACGTGGCCGCCGTCGCCGCCGCCTTCGGTGTCGTCGTCGCGATCTTCCAGTGGGGCTGGGGCAGCGAACTGCTCGGCCTCGGCAGCGCGGGCCCCATCGAGCCCTTCCTGCCCGTGATCATGGTGTCGGTCCTCTTCGGGCTCTCCATGGACTACCAGGTCTTCCTGGTCAGCCGGATGTACGAGGAGTGGCTGGAGACCGGCGACAACCGGCGTGCCGTCCGCGTCGGCCTCGCGGAGACCAGCCGGGTGATCAACTCCGCCGCCGTGATCATGATCTCGGTCTTCCTCGCCTTCGTCCTCAGCGGCGACCGGGTGATAGCCATGTTCGGCATCGCGCTCGCCGCGGCCGTCGCCCTCGACGCCTTCGTCCTGCGCACCCTGCTCGTCCCCGCCCTCATGCACCTCCTCGGCGGCGCCAACTGGTGGCTGCCGCGCTCGCTGGACCGGATCCTGCCGCGCATCAGCATCGAGCCGCCCGAGGCCCGGGCCGCCCATGAGAGGCTGGCCGCCGCCACGGACGCCGAGGTGGCGGACGTGCTGGCCGAGGAGGAGCAGCAGCGGGATGTACGCGATACGACTGGGTGACGACGGAGCCGAACTGCGCCCCCTGGAGCCCTGGCACGCCGAGGAGTTCCTGGCCCATCTGGACCGGGGCCGTGAGTTCATCAACCAGTACGTCCCCTTCGGCTCCAAGGCCACGGACGTGGCCGGTGCCCGGGAGGTGCTCCGGCGGTACGCCGACTGGCGTGCCGCCGACACGGCCTCACTGCACGGGCTGTGGCTGGACGGCACGCTCGTGGGCGGGGTGCTCACCCTGAACTTCGACGCCGAGAACGGAAGCTGCGAGGTCGGCTGCTGGCTGGAGCCCGCCGCCACCGGGCGCGGGCTCGTCACCCGCGCGATGCGGGTGCTCATCGACTGGGCCGTCGAACAGCGCGGCATCCACCGGGTCGAATGGGTCGCGGCGGCCGGCAACGAGCCGAGCGTCAACATCGCCCGCCGGCTCGGCATGACCCGTGACGGCGTGCGCCGCGAGGCCCACCTCCACCACGGGGTACGCCACGACCTGGAGGTGTGGTCCGTGCTGGCCCCGGAGTGGCGCGCGGCGCACAACGATCATTAAGCGGACTCTCAGAGAGCGTCCGTACGGTGCGGGGCATGGGAACCAGCACAGTGGACGAGACCGGAGCCGACACCGAGCGCGACGAGACGGCGGTGGACGCCACTGAGTCCGACGTCGACGTCACGGAGACGGAACCGGAAGCAGCGCAGGACGCGCCCGAGACCGAGGACCGGGCCCCGTCCGGTGTCGGACAGGGCGCCGCCGCGGTCGTCTCCGCGGCCCTCGGCCTCGTCTCGCTCACCGGTGGCTGGCTGGGCACGGTGGCCGCCGCGCGGGAGACCCTCATGGGTCAGCTCGAGACGGCCGCGGACGCCTCCGTCGCCACCCAGGTCAAGGAGGTGTACGGCGACGCCTGGCACACCAGCGCGCTGTGGGCCGGCCTGTTCGCGCTGACCGCGCTGATCGTGGGCGTGGTGGTGCTGGCGAGGCCCGCGTTCGGGGCGCCGGGACGGACCGTCCAGGCGCCCTGGACCAAGTCGGTCGCCTGGGCGGGCGTGTCGCTCGGCGTCATCGGGCTGCTGCTGGCGGTCCTCAAGTACACCGACGTACTGCTGGGCCTGCCGGCGACCGGTTGAGTCAGGCCGTGAGGGGTCTCCGGGCACCCGGAGACCCCTCACGCGCGTTCAGGAGGCGAGTACGGCGCGTGCCTCGGCGATGATGGCCGCCAACTCCTCGGTCTCGGGCGGGGTGAGGGGGGTCAGCGGCGGGCGGACCGGTCCGGCCTCGATGCCCTCCAGGGTGACCCCGGCCTTCACCAGCGCCACCGCGTATCCCGGAACCCGCTTGCGCAGCCGGACCAGGGGGTGGAAGAAGGTCCGCTGCAGCGCGTCGATCCGCTTCTGGTCGCCCTCCTCCACCGCGCGGTGGAAGGCCAGGGAGACATCGGGCGCGAAGGCGAAGGCCGCCGACGAGTACAGCTTCACGCCCAGCGCCCGGTACGCGAGCTGGCTGGCCTCGGCCGTGGGCATGCCGTTGAAGAACTGGAACTCCTTGCCGGTCCCGTCGAGCGCCTCCCGCACGGCGGGGACGATCCGTGCGAGGAGGTCGAGGTCACCGGTGCCGTCCTTGAAGCCCACGACGGTGGGCAACTGGGCGACCGCCGCCGCCGAGCGTTCGTCGAAGCGGGCGTTGGCCCGGTTGTAGACGATCAGCGGCAGGGCGGTCTCGCCGGCCACTTCGCGGGTGTAGGCGACGAGCCCGTCGCCGGGGGCCTCGACCAGGTAGGGCGGCATGAGCAACAGACCGTCCGCACCGGCCCGGTCGGCCGCCCGCGCGAGCCTGCGGGCCTGGCCGACGGCGCCGCCGGCCCCGGCGTACACCGGGACGCGTCCTGCCACCGCCTCGACGGCGGTGCGCACGACCGCGGTGTACTCCTCGTGGTCCAGGGCGTGGAACTCGCCGGTGCCGCAGGCGACGAAGACTCCGCCCGGTCCGGCGTCGACCCCGGCCGCGATGTGCCGGCGCAGGGCGTCGAGGTCGACGTCACCGGTCTCGGTGAACGGGGTGACGGGGAAGAACAGAACGCCTTCGAGCATGGGTGGTTTCCTACTCTGGGTGAGGGACGGGAGTGCCGGCCGGTGTCAATGGCCGGGGGACGGAGCGCGGACCACGTTGGTGAGCGCGTCCCCCCGCTCCAGCCGGTCGATGTTCTCGGCGATCTCGGTCGCGCGAGCGGCGAAGGTGTCGGCCGTGTGGCCCGAGTGGTGCGGGGTCATCAGTACGTTCGGCAGGTCCTGGAAGGGCAGCCGGCTCGGCGCGTCGGGCGGGCCCGACCACCACACGTCCAGCGCGGCGCCCGCGATGGTGCCGGAGCCGAGTGCCTCGTAGAGCGCCTCCTCCTGGACCACCGGTCCCCGCGCCACGTTGACCAGCAGGGCGTCGGGGCCCATGGCCTTCAGTTCGGCGGGGCCGATCAGTCCGCGGGTGGCGGGACCCAGCGGGACGGTGACCACCACGACGTCGGAGTCGGCGAGGAGTTCCGGCAGCCGGTCGTCGCCGCCGACCCAGTCGGGCCGCAGGTCCGCGGGGAACGGCGCCGAGGGGTCGCGTCGTACGGCACGGACCCGCAGGCCGACCGCCTGGCACAGCCGGGCGACCTCGGTGCCGGTCTCGCCGAAGCCGATGATGCCGACCCGGCGGCCGTGCAGCGTGGTCCCGAAGGGCAGTCCGGGGTCGACCGCCACGTTGCGCCACCGCCCGGCGCGCAGCGCGCGGTCGGCGCCCAGGACGTCGCGGGAGAGCATCAGGACCGACATCAGCACGTGCTCGGCGATGGAGCGGCCGTGGTGGTGGGTGGTGGCGACCGTGACCCCCGGGTGGAGCGCGTCCAGCGGGATGCCGTCGTAGCCGGCGCCGACGACGTGGACCAGCCGCAGCCGCCGCGCGCGCCGGGCGTCCTCGGGGCTCAGCTTCGAGCCGACGTAGACGTCGATGTCGGCGACGGCCTCGGAGAGCCGTGCGGCGTCCCGGTCGAAGGCCTCCAGCCAGTCGTGCTCGCCCTGCGTGGACGCCTTGAGCCGGTCGTGGAAGCGGCTCAGGATGCGGTGGTCGAGCATGATGCGCATCAGTCGCTCACCACCTGGGGGTCTTGGTGGAGAAGGACGGTTCGAAGCGGCGCATGTAGCCGGTGTCGTCGCGGTCGCGCAGTCCGCAGTCGAGGTACTGCCGGTGCAGCCGGGCCAGGGCGTCCCGGTCCAGTTCCACGCCGAGTCCGGGAGCCGTCGGCACGGCTAGCCGGCCCTCGCTGAACCGCAGCGGCGTGGGGTCGACGACGTCCTCGTCGGGCCGCTTCCAGGGCCAGTGCGTGTCACAGGCGTAGGTCAGCCGGGGTGTCGCGGCGGCCAGGTGGGTCATCGCGGCGAGGCTGATGCCGAGGTGCGAGTTGGAGTGCATCGACAGGCCGAGTCCGAAGGTCCCGCAGATCGCGGCGAGCTGTCCGCAGCGCCGGAGGCCGCCCCAGAAGTGGTGGTCGGACAGGACGATGCCGACGGCTCCCTTCGCCACCGCCGGGGCGAGGTCGTCGAAGGAGACCACGCACATGTTGGTCGCCAGCGGCGTGGGCGTCTCGCGGGCCACGGCGGCCATGCCGTCGATGCCCTCGGTCGGGTCCTCCAGGTACTGCAGGACGCCGTCCAGCTCCCGGGCGACGTGCAGGGACGTTTCCGTACTCCATGCCGCGTTGGGGTCGAGCCGCAGCGGCAGCTCCGGGAACGCCTTGCGCAGCGCCCTGACCGCCGCGATCTCCTCGTCGGGCGGGAAGACGCCGCCCTTGAGCTTGATCGAGGTGAAGCCGTACGTGCCGATCATGCGGCGGGCCTGTTCGACCAGCCCCGCCGGGTCGAGGGCGGGGCCCCAGTCGTCGTCCTCCTGGCCCGGGTGGCCGGCCCATTTGTAGAAGAGGTACGCGCTGTAGGGGACCGAGTCGCGGACCGCTCCGCCCAGCAGGTCGCTGACCGGGCGGCCCACGAGCTTGCCCTGGATGTCCAGGCAGGCGACGTCGAACGGGGACATGACCCGGTCCACGGTGCTGCTGCCCGTGACCATGCCGGACATGCCGTCGCCGCCCGCGGTGTCGGCGCCCAGCGCGCGGGTGGTGCGGGCGATCAGCTCGTTGAGGCTCCACACGTCCATGCCGGCCAGTTCGTCGGCGGCGCGGCGCAGCCGCTCCAGGTGCACCGTGCCGCCGTAGGTCTCACCGACGCCGCTGACACCGGACTCGGTGGTGATCTCCACGATGGTGCGCAGGGCGTAGGGCTCGTGCACTCCGACCGTGTTCAGCAAGGGGTGGTCCCGGAAGGCCACGGGGGTCACGGTGACGCCGGCGATCCGCTCTGAGGTCCGAACCATGGATGCCATCCTCATATGTAGTCGGCGTTCTCATTTGTAGACAGCCAGGTGCGGCGGTGTCAATGGGCGGACCCCGGCACCGGGGTGAGCAGGACCCCCTCGGTCATGAAGCGCTCCACGTTGCGCAGCACCAGATCGCCCATGGCCTCGCGGGTCTCCCGGGTGGCGCTGGCGATGTGGGGGAGCAGGACCACCCGGTCCGAGTCCAGGAGCGCCCGCGGCACGTTCGGCTCGTCGGCGAAGACGTCGAGCGCCGCTCCCGCGATCCGTCCTGCCTCCACCGCCGCGACCAGGGCGGATTCGTCGACGACGCTGCCCCGCGCGACGTTCACCAGATGGCCTTCGGGGCCGAGCGCGTCCAGTACCGCCGCCGACACCAGGCCCTCCGTGCCCGCGCCGCCGGCGACGGTAACGACGAGCGCGTCGCACGCCTCGGCCAACGCCCGCGCGGTGGGCAGGCGGCGGTACGGGACACCGGGCACCGGGACGCGCGAGCAGTACGCCACCTCCATGTCGAACCCCTCGAGCCGTCGCGCCACGGCCCGGCCGATGCGGCCCAGTCCGAGGACGCCGACCCGCTTCCCGCTCACCCGCGCGGCCGGCGGGAAGGGCGCGGTGCTCCAGTTGCCGGCCCGCACGTACCGGTCGGCCGCCGACATCCGGCGCATGACGTCGATCAGCGCGCCGACGGCGAGGTCGGCCACGCAGTCGGTGAGCACGTCCGGGGTGTTGCCGACGTCGATGCCGCGCGCCCGGGCGCGGACCACGTCCGTGGTCTCGTGGCCGACGCCGAAGTGGACGATCGCGCCCAGTCTCGGCAGCGCGTCCATCAGGGCGTTCCCGACCCCGAACCGCGCGCTGGTGACGGCGGCGACCACGTCCGCGCCGTGGTCGCGCAGGAAGCGGTCGGGGTCGGGCAGTTCGTGCAGACGCACCGTGTGGTGGCGCTCGGCCAGGGCCTGCTCCAGGCCGGGGAGCAGCGGGGACACCTGGAGCACGGTGGCCGGGGCGGTCGTGGTGCCGGGAGTGGGCATGTGATCTCCTGCCTGGGTCTGTGGGGCGGGACGCGCGGGTGGGGCAGGCGCGGCCCCGTGGGTGCCGTGGAAGGCGTCCGGGGCCACGCGGTCGTCGCGGCCGGGCGGCTCGGGCGTCGGCGCCGCGGCATGACGCCGGGCGTGGTGCCGTGGCATGGCGCCGGGCCGTCCGGCCGGTCGCGCCTCCGTGGTGTCCGGAGGGGCCGCCCGGCCGGTCGCGCCGCCGTGCCGGGCGGGGTGGTCGGCCGGGCCCGGAAGAGCCGGCCGCGCGAGGGACGCGGCACGGATCCGTTCCCGCGCATGTCTTGACGCTGCCACGGTGCCGGTTTAGCTTCGGCGTTCACAGATGCGGACCGGGTACGCAAGTGTAGACAGCCTCTCGCAGTCGCCCGTACGTGGAACGCGACACACCAGCACTCACCGGAGACAGGCCGACGATGAAGTTCTCCGTTTCCCCCCTTCCGCCCACCGGACGAAGGCGCCTCCGCGCGCCGACGGCGACACTCCTGGCGGGCACGGTGCTGCTGTCCAGCGGTTGCGCCGTGGCGGGCAGCGCCGCCGGTGACGCCGGCCGTGCCGACGGCCGCACCCTGCGGGTGGTGCTCACCCAGGAGCCACCGACCCTGGAACCCTGCGAGGCCTCGCTGACCGGCACCGGCGTCGTCGTCCGGTCCAACATCACCGAGCCCCTCGTCGAACGCGACCCCGACTCCGGCGAACTGCACCCGCTGCTCGCCACCGGCTGGAAACAGACCGACGACCGCACCTGGACCTTCGACACGCGCGAGGGGGTGACCTTCCAGAACGGCGAGCCGTTCACCGCGCGGGACGCCGCCTTCTCCATCGACCGGGCCGTCAACTCCGACCTCGCCTGCAACGTCGAGGGCTATGTCTTCGGCGACGACGACCTGAAGGTCGAGGCGGAGAGCGACACCCGGCTGACCGTCACCACCGAGCAGCCCGACCCGATCCTGCCGCTGCGCCTGAGCTTCGTGGAGATCGTGCCGCGCACGACGAACGCCGAGGCCAAGGTCCGTATCCCCGTCGGCACCGGCCCCTACGCCGTCAGCTCCTGGCAGCCCGGAGCGGCGATCGACCTCAGCCGCTACGACGGCTACTGGGGCGACGCCCCCGGCTTCCCCCGCGCCCGCTACGTCTGGCGCAGCGACGCCAGCGTCCGCGCCGCCATGATCGACAAGGGTGAGGCGGAGATCGCCGTGGCCCTCGACCCCATCGAGGCCGAGAAGGACACCACGGTCGCCTACCCCAACAACGAGACCACCGCGCTGCGGCTGGACGGCCGAGAGGCGCCGCTCGACGACATACGGGTACGCCGCGCCGTCGACCTGGCCGTGGACCGGGACGGCATCATCGACGCCCTGCTCGGCGGACTCGCCGAACCGGCCGGCCAACTGGTCCCGCCCGGAGTGGTGGGACACGACGAGGGGATCGAACCGACCCGGCAGAACGTGGAACGGGCCAAGGCCCTGATCGAGGAGGCCGAGGCCGACGGCGTACCCGTCGACCGGCAGATCACCCTGGTCGCCCGCAACGGCATGTTCTCCGGGGTGTCGGAGACGGCCGAGGCGCTCCAGTACCAGATGCGGCAGATCGGGCTGAACGTCAAGGTCCGGATGGCGGACACCGCCACCCAGCTCCAGTACCAGCTCCGGCCGCTGCCCGAGAACGTCGGACCCATCGCCCTGCTGATCATGCACGGCAACCAGGCCGGTGACGCGGCCTTCACCACGAGCCAGTACCTGCTGAGCGACGGACCTCAGTCCACCTTCGGCACCGAGGAGCTCGACCGGCGCATCGCCGACGCGGGCGCGCTCTCCGGCGAGCAGCGGCAGAAGGCCTTCGCCGGCCTGCTCGCGGACCAGAACAGGTCGGTCGTCCAGTACGCCCACCTGGCCCACATGAGCGGACTGCTCGGCCTGTCACCGTCCATCCGGTACGAGCCGAACTCCGCCACCGGCGACGAGATGCGGCTGGCAGAGGTCGGCCCGGCGAAGGCGGGACAGCACTGACATGGTCACCTTTCTGCGCAAACGCATCCTCTCCAGCGCCGTCCCCCTGGTGTGCGTGGTGCTGGGCGTGTTCTTCCTGGCCCGGATGACCGGCAACCCGGTCGACCTCTACCTCCCGCTGAGCGCCACCGCCGAACAGCGCGCGGAGTTCTCCGCCGCGCAGGGCTTCGACCTCTCCGTCCCGGCCCAGCTCTGGAACTACCTCGTCGACGCCGCCCACCTGGACTTCGGCACCTCGCTGCGGA
This sequence comes from Streptomyces sp. CB02400, assembly GCF_001905725.1. GTDB lineage: Bacteria > Actinomycetota > Actinomycetes > Streptomycetales > Streptomycetaceae > Streptomyces > Streptomyces atrovirens. The sequence goes on from NZ_LIWB01000017.1 coordinate 105,358, forward strand.
CCGGGCAGTCCGCCACCGAGATGGTCTTCGACGCCTTCCCCGTCACCCTCCAGCTCGCCGGCGTCACCATGCTCCTCGCGATCACCGGAGCGGTGTTGATCGGCAGCCTGGCCGCCTACCGGCCCAACTCCCTGGTCGACCGGATCGCCAGCCTGCTGTCGATGACGGCCGCCAGCATCCCCGACTTCTGGTTCGCCGTCATGGGCGTCCTCGTCTTCGGCGTCAGCCTCGACCTGCTGCCCACCTCCGGCACCCTCGGCGGGCCCGAGATCTGGGTGCTGCCCGTCGCGACCCTGCTGATCCGCCCGTTCGGCGTGCTCGTCCAGGTGGTGCGCGGCAGCATGGTCTCCGCGCTCTCCGCGCCCTACGTCAAGATCGCCCGCGCCAAGGGCGCCACACCCCGCCGGGTGATCTTCGGCCACGCCCTGCGCAACGCCGTGACGCCGGTGCTGACCGTCGCCGGCGACCTGACCGTGGGCCTGGTCAACGGCGCCGTCATCGTCGAGACGATCTTCGGCTGGCCCGGCATCGGCAAACTCATGATCGACTCCATCCTCCAGCGCGACTTCGCGGTCCTCCAGGCCGCCGTCCTGATGACCGCGGTGACGATCTTCGCGCTGAACATCCTCGTCGACGTCTGCCACGCGCTGACCGACCCCCGAGTACGTCAGGCGGTACCGGCGTGAGCGAAGGAAGCATCATGACCACAGCGGAGACCACCACCGCGGACGGGCGCGAGGACGCCCCGGAGTCCGCCCCCGTCCGGAAGAGCCCGCCGCGCTGGTGGCGGCTGCTCGGCCGGGACCGGGCCGCCGCCGTCGGAGCCGTCGTCCTGAGCCTGGTTGTCCTGGTCGCCCTCTTCGGCCGGCTGTTCATCGGCGACCACGCACAGCGCCAGGACCTGGACGCCTCCCTGCGGGCGCCCTCCCTGAGCGACGGCTTCCACGGACTGCTCGGCACCGACGTCCTAGGGCGCAGCGTGCTGGCCCGGCTGATCGACGCGGCGGCCACCACCCTGTCCGTGGCCGTCCCCGCGGTGCTCTGCTCCCTGGTGATCGGATCGGCGATCGGCCTGTGGGCCGGCTACCACGGGGGCCGCCGGGAGAGCGTGGCGATGCGCGTCGCCGACGTCATCCTCAGCTTCCCCTCGCTGCTCATCGCGGTCGTCGTGCTGTACGTCTTCTCGCCCTCCGCGACGAACATCGTGCTGATCCTCGCCGTGGCCCGCATCCCGGTCTACCTGCGCACCTCCCGCGCGGAGGCGGCCGAGCTGCGCAGCCGCCTGTTCGTCGACGCGGCCCGCACCTTCGGCACCCCCAGCCGGAGCATCATCTACCGGCACATCCTGCCGATCGCCCTGCCGACGCTGCTGACGGTCGCCACCCTCGACTTCTGCTTCGTGATGCTCACCGAGTCCTCGCTGAGCTTCCTGGGCATCGGCATCCAGCCCCCGGACGTCAGCTGGGGCCTGATGGTCGCGCAGGGCCGGCAGTACCTCCAGACCGCCTGGTGGATCACGGTCCTGCCCGGACTGGCCATCGTGCTCACCACCGTGTCCGCCACGGTGCTCGCCGCCTGGGCCCGCATCGCCACCGACCCCGCCCAGCGCTGGCGTCTGACGCTGCCCCGCAAGCGCCGCGGAGCCTCCGCCGCCGTCCCCCCGGAGATGATCCCGTGACGACCACATCCGCACCCGCTCCGTCCGCCGCCGACCCGGCCCTCGACGTCGAAGGGCTGTGCGTGGACCTGAGCACGGCCTCCGGGACGGTGCGCGCCGTGGACGGCGTCAGCTTCAGCGTCCGCCGCGGCCGCACCCTGGCCCTGCTCGGCGAGTCCGGCTGCGGCAAGTCGATGACCGCGCTGTCGGTCGTGGGACTGCTCGACCCCGCCGCCTCCGTGACCGGAGGCGCCGTACGGGTCAGGGGCGAGGACATCCTGCGGCTCAGCCCGGCCGAGCGCCGCAGACTGGCCGGCCCCGTCCTGTCGATCGTCTTCCAGGACGCCCTGACCGCCCTCAACCCGGTGCAGCCCGTGGGCCGGCAGATCGGAGAGCCGTTCCGCATCCACCGCGGACTCTCCCGGCGCGAGGCCCGGGAGAAGGCGATCGAGCTGATGACCCGCGTCGGCATCCCCGAGCCGAGGCAGCGGGCCAAGTCCTACCCGCACCAGTTCTCCGGCGGCATGCGCCAGCGGCTGCTGATCGCGATGGCCGTCGCCCTCGACCCCGACGTGCTCATCGCCGACGAGCCGACCACCGCCCTCGACGTCACCGTGCAGGCCCAGATCATGCGGCTGCTGCGGGACCTCCAGGACGAACGGGACATGGCCGTCGTACTGATCACCCACGACCTCGCCGTGGTCGCCCAGCGCGCCGACGACGTGGTCGTGATGTACGCCGGCACGGTCGTGGAGCAGGGCACGGTGCGCGAGGTCTTCGCCGCGCCCCGCCACCCCTACACCCGCGGACTGCTCGACTCCGTCCCCGAGGACGCCGAGCGCGGACAGCCGCTGCCCGCCGTCCCCGGCAGCCCGCCCGAGCTGAGCGCGGTGCCGTCCGGCTGTGTCTTCCAGGACCGCTGCCCGCTGGTGCGGGAGCGCTGCGTCCGGGAACGGCCGTCCCTGCGCGCCACCGGCGACGGACGTTCGGCCGCCTGTCACTTCTCCGAGGAGCTCGACCGTGACTGAGTCCCGCACCACCACCGAGACCGCCGGGCCCCGGACCGGCGGACACCCGCCACTGCTGGAGGTCCGCGGTGTCACCAAGAGCTTCGGCAGCGGACGCCGCCGGCTGACCGCCCTGGACGGAGTGGACGTACGGCTCGGCCGGGGAGAGACCCTCGGGCTCGTCGGCGAGTCCGGCTGCGGCAAGTCCACCCTCGCGCGGGTGCTGCTCGGGCTGGAACGGCCCGACGCGGGCACGGTCCGCTACGACGGTGTCGACCCGTTCGCCCTGCGCGGCAAGGAGCTGCTGAACTGGCGGCGGCGCGTCCAGATGGTCTTCCAGGACCCCTTCGCCTCGCTCAACGCCCGTATGTCGGCCGCCGATCTGATCGGCGAGCCCTGGCGCACCCACCGGGACGTCGTCCCCGACGCCAGGGCCCGCGAGAAGCGGATCCGTGAACTGCTGTCCCTGGTCGGGCTGCGGGAGAGCGACGCCCACCGCTACCCCAACGAGTTCTCCGGCGGACAACGCCAGCGCATCGGCATCGCCCGCGCGCTCGCCCTGGACCCCGACCTCATCGTGTGCGACGAACCGGTCTCCGCCCTGGACCTGTCGGTGCAGGCCCAGGTCCTCAACGTGCTCTCCGAACTCCAGTCCCGGCTCGGCGTCGCGTACGTGTTCATCTCCCACGACCTGTCCGTGGTGCGGTACATCTCCGACCGGGTGACGGTGATGTACCTGGGCAAGGTCATCGAACACGGGGAGACCGAGGACGTCTTCGACCGTCCCCAGCACCCCTACACCGCCGCGCTGATGTCGGCCGCACCGGTCCTGGACGCCTCCCGCGCCGCCCACGACCAGGAGATCCAGCTCAAGGGCGAGATCCCCTCGCCCTTCGACATCCCCTCCGGCTGCCGCTTCCGCACCCGCTGCCGGCACGCGGAGGACAAGTGCGCCACCGAGGCGCCCCCGCTCGTCGTACGCGAGTCCGAGGGCGACGGTGACGACCACACCGCCCTGTGCCACTTCCCCCTGGAGGCGCGGCCCGCGTGGGCATGACCGGCGCGGAGTTCGTCCTGCTCTCCCTCACGGTGGGCGTCGGCGCGGTGCTCCAGGTGTCCGTCGGCTTCGGCCTGGGCATGATCGCCGCGCCGGTGTTCGCCGTGGTCGACCCCACCCTGGCGCCACCGGTGGTGCTGCTGCTCGCCGCCGGGGTGACGGCGGCGGTGCTGGTGCGGGAGCGGGGCTCGGCGGATCTGCGCGGCTGCGGCTGGGCCCTCGTCGGACGGGTCCCGGGAGCGGCAGCGGGCGCGCTGCTCGTGGTGGCGCTGCCGGCGAAGTACCTCGCGCTGCTCATCGCCGGGGTGGTCCTCACCGGCGTCGCGGTGAGCGCGGCGGGGTACGTGCCCCGGGCTCGGCGCTCCTCGGTGTTCCTGGCCGGGATGGCGTCGGGGCTGATGGGCACGGCGACCTCCATCGGGGGCCCGCCGATGGCGATGGTGTGGCAGCGGCTGAGCGGGCCGCGGCTGCGGGCCACGATGAGCGCGTTCTTCCTGGCCGGCTCGCTGATGAGCCTGGTCGCGCTGGGTGCGGCGGGGGCGGTGGGCGCGCACACGTTCCAGCGCACGGTGCTGCTCGCGCCGGCGGCGGTCGTCGGCGTCCTGCTCGCCGGTCCGCTGACCCGGCGGCTGAACGCGCGCCACACACGTACGGCGGCCATGGCGCTCGCGGTCGCCGGTGCGGCGGGGCTGGTGGTACAGCAACTGAGGACTTAGGCGGCCTAAGACCGTGTCCTACGTGGTGAGGCGGATGAGTCGCTTGTAGCAGCACAGGGCGGCGGCGAGGCCGAGAAAGGCCAGGTAGTTGCGGGGATCGCGTTCGTAGCGGGGGCTGAGCCGGCGGTAGCCGGACAGCCAGGACATGGTGCGCTCGATGACCCAGCGGCGTCGCCCTAATCGCTTGCTGGACTCGATGCCCTTGCGGGCGATGCGCACGCCGATCCGCTTCCCGCGCAGCCATCTGCGCAGATCAGCCCGGTCGTAGGCCTTGTCGGCGTGCAGCCGCTGGGGCTTGAAGTACCGACCGCGATGGGGGTCGTGTCTCGTTTGGTGACCCTCCACCATCGGCTTCAGTCCTTCGCTGTCGTGGGTGTTGCCCGCGGAGACGCCGACGAGGAGGGGCAGTCCGTTCGCGTCCGACAGGACGTGCATCTTGGAACCCGGCTTGCCCCGGTCCACGGGGCTCGGACCTGTGTGTTCGCCCCTTTTTTAGCCCTCACGTGGGCGGTGTCGAGCACGACGCGGGTGACGTCGAGAAGGCCGGCGTCGTCGAGCCGGTGCAGCACGGCCTCGTGCAGCCGGCCCCAGACACCGGCTCTGGACCAGATGAGGAACCGCCGATGGGCGGTCGACTTCGAGACGCCGAAGCAAGGTGGCAACGCACGCCAGGAGCAGCCGGACACCAGCACGTAGATGATCGCGGCGAACAGCGTCTCATCAGGCGTGTCCTGCGTTCCCCCGCCCTGCGGCCGCACCTTCGACGGAGGGATCAGCGGCTTCGCGATCTCCCACAACCCGTCCGGAACAATCCAACTCCACGTACCCCGCCCCATGCCGAGTTCAACGACGCCTCACCACATAGGACACGGTCTAAGTACCTCCTAAGGTCCCGTGCCGGCCGGAAGATACGGAACCCTCCCGATGTGGCGGACCCGCCTCGGAGACGAAGGTGGAGACATCGCAGAAAGCGATGACCGACACCGACTCCTCCGGGGGGAACACACCATGTTCGAGTACGCGCTCCACCGACTCCACCACGACGACCTCGTCCGCCAGGGGGAGGAGCACCGTCTGGCCCGGGAAGCCACCCGCCTCCGCCGCACCACCGCTCCCCGAGACACCGAGGCGGAAAGCCATCCCCGCCGCCACTGGTTCGCCCGAGCCGCGTAACCGCGGGGCGGCGACCGCACGGGGGTCGGCCGCCGTCCCGTTCTCCGCGGGCAGTCGTGCCGCTGGGGCGGCACGGGTGGGCGCGACGGCACCCCGCGAGCACCGGGCCGCGCGACCACCCCCGCCCCGCACCCACACCGTGCACCCCATGAGCGCCGGTCCGCAGGACCACCCCGCGCACCGGGAAAACCGGTGACCCGTTGCCGGAAGGGCATGACATGCTCAGGACCGTGGAGACCAAGTCCGTCAGTCCCGTGTTCGTGGGCCGCAGCACCGAGCTCGACACACTGAACACCGCCCTCACCCGAGCCACCACCGAGCCCCAGGCCCTGCTCGTCGCAGGCGAGGCCGGTGTGGGGAAGACCCGCCTCGTGGAGGAGTTCGCCGCCGCGGCCCGCCGCCGAGGCGCGATCGTCGCCCTCGGTGGCTGCGTGGAGATCGGCGCCGACGGACTCCCCTTCGCCCCCTTCTCCACCGCCCTGCGCCAACTCCGCCGCGAACTGCCCGACCAGCTCGCCGCCGCCGCCCTGGGCCAGGAGGAGGAACTCGCCCGCCTGCTCCCCGAGATCGGCACCGCCGCCCGCGAGGCCCGCCGCGACGAACAGGGCATGGCCCGCCTCTTCGAGCTCACCGCCCGCCTGCTGGAGCGCGTCGCCGCCGACCACACCGTCGTCCTCGCCCTGGAGGACCTGCACTGGGCCGACGCCTCCACCCGCCACCTGCTCGCCTACCTCTTCCGCACCCTGCGCACCGGTCGCCTCGTCGTCCTCGCCACCTACCGCTCCGACGACATCCACCGCCGCCACCCCCTGCGCCCCCTCCTCGCCGAACTCGACCGGCTCCGCACGGTCCAGCGCGTCGAACTCGGCCGCTTCAACCGCGAGGAGGTCGGCCGGCAGATAGCCGGCATCATCGCCCGCGAACCCGACCCCGACCGCGTCGACGACATCTTCGAACGCTCCGACGGCAACGCCTTCTTCGTCGAGGAACTCGCCGTCGCCTCCGACGAGGGCTGCTGCACCGGCCTCACCGACTCCCTGCGCGACCTCCTCCTCGTCAGGGTCGAGGGCCTGCCGGAGAGCGCCCAGCGGGTCGCCCGGATCGTCGCCGAGGGCGGCTCCACCGTCGAGGACCGGCTGCTGGCCGCCGTCGCCCGGCTCACCGAGGACGACCTCATCGAGGCCCTGCGGGCCGGCGTCAACGCCAGCATCCTCACCCCCGCACCCGACCGCGACGGCTACCGCTTCCGCCACTCCCTGGTCCGCGAGGCCGTCAGCGACGACCTGCTGCCCGGCGAACGCTCCCGTCTCAACCGCCGCTACGCCGAGGCCCTGGAGGCCGACCCCACCCTGGTCCCCGCCGACGAGCGGGTGACCCGCCTGGCCAGCTACTGGTACCACGCCCACGACGCGGCCAAGGCCCTGCCCGCCGTCCTCGACGCCTCCGTCGAAGCCCGCCGGCGCCACGCCTACTCCGAGCAACTGGGCCTGCTGGACCGGGCGATGGAGCTGTGGGACGCCGTCCCCGACACCGTACGGGACACCCTGCGCCCCCTCGACTACGCCGAGGTCTACCCTCCTCCCCCACTGCCTGAAGGGCGTGGGGGCACCCCCAGCGGCTGCGACCCCGAGACGACGCCGCTGCGCTACCTCGACCTGATGGCGGAGGCCGCCGTCGCCGGACGCCTCTGCGGGGAACGCGAACGCTCGATGAAGATCACCAAGCGGGCGCTGCGCCTCCTCGACGAGGATCCGGACCCCCTGCGCGCCGCCTGGTTCTGGGTGCAGCGCTCCCGGCTCACCCAGGCCCTCGCCCGCGGCGACGGCTGGGCCGAACTCGGCACCGCCCAGGACCTGGTGCGCGGACTGCCCCCGTCCGAGGTGCACGCCGAGGTCCTCGCCTCCGCCGCCAGCTGGTCCATGCTGCACGACCCCGGCCCGGACGCCATGGCCGCCGCCGAACGCGCCGTCGAGTACGCCCGCATGGTCGGCGCCCACGACATCGAGCTCAACGCCCGGCTCACCCTCGGCGGCCTCATGGTCGACGCCGGTGACATCGACACCGGGCTCGCCGAGATGTATGAGGTCAAGGACCGGGCGACCGAACTGGGCATGGACATGGTGGTGGCCCGCGCCCATGTGAACCTCCCGTCTGTCCTGGAAGGCGTCGGCCGCTCCGAGGAGGCCGCCGGACTCCTCCACGAAGGCGTCCACGTCACCCGCAGGCTCGGACTGCTGGACTCCGAGGGCTGGGTGTGGGGCAACCTCGCCGAGTCCCTCCACACCCTCGGCCGCTGGGACGAGGCGGCCCGCGCCGCGGCCAACGCCCAGCGTCTCGAACAGAGCGCCAAGCCCCGCGCCGGGGGCTCGATGCGCCTGGCGTATCTCGCGTACGACCGCGGGGACATGGCCGAGGCGGCCCGCCGGCTCGCCGACGCCCGCACCTTCTTCGGCACCCACGACCCGATGCCGCAGTACGCCCTCCCCATGAAGTGGGTCGCCATCGGTATCGCCGCCGCAGAGGACCGCCTCCCCGACGCCCGCGCCGAGTTGCTGGCCGCCCTCGACACCGGCCTCCCGCCCGGCACCCAGCGCTACGGCTGGCCCCTGCTGCTCGCCGCCACCACCGCGGAGGCCGACGCCCACGGCGCACCGGCGACCGAGCCCGGCCGCCCGGAGATCCTGGACCGGATCCGCGCGGCGGCCAGGACCCTGGCGACCGGCGTGCCCGTATGGCAGGCGTACGACCTGTGGCTGCGCGCCGAGCTGCTGCGCGCCGAGGGCAGGACCGCGCCGGACGCGTGGTCCGCGGCCGTCGCGGCGGTCGAGCCACTGGAACGGCCCTACGACCTCGCACGCGTCCGGTTCCGGCTCGCCGAGGCGCTGCTCGCCACCGGCGCGGGCGACGACGAGCGCGCCCGCGCCACGGAACTGCTGCGGCTGGTGACCGCCGTCGCCGACCACCTCGGCGCCGCACCGCTGGCCCGGTCCGCCACGCTGCTGGCGCAGCGCGCCCGCCTCGCACTGCCCTCCGCCACCCGCGAGCCGGCCCCCGCCGCCCCGGCCGACACGCTCGGCCTCACCAGCCGCGAGCACGACGTCCTGCGCCTGGTGGCCGCCGGCCACACCAACCGCCGTATCGCCGAGGCACTCTTCATCTCCCCGAAGACGGCCAGCGTCCACGTCTCCAACATCCTCGCCAAGCTGGGCGTCTCCGGCCGCGGGGAGGCGGCGGCGGTGGCGCACCGGCTCGGTCTGTTCGCGGCGCAGACGGATGAACGGCTGGCGGCGGGATAATGGGTGTGCGATCCATTCGTCCCTGGGGAGGGGAGCGATGTTCAACGCTTTCGAGGAACTGTTCGCCCCCGGCCGTAAACACACCCGCGACGAGCAGAACCGTCTGGAGCTGACCCGGGAGGACGTCGGCGACGCCGACCCCGGACGCGGGCCGATAGACCTCGCGTCCGGAAAGGTCACCGTGCGCCCGCCGGCCGCCCCGGAGGAGGAACCCGACGAGACATGAGCGCCGCCTAGCTCACTTCCAGCTCCAGGATCCGGTCGTCGCCCTCCTTCGGGCTGCCGCGGCCGTCCGTGTTGCTGGTGACCAGCCAGAGCTTGTTGCCGCCCGCCGGGGCCACCGTGCGCAGGCGGCCGTACTCGTCCTCCAGGAAGGACTCCGGGTCCGCCGAGGCCTCCGTGCCCTTCAGAGGTATGCGCCACAGCCGCTCGCCGCCCAGGCCGGCCATCCAGATCGATCCCTCGGCGTAGGCGATACCGCTGGGGGAGGCCTCGTCCGTGGTCCACTGGTCGACCGGGTTGTGGAAGCCGCCGTCGTCCGACTCGCCCTCCGCCTCCGGCCAGCCGTAGTTGTCACCGGGCTTGATCGCGTTCAGCTCGTCCCAGGTGTCCTGGCCGAACTCCGAGGCGAACAGCCGCTGTTTGGCGTCCCAGGCCAGCCCCTGCACATTGCGGTGGCCGTACGAGTACACCGCGGAGTCGGGGAACGGGTTGCCCGGGGCCGGCTCGCCCTCCGGGGTCAGCCGCAGGATCTTGCCGCCCAGGGACTCCTTGTCCTGGGACAGGCCCGTGTCACCGCTCTCGCCCGTGCCCGCGTACAGCATCTTGTCCGGGCCGAAGGCGATCCGGCCGCCGTTGTGGATCTCGCCCTTGGGGATGCCCCGGAAGACCGTGTCCGGCGCGCCGAGCTGCTCACCGGCCGGCTTCTCCTCGTCGTAGATCATGCGGACGATGCGGTTGTCGGAGGCCGAGGTGAAGTACGCGTAGATCATGCGGTCCGAGGCGTACTCGGGGGAGAGGGCGATGCCGAGCAGGCCGCCCTCGCCGGACGGCGACACCCCGGGCACCTCGCCCAGCTCGGTCTTCTCACCGGTCCTGCCGTCGACCCGGGTGACCGTCGCCTCGTCCCGGGAGGAGACCAGCAGGTCGCCGTCGGCCAGCGGGGCCAGGCCCCAGGGGGTGCTCAGGCCCGTGGTCACCGTGCGCACCACCTTCACCGAGCCCTTCGCGGGCGGCGTCTCCTCCGCGCTCCCCTCCGGCGACGACGACCTCGTCGCCGTATCGCTCGGGGTGGCGCCGGCGTCCGAGCCGCCCGGCGGTCCCCCGTCGTCGGAGGAGCAGCCGGCGGTCAGCAGGAGCGCGGCGGCGGCCAGTACGGCCGTCACGGCTCGTCGTTGCACGATCTCGTCCCTTCGACGCGGCGGGTCCTACCTGTCATACACCGCTCGTGCCTCCGAAGTTCCCGATCGCGGAACCCCGAACCGCGAGATCGCCGCCGCCGGCCCCTCGATCAGTCCCACGACCCCTGCGCCGCGGGCAGCTCCGCGATCTCCGCGAGGTCGCGTTCCGTCAGGCGCAGGTCCACCGCGGCCGCGTTCTCCACGACCCACCGCTCCCGCTTGGTGCCGGGGACCGGGATCACCTGGCGGCCCCGGCCCAGCACCCAGGCCAGCGCCACCTGCGCCGGGGTGACGTGCTCGCCGTGCCGGCGGGCGACGCGGCGCAGGCCGGCCACGATCGGCTGGTTCGCGGCCATCATCTCGGCCGTGAAGCGGGGGTGCCGGGCGCGCAGGTCGTCCGCCTCGAAGCCGACGCCGGGCGTCAGCGTCCCGGTCAGGAAGCCGTTGCCCAGCGGCATCGCCGCCAGGAAGCCGATCCCCCGCGACGCGCACCACGGCAGCAGCGCCCGCAGCGCCTCCGGCGACCACACCGACAGCTCCGCCTCCACCGCGCTCACCGGAAAGACCTGCTGCACCCGCTCCAGCTGCCGGATCGTCGTGTCGTGCAGCCGCGCCCCCGGCCGCCGCGCCGAGCGCGCCCCCACCGCGCACAGCCCCAACGCCCGTACCTTTCCCGCCTGCACGAGCTCCGCCATCGCACCCCAGGTCTCCTCGACCGGGACCTCCGGGTCGGCGCGGTGCAGCTGGTAGAGGTCGATGACATCGGTCTGGAGCCGGCGCAGCGACGCGTCGCAGGCCCTTCTCACGTAGCCGGGGCGGCCGTTGGCCACGATGTGCTGATCACCCACCAGCAGCCCGACCTTCGTGGACACGAAGGCGTCGGAGCGCCGCTCCTTCAACACGCGCCCGAGCAGCAGCTCGTTGGTGAACGGACCGTACATGTCGGCGGTGTCGAGGAGCGTCGAGCCCGCGTCCAGCGCCCGGTGCACCGCCCTGAGCGACTCCTCGCCGCGCTGCCGGGACGTGCTGTAGCCCCAGCTCATCGGCATGCACCCGAGTCCGACGGCCCCCACCGCGAGCGCCCCCGCGCCGATCGTCCTGCGCTCCACCTGGTCGTGACCCTCCCTCTCCGGCCCCCCAACCTAACCTCTGCGCTCCCGCACTCCTGAACTAGCCTCCGAACCATGAACGCTGCTGACGTATGGCTTCCCATTCCGCCGGACGAGATCGAGGGCCTTCCCGAAGGGCCGCACTACCGTTTCTGGGACGGGGGTGAGGAGTTCCCCGCCGACCCGGCCGACTGCGTCTTCTACGTCGTGCCGTACATGAAGCCCGCCGGGGTCGGTGTGCGGCCGATGCCCCTGATGCGTTCCGTGCGGGTCGTGCAGACCCTGTCGGCCGGCACCGACAACGTGGAGCCAGGTCTGAAGCACCTGCCCGCCGGCGTACGGCTGTGCAACGCGCGCGGTGTGCACGAGGCCAGTACCGCCGAGCTCACGCTCGCGCTGATCCTGGCCTCCCTGCGGGGCGTCCCCGATTTCGTGCGGGCGCAGGACAAGGGGGAGTGGCGCGGCGGGTTCCGGCCCGCGCTCGCCGACAAGAACGTGCTCATCGTGGGGTACGGCTCGATCGGCGCGGCCATCGAGGACCGGCTCGTTCCGTTCGAGCTCGCGCGGGTGGCGCGCGTCGCGCGCTCCGCACGCACCACGGAGCGCGGTCCGGTGCACCCGCTCACCGAACTGCCCGCCCTGCTCCCGGAGGCGGACGTCGTCGTCCTCTCCACGCCGCTGACCGAGACCACCCGGCACCTCGTGGACGCCGGGTTCCTGGCCCGGATGAAGGACGGCGCGCTGCTGGTGAACGTGGCCCGCGGGGGCGTCGTCGACACCAAGGCGCTGCTCACAGAGCTGGAGAGCGGCCGCATCACCGCGGCCCTCGACGTCACCGACCCCGAACCGCTGCCCTCGGAACACCCCCTGTGGCGGGCACCGGGCGTCCTCATCACCCCGCACGTCGGCGGACCCACCTCCGCCTTCCGGCCGCGCGCCGAGCGGTTGCTGGTCAATCAGTTGCGCCGTCACCTGAACCAGGAGGAGCCCGGCAACGTGGTCCTGGTGACGGGAGCGGGAGACCTGTAGTCCACTTCGAGTACCGTCCGCGTTTCTCCGGGCGCGGTGGGTACTCATATATCAGTTGATCGTTACGGAGCGTAGAGAACCTATGTCCCTGAGTGACGATACTGGTGTATCGTCCCGACAGGGGCCGCGCCGCTGACCATCGGCGCGGGGGCAGGACACTGCGGACAGTGAGGGGGGCGACGGGCGATGCACGGCCTATGGACGAGCGATCCGACGCGGCGGAGCCGTCGGCGACGATCGTGGCGCACGGCCGCACGCCGCCGCGGCCACCACACCCGGTACGGCGGCCCTCACGACGGTCCCGGCCGCCACCCCCACCGGCACGGCAGCCGCGGAAGGCACGCCCACCCGGTGTACCGGCGGCAGAGGGGATGCCGTTCGGATCTTGCCGGGAGCGCGGGGCCCGGAACGCGCTCCCTCACTGCCCGAAGGGGTGTGGGCGGTACCCCCGGCACGATCCGAACGACACCCCTCGGGGACCCGGGAGCGGAGCGGACCGGGAGGTACCGGTGAGTGCGCCCACCCCCACCTCCACGCTCGACGGAGCACTGCGGCAGCAGCCCGCGCCGCCGGCGGCCGGCGCACCGGCCGCCGGCCGCCGGCCCGGCCCGGCCGCCCAACTCGTTCTCGCCCTGGTCTGCGCGGCCTACGCCGTCGGCGCCGCGTTCGGCTGGGGCTCGGAACAACTCGCGCTGATCATGGGCGACTTCGGACTGAGCGCCGCGGCCGGTGCCGCCGCCGTGTCCTGTTTCGTCTACGCCCGCAGCCCCCGCACCCGGTTTCGGCCCGCCTGGCTGCTGTTCGGCCTCTCCTCGGCCATGGCCTCCCTGGGCAACCTGGTCTGGGGGTGGTACGAGGTCGTCCTCGGGCTTCCCGTACCCAGCCCCAGCTCCGCCGACCTGTTCTTCCTGTGCTTCGCGCCACCCGCCATCGTGGGGCTGCTGGTGCTCGCCAAACGGCCCGTGACCAAGGCCGGCTGGGTCTGTCTCGCCCTGGACGCCTGGCTGATCGGCGGCTCCCTGCTCACCCTCGCGTGGAGCCTCGCCCTCGCCCAGGCCGCGCAGGCCGAGGGGCCGGGCGTCGCGCACACCGCGCTGTCACTGGCGTACCCGCTGCTCGACATCGCCCTGGTCAGCATGGTGCTCGCGCTGCACTTCCGGCGCTCGGCGGTCAACCGGTCCGCGGTCAACACCGCGATCGGCGCGCTCGCGCTGACCGTGATGTGCGACGCCCTGTTCACCTCCCCGCTGCTGCACGCCGACTACCGCTCCGGACAACTGCTCGACGCGGGCTGGTTCGCCGGCTCGCTGCTCCTGGCGTACGCCCCCTGGACCGCGCCCCGCGGCGGACAGCCCGAGCGGGAGGGGCACACGCGCGTGGTCCGCGAGCACCTGCCCGGACGGTACGGCACGCCGGACCACCATCACGGCCCGCCCCCCGGCGAGCACACCCGGTACCCGCTCTCCCGGCCCATCACCGGCTCCCTCGCCGCGCTCACGCCGTACCTCGCCGCGGCCGTATGCACCCTGGGGATCCTCTACAACGTCCTCAACGGCCGCAGCGTCGACCGCGTCGTGCTGCTCACCGGGGGCACCGTGGTGCTCGCGCTCGTCGTGCGCCAGGGCATCATGCTGCTCGACAACATCACCCTCACCCAGGAACTGGCGCAGAAGGAGAACCACTTCCGCTCCCTGGTGCAGGGCTCCAGCGACGTCATCATGATCGCCGCCCCCAGCGGCATCCTCCGCTACGTCTCCCCGGCCGCCGCCGGGGTCTACGGCAGGCCCGCGGAGGAGCTGGAGGGGACCGAACTGGCCGGTCTCATCCACCCGGAGGACCTGGGCTGCGTCGTGCACGAGGTGCGCCGCTTCCTCGCCGCCAGTCCGGTCGAGGAACCCACCACCCGCATCGAGTGCCGCTTCCGATCCGGCGACGGGGGCTGGCTGAACGTCGAGTCGACCGTCAACCGGCACCACGGCGGCCTGATCTTCAACAGCCGTGACGTGACCGAACGCGTGCGGCTCCAGGCGCAGCTCCAGCACAACGCGGAGCACGACCCGCTCACCGACCTGCCCAACCGCGCCCTGTTCACCCGGCGCGTCCAGCAGGCCCTGTCCGGCCGCCGCGCCTCGGACCGCGGGGCCGCCCTCAGAGGCACGGCGGTGCTCTTCATCGACCTCGACGGCTTCAAGGGCGTCAACGACACCATCGGACACCAGGCCGGGGACGAGCTGCTCGTCCAGGCCGCCCGCAGACTCCAGGACGCGGTCCGCAAGGGCGACACCGCCTCCCGGCTGGGCGGCGACGAGTTCGCGGCCCTGATCGTCGGCGACGGCGTCCGCGACCGGGACGCCCGCGAGCGGCACATCGTCGAACTCGCCGACCGGCTGAGAGCGACCCTCTCCCAGCCCTACGCCATCGACGGCAACGATGTCCGGGTCAACGCCTCCATCGGCGTGGCCTTCGCCGAACCCGGCCTCGGCGCGGGCGAACTGCTGCGCAACGCCGACCTCGCCATGTACCGGGCCAAGGCCGCCGGCAAGGGCCGCGTGGAGCTGTACAAGCCGCAGATGCAGCAGGACGTGGTGCGCAGGGCGGAGCTGGCCACCCGGCTGCGTGCGGCGCTGCACCACGGCGAGTTCGCCCTGCTGCACCAGCCGGTGGTGTGCCTGGCGGACGGCCGGATCACCTCGGTCTGCGCCCAGGCGCGCTGGCGCTCCTCCCAGGGGGTGCTGTTCACCCCCGCGGAGTTCCTGCGCGTGGCCGAGGACAGCGAGAAGACCGCCGAGCTGGGCCGCTGGGTGCTGGAGGAGGCCGTCGAGCAGGCCGCCGAACGGCACGCGACCGGTCTGCCCGTCCCGGTGGCCGTCCGGCTGAGCGCGCACCGGCTCCTCGACCGGTCACTGCCGCTGGGCTCGATCGAGGCCCTGCTGACCCGGCACGGGCTGCCGTCCGGCTCCCTGGTCGTCGAGCTGGCCGACACCGACCCCAGGGCGTCGCTCGACGAGCTGGAGCGCCGGCTGACCGTGCTCAAGCGGCTCGGCGTCCGGATCGCGCTCGACGGCTTCGGCAGCGGACCCGCGGCGATCACGGCCCTCAGACGGCTCCCCGTCGACGTGCTGAAGCTCGACCGGGGCCTGGTCGACGGCGTGGTGGAGTCCGCGCGGCTGCACAAGATCACCAGCGGGCTGCTGCGGATCGCCGCCGACCTCGGGATGCAGTCCGTGGCCGGCGGCGTGGACCTGCCCGAGCAGGTCGCGGCCCTGCGCGCGATGGGCTGTACGCACGGGCAGGGCAAGGCCTTCTCCGGGCCGCTGGACGAGTACCGGCTGCGCAGGGTCCTGGCCGCCGGGCACTACCCGGTGCCGCCCGGACCGGCCGAACCCGTGTTCGTCGGCGGGGGCTCCGGTGTGTACTCCACCGGAGTGACCGCCGTACTCCAGGGCGGTACGGCACTGCGCTCACATAATGAGACTCCCGTCCCACCCACTTGACACTGGGTGTGCGCCGGGTGGAGGGTCAGTGCCATGCGCACCCGAATTCTCGTACTTGGAAAGCGCGTCGGCTGACGCTGAGCCTCCACCGCTCAGCGACCACCACCCGGCGCGCTCCCCTCGCTTGCCTTACGGCACGAGGGGTTTTTTGTTGCACAGGCACCCGCCGAGCAGCACGCGTAACCCGTACAAAATTCGCAAAAACCCTCAGCATCGAGAAGAGAATGCCGATGACCGAGCAGGCCACCGGGGCCCATCACCCGCAGCCCCGGCCCCGATCCGGAGGACAGTCCGCCCCCGTCGAGCACGTCACGGGCGCACAGTCCCTCATTCGCTCTCTCGAGGAGGTCGGCGCCGACACGGTATTCGGCATTCCGGGGGGCACCATCCTGCCGGCGTACGACCCCCTGATGGACTCCACGCGGGTGCGCCACGTGCTGGTCCGCCACGAGCAGGGCGCCGGCCACGCGGCCACCGGTTACGCCCAGGCCACCGGCAAGGTCGGGGTCTGCATGGCGACGTCCGGTCCGGGCGCCACCAACCTGGTCACCCCGATCGCGGACGCGCACATGGACTCCGTGCCGATGGTCGCGATCACCGGGCAGGTCGTGTCCAAGGCGATCGGCACGGACGCCTTCCAGGAGGCGGACATCGTCGGCATCACCATGCCGATCACCAAGCACAGCTTCCTGGTCACCAAGGCGGAGGACATCCCCCGGGCGATCGCGCAGGCGTTCCACATCGCCTCCACCGGCCGCCCGGGACCGGTCCTGGTCGACATCCCCAAGGACATCCTCCAGGCGAAGACCACCTTCTCCTGGCCGCCCGCCATGGACCTGCCCGGCTACCGGCCCGTCACCAAGCCGCACGCCAAGCAGATCCGCGAGGCCGCCAAGCTGATCACCGCCGCGAAGCGGCCGGTCCTCTACGTCGGAGGCGGCGTCCTCAAGGCCCGTGCCACCGCCGAGCTGAAGGTCCTCGCCGAACTCACCGGAGCTCCCGTCACCACCACCCTGATGGGACTCGGCGCGTTCCCCGACAGCCACGAGCTGCACGTGGGGATGCCGGGCATGCACGGTGCGGTCACCGCCGTCACCGCGCTGCAGAAGGCCGACCTGATCGTCGCCCTCGGAGCCCGCTTCGACGACCGCGTCACCGGCAAGCTGGACAGCTTCGCCCCGTACGCCAAGATCGTCCACGCCGACATCGACCCGGCCGAGATCGGCAAGAACCGCGCCGCCGACGTGCCGATCGTCGGTGACGCCCGCGAGGTCCTCGCCGACCTCGTCCAGGCCGTCCAGAAGGAGCACGCCGAGGGCAACCGCGGCGACTACACCGCCTGGTGGAACGACCTGAACCGCTGGCGCGAGACCTACCCGCTCGGCTACGACCAGCCCGAGGACGGCTCGCTCTCCCCGCAAGCGGTCATCGAGCGCATCGGACAGCTCGCGCCCGAGGGCACGATCTTCGCGGCCGGCGTCGGCCAGCACCAGATGTGGGCCTCGCACTTCATCCAGTACGACAAGCCCGCCACCTGGCTGAACTCCGGCGGAGCCGGAACCATGGGCTACGCCGTCCCGGCCGCCATGGGAGCCAAGGCCGGCATGCCCGACCGCGCCGTCTGGGCGATCGACGGCGACGGCTGCTTCCAGATGACCAACCAGGAGCTCACCACCTGCGCCCTGAACAACATCCCGATCAAGGTCGCCATCATCAACAACGGCGCCCTCGGGATGGTCCGCCAGTGGCAGACCCTCTTCTACAACCAGCGGTACTCCAACACGGTGCTGCACTCCGGCCCCGGAGCCGACACCGCAGAGAAGAGCGCCGGCACCCGGGTCCCCGACTTCGTGAAGCTGTCGGAGGCCATGGGCTGCTACGCGATCCGCTGCGAGGACCCGGCCGACCTCGACAAGGTCATCGAGGAGGCGAACTCCATCAACGACCGCCCGGTCGTCGTGGACTTCATCGTCCACGAGGACGCGATGGTGTGGCCGATGGTCGCCGCCGGCACCTCCAACGACGAGATCATGGCCGCCCGGGACGTCCGCCCCGACTTCGGCGACAACGAAGACGACTGAGAGCCGTCAGGACTTTCAAGCAGAGGAAGCAGATCATGTCCAAGCACACGCTCTCCGTCCTGGTGGAGAACACCCCGGGCATCCTGGCCCGGATCGCCGCCCTGTTCTCCCGCCGCGGCTTCAACATCGACTCGCTCGCCGTCGGCGTCACCGAACACGCCGACATCTCCCGCATCACCATCGTGGTGAGCGTCGAGGAGTTCCCGCTGGAGCAGGTCACCAAGCAGCTCAACAAGCTCGTCAACGTGCTGAAGATCGTCGAGCTCGAACCCGGGCAGGCCGTTCAGCGCGAACTCGTTCTGGTGAAGGTGCGCGCCGACAACGAGACGCGCTCCCAGATCGTCGAGATCGTCCAGCTGTTCCGCGCCAAGACCGTGGACGTCTCCCCGGAGGCCGTGACCATCGAGGCCACCGGCAGCAGCGACAAACTGTCCGCCATGCTCAAGATGCTGGAGCCGTTCGGCATCAAGGAGCTCGTCCAGTCCGGCACGATCGCGATCGGACGTGGTGGCCGTTCCATCACGGACCGGTCGCTGCGCGCCCTGGACCGGTCGGCGTAAGACCCGAAGCGGGCGGCCGGGACACGACCGGCCGCCCGTATTCCGAGACCGAGAGACTTCCCTTCCCCTCACCGGCATACGGTGGGACGCAACACCTGCACACAAGGAGAGAACCCAGTGGCCGAGCTGTTCTACGACGCCGACGCCGACCTGTCCATCATCCAGGGCCGCAAGGTCGCGGTCATCGGTTACGGCAGCCAGGGCCACGCCCACGCGCTGTCGCTCCGTGACTCGGGTGTCGACGTCCGCGTCGGTCTGCACGAGGGCTCCAAGTCCAAGGCCAAGGCCGAGGAGCAGGGCCTGCGCGTGGTGAGCCCGTCCGAGGCCGCCGCCGAGGCCGACGTCATCATGATCCTCGTCCCGGACCCGATCCAGGCCCAGGTCTACGAGGAGCACATCAAGGACAACCTGAAGGACGGCGACGCCCTGTTCTTCGGTCACGGCCTCAACATCCGCTACGGCTTCATCAAGCCCCCGGCCGGCGTGGACGTCTGCATGGTCGCCCCCAAGGGCCCGGGCCACCTGGTGCGCCGTCAGTACGAGGAGGGCCGCGGCGTTCCCTGCATCGCCGCCGTCGAGCAGGACGCCACGGGCAACGGCTTCGCGCTGGCCCTGTCGTACGCGAAGGGCATCGGCGGCACCCGCGCCGGCGTCATCAAGACGACCTTCACCGAGGAGACCGAGACCGACCTCTTCGGCGAGCAGGCCGTCCTGTGCGGTGGCACCGCGGCGCTGGTCAAGGCGGGCTTCGAGACGCTGACCGAGGCCGGTTACCAGCCGGAGATCGCGTACTTCGAGTGCCTGCACGAGCTGAAGCTGATCGTGGACCTCATGTACGAGGGCGGCCTGGAGAAGATGCGCTGGTCGATCTCCGAGACCGCCGAGTGGGGCGACTACGTCACCGGCCCGCGGATCATCACCGACGCCACCAAGGCCGAGATGAAGAAGGTCCTCGCCGAGATCCAGGACGGCACGTTCGCCAAGAACTGGATGGACGAGTACCACGGCGGTCTGAAGAAGTACAACGAGTACAAGCAGCAGGACTCCGAGCACCTGCTGGAGACCACCGGCAAGGAGCTGCGCAAGCTCATGAGCTGGGTCGACGAAGAGGCGTAAGACTTTTGCTCCGCGGCGGTGCCGTTTGTCGGTGCCGTCGCGGGGCTCTGCCCCGGACCCCGCTCCTCAAACGCCGGAGGGGCTGAACTGGTGATCATTCCGCAGAGGCGCAAGACGACTCGCCCCGCGCCACTAGACTGCTGTACAACAAACGCGTCAGGCCCACAGCGTCGTGCGTCTTCCACGCGGCTAGCACTTCTTCACCGCCTGCGGCCGTCGGGACGGCCGTCCGCATTGGACTTGTGAGGACTCACGTGAGCTCGAAACCCGTCGTACTCATCGCTGAAGAGCTGTCGCCCGCCACCGTCGACGCGCTCGGCCCGGACTTCGAGATCCGCCACTGCAACGGCGCGGACCGCGCCGAACTGCTCCCGGCCATCGCCGAGGTGGACGCGATCCTGATCCGCTCGGCCACCAAGGTCGACGCCGAGGCGATCGCCGCCGCGAACAAGCTCAAGGTCGTCGCCCGCGCCGGCGTCGGCCTGGACAACGTCGACGTCTCCGCCGCCACCAAGGCCGGCGTGATGGTCGTCAACGCCCCCACCTCGAACATCGTGACCGCCGCCGAACTCGCCTGCGGTCTGATCGTCGCCACCGCCCGCCACATCCCGCAGGCCAACGCCGCGTTGAAGAACGGCGAGTGGAAGCGCAGCAAGTACACGGGTGTCGAGCTCGCCGAGAAGACCCTCGGTGTCGTGGGCCTGGGCCGCATCGGCGCGCTGGTCGCCCAGCGCATGTCCGGCTTCGGCATGAAGGTCGTCGCCTACGACCCCTACATCCAGCCCGCGCGGGCCGCGCAGATGGGTGTCAAGGTCCTGTCGCTGGACGAGCTGCTCGAGGTCTCGGACTTCATCACCGTCCACCTGCCCAAGACCCCCGAGACCGTCGGCCTCATCGGCGACGAGGCGCTGCGCAAGGTCAAGCCGAGCGTGCGCGTCATCAACGCCGCGCGCGGCGGCATCGTCGACGAGGAGGCGCTGTACTCGGCGCTCAAGGAGGGCCGCGTCGCCGGCGCCGGCCTCGACGTGTACGCCAAGGAGCCGTGCACCGACTCCCCGCTGTTCGAGTTCGACCAGGTCGTCTGCACCCCGCACCTCGGTGCCTCCACCGACGAGGCGCAGGAGAAGGCCGGTATCGCCGTCGCCCGCTCGGTGCGCCTCGCCCTCGCCGGTGAGCTGGTCCCGGACGCGGTGAACGTGCAGGGCGGGGTCATCGCCGAGGACGTCAAGCCGGGTCTGCCGCTCGCCGAGCGCCTCGGCCGGATCTTCACCGCGCTCGCCGGTGAGGTCGCGGTCCGCCTCGACGTCGAGGTCTACGGCGAGATCACCCAGCACGACGTGAAGGTGCTGGAACTGTCCGCGCTCAAGGGCGTCTTCGAGGACGTCGTCGACGAGACGGTGTCCTACGTCAACGCCCCGCTGTTCGCCCAGGAGCGCGGTGTCGAGGTCCGGCTGACCACCAGCTCCGAGTCGGCCGACCACCGCAACGTCGTCACCGTGCGCGGCACCCTCTCCGGCGGCGAGGAGATCTCGGTCTCCGGCACGCTGGCCGGTCCCAAGCACGTCCAGAAGATCGTCGCGGTCGGCGAGTACGACGTCGACCTGGCGCTCGCCGACCACATGCTCGTGCTGCGCTACGAGGACCGTCCGGGTGTCGTCGGCACCGTGGGCCGCATCCTCGGCGAGGCGGGCATCAACATCGCCGGCATGCAGGTCGCCCGCGCGACGGTCGGCGGCGAGGCGCTCGCCGTGCTGACCGTCGACGACACGGTGGCCGCCGGGGTACTCGGTGAGCTGGCCGCGGAGATCGGGGCGACGTCCGCCCGGTCGGTCAACCTGGTCTGAGAGTGCCGGGGGCTCTGCCCCCGGGCCCCCGTTCGCCCTGAACGGGCTCGTCCTCAAACGCCGGACGGGCTGAGTGCATCAGCCTGTTCGGCGTTTTCTGCTTGCCCACGTACCAGGATCCTGCGCAGCCCCGTCGCGGCCAGCCCGGCCGCCCCCAGAAGCAGTACCGCCGCCGCGACCGCCGCTCCCTGCATCCCGCTGGTGAACGCCTCCCGTGCCGCCGTCGCCAGGGCGTCCCCCGCGCGCCCCGGCAGTTCGGCGGCGACGGCCAGTGCGCCGCCCAGGGTCTCCTGGGCCATCGCGGGGGCCGCGTCCGGCATCTCGTGGCGGTAGACGGCCGTACCGATGGAGCCGAGGGCGGCCATGCCCAGGGCGCCGCCGAACTCCGTGCCGGTCTCCAGCAGGGAGGACGCCGCCCCCGCCTTCTCGACCGGCGCAGAACTCAGGGCCAGGTCGGTGAGCAGGGACATCACGATGACGATGCCCGCGGCCAGCACCCCGCAGGCGGCCAGGACCAGCCACAGCGAGTCCGTACCGGCCGGGGCCAGCAGCCCGTAGCCGCCCGCCGCGACGACGAAGCCGGCCGTCACGACGTACGCGCGCTCCACGCCCCGCTGGACGAGCTGGGCGGCGACCGGTGCGGCGGCGGCGACGAGCACCGACGGCAGCAGGCTCCACAGCGCGGCCTCCAGCGCGCTCTTGCCGAGCACCGACTGCAGGTACTGGGTGGTGAAGTACGCCGAGCCCATCATCCCGAAGGCCGACAGGGTGTTGAGGACGAGCGCCGGGGTGAAGCCGTGCCCGCGGAAGAGGGCCGGCGAGATCATCGGCGAGGCCGAGGTGCGCTGCCGGTGCACGAACAGCGCCGCGAACAGCAGGCCGACGGTGATCGAGACGACGTAGCGGACGTTCCAGCCCTCGGAGGGCAGTTCCTTCAGGCCGTAGACCACGGGCAGGACCGCCGCCATCGACAGCGGGACGCTCAGCAGGTCGAAGCGGCCGGGGGAGGGGTTCTTCGACTCGAGGAGCAGCACCGGGCCGAGGACCAGCAGCAGGGCCATGGCGGGCAGGTTGACCAGGAAGACCGAGCCCCACCAGAAGTGCTCCACGAGGACGCCGCTCATCACCGAGCCGAGCGCGATCCCGGCCGTCATCACCCCGGACCACAGCCCGATCGCCTTCGCCCGCTGGGCGGGGTCGGTGAACATCGTGCGGACCAGCGCCATCGTCGACGGCATCAGGGTCGCGCCGCCGATGCCGAGCACCGCGCGGGCCGCGATCAGCGTCTCGGCGGTGTGCGCGTAGGCCGCGAGCAGCGAGGCGGCGCCGAAGGCCGCGGCCCCGAAGAGGAGCAGCCTGCGACGGCCGACGCGGTCGCCCAGCGCGCCCATCGTCATCAGCAGGCCGGCCAGGACGAAGCCGTAGATGTCGAAGATCCACAGCTGCTGGGTGCCGCTCGGTTCCAGGTCCGCGCTGATCTCGGGGATCGCGAAGTAGAGGACGGAGACGTCCATCGAGACCAGCAGCAGCGGGAGCATCAGCACGGCGAGCGCGGTCCACTCGCGGCGGCCGGCGCGGGGCGGGTTCGTTGTCATGCCGGTGACTGTACGTACGTCTTATACGCTTGTCTAGAACGATCGTATAAGACAGATGTATGGAGGGGTGGGTAAGGTGACGCCATGGGACACCGTGAGGATCTGCTGGAGGGCGCCAAGCGCTGCCTGCTCGCCAAGGGCTTCGTGCGCACGACGGCGCGGGACATCGTCAAGGAGTCGGGGACCAACCTGGCGTCCATCGGCTACCACTACGGGTCGAAGGACGCCCTGCTCGCCCAGGCCTACATCTCGCTGGTGGAGGGGATGGGCGGCGCCTTCGAGGGCGACGGGACCGTGGACGAGACCGTGCCCGGCTCCCTGGAGCGGTTCGAGCGGGTGTGGTCGAACATCATCGGCACCATGAAGGAGCCCGGCTCGGTGTGGCGGCTCAGCATGGAGGTCCTCGCCCTCGGCGACCGGCTCCCCGAGGTCCGCGACCACCTGGCGGCGGCGCAGCGCGAGGCCGGGCGCGGTCTGGTCCCGCTGCTGATGGGCGGCCGGGAGGAGGACGTGTCCGACGAGACCGCGGACACGGTCGGCATGTTCTACGTGACCCTGATGACGGGCCTCATCGCCCAGTGGACCTTCGACCCGAAGTCGGCTCCCGACGGCGGGCAGCTCACCGCCGGCCTGCGCCGGGTGATCGAAGCCGCCGCTACAGGCGATGCCCCTTGAGCGCCATGTGCAGCAGCAGCCGGTCCTCGCCGTCGTCCAGGTCCAGGCCCGTGAGCTGCTCGATCCGCGACAGCCGGTAGTACAGGGTCTGGCGGTGGATGCCCAGCTCGGCGGCCGTGCGGCCGGCCTGGCCCGCGCGGTCGAGGTAGACCTCGGCGGTGCGGGCGAGTTCGGCCTGGGCGGGGGAGAGCAGGGGGCTGACGGCGGGGTCGTGGGCGGCGCCCGGGGGCAGCGCGGTCAGCAGGCGGAACGGGCCGATCGACGCCCACCGGGCGACCGGTCCGAGCCGGGGTTCGGCCAGCGCCGCACGGGCCGACGCCGACGCCTCCTCCCAGGCCGCGCCCAGTTCGGCGAGGCCCGCGCGGGGCGCGGCGATCCCGGCGGCCACCGGGGGGCCGCCCGAGCCCGCCCGTTCCAGGAGCCGTGAGGCCGCCGCCGTCGCCGGGGTCAGTACGTCCGTCGAGCGCAGCCGCAGGAGCAGGGCCAGAGACAGGCCGGTCGTCCCCCACGGCAGGGTGCACAGCGCCGTCGCCCCCGGCACCGTACGCACCGACGGGGCGTCGTCCGGGCCGGCGGAGGGCCAGGGGGCGACACAGACCACCGTGTGCGGACCGTCGGCGCGGCTGCCGAGGGCGGTGCGCAGCTCGGCGACGGCCATCTCCCGCTGCCAGTCCCGCTCCGCCGTCAGCACAGCCCGCAGTTCCCGCGTGAGGTCGGCGCCGTGCTGGGCCTCGTCCGCGAGCAGCGCCCCGATCCGCGCCGTCACCCGCATGGCCGCGCCCAGCTGCTGCTCCGAGGGGCCGGGGTCGTAGTCGAGCAGCCAGACATAACCGAGGACGACACCCCGATGCCGTACCGGCAGGCAGATGCGTCCCCGGTGCACGCCCGCCTCCGGGGTGCGGGGGATGCGGACCGGGCCGGTCGCGCGGGTGATGCCGAAGCCCTCGAACCAGGTGCGGACGGCGGCCGTCGAACGGCGGGTCAGGATCGAGCGGGTGCGCACCGGGTCCAGCGCGGACGGATCGAGGTCGCCCTCGCTGTCGTACGCCCCGAAGGCGATCAGCTCGAAATCGCGGTTCTCCAGGGTCGCCGGAGCGCCCAGCAGCTCCGAGATCTCGTCCACCAGCTCCTGGTAGTCGTCCCTGTGTTCCGACGTCACCCGGGCATTCTGCCGCAAAATCCCGGAGGCTTCATACATCTGTCTGAGATCCGCGGCACGGATGCGTGACAGCTGTCGATGGCCCACGATCGGGGGCAACCGTAGGTTTCACGGTGGTTCTCCGTGCCGTACCCGAATCGTCGGGTGACGGCCTCATGCAGCTTGTGGAGGTGCCCCGTGCTGGGTCCCGTGATTCTCGCCGCGTCGCGCAGCGACCGGATGCGACGCCTGATCTCGGCGGCCCCGGTGACCAAGCAGGTCGTCGACCGCTTCATCCCCGGGGAGACCGTCGACGAGGTCCTGCCGATCATCCGGGAGCTCACCGGCAACGGCCTGGAACTCACCATGGACGTGGTCGGCGAGGACATCACCACCCCCGAGCAGGCCGCCGCCGCCCGCGACGCGTACCTGGAGCTGATCGGCCGGCTCAAGCCGCTGGAGCTCGGTACCCGCGCGGAGATGTCGGTGAAGCTGTCGATGTTCGGCCAGGCGCTGGACGGCGGTCACGAGCTGGCCCTCGCCAACGTCCGCCCGGTCGTCGAGGCCGCCGCCGAGATCGGCACCACGGTCACGCTGGACGCCGAGGACCACACCACCCTCGACTCGATGTTCGCCATCCACGAGGAGCTGCGCAAGGACGTCCCGCAGACGGGCTGCGTCATCCAGGCCTACCTCTTCCGCACCGAGGAGGACGCGCGCCGCCTCGCCGCGGCCGGCAGTCGCGTACGGTTGGTGAAGGGCGCCTACAAGGAGCCCGCCGAGGTCGCCTACCAGCAGAAGCACGAGATCGACAAGGCGTACGTGCGCATCCTGCGGACGCTGATGGAGGGCGAGGGCTACCCGATGATCGGGTCCCACGACCCGCGCCTGATCTCCATCACCCAGGAACTGGCCCGCACCGCCGGACGCAAGCTCGACGAGTACGAGTTCCAGATGCTCTACGGCATCCGCAGCGACGAGCACCTGCGACTGGCCGCCGAGGGCCACCGCATGCGCGTCTACACGGCCTACGGCACCGACTGGTACGGCTACTTCATGCGCCGTCTGGCGGAGAAGCCGGCGAACCTGCGGTTCTTCGCGCGGAGCATGATCAGCCGTGGCTGAGGCAACCCGGCTGTGCCCCGGTTTCGGCCGGGGGTCCGGGGGGTGTCCCCCGGGAAAGCACAGCATGCGCCGTCTGGCGGAGAAGCCGGCGAACCTGCGGTTCTTCGCCCGCAGCATGATCACCAAGGGCTGACACCACACCGCTCACGACAAGGAGTTACGCCACCCATGGACGCTGTGACCCAGGTCCCCACCCCCGTCAACGAGCCGGTGCACGGCTACGCCCCCGGTACGCCCGAGCGCGCCCGGCTGGAGGCCAAGCTCAAGGAGCTGGCCGACAACCCGATCGACCTGCCCTGCACCATCGGCGGTGAGAAGCGGATGGGCGGCGGCGAGCGCTTCGACGTCGTGCAGCCGCACAACCACAAGGCCCGCCTGGGCACCTACGCCAACGCCACCCAGCAGGACGCCCAGGACGCCATCGACGCGGCCCTCGCCGCCGCGCCGGCCTGGCGTGCGATGGCCTTCGACGACCGCGCGGCGATCATCCTGCGCGCCGCCGAGCTGCTGGCCGGCCCCTGGCGCGAGACCATCGCCGCCTCCACCATGCTGGGCCAGTCCAAGACCGCCCAGCAGGCCGAGATCGACAGCCCCTGCGAGCTGGTCGACTTCTGGCGGTTCAACGTCCACTACGCGCGCGGCATCCTCGCCGAGCAGCCCCCGGCCAACTCCCCGGGTGTGTGGAACCGCCTCGACCACCGCCCGCTGGAGGGCTTCGTCTACGCGATCACGCCGTTCAACTTCAGCGCGATCGCCGCCAACCTGCCCACCGCGCCGGCCCTCATGGGCAACGTGGTGGTCTGGAAGCCGTCCCCCACCCAGACCCACGCCGCCGTGCTCCTCATGCGGCTCCTGGAGGAGGCCGGTCTGCCCAAGGGCGTCATCAACCTCGTCACCGGCGACGGCATCGAGGTCTCCAAGGTCGCCCTGGAGCACCGGGACCTCGCGGGCATCCACTTCACCGGCTCGACCAAGACCTTCCAGCACCTGTGGAAGACGGTCGGCAACAACATCGAGAAGTACCGCACCTACCCGCGCCTGGTCGGCGAGACCGGCGGCAAGGACTTCGTCGTCGCCCACCCGAGCGCCGACCCCGCGATCCTCAAGACCGCGCTGACCCGCGGTGCCTTCGAGTACCAGGGCCAGAAGTGCAGCGCCACCTCGCGCGCGTACATCCCGGCGTCGATCTGGAACTCCGGCTTCAAGGAGGAGTTCGCCGCCGAGGTCGACTACATCACCATGGGTGACGTCACCGACCTGTCGAACTTCATCGGCGCCGTCATCGACGAGCGGTCCTTCGCCAAGAACAAGGCCGCCATCGACCGCGCCAAGGAGGATCCGGCCTGCACGATCGTCGCGGGCGGCACCTACGACGACTCGGTCGGCTACTTCGTCCGCCCGACCGTCATCGAGTGCGACGACCCGGAGAACGAGGTGTTCCGCACCGAGTACTTCGGCCCGATCCTCGCCGTGCACGTCTACGACGACGAGAAGTACGACGAGATGCTGACCCAGATGGAGTCGGTCTCCGACTACGCCCTCACCGGCTCGGTCATCTCCGGCGACCGCGCGGCGGCGGCGTACACGATGGAGAAGCTGCGCTACGCGGCCGGCAACTTCTACATCAACGACAAGTCGACCGGCGCCGTCGTCGGCCAGCAGCCCTTCGGCGGCGGCCGTGCCTCCGGCACCAACGACAAGGCCGGCGCCCCGCAGAACCTGATGCGCTGGACCCTGACCCGCGCCATCAAGGAGACGCTGGTCCCGCCGACCGACTACGGCTACCCGCACATGGGCTGACGCCCACCCCGACCCCGGACGGGCCAGGTCACCCCCCGACCTGGCCCGTCCGGTGTTTTCGCAGGTGGGAGCGGTGTGGCCGGGCCTGCCGTCTCAGATAGTAGGAAGTCCGAGTAATTGTGCAGACAGGCGCGGTCCGCTCCTCTAGCTTTGTAGGAGCCGAACGACTCGCTCGATCAAGCGAACGGCGGTCGTGAGCCGGACCCCGCGCAGGCAACCCCTGCGGTCCGCCGCTCCCCGCCCCCTCGGCGTCTCGCAACCCCTTTCCGCACTCCACGTATGCCGAAGGAGTCGATGACCCATGGCCGAGACGACCGTCCGCCGCCGCGTCCGTCACACCTCCCGCACCAGCGAATCCGACCGCAAGAACGCCGCCGCCGCGCTCCAGCGCGCCCTCGACCGCAGGGACAACGGCGGTTCGACCGGCCACTGACACGCCGACGGCGTCCGCATGCCGGACACCGCATGTCATCCCGTGGGACGAGGAGTAGGGTGCCCGCATGTCTCGCAGCATCAATCTCGCAGTGATCCCCGGTGACGGCATCGGCCAGGAGGTCGTGGCCGAAGGTCTCAAGGTCCTCTCCGCCGTCCTCCCGCAGGATGTGAAGCTGGAGACCAAGGAGTACGACTTCGGCGCCAAGCGGTACCACGCCACCGGTGAGACCCTCACCGACGCCGACCTCGACGAGCTGAAGCGGCACGACGCCATCCTGCTCGGCGCCATCGGTGACCCGTCGGTCCCCTCCGGCGTCCTGGAGCGCGGCTTCCTGCTCAAGCTCCGCTTCGCCTTCGACCACCACGTCAACCTGCGTCCGTCGAAGCTCCTCCCGGGTGTCGCCACCCCGCTCGCCGGCCAGCCCGAGATCGACTTCGTCGTCGTGCGCGAGGGCACCGAGGGGCCGTACACGGGCAACGGCGGCACCATCCGCAAGGGCACGCCGCACGAGGTCGCCACCGAGGTGTCCGTCAACACGGCCTTCGGTGTCGAGCGCGTGGTCCGCGACGCCTTCGCCCGCGCCCAGGCCCGCCCCCGCAAGAAGCTCACGCTGGTCCACAAGAACAACGTGCTGACCTTCGCCGGCCACCTGTGGACGAACGTCTTCAACAAGGTGGCCGAGGAGTACCCCGAGGTCACCACCGACTACATCCACGTCGACGCCGCGACGATCTACCTCGTCACCGACCCGGCCCGCTTCGACGTCATCGTCACCGACAACCTCTTCGGCGACATCATCACCGACCTCGCCGCGGCCGTCTCCGGCGGCATCGGCGTCGCGGCCTCCGGCAACATCAACCCGGGCCGCGAGTACCCGTCCATGTTCGAGCCCGTGCACGGCTCGGCCCCGGACATCGCCGGTCAGGGCAAGGCCGACCCCAGCGCCACGGTCCTGTCCGTCGCCCTCCTGCTGCGCCACCTCGGCCACGACGCCGAGGCGGCCCGCATCGAGGACGCCGTCTCCGCCGACCTCGCGGAGCGCGGCGGCCTGCCCGCCCGCTCCACCTCGCAGATCGGCGACGCGCTCGCCGCACGAGTAGCCGGCTGACCCGGCGCCCCTCGAAAACATTCGAAGCCGCCGGGTCGCATCCGCACCCGGCGGCTTCCCCCGTCCCCGCCGGGTGCCACCATCGACCACCGGGCCGCGTTCCCCCTGTTCCTTCCGCCGTCGCCTCCGGGCGATAATCGGACGCGGAGCCGCGGAATGAGGGAATGCTCGGACGTCCTAGCACTGGCCACCGGCCGTACGGGCGTGTGCGCGGCCCGTCACTACAACCGGTGAAGGACAACCACTCATGACGACGCCCACGATCGAGCTCAAGCCCTCGGCGCACCCGCTCTCGGACGCAGAGCGCGAGGCGATCCTGGCCAACCCCGGGTTCGGCCGCCACTTCACCGATCACATGGTGACGATCAAGTGGACCGAGGGCCGCGGCTGGCACGACGGCCAGCTCGTCCCGTACGCGCCGATCTCCCTCGACCCCGCGACCACCGTCCTGCACTACGCGCAGGAGATCTTCGAGGGCCTGAAGGCCTACCGGCAGCCCGACGGTTCCGTCGCCACCTTCCGTCCCGAGAAGAACGCCGAGCGCTTCCAGCGCTCCGCCAAGCGCCTCGCGATGCCCGAGCTGCCGGTCGAGACCTTCATCGAGGCGTGCGACGCCCTCGTCACCCAGGACAAGGCGTGGGTGCCGGCGCACGGCGGCGAGGAGTCCCTCTACCTGCGCCCGTTCATGATCGCGACCGAGGTCGGGCTGGGGGTGAAGCCCGCCAACGAGTACCTGTTCCTGGTCATCGCCTCCCCGGCCGGCGCCTACTTCCCGGGCGGCGTGAAGCCCGTCTCCATCTGGGTCTCGGAGGACCGCGTCCGCGCCGTCCCCGGCGGCATGGGCGACGCCAAGACCGGCGGCAACTACGCGGCCTCCCTGCTCGCTCAGGCCGAGGCCGCCGCCAAGGGCTGCGACCAGGTCTGCTACCTCGACGCGGTCGAGCACCAGTGGGTCGAGGAACTGGGCGGCATGAACCTGTACTTCGTCTACGGCGACAAGATCGTCACCCCCGCCCTCAGCGGCTCCATCCTGGAGGGCGTCACCCGTGACTCCCTGCTGGGCGTCGCCCGCGACCTCGGCTACGAGGCCGTCGAGGAGCGCGTCTCCGTCGAGCAGTGGCAGCGCGACTCGGAGAACGGCACCCTCACCGAGGTCTTCGCCTGCGGTACGGCGGCCGTCATCACCCCGGTCGGCACGGTGAAGCGGGCGAGCGCCGAGTGGCAGCAGAGCGGCGGCGAGCCCGGCGAGGTCACCCTCCGCCTGCGCCGGGCGCTGCTGGACATCCAGCGGGGTACGGCCGAGGACAAGCACGGCTGGATGCACCGGCTGGCATAGGGCGCCGTCGTCGGCGGGTCACCGGGGGCTCCGCCCCCGGGCCCCCGGCCCTTGCCCACCCGTCACCCGACTCGGTCCGTCAAAAGCGGGCCTCCCCGGGGACTCCGCCCCGTGCCCCCTCCCGGCCTAAACGGCCTCGTCCTCAAGCGCCGGACGGGTCACGGGGGTTGTCGTGCCCCGGTTCCCTCCGACGGTGCCGGGGGCCGACAGCGCGTACGCCGCGCCTCCCACCACTCCCGACAGCAGGAAGCTCGCGTCCACCCCGCCCGTGAGCGCCACCAGCGGGCCCTCGTACGACGGCAGGGACACCGCCAGCACGCCGACGACCGCGCCGAGCGCCCAGGACGCCGTGGCCGGGATGTTCCAGCCGGCGGTGTACCAGTAGATCCCGCCCCGTGCGCGGCGGTTGAAGACCTGGAGCGCGTCGGCGTCGTACACCCCGCCGCAGCGGACGAAGCCGATCAGCGTGATCACCGCCCACGGTGTGCCGACCGCGGTGAGCAGCAGCACGAACGACGTCATCGCGTCCTGGGCCGTCGACAGGTAGTGCCCGGTGAACACGCAGACCGTGGCGACCACGGCGACGACGTACGTGGCCGTCGCACGGGAGGCGCGTGGCACGATGGCGTCCAGGTCGAGGCCCATCGAGTAGAGCATCAGACCCGCGTTGCCGACCGAGCCCGCGGAGGCGGCCAGCAGCAGCGGCACCAGGTACCAGCCGGGGGCGGCGTCGACCAGTGGACCGGCGTAGTCCAGCGCGGCGCGCGCCGCGTACGCCGTGAAGGTGCCGAACAGTTGCGGCACCAGCAGACCCAGCATCAGCCCCAGCCAGGTCGCGTGCAGCACCCGGCGGGAGGAGAAGCGGGCGGGGGAGACGTAGCGGGTGTAGTCGCCGAGCAGGGTGATGAAGGCGATCGGCCCGGACAGCCCGGCCGCCACCGCGGACAGCAGCCAGGTCGGCCAGTACCCGCCCAGCAGGTAGCCGCCGGCCTCCGGCAGCGCGGCGGTGGTGAAGTCGGGCGCGTAGGCGATCACGCCCAGGACCAGCAGGGCCGTCATGCCGAACGCCAGCACCCGCGACATCGCGAGGAGCACCCGGTAGCCGTAGACCGCGCCCGCCACGGTCGCCGCGGCGAGCAGCCCGTAGACGACGGTGTAGGACGCCTCGCCGGACGGCAGTCCGACCAGCCGTTCGAGCGCGCCCACCATCACGTCCCCGCCGATCCACACGGTCAGCGCGGTGTACCCGAGCGCCAGCAGCAGCCCGACCACCGAGCCCACCAGCCGCCCGCGCACGCCGAACTGGGCGCCGGAGGAGGTGGACAGGTTGGTCGCCGTGCGCAGCGAGACCAGCGCCAGCGGGGCGGTGAACAGCGTGCCGACGACCGTGCCCGCGATCACCGAGCTCACCGACGACCACCAGTCCAGTCCGAAGGACGGCGGCAGCCAGCCGAAGACGATCACACCCAGACAGAGGTTGGACCCCAGCAGGATCGAGACGAGGTCCCGCGGCCCGCTGGTGCGTTCCGCCTCGGGGACGGTGTCGACTCCGCGCTGTTCCATCAGCATGACTGGTCTCCTCCGAACGGCCGCATGGTGTTAGAGCGACGTTCAATGTGACGGTTGGTCGTGGTCGCCGTCAACGGTTCCGTTCCAGGAATTCCGCGTTTAGAGTGATGCTCTAAATGAGGGAAGGCAAGGAGGTGCCGCGTCGTGAGACTGACCCCCACGGAACGTGACCGGCTGCTGCTCTTCGGGGCCGCCGAGCTGGCCCGGGCCCGCCGGGCCAGGGGGCTCCGGCTCAACGTCCCCGAGGCGACGGCCCTGATCGCCGACACCGTGTGCGAGGCCGCCCGCGACGGCGCGCGCCTCGCCGAGGCCGTCGAGCGCGCCCGGTCGGTGCTCGGACCCGACGACGTGCTGCCCGGAGTGGCGGACGTGGTCACCGAGGTGCACGTCGAGGCGGTCTTCGACGACGGCTCCCGGCTCGCGGTCGTCTCCGCCCCGATCGGCGGCGGGCTGGGGGAGCGGGCCCCGGGGGCACTGCTGCCCGGCCCGCCGCACACCGAGCCCGGGCCGGTGGTGCGGCTGACGGTCACCAACACCGCCACCGTGCCCGTTTCGGTGACCTCCCACTTCCATTTCTTCGAGGCCAACCCGCGCCTGGACTTCCGGCGGGCCGACGCCTACGGCATGCGGCTCGCCGTGCCCGCCGGGTCGTCCGTGCGCTTCGGCCCGGGCGGGACCCGCGAGGTCGGACTCGTGCCGATGGGCGGCGCACGTGTCGCCGTCGGCTTCGCCGGACTGGTCGACGGACCGCTGGACGCTCCGGGAGCCAAGGAAGAGGCGCTGCGCCGGGCGGCGGCCTGCGGATACCTCGGTGCCGCACACGACGGGCCCGAAGGAGGCGGACGGTGAGCCGCTCGAAGGGACGCGAGATCAGCGAGTCCGTCCGGACCGACCCCCACGCCTACGCGGCCACCCACGGCCCGCGCGCCGGGGACCGCGTCCGGCTCGGCGACTCCGGGCTGACCGTCCGCGTAGAGTCCGACGCCCAGCGGTACGGCGACGAGTTCCTCGCCGGCTTCGGCAAGACCGCCCGCGACGGGCTGCACCTGAAGGCCGCCGCCGTACGGGAGACCTGCGACGTCGTCATCAGCAACGTGGTGGTGATCGACGCGGTGCTGGGGATCCGGAAGGTCTCGATCGGGATCAGGGAGGGGCGGATCCGCTCGATCGGACGGGCCGGGAACCCCGACACCCTCGACGGCGTGGACGTCGTGGTCGGCACGGGGACCTCGATCGTCTCCGGCGAGGGACTGATCGCCACCGCCGGAGCCGTCGACACACACGTCCATCTGCTGTCGCCGCGCATCATGGAGGCGTCGCTGGCCTCCGGGGTCACCACGATCATCGGCCAGGAGTTCGGCCCGGTCTGGGGCGTCGGCGTCAACTCGCCCTGGGCGCTGCGGCACGCCTTCGGCGCCTTCGACGCCTGGCCGGTCAACATCGGCTTCCTGGGCCGGGGTTCCTCCTCCCACGAGGCGCCGCTGATCGAGGCGCTCGCCGAGGGCGGCGCGTCCGGCTTCAAGGTGCACGAGGACATGGGCGCCCACACCCGGGCCCTGGACACGGCGCTGCGGGTCGCCGAGGAGCACGACGTCCAGGTGGCCCTGCACAGCGACGGACTGAACGAGTGCCTCTCCGTCGAGGACACCCTGCGGGTGCTGGAGGGGCGCACTATCCACGCCTTCCACATCGAGGGCTGCGGCGGCGGACACGTCCCCAACGTCCTGAAGATGGCCGGCGTGCCGAACGTCATCGGCTCCTCCACCAACCCCACCCTGCCCTTCGGCCGGGACGCGGTCGCCGAGCACTACGGCATGATCGTCTCCGTCCACGACCTCAAGACCGACCTGCCCGGCGACGCGGCCATGGCCCGCGACCGCATCCGCGCCGGGACCATGGGCGCCGAGGACGTGCTGCACGATCTGGGCGCCATCGGCATCACCTCCTCCGACGCGCAGGGCATGGGCCGTGCGGGCGAGACGGTCCGCCGTACCTTCGCCATGGCCGGGAAGATGAAGGCCGAGTTCGGTGCGCCCGAGGACCACGACAACGAGCGGGTCCTGCGGTACATCGCCAAGCTGACCATCAACCCCGCGATCGCCCACGGCCTCGCCCACGAGGTGGGCTCGATCGAGACCGGCAAGCTCGCCGACATCGTGCTGTGGCGGCCGGAGTACTTCGGCGCCAAACCCCAGTTGGTGCTCAAGGCCGGCTTCCCCGCGTACGGGGTGGTCGGCGACCCCAACGCGGCGACCGACACCTGCGAACCCCTCGTCCTGGGACCGCAGTTCGGGGCGTACGGCGCCACGCCCGCCGACCTCTCGGTCGCCTTCGTCGCGCGGGCCGCCTTCGACCAGGGGCACGACACCATGCCGACCCGGCGCCGCAGGGTCGCCGTGCGCGGCACCCGCGGCATCGGCCCGGCGGACCTGCGCCTGAACTCCCGTACCGGGGCCGTCGACGTCGACCGGCGCACCGGCCTCGTCACCCTCGACGGGGAACCGCTCCGCTCCCGGCCCGCCGACTCGGTCTCCCTCAACCGCCTCTACTTCCTCTGAGGACCCACATGAACACGCCCGCGTCCGACGGCTTCCGCATGCCCGCCGAGTGGACCCCGCACGAGCGCACCTGGATGGCCTGGCCCGGCCCCAACCACACCTTCGCCGACCCCGGCGAACTGGACGCCGCCCGGACCGCCTGGGCGTCGGTGGCCCGCGCGGTCCGCCGCTTCGAGCCGGTGACGGTGGTGTGCGGCACCGGCCAGTCGGACGGGGCGCGGGCGCTGCTCGGCCCCGGCGTCGACACCGTCGAGCGGGACCTCGACGACGCCTGGATGCGCGACATCGGGCCGACCTTCCTCACCGACAGCGCGGGCCGGCTGGCCGCCGTCGACTGGACGTTCAACGGCTGGGGCGCCCAGGAGTGGGCCCGCTGGGACCACGACGCGAAGATCGCCGCGTACGTCTCGGACCTCACGGGGGCGCGGACGTACGCCTCGCCCCTGGTCAACGAGGGCGGCGCGATCCACGTCGACGGCGAGGGCACGGTGCTGCTCACGGAGACGGTCCAGCTCGGCCCGGAGCGCAACCCCGGCTGGTCCCGCGAGCGGGTCGAGGCGGAGATCCACGCCCACCTCGGCACCCGCAAGGCGATCTGGCTGCCGCGCGGCCTCACCGGCGACTATCCCCCGCACGGCTTCGGCACCCTCGGCCATGTGGACATCGTCGCGGCCTTCGCCCGCCCCGGTGTGGTCGTGGCCCATGTGCAGCCCGACCCGGCGCACCCCGACCACGAGGTCACCAAGGAGACCGTCGGCCTGCTGAGGTCGCAGACGGACGCGCGCGGCCGCCGACTGGAGGTCGTCGAGGTCCCCGCCCCGACCGTCCTGGAGGCCGACGGGCGCTGGGCCGACTACTCCTACATCAACCACTACCTCTGCAACGGCGGCGTGGTGCTCTGCGGCTTCGACGACCCCCGGGACGAGATCGCGGCCGGGATCTTCCGGCGGCTGTTCCCCGGGCGGACCGTGACGACGGTGGACGCGCGGCCGGTCTTCGCGGGCGGCGGCGGCATCCACTGCATCACCCAGCAGCAGCCGAAGACGGCGGTCGGGTAGAACAGACGGGTGAACGTACTGCTCTGCGCGGCCGACGGCCGACGGCCGACCGGGCCGGTCCGCCGGCCCGACGAGATGCCCGGGTACCCCGGCTGGGACGGGTTCCCGGGCCCGGATTGCCGACGGCACGGCCCGCCGAGCGTTCCGCGGGGGACGTACGTGGTCGACCCACCGCCCTCCGGGGCGCCGTTCGAGCCGGTCGGCCCCGACGAGGAGTACGACGGGATCGTGCCCGGCGGCACGTGGATGTCCGACGAGCGGGGCTCCCTGGTCTCCGCCGGGCCGCGCGGCACCTGTGTGCCGCACCCGGACGACGTCGTGGACATCGCCCCGCGTCCCGTCCGGCGCCGTCCCGTCGGCTGCCGCGGTCCGGCCGGGCGGGCCGGGACCGACCACGTCCGCGCGTGCGGGGCCGAGGCGGCGATCGTGGCCGCCGGCCGCACCAGTGGCTACGGGGCCCGGCTCGTCCCGGACGCCGTCCGCGTGGAGGCCGCCGCGTGAGCGCCCGCCGTCGTACCCCCGCGCCGCCCCGCGAGGACGTCCTCGCGACCGCCATGGCGATGATCGCCGAACGCGGCCTGGAACAGCTGACCATGGCGGCTCTCGGCAGGGAAGTCGGCATGAGCAGCGGTCACCTGATCTACTACTTCAGGTCCAAGGACGAGCTGCTGCTGCGCACCCTGGAGTGGAGCGAGGGCCGCCTCGGCGCCGAGCGCGCACGGTTGCTCGCCCGTCCCGACAGCGCGCGCGAACGCCTCGACGCCTACGTCGGTCTGTACGTTCCGGGCGGCCACCGCGATCCGCACTGGACGCTGTGGCTGGAGGTCTGGAACCGCTCGCAGAACGCCGGAACCGACGCCCGCGACCGGCAGGCCGCCATCGAGGGTGCCTGGCACCGCGACCTGGTGGCGCTGCTGGCCGAGGGCATCTCCCGGGGCGAGTTCCGCCGGGTCGACCCGGACCGTTACGCGACCCGCCTCCGTGCGCTGCTCGACGGCCTCTCCACCCATGTGGCGATCGGCCTGCGCGGCACGAGCCGGCCCCAAGTGCTCACCCACGTGGAGGAGTTCCTCGCCGAAACACTCCTCGCGGACGTCTGAGCTCTTGCCCGGGCCGTGCGCGAATCGGCGGATCGACCGGCCGACCGGCCATGCGGTCGGCTCGGTCGGGTCCTCGGCGCGGGGCCGGGGACGGGCGTCCACGGGGAGCGGGGGAAACACGCGGAGAGCCGTACGAGGGGTGTCCGCCGCGGTGGCCGAGGGGGCCGTGGTGGCGACGGCGGCACTGTCCGCGTCGGCCGCCCCGGCGTGGGGGAGAGAGACCGAGCGCGTCAACGTCTGCGTGACCGGTGCACAGGGGTCCGCGGACTCGCTGACGGCGTAGGCGAGCGGTGACACGGCCGTCACGTCGTCCCACGTCGTCTTCGAGCCGGACGCGGACAACCTGGTCCCGGGGGACACCGACGGCCTGCGGGACGTCTTCGTCCGCCGCCCGCGCCGGCCACGCACCGCCCGCATCCTGAGACGGATCGTGAGCGCGGGGGCGGATTGTGCCAGACTGCCCCCGTGCTCTCGTTCGCCACGATTATTGGCAGCAGGCGCGCCGGTCCGCAGTGACCGCACGTACGACACGGTACGGGCGGACACCGTCGTCCTCGACCCGCGCGCAGACCTCTCGCACCCGCGAGAGGTTTTTCTGTTTCCTGGCCCCACCCGCGGCCGGGAACGGGGCGCGAGGGACCATGGGGGAACGGTGGAACCGGTCATTCCGGTAGACCGAGATCAACTCAGGAGCCTTCAGACCATGACCGCAACCAGCGAGCCCGACGACTCGTTCCACGTCTTCGACACCACCCTGCGCGACGGCGCCCAGCGCGAGGGCATCAACCTCACGGTCGCCGACAAGCTCGCCATCGCACGGCACCTGGACGAGTTCGGCGTGGGCTTCATCGAGGGCGGCTGGCCCGGCGCGAACCCGCGGGACACCGAGTTCTTCGCCCGCGCCCGGCAGGAGATCGAGTTCCGGCACGCGACGCTGGTCGCCTTCGGCGCCACCCGCCGCGCCGGCACCAGCGCCGCGAAGGACCCCCAGGTCAGGGCGCTCCTCGACTCCGGCGCACAGGTGATCACGCTGGTCGCGAAGTCCCACGACCGCCATGTCGAGCTCGCCCTGCGCACCACCCTCGACGAGAACC
The DNA here is from genome assembly GCF_001905725.1 of Streptomyces sp. CB02400. Classification (GTDB taxonomy): domain Bacteria; phylum Actinomycetota; class Actinomycetes; order Streptomycetales; family Streptomycetaceae; genus Streptomyces; species Streptomyces atrovirens. Next base: position 143,489 of record NZ_LIWB01000017.1, read on the forward strand.
TGGAGATGGTCCGCGACACGGTCTCCTTCCTCAAGGGGGAGGGCCGCCGGGTATTCGTCGACTGCGAGCACTTCTTCGACGGCTACCGCGCCAACCCCGAGTACGCGAAGTCCGTGGTCCGCGCCGCCTCCGAGGCCGGCGCCGACGTCGTCGTCCTGTGCGACACCAACGGCGGCATGCTCCCGGCGCAGATCCAGGCCGTGGTCTCCACCGTGCTCGCCGACACCGGCGCCCGGCTCGGCATCCACGCCCAGGACGACACCGGCTGCGCGGTCGCCAACACCCTCGCCGCCGTCGACGCGGGCGCCACCCACGTCCAGTGCACCGCCAACGGCTACGGTGAGCGGGTCGGCAACGCCAACCTGTTCCCGGTCGTGGCCGCCCTGGAGCTGAAGTACGGCAAGCAGGTCCTGCCCGAGGGCCGGCTGCGCGAGATGACCCGCATCTCGCACGCCATCGCCGAGGTCGTCAACCTCACCCCGTCCACGCACCAGCCGTACGTCGGTGTCTCCGCCTTCGCGCACAAGGCGGGCCTGCACGCCTCCGCGATCAAGGTCGACCCGGACCTCTACCAGCACATCGACCCCGAGCAGGTCGGCAACACCATGCGGATGCTCGTCTCCGACATGGCCGGACGCGCCTCCATCGAGCTCAAGGGCAAGGAGCTCGGCATCGACCTCGGCGGCGACCGCGAACTGGTCGGCCGGGTCGTCGAGCGGGTCAAGGAGCGCGAGCTCAGGGGCTACACGTACGAGGCGGCCGACGCCTCCTTCGAACTGCTGCTCCGCGCGGAGGCCGAGGGCAGGCCGCTGAAGTACTTCGACGTCGAGTCCTGGCGCGCGATCGTCGAGGACCGCCCCGACGGCACCCACGCCAACGAGGCCACGGTGAAGCTGTGGGCCAAGAGCGAGCGCATCGTCGCCACCGCGGAGGGCAACGGCCCGGTCAACGCCCTGGACCGCGCCCTGCGCGTCGCCCTGGAGAAGATCTACCCGCAGCTCGCCAAGCTGGAGCTGGTCGACTACAAGGTCCGCATCCTGGAGGGCAAGCACGGCACCCAGTCCACCACCCGCGTCCTGATCTCCACGTCCGACGGGGCGGGGGAGTGGTCGACGGTGGGCGTCGCCGACAACGTCATCGCCGCGTCCTGGCAGGCGCTGGAGGACGCGTACGCGTACGGGCTGCTGCGGGCCGGGGTGGAACCGGCCGCGTAGGGAGCGCCGAGGGCGACGGGCCCGGCAGGTCCGCCGGGTCTGGCAGGTCCGGCGGGGCGGTACCGGAATCCCCGCCGGACCTGATGTCTGTTTAGCGCCTGTTTGGGTACTTTTGAATGTATGGAGGCCACGCCGACGCGTATCCACATACGTCTGATACGCCTGCTGATCGTGCCGGTGGCCGCCGCGCTGGCGGTCCTGATGGCCGGTGCGCCGGGGGCGCAGGCGGCCACGGACCTCTCCGAGATCGCCCGCGAACTGCGCGAGAGTCCCGTCTACGTCGACCCCGAGGCCCGGGACATCCTGGCGGAGTCCGACGCCGAGGCCCTCGCCGACAAGATCGAGGACGCGGACGAACCCGTCTTCGTGGCGGTCCTCCCGGCGGACTACCCGACGCAGGACCTCTTCCGGAACCTGCGCACCGAGACCGGCGTCACCGGTCTGTACGGCATCCGCCTCGGCGACGAGTTCGACGCGCGTGCCGACAGCAGCGTGCTCAGCCGCCAGGGCGTGCGGAACCTGGTCCAGTCGGTGCAGGGCACCGGTGACGCCAAGGCCCAGTTGAACGACTTCGTCGACAACGCGCTGCGCAGCACCGGCGGCTCCGCGCCGAACTCGTGGAGCGACGGGTCCGGCGGTGACGTCCCGGTCGGCGGGCTGATCACCGTCGGAGCGCTGGTGGCGGCCGGCGGCGCGGGCATCTACGCCGTGTCCCGCCGCAACCGGCGGCGCCACGAGGAGGAGCAGCGGACCGCGCTGGAGAAGCTGCGGGTGGTGGTGGACGAGGACATCACCGCGTTCGGCGAGGAACTCGACCGCCTCGACTTCCACCCCGGCGAACGGGGCGCGGACGACGCGATGCGCGCGGACTACGCGCACGCGCTGGACGCCTACGAGAAGTCCAAGTCGCTCATGGCCGCGGCCCGCAAACCGGAGGACGTCCGGGCCGTCACCCAGGCCGTGGAGGACGGCCGCTTCGCCCTCGCCTCCCTCGCCGCCCGGCGTGCGGGACGCCCGCTGCCGGAGCGCCGCCCGCCCTGCTTCTTCGACCCGCGCCACGGCCCCTCGGTCGCCGACGCCGTCTGGACGCCGCCGAGCGGTGCCGAGCGCGAGGTCCCGGTGTGCGCGGCCGACCGGGCCCGGCTGGCCGACGGCCTCGACCCCGCCGTCCGCGAGGTCGACACCGAGTACGGGCGCCGCCCCTACTGGGACGCCGGTCCCGCCTACGGCCCCTGGGCCGGCGGCTACTTCGGCGGTGGCCTGCTGCCCGGCCTGCTCGTCGGCACCATGCTCGGCGGCATGATGGCCGGCCCCGCCTACGCGGCCGACTACGGCGCCGGCTACGGCGACTTCGGCGGCTACGAGGGCGGCGACGTCTCGGGTGCCGACTTCGACGGCGGGGACTTCGGCGGCGACTTCGGCGGAGGCGGCGGCTTCGGCGGCGGGGACTTCGGGGGCGGCGGGGACTTCGGCGGAGGGTTCTGACCGGCTGGGGGATCCTGCCTCGGCCATCCGCGTTCCACCGCGTACCGCTCCCCGGCGGCATGCCACCACCCGGGCGGTGACGTGCCGCCCGGGACGACGGAGCCGGCCTGCCCAGGACCCAGCCCGAGCCGTCCCAGCGCCTCCGCGTCGACGGACACGGTGATCCACCCCCGCCACCGCCCGTCACGCCCCGGCCCGCACGTGTGATCCAGCCGCAGCTCCTCCGCGGTGAACGGCATCCAGTCGATCCCCCGCTCACGCAGTCAACCGCGGACGGCCGCCCAGGGGTGAAGGCGACCCGGCAGGTTCTCGTACTCGGCGACGACGACCCACCCGGGCCGTGAGAGCGCACTGCTGACTGTCATACCGGCCATGATGCGCCTTCCCCGTGACCCGAACGCGCCGCCGACCATTAGGGAAGCGTAGTTCCGGGAAACGTACTTCCTCAATGCGCGGAGGCGCCCGTGGTGCATCGTCCCCTGCTCGACCTGCCCAAGCCCGCTGACATGTTCGACGCTGGCCGCTCGCGGGACCGACACCTCGGCCGTACGGCCCGCCTGCTACAGCGGGGCCGGGTTCACCGACGAGCTGAAGCGGCGGAGAAGCGTGGTGAGGTCGTGCTCGTGGACCTGGAGCGGCTGTACCACGGGGAGTGAGACCACCGGTCCAGGTGCGCTCCGGGAGACCTTCGAAGCCGGTTCTCGTGGTCGCCTTTGGCTTGGTCCGCTCCGGCACGGGGGCGACTTCTGTTACTTCGCCTGGGAAGCTCTTCCCTCGTTCGGCATCTTTGCGCCACATGAGTGACGAGATATCCGCTGTTGGATTCAGTAAGCGCTTTCTACAGTGATCGCAATCCGCGAGGGCCAGAGCGCCAGGGGAGTCGCATGCTGATCCGATCATTGGCCGAGCTTGCCGGTTCCCGGTACGAGGTCGACTGGGGCAACGGCACCAGTGTCCGCCTCCTCACCGCCGTGGACGAGATGGGTTTCACCGTGTGCCACACGGTGGTCCGGGCGGGTACGTCCTCGCTCCTCGAGTACCGTTCACACCTGGAGGCATGCTTCTGCCTGTCGGGGTCAGGGGAGATCACGGACACAGTGGGCAACAGCCACCGGATCGTCCCGGGTGTGCTCTATGCGCTGGACCGGCACGACCGGCACCGTCTGCGCGCGGATCCGGACGGTGACATGACGCTGCTCAGCGTCTTCAACCCGCCGTTGCAGGGCACGGAACGTCACACACTCCATCGCGAGAAGGCGTCGTCCTACTGATGACCGGCCTGATGCACGACGCCGCTTCGGGCGTCACCGGGCACGGCGTACCGCTCGTCGGGTTGTTCGAGGCGAACGCGGCGCGGCACCCCGCACGCGCCGCCGTGACGCTGGACGGCGTCACCGTCACCTACGGAGCGCTGAACGAACTCGCCGACTCGTACGCGGCGCGGCTGCTCGGTCTCGGCCTCGGCGCCGGCGACCGCGCGGTGATCTACGCGGACCTGTCCCTCGACGTCGTAGCGGCGACTCTCGGGATCCTCAAGGCGGGTGCATGCCTGGTCACCACGCATCCGACGTTCTCGCGGCGCAAACTGGTCCATCAGACCCGTGCCTGTGACGCCGCCGTCCTGGTCACCGACCGGGCAGGGGCTCTGGGGGACCTCTTCGCCGACACCGGGCTGTCCGCCGTGCTCCCCCTGGGCACCGGCGGACCGCCCGGCGAGCCGAGGCCACGGCCGCGTCCGCTCGGGCGCCCCAGGAAGGGGCCGGGCATACCGGTCGTGGGTCCGCCGGCCGCCGTGTTCTACACGTCGGGTTCCACCTCGTCGCCGAAGGGCGTGACGATCGGCCACCGCACCATGACGGCGGCCTTCGAAGCCGTCACCTCCTCCCTCGGTCACACCGCCGACGACGTGGTGTTGAGCTGCACGCCCATCGGCTCCGACTTCGGCTTCTACAACATCGTGCTGCCGCTGGCCTTCGGCGGTCGGGTGGTGTTGCTGCGGGGCCTCAGCGCGCGTCCGCGGGAGGTGTGGGAGACGATCGGCCGCGAGGGTGTCACCGCGGTCCACGGCTTTCCTTCCCTGCTCGCCCATCTGTGCCGGCTCGGCGGCCTCGGCCGGGACCCGCGCCCGTCCCTGCGCTTGTTGGCCAGCACCGGACAGCGCCTCCCCGCGGAACACATCAGGACCCTGCGTGAGGCACTCCCCGATGTGCCGATTCACTCGATGTACGGGCTCACCGAGTGCAAACGCGTGTGTGCCCTGCCGCCGGAGGAGATCGACCGCCGTCCAGGTTCCGTCGGTGGACCCGTCCCCGGTGTGCGCGCCTACCTCGTGGACGGCACCGGCGCTCTGGTCGAGGAACCCGGTGTGCCCGGTGAGCTGGCGGTCGCGGGCGACCAGGTGATGCAGGGCTACTGGGGCGACCCCGAGCTGACCGGCCGTGTCCTGCGCACCGGTTTGTTCGGCGAGGACAGGGTGCTGTTCACGGGCGATCTGTTCACCCGTGACGAGGACGGCTTCCTGCACTGGGTCGCCCGCGGGGACGACACCTTCAGCCGCTCGATGTTCAAGGTGAACCCGCACGAGGTCGAAGCGCGGCTCAGACAGCACCCTTCGGTGGCCGACGCCGCCGTGGTACCGGTGCCGGACGAGGAGGCGGGGGAGGTGCCCGCGGCCTGTGTCGTGCTCCGTGACAGCCACGCACCCGACGCCGAGGAACTGCGCCGCCACTGCGCCGAGCGTCTCGACTGGCACATGGTGCCCGCGCTCGTGGTCTTCCACGACGAGCTTCCGCGCACCGAGTCCGGCAAGACCGACCGGCGGTCCCTGCGGCAGGCACTCACCCAGCCGGCTCCCGGGCCCGTGGGCGACGGTCCCGGCGAGTACGTGGCGTCGTCCTCGATGACCGGCCTCGCCGACCGCTTCGACGCGATCGCGACCGGGCAGGACCAGGTGCCACGGGTGCCGGTGCGCTCCACGATCCGCGGCGCCGTCACCGACCGCCTCCTCTTGGAGTACCAGGACGCGATGGTAGAACGCTCAGGTCCGCTCTTCCGGCACTTCCTGGCCAGTGTGCCTGGCGTTCTGGAGGAACTGTCCCGGGTCGGCGTCGCGCTGGCCCGCCTGGCCGGACGCCGCGTACAGCGTGATGGGCACGGCCTGACCTTCTACGAGGCGGACGCGTTCGACGGCAGCAACGGGCGCACCCTGGCGGCCTTCGCCGACGGCCGCGTCACCACCCTGACCAGCTCGCCCAACCGGGCCAACGAACGGTGGTTCCGCACCTGGGCGGACCCGGCCCGCTCCCGCTACTTCCCCGGCTCGCTGTTCCACCTCGACCGCGCCGGGCTGCGGGCGGCGCCGCAGTACGAGCCGTTCCGCGACGGCTTCGACGTGGTCTACGAGACGGCCGCGTTCCAGTTCTACGGCAAGGACCGCGCGGCGCAGATCGAGCACCTCACCGAGGTGCTCAGGCCCGGCGGCCTGGCGTTCTTCCTGGAGAAGCTGAATCACCCCGACCCGCTGGAGTACGAGCGCCGGGAACGTGTCAAGGACGAAGTACACAAGGCGCGTTACTTCACCGTCGAGGAGATCGAGCGCAAGCGGCAGGAGATGCTGACGCGGATGGTGGACGGCCAGGTGGAGTTCGACGACCTGGTGGGGGCGCTCGGCGACCGCTTCTCGCACGTCCACCTCCTGTGGAACGGCACCAACTTCTACGAGTTCGTGGCGAGTGACGACGCCGGGATGCTCACGGAGTTCCTGGAGCTGGTGGGGCAGCCGTTCATCCCGGACGGTTTCTGCTTCGAGGACCCGGTCGTGCGCCGGGTCGGAGGGCACGGCGGGACGGTGCCGAGGTGAGGGGCGCGGACGCACCCGTCGAGAGCGCCGACCCGGAGGTGCTCGCCGTCCTCGACACGCTCGTCGGCCGATGGGGCGGCCGGGCCGCCGAGACGGAACGAGAACGCCGGCTGCCGGATGCGACCGTCGCCGAGCTGCTCGACGCCGGGCTGCTCCAGCTCGCCGCGCCACCACGCTTCGGCGGGCCGGGGCACGGCTGGCCCACAGTGGTGGAGGCGGCCCGGCGTGCGGCCAGGGCCTGTCCGTCCACCGGGTGGGTCATCGGAGTCGTCGGCGGACACGCCGCACTGGCCGGGCGGCTACCGCTGACGGCCGCCGAGACCGTCTTCACGGCGGGTGTCCGGCAGGTGTTCGCGACGGCGTCCGCAGCGGCCGACGGACGTTTCACCCGTGTCCCCGGTGGCTTCGAGGTGGCAGGCCGGTGGCGGTTCTGCTCCGCCGCCGACCACGCCGACTGGTTCCTCCTAAGCGGCCACGGCGACGATCCGACGGACCGGGTGCTGGTTCCGCTCCCCGCCGGGAAGGTGCGGATCGAGGACGGGTGGGACGTCTGCGGGATGGCCGGCACAGGATCGCGGGACATCACGGTGGGCCGCGTCTTCGTGCCCGAGGCACTGACCGTCTCCCTGTCGAGCTGCTTCGCCGGGCGGTCGCCGTCCGGCACCGGGCCCTCGCCGTACTACCTCGACGAGGTGCCGTTCCTGCCGTACGTCAACAGTTGTGTCATCGGCCCGGTGCTCGGCTGCGCCGAGGGCGCCTTCGCGGCCTGCCTGACCCGGTTCGCGCGGGGCACCGGCGGGTCGCGTCCGCTGGAACAGCCGCTGGTACGGGACGGGCTGACGGAGAGCGCGGCGGAACTGGCCTGCGCCCGGCACCTGTACGAGGACGTGTGCGCACGCCTGCACGCGGAGGGAACCGCCCGACGGGCCCTTCCCCCCGAGGACGCCGCCGCGATCGGCAGGGACCGTGCCTATCTGGCCCGCCTGTGCGTCCGCTCCGTACACCGGCTGATCCAGATGGCCGGGACGGCCGCCCACTTCGCCGACGACCCGCTCGCCCGGCACTGGCGCGATCTGCAGATGATGGCGGCCCACCGAGACCTGAACTGGGCCCGTAACGCGGCGGCGTACGCGTCGGCGGCCTTCACCGCCGACGGGGCCGGAAGGCCCGGCGACGCCACCGGGCCGGTTCCCGACGGCACGCGGACCACCGGCGGCCCCGTCCCGTCCGGTCCCGACGGCGGGCGGCTGCCCGCCGAGGAGGGTCGTGGCCAAGCCGTATGATCCATCCGCACAAGACTTCCTTCCTGCGGCGGGAGGGCCGTTGGCTGCTGGGCGGCTTCCTGCTGTTCCTGCTCTCCTCCTTCGGCCAGACCTTCTTCGTCTCGCTCTTCGCCGACGACATCCGTGACAGGCACGGCCTTACCCACGGCTCCTACGGTGTTCTGTACATGGCGGCCACCCTGCTCGGCGCGATCGCCCTGACCAGGACGGGGCACCTGGTCGACCGCCACCCGGCGCGCCGGGTCGTCCTCGTGAGTGCGCCGCTACTGGCGCTGGGAGCCGTGGCGATGACCTGGTCGGCGGACCTCTTCACGCTGTTCGGGGCCCTCGTCCTGCTGCGGCTGTTCGGGCAGGGCATGATGACGCACACCGCGTTCACCGTGCTGGGCCGCTGGTTCACCCGGCAGCGGGGACGGGCGGTGTCCCTGGCTGCCCTGGGCCTGAACACGGGCGAGGCGGCCCTGCCCGCCCTGGCCGTCGCCCTGTCGGGCGCCGCCGGATGGCAGGCCGTGTGGTGGGCGGCCGGCACGCTGGTGACCGCCGTGGGCTTCGCCGTCGCGGCGCTGTTCAGGACGGAGCGCACACCGCACCCCGCGGACGGCTCCGCGGACCCGGAGGCGCCTGCCGCCGGCTGGACCCGGGCCGAGGTACTGCGGGACCGGTGCTTCTATCCCCTGCTGCTCGCCACCGCGGCGCCCGCGCTGATCGGCAACACGGTCTTCTTCCACCAGGCCCACCTGGCGGAGACGCGCGGCTGGTCGCTCGGGGTGCTGGCGTCGGCGTTCCCGCTCTACGCGGTCCTGACCGTGCTGTGCAGTGTGGCCAGTGGTTTCCTGCTGGACCGGATCACCGGGCTCGTGCTGCTGCCGGTCTTCCTGCTTCCGCTCGGCGGCGGACTGCTGCTGCTCGGTACCGTCACCGCCCCGTGGAGCGCGTACGCCTTCATGGCCCTGTACGGCGTCACCAACGGCCTCTCCCTGACCCTGTTCGGCGCCGTGTGGCCCGAGGTCTACGGCACCCGGCACCTGGGCGCCATCCGGTCGGTGGTGGTGGCGGTCCTGGTCTTCGCCTCGGCGCTGGGCCCCGGCGCGGGCGGCCTGCTGCTCGACGCCGGTGTCGGCCAGCCGGTCCAGTTCGTCGCGCTGGGCGGGTACTGCCTCGTGGCGTCCGCGCTCGTCACCCCCGTCGTCCGGCGGTTGCGAGCCCGCGGCGCCGCCGTCCTGCGCTGAGGGAGCGGCGGCCGGGCAGGCGTCGGCCCGGACGCCTTGTCGGGCTCCGGGCCGTTGCCGTGGTGAACTCGGGACCCCGAAGGGCCGGCGAAGGTCACGCCTGCTTGATCGCCGAGATGTCGAAGTTCAGCTTGATCTTGTCGGAGACCAGGACGCCGCCCGTCTCCAGCGCCGCGTTCCAGGTCAGGCCCCACTCGGAGCGCAGGATCTCCGCCTTGCCCTCGAAGCCGACGCGCTCGTTGCCGAAGGGGTCCTTCGCGGCGCCGTTGAACTCCAGGTCGATGGTGAGCGGCTTGGTGGTGCCCAGGATGGTCAGGTCACCGGTGATGCGGTAGTCGTCGCCGCCGAGGGCCTCCGCCTTGGTGGAGCGGAAGGTCATGGCCGGGAACTCGTCCGTCTTGAAGAAGTCGGCGCTCTTCAGGTGGCCGTCACGGTCGGCGTTGCCCGTGTCGATGCTCTCCATCACCACGTCGATGGTGGCGGTGGAGGCGGCCGGGTCGGCGCCGTCCAGGTGCAGCGTGCCGGTGAAGTCCTGGAAGCTGCCCTTGATGTTGGTGACCATGGCGTGCCGGGCGACGAAGCCGAAGGTGGAGTGCGCGGGGTCGATCGTGTACTCGCCGGTCAGCGCGGCCAGGTCCGGGTTCACCGCGGTGGTGGTGGTCGCGGTGGCGGTCTCGTTGTCCTTGCGGCCGAAGATGCCCATGGTGTTCCTCCTGAGGGGATGAGGTTTAATGTTCAACTAACCCAACGAGGTCCACCGTAGACCTATTCCCTTTAACTTTCAACATGTTTGGTGAAAGTGGCGAGATTGGGCCGCCGCGACGGGTGGTACCCGCCGGTCGTGTCCTCGGTCGCGGTCCTGGTGGAGCTGGTGCGGCACGATACGTCGGGCGGCCAGGTGAAGTGCTGGGAGCACTTCGCGCGGAGTGCCGCCCGCCTCCCGGAGCGCCTGCCCGACGGCTCCGGCGGCACACCTCTCGACCTGACCGTCTACTTCCTCGGTGAACGCGAGCGGGTCGAGCCGCTCTCCCCGCACGTCCGGCTCGTCATGCTCCGGCCGGTGCTCAGCTCGGCGGCGACGCGCTCGGCCGACCGCGCGGAGGACGTCTGCGACCTCGCGCCGTACCACCCGCGGCTCGCCGCCCTGCTGCCCCGCCACGACGTCTGGCACCTGACCCACGGCTTCGCCTTCGCCGCCACCGCCGTACGGCTCCACCGCCACGCGGCCCGGCGGTCCGCCCCACGGCCCCGGCTCATCGGCTCCGTGCACACCGACGTACCGCTGCTGGCCTCCGTCTACGCCCGCTATCTGGCCGAGCGGTGGCTGCCCGGGAGCCATCCGAGGGTGGAGGACCTGCTCGCGGACCGGGCCGAGAGCGCGCTGCGCCGACGCCGGGACCGGCTGCTGGACCCCTGCGAACGCGTCCTCGTCCCGACCCCGGAGGGGCGCGCGGAACTCGCCCGCGTTCTCGGGCCGCACCGGGTCGCCCTGCTGCGCCGGGGTGTCGACCACGAACTCTTCCGGCCCGACCCCACCGCGCGGGACTGGCTGACACGCGCGTACGGCGTCCCGGACGACCGCCCGCTGGTGCTGTTCGCCGGCCGGCTGGACGCCAGCAAAGGCGTGCCGCTGCTGACCGAGAGCGTCCGGCTGCTGCGCGCCCGGGGCGACGCCCCGCACCTGGTCATGGCGGGTTCCGGTGCCGAGGAGGACGCCGTACGCCGCAGGCTCGGCCGGGACGTCACCCTGCTCGGGCCGCTCCCGCAGGACCGGCTGGCGCGGGTGTACGCCGGCTGCGACGTCTTCGCCTTCCCGTCCCGTACGGAGACCAGCGGCAATGTCGTCGCCGAGGCGATGGCGTGCGGGCTGGCGGTGGTCCTGCCCGAGGGCGCGCACACCACCCGCTGGCTGGCCGCGCCGGGGCTCGACGGCATCGTCGTCCCGGCCGACTCCCCGGTGGCCTGGGCGGACGCCCTGCACCCGCTGGTCGGCCAGCCCGCCGCGCGGGAGGCGGTGCGGCGTCGGGCCGTGGAGACGTCCCGGACCGCCCATCCCAGCTGGGACCGGGTACTCGAGGAGGACCTCCTCCCGGTCTGGACCCAGCCGGCCCGTACGCCACGGCGGGCCGGCTTCCGTACGGCTTGAGCCGGCGGCCCGCACGGGCACACACCATGGGCGCCTGCGCGCCCGCCGCCGGGTTTCTTCGCCCCCGCCGCCCCTTCCCTTCCCGTCCCCGGGGGCTTCGCCCCCAGACCCCCGTTCGCGCAGTTCCCCGCGCCCCAGGGGCGCGGGGAACTGCGCGAACAGCCACGATGCGGCCCGCAGTCGCCGTACGACAGAACCACCCGTGCGCTTCCGCGAACAACCCGGCACCGGTCACTCGTCAGCGGCCCGGTGCCGGGCGTGTGACGCCGCGATGACCGGTGACGTGTCCAAGGCCGTGATGCCCGTTGCGACCAAGGCCAGACCCGCCAGCGTCGCCGCCGAGGCCGGCCAGCCCGTGTGGACCGTCTCGTCGAAGAGGAGCGTGCCCATGGCCACCGCGACCACCGGCTCCGTCGCGTCCAGGACCGTCATGGTCGCGGCCAGCGGGCCCTGCTGGAAGGCGCTCTGGATGAGCAGCAGGCCGCCCACGCTGGCCGCGACGAGGGCGTAGGTCTGCCAGGCGGCCAGGGCCGTGAGCGGTCCGTGCCGGAGCCGGTCCACCGTCGCGGCCAGCAGGACGGACTGGGTGCCCATCACCGCCCCCGCGGCGAGCGCCGTCGCCGAGGCCCGCCAGGGGCCGGACAGCATCCGCGCGGTCACGAGCGCGCCGCACACCACGGCTGCGACCGCGCCGACGGCCAGCAGCCAGGACAGCGGGCCGGCCGCCCGGGGGTCGCCGCCGTGCGGGCGGGCGGAGAGCAGCGCCAGCGCCAGTCCCGCCGCCACCGCGAGCGTGCCGGACCACTCCCGCCGGCCCAGCCGCAGCCGGTACAGCCGTGCCGACAGCGGGACCGCGAAGACCAGCTCGGCGACGATCAGCGGCTGCACCAGACTCAGCGGCCCGAACGCCAGCGCCAGCGACTGGAATCCGTACGCCACCACGGCCAGCCCGATCCCGCACAGCCACAGGGGATCCCGCGCCAGCCGCCCCAGCAGCCGCGCGGTGAGCGCCTCCGCGTCCGGCCGCGTGGCCGCCGCCCACTGCTGCAGGACCCCCGCGACGGCGAAACACACACCGGCGGCGAGCGAGGCGAGGACGGCGATCGCCATGACGGAACAGCCCCGGGAGCGGGCTAGTCGGGTGTCCGGTCGGTCGGTGCGCCCCGTGTCGCCCCCCGCGTGTGGACGTACAGCTTGCGCCGGTCGCCGACGTCGAGGCGCTGGGGGAGCGGCAGCTCGTGGCGCACCGGCCGTGCGTGGTCGGCGAGTTGCCGGCGCGGGTTGTAGACCTGGTTGAACTTCCACAGCATGCGGGCGAAGTTGGTCTGCCCGTGCAGCAGGTTGCGGCCGAGCACGCGCGCCGCGCCGAACGCCGTGCGCACCCCCAGGTGTTTGCGGTTGATGACCGCCTGGGTGCGCACCAGCTCCTCGTAGAAGCGCTCCAGCGGCAGCGTGGTCGGCACCACCGCGTGCTGGATGTCGAAGAGGCGGTAGTCGCGGGTGGTGAGCCGACGCGACTCGGTGTGCCAGATCTCCGTACCCGGATACGGCGTCATCACCGTGAAGTGCACGATCTCCGGCACGGCCAGCGCGAACTCCCGCACCACGCGGAAGCGTTCCTCGTCCCAGGCCGGATCCACGATCAGATTGATCGCGACCTTGATGCCGAGCCGCCGGGCCGTCTCCAGCGCCTTCAGGTTCTCGTCCGGGCTGACCCGCTTGCGGTACAGGTCGAGCCCCTCGGCGTCGATCGCCTCCATGCCGAGGAACATGTAGCGCAGCCCCAGCCGGGCCCACCGCTCGAACACCTCGGGATGGCGCAGCAGGACGTCGGCGCGCGTCTCCAGGTAGTACTTCTTGCGGATGCCGCGCCGCTCCACCTCGGCGGCGATGGCGTTGCCGTGCTCGGGCCGGATGAACGCGACGTCGTCCACGATGAACACGTTCGGCTCGCGGACCCTCGCCAGGTCCTCCGCCGCCGCCTCGGGCGAGGCCTTGCGGTAGCTGCGGCCGTAGAACGTCCACGCCGAGCAGAACGAGCAGTCCCAGGGACAGCCGCGGGTGAACTCGATGGACGCGCACGGGTCGAGCTCGCCGATGAAGTAGCGGCGCCGGCTGCGCATCAGATCGCGGGCCGGGAGCGGTCCGTCGATGCTGTGCAGCATCAGCGGCGCCGGTCCGCGCCCGGCCGCCGTGACGACGCCCGGCACGCCCTCCACCCCGCCGTCGCGCACCGCCTCCAGCAGCGGGGCCATCGCCGGCTCCCCCTCTCCGCGGACCACCGCGTCGACCGCGCCCTCCGCCTGTTCGATGACCTCCTCGGCGACGAACGAGACACTGTGCCCGCCGAAGAACACGAAACAGCCCGGCACCTCCCGCTTCACCCGCGCGGCCAGCGCGATCGCCTCGGGGATGTTCGCCAGGTAGTTGAGGGAGACGCCGAGCGCCTCCGGACGGAAGGACCGCACCTCGTCGCGCAGCCGGTTCACGCCCAGCACCTGGAGGTCGACGACCCGGACCTCGTGACCGGCCTCGCGGGCGGCGCCCGCCACCCGCTCCAGGCCCAGCGGTTCGAGCCGGAGGAAGATCTCGGAGTACATCAGGGCGCTGGGGTGGACGAGCAGCAGACGCATGGGGACCTCGCCACGGGGTCGGACGGACCGGGTACGGAAGGGTGTCCCCTTCGTATCCCGGCACACGCGGCCGCGTACCCGCCATACGCCCGCCTGGCCGCACCCCGCGGCCCGCAGGAGTGGTCCTGCGGCGCGGCGCGCCGGCCCGCGTGAGCCCGGACGCCGCCCGCCGGCAGAGGTGGGAGAGGGCCGGGCGGACCGGCTCCTGCACTGGCGGGGTGCACCGGAGTGGGGGTGTCCTGGAGGCCGAGGACCCGCAGCGACAGCGCATGGGAGACCGACTCGTGACCACCACCGGCTCCGGTTCCACCTACGACCCCCCGGCGGACCCCGCACACAGTGACGCCCGCGCCGCGGTCTCCGCCCCGGCGGCGGCACGCGGCCACGGGCCGCCGCCGCGCACCGGCCGGCGCGTCGCCCTCGTCACCGGCGCCTCCTCGGGCATCGGCGCGGCCACCGCGCGGCGCTTCGCCGCCGGAGGCTGGCAGCTGCTGCTCAGCGGCCGGGACCGGCGGCGGCTGGAGGAGACGGCGTCCGGCACCTCGGCGGTCCTGCTGCCCGCCGACCTCGCCGCGCCGGACGGGGCGAAGATGCTGGCACAGGCCGCGCTGCGGGAGACCGGACACATCGACGTGCTGGTCGCCGGTGCGGGCATCGGCTGGGCCGGACCGTTCCTGACCATGCCGCACACCGACATCGACCGGGTGCTGTTCCTGGACCTCAACGCGACGCTGCACCTCGTACGGGAGGTGCTGCCCGCGATGGTGGCGGCCGGCGGCGGCCGGGTGGTGCTCGTCGGCTCGGTGGCCGGCTCGGTCGGCGTACGGGAGGAGGCGGTGTACTCCGCCGCCAAGGCCGGGCTCGCCGCGTTCGCCGAGGCGCTCCGCCAGGAACTGCGCGGTACGGGCGTGGGGGTGACGCTCGTCGTGCCCGGCCCCGTGGAGACGGGCTTCTTCGCCCGCCGCGGCACGCCGTACCACCGCTCCCACCCGCGCCCCACCTCGGCCGGCCGGGTCGCGGCCGCCGTCTGGAACGCCGTCTCCCAAGGCCGCGACGACACCTACATCCCCGCCTGGCTCGCCCTCCCCTCCCGGGTGCGCGCCCTCACCCCCGGCCTCTACCGCAGGCTCCTCGACCGCTTCGGCTGAGACCCCGGCGTGGAGCGGAGCACCGCCACCGCTACGCTCCGGATGAGCGGACCGACCCGAACGGGTGCATGCGCCTCACATGAATGTGAGGTGACTCTCAGAGGCCGTCTTTGTGCGACCCCTACAAGCCGGATGCCCTCTGAGCAGTCGGAACGGCTGCATGCCGCCGGGGTTCTGTTCAGGGGTACCAGGAAAACACCCCGGAGACTGTGAGGAGTCGACGGCTCGCATTTCCAGGTCGGCTTCGTAAGGTCACTACATGACCGTTTTGGATGAGGCGCCGGGTGAGCCGACCGACGCGCGCGGACGCGTGGCCGAACTGCACGAGATCCGTGCGCAGGCACTGGCCGGCCCGAGCGAGAAGGCGACCGCGGCGCAGCACGCCAAGGGCAAGCTGACCGCGCGGGAGCGCATCGAACTGCTGCTGGACCCAGGGTCCTTCCGCGAGGTCGAGCAGCTGCGCCGGCACCGGGCCACCGGCTTCGGTCTGGAGGAGAAGAAGCCGTACACGGACGGTGTGATCACCGGCTGGGGCACGGTGGAGGGCCGTACGGTCTTCGTCTACGCCCATGACTTCCGGATCTTCGGCGGCGCGCTGGGCGAGGCCCACGCCACCAAGATCCACAAGATCATGGACATGGCCATCGCGGCCGGGGCGCCGCTGGTCTCCCTGAACGACGGCGCCGGCGCCCGCATCCAGGAGGGCGTCTCCGCCCTCGCCGGGTACGGCGGCATCTTCCAGCGCAACACCAAGGCGTCCGGCGTCATCCCGCAGATCAGCGTGATGCTCGGCCCCTGCGCGGGCGGCGCGGCCTACAGCCCCGCCCTGACGGACTTCGTGTTCATGGTCCGCGACACCTCGCAGATGTTCATCACCGGGCCCGACGTCGTCAAGGCGGTCACCGGCGAGGAGATCACCCAGAACGGCCTGGGCGGCGCGGACGTGCACGCCGAGACCTCCGGTGTCTGCCACTTCGCCTACGACGACGAGGAGACGTGCATCCACGAGGTGCGCTACCTCCTGTCGCTGCTCCCGCAGAACAACCGGGAGAACCCGCCGCGCGTGGAGTGCGCCGACGACGCGGACCGCCGCAGCGACGTCCTCCTCGACCTGGTCCCCGCCGACGGCAACCGGCCGTACGACATGGCCAAGGTCATCGAGGAGATCGTCGACGACGGCGAGTACCTGGAGGTCCACGAGCGCTGGGCGCGCAACATCATCTGCGCCCTGGCCCGGATGGACGGCCAGGTCGTCGGCATCGTCGCCAACCAGCCGCAGTCGCTGGCGGGCGTGCTGGACATCGAGGCGTCCGAGAAGGCCGCCCGCTTCGTCCAGATGTGCGACGCCTTCAACATCCCGATCCTCACCTTCCTGGACGTCCCCGGCTTCCTCCCGGGCGTCGACCAGGAGCACGGCGGCATCATCCGCCACGGCGCGAAGCTGCTGTACGCGTACTGCAACGCCACCGTGCCGCGGATCTCGCTGATCCTGCGCAAGGCGTACGGCGGTGCGTACATCGTCATGGACTCCCAGTCCATCGGCGCCGACCTCACGTACGCCTGGCCGACGAACGAGATCGCCGTGATGGGTGCGGAGGGGGCGGCCAACGTCATCTTCCGGCGCCAGATCGCCGAGGCCGAGGACCCCGACGCCATGCGGGCGCGCATGGTCAAGGAGTACAAGTCCGAGCTGATGCACCCGTACTACGCCGCCGAGCGCGGTCTGGTCGACGACGTCATCGACCCGGCCGAAACCCGTGAGGTGCTGATCCGTTCACTGGCGATGCTGCAGACCAAGCACGCCGATCTGCCGTCCCGCAAGCACGGCAACCCGCCGCAGTAAGGGAGACGCACGCCATGAGCACACCTGACATCCGCGTCGAGAAGGGGCACGCCGAGCCGGAGGAGGTCGCCGCGATCACGGCGATCCTGCTGGCCAGGGCTGCCGCCCAGCCGGCGGCTCCGGCCCACCGGGGCCGGGCGAAGGCCGGCTGGCGCCGCCTGGAACGCGAACCGGGCTTCCGAGCCCCCCACAGCTGGCGCTGACCTCGCAAACATGAAGAGGCCCCTCCTTTCAAGGAGGGGCCTCTTCATGTACCTAGGGGCGCGGGGAACTGCGCGACCAGCCCCCCGCCTGCCCGCACCCGGCATGCAACAGCCCCCGGCAGCCCAGTGGCCGCAGGGGGCGTTGCGCGACTCGGCGCTTGCGAGGTGCCGCCTGCGCCCACCCGTGCCGCCCCAGCGGCACGACTGCCCGCAGGCGGCGGCGTGTCTTCAGGGGCGCGGGGAACTGCGCGACAAGCCACGGACTGCCCGCACCCGGCACGCGACAGGCCCGGCAGCCCAGTGGCCGCAGGCCGACCGACTAGCGGAGGCGGGCCATCAGGGCGTGTTCCACCAGGGTGATCAGGGCCGACTTCGCGTCGGCGCGGTGCCGGGCGTCGGTGGTGATGATCGGGGTGTCGGGACCGATCTGAAGAGCTTCCCGCACCTCGTCCGGCTGGTACGGCTGCTGGCCGTCGAAGCCGTTGAGGGCGATCACGAAGGGAAGCCCCGAGTTCTCGAAGTAGTCGACCGCCGGGAAGCAGTCGGCGAGCCTCCTCGTGTCAACGAGGACGATCGCGCCGATGGCGCCGCGCACCAGGTCGTCCCACATGAACCAGAAGCGGTCCTGGCCGGGCGTACCGAACAGGTACAGGATCAGGTCCTGGTCCAGGGTGATACGGCCGAAGTCCATGGCGACCGTCGTGGTCGTCTTGTCCCCGGTGTGGGTGAGGTCGTCGATGCCCGCCGAAGCAGACGTCATGACGGCCTCCGTGCGCAGCGGGTTGATCTCCGAAACGGCCCCGACGAACGTGGTCTTGCCCACGCCGAAGCCACCCGCCACCACGATCTTCGCCGAGGTGGTGGAGCGGGAAGGACCGCCGCTAGAGCTTGCGAAGTCCACTGAGCACCCTTTCGAGCAGTGTCACGTCTGGCTGGCCGCCGGCGCTCTCGTCGCCGCCGGGCTGATGGATGGCGACCAGTCCCGCCTCCGCCAAGTCGGCGACGAGGATCCTGGCCACGCCGAGAGGGATCGTCAGCAGGGCCGAGATCTCGGCCACCGACTTGATCTCCCGGCAGAGGGTGCAGATCCGCTGATGCTCGGGCAGCTGGCCCTGCATCTGGTGCGGCTGCGCGGTGGTGTGCACCAGCGCCTCGATGGCGAGCTGGTACCGCGGCCTGGTGCGGCCGCCCGTCATCGCGTACGGGCGCACCAGGGGGTTGTTCGACGCCCCGGCGGGCGCCGACTCGGGTGCTCGGCGTTGCGGCTGCACCGGCTGGATGCGCGGGGCGTGCGGCTGGTCGTACGGCGAAGGGCCGGGGCCCTGCGGCGCGTACGGCTGCCGGTGCTGTGGCGCGGAGGGGTATCCGTACCGGTTCTGGGAACCGTCGTTCTGGCCCTGGGCAGGACCGTACGACCAGTTGCCCGCGGATGAACCGTCTGGGGGTGTTGCCACTTTCTCCTCCTCCGACTGTGCCTGGCACCCATCACTGTGGAGCCGCGTCCCGAAACCTTACGGCCCCGGGACGCCAAAACGCACCGTCTGTCCTCTAGTTGAGAAGGCTCCCTTGGAGCTCCGCTCGAAGGTCCGGCGTCAGGACCGTACCGGCTCGGTCGACCAGAAGGGCCATCTCGTACCCAATGAGGCCGATGTCCGCCTCGGGATGTGCGAGAACCGCGAGCGACGAACCATCGGAAATGGACATGATGAACAGGAATCCCCGCTCCATCTCCACAACCGTCTGGTTCACGCTGCCGCCCTCGAAGATCCGGGAGGCGCCTGCCGTCAGAGACGTCAGACCGGAGGCGACGGCCGCGAGCTGGTCGGCGCGGTCGCGCGGAAAGCCTTCGGACATCGCCAGAAGGAGTCCGTCGGCGGAGACCACCACCGTGTGGGACACCCCCGGGGTGTTGTCCACGAAGTTGGTGATCAACCAGTTCAGGTTCTGTGCCGCCTGGCTCATCGGGCTCACACTAACGCTCCTGGTTGTAGGTGCTGTCAGAACCGAAGCCCTGACCGTTCGTTTCACTGCCCGCGCTGCGGCCCTTTTGGACACCGCGACGCAGGTTGCTCAGCCTGCCCCGGACGTCTTCCGGGGCGCGGGAGACCTGGGGGCCTCCCTGGGGGGTGGTTTCGGCGGCTCCCTGGACCAGGTTGGCCTTGGGGACTCGCCGCGGCAGACCGGAGGAGGTCACTCCGCCGGCCTTGGGCTTCCGGAGCGACGATGCCTGCTGCCAGCGCTCGTCGTTCGCCGAACGCCAGCCGCTGTCGCCGTCACCCTCCGGAGTGGAAGCCGGCGGCTCCTGGTTCACACGCCGCGCGCCGCCCGAGCCGTTCGCGCCGCCCGCGGTGGATCCGCGGCGGGGAAGCCCGGCGTCGGTCAACGGGTGGACGTCGGAGACAGCCGGTCCCGGACGGTCGAAGCCTACGCTGTCCTGCTCACGTGCGTCAGCGGCCTGCGCATTTTCCGATTCCGGGGCCTGAGCAGGGTACTGGTCCGGGTAGCCGTTGTGGTAACCGCCCTGCTGCGGCCAGTCGTCCTGGGCCGGCTCAGCGTAGGAGGCGTCCGGATAGCCGCCGTTGGACGAGAAGGCGTCGTTCTGGGCCGGCGGACCGTCCGGCGCGTAGAACCCCTCGCCGTACGCCTGCTGCTGCGGCTCCTCGTACGCCGTCCGCTGCCCGTTGTCGTACGCCTGCTGGTCGTACCCGGCGGTCTGCTGCTCCTGGTAACCGCCGTCGAAGCCCCGGCCGTTGTCCTGGTAACCCTGGCCGTCGTCGTAGCCCTGCGGGGCGGCGAACCCGTCCGGGTAGGCGGGCGCCTCGGGGGTCTCCTGGGCGTTCGCGGCGGCCGGCTCGGGCTGCGCCTGGGACTCCAGGGCCGCCCGGCGCTCCTCGCGCATCAGGGAACGGCCGACCGGGTCCAGGTCGCGGATGTCGTCCGGGACCTCCGTGTAGCGGCTGTCGTCGAAGCCCAGCTCCGCGGCGGTGCGCAGCGGCTGCCGGCCGAAGTCCTCGCCCTGGAAGTTCTGCTCCGGGATGATCTGCGAGACCGTGAACTCGTCGCGGTCCGGCTGCTGCTCGCCGCCACCGCCGTGGGTGATCGCGTCCGGCAGCATGACCAGCGAGGTGGTGCCGGCCTGCTCGCCCGAGGGGCGGAGCTGGACCCGGATGCCGTGCCGGTCGGACAGCCGGCCGACCACGAACAGGCCCATGCGCTGCGAGATCGCGGCGTCCACGGTCGGCGGGTTGGCCAGCTTGTGGTTGATGTCCGCGAAGTCCTCGGCGGTGAGGCCGATGCCCTTGTCGTGGATCTCGACCATCACGCGGCCGTCGGGGAGACGGGTCGCGGTGACGCGGACCTTGGTCTGCGGGGAGGAGAAGGTGGTGGCGTTCTCCAGGAGCTCGGCGAGCAGGTGCACGAGGTCGGTCACCGCGCGGCCGTGGATCTCGGCCTCGGGGACACCGGACAGCTCGATGCGCTCGTACTGCTCCACCTCGGAGGAGGCGGCGCGCAACACGTCGACCAGCGGCACCGGCTGGTCCCAGCGGCGGCCGGGCTCCTCGCCGGCGAGGACCAGGAGGTTCTCGCCGTTGCGGCGCATACGGGTCGCGAGGTGGTCCAGGCGGAAGAGGTTCTCCAGCTGGTCCGGGTCGGCCTCGTTGTTCTCCAGGTCGGTGATCAGGGTCAGCTGGCCCTCGATCAGCGACTGGTTGCGGCGCGACAGGTTGGTGAAGATCGCGTTGATGTTGCCCCGCAGCAGGGCCTGCTCGGAGGCGAGCCGGACGGCCTCGCGGTGGACCTGGTCGAAGGCGCGGGCGACCTCGCCGATCTCGTCGGTGGTGGAGATCGGGATCGGCGCGACCTTGGTGTCGACCCGGCCGGGGTCGGTACGGGAGAGCTGGTCGACCAGCATCGGCAGGCGCTGCTCGGCGATGCCGAAGGCGGCGTTGCGCAGCTGGCGCATGGAGCGGCTCATCTGGCGGGCCACCATGCCGGCCAGGATGAACGCGGCGAGCAGGGCGATGACGACGGCGGCACCGGTGATGAAGGCGTCGCGCTGGGCGTCGTCGGCGATCTGCGCGGCCTCGTTCACCGCGGTGTCGGTGAGGTCGGACTCGATCTCGCTGTAACCGTCGAACTTGAGGGTGCTCACGGCCCACCAGTTGGCGGGGGTGATGCCCTGGGCGGCGAGATCGGCGCGGGCGGAGGCGTCCGTGGAGGGGAGCCGGCCCAGCTCGGAGATCATCGTCTCCGGCTTGGCGGGCGGTGCCACGTAGTCCGGGTCCTTCTGCTTGGCCTCCCGGGCCATCACCTTGCCCTCGGCCTGGATCCGCTGCGCCGTCTGCTCCAGCTTCTCCACGTCGGCCTCGGTGCCACCGCCCCGGTACTCCTCGATGGCGATGCGCTCGAGGTAGGCGTAGGAGGTGAGGGCGACGCGCTGGCTGGCGAGCTGGCTGTCGGTCGGGCCGGGCTTCACCAGCAGGTGCATGCCGATGGCGCGCTCCAGCGACAGGGCCGACTTGGTCAGCGAGATCGCGTAGACCGTACGTCCGTAGCTGGTGACGTTGCCGGTGCCGAGACCGAGGTCGTTGGCGAACTCCATCAGGGGGTGGGCGACGGTGACGTAGCCCTCCTCGGTCGCGACACCCTTGAGCTTGGAGGTGTACGCCGCGGCGCGCAGCTCGGTCAGCTGGGGCTCGGCCTTGCGGAACAGCTCCATCCGGCGCTTCAGGCCGGGCTTGTCCGGCATGCTCTGCGCGGCCTCGTCGAAGGCGTCGGCTGCCTTGTCGGTCGCGGCGCGGGCCTTGACGACGTCCGGGTCGTCCGTGCCCTTGCCCTGCAGCAGGGGGACCGCGGTGACGTCCCGCTCGTTGTAGAGGGCGTTGGCGTAGGTGAGGGAGGCCTGCACCAGGCGGGCGGTGTTCTCCGCGTCCTCGGCCTCGTTCCAGGTGTCGATCGAGCCCTTCACCTGGAAGCCGCCCATGACCAGACCGACCAGCACGGGTATGAGCAGGATCGCGTTCAGTCTGGTCGTCACGCGCCAGTTGCGCGGGGAAAGGCGGCCTCCGCTCTTGGCGGGCGCGGCCGTCGGTTCGGGACCGGGCACGGGGGCGGGCGCCGCTGTGCGCGGCGGCGGCGTGAAGTTGCCCCGGGCCGACGGCTCGGGACTGCTCTTGCTTCGCCTCACTCGACCAACAACCTCTCGGCGGTCGGCACCATCGTTGTGCCGCTGTGTCTCAGAGCCCGGTGTGCCATCGACTGTGGAGTACGTCTTTGACTATTGGGCAGTTCAGGCATTCCAGCATGCCGACCAGCGCTCTTCCAAACATGGGAAGGCGAGGAATCCGAGTGATGTAAGTCCCAGATAAAACGGTCATACAGAGCGAGCACCGGCAAAAGGCGGTTCGTTCGTGCGCGCAGCGGTACCGCGCGACCGCGTCGCGTGTCGGCCTCCCTCGATTCCTCTGCCGAAACGTTATGAACACCGGGGCCGGCCGTGTCAAAGGACACAACCGGCTCCGGGGCATCTACGACAACTGCCGTATGTCGCTTCTTTTTTGGCTCTACCTGAGACGCGCCATGAGAGCGTGCTCGACCAATGTGATCAGCGCACTCTTCGCATCCGCGCGGTGCCGGGCGTCGGTGGTGATGATCGGGGTGTCGGGACCGATCTGGAGCGCCTCGCGCACCTCTTCCGGCTGGTAGGGCTGCTGCCCGTCGAACCCGTTGAGGGCGACCACGAAGGGAAGCCCCGAGTTCTCGAAGTAGTCCACCGCCGGGAAGCAGTCCGCCAGCCGGCGGGTGTCCACCAGGACCACCGCGCCGATGGCGCCGCGCACCAGGTCGTCCCACATGAACCAGAAGCGGTCCTGGCCGGGCGTACCGAACAGGTACAGGATCAGGTCCTGGTCCAGGGTGATGCGGCCGAAGTCCATGGCCACCGTGGTGGTGGTCTTGTCCCCGGTGTGGGTGAGGTCGTCGATGCCCGCCGAGGCGGACGTCATGACGGCCTCCGTGCGCAGCGGGTTGATCTCCGAGACGGCGCCGACGAACGTGGTCTTGCCCACGCCGAAGCCGCCCGCCACCACGATCTTCGCGGACGTGGTGGCACGGTTTTCGGAGACCGCCCCGCCGTTAGAGCTTGCGAAGTCCACTGAGCACCCTTTCGAGCAGTGTCACATCCGGGGCGCCGGTCGTCTCGTCGCCGCCCGGCTGGTGCACGGCGACGAGTCCCGCCTCCGCCAAGTCGGCCACCAGGATCCGGGCAACACCCAGCGGCATGTTGAGCAGCGCCGAGACCTCGGCGACCGACTTCACCTCACGGCACAGGTGGCAGATGCGCTGGTGCTCCGGAAGGAGTCCCATGAGCGCTGCCGGGTCGGCCGTCGTACTGATCAGTGCCTCGATGGCCAGCTGGTAACGCGGCCTGGTCCGGCCGCCGGTCATCGCATACGGACGCACCAGTGGCTGGTCGCCCTCGTCCTCGTACGGCTCCGCGTACGGATCATGAGAGGCGGTGGGCGGGGTCATGGGTCCTCCGGGCGGGACAGCAAGTCGGTCAGTCAAGCCGTCTGACGGGGCCGGTGGGGGGAAATGTGGCGGCCGGACGGTGATTTGGTGAGACGGGTGGTGCCGGGGCCGATCAGTGGAGCAGACTTCCTTGTAGCTCAGCGCGGAGGTCCGGGGTGAGGACCGCTCCCGCACGGTCGACCAGGAGCGCCATCTCGTAGCCGACGAGGCCGATGTCGCACTCGGGGTGCGCGAGAACGGCCAGGGACGAGCCGTCCGAGACGGACATGAGGAAGAGGAATCCCCGCTCCATCTCGACGACCGTCTGGGCCACGTTGCCGCCTTCGAAGATCCGGGAGGCGCCGGCCGTCAGGGAGGTCAGTCCCGAAGCGACGGCCGCGAGCTGGTCCGCGCGGTCGCGCGGGAACCCCTCGGACAGTGCCAGCAGGAGACCGTCGGCGGACACGACGACGGTGTGGGACACCCCGGGGGTGTTGTCCACGAAGTTGGTGATCAACCAGTTGAGGTTCTGTGCCGCCTGGCTCATCGGGCTCAACTAACGCTCCTGCTGGTGAGTGGGGTTCGGGAAGCTGCCGGTCTGGGTGGTACCGGCCTGACGACCCTGTGCGATACCCCGACGGAGATTGGTCAGCCGGCCGCGCACGTCATCGGGGGCGCGCGAGACCTGAGGACCGCTCTGGTGCTGTTGCTGCTGAGCCGTGCCCGGGACGAGGTTCGCCTTGGGTACCCGGCGCGGCAGGCCGGAGGTGGTGACGCCGCCCGCGGCCGGCTGCCGGACGCGTTCGGCCTGCCGGACCAGCTCGTCGTTGGGCGAGCTGCGCCAGGCGGTGGAAGCGGACCGCTGCGGACCGGTGGGGGCCTGCGGCTGCTGGGGCTGCTGGTGCTGTTGCTGCTGCTGGGGTGCCTGAGCCGAGCCGTTGCCCTGCTCCTGCCCGCCGCCGTGGAACCAGTTGGTCTCCAGCGTGTCGTACAGCGGCGTACGGCCGTCGCCCGGGCCGGACGCGGGCGGCAGTGCCCACGCGTCGGACACCGCGCGCCCCTCGGGCCGCTGCGCGGCACCGCCGGGGCCCTGCTGCTCCGGGTGGGCCGGACGCTGCTGCGGGGCCGGCGGACGCGGGGCGACCGGGCCGGCTCCGTGCGTGCCGTTCGGCTGCGGACGCTCGTACTGACCGGTGACGGCCGGGTCCGCGGCGTTCGGACGCTCCGGGAGGGAGTGACGGCCCGTGGCACCGTTGTCCTGGCCCGGCATCTGGAACTGGCCGGTGGAGCCGTTGTCGTAGCCCTGCGGGACGGGGAACTGGCCCGTCGCGGCCGGGTTCTGCCCGCCCGGACCACCCGGACCGCCCTGCGGGGCGCCGAAGATGTCACCGCGGAGGAACGGACCCGTGTTCTGTGAACCGTTCGCACCGGGCTGGGCGTACTGACCCGTGTTCTGGGAACCGTTCGTACCGGGCTGGGCGTACTGGCCCGTGTCCTGGGAACCGTTCGTACCGGACTGAGCGTACTGACCCGTGTCCTGGGAACCGTTCGCACCCGGCTGGGCGTACTGGCCCGTGTTCTGCGGGGCGTCGGCACCGGGGGCGCCGTAAGCGGGCGCACCGGGGTTCTGACGCTCGTCGAACCGGGGGATCTCCGCCGTCGCACCGGGGCCCTGCCGGTCGTCGAACCGGGGCATGGCCGAGGTCCGGGCGGCGTCCGGCTCCTCGTGACCGCGCGGGGCGTCCAGCGAGGCGCGCGGCACCGGCGGCTGGGCGTTCTCGTCGCTCCAGCTCGGCACGCGCGGCTGCTGCTGGTCACCGCCGGGCAGCTCCGGACGCGCACCGCCGCGCGGCGGAAGCTGCGGACGACGGGAGCGCTCGGGCTTTCCGTTGCCGCGCTGCGGCGGCACCTGGCCGCGGCCGCCACCGAAGGCGTCCTGGTCCTGCTGTCCGTTCGGGCCCGCGGCCTGCATGCCCTGCGGGGCACCGGGCGCCTGGCCACCGAAGCCGGCCGGAGCCGGACGGCCCTGCGGAGCCGCACCGGGGGCACCCCGGTCGAACAGCGACGGCGTGGAGTTGGCCGGCTGGCCCTGCGGCCCCCGCGCTCCGTCGGGCCGGCCCGCGCCGTCCCGTCCGGGCAGCGCGGCGCGCGGACCCTGACCGGCACCGAGCCGGCCACCGCCGGGCGCACCGGCACCGAGAGCACCGCCCGCGGACTGACCGGCACCGGCGGCACGCCGTGCGGCAGCGGCGCCCGCGGCGGCCTGCGCGGCGGCGGGGCCACCGCCGCCCGCGCCCGGCTGACCCGGCTTGCCCTGCGGCTTCTTGCCGCCCTGGGCGACATCCACGGGCAGCATGACCAGCGCGGTCGTACCACCGGAGTCGGACGGACGGAGCTGGATGCGGATGCCGTGGCGCTGCGACAGACGGCCGACCACGAACAGACCCATGCGGCGGGAGACGGAGACGTCCACGGTGGGCGGCGAGGCGAGCCGCTCGTTGATCGCCGCCAGGTCCTCCGGCGACAGACCGATACCGGTGTCGTGGATCTCGATCAGCACCCGGCCGTCGGGCAGCGCGTGACCGGTGACCTTGACCTTGGTCTGCGGCGAGGAGAACGAGGTCGCGTTCTCCAGCAGCTCGGCGAGCAGGTGCACGAGGTCGTTGACCACACGGCCGGCCACTTCGGTGCTCGGCACGGAGGCCAGCTCGATGCGCTCGTACTGCTCCACCTCGGACGCGGCGGCACGGAGCACGTCGACCAGCGGGACCGGACGGGTCCAGCGTCGGCCGGGCTCCTCACCCGCGAGGACGAGGAGGTTCTCACCGTTACGGCGCATACGCGTGGCGAGGTGGTCCAGCTTGAACAGCGAGGAGAGCTGGTCCGGGTCGGCCTCGCGGGACTCGAGCTCGGAGATCAGCGAGAGCTGGCGCTGGATCAGACCCTGGGAGCGGCGCGAGAGGTTGGTGAACATCGCGTTGACGTTGCCCCGCAGCAGGGCCTGCTCGGCGGCGAGGCGGACCGCCTCGCGGTGCACGTCGTCGAAGGCCGCGGCCACCTTGCCGATCTCGTCCCGGGAGTGCACACCGACCGACTCCACGGACGTGTCGACGTCCTGCGGGTCGGACTCGGAGAGCTGCTTGACCAGCTCGGGCAGGCGTTCCTGGGCGACCTTGGTGGCGGTGTCCTCCAGCCGGCGCAGCGAGCGGATCATGGAGCGGGCCACGACGAAGGCGCCGACCAGCGACACACCGAGCACGAGCAGGATCAGCACACCGGAGATGATCGCGTCGCGCTCGGTGGCGCTGCGCAGCTCACGGGCCTGCTGTTCCATGTCCTCGAGCAGGTAGAGCTCGATGTTCTTCATCTGCTGGAGCTTGATGGAGCTGTCGTCCAGCCAGTCGCGGTAGGACCGCGCGCCGACCGACGTGAGGCCGAACTCCGAGGCCAGGGCACGCCCGGCGTACTCGTCGGTGGCCTTGATCGTGCTGTTGCCCTCCTCGATCGGCAGCAGCAGCTCGGTGGCGGCGACGTCGCCGTAGATGCTCTTGAAGCTGCGGAGCTCGGACTTCTGGCTCGCCAGCGACGACTCGGCGTAGAGCCGGTCGTTGTCGGAGAGATCGCCCTTGGTGGTGTTGCTGGCGGGCAGCGCCGCGGCGAGGACCGCGCGCTGGATCGACGCGTACTCCTTGGCGGAGGAGAAGGACGCCAGGGCACGGGTGCGCTGGATCATCTCGGGGTTGCTGGTCGCCTCCGCCATGTCCTGCGAGAGCTCGACCAGCTTCTCGATCAGGCGGTGGTAACCCTCGACGGTCTGGGTGGAGTTCCCCTCCGACTGGTACGCCGTGTTGCGGATCTTCTCGAGCTCGCCCAGTTCACCGGCGAGCTGCACCAGGTTGTCGCGGACGCCCTTGAGGTTGCCGTCCTTGCTGGCGTCGTCGATCTCCTCGGAGCTGTCGATGAAGAGGTTGCGCGCCCGGTCGGTCTTCTCGCGGTAGCCCTTGACCGAGAAGTCGGTGGCCTTGCCGCCGTGCGCCAGCGGGCCGGCCGACTGGTCGCGCTCCTCCTGGAGCGCGTGGGCCAGTTCGGTGGCCTGCTTGGTCATGTCGGTCAGCAGCTTCATGTTGTCGAGCTGCTGGATGTCGTCCAACGACTGGTTGATACGCAGCGCGCCCAGCGAGGTGGCCGCGACCACCGGAAGGGCGAGCAGCGACACCAGACGGGTCGAGATCCGCCAGTTCCGCAGGGCTATTCGCGGCCCCGGGCCGGCCGGGCGCTTCGGGGCGGCCGGCGCCGGGCTCGGCTTGTCGGCTCCCTCGCCGCCGTTCCCGGCAGCGTCCGGGCCCTGGTTCTGGGCGTGCTGGGGCGAGGAGCCGACGGCCTTGGGGCCAGTCCCGCCCTGCGGCTCCGGCTCTGCCGAAGCGCTGCCATCCCTCTTGAAACGTCCCTGCACTAGCGTCGCAACCTCTGAACCAGGCACCCCTCCGCGTGAACGGCGAGGCACGGTGTCGGCGTCATAGGGGCGCCCTGAATACGCCCCCGTGGTGGTCGTGAGTGACCGGCGCTGGTTCCCCCTTCTCGCCCGCCACTCGGCGCGTCTGTGCGCCCCCTGTGCGCCGGGTCGATCCTGCGGCGGTTCCGTGGAATTCCAGCACAGTGCAGGATCTCCAACAAGGCCCACGGGCTTACCCGTGAGATACGTGACACCACGTGAGTGACGAGTCACCGGGGGTAGAAAGTGATCTCGTCCATAAGGGACGTATGCCCGCGAGTCGGCGGGCGGCTCCAGGTGTCCCAGTCGCCATGATCAGGAGCGGAATGATGGCTTCAGGGGGAGAATGTCCGATTCCGTCTCGTCGGGGACCGGGTCGAAATGGGCGGTTTGTCCGGCGATCCGTGAGCAAAATCACACCATGATCAAGGGCTCCAGCCCAGGTTGGCGGGGAATTGCATGTTTAGCCTGACGCTTTACAGGGATGGCAAAACCGACAACCCGCGCCCTCACCGGGGTCTCCTACCCCCTCCGGGCGCCCGCGAACAGGACAGGGTCAAGTAAACAGTGAAGACGACGACGATGTTCCACAAGATCGCCAACCCGCGGCGCACCACGCTGGCGCACCTCGACGGCGCCGATGAACTGCAGACGCCGGTCCAGCAGGAGCACACCGTCGACCTCCCGGCCCAGACTGCCAACCCCAAGCGCACCATCCTGATGGAGATCCCGGTCGCGGCCGCCGCCGCGAAGTGACACCGGTCCATACGCGCACCGGCCGCGAAACACTCAAGGGGCGTCCCCGTGGCAACGGGGACGCCCCTCGTCATTGCGCGGGGCGCGGACCCCTGCCGCGTTAGCCTGGGGCGTCAGACTTCAGCCGATCGGTCAAGGGGACAAGCATCCCGTGCGCATCGCCAGATTCTCCATCGACGGGAACGTCGCCTTCGGCGCGGTCGAGGGCGAGAAGCAGGACGAACTCGTCCTGGACATCATCAAGGGCATCCCGTTCGCGGACTTCGAGCTCTCCGGCACCAAGGTCCCGGTGAGCAAGGTCAGGCTGCTGCCCCCGGTGCTCCCCAACAAGGTGGTGGCCTTCGGCCGCAACTACGCCGAACACGCCAGGGAACTCGGCAACGAGGTGCCCGACGCCCCGTTCGCCTTCTTCAAGCCCTCCACCTCGGTGATCGGCCCCGGCGACGAGATCCAGTACCCCTCCTTCTCCCAGGAGGTGCACCACGAGGCCGAGCTGGCCGTGGTCATCGGCCGGATGTGCCGCGAGGTCCCGCGCGAGCGCGTCAAGGACGTGATCTTCGGCTACACCTGCGCCAACGACATCACCGCGCGCGACGTCCAGAAGCGCGAGAAGCAGTGGGCCCGGGCCAAGGGCTTCGACACCTCCTGCCCGCTCGGCCCCTGGGTGGAGACGGACATCGACATCGCCGCCGCCGGCGACCTGACCATCCAGCTCACGGTCAACGGCGCCCAGCGCCAGCTCGGCCGCACCAGCGAGATGATCCACTCCATCGAGGACCTGATCGTCAACATCTCCGAGGCCATGACGCTGCTCCCGGGCGACGTCGTCCTCACGGGCACCCCGGCTGGGGTCGGCCCCCTCAACGTCGGCGACGAGGTCGCCGTCACCATCGAAGGCATCGGCACTCTCACCAACAAGGTTGTCAAGCGTGGCTAGCGCATCCGGCACTCCCGTTCGCGTCCGTTTCTGCCCGTCGCCCACCGGTAACCCCCATGTGGGCCTGGTCCGCACCGCCCTGTTCAACTGGGCGTTCGCCAAGCACCACGGCGGCACCCTGGTCTTCCGCATCGAGGACACCGACGCGGCCCGAGACTCCGAGGAGTCCTACGCCCAGCTCCTCGACTCGATGCGCTGGCTCGGTTTCGACTGGGACGAGGGCCCCGAGATCGGCGGCCCGCACGCGCCGTACCGCCAGTCGCAGCGCATGGACCTCTACAAGGACGTCGCGCGGAAGCTCCTGGACGCCGGCCACGCCTACCGCTGCTACTGCTCCCAGGAGGAGCTGGACAGCCGCCGCGAGGCCGCCCGCGCCGCCGGGAAGCCCTCCGGCTACGACGGCCACTGCCGCGAGCTGACCGACGCCCAGGTCGAGGACTACCAGGCCCAGGGCCGCGAGCCGATCGTCCGCTTCCGGATGCCCGACGAGACGATCACCTTCACCGACCTGGTCCGCGGCGAACTGACCTTCACCCCGGAGAACGTCCCGGACTACGGCATCGTCCGCGCCAACGGGGCCCCGCTCTACACGCTGGTCAACCCGGTCGACGACGCCCTGATGGAGATCACCCACGTCCTGCGCGGCGAGGACCTGCTCTCCTCCACCCCCCGCCAGATCGCCCTCTACAAGGCGCTGACCGAGCTGGGCATCGCCAAGAGCACCCCGGCCTTCGGCCACCTGCCGTACGTGATGGGCGAGGGCAACAAGAAGCTCTCCAAGCGCGACCCGCAGTCGTCGCTCAACCTCTACCGCGAGCGCGGCTTCCTCCCCGAGGGCCTGCTCAACTACCTCTCCCTGCTCGGCTGGTCGCTCTCCGCCGACCAGGACGTCTTCTCGATCGACGAGATGGTCGCGGCCTTCGACATCGCGGACGTGCAGCCGAACCCGGCCCGCTTCGACCTGAAGAAGTGCGAGGCGATCAACGGCGACCACATCCGCATGCTCGACGTGAAGGACTTCACCGAGCGCTGCGCGCCCTGGCTCAAGGCCCCCTTCGCGCCCTGGGCCCCGGAGGCCTTCGACGAGGCCAAGTGGGCGGCCATCGCCCCGCACGCGCAGACCCGCCTGAAGGTGCTGTCGGAGATCACGGACAACGTCGACTTCCTGTTCCTGCCGGAGCCGGTCTTCGACGAGGCGTCCTGGAACAAGGCGATGAAGGAGGGCTCCGACGCCCTGCTCCGCACGGCCCGCGAGAAGCTGGACGCCGCCGACTGGACGTCCCCGGACTCCCTGAAGGAGGCCGTCCTGGCCGCCGGCGAGGCCCACGGCCTCAAGCTCGGCAAGGCCCAGGCCCCGGTCCGCGTCGCCGTCACCGGCCGCACGGTCGGCCTGCCGCTCTTCGAGTCCCTGGAGGTCCTGGGCAAGGAGAAGACCCTGGCCAGGATCGACGCGGCCCTGACGAAGCTCACCGCGTAGGGAAACAGCCCGCGAAGGGGCGGCGCCCGGAACCATCCGGGCGCCGCCCCTTCGCGTTGCCGGGTACCGTCCCGGTCCCATGGCGACCCGAGCGGTCGGCCGGGACGTGGACACTGCGTTCATCGGGGGTGACCCCCTCTCCGACGTTGCGTCCGTCGGGGGACGACCCCCGGGCCCCCGGCCGGTCCGGCTGTACCGTCGGTGACATGCCGATCAAAGCCGTTGTCTGGGACGTCGACGACACTCTCTTCGACTACAGCACCGCCGACCGTGAGGGCATGCGCGCCCACCTGGTGGCCGAGGGGCTGCTCGCCGGGTACGGGACGGCCGAGGAGGCCCTCGTGCGGTGGCGGGAGGTCACCGAGCAGCAGTGGGCGCGGTTCGCCGCGCGGGAGGTGGACTTCGAGACGCAGCGGCGTGACCGCACCCGGGTCTTCCTGGGACGGCCGGAGCTGACGGACGCCGAGGCCGACGACTGGTTCCGGCGGTACGTCACGCACTACGAGTCCGCCTGGAGCCTCTTCCCGGACGTGCTGCCCGTCCTGGACGCCCTCGCCGCCAGCCACCGGCACGCGGTGCTCTCCAACTCCAGCCTCCACGTCCAGGACCGCAAGCTGCGCGTCCTCGGCGTCCACGACCGCTTCGAGGCCATCCTGTGCGCCGCCGAACTGGGCGTCTCCAAGCCCGAGGCCGGCGCGTTCCTCGCCGCCTGCGACGCGCTGGCGCTGCCCCCGGACCAGGTGGCGTACGTCGGTGACCACCCGGAGATCGACGGCCGGGGCGCCGCCGACGCCGGGCTGCTGTCGGTGTGGATCGACCGCGGCGGCGCCCGCGCGACGGTCGAGCCGCCGGTGGGGCCGCGCCGTATCGCCTCCCTCGCCGAACTTCCCGCGGTACTCGCCGCCGATACTCGTTTTGGAGCCCCGTCCACCTTCGGGTAATGTTCTTCCTGCGCCGAGGGGAGCGGGCCGGAAGGCCGGAACCCCAAGCGTCAAGCTAGAACAAGAACCCCTCCGGGGCTTGCGTTCCAGTGGCCTATGGTGTAATTGGCAGCACGACTGATTCTGGTTCAGTTAGTCTTGGTTCGAGTCCAGGTAGGCCAGCTCGCAGAGCTCATCTGCACCGCGGATCTCATCCGCAAAGCCCCCGTTGTGTAGCGGCCTAGCACGCTGCCCTCTCAAGGCAGTAGCGCCGGTTCGAATCCGGTCGGGGGTACAGATCCTTCCCGCGAGGATGGTCAGGGTAGCTCCCGCCGTCGTCGACGCAGGATCGCTAGGGCCCCCGTTGTGTAGCGGCCTAGCACGCCGCCCTCTCAAGGCGGTAGCGCCGGTTCGAATCCGGTCGGGGGTACTGACTGGTCTAAACCATCATTGGTCTATGGTGTAATTGGCAGCACGACTGATTCTGGTTCAGTTAGTCTTGGTTCGAGTCCAGGTAGACCAGCAGGATCTGCGGCAACGTATGATCCACGCCCCCGTTGTGTAGCGGCCTAGCACGCCGCCCTCTCAAGGCGGTAGCGCCGGTTCGAATCCGGTCGGGGGTACACAGTGAAGGCCCTCCACCTCGGTGGAGGGCTTTCGGCGTTCCGGGACGCGTACCCGGGAACCGGGGAACGGGCCCGCCGCGGCGTTGAGGCGGGCCCGCTCCCCGGGACGGTACGGACAGGGGGTTCAGGAGCGGCGCAGCGCCTCGGAGAGACGGCCGGCGGCGTCGATGACGGCCTGGGCGTGCATCCGGCCCGGGTGGCGGGACAGGCGCTCGATGGGGCCGGAGACCGAGACGGCGGCCACCACCCGGTTCGACGGCCCGCGCACCGGCGCGGAGACGGACGCCACGCCCGGCTCGCGCTCGCCGATCGACTGGGCCCAGCCCCGGCGTCGTACGCCCGAGAGGGCCGTCGCCGTGAACCGGGCGCCCTGCAGGCCCCGGTGCAGCCGCTCCGGCTCCTCCCAGGCCATCAGGATCTGCGCCGAGGAACCGGCCTTCATCGTGAGCGTGGAGCCCACCGGTACCGTGTCCCGCAGGCCCGAGAGACGCTCCGCCGCGGCGACGCAGATGCGCATGTCGCCCTGGCGGCGGTAGAGCTGGGCGCTCTCACCGGTCACGTCGCGCAGATGCGTGAGCACCGGGCCCGCCGTGGCGAGCAGCCGGTCCTCGCCCGCCGCCGCGGCCAGTTCGGCCAGGCGCGGGCCGAGAATGAAACGGCCCTGCATGTCGCGCGCCACCATACGGTGGTGCTCCAGCGCCACGGCCAGGCGGTGGGCCGTGGGTCGTGCCAGTCCGGTGGCCCCGACCAACCCCGCGAGGGTGGCCGGACCGGACTCCAGAGCGCTCAGGACGAGGGCCGCCTTGTCCAGAACGCCGACGCCGCTACTGTTGTCCATGCAACGATACTTGCGTCTCACTCTGTGAAACGCAAGTTCAATTTTCCGTGGAACCCGCCACTCTGGAAGCACGGAAGCAACGCGGCCCGTGGACCACCGGGCCTGGCGGCGGACGCCCGGAAGCAGGGGGTGCGGGCGCCGTCTCCCCACAGATCTAGTTGGACCGGCGCACCACGGCCGGCCGGAGGGACAGCGATGGGTAGGACACTCGCGGAGAAGGTCTGGGACGACCACGTCGTCCGGCGCGCCGAGGGCGAGCCCGACCTCCTCTTCATCGATCTGCACCTGCTGCACGAGGTGACCAGCCCGCAGGCCTTCGACGGCCTGCGCAAGAACGGCCGCCCGGTGCGCCGTCTCGACCTCACCATCGCCACCGAGGACCACAACACCCCGACCCTGGACATCGACAAGCCCATCGCCGACCCGGTCTCCCGGGTCCAGCTCGAGACGCTGCGCAAGAACTGCGCCGAGTTCGGCGTCCGGCTGCACCCGCTGGGCGACGTCGAGCAGGGCGTCGTGCACGTCGTCGGCCCGCAGCTCGGTCTGACCCAGCCCGGCATGACCGTCGTCTGCGGCGACTCGCACACCTCCACGCACGGTGCCTTCGGCGGACTCGCGTTCGGCATCGGCACCTCCCAGGTCGAGCACGTGCTGGCCACCCAGACGCTGCCGATGGCCCGCCCGAAGACCATGGCGATCACGGTCAACGGCGAACTGCCCGACGGTGTCACGGCCAAGGACCTGATCCTGGCGATCATCGCGAGGATCGGCACCGGCGGCGGCCAGGGCTACGTCCTGGAGTACCGGGGCGAGGCCATCGAGAAGCTCTCGATGGAGGCCCGGATGACCATCTGCAACATGTCGATCGAGGCCGGCGCCCGCGCGGGCATGATCGCCCCCGACGAGACCACGTTCGCCTACCTGGAGGGCCGTCCGCACGCCCCGAAGGGCGAGGACTGGGACGCGGCCGTCGCCTACTGGAAGACGCTCAGGTCCGACGAGGACGCCGAGTTCGACGCCGAGGTGGTCATCGAGGCCGCCGAGCTGTCGCCGTTCGTCACCTGGGGCACCAACCCGGGCCAGGGCGCCCCGCTTTCGTCCTCCGTCCCCGACCCGGCTTCGTACGAAGACGCCTCGGAGCGGCTCGCCGCCGAAAAGGCCCTGGAGTACATGGGGTTGGAGGCCGGCCAGACGCTGCGCTCCATCAACGTGGACACCGTCTTCGTAGGTTCCTGCACCAACGGCCGCATCGAGGACCTGCGCGCCGCCGCGGACATCATCAAGGGCCGCAAAGTCGCCGACGGCGTGCGGATGCTGGTCGTCCCGGGCTCCGCGCGGGTGGGCCTGCAGGCAGTCTCGGAGGGCCTGGACGTGGTCTTCAAGGAGGCCGGCGCCGAATGGCGGCACGCGGGCTGTTCCATGTGCCTGGGCATGAACCCCGACCAGCTCGCCCCCGGTGAGCGCTCCGCCTCCACCTCCAACCGCAACTTCGAGGGCCGGCAGGGCAAGGGCGGCCGCACCCACCTGGTGTCCCCGCAGGTCGCCGCCGCCACCGCGGTCCTCGGTCACCTGGCCTCCCCGGCCGACCTCGCCGTCGACGCCCGTACGCCCGCTGGAGTCTGATCAGTCATGGAAGCATTCACCACCCACACCGGCCGGGCCGTCCCGCTGCGCCGCAGCAACGTCGACACCGACCAGATCATCCCCGCCCACTGGCTCAAGAAGGTGACCCGGGACGGGTTCGAGGACGGGCTGTTCGAGGCCTGGCGCAAGGACGCGTCCTTCATCCTCAACCAGCCCGAGCGCGAGGGTGCGACCGTGCTGGTCGCCGGCCCCGACTTCGGCACCGGCTCCTCCCGTGAGCACGCCGTCTGGGCGCTGCAGAACTACGGCTTCAAGGCCGTGATCTCCTCCCGCTTCGCCGACATCTTCCGCGGCAACTCGCTGAAGAACGGCCTGCTGACGGTGGTCCTCGACCAGAAGATCGTCGACGCGCTGTGGGAGCTCACCGAAGCCGACCCCACCGCCGAGATCACCGTCGACCTCCAGGCCCGTGAGGTGCGCGCCGAGGGCATCACCGCCTCCTTCGAGCTCGACGAGAACTCCCGCTGGCGGCTGCTGAACGGGCTCGACGACATCTCCATCACGCTGCAGAACGAGGCGGACATCGCCGCGTACGAGGCGAAGCGCCCGTCGTTCAAGCCGAGGACGCTCACGGCCTGACCCGCGCCGCGGCCGAAGTCCTCGCCAGAGGTCGACTTTCGGCCACCGGACCACCCCTCCCGTACCCCCGATCGCCCCGATCGGGGGTACGGGCATGTCTGCACCCGTTCGGCCCCGCGCACCACCTCGATGGCCCTCAACTTGCCACGTTAAGAAGGTGGTTGTCGGGGTACACGTGTCACGTGCCCGTGATCTTCGCGTGTGTCCGGACGGCCGTCCGAGGCGGCAGTTGCCCCCTGCGCAGGCGACAACTCGCCCCAGATGGCACAATCTGTGCATGGAACACGACGGCCAACTCCAGCTCTATGCGGCGGTCGCGGTCCGGCTCAAGGAAGCGCACTCAAAGGTGCGCGCACTGCAAGTCCCGGAGGGCGTACGGATGGCGCTGACCCGGAAGCTGCTGGTCATTACGGCCGCGGCCAAACATGACCTCGCCGGTGCGGCAAGGCGTCTGGAGCGGTTCACCGAGGACCTCGACGAGGGTCGATTCCCCGAAGAGGAACGCTGAACCAGTCGAGACAGCCGAGTTCGTTGCGGCACAAGGGTGATTAGCCCGTTTCGTGTTTGATTTGCGGTATATATCTGCCTAACGTGCGAAAAAGCTTGAACACTTTCGTTCTGGCGATGTCTCCGAAGGGGAAGACGTGAACAAGGCGCAGCTCGTAGAAGCGATTGCCGACAAGGTGGGCGGCCGCCAGCAGGCCGCCGAGGCTGTCGACCACGTACTGGACGCCATCGTCCGCGCGGTCGTCTCGGGTGAGCGGGTCTCGGTCACCGGCTTCGGTTCGTTCGAGAAGGTCGACCGTCCGGCCCGCTACGCCCGTAACCCCCAGACGGGCGAGCGGGTTCGGGTCAAGAAGACCTCCGTTCCGCGCTTCCGCGCGGGCCAGGGCTTCAAGGACCTGGTGAGCGGCTCGAAGAAGCTGCCGCGCGGTGGTGAGGTCTCGGTCAAGAAGGCGCCCAAGGGCAGCCTGACCGGGGGCGCTTCGGCCACGGTCAAGAAGGCCGCCGCGAAGAAGACGACGGCGAAGAAGGCCGCCACCGCGAAGAAGGCGGCGGCCAAGAAGGCTCCGGCGAAGAAGGCCACCACCAAGACGGCGGCGGCCAAGAAGACCACGGCCAAGAAGGCGCCCGCCAAGACCGCGGCGACGGCGAAGACCACCGCCGCGAAGAAGACGGCCGCCAAGAAGGCCCCGGCGAAGAAGGCGACGGCCACGAAGGCGCCCGCCAAGAAGTCCACCGCGCGCAAGACCACCGCCAAGAAGACCACCGCCCGCAAGAAGTAGCGGACCGGGTCCCGTCCCTTCGGACAAGCGGCACTCACGCGCCGGGCCGGACTCCCTCGGGAGCCCGGCCCGCGGTGTGTTCCGGGGCAGGCCCCGGGGCCGGCGGCCCGGGTGGTCAGAACGTCTGGAGCGTCACCAGTGTGATCCGCCGGGCCTCGCCCTCGCCCTCGGTCTCGATGCGTACCCGCTGCCCGGGACGCAGCAGCAGCAGACCCCCCGCGTCGAACGCCGGGGCGTCGAAGGGCACCGGCGTGCCGTCGTCCAGGAGCACCTGGCCGCTGCGGCTGTCGGGGTCGTAGGTGTACGCGGTGGCCTGCATGCCGGCAGCCTACTGCTCGGTGATGAGCGACCGCGCGGCGACCGCGGCCGTGCGGGGGCCCACGCCCAGCGTCAGCGCCGCCCGCAGATCGTCGCCGGTGTCCACGTCCTGCCGTACCGAGTCCACACCGTCGAGATCCAGCTCCACGGCTCCGGACTCCCGGTGCCGGGCCCGGGAACCGGGACCGAAGAACGGGCGCAATTCCCGTCCCCGGCTCGCGGCCAGCAATGTCGTGCCGCCCCCGGCGGAATCGGCGAGAAACGCGCGCGGGAATTCGGCGGCCGTATCGAGAACACGGGCCAGTTCCGACGGGCGGAGCGCCGGAAGATCGGCGTTGAGGGCCGCGACACAAGCCGCGCGGCGAG
This sequence comes from Streptomyces sp. CB02400, assembly GCF_001905725.1. Lineage (GTDB taxonomy): Bacteria > Actinomycetota > Actinomycetes > Streptomycetales > Streptomycetaceae > Streptomyces > Streptomyces atrovirens. The sequence goes on from NZ_LIWB01000017.1 coordinate 181,281, forward strand.
CGGCGCCCGCCACCGCCGCGCCATGGGCGAGAGCCGCGTTCAGGCCGCCGCGCGGCTCGTCCGGGACGATTCCGGCACCCAGTGCGGCCAGCTCACGGGAGGCGAGGGCGTCGTCCGTGACGACCACCACATCCCGTACCGCCGGGCATTCCAGCGCGGCGGCCACCGTGTCCTGGGCGAAGGCGAGCGCGAGCCCCGGGCGCAGGACGTCGTCCGCGGTGTCCGAGAGCCTGCTCTTGGCCCGGTCCAGCGGCTTCAGGGGTACCACCAAGGTCCACTGCACGAGTGTTGCGTCCCTCTCTTGTCGCGGTCATTGTCACCCGGCACACCCGGCGCACCCGGCGGCCGGGGGGTCGGGGCGTACGGTGTTCTCGACAGACCGGTGGCCCGGGGCGACACTTGTGCGGCCCGCCTGGCCTCCGGGTCCGGGCCCTGGGCCTGACATTCGGAAGAGGAAGGTGTACTCGTGCCGCGCCGCAGAATCGGCTTCTGGTACCGCTTCGCCGCGGTTCTCTGCAAACCGCCGCTGGTGGTTCTGCTCAAGCGGGACTGGCGCGGAATGGAGAACATTCCGGCCGAGGGTGGATTTATCACCGCGGTGAACCACAATTCGCACATCGATCCCTTCGCCTACGCGCACTTTCAGTACAACACCGGACGCGTTCCGCGATTCCTGGCGAAGAGCGGGCTTTTCAACAAGGGATTCATCGGTGCCGCGATGCGCGGCACCGGGCAGATCCCCGTCTACCGCGAGAGCACGGACGCGCTCAGCGCCTTCCGCGCGGCGATCGACGCCGTGGAGCGCGGTGAATGCGTCGCCTTCTACCCCGAGGGCACCCTCACCCGCGACCCCGACGGCTGGCCCATGACCGGCAAGACCGGTGCCGCGCGCGTCGCCCTGCAGACCAAGTGCCCCGTGATCCCGGTCGCCCAGTGGGGCGCCAACGAACTGCTGCCGCCGTACGCCAAGAAGCCCAGCCTGCTGCCGCGCAAGACGCACCGCGTGCTGGCCGGGCCGCCGGTGGACCTCGACCGCTTCTACGAGCGGGAGATGACCCCGGAACTGCTCAAGGAGGCGACGGAGGTCATCATGGCGGCCGTCACGCGCCAGCTGGAGCAGATCCGCGGCGAGCAGGCCCCCGAGACGCCGTACGACCCGCGCCGTGAGCGGATCGAGCAGCGCCGCAGGACGCACACGCAGAAGCGGGAGGAGCGGGCGCGGGGCGGCAGGCCCACCGCGCGGGAAGAGGGGCTGGGCACGTGAGCGAGCCGGTCAAGGCGGCCGTCTTCGGCACCGGATCGTGGGGGACGGCCTTCGGCATGGTCCTCGCCGACGCGGGCTGTGACGTCGTGCTGTGGGGGCGGCGCCCCGAACTCGCCGAGGCGGTCAACTCCACCCGCACCAACCCCGACTACCTGCCCGGGATCGAACTCCCGAAGAACCTGCGGGCCACCGCGGACGCCGCCGAGGCCGCGCGCGGAGCCGACTTCACCGTCCTCGCCGTCCCCTCCCAGACCCTGCGCGGCAACCTCGCCGAGTGGGCGCCGCTGCTCGCGCCCGGCACGGTCCTGGTGTCACTGATGAAGGGCGTCGAACTCGGCTCCGCGATGCGGATGAGCGAGGTGATCGACGACGTCGCCAAGGTCGGCGCCGACCGCATCGCCGTGGTCACCGGCCCCAACCTGGCCCGGGAGATCGCCGCCCGGATGCCGGCCGCCGCCGTGGTCGCCTGCACCGACGAAGGCGTCGCTCAGCGGCTCCAGACCGCCTGCCACACCCCGTACTTCCGGCCGTACACCAACACCGACGTCATCGGCTGCGAACTGGGCGGAGCCGTGAAGAACGTCATCGGTCTCGCCGTCGGCATCGCGGACGGCATGGGGCTCGGCGACAACGCCAAGGGCTCGCTCATCACCCGCGGCCTCGCCGAGACCACCCGGCTCGGCGTCGCCCTCGGCGCCGACCCGCTGACCTTCTCCGGACTGGCGGGTCTGGGCGACCTGGTGGCCACCTGCTCCTCGCCGCTGTCGCGCAACCACACCTTCGGCACCAACCTCGGCAAGGGCCTCACCCTCAAGGAGACCATCGCGGTCACCAAGCAGACCGCGGAGGGCGTCAAGTCCTGCGAGTCGGTGCTGGACCTGGCCCGCCGGCACGGCGTCGACATGCCGCTCACCGAGACGGTCGTCTCCATCGTGCACGAGGGCAAGCCCCCGGTGGTCGCCGTCAAGGAGCTGATGTCGCGCAGCGCGAAGCCCGAACGACGCTGAGCGACGGCCCCCTCCGTTCGGCTCACGCACGGCGTTGCGGGCGCTGCGTCCCGGCCCTACGGGCGGGTACGCTCATCGCGATATGAGCACCGAGAACCTCCCCCAGAGCCCCGAGCAGCCGTCCCGCAAGCCGCGTGTGGCCGTCGTGTTCGGCGGGCGCAGCTCCGAACACGGGATCTCCGTGGTCACCGCCGGCGCCGTCCTCAAGGCCATCGACCGGACCACGTACGACGTCCTGCCGATCGGCATCACCACGGACGGCCGCTGGGCGCTCACCGCCGACGAGCCGGAACGCATGGCGATCAGCGACCGCCGTACGCCCAGCGTCGACCAGCTCGCCGAGTCGACGGAGGGCGGTGTGGTGCTCCCCGTCGACCCCGCCAGCCGCGAAGTCGTCTACAGCGAGCCGGGTTCGGTGCCCAAGGCGCTCGGCGAGGTCGACGTGGTCTTCCCGGTGCTGCACGGCCCCTACGGCGAGGACGGCACCCTGCAGGGCCTGCTGGAGCTCTCCGGCGTCCCCTACGTCGGCTCGGGCGTGCTCGCCTCGGCCGTCGGCCAGGACAAGGAGTACATGAAGCGGGTGTTCACCTCCTTCGGGCTGAAGGTCGGCCCGTACGTGGTGATCCGGCCGCGCGAGTGGCAGCGGGACGAGTCCGCCGCCCGCAAGAGGATCGTCGACTTCGCCGGCGAGCACGGCTGGCCGCTGTTCGTGAAGCCCGCCCGCGCGGGCTCGTCGATCGGCATCACCAAGGTCGACGACATCTCCGGCCTGGACGAGGCGATCGCCGAGGCCCAGCGCCACGACCCGAAGATCCTCGTCGAGGCGGCGCTGCGCGGCCGTGAGATCGAGTGCGGTGTGCTGGAGTTCGAGGACGGCCCGCGCGCCTCGCTGCCGGCCGAGATCCCGCCGCCCGACGCGCACGCGTACTACGACTTCGAGGCCAAGTACATCGACTCCACGCCCGGCATCGTGCCCGCACCGCTGACCGACGAGGAGACGGCCGAGGTGCGGCGGCTCGCGGTGGAGGCGTTCGACGCGGCCTCGTGCGAGGGGCTGGTCCGCGCGGACTTCTTCCTCACCGAGGACGGCGAGTTCGTGATCAACGAGATCAACACCATGCCCGGCTTCACGCCCATCTCGATGTACCCGCAGATGTGGCAGGCCACCGGGGTGAGCTACCCGGAGCTGGTCGACCTGCTGGTGCGGGCGGCGCTGCGCCGGCCGACCGGGCTGCGCTGAGCCACCGCGCGCGCTCTCCTCAGAAGGCGATCCCCTCGGGGATCGCCTTCTTCAGGGCCGGGGCGAGATCGATCAGTACGCCCGTGCTGTCCCGTCCGTCGACCACCTTCACCTCGACGTACGCCTCGCGGTTGGCGGTGGTGAAGCGCTGTACGTCGTCGTCCCGCGTCTCCATGAGCCAGTCGACGCCGTTCACTCCGCCCGGCACCGCGTCGGCGTCGTTCCCGTTGGCCACCTTGGGGTCGGCCATCTTCGGCGGTCGCTCGACACCGCACCGCAGTATGATCGCCACGCCGCCCCAGCCCGCGGTCAGTTCGGACGCGGGTTCGGGATCGTCGCGACTCTCACCGTCCACCTTCGCCGGCAGGGCCTCGTCCAGGTTCTGACACAGCTTGGTGACCTTCGCGTCCGGGCTGGGAACCGCCGCGGACGCGCTGTCGTCTGCCGAGGAGCAGCCCGCGGCGGCGGTGATCAGCACCGCGAGCGCGGACAGGACGGTGTGCCGGTGACGGAAGGAGTTCACCGGCACAGGGTAGACGGGGGCTACAGATGGACGACCGGGCAGGTCAGGGTGCGGGTGATGCCGTCCACTTGCTGGACTTTGGCGACCACCATGCGGCCCAGGTCGTCGACGGTGTCGGCCTGGGCGCGCACGATCACGTCGTACGGTCCGGTCACGTCCTCGGCCTGGATGACTCCAGGGATCTTGCCGATCAGCTCGGCGACGGTCGACGCCTTGCCGACCTCCGTCTGGATCAGGATGTACGCCTGTACCACGGAACCTCCAGGGCGGCCACGAGGATCATGTGGGGAAAAGGAACGCCACGGTATCGCGTCGCCGCTCCTCGCGGGGAGACCTGCGGGAACCGGGCCTTGCGCGCCGGGGTACAGACACGAGAGAAGTTGACGGTCACTTCGACCGTAGCGAGGACTCGAACGCCTCGCGACCGGGCACGGACAGGGATAGAAGGGTCGAAAGGGAAATGAAGGGCACTGTTGGTGAGCTCGGCGAGTTCGGGCTCATCAGGGAGCTCACCTCCCGCCTCACCACCACCCCGGCGGTCCGGGTCGGCCCCGGCGACGACGCCGCGGTGGTCTCCGCGCCCGACCGCAGGGTCGTGGCCAGTACCGACATCCTGCTGGAGGGCCGGCACTTCCGCCGCGACTGGTCCACGGCCTACGACGTCGGCCGCAAGGCCGCCGCGCAGAACCTCGCCGACATCGCCGCCATGGGCGCCGTGCCGACCGCGCTGCTGCTCGGCCTCGTCGTCCCCGCGGAACTGCCGGTGACCTGGCCCAGCGAGCTGATGGACGGCCTGCGCGACGAATGCCAGGTCGCGGGCGCCGCGGTCGTCGGCGGCGATGTCGTACGCGGCGACACGATCATGGTGTCGATCACCGCGCTCGGCGATCTGCGCAACCAGGAGCCCGTCACCCGGGGCGGAGCGCAGCCCGGTGACCTCGTCGCGGTCACCGGCTGGCTGGGCTGGTCCGCGGCCGGGCACGCGGTGCTCTCCCGCGGGTTCCGCTCGCCGCGCGCCTTCGTCGAGGCGCACCGGCGCCCCGAGCCGCCGTACCACGCGGGACCGGCCGCCGCCGGGCTCGGCGCGACCGCGATGTGCGACGTGAGCGACGGGCTGATCGCCGACCTCGGGCACATCGCCGAGGCCAGCAAGGTCCGTATCGACATCCGTTCCGGCGCGATCGACATCCCCTCGCAGATGAACGACATCGGCCAGGCCGTCGGCGTCGACCCCATGCAGTGGGTGCTGACCGGGGGAGAGGACCACGCGATCGTGGCGACCTTCCCGCCGGACGTGAAGCTGCCCGCCCGCTGGAAGGTGATCGGCGAGGTGCTCAACCCGTCGGCGCTGCCCCAGGTGACGGTCGACGGGGCGCCCTGGACGAGCCAGGGCGGCTGGGACCACTTCGGGGACATCGAGTCATGAGCGCGCCGCCCAGGGTCCTCACCGTGGCCGGCTCCGACTCCGGCGGCGGTGCCGGTATCCAGGCCGATCTGAAGACGATGCTCGCGCTCGGCGTGCACGGCATGAGCGTGCTCACCGCGGTGACCGCGCAGAACTCCCTGGGCGTGCAGGGCGCCTGGGAGCTGCCCGTGGAGGCGGTGCGGGCCCAGTACCGCAGCGTCGTCGACGACATCGGGGTGCAGGCGGTCAAGACCGGCATGCTGTCCTCCGCCGAACTCGTCGAGGCGGTGGCCGACTTGATCGCCGGCACGGACGCGCCGGCGGTCGTCGACCCGGTGGGGGTCTCCAAGCACGGGGACCCGCTGCTCGCGGCCTCCGCGCTGGACTCCGTACGGACGAGGCTGCTGCCGGTGGCGACGGTCGCCACCCCGAACCTGGACGAGGTGGCGCAGCTCACCGGCGTACGGGTCGAGGCGGAGGACGATCTGCGCCGGGCGGCTCGGGCGGTGCTGGAATTCGGGCCGCGCTGGGTGGTGATCAAGGGCGGCCACCTGTCCGGCGACGCCGTGGACCTGCTCACCGACGGGTCCGAGGAACACTGGCTGCGCGCCCCGAGGCACGACAACCGCCACACCCACGGCACGGGCTGCACCCTCGCCTCGGCGATCGCCTCGGAACTGGCGAAGGACCACCCGGTACCGGAGGCGGTGAAGACGGCCAAGTCCTACGTCACCGGAGCGATAGCGTCGGGCTTCGCCCTGGGCACAGGCATAGGCCCGGTGAACCACGCCTGGAACCTGCCCCGACCACGCTAACGCGAGCAGCCGCAGCCGCGACTCCACGCTCCGCGGGCAGTCATGCCGCCTCTCCCACTGCTAACGCGGGCAGCCGCAGCCGCGACTCCACGCTCCGCGAGCAGCCATGCCGCCTCTCCTACCGCTAACGCGAGCAGCCGCAGCCGCCGCTCGGCGATCCGCAGGCAGTCGCGCCTCCGCTCCGCGATCCGCGAGCAGACGCGCCGCTGCCCCTTCCGTTCCCGCGGGCAGTCGTGCCGCTGGGGCGGCACGGGTGGGCGCGACGGCACCCCGCAAGCGCCGGGCTGCGCAGACACCCCCCGGCCCACCCCCACGCCGGCCACCTCGCAAACGCGCCGACGCACAGCAAGAAGCCGGCCCACCCCAAGGTGGACCGGCTGTTGCGGCGAAACCGACTATGGCCGCGCGCTCAGCGAAAGCGTCAGCGCGAGACCTTGCCGGCCTTGATGCACGAGGTGCAGGCATTCACGCGCTTCGGCGTCCCGCCGACCACGGTACGCACACGCTGGATGTTCGGGTTCCAGCGACGAGGCGTACGGCGGTGCGAGTGCGAGATGTTGTTGCCGAAGCCCGGCCCCTTGCCGCAGACGTCGCAGTTGGCAGCCACGGGTCACTCCAAAGACTTCAGATGCACTTACGGTTGATCCCGGCATGCCGGGATCGAATTCCGAGCTCCAGGAGCCCTGTGGAATCTGAGTGGCGTTACCGGGTGAGAGGCCCGATCAGATCGGGCAACCGGAGCAGCATACAACGGCTGCACCCGTAGAACGAAACTACCACGGCAGCTCAGAGGCCCGCCTCCGGCCCTCTTCCGGCGGGCGGCGCCCCACGGTCTACGCTGCCTGCCACGTCCGGCAGCTCAAGGAGGCGCAGGTGGCGCAGGTGCCGCAGACATTCTTCGATGCTCTCGCGGTGCGCTCCTGGTGCGGTCTCGCGCTCGAGGCGCTGGGACGGGCCCGTGAGGAGATCGACGCGATCAACGTCTACCCGGTGGCGGACGGGGACACCGGGACGAACCTCTATCTGACCGTCGAGTCGGCGACCGCGGCGGTGGAAGCGGTGTTCGAGGGGCACGAGGCCGGCGGGGACCGGCGGCCGGCGCTCGCCGACGCCGTACGGGCGATGGCGCACGGTGCGCTGATCGGCGCCCGCGGCAACTCCGGGACGATCCTGGCGCAGCTGCTGCGCGGCATGGCCCAGGTGCTGGCCGGTGACGGCGCCCCGGCACACGCCGACGGGCAAGGGCTGCGGACCGCCCTGCGGCACGCGGCCGACTCCGCGCGCCAGGCCGTCGCCCACCCCGTCGAGGGCACGGTCCTCACCGTCGCCTCGGCCGCCGCCGACGCGGCCGGCCGGGCGGAGGGCGACTGCGGGGCGGTGGCGCGGGCGGCCCACGAGGGAGCCCGCGCGGCACTCGCCGAGACCCCGGCCCGGCTGGCCGTCCTCCAGCGCGCCGGGGTGGTCGACGCGGGCGGCAGGGGCCTGGTGGCGGTGCTCGCGGCACTGGTGGAGACGTTCACGGGGGAGGCGCCGCGAGCGATGCCCGCGGTGGGGGGCCCGTGGAGCGGCTCCGTACGCACCACCGGTCCCGGCCTGCGCACGCGCGTGGAGCATGTGGCCGAGCCGCCCGCCAGAGGCGTAGCGGACTCGGGGGACGGGGAGCGGCGCCACACGCGCGTGGAGGCGCGTGGAGATCTCCCCCAGGGGTCCGCCGAGCCCGCCGAACCCGGTGAGTGCGCCGACGCCGGGGCCGTACCGGGGGCCGGCGGTCCGGCCTTCGAGGTGATCTATCTCCTGGAGGCCGGAGAAGCGGCCGTCGCGCGGCTGCGCGACCGGCTCGACGCGCTGGGCGACTCGCTCGTGGTGGTCGGCGGGGACGGGCTGTGGAACGTCCATGTGCACGTCGACGACGCGGGCGCCGCCGTGGAGGCCGGGGTCGAGGCCGGACGGCCGTACCGGATCCGGATCACCCACTTCGGCGCGGGGGACGTCCACACGACCGGGACCGAGCCGACGGCGACGGCGACGGCGCCCGGGGAACGCGCTCAGCGGGCCGTCGTGGCCGTGGTGCCCGGCGAGGGACTGGCGGATCTGTACGCCGGGGCGGGCGCGACCACCGTGCTCGCCCGCCCCGGGGAGCCGCCCGCGAGTGGCGAACTCGTCCAGGCCGTACGGCGCGCGCACGCGCGGGAGGTGGTGCTGCTGCCCAACGACGCCGACCTGCGCCACACCGCCGCCGCGGCGGCCGAGCAGGTCCGGGCGGAGGGCGTCCGGGTGGCCCTCATCCCGACCCGCTCCGCGGTCCAGGGCATCGCGGCGCTCGCGGTGCACGAGCCGGAGCGCCGCTTCGACGAGGACGTGGTGTCGATGACGTCGGCGGCGGGCGCGACCCGCTACGCCGAGGTCACCGTCGCCGAGCGCCAGTCCTGGACCATGGCGGGCATCTGCCAGGCCGGTGACGTCCTCGGCCTGGTCGACGGGGACGTGGCCGTGATCGGACAGGACCTCACGGCCACCGCCGAGGCCGTCCTCGACCGCATGCTCGCGGCCGGCGGCGAACTGGTCACCCTGGTCCTCGGCGACGACGCCCCCGAATCCGTCGCCGCCCACCTGGAGACCCGCGTCCGCGAGGGCTACCTCGCCGTCGACACGGTGGTGTACCACGGCGGCAGACAGGGTGCCCTGCTGCTCATCGGGGTGGAGTGACACCCGTTGTCAGTGGTGTGGTGTCCAATGGATGCCGTGCCCGCACTGGAAGAACCACTGAAGAAGGTGCTCGGCCCCGCCACCGCGAAGGTGATGGCCGAGCACCTCGGCCTGCACACCGTCGGCGACCTTCTGCACCACTACCCGCGCAGATACGAGGAGCGCGGCCAGCTCACCCACCTCGCCGACCTCCCCATGGACGAGCACGTCACGGTGGTCGCCCAGGTCGCCGACGCCCGCCTGCACACCTTCGCCTCCGCCAAGGCCCCGCGCGGCAAGGGCCAGCGCCTGGAGGTGACCATCACGGACGGCAGCGGCCGACTGCAACTGGTCTTCTTCGGCGCCGGAGTCCACAAACCCCACAAGGAACTCCTGCCGGGCACCCGCGCGATGTTCGCCGGCAAGGTATCCGTCTTCAACCGCCGCCTCCAACTCGCCCACCCCGCGTACGAGTTGCTGCGCGGTGACGCCGAGGAGACGGTCGAGTCCTGGGCCGGCGCCCTCATCCCGATCTACCCCGCCACCGCCAAGCTGGAGTCCTGGAAGATCGGCAAGGCGCTCCAGACGGTCCTGCCCAGCGCCCAGGAGGCCGTCGACCCGCTCCCGGAGTCCCTCCGCGCGGGCCGCGGACTGGCCGCCCTCCCCGAGGCCCTGCTGAAGATCCACCGCCCGCACACCAAGGCGGACATCGAGGACGCCCGCGCCCGCCTCAAATGGGACGAGGCCTTCGTCCTCCAGGTCGCCCTCGCCCGCCGCCGCCACGCCGACGCGCAACTCCCCGCCGTGGCCCGCCACCCCAAGCCGGACGGCCTCCTCACCGCCTTCGACGACCGCCTCCCCTTCACCCTCACCGAGGGCCAGCAGAAGGTCTCCGCCGAGATCTTCACCGACCTCGCCACCGAACACCCCATGCACCGCCTGCTCCAGGGCGAGGTCGGGTCGGGCAAGACGATGGTCGCCCTGCGCGCCATGCTCGCCGTCGTCGACGCGGGCGGGCAGGCGGCGATGCTCGCGCCCACCGAAGTCCTCGCCCAGCAGCACCACCGGTCGGTCACCGAGATGATGGGGGAGCTCGCCGAGGGAGGGATGCTCGGGGGAGCGGAGACCGCCACCAAGGTGGTGCTGCTCACCGGGTCCATGGGGGCGGCGGCGCGGCGCCACGCGCTGCTCGACCTGGCCACCGGCGAGGCCGGCGTCGTCATCGGCACGCACGCGCTGATCGAGGACAAGGTGAAGTTCCACGACCTGGGCCTGGTCGTGGTCGACGAACAGCACCGCTTCGGTGTGGAGCAGCGCGACGCCCTGCGCGGCAAGGGCAAACAGCCCCCGCACCTGCTCGTCATGACCGCCACCCCCATCCCGCGCACGGTCGCGATGACGGTCTTCGGCGACCTGGAGACCTCCGTCCTCGACCAGCTCCCGGCCGGCCGCTCGCCCATCGCCAGCCATGTCGTCCCGGCCGCCGACAAGCCGCACTTCCTCGCCCGCACCTGGGAACGGGTCCGCGAGGAGGTCGCGAACGGCCACCAGGCGTACGTGGTCTGCCCGCGCATCGGTGACGAGGAGGACGACCCGAAGAAGGCCGGCAAGAAGAAGTCCCCCGAGGACGAGGCGGAGAAGCGGCCCCCGCTCGCCGTCCTCGACATCGCGGAGCAGCTCGCGAGAGGGCCGCTGCAAGGGCTCCGGGTCGAGGTCCTGCACGGGCGCATGCAGCCCGACGACAAGGACGCCGTCATGCGCCGCTTCGCCGCCGGCGAGGCCGACGTCCTGGTCGCCACCACCGTCATCGAGGTCGGGGTCAACGTCCCCAACGCCACCGCGATGGTGATCATGGACGCCGACCGCTTCGGCGTCTCCCAGCTCCACCAGCTGCGCGGCCGGGTCGGCCGTGGCTCGGCCCCGGGCCTGTGTCTGCTGGTCACCGAGATGCCCGAGGCGAGCGCGGCCCGGCAGCGGCTGAACGCCGTCGCCGCCACCCTCGACGGCTTCGAACTCTCCCGCATCGACCTGGAACAGCGCCGCGAGGGCGACGTCCTCGGCCAGGCCCAGTCCGGCACCCGCTCCAGCCTGCGCATGCTCGCCGTCATCGACGACGAGGAGATCATCGCCGAGGCAAGGGAGGAGGCGGCAGCGGTGGTGACCGCGGACCCGGACCTGACGAACCTGCCCGCCCTGCGCACGGCCCTGGACGCCCTCTTGGACGAGGAGAGAGAGCAGTACCTGGAGAAAGGCTGAGCGGCAGCGCCCCCGAAGGGGCGCGGGGCTGTATCGATATGCGGCTCCGCCGCGTGGGCGCGACCAGCCACGACGCCGCCGCACCCGCCGCACCACACAAAGCACTTCTTACCCCCGCCTGCCAAACTGAACAAAACGCACCCCACGACCAAGGACCCCAGATGACCCGCGTGATCGCCGGCAAAGCCGGCGGACGCCTCCTAGCCGTCCCGCAGGGAAACCGAACCCGCCCCACCTCCGACCGCGCACGCGAAGGCCTCTTCTCCACCTGGCAGTCCCTGCTCGGCGGCCCGTTGGACGGCGAACGCGTCCTCGACCTGTACGCCGGCTCCGGCGCCGTCGGCCTGGAGGCCCTGTCCCGCGGCGCCGGACACGTCCTGCTCGTGGAGGCCGACGCCCGCGCCGTCCGCACGGTCCGGGAGAACGTGAAGTCGCTCGGACTCCCCGGCGCCGAGGTCGGATCCGGCAAAGCGGAACAGATCATCCGCACGGCGCCCCCGCACGGGCCGTACGACATCGTCTTCCTCGACCCGCCCTACGCCGTCTCGGACGACGATCTCCGCGAGATTCTGCTCACACTCCGCTCGGGGGGCTGGCTCGCCGAAGAAGCCCTCGTCACCGTGGAGCGCAGCACCCGAGGCGGGGAATTCGCCTGGCCGCCCGGCTTCGAGGGGATCCGGGCCCGCCGCTACGGCGAGGGAACGTTTTGGTACGGTCGCGCCGCCTCTACGTGCGAAGACGCACGATGACCGGACCGGAGAGCGAGGGATCACAAGTGCGCCGCGCCGTATGCCCCGGGTCGTTCGACCCGATCACCAACGGACACCTCGACATCATCGCCCGGGCCTCCCGGCTGTACGACGAGGTCTACGTCGCGGTGATGATCAACCAGTCCAAGAAGGGCCTGTTCGAGATCGAGGAGCGGATCGACCTGATCCGCCGGGTCACCGCCGAGTACGGCAACGTCCGCGTCGAGGCCTTCCACGGCCTGCTCGTCGACTTCTGCAAGCAGCGCGACATCCCCGCCATCGTCAAGGGCCTGCGCGCGGTCAGCGACTTCGACTACGAACTGCAGATGGCCCAGATGAACAACGGCCTCTCGGGCGTGGAGACCCTCTTCGTCCCCACCAACCCCACCTACAGCTTCCTGTCCTCCTCGCTCGTCAAGGAGGTCGCGGCCTGGGGCGGCGACGTCGCCCACCTGGTGCCGCCGGAGGTCCTGACGGCCCTCACCGAACGCCTGCGCCAGGACTGACCGTCCGTACCGGCCGTCCGGTGTCCACCGGACGCCCCAGGGCCGTACAGTCGTCCCGTCCGTCTCCAACACAGCTGTAGAGAGTGGCGAGCACACGGTGGACGTGCAGAAGAAGCTCGATGAGATCGTCGCCGCGGTCTCCAGTGCCCGGTCGATGCCCATGTCGGCCTCGTGCGTGGTCAACCGCGCCGAACTGCTCGCGATGCTCGAAGAGGTGCGCGCGGCGCTGCCCGACTCCCTCGCGCAGGCCGAGGAACTGATCGGCGGCCGGGAGCAGATGGTCGAACAGGCCCGTCAGGAGGCCGAGCGGATCATCGAGGGCGCGCACGCCCAGCGCGGCTCCCTGATCTCCGACACCGAGATCGCCCGCCGCTCCCAGTCCGAGGCCGACCGGATCCTCGAGGAGGCCCGCAAGGAGGCCGAGGAGGTCCGCGCGGAGGCCGACGACTACGTCGACTCCAAGCTGGCCAACTTCGAGGTCGTCCTCACCAAGACGCTCGGCTCGGTCGGCCGCGGCCGCGAGAAGCTGCTCGGCACCGGACCAGGCCTCGACGAGCAGGGCTACGAGGACGAGGACGCCCCCGAGCGCAGCCACGACCCGGAGACCCTGCGCCGCAGCGCCGACGAATACGTCGACGTCAAGCTCGGCGCCTTCGAGGCGGTCCTCGCCAAGACCCTGGAGGCGGTCGGGAAGGGCCGGCAGAAGCTGCACGGCCGGATCGCCAGCGACGACCTCGGCGCCCTCGCCGACGACCCGACGACCGTCCAGCACTCCAGCGACGCCGACTACCTCGCCGACCTCGCGTCCCTCGCCGAGCAGGACGCCGCCCCGGCCAAGCAGCCCGAGCCGCAGCAGCAGACCTACGCCCAGCCGGAGCCCGCGTACGGCTATCAGCAGCAGTACGGCGGCCAGCAGGACGCCTATGGCTACCAGCAGGACGCCTACGGTTACCAGCAGGCCGACCCGTACGCCGCCGCGTACCAGGGCTACGACGCGCAGGGGCAGGCGTACGACCCGAACCAGGGGCAGCAGGCCGGGCACGACCAGCAGGCGCAGCAGGCCCAGCAGGGCTACGCCCTGGACGAGACCAGCCTCTTCGACACCAGCATGATCACGCCCGAGCAGTTGCGGGCCTACGAGCGCGAGCGGGGTCTGTAGGGGCGGATTGGGCCGAGAGCGAAAGGTCCAGTATCCTGGCTCTTCGGTCGCGCTTACGTCCGCGATCCACGCTGCCCGGGAACATCGCACGGCAGTGATATCTCTGAGCTCGAAGACCGAAAGCAGGAATGGCTCTGAACGCCCGCCTCGACCACCGCAACCCCCTCGTGTTCGACACGCACGAGCTGGGGAGGCGGCCCGGTGCGCTGCAGCGCCTGACCCGCACGGTCGACGCTCCCCAGGACTTCGGGATCAAGGACGTCATCGGAGTGCCGGAAGGCGCCCCGGTGGAGCTGGAACTCCGGCTCGAGTCGGTCATGGAAGGTGTGCTCGTCACAGGCACCGCCCGTGCCAAGGCCGAGGGGGAGTGCGTAAGGTGTCTGGAGCCGCTGGAGCAGGAGCTCGAAGCGGACTTCCAGGAGATGTTCTCGTACCCTGACGCCGACGACCGGGGCCGCGTGATCGCGGAACCGGGCGACGACGCCGAGGACGACGAGGACAGGCTCTTTCTCGAGGACGGCCTGTTCGACCTCGAGCCTGTGCTGCGCGATGCGGTGGTGCTCGCACTGCCGATGCAGCCGGTGTGCCGGGAAGACTGCCCGGGTCTGTGCTCCGAGTGCGGAGCACGGCTCGCTGACGACCCGGACCACCACCACGATGCCGTCGACATCCGTTGGGCGGCTTTGCAGGGACTCGCCGGCACCATGAGGGACGGCGAGAAGGACGAGATGAGCGGCGCCGAACCGGGCGTCGACGAGAAGCAGGAGAAGTAGCCGTGGCTGTTCCGAAGCGGAAGATGTCGCGCAGCAACACGCGCCACCGCCGGTCGCAGTGGAAGGCTGCGGTCCCCACCCTGGTTGCGTGCGAGCGCTGCCACGAGCCCAAGCAGCAGCACATCGCGTGCCCGTCTTGCGGCACTTACAACAAGCGCCAGGTCCTCGAGGTCTGAGCGGCCGGTGAGAGGCACTGTGTCGACGCCGAAGAAGAACTCAGCGGACCACCAGGCCTCGTCCCACACGCTTCTGGAAGGGCGGCTCGGCTATCAGCTCGAGTCCGCCCTTCTGGTGCGTGCGCTGACCCACCGTTCCTACGCGTACGAGAACGGCGGTCTGCCGACGAACGAGCGGCTGGAGTTCCTCGGGGACTCCGTGCTCGGCCTCGTCGTCACGGACACGCTGTACAACACCCACCCCGACCTGCCCGAAGGCCAGCTGGCCAAGCTGCGGGCCGCGGTGGTCAACTCGCGTGCGCTGGCGGAGGTGGGCCGCGGGCTCGACCTGGGCTCCTTCATCCGGCTCGGCCGCGGTGAAGAGGGCACGGGCGGCCGGGACAAGGCGTCCATCCTCGCCGACACCCTGGAAGCGGTGATCGGCGCCGTCTATCTCGACCAGGGCCTCGACGCGGCCTCCGAACTGGTGCACCGCCTGTTCGACCCGCTGATCGAGAAGTCCTCGAACCTCGGAGCCGGCCTGGACTGGAAGACCAGTCTCCAGGAGCTCACCGCGACCGAAGGACTCGGCGTGCCCGAGTACCTGGTTACGGAGACCGGCCCCGACCACGAGAAGACCTTCACTGCTGCCGCCCGCGTCGGAGGCGTCTCGTACGGCACCGGCACCGGCCGCAGCAAGAAGGAGGCGGAGCAGCAGGCCGCCGAGTCCGCGTGGCGGTCCATCCGGGCCGCGGCGGACGAGCGTGCCAAGGCGGCGGCGGAGGCCGAGGAGGCCGTCCGGACCGCCGAAGCCGATGCCTCCGGGAAGAGCGCCGACGCCCCGTCGGCCTCCGCCTGAAAGAACAGCGCGACCCGAGCGCCCGCCCCCGACCGGGACGGGCGCTCGCGGCGCCAGAGCCTGTCCGGCCGTCCGGGCCGGAGCCGGACGGACGGCCTCGACGCGACGGGACCCCTCACGCACGGCGGATCCCTCGGGCCCGGCGGATCCCCCGGGCACAGGGGGAGAGGCCGGGCGCGGCGAGCCGCCGACCGCCGACGCCCTCCGGACAGCTCCCAGTACACCGGTCCTTGGAGGGGACACCATGCCCGAGCTGCCCGAGGTCGAGGTCGTACGGCGCGGACTCGAGCGGTGGGTCGCCCACCGGACCGTCGCCGACGCCGAGGTGCTGCATCCCCGCGCGGTACGCCGTCACGTCGCCGGCGCCGACGACTTCGCACACCGGCTCAAGGGGCACCGCATCGGCGTCCCCAGCCGCCGCGGCAAGTACCTGTGGCTGCCCCTGGAGGACACCGGCCAGTCGGTCCTGGCCCACCTCGGCATGAGCGGCCAACTGCTGGTGCAGCCGCACACGGCACCGGACGAGAAACACCTGCGCATCCGCGTCCGCTTCACCGACGCCCTGGACACCGAACTCCGCTTCGTCGACCAGCGCACCTTCGGCGGTCTGTCGCTGCACGACACCACCCCCGACGGACTGCCCGACGTCATCGCGCACATCGCCCGGGACCCCCTCGACCCGCTCTTCGACGAGGAGGCGTTCCACCAGGCGCTGCGCCGCAAGCGGACCACCGTCAAGCGGGCCCTGCTCGACCAGTCACTGATCAGCGGCGTCGGCAACATCTACGCCGACGAGGCGCTGTGGCGGGCCCGCATCCACTACGAACGCCCCACGGCCGGCTTCACCCGCCCGCGCACCCTGCTCCTGCTGGGCCACGTCCGGGACGTCATGAACGCCGCGCTCGCGGTGGGCGGCACCAGCTTCGACAGCCTCTACGTCAACGTCAACGGGGAGTCCGGCTACTTCGACCGGTCCCTGGACGCGTACGGCCGTGAGGGTCTGCCCTGCCGCCGTTGCGGTACGCCGGTGCGCCGACGGGCGTGGATGAACCGCTCCAGCTACTTCTGCCCGAGGTGTCAGCGGGCGCCGCGCGTCCCGTCGTAGCGCTCACGCGCCCGGAGCACCGCGTCCATGCTGCCCTCGACGCACTGGATGAGGGAGAGCAGACGCCGGGCGACCTCGTGGCCCAGCGGGGTCAGTTCGTAGTCCACGCGGGGCGGGTTGGTGGGCTGGGCCTCGCGGTGCACCAGCCCGTCACGCTCCAGCGCGTGCAGCGTCTGGGAGAGCATCTTCTCGCTCACCCCGTCGACCCGGCGGCGCAGCTCGTTGAACCGGAGCGAGCCCTCATGGAGCGCGCCGAGGGTCAGCGCGCCCCAGCGCCCGGTCACATGCTCCAGCGTGCCGCGGGACGGGCACGCCTTGGCGAACACGTTGAAGGGGAGCTCCTGCTCCTGCGGGCGCTGCGTGGTCGTCATGGGTCAAGCCTACTTCAGAGCAGCGCTAACCGACAGGTTGCACTAACCAGAAGTTAGTGCTTTCCTTTTCGCATTGCTGGCGAGCTGCTGCTTCGCCTGCTCTCTCGCTTTCCCAAAGCCCTCCCGAGGAGTGTCCACCGTGACCACCCCTGTCGTTTCCATCGCCCATCACTCCGGCTTCGGCCACACCGCCGTCCTCGCCGAAGCCGTGCGCGCGGGTGCCGCCGACGCCGGTGCCGAGGTGCATCTGATCGACGTCGGGACGATCACCGAGGAGCAGTGGGCGACCTTGGACCGCTCGGACGCCATCGTGTTCGGCTCCCCGACCTACATGGGCACCGCCTCCGCCGCCTTCCACGCCTTCGCCGAGGCCACCTCGAAGCGCTGGGGGGACCAGGTGTGGCGGGACAAGCTCGCCGCGGGATTCACCAACTCGGGCTCGAAGAGCGGCGACAAGCTGCACACCCTGCAGTTCTTCCAGATCCTCGCCGCGCAGCTCGGCATGCACTGGGTCAACCTCGGCCTGCTGCCGGGCTGGAACAGCAGCACGGCTTCGGAGAACGACCTCAACCGCCTCGGCGTGTTCGCCGGCGCCGCCGCCCAGACCAATGTCGACGAGGGCCCGGACGCCGTCCACAAGGCCGACACCGCCACGGCGGAGCACCTGGGCCGGAGGGTGGCCCGGACCGCCGAGATCTTCCTGCGGGGCCGGGCGGCCGTCGCCGCGTGACACGAAGGGCGGCGGGCCGGGAAGATCCCGGCCCGCCGTCCTTCGTGCTCATCGCGTATCGCTAGTACCCGAAGTTCTGGGTCCACCACGGGCCGCCCGACCCCATGTGGACGCCCACGCCCAGCGTCTTGAAGTCGCAGTTCAGTATGTTCGCCTTGTGGCCGGGGCTGTCCATCCAGGCCTGCATCACGGCCGCGGCGTCGGCCTGGCCCCGGGCGATGTTCTCGCCGCCCAGGTTGCTTATGCCGGCCGTCTTGGCCCTGTCCCACGGGGTGTCGCCGTCGGGGTCGGTGTGGTCGAAGAAGCCCCGGTCGGCCATGTCGTCGCTGAACGCCGTGGCCAGATCGGTCAGCGCGCTGCTCGCGGTGACCGGGCTGCACCCCACCTTGGCCCGCTCCACGTTGACCAGCCGGAGCACCTCGGCACCGGCGACGGCCTCCGCGGACGAGGGCGCCGGGGCGCTCGTCTTCTTCTCCGGCTCCGGCTCCGGCGTCGCCGTGCGGGACGGCTTCTTCTCCGCGGTCTTCTCGGGGGCCGCCGCGGGCTCCTTCTTCTCCGGGGTCTTCTTCTCCGGGGTCTTCGTCGGCGCGGCCGACGTCGAGGCCGACGCGGACGGCTCGGGCGAGGCGGAGCGCTCGGTGTCACGGCTCGCCGGGGTGCCGGCGTCGCGGCCCGGGCTCTCCAGGCTGCCGGACGTGCCGCCCTGTTCGCTCGGCGAGTTGGTCGGCGCGTTCCCGGCCTGCACGCTGTCACCGGAGGTGCTGTCGCCGCCGAGCTTGTAGTTCTCCAGACCGGGTATCGCGCCCGTGGCCACCGCCACCGTGCCGAGGGCCACCGCGGCGGAGACACCGAGCAGGCCGGTACGGACCGGGGTCGCGGCCTTCTTCTTCCGGCGCCGGTGTCCGTCGGGGCGGGGCGCGTCGTCGTCGGGCGCGAGGCCGTCACCGGCGAAGGCGTGGCCGATCCGGTCCGGGGCGGAGCCGATCCGGTCCGGGCCGGTGCCCGAGAAGTCGGTGCTCGAGAAGTCGGTGCCCGGGAAGCCGCCGTGGGTGAAGTCGCCGTGAGTGAAGTCGCCGCGGGTGAAGTCGCCGCCCCCGGCGGGGGTTCCGGCGCCGTCCGTCGCGTAGAGATAGGCCTCGCTCCTGGCGTACGTCTCGGCGTACGCCTGCGGGTTCAGATACGGCGCGGTGCCCATCGTGGGCGGGCCGTCCCTCCGGTCGCCCCTCGGAAGCGGGCCGCCGTCGTAGGGGTCGTCGTGAGTGACCCCGGTGGCGCGGCCCGTGGCGGCGCGGCCGGCGGCGGAGCGTCGGTGGCGTCCCATGTCCTGGCCTTCCTCGTCCTTGCGGTCGACTCACTGCTGGCGACCAACCCGAAACCCGATGATCACGAAACTCACACGAACGAGTGAGTTTCATATGAGATTCATGGCTGGGGACGCTACCGCATGGCGCAAGGGCCAGGTGTGCCCCAAGTGGCTTTGTCCGGTTAGGTTGCAGCCATGAGCGAGGATGTGCGAATGGTCGCCTGGGTGCGCGGGCGTGTCCAAGGTGTGGGTTTCCGCTGGTTCACCCGGGCCAAGGCGCTGGAGATCGGCGGCCTGAGTGGTTTTGCTCTCAATCTGGGCGACGGCAGGGTCCAAGTGGTCGCCGAGGGCGCCCGCGAACACTGCGAGGGACTGCTCGACTGGCTCCAGGCCGGCGACACGCCCGGGCACGTGGACGGAGTCACCGAGATCTGGGACACACCGCGCGGTGGCTACGAGGGCTTCGCCATCCGCTGATCCCGCCCGCTCCGGCGCTCCCGGGCACCACGGGCGGTCCGCGCGACGAGCCCTCCCCGACGAAAAAGTCCTGGTGATTGCCGAGAAGGGCTTGCCGTGGGTGGCGCCGGCCGTCAGGATGATCGCCACGTCCCGAGGACCCGTGGGATTCGCGCCGCCGCCCTTCGCCGGCCGTGCGCACCCGGTTGTCCGCCAATACGGGGCGTGATCGTGTTGACCCTCAAACTTTTTGGTGAGACGCTGAAAGCCCCGCGCACCTTAGCTGTTTGGCATGGCTGAACGGCAGCACAACTCCAGGCCTGCCAAGCACCGCGGGTGCGAATCCCTCACGACCCACACCGCATCGGTCGGTCACTCATTGTGGAGGACCATCCATCATGGCAAAGGCGCTTCTCGGTTACGTCGGCGGCTCCGACCCTCGACTCCTCGCCGAGATGCGACGGCTCCAGCAGCGCGTCCAGGACCTGGAATCCGAGCTCGTACGGATCCAGGCGGAGAACGACGCGCTTTCGGCTGCCGCTTCTCACGACAGGATCATGGAGAGCGTTGACGCACACCAGGCGGAGCCTGCGCTCACCTGATCACTGCACCGCTGATCACTTCACCGCGCTGTACGAACAGCACAGCAGTGGTCGGGCCTGCCCGTCACCACCGCCAAGCAGTCAGAATTGCAAGGGACGCCCCGGCGTCCCTTCTTTCTTTCCCGCCTCCGTGACCCTGCCCCGGCGCCCGCACCCCGCGCACGGCGCTCCGTGCTCGTTGCCCCGCGCATCCTTTCACCCTCTTCAACGTCTGGTCTGCCCTGCGCGTTCACCCGCGAAACCGCGCGTTCATGGAGTGAGATCCGCCCGGCGGGTAAAGTCCGGCGGCGTGCACCTCAAGGCCCTGACCCTCCGCGGCTTCAAGTCGTTCGCTTCCGCGACCACGCTCCGGTTCGAGCCGGGGATCACGTGCGTCGTGGGTCCGAACGGCTCGGGCAAGTCCAATGTCGTGGACGCGCTCAGCTGGGTCATGGGCGAGCAGGGCGCCAAGTCGCTGCGCGGCGGCAAGATGGAGGACGTCATCTTCGCCGGCACCACCGGCCGCCCCCCGCTGGGCCGTGCCGAGGTGTCCCTGACCATCGACAACTCCGACGGCGCCCTCCCCATCGAGTACGCCGAGGTCACCATCACGCGGATCATGTTCCGCAACGGCGGCAGCGAGTACCAGATCAACGGCGACACCTGCCGGCTCCTCGACATCCAGGAACTGCTCTCCGACTCCGGCATCGGCCGGGAGATGCACGTCATCGTCGGCCAGGGCCGGCTCGACTCCGTACTGCACGCCGACCCCATGGGCCGCCGCGCCTTCATCGAGGAGGCCGCCGGCGTCCTCAAGCACCGCAAGCGCAAGGAGAAGGCGCTGCGGAAGCTGGACGCGATGCAGGCCAACCTCGCACGGGTGCAGGACCTCACCGACGAGCTGCGGCGCCAGCTCAAGCCGCTCGGCCGCCAGGCCGCCGTCGCGCGGCGGGCCGCCGTCATCCAGGCCGACCTGCGCGACGCGCGGCTGCGCCTCCTCGCCGACGACCTCGTACGGCTGCGCGAGGCGCTGCGGGCCGAGATCGCCGACGAGGCCGCCCTCAAGGAGCGCAAGGAGGCGGCCGAGGCCGAGCTGAGGAAGGCCCTCCAGCACGAGGCCCACCTGGAGGACGAGGTACGCCGGCTCGCCCCGCGGCTGCACAGCGCCCAGCAGACCTGGTACGAGCTCTCCCAGCTCGCCGAACGGGTGCGCGGCACGATCTCGCTGGCCGACGCGCGCGTGCAGAGCGCGACCTCCGCGCCCCCCGAGGAGCGGCGCGGCCGGGACCCGGAGGACATGGAGCGCGAGGCCGCCCGCATCCGCGAGCAGGAGGCCGAACTGGAGGCCGCCCTGGAGGCGGCCGAACGCGCACTGGAGGACACGGTCGCCCACCGCGCGGAGCTGGAACGCGAACTCGCCCAGGAGGAGCGGCGGCTGAAGGACGCCGCGCGGGCCATCGCCGACCGGCGCGAGGGGCTCGCCCGGCTCAAGGGGCAGGTGGGCGCGGCCCGTTCGCGTGCCGCCGCCGCCCAGGCGGAGATCGAGCGGCTGGCCGTCGCCCGGGACGAGGCCCAGGAGCGGGCCGCCGCCGCGCAGGAGGAGTACGAGGCCCTCAAGGCCGAGGTCGACGGCCTCGACGCGGACGACGCGGAACTCGCCGAGCTGCACGATGCCGCCAAGCGGCGGCTCGCGGATGCGGAGGCCGCCCTCACCGCCGCCCGCGAGGCGGCCACCGCCGCCGAACGCAGCCGCGCGGCGACCCAGGCCCGCCATGAGGCCCTCGCCCTCGGCCTGCGCCGCAAGGACGGCACCGGAGCTTTGCTGGACGCGAAGGACCGCCTCACCGGGTTGCTGGGCCCGGCCGCGGAACTGCTGACGGTGACGCCCGGCTACGAGGTACCGCTCGCGGCCGCGTTCGGCACGGCGGCAGACGCCCTCGCGGCCACCTCACCGTCCGCCGCGGCCGATGCCATCCGTCTCCTACGCAAACAGGACGCGGGCCGCGCAACCCTCCTCCTGACAGAAGCAGAGGGAACACCTCCCCAAAGGGGCGCGGGGAACTGCGCGACCGGCCACGACGCACCCGCAGCCGCCTGCCCTGCCGAGCATCCCGCCGAGAACCTGGCCGACGGGCCCACTGCAGCCCTCCAAAGGGGCGCGGGGAACTGCGCGACCGGCCACGACGCACCCGCAGCCGCCCTCCCCGCCGAGCGCCTCGTCAGCGGACCCCCCGAGCTCATGCCGGCCGTGCGACGGCTACTGCACCGCATCGTCGTCGTCGGCACCCTGGAGGACGCCGAGGAAGTCGTCGGCGCCCACCCCGACCTCACCGCCGTCACCGCCGAAGGCGACCTGCTCGGCGTCCACTTCGCGCAGGGCGGTTCCGCAGGCGCCCCCAGCCTGCTGGAAGTACAGGCATCCGTGGACGAGGCCGCCGCCGAGCTGGCGGAGCTGGCCGTACGCTGCGCGGAGCTGGCCGAGGCGCAGGAGGCGGCCACCGGCCGGCGCCGGGAGTGCGCGGTGCTCGTCGAGGAACTCGGGGAGCGGCGCCGGGCCGCGGACCGGGAGAAGTCCTCCGTCGCCCAGCAGCTCGGCCGGCTCGCCGGACAGGCACGCGGTGCCGCCGGGGAGGCCGAGCGGGCCGGCGCCGCCGCGGCCCGGGCACAGGAAGCCCTCGACAAGGCGCTCATCGACGTCGAGGAACTCGCCGAGCGGCTCGCCGTCGCCGAGGAGATGCCGTACGAGGAGGAGCCCGACACCGCCGTACGCGACCGGCTCGCCGCCGACGGGGCCAACGCCCGCCAGACCGAGATGGAGGCCCGCCTCCAGGCCCGTACGCACGAGGAACGGGTCAAGGGGCTCGCCGGACGAGCCGACTCCCTCGACCGTGCCGCCCGCGCGGAACGCGAGGCACGCGCGCGTGCCGAACAGCGCCGGGCCCGGCTGCGCCACGAGGCGGAAGTCGCCCGGGCCGTCGCCGCCGGCGCCCGGACGCTCCTCGCGCACGTCGAGGTCTCCCTCGCCCGCGCCGACCAGGAGCGCACCGCCGCCGACGCCGCCAAGGCCCGCCGCGAGCAGGAACTCGCCCGTGCCCGCGCCGAGGGACGCGATCTCAAGGCGGAACTCGACAAGTTGACGGATTCAGTTCACCGGGGCGAGGTACTCGGCGCCGAGAAACGGCTGCGGATGGAGCAGCTGGAGACCAAGGCGCTGGAGGAACTGGGTGTCGAGCCGGCGGGGCTGGTGTCGGAGTACGGCCCGCACCAGCCGGTGCCGCCCTCGCCCCCCGCCGAGGGCGAACAGCTGCCGGAGGACCCGGAGCACCCGCGCAACAGGCCCCGCCCCTTCGTACGGGCCGAGCAGGAGAAGCGCCTGAAGGCCGCCGAGCGCGCCTACCAGCAGCTCGGCAAGGTGAACCCGCTCGCCCTGGAGGAGTTCGCGGCGCTCGAGGAACGCCACCAGTTCCTCGGCGAGCAGCTGGAGGACCTGAAGAAGACCCGCGCGGATCTGCTCCAGGTCGTCAAGGAGGTCGACGAACGCGTCGAGCAGGTGTTCACCGAGGCCTACCGGGACACCGCGCGTGAGTTCGAGGGCGTCTTCTCCCGGCTGTTCCCGGGCGGCGAGGGGCGGCTGGTGCTGACCGACCCCGACAACATGCTCACCACGGGCGTGGAGGTCGAGGCGCGTCCGCCCGGCAAGAAGGTCAAGCGGCTCTCCCTGCTCTCGGGCGGCGAACGGTCGCTGACCGCCGTGGCGATGCTCGTGTCGATCTTCAAGGCGCGGCCCAGCCCGTTCTACGTCATGGACGAGGTCGAGGCCGCCCTCGACGACACCAACCTCCAGCGGCTGATCCGGATCATGCAGGAGCTGCAGGAGCTGCAGGAGGTCTCGCAGCTGATCGTGATCACGCACCAGAAGCGCACCATGGAGGTCGCCGACGCGCTCTACGGCGTCTCCATGCAGGGCGACGGCGTGTCCAAGGTCATCAGCCAGCGGCTGCGCTAGACCGACACACAATCTTCAAGTACTGAACGATCTTTACTCCGTCGCGTCTTAAAACTCACAGCACACGGCCTATTGACTTCAAAAGTTGAAGGCATAGTCTCTGCAATGTTGTTTTTACCTTCAGGTACCTTCAGCTGGACCTCGAAGGGCTGACCCCCCATCCGGCGATGTTGCCGGTGGCCCGAGGAGTACACGTGACCAGCACAGCGCAGGCACAGAAGTCAGGAGCCAGGACGGCTCATCCCGAGCATCTCGGGCACGTCATCTTCATCGCGGCGGCGGCCGCCATGGGCGGTTTCCTCTTCGGCTACGACAGTTCCGTGATCAACGGTGCCGTCGAGGCCGTCCGTGACCGCTACGACATCGGCTCCGCCGCGC
>NZ_LIWB01000018.1:0-71451 GCF_001905725.1 Streptomyces sp. CB02400
ACCACTCCAGCGGACGTGACCCGCAGGTGCCGAGCCCGTTCCGAGCCGTGGGCCACCGACCCGGAAGCGCACCCCACGTCAGTGAGCGTTTTCCAACCCGCCGCACGGGCAGACAGTTGACTGACGGACAGACAGGTGAAGCCAACTGTCCAGCCCACGCGGCAGGTTGGAAAACGCTCCATGAGTTTCTGATCAATAGTGGCCCCCTTCGGGCTCTCTGATCCCCAGTACCAGCCGAGCGTCGCATGACCTCGATACAGGAAACCGCACCTGAGTAACGTCCAGAGCCCAGGGGGTCGTGATCCGCTCAGACCCCCTGGGCTCGCCCCTTCGCCCCATCGACGACAAATCGCGGATACAAGAAATGAACACCTCGGACAGCGAGTTCGTGCGGCACAGCATCTGGGAACATGTCCCGGAGGCTCGTCCCTTCGTGACTGGGCTCGAAGAGGAGGAATGGGAAGCCACGAACGGCGAGTGCTCCGATCCCGGCATGTATTCCATGCCGAGTTATGGATTTGTGCACCCGGTGTTCCGACCCGCGCTGGAAGAATCGGCGAGGGAGACCATCGCCCGTTCTGCCCGTCTGATAGAGGCACTCCTGGGATCGGGGCGTCCCCGGGTCATCGAACTCGTCAGCATCCGCGTCACGGATCAACTGCTGGGATTTCCCGAGCTCTGGGAGCGGTTCGCGAGCTGTGCGGGCCCCCGTATGCGGTTCGAGGCAGATCTACGGCGCGAGTACTACCGCTGACAGCCAGGCCTGTGGCTGCGAGGTCTGCTGACCGCCGGACCGTACGCCGTCGCGGTCGGCATGCCGGCCCTGAGCCTGCCCGCTGTGGGCGTCGAGAACACGCCGACGCCGGACCCCGGCACAGCGGCCGGCGCATTCTTCCGCCTCGTCCTGTCCACACTGTTTCTCGCCTCCACGGCCGGGGGTAGTCGAGGTGAAGCGGCGCTCACCCGGTCTCCACCACCGGCGGCCACCCGGCTGGGCAGAGGTGCTCCTGAACGTCGACCGGCTCCAGCCGGCGGCCCTGGGACCTCTGCTCGCTCGGGTGGAGACCGACTATCCGGTGGCGGACGGGTCCATCGCATGGGCACGTGACCACGTGGCCGCCGGACCTCGGCGGTCACTGGAGGGAGACACCAGCGCGCCCGGCAGAAGGACGTCGAGGCTGCCCCTCAGCCCCGGGCACCCCACGCGGCCGACCCCTTGATCCCCGCCTTCCACTCCGGTCCCGGCCTCTGCCGACTTCCCCGGTGTACCGCTCTTCCACAGCCGCGACCTGGTGCACCGGGCACAGATCGGCAACGTCCTGGACCGGCTGGAGCGATTGCTCCTGCCGGCCTCCATGCCGCCTTCCGGAGAGACGGCGGATCGCGACACGGGCGCGGCCAGGGTGCCGGCCGTGCACGACAAGGCAGTGCTGGACAACCTCGGTCGGCTCGATGACCGGCTGCCGCTCGCCCTGGCGGTCGCGGGCACCCTGCTCTGTCTGCGTGCGGGCCGACGACCGCGGTCGCGTGCGTGCGGGCCGGCCGCGACACGTTGACCGAGACGGCGGATTTCCGATGAACCCGTCCGGGCCGGCTGGGAACCTTACGGCTCGGTGTCTCTGCCGTATCCGAGGCGTTCGGCGCGCGATGACCTCCGCCCGGGAATCAGGGATTACAAGGGCCTGGTGGTGCTCAGCGTCACACCGCAGGAGCGGCAAGTCGATTTCGGGCCCGGATTCCGCGACGGGGTGATGTGCCATTCCGAATCGGCATGTGCCGAAGGTGTCGAATTCCGCTGGGATACCCTCGGCGGAACAGTTCTCGTCGGGGAGATCAGAGCGTGAACACAGCCACGCCGCGTGGCCCTGGAGGCTGCTCGGTCTTCGGTGTCGCGGTGACCGCAGCCGTCCTCACCACCATGTGCTGGGGACTCACCGCGCTGCTGTCCGAGAACTTCGGGAACGACTGCCTCTTCCACTTCGGTGACACCGGACCACGGGCCGAGCACTGTTACCTGGTCAACGACCGGGCGGAGGCATGGCTCCCCTGGTTGGTGTCCGCCGCGTGGACGGGTGCGGTGCTGGTGCTCTGCCTGCCGCGCCGGTTCCTTCCGGGGCGGCGCACCACCGCCGGCGTCACCGTCGCCTGCCTGATCGTCGCCGCGGCACTCGGGGGGCACGCCCTGGCTGTCTCCGGCCCATGAGGGGCCACCGGAACGATCTGGCACGGTTGCACACCGACGGCCGTACCCAGGACTTCGACGTCCGGGGCTCCTACTCGTACTCGATCGGGGGGTGAGATGAGCACCCGTGCCATCCGGCGCACGGCTGCGGGCCTGCCCCTGGGCCTGCTGCCGCTGCTGGTGGTCGCCGCCCGCGGTGGGGAACCGGAGAAGCACTTCCCCGGCGCCTTCCCGGGCACGCACACCGATGTGAGCGCGGATCAGGCGTTCCGTGACCACGATCTCCGGGTGCCGGCGTCGGCGGAGGCCGTCGGGTACTGGGCGTGGTCCGAGGACGACACCTACCCGTTGGCCGCCGTGCCGCGGAGGCCCTGTTCCGCGGTGCCCGATTTCGTCTCCGGCAGCGGGCTGCGCCCGGCCTCCCCCGACGAGGGGGGCGTCTCCGGCGTCCGGGTCTTCGCCAAAGACCACGGGTGGGCCGGCGACGAACCGGACCCGCGGTACCTGCGGGACCGGGGCCACGCGGGTGTCATCAGCCACCGGACCGGCACGGAATGCGCGGTGTATCCGCACACATGACCGGCATGCGGATACTCGTGGACGCGGTGGTGGTCGTGTCGGTCGTCTCGGCCCTCGCGATCACCCCGCGTGTCCTGGCCCGCCGCCCCGATCCGGTCCGGGCGGCGGGCCGTCGCGTCCTCTCGCCGGCCGTGTGGCTGGCGCTGGTGACCGGTCTGGTCTACGTCAACCAGGTGCTGTTCACGGTGTACGTGCTGCGTGTGCACGACGGGGACCCGTCGTTCATCGCGCGGTATCTCCCGGCCGGCTGGTTCGACCTGGCGTCGTCGAACCCCGCCCTGCGCACCTTGGCCGAGCACTTCCCGGCGCCCGGCCTCCTCGCACCGAGCCTGCTGCGGGTCCAGGCCTTCCTGGAACTTCCCTTCGTCCTGCTGGCCTTCGCAACGGTGGTGCGGTGGCTCGACACCGACCTGTACCGCCGGATCGCGCGCTCGGCCCTGCTGCCGTCGGCCTCGGTGTCGTACACGGCCGTGTTCTGCCTGGTCGAGTGGGACCTGCGCAACCCGTACACGGTCGACGATGTGCTGATCCGCGCGGTGTCGGCTGTCGTGACCCCCCTGTTCCTCGCGCGGACGGCCGCGCGCGACACGGCGACGACCCGGGTGCCGGCCTCGGTACCGGGGCTGCTGGTGTTCATCGGTTCGCTGGGGGCGCTGGGCGCTCTGGTACTGGTCGTCTATGACACGGCGCTGCTGTACAGCCTGGGCCGCCTGGACGACCGTCTGCCGCTCGCCCTGACCGCATTGGCCGCCCTGGTGGTGCTGCGCGCGGCCGCCGTCCGGGTGTCCGACCGGTCCGGCCCGACGCTGTCCTTCGTGGTGCACGCGCTGCGCCACTGGCTGCTGCTGTTCTTCGTACCGGCCCTGGCGATCCGCTACGGCCTGCTGTTCGGCACACCCCGACCGGCCCTGGCGGCAGGCGTCGTGACAGCCGCGGTGGCCTGCGTACGCGCGGCCCGCGAGGCGTCGGCCGGTGCCGGCCGACGGCCCCGTGCGGTGGCCGGTCTGACGGCCCGCGCCGGCTGCGCGGTCCTCGCGGGAACCGCCGGCGCCACCGTGGCCCTCCGGCTCACCCCAGCGTCGTACGCGGAAGTCGCCTTGCTGTCGGCCATGGGTGCCTTCCTGGTCACGGGTGTCGTGATGTGCGGCGTTCTCGACCATTTCCAGAAGGGTGCCGACAACGGCTGAACTGTGGTTTCCGGTGCTGTGGGACGACGAGCAGGCACCACGGGTCGTGACGCGCGGGACATGATGACGAACCTTCGGACAGCCCGTTCACCCCCTCGTACGAATCCGAACAAGGAGGAATACAACCCCTACCGCTACAAGGCCTTGGGCGGCCACAAGATCTGGGGCAGCGCCACAATCAAACGGAACGGCAACGAGATGAGCATGAACGTCACGGTTCACGCACTGGACCAGTACGACTTCGACGCGGGTGCGGCGGACGAAGAAGGACGGCTGCGGATCCGCCGGGCTTCCCGCCTCGCAGCAGCGGCCGTGGCCGTGCTCGTACTGGCGGGGTGCGGTCATCCGACCGGGTCGGCGGACGCTGCCGGGGCCCCGGAATCCCGGTCCGGGGGGGGATCGGTGAGCCCGGCATCCGGCAGGACGTCCGGTGGCAGACGAGTGAGGACTTCGTGACCGCCGTTACGCAAGGGCGCTGCTCCGCCACGTTCTACGCCGACTTCAAGCGGAAGTCGATCGTCTTCGACGCGGTCAACCCGGAGAAGAAGGCAGTGTAGAGCCGTCGGGACTCCTCCTGGGGTCCCCTTCCCTCCTCGGGGCGGAGGGGACCGTCCTCGTTTCCGACCGGACGGACCGCGTCAAAGACCGGTGACGGGTGGCAGCGGGAGCTTCAGTGGCGGCCGGGGTTGCCCGGACCGGGTCCGGGAAGACCGAGTCGTTCCTGGTGCCGGTCCTCGACCACTGCCGTCGGGAGAAGGCGCGCGGGCGGCGCGTTGCTCCATTGGAAGGAAACGCCCTGCTCAGGGCGCCCTCTCACGGCGATACGCATACGCTGCCGGTAAAGGGAGGGGAAGGCCTGTGCCATTCCTGCCGAGGAGAGCCGATGGCTGAACGCGTCGAGGCTGAAAGCAGTCCACGTCGTCGAGGTTATAGAGAAGGCCTCGGCGGCGAGATGCTCGCCGAATTCCTGGGGACGTTCGTCCTGCTCCTGCTGGGCGCCGGGTCGGTGGCCGTCGCCGTCGTCGGTCTGCCCGGCTCGGGGCGGCAATTCGTGGAATTCGGTCCGGCCAACTGGCTCATCATCGCGTGGGGCTGGGGCCTCGCCGTGGTGTTCGGTGTCTACGTGGCCGGCGGTGTCAGCGGCGCCCACATCAACCCCGCGGTGACGCTGGCCTTCGCCGTGCGCGGGGACCTCCCCTGGCGGAAGGTCCTGCCGTACTGGCTGGCGCAGGTGGT
Organism: Streptomyces sp. CB02400; assembly: GCF_001905725.1. Lineage (GTDB taxonomy): Bacteria > Actinomycetota > Actinomycetes > Streptomycetales > Streptomycetaceae > Streptomyces > Streptomyces atrovirens. Next base: position 5,185 of record NZ_LIWB01000018.1, read on the forward strand.
GGGAGCCTTCGCCGCCGCCGCGCTCGTCTACGCGTGCTACCGGTGGGCCATCGACGCGGCCGACGCCAAGGCCGGAGTCCCGCGGGACGAGTCGCTGGCGACCTACTCCATCTTCGCGACGTTCCCGGCCGAATACTTCGGGAATTCCTGGTGGGGCCCGCTGCTCGACCAGATCGTGGGAACGGGGATTCTGCTGCTGCTCGTCTGCGCCGTCATCGACACCCGCAATACGGCTCCGGCGGCGAATCTCCACCCGTTCATCATCGGTCTGGTGGTCGTCGCGATCGGCCTGACCTTCGGCACCAACGCCGGGTACGCGATCAATCCCGCGCGTGATTTCGGCCCCCGGCTGTTCACCTTCTTCGCGGGCTGGGGCGACATCGCCCTGCCCGGCACATTCGGATGGTTCAGCGGCTACTGGTGGATCCCCGTCGTCGGCCCGCTGATCGGCGGAATCGTCGGTGTCGGCGTGTACGACCTGCTCATCAAACCGGTGATCACCGCCAGGACGAGGGCGCTGGAGGAGCAGGAGAAAGGCCCGGCCACCGAGGAACCGTAGGTCCCCGGACCCTGCCGTCGGGACCCTGCCGTCGGGACTCTGCCGTCGGGACTCTGCCGTCGGGACCCTGTCGTCAACCAGGAGGTGTCAGCGATGCCCGAATTCGTCGGCGCGGTGGACCAGGGGACCACCAGCACCCGCTTCATGATCTTCGACCACGCGGGGAACGAGGTGGCCAGGCACCAGCTCGAACACCAGCAGATCCTGCCCCGGTCCGGCTGGGTCGAGCACGACCCGGTGGAGATCTGGGAACGCACCAACACGGTGATCCAGAACGCCCTGCGCGACGGCGGTCTGACCGCCACCGACCTGCGGGCCATCGGCATCACCAACCAGCGCGAGACGACCGTGGTCTGGGACCCGCGCACCGGCCGCCCGTACTACAACGCCATCGTCTGGCAGGACACCCGCACCGACCGCATCGCCGCCGCTCTCGAGCGTGACGGCCACGGCGACACCATCCGCCACAAGGCCGGTCTGCCGCCGGCCACCTACTTCTCCGGCGGCAAGATCAAGTGGCTGCTGGAGAACGTGGACGGGCTGCGCGAGGCCGCCGAGGCGGGCCACGCCCTGTTCGGCAACACCGACGCCTGGGTGCTGTGGAACCTCACCGGCGGGCCCAACGGCGGTGTGCACGCCACGGACGTGACCAACGCCAGCCGCACCATGCTGATGAACCTCGAGACCCTGGACTGGGACGACGAGCTGCTCGACATCTTCGGCGTCCCGCGCCCGATGCTGCCGGACATCCACGCCTCGTCCGACCCCGAGGCGTTCGGCCAGGCCCGCACCTCCCGGCCGCTGGGCGCCGCCGTCCCGATCACCGGTGTGCTCGGCGACCAGCACGCGGCGACCGTGGGCCAGGTCTGCTTCTCCCCCGGCGAGGCCAAGAACACCTACGGCACCGGCAACTTCCTCGTGCTCAACACGGGTACGGAGCTGGTGCGTTCGCACAGCGGGCTGCTGACGACGGTGGCGTACCGGTTCGCGGGAAGCCCCGCGGTCTACGCCCTGGAGGGCTCCATCGCCGTAACCGGCGCGGCCGTGCAGTGGCTGCGCGACCAGTTGAAGATCATCGGGAGTGCCCCGGACAGCGAGCAGCTGGCGCGTTCGGTGGAGGACAACGGCGGGATGTACTTCGTCCCGGCGTTCTCCGGTCTCTTCGCCCCCTACTGGCGCTCCGACGCACGCGGCGCCATGGTGGGGCTGGCCCGGTACAACACCGGCGGTCACATCGCGCGGGCCACGCTGGAGGCCATCTGCTACCAGAGCCGCGACGTGGTCGAGGCCATGGAGCGGGACTCCGGTGTGCGCATGGACGTGCTCAAGGTCGACGGCGGCGTCACCGCGAACGATCTGTGCATGCAGATCCAGGCCGATGTGCTGGGCGTGCCGGTCAGCCGTCCCGTGGTGGCCGAGACCACCGCGCTGGGCGCCGCCTACGCCGCCGGGCTCGCAGTGGGCTTCTGGCGCGACACCGACGAGCTGCGCACCCACTGGCAGGAGTCGAAGCGCTGGACCCCGCAGTGGAGCGAGGAGCGGCGCCAGGAGGGCTACCAGGACTGGAAGCGGGCGGTGGAGCGGACCCTGGACTGGGTCAAGGTCAGTGACGACTGACACCGGCCGGGTTCCGTACCGGCCGGTGGGTTCCGTACCGGCCGGTGCCGTACGCCTGCGGGCTCCGTACCGGCCAGCGGGTGACGTACCGGCCGGTAGGTGACGGGCGCCGCGGTCAGCGGTCGGCGATGTCCTCGCGGAGGCCGTCGGAGAACTCCCACCACGACAGCGGAAGCCAGTCGCCGTTCACGAACCCGTCGACCGTGGCGCCACGGCCACGGACCGTCACCGTCGTGCCCGGGGGATAGGTGGTGCCGGACAGCCCGGGCACCGCGACGAGCAGGGTCCCCAGCCGCTGCGCTGCCATGGCGGCCTCTTTCCGTTCTCGGTTACGGCATGCGTCGTCCGCGGATCGTCGGACGATATGCGTCCGGATATTACCGGCTTGCCCCGTCGGCCAGACCGGAGAACCATGAGAAATCGGTCACGCGGAACCATCGGGAGAGGCACGCCACCGGACCCGTACCCCACCGAGTGGAGGTCGTAGCCATGAAGGCCGTCGTGTACAAGGGACCGTTCGAGGTCGCCGTCGAAGAAGTCGACAACCCCGCCGTCCAACATCCGAACGACGTGATCGTCAAGGTCACCTCGACCGCGATCTGCGGTTCCGACCTGCACATGTACGAGGGTCGTACCGCCGCCGAGCCCGGCATCACCTTCGGTCACGAGAACATGGGCATCATCACGGAGGTCGGCCCGGGGGTCACCTCGCTCAAGGAGGGCGACCGTGTGGTCATGCCCTTCAACGTCGCCTGCGGATTCTGCCGGAACTGCGCCGAGGGATTCACCGGATACTGTCTGACCGTCAATCCCGGTTTCCCCGGCGGCGCTTACGGCTATGTCGCGATGGGACCGTGGAAGGGCGGCCAGGCGGAATACCTGCGCGTTCCCTACGCCGACTTCAACTGCCTGAAACTGCCGCCGGGAAAGGAGCACGAGAACGACTTCGTGCTGCTCGCCGACATCTTCCCCACCGGCTACCACGGCTGTGAACTCGCCCAGGTCCGCCCCGGCGAGAGCGTCACCGTGTACGGCGCCGGACCGGTCGGTCTCATGGCCGCCTACTCGGCACTGCTGCGCGGCGCGAAGAAGGTCTTCGTCGTGGACCGGGTCCCCGAGCGGCTGCAGAAGGCCGAGGAGATCGGCGCGGTCCCGATCAACTTCGCCGAGGGCGACCCGGTGGAGCAGATCCACGAGCAGACCGAGGGCATGGGCACCGACAAGGGCGTCGACGCGGTCGGCTACCAGGCCACGGCGGGCGGCACGGACCGCGAGGAACCGGCGACCGTCCTGAACTCGCTCATCCGCACGGTGCGCGCCACCGGAATGCTCGGCGTTCCCGGGCTCTACGTCCCGTCCGACCCCGGAGCCCCGGACGAGCAGTCCAAGCAGGGCATGCTCCTCGTCGCGGTCGGCAAGCTCTTCGAGAAGGGCCTGCGGCTGGGCACGGGGCAGTGCAACGTGAAGCGCTACAACCGGCAGCTGCGCGACATGATCATCGAGGGCAGGGCGAAGCCCAGTTTCGTCGTCTCCCACGAACTGCCCCTGGACCAGGCGCCGTCGGCCTACGACAAGTTCGACAAGCGCATCGAGGGCTACACGAAGGTGGTGCTGCGCCCGTAGCCCCGGCGCCGCGGGAGCAATGCGGATGCGGGGGCGGTCCGGGCGGTGGGCCGGGATGTGGTCGGCGTGCCGCTGCCGGAGGGCGGGGAGCTGGACCAGCTCCACCTCGCCCGAGTGGCGCGGGCGCGGGATCGACGACCGGTTCGTCGCCCTGGCCGAGGAGCGCGGCCCCGGAGGGCTCACGCTGTGGACCTTCCGGGTCAACACGCCCGCGCACCGCTTCTACGAGCGGCACGGCTTCACGGCCGTGGAGCGGACGGACGCATATCCGGGAACGAGGAGCGGAAGCCGGACGTGCGGTACGTGTGACGGCCGTGAGGTGTCAGGCGCGGGGCCGGGCGTACCGGCCCGTCGCCACCACCAGCGCGTCGTCGCCGGCCGTGGTCGTACGGTTCGGTCTCCGGGTACCGGCTCGTCGGAGCACCGTACCGGCGTCGGCCGGGACCGCTCATCCCCTTCCCCGCGTACTCAGTCCCGCCGCCCCGGCCGCCGTGCGCAGTACGTCGCGGAGCATCTCGGGGGTGAGGCGGCCGGTGAAGGTGTTGCGCTGGCTGACGTGGAAGCAGCCGAAGAGGTGGAGACCGGGGCCGTCGGGGGCGTCCAGGGTGACATGGGCGCCGTGCGCGAAGGCGGGCCGGGGCCGGGGCACGGTCCAGCCGGCCTCGGCGAACGCGGGCAGCGCGGCCTGCCAGCCGAAGGCCCCCAGCACGAGCGCGGCCCGTACCGTCGGCCGCAGCAGGCGCAGCTCCCGCACCAGCCAGGGCCGGCAGGTGTCCCGCTCCTCGGGGGTGGGCTTGTTGGCGGGCGGGGCGCAGTGCACGGGCGAGGTGACGCGCACGCCGTACAGCTCCAGGCCGTCCCCGGCGTGGGTGGAGCCCGGCTGCGAGGCGAGCCCCACGTCGTACAGCGCCTGGTACAGCACGTCCCCGGAACGGTCCCCGGTGAACATCCGCCCGGTGCGGTTGCCGCCGTGCGCGGCGGGCGCCAGGCCGACGATCAGCAGCCGGGCGTCCGCCGGCCCGAATCCGGGCACCGGCCTCCCCCAGTACGTCCAGTCCGCGAACGCGGCCCGCTTGGTCCGGGCGACCTCCTCCCGCCAGTCGACCAGCCGGGGGCAGGCACGGCAGCCGGCGATGCGCTGGTCGAGCCGGTCGAGGCCACGGGGGTCCATGGCTCCACCGTAGGTGTTCGGGGCGGACGAAAACCCCGCACCGCCGGCCGGGACCAAGGGTTAAGGTCGGGACCATGGCTTCTGAGAGTGCCGAGGACCCCAAGGTCGCCGCCGCCGTGGCCGCCGCCGAGGCGGCCGGCCCGCCGAGTGGTGAGTCCGTACGGATCGACAGCTGGATCTGGTCGGTGCGGCTGGTCAAGACGCGGTCCCTCGGCGCCGCCGCCTGCAAGGGCGGGCACGTCCGGGTGAACGGCGAACGCGTGAAGCCCTCCCACTCCCTCCGTGTCGGTGACGAGGTACGGCTGCGGGCCGAGACCCGGGAGCGGATCGTCGTCGTCAAGCGGCTGATCCGCAAGCGGGTGGGCGCCCCGGTGGCCGTCCAGTGCTACATCGACAACTCCCCGCCGCCCCCGCCCCGCGAGGCCGTCGCCCCCGCCGGCATCCGCGACCGCGGCACGGGCCGCCCCACCAAGCGCGACCGCCGAGAGCTGGAACGGCTACGCGGCCTGGGCGGCCCCACCCCGTTCGGCGGACACGCGGGACCGGGCGGACCGGGCAGCAGCGGTGACCCGGACGCCGCGTCCGGCGGAACCGACAGGCGGCGTGGCGGATCCGCCGGACGTGAGACGGCCGGTGGACGCAAAACCCGTGGCAAGGGGGCCGGGGGTGCGGGTCGGTCGTGAGCGTGGGGCGCGTGATCAGGTGTCGGTCATCGGCACCGTCCGCACCCACATCCTGTCCTCCGTCAGGTACCGGTCCACCTTCAGGCCCGTCTCCGCCAGTGCCTCCTCGAACTGCTCCCTCGTCAGGGGGCGGGCGCGGAATGTCTGGGTCCAGGTCGCGTCCGGGAACACGTACTCCGCGTGGACCGAGTCGACGCCGTCGCCCACCGGCTCCGCCGACACGATCCGCACGGTGAAGCCGGCCGGGTCGACCCGCTCACGCGGCACATTGGTGTGGTAGTCCTCGCCCTCCCGCTGGATCAGCACGCACCCGCCCTTCGCCAGGTGCCGCACGCAGGTGCGCAGCAGACCCCGCCGCACCTCCACGTCCCCCGCGTGCACCAGGAACGACGCGAGCAGCACCACGTCGAACGTCTCACCGAGGTCGAGCCGCTCTATGGGACCGCATATCGTCCGCGCCCCGCGCACCCGCTCCAGCATCTCCGCGGACTCGTCCACCGCCGTGACCTCGAAGCCGCGCTCCAGCAGCGCGTGGGTCATCCGCCCGACGCCGCTGCCCAGCTCCAGGATCCGCGCCCCCGCCGGCACCGCGGCGGCGATGACGTCCGGCTCGTCCCCGACGGGCAGCCGCGCGTACAGCTCCACCGCGCAGCCGTCCGGGGTGATCGCCCCGGGCCCCGTCCCCTCATGGCCCTCACGCATTTTCAGTTCCATGCCCGTCAAACGGCCGGCGTCCGCACGCCCGTTCCCCCTCCTCGCCGGTTCACCCGACCGAGTGACACGTGGTCCTGGAGGCGGTTCGGGGAACCCGGAACACGCGGGAGCGGCCCGAACGGCGCGGACGGGGTGGTGATCGGGATGCGTACGGGCAGTGAGCCGGTGACCGCCCGCAGTGCTCTGCGGATGCGGTTCTGGCTGAGCGTGTGGGGCGTGGTCTGGACGGTGTCCGGGACGGTGGCGTTCGCGCTCGCGGGGCATCCGGGCTGGTCGCTCGCCTGCGGGCTGCTGTGGCTGGTCGTCACGGTCGACCTGGTCGTCGTCCTGCGGCACATCCGCCAGGGCCCGCATTACCAGCCGGGGCGCGACGTACCCCCGTACCAGCCGCCGGGGAACCGCCCGTAGCGCCGGCCGTCACTCACTCGTCGAAGCGGGCCGCCTTCAGGTACTCCGGGTTCGGGTCCAGCGCGGCCGCCAGCCGGAAGTGGCGCTTGGCCGGGTGCGGGCGGCCCTGCCGCTGGTAGGTGCGGGCGAGCGCGAAGTGGGCGAAGGCGTTGTCCGGCTCGCGCTCCAGCACGAGGGAGAACTCCAGCTCGGCGGGGCGGAGCTGGGCCGCCGCGAAGAAGGCACGGGCGCGCAGCAGCCGCGCGGCGGTGTTCTCCGGGTGGACGTCTATGACGCCGTCGAGCAGCTTCACCGCGCCCCTCGGGTCCCGGGAGGCGAGCAGGTGCTCGGCGGCACGGAAGTCGATGACATGCGTTTCCGGCGTACGTCCGGTCGAACCGCTGGTCTCGGGCACGGCGGAATCCTTCCCTCGCTGAACGGGTTCAACGCCCCGTCCGGCACCCGCTATTCCGGGTGGGAGGTCCGCGCCCGGTGGACGAGGTCGGCCCACACGTCCTTGACGCGCCGGTGCAGTTCGTCGAGGGGGACGTCGTTGTCGATGACGATGTCGGCGATCTCCCGGCGCTGCTCGCGGGTCGCCTGGGCGGCCATCCGCGCGCGCGCGTCCTCCGCCGTCATGCCGCGCCGGCCGACGAGCCGGTCGAGCTGGGTCTCCGGACTCGCGTCGACGACGATCACGAGGTCGTAGAGGGGGGCCAGGCCGTTCTCCGTGAGGAGGGGGACGTCGTGGATCACGACGGCGTCCTCGGCGGCGGCCTCCTCCAGCTCGCGGGAGCGGGCGCCCACCAGGGGGTGGACGATCGAGTTGAGGACGGCCAGCCTCTCCGGGTCGGCGAAGACGACAGAGCCCAGCTTGGGCCGGTCGAGCCTGCCGTCCTCGGTGAGGACCTCCGTGCCGAAGGCGTCCACGACCGCCGCGAGACCGGGCGTCCCCGGTTCGACGACCTCACGCGCGATCCGGTCCGCGTCGATCAGCACGGCCCCGCACTCGACGAGCAGCCGTGACACCTCGCTCTTGCCGGCACCGATCCCGCCGGTCAGGCCCACTTTCAGCATGGGGGACAGCCTAGGGCGTCAGCCGTCGCCCTCGCGCTCCGCCAGGAAGCGTTCGAACTCGCGGCCGATCTCGTCCGCCGACGGGATGTCCACCGGCTCGGCGAGCATGTTGCCCCGGCTCTCCGCGCCCGCCGCCGCGTCGTACTGGTGCTCGAGGCCCTGGACGAGGGCGGTGAGCTCGTCGTCGCCCTCCCGGATCTGGCGTTCGATCTCCGTCTGGGTGCGGTGGGCGTCGGTGCGCAGCGCGTGCGCGACACCGGGCAGGACCAGTCCCGTCGCGGCCGTGATCGCCTCCAGGGCGGTCAATGCCGCGTCCGGGTACGGGGAACGGGCGATGTAGTGCGGCACGTGCGCGGCGACGCCCAGGACGTCGTGCCCGGCCTGCATGAGCCGGTACTCGACGAGCGCCTCGGCGCTGCCCGGCACCTGTGCCTCGTCGAAGACGCTGCCGGCCACCGGGACGAGGTCGGCGCGGTTGCCGTGCGGGGTGAGGCCGACGGGCCGGGTGTGCGGGACGCCCATGGGGATGCCGTGGAAGTTCACCGACAGGCGCACGCCGAGCCGCTCCACGATCTGCTGGACGGCGGCGGCGAAGCGCTCCCACTCCACGTCCGGCTCCGGACCGGAGAGCAGCAGGAAGGGCGCTCCCGTGGCGTCCTGGACGAGGCGCACCTCGATGGCGGGCACCTCGTAGTCGCTCCACCGGTCGCGGGTGAAGGTCAGCAGCGGGCGGCGGGCGCGGTAGTCGACGAGCCGGTCGTGGTCGAACCGGGCGACGACCTGGTGGGGCAGCGAGTCGAGCAGCCGGTCGACGATCTGGTCCCCGGTCTCCCCCGCGTCGATGTATCCGTCGAAGTGGTAGAGCATGACAAGTCCGGCCGACTCCTGGGCCAGCGCCATGTCGACGACACCGAGCCCCTTCGGCTCCCACGCGTACAAACCCTGCGGATCAAGCACAGTGACCGCTCCTCCTCATGTCCGTACACCACAACATGGCACGCACCACTGACATTCCCCGGCGGGAACAACTCCCCAGGAAGCGCGGGGACCTTCTCCTCGGGGGCGCGGACAACTCCCCCAGGGCCACAGGCGGGAATCTCGTCATCAGGGCCGCGGGCAACTCCCCAGGGGCGCGGGGCTGTATCGATATGCGGCTCCGCCGCGTGGGCGCGACAAGCCCCCACCGGCCGACAGCCGACCCACAGCCCCTCAGGGGCGCGGGGAACTGCGCGAGACCCCCCACCGGGCCGCAGCCCAAAACACAGCACTGAGGGGCCGTACCTCAAAAAAGGTACGGCCCCTCAGTCAACGGCTAAGCGTCAGTGGAGAGCGTCAGCTCTGCCCACCCGCCAGCTTCTCCCGCAGCGCGGCCAGCGCCTCGTCCGAAGCCAGCGCACCGGACTGGTCGCCACCCTCGGAGGAGTACGAACCGCCACCGGACGCGACCGGAGCGGCGGCCTCGCCACCCTCGGCAGCGGCCTTCTCGTCCGCCTCGCGGGACTTGATGACCTGCGCCTGGTGCTGCTCGAAGCGCTGCTGCGCCTCGGCGTACTGGGTCTCCCACGCCTCGCGCTGGGTCTCGTAGCCCTCGAGCCAGTCGTTGGTCTCGGGGTCGAAGCCCTCGGGGTAGATGTAGTTGCCCTGGTCGTCGTAGGACGCGGCCATGCCGTACAGGGTCGGGTCGAACTCGACCGCCGACGGGTCGGCACCGAAGGCCTCGTTGGCCTGCTTCAGCGAGAGGCTGATGCGACGGCGCTCGAGGTCGATGTCGATGACCTTGACGAAGATCTCGTCGTTGACCTGGACGACCTGCTCCGGGATCTCCACGTGGCGCTCGGCCAGCTCGGAGATGTGGACCAGACCCTCGATGCCCTCGTCCACGCGGACGAACGCGCCGAACGGAACCAGCTTCGTGACCTTGCCGGGCACGACCTGGCCGATCTGGTGGGTGCGGGCGAACTGCTGCCACGGGTCTTCCTGGGTCGCCTTCAGCGACAGGGAGACGCGCTCGCGGTCCATGTCGACGTCGAGGACCTCGACCGTGACCTCCTGGCCGACCTCGACGACCTCGGAGGGGTGGTCGATGTGCTTCCAGGACAGCTCGGAGACGTGGACCAGACCGTCGACGCCACCCAGGTCCACGAAGGCACCGAAGTTGACGATCGAGGAGACGACGCCGGAACGGACCTGACCCTTCTGGAGGGTGGTGAGGAACGTCTGGCGGACCTCGGACTGGGTCTGCTCCAGCCAGGCACGGCGGGACAGGACCACGTTGTTGCGGTTCTTGTCCAGCTCGATGATCTTCGCCTCGAGCTCCTTGCCCACGTAGGGCTGGAGGTCGCGGACGCGGCGCATCTCGACCAGGGAGGCCGGAAGGAAGCCGCGGAGGCCGATGTCGAGGATGAGACCACCCTTGACGACCTCGATGACGGTACCGGTGACGATGCCGTCCTCTTCCTTGATCTTCTCGATGGTGCCCCAGGCACGCTCGTACTGGGCGCGCTTCTTCGAGAGGATCAGGCGGCCTTCCTTGTCCTCCTTCTGGAGGACGAGGGCCTCGATCTCGTCACCGACGGCGACGACCTCGTTGGGGTCGACGTCGTGCTTGATCGAGAGCTCGCGGCTCGGGATGACACCTTCGGTCTTGTAACCGATGTCGAGCAGGACCTCGTCCCGGTCGACCTTCACGATGACGCCGTCGACGATGTCGCCGTCGTTGAAGTACTTGATCGTCTCGTCGATCGCGGCGAGGAACGCTTCCTCGTTACCGATGTCGTTGACCGCAACCTGCGGGGTGGTGGCGGTGGTCTCGGTGCTGCTCGTCATGTGGGAAAGGGCTCCGGTACGGACATTGAAGTCGTAGGTACTGCTACGCCGGAGCCCGTTTCGCTCTGCAGAAGCCGGACAGCCAAGGAAGCGCATCACCGTCTGTGCGGTGATGACACCTCGAGAACCGAGGGGACATACAACAGATGCGAGCGCAGCCTGCTACGTCTGAGGTGCGCAGGCTCGCAGCGCAACTTGTAGCATACGGGGGCTGCCGGGCATGGTCAATGCGCGAAGCCGCCCACCCGGGGCGGATCGCCGCATAACCGGCACAATTACGGTCTCCCGAGGCCACGCAGGGGTGATGAGACCCCTTCTGCGACACGCCGGGGACCGGCTGGTTGGACGGAAGAGTACGACGAGGGAGCCGATCATCCAAGAGCCCGAAGCGCCCGAACCGGAGGCGACCCGGCGGCAGGCCGGTGTCACGGAGAGCTCCCGCGCCAACCGGGGATGGTGGGACCGCAACGCGGACGAGTACCAGATCGAGCACGGCACGTTCCTCGGCGACGACCGCTTCGTGTGGGGGCCCGAGGGTCTGGACGAGGTGGAGGCGGAGCTGCTCGGCCCGCCGGAGGAGCTGAAGGGGCGGGACGTCCTGGAACTGGGCGCCGGCGCGGCGCAGTGCTCGCGCTGGCTGGCCGCGCAGGGGGCGCGGCCGGTGGCGCTGGACATCTCGCACCGGCAGTTGCAGCACGCGCTGCGGATCGGCGGGCCGGTCCCGCTGGTGTGCGCCGACGCGGGGGCGCTGCCGTTCGCGGACGGCTCCTTCGACCTGGCCTGCTCGGCGTACGGGGCACTGCCCTTCGTCGCCGATCCGCGGCTGGTGCTGCGCGAGGTGCGGCGGGTGCTGCGGCCCGGCGGCCGGCTGGTCTTCTCGGTCACGCACCCGATCCGCTGGGCGTTCCCGGACGAGCCGGGACCGGAGGGGCTGAGCGTGTCCGCGTCGTACTTCGACCGCACGCCCTACGTCGAGCAGGACGAGGGGGGCCGCGCGGTGTACGTGGAGCACCACAGGACGCTCGGGGACCGCGTCCGTGACGTCGTCGCCTCGGGGTTCCGGCTGGTGGACCTGGTGGAGCCGGAGTGGCCGGCCTGGAACACCTCCGAGTGGGGCGGCTGGTCGCCGCTGCGCGGGAACCTGATCCCGGGGACGGCGATCTTCGTGTGCGTACGGGACTGAGTGCGTGATCCGTTACGACGCCCTGGACGCCCTTCCCGTACGCGAGGCCCTGCCGGGGCTGACCGACGCGCTCGACGCGCACGGCACCGCCGTCCTGGTGGCGCCGCCCGGTACCGGTAAGACGACGCTGGTGCCGCTGGCGCTGGCGGGGCTGCTCGGGAACGGGCCCGCGCGGCGGGTGGTGGTCGCCGAGCCGCGGCGGATCGCGGCCCGCGCGGCGGCACGGCGGATGGCGTGGCTGCTGGGTGAGCGGGTCGGCGGGTCGGTCGGTTTCACCGTGCGCGGGGAGCGGGCGGTGGGGCGGCACACGCGCGTGGAGGTCGTCACGACCGGTGTGCTCCTTCAGCGCCTCCAGCGCGACCAGGAGCTGTCCGGGGTGGACGTGGTGGTGCTCGACGAGTGCCACGAGCGGCATCTGGACGCGGACACGGCGGCGGCGTTCCTGTGGGACGTGCGCGAGGCGCTGCGCCCGGAGCTGCGGCTGGTGGCCGCGTCGGCGACGACGGACGCGGAGGGCTGGGCACGACTGCTGGGGGACGCGCCGGTGGTTCAAGCGCGCGGTGCCGCGTTCCCGGTGGACGTGGTGTGGGCGCCGCCCGCGCGTGCGGTACGGCCGCCGCACGGGATGCGGGTCGATCCGGCGCTGCTGACGCATGTGGCGTCGGTGGTGCGGCGGGCGCTGGCGGAGCGGGACGGGGACGTGCTGGCGTTCCTGCCGGGGGTCGGCGAGATCGCCCGGGTGGCCGGGCAGCTCGGGGGCCTCGGGGACGTCGACGTGCTCCAGGTGCACGGGCGGGCGCCGGCCGCCGTGCAGGACGCGGTGCTGTCCGTCGGGGAACGGCGCCGGGTGGTGCTGGCGACCTCGGTCGCGGAGTCGTCGCTGACGGTTCCCGGGGTGCGGGTGGTCGTGGACTCCGGGCTGGCGCGCGAGCCGCGCGTGGACCACGCGCGGGGGCTCAGCGCGCTGACGACGGTACGGGCCTCCCGCGCGGCGGGGCTCCAGCGGGCGGGGCGGGCCGGGCGTGAGGCGCCGGGGGCGGTGTACCGGTGCTGGGCGGAGGCGGAGGACGCGCGGCTGCCGCGGTTCCCCTCCCCCGAGATCAAAGTGGCCGACCTGACGGCGTTCGCGCTCCAGGCGGCCTGCTGGGGCGACCCGGACGCCTCGGGGCTGGCACTGCTGGATCCCCCGCCGGCCGGGGCGATGGCGGCGGCCCGCTCCGTCCTGACGGCGATCGGCGCGGTGGGCCCCGACGGGCGGGCCGGCGAACGCGGGGCACGGCTGGCCCGCCTGGGCCTGCACCCGCGCCTGGGCCGCGCCCTGCTGGACGCGGCACCGGCGGTGGGCCCGGGCCTCGCGGCCGAAGTGGTCGCCCTGATCAGCGAGGAGCCGCCGCGCGAGTACGGCGACGACCTCACCGCCGCGCTGCGGACCGTCCGCCGCGGGGGTGACGCGTACGCCGCGCGGTGGCGCAAGGAGGTCAGCCGCCTCCGCGGGCTCGTGTCCGAGCCCACGCGGCCCTCCCCGCCGACACCGGCGGACCGGTCCGGCACCCGTGCCGCCACCGTCCGGCCCCCGGGGCAGGCGGCAGGGGGCGGCGCCCCGCCCACCGCGCAGACGGCCGACGGGAACGGCACTCGGGCCGTCGGCGCACCGGACACGCCCGTCTCGGGCACCCCGCGGGGGCCGGGCGGTGGGAACGCCGGGACGGTGGCGTCGCGGGCGGCTGAGAGCTCTCGGCCCTCGTGGGGGGACGGAGCCGGCTTCCGGCCTGTGGTCGGGGGCGGGGAGGACCTGCGGGTCGGGCTTGTTGTCGCGCTGGCCTTTCCCGAGCGGGTGGCCCGCACGGAGGGTGGTTCGTATCTGATGGTGGGTGGGACGCGGGCCGAGGTGGGGGCTGGGTCGCGGTTGCGGGGGGCCGAGTGGGTCGCCGTCGCCGTGGCCGATCGGCCTGTGGGGCGGGGGCACGCGCGCGTGCAGCTCGGGGGCGTTGTCGACGAGGGGGTCGCGCGGGTCGCGGCGGGGGCGTTGCTGGAGTACCGGGAAGAAGTGGGCTGGGGCGACGGGGACGTCGTCGCGCGGCGGGTCGAGCGGCTCGGGGCGGTGGAGGTGGCCGTGCGGGCGTATGCCGACGCCGACCCCTCGCTCGTACAGGACGCGCTGCTGGACGGGCTGCGGCGGGAGGGGTTCGGGCTGCTGCGGTGGCCGGCCGGGGCCGTCGTACTGCGGCAGCGGCTGGCGTTCCTGCACGGGCGGCTCGGCGCGCCGTGGCCCGATGTCTCCGACGAGGCGCTGCACGCGCGCGTGGCGGAGTGGCTGGAGCCGGAACTGAGCCGGGCCCGGCGACGGGCCGATCTCGCGCGGATCGACGCCGGGCAGGCACTCGCGCGGCTGCTGCCCTGGGCCTCCGGGGAGGCCGTGCGGCTCGACGAGCTCGCCCCCGAGCGGATCACCGTACCCAGTGGGTCCGGAATCCGGATCGACTACTCCGATCCGGAGCAGCCGGTGCTCGCGGTCAAACTCCAGGAGATGTTCGGGCTCCAGGAGTCGCCGCGGGTGGCCGGGGTGCCGCTGCTGGTGCACCTGCTGTCCCCGGCCGGGCGGCCCGCCGCCGTGACCGCCGACCTCGCCTCGTTCTGGCGGGACGGCTACAAGGGCGTACGGGCCGAACTGCGCGGGCGCTACCCCAAGCACCCCTGGCCGGAGGATCCGGCCACCGCCGAGCCGACCCGGCACACCAACGCGCGGCTCAGGCGGTGATCCGTTCGTTCCGTTCCGGTTCCGTCAGGTGGTGGGGCTCGCCGACGGGCTGTCCGACGGGGCCGGAGTCTCCGTCTCGGCCGGATTCTCCGTCTCGGCCGGGGGCTCCGTCTCGGTCGGCGGCGCCGCCACGGTCAGCTCGATCGTGACGGTCGCTCCGCCCGGGGTGGTGACGCGGAGCAGGAACGTGCCCTCGGTGTCGTCCGCGTAGAGCTGAGGCAGCTTCAGCAGGCCGTCCGCGTCCGTCGGCAGACCGCTCAGGGTGCGTACGGCCTTGCCGTCGGCGTCCTTGAAGTAGGGGCCCTTGTCGTTCTCGGTCGGGTCCTCGGCCGACTTGATGAGCGTCGCGGTGGCGGCGACCTTGTCGGCGACGGCACCCTTGTACGTGGCCTTCAGCTCGACCGCGTCCGCGAACTCGCCGCCCGGCGTGCAGGTCAGCTCCTTCGTACTGGTGCGGACGAGGGTGTCGGCGGCGCGCTCGGTGACCGTCGCCCGGTAGGCGACGCCCTTGACCGTCCGGCCGACCACGGTGGCCTGGACGATGACGGAACCGGTCTTCTCGCCCGCCTGGAGCGCGGGGGCCACGGCGACGCCCGAGCTGTCGGTGACGACGGTGGCCACGCTCTCGCCGCCGGTGAAGGTGGTGTCGGTGTCACTGATGACGGTGAAGCGGATCCGCACCTTGGCCACGGCCTTGCCGGCGTCCGTCTCCGCGCGGGCGCTCATCCGCTCGGTGAACGCGTCGCCCGCCATCGCGGTGAACTGCGCGGTACCGGCGTTCTCCAGGTGGTCCACCGTGTCGGTGGGGGTGGGCGGGGTGGTGGGTGGAGTGGTGGGCGGGGTGGTGGTGGGCGGCGGCGTGTTCGGGGTGCCGGAGTCGGCCGGCTTCTCCGGCTTCGGGCTGGGCTTCGGCGACGGCGACGTGCTCGGCGGCGTGCTCGGCGCCGTCGGGGAAGGACGCACCGTGCCGGTGCTGTCGCTGCGGTCCCTGGGCAGCGTGCCGGTGCCGTCGGGGATCTCGTGCGTGCCCCTGCGGTAGTACTCCAGCCACGACATGACGGTGTTCAGGTACTCCGTCGACTGGTTGTAGCTGAGGATCGCCCGGTCGAGGTCCCGCTGGTCGGACAGGTCCCAGCCGTTGCGGCACAGGTAGTGGCCGGCGGCGAGGGCGGCGTCGTAGATGTTGTTGGGGTCCTCACGGCCGTCGCCGTTGCCGTCGCGGCCCGCCCACTCCCAGGTGGAGGGGATGAACTGCATGGGGCCGACGGCCTGGTCGTAGGAGCTGTTGCCGTCGTAGGCACCGTTGTCGGTGTCCTTGATGAGGGCGAAGCCGTTGCCGTCGAGCTGGGGGCCGAGGATGGGCGAGAGGGTGGTGCCGTCGGCGTCGACGCGTCCGCCGCGGGCCTGACCGGACTCCACCTTGCCGATGGCGGCGAGGAGTTGCCAGGGCAGGTTGCAGCCGGGCTTCTTCTCGCGCAGTGTCGCCTCGGCCCGCTTGTAGGCGTCGAGGACCGTCGCCGGTATGCCGGCCTCGGTCACGCCGGACGTGTCCGT
Source organism: Streptomyces sp. CB02400 (assembly GCF_001905725.1). GTDB lineage: Bacteria > Actinomycetota > Actinomycetes > Streptomycetales > Streptomycetaceae > Streptomyces > Streptomyces atrovirens. The sequence continues at coordinate 21,337 of NZ_LIWB01000018.1, forward strand.
TCCGGTGCTCGCGGACGGGGCGGGGTTGGGGCTGTTGAGCGGCGGCAGGTCCGTGTAGTACGGCGAGTTGCCGGTCGCGCCGGCGTCGGCGGCCTCCTCGGACGAGGGCGTGGCGTCCGAGGTGGTCTGCCCTCCCTGACCGTCGGTCGTCGCGCCGGGGGCCTGGGACGCGGCCAGGGCCGCCACCGCCGCCGCGGCGACGGCGGTGGTCGTCACTCCCTTGCGCAGCCTCCTGCCGAATTGCGCCGCCATAGAGTGAGCCCCTCCCGTGAACGCCGTGACGTCCGTCAGCCTGTGTTGTGTTCGCCCTGTTGTGACGATCTACCCGCCCCGCTGGTTGCCCTCCTGTGGGCATCCGGCACGACGGCCCTCGCGACCCTACGGCAACTTCCTTTGCGCGGACACCTGTTCATGCCCGATATTCACCGGTTCACCACGTTCCCGTGGGGCGGAGGTCGGTACGGGGCGTCACGCATACTGGGGCCTGCCGATCAAGTGGGTCCGCGGGCCCGGTCAACCACTGTCACGAGGAGCCGCGTTGCCGTTCACGCTGAGCCATGCGGCGGCGGTGCTGCCCGCCGTGCGCACGGACGGGAGGGGGCGGGGCACCCTGGTTCCCGCCGTACTGGTCGCGGGCAGCTTCGCGCCCGACATGACCTATTACGCGGCGAGTGTCCTGTCCGGGGCGATGGAGTTCGGTGACGTCACCCATGCGTTCTGGGGTGTGTTCACGGTCGACGTGCTCATCGCCTGGGCGCTGGTGGGGCTGTGGCTGCTGGTGCGCGAACCGCTGGTGGCGCTGTTGCCGCGGGCCCGGCAGGGACGGGCGGCGGCGCTGCTGCGCTGCGGGGCGCCGCGTGCGCGGACACGGCCGTCGCTGGTGGCGCGCTGGTACGTCTCGGCCGTGGTGGGGGCGTCGACGCATGTGGTCTGGGACGCGTTCACGCATCTCGACCGGTGGGGGATGCGGGTGTTTCCCGTGCTCGGCGAGAAGGTGGCGGGGTCGCCGCTGTACTGGTACCTGCAGTACGGCGGTTCGGCGGTGGCCGCGGTCGTCATCGCGCTGTTCGTGGCGCGGGCGCTGCGGCGGACGGCCCCCGGGGGCGAGCCGGTGGGGGTGCCCGTGCTGTCCGCCGGGGACCGGTGGTGGGCCGTCGCGCTGCTCGGCGGGTGCGCGGTGGTGGCCGCGGTGCAGCGGGCCTCGCGGTGGTGGGCCTACTGGGGCTCGACCGCGAAGCCCTGGGAACTGATTCCGACGGCGTGCTTCGGGGCGGGCGCGGGGCTGGTCCTCGCGCTGCCGCTGTACGCGGCGGCCGTCAGGGTGTGGCGTCCGGCCACGGGGGTCCCTGCGAGCGCCGGTACGCGGCGGCCGGACCGTACGGGCGCACGCTGAGGGTGTCGCTCGCCGCGACGAACACGGTGACGGTGCGGACCGGGCGGGGGCGGGGGCGGGGCAGCAGGGTGAGCACGAGGGTGAGGTAGGCGCGGGCCAGCTCGGCCCACAGCCGCCACGGCGGCTGCTCGCCCACGAGGACCCCGGCGGTGGGGGTGCGGGCGGTTCGCCGGCGGCCGTCGGCGATACGGCGGCCGAGGTCCGCCGTGGCGCTGCGCAGCGCGGTCGCGAGGGTGGCGGGGGTGCGGGCGGTACTTGCGGAGGCCGCGAAGACCGGGACCGGCGGAGACAGCGTGTGTCCGCCGGGGCGCGGGGGTGCGTTGCCTGCCGCTGTGCGGTGAAGCATGCGTATACCCATGCATGGCATGGTGTCCGGCCCTGCGGGCGGGGGCTTTCCCGCAGGGGCCACGCGAGTGAAGGTTTCCGATCCTGGGGGCTGCGCCCCCAACCCCCCTCCGGCCCTGGACGGGCCTCGTCCTCAATCGCCGGACGGGCTGGAAACGCAGACCTCGTCCCCAGGCTCCCCGGACGGGCTGGAAACGCAGACCTCGTCCTCGAACGCCAGGCTGGAAGCTCAGGCCTCGTCCTCGAACGCCAGGCTGGAAGCTCAGGCCTCGTCCTCGAACTCCCCCGGACGGGCTGGGAAAACCAGCCCCTCCGGCGTTTGAGGAGCGGGGGTGCGGGGGCGGAGCCCCCGGAAGGGCTAATGTGCCGCCGACTCCCAGTCCGGGCCCGCGCCCACCGAGACGCCCAGGGGGACCCGGAGCTCGACCGCGGACGCCATTTCGCGGCGGACCAGGTCCTCCACCGCGGTGCGCTCGCCGGGGGCCAGTTCCAGGACGATTTCGTCGTGGACCTGGAGGAGCGTGCGGGAGCGCAGGTCCGCCTCGCGCAGGGCGCGGTCCACGTTCAGCATGGCGATCTTGACGATGTCCGCCGCCGTGCCCTGGATCGGCGCGTTCAGCGCCATGCGCTCCGCCGCCTCGCGGCGCTGGCGGTTGTCGCTGTTGAGGTCGGGCAGGTAGCGGCGGCGGCCGAAGAGCGTCGCCGTGTAGCCGGTCGCCCTCGCCTCGTCGACGACCCGGCGCAGATAGTCCCGTACGCCGCCGAAGCGCTCGAAGTACGCGTCCATCAGGGCGCGTGCCTCCGCCGCCTCGATGTTGAGCTGCTGGGAGAGGCCGAAGGCCGACAGCCCGTACGCCAGCCCGTACGACATCGCCTTGATCTTGCGGCGCATCTCCGCGTCCACGGCGGACTGCTCGACGGAGAACACCTGGGCCGCCGCCGTGGTGTGCAGGTCCTCGCCCGAGGTGAACGCCTCGATCAGGCCGGCGTCCTCGGAGAGGTGGGCCATCACGCGCAGCTCGATCTGGCTGTAGTCGGCGGTGAGGAGCGACTCGAAGCCCTCGCCGACGACGAAGCCGCGGCGGATCGCGCGGCCCTCGTCCGTGCGGACCGGGATGTTCTGGAGGTTGGGGTCCGTCGAGGACAGCCGGCCCGTCGCGGCGACCGTCTGGTTGAACGTGGTGTGGATACGGCCGTCCGCGGCGATCGTCTTGATCAGGCCCTCGACGGTGACGCGCAGCTTCGCCTGCTCACGGTGGCGGAGCATGATCACCGGCAGTTCGTTGTCGGTCTGCGTGGCGAGCCAGGCCAGGGCGTCGGCGTCCGTGGTGTAGCCGGTCTTCGTCTTCTTCGTCTTCGGCAGGGCCAGCTCGCCGAAGAGGACCTCCTGGAGCTGCTTGGGCGAGCCCAGGTTGAACTCGTGCCCCGCCGCCGCGTGCGCCTCCTTCACCGCCTGCTGCACGGCGCCCGCGAACATCTGCTCCATCGCCTGGAGGTGGTCCCGGTCGGCCGCGATGCCGTGCCGCTCCATGCGGGCGAGCAGCGCGGACGTGGGCAGCTCCATGTCGCGGAGCAGGTCGGCCGCGCCCACTTCTTCGAGGCGGCTCTCGAAGGCCCCGCCCAGGTCGAGGATGGCGCGGGCCTGCACCATCAGTGCCTCGGCCTCCGCTCCGTCGTCCGCGCCGAAGGCGAGCTGGCCGTCGGGTGCGGCGGCGGGCGCCAGCTCGCGGTGCAGGTACTCCAGGGACAGCGCGTCCAGGTCGAAGGAGCGACGGCCCGGCTTCACCAGGTACGCGGCGAGCGCGGTGTCCATGGTGACGCCCTCGATGGTCCAGCCGTGCTCGGCGAAGACCCGCATCGCGCCCTTGGCGTTGTGGAACACCTTGGGGCGGGCCGGGTCGGCGAGCCAGGCCGTGAGCGCCCGCTCGTCGGCCTCGTCCAGCTCGGACGGGTCGAACCAGGCGGCCGGTCCGGCGGCCGTGGCCAGCGCGACCTCGGCGACCGAGCCGGTGCCGAGGGCCCAGGTGTCGACCGTGGCGACGCCGAGCGGGCCGGTGCCGTGCTCGGTGAGCCAGGCGGTCAGCCCGCCGGTGCCCAGCACCGTGCCGTCCAGCTCCACGCCCTCCGCGACGACCGGGGTGGCCTCGGCCTCCTCCGCGCCCGGGTCGACGGCGAACAGCCGCTCGCGCAGCGACGGGTTCCTGATCTCCAGGGTGTCCAGGATCATCGCCACGGCCTTGCGGTCGTAGGCGGTCCGCGCCAGGTCGAGGACGCCCTTGGGCAGCTCGACGGCGCGCTCCAGCTCGGTGAGGCGGCGGTTGAGCTTGACCGCCTCCAGGTGGTCGCGCAGGTTCTGCCCGGCCTTGCCCTTGACCTCCTCGGCACGCTCGACCAGCTCGGCGAAGGAGCCGAACTGGTTGATCCACTTCGCGGCCGTCTTCTCGCCGACGCCGGGGATGCCGGGCAGGTTGTCCGACGGGTCGCCGCGCAGCGCCGCGAAGTCGGGGTACTGGGCGGGGGTCAGGCCGTACTTCTCGACGACCTTCTCCGGGGTGAACCGGGTCAGCTCGGAGACGCCCTTCGTCGGGTACAGCACCGTGGTGCGCTCGGAGACGAGCTGGAAGGAGTCACGGTCGCCGGTGACGATCAGCACCTCGAAGCCCTCGGCCTCGGCCTGGGTGGCGAGGGTGGCGATGATGTCGTCCGCCTCGAAGCCCTCGACGGCGAAGCGGTCGGCGTGCATCGCGTCGAGGAGCTCGCCGATGAGCTCGACCTGGCCCTTGAACTCGTCCGGCGTCTTGGAGCGGTTCGCCTTGTACTCGGTGAACTCCTCCGAGCGCCATGTCTTGCGGGAGACGTCGAAGGCTACGGCGAAGTGGGTGGGGGACTCGTCACGGAGGGTGTTGGCCAGCATCGACGCGAAGCCGTAGATCGCGTTGGTCGGCTGGCCCGTCGCGGTGGTGAAGTTTTCCGCGGGCAGCGCGAAGTACGCGCGGTACGCGAGGGAGTGCCCGTCCATGAGCATCAGGCGGGGGCGGGGGCCGGTGGGGGGCTGGTCGGTCTTCTTCGATGCTGTGTCTGCCACGTGTCCGATCCTGCCACGTGGCACTGACAGCGGGGGGCGGGTGTGTGTCATGGGGTTGATTCGCCCCCTCCGCCCCTTCCCGTCCCGTTCCTGGGGGCTGTGCCCCCAGACCCCCTTCGGCCCTGAACGGGCCTTGTCCTCAAACGCCGGACGGGCTGACTTCCAGCCCCTCCGGCGTTTGAGGAGCGGGGGTCCGGGGGCAGCGCCCCCGGGGTGGGGGCGTGGCAGGATCGGGGGTCTACCTCATGCGTGTATGTGGAACAGGAGTGCGCGATGGCAGCGAAGCCGCCCAAGGGGGATCCGGTTCAGGACGCGCCGCAGGTCGACGAGCCGAAGCATGCTGCCGCGGGACTGCCGGCGATCGGGCACACCCTGCGGATGGCCCAGCGGCAGATGGGTGTGAAGCGGACGGCGCTGACGTTGCTCAGCGTGAATCAGAAGGACGGCTTCGACTGCCCGGGGTGCGCCTGGCCGGAGCCGGAGCACCGGCACCGCGCGGAGTTCTGTGAGAACGGGGCGAAGGCGGTGGCCGAGGAGGCCACCCTGCGCCGGGTCACACCGGAGTTCTTCGCCGCGCACTCCGTCGCCGACCTGTCCGGCCGCAGCGGTTACTGGCTGGGGCAGCAGGGGCGGCTGACGCACCCCGTGTACCTGCCCGAGGGCGGTGAGCACTACGAGCCGGTCACCTGGGAGCGGGCCTTCGACATCGTCGCCGAGGAGATCGCCGCCCTCTCCTCCCCGGACGAGGCCGTCTTCTACACCTCCGGGCGCACCAGCAACGAGGCCGCCTTCCTCTACCAGCTCTTCGCCCGCCGGCTCGGCACCAACAACCTGCCCGACTGCTCCAACATGTGCCACGAGTCGTCCGGCTCGGCCCTGTCGGAGACGATCGGTGTCGGCAAGGGCAGCGTCCTGCTGGAGGACCTCCACAAGGCCGACCTGATCATCGTCGCCGGCCAGAACCCCGGCACCAACCATCCGCGCATGCTGTCCGCCCTGGAGAAGGCCAAGGCGAACGGTGCTCGGATCGTCAGCGTCAATCCGCTGCCCGAGGCGGGGCTGGAGCGCTTCAAGAACCCGCAGACCCCCAAGGGGCTCACCACCGGCGCCGCCCTGACCGACCTGTTCCTGCAGATCCGCATCGGCGGCGACCAGGCCCTGTTCCGCCTCCTCAACAAGCTGATCCTGGACACGCCCGGCGCGGTCGACGAGGAGTTCGTGCGCGAACACACGCACGGCTACGAGGAGTTCGCCGAGGCCGCGCGCGCCGCCGACTGGGACGGGACGCTCACCGCGACCGGCCTCACGCGCGGGGACATCGAGCGGTGTCTGCGGATGGTCCTCGAATCGAAGCGCGTCATCGTGTGCTGGGCGATGGGGCTCACCCAGCACAAGCACTCGGTGCCGATCATCCGCGAGGTCGTCAACTTCCTCCTGCTGCGCGGCAACATCGGCCGCCCGGGGGCGGGCGTGTGCCCGGTGCGCGGTCACTCCAATGTGCAGGGCGACCGCACCATGGGCATCTTCGAGCGGCCCGCGCCCGCGTTCCTGGACGCCCTGGAGAAGGAGTTCGGCTTCGCGCCGCCGCGCGAGCACGGCTTCGACGTCGTACGGGCCATCCGGGCGCTGCGCGACGGGAAGGCGAAGGTCTTCTTCGCCATGGGCGGCAACTTCGTCTCCGCCTCCCCCGACACGGAGGTCACCGAGGCCGCGATGCGCCGGGCGCGGCTGACGGTGCACGTGTCGACCAAGCTGAACCGCTCGCACACCGTCACGGGCGCGCGCGCCCTGATCCTGCCGACGCTCGGCCGCACCGAGCGCGATGTCCAGGGCGGCGGCGAGCAGTTCGTGACGGTCGAGGACTCCATGGGCATGGTGCACGCCTCGCGCGGGCGTCTGGAACCGGCGAGCGGGCGGCTGCTGTCGGAGCCGGCCATCGTGTGCCGGCTGGCCCGCCGTGTGCTCGGCGATGACGACACGGTGCCGTGGGAGGAGTTCGAGAAGGACTACGCGACGATCCGCGACCGCATCGCGCGGGTGATCCCCGGCTTCGAGGACTTCAACGCGCGCGTGGCGCGTCCCGGGGGCTTCGCGCTCCCGCACGCCCCGCGCGACGAGCGCCGCTTCCCCACCGCCACCGGCAAGGCCAACTTCACCGCCGCGCCGGTGGAGTTCCCCGAGCTGCCCAAGGGCCGGCTGCTGCTGCAGACGCTGCGCTCGCACGACCAGTACAACACCACGATCTACGGTCTCGACGACCGCTACCGGGGGATCAGGAACGGCCGCCGCGTGGTGCTGGTCAACCCGGAGGACGCGCGGGAGCTGCGGCTGGTGGACGGCAGTTACGTCGATCTGGTCGGCGAGTGGAAGGACGGTGTGGAGCGCAGGGCGCCCGGGTTCCGCGTCGTGCACTACCCGACGGCGCGGGGGTGTGCGGCGGCGTACTACCCGGAGACCAACGTCCTGGTGCCGCTGGACGCCACCGCGGACACCAGCAACACCCCGGCCAGCAAGTCGGTCGTGGTGCGTCTGGAACAATCGGCGACCGACTGAGCGTTCGCTCAGCAGACAGCCGTACCGACGCACGACGAAGGAGCCGGGCCCATGGGAGAGCAGCAGCAGGTGAAGTTCCCGCAGGAGGTCATCGACGAGTACGCCGCGCTCGGTGTGGACCTGCCGGCGCTGTTCTCGGCGGGTCACCTGGGCACGCGCATGGGCGTGCAGATCCTGGAGGCGTCGGCGGAGCGGGTCGTCGGGACGATGCCGGTGGAGGGCAACACCCAGCCGTACGGGCTGCTGCACGGCGGCGCGTCCGCCGTACTGGCCGAGACGCTGGGGTCGGTGGGGTCGATGCTGCACGGCGGCAGCTCCAAGATCGCCGTCGGGGTCGACCTCAACTGCACGCATCACCGCGGCGTCCGCTCCGGCCTGGTCACCGGGGTCGCCACTCCGGTGCACCGGGGGCGGTCCACGGCGACGTACGAGATCGTCATCACCGACGAGGCGGACAAGCGGGTGTGCACCGCGCGGCTGACCTGCCTGCTGCGGGACGTCCGGCCCGGCGACGGGGAACAGGCGGCGGGCTGACGGCCGCCGGGGATGCGGAGGGCGTCCGCTCCGCATCCCCGTTGCCGCGGGGCGGTGGCCGCCCTACGGTGCGGGCATGGGACGGGGAGGCACCACTCGGACGTATCTCCTGGCGGCGCTCGCGGCGGGCCTCGTGGTGACCGGCTGCGGCGCGTCCGGTTCCGGCCACGCGTCCGGCGGGCAGACGGACACCGCGTCCGACAGGCGGACCGGCTCCGCCCCGCCGTCGCCGCGCGCCACCTCCGACGAGGAGCTGTGCGCGAAGCTCGTCGGGTACTGGTCCCGCAAGGCCCTCGAAGGCGACACCTACGGCGACTACCAGTCCATGGGGCTGTCCGGCGGGCAGTACGACATCCTGCGCGCGGCCGTGGCCGCCGCCCGTCCCGTCGAGAAGCGTCAAGGCCCTCGAGCCGCACACGAGTTGATGGCCCGTAAGGTGCGCGAGGGGTGCGTCGACCGGTACCGCGGCGGCAAACCGACGGGCGGACCGTGGCAATGACCCCCATCCCTCCCGGCGGTTGGTGAAACCGCAGGCCAACACCCTTGAACCGGCAATCCGGAACTTCGGATTCACCGTTCGGTCCGGCACGGAATCCCGGCTTTAGGTGGCCATTACACGGAATTCCCCCTCCGCCCCTTTACCTCACTCGGGGCTTTCCGTCACCCCCTCCGCGGCGGAATGAGAGAAAGCGCCGGAAACGCCGGACCCTCTTTCCTGGACGTAACTCTGTGTAATACGCGCGCAATGCGGCCACCCGCTCCGACCCCATGGGACGCGGGGTGCGCCACCCCTCCCTCCAGGCTTCGCGAGTCGCCTCCAGCAACAACTTCAGGTAATTACCAAAACCTCCGATACACCTGAACACACCGCGCCGGGTCCTGCGGTTTCTCACCATCCGGACAGGGCAAAACGGCGAGAATTCCGCCGTTCCCCCCAGCCAGTACCGCTCTGCAATACGTCGTGTCATAACAAGAGAGTCACAGCCTTGGCCAGACCCTCCTCCACGTTCCCCCCACCCGCTTAGAGTCACCGCCAGTCACCGCGCCAGCCCGATTGTCACGTCGGCCCAGCGCTCGACTCGGCCATTTCCATCAGGGAGCGGCCGTCAGGGGAAAGGACTGGATCGTGCGTCAACGTTCGCTCATCGCCCTCACCGCGGCACTCGCGGCGGGATCGCTCACCCTCACCGCATGCGGGTCGCGCGACGACGACAGCAGCAACGGCAGTGGCGGCGGCGACAAGACCACTGTCGTGATCGGCATCGACGCCCCGCTGACCGGCGACCTCTCGGCCCTCGGCCTCGGCATGCGCAACTCCGCCGAGCTCGCCGTGAAGACGGCCAACAAGGAGGAGTACGTCAAGGGCATCGAGTTCGAGCTCGAACCCCTCGACGACCAGGCGCAGCCCTCCGTGGGCCAGCAGAACGCCCAGAAGTTCATCAGCGACAAGGACGTCCTCGGCGTCGTCGGCCCGCTGAACTCCAGCGTCTCCCAGCAGATGCAGAAGCCGTTCAACGACGCCGGCCTGGTCCAGGTCTCCCCGGCCAACACCGGCACCGAGCTGACCCAGGGCGACGGCTGGAAGACCGGCGACTCGGTCCGCCAGTTCGACACCTTCTTCCGCACCGCCACCACGGACGAGATCCAGGGTGCCTTCGCCGCCGAGTACCTCTACACCAAGGCCGGCAAGAAGAAGGTCTACCTGATCGACGACCAGAAGACCTACGGCGCCGGCCTCGCCGCGTCCTTCAAGACCAACTTCACCAAGCTCGGCGGCAAGATCGTCGGCAGCGACCACATCAACCCCGAGGACCGCGACTTCAACGCCGTCGTCGCCAAGATCAAGTCGACCGGCGCCGAGGCCCTCTACTACGGCGGCGAGTACCCGGCCGCCGCCCCGCTGAGCCAGCAGCTCAAGGACAGCGGCCAGAGCATCCCGCTGATGGGCGGCGACGGCATCTACTCCGCCGAGTTCCCGAAGCTCAACAAGAAGGCCGAGGGCGACCTCGCCACCTCCGTGGGCAAGCCCGTCGAGCAGCTCCCCTCCGCCAAGGAGTTCATCGCGAACTACAAGGCCGAGAACTTCGAGGACGCGTACGAGGCGTACGGCGGCCTCACCTACGACGCCACCTGGTCGATCATCGAGGCCGTCAAGCTGGCGGTCGACGGCAACGACGGCAAGGTCCCCACGGACGGCCGCAAGGCGGTCCTGGACGCCATGAGCAAGGTCAAGTTCGACGGCGTCACCGGCACCATCTCCTTCGACGAGTTCGGTGACACCACGAACACCCTGATGACCGCCTACAAGGTCAAGAGCAACGCCTGGTCGCCCGAGTACAGCGCCTCCCCCAAGGTCGACTGAGCGAGGGGACACACAGCGGAGGAGACACCCCGCACACATTGACCCCAGGCCGCGCGGGAGCGCCCACCAGCGCTCCCGCGCGGCGCCGTATCCGAACCACTCCACGGAGGCCCTGCGGTGAACGAACTGCCGCAACAGCTGGCCAATGGACTCATCCTCGGCGCGATGTACGGACTCATCGCGATCGGCTACACGATGGTCTACGGCATCGTCCAGCTCATCAACTTCGCCCACGGCGAGATCTTCATGGTCGGGGGCTTCGGGGCCCTCACCGTGTTCCTCATACTCCCCGACGGCTTCGCCCTCGGCGCAGCCATCCCGCTCATGATCCTCGGCGGCGTCATCGTCTCGGTCGCCTTCGCCACCGCCGCCGAACGCTTCGCCTACCGGCCCCTGCGCGGCGCCCCACGGCTGGCACCACTGATCACCGCGATCGGTCTGTCCATCGTCCTCCAGCAGATCGTGTGGATGTGGTACCCGGAGGCCAAGAAGGACCGTTCCTTCCCGCGGTTCCAGGGCGAGCCCATCGACTTCCTCGGCGCCACCATCCAGCGCGGTGACCTCTTCGTCATCATCGCCGCCCCGCTGTGCATGCTCGCCCTCGGTCTCTTCGTGTCGAAGACCCGCTCCGGCCGCGGCATGCAGGCCACCGCGCAGGACCCCGACACCGCCAAGCTGATGGGCGTCAACACCGACCGCATCATCGTGATGGCGTTCGCCATCGGTGCCGCGTTCGCCGCGATCGCCGCCGTCGCCTACGGCCTCAAGAACGGCCAAGTCGGCTTCCGCATGGGCTTCCTGATGGGCCTCAAGGCCTTCACCGCCGCCGTCCTCGGCGGCATCGGCAACATCTACGGCGCCATGCTCGGCGGCATCGTCCTCGGCGTCGCCGAGGCCCTCGCCACCGGCTACATCGCCAACGTCCCCGGCATGGACCTCTTCGGCGGCGGCGCCTGGAAGGACGTATGGGCGTTCGCCCTGCTCATCCTCGTCCTGCTCTTCCGGCCACAAGGCCTGCTCGGCGAACGCGTCGCGGATCGGGCGTGATACCCATGACCACCAGAACTCCCACCACCGACGCCACCGCCAAGGCGGCCACCGCACCGGCCCCCCCGATCGTCCCGCTGCCGCCCGCCGCGGCACGCGCCGTCACCGTCGCCGGCTCCGCCGTCGCGTTCGTCGGCACCTTCCTCGCCTGGACCTGGACCGACGAGTTCCCCGGCAACCTCACCGTCACCGGCTACCCCGGCGGCCTGCAGGTCCTCACCCTCGTCGGCGCCCTCCTCACCCTGCTGTTCGTCCTCTCCGGCTACGGCGTCCGCGGACTGGGCTGGCTCACCCCCGGCGGCACCAACAGCCCCGTCCTGCTGACCGCCCTCGGTGTCCTCGGCACCACCGGCTACGCCATGGGCGCCATCAGCCAGGAACTCGGCGGACTCGTCAACCTCGAGCCCGGCGCCTGGGTCTCCGGCATCGGTGCCCTCGTCGCCGTCATCGGCGCCCTCGGCCTCCCGGCCGACCAGCCGTACGACGCCGACGAGCCGCACCCGGGCCTGTGGGGCCGGATCCGCCACTCCCTCACCGCCCCCGAGCCCGCCCGCGCCAAGGACCTGCCCTCCTGGGCCGAGATCCTCATCATCGCCGCCGGCTTCGGCATCGGCCTGTACGTGTTCGCGTACGGCATCGGCACCGAGTACTCCGAGCTGTTCGTCGGCTTCCTGATCATGGCCGCGTTCGGCTTCACCGCGGTCACCCGCGCGGGACTCCTCAGGCGGCTCTCGGCGCTCACCGCCAAGCACCGCAACGTCACCCTCGCCGCCGCGTTCGTCGCCGCGATCTGCTTCCCCTTCACCCAGAGCAACGACCAGTTCGCCCTCATCGGCGCGAACATCCTGATCTTCGCCACCGTCGCCCTGGGCCTCAACGTCGTCGTCGGCCTCGCCGGCCTCCTCGACCTCGGATACGTCGCCTTCCTCGGCGTCGGCGCCTACGCCGCCGCCCTGGTCTCCGGCTCCCCGCAGTCGAGCATCGGCGTGCACTTCCCGTTCTGGGCGGCCGTCCTCACCGGCGCCCTCGCCTCGCTGATCTTCGGCGTGGTGATCGGCGCACCGACCCTGCGACTGCGCGGCGACTACCTCGCCATCGTGACGCTCGGCTTCGGTGAGATCTTCCGCATCACCATGAACAACCTCAACGGCAACAGCGGACCCGACGTCACCAACGGCTCCAACGGCATCCCGAACATCCCCGACCTCAAGGTCCTCGGGTTCGACCTCGGAGTACCGCACGACGTCCTCGGTCACGAGCTCACCCGCTCCGGCAACTACTACCTGCTGATGCTGCTGTTCACGGCCGTCGTCGTCATGGTCTTCCGCCGCTCCGCGGAATCCCGCATCGGCCGCGCCTGGGTCGCCATCCGCGAGGACGAGACCGCCGCCACCGCCATGGGCATCAACGGCTTCCGCCTCAAGCTCCTCGCCTTCGCCCTCGGCGCCTGTCTGGCCGGCCTCGCCGGCACCGTCCAGGCCCACGTGTCCTACAGCGTCACCCCCGAGCAGTACCAGTTCGCCGGCTCCGTGCCGCCCAACTCGGCCTTCCTGCTCGCCGCCGTCATCCTCGGTGGCATGGGCACCATCAGCGGCCCCCTCATCGGCGCCGCGCTGCTCTACCTGATCCCGGCCAAGCTCCAGTTCATGGCGGAGTACCAGCTGCTCCTCTTCGGCGCCGCGCTCATGCTCCTCATGCGCTTCCGCCCCGAAGGACTGGTCGCCGACCGCAGGAAGCAGCTCGAGTTCCACGACACCGGACAGCTCGACGTACCGGACGACAAGCCGCTCCCCGACGGCGCGACCGGCGTCGCGAAGGCAGGGGCGTGACCGCCATGACCACCACCGCACCCACCACCACGACCGTCCTCGACGCCACCGACGTCACCATGCGCTTCGGTGGTCTCACCGCCGTGCGCTCCGTCGACCTCACCGTCAACAGCGGCGAGATCGTCGGCCTCATCGGACCCAACGGCGCCGGCAAGACCACCTTCTTCAACTGCCTCACCGGCCTGTACGTCCCCACCGAGGGCAAGGTCTCCTACAAGGGCACCGTCCTGCCGCCCAAACCGCACCTGGTCACCCAGGCCGGCATCGCACGCACCTTCCAGAACATCCGGCTCTTCGCCAACATGACCGTTCTGGAGAACGTGCTGGTCGGCCGGCACACCCGCACCAAGGAGGGCCTCTGGTCCGCGCTGCTGCGGCTGCCCGGCTTCAAGAGGGCCGAGGAGGCCTCCCGCGAACGGGCCATGGAACTCCTGGAGTTCACCGGTCTCGCCGCCAAGGCCGACCACCTCGCCCGCAACCTGCCCTACGGTGAACAGCGCAAGCTCGAAATCGCCCGCGCCCTCGCCAGCGAACCCGGCCTGCTCCTCCTCGACGAGCCCACCGCGGGCATGAACCCGCAGGAGACCCGCGCCGCCGAAGAGCTCATCTTCGCCATCCGCGACAAGGGCATCGCCGTCCTCGTCATCGAGCACGACATCCGGTTCATCATGAACCTCTGCGACCGGGTCGCCGTCCTCGTCCAGGGCGAGAAGATCGTCGAAGGACCCGCCGAAGTGGTCCAGGCCGACGAACGCGTCATCGCCGCCTACCTCGGCACCCCCTTCGAAGGCGCCCCCGGCCAGGAGGAAGCCGCCGAGGTCGCAGCCGCCGAGGCGCACAGCACCACAGAAGGGGACGACAAGTGACCGCACTGCTGGAGGTCGAGGACCTCAGGGTCGCCTACGGCAAGATCGAGGCCGTCAAGGGCATCTCGTTCAAGGTCGACGCGGGCGAGGTCGTCACCCTCATCGGCACCAACGGCGCCGGCAAGACCACCACGCTCCGGACCCTGTCCGGGCTGCTCCAGCCGGTCTCCGGCCAGGTCAGGTTCGACGGTCAGTCGCTGAAGAAGATCCCGGCACACAAGATCGTGTCGCTGGGGCTCGCCCACTCCCCCGAGGGCCGGCACATCTTCCCCCGCATGACCATCGAGGACAACCTCCGCCTCGGTGCCTACCTCCGCAACGACAAGGAGGGCATCGAGAAGGACATCAAGCGCGCCTACGACCTCTTCCCCATCCTCGGGGAACGCAGCAAGCAGGCCGCGGGCACCCTCTCCGGCGGCGAGCAGCAGATGCTCGCCATGGGCAGGGCGCTGATGTCCCGGCCCAAGCTGCTCATGCTCGACGAACCCTCCATGGGTCTCTCACCGATCATGATGCAGAAGATCATGGCGACCATCGCCGAACTCAAGTCCCAGGGCACCACCATCCTGCTCATCGAGCAGAACGCCCAGGCCGCGCTCTCCCTCGCGGACCACGCCCATGTCATGGAGGTCGGGAAGATCGTCCTCTCCGGCACCGGACAGGACCTCCTCCACGACGAGTCGGTCCGCAAGGCCTACCTCGGCGAGGACTGAGGCACACGACGAGAGGCCCGCGCCCCCGCCGAGCGGGGAGCGCGGGCCTCTCGTCGTGTCGCGGGCCCTCAGCCCTTCGACGCCTTCTTCTCCTCGGCGTCGTCGATGACCGCCTGCGCCACCTGCTGCATCGACATCCGCCGGTCCATCGACGTCTTCTGGATCCACCGGAACGCCGCCGGCTCGGTCAGCCCGTACTGCGTCTGCAGCACCGACTTCGCCCGGTCCACCAGCTTCCGCGTCTCCAGCCGCAGGCTCAGGTCGGCGACCTCGCGCTCCAGCTCCTTCAGCTCCGTGAACCGCGACACCGCCATCTCGATCGCGGGCACCACGTCGCTCTTGCTGAACGGCTTCACCAGGTACGCCATCGCGCCCGCGTCCCGCGCCCGCTCCACCAGGTCACGCTGGGAGAACGCGGTCAGCATCAGCACCGGGGCGATGCTCTCCTCGGCGATCTTCTCCGCCGCGGAGATGCCGTCCAGCTTCGGCATCTTCACATCGAGGATCACCAGGTCGGGCCGGTGCTCGCGCGCCAGCTCCACGGCCTGCTCACCGTCACCGGCCTCGCCGACGACGGAGTACCCCTCCTCCTCCAGCATCTCTTTGAGGTCGAGCCGGATCAGGGCCTCGTCCTCGGCGATCACGACACGGGTCGTCATCGGAGGCACGTGCGACTTGTCGTCATCGGGCGCGTCTACGGGCTGGGGCGACTCGGGGGCGCTCACGTGGGCTCCTTGGTGCGGGGCAGGCCGGTACTGCTGACAAGAGCGTACCCAGCTGCGATAAGGTGGGGGCACGGCGGGTGACCGTCGACCTTTGTTTTACAGGGCGCCCCGGTAGCCCAGCGGTAGAGGCAATGGTCTCAAACACCATCCAGCGTCGGTTCGAATCCGACCCGGGGTACTTTTCCTTGATATCCAAGGTCACCATTTGAGAGCGGATGTCCACCTTTCCGGTGAACATCCGCTTCTTTCCGCCCGTCCCGCTTGCGCGCCCCGGCCGCCCGGTCACTTGGGGCTGTCGTCCTCGCCGATGCGGTGGACGCGGACCATGTTCGTCGAGCCGGAGACCCCCGGCGGGGAGCCCGCCGTGATCACCACCGTGTCGCCCTTCGCGCAGCGGGCGTACTTCAGGAGCAGCTCGTCCACCTGGTCGACCATCGCGTCCGTCGTGTCCACGTGGGGGCCGAGGAAGGTCTCCACGCCCCAGGTGAGGCTGAGCTGGGAGCGGGTGGCCGGGTCGGGGGTGAAGGCGAGCAGCGGGATGGGGCTGCGGTAGCGGGAGAGACGGCGGGCGGTGTCGCCGGACTGGGTGAAGGCGACCAGGAAGCGGGCGCCCAGGAAGTCGCCCGTCTCCGCCGCCGCGCGGGCGACCGCGCCGCCCTGGGTGCGGGGCTTGTTCCGTTCGGTGAGGGGCGGGAGGCCCTTGGCGAGGACGTCCTCCTCGGCGGCTTCCACGATACGGGCCATGGTGCGCACGGTCTCGACGGCGTGTTTGCCGACGCTGGTCTCGCCGGAGAGCATGACGGCGTCGGTGCCGTCGATGACGGCGTTGGCGACGTCGGAGGCCTCCGCGCGGGTGGGACGGGCGTTGTCGATCATCGAGTCGAGCATCTGGGTGGCGACGATGACCGGCTTGGCGTTGCGCTTGGCGAGCTTGATCGCGCGCTTCTGGACGATCGGCACCTGTTCGAGGGGCATCTCGACGCCGAGGTCGCCGCGGGCGACCATGATGCCGTCGAAGGCGGCGACGATGTCGTCGATGTTCTCGACGGCCTGCGGCTTCTCGACCTTGGCGATGACGGGGAGGCGGCGGCCCTCCTCGTCCATGATCCGGTGGACGTCCTTGATGTCGCGCCCGCTGCGGACGAAGGACAGGGCGATCACGTCGAAGCCGGTGCGCAGCGCCCAGCGCAGGTCGTCCTCGTCCTTCTTGGAGAGCGCGGGGACGGAGACGGCGACGCCGGGGAGGTTGAGGCCCTTGTGGTCGGAGACCACACCTCCCTCGATGACGGTGGTGCGGACGCGGGGGCCGTCGACGGCGGTGACTTCGAGGGTGACCCTGCCGTCGTCCACGAGGATGCGTTCGCCGGCGGTGACGTCGGTGGCGAGGCCGGCGTAGGTGGTGCCGCAGATGTCGCGGTCGCCTTCGGTGCCCTCTTCGACGGTGATGGTGAAGGTGTCCCCGCGTTCAAGGAGTACGGGGCCTTCGACGAAGTGGCCGAGGCGGATTTTCGGGCCTTGAAGGTCGGCGAGGAGGCCGACGCTGCGGCCGGTCTCGTCGGCGGCTTTCCGCACCCGTCGGTAGCGCTCCTCGTGCTCGGCGTGCTCGCCGTGGCTGAGGTTGAGTCGGGCGACGTCCATTCCGGCGTCGACCAGGGCTTTGATCTGGTCGTAGCCGTCGGTGGCAGGGCCCAGGGTGCAGACGATCTTCGCTCGGCGCATGTTTCGAGCCTAGGGCTTACCGGCCGGTAGCGACTTGGTGGCGTGTGACGACTCAACGGCCAGTGAATGAAGGGTTGTTGACAAGTGTTGAATTGTGCACCGGGTCGCTCCGATGAGCATGCGCGCCCCTGGTTCTCGAATGCCGGTCCTACAGGCGGGGCGGCTGGAGCGTGAAGCGGGCGCCGACCTCGGCGTGGACGTGCTGCCGCTGGGGTTCGAGGTCGAGGGGCGGGGGCGGGGCGTCCTCGGTGGCCGCGGCGAACGCCATGGAGCGCGTCCGGGGGAAGGGTTCGGGCCCCGCCCCGGTGTCGGTGAGTTCGATGAGGGCGGCGAGGGTGGTGCCGAGCGCCTCGGCGTACTCGCGGGCGCGCCGGACGGCGTCGTGCACCGCCAGTCGCCGCGCCTCGCGGTGGGCGGGGGAACCCGGGCGGAGGCTCCACCAGGGGCCGTCGACACGGGTGAGGTCGAGGTCGGCCAGACGGGTGACGAGCGCGCCGAGGGCGGTGAAGTCGCCCAGGTCGGCGGTGAGCCGGACGGCGCCGTGGTGGGCGCGGACGCGCTCGCCCCGGCCGTGGGGGCTGAGTTCCGGGGTGACGGTGAGGGCGCCGGTCTCCAGGTGCTCGACGGCGTCGCCGTAGGACTTGAGCAGGCCGTGGGCTTCCGTGGTGCGGCGGGTGAGGTCGTCGAGGGTGGTGCGCCGGTCGCGGCCCCGCGCGGTGAGGGTGACGGCGATGCGGGCGAGGTCGGGGGCGGTTTCGAGGTGGGCCTCGCCGCGGACGGCGAGATGGGGTGCGCCGGGTGTGCCGTACGGGTGAGGGGTGGCCATACGTCCCACTGTGTCACCGGTCGTACGGGTGCGGGGAGGGCGCGGGACACCGGATCGCAACCTGTGGGGTCTGTTCCGCGTGGGCGTGTTCAGGTCAGAATCATCGGGCGAATCTACGCGCGTTGTTCCGTTGTTGTCCGAGGAGAGCCTGACATGCCGTTGAACCGCCGGAAGTTCTTGAAGAGGTCCGCCGTGACGGGGGCGGGGGTGGCGCTGGCGGGTACGACGGCGGTCCCCGCGGCCGAGGCTGCCGGGGCGGGACGGGGGAGGAAGCCGGTGAAGCGGTACGCGCTGACCGTGATGGGCACGACCGACCTGCACGGCCACGTCTTCAACTGGGACTACTTCAAGGACGCCGAGTACACGGACGCGGCCGGCAACGCGCAGGGCCTGGCGCGGGTGTCGACGCTGGTGGACCAGGTGCGCGAGGAGAAGGGCCGGCGCAACACGCTGCTGCTGGACGCGGGCGACACCATCCAGGGCACCCCGCTGACGTACTACTTCGCGAAGGTGGACCCGATCACCGCCGAGGGCGGTCCGGTGCATCCGATGGCGCAGGCGATGAACGCCATCGGGTACGACGCGGTGGCGCTCGGCAATCACGAGTTCAACTACGGCATCGAGACGCTGCGGAAGTTCGAGGAGCAGTGCGACTTCCCGCTGCTCGGCGCCAACGCGCTGGACGCGAAGACGCTGAAGCCGGCCTTCCCGCCGTACTTCATCAAGAAGTTCCACGTGAAGGGCGCTCCCCCGGTGAGGGTGGCGGTCCTCGGGCTGACCAACCCCGGTATCGCGATCTGGGACAAGGCGTACGTCCAGGGGAAGTTGACGTTCCCGGGGCTGGAGGAGCAGGCGGCGAAGTGGGTGCCGAAGCTGCGGTCGATGGGCGCGGACGTGGTGGTGGTGTCGGCGCACTCGGGGTCCTCGGGCACGTCGTCGTACGGTGACCAGTTGCCGTACGTGGAGAACGCCGCGGCGAACGTGGCGCGGCAGGTGCCGGGGATCGACGCGATCCTGGTGGGACACGCGCACAAGGAGATCGCGGAGCTGCGGGTCACCAATGACGAGACGGGCAGGGACGTCGTGCTGTCGGAGCCGCTGTGCTACGCGGAGCGGCTGACGCTGTTCGACTTCGAGCTGGCCTTCGAGCGGGGCCGGTGGCGGGTGGAGTCCGTGAAGGCGTCGCTGCGGGACGCGGCGACGGTGAAGGACGACCCGAGGATCACCCGGCTGCTGCGCGACGAGCACGCGCAGGTCGTGGAGTACGTCAATCAGGTGGTGGGGTCGGCGACCGAGACGCTGACGACGGTGGAGGCCCGCTACAAGGACGCGCCGATCATCGACCTGATCAGCAAGGTGCAGGAGGACGTGGTCAAGGCGGCCCTCGCGGGCACCGAGTACGCGTCGCTGCCGGTGCTGTCGCAGGCGTCGCCGTTCTCGCGGACCTCCGAGATCCCGGCCGGCGAGGTGACGATCCGGGACCTGTCGAGCCTGTACGTGTACGACAACACGCTGGTGGCGAAGCTGATGACGGGCGCGCAGGTGCGGGCGTACCTGGAGTACTCGGCGGAGTACTTCGTGCGGACCGCGGCCGGTGCGGCAGTGGACGTGGAGAAGCTGACCAACGCGAACGGCCGTCCGGACTACAACTACGACTATGTGTCCGGGGTCCGGTACGAGATCGACATCGCGCAGCCGGCCGGGTCGCGGATCAAGAACGTCACGTACGACGGCGCCGCTCTCGACGACGACCGGCAGTTCGTGTTCGCGGTGAACAACTACCGGGCGAACGGCGGCGGCGCGTTCCCGCACGTGGCGTCGGCGAAGGAGCTGTGGTCGGAGTCGACGGAGATCCGGACCCGGATCGCGGAGTGGGCGACGGCGAAGGGTGTGCTGGACCCGAAGGACTTCGCGTCGGTGGACTGGAGGCTGACGCGGGACGGTACGCCGGTGTTCTGATCCCCGTTCCTCCGTACGGGTGATGGTCAGGTCCCGTCCGCCAGTGGGGTGAGCCGTACGGCTCGCCGGGCGGGCGGGACCTGCGGCGTTCCGGGGTGGAGGCCGAAGGTGGTGAAGGCGGTGCGGGCGGGCTGGGGGTAGGCCTGGCGGCCGGTGAGGTGGTTGAGGATCGTGGCGCTGCGCCAGGCGGCGAGTCCGAGGTCGGGAGCGCCGACGCCGTGGGTGTGGAGTTCGGCGTTCTGGACGTAGACGCTGCCGGTGACGGCGGGGTCCAGGTCGAGGCGGAAGTGGGTGTCGACGCGGGGCCGGCCGGCGTGGTCGCGGCGCAGGTGGGGGTCGAGGGGCGCGAGGAGGTGGTCGAGGGGGCGCGGGCGGTGGCCGGTGGCGAGGACGACGGCGTCGGTGGTGAGGCGGGTGCGGGTGTGCTGCACGGTGTGTTCGAGGTGGAGCTCGATGCGGGCGGGGCCGAGGCGCCCGGCGGTGCGGACGTGGACGGCTGGGGTGAGGACGGTGTCGGGCCAGCCGCCGTGGAGGGTGCGCCGGTAGAGCTCGTCGTGGACGGCGGCGACGGTGCCGGCGTCGATGGCCTTGTGGAGCTGCCACTGGGCGGGGACGAGCCGGTCGCGGACGGGTTCGGGCAGGGCGTGGAAGTAGCGGGTGTGGTCGGGGGTGAAGTGCTCCAGGCCGAGTCTGGAGTACTCCATGGGGGCGAACGCCCCGGTGCGGCCGATCCAGTGGAGGCGCTCCTGCCCGACGGGCCGGTGGCGCAGCAGGTCGAGGAAGATCTCCGCGCCCGACTGTCCGGTGCCGACGACGGTGATGTGGCCGGCGGCGAGGAGGGTGTCGCGGTGGGTGAGGTAGTCGTCGGAGTGGATCACGGGGACGCCGGGAGCGTCGGCGAGGGGCCGCAGCGGCTCGGGCACCCGGGGCTCGGTGCCGACGCCGAGGACGAGGTGGCGGGCGTGGACCCGACCCGCCGAGGCGGCCCGCCCGTCCGGGTCGAGCCGGGTGAAGTCGACCTCGAACAGGGCGCGTTCGGGGCTCCAGCGGACGGTGTCGACGTGGTGGCCGAAGCGGAGCGCGGGGAGGCGGTCGGCGACCCAGCGGCAGTAGGCGTCGTACTCGGTGCGGCGGATGTGGAAGTGCTCGGCGAAGTAGAACGGGTAGAGGCGTTCGCTGGCCCTGAGGTGGTTGAGGAAGGTCCAGGGGCTGGTGGGGTCGGCGAGGGTGACGAGGTCGGCGAGGAAGGGCACCTGGACGGTGGCGTCGTCGAGGAGGAGACCGGGATGCCAGGTGAAGCGGGGGTTCTGGTCGTAGAAGGCGGTGCTCAGTGCGGGGAGGGGGTGGGCGAGGGCGGCGAGGGAGAGGTTGAAGGGGCCGATGCCGACGCCGACGAGGTCGCGGGGCGGGGTGCTCATGGACTGTCCTCCGGGGCGCGGGGCGCGGGAGGGTCCAGCTTGGACGGGAGTGGGCGGCGGCGCCCGAAAAGCCCGGTGAACACCCCTCGAAGGGGGTAAGTCCGCCTTCGAGGGGTGTTCTTGGGCGCCGGGTTACTTCTGCTGGACGCGCAGGGCGCGGGCCAGGTCGTCGAGCTGGTCGGCGAGCTTGCGGCGCAGGGCGGGGATCGGGTCGGCCTTGCGCAGGCACTTCTCGCCGAGCTTCAGGGTCTCGGCGTCGACCGCGTGGGCGGGGAAGGCCCAGCGTCCGGCGGCCTCGGCGATGGCGGGTCCCCGGCGGGCGGCGACGGCGACGGCGGCCTTGAAGTAGCGGGACACGTAGGGCCGTACGAGATCGGCCTGTTCGGGCTGCCAGAAACCCTGGGCGGTGGCGGTGAACAGGTAGTTGGACAGGTCGTCGGAGCCGAACATGGCGTCCCAGGCACGGGCCTTGGCGTCCTCGTCGGGCAGGGCGGCGCGGCAGCGGGCGGCGCCCTCCTGGCCGGTGGCGCTGGGGTCGCGGGCGAGTTCGGCGGCGATGGCGGCCTCGTCGGTGGCGCCGAGCACGGCGAGCCGGGCGAGGACCCGCCAGCGCAGCTCGGGGTCGAGTTCGGGACCGCCGGGGACGGTGCCGTCGGCGAGCCAGGCGGCGATGGTGTCGGGGTGGGCGGCGGTGTCGATGCGGTGCCGCACGGCGATCAGACGCAGACCGGGGTGGTCGCCGTCCTCGGTGCGCCGGATGAGGTCGCGGCACAGCTCGGTGAGGGTGGCCAGCGCGGCCGGCCGCCGGTCGGGGGTGAGGTAGCGGCCGGCGATGTGGACGGAGGCGAAGGCGAGGACGCCCTGGACGAGGGCGAGGTCGGTCTCGCGCGGGAGGTGGGCGCGGGCGATGTCCAGGAAGTCACCGGCGGGCAGGTCGCCGTCGCGGACGGCGTCCCTGAGCGCGTTCCACACCACCGCGCGGGTGAGGGGGTCGGGCAGGCCGGACAGCCGGGCGCGCAGGGTGTCCAGGGACTCGGCGTCGAAGCGGATCTTGGCGTAGGTGAGGTCGCCGTCGTTGAGGACGACGAGGGCGGGGCGGGTGCCGCCAGGGCTGAAGGCGACGTTCTTGCGGGCGGGGAGGTCCGCCTCGAAGCGGTCGCGCAGGACGAGCCGGCCGGCGTCGTGGAGGTCGTGGTCGTAGACGCCGATGGCGATGCGGTGCGGGCGCTTGCTGCCGGCCGAGACGAGGGTGCCGGCGTGCTTCATCCCGGGGCGGTCCTTGTCGGGGTCGGGCGCCAGCCGGATCCCGGGGTCTCCCAGGTGCCCGATGTCCAGGTGCCAGTAGACGTTGTCGCCGTTGCCCGGCTCGGGGACGAGGGTGTCGACGCCGGTGGTGCGCAGCCAGGCGTCGGCCCAGGCGTGGACGTCGCGTTCGGTGGCGGAGGCGAGGGACTCGATGAAGTCGGCGAGCGTGGCGTTGGCGAACCTGTGCCGGGCGAAGTGGGTGTTGATGCCGGCGAGGAAGTCCTTCTCGCCGAGCCAGGCGACGAGCTGGCGCAGGGCGGAGGCGCCCTTGGCGTAGGAGATGCCGTCGAAGTTGAGCAGGGCGGAGGCGGTGTCCTCGACGTTGTCGGGGGCGACGGGGTGGGTGGAGGGGCGCTGGTCGGCGTCGTAGCCCCAGGGCTTGCGGGTGACGCCGAACTCGGTCCACGTGTCGGTGAAGCGGGTCGCCTCGGTGAGGGTCTGGTAGCCCATGTACTCGGCGAAGGACTCGTTCAGCCAGATGTCGTCCCACCACGCGAGGGTGACGAGGTCGCCGAACCACATGTGGGCCATCTCGTGGGCGATCACCATGGCGCGGGTCTGGCGCTCGGTGTCGGTGACGGCGGAGCGGTAGACGAACTCGTCGCGGAAGGTGACCAGTCCGGGGTTCTCCATGGCGCCCGCGTTGAACTCGGGCACGAAGGCCTGGTCGTAGGAGTCGAAGGGGTAGGGCTCCTCGAACTTCTCGTGGTAGCGGTCGAAGCAGGCACGGGTGATGTCGAGGAGTTCGTCGGCGTCCGCGTCGAGGTGGGGGGCCAGCGAGCGGCGGCAGTGGATGCCGAAGGGCAGGCCGCGGTGCTCGGTGCGCACGGAGTGCCAGGGGCCGGCGGCGACGGCGACGAGGTAGGTGGAGATCAGCGGGGTGGGGGCGGCCCGCCACACGCCCCCGCCGGTGTGCTCGGTGACGCCGTTGGCGAGGACGGTCCAGTGCTGCGGGGCGGTGACGGTCAGCTCGAAGACGGCCTTGAGGTCGGGCTGGTCGAAGGCGGCGAAGACGCGCTGCACGTCGTCGAGGAAGAGCTGGGTGTAGACGTAGGTCTCGCCGTCGGTGGGGTCGGTGAAGCGGTGCATGCCCTCGCCGGTGCGGGAGTAGCGCATGCTCGCGTCGACGCGCAGCTCGTGCTCGCCGGCGGTGAGGTTCTTCAGCGGCAGCCGGTTGCCGTCGAGGGCGCCGGCGTCCAGGGGCTGTCCGTCGAGGGTGACGGAGCGCAGCTCGGCGGGCTTGAGCTCGACGAAGGTGTCCGCGTCCGTACGGGCGCTGAACCTGATCAGGGTGCGGGAGTCGAACGTCTCGTCCCCGGTGGTCAGATCGAGTTCGATCGTGTAGCGGTGGACGTCGAGGAGCTGTGCTCGGTTCTGCGCTTCGTCGCGCGTCAGTACGGACATGCGGGCCATGCTGCCTGATGCGGTCGCCGAACCACAGGGGCGGATCGGGTACGCACCCTATGTCCGGTCTCGTTCGAGCTCCCCGGTGTGCGCCCCGGCGGGCCCTCCGGGCGGCGTGTGCGCGTGCGGGTGGGGCAGGGCGGGATGTCCGGGAGTGGGGTTGCGTTCCTCGAGCCGGGCGCGCAGGGCGCGGACCTCGCGTTCCAGGGCGAGCCGGCGCTGGTGCGCGTCGTAGAGATGACGGATCTTGGTACGCAACGCCCACGGGTCGACCGGTTTGGTGACGAGATCGGCTACGCCGAGGGCGTACGCGGCGGCGCCGAGCTGCGGGTCGCGGGCGAAGCCGGTGAGCAGGACGACGGGGATGAGCTGGGTCTGTTCCAGGCGCCGCATGTAGCGCACGACGTCGAGTCCGCCGGTGCCGGGCAGATGGACGTCGAGGAGCAGCAGGCCGACGTTTCCGCGCAGCAGCTGTTTGAGGGCCTCGTCGCCACTGGTGGCCCGGCCCAGCAGGTGGCCCAGCGGGGCCAGGGCGCTCTCCAGGGCGTACAGGGTGTCCTCGTGGTCGTCGACGATGAGGATGCGGGCGTTCGGCGGCATGCGGCGCGTCCCTCCTCGCAAGGGACCGGATGACTGTCCGGGGACCGGCGGGTGGTGCTCGCCGGCCGACAAGGAGTGCACAGGGCAGCATGCTCCGCGCGGGCGGTTCTGTCACTCCCCGGGGGAGGACGTCGTGGTGCGGTTCGCTGAGGGCGTGGCGCCGTTGACGGTGTCCTCGGCGATGCGCTCATGGTGGTGGATCACCTCGGCGATGATGAAGTTCAGGAACTTCTCCGCGAAGGCCGGGTCGAGTTTGGCGTTCTCGGCGAGGGCGCGCAGCCGGGCGATCTGGCGGGCCTCCCGGTCCGGGTCGGCGGGCGGCAGCTGGTGCTCGGCCTTGAGGCGGCCGACCTGCTGGGTGCACTTGAAGCGTTCGGCGAGCATGTGGACGACGGCCGCGTCGATGTTGTCGATGCTGTCGCGCAGCCGGGCGAGCTCCTCGCGGACGGCGGGACCGGCGTCGCCGGTGGCGGTGTTGCTGGTGGTCATGGTGGGTCACATTACGGGGCGGGCACCGGCCGGGACGGGCCCGTACAGTGGAACCGGGTTCAGGGCGTCCGGGGGTGAGACGTGGCGAACGGCGGACCGGTCGAGCACGGTTATCCGCATCTGGAGACGGTGCGGGCGGCCGTCACCGCGCTGTACCGGCGGCTGTCGTACGACACGGTCCGCACGTTCTCGGTGAGCGTGGCGCCGGCCGATGTGGCGTTCTGCGACACGGACGATCTCCATCTGGGGGCGCAGCGGGTGGCCCGCGAGCTGGTGCGGCACTACCGGCTGCCGGACGCGCGGCTGATCGTCGGGTTCCGTGAGATGACGCATGCGGCGAACGTGGAACTGGCGGCCGGGCCGGAGTACTTCGTCGAGCTGAACGACCGGTTCCGGACGCATCGGCGGGACATCGGGGCGGCCCTGGCGCACGAGGTGGCGCATGTGTACCTGCACCGGCTGGACCTGTCGTTCCCGGGGACGCGGGAGAACGAGATCCTGACGGACACGGTGGCGACGTACCTGGGGGCGGGGTGGCTGCTGCTGGACGCGTTCCGTCAGGACGGGGCGTCGTCGCAGAAGCTGGGGTATCTCACTCCGGAGGAGTTCGGGTACGTGCTGGCGAAGCGGGCGGTGGTGTTCGGGGAGGATCCGTCGGTGTGGTTCACCAGTGCGCAGGCGTACACGGCGTACACGGAAGGGCTGGCGCTGGCGCGCCGGGATGAGCAGCAGCCTCCGCTTGTTTCCGCCGGGTGGGTCGGCAGGCGGCGGTACGCGCGGGACCGGCGGCATGCGGAGGATCACCGCGTGTCCGCGGGGCGGCCGGACGTTCCGTACAGCTTCACTCCGGCCGAGCACGGCTCCCTGCGGGTGGCGTTTCCGTGTCCTACGTGCCATCAGCGGATTCGTGTGCCGGTACGGGGGCGCGTGCGGGCGCGGTGTGGGCTGTGCCGCACGGTGTTGGAGTGTGATACCTAGCGGTATCGGGGCTCAGTTTCCGGGTGCGGGTGCGTGGGGGTTGATCGCGCAGTTCCCCGCGCCCCTGTGGGGGCGCTACACCTCACGCGTGATCCCTTGCACCCGCGCTGCCGCCAGCCATTTGGGGAACTCGCCCACCAGACGGTCATAGAGATCTGCGTCCGAGACCTTCGTAGGGTTCTCGCCCGCGTGAAAGAAGCCCGCGTTGTCCACCACGCGCTTCGTCGGGACCGCCAGGTCGTCCAGTTTGCGCAGGTAGTCGAACTGTTTGCTGGTCGGGTTGCCGAAACCGACGAACTGCCAGAACAAGGGGAGACGGGCGGCCTTGCAGAGGTACTTCTCCGCGGCGAGTTTGTTGATGGGGCCGCCGTCGGTCTGGAAGATCACCAGGGCGGGGGCCGTGGAGCCGCTGTCCAGGTAGTGGTCGATGACCGCGTCCATCGCCAGGTGGTAGCTGGTCTTGCCCATGTGGCCGAGGCCGGACACGATCCGTTCGATCCGGCCCCGGTGGTCGGCGAGGGCGATGTCGGTGACGGCGTCGACGTCGGTGGAGAAGAAGACGACCGGCACGGTGCCGTCGTCGTCGAGGTGCGCCGACAGGCCGAGCACCCGGTCGGCGAGCGCCTGCACGCTGCCGTCCTGGTAGTACGGCTTCATCGAGCCGGAGTAGTCGACCACCAGGTAGACCGCGGCGCGCAGCCCGTCCAGACCGTGCTTGGTGAGGGACACCCCGGCGGTCTTGTAGAGGCTGACCAGCGCGGGCGCCGTCTCCTCGATCTTGCTGAGACTGATCGCGGCCATACGACTCCCCCTAGTCACGGAACTGGCCCCGAGGGTACGGCACGTCACCACCCCGTCATTCGCTCATTCCACTGGTGTTCGATATTTTGTTCGCCGCCGTCCCCACCGGCTCACTTCCGTCCCGTCCCTCCCGAGGAGCCGGCCCGTGGATTCCGAGTCCACCGTCACCACCTGCTACCGCCATCCCAAGGTGGAGTGCCACGTCCGCTGCACCCGCTGCGAGCGGTACATCTGCCCGGACTGCATGCGTGAGGCGGCCGTGGGCCACCAGTGCCCCGAGTGCGTGAAGGAGGGCGCGCGGTCGATGCGGCAGGCCCGCACCCTGGTGGGCGGCCGGGTCTCGGCGGTGCCCGTCGTGACGTACGTGCTGATCGTCCTCAACGTGCTGGTGTACCTGGCGGAGCTGGCGCGGCCCGAGGTCGTGGACCGGTTCGCGATGGTGGGCGCGGGGCTGGTCGGGCCGGACGGCGGACACTATCTGTGGGTCGATCCGTACCCCGCGGGCTTCAGCCCGGAGGGGCTGGTGGGCGGGGAGTGGTACCGGCTGCTGACCGGCGCGTTCCTGCACATGCCGGCCACCGAGGGCACGTTCGGGATCGCCCACATCGTGATGAACATGCTGGCGCTGTGGAATCTGGGCCGGCTGGTCGAGCCGATGCTGGGCCGGGTGCACTACCTCGCCCTGTATCTGCTGTCGGCGCTGGGCGGCTCGGTGCTGGTGCTGCTGATCGCGCCCGGGGACGCCGTGGTCGGCGCGTCCGGCGCGATCTTCGGGGTGGGGGCCGCGTACTACGTGATGGCCCGGCGCGTCGGGGCCGACATGGGCCAGGTCAACCGGTTCATCGGGGGGCTGCTGCTGTGGCTGGTGGTCTCCGCGCTCGTCACGTCCTGGGAGGGGCACCTCGGCGGGCTGCTGGCGGGCGGCACGGTGGCGCTGGCGTTCGCCTACGCTCCCAGGGACGGGCGGCGGACGGTGGTGCAGGTGGGTGCGTGCGTGGCGCTCGTGGTGGTGCTGGGGGTGGCCGCGGTGGTCAAGGTGTCCGAACTGACGGGTGGAGGTATCCCCCAGTGAAACGTGCCGGTGCGCTGCTCCTCGCGGCCGTTCCCGTGATCGCCACGGGGGTGTACTTCGTCCTGCCGACGGACTCGGCCGACGCCCCGGTGGCGCCGTCCGCGGCCACCGCCCAGTCGGCCCGTGAGGACGCCAAGGACCGGGCCGAGGAGAAGCGGGACGCCGAGGAGCGGGCCGAGGACGACGCGGTCGTCGCCGGCCTGCCGGCGGGGCTGGCCGCGCCCGGGAAGAAGGAGCTGGCCCAGCGGCTGGTGGCGAGTGCCGAGCACTCCACCACCGACTGGCGCACCACGTACGGGGCCATCGAGGACGGGGGCGACGGCTGCGGCTACACGGCGGGCATCATCGGCTTCTGCACCGGCACCCACGACCTGCTCATGCTGGTCGAGAGCTACACCGAGGACCACCCGGACAACGGGCTGGCGTCCTATCTGCCCGCCCTGCGCGAGGTCGACGGCTCGGACTCCCACGAGGGCCTGGACCCCGGCTTCACGGCCGCCTGGGAGGCGGAGGCCGAGGTGCCCGCCTTCCGGGAGGCGCAGGAGGCGGAGCGCGACCGCATCTACTTCGAGCCGGCGGTCCGGCTCGCCAAGCTGGACGGCCTCGGCACGCTGGGCCAGTTCGTCTACTTCGACGCGATGGTCTTCCACGGCCCCGACACCGACGCGGACGGCTTCTACGCCCTGCGCGAGCGCACGCTGAAGCAGGCGAAGACGCCCGCCGCGGGCGGTTCCGAGAAGGAGTACCTGAACGCCTTCCTCGACATCCGCCGCGAGGCCATGCTGACCCGGTACCCGGACCGCGACACCTCCCGCGTCGACACGGCCCAGCGCCGGTTCCTGCAGGCGGGGAACCTCGGCCTGGACACCCCGCTGGTGTGGGAGATGTACGGGGACCACTACAGGCTTCCCTGAGCGCGCGAAGGCGCCTGCCCGGTCGTCCGGTCGGGGACTGAGGGCAGGCGCCTTCTGTGTTCCGTACGCCGTTGTACGGGACGTCTGTGAGGGACCGTCAGGTCACCTTTCGTACCGCTCGTCAGACCATCAGCGAGCGGTCCGTCGGGCGGATCGGGGCCGGCAGCTCGCTCGCCCCGGTGAGGAAGCGGTCGCAGCCGCGGGCGGCCGAGCGGCCCTCCGCGATCGCCCACACGATGAGCGACTGGCCGCGGCCGGCGTCACCGGCGACGAACACACCGGGCACGTTGGTCTGGAAGTCGGCGTCACGGGCGATGTTACCGCGTTCGTCGAGGTCCAGGCCGAACTGCTCGACCAGGCCGTTGTCCCGGTCGGTGCCGGTGAAGCCCATGGCGAGGGTGACGAGCTGGGCCGGGATCTTGCGCTCGGTGCCCGGCTTCGAGGTGAGCCTGCCGTCGACGAACTCGACCTCGCTCATGTGCAGCCACTGGACGTTGCCGTCCTCGTCGCCCTCGAAGTGGGTGGTGGAGACGGAGTAGATCCGCTCACCGCCCTCCTCGTGGGCGGACGTGACCTTGTAGAGCATCGGGAAGGTCGGCCACGGCTGGGAGACCGGGTTCCGCTCCTCGTTCGGGCGGGGCATGATCTCCAGCTGGGTGACGGAGGCCGCGCCCTGGCGGTGGGCGGTGCCCACGCAGTCGGCGCCGGTGTCACCGCCGCCGATCACCACGACGTGCTTGCCCTCGGCCGAGATCGGCGGGGCGACGTAGTCGCCCTCCTGCACCTTGTTGGCCAGCGGCAGGTACTCCATGGCCTGGTGGATGCCCTTGAGGTCGCGGCCCGGCACCGGCAGGTCGCGGGCGGTCGTCGCGCCGACGGCGAGGACCACGGCGTCGTACCGCTTGCGCAGCGCGGTGGCCGGCATGTCGCGGCCGATCTCGACGCCCGTACGGAATTTGGTGCCCTCCGCGCGCATCTGCTCGATACGGCGGTTGATGTGCCGCTTCTCCATCTTGAACTCGGGGATGCCGTAGCGCAGCAGGCCGCCGATGCGGTCGGCGCGCTCGTACACCGCGACCGTGTGGCCGGCCCGGGTGAGCTGCTGGGCGG
Organism: Streptomyces sp. CB02400; assembly: GCF_001905725.1. Classification (GTDB taxonomy): domain Bacteria; phylum Actinomycetota; class Actinomycetes; order Streptomycetales; family Streptomycetaceae; genus Streptomyces; species Streptomyces atrovirens. The sequence goes on from NZ_LIWB01000018.1 coordinate 51,384, forward strand.
CGGCCAGGCCCGCGGGGCCCGAGCCGACGACCGCGACGGTCTTGCCGGAGAGGCGCTCGGGGATCTGCGGGGCGACGTCACCGGTCTCCCACGCCTTGTCGATGATCGAGACCTCGACGTTCTTGATGGTGACCGGCGGCTGGTTGATGCCGAGCACGCACGCCGACTCGCACGGAGCCGGGCACAGGCGGCCGGTGAACTCCGGGAAGTTGTTGGTGGCGTGCAGCCGCTCGGAGGCGGCGCCCCAGTCCTCGCGGTAGGCGTAGTCGTTCCACTCGGGGATGAGGTTCCCCAGCGGACAGCCGTTGTGGCAGAACGGGATGCCGCAGTCCATGCACCGGCTGGCCTGCTTGCTGATGATCGGCAGCAGGGAACCGGGGACGTAGACCTCGTTCCAGTCCTTCTTGCGCTCCTCGACCGGACGGGACCTGGCGACCTCGCGGCCGTGGTTCAGAAAGCCCTTCGGGTCAGCCATTGATCGCCGCCTCCATCATCTTCTCGGTGATCTCGGTCTCGGAGAGACCTGCTCGCTCGGCGGCGTCCTTGGCGGCGAGCACTGCCTTGTACGTGCTGGGGATGATCTTGCTGAAGCGCTCGACGGCGGTGTCCCAGTCGGCGAGCAGCTTCTCGGCGACGGTGGAGCCCGTCTCCTCCTGGTGGCGGCGGACCACGTCGTGCAGCCACTGCTTGTCGGCGTCGTCCAGGGCCCCTACGGCGCCCAGGTTGCCTGCGTTGACGTTGTTCCGGTCGAGGTCGATGACGTAGGCGATGCCGCCGGACATGCCGGCCGCGAAGTTGCGCCCCGTCTCGCCGAGGACGACCGCGTGACCACCGGTCATGTACTCGCAGCCATGGTCGCCCACGCCCTCGGAGACGACCGTCGCGCCGGAGTTGCGGACGCAGAACCGCTCGCCGGTCCGGCCGCGCAGGAACAGCTCGCCGCCGGTCGCGCCGTACGCGATCGTGTTGCCCGCGATGGTCGAGTACTCGGCGAGGTGGTCGGCCGCGCGGTCCGGGCGGACCACGATCCGGCCGCCGGACAGGCCCTTGCCGACGTAGTCGTTGGCGTCGCCCTCCAGGCGCAGCGTGACACCGCGCGGGACGAAGGCGCCGAAGGACTGCCCCGCGGAGCCGGTGAAGGTGATGTCGATGGTGTCGTCGGGCAGGCCCGCGCCGCCGAACTTCTTCGTCACCTCGTGGCCGAGCATGGTGCCGACCGTGCGGTTGATGTTGCGGATGGCGACCTGGGCGCGCACCGGCTGGGCGTCCTCGGCGCCGGACGCGGCGAGGGCGTCGGCGGCGAGCTTGATCAGCTCGTTGTCGAGCGCCTTCTCCAGGCCGTGGTCCTGGGCGACGACCTGGTGGCGGACGGCGCCCTCGGGCAGCTCGGGCACGTGGAACAGCGGGGCCAGCTCCAGGCCCTGCGCCTTCCAGTGGTTCACCGCGCGGGTCACGTCGAGGATCTCGGCGTGGCCGACGGCCTCCTCGATGGAGCGGAAGCCCAGCTCGGCGAGGAGCTCGCGGACCTCCTCGGCGATGAACTGGAAGAAGTTCACGACGTACTCGGCCTTGCCGGAGAACCGGTCCCGCAGGACGGGGTTCTGGGTGGCGATGCCGACCGGGCAGGTGTCCAGGTGGCAGACGCGCATCATGACGCAACCGGAGACGACCAGCGGGGCGGTGGCGAAGCCGAACTCCTCGGCGCCGAGCAGCGCGGCGATGACCACGTCACGGCCGGTCTTGAGCTGGCCGTCGGTCTGCACGACGATCCGGTCGCGCAGGCCGTTGAGCAGCAGGGTCTGCTGGGTCTCGGCGAGGCCGAGCTCCCAGGGACCGCCGGCGTGCTTCAGCGACGTCAGCGGGGAGGCACCGGTGCCGCCGTCGTGACCGGAGATCAGGACGACGTCCGCGTGCGCCTTGGAGACACCCGCGGCGACGGTGCCGACGCCGACCTCGGAGACCAGCTTGACGTGAATGCGCGCCTGGGGGTTGGCGTTCTTCAGGTCGTGGATGAGCTGGGCGAGGTCCTCGATGGAGTAGATGTCGTGGTGCGGCGGCGGGGAGATGAGCCCCACGCCCGGCGTCGAGTGCCGGGTCTTCGCGACCCACGGGTAGACCTTGTGGCCGGGGAGCTGGCCGCCCTCGCCGGGCTTGGCGCCCTGGGCCATCTTGATCTGGATGTCGTCGGAGTTGACCAGGTACTCGGAGGTCACACCGAAGCGGCCGGAGGCGACCTGCTTGATGGAGGAGCGGCGGGCCGGGTCGTACAGCCGCTCCGGGTCCTCGCCGCCCTCACCGGTGTTGGACTTGCCGCCGAGCTGGTTCATGGCGATGGCGAGCGTCTCGTGCGCCTCGCGGGAGATGGAGCCGTACGACATGGCGCCGGTGGAGAACCGCTTGACGATCTCGGAGACCGGCTCGACCTCGTCGACCGGGATCGGCTGCCGGTCGGAGGTGAAGCCGAACAGGCCGCGGAGCGTCATCAGGCGCTCGGACTGCTCGTTCACCCGCTCGGTGTACTTCTTGAAGATGTCGTAGCGGCCGGAGCGCGTGGAGTGCTGGAGGCGGAAGACCGTCTCCGGGTCGAACAGGTGCGGCTCGCCCTCGCGGCGCCACTGGTACTCGCCGCCGATCTCCAGCGCGCGGTGCGCGGGAGCGATGCCGGAGGCGGGGTAGGCCTTGGCGTGGCGGGCGGCGACCTCCTGGGCGACGACGTCGATGCCGACGCCGCCGATCTTGGTGGCGGTGCCGTTGAAGTACTTCTCCACGAAGGCGTCCTCGAGACCGACGGCCTCGAAGACCTGGGCGCCACGGTAGGAGGCGACCGTGGAGATGCCCATCTTGGACATGACCTTCAGGACGCCCTTGCCGAGGGCGTAGATCAGGTTGCGGATGGCCTGCTCGGGCTCGATGCCGGGCAGGAAGGTGCCCGCGCGGACCAGGTCCTCGACGGACTCCATCGCCAGGTACGGGTTGACGGCGGCGGCGCCGTAGCCGATGAGCAGGGCGACGTGGTGGACCTCGCGGACATCGCCGGCCTCGACCAGCAGACCCACCTGGGTGCGCTGCTTGGTGCGGATGAGGTGGTGGTGGACGGCCGCGGTGAGCAGCAGCGACGGGATCGGCGCGTGCTCGGCGTCGGAGTGCCGGTCGGACAGGACGATCAGCCGGGCGCCGTTCTCTATGGCGGCGTCGGCCTCGGCGCAGATGTCCTCGATGCGTTCGGCGAGTGCGTCACCGCCGCCGGACACCCGGTACAGGCCGGAGAGGGTCGCGGCCTTGAAGCCGGGCATGTCGCCGTCGGCGTTGATGTGGATGAGCTTGGCCAGCTCGTCGTTGTCGATCACCGGGAAGGGCAGGACGACGCTGCGGCAGGAGGCCGCGGTCGGCTCCAGCAGGTTGCCCGACGGACCCAGCGGGGAGCGCAGGGAGGTGACCAGTTCCTCGCGGATCGCGTCCAGCGGCGGGTTGGTGACCTGCGCGAAGAGCTGGGTGAAGTAGTCGAAGAGCAGGCGCGGGCGCTCGCTCAGCGCGGCGATCGGCGAGTCGGTGCCCATCGAGCCGATCGGCTCGGCGCCGGCCTTGGCCATCGGCGCGATCAGGACCCGCAGCTCCTCCTCGGTGTAGCCGAAGGTCTGCTGGCGGCGGGTGACCGAGGCGTGGGTGTGCACGATGTGCTCGCGCTCGGGCAGGTCGGGCAGCTCGATCTCGCCGGCCTCGAGCCACTCCGCGTAGGGGTGCTCGGCGGCGAGCCCGTCCTTGATCTCGTCGTCCTCGATGATGCGGTGCTCGGCGGTGTCCACCAGGAACATCCGGCCGGGCTGCAGGCGGCCCTTGCGGACGACCTTCGCCGGGTCGATGTCGAGGACGCCGACCTCGGAGCCGAGGACGACCAGACCGTCGTCGGTGACCCAGTAGCGGCCGGGGCGCAGGCCGTTGCGGTCGAGTACGGCGCCGACCTGGGTGCCGTCGGTGAAGGTGACGCAGGCGGGGCCGTCCCAGGGCTCCATCATCGTGGAGTGGTACTGGTAGAAGGCGCGTCGGGCCGGGTCCATGGAGTCGTGGTTCTCCCACGCCTCCGGGATCATCATCAGCACGGAGTGCGGCAGCGAACGCCCGCCCAGGTGCAGCAGTTCGAGGACCTCGTCGAAGGAGGCGGAGTCCGAGGCGTCGGGCGTACAGACCGGGAAGATCCGCTCGAGGTTCCTGTCCTCGGCACCGAACAGGTCGGAGACGAGCTGGGACTCGCGGGCGCGCATCCAGTTGCGGTTGCCCTTGACGGTGTTGATCTCACCGTTGTGCGCGACGAAGCGGTACGGGTGCGCGAGCGGCCACGACGGGAAGGTGTTCGTGGAGAACCGGGAGTGCACCAGCGCGATCGCGGAGCCGAAGCGGCGGTCGGACAGGTCCGGGAAGAAGGGCTCGAGCTGGCCGGTGGTCAGCATGCCCTTGTAGACGATGGTCCGCGCGGACAGCGACGGGAAGTAGACGCCCACCTCGCGCTCGGCGCGCTTGCGCAGCACGAACGCCTTGCGGTCGAGGTCGAGGCCCTTGAGCTCACCGGCGGTGACGAAGATCTGCCGGAAGACCGGCATCGTCGAGCGGGCGGTGGCGCCGAGCAGTTCGGGCGCCACCGGCACCTCGCGCCAGCCGAGGACGGTCAGGTCCTCGGCGGCGGCGATCTCCTCGATGCGGGCGACGGCCGCGTCGGCGCCGTCCACCGGCAGGAAGGCGATACCGACCGCGTAGCCGCCGGCCTCGGGCAGTTCGAATCCGGCCACCTCGCGGAAGAAGGTGTCCGGGACCTGGGAGAGGATTCCGGCGCCGTCACCGGAGTCCGGCTCGGAACCGGTGGCACCGCGGTGTTCGAGGTTGCGCAGGACCGTGAGGGCCTGATCCACCAGGGTGTGGGACGCCTCGCCGGTGAGGGTGGCGACGAAGCCGACGCCGCAGGCGTCGTGCTCGTTGCGGGGGTCGTACATACCCTGCGCAGCAGGGCGAGCATCCATGAACGACCAGTTCAGGCGGTCGTTCGTGGAATGCTGGGACGGCTGGCGCGGCGTACGCATCGGCTCTCCCGTCGTCGTCATGTGGCATGTGCAAGGTGCCGAGGGACGACGTTGGCCCTCTGCGTGGTGCGAAATTTGGTGCAGGTTACATGATGGAGCGGTTCTCGGAAACCGGGATAATCCGTTCCAACATGCGGACACCACATGGGTCGCGGTGAGGTTCCGCGCCTGGTGGTGGAAGCTATGGGGACCGGTCGGACAGGTCGATGTCCATCGCGGTCCGATGGCGGGAAAGGGCTTCTTCGCCCGACCCGCGGGGCACGCCGCCGGCCTCTTTGCCCACAGCGCTTACGGCTCATGCCCAGTGGTCATGCGGCCGAAACCAGCAAGTTACGACTACTTATGCGTCCCAACGCATAAGTGCGAGTCGCATCATCCTACGGCCGTTCCGAACAGCGTGCCCAGGGCGTACGTCACACCGGCCGCCGCGCCACCGAGGGCGAGCTGCCGCAGACCGCTGTACCACCAGGTCCGCGCCGTCACCTTGGCCACCACCGCGCCGCACAGGAAGAGCCCGAGCAGCGCCAGCAGCACGGCGGGCCACAGACTGCTCGCGCCGAGCAGATACGGCAGTACGGGCAGCAGGGCGCCCAGCGCGAAGGAGCCGAAGCTGGACACGGCGGCGACGGTGGGCGAGGGCAGGTCGGAGGGGTCGATGCCGAGTTCCTCGCGGGCGTGGATCTCCAGCGCCTGCTCGGGGTCCCTGGAGAGCTGCCGGGCGACCTCGCGGGCCAGCTCGGGCTCGACGCCGCGGGCCTGGTAGAGCGCGGCGAGCTCGGCCTCCTCGTCCTTGGGGTGCTTGCGCAGCTCACGCCGCTCGACGTCGAGCTCGGCCTCGACCAGCTCGCGCTGGGAGGCGACGGAGGTGTACTCGCCGGCCGCCATGGAGAAGGCGCCGGCGGCCAGACCGGCGAGGCCGGTGAGCACGACGGTCTGCTGGCTGACCGCTCCTCCGGCGACACCGGTCATCAGGGCGAGGTTGGAGACCAGTCCGTCCATCGCGCCGAAGACCGCGGGGCGCAGCCAGCCGCCGTTCACGTCCCGGTGCGTGTGGTTGTCGCGGTGCGCCTCGTGCAGCGTCGCCTCGGTCTCGATGATGGCCATGCCTGTGTCCCCCACAGTTCTTCTTTGGACAAGTTCTATTCTTCGACAACACCCAACGTACGCCTCTCCATTCCGTCCCGCCAGCAAGGAAAGGCTGGGCTAACCTGCGGTTTTGCGGGTTTCGCTCGTTTGTGTAGATGGACGCGCAGATGTCGACCGGGTGACGCTGGGGCCGGTGAGGCTGCGCCGGGCACCGAGCCGGGGACAGATGCGCAAAGGGCTCCGCGCCTCTCGGGGCGCACCTGAGAGGAGAGCCGCGTATGGCATCGACCGCCCGCATCCCCTCTGTCCCGGCCGGCCCGGCTGTTTCGACTGGCCCGGTGCCCGGGGACGTCCTCGGACGCCGTGAGCGGGCGCGCGGCGCGCTGCTCGGTCTGGCCGTCGGTGACGCGCTGGGCGCCCCGGCCGAGAACATGAAGCCCTCCGAGATCCGCGCGCGGTGGGGCCGCATCACGGGATACGTGACGGAGCACCCGGCGGGCACGGACGACACCGAGTACGCGATCTTCTCGGGCCTGCTGCTGGCCCGGCACGGCTCCGCGCTCACCCCGGCGCACGTCGAGGCGGCCTGGCACGAGTGGATCGCGGACCGCGCGGAGGGCCCCTTCCGGGGCGCCGGCTTCAGCGAGCGCGGCACGCTGGAGAACCTGCGCCGGGGACTGGCGGCGCCGATCTCCGCCCAGCACCGGCACGCCTGGAGCGACGGGCTGGCGATGCGGGCGGCGCCCCACGGGGTGTTCGCGGCCGGCCGTCCCGACGAGGCGGCCCGGCTGGCGGCGATCGACGGCTCCGTCAGCCACGACGGCGAGGGCATCTACGGCGGCCAGGCGGTCGCGGCGGGCGTCGCGGCGGCGATGGCCGGGGCGCCGGTGGTCGCGGTCGTGGCCTCGGCCCTGGCGGTGGTACCGGACGACTCCTGGACCGCCCGCTCGCTGCGCCGCGCAGTGACCGCGGCCCACCTGGGCGAACGCGCGGTCCGCGCGGCGGTGGTGATCGGCGGCTACCCGTGGACGGACCTGGCCCCCGAGGCGGTCGCCCTCGCCTTCGGCGCGTACGCGGCGGCCGACGGCGACTTCGAACAGGCGGTGCTGACGGCCGTCAACATGGGCCGTGACGCGGACACCACGGCGGCGGTGGCCGGCGCCCTGGCGGGCGCGACCCGGGGCGCCGCGGCGATCCCGCCGGCCTGGTCGTCCGCCATCACCCCGGCCCGCGGCACCTGCCTCCCGACCATGGCAGGCCACCACGTCCTGGACATCGCGGACCTGCTGACGCCGGAGGCGCCCGACACCTTGGTCCTGGCACCGGCCGACAAGACGGAGGCGCCCACATGATCCCCCTCACCGAGGCAGACCCCACAGCCGCGACCACCCCACAAAACCCACCCGCAGCCGCCGACGGCGAGAACACCCCACAGGGGCCACTCGCACCCGACGACGAATGCCGCACGGGTGGTGCGGGTGGGAACATCCGGGCCGAAGGCGAAGCCGAGGCCGAAAGCCCCACCCGGCCGCCGCAGGCACAGGCACAGGCACAGGCACAGGCACAGGCACAGGCACAGGCACAGAGCGAAGCCGAGGCCGTCGAAGCCGCGCCGCAGGCGAGAATCGAGGGCCTCCTCCTCGGCCTCGCCGCAGGCGACGCCGCCGGCTGGCCCGCCGCCCGCCACCGGGCGGCAAGGATGCCCGAGTGGACAAGACGCCTCACCCGCGAACTGGACACCTTCGCCGAACAGAACGCGACCACCACCCTCCCCGTCCCCATCGCCCTCAACCAGCCCTCCGAACCCCTGCGCCTGGGCCCCTCCGACGACGCCGAATGGGCGGCCTTCGCCGCAGAAGCCGTCCTCCGCGCCGGAGACGACACCGCCTTCGGCGACCTGAGCCGAGAACGCCGCACCCGCGCGGCGATCGACCTGACCTGGAACACCGTCGCCGGCGAGATCGCCGCGGCGGCGGACCGCGCCCCCGAGACGGAGTCCGCCGTACTCCCCCTGCGCGCCCGCATCTCCGTCCGCGCCGGCCTAGGAAACCTCGCCACCGGCCTGCGCCCGCCCGCCACCGGCCACGACAACCCCCACTACTTCGACGACGCCGCCTGCGTACGCGCCTGCGTGCTGGCCGTGGCCCACCCCGGCGACCCACGGGCCGCCGCCGACCTCGCGGAGTTCGACGCCCGCTACACCCAGGACGGTGACGGCGTGCACGGCGCCCGCGCCATGGCCGCCGCCGTCTCCCTGGCCCTCACCGGCGCGGACCCGCGCACCTGCGTGGCGGCGGCCTGCGCCGAGCTGCCCGAGGACACGGAGATCGGCCGCAACGCCCGGTACGCCCTGAAGCTCGCGGCGGACGCCGACAGCGCCTTCGCCCTCGTACCACCGCTGGAGCACCAGATCGTCGACCACGTCTACAGCTACGGCGTCGCCGCCGCCGAGACCGTCCCCGTCGCCCTCGCCCTCGCCACCGCCGCCCACGGCCGGATCGCGGAGGCGGTCCCCGCGGCGGCCTGTCTGTCCCGGGTCGCGGACTCCGCCCCGGCGCTCGTCGGCGCCCTCACCGGCGCGCTGGGCGGCGGGACCGCGATCCCGGGGACGTGGCGGGAGAGCTGCCGCACCCTCTCCGGCTGCGTGCTCCCCCGGCTCACCGGCACGGACCTGGTGGAACTCGCCGGGCTCCTGGAAGCCGCACAACCGGCCCCGACAGGGGGATGATTCGGGCATGACGCGCGAAGAGGCGGAAAAGAGTGACCAGGGTCTGCCCCTGGAGGAGCGGATCACCGGCGCCCTCGTCGGGGCGGCCGTCGGCGACGCCCTCGGCGGGCCGGTCGAGGGGTACTCCCCCGAGCAGATCGTCGAGCGCCACGGCGGGCGCGTACACGGCGTCGTCGGCCCGTGGAACGGCGACGCGTGGCGCACCGCCCGCCCCATCGCGCCGTACCACAAGGGCGACGGCCACGTCACCGACGACACCCTGATGACGCACGCACTGATCCGGGTGTACGCGACGGTCCGCGACCACCTGGACGCCTACGCCGTCGCCGACCACCTGGTCCCGGACCTGATGACGAACCCGCGCTGGATCCCGGAGCTGGAGGCGGAGGTGCTCCCGCTGCAGCGGATCTTCCTCGCCGAGAAGTGGCTCGTGGCCCGCCTGCACTACGGTCACGTCGACCCGCGCGAGGCCGGCACCGGCAACATCGTCAACTGCGGTGCCGCGATGTACATGGCCCCGGTCGGCCTGGTCAACGCCGCCCACCCGGCCGCCGCCTACGCCGAGGCGCTGGATGTCGCGGGCGCGCACCAGTCGTCGTACGGCAGGGAGGCGGCCGGTGTCTTCGCGGCGGCCGTGGCGGCGGCGTGCGCGCCGGGCGCGACGGCGGACTCGGTGGTCGCCGCGTGTCTGGCGTCGGCGAAGGACGGCACGCGGGAGGCGATCGAGAAGGTCTGCGAAGTCGCCTCGCGGCACACGGACTTCGAGTCGGCGCTGGGCCCGCTGCGGGAGGCGGTGACGCCGTACGACACGGTCGGCCCCGACTACCGCTCCCCCTCCCTGGGCGCCCGCCGCCCGTCCCGGCTGCACGCCGTCGAGGAACTCCCGGTGGCGCTGGGCATGCTGGTGGTGGCCGGCGGCGACTTCCACCACGCGGTCCTGGGCGCGGTGAACTACGGCCGCGACTGCGACTCCATCGCCACGATGGCCGGCGCGGTGGCCGGCGCGCTCGGCTCACCGGTCCCCGAGGGCTGGGCCAAGACGGTGGCGGAGGCCAGCCGCCTCGACCTGTGGGAACCGGCGGCCACCCTCACCGCCGTAACGCGCGAGATCTTCGTACGCGACGTACAGCGCCGCCGCGCCCACGAGCGGGCGTTCGCGGACCTGGGAGGCGCCGGATGCTCCGACTGACCTGGGTCCAACCGGAGGACCTGATCGGCCACGAACTGCGCCAGGCAGCCCAGGACGGCCGAGAACCCTCGACCATGGCCGCCCGCTGGCAAGCGGCAGGCGGCCCCGAGGCACCCCTCACCGCAGGCGCCTCCCCTCACCCCGTCTCCCCCTACCTCCGCCTCCTGGCCACCGACCTCCTCGACGAACTCGCCGACCTCCCCAGCACCCTCGCGGACGACGAACCGACCGCCCTGCCCAGAATCAAGTCCCTGTGCCCCGACTGGCCGAGAACTGGGGGCAGTCGTGCCGCCTGGGGCGATGGGGGTCCCCCCGCTCGAGCGAAGCCGAGAGCGGGGGAGGGTGGGCGCGGCGGCACCCCGCAAGCGCCGGGCCGCGCGACCCACCTCCGCCCAGCGTCCCCCGCCGCCCTGGAAGCCGCATGGCTCGGCAGAGCAGTGGGCTGCCTCCTCGGCAAGCCAGTCGAGAAACTCCCCCTCGACGGCATCCGCCAACTCGCCCGAGTCACCGGCAACTGGCCCCTGACCAACTATTTCACCGCCCACGGCGTCCCCGAGGACCTCCTCACCCGACACCCCTGGAACCGCCGCTCCGCGACAACCTCCCTCGCCGAGAACATCGACGGCATGCCCGAGGACGACGACCTCAACTACCCCCTCCTGAACCTCCTCGTCCTCCAACGCCACACCCGCACCTTCACCCCCACCGACGTAGCCCGCGTCTGGCTGGACGAACTCCCCGCCGGCCGCACCTTCACCGCCGAACGCGTCGCCTACCGCAACCTCCTCAGCGGCCTGGAACCCCCACTGACCGCCCGCCACCACAACCCCTTCCGCGAGTGGATCGGCGCCCTGATCCGCGCGGACATGCACGGCTGGACCAACCCCGGCGACCCGGCCGCCGCCGCCGAGCAGGCCCACCGCGACGCCACCCTCACCCACACCGCCAACGGCGTCTACGCGGCGATGTTCACGGCGGCCGTCATCGCCACCGCCGCCACCGGCGACCACGACGTCCACGCCTGTCTGCGCACCGGCCTCACCGTCGTCCCGCCCCGCTCCCGCCTCGCCCGAGCCGTCCGGCAGGCCATTCGACTCGCGCACGAGCACACCGACTTCGACACCGTCGTCGACGTCCTGCACGCCACCTACGCCGCCACCCACCACTGGGTGCACGCCGTCCCCAACACCGCCCTGATCGCCGCCGCCCTCACCCACGCCGACGGCGACTTCACCGGCTCCATCTGCCGCGCGGTGTCCGGCGGCTGGGACACCGACTCCAACGGCGCGACGGCCGGCAGCATCGCCGCTCTTCTCGCCGGTTCGCCCCGCGTCCTCCCCGAACGCTGGACGGCCCCGCTGAAGAACCGCCTGGCCACCTCCGTCGGCGACTTCCACGGCACCGGCTTCGACACCCTGGCCCGTCTGACCCACCTGGAGGCCACCCGCCCATGACGCCGTACGACGATCCCACCCCCGCCCCCACCGGCCCCCCGCTGACCGGCCTGCGCGTCCTGGACCTCGCCACCCTCTTCGCCGGCCCCCTCGCCGCGACCCTGCTCGGCGACTTCGGCGCGGAGGTCGTCAAGGTCGAGCACCCGAGGAAACCGGACCCCTCCCGCGGCCACGGCCCGTCGAAGGACGGCATCGGCCTGTGGTGGAAGATGCTCGGCCGCAACAAGCGCACCATCACCCTCGACCTGTCCACGCCCGGCGGACAGGCCACCCTCCTGCGCCTCGCCGGGACCGCCGACGTGATCATCGAGAACTTCCGCCCCGGCACCCTGGAGAAGTGGGACCTGGGCTGGCCCGAGCTGTCCGCCGCCAACCCCCGGCTGATCCTGGTCCGGGTCACCGGCTTCGGCCAGTTCGGCCCGTACGCCCACCGCCCGGGCTTCGGCACCCTCGCCGAGGCGATGAGCGGCTTCGCCGCGATCACCGGGGAGCCGGACGCGCCGCCCACCCTCCCCCCGTTCGGTCTGGCGGACTCCATCGCGGGCCTGACCACGGCGTACGCCGTCATGACCGCGCTCGCCGGCCGGGACCGCACGGGAGAGGGCCAGGTCGTCGACATGGCGCTGATCGAGCCGATCCTGACCGCGCTCGGCCCCCAGCCCACCTGGTACGACCAGCTCGGCCACGTCCAGCCCCGTACCGGCAACCGCTCCCAGAACAACGCCCCGCGCGGCACCTACCTCACCGCCGACGGCACCTGGGTCGCCGTCTCCACCTCGGCCCAGTCGATCGCCGAGCGCGTGATGGTGCTGGTGGGCCGTCCTGACCTGATCGACGAGCCCTGGTTCGCCACCGGCGAGGACCGGGCCCGGCACGCGGACGTGCTGGACGAGGCGGTCGGCGGCTGGATCGCCCGGCACGCCCGCGCCGACGTGCTGGCCGCCTTCGAGAAGGCGGAGGCGGCGGTCGCCCCCATCCAGGACGTACGGGACGTCATGGCGGACCCGCAGTACCAGGCGCTGAACACGATCACCACGGTCGACGACCCCGAGCTGGGCCCGCTGCGCATGCAGAACGTCCTCTTCCGGCTCTCCGGCACCCCGGGCGCGATCCGCTGGGCGGGCCGTCCGCACGGCGCGGACACCGAGGAGGTCCTGACCGAGCTGGGCCTCACGTCCGACGACCTCGCGGAACTCCGCGCGGAGGGCGCCCTGTGACGGGCTTCCCGCTGACCTGGCTGTACGTCCCCGGCGACCGTCCTCCCGTGGTGGCGAAGGCGCTCACCTCCGGCGCCGACGTGGTGGTGGTCGACCTGGAGGACGCGGTCGCCCCCGACCGCAAGGCCTACGCCCGCTCCGCCACCGCCGAGCTGTTGCGCGACCCCCAGCCGGTCCCGGTCCACGTCCGTGTCAACGCCCTGTCCGGCCCCTGGGCCCGCGCCGACCTCGCGGCCGTCGCGCACGCCCCCGGCCTGTCCGGCCTGCGCCTGCCCAAGGTGTCGTCCCCGGCCGACGTCGTACGCGTCGCCCGGCGCACCGTGTCCGCCCACGGTGGCGCACTGCCCCTGTACGCCCTCCTGGAGACGGCCCTCGGCATCGAACGCGCCCATGCCGTGGCCACCGCCCACCCGTCCCTGCGCGGTATCGCCATCGGGGAGGCGGACCTACGGGCCGACCTGGGCGTACGCGACGACGCGGGCCTCGACTGGTCCCGCTCCCGGGTGGTCGTCGCCGCGCGTGCGGCGGGCCTCGCCCCGCCCACCCAGTCCGTCCACCCCGACACCCGCGACCTGAACGGCCTGGCCGCCTCCTGCGCCCACGGCCGCACCCTGGGCTTCCTGGGCCGCGCCGCCATCCACCCCCGCCAACTGCCGGTCATCGAGCGCGCCTACCTCCCCACGGAGGAGGAGATCGAACAGGCGGAGACCATCCTCAAGGCAGCAGCCTCCGACCAGGGCGCCCAAGCCCTGCCCAACGGCACCTTCATCGACACAGCGGTGGTGAAAGCAGCCCAGAGAACCCTGTCCCTGGCCACCAGACCCTGACCCGCAATCCACGGACAGCCCCGCCACCACCCCCGCAGTCCACGGACAGCCACGCCACCTCCGCAGTCCGCGAGCAGCCGCGCCACCACCCCCGTAGTCCGCGGGCAATCGTGCCGCAGGGCGGCACGGGTGGGCGCGACGGCACCCCGCAAACGCCGGGCTGCGCAACACCCCCCGCCCCCACACGAACCGAGGGCGCCCGGAGAATCCCGGACGCCCTCGGCGTAGTACTACAGCAACCCGTCAGCTCTTCTTCGCCGACCCGGCCCCATCCTTGGAGTCCTCGGCCTCGGCCTCAGAGGACTCCTCCTTCTCGGAAGGAGCGTCCTCCTCGCCCTTCTCCACGGCCTCGCCCTCACCACCGGAAGTGGCCTCACCACCGGAGACACCCGGCTCCACCACGTCCTCCCGCCCCGGCCGCTTCCGCGCCGACAGCACGATGTACAGCACCGCCAGCAGGAACACCAGGACCGCCGTCCAGTTGTTCAGCCGCAGCCCGAGAACGTGATGCGCCTCGTCGACCCGCATGTACTCGATCCAGAACCGCCCCGCGCAGTACGCGGCGACGTACAGCGCGAACGCCCGCCCGTGCCCGAGCTTGAACCGCCGGTCCGCCCAGATCACCAGCAGCGCCACTCCGACGCACCACAGAGACTCGTACAGGAACGTCGGGTGGTACGTCCCCGGCTCCCGCCCGTCGGCGGAGGAGGTGATCTCCAGGGCCCACGGCAGATCGGTGGCCCGCCCGTACAGCTCCTGGTTGAACCAGTTGCCCCAGCGTCCGATCGCCTGGGCGAAGGCGATGCCCGGCGCGATGGCGTCGGCGTAGGCGGGCAGCGGGATGCCACGGCGCCGGCAGCCGATCCACGCGCCCAGCGCGCCGAAGGCGATCGCGCCCCAGATGCCGAGGCCGCCCTCCCAGATCTTGAAGGCGTCCACCCAGTCACGGCCCTCGCTGAAATACAGCTGGTAGTCCGTGATCACGTGGTAGAGCCGGCCGCCGATCAGGCCGAAGGGCACGGCCCAGACGGCGATGTCGGCCACCGTGCCGGCCCGCCCGCCCCGGGCGATCCAGCGCTTGTTGCCGAGCCAGACGGCAACGAAGACGCCGATGATGATGCAGAACGCGTAGCCGCGCAGCGGAACGGGGCCGAGGTACAGCACCCCGCTCGACGGGCTGGGAATGTAGGCAAGTTCCATGGCAGGGTCGACGCTACCGTGCCGGACCGGCCGCACGGCAAGCAGCCCGGCTACGGCTCCATAACAGGACCGTCGGATCGTCGGTCCGGGGCGTCACTGTCCCTTGTTGGCCTCCTCGACCATCTGCTTGAACTTCTCGGGGGTCATCGAGCGGTCCTGGTTGATGTTCTTGCCCTCGTACAGCACCGTCGGCGTGCCGCTGAAGCCGCCCTTCTGGAACGCCTCGTGGGACTTGGCGACCCAGCTGTTGTGCGTGCCGTCCTCGACGCAGGCGCGGAAGGCGGGGGTGTCGAGTCCGTCGACCTTGCCGGCCAGCTCGATCAGCTTGCCGTCGTCGGCGAAGGCGTCGTCGCTCTCCGGCGGCTGGTTCTCGAACAGCACGTCGTGGTACGCGGCGAACTTCCCGGCGTCCTGGGCGCAGGCGGCGGCGTTGGCCGCGCTGCGGGAGCCGGTGCCGCCCAGGCCGTTGTCGATCAGTGTGACCAGGTGGTACTCCACCTTCAGCTGACCGGACTCGGTCAGCTCGTGGATGGTGGGGCTGTAGTTCTGCTCGAAGACCTTGCAGGCCGGGCAGCGGAAGTCCTCCCACACGGTGAGGGTGGCCTTGGCGCTCTCCTTGCCGACCGGGATGGCGAGGCCGTCCTTGCCCAGGGCCCCGGAGGGCGCCACGACGGGGCCGGACGCCTCGCTCTCGTCGTCCCCGCCCGAATTGGCGGCGATGACACCGATCACCGCCGCGAGCCCCAGGACACAGAGCACGCTCGCGCCCACGATCAGGCCACGGCGTCGCTTCTCCGCCTTCTTCTGCTTCTCGCGCTCGTCCGCCAGCCGCTCTCGGGCGGTGCGCTTTCCCTCACGGTTCTTCTCGCTCACACCCGCAGAACGAACCGGGGAGGCGCACAGCGCCTCCCCGGTCCCAGGACCACCCGTACGAGGGACCCGTATGACTACCTGCGGATACCCCGGCCGGTCACGCCTGTCGGCGCACGCCCTTGGCCAGGTCACCGGCGAGCGCCCGGACGGCCTCGACGCCGGCGGCGGCGTCGGGGGCGTCCAGCATCCGCTTGACGAAGGCCGAGCCGACGATCACGCCGTCGGCGAAGCGGGCGACCTCGGCGGCCTGGGCGGGGTTGGAGACGCCGAGTCCGACGCAGACCGGGATGCCGGTGGTGGCGCGGGTGCGCCGCACCAGGTCCTCGGCCTGCGCGCCGACCGACTCACGGGTGCCGGTGACACCCATCAGGGAGGCCGCGTAGACGAAGCCGCTGCCGACCGCGGTGATCTCGGCGAGCCGCTCGTCCTTGCTGCTGGGCGCGACCACGAAGACCGTGGCGAGCCCGTGCTTCTCCGCGTGCTCCCGCCACAGCGCCGACTCCTGGACCGGCAGGTCGGGCAGGATGCACCCGGCGCCGCCCGCCTCGGCCAGCTCGGCGGTGAACCGCTCGACGCCGTAGCGGTCGATGGGGTTCCAGTAGGTCATGACGAGGATCGGCTTGCCGGTGGCCGCGTGGGCCTCGCGGACCGTGCGCATCACGTCCGCGATCTTCACGCCGCCGCGCAGGGCGATGTCGTCGGCGGTCTGGATGACCGGGCCGTCGAGGACCGGGTCGCTGTGCGGCAGGCCCACCTCCACGACGTCGGCGCCGCCGTCCAGGGCGGCCTTGATGGCCTCGATGCCGCCGTCCACGGTCGGGAACCCGGCCGGGAGGTAGGCGATGAGGGCGGAGCGGCCCTCGGCCTTCGCCGCGGCGAGGGTGTCGTTCAGCAGCCGCACGTTCCCGCTCACTTGGCGTCCCCCTCGATCTCGGCGGTGCCGGCCTCGTCGGCGGCGACCTCGGCGTCGGTGTCGTACAGCCCGAAGTAGCGGGCGGCGGTGTCCATGTCCTTGTCGCCGCGCCCGGACAGGTTGACGACGATCAGCGCGTCCTTGCCCAGCTCCTTGCCGACCTCCAGGGCGCCGGCGAGGGCGTGGGCGCTCTCGATGGCCGGGATGATGCCCTCGGTGCGCGACAGCAGGCGCAGGGCCTGCATGGCGGCGTCGTCGGTCACCGCGCGGTACTCGCCGCGGCCGCTGTCCTTGAGGTAGGAGTGCTCGGGTCCGATGCCCGGGTAGTCCAGGCCGGCCGAGATCGAGTACGGCTCGGTGATCTGGCCCTCGTCGTCCTGGAGGACGTACGACCGGGAGCCGTGCAGGATGCCTGGCTCGCCCGCGGTGAGGGTGGCCGCGTGCTCGCCGCTCTCGATGCCGTGTCCGGCGGGCTCGCAGCCGATGAGGCGTACGCCGGTGTCCGGGATGAAGGCGTGGAAGAGGCCGATGGCGTTGGAGCCGCCGCCGACGCAGGCGATCGCGGCGTCGGGCAGGCGCCCGGCGCGCTCCAGGAGCTGGCGGCGGGCCTCGACGCCGATCACGCGGTGGAAGTCGCGCACCATCGCCGGGAAGGGGTGCGGTCCCGCGACGGTGCCGAAGAGGTAGTGCGTGCGGTCGACGTTGGCGACCCAGTCGCGGAACGCCTCGTTGATGGCGTCCTTCAGGGTGCGGCTGCCGGACTTCACGGCGATGACCTCGGCGCCGAGCATGCGCATCCGGGCCACGTTGAGGGCCTGGCGCTGAGTGTCGATCTCGCCCATGTAGATCGTGCAGTCGAGGCCGAAGAGGGCGCAGGCGGTGGCGGTGGCCACGCCGTGCTGGCCCGCGCCGGTCTCGGCGATGACGCGGGTCTTGCCCATGCGCTTGGTGAGGAGGGCCTGGCCGAGCACGTTGTTGATCTTGTGCGAGCCGGTGTGGTTCAGGTCCTCGCGCTTGAGGAAGATCCTTGCTCCGCCCGCGTGTTCGGCGAAACGGGGGACTTCGGTGAGCGCGCTCGGGCGGCCGGTGTAGTTGACCAGGAGGTCGTCGAGCTCCCGGGCGAACTCGGGGTCGTGCTTGGCCTTGTCGTACTCGACGGCGACCTCGTCGACCGCGGCGACGAGGGCTTCGGGGATGAACTTGCCGCCGAAGGCGCCGAAGTAGCCTTCGGGGGTTGGGGTTTGACCCTCCGGGTCGGGGATGAAGAAGTTGCTGGGCATGCGTGTACCTCACGGTGAGTGTGTGTTGGGCACGTTTCGCCGTGGGGGCGGGGGTCGTCGGGCCCCTGCGGGCCCGTTGTGGCTTGTCGCGCTCACGCGACGGAGTCGCATATTCAGTACAGCCCCGCGCCCCTATGGGACGCGCTGCCATCGCCGGCCGTTCACTTGCCCCGGTTCGTCGCCGATCACGTAGCGGACCCTGCGGCCGTGCACCCTGCGGGCAGGGGCGCGGCAGCCTCGGGGGCGGCAGCCACGTGCGAGGCGGGTGAGGGTCATCGGGGCAGCCTACCGGGGTGTCAGCCGCGGCCGTGGCGCAGGGCGGGGTGTTCGCCCGCTGCCACCAGGTCGGAGACGGCCGTCTTGGGGTCCTTGCCGGTGACCAGGGACTCGCCGACCAGGACGGCGTCGGCGCCGGCGTTGGCGTAGGCGATGAGGTCGTGCGGGCCGCGGACACCGGACTCGGCGACCCTGACGATGTGCGCGGGGATCTCCGGGGCGACCCGCTCGAACGTGCCGCGGTCGACCTTCAGCGTCTTCAGGTTGCGCGCGTTGACGCCGATGACCTTGGCGCCCGCGTCGACCGCGCGCTCGACCTCGTCCTCGTCGTGCACCTCGACGAGCGGGGTGAGGCCGATGGACACGGCGCGCTCGATCAGCGACTCCAGGGCCGGCTGGTCGAGGGCCGCGACGATCAGCAGGGCGAGGTCGGCACCGTACGCGCGGGCCTCCCAGAGCTGGTACGACGTGACGATGAAGTCCTTGCGCAGGACGGGGATGTCCACGCGCGCGCGGACGGCCTCCAGGTCGGCCAGCGAGCCGCCGAAGCGACGCTGTTCGGTGAGGACGGAGATGACGGCGGCGCCGCCCGCCTCGTAGTCGGCGGCGAGTCCCGCCGGGTCGGCGATCGCGGCCAGCGCGCCCTTGGACGGGCTGGAGCGCTTGACCTCGCAGATCACCTTGACGCCGTCGCCGCGCAGGGCGGCCGCGCCGTCCTTGGCCGCGGGAGCCTTCGCCGCACGCTCCTTGAGCTCGTCGAGGCTGACGCGCGCCTGCCGCTCCGCGAGGTCGGCACGGACTCCGTCGATGATCTCGTCGAGCACACTCACGCGAGCGGCCCCCTTCCTGACGGTCGGTCTTCACTGGTCACTGCGATGGTATCCGCAGCGAGGCGGATGCCTCGCATCCAGGTTGACGCCGGTCTCTCCACCTGGACTTTCGCTTGTTGATCAAGGATGCAGCCAGCCACCGAACGGCAGGTTCCGGACAACCGTGAACACCAGGAGCAGTGCTCCCAGGGACCACAGGAGCACCGGCGGCGGATCGATCCGCAGCGGCGGCCCGCCGCGCGCCGCGCGGACCACCCAGACGGTCCACAGCACGGCGCAGACGGCGTAGCCGAGGACGGCGGGCGCGTTGGCCTGGAGGGCGGCCGGGAGGTCGCCGTGGACGACGGCGTGCGCGCTGCGCAGTCCGCCGCAGCCGGGGCAGTACAGGCCGGTGAGGCGCAGCAGCGGGCAGGCGGGGTAGTGGCCGGGCTCGTTGGGGTCCACGGCCCCGACGTAGGCGAAGGCCCCGGCGACGGCGGCGAGCAGCCCCGCGGGGACGGCCAGTCGGGCCGCTCTGCCGGGGGTCGCTTGGGGGGTGGGGGCGTTCACGCTGTGCATTGTGCCCCGGTCGCGGCTCAGGGGCGGTTCCGGCGTCGTGCCGGGCCCGCCCCTGTGCGGAGTCGCTCCGCCGTGCTCAGCCCTCGGCGCGGGCCGGTACGGCGTGGTTGCTCTTCGGCTGGCCCATGCCCATCGAGCGCATGATCATCCCGACGACGCCGCCGAGGATCACGAGGCCCATGCCGGCCCAGAAGCCCGCGGGCTGGTCCATCACCATGAACGCGCCCGCGACGCAGAAACCGATGAAGGCGATGATGACACCGGTCCAGGCGGCCGGGGTGTGACCGTGGCTGCTGCCCGCCATTGCTTGCTCCTCGTTGCTGTGTACGTGTCTGAGCAGACGCTCGCCCTCATTGTCCCGCACGCGCGCGCCGAGGGTGAGCGGGGGTACGCGCCGGGCCACGATCGCGGGCAACCGCGCCTCCCCCGCCCACCACGGGCAGTCGTGCCTTGCCCGCCCGTCGCGGGCGACCGTGCCTCCCCCGCCCACCACGGGGAGTCGTGCCACTGGGCGCGCAAGTGAGGACGGTCGACCGTCACACCCCCGCTCCCCGCGGGCAGTCGTGCC
>NZ_LIWB01000018.1:71615-203052 GCF_001905725.1 Streptomyces sp. CB02400
CGGCACGACTGCCCGCAGCTAGGGGGGCGCAGCCCCGGCGGTGCGGCTGGCCGCGGCTAGAGGGGGGCGCAGCCCCGGCGGTGCGGCTGGTCGTGGCTGCGGCGGTACGCGGCGCGGCGGTGGGTGTTACGCGCCCGTCGGGTCCTCGCCCCTGTCCAGGGCCTTCCAGAGGTCCTCGGGGCGGTCGGGGTCGACGGACACCGGCTTGCGGCGTGGGCGTGGGGCGCCGCCCCGTTCGTAGCGGCCGGACATGGCCGGCCAGAGGCGGCCGTAGCGCAGGGCGAGCAGGCCGGCCAGCAGCAGCAGGACACCGCCCACGGCGGCCACGTACGGCCACGCCGTGTGGCTCAGGGCCTCCACGGTCGCGGACGTGTCACCCGACGCCTCCGCCGCCTTCTCGTCGAGCGCCCCGCTGTCCGACGCCCCGAACAGCGCCGCCGCCACCGTGCCCGCCCCCGACAGCGCCAGCAGCGCCGCGACGGCGAAGCGGCCGGCCCGGCGCACGGCGAACACAGCGACCAGCGCCGCCAGCCCCACGACGGCCAGGGCGGCGGGCACACCCGTCACGTCGCTGCCCTTCGCGGTCAGCGGGAACGCGCCGCCGGCCACCGTGGCGGTGCCCTCCGACCACTGCTGCCGGGTGGCGAGCAGGGCCACGGCCGCGCCCAGGGCGCCGCTCAGCAGGGCGACGGCGAGGCTGAGGCGGCCACTGCGGGCGGAGCCGGCGGCCTCGGAACGGGGGGTAGGTACAGCAGTCACGCCCTCCACTATCGCCTGAACCCCGGGCGAACCGACACCCGGGGTTCACCTCGGACGCCCCTCAGGCCGTTCCCAGCCGGTTCGCGGTGTGCACCGCGCGCAGCACCGCCGCCGCCTTGTTGCGGCACTCGGTGTCCTCCGCGACCGGGTCGGAGTCGGCCACGATCCCCGCTCCGGCCTGCACGTACGCGGTGCCGTCCCGCAGCAGGGCGGTACGGATCGCGATCGCGGTGTCGGAGTCGCCCGCGAAGTCGAGGTAGCCGACGCAGCCGCCGTACAGCCCGCGCCGGGACGGTTCGAGTTCGTCGATGATCTGCAGCGCACGGGGCTTGGGCGCCCCGGAGAGCGTGCCGGCCGGGAAGCAGGCGGTGAGCACGTCGAACGCGGTGCGGCCGGCGCCGACCCGGCCGGTGACCGTCGAGACGATGTGCATGACGTGCGAGTACCGCTCGACGGACATGAAGTCGACGACCTCGACGGAGCCGGGTTCGCAGACCCGTCCGAGGTCGTTGCGCCCGAGGTCGACGAGCATCAGGTGCTCCGCGCGCTCCTTGGGGTCGGCGAGCAGTTCGTCACCGAGGGCCTGGTCCTCCTGCGGGGTGGTGCCGCGGTGCCGGGTGCCGGCGATGGGGTGGACCATGGCGTGCCCGTCCTCGACCTTCACCAGCGCCTCGGGGGACGAGCCGACCACGTCGAAGCCGTCGAAGCGGAACAGGTACATGTACGGGGACGGGTTGGTGGCCCGCAGCACCCGGTAGACGTCGAGGGCGCTCGCCGTGCACGGCGTCTCGAACCGCTGGGAGGGGACGACCTGGAAGGCCTCCCCCGCGCGGACGCGTTCCTTGATGTCCTCCACGGCCTGCCGGAAGTCGGGGCCGCCCCACCGCGCGGTGTACTCGGGCAGCTCGGAGGGCGGCAGCACGGCGGGCGGCTGGGCCACCGCGCGGGTGAGGTCGGCCTCCATGGCGTCGAGCCGGGCCACGGCGTCGGCGTACGCCTCGTCGACGCCGGTCTCCAGGTCGTTGTGGTTGATCGCGTTGGCGATCAACCAGACGGCGCCCTCCCAGTGGTCCATGACGGCGAGGTCGCTGGTGAGCAGCATGGTCAGCTCGGGCAGCTTCAGGTCGTCCCGCTCGCCGGGGCCGACCTTCTCCAGGCGGCGCACGATGTCGTAGCCGAGGTAGCCGACCATGCCGCCGGTGAAGGGCGGCAGGCCCAGGTCGTGGGCGAGGTCGCGCGGGGTGTGCAGGGTCTGGAGGGTCGTGCGCAGCGCGGCGAGCGGGTCGCCGTCCACGGGGACGCCGACGGGCGGGGTCCCTTCCCAGTGCGCCTGTCCGGCGCGCTCGGTGAGGGTGGCGGCGCTGCGGACGCCGACGAAGGAGTAGCGGGACCAGGAGCGACCGTTCTCCGCGGACTCCAGCAGGAACGTGCCCGGGCGCTCGGCGGCGAGCTTGCGGTAGAGCGCGACCGGGGTGTCGCCGTCGGCGAGGAGCTTGCGGGTGACCGGGATGACCCGGCGGTCGGTGGCGAGCTTGCGGAACGTCTCGAGGTCCATGGCGGCAGACCTTACTGATCCGAGGCGGGGGCGTCCGCCACCGCCAGCACGTCGGCGTCGAAGCAGGTGCGGGCGCCGGTGTGGCAGGCGGCGCCCACCTGGTCGACCTTGACCAGCACGGTGTCGGCGTCGCAGTCCAGGGCGACCGACTTGACCCACTGGAAGTGGCCGGAGGTGTCGCCCTTCACCCAGTACTCCTGACGGCTGCGCGACCAGTAGGTGCAGCGGCCGGTGGTGAGCGTGCGGTGCAGCGCCTCGTCGTCCATCCAGCCCAGCATCAGCACCTCTCCGGTGTCGTACTGCTGGGCGATGGCGGGCAGGAGGCCGTCGGGGCTGCGCTTGAGCCGCGCGGCGATCTCCGGGTCGAGGCGGCTGGGCCGGGACGTGCTGCTGGTCATGCCGACCATTGTGCCGCGCCCCGGTCACCGGGCCCTGACGATGTCCACTGATTGGAAACAGTGGCGCGATGGGGGTGCCCCCAGGCCGTTCAGGCACTGGGGGAGGCGCGTTGAGGGGCGGTGGTCGGGTGACGGGTGGGCGGACTTCCCGCCCGGCCGTAGGCTGGCATGCATGTCGACCCATGCCAAGCGTGAACGACTTCTCCTGGCCGATCTGCTGGAGACCACGGGCCCGGATGCCCCCACCCTCTGCGAGGGCTGGACGGCCCGGGACCTCGCCGCCCACGTGGTGGTGCGCGAGCGCCGGCCCGACGCGGCCGGCGGCATGCTGGTCAAGCAGCTGGCGGCGCGTCTGGAGCGGGTGACGGCGGAGTTCACCGCCAAGCCGTACGAGGAGCTGATCCAGCTCATCCGGACGGGTCCGCCGCGCTTCTCACCCTTCTCGCTCAAGCAGGTCGACGAGCTGTCGAACATCGTCGAGTTCTACGTCCACACCGAGGACGTGCGCCGCGCCCAGCCCGACTGGACGCCGCGTGAGCTCGACCCGGTGTTCCAGGACGCCCTGTGGTCGCGTCTGGAGCGCTCCGCGCGGTTGATGGGCCGCGGGGTGCCGACGGGTCTGGTGCTGCGCCGTCCGGACGGCCAGACGGTGGTGGCCCACCGCGGCACCCCGGTGGTCACGGTGACCGGGGAGCCGTCCGAGCTGGTGCTGTTCGCCTACGGCCGGCAGAGCGCCGCCAAGGTCGAGCTGGACGGCGACGAGGACGCGATCGCGAAGCTGCGCGAGACCAAACAGCTCGGCATCTGATCCGCACGAAAGGCGCAGCTCGTGATCAAAGTGGCCATGACCAGTGTGTACGTCGACGACGTGGCGAAGGCGCACGCCTTCTACACCGATGTCCTCGGCTTCGAGACCCGTACCCACATGGATCTGGGCGGCGGCACGCTGTTCGTCACCGTGGGCGCGAAGGAAGGCGCCCAGCGGGACCTGGAGCTGCTGCTGGAGCCGGGGCAGGGGCCTATAGCGGAGCCGTACCGCAGGGCGGTGCGCGAGGCGGGGCTGCCCGCGATCGTGTTCTCCGTGGACGACCTCCGCGCGGAGTTCGAACGGCTCCGCGGGGAGGGCGTCCACTTCGTCCAGGACCCGCAGGAGCAGGGCCCGGTGATCGCCGCCGTCCTGGACGACACGGTCGGCAATCTCATCCAGTTGGCCCAGCCGACCGGCTGAGCCTCACCGCACCGGGTGACCGGCTCCCCGTAGCGTCTCCTTGACCTGGCCGATGCGCAGGTCGCCGAAGTGGAAGACGGAGGCGGCCAGCACCGCGTCCGCGCCCGCCGCGACCGCCGGCGGGAAGTCGGCGAGCTTTCCGGCGCCACCGGAGGCGATCACCGGGACGGTGACGTGCTTGCGGACGGCGGCGATCATCTCCAGGTCGTAGCCGTCCTTGGTGCCGTCGGCGTCCATGGAGTTGAGCAGGATCTCGCCGGCGCCCAGCTCGGCGGCCCGGTGCGCCCACTCGACGGCGTCGATGCCGGTGCCGCGACGACCGCCGTGCGTGGTGACCTCGAAGGAGCCGGATTCGGTGCGCCGGGCGTCGACCGAGAGGACGAGCACCTGCCGGCCGAAGCGTTCCGCGATCTCGCGGATGAGGTCGGGCCGGGCGATGGCCGCCGTGTTGACGCCCACCTTGTCGGCGCCCGCGCGGAGCAGCTTGTCCACGTCCTCGGTGGTGCGGACGCCGCCGCCCACGGTGAGCGGGATGAACACCTGCTCGGCGGTGCGGCGCACCACGTCGTACGTCGTCTCGCGGTTGCCCGACGAGGCGGTGATGTCCAGGAACGTCAGCTCGTCGGCGCCCTCGGCGTCGTACACCTTGGCCATCTCGACGGGGTCGCCCGCGTCGCGCAGGTTCTGGAAGTTGACGCCCTTGACGACCCGGCCGTTGTCCACGTCCAGGCAGGGGATGACTCGGACCGCCAGGGTCATGAAGTCACGGCTCCTCTGAATGCTTCGAGTTCCACTGAGACCAGCACGCGCGAGTCGACGAAGCCCTCGACCACCAGCAGGGTGGTGACCGGGCGCACCGCGTCGAACAGCTCCTTGTGGGCGCGTCCGGCCGCGTCGACGTCCCGCGCGTGGGCGAGGTGGAGGCGCGTGCGGATCACGGACTCGATGCCGAGCCCGAACTCGCCGATCGCCTCCAGCGCGCTGGTGAAGGCCACCTTGGCCTGCTCGTACGGGTCGCCCTCCCCGTACAGCACATCGCCCCGGAACGCGGTCGTGCCCGCCACCAGGACGCGGTCACCCGCCGCCACGGCACGTGCGGAGCCGAGGGTCTCCTCCCAGGGATTCGTGCCCTGCACGCGCCGTACGGCATCGGATGTCATCGGGCTGTGTCCTTTTTCAAGAGGTGGCCTCCAGGGCCTCTTCCAGGGTGAACGCCTTGGCGTACAGGGCCTTCCCGACGATGGCGCCCTCGACACCGAGCGGCACGAGGCCGGCGATGGCGCGCAGGTCGTCCAGGGAGGAGACGCCACCGGAGGCGACCACGGGGCGGTCGGTGGTGGCGCAGACGTTCTTCAGCAGCTCCAGGTTGGGGCCCTGGAGGGTGCCGTCCTTGGCGATGTCGGTGACGACGTAGCGGGCGCAGCCCTCCTTGTCGAGGCGCTCCAGCGTCTCGTAGAGGTCGCCGCCGTCGCGGGTCCAGCCGCGGCCGCGCAGCGTGGTGCCGCGTACGTCGAGACCGACGGCGATCTTGTCGCCGTGCTCGGCGATGATCCTGGCGACCCACTCGGGGGTCTCCAGGGCGGCGGTGCCGAGGTTGACGCGGGTGCAGCCGGTGGCGAGGGCGGCGGCGAGGGTGTCGTCGTCGCGGATGCCGCCGGACAGCTCCACCTTGATGTCCATCGCCCCGGCGACCTCGGCGATCAGCGCGCGGTTGTCGCCGGTGCCGAACGCGGCGTCGAGGTCGACCAGGTGCAGCCACTCGGCGCCCGAGCGCTGCCAGGCGAGGGCGGCCTCCAGGGGGGAGCCGTACGAGGTTTCCGTCCCGGACTCGCCGTGCACCAGGCGGACGGCCTGACCGTCGCGGACGTCGACGGCGGGGAGGAGTTCGAGCTTGGCCATGTCTCTACAGGGTTCCGATCCAGTTGGTGAGGAGCTGGGCACCGGCGTCGCCGGACTTCTCGGGGTGGAACTGGGTGGCCCACAGGGCGCCGTTCTCCACGGCCGCCACGAAGGGCTTGCCGTGGGTGGACCAGGTGACCAGCGGGGCGCGCATCGCCGGGTTGGTGGTCTCCAGGGTCCAGTCGTGGACGGCGTAGGAGTGCACGAAGTAGAAGCGGGCGTCCGCGTCGAGGCCGGCGAACAGCTCGGAGCCGACCGGGGCGTCGACGGTGTTCCAGCCCATGTGGGGCACGATGTCGGCCTGGAGCGGCTCGACGGAGCCGGGCCACTCGTCGAGGCCCTCGCTCTCCACGCCGTGCTCGATGCCCCGCGCGAAGAGGATCTGCATGCCGACGCAGATGCCCATCACCGGGCGCCCGCCGGAGAGCCTGCGGTCGACGATCCAGTCGCCGCGCGCCTCCTTGAGGCCCTTCATGCAGGCGGCGAAGGCGCCGACGCCGGGCACCAGCAGCCCGTCGGCGTTCATGGCCTTGTCGAAGTCGCGGGTGATCTCGACGTCGGCTCCCGCGCGGGCGAGGGCGCGCTCGGCGGAACGGACGTTGCCGAAGCCGTAGTCGAAGACCACGACCTTCTTGGTGGTGCTCAAGGGTTCACACCTCCAGCCTCAGAAGCCCCGTGCCGAGGCACATCACGGCGCCGATGGAGAGCAGCACGATGAGGCTCGTGGGCATCTTCTGCTTGACGAAGGAGATGATCCCGCCGACGAAGAACAGGCCGACGACGATCAGGACGGTGGACAGACCGTTCATGGCTTACAGCGCGCCCTTCGTGGAGGGCAGGATGCCGGCCGCGCGGGGGTCGCGCTCGGAGGCGTAGCGCAGGGCGCGGGCGAGGGCCTTGAACTGGCACTCCACGATGTGGTGCGCGTTGCGCCCGTAGGGCACGTGCACGTGCAGCGCGATCTGGGCCTGGGCGACGAAGGACTCCAGGATGTGCCGGGTCATCGTCACGTCGTACTCGCCGATCATCGGCGCCATGTTCTCGGGCTCGGTGTGCACGAGGTAGGGGCGGCCGGAGAGGTCGACGGTGACCTGGGCGAGGGACTCGTCCAGCGGGACCGTGCAGTTGCCGAAGCGGTAGATGCCCACCTTGTCGCCGAGTGCCTGCTTGAAGGCGGCGCCGAGCGCGAGGGCGGTGTCCTCGATGGTGTGGTGGGAGTCGATGTGCAGGTCGCCCTCGGTCTTCACGGTCAGGTCGAACAGACCGTGCCGGCCGAGCTGGTCGAGCATGTGGTCGTAGAAGCCGACCCCGGTGGAGATCTCGGTCTTTCCTGTGCCGTCGAGGTCGATCTCGACGAGGACGGACGTCTCCTTGGTGGTGCGTTCCACACGTCCTACGCGGGTCATGCGCTCTGCTCCTGTTCCTTCTTGAGATCACGGACCGCGTCGAGGAACGCGTCGTTTTCGGCCGGGGTGCCCGCGGTGACCCGCAGCCATCCCGGTACGCCGTTGTCCCGGACCAGGACACCCCGGTCGAGGATCTTCCGCCAGGTGGCGTGGGAGTCCTCGAACCGTCCGAACTGGACGAAGTTCGCGTCGGACTCGGTCACCTCGTAGCCGAGGGCGCGCAGTTCGGCGACGAGCCGGTCGCGCTCGGCCTTGAGCTGCTCGACGTAGCCGAGCAGTGTGTCGGTGTGCTCCAGGGCGGCCAGCGCGGTCGCCTGGGTGATCGCGGAGAGGTGGTACGGCAGCCGGACGAGCTGGACGGCGTCGACGACCGCCGGGTGCGCGGCGAGGTAGCCGAGGCGCAGGCCGGCCGCGCCGAACGCCTTCGACATGGTGCGGGAGACGACCAGGTGGGGGCGTCCGTCGAGCAGCCGCAGCAGCGAGTCGCCGTGGCTGAACTCGATGTACGCCTCGTCGACGACCACCATCGACGGCTTGGCCGCCTGGGCGGCCTCGTACAGCGCGAGGACCGTCTCCGGGGGGACCGCGTTGCCGGTGGGGTTGTTGGGGGTGGTGACGAAGACGACGTCGGGCCGGTGCTCGGCGATCGCCTTCTCGGCGGCGGCGAGGTCGATGGTGAAGTCCTCGTTGCGCGGTCCGGAGATCCAGCCGGTGCCGGTGCCGCGCGAGATGAGGCCGTGCATCGAGTACGACGGTTCGAAGCCGATCGCGGTACGGCCCGGCCCGCCGAAGGTCTGCAGCAGTTGCTGGATGACCTCGTTGGAGCCGTTGGCGGCCCACACGTTCTCGACGCCGACCGGGTGTCCGGCGGTCTTCGTCAGGTATTCGGCCAGCCTGGTGCGCAGTTCGACCGCGTCCCGGTCGGGGTAGCGGTTGAGGTGCCGGGCGGCCTCGCGGACCCGCTCGGTGATCCGCTCGACCAGCGGCTCGGGCAGCGGGTAGGGGTTCTCGTTGGTGTTCAGCCGTACGGGGACGTCCAACTGGGGAGCGCCGTAGGGGGACTTGCCGCGCAGCTCGTCCCGTACGGGGAGATCGTCGATTCCGAAGCTCACTTGTTCTCAGGCACCTTCCACCCGAACCTCGCCTTGATCGCCGCGCCGTGCGCGGGCAGGTCCTCCGCCTCCGCCAGCGTGACCACGTGGTGCGCGACCTCGGCCAGCGCGTCCTCGGTGTAGTCGACGATGTGGATGCCGCGCAGGAAGGACTGGACGGACAGGCCCGAGGAGTGGCAGGCGCAGCCGCCGGTGGGCAGGACGTGGTTGGAGCCGGCCGCGTAGTCGCCGAGGGAGACCGGGGACCAGGGGCCGACGAAGATCGCGCCCGCGTTGCGCACCCGGCCGGCGAGTGCGGCGGCGTCGGCGGTCTGGATCTCCAGGTGCTCGGCGCCGTAGGCGTCGACGACGCGCAGACCCTCGTCGAGGCCGTCGACCAGGACGATCGCGGACTGGCGGCCGGACAGGGCCGGGACGATCCGGTCGTCGATGTGCTTGCTGGCCTTGACCTGCGGTTCCAGCTCCTTCTCGACGGCGTCCGCGAGCTCCGCGGAGTCGGTGACGAGGACGGCGGCGGCCAGCGGGTCGTGCTCGGCCTGGCTGATCAGGTCGGAGGCGACGTGCACCGGGTCGGCGGTGGAGTCCGCGAGGACCGCGATCTCGGTCGGGCCCGCCTCGGCGTCGATGCCGATCATGCCGGTGAAGTAGCGCTTGGCGGCGGCGACCCAGATGTTGCCGGGGCCGGTGACCATGTTCGCGGGCGGGCAGGACCCGGTGCCGTACGCGAACATCGCGACGGCGGTGGCGCCGCCGGCCGCGTACACCTCGTCGACGCCGAGCAGGGCGCAGGCGGCGAGGATGGTCGGGTGCGGCAGGCCGCCGAAGTCGGCCTGGGCCGGGGAGGCGAGCGCGAGGGACGGGACGCCGGCCTCCTGGGCGGGCACCACGTTCATGATCACGGAGGACGGGTAGACGGCCCGGCCGCCCGGCGCGTACAGCCCCACGCGGTCGACCGGCACCCACTTCTCGGTGACCGTGCCGCCGGGCACGACCTGGGTGGTGTGCGTGGTGCGGCGCTGCTCGCGGTGGACCAGCCGGGCGCGGCGGATGGACTCCTCCAGGGCCGCGCGCACGGCCGGGTCCAGCTCTTCCAGCGCGCGCTCGATCGCGGCGGCCGGGACCCGTACCCGATCCAGCTTCACGCCGTCGAACCGCTCGGCGAAGTCGATCAGCGCCGCGTCACCCCGATGATGCACGTCCTCGCAGATGGGCCGCACCTTCTCCAGGGCGGCCGCGACGTCGAAGTCGGCTCGGGGCAGCAGGGCGCGCAGGGCGGGGCCCTCGGGGAGGGCGTCGCCGCGCAGATCGATACGAGAGATCACGTGCTCAATTCTCTCAGACCGGCACAGCGGGCCGTCCGCCCGTTCCAATGGCTGATACGTCACGCCCCCGGTGACGGTCCGCGCACATTTCCGAGATCCTCTTCACTTTCCGTGTTCGACACGTCACTTCACCGGGCATGAACGGTTGTACGAAGGGACGAACCGACGAGTAGGTGAGAAGGAGGGGAGTCACGTGACCGAGGGGGTGGGACCGGGCGGCGGAGAGCCGCCGGAGGACCTGACCGCCACGGAGGCCGGGATGTGGCAGGCCTTCCGCAACGGCAGTGTGTACGACCTGAGCAGCGGTGACACGGCCGTCGACGACCCGCACGGGGGGCATCCGTGGGGCTCCGAGCGGACGGTCCGGGCGCGCGTCGTGTGCTGGCTGCTGCTGGACGGGCCGCCCGCCCTGGCCGGCCGGGTCTCGTCGCTGAAGCTGGTCGGGGTGCAGATCAGCGGCGCGCTGGACCTGGCGGGCGGCACGGTGGTGCCGTACCTGGAGATGCGGGCCTGCCGCTTCGAGCGGGACGTGCTGCTGCCGGAGGCCCGTTTCACGACCGTGCGGATGGTGGACTGCTCGATACCGCGCCTGGAGGCGGCCCGGCTGCACACCGAGGGCGATCTGCACCTGCCGCGCTGCCGGTTCCTGGGCGGCATACGGCTCACCGACTCGCGGATCGGTACGGATCTGCTGCTCAACCAGGCGATCGTGCACCGGGACCGCAGCGGCCGCTCGATAGCGGCCGACGGGATGAACGTGGGCCAGGACCTCCAGGCGGAGATGCTGGAGTCGCACGGCGAGCTGAGTCTGCGCAGTGCGACGATCGGCGTGTCGCTGAGCCTGCGCGGGGCCCGGCTGGTCAACCCCTACACCCGGCTCGCGCTGAACGCGCCGCAGCTGACCGTGGAGCGCTCGCTGTATCTGACCCCGGCGGGGGTGGGTGCCCAGGCGCGCAGCGGGATGACACCGGCTCGCGGGACGCGGATACAGCGCTTCGAGTGCCAGGGCGGGGTGCGCCTGGACGACGGGCGGTTCGGGGACGCGGTCGACTTCGAGGGGGCCCGGTTCACCTTCACCGACGAGCAGGAGCTGTCGCTGCGCCGGGTGCAGACGCCGGAGCTGCGCTTCCTCGGGGAGCGGCCGGTGCGCGGCAGGGTCGTGCTGTCGGGGGCGAAGGTGGTCAACCTGATGGACCGGGCGGACAGCTGGCCCGGCCCCGGCCGGCTGCACATGGGCGGCTTCACCTACGAGAACCTGGTGCCGCGCGGGCCGTTCCCGCTGGCGCTGCGGCTGCGCTGGGTGGACGCGGCGAGCGCCGAGTACAACCCGGAGCCGTACGAGCGGCTGGCCGCCGTGCTGCGGGAGGGCGGGGAGGACGAGGACGCCCGCGAGGTGCTGCTCGCCAAGCAGCGCCGGCGCCGCGAGAGCCTGCCGTTGGCGGCCAAACTGTGGGGTTACATGCAGGACTGGACGGTCGCCTACGGCTACCGTCCGGGCCGGGCCGCGGTGTGGATGGCGGTGCTGTGGGCGGCCGGTTCGCTGGCCTTCGCGCGGGCCGACGCCCCGCCCCTGAAGAGCGGTGAGCACCCGGCGTGGAACCCGCCCCTGTTCACCCTGGACCTGCTGCTGCCGGTGATCGACCTCGGCCAGGTCGGCTTCTGGCAGCTGCGCGGCGGCTGGCAGTGGCTGTCGGCCGCGTTCATCCTGCTGGGCTGGATCCTGGCGACGACGGTGGCGGCGGGGGCGACACGGACACTGCGCCGTACGTGAGAACCCTGTGGCCGACGGGGGCGCGAGAAGTGCGCGCAAGGTGAAGAGCGCTCTGCTTTTTGCCGGGCCTTGACCGAACCCCGTACAACCTTCCATGACTTCCGTGTCGCCTCTGGCGCCGCTGTGACCTGCGGTCTTTCAATGGTCGACACCATGGCTCTGATGGACGCGTTCACCCGCACATCCCGGGTGCGAGGAAAGACGACGGGCGCCACGTCTCCCGCCCCCGTCGTGCTGCCCGCCGACGACGAGGTGCTGCTCGACGCACCCGACGAGGTGCTGGGCCCGGCGCTGGTCGGGGCCGCGGGCGGTGACCACACGCCCGTCGCCGAACTGCTCGCCGCCACCCGGCGCGGCGGCGCCTGGGAGCACCGCGACCGGTATGTGCGGCGGCTGGCCGCCTTCGCGCGCTCGCGCCCCGAGTGGCTGGACACCTGGCGCGCCCACGACCCGCGCGACCCCGACGGGCTGCTGGTGGACGCCCAGCGGGCGGTGGACCGCGCCTGGGACTCACCGGCCCGCGTCGAGCTGCTGCGCGGGGTGAGCCCGCTGATCACGGCCGCCGCCCGGGCGGACAACCGCGACCCGGTGCCCTGGCGGCTCGCCCTGGACCACGCCCGTGGCGCGCGCGCCGGGCACACGTACTTCGAGGAACTGTGGGAGGCGGCGGTCCGGCGGACCCCGCACCACCACGGCTGCCATGTGGCGGCCCTGCACTATCTGGCGTCCTCCTGGCACGGTTCGCACCACGAGTGCTTCACCTTCGCGGACCTGGCCGCGCAGGACGCGCCGGAGGACTCGCTCACCCAGTCGCTGCCGCTGCGGGCGGCGTTCGGCTACCTCACCGACCGCTGTGGTCCCGAAGTGCCGCGCGCCCGGCTGGAAGCGGCGGCCGACCGCGCCGTGGCCCTGTCCGCCCGGCTGCCGGCGGGCCAGTCCTGGCCGGCCGAGCTGCGCAATCTGCTGACGTACGTCCTGGTCCGGCTGGAACGCCGGCGGGACGCCCTGGAGCAGCTACGGCTGACCGGCCCGTACGCCACGTCCTTCCCCTGGGACCGGGAGGCGGACGATCCCCTCGGCCGGTTCCTGGAGGTCCGTCAGAACGTGCGCGCGGCGGTCACGACCGGCTGTCCCTAGCCGGGATCCGGCTCCCCGGCACCGGTCCCGGACCGACCGAGGAGTGAACAGGGCGGTCGGCTCCGCTTCGGCGACCATTAGGCTCTTGACCCGTGACCACCGTCCGGCTCCCGCTCTTCCCCCTGAACACGGTGCTGTTCCCGGGGCTCGTGCTTCCGCTCAACGTCTTCGAGGAGCGCTATCGCGCCATGATGCGCGAGCTGCTGAAGACCCCGGAGGACGAGCCGCGCCGGTTCGCCGTCGTGGCGATCCGCGACGGGCACGAGGTGGCGCCGAGCGCGCCCGGCCTGCCCGATCCGACGGCCGTGCCCGACCGGGGCCCGGCGGCGGGCTTCGGCACCGATCCGCTGCGCGCCTTCCACAAGGTGGCCTGTGTCGCCGACGCGGCGACGATCCGGGAACGGGCCGACGGCACCTTCGAGGTGCTGGCGACCGGTACGACCCGGGTGCGGCTGCTGTCCGTCGACGCCTCGGGGCCGTATCTGACGGCCGAGGCGGAGCCGCTGGCCGAGGATCCCGGCGACGAGGCGGGGGCGCTGGCCGAGGGGGTG
The DNA here is from genome assembly GCF_001905725.1 of Streptomyces sp. CB02400. Lineage (GTDB taxonomy): Bacteria > Actinomycetota > Actinomycetes > Streptomycetales > Streptomycetaceae > Streptomyces > Streptomyces atrovirens. The sequence goes on from NZ_LIWB01000018.1 coordinate 84,754, forward strand.
CTGCGGTCCTTCCGCCAGTACCAGAAGCGGCTGGCGGGGGCGCGGGAGCGGTCGCTGACGACCGGCGCGGAGCTGCCGGACGAGCCGGGTGTCGTCTCCTACCTGGTCGCCGCCGCGATGATGCTGGACACGCCGACGAAGCAGCGGCTGCTCCAGGCGCCGGACACGGCCTCACGGCTCCGTGACGAGCTGAAACTGCTGCGCGCGGAGACGGCCGTCATCCGTCATCTGCCGTCGCTGCCGGCCGCGGAGCTGACGCGCGGTCCGACGAGTCTCAACTGACGTACGAAATCGACCGGGGTACAGGCGGGTATGGCGAAGAAGTCCAAGAAGCAGCAGCAGTCGGGAGGCACGCCCGCGACGGTGGCGCTCACCGCGGCCGGGGTGCCGTTCACGGTGCACTCCTACGAGCACGACCCGGCCCACCCGTCGTACGGCGAGGAGGCGGCCGAGGCCATGGGGGTCTCGCCGGACCGGGTCTTCAAGACACTGGTGGCGGACGTCGACGGCACGCTGACGGTGGCGGTGGTGCCGGTGGCGGGCCAACTGGACCTGAAGGCCCTGGCGTCGGCGGTGGGCGGCAAACGGGCCACGATGGCCGACCCGACCCTGGCGGAACGCACCACGGGCTACGTCCGCGGCGGCATCTCCCCCCTGGGCCAGCGCAAGAAACTCCCCACGGTGGTGGACGATTCGGCCACCCGGCACGAGACGATCTGCGTCTCAGCGGGCCGCCGCGGCCTGGAGGTAGAACTCACCCCGACCGACCTGACCACCCTGACCTCGGCGACCCTGGCACCCATCGGCCGCCCATAGCGGCGCAACCACGGGCAGTCGCGCCGTCGCCCCCACCCCCGCCCTACGCGGGCAGTCACGCCACCGCCCCACCGCTTCCGCGGGCAGTCACGCCACCGCCCCGCCATTTCCGCGGGCAGTCGTGCCGCTGGGGCGGCACGGGTGGGCGCGACGGCACCCCGCAAGCGCCGGGCCGCGCAAACACCCCCGGCCCACACCAACACCGGGGCACCCGGAAACCTACGCCCCCGGCGACACATACGGCTCAGCCGGCGGAAACTGCTCCGGATCCCGCGGCCCGAACAACCCCGTCAACCCCAGGTGCAACACCAGCGCCGCGAACGGCCACGCCAACAACGCCCCCTTCGCACTCAGCTTCAACGGCGCGTCGAACGTGACCCCCTCACCGACACTCCGAGCCTGCGCGATCACATCCTGCGCGGGACCGAGCCACACCCCCAGCCACCAGGCCAGCAACGACCCCAGCAGCCCACCGACCGCCAGCGCCACCACCAACGGCACACCCCCGCGCCGCCGCACCAGAAACACGACAAGCGCGCTCACCGCCCCGAACCCCAGCGCGAGCAGCGAGAACGTCCCGTCCACCCCGATGACCTGCTCGCCCTCGGAGTCCTTGAGGTAGACGACCCAGCTGTCGCCGATCACGTTGCCCACGTACGGCACGCGCGGCGCCAGCCACCACCACAGCACCCCGAGCAGCACCCCGCCGAGCGCCACCGCCACCGTGGTCACGGCGGCCTCACGTATCTCCGCCTTCATCCCGGGGCCGTCCTGTTCGTCCCACCAGCCGTGCCGTGGATACGCGGCGTCGCCGGCCTTCCCGTACGGGTGCGAGGCGGCCGCCTGCTCGTGGTCGTGCGGAGGCGGTGGTGGTGTCAGAGGTGCGCTCACCCTGCCATCGTGCCAGGCCCGGCTGTGCGGCGCGTCACCGGACGGCCGCCCTGCGGTACGCCCAGGTCGCGACGGCCAGCGAGAGGACACCGACGACTCCGCACACGGCGAGGTCACCGAGCACCCGCGCCCAGTCGGGGTGCGGTCCGAAGGTCCGCGCGAAGGCATCGACCCCGTACGTCGACGGCAGCAGGTCCCGGGCGAGGCGCACCGCCTCCGGCATCCGCTCCGCCGGCAGCACACCGAGCAGCAGCGCGGCCGACATGCCGAGCTGCCCCAGCAGCGTGGCCAGCTCCGCGCGGGGCGCGAGCAGGCCGAGCGCCGCGCCGAGTCCGGCGAGCGCGGCCCCGGCGAGCGGGATCACGGCGGCCAGCACCCACAGGTTCGCTAGCGGCAGCCCGAACAGCACGCACCCGAAGACCGCGGTCACCACGGTCCCCGGCACGGTGAACGAGGCGTACGCGCCCGCCGCGCCCAGCACCACCGCGGCCGGCGGCACCGGCAGGGTCGCGTAGTGGTCGAGCCCGCCGCTGGCCCGTAGCTGCCCGAAGTACTGGGCGAGCAGGTTCAGCGCGACGAAGGCGACGACCAGGACCGCCGAGCCGGCGACCACGGCCTGTGCCTCGCCGCCGCCGTCCACGACCCCGCGCATCAGGATCATGATGCCGACCGACTGGAAGGTCGCCACGAACAGCAGCGGTATCCGCGCGACCCGGGCCCGGGAGAGCTGCGCCCGGTACACGGCCGCCAGCGACGGCCACAACCGCGCCCGGGGGCCGAGTCCGGCCGGTTGCGGCGCGGCCTCCTCCACGGCCAGGGCGCCGCCCGGCACGACATCGGCGGGTACGACACTCACGTCGTGCTGCTCCCCTTCGCTCGGAGGTTCGCCCGGATCCACTGCGGCCCTGTTCCGTACGGATGACGCGGCCCGTGTGCTCACGCCTTCACCAGTCCCTGTCGTACGGCGCCGCCCAGCGCCAGGTAGACGTCCTCCAGGCTGGGCGTGGCCAGCGTGAAGTCGTCCAGCGCGGCGAAGGCGGCCCCGCCGGTGACGGTGGCGACGACCGTACGGGCCTCCTCGGGTGCCAGTCGCAGGGTCCAGCGGCGGCCCGACTCGACGACCCGGTCGCGCAGCGCGGCGACCTCGGGCACGTGCAGGGGTGCCGCCTCGCGCCACACCAGGTCGACCCGGACCTCGCCGGCGACCCGCTCCTTGAGTCCGGCCGGGCTGTCGCAGGCGATGACCCGGCCCCGGTCGAGCACGGCGACCCGGTCGAGCACGGTCTCGGCCTCGATCACGTTGTGGGTGACCAGCAGCACGGTGGTGCCGTGTCCGGCGCGGCGCCGGTCGACGGCGGACCACACGGCACGCCGGGCCACCGGGTCCATGCCGGTGGTGGGCTCGTCCAGGACGAGCAGGGGCCGCTCCCCCACCAGCGCGGCGGCGAAGCAGGCCAGCCGGCGCTGGCCGCCGGAGAGTTTCTTCAGCGGGCGCCCGGCGATCGGGGTGAGCCCCAGTTCGTCCAGGACGTCGTCCCGCTCGGCCCGCGCCCGCCGCACGTCGAGCCCGCGCAGCCGGCCGGTGGTCTCGGCGGCGAGGGACACGGTCAGTTCGTCGAGGGCGCTGGACTCCTGGCCGAGGTAGGCGAGGATGCGCGCGGCACGCTCGGGGTGGCGCACGATGTCGTGGCCGAGGATCTCGACGCTGCCGCGGTCGGGCCGCATCAGCCCGGTGAGCTGGCGTACGAGGGTGGACTTGCCGGCGCCGTTCGGCCCGAGCAGTCCGAAGATCTCACCGCGCCGGATGTCGAGCCCCACGTCGTCGGTGGCCCGGACCTCGGGCGTCGCGGGAACCCCGCGCCGGCCGCGCACCGCCGGATAGGTCTTGGTCAGCCCGCGCACCGCACACACGACATCACCACCGTGCCGGAATCCCTGTGCCGCGCGCGTACTCACAAGGCACGAGCCTACGGGGTCCAGAACCCCGCCCCACCCTCGGGTCACCCCACCACCCACAAACCCACCCCAACCACCCACCGCCCCACCGCCTCGCCGCACCGCCGAGCCGCCGAGCCGCCGAGCCGCCGAGCCGCCGAGCCGCCGAGCCGCCGAGCCGCCGAGCCGCCGAGCCAGGGCAACGCATCGGCACACGCCGGGAACACGGCCCACCTCCCAGCCCACCGAGCCGATCCAGCGCCCGCACACGCCGGGTCCGTGGCCCACCTCCCGACCCACCGAGTCGGGAGGTGGGTGGGCATAGGCCGGGGGTCCAGGGGGCGGGAGCCTCCTGGCGGGGGCGCGGGGGCGGAGCCCCCGACACGGGGCGCAGGGGCAGCCCCCCGCCTACTCCCCGGCGGGAGCCCTCTCCGTACCGGTACGAAGATCCAGCTCACGCCAGAACCCCGCCCGAATGGCGTAACGATCACGCTCGTCGATCTGATCGTCCTTGTGGGCGAGCAGCCCGAAACGCGCCGCGTACCGCAACAGCTCCCCGTCGACACGGTGCGGAATCCGGGGATACATCCCGGACAGCTTCTGGATGTGCCCCTGGTCCCCGAGCCGCTCCACCCAGCGCCGCGCGAACACCTGCCCCACCTCGAAGGGATCCCCACCGACGGTGGTGATGTCCTCCTCCCGGTCGGCCCACCGCTGCTCCGCCGTGGTCAACTGGGCGAGCGTCGGCATGGACACCGCGTCCGGCGGCTCGGCGGCCGGACGGTCGACCCAGCCCTTGTCGGAGGACCAGCGCAGAGTCGCGGAGGCGGGCTGCTGGGGCGGGTGCGGGCCGGGGCCGCGCAGCGCGGCCAGGTCCTTGGGGGTGGGTACGCCCTTCGCCGTGGCCGCCCGCTCGGCGGTGCCGTTGTGCCCGGCGGCAGCCGGGTGCCGCGGCTCCTCGACGGTCCGCTCGGCCGTCGCGCCGAGCGCGGACTCCGGCAGCGGGGCGGAGAGGATCGCGGCGATCTCGGGCCGCGGCACGGGCGGCGGGGCGCACACCCCGGTGTACTCCTTGGCCCGTACGGCCCGGGTGATCCACGCCCGGTCCAGCACCCGGCGCTCGTCGGCCTCGGCGACCAGGTCCTCGGACTGGTTGTAGTCGCCGTCGGCGGCCTGCACGGCCCACAGGTGCACGGCGACGCCGTGTTCCTTGGCGGCCATCATGCCGGGCAGCAGGTCACCGTCCCCGGTGACCAACACGATGTCGGAGCAGGCGCGATTGCGGGCCAGCTCGGTCAGCTCGGCGTGCATCGCGGCGTCGACGCCCTTCTGCGCCCAGCGGCCGTCGCTGCGGGTCAGCGCGCCGAGCCGGACGGTGACCCGGGGCATCACGCGCAGCCTGCGGTGCTCGGGCTGCGGGACGCGGTCGGGGGCGCCGTCGAACCAGTAGATGCGCAGCAGCGGCTGACGCGTGTCGGACTCGGCGCGTTCCCGCAGCCCCTGGATGAGGGCCGCGTGATCGACGGTGATGCGGGACCGCGACGGTTCCCCGGCGAGGAGACTGGCGGCGGCCCCCAGCAGATACCCGGCGTCCACCAGGACGATGCAGCGGTCCACGCGATCCACCCTCTTTCCGGGAGGTTTGCTTCGGGCTTGCTTCGAGTCTGCCCGACCACGCCGGGGTTAACGGCCCGAACTCGATCTTCGGCGTGGCGTTTCCACACTTCCTCCCCGATCACCCTGGTCACACACGGTAATTGTCCAACGTGCGCCTGTTATCGGGCTGTGTGAATCTGGTCCCGGCCCTGGCCCCTAGTCCCCCACAGGAGGCACCACCATGGCCAAGAACAAGAACCGTGACCGTAAGCAGCCGCAGGCCGAACGCGCCCAGCGGGCGGCGCAGGCGTCCACGATGGAGACGCCGGACGAGCAGCGCACCACACAGGCCGTGCCCGGCGAGGTCGGCCGGGGCAAGGGCCGGCAGAAGCGCTTCGGCCACAACTGACATCTTCGCAACGGCCCGTCGCGGCCCGGGCACATGAAGACCCGGGCGCACAAAGGCCCAGGCACATGAAGAGGGGCGCACCCACCACAGGGTGCGCCCCTCACGCGCGCCGGCCGGACGAGCCCGCTAGCCCGCCAGGCAGGACGGTCCGAGGAGGACCTTCAGATCACCGAACAGGGCCGGGTCCGGCTTCACCCGGTGCCGGTCCAGGCGCAGCACCGTCGTCTTCGTCGGCCCCTGGAGCTTGATCCGCACCTCGCTGTCGCCCTTGTGGTGGGTGAGGATCTCGCCGAGCCGGCTGACCATCGGCGGGGTCACGCGGGTGGCCGGGATGGTGAGCACCACGGGCGCGTTGGTGCCGGCGTTGGACAGGTCGGGGACCATCAGCTCCATCGCGACCAGCCGCGGCACGTCCTCCCGCTTGTCGAGCCGGCCCTTGACGAACACCACGGCGTCCTCGACGAGTTGCGTCGAGACGAGCTGGTACGTCGCCGGGAAGAACATGCACTCGATGGAGCCCGCGAGGTCCTCCACGGTGGCGATCGCCCAGGCGTTGCCCTGCTTGGTCATCTTGCGCTGGAGGCCCGAGATGATGCCGCCGATGGTGACCACCGCGCCGTCGCCGAAGTCGCCGCCGGTGAGCTGGGAGATGCCCGCGTCGGCCTTGTCGGACAGCACGTGCTCCAGGCCGAACAGCGGGTGGTCGGAGACGTAGAGCCCGAGCATCTCGCGCTCCTGGGCGAGCAGGTACGTCTTGTCCCACTCGTCGTCGGTGAAGGTGACGTCGAGGCCGAAGCCGGGCTCGCTGGTCTCCTCCTCGCCCATGCCGCCGAAGAGGTCGAACTGTCCCTCGGCCTCCTTGCGCTTGACCGCGACCACGTTGTCGATCATCGGCTCGTAGTGGGCGGTGAGGCCCTTGCGGGTGTGTCCCAGCTCGTCGAAGGCGCCGGCCTTGATCAGCGACTCCGTGGTGCGCTTGTTGCAGACGACCGCGTCGACCTTGTCGAGGTAGTCCGGGAAGGAGGTGTACTTCCCCTTGGCCTTGCGGCACTTGATGATCGACTCGACCACGTTGGTGCCGACGTTGCGCACGGCCTCCAGGCCGAAGAGGATCACGTCGTCGCCCTGGGCGGCGAAGTTGTGCACCGACTCGTTGACGTTCGGCGGGAGCACCTTGATGCCCATGCGGCGGCACTCGTTGAGGTAGATCGCCGACTTGTCCTTGTCGTCCTTCACCGAGGTGAGCAGCGCGGCCATGTACTCGGCCGGGTAGTTCGCCTTGAGGTAGGCGGTCCAGTAGGACACCAGTCCGTACGCGGCGGAGTGCGCCTTGTTGAAGGCGTAGCCGGCGAAGGGCACCAGCACGTCCCAGAGGGCCTGGATGGCCTCGTCGCTGTAGCCGTTCTTGCGGGCGCCGGCCTGGAAGATGGTGAAGTTCTTCGCCAGTTCCTCGGGCTTCTTCTTGCCCATGACGCGGCGGAGGATGTCGGCCTCGCCGAGCGAGTAGCCGGCGATGATCTGGGCGGCCTTCTGCACCTGCTCCTGGTAGACGATCAGGCCGTAGGTGACGTCCAGGACCTCGGTGAGCGGCTCCTCAAGCTCCTTGTGGATCGGGGTGATCTCCTGGAGCTTGTTCTTGCGCAGCGCGTAGTTGGTGTGCGAGTCCATGCCCATCGGGCCGGGACGGTAGAGCGCGGAGACGGCGGAGATGTCCTCGAAGTTGTCCGGCTTCATCAGCCGCAGCAGCGAGCGCATCGGTCCGCCGTCGAACTGGAAGACGCCGAGGGTGTCGCCGCGCTGGAGGAGTTCGAAGGTCTTCGGATCGTCGAGCGGCAGGCCCAGCAGGTCCAGGTCGACGCCCTTGTTGGCCTTCACCATCTTGACGGCGTCGTCCATGATGGTCAGGTTGCGCAGGCCGAGGAAGTCCATCTTCAGCAGGCCCAGCGACTCGCACTGGGGGTAGTCCCACTGCGTGATGGTCACGCCGTCGGTGTGCCGCACCCAGATGGGGGCGTGGTCGACGATGGGCTCGCTGGACATGATCACGCCGGCGGCGTGCACGCCCATCTGCCGGACCAGGCCCTCGACGCCCTTGGCGGTGTCGATGACCTTCTTCACGTCCGGCTCGTTCTCGTACATCGAGCGGATCTCGCCGGCCTCGCTGTAGCGGGGGTGCGAGGGGTCGGTGATGCCGTTCAGGTCGATGCCCTTGCCGAGGACGTCGGCGGGCATCGCCTTGGTGAGGCGGTCGCCCATCGCGTACGGGTAGCCCAGCACGCGCGCGGAGTCCTTGATGGCGTTCTTCGCCTTGATCTTGCCGTAGGTGCCGATCATGGCGACCTTGTCGGCGCCGTACTTCTCCGTCACGTACCGGATCACCTCGACGCGCCTGCGCTCGTCGAAGTCGATGTCGACGTCGGGCATGGAGACGCGCTCGGGGTTGAGGAACCGCTCGAAGATCAGTCCGTGCGGGATCGGGTCGAGGTCGGTGATGCCCATGGCGTAGGCGACGATCGAGCCGGCCGCGGAGCCACGGCCGGGGCCGACCGCGATGCCGTTGTTCTTGGCCCACATGATGAAGTCGGCGACGACGAGGAAGTACCCCGGGAACCCCATCTGGATGATGACGTCCATCTCGTAGTCGGCCTGCTTCTGGCGGTCGTCGGGGATACCGCCGGGGAAGCGGCGCTCCATGCCGCGGCGGACCTCCTCCTTGAACCAGCTCACCTCGGTGTACCCGTCCGGGATGTCGAACTTGGGCATCAGGTCGCGCTTCTCGAACATGCCCGTGGTGTCGACCATCTCGGCGATCAGCCTGGTGTTGGCGCAGCCCTGCTGCCAGGCGTCCGAGGAGTCGATGGCGTACATCTCGTCGGTGGACTTGAGGTAGTAGCCGGTGCCGTCGAACTTGAAGCGGTCGGGGTCGGAGAGGTTCTTGCCGGTCTGGATGCACAGCAGCGCGTCGTGGGCGGTCGCCTCGTGCGCGTACGTGTAGTGCGAGTCGTTGGTGACCAGGGGCGGGATGCCGAGCTTCCGGCCGATCTCCAGGAGGCCGTCGCGGACCCGGTGCTCGATCTCGATGCCGTGGTCCATCAGCTCCAGGAAGTAGCGGTCCTTGCCGAAGATGTCCTGGTAGTCGGCGGCGGCCTTGAGGGCCTCGTCGAAGTGGCCGAGGCGCAGCCGGGTCTGCACCTCGCCGGAGGGGCAGCCGGTGGAGGCCACGATCCCCTCGGACCACTGGCTGATGGTCTCCTTGTCCATCCGGGGCCACTTCTGCAGCCAGCCCTCGGCGTAGGCGTCGGAGGAGAGCCGGAAGAGGTTGTGCAGGCCGGTGCTGTTCACGGCCCACATCGTCTTGTGGGTGTAACCACCGGAACCGGAGACGTCGTCCCGCTTCTGGTGCGGCTGGCCCCACTGGATCTTGCGCTTGTTGCGCCGGGACTCGGGCGCGACATACGCCTCGATCCCGATGATCGGGGTGACTCCGGCCTTCTGCGCGGAGTGGAAGAAGTCGTACGCCCCGTGCAGGTTGCCGTGGTCGGACATGGCGATGTGCGACATGCCCATTTCATTGCAGGCGTTGAACATGTCCTTCAGCCGCGCGGCACCGTCCAGCAGCGAGTACTGGGTGTGGACGTGCAGGTGCGTGAACGGCGGCTTTGACACGGTGCGGCCTCCAAGGAAAACAGCCTGTGACGGGCAGGCGGACGGTCTGGGGGACAGCGTCGAAGTCTATGCCCAGACGCTGACACGCGGAGGCCGCCACGACGTACCTTCGAGCGGGGCGCGGGCACTCCCGCGCGCCGTCGCACGTTGGACAGGGGACGGACCAGCCGTCCCGAAACATCCCGCACCTGGAGGCACAAAGCGATGTCGGTACCGCAGCTCAACGACGAGCACCGCGGTGAGGAGATCCTCGCCGTCCTCGACACCGCCTTCGGCGAGCTCCTGGCCGCCGACCCGGCCGCGTTCCGGGTGAAGTTCCGCAAGATGGCGGCCTCGGCGTTCGCCTTCTACCGCGGGACGGCGTGCCTCTTCTACCACGATCTGGACGCCGAGAAGCGCGGCGGGCCGTACCTGGACGACCGCACCTCGCGGGTGTGGATCCACGGCGATCTCCACGCGGAGAACTTCGGCACCTACATGGACTCCAACGGCCGCCTGGTCTTCAACGTCAACGACTTCGACGAGGCCTACGTCGGCCCCTTCACCTGGGACCTCAAGCGCTTCGCGGCCTCCGTGGCGCTGATCGGCTACGCGAAGGCGCTCAGCGACGAGCAGATCACCGAGCTGGTCACGATCTACGCGGCCGCCTACCGGGAGCGGATCCACGCGCTGGCCACCGGCGCGAAGAGCGACGAGGTGCCGCCGTTCACGCTGGACACCGCCCAGGGGCCGCTGCTCGACGCGCTGCGCGACGCCCGCTCGCTGACCCGGTTCGGGCTGCTGGACTCGATGACCGACATCCGTGACTTCGAGCGCCGCTTCGCCTCCGGCGGCGGCGCGGTCGAGCTGGACGCCGCCACCCGCTACAAGGTGCTCGCCGCCTTCGACGGCTATCTGGAGACGCTGCCGGACGCCTCGCTGGCCCGTCCGGACTCCTACCGCGTGAAGGACGTCGTGGGCCGCCGCGGCATCGGCATCGGCTCGGCCGGGCTGCCGTCGTACAACATCCTCCTGGAGGGCCACAGCGACGCCCTGGAGAACGATGTGGTGATCTACATCAAGCAGGCCCAGACCCCGGCCGTCTCCCGGCACATCACGGACCAGGCGATCCAGGACTACTTCCAGCACGAGGGGCACCGCACGGTGATCTCCCAGCGCGCCCTCCAGGCGCACGCCGACCCGTGGCTGGGCTGGACCGAGCTGGACGGCGCGGGCCAGCTCGTCGCCGAGGTCTCGCCGTACGCCGTGGACCTGGACTGGGGCGACATCGACGACCCGGAGGAGATCGCCCTGGTCGTCGCCGACCTCGGCCGGGCCACGGCGACGATGCACGCGGCGGCGGACGACACCTCCGGCGAGTCCCTGGTGCCGTTCTCCACCGAGCGCGCCATCGACGCGGCGATCGCCGCCGACGAGGACTCCCTGATCCCCCTCCTGGTCGAGTTCGCGCACGACTACGGCGCCCGCGCGCGCGGCGACCACCAGATCTTCCTGGACCTGTTCCGCAACGGCCGGATTCCGGGCCTGTAACCATCCGCACATCCACAGGAACCCTTTAGGGATCCCTTACCGGAGCACGTGACACACTCGTTCCCGCCATGGACATATCCGGAACCCAGCTCAGAGCCGTACGCGCGGCGCTGTTCACGGCAGTCGTCGTGACGCTCAGCGCCGCGTCGCACGTGCTGCTGTCCGGGGTCCCGCTGCCGCTGAACACGGTGGCCGCGATCGCCGCCGCCGTGTTCCTGCTGGCGTACGCCCTGGCGGGGCGGGAGCGTTCCTTCGGGCGGATCGCCGCCCTGCTGATCCCGCTGGAGCTGGCCGCCGACACCGTCTTCACCACCGGCCAGCACGTCTGCTACGGCCGGATGGGCGGACCCGTCGCGGGCCCGTTGCGCTCCGTCGGCTTCGACGTGCTGTGCGGCGACGGCACCAGCGTGGGCGCACCGCTCGCCCGGGCCACCGGGCACGCCGCCGAGGGCGGCGACCGGCTGGCGGCCCTGCTCGCCCAGGCCGACCCGGCGACCGCCTGGGCGCTGCTCGGCGCGCACATCGGGGTCGGTCTGTTCGCCGCCGCCTGGCTGCGCCGCGGCGAGCGGGCGCTGGCCCAGCTGCTGGGCGCGGTGGCGGCCACGACCTTCCGGCCGCTGCTGCTCGCGGTCGCCGCGGTGGCCGTGCGCCGGGCCCCGGAGGTCCGCCGTCCGGCCCGCCCGGTCCGCCGTACCGCCGCGGCCCGCACCCTGCTCCTCGCGCACTCCCTGGGACGGCGCGGACCGCCGTGCTCCGTCACCTTCGCCTGAGGGCGGCCCCCGCCCCGGCGAACCCTCCGAGCACCAGCATTCCCATACGTATCCCGCACACGACACGACCGTGTGCGTCCCCCGTGGAGACATCACCATGAGCAAGCGGAACAGCCAGGCGGCGAAGTCGGCGGCCCGAGAGCGGCTGCGCGTGGAGCGCGAGCGCCAGGCGAAGAAGGCGAAGGTCAGGCGGCAGCTCATCGTCGCCGCCTCGGTGGTCGGCGTGCTGGCCGCGGCCGGCGGCATCGGCTACGCGGTCGTCCAGGCCAACCAGCCCGACTACTGGGAGTCCGCGAAGGACGCCAAGCTCGTCAAGCCGGCCAACACCAGCGGCAAGAACGGCACGACCGTCGTCATCGGCGAGTCCGACGCGAAGAAGACCCTGGAGCTGTACGAGGACCCGCGCTGCCCGGTCTGCGCCTCCTTCGAGCAGACGGTCGGCAAGACCATCGAGAAGGACGTCGAGGACGGCAAGTACAAGATCCGCTTCATAGGCGCCTCGTTCCTCGACCGCAACCTGACCGGCGAGGGCTCCAAGAACGCCCTGAGCGCCCTGGGCGCCGCGCTGAACGTCAGCCCCGACGCGTTCCTCGCCTACAAGGGCGCGCTCTACTCGGCCGAGTACCACCCCGAGGAGACGGACGACAAGTTCAAGGACGACGCGTACCTGATCAAGATCGCCAACACGGTCGACGCCCTGAAGAACAACAAGGAGTTCCAGGCGGACGTGAAGGACGGCACCTACGACAAGTGGGCGCTGGAGATGTCCGACGTGTTCGACAACAGCGAGGCCCAGGGCACGCCGACGCTGATGATGGACGGCAAGAAGCTCACCGGCTCCGACGGGCAGAACGCGCCCATGACGGTGGACGAGTTCAACACGGCGGTCGACGCGGCCCTCAAGGCCTGACCCCCGGCCGGCCGACGGCACGCCGAAGAGCGGGCGAACTTTCGCGAGTTCGCCCGCTCTTGCGTGTACCTGTCAGTAACCTGATCGGCTGTGACCAGTCGACACAGATCATCCGAGAGCGCCGTCTCCGCCACCGCGGACCCCGGCTTCCCGTCCCCGCGCCGCCGTACGGTCGTCAGGGCGGCCGCCGCCACCGCGGTGCTGGCCGGACCGCTCGCCGCCGCCCTCCCCGCACGTGCCGCGACCGCGCAGGCGCCCGCCTTCCTGCACGGCGTCGCCTCCGGCGACCCGCTGCCGGACGGCGTCCTGCTGTGGACCCGCGTGACACCGGTGCCGGAGGCGATACCCGGCTCCGGGCTCGGCCCGGACACCGAGGTGAGCTGGACCGTCGCCCGGGACAGGGCGTTCACCGACGTCGTCGCGAAGGGTTCGACCCTCGCCACCGCCGCCTCCGACCACACCGTCAAGGCGGACATCCGCGGCCTGCGTCCGGCCACCGACTACTGGTTCCGCTTCTCCGCCGACGGCACCGACTCGCCCGTCGCCCGCACCCGCACCGCCCCGGCCGCCGACGCCGCCGTGACCGGCCTGCGCTTCGGCGTGGTCTCCTGCGCCAACTGGGAGGCCGGCCACTTCGCCGCGTACCGCCACCTCGCGGCCCGCGGCGACCTGGACGCCTGGCTGCACCTGGGCGACTACGTCTACGAGTACGGCACCGGCGAGTACAGCGCCCGCGGCGAGGTCGTACGGCCGCACACGCCCGCCCACGAGATCGTCACCCTCGCCGACTACCGGCTCCGGCACGCCACGTACAAGACCGACCCCGACCTCCAGGCCCTGCACGCCAAGGCGCCGGTCGTCGCGATCTGGGACGACCACGAGTTCGCCAACGACACCTGGTCGGGCGGCGCCGAGAACCACACCGAGGGCGCGGAGGGCACCTGGGCGGCCCGCCAGGCCGCCGCCAAGCAGGCCTACTTCGAGTGGATGCCGGTACGGCCCGCGCTCGCCGGCACCACCTACCGCCGGCTCCGCTTCGGCAAGCTCGCCGATCTGTCCCTCCTCGACCTGCGGTCGTTCCGTTCCCAACAGGTCTCCCTGGGCGACGGCGAGGTCGACGACCCGGACCGCACCCTCACCGGGCGCGCCCAACTGGACTGGCTGAAGGCCGGTCTGACGGCGTCCGACACCACCTGGCGGCTGGTCGGCACCCCGGTGATGATCTCGCCGTTCGCCCTCGGCTCCCTTCCCGCGAGCCTCCTCAAGCCGCTCGCGAAGCTGCTGGGCCTGCCGCAGGAGGGGATCGCCCTCAACACCGACCAGTGGGACGGCTACACCGACGACCGCCGCGAACTCCTCGCCCATCTGCGGGCGAACGCCGTCCGCAACACGGTCTTCCTCACCGGCGACGTCCACATGGCGTGGGCCAACGACGTGCCGGTGAACGCCGGTACCTATCCGCTGTCGGCGTCGGCGGCCACGGAGTTCGTGGTCACCTCGGTCACCTCCGACAACCTCGACGACATCGTGAAGGTCCCCGAGGGCACCGTCTCCGCGCTCGCCGCACCGCTGATCCGGGCGGCCAACCGGCACGTCCACTGGGTCGACACCGACCGGCACGGCTACGGCGTACTGGACATCACCGCCGAGCGGGCGCAGATGGACTACTACGTGCTGTCCGACCGTACGGCGGCGGACGCCACGTCCGAGTGGGCCCGCTCCTACCGCACCCGCAGCGGCACGCAGAAGGTCGAACGCGTCCACGACCCGGTGTAGCCCCACTGCCCAGGGGCGATTTTCGGCCACTTCCGACCGCGTGACGCGCCAGTGAGGGCCGATCGGACCGCTACGGCGGGTGGTGCGGACGGGGAACCGAATCCGGACACACCACCCGCCCGGTGACCGAATCGATGACGTCGCGTCTTCAAACACCGGGCGCCGTAACGTTTCCGCACTCATCAGGCTCCCTGTTGCCCCTGTTTGACGGGTGACCGATTGGGCTTGATCACTCCTCTTGGCGATTAGTCATGTCCACGTAATCTCCCGGCGGCGGCCAGGAAGATCCCTGGCCCGGTCCCCACCGCATCCGCCAGGAGCTCCCATGCGCACGTTCGCCCGGATATCGTCCCTGTCGCACAGACGCCTGCTCGGTACGGCCGTCGTGGCCGGAACCCTGATGCTCACCCCGCTGTCCGCGCCCACGACGGTGGCCGCGGCCGGAACCCGGGCCGCCGAGTGCGCCGACGACACCTCCGCCACGGCACGCAAGGCCCGTCCCGGTCACGACGGGCACGCCGCCGAGCCGAACGAGATCAGCCAGGCCCGCGCCCAGGCCATGGACGCCGATCTGCGCGCCAAGCTGGACAAGCTGCGCACGGCAGGCCGGAGCAGCGCGACCACCGCCTCGGCGACCATTCCTGTCTACTTCCACGTCATCCACGACGGTGAGACCGGCAAGCTCGGCTCCGCCGACATCACCGCCCAGATGAACGTCCTGAACGCGGCCTACGCCGGCCAGGGCACCGGCAACACCGACTCGGGCTTCCAGTTCACGCTGGCCGGCACCGACTACACCGACAACGCCGCCTGGTACACCGTCGGCTACGGCTCGCCGGAGGAGAAGGCGATGAAGTCCGCCCTGCACCAGGGCGGCGCGAACGCGCTCAACTTCTACACCGCCAACATCGGCGACGGTCTCCTCGGCTGGGCCACCTTCCCCAGTTCCTACCGGTCCAGCCCGGAGATGGACGGCGTCGTCGTCCTGAACTCCTCGCTGCCGGGCGGCTCGGCCACGAACTACGACGAGGGCGACACCGCCACCCACGAGGTCGGCCACTGGATGGGCCTGTACCACACCTTCCAGGGCGGCTGTAACGGCAACGGCGACTACGTCGACGACACCGCGGCCGAGAAGAGCCCCGCCTACGAGTGCCCCGAGGGCCGCGACACCTGCACCCGCAAGACGGGCGCCGACCCGATCCACAATTTCATGGACTACACGTACGACGCCTGCATGTACCAGTTCACCGCGGGTCAGGTGACGCGCATGCAGGAGAGCTGGACCGCCTACCGCGCCGGCTGATCCGGTTCGAGCGAGTCGAGGAAGCCGAGCGCCACCCGCCAGGTGGCCTCGGCGGCCTCCTCGTCGTAGTCGGGGAGATCGGGGTCGGTGTAGAGGTGACCGGCGCCCGCGTATCGGTACACCTCGACCTCGGCACCGGCCCGGCCCATCCGCAGGTACCAGGCGGTGAGCCAGTCGTCCGTCTCGAACGGGTCCGGCTCGGCGACGTGCAACTGCACCGGCAGTTCGTCCACCGAGGCGTTCTCCGCGATGTCCGACGTGCCGTGCAGGAGCAGCAGTCCGCGCGCCTTGTCGTCGCCGAGGGCCAGCGTCTGGGCGACGGAGGCGCCGAAGGAGAACCCCGCGTACACCAGCCCCCGCTCGGAGTAGGGCGCGGCGGCCAGCACGGCCCGCTTCAGCAACTCGTCCTTGCCGATCCCGTCCTTGTACGCCATGCCGTCCTCGACCGTGTCGAACGTGCTGCCCTCGAAGAGGTCGGGCGTCCACACCTCGTGTCCGGCCGCGCGCAGCCGGTCCGCGGCCCGGTGCACCGCGGGCCGCAGGCCGTAGGTCGAGTGAAAGAGCATGATGTTCATGCGGTCCATGGTGCCAGCCCGGTGTGACGACGCCGGCTCACGGCCCTACCCGCGATCGCGCGGAAGTCACATGTTCATGCCCGCCCGGGCCGGTTAGGTTCGGGAGCATGGATGACGTGCTCCGCCCATTGATCGTGGTCGGCGGCTCGGTCGTGCTCACACTGCTGATCGGCTGGGCCACCGACCTGCTGCTGCGCAAGGCCGACGAACGCCACCACGAGACTCCGCTGTGGGGGCTGCTGCGCCGTGGCCGGATCCCCTACCAGCTCGTGCTGTTCGCGGCCCTGTTGAGAGGGTCGTACGACGAGGCGGAACTGCTGCCGGACCACGAGACCGCCATCGGCCGGACCCTGACCCTGGTGCTGATCGGGTCGGCCGCCTGGCTGGCGATCCGGATCGCGGCCGCGGTCGTCGAGACCACGTACACGCGGTACGCCAGCAGCCATCGCGAGCGCGACCCCGCGCGGGTCCGCCGGGTGCGCACCCAGGTGACGCTGATCCGGCGGGTGGTCTCGGCGATCGTCGGTGTGGTGGCGGTGGCCGCGATGCTGCTGACCTTCCCCGCGATGCGGGCGGCCGGTGCGTCGCTGCTGGCCTCGGCCGGGATCCTCGGCATCGTCGCCGGTGTGGCCGCCCAGTCCACGCTCGGCAACATGTTCGCCGGGCTGCAGATCGCCTTCGGCGACATGGTGCGCATCGGCGACACGGTGGTCGTGGACGGCGAGTGGGGCACGGTCGAGGAGATCACGCTGACCTTCCTGACCGTGCACACCTGGGACGAGCGCCGGATCACCATGCCGGTGTCGTACTTCACGTCCCAGCCGTTCGAGAACTGGTCGCGCGGGACGCCGCAGATGACGGGCACCGTCTTCTGGCACCTCGACCACTCGGCCCCGCTGGACGCGATGCGCGACAGGCTCCGCGACATCCTCCGGGAGTGCCCGGCCTGGGACGGCCGGGCCTTCAACCTGACCGTGACCGACAGCACGCCCAGCACCATGGAGGTGCGCGCCCTGGTGACGGCCAAGGACGCGGACGACATCTGGACGGTACGGGTCGAGGTCCGCGAGGGGATGATCCGCTGGCTGGGCGAGGAACACCCCTATGCCCTGCCCCGGGTCAACACGGCCGACGCGGTGCTGCCGCCCGCCCGGCGCGATCACCGCTCCGCCGACGGCGTACCGGCGGCCCGCCGCGTGCACACCCATCCGAGGGAACGCTGACCGGGTCTCAGTGGCCGCGTTCGGCGCCGCCGTTGACCTGGATGATCTGCGAGGTGACGTGTGCGGCGCCCGGGGAGGCGAGCCAGTGCAGGGTCGCGGCGACGTCCCCGGGTGTTCCGGCACGCCCGTCCAGGGTCTCCTCGATCAGCCGGGCGCGCAGTTCCTCGTCGATGCCTTCACCGAAGAAGGCGGTGTCCTCGATGTAGCCGGGGGCGACCACGTTCACGGTGATGCCGTGCGGGCCCAGTCTCCGGGCGAGGTCATGGGCGTACGGGTGCAGGCCGGCCTTGGCCGCCCCGTACGCCACCTGTCCGTGGCCCCGGTAGGCGGCGATGGAACCGATGAACAGCACGCGCCCGCCTGGTTCGGCGAGCCGGTCGCGCAGGGCCTCGGTGAGCAGTGCGGCGGTCAGCAGGTTGAGCCGGAAGTTGACCGTCCAGGAGCGGGCGACGGCGTCGAGCGGGTCGTCGCCGTCGGCCGGAGGTTCGAGGAGCCCGTTGCCTCCGGCGCTGTGGACCAGCACGTCCACGGCCCCGAACTCCCGCCCCACGAAGCCGGCGACACCGCGCACGGCCTCGGGGTCGGCGAGATCGGCGGCGTACGTCAGCGCACCCGGCACCCCGGCCCGCTCCAGCACGTCCCCCCGCCGCCCGAGCAGCAGCACCCGGTCCCCGTCGGCGGCGAACACCCGCGCGGCGGCGAGCCCGATCCCGGTACCGCCCCCACTGATCACAACATTCCGAGTCATACGAGGACTCTACGAACGAAAAGCCGCCAACGGCGCCAATCCCCCACGGAAAACGCCCATTTCTCGACAAACCGAGACGAGTAGTGCGCGGGTGGGAGGACAAGCAAAAATCAGCGCAGACTGCGCACATCCAGATGCCGCAACACCCGGTCCACGACCTCCGGATCCGCCCCCGCCTCACTCCGCGCCGCGAGCACTTCGTGCCGAGCCGCGCTCAACATCTCCCGCTGGATCCCCCGCACCCGCTTCAGCCGCCGCGCCCGCTGCCGGTGCGCCTCCCGCCGCTCGTCGTCCGCGAGGTCGGGGCTGATCCGCACCCCGATGTCGAAGGCGCTGCGCAGCATCTGCTCGGACAGCTCCTCCGGCAGGTCCTCGGCCTCCTCGATCTCGCGCAGCCTGCGCTTCGCCGCCTTCGCCGCCCGGACCGCCAGGTCGTGCTCGAGCTGCTTCTCCCGCCCGGCGTCGGCCCGCACCCCCAGCCGCCCCACCAGCCACGGCAGGCTCAGCCCCTGCACCAGCAGGGTCGCCATGATCACGCCGAACGCGATGAAGATGATCTCGCTCCGGCCGGGGAAGTCGCCCCCGGTGCCGGTCTCCAGCGGAATCGCCAGCGCCAGCGCGACGGAGGCCACCCCGCGCATCCCGGACCACCACATCACCACGGTCTCGCGCCAGCTCACCGGGATCTCCTCGGCGGTGTCCCGCGCGGCGTGCAGCCGTTTCGTCAGCCAGGTCGCCGGCAGCAGCCACAGCAGCCGGACCAGGACGACCACGCCCACGATCACCGCCGCCCAGCCGAGCAGTTCGCCCCAGTGGCCGGACGCGGTCCGCAACGCGTTGTGCAGTTCGAGCCCGACCAGCCCGAACGCGACCCCGGTGACCAGGGTGTCGACGATGTCCCAGAAGGTGTGCCCGGCCAGCCGGGTCATGACGTCGTCGGCGTCGGTGGCGTACTCGACGAGGAACAGCGCGGTGGTGAGCACGGCGAGCACGCCCGAACCGTGCAGTTCCTCGGCCGCGACGTAGGAGGCGTACGGCACGAGCAGGCTCAGCCCGATCTGCAGGGTCGCGTCACCGAGGAGATCCATCAGCTTGTTGGCGCCCCAGCCCAGGGCGAGCCCGACCGCCACCGCCACCACGGCCGACAGCACCAGGTCGAGCCCGGCCTCCCAGGCGGAGAAGCTGCCGCTGACGGCGGCGGCGATCGCCACGTTGTAGAGGACGATCGCCGTGACGTCGTTGAAGAGCCCCTCGCCCTCCAGGATCGACACCAGCCGGCGCGGCAGCCCCAGCTTCCCGGCGACGGCGGTCGCCGCGACCGGGTCGGGCGGCGCGACCAGCGCGCCGAGGGCGAAGGCGGCGGCCAGCGGCAGCCCCGGCACGACCGCGTGGGCGACGGTGGCCACGCACAGCATGGTGACGAAGACCAGCGCCACCGCGAGCAGCAGGATCGGTCTGACGTTCGCCGCGAACTGCCGCCAGGAGGTCCGTCGTACGGCGGCGTAGAGCAGGGGCGGCAGCAGCAGCGGGAGGATCAGGTCGGGCGGGATGTCGACGTTCGGCACGAACTCCAGCAGGGCCAGTACCGCCCCGAGGACCGTCATCAGCACCGGCGCCGGCAGCCCCAGCCGCTCCCCGACCGGGACACTCACCACGGCCCCGAGCAGCAGGGCGAACAGCAGGGTCAACTGATCCACGGTCACGGCTCCGGGCGGATCGACGATCGGCGGGCGGATCTCCACCCTGCCACGCCGACGCCCTCACCCGGCCGTTCGCGGCCCCCGCTACAGAACGCGCCGCATGGCCCGGTGCGGCATCCCCGCGTCCGGGAACTCGGGCCCGTACGCCTCGTAGCCCAGCCGCTCGTAGAAACCGAGGGCGTGCGTCTGCGCGTGCAGGTCGACGGCGGTGAGGCCCCGGCCGCGGGCCGCCTCCTCGATGGCCCGCACCAGCGCCGCGCCGACGCCGAGGCCCCGCGCCTCCCGCGTCACCGCGAGCCGGCCGAGCGAGCCGACCGCCGGGTCGCCGCCGTTCTTCGCCGCGGCGGCCTCGCCGTGCAGCAGCCGTCCGGTGCCGAGGGGTATGCCGTCCGCCGCGACCGCCAGCACATGGACGGCGCCGGCGTCGTAGGCGTCGTACTCGATGTCCTCGGGGACGCCCTGCTCGGCGACGAAGACCTCCTTGCGGACCGCGAAGCACGCCTCGCGGTCGGCGGACTCCTCCGCCACCCGGACCACGTAGCCGACGCTCATGCGTAGGTCTCCTCGCGGACCTGGTCCAGCGCCTGCTGGAGGTCGTCGGGGTAGTCGCAGGAGAACTCCGCCCACTGCCCGTCGCCGGGGTGCTCGAAGCCCAGGCGTACGGCGTGCAGCCACTGGCGGGTCAGGCGGAGCCGCTTGGCGAGCGTGGGGTCGGCGCCGTAGGTGAGGTCGCCGACGCAGGGGTGCCGGTGGGCGGCCATGTGGACGCGGATCTGGTGGGTGCGGCCGGTCTCCAGCTTGACGTCGAGCAGGGAGGCGGCGCGGAAGGCCTCGATGAGGTCGTAGTGCGTGACGGACGGCTTGCCCTCGGCGGTGACCGCCCACTTGTAGTCGTGCTGCGGGTGACGGCCGATGGGGGCGTCGATGGTGCCGCTGGTCGGGTCGGGGTGGCCCTGGACGAGCGTGTGGTAGCGCTTGTCGACCGTGCGCTCCTTGAACTGGCGCTTCAGTGACGTGTACGCGTACTCCGACTTGGCGACGACCATCAGGCCGGAGGTGCCGACGTCGAGGCGGTGCACGATGCCCTGGCGCTCGGCGGCGCCGGAGGTCGAGATGCGGTACCCGGCGGCGGCGAGGCCGCCGATCACCGTCGGGCCGGTCCAGCCCGGCGAGGGGTGGGCGGCGACGCCGACGGGCTTGACGATCACGACCACGTCGTCGTCGTCGTGCACGATCTCCATGCCCTCGACCGGCTCGGCGACCACCCGCACCGGCGCGGGCGCCTGCGGCATCTCCACCTCGAGCCAGGCGCCGCCGCTGACCCGCTCGGACTTGCCGACCACCGACCCGTCGACCGTGACCTTCCCCGCGGCGGCGAGCTCGGCCGCCTTGGTGCGGGAGAAGCCGAACATGCGGGAGATGGCGGCGTCGACGCGCTCGCCCTCCAGGCCGTCCGGCACGGGCAGGGTACGGATCTCGGGAATCGTGCTCACCCGTCGAGTATGCCGGACGGGTCCGACAACCCCGTACGCGCGTTCAGTCCTTGTGGACGGTGCCGTCCGGGTCGAGACCCCGGAACGACAGCAGCACGATCAGGATGCCGCCGCACACGATCGCCGAGTCCGCCAGGTTGAACACGGCGAAGTGCTTGGGCGCGATGAAGTCGACCACCGCGCCCTCGAAGACGCCCGGCGAGCGGAAGATCCGGTCGGTGAGGTTGCCGAGGGCGCCGCCGAGCAGCAGGCCCAGCGCGATCGCCCAGGGCAGGCTGTAGAGCTTGCGGGCGAGGCGGATGATCACCACGATCACGGACGCGGCGATCACCGTGAAGATCACGGTGAAGGCCTCGCCGAAACCGAAGGCCGCGCCCGCGTTGCGGATCGCCTCGAAGCGCAGCCAGTCCCCGATGATCTCGATGGGCTCGTGGTGCTCCAGCTTGGCGACCACGATCATCTTGCTGATCAGATCGAGGGCGTACGCGAACACGGCGACGGCGAACAGCACGGCGATCCGCCGCTTGCCGCGGGGCCGCTCGGCCTCCGCCGCCGTTGTCCCGGTGTCGGCCCGTTCCTGCTCCTCCCGGTCCGCGTCCGGGGTGTCCGGCGTACCGATGATGCGCTCCGCCTCTGCCACGTGAGTCCCTCAACCTAGGTACCTGACTGAAGGACGAGGGTACGGCACGCCCCGCGAGCCCGCCGATCAGTACCGTCGCTCCTGCTTCTGCTTGCACTCGACACACAGGGTGGCCCGGGGAAAGGCCTGCATACGGGCCTTTCCGATGGGGTCGCCGCAGTTCTCGCAGAGGCCGTAGGTACCGGCGTCGAGGCGCTGGAGGGCGCGCTCGAACTGGGTGAGCATCTCGCGCGCGTTCGCGGCGAGCGCGAGTTCGTGCTCGCGCGTGATGTTCTTGGTGCCGGTGTCGGCGTCGTCGTCGCCCGCGCCGTCGCCGGAGTCCCGCATCAGGCCGGCCAGCGACTGCTCGGAGGAGGTGATCTCCTCGCGCAGCCGCAGCACCTCGGACGTCAGCTCGGCCCGCGCCTCCTCGACCTCTTCCGGAGTCCAGGGCTCCTCCCCCGGACGCACCGCGAGGTCGCCCGGCTCCGCCGCGCCGATCCGGGCCTTGGGTACGGGGCTCTTCGCCGCCGTGGCCGTGCCAGGAGTCTTCTTCGCACCCACCGTCGTCACTCCCGTCTGCGCCGCGGCATCCACCGCGCCCGCGTCATCGGCCGTGCTGTGCCCGGCCACATCCTGTACGGGCCCACCGGCCCCGCTCCCCGAGGGCCCGGCCTCCCGAGAGCCCGCGGAAGCCGCCTCCCGGACGGCGCCCTTCCCCGGCACCTTCTTCCCCACCGCGCCCCCACCAGGCACCACCGCCTCGGCGGCCACCTTTTTGGCGGCCTGCTTCTTCGCCGCGGCCTTCCCGGCGGACGCCCCCTCGACAGGCGACTTCCGCGCGGTGGCCTTTTCCGCGGGTGCCTCCTCGACGGGCGGCTTCCGCGCGGTGGTCTTTTTCGCGGGTGCCTCCTCGACGGGCGGCTTCCGCGCGGTGGTCTTTTTCGCGGGTGTCCTCCTGGCCGCGATCTTTCTCGTGGGTGTTCCGGCGGGGGGCTTCGATGCCACCGGCTCGCCGTCGTGTGCTGTCCGCGCCGCCGTCTTCCCCGCCGCCTTCCTGGCGGGCGACCCCGTCTTCGTGCCCGTCGCCTTCTTCGTCGCCGCCGCGGTCCGCGTGGGTGCCTTCGCCGCCGTCGCGGCTCCGGCCGTCCCACCCGCCCTCTCGGCCCCGCCGCCGGCGGCGGCCCCGGACCTGCCGGACGGTGCCGGCTGCTGTACGGCGGTCTTCTTCGCCACCATGGCCGCGGCCCCTTCACATATTGTGATCTTGCGCGCGAATCGTGCTGGGACGATAAATCGACTCGAGTCCCGCGGCAACGGGGCGCACCGCCCGATTCCCTCGCCCCGCGGACGCCGCGCGGCGAACCTGCATGCGTTGTGCCCAGCTCCCCGCCGGGTATGCCACCGACACGGACGTCCCGGGATCCGGACGGGCGCACTTCGCCATTCGAGGTACGCCGGGTCGTACGGCGAACGGAAATCCGGTCGGCCGCTGTCCCCGCCGCGCCGTACACTGGGCGGAGCGAAAAGCGTGGATGGGGACGAGTAGCGGCGTACGCAGCCCAGAGCGACCCGGGGACGGTGTGAGCCCGGGGGCGAGCGCGACGTGAAGATCACCCCGGAGCCGCCGGAAGAAACCCCTGTACGGGGCGGTAGAACCGGCATCGCGACCCCAATGAGGGGGCTCACCGGAGCACACGACGCACCGGGGGGCCAAGGAGGGTGGTACCGCGGGAGCGCGCCGACGGCGGCGCAGGGATCGACACAGCTCTCGTCCCTCCGGACGGAAGGCAGCAAGTCCGCCGGAGGAAGCCCGCTGATGACAACGCCGACGTACCGCCAGGTACCCGCCCAGGTCGACCTGCCCGCCCTCGAGCACGCGGTGCTCGAGTTCTGGCGCGAGCAGAAGATCTTCGCCAAGAGCCTGGAGCAGTCCGAGGGCCGCCCCGAATGGGTGTTCTACGAGGGCCCGCCCACCGCCAACGGCATGCCCGGCGCCCACCACATCGAGGCCCGCGTCTTCAAGGACGTCTTCCCCCGCTTCCGCACCATGCGCGGCTACCACGTCGCCCGCAAGGCCGGCTGGGACTGCCACGGCCTCCCGGTGGAGCTGGCCGTCGAGAAGGAGCTCGGCTTCTCCGGCAAACAGGACATCGAGGCGTACGGCATCGCCGAGTTCAACGCCAGGTGCCGCGAGTCGGTGACCCGGCACACCGACGCCTTCACCGAGCTGACGACCCGCATGGGCTACTGGGTCGACCTCGACGACGCCTACCGCACCATGGACCCGGAGTACGTCGAGTCCGTCTGGTGGTCGCTGAAGGAGATCTTCGACAAGGGCCTGCTGGTCCAGGACCACCGCGTCGCCCCCTGGTGCCCCCGCTGCGGCACCGGCCTGTCCGACCACGAGCTGGCGCAGGGCTACGAGACGGTCGTCGACCCGTCCGTCTACGTCCGCTTCCCGCTCACCTCAGGACCGCTGGCCGGCGAGGCCGCGCTGGTCGTCTGGACGACGACCCCGTGGACCCTGGTCTCCAACACGGCCGTCGCCGCGCACCCCGAGGTCACCTACGTCGTCGCCACGAACGGCGAGGAGAAGCTGGTCGTCGCCGAGCCGCTGGTCGCCAAGGCCCTCGGCGAGGGCTGGGAGACCACCGGCCAGTCCTTCACCGGCGCCGAGATGGAGCGCTGGACGTACCGGCGCCCCTTCGAGCTCGTGGACTTCCCGGAGCCCGCCCACTACGTGGTGAACGCCGACTACGTCACCACCGAGGACGGCACCGGCCTCGTCCACCAGTCCCCCGCCTTCGGTGAGGACGACCTCAAGGTCTGCCGCTCCTACGGCCTGCCCGTGGTCAACCCGGTCCGCCCCGACGGCACCTTCGAGGAGGACGTCCCGCTGGTCGGCGGCGTCTTCTTCAAGAAGGCCGACGAGAAGCTCACCGCCGACCTCGACGAGCGCGGCCTGCTCTTCAAGCACATCCCGTACGAGCACAGCTACCCGCACTGCTGGCGCTGCCACACCGCGCTGCTCTACTACGCGCAGCCGTCCTGGTACATCCGCACCACCGCCATCAAGGACCGGCTGCTCCAGGAGAACGAGAACACCAACTGGTTCCCGGACACGGTCAAGAACGGCCGCTACGGCGACTGGCTGAACAACAACATCGACTGGGCCCTCTCCCGCAACCGCTACTGGGGCACCCCGCTGCCGATCTGGCGCTGCGAGGACGACCACCTCACGGTCGTCGCCTCCCGCGCGGAGCTCACCGAGCTGACCGGCACCGACCAGTCGGGGCTCGACCCGCACCGCCCGTACATCGACGAGGTCACCTTCGCGTGCGCGCAGGGCGGCTGCGGCAAGACGGCCACGCGCGTGCCGGAGGTCATCGACGCCTGGTACGACTCGGGCTCGATGCCGTTCGCGCAGTGGGGCTACCCGTACAAGAACAAGGAGCTGTTCGAGGCCCGCTACCCGGCGCAGTTCATCAGCGAGGCCATCGACCAGACCCGCGGCTGGTTCTACACGCTGATGGCGATCGGCACCCTGGTCTTCGACAAGTCGTCGTACGAGAACGTCGTCTGCCTCGGTCACATCCTCGCCGAGGACGGCCGCAAGATGTCCAAGCACCTGGGCAACATCCTGCAGCCGATCCCGTTGATGGACCAGCACGGCGCGGACGCGGTCCGCTGGTTCATGGCGGCCGGCGGTTCGCCGTGGGCGGCCCGCCGGGTGGGCCACGGCACCATCCAGGAGGTCGTCCGCAAGACGCTGCTGACGTACTGGAACACGGTCGCCTTCCAGGCCCTGTACGCCCGTACGTCGAACTGGGCGCCGTCGGCGGCCGACCCGGCCCCGGCCGACCGCCCGGTCCTGGACCGCTGGCTGCTCTCCGAACTGCACGCGCTCACCGACCAGGTGACCCAGGCGCTGGAGGGGTACGACACCCAGCGCGCCGGCAAGCTGCTCTCCGCGTTCGTCGACGACCTGTCGAACTGGTACGTCCGCCGCTCCCGGCGCCGCTTCTGGCAGGGCGACAAGGCCGCGCTGCGCACGCTGCACGAGGTAGTGGAGACGGTCACCAAGCTGATGGCCCCGCTGACCCCGTTCATCACCGAGCGGGTCTGGCAGGACCTGATCGCCCCGGTCACCCCGGGCGCCCCGGAGTCGGTGCACCTGTCCGCGTGGCCGGAGGCCGACCTGTCCGCCATCGACCCCGAGCTGTCGAAGCAGATGGTGCTGGTGCGCCGGCTCGTGGAGCTGGGCCGGGCCACCCGCGCGGAGTCGGGCGTGAAGACCCGCCAGCCGCTGAAGCGCGCGCTGATCGCGGCGGGCGGCTTCAACACCCTCGACCCCGAGCTGCACACGCAGATCACGGAGGAGCTGAACGTCGAGTCGCTGGCGTCGCTGTCCGAGGTGGGCGGCTCGCTGGTGGACACCACGGCGAAGGCCAACTTCCGTGCGCTGGGCAAGCGGTTCGGCAAGCGGGTCCAGGACGTGGCCAAGGCGGTCGCGAACGCGGACGCCGCCGCGCTCTCCCTGGCGCTGCGCGAGGGCACGGCCTCGGTGGAGGTCGACGGTGAGACGATCACCCTGGCCCCGGACGAGGTGATCATCACGGAGACCCCGCGCGAGGGCTGGTCGGTGGCGTCCGACGCCGGTGCCACGGTCGCCCTCGACCTGGAGATCACCGAGGAGCTGCGCCGCGCGGGGCTCGCGCGGGACGCGATCCGGCTGATCCAGGAGGCCCGCAAGAACAGCGGCCTCGACGTGGCCGACCGGATCGCCCTGCGCTGGACGGCGACGGAGCCGGCGACCGTCGCCGCGCTGGCGGAGCATGCGGGACTGATCGCGGACGAGGTCCTCGCCACCGACTTCGCTCAGGGTGAGGCGGACGACACGTACGGTGTCCCGTTCACCGACGAGGGGTTGTCGCTGACGTTCCGCCTGCGGAAGGCGTAGGACGTCGCTGGGGGGGCGCTGCGTCTGCCACGCGAGGTGTCCCCTGCGGCTGCGGGTAGTCCTTGGCTGGTCGCGCAGTTCCCCGCGCCCCTTAAGGGGCGCGGGTCCTCTCCCCCACACGCAAGGCCCGGGTCCGCCAAGAAAAATCTTGGCGGACCCGGGCCTTCGGCATTGCGTACGTCGGACACCGCACCCAAGCCCGAACAAACGCCGCACCCCCATGAACACGCACAGCGAAAGGGCGGGGCCCGGGTTCGTGAACCCGGGCCCCGCCCTGAACGCTGCCGACTGCTACGCCGTACTCATGGCCACAGGGCCGTCAGTTGTCGTCCTCGTCGATCAGGAAGCCGCGCATCGGCGAGGGAGCCTGACCCATCGGCGACGGGCCCTGCGGACGCACCGGCGCCATCGGCTGGGTCATCGCCGGCTGCATCTGCTGCTGACCGCCACCGTAGGAGGGGCCGCCCTGACCGCCGGGAGCGCCACCCATCGTCTGGTTGCCGCCGTAGGACGGCGCACCGGCACCGGCGGGAGCCATCGAGGGCGCCGGGGACGGCGGCAGCGACGGCGCGGAGCTGGCGGGCTGGCGCGGCGGGGCGAGCGAGTCGTCCGCCTGGGTCTCCAGCTGGCGCAGCTGCGACTCCAGGTAGGACTTCAGCCGCGTGCGGTACTCGCGCTCGAAGCCGCGCAGGTCCTCGACCTTGCGCTCCAGCGTGGCGCGGGCGGACTCCAGGGAGCCCATCGCGACGCGGTGCTTCTCCTGCGCGTCCCGCTCCAGGGCGTCCGCCTTGGCACGGGCGTCCCGCTCGAGACCCTCGGCACGCGAACGCGCCTCGCCCACGATCTTGTTGGCCTCGGAACGGGCCTCCGCGATCGCCTGGTCCGCGGTCTGCTGGGCCAGCGACAGGACGCGCGCGGCGCTGTCACCACCGGGACCGCCCTGACCGGGCATACCCGGGCCGCCCTGACCGGGCATACCGGGACCGCCCATGGGTCCGCCCATCGGGCCACCAGGACCCATCTGCCCCTGCATCGGACCGCCCTGACCCATCGGGCCCTGACCCATCGGGCCCTGGCCCATCGGCCCGTGACCCTGACCCATGGGGCCGGGACCCTGCGGGCCGCCCTGTCCGCCGGGGCCGGCGGGCAGCTGAGGAGCACCGCTCGGCAGCTGGGGCGGACCACCCATGGGGCCACCCATCTGCTGCTGCGGCGGGCCCGATATGCCGGCGGGCACCGGAGCGCCGGGACCTCGCATGCCCTGCTGGGGCATGCCCTGAGGCGGCCCCTGCTGGGGCATGCCCTGGGGCGGCCCCTGCTGTTGCTGCTGCTGGTCCTGCGGCTCAGGGGGCTTGCGCATGTTCTGCTGGTTCTGGGCAGCGGCGCGCGTGGCCGCGGCCAGCTTGGCGCGCAGGTCCTCGTTCTCGCGGAGCAGGCGCGTCAGTTCGGCTTCGACCTCGTCGAGGAAGGCATCGACCTCGTCCTCGTCATAGCCTTCTCGGAGGCGGACGGTCGTGAACTGCTTGTTCCGCACGTCCTCGGGGGTCAACGGCATCTCTTCACCTCAACGTAGTCATCGGCAGTCGGCAAGACCGTATCGTCCACAGTCACCTCGCGAGATTGCCCACGATTGAGATCAGGATGTAGACGATGATCATCAGTACGAAGAAGGACAGGTCTAGCGCCACGCCCCCGAGACGCAGCGGCGGGATGAACCGCCGCAGAAGCTTCAGCGGTGGATCGGTGACAGTGTAAGTGGCCTCCAGGACGACCACCATCGCCTTGCCGGGTTGCCATGAGCGGGCGAACTGGAACACATAATCCATGACCAAACGGAAGATCAGCACGATGAGAAACACCATCAGCGCGATGTAGATCACCTGCGCGAACACGCTCATGGCCTGCTTTTCCCTCTCCCCTGTACCGCTCTTGGTCCGGTCCTGCGTCTCAGCTCTGGTTGAAGAACCCGCCCTCTGCGATGCGGGCCTTGTCCTCCGCCGTGACATCGACGTTAGCAGGCGACAACAAGAACACCTTCTGCGTCACCCGCTCGATGCTGCCGTGAAGACCAAACACCAAACCGGCCGCAAAGTCGACAAGTCGCTTCGCGTCCGTGTCGTCCATCTCGGTCAAGTTCATGATCACCGGCGTGCCCTCACGGAAGTGTTCCCCGATGGTACGGGCCTCGTTGTAGGTCCGGGGGTGAAGCGTGGTGATCCGGTAAGGCTCTCGTTCCGACACGACCTTGGGCATGATCACCGGTGCGTTCTTCTCCAGGCTCGCGCGTTCTTGTGTGATGGATGCCACGGGCGCGATCCGCGCCGGGCGTGGCGATTCCGCGGGGAGCGAAGCGGATCGGGCGATCGGTTCGCGCGGCGCGGGAGGATGGACGACTCGTACCTCTTCGTCCCTTTGGGGCTGGTGTGAGACGTGTGGCTGGTGCGACGGCTCGTGCCGCCGGTGGTCCCGCTCGGGCTCCGGGTCGAGTTCGGGTTCGAAGTCGTCGTCTGGGTCGAATCCGCGGCCGTCGTACCCATCGTCCTCCACGAGGCCGAGGTAGACCGCCATCTTGCGCATCGCGCCGGCCATGCTCCTAGTCCTCCGCTCTGTGGTGGATCCGCTGACGACCGCCAAGTGCCCGCGATCCACTGGGTCTTTATGTCCGCTGTTCGGCGGAACTGACCATATTTTCTGCTGTGGTCCGACTTCTTGGCGACGTTACCCGAGCCCGGGGCGGACTCCGAGTACCGCACTGCCGACGCGCACATGTGTCGCTCCGGCGGCCACGGCCTGTTCGAGGTCCGCACTCATCCCTGCCGAGACCATGTTCGCAGCCGGATGGGTCCGGCGCAGGTCGGTCGACAAATCCATCAACCGCTCGAAGGCCGCCTGTTCGCGTCCCGCGTACTCCCCGGTGAGCGGGGCGACGGTCATCAGTCCGCCGAGCCTCAGCCCCTCGGACCGCGCGACCATGTCGGCCAACTCCGCGACACCTGCGGGCGCCACACCTCCGCGCTCACCCCGGCCGCTCGCGCCGGCGTCGAGCGCCACCTGGATCAGACAGCCGATCTCACGTCCGGCCCGCACGGCCTCCTTGGAGAGGGCCGTCACCAACCGGGAACGGTCGACGGACTGCACGAAATCGGCGTAACCCACCACAGAACGCACCTTGTTGGTCTGAAGTTGACCGACGAAGTGCCAGGTAAGGGGCAGGTCCGCGCATTCGGCCGCCTTGGGGGCGGCGTCCTGGTCCCGGTTCTCGGCCACATGACGCACCCCGAGTCCGGACAGGATCCGCACATCGTCCGCGGGGTAGGTCTTGGTGACCACGATCAGGGTCACCTCGTCCCGCCCGCGTCCGGCGGCGGCGCACGCGGCGGCGATCCGCTCTTCCACTTTCGCCAGGTTCGCGGCGAGTTCGTCCTTACGGTCCGTCATGTCCCATCAGTCCAGCCACACGTAGCCCGCGAGCCGCCCGGTGGCGCGGTCGCGGCGGTACGAGAAGTGATCAGCCGACTCCAGCGTGCACACCGGCGACTGCTCCCGGTCGCGCACCCCGAGCCGTTCGAGCTGCGCGTGCACGCCCGCGGCCACGTCGACCGCCGGTGTTCCCCAGCTCGTGGTGGCGTGCGCCGCCGGTTCGACGGCGGCCACCTCGTCGCGCATCGCCTCCGGCACCTCGTAGCACCGGCCGCAGACGGCGGGCCCGGTGCGGGCGACGATCCGCGCGGGGTCGGCGCCGAGTTCCGTCATGGCCCGTACGGCGGCGGGAACGACCCCGGCGGTCATGCCGGGCCGGCCCGCGTGGGCCGCGGCCACGACTCCGGCGACCGGGTCGGCCAGCAGTACCGGCACGCAGTCGGCGGTGAGCACCGCGAGGGCGAGTCCGCGCCGCGCGGTGACGATCGCGTCGACCTCGGGGGCCGGGCTCTCGCCCCAGGGTTCGTCGACCACGACCGCGTCGGCCCCGTGCACCTGGTTCATCCAGACCACCCGGGCCGGGTCCACGCCGAGCGACTTGGCGGCCAGTTCGCGGTTGACGCGTACGGCGCCGGGGTCGTCGCCGACGGCTCCGCCGAGGTTGAGCTCCTCATACGGAGCGGCGCTCACCCCGCCCCACCGGTCGGTGAAGGCGAAGTGCGCGCCGCTCACGCTCTCGCGCCGTCCTATCACTTCAGGAAGTCCGGTACGTCCAGTTCCTCGACCGGGCTGTCGTAGGTCCGCGACGGCGGGACCGGCGGCTGGACGGCCGGGATGTCGCGCACCGGCTCCGGCGCCGGCGGCTCCGGGTCCTCCTTCGGCGTGACGCTGCCGAGCGAGCCGAAGGACGGGCGGCTCTCCGGCTGCCGCGCCGGGGCGGGCTCCTCGCGCTTGGCCGAGGACGAGCCGAGGACGTTGTCCCGCTTGGCAGGCGGCTGGCCGCCGTCGAAGCCGGCCGCGATCACGGTGACCCGGACCTCGTCGCCGAGGGCGTCGTCGATCACCGCACCGAAGATGATGTTGGCCTCGGGGTGGGCCGCCTCGCTGACCAGCTGGGCGGCCTCGTTGATCTCGAACAGACCGAGGTCGGAGCCGCCGGAGATGGAGAGCAGCACGCCGCGGGCGCCGTCGATGGAGGCTTCGAGGAGCGGCGAGGAGATGGCCATCTCGGCTGCGGCCACCGCGCGGTCGTCGCCGCGGGCCGAGCCGATGCCCATGAGGGCCGACCCGGCCTCGGACATGACCGACTTGACGTCGGCGAAGTCCAGGTTGATCAGGCCGGGCGTGGTGATGAGGTCGGTGATGCCCTGGACACCGGAGAGCAGCACCTGGTCCGCCGACTTGAAGGCGTCGAGAACCGACACCTGACGGTCCGAGATGGACAGCAGCCGGTCGTTCGGGATCACGATGAGGGTGTCGACCTCTTCGCGGAGCTCGGCGATGCCGTCCTCGGCCTGGTTCGCGCGACGCCGCCCCTCGAAGGTGAACGGGCGGGTGACCACGCCGATGGTGAGGGCGCCGAGCGAGCGGGCGATGTTGGCCACGACGGGCGCGCCGCCGGTGCCCGTGCCGCCGCCCTCGCCGGCCGTCACGAAGACCATGTCGGCCCCCTTGAGGACCTCCTCGATCTCCTCGCGGTGGTCTTCCGCGGCCTTGCGGCCGACGGCCGGGTTGGCTCCGGCGCCGAGTCCGCGGGTGAGTTCACGGCCGACGTCGAGCTTGACGTCGGCGTCGCTCATCAACAGGGCTTGCGCGTCGGTGTTGATGGCGATGAACTCGACGCCCTTGAGACCGACCTCGATCATCCGGTTGATGGCATTGACACCACCGCCGCCGACACCGATGACTTTGATGACTGCGAGGTAGTTCTGCGGTGCTGCCACGTCGAAGGCCTCTCGCCTCGAGTTACGTGTCGTCCGACCGCTGAAGCACTGCTGCCCCCGCGTTCCGACGACTGATGCCGAATGGGACGGTCCGTAGCGCCGACCCGAACCCTAACGTTGAAGTTTAGGGTTACCAGTGTGTCCGTTCCCTGGAGTCTTCTGAACAGGACACTAAGTCGACAAGTGGCGCCCGTTCAACGAACACGCCGAACCTCCCGTTTTTCTTTTCACCCTATGTGATCAGCCGTAGCGCTGCCCAACCAGGGTGCTGGCCTGCGCTGATGTGCGTCAACTCCCCGCTGACGCCGGGGCCGTGGGCACGCTGACGTCGAAGTGCCGCGCGCCGGGCTCCGCTTTCATCAGTGCGGTGAGAGTACGGCTCTTCTCGGCGCCCTTCTCACTGCTTCCCCAGTCGACCGTACGGCCGTCCGTCAGTTCCAGCGAGATGTCGTCGTAGGAACGGACCTTGACGCTGCGGGTGGCGTGCGCCACGGAGGCCGGGATCGCGCCGGCCACCCGCACCGCCTCCCGGGTCAGCCGGTCCTCGCCGAAGCGGCGCAGGCTCGCCGCCGCGGAACCGCTCCTGGAAACGGTCATTTTCAGCGCCGGTACCCCTTTGGGGGCCTTGGAAACCGTGGCGAACCGGACACCCTCCTCGTCCACTTCGATGAATTTCCCGCCTTTGTGGACGAGGAGGACAGCGGTGCGTTCCGTCACTTTCAGCGTGATCCCACTCGGCCAGGAACGGACCACATCAACCGTGTCGATCCGGGGCAGTGCCTCGGAAAGCCGCGCCTCGATCGCGTCGGTGTCGACGGAGACCAGTTGTTCCCCGAGGGGGACGTCGGCGGCCTCGCGCACCTCCGCGGGCGTCAGGACCCGGGTCCCCGACACCGATACGCGCTCCACGCGCACCAGGTCCGACCCGTACAGCAGCCAGAACGCCCCGCTGCCGAGGAACACCAGGACGACGGCCGATGCGATGATCCGACGAACCTGTCGCCGTCCGAGCCGCCGGACGGGCGGCGGCGGGCCGGACGACTCCCGCTTGCGTTCACCACGCTCGGCGGTGGTCGATCCGGCCATGGCTGCCTGCCTTCCGTCAAACGCGTCTAACGATGCGCACGGGCGGCGATCGCCTCGTACACCATGCCGACGAGCAGGTCGTCGGCGTCCCGGCGGCCGAACTCGGCGGCGGCGCGGGACATCTCGTACAGCCGGTGCGGGTCGGCGAGCACGGGCAGCACGTTCTGCTGGACCCAGTCGGGCGTCAGCTCCGCGTCGTCGACCAGCAGTCCGCCGCCGGCCTTGACCACCGGCTGGGCGTTGAGCCGCTGTTCGCCGTTGCCGATGGGCAGCGGGACGTAGGCGGCCGGGAGCCCGACGGCGGAGAGTTCGGCGACGGTCATCGCGCCCGCGCGGCAGAGCATCATGTCGGCCGCGGCGTACGCGAGGTCCATCCGGTCCAGGTAACTTACCGGGATGTAGGGGGGCATGCCCGGCATCTGGTGCACCTGCGGCAGTTCGTTCTTCGGGCCGACCGCGTGCAGGATCTGGATCCCGGCCTGCTGGAGCCACGGAGCGACCTGCTGGACCACCTCGTTGAGCCGACGGGCGCCCTGCGAGCCGCCGGAGACCAGCAGCGTGGGCAGATTGGGGTCGAGCCCGAACGCGGCGCGGGCCTCGGGGCGCACGGCGGCCCGGTCCAGGGTGGAGATGGAGCGGCGCAGCGGGATGCCGATGTAACGGGAGTTGCGCAGCTTGCTGTCGGGCGTGGAGACGGCGACCTGGGCGGCGTACCGGGAGCCGATCTTGTTGGCCAGTCCGGGCCGGGCGTTGGCCTCGTGGATCACGATCGGCACGCCGAGCCGCTTGGCCGCGAGGTAGCCGGGCAGGGCGACGTAGCCGCCGAAGCCGACCACGGCGTCCGCCTTGGTGCGCTCCAGGATCTGCTCGGCCGCCTTGATGGTGCCACGCAGCCGGCCCGGAACGGTGATCAGCTCGGGGGTGGGCTTGCGCGGCAGCGGTACGGCGGGGATCAGCGCCAGTTCGTACCCGCGCTCGGGTACGAGACGGGTCTCCAGGCCGCGCTCCGTGCCCAGGGCCGTGATGCCCACGGTCGGATCCTGCCTGCGCAGGGCGTCCGCGAGGGCGAGCGCGGGCTCGATGTGGCCCGCGGTTCCTCCGCCGGCGAGTACGACATGCACCGAAATTCACCGCTCTCCGGACGAACGCGCCACCGGGGCACGCCGTCGCATCGTGTTCCATCTGCGGGGCCGCTGTGAACCCCCGTTCCGCTTTCTACCAAAGCGGGGTTGCCGCATGGCAAGCGCCATCCGTGCAGCGGGGTCCTCACGCGCGAACGCGATCAGCAGCCCGATGGCGAACATGGTCGGCAGCAGGGCGGATCCCCCGTAGGAGAACAGCGGGAGCGGGACTCCGGCGATCGGCAGCAGACCGAGCACCGCACCGATGTTGATCACGGCCTGGGCCGTGATCCAGGTGGTCACGCCTCCCGCGGCATACCTGACGAAGGGGTCCTCCGTGCGTCCGGCCACGCGGATACCCGCATAGCCTAGAGCCGCGAACAGGGCGAGCACCGACAGTGTCCCCGCCAGGCCCAGTTCCTCACCGGTGATGGCGAAGATGAAGTCCGTGTGCGCTTCGGGCAGTTGGCCCCATTTCTCCACGCTCGCACCAAGTCCGGAACCGAAAATTCCGCCGGAGGCGAGGGCGTAGATCCCGTGCACCGCCTGCCAGCAGTCGACCGGTCCCGTCTGGGGCTCGGTGGCGCCGAGGCAGGTGAGCCGGGCCATGCGGTTGGGGCTGGTGCGGATGAGGATCGCGCCGAGCAGCGCGGCGATCGACAGCACGCCGACGAACAGCCGGGTCGGCGCCCCCGCCAGCCACAGCAGGCCGAAAAGGATCGCCGTCAGGATGATCGCCGTACCCATGTCGCCGCCGAGCATGATCAGCCCGAGCAGCATGAAGGCGGCCGGGACGAGCGGCACCAGCATGTGCTTCCACTGGGACAGCAGCCGCTTGTCCTGCTTGCGGGCGAGCAGATCGGCGCCCCACAGCACCAGCGCGAGCTTGCCGAACTCGCTGGGCTGGAGCTGGAAGGAGCCGCCGAGGGCGATCCAGTTCTGGTTGCCGTTGACCGCGACCCCTATCCCCGGTACCTGCACCAGGGCCATCAGGACGACGGCGCCCGCGAGGATCGGGTAGGCCAGGGCGCGGTGCAGCTTCACCGGCATCCTGGAGGCCGCCAGCAGCAGCACGCAGCCGATCCCGGCGGCCAGCAGCTGCTTGCGGAAGAAGTAGGAGCCCGGCAGCGACATCTGCAGCGCCGTGATCTGGGAGGCCGAGTAGACCATCACCAGGCCCAGCACGGTGATCAGCGCGCTGCCGCCGAGGATCAGGTAGTACGCGGTCAGCGGCCGGTCCCAGGCCCTGCGCGCCCGGGTGACCAGGGTGCGCAGGGGGTTCTCGCGCGGGGGCCCGGGTACGACGGGTCCGCGTACGGCCCGCCGCACGGGCGGGCGGCCGGTACGGCTACCGGTCATCCGGGCCTCCGCTGTACGCCGTCGACGGTCCCACGCGTCCCTCCCAAGGTCGCCCGGCGCCAGGCGGGCCGGGGTCAGGCGCCGAGCTCGCGCACCGCCTGTGCGAACGCGTCACCGCGCTTGTTGTAGTTGGCGAACATGTCCATCGAGGCGCAGGCCGGGGCCAGCAGCACCGTGTCGCCGGGCCGGGCGAGCCGCCGCGCCTCCTGGACCGCCCGGAGCATCGCCCCAGTGTCGGTCCGGTCGAGGTCGACGACGGGTACTTCCGGGGCGTGTCGCGCGAGGGCTTCGCGGATCAGGGCACGGTCCCGGCCGATCAGTACGGCACCGCGCAGCCGCTTCGCCGAGCCGGCGACCAGTTCGTCGAAGGTGGCGCCCTTGGCGAGCCCGCCGGCGATCCACACGATCGACTCGTAGGCCGCCAACGAGGCTTCGGCGGCATGCGTGTTGGTGGCCTTGGAGTCGTCGATGTACGCGACCCCGTCCACGTCGGCGACGTGCGCGATGCGGTGGGCGTCCGGGGTGAAGGCCCGCAGGCCGTCCCGTACGGCGCTCGCGGGCACCCCGTAGGCCCGCGCGAGGGCCGCGGCGGCAAGGGCGTTGGCGATGTTGTGCGGGGCGGGCGGGGTGACGTCGGAGACCTCGGCGAGCTCCTGGGCGTTCTTCTGCCGGTTCTCGACGAAGGCGCGGTCGACCAGGATGCCCTCGACGACGCCGAGTTGGGAGGGGCCCGGCGTGCCGAGGGTGAAGCCGACGGCGCGGCAGCCCTCCTCGACGTCGGCCTCGCGGACCAGGTCCTCGGTGGCCTTGTCGGCCACGTTGTAGACGCAGGCGACGCGGTTGCCCTCGTAGATACGGCCCTTGTCCCTGGCGTACGCCTCCATGGAGCCGTGCCAGTCGAGGTGGTCGGGGGCGAGGTTGAGCACGGCCGCCGAGTGGGCGCGCAGGGAGGGCGCCCAGTGGAGCTGGTAGCTGGACAGCTCCACGGCGAGCACGTCGTACTCCTCCTCGCCGAGCACGGCGTCCAGGAGGGAGACGCCGATGTTGCCGACGGCGGCGGTGCGCAGGCCCGCCGCCTTCAGGATGGAGGCGAGCATCTGGACGGTCGTGGTCTTGCCGTTGGTGCCGGTGACCGCGAGCCAGGGGGCCGCGCCGGGCTTCCTGAGCCGCCAGGCGAGTTCGACGTCGCCCCACACCGGCACCCCGGCCGCGTCCGCCGCCGCGAACAGCGGCTTGTCCGGCTTCCAGCCGGGGGCCGTGACGATCAGCTCGGTGCCTTCCGGCAGGGTCGCCCCGTCGCCGAGGCGCACGGTGACGCCCAGCGCCTCCAGTTCGGCGGCCTGCTCACGGGCGCGCGGGTCGTCCCCGTCGTTGACGACGGTGACCTTCGCGCCGAGCCCGTGCAGCACCTTGGCCGCCGGGACGCCGGAGACGCCGAGTCCGGCGACGGTGACGTTCTTCCCCTGCCAGTCGGTCACTTGTCCGCTGCCCATCCCGCGTAGAAGAGGCCCAGTCCGACGATCACACAGATGCCCTGGATGATCCAGAAGCGGACCACCACGAGGACTTCGGACCAGCCCTTGAGTTCGAAGTGATGCTGGAGCGGTGCCATCCGGAAGACCCGCTTCCCGGTGAGCTTGAACGAGCCGACCTGGATGACCACCGACATGGTGATGAGGACGAACAGACCGCCCAGGATGGCCAGCAGCAGCTCGGTGCGGGAGCAGATCGCGAGACCCGCGAGCACACCGCCGAGCGCCAGCGAACCGGTGTCACCCATGAAGATCTTGGCCGGAGAGGTGTTCCACCACAGGAAGCCCAGGCAGGAACCCATCAGCGCGGAGGCGACGACCGCGAGGTCCAGCGGGTCGCGCACCTCGTAACAGGCGCCCGGGTTGGTCAGCGTCTCGCCGTTGGCGCAGGACTCCTGGAACTGCCAGACGCCGATGAAGGTGTAGGCGCCGAAGACGAGCACGGAGGCGCCGGTGGCGAGACCGTCCAGACCGTCGGTCAGGTTCACGCCGTTCGACATCGCCAGGATCATGAACAGCGCCCAGACGACGAACAGCACCGGGCCGATGGTCCAGCCGAAGTCCGTGATGAACGACAGCTTCGTGGAGGCCGGGGTCTGCCCGCGGGAGTCCGCGAACTGCAGCGAGAGCACCGCGAAGGCGATGCCGACGATGAGCTGGCCGGCCATCTTCGCCTTGGCCCGCAGACCCAGCGAACGCCGCTTGACGATCTTGATGTAGTCGTCCAGGAAGCCGACCAGGCCCATGCCGACCATCAGGCCCAGCACCAGCACGCCCGAGTACCTCGGCGGCTCGCCGCTGATCACCTTGCTGAGGAAGTACGCGGCGACCGTCGCCAGGATGAAGGCGATACCGCCCATGGTCGGCGTACCGCGCTTGCTGGCGTGCTCGCGCGGGCCGTCGTCACGGATGTACTGCCCGTACCCCTTGCGCGCGAGCAGCTTGATCAGCAGCGGGGTGCCGATCAGCGTCAGGAAGAGGCCAATGACTCCTGCGAACAGGATCTGATTCATCATCGGGCGGCGACCTCACCCTCGGCACCGGTCTCGAGCAGCGCCTGCGCCACGCTCTCGAGCCCGACCGAACGGGACGCCTTCACGAGTACGACATCCCCCGGGCGCAATTCGCTGCGCAACAGGTCGACCGCCGCCTGTGCGTCGGACACGTGCACCGACTCCTCACCCCACGAACCCTCGTTATATGCGCCCAGTTGCAGCCAGGCGGCTTCCCTGCCCCCGACCGCGACGAGCTTGCTGACGTTGAGCCGGACGGCGAGCCGTCCGACCGCGTCGTGCTCGGCGAGCGCCTCGTCCCCGAGCTCGGCCATCTTGCCGAGCACCGCCCACGTACGGCGTCCCTTGCCCATGGCCGCCAGCGCGCGCAGCGCTGCCTTCATGGACTCGGGGTTCGCGTTGTAGGCGTCGTTGACGACCGTCACGCCGTCCGGGCGCTCGGTGACCTCCATCCGCCAGCGGGAGAGGGAGCCCGCCTCGGAGAGCGCGGTGGCGATCTCGTCTGCGGACATGCCCAACTCGTGGGCGACGGCGGCCGCGGCGAGCGCGTTCGACACGTGATGCTCACCGTACAGGCGCATGGTCACATCGGATGCACCGGAGGGTGTGTGAAGCCTGAAGGAAGGCTGTCCGCTGTCCGTGAGTCGCACGTTCTCGGCCCGAACGTCCGCTTCGTCGGACTCTCCGAAAAGGATCACCTTCGCCTTCGTACGGGACGCCATGGCCCGTACGAGGGGGTCGTCCGCGTTGAGGACCGCGGCGCCGCCCTCCTCGGCCGGGGGCAGGGCCTCCACCAACTCGCCCTTGGCCTGGGCGATCTGCTCCCGGCCGCCGAACTCGCCGATGTGGGCGGAGCCGACGTTCAGGACCAGTCCGACCTTCGGGGGCGTCAGCCCGGTGAGGTACCGGATGTGGCCGATTCCGCGCGCTCCCATCTCCAGCACGAGGAACTTCGTCTCCTCGGTGGCGGTGAGCGCGGTGAGCGGCAGGCCGATCTCGTTGTTGAGCGAGCCGGGGGTGAAGACGGTCGGCGCCTCGCGCCGCAGGACCTGGGCGATGAGGTCCTTGGTGCTGGTCTTGCCGGCCGAGCCGGTGAGCGCGACGAGGGTGGTGCCGAGCAGGCCGACGACGTGCCGGGCGAGGGCGCCGAGGGCCGCCTGGACGTCCGCCACGACGATCGCGGGAACACCGACGGGCCGGGAGGCGAGCACGGCGACCGCGCCCGCCTCGACGACCCGCTCCGCGAAGTCGTGGCCGTCCACGCGCTCGCCGGCGAAGGCGACGAACAGGCTGCCCGGAACCGCCTCCCGCGAGTCCCGGACGACCGGTCCGGTGACCCGGACGGACGGGTCCGGTATGTCGTGCGTCTGCCCGCCGACGACTTCTGCGATCTCGGCGAGGGAGAGGGCGATCACAAGTTCATCCCTGGGTTTTCTTGATGGCT
Organism: Streptomyces sp. CB02400; assembly: GCF_001905725.1. GTDB lineage: Bacteria > Actinomycetota > Actinomycetes > Streptomycetales > Streptomycetaceae > Streptomyces > Streptomyces atrovirens. The sequence continues at coordinate 124,598 of NZ_LIWB01000018.1, forward strand.
TCCCGAAGCACCTGGCGGTCGTCGAAGGGACGCACCACCCCGGCGATGTCCTGCCCCTGCTCATGGCCCTTGCCGGCGACCAGCACCGTGTCGCCGGGCCGCGCCCGTGCGACGGCGGCGGCGATCGCGGCGGCCCGGTCCTCGAAGACCTGCACCTCGCCGCGCTCGTGCGCGGGCACGGAGGCGGCGCCGTGGAGCATGGTGGCGAGGATCGCGAGGGGGTCCTCGGAGCGGGGGTTGTCGGAGGTCAGTACGGCGGTGTCGGCGAGCCGCGCGGCGGCGGCGCCCATGGGCATCCGCTTGGTCCTGTCGCGGTCGCCGCCGCACCCCAGCACGACGTGCACCCGGCCCTCGGTGACCTTGCGCAGGGCGCGCAGCACCGATTCCACGGCGTCGGTCTTGTGGGCGTAGTCCACCACCGCGAGGTACGGCTGTCCGGCGTCCACGCGCTCCAGCCGGCCCGGCACGCCCGGTACGGCGGCGACGCCGTCGGCGGCGGCCTGCGGGTCGAGTCCGGCGGCGGCGAGGGCGACGATCGCGGCGAGGGTGTTGGCCACGTTGAAGGGCCCCGGCAGCGGCGACCTGGCGCCGATCCGCTCGCCCTCGGGGCCGATCACGGTGAACGTCGAGTCCATCGGGCCGACCTCGACGTCCTCGGCGCGCCAGTCGGCGTCGGGGTGGCCCTCGGCGGAGTAGGTGACGACCGGGACGCCGGCCTCCTTGGCGAGCCTGCGGCCGTACTCGTCGTCCACGTTGACCACGCCGAGCCGGCTGCGCTCCGGCGTGAAGAGCTGCGCCTTGGCCCGGAAGTAGTCCTCCATGTCGGAGTGGAACTCCATGTGTTCCGGGCTGAGGTTGGTGAAGACGGCGATGTCGAAGACGCAGCCGTCGACCCGGCCGAGGACCAGGGCGTGGCTGGAGACCTCCATGGCGACCGCGTCGGTGCCGCGCTCGCGCATGACGGCGAACAGGGCCTGGAGGTCGGTGGCCTCGGGCGTGGTGCGCTCGGACTTGATGCGCTCGTCGCCGATGCGCATCTCGACGGTGCCGATCAGCCCCGTGCTGTGCACGGTCCTCAGACCGCCCTCGACGAGGTAGGCGGTGGTGGTCTTGCCGGAGGTGCCGGTGATGCCGAGCTGGAGCAGGTCGCGGCCCGGACGGCCGTAGATGGTGGCCGCCAGTTCGCCCATCCTCGCGCGCGGGTCGTCGACCACCAGCGCCGGCAGTCCGGCCGCGGCGACGCGCTCGGCGCCGGACGGGTCGGTCAGCACGGCGACCGCGCCGAGGCCGGCGGCCTGGGTGACGAAGTCGGCGCCGTGGACGCGGGCGCCCGGGAGGGCGGCGTACAGGTCGCCGGGGCGGACGGCGCGCGAGTCATGGGTGATGCCCGTGACGTCGGCGGCCTGTTCCGGCGTGGGGGCACCCAGCTGACCGGCGAGTTCCGCGAGGGGTGTGGCGGAGACCTGAACCGGACGGGGCGGTCCCGGATATGTCACGGGGTGGCCCTTCTGGGTGGTTTGGGACTGATCAGCGTGTGGCACGGCGGTGAGCGTACCGGGCGTACCGGCTCGGGGGCTAAGCGAGGGGCGGGGGGTGTGCTGGTTCCCGGGGTCGGGGGTGATCGTCGTCACGGGGTGGTTCCTGGTGGCTCGGTGCTCGGTACGGGTCAGGGCTTGAAGGTGACCGGGAGGTCGGCGGGGTCGGCGCCGGTCGGCGGCACCTGAAGGGTCTTCAGGGCGAACTCCATGACCTGCTTGTACACGGGTCCGCAGATCTGGCCGCCGAAGTAGCTGCCCTCGGTGGCGTTCTGGATGACGCAGTAGACGGTGATCCTGGGCTTGTCGGCGGGGGCGAAGCCGGCGAAGGACGAGGTGTAGCCGTGGTATCTGCCGGTGGCCGGATCCACGCGGTTCGCCGTACCCGTCTTCCCCGCGACCCGGTAGCCCGGGATGCGTGCCTTGGTGCCGGTGCCCTCCTCGTCGTCGACGACCGACTCCAGCATCCGGGCGAGCGTCTTCGCCGTCTTCTCGCTGACGACCCTGGTCTTCTCGGGCTCCGGGGCGGGGGTGAAGCGTCCGTCGGGGCCCGTGGAGCCGCGTACGAGGGTGGGTTCGACGCGGACGCCGCCGTTGGCGATGGTCGAGTAGACGGAGGCGGCCTGCATGGCGTTCACGGAGACGCCCTGGCCGAAAGGAATCGTGTACTGCTGCGAGGTGGACCACTCGTCCGGCGGGGCGAGGATGCCCTTGGTCTCACCGGGGAAGCCGAGCCCGGTGTGGCTGCCGAGGCCGAACTTGCGCAGGTACTTGTAGAGGACCTTGTTGGCCTGGGCCTGGGTCTTGCCGAGCTGGCCGGTGGCGAGGATGGTGCCGATGTTGCTGGACTTGGCGAGTACGCCGTTGAGCGTCAGGTACCAGGTCGGGTGGTCGATGTCGTCCTTGAAGAGCCGGTCGCCGCGGTGCAGCCGGTTGGGCACGACGACGTGGGTCCCCGGGGTGGCGGCGTTCTCCTCGAGGACGGCCGCCATCGACAGGACCTTGGCGGTGGAGCCGGGTTCGAAGGCGTCCTGGACGGCCGCGTTGCCGAGCGCGTCCGGGTCGGCCTCGGAGAGGTCGTTGGGGTCGAAGCCGGGCGCGTTGGCCATCGCGAGGACCTCGCCGGTGCGGGTGTCCTGGACGATGACGTAGCCGCGGTCGGCCGCGGACTCCTTCACCTGCTCGCTGATGGCGTTCTGCGCGGCCCACTGGATGTCGCGGTCGATGGTGAGCTCGACGTCGTTGCCGGGTACGGCCGGGGTCTCGGTGGAGCCCGCGGTCGGGACGAGACGGCCGCCGGACTGGGCGTAGCGGATCTTGCCGTCCTCGCCGGCCAGCCGCTCGTCGAGCTGGAGCTCGATGCCGCCGCCGCCCTTGCCCTCGGCGTTGACCCAGCCCAGTATCCCGGCGGCGAGTTCCCTGTTGGGGTACACCCGCTTGCTGGTGGGCACGGAGAAGACGCCGGCCAGGACGTTGGCGGTGGACTCGTCGGTCTCGGCCTTCTTGGCGAGCGCGGCCTTCAGGTCCTTGATCTGCTTCCAGGTCTGCGGGGTCTGGCGGCCGGCCAGTTTGACGTAGCGCAGGGCCTTGTTCTCCGGGCGCAGCTTCTCGACCAGGTCGTCCTGGTCCTGGCCGAGGATCGGGGCGAGGAGGGCGGCGGCCTGCTCGGGGCCGTCGGCGATCTCCAGCTCGTCCGGGGCGAACATCGTGGGGTCGGCGGTGATGTCGTAGGCGTCCTCGGTGGTCGCCAGGGTCACGCCGTGGCGGTCGGTGATCCCGCCGCGCTCGGCCTCCAGCACCTGGCCGACGTAGCGGTTGCGGTCGGCCTTGGCGGCGTAGGTGCTCGCGTCGACGGCCTGCACCTGGAACAGCCGTACGACGAAGGCGAGCAGGACCAGGGTCAGGGCGACGCCGATCAGGCGCAGCCGGGGGCGGGGGCTGCCCAGCCGGATGGCCTTCGGGGGCGCGGGGCGGGGTCCCGAAGGCCTGCGGGCCGGGCGGGCGCCGGGGCCCGGTCGCTGTCCGCCGGCCGGGCGGGCGGGCCTGGCGGGGCCGGGCACCCGGCGGCGGGGAGGCTGCCTGTCGGACACTTCCGTCACCTGCCGGGGGTCGATGAGGAGGAGGGCGTGGAGGCGGTGGGCGGCGGGACCGTCGCGGTGGCCAGCGCCTCGGGCGCGAGGACCAGGGGCGCGCGGGCGGCGGAGGCGGCACCGGGTACGCCCTTGACCTTGCCGTCGGGGCCGAGGAAGGCGGGGTCGCCGCCGGGCACCATGCCGAGTTCGCGGGCACGGCGCTGGAGGGCGTCGGGGGCGGAGTAGGCGTCGATGTCCCGCTGCAGTGCCTGTTCCTCGTCGGTGAGGTTCTTGGTCTCCCGCTGGAGGTCGTCGAGCTGGAACGCGCCCTCGCTGAGGGCGGAGTTCAGCACCAGGAGGCCGATCAGACCGCCGCCGAGGAGGGTGACGACGAGGAGGACGAAGGGGGTGCGCGCCGCCTGGGCGCGCCCGGTGGGCAGGAGATGCGTGAGCCGGGCCGCCCGCCCCTTCAGCTCGGGCCGCCCCTTCAGTTCGGGTTTCCTACTCACTCACGCTCCCCTGAGTTCGCTTTTCCCACCCGTCCGCCCGGCCGCCCGTCACCCGCCTCGTGCGCCGTCCGTGCCTCACCGTCCGTGCCTCAATCGACGTCCTCCCGGATCCGCTCGGCGCCGCGCAGCCGCGCGGGGGCCGCGCGCCGGTTCTCGGCGATCTCCTCCTCGGTGGGAAGTTCGGCACCGCGCGTGAGCAGCTTGAGCCGGGGCTGGTACTGCTCGGGGACGACCGGGAGCCCGGGCGGGGCGGTGGTCGCGGCGCCGGCCGCGAACACCTGCTTGACCAGCCGGTCCTCCAGGGAGTGGTACGACAGCACGGCGATCCGTCCGCCGACGTCGAGGGCCTTCACGGCCGCGGGGATCGCCCGCTCCAGCACCGACAGCTCGCCGTTGACCTCGATCCGCAGGGCCTGGAAGGTGCGCTTGGCCGGGTTGCCGCCGGTGCGCTTGGCGGCCTGCGGCAGCGCGTCGCGGATCAGCTCGACCAGACGGGCGCTGTTGGTGAACGGCTCCTTCTCGCGTTCGCGCACGATCGCGGAGACGATGCGCTTGGCCTGCTTCTCCTCGCCGTAGGCGCGCAGGATGCGGACGAGTTCGCCGGGCGGGTAGGTGTTGAGGACCTCGGCGGCGCTGACGCCGGTCGTCTGGTCCATGCGCATGTCGAGGGGGGCGTCCTGGGCGTAGGCGAAGCCGCGGTCGGCCTCGTCGAGCTGCATGGAGGACACCCCGAGGTCGAACAGGACGCCCCGCACGCGCGGGAGCCCGAGCCGGTCGAGGACGTCGGGGAGCTCGTCGTAGACGGCGTGCACCAGGGTGGCCCGCTCGCCGTAGGGCGCGAGCCGCTCGCCGGACAGGCGCAGGGCCTCCTTGTCGCGGTCCAGGGCGACGAGCCGCGCCTCGGGGAACCGCTGGAGCAGGGCCTCGCTGTGGCCGCCGAGCCCGAGCGTGCAGTCGACCACCACCGCTCCGGGCCGCTCCAGGGCGGGCGCCAACAGGTCCAGGCACCGCTGGAGCATCACCGGGACGTGTCGACTCTGGCTCAAGTGGCCCTCTCAGGTCCGGCACGGCGCTCACGCACCGCCGGGTTCCCGCCCTCCCCCGGTGAGGGGCGGCCGACGCCGTCAGGCGCAGGCCGGGCGGCGGCGGGAGGAGGCCGAGCCGTACGTGCGCGCCGCGCACGCGGGGAGACCCCCCGGTCGTCGCCGGGGGATCCGGGGAAAGTCAGTGCAGCGGGTGCTCTCGCCTCCCGCTTCGCGCCACTTTAGTCCACGGTCCCGCCCGGTCAATCAACCGGCCTGCGCGTCGCGGCCCGCGCGGCGGGTCAAGGGGCGGATCGGACACATCACCCGTAGGAGGGGGCTCACACCACCCCTGTGGATTACCTCACACCAAGACTCACTGACGTTCTTTGTCGCCTCTCACAACGGGCCCGATGCCCTGGTGACCAGTAACGTCATGGGTATGACGACTTCCGCATCGGTTCCCACCGGCCCCCAGAACGCCACCACCGGCCACGGCACGGTCACCGACCGTCTGGTCGACGCCAACCAGCAGTACGCGGCCGCCTTCACCGACCCCGGCATGGACGCCCGCCCGGTCCTGAACGTCGCCGTGGTGGCCTGCATGGACGCCCGCCTCGACCTGCACGCCGCGCTGGGCCTGTCGCTCGGCGACTGCCACACCATCCGCAACGCGGGCGGCGTCGTCACCGACGACGTGATCCGCTCGCTGACCATCAGCCAGCGCGCCCTGGGCACCCGCAGCGTGGTCCTCATCCACCACACCGGCTGCGGTCTGGAGTCCATCACCGAGGAGTTCCGGCACGACCTGGAGATGGAGGTGGGCCAGCGTCCCGGCTGGGCCGTGGAGGCCTTCCGGGACGTGGACCAGGACGTACGGCAGTCGATGCAGCGCGTGCGCACCTCGCCGTTCCTGCTGCACACCGACGACGTGCGCGGCTTCGTCTTCGACGTGAAGTCGGGCCGGCTGCGCGAGATCGACCCCGCCTGACCTGGCCGCCCACCCCGGAGAGAACCCGGACTCCGGACTCAGTCCGACGTCGTAAGACCTGACATATCGCTGTCAGTTGTCCACAGGCGAGTGACACGAATCGGTAACGGCGGCAACAATGCGGGAGTGGTGCCACGCGGAACTTTTCCCGCGTGGTGTCCGTGATTCGGGGTGGGCCGGTCCGCACAGCAAGGCGTCGGCCCGGGACATTTGGGGTCCCCCGCTCCTTGGGGAGCGCGGGGAAGGGCCGAGGAGGGCCGGGTGACGACCTATGACGATCGAGCGAGCCTCACTGATCTGACCGCCGTGGTGGAGCGCGTGCGGAATTCGGTGGAAGGCGTGATCGAGGGAAAGCCCGAGGTCGTACGGCTCTCGCTGACCGTGCTGCTCGCCGAGGGACATCTGCTCATCGAGGATGTCCCGGGAGTCGGCAAGACGATGCTGGCCAAGGCACTGGCGCGGTCCATCGACTGCTCGGTGCGGCGGATCCAGTTCACGCCGGACCTGCTGCCCTCGGACATCACCGGCGTGTCCATCTGGGACCAGCAGCGCCGTGACTTCGAGTTCAAGCCGGGCGCCATCTTCGCGCAGGTGGTGATCGGCGACGAGATCAACCGCGCGTCGCCGAAGACCCAGTCCGCGCTGCTGGAGTCGATGGAGGAGCGCCAGGTCACCATCGACGGCAAGACCTACGAACTGCCCAGCCCGTTCATGGTCGTGGCGACGCAGAACCCGGTCGAGATGGAGGGCACCTACCCGCTGCCGGAGGCCCAGCGCGACCGTTTCATGGCCCGCGTCTCGGTCGGCTACCCGAGCGCGGAGGCCGAGCTGCAGATGCTGGACGTGCACGGCGGCGTCTCCCCGCTGGAGGACCTCCAGCCGGTGGCGCACGCGCACGAGATCCTGAAGCTGATCGAGGCGGTGCGCGACGTGTACGTGGCCGAACCGATCCGCCGGTACGTGGTGGACCTGGTCGCCGCCACCCGCACGCACCCCGATCTCAGACTCGGCGCCTCACCGCGCGCGACCCTGCATCTGCTGCGCGCGGCGAAGGCGTCGGCGGCCCTCGGCGGCCGGGACTACGCGCTGCCGGACGATGTGCAGGCGCTCGCCGTGGCCGTCCTCGCCCACCGGCTGCTGCCCACCGCCCAGGCCCAGCTCAACCGCCGTACCTCCGAGCAGGTGGTGCAGGAGATCCTCCAGCGCACCCCGGTGCCCGCGGAGCGCACCCGAACGCCCGCGGACGCCCCGCAGCAGAGCGGCCTCGGCCGCGGCGGGCCGGGCTACGGCCAGCAGCCGCCCCGGAGGCTGTGATGACGACCGCGGGCCCCACCGCGGGCGCGGTCCACGCGGAGGGCGACCGGGGCGACCGGAGCGGCGTCAGGACGGCCCTGGCGGGACTCACCACCCGCGGGCGCTCCTTCCTGGCCGCCGGTGTGGCCGCCGCGATCTGCGCGTACGTGCTCGGGCAGAGCGATCTGCTGCGGGTCGGGCTGCTGCTGGCGGTGCTGCCGCTGGTGTGCGCGGCCGTGCTCTACCGCACCCGTTACCGGGTCGCCGGCAGCCGCCGGCTCTCCCCCGGCCGGGTGCCCGCCGGCTCCGAGGCGCGGGTGCACCTGCGGATGGAGAACGTCTCGCGGCTGCCCACGGGCCTGCTGATGCTCCAGGACCGGGTGCCCTACGTGCTCGGCCCGCGCCCGCGGTTCGTGCTGGACCGGGTGGAGGCGGGCGGGCGCCGCGAGGTGTCCTACCGGGTCCGCTCCGATCTGCGCGGCCGCTATCCGCTGGGGCCGCTGCAACTGCGGCTGTCCGACCCGTTCGGGATGTGCGAGCTGACCCGGTCCTTCTCCACGTACGACACGCTGACGGTGATCCCGCGCGTGGAACCGCTGCCGCCGGTGCGGCTGAGCGGCGAGGCGAAGGGGTACGGCGACGGGCGGCAGCGCGCGCTGGCGCTGGCCGGCGAGGACGACGTGATTCCGCGCGGCTACCGCTACGGCGACGACCTGCGCCGGGTGCACTGGCGCTCCACCGCCCGCTACGGCGAGCTGATGGTGCGCCGCGAGGAACAGCCGCAGCGCGCCCGGTGCACGGTGCTGCTCGACACCCGGGCCGTCGCCTACGCGGGTGCCGGGCCGGACTCGGCGTTCGAGTGGGCGGTGTCCGGTGCGGCCTCCGTGCTGGTGCACATGCTGGAGCGCGGCTTCTCGGTGCGGCTGCTGACCGACACCGGCACCTCGGTGCCCGGCGAGGGCTCCGACGGGTTCGCGGGGGTGAGCCAGGAGTCGGCGGACGCGGCCGGGCTGATGATGGACACCCTCGCCGTGGTGGACCACTCCGACGAGGAGGGCCTGTCCCGCGCCTACGACGTGCTGCGCGGCGGGAACGAGGGGCTGCTGGTCGCCTTCCTCGGCGACCTGGACGAGGAGCAGGCCGCGGTGCTCGCCCGGATGCGGCAGCGCGGCGGGGGCGCGCTCGCCTTCCTGCTGGACAGTGGGACCTGGCTGCGGGAACCGGCCGACGTGCCCGGCGCGTCGGACCGGCGCGGGGAGCGGCTGCGGATGCTGCGCGAGGCGGGCTGGACGGCGCTGGGCGTGCCGCCGGGCGCCTCGCTGGACGAGCTGTGGCGGCAGGCGGACCGGGAGCGTTCGGGCCTGGCCGCGGCGAGCGGTGGGGAGGGACCGTGATCAGCGGACGGGCGAGGCTGACGCTGTGCGCGTGGGCGGCCACACTGATGGCGGCGTGCGCCCTGCTGCCGCTGGTCGACCCGGCGACCTGGATCCTCCAGGCGGCGTTTCTGCTGGCGGTGCAGTCGGGCGTGGGCGCGGCGGCCCGGCGGGTGCCGCTGGCGCGTCCGCTGACGGTGGCGGCGCAGTTCCTGGTGACGCTGGTGCTGCTGACCCTGATGTTCGCGCGTGAGCACGCCTTCGCCGGGCTGATACCCGGCCCCGACGCCGTCCGCTTCTTCGCCGAGCTGCTGGAGCAGGGCGGCGACGACGTCAGCCGGTACGCGATCCCGGCGCCGCTGTCCGACGGCATCCGGCTGATGCTGGTCGGCGGCGTGCTGGTGATCGGGCTGCTGGTGGACACCCTCGCGGTGACCTTCCGCGGCGCGGCCCCGGCCGGGCTGCCGCTGCTCGCCCTGTACTCGGTGGCCGCGGGGCTGGCCGACAACGGCATCGACTGGCTGTGGTTCCTGCTGGCGGCGGCCGGCTACCTGATGCTGCTGCTCGCCGAGGGCCGGGACCGGCTCTCCCAGTGGGGGCGCGTGTTCGGCGGGGCGCCCGGCCCGGGCGGGGACTCGCCCGGCGCCGTCGCACCGGTGCGCACCGGGCGGCGGATCGGCGCGGTCGCGCTGGGCATCGCCCTGGTGGTGCCGCTCGCCCTGCCCGCGATGAACGGCGGTCTGCTGGGCCCCGCCGGTACGGGGGTCGGCTCGGGCTCCGGAGGGGGCGGCACCATCTCCGCGGTGAACCCGCTGGTGTCGCTGCGCGACTCGCTGAACCAGGACGAGGACCGACAGGTCATGTCGGTGCGCTCCGAGATGACGGACGTGTCGGACCTGTATCTGCGGATCGTCTCCCTGGACGACTTCGACGGCACCACGTGGAAGCCGTCGAAGCGGTCCATCACCACCGTCCCCGACGGCACGTTCCCGACCCCGCCGGGCCTCGGCCCCGAGGTCGCGCGCACGGAGATCGGCACGACGATCTCGACCGCCGACTCGTACGGCCAGGACTGGCTGCCGATGCCGTACCCGCCGAGCGGGGTGAGCATCCGGGGCAACTGGCGCTACGAACCCGTCGGCATGACGCTGGTCGGCGACCACGGGCAGAACACGCGCGGTCTGACGTACGAGGTGCGCAGCCTCCACGTGCGGCCCACGGCGGAGCAGCTCGCCGGCGCGCCGCAGCCGCCGCCCGCGCTGAAGCGCGAGTACACCGAGCTGCCGGACTCGCTGCCGGCCGTGGTGTCCCGCACCGCCCGCGAGGTCACCGAGGGCGCGACCAACGCCTACGACCAGGCGGTCAAGCTCCAGGAGTACTTCACGCTGTACGGCGGCTTCGAGTACGACACCGAGGTCGACGTCGGCAGCGGCTCGCAGGCGATCGCCCGCTTCCTGCGGGACAAGCAGGGCTTCTGTGTGCACTTCTCCTTCGCGATGGCGTCGATGGCCCGTTCGCTCGGCATACCGGCGCGGGTCGCGGTGGGCTTCGCGCCCGGGACCCGGCAGCCGGACGACACGATCGCGGTCACGCTGCGGGACGCGCACGCCTGGCCGGAGCTGTACTTCGAGGGTGTGGGCTGGACCCGGTTCGAGCCGACCCCGACCCGTGGTTCGACGCCGTCGTACACCGTGCAGGACACCGCGGAGAACACGGTGCCCGATCCCGCCCGGCCCTCACAGACCGCGTCCGCGGAGCCGTCGGCGGAGCCCTCGGAGAGCGAGAGCTGCACGGCGGAGCGGAGGAGGCTGGGGGCGTGCGAGAGCGAGTCGCCGCAGGCGGCCCTGCCCGCGGGCGGTGACGGGCCGAAGTGGTACGCGCTGCTGGGATGGGCGCTGGCCGGTCTCGCGGTGCTGGTGCTGCCGCTGTCGCCGATGCTGTGGCGGGCGAGGACCCGGGCGGTGCGGCTGGGCGGGCACGGCCGGTCGGAGGCGGAGGCGGTGCCGTACGTCCTGGCCGTCTGGGACGAGCTGACCGACACGGCGTGGGACTACGGCATCGCGCCGGACGAGTCGCTGACACCGCGCGGGGCGGCGGACCGGATCGTGCGGCTGGGCCGGCTCGGGCCGGGTGCGGCGGCGTCGGTGCACCGGGTGGCCGACGCGGTGGAGCAGGTCCTGTACGCGCCCCGGCCGCGGCCGGTGGTGGGGCTGGCGGAGGAGGTGCGGGGGGTTGCCGCGGGGCTGCGGGCCTCGGCCGGTGGCCGGCGGGTGCGGGCGCGGGCGGTGTTCGCTCCGCGGTCGAGTGTGCGGGTGGTGTGGGCGGTGTCGGCGTGGTGGGCCGGGGTGCGTGCGCGTCTGCTGGCGCTTCGTCCGGCCTGGCGCCGGCCGTCACGGCAGCGGGGCTGAGCCCCGCCGGCCGCGCGGGGGCCGGCCCTCGCGGTGTTGCGCGGTACCCGGCGTGAGGGCTGGGCGGGGGTCGGTCGCGCTGCCCGGCGCTTACGGGGTGCCGTCCGCGCCCGCCCGTGCCGCCCCAGCGGCACGACTGCCCGCGGGCCGCGGAGAGGCGGGTGCCGTTGCCCGCGGATCGCGGAAGGGGCGGGTGCCGTTGTCCGTGGGAACGGCGAAGGGGGCGGCCACCTCGTGGTGGTCGCCCCTTCGGCAAGTTCTCGGTCGGCTAGTGGCCGCCCTGTTCGTCACGGCGGCGTTGCCAGCGTTCCTCTATGCGGTCCATCACCGAGCGGCGTTGTCTGGCCTGGCGGCCCGCCTGTGGCGTGCCCGTCGCGCCGGCGGCCTGCTCTCCCGGCTTGGGTGCCTTGCGCCAGCCGGTCACCGCGAGAACCGCGCAGCCCAGCATCACGAGGAACCCCACCACACTGAGCCAGACCTGCTGGGCGACCATACCGGCCATGAGGAGCGCAATACCCACGAGGAAGCCCGCGACCGCCTGGTAGACCCGTCGCCGGGTGTACGTACGCAGCCCGCTTCCCTCGAGCGCCGTCGCGAACTTGGGATCTTCGGCGTACAGCGCTCGCTCCATTTGCTCGAGCATGCGCTGCTCGTGCTCCGAGAGCGGCACGGAGTCCTCCTCATCGTGCAGTCGCCGGGGCGACCCGGGGGGTCCCTTCAGGATAGGCAGGGAATCGCCCCCGTGAAACCCGCCCCTCTGCGCCAATTGGCCAACCGGTACCAGCCATCACGTCCCGGTCCGCTGAGGCTTCTCATTCCCCGGCGGCCGACCCGTCATGCCCGGCGGTCTCCCTCGATCATACGGCGCCAAGCCGCCATTCGGGGGGCCTGTGGCGCACTCCATGCGCGGCGGGGCCACCGGACGCGTCGCTGATCAGCGGCGCGTCCCGGCAGCCGCTCAGGCCTCCGGGGTCCCCCGCGTCTCACCGAGCACATGAAGTTGCGTGGCCACGGAGTGGAAGGCGGCGAGCTCGGCCGCCGCGGCCTCCAGCTTCAGCAGCGCGTCCAGGGCTCCGGGCTCGGTGTCGACGAGCACACCGGGGACGAGGTCGGCGAAGACCCGCACGCCGTGCACGGCGCCGACCGTCAGGCCCGCGCCCTCCACGAGCGCGGTGAGCCGGTCGGCGGTGAAGCGGCGCGGCACGGGGTCGCCGGTGCCCCATCGGCCGTTCGGGTCGTCGAGCGCCTGCTTGGCCTCCGTGAAGTGACCGGCGAGGGCGCGGGCGAGCACGGCGCCGCCGAGGCCCGCGGCGAGCAGGCTGAGGACGCCGTCGGGGCGCAGGGCCGCCACCGCGTTGCGGACGCCTTCGGCGGGGTCGTCGACGTACTCCAGGACGCCGTGGCACAGCACGACGTCGTAGCCGCCGCGCTCGGCCACGTCGAAGAGGCCCCGGGCGTCGCCCTGGACGCCCCGCACCCGGTCGGCGACGCCGGCCTCGGCGGCGCGGCGTTCCAGGGCGAACAGCGCGTTGGGGCTGGGGTCGACGACGGTCACCTGGTGGCCGAGGCGGGCGAGGGGCACCGCGAAGTTGCCGCTGCCGCCGCCGGTGTCGAGGACGTCCAGCGCCTGCCGTCCGGTCGCCTTGACCCGGCGTTCCAGGGCGTCCTGGAGGACCTCCCAGACCACGGCGGTACGGAGGGCGGCGCGGGGCCGCATCGGGTCCGACACGGTAGTTGACTCCTCGGCGGGGCGATCGGGTTCAGGCGGTGTCCACCCTATGGCCTGCGCCGTGGTTCCCGGCCACCTGGCTGGGGGCTAGGGGGCTGCGCGCGGTGTTTCGCCCCCTCCGCCCCTTCCCTTCCCTTCCCCGGGGGCTTCGCCCCCGGACTCCCCTCGCGCAGCCCCCCGCGCCCCTGGGAGGGGCAGGACCGGTTGGAGGACCAGCATCTGTTCGACCAGGCGGAGGAACATCGCGACGTCGCGTATCAGGTCGTCGGCGTCGCGGACGGTGGCCGCGCCCTGGATGCCGGCCTCGGCGCGGGCGCGGCGCCGGGCCCCGGAGGCGAACAGCGCGCTCCACTCGGTGAGCTCGGGCGCGATCTCGGGGAGCACTTCCCAGGCGCTCCGTATTCTGGCCCGGGCCCGGGGCGAGGTCTCGGGCCGGCCGCGGGCGGCGAGCACGGCGGCGGCGGTGCGCAGGGCGGCGAGGTGGGCCGTCGCGTAGCGCTCGTTGGGTGTCTCGAGGACGGCGGCCTCGTCGAGTCCGGCACGGGCCTGGGCGAGCAGGTCGAGGGCGGCGGGCGGGGCCGTGGCGCGGCGCAGCACGGGGTGGATGTCGCTCGCCGGGCCGTTCAGTGAGGGGGCAGGGCCGGTTGCGCGGCGCCGACGGGCGGCGGCTGCGGACGAGTGGGCCATGACGAACCTCCTGTCGTCTTTGTGACGGCTCCCCTACTAAGAGGTGCCGTATGTACACATCGTGAGGTATGCCACTGACAATCCGTTCTGACCTGGGCTTTTGCTTCGATCGACTGTTCGCGTTAGTTTTTGCACTGACCAGTCAGTTCAAAAACAGGGGGACTTGGTGGACGGTCCGTCCGGACTCGCCGTCACGGCCCGCGGCTTCGGCCTGAAGGGGCCCCGGGGATGGGCGTTCCGCGGGGTCTCGGCCGACGCGGGGCCCGGCTCGCTGATCGCGGTGGAGGGGCCGTCCGGGTCGGGCCGCACCTGCCTGCTGCTCGCCCTCACCGGCCGGATGCGGCCCACGGAGGGCCTGGCCTCCGTGGGCGGGCTGGAACTGCCCAGGCGCATGTCCGCCGTACGCCGCCGCAGCGCGCTCGCGCACGTCGCCGGGGTCACCGACCTGGACCCGGCCCTCACCGTCGGCGAGCACCTGCGGGAACAGGTCCTGCTGCAGCGCCGTTTCGGCGGCCCGCGACCGCGCCCGCGCGTCGACGACGCGCTGACCACCGCCGGTCTGGACCTCACCTCCCTCCCCAAGGCCGCGCGGACCGCCGTACGGGATCTGGAGCGGGTGGAGGCGCTGCGGCTGTCGCTCGCGCTGGCGCTGCTGGGGCGCCCCCGGCTGCTCGGTGTGGACGACACCGACCTGAAGCTCTCGTCCGCCGAACGGGACGCTGTCTGGGCCCTGCTGCGGTCCATCGCCGGCGCCGGCACCACCGTGCTGGCCGTGTGCAGCGAGGCACCGCCCGGCGCGACGCCCGTCCGCACGGGAACCGACCGGCACGACGACGAGCACGACGACGGGAAGGAGGCCGCCGATGCGATCGCCTCGACTGGCCGCTCTTGAGCTCCGCCGCTTCGGCCGGGGCAGGCTGCCGCGCGCGGCCCTGGTCGCCCTGCTGGTGCTGCCGCTGCTGTACGGCGCCCTGTACCTGTGGTCGTTCTGGGATCCGTACGGCCGTCTGGACCGGATCCCGGTGGCGCTGGTGAACGACGACAAGGGGGCCGGTGCCGACGGGAAGCGGATCACCGCGGGCGACGACATCGCCGAGGGGCTGCGCGACAGCGGCACCTTCGACTGGCGGGAGGTGAGCGCGGACGAGGCCCGGCGGGGCGTCGAGGACGGCACGTACTACCTGTCGCTGACCATGCCCGCCGACTTCAGCCGCCGTATCGCCTCCAGCTCGGGCGGCTCCCCCGAGACGAGCGCCCTCCAGGTGCGGACGAACGACGCCAACAACTACATCGTCGGGCAGATCTCCCGGACGGTCTTCGGCGAGGTGCGCCGGGCCGCGTCCACGAAGACGTCGCGCTCCTTCCTGGACCGGATCTTCGTCTCGTTCTCGGACATCCACGGCGAGACCGTGAAGGCGGCCGAGGGGGCCGACAAGCTGAGCGGCGGCATCGGGAAGGCGGAGAAGGGCTCCAAGGACCTCGCCGACGGCCTGGCGGACGCCCGCAAGGGCAGCGGGAAGCTCTCCAAGGGCCTGAAGACCCTCCACAAGGGCGCCGGCGACCTGGAGGACGGCTCGAAGAAGGTCGCGGACGGCACGCGGAGGCTCGCCGACAAGGTGAACGCGGTCGACGCCGAGGTGGGCCCGTTCCTCGAGAAGAACGAGAAGGCCATCGGCGACACCGCGCGGTTCGTCGCCGACTCGGCCGGAAAGCTCCGCGCGGACCTCGACTCCCTGGAGGAGGAGGCGCCGGCCGCCGTGAAGGACGCCCGCGCGGCGTCCGACACCATGGACGGCATCCACAAGGCGCGCTGCGAGGACCCCGTCCTGCCCGACCCCGCCTGCCCGGACCTGAAGAAGGCCAAGGACGCGGCGGCCACGGCGGCGGACGTCGCCGGCGACGTCGGTTCCCTGGTCACCGGCCACCACGACGACCTGAAGAAGCTCGACACCCACCTCGCCGCCCTGGAGAAGCAGGCCCGGACGCTCGCCGACCGCGCCCCGCACCTCTCCGAGGACCTCGACGACGCCGTCACCAGGATCAACAAGCTCGACGCCGGGGCCGGCAAGGTCGCCGCCGGCGCGAAGAAGCTGAACAAGGGACTCGGCACCGCCGAGACCGGCGCAGCGGACCTGGACAAGGGCGTCGGCGAGCTGAAGACCGGCGCGGACGATCTGAACGGCGGCCTCTACAAGCTCGTCGACGGCTCCGGCGAACTCGCCGGCGGCCTGCACGACGGTGCCGGGAAGATCCCCGACTACGACGAGCGGGACCGCGACCGGCGCACCGAGGTGATGGCCGACCCGGTCCGGCTCGTCTCCCACGACCTGCACAAGGCGCCCGACTACGGCACCGGCTTCGCCCCGTACTTCATCCCGCTGTCGCTGTGGGTGGGCGCGATGGTGGCGTACATGCTGATCGCGCCGATGAACCGGCGCGCGCTCGCGGCGGGCGCCTCCGCCTGGCGGATCGCGCTGGCGGGCTGGCTGCCGGTGGTGGCGATCGGGGTGCTGCAGACGCTGGCGCTGATGGCGGTGCTGCACTGGGCGCTCGGGCTGCAGATGGCGCGGGCGGCCGGCACGGTGGGCTTCCTGTGCCTGGTGACGGCGTGCTTCGCGGCGATCGTGCAGTGGCTGAACGCGCGCTTCGGCGCGGCCGGCCGGATCCTCGTCCTCGCGCTGCTGATGCTCCAGCTCACCTCGGCGGGCGGCACGTACCCCGTGCAGACCAGCCCCGGCTTCTTCAACGCGCTGCACCCGTTCCTGCCGATGAGCCATGTCGTCGAGGCGCTGCGGCGGCTCATCACGGGCGGCGGCCTCGGACCGGTGTGGCAGGCGTGCGCCGTGCTCGCGGCCTTCACCGCGGGCGCCCTCGCGCTCACCGCGCTGTCGGCCCGCCGCCGCCAGGTGTGGACGATGGACCGGCTGCACCCGGAGCTGACCTTGTGAACGGACGGATCGGCGTTCCTGTGACAATCAGGGCCATGGAACGCAGCAGCACCACGCCGGGCGGCAGTGCCCGTCGCGAGGCCACCCGGCAGAAGCTCTACGAGGCGGCCGTCACCCTCATCGCCGAGCAAGGTTTCTCCGCCACCACCGTGGACGAGATCGCCGAGCGGGCGGGGGTCGCGAAGGGCACGGTCTACTACAACTTCGCGAGCAAGTCGGTCCTCTTCGAGGAGCTGCTGCGGCACGGGGTCGGTCTGCTGACCGCCTCTCTGCGGGAGGCGGCCGAGCGGACGGCCGCGGAGGGCGGCGGCGGGGTCGACGCCCTGGACGCGATGATCCGCGCGGGGCTCGTCTTCATCGACCGCTACCCGGCCTTCACCCAGCTGTACGTGGCCGAGCTGTGGCGCACCAACCGGGCCTGGCAGTCCACGCTGATGGTGGTGCGGCAGCAGGCCGTGGCGGTGGTCGAGGGCGTGCTGCGCGAGGGGGTGGCGAACGGCGAGTTCAGCGAGGAGATCGACGTCCCGCTGACGGCGGCGGCGCTGGTCGGCATGGTGCTGGTGGCCGCGCTGGACTGGAAGTCCTTCCAGCCGGAGCGCTCCCTGGACGACGTGCACTCCGCCCTGTCCCGGCTGCTGCAGGGGCGGGTCAGCGGCCGCCGCTGACCCCCGGACGGACGAAAGCGCCGGTCCGGCGGTGGCCGCGTCCCCCGCGGGCCACCGTCGGACCGGCGCCTTCCTCACTCCCCCGTGCGTTCCCCCAGAACCCCGTTGCGGTCGTCCCCCGGGTTCCCCCGTGCCTCGCTCCCGCCGACGGTGCCGGCGGAAGGAGCGGATCGTGGGCCCTTACCGTTCCGGCGCCCCGTGTCGCCGGTTCCGGGACCGGGCCCCTCTCCGTGGTCTCCACTCTCCCGTTCCCGGGGGCCGGCCCCCATCCGCGCGCGTACTCAACTCGGCGGCTAGGTACGGGTACTCAGGGCTGCGCACGCGCGCCCACGGCCCGGTGCCGCCGCCCGGAGTCCGGGGGCCGGGGCGGGGCGCGGGTACTCGGGCACGGGCTGTCGGTGGCGGCGGATAAAGTCCCTGGCATGGCACGGATTGCGGTGATCGGCGCCGGGATGGGCGCGATGGCGGCCGCCGCCCGGCTGGCCGTCGCGGGCCACCGGGTGGCGGTGTACGAGCGGACGGAGACCTATGGCGGCGCGCTGCGCCGTCTGGAGCGGGACGGGTTCGCCTTCGACACCGGGCCCGGGCTGCTCCCGCTGCCGGCGGTCTACCGGGACCTGTTCGTGAAGACCGGCAAGGAGCCGCTGGAGACGTGCGTCGAGCTGGTCCAGGTCGACCCGTCGTCGCACCACGTGTTCGCGGACGGTACGCGTGTGTCGCTGCCGAACGCCTCCCGCGCGGGTGTCGTCTCCGCGCTGGAGGAGGGCCTCGGGGCGGACGCGGCCCGGCGCTGGGGGGACTTCCTGGTACGGGCCCGGGAGGCCTGGGACCGGTCGCGCAGGCCGCTGCTGGAGGAGCCGCTGTGGCCCAACTGGCAGGTGCTGGCCGAGCGTGAGCCGTATCCGGCGGTCCCGCACAGGAAGTTCCTGCGCACGCGCACGGCGGGCACGCTCGCGGAGGTCGGTGCGTGGGAGCTGCGCGATCCCCGGCTGATCGCGCTGCTGGAGAGCCACGCCCTGGCGTACGGCCTCGATCCCCGCGCCACCCCGGCGAGCGCGGCGGTGCTGCCGTACATGGAGCACGCCTTCGGCATGTGGTACGTGCGCGGCGGCATGCGGGAGCTGGCGCGGGCGGTGTACGAGCGGTGTCTGGCCCGCCGGGTGGAGTTCCGCTTCGGCGCGGAGGTCACCGGGGTGACGGAGAAGGACGGCCGGGCGGCGGGGCTGGAGCTCACCGACGGCACCGTCGCGGAGGCGGACCTCGTGGTCGCCGGGGTGGCTCCCGGGGTGCTGGAGCGGCTGGGCCGGGGGACGCGGGTACGCGGTGCCGGAGAGGTCCCGGCCCGTCGTGGGACGGCGAGCAGGGTGACGGTGGCGCTGGCGCTGCGGGGCGGGCGCCCGGAGGGGACCCCGCACCGTACGGTCGTGCACACGGAGGACCGGGAGGCCGAACTGGAGTCGCTGTCCGGTGCGCCCGGGGGCCTGCCCCCGCGGCCCACGGTCACGGTGCTGCGGCCGGACGACCCGGCGCTGGTCCCCGACGCCGGCCACGAGGCGGTCACGGTGACGTCGGTGGTGCCCGCCGGGGCCGAGGAGTCCTGGGACGCGTACGCCGAGCGTCTGATCGCCGTCGCCGAACGTGCGGTACCCGGCCTGCGCGACCGGCTGCTGTGGCACGAGGTGCGCACCCCGGCCGACATCGCCGGGGAGACCGGCGCGGAGGGCGGCGCGGTGCCGGTACCGGCGCTGGCCGCGGCGGGCGGGCGGCTGCTCCACCCGGCCAACAGCACCGGGCTGACGGGGCTGTTCACGGCCGGCGGCTGGTCCCACCCCGGCGGCGGGCTCCCGCACGCCGGGATGTCGGGGGCGCTGGTCGCCGGGCTGATCGTGGAGGGGCCGGAGTTCCGCGGGTCGCAGTGAGGGCGCTCAGTAGCGGTACTGCTCGTCGTACCCGCTGCCGTTGCCGTGCGTCTGCCCGTCGCCCTGGTACGGGTACTGCTGCTGCTCGGGCGGGAGTTCACCGCCGTACGGGTCGTCGGCGCTGCGCTGCTGCGGGACCCACAGGCCGCCGGCCGGGGTCTCGCCGCCGTAGCCCTGCTGGGCGTACGGGTCCTGCCCGTAGCCCTGCTGGGAGTACTGCTGCGGGTCGGCGTAGCCGGTGTCGTACGAGCTGTCCCCGTAGGCCGAGTTGCCGATGTACGGGTCGGAGTAGGCCGCGTACTGCTGCTGGCCCGTGGTGTCGTAGCCCTGTTGCTGTCCGTAACCGGAGTAGTCGTAGGCGTAGTTGGGGTCGGCGCCCTGGGTGGCCGCCGCGTACTGGTCCTGGGACGGGGCCGCGTACCCGGTGTCGCCGCCGTAGACGCCGTAGGAGCCTGTGTCGTCGGGCATGGGCTGCGGCTCGTAGACGGCGGTGGTCCCGTCGGCCGCCGGCTGGTCGGGGCGGGCGGCGGGGGTGAACACGTCGTCGCGGTCGTAGTCGTCGTCCGCGTGGTGGCCGGCCCGGTCGCGGGGGGCGTCGTCCTCGTCGCCGTAGCCGGCGCCGGACTCCTCCAGGCCGGAGACCTCCAGGGTCGGCTCCTGGTGCCCGCGGTCGCCGCGGCGGCCCCTGGCGGCGGCCAGCATGGGCGCGTTGACCGCCCAGCCGGCCGCGAAGCCGCGGCGGAACGACAGCGTCACATAGGTCTGGCCGACCGCGAAGGCCGCGGCGCCCAGACCGATGACGACCACGGACGGGATCAGCACACCGAGCACGACACCGAGGAAGCCGGCGAAGGCGAGCAGCCGCCAGCGCAGGCGTGCCTTGTACTGCAGCAGCACCTCACCGAGCAACCACAGCGCGACGATGCCGAACGCGATGTAGAGGACCGCCCAGCCCATGTACGCCCCTCTCCCAGTGGTCGCTACGCAGTGTGTCGTATATCCGTGCGACCGGTCTAGGCCCGCGGTGGGTGGTGCAGGCCCAGGTTCTCGTAGATTTCCAGGGTCGCCGTGGAGTTGTTGAGCGTGATGAAGTGCAGTCCGGGCACTCCCTCGGCCAGCAGCCGGGCGCAGAACTCCGTGGCGAACTCGATACCGATCGAGCGTACCGCCGCCGGATCGTCCTTCGCTGCGAGGATCCGCTCTTCGAGGGCCTCCGGGAACACGGCGTTACTGAGCTTTGGCAACCTCTCCAGCATCTTCACGCTGGTCACCGGCATGACCTCGGGAATCACCGGGGTCTCGCAGCCCGCCGCGTGCACTCGGTCACGCAGCCGCAGATAGGACTCGGGCTGGAAGAACATCTGGGTGATCGCGTAGTCGGCGCCGGCCCGGCACTTGTCGACGAAGCGGGCGACGTCGGTGTCCCAGTCGGCCGAGCGCGGGTGCATCTCCGGGAAGGCGGCGACGCCGACGCAGAAGTCGCCCGACTCCTTGATGAGCCGGACGAGTTCGGCGGCGTAGGTCAGTCCCTGCGGGTGCGGCACCCAGTCGCCCATCGGGTCGCCGGGCGGGTCGCCGCGCACGGCGAGCATGTTGCGGATCCCGGCGTCGGCGTACTGGCCGATGATGTTGCGCAGTTCGGCGATGGAGTGGTCGACCGCGGTGAGGTGGGCGACCGGGGTGAGGGTGGTGTCGGCGACGATCTGCTGGGTCTCCTTGACCGTGCCGGCGCGCGTGGAGCCGCCCGCGCCGTAGGTCACGGAGACGAAGTCCGGCGCGACCGCCTCGACCCTGCGCAGCGCGCTCCACAGGTTCCGCTCGCCCTTGGGGGTTTTCGGCGCCGAGAACTCGAACGAATACGTCGTTTTGCCGGCGGCGAGCATGTCGCGCACGGTGCGTGCGCGATCAGTCCTGGTGGATGCGGTTCCGAGGGCCATACCGGCAGGTTAGCCAGGGGGCGGCGGTCCCCCAACCGGATGCAGGATATTTGTCCGAAATGCCGACTTGTTGTCCACCCCTTGGACAAACCTGAGACGCGCGGGGGTCATCCGGCGTCCGAGGGCGCCGGATGCCGCAGCCGCTTCGCGAACTCGGCCGCCGCCGCGCCCGGGTCGTCCGCCTCGGTGACGGCCCGTACGACGACGACCCGGCGGGCACCGGCGTCCAGCACCTCGTCGAGGTTGCCGAGGTCGATGCCGCCGATGGCGAACCAGGGGCGTTCGGTGCCCAGGGCGGCGGTGTACCGGACGAGGTCCGGGCCGGGGGCGTGGCGGCCGGGCTTGGTGGGGGTGGGCCAGCAGGGGCCGGTGCAGAAGTAGTCCACGCCGGGCTGGACGGCCGCCGCGGCGGCCTCGGACTCGGCGTGGGTGGAGCGGCCGATCAGGACGTCGTCGCCGAGGATCGCGCGGGCGGCGGGGACGGGCAGGTCGCCCTGGCCGAGGTGGAGGACGTCGGCTCCGGCGGCGTGGGCGACGTCCGCGCGGTCGTTGACCGCGAGCAGCTTGCCGTGCCGGGCGCAGGCGTCGGCGAGGACCGCGAGATGCTCGAGTTCCTCGCCGGCCTCCATGCCCTTGTCCCGCAACTGCACGATGTCGACCCCGCCGGCCAGGACCGCGTCCAGGAACTCCGGAAGATCGCCCTGCCGCCTGCGGGCGTCGGTGCACAGATAGAGCCGGGCGTCGGCGAGCCGGGCGCGAGCGGTGGCGGTCACAGGAAGGTCCCCCAGGATGTCGGCGGCGTACGGACCCGGCGGGCCCGGTATGTCATGGGCGCACACCCCCGGCCGTCACGAACCGACGGAGCGCACACCGCAACGGACCCTATGCCGCCACGCCGGCAACCGCGAGACACCCCTCACCGACCACCGCACCGCCCCGAACACCACGAGACACCCATACCCGGCGCACAAGGCCGCCCCACCCGGCCCCCCTCCCGCCATCCGCCCCGGACGCCGCGCCGACACGGCTTCCCACGGCCGGGGCCCGTGCCCCGGCCGGTGGTGTTCGGTTCCGGTCGGTCGGGGGCGGTCAGACCGCGAGCGCCTGGGCGCGGCGCTTCACCTCCGTGCCGCGGTTCTCACTGAGTGCCTGGGCGGGAGTGCCCGGCAGGGAGGGGTCGGGGGTGAAGAGCCATTCCAGCATCTCTTCGTCCGTGAAGCCGTCGTCCCGCAGGAGCGTCAGAGTCCCGGTCAGGCCCTTGACGACCTTGTCCCCGTCGATGAAGGCGGCGGGCACGTGCAGCGCGCGGTTCTCACCTCGGCGTACGGCGATGAGCTGGCCCTCCTTGACCAGCTGCCGGACGCGCGTCACCTCGACACCGAGCATCTCGGCGATGTCGGGCAGGGTGAGCCAGGCGGGGACGAGAGCATCGATCTTTGCGTCAATCTCGGTCACGGGACAAGCGTGCCATCTGCCACTGACAGTCGGAAGTCAGCCCCGCCCGCCTGGGCGGACGCGCCGGGCCGGGAGCGTCACGCCGTCGCCGACTTCAGGGGCCGCGCCGGGTCCGCCAGCAGCTCCGCGTCCATCGCCGTGCCCGCCTCGATCAGCCTGCGTCCCTGCGTCAGGTCCCGGGGCCGTCCCACCGCGAGCAGCGCGACCAGGCGGGACCCCCGCAGCCAGCAGACGCTCCACGCCGCCTCGGCGGGGTCCCCGCGCCACACCGTCCGGTCGGCGTCCGCGTGGTGCCCCGCGTATTGCACGAAGCGCCCGAACTGCTCGGACCAGAAGTACGGCACCGGGTCGTAGACCACCGGCTCCCGGCCGGTGGCCGTGCCGAGGATGTTCACGGCGACCGTGCGCGGCCCCTGGAGGGCGTTGTCCCAGTGGTGGACCAGCAGACGCTCGCCGTAGCGCCCGGACGGGAAGGACGCGCAGTCGCCGACCGCGTACACGTCCGGCAGGGAGGTCGTCAGATGGCGGTCGGCGACGACCTCGCCGTGCGCCCCGAGCCCGATCCCGGAGCCCGCCAGCCAGGCGGTGGCGGGCCGGGCCCCGATGCCGACGACCACGGCGCCCGCGGGCAGCCGCGTGCCGTCGTCCAGGACCGCGGCGCCGGGTTCGACGCGCTCCACGCGCGCGTGCGTGCGCAGCGTGACGCCCGCCTCGGCGTACCAGGCGGCCATCGGGGCGGTCACCTCGGCGGGCAGCGCCTCGACGAGCGGCCGTTCCCCCGCCTCCACGACGGTGACCGCGCAGCCCGCCTCGCGGGCCGCCGTGGCGAACTCCGCGCCGATCCAGCCGGCGCCGACCACCACGATGTCGTGCTGCCGCGCGAGCACGGGACGCAGCCGCGCGACGTCGTCCAGGGTGCGCAGCAGATGCACACCGGGCACACCCTCCGCGCCCGGCAGCCGGACCGGTTCCGCACCGGTGGCGACCACCAGGACGTCGTACGGGACGGGCCCGGTCTCCGTGTCCAGTTCGTGGTCGGCGGGACGCAGGCCGAGCACCTCGCAGCCGAGCCGCAGTTCGATGCCGGCGTCCTCGAAGTCGACGTCGAAGGCGGAGTCCTCGGCCTTGCCGAGCAGCAGCGCCTTGGACAACGGCGGCCTGTCGTACGGCTGGTGGGGTTCCGCGCCGATCAGGGTCACGGTGCCGGTGAAACCCTGCTCCCGCAGGGCGAGGGCGGTCTGCACACCGGCCATGCCCGCGCCCGCCACCACCACCCGCCCCGGCTCGGACCGTCCCGGTCCCTGCGTCTGCTCGCTCACCCGATCACCTTAGACACCTGACGCGGCGTCGATCAGCCGAGCTGTTCCACCACGCTCGTCCCGCTGCCCGGCTGCGACTCCCACCGCCAGCTCTCCTCCAGCCGTACCCGTCCGTCGGGCAGTTCCACGACCGTCGACACGCAGTGCCCCGAGGAGGTCGTGCCGTCCCGCTTGAGCTGCACGTACCGGAAGTCCAGCCGGTCCCCCGCGCGGGTGCCCACCAGGTGTCCGCGTACGACGTCGCCGCCCGCGTACTCGGCCCAGACCTCGCCGTCCCGCTCGTGGTAGACGAACCGGGTGCGGGTACCGACCTGGCCGGGGGCCTGGTCGGCCACGGGGGCGAGGACGAGTCCGTCGAGCGATGGTGCCACGCGGAGGCTCCCTTACAAGCGCGGTGCCCTGAGGGCTAGGGTGGCCAACGTACAAGCACTCGCGGGAGCCCGGACGCACCGGGCTGAGAGGGAGGCTGGCGGCCTCCGACCGTACGAACCTGATCCGGGTCATGCCGGCGAAGGGAGGGGCTGGACGCCCATGTCGCCCACGCGTACCTCAGACGTCCTCGTCGTCGGGGGCGGAATCATCGGTCTGGTCACGGCCTGGCGGGCCGCGCAGCGCGGTCTCGCCACGGCCGTGGTGGACCCCGAGCCGGGCGGCGGCGCCGCCCGGGTGGCCGCCGGGATGCTGGCCGCCGTCACCGAACTGCACTACGGCGAGGAGACCCTGCTCGGTCTGAACCTCGCCTCCGCGCGGCGCTATCCCGGCTTCGCGGCCGAACTGACCGAGCTGACCGGCCACGACCTCGGCTACCGCGCGTGCGGCACGCTCGCCGTGGCACTGGACGCCGACGACCGCGCCCACCTGCGGGAACTGCACGCCCTGCAGCAGCGCTCCGGGCTGGACTCGCAGTGGCTGTCCGGGCGGGACTGCCGGCGCCTGGAGCCGATGCTCGCGCCGGGGGTGCGCGGCGGCCTGCGGGTGGACGGCGACCACCAGATCGACCCCCGGCGGCTGGCGGCCGCGCTGGTCACCGCCTGTGAACGCGCGGGCGTGACCGTCCACCGCGCGCGGGCCGAGCGGCTCGTCGTCGCGGGAGACCGCGCGACGGGCGTGGTCACGGCCGACGGCACCGAGCTGGGCGCCGGACAGGTGGTACTCGCCGCGGGCAGCCTCAGCGGGCGGCTCGCGGGCGTCCCGGCGGACGTACTGCCTCCCGTGCGTCCCGTGAAGGGGCAGGTGGTGCGGCTGACGATGCCCGCGCGGCACGGCCCCTTCCTGAACCGGACCGTGCGGGCCGTGGTGCGCGGCAGCCATGTCTATCTGGTGCCGCGCGAGAACGGCGAGCTGGTGATCGGGGCGACCAGCGAGGAGATGGGTTGGGACACCACCGTGACCGCGGGCGGCGTGTACGAGCTGCTGCGCGACGCCCACGAGCTGGTCCCCGGCATCACCGAGCTGCCGCTGACCGAGACCCTGGCCGGGCTGCGGCCCGCCTCCCCCGACAACGCGCCGCTGCTCGGCCCGACGGAGCTCGAGGGGCTGCTGCTCGCCACCGGCCACCACCGCAACGGTGTCCTGCTGACACCGGTCACCGGCGATGCCATGGCGGAGGCCCTGACCACCGGCGCCCTGCCGGAGGTGGCCCGCCCGTTCACCCCCCGGCGCTTCGGCGCCGCCGTCCGCACGGAGCAGCCCGCATGAACATCTCGGTCAACGGGGAGCGCCGGGAGTTCGCGCCCGGCACGGCTCTCGACCTCGTCGTGAAGTCGCTCACCGCGGCACCCTCGGGGGTGGCCGCCGCCCTCAACGAAACCGTCGTCCCGCGCGCGCAGTGGCCCGCCACGCCCCTCTGTGAGGGTGACCGCGTGGAAGTCCTGACCGCCGTCCAGGGAGGTTGACCATGGCCGACGATCCGTTCCTCCTCGGTGGTACGTCCTTCACGTCCCGCCTGATCATGGGCACCGGCGGGGCGCCGAGCCTCGACGTGCTGGAGCGGGCGCTGGTGGCGTCCGGGACGGAGCTGACGACCGTCGCGATGCGGCGGGTGGACCCCTCGGTGCACGGGTCCGTGCTGTCGGTGCTGGAGAAGCTGGGCATCCGGGTGCTGCCGAACACGGCGGGGTGCTTCACCGCCGGGGAGGCCGTGCTCACCGCGCGCCTCGCGCGGGAGGCGCTCGGCACGGAGATGGTCAAGCTGGAGGTCATCGCCGACGAGCGGACGCTGCTGCCGGACCCGATCGAGCTGCTGGACGCGGCGGAGACGCTGGTCGACGACGGGTTCACGGTGCTGCCGTACACCAACGACGATCCGGTGCTGGCGCGGAAGCTGGAGGAGGTGGGGTGTGCGGCGATCATGCCGTTGGGGTCGCCGATCGGGTCGGGGCTGGGGATCCGGAATCCGCACAACTTCGAGTTGATCGTGGAGCGGGCGGGGGTGCCGGTGATTCTCGATGCGGGGGCCGGGACCGCGTCGGATGTGGCGTTGGCGATGGAGTTGGGGTGTGCGGGGGTGATGCTGGCGTCGGCGGTCACCCGGGCGCAGGAGCCGGTGGTGATGGCTTCCGCCATGCGGTGTGCGGTGGAGGCGGGGCGGTTGGCTCGGCTGGCGGGGCGGATTCCTCGGCGGTGGTTCGCTACGGCGTCGTCTCCTGCGGAGGGGCTTGCTGTGCTGGATCCTGAGCGGCCTGCTTTCTAGGCGCTGCTTGCTGAGGGTGGGCGGGGGTGGGTTTCGCTTACCGGCGCTCACAGGGTGCCGCCGCGCCCACCCGTGCCGCCCCAGCGGCACGATTGCCCGCAGTTACGGCGGCGGGGGCGCCCGCAGTCACGTAGCGGGGCGATACACGTCACAGGTCCGCTTCAACGGAGGGTGAAGCGGCTGGGGGTGTCGGTGGGGGCTCGTAGACTCGGGGCGTGGATACGACCCTTCAGGACCCCCTGGTCGGGCAGGTGCTCGACGGCCGGTATCGCGTCGAGGCGCGGATCGCGGTCGGCGGGATGGCCACGGTCTACCGGGCCGTGGACACCCGTCTGGACCGCATCCTCGCGCTCAAGGTGATGCACCCCTCCCTCGCGGCCGACGGCTCGTTCGTCGAGCGGTTCATCCGCGAGGCGAAGTCGGTCGCCCGGCTGGCCCACCCGAACGTGGTGCAGGTCTTCGACCAGGGCACCGACGGGGCGTACGTCTATCTGGCGATGGAGTACATCGCCGGCTGCACCCTGCGCGACGTGCTGCGCGAGCGCGGTGCGCTCCAGCCGCGCGCCGCGCTGGACATCCTGGAGCCGGTGCTGGCCGCGCTCGGCGCCGCGCACCGGGCCGGGTTCGTGCACCGCGACATGAAGCCCGAGAACGTGTTGATAGGGGACGACGGCCGGGTCAAGGTCGCCGACTTCGGGCTGGTCCGCGCCGTGGACTCGGTGACGAACACCACGGGCACCGTACTGGGCACGGTCTCGTACCTGGCCCCCGAGCAGATCGAGAACGGCGTCGCCGACCCCCGCGTGGACGTCTACGCCTGCGGCATCCTGCTCTACGAGATGCTGACCGGCGAGAAGCCGCACGACGGCGACTCCCCCGCGATCGTGCTCTACAAGCACCTGCACGACGACGTGCCGGCCCCGTCGGCCACCGTGCCCGGCATGGCGTACGAGCTGGACGAGCTGGTCGCGTCGGCGACCGCCCGCAACCCCGAGATCCGCCCGCACGACGCGGTGGCACTGCTCGCGCGGGTCCGCGCGGGGCGCGGCCGGCTCACCGCCGAGCAGCTCGACGCGGTCCCGCCGCAGGCGCTGACCTCGGAGCACGACAACGCGGAGGACCGTACGAGCGTCATCCCGCGCTCGCTGAACGTCCCCCGCCCGCTGCCCGTCAACGAGGACGACGAGGCCGCGGGCCCCCCGCACCACACCAGCCGGTTCCGGTCCCCGCCGCCGCTGCCGCCCCGGCGCCGGGCCGCGCTGCGGCGCGGACCGATGGCGATCGTCGTGGCCGTGCTCCTGGTCCTCGGGGTCGGCACGGGGATCTGGTACATCAACTCCGGTCAGTTCACCAAGGTCCCGCCGTTGCTGGGGAAGACCGAGCAGGAGGCCAGGGACCGGCTGACGGACGCCGGGCTGGAGGCCGGCCAGGTCAAGGAGGCGTACAGCGACACCGTGGAGCGGGGCACGGTGATCAGCACCGACCCGAAGGCGGGCGCCCGTGTCCGCGGCAGCGACTCGGTGTCACTGACCCTCTCCAAGGGCCCGCAGACCGTGCGGGTGCCCGACCTCGACGGCTACCGGCTGGACAAGGCGCGGGAGCTGCTGAAGGACGAGGGCCTGGAGCCGGGCATGGTCACCCGTGAGTTCAGCGACTCCGTGCCCCAGGGCTCGGTGATCTCCACCGAGCCGGGCAAGGGCACCAAGGTCCGCGCGGACTCCGCCGTGGCGCTGACCGTGAGCAAGGGCAGCCCGGTGGACGTGCCGGACGTGACCGGCGACGACGCGGAGGACGCCCGCGCGGAGCTGGAGGGGGCCGGTCTCAAGGTGAAGATCGCCGCCGAGCGGGTCAACTCCGAGCACGACGCCGGTCGGGTGGCCCGGCAGACCCCGGGCGCGGGGCGGCAGGCCGCCGAGGGCGACACCGTGACGCTGACGCTGTCCAAGGGCCCGGAGATGATCGAGGTGCCGGACGTGATCGGCGACAGCGTGGACGAGGCCAAGCAGAAGCTGAAGGACGCCGGGTTCGGCGTGGACGAGGACCGCGGACTGCTCGGACTCTTCGGCGACACCGTCAAGGGCCAGTCCGTGGACGGCGGGGACACCGCGCCCAAGGGCTCGACGATAACCATCGAGATCCGCTGACGGACGGGACCGGCGCACATGACACCCTTGACGGGTGAAGAGTCACCTGTCCGGTCCCGCCCGCAACCCGGTCGGCGGCCATGTCCCCGTGGCCGGCGGTCTGCACTCCGTCGGCCTGTCCTACGCCCGTGAGCTGAACGCCGAGACGGTGCAGGTCTTCGTCGCCAATCCGCGCGGCTGGGCCACCCCGGCCGGCAACCCCAGGCAGGACGAGGCGTTCCGCGCGGCCTGTGCGGCCGGTTCGATCCCGGCGTACGTGCACGCCCCGTACCTGATCAACTTCGGGTCCCACACCGAGGCGACCGTCGAGCGGTCCGTGGAGTCGCTGCGGCACTCGCTGCGGCGCGGCCGGGAGATCGGCGCGCTGGGCGTGGTGGTGCACACGGGCAGCGCGACCGGCGGGCGGGAGCGGGCGGTGGCGCTGCGGCAGGTACGGGAGCACATGCTGCCGCTGCTCGACGAGCTCACCCATGACGACGACCCGTTCCTGCTGCTGGAGTCCACGGCGGGACAGGGCTCCTCGCTGTGCTCGCGGACCTGGGACTTCGGGCCGTACTTCGAGGCGCTGGACGCCCATCCGAAGCTGGGCGTCTGCCTGGACACCTGCCACATCTTCGCGGCCGGCCACGACCTGACCGGGCCGAGCGGGATGCGCCAGACGCTGGACCTGCTGGTGGACACCGTCGGCGAGGGCCGGCTGAAGCTGATCCACGCCAATGACTCCAAGGATGTGGTCGGCGCACACAAGGACCGGCACGCGAACATTGGCGCCGGACACATCGGCGAGGACCCGTTCCGGGCGCTGATGACGCACCCGGCGACCGAGGGCGTACCGCTGGTCATCGAGACGCCCGGCGGCAAGGAGGGACACGCCGCGGACGTGGAGCGGCTGAAGAAGCTCCGGGACTCCTGACGAGCTCCCCCAGGTCTACAGCTCGGGACCGTCCCCGGGCTCCTCCTGGTAGGAGTAGCGCTGCTCCGTCCAGGGGTCGCCGACGTTGTGGTAGCCGCGCTCCTCCCAGAAGCCCCGGCGGTCGGCGGTCATGTACTCCACACCGCGCACCCATTTGGGGCCCTTCCAGGCGTACAGATGGGGGACGATCAGCCGCAGCGGGAAGCCGTGCTCGGCGGTGAGCAGCTCGCCGTCCTTGTGGGTGGCGAAGAGGGCGCGCTCGGAGGTGAAGTCGGCCAGCCGGAGGTTGGAGCTGAATCCGTACTCCGCCCAGACCATCACATGGGTGACGTCCGACGCGGGCGGGGCGATGTCCACGATGGTGCGCGCCGGGATCCCGCCCCACTCGGCACCGACCATGCTGAACTTGGTGACGCAGTGCAGGTCGGCCTCGACGGTGGTGTACGGCAGGGCCGTGAACTCCTCGTGGCTCCAGCAGTGTTTCGCACCGTCGGCGGTGGCGCCGAAGACCCGGAACTCCCAGCGTTCGGGCCGGAACTTGGGGACCGGCCCGTAGTGCGTGACCGGCCAGCCCTTCTGCAGCCGCTGCCCCGGCGGGAGCTCGAACCGCGCCGCTCCTTCTGGTGTGCGCTCCCCCGATTCGCGTTCCGCCGGCTGACCCATGCCTCCATCCTGACAGACCGGTGGCGATGCCCCTGAACCGGGCCCCGCAGATTCGGTCAAACAGGTACAGAAACGACCAAGCATGCACTTACTTACTAAGTCAAGACTTACTGGACGATCTTCTCCGCCGGTGCAATCATGCGGCCCAACCTGCCAGTTCCCCCGCGCGGAAGGAGCCCATGCGATGCAGGGCGACCCCGAGGTCATCGAATTCCTGAACGAGCAGCTGACCGCCGAGCTCACGGCGATCAACCAGTACTTCCTGCACTCGAAGCTGCAGGACCACAAGGGCTGGACGAAACTCGCCGAGTACACGCGCGCCGAGTCCTTCGACGAGATGCGCCACGCCGAGGTGCTCACCGACCGCATCCTGCTGCTCGACGGCCTGCCGAACTACCAGCGGCTGTTCCACGTCCGGGTCGGGCAGACCGTGACCGAGATGTTCCAGGCCGACCGGGAGATCGAGCTGGAGGCGATCGACCGGCTGCGCCGCGGGGTGGAGGTCATGCGCAACAAGGGCGACATCACGTCGGCCAACGTCTTCGAGGCGATCCTGGCCGACGAGGAGCACCACATCGACTACCTGGAGACCCAGCTCGACCTGATCGAGAAACTGGGCGAGTCGCTGTACCTGTCGACGGTCGTCGAGCAGTCCCAGCCCGACTCATCGGGTCCGGGGACGAGCGGCTTCTCGACCCACTAGGGCGGGCCCGCCCGCCGGGACTAGGCGGCTTCCGGGAGCTTCGCCGTGAGCGGCGGCTCGCCCTGGTCGACGAGCTGCCGGCGCGGGCAGGAGCCGCGGCCGAGCAGTGCCTGGATGCGCCGTACGCAGCCGCCGCAGTCGGTGCCGGCCTTGCAGGCGGAGGCGATCTGCCGGGGCGTGCACGCTCCGGCGTCCGCGTGACTCTTCACCTGTTCCTCGGTCACACCGAAGCAACTGCAGACGAACACGCGGTTCACCTCCCGGAAAGGTACTGGGCCGAGCCGTTCCGACCCCTGGTCGGTGAGGCTAACCTAACCTTACCTGTCGCCCGAAGGGCACAAAAGTGGGGTGGGGCGCGATCCTGTGTGATACACGCCCCACCCCTCAGCCGGTGTCACCGGCCGCGCCGATCACTGGTCGCGGTACATCTCCGCGACGAGGAACGCCAGGTCCAGCGACTGGCTGCGGTTGAGCCGCGGGTCGCAGGCCGTCTCGTAGCGCTGGTGCAGATCGTCGACGAAGATCTCGTCGCCGCCGCCCACGCACTCGGTGACGTCGTCGCCGGTGAGCTCCACATGGATGCCGCCCGGGTGGGTGCCGAGCCCCTTGTGCACCTCGAAGAAGCCCTTGACCTCGTCGAGCACGTCGTCGAAGCGGCGGGTCTTGTGGCCGGAGGCCGCCTCGAAGGTGTTGCCGTGCATCGGGTCGGTCACCCAGGCCACGGTGGCGCCGGACGCGGTGACCTTCTCGACCAGCTCGGGGAGCTTGTCGCGGATCTTGTCCGCGCCCATCCGGACGATGAAGGTCAGCCGGCCGGGCTCGCGCTCGGGGTCGAGGCGCTCGATGTACTGAAGCGCCTCCTCGGCCGTGGTGCTCGGGCCGAGCTTGATGCCGATCGGGTTGCGGATCCGCGAGGCGAACTCGATGTGCGCGTGGTCGAGCTGCCGGGTGCGCTCACCGATCCACACCATGTGCCCGGAGACGTCGTAGAGCTGCCCGGTGCGCGAGTCGACGCGGGTGAGCGCGGACTCGTAGTCGAGCAGCAGCGCCTCGTGCGAGGAGAAGAACTCGACGGTCTTGAACTCCTCCGGGTCGGTGCCGCAGGCCCGCATGAAGTTCAGCGCGTTGTCGATCTCCCGGGCGA
Organism: Streptomyces sp. CB02400; assembly: GCF_001905725.1. Lineage (GTDB taxonomy): Bacteria > Actinomycetota > Actinomycetes > Streptomycetales > Streptomycetaceae > Streptomyces > Streptomyces atrovirens. The sequence goes on from NZ_LIWB01000018.1 coordinate 156,719, forward strand.
GCTGCTCGTAGCGCTGGCCGGACGGCGAGGACTTCACGAAGTCCTGGTTCCAGGCGTGCACCTGGCGCAGGTCGGCGTAGCCGCCGGTGGTGAAGGCGCGCACCAGGTTCAGCGTGGACGCCGACGCGTGGTACATGCGCTTCAGCCGCTCGGGGTCCGGGATCCGGGCCTCTTCGGTGAAGTCGAAGCCGTTGACGGAGTCGCCCCGGTAGGTGGGCAGCGTCACGCCGTCGCGGGTCTCGGTCGGCTTGGAGCGCGGCTTGGAGTACTGGCCGGCGATCCGCCCGACCTTCACGACCGGCACCGAGGCGGCGTACGTGAGTACGGCGCCCATCTGGAGCAGCGTCTTGAGCTTGTTGCGGATGTGGTCGGCGGACACGGCGTCGAAGGCCTCGGCGCAGTCGCCGCCCTGGAGGAGGAACGCCTCTCCCTTGGCGACGGACGCCATCCGGGCGCGCAGCTGGTCGCACTCGCCCGCGAAGACGAGCGGCGGATACGACTCGAGGTCCGCGATCACTGCGCGCAGAGCCTCGGTGTCGGGGTACTCGGGCTGCTGCGCCGCGGGCAGGTCTCGCCAGGTGTTGCCAGCGCTCGGGCTGGTCTTAGCGTTCACGGTCACGCCCTCAACACTACGGGGTGCTCTCGCCGCCTCCGGGCCATGCCCAGAAAGTGAGACAGGCGATACGTTCCGTGGACATGGGGTAGGGTGCGTCACATGTTCGCGCACTCGACCCAGAACTGGTGGTGGCCCGCTTCTCCGGCGGCCCACTGACTGCGCGTACGCACAGACTTCGCGAAGGCCGCCCGAGGGGCGGCCTTCGGTGTTTCCCGGGGCCGTTCCTCACGCTCATGACAGCGACGAAACGAGGAAGGCCCATCATGGACCTGGCACAGCTCCCGCACGACGACCGCCCCTTCGCCCTGCTGCGCCGCCGCACGCCGGGCCACGACCACGACGTGGTCGAGCTGCTGATCGGCCCGGTCGGCACCCGTGACCTCCTGGCCGACCTGCCCGACGAGTGCCTGGCGGTCGTCCCCTTCCGGCAGATCCGTGAGCGCGGCTTCGACGTCCGTGACGACGGCGCCCCGCTGCTGGTGCTGACGCCCGAGGAGCGGTACGAGTTCCCGCTCGCCGAGGCCCTCGACCGGCTCCCCGCGCACGACGTCCGGGTGGAGGGCGGCGGCTTCGACGTCGGCGACGAGGAGTACGCGCGGATCGTCGGGCGCGTCCTGGACGAGGAGATCGGGCGGGGCGAGGGCGCCAACTTCGTGATCCGGCGGACGTACGAGGGTGAGATCCCCGGGTTCGGACGGGCCGACGCGCTCGCGCTGTTCCGGCGCCTCCTCGAAGGGGAGCGGGGCGCGTACTGGACGTTCGTGGTGCACACCGGTGAGCGCACGCTGGTCGGGGCCAGCCCCGAGGTGCACGTCCGGGCGTCGGGCGGGACGGTCGTGATGAACCCGATCAGCGGCACCTACCGCTATCCCGCCGAGGGTCCGACCCCCGAGCACCTGCTGGAGTTCCTCGCCGACGGCAAGGAGATCGAGGAGCTGTCGATGGTCGTCGACGAGGAGCTCAAGATGATGTGCACCGTCGGCGACATGGGCGGGGTCGTGGTCGGGCCCCGGCTGAAGGAGATGGCGCACCTCGCGCACACCGAGTACGAGCTGCGCGGCCGGTCCTCGCTGGACGTGCGCGAGGTGCTGAAGGAGACCATGTTCGCGGCGACCGTCACCGGGTCACCGGTGCAGAACGCCTGCCGGGTGATCGAACGGCACGAGGTCGGCGGGCGCGGCTACTACGCGGGCGCGCTGGCCCTCATCGGCCGCGGCGAGGGCGGCGCCCAGACGCTGGACTCCCCCATTCTGATCCGTACCGCCTACATCGACCCGGCCGGCGGGCTGCGGGTGCCGGTCGGGGCCACGCTGGTGCGCGGCTCGAACCCGGCGGGCGAGGTCGCGGAGACCCACGCCAAGGCGGCCGGGGTGCTGGCCGCGCTGGGGGTGCGTCCGGGGCGCCCGCGCGAGGAGTCCGTACGGCCGAAGCTGGCCGACGACCCCCGGGTGCGGGCGGCGCTGGACGGACGGCGGGCCTCCCTGGCGCCGTTCTGGCTGCGGATGCAGGAGCGGTCGGACGAGCTGACCGGGCACGCCCTGGTCGTCGACGGGGAGGACACCTTCACCGCGATGCTCGCCCACGTGCTGCGCGCCGCCGGACTGGACGTGACCGTCCGCCGGTACGACGAGCCCGGACTGCGGGAGACGGTCCTGGCGCACGAGGGGCCGCTGGTGCTGGGCCCCGGACCGGGCGACCCGTCCGACACGGCCGACCCGAAGATGCGGTTCCTGCGCGCCCTGACCGCCGAGGTGATCCGGGAGAACCGGCACGGCGTCCTCGGCGTCTGCCTCGGCCACGAGCTGATCGCGGCCGAGCTGGGCCTGGAGACCGTGCGCAAGGAGGTGCCGTACCAGGGGGCGCAGACGGAGATCGACCTGTTCGGGCGGCCGGAGACGGTCGGCTTCTACAACAGTTTCGTGGCGCACTGCGACGAGGACACCGCGCGGGAGCTGGCCGCGCACGGCGTCGAGGTGAGCCGCGCCGCCAACGGCGAGGTGCACGCGCTGCGGGGGCCGGGCTTCGCCGGGTTGCAGTTCCACCCCGAGTCGGTGCTGACCCTCAACGGTACGGCGATCGTCCGGGAGCTGGCGGGTCAGCTCCGGGGCACCAGCACGTTCTCGGAGCGGCGGCCGGCGGTGTAGTCGAGGACGTTGTCCACCGTGGTCCCGACGATCTGCCCGACGGCGTCCACGGTGTAGTACGCCTGGTGGGAGGTGACCAGCACGTTCGGGAACGTGACGAGGCGGGCCAGGGTGTCGTCGTCGACGGCCTCCAGGGACTTGTCGAGGAAGAACAGTCCCGCCTCCGCCTCGTACACGTCCAGGCCGACGCCCGTGAAGCGGCCCTCGCGCAGCTCGGCGACGAGGGCCGCGGTGTCGATGAGGCCGCCCCGGCTGGAGTTCACCAGGATCGCGTCGTCCCGCATGGCCTTCAGGGCGTCGGCGTCGATGAGGTGCTGGGTCGCGGGCAGCAGCGGGACGTGCAGGCTGATCAGGTCGGACTCGGCGAGGAGCTGCTCCTTGGGGACGTAGGTCATGCCGAGGTCCAGGCAGGCGGGGTTCTCGGTGACGTCCCAGCCGAGCAGCCGCATGCCGAAGCCGTGGGCGATCCTGGCGAACGCCTCACCGATCTTCCCGGTGCCGAGGATGCCGGCGGTGCGGCCGTGCAGGTCGCGGCCCATCAGTCCGTCGAGCCGGAAGTCGAAGTCGCGGGTACGGATGGAGGCGCGGACGACCCGGCGGTTGACGGCCATGGCGAGCGTCCAGGCGAACTCGGCGACCGAGTACGGCGAGTAGTACGACACCCGGGCGACCGTCAGGCCGAGCCGTTCGGCGACCTCCAGGTCGATGTTGTTGAAGCCGGTGGAGCGCTGGGCGACCATCCGGGTGCCGCCGGCCGCGAGGTCGGAGAGCACCTCGGCGCCGAGGTCGCAGTTGACGCTGGTGGAGACGATCTCGTGGCCCGCGGCGATGGGGGCGGTGTCCGCGTTGAGGAAGACGTCGAGGCCGCGCACCTCGTGGTGCCCGGCGAAGGCCCGCTCGATCAGGGGCTTCTCGTCGGCCTGCACTCCGAACGCCAGGATCTCCACGGTTCCCTCCGGGGTCGTGCCGGGTCGTGTACTGCCGTACCTGCGAATATACGGGCGCCTCGGAGGGTGCGCCTGGGCCGTACGGGGCACGCCTGAAGGACCGTCTGCCCGTCCCGCCCGTCCTACTCGTCGTCGAGGCCGCGCTCTATGGCGTAGCGGACGAGTTCGACGCGGTTGTGCAGTTGGAGCTTGCCGAGGGTGTTCTGCACGTGGTTCTGCACGGTGCGGTGGGAGATGACGAGCCGTTCGGCGATCTGCTTGTAGCTGAGGCCCTTGGCGACCAGGCGCAGCACCTCGGTCTCGCGGTCGGTCAGCCGGGGCGCGCCCGGTTCGCCGTCGGCGGGGGCGGGCCCGGCCGGTTCGGAGGCGAGGCGGCGGTACTCGCCGAGGACCAGTCCGGCCAGGCCGGGGGTGAACACCGGGTCGCCGACTGCCGTACGGCGCACCGCGTCCCGCAGGTCCTCGGTGGAGGCGGACTTCAGCAGATAGCCGGTGGCGCCGGACTTGACCGCCTCCAGGACGTCGGCGTGCTCGCCGCTCGCCGAGAGCACCAGCACCCGGACGGCGGGGTTCGCGGCGACGACCTCCTTGCAGACCTGGACGCCGGGCTTGCCGGGCAGGTTCAGGTCGAGGACGAGGACGCCGGGTGCGGCGGCCTTGGCGCGGCGCACCGCCTGGTCGCCGTCGCCGGCGGTGGCGACGACCTCGAAGCCGGACTCGGACAGGTCGCGGGCGACGGCGTCGCGCCACATGGGGTGGTCGTCGACCACCATGACCCTGATCGGATCCCCGTGGTCCCCGTGGTCCTTGTGCTCCCCGGTGCTGTCCGTCATCGCTGCTCCGCCTTCCCCCGCGGGTCGTCCGCTTCCCGCTTGTCCTTGGGCACCTTCAGTTCGACCTCCGTGCCCTGCCCCGGCACCGAGATCAGGTCCGCGCTGCCGCCGAGGTCGCGCAGCCGGCCCCGGATGGACAGGGCCACGCCGAGCCGGCCCTCGCCCTCGGCCTGGGCGAGCCGGCCCTCGGGGATGCCGGGTCCGTCGTCGCGGACGGTGACGATCACCTCGTCCGGTTCGTCCTCGACCAGGATCCAGGCGCGTGCCTGCTCCCCCGCGTGCTTGCGGACGTTGTCCAGGGCGGCCCCGACGGCGGCGGCGACCTCCCGCGCGGCGACCGGTGCGAGCCGGACCGGCGCTCCGGGCTCGGCGAGGCCGACCAGGGAACCGGCGTAGGGGGCGAGCAGGGTGCGCAGGTCGACCGGCCCGCCGTCCCCCGTGTCGTCCTCGTCCACGGCCCGTACGACGGCGCCCTCGGCGGTGTCCTCCGAAGCCCGGGAGACGGGGACGAGCCCGCCGGAGACCAGGGTGCGCAGGGCGATCTCCTGCTCGCCGGCCAGCCGGCCCAGCTCGGCGGCCTCACCGCCGATCACCGCACCCCGGCGCTGCACCATGGCCAGCACCTGGAGCACGCTGTCGTGGATGTCCCGCGCGAGGCGCTCCCGCTCCCTGGTCGCGGCCTCGATCTCCAGGGCGCGGGCGAGGGTGCGCTCGGAGGCGCGGGCGACCTCGACGACGTAGCCGATGGCGATGGAGGCGACCCAGACGAGGATCACGTTGTGCACGGTGTCGCGGGCTGGGTTGCCGCGCTCGATCAGGTTGGCGACGGCGACGAGGGTGGAGGCGAGGGCCGCCCAGCGCCAGCCGCCCTTGACGGCGAAGGCGAGCACCGAGCCGGCGGTCCAGATCGACGGCAGGGTCGGGCCGCCCGCCTCGACGCGTGCGGGCGCGTCGGCGACGGGCGTGAGCAGGATGCCGACGAGCGCGATGGTCAGGTCGGCGGTGAGGAAGCGCTTGGTGCAGGCGGCGGCACTCGCGGTCCTGGGCAGGGTGGCCAGGGTCCACACCGCGAGGACGGCGAAGTAGCCGACGGCCAGCCAGGGGCGGGGGAACTCCTCGTGGGCGGTGGCGAACAGGCCGATCGCGTACACGAGGGTGAGGATCCGGTAACCGGTGAGGGCACGCCACAGCGGCTGCTCGACCGACATGCGCATGACTCGCTCGCGCCTGGCCATGTCCCCCACTCCCCCTCTGCGCCCCGTCCAGGGGCCGGACCGTCGCCCGTTCTACCGCTCCTGGCCGTCCTGCTCCATCGCGGCCCTCAGCTTCTCGGCCTGTTCCTTCTCCGCGCGGGCGAGCGCGGCCTTCGCCGCCCGCTCCGCCTCCTTCTCGGCCTTGGCCGCCTCCGAGAGCTGCCGCTTCATGGCGGTGGCGTACATGTCGACGTACTCCTGGCCGGACAGCTTCATGATTTCGTACATGACCTCGTCGGTCACCGCGCGGAGCACGAAACGGTCGTGCTCCATGCCCTGGTAGCGGCTGAAGTCCAGCGGCCTGCCGATCCGGATGCCGGGCCGCATCAGCTTCGGCATGACCTGTCCGGGCGGCTGGATCTTCTCCGTGTCGATCATGGCGACCGGGATCACGGGCGCGCCGGTGGCCAGCGCCACGCGCGCGAGGCCGCCCGGCTTGCCACGGTAGAGGCGGCCGTCGGGCGAGCGGGTGCCCTCCGGGTAGATGCCGAACAGCTCGCCGCGCTCGATGACCTCGATGCCGCTCTTGATCGCCGCCTCGCCCGCGCCGCGCGCGCCGGAGCGGTCCACCGGGAGCTGGCCCACGCCCTTGAAGAAGGCGGCCGTCAGCCGGCCCTTCACGCCCGGCGTGGTGAAGTACTCGGCCTTGGCGATGAAGGTGACCTTGCGGTCCAGTACGGACGGCAGGAAGAAGGAGTCGGAGAACGACAGGTGGTTGCTGGCCAGGATGGCCGGGCCCTCGGCGGGGATGTTCTCCCGGCCCTCCACCCAGGGCCTGAAGGCGAGCTTCAGCGGCCCTCCGATGGCGACCTTCATCGTGCCGTACAACAACCGAGTGCCTCCTGTGCGTGTTCGTCAGACCATATCCCGGAGCGCGGTCAAAGGCCCCGACGGCCCTGGTCGGTGTCAGTGCGGTCGCGTACGGTGAAGGTCCTGCAACCCGTGTGCGGCGCCTGCCGCGATCATCGTGACCTTCCTACGAACAGGAGGCCGAAGGTGCCGCTCCTGACCGGAGCCGAGCCGTTCCGCCACGAGGGCGGGGAGACCGCCGTTCTCCTCTGCCACGGCTTCACCGGTTCACCGCAGTCGCTGCGCCCCTGGGCGAAGCACCTCGCCGCCCGCGGCCTGACCGTCTCGCTGCCGCTGCTGCCCGGGCACGGCACCCGCTGGCAGGACCTCGGGGTCACCGGCTGGCAGGACTGGTACGCGGAGGTGGACCGCGAGCTGCGACTGTTGCGGGACCGCCACGAGCGGGTGTTCGTCGCCGGTCTGTCGATGGGCGGCGCGCTGGCGCTGCGGCTGGCCGCGAGGCATGGGGACACCGTGAGCGGGGTGGTGGTCGTCAACCCCGCGAACAAGGTGCACGGGGTGGCCGCGCACGCCCTTCCGGTGCTGCGCCATCTCGTCCCCGCGACGAAGGGCATCGCGAGCGACATCGCGAAGCCGCTGAACAGGGAGCTCGGCTACGACCGGGTGCCGCTGCACGCGGCGCACTCCCTGCGGAACTTCTTCCGGCTCGTCGACGGCGAGCTGCCCCGGGTCACCCAGCCGTTGCTCCTGCTGCGCAGCCCCCAGGACCATGTGGTGCCGCCCGCGGACTCGGCGCGGATCCTCGGCCGTGTGTCGTCGACGGACGTCACGGAGATCCTGCTGGAACAGAGCTACCACGTGGCGACGTTGGACTACGACGCGGAGCGGATCTTCCAGGAGAGCACCGCGTTCATCGGCCGGCTCGCACCCGGCGCCGTCAAGGAGCCCGGTCTCGGCAAGGAAGGGACGACCGCAGGTGGCTGAGCACGACTCGGACCGCGAGGACCGCGAGGACCGTGAAGGCCGTGAGCCGGAGGAGAAGGAGGTTCCCTTCGACGAGGCCGCCGCGTGGGCGGCGATCGTCGCCGGGTACGGCGAGGAGCCGCCGGACCCGCCGGGCGCCAAGCCGTTCAAGTCCGTCGAGGACCTGGCGCTGCTGGAGCCCGAGACGAACGAGGGCGAGGTGGAGGCGGAGGCGCCCCGTAAGGCCGAGGACAAGCCGGCCAAGCCGCTGGGCGGCTCCGTCTCCTTCGCCCCCGGCGTCGGCGGCCCGCGTGACTACAGCGTGGCAGAGCCCTCGGACGACGACCTCGACGAGACCGACGAGGGCCACTTCGTCCCGCCGGAGCCGCCCCCGCTGCCGGACGCCGACGTCACGTCGAAGTTCGCCTGGCTGGGAGTGCTCGGCGGCCCGATCCTGCTCCTGCTGGCGATCCTGCTCGGCTGGGAGATGACCTGGTGGCTGACCACCCTGTGCATCGGCGGCTTCCTGGGCGGCTTCGCCACACTGGTGATGCGCATGCGCACGGACGACGAGGACGACGACGATCCGGGGCGGGGCGCGGTGGTCTGACCGCTTCTGCGCGGCGGGAATCCTGTTCCACGCGACCGGGAATCCTGTTCTACGCGGCGGGAATCCGGAGGGCGGCCAGGACCGGAAGGTGGTCCGTGGCCGCCCTCAGGTCCGCCGCGCTCACCCCCGGCTGCCCGAGCGGAACCCCGCACCCCAGCACCTCGACGCCCTTGGTGGCGAAGAGGGCGTCGATCCGCCGCCGCGGTTCGTCACGGACCCAGGTGTGCTCACCGCCCCAGGGCGCCGCGGCCCAGCAGTCGGTCAGGGACTCGGTCAGCCGCCGGAAGGTCCGCCCGCCCGGCCGCTCGTTCACATCCCCGCCCACGACCGCGTGCTCGACGCCCATCCCGGCGAGCCGGTCGAGGAGCATGCCGCCCTGCTCGTACCGCTCGTTCTTCTCCAGGGAGAGATGACAGCTCAGCACGCCGATCCGGGCACCCCCGAACCGTACGACGGCGGTGGCGAACCCGCGCCGGTGCTGCCCGGGGGTGAGCGGCAGCAGCACGTCCTCGGTGCGCTCGACGGTCGCCCGCAGCGAGCAGAGCATCGCCGGCCCGGCGGCCGTGGCGCCCCCGGAGAGGATGACGAGGCCCGTCTCCGAGGCGAGCCGGGCCAGCTTCTTGCGCCAGCGGAAGAACCGCGGCGCCTCCTGGAGCAGGACGAGATCGGGAGCGCAGGCGGTGATCACCCGGGCGAGGGCGTCGGTGTCGTCGCGCATGGAACGGATGTTGTAACTGAGCACCCGGATGACGGCCGAACCGTCGGACTCGGTCCGGGAGTCGGGCAGCAGCGGAGTCGTCGCCATGCGGATCAAGATACGCCGCCCGGCGCGGCGTGACGCGGGTCGGCGCTCCACGCGCCCCAGGAGGTCGTGCCACGCGGCGGAGGAGACGGCGATCCGTTGCTCCAGTCGCTCCCCGGAATGAGGAACTACGGCCCTGGGACCCAGTGGTGCGTCGCACCGAGCGCTCTTGGGTCAGCCCGGGAGCGATCGACGAGATTCCGCCAGCCAGCGTCGGACGTCCGCCATCGCCGTGCCGTCACTGTCGATGTCGATGGCGGCGGCCAGGTCCGCGATCGACACGGCGGTGAGGGCGCGGTACCACGCCTCCTGCGCCGCCGCCATGGCACGAGCGATGGCGCACGGGCGTTCGCACTGCTCGGCGGGGACGGCCAGCGGTCCGCGTTGCCGGATCTCGGTGCACCGGTACGCCGGCTCGATGCCGTCGATGGCCTGGACCACTTCGAGCATGGTGACCGAGGCCGCAGGCCGGGTGAGGGCGTAGCCGCCGACCTGACCGGCTGTCGCGTGGACGATTCCCGCGCGGGACAGCGCTTGCAGGTGTTTGGCCAGGTAGGCCCGCGGGATGCCGTGCAGCTCCGCGAGCCTGGTGGCCTGTACCGGTTCGCGGCTCTGACTGAGGGTGACGCAACTGTGCAGTGCCCACTCCACGCCATTGGACAGCTTCATGGCGCCACCCTAACGGTTCCCGGATATTTCTTGTCCGCGTTGTGGTACAAACTCGGATAGAAAATATCCGAGATCATCTCGAAGGGTTCACGATGCATACCCAGGGCCATCCGACCGTCTCGGCGCGCTCGGCGCTCGGACTGACCGCCGTAGCACTGTTCGTCACGGCGGCCAACCTCCGGCCGGCGATCGCGGCGGTGTCACCACTGGCCGACCACATCCGCTCGGACCTGGACTTATCGGCGACCGGCCTGTCGTTGCTGACCACCGTCCCCACGCTGGCCATGGGAGTCTGCGCGCCCCTCGCCGCGCCCGTCGCCCGCCGGTTCGGGCTGCATCGCGGTGTGCTGCTGGGGCTGGCCGTCATCACCTCGGCCACCGCGGCGCGTGCCGTCGGCGCGTCCTCCTGGCTGCAACTGAGCTGCTCCGCTGCGGCCGGAGCCGGGATCGCGATAGCCCAGACCCTGCTGCCCGCCGTGGTCAAGGCCCGTTTCGCCGACCGGGTGGGTCTGGTCACCGGTATCTACACGGCCGGCCTCGGGCTCGGCGGCGCGGTCGCGGCCGGGGTCAGTGCGCCGCTGGCCGACGCGATCGGCTCCTGGCCGGGCGCCCTGGCCTCATGGGCGGTGCTCGCGCTGGCCGGCGGCGTGCTGTGGTCCGTGACCGGACGCACCCTCGGACCGGACGGCGTCGCCGCGCCGTCGGGACCGGTGACCCGCGGTCTGCCCTGGCGCAGCGCCAAGGCATGGCGCATCACCGCGCTGGCCGCGGGGAACTCCGCGCTGTACTACTGCGAACTGGCCTGGGTGGCGGCACTGTTGCAGGACGACGGTGGCCACAGCGCCGCGGGGGCCGGTCTGCTGCTGACCGTGATGATCTCCATCCAGGTCGTGTCCATGCTGGCCGTGCCGGCGCTGCTGGGTGAAGGCCGGAGCACACGCCAGGGCCTGGTGTGGACGACCACGCTGACGGCCGTCGGGTTCCTGGGCCTGGCCTTCGCCCCGGGCGCGGCGACGTGGCTGTGGATCGTCGCGTTGGGCATCGGTCACGGCGGTCTGTTCACCCTCGTCCTCACCCTGCCGGTGGTGTCCGGCCGCGACTCCGCCGAGGCCGGCCGGATCAGCGCGATGGCCTTCTTCGTCGGCTACGCCTGTGCCGCACTGGCACCGGTACTGGTGGGTGTGCTGCGCGACTCCACGGGCGACTTCCACCTCGCCTTCGGCCTGCTGGGCGGACTGGCCGCCCTGATGCTGCTTCCCATAGCCCGGATGTACGGCGGCGGCGACACGGAGGCGCAACGGTGAGGGACATACGAAGCTTCGGCCCCGGGGTCCTCGGCGTTCTGGATGCCCTCAGCGACACCTACGTCGAGATCTTCACCGCTCCGCCCTGGGCCCACCGCTCCCCGGCCGCCGCGCGGCACGACTTCCGGGAACGCCTGAAGGGGGATGCGCACCGCCCCGGATTCCGGGCCGTCGTCGCCACGGACGAGTCCGGTGCCGTGGCGGGGTTCGCCACAGGGTGGATCACCCAGGCTCCGTTCCCCACAGACCGGGCCTACGGCAAGGTGCGGCGACGCCTGGGTGCCGACCGGGTCGATGAACTGCTGATCGGTTCCTTCGAGGTCGACGAGCTGGGGGTTCGTCCCCACGCCCGCGGGACCGGTCTGGGCGGGCGACTGTTGTCCGACATCACCACCGCCGTGCCCGGCGGCCGATCCTGGTTGCTGACCTGGGGCCGGGCACATGACGCGCTCGCCTTCTACCGTCGCCGGGGGTGGGAGGAGCCCGAGGCCGTGCACGGCGAAGAGACGGACATCGTCGTGTTCCTGTCGCCGCCGTAGCGACTCCCCTCGGCCGCCGGCCTCGCAACCGTCACTCACGGGCGGCGGAGGAGGCCGGAATGCCATAGGCATCCCCTATATCCCCTACTCATATTTCGTCTTTGCCTCTCGTTGTTTTCCGGACCTACCGTGAATCAGCAATTACGCGACGGAGAGGGAGGGCGAGATGACCGAAATCGAGAACGGATCGGGAATTCGGGAACTTGCGGGAAAGCGGGCCCTGGTGACGGGTGGCTCTCGCGGAATCGGAGCCGCCGTCGTGCGCCGGCTCCTGGACGCGGGAGCCGAGGTGCTCACGACCGCCCGGTCGGCGGCGAGCACCGTACCCGAGGGCGCCCACTTCGTGGCGGCCGACGTACGGACCCGGGCGGGGATCGAAACGCTCGCCGCGACCGCGCGGGAGGTCCTGGGCGGGGTCGACATCCTGGTCGACAACGCGGGCGGTGCGCGACCGCACGAGGGCGCCACGGCCATCCCCGACGAGGAGTGGCAGAACGCGCTCGACCTGAACCTCCTGGCGGCGGTGCGGCTGGACGCGCTGCTGATACCGGGGATGCGCGAACGCCGCTCGGGGGTGATCGTGCACGTCTCCTCGGCCGCGGTGTCCACCCCGGGCCCCCTGTTCCTGCACTACACGGCGGCCAAGGCGGCGCTGGAGAACTACAGCCGGGGGCTGGCCACCGAGCTGGCCCCCTCCGGGGTCCGGGTCAACACCGTGACTCCCGGCAGGACCGCCACCCCCGGCGGCGAGGCGACGCGGGAGCAGTGGGCGCGCCTGAACGGGGACGCCGACGCGACCGGCACCACACCGCTGGGACGCGACGGCCGACCCGACGACATCGCCCACGCGGTGCTGTTCCTCGTGTCCGACCGGGCGGGCTGGCTGACCGGAAGCAATATCGTCGTGGACGGCGGCGAATTCCCCAGAGGATGACGCCGACGGGATTCCGGAAACAATTTCCGATAAATAGAACGAAGGATTCCGGCATGGGTAAATACAGCGGAAAGAACGCGGTGGTCACGGGCGGCGGCAGCGGGATCGGGTTCGCCACGGCGAGACTGCTGGTGGACGGCGGAGCACGTGTGGCGATCACCGGTCGCTCCCGGGACGCGCTCGACGCCGCGCGGGAGCGGCTCGGCGGGAACGCGGTGGCCGTCCGGGGCGATGTGGCCTCGTTGCCCGACCTGGACGCTCTGGCCGACCGTGTGAAGGACGGACTCGGCACGGTCGACGCCCTGTTCATCAACGCCGGCGTCACACTCCCGACACCCTTCGAGTCGACGACCGAGGAGGACTACGACCAGCTGTTCGCGATCAACGTCAAGGGTGCCTTCTTCACCGTGCAGAAGCTCGCCCCGCTGCTGAGCACGGGCGCCGGCGTCGTCCTCACCACCTCGGCCGCGAACGTCATGGGCCTGCCGGAGACCAGTGTCTACGCGGCCGGCAAGGCGGCCCTGCGCTCGATGGCCCGCACCCTCTCCCGCGACCTGCTGTCACGCGGGATCCGTGTCAACGCGGTCAGCCCCGGTCCCGTGGACACGGGAATCCTGGAGAGGACGATGACGGCGGAGGCCGCCGAGCAGTTCAAGACGGAGCGGGTCGCGGACAATCCCATGCGGCGTTTCGGCACGCCCGAGGAGATCGCCGGGGCGGCCGCCTTCCTCGCCTTCGACGCCACGTACACCGCCGGTGCCGAGCTCGCCGTGGACGGAGGCGCCACCCAGCTCTGAGCCGGCCGCGCCCCGCCACGGGCTCGCACCGGCCGTCAGGACACGGAGGAGAAGGAAGCGAATTCGAACTCGGGCATGGGTTCGGACACGGACTCGGGCTCGGTTCCGGGCTCGGACCAGGTCTCCTGGCGCAGGAGTTCGAGCAGAGCCGTCTCCGCCGGGCCCGCGTCCTGCCGGACCACGGCGATGACGGGCTGGGACAGAGGCGGGGACACCGGGCGCACGAGGTGCTCGTACCCCTGCGGCACCGCCGAGGCCGGGACGAGGGTCACCCCCAGCCCGTGGGCGGCCCAGCGCACGGCCGTCGCCGCCTGGGACACGCGGGCGGCCGTGGCCGGGGCCAGACCGTTGTCCCGCAACACCTTCAGCAGTACGCCGTCGAGCGTGCTGTCGCGGTCGAACCGCACCCAGGGCTCCCCGCCCAGTTCACGCAGCTCGACCCGGTCCTCGGCCAGCTGCCGGTGCCCGGCGCCCATCACCACGACGAGCTCCTCGTCGCCGAGGTGATGGGCGTCGGCGGGGCTCTGCTCGCACGCCGCCATCAGGGCGAAGTCCAGCGTGCCCCGGCGGCACAGCCGGTCCAGCTCGGCGGCGCTCGGCTCTTCGAAGACGCTGACCTCCAGCTGTGGGAAGCGGCGACGCAACGCACCCAGCGCGCGCGGCAACTGCCGTGTGCCGAAGCCCATCTGCACCGCGACCACCAGCTCACCCACCAGGTCGTCGGCACCGGCCCGCGCCGTCGCCCGCGCCCGCCGCGACGCACTGACCGCGACCTGTGCCTCCCGCAGGAACGCACGGCCGACCATGGTGGGCACCAGACCGGTCGGTGTGCGGGCGAACAGCTTCACGCCGAGTTCCCGCTCCAGGCCGCGGATCTGCTGGGACACCGACGGCTGGGCGACGTGCAGCCGCTCCGCCGCCGCCGTCACCGAGCCCTCCTCGGCTATGGCCAGGGCGTACTCGTACTGACGAAGACTCATCGGTTCCCGTCCCCTCCCCGCGGTGGACCGCCGTCCATCGCGTCGTCACCGTGAGCAACCCGGTTCCGCCGTCGGGGATTCCCTTGGGGACGGTCACGGCCGCGCCCGCCGTCCCCGGAAGGGGGCAGGCGGGCGCGGCCGTGCGTACGGGCAGGGGTGTCACATGACCGGGTCGGGCTCCCGGGCCAGGTCCGCCGCGCCCACCAGGCCCGCCTTGTTGCCGAGCTGGGCGCCGAGGACCTCGGCGACCGGGCGCCAGTTGCCGCCGACCAGCCAGCGCTTGTAGGACTTGCGGATCGGGCCGAGGACCAGTTCGCCCTCGTCGGAGAGGCCGCCGCCGACGATGAACGCGGAGGGGTCGAAGAGGGAGGCCAGGTCTGCGAGGCCGGCGCCGACCCAGCGGGCCAGCTCGCGGTAGGAGTCGACGGCCACCCGGTCGCCCTGGCGGGCGGCCATGGAGACGTGCTTGCCCTCGATGCCCTCGGGCGTGCCGTTGCCGAGGGAGAGCAGGGTCTCGGCGTTCTCGGGGGTGGCGTTGGCGCGCTGCTTGGCGTAGCGGACGAGGGCGCGGCCGGAGGCGTACTGCTCCCAGCAGCCCTGCGAGCCGCAGCCGCACAGCAGGCCGTCCGGCACCATGCGGATGTGGCCGAACTCGGCGGCCACGCCGAAGTGGCCGCGGCGCAGCTTGTTGCCGATGATCACGCCGCCGCCGAGGCCGGTGCCGAGCGTGATGCAGATGACGTTGCGGTGGCCCTTGCCCGCGCCGAACTTGTACTCGCCCCAGGCGGCGGCGTTGGCGTCGTTCTCCACGACGACCGGGAGACCCGTACGGGCCTCGACCTTCTCCTTGAGCGGCTCGTTGCGCCAGTCGATGTTGGGCGCGAAGTACACCGTCGAACGCTGGCGGTTGACGTACCCGGCCGCACCGATGCCCACGCCGACGATCTCGTGCCCCGCGCGTGCTCCCTCCACCGCGGAGGCGATGGCGTCCACGATGCCCTCGGGCGTACCCGGGGTCGGCACCTTGTGGGTCGAGAGGATGTTGCCTTCCTCGTCGACCACGCCGGCCGCGATCTTCGTGCCGCCGATGTCGACGCCGATGGTGAGTCCCATGAATCCCTCAGTTCCGGTCGAGCCCCGCTACCGCCAACGGTACCCGAGGCGCTGCCCTCGGGGCCCCGGCGTCCGTACGGTGAGCGGTCCGGCGGGGATCATGGGCGCCCCCGCCGAAGGCCCGCGGAGGGCCGCGTCAGTCCAGGTCGATGCGTTCGCCGGGGCCGGTGCCGGGGTCGTCGCCCCGGTCCCGGCGCTCGTCGAGGTCGCGGGGGTCGGACTCGCGGGCGGTCCAGCGGCGCTCCTGGTCCTGTACGGCGGAGCGGTAGGCGGCGAGGAGTTCGTTGCCGGCGGCGGCGAGGTGGTCGAAGACGTCGGGGTTGCGTTCGATGACGGGTTCGACGGCGGCCTTGGCCTGCTGGACGACCTGCCGCACCACCTGCTGCGCGGCGGGTCCGGCGACCGCGCCGAACAGCGGGGACTGCAGACCGGAGAGCTTGTCGGCGACCGCGTCGACGAGCTTCTTCAGCTCCTCGGCGGCGGAGCCGGGGGGCGGTCCGTACTGTGCGCGGCGGCGGGCCTTCTCCGCCTCGAGGTCCTCGGCGGCGGCGGTCGCCCAGGCGTCGGCGTGGGTCTCGGCATGGGTCTCGGCCGCCCGTACGTCGTCCACCGGCTTGTCGACGATCTCGTCCTCTGCGTCGTCGGACGGGGGGAGCTGTTCGCTCATGACGGACTCCTGACTACGGATGGCACCTTCGACGGTACCCGAACGGTGGCCGTCGCTTCAGTGGGTGCGCGGCCACAGTGCCGGATCCGGCCGGAAGCGGATGCGCAGCTCGTCCTCGCGCAGGGCGGCGCCGGCGACGGTGCAGCGGCGCAGCGCGGAGGGCAGCGGGACGATGCGGCGGAACGGTCCTGCGGTGACGACGATCTCGTCGCCGCGCCGGATCAGGTCGAGTTCGTCGCGGCGGGCGCCGGGGAGGGGGAGGTGCCAGATCAGGACGCCGTCGTCGGCCAGGCGGTCGGTGACCGGCCAGTCGACGGTGGCGGGGCGCGTCGTGACGCCCGGCACGGCGAGTGCGGTCAGGTCGTCGGTGCCGCGCGGGTCGCGGCCCAGGTGGGCGACGGGGCGGACGTCGTACGACTCGCGCCACTCGTCCAGGGTCTTGCGCTGCTGGGCTACGGGGCCGGCGAGCCAGCCGGCCGCCTCGCTCTCCGGCAGGACGCGGGTCGCGATCAGGGCGTCGGTGCGCAGGCCGCGCAGGGCGAGTCCGAGGGTGGCGGTGCGTACGGCGTCGGCACCGGCGGGGCCCGGTTCGGCGACCAGTCGTACGACGGTGTCGCGGTCGGCGAGCACGGCCTCGACGGCGGCGAGCTGGAGGTCCAGGCGGGCCGCCGTGCCGTACAGCCACTCGGCCGGCATGGGGACGCCGGCGAGGCGGCCGAGGACGGGGCGCAGGGCGCGGGCGGCCTGCCGTTCGGGCGGGAGGAGGCGGCGCAGGTAGCGGCGGAGTTCTTCGGGGAGGGCGAGGAGGGAGAGGGCTCGGGGGGTGGGTGGGAGGTCGACGACGAGGAGGTCGTACGACTCCGAGAGCGCGGCGTCGCGCAGGGCGCGCAGGACGGCGAGTTCCTCGGCGCCGGGGAGGAGGCTGGTCTCCTCGGGTTCCAGGCGGGAGGCGCCGAGGAGGTCCAGGGCGGAGGCGGCCCGGTCCTGGAGGGCGGCGAGGTCGGTGCGGAAGTCCGTGTCGGGGTCGACGCGCTTCACTGTGAGGCGGGGGGTGGCCTCGGTGCCCAGTACGGGGCCCAGGGTGTCCGTGCGGTCGGTGCCGAGGAGCAGGGTGCGGGCACCCTCGCGGGCTGCGGTGAGCGCGGTGGCGGCGGCGGTCGTGGTGCGGCCGCTGCCGCCGGGGCCCGTGATCAGGAGGGTGCGCATGGGGGTGAACCGTAGTGGACGCTGGGCGGGGGGTGTTGCGCAGCCCGGCGTCCGCGGGGTGCCGCTGCGCCCACCCGTGCCGCCCCAGCGGCACGACCGCCCGCAGTCACGTACGTACGGCTGCCCGCAGCTGCGGGGGTGGGCGCCGCCCCAGCGGCACGCCCGCCCGCAGTTGCGGGGGGGCTACTTCGGGCTCGACTCCACTCGCTTCTTCAGGCCTGCCAGGGCTCGGTCGATGATGACCTTCTCCGCCTTGCGCTTGATCATGCCGAGCATGGGGATCTTGACGTCGACCGTCAGGCGGTAGGTGACCTCCGTCGTGCCCGGGGCGGCCGGGGTGAGGACGTAGGAGCCGTCCAGGGAGCGGAGCATCTGGGACTTCACCAAGGTCCAGGAGACCTCGTGCTGCCCGGTCCAGGTGTACGCCAGGGTCTGGTCGTCCTTGATCGCGCCGGCGTCCATGACGAGACGCACCTGTTCGGCGCGGCCCTCGGCGTCGGTCGCGAGGACCTCGGCCTCCTTCACCTCACCGGTCCAGTCCGGATAGCGGGCGAAGTCGGCGATCACTCCCATGACGTCGGCCGCCGCCGCCTCGATCGTGATGCTCGAGCTGGTGTGTTCCGCCATCGCCGTGGCTCCTCCAGATGCGGGCCGGTAGTCGTCGTCGCCGTGCGCCGGGCACACAGCGCACGCGCGTGCAGCGGAAGGCTACCGCGCGCCCGGCCGGCGCAACTCATCCGACCTGGGACGTCGTCACCATTCCAGCCGCCAGGGCCGCCCGCTGCTCGCGAAGTGCCCCACGTTCACGCACTCGGTGGCGCCGATCCGCATCCGCCGCACCAGCGGCTGGTGGACGTGTCCGAACAGGGAGTAGCGGGGCCGGGTGCGGCGGATGGCGTCCAGCAGGGCCCGGCTGCCGCGTTCGAAGCGGCGCGCGACGGTGTCGTAGACCAGCTCGGGCACCTCCGGCGGGATGTGCGTGCACAGCACGTCGACCTCGCCCACGGCCTCGATCTTCGCCGCGTACTCCTCGTCGTCGATCTCGTACGGCGTGCGCATCGGGGTGCGCAGGCCGCCGCCGACGAAGCCGAAGGTCCGGCCGCCGATCTCCACCCGCTGCCCGTCCAGCACGGTCAGGCCGGGACCCGCGTACTCCTGCCACAGGGGCGGCACGTCGACATTGCCGTACGTCGCGTACGTCGGGGTGGGGAACGCGGCGAACAGCTCGGCGTACTGCTTGCGCACCGCCTTCTCGATCGCGGCGGCCTTGTCCATCCCGATGTCCGCCCACAGCCGGCGCTGGAACTCGCGCGCCTCCTCGAAGCGGCGGGCGGTGCGCAGCTCCACGATGAGGTCGGCGTTCTCGGTGCCGAACAGGTCGGGGAAGATGCCGCGCGAGTGGTCGGCGTAGTCCAGGAAGAGCACCAGGTCGCCCAGGCAGATCAGGGCGTCGGCGCCCTCCCCCGCGCGGGCCAGGTCGCGGGCGTTGCCGTGCACGTCACTGACCACGTGGACGCGTGTGCGCCGGTTTCCGCCTGGTGTGGATGCCATGGCGATCAAGGGTAAGCGTGTGCGGCCCGCGTGAACAACGGCGGGCCTACCTGCGGTTACTGGCTCGTCGGTGAAGGGGTGGACTACTGTGCGCAATGAAACACCAACCTGTGTGACGCAGCGAACATCTCGCCGGGACCCCCTGTCGTAGACGCCATACCGGCGGGTAACGTCCGGGCAGTCCAGTCGTGCTCGGGATTTCAACATGTGAATTCGCGAGCACCCGTCCGAGCCTTGGACCGCACCGTCGCATCGCACAACGTCGTGGCGCCGGCGCCCTAAGAGGAGCAGCAGTCTTGCGCGAGTTCAGCCTTCCGGCTTTGTACGAGGTCCCCGCGGACGGAAACCTGACCGACATCGTCCGCAGAAACGCCGCGCAGCACCCCGACGTCGCCGTCATCGCCCGCAAGGTGGGCGGGACCTGGCAGGACGTGACGGCGACCGCCTTCCTGGCGGAGGTGCGGGCGGCCGCCAAGGGCATGATCGCCGCCGGTGTGCGGCCCGGCGACCGGGTCGGCCTGATGTCCCGCACCCGCTACGAGTGGACACTGCTGGACTTCGCGATCTGGAGCGCCGGCGCGGTCACCGTGCCGGTGTACGAGACCAGCTCGCCGGAGCAGGTGGCGTGGATCCTCGGCGACTCCGGCGCCACCGCCTGCTTCGTGGAGCTCGACGCCCACGCGGCGACGGTGGAGTCCGTGCGCGACCGGCTGCCCGCGCTGAAGAACCTGTGGCAGATCGAGGCCGGCGGGATCAAGGAGCTGGGCCGGCTCGGGCAGGGCGTCGACGACGGGACGGTCGAGGAGCGCAGCTCGTTCGCGAAGGCGGACGACCCGGCGACCATCGTCTACACCTCCGGTACGACCGGACGGCCCAAGGGCTGTGTGCTCACCCACCGCAGCTTCTTCGCCGAGTGCGGCAACATCGTGGAGCGGCTGCGTCCGCTGTTCCGCACCGGCGAGTGCTCGGTGCTGCTGTTCCTGCCGCTCGCGCACGTCTTCGGGCGGCTGGTGCAGATCGCGCCCATGATGGCGCCGATCAAGCTGGGCTGCGTGCCCGACATCAAGAACCTCACCGACGAGCTGGCCGCGTTCCGCCCGACGCTGATCCTGGGCGTGCCGCGGGTCTTCGAGAAGGTCTACAACTCGGCGCGGGCCAAGGCGCAGGCCGACGGCAAGGGCAAGATCTTCGACAAGGCGGCGGACACGGCGATCGCCTACAGCCGGGCGCTGGACACGCCGTCCGGGCCGTCGCTCGGCCTGAAGATCAAGCACAAGGTGTTCGACAAGCTGGTCTACGGCAAGCTGCGCGCGGTGCTGGGCGGGCGCGGCGAGTACGCCATCTCCGGTGGCGCCCCGCTGGGTGAACGCCTGGGACACTTCTTCCGCGGCATCGGCTTCAGCGTGCTGGAGGGGTACGGGCTGACCGAGTCCTGTGCGGCCACCGCGTTCAACCCGTGGGACCGGCAGAAGATCGGCACGGTCGGCCAGCCGCTGCCCGGATCCGTCATCCGGATAGCGGACGACGGCGAGGTGCTGCTGCACGGCGAGCACCTGTTCAAGGAGTACTGGAACAACCCGGGCGCGACCGCCGAGGCGCTCGCCGACGGGTGGTTCCACACCGGGGACATCGGCACGCTGGACGAGGACGGCTATCTGCGGATCACCGGCCGCAAGAAGGAGATACTGGTGACGGCGGGCGGCAAGAACGTCGCCCCGGCGGTGATCGAGGACCGGATCCGGGCGCACGCGCTGGTCGCGGAGTGCATGGTCGTGGGGGACGGGCGGCCGTTCGTGGGGGCGCTGGTCACCATCGACGAGGAGTTCCTGGGGCGGTGGTGCGCGGAGCACGGGAAGCCGGCGGGGTCGACGGCGGGGTCGCTGAGCGAGGATCCCGATCTGCTCGCGGCGATCCAGGCCGCCGTCGATGACGGCAACTCGGCGGTTTCCAAGGCGGAGTCGGTACGGAAGTTCCGGGTTCTGCCGGCGCAGTTCACCGAGGAGTCGGGACATTTGACTCCGTCGTTGAAGCTCAAGCGGAATGTTGTCGCCAAGGACTACGCCCACGAAATCGAGGCGATTTACGCCAAGTAGGTTCTGCTTGGGCGCAGTTCGGGGTGCCACTTGAGCGCCGTGGGCGGGTGCGGGTCGGGTGTGGCTTGTCGCGCCCACGCGGCGGAGCCGCACAATGTCACAGCCCCGCGCCCCTGGGGAGCTGCCCCTGACGGCGTTCTTCAGAACAGCCCCGTCAGAGCAGCCTCTTCCGAGCAGCTTCTTCAGAGCAGCTTCTTCAGGTGCTCGGCCAATAGGTCCCAGCGCCACTTCTGTTCGACCCATTCCCTGCCGCGCTCGCCCATCCTTCGGCGGAGTTCCCCGTCGCCCAGGAGGGTGATGACGCGGTCCGCGGTCTGGTCGGGCGCGTTGCCGGGGACGACCCAGCCGGTTTCGCCTTCGAGGACCGCGTCGGGGGCGCCGCCGGAGTCGCCGGCGACGACCGGGAGGCCGGTCGCGGACGCCTCCAGGTAGACGATGCCGAGCCCTTCCACGTCCAGGCCCCCGCGCCGGGTGCGGCACGGCATCGCGAAGACGTCGCCGGCGCCGTAGTGGGCGGGCAGCTCGGACCAGGGGACGGAGCCGGTGAAGCGGACGGAGGCGGCGACGCCCGTGTCGTGCGCGAGGCGGCGCAGGTCCTTCTCGTAGGGGCCGCCGCCGACGACCAGCAGGACGGCGTCCGGTTCGGCGGCCAGGATCGCCGGCATCGCCCGGATCAGCGTGTCCTGCCCCTTGCGCGGCACCAGCCGGGAGACGCACACGACCACCGGCCGGTCGGTCAGCCCGAGCCGGGCCCGGACCTCGTCGCCGCCCGAACCGGGGTGGAAGGTCTTCTCGTCGACGCCAGGCGGCAGTTGCACCATCCGGGAGGCCGCCTCGGGGGTCAGCGCGCCGGCGATGCGGGAGCGCGTGTACTCGCCGAGGTAGGTGATCGTGTCCGTGGAGTCCCCGATACGGCGCAGGAGTTGCCGCGCGGCGGGCAGCTGGGCCCAGCCGGCCTCGTGGCCGTGGGTGGTGGCCACGATCCGCTCGGCGCCCGCCCGGCGCAGCGCCGGTGCCATCAGCCCGAGCGGTGCCGCCGCCCCGAACCACACCGAGGTGCACCCGTGCTCGCGCAGCAGCCCGACGGCCCGCCGGGTGGCGGCCGGGGTCGGCAGCAGCATCGTCGTACGGTCGCGTACGACGGTGAAGGGCTGCTCGGCGTCGAAGGCGGCGGTGGCCTCGACGCCCTCCCGGGAGCGCTTCCAGGTGGAGGCGTAGACGACGAGCCGCTCCGGGTCGAGCCGCAGCGCCATGTTGTGCAGGAACGCCTGGATGCCGCCGGGGCGGGGCGGGAAGTCGTTGGTCACGATCAGGGTCTTGTGCATCGCCGCCGACCCTACCGAACGGGGGGTGCGCCGTTCGCCGCGGCGGCGCTCTGTGGCACGTACACAGGTGTCCGGGACATCATGGCCCCTCACGACCGCGCACCGGACGGGCAGGGAGCACAGCACATGAGGACGACGGCCGTGCGGGGCTCCCTCGCCCCGCTGCTGCTTCTGTGGGGGCTGACACGGGCCGCCCTGCTGCTGTGCGTGCTGAAGGTGATCGTCTTCCCCGGGCCGGACGTGACCAGCGACGTGTCGGTCATCTACCGGGGCTGGTACGACGTCCTGCGCACCGGGACGTTCCCGCTGGACGACGTGACCTGGCAGTACCCGCCCGCCGCGGCCCTGGCGATCCTCTCCCCCGGCCTGCTGCCGTTCCTGGAGTACGCCACCGCCTTCTTCGTCCTGGCCTGTCTCGCCGACCTGGTCACCCTGTGTTTGCTGCTGTACGCCGGCCGTCGTCCCGGACGGTCGCCGCGCGGTGCCTGGGTGTGGGTGGTGGGCGTGCCGCTGCTCGGGCCGACGGTGTACGCGCGCTACGACGTGATGGTGACCGCGGTCGCCGTGGCCGCGCTGCTGGCGGCCGCCCGGTACCCCCGGCTGGCGGGGGCGCTCGCCGGTTTCGGGGCGCTGGTGAAGGTGTGGCCGGCGCTGCTGCTGCTCGCGGTGCGGCGGCGTGGTGCGTGGGTGTCGGCGGCGGTGACCGGTGCCGGTGTGGCCGGCCTGTTCGCCGTACTGATGCCGGGGGCGTTCGCGTTCCTGGCCTTTCAGCGGGACCGGGGGACGGAGGTGGAGTCGCTGGGGGCGCTCGTCTTCCATGTGGCGCGGCATCACGGCTGGGAGGGGGAGGTGCTGCTCAACTACGGCTCGGTGGAGTTCCTCGGGCCGTATGTGGGCTGGGTGAGCACGGGGGCGTTGCTGCTGAGCGGGGCCGCGCTGGGGTGGCTGGTGCTGTGGCGGGTGATGGCCGTCCGGTTCTCGGCGCACAGTGTCGCCGACGCGGCGTTCGTGGCGGTGCTTCTGTTCACGACGACGAGTCGGGTGATCAGTCCGCAGTACATGGTGTGGCTGGTGGGGCTCGGGGCGGTGTGTCTGTGCTTCCGTGAGAGCCGGATGGGGGTGGCGGTGGGGCTGGTGCTGGGGGCTTCGTTGGTGACGGTGCTGGAGTTTCCCGTGTGGTTCGCCCATGTGGTCGCCAGCGACTCGCTCGGGATCGCCCTGCTGGTTCTGCGCAACGGGCTGTTGGTGGCGGCGACGGTTGTGGCGGCGCGGGTGCTGTGGTGTGCGACGGTTCCCCGGCGGCGGTCTGTACCTACGGTTCCCGGGCCGGCCCGCGCTGCCGGGACGCCGGTCTCGTCCTGACCTCGGGCGGTGCGCGGACCAGCGCTCGCAGGTGCCCCCGCGTCGGTGCGGGCCGGGGGGTGTCCACGCAGTCCGGCGTTTACGGGGTGCCGTCGCGCCCACCCGTGCCGCCCTGGGGTACCTCCCAGGCCCTTGAGGCACTGGGGGAGGCACGACTGCCCGCGGATCGCCGGGGGCGGGGGACGGCGGCTGCCCGCGGATCGCTGGGAGTGGTGGGCAGGCCGCGGAGGTTCGGGCTTGGGCTCAGCCCAGGGTGTTTCTCATGTACTCCTGCCACTGGGCCGTGAACTCCTCGCGGGTTGTGTCGAGGACTTGGTGCATCGCGGCCTCCACCGCGCCCTCGCGGTGTTCGTGTGTGCCCACCGCGCGGTAGAACTCGTCGAGGCGGTCCTCGCCCCAGTGGTCGGCGATGAGGCGGCAGGCCAGCCAGCCGCTCTCGTAGGCGCGGGCGAGGTGGTCCGCGTCGCCGGAGAAGCCGAAGTCCTCGTCGTCCGGCAGTCCGGCGGGCATCTCGCCCCGGCCCACCGCGTAGGCGAGCTCCGGTGCGATCTCCGCGGGGGCGCGGTCGCCGTCGCGGTAGCCGACCCAGTCGGCGAATCCCTCGGACAGCCACAGCGGGGTCGCGGCGGAGGTGTGGGCGCGGGTGGCGACGTGGGTGGTCTCGTGGGTGAGGACGACCTGCCGGCCCGAGTCGCCGAGCATTCCGAAGGCGTCCGGGTTGACGATGATCCGGTCCGCCGGGGCCCGACCGTCCGCGCCGGTGGCGCCGGTGGTGACCGCCGCGATCCCCCGGTAGGAGGAGGCGGGCGAGCCCAGCAGGCCCGCCATGCCCTCCAGGTTCTCCGGGACGAGGACGACCACGCGCCGGGCCCATCGCGGGCCCCACGCGTCGGACACCGCGGGCACCGCGCGGTCGGCCAGTTCGGCGTAGTCCCGCAGCTTCTCGTCGGGCTGTCCGACGCCCAGCACCAGGCTCCGCTCGCCCCGCACGGCGCGGGCCGTGCCCTGGTCCCACAACTGCTGGCCGGACTTCTTCGCGGGCCGGTCGGAGTCGACGGACCAGCGGCCGTCGCGGTCCCGGCTCAGGCTGAGGGAGCGGGCGGTGGTGACCGGGGACCGGTCGTGGCCCTCGACGCGGTAGCTCAGGTCGGCGGAGGCGGTGGCGGTGTCACCGGTGCGGTCGAGGGCGGTGACGCGGTAGGACCAGTCCGCGAGCGGCACCGCGCGCAGGTTGGCGAACCCGGCCCGGGTGCCGGTGCGGGCGTACGCGGCGGCGTCACGGTCGAGGACGGCCTCCGCGCGGCGGTCGAGGAGGGACTGCACATCCGCGTGTACGGCGTCGACGGCAGGCCCCCCGCCGCACCCCACCAGGGAGACGAGCAGCAGACACAGCGCCATCACCGACGCACCCGACACCCGCCTTCGACCAGCCACCTTCCCGAGGGTACGGGCGCCGGGCCGGCGCGGTCAGACCCTGGTGACCGACGAGACGGGCATCATGCCGACCGGGTCGTAGCGCACCGGGGCGCCGGGATGGGGCGCGTGGATCACCTGGCCGTTGCCCATGTACATCCCGACGTGGGAGGCGTCGGAGCGGTAGACGACCAGGTCACCGGGGCGCGCCTCGGACAGGGGGATCCGTCGGCCGGCGTACCGCTGGGCCTGCGAGGTGCGCGGCAGCGCGACCCCGGCCTGGGCGTACGACCACTGGGTCAGTCCGGAGCAGTCGAAGGCGGACGGGCCCTCGGCGCCCCAGACGTAGGGCCTGCCGAGGGCGGAGCGGGCGGCGGCGACGGCGGCCGCGGCGCGGGCCGAGGCGGGCGCGCCGGACGGGCCGAGCAGGTCCGCGCGCGCGGAGCGGGTGGCGCGGTCCCAGGCGGCGCGTTCGCCGGCCGGGAGGGAGGCGAGCAGCCGGCGGGCCTCGGTGAGCTTGCGCTCGACGGTCCGTTTGTGCGCGGCGACGGCCTTGCGGCTCCTCTCCAGTGCGCCGAGCTTTCCGGCCGCCTCCGCGCGGTCCTGGGCGAGGGAGCGCAGGGCGCCCCTCAGTCTCCTCAGCTCGGCGGCCTGGTGGACGGTGATCCGGTCCAGTACGGAGGCCTTCTCGAGGTAGTCCTCCGGGTCGTCGGAGAGCAGCAGGGCGAGGGCGGGGTCGAGGCCGCCGGAGCGGTACTGGGCGCCGGCGAGCGAACCCAGCGACTCCCGCATGGTGTTGACGCGTGCCTGCTGCCGGGCGATGCCGTCCTGTGCGGTGGCGATCTGCCGGCGCAGTCCGTCGGCGCGCTCGTCGGCCTCGTTGTACGCCTCGGTCGCCTTCTCGGCCTCCCGGTAGAGGCGGTCCACCTCGGCCCGGGTGACGTCGTGCGGCGTGGCCGCGGCCGGTACGGCGGCGAGGGCGGTGGCCGCCGCGGACAGCAGACCGAGGGCGACGGTGGCGCTCCGGTCGGATCCGGACGACGGTGCGGTACGGCGATGGGACCCCACGGGAAGCCGCGCTCCTTCCGCTGGCGGACAGGGAAACGCGGCAGACAGTAGCCTCACGACGCCGGGCGAACCCTTGGCCGAGGCGACCGCACACAGTGACGCCCCGCCTGTGACCTGCGTCAGAGGCGGGGCGCGGGGAAGATCGGCGCGGCGGGGAATCCCCCGAACGGCGGCAGCTAGACGCGGACGCCGAACATGAACGGGCCGCCGATGGTGTTCATCGACTCGTAGCGCACGACGGTGCCGGTGCGCGGGGCGTGGATGATCTGGCCGTTGCCCGCGTAGAGGCCCACGTGGTGCAGGTCGTTGAAGAAGAAGACGAGGTCGCCGACCTTGAGCTGGCTCACCGAGTAGATCCTGGTGCCGTCGTTGGTCTGGGCCTCGGAGGTGCGCGAGATGCCGACGCCGGCCTGCGCGTACGCCCAGGAGGTCAGGCCGGAGCAGTCGAAGGAGGACGGGCCGGTGGCGCCGTAGACGTAGGGGGTGCCGAGCTTGCTCTGGGCGGCGGCGAAGGCGGCGGCGGCGCGGCCGGAACCGGCCGGGACGTTGACGTTGAGCGCCTCACGCTCGCTGGCGCGGGTGGCGCGGCTCTCCTCCTGGGCGAGCTGCTGCTTCTCCGCGGCGGTGAGGGTGTTGAGCAGCTTCTGCGCGGAGGAGAGCTTGCTCTGGACTTCCTTCTTCTTCTTGCCCAGTTCGGTGCGGGTGGCGGAGAGGTCCTTGAGCTTCTCGGACGCCTCGGAGCGCTGCTGGGCGAGCTCGCGCTGCTTCTCCTGGATCTCCTTGAGCGCGTCGACCTGCTGGGTGCTCAACTGGTCGAGCGTGGACGCCTTGTCGAGGTAGTCGTCCGGGTCGGCGGAGAGGAAGAGCTGGACGGAGGGGTCGATGCCGCCGCTGCGGTACTGGGCGCTGGCCATCGAACCGAGGCCGTCGCGCAGCTCGTTGAGCTCCTGCTGGCCCTTGGCGACGTTGTCCTGGATCGTGGAGATCTCCTTCTGGAGCTTCTCCTGCTTCTCCTTGGCGCCGTTGTACTTCTCGGTGGCCTGCTCGGCCTGCTCGTAGAGCTTGTCGACCTTGGCCTTGACCTCGTCCTTGCTCGGCTTCTCGCTCGGCGCGGCGTTGGCGGCCTGCGAGCTCATGACGACAGCGGCTGCGGCAGCGGTGGTGAGCACGGTGACGCGTGCGCGGCTCGGCTGCTTGGGACGACGGTGGGACGCCACGGAGACGAGCTCCTTCTCGAGAGTGATCGCGCGAGCGAGGGTTCGAAGGAAGACCCTAGTGATTCTCTTGTGATCAGTTCAAATCCCCGGACACAAAATCTCCGTTACAGCGGGTTTATTCGGTCCGAACTCACCTGCGGTGACGTCCCTTTGACGCTACGTTGCGTGACGGTTCCGTCAATTCGGGCAAAGATCCTGTACGTTGCACGGGGGACGGATGGGAATCAGATATTAGGAAAGCCTCTTGAGGAGCATCGCCGACGCGACGGGGCGTGCGCCCGCGCGGGCCACCCCGTCGGCGACCTCGCGGTCGGTGGAGGCGACGATGACGGGCCGCCCCGGTGGCTCGGCGCGCACCAGCTGGCGGATCAGCTCGTCGGCGGTGACGCCCGGCTTGGAGAACAGCACCCGCACCCCGCGCGGCGGCGCGAGCAGCACCGGCGCGACCAGTTCGGCGCCGTCGAAGACACAGGTCACCTCGGCGCCGGTCTGGGCGGCGAGCTGGGCGAGCTGGCCCAGGAGCCTGAGCCGCTGCTTCTCCAGGGGCATCTGGGGATAGCCGGTCTTGGTGACGTTGTAGCCGTCGACGACCAGATGGGCCTGCGGCAGCGCCAGCAGCTGGTCGAGGACGGCCGGGTCGTGCTCGGACAGCGCGCGGTTGGCGATGTCCTTCGGGGTCATGCGGCCGGGCTCGACGGCGTCCACGGTCTCGGCGGGCCGGACGGACACGGGGGGCAGCGCCAGCTCCCGGCGGAGCCCCTGAGCGGCGTCAAGGACGGTGTCGAGGAGCAGCCGGACCCGCATGTCCTCCACGCTGCGGCCCTCCCGGGCGGCCCGGCGGGCGGCCTCCAGCGCGGCTTCGGTCTCCCCCAGCCGGGCCTTGAGACGCCGGCTCTCGCTCTCGGCGGCCGACACCTGGGCATGCCCCTCGGCGCGCACGGTCTCCATCTCGCCCCGCAGCTTGCGCACGGCGGCCTCGCCGCGCTTGACGTCGCTGAGGGCGGAGCGCAGCTTGCGGTGCAGCGACTCGGCTTCCTTCTTCGCCGACTCCAGCTCGGTGCGCAGCCGCTCGGTCTCGGACTTGGTGTGCTCACGGGCCCGGCCGAGTTCGGCGCGCAGCCGCTCCAGCTCGGCCCGGGTCTCCTCGTCGGCGCGCTCGGCGTCGGCGCGCTGGGCCTCCTCGCCGGCGGCGGTCACCAGCTTGACCCAGCCGGCCGGACGGAGCACATAGGCCGCGGCCGCCACGTCGAGCGGGTCCGCGGCCGGGGGCGGGGAGCCGGAGTCGAGGGCGCCGGTCAGTTCCGGCTGGGCCTCTCTGAGCTTCTCCCCGATGCGCTGCCGGAACAGCGGATCGGTCTCCAGCGCCGCGGCCATGGCGTTGCCGGCGAACTTGGCACGCCGGTTCGGGGCGAAGCGCGCGTACTGCCGGAGCTGGGCGGGCAGCTCGGCGACCGTGAGCCCGCCGAAGCCGTCGGCGACGATCTGGACGACCCGGCGGCGCACTCCGTCGGGCAGCGGACGGTCGAGCACCTCGGCGGCGCCGTCCCGCGGCCCCCCGCCCGTGGTCTCCACCATCCGTCACACCCCAATGTCTGTGTGCGACCCCGCGCGCGGGGTCGCCGTCAGCGGGGCCCTCCTCCACTCTCGACTTCGCTCGAGCGGGAGGGACCCCCTTCGCTCAGGAGCCGGCACCCGGCCTGTCCACGAGTTCCACCTGGTCCACGGCGTTGCACCAGCGGCACCGCACCGACTCGATGGTCTCATCGAGCACCTCGCGCTCCTCGACCTTGGGCTCTCCGGCCAGATCGAGGTGGACGTACTCGACGACCTTCGACGAGCGGGTCACGTCGAAGCGGGTGAGGTTGCCGCAGAGGGTGCAGCGCCACCGCGTCGAGGCGGTCGGCAGAGGAACCGTCATCGTGGCTGTTCGCCTTCCTTCCAGTGTCCGTGACACACCGGATCCCCGGTGCGTATGGCTCGTAACCCTACGGCCTGGCGGGTCCCCGCCGCCCGCCCGTCCACGGCGGCGAGGCGGTCTGTGCGGTTGCGTCCGGTTACGTCATGCTCTGTATTCATGATCCGCAACTGGAGTGCGTCGGCCGCCGGGGCGATCCGGGGCACCTCCGCGCCGGTGACCCACACCCTCATCGTGCTGTGCTGCCTGGTCTTCCTGATCGGGCCGGCCTCCGGCCTGCATCCGGCCCACGGCTCCGGGGAGGAGCTGCTGGACACGCAGAGGGCCTATTTCCGGCACTGGGGCGTCATTCCCGCAGACCTGTTCGAAGGGTCCCTCGAGGCCGTCCTCACCCCCGCCACGGCGCTGTTCGTGCACGGCGGCTGGGTGCATCTGCTCGGCAACATGCTGTTCCTCCACGTCTTCGGAGCGATGACCGAGGCACGGATGGGCCGGGTGCGGTTCACCCTGTGCTACGCCGGCTGCGGCTACCTCGCGCTGCTGGGGTACGCCGCCGCCAACGCGGACTCCGAGCGGTCCCTGGTCGGTGCCTCCGGGGCGATCTCGGCGGTGCTCGGCGCGTTCCTCTTCCTGTTCCCCCGGGCCCGGGTGACCAGTCTCCTGCCGTTCCTGTTCTTCCTGCCGGTACGGCTGCCGGCATGGGTGGTGCTGCCGTTCTGGGCGGCGCTGCAGTGGGCGGCGGCGGGGCGGGCGGGCGAGGGGCCGGGGGTGGCGTACCTGGCGCACCTGATCGGGTTCGGGCTGGGCTTCGGCTACGCGTGGGTGCGCTTCGGCAGGGCGACTACAGTGAAGGCCGCCCCTGCTCCGGCCCCCGAGGGAGAGAACCAGCCGTGATCACCGCGATCGTCCTCATCAAGACCAGCGTGGACCGGATCCCCGAGATCGCGGAACAGATCGCCGCGCTGGAGAGTGTCAGCGAGGTGTTCTCCGTGACCGGTACGTATGACCTGATCGCCATGGTGCGGGTGCGTGAGCACGAGGATCTGGCGGAGGTCATTCCCGGTCGGATCAGCAAGATTCCGGGGGTGGAGGGGACCGACACGCATGTGGCGTTCCGTACGTACTCGCAGCACGATCTGGAGGCGGCGTTCGCCATCGGGCTGGACAGCTAGCGGTCCGCCGGGGGCGGGGGGCCCGGCCTCCGGCCGGTGGCGGTCCGGGGTGGCTCAGCCAGTTCTTCGCCCCCGCCGTCCCGTCCCGTCCCGTCCCGTCCCGTCCCGAACCGAACCGAACCGAACCGAACCGAACCGAACCCGGGGCTCCGCCCCGGACCCCGCTCCTCAAACGCCGGAGGGGCTGGATTGTGCCGGAGGGGCCGACTTTCAGCGGACGGATGACATCCAGCGGGTGGATGAAGAGTTCTTCATCCGGCGCTCATCCGGGGGCTCCGGTGCGGTGCGCAGGATCGGGGCATGGTCTTCACTCGCCGGATGGCGGCGCTCGCCGCCGTCGTGCTGATTCCGTTGGGCGTCGCCGCGACCAGCTTCGCGCTCGCCGACAGTCCCGAACCGCCCAAGGTGCCGCCCCAGGTCGAACTGGACAGCGGCTCACCCACTCCGACGTCCACGGCCCCGTCCGCGCGGCCCGAGCCGACGCCGAGCGACGAGGTCGTCTCCCGGCCTCCGGTGACCGACAGCCCAGCGGGTGACGACGATGACGACGATCGAGGCCAGGACTCCCCGGACGACACCCCCGGCGGGGACGACGGACCCGGCGACGACGGCTGACGCCCCTCTCCGGCGGATCTCCGCCCGGGTCCGCATCCTGCTGTGGCTGCTGTTCGTCATGGCGGTCGCGCTCGGCTCGGTCGCCATGACCACCCGCTCCTTCCTGCTGCGGGACGTCGACCACCGGATCAACGGGCTGCTCGCCCAGGAGGCAGGCGAGTTCGCCAACTTCGAGGAGCGCGGCTTCGATCCGGAGACGGGCCGGTCCTTCACCGACCCGGACCGGCTGCTGCGGGTCTTCCTGGAACGGCAGTACGCCGACCCGGACGAGGAACTGATCGGCCTGGTGGCGCGGAAGAGCGGCGACCCGGCGAAACTCACCCAGCCGCGCGACCTGCCCGTCGCCCTGCCCCTGCACCGGGACGGCGACGCCCGGCGCCGCATCTTCGACTCGCCCGACGCCTCCGGCGTGCTGCACCGGCCCGAGGGCGAGATCCGCTGGGCCAAGGTGTCCGTGGCCCGGCACGGCGGCGGCGCACCCGAGGCGGCGTTCGTCGTCGCCTTCCACCCCGAACGCGAAGTGGCGCGGGTGGACGAGGTGTTCCGGGTGCTGCTCGCCATCTCCGGGGTCGCCCTGCTGCTGACCACCGGCATCGGCTGGGCGGTCGCCGGGCGGATCCTGCAGCCCGTACGGCTGGTACGCACCGCCGCCGCGCAGCTCACCGAGCAGGACCTCACCCGCCGTATCCCGGTGCGCGGCCACGACGACATCGCGGCCCTCGCCGAGACGTTCAACGCGATGCTCGACCGGCTGGAGCGGGCCTTCGCCGCCCAGCGCCAGTTCGTCGACGACGCCGGCCACGAACTGCGCACCCCGATCACCATCGTGCGCGGCCATCTGGAGCTGATGGGCGACGATCCGGCCGAGCGCGAGGAGACCGTCCGGCTCGTCACCGACGAACTCGACCGGATGAGCCGCATCGTGGAGGACCTGCTGCTGCTCGC
The DNA here is from genome assembly GCF_001905725.1 of Streptomyces sp. CB02400. Taxonomy (GTDB): domain Bacteria; phylum Actinomycetota; class Actinomycetes; order Streptomycetales; family Streptomycetaceae; genus Streptomyces; species Streptomyces atrovirens. The sequence continues at coordinate 188,582 of NZ_LIWB01000018.1, forward strand.
CAAGGCCGAACGCCCCGACTTCGTCACCCCGGAGCCGGTCCAGCTCGCCGAACTCACCGCCGACGTCTACGTCAAGGCCCGCACCCTCGGCGAACGCGACTGGCAGCTCACGGACATAGCCGACCGGGAGGCGGAGCTGGACCCCCAGCGGATCACCCAGGCGATGGTGCAGCTCGCGCAGAACGCGGTGCAGCACACCACCACCGGCCAGACCATCCGCATCGGCTCGCGCGCACAGGGTTCCCGGATCGAGCTGTACGTCGCCGACTCCGGCCCCGGTGTCCGGCCGCAGGACCGGGAGCTGATCTTCGAACGTTTCCGGCGCGGCACCTCCCGGCGCGGGACGCGCGGTTCGGGCGCCGGGCTCGGCCTGTCGATCGTCAAGGCGATCGCCGAGGGCCACGGCGGCCGGGTCCGCCTGCACGACACCGAGGGCGGCGGCGCCACCTTCGTACTCACCCTGGGAGACACACGGACGTGAACCGCATTCTGATCGTCGAGGACGAGGACCGTATCGCCTCCTTCGTGGAGAAGGGCCTGCGCGCCAACGGCTTCACCACCACCGTCGTCCCCGACGGCGAGACCGGCTACGAGTACGCCCTGACCGGCGGTTTCGACCTGGTCGTCCTGGACATCGGGCTGCCCGGCCGGGACGGCTTCACCGTGCTGCGCGAGCTGCGCGAGTCCCGGGTGACGACCCCGGTGATCGTGCTGACCGCACGGGACTCGGTGCGGGACACGGTGGCCGGTCTGGAGGGCGGCGCCGACGACTGGATGACCAAGCCGTTCCGCTTCGAGGAACTGCTCGCCCGGGTACGGCTGCGGCTGCGTACGGCGGCCCGTGCGCCGGAGGTGACGGTGCTCAAGTCCGGTTCGCTCAGCCTCGATCTGCGCACCCGCCGCGCCCGCGCCGGGGAGCGCACCGTCGACCTGACGGCCCGTGAGTTCGTACTGCTGGAACTGTTCCTGCGCCACCCCGGGCAGGTACTCTCCCGCGAGCAGATCCTCTCCCACGTGTGGGGCTACGACTTCGACCCGGGCTCCAACATCGTGGACGTCTACGTGCGGGCGCTGCGCAAGAAGCTCGGCGCGGAGAAGGTGGAGACGGTCCGCGGGATGGGCTACCGCCTCCCCGCGTGACGGCCCCGCGGCGGGATGGGCCCGCCGGGTGAAGTTCCTTTCATCTTCGGCTCATCGACGGCTCACCGCCCCGGTGGATCGTCGATGACGTGACACTGAATCCCCGCTTGACCGCGGCCCTGTGCGTGGCGCTGTCGCTGTGCGCGCTGCTCGCGGTCCCCGGCAACTTCCCCGGTCTCGGCGGGGACGCGCGCCTCACCCTCGCCGTGTTCGCGCTGGCGACCTGCGCGTGGGTCGGTACGCCGATCGACGACACGTACATCGCGCTGGGCGCCGGACTCGCGCTGACGGTGACCGGGGTGATCAGCAGCGACACCCTGTTCGGCACCCTGGGCGACTCGACGGTGTGGCTGCTGATCTGCGCGTTCGTGCTGGCCGCCGCGGTGAGCCGGACCGGGCTCGCGGGGCGGGCGGCGGCCTTCCTGGTCGGCGGGGCCCGTACGGTACGGCAGTTGACGCATCTGACGACGGCCGCGCTGGTCGTCACGGCGTTCGCGGTGCCGGCCACCTCCGGCCGGGCGGCGCTCGCCCTGCCGGTGTTCCTCGCCCTCGCCAAAGCACTCGCCGACCGGAAACGACTGGTCGTGATGCTGGCACTGCTGTTCCCGACCGTCATCCTTCTGTCGGCGGTGGCGACCCTGATCGGTGCGGGCGCGCATCTGATCACCGTGTCGGTGCTGTGGGAAGCCGCCGGGGAGCGGGTCGGCTTCACCGAGTGGCTGCTGCTGGGGCTGCCGCTGGCCGTGGCCTCCTCCCATCTCGCCGCCGAGGCCGTCCTGTTGACCACCACCCGGCGCGCGGACCGCGAGGGCGGTGTGCACATCACCGCCGAGGAGATCCAGCGGCACAGCGACCGCCCGGTCACCGGCCCCTGGACCCAGGCCGAGAAGCGCTGCGCCCTGCTGCTGGCCACGGTCGTCGCCCTGTGGTGCAGCGAGCCGCTGCACCGGGTGTCGCCGGCCATGGTCGCCCTGATCGGCGCGGTCGTCGCCGCCTCGCCGGCGCTCGGCACCGTACGGCTGAAGGACGCGCTGAAGACGGTGCCCTGGTCGCTGCTGCTGTTCATGGCGGCGACGATGGCGATGGGCGTGGCGCTCGCCGAGTCGGGCGCGGCGAAGTGGCTGGTCGGCGGGCTGCCGGCGGGGATCACGCCGGTGATGTTCCTGGCGGTCGTGATCTCCGTCAGCACGGCCGCCCATCTGATCCTGCAGTCCCGTTCCGCCCGTTCCTCCGTGCTGGTCCCGCTGGTGGTCGCGGCGGCCGTGGGCGCCGGGGTGAACCCGGTCGCCGCGGCGCTCGCCTCCACCGCCGCCGCCGGCTTCTGCCACACGCTCCCGGCCTCCGCGAAACCGGTCACGCTCTTCGCGGACATCCCCGGCACCCCCACCTACACCCCGCGCGACCTGCTGCGGCTGTCCGCCGTGCTGGCCCCGCTCACCGCCGCCCTGGTCCTGCTGTTCGCCGTCGCGGTGTGGCCGCTGCTCGGCGTCCCCGTGACCCGCTAAGGAGTTCCCCTCATGCTGAACCGTGTCGTCGTAGCCCCCAGCGGCTTCAAGGAGTCGCTGTCCGCCCAGGCAGCCGCCGACGCCATCGCGGCGGGCGTCCGCCGGGTGCTGCCGGACGCCGAGATCGACCGGATCCCGCTGGTGGACGGCGGTGAGGGCACGGCCTCGGCGCTGGCCTCGGCGACCGGCGGCCGGCTGGTCGCGCTGGCCGCCACCGGCCCGGTCGGCGAACCGGTCGGCACCCACTTCGCGCTGCTCGGCTCCCGGGACACGGCGGTGGTGGAGATGGCGGCGGTCGCCGGCCTCTCCCTGGTCCCCCGCACCCGGCGCGACCCGGGCGCCACCACCACGTACGGCGTCGGGGAACTGATCCGCGCCGCCCTCGACCAGGGCGTACGGCGCATCCTGGTGGGGTGCGGCGACTCGGGCACCTCCGACGGCGGCGCGGGTGCGCTCCAGGCGCTCGGTGCGCGGCTGCTGGACGCGGACGGGTTCGAACTGGCAGCCGGCGGGCGTGAGTTGACGCGCCTGGCCCGCATCGACCCGACCGGGCTCGATCCCCGTCTCGCCGGTGTGGAACTCCTCGTCGCCTGCAATCCCTTCAACGTGCTGTGCGGGGAGCGGGGCGTGGCGCGGGTGTTCGGTCCGCAGAAGGGAGCGAGTCCGGAGCAGGTGGAGGAGTTGTCGGCGGCGCTGGAGAACTGGGCGCGGGTGCTGACCCGCGATCTCGCCGTCACTGGAACCGATCTGCGCCTCGGGCGCGGTACGGGCGCCTCCGGCGGGCTCGGCGCCGGGCTCGCCGCCCTGGGCGGGGCTCTCCTGCCGCGCTTCCACGTCCTGCTGGACCACCTCGACCTGGACGCCCGGCTGGCCCGTGCCGATCTGGTCGTCACCGCGGAGGGGGCGCTGGACCACCAGACGCCGCGCGGGAAGGTACCGGCGGAGGTGGCACGGCGCGCCAAGCTGTCGGGGCGGCCGGTGCTGGCGCTGGCGGGGACGCTCGGGGAGGGGGCGGGGGAGGTGCCGGGGGTGGATGCCTGTCATGGCATCCTGCCCGCGCCGATGGCTCTGGCGGAGGCGCTGGTCCGCGGCGCGGAGCTCCTCACCGACGCCACGGAGCGCGCCCTGCGCATGATCGTGTTGGGCGCCCGGCTCCCGGCGACCACCTAGTTTTTCGCCCCCGCCGCCCCTTCCCGTCCCGAACCCGGGGCTCCGCCCCGGACCCCGCTCCTCAAACGCCGGAGGGGCTGAAACTTAGCCCCTCCGGCGTTTGAGGAGCGGGGGCCCGGGGGCAGCGCCCCCGGGATGGGACGGGTAAGGGCGGCGGGGGCGAAAGAAGTCACTCCCGGGCGGAGGTGTCCGGGACGCAGCGGCCGTCCACCGTCCGGTAGTTCCAGCGGGCGCCGTCCCGCACGAGCTCCCGCACCGCCCGTACGAACCGCTCCACGTGCTCATCGGGCGTCCCCGCCCCAAAGCTGACCCGAATCGCGTTGAGCGACTTCTCACCGGGCCCCGCCTCAGGCGCCCCGCACTCCCCCTGCGCCCGCGCATCACCACCGAGCAGCGTACGCACCAGCGGATGCGCGCAGAACAACCCGTCCCGCACACCGATTCCGTACTCCGCGGACAGCGCCGCCGCGAAGTGGGAGCTGTTCCAGCCCTCCACGACGAAGGAGAGCACACCGACGCGCGGGGCGTCGTCCCCGAACAGGGACAGGAACCGCACCTCGGACACGTCCGCGAGCCCTTCGCGCACCGCCCGGACCAGCCGCTCCTCACGCGCGGCCAGCGCCTCGAACCCGGCCTCGGTGAGCGCCTTGCAGGCGGACGCGACGGCGTAGGCACCGATGACGTTGGGCGAGCCGGCCTCGTGGCGGGCGGCGCTGTCGTGCCACTCCACGTCCACTCCCCCGTCCTCGCGCCGGGTGACCTTGCGGCTGGCGCCGCCGCCCGCGAGGTAGGGCTCGGCCTCCCGGAGCCAGTCGGCGCGGCCGGCCAGCACACCGGAGCCGAAGGGGGCGTACAGCTTGTGCCCGGAGAAGGCGACCCAGTCCACGTCCAGGTCGGTCACCGAGACGGCGTGGTGCGGGGCGAGCTGGGCGGCGTCCAGCACGATCCGCGCGCCGTGCGCGTGCGCGGCGGCGGCCAGTTCCCGTACGGGCCACAGCTCGCCGGTGACGTTGGAGGCGCCGGTGACGCAGACCAGGGCGGGGCCGTGGGGATCACGGTCGGCGAGGGCGCGCTCCAGGGTCTCGACGGCCTGGCGGGGGCTGCGCGGGGCGTCCAGGTAGGTGACGCGCGCGTCCCGCCAGGGCAGCAGGGAGGCGTGGTGCTCGGTCTCGAAGACGAAGACCTCGCAGCCGTCGGGGAGCGCGGCGGCGAGGAGGTTGAGGGAGTCGGTGGTGGACCGGGTGAACACCACCTGGTCCCCGGTACGGCAGTCGAGGAACCCGGCGACGGTCCGGCGGGCGTTCTCGAACAGGTCGGTGGAGAGCTGGGAGAGGTATCCGGCGCCCCGGTGGACGCTGCCGTAGTACGGCGCGTAGGCGGCCACGTCGTCCCAGACCCGCTGGAGGGCGGGGGCGCTGGCGGCGTAGTCGAGGGCGGCGTAGGTGACCTCGCCCCCGGTGACGAGGGGAACGGTGACGTCCCGGCCGAGGACGGGCAGCGGGGCACAGACGGACTGGTCGGCGGCAACGGTGGAAACGGACATGACACAACTCCCGGCGAGGCAGGCGGAATCCCCGCGCGAGCGCACATCGCTCAAGCGCGGAAGGAAGAGAAAAGGGGTGCGCGGAGGCGGGGCTCGGCAGCCCTAACGCATTCGCTTGCTCACGGAAGACTCCTCGACGACCAGGACCCCTGGTGTGCGAGGGGTCCGCGCTTGCCGTGAGCCTTGCTGCTCACGGCCTGGTCTTCACCCGGGGCACCCCGCCACGGACGGAGGGTTGCCGGACAGCCGGCCGGGGCCTGATGGCTGTCACTCATGACCTGAACGGAAAAGTACGCGAAATGATCGACGCCCCGCAACCCATGTCCGGATCGCGGAACATCCCACCGCCGGGCGGCAGGGTCTGCCCGGCGGATCGCCCCGGAGGAAACCGGCGGTGCCTCGCAGCCCCGGTGTGCGGAGGCGATGGGGCCCCGCGCATGGGGGCCTCCGCATGGAGGCCCGCACACGGAGGACCGCACGCGGGGGCTCGCACATGGGAACCGCACATGAGGGCCCCGCACACGGAGGGCACACACATGAGGGACCCGCGCAGGGAGTCCCCACATGGGGGAGGGCCCCATCATGGGGTCCCACATGGGAGGGCCGCACATGAGCGGCCTCTACATGGGAGGCACCACATGGGGGCCACACATGGCCCTCATGTGGGTCCGCATAGAGGGCCCGCACATGGGGTCCCCCGCTCGAGCGAAGCCGAGCGTGCGACTGCAGAGCACTGGGGGGTGCGCACCGGACCCCGTGCCCCCGGCACCCCCCGCCGGGCAGGCCCTACGCGTTGCTGACGGTCACCCAGCGTTCCAGGAGCCGCTTGGCGGCTCCCGAGTCGATCGACTCGGCCGCCTTAGCCATTCCGGTGCGGATCTGTTCCGTCAGGGTGCCGCCGCCCGGCTCCAGGGCCACCAGTGCCGCCGCCGAGTTCAGCAGCACCGCGTCCCGTACGGGGCCCGGTTCGCCGTCGAGGAGCCGGCGGGCGACCTCGGCGTTGTAGGAGGCGTCGGCGCCGCGCAGCGCCTCCACGGGCACCAGTTCGATGCCGACGTCACGCGGGTCGAAGGCCTCCTCGGTGACCTTGCCGTCGCGGACCACCCACACCCGGGAGGTGGCGGTGGTCGTCAGCTCGTCGAGTCCGTCGTCGCCGCGGAACACCAGCGAGGAGTGGCCGCGCTCGGCGAACACCCCGGCCATGATGGGCGCCATCCGCAGGTCGGCGACCCCGACGGCCTGTGCCTTGACCCGTGCCGGGTTGGCCAGCGGGCCGAGGAAGTTGAACACCGTGCGGACACCGAGCTGGCCCCGCGCGGCGGCCACATGGCGCAGCGCCGGGTGGAACTTCACCGCGAAGCAGAAGGTGATCCCGGCCTCCTCGGCGACCTCGGCCACCCGCTTCGGCGTCAGCTCCAGATTGACGCCGAGCTTCTCCAGGACGTCGGAGGCGCCGGACGCGGAGGACGCGGCCCGGTTGCCGTGCTTGACGACCTTCGCGCCGGTGCCGGCCACCACGATCGAGGACATCGTGGAGATGTTCACCGTCTTGGCGCCGTCGCCGCCGGTGCCGACGATGTCGACCGTCTCGCCCGGCACCTCGATCACATGGGCGTGGTCGTACAGCGCCCGTACGCAGCCGGTGATCTCCTCGACGGTCTCGCCCTTGGCCCGCAGGGACACCGCGAACCCGGCGATCTGCACGTCGGTCGCCTCGCCGCGCATGATCAGGTCCATCGCCCAGGCGGTGTCCTCGGCGGTCAGGTCCCGGCCGTCCAGCAGTCCGTTCAGCAGGGCGGGCCAGGAACGGCCCGCCGCGGTGTCGCCTCCAGCGGGGGTCACAGCGCTCATGGCCGCTCCTGATGGTCGTAGAAGAGTCCGCGGACCCGGCAGGGTACCGGTGTCCACCCTATCCAGGTCCGGGGACGGCGAAGGGCCCCCGTCCGCAGAACGGACGGGGGCCCTTCGCCGTCGTGTGGCGACTGGGGTGAGGCGCTGAAGGTGATCAGTGGTGGCCGTGGCCGCTCGTGATCTCCTTGTACTCCTCGACGGTCGGCTTCGGGATCTGGGCGTCCTCGCCGTAGTAGCCCTTGCTCAGCTTGGCGCGCAGCTTCTCGGTCGCCTTCACCTTGCGCCGGACGCCGTTCTCGTCGACCTCCGGGCCGATCTCGGCCGGCTTGTACTGCTCGTGCGCGGTGAGGGTGTACATCTGCTCCTGGCTGAGCGGCTCGTGCACCTCGATGAACTCACCGTGCGGCAGGCGCTTGATGATGCCCGACTCGCGGCCGTGCAGCACCTTGTCCTTGTCCCGGCGCTGGAGGCCGAGGCAGATCCGCTTGGTGACGACGAACGCGACGACCGGTCCCGCGAAGAAGCCGATCCGGACGAACCAGGTGACCGCGTTGATCGAGAGGTTGAAGTGCGTGGCGAAGATGTCGTTGCCACCACCGATCAACATGATCATGTACGCCGTGACCCAGGCGACGCCGAAGGCCGTACGGGTCGGGGCGTTGCGGGGCCGGTCCAGGATGTGGTGCTCGCGCTTGTCCCCGGTGATCCAGGACTCGATGAACGGGTAGAGCGCGATGATCCCCAGGAAGAGACCGAAGATCACCAGCGGGACGAAGACGCCCAGGACCAGGGTGTGGCCCCAGAAGTTGATCTCCCAGCCGGGCATGGCGCGGACCAGGCCCTCGGCGAAGCCCATGTACCAGTCGGGCTGGGCGCCCGTGGAGACCATGTCCGGACGGTACGGGCCCAGGGCCCAGATCGGGTTGATGGACGCGATGCCGGCGATCAGGGCGGTGAAGCCGAAGACCAGGAAGAAGAAGCCTCCCGCCTTGGCCATGTAGACCGGCAGCAGCGGCATGCCCACGACGTTCTTGTTGGTCCGTCCGGCACCCGCGAACTGCGTGTGCTTGTGGTAGAAGACCAGGATCAGGTGGGCGACCACCAGGCCGAGCATGATGCCCGGCAGCAGCAGGATGTGGATCGAGTAGAACCGCGCGACGAAGTCGGTGCCGGGGAACTCTCCGCCGAACAGGAACATCGAGATGTACGTGCCGACGATCGGCACGGACAGGATCGCGCCCTGGGTGAAGCGGACACCGGTTCCGGAGAGCAGGTCGTCCGGCAGCGAGTAACCGGTGAAACCGGTGAACATGCCGAGGACGAACAGCAGGAAGCCGAACAGCCAGTTGATCTCACGCGGCTTGCGGAACGCGCCGGTGAAGAAGACGCGCATCATGTGCACGAACATGCCGGCCAGGAAGATGACCGCGGCCCAGTGGTGGATCTGCCGGATCAGCAGACCGCCACGGACGTCGAAGCTGATGTCCAGCGTCGACTTGTAGGCCTCACTCATCAGCTGTCCCTGCAGCGGGACGTAACTGCCGTGGTACTCCACCTCGTTCATCGAGGGGTGGAAGAACAGCGTCAGGTACACACCCGTGAGGATGATGATGAGGAAGCTGTAGAGGCAGATCTCGCCCAGCATGAAGGACCAGTGGTCCGGGAAGATCTTGCGCATGTTGGCCTTGGCCAGGGAGTAGATCCCCAGCCGGCCGTCGGCCCAGTCGGCGACGCGCTCGCCGGCCGGTGCCTTCCCGCGTGAGCGGGACTCGGGGGTCGTCGTAGTACTCATCCGCGCTCCCAGAAGGCAGGACCGACGGGCTCTGCGAAGTCGCCGAGCGCTTCGAGGTAGCCCTCGTCGTTCACGCCGATGCGCAGCTGCGGCAGCGGGTGACCGGCGGGGCCGAAGATGACCTTGGCACCGTCGGAAAGGTCGAAGGTGGACTGGTGGCAGGGGCACAGCGCGTGGTGCGTCTGCTGCTCGTACAGCGAGATCGGGCAACCGACGTGGGTGCAGATCTTCGAGTACGCGAGGATGCCCTCGTGCGACCACTCGAGCGACTGCTTGTCCTTGATGTCGTCCGGCTGGATACGGACCAGCATCAGGGCAGCCTTGGCGATCTCGTTCTGGAAGCCGTGGTCGTGCTCCTCCAGGCCCTCGGGCTTGGCGAAGGTCAGCGAGCCCACGATGAGGTCGGACGGCCGCAGCGGCTCGTTGGTGTTCATGTTGACGAGCAGCTTGCCCTTGCCCCACAGGGTGTGGCGCAGCTTGGTCTCGGGCAGCGGCCCGAGCTCGCGCAGCAGCACGACGCCGGAGAGCGGGAACAGGGCGAGGGCGCCGAACATCGTGTTGCGGATCAGCTTGCGCCGGCCGAGCGCCGACTCCTTGGCACCCTGGCGGAAGTCGTCCATGACCTTCGCCTTGACCTCGGGCGAGGCCTCGATCGGGTGCCGCTCGTCGGCCAGCTCCTCGTCGGACATCAGGGTGCGGGCCCAGTGGACCGCGCCCGCGCCGATGGCGAACAGGGCGATGCCGAGCGTCACGCCGAGCGCGAAGTTCAGTGCGCTGATGTGACCCAGCGGGAAGATGTAGACGATCTTCTCGACCGGGATCGCCACGAACGAGGCGATGAAGCCGATGGTGGCCAGCATCGACAGCGTGAACATCAGGGCGACCGCGCGCTCGGACCGCTTGGCGGCCCGCTCGTCGATGTCCTGGATCCGGTGCTCGTGGGGCGGCAGGCCCGGGTCGGCGAACGGGTTCTTCTCGTCCGCGACCTTCACCGCGCCGTGGGTGGTGTCCTGCGCTGCGGGCAGGTTCTCTTCGGGGATGTCTTGGCTACTCATGACTTCTTGGCCTTTGCGGTCCGAGCGGCGACCCACACAGCGACGGCGATCAGTCCGCCGAGACCGAAGATCCAGCCGAACAGGCCCTCGCTGACCGGGCCCAGCCCGCCCAGCGACATGCCGCCCGGGCTCTCGGACTCGTCGGTGTTGACCTCGCCCAGGTACGCGATGATGTCCTTCTTGTTCTGCTCCGTCAGCGTGCTGTCGGGGAAGGAGGGCATGTTCTGCGGGCCGGTGAGCATGGCCTCGTAGATGTGCTTGGGGGCGACGTCCTCAAGGCTCGGGGCGTACTTGCCGTGCGTGAGCGCACCGCCCTTGCCGGTGAAGTTGTGGCACTGCGCGCAGTTGTTGCGGAACAGTTCGCCGCCCTTGGCGATGTCGGCGCCCTCGGGGCCGTACTGCTCTGCGGTGGGGATGGCCGGGCCGGCGCCCAGGGAGGCGATGTACGCCGCCAGCTGGTCGATCTCGGCCTGGGTGTAGACGGCCGGCTTGTCCGGGACCTGCGCGGCCTGCGAGGTGGCGGCCGGCATACGGCCGGTGCTCACCTGGAAGTCCACGGCCGCGGCGCCCACGCCCACCAGGCTCGGGCCGTCGGAGGATCCCTGACCGCCGGTGCCGTGGCAGCTGGCGCAGCCGACCGTATAGAGCTTCTTGCCCTCCTCGATCGTGAGGGACTGGGCGGTTTCGTCGGCCTGCGCCTTGTCCGCGGGTGCGAACACGGCGTAGAGCCCCCCGGTGCATGCCAGCGCGAGGAGTAGGACGACGAGCGCCGCCAGCGGATGGCGTCGTCGTGCGGAGAGCTTTTTCACGGATTACCCCGGTGTCAGGATCTTCTGCGTCGATGCTTCTGGTTGGTGCGCCCGGAAAGGGGCGCGCGCGGATGTGGGCCCGGCTACTTGATCATGTAGATCGTGGCGAAGAGGCCGATCCAGACGACATCGACGAAGTGCCAGTAGTAGGACACGACGATGGCCGCGGTCGCCTGCTCGTGGGTGAACCTCTTGGCCGCGTAGGTCCGGCCCAGGACCAGCAGGAAGGCGATGAGGCCGCCCGTCACGTGCAGGCCGTGGAAGCCGGTGGTCAGGTAGAACGCCGAGCCGTATGCGTCGGAGGAGAGGGACAGGCCCTCGTGCTTGACCAGCTCGGTGTACTCGAGGACCTGACCGCCGATGAAGATCGCGCCCATGATGAAGGTGACGATGAACCACATCCGGAGCTTCTTCACGTCACCGCGCTCGGCGGCGAACACGCCGAGCTGGCAGGTGAGGGAGGAGAGCACCAGGATCGTGGTGTTCGCCGCCGAGAACGGGAAGTTCAGGGCGTCGGCCTTCTCCGACCAGAAGTCGGGTCCGGTCACCGATCGCAGGGTGAAGTACATCGCGAAGAGGGCCGCGAAGAACATCAGCTCGGAACTCAGCCAGATGATGGTTCCGACGCTGGTGAGGTTCGGTCGGTTGACCGACGGGTGCGCGTGCCCGGTATCTACTGTCGTTGCTGTCGCCACGCCGACATTATGTCGGTCGCTTATCCCGCCCTCACTCCCGGGGGTGCCGTTCGGTGCGTTCGGCCCTCCTGGACTGCCCGGATGGCCCATCCGCGAGCCGTGTCGGGGCCGTCCCGGAGCCGTCTCGAAGGCGTGTCCGAACCAGTGTTGACAAGCGGTCTGAGGGGGTAGCATCCGCGCCATTGGTACCCGAAGTTCCCGACAGAGCCGTGCCCTCTCTCTTACGCGTGGAGGAACAATGCAGGCGACCGCCACGGTGCTGGTCTACAGCGACGACGCCAACACCCGGGAGCAGGTGCGGCTCGCCACCGGGCGACGGCCGGCGCCGGACGTGCCCGTCGTGGAGTTCGTGGAGTGCGCGACCCCGGCGGCCGTGCTGGCCGAGCTGGACCGGGGCGGCATCGACGTGTGCGTGCTGGACGGTGAGGCCGTGCCCATGGGGGGCATGGGGATGTGCCGGCAGATCAAGGACGAGGTGTTCAACTGTCCGCCGGTGCTTTTGTTGATCGGGCGGCCGCAGGACGCGTGGCTGGCGACGTGGAGCCGCGCCGAGTCCGCGGTGACCTTGCCGGTGGAGCCGGTGGAGTTCGCCTCGGCGCTGGCCACGCTGCTGCGGCAGAAGCATCTGCAGAGCGCCTGAGGGGGCGGACCTGTCCGTGGTTCGGCGGCCTCGGGCCGGTGGGGGTTGTTCGCGCAGTTCCCCGCGCCCCTGGGGTGCTGCCCCTAGGGGCGTTTACACGATCTGTGGCCTCAGTCGGGCCTGCTCTGCCTGGCTGGGGGTCTTGCCGGTGGTCAGGGCGCTGCCTGCTTGCCAGATGGGCCAGTCGAGGTTCCAGTCGCCGTAGCCGTTGCCGAAGGGTTCCATCGTTTCGCCGGTCGAGTTCTCGACCTTGACGATGTCGCCCTCTCGGACGGTGTCGAAGAACCACTCCGCGTTGTCGGTGCTCATGCCGACGCAGCCGTGGCTGACGTTGTCGTAGCCCTGGGAGCCGACGGACCAGGGGGCGGCGTGCACGTACTCGCCGCTCCAGGTCACCCGGGTGGCGAACTCGACGTCCAGGTCGTACGACTCCGCCGAGCCCTCGGCGATGCCGACGGTGGTGCTGCGCATACGTACGAAGCGTTCCTTGGCGAGTACGACCTTGACTCCGTTGCGGGTCTCGAAGCCGGGCTTGCCGGTGGTGACGGGGATCTGCTTGATCTCCTCGTCGTTCTTGTAGACCGTCAGCCGGTGCGCGGCGGCGTCGGTGACGGCTATCACCCGGTCGCCGGTACGGATCGTCAGGGGCTCGGAGCCGCCGCCCCGCAGCCGGTCGTTGACCTTGACGCCCTCCAGGGTGCTGCGCACGCCGATGGTGGCGTGGGCGGGCCAGTAGTCCTGGGGGCGGTAGTGCAGCTTCTTGTCGTCCACCCAGTGCCAGGCGCCGGACACGGCGGGCGTGGACTCGACCTTCAGGGAGCGCTCCACGACGGCTCGCTGGGCCGGGTCCTTGACGGGTGCGCTCAGCTCGGCTGTGAGGGGCTGGCCGACGCCGTACGTGCCCGCCCCGGGGCCGAAGGTGACGGTCAGGCGCCGGGTGGTGGCGGGCTTGGCGGTGGTGAAGGTGAGGACCTTGCGGCCGGGCGCCCCGTCCTCGTCCTCGGTGCTCACCCGGACCGTGTACCGGGCGCCCGCGGCCAGCGGGGAGGTGCTGTGCCAGCGGCTGCCGTCGGCGGCCAGTTCGCCCGCCACGTGGCGTCCCGAGGCGTCCACGGCGGTGACGTCCGTGATGCGCCCGTCGGAGTCCTCGGCGACGACCTCCAGGGGCTTGTCGGGGTCGGCCTCCCCGCCCGCTTCGACGGATCCGCTGAAGGAGATCTGGTCCGCCGCGTCATAGGGCTCGGCGGACAGCGGGTCGCCGTCGGAGGAGCAGCCCGCGACGCCCGCGCCGAGGGCGATCACCAGCAGCGTGCAGCCGGCGACGCGGCTCCGCCCGGCGCCCGCGCCACGAGGGGACTTGGTGCGTCTCATGGCCTCACGCTAGGAACCCGCGCCGCCCCCGGCTCACTGGACGGCCCGAACGGGTGAGACAACGGCGAGGGGCCCGGACCCTCCTGGTGGAGTGTCCGGGCCCCTCGCCGCCGTGGTCACTGGGTGCGGTTCTCACCGCGGTAGTACTCGAAGACCCAGCCCCAGATGCCGATCAGGAGCAGCGGCGCCGAGAAGTACATCAGCCACCAGCCGATCGCGACGCCCATGAAGGCCAGGGCACCGCCCACGGCCAGGGAGAGCGGCTGCCAGCTGTGCGGGCTGAAGAACCCGACCTCGCCGGCGTCGTCGGCGACGTCCGCCTCCTTGTTGTCCTGCGCGCCCACGTCGACCCGCCGGGCCGTGAAGCCCAGGTAGAAGCCGATCATGATGGACAGGCCGAACGCCAGGAAGAGGGCGGTGGTGCCGACCGGCTCCTTCGACCACACGCCGTAGACCCCGGCCATGATGAGGAAGAAGATGCTCAGCCACATGAACATCTTGCCCTGGATCTTCACTTGCCGGCCTCCTTGCTGCCGGAGAGGGCCTTCTCACCGTGACCGGCGTTCTCGAGTTCGTCGAGTGCGGCGATCTCGGGGTGGTGCAGGTCGAACGCCGGGGATTCACTGCGGATCTTCGGCAGGGTGAGGAAGTTGTGCCGCGGGGGCGGGCAGGAGGTCGCCCACTCCAGCGAGCGGCCGTAGCCCCACGGGTCGTCGACGCCGACCGGCTTGCCGTACTTGGCCGTCTTCCAGATGTTGTAGAAGAACGGCAGCATCGACATGCCCAGCAGGAACGAGGCGATCGTCGAGACCGTGTTCAGGGCGGTGAAGCCGTCCGCGGCCAGGTAGTCGGCGTAGCGGCGCGGCATGCCCTCGACACCCAGCCAGTGCTGGACCAGGA
>NZ_LIWB01000019.1 GCF_001905725.1 Streptomyces sp. CB02400
CCCACCAAAGTCACCGGTATTGCCCCTAGTGCTGCGGTCGCGCAGGTTCGACGCGGCCGACCTCCCGAGCTGCTTTGTCCTTGCGCTCCGAGAGCAGGAACAGGACCACGGCGGCGGCGATGGGGGCGAAACCGGCATTGGTGCAGGCCATGACGGTTCCGTAAGAGGCATCGGTGATCCGGGGGAGGACGTTGAGGAGTGCGAAGGCGTAACAGCACAGCGAACCGTAGGCGCGGAGCCGCATCCCGGCCTGTCGCTTCCGCAACCACGGCGGTGTCCACCCCGCCAGGATCGCTATCGACATCGGCGGGATGAGCGCGGTCGACACGACCACCGCCATCCAGTAGTACAACGGATCGCCGTTCAACCCGCCCCCTCCGTGTGTGGCTACCAGCCTATGGAGGGGAGCTGCGCGCCGTCCATGCGGACGTCTGGAGTTCCCCGGTGATACGTCCTGCTCGGTTTCCGAGTCCTGTCAGCCCGTGCTCACACGTCGTCGGGCCAACCGAGCAGTCGGGCGCCGATCACCGCTGTCTGCAAGGTGTACCGGTGGACGGAATCGGAGGGGTCGGCCCCGGTCAGTTTGTGGATGCGTTCCAGCCGATAGGTGAAGGCTCGCACGCTCAGACCGAGACGCCGTGCCGCCTCTGCGGCGACGCAGCCCGCGTCGAAGTACGCCGTCAGCGTCTCGACCAGCGGACGAGCGCCACCGCGCGCGTCCTGCAGCGGCCCGAGGGCGCTTTCCACGAGGTCTGCCATCGCCTGCCGGTCCCGCGTCAGGACCGGGTAGACGAGAAGATCGGCCGCGCGCAGCACCGGCTCCTGGATGTCCAGCCGCTTGGCGAGATCGAGGGCGTTGAGGGCCTCTTCGTAGGAGTGGACGACCCCACCGGCGCCCGGGTGAGGACGCCCGATGGCGACTCGCCCTCCGTCGGTGGCCGCGTATGCCTGTTTGGCGAAGAACGACAGTACGTCGTCCTGTTCACCGGGTGCGACGCAGACCAGTCGGCCGTCCTTGGTCGTGAGCAGGATGCGTCGCTCGCCGAAGCGGGCGACCACGGCACTCTCCACCTGCCGGGCGGCAGGGTGAGTGTCCTCGACCGGCGTCCCGCCCTGAGCGACGGCGACAGCGTGGGCGCGGGAGAGCAGCAGGCCGAAGTGCTCGGCGCGCTCGGCGAGGCGACCGAGGTCGCTGCGTCCGTAGAGCAGGTCGTCGATGAACTCCCGGCGTACCGCTTCCTCCTGCCGTACGGCGAGCAGCTGGGCGCGCTCGTGTCCCTCTGCGAAGGCGTCGATCGCCTGCTCGACGGCGGCGAGTACGTGGCCACCCGACGTGGGCGCCAGCGTGGGCCAGGTGTCGCGGGCCACGGACACGTGCCGGCGTACGAGAGCCCGCAGCCCGAAGCCGGCTTCCGCGGCGCGCTCACCACGGGCTCGCAGAGACTCCAACTCCTTGCGGGTGAGGCGACGGCCCGTCGCACATACCTCGGCCAGCATCTGGGCGTACCCCTCCAGATAGTCGTCGGGTATCTCCCGCCCTGCCACTCGTCCTCCTGTTTTCTTGACGCCTTGCGAACGTTCTCCTGACGCACGCCGGACAAGAGTGACAGATCGTGGGGGCGCGAGGTGATACGGAGGGGGCGCCGATCCGGGAGACGAGGACAGACGGCCGTACTGCGCGGAAGTCATGGTGCCGCCCTGCAATCGGGATCGTGGCCGTGGTCCTCCCGTGTGCTGTGCACCTCCGCCTTCCCCGGACATGAGCGCGGTCACGCCCCGCTCGTGCCGTCGCCCGGCATCAACAGGGCGTAAAAATTGCCGTATTGCGGCAATGCGGCATGGAGCATGCCTAGGTCAAGATGAGTGCGGCAGAAGCAGGGGGTGGCCCCGATGCCGGGGCCCGGCAATGGGCGTCGGCACCGGGACCCGTGGACCGGATCGGGGGTGAGGACGTGGCACGGGTTGACGATGCCGCCGTACAGTTCCTCACCTTCCCCGGCATCACGCCCTCGGTGGCCGGGCCCTGCGTACCGTCGGCGCTCCTGTCAAGCCGGGACTGGGCACGGTCGCGTGCCTTTCCTGCCGGGCTGGGCCACGCATACCGCGGGCGACGACGGCTGGGCACGGCGAACAGTTCACCGTACGACCCTGGCAGTCGCCACCACCGCGGCTGAGCCGTAGCCGACGCGGACGCGTCCGCCCTCAGCCGAACGGGCCGCCCCGCCTCTTCGCGGAGGCGCCAACTCTTCGCAGACTTCGAGGACTTCCTATGGATTACCGCACCCTGGGCATCGGCGTGCTCGTTTGCATCCTGATCGCAGCCGCTGTGCTGTTCGTCGTCGCCCGGTTGTTCCGCAAGGTGGAGCAGGGCAAGGCGCTGATCGTCTCCAAGATGCGCAAGGTCGACGTGACCTTCACCGGGCAGGTCGTGCTGCCGGTGCTGCACAAGGCCGAGGTGATGGACATCTCGGTGAAGACCATCGAGATCACCCGGGCCGGCAAGGAAGGGCTGATCTGCCGGGACAACATCCGCGCGGACATCCGCATCTCGTTCTTCGTCAAGGTGAACAAGACGGTCGACGACGTCATCAAGGTCGCCCAGGCCGTCGGCACCGCGCGGGCCAGTGACCGCAACACGCTGCAGGAGCTGTTCCACGCCAAGTTCTCCGAGGCGCTGAAGACCGTCGGCAAGCAGATGGACTTCACCGACCTCTACACCAAGCGCGAGGAACTGCGGTACCGGATCATCGAGGTCATCGGCGTCGACCTCAGCGGTTACCACCTCGAGGACGCGGCGATCGACTACCTGGAGCAGACGCCGCTGACCCAGCTCGACCCGGCCAACGTCCTCGACGCGCAGGGCATCCGCAAGATCACCGAGCTGACGGCGGTGGAGCACGTCCGCACCAACGAGGCCCAGCGCAACGAGCAGAAGGAGATCACCCGGCAGGACGTCGACGCCCGCGAGGCGATCCTGGAACTGGAGCGCCGGCAGGCCGACGCCGAGAGCAAGCAGAAGCGGGAGATCGAGACCGTCCGCGCGAGGGAGCAGGCCGAGACGGCGCGGGTGGTGGAGGAGGAGCGGCTGCGGGCGCAGTCCGCCTTCCTCAAGACCGAGGAGCAACTGGGTATCCAGCGCGAGAACCAGGGCCGCGAGGTCGCGGTCGCGCAGAAGAACCGCGAGCGGGTCATCGCCATCGAGAACGAGCGCATCGAGAAGGACCGCCTCCTCGAGGTCATCGCCCGCGAGCGGGAGACCCAGCTGACCCGGATCGCTGCCGACAAGGAGGTCGAGGCGGAGAAGCGGGAGATCGCCGACGTCATCCGGGAGCGAGTGGCCGTGGACCGTACGGTCGCCGAGCAGGAGGAGGCCATCAAGAAGCTCCGTGCCGTGGAGGAGGCGGAGCGGCAGCGGCAGGCCGTGATCATCGCCGCGGAGGCCGAGGCGCAGGAGAAGCTGGTCAAGGACATCAAGGCCGCCGAGGCCGCCGAGCAGGCAGCCACGCACCGCGCCGCCGAGGAACTCACCCTCGCCGAGGCCCGGTTGAAGACCGCAGACCTCGACGCGCAGGCCAAGCTGCGGCTGGCCGAGGGCATCCAGGCGGAGTCCGCGGCCGAGGGACTGGCGGCCGTGCAGGTCCGCGACAAGGAGGCCGACGTCATCGAGAAGGCCGGCCGTGCGGAGGCCGGGGCCACCGAGGCACGGCTGCGGGCGGAGGCCGAGGGCGCCAAGGCCAAGGCACTCGCGGAGGCCGCGGCCGTCGGCGAGAAGCTGAAGGCGGAGGCCGCCGGCCTCACCGAGAAGGCGGCGGCGATGGCCGCCCTCGACGAGGCGTCCCGTGGCCACGAGGAGTACCGGCTGCGGCTGGAGGCCGAGAAGGACATCCGGCTCGCCGGCCTGGACGTGCAGCGTCAGGTGGCCGAGGCGCAGGCGACGGTTCTGGCGACCGGACTGGAGAACGCGGACATCAACATCGTCGGCGGCGAGTCGGTGTTCTTCGACCGCCTGATGTCCTCCATCGCGCTCGGCAAGAGCGTCGACGGCTTCGTCCAGCACTCCGAGACCGCTCAGGCGCTGGCGAAGCCCTGGCTGGACGGAACGTCGAGCTTCACCGACGACCTCAGCCGTGTCCTCGGCTCGGTCTCCACGGCCGACGTGCAGAACCTGACCGTGTCCACGCTGCTGATGAAGCTCATGAAGACGGGCGGTGCCGACTCCGGGGCTCTGGAGCAGTTGCTGAGCAAGGCCGGTGAGCTGGGCCTCGCCGACACCCGGCTGATGGCTCTGAACGGCAGCGCCAAGGGCTGATGGACCGCGGTCGTGGAGCTGCCGCGCGGGGGGCGGCAGCTCCACGACCGCTCTTTTCGACTTCCTGAGAGGACCTCATGACCACCGCCCTGGACACGGGTACGTACGAGGTGCTGCGCGACCGCCTCACCGCACAGGCGGCCGAACTGGCCCGCCGCGCCGAGGCGCTGAACGCCCGCCGCGTCGAGGAGTTCGGTTCCCTGCGCCTGGAGCTGGCCGGCACCGAACAACTGCGCACCGAGTCGGCGTGCGTGCCGCGCGACCTCGTGTCCGTCGGTGACGTCCTGCTCTTCGGCTACAACGCAGTCCCCGGCCGCGGGGCCGATACCACCGTCGGTGACGTCTTCGCGCTGCACGACCGCACCCTGAACAGGCTGTCCGACGACGCCGTGCCCGGCCTGCTCGACGACCCCGCGTTCGTCCGGGAGTTCGCCGCGCTGCACCGGTACTTCCACCAGGCCCGGCTCCTCCGGCTCCGCCGGGTCGAGGACAAGGTGCTCGCCGTCTTCCGGACCGGCGAGAAGGCCGACGACATCCGGGTCCTGCGCTGGGCACTGTCCGACGACGGCCGGGTGTCCTTCCTGGACGCGCGTGGTGACCGCGACCACGTCCTGCCGCCCGCGCACGACTTCGCGTGGACGGTGACGACCCGCGAAGACCATGTCCTGGGCCGGCATCCGCACGTCTCCATCGAGGGTGAGGTGTTCGTCGAGACGCTGGGCGGGACGCTGACGGTCAAGGCCGAGGACGACACCGAGACGGACGACGGCGTCTACGCGGAGCCGGTGGCCGAGCCGCTGCAGTCGCTCGCCGACGCGCACATCGCGTACGCGCGGGTGGGCGACCTGATCCTGGTGGACGTCCTCCCCTACAAGGAGGACGCCCACCGCTACCTGGTGTTCAACACCCTCACCAGAACCGTCGTCCGCCTCGACGGCATCGGGCAGGCGTGCCGACGGCTGCCCGAGGACCAGGGGATCGTCTTCCCCGGTGGTTACTGCCTGGCCACCGGAACCCACCGGACGTTCGACGGTGTCGGCACCGAGGGCATGGAGTTCGAGCGGGTGGTCCGCTCCCCGAACGGCGAGGACGTCCTCTTCGCCTTCCACGCCCGCGTGGCGGGGCGCAGTCTGCTCCTGCCCTACAACGTCATCCGCAAGGAGGTCGCAGCCCCGCTGTCCTGCCAGGGCTGGGCCCTGTTCGACGACGGAGCCCTGCTCGCCCTGCGGGCGGCCGGCGCCGAGCCGCAGCGCGTGCACCCCGCTCAGCGCTGGATCTCCCCGTACGTCTCCGACACCCACGCCGCGGCCCAGCCGGCCGGCACCGGTCCGCTCGCCCGCGTCGGCAACGCCGACCTCGTGCGCGGCATCTCCGACTGTCTGTCCGTCACGCGCGCGGTCACCGAGACCACCCCGACCGGCGAGGTGTACGAGGCGCTCGTGGGGGCCTGCGCGCGGGTCGCGGACTCCCACCACTGGCTGGCCGAAGCGGACCTCGGCGCCCTGCACGAGCCGCTCACGCAGGTACGGGCCACCGCCGAACAGGTGCTGGCCGAGTTCGAGACCGTGCAGACGCTCACCCGGCAGGCGGCCGACGCGCTCACCGGGGCGGCGGCACGCGTCGCCACCGTCGTACGGCGCCTGCGCGGCGAGGCCCCGCGCAGCGCCGCGGCATGGGTCGCCGGGCTCACAGAGCTCCGGCAGGCGCAGGGACACCTGCTCACCCTCAAGGACATGCGGTACTCGGACCCCGACCGCATCGACGAGCTGGCCGCGGACATCGAGCGTGACCTCGCCTCGTTCGGGCAGCGGGCCGTGACCCACCTGGCGCACGAGGACGCCTTCGCCGACCACCGGGCCGACGTCGAGCAGCTCGTCGCCGACGCCGAGGCGATCACCACCGTGGCCGAGGCGGAGCCCGTCGCGGCCCGTCTCGACGAGCACGCCGACAACCTGCGCACGGTGACCGACGTCGTCTCCGGGCTGGACATCGGTGACGCCACCGTCCGCACAGCCGTCCTGGAGCGGATCGCCGAGGTCCTCGGAGGCGTCAACCGCGCCCGTGCCACGCTGGACGGCCGCCGCCGTGCCCTGCGGGACCGCGAGGGCCGGGCCGAGTTCGCCGCCGAGTTCGCGCTGCTCGGCCAGGCGGTCACCGGTGCCCTCGCGGCGGCCGGCACCCCCGAGGAGTGCGACGAACAGCTGGCCCGCCTGCTCGTACGGGTGGAGGACCTGGAGTCCCGGTTCGCCGAGTCCGACGACTTCCTCGCCGAGCTGGCGGACAAGCGCGACGAGGTCCACGAGGCGTTCTCCGCCAGCAAGCAGACCCTCGCCGACGCCCGTGCCCGACGTGCCGAGCGCCTGGCCGAGTCGGCCGACCGGGTGCTGGGCACGATCGTCCGCCGGGCGTCGGCACTCGCCGACACGGACGCCGTCACCACGTACTTCACCTCCGACCCGATGCCCGCCAAGGTCCGCCGTACGGCCGACGAGCTGCGCGGACTCGGGGACCAGGTCAGGGCGGAGGAGCTGGACGGCCGCCTGAAGTCCGCCCGGCAGCAGGCTCTGCGCGCGCTGCGCGACCGCACCGATCTGTACGCCGACGACGGCCGCACCGTCCGCCTGGGCGGTCACCGCTTCGCGGTCAACACCCAGCCCCTCGACCTCACCCTCGTGCCCCGTGGCGAGGGTCTGGCCTTCGCCCTGACCGGCACGGACTACCGTGCCCCGGTCACCGACCCCGAGTTCGCCGCGACCCGCCCGTACTGGGACCGACCGCTGCCCTCGGAGTCGCCCGAGGTCTACCGCGCCGAGCACCTGGCCGTCCGCCTGCTCGACGAGCACGGTTCGGCCGTTCTCGCAGCGACCGAGGACCTGCCCGCCCTGGTCCGGCAGGCGGCGGAGGCGACCTACGACGAGGGCTACGAGCGCGGTGTCCACGACCACGACGCGGCCCTGATCCTCGCCACCCTCCTGCGCCTGTACGAGGGCGCGGGTCTGCTGCGTCACGAGCCGGCCGCGCGCGCCGCCGCCCAGCTCTTCTGGGCGCACGGCACGACGGCCGAGGAACGTGACGGCTGGACGCGGCGGGCGGTGTCCCTGGCCCGGGCCCGTGACACCTTCGGACTCACCCCCGCGATCGCCGATCTGGAAGCCGAACTCGCCGGGGCGATCGGCACGCGGGCGGCAGCCGCCTACCTCTTCGAGGAGCTGACGACCGGCCCCGACGGGTTCGTGCTCAGCGCGGGCACCCGGACCCTGCTCGACAAGTTCCGCCGCACGGTGGGTGACTCCGCCTACGACGACGACCTCACCGCCCTCACCGACCCGGCCGCCCGCAGGCAACTCGTCGAGGCGTGGCTGACGTCGTACACCACGGCGACCGGCACCGACCTCGCCCCAGGCGATCTGGCCGAGGCGGTGGCCGCGGAGCTGTGCCCCGGCCTGCCCCGCTACGAGTCGGACGCGCCCCTGACCGAGACCGTCGAGGGCCTGCTCGGTACCCACCCGCGCGTCCACCACCGGACCCTGACCGTCCGCGTCGACGAGCTCATCGCCCGCGTACGGGAGTTCCGCGCCCGGGAGGTTCCCGCCCACCGGGCCTACCAGCGCCGCCGCGCGACACTGGTCGCGGCCGAGCGCAGCCGCCTCCGCCTGGACGAGTACCGGCCGCGCGTGATGCAGGCGTTCGTGCGCAGCAGGCTCATCGACGAGGTCTACCTTCCTTTGATCGGCGACAGCCTCGCCAAGCAGATCGGCACCACGGGCGACACCAAGCGCACCGACACCGGCGGACTGCTGCTGCTCATCTCCCCGCCGGGCTACGGCAAGACGACCCTCGTGGAGTATGTCGCCGACCGGCTCGGCCTGCTGCTGGTGAAGGTCAACGGCCCGGCCCTGGGCCACACGGTGACCTCCCTCGACCCGGCCGAGGCCCCGAACGCCACCGCCCGGCAGGAGATCGAGAAGATCAATTTCGCGCTGGAGGCGGGCAACAACACGCTGCTCTACCTCGACGACATCCAGCACACCTCGCCCGAGCTGCTGCAGAAGTTCATCCCGCTGTGCGACGCCACCCGGCGGATCGAGGGCGTACGAGACGGTGAGCCGCGCACCTACGACCTGCGCGGCAAGCGCTTCGCGGTGTGCATGGCGGGCAACCCGTACACCGAGTCCGGCAGCCGCTTCCAGGTCCCCGACATGCTCGCCAACCGCGCCGACGTGTGGAACCTCGGCGACGTCCTCACCGGCAAGCAGGACGCCTTCGCTCTCAGCTTCGTCGAGAACGCCCTGACCGCCAACGCGGTCCTCGCTCCGCTCGCCGGCCGTGACCGCGCCGACCTGGAACTGCTGCTCCGGCTGGCCGGGGGCGACCCGGCCGTACGCGCCGACCGGCTGGCCCACCCGTACGCGCCGGCCGAGCTGGACCGGATCACCGCGGTCCTGCGCCATCTGCTCACCGCCCGCGAGACCGTCCTCGCGGTCAACGCCGCGTACATCGCCTCGGCCGCCCGGACGGACGCCACCCGGACCGAGCCGCCCTTCCGGCTCCAGGGTTCCTACCGCAACATGAACAAGATCGCCCAGCGCATCCAGCCGGTCATGAACGACGCCGAGCTGTCCGCCCTGGTGGACGACCACTACACGGCCGAAGCCCAGACCCTGACCACCGGCGCCGAGGCCAACCTGCTGAAGCTGGCCGAGCTGCGGGGCACCCTCGCCGCCGGCCAGGCCGCCCGCTGGACCGAGCTGAAGGCGGCGTACGTCCGCACCCAGATCCTCGGCGGTTCCGAGAACGACCCCCTCACCCGAGCCGTCGCCGCCCTGGGACTGCTGGCCGACCGGGTCGCGGCCGTCGAGTCGGCCATCAACCG
Source organism: Streptomyces sp. CB02400 (assembly GCF_001905725.1). Lineage (GTDB taxonomy): Bacteria > Actinomycetota > Actinomycetes > Streptomycetales > Streptomycetaceae > Streptomyces > Streptomyces atrovirens. The sequence goes on from NZ_LIWB01000019.1 coordinate 9,183, forward strand.
CGCCGTCGACCCGCGTCACCACATCGCCAACCCGGCAGCCCGGCACGCCGTCCGCCCGGCGCCGGGGAACCGGGAGGACTGACAGGGCCGCGCGGTGGCGGCAGCCACCTTCATTGCCGGATGCCGGCAAGCATCCGGCCCTGCTTTCTGCCCTGTCATGCGGATGATCTGCCGCCTCCGGACGGTCATCATGCCGAACCGGGGCGGCCCTCGCAGGGGACCCGCGTTGAGGGAGTGAGATTCGGATGATCAGTATCCAGACCGATGCGTTGGATACGGCCGAGGGAGTGCTCATGGCCGTCGCGGGGCTGGGTTGCGCATGCTTCGGAGGGCTGGCCGTGCTCCGGCCGGGCAGTCCACCGAAGCCGTTCGAGGGGCCTGTGTGGGTGGTCCGCGCCTGGGGGTTCGGTTACGTGCTGCTGGGGCTCGGTACGGCTGCCAGGATGGGTCTCATGCTGGTCGGCAAGGAGCCGGCCTGGCTGACGGCCGTGACCCATCTGGTTGCCACACCGCTGCTCATTTGCTCGATCACAGCAGCGTACGTGGTGCGGAGGCGGCGGCGCCGTCTGGCCGGGACCGCTGCCGTCGGGCGGCACAAGTGAAGCAGCCCGTCGTCTGGAGCGAGGCGGTCCTGGTGATCGCCGCCTGCTGGGTGGTCAACGGTCTGGGGTACGGGGTGTTCGCTGCCCTTGACGAGCCTCAGTTGTCCATGGCGCCTCTGATCTGCATGGGGCTGGCCCGGTGGTTCTTCGCACGTCACCGCTGTTGGCGGGCCGCGATCGCGGCGGGATTCACGGGGACTGCCGTGCTGTCCGGGCTCATGGACGTCCTGCGGCCGGGCCTGGACAAGTACGTGGCGGACGCCCTGGCCACGGGAGCGGCGGTGACGGTCGCCCTGACAGTCTTCACCTTGGCCGGCCGCGCAAGCGGCCGCAGTCAGGACTCGGCAAGCCGACTCCGGCCCGACCTGGCCCTTTCACCGACCGGCCGCTCCCCGGCCGCTCCGTTGTCTGCCGGAACGCGGCAGTGTGCGGTGGATGACGCTGCCCGCCAGGCACCTGTCAGGAAGGCGTAAGGAGCGTGTAAAGTCCGTCGCGGAGTGCCGGGAAGCCTGGTCGGCGACAGGGAACAGCTGTCTTCGTCGATCGGAGTTGGTCTTCGTGGTGCTCGTCGCGGTCTTCGGCGCCGCTCTGCTCATCGCGGTTCTTCTTTCCGGACTCGCGGCCCGGACCGTGCTGTCCACCTCCTTCCTCTTCCTGGTCGGCGGTGCGCTCGTCAGCGACGGCTTCCTCGGGCTGATCCACATCACCCCTGACAGCGACATCGTCGCGGTCACCGCCGATCTGGCGCTGTTCGCGGTGCTGTTCACCGACGGCATGCACGTGTCCTTCCCGAAGCTTCGGGAGAACTGGAAGAACCCGGCCCGTGCCCTTGGCCTCGGCATGCCCCTCGCCTTCGTCGGTATGGCGCTGATCACCCACTACCTGGTCGGGTTGGACTGGACGACCTCCTTCCTCGTGGGCGCCGTCCTGGCCCCCACGGACCCCGTGTTCGCCTCGGCGATCGTGGGCCGCAAGGAAGTACCGCCCAAGCTCCGGCAGTTGCTGAACGTGGAGAGTGGTATCAACGACGGGCTCGCCCTGCCGGTGGTGCTCGTCCTCATCGCCGTCGCAGGACCGACCAGCGGCCACGCGGAGGCGTCCTTCGGAAAGATCGCCCTGGAACTCGGGCTGGGACTGGCCTTCGGGGTGCTGCTGCCACTCCTGGTCAACGGACTCGTACGGTTCCGGCTGCTGGGAGCGGAGCCCAAGCTGCAGCCACTGCTGCCACTGGCCATCGGGATCATCCTGTACGGCGCGTGCCATCTGACCCATGCCAACCCTTACCTGGCTGCCTTCTCCGCAGGTGCCGTTCTCACCGCCGTCTCACCGGAGGCGAAGACGGCCTTCGAACCGCTGGGTGAGGCGCTCGCGGAACTGGCCAAGTTCGCCGCACTGCTGGTCTTCGGCGCACTGCTGACGCCCCAGCTCTTCGCCGACCTGTCCTTGGCCGGTTACGTGGCGGTGGTCCTGGCGATCGTGCTGGTGCGCCCGGCATCGATGATGATCTCTCTCGTCGGCACGCAGTTCGACCGACGGGAGAAGCTGGTGGCCGCGTGGTTCGGCCCCAAGGGGTTCGCGTCGGTGGTCTACGGGCTCCTCGTGCTGCAGGCCGGCATTCCGCAGGGGGAGCAGGCGTACACGCTCATCGCCGTCTGCATCGCCTTCTCGATCGTCGCTCACAGCAGCACCGACGTGCCCATCGCGAGGATCTTCGATGTCGAGGACCTGACCGGTATTCCAGAGTCGGCGAGCAGCGCGCAGACGCGGGTCGCGAGCGAGGAGAACGGGCATGTCCGTCGGCCGTGAGCACGGCGTGCGCCGACCGGAACGAGGGCTCGTGGGATGGCTGATCGGCGTGGGCGCACTGGCTGTCGTGGCCGGGAGCGTGATGTACGTGTTGCCCGGCCCCGGCTTGCCCCTCTTGGCCACGGGGGCGTTGCTCCTGCTCGGCGTGGCGGTCCTGTGGATCCTCGGACGGAGGTGGAGATGACCGCGGGGCCCTCGGAACCGTACGTGTGGCGTGCCGGATGGCCGGCCCGCGTGGCGGCTACGGGGTCGTGTCTGCTGTTCGTGGTGCTCGCTGAGCGTCCCCACGGCGGGACGCTGGCCGACCCGCGGCCCGGCGCGGTGTTCTTCGCGGTGTGGACGTCGCTGGTGGCTGGATGGCTGTGCTGCCGAGTGGGACTGTGGCGCATCACCGCGGACCGGGACGGGGTGCACATCCGCAGGATGTGGGCCGTGACGTTCCTGCCGTGGTCGAGGATCGGACGAGCGGAGCTGCGGCGCGACGGGCTGCTCGAGTTCGTGGGGGCGACGGAGATTCCGCTGGCGGGTCTGTTCGCGCCGTCATGGGCCGACAGGCTGGCGCGTCGTAGAGGAGCCGGAGTCCGAGCGGCACAGGTGCTGACCGAGATGGCGCGAAGCCCCGATCTGCGTCCGCAGGTTCGGGCAGGGCGGGCCGCGACCGGATCGGCGTTCGCTCCTCGGGCGCTGCCGCTGGCAGTCGCCGTGTTCGCCGTGGCGGAGTGCATCCACCGCTGACCCACCTGCCCGGAGGAGAGTTGGGGGCGATTACGTGAACTGGGGATTCCTGACCGGCTTCACCACGCTGTGGCTGCCCTTTGCGGTAGCCCAGTGCCGTGGCCGGACGCTTCCGTGGCTGCGTCACCGCGGGCCCGTGCGGCTGCTCGGTGCAGCGGGTCCGGCGCTGTACGGGGTGGTCGTCGTCAACACCGTTCCCCGGCTGGTCGGCGCTGTGCCGGGCACCCTGGCATACGTTATCCGGCTCGCGGGATGGGTGTCGTGGGCACGTGTCTTCCGGTCGGTCGGTGCTCCCGGAAGCCGCTGACGGCACGCACCCTCTTGACGCCTTCTTGGCGGTGGTCGGCATGGAGGGCCTGTCGAAGACTGCCGGAAGCAGGCAATGCGGGAGGCGTTCCGCATCGACACGATGGGACTGAGGGGAGCACGCGTCAGCTCCCGATGCCGGATGCCGGCGGCGGCACCGGGACGCTGACGTGCCGTGATGAGCGAGGCGGGGGACGGAGGAACGGGCATGCGAATGTTTGTCGAAGTCGCCACGACGTTCCCCGTCCTGTTCTTCACCGTCGCGTCGATCGTAGTCACGGGCTTCTGGCTGCTCGTCGTGGTGGGTGTCACCGACGCAGGGTGCTTCGACGAGGACGTCGACGCCGATGCCCTGGGACTTGGCGGGGTACCGGTCGCGGTCTCGTTCTCGGTACTGACGGCGGTTGCCTGGACCGGAAGCTTCGCTGCCGTCCTGCTGCTCGAAGCCGTTGTCTCCCGGGGCCCGGCGCGAGCGCTGACCGCCCCAGCGATCTTCCTTGCCGCACCTGTGGCCGGGTGGTGGGGGACCCGATTGCTCGTACGACCGCTGCGCCGCTGCTTTCCTCAGGGGCGTGCGCGGTGTCCTGGACACCGCCCGGAGCCCGCTGCGGGACGCTCTGCCGAATCGGCCCGTACGAGGTGGAAGGCGGGCAGCAGTGGTGACCACCCGCGGCCTGCGGGACACGCGACGCCGGACGCACGTCTTCCGTGATCGGTTCCGGTGGGACCACGACAGGGAAACCATGGACAGATGCGTCGAGGAGCGCATCGCCTGCGCACAGGCGTGTACCCGCGCGGGCGGACGCCCGTTTGTCGGAGGGCATGGTCGGCGATCTGATCGAGTGCATCCGCATCGACATGGACTGTGCCGACGAGTGCACTGTCAATCCCCTCGCAGCGTGGAGACGATCTATGCGGCCAGTCCCTCGGCGAGGGTGGCTCGGTAGTCACGTTCGTAGTCGATCGGGCTCTTGAACCCGCACACGCTGTGTAGCCGCCTGGCGTTGTAGAAGTCGGTGATCCAGGTGGCAATCTTGATGCGGGCCTCGGTGCGGGTGCGGAAGGTATGGCGGTGGACGTACTCGACTTTGAGGACGCTGTTGAACGCCTCGCTCACGGCGTTGTCGAAACAAGATCCGACTCTGCCCATGGACTGGACGATGCCGAGCTTTCGGCAAGCCCGCTTGAACCGTCGTGAGCAGTACTCGCTGCCCCTGTCCGTGTGCATGATCACGCCGCGCACGTCGCCGCCGCGGGTGGCCGCGGCCATGTTCAGGGACGCGACGACCAGGTCGGCGTCATGCCGCTCGGCCATCGCGTAGCCGAGAAGGCGACGGGAGAACAGGTCGATGACCGTCGCCAAGTACAGCTTGCCCTCGCCGGTTTCGATCTCGGTGAGATCGCCCGCCCAGACGAGACCGGGCTCCTCGGCGGTGAAGTCCCGGCGTACGAAGTCCGCGGCGGCTGGCCGCTTGCCCGGCCTCGTCAGCGACCGGCGGCGACGCACTTTCCGTCCAGCCAGCCCGAGTTCGGCCATGACCTTCGCAACCGTGTTCACCGACACTCGCCAGTCTCTGCGTACCAGCTCGATGAACACCTTCGGCGAGCCGTAGGTGCCGCCCGAGCCGTGGAAGATCTCTTCAATCTCCTCGGCCAGCTGCCGCCGGCGCACCTCACGCGCTGTCGGCGGACGATCCCGCCACTTGTAGAACCACGACTCGGACACTCCCAGCGCCCGGCAGGCGGTGCGGTAGGGAATCTTCTGCTCGGCCTTGCAGCTGCTGATCACCCGGACCGCAACGGCCGGGTCTGCCTCAGCTACTTCACCCACAAGGCCACGAATCGCTTGCACACATCACGCTCCATCTCCAACTCGCGGATGCGCTTGTCCTTCTCCCTGGCCTCGGCCCGCAGCCGCTCCAGCTCAGACCGCTCGCTCTCCCGCAGACGACCGCCGGGTGATGGCTCGGCCACCGGCCGATCCGACGACGGCGGCCCGTTGCGCCGCGCCCGCGACACCCAGCTATGCAACGTCCCCGGGTGGATGCCCAAATCCTCAGCCACTTCCGGAATCGGCTTCCCGGTCTCCGTTACGAGCGGAACTCGGCGTCGTAGATGCGCTTCCTGGATGCCATGACCCCAACTATCCCTCCGGTCACGGTCTCCACAGTAGGAGGGGAACCTCATGCCTTCACTACCCCGGAAATGTCCACGCAAGCATGGGTTGCTGACGACTCCAAGTGCTACTCTGCGTAACCGTTCGTTGGTGCGACCATCAGTGACCAGTCACCGCCCGCTGCCCTCGTCCCCGTTCATGAACGCTGCCGTCAGGGCGACCATCGCTGCCGGCTCTTCCTCGACCACGAGGTGTCCCGCTCCAGGCACGGTGATCACCGCCACGCCGAGGTGACGGGAGGCGGGCGAAGTCAGCCGGGACGGCGGCAGGAACACGTCCTGCTCGCCGGCGACCACCAGATTCGCTACTCGCCGGGATCGGGCGAGTGTCCCTTTCGGCAAGGGAAAGGGAGCGAGGCTGGAGTGGCAGGACCGGGCCACGAGCGTCATCCACTCCACATGTCCGGCTGACGGTCCATGGCCGGGCCCGTGCATCTGACGCAGGAGCGTTGCGCTGCGAGTGTTCGTGGGGCAGATGAGCCAAGGCACGGTGGCGGCGAGAACGCGGCCGGTGACCTTCAGCCGGGCAAGTCCCGCCGGCGAGACCAACAACCGTCCGCTCAGTCGGGGTGCCTCGCAGGCGAGGGCTATGGCACCGCCGAGGGAATGCCCCACCACGACGGTCGGCCCCGTGCCGACCGCGTCAAGGACGTCCTCGAGCCACCGTCCGTAGAGAGTCGGCCGGTTCGGCCCAGGGCGTTCGGGGGCACTCAGCCCCGGCTGTCCGGGCACGTCCACGGCATAGGTGGGCCACCGTGCTGCCAGTGCGGTGATCAGCGGCAGGCTCGTGGCCGCATTGAAGTTGGTGCCGGGAACCACCACCACGCAGGGAGTACGTCGACGCTGATCGGCATCCTCACCGGCCGCGACCACATGGGTCGGGCCTACGCGGGTGGACAGTGTCATGGTCCGGTGCGGCACCGGCCACCGCGCGAGTCGCTCAGCGCACCACCTGCCGACCTCTCGACGGGCAGCAGCGCTTCTGTAGATGCCGTGCATCGCCCCAGTATCGGCTCGGCTACGCCGTTCGATCCGGCCAATGGCCGACTCCGTGCTCTACACGTGCCGACCGACGTTGGTCAGACTGCCGTACCGAGGTGGCTGGGGGCGGGAGGCATGCATGACAGCTCGGCGTGGACGAGGTGCGGCTACGCGAAGGCGGAGGGCGGTCTGGCTGCAGCGGGCGTCGGCGTGTGGGGTCACCGCGATAGTCCTCCTGGTGATGTTCTGGTCGGTGGTCTGGCCCTACGTCACCGGGGCACTGCTGCTGGGTGGCGTGGGAGCGGCTGCTTGGTGGCTGTGGCGCGCTGACCGGCTGGTGCGCGAGCGGGACCGCCTCTGGCGTCAGGCCGACATGATCGATGCCGGACGACGGACGCTGACCGAGGTGGACGCGATGACCGGCACGGAGTTCGAGGAACTGGTCGCGAACCTCTGCCGACGAGACGGGTGCTCCGAGGTACACAGGGTGGGTGGCGCCAACGACAACGGAGCCGACGTCGTCGGCCGTCTTCCGGACGGCCGGAGCATGGTGATCCAGTGCAAGCGGTACGCGCCGACCAGCACGATCGCGAGCCGTGAACTGCGCGATCTGCTGGGAGCCCGGGTGCATTTCGGTGCTGACCTGGCCGTGTTCGTGACGACCACGCGGTTCAGTCGCCCGTCCGAGAAGTTCGCGTTACAGCATGGGATCCTCGCCGTACATCGTGATCACCTGGGGATGTGGAACGGGGGAGCCTCCTTGATGTCACTCGCCGAGATCAACGGTGCCGGCCAGGGGGACGCCCGGCATCGCACCCGCTGGAAGCGGGCTTACAGCAAGTAACCCCTGTGTCAGGGCAGGGAGGCAGGACCACTCCTCGTTCAGCTCCCACTCGTGTCGTACAGCCTCCATGTCGGTCAGCGGATGGCTTCCCTTCCTCGCGTCCGCCGTTCAGTGGGTTCCGCTGGTGCAGCGTCAGCCGCAGACGATGTGCCGCGTCGGTTTTCTCTTCCGGTCCCCGATTGAGCAGTACGGCCGATACCGGTGCGCTGGCGCAGCGGAGACGTTGGGGGCGATCTGCACCGGTGGGATTCGTCGAGCGCGGATCCGCGCGTGGAGCGCATGCCGGAGGCGGCGAAAAGGCTTGATCGCTTCGAGTGACGGAGGCTATTGCGGGGAGGGGTGCGGACTCACGGCCGCGGGGAGGGCTGTTGGCCGACGGTCTGGATTCGCGGACGCGCACGGCCACGACCGCTGACGCGAGCCGCGGTGCTCGGCTGCGATTGCCTCGTCCGGGAGAAGCTCATCAAGATCTTCTCCCGGATTTCTCCCAAACGATCTCCAGGAACCACTCAGGGGCCCGACCCGCTGTGCGGATCAGGCCCCTGACCTGGTACTTCACTGTCGGGGTGGCGGGATTTGAACCCACGACCTCTTCGTCCCGAACGAAGCGCGCTGCCAAGCTGCGCTACACCCCGATCGTCGCTGCTCTCGCGGCGACGACGTTTACTTTAGCCCACTGGGGGCCGGAGGCGAAATCCGGTTTTCGGGCGGTGGCGGACCGGGTTCGGGCGGGTGTGGTCCAGGGCAACGAGGAGGACGGCCAGGGCGTAGAAGGCGAGGCCCAGGAGGAGGGCGTTGGCGAGGACGTTCCGGTAGCCGTGCCGGGCGACGTCGAGGAAGGGGTAGAGGTAGCGGGCGGGGGAGCCGGGGAGGAGTTCGCCCCGGATCAGGGTGAAGGCCAGGTAGGCCAGGGGGTACAGCATCCAGGTGGCGGCCTGGCGGAGGCGGGTGCGGGCCGGCGGGGTGAGGAGGAGCCAGTCCAGCAGCGCGGCGACGGGGAGCACCGTGTGCAGGGTGTGGGCGGCGAGCGGTTCCAGCCAGCCTGCCGTCCCGGCGGTCCCGTCCGTCACCGAGAAGCGCGGGGCCGCGTCCGCCAGGAGGACGTGGTGGACCAGGGACGCCGTGATCACGTACAGCAGGGCCGCTCCCGTGATCGCGCCCGGCAGGGGGTGACGGGCGCTCCAGGCGCGGCGGGCCGAGGCGAACGTGACCACGGCCAGCAGGACCGCGCTCTGGACCGCGAAGTGGCTCAGGACCCGGGCCGGGCTGCCGAGGAGGGTCTCCAGCAGCACCGCCCCCGCCGCCAGCAGCGCCAGGACCAGGCGGTACGTCGCTGCCAGCGGGCGGCGTACCAGGGGTACGACGGCTCTGGCGGGGGCGAAGAGGGCGGCCGACGCCGGATGCGTCCGCGGCAGGGCGGGGATGTCCGGGAGGTCCCTGGGTATCGGGGCGGTCATGCACCCCAGCGTGGGGGGATGTCCGGTCCGGGGCGATGCGGGTGGGCCGGACGGGTGATCTCGGTCCCGGCCGAGGTGGGTGATCTAGGTCCCGGCCAGGACGAGTGGTCTCAGTCCCGGCCGACCAGGGTCAGCAGCGTCGCCTCCGGAGGGCAGGCGAAGCGGACCGGGGTGTAGCGGCTGGTGCCGCAGCCCGCGGAGACGTGGAGGTAGGACGTGCGGCCCTCGGACGTGTGCGTGGACAAGCCCTTCACGCGGTCCGTGTCCAGGTCGCAGTTGGTGACCAGGGCGCCGTAGAAGGGGATGCAGAGCTGGCCGCCGTGGGTGTGGCCGGCCAGGACCAGCGGGTAGCCGTCGGCCGTGAAGGCGTCCAGGGCGCGCAGGTACGGGGCGTGGACGACGCCCATCGAGAAGTCCGCCCCGTCCGACGGGCCGCCCGAGACCTCCGCGTACCGGTCGCGCTTGATGTGAGGGTCGTCCAGGCCGGTCAGCTCGATCGACGTGCCCTCGATCTTCAGGGTGCCCCTGGTGTTCGTCAGGTTCAGCCAGCCGGCCGCGTCGAAGCCGTCCCGCAGGTCCTCCCACGGGTTGTGGACCACGCCGACCGCCTGGGCGTTGCCGTTCAGGCCGTGGCGGCCCTGGACCTTCTCGATCAGGTAGCGGCCGGGGTTGCGCAGGGTGGGGCCGTAGTAGTCGTTGGAGCCGAAGACGTACGCGCCCGGGAACTCCATCAGGGGACCGAGCGCGTCGAGGACCTCGGGCACGCCCTCGGGGTCGGACAGGTTGTCGCCCGTGTTGAGCACGAAGTCGGGACGCAGGCCCGCCAGGGAGCGCAGCCAGCGCTGCTTCTTGCGCTGGCCGCCGACCATGTGGATGTCGGAGACCTGGAGCACGCGCAGGGGGCGCATCCCGGACGGGAGGACGGGGACGGTCACCCGTCGGAGGCGGAAGGAGCGGGCCTCGAAGCCCGCCGCGTACAGCAGCCCGGCGGCGCCGGCCGCCGTGATTCCCAGGGGGATTCCGTATCGCGCGCGCATGGGCCCATCGTGTCAGATCTGACGGGGTCCCTCCGAACGGCCCCAGGGAACCCTCCGGGGGAACAGGGCCTTAAATCAGTAGGCGTTCGTCGTCGCGTACCTGCGACAATCGAGCCATGACCACGCTCAAGTCGAAGCTGCAGGATGACCTCAACGCCGCGATCAAGGGGCGCGACGAGCTCCGCTCCTCGACGCTCCGGCTGACGCTCGCCGCGATCACCAAGGAGGAGGTCGCGGGCAAGGAGAAGCGCGAGCTCTCCGACGACGAGGTGCAGAAGGTGATCACCCGCGAGGCGAAGAAGCGCCGTGAGGCGGCGGAGGCCTTCGCTCAGGGCGGCCGCCCTGAGCAGTCCGAGCGGGAGAAGGCGGAGGGCGAGGTGCTGGCGCAGTACCTGCCCAAGCAGCTGTCCGACGAGGAGCTGAACGCGATCGTCGCCCAGGCCGTCGAAGAGGCGAAGGCCGCCGGGGCCGAAGGGCCGCGTGCCATGGGTCAGGTCATGAAGATCGTGAACCCGAAGGTCGCGGGTCAGGCGGAGGGCGGCCGGGTCGCCGCGGTGGTCAAGAAGCTGCTGGCCGGCTGAGGGGCCTAGCGGAGGGGGAACTGTCGACTTGTGGTCCGCCACCGGTCGTCGACACGGTCCGCTCGCCGCGGTCTGTCATACCCCTCCGGGTGCCGCCGGGGAAGCGAAGGCGTAATTACGCCAGGCTTCACCGAACCATCACTCCAGAAGATCTTCCGTGGTTGACTGAATGGAAAATGAATCAGTTGTGATTCACCTACAGTCTCCTGTTCTCGGTGCCGCGCTGAATGGATATCGGGGATGGATTTGATCTATCAGGAGTGATGCTGGTCATGCGTAGGTCCATCGGATATATCGCAGCCGTCGGTATGGCTGTCGCCGGACTCAACCTCGCGGCTGCCCCAAGTGCATTCGCCGGCGCATACGGCTGTCCTGGATCCCAAGTCGGGTCGTACAACTTGATAGGGACCAACAACGAAGTATGGTCCACTGCCTACCTGTACTACTCCTCTGCCAACGGCGGTACCAACTGTGCCGTCCTGGTGGCCAAGAAGTTCGCCGGAACGCGTCACCAGATGAAGGTCGGCATCAGACTCGGAGACGGTGCCCGCACAGAGGACGATGGAAATTACACCACGTACGCGGGGCCGGTGAGCAAGACATCGTCGAACGGTCGCTGCGTTACGCTCTCACTCTCCGAGACGGACCCGCGGAACGGCAACTGGGCCGGCAGAAGCGTGGACGACGTGGCGTGCGGATAATGCGGGCAGTGAAGTCGTCCCGGCGACATTGAGGCTGCGGTGCTGATGACGCGCCGGTCACTCGTGCGCTGAACCGAAAGCGCAGGGCGTGAACTGCTTCGACGGCGGGCGGGAGTGCGGCATGCGCGGGGCGGTCCTGGAGGGCCGCCCCGCGAACGCGCGTCCGCGTCGAAGGCCTCGATCTTCCAGCGGCACCCGGTGACGCGGACCGGTTCCCGCACTGTGGCCCGGTTCCACAGCGGCCCGCCGATCGACAGCTTCTGGCGCTGTCGTCCGCCATCGCCTGGACCGGTGTGCCCCGCTCCTTCTCACTGATCAGCCCGTGCGGTCCCGGACGCCGGGTGTGCCGCACCACCTCCCGCGCCGAGGGCGACAGCCGAGGCGCGTCCTCAACCTCGATCACGCCCTGCCAACGAGCAGGTGACCCGACCGTCCCGGCTCAAGAGGTCGTCTCTGTGAGTCGGCGGTTTCCCTGCGGTCTCCCGCTCAACCCTGTCCGGCGTAATTACGTCAATTCCCCTGTGAGGATTGATGCGTCATTCCGGGCCTGGCCCGATTGTGCGTCGGATGCGCGGACAGAATTCAATGCATGTGATTCGGGGATGATCACCTTGCGTAAGGCTCTTGCGGCCGTGTCCGGTCCGGTGGTCGCGGCTGGACTGAATCTCATGGCGGCCCCTTCGGCGTCGGCGGCCGCCGACGCGCCGTGTGCACCACGGATTCGGGTGGGCACACGGCTCTTCTCCCTCGTGCGCTCGCGCTGTCAGCAGATCAGCGACTGCGACGCGTTCTCGTTCTTCAGCGTGGAGTTGAGGTTGCCGTTGGTGCCGGCCGAGAACTTGTCCTGAGCGCCGCCGTATCCCGAGTTGTAGTGGATTACGGCGGTGCAGCTGGCCAGGTTGTTGCCGACAGCGGCGGCGTTGTTCTTGACCGGCTGGTCCGCGCCGTTGCCGCCCCAGCAACCGCTTGTCCCGTAGTGCAGGCTGTACTGGATCTGATGGGTGTTGAAGACGTAGTGGACCTGGATTCCGTCACCGGCGTAGTGGCCGGAGTAGTTTGAGATCTCGGTGTTCGAGAGGAAGCAGGCACTCAGCCACCCGCCGTTCCCGGAGTTGTAATTGAGCATGATGCAGCGACTGTTTCCGCTGGAGCTGCATTGATCTGACGAGTAGACAGTCGCCGCCGATGCGGTGGTGGGGAAGCCGAAGCTCATGGCGGCAGCAGCCGTGGTGGCGACCGCGATTACTCCTGTTCTTGCCCGGAAGCTCACGTATTTTCCTCTCTTGGCGGGTGGATGGTCAGCGGTACTCTGCTGCACGCTTAATGATCGTTTCGTTCTTCGACTTCTGTTCGTCAAGAACGAGTTGCTCTTCCTCGATCCGTTTCTTCTGCATGGTGGTCTCGGTCGAGAAATACACGTCGATCAAATGCGTGGACTTCTTGCACTCGATATCGGCGATCGCCATGGCTATCTCGGATTGAGAAGCCTCTGCGGTGCCGTTGGAGAATGCTTGGTTGAGTGCCTCCAGTGGTGTGCCGACCCGGTACCCCTTTTCCTTCATGCAGGAGGACCACTTACGGTTCACCGCCAGAACCCTGGGGTCTTGCTTGGCCCGCTGGAACGTCTCGACATTGATCTCGGCGGCCAGACTGTCGTCGTACGATCCGAGCTTGCGGTCCGTTTCGCCCCGGCAGCCGCCCTCGGGGATCCGATCGCCCTCGTACGCTCCGCCTGCGGGTGGCTTCTGTCCTGAGGCCGTGGTCAGGTCGAAGACATAATTGGCGGCAGGTCCCTGTGGCTCGTACGGCTTCCAGTCGTCGGTGGGCTCCTGCGGGAGCCGGTAACCGTGCTCTCTGGCCTCCGCCGGATCCGTGATGCCCCAACGGCGCTTCATATTTGCCGCGTTGTAGCTGTGCGGAGGGCGATTACCAGGAGCCGGAGGGTCGTAGTCGAAGCCGAATCTCTTCATGCACGCGCGATTCAGTACGTTCTTCGCATGCTGGATCGCCACTTCTTCGGGATAGGTCTGGAGATAGGGTTCGATGGGCAGAGCCAAGCCTTTGACCAGCCCTCTCTCGACCTCTGCCGCCGGCCAGTTGCTCTTGTCGGCCACGTCTCCGCTAGATTTGTCATCTCCCGCGGTTCCTTCGGCGTCCGGCGTACAGGAGACAAGACCGAGCGCGCAGACAAGAATCGCCAACCCGGCCAGGGGTGAGAAGCGGGGAACGTCTCGTCGATCCGATCTGGTCCGTGTCATACCTTTACGTCCACATGTCTATGCCCTGGAAAGCGGTCAGGTCAGAAGCCGGGAGTACGGTGTCGGCTCGGCGTCGACGCACTCGACTCCGTGTGTGAGCTCAACTGCGACGGCGGAATGTGCTCACGCCGCCCCCCGGTTCGACCTGCCGAGCAGGCCGAATTCCTGAGCCCGGGCGCCCAGGGCGACCCGCCCCGCCGCCTCCAGGCGGGTCATCAGGCCCTGTACGTGACGTTGGACGGTGCGGTGCCCCAGATTCAGACGCCTGGCAATCGAGGCATCGTCGAGGCCTGAATACAGCAAACTGAGGATCTTGAGCTCTGTCTCGCCTATGTCCGGCTTCTCGGACAACTTCGCCCCCTCGCCACCCGTCCCGTTCACATGCGTGATCACCTTACGGGGGAGCTCGGCATTCCTGAAAGAGGTACAAACTTTCACGAAGGGAGCCACATAGGTCATTAATGTTGGCGTAATTGCGCCAGCCGGGGAGGTCCATCCGGATGTCGGTCGTCCCGAAGGCATCGCCGCACTGACGCCCGGTCGGCGCGTCTCACGTAGGGCGTTCACCGTGAGCAGGAACCCTCTGTTACGGGGAGTGGAAGCGTCCCGAGAGCCGCCAGGTCATGCTGCTATGACGTCATTTCAGTTGGTGAGCCTGCGGTGGCATATGAGGGTTGCGGAGATGGCGGTGAAGGTGAGGAAGTGTTCCGGCTTGCGCTCGTAGCGTCGGTGCAGGCGTCTGCGCCGGACGGCCGGCGTCGCGGGCCGCGACGTGAGCGGATGGGCGGGATGCCGCGGACCAGTGGGGCGAGGGCCTGGCTGCCCTGGAGGTCGGCGGCGGAGACGCCGACCGACAGAGGCAGGCCGCGTCGGTCGACGATGAGGTGGATCTCCGATCCCTTCTTGCCGCGGTCGGTCGGATCCGGTCCCGTCAGCAGCCCCCTTTGAGGGCCCTCACGCTGACGGAGTCGATCGCGCACCGCGACCAGTCCAGCTCACCTCGGGCACCGGGTTCGTCCGGGACCAGGCGGTGCAGCCTGGCCCACACCCTGGCCCCGGTCCACTCGGTGAACCGCCGGAAGGCGGTCACCTCGCCGACGGTGTCCTCCACCCTGCGGGCGAACCGGTGCCGACGGCACCACCCGCTGGAACAGGGGCCACAGGTCTTCCGGCACCATCCGTTCCACAAGCGCAGCGGCCATCGCCCCGGACTGCCGCAAGATCACACCAACTGAAATGGCGTCTGAAGCTCGGTGTCAACGAGCAACTCTCCCGTGAACGGACGGCTGGAGGTGCGGAGACGGCTCAGTCGCGTCCTCCGGGGCCGGTGCCCGCCCCCCGGATGAAGCCCTCCGGGGCGGAGAAGCCCGGGTCCGGCTCGGTGTCTCCCGCGCCGCCCGATCCGTTGCCGCCCCCGTTGCCGTTGCCGCCGCTGATCAGACCGCCGATGAAACCGCCGTCGCCGTTGTCACCGTTGTTGCCGTCGTCGTCACGGTTGCCGTTGCCGTCGCCGTCGCCGTCGCCCTCGTCCTCGTCGCGGTCCTGGGCGTCCGGGATGTTGACGAGGTTGAAGGACGGGGACTCCTTGCCCGACAGGGCGCCGGTCATGGCGTCCTTCCAGATGGGGCCCGGGACCGCGCCACCGAAGACGAGCGCGTGGGGGACGCCGCCGATCGTGATGTCCTTCATCTTGACCTTCTGGGTCGCGCTGCCCACCCACACGGCGCCCGACAGGTTCGGCGTGTAGCCGACGAACCAGGCGTTCCTGCGCTCGTCCGTCGTACCCGTCTTACCGGCGTTGGCGCGGTCACTCAGGCCGGCCGCCTGACCCGTACCGGAGTCGACCACGCCCTGCAGCAGGGTGTTCACCGTGTCCGCGGTCTGCTCGCTCATCGCGCGCGAGCACGTCGACTTCGGGACCTCGAGCGACTTCTGCTCGTTGCCGATCTTCTGGGTGATCGACTCGATGGCGACCGGCGTGCAGTACATGCCCCGGGAGGCGAAGGCGGCGTACGCGCTCGCCATCGTGAGCGGCGAGAGGCCGGTGGAACCGAGGGTCATCGAGGAGGGGACCTCGGGGATCTTCTCCCCGTTGCCCTGGACCACGCCGAGCTTGTCGGTCATCGTCACCACGGGGCACATGCCGATGTCCTCGATCATCTGCACGAAGTAGGTGTTGACCGACTTGGCCATCGCGTCCTTGAGCGCGTACGGCCCCACCTCGGACTCGTTCTCGTTCTCCAGCTTCCAGTTCTTGTCGTTCACCCAGGGCTTGTCGCAGCCGCGCACGGTCGCCGGGTACGGCATCTCGAACGGGGCGGAGTAGCTCTGTGTCGGCGGCCTTCCCTCCTCCAGCGCGGCCGCCGCCACGAACGGCTTGAAGGTGGAACCCGTCGGGAAGCCGTAGTTGGAGCCGCCCATGGCGAAGTCGACCGAGTAGTTGATCACGGTCTCGTGCTGCTTGGCGTTGGTGCCGTACGGCTTCGACTGCCCCATCGCCACGATCTTGCCGGTGCCGGGTTCGACGAGGGTGGTCGCGGCGGCGACCTCGTCACTCGTGTAGATGTGGTCCTTCAGCGACTGCTGGACGGAGCTCTGGGCCTGCGGGTCGAGCGTCGTACGGATGGTCAGGCCGCCCTGGTTCCAGACCCTGGCCCGGTCCTCCTTGGTCTTGCCGAAGACCGGATCGTTGAGGAAGACGTTCCGCACGTAGTCGCAGAAGAACCCGGCGTCGTCGACCGCGGTGATGCAGCCGTTCTTCGGCCTGCTGACCTTCAGGCCCAGCGGGGCCTCCACCGCCTTGTCGGCCTCCGCCTGCGAGACGGCGCCGACCTGGGCCATCCGCCGGAGGACGACATCGCGCCGCTTCTTCGCCTCCGCCTCGTCGTTGACGGGGTCGTAGCGGCTCGGTGACTGGACGAGGCCGGCGAGGAGGGCGGACTCCTGGAGGCTGAGGTCCTTGGCGGACTTGGAGAAGTAGCGCCGGGCGGCGGCCTCGACGCCGTACGCCTGCTGGCCGAAGAAGGTGATGTTCAGGTAGTTCTCGAGGATCTTCTTCTTGCCCAGCTCCTCCTCGACCTGGATCGCGTACTTCAGTTCGGCGATCTTGCGGCCGATGGTCTGCTGGGTGGCCTGCGCGACCTTCGTCGGGTCGTCGCCGGCCTCCTCGACGAAGACGTTCTTCACGTACTGCTGCGTGAGCGTGGACGCGCCCTCGGATACCTCGCCGCTACGCGCGTTCTTGTTGAGCGCGCGCAGGACGCCCTTGAGGTCGATCGCGCCGTGCTCGTAGAAGCGCGAGTCCTCGATCGCGACGATCGCCTTCTGCATGTACGGCGAGATGTCCTTGAGGTCGACCACCGTGCGGTCGCGCGAGTAGACGGTGGCGATCTGGCCGCCGTCGGCGTCGAGGATGGTGGTGCGCTGGCTCAGCGGCGGCGTCTTGAGGTTGGCCGGGAGCTCGTCGAAGCTCTCCACCGACCCTTTGGCCGCCAGGCCCAGCGCGCCCACCGCGGGCAGCGCGATGCCGGCCATGACGGCCCCCGCGAGGACACTGACACCGAGGAACTTGGCGGCCTGCTGTGCGGGGGACAGACCACCGCCCGAGCGCTTCTTTGGCATGGGAGCAGCCTACGTTCTCATTCGCCGGACAAGCGTATATGCCTTGGCCTAAGCTGCTCTCAACTGTCACAGCAGTGAGGCCACGTATCAATACGTCCGGCGACCCCGAATCGTTCCGGATCTCCTCGATTTTTTTCGTACGAGTTTGTGTCGAGGGATGTTGAACCCGTGTCCGGATCCACCTCATGTGTCATGCGGTGTCCGTTGTGACGCAACTGAACTGACCTGAAATGCCGGGTTCGTCACGCATGTCGTCCCCTCACTCCCCCGGGTGATCTGCCGCTTACCCATAGTCCGTTCGGACCATTCAAGATTGGGCCCGCTGGGGGTGTTGCGCTGTGCCCACCTTCCGTAACGTCCTCAACTGGCGGCGGTGAATATGCCGCTGCCGCCGTGGGGGAGCCTCGATTCGGGAGAGGACGGCGCCGGTATGGGCTGGGTTACCGACTGGAGTGCGCAGGCTGCCTGCCGCACTACCGATCCGGATGAACTGTTCGTTCAGGGAGCAGCGCAGAACAGGGCCAAGGCGGTGTGCACCGGATGTCCGGTACGCACCGAATGCCTGGCCGATGCGCTCGACAACCGCGTCGAGTTCGGCGTATGGGGAGGCATGACGGAGCGTGAGCGCCGCGCACTGCTGCGCCGGCGGCCGACCGTGACCTCCTGGCGCAGGCTGCTGGAGACCGCGCGCTCGGAGTACGAGCGGGGGCCGGGTGTCGTACCGCTCAACGACGACGAGGTGTACGAGAACTACGCGGCGGTGAGCTGAGGGCCCTCGGGGGGTTCTTGCGTTCCCCTGTTTCCTCTTCTCCCCGCGGTGCTGGTCTAGGGCGTTTCGGGCAGCTCCGGCCGGTCGGCCGCGAGCCGGTCGCCGATGTCCCGCAGTCCCGCGAGGTCGTGCACATCGCCGGGCAGCGCGGCCACCTCGGTCACCGCCACCTCGGGGTGGAGCGCGGTGAAGCGGTCGCGTGTGCGCTGCTCGCGCGAGAGCAGCCGCATCCGCTCGGCGTGCAGCCGCAGCAGGCCCGCGGTGAGCCGGTCGACGGACCGGTCCGCGTCGGCGTCCGTGGTCTCAGGGCTGTCGGCGTCAGCCGTGTCTTCGGTGTGCGCAGGGGATTCGGCGGGATCGGGAGATCCGGCGGGATCGGGGGATCCTGTGGGAGCAAGGGACCCGGTGGGAGCAAGGGATTCTGAACTGCCGTACGTTTCGGGAGAGTTACGAAGTCCAGCTTTCCCGTCCACCTGATCCACAATGCGGGAGTCCTCAAGATTTTCCGCGGCGGCCAGCGCCCGCTCGGCCGACAGCCGGTCCGCGCCGCTGCCGTGCACCCGGTTGAGCACCAGCCCGGCCAGCGGCATCTCCTCCGCCGCCAGCCGCTCCACGAAGTACGCGGCCTCGCGCAGCGCGTCCCGCTCCGGGGCCGCCACCACCAGGAACGCCGTCCCGGGCGCCTGGAGCAGCTTGTACGTGGCGTCCGCGCGCGTACGGAACCCGCCGAACATCGAGTCCATCGCGGCCACGAAGGTCTGTACGTCCTTCAGCAGCTGGCCGCCGAGCACCTTGCCCAGGGCGCCCGTCATCATCGACATCCCGACGTTCAGGAACTTCATCCCCGCGCGGCCGCCGACCTTCGCCGGGGCCAGCAGGACACGGATCAGCTTGCCGTCGAGGAAGGACCCGAGCCGCTTGGGGGCGTCCAGGAAGTCCAGGGCGGAACGGGAGGGCGGGGTGTCGACCACGATGAGGTCCCACTCGTCCCGGGAGCGCAACTGGCCCAGCTTCTCCATCGCCATGTACTCCTGCGTGCCCGCGAAGCCCGCAGAGAGCGACTGGTAGAAGGGGTTGCCCAGGATCGCGGCGGCCCGGTCGGGGTCCGCGTGCCCCTCGACGATCTCGTCGAAGGTGCGCTTCATGTCGAGCATCATCGCGTGCAGTTCGCCGCCCGCGGAGTCGTCGATGCCCTTCACCCGGCGCGGGGTGTTGTCGAGCGAGTCGATGCCCATGGACTGGGCGAGGCGGCGGGCCGGGTCGATGGTGAGGACCACCACCTTGCGCCCCCGCTCGGCCGCGCGCAGGCCGAGCGCCGCCGCGGTGGTCGTCTTGCCGACCCCGCCCGAACCGCAGCACACCACGATCCGGGTGGCGGGGTCCTCGATCAGCGGGTCGATGTCGAGCGTGCGGGTGGGGGAGAGGCGGTGACGGGCCGGGTCCTGGGCCTGCGCCGGTTCCGGACGACGACTCATGACATCCCCTGCTTCCGGTGCTTCCGACTCGTGACGGGGTCGGTACGGCGGTGGTGTGTGGCGGGGCCGGTACGGCGCTGACGGTGACGGTGACGGAGGTGACGGCCGGTACGGGGCCGGGACGTACGGGCGTGGTGCTCGGTCATGACATGCCCTGTTCGCGCAGCTCCCTGGCCAGTTGGTACAGGCCGGCCAGGTCCATGCCCTCCGCGAGCAGCGGAAGCTCGTGCAACGGCACGTCGAGGTCCGTCAGCACGGCGCGCTGCTCGGTCTCCAGCGCGTACCGCTCGGCGTACTCCTCCGCCTGCGCGAGCAACGGGTCCACCAGACGCTCGGCGTGTCCCCCGCGCCGCGCGCCACCGAGGCCGGCGGACGACAGTGCCCGCGCGATGGAGGAACGAGGCACCGCCGTCGCGAGTTCCAGGCCGTCCCCGTCCAGCACCTCCGGCCGGACCATGTTCACCACGACCCGCCCCACCGGCAGCCGTGCGGCACGCAGTTCCGCGATGCCGTCGGCGGTCTCCTGGACCGGCATCTCCTCCAGCAGCGTCACCAGGTGCACGGCCGTCTCCGGAGATTTCAGCACCCGCATGACCGCCTGCGCCTGGTTGTGTATCGGGCCGATCTTGGCGAGTCCGGCGACCTCGTCGTTGACGTTGAGGAAGCGGGTGATGCGGCCGGTCGGCGGGGCGTCCATCACGACGTAGTCGTAGACGAACCGCCCGTTCCTGTCCTTGCGACGGACCGCCTCGCACGCCTTGCCGGTGAGCAGGACGTCCCGCACACCGGGCGCGATGGTGGTGGCGAAGTCGATCGCGCCGAGCTTCTTGAGGGCCCGGCCGGCGCCGCCGAGCTTGTAGAACATCTGGAGGTAGTCCAGAAGGGCCAGTTCGGCGTCGATGGCGAGGGCGTACACCTCGCCGCCTCCCGGAGCGACGGCGATCTTCCGTTCCTCGTAGGGCAGCGCCTCCGTTTCGAAGAGCTGCGCGATTCCCTGGCGGCCCTCGACCTCGACGAGGAGCGTCCGCTTCCCCTCCGTGGCCAGGGCCAGCGCGAGGGCCGCGGCCACCGTGGTCTTGCCGGTTCCGCCCTTGCCACTGACGACCTGGAGCCTGCTCACGCCTTCGAGCCTAAATGCTCGCCCCGCACCCCGGCGGCTCCGGGTGGCGGTTCCCGGACGTCGCGCCCCGCGCGAGGGGGCGGGACGGGGGCCGCGTCCCACGCGGGCGGGGGCTAGAGTCGGCCGCATGACCAAGTGGGAATACGCGACTGTGCCGCTGCTCGTCCACGCAACGAAGCAGATTCTGGACACCTGGGGCGAGGACGGCTGGGAGCTCGTCCAGGTCGTGCCCGGGCCGAACAACCCCGAGCAGCTGGTGGCCTACCTGAAGCGCGAGAAGCAGGCATGAGCGCCGTCGAGGCGAAACTGGCCGAGCTGGGCCTGAGCCTGCCGGAGGTCGTCCCGCCGCTGGCCGCGTACCAGCCGGCCGTGCGGTCGGGGCGGTACGTCTTCACCGCCGGCCAGCTGCCCATGGTGGAGGGCAAGCTTCCGCTGACCGGGAAGGTCGGCGCGGAGGTCACCCCGGAGGAGGCGAAGGAGCTGGCGCGCACCTGCGCGCTGAACGCCCTCGCCGCGGTCAAGTCCGTCGCCGGGGACCTGGACCGGGTGGCGCGCGTGGTGAAGGTCGTCGGCTTCGTGGCCTCCGCCGCGGACTTCACCGGCCAGCCGGCCGTCCTCAACGGCGCGAGCGAGCTGCTCGGCGAGGTCCTCGGCGACAAGGGCGTCCACGCCCGCAGCGCGGTGGGCGTCGCGGTACTGCCCCTGGACGCTCCGGTGGAGGTCGAGATCCAGGTGGAACTCACGGAGGCGTAGCCCTCGGTCGGCCGGGCCCGCCCTGTCGGTGGGGTTCGCCTGATGGCAGGGCTCGCCCCGTCGGCCGGGTCCGCCCCGTCAGCCGGGCCTGCCCTGTCAGCCGGGCCCGCCACGTCGGCCGGGCCCGCCACGTCGGCCGGGTTCGCTTGGCGGCAGGGCACGCTGTTTCGGCGCGGCGCGCCGACAGGACGGGGTCCGGGCGGATCGCCGTCGGCTTGTTCCGGTGGGCCCCGCCGCGCTGTGAGAAGCCGGGGTACTCGTCCTGCCGGACGTGCCGCCCCCCCGCCCGCGCGGGCGAGAAGCCGGGGTGCCTGTCCTGCCGGACGTGCCGCCCCCGCCGCCGCGCGTACGAGAAGCCGGGACGGCGGCGTCCCGCTGCCGGGCTGCGCCCCGGGACGCCGCCGTCGGACCCTTTCGTCGGCTTCCCCGGCCGGCTGCCGGGGTGGACGACGGGTGGCTCCTTCATGTGTCCCGGGCTCCGGCGTGGCCGTACCGGTCGCCGATGCGCACCGCGCGGGGGATGTCAGCGCGCACCGCGCGGGAGGTGCCGGTGCTGCCCCCGCACCGCGGCGGTCGGTGCCGGACGCCCTCCGCGCGGGGCCCGCCCCATGTCCGTACCGCCTCCGCGCGGGGCCCGCCCGCGTCCGTACACCGTTCGGTGGCCCCGCCGTCCCCCATGGGCACTCGAACATCCGCCCGTCACGGGATAGCCTCCGGCCATGGGGAATGCGCAGGCCGGCGGGCAGTGGTACCCGCCCGAGTGGCCGGAGCGGATCCGTGCGCTGGCGGGCGGCGGCCTCACGCCGGTCGTGCCGAGGCGCGCGGCCACCGTCATGCTGCTCAAGGACACCGGTGACGGGCCCGCCGTGCACATGCTGCGCCGGCGTACGTCCATGGCGTTCGCGGGCGGCGCGTACGCCTATCCCGGCGGCGGCGTCGACCCGCGGGACGACGACCGGCACGTCCGCTGGGCGGGTCCCACGCGCGCGTGGTGGGCGGACCGGCTCGGCGTCGACGGGACGGGGGCCCAGGCGATCGTCTGCGCGGCCGTGCGGGAGACGTACGAGGAGGCCGGCGTCCTGCTCGCCGGGCCCACTCCCGACACCGTGGTCGGCGACACGACCGGCGACGACTGGGAGGCGGACCGTGCCGCGCTCGTCGCGCGGGATACGTCCTTCGCGGAGTTCCTGGACCGCCGCGGACTGGTCCTGCGCTCGGACCTGCTCGGCGCGTGGACGCGCTGGATCACCCCCGAGTTCGAGCCCCGCCGCTACGACACCTGGTTCTTCGTCGCCGCGCTCCCCGAGGGCCAGCGCACCCGCAACGCCTCCACGGAGGCCGACCGCACGGTGTGGATCACACCCCGCGCGGCGGCCGAGGGGTACGACCGGGGCGAGCTGCTGATGATGCCCCCGACCATCGCCACACTGCGCCGGCTCACGGCGTACGGAACGGCCGCGGAGGTCCTCGAAGCGGCGCCCGCGCGGGACCTCACGCCGGTGCTGGCCACCGCGCGCCTGGTGGAGGGCGAGATCGTGCTCTCCTGGCCGGGGCACGACGAGTTCACGAAGCACATCCCGACCGGTGGAGCCCCCGCATGACGGACGCAAGCACCCTTCCGGGCCAGCCGCGGGGCGGTGTCCTCTCCGGCCCCGCCACCGCGCGTGCCGTCAACGTGCTGGCCCCCAACCCCTCGGCGATGACCCTGGACGGCACCAACACCTGGATCCTGTCGGAACCGGACTCCGACCTCGCCGTCGTGGTCGACCCCGGCCCGCTGGACGACGGACACCTGCGGCACGTCGTCGGGACCGCCGAGCAGGCCGGAAAGCGCGTCGCCCTCACCCTGCTGACGCACGGTCACCCCGACCACGCCGAGGGCGCCGCCCGTTTCGCCGGGCTGACCGGCACGAAGGTGCGGGCACTGGACCCGGCGCTGCGGCTCGGCGACGAGGGACTGGCCGCCGGGGACGTCATCACCGTCGGCGGCCTGGAGCTGAGGGTCGTACCGACCCCCGGCCACACGGCCGACTCCCTGTGCTTCCATCTCCCGGCCGACCGGGCGGTCCTCACGGGCGACACCATCCTGGGGCGCGGTACGACCGTCGTGGCCCACCCCGACGGCCGTCTCGGCGACTACCTGGACACGCTGCGCCGGCTCAGGTCGCTCACGGTCGACGACGGCGTCCACACGGTGCTGCCCGGCCACGGGCCCGTCCTGGAGGACGCCCAGGGCGCCGTCGAGTTCTACCTCGCCCACCGCGCCCACCGCCTCGCCCAGGTCGAGACGGCCGTCGAGGACGGCCACCGCACCCCGGCCGAGGTCGTCGCCCACGTCTACGCCGACGTCGACCGCTCCCTGTGGCCGGCCGCGGAACTCTCGGTCCGCGCGCAGCTGGAGTACCTCCGGGAGCACGGGCTCATCTAGGAGGCGTCGTTTGGATCTTGCCGGGGTCGCGGGCCCTGGCACCGCTCCCCCACGCTCGGCTTCTCCCCACTGCCTGAAGGGCGTGGAAGGCACCCCCACCACCAGACCCCGCTCGGCTCAGTCACAAAGCACCGCTCCCTGGAGCCGGCCTGATCCGAACGACGCCCCCTGACCCGCGGACACGGCGAGGCCCCGCTTCCCACGGGGCGGTTTCTAGGGGGCCTCGATGCCGGGTCCAGGTGTCAGCGGGAGCGCTTCGCGAGGCGTTCGACGTCCAGGAGGATCACCGCGCGGGCCTCCAGGCGGAGCCAGCCGCGCTGGGCGAAGTCCGCCAGGGCCTTGTTGACCGTCTCGCGGGACGCGCCGACCAGCTGGGCCAGCTCCTCCTGCGTGAGGTCGTGCACGACGTGGATGCCCTCCTCGGACTGCACGCCGAAGCGCCGGGAGAGGTCCAGCAGGGCGCGGGCGACACGGCCCGGGACGTCCGAGAAGACCAGGTCCGACATCGCGTCGTTGGTCTTGCGCAGCCGCCGCGCGACGGCCCGCAGCAGCGCCGTGGCCACCTCGGGGCGGGCGCTCAGCCAGGGCGTCAGGTCGCCGTGGCCCAGGGCGAGCAGCTTGACCTCGGTGAGCGCCGTGGCGGTCGCGGTGCGCGGACCGGGGTCGAACAACGACAGCTCACCGATCAGCTCGCCCGGACCGACCACCGCGAGCATGTTCTCGCGGCCGTCGGGGGACGTGCGGTGCAGCTTGACCTTGCCCTCGGTGACCACGTAGAGGCGGTCTCCGGGGTCGCCCTCGTGGAACAGGGAGTCGCCCCGTGCGAGGGTCACCTCACTCATGGAGGCGCGAAGCTCGGCGGCCTGCTCGTCGTCGAGCGCCGCGAAGAGCGGATTCCGCCGCAGAACGTCGTCCACGAGTTCTCTCCTTGTCGACCTGCTCAGGGGAGCTTGTTCCCCCACGTACCAGGGGACCGTGGTTCCCATTTTGCCGGACGGTCCAAACAGTGTGATCTGTCACAAGGATGCCGTACGGGCCGGTCGGGGTAAGCGGCAGGGGTCCAATTGGACGCCGATCTTCGGGGTCCGGGGCGGATGTCGGTGCCGGGCCGTAGGCTGGCCGGGTGTCCAATTCGCCGGTGAGAGCACAGGCCTAGGGAGCTGCGGGAGTGGGTGTACGTCGTGATTCCGCTGTGGGCGAACAGGGCTCCGATGGCGGTAGGGAAACGGCGAAAACGACAAAGAGGCCGCCGTTGAAGAAGAAACCGACGACCCGCGCGAGCGGGGCGGCCGAGGCGACCGGGGAGACGGACGCGCCGGTGAAGAAGACGGCGAAGAAGACGGCGGCGAAGAAGACGACCGGGGCGAAGAAGGCGACCGCCGCCAAGAAGGCGACCGCCGTGAAGAAGCCGCTCGTCGCCCCCGGGAAGGCGACCGCCTCCGTGAAGGCCGCCCCGGTGAAGACCGCCGTCAAGCCGGCCGGGGACGAGTCGCGCACCGCGCTGGTCCGCCGCGCGCGCCGGATCAACCGCGAGCTCGCCGAGGTGTTCCCGTACGCCCACCCGGAGCTGGACTTCGAGAACCCCTTCCAACTCGTCGTCGCCACCGTGCTGTCGGCCCAGACCACCGACCTGCGCGTCAACCAGACGACCCCCGCCCTCTTCGCGAAGTACCCCACCCCCGAGGACCTGGCCGCCGCCAACCCCGAGGAAGTGGAGGAGATCCTGCGCCCCACCGGCTTCTTCCGGGCCAAGACCAAGTCGGTCATAGGCCTGTCGAAGGTGCTCGCGGAGGACTTCGGCGGCGAGGTGCCCGGCCGGCTCGAGGATCTCGTCAAACTGCCCGGCGTCGGCCGCAAGACCGCCTTCGTGGTGCTCGGCAACGCGTTCGGCCGCCCGGGGATCACCGTGGACACCCACTTCCAGCGCCTGGTGCGCCGCTGGCGCTGGACCGAGGAGACCGACCCCGACAAGATCGAGGCGGCCGTCGGCGCGCTCTTCCCCAAGAGCGACTGGACCGACCTGTCCCACCACGTCATCTGGCACGGCCGCCGCATCTGCCACGCCCGCAAGCCCGCTTGCGGCGCCTGCCCCATCGCGCCGCTCTGTCCGGCGTACGGCGAGGGCGAGACGGACCCGGAGAAGGCGAAGAAGCTGCTGAAGTACGAGAAGGGCGGCCTCCCGGGCCAGCGGCTGAAGCCCCCGCAGGCCTACCTGGACGCCGGCGGCAGGCCCGCGCCGCCGCTGGGGGCCGGATGAAGGGGCCGCGCACGCGGCGGCGGCCGGTGGAACGATCTCGGGGCCGCCGGGCGTTGGACCCGTGGGACGCGGCCGGACGACGGGGGTGGCGATGACGCGGACGAGCGGTACCCAGGGCGGCCCGGTGACGCTCAGCCGGGAAGGGCTGCCCTCCTGGCTGGACCCGGTGGCCCACGCGGCGGAGACGGTCAGACCGACACAGCTGAGCCGCTTCCTGCCCCCGGAGAACGGCACGGGGCGCCAGTCCGCCGTCCTCATCCTCTTCGGTGACGGCGACGGTGAGCGCGGCCCGGAGCTGCTGCTCATGGAGCGCGCCAGCTCACTGCGCTCGCACGCCGGGCAGCCGTCCTTCCCCGGCGGCGCCCTCGACCCCGAGGACGGCGACCCGCAGGGCGACGGCCCGCTGCGGGCCGCCCTGCGCGAGGCCGAGGAGGAGACCGGACTCGACCCGTCCGGCGTCCAGCTCTTCGGCGTACTGCCGAAGCTCTACATCCCGGTCAGCGGCTTCGTCGTCACACCCGTGCTCGGCTGGTGGCGCGTCCCCAGTCCGGTGGGGGTCGTCGACCCGAACGAGACCGCGCGGGTCTTCACCGTCCCGGTGGCGGATCTCACCCACCCGGACAACCGTGCGACCACGGTCCACCCCAGCGGTTACCAGGGTCCGGCATTCCTGGTCGAATCAGCCCTCGTATGGGGCTTCACCGCCGGGGTCATCGACCGGTTGCTGCACTTCGCGGGGTGGGAGCGGCCCTGGGACCGGGACAGGCGGGTCCCGCTGGACTGGCGGTCATGACAGGGTGGGCGCCGTGCTGGGTCGGACGAGGCGAGGCTTGAAGCGGTGAACGTGCTGGACATCCTGTTGCTCCTCGCCGCCGTGTGGTTCGCGGTCGTCGGCTACCGCCAGGGCTTCGTCGTCGGCATCCTGTCGGTGATCGGCTTCCTGGGCGGCGGTCTCGCCGCCGTCTACACGCTGCCCGTCATCTGGGACGCCCTGACGGACGACTCCGAGGTCGGTACGACGGCCGCCGTCGTCGCGGTCGTCGTCGTCATAGTCTGCGCCTCCGTCGGCCAGGCCCTGACCACCCACCTCGGCAACAAACTGCGCCGCTACATCACCTGGTCCCCGGCCCGCGCGCTGGACGCGACGGGTGGCGCACTCGTCAACGTCGTCGCGATGCTCCTGGTCGCCTGGCTGATCGGCTCGGCCCTCGCCGGTACGACGCTGCCGACGCTCGGCAAGGAGGTCCGCGGCTCCAAGGTGCTGCTCGGTGTCTCCCGGGCGCTGCCCGGCCAGGCCGACACCTGGTTCGCCGACTTCTCCTCCGTCCTCGCGCAGAACGGCTTCCCGCAGGTCTTCAGCCCCTTCGCCAGCGAGCCGATCACGGACGTACGGCCCCCGGACCCGGCCCTGGCGAACAGCCCCGTCGCCCTGCGCGCGCAGCGCTCCATCGTCAAGGTGATGGGCACCGCCGCGAGCTGCGGCAAGGTCCTGGAGGGCACAGGCTTCGTCTTCGCCGAGCGCCGCGTCATGACCAACGCGCATGTCGTGGGCGGTGTCGACGAGCCGACCGTGCAGATAGGCGGCGAGGGCAGGAAGTACGACGCGACGGTCGTCCTCTACGACTGGAAGCGCGACATCGCCGTCCTCGACGTACCCGATCTGAAGGCGCCCGCGCTGCGGTTCACCACCGAGGACGCGAGCAGCGGCGACGGAGCGATCGTCGCCGGCTTCCCGGAGAACGGGGCGTACGACGTCCGCGCCGCGCGTCTGCGCGGACGCATCACGGCCAACGGCCCCGACATCTACCACCGCGGCACGGTCCGCCGTGACGTGTACTCCCTGTACGCGACGGTCCGTCAGGGCAACTCGGGCGGCCCGCTGCTCACCCCCGAGGGGGAGGTCTACGGCGTGGTCTTCGCGAAGTCGCTCGACGACGCCGAGACGGGTTACGCGCTCACCGTGGACGAGATCCAGGAGGACATCGCCGCGGGCCGTACCGCGAACCAGCAGGTGGACAGCGACAGCTGCGCGCTGTGAGGTGAGGCCGCGGGTCAGCCGCGGGGGTGGCGCAGGCGGACGGAGACCCAACGCGCCCTGCGGCGGAGGATGCGCGGGATTCCCACCCTGAGGTCCGTACCTGCCATCTGTGGTGCACCGCCTCGCTGGTGGGAACCCATACCGCCCGCCGTGCGGCGGTCGCGGCTTGCGTCACTGTAGTCGTGCGTCCAGCCCATACCCCGACGTCTGCCCCCGCCCCAAGGTCGATAACCACCTCGCGCGCCCCCAATTGGCCTATGCGCCGGGCAATTGGCCGATCGTCAGACGAACGCTCGATTCGGTCACCGATCGGGCTCGGGATCCTTCAGCCAATTGATCAGTTCGGTGGAGAAAGTGACCGGGTCCTCCTCGTGCGGGAAGTGCCCCAGCCCGTCGAACAACCGCCAGCGGTACGGCGCTTCGACGTACTCCCCGGACCCCGCGGCACTGCGCGTGCGGACCACCGGGTCCAGCGAGCCGTGCAGGTGCAGCGTCGGCACCCGCACCGGACGCTTCATCCTGCGGTTGAACTGGATGCCGTCCGGGCGGGCCAGGGAGCGCACCATCCAGCGGTACGGCTCGATCGAGCAGTGCGCCGTGGACGGGATGCACATCGCCCGCCGGTAGTTCTCCAGCGCCTCCTCGTCCGGCAGGTGCGGCCCGGACCAGTCCCGGATGAGCTCGGCCACCAGCGCCCCGTCGTCCGCGGTGAGCCGGCGCTCCGGGATCCAGGGCCGTTGGAACCCCCAGATGTGGGACAGGGCGGCGGACTGCCTGGCGTCGGAGACCAGCGCCGAGCGCCAGCGCCGCGGATGCGGCATGGAGGCGACCGCGAGCCGCCGTACGAGCTTGGGGCGCATCGCCGCGGCCGTCCAGGCCAGATACCCGCCCAGGTCGTGCCCGACCAGCGCGGCGTCCGGCTCGCCGAGGGAGCGGATCACCCCGGTGATGTCCAGCGCGAGGTTGGCCGGGTCGTAGCCGCGCGGTGTGCGGTCGCTGCCGCCGACGCCCCGCAGGTCCATGGCGACGGCCCGGAAACCGGCGTCGGCGAGCGCCGTCAGCTGGTGCCGCCAGGTCCACCAGAACTGCGGGAAGCCGTGCAGCAGCAGCACCAGGGGGCCGTCGCCCAGCTCCGCGATGTGGAAGCGGGCGCCGTTGGCGGCGACGTCCCGGTGCGTCAGTCCGGTGCCGCCCGGGATGTCGAGGCGTACGACCGAAGCGGGCTGCGCCGGAGGAGTGGCGGGATCCGTCATGAAGATGAGCGTGCCACAGCCTCGATGGCCTGGGGGACCCGGTCCTCGGGCAGTTCGGGGCGCGGGTGCGGCTTGGCCTTCTGCAGCACGCCCGCCGTCTCCTTCACGGAGGCGGCGACCTTCTGCGGACCCCGGCCCTTCTTCGCCTTCTTCGCGAAGACGACGCCGATCAGCGCGAGGAACAGCGCGATCAGCACGTTCGCCGCGAAGGAGAGCAGGAAGCAGACCGCGAGGTTCCAGTCGCTCCAGGTGCGGATGCCGTAGGCCAGCGCGAAGTTCAGCATCGGCAGGGAGAACACGAGCAGCACACCGGCCGCCGTGAACGCGCCGCCGCTGGTCGCGCCCCGCTTGACGTCCTGCTTGAGCTGCGCCTTCGCCAGCGCGATCTCGTCGTGCACCAGCGCCGACATGTCGGCCGTCGCCGAGGCGAACAGCTGGCCGATGCTGCGTTCGGCGCCGACCGGGCTGCCGTCGGGTGCGCTCATCGCGGTCTCCCTCTCCTGCGTACGCTTTGTGTCCGCGCGTACGGTTCAGTCTTTTGTACCGTCTCGTCAGATCATGCCGGACCGTTGCGTTCCTCGCCTGCCCCGCCCGTCACTTCGGCAAGCGCGTCCCGCTCGGCGGCCTTCTCCCGGGCGAGCCGCCGGTGCTCGGCGGCCTTCCGCTCGTGGATCTCCGCCATGCGCAGGTGGTACGCCGGGTCGTCCTGTTCGTAGACGTCCGGGACGCCGCTGAGGTCCTCGTCGCGCTCCTCTTCCTCGGTCAGCCTGCGGTACTTGGTGTTCCGTATCTTCAGCAGCACCGTCGCGACGGCGGTGGCGATCAGCGAGCCGGCCAGGACGGCCGCCTTGACGCTGTCGGTCATCACCGCGTCGTCCTCGAAGGCGAGTTCCCCGATGAGCAGCGAGACGGTGAAACCGATCCCGGCGAGGGTCGCCACCGCGAACACGTCCGCCCAGGCGAGGTCGTCGCTGAGCGAGGCCCTTGTGAAGCGCGCCGTCAGCCACGTACCGCCGAAGATGCCGAGCGTCTTGCCGACGACGAGCCCGAGCACCACGCCGAGCGTCTCGGGCTGGGTGAACACGTCCGCGAGGGCGCCGCCGGAGATCGCCACGCCCGCGCTGAACAGGGCGAACAGTGGCACCGCGAGGCCCGCCGAGAGCGGCCGGACGAGGTGCTCGATGTGCTCGCCGGGGGAGTGCTCCTCGTCCTCGCGGCGGTGGCAGCGCAGCATCAGGCCCATGGCGACACCGGCGATGGTGGCGTGGATGCCGCTGTTGTACATCAGCGCCCACACGACCAGCGCGAGCGGCACGTACACGTACCAGCCGCGTACGCCCTTGCGCAGCAGCAGCCAGAAGACGGCCAGGCCCGCGACGGCGCCGCCGAGCGCCGCGAAGTTCAGGTCGTCGGTGAAGAAGACCGCGATGATCAGGATGGCGAACAGGTCGTCGACGACGGCGAGGGTGAGCAGGAAGGCGCGCAGCGCGCTGGGCAGGGAGGTGCCGATGACGGCGAGCACGGCGAGCGCGAAGGCGATGTCGGTGGCGGTGGGCACGGCCCAGCCGGCCAGCGAGCCGCCGCCCGCGCCGCTGGTGAGCGTGTAGACCAGTGCCGGTACGGCCATGCCGCACAGGGCGGCGACGACGGGGAGCGCGGCGGCCTTGGGGTCGCGCAGATCACCGGCGACGAGTTCGCGTTTGAGCTCGATCCCCGCGACGAAGAAGAAGACCGCGAGCAGTCCGTCGGCGGCCCAGTGTGCGACGGACAGGTTCAGCCCGAGGGCCTCGGGGCCGAAGTGGAAGTGGCTGACGCTCTCGTAGCTGTCGTGCAGACCGGGTACGTTCGCCCAGATCAGCGCGGCGACGGCGGCGAGGAGCAGCAGGACGCCGCCGACGGTCTCGGTGCGCAGCGCGTCCGCGACGTACGACCGCTCGGGCAGGGAGAGGCGTCCGAAGGCCTTGCGGGGGCTGGGGGTGTGGGGCGCGGTCACGGGGGAGTTCCTCTGGTCGACGGGCAGCACGAATCGTGTGCCGACCAGACTTCCCGGCGCCCCATGAGACAGCTTTTTGTTTAGTTTAGCTAACGTGCTCCTGGGGCGCACCAGGAGCACACGGCGGCACCCGGCGCAGGGGTGCGCCGGGTGCCGCTGTCCGGACGGTGTCCGTTCAGTCCTCGCTGGGTGCTGCCGGGAGCTTGTCCTGGATCAGCTGCATCACGCTGCTGTCAGTCAGCGTGGTGACATCGCCCAGGGCCCGGTTCTCCGCGACGTCCCGCAGCAGGCGGCGCATGATCTTGCCGGAGCGGGTCTTCGGCAGCTCGGCCACCGGCAGGATCCGCTTGGGCTTGGCGATCGGGCCGAGCGTGGCGCCCACGTGGTTGCGCAGCTCACCGACGAGGTCCTCGCTCTCCGCCGCCGTGCCGCGCAGGATCACGAAGGCGACGATCGCCTGACCGGTCGTCTCGTCCGCCGCGCCGACCACGGCCGCCTCGGCGACCGACGGGTGCGAGACGAGCGCGGACTCGACCTCCGTGGTGGAGATGTTGTGCCCGGACACCAGCATCACGTCGTCGACCCGGCCGAGCAGCCAGATGTCGCCGTCGTCGTCCTTCTTGGCGCCGTCACCGGCGAAGTACTTGCCCTCGAAGCGCGACCAGTACGTGTCGATGAACCGCTGGTCGTCGCCCCAGATGGTGCGCAGCATCGACGGCCACGGCTCGGTGAGGACCAGGTAGCCACCGCCGCCGTTCGGTACCTCGCCCGCCTCGTCGTCGACGACGGTCGCGGCGATGCCGGGCAGCGGGGTCTGGGCGGAGCCCGGCTTGGCGTCGGTCACGCCCGGCAGCGGCGAGATCATGATGCCGCCGGTCTCGGTCTGCCACCAGGTGTCCACCACCGGGGTGCGGTCCGCGCCGATGTTCTTGCGGTACCAGATCCACGCCTCGGGGTTGATCGGCTCGCCCACCGAGCCCAGCACGCGCAGGCTGCTGAGGTCGAACTTGGCGGGGATGTCGTCGCCCCACTTCATGAACGTGCGGATCGCGGTGGGCGCCGTGTAGAGGATCGTCACGCCGTACTTCTGCACGATCTCCCAGAAGCGGCCCTGGTGCGGGGTGTCCGGCGTGCCCTCGTACATCACCTGGGTGGCGCCGTTGGCGAGCGGGCCGTAGACGATGTAGGAGTGCCCGGTGACCCAGCCGACGTCGGCCGTGCACCAGTACACGTCGGTGGCCGGCTTGAGGTCGAAGACGGACCAGTGCGTGTACGCGACCTGGGTGAGGAAGCCGCCGGAGGTGTGCAGGATGCCCTTCGGCTTACCCGTCGTCCCCGAGGTGTAGAGGATGAACAGCGGGTGCTCGGCCCCGAACGCCTGAGGGGCGTGCTCGGCGCTCTGCCGCTCCACCAGGTCGTGCCACCACACGTCCCGGCCCTCGGTGAAGGCGACGTCCTGGCCGGTGCGGCGGACGACGAGGACGTGCTCGACGGTGCCGGCCTTGGCGATCGCCTCGTCCACGGCCGGCTTGAGCGCGGAGGGCTTGCCGCGCCGGTAGCCGCCGTCGGCCGTGATGACGACACGCGCGTCGGCGTCCTGGATACGGGTGGCGAGCGCGTCCGCCGAGAAGCCGCCGAAGACGACGGAGTGCGCGGCACCGATGCGGGCGCAGGCCAGCATCGCGACCGCGGTCTCCGGGATCATCGGCATGTAGACGGCGACCCGGTCGCCCGCCTGGACGCCCAGCTCCAGCAGGGCGTTGGCGGCCTTGGAGACCTCGTCCTTGAGCTGGGCGTAGGTGATGGCGCGGCTGTCGCCCGGCTCGCCCTCGAAGTGGATGGCGACCCGGTCGCCGTGCCCGGCCTCCACGTGCCGGTCCACGCAGTTGTAGGCGACGTTGAGCTCGCCGTCCTTGAACCACTTGGCGAACGGCGGGTTCGACCAGTCCAGGGTCTCGGTGGGTTCGGTGGCCCAGGTCAGTCGGCGGGCCTGCTCGGCCCAGAAGCCGAGCCTGTCAGCCTTGGCCTGTTCATACGCCTCCGCGGTGACGTTGGCGTTCGCGGCCAGGTCGGCGGGGGGCGTGAAGCGACGCTCCTCCTTCAGAAGGTTGGCCAGGCTTTCATTGCTCACGGCATCTGCCTTTCCCAGGGTGTCCGTTGTGTCCCAGGCCACAGCTCATCAGACCCGGGGGTGCGCTGACAAGGGCCGACGGGAAATTGGTTTAGACCTGTCGGGTGGAGTGGCGCGGTGTGCGACACCTCTTCCCACGGGGCCCGGCGTAAGCCGGTTCAAGGTGTGTAACGCCTCTCACACCCGGACGGGTCGCCTCACATCGCCAGGTCCGGGGAACGGACCCGGTCGAACACCCTCTCCTCGTCCCGCTCGGTGAGGAGATACGCCTGGGCCTCACCCACATGGAAGTACATGCCGTGCAGCTCCAGGGCCCCGTCCTTCATGGCCCGGGCCACCGATTCATGGGCGCGCAGATGCTCCAGCTGCTGCACCACGTTCGTCAGGCAGAGCTGCTCGACCGCGTCGGTGGGGGTCCGCCCGGCCAGCCGCGACGGGGGCAGGCTGCCGTCGCCCATGCGCCGCAGGCTCGGCCGGCCGTGCCGCAGCCAGCGTCTCAGCGGTGTGCGGGCGCCGTCCGGCTCGGTGTCGAGCAGCGCCTGCATCGCACTGCACCCCGAGTGCCCGCACACCGTGATCGACCGGACAGCCAACATCTCCACGGCGTACTCGATGGCGGCCGCCACCGAGTCGTCGCCGCTCTCCGCGCCGGGCGGTGGCACGAGGTTGCCGACATTGCGCACCACGAACAGGTCTCCCGGACCACTGGCCGTGATCATCGAGGTGACCACCCGGGAGTCGGCACAGGTCAGGAACAGCTGTCCGGGTCGCTGTCCCTCGCGCGCCAGCCGGGCCAGCTCACCGCGGACCAGGGGAGCGGTGTTGCGCTGGAACGCGCTGATGCCGCGCCTCAGTTCGTGTCCGCCGGTTTCGGCCGGCTCCGGTTCGCCTTCAGCGGCTCCGTCCGTTCCATCTGCTCCCTCCGTTCCGTCGGTCCCGCCCGGTCGTGGGTCGCCGCCCGGCCGGGGGCGTGGGCGTTCGCACTGGTGGTTGCGCCAGGCCGTCCAGGGTCGGCAGCGGCAGTCGGCGTCGGAGGCGCCGGCCTCCTCGCTCCCGTCGGGCGAGTGCCCGGAGGTGAGGGCCGCGGGCTCGGCGATCCGGACCCCGGCGCGCCGGCCGGTGATCTCGACGGTGCCGCCCCGCGCGGTGTGCGTGCTCTGCCAGTCCTGCAGCGTCTCGTACGCCGCGTGGTCCATGAAGGAGCCGTCCAACGCCACGACCACGTCGGCCCCTTGGGGGACGAGGTGCAGGGCCCGGCTGAGCCGTGGCACCGCGAGGAACGTCAACTGACCTCGTACGTGTACGTGATGGACTCCTTCCTCCTCATCGTGCGTGATCCGGGTGCGGGTGAGCCGGTGCAGGGCCACGCCGACGGCGACGGCGATGCCCAGTGCCACGCCCTCCAGGACGCCGAGGGACACGACGCCGAGGGTGGTCACGGCGTAGACCAGGACTTCACGGTGGCGGGTCACCGTGCGGATGTGGTGCAGGGACACCATCTGGATGCCGACGGCCATCACCAGGGCGGCGAGCGAGGCGAGCGGGATGAGCTCCAGGAGCGGGACCATCAGCAGCGCGGCGATCACTACGAGAACGCCGTGCAGCATCGTGGAGTTCCGGCTCACGGCACCCGCTTTGACGTTCGCGGAACTGCGGACCGCCACGCCGGCCACCGGGAGCCCGCCGAGCGAGCCGGAGACGATGTTGGCCGCGCCCTGACCGAGCAGTTCACGGTCCAGGTCGGAGCGCCCGATCTGGCCGGGGCCGGGGCGGCCGGACACCAGCTTGTCCACGGCCACGGCGCCGAGCAGCGACTGCACGCTGCACACCAGCGTCGTGGTGAGCACGGCGGCGGCGAGGCCGAGCACGGGTCCCTCGGGCAGCCCGGCCAGGGCGTGGTTGCGCCAGGACGGCAGGTCCACCTTGGGCAGGACGAGGCCGGCCGCGGCGGCGACCGCGGTGGCTCCGGCGACGGCGACGAGCGCTGCCGGAACCGTGCGGAGAACACGTCCGGGGCGGCCCGGGATCCGGGGCCAGAGCAGCAGCAGGGCCAGGGTCAGCAGGCTCACCGACAGGGCCGCGGGGTGCAGGTTCGCCAACTGGGAGGGAAGGGCGAGGAGGTTGTCGGGGACGGAGCTCTGCGGGGTGCCGCCGAGGACGATGTGGAGCTGGGCGACGGCGATGGTGACGCCGATGCCGGCGAGCATGCCGTGCACGATCGCGGGGCTCACGGCGAGCGCGCCGCGTGCCACGCGCAGGCAGCCGAGGCCGAGCTGGGAGATTCCGGCGAGGACGGTGATGGCGCAGGTCGTCCGCCAGCCGTAGTGCTGGATGAGGTCGGCGGTGACGACGGTGAGTCCGGCGGCGGGACCGCTCACCTGGAGCGGGGAGCCGCCGATCCGCCCGGCGACGATTCCGCCCACGGCGGCGGCGACCAGGCCGGCCTGGAGCGGCGCGCCGGTGGCGAGGGCGATGCCGAGGGAGAGCGGGAGGGCGATCAGGAAGACCGCGACCGAGGCCGACAGGTCGGCTCCCGCGATACGCGGGCGCGGGGGGCCGGCCGGTGGCGGGCTGTGAGGTGGGTGGGCGCGCTCGGTCCGATCCGAGTCGGCGGCGCGGGCGGGCACGCAGGCTGACATGGTTTCCCTTCTCTCGTACATCAACAATCCGTAAACGGATCGTAATTGAGAGTAAAGGACTGGCATAGACTTTCCGGGCAAATGGATGAATCTATCACTCCAGCGAGTGATGTAGCCATTTCGTCGGCTTGTCGTATTAACCCCTTCTTCATTCCGTGCGACTTTGACGGCGCTGTCGGCGTGGACCGGCACAGCACCAGACAAAGCCCTCATCGAGCTCGGCCCGAGAGAAGGAAGAAGGTGGGCGGATGGCCGCCACCCACGGAATCGCCACGGGCACCTTGATCGCCGCGGTCTGCGTCGCCTCGCTCGCCGGGTGCGGGACCGGCACCGACAGCACCGGCGAGCAGGCGCGTGACCAGGAGAAGGCCAAGCCGGCCCCGGCACCGAAGAACGTCGTCCGGCTGATCGGAGACGGCTCCACCGCGTACACCGGGGCACAGCCGCACCTGCCCCGGCCCGAGCGGCTGAAGCGAGGCGAGAAGCCCCCGCAGTTCGTGGTCTTCTCCTGGGACGGCGCGGGCGAGGACGGCCAGAAGCTCTTCTCGCATTTCCGCAAGGTCGCCAAGGAGAACAACGCGACCATGACGTACTTCCTGAGCGGCGTGTACCTGCTGCCGGAGGGGAAACGCGATCTGTACCGCCCGCCGCAGCACTCCCCGGGCCGCTCCGACATCGGCTTCAACGACCGGGAGGGCATCGCCGACACCGTGAAGCAGCTGCGCCTCGCGTGGCTCGAGGGCAACGAGATCGGCACCCACTTCAACGGGCACTTCTGCGGCAGCGACGGTGGGGTCGGCGAATGGTCGGTGGCGGAGTGGAAGGACGAGATCGCCCAGGCCAAGCGCTTCGTGAAGACCTGGAAGACCAATACCGGCATGAAGAACTCGGCCCCGCTGCCCTTCGACTACGACAAGGAGCTGATCGGCGCCCGCACCCCCTGCCTGGAGGGGCAGAAGAACTTCATGAAGGCCGCCCGCGACCTGGGCTTCCGCTACGACACCAGCGGGGTCAACGACCAGGTGTGGCCGAAGAAGAAGCAGGGCCTGTGGGACCTGTCGATGCAGCTCGTGCCCTTCCCCGGGCACTCCTTCGAACAGCTCACCATGGACTACAACTTCATGGTCAACCAGTCCGGCACCACCACCCAGGGCGACCCCGCCAAGCACGAGATGTGGGGCGACCAGATGCGGGACGGCCTCCTCCAGGGCTTCGAGCGGGCCTACGAGGGCAACAGGGCGCCCCTGATCATCGGCAACCACTTCGAGTCCTGGAACGGCGGCACCTACATGCGGGCCGTCGAGGAGGTCATCGAGGAGGTGTGCACCAAGTCCGACGTGCGCTGTGTCTCCTTCCGGCAGCTGGTGGACTGGCTGGACGCCCAGGACCCGGGGACCCTGGCGAAACTGCGCACGCTGGACGTGGGTGAGGCCCCGAAGAAGGGCTGGAAGCCCTTCCTGTCCGGCGATTCCGCACCGGCTCCCAAGGGGGTGCCCGGAGCCCCGGCCGAGAAGCGGTGAACGTCAGGCGGACGCCGTGACGTTCTCGCCGAGCACGAAACCGGGGTCGATCTGGGCCGCCAGGTCGACCCCGGTGCGCTCGTCGCCCCACGACCGGGCGTTCTTCAGGTGGAAGTGCGCCATCTGGCGGGTGTAACGCTCGTGGTCGCGCGACTCGTACGTCGCGTCGGCGGCCGAGTGCAGCAGGCGCAGCGCGTGCCGGTTGGGCTCCTCCAGGAGGTCGAACCGGGGCGGCCGGCCCTTCTCCATGGCCCGGACCCAGTCCGAGTGCCCCACCGTCACCAGCAGGTCCTCCCCGGCCTCCGCGCGGAGGAAGTCGAGGTCGTCCGGGCCCTGCACCTTGTTGCCGACGACCTTCAGGGTGACGCCGAAGTCGCGGGCGTACTCCTTGTACTGGCGGTAGACGGAGACCCCCTTCCGGGTCGGCTCGGCCACGAGGAACGTGATGTCGAAGCGGGTGAACATGCCGGAGGCGAAGGAGTCCGAACCGGCCGTCATGTCGACCACGACGTACTCGCCGGGGCCGTCCACCAGGTGGTTCAGACACAGCTCCACCGCTCCGGTCTTGGAGTGGTAGCAGGCGACCCCCAGGTCGGCGTCGGTGAAGGGGCCGGTGACCATCAAACGGACGGCCCCGCCGTCGAGTTCCACCGGCCGCGCACAGGCGTCGTAGACCGGATTGTCCTCGCGTACCCGCAGCAGCCGGGAGCCCTCACCGGGCGGAGTGGTCTTGATCATTGTCTCGGCGGACGCGATGCGCGGGTTGGTGCCGCGCAGATAGTCCTTGATCAGCGGCAGGTGCTCGCCCAGCGCGGGCAGCGCGGCCGCCTCCGCCTCGTCCAGGCCCAGCGCGGCCCCGAGGTGCTGGTTGATGTCGGCGTCCACCGCGACGACCGGGGCGCTGACGGCCACGAGATGACGGATGAACAGGGAGGACAGGGTCGTCTTCCCGCTGCCGCCCTTCCCCACGAAAGCAATTTTCATGTTCACCAAGCGTAATGGAATGGTAGCTGTATGTGGCAGTCGGACGTGAAGAAGGCCACTCCTTCGTGGGGTGGGCGCCGGGGGTGCGTAGTGTCGTACTCATGAGTACGACAGGTGCGACCGCCGACCCGCTCGCCGCCCTGGGCTCCCTGCCCGGAGTGGCCGACTCCGTGGAGTCCGTGCGCAAGGCCGTGGACCGGGTCTACGGGCACCGGGTCATGCGGCGGCGCAGCAACGAGATCACCTCCGAGGCGGCGCTGCGCGGCGCCCGTGGCTCGGCGGCGCTGTCGGGCGCGGACTGGGCCCTGGAGGAGGTGCGTCGGCGCAGTGACTTCAGCGGCGACGACGGCGCCCGCACGATGGGCGCGGCGCTGCGGCTGACCGCCGAGGCGGGGCAGTTGCTGTCCGTCTGGCGGCAGTCGCCCCTGCGGGTCCTGGCCCGGCTGCACCTGGTCGCGGCGGCCGACAATGCCGAGCGGGTCGGGCGCCCCCGGCAGGAGGGCGAGCCGGTCGACGAGCCCCTGATCGGGCTCGGCCTGCCGAGCGCGGCGGAGGCGCACGGCCGGCTGGACGGGCTGTCCGAGCTGATCATCGCGGGCGGTTCCGCCCCGGCGCTGGTGACGGCCGCCGTCGTGCACGGCGAACTTCTCGCACTGCGCCCCTTCACCTCCCACAACGGCCTGGTCGCGCGTACGGCCGAACGCATCGTCCTGGTCGGCAGCGGTCTCGACCCCAAGTCGGTCTGCCCGGCCGAGGTCGGACACGCCGAGCTGGGCCAGGAGGCCTACATCAGGGCGCTGGAGGGGTATGTCTCCGGCACCCCCGAGGGTGTGGCGGCCTGGATCGCCCATTGCGGGCGCGCGGTCGAGCTGGGGGCGCGCGAGTCGACGGCCGTGTGCGAGGCGCTCCAGCGCGGGGCCGCGTAAAAGGAGCCGGAGAAGAGCCCGGCAGAGATGCGGCGGTACGAATACTCGTACCGCCGCTGGCATGTCCACCGCGTTACCAAGCGTCCTCGATATGTGCCCATCAGGTCGGGGACTTCGCCCGTCACCTGGTGCGGCTGGCCCGTAATCGACGGGTCGACGTCGCGTGGGTTCCCGGTGTTCATGCTCGGTCCGTGGGGCCACACATGCGTTGGTGGGGGTGATCCTCGCGGATGCCCTTGGTCTCGCGGGCCGTTAAGTCCTTTGTACTCCGGGTCCGGAGCAAGCGGAAGTCCTCGCCCTGCTTCTTTACTTTTGCCCTCAAAGCCATCCCAAACGGGCGTCGCCGGGGTGTGTGCTGCCGGCGACCGGCGGGGCGGCTCGGCGGGAGGCGGTCAGGCCGCCGTC
Source organism: Streptomyces sp. CB02400 (assembly GCF_001905725.1). GTDB lineage: Bacteria > Actinomycetota > Actinomycetes > Streptomycetales > Streptomycetaceae > Streptomyces > Streptomyces atrovirens. The sequence continues at coordinate 48,978 of NZ_LIWB01000019.1, forward strand.
GTGCGGCGCCGGCTCGCGTACCAGACGAGGCCCGCGGTGGCCGCCGCGGCGCCTATGGCGGCTGCCGCGACCAGGGCGGGGCGCGGCGGTACGGAGAAGGCGGGGAGGCGCTGCTTGAGCCGCACCGGCCGGTGGAAGTCGAGGATCGGCCACTCCCGCGCGAGGGCCTCCCTGCGCAGCGCGCGGTCGGGGTTCACGGCGTGCGGGTGGCCCACGGACTCCAGCATCGGGACATCGGTCACCGAGTCGCTGTAGGCGTAACAACGGGCCAGGTCGTAGCCCTCCGACTCGGCCAGCTCCCGGACCGCCTCGGCCTTGGTCGGGCCGTACGCGTAGTACTCCACCTCGCCGGTGAAGCACCCGTCGTCGCCTACGACCATACGGGTGGCCACCACCCGGTCCGCGCCGAGCAGTTCGCCGATCGGCTCGACCACCTCGGCGCCCGACGTGGACACGATCACGACGTCGCGTCCCGCGGTGTGGTGCCGCTCGATGAGGGTGGCGGCCTCGTCGTAGATGATCGGGTCGATCAGGTCGTGCAGCGTCTCGGCGACGATCTCCCTGACCTGCTGGACGTTCCAGCCGCGGCACAGCGCGGACAGGTACTTGCGCATCCGCTCCATCTGGTCGTGATCGGCGCCGCCGGCCAGGAACACGAACTGGGAGTACGCGGTGCGCAGGACAGCCCTGCGGTTGATCAGGCCGCCTTGATAGAACGACTTGCTGAACGTGAGCGTGCTCGACTTCGCAATGACCGTCTTGTCCAGGTCAAAGAAGGCGGCTGTGCGGGGCATCGAGTGGTTTTCCACGTCCTTGAGCATAGGCGCAGCCCATTCGGCGTAAGGTGGGGCGTGTGGGTTTGCCTGAGAGGGCTCTCGGGTACACCATGGAAGTCACGGATCGTTCGCGACCGTGTCTAACCCGGTCCGACTCCTCCCCCCCCCGAGTCGGCCGTGGGGACGACCCCCGCTCTCCCCCCCGGCGGGGGTCGTCGCATGTCCGGGTGGGTTTTCCTCATTCTCCTCGCGGTTGGTGCACCGCGCGGGTGCCGTGCGCATGTTCATATGTCATGAACATGAGCAGTTACCCGAGGTAGTCGTCGGACTGCTCTGCGGAAGCCGCACAGGAGGTGTGCGGGACTCACCGGTTTGGGTGACCGCGATATTCACAGGCGTCGACCCGTCCACAGTTATCGACCAAGATCCACATGTTTTTCCGGATCGCCGCATCGTGATTCCGACGCGCCCGCTCGCCGAGAGTTCACGCCCGGTTCCGTTTGTCGGGTCGCGTACGGCCGGTTTCCGCCGGCCGTTCAAAGAAGAACCGCTTGCCGGCTCTTCACACGTCTGGGAATCGCGGGGCCGCAGGGGCTGCGCGAGAGATGCAGCAAAGGGGGACGAACGTGTCTGGAACCATCACCCAAGATCCGCCGCCGGCCACCGGAGGAGGCCGGCCGGGCGCACCGCTGATCCTCACCGAGGACGCCGGGCTCCTCGACGACCTGCTGCGCCTGTGCGCGGCGGCCGGCGCCACACCGGAGGTCCATCACACGGTGCCGGAACCAAGGGGCAGCTGGGAGGCCGCACCGCTCGTCCTGGTCGGGGACGACGCCGCGCGGCGGGTGCGCGGGGCGGCACGCAGGCCGGGAGTGGTGCTGGTCGGCCGCGACCAGGACGACTCCGGGATCTGGCGGCGGGCCGTCGAGATCGGCGCCGACCACGTGCTGATGCTGCCCGACGGCGAGCAGTGGCTGGTCGACCGCATCGCCGACGTGGCCGAAGGCGTCGGACGGCCCGCCCTGACCGTCGGTGTCATCGGCGGCCGGGGCGGCGCCGGAGCGTCCACGCTCGCGTGCGCGCTCGCCGTCACCTCCGCGCGTGAGGGGCTGCGCACCCTCCTCGTGGACGCCGATCCGCTGGGCGGCGGACTCGACGTGGCCCTCGGGGGCGAGACGGCCAAAGGGCTGCGCTGGCCGGCGTTCGCCGCGTCACACGGCCGGGTCGGCGGCGGCGCCCTGGAGGAGTCACTGCCGGAACTGCACTCGCTGCGGGTGCTCAGCTGGGACCGCGGCGACTGTCTCGCCGTACCACCCAGGGCCGTACGCGCGGTGCTCGCCGCGGCGCGGCGCGGGGGCGGCACCGTCGTGGTCGACCTGCCGCGCCGCGTCGACGACGGGGTCGCCGAGGTCCTCGCCCAGCTCGACCTCGGGCTCCTCGTGGTCCCCGCGGAGCTGCGCGCCGTCGCGGCGGCGGGCCGCGTCGCCTCCGCCGTGGGCATGGTCCTGCGCGATCTGCGAGTGGCGGTACGCGGGCCGTACGCACCGGGGCTGGACGACCGTGAGGTGGCCCGGCTGCTCGGGCTGCCCCTCGCCGGAGACGTGCCCGCCGAGCCCGCCCTGCGGCGCCCGGACGAGGCGGGCCGCCCGCCCGGGGCCTCGGGCCGGGGCCCGCTGGCCCGCTTCTGCAGGGAGTTCTGGGAGCGGGCGCTGGTGGAGGCGAGGGCGGCATGAGGAGGCCGGTGACGAGTGGATCGGTCATGCCTCCCGGCCTGCTCGACGGGGTGCGGCGGTGGCTGGCCGAGAGCGGGGCCGAGCCGACGCCCGCGCGGGTGGCACAGGCGCTGCGGGACCAGGGGCGGGTGCTCGGTGACGCCGAAGTGCTCGGAGCGGCCGAGCAACTGCGGTCCGAGCTGGTCGGCAGCGGGCCGTTGGAACGGCTCCTGTCCGAGCCCTCGGTGACCGACGTGCTGGTGTCGGCGCCGGACCGGGTCTGGGTGGACCGGGGCGGAGGACTGGAACTGACCGAGGTGGCCTTCCCCGACGAGTCGGCCGTCCGGCGCCTCGCCCAGCGGCTCGCCGCCGTGGCCGGCCGGCGCCTGGACGACGCCCGGCCCTGGGTCGACGCGCGGCTGCCCGACGGAACCCGACTGCACGCGGTACTGCCACCGGTGGCCGTCGGCGGCACTTGTCTGTCGCTACGGGTCGTACGACCGCGCGCCTTCACCCTCGACGAACTCGTGGCGGCCGGGACGGTCCCGCCGGGCGGGGACCGCGTGCTGCGGGCACTGCTGGACGCGCGGCTGTCGTTCCTCGTCAGCGGGGGAACCGGCAGCGGCAAGACGACCTTGCTGAGCGCGCTGCTGGGACTGGTCGGGCCGGACGAGCGCATCGTCCTGGCCGAGGACTCGGCGGAACTGCGGCCCGACCATCCGCACGTCGTGCGCCTGGAGACCAGACCCGCCAATCAGGAGGGCGCGGGCCTGGTCACCCTGGAGGACCTGGTGCGGCAGGCGCTGCGGATGCGGCCTGACCGGCTGGTCGTCGGTGAGGTGCGCGGCCCGGAGGTGGTCCATCTGCTGGCCGCCCTCAACACGGGCCACGACGGCTCGGGAACGGTCCATGCCAACGCCGCCACCGACGTACCGGCCCGGCTGGAGGCGCTCGGTACGGCCGCCGGACTCGACCGGTTCGCCCTGCACAGCCAGGCGGCGGCCGCCCTCTCGGTGGTGCTGCACCTCGTACGCGACCGGAGCGGGCGGCGGCGGATCGCGGAGGTGCATGTGCTGGAACGGGACCCGTCGGGGCTGGTGCGGACGGTGCCGGCGCTGCGATGGGGCTCACAGGCCTTCACCCGGGAGCGGGGATGGCAGCGCCTGCGGGAGCTGCTCCGGAACGCGAACACCGGCGGAGCGGACGAGGGGATCGGAGGATGAACGGGACGACCGAGGTGTCGACGGGTGCGGCCGTGGCGTGCCTGGGCACCGCGGCCTGGCTGCTGGGCGGCGGGCATGCCGGGGCCAGGCGGGCGATGTTGCTACTGGCCGGCGGAGGCGCGGTGGGCGGCGGGCCGCCGGGGTGGCCCCGGGTGACCCGCGCGTGGGGGCGGACGCGCGGGCGGCTGCGGGCCGAGTGGTGGTCGTTGGCCGCCGGCCTGGTGCTGGCGGTGCTGGGTGCGTCGCTGCTGCCGGTCGTCGCGGGGGCGGCCGGGGTGCCTTTGCTGAGGCGGGTGCGGCGGGCCGCCGGGGAACTTCGTGCGCGGGAGGGCCGCGGCGACGCGGTGATCGCGTTGTGCGGGGCGCTCGCCGGGGAGGTGCGCGCCGGACGGCAGCCGGGTGAGGCACTGCTGCCGGCCGCGCGGGACTCCGGCGGGCTCGGTGACATGCAGGCGACGGTGCTCGCGGCGGCGCGCTTCGGCGGGGACGTCCCGGAGGCGCTCGCGGAGGCGGCACGGCAGCCGGGTGCCGAGGGGCTGCGGGGACTCGCCGCGTGCTGGCGGGTGGCGGTGGACCAGGGAGCCGGGCTCGCGGCCGGACTCGACCGGCTGGAAGCGGCGCTGCGCGCCGAACGGGACCAGCGGGCCGACCTGCGCGCCCAGTTGGCGGGCGCCCGCGCGACGGCGGTGCTGCTCGCCGGGCTCCCGGTCGTGGGCCTGGCCCTCGGTGCGGCCCTCGGTGCCGACCCGCTGCACATCCTGCTGCACACACCGTCGGGACTGGTCTGTCTGGCGGCCGGCGGGGCGCTGGAGGGCCTGGGGCTGTGGTGGGCACTGCGGATCATGCGGGGCGCCGAGGAGGGGACGGTATGAGCGGGGACCTTGTCCACAGGCTGGGGGCAGTGGTGGGGACGGTGTTCGCACTCGCCTGGCTGACGGGGTGGTGGGGCCGCGCACGGCGCGAGCGGAGAGCACGGCGGCGACTGGCCGAGGTGCTGGCCCTGGAACGGACGGCGACCGTCTCGCACCTCACGCTGCTGCGTACCGCGCGGAGTTGGCTGCCGTACGCGGGTGTGGCGGGTGCCGGATGGGTGCTGGTGGGCGGTCCCGCCGGAGCGGTGGCGGGGCCGGCCGTCGCGGCCGGACTGTGGTGGTGGCGCCTGCGGCAGAGGGCCGCCGCTCCGCAAGCGCGGGAGACGGACACCGCCGGGGCGGAACATCAACTGCCGCTCGCCGCCGACCTGCTGTCCGCCTGCATCGAGGCGGGCGCCGGCCCGGTACTCGCCGCGCAGGCCGTCGGAGAGACCTTGGGCGGGCCGGTCGGGAAGGCGCTGGCGCGGGGCGCGGCGGAGGTACGGCTCGGCGGCGAACCGGCCGCGGCATGGCGCAGGCTGGCGTCGGTGCCGGGCGCCCGGCACCTGGCCCGGCTGCTGGAGCGGGCCGATGTGTCCGGACTTCCCCTGGCCGTTCCCGTGGCCAGGCTCGCCGCCGAGGCCCGCGCGGAGTGGACCCGCGCGGCGACGGCACGGGCCCGGCGGGCGGCCGTCATGGTCAGCGCGCCGGTGGGGCTGTGCTTCCTGCCCGCGTTCATCGCGGTCGGCGTGCTGCCCGTGGTGATCGGGCTCGCGGGCGGGGTGCTGGGAGGAGGTGGTGCCTGACGGGAGACGACCGGCGGTAACGGCAGGACTCACGAGATCAATGCGACTACTCCATACGGGGGTTGAGATGTATCAGGCGGTACGGGCACGACTGCGTGCCCTGGTGTGCAAGGTGCGTACGGCACGGAGGGACGCCGGGATGGTGACTTCGGAGTACGCGATGGGCGTCGTGGCGGCGGTGGCGTTCTCCGTCGTGCTCTACAAGGTGGTCACCAGCGGACCGGTCGCCGCGGCGCTGCGGAACATCGTGCAGCAGGCGCTCGATGGCCGGGTGTGAGCGGCGTGCGGACCGCGGGTTCGTGACGGCGGAGTCGGCCATGGTGCTGCCCGTGCTGGTGATGTTCGCGACGGCGCTGGTCTGGGGCCTGCTGGTGGTGGCGGCGCAGATCCAGTGCGTGGACGCGGCGCGCGCGGGCGCCCGCGCGGCGGCCCGGCAGGATCCCCCTGACGCCGTCGTCGAGGTGACCCGCGAGGCGGCACCACCCGGTGCGAGAGTCACGGTGAGCCGGGAGGCCGAGCAGGTCCGGGTGGTCGTCGAGGCCAGACCTCCGGTCCTGCACGGACTGCCCTTCGACCTGCGGGAGGAGGCCGTCGCCGCGGTGGAGGAGACGGTGGGGGCGGCGGCGTGAGGGCCCGGTTCCGGGAGCGGTGGCCGACAGGCGGGCGGCGGCCCGCGCGGTGTTCCGACCGGGGGTCGGCGACCGTCTGGGGCGTCGGTGTGATCGCCGTGCTGTGTGTGGTGTTCGGCGTCGTCCTCGCCCTGGGACACGCCGTCGTGGTCCGGCACCGGGCGGCCGGCGGCGCGGATCTGGCGGCGCTCGCGGCGGCGGACCACTGGACGCGGGGCGGTACGGCGGCCTGTGCCCGGGCGGACCGGGTGGCTCGGGCACAGGGCACACGGCTCGTACGGTGCGTGATCACCGGCGAGGTGTCGGACGTGTCGGTGGCGTCGGGCCGGGGGCCGTTCGCGGCGGAGATCAGGGCCAGGGCGGGGCCTGCGGGTCCGGCGGAACCTCCGCGCCCGGGTCCGGCTGACCCTCCGCGCCCGGGTCCGGCTTCGGGCGGATCCGGGGTGCCGGGGCCGGCTCAGGGTTCCGCTCGGGCGCCGTGACCGGCTTCGGTTCCGGATACGGCCCGGGTTCCGGATCAGGCGCGGAGCTGGATCAAGGCCTGGTTCCGGGGCAGGGCCCGATCCCGGAACAGGGCCTGGTTCCGGGGCAGGGCCCGATCCCGGAACAAGGCCCGGCTTCGGAACAGGGCCCGGCTTCGGAACAAGGCCCGGCTCCGGAACAGGACCGGTTCCGGAACAGGACCGGTTCCGGAACAGGACCGGCTCCGGAACAGGACCGGGTTCCAAGTCAGGGCCGCGTTCCGCACCAGCCTCAGGCGCCGGTGTCGGTTCACCGGCTACGCCCCAGCGGTCCCGGCCGCCCCCGCGGCATCCTCCGTGCCCTCCGGCTTCTCCGCCGGTGCGCCGCCCTCCAGCAGCACCGTGAGGAGTCGTACCGCGCCCCGCTTGTGCAGGGGATCGTTGCCGTTGCCGCACTTGGGGGACTGGATGCAGGAAGGACAGCCGGCGTCGCACTCGCAGGAGGCGATGGCCTGGCGAGTGGCGGTGAGCCAGGCGTGGGCGGTGTGGAAGGCGCGTTCCGCGAAGCCCGCGCCGCCCGGATGGCCGTCGTAGACGAAGACCGTGGGCAGCAGCGTGTCGGGGTGCAGCGGGACCGAGACGCCGCCGATGTCCCAGCGGTCGCAGGTGGCGAAGAGCGGCAGCATGCCGATCGACGCGTGCTCGGCGGCGTGCAGGGCACCGCCGAGGATCTCCGGGTTGATCCGGGCCCGGTCCAGCTGGTCCTCGGTGACCGTCCACCACACCGCGCGGGTGCGCAGCGTACGAGGAGGGAGGTCGAGCTTCGTCTCGCCCAGCACTTCGCCGGTGATGACCCGCCGGCGCAGGAAGGAGACCACTTGGTTGGTGACCTCGACGGAGCCGTAGCACAGGCGGCCGTCGCCCCACGGGATCTCGGTGTCCGTCTCCAGCACGGAGACCGACGTCGTGTCCCGGGCCACCGTCGTGTACGTCGGGGTCGCCCGTTCGACCAGGGCGACGGAGTCCTCCAGGTCGAGCGAGCGGACGAGATACGTCAGGCCCTGGTGCAGGTGGACCGCGCCCTCGTGGACGCTCGTGTGGGCCGCGCCCGCGTCGACCGTGCCGAGCAGCCTGCCCGTACCGGCCTCGACGACCTGGACCGGCCGGCCGCCCTGCCCCCGGATGTCGGTCAGGTCGGCGGCCCGCTCCCGGCGGGTCCAGTGCCAGGCCTTCGTCCGTCGGCGCAGCAGCTTCGCGGCCTCCAGCTGCGGGAGCAGCTCCTCGGTGGCCGGGCCGAACAGGTCCAGGTCCTCCTCGGTCAACGGCAGTTCCTCGGCCGCCGCGCACAGGTGCGGGGCGAGCACGTAGGGGTTGTCGGGGTCGAGGACGGTGGACTCCACGGGCCGGTCGAAGAGAGCCTCCGGATGGTGGACGAGGAAGGTGTCCAGGGGGTCGTCGCGGGCGACCAGGACGGCGAGGGCGCCCCGCCCGGACCGCCCCGCGCGCCCGGCCTGCTGCCACAGGGAGGCCCGGGTGCCCGGATAGCCGGCGATGACCACGGCGTCCAGGCCGGAGACGTCCACGCCGAGTTCGAGGGCGTTCGTCGCGGCGAGACCGAGCAGTTCGCCGGAGTGCAGGGCGCGTTCCAGGGCGCGACGCTCCTCGGGGAGGTAGCCGCCCCGGTACGCCGCGACACGCCGGGCCAGCGAGCGGTCGACCTCGGCGAGGCGTTCCTGGGCGATCACGGAGATCAGCTCGGCGCCGCGCCGGGAGCGTACGAAGGTGACCGAGCGGACGCCCTGCACGGTGAGGTCGGTCAGCAGGTCGGCGGCCTCGGCGGTGGCCGTACGGCGGACCGGTGCGCCCTTCTCGCCGTGCAGTTCGGTCAGCGGCGGCTCCCAGAGGGCGAACACCAGTTCACCGCGCGGTGAGGCGTCGTCGGCCACCTCCACGACCGGCACGCCGGTGAGGCGGCGGGCGGCGACCGCGGGCTCGGCGGCGGTCGCGGAGGCCAGCAGGAACACGGGCGAGGCGCCGTAGCGGGCGCACAGGCGGCGCAGTCGGCGCAGCACCTGGGCGACGTGCGAGCCGAAGACGCCCCGGTAGGTGTGGCACTCGTCGATGACGACGTATTTCAGCGCCTTGAGGAAGGAGGACCAGCGGGGGTGGGCCGGAAGGATGCCCCGGTGCAGCATGTCCGGGTTGGTCAGCACGTAGTTGGCGTACTGGCGGATCCACTCGCGCTCCTCGAACGGCGTGTCGCCGTCGTGGACGGCCGCGCGCACCGAATGGCCCAGTGGTTGTGAAAGTTCCTTCACGGACCGGCACTGGTCCGCCGCGAGGGCCTTCGTGGGGGCGAGATAGAGGGCGGTCGCGCCGCGGCCGTTCGGGGCCTCGGCGCCGTCCAGGAGTGTGGACAGGACGGGCATGAGGTACGCGAGGGACTTGCCGGACGCGGTGCCGGTGGCGACCACGACGGACTCGCCGTCCAGGGCGTGCTCGGCGGCGCGTGCCTGGTGGGCCCAGGGGTGTTCGACGCCCGCGGCCCGCACGGCGGCGAGGACCTCCGGACGGATCCGGTCCGGCCAGACGGCATGGCGACCCTCGCGCGGGGGCAAGTGCTCCGTATGAGTGATGCGCGAAGCCCGGCTCGGTCCGGACGCGAGCCGGTCCAGGACCGCGCCCGGGGCGGGCCCGGACGGGAGGTCCGTCGGGGGTCGATCGGATCGGTGATTCTTGGCCATCGGCACCGAGTGTGTCACTGGCGTGACGGACAATGGGGCCAAGGCGTCGTGCACGCCTGCCGGTAAGTGATTGAATGCCATCGCGGCTGGCGAACCGTCCCGGGGGCTGAGCCGAGATGCCCCAAGGGCGACCGCTCGATAGCTAGGTGCTGGAGGATCCGTGGACCTGTCCCTGTCGACCGAAACCATGGGCGATCGCACGATCGTCAGGGTCGGTGGCGAAATCGACGTATATACCGCGCCCAAGCTGCGCGAGCAGTTGGTCGAGCTGGTGAACGACGGCAGTTTCCACCTTGTCGTCGACATGGAAGGCGTGGACTTCCTCGACTCCACCGGACTCGGCGTGCTGGTCGGCGGCCTGAAGCGCGTCCGTGCCCATGAGGGCTCACTGCGCCTGGTCTGCAACCAGGAGCGTATTCTCAAGATCTTCCGCATTACCGGCCTCACCAAGGTGTTCCCGATCCACACCTCGGTCGAGGAAGCGGTGGCGGCCACCGACTGACCACCCTGTCTCCCGGGCCGCGTGCCCGGGTGGCGGAAGAGAACCAGGAGGAGGGCCGGGCTTTCGGCGGCCCGGCCTCTCCACAGCACGCCCGTAGTCGCGAGGGGGATGCATGGCCACCGTCGAACTCCGCTTCAGCGCGCTGCCCGAGCACGTCAGGACCGCCCGGCTCGTGGCGGCGGCGGTGGCACGCAGGGCCGGAGTGGACGAGGCCGTCCTCGACGAGGTCAGGCTCGCCGTCGGCGAGGCCTGCACCCGTGCCGTGGGACTGCACCGGAACGGCGGCATCTCGGCCCCCGTGAAGGTGCTGCTGATCGAGGAGGAGAAGCAGTTCTCCATCGAGGTCGGCGACGAGGCGCCCCACGCGACCCCCGGCGAGCGGATGCCCGGCGACGCGCCGGGCGATGCCGACGCGGAGACCGAGGAGGACGAGATGGGCCTCGCGGTCATCAGCGGGCTCGTCGACGACGTAGAGGTCAGCGCGGGGCAGCACGGCGGATCGATCCGCATGAGGTGGCCCACCGTGCCGCCGGCCACCCTCCTCGCCTGACCGCTTCACCCGGACGGCGACCGTTTTTCGAAGGGCCCCCTCATGGGGCCCTTCGTCATGTGCGGGTGTCAGTGCCCGCGCTTACAGTGGTCTCGTGCGGTTGATCGTGTGAATTCGTTCACGACCGGCTGTGCCATGAAAAATGCGATCACGTGAATGCTCCAAAGGCGTTACCGATTTCCGGTCGCCGACCACCGGCGATCATTAGGGAAGAGCGCATGCAAGACATTTACATTTCACGCGCTCTGTTTTGATCAGCTTCCGGTACCTACAATCCCGTCCACATCTTGAGCTCAGCCCAAGCGTCAAGGAGGACGAATGGCGGGGCTTTCCCTCACACAAGAGTCGGGCCAGTCCACATCCCTCGCAGCCGCCGTGCTGACCGACGACAACCGCCTGCTCGTGGTGGTCATCGGCGTCGTCGCGCTGGCGGCGCTGGTGGTCGCCGGAGTCCTGGTGCGCCAGGTTCTCGCGGCCGGCGAGGGCACCGACAGCATGAAGAAGATCGCGGCAGCGGTCCAGGAGGGCGCGAACGCCTACCTGGCCCGCCAGTTGCGCACCCTCGGCGTATTCGCCGTGGTCGTGTTCTTCCTGCTCATGCTGCTGCCCGCGGACGACTGGAATCAGCGTGCCGGACGGTCGGTGTTCTTCTTGATCGGAGCGGCGTTCTCGGCGGCCACCGGCTATATCGGTATGTGGCTCGCCGTGCGCAGCAATGTGCGGGTCGCCGCGGCGGCGCGCGAAGCGACTCCGGCCGAGGGCGAGCCGGAAAAGGATCTCACCGCCGTCTCGCACAAAGCGATGAAGATCGCTTTCCGTACGGGCGGTGTCGTCGGCATGTTCACCGTCGGCCTCGGCCTGCTGGGCGCCTCCTGCGTGGTGCTGGTGTACGCGGCCGACGCCCCGAAGGTGCTCGAGGGGTTCGGTCTCGGGGCCGCGCTGATCGCGATGTTCATGCGGGTCGGCGGCGGCATCTTCACCAAGGCCGCCGACGTCGGCGCCGACCTGGTCGGCAAGGTCGAGCAGGGCATTCCGGAGGACGATCCGCGCAATGCCGCGACCATCGCCGACAACGTGGGCGACAACGTCGGCGACTGCGCGGGCATGGCGGCCGACCTGTTCGAGTCGTACGCCGTGACCCTGGTGGCCGCGCTGATCCTGGGCTCGGCGGCGTTCGGCGACGCCGGGCTCGCCTTCCCGCTGCTGGTGCCCGCCATCGGTGTCCTCACCGCGATGGCCGGCATCTTCGCGGTGGCCCCGAGGCGCGCCGACCGCAGCGGCATGAGCGCGATCAACCGGGGGTTCTTCATCTCCGCGCTGATCTCGCTCGTCATGGTCGCGATCGCCGTGTTCGTCTACCTGCCGTCGTCGTACGCCGACCTCGACGGCGTCACCGACGAGACGATCCTGGGCAAGGACGGCGACCCGCGGATCCTCGCGCTCGTCGCGGTGGCCATCGGCATCGTGCTCGCCGCCCTCATCCAGCAGCTCACCGGCTACTTCACCGAGACCACCCGGCGCCCCGTGCGGGACATCGGCAGGACCTCACTCACCGGCCCGGCCACCGTCGTCCTCTCCGGTATCTCGATCGGTCTCGAATCCGCCGTCTACACAGCCCTGTTGATCGGCCTCGGCGTGTACGGGGCGTTCCTGCTCGGCGGTACGTCGATCATGCTGGCGCTGTTCGCGGTGGCGCTGGCCGGCACCGGACTGCTCACCACGGTCGGTGTGATCGTCGCGATGGACACCTTCGGCCCGGTCTCCGACAACGCGCAGGGCATCGCCGAGATGTCCGGCGACGTGGAGGGCGCGGGCGCCCAGGTGCTCACCAACCTGGACGCGGTCGGCAACACCACCAAGGCCATCACCAAGGGCATCGCGATCGCCACGGCCGTACTGGCGGCGGCGGCGCTGTTCGGCTCGTACCGGGACGCCATCACCACCGGCGCGAGAGACGTGGGTGAGCGGCTCAGCGGTGAGGGAGCGCCGATGAGCCTGATGATGGACATCTCCCAGCCCAACAACCTCGTCGGCCTGATCGCGGGCGCGGCGGTCGTCTTCCTCTTCTCGGGGCTGGCGATCAACGCGGTGTCGCGGTCGGCGGGTTCGGTGGTCTACGAGGTGCGGCGGCAGTTCCGCGAGAAGCCCGGGATCATGGACTACAGCGAGGAGCCGGAGTACGGCAAGGTCGTCGACATCTGCACCAAGGACGCCCTGCGCGAGCTCGCCACGCCCGGACTGCTCGCCGTGATGGCGCCCATCTTCATCGGGTTCACGCTCGGCGTCGGTGCCCTGGGAGCCTTCCTCGCGGGCGCGATCGGCGCGGGCACCCTGATGGCGGTGTTCCTCGCCAACTCCGGTGGCGCATGGGACAACGCGAAGAAACTCGTCGAGGACGGCCACCACGGCGGCAAGGGCAGCGAGGCCCATGCGGCCACCGTCATCGGCGACACCGTCGGCGACCCCTTCAAGGACACCGCCGGACCCGCGATCAACCCCCTGCTGAAGGTGATGAACCTGGTGGCGCTGCTCATCGCGCCCGCGGTCATCAAGTTCTCCTACGGTGCGGACAAGAGCGTCGGGATGCGGGTGCTCATCGCGGTCCTGGCGCTGCTCGTCATAGTCGGCGCGGTGTACGTGTCCAAGCGGCGCGGCATCGCGGTGGAGGACGAGGACGACCCCGAGCCGGAGCCCAAGTCGGCCGATCCGGCGGTGGTTTCCTAGGGCCGGGCGGCGGACACCGGATCAAGGTGAGGGCGGGCGGCGCGTATTGACGCGTCGCACGCCCTCTCCCCGTGCGCGGGGCCCATGCCGTGAGCCTTCTCTCGCGTGGTGCAAATGGCTTCAAAAGTTCCTTACCGGATGTTCGACGGGTGGGTGTAGGCCATCTGGCGTGTATGTTCCGGGGCCGAAGGCCATGGAAGGGACCAATCCGGTGAACAAGAAGCTCGCGGCCGCACTGTCCGGCGGTGCGGTACTGGTACTGGCGCTGACGGGATGCGGCGGCGACGACAACAACGAGAAGCTGGACGCCTGGGCGAAGCAGGTCTGCGACGCGGTGAAGCCGCAGGCCGCCAAGATCAAGTCGGCCAACGCCGCGATCCAGAAGGAGACCTCGGACAACAGCACGCCGGAAGAGGTCCAGAAGGCCGACTCGAAGGCCTTCCAGGACATGTCCGACGCCTACAAGGCGATCGGCGCCGCCGTGAACAAGGCCGGGGCGCCGGACGTCGAGAACGGGGAGAAGAAGCAGACGGACGCGGTCAAGGAGCTCAACGACATCTCCGCGTCGTACGCCTCGCTGAAGAAGCAGGTCGACGGCCTCGACACGGACGACCAGGCGGAGTTCGCCGACGGTCTGAAGGACATCGCCGCCGAGCTGGACAAGCTCGGCAAGAGCGGCAGCGACGCCCTCAGCACGCTGGAGGAGGGCGAGGTCGGCGAGGCCATGTCCCGGCAGGCGAGCTGCCAGACGGCCACCGCGACGGCGGGGGCCACCAAGAGCTGACGCCGCGGGACGCGCCGGGTGAGGGCGGCGGCCACAATGGAGGGCGTGAGTGACGCCAGCCTGCCGCCCCTGCCCTCGTCCGACCGCCCCGAAGCCGCCGCCCGGCTGCGGGACGCGCTGCTCGGAGCCTCCTTCACCGCCGACGGACTGCTCGAACTGCTCGGCGCCCCCGCCTACGCGGCGCTGGCCCGCAGCGAGACCGTGCCCGCCCTGAGGGCCACCCGCGGGGACACGCCGCTGGAGATGCTCGTACGGCTGTTCCTGCTGCAGCAGCCCGTGCCGCACGCGCGCGTGGCCGGCGTACTGCCCGTGGACGTCTGCCTGGAGAGCGGATGGCTGACGCGCGCCGGCGCGGACGAGCTCACCGCGACCGTGGACGTACGGCCGTACGGCGGGCCGGGCGGCGAGGACTGGTTCATCGTGTCCGACCTCGGGTGCGCGGTCGGCGGCGCCGGAGGCATCGGCAGCCGCGACGAGGGTGTCGTGCTCGGCGTCGGCGGGGCGTCCACGACCCTGGCCGGCATCACCGTCCGTACGCCCGTGGCCTCCGCGCTCGATGTCGGCACCGGCTCCGGCATCCAGGCGCTGCACGCAGCCCGGCACGCCACGCGCGTGACGGCCACCGACGTCAACCCGCGCGCCCTGCACATCACCGCGCTCACCCTGGCCCTCTCCGGGGCCCCGGCCGCCGACCTGCGCGAGGGCTCGCTGTTCACGCCGGTCCGGGACGACGAGACGTACGACCTGATCGTGTCCAACCCGCCCTTCGTGATCTCGCCGGGCGCCCGGCTCACCTACCGCGACGGCGGGATGGGCGGGGACGATCTGTGCCGCACGATCGTTCAGGAGGCGGGGGAACGGCTGAACGAGGGCGGGTTCGCGCAGTTCCTCGCCAACTGGCAGCACGTCGAGGGGGAGGACTGGCAGGACAGACTCAGGTCATGGGTGCCCCGCGGGTGCGACGCCTGGATCGTGCAGCGCGAGGTGCAGGACATCACCCAGTACGCCGAACTGTGGCTGCGGGACGCGGGCGACCACCGCGGTGACGAGGCCGAGTACCGGGCGCGGTACGACGCGTGGCTGGACGAGTTCGAGGCGCGCAAGGTGAAGGCGGTCGGCTTCGGCTGGATCGCCCTGCGCAAGTCGGGCTCCGCCGCGGAGTCGATCACGGTGGAGGAGTGGCCGCACCCGGTCGAGCAGCCGCTCGGCGAGACGGTCCGGGCGCACTTCGACCGGATCGACTACCTGCGGACGCACGACGACGCGGCGCTCCTCGAAGCGCGCTTCGCGCTGGCCGCCGAGGTGGTGCAGGAGCAGGTCGGGCTGCCCGGTGCCGAGGACCCGGAGCACGTCGTGCTGCGGCAGAACCGCGGGATGCGCCGGGCCACCAAGGTGGACACGATCGGCGCGGGCTTCGCGGGCGTGTGCGACGGCACCATGGGCGCGGGCCGGATCCTGGACGCCATCGCCCAGCTTCTCGGCGAGGACCCCGTGCTGCTGCGCGACCGCACGCCGGCCCAGATCCGGCTGCTGGTGGAGCAGGGGTTCCTGGAGCCCGTCGGCTGACACGAGCGGCAGCGGGCTCACGGGCCGGCTGCCCCATGGGCACCTCGGCGGGCTCGCGGGCGGGCGGTCTCATGAGGCACCTCGGCGTGCCGCCTCATGAGTCACGTCACTGTCTTCTGCCGCGTCCTTCACGCCGGCCCCAGCCCCCGCTCCGGCTCTTCCACATCGATCCGGAATTTCCGTGAAAGGGCCCCCGGGCCGGTTTCCGGACATTTGATCAGGCCCGTAGCCCTCCCGTTCACCTCCGCTTCGTCTGTCCGCCGCCCGGGCGTGGCAGCGTCCCCCCGAGGCCGGTAGCAGCGGACGGGAAAGAGGGCATCGGGCGACCATGGAGAGCGGACCGGCGATCTTCGCGGGGATGGTGTTCTGCCTGTTCGGAGGCGGATTGCTGGCCTGGACCGTGACCCGCGCGCGGCAGCACCGCCCCGTCGCCCAGGGTGTGAGCCCCGTCGCATCGGCCACCGTCGCGGGACTGGCCGCGATGATCTCCCTGGCCCTCGGTACATGGTGCCTGACCCGCCTGTGAGGAGCGCGGAACCCCAGCAGCTCCCGGTAACCGGTAGATCGCGCTCCGCATAAGCGTGGGCGGAGTCTGGACACTCCGGGCGGCAGGAACGGTGGTAGTCGGGTTACCGTTCGAGTGGCCGTTGCGGGCTTTTCCCGTTTGACACGGGGGCGGGATGTACCGTCACACTCCGCAGCGTCACCATGACCCGACCCCGGGGGAGACCGCCTGGGGAGCCCCAAGCGTCGACCGGAGAGAAGAGCGAAGTTGTCCCCGACCAGCGAGACCGCGAAGGGCGGCCGCCGACTCGTCATCGTCGAGTCGCCTGCCAAGGCGAAGACGATCAAGGGCTATCTCGGCCCTGGCTACATCGTCGAGGCGAGCGTCGGGCACATTCGCGATCTTCCCAACGGCGCCGCCGAGGTGCCGGAGAAGTACACCGGCGAGGTCCGCCGCCTCGGTGTGGACGTCGACCACGACTTCCAGCCGATCTATGTGGTCAACGCGGACAAGCGGGCCCAGGTCAAGAAGCTCAAGGACCTGCTGAAGGAGTCCGACGAGCTCTTCCTCGCCACCGATGAGGACCGCGAGGGCGAGGCCATCGCCTGGCACCTGCAGGAAGTGCTCAAGCCGAAGATCCCGGTCAAGCGGATGGTCTTCCACGAGATCACCAAGGACGCGATCCGCGCGGCCGTGGCCAACCCGCGCCAGCTCAACCAGAAGCTGGTCGACGCCCAGGAGACCCGCCGCATCCTCGACCGCCTCTACGGCTACGAGGTCTCGCCGGTCCTGTGGAAGAAGGTCATGCCCCGGCTGTCCGCCGGCCGCGTCCAGTCCGTCGCCACGAGGCTCGTGGTGGAGCGGGAACGCGAGCGCATGGCTTTCCGTTCTGCTGAGTACTGGGACCTGACGGGCACCTTCGCGACCGGCCGCGCGGGTGACGCGTCGGACCCGTCGTCGCTGGTCGCCCGCCTGCAGACCGTCGACGGCAGGCGGGTCGCGCAGGGCCGCGACTTCGACTCCCTGGGACAACTGAAGAGCGCGAACACCCTCCACCTCGACGAGGCGAACGCCCGCGCCCTGGCCGCCGCCCTGGAGAACACGCGGTTCGCCGTGCGTTCCGTCGAGTCCAAGCCGTACCGCCGCTCGCCGTACGCCCCGTTCCGTACGACGACGATGCAGCAGGAGGCTTCGAGGAAGCTCGGCTTCGGCGCCAAGGCGACCATGCAGGTCGCCCAGAAGCTGTACGAGAACGGCTACATCACCTACATGCGTACGGACTCGACGACCCTGAGCGAGACGGCGGTCGCCGCCGCCCGCGCCCAGGTCACGCAGCTGTACGGCGCCGACTACCTGCCCCCGCAGCCGCGCACCTACGCGGGCAAGGTCAAGAACGCGCAGGAGGCGCACGAGGCGATCCGCCCCTCGGGCGACCGTTTCCGCACGCCCGCCGAGACCGGGCTGACCGGCGACCAGTTCAAGCTCTACGAGCTGATCTGGAAGCGGACCGTCGCCTCGCAGATGAAGGACGCCACCGGCAACTCCGTCACGGTGAGGATCGGCGGCACGGCGGCCGACGGCCGGGACGTCGAGTTCAGCGCGTCCGGCAAGACGATCACCTTCCACGGCTTCCTGAAGGCGTACGTGGAAGGCGCCGACGACCCGAACGCCGAGCTCGACGACCGCGAGCGCCGGCTGCCGCAGGTCGCCGAGGGCGACGCCCTCACCGCCGAGGAGATCACGGTCGACGGGCACGCCACCAAGCCCCCGGCCCGCTACACCGAGGCGTCGCTGGTCAAGGAGCTGGAGGAGCGGGAGATCGGCCGTCCGTCGACGTACGCGTCGATCATCGGCACGATCCTCGACCGCGGCTACGTGTTCAAGAAGGGCACGGCCCTGGTGCCGTCCTTCCTCTCCTTCGCCGTGGTCAACCTGCTGGAGAAGCACTTCGGCCGGCTCGTCGACTACGACTTCACCGCCCGGATGG
Organism: Streptomyces sp. CB02400; assembly: GCF_001905725.1. Lineage (GTDB taxonomy): Bacteria > Actinomycetota > Actinomycetes > Streptomycetales > Streptomycetaceae > Streptomyces > Streptomyces atrovirens. The sequence continues at coordinate 66,798 of NZ_LIWB01000019.1, forward strand.
AGGACGACCTCGACCGCATCGCGCGGGGCGAGGCGCGTGCGGTGCCGTGGCTGAAGCGGTTCTACTTCGGCGAGGGCGCGAGCAACGGTGACGCGGCCGACGCCGGCAACGGCGACGGGGACCACCTCGGCGGCCTCAAGGAGCTGGTGACCGACCTGGGCGCGATCGACGCGCGCGAGGTGTCGTCGTTCCCGGTGGGCAACGGCATCGTGCTGCGGGTCGGGCGCTACGGCCCGTACATCGAGCGCGGCGAGAAGGACACCGAGCAGCACCAGCGCGCCGACATCCCCACGGACCTGGCGCCCGACGAGCTGACCGTCGAGCTCGCCGAGGAGCTGCTCGCCAAGCCGAGCGGCGACTTCGAGCTGGGCACCGACCCGGCGACCGGTCACACGATCGTCGCCAAGGACGGCCGCTACGGCCCGTACGTCACAGAAGTCCTCCCCGAGGGCACCCCGAAGACCGGCAAGAACGCGGTCAAGCCGCGCACCGCCTCCCTCTTCAAGTCGATGTCCCCGGACACGGTGACGCTCGACGAGGCGCTGAAGCTGATGTCGCTGCCGCGTGTGGTCGGGGCCGACGCCGAGGGCCAGGAGATCACCGCGCAGAACGGCCGCTACGGGCCGTATCTGAAGAAGGGCACCGACTCGCGGTCGCTGCAGTCCGAGGAGCAGCTCTTCACGATCACGCTGGAGGAGGCGCTGGCGATCTACGCCCAGCCCAAGCAGCGTGGCCGGGCCGCGGCCAAGCCGCCGCTGAAGGAGCTGGGCACCGACCCGGTCAGCGAGAAGCCGGTCGTGGTGAAGGACGGCCGCTTCGGGCCGTACGTCACCGACGGGGAGACCAACGCGACGCTGCGCTCCGGCGACAGCGTCGAGGAGATCACCCCGGAGCGCGGTTTCGAGCTGCTCGCCGAGAAGCGGGCGAAGGGCCCCGCCAAGAAGACGGTGAAGAAGGCCACCGCCAAGAAGACGGCGGCCAAGAAGGCGCCGGCGAAGAAGACGGCGGCCGCCAAGAAGACCGCGGCGAAGAAGACCACGACCGCGAAGAAGACCGCCGCCAAGAAGGCGACCGCCTCGAACGGCGCGGAGGACTGACCTCTTCTCCGGTCACGCCGGGCGGTCTTCGCCCGGCGTTCGGAATGCGAACGCCCCGACGACACTTCGGAGTCGGGGCGTGTGCATGTCAGGCGCGTCGCGCCGAGCTGTCGGCGCGGGCCGATAGGCTGAACGCATGACGCGAGCCGAGCAGCCAACGGCCCCTCGACCGAACCCCGACGACGCCCTTGTCGCGGACTCCCGCGAGCGTGCCGTCCGCGCCCTGCTGCGCCGACCCCAGCTGAAACGGCTGTGGAGCGCGCAGCTCGTGGGCGGGGTCGGTGACGTCCTCGCCCTCCTGGTGCTGGTCCTCCTGGCCCTGCAGGCGGCGGTCGCCGAGGGGTCCTTCGGTGGCGGCTACCGGGGCGTGGCGTTCGCAGTGGCGACCGTTTTCGGGGTACGCATCCTGGCGACGCTGCTGTTCGGCGCCGTACTCCTCGGCCCGCTCACGTCGCTCACCTCGCAGGACGGGCCGCTGGACCGCCGCTGGACCATGGTCGGCGCGGACGGCCTGCGGGCCGCGCTGCTCATCGTGGCGCCGCTGTGGATCGACTGGACGCCCGAGGACGCGCTGGCCGTGCTCCTCGTCACCGCCTTCGTGACCGGAGTCGCCGAGCGGTTCTGGACGGTGTGCCGGGAGAGCGCCGCGCCCGCCCTGCTGCCCGCCCCGCCCCCGGAGGGCGCGACCGTGCGCCCGCTGCCCGACCACATGGACGCGCTGCGCCGGCTGTCGCTGCGCACGGGCTTCGTGGCGATACCGCTCGCGGCCGTCACACTCGTCGTCGCGGCCCTGTTCAACAACCTGCTCGGCACCGGGATCGACTGGTTCGGCGAACACCGGGCGGCCCTCGCCTCGTACGTCGCGGCCGGACTGTTCGCCGCGTCGCTGTCCGTCCTGACCTTCCTGGAACTGCCCGGCACCCGCACCCCCCGCGCGCGGTCGCCGCTGGAGGGACTGCGCCGCCCGAAGAGCGCCACCGGCTCCGACAAGGGCCGCACCGGCGCGATGCCGCTGCTGGTGCTCGCGTCCGCGTCCGTCGCCGCCGCCGTGTCGGCCGCCGTCGCCGTGTCGGTGCTGCACGCCAAGGACCTGGGCGGCGGACCCGTGCTGTACGGCCTGCTGGTGGGCGCGCTGACCGGCGGTGTCGTCGTCGGCATCCGTACGGCGCCCGCCCTGCTGCCGGCCCTGTCCCGGCGCCGGCTGCTCGCGCTCGCCCTCGCCTTCACGGGCGTCGCGCTGCTGGCCGCCGGACTCGTCCCTGACGTCACCAGCGTGGTGCTGATCATGGCGCTGGCCGGTGTCGGCGCGGGACTCGCCGCCAACACCGGGCACACGCTCCTCGACCAGGAGGCCGAGGACCAGCGGCGGGCCCGTACGACCGAGCACCTGCACGCGGTGGTCCGGGTCTTCGTGGCGCTCGGCGCGGTGATCGCCCCGCTGGTCGCCGCGGCCATCGGGCCGCACCGGCTGGAGACCGGCCGGTTCGTCTTCGCGCACGGCGGCGCCGCCTTCACGCTGATGCTGGTCGGCGCACTGCTGCTGCCGGTGGCCGCGCTGGTGCTGGCCAAGGTCGACGACCGCTCCGGCGTCCCGCTGCGGCAGGACCTGCGCGACGCGCTGCTCGGCGGCGCCGACCCGGACCAGACGCCCGCCGCCTCCGGCTTCTTCATCGCCCTGGAGGGCGGCGACGGCGCCGGGAAGTCCACCCAGGCCGAAGCCCTCGCCGAGTGGATCAGGGCCAAGGGCCACGAGGTCGTACTCACCCGCGAACCCGGGGCGACCCCGGTCGGCAAGCGGCTGCGCTCCATCCTGCTGGACGTCTCCAGCGCCGGACTCTCGCACCGCGCGGAGGCACTGCTGTACGCCGCGGACCGCGCGGAGCACATCGACACCGTCGTACGGCCCGCCCTGGAGCGCGGCGCCGTCGTCATCACCGACCGGTACATCGACTCCTCCGTCGCCTACCAGGGCGCCGGGCGCGATCTGTCGCCGACCGAGATCGCCCGCATCAACCGCTGGGCGACCGACGGTCTGGTCCCGAATCTGACGGTGCTGCTGGACGTGGCCCCGGAGACCGCGCGGGAACGCTTCACCGAGGCACCGGACCGGCTGGAGTCGGAGCCCGCCGAGTTCCACGCGCGCGTGCGGGCCGGTTTCCTCACCCTGGCCGCGGCCGACCCCGGCCGCTACCTGGTGGTCGACGCCGGCCAGGAACCGGAGGCGGTCACCACCGTGATCCGGCACCGGCTCGACCAGGTGCTGCCACTGTCCGAGGCCGAGATCCAGGCCCGCGAGGAAGCACGCCGCAAGGCCGAGGAGGAGGCCCGCCGGAAGGCGGAGGAAGAGGCGGCCCGCAAGGCCGAGGAGGAGCGCCTGGAGCGCGAGCGCGAGGAGCAGCTCGCGCGGCTGCGCGCCGAGGAGGAGGAGCGCAAGCGGCGCGAGCTGGAGGAGGCTCAGCGGCGCGAGGCGGAACGGCAGGCGGAGGAGGCCCGGCAGCGGGCCGAGGAAGCACGCCGGCGCGCGGAGGAGGAGCGGCAGCGGTTGCTCGCCGAGGAGAAGGCGCGCGCTGAGGAGGAGGCCCGCCGCAAGGCGGAGGAGGAACGCCGCCGCAAGCAGGCCGAGGAGGAGGCGCGGCTGCGCGCCGAGGCCGAGGCGCTGCGTCTGGAGAAGCAGCGCAAGGCCGAGGAGGCGCTGCTGCGCGCGGAGCAGGCCCGGAGGCTGGCCGAGCAGGCGGCGGCCGCGGCGGAGGCGGGACCGAAGACGACGGTCGTCCCCGATGCCGCGGGCCGGCGAGCGGTTGACGAAGCGGCGACCGTGCCGACGCCGGTGGTGACGCCGACGAACGCGTCGGGCGGGCCGGTCGACGAGACCGCCGTGCTGCCCCGGGTGCCCGAGGAGGACGCCGGGCAGCGGTCCGGCGGTCGGTCCGGGGTGTCCGACGCCGAGGTGACGGCCGAGCTGCCGAAGCCGCCGGTTCCGCCGGGCGCGGCGGACGAGACGGCGGTGCTGCCTCCGGTGCGGGAGGACGGGAGGGGGTCCGAGGACCGGGTGCCGCCGGGCTACTTCCGGGACGAGCGTCCGGCGAGCGGCCCCGAGGACGCCGACGGGCCCGACGACCGCACGCGCGAACTGCCCCAGATCGACCCCGGGGAGCCCCGTCGGCGCCGGCAGCGTTCGGACTGGGCCGAGGAGACCCCGCTGGACGACCTGCCGACGCTGGCCGACGAGCTGCTGGGCCCCCGCGACGGCGAGGACGGCGACGAGGACGGCCGCCGGGGGCGCCGGCGCTGACCGGCCGGTCCGCAGGTGCGGGCGTTGTCAGTGCCCACCCGCACAATGGATCCGGTAAGGCAGACGTGACGGAAGGACGGGCTGACCCATGACCGTGTGGGACGACCTCGTCGGGCAGGAGCGGGTGAGCGAGCGGCTCGACGGCGCCGCCCGCGACGCCGACGCGCTCGTCACCGCCGCGGCGGCCGACGCGCCCCCGCCGGAGGCGTCGAGGATGACGCACGCCTGGCTGTTCACGGGCCCGCCCGGCGCGGGAGTGACACAGACGGCGCGGGCTTTCGCCGCAGCGCTGCAGTGCGTGAGCCCCGACCGGGCACTGGGCGGCGCGCCCGGCTGTGGCTTCTGCGACGGATGCCACACGGCGCTCATCGGCACCCACGCGGACGTCAGCACGGTGGTCGCCATGGGCGCGGAGATCCTCTACAAGCACATGAAGGAGACCGTCCGCAAGTCGTTCACCTCACCCGCGAACGGTCGCTGGCAGATCATCCTCGTCGAGGAGGCCGAGCGGCTGAACGAGAAGTCCGGCAACGCCGTCCTCAAGGCCGTCGAGGAGCCCGCCCCCCGCACTGTCTGGCTGCTGTGCGCCCCCTCGATCGAGGACGTCCTGCCGACGATCCGCTCCCGCTGCCGTCACCTCAACCTGAGCACGCCGTCGGTGGCAGCCGTCGCCGACATGCTCGTCCGGCGTGAGGGCGTCGAGCCGGACGTCGCCGCCGCCGTGGCCCGCGCCACCCAGGGCGACGTCGACCGTGCCCGCCGCCTGGCCACCGACCCGGCCGCCCGCGCACGCCGTGCCTCCGTGCTGAAGCTGCCGCTGCGGGTCGAGGACATCGGTGGCGCGCTCAAGGCGGCCCAGGAGTTGGTCGACGTGGCGGCCGAGGACGCCAAGCAGCTCGCCGAGGAGATGGAGGCCAAGGAGACCGAGGAACTGAAAGCGGCGTTGGGCGCGCCCCAGGGTGGCCGGCTGCCGCGCGGCACGGCAGGCGTGATCAAGGAGCTCGAGGACGATCAGAAACGCCGCAGACGGCGCACGCAGCGCAACACCCTCGACATCGCGCTGAGCGACCTGACCGGCTTCTACCGCGACGTCCTCGCCCTCCAGCTCGGCTCCCGCGTCGCCCTCGCCAACGGTGACGCCGAGGACGTACTGGAGCGCATGGCCCGCGGCAGCTCCCCGGAGTCCACGCTCCGCCGCATCGAGGCGATCGCGGCGTGCGGCAGGGCCCTGGACCGCAATGTGGCCCCGCTGCTCGCGGTGGAGGCGATGACGATGGCCCTCAGAGCGGGCTGACCGGGGGCATCCGCTCAGTGGCTCGACGCGGTAACTCGTACGAGGCACGGCGTGCGCACTGAGCACCCATTCCGTTGCACACGGTTACGCTCGCAGTATGCACACAAGGCGCACCCACCGCGGGACCCGTACCGGAACCGGAGTCGCTCTGCTCGCCGCCGCCGCGCTGCTGGTCTCGGGCTGCTCCTCGGGGAACAGCCCGAGCACGGCCAGTGCGGCGGCGGCGGGGGAGGCGGCGGCAGCCCTCGCCCCTCTGCCCCGCTCCACACCCAAGGCCCTCACGCCGTACTACGGGCAGAAACCGGCCTGGCGCGACTGCGGAGTCCCCGGTTTCCAGTGCGCCACGCTGAAGGTCCCGCTCGACTACGCCGAACCGGCGGCCGGTGACGTGCGCCTCGCCCTCACCCGCAAGAAGGCCACCGGCCCGGGAAAGCGGCTGGGCTCACTGCTGGTGAACCCCGGCGGCCCGGGCGGCTCGGCGGTCGGCTACGTCCAGGCGTACGCCGGGATCGGCTACCCGGCCGACGTGCGCGCCCGTTACGACATGGTGGCCGTCGACCCGCGGGGCGTCGCCCGCAGCGAACCCGTCGAGTGCCTGGACGGGACCGGGATGGACGCGTTCACCCGGACGGACATCACCCCGGACGACGCGAAGGAGACCGGCGCGCTGGTCGCGTCGTACAGGAAGTTCGCCGAGGGCTGCGGGGCGGACGCGCCGAAGCTGCTGCGCCATGTGTCCACCGTCGAGGCGGCCCGGGACATGGACATCGTCCGGGCCGCGCTGGGCGACGAGAAGCTGAACTACGTCGGCGCCTCGTACGGCACCTTCCTCGGCGCGACCTACGCCGGCCTGTTCCCGGACCGGGCGGGCCGGCTCGTCCTGGACGGCGCGATGGACCCCTCGCTGCCCGCGCGCCGGCTCAACCTGGAACAGACGGAGGGCTTCGACACGGCGTTCACCGCCTTCGCCGAGGACTGCGTGCGGCAGGGCGACTGCCCGCTCGGCGGCCGGGGCACCGCCCCCGAGCAGGTCGGCGAGAACCTCAAGGCGTTCTTCGGGAAGCTCGACGCCCGTCCGATCCCCACCGGCGACGCCGACGGCCGCAGGCTCACCGAGTCGCTCGCGACGATCGGCGTGATCGCCGCGATGTACGACGAGGGCGCCTGGCAGCAACTGCGCGAGGCGCTGACGGCCGCGATGAAGGAGAACGACGGCGCCGGACTCCTCCTCCTCTCCGACAGCTACTACGAACGTGACGCGAACGGCGACTACAGCAACCTGATGTTCGCCAACGCGGCCGTGAACTGCCTCGACCTCCCGCCCGCCTTCGACTCCCCGGACGAGGTGCGCAAGGCGCTCCCCGCCTTCGAGAAGGCGTCCCCGGTGTTCGGCGAGGGCCTCGCCTGGGCCTCACTGAACTGCGCGTACTGGCCGGTACGGGCCACGGGCGAGGCCCAGCGCATCGAGGCGAAGGGCGCGGCCCCGATCGTCGTCGTCGGCACCACCCGGGACCCGGCCACCCCGTACCGCTGGGCCGAGGCCCTGGCCGGCCAGCTCTCCTCGGCCCGCCTCCTCACCTACGAGGGCGACGGCCACACCGCCTACGGCCGGGGCAGCGCCTGCATCGACTCCGCGATCAACACCTACCTGCTCGACGGCACCCCGCCGAAGGACGGAAAGCGCTGCTCATAGCCGGTACGACCACCCCCGGAGGCGTACGCTCCGGCCCGCCTCCGGGGCCGGTACGAAGCACCCTCGGAAACTGTGTAGACTTACCGACGTTGCTGATCGCACCATAGGTGCGCAGCGCGCCGCCTTAGCTCAGATGGCCAGAGCAACGCACTCGTAATGCGTAGGTCTCGGGTTCGAATCCCGAAGGCGGCTCCATCTCGAACCGCAGGTCATGTTTATGACCTGCGGTTTTTTGTTTCCTGCCGGTGGCTGTGGCCGTCTCGGTCCGCCGCCTGGAGCGTTGCCACGCCGAGCCGCCGAGCCGCCGAGCCGCCGAGCCGCCGAGCCGCCGAGCCGCCGTGTCGGTACGGCTGTCGGCGTCGCGGCCCGAAGCCTGACCCGTGAGTACGGCGTGCTCGCCGGCCTGTGTCGTCCTACGTTCACCCGATCGAGGTTCGGACGCAACCAACCGTGATCCAGAGTGGGTTGCGTGAGTTTCGAGCCCTTGGTAGGTGCCTGTGATCGACGGGGCCGGGTGGGATGTCATGAGTGAGGAGCAGCGTTTATGCCACGTCAGCACGAACCTCCGGCCGGCGAGGCGACGCCGGCCGTGGCCGTCCGCCGTGCGGTTTCCGTGCCCGCGCCGGGTAATGATCCCGGCGCGGATCTGAGACCGCGCAGCCCTGAGCCCGTTCCTGCCTCCGGCTCCGCTGCCGAGCCGGCCGCCGCCGCTGCCGAGGAGGGACGGCAGCAGGAGCAGAAACAGAAACAGGAGCAGGAACAGCAGCAGCGGCAGGCGGCGGAGCCCGACGGAGCGGAAGCCGAGGCCGCGGCCGGTGTGGTCGCGGCCGGGAACGGCGACAGTGCGAAAGCGGACGGGAACGCGGACGCGGATGCGGACGCGACGGTGCCGGGGCGGCTGCGCGGGCCCATGGTGGCCGCGGCCGCCATCGTCGGGGCGGTGCTGATCTGCGTACCTCTCCTGGTGCTCGGCCTCACCCGTGAAGAGGACCGGACGGTCGAGACGGCTCCCGTCGGCGGAACGACGCTCGACCCCGGTACGTCCGACGACATCCCGGCCGCCGACTACCAGGCCGCGCCCCCGTCACCCTCGGTGTCGCCGAGCGGAGCCAAGTCCGCGTCCGGCTCACCGGCCGAGTCCGAGCCCAAGTCCGAGTTCGAGCCTTCGCCGTCCCGTGCGGCCGAGGTGAAGGCCGCGCCCTCGTCCGGCACCGAGAAGAAGGCCGACGGCGAGGCCGGGAAACCGAAGGCGGAGAAGTCCCCCGCGATCACCGCCCGGCAACTGGCCAACGCCCTCTCCACCCGCGTCAACGCGCAACTCAAGAACGTCGCGACCGGCAAGTGCGCCGATCTGCCCTACTTCGAGAAGGGTTCGGTCGACGGCCCGGTGAGCCAGTACAACTGCCGGCCCACCACCAAGGACAACCAGCTCTGGGACCTGGAGGTGGCCGACGCGGACGGGGGGCCCGGCGGAGCGAGCCTGTTCGTCATCAGGAACCGCAAGGACGGGATGTGCATGGACCTGCCCGACTACGGCAGTGTCGCGGCCGGGACCAAGGTCACCGAGTACCACTGCAGGCCGGCCGCGGACAACCAGCTCTGGTGGCTGGACCCGCGGTCGGGGGGTTACTGGATCCGCAACGCCGCGAGCGATCTGTGCATGAGCGTGGCCGGCGGCGGTTCCGCCGGGAACGACGCCAGGCTCCAGGTGGTGCGGTGCGGCTCGGGGTCGAGCGCGCTGCGCTGGTCCGTCGTCTCCGTGGTCAAGCCCTCCTGAACAATGTCACCGCCCGGCCTACCGCGGGAGGCCATGGCATGAACGGCTAGCATCGCGAACGCAGTCGTCGGCCGGGATGGTGAGGTGAGGACATGGAGACGCCGAGGATCGCCGTCGCCGTGGTGACCATGGGGAACCGGCCCGCTGAGGTGGACGCGTTGCTGGAGTCCGTGGCGAAGCAGGACCTCCCGCCCGCGCGGATCGTCATCGTGGGCAACGGCTGCCCGCTGCCCGAGTTCGCCCGGCGGCTGTCGCTCCCCGGCGAGGTCACCACCGTGGAACTGGAGGAGAACCTCGGCTGTCCCGGCGGGCGGAACGCGGCGATCGCGCGGCTGCGGGAGTTCGGGGACGTGGACGTCGTCGTCGAGCTGGACGACGACGGGCTGCTCGTCGACGCCGATGTGCTGCGCCGCGTAGGGGAGTTGTACGCCGCCGACGAGCGGCTTGGGATCGTCGGCTTCCGGATCGCCGACGAGCTGGGGGAGACCCAGCAGCGGCATGTGCCACGGGTCGGGAAGTCGGATCCGATGCGCGGTGGGTACGTCACCGGGTTCCTCGGCGGCGGGCACGCGCTGCGGATGGTGATGCTGGACGGTATCGGCGACTGGCCCGCCGCGTTCTTCTTCGCGCACGAGGAGACCGACCTCGCCTGGCGGGCCGTCGACGCCGGGTGGCGGATCCTCTACGCGCCCGAACTGCTGCTCCAGCACCCGAAGACCTCCCCCGCCCGGCACGCCATCTACTACCGGGTGAACGCCCGCAACCGGGTGTGGCTGGCCCGGCGGCGGCTCCCGCTCGTGCTCGTCCCCGTCCACCTCGGGGTGTGGATGATGCTCACCCTGGTGCGGAACCGGTCGGCCAGTGGGCTGCGGGCCTGGTTCGGCGGGTTCGTGGAAGGGCTGCGGGAGCCGGCCGGGGAGCGGCGGGCCATGAGCTGGCGGACGGTGTGGCGGCTCACCCGGCTCGGACGGCCACCGGTCGTCTGACCCGACGGGCAGTACGACGAGGGGGCCGGCCGGCGATCCGGTCATTTGGCGTCGGCGTAGCACTCCACCACCGCCGTCGTGAACGGGAACCGCACCGGTGTCTCCCCGAAGGTCAGCCGGCCGGCCAGGTCCGCGGCCCCTCGGATCGCCGCCACCACCGTCTCCGCCTCCTCCTCGGGACAGTGCACGATCACCTCGTCGTGCTGGAAGAAGACCAGCTCGGCCGCCATGCCGCTCAGGGTCTGCCGCAGTGCGGCGAGCAGCAGCAGGGCCCAGTCGGCGGCGCTGCCCTGGACGACGAAGTTGCGGGCGAAGCGGCCACGGGCGCGGGCGTTGGTCGAGGCATAGCCCGGAACCCAGGGGCGGCCTCCATCGGTGGCATCCTCCTCCGCGACCGGGATGCCCGCCTCCTCCACCGCGTCGTCCGTCGTACGGGCGGCCGGCGGGCAGGTGCGGCCCAGCCAGGTCCGTACGAGCCTGCCCTCCTCGCCCGCGCGGGCGGCCTCGTCGACGTAGGCCACCGCCCTGGGGAAGCGGCGGCGGAGCGCGGCGAGGTTCTTCAGGCCGTCGCCGGAGGTCTGGCCGTAGACCGCGCCGAGGACGGCGAGCTTGGCTTGCGAGCGGTCGCCGGAGAAGGCGCGGTCGGACACCGACTGGTACAGGTCGCTCTTCCGGCCGGCCACCTCCATCAGTCCGGGGTCGCGGGAGATCGCCGCCAGTACGCGCGGCTCCATCTGGTCGGCGTCGGCGACGACGAGCCGCCAGCCGGGGTCGGCGACGGCCGCACGGCGGATCACCTTGGGGATCTGCAGGGCGCCCCCGCCGTTGGTGACCCAGCGGCCGGTCACCGTCCCGCCCGCGAGGAACTCGGGCCGGAAGCGGCCGTCGCGCACCCAGTCCTGGAGCCAGGACCAGCCGTGGGCGACCCAGATCCGGTACAGCTTCTTGTACTCGAGCAGCGGTTTGACGGCCGGATGGTCGACGGACTCGATCTCCCAGCGGCGGGTCGAGGTGACCTTGACGCCGGCCTGCGCGAAGGCCTTCACCACATCGGCGGGCAGGTCGGGCCGGACCCGGCGGCCGAAGGCGGCGGACACCTCGTCGGCCAGCTCGGCGAGCCGGCGTGGCTCGCCGCCGCCCGCGTACCGCTCGCCGAGCAGGTCGTGCAGCACCGCGCGGTGCACGTCCGCCCGCCAGGGCAGTCCCGCGCGGTTCATCTCGGCGGCCACCAGCATTCCCGCCGACTCGGCGGCCGTCAGCAGCCGCATCCGGTCCGGGTGCGCGGCCCGGCCGGTCCGCCGCTGCTGCTCGGCGTAGACCGTGAGGAGGTCCGTCAGGGGCAGTCGGACGCCCTGGGGTTCGAAGAGGGAGGACTGGGCGCCCGGTTCGGCATGGCGCTGCGGCGGGTCGGGCGGTACGGGGCCGCCGCGCAGCCGGGCCAGCGCCGCCGCGGCCGAACGGGGTTCCCCGTACCGCCCCTCGTGGCCGAGCAGGAGTGTCTCGGCGGCCTCGATGTCGTAGGCCCGCTCCACTCGCACCCCCGTGGCGAGCAGGCGCGGGTAGACCTCCGCGGTGGACCGCCACACCCACCGCGTGACACCGGGACGGCTCCGTACGGCCTCGGCGGGGTCCGCCTCCCGCAGCACCGGACCGGCGGGCAGCCCGTCCGGACCGAGGGGGGCGACGTCCACGCCACCGTCCTCGGCCGGAGCGAGTGCCCACCGGTCGGCCATGCTGCGAGTGTGGCAGGGGGGTCTGACAACGCCCCCGATCAGCCTTCCTGGCCGGGCTCGTCCTCCGTCCGGGTCTCGACGTACTGCGCCAGCGTCTCGACGACGTACCGCTCGGTGGCGTCCTTGGTGACGCCGAGGCCGCTGAGGAGGCCCTCGCCGTTCTCGTGCTCCAGCAGGGCGAGCAGGATGTGCTCGGTGCCGATGTAGTTGTGGCCGAGGCGGAGGGCCTCGCGGAAGGTGAGTTCCAGGACCTTCTTGGCCGCCGGGTCGAACGGCACCAGTTCGGGGGCGTCCTCGGCGGCCGGCGCGAGCGCCGCGCGGGCGGCCTCGCGGACCGCGTCCACCGTGACGCCCTGCTCGGTGATCGCCTTCACGGCGAGCCCCTGAGGCTCGGCCAGCAGACCCAGGACCAGGTGGGCGGGCAGGAGCTCCGCGTTGTGCGCGGCCTGGGCCTCGTTGTGGGCGGCCATGACCGTGTTGCGGGCACGGGGCGTGTAGCGGTCGAAGCCCTGGCTGGGGTCGAGGTCGTTGCCCTCCTTCGGTACGAAGCGCTTCTGGGCCGCCTGCCGGGTGACGCCCATGCTCTTGCCGATGTCCGTCCAGGAGGCGCCCGAACGCCGGGCCTGGTCCACGAAGTGGCCGATCAGGTGGTCGGCCACGTCGCCGAGGTGCTCACCGGCGAGCACCGCGTCCTGGAGCTGTTCCAGGGGCTCCTCGTGGACCTTCTTGATGGCCGCGATGAGGTCGTCGAGACGTACGGATGACTTGATGGCGGGGTTCGTCGTCATGTGTCAACCGTAGGTTGACAGTCGGGGGGTGTCAACCCGAAGTTGACACTTCCGGGTGAATCCCCGGGACATGGCACGATCGGCCCGTGAGTACGTCCAGCACCGTCGACCGGGCCTTCCGGGCCGCCCTCTACGACACCGACGACACCGCCCTCGACACCGGCGCGTCCCTGCTCGCCGCCGATCCGGCGGCCGACACCGAACTCGCCCGGCGCGGCGAGGAGTTCGTGGCGACCGCCTGGCGGCGCGGCTGGCAGCCCGCCGACCTCGTACGGATCGTCCGGCGCGAGCTGGACGACGTCCACGTGCGGCTCGTCTCCGCGCTGATCCGCGCGCAGGCACTGCGCGACGACCGGCCGCGCGGACCTCGCTGGAAGGCCCAGCTGGACGAGATCGGAACGGACGACGCCCCGCGCGGTGACCGTTTCTCGTACGCCGTGGCCGTCCTGGAGCTGTACCGCCTGCTGCTGCGCCTGCCCGCCCTCGAACCCCTCGACGAGACGGCCGCCGCCCCCGACCCGTCGGACCGGCGGCCGGAGTCCCGTGTGCTCGGCCGCATCCGCGCGCTGCTGGCCAAGGCGGAGGCGACAGGGTTCCCGGACGAGGCGGAGGCGCTCAGCGCCAAGGCGCAGGAGCTGATGGCGCGGCACAGCGTCGACGAGGCGCTGCTCGCCGCGCGGGAGCCCTCGGCCCAGGCGCCGGGTGCCTGCCGGATCGGGGTGGAGCCGCCGTACGAGCAGGCCAAGGCGGTGCTGCTGGACGCGGTCGCCGGCGCGAACCACTGCCGGGCCGTGTGGAACGAACCGCTCGGCTTCTCCACCGTGGTCGGCTTCTCCTCCGACCTGGAGGCGGTGGAACTCCTCTACACCTCACTGCTCGTACAGGCCACCACCGCGATGACCAGGGCGGAGGCCGCGCAGCGCGCGGGCGGACGCAAGCGGACCAAGACCTTCCGACAGTCCTTCCTCGCCGCCTACGCGCACCGCGTGGGGACACGTCTCGCGGCCGTCGCCGAGACCCAGGTGAGCGACGACCTGCTCCCGGTGCTCGCCTCCCGCGCGGTGGCGGTCACCGAGCGGACGGACCGCCTGTTCCCGGAGACGACGACCACCCGGCTGCGCGGGGTGAGCGACGCGGCGGGCTGGGAGGAGGGCGCCCGCGCGGCGGACGACGCCCAGGTCAGGGCACGCCCGCACCTTCCCCGGGAGTTCTAGTCGCCCACCTGCTGGTAGGCGCTCACGGAGATCTTGTGGCCGGTCTGCCCGTCGGCCGCGACCGGGCCGTACGTCCAGCGGAAGGTCCGGGTGCCGGAGAGGTCGACCCGCAGGCTCTCCGCGTCGAAGGCGCCGTCGCCGGGCGTGCCGCGTTCGTAGGTGAGGGTGAAGGACGCGGACTCGCCCTTGGCCAGGGTCAGCTTCTGGGCCTTGGCGCCCTCGGCCGGCGGCACCTCGACGGTGGCGGAATCACCGGCACCGGCCAGCCGCACCTCGGGGAAGCCGTCCAGGGTGCAGGTGGCGCTCTGGTTGGTGAAGCCGACGGGAACCTCGCCGGTGTCCCCGGCGGCCGGCGCGATGCTCGCGGGCCCGACCTCCATGCTCACCGTGTCGACCGAGCAGGCGGCGCTCTCCCGCTTGCCGTCGCCGCCCTCGTCGCCGCCCCCGGTGTCGCAGGCGGCCAGCAGGAGGAGTGCGGTGAGGGCGGCGGGGACGGCGAGCGGCGTGGTGCGCATGAGTGATCCTCTGGGGTTCGTGGAGGTGCCCACCGGTCATCATCACGCACCCGCCACCGGTCCGCCCCGCGGACCGGCCCTAGGAGCCCAGTCCCTCCGTCGGCAGCCCCGTCGGGAGGGAGTCGCCCTCGGCCCTGGTGTACGTCTCGGTGCCGAGGGCGCTCTCCCAGGTGACCTTCAGGGAGTCCTCGCCGACGGAGTCGACCGTGCCGTTCGCCCGGTCCTCGGTGCCCTCACCGCACTTCAGGCGGATCGAGTGGGTCCCGGCCTGCTCCCGCGCGGTGCCACTGCACACGCTGCCGCCGGTGGTGAAGAGGGCGGCGTCCCCGCCGCTGACCATCAGGACCACGGCCTTGCCGTCGGCCGTGGTGAGCCAGCTTCCTTCCAGCTCGCTCGCCGGGGCCGTGCTCGTATCAGAACCCCCGGTGCCGCCGCCGGAGTCCGCGGTCGCCGTGGCGGACGGGGTGGGGCCGGTCGCGGAGTCGTCCGAGTCGTCGGAGCCGTCCCCGCCGCACGCGGTCAGCGCGAGCGCGCCGGCCAGTCCCACGGCCGCCACCGCGACCCGTGCGCGCCGGGAGCGCGACCCGCGCGATGACGGCGATGCGGACGAGTACGTCATCGAAGCCTCCGAAGTCACTGCGACCCCCTGGCTGTGGCCGGCCCCGTCGGCCGGACGACCGCCGCCAGCTAACAGGACCCGCCCGGCACCCCACCAGCCTCCGTGACACACCTCGCACAGCATGTCCACGACGGACGGGCGGACCGGCGCGGGGAATGCGGAGAACACACAAGGGAACACGATGGAACAGAAAGGCCCCCGCGTGCGTCTCTTAGGAAGCGGGGTTCGGTAAAGCGTCCGTCAAAGCGGGCATGGCGCGACCGTCAAGGCTGTAATCGCAGGGACACCCCGCGTGCACGTGCATCTGCTCATGCATCAGCACATGAACAAAGCTATGATCCCGGTCAGTTGACCACTGCATCAATGGCCACACCAGCCAGTGCACCAGCGGGGAGCGACCTGTGGACCACGACGTGTACGACGGTGACGTGTACGACGGTGCCGACGCGCCCGGCGTGTACAACGGCATGGCGGCCACCGGGCTGGACGGTGTGGCCTGGCAGAAGAGCCGGCACAGCAACTCGCAGGGTTCCTGCGTGGAGTTCGCCCGGCTGCCCGGCGGAGAGGTGGCCGTGCGCAACTCCCGTTTCCCCGACGGGCCCGCGCTCGTCTACACCCGGGCGGAGATCGAGGCCATGCTGCTGGGCGTGAAGGACGGCGAGTTCGACCACCTGGTCGCCGGCTGACCGGCCTGCCGGGACGGACGGCGCACCCCCGGTCCGCTCCGAAGGAGACCGGAGCGGTCCGGAGTGGAGCAACGGACCGGAGTGGACCAACGGACCGGAGTGGAGCAACAGACCGGAGCGGACCAACGGACCGGAATGGACCGGAGTTGCTCAGGAGGCGCCAACGCGCGTAGAACCGCGGCGCCCCGAAGCGCCGCGGTCCGTCATCTGCCGGGACGGGGACGGTCGGCGGGGCGCGGCAGCCGGAACAGGGCCCAGACCACCTTGCCGCCGAGCGCGCCGGCCATCGGGTGCCAGCCCCAGCCGTCGCTGAAGGACTCGACCAGGAACAGCCCCCGGCCCGACTCGGCGGAGAAGTCGTCCGACTCGCGGGCGACGGGGCTGTCGTCGCTGGGGTCGCGCACCGCGCACACCAGCCGCTCGGTCCACCGCATCAGATGCAGTCGTACCGGCAGGTCCGGCGCCGCCGACCGAGGGGTGTCGACCGGCAGGCCGTGCCGCAGGGCGTTGGTGACCAACTCGGAGACGACCAGGCATACGTCGTCGAAGCGGTCGCCCAGGTCCCACTGGTCGAGGGTCTTGCGGGTGAACTGCCGGGCCTCACGGACCGCTTCGTAGCGGGCGGGGAGGGCGCAGGAGGAGGCGTCGGAGGCGGCCGCGGGGTTCAGCGGCGGAAGGCCCTGCCGTAACGGCTCGAGCATGGTCGATCCATTCGTCCCCATGCGAGGCACTCCCGGGAATTCGCGGTCGTAGCGAGGCTGCGGTGGTGCGGAGACCATGGTTTCGGATGCGTACAGCAGATGCAAGGGCAGATGCACGTGCAGGTGACCGAAATCCTCCCTGCCGTACTGGTTTGTTGGCCAATTTTTCCGTCATCTTCCTGTCGTCTTCCGGCTGTTCCCTTGCCTCCTCGTGGCTCCTTCCTTCTCCTTCCGTGCCCGTTCCGTGCTCCTTCCCGATCGGTATCCTCGGCCGGATTCCGTTTCCGTAACCGGACGAGTACTGCTCGAAGTGTTTTAGTGGCAGACTGCGGGCCCTGGAGACGTTGGGGAGGCTGGCGAACGTGAGCGCGGGAGAGCCGGGATCGGTGGTGCGGCGCATGCTGCTCGGATCACAACTGCGGCGACTGCGTGAGGCGCGGGGGATCACGCGCGAGGCGGCGGGTTATTCGATCCGCGCCTCCGAATCGAAGATCAGCCGGATGGAGTTGGGCCGGGTGAGCTTCAAGACCAGGGATGTCGAGGACCTGCTGACGCTGTACGGCATCACGGACGAGCAGGAGCGCCTGTCGCTGGTCTCCCTCGCCAAGGAGGCCAATGTGGCGGGCTGGTGGCACAGTTATTCGGACGTGCTGCCGAGCTGGTTCCCCACGTACGTGGGCCTGGAGGGCGCCGCCTCGCTGATCCGGGCGTACGAGGTGCAGTTCGTGCACGGCCTGCTGCAGACCGAGGAGTACGCCCGCGCGGTGGTGCGCCGCGGCATGAAGGGGGCGAGCGAGGAGGACGTCGAGCGGCGGGTGACGCTGCGCCTGGAGCGGCAGAAGTACCTGGTCTCGGAGAACGCCCCCGAGTTCCACGTCGTCCTCGACGAGGCCGCCCTGCGCCGGCCGTACGGCGACCGCGCGGTGATGCGCGGCCAGCTCCAGCACCTCATCGACGTCTCCGAGCGGGCCAACGTCCGGCTGCAGGTCATGCCGTTCAGCCTCGGCGGGCACTCCGGCGAGTCGGGCGCGTTCACCATCCTCAGCTTCCCCGAGTCCGACCTGTCGGACGTCGTGTACCTGGAGCAGCTCACCAGCGCGCTGTATCTCGACAAGGCCGAGGACGTGGCCCAGTACGAGAAGGCGCTCAAGGAGCTCCAGCACGACGGCCCGGGTCCGGCGGAGAGCCGGGACCTTCTGCGGGGGCTGCTGCACATGTCCTGAGGTCACCCTCAACTCACATGAAACACAAGTACGATGACGTCCGATCAGGCCTCGCGGTCGATCAGTGCTCCGCTGATGCAACGACGCAGCAAGGGATTGAGGGATCACATGTCGTCGTACTTCACCGACCTGGCTCAGCAGTACATCGACGGTGAGTGGCGCCCGGGCACCGGCTCCTGGGACATCATCGACTTCAACCCGTACGACGACGAGAAGCTCGCGTCGATCACGATAGCCACGGTCGACGAGGTCGATCAGGCGTACCGGGCGGCCGCCCGCGCGCAGAAGCAGTGGGCGGCGACCAATCCGTACGCCCGCCGCGCGGTGTTCGAGAAGGCGCTCAGGCTCGTCGAGGAGCGCGAGGAGGAGATCTCCGAGGCGATCGTCGCCGAACTCGGCGGCACACGCCTGAAGGCCGCCTTCGAACTGCACCTCGCCAAGGAGTTCCTGCGCGAGGCGGTCCACCTGGCGCTGCGCCCCGAGGGCCGGATCATCCCCTCACCGGTGGACGGCAAGGAGAACCGCGTCTACCGCGTGCCCGTGGGCGTCGTGGGCGTGATCAGCCCCTTCAACTTCCCCTTCCTGCTCTCCCTCAAGTCGGTCGCCCCCGCGCTCGCGCTCGGCAACGGCGTGGTGCTCAAGCCGCACCAGAACACGCCGGTCGTCGGCGGCTCCCTGGTCGCGAAGATCTTCGAGGACGCGGGCCTGCCCGGCGGCCTGCTCAACGTCGTCATCACCGACATCGCGGAGATCGGCGACGCCTTCCTGGAGCACCCGGTACCGAAGGTCATCTCCTTCACCGGCTCGGACGCGGTCGGCCGCCACGTGGCCACCGTCTGCGCATCCCTCTTCAAGCGCTCGGTCCTCGAACTCGGCGGCAACAGCGCGCTGGTGGTCCTCGACGACGCCGACCTCGACTACGCCGTCGACGCGGCCGTCTTCAGCCGGTACGTCCATCAGGGCCAGGTCTGCATGGCCGCCAACCGCGTCCTGGTCGACCGGTCGGTCGCCGACGAGTTCACCGAGAAGTTCGTCGCCAAGGTCAGCTCCCTCAAGGCCGGCGACCCGCGCGACCCGGAGACGGTCATCGGCCCGGTGATCAACTCCCGTCAGGCGGACGCCCTGTCCGGCGTGGTCGAGCAGGCGCTCGCCGAGGGCGCCACCGCCCTGGTGCGCGGCGACCGCACCGACAACCTGGTCGGGCCGTCCGTCCTCACCGGCCTGCCCGCGGACTCGCCCCTGCTGCGGCAGGAGGTCTTCGGGCCCGTCGCCTTCCTCGTCCCGTTCGACGGCGAGGAGGAGGCCGTACGCATCGTCAACGACACCCCGTACGGCCTGAGCGGCGCCGTGCACACCGGTGACGTCGAGCGCGGCGTGAACTTCGCCAAGCAGATCGACACCGGCATGTTCCACGTGAACGACGGCACCGTGCACGACGAGCCGATCGTCCCCTTCGGCGGCGAGAAGCACTCGGGCATCGGCCGGCTGAACGGCGACACCATGCTGGACGCCTTCACCACGGTGAAGTGGATCTCGGTGCAGCACGGCCGGAGCGGCTTCCCGTTCTGAGCGGGCTCCGAGCGGGCAGGGCAGCCCCCGGGACCGCTCCCGGGGGTCCTACGCTGGGCACATGTCAGTGATCCGTCTCCTGGTGCTCGGCGCGGTGCGCCAGCACGGGCGGGCCCACGGGTACCAGGTGCGCAACGACCTGGAGTACTGGGGCGCGCACGAGTGGTCCAACGCCAAGCCCGGCTCGATCTACCACGCGCTGAAGCAGATGGCGAAGCAGGGGCTGCTGCACGCGCACGAGATCGCGCCGTCCACGGCCGGTGGCCCGCCGCGCACGGAGTACGAGATCACCGAGCAGGGCGCCGAGGAGTACTTCCGGCTGCTGCGGGAGGCCCTGACCTCCTACGACCAGAAGCCGGACGTGCTCTCGGCGGGGCTCGGCCTGATGGTCGACCTGGAGCGCGCGGAGGCCCTCGCGCTGCTCGAGCAGCGGATGCGTGCGATCGGGGAGTGGCGCAAGGCCGTCACCGAGTACTACACGCCCGAGGACGGCCCCGGTCAGCTCGGCCACATCGGGGAGATCATGGACTTCTGGGTCCACTCCGCCGACACCGGCGCCGAGTGGACCCGCTCCCTCATCGAGCGCATCCGGGGCGGCGCCTACACCTTCGCCGGTGAGGGCGAGCCGTTCGTCGGAGTTCTGGCCGAGGGCGAGGAGAACCCGTACGGGACGGGGAAGCGGCATCCCGGGGACGACGAC
This sequence comes from Streptomyces sp. CB02400, assembly GCF_001905725.1. Classification (GTDB taxonomy): domain Bacteria; phylum Actinomycetota; class Actinomycetes; order Streptomycetales; family Streptomycetaceae; genus Streptomyces; species Streptomyces atrovirens. The sequence goes on from NZ_LIWB01000019.1 coordinate 86,685, forward strand.
TAATCAAGTTTGACCAGAGAGGGGTTCGGGTATACGGTCCAGGCTGGTAGTCAACTTTGACTAGCGAGGGGATTCGAGTGTCCGACGCGGCGATCACCGTCGAGGAAGCACGCAAGACATACAGGGGCGGCAGCGGTGGCCCCGCACTGGACGGGCTCGACCTGACGGTCGCGCGCGGCACGGTGCACGGGGTGCTCGGTCCGAACGGCGCGGGCAAGACCACCCTGGTGAGGATCCTGGCCACCCTGCTGCGGCCCGACGCGGGCCGGATCGAGGTGGCGGGACACGACGTCGTGCGCGAGGCGTACGCCGTACGGCTGCGCATCGGCCTGCTCGGCCAGCACGCGGCGCTCGACGAGGAACTCGGCGGCCGGCAGAACCTGGAGCTGTTCGGCCGCCTGCACCACCTGGGCGCGCGACGCGCACGCGCGCGTGCCGGTGAACTCCTGGAGCGCTTCGAGCTCTCCGGCACCGGACACAAGGCGGTCAAGCAGTACAGCGGCGGCATGCGCCGCCGCCTGGACCTCGCCGCCTCCCTGATCACCGAACCGGAGGTGCTCTTCCTGGACGAACCGACCACGGGCCTCGACCCGCGCGGCCGCGCGGAGGTGTGGGAATCGGTCCGCTCCCTGGTCGGAGGCGGTACGACGGTCCTGCTCACCACCCAGTACCTGGAGGAGGCCGACCAGCTCGCCGACCGCATCTCCCTGGTGGACGCCGGCCGGGTCGTCGCCGACGGCACGGCGGACGAGCTCAAGGCGGCCATCGGCGGCGACCGCATCGACGTCGTCCTGCGCGACGCCGGGCAACTGGGCACGGCCGTCGCCCTGCTCCCCGTACCGAAGGACGCGATCACGGTGGACACCGACCGGCGGCTGCTCAGCGCCCCGGTCACCGACCGCATGGCGGCCCTGGCCGGGGTCGTCCGCGCGCTGGAGGAGGCCGGTGTCGAGGCCGAGGACATCGCCCTGCGCAGGCCCACGCTCGACGAGGTGTTCCTGCGGCTGACCGGGCACGACGACCGAGCGAAGGAGGCCGCGTGACCACCACGACGTACGCCCTGACCGACTCCTGGACCATGACCCGCCGCGAACTCGCCCGCTGGGGGCGGCAGCCGGTCGCGGTGGTGGTGAACCTGGTCTTCCCGGTGATGCTGCTGCTGATGTTCGGCTACCTGGTCGGCGGCGGCCGGGGCGTGAGCGGCGAGTACCTCGACTTCCTGGTGCCCGGCATGCTCGCGCTCACCATGGCCTTCGGCCTGGAGGGCACGATGGTCGCCGTCACCCAGGACCTGAACAAGGGTGTCATCGACCGCTTCCGCTCCATGCCCATGGCCAACGGCGCGGTCCTGGTGGGCCGTTCCGCCGCGGACATGCTCCAGTCGGCGCTCGGCCTGGCGGTGCTCCTCGCCGTCGCCGCCGCGCTCGGCTGGCGCGCGCAGGGCGGCCCGGCGGGCTTCCTGGGCGCCGTGGGACTGCTGCTGCTGTTCCGGTTCGCGATGCTGTGGATCGGCATCCACCTGGCGCTGGTCGCCGGGAAGCCGGAACTGGTGCAGGCCGTGCAGATCCTGGTCTGGCCGGTCGGCTTCCTGTCCAACGCCTTCGCCGCCCCCGGGTCCATGCCCGACTGGCTGGGCACGGTCGTCCAGTGGAACCCCCTGTCCCAGACCGCCACGGCCGTGCGCGACCTGTTCGGCGGCCCCGGCGGCGAACCGGGGCACGTGTGGGCCGCCGTCGTATGGCCGCTGGCGCTGCTGGCGGTGTTCTTCCCGCTGGCGGTACGACGGTTCGCGCGGCTCAGCCGGTGAGGGCGGGGCTTCAGCCGTCCGGACCCGTACCGGCGTCGAGGTCCGCGTACACGCACAGGCGGGCGCCCCTGCTCTCCGCGATGCGGCACACGTCGGTCAGGGCCTCGCCCATGCGGGCCAGCAGGTAGCGGAGCTGGACGGCGCTCACGTGCTCCTCGTCGTGGAGCATGTCGGCGAGATGGGCGAGCAGGTCGGCGGCCATGTCGAGCTGGACGCCCTCGGCGATGTCGGCGGCCCGGGAGAGGCGTCCGCTGCCGTCGGTCAGGAGGTAGCAGGGCTTGCCTTCGGGGCCGGTCCAGGGCAGGAGACGGGCGGGGGTGAGGGCGTGGTGTGTCATGCGGTCAGTCCCAGGCAGTGCGTCGGGTGCGGGGGCAGATGGATGCCCTGAGGGGCGATCAGCAGGGAACGGCGCCGGGCTTGTCGGCGCCGTTCCCGTTCCCGTTCTCGGCGCTCGTGCGCGATGACGTAGGGGCGTACGAGGCTGTGGTCCTCGCCGCGAAGGGGGCGCGCGCCGAACCGGTGTGGGGCGGGGCCCTCGGTGGGCGGGGGCGGGGGGTCGTATCCGTCCCGTGCGTCGAGCCGGCGTCGTCCGGTACCGGGGGAGACGAGGCTGAGCAGCGGTTCGAGGAGACGGGCGATGAGGCCGAGCATGGTGTGACTCCGTGGTCGACGTCGCGTTCTGTAGCGATCGACATACAGAGTGAAACGGCCCGTATTAGGCTCGCCAGAGGGTTCGGCGTGACAGAGCATTTGTCACAGAGGAGTTGATCTCGTGGGCACCAACTACGGCGAGTGGCTCAAGGAGCAGCGCGAGGCGGCGGGGCTGACGCAGCAGCAACTGGCCGAGGCGGCGGTCATGACTCGAACGCACATCGCGCACATCGAGGCGGGCCGCCGGGTGCCGTCGAAGGAGGACGCGCGGCGGCTGGACAACGCGCTGGGCACGGGGAATGTGCTGAGCAGTTTCCTGCCACAGAACGATCGCGCGGTCGCCGACCACTTCGAAGCGGCGCGAGCGTTCGAGCAGCAAGCCACGATGATCCGTGAGTTCGCTCTGTCCTATGTGCCAGGCATCCTTCAAACGGAAAGGTACATGCGTGCGGTTCTGGGCGTTGCCTTCCCTCCTCTGGGGGAAGAGGAATGTGACAGGGCCGTTGTCACACGGCTGGAGCGGGCGGAGATCCTGGCAGATCCGGTGACGCCCGTAGTGTGGGCCCTGCTGGACGAGGCCATACTGCGTCGGCCGGTTGGTGGGGCGGAAGTTATGGCGGAGCAGATCATGCACGTTGTTCGCTTGGCCGAGGCGAATCGCGTTCGTGTGCACGTGATGCCCTTCGGCCTGGGTGCCCACCCACTGCTGCAGAACATGCTGACCCTCATGGGGTTCGAAGACCAGCCGCCGGTGGCCTACGTCGAGGGTTTGCACACGGGCGTGGTGCATGATTCCCCGGCGATGGTCGAGCGGTTCCGGGACACTTACGATCTTGCGCTGGGTGATGCCCTGCCTCAGCGTGAGTCACTGGCCCTCATGAGAGCGACAGCGAAGGACTACGGACACCATGACTGAGCACAGCATCCCGGACGCGTCCATAGCGACCGGTTGGCGCAAATCGTCGTACAGCGGGCCCGACCAGGGCAGCTGTGTCGAGGTGTTGGACCACTTTCCCTCTGGCGTCCCCGTACGCGACTCGAAGAACCCCCACGGACCCGCCGTGATCGTTCCGGCGTCCGCCTGGTCGACGTTCGTCACGGCGATCAGGAGCGGCGGCTTCCCCTCCTGACCACCCGCTGACTCACGGCCACGCGTCCGCCCTGGCCTCCGTTGTCCAACGCGGAGGGTTGTCGAGGATCCAGCCCCCGCTCGTAGGGTGAGCGGGGGCCAGATCTCATGGTCGGCGGGCACAGGGTGTCAGCGGTGCCCGCGGCGCATGGGTACCAGGTTGCCGCGCCGGTGGGCGGCGATGAGCATGGGGATCGCGAGCAGCACGCTGACGATGACGGGCACGATCGACGCCTCCAGGCCGAACTCTCCGCCGGTCACCAGGTCGGGGCCGGTCGGAGTGGTGGTCATCAGGCCCTCCGAGGCGTGGCCGGAGACGGGGATGCCGATCAGGCCCAGGGCGGTGTTCCAGGCGAAGTGCAGGCCCACGACGAACCAGATGCTGCGCTTCCACAGGAACGCGGCACCGAGGAGGACGCCGGCCTCGATGGCGATCGCGGTCGAGCTCCACAGCGTGGCGCCCGGGTTGGCCGCGTGCAGTCCGCCGAACAGTGCCGCGGTGATCGCCAGAGCCGCCCAGCTGCCGCACATCTTCTCCAGCGCCTGGAGGGCGAGGCCGCGGAAGAGCAGTTCCTCGGTCACGGCGGCGCCGACCTGTATCGCGGCCATGCTCGCCACGATCGACAGGCCGTTACCGGGCCGTTCGTCGAACGAGAATTCGGTGAGGAGCGTGAGCATCGACACGCTGATGAGCCCGAAGCCGATCACGGCACCGGACAACGTCCGTGTCACGGCCCCCGACTTCGCGATCTCCGGTACGTCCCGCCGGGCGACGTAGCGCATGACCGCCCAGTAGACGACAACCGCCACGACCGCACCCACGACGGCGACCACCCCACCCACCGAGACCAGGCTGGACACCAGGCCCACACCCACTATCCCGGTCAGCATCCAGCCGAGGGGAGACTGGAGGAAGCGGCCACCCTTTTGGCGTGTGGGCTGGGGGGACGTGGTGTGCGTCGTGCTCATGGTGACCTCCGTATGGCATCGTCCGCGTGCCTTCCGCGACCTGCCGAGAACGCTATGAGGGCGGTGACGTCTCCGAATCGCCCCTGAGTGGACAGGTCCGAGTAGCTCCCACGGGGGACACGGGGGTACCGGCGCCGGACGCCCTGACCGACTCCTGTCCCAGACCGCCACGGCCGTGCGCGACCTGTTCGGCGGCCCCGGCGGCGAACCGGGGCACGTGTGGGCCGCCGTCGTATGGCCGCTGGCGCTGCTGGCGGTGTTCTTCCCGCCGGCGGTGCGCCGGTTCTCGCGGCTCAGCCGCTAGTGATGGAAGCCGGTGGCCGCGTTCCTGTCGTGGGTGAGGGGACGCGGCTGCCGGCGCAGTCCCGGCAGCAGCCGGGTCAGGTCCTCGGCGAACACGTCCGCGAGGTCCTCGGAGAAGCCGTTGCGGCACACCACGCGGAGTACGGAGAGGTCCTGGCGGTTCGCCGGGAAGGTGTACGCGGGCACCAGCCAGCCGCTCTCCCGCATCCGCCGGGACACGTCGAAGACGTCGTACGCCGTCACGTCGTCGGCGGTCGTGAACGCGAACACCGGGAGCTGGTCGCCCCGCGTGAGCAGCCGGAAGTCGCCGAGCGCTCCGATCCGTTCCGCGAGCCCCCGCGCGACGTCCCGCGCGGCCTGCTGCACCGCGCGGTAGCCCTCCCGGCCGAGCCGCAGGAACGTGTAGTACTGCGCCACGACCTGCGCGCCCGGCCGGGAGAAGTTCAGCGCGAAGGTCGGCATGTCGCCGCCCAGGTAGTTGACCCGGAAGACCAGTTCCTCGGGCAGTGCGTCCGCGTCCCGCCACAGCGCCCAGCCGACACCCGGGTACACCAGCCCGTACTTGTGCCCCGAGGTGTTGATGGACGCCACGCGCGGGAGGCGGAAGTCCCACACCAGGTCCTCGTCGAGGAAGGGCGCGACCATCGCACCGGACGCCCCGTCGACGTGCACCGGGATGTCGAGGCCGGTGCGCTCCTGGAGCTCGTCCAGCGCGGCGCACAGGTCGGCGATCGGCTCGTACGACCCGTCGAAGGTGGAGCCCAGTACGCCGACGACCCCGATGGTGTTCTCGTCGCACAGCTCGGCGGCGGCCCGCGGGTCGAGGTGGAACCGCTCGCCCTCCATGGGCACCTGACGGGGCTCCACCTCCCAGAAGGTGCAGAACTTGTCCCAGCAGACCTGCACGTTGACGCCCATGACGAGGTTGGGCCGGGCGCCCCGCGCGGGAGCACGCCCGCTCCAGCGGCGCTTCAGCGCCATTCCGGCGAGCATGCACGCCTCGCTCGAACCGGTCGTCGAACAGCCCACGGCCGCCGCCGGATCGGGCGCGTGCCACAGGTCGGCGAGCATCGCCACACAGCGCCGCTCCAGCTCGGCGGTGCGCGGGTACTCGTCCTTGTCGATCATGTTCTTGTCCCGGCACTCCGCCATCAGACGGCCGGCCTCCGGCTCCATCCAGGTGGTGACGAAGGTGGCCAGGTTCAGCCGCGCGTTGCCGTCCAGCATCAGCTCGTCGTGCACGAGCTGGTACGCCGTCGAGGGCGCCATGGGCGTGTCGGGCAGCCGGTGCTTGGGCGGCGCCTCGGTCATGTCCCCGACCGGATTGGCCGGCCCCAGGAAGGGGTTGACGGACACGGGGCGCTCGTCGTGCTGCGGGCCTTTGTGGAGCGGCATGGGGGTCTCCTTGATTTCGGGGGCGACGGGAGCGATGGGGGCGACGGGAGCGATGGGGGCGACGGGGGCGGGGAGAGGCGGGGGAAGGTCATCGCACGGCCGTGCCGTCCTCCCGCAGCTGCATCAGCGGGCGCCCCGTCACCAGCAGCCAGGCCGGCAGCGAGGCGACGCACAGCAGGGCGAGGATCCCGGGGGAGGCGACCAGGACGGCGGCGACGAACAGGCTCACCCAGCCCTGCCGGGTGACGGCCAGCAGGATCCCCAGCACGGCCGCCGACACGCCCACCGCCGGCTGCACCCCGGGCACCAGGGCGTGCGCGCACAGCCCGAGCGCGGTGCCGACGAACACCGCCGGGAAGATCCGCCCGCCCCGGAAGCCGCAGGACGCGGCGACGAGCAGTGCGGCCAGCTTCACCACCGTCATCGTGGCGAACTCGCCCGCCGACCAGCCGTCGGGGTCGCGCGCCAGCTCCGCGATCTCGTCGAGCCCCTTGAACAGGGTCAGATGCCCGCCCAGGGCCGCCAGGGCGCCCAGCACCAGCCCGCCGACGGGAAGCATCAGCATCGGATGCCGCAGCCGCCGGAACGCCCCGTGGACGTACGGGAAGGCGTACACGGCGCACATGCCGAGCAGCGCGCCCACCGGGGCCACCACGAGGGACGCCAGCAGGTCGCCCCAGCCGGGCCGCCCGAACGGCGGCAGATGGAGATCGAAACTCGGCCGCGACACCAGCGAGGTGGTGAGCGCACCGGCCCCGGCGGCCGCCAGCGGCGCGAAGAGGCTGTCCCACAGCCGCCCCTTGATCCGCTGCCCGGCCAGCGCCTCGGAGATGACCAGTGCGGCGGCCACCGGCGTACCGAACAGCGCGCCGATCGTCCCGGCCTCCGCCAGCGCCACCCAGCTCCGCTCTTGGGTCTGGGGGAAGGCCCTGAGCCCCGCCCAGACCGCCAGCGAGACGTTCACGGCGATGATCGGGTTCTCGGGCCCCAGGCTCGGCCCGCCGGCCAGTACGAACGCCGTCGCCAGCAGCAGCCCCGGCAGCACCGCGGGCGGCAGCACGGGCGCGTCGAGACCGGTGGTCGCCGGGTCGGGGCCCGCGTGTCCCGGCGCCTTCCACACCACCAGCCCGACCGCGATCCCGGTGGCGAGAAGCATCACGAACATCCACGGCACGGAGTACCCGCCGACGCCGAGGGCGTCCGGCACGTCCTGCCAGAGCACGTCCTGCAGCTCCTCGGCCGCCGTGCTCACCCCCACCAGGACCAGGCTCGTCACCACGCCCACGACCAGCGCGGGGACGACGGCCGGCAGCAGGGCGCGTGCCGGGGCGGCGGAGGGTGCCTGCTGCGTGCTGTCCTGGGCCACGCGCACACGATAAAGGGGCAAGCCGGGCAAATCATTAACCGGCTTGCACCTCACGTGGCGTGAGGACCCAGGCTGGAGCGCGTACCGAGAAGGGAGCGGAAGTGAGCTACTCCGTGGGACAGGTGACCGGATTCGCCGGTGTCACCGTGCGCACCCTGCACCACTACGACGACATCGGCCTGCTCGTCCCGAGCGGGCGCAGCCACGCGGGGCACCGGCGCTACAGCGACGCCGACCTCGACCGGCTGCAGCAGATCCTGTTCTACCGCGAGCTCGGCTTCCCGCTCGACGAGGTCGCCGCCCTGCTCGACGACCCGGACGCGGACCCGCGCGCGCATCTGCGCCGGCAGCACGAACTGCTGACCGCCCGGATCGAGAAGCTGAAGAAGATGGCGGCGGCCGTGGAACACGCCATGGAGGCACGCAAGATGGGAATCAATCTGACGCCCGAGGAGAGGTTCGAGGTGTTCGGGGACAAGGACCCCGAGCAGTACGCCGCCGAGGCGGAGGAACGCTGGGGCGGCACCGAGGCGTACGCCGAGTCGCAGCGCCGCGCGGCGAGCTACACCAAGGAAGACTGGAAGCGCGTCCAGGCCGAGGTCGACGACTGGCAGGAGCGGTACACCGCCCTGGTGGCCGCCGGAGGGCAGCCGTCCGGCGAGGCGGCCATGGACCTGGCCGAGGAGCACCGGCAGCACGTCAGCAAATGGTACTTCGAGGTGCCGTACGAGATGCACAAGTGTTTCGCGGAGATGTACGTCTCCGACGAGCGCTTCAAGGCGTACTACGACTCCATGCGGCCCGGTCTCGCCGAGCACCTCAGGGAGGCGATCCTCGCCAACGCCGCGCGGCACACCGCCTGAGCGTCGTGGCCCGGCTCACATCCGGGCCACGACCTGCGGGTTGCTCCCCGCACCACGGCTCGCGGCTTTCTCCGGGACGGGTCACAGGGCATCCTGGGTACCCCCGCGGAACCTGGGCCCCGACGGCTGCGTTCATAATTTGGGCAGCCAGCCCAGCCCTTACCCCCCAGCTGCAGGAGCCACATCCCCGTGACCACGCTTGCGCTCGGCCCTGAGTGGCTGAGCCCGGACTACCTGATCGAGACCTTCAGCCTGCCCGGCATCCTGCTGATCGTCTTCGCGGAGTCCGGACTCTTCGCGTTCCTGCCCGGTGACTCCCTGCTGTTCACGGCGGGTCTCTTCGTGGCCGAGGGCAATTACATCAGCCAGCCGCTGTGGCTGGTGTGCACGCTGATCGTGCTGGCCGCCGTCATCGGCGACCAAGTCGGTTACATGATCGGCAAGTTCTTCGGGCCCAAGCTGTTCAACCGGCCGAACTCCAAGCTCTTCAAACAGGAGAACCTGGAGAAGGCGCACGAGTTCATGGAGAAGTACGGCCCCAAGGCGATCGTCCTGGCCCGCTTCGTGCCGATCGTGCGCACGTTCGCGCCCATCGTGGCCGGCGCCGGCCGCATGAAGTACCGCACGTTCTTCACATACAACCTCATCGGCGGTGTCGCCTGGGGCTGCGGTGTCACCCTCGCGGGCTACTGGCTCGGGCAGATCGAGTTCATCAAGACCAACGTCGAGCCGATCCTCGTCCTGATCGTCCTCGTCTCCGTGGTGCCGATCATCATCGAGTACCTGCGCGAGCGCGGAAAGAAGAAGCGCGCCGCCGCCGAAACCCCGGCCACCGCCCCGCAGCAGCCCCAGCGCCCCGAGTACCCCCAGCACCCGGTCATGGACGACGCCACGACCCAGCTGCGCCGCATCACCCCGCCCACCCCGCAGCACCCCCAGCAGCAGCACTACGGCGACCAGGGATACCCCCAGCAGGGCTACCAGCAGCCCCAGCAGCCGTACGGCGACCAGGGCTACCCGCAGCAGCAGCCCCAGCAGCCGTACGGCGACGAGTACTACAACCAGCAGCAGCCTTACAACCGCGGTCACTGAACCGACCTGAGGGGCGCGGGGCTGTGTCGATATGCGGCTCCGCCGCGTGGGCGCGAGCAACCCCCGACGTCCCGCGGCCGCCCATCCTCAGCAAGCCCCGAGCCGGATGGCGCCCGGCGTCAAAACCGCGCCCGGCGCTAGAAGCCCCGCGTCCGCTTCGCCGCCCGGCGCTTCTCCGCGGACCCGATCCGCAGGAAGATCCGCGAGATCTCCGACCCGAGGTTCACCCCGATCGCGATGGCCATGGCCAGTGCCACGGCCTTCGTGAGGTACGACAGCCCCGAGTCGACCTCGTTCTGGGCGATCCCCAGCAGACCGAAGTACGTCGCGGAACCGGGCAGCAGCGGCCCGATCGCCGCCGTGGTGTACGGCAGCGCGGACGCGAACCGGTACCGGGCCAGCAACTGCCCGAACAGGCCCACGAGGCCCGCCGCCGCGGTCGTGGAGACCACCGGCGAGATGTCGCCCGTGTAGTGCATCGCGCCGTACACCACCCAGGCGACCCCGCCGTTCAGGGTCGCCATCAGCACGGTGGACCGTTCCTGCTGGAGCAGCACCGCGAAGGCCAGTGACAGCAGCATCGACGCGGCGATCTGCCACAGCGGATCGTCGGAGACGCCGAGCGCCGCGTCCGGGTTCAGCCTGGCGCCCAGCTGCACGCCGAAGTACAGCACCGTCAGCACCCCGGCCACGATGCCCACGAAGAAGTACAGGACCTCCAGCAGACGCGCGGACGCCGTGATGTAGAAGCCGGTCAGGCCGTCCTGCACGCCGGCCACCAGCGCCCGCCCGGGCAGCAGCGCGAACAGCCCACCGGTGATCACCGCGGACGCCTTCACGTCCGCGTGCGCCAGCGTCAGCGCCACCCCGATCGCGGCCGGCGGCATCGCGGCCACCGTGAACTGGTAGAACTCCGGCAGTCCGCGCCCCGCGCACAGCCAGGCCAGCCGGTCGCCGAGCATCGCGCCGACCGCGGCCGACACGAACACCAGGAAGCCACCGCCGACGAGCACCGAGGCCGCCCCCGCGAGCAGTCCGCTCGCCGCGGTCAGCGCCCAGCCGGGGTACGGGTGCCGGTTGCGGCGGATCTCCGCCAGCCGGCGGTAGGCCTCCTCCAGGGAGACGTGCGTCTCGTCGTCGCTGAGGTCGTCCACCAGTTGGTAGACGGCCGCCAGCCGGGTGTAGTCGGGGCTGCGGCGCCGCACCGTGCGCGACGCGGTCACCGGGTCGTCGACCAGGGACGGCTGGTGGGAGATCGACAGCAGAGTGAACGTGACGTTGGGCTCGCAGCGGTCCAGGCCGTAGGAGCGGCACACGGCGAACATCGCCGCCTCCACGTCCTCGGCGCCCTCACCGCCGGCCAGCAGCAGCTCGCCGATGCGCAGGGTCAAGTCGAGCACGCGCGGCACGGCCGGCCCGGTCTCGTCGTGCCGCTGCACCGGTTCCGGAGCCGGCCGCTCGGTCACCGGCATGCGCAGCATGGTGCGCATCCGGTCCTGCCACGGCACGTCCTTGGCCAGGCTGACCAGCGGGATCCCGCTCGCCGGGGTGAACGCGGCCGACTGCTTCGCGCTGTAGGTGCTCGGCGTGCTGAACGCCGACCCCTCCGTCCCGTCCGGGGGCGGCGGGGCCACGTCCAGACCGTCCGGAACGGCGAACTCGGAGGTCGTCTCGGACTCCGTACCGGCCTTCGGGACGGCCAGCCCGTCGGGAACGGCGAACTCGGACGTCGTCGACGATTCGGCCTCGGCCGGCGCCGCGACACCGGCGGGAGGCGTGAACGCGCTCCTCGCCTCGTCCGACTGCGGCTTGCGGTCCTCCGCGTCCGTCACCTGCTCCGCTCTCCCTTTACGACACCGTCCGTGAGACCGTCCGTAAGCCTGCCCCGTACAGCCTCAGTATGCGCACGCACAGCAAAACGGGCCGCACGCGCGCGTGCGGCCCGTTTCTGCGTCGCGCAGCGGGAGGGCTCAGTGGCCGCCCGTCTCCTTGAAACGCTTGTAGGACCGCTCGATCTCCGCCTCGGCGTCCACCCGGCCGACCCAGTTGGCGCCCTCGACCGACTTGCCCGGCTCCAGGTCCTTGTAGACCTCGAAGAAGTGCTGGATCTCCAGGCGGTCGAACTCGGACACGTGGTGGATGTCACGCAGGTGCTCCACGCGCGGGTCCGTCGACGGGACGCAGAGCAGCTTGTCGTCGCCGCCGGCCTCGTCCGTCATCCGGAACATGCCGATCGCGCGGCAGCGGATCAGGCAGCCCGGGAACGTCGGCTCGTCCAGGATGACCAGCGCGTCCAGCGGGTCGCCGTCCTCGCCGAGGGTGTTCTCGACGAAGCCGTAGTCGGTCGGGTAGGCGGTCGAGGTGAAGAGCCGACGGTCCAGGCGGATCCGACCCGTCTCGTGGTCCACCTCGTACTTGTTCCGCGAACCCTTCGGGATCTCGATCGTGACGTCGAACTCCACCGGACGCTCCTCCATGATCAGCACATAGTTCTGGTGATTAAGTGTCCCTCACGCAGGTGTGTGATCGCGAAAGGGGCTGGTGGTCGTGCCAGAGCTGAGGCCTTGGCGGGCCGCGGGACCGCACGTCGTGCGGATCGCGGACGCCGTACGACCTCGTCTCGCCCGGGCCGCGGAGACCGTACGACCACGTCTGGCGCGCGTCGCCGCGGCCGTCGGGCCACGGTTCGCGCGGCCGGGCCGGCCGGGATCACCGCAGGTCCCGCGGGTCGCGCGGCCGAAGACCTGGCAGTTCACCGCGACCGCCGCCACCGCCGGTCTGGCGCTGGCCGCGGGTGTGGTGACCGCCGCCGGTCCCTGGGACTCCTCGGGTCAGCGTACGGCCGAGCGGGACCGGGCCGTGACCCTGGAAGCCGCGCGTGGCACAGATCACGGCGGCACCCGCGCCCACGCCGGTACGCCGCCCCGCGGACCCCGGGCCGTCCCGCCGGCCGTCTCCGTGCTCACCGGCCTCGGCGGCACCGCCACCACCGTGAAGTCGGCGCCCGGCGGCAAGGCCCTCGGCACCGTCCTCGACCCGCTGCTGAAGAACCCGGCGCTCGGCCGCCGCTCCGCCGCCGTGGTCGACGTGGCCACCGGCGAACGGCTCTACGGCACCGGCTCCGGGGACGCGCTCACCCCCGCCTCCACCACCAAGATCGCCACCGCCGTCGCCGCGCTCTCCGCGATGGGCGCCGACCACCGCCTCACCACCCGCGCGGTGTACGAACCCGACACCGGGGAGGTCGTCCTGGTCGGCGGCGGCGACCCCACGCTCACGGCCCGCAAGGAGGCCGACGGTCTCGCGAGCCTGCGCGACCTCGCGGAGCGGACCGCCGCCGCCCTGGCCAAGCGCGGGGTGCGCGAGGTGACGCTGTCGTACGACACGACCCTCTACAAGGGCACCACGATCCACCCGATCGGGGTCAACCCGAACCTCGCGGCCGTCACCCCCCTGATGGTCGACGAGGCCCGCACCGACGGCTCCACCAGCGGGCCGGCCCCGCGGGTCGCGGACCCGGCGGCCGACGCCGCGCGGAAGTTCGGGGACCTGCTGAAGGAGCACGGAGTCAAGGCCACACCCCCCGGCCCCTCGAAGGCCACCACCCGCGCCTCCACCCTCGCCACGGTCTCCTCACCCCCGCTGGCCGCCCTCGTCGAGCGGATGCTGACCAACAGCGACAACGACCTCGCCGAGGCCCTCGCCCGCCACACCGCCCTGGCCACCGGCGAGAGCGCCGACTTCGCGGGCGCCGGCGCGGCGATCACCGCCCGTCTGAAGCACCTCGGGCTCCCTCTGAAGGACGCCGGAATCGCCATCAGGGACGGCAGCGGCCTCGACCGGCGCGACAAACTCACCGCCGGCCTCCTCACCGCCCTGCTCGTCAAGGCCGGCGACCCGGCCCACCCCGAGCTGCGCCCCGCCCTCACCGGCCTGCCCGTCGCCGGCTTCACCGGCACCCTCGCCGGCCGCTACACCGACGGCGCGGCCGGCGTCGTACGCGCCAAGACCGGCACGCTCACCGGCGTCAACACACTGGCGGGCACGGTCGTCGACAAGGACGGCCGCCTCCTGGCCTTCGCCTTCCTGGCGAACGACACCACCGCCCCCACGGCAGCCCAGTCCGCCCTGGACAAGGCAGCAACGGCCCTGGCGGCGTGCGGCTGCCGGTGACCTTCAAAAGGGGACTGGGCACAAAGGGGCTCGGGGAACTGCGCGAAGGGGGTCTGGGGGCGAAGCCCCCAGGGACGGGACGGGAAGGGGCGGCGGGGGCGAAAAACCCGAGGCACGACGACCGCCCGCACCGCCCGGAACCGACGTCGGCTTCCCGAGGTGCGCGCGAACCGCGCAAACGCAAAGGGGACCGGGAGTCACCCCCGTCACCTCGCCGTCCTGCCCGGAACCGGGCCACTCACGTACCGTTGACGCATGACGAGCATCGGTGGTGCTGCCTCTTCCGGGATGGTCGACTGGAATCTCGCGGTCGCGACCGCGACCCGGCTCATGCGGCCGGGCCCCGACGTGAGCCGCGACGAGGCCAGGGCCGTCGTCGCGGAACTGCGCCGGCACGCGAAAGCCTCGGAGGAACACGTCCGGGGCTTCACTCGTCTGGGCACCGAGGAGACCCACGACACCCCCGTCCTCGTCGTCGACCGCCCCGGCTGGGTCCGGGCCAACGTCGCCGGCTTCCGCGAACTGCTCAAACCGCTCCTCGACAAGATGCAGGAACGGCGCGGCACCAGCCCCGGCAACGTGGTCCTCGGCGCCGTCGGCGGCAAGGTCACAGGCGTGGAGCTGGGCATGCTGCTGTCCTTCCTCGCCTCCCGCGTCCTCGGCCAGTACGAGACCTTCGCCCCCGCCACCCGCGACCTCCCGGCCGGTGCGAACGGCGCCGGCCGGCTGCTGCTCGTCGCCCCCAACATCGTCCACGTCGAACGCGAACTCGACGTCGAACCGCACGACTTCCGCCTGTGGGTGACCCTCCACGAGGAGACCCACCGCACCCAGTTCACCGCCGTGCCCTGGCTGCGGGACCACCTGGAGGGCGAGATCCAGTCGTTCCTGGGGGAGACCGACGTCGACCCCATGACCGTCCTGGAACGCGTCCGCGAGGCCGCCCAGTCGCTCGCCGGAGGCCGTCCCGAGGGTGAGGAGGGCGACGAGGGGCGCTCCCTCGTCGAGCTCGTGCAGACCCCCGCCCAGCGTGAGATCCTCGGCCGGCTCACCGCCGTGATGTCCCTGCTGGAGGGCCACGCCGACTTCGTGATGGACGGCGTCGGCCCCGCCGTCGTGCCGAGCGTCGCCGAGATCCGCGAGAAGTTCCAGCAGCGCCGCGCCAAGGGCGCCTCCCGCCTGGACATGGCCCTGCGCAAGCTGCTCGGCCTGGACGCCAAGCTCCGCCAGTACCGCGACGGCGAACGCTTCGTGCGCGCCGTCGTCGAGGAGGTCGGCATGGACGGCTTCAACCGGGTGTGGACCTCGCCCAACACGCTCCCCACCAAGGCGGAGATCGCCAAACCGGCGGACTGGATCACACGGGTGCACCGCAAACCGGAAGCCTGAGCACCGCGCACCGTCATGCGCCGCACACGGCCGACGGCAGACGGGCGCCCCTCCAATCACCCGTCCGAGGGACCGTGAGTCCTGAGTAGGCGTGCAATGCTCGGGGAACGGCCCGGTTCTGTCACCATCTACACACTCTGAGTGACCGAACCTCGGGCTCACCCCCCGACAACTTCATGAAGGGAACCGGACATGGGTCCCCATCCTGCGGTCGCGGCGATACGCCTGGCGGTCCGCCGCGTCCTGACCGACATCCTCGACGACCACGGCCGAGCCCCCGGCCGCGCACTGCACGAGCGGCCGCCCTCCCCGCTCGTGCTCGTGGCCTGCTCCGGCGGCGCCGACTCCATGGCGCTCGCCTCCGCCCTCGCCTTCGAAGCCCCCCGCCTCGGCGTCCGCGCCGGCGGCGTCACCGTCGACCACGGCCTCCAGGCCGGCTCCGACCTGCGCGCCGCCGAAGTCGCTTCCCGCCTGCGCGAACTCGGCCTCGACCCCGTCGAGTCCGCCGCCGTCACCGTCGGCCGGGGCGGCGGCCCGGAGGCCGCCGCCCGGGACGCCCGCTACGCCGCCCTGGACGCCGCCGCCGAACGGCACGGCGCCACCGCCGTCCTGCTCGGCCACACCCGCGACGACCAGGCCGAGACCGTCCTGCTCGGCCTCGCCCGCGGCTCCGGCATCCGCTCCCTGTCCGGAATGGCCGCGGTCTCGGGGGCCGACGGCCGTTACCGGCGCCCCTTCCTCCAGCTCGACCGGCAGACCGCCCGCAAGGCCTGCATGGTCCAGTCCCTGCCCGTCTGGGACGACCCGCACAACGCCGACCCCGCCTACACCCGCTCCCGGCTCCGCCACGAGGGCCTGCCCGCCCTGGAGAAGGCCCTCGGCAAGGGCGTCGTCGAGGCCCTCGCCCGTACGGCCCAGCTCTCCCGCGACGACGCGGACGCCCTCGACGCCTGGGCCGGCCGGGCCGAGGCCGGCGTCCGCGACGCCGACGGCCGCCTGGAGTGCGCCGCGCTGCACGACCTGCCGCCCGCCGTGCGCCGCCGTGTGCTGCGCCGCGCCGCCATCGAGGCCGGCGCGCCGGCCGGTTCGCTGTTCGCCCGCCACATCGAGGAAGTCGACCGGCTGATCACCGGCTGGCGCGGTCAGGGGGCCATCAATCTCCCCGGCCGGGTCGTGGCCCGCCGGCAGGGTGGCAGACTGGTGATTCGGCAGGGCTGAATCCGGACCCCACCGACCCGTACGAGTCGCGGGACGGACCGGACCGGCCGGTGGGACGACCGAAAGTGATGCGGGTGGACGCGAAAGACATGGGTGCCGACCTCGAGAAGGTGCTCATCACCAAGGAAGAGATCGACGCCAAGCTGGCGGAGCTGGCCGCGAAGATCGACGCGGAGTACGCGGGCAAGGACCTGCTGATCGTCGGCGTGCTCAAGGGCGCGGTGATGGTGATGGCCGACCTCGCGCGGGCGCTGTCCACCCCCGTCACGATGGACTGGATGGCCGTGTCCTCGTACGGGGCGGGCACCCAGTCCTCCGGTGTGGTGCGGATCCTCAAGGACCTCGACACCGACATCAAGGGCCGGCACGTCCTGATCGTCGAGGACATCATCGACTCCGGACTGACCCTGTCCTGGCTGATCTCCAACCTCGGCTCGCGCGAGCCCGCCTCCCTCAAGGTGTGCACGCTGCTGCGCAAGCCCGACGCCGCCAAGGTCGCCATCGACGTGGAATGGGTCGGCTTCGACATTCCCAACGAATTCGTCGTCGGCTACGGCCTCGACTACGCCGAGAAGTACCGCAACCTCCCGTTCGTCGGTACGCTCGCGCCTCACGTCTACGGCGGCTGAACCCCGGGGCCGGGCCCGCCGTACGTGATCGGGAACCCCGGCGGGCTCCGCGGCGTTGGAGCATGCGTGGACGCGATTGCCGGCTGTCCCCCGCAGCTTCGGGGGACAAAGCTGGGGTACCGTCCGAAGAACAGTCTTTATCAAACTCACTATGGCAGGAGGGACGGGGCGGCACCGCTCCGTATGGATGGACGTGAAGCGATACTTCCGTGGGCCGGTCATGTGGATCGTGCTGGCCGTCCTCGCCGTGGTCGTGTTGATGCAGGTCGTCGGCTCGTCCGGCGGCTACAAGACGGTGGACACCGGCGAGGTCGTCCAGGCGATCAATGAGAACAAGGTCGAGTCGGCCAAGCTGACCACCGGCGACGAGCAGATCATCAAGGTCCAGCTCAAGGACGGCGTCGAGGTCAAGGACAGCTCGAAGATCCAGGCGAGCTACATCGGCGACCAGGGCGTCACCATCGCCAGCACGCTGCAGGACAAGTTCCAGAACAAGCAGATCCCGGACGGCTACACGGTCTCGCCGTCCAAGCAGAACGCGTTCGTGAGCATTCTGCTGTCCCTGCTGCCCTTCGTCCTCATCGTGGTCGTCTTCCTGTTCCTGATGAATCAGATGCAGGGCGGCGGCTCCCGCGTCATGAACTTCGGCAAGTCCAAGGCGAAGCTCATCACCAAGGACACCCCGAAGACGACGTTCTCCGACGTCGCGGGATCGGACGAGGCGGTGGAGGAGCTCCACGAGATCAAGGAGTTCCTGCAGGAGCCGGCGAAGTTCCAGGCCGTCGGAGCGAAGATCCCCAAGGGCGTCCTGCTCTACGGCCCGCCCGGTACCGGTAAGACCCTGCTCGCGCGTGCCGTCGCGGGCGAGGCCGGTGTGCCGTTCTACTCGATCTCCGGTTCCGACTTCGTCGAGATGTTCGTCGGTGTCGGTGCCTCCCGGGTCCGTGACCTGTTCGAGCAGGCCAAGGCCAACGCCCCCGCGATCGTCTTCGTCGACGAGATCGACGCGGTCGGCCGCCACCGCGGCGCCGGCCTCGGCGGTGGTCACGACGAGCGTGAGCAGACCCTGAACCAGCTCCTCGTCGAGATGGACGGCTTCGACGTCAAGGGCGGCGTGATCCTCATCGCCGCGACGAACCGGCCCGACATCCTCGACCCGGCGCTGCTGCGTCCCGGCCGCTTCGACCGCCAGATCGCGGTCGACCGCCCGGACATGCAGGGCCGCCTCGAGATCCTCAAGGTGCACCAGAAGGGCAAGCCGGTCGCCCCGGACGTCGACCTGTCGGCCGTCGCCCGCCGCACCCCCGGCATGACCGGTGCCGACCTGGCCAACGTGCTGAACGAGGCCGCGCTGCTGACCGCGCGCAGCGATCAGAAGCTGATCGACAACAAGATGCTGGACGAGGCGATCGACCGTGTGGTCGCGGGCCCGCAGAAGCGGACCCGGATCATGTCGGACAAGGAGAAGAAGATCACCGCGTACCACGAGGGCGGACACGCCCTGGTGGCGGCGGCCTCCCCGAACTCCGACCCCGTCCACAAGATCACGATCCTCTCCAGAGGCCGTGCCCTCGGCTACACGATGGTGCTCCCGGACGAGGACAAGTACTCGACCACGCGCAACGAGATGCTGGACCAGCTCGCCTACATGCTGGGCGGCCGTGCGGCCGAGGAGCTCGTCTTCCACGACCCGACCACCGGTGCCGCCAACGACATCGAGAAGGCCACCGGTGTGGCCCGTGCGATGGTCACGCAGTACGGCATGACCGAGCGGCTCGGCGCCATCAAGTTCGGCGGCGACAACTCCGAGCCGTTCCTCGGGCGTGAGATGGCTCACCAGCGCGACTACTCGGAAGAGGTCGCCGCGCTGGTCGACGAAGAGGTCAAGAAGCTCATCGAGACCGCGCACAACGAGGCGTGGGAGATCCTCGTCGAGAACCGTGACGTCCTCGACAACCTGGTCCTGGCCCTCCTGGAGCGGGAGACGCTGGGCAAGGAGGAGATCGCCGAGATCTTCGCGCCGATCGTCAAGCGTCCGCCCAGGCCCGCCTGGACCGGTTCCTCCCGCCGTACGCCGTCCACCCGCCCGCCGGTCCTCTCCCCCAAGGAGCTGGCCCTGACGAACGGGGCGAACGGCGCGACGCCGGCCATCACCACCGCCAAGAGCACCGCGGCGGACCCCGCCCCGGCGCCGGAGCGGACCCCGGAGGAACGCCCCGAGAGCTGATCCCGAGGCTCCCGGTGGTCCCACCGGGCCCGGAATGGATGCCGCGCCCCCCTGGTTCTAGCCTGGGGGGCGCGGCATTCTCCGTACCCGCAGTTGAGACGCGTGCCCCTCACGCGCGAAGGCACAGGAACGAGGCACCCACATGACCGACCCCGTGACGCTGGACGGCATGGCCACCATCGGCGAGTTCGACGAGAAGCGGGCCCGGAACGCCGTACGTGAGCTTCTGATCGCCGTCGGCGAGGACCCCGACCGGGAGGGTCTGCTGGAGACACCGGCGCGGGTGGCGCGGGCGTACCGGGAGATATTCGCGGGGCTGTGGCAGAAGCCCGAGGACGTGCTGACGACGACGTTCGACCTCGGTCACGACGAGATGGTGCTGGTCAAGGACATCGAGGTGTACTCGACCTGCGAGCACCATCTGGTGCCGTTCCGGGGTGTGGCGCACGTCGGGTACATCCCGGCCACCAGCGGGAAGATCACGGGACTGTCCAAGCTGGCCCGGCTGGTGGACGTCTACGCCCGCCGCCCGCAGGTGCAGGAACGACTCACCACGCAGATCGCGGACTCCCTGATGGAGATCCTGGAGCCGCGCGGGGTGATCGTGGTCGTGGAGTGCGAGCACATGTGCATGTCGATGCGGGGCATCCGCAAGCCCGGTGCGAAGACCCTCACCTCGGCCGTGCGCGGCCAGCTGCGGGACGCGACGACGCGCAACGAGGCGATGAGCCTGATCATGGCGCGCTGACGTGACGCGCGCCACGCGCCGACGCGGGCGGGCCTGAGACTCCGGGCCGACGTGGGCAGGCCTGAGGCTCCGGGCCGACGTGGGTGCGCCGAGGCCCCGGGCCGACGTGGGTGTGCCTCAAGCCGCCGGTGCCGTGCCCGGGCCGTTCGTGTCGTCGTCCTCCGGGAGCTTGCAGACGCGCTCCAGGAAGATGGCCGCCGCTATGACGCCGATGCCCGCCAGGACCGAGAAGCCGGCGTAGATGGCCTGGTCACGGCGGGCGGGGACGTCCAGGGACTCCAGCAGGAAGACGCCCGTGCCGCCGTACATGCCGGCGACGAGCGCGGCCACCAGGGCGCTGGCCTGTCCGAACACGACCGCGCGGGCGGCCATCAGGGGGTCGACGCCCTTGGCGTCGGCCTGCCGCTCGCGCTGGGCCTTGAGGCGGGCGCGGATGGACAGCGCGGTGGCCGCGAGGACCACCGCGATCAGGGTGAGGACGATGGGCGCGGCCACGGGCACGCTCGGAAGGGTGCCCAAGGAGTTCCAGAGGCGGGCGCCGGCCCAGGACAGGATCCCGGCCACGACGAAGACGCCTGCCAGCACCCTGATGCGCAGCTCTTTCACGGTGTCCCTTCGCGTTCCCCCGGAGGGTGCCCCGGAATGTGGTCGTGTCGACCTTAACGGCTACTCGGGCAGCCGGAGTTCCAGGTCCGCGCGGGGTGTGACGCCCTCACGGGTGACCGTGCCGAGGAGATCGGCGACCGGGCCGCGGCCGGGCAGCTCCGCCTCGGGGTCGACGTCGTGCCAGGGGGCGAGCACGAAGGCGCGCTCGTGGGCGCGCGGGTGCGGGAGCGTGAGCTGCGGGTCGTCGGAGTGGAGATCCGCGTACGAGACGATGTCCACGTCCAGGGTGCGCGGGCCCCAGCGCTCGTCCCGGACCCGGTGGAAGGCCTCCTCGACCGCGTGCGCCCGCTCCAGCAGGGAGGACGGGGGCAGGGTGGTCTTCAGCACTACGACCGCGTTGAAGTACGAGGGCTGGCTGCCGGGCTCGACGCCCCACGGCTCCGTCTCGTACACGGGGGAGACGGCCTTGACCCGGATGCCCGGGGTGTCCTCCAGGGCGTCGACGGCCCCCTGGAGGGTCTCCAGGCGGTTGCCGAGGTTGGAGCCGAGGGAGACCACGGCCCGTTTCGGATTGTGCAGGGTGGTGTCGGCGGCGTCGACCCGCTCGACCACGGAGGCGGGGACGGGCTGAACGGTCGGGTCGGTCTGGCCCTGGGTGGACGGCCTGGTCATACGCGGCTCCGGGTGATGGTGACGGTCACGTCGTCGAAGGGCACGGTGATCGGCGCGTCCGGCTTGTGGACGCACACCTCGACCTCCTGCACCACGTCGTGCTTCAGACAGACCTGGGCGATGTGCTCGGCGAGCGTCTCGATGAGGTTGAGCGGCTCGCCCTGGACGACCGCCACGACCTCCTCGGCCACGATGCCGTAGTGCACGGTCTTCGTCAGGTCGTCGTCGGCCGCGGCCGGCCGGGTGTCCAGGCCGAGGACGAGGTCCACGATGAAGGTCTGGCCGTCTTCGCGTTCCTTGGGGAACACACCGTGGTGCCCGCGGGCCTTCAGGCCACGCAGCGCGACACGATCCACACGAATCACTCCTGCAGTCGTCGGTCCGGCCGGTCGGTGCCTGTGCGGACGGCACACCGGCCTGCACTTGAATCTACCCGCGGGCACCGACAGCTCCGGTGGCCCGGGGGTGCGGGGGCGGGCCGGCGGCCGGGGATTTCACCGTCCGTTTCCCCTGGGGAGGCCGGGGGCTCACGGGATGGTGGCCGCCCCTGCCCGCCCCGTCGTGATTCCCACCACTTCCGGTGAGGGGGCGACGGGCCACGAGGTCCGTCTACCCGCTCAGGCCGGGGTGTCGTCGTCCTCGATGTCCTCTTCCTCGGCGAGGACCGGAGAGGCGTGGTGGGACCAGAGCTTCCAGCCGGACGGGGTGCGCCGGAACACGTTGGTGGCGACGACGAGCTGGCCGACCAGGGGACCGAGCTCCTCGCCGGCCTCGGGGGCGGGGCCGCCGCTGAGGATGTTCTCGGTGCACGTCACCAGGGCGGTGTCGCCGGTGACGGAGACATGCGTGTCGGTGAGGAAGAACTGGATGTAGTCGGTGTTCGCCATGATCAGGGCGTACGACCTGAGCACCTCGCCGCGCCCGGTGAGCACGGGCCAGCCGGGGTGCACGCAGGAGACCACGCCGGTGTCCGCGGGATCGTGGTACGACTCGTCGACGCCGAGGTCGCCGGGGGTCAGCCAGAGCGACGCGACCTCTTCGAAGTCGCCCCTTTCGAGTGCCTCGTAGAAGGCGGTGTTGGCGGCCTCGACGTGCTCGACATCGGTGTGGGGTGCGCTCACCGGGCTCCTTCTGCGCCGTGCGCGCCGGATTCGGGGGGTGTGGTGTCCGCCGTGCGCGCCTGCGCTATGGCGCGGGTGACCCGTACGGCGTCCGCGGTGGCGCGCACCTCGTGCACGCGGACCGCCCAGGCGCCGGCCTGCGCGGCGAGGGCGGAGACGGCGGCGGTGGCCGCGTCGCGCTCCCGCGCGGGCGGGGCCGCGCCGTCCGGACCGGCCAGGACACGGCCGAGGAACCGCTTGCGGGAGGCGGCGACGAGCACCGGGTGGCCGAGGGCCAGGACGCGGTCGAGGCGGGCGAGGAGGGCCAGGTCGTGGTCGGCGCCCTTGGAGAAGCCGAGGCCGGGGTCGACGATCACACGGTCGGCGGCGATCCCGCCTTCCAGGACGGCCTCCACGCGCGCGCGCAGTTCCTCGGCGACCTCCGTGACCACGTCGGCGTACACGCCCTCGATGTTGCCGCCCTCCAGGAAACCGCGCCAGTGCATGACGACGAAGGGGGCGCCGGCGTCGGCGACGACGGGGATCATGGCGGGGTCGGCGAGTCCGCCGCTGACGTCGTTGACGAGGGCGGCGCCGGCCGCGAGGGACTGTTCGGCGACGGAGGCGCGCATGGTGTCGACGGAGATGGTGACGCCCTCGGCGGCGAGGCCGCGGACCACGGGGATGACGCGCCTGAGCTCCTCGGCCTCGTCGACGCGGGTGGCGCCGGGCCGGGTGGACTCGCCGCCGACGTCGACCAGGTCGGCGCCCTGGGCCACCAGGTCGAGGCCGTGCTTGACGGCGGTCGTCGTGTCGAACCAGCGGCCGCCGTCGGAGAAGGAGTCGGGGGTGACGTTCACGACTCCCATGACCGCGCAGCGGTCCCAGTGAGGAAGGCCCGCGACCTGGCGGCGTCCGCTGTGGTTGCTCATATGTTCAGCGTAGGCCCGCAAGGGGCCGGAGTACGCCTCGGGCCGGGCGGGGCGTCCGGGGCCCGTGGGGTGCCGTGGAGGCGGCTCGGCGGCTCGGCGACGGCGTGCGGACGACTGCCCGGCAAGGCGGTCGGGATATGCGGAGTTCGCCGGGCGGAGTTCGGCGGGCGGTTCACGGGGCAATGAACGATCTTGATAATTGGGCAATACGTCTATTCACGTGTGTCGTGCGTTCCCTGATGCCCTGTGAAATCCTCGGTGTGGCTTTGTTTTTACGGGGCGGGGCACCATCATTCGCCTACGCGCGGTAAGTTTCTGGCCATGCCACGTGGACGTCACCGTCATTCCCCGCCTCTGCACAGGATGCTGCCCCCGTCGGCGATCGCAGGCGTGTCCGTCGTCTGCGCCCTGGGGCCCTGGGTGTTCACGCAACCGATGGTGCTTCGTGTCCTGGCCGCGGCCGCCGCGGTCACGGCGGTCGCCGGCGCCGTCGTCATGCGGCACTGGGACGCCCAGGCGGGCAAACGCGTCGCCGATCTCACGCGCGCGCGTGCGAGCGACGAATGGCGTTTCGAGGAGCGGGTCGCCGAACTGGAGTCCGACCTCGAGGAGTCGCGCGAGCTGCGGGCGAAACTGGAGCAGCGGTTGCGCGCCAAGCGCGCGGAACTCACCGGGCTGCGCAACGAGCACGCGGCTCTGCTGCGGCGGTACGCCGCGTCGGAGGTCGACCGGGCGAGTGTCCTGGAGGAACGCCGGGTGCTCGAGATAGAGGCCACGGTTCCGGTCCGCGCGCTGCCTGCGGGACCGTCGGCGGCGCCCGACGACGCGGAGGTGCCGGAGCAGGCGGAGCCCGCGACGGTGGAGCAGGACGAGGCCGTCGCCGAGGAGACGCCGACGGCTCCGTCCGTCTTCTCTCCGGAGGGGTCGAAGCTGTTCCTGCGCGCCGACGCGGCACTGGCGCGGCTCGCCGCCGACGCGGACGCCGACCCCGACGCCGTAGAGGACGGCGCCGACACGGACCTACGGACCGACGAGGCGTCCGGGCAGGCCGACGACGACGCCCGGGCCGGTGACACGCCGAAGGACGACGGCTCCCCGAAGGGCGACGACGCCTCCGAGGGCCCTGAGGACGACGGCCCCGGGCCCACGAAGCAGTCCGAACGGGAACAGGCGCAGGAGGACGAGGCCGACGCCGAGGGGCGGACCGAGGCGGTCGACGAGCACGAGCGTACGACCGCCGACTCCCCCGCACCGGCCGCTCCTCCGGCCCAGCCCGCGCGGCAGCCCTCCGGGCACTTCACCGTGCCGACGGCGGTGGCGGTCGTACCGCCGACCGCACCGGTACGGCGGCCGGTGTCCGAGGGCGGCTTCGACTTCTTCGGGACGAAGAAGGACACGGACGGCGCCGCCCTGGACACCGTCCAGAACGAGGACCTCGCCGACGTCGTCGGCCAGGAGGCGCTCGCGCTGCACAAGGCGGAGGCCGAGGCGCGGTTCAAGCCCGCCGACGAGGAGGCACGCGGTGTCGGCCAGGTCATCGACCTGACGGCACACGACGAGACGGAACACATCGACGTCGAGGACCTGCGCAGCGCGGTCTCCTGACCCACCACACCAGCCGAACGGGCCCCGCGCGGTGTGCGCGGGGCCCGTTCGGCGTTCCGGTGCGCCCGTGCGCGTACGGACGACGCGGCACCCACGCTGATCTGTCGCCCACGTCCGAAGGCGCATCCGCGCGCATGCGGTCGATGCGCCCGTCCCGCTGGGGGCGGGCTTCCTCCATGCGGCTGTGCCCGCGCGGGTGCGATTGATGCGTTCGCGAGCGGGGCGCGGTAGGAGACCGTGCTGTGCCCGCGCGGGTGCGGGCGATGCCGTCCCACGACGGGGACGGGCTCCCACGGCCGGTGCGCGTGCCCCTTGCACGTCGTCCGTCTCAGTGGCCCTGGCGTGGCCCTGGCAGGCGTCCTCGCGGCTTGTGCCGTCGCCTCAGCAGCCCCGGCAAGCCCGCTCCGCACCTGTGCGTCGCCGGCCCCAGCAGCCCCGGCAGGCGCTCACCGTCTGTGCGGGTCAGGCCATCCAGCGGTCCGGGCGGGCGTCTCTGCGGCCGGTGCGGGAGCGTTCTGCCTGGGAGTGGAGGAGGGCCGCCGCCTCCGTGGCGTCCCGGAGGTGGGCCGTCACCGACTTGTTCGCGCCGGTGTCCACGTGGACGTCCGCGACACCCCGGGCCCGCTGCCAGGGGCCCTGGACCAGCCGTACGCTCTGCACCTTGGCGTGCGGCACCAGGGACAGGCTGCGTCGCAGCAGCCCGTGGCGGGCGGCGAACACCGCGCCGGTGACGGCGAGTCCGTAACCCCGCCACCACAACGGAACGCACCACCGTGCGCGGCGCGGCGGCCGGGAGAGCGCCTCGCGCGGGGGCACGCTCACCCCGGGCAGCACCCGCGCGACGACCGACTCGGCGAGCTCGCGCGGAGCGACCGGCAGCAGCAGGGAGTTGGACGAACCCGCCACGTCCAGTTCCACCCGCACCCACCCGCGCCGCCGCCACAGCAGCGGCTCGACCAGCCGCACCGTCTGCACGCGCCCCGGCGGCACCGTCTCGTGCGCCCGGTCCAGCAGCCCGTGATCGATGCGCAGCCCGTCGGGCGACTCGCCCAGCGTCCAGTCGTACTCGGCGACGAACCGGCCCACACTGCTCGCGCCCGCGGCGCCGAGCAGCGGCACGGCCGCGGCGAGCACCGTCCACAGACTGTGGGTGGCCGTCCACAGCAGCGGCACCACCACGGCGGCGACCAGGAGCCAGCCCCAGGTCGCCCCGGTCAGCAGAAGGGAGACGGCGAGGACGCCCGGCGGCACCCGCAGCATCTCCCGGGACGGTGCCTCGCCCACCTCGTGCGCGGTCTCCGGCGCGAAACCCGCCGCCCGCGCGAGGAGTTCCGCGCGCAGGGCACGCGCCTCGTCGGCGCCCAGGAAGGCGAGCTCGTCCTTCTTGTCGGTGCCTATGACGTCGAGTTTGAGCTTCGCCACGCCCACCACCCGCGCGAGCAGCGGCTGGGTGACGTCGATGGCCTGGATCCGCTCAAGGCGGATGTGCGCGGTGCGCCGGAACAGCAGCCCGGTCCGGATGCGCAGCTCACTCCCGGTCACCGCGAAGTGGGTGAACCACCAGGTCAGGAAGCCGTAGAGGGCGGCGGCCGGGATGAGTACGGCGAGACCGATCAGCAGGGTCGTCGTCGTCAGCCGGGTCAGCTGGCGCTGTGCCTGGTCGGGGTCGTGCAGCGCCCACCCGATCAGCACCGCGACGGGCGCCCACGCCCGCCTGAGCGGCGTGACGGGGTGCAGCCGCCTCTCGGTCACGGGCGGCCGGTCGCGTACGTCCTCGTGGACGTCGGGGGCCGTCACAGCCCCGCCGATCGGGCCTCGCCGAGCTCGGTGAGCCGGTCGCGCAGCCGCTCCGCCTCGGCCGGGTCGAGGCCGGGGATGGTGGCGTCGGTCGCCGCGGCCGCGGTGTGCAGCTGCACGCTGGACAACCCGAAGTGCCGTTCCACGGGCCCGGAGGTGACCTCGACCAGCTGCATCCGCCCGTACGGCACGACCGTCTCCTGGCGCCACAGGACGCCCCGGCTGATCAGCAGGTCGTCGGCGCGCTCCGCGTACCGCCAGGAACGCCAGTTGCGCTCCAGCAGCACCCAGCCCCAGATCAGCAGGGCCAGCGGCAGCAGCGCGAAGGCGGCCCAGACCGGCCCGGCCAGCAGCCCCGGCACCAGCGCGGTGGCCAGGGTCAGCAGCCCCAGCCACACCACCAGCAGCAGCCGCCGCATCCTCAGCAGCCCCGGGGGCAGCGCGAACCACACCGGCTCCTCGCCGCCCGGGACCGCCGGCCTGCCCGTTCCCGCTGTCCCCGTGTCGTGCGGGCTCCCCGTCTCCATGGGCCCAGCGTACGTAGGGGAGACTGTGTTCATGACTCCTACGACGGAGACCATGGTCGGTATCGGCGGCGCGGCGGAGAGCACCGACATGGTGCTCAACATCGGGCCCCAGCACCCGTCCACGCACGGCGTGCTGCGGCTGAAACTCGTCCTGGACGGCGAGCGCGTCGTCCGCGCGGAGCCCGTGATCGGCTACATGCACCGGGGCGCGGAGAAGCTGTTCGAGGCCCGCGATTACCGCCAGATCATCATGCTGGCCAACCGTCACGACTGGCTGTCGGCGTTCTCCAACGAGCTGGGCGTGGTCCTCGCCGTGGAGCGGATGCTCGGCATGGAGGTCCCCGAGCGCGCGGTGTGGCTGCGCACACTGCTCGCGGAGCTGAACCGGGTGCTCAACCACCTGATGTTCCTCGGCTCCTACCCGCTGGAACTGGGCGGCATCACCCCGATCTTCTACGCCTTCCGGGAGCGCGAGGAGCTCCAGCACGTCATGGAGGAGGTCTCCGGCGGGCGCATGCACTACATGTTCAACCGCGTGGGCGGCCTCAAGGAGGACCTCCCGGCGGGATGGACCGCACGCGCGCGCGGCGCCGTCGCCGACGTGCGCTCCCGCATGGACCGCTTCGACGACCTGGTGCTCGGCAACGAGATCTTCCGCGGCCGCACGCGCGGCGTCGGCGTGCTGTCGCCTCAGGCGGTGCACGCGTACGGGGTGAGCGGGCCGATCGCCCGCGCGTCCGGCGTCGACTTCGACCTGCGCCGCGACGAGCCGTACCTCGCCTACGGCGAACTGGGCGACGTCCTGAAGGTGGTGACCCGCGCGGAGGGCGACTGCCTCGCCCGCTTCGAGTGCCTCCTGGAGCAGACCCACAACGCCCTCGACCTCGCCGACGCCTGCCTCGACCGGCTCGCCGAGCTGCCCCCGGGCCCGGTCAACCAGCGGCTCCCGAAGGTGCTCAAGGCGCCCGAGGGGCACACGTACGCGTGGACCGAGAACCCGCTCGGCATCAACGGCTACTACCTGGTCAGCAAGGGCGAGAAGACCCCGTACCGGCTGAAGCTGCGCTCGGCGTCGTACAACAACATCCAGGCGCTCACCGAGCTGCTGCCGGGGACGCTGGTCGCGGACATGGTGGCGATCCTCGGGTCACTGTTCTTCGTCGTCGGAGACATCGACAAATAGGTCCCCCGCGGCGAACAGGTCCCCCGCGACCCCCACCGGCTGCACCAGCCACCCGAAGTCGCCGAGTCCGCCCGGCGCGGTGAGTTCGGCGGCTTCCCCGGCGCCCGCGAGGGCGCGTACGTACCCGGCCGGGTCGGTGGAGGCCAGCGTGAGCGGGGGGCGTGCGCCGCTGACGCCCAGAGCGCGCAGGGCGTCCCGCTGGGTCAGCAGGCGCGTGCCGGGGAGCGCGCGGGCCGCGGCGCACGCGTCCAGGGCCACATGCGCGGTGAGGTCGCACGTCCCGTCCGGCACGGGTGTCGTCTCCCGCCCCTCCCGGAACGCCGTGAGCGTCCCGAACGGTGGCCGCGCGGTGGCCGTGTGCGCGTAGTCCACGGCGACGGCGAGCCCCCGCGCGAGCGTGCCGACGGCCGACGCCCAGGCCCGGTCCCGCGGCAGCCCGATCTCCGCGCGGAGCCCTTCTTCGGCCCCCAACGGCCACCACCGCGCCAGCCACTCGGCAGCCGCACCCCCGACCGGCTCCCCGAGCCGCTCCGTCCCGTCCTCCCGCACCAGTACCAGCCGCGGTACGCCCGACGGGTCCACCTCGGCGACGTCCACGGGCACGTTGTCCAGCCACTCGTTGGCGAAGAGCAGTCCCGTGATCCCCTCCGGGGGCTCGGCCCGCCACTCGATCCGGTGATCCAGCCCGGCCGGCCGGTCGGCGAGCTCGACGGCGTACGCACGTACGCGCGGCGCCACGTCGGCGGGCAGCGCGGCGAGGACACCGGTGACCAGTTCGCCCCGCCCGGCCGCCATGTCCACGAAGCCGAGCACCGCAGGGCGTCCCAGCGCCTCGTCGACCCGGCACAGCAGCCGCGCGACGGCGTCGGCGAACAGTGGCGAGGCGTGCACGGACGTGCGGAAGTGCCCGGCCGGGCCCGCGCCGGACCCGCGGTAGAAGCCGTCCGGCCCGTACAGGGCGTCCTGGGCCGCCGCCCGCCAGCCCCGCGGGCCGCCGCCCTCCACAGCCCCTGCCGTCACCGGTTCCACACCCCCGCCGTCGCCGTCGTCACCGGCCCAGGTTAAGCGCGCGGATATGCCGGGCCTCCACCTTGCGGAGTACACGTGCCGACCGGGGATCGGCCCTCCGGTTGACCCCTGCACGCATTTCGCTTCCCTACGCTGGGTTACGTGCAGCGCCTCTATGACTTCCTCCGCAGACACCCGACGTGGGTCGACGGCTTCTGGGCCGTGGTCCTCTTCGGAATTTCGGTGATCGGCGGAGCGAGCATGGAGGAGGCCCGGGGGACGGACCTGCCCGCCCTCACGGTGCCCGTCATGCTGCTGCTGTCGCTGGTCGTCGCGCTGCGCCGCCGGATGCCCGAACGGATGCTGGTCCTCGCCCTCGCCGTGGGCCTGGGGCAGCTGATCGCGGACGTGGCGACGATGCCCGCCGACTTCGCCCTGCTGGTGATCGTCTACACGGTCGCGGCGGTCGGCGCGCGCTGGGCCTCCCGACTCGCGCTGACCGCCGCGCTGGTCGCGGCTCCGCTGGCGCAGTTGCGCTGGCCCGACCACGAGGCGGGCACGGCGCAGAACATCGCCATAATGATCTTCCAGGCCGTGCCGTTCGCCCTCGCCTGGGTGCTCGGCGACTCCATCCGCACCCGCCGCGCGTACTTCGCGCAGCTGGAGGAGCGGGCCGCCCGGCTGGAGAAGGAGCGCGAGGCGCAGGCCAAGGTCGCGGTCGCCGCCGAACGCGCCCGGATAGCCCGCGAGCTGCACGACGTCGTCGCGCACAACGTGTCGGTGATGGTGGTGCAGGCCGACGGCGCCGCCTACGTCCTCGACGCCGCCCCCGACCAGGCCAAGAAGGCCCTGGAGACGATCTCCTCCACCGGCCGCCAGGCCCTCGCCGAGATGCGCCGCCTGCTGGGCGTGCTGCGCACCGGCGAGCACCAGGAGGCCGGGGAGTACGTGCCGCAGCCCGACGTGCAGCAGATAGAGGACCTCGTCGAGCAGTGCCGGGGGTCGGGACTGCCGGTGGACTTCAAGGTCGAGGGCACCCCGCGCCCGCTGCCCAGCGGCGTCGAGCTCACCGCGTACCGCATCGTGCAGGAGGCGCTCACCAACACCCGCAAGCACGGGGGCTCCGACGTGGGTGCCAGCGTGCGCCTGGTGTACTTCGACGACGGTCTCGGCCTCCTCGTGGAGGACGACGGCAAGGGCGCCCCGCACGAGCTGTACGAGGAGGGCGGCTTCGACGGGCAGGGCCACGGCCTGATCGGCATGCGCGAGCGGGTCGGTATGGTCGGCGGCACCCTGGACGCGGGCCCGCGCCCCGGCGGAGGATTCCGCATCAGTGTGCTGCTGCCGCTCAAACCCGCGCATTGACGCCCGCGCACGCCCCCTGTTGACACCTGTCACACCCCCTGCGACGACTTGACGACCGAATGGAAGAGGCCCCGATGACGATCCGCGTGATGCTCGTCGACGACCAGGTGCTGCTGCGCACCGGGTTCCGGATGGTGCTCGCCGCCCAGCCGGACATGGACGTCGTGGCGGAGGCGGGCAACGGCGTCGAGGCCCTGGAGGTGCTGCGGTCCACCGCCGTCGACGTGGTGCTGATGGACGTCCGCATGCCCAAGCTCGACGGCGTGGAGACGACCCGCCGGATCTGCGCGGACACCGACCCGCCGAAGGTGCTGATCCTCACCACCTTCGACCTCGACGAGTACGCCTTCTCCGGGCTCAAGGCGGGCGCCTCCGGCTTCATGCTCAAGGACGTGCCGCCGGGTGAACTGCTCGCCGCGATCCGCGCGGTGCACAGCGGCGACGCCGTGGTCGCCCCGTCCACCACCCGCCGGCTCCTGGACCGGTTCGCGCCGATGCTGCCCAGCACGGGCAAGCAGCCCGAGCACAAGGAGCTGGAACGCCTCACCGAGCGCGAGCGGGAGGTCATGGTGCTGGTCGCGCAGGGCCTGTCCAACGGCGAGATCGCGGCCCGGCTGGTGCTGTCCGAGGCGACCGTGAAGACCCACGTGGGCCGCATCCTGACCAAGCTGGGCCTGCGGGACCGGGTGCAGGTGGTCGTCCTCGCCTACGAGACGGGTCTGGTACGGGCCGGCGGACACGGCTGAACGGACGGCCGCGCGCCGGTAGGGTGCGCGCATGCTGCTGTGGATCAACGGGCCCTTCGGGGGCGGCAAGACACAGACCGCACACGAGATCCAACGCCGTCTGCCGGGCAGCGTCGTCTGCGACCCGGAGCACCCCGGGTTCGGCCTGCACCGCATGCTGCCGCCCGGACTGCGCGGCGACTTCCAGGACCTGCGGGCCTGGCGGCAGGGCGTCGTCGAGGTCCTCGACCTGGCCCTGACCGAGCAGGACGGCGTGGTGATCGCCCCCATGACCGTCACCGACTCCGGCCACTTCGCGGAGACCGTCGGACGGCTGCGCGAACTCGGCCACGACGTACGCCACTTCACCCTCCTCGCCGAGCGCGCGACGGTGCTGCGGCGGCTGCGCGAGCGCGGCTTCGGCCACCTCGTGCGGTACGCGAGGGGGAGGGAGGCGCCGCGCCGGGAGAGCTGGGCGGTGCAGCGGCTCGACCACTGCCTGGAGCGGCTGAGCGAGCCGGAGTTCGCCGAGCACCTGTGGACGGACCGCACCACGGTGCCGAAGACGGCGGACCGCATCGCCGTCCTGGCCGGGCTGAAGCTGCTCCCCAACCACGAGGGCCGGCTGCGGACCCGGCTGCGGCAGGCGGGCGTGGGCATCCGCCACATCCGCTTCGACTGACGGACGCCGTACGCGCCGTCAGCGCAGGATCCCCTCCAGGAAGTCGCTGCCGAGCCGGGCCACCACCGTCACGTCCAACTGATGCAGCACGTACCGCCCACGGCGGCGGGTGGTGATCAGTCCGGCCTTCTTCAGCACGCTCAGGTGCCGGGATATCTCCGGCGCCGTCATGCCGTGCACCTGGACCAGCTCGCCGGTGGTGTACGCGCTGCGGGCGAGGTGGCGGCACATGCGCATGCGGACCGGGTGGGACAGCGCGGTCATCCGCAGGGCGAGCTGCTCGACCGTCGGCGGGGCGGCCGGCTCGGCGGAGCCGACCGGGTAGTGCAGCACCGGCTGCCAGCCGTACCGGTGCAGCACCATCAGGTGCGGCCAGCCGAGACTGGTCGGGATCAGCAGCAGCCCGCCGTCGCCCGTGGCCGTACGCCCCTCACCCAGCTTGTCGACGGTGATCCGCCCGGCGGTCTCGTCGAGCGTCACCGCGGGCGACACCGCCGCCAGCGCCTCGGCCAGCCCCTTGTGCCGGAGCAGGTCGGTCTTGTGACGGGTGTCCGCGGCGAGCTGATGCCGCAGCCGGGACCACGCCTCGGCGAAGAACGCCTCGTCGCAGTCCCGCAGGAACTGCCGCAGCCAGTCCCTGATCCGCGGCGGGTCGGCGAGCAGCCGCTCGGTGAACTCAGTCTGGCGCGGCCCCCGCGCGGCGGCCAGCTCCAGCGAGCGGCGCCGCAGTTCTTCGTCGGTGAGCGGGCCCGCGCCCGGAGCGCCGTAGGGGAGCGCGCAGGTGAACTCCAGGGCGGCGTCCACGAACTGCTCGTCGGACAGCTTGTCCAGCAGGTCCAGTTCCTCGGTGAGGGTCCCGCCCGGGAGCGTCGTGCGGCCCGGTATGCCGGCGCTCGGCAGGAACAGGTCCGAGAACGTCGTGCGCCACAGGAAGTCGGCCTCGCACATCCGGTCCGCGAGATGCGGGTCCAGCCGCGCGGTCACGCCCGCCACCCAGCCCTGGAGCCCCGGGTGGTGCCCCGGCTCGGACAGCGCGTGCAGCGCCATGCCGAGCTCGGCCAAGGGTGAGGGCACGACGGCGACCCTCTCCGGCCGCAGCCCCGCGATGTCGATACTCACGCTCATGCCCACATGATGCAGGGATTCTCGCCCCCGCCGCCCCTTCCCGTTCCCGTCCCCCGGGGGCGCTGCCCCCGGAACCTCCGCTCCTCAAACGCCGGAGGGGCTAAATGTCGGCATCTGCAGCGTTTGAGGAGCGGCGTCTGGGGCGGAGCCCCAGATTCGGGACGGGAAGGGGCGGCGGGGGCGAAGAAACCCTCAGACCCGGAGCAGCCGCCGCGCGAACTCCACCGCCGCCGCGCGTACGTCCTCGGCCGTCCACTCCAGCCCCGCGGAACGCACGTACACCTCCGCGAAGGACAACCCCGGCCCCTTCGGGTCCCAGTGGTTGGCGAAAAGCACCGTTCCCGTCTCCTCGGCCGCCCGGATCGCCACCTCGGCGACGACATCCGCGTCGTACGGCAGCCACACCTGGAAGTCATGGGTGTGCGGCACCTCGGGGTGGACGCGGAACCAGGGCAGCCCCCCTGCTTCCAGCCCCTCCCGCAGCGCGGCGGCCACCACGCGCGCGTGCCGGACGTACTCCGGCAGCCGTGGCAGCTCCCGCTCCAGACCGATCAACGCCGACAGCGCGGTCGGGAACTGCTGGAACACGTTGCCCCCGTACCGGTGCCGCCAGGACCGCGCCTCCTCGACCAGGCTCGCGGGACCGGCGAGGGCGGCGCCGCCATAGGCGTCGAGGGACTTGTAGAACGACACGTAGACGCTGTCCGCGAGGCCCGCGATCTCCTCCAGCGGCCGGCCGAAGTGCTCGGTGCACTCCCACAGCCGGGCCCCGTCGAAGTGCACGACCGCCTCGCGTTCCCGCGCGGCGGCCACCACCTCGGTCAGCTCCTCCCACGTGGGCAGCACGAAACCGGCGTCCCTGAGCGGCAGCTCCAGCATCAGTGCCCCGAAGGGCTCCTCGAAGTCGCGGACCTCCTCGGCGGTGGGCAGCCGGGGCTCGCTCGTCATCCGCACCGGCCGCAACCCGCTGACCTGGCTGAACGCGTTCCGCTCGTACACCTCCGGGTGGCTGAGCGGATGCAGCGCGACCGCCGGGTCGCCGGTGCGGCCGGCCCAGCAGCGCAGCGCCACCTGCTGGGCCATCGTGCCGGTCGGGAAGAACGCGGCGGCCTCGGTGCCGAGCAGACCGGCGACCCGCTTCTCCAGGGCCTCGACGACGCCGTTGCCGTAGATGTCGGACGTCTCGTCGAGGTCGTACACGCTCCCCGCCGCCTCCAGCAGGGTCAGCCGCTCCGAGAGGGGGGCGAGGAAGTCGAGGCGCGCGAGCACACGCGGGGCGGCGCGCCAGGCGGCGATCCGCCGCTTCCGCAACGCCGTGGGGTCACTCATGCCGTCCGTATCACTCATGCGCGCGATCATGCCGCGCCCCCACCCGCGCGGGCACCCTCATTTCCGCACGCGCGTGTGCCACTACGGCGCACGGAAACCCACAGCCTGTGGACAACCGACCGTCCCCGGAACCGATCGCGTTAACATGACGAGAAATCGTCCGGTACCCCGAGCGGACTGGAACGGGAAGGCCCCCGTCGCGTGAACACAACCCCACAGCCAGATCCCCGGGACCGCCCCGCGCGGCTCACCGTCGGCGTCGTCGGCGCCGGACGCGTGGGCCCCGCCCTGGCCGCGTCCCTCCGGCTCGCCGGGCACCGCCCGGTGGCCGTCTCCGCCGTCTCCGACGCCTCCCGCAGACGCGCCGAGCGGATGCTCCCCGACGTGCCGGTGGTGCCGCCCGCCGAGGTCCTCCAGCGGTCCGAGCTGGTCCTGCTGACCGTCCCGGACGACGCCCTGCCCGAGCTGGTCTCCGGACTCGCCGACACCGGCGCGGTGCGGCCGGGCCAGCTACTGGTGCACACCTCCGGTCGGTACGGCGCGAAGGTGCTCGACCCCGCCCTGCGGGCCGGCGCGCTGCCGCTCGCCCTGCACCCGGCGATGACGTTCACCGGCACCTCCGTCGACGTGCAGCGCCTCGCCGGGTGCTCCTTCGGCGTCACCGCCCCCGAGGAGCTGCGGCTGGCCGCCGAGGCCCTCGTCGTCGAGATGGGCGGCGAGCCGGAATGGATCGCCGAGGAGAACCGCCCGCTCTACCACGCGGCCCTCGCCCTGGGCGCCAACCACCTGGTCACCCTGGTCGCCCAGTCCCTGGAACTGCTGCGCACCGCCGGTGTCGAGGCCCCCGACCGGATGCTCGGCCCGCTGCTCGGCGCCGCCCTGGACAACGCCCTGCGCTCCGGCGACGCGGCCCTCACCGGCCCGGTCGCGCGCGGCGACGCGGGCACGGTCGCCGCGCACGTCACCGAGCTGCGCCGGCACGCCCCGGGGGCCGTCGCCGGCTACCTGGCGATGGCCCGCGCGACCGCCGACCGCGCCCTCGCCCACGGCCTGCTGAAGCCCGAGCTCGCCGAGGACCTCCTCGGAGTACTCGCCGACGGAACCGGCGGGACCGGCGGAGCCACGGGCACCGACGGCACCGGAAGCACCCCGGGGGAGGACCGATGAGCGGCACGCCCCGACACCCCGCCCACCCCACTCCCGCGACGACGCGCGCGTCCCGGAACGGAGTCACCCGATGACCGCCACCCTGCTGCGCACCGCCGCCGAACTGCACGCACGCGCGCGTACCGGCCGCCGCGCCGTCGTGATGACCATGGGTGCCCTGCACGAGGGCCACGCCACGCTGATCCGCACCGCGCGGGGGATCGCCGGCCCCGACGGCGAGGTCGTGGTCACCGTCTTCGTCAACCCGCTGCAGTTCGGCGCGGGCGAGGACCTGGACCGCTATCCGCGCACCCTGGACGCCGACATCGAGCTCGCCGAGCAGGCGGGTGCCGACGCCGTCTTCGCCCCGTCCGTGGACGAGGTCTACCCGGGCGGCGAACCCCAGGTCCGCGTCACGGCCGGCCCCATGGGCGAACGCCTGGAGGGCGCCGCCCGCCCCGGCCACTTCGACGGCATGCTCACCGTCGTCGCCAAACTGCTCCACCTCACCCGCCCCGACATCGCGCTGTACGGCCAGAAGGACGCCCAGCAGCTCGCCCTGATCCGCCGCATGGTGCGGGACCTGAACTTCGGCGTCGAGATCGTCGGCGTCCCCACCGTCCGCGAGGTGGACGGGCTCGCCCTGTCCAGCCGCAACCGCTACCTCTCGCCCGCCGAGCGGCGCACCGCGCTCGCCCTGTCCCAGGCCCTGTTCGCGGGCCGCGACCGGCACGCCGCCCAGCAGGCGCTGCGCGCGCGTGCGAGTGAGGTGCCCTCCACGCGCGCGCGTGCCGAGGCGCTCAGCGCCATAGGGGAGTCCCGCGCGGCGGCCGACGCGCACGCCGTCGCCATGACCGCCGGCGGCCCGGTGGCCGTCCGCGCCGCCGCCCGCCTGGTCCTCGACGAGGCCGCCCGCCTCACGCCGCCCCTCACCCTGGACTACCTGGCCCTGGTCGACCCGTCCGACTTCACCGAGATCGGCGACGACTTCACCGGAGAGGCCGTCCTCGCCGTGGCCGCCCGCGTGGGCACCACCCGCCTGATCGACAACATCCCCCTGACCTTCGGAACCTTCGGAGCCGCCTCGTGACCAGCACAGGCATACGACTGCACGCGCCCGCGCCCGGGTGGTCCATCGACGCGGACGTCGTGGTCGTCGGTTCCGGCGTCGCCGGCCTCACCGCCGCCCTGCGCTGCGAGGCCGCCGGCCTGACGACGGTGGTCGTCACCAAGGCCCGCCTCGACGACGGCTCCACCCGTTGGGCCCAGGGCGGCATCGCCGCGGCCCTCGGCGAGGGCGACACCCCCGAGCAGCACCTGGACGACACACTGGTCGCCGGCGCGGGCCTGTGCGACGAGGAGGCGGTCCGCATCCTCGTCACCGAGGGGCCCGACGCCGTACGCCGCCTCATCGCGACCGGCGCGCACTTCGACGAGTCGACCGACGGCGGCCTGGAACTCACCCGCGAGGGGGGCCACCACCGCCGACGCATCGCCCACGCGGGCGGCGACGCCACCGGCGCGGAGATCTCCCGCGCCCTCGTCGAGGCGGTCCGCGCACGCGGGATGCGCACCATCGAGAACGCCCTCGTCCTCGACCTCCTCACCGACGCCGACGGCCGCACCGCCGGCGTCACCCTGCACGTCATGGGGGAGGGCCAGCACGACGGCGTGGGCGCCGTCCACGCGCCCGCCGTGGTCCTGGCGACCGGCGGCATGGGCCAGGTCTTCTCGGCGACCACGAACCCCGCCGTCTCCACGGGCGACGGCGTGGCCCTCGCCCTCCGCGCGGGCGCCGAGGTGAGCGACCTCGAATTCGTCCAGTTCCACCCGACGGTGCTCTTCCTCGGGCCCGAGGCGGAGGGCCAGCAGCCGCTGGTCTCCGAGGCGGTACGCGGCGAGGGCGCCCACCTGGTGGACGCCGACGGCGTGCGCTTCATGCAGGGGCAGCACGAACTCGCCGAACTCGCGCCCCGGGACATCGTCGCCAAGGGCATCATGCGCCGCATGCGGGAGCAGGACGCCGAGCACATGTACCTCGACGCCCGCCACTTCGGCGCCGAGATGTGGGAACACCGCTTCCCCACGATCCTCGCCGCCTGCCGCGCGCACGGCATCGACCCGGTGACCGAGCCCGTCCCGGTCGCCCCGGCCGCCCACTACGCCTCCGGCGGCGTCCGCACCGACTCCCACGGCCGCACCACCGTGCCCGGCCTGTACGCGTGCGGCGAGGTCGCCTGCACCGGCGTGCACGGCGCCAACCGCCTCGCCTCCAATTCCCTCCTCGAGGGCCTGGTCTACGCCGAGCGCATCGCCGCCGACATCGCGCGCGCCGGAAACACCCTCCACGCGCGCGTGCCGCAACCGCTCCCCGTCACGGAGCGCCCCGCCTACCCCCTCCTCCCCCCGGAGGCCCGCTTCACCGTCCAGCGGATCATGAGCCGGGGAGCAGGCGTACTCCGCTCCGAGGACTCCCTCTCCCAGGCCGCCGACCGTCTCCACCGGCTCCACGCCGACGCGCGCGACGCCCTCGACGAGAACGGCAAGACCGCCGAGCCCGGCGTCGACACCTGGGAGGCCACCAACCTCCTGTGCGTGGCCCGCGTCCTGGTCGCCGCCGCGCAGCGGCGCGAGGAGACCCGCGGCTGCCACTGGCGCGAGGACCGTCCCGAGCGCGACGACACGACCTGGCGCCGCCACATCGTCGTACGGCTGAATCCGGACCGATCGCTGGCGGCGCACACCACCGACACCACAGACTTCCCCCCGACCTTCACCCAGGCCCAGGAGCAGTGACAGCAGTGACCACCCCCGACCTTCCCCTCGTTCCCTCCGGCGGCTGTGGCGACGGCTGCGCCTGCGGCGCCGACGAGGAGACCTATCTGGAGTGCGGCCTCGACCCCGCGCTCGCCCAGCTCCTGGCCGACGCGGGCCTCGACCCCGTCGAGGTCGAGGACATCGCGAACGTCGCCCTCCAGGAGGACCTGGCCCACGGCGTGGACGTGACGACGGTCGCGACCATCCCGGAGGACGCCGTCGCCACCGCCGACTTCACCGCGCGGGAGGCGGGCACCGTGGCGGGCCTGAGGATCGCCGAGGCGGTCATGTCGGTCGTCTGCGCGGAGGAGTTCGAGGTCGAACGCCACGCGGAGGACGGTGACCGCGTGGAGGCGGGCCAGACCCTGCTCTCCGTCACGACCCGCACCCGAGACATCCTCACCGCGGAGCGCAGCGCCCTGAACCTCCTGTGCCGCCTGTCGGGCATCGCGACCGCCACGCGCGCGTGGGCGGACACCCTGGAGGGCACCAGGGCGAAGGTCCGCGACACCCGCAAGACGACCCCCGGCCTGCGCAGCCTGGAGAAGTTCGCCGTGCGCTGCGGCGGCGGCGTCAACCACCGCATGTCCCTCTCGGACGCGGCCCTGGTCAAGGACAACCACGTGGTGGCCGCAGGCGGTGTCGCCGAGGCCTTCAACGCGGTCCGCGAGCGCTTCCCCGACGTCCCGATCGAGGTCGAGGTCGACACCCTGCACCAGCTCCGCGAGGTCCTGGACGCCGGCGCCGACCTGATCCTGCTGGACAACTTCACGCCCGGCGAGTGCGAGGAGGCGGTGGCCCTCGTCGACGGCCGCGCCGCCCTGGAGGCCTCCGGCCGCCTCACCCTCACCAACGCGAAGGCGTACGCGGACACGGGCGTCGACTACCTGGCGGTGGGCGCCCTCACCCACTCCTCGCCGATCCTCGACATCGGCCTCGACCTGCGAGCGGCGGAGTAGGACCGGCCATGCTGCTGACGATCGACGTGGGCAACACGCACACCGTCCTGGGCCTCTTCGACGGCGACGACATCGTCGAACACTGGCGCATCTCCACGGACGCGCGCCGCACGGCCGACGAACTCGCGGTCCTCCTGCAGGGCCTGATGGGCATGCACCCGCTGCTGGGCGACGAGCTGGGCGACGGCATCGACGGCATCGCGATCTGCGCGACGGTCCCGTCCGTCCTGCACGAACTCCGCGAGGTCACGCGCCGCTACTACGGCGACGTGCCGGCGGTGCTGGTGGAACCGGGCGTGAAGACGGGGGTGCCGATCCTCACCGACAACCCCAAGGAGGTCGGCGCGGACCGCATCATCAACTCGGTCGCGGCGGTCGACCTCTACGGCGGTCCGGCGATCGTCGTCGACTTCGGCACGGCGACGACGTTCGACGCGGTCTCCGCGCGGGGGGAGTACGTCGGCGGGGTCATCGCCCCCGGCATCGAGATCTCCGTCGAGGCGCTCGGCGTCCGCGGTGCGCAGCTGCGGAAGATCGAGGTGGCGCGTCCGCGCAGTGTGATCGGCAAGAACACGGTCGAGGCGATGCAGTCCGGCATCATCTACGGATTCGCCGGTCAGGTCGATGGTGTGGTCAATCGG
Organism: Streptomyces sp. CB02400; assembly: GCF_001905725.1. GTDB lineage: Bacteria > Actinomycetota > Actinomycetes > Streptomycetales > Streptomycetaceae > Streptomyces > Streptomyces atrovirens. The sequence continues at coordinate 126,863 of NZ_LIWB01000019.1, forward strand.
ATGGCCCGCGAGCTGGCGGACGATCCCGAGGACGTGACGGTCATCGCGACGGGCGGTCTGGCGCCGATGGTGCTGGGCGAGAGCTCGGTCATCGACGAGCACGAGCCGTGGCTGACGCTGATCGGGCTGCGCCTGGTGTACGAACGGAACGTGTCGCGTCTGTGACGCGCGCGGGTGGCTGTGCGGCTCGGTGCCGTACGGGTGCCCCTCGCTGTTGTGGCCCGGCGCCGGGTTCACGCGGCCGGCGCGGTACGGGGTGCCCTGTGTTGGTGTGGGCCGGGGGTTGGTCGCGCAGCCCGGCGCTGACGGGGTGCCGTCGCGCCCACCCGTGCCGCCCCAGCGGCACGACTGCCCGCGGGAGCGGCAGGGACGGCGGGAGCGGCAGGGGTGCGGGGAGCGGCAGGGGTGCGGGGGGCGGTGTCCCGCCCACCCGGGTGGCGACCCGCGCCACACCTGCCCCATACGCGGTGTTTGTCTGATTAGCGCGTATCGTCGCAGCATGCCCACGCCCTACGGACCCCGCGGCGGCATGGCGTTCGGCGCGGAGGAGCTGCGCGTGCTCCGCCGCGCTCTCGCCCTCGCCCTGTGCCCCACCCCCACTCCCGCCTCGGCCGACGACCTCCAGGACTGCCTCCGCCTCGTCACGGACCTCGACGAGGCGACGCGGGAAAGTGCCCGGCTGCGCGCCTTCCTCCTGGCCGACCTCGGCCGTTACCGCGCCGCCCTCCCCGGCACCGCCGCCGGCTACCTCACGCTCCTGGAGGAGGCGCTGGGCGCCGGATACCGTCCCCGCCCCGACGACCTGGCCGCCCTCCGGGCCCTGCGCGGCAACCCCACCGCCGCCGCCCTCCTGCGCCACTGCCGACGCACCTTCCTCCTGGCCCTCCCCGGAGGCCGCGCGGCCACCGAGGACCCGCAGAAGAAGCAGGAACCGGCCCGGAAGCCACCCGCCACCCCCCGCCCAGCCCCGAACCCCACTCCCACCCCCGCACCCGACCCCGCCCGCCCCATCCCCACCCCCGGCGAGGTCTTCCCCCGGCGCAAACCCACCCCACCCCCGCCGGACCAGCACCTGGCCGCCGGCTGACGACCCCCGCTGCCCTACCCTGGACCCATGGACTACGTCTCCGCGCTCCTCCCCCCGGCCGTCATGGCCGTCCTCTTCATCGGCGTGATCCGGGTGATCGTGAAGACCCAGGGCGGCGCCAACAAGACCAAGGAGGACGCCGCGGTCGACGCGGCCCTCGCGCGGGTGCGGGGCTCCCAGCCCGCCCCCAAGACCGAAGCCTGACCGGTCCGACCCCAGCCGCCCCGGCGTACGACCCAAGGTCGTACGCCCTTTTTGTTCACGTTTGCCGACGATCACGCCTGTCCGGCACGCCATTACCGGGATTCACCACTATTGTTCTGAGTTGTGCCTCGCCCATTGGGAGAACTCGAAGACGCGGTCATGACGCGGGTGTGGAAGTGGAACCGCCCGGTGACCGTTCGGGAAGTCCTGGAAGATCTTCAGAAGGAACGGTCCATCGCGTACACCACGGTGATGACCGTTTTGGACAATCTCCATCAGAAGGGCTGGGTGCGCCGAGAGGCGGAAGGCAGGGCCTATCGATATGAGGCGGTCTCCACTCGCGCCGCCTACGCCGCCGCGCTGATGAACGAAGCGTGGTCGCAGAGCGACAACGCCGCCGCCGCTCTCGTCGCGTTCTTCGGCATGATGAGCGAGGAACAGCGCCAGGCTCTCACCGACGCGGTCCGCATCGTCCAGCTCCCGGAAACCCCCGCCGACGAGAACCCCGGCTCAGCAGAGGGCCGGAGCGGACGATAGCGTCCGCCCATGTCCGCAGACAGCCCCGAAGACAGCCCCGAAGTCCCCGCAAAAGCCATCACGGTCCGACGGGCCCGTACCAGCGATGTCCCCGCCGTACGCCGGCTCCTTGACGCCTACGTCCGCGGGCGCATCCTGCTCGACAAAGCAACGGTGACGCTTTACGAGGACATCCAGGAGTTCTGGGTCGCGGAACGGGACGACAACGCGGAGGTGGTCGGCTGCGGCGCCCTGCACGTGATGTGGGAAGACCTCGCGGAAGTCCGCACTCTCGCCGTGAAGCCGGGCCTGAAGGGCGCGGGCGTCGGACACCGGTTGCTGGAGAAGTTGCTGGAGACCGCCCGCTGGCTCGGTGTTCGGCGCGTATTCTGCCTGACCTTCGAAGTGGACTTCTTCGGCAAGCACGGCTTCGTGGAGATCGGTGAGACACCCGTCGACACCGATGTGTACGCGGAGTTGCTGCGCTCCTATGACGAGGGGGTCGCGGAGTTCCTCGGCCTCGAACGCGTGAAACCGAACACCTTGGGCAACAGCCGGATGCTTCTGCATCTGTGATCTGCGAGCGGTGCCCTATGTCCGAAACGCGCATGTTTCCGGGCCGGGTGCGGGCAGTGGGTCTCCGCCAGGGGTTTGTGTTTTTACGGCAAAAGCGGTTTGCTTTCCGGAGTACTGCAGTACTGGATATAACAAGGGGCGGCGATACGGCGGACGCCGGCACACCCCGGCCCTCAAGTTATCGATGAAAGGAAATCCGGTGGCACAGAAGGTTCAGGTCCTTCTTGTCGACGACCTCGACGGCGGCGAGGCGGACGAGACCGTGACGTTCGCGTTGGACGGCAAGACGTACGAGATCGATCTCACCACCGCCAATGCGGACAAGCTCCGCGGCCTTCTCGATCCTTACGTGAAGGGCGGTCGTCGTACCGGAGGCCGTGCTTCGGGCGGGCGCGGAAAGGCGCGTGCCACTTCCGGTGGCAGTCAGGACACCGCGGCCATCCGCGCGTGGGCGAAGGAGAACGGCTACGAGGTCAACGACCGCGGCCGTGTCCCCGCGTCCATCCGCGAGGCCTACGAGAAGGCCAACGGCTGACCGTCGGCCCGTACGGCGGCGCACGCACGCCGCAGCCGGACCCGGTGGACCTGTGTAGCCACCGTGTTCACCAGTCGCACGAGATCCGGGGGGACGTCCCGGTCCCCCCTCGCACCACCCCTCGTGCCCATCGCCGACAGCGTCGGCAGTGAGGCCTCGGCCTCGCGTCCCGGCTCGGGGGGCCGCAGCCACACGGCGGCCCCCTGCGATCCGTCACGGCCCAGGGGGAGCGGCCGGGCGGCGGGACCGGCATCACCGCCGGTGTCACCACCGGCATCGGCGCCAGGGGGCCAGGGAGCGTCCATGAGACCTCCCGCGCCGACCGCCACCAGGTCCAGCGCCAGCGCGCCCCAGTCCAGCCACTCCAGCAGCCCCGGCAACTCCTCCGCGCTGCCCGCCGCCACCAGCAGCCGCATCCTGCCCTCCCGCAGGGCCACCGGGAACCCCCGCCCGAGCCCTCCCGAGCGCCCCAGGCGCTCCAGCGCCGCGCACCCCGCCTCCGCGGGTACGTCCAGGACGTCGAAGCGCACCCCCACCGCCAGTCGCACCGGCATCCCGGGCGCCGTGGGCCACCCCAGCGCGTTCTCGTACCAGAGCCGCACCTCGTCGTCGCTCGGCGTGAGCGGCCGACGGGGGGACGGCACTGAGGGAGCGACGGTCCGAGCCATGCCCGACGCAACGTCCGGACGCCCTCCGGGTTACGCTGGGTGCTCATGTGTAAGCGGGGGGTGTCGAACAAGGGGGCGTGCGGGGGTGCGGGGAGGCGCAAGGTTGTTCGCCCGTAGCGGAGGGAACCCGTGCACTCGGCATGGACTGTCCGTAGCAGCGGGTAAGACATCCCTAGTGGGAGGGGGCGACACGCAGGGCGGGACGTCTCCCGTTCGCCATGGGCGTACTGGCGAAGGGGGTAACTGCCTGGCCTGCGGGAACATCGTCTCGCACCATCGGGTTGGAGCAGATGTCGGCGTGAGCGGGGTCAGGAGGCCATCGACGGTGTCGGCAGTTGGAATGAGCGGTCCCCGCTTGCGGGACTAAGCTGCGGAAGGACAGGGAGGGGAAGTTCCCCCCACTGCCTGACCGCTCTGAGGAGCGATTAACGATGTTCGAGAGGTTCACCGACCGCGCGCGGCGGGTTGTCGTCCTGGCTCAGGAAGAAGCCCGGATGCTCAACCACAACTACATCGGCACCGAGCACATCCTCCTGGGCCTGATCCACGAGGGTGAGGGTGTCGCCGCCAAGGCCCTTGAGAGCCTCGGGATTTCGCTCGAGGCGGTCCGCCAGCAGGTGGAGGAGATCATCGGGCAGGGCCAGCAGGCCCCGTCGGGTCACATCCCCTTCACCCCCCGTGCCAAGAAGGTCCTGGAGCTGTCGCTCCGCGAGGCCCTTCAGCTGGGCCACAACTACATCGGCACGGAGCACATCCTGCTCGGCCTGATCCGTGAGGGCGAGGGCGTCGCCGCCCAGGTCCTGGTCAAGCTGGGCGCCGATCTGAACCGGGTGCGGCAGCAGGTCATCCAGCTGCTCTCCGGTTACCAGGGCAAGGAGACCGCCACCGCCGGCGGTCCTGCCGAGGGCACCCCCTCCACGTCCCTGGTCCTCGACCAGTTCGGCCGGAACCTCACCCAGGCCGCTCGTGAGTCCAAGCTCGACCCGGTCATCGGGCGCGAGAAGGAGATCGAGCGGGTCATGCAGGTGCTGTCCCGCCGTACCAAGAACAACCCGGTGCTGATCGGTGAGCCCGGCGTCGGCAAGACCGCCGTCGTCGAGGGCCTCGCCCAGGCCATCGTCAAGGGCGAGGTGCCCGAGACCCTCAAGGACAAGCACCTCTACACCCTGGACCTCGGTGCCCTGGTCGCCGGCTCCCGCTACCGCGGTGACTTCGAGGAGCGCCTGAAGAAGGTGCTCAAGGAGATCCGCACCCGCGGCGACATCATCCTGTTCATCGACGAGCTGCACACGCTGGTCGGTGCGGGTGCCGCCGAGGGCGCCATCGACGCCGCGAGCATCCTCAAGCCGATGCTGGCCCGCGGTGAGCTGCAGACCATCGGTGCGACCACGCTGGACGAGTACCGCAAGCACCTGGAGAAGGACGCGGCCCTGGAACGCCGCTTCCAGCCCATCCAGGTCGCGGAGCCGTCCCTGCCGCACACGATCGAGATCCTCAAGGGCCTGCGCGACCGGTACGAGGCGCACCACCGCGTCTCGATCACCGACGAGGCCCTGGTCCAGGCGGCGACGCTCGCCGACCGCTACATCTCGGACCGCTTCCTGCCGGACAAGGCGATCGACCTGATCGACGAGGCCGGCTCCCGGATGCGCATCCGCCGGATGACCGCGCCGCCGGACCTGCGCGAGTTCGACGAGAAGATCGCCGGCGTCCGCCGCGACAAGGAGTCCGCGATCGACTCGCAGGACTTCGAGAAGGCCGCCTCCCTGCGCGACAAGGAGAAGCAGCTCCTCGCCGCCAAGGCCAAGCGGGAGAAGGAGTGGAAGGCCGGCGACATGGACGTCGTCGCCGAGGTCGACGGCGAGCTGATCGCCGAGGTCCTCGCCACGGCGACGGGCATCCCGGTCTTCAAGCTCACGGAGGAGGAGTCGTCCCGCCTGCTGCGCATGGAGGACGAGCTCCACAAGCGGGTCATCGGCCAGGTCGACGCCGTCAAGGCGCTGTCCAAGGCGATCCGCCGTACCCGTGCCGGCCTGAAGGACCCGAAGCGTCCCGGTGGCTCGTTCATCTTCGCCGGCCCGTCCGGTGTCGGTAAGACCGAGCTGTCCAAGGCGCTCGCCGAGTTCCTCTTCGGTGACGAGGACGCGCTGATCTCCCTCGACATGTCGGAGTTCAGCGAGAAGCACACGGTCTCGCGTCTCTTCGGTTCGCCCCCCGGCTACGTGGGCTACGAGGAGGGCGGTCAGCTCACGGAGAAGGTGCGCCGCAAGCCGTTCTCGGTCGTCCTCTTCGACGAGGTCGAGAAGGCCCACCCGGACATCTTCAACTCGCTGCTGCAGATCCTGGAGGACGGTCGTCTGACCGACTCCCAGGGCCGGGTCGTGGACTTCAAGAACACGGTCATCATCATGACGACCAACCTCGGCACCCGGGACATCTCCAAGGGCTTCAACCTGGGCTTCGCCGCCGCGGGTGACACGAAGACCAACTACGAGCGCATGAAGAACAAGGTCCAGGACGAGCTCAAGCAGCACTTCCGGCCCGAGTTCCTCAACCGCGTCGACGACGTGGTCGTCTTCCCGCAGCTCAGCCAGGACGACATCCTGCGGATCGTCGACCTGATGATCGGCAAGGTGGACGAGCGCCTCAAGGACCGGGACATGGGCATCGAGCTCTCCCAGTCCGCCAAGGAGCTGCTGTCCAGGAAGGGCTACGACCCGGTGCTGGGCGCGCGTCCGCTGCGCCGCACGATCCAGCGCGAGGTCGAGGACACGCTGTCGGAGAAGATCCTCTTCGGCGAGCTGCGTCCCGGTCACATCGTGGTCGTGGACACCGAGGGCGAGGGCGAGTCCCAGACCTTCACCTTCCGCGGTGAGGAGAAGTCGGCCCTGCCCGACGTCCCGCCGATCGAGCAGGCGGCCGGCGGAGCCGGTCCGAACCTGAGCAAGGACGCGTAAGCGTCCCACGGCGACCGAAAGGGGCCGGTGCCCGAAAGGCACCGGCCCCTTTCGCGTGCCCGTGGGCACGCGTGCCCGCGTTACGACAGCTGACCGTCGTAGTCCGGCAGCTTGAACGTCCTCTCGGCGTGGCCGCCCGACAGGTCGGTGGCGCTGTTGCCGATGTTGGCGATGATCGTGTAGCCCTTGGCCTCGATGTGGACGCGCTGGGCGGTCTTGTAGTCGGCGACGTTCTTGAACAGGTCGAAGAACCCGCGGACGTACAGGCCGGAGGACTCGTAGCCGGCGTGGTCGAGGTTCCAGTCGGTGGGCGCGTGGATGATGCCCGGGCGGGCGGTCACGAAGAACACGGCGACGCCGTGCTCCTGTGCGTACTCCGCGACCTCCAGGACCGGCTCGTTGGCGGGCTGCGGGAAGCTGAACCCGAAGTCGGTCTCCAGCGCGGTGTTGTCGACGTCGAGGACGATCGCCTGCTTCTCGCCCGGCCGGGTGTCCCCGATCCGCTGCTTCAGATAGGGCAGGGCCTGGTCCATGACCGCCCGGCAGTCCCGCTGCCAGGTGTCGTAGTCGACGTCCGCCGCCGCGGTGGCGGCTGCCACCGGGGAGACGGCCGGTGAAGCGGGGGCCGTGGCCTCGGCCGGTGCGGCCAGGGCCACCAGGGCGGCCGCGGAGACGGCGGTGACCGATGCGCGGATCGGCCAGGAGCGTCGGCTTCTCATCTCGTGGGGGTCCTCTCACGTCCGTAACGCTGCCAACGTGTCGTGTGCATGCTCGTCTGCGAGGGTGACGCGAGGTGAACCGTAGGGTTACCGGGCGGTAGGCGCCTAGAGGCCTGCGCCACATTTATGGAATGACCGAACCCGGCCCCCGGTGACATGGTGCACAGGCGCTTTGTCCGGTACTAGCCGGAATAGTGGCTAAAGCCTGCCCGTAAAACGGACATTTGCCCCAGGATTCTGATCGATCGGCTCTAAATGGGGGGTTTCGCCCGGTAAGAGGATTGTGTCAAGAGACCTGCATCTCAGTGCATATCTACGACCTTTCGTCGTAGGTCACACCTTTGCACCGTTATGGCCGGAAGGGCTACCAATGAATCACCACCGAGGCGCGGATCCGTCCGCCGGGTGGCTTTCCTACGCCCCCTTCCTGATGAGGTTGAGATGTCCCAGCGCGTCACGCCCCGCTCCTTCCGTACGTCCCAGATCCGCACCCGCGCGGCCGTCCTGGCCGCCGGACTGGGGGCCTCGGTCGTGATGGGAGCCGGGGTCGCGGCCGCCGTCGACACCACGGCCGCGTCCGGCGCCGCCGGCGCCGTCCAGGCGCAGGCCGCCGCCCAGGCCGAGGCCGCGAAGGCCCAGGCCGCCCAGGTCGAGAAGGCCGCCGAGGCGAAGGCCGCGAAGGCCGCCCAGGCGAAGAAGGCCGCGCAGGCCGCCGCCAAGAAGCAGGCGTCCTGGATCGACCCGGTCAAGAGCTACAAGCTGTCCGCGAGCTTCGCCCAGAACGGCGGCATGTGGGCGCACAAGCACAGCGGTCAGGACTACGCCGTCCCGACCGGCACCACCGTGATGGCCGCGCACGGCGGCACCGTCGTCAAGGCCGGCCCCAACGGCGCCGGCGACGGCCCCGCCTACGGCAACGCGATCGTCATCAAGCACGGCAACGGCACGTACTCCCAGTACGCCCACCTGTCGCAGGTCAACGTGAAGGCCGGCCAGGTCGTCAAGACCGGCCAGAAGATCGCCCTGTCCGGCAACACCGGCAACTCCAGCGGCCCGCACCTGCACTTCGAGATCCGCACCACCCCGAACTACGGCTCCGCCATCGACCCGGCGAAGTTCCTGCGCTCCAAGGGCGTGACGGTCTGACCCGCCGCGCACACAGCGCCTAGGCGCCCCCGGACCCCCGGTGGGCCTGGGTGATCAGATCGATGGCGACCTCGAGGACGGCCTTGCGCTTCTCCTCGGGGTCGCTTTCGACGTCCTGCAGGACGTGCATCCCCGCGTGCATGGTGAACAGGGCGCTGACGCAGCGCACCTGGTCGACCAGGTCGGCGTCCGGGTCCATGAGGATGTCGCGCAGCCCGAGCATGCGGGTCTTGAACATCTCGCCGATGCTCAGCTCGCGGATCGTCGCCTGGTTCTCCTGCATGAAGCGGAAGAGCGGGGCCGCGCCCGCCAGTGCCTCGCTGTACCGGCGGATGATCTCCTGCTTGGTCTCCAGCGAGTGCGGCTGCCGCCGCCCCCACTCGATCAGGTCCTCGATCGGCCGCGAGAGGTCCTCGAAGATGCCGACGAGGATCTCTTCCTTCGTCTTGAAGTGGTAGTACAGCGCCGCCTTGGTGACGTCCAGGCGCTCGGCGATCTCGCGCAGCGATGTCTTCTCGTAGCCCTGCTCGGCGAAGAGTTCGAGCGCCACGTCCTGGATGCGCTGGCGGGTGTTCCCGCGGCGCCGCTGTTTGGTGCCGTCCATGGTGCCGCCCATCCTCCTACTCGACCCCTCTTGACGAAAACTTACTTGACGACCGGCTAGATGCGCGACTAGCTTCCCGGTGTATTGAACTAGCCGGGCGGCAAGTAAGTAGCAGTGGTCACGCGACCGTGGCCGGGGGAGAAGGAATCATGGCGGACACACCAGCGGCGGGGGCCGTGGAGACGGACACCGGCAAACAGCCGAAGAGCGTGCGGGTGGTCCTGCTCGCACTCATGATCGCGATGATGCTCGCGATGCTCGACAACATGATCATCGGTACGGCGATGCCGACGATCGTGGGCGAGCTGGGCGGACTGGAGCACCTGTCCTGGGTGGTCACCGCCTACACCCTGGCCACCGCGGCCTCCACCCCGGTCTGGGGCAAGCTCGGCGACATGTACGGCCGCAAGGCCACCTTCATGACATCGATCGTGATCTTCCTGATCGGTTCCGCGCTCAGTGGCATGGCCCAGAACATGGGCGAGCTGATCGCCTTCCGCGCGGTGCAGGGTCTGGGCGCCGGCGGTCTGATGGTCGGCGTCATGGCGATCATCGGTGACCTCATCCCGCCCCGGGAGCGCGGCAAGTACCAGGGCATGATGGCCGCCGTGATGGCGCTGGCGATGATCGGCGGGCCCCTGGTCGGCGGCACCATCACCGACAACTGGGGCTGGCGCTGGGCCTTCTACATCAACCTGCCGCTCGGCGCGATCGCGCTGGCCGCCGTCGGCGCCGTACTGCACCTGCCGAGGAAGCGGGCCAAGGCCGGCATCGACTACCTCGGGGTCGCGCTGCTGACCGTCGGCATCACCGCCGTCGTGCTCGTCACCACCTGGGGCGGCACGGAGTACGCCTGGACCTCCGCGCGGATCATGGAGCTGATCGGCCTCGGTGTCGCGTCCCTCGTGGGCTTCGTGTTCTGGCAGACCAGGGCCGCCGAGCCGGTGGTGCCGCTGCACATCTTCCGCAGCCGCAACTTCACGCTGATGTCCGTCATCGGCTTCATCACCGGCTTCGTGATGTTCGGCGCGACGCTCTTCCTGCCGCTCTACCAGCAGGCCGTGCAGGGAGCCTCCGCCACCAACTCCGGCCTGCTGCTCCTGCCGATGCTCGGCGCGATGCTGGTGACCTCGATGGTGGCGGGCCGGGTCACCACCAACACCGGCCGGTACAAGATCTTCCCGGTGCTCGGCAGCGCGCTGATGATCGTCGGCCTGTACCTGCTGTCCACGATGGACACCGGGACCTCCCGGTTCACCTCCGGTGTATTCATGGCCGTGGTCGGCCTCGGCATGGGCTGCCTGATGCAGATCACCATGCTGGTCGCGCAGAACAGCGTCGAGATGAAGGACATGGGCGTGGCGTCCTCGTCCACCACCCTGTTCCGTACCCTCGGCTCCTCCTTCGGCGTCGCGATCATGGGCGCGCTGTTCAACAACCGCGTCCAGGACGTCATGGCCGAGAAGGCCGGCTCGCTGGGCTCCAAGGTGACCGAGCAGTCCGCCCAGCTGGACGCGGACAGCCTGAAGGAGCTGCCGGAAGCGATCCGTGAGGCCTACCAGCAGGCGGTGTCCTCGGGCACCCACTCGGCGTTCCTCCTGGGCGCCGTGATCGCGGTGCTCTCGCTGGCGGCGGCGGTCTTCGTCAAGGAGGTCCCGCTGAAGGGCGCGGGCCCCCGGAAGGGCGACACCGACGACGGCACACCGGCACCGATGGCGGTGACCGAGCCCGTCTGACTCTCCTCCCGAGCGGCACGAAGGCCCCGGCGGCGCACCCGCGCTTCCGGGGCCTTCCCGTGCACAGGTCCGGACCCGTTGTCAGACCCCCGTGCCACCATCGGTCACATGGACAAGGCGCGGCAGCTGAGGCTGGCCAAGGACGCGATGGACCGGGACTGGGCCGACCCGGACCTCGACCTGGCCGCGATCGCCGCGCACGCCGGATACTCGCGCTACCACTTCATACGCGCCTTCAGGGAGACCTACGGCGAGACACCGGGCCAGTACCTCACACACCGTCGGATCGAGCGCGCCGAGGATCTGCTGCGCACTGCGAACCTGTCGGTGACGGAGATCTGCAACCTGGTCGGTTTCAGCAGCCTGGGCACGTTCTCGGCGCGGTTCAAGACCTGGACCGGCCTCACCCCCAGCGAGTACCGCACGAAGCACGTGGGGCGCGGCGCCGCCCTGATCCCGGGCTGCTACGCCATGCACTGGCTCGGCGGCTACCGGCCCGGGCCGGGCAGGGCGGGGGTACGGCGCAATTCCGGAGAAGCGGACTGACGGCGGCGCTGCCTACGGTGACAGGGCACTGAAGGAACGGCCGTGAAACGGGAGTACGCCATGATCAAGGGTCTCGCCATCACCACCGTCTGGGTCCTCGACCAGGACCGGGCGAAGGAGTTCTACACCGAGAAGCTGGGCCTGGAGGTCCGCACCGACATGACCCTGGGCGAGGGCGGCATGCGCTGGCTCACCGTCGGCTCGCCGAAGCAGCCCGACGTCGAGCTGACGCTGATGGTCCCCGGCGCGGGCATGGACCCCGAGTCCGCCGAGATGATCAAGAAGCTGGTGGCCAAGGGGGTGCTCGGCCCCGGCGTGCTGACCACCGACGACATCCACGGCGACTACGCCGAGCTCAAGGCCCGCGGGGTCGAGTTCATCCAGGAGCCGCAGGAGCGCCCGTACGGCACCGAGGCACTGTTCCGCGACGACTCCGGCAACTGGTTCTCCTTCACCCAGCCCCGCGAGGGCGGCCTCGACATGGACAAGGACTGGTCCTGCTGAACCGCCCCGCCACCGAGCCCTCGCCCCAGTGGCCCGGAGGGGCACGGCGCCACCGCTGAAGCCGCTTTGTCCGACACCGTGGTTGGCGGGCCCGCCGCCGGACGGGCGGAAAGCGACGCCTGTGGAGGCCCGCGTAGGAGTGGAGGCCCGCGTAGGACCGGTCTCCCCGGTGACCGGCCGGGGCCTGCGAAGCAGGAACCCGTGGTGGTGTCGCGAAGCGGTACGGACCGGAATCTCCAGCCCTCGGGCCGGAGAGGGCGTCAATGCGCCAGTACCGGATAGCTCCCGGTGTTCGTCGGCGCGTGTTCGGGCAGCCACAGCACGGCGACCGCGCCCTCGGCCGGCGCGTCGTCCGGGGCCCCCGGAGGCCGTACGTTGCGGAAGGTCAGCCGCGCGCCCAGTACCCGCGCCTGCCCCGCCGCGATGGTCAGGCCCAGCCCGTGACCGCGGCCGGCCCGGTCCGCGCTGCCGGTGCGGAAGCGGCTCGGCCCCTCCGCGAGCAGCGCCTCGGGGAACCCGGGCCCGTGGTCGCGGACCCGGATGACCCGCCCCTCGACGGTGACCTCGATGGGCGGCCTGCCGTGCCGGGCGGCGTTGGCGAGCAGGTTGAGCAGCACGCGCTCCAGGCGCCGCGGGTCGGTGGTGACCTCCGACTCGTGCACCACCCGCACGGTGACGTCCGGGTCCTTCGCCGCCACCCGCCGGGCGACGAACTCGCCCAGCAGGATGTCCTGCAGTTCCGCCCGCTCGGAGGCGCTGTCCAGCCGGGCCACCTCCAGGACGTCCTCGACGAGGGTGCGCATCGCCTTGGCCCGGTCCAGCACCAGCTCGGTCGGCCGGCCCGGCGGCAGCAGCTCGGCGGCGGTGAGCAGGCCGGTCACGGGGGTGCGCAGTTCGTGCGCGATGTCGGCGGTGACCCGGCGCTCGGCCTCAAGGCGCTGCCGCAGCGCGTCCGCCATGGCGTCCACCGCGCTGGCCAGGTCGTCGGTCTCGTCGCGCACCACCCCGCCGATCGCCTCGCGCACCCGGACGTCCGTCTCGCCCTTCGCGACCCGGTTGGCGGCCGTGGCCGCCTTCCGCAGCCGCCGCGACAGATGCCCCCCGATGAGCACCCCGAGCGCGCTGCCGCCCAGCACCACCGCGATGGAGCCGATCACCAGGGCCTGGTCGAGGTCCTTGAGGATGTCGGAGCTGCGGTCCGTGAACCCGGAGTGCAGCGACATCACATGCCCGTTCTTCAGCGGCACCGCCGCCCAGATGTCCGGCGCCCCGCCCGGCCGGTCCGCCACGTAGGTCGCCCGCCGGCCCCCCTCGGCCTTCTCCCGCAGCTCCTCCGGCAGCTCCGGGTCGTCGATCTTGGTGTTGGGGAAGTTCAGTCGCCCCGACAGCTCGTAGTTGCGCTGGGCGATCATGATGCGCTCGTCCGCCAGGTCGCGCGCGTTGTCCAGCATCGACACCCGGGCCGCGTTGTGCACGACCAGGCTCAGCGCGACCGCCACCAGCGCCCCGACCAGCGCGATGGCCGCGCTGAGCTTCCACCGCAGACCCGTACCTATGCCCACCCGGTCGACGCACGCCGCCACCAGGCGCCGGAAATACCCACGCATCCGCTTCGCTCAGGCCTTCAGCTTGTAACCGAAACCGCGGACCGTCTCGATACGGTCCTGGCCGATCTTCGTACGCAACCGCTGCACGTGGACGTCGACGACCCGCGTGTCACCGCCCCAGCCGTACTCCCACACCCGCTCCAGCAGCTTGTCGCGGGAGAGCACGGTGCCCGGCGCCGCCGAGAACTCCAGAAGCAGCCGCATCTCGGTCGGCGTCAGCGCCACCGGCCTGCCCGCCCGGCGCACCTCCATGCCCCCGGTGTCGACCTCCAGCTCGCCGAACGCCAGCACACCCCCGTCACCCGGACCGTCCGCGTCCTCCCGGCCGCCGTTCGCGCGCCCGAAGCGGCGCAGCACCGCGCGGATCCGGGCCACCAGCACCGCACTGTCGAACGGCTTGGTCACATAGTCGTCGGCGCCCGCCTCCAGGCCCAGCACCACGTCGATGGCGTCGGCCCGCGCCGACAGCATGATCACCGGCACCGTCGACTCGTCCCGGATGCGCCGGCACAGGCTGACCCCGTCGAGCCCGGGCACCATGACGTCGAGCAGCGCGATGTCGGGGCGGTCCGTGCGGAACGCCTCCAGGCCCGACAGCCCGTCGGGCATCGCGGTGACCGCGAAGCCGTCCCGCTCCAGGGTGAGCTGGGTGGCCTCGCGGATGACGTCGTCGTCCTCGACGAACAGGACGTGTGTCTGGTCTGCCATCCCGGTGCTCTCAGTCCTCGTGTGATCTCGGGGTCGGTGCGCGCGTGTTCTTCTCGTTCACCCCACGGACGCGGGGACCGCGCCGCGGGTCCACCCGTTCATCGGCCCGGGAGGTCCCGCCGGTTCACGACGTGAGCCATGTCTCAGCTGTCGGGCGCCGGTGTCGGCTCCGCGCCGGCCACCTGTCCGTAGTCGTTGTGCGTGCGGTACTTCTCGGCGAACCGGCCCGCCTCCCAGCGGTACGTGATCACGTTCACCCCGGACGGGCTCGACACCGGGTCGCCCCGGTCGTACACCTGCTTGGTCACCACCAGGTCCCCGCGGTCGATCTCCGCGTACACCGGGGGCGCCTCGGCCGAGAACACGTTCACGTACGCGCCGCCCTGCTCGCGGTACACATACGTGCCGACACCCACCGCGTCCCCGCAGGTCAGCACGTTGACGACGACGTCGTCGACGGCCCCTCGGGTGAGGTTGCCGTAGCTCACGTCGACGGGGTACTGGTCGGCGACGCACGGCCTCAGCTCCCGCTTGACCTCCGCCGAGACCTCCGGGTCGGCCTTGACCAGCCGGACCGCGTCCACCCGGTCGGGGGTCCGCGAGGGCTCGGCCGACGCCGCGGCGGCGGGGGCGCTCGCCACGGGGTCCGCGTGCGCCGGGCCCTCGTCCCGTGCGCCGGTGCCGCCCGTGCCGCAGCCGGCGACGAACAGGACGACGGCGGCGATCACGGCCGTCGCCGTGATCGCCGCCCTGGCGGTGGTCCGGGCCCAGTTGGGCCCCGCGCCGGTCAGGCCGCGCAACGCTCCCGCTCCTCACGCTCCAGCGCGCGGGCGTCCAGATCACGCGCCTGAAGCTCCTCGCGGAGCCGGGCGAGCGCCCGGTGCAGGGTGCTCTTGACCGTTCCGGCCGACATGCCGAGGGCGGCGGCCGTCTCCTCCGTGGACATCTGCTCCCAGTGTCGCAGCACCACGACGCTGCGCTGCTTCGGGGCGAGGACCTTCAGGATGTCCATCAGCAGGGCGCGGTCGGCGTGCTGCTCGGTGGAGTCGTCCACACAGGCGTCCGGGAGCTGCTCGGTGGGCACTTCCTCCAGCTTGCGGGCCCGCCACCACTCCGTCCGCGTGTTGATCATGACCCGGCGCAGATAGGCGTCGGCCAGCCGCTTGTCCTCGATGGTCTCCCAGCGGCCGTACGTCCGGGCCAGCGCGGTCTGCAGCAGGTCCTGCGCGTCGATGGGGTCCGGGACCAGGCGGCGGGCGCTGCGCAGCAGTGCGTCCTGCCGGGTGCGGACGTACTCCTCGAAGGCGAGCACCTCGCCTCGTACCTCACCCCGTACCTCGCCCCGCGCCATGTCCTGCGCCATGGTGAACCGCCTCCCGCTCCCCGTGCCGGCCCGCCCGCCCGCGCGGGCCGGTTGTACCGCCTGTGATCCGTCGTCGCCGTGCCCTTGTCGAGCACGTGATCGACGGTACGGAGGCGTTGTCACGGCGCTGTCCGAGGAACCCTGCGGGAAGCGCTCGGCTGTCCGTCGGTTGTGTAACGGAAGGAGGAACGGGGTAAAGCGGGCGGACGATCGGGGTGGGTACGGGCCGGTATGTCCCGCCGTACCAATGGGGCGTGTGTGGAACGGCTGTACTCGACGTCGGACGTGTGTGTGAACCGGCTGTATCCGGTGTCAGGTCATCGGCAGCCGGTACAGGCCGCCCGGCAGCGGCTCCACCAGACCGTCGGCGACCAGACCGTCCAGCGCGCGGGCCCGCTGCACCGGCTCGTGCCACACCCGGTCCAGTGCCGCCTGCGGCACCGCGCCGTGCGCCTCCCGCAGCACGGCCAGCAGCCGCCCGCGGACCTGACGGTCCGTGCCCGCGTACGTCTGGCCCCGGCGCGGCGGGCCCTCGTGGGCCGGCTTGCCCGCCAGCCGCCACGCGCACTGCGCCGCGATCGGGCAGCGCTGACACGACTCGTTCTTCGCCGTGCACACCAGCGCACCGAGCTCCATGGAGGCGGCGGCCCACCGCGCGGCGGTCGGGGCGTCCTCCGGCAGCAGGGTGCGGGCCAGCCGGCGCTCGGCGGCGGTGGTGGCGTTCGGCGGGTACTGCGCACCGGTGACCGCGCGGGCGAACACCCGGCGCACATTGGTGTCCAGCACCGCGTGCCGCTGCCCGTACGCGAACGACGCCACCGCCGCGGCCGTGTACTCCCCGATGCCGGGCAGCGCCAGCAGTTGGGCGTGGTCGGCCGGTACGTCGCCGCCGTGCCGCTCCGTTATGGCGACGGCGGCGCCGTGCAGCCGGAGCGCGCGGCGCGGGTAGCCGAGCCGGCCCCAGGCGCGGACCGCCTCGCCGGGCGCCTCCGCGGCGAGGTCGGCGGGACGCGGCCAGCGGGCCAGCCACTGCTCGTAGACGGGCAGCACCCGGTTCACCGGGGTCTGCTGCAGCATGAACTCGCTGACCATCACCCCCCACGCACCGGCCTCCGGACGCCGCCACGGCAGGTCCCGGGCGTGCTCGTCGAACCAGTCGATGACGGGGGAGTGCAGCGGCTCACCGGGAGCACGCTCGGACGCGGAATCGGCGGCGTTGCCGTACGGGGGCTTAGTGGGAGCAGTCATGGCCCCTCGATCCTCCCACGCCGGTGCCCGCCGATGGTGGGAGCGCCACGGTGGAGGCCTCCCGCAGGGTG
This sequence comes from Streptomyces sp. CB02400, assembly GCF_001905725.1. Lineage (GTDB taxonomy): Bacteria > Actinomycetota > Actinomycetes > Streptomycetales > Streptomycetaceae > Streptomyces > Streptomyces atrovirens. The sequence goes on from NZ_LIWB01000019.1 coordinate 143,658, forward strand.
ACGGTGTACCTGACGATCGGCAGCGGTGGCGCACTCCCGTCCGCTTGTAGCGTCAAGGCCATGGAACGTGCCCGTCCCGCCGCGCTCGGCAAGGGCTGCCTGCTCTGGGCGGCCCTCTCCCTGCCCGCGGTCTGCGCCGACCGGATCGGGCTGAACGAGCCGCGTCCGCTCTGGCAGCAGCTCGCCGGACTCGGCGTGCTCGCCGTCGCCACCGCCGTGGCCCGACGCCGGCCGGCGGTCGCCTTCGGGCTGACGGCGGCGCTCAGCCTCGCCGCCACACCCGCGCTGTTCAGCGTCTCCTACGGCCCCGCCCTCGCGGTGTTCGCGCTGCTGCTCGGCCTGCGGTCGCCCCGTACGGCCCCCGCGGCGCTGTGCTTCGCCGCCGTAGCCTGCGCCGGCGGCGTGAAGATCGCGCTGGTGGGGCCCGACCCGGTTCCCGAGTGGTTGGTCCTGACCGGCACCCTCCTCTTCGGCTGTGTCCTGCCCTGGCTCGGCGGGCGTTACTGGGGCCAGAGCCGCGCGCTCACCGCGGCGGGCTGGCTGCGGGCCGCCCGCCTGGAGGAGGAGCAGCGCCTGACCGAGGAGCGCGCCCGGCTGCGCGAGCGGGCCAGGATCGCCCAGGACATGCACGACTCCCTGGGCCACGAGCTGAGCCTGATCGCCCTGCGCGCGGGCGCCCTCCAGGTCGCCCCCGACCTTCCCGGCCACCACCGGGCCGCCGCGGCCGACCTGCGCGCCGCGGCCGCCGACGCCACGGACCGGCTGCACCGCATCATCGGCGTCCTGCGGGAGGACGACGAGCCGCTGCCGCTCGCCCCGGCCGGCGAGAACGTCGAGCAACTCGTCGCCCGCGCCGCCGAGTCCGGCCTGCCGGTGCGCTGGGAGACCGGCGGACGGGGCGCGGCCGTGACACCCGGCGGGGTCGCCGAGCGGCTGCTGCACCGGGTGGCAAGGGAGGCGCTGACCAACGCGGCACGGCACGCACCGGGCGCGCCCGTCGTCGTGGCGGTGACGGGGGACGACGGACGAGGAGCGACCGTCACCATCTCCAACGGCCGGCCGGCCGCGGCGAGTTCCCCGGCCCCCGGAGGCGGTTCGGGACTGCTCGGACTGCGCGCCGCCGTCACCGCGGTCGGCGGCACCTTCGAGGCGGGCCCGCACGCCGACGGGTTCCGCGTCCGGGCGCACGTCCCCGCGCGGGCGGCCACGGCGCTCGAACCGCCCCGTCCCGCCTCCGCCCCCTTCACCCGCGCCCGCCGCCGCGTCGCCGCCGGTCTCGGTGCCGCCGCCGGCGCGGGCGTCGTCCTGGCCGGCGCCGCCTTCGGCTGGTACGCGTACACCGAGACGCACTCGGTGCTGGAACCCGCCGCCTACGCCGGACTGCGCCCGGGCACACCGGCCGCGGAGGTCGAGCGGGTGCTGCCGGACCGGCACATCCAGGACCCGCCGACGGAGCGCGCCCCCGCGCCCCCCGAGGGCACCGACTGCCGCTACTACCGCGCGAGCGGCGAGCTCTTCGTCTCCGTCGACCACTTCCGGCTCTGCTTCGACGAAAAGGGCCGCCTGGCCGCAAAGAACGTGATCCCGCGCGTCGGCACGTCCGGCGAAGGGCGGGACGAGTACGAGGAGTTCGCACCGTGATCCGGGTCCTGCTGGCCGACGACGAGGCGATGGTGCGCGCCGGGGTGCGCGCCATCCTGGGGAGCAGCGGCGAGACGGAGGTGGTCGCCGAGGCGGGTGACGGCCGTGAGGCCGTCGAGCTGGTCCGGGCGCACCGCCCCGACGTGGCGCTGCTCGACATCCGCATGCCCCGCCTGGACGGGCTCGCGGCGGCCGAGGAGATCGTGCGCACCGTCCCCGGCACGGCGGTCGCCATGCTCACCACCTTCTCCGAACGCGCCTATGTCGCCCGCGCCCTCGGCGGCGGCGCCACCGGCTTCCTGCTGAAGTCCGGCGACCCGTACGAACTCATCGCGGGCGTACGGGCGGTGGCGGGCGGTGCGGCCTTCCTGTCGCCCAAGGTGGCCCGGTACGTCATCGAAGGCCTCGGCGGGGCCGACGGCGGCGGCCGGCTCGCCCGGGAGGCCGAGGCGCACGCGCGCGTGGCGGTGCTGAGCCCGCGCGAACGCGAGGTCCTCGGCCTGGTCGGGGCCGGACTGTCCAACCCGGAGATCGCCGCCCGGCTGCACCTCGTCGAGGGCACGGTGAAGGCGTACGTCAGCGCGGTCCTCGACCGGCTCGGCGTACGCAATCGCGTACAGGCGGCGATCGTCGCCTACGAGGCGGGCCTGGTGGCGGGCTGAACCCGCTCAGCGGCGCCGGTGCGTGGCGTACGGCGGCACCGCGCGGGCGACGGTTTCCGGTCCCGGCCCGGTGAGCCACCGCGCGGTGGGCGCCGACGAGGCGCGCATCGCCTCCGCGAGCCGGACCGCCGGTCGCGTGCCCAGTCGTACGACGGTGAAGGCGACGACCGTGCCGAGCAGCAGGCCCGCCGCCACGTCGTGCGGGTAGTGCACGCCGACGAACACCCGGGAGAACGCCATGAGCAGGGCCAGCGGGGCCGTCAGCCAGACGAGTGCGCGCCGGACCAGGACCAGCGCGAGGGCCGAGGCGCCCGCGATCGTGGCGTGGTTGCTCGGGAAGGACCAGTCGCCGTGCGGCGGGCACTCCGCCAGCGATGGGGCGGCGCCGGCGACCGCCCGGCACGGACGCTCCTGGGTCACACCGGACTTGAGCACCTCACTGCACACGTACGCCACAGCCGTGGCCAGAGGTGCAAGGACCGCTATCGCGAACGCGCGGGTGCCGGAGTGCCGTGCCCGCCACCAGCCGGCCACGAACAGCGCGACGAACACCAGCAGTCCGGCCTCCGTCCCGATCTCGGCCGTGTGCTGTACCCACGCCGGGGTGTCGTGCGCGTAGTCGGTGATGTCGCGGTAGAGCCCGCTGTCCACGAAGTCCATGGTCACGCACGGTAGGCGAGGCGTCGATACGGTCACACCCCGCGATCGTCGCGTGCCGTACCTGACGAAAGACAGGGGTCACAGGACCTTTACCGGAATGATGATCCGGAAAAGTTGGGCTCGGAGCGGCGGGTGGGACAAGCGAACGCGCCGATCTCTCGTACAGTTTGCGCCGTGGGATCTCTGCGCAATCCGGTCGGGCCGCTTCCCTCCACCATCTACTGGCGTCGGAGGGCCGTACTGCTGTCCGTGCTGGCCCTGTTGGCGTTGTTGATCACCTGGGTGGTGGTCTCCGGCGGCGGGGGTGGCGGCGACCGTGACAACGGGGCCAACGGCAAGAATCCCGCGCCGTCCATCACTCCGGGACCGTCGAGTTCGGGACCGGCGATCAGTCAGGCGCCGGGCGGGCGCGACGAGTCGGGGTCCGGCGGATCCGACAGCGGGTCCGGCGGATCGGGCGGCTCGTCGTCCGGGTCCGGTGACGACGGGGCCAACGGCGATCCCGCGGACTCCGGTGGCGGTGACGGTGGTGGCGCCGGGGGCAGCGCGGGCGGTGGTTCCGAGGGCGGTACGTCGGCGGGGGTCGGCGCGGGCGACGCGCTGCCGGCCGGATCGGGGTCCTCGCTGCCCAACTGCACGGCGAACGCGGTGAAGTTCACTCTGCGCAGCTCCCACAACTCCTACGAGCCCGGGCAGACGCCCACGTTCCTGCTCACCGCGCGGAACACCTCCGGCAGTGACTGCAAGGTAGATCTCGGGCCGGACAACGCGGTGTTGACGATCACTCCGGCGAGTGGCGACGACGCGTACTGGGCGTCGGACGACTGTCCGAAGGGGGCGCGGAGCCTGGTGTTCCGGGTGCCGGCGGAGGACAGCATCACGTACACCGTGAAGTGGGACCGCAAGGCGAGCGAGCCGGAGTGCGCGACGCCGAAGGCGGGCACGGCCGGTGCGGGGACCTACCTGGTGGAGGCGAAGGCGCCGGGGTTCGAGAAGGTGCGGACGTCGTTCGTGCTGAAGGCCGGATAGCCGGCCGGGGGTGGGTTTCGCTCACCCGCGCTTGCGGGATACCGCCTGCGCCCACCCGTGCCGCCCCAGCGGCACGACTGCCCGCAGTTGCACGGCTGGCTAGACGTACCGCTCCAGGATCGAACTCTCCGCCAGCCGCGACAGCCCCTCACGCACGCTCCGCGCCCGAGCCTCCCCGACCCCGTCCACGGTCTGCAGATCATCCACACTGGCGGCGAGCAGCTTCTGCAGCCCTCCGAAGTGCTCCACCAGCCGATCGATGATCGCCCCCGGCAGCCGCGGCACCTTGGCCAGCAACCGGAACCCGCGCGGAGACACCGCGGAGTCCAGCGTCTCGGGCGATCCCGTGTACCCCAGCGCACGGGCCACCGTCGGCAGCTCCAGCAGCTCCGCGTGCGTGAGCACGTTCAGCTCGTGCAGGGCCTCGTCGACCGTGCGGGAGCGCTTGGCGGTGGGCTCGGGAACGTAGTCCCGTACGACCAGCTCGCGCTCCGGCTCCACGCCCGCGATCAACTCGTCGAGCTGAAGGGCGAGAAGACGGCCGTCGGTGCCCAGTTCGACCACGTATTCGGCGATTTCGGTGGCGATGCGGCGCACCATCTCCAGCCGCTGCGCGACCGCCGAGACGTCCCGGACGGTCACCAGGTCCTCGATCTCCAGCGCCGACAGCGTGCCCGCGACCTCGTCGAGACGGAGCTTGTAGCGCTCCAGGGTGGCCAGCGCCTGGTTGGCGCGGGACAGGATCGCCGCCGAGTCCTCCAGGACCCGGCGGTGGCCGTCGACGTACAGCGCGATCAGGCGCATCGACTGGGAGACGGAGACGACGGGGAAGCCGACCTGCTTGGAGACGCGGTCGGCGGTGCGGTGCCGGGTGCCGGTCTCCTCGGTGGGGATGGTCGGGTCCGGCACGAGCTGGACGCCCGCCCGCAGGATCTTGGACAGGTCGGACGACAGCACGATGCCGCCGTCCAGCTTGCACAGCTCACGCAGCCGGGTCGCGGTGAACTCGACGTCCAGCACGAAGCCACCGCTGCACAGCGTCTCGACGGTCTTGTCGGAACCGAGCACGATGAGACCGCCGGTGTTGCCGCGGAGCACGCGCTCCAGGCCGTCGCGCAGCCCGGTACCGGGTGCCACGGCGCTCAGCGAGGCGCGCATCAGGCCATCGGGACCGGCACTCCCACCGGACTTTCCGGGAGCTGCTGCCCGGTCGTTGGCTGCCACTGCACTCCTCCGGTCGCAGGTTCTGGGGCGCCGTCGTTTCGCACACTCGGTTCGTACGGACGGGCGAGACCTGGGCAAAGTCTACCGGCGGTCCTCCGTCTCCCGTGGGGCCTCTCGGCGACGGGAGCGCGGAAGGACCCGCAGGGCGTCCCCTATGTCCGCCACTTCCAGCACCTTCATGCCCGACGGGACCTTGCCCGGATCGCCCGGTACCAGGGCGTGCGTGAAGCCCAGACGGTGTGCCTCGGCGAGCCTGCGCTGGACGCCCGTGACCCGTCTCACCTCACCGGCGAGGCCGACCTCGCCGATCGCGACCAGGTTCTTCGGCAGCGGGGTGTCGCTCGCCGCCGACGCCAGCGCGAGCGCGACGGCCAGATCCGCGGCCGGTTCCGAGAGCTTCACCCCGCCCACCGTCGCGGAGTAAATGTCCCGTTTGCCCAAAGCGCTGATCCGGCCGCGCTGTTCCAGTACCGCCAGCATCATCGACACGCGTGAGGTCTCCAGGCCGGACGTGGTGCGCCGGGGCGAGGGGATCTGCGAGTCGACCGTGAGCGCCTGCACTTCGGCGACCAGGGGGCGGCGGCCCTCCAGGGTGACGGTCAGGCAGGTGCCCGGGACCGGTTCGTCACGACGGGTCAGGAAAAGTCCGCTGGGGTCCGCGAGGCCCGTGATGCCCTCGTCGTGCAGCTCGAAGCAGCCCACCTCGTCCGTGGTGCCGTAGCGGTTCTTGACGCCGCGCACCAGACGCAGACGCGCGTGCCGGTCGCCCTCGAAGTGCAGGACGACGTCCACCAGGTGCTCCAGCAGGCGCGGACCCGCGATCGCGCCGTCCTTGGTGACGTGGCCCACGAGGAGCGTGGACATCCCGCGCTCCTTGGAGGCCCGGATCAGCGCGCCGGCCACCTCGCGGACCTGGGCCATGCCGCCCGGGGCGCCGTCGATCTCGGGGGACGCCACCGTCTGCACCGAGTCCATGATCAGCAGGGACGGCTTCACCGCGTCCAAGTGGCCGAGCACGGCGGACAGGTCCGTCTCGGCGGCGAGGTACAGGTGGTCGTCGATGGCGTGGATGCGGTCGGCACGCAGCCGGACCTGGCTCGCCGACTCCTCCCCGGTGACGTACAGCGTGCGGTGCTCGTCGCTCGCCGACTTGGCCGCCACGTCCAGCAGCAGCGTGGACTTGCCCACGCCCGGCTCACCCGCGACCAGCACCACCGCGCCGGGTACCAGGCCGCCGCCGAGCACCCGGTCCAGCTCGGGCACGCCGGTGGAGCGGGCGGTGGCCTGACGGCCGTCGACCTGGCCGATGGGCAGGGCGGAGGTGGTGACCCGCCCGGGCGCCGTCGTACGGACCGCGGGCGCGCCGTACTCCTCGATCGTCCCCCAGGCCTGGCACTCGGGGCAGCGACCGAGCCACTTGGCCGTCTGCCAGCCGCACTCGGTGCAGCGGTAGGACGGTCGGTCCTTGGTGGTCTTGGTACGGGCAGCCATGCGAGAACGGTAACGGCAGGCACTGACAACGGGACCGTCGCACCCCGGGGGTGCATCCGGCCCGTCCGGCGATCGAGGACGAGGCCGTTCAGGCCGAAGCGGGGCCCGGGGCGGCAGCCCCGGAGGGCCGGCGAACGGGCAGCGAAAGGTTCCTGTCCCCGATAGAGGGATCGTTTCACCCGTACGGATTAAAAGCGCGCAGCGCTCCCGTAGGCACCGCCCCGCGCCGCCTACGGTCGCCGGATGACGAGCAGCGGCCCGGAGACCTCGACCCGCACGACCGGAACCCACCGGACGCACCGGGAAGTGCGCGACCGCGGGGCCTCGCACACGCTGGCCCAGCGGCCGGTCACCCGCTACGAGTCCCATCTGGACGGCCTGTTCACCTACTGCCTGTCCGTCCTCTGCGACCACGACGCGGCGACGGCCGCCCTGGCCGACGTCCTCGTGCTCGCGGAACGCCGCGGCCGGCACGTCCCCGACGAGCTCGGGAGCCGCAGGGCCTGGCTGTACGCCCTGGCCCGCTGGGCGTGCCTGCGCAAGCTGGCCGAGGCCGGGCGGCAACGCCGGGCCACCCACGCCGTGGGCCGCGCCGGCCGGCGGCGGGCGGCGGGGAACGCCCCCGCCCCGGCCGTCTCCGAGGACGTCCAGGAGCGGCGCCGCCGCGAACTTGCCGAGCTCGCCTGGCCGGAGGCCGCCGGCACCACGCCCGAGCAGCGCGAGGCGCTCGAACTCGCGGTGCGCCACCACCTCGCCGCCCACGAGGTCGCCGCCGTGCTCGGCATGCAGCCGGCCGCCGCGCGGGCGCTGCTCGCCGCCGCGGCCTGCGAGGTGGAACGCACCCGCGCGGCGCTCGCCGTCATCGAGACCGGCGCCTGCCCGGGCGTGGCGCATCTCACCGGCGACCGGCGGCTCGTGCTCAGCGCGACCCTGCGCCAGGAACTCGTCCGGCACGTCGACGACTGCCCGCGCTGTCGTCGTACCGCCGAGCGGGCCGTTCCCGGCCGCTGGCCCGGCACCAGCGTCACCCCGGACGCGCTGCCCGTCCTCCCGGCACCCGGAGCGGCCCTGCACGCCGCCATGGCGCACTCCCCACGCGCGCGTGCCACCGCGCCCCGCTTCGACCGGCGCGGCTTCCCGATGGACCCCAAGGACCGTGTCGCCCGGCGGGACCGGCTGCGCGCGCGTGCCGTCACGACGACGGTCGTCGCCACCGTCGTCGCCGCGCCGGTGCTCGCCCTGTGGGCCGCCTACCGGAGCACCCCCGTGGGCGAGGACCGGGACGGTCGCCCGTCCTCCGCACGGGAGGACGGCGGCCCCCTCGACCTCGACGGCGAGGGAGCGGGCGGCTACGAGAACACCGGCAACGCGAGCACCCGGCCCGAGACCGGATTCGGTGAGAAAGGTGAGCCGGACGTGTCCGTGGAGGTCGTGAGCGTCGCCGGAGCCGGGCACGAGGGCGCCGGCACGCTGGACGTCACGGCCGACCACAGCGGCGACACCACGCTGATCACCCTGACCGCGACGGGCGCCGAACCGGTCCGCTGGTCCGTGTCGACGGGAGCGTCCTGGCTCTATCCGAGCCGGTCGTCGGGAACGCTCGCGCCCGGCGAGTCGGTGACGGTCAGGGTCTACGTCGACCAGTTGCGCGAACCGTCCGGCCACTGGAGCGCGGCCGTGGCGATCTCGCCCGCCGGTTCCGTCGTGACCATCGAGGGCTACGGCCCCGTCCCCGCCGCCCCGGGCGACGGCTCGCCCTCCGGCCACCCCGGCGGTCCGGGCACCGCGCACCCCGGCACGCCGAGCGCCCCGCCTCCGTCGTCGCCCGGCCCGGAGCCGACGCCCACGACACCGGCGCCCTCGGAGCCCACACCGGGCGATCCGCCGTCCTCACCCGGCCCGGACCCCACGACGGGCGGCCCTACACCCACCGGACCCACGCCCTCCGCCCCGGTGACGACCGGCCCGGAGGACCCGCCGCCGCCCACCGGGGGCGACGCCCCGAGCCCGGCCACGTCCTCCTGAAGGCGCCCCAGGCGCGTCCTAGGGGCGCCGGGCGGGATCCGCCGGATGCGGGGCCAGCAGGGGCAACTGCGAGGCCAGCCGTTCCTCGCACAGCTCGACCAGACGGTCGTAGCCCGCCTTGCCCATCAGCTCGGTCAGCTCCGCGCGGTAGGAGACGTACACCGGGTCCCCGGCGCCGTGCGCCGAGGTGGCCGAGGTGCACCACCAGTGCAGGTCGTGGCCGCCCGGACCCCAGCCCCGGCGGTCGTACTCGCCGATCGACACCTGCAGCACGCGCGTGTCGTCGGGCCGGTCGATCCAGTCGTAGGTCCGCCGGACGGGAAGCTGCCAGCACACGTCCGGCTTGGTCTCCAGCGGCTCCCGGCCCTCCTTCAGGGCGAGGATGTGCAGCGAGCAGCCCATGCCGCCCGCGAAGCCCGGCCGGTTCTGGAAGATGCACGAGCCCTGGAACGGGCGGGTCTGACGGTCGCCGTCCTCGTCCTCGGAGACCCAGCCGTTCTTCGTGCCCTCCGCGTGGTGCTGCCAGATGTCCGGAGTGAGCCTCGCCACATGCCCGGCGACCCGCTTCTCGTCGTCCTCGTCCGAGAAGTGGGCACCCAGGGTGCAGCAGCCGTCGTCCGCGCGGCCCGCCTGGATGCCCTGGCAGCCGCTGCCGAAGATGCAGTTCCAGCGAGAGGTCAGCCATGTCAGATCGCAGCGGAAGACCTGCTCGTCGTCCGCCGGATCAGGAAACTCCACCCACGCGCGGGCGAAGTCGAGCCCCTTCTCGTCGTCCACCGGCGCCGTTCCCGGCGCCCGCGGTGCTGTCACCCGCGAAGAACCCTCGGCCAGTCCGGCCTTCTTGTCCTTCTTGGCCTTCTTGTCCGTCTTTTCGTCCTTCGCCTTTTTCGTCTTTGGCACCCGTCCAGGGTAAGTCGCCCACGCTCCTCGCCGGGACCGGCTCGGCCACCGCAGAAGAGGCACCACGAGAAGAGGCATCACACCGCGCGGCGGGCAGTAGCGTTCCGTACATGAGACTCGGTGTCCTCGACGTGGGTTCGAACACGGTGCATCTGCTGGTGGTGGACGCGCACCCCGGCGCGCGCCCGCTGCCCGCGCACTCGCACAAGGCGGAACTGCGCCTCGCCCAACTCCTCGACGACGACGGGGCCATCGGCCCCGACGGCGTCGACAGGCTGGTCGCGGTCGTCCACGACGCGCTCCAGGCCGCCGAGGACAAGGGCGTCGAGGAGCTGCTGCCGTTCGCGACCTCCGCGGTGCGCGACGCAGGCAACGCCGACGACGTCCTCACGCGCGTGCGCGAGGAGACCGGGGTCGAACTGCAGGTGCTCAGCGGCGACGAGGAGGCCCGGCTCACCTTCCTCGCCGCCCGCCGCTGGTTCGGCTGGTCGGCGGGGAAACTGCTCGTCATCGACATCGGCGGCGGCTCCCTGGAGATCGCCTACGGCATGGACGAGGAGCCCGACGCCACGGCGTCCCTGCCGCTCGGCGCCGGCCGCCTCACCGCCGCGCGGCTGCCCGGCGACCCGCCCGAGCCGGACGACGTACGCGCGCTGCGCCGCCACGTCCGCACCGAGATAGCCCGCACGATCGGGGAGTTCAGCCGCTTCGGCGCACCCGACCACGTGGTGGCCACCTCCAAGACCTTCAAGCAGCTCGCCCGCATCGCCGGCGCACCCGGCACCGCCGAGGGCCTGTACGTCCAGCGTGAGCTGAAGCGGGAGTCCCTGGAGGGCTGGGTGCCCAGGCTCGCCGCCATGACCGCCGCCGAGCGCGCCGAGCTGCCCGGCGTCTCCGAGGCCCGCGCGGGCCAGCTGGTCGCCGGGGCCCTGGTCGCGGAGGGCGCCATGGACCTGTTCGGCGTGGAACGCCTGGAGATCTGCCCCTGGGCCCTGCGGGAGGGCGTGATACTCCGCAGGCTGGATCACCTGGGCCAGGGATAGCGGCCCTGGGTCCATGACAAACACCACAACGGCGAACGGGCACCCCGCACCCACCCGGCCCCACCCCGTAACCTGAGGCTCGTGGCAGAACCAAGGGACGTAGTCCGCATCCCGGATGCGAAGGTCGCCCTGTCGACGGCCTCCGTCTACCCGGAGTCGACGGCGACGGCCTTCGAGATCGCCGCGCGCCTCGGGTACGACGGCGTCGAGGTCATGGTGTGGACCGACCCGGTCAGCCAGGACATCGAGGCCCTGCGCAGACTCAGCGACTACCACCGCATCCCCGTCCTGGCCGTCCACGCGCCCTGCCTGCTCATCACGCAGCGCGTGTGGTCCACCGACCCCTGGACCAAGCTCCAGCGCGCCCAGGCCGCCGCCGAGAAGCTCGGCGCCGGCACGGTCGTCGTCCATCCCCCCTTCCGCTGGCAGCGGCAGTACGCCCGCGACTTCGTGGAGGGCGTCTGGCGGATGGCCGGCGAGACGGACGTGCGGTTCGCCGTGGAGAACATGTACCCCTGGCGCTACCGCGACCGCGAGATGCTCGCGTACGCCCCCGACTGGGACGTCACCAAAGAGGACTACCGCCACTTCACGATCGACCTCAGCCACGCCTCGACCGCCCGCACCGACGCCCTGCAGATGATCGACCGCATGGGCGACCGCCTCGGCCACGTCCACCTCGCCGACGGCCGGGGCTCCGCCAAGGACGAGCACCTGGTGCCCGGCCGCGGCGACCAGCCCTGCGCCGAGGTGCTGGAGGGCCTCGCGTCGCGCGGCTTCGACGGCCATGTCGTCATCGAGGTCAACACCCGCCGGGCCATGTCGAGCGCGGAGCGCGAAGCCGACCTGGCCGAGGCACTGGCGTTCACCCGCCGGCACCTGTCCTCCGCCGCCTCCGCGATCGAGGTGCCCCGCCGGTGACCGGCATCGCCTCGGGCGACGGCCCGGGTACTCCCGCGCGGGGCGACGGCACCACCCGGCGCCGCGGCCGCCCTCCTCGTACGGAATCGGCCGGCACCCGGGACCGCATCCTCGACGCGGCCCGCGAGGAGTTCTCCGCGCGGGGATACGAGAAGACGTCCGTCCGGGGCATCGCCAAGTCGGCCGGGGTCGACTCCGCGCTGGTGCACCACTACTTCGGCACCAAGGAGCAGGTGTTCGAGGCCGCCGTGGAGGTCGCCTTCGCGCCGGCGTTCACCGTGCGGGACACGATCCTCGACGGTCCCGTCGAGGAGGCCGGCGAGCGGATGACCCGCATGATCATCGGCCTCTGGGAGAACCCGGTCAGCCGGGCCCCGCTGCTCGCGATCGTCCGCTCCGCCGTGAACAACGAGATCGCGGCCGGTGTCTTCCGCCGTCTGATCGCCGGCCAGCTGTTGCGCCGGATCGCCGGACAGCTCGACGTCCCCGACGCGGAGCTGCGCGCCGAGCTCGCCGCCGCGCAGCTGGTCGGGGTCGCGATGATCCGGTACGTGATCAAGATGGAGCCGCTGGCCTCGGCGGACGCCGAGCAGATCATCAGGCGGGTGGCGCCGGTGGTGCAGGGGCACCTCACCGGGCGCTGACGTCCCTCCGGACTGAGACACCCGTCCCGAAATCCGGACACCTCGTCCCGCCCTCTGGATGACCGGCGTACGCTCGACGACAGTCATAACTCTCCGAAGGAGCGAGCGACGATGCCCGAGCTGAGGTCCCGCACAGTCACCCACGGCCGCAACATGGCGGGCGCCCGCGCCCTTATGCGCGCCTCCGGTGTACCGGGTGCGGACATCGGTCGCAAGCCGATCATCGCGGTCGCCAACAGCTTCACGGAGTTCGTCCCCGGCCACACCCACCTGGCCCCGGTCGGCCGGATCGTCAGCGAGGCGGTCGTGGCGGCCGGCGGCATCCCGCGCGAGTTCAACACGATCGCCGTCGACGACGGCATCGCGATGGGCCACGGCGGCATGCTGTACTCCCTGCCCTCCCGCGACCTGATCGCGGACAGCGTGGAGTACATGGTCGAAGCGCACTGCGCCGACGCCCTGATCTGCATCTCCAACTGCGACAAGATCACCCCGGGCATGCTCAACGCGGCCCTGCGCCTGAACATCCCGACGGTCTTCGTCTCCGGCGGCCCGATGGAGTCCGGCCGCGCCACCCTGGTCGACGGCACGGTCCGCACCCTGGACCTGGTCGACGCGATGTCGGAGGCGGTCAACGACAAGATCTCCGACGCGGACATCCTCCGCATCGAGGAGAACGCCTGCCCCACCTGCGGCTCCTGTTCCGGCATGTTCACCGCCAACTCGATGAACTGCCTCACCGAGGCCATCGGCCTCTCCCTGCCCGGCAACGGCTCGGTCCTGGCCACCCACACCGCCCGCAAGGCGCTCTACGAGAACGCCGCCCGTACGGCCCTCGACCTGACCCGCCGCTACTACGAGCAGGACGACGACTCGGTCCTGCCCCGCAACATCGCCACCCCCGCGGCCTTCGAGAACGCCATGGCGCTCGACATCGCGATGGGCGGCTCCACCAACACGATCCTGCACCTGCTGGCCGCCGCCCAGGAGGCGGAGGTCCCCTACGGCCTCACCGAGATGGACGCCCTCTCGCGCCGCGTCCCCTGCCTGGCCAAGGTCGCGCCGAACGTCGCCAAGGACCGCACGTACTACATGGAGGACGTGCACCGCGCGGGCGGCATCCCCGCCCTCCTCGGCGAACTGCACCGCGGTGGCCTGCTCAACGAGGACGTGCACTCCGTCCACAGTCCGTCCCTGGCCGACTGGCTGAAGACCTGGGACATCCGCGGCGGCTCGCCCTCCCAGGAGGCCGTGGAGCTGTGGCACGCGGCCCCCGGCTGCGTCCGCTCCGCCGAGGCGTTCTCCCAGTCCGAGCGCTGGGACTCCCTGGACGAGGACGCCGAGGGCGGCTGCATCCGCTCCGTGGAGCACGCCTACTCCAAGGACGGCGGCCTGGCGGTCCTGCGCGGCAACCTCGCCGTGGACGGCTGCGTAGTGAAGACCGCCGGCGTCGACGAGTCCATCTGGACCTTCGAGGGCCCGGCCGTCGTCTGCGAGTCGCAGGAGGAGGCCGTCCAGAAGATCCTCACCCAGCAGGTCAAGGAGGGCGACGTCGTCGTCATCCGCTACGAGGGCCCCAAGGGCGGCCCCGGCATGCAGGAGATGCTCTACCCGACCTCGTACCTGAAGGGCCGCGGCCTCGGAAAGCTCTGCGCCCTGGTCACCGACGGCCGCTTCTCCGGCGGTACCTCGGGCCTGTCCATCGGCCACGCCTCACCGGAGGCGGCGGCCGGCGGCACCATCGCCCTGGTCGAGGACGGCGACCGCATCCGCATCGACATCCCGAACCGCTCCATCGAGCTGCTCGTGGACGACGCCGAGCTGACCCGCCGCGAGCAGGCCATGAACGGCGTGTACGCCCCGAAGAACCGCGAGCGCAAGGTCTCCGCGGCCCTGAAGGCGTACGCGGCGATGGCCACCAGCGCGGACAAGGGCGCGGTGCGCGACATCACCAAGCTCGGCTGACCCACCCCACCCGCACGACGAGCCCGCCGGCCCTCGCACGCCCCGGCGGGCTCACGCATGCGCACCCGGTGGGCTTCGGTACGTGCTGTACGGGCGTCCGGTGCCTTTTGTCGGCCCTGGGGCGACGCCCCGTACGGCCGTCCGTCGGCCCCCGTACACCGAGCCCGCCGGATCCCGTACGCCCCGCGTGATGAACCGGCGGGTCCGCCGTGTGCCCGTGCCTGCCCGGCGGGCTTCGGTACGTGCTGTACGACCGTCCGGCGGCGGGGCGACGACCCGTACGCCCCCACCGGACTCCGCTCGTACGCCCGCCCCTACCAGCCCTCCGGATCCCGCCCCGCCACCCCGAACACCGTCCCGTCGGGCGCGCCGGCGTAGACGTGGCCGCCCGCGAGTACGGGCTCGGGCAGTGCGGCGGGGACACGGTCGGACTCCGCGCCGAGCCGTGGCCGGGTCTGCCCGAGGAGCTCCCCCTCGCGGGCGTCGACGCCCAGCAGCCGCCCGTCGGGAGCGGTGACGTACACGTGCCGCCCGTCGGAGACGGGCACCGAGCCCCGGCTCACGCCCGTCTCCAGCCGCCACCGCTGCTTCCCCGCCGCCATGTCGACGGCCACCAGCGAACCGCCCGCGCCCATGAGGTACACGGTGTCCCCGTGCACGCCGGCCTCCGCCTGCGCGACCGGCACGGGCAGCGTCACCCGGCGGACGTCCCCGGTGCCGGGCGTGTAGCGGAGCACGGCCTTCGCGTCCCCGTACACGGCGCCGCCGGCGACGAGGTACACGGCCCCGTCCGCCGCCCCCACGGGCGTCAGGTCCCCTTCCAGCTCCGCGTCCCACCGCACGTCACCCGTCGCCGGATCCACCGCGGTGACCCGGGTCCCGCTCCCGTCCCCGGACGGACTCACCGCGTACGCCGACGGCTCGCCCGACTCCCCGGCGAACGAGGAGAAGTACGGCACGGCCTGCCCCGGAACCCGGCGGGACCACCTGGTCTCGCCCGAGGCGCCGTCCACGCCCGTGACCGTCCCGTCGGAGCGGGTGAGCAGGAGCGTGTCGCCGACCGCCCGCACTCCGTCGTACTCGGGCGGGTCCTCCCGCCACGCCGGCTCGCCCGTGGCGGGGTCGAGCGCCTCCAGGTCACCGATCCGGTCGAGGGAAGGCTGGACGAGGCCGCCCGACACGACCGGCGGTTCGCTCCGGGCCGTCCCCGCGACGTCGTGCCGCCACAGGGTGCGGCCGTCGGCCGGGTCGAGGGCGAAGACCCGGCCGGGCAGCGCACACAGCAGCTTCTCCGCCCCGTACGAGCACTGGGGCATGCCGCCGCGCTCCGAGTCGGGCGTCGCCTCCCACACCCCGAAGCCGCCCGACGCGCTCTGCGCGGCGGTGGTCTTCCGCGCCGGTTCCGCGCCGCCGAACACCTGCACCGAGGCGAGCCCGCCGAGCACCGCGAGGCAGAGCACCCCCGCCACCAGAACCGTCCGCCTGCCGAGCCGCCGCGCGGGCCGCGCCTCAGGTGTGTCCGGAGGCTCCGGCGCGGCCTCCTCCGGTGCCTCCCGCGCTTCGGGCGTCCGCGGCGCCGGTACGAACACCTGCGTGTCGTACGCCGCCGCCACCGACCGCAGCTGCCGCATCAGCTCGTCCGGCGTGGGCCGGTCGTCGGGCTCCTTGGCGAGACACCGCAGCACCAGCGGCGCGAGCGACTCCGGTACACCGGTCAGGTCGGGCTCGTCGTGCACGACCTGGTAGGCGACGACGTACGGGCTGTCGGAGTCGAACGGACCGCGCCCCGTCGTCGCGTGCACCATGAGCGACCCGAGCGCGAACACGTCGGCCGCGGGTCCCACTTCCCGGGGCCGCCGGAACTGCTCGGGCGCCATGAACGGCGGCGTACCGATCAACTTCCCGGTCTCGGTGCGCAGTTCGCTGTCCTTTGGCCGGGAGATGCCGAAGTCGATGACCTTCGGCCCGTCCTCGGCGAGCAGCACGTTGCTCGGTTTCAGGTCCCGGTGCACGACTCCGACCCGGTGGATGTCGCGCAGCGCCTCCGCGAGCCCGGCCATCAGCCGGCGCGACTGGTCCGGGTCCATGGGCCCGTTCCGCTTCACTTCCTCGGAGAGCGTCGGACCGGGGATGTACAGGGTGGCCATCCAGGGCCGCCCGCCCTCCGGATCGGCGTCGACGACCGGCGCGGTGAAAGCCCCGCTCACTCGCCGCGCCGCGGCCACCTCCTGCCGGAACCGCCCTCTGAACTCGGGGTCCATGGCGTACCGGGCGTGTACGACCTTCACCGCGACCCGCATCCCGGAGGTGCTCCGGGCCAGATGTACGACGCCCATGCCGCCCGAGCCCAGGCAGGACTCCAGACGGTAGTGACCGGCGTACTCCGGAAGTTCCGCTTCCGCGCCCGCTCCGGCGTTCCGCTGCGGCGCCATGGAACCACCCCCGTGCTGTTCGTTCGCGCGCGCGACGCTCGGAGCCTAGTCGATGGTGCGTGTGGGACCGAGGCGGCCTGCCCGACTCCGTGTGCGAGTTGCGAACTGGTGTTTCATGGCTTGTTCCAGGGGTATCAACGTGGCCCCACGACTGTCGTGGGGTGCAACGGGGGAGGTTTTCTCATGTCTGTCGACCAGGCGCAGGACATCGCGGGCGGGGACGAGAAGGCGACGGCGACGGCGGCGGTGGAGGCGATGGCGGCCCCGGCCGCGGCCTCCTACCCGGTCGCTCCGGGCTACCGGCTGAACGTCCGCAGCGGCCCCGGCACCAACTACTCCATCGTCCGGGTCCTGTCCGAGGGCGCCGAGGTCCGGATCAACTGCCAGACACCGGGCATGTGGGTGTCGGGCCCGTACGGCACCTCGAACATCTGGGACAACATCGGCAGCGGCCAGTACGTCTCCGACGCGTACATCCGCACCGGCAGCGACGGGTACGTCGCCTCCCGCTGCTAGTGACGTCCCTCCTCCGGGCCGACGCCGGCGGAGGGGGCCCGGCACGGGTTCACCGGTCGACGTCCTCGGCCGCGGTCCTGGGGAGCGCGAGCATCACCAGGGCCGCCACGACGTAGAGCACCGCGGAGACGACGAGGACGAGGCCGAACGCGCGACCGTAGTCGGCCGGTCCCGGTGCACCGGTCGCCGATCCGGTGACGGCGCCGAAGAAGACCGTGCCGAGAGCGGCGATGCCGACGGCGGCGCCGACCTGGTTGACGGTGGAGAGCACCCCGCCCGCGGCGCCCGCGTTGCGGGCGGGGACGCCGGCGAGGACGACGTTGACGAGGACGGGCGCGGCAAGACCGAGCCCGAGGCCGCCGATGAAGAGGGCGAGGGCGAGCTGCCAGTACCCGGGATCGTCGCTCTCCCCGACCACCACCCGGAGGACGAGCTGGGACGCGGCGACGGCGAGTGAGCCGGTGATCAGCAGGGCCCTCCCGGCCCTGGTGGCGAGAGCGACTCCGAGCCCCGAGGTGATGATCGAGCCGAACGCGTACGGCAGGATCACCAGGCCGGTCTCCCACGCGCTGCGGCCGGTGCCGGCCTGGAGGTAGACCGACAGCGTGAGGAAGAACGCCCCGAGGCCGCCGAAGAAGAGCACGGACGCACCCAGGCCGGCCGCGAAGGCGCGGACGCGGAGCAGAGCCGGATCGAAGACGGGTTCGCCCCCGCGTCCGGCCAGCCGGCGCTCGTGGGCGAGGAAGAGCGCCAGCACGACGACGCCGGCGGCGAGAAGGGCGTGACTGCCCGCGGTCCATCCCCAGGTCTCGGTCTGGATGACCGGCAACAGCAGGAGCAGGATGCCCGAGGCCGCGAGCAGCGCGCCCCGGAGGTCGAGCCGCGCGGTCGAGGCCGAACGGGACTCCGGCAGGACCTTCGCGCCGATGACGAGCGCCAGGACCGAGACGGGCACGTTGATCCAGAAGATCGTGCGCCATCCCAGTCCGAACAGGTCGGCATCGATGAGCAGCCCGCCCAGCAGCGGTCCCGCGACCGAGGCGAGACCCTGGACGGCCCCGTAGGCGCCGAACGCCTTGGCGCGCTCGCCGGGGGCGAACGAGGCCCGGATGATCCCGAACACCTGCGGGACCATGATCCCCGCGGTCAGTCCCTGCACGGCACGCATGCCGATGAGCACTCCCGGACCGGTGGCCAGCGCGCAGAGTGCGGAGGTGAGCACGAACCCGCCCAGCCCGGTCATGAACAGGCGCTTGCGGCCGTACTGGTCACCGAGCCGTCCGCCGGTGATCAGGCCCGCGCCCAGCGCCAGGACGTAGGCGGCGATCATCCACTGGATCTGTGCGTCGCCGGCCCCCAGGTCCCGGGCGATCGCCGGGGCCGCGACGGTGACGACCGTCGCGTCGAGGAGGTCCAGGAAGGAACCGAAGAGCACCACCAGGAGCGCGGCGCCCGCACTCGTGCCGGAGACGAGCGGTGAGGAGACGGCGGGTGGGCGCGTCCCCTCTTGACGGATGTGTGAAGCGGTCATGGCGGACACGCTGACAGCTATAGTTGCCACCGAGTGACCGCAATGGCGGAGGGAAACGAGCGATGGCTGCCACCTCCGCGCGGACGCTGAAGCTGCTGTCGGTCTTCGGGACCGGCGCGACCCTGACCGCCGAGCAGCTCGCCACCCGACTCGGGGCGTCCGTGCGGACCGTACGACGCGACATCGACACGCTCAGGGAACTCGGGTACGAGATCGAGGCCGTGCGCGGGGTGGGCGGAGGCTACCGGCTCGGCCGCGCCACCCGGTTGCCGCCGGTCGTCTTCGACGAGGACCAGGCCGTCGCGGTGGCCGTCGCGCTCCAGACCGTCCCCACCCTCCTGTCCGGCATCCGCGAGAACTCGGCCCGCGCCCTCACCACGCTGCGGCAGGCGATGCCCGCCCGCAGCCGTATCCACGCCGAGGCGTTCACCGTCTCCGCGGCGCGCAACTACTGGGAGTTCCCCGCAGCACCCATCGACGCCGAGGCCATCGGCGTCATCGGCGGAGCGATCCACCGACGGCACGTCCTTCGCGTGGACCACACCGGCGAGGACGGACCGACGACGCTCACGCTCGAACCGCACCACCTCGTCGTATGGGCGGCACGGTGGTACCTCGTCGCGTACGAACCGGACACGGACCGCTGGCGCGCGATGCGCGTCGACCGCCTCGCACCGCGCATGCCCACGGGGAGGACCTTCGACCGCCGCGACGTCCCGCACGGCGATCCGGCCGCCTTCGTCATGAGCACCCACGACCGCGGCGACACCCCGGCGGAATGGCCCTGCCGCGGCTCCGCGCTCCTCGCACTGCCCGCACCCGTCGTCGCCCGGTTCGCCCCCGGCGGGTCGACGGTCGAGCACATCACCGACTCCAGTTGCCGCCTCACACTCGGCGCGTGGTCCTGGGCCGGCCTGGCGGGACTGCTCCTCACGTTCGACGCCGGCATCACGGACATCGAGCCGGCCGAACTCAGGCAGGCGCTGCGCACGTTGCGCACCCGCATCGACGAAGGACTCGGGCACGCCATGTGAGTTCGCTGTCCCGTTTCCGGGCCGCCGCCAGCTGCCCGTTCCGGTGAACCCCCCGGATCCGCCGATGGCGAGAGCCCCATGGCCGAGGTGGCCGCCTGCTCCGGTGAACGTTCGCCGGGTACGCCGCCACGCCGTCGAAGAGATCCACTGAGCTGTCGCCGTACGACCGTGCCCTGGGGGCTTCGCCCGGAGCCGCAGGACACGCGGGCGTGCCGGGGGCCCGGCAGGGGAGGGGGACCCACGCGCACGCTGGAGAGGAGTCACAATCGACTGGTGAACGCAGCAGAGAACGACCCGAACGGCACCCCGGCCACCCCCACCGGCCCCCAGCCCGAGCCCATCCGCTTCTTCGGCACCACGTGGGTCGACCACTCCGGCGGCTACACGGGCCGCCGCGTCGGCGTCGCGGTGGGTTCCCTCGCCGCCGCGGCAGCCGCCTGCTTCGTCCTGCGCATCGCCTACGACGGGCTCCGGATCGCCGACGTCGGCAGCTTCGTCTCGCTGCTCATGGTCGTGATGTTCGCGATCTGCAGCTCGCTCGCCTTCCGTCACACCTGGTCCGCCTTCACCACCCGCCCCGACCCCGACCGCCAGACCTCCCTGCGCGGCCTGCTGGCCATCGGCTTCGTCGGCTCGCTCCTCGCCTACTTCTTCCGCACCTTCACCGAGGCCCCGGGCGAGAAGCTCCACCGCGCGGAGTACGACAAGGCCCGAGCGGACCACGAGAAGCGCACCACCCGCCGCTCGGGCAACCCGTCGAAGAAGCGCCGCCGCTAGGGGCCGCCCGACGACCCGGTCGTACGGCGAACCCGGTGACTCACCGGGCAGCCCCCGGCCCGCCCCGACAACCGCCGTCGGGAAAGGCCCGGCGACCACCCGTACTCCCCGAAAACCACCTGCACGCCGCACCCGGCCACCATGGCCGTATGACGACACCCAGGGTCGACCGCCTCACCCGAGCCCACTCCTTCAACGCGGCCGCCGCCCAGTACGCCGCCAACCGCCCCTCCTACCCGCCCGCCCTCTTCGACGCGGTCGAGGAGCTGACCGGCCGCCCCCTCGCCGGCTCCCGGGTCGTGGACGTCGGCGCCGGTACGGGCATGGCGACCGCCTCTCTGCACACGCGCGGCGCCGACGTGATCGCCGTCGAGCCCGGTGACGGCATGGCGGCCGAGTTCCGCCGCACCCTCCCCGACGTGCCGGTCGTCCGGGGCAGTGGCAACGCCCTCCCCCTCGCCGGCCACTGCGCCGACCTCCTCACCTACGCCCAGGCCTGGCACTGGACCGACCCGGCCCGCGCCGTCCCGGAGGCGGTACGGGTCCTGCGGCCGGGCGGGGCACTCGCCCTGTGGTGGAACACCGACGCGCTCGACGTGCCCTGGATCGCCGAGGAAGCCGAACGCACCGCGCGCCACTTCGGCGTGAACCTCGCCGCCGAGCGGCGCAACACCAACGCCCGAGCCGCCGACCCCGCCGGCCTCCTGCACTTCACCCGCAGGGAGATCCGCTGGAGCCGCCGCGTCCCGATCGACACCCACCTGGCCAACCTCGCCAGCCACTCGGTCCTCCTCGTCGACGGCGACCGCGCCGCCACCTTCCTCGCCGAGGAGCGCGAACACCTCACCGCCGCCTTCCCGGACGGCACCGTCGAGGAGACCTACGACGTCGTCCTCCTCCTCGCCACCACACCCCCGACCCCGACGGCTTGACGCCTCCCCGGACCCGGGAGGAGTATTCACCACATGATGAATTACTCCTCCCGCCCACCGGAGGAACCAGCTGTTCACGCCCAGGACCTCACCGTCGTCAGAGGCCCCCGCACCGTCCTGCGCGGCCTCGACTTCACCGTCCCGCGTGGTCAGATCACCGGCCTCCTCGGCCCCTCCGGCTGCGGCAAGTCGACCCTGATGCGGGCCGTCGTCGGCACCCAGGCCAAGGTCACCGGCACCCTGGACGTCCTCGGCAGCCCCGCCGGCCACCCCACCCTGCGCACCCGCATCGGCTACGTCACCCAGGCCCCGTCCGTCTACGACGACCTGACCGTCCGCCAGAACCTCGACTACTTCGCCGCGATCCTCGACCCCGGCCGGGCGGCCGCCGACCGCCGCCACGAGAACGTCACCCGCGCGATCGCCGACGTCGACCTCACCACCCACGCCGACGCCCTCGCCGGCAACCTCTCCGGCGGCCAGCGCAGCCGCGTCTCCCTCGCCGTGGCCCTCCTCGGCGCCCCCGAACTCCTGGTCCTCGACGAACCCACCGTCGGCCTCGACCCCGTCCTCCGCCGCGACCTGTGGCAGCTCTTCCACACCCTCGCCACCGAACGCGGCGCCACCCTCCTGATCTCCTCCCACGTCATGGACGAGGCCGAACGCTGCCACCGCCTCCTGCTCATGCGCGCGGGCGGGATCCTCGCCGACGACACCCCCGACGCCCTGCGCACCCGCACCGGCTCCGACACCGTCGAGGCGGCCTTCCTCCACCTGGTCGACGAGGCGATCGCGGCAGGCCGTACCAAGGAGACGACCCGATGAGCACGACCACCCCCGCCCCGGCACGCGCCCTCAACGCCTCCCGCACCACCGCCACCGCCGCCCGGGTCCTGCGCCAGCTCCGCCACGACCCGCGCACCATCGCGCTGATGGTCCTCATCCCCTGCGTGATGCTGTTCCTGCTCCGCTACGTCTTCGACGGCAGCGCGCGCACCTTCGACAACATCGGCGCGTCACTCCTCGGGATCTTCCCGCTGATCACGATGTTCCTGGTCACCTCGATCGCCACCCTGCGCGAACGCACCTCCGGCACCCTCGAACGCCTCCTCGCCATGCCCCTGGGCAAGGGCGACCTGATCGCCGGCTACGCCCTCGCCTTCGGTACCCTCGCGATCGTCCAGTCCGCCCTCGCCACGGGCCTCGCCGTCTGGTTCCTCGGCCTCGACGTCACCGGCAGCCCCTGGCTGCTCCTGCTGATCGCCCTGCTCGACGCACTCCTCGGCACGGCCCTCGGCCTCTTCGTCTCGGCCTTCGCGGCCTCCGAGTTCCAGGCGGTCCAGTTCATGCCGGCGGTGATCTTCCCCCAGCTCCTCCTCTGCGGCCTCTTCACCCCACGCGAGAACATGCACCCGGCCCTGGAGGCCATCTCCGACGTCCTCCCCATGTCCTACGCGGTCGACGGCATGAACGAGGTCCTGAAGCACACCGACATGACCGCGGCCTTCATCCGCGACACGGCGATCGTCGCGGGCTGCGCCCTGCTGGTCCTGACCCTGGGCGCGGCCACCCTGAGGCGCAGGACGCAGTAGCAGCCTGCTGCCCCCACCCGCGGGCAGCCGTGCCGCTGGGGCGGCACGGGTGGGCGCGGACGGCATCCATAAGCGGGGCAAGCGACACCCACCCCCGCCCCACCCGCCCTCGCCCCCGGACCGACATCCCGCCCACTGGACGCCCCACCCCCACCCGCACCCGGAATGCGAGGATGCCCACAGGACGACGCACCCCCGGAGGGCACCCCCAGCCATGACCCAGAAAGTCGCAGTCCTCGGCACAGGAAAGATCGGCGAAGCCCTGCTCAGCGGAATGATCCGCGCCGGCTGGGCCCCCACCGACCTCCTCGTCACCGCCCGCCGCCAGGAACGAGCCGACGAACTCCGCACCCGCTACGGAGTCACCCCGGTCTCCAACCAGGAAGCCGCCAAGACCGCCGACACCCTGATCCTCACGGTCAAACCGCAGGACATGGGCACCCTCCTCGACGAACTCGCCCCCCACGTCCCCGCCGACCGCCTGATCATCAGCGGCGCCGCCGGCATCCCCACCGCCTTCTTCGAGGACCGCCTCGCCACCGGCACCCCGGTCGTCCGCGTCATGACCAACACCCCCGCCCTCGTCGACGAGGCCATGTCGGTCATCTCCGCCGGAAGCCACGCCACCGCAGGCCACCTCGCCCACGCCGAGGAGATCTTCGGCGCCGTCGGCAAGACCCTCCGCGTCCCCGAGTCCCAGCAGGACGCCTGCACCGCCCTCTCCGGCTCCGGCCCGGCGTACTTCTTCTACCTGGTCGAAGCCATGACCGACGCCGGCATCCTGCTCGGCCTGCCCCGCGACAAGGCCCACGACCTGATCGTCCAGTCCGCGATCGGCGCCGCGACGATGCTCCGCGACAGCGGCGAACACCCGGTGAAGCTCCGCGAGAACGTGACCTCTCCCGCCGGCACCACCATCAACGCCATCCGCGAACTCGAGAACCACGGCGTACGAGCCGCCCTCATCGCCGCCCTCGAAGCCGCCCGCGACCGCAGCCGCGAACTCGCGAGCGGCACCAAGGACTGACGACCGGCCTGAGCCCCCGCACGGGGGCTCACTTCGCCGCGGTCAGGACGTCCTCCGCCGTCACCACCGTCGCGAACCCACCCCCGTGCAGCGACACCGCCGACGCCCGCGCCAGCTCGTCCCCGCTCTGCCGCCAGCCGAAGGGCCCCTCCAGGTCGGAGGTGTACGTCGCGTCGAACGCGACCACCACCTCGTACCCGAGGCTTTCTCCCGGCTCCGCGCGGAGCGAGAGCCAAGCACGCCCTGCCGCTGTCGGAACGCACCTACACCTGTACCGCGTGCGGAGCCGTCTCTCCCAGGGACAAGAACTCCGCCCGCGTGATGCTCGTCCGGGCAGGTCTGGACCCGGCTGGTGTCGAGGGCACAAGACCTCCCGGAGCGCCGCTCCGGAAGGCGGCCTGAGCCAGGAATCCCCTCCCTACAGGGAGGAGAGCAGTCAAAATGCGCCAGCACTTCGCATCGCGCCTCGCCACCAGCCCCCGCGCCTACCGAGCCGCGTTCAGCACGGGCGCCCCGGTATCCGAGCCCGCCGGCAACAAGCCGATCGCCCGATAAGCGGCATCAACGGTCGGCCGAGCCATGCCCCGCGCCCGTTCCGCACCATCCCGCAGCACCCCCTCCACATAGCCGGGATCCGCGCACAACTCCTTGTGCCTCTCCCGCACCGGCCTCAAGACCTCGACCACCGCCTCCGCGGCGTCCCTTTTCAAATCCCCGTACGACTCATATACACCGGCCAGCGCCTCCGGGTTCCCACCCGAACACGCGGCGAGGATCTCCAGCAGATTCGCCACCCCCGGCCGGGCCTCTCTGTCGTACACGACCTCCCGCCCGCTGTCGGTCACCGCCCGCATGACCTTCTTCCGCGCCACGTCCGGCTCGTCCAGCAGATAGACGATCCCCGGCCCCGTGTCGTCGCTCTTGCCCATCTTCGACATGGGGTCCTGCAGATTCATCACCCGCGCCGCCACCGACGGATTCGTCGCCCGCGGCACCACGAACGTGTGCCCGTACCGCTGGTTGAACCGCACCGCGAGATCCCGCGCCAGCTCCACGTGCTGCGTCTGGTCGTGCCCGACCGGCACCTCGTCCGTCCCGTACGCCAGGATGTCGGCCGCCATCAGCACCGGATACGTCAGCAGTGACAGCCGCACGCTCCCACCCCGCCGCTGTTCCCGCGCGGCCTTCTCCTTGTACTGGATCATCCGCCGCATCTCGCCGTCCGTGGCCACGCACTCCAGCAGATACGACAGCCGCGCGTGCTCGTCCACATGGCTCTGCACGAACACCGTGCACAGCGCCGGGTCCAGCCCGGACGCCAGCAGCAACGTCGCCGCCTGCCGGCTCAGCCTGCGCACCCGCGCGGGATCGTGGTGCACGGTCAGCGCGTGCAGATCGACGACGCAGAACAACGCGTCCGCCTGGTGCTGGTCGACCGCGGCCCACTGCCGCATGGCCCCCAGGTAGTTCCCCAGCGTCAGGTGCCCGGTCGGCTTGATCCCACTGAAGACCCTTGTCATCTCTTCTCTTCTCCGTCTCCGGTCCGAGGCCGCCGTCCCCGGCCGGCCGCCCCTCGGAGTCCTGGAGGGAGAAACAGAAACGGCCGCCGAGGCGGCGGCCGTTGAGTGCGCACGTAGGGGGCGGCCGCCGTCAGGCGGCCCACCAGAACTGGCTGTACGTGCGCGTGGTCATACGGACCAGAGTACGCCCCGGGGGTGGGACGAGGCAGCGAGTTGACACGTCCCGGCCGGATCCGTATGGTTCTCCGAGTTGTCCGACGTGAGCGCCGACTCCGGTCGGTCCCCGGACAGCCATTCCGCAAGTACCACCTCTGTTCGAGACGGCAGTCTGTCTGTTGTCACGTCCTTGGCGTGCGTATTTTCGAAATGAGGAATCCGCACCCGAAAGGGAGCAGGACCCCGATTAGGTCGGGAGCCGGGAATCCGCTAAAGTCTCACTCGTCGGAACGGCCCAACGGCCGGGAAGACAGCCCGCTCTGACCGGGAATCAGGCCCGAAAGGATCTGATAGAGTCGGAACCGCCGGAAAGGGAAACGCGAAAGCGGGAACCTGGAAAGCGCCGAGGAAATCGGATCGGAAAGGTCTGATAGAGTCGGAAAGGCAAGACCGAAGGGAAGCGCCCGGAGGAAAGCCCGCGAGGGTGAGTACGAAGGAAGCGTCCGTTCCTTGAGAACTCAACAGCGTGCCAAAAGTCAACGCCAGATATGTTGATACCCCGTCCATCCGGTTCGGATGGTCGAGGTTCCTTTGAAGAAAAACACAGCGAGGACGCTGTGAACC
>NZ_LIWB01000002.1:0-89356 GCF_001905725.1 Streptomyces sp. CB02400
GGACGCCGCCGAACAAATATTGAGAAAGCCCCCGTGCCATTCGGCACGGGGGCTTTCTGCGTTTCAGGGCCTACGGAGCCGACGGGGCCTTCGAAACCCCAGCCCGCCGCCCTCGTGAATCACAGACGCCCAGCCGCCTTCAAAGCCAGATACGCGTCCGCCAGTGCCGGCGCCAGTTCCTCCGGAGTCGCGTCCACGACCGTGACGCCATGGCGGCGGAGTTGCTCCGCGGTGCGGACGCGTTCCGTGTGGGCCTGGGCTGCCGCCGCTGCCTCGTACACCGCGTCGGTGTTTCCGCGCGCCTTGGCCATCTTGGCGATGTGCGGGTCCGCCACTGAGGCAAGGAGAACCGTGTGGCGCTGGGTCAGTCGGGCCAGGACGGGCAGCAGGCCCTCCTCGATGGGCGCGGCGTCGAGAGTGGTGAGCAGCACGATCAGCGACCGGCGGGGAGCCGTACGGAGCGCCGTCGCCGTCAGCCCCCGGGCGTCGGTTTCGACGAGCTCGGGTTCGAGGGTGGCCATGGCGTTGACGAGGGACGGAAGGACGTCGCCCGCTGTGCGGCCCTGCACGAGGGCGCGCAGGCGACGGTCGTAGGCCAGGAGGTCGACGCGGTCGCCGGCACGGGAGGCGAGGGCCCCGAGGAGCAGGGCCGCGTCCATGGAGGCGTCCAGGCGGGGAGCGTCGCCGACACGGCCCGCGGAGGTGCGGCCGGTGTCGAGGACCAGCAGGATGTGACGGTCGCGTTCGGGACGCCAGGTGCGTACCGCGACCGCGGACTGGCGGGCGGTGGCACGCCAGTCGATGGAGCGGGTGTCGTCGCCGGGAACGTACTCGCGCAGGCTGTCGAACTCCGTTCCCTCGCCTCGGGTCAGCACGCTGGTGCGGCCGTCCAGTTCGCGCAGCCGGGCCAGTTTGGACGGCAGGTGCTTGCGGCTGGTGAAGGGCGGGAGGACGCGTACCGTCCACGGGACCTTGTGGGCGCCCTGGCGGGCGAAGAGGCCGAGGGGGCCGTAGGAGCGGATGGTGACGCGGTCGGCCCGGCGGTCGCCGCGGCGGGTGGGGCGCAGGCGGGTCGTGACGCGTCGGCGTTCACCCGGGGGGATCGTCAGGCGGTGGCGGGAGGCCGTCATCTCCGTACCGGGCTGCCAGCTGCTGGGCGGCCAGGCGTCGCGGATGCGGGCGCGCAACGGGCGGTTGGACGAGTTGGTGATCGTCAGGGTGACGTCGGCGGTGTCGCCCAGGCGTACCGAGGTGTCGCCGGAACGGGTCAGGCCGAGGCGGCGTACGGGGGCGGCCAGGGCGAAGTCGCAGGCGCAGGCCACCGCCAGCGGGGCGTTGACGGCGAGGATGCCCGTCCAGCCGGGTTCCCAGATGCCGACCGGTAGGGAGCCGAGGGCCGCGAGCAGGGCGGCGCGTCCGGTGAGTGCCATCAGCGGGGGACGGGGACGTGAGCGAGGATCGCGTTGATGACCGAGTCGGTCGTGACGCCTTCCATCTCGGCCTCCGGGCGGAGCTGGACGCGGTGGCGGAGCGTGGGCAGGGCGAGGGCCTTCACGTCGTCGGGGATGACGTAGTCGCGGCCGGTCAGCCAGGCCCACGCGCGGGCGGTGGCCAGGAGCGCGGTGGCCCCGCGCGGGGAGACGCCGAGAGTGAGGGACGGCGACTCGCGGGTGGCGCGGCAGATGTCCACGACGTAGGCGGTGATCTCGGGGGAGATCGTCGTTTCGGCGACCGCGCGGCGGGCGGCTTCCAGGTCGGCGGCGTTCGCGACGGGGCGTACGCCGGCGGCGCGCAGGTCGCGCGGGTCGAAGCCCTCGGCGTGGCGGGTGAGGACGTCGATCTCGTCCTGGCGGGAGGGCAGCGGGATGGTCAGCTTGAGGAGGAAACGGTCCAGCTGGGCCTCGGGGAGGGGGTAGGTGCCCTCGTACTCGACCGGGTTCTGGGTCGCGGCGACCAGGAAGGGATCGGGCAGGGGGCGGGGGGTGCCGTCGACCGTGACCTGGCGTTCCTCCATGGCCTCCAGGAGGGAGGACTGGGTCTTCGGGGGCGTGCGGTTGATCTCGTCCGCGAGGAGGAGGTTGGTGAAGACCGGGCCGGGCTGGAAGGAGAACTCGGCGGTGCGGGCGTCGTAGACCAGGGAGCCGGTGACGTCGCTCGGCATCAGATCGGGGGTGAACTGGACGCGCTTGGTGTCGAGTTCCAGGGTGGCCGCGAGGGCGCGGACGAGGAGGGTCTTGGCGACGCCGGGGACGCCTTCGAGGAGGACGTGGCCGCGGCAGAGCAGGGCGACGACGAGGCCGGTCACCGCGGGGTCCTGGCCGACCACGGCCTTGGCGATCTCGGCACGCAGGGCCTCCAGGGAGGCCCGGGCGGCGGCCGGGTCCCCGGTGTGCGCGGCGTTGTCAGTGGTCGGGTCCATCATGGACGGCGTACCTCTCTTTCGAGGGCGTCGAGGTGGTCGGCGAGCTGGATGAGTGCTGCGTCGTCGCCCGGGGGCGGGCCGAAGAGGAGGGTGTGCAGGGACTGTCCGTCGCCCTGGAGGTGGGCGGACAGCGCGGGGAGCAGGGCCTCGGGCGCGTGCGCCTGGGACACGGGGATGCCTACGAGGGGGGCGAGGCGCGTGCGGGTGGTGGAGCGAAGAGCGGTGGCCGCGCGGTCGCGGGCGTTCGCCTTGCGGTAGAGGCGGGCGCGGCCTTCGACGGTTTCGGAGGCGCGGATCGCCACGGGGAGTTTCTCGGGCACCAGGGGGCCGAGCCGGCGTGCCCGCCAGAGGGCGGCCAGTGCTGCCGCGATGAAGAGTTGCAGGGTGCCCCACAGCCAGCCGGAGGGGAGCAGGTCGAAGAAGCCTCGCTCGCCCTCTTCGGAGGCGGCGGAGGCGTCGGCGAGCGAGGGGAGGTACCAGACCAGATGGGGGCGGGAGCCGAGGAGTTGGAGGGCGAGCGAGGCGTTGCCGTGCTCGTCGAGGCGGTCGTTGAGGAGGATGTCGGGCGCGCCGAGGAGGACGGTGTCGCCGTCGCTGTCGCCGGAGGAGCCCGGAATGCGCAGCAGGGTGGCGAGGCGCTCGCTGGGGTAGCACTCGTCGGCGGTGAGGTGGGTGGTGGTGTAGCGGATGCCGCCCAGGTCGGCGGTGCCCGCGCGGCGGGCGGCGGGCAGGTCGCAGTCGGGGGAGAGGGTGGAGTCGAAGCTGGTGGCCGGGTCGGCGGTGACGCCGGGGGCGAGTCGTTCCACGGAGGCGCTGCCGGCGGAGACCAGGACGGTGCGGCCGCCGGAGCCGGTGGTGGCGGAGTGCAGCCGGGACTGCTGGGGTCCGGTCAGGAGATCGGGGACGGCGACCAGGAGGGTCGTGTCGGGGCCGGCCGCGGCGATGGCCTCGTCGAGGGTGGTGACCACGCGCGTGTCCACCCCGCGGTCGGCGAGGAGTTCGGCGACGGCGCGGCTGCCGTAGGGGTCGGCGGAGCGCGGGTCGAGTTCGCCGTGCCGGGCGTCGGAGCGGACCACGGCGATGGCGACGGCCGCCGCGATCAGCAGCACCAGCGCCAGGGCGATGCCTCGCGCGCGGGTCCACACCTGGCGGGCGGTGGGCGAGGCCGAGGTGGACGGGAGCGTGACCTCGGTCGTCATCCGGCGGCTCCCTGGCGGGCGTTGGTGTCCGTGCTGTGGGTGCTGCTGCCGTCGGCCGTGAGCTGTGGTTTGGTGCGTTCCAGGTCGTGGTCGAGTTCGGCGAGCCGGCGGTACGACTGTTCCGTGGCGGCCCGTCCGCCGTATGTGACGTCGTCGAAGGCGCGGGCGGCGGTGTGCAGCCGGTCGGTGTGGGCGGGCAGGGCGCGGCCGGCCTCCGCGGCGGCCTCGTCGGCGGTGCGGCCGGGGCGGAGGTCGAGCAGGGCGCGTTCCTCCAGGGCGCGGACGAGGGCCCGCATGCGTTCCTGGACGGCCTGGTTCCAGTGGCCCTGGGCGGCGTGCGCCTCGGCTGCCGCGCGGTGTTCGGCGGCGCTGCGGGGGCGGTCGTCGAACAGGGCGGGGGCCGAGGTCGGTTCGCGGCGCGGGGTGCCCAGGCGCCACCACAGGGCGCCCAGGACGGCGATCACGGCCGCGATGACGACGACCAGGCCGAGTGCGCCGCCGGGTGTCGCGGTGGAGGCGGCGCCGAACAGCTTGCCGACCCATTCCCAGAAGGTGTCGAGGGCCTGCTGGAACCAGCTGGGGTCGTTCTCGTGGTACATGCCCTTGGACAGTTCGCGCCGGGCCGCCTCACGCGCGGGGTCGCGCGGGATGGTGACGGGCGGCTCGTCGTCGCCGCGCAGCAGCAGGCGTACGGCGGTGTCGGCAGCCGTGGGCAGCGCCTGTACGGATGTGAGAACTCCCCCCGTGGCGGTCACGCCATCAGCTCCCCGGGGTGGTGCCGGGGCCGGGGCCCTGGACGCCGGCGGCGCGGGCCAGTTCGAGGTCGAGGGCCTCGCGGCGGATGCGCTGGTCGACGTAGAGGAGCACGGTGACGCCGGCCGTGATCGGGAACGTGATCATGGCGCCGATGACCGAGCCGATGCCGCTGACGATGAGGAACGTCCAGCCGATGTCGCCGCCGGCGCTGTTGAGGAAGCCGGAGACGCCGTCGCCGCCGACGGCCGCGGCGAGGAAGGTGAAGGGGATGACGATGATCGACGCGACGACGTTCGCGATGATCGTGGCGAGCAGTTGGATGCCGAAGATCCGCCACCAGGAGCCGCGCACCAGTTTGGCGGAGCGGCTCATCGCCTTCACGATGCCCTGCTTCTCCAGCATCAGCGTGGGCGAGGCCAGCGACAGGCGGATCATGAGCCACAGGGTGACGACGACGGCGCCGACCAGGCCCAGGACGGTGAGGGGGACGCCCGCCCCGCCGCCCGCGGCGAGGGTGACGAGGAAGCCGGGCAGTGCGCCGACGGCCATGATGACGGCGGTGATGAGCAGCAGCAGGCAGATCAGGCCGAACAGCTTGACGATCTGGGGGCGCGCGTCGCGCCAGGCCTCGCCGGTGGTGACCGACCTGCCGAGTACCGCGCGGCTGGTGACGGTCGTGAGCAGGGCGGTGGCGGCGACGGTGCCGACCAGGGTGACCAGGAAGACCACGCCGGAGTTGAGCAGGGCGTCGCCCATGGCGTCGGTCAGTTCGCCGAGGGTGGCGCTGGGGTCGTCGAGGACCGCGGTGCTGGAGTTGTCCAGGACGAGGCCCTGGAGCAGCACGA
This sequence comes from Streptomyces sp. CB02400, assembly GCF_001905725.1. Classification (GTDB taxonomy): domain Bacteria; phylum Actinomycetota; class Actinomycetes; order Streptomycetales; family Streptomycetaceae; genus Streptomyces; species Streptomyces atrovirens. The sequence continues at coordinate 5,223 of NZ_LIWB01000002.1, forward strand.
CGACGATCTCGGTGAGGACGGCGACGGTCAGCGAGATGCCGAGGACCGTGCGCCAGTAGGTGCGCATGGTGGAGACGGCGCCGTCGAGGATCTCGCCCACGCCGAGCGGGCGGAGCGGGATGACGCCGGGCTTGGCCGCGGGCGGGGGGCCTCCCCAGCCGCCGCCCCAGTTGCCTCCCCAGGCGCCGTACCCACCGGGTCCGCCGGGGCCTCCGTGGCCGCCGTGGCCGCCGTGACCTCCGGGTCCGCCGGGGGGCGGGGTGCCCCAGCCCTGGCCGGGCGGCGGCGGAGGCGGGGGCGCCTGGCCGGGATCCGTGGGTCCGGGTTGGCCGGTGGGGGCGGACCACTGGGCGGGCGGTGGCTGTTCCTTCGACCACTTCACGCCCGGGTCCTGCGGGGCCTGGCCCGGCTGCTGGGGCCGGTCCGGACGGTCGGCGGGCTCGGCAGGGCCGGACGCGCCCGGTTCCTGCCCTTCGGACGGGGCGGATCCGGGCGAGGCCCAGCCCGGAGTGTCGTTCATCGTCGCTCCTTCACGGTGCCCGTCCGCGGTCGCGGCGGCAGCTTGGCTGCCATCGTGCCATGGGGTGGTCATCAACCGACCTGCCGAGGTGAGGGCTGCGTACCTTCAATTGTCCGCGCGACAGGGGGCAGACTGGCCGCATGGCTGATCAGTACGCACACAGCGGCGACAACAAACGGCCGACCGAGATCCCGGCGCTGCGCTGGGAGGAGCCGCCCGAAGGCCCCGTCCTGGTCCTGCTCGACCAGACGAGGCTGCCTGCCGAGGAGGTCGAACTCGTCTGTACGGATGCGCCGGCGCTGGTGGAGGCGATCCGCTCGCTCGCCGTGCGCGGTGCTCCCCTGCTGGGCATCGCGGGAGCCTACGGCGTCGCGCTCGCCGCCGTACGGGGCTACGACGTGGACGACGCGGCGGCGGCGCTGGAGAGCGCCCGGCCCACCGCGGTGAACCTCGCCGTCGGCGTACGCCGGGCGCACTCCGCCCACCAGGCCGTCCTCGCCCGCGGCGGGGACGGCCGGCAGGCGGCCGGGGCCGCGCTGGCCGCGGCACGGCAGCTGCACCGGGAGGACGCCGAGGCCAGTGCCCGGATGGCCGAGCACGGGCTGGCGCTCCTCGACGAGCTGCTGCCCGGCGGCGGGCACCGGATCCTCACGCACTGCAACACCGGTTCGCTGGTGTCGGGCGGCGAGGGGACGGCGTTCGCGGTGGCGCTGGCGGCGCACCGGGTGGGACGGCTTCGGCGCCTGTGGGTGGACGAAACGCGTCCGTTGCTGCAAGGTGCTCGCCTGACGGCGTACGAGGCGGCCCGCAGTGGCATGGCGTACACCCTGCTCACCGACAACGCGGCGGGATCGCTGTTCGCGGCGGGTGAGGTGGACGCGGTGCTCGTCGGCGCGGACCGCATCGCGGCCGACGGCTCGGTGGCGAACAAGGTGGGGAGCTATCCGCTCGCGGTGCTCGCGCGGTACCACCATGTGCCGTTCGTCGTGGTGGCACCGGTGACGACGGTGGATCCTCGGACGCCGGACGGGGCGTCCATCGAGGTGGAGCAGCGTCCCGGTCATGAGGTGACCGAGGTCACGGCACCGCAGGTGCCGGTGGCCGGAACGGAAGCAGGAGGGGGGATTCCGGTGGCGCCCCTGGGGACCCAGGCGTACAACCCGGCGTTCGATGTGACACCGCCGGAGCTGGTGACGGCGATCGTCACCGAAGAAGGTGCCGTTTCGCCCGTGACGGCCGAGGCTCTGGCCACGCTGTGTGCCAGGTCACGCCAGGTCACGATTAGCTAATGGGATGATGTCGTTTATGAAGGGACGAGTCCTTGTCGTCGACGACGACAGCGCACTGGCCGAGATGCTCGGCATCGTGCTGCGCGGTGAAGGTTTTGAGCCGTCTTTCGTAGCCGACGGCGACAAGGCGCTGGCCGCTTTCCGCGAGGCCAAGCCCGATCTGGTCCTCCTGGACCTGATGCTGCCCGGCCGGGACGGCATCGAGGTGTGCCGCCTGATCAGGGCGGAGTCCGGGGTGCCGATCGTGATGCTCACGGCGAAGAGCGACACCGTCGATGTCGTGGTGGGCCTGGAGTCCGGGGCCGACGACTACATCGTGAAGCCGTTCAAGCCGAAGGAGCTGGTGGCCCGTATCCGGGCGCGGCTGCGCAGGTCGGAGGAGCCGGCGCCGGAGCAGCTCGCCATCGGCGACCTGGTGATCGACGTGGCCGGGCACTCCGTGAAGCGGGACGGGCAGTCGATCGCGCTGACGCCGCTGGAGTTCGACCTGCTGGTCGCGCTCGCCCGCAAGCCGTGGCAGGTGTTCACCCGCGAGGTCCTGCTGGAGCAGGTCTGGGGCTACCGCCACGCGGCGGACACCCGGCTGGTGAACGTGCATGTGCAGCGGCTGCGCTCCAAGGTCGAGAAGGACCCGGAGAAGCCGGAGATCGTGGTGACCGTCCGTGGTGTCGGATACAAGGCAGGACCGAGCTGACATGTCCGGTGACAGTGCCGCTTCGGCGCCCGGCCGGTCCGGGAGCCGTCCGGGGCGGCCTGTCGGCCGGAAGACCCCGGGCTCCCGCTGGGGGCGCCTGCTCGACGGCGGGCTGCTGCAGGGCGGGGTCCAGGGCAGCCCGGTGATCCGGCTGTTCGTGCGCTGGGTGCGCCGCCCGCTGCTGCCCGTCATGCGGCTGTGGCGGCGCAACATCCAGCTCAAGGTCGTCGCCACCACACTGCTGATGTCGCTGGGCGTGGTCCTGCTGCTGGGCTTCGTCGTCATCGGCCAGGTGCGCAACGGTCTGCTGGACGCCAAGGTGAAGGCGTCGCAGAGCCAGGCCACCGGTGGATTCGCGGTGGCCAAACAGCAGGCCGAGGAGGCCGTGAGCGTCACGGGCGACGACGGCGCGGCGGTGGACGGCCGTTCCTCGCAGAGCGTCATCCAGTGGATGAGCGACCTCGTGGAGTCGCTCTCCAGCGGCGGCCAGGGCGCCTTCGACGTGGTGACCCTGCCCGCGGGCGACGAGAGCGGCAGCGGGCGCGGACCGCGCGCCTCCGGTGAGGTCAACCCGACGGCGAGTGTGCCGGCGGCGCTGCGGGAGAGGATCGACACCAGCGCGTCGGCGGCCCAGAGCTACACGCGCATCGTCTACGACACCAACAAGCCCTCCCAGCCCGGCCTGGTCATCGGCAAGCAGGTCAACGACCCCAACGGCGACCCGTACCAGCTGTACTACCTCTTCCCGCTCACCCAGGAGGAGAAGTCGCTGAGCCTGGTCAAGGGCACCCTGGCGACCGCCGGGCTGTTCGTCGTCGTACTCCTCGGGGCGATCGCCTGGCTCGTGGTGCGCCAGGTCGTCACGCCGGTGCGGATGGCGGCCGGGATCGCCGAGCGGCTGTCCGCGGGGCGGCTGCAGGAACGCATGAAGGTCACCGGCGAGGACGACATCGCGCGGCTCGGCGAGGCGTTCAACAAGATGGCGCAGAACCTCCAGCTGAAGATCAACCAGCTCGAGGACCTGTCGCGGATGCAGCGCCGGTTCGTGTCGGACGTGTCGCACGAGCTGCGGACGCCGCTGACGACGGTGCGGATGGCCGCGGACGTCATCCACGAGGCGCGCGAGGACTTCGACCCGGTGACCGCGCGGTCGGCGGAGCTGCTCGCCGACCAGATCGACCGGTTCGAGTCGCTGCTCGCGGACCTGCTGGAGATCAGCCGGTTCGACGCGGGCGCGGCGGCGCTGGAGGCGGAGCCGATAGACCTGCGTGAGGTCGTACGGCGGGTGGTCAGCGGGGCGGAGCCGCTCGCCGAGCGCAAGGGCACGCGGATCAGGACCGTCGGCGACCAGCAGCCCGTCGTCGCCGAGGCCGACGCGCGGCGCGTGGAGCGCGTGCTGCGCAACCTGGTCGTCAACGCGGTGGAGCACGGCGAGGGCAGGGACGTCGTCGTCAAGCTCGCCGCGGCCGGCGGGGCGGTGGCGGTGGCCGTGCGCGACTACGGCGTCGGGCTCAAGCCCGGTGAGGCGACCCGGGTCTTCAGCCGCTTCTGGCGGGCCGACCCGGCACGCGCGCGTACCACCGGCGGTACGGGACTGGGGCTGTCCATCGCCCTGGAGGACGCGCGGTTGCACGGCGGCTGGCTCCAGGCGTGGGGCGAGCCGGGCGGCGGCTCGCAGTTCCGGCTGACGCTGCCCAGGACCGCGGACGAGCCGCTGCGGGGGTCGCCGATACCGTTGGAGCCCAAGGACTCGCGGCGCAACAGCGGGCCGGACGACGCCGGTCTGCCGCGCGGCGGCGGGGACGACGAGAAGCGCGCGACGGTGTCGGCGCGGCAGGCGGGCACCGACGGGCCGGCGCGGGATCCGTTCGCGCTGAGGCCGGCGACCGTCACCCCGACGGCCGACCCCACCGCACTGCCCGGCAACGGCGCACGCGTGGTGGCCCGGCCCGCCCCACCGGTACGGACGGGCAGCACGCGGATGACGCCGGGGGCACAGAACACGACCGCGGGCGGCGATGACGGGTTCCCGGAGACCGGCGGCGGTTCCGGGGGACGGCCGGACGACGGGCACGACAGGGGTGCGGAGGCTTCCGCCGCGAGCGGCGAGGGCTCGGGCCAGGGGGTGCGGGCCGGGCACGGTGGCTCCGCGCGGGAGCCGGACGCCGGCCGTGGCGGGGGTTCGGGGGCGTCGGCCGCGGGGAGCGGCGACGGCGCGGACGGTGGCCGTGGCCGGGACCCGGAGACCGGCCGGGAGTCGGAGCGCGGGGCCGGGGCGGCCGGTGACGAGGACGGTCGGAGTGTGGCGCGGGATGCGGACAGGGACGGGGAGGCTTCGCGTGGGCGGCGGTGAGCGCGGCCGGAGGGCGCGGGTGCGGACGGCGGCGTACGTCGCCAGTGGGGCCGTTCTGCTGGCCGGGTGCGCCTCCATGCCCGACAGCGGGGATCTGCGGGGCGTCGAGTCGACGCCGCGGCAGGACACACAGGTGCGGGTGTTCGCCATGCCGCCCAGTGAGGACGCCACCCCCACACAGATCGTGCAGGGCTTCCTGGAGGCGCTGACCAGCGACGACCCCGACTACAAGACCGCGCGCCAGTATCTGACCCGTGAGGCGGCGAAGACCTGGAAGCCGGAGCTGTCCACCACCGTGCTGTCGGACGGGCCGGGCGCCCAGGCCGACAGCACGGACCAGCAGGACACCGGTTCCCTGTCCTACACGCTGACCGGGACCAAGGTCGCCACGGTGGACGCGCAGCAGTCGTACGCGCCCGCCTCAGGGCCCTACGACGAACTGGTGCACCTCACGAAGGACGCCAAGAGCGAGCAGTGGCGCATCGACACGGTGCCGCAGGGCGTCGTCATGGGCAAGTCGGACTTCCAGCGCAACTACATGTCCGTCAACAAGTACTACTTCGCCTCGGACAGCGCGGGGGCGGCGCCGATGACGGTCGCCGACCCCGTCTACGTGCGCAGTCACGTGGACCCCACGACCCAGATGGTGCGCTCCCTCGTCGAGGGGCCCACGACCTGGCTGGACCCCGCCGTCAGGACCGCCTTCCCCGCGGGGACGGCGTTGCGGAAGGGCGCCGGCCCGCTGACCCCGGACGACCGGGGCAGACTGACCGTGCCGCTCAACGACAAGGCGGCCGAGGTCGACACCGGCCGGTGCGAGGAGATGGCGGCCCAGCTGCTGTTCACGCTGCGCACGCTCAGCCCCGCGGTGGACGAGGTCGAGCTGCGGGCCGGCGGCGGGCAGTTGTGCTCGCTCGCCCGGAACGGGGTCGAGCTCGTCGCCACCCGGGGCGCGCTGGACTCGCCCGACCACCTGTACTTCGTCGACGACAAGCACCGGCTCGTGCGGATCACCGCGGGCAGCAGCGACACCGAGCCCGCGCCGGTGCCCGGTGCGCTGGGCGAGGGCGAGAAGGCGCTGCGGTCGGTGGCGGTCGCCCGGGACGAGCGGACCGCGGCCGGGGTCTCCCTCGACGGCAGGTCGCTGTTCGTCGCCTCGCTGGTGTCGGGGAGTTCCCTCGGGGAGCCCGTGCTGAGCAGTACGGGCAAGACCGAGGACGACAGGCTGACCACGCCCAGCTGGGACGCGCAGGGCGGACTGTGGGTGGCCGACAGCGACCCCGCGGACCCTCGGCTGTACCTCCTGGAGGAGGGCGCGGGCGAGCCGGTCCAGGTGCGGACGCCGGGGCTGGACGGCCGTGTGCGGGCGGTCCGGGTGGCCGCCGACGGGGTGCGGATCGCGCTCGTCGTGGAGAAGGACGGCCGGAGTTCCCTGGTGATCGGGCGGATCGACCGGAACGGCGGAACGGGTGAGCAGCCGGTGGTCACCGTGCTGGACCCGCGCTCCGCGACGCCGGTGCTGGAGCAGGTCACGGCCATGTCCTGGGCCGGGGACAGCCGGCTCGTGGTGGTCGGACGCGAGCAGGGAGGCGTGGAGCAGATGAAGTACGTCGAGGTCGACGGCTCCACGCCGGACGTGCCGCCGCCCGCCGCCCTGACCGGCGTCAAGGCCGTCACCGCCTCCGAGGACGAACAGGCGCCGCTGATGGCGTACTCGGTGGACGGGATCGTACGGCTGCCCTCGGGGGCGCAGTGGCAGAAGGTGGCGGAGGGGACCGCGCCGGTCTATCCGGGGTGAGCCGGGCCGGCCGGACCCGTCCCCCGGGTTATCCACAGGGGTGGCCGGGTGCGGCGGTCGTTGGCACAGTGGTCCCATGCGGGACTGGTGGCAGGACCTCACCGACCTGGTGCTCCCGGCCGAGTGCGGCGGCTGCGGCAGACCTCGTACGGTGCTCTGCGCCCGGTGCCGTACGGCGCTGAGCGGGGCCGTGCCGTGCCGGGTGCGGCCGGTGCCCGAGCCGGCCGGGCTGCCGTCGGTGCATGCGGCGGCCCGGTACGCGGACGAGGTGCGCGCCACTCTGCTGGCCCACAAGGAGCGGGGCGCCCTGGCCCTCTCCGGGCCGCTCGGCGAGGCGCTGGCGGGAGCGGTGCGGGCGGGACTGGCAGCGGTCCGTGCGCCGTGCGCGGGCGGCGGTCCGGTGCTGCTCGTCCCCGTTCCCTCCGCGCGGCGGGCGGTGCGGGCGCGCGGGCATGACCCCGCCCGGCGGATCGCGTACGCGGCGGCGGGTGAGCTGCGGCGGGCAGGGGTACCCGCACGAGTGCTTCCCGCACTGCGGCAACGGCGGGACGTGGCCGACCAGTCGGGGCTCGGCTCCCGGCAGCGGCTGGCCAATCTCGCGGGCGCGCTGACGGTGGCGCCGGGGTGCGGCCGGCTGCTTTCGGCAGGCCGGGTCGTCCTGGTCGACGACCTGATGACGACCGGGGCGTCGCTGGCCGAGGCGGCGCGCGCCGTACGGGCGCGGCCGTGGGCCGAGTCACCGGATCGGGGCGCCGAATCGAGTATTCCGGGGCCCGCGCTCGTGTACTGGGGTGAGACATGGGAAAGGAGAGGGGAACAGCGGAGCGGACCAGTTCAACAGCGGGCGGGTCGGCGGCAGGGCCGGCCGCCGGTCACGGCGGGCGCGGGCAGCGCCGACGCGATGTGCGCGGCCGTCGTCGCGGCATCTCCGGACGCTTTCGAAATAAACCGGAACTGACTGAGAACGTGCGTCGTTACAGGTAATGAGAGGGTTAATTCACGAGAATGGAGGTATGGCGCGGTAGAGGGTGACGACATCCGTCCGGGCGAGATATGTTCGGTTGTGAGGGAAAGCCGCAGGCCACACCTCTCGAATCCGTTTGCCGTGCTGCGGGTTTTTCGTCATCACCCGTGCCGGTGGAGTGGAGATCTCGCCGATGGGGGAGGAGGTGGACGTCACCGAGTCCGAGGTTCCGGACGTCACCGGAACCTGGTGCAAAAGGGAGACGCTCCGCACCGAGGCGGAGTGATCCGGGAACGGAGTTCTGCGTGGACATCGTCGTCAAGGGCCGCAAGACCGAGGTGCCCGAGCGGTTCCGGAAGCACGTGGCCGAGAAGCTGAACCTGGAGAAGATCCAGAAGCTCGATGGCAAGGTGATCAGCCTCGACGTCGAGGTGTCCAAGGAGCCCAACCCCCGACAGGCCGACCGCAGCGACCGGGTGGAGATCACGCTCCGCTCCCGCGGTCCGGTGATCCGGGCGGAGGCAGCGGCGAGCGATCCGTACGCGGCGCTCGACCTGGCAGCGGAGAAGCTGGACGCCCGGCTGCGCAAGCAGCACGACAAGCGATTCTCGCGGCGCGGTGCGCGCAGGATCTCGGCCGCCGAGGTCCCCGACCACGTCCCGGGCGCGGCGACACTCAACGGGGCCGGCGCGAGTTCCGTCGTGGAGGAGCCGGAAGGCGTCCCCACCAAGAAGATCGGCTCCCTGGAAGTCCAGGGTGAGGGGCCCCTGATCGTCCGTGAGAAGACCCACGTGGCAGCGCCCATGACGCTCGACCAGGCTCTCTACGAGATGGAGCTGGTCGGGCACGACTTCTATCTGTTCATCGACTCCGAGACCAAGGAACCCAGTGTCGTCTACCGGCGGCACGCCTACGACTACGGCGTGATCCACCTCAGCACGGACACGATGGTCACCCAGACGCAGTCCCCCGAGGCGGGCGGGACGCTCGGCGGCTGACCCGCCGCGTGACGGCCGAGCCGGTGCCCCTGGTGCGCGTGTGCGCCCCCAGGGGCACCGGTGTGCGACCACTCGGCGCGCACACCGGCACCCCGGTGGCGGCGGGGCATGGAATCATGGCTGCAACGGCCCAACCGGTGGGCCGCTGCCTTGGGTTGGCGATGGTCAGGACCACAGGCCACAGCCTTCAGGGGGAGGAACGATGGCGGACAGCTTCGGACCGATGCGTGACGGGGGCGCCGACGACGGCGTCGTCGGCATGGGCCCGGACGCGGACACACCACGCAAGGAGCCGATCAGAGTCCTTGTGGTGGACGACCACGCGCTGTTCCGCCGCGGACTGGAGATCGTGCTCGCGGCCGAGGAGGACATCCAGGTCGTCGGCGAGGCGGGGGACGGCGCGGAGGCGGTGGAGAAGGCGGCCGACCTGCTGCCCGACATCGTCCTGATGGACGTGCGGATGCCCAAGCGGGGCGGGATCGAGGCGTGCACCTCCATCAAGGAGGTCGCCCCCAGCGCGAAGATCATCATGCTGACGATCAGCGACGAGGAAGCCGATCTCTACGACGCCATCAAGGCGGGCGCGACCGGTTATCTCCTCAAGGAGATCTCCACGGACGAGGTGGCCACCGCCATTCGCGCGGTGGCCGACGGACAGTCGCAGATCAGCCCGTCCATGGCGTCGAAACTGCTCACCGAGTTCAAGTCGATGATCCAGCGCACCGACGAGCGCCGGCTGGTGCCCGCGCCCCGGCTGACGGACCGTGAACTCGAAGTCCTCAAGCTGGTGGCCACGGGAATGAACAACCGCGACATCGCCAAGGAACTGTTCATCTCCGAGAACACCGTGAAGAACCACGTGCGCAACATCCTGGAGAAGCTCCAGCTGCACTCCAGGATGGAGGCGGTGGTCTACGCGATGCGGGAGAAGATCCTCGAGATCCGGTGACGGCGCCCCGCGTCAGGCCAGGGACCGGGCGAGCTCCAGGGTGAGGGCCTCGCGCAGCTCCGGTGCGTCGACCCGCTCCACGCGCACGTCCGTGCAGTCCACCCAGCCCGCCGCCTCGACCAGGGCCTGGGCCGCGGCGGGGACCGCCTTGCGGCCGTCCAGGGTGACCTGCTTGGCCACCAGCGTGCGGCCCTCACGGGCCGGGTCGACCCGGCCGACGAGCCGGCCGCCCGCGAGGACGGGCATCGCGAAGTAGCCGTGCACCCGCTTGGGCTTGGGCACGTAGGCCTCCAGGCGGTGGGTGAAGCCGAAGATCCGCTCCGTGCGCGCCCGTTCCCAGACCAGGGAGTCGAACGGGGACAGCAGCGTCGTACGGTGCCGGCCGCGCGGCGGTGTCGCCAGGGCCTCCGGATCGGCCCAGGCCGGCTTGGACCAGCCCGCCACCGTGACCGGGACCAGGCCCGAGTCGTCGATCACCGCGTCGACCTGGTCACCCCTGAGGCGGTGGTAGTCGGCGATGTCCGCGCGCGTGCCCACGCCGAGGGACCTACCGGCCAGGCGGACCAGACGGCGCAGGCACTCGGCGTCGTCCAGCTCGTCGTGCAGCAGCTCCGTGGGGATCGCCCGCTCGGCGAGGTCGTAGACCCGCTTCCAGCCGCGGCGCTCGACGCACACCACCTCGCCGTACATCAGGGCGCGCTCGACGGCGACCTTGGTGCCGGACCAGTCCCACCACTCGCTGGTGCGCTTGGCGCCGCCCAGCTCCGTGGCCGTCAGGGGGCCCTCCGCGCGGAGCTGCTTGATCACCTGGTCGTACACGCCGTCGGGGAGCTCGTGGCCCCAGAGCGGGCGGGCGCGGTAGGCGCGGCGGCGGAAGGCGAAGTGAGGCCACTCCTCGACGGGGAGGATGCACGCGGCGTGCGACCAGTACTCGAACGCGCGCGGCGGCTGGGAGTCCGCCTTCCAGTACGCCTCCTCCACGGTCCGGCGCCCCACGGAGCCCAGACGGGCGTACGGGATGAGCTCGTGGGAGCGGGCGAGGACGGAGATGGTGTCGAGCTGCACCGCGCCCAGATGGCGGAGGACGCCCCGGACACCCGAGCGGCGGTCCGGGGCGCCGAGGAATCCCTGGGCCCGCAGGGCGATGCGGCGGGCCTCGTCTGCCGTCAGTTCCGTGGTCGGACGCGGAAGAGTCGTCATACGTCCGCACGATAGAGGGCGGCACTGACAACGGCGGCGGGCCCGGGGCTCATCCCTGCCCGGGAACGTAGGGCGCCGTGGAGGGAAGTCCCAGGTCGGACGGGAGCAGGGAGCCCACCCAGCCGTCCCGCAGCACTCCCTTGTTGCTGAGCGAGGAACGCAGGACGCCCTCGATGGTGAAGCCCGCGCGCTCCGCCACCGCGCGGGAGGCGGTGTTGCCCACCTCCGCGCGCCACTCCACGCGGTCGACCGACATCCGGGTGAAGGCCCAGCGGGAGGCGGCGAGGGCGGCCTCGGTGATGTAGCCGTTGCCGCGGTGCTCCTTCGCGCACCAGAAGCCGATCTCGCCCGTCCCCAGGGAGCGCATGGTGATGCCGAGCATCCCCGTGAGCTCCCCGGTGGGCAGGAAGACGCCGAAGGTGAACATCGAACCGTTGGCCCACCCGTCGGGAGCGATCTGCTCCGTGAAACCCCGCGCGTGCTCCGGAAGGTACGGGGAGGGGATCGTGGTCCAGCGCTGGATGTCCGGATCCTGGCAGATCGCGTACACGGTGTCGGTGTCCTGAGGGCCGACCGTGCGCAGCAGGAGGCGGTCGGTGGTGAGCGTGACGGGTTCCATCGGCCGATTCTGCTCGCGCGGGGGCGAACGGCGCCATCCCTTTCGCGGTGCGTGAGGCGATGATCACCCTTCGCGCAATTCGCCGGCGTGAGGCGGCACCATCCGAGGGGCCCGGACGTTCTCCTTTTGAAGCAGCCGTGAAACGGATAGGAAGCAGCCGACGGTCACCCCCGCGGCAGGCCTCCCGGCGCGGCGGGGTCCTCGCATACGATGGCCGTTGCTCAGTCAGTGAAATGGAAACCGACCGTCCCAGGCCCGACCGGCAAGGAGACCAACCCCCGTGTCCGTCCTCTCGAAGATCATGCGTGCAGGCGAAGGCAAGATCCTGCGCAAGCTGCACCGCATCGCGGACCAGGTCAACTCCATCGAAGAGGACTTCGAAGGCCTCTCCGACGCCGAGCTGCGGGCCCTCACCGATGAGTACAAGCAGCGGTACGCCGACGGTGAGAGCCTGGACGACCTGCTCCCCGAGGCGTACGCCACCGTCCGCGAGGCCGCCAAGCGCGTCCTGGGCCAGCGGCACTACGACGTCCAGCTCATGGGCGGCGCCGCCCTGCACATGGGCTACGTGGCCGAGATGAAGACCGGTGAGGGCAAGACCCTCGTCGGCACCCTGCCCGCGTATCTGAACGCCCTGTCCGGTGAGGGCGTCCACATCATCACGGTCAACGACTACCTGGCCGAGCGCGACTCCGAGATGATGGGCCGCGTCCACAAGTTCCTGGGTCTGACCGTCGGCTGCATCCTCGCCAACATGACCCCGGCCCAGCGCCGCGAGCAGTACGCGTGCGACATCACCTACGGCACGAACAACGAGTTCGGCTTCGACTACCTGCGCGACAACATGGCGTGGTCGAAGGAGGAGCTCGTCCAGCGCGGGCACAACTTCGCCATCGTCGACGAGGTCGACTCCATCCTCATCGACGAGGCCCGTACGCCGCTGATCATCTCCGGCCCGGCCGACCAGGCCACCAAGTGGTACGGCGACTTCGCCAAGCTGGTCAAGCGCCTCAAGCGCGGCGAGCCCGGCCAGCCGCTCAAGGGCATCGAGGAGACCGGCGACTACGAGGTCGACGAGAAGAAGCGCACGGTCGCCATCCACGAGTCCGGTGTCGCCAAGGTCGAGGACTGGCTGGGCATCGACAACCTGTACGAGTCGGTGAACACCCCGCTCGTGGGCTACCTGAACAACGCCATCAAGGCCAAGGAGCTCTTCAAGAAGGACAAGGACTACGTCATCATCGATGACGAAGTCATGATCGTGGACGAGCACACCGGCCGTATCCTCGCCGGCCGCCGCTACAACGAGGGCATGCACCAGGCCATCGAGGCGAAGGAAGCGGTGCCGATCAAGGACGAGAACCAGACCCTCGCCACGATCACGCTGCAGAACTTCTTCCGCCTCTACAAGCGCCACGACCACGACGGCAAGGAGCAGCCGGGCCTGTCCGGCATGACCGGTACGGCGATGACCGAGGCCGCCGAGTTCCACCAGATCTACAAGCTCGGCGTGGTGCCCATCCCGACCAACCGGCCGATGGTCCGCAAGGACCAGTCGGACCTGATCTACCGCACCGAGGTCGCCAAGTTCGAGGCGGTCGTCGACGACATCGAGGAGAAGCACCGCAAGGGCCAGCCGATCCTCGTCGGCACGACCTCGGTGGAGAAGTCCGAGTACCTCTCGCAGCAGCTCAGCAAGCGCGGCATCCAGCACGAGGTGCTGAACGCCAAGCACCACGAGCGGGAGGCGTCGATCGTCGCCCAGGCCGGCCGCAAGGGCAGTGTCACCGTGGCCACCAACATGGCCGGCCGTGGTACGGACATCAAGCTCGGCGGCAACCCCGAGGACCTCGCCGAGGCGGAGCTGCGTCAGCGCGGTCTCGACCCCGAGGAGCACATCGAGGAGTGGGCGCACGCCCTGCCCGAGGCCATCGAGCGGGCCGAGGCGGCGGTCAAGGCCGAGAAGGAAGAGGTCGAGCGGAACGGCGGCCTGTACGTCCTCGGCACCGAGCGGCACGAGTCGCGGCGCATCGACAACCAGCTGCGCGGTCGTTCCGGCCGTCAGGGCGACCCGGGCGAGTCCCGCTTCTACCTCTCGCTCGGTGACGACCTGATGCGGCTGTTCAAGGCGCAGATGGTCGAGCGCGTGATGTCCATGGCGAACGTGCCGGACGACGTGCCGATCGAGAACAAGATGGTCACCCGCGCGATCGCGTCCGCGCAGTCGCAGGTGGAGACGCAGAACTTCGAGACGCGCAAGAACGTCCTGAAGTACGACGAGGTCCTCAACCGGCAGCGCGAGGTCATCTACGGCGAGCGGCGCCGTGTCCTGGAGGGCGAGGACCTGCAGGAGCAGATCCAGCACTTCATGGACGACACGATCGACGCCTACGTCCAGGCGGAGACCGCCGAGGGCTTCCCCGAGGACTGGGACCTGGACCGGCTGTGGGGCGCGTTCAAGCAGCTGTACCCGGTGAGCGTCACCATCGAGGAGCTGGAGGAGACGTCCGGCGACCGGGCCGGGCTGACGGCCGAGTTCATCTCCGAGTCCATCAAGGACGACATCCGCGCGCAGTACGAGTCCCGTGAGACGCAGCTCGGTTCCGAGATCATGCGTGAGCTGGAGCGCCGGGTCGTGCTGTCGGTCCTGGACCGCAAGTGGCGCGAGCACCTCTACGAGATGGACTACCTCCAGGAGGGCATCGGCCTGCGCGCGATGGCGCAGAAGGACCCGCTGGTCGAGTACCAGCGCGAGGGCTTCGACATGTTCACCGCGATGATGGACGGCATCAAGGAGGAGTCCGTCGGCTATCTGTTCAACCTGGAGGTCCAGGTCGAGCAGCAGGTCGAGGAGGTCCCGGTCGAGGAGGCCAAGCCGGTGGCCGACCTGGAGAAGCAGGACGCGGTGCCCGCGCAGGCGGGTCCGCGCCCCGAGATCCGGGCCAAGGGGCTCGACGCCCCGCAGCGGCGGAACCTGCACTTCTCCGCGCCGACGGTGGACGGCGAGGGCGGCACCATCGAGGGTGACTTCGCCACCGACGACGAGCCGGTGCGCTCCGAGGCGGACGGTCTCACGCGCGCGGAGCGCCGCAAGCAGGCGCGGGGCGGGCGTCGCCGCAAGAAGTGAGCGTCGCTCCACGAGGAGCGGCTGTGAGCAGGCCGAGGGCCGGACACCCCCAGGTGGTGTCCGGCCCTCGACCGTTTCTCGGGTGCGCTCAGCGGGTGTCCGCTCGGTGCGCCCGCGGGCCGCCCAGCTCCACGGCGGTGCAGCGCCAGCGCAGGTCCCGGCCCTGTTCCAGCCGGAAGGCCATGGCGCGCAGCCTGTCCCCGGCCCCGATCCGGGCGAACGCCTCGATGGCGCCCTCGCGGGGCTCGAACCAGCCGATGTCGCGTACGACGGGACGGACGCCCCGGGTACGCAGTGGCCCGCGCTCGGCCAGCCGGATCAGCTCGTCGTAGGCCTGCCCGGCGGTGTGGCGCAGCATCGCGTGCACGGGGCGCTGCCCGCTGAGAACGGCGAGCAGCAGCTCGGCGAAGCGGTCGGTGGGCCCCGGCTGGGGGACGACGGGACGGAGGGGAGCCCGGTCGGTGACGCGCGGGCGGGCACCGGCCGACTCCCGGGTGCCCCGTGCAGCCGGCACCGGCGAAACGGCCCGCCGGCCCGCGCGGCCCGGCGGACGGTTGTCGGCGGGCCGGGTCGGAAGAGCCGCGGCGGCCGGCCGGCGCCCGCCGGGAGAGGGGGCGGAGACGGCCCTGCCGGTGGGGATACGGGGTGGTGCGGTACCCGTGGGGGACGGGGTCTCGTCGGGGGAAAGGGCGGGTGCGGGCCGGCCCGCGGGAGTGCGGGGTGGTGTGGTGGCCGCGGGGCGGCGGGGGTCTCGGCGGGTGGGGGGACGGTGGGCGGGGCGGTGTTGGGCTCTGGTCATGACCTTGTGCATGGGGGACCCCGTTCGATGGACCCGGGGCGGCCGGGGGTGGCGTACCGGGCGGTAACTTCGTGGTTGGGGATCTTGTACGGGGGTGGGCGGTGCGGTGGCAAGGAGGCGGAGGGCGGGCCGGAAAGGCAGGGGAATTCACCTATCAGGGTGGTTCAGGGGGTCCTCGGCCCCATGCTCACGCGGGCGTACCGGGTGAATTCCCGGACGTGAGTGGACGCGGCCGAGGGTGTGGGCGGGGACTCGATGGGGGACGCCCGCACGTATCCTGAAGGCCCTTTGGAGCTCCGATCACACGAAAGCGGCCGACCATGCGCGTCTACGTCCCCCTGACCCTCCCCGGGCTCGCCGAGGCGTACCGGACGGGTGCGCTGGGCGACGGGCCGTTCCTCGCGTACGCCGTGACGCCCGCGCTGCGCGAGTGGTACCTCTCCGACGACATCGAGGAGCTGGAGTACGCCGCGCTCAGCCGCGCCGCGCTGGCCTCCCTGCGGCTGCTGGCGGCGGACGCCGGTGCGCCGCGCCGCCGGGTCGTGGTCGCCGTGGACGTGTCCGACGGCGCAGCCTCGACCGACCCCGGCCGGGGTCTCGATCCGGCCGCCCTCGGTGAGGTGCGGGTCGCCGGCGCCGTACGGCTGGCCAAGGCGGCGGCGGTGCACGTGGACGCGGCGGACGCGGAGGCGGACGTGACGGCCGCCGCCGACGCGCTGCCCGCGGCGGACGGCGGGGACGACGACGCGCAGTACACGGTGGACGGCGCGGAGGACCACGAACTGCTCTGGTACGCCACCCAGGAGATCCCCAACCTGGTGGGCTGACCTGCGGGTCTCCTCATTGTCAGTGGGGGCGGGTACGTTTTCGGGCATGGGGATGCACACGGACGCGCACATCGTGTGGGACTGGAACGGCACGCTGTTCCACGACGTCGACGCGGTCATCGGGGCGACGAACGCGGCCTTCGCCGAGCTGGGCCTGGAGCCGCTCACACTGGAGCGGTACCGGGAGCTGTACTGCGTGCCGGTGCCCAAGTTCTACGAGCGGCTGATGGGGCGGCTGCCCAGCGCGGCCGAGTGGGAGCTGATGGACTCCACCTTCCACCGCCACTACACGGAGCACCACGTGCGGTGCGGGCTCGCCGAGGGCGCGGTGGAGCTGCTGACGGGGTGGGCGTCGGCCGGCCGCAGCCAGTCCATCCTCAGCCTGTACGGGCACGAGGACCTGGTCCCGCTGGTGCGGGGCTTCGGGATCGAGGCGCACTTCATACGGGTCGACGGGCGGACCGGACCCTCCGGGGGCGGCAAGGCGGAGCACATGGTGCGCCACCTCCGCGCGCTGACCGGGGTCGACCCGGCGCGCACGGTGGTGATCGGCGACGCGGCCGACGACGCGGTGGCTGCGCGGCACGTGGGGGCGCGGGCGGTGCTGTACACCGGGGGGTCGCATGGGCGGGCCAGTCTGGAGGCGGTGGGGGTGCCGGTGGTGGACACCCTGCGCGAAGCCGTCGCGGAGGCGGAGCGTCTGGCGGCGGCCTGACAGGACCCTGGGCTCCTTGCACCGGGCCCTGGCGTGGGGCTGGGCGGGGGTGTTGCGCAGCCCGGCGTCGAAGGGTGCCGCTGCGCCCACCCGTGCCGCCCCAGCGGCGCGACTGCCCGCAGCTACGGCGGCGCGGCTGCCCGCGGCTACGGCGGCGCGGCTGCCTGTAGCTGTGTGGGCCCGGCGAGGGCAAAGTGCACTGTGCAGAACGTCAAAGTTCACGGCCTGGTTTTGTACACATACGGCTCATGACGGGGGGCCTGTAAGGAGAGATAGCCTTGGTGGCGTGATCAGCGCGATAGCTCGCGGGGACCTCGGTGTCCCTGCTGTGCGCCCGGAGAACACGGACGACATCCGTGACCGGGTGACGGTCGCTGGTCTTCGCGGGCGGCACGGGGCCAAGAGGGCACCCGGGACGCGGCGCACCTCCCGGGGAAAGGCGTCGCAGAGAGCGACGTCACACCCGTCGGACGCGTCGAATTCGGCCGAGAAGCCCCCGCTCCTCTCACCTCACGGCATAGCGTCGGCACAGACCGGACACCCCGTGTCGTACCACCGCACCACGAGGTCGGAGACCGTACTTCCTTCTACGTCACGCAACGGCGCGCGACAGGAGCCAGAGGACCATGCAGACCAAGCTGGACGAAGCCAAGGCCGAGCTGCTCGAGAGGGCGGCCCGGGTAGCTGAGAACAGCCCGGCCGGGGGGAAACTGCCGACTGGGACGACGGACAAGGGCATGCCCGACCGGGACACCGTGCTCGAGTTCCTCCAGCGCTACTACCTGCACACCGCCCCGGAGGACCTGACCGACCGCGACCCGGTCGACATCTTCGGAGCCGCCTACTCGCACTACCGGCTCGCCGAGAGCCGCCCCCAGGGCACGGCCAACGTCCGCGTCCACACCCCGACCGTCGAGGAGAACGGCTGGACCTGCAGCCACTCCGTCGTCGAGGTGGTCACCGACGACATGCCCTTCCTGGTCGACTCCGTCACCAACGAGCTGACCCGCCAGGGCCGCGGCATCCACGTCGTCATCCACCCGCAGTTCGTGGTCCGCCGGGACGTCACCGGCAAGCTGATCGAGGTGCTCACCACCTCGCCCGGCGGCGACCTCCCGCACGACGCGCGCGACCTTCCGCACGACGCGCACGTCGAGTCCTGGATCCACGTGGAGATCGACCGGGAGACCGACCGCGGCGACCTCAAGCAGATCACCGCCGATCTGCTGCGCGTGCTGTCCGACGTCCGTGAGGCCGTCGAGGACTGGGGCAAGATGCGCCAGGCCGCGACCGCGCTGGCCGAGGCGCTGCCCGGCGAGCCCGTCCCCGCCGACCTGCCCGCGCCGCAGGTCGAGGAGGCCCGCGAGCTGCTGCGCTGGCTCGCCGACGACCACTTCACCTTCCTCGGCTACCGCGAGTACCAGCTGCGCGAGGACGACTCGCTGGCCGCCGTCCCCGGCACCGGCCTCGGCATCCTGCGCTCCGACCCGCACCACGCCGCCGACGAGAGCCACCCGGTCAGCCCGTCCTTCGAGCGGCTGCCCGCCGACGCCCGCGCCAAGGCCCGCGAGCACAAGCTGCTGGTGCTGACCAAGGCCAACAGCCGGGCCACCGTGCACCGGCCGTCGTACCTGGACTACATCGGCGTCAAGAAGTTCGACGCGGACGGCAACGTCGTCGGTGAGCGGCGCTTCCTCGGACTGTTCTCGTCCGCCGCCTACACCGAGTCCGTGCGCCGGGTGCCGGTGATCCGCCGCAAGGTCGAGGAGGTCCTGGAGCGCGCCGGCTTCTCGCCGCACAGCCACGACGGGCGCGACCTGCTCCAGATCCTGGAGACCTACCCGCGCGACGAGCTGTTCCAGACCCCGGCCGCCGAGCTCCAGTCCATCGTGACGTCGGTGCTCTACCTCCAGGAGCGCCGCCGGCTCCGGCTCTACCTGCGCCAGGACGAGTACGGGCGCTACTACTCCGCCCTCGTCTACCTGCCGCGCGACCGCTACACCACCGGCGTCCGGCTGCGGATCATCGACATCCTCAAGGAGGAGCTCGGCGGCATCAGCGTCGACTTCACCGCCTGGAACACCGAATCGGTCCTCTCCCGGCTGCACTTCGTGGTCCGCGTCCCGCAGGGAACCGAGCTGCCCGAGCTGTCCGACGCCGACAAGGAGCGCATCGAGGCCCGGCTCGTCGAGGCCGCCCGCTCCTGGGCCGACGGCTTCGCCGAGGCGCTGAACGCCGAGTTCGGCGAGGAGCGCGCCGCCGAGCTGCTGCGCCGCTACTCCGGCGCCTTCGCCGAGGGCTACAAGGCCGACCACTCCCCGCGCAGCGCCGTCGCCGACCTGGTGCGCCTGGAGGAGCTCGGCGAGGAGCGCGACTTCGCGCTCAGCCTGTACGAACCGGTGGGCGCGGGCGCCGAGGAACGCCGCTTCAAGATCTACCGCAAGGGCGAGGCCGTCTCCCTGTCCGCGGTGCTGCCGGTGCTCCAGCGGCTCGGCGTCGAGGTCGTCGACGAGCGGCCGTACGAGCTGCGCTGCGCCGACCGCAGCGTGTCCTGGATCTACGACTTCGGCCTGCGCATGCCCACGCGCGGTGGCGCCGACCACCTCGGCGACGACGCCCGTGAGCGGTTCCAGGACGCCTTCGCGGCGACCTGGACCGGCAAGGCGGAGAACGACGGCTTCAACGCCCTCGTGCTCAGCGCCGGACTGACCTGGCGGCAGGCCGTGGTGCTGCGGGCGTACGCCAAGTACCTGCGCCAGGCGGGCTCCACCTTCAGCCAGGACTACATGGAGGACACCCTCCGTCACAACGTCCACACCACCCGGCTGCTCGTCTCCCTCTTCGAGGCGCGGATGTCGCCGGACCGGCAGCGCGCCGGGTACGAACTGGTGGACGCGCTCCTCGAGGAGGTCGACGCCGCCCTCGACCAGGTCGCCTCGCTCGACGAGGACCGCATCCTGCGCTCCTTCCTCACGGTCATCAAGGCGACGCTGCGCACCAACTTCTTCCAGGAGACGAGCGGCGGCGTGCCGCACGACTACGTCTCCATGAAGTTCGACCCGACGGCCATCCCGGACCTCCCGGCGCCGCGCCCGGCGTTCGAGATCTGGGTGTACTCGCCGCGCGTCGAGGGCGTGCACCTGCGCTTCGGCAAGGTCGCGCGCGGCGGTCTGCGCTGGTCGGACCGCCGGGAGGACTTCCGTACGGAGATCCTCGGCCTGGTCAAGGCGCAGATGGTGAAGAACACCGTCATCGTGCCGGTGGGCGCCAAGGGCGGCTTCGTCGCCAAGCAGCTCCCCGACCCGGCCGTGGACCGCGACGCCTGGATGGCCGAGGGCATCGCCAGCTACCGGACGTTCATCTCGGCGCTGCTCGACATCACCGACAACATGGTGGCCGGCGAGGTCGTGCACCCGGTGGACGTCGTCCGGCACGACGAGGACGACACGTACCTCGTCGTCGCCGCCGACAAGGGCACCGCGAAGTTCTCGGACATCGCCAACGAGGTCGCCGAGTCGTACAACTTCTGGCTCGGTGACGCCTTCGCCTCCGGCGGCTCCGCCGGGTACGACCACAAGGGCATGGGCATCACCGCCCGCGGCGCCTGGGAGTCCGTGAAGCGGCACTTCCGGGAGCTGGGCGTGGACACCCAGACCCAGGACTTCACGGTCGTCGGCATCGGCGACATGTCCGGTGACGTGTTCGGCAACGGCATGCTGCTCAGCGAGCACATCCGCCTGGTCGCCGCCTTCGACCACCGGCACATCATCATCGACCCGAACCCCGACGCGGCCGTCTCCTACGCCGAGCGCCGCCGGCTGTTCGAGCTGCCGCGCAGCTCCTGGGCCGACTACAACACCGAGCTGCTGTCGGCCGGCGGCGGGATCTTCCCGCGCAGCGCCAAGTCCATCCCGGTCAACTCGCAGATCCGCGAGGCCCTCGGCATCGAGCCGGGCGTCACCAAGATGACCCCGGCCGACCTGATGAAGGCGATCCTCAAGGCGCCGGTGGACCTGCTGTGGAACGGCGGCATCGGCACGTACGTCAAGGCCTCCACCGAGTCCAACGCCGACGTCGGCGACAAGGGCAACGACGCCATCCGCGTCGACGGCAAGGACCTGCGCGTCGAGGTCGTCGGGGAGGGCGGCAACCTGGGCTGCACCCAGCTCGGCCGGATCGAGTTCGCGCTGCACGGCGGCCGGATCAACACCGACGCGATCGACAACAGCGCCGGCGTGGACACCTCCGACCACGAGGTGAACATCAAGATCCTGCTCACCGGTCTCGTCAAGGACGGCGACATGACCGTGAAGCAGCGCAACAAGCTGCTCGCCGGGATGACCGACGAGGTCGGCCGGCTGGTCCTGCGCAACAACTACGCGCAGAACACCGCCATCGCCAACGCGCTGGCGCAGTCGAAGGACATGGTCCACGCCCAGCAGCGGTTCCTGAAGCACCTGGTGCGCGAGGGCCAGCTGGACCGGGCCCTGGAGTTCCTGCCCACCGACCGCCAGATCCGCGAGCGGCTCTCCTCCGGGCAGGGTCTGACCGGACCGGAGACGGCCGTGCTGCTGGCGTACACGAAGATCACGGTCGCCGAGGAGCTGCTGGCCACCTCGCTGCCCGACGACCCGTATCTGAAGGTGCTGCTGCACGCCTACTTCCCGACGGAGCTGCGCGAGCAGTTCCTCGACCGGATCGACACCCACCCGCTGCGCCGCGAGATCACCACGACGGTGCTGGTCAACGACACGGTCAACACGGGCGGTACGACGTATCTGCACCGGCTGCGCGAGGAGACCGGCGCGTCGCTGGAGGAGATCGTCCGGGCGCAGACCGCGGCCCGCGCGATCTTCCGCTCCTCGGTGGTGTGGGACGGGGTCGAGGCACTCGACAACACGGTCGACGCGGACGTCCAGACCCGCATCCGGCTGCACTCGCGCCGCCTGGTGGAGCGCGGTACGCGGTGGCTGCTCAACAACCGGCCGCAGCCGCTGGAGCTCGAGGAGACGGTGTCGTTCTTCGCCGAGCGGGTCGAGCAGGTCTGGTCGCAGCTGCCGAAGCTGCTGCGCGGCGCGGACCTGGACTGGTACCAGCGGATCTACGACGAGCTGAGCGGCGCCGGTGTCCCGGACGAGCTGGCCACCCGGGTCGCCGGGTTCTCCTCCGCCTTCCCGACGCTGGACATCGTGTCGGTGGCCGACCGGACGGGCAAGGAGCCGCTGGACGTCGCCGAGGTGTACTACGACCTCGGTGACCGGCTGCGCATCACCCAGCTGATGGACCGCATCATCGAGCTGCCGCGCGCCGACCGCTGGCAGTCCATGGCCCGCGCGGCGATCCGCGAGGACCTGTACGCGGCGCACGCGGCGGTGGCCGCGGACGTGCTGGCGGAGGGCAACGGCTCCTCGACGCCGCAGCAACGCTTCACGCAGTGGGAGCAGAAGAACGCGGCGCTGCTGGGCCGGGCCCGTACCACGCTGGAGGAGATCCACGGCTCCGACGCGTTCGATCTCGCCAACCTGTCGGTGGCGATGCGGACGATGCGGACGCTGCTGCGGTCGCACTCGTAGGCGCAGGTGAGCGAGGGCGCCCCGGGCCGTGTCGGGTCCGGGGCGCCCTCGCGTCGTTGTGGTGCCTTGGGTGGGCATTGGGCGGGATCCGGTGCGGGGTCACCGTTCCGGGCAATGGTTTATGTGTGACTGTCCGATTTTCATCATCCGCTCCGCCGGGGAGGGGCGGTGCGCGCCGTACCGCGGACCGGTCGGCGGTTGCCGGCCGGACCGTGGCCCTGGCTGTCGTCGGACTCGTTCTCGTCCTGATGGTCCTGATGGCCCTGGTGATCGTGCGGCTCCCGTGGGTCGGTGACCTGGGCATGCACGCGGCGACCGTGCAGCGGCTGCGGCACAGTCCGCTCGACCCCGGCAACCCGCTGGTCGACGCGGACACGCCGAGCCCGTACTACTCGCCGTGGATGCTGCTGCTCGGCACCGTCGCCCGAACACCGGGCCTGTCGGTGTTCGTGGTGCTGCGGCTGGCCGCCGTCGCCGGACTGGCGCTGCTGGTGACGGGCGTATGGCGGTACGTGCGGACGCTGAGCGCGCACCGGGCCGCGCCCGCGCTCGCCCTGCTGAGCCTGCTGCTGCTGTGGGGCACGACGCCGTTCCTGTGGAGCGGCTTCCTGGGGCTGCACTCACTCGCGCTGACGGTGTCGTATCCGAGCACGTTCGCGCTCGGGCTCACCTTTCACTTCTGGGCGTGGCTGGCGGGAGCGCTGCGCCGGGAGGCCGGGTGGCCGGTGTGGTCCGGGCTGGGGGTGCTGTGGGGGGTGATCCTGCTCTGCCATCAGTTCTCGGGGGTCGTGGCCACGGTGGGGGCCGTCGCCACGGTGCTCGCGGCGGGGCGGGGCGGGCGCGTGGTGTGGCCGCGGCTCGGCGCCGGGACGGTGGTGGGGGCGGTGGTGCTGTGGGTGTGGCCGTACTACGACTTCTTCGCGCTGTTCGGCGCGGCGGGGGGTGGGCTGGACGCGGTGCACCGGGGGTTGTACGGGCATCCGGTCGCGCGGTACGGGCTGGTGCTGGTCGGGGTGGTCGCGCTGGTTCCGCGGTGGTGGCGGGACCGGTGGGATCCGCTGGTTCTCTTCGCCGGGCTGGGGGTGGCGGTCGTGGGGGTGGGGTGGGTGAGCGGCCACTACTCGTGGGGGCGTGCGCTGCCGGCCGTGGTGATCCCGGCGCAGCTCGCGGTGGCGCTGGAGGTGGTGGGGGCGGGGCGGCGGGGGGTGCGTGCCGGGTGGGCGGTTCTGCTGGCCGGGGGGCTGCTGGTCGGGGGGTGGGGGCAGGTGGGGGTGCTCGGGTATGTGGTTCCGCGCGGGGGGCTGCCGGCGGGGGTGGAGGAGAGGTACCGGGTGCCCTGGGCGGGGTATCAGTGGATCACGCCTTGGGTGCGGTACGGGGATGTGGTCATGGCGGAGGGGCGGGCGGCCCGGCAGGTGCCGGCGTACGGGCCCTACACGGTTGCTCCGGGGTATCCCGACTTCTTCCTCTCGGATGAGGAGCGTCGGGTGGCGGTCACGGGGGTGTACTTCGAGGAGCGGACGCCGTCGTCCGTGCGGCGGGGGATCGAGCGGGAGTACGGGGTTCGGTGGGTGGTCGGCGGGGGTGGTGGCCTGGACGACGGTGGGCTGCGGGTGGTGGCTCGGGGGCCGGAGGGGCAGGTGCTTTATGCGGTGCCCTGAGCTGTGGTGGTGGCGGTTCTGGTTTGTTTCGCCCCCGCCGCCCCTTCCCTCCCCCACTCTCGGCTTCGCTCGAGCGGGAGGTGCCCCCACCGTCCCCCGGGGGCTGCGCCCCCGGACCCCCTTCGGCCTGAACGGCCTCGTCCTCAAACGCCGGACGGGCTGAAAGATCAAACGCCGGACGGGCTGAAGACGCTCGCCGCCCTCCGGGCCGCTCGGCGTACCCGGAGGGCGCCTGCCGTGAGGCCGGTCGGTTGCCAGCGGAGTTGGAGGCGGCCCGGGGTGTGGCCCTCGGGCTCGATCGTGAGCTGGTGGTGTGGGACGCGGGCGGTCAGGGGTGGGAAGGCCAGGGGAGCCAGGAGCAGGCCTCGGTTGCTGCGGCCCCGGCAGGTCAGGCGGACCATCGGGTGACGCACCCCGGCGAAGCCGCTCAGCGGGAGGCGCGCGGTCGCCGGGTCGAGGCGGACGCGGCCCTCGAAGACACCGGGGCGGACCGGGGAGAGACGGAAGGGGACGGTCAGGCGGCGGCCCGGGGAGAGGAGCAGGCTCGCGCGCTGGGGGCCGACCGGGAGGCGCAGGGCCGGGTCGTACGTGCGTACGGTCAGGTCGACGGAGGCACCCGGGCCCCGGACGATCTCCGTGACCTCGTGGCGGAACTGGGCGACGGAGAACGGGCGGGTCTCCGGCTCCAGCTCGCTCAGGTCCAGTTCACGGCGGGCGCCCGCCGACTCGGGGACCCGGTCGCCCCAGTACGTACGGCCGTCCGGGCCCGTGGTCAGCTCCCTCGGGGCGACATCGTGCCCCAGTCCCCGGGCGGCCCACCGGGCCTCGGCCAGCCGCCGGTCGCGGATGAGCTGGAGCACCACCCGCTCGGCGCGGGGCAGCCGGGCGTACGCGCCCGGCGACAGTGTCTCCAGGTACGGGTTCACCAGGTCCGCGAAGGCCGCCAGCCACTCCTCCTCCCGGTAGGGCAGATCGCCCGCGTACATCCGGAAGTCGTGCTTCAGGAACTTGTGGTCCTTGTCCTCGCGCAGCCCCTCGTGCCCGCTCTCCGCCAGGAAGGCGTCGATCAGCCGCTGGACGTGGATCCGGTCGCGGACGTTGCCGATCAGATGCCGCTGGTTGGAGATGGAGGCGGCGTCGGAGCCCGCGTACGGGGCGACGTACCAGAGGTACACCGGCTCCGGGATGATCGTGAACCGTTTCGCCAGGCAGTACGCCTGGGCCGAGAAGAGCTGGTCCTCGTAGTGGATGCCCTCGGGAAAGCGCAGGTCGTGCCGGTCGAGGAAGGCGCGGGAGTACATCTTGCCGGTCGACAGGTGCTCGAAGAACAGCCGTGGGTCGGCCTCGATGCCGTCCAGGGTGCGGCGTTCGCGCACGAGGTGCG
The DNA here is from genome assembly GCF_001905725.1 of Streptomyces sp. CB02400. GTDB lineage: Bacteria > Actinomycetota > Actinomycetes > Streptomycetales > Streptomycetaceae > Streptomyces > Streptomyces atrovirens. Next base: position 30,693 of record NZ_LIWB01000002.1, read on the forward strand.
GCATCCAGGTGGAGCGGCGGCCGGTGTCCACCCGGATCCGCCGCACCGCGCCCATCGCGAAGTCGAGGTCGCGCTCGCGGTGCGCGGCGAGCAGCGAGGCGACCGACTCCGGCGGGAGCTCGTCGTCGCTGTCGAGGAACATCAGGTACGGCGCCCGCGCGATCTCCAGGGCGCGGTTGCGCGGCGCGCTGCACCCGCCGCTGTTCTCCGGCAGCCGCAGACACCGGATACGGCCGTCGCGGGCCGCCAGCGCCCGCGCCACCCGGGGGGTGTCGTCCGTGGAGTGGTCGTCGCTGATGACGATCTCGAGGTCGCGGTGGGTCTGGCGGCGTACGGACTCCACCGCGCGGGGGAGCCGTCCGGCGTCGTTGTGCACGATCACCGTGACGGTGACGTCGGGGAGTCGCGAGGTGCTCATGACGCCTCCTCGGGGGTCGGTGCCGGGGTGCGTTCCTCGATCGGCAGCACCGGCGGCAGCGACGCCTCGTCCTGGCCGAGGAAGACCCGGCGTACGACGCGTTCGGCGGCGCGGCCGTCGTCGTACTCGCAGAACCGGCGCCGGAAGACGGCCCGCGCCTTCGCCGCGCTGTCGTCGCGCCAGGCGTCGGTGGTGAGGATCCCGGTCAGCTCGTCCTGGGTGCGGGCCACCGGGCCGGGCGCCTCGGCCATCAGGTCGAAGTAGACGCCGCGCGTGGTGCGGTACGTCTCCCAGTCGTCGGCGTGGACGACGATCGGGCGGTCGAGGTTGGCGTAGTCGAACATGATCGACGAGTAGTCCGTGACCAGGGCGTCGGCGGCCAGGCACAGTTCCTCGACCGGGTCGTAGGACGAGACGTCCACGATGCGGCCGGAGCGGCGCAGGCCGGTCACGGGTGAGGCGGCACCGTCGTAGAAGTAGTGGCCGCGCACCAGCAGCACGGTGTCCTCGCCGAGGCGTTCGGCGAGGGCGGCGAGGTCCAGGCGCGGGGTCCAGCCGGCCTCGTAGTCGCGGTGCGTGGGCGCGTACAGGACGGCCCGGCGGCCGGGCGCGATGCCGAGGCGTGCGCGGACCGCGCGGATGTCGTCGGCGCCGGCCGTGTAGTAGACGTCGTTGCGCGGATAGCCGTAGTCGAGCGAGACGAACCGCGACGGGTACGCCCTCTCCCACATGCGGGTGGTGTGGCTGTTGGCGGAGACGCTGAAGTCCCACTTGTCGACGCGTTCCAGCAGCGCGTCGAAGTCCAGGCCCTGGGCGGCGGCCGGGAACGGCATCTGGTCCACGCCCATGCGCTTGAGCGGGGTGCCGTGGTGGGTCTGGAGGTGGACCGCGTCGGGGCGTTTGACCACGGCGTTCGGGAAGTTGACGTTGTTGACGAGGTATTTCGCGGTGGCGAGCACCTCCCAGTAGCGGCGGGTGCCGGGGACGACGTGGTCGGTGCCGGGCGGGAGCAGGGCGGCGTTCTCGCCGGTCACCACCCACACCGGGTGGATGTGCGGGGCGAGTTCGGCGAGCTTGGCGGCGATCGCGGCCGGGTTGCAGGCGACCCCGCGGTTCCAGTAGGCGGCGAACACCGCGAGACGGGGGTCGACGGGGCGGTGCAGGGCCCGGCGGTACTGGAGGTCGCGGACCTGTGCGCCGAGCCGGCGCCGGCCGGTGCGCACCGTGGACCGCACGGTGCGGCGGGCGCGGTTGGCGGTCTGGAAGGCGCGGTACTTGCCGTAGGCGCCCTCTTCGAGCAGGGAGCGGCGGACGCCCTCGAGGCCGGCGGGGCGCCGGTGGCCCTCGGGGCGGCGGCGCAGGGCGGCGACCGAGGCCCGGTGGAAGAACTCCCGGGCCACGTCCTCGGGCATGTCGCCGCGGGTGAAGGCGCGCAGGCAGTCACGGACCATGATCTCGTAGAGCACGGTGTAGACGGCGGGGCGTTCGCGGGCGAGGTCGAGGAGGCTCTCGTAGCGGTCGACGAGCGCGTAGTGCTGTGCGGGGGTGAGCGGCGGGAGGGCGGCGGGGCGCGGCCGGCGGTCCTCGTGGGCGATGTGCGGCAGGGCGGCGACGCGGTCGGCGAGCAGCAGGGCGGCGAGGGCCGCCCGTGGTTCGTCGTCGGTGGTGAGCCGGTCCTCGTGCGCCCGCCAGAAGCCGGCGCGCAGGACGCGGGTGCCGAGCAGCGGGGTCAGGCGCAGCAGGTAGGCGCTGTCGTCGAGGGCGAGGTCGGCGCGGCCCGCGCGGGCGAGCAGGGGGCCGTCCGCCGAGGGGAGCCCGGAACCGCGCCAGGTGCTGCGCAGGTGGTCCAGGAGCAGGACGTCGACGGTGCCGGGGAGCTCGGCGACCCGTTCGGCGACGGTACGGGTGCTGTCGGGCGGCAGGCCGTCCTTGGCGCGGACGAAGTGCAGCCAGCGGCCGGCGGCCCGCGCCGCCCCCGCCGCCCTGGCCGTCGCGTCGGACGTGCCGTCGGGCAGGGGCAGCACCTGGACGTGCGGGGCGTGCCGCCGGGCGGTCTCGCGGGCCCAGTCGCCGACGGCGGCGACGACGACCTCGGTGTCCGGGAGGGGACGGGCGGTGAGGGAGTCGAGCAGACCGGTCAGGTGGTCCTGCGTGTTCGGCCCGTGGACGATGACGCTCAGCTCGGGCATCACGGGGCTCCTTCGGCTGCTCGTCGCTCCGGACAGTCCTCTTCGGTCATATTGGCATCAATACGATGGAGAGGGCGCGCGGGCGTGGGCCTCAGGAGGGCACCGGCACCGCCTTCGGCTTGGGCTGCGGCTTGCGGTCCTTGGCCGTGCCTCCGGTGAACGCCTCGTACTCCTTGAGCACGTCCTCCGTCGGCCCGTCCATCAGCAGCTCTCCCCGCTCCAGCCACAGCACGCGGTCGCAGGTGTCGCGGATCGACTTGTTGTTGTGGCTGACCAGGAACACCGTCCCCGCCCGCTCGCGCAGTTCCCGGATCCGGGCCTCGGAGCGCTTCTGGAAGGAGCGGTCGCCGGTGGCCAGCGCCTCGTCGACGAGGAGGACGTCGTGGTCCTTGGCGGCGGCGATGGAGAAGCGCAGCCGGGCCGCCATGCCGGAGGAGTACGTCCGCATCGGCAGGGTGATGAAGTCGCCCTTCTCGTTGATCCCGGAGAAGTCGACGATCTCCTCGTACCGGGACTTGATCTCCTCGCGGGACATGCCCATGGCGAGCCCGCCGAGGTGGACGTTGCGCTCGCCGGTCAGGTCGCGCATCAGGGCGGCGTTGACGCCGAGCAGCGAGGGCTGGCCGTCGGTGTAGATACGGCCGTTCTCCACCGGGAGCAGCCCGGCGACGGCCTTGAGCAGGGTCGACTTGCCCGAGCCGTTGGTGCCGATCAGCCCGATCGCCTCGCCCCGGTACGCCACGAAGGACACGCCCCGTACGGCGTGCACCGTGCGCACACCGGCCGCCTTCTCGGCCTGCTTGCGGCGCAGCATGCGGTTGAGGGCGGCGGTGGCGGAGCCGCGTCCGGCGCCGGTGCCGTTGACCCGGTAGACGATGTCGACGCGGTCGGCGACGACCGTGGGGATCTTGCTGTCGCTGCTGTCAGCCACGGCCGTATTTCTCCTCTGCCTTCCAGAAGTACACGAACCCGATCACGCCGGCCAGCAGCGCCCAGCCCGCCGCGAACGCCCACACGTGCGGGGGCAGGTACGAGGAGCCGTACTCGTCGATCATCGCGAAGCGGACCAGGTCCATGTAGATCGCCGCCGGGTTCCACTGCAGCACGTCGGCCAGCCAGGTGGGCACGTCCTTGCCGTGCAGCATCGCCGGGATGCTGAACATCACGCCGGACGCGTACATCCAGGTGCGCAGCACGAACGGCATCAGCTGGGCCAGGTCGGGCGTCTTGCTGCCCATCCGCGCGAAGACCAGCGCGAGCCCGGTGTTGAACACGAACTGCAGCAGCAGCGCCGGGACGACGAGCAGCCAGGACAGGGCGGGCAGGCTGCCGGAGGCCACCATGACGATGACCAGCACGATCATCGAGAACAGGAGTTGCTGGAGCTGCTGGAGCGCGAAGGAGACGGGCAGCGAGGCGCGCGGGAAGTGCAGGGCCCGCACCAGTCCCAGGTTCCCGGAGATGGCCCGCACCCCGGCGAGGACCGAGCTCTGGGTGAAGGTGAACACGAACACGCCCGTCACCAGGAACGGCACGTAGACGTCCTTCGGGATGCCCCGGTTGGCGCCCAGCAGCAGGCCGAAGATGAAGAAGTACACGGCCGCGTTCAGCAGCGGGGTCGCCACCTGCCAGAGCTGGCCGAGCTTGGCCTGGCTGTACTGGGCGGTCAGCTTCGCCCGGGAGAAGGCGAGGATGAAGTGCCGCCGGTCCCAGAGCTGACGGACGTACTCGCCGAGGGACGGCCGGGCGCCGCTGACCGTGAGGCCGTGCCGGGCGGCGAGGGCCGCGAGGTCGGCCTCGGCGGGTGTCGGGGCGCCCGGTGCGGGGGGCGGTGTGTGGAGGACCTGACTCACATCCGGCGCTTTCGCTAGAGAGAGGGGTGGCGACGGGCCGGTCCTACGTCGGAACGGAACCGTATCGTCGCAACGGGAGCGTAAGTCGAAAGAACGTCGGAACGCAACCGTTTCGTCGTGACGGTGGCGGCCTATGCTGTCCGCATGACGACGAACGCCGACGAGCCCCAGCCGCGTACGCGCCGCAGGGCCCCCGCCGGGGCCGCCGTACTGCGCCAGGATGTGACGGAGGCGATCCGGGCGGCCGTCTTCGAGGAGCTGGCCGCGGCCGGCTACGCGCGGATGTCGATCGAGGGGATCGCGCGCCGCGCGGGCGTCGGCAAGACCGCGGTGTACCGCCGCTGGCGCTCCAAACTGCACCTCGTCCTCGACCTGGTCTCCGCGATCGCCGTCCAGGGCCTGCCCGCGCCGGACACCGGCTCCCTGGAGGGCGACCTGCGCCTGCTGTACGAGGTCACCTCCCGCGCCCTGCGCCACCCCGTCGCCTCACAGATCCTCCCCGACCTCCAGGCCGAGGCCGCCCGCAACCCGGACATCGCCGAGGCCCTGCAGAAGGCGCTGCGCGAGGGCCAGGACGGGGTCGCCAAGGGCATCGTCACGGCGGCACAGGAACGCGGCGACCTCCGCCCCGGCGCCGACCACGCCCTGGCCCTCGACCTGATCTCGGGCCCCCTGTACTGGCGCTCGGTGGTCATCCGCAGCCCGAAGCTGCCGAAGGGCTACCTGGAGGCGCTGACGCGGGCGACGGCGGAGGCGCTCAAGGCGCTGTGACGGCGTTGTCGGTGCCGGCCGAGAGGGCGCCGTCCCGGACACCGCCGCTCCTCACCGACGGGGGCACCGTCGTCCTGCGCGCAGAGGAGTCATCGACCGTCGGCCGAGCCCTGCCGCCGGGAGAGGACCGGCCTGCGTCGCTCTCGGTCGATCTCGGTGACGACGACCGTGACCTCGTCGCCGACCTGAACGACCTCCGCCGGAGTTTCCACGGGCGTCCAGGTGAGCTCTTTCAGCTGGACCAGTCCCTCGATCGCGTCGGCGACCTGGACGAAGACGCCGAACGGGACCGGTTTGGTGACCCGTCCGCGCGGCGGCAACCACGATGCGGATCAGGGGCTCAGCCGCACAACCCTCGGGCGAGGGCGGCCAGGTCCGCCGTCCGCAGCACCCGTTGCCCGAAGCCCGGCAGGGGGACGTGCAGCGCGTCCCTCCAGCGCGTCGGCACGGCGTCGATGCCGTACACCGCCCCCGCCAGGCCGCCGGTCACCGCCGCCACCGTGTCCGTGTCGCCTCCCAGGTCGACCGCCGCGCGTACGGCGTCCTCGTAGCCGGTCGTCGTCCGTACCGCCCAGACGGCGGAGGCCAGGCAGGGCCAGACCGCGCCGTTGAACTCCGTGGCCAGGTCCGGGTGCCAGTCGGGGGCGAGGACGGTCGTGTAGCGCTCGCGGTGGTCGGGGTGCACCGCGTGCAGGGTGTCGGGTACGGCGGTCACGGGATCGTCGCCGGTCAGGGCGACGCGGATCAGTTCGTGGAGGACGGCCGTGCCCTCCCAGGCCGCCCGGTCGCCGTGGGTGAGGGCGGACAGGCGGCGGGCGGCGTCCATGGTGGTGGCGCGGCCCAGGGGCGCGAAGTACACGGCGGAGGGCGCCGCCCGCATCAACGCGCCGTTTCCCGCCGCCCGTTGGCTGGTCCGGAAGTGCAGTGCGGCGGCCAGGTCCCACGGGTCGCCGCTGGTCAGTACGGCCTCCGTCTGGAGGCCGATGTCCTTCGGGTCGGCGGCGGCCCACCGCCGGAAGCGGCGGAAGACGTCGGGGAGGTCAAGGCCGTCGCGCTCCAGCAGCGACTCGGCGACCAGCACCGCCATCTGCGTGTCGTCCGTCGCCTCGCCCGGGTCCCAGCCGCCGCCCCCGCACATCTCGCCACCGGCCCCCGGCGCCGGGAAGCGGGCCGAGAAGGCGCCCTCGGGGCCGAACTCGAAGGGGGCGCCCAGGGCGTCGCCCACGGCGGAGCCGATGACGGCGCCCAGGGCGCGTTCGGTTCGGGTCGGCATCAGGGGCGGGCCGTCGTCGGCGGGTGCGGGTGCTGCCGGCCGGCCCAGGCCGAGGTGATCATGTCGTCGATGGCGTGGCGGGCCTTCCAGCCCAGTTCCGTGGCCGCGCGGTCGGCGGAGGCGACGACGCGGGGCGGGTCGCCGGGGCGGCGCGGGGTGACCACGGGCGGGCGGTCGTGGCCGGTGAGGGTGTTGACGCGGTCGATCACCTCCCGCACGGAGACGCCCTCGCCGCGGCCGATGTTGAGGGTGAGGTCCCGGCCGGGGGCGGCGCGCAGCGCGCGGGCCGCCGCCACATGGGCCTCGGCCAGGTCGACGACGTGGATGTAGTCGCGGACACAGGTGCCGTCGGGGGTCGGGTAGTCGTCGCCGAACACGTGCGGGGGCAGGTCGTCCGCCAGCTTCTCGAAGATCATGGGGATGAGGTTGGAGACGCCCGTGTCGGCGAGGTCCGGGCGGGCGGCGCCGGCCACGTTGAAGTAGCGCAGGCAGGCCGTGGAGAGTCCGGCCGCTCTGCCGGTCGCGCGGACCAGCCACTCGCCGGCCAGCTTCGTCTCGCCGTACGGCGACATGGGCACGCACGGGGTCTCCTCCGTCACGAGGTCCACGTCCGGCATGCCGTACACCGCCGCGGAGGAGGAGAAGACGAAGGAGCGGACCCCGGCCGCCGTGACCGCGTCCAGCAGGACGCGCAGGCCCTCGACGTTCTCCCGGTAGTAGTGCAGGGGGAGGGAGAGCGACTCGGCGACCTGCTTCTTCGCCGCGAGGTGGACGACCCCGGTGACCTCGTGGTCCGTGAGGGCCCGCGCGACCCGTTCGCCGTCCAGGGTGGAGCCGACCACCAGCGGCACCCCGTCCGGCACCCGGTCGGCGCGGCCGGTGGACAGGTCGTCGTACACCACCGCCCGTTCGCCCGCCTCGGTCATCGCCCGTACGACGTGCGCCCCGATGTAGCCGGCGCCGCCGGTGATCAACCAGGTCATGGATGGCCGTCCCCTCGTCGTTGGCCCGTGTCTTCCGCGATCGAACAGGTCGACCCTCAGTGAAGCAGGCGCCAAAGCCTTCCGCGCAGCACCGGGACGACTCCGCGCACACCGGCCGCCACGCGCAGGGCCAGCGCGCCCGAGTTCGTGGCGTACGGCCGCACCAGCACCACGCCGTGCCGGCGGCTCGGCATCACACAGCGGCGCAGCAGACCCGGTCCGGCGAGCGCGTGCGCCGTCACCCGGCGGCTCGAACCGTCCCGGAAGCGCACCCGCAGCCGCAGGTCCCAGGTGCCCGTGCCGAGCGTGGCCAGCCGGTCCGGCCGTACGGTCGTCTCCGCCACCCAGGTGCCGTCGGCGGCCGTCCGCAGCGGCACCGTACGGCGGACCCGGGCGCCGCCTTGGTCCCGGTGGCGCCACTCCACCTCCGCCGCCACCGGCCCGGCCCGCGCCACCCGGCCGTACAGCTCGTGCAGGCGCACCCGCAGCCGCGGGCCGTGCGCGCGGGGGCGCAGTTCCGCGTCCACGGCGAGCGAGAGGAGGGACACGGGACGGGTCAGCAGGTGCTCCAGGGTGATCCCGGGCAGGGCGGCCGACCAGCAGGGCGTGCCGTCCGTCGCGCGGGTGTACGGCGGGCACAGCCGGGCCGGCCGGGCCGCCAGCTCCCGCAGCCGGGGCAGGTCGCACGGCTCGGGGGAGGCCAGCACCACCCGCCCGATCAGCCGGCCGGGGGCGACCGGGTCGCGGGCCAGGTCGGCGGCGTCGTACTCCGCGAGGAACGCCCGCGTGTGCGCCCACCACTCCCGCCGGTACTCCTCGTCGTGCAGCGGCAGCTCGCGGGCGTACATGCGCAGGTCGTGGTCGAGGAACTTGGCCCGCGCCCTGCGCGCCAGCCGCTTCTGCCCGGCGTCCAGCAGGATCTCGTGGGCGGTGCGGCACGCGCGTGTGCGGGCCCGCCAGTTGTCGACGCCCGCGCGGTCCAGCGAGATCGACAGCCGCCGCGCGGACCGGCGGACGTGCCAGACGTACACCGGGTCGGGGACCAGCGCGACGCGCGGGGCGGCGGCCCACACCCGCGCGGTGAACACGACGTCCTCGTAGGGGAAACGGCCGTCGGGGAAGCGGATGCCGTGCGCGTGCAGGAAGGCCGTGCCGTAGAGCTTGTTGACGCACAGCGTGTCGTGGACCAGGCGCGGGCGCAGCGCCGGGCGGGCGAGTACGGCGGGCGCGGCGTACAGGGCCGGCTCCCACGGCGCCTCGGTCCCCGACGGCAGCTCGCGGCGCACGCACAGGCCGCCCGCGACCTGCGCGTCCGCCCCGGTCGCGGCCGTGAGCAGCGCGTCCACCGCGCCGGGCGGCAGCACGTCGTCGCTGTCCAGGAACATCACGTACGGCGAGGTCACCGCGGAGAGCCCGGTGTTGCGCGGGGTGCCGCAGCCGCCGCTGTTGACGGGGAGCCGGATCACCCGTAGCCGGGGTTCGTCCTCGGCGAGCCGGTCCAGCAGGTCCCCGCTGCCGTCCGTCGAGCAGTCGTCCACGGCGACGACCTCCCGTACGGCGGGCCCCTGCCCGAGCGCCGAGCGCACGGCGTCGGTCACATGGGAGGCGTCGTCGTAGCCGATGACGACGACGGCGACCTGGGGCTGAGGGGGCTGCATGGTGTCCTCGGGCACGTCACGGGGCTGCTCCTGCCCTCTATTGAGGACGCTCGGCGCACGCGGCGCACGTCGGCCGCCGTCACGCGCCCTCCGCCACCGCCGTGTCCAGCGCCGCCGTGAGCCGGTGCAGACGGGTGCTCAGGTCGCGGATCTCGTCGATGTCGAAGCCGGTCGCGGCCACGATCCGGCGCGGCACCTCCAGGGCCCGCTGCCGCAGCGCGGTGCCCTCCTCGGTGGGCCGGACCTCCACCGACCGCTCGTCGCGCGCACTGCGCTCCCGGCGCACCAGGCCGGCCGCCTCCAGCCGCTTGAGCAGCGGGGACAGCGTGCCGGAGTCCAGTCGCAGATGCTCGCCGAGCTTCTTCACCGGCAGCGTGCCGTGCTCCCACAGCACCAGCATGACCAGGTACTGCGGATAGGTGAGCCCGAGCTCCTTGAGGACCACCCGGTAGACGCCGTTGAAGGCGCGAGAGGCCGCGTTCAGGTTGAAGCAGATCTGCTGGTCGAGGCGGAGCCAGTCGTCCGCGGCGCCCGGCAGCGGGGCCGTCGCGGGGGGTGGGCTCGGGGTGGCTGTCATGGCTCCAGGGTAGCTCTCGCTGGCCATTTGGTTGCGCGCAATTCAATTGCGTGCTCTACTTGTGGTCGCACGGCGGCCGGACCCACCGAACCGAAGGGCCCGGCCGACCCACGACTCGAGAGGGAAGGTCCTTTCCATGGACGCGCTCTACACCGCTGTCGCCACCGCCACCCACGGCCGCGAGGGCCGCGCCGTCACCTCCGACGGCAAGCTGGACCTCGGCCTGAGCGCCCCCGTGGAGCTCGGCGGCAACGGCCAGGGCACCAACCCGGAGCAGCTCTTCGCCGCCGGTTACGCGGCCTGCTTCGGCAGTGCCCTCGGCGTGGTCGGCCGGGCGGCGAAGGTCGACGTCAGCGACGCCGCGGTGACCGCCGAGGTCGTCCTCGGCAAGCAGGGCGAGGGCTTCGCGCTCGCGGTGACGCTGCGCGTCGAGCTGCCCGAGGGCATCGAGGAGGAGACCGGCCGCAAGCTGGTCGAGCAGGCCCACCAGGTCTGCCCCTACTCCAACGCCACCCGCGGCAACATCCCCGTCGAGCTCGTCATCGAGTAATCCTCGGCACCCGCGCCAGCACCTCCCCCGTCCGCCGGCTCCACGCCACCACCACCGCCTCCTCGGGCACCCGCTGCGAGGGCGTCAGCAGCAGCCAGCGCGCGTGGTACCGGCGGACGACCGCGGCCCGCTCGGCGCGGGTCGAACCGGGGCCGAGATACGCGCGCACATCGGCCACCCGCCGCAGCCGCTCCTCCTCGTCCAGTGAGGCGTCCGGCCAGGCGGGTGCGGCGAGGTTCGGCCCGTGACCGGCGAGCGCGTGGACGGCGTAGTAGCCGTCGGTGATCACGACCTCGCCCGGTCCGATGTACCGCGCGGCCCAGTCGTACGACGGCCAGTCCGGCGGCCGTTCGAAGCCCGCCGGCACCACCGCCCCCGCGTGCACGGTCAGGAACGCCACGCACGCCCCCGCCGCCGCCGTCCCGCCCAGCAGCCGCCGCCACACCGGCCACGGCCGGGACGCGGCCAGCTCCACCGCCAGCGCGAACTGCAACGGCACCAGCGTGAGCCCGAGGATCCTGCCGTAGGTGTAGTGGCCGCTGACCCAGCCGTACGCCACCACCAGGCAGTCCAGTACGAACATCAGCACCAGCGGATCACGCCACGAGGTGCGCCGCGCCCGCAGCCACAGCACCGGCAGCCCGAGCAGCGCCAGCCCGAACCGCCCGCCGAGGTCCAGGTACAGCCGCCGGTGCATCGCGTCCACGCTGTCGTCCCCGGCCAGCGCGAACACGTCGAAGTACGGCCAGCAGGCGGCCGTCAGCAGCGCCACCGCCCCCGTCACCGCCCACCGCGCGGCGACCGCGACCCCCCACCGCCGCTGCCACCCGGCGACCAGCGCCACCGCCCCCAGCGCCGCCGCGACCGCGGTGATCGGATGCACGAGCAGGACCAGCCCGTACAGCGCGCCCAGCGCCGCGTACCCGGAGACCGGGCGCAGTCCGCTCGGCCCCACGTACCGCACGGCCCCCGCGTTCCGGGCCCGCGCCCCCGTCAGCGCCCACGCCCAGAAGGTGAGCCCGATCGCGAACGCCGACGGGTAGGCCAGATTGCCCGTCATCGACATCAGGTTCAGATAGCCGCTCCACCAGGCCCGCTCCACCCCCCACAGCAGCGTCATCGCGCCGAGCGCCAGCACCGGCGCCCAGGGGCGCGGGGCCAGCACGCGCACGAAGCGGCCGATCCCGGTCAGCAGCACCAGCAGGTTCAGCGGCCCGGTGAGCTTGAGCACCTCCCAGCCGCCCAGCCCCGTCAGCCGGGCGGCCACGCCCTGCGCCAGCGCGAACGGCGAGTAGTAGGGGCTGCCCGTCCCCGGCAGGTCCGCCATCGGGTGCCGGGGGTTCAGCAGATCGTCCTTGAGGCGCTCCACGACCGCCGCGTGCTGCCCGGCGTCGCAGCACAGCGGCACCCTCCAGTACGCCAGCGACATCACGAGCCAGAACAGGAAGCCGAAGAGCTGGTACGGGGTGGGACGCCAGGCCCCGCCGCCGCGCAGCGCCGTGGCACCGCGCACGGCCGGCCGGACGAGGACTCCGGAGCTCATCGGGGGGTGAGGAAGAGGAAGGGGAGCGTCTTGGGCATCTGCCGTATGTTCCCGGCGCGGTCGACGGCATGACCTCGTATCACCTCATCGAGTGAAGCGAGCGGCCCCGGGGTTCAGCGTGCCAGCCCCACCGGAGCCCCCTGCGCCGGCACCACCGCCCGCCGCACCACCGGCTCCAGCAGCAGCGGCACTCCCAGCACCGGCAGCAGCCAGGCCAGCGTGATCAGCCGGTCGCCCCAGATGTTGATGTCCGGATGCCCGGCCTGGTTGAGGAACCCCGTGCAGGCGGCGGCCACCAGGAAGGCGCCGAACGCCGGCCGCCGCAGCGCCCCCAGGACACCGGCCGCCAGGAACGCGACGAACACCGGCTCCCACAGCTGCCGCCGCAGCCACTCCATCCAGAAGTTCCCCTGCAACTGGAAGAACTCCGCCCACGGCCGCTCCCGGTCGGGGCGGGCGAAGTGATCGGTGAGCAGGTCCTGCACGCTCTCCGACACCGACGGATGCCCCAGCAGCCGGGCCAGCAGCACCGTGCCGAACACCCCCACGCACCCGGCCCCCGCGAGCGCCACCACCCCGCGCCCCGGCTCCAGGCCCCGCCACCGGCGTCGTACGGCGATCGCCGCGCCCGCGCCCGCCAGGCACAGCCCGAGGAACAGGGCCTGCGAGTGCTTGACGGTGAACAGCGCGAGCAGCGCCGCGCCCACCAGCGTCAGGCCCGGCCGCGTCCTGTGCCCCTCCAGTACCAGCGCACAGCCCCACAGCGCCGCCAGGGTGAGCGTCAGCAGCAGTCCCTCGGTCATCGGGCGCATCGCGGTCGTCCCGCACGGCAGGACCAGGAACAGCGCCTGCCCGGTGAGCGCGAGCGGCACCGGCACCGACAGGGCGCGCAGCACCAGGAAGGCGAGCACCCCGCCCGCGCAGGTCACCACCACGCCCGCCGCCCACACGCCCCAGGTCACCCCGAGCAGAGAGATGAACGGCGCCAGGAACACCGGATAGCCGGGCCGCACCTCGAAGATCCGCATGAACCGCTCCGGCATGAACGGCACGGTGTGCCCGCCGGTCTGCCCGGCCGCCAGCCGCGCCTCCACCTGCCGCCACTCCCGCTCCCGGCACTCCCGCAGGACCTCCGGGGCGGGGTCGGGGGCGTGGAAACGGATCACGTTCACGTTCTGCTCGCGGTGCGCGATCGACGCCCGGCCCGCACAGAAGTAATCGATGGTGGCGATGGCCGCCTCCCGCTTGTCCGCACCGGTCAGGCTCAGGGCGTACGACAGGTAGTTCTTGCTGTCGGGGGTGTCCCGGCCGGTGACGTTGGCGAGTTGCAGCAGCGCGAAGACGGCGGCCAGCAGCAGGACCCGGGCGCGCGGCGTCACGACGGGGTCAGCAGGTCGACGCCGGTGGCCTGGGCGGGCACCCGGGCCGGTCCGGCCGGCCGCTCGGGCATCGGCTCGTTCAGCATCAGCGTCCGTACCACCCGCTCGGCGGCCCGGCCGTCGTCGAACTCGCAGAACCGCCTCCGGAACGCCGACCGCAGCCGCGCCGCCTCCTCGTCCCGCCAGGTCCCGGAGTCGAACAGCCACGCCAGCTCCCAGGGGGAGCGCGCCACATGGCCCGGCGCCTCGGCCATGATGTCCAGGTAGGTGCCCCGGCTCGCCCGGTAGGCGCCCCAGTCGTCGGCGTACACGACGATCGGGCGGTCCAGCAGGGCGTAGTCGAACATGACCGACGAGTAGTCCGTGACCAGCACGTCGGCGGCGAGCAGCACGTCCTGCACCTCCGGTTCGTCCGTCGCGTCGACGAGCACGCCCCGCCGGTGCAGCTCGGACAGGCCGAGGCCGCGCGCCGGTCCGGCGGCGAGGGAGGGGTGCAGGCGGACCACGAGGGTGCGGCCCTCGCCCAGGTCGGCGGCGAACCGTGCGAGGTCGAGCCGCTCCACCAGCCCGCCCCTGCGGTAGTCGCGGCGGGTCGGCGCGTACAGCACCACCGTGTCGCCGTCCGGGACACCGAGCCGTGCGCGCACCGCACGCCCCCGCTCCTGCGACGCCCCGACCAGGACGTCGTTGCGCGGGCTGCCGCTGCGCAGGGAGGTGAAGCGGCAGGGGTAGGCCCGCTCCCACACCAGCTCGGAGTGCCGGTTGGCGACCAGGCTGTAGTCCCAGCGGTCGGCCCGACGCAGCATCTGGGGTACGTCGAAGCCGAGCCGGGCGCCGGGCCGGTCCAGCAGATCGGCGCCCAGGTACTTCAGCGGGGTGCCGTGGTGGGTGTGGATGTGCACGCTTCCGGGGCGTTTGACCAGCGCCCCGGACCAGTTGACGTTGTTGACGAAGTACGTGGCCCGCTCGGTCACCCGGCGGTATCCGGGCGAGTCGAGCAGCACGTACTCGGTGTCCGGATCGAGACCGGCCGCCTGCTCCTCGTCGGCCAGCACCCATACGTTCCTGATGTGCGGGGCGAGTTCGCGCGCCGCGCGGTGGATCGCCGCCGGGTCGCCGAGCACGCCCCGGTGCGAGAACGCCGAGTACACGGCGAGGTCCGGGTCGAGCGGACGCCGGAACGCCGGCCGGACACGGGCGTACCGCGCCGCCGTCGCCGTACCCGCCTGCCGGGCCCGACGGCCCAGCTCCTGTCCGGCCTTTTCCGCCCGCTGCCGCAGGACGTACCCGGTGTAGCTCCCCTCCAGCACCCGCAGTTCCGCCGGGACCCGGACGCCCTCCGGCCGGTGCGCCCGGAACATCTCGGCCGTACGGCGGAAGAACTCGCCCTTGTCGGACGGCGGCAGGCGGTCCGGCTTGGAGAGGATGTCGAGGCAGTGCTCGCCCATCTTGGCGTGCAGGAAGGGCCGCCAGTGCGCGAGCGCCGGGCGGGCGTCGACGAACCGGAACACCCGCGCGTACTGCTCGTGGACGTCGAAGTGTCTGCGGCTGGTGGTGGACAGGATGCTGCCCCGGCGGCGCTGCCGGTAGTACACGCAGATCCGGTCCAGGGTCGCGATGCGCTCCGCGCTGAGCAGCACCGGGAACGTCCAGGGCGTGTCCTCGTAGTAGCCGGGCGGGAAGGCGAAGCCCTCCCGTGCGACGAAGTCACGGCGGTAGACCTTGTTCCACACCACCATCAGCAGATCGAGGATCTCCGGCCGCTCGGCGGCCGTGAACACGTCCTCGGTGGCCAGCAGACGGGCCAGGACGTTGCGGCGGGTGCCGCCCCACCAGTGGGTGCGGGCGTAGTCGAAGACCAGGACGTCCGGGTCGCCGGTCTCGTCGAGGCGGTCGGCCATCGCGCGCAGCGCGCCCGGGGTGAGGGTGTCGTCGCTGTCGAGGAAGAACAGGTGGTCGCCCGTCGCGTGCTCCATCCCCGCGTTGCGGGCCCGGCCGAGGCCCACGTTCTCCGGCAGGCGCACCACCCGGACGCGCTCGTCGCGGGCCGCGTACGCGTCGAGGATCGCGCCGCAGCCGTCGGGGGAGCGGTCGTCGACGGCGATCACCTCGATGTCGCGGTACGACTGCCCGAGCACCGAGTCGAGGCAGGCGTGCAGGTACCCCTGCACCTTGTGGACGGGGACGATGACGCTGAAACGGGGCACGTCAGCTCCTCACCAGGGTGGCGGCGGCCGCGGGGGCGGGGACGCGCTCCGCGAGCGGGATCACGGGCGGCAGGGCCTCGGGCGGCTCACCGAGCAGCACCCGGCGTACGACCCGTTCGGCGGCCCGCCCGTCGTCGAAGGCGCAGAACCGCTCCCGGAACCGGGCCCGGAGCGCCGCCGACCCCGCGTCCGCGTACGAGCCGTCGCGGAACACGCGGGCCAGCTCCTCGGGGGTGCGGACCACCGGTCCCGGCGGCCCCTCCATCAGGTCGAAGCAGACGCCCCGGACCTCCCGGTAGACGTCCCAGTCGTCGGCGTACACGACGATCGGGCGGTCCAGACAGGCGTAGTCGAACATGATCGACGAGTAGTCGGTGACCAGCGCGTCGGCGGCCAGGCACACGTCCTCCGACGAGCGGTGCGCGGTGACGTCGATGACCCGGCCCCCGGCCCGCGCGGTGCCCCGGTCGTAGAAGTAGTGGGCGCGCAGCAGGACCACGACGTCCTCGCCGGCCGCCTCGCAGAACGCCTCCAGGTCGAGGCCGGGCTCGAAGCCGGTGCGGTGGTCGCGGTGGGTGGGCGCGTACAGCACGGCCCGCGCGCCCTCCGGGACGCCCAGCTCCGCACGGATCCGGGCCACGTCGTCCGCGCCGGCCGCGCAGTACACGTCGTTGCGCGGGTAGCCGTACTCCAGGTGCTCGTAGGAGCCGGGGAAGGCGCGCTCCCACACGCGCGTGGAGTGCGGGTTGGCGGAGAGGTTGTAGTCCCAGCGGTCCACCCGGCCGAGCAGCCTGGTGAAGCTGCCGGTGGCGGCGGCCACCACCGGGTACGTCGACTGGTCGACGCCCATCGTCTTCAGCGGGGTGCCGTGCTGCGTCTGGAGGTGGACGCTGCCGGGCCGCTTGACCACGCCCTCCGCGAAGTTGGCGTTGTTGACCAGGTACTTGGCGCGGGCCAGCACCTCCCAGTAACGGCGGCTGCCGATGACCGCGTACTCGACGCCGTCCGGCACGGTGTGTTCCTGGCCGGCCTCCACCAGGAACACCGAGCGGATGTGCGGGGCGAGTTCACGCGCCTTGGCGTGGATCGCGGCCGGGTTGCAGGCGTAACCGCGGCCCCAGTACGCGCAGTACACGGCGAGGTTCGGATCGAGCGGGCGGCACAGGTGCATCCGGTACAGCAGCCGGGTGCGCAGACCCCGCGGGCGCGGCACCGCCGCCACGGTCCGCGCCACCGCGCGGCGGGCGCCGCGCAGGGCGGCGAAGGCCCCGTAGGAGCCCGACGCCAGCAGCCGGTGCTGCACCCCGAGGCTGCCGCGCGGGGGCCGGTGTCCGGTGGGGCGGTGGCGGCGGTACAGGGTGCTCGCCCGGCGGAAGAAGGCGCGGCGGCCCGACGGGAGCCGCCGGGGACGGGCGGCCGTCTTCAGCACGGCGGTGAAGAGCTGCTCGAACAACGGCGCCGACCGCTCGGCGGACAGCCCCCGTTCGGCGGCCCGCTCCAGCACCAGCTCGACCTGGTCCAGCAGTTCGGCGTGGTGCTCCCCGGGCAGGCTCAGCCGGCTGCCCTGCCGCCGCACCAGATGCCGTACGACGACCGTGCGCAGCACCGCCACCCGCTCGGCGGCGAGCATCGCCTGCCCGCCCCAGCCGATGTCCGTGAAGTGACCCGCGGGGAAGGCGAGACCCCGCTCGGTGACGAAGGCACGGCGCCAGGCCGCGCTCCACGCCGGGAGGCCCACGCCGGTGAGGTGCGGGGCGCGGTCGGGCGGGAACGCGCCGTCGGGGGCCTTCGCCAGCAGGGGCGCGGCAGGGTTGGAGGGCTCGCCCTCCCACCAGGGCGCACGCTCGTGCTCGAAGTGCAGCACGTCCACCGGACCGGTCTCGGTCAGGCGCGCGTCCAGAGCCGCGAGCGCGCCCGGTACGAGGACGTCGTCACCGTCGAGGAACAGCAGGTACGCCCCCGTGGCCGCCCGCGTCCCCGCGTTGCGCGCCCCCGCCAGCCCGGCCGACGGCGGCGCGTGCACCGGCGCCACCCGCGAGTCCCGCTCGGCGTGCCGGGCGGCCACGTCGGCCGCGGCGGACCCCGGCGCATCGCAGACCGGGATCAGCTCGAAGTCACCGAAGGACTGGGCGAGGACCGAGTCCAGCGCCTGGCCCAGCCGGCCGGCGACCCCGTGGGACGGGACGATGATGCTGAAGCGGGGCATTCTGCTCTTTCCGTAATCCGTGGTCCGTGAACCGTGTTCCGTGGTCCGTGGAGGATGGCGTGGCGCTCTCAGCGGGCGGGGCGTCGACCGGGCCGCCCCGCCGGAGGCCGGGTCGGGGTGGGTCGCGACGATCCGGAGGGCATGGGAACTCCCTGTGTCCACAAGGGGGAACGGCGGTCAGCCGCGGTCGGTGACGGTCAGGGCACCGGCGGGCTGCTGCTGCGGCACCGTCGTGAGCGCCGGCGGGCCGGACACGGCACCGGCCGACGGCACCGGGCGGCGCCCGTCCATCGGCACCACCGGCGGCAGGTCGCTCTCCCCGAGCACCACCCGGCGCACGACCCGCTCGGCGGCGCGGCCGTCGTCGTACGGGCAGAAGCGGGCGCGGAAGTCCGCCCGCAGCCGGGCGGAGCGGGCGCCGCACCAGTGACCGCTCGCGAAGATGTCGATCAGCTCGTCCTCGCCGCCCGCGACCGCGCCCGGCGGGAACGCCCGCGGGTCGAAATAGGCGCCGCGGGCCGCCTCGTACGCCTCCCAGTCGTCGATGTGCAGCACCACCGGCCGGTCCAGGCCCGCGTAGTCGAACATCAGCGTCGAGTAGTCCGTGACCAGGGCGTCCGAGGCCAGGCACAGCGCGGTGACGTCCGGATGGCCGGAGACGTCCAGGACCCGGTCGGAGGCGGCCTCGCGCGGCCCGCCGTACGGGTGGTGGTCGGCGAGGGACAGGACGACGAACCGCGGGCCGAGACGGCGCACCACGCGCTCCAGGTCGAGCAGCCGGCGCTGGGTGCGCCGGTAGTCGCGGTGGGCCGGCGCGTACAGGATCGCCACCGACCCCTCCGGGACGCCGAGCGACTCCCGCAGCCGGGCCACGTCCGCCCCGGTCGCCGTGTGGAACCGGTCGGTGCGCGGCCTGCCGTACTCCAGGGTGGTGTAGCGGCCGGGGCAGACCCGCTCCCAGGTCAGGGTCGAGTGGCGGTCGGCGGAGACGACGTAGTCCCACTGGTCGACCCCCGCGAGGAGCCGCGCGAAGTCGGTGTCCCGGGCCGCCGCGGGACGTTCCAGCAGGTCCAGGCCCTCGTGCCCGAGGGGGGTGCCGCGCCGCGTCTGCACCACGGTCTGCCCCTTGCGCTTGACCAGCCCCGGCACGGTGTCGGCGTCGGTCACCAGATACGCGGACCGGGCGAGCGCGCTCCAGTGGGCGGCCGTGCCGGGCACGAGCCGGCGGGCGCCCGGCGGAAGGGTGTGGTGGTACTCGGGACGGGCCGCCCAGGCGGTGCGGATGTGCGGGGCCAGCTCGCGCAGCGCCGACTCCAGGGCGCCCGGGTCACCGCCGTGACCGCGGCCCCCGTCGGCGGCGAAGACGGCCCGGTCGGCACGGAGCGGGAGCAGCCGCTGGAGCCGGTAGTGCAGGCGCAGGGCCGCGCGGCGCAGGGCGCGCGGCAGCCGCCCCGCGATCCGGGCCCACCTGCGGCGCAGCGCCGCCGCCAGCCGCAACGCCCGATAGGTGCGGTGCAGTCCGTAACGGACCATCGTGTGGTGGACCCGGGCACGCGCGGACCCGGCCGCGCCGGGCGTCCGATGGCGCCGGCAGTGGACACGCGCCCGGCGCAGGAAGGCGGCGCGCGACCCGCGCGGCAGCCGGTCCCGCCGCGTGTACACCGTCACCAGGTGGTCGACCATGCGGCGGAACAGCACCGGCCGCCAGCGCCGCAGCGCGGGCCGCTCGTCGAGGAACGCGAAGACCCGGTCGTACTGGTCGAAGACGTCGAAGTGCCGTTCGCTGGTGGTGCGCAGGATGCCGCCGGCCCGGCGCTGCCGGTAGTGCACGCACACCCGGTCCAGGGTGGCGATCGACTCCGCCGTCATCAGGACCGGGTACGTCCACGGGGTGTCCTCGTAGTAGCCGGGCGGGAAGGTGAAGCCCGCGCGCTCGACGAACTCCCGCCGGTACGCCTTGTTCCAGGCCACCATCAGCAGGTTCAGCAGCCCCGGCCGGTCCTCGAGACGGAACGGCGCAGGTCCCTGCTCGGTGAGTTCGGCGGCGACCCGGTTGCGCACGGCCTCGCCCGACCAGTAGGTGCGCGCGTAGTCGTAGACCAGCACGTCCGGTTCGCCCGTCTCCTTCAGCCGGTCGGCGAGGGCGAGCAGCGCGTCGGGCGTGAGGGTGTCGTCGCCGTCCAGGAAGACCAGGTAGTCGCCGGTCGCCCGCTCCATCCCGGCGTTGCGGGCCGGACCGAGACCGGTGTTCCGGGGCAGGTGCACGGCCCGTACGCGAGGGTCGCGGGCCGCGAACTCGTCGATCACCGCACCGCAGGCGTCCGGCGAGCAGTCGTCGACGGCGATCAGTTCGAGATCGGGATACGACTGGGACAGCACCGATTCCAGGCACTCGTGCAGATACGCCTGAACCTGGTACGCGGGGACAATGACACTGAACCTGGGCAAGGGGCATCCAACGGTCGGTGCGGGCGTTCTGCCCGGCAACGGCCGCCGGCCCCACTTGGTTACGCCCCCTGCGGCATCCGGGGGACGCCCGTCACGCGAAGGGGCGGACCTGTGACGGCCCGCCCCCTCAACATGTCGCGTACGTCGGCTACTTCACCGCGCCCGCCATCACACCGGAGACGAACTGCCGCTGGAACGCGAAGAACACGACCAGCGGGACCACCATCGAGATGAACGCGCCGGGCGCCAGGACGTCGATGTTGTTGCCGAACTGCCGTACCTGGGTCTGCAGGGCGACCGTGATCGGCTGGCTCCCGGAGTCGGTGAAGATCAACGCGACCAGCATGTCGTTCCACACCCACAGGAACTGGAAGATGCCGAGCGCGGCGATGGCCGGACCGGCGAGCGGCATCACGACCCGTACGAACAGCCGCAGTTCGCCCGCGCCGTCCAGCCGGGCCGCCTCCAGCAGCTCCTTCGGGATCTCCGCGAAGAAGTTCCGCAGCAGGAACACCGCGAACGGCAGACCGAAACCGACGTGGAAGAGGACCACACCGGCCACGGAGCCGAAGAGGCCGATGTTGCCGAAGAGTTCGGCGATCGGGATCAGCGCCACCTGCACCGGCACCACCAGCAGCCCCACCACCGCCAGGAACCACCAGTCCCGGCCGGGGAACTCCATCCAGGCGAAGGCGTACCCCGCGAGGGAGCCGATCACCACCACCAGCACGGTCGCCGGGACGGTGATGTACACCGTGTTCAGCAGCGAGCCGGTGATGTCGTCGTTCTCCAGCAGCGTCTCGTAGGCGCCGAAGGTGAGCTGCGAGGGCTCGGTGAACACCTTCCACCAGCCGTCGGCGGCCATGTCCTGCGGGGTGCGCAGGCTGGCCAGCAGCAGGCCGACCGTCGGGACCAGCCAGAACAGGCCCACGACGATCAGGAAGACGCGGACCAGGCCGCCGCTGACCCACTGGCTGAGCCGGGAGCCCAGTGACCGCTCGGCCTTGACGGTGGGGACCGCCTTGGTGACGCTGCCGGCGTCCGCACTCATCGCCGCACCTCCCGCCGAAGCCGCCGTACGTTGAACCACATCACCGGGATGACGAGCAGCAGCAGGAACACCGCGATCGCGCTGGCGATGCCCGGCTGGTCCGCCGCGAAGCCCTTGCGGTACAGCTCCAGCGCGAGGACGTTGGCGTCGTCCTGGGACGAGCCCGGGGCGATGATGAAGACCAGGTCGAACACCTTCAGCACATTGATCATCAGGGTGACGGTGACGACCGCGAGGACCGGCGCCAGCAGCGGCACCGTGACACGTCTGAACACCTGCCACTCGTTCGCGCCGTCCACCCGCGCCGCCTCCAGCAGCTCCCGGGGCATCCCCGCGAGCCCGGCCGCGATCAGCACCATCGCGAAGCCCGCCCACATCCAGATGTACGAGCCGATGATCGCCGGTGTGACCAGCGACGGGCCGAGCCAGTCGAGGCCGTTGTACGGCTCGGCGAAGTTGCTCGCCGGGAGCCGCAGTTGTGCCCCGTCGGCCTTCGAGGAGAAGGAGAACGTGCCGTCGTCGCCCGCCGTGGCCGTCTCCACCACCTCGCCGTCCTTGACGGCCTCGATCTTCATCCCCGGATAGCCCAGCTCGGCCGCGTCGACGCCGTTCAGCGTGCCGACGCCCTTGCCGCGGGTGAAGTCCTGCCAGGTGGTGCCGGTGATCCGGTCGTCCTCCGGCTTCGGCGCCGCCGCCCGCTCCGCGTCGTCCGGCATCAGGTCCGGGGCGACCCCGACCAGCGGCAGCGTCACCGTGTCACCGGCGCTCACCGTCCCCTTGGTGATGAACGCGCCCCCGCCGGCCGGTTCCAGCGGCGACTCGCGGCCCGGGTGCGCCTTCGGGAACGCCGACGACTGGGCGAAGGTGTCGTGCACCCCCACCCACACCGCGTTCGCCACGCCCTTGTCCGGGTCCTGGTCGTACACCAGCCGGAAGATGATCCCGGCCGCCAGCATCGAGATCGCCATCGGCATGAAGACGACCAGCTTGAACGCCGTGCCCCAGCGCACCCGTTCGGTCAGCACCGCGAAGACCAGACCGAGGGCGGTCGCGATCGTCGGCGCGAACACCACCCAGATGACGTTGTTCTTCAGGGCCGTGCGGATGCCGTCGTCGGTGAACAGCGCCCGGTAGTTGTCGAATCCGGCGAAGCCGTCGCCGGACTGGTCGTAGAAGCTGCGGACGACGGAGTACCCGATCGGGTAGACCACGAGCGCACCGAGCAGCACGAGCGCGGGCAGCAGGAACAGCGCCGCCACAGTTCCGCGGGTGCCGGTGACGCTCTTGCGCGACTTGGGAGCGGCAGGGGCCGCCTTCGGTGCCCCTGCCGCCGTGTCCGACGCCATCGCCGGATCAGTTCCCGTACGCCGCGGCCGCGTCGGCCTCCAGCTTCGCCTGCGTACCGGCGACGTCCTCCGGGTTCTTCAGGAAGTCCTGGAGGATCTTCCACTCGCCCTTGCCGGGCGTGCCGCCGAACGCCTGCGGGGCCTGGTCGGACATGTCGAAGCGGAAGTCGTCCCCGGAGTCGACGAGCGCCTTGGCGATCTTCTGCTGGACCTCGTTCGGGTACGCCGAGGCCGGCACGTTCTTGTTCGGCGAGAGGTAGCCGCCGAGCCCGGCGTGGATGCGCGCGGCGTCCGGGGAGGCGAGGAAGGTCGCCAGCGCCTGGGACGCCTCGGAGTCCTCCAGGATCACCGCCGCGTCGCCGCCGGACACCACGGGCGGGGTGTCACCGACCGCCGGGAACGGGAACACCTTGGCGTCCGTGCCCACCTTCGCCTCGGTCTCGCCGATGTTGACCTGCGCGAAGTCGCCCTCGTAGACCATGCCTGCCTTGGGCTGGTCACCGCCGGTGAAGGTCTGCGTCACGGACGTCGGGAAATCGGTCCCCAGCGCGCCGGAGGCGACGTAGTCCTTCCTGCCCCAGATCTCGGCGAGCGTGGTCAGCGCCTCCTTGACGGAGGGGTCCGTCCACTTGATCTCGTGCTGGGCCAACTGGTCGTACTTCTCCGGTCCGGCCTGGGAGAGGTAGACGTTCTCGAACCAGTCGGTGAGCGTCCAGCCTTCGGCGCCGCCGACCGAGAACGGGGTGACACCGGAGTCGTAGACCATCTGCGCGGTGGTGAGCAGTTCGTCCCACGTCTTCGGCTCGGCGGCGCCCGCGTTCTCGAAGACCTGGGCGTTGTACCAGATCAGCGACTTGTTGGCGGCCTTGTAGTAGACGCCGTACTGCTTGCCGTCGACCTTGCCGATGTCCTGCCAGCCCTGCGAGTAGTTCTCGCCGAGCTCCTTGGCCGCCTCGGCGCCGAGCGGCTTGGCCCAGCCCTTGTCGACGGCCTGCCTGATGGCGCCCGGCTGCGGCAGCATCGCCACGTCCGGCGGGGCGCCGCCCGCGACCTTCGAGCCGAGGAAGTTGATGATCGGGTCCTGGGCGGGGACGAAGGTCACCTTGGCGCCGGTGCGCTTCTCGAACTCCGCGAGGACCTTCTTGAAGTTGGCCTGCTCGGCGCCGGTCCACACGGCGGCGACCTCGAGGCTCGCGCCGTCCAGCTTGGGAAGGGTGACGGTGGTCCCGGTCTCGCCGCCGCCCTTGTTCTCGTCATCGCTGTTGCTGTCG
The DNA here is from genome assembly GCF_001905725.1 of Streptomyces sp. CB02400. Taxonomy (GTDB): domain Bacteria; phylum Actinomycetota; class Actinomycetes; order Streptomycetales; family Streptomycetaceae; genus Streptomyces; species Streptomyces atrovirens. Next base: position 54,416 of record NZ_LIWB01000002.1, read on the forward strand.
TCGTCGCCCCCGCCGCACGCGGTGAGCGAGACCGCGAGCACTCCCGCGGCGAGCGCCGCGGCGGCCCTGCGGGTGCGGGGGGCCGTCACGTGGTTCTCAGACGACCTGCGTGTCCGGATGATCCTGCTCGTCCTGCGCATCACTGCCCCGTTCTTCGTACTCCGTCGAACGCCGAGCGCTGTCCCGTGCGCTCTGGTCTACGCCCGGGGGGTAGGGGTGGCAAGACCGCCTCCCGTGTCAAGACGGCTATCGTGACCGCGTCGTGACCAGGCGTCACCGGTCGGTGCGGACAAGGCCCGCGTAACCGCGGGCAGTCGCATGCCGCGTCAGCCGCGGGCAGTCGTGCCGCTGGGGCGGCACGGGTGGGCGCGACGGCACCCCCGCAAGCGCCGGGCCGCGCGAACACCCCCGCCCAGCCCTCACCCCGTGCACCCGCACAACCGACCGCCCCGTCAGAGCAGCGACGGCACCTCCGCCGCAGCAACCTGCCGCGCGGCCCGCTCCAACGCACTGGCGAGCAGAGCCAGATCGGTGGGCCCGTTACCGAGCTCACGAACCTGCCGCCGAGCCGGCGGATCCCCCATCCGATGCCACTCCAGAGGCACGACCGTCGGCCGCAAAGTCGCCGTCCGCGGAATACGACCGGTCACCCGACCCCCCTGGAACGCCGTCTCCCGCCCGTCCGGCAGGACCACCCGCCCCCGCCCCGGCGCAGGCTCCTCCGGCCCGCCCCCCGACACCACCGCGTCGAGCGCGACCCGCAGCGACGCCTGCCGCACCGGCTCGCTCTGCGCCGTACGGTCGCAGGGCCCGCTGGCCACCACCAGATGCACGCCCAGCCGCTCACCGTCCCGCGCCACCGCCTCCAGCGCCCGCATCACCGATCCGGCGGCGGGCCGCCCGGGCGAGCCGAGCGCCGGGGACACGAGCGCGTCCAGATCGTCCACGACCACCACCAGCCGGGGCAGCGGCGGCGCGGCCCCGGTCTTGCGCCGGTCCGCCCCCGGCCGCAGCCGCAGCGTCGAACTCGGCGGGGTGTCGAGGTCCCCGTTCTGCTCCGCGCGGGACGCGACCGCCGTGCGCTGGGCGACCATACGGTCCGACAGCTCCCGTCCGGTGTGCCACTCCGTGAAGTCCGACCGGCCCAGCAGCTCCGCGCGCCGCTTCAGCTCGGCGCTCAGGGACTGCGCGAACTCCCGCATCCGCACCGGGTCGTTGGCGCACAGATGCGTGGTGACATGCGGTACGTCCGTACAGACACGCAGGCCCTCGCCGGGCGCGTCGCCCGTCGTGGGCACACCCCGGCCGTCGACCAGCACGATGCCCAGCCGGTCGGGACGCTCGGCGGCGGCCAGCGAGGCGACGACCGCCCGCAGCAGTTCCGTACGACCGCTGCCGGACGGCCCCTCGACCAGCAGATGCGGTCCGTCGGCGGCGAGGTCGGCGGTGACCGGTCCGCGCGGACCGGCGCCCAGTATGGCGGTGACGCGTCCGCCGAGCGCCTGGGTGTCGTCGGCCGCGTCCGCCCAGCGGGCCATCAGCGAGGCCGGGGTGGCCCGGGCCAGGCCCAGTTCGTCGAGGAGCCGCGCCGACCGGGGCAGCGGCGCCGACACGCGCGCGTGCCGCTCCCCGCCGGTGCCGTCCGTGCGCAGCGGCGCGAGCGCCCGCGCGAACCGCTCGGCCCAGGCGGGGGAGACCGCGTCGACCGTGGCGAGGGTGCCGTGGCCGACGGGGCCGGGGGGACGACCGGAGCCGGTCCCGGCCACCCGCAGCAGGCGCAGGGCGGTCGCCACGTCCCCGCTGAGCAGGGCGACGGCCCCGCACCGCCGGAACGTCGGCGCCACCGCGCAGGCCGCCTCGTACGTCTCCGTCACCGGGGACACGGGGGAGGCGGCGGCCGTCTCGGCGAGGCACACCACGTGGATCCCGGCCCGGGGCCCCTCCAGGGCCAGCCGTGCCACCGCCTCGCGCGCGTCGGGGCCGCCGGGGTCACCGTCCACGACGACCACGGTGTACGGCCCTTCGCCGCCGGATATGCGGGGGGCCGCGTGGTCGTGGTCCGCCAGCCGGCGCAGCAGTTCCTCGGCGCGGGCCGTGGCCTGTTCGTGGTCGTGCGCGAGGAGCAGGCGGCAGTCCTGGCCGTGCCCCGGGCGTACGTGCGGCAGCCAGCCCAGCCAGGACCACTCGGCGGTGCGCTCCGCCAGGGGGCGGGAGTGGTCCGCGGCGATCAGGACGATCTCCAGGGAGTCGGGGGAGTGCAGCGCGGCGAGCTGGGCGAGTACCGCGCGGGCCAGCCCGGCGAGCCGCTCACGCGGGCCGGCCAGTCCCAGCGCGCCGACCTCACGCAGCCCCGAGGTCACCGGTACGGCGGGCAGCAGGCCCGAGCCGTCCGGCGCCGCCCGGTCCGCCGTGCCGAGCCGCACCGCGAGCGCCTCCGGGTGCCCCGGCCCGCGCTCCCACAACCGGGGGCCGGGGCCGAGCGCGGTCAGCAGCAGCGTGGCGGGGTCCGGCCAGGTCTCGGGCATGGCGGGGGCGGTTGCGCCCGGGTCGGGTGCGCCACCGGAGCCCTCCTCGTCGTGGGTGGCCCACGCGGCCTCCGGTTCCTGCCGTCCACCGGTCAGCCGCCGTGCCCAGGCGGTGAGTCCACCGCGCCTGCGCCCGCCCGTCGGCCGGGTGAGGTCGGTGCCGCGCACGGGGGTGCCCTTGCGGGTGCCGGGGAACTCCTCGTGCGGAATGAAGGGTGCCCCGGTGGGCATGTGGCCGGTGGCGGGCCCGGTGGTCGGGCCGGTGAGGCGGCCGGGCGCCGGGACGGCCGTCCCGGCGGCGTCGCGTTCGGGAGCGGCGGCGTCGGGGTCCGCACCGCGCGCGCCCACGCCGGAGCGCCCCGCGTGCGTGTCCCCGTCGGCGGGCGACGACCGCGAGACGCGGCGGCCCTTGGGGAGGTGGGGCACGTCTCCCCGGGTGACCGTGTGTACCGTGCGCCCCCCGGGGGCGGGGTCGGTGCGCTCGATCCCGGGGGCGCGGCCCTGTCCCGGCACTCGCGGCGGTTGGCCCGCACCGTCCCACCGCGTCGTGTCCGGTGTCTCCCGTACGCCCTGTACGTCCTCCCGTACGTCCGGTGGCGTCACGGCCCAGCCGGCCGAGCCGTGGGCGTGGTGGGTGGGTGCCGTCGGTGCCGCCACGCGTGCGTGGGCGTCCTCGTCGTCGGCCTGCCAGGCCGGGGGCGGTACCCGTACGTGCCCCTCGCCGTCCGGTGTCGTGGCCGCTCGCGCGGGGGGACCCGCCGTCGGGGTCAGGCGCAGGGCCGACTCGCCGATGCGCAGGAGCGCGCCCGGGGCGAGGCGGACCGGGCGGGGGCCCACGCGCCGGCCGTCCAGGGTCGTGCCGTTGGTGGAGTCGAGGTCGACGACCGAGACGCCGCCGTCCGGGGCGACCGTCACGGCGCAGTGCAGCCGGGAGACGTCCGGGTCGTCGAGCGGCACGTCGGCGTCGGCGGAACGGCCTATGCGGATCTCGCCGCCGTGCAGCAGGTGCACCCCGCCCGCGTCGGGACCGGCGACGACGTGCAGCCGGGTCGGGGCCTCGTCCAGCTCGGGATGCGGCTCGGGCTCGCCGGGGGCGCCCACGGCCAGCACCGCGCCGTCGATCAGCGGCGGCTCGCCCAGCGTGCAGCGCTGGGCGTCGAGCCGCTGGTCACCGGCGTACAGCACCGGTGAGCCGGACGAGCCGTCACCGCCGGAGACCACCGAGGCCAGCGCGGAGGCGACCGCGGCCAGGGCCGTGCCCGCGGGCGCCGTGACCAGCACGTCACAGCTCGCGGCCCGCTCCCGCGCGGGGGAGGAGGGGCCCAGCGGGTCTACGACGGTCAGCCGGATCTGCATCGCCGTCAGCGGTCCCTTCTGCGCGGGCGCCCGCGACGCGGGGGGACACCACCGCCCCGCGGATCCCCCGACCGCGGACTTCCCCCACCGCCACACGCGCACGTACGGCCAGTACTGCACGCATCCTCGCACCTGCCACCGACAACGCGCCCGCCCTCCGGCAGCAAATGATCTTGATTGGTCGGCTCTGCCCGTAAAAGTGCCTGACCGGTGAGGAGCGAATGATCGTTCAGAGTCCGCTTGAGATCGGTCACGTCCGGCATGCGGCAACCAACGGACCGAGTCGAGCGTCTTTCCTTCGGAACGTTCAGGACCTTCGAACCCGGACGGGAACCGGTACGTAAGACCCACCGTGAGATCACCGTGAGATCACGTCGAAGACGACCAGCCGGTATCCCGCGTGGCGGCACTACAGTGGGTCGGAACATTCCGTAGCACGGTGGACCACGGTGTACGCCAGGCAAGCAGCAGGGAGCGCGACGTGCGGCCGGTTGGCAGCAAGTACCTCCTCGAGGAGCCGCTCGGTCGCGGCGCCACGGGGACCGTCTGGCGAGCCCGCCAGCGGGAGACCGCGGGCGCCGAGGCGGCCGTGCCCGGACAGCCCGGCGAGACCGTCGCGATCAAGGTCCTCAAGGAGGAGCTCGCCAACGACGCCGACATCGTGACGCGCTTCCTCCGCGAGCGCTCCGTCCTGCTCCGGCTCACCCACCCCAACATCGTCCGGGTCCGCGACCTGGTCGTCGAGGGCGATCTGCTGGCGCTGGTCATGGACCTCGTCGAGGGCCCCGACCTGCACCGCCACCTCCGTGAGAACGGTCCCTTCACCCCCGTCGCCGCCGCCCTGCTGACCGCGCAGATCGCCGACGCGCTCGGCGCCAGCCACGCCGACGGCGTGGTGCACCGCGACCTGAAGCCCGCCAACGTCCTGCTCAAGCAGCAGGGCGGCGAGATGCACCCGATGCTGACCGACTTCGGCATCGCCCGCCTCGCCGACTCCCCGGGCCTCACCCGCACCCACGAGTTCGTCGGCACGCCCGCGTACATCGCGCCCGAGTCCGCCGAGGGCCGCCCGCAGACCTCCGCCGTCGACATCTACGGCGCCGGCATCCTGCTCTACGAGCTGGTCACCGGCCGCCCGCCGTTCTCCGGCGGCTCCGCCCTGGAGGTGCTGCACCAGCACCTGAGCGCCGAACCGCGCCGCCCCTCCACGGTCCCCGACCCGCTGTGGACGGTCATCGAGCGCTGCCTGCGCAAGAACCCCGACCAGCGGCCCAGCGCCGAGAACCTCGCGCGCGGCCTGCGCGTCGTCGCCGACGGCATCGGCGTGCACGCGAACTCCGCGCAGATCGCCGCCGCCGAGAACGTCGGCGCGCTCCTCGCCCCGGACCCGGCGCCCGCGCCCGTACCCGGCGCGCCCGGCGGGGACGCCGACCCGACGCAGGTGCTGCCGCACGGCGCGAGCGCCTACGACCCCAACGGCGCGACCAGCGTCCTGCCGCAGACCGGCGGCCCGGCGGGCGCCGCCGACCCCACGGCCGTCATGCCCCCCGTACCGCCCGGACAGCCGGGGCAGCCCGGCGGCCCCGGAGCCGGCCCGGAGGACCCGCACCCCTGGCAGAACCAGCTCCGCGCGGCCCGTGACCGCAACGAGCAGACCCAGGTCCAGTACCTCGACCCGAGCGAGGACCCGCTGCGCCGCCGCCCCCAGCGGCAGGTCGCCCGGCCCCAGCAGCAGCAGCCGCCGCAGCCGCAGCAGCGGCGCCCGCAGCCCCAGCAGCGGCCCGGCCCGGGGTACGGCTACCCGCAGCAGCCCCCGCCGCAGCAGTACGCCCCGCCGCCGGAGCCGCAGCGCCGGCAGCAGCCCCAGCCCCAGCCGCAGCGGTACGCACCCCCGCCCCCGCCGCCGGAGCCGCAGCGTCCGGTCCGGGAGCCCCGGCAGCCCCGGCAGCGCGGCGCCAACCCGATGCGCATCCCCGGCCTGGGCTGTCTGAAGGGCTGCCTGTTCACGATCCTCATCCTGTTCGTCGCGAGCTGGCTGATCTGGGAGCTGAGCCCGCTCCAGGACTGGATCGGCACCGGCAAGGGCTACTGGGACCAGCTCAGCGACTGGTTCGGCTCGGTGACGGGCTGGATCGAGGACCTGGGCGGCTCCGACGAGCCCTCGGTGCCCTCCGGGACGAACTGAGCCTGTTTGCTGATTTGTCGACATCTGAAGGCTGATTTCCGGATCCGCCGTGAAGGCCGGCGCCCCGGACGCGTAGTTTTAGCGACAACACGCGTCGGTAGGAGCAGTCTTGGCACGGAGAATCGGCAGCCGGTACACCGCCCACCAGATCCTCGGGCGGGGCAGCGCCGGCACGGTGTGGCTGGGCGAGGGCCCCGACGGGCCCGTCGCCATCAAGCTGCTGCGTGAGGATCTCTCCTCGGACCAGGAGCTCGTCGGCCGCTTCGTGCAGGAGCGGACGGCGCTGCTCGGTCTGGAGCACCCGCACGTCGTCTCCGTACGCGACCTGGTGGTCGACGGCAACGATCTCGCCCTCGTCATGGACCTCGTCCGGGGCACGGACCTGCGCACCCGCCTCGACCGGGAACGCAGGCTGGCCCCCGAGGCCGCCGTGGCGATCGTCGCCGACGTCGCCGACGGCCTGGCGGCGGCCCACGCGGCCGGGGTCGTGCACCGGGACGTGAAGCCGGAGAACGTACTGCTCGACATGCAGGGCCCGCTCGGCCCCGGCGGCTCCCACCGCGCCCTGCTCACCGACTTCGGCGTGGCGAAACTCATCGACACCCCGCGCCGCACCCGCGCCACGAAGATCATCGGAACGCCCGACTACCTGGCCCCGGAGATCGTCGAGGGCCTGCCCCCGCGCGCGTCGGTCGACATCTACGCGCTGGCCACGGTCCTGTACGAGCTGCTCGCCGGCTTCACGCCGTTCGGCGGCGGCCACCCGGGCGCGGTCCTGCGCCGCCACGTCACGGAGACGGTCGTCCCCCTCCCCGGCATCCCGGACGAGCTGTGGCAGCTTCTGGTGCAGTGCCTGGCGAAGGCCCCGGCGTCCCGGCTGCGCGCCTCCGAGCTGGGCGCGCGGCTGCGGGAGCTGCTGCCGATGCTGACGGGGATGCCGCCGCTGGACGTGGACGAGCCGGACACCGAGCCCGCGGAGGAGGAGGGCGAGGAGCTCCAGCCCTCCGGGCCCGCCCCGGCCGCCGGAGAGCCGGTGCGGCGCCGCGGCGCGGTCCCGCTGGTACCGGGCGCGAAACCGGCCGACTCCAACCGCGACACGCATACGTCGATGAGGGTGCCGGCCCCCGACGAGCTGGCCGGCGGCGCCCGGGGCACGGCCCGCGCCCCCCGCGCGACAGGCGCCCGCCGCCCGGGCTCCGCCCGCAACCGCGCGATCACCCGCCGCCGCCGGCTCACCCTGGCGGTGGCGGCGGTGATCCTGGTGGCGGCAGGCGTAGGCACCTGGCTGGCCACGACGGAAGACGACACGACCCCACCCCAGGACACCCAGAACTCAGCCCCGGCCAACCCCTGACCCTCCCCTTCAGGGGCGCGGGGCTGTGTCGACATGCGGCTCCGCCGCGTGGGCGCGAAGGGGGTCCGGGGGCGAAGCCCCCAGGGACGGGAAGGGGCGGCGGGGGCGAAACAAACGACCGCCCCACGCCCAGAAGCCCCCGCCCCGACGGGCCCGGTCCAGGTAATGCCCCGCCCCGGCCCCGCCACCCTGCGTGGGCCGGCGCGCGGAGCCGTTACGCTGGAGGGCGTGGCAGTCGTCGACGTATCCGAAGAGCTCAAGTCCCTCTCCTCGACCATGGAGTCGATCGAGGCCGTCCTGGACCTCGACAAGCTGAGGGCAGACATCGCCGTGCTCGAGGAGCAGGCGGCCGCGCCGTCCCTGTGGGACAACCCGGACGAGGCGCAGAAGATCACCAGCAAGCTCTCCCACCTCCAGGCCGAGGTGCGGAAGGCCGAGGCGCTCCGGGGCCGGATCGACGATCTCTCCGTGCTCTTCGAGATGGCCGAGGAGGAGGACGACCCGGACACCCGCGCGGAGGCCGAGTCCGAGCTCGAGTCCGTCAGGAAGGCGCTGGACGAGATGGAGGTCCGGACGCTGCTCAGCGGCGAGTACGACTCCCGCGAGGCGCTCGTCAACATCCGCGCGGAGGCCGGTGGCGTCGACGCCGCAGACTTCGCCGAGAAGCTCCAGCGCATGTACCTGCGCTGGGCCGAGCAGCACGGCTACAAGACCGAGCTGATCGAGACGTCGTACGCGGAGGAGGCCGGCATCAAGTCGACCACCTTCTCCGTCCAGGCGCCCTACGCCTACGGCACCCTCTCCGTCGAGCAGGGCACGCACCGCCTGGTGCGCATCTCGCCCTTCGACAACCAGGGCCGCCGCCAGACCTCCTTCGCCGGCGTCGAGATCCTCCCCGTGGTCGAGCAGACCGACCACATCGAGATCGACGAGTCCGAGCTGCGGGTGGACGTGTACCGCTCGTCCGGCCCCGGCGGCCAGGGCGTGAACACCACCGACTCCGCGGTGCGCCTCACCCACCTCCCCACCGGCATCGTGGTCTCCTGCCAGAACGAGCGCTCCCAGATCCAGAACAAGGCCACCGCGATGAACGTCCTCCAGGCCAAGCTCCTGGAGCGGCGCCGTCAGGAGGAGCAGGCCAAGATGGACGCCCTCAAGGGCGACGGCGGCAACTCCTGGGGCAACCAGATGCGTTCGTACGTGCTGCACCCGTACCAGATGGTCAAGGACCTGCGCACGGAGCACGAGGTCGGCAACCCGGAGTCCGTGTTCAACGGCGAGATCGACGGCTTCCTGGAGGCCGGAATTCGCTGGCGCAAGCAGCAGGAGAAGTAACCTCCGGCGCGAACGCCGATTTGTCGACAAGGCAACTGCCGTCACTTGGACGGCAGTTGCCTTTTTCGTCCGGTGACATCCGGGATTTACATCACACTCACAGTTTCGTTTTCCCGCAAAGCGCGCGTAGGCGGACATCGCGTACGCAACGGCCTTGACGTTCTTTTGGAAAATGGGAAGGGTGAAGCGTGGCATGCGTATCTCTGGGGCGCATGTGAACCGGGGGGCGTTTCATCGCAGTTACCCCCGTTGATCACCGCCCCGAGCGCGGCCTCATTGACGATCAGCTACTGGGGGTAGCACACATATGACGAACAAGATGCGGATTCGCATCGCGCGCATCGCAGCCGGCGCCATGGTCGCCGCGGGTGCGTCGCTGGCGGTGGCGAGTGTCGCCCAGGCCGACGAGAACCCCACCTGTGACCTCGTGGTCGACCCGGAGTGCGTGGAGGACACGCCTGACACCCCGGACACCCCGGACACCCCGGACACGCCTGACACCCCGGATACCCCTGACACCCCGGACACGCCTGACACCCCGGATACCCCGGATACCCCGGACACGCCGGACACCCCGGACACGCCGGACACCCCGGACACGCCGGACACGCCGGATACCCCGGACACGCCGGACACGCCTGACACCCCGGACACTCCCGGGGACGATGACGAGAACCCCGTAGAGGAGCCCACCGACGACCCGACCACCCCGGGTACGGGCGGCGACGGTGACGACAACACCGGTACCACCCCGGACGGCGGCAACAACGCCTCTCCGCAGGACCAGGGCTCCTCGGCCCTCACCGACACCGGCGACGACGCCACCTCGGCCCAGGGTGGCGACGGCAAGGAGCTCGCCGAGACCGGTGCCGCCGAGACCACGTTCCTGCTGATCGGTGCCGCCACGATGATCGCCGGCGGTATCGGCTTCCGGGTGCTGCCGCGCATGATGTCCGGCCGCGGCGGCGCCGCCGCCTGACGGTGGCCGCGCGCGTACGCACCGTACGCATGACGTAGGGCGAGGGCCCGGAGCGCAACCGCGCTCCGGGCCCTCGCTTATGTCTGTGTGACCGGCGTCAGACGGTCTGGTGGGCGAGCAGCGCCACCGCCGCGACCAGCACCGCCAGCAGCGCGATCAGCGTCATGGGGTTCAGCCCCGCGAAGAAGTTCTCCTGCTGCAGCCGCTCGCGGTTCGCACGGCACACCGGGCACCGGCCCTCGCTCACGGGCGCGGCGCAGTTCGCGCACACCAGCCGGTCGTACGTCATGCGCTCGCCCTCCTCGCACCGGTTCCAGATGAACAACGCCCACCTTCTCGCGAACGTTCCCCTTCCACTGTGCCAGGTTCCTGCGGAAGCTGCGCCGGGTCGCTCTCAGAGGGGTGGTTCCGGGGGATTTCGCGGCTGCGGCGCCGTGGGGGCTGGTCGCGCAGTTCCCCGCGCCCCTGGGGGTGCTGTCCTCGCCCGGCACTGGAACAAAAGGGCGTAAGTCCTGCACAACGGCTCCGGTGCCTGCGCACGCCTGCCCGGTTCGCGTATGGTCACGCTCATCTACCCCCGGCTAACCGTGGTGCATCCGTGATCCGATTCGACAACGTGTCCAAGGCCTACCCCAAGCAGAACCGCCCCGCACTCAGGGATGTCTCCCTGGAAGTGGAGAAGGGCGAGTTCGTGTTCCTCGTGGGGTCCTCCGGCTCCGGAAAGTCCACCTTCCTGCGGCTGATCCTCCGCGAGGAGCGGGCCAGCCACGGACAGGTGCACGTCCTGGGCAAGGATCTCGCCCGCGTCTCCAACTGGAAGGTGCCGCAGATCCGGCGCCAGCTGGGGACCGTGTTCCAGGACTTCCGTCTGCTGCCGAACAAGACGGTCGCCGAGAACGTCGCCTTCGCGCAGGAGGTGATCGGCAAGTCGCGCGGTGAGATCCGCAAGTCCGTGCCGCAGGTGCTCGACCTCGTCGGGCTCGGCGGCAAGGAGGAGCGGATGCCCGGCGAGCTCTCCGGCGGTGAGCAGCAGCGCGTCGCCATCGCGCGGGCCTTCGTCAACCGGCCCAAGCTGCTCATCTGCGACGAGCCCACCGGCAACCTCGACCCGCAGACCTCCGTCGGCATCATGAAGCTGCTCGATCGCATCAACCGGACGGGCACCACCGTGGTGATGGCGACGCACGACCAGAACATCGTGGACCAGATGCGCAAGCGCGTCATCGAGCTGGAGAAGGGCCGTCTCGTCCGCGACCAGGCACGCGGCGTCTACGGCTACCAGCACTGACGCTCCACGGAAAGGCTTGATCAGACGCCATGCGCGCCCAGTTCGTCCTGTCGGAGATCGGCGTCGGTCTCCGCCGCAACCTGACGATGACCTTCGCCGTCGTCGTCTCCGTCGCCCTGTCGCTGGCCCTGTTCGGTGGGTCGCTCCTGATGAACGATCAGGTGAACACCATGAAGGGCTACTGGTACGACAAGGTCAACGTCTCCATCTTCCTGTGCAACAAGAGTGACGCCGAGTCCGACCCCAACTGCGCCAAGGGCGCGGTGACCGACGACCAGAAGGGTCAGATCAAGACCGACCTGGAGAAGATGTCGGTCGTCGACAACGTGACGTACGAGTCGCAGGACGAGGCGTACAAGCACTACAAGGAGCAGTTCGGCGACTCCCCGCTGGCCAGCTCCCTGACGCCGGACCAGATGCAGGAGTCGTACCGCATCAAGCTGAAGGACCCGGAGAAGTACCAGGTCATCGCGACCGCCTTCGACGGGCGGGACGGCGTGCAGTCGGTGCAGGACCAGAAGGGCATCCTGGACAACCTCTTCGGGCTGTTGGAGGGCATGAACATCGCCGCCCTCGCGATGATGGCGCTCATGCTGGTCGTCGCCCTGATGCTGATCGTGAACACGGTGCGCGTCTCCGCGTTCAGCCGCCGCCGCGAGACCGGCATCATGCGGCTGGTCGGCGCCTCCGGCTTCTACATCCAGACGCCGTTCATCATGGAGGCCGCGGTCGCCGGACTCATCGGCGGCATGCTCGCGTGCGGGTTCCTGGTGGTCGGCCGGTACTTCATCATCGACAACGGACTGGCCCTGTCGGAGAAGCTGAATCTGATCAACTTCATCGGCTGGGACGCCGTACTGACGAAGCTCCCGCTGATCCTCGCGACCAGTCTGCTGATGCCGGCGTTGGCCGCGTTCTTCGCGCTGCGCAAGTATCTCAAGGTGTGACTCTTGCCAAGAGGGGCGTACGGCCAACCGGCCGTGCGCCCCTTCGCGTTGTCCTAGACTCACCGGCATGTCAGGTCGTGCCCTGTTCTGTCAGCCCCGCCGCATCCGCCGTGGGGCCGCCCTGACCTTGGTGTTCGCGAGCGTGCTCGTCGCCGGCGCGGCCACGGGCAACCTCCCCGAGGCCGACGGCAGGGCCACGGCGGAGGAGGCCCCTCCGGCCGCTCCCGTCGGCCACCAGGCCGACGTCACCAGGGCGGCCGAGGAGGCCGCCGCCGACGGCACCTCTCCCATGGAGGCCGCCCAGCGCGCCGTCAGCCGCAGCGGGGACCGTTGGGCCGCCGTCTACTCCCCGGGTGAGTACGAGGAGTTCAAGGAGGCCCTGGACGGCCGGTACACCGGCGTCGGCCTGTGGGCCCGCGAGCGGGAGGGCCGTATCGAGGTGACGAAGGTGGGCGACGACACGCCCGCCGCCGACGCCGGGATCCGCGCGGGCGACCGTTTGCGCAGCGTCGACGGGGAGAAGGTCGACGGCCGGCCCGTCACGGAGGTCGTCTCCTTACTGCGCGGCGAGACCACCGGCGAGTCCGCCGGCACCACCGTCCGGCTCGGTCTGGAACGCGGCACGCGCGCGTGGCACGAGACCGTGCGCCGCGCCAGGCTGTCCCGGGACACCGTCACCGTCCGCGAGCTCGCCTCCGGGGCGACCGTCGTCAAGGTCGGCGCCTTCACCAAGGGATCGGGCGACGAGGTCCGCGCCGCCGTACGGCAGGCTCCCGCCGGCGCCGGCATCGTCCTCGACCTGCGCGGCAACTCCGGCGGTCTGGTCGCCGAGGCGGTCACCGCCGCCTCCGCCTTCCTCGACGGCGGCCTGGTCGCCACGTACGACGTCGAGGGCGAGCAGCGCGCCCTGCACGCCGAGCCCGGCGGCGACACCACCAGACCCCTGGTCGCGCTCGTCGACGGCGGCACGATGAGCGCGGCCGAACTCCTCACCGGCGCCCTGCAGGACCGCGGACGGGCGGTCGTCGTGGGCTCCCGCACCTTCGGCAAGGGCTCGGTCCAGATGCCGACCCCGCTGCCCGACGGCTCCGTCGCCGAGCTGACCGTCGGCCACTACCGCACCCCCTCCGGCCGCGGCGTCGACGGCCACGGCCTCACCCCCGACGTGGAGGCCGACGAAGAGGCGCTCCAGCGGGCCGAGACGGTCCTCAGCGGACTCGGCCGGTAGGGCACCGTCGATAATCGGCTTCCCGCCGACCCCCTCCGTAGTGCGAAAATGGGCGGCACTATGGCTAAGGAAAAAGGGCGCAAGCTGATCGCGCAGAACAAGAAGGCGCGGCACGACTACCTCATCATCGACACCTACGAGGCCGGCCTGGTCCTCACCGGCACCGAGGTGAAGTCCCTGCGCCAGGGACGGGCGTCGCTGGTGGACGGCTTCGTCCAGCTCGACGGCAACGAGGCGTGGCTGCACAACGTGCACGTCCCGGAGTACAGCCAGGGCACCTGGACCAACCACAGCGCGCGGCGCAAGCGCAAGCTGCTGCTGCACCGCGAGGAGATCGACAAGCTGGAGTCCAAGTCCCAGGAGACGGGCCACACCATCGTGCCGCTCGCCCTGTACTTCAAGGACGGCCGCGCGAAGGTCGAGATCGCGCTGGCCAAGGGCAAGAAGGAGTACGACAAGCGGCAGACGCTCCGGGAGAAGCAGGACCGGCGCGAGACCGAGCGGGCGATCTCGGCGGTCCGCAGGAAGCAGCGGGCCTGAGCGGGAACATCCCGGACCCGGGTGGCGTTGAACCCGGTACGAAGGCGGGACGACCACCGGAAACGGCGGAAGGACCGCTGGAAACGGCGGGACGACCGCCGGGAATACAGTGGCATCGTCGGGCGTTGGTCACGTACGATGGCGCAAGCACCTCATAGCGGGTGCGTGCCCCTCTCGGGGGCTTGAAAAAACAACATGGGGATGATCGGTTTCGACAGCGGCTGTCGAAGCAGGGGAAGCGTGTCGAGGAAGCGGCCATGATCTCGTAAACCACAGGCCGAAAAAAATAATCGCCAATTCCAAGCGATCTGTCTCCCAGGGCGAGCTCGCCCTCGCTGCCTGATCTTCAGGTAGCGAGCAGCGGCTCCCCTACTTAAGGGAGTGTCAGCCCGGGGATGTTCCCGACCCGGATCCTGGCATCAGCTAGGGAACTAAACCTTGATCCCGGTCACGGGGTGAAGAGGGAAACCACACAGTGACTGGGCCCGTCGGAGACTTGTCGGCGTGATCTCCGGGGCCGAGAAAAGCACAGCCGACTGCACACGGAGAAGCCCTGGTTCCGCACCGTTGGACGCGGGTTCGATTCCCGCCATCTCCACTCATCCCATGTGGGCACAGGCCCCGTCGCTTCGAGCGGCGGGGCCTTTGTCATGCGGCTTCGGGAAGAAGCCTGGGGAGGCCCGGGAGACCCAGAGAGACCCGAGGAGATCCGGAGCGGCCGGAGAGGCCCGGGACCGGGCCGGGGCCGCCCCGGTCGTCATGCCGTCCCGCGCGGTACCGTGCTCGCCCGTTCCGTCAGCCGGGGCGGCAGCAGGGTGGTCCCCGGTACGGGGAGACCGGACAGCTTCCGTACGAGCAGGTGCACCGCGCGGGTGCCCAGCTCCGCCGACGGCACGGCGACCGAGGTGACCGGGACGCGGGCCGACGCGGCGACGGGGGACGGGCAGACGGCGGTCAGGGACAGATCGCCGGGGACGCTCAGCCCCAGCCGCTCGAAGGCGTCGATCAGCGGATCGATCAGCGGTTCGTTGTGCACGACCACCCCCGTCAGCGCCGGCAGCTCGCGCACCAGCCGCTCGGCGATCGCGCGGGCGGCGTCACGGCCGGCCCCGCACGGATGCACGGCCGAGGTGAGCCGGTGCCGGTCGGCGGCAGCCGTGAAGCCCTCCACCAGCCGCCGCGCGAACGCGGTCCGCCGCACGTACACCTCCGGCGGCGAGCCGACCAGCGCCACCACCCGGTGCCCGAGCCGCGCCAGATGGTCCACACACAGCTCACCGGCCGCCCGGAAGTCCAGGTCGACACAGGTCAGCCCGTCCGGCTCGGCGGGCACGCCGATCAGCACGGACGGCAAGGACCCCGCGCGCAGCAGCGGCAGCCGGGAGTCCTGGAGCTGTACGTCCATCACGATCACCCCGTCCGCCAGCCGGGTGTCCGCGACGCGCCCGATGCCCTCCTCGCCCTCGCCCTGGGTGAGCATCAGCACGTCGTGGTCGTGGGCGCGGGCGGCGGTGACCACCGACACCGCGAACTGCGTGACCACCGGCACGTGGACGCCGGAGCGCATCGGGACCGCCAGGGCCAGCACCTTCGACCGGTGGCCGGCCGCGCCCCGGCCACCGCCGTCCGCGCGGTAGCCCAGTTCGCGGACGGCCGCCTGCACCCGGAGCCGGGTCGCGTCGGAGATCGGACGCTTGCCGCTGAGCGCGTACGAGACCGTACTGGGGGAGACCCCGGCGCGCCGGGCCACATCCGTGATCTTCACCATCGGGGGTCCTCATCTGCACGGTCCGTGGGGATGCAGAAAGCGGTTTCGAAGCGCTTCGACGGGTGAAGGTATGTGCGGGACCTGTGCCCGTCAATGGGTCGGGAGGGAATCGGTGGAGCGGTTCGACGGCCCGAACAGGACAGAGGTGCAGAGGGCCACGAGAAGGGCGATCGCGGCCGCCGCCACCGGCACGCCGTACCCGGCCGTCGCCGAGACGTGCTCCACCGTCCAGCCGCCCGCCGCGCTGCCGCAGGCGATCCCGCCGAGCAGGCCGGTCACCGCGAGCGTCATGCCCTCGTTCAGCCGGTCCTCGGGCGTGTACCGCTGGACCAGGGTCATGGTGGTGACCATGGTGGGGGCGGTCGCCATCCCGGCGACCAGCAGCGCCCCCGCCAGCAGCACCAGCGAGCCGGTGAGCCCGGCCGCGAGCAGCGGCAGGGTCATCAGCGCGGCCATCGCGGCCAGGCACCACGGCAGCCGGGACCGCGCGGACCCCGCCGGGCGTATCGCCCCGTACAGCAGCCCCGCCGCACAGGAACCGGCCGCCTGGAGCGCGAGCACGGCGCCGGACGCCGCGCGGTGCCCCCGCTCGTCCGCGAACGCGAGGGTGACGACCTCCAGCGAGCCGAACACCGCGCCCGTCGCGAGACAGACCACCAGCAGCGGCCGCATGCCGGGCGACCGGAACGGCGCCCGCGCGGAGGAGCGCCGTGCGGCCGGCGGCTCGGTCGACCGCTGGGCGGTGAACAGAACGGTGCCCGTCAGCAGCAGTACGGCACCCACGAGCGTGCCCGCCTCCGGGAAGAACGTCCCGCACAGGAAGGCCGCGAGCACCGGGCCGAGCATGAAGCACAGTTCGTCGGCGGCCTGTTCGAAGGAGTTCGCGGTGTGCAGGGCCTCGGCGTCCCCCTTCAGCAGGTGCGCCCAGCGGGCCCGCGACATCCCGCCGGTGTTGGGGGTGGTGGCGGTGGCGGCGTAGGAGGCGAACAGGGTCCAGTCCGGGGCGCCGTGCCGCACGCAGAGCAGCAGCGCGAGGGAGCCGAGTACGGCGAACACCGTGGCCGGCAGGGCGACACGGGCCTGTCCGTACCGGTCGACCAGGCGCGCGGTCCACGGCGCGACCACCGCCGTCGCCGCCAGGCCCGTCGCGGTGACGGCGCCGGCCAGGGCGTACGAGTCCCGCGTCCCGGCGATCATCACGACCGCGCTCACGCTGAACATGCCCATCGGCAGCCGCGCGATCAGGTTCCCGGCGGTGAACGCGCGGGTGCCGGGCAGTGCGAAGAGACGGCGGTACGGGCCCTTGGGGCGGCGGTACGGGCCCTTCGCGCTGGGCCCGTTCCGCCCGCGCGGGCCGAAGTCGACGGCGACCAGGGTGTCGGCGGTGACCGCGAACAGGGGAGTGTCCCGGGTGGCCCGGGAGGTCGGCTGAGGCATGACACCACCGTCGCCCGCGGTCGTACGGCCGGTCCAACACCTTCCCCGCACCGATTGACGCACCTGTGTTGTAAGTTCACGTCATGGCCGCCCCCGCCCACCTCGACCCCCGCCTGCTGCGCGCCTTCGTGACCGTCGCCGAGGAGCTGCACTTCACCCGGGCCGCCACGCGCCTCTACGTCGCCCAGCAGGCGCTCAGCCGGGACGTACGGCGGCTGGAACGCGACCTGGGCAGCGAGCTGTTCGTACGGACCACCCGCCAGGTGACCCTGACCGCCGACGGCGAACGCCTGCTGCCGTACGCCCGCGCGGTGCTCCAGGCGCAGGACGACCTGCTCGCCGCCGCCGGACAGGCCCGCCCCCTGCTGGTGGACCTCAACTCGCCGGGCCTCGCCACCCCGCGCCGGATACTGCACCGGGCCCGCGAACTCGCCCCCGCCCACGAACTGATGGCCCGCTACGAGAGCGGGCTGACCGGGGCCGCGGGGGAACTGCTCGCGGGGCGGCTCGACGCGTCGTTCGGACGGTTCGCGGGCCTCGCCCCCGCACTGCGGGCCGGACTCGACCAGCAGCCCGTGCGCCACGAGCCGATGGCGGTCGTCCTGCCCGAGGACCACCCGCTGGCCGCACTGACCGAGGTGC
The DNA here is from genome assembly GCF_001905725.1 of Streptomyces sp. CB02400. Lineage (GTDB taxonomy): Bacteria > Actinomycetota > Actinomycetes > Streptomycetales > Streptomycetaceae > Streptomyces > Streptomyces atrovirens. The sequence continues at coordinate 72,000 of NZ_LIWB01000002.1, forward strand.
CGCTCGCCGCACTCGCCGGCGAGACGGTCTACGCCGGTGCCGGGAACCCCCGTACACCGGAGTGGACGGACCTCGCGCGGTCGCTGTTCGAGGGGCGGGGGATCACGCTCGCGTCGCCCGCGCCGCTGGCCGTCGGGGAGGAGGAGTTCCAGCGGATCATGGCCAGAACACGTCATCCGATCCTCGCCGTGGTCGACTTTCCGCCACTGCCCTCGACGGTGCTGCGCCCTCTCGTGGATCCGGTTCCGTTGTCACCCGTGTCCCTGGTGTGGAGGAAAGGGATGATCCATCCCGCTCTGGACGCCCTGCGGCGGGCGGCGGCCGTCGTCGCCGCCGAGGAGGGCTGGCTGCGGCGGCCGGACGGGGGATGGCTGCCCGATCGGGATATTGTCGTGATGGCGGCCCGGTGATGTCTCACTACTGACACGAACGACTGCCGCGGGAACACAGGGCCTCCACGTACGCTACATTCGGTCCCCGAGCACGGTGTGATAAACGGGGCGCTCGGAGCGGGTGGGGGCCCGGTCCGCCGACGGGTGCTCGGGTCGTACGTGCGCACCGTAAGTGCCCTGTGGGGGGAAGTGCGTGCGCGTGGAGAATTGGCGAGAAGACGCCCAACCGGATCGGCCCGAGGGCGCGTCGGCGTTCGACAGGAACGCCGAGGACGAGGACCTGCGTGAGACGAGGGTCCTCCCCCTGGGAGAGAAGCCCGCCGACGCGGACGTGCGCGACGCCGGCCCCGGCTCCCTCGAGGACCGCTGGGCCCGCCTCGGAGTCTTCCCCAGCGGCAACGACAAGACCCAGGTCCTGCCCGACACCGCTCACCGCGCGGAGCCCCCCGCCCGGCCCGGGCCGCGGACCGGTGACACCCGTGGCCCCGCGGCGCCGCACCGGACGACACCGTCCGGGGGCCGTCCGGACGGCCCCCGGAACACCGAGCGCCCCGCGGCGCCGACGCCGGGTCGGCCGGATGCTCCCTGGGACGCCGAGCGCCCTGCGGCGCCGGGTCGGACGGCACCGTCCGAGAGCCCGGCGGACGGTCCCCGGAATGCCGGACGCCCCGCGGCGCCGCACCGGACCACGCCGTCCGAAAGCCGGCCGGACGCTTCCTGGGACGCCGAGCGCACCACCGCCCTGCGCGTCCCCCGCCAGCCGGGCGGCGCCCCCGGCGCCAAGTCGGCAGACCCCTCCTCCCGGCAGGGTGGAGCACGCCTCTCGGGCGACCGAGGAGCGGCCGGCTCCCCGCCGGCCTCCCGACGCCCGTCGTCCGCCCCCGGGACAGCGGGTTTCCCGCCGGCTTCCGGAGGCCCGTCGTCCGGCCCTGGGACAACCGGCTTCCCGCCGGCTTCCGGAGGCTCGTCGCCCGACGCCGGGACCGCCGTTCTCCCGGCGGCTTCCGGGCGCCCGTCGTCCGCCCCCGGGGCGGCAGGGGCCCCGACCGAGTTCCTGCGCCCGTCCTCGGACTCCGGTGCTCCGACCGAGTTCCTGCGTCCCTCTCCGGACACTGGTGCTCCGACCGAGTTCCTGCGTCCCTCCTCGGGCCCCGGCGCCCCGACGGCCCCCCGCACCCCCGTCCGTGACCCCTGGCAGGAAGAGGCCGGTGACTCCGCCGCGGCCACCCACGACCCGCACGAGGTGACGGTCCAGCTCGACTCCGTGCAGATAGGGGAAGGCCTCGAACTGCGCCGGACGCCGGGCCACGCGCGCCACGCGGGCGGCGGGCAGGACGCCGCCGGCGGACCCGTGTTCGTCGACGAGTCCGGCCGCCGCAGCCGCCTCTACCGCCGTATCGGCCTGGTCGTCGGCCTCGCCTGCGCCGGCTACGCCGTCGTCATGGTCGCCACGCTGCTGTCCGGCAACTCCGACGCCCCCTGGATGCCCGTGCCCGGCCAGGAGAACAAGCCCGCCGGTCAGGTCGAGACGACACCGCAGCCCACCGAGACGGACACCACGCCCGGCTCCGGCACCAGCCTCGCCCCGGGCGGCACGCCGACCACCGGCGCCCCGACCCTGCCCGCGCCCGACGCCACCGCCCCCGCGACGGGCGGCGGAACCGGCACCGGGAACCAGCCGGACGCCACCGACCCGACACCGACGGCGACCGAGCAGAACACCACCGACCCGGCCACCGGCGGTGACGACGACGCCACCTCCACACCCCCGGACGACACCGTGAGCACACCGCCCGCGGACCAACCGGTGTCGGAGACCCCAGACCCCGTGACGACCGCCCCCACGGGCGGCGGAGAGGCCGGCACCGACGACCTCGCCGGTGCCCCCGCCGACCAGCCGGTCGTCGCCGACGACGGCTCCGCCGCTCAGCCGGACCCGTCCACCACCCCCGCCGCACAGTCCCCGGAGAACGTCGTCTGATGGCATCCCGCTCCCCCCGTCACCGGCCTCCCCGTCAGGCCCGTGGCGGTGCCCTGCGTCGCCGCGTACCCCTGCGCCTCCTGCTTCCGGTGCTCGTCCTCGTCGCCCTGGCGGCGATGCTCATGCTGCGCGGATACGTGCACAGCGAGATCCTCGCCGACCACCGCGTCCAGAAACCCGCACCCACCACCCAGGTGCCGGAGGAAATCCTGGAGGGCGGCCCGGTCATCGACGCCCGCGCCGGCAAGGTCCAGAGCCTGAGCGTGCCCGACCACCGCCTCGTCCTCACCTTCGACGACGGCCCGGACCCGACCTGGACCCCGAAGGTGCTCGACGTGCTGAAGAAGCACGACGCGCACGCGGTCTTCTTCGTCACCGGCACCATGGCCTCCCGCTACCCGGACCTCGTCCAGCGCATGGTCGACGAGGGCCACGAGATCGGCCTGCACACCTTCAACCACCCCGACCTCGCCCTCCAGTCCAAGAAGCGCATCGACTGGGAGCTGTCGCAGAACCAGCTCGCGATCACCGGCGCGGCCGGCATCCGCACCTCGCTCTTCCGCCCGCCGTACTCCTCCTACGCCGAGGCCATGGACAACGAGTCCTGGCCGGTCACCGAGTACATCGGCAGCCGCGGTTACCTCACCATCGTCAACAACACCGACAGCGAGGACTGGAAGCGGCCCGGCGTCGACGAGATCATCCGCCGCGCCACGCCGCACCACGGCAAGGGCGCCATCGTCCTGATGCACGACTCCGGCGGCGACCGCAGCCAGACCGTCGCGGCGCTCGACAGGTTCCTGCCCGACCTCAAGGACAAGGGCTACGAGTTCGACAACCTCACCGAGGCCCTGGACGCGCCCAGCGCGCACAGCCCGGTCACCGGCGCCGACCTCTGGAAGGGCAAGGCGTGGATCTTCCTGGTCCAGGCCTCGGAGCACATCACCGACGTCCTGGTGGTCGGCCTCGCGATCATCGGCACCCTGGTCATCGGCCGCTTCGTCCTGATGCTGCTCCTCTCCGGCGTCCACGCCCGCCGGGTCCGCCGGAAGAACTTCCGCTGGGGCCCGCCGGTCAACGAACCGGTGACGGTGCTGGTCCCTGCGTACAACGAGGCCAAGTGCATCGAGAACACCGTCAACTCCCTGATGGCGAGCGAGCACCCGATCGAGGTCCTCGTCATCGACGACGGTTCCACCGACGGCACCGCCCGCATCGTCGAGGCGATGGGCCTGCCCAACGTACGGGTGATCCGCCAACTCAACGCGGGCAAGCCGGCCGCGCTCAACCGGGGCCTGGCCAACGCCCGTTACGACATCGTCGTGATGATGGACGGCGACACCGTCTTCGAACCGTCCACGGTCCGTGAACTCGTCCAGCCCTTCGGCGACCCGAGGGTCGGCGCGGTGGCGGGCAACGCCAAGGTCGGCAACAAGGACAGCCTCATCGGCGCCTGGCAGCACATCGAGTACGTGATGGGCTTCAACCTGGACCGCCGGATGTACGACATCCTGCGCTGCATGCCCACCATCCCCGGCGCGGTGGGCGCCTTCCGCCGCTCCGCCCTGGAGCCCATCGGCGGCATGAGCGACGACACCCTCGCCGAGGACACCGACGTCACCATGGCGCTGCACCGCGCCGGCTGGCGCGTGGTCTACGCCGAGAACGCCCGCGCCTGGACCGAGGCCCCGGAGACCGTCCAGCAGCTCTGGTCCCAGCGCTACCGCTGGTCGTACGGCACCATGCAGGCCATCTGGAAGCACCGCCGCGCGGTGATCGAGAAGGGCCCCTCGGGCCGCTTCGGCCGGATCGGCCTGCCCTTCGTCTCCCTGTTCATGATCGTGGCCCCGCTGCTGGCCCCGCTGATCGACGTCTTCCTGCTCTACGGCATCGTCTTCGGCCCGACCCAGAAGACGATCATGGCGTGGCTGGGCGTCCTCGCCATCCAGGCGGTCTGCGCGGCCTTCGCCTTCCGCCTCGACCGTGAACGCATGACCCACCTGATCTCGCTGCCGCTGCAGCAGATCCTCTACCGCCAGCTCATGTACGTGGTGCTGCTCCAGTCCTGGATCACCGCACTCACCGGCGGCCGCCTGCGCTGGCAGAAGCTGCGGCGCACCGGCGTGGTCGGAGCCCCCGTCGCCGGAGCGGTGCCGGGCCAGCGTGACCGGCGCAGCGATGATCGGAGGCCCGTGGCATGACCCACGGATACACGACCGGCACGGGCACGAGCCCGGAACCGGCGGGCCCGTACGGAACGCCGTACGCGGGGGGCGCGGGCGCGGTCCCCGAGACGCCGTACACGCTCCCGCAGCAGCGTGCGGCCGAGGCGGCGCCCAAGCCCGAGTCCGCCCCGGCGCCCAGGAAGCCGGGCCGCGACCGGTACCTGGACCTGCTGCGCTCCATCGCCCTGGTCCGCGTCGTGGTGTACCACCTCTTCGGCTGGGCCTGGCTGACGGTGCTGTTCCCCTCGATGGGCGTGATGTTCGCGCTGGCCGGTTCGCTGATGGCACGTTCGCTGAAGCGTCCGGCACTGAGCGTGATCCGCAGCCGCGTCCGGCGCCTGCTACCGCCCCTGTGGGCGTTCTCCGCGGTCGTGCTGGCGATGATGTTCGTCAACGGCTGGAACCCGTCCGAGGACCCGGACCACGGTGACACCTGGGGCCTGATCGGGCTGTTCAACTACATCGTCCCGATCGGCGCCCCGCCCTACCCCTGGCACGTCGGCTCGAAGTCCGGCCTGCTTGAGGACACCTGGGCGGTGCAGGCCGCGGGCGTTCTGTGGTACCTGCGCGCCTACCTGTGGTTCGTCCTCGCGTCGCCGCTGTTGCTGTGGCTGTTCCGCAAGGCTCCCTGGCCGACGCTGCTCGCGCCGCTCGGCCTGACGGCGATCGTCGGCACGGGCGTGGTGACCATTCCCGGCGAGACGGGCAACGCGGTCACCGACTTCGCGGTCTACGGCAGCTGCTGGGTGCTGGGCTTCGCCCACCACGAGGGCCTGCTGAAGCAGGTCCCCCGGTACGTCTCCGTTTCCTGCGCGTCGCTGGTGATGGCCTTCGGCCTGTGGTGGGCCTCGAACCACCTCGGCCCCGACGGCTGGGACCTCAACGACATCCCGCTGGCCCAGGCCACCTGGTCGTTCGGCTTCGTCGTGATCCTGCTCCAGTACTCCCCGTCCTGGCAGGAACTCCCTGGCCGGCTGGCCAAGTGGGACAAGATGGTGACCCTCTCCAACAACCGCGCGGTCACCATCTACCTGTGGCACAACCTGCTGATCATGGCGACGGTCCCGATCATCGACCTGGCCTACCGGCTCCCCTTCATGCAGAGCGAGCGGGCGGTCGCCGCCCTCGACGGCGCGTACACCATCTGGATGTTCGCCCTGGTCTGGCCGCTCATCGGCCTGATGGTCCTCGCGGTCGGCTGGGTCGAGGACCTCGCGGCGAAGCGCAGGCCACGCCTGTGGCCGAACGGAAGCAAGAGCAAGCGTCCCCAGCCGAGCGCCGGGGCGCACCGGGGCTGACGTCACGGTTGCCTGCGCCACCGGGGTTCACCGGTGGCGCAGCGGTCACCTCGTGATGTGCGTGAGGAAGGCGGCCCATGTGGTGGGGAGAGACCGAGCCGGGTCCGGGCGTGGGCTGCGTCTCGTGCAGGAGCACGCCGACTCGTGGGGTGGTTGGGCTCTCGGCGACGGCATGCCGGGGCGAGGGGCCGGGAAGCTGCTCTGGTTCGAAGTGGGCGGGCGTGCAAAACTGCCCCTGTTGCGGAAGTGAACAGAGGTGCCAGGGGGCGAGGGCGGATGAGCAAGCGGCAGACGCGGAAGATGCTGCGACTGATGGCGAGCGGGGAGCCGGTCGAGCTCACCAGTGCGATGGCTTCCGTGAAGAAGCTCGCCCGACTCGCCTTCGTCGCCCAGCAGTTCGGGTACGAGTACGCCGATGTACGGCAGGGCGGCGGGAACAACAGTCAGTTGAAGATGCTGATCGTGCCCGACCACAGTCCGCAGGCCCGCACCCGCGCCGCGCAGAACTGGGCGCAGTACCCGAACGCCCACGACGGGGTGTCCCTGCCGCCGCTCGTGCCGGACGCCTTCGAACTCCTCAAGGCCCGCATCAACTTCGACCTCACCGGCAAGAGCGCCGAGAAGCGGATGGGGTACGGCGCCCTCGGTGTCTCCCTCGGCTGCGTGGTCATCGCCTACCGGATCGGCTGGAACTCCTCCGGCTTCGTCATCGCGGCCGTCATCTGGCTCGCCCTCATGGCCGTCTTCGGCATCGGCCTCGTCGTCACCCGCAAGCGCAACGCCAAGTTCGCGGCCCGGTTGCAGGCGGCCGGCTTCGCCCCGGTGGCGGACGAGACGGGCCGGGTACGCTATCTGCCCCCGGGCGGGCAGATGCCGGGGCAGCAGGGCAATCCCTTCGGGGGCGGCCCGTACGGGGCCGCGGTGCCCGGAACGCCGGCGCCGGTGCCGGGTTACGGCTACCAGCCCCCTCAGCCCCCGATGCCGTACGGACAGCCCACCGCTCAGGCCCCCGGCCCCTACGCCCAGCCCCAGCCCCCGTACGGGCATCCCGCCCAGCAGAACCCCCACTGGCAGCCCCCGCAGCGCTGAAGCCGCCGTACCTCTCACCCCGCCCCCGCCCTGGGTGAGCGCAACGTTCCCTCCCGGTCACCGCCTGCCACAGCACCGAAACGCCTCCTCCCTACCTTCGGGATCAGCACCTCGCGGCACCGCCCGCGCCCCCGGAGAGCAGTGGAGGCCTCATGACAGCCCGCAGTGGCCGCTGGATTCACGAGTGGGATCCGGAGGACGAGACCTTCTGGGACCGGACCGGAGAGAAGACCGCCCGTCGGAACCTCTTCTTCTCCGTGCTGTCCGAGCACATCGGGTTCTCGATCTGGACGATGTGGTCCGTGCTCGTGCTCTTCATGGGCCCGGAGTACGGGTTGACGCCCGCCGACAAGTTCCTGCTGACGTCGATGGTCACGCTGGTCGGCGCCGTGGTCCGGGTGCCGTACACCTTCGCCGTCGCGATCTTCGGTGGGCGGAACTGGACGGTGATCAGCGCCGGGCTGCTGCTCGTGCCCAGCGTCGCCGCGTTCGCCGTGATGGAGCCGGGGACGTCCTTCTCCACCTTCCTGCTGGTCGGCCTGCTGGCCGGGATCGGCGGCGGCAACTTCGCCTCCTCCATGACCAACATCAACGCCTTCTTCCCGCTCAGGAAGAAGGGCTGGGCGCTCGGGCTGAACGCCGGCGGAGGCAACATCGGCGTCCCGGTGATCCAGCTCGCCGCCCTCGCGATCATCGGCGCGAGCGGCGGACCGCGGGTGCTGCTCGGCATCTACATCCCGCTGATCGTCGTCGCCGCCGTGCTCGCCGCGCTCTACATGGACAACCTGGCCTCGGTGAAGAACGACACCGGCGCCGCCAAGGACGCCGCCAGGGAAGCGCACACCTGGATCATGTCCTTCCTCTACATCGGCACCTTCGGCTCGTTCATCGGCTACAGCTTCGCCTTCGGGCAGGTGCTGCAGAACCAGTTCGACCGCACGCCGCTCGAAGCCGCGTACGTCACCTTCATCGGCCCGCTGCTCGGCTCCCTGATCCGTCCGGTGGGCGGGTCGCTCGCCGACCGGTACGGCGGCGCGCGGATCACGCTGTGGAACTTCGTCGCGATGGGCGCGGCGACGGCGGTGCTGATCGTCGCCTCCATGCAGAAGTCGCTGGCGCTTTTCACCGTCGCCTTCGTGGTGCTGTTCGTGCTGACCGGCCTCGGCAACGGGTCGACGTACAAGATGATCCCCGGCATCTTCCAGGCGAAGGCCCTGGCCAGGGGGCTCGCGGGTGAGGAGGCGGCCGCGTACGGGCGGCGGCTGTCGGGGGCGTCCATGGGGCTGATCGGCGCGGTGGGGGCGCTCGGCGGGGTCGGCATCAACCTGGCCTTCCGCCAGTCCTTCCTCTCCTACGGCTCCGGCACCGGCGCGTTCGTCGCCTTCCTCGCCTGTTACGCGGTCTGTTTCGCGGTCACCTGGGCCGTATACCTGCGCCGCCCGGCGGCCCGGCCGACGGACACGGATGCCGCCCCGGAGGAGAAGCCGCAGCTCAGCTACGCCGACGTATGACGTAACACTGGTGACATGAAGCCGAACCGAGCCTGTCACGGATCGTTGACAGGCTCGATCGGCATGGAGGTGGAGCCGCACTTTCACGCACGCAGGACGCACCTCCCCGCAGTACGCCGACTCGAGCCGGGACGAGAGCCATGTACGACGAACAAGAGCAGCCACCGGAACACGGGCCCCTCGCGGGGTTCACCGTGGGTGTGACCGCGGCGCGACGGGCCGACGAGCTGGGCGCGCTGCTTGAGCGGCGCGGAGCCGCCGTGCTGCACGCCCCGGCCCTGCGGATCGTGCCGCTCGCCGACGACAGCGAGCTGCTGGCCGCCACCAAGGACATCATCGGGCAGGTCCCGGACATCGCGGTCGCCACCACCGCCATCGGGTTCCGGGGCTGGGTGGAGGCCGCCGACGGCTGGGGGCTGGGCGAGGACCTGCTGGAGCGGCTGCGCGGGGTGCGGATCCTGGCGCGCGGGCCGAAGGTGAAGGGCGCGATCCGGGCCGCCGGGCTGACGGAGGAGTGGTCGCCGGCGTCGGAGTCCATGGCGGAGGTGCTCGACCGGCTGCTGGAGGAGGGCGTCGACGGGCTGCGGATCGCCGTACAGCTCCACGGTGAGCCGCTGCCCGGGTTCGTGGAGTCGCTGCGGGCCGGGGGAGCGGAGGTGGTGGGGGTGCCGGTCTACCGGTGGCTGCCGCCGGAGGACCTCGGGCCCGTCGACCGTCTCATCGACGCGGCCGTCGCCCGCACCCTGGACGCGGTCACCTTCACCAGTGCGCCCGCCGCCGTGTCCCTGCTGTCCCGCGCGGAGGAACGCGGACTGCTCGACGACCTGCTCGCCGCGCTCGGCCACGACGTGCTGTCCGCCTGCGTCGGCCCGGTCACCGCGCTGCCGTTGCAGGCCCGCGGCATCGACACGGTGCAGCCCGAGCGCTTCCGGCTCGGCCCGCTGGTCCAGCTCCTCTGCCGGGAACTGCCCGCGCGGGCGCGTGCGTTGCCCGTCGCCGGGCACCGGGTGGAGATCCGGGGGCACGCGGTCCTGGTGGACGGCGCGCTCAGGCCCGTACCGCCGGCCGGGATGTCGCTGCTGCGGGCGCTGTCCCGGCGGCCCGGCTGGGTCGTCTCCCGCGCGGAGCTGCTGCGCGCCCTTCCGGGCGCGGGCCGCGACGAACACGCGGTGGAGACCGCCATGGCCCGCCTCCGCTCCGCCCTGGGCGCCCCGAAGCTGATCCAGACGGTCGTCAAACGCGGCTACCGCCTCGCCCTGGACCCGGTGGCGGAGGAGAAGTACGGGGAGAGCTGAGCACGGCGCGAGGGGTTCGAGCCCTGCCGCCGGCTTCCGTTCGTCTCGCGGCGCCCGCACGCTTCCGGGCTGCTTGGAGCAGGAGGCGTCCCCGGAGCACGCACCCGGCGCCACGCGGCCCGACCCTCCGGGGCGGAGGACGGGAGTCCGAGGACAGGCTCCAGGGGTTCCGGCGGCCGGGGCGGGCAGGCACTGTGGGAAGGGAACAGCTTCCCGGATCGCTCACCGGCCCCTCGCGCGGGGCCAACCTAGGCGGTGGCAGGAACATGGCACTGGGTACGGTCACGGCGCCCCACGAGCTGCGGTTCGACACCGGGCGGGTCTGCCTGGATCTGCTCGCGACCACCCATCCCGTGGAACGGCTCGGCTCCGTGGAGGTGCTGCGCGCCTGGATCACTGGCTCCGGGCTCGTGCCCGCGGGCACCGCGCTCGCCCACGCCGACACGTCCTGGCCGGTGGCCTTCCGCGAACTGCGCGGACGGCTCGCCCCGTTGGTGCGTGGCCGGCCGGCGCCCGGCGTCCCCTCGTACGACCTCGCGCTCGCCCGGGTCAACGAACTGGCCCGTGCCGCGCCGCCGGTGCCCCGCGCGGTGCCCGGTGAGGACGGCGTGCTGGTGCGCCGCCTAGACGGCCCGCCCGGCCGCGCGGCGCTGCTCGCGGCCGTCGCGCGGGACGCGGTGGATCTGCTCACCGACCCCGTCGCGCTCGGGAGTCTGCGGCAGTGCGAGGGCGACAACTGCCCGATCGTGTACCTCGACACCTCCCGGGGGCGCAGGCGGCGCTGGTGCTCCAGCGAGATCTGCGGCAACCGGGAGCGTGTCGCCCGCCACCGCCGGCGCGCGGCACTCGCGCGGGCCTGACCGACTCCGGTGCCGTCCACGAAAGGACGCCGAAGCGCGGTCCACGAAAGGGCGCCGAAGTGACGTCGGTTACACCGCTGTTCACCGCCCTCGCATTGTGATCGACGTCACACTCTTGTCGTCGTGTCGGAAATGTGAAGAAGCGGCGGGGGGATTGTGGGTTCATGTCCCGGTCGTCACCTGACCTCGCGGAAAACTGTCATCTCGCTTTGAACACGCGCCCCCTGACGTCCGTACCGGTTGTCGAGCGACCGACTGGGGGATCCCCCGGACACCGGAGGTGGGCGTGCGCAAGGATGCGGCCGTGGCCAATGAACGTGGAGCGAGGGCCCGACATCGCATGTCCTCACAGCCCTCGGAACCCGACGAGGAGCTGATGCGGGCGCTGTACCGCGAGCACGCCGGACCTCTGCTGGCCTACGTCCTGCGGCTGGTCGCCGGAGACCGGCAGCGCGCCGAGGACGTCGTTCAGGAAACGCTCATCCGTGCCTGGAAGAACGCCGGTCAGCTCAATCGGGCGACCGGTTCGGTACGCCCCTGGCTGGTGACGGTCGCCCGGCGCATCGTCATCGACGGCCACCGCAGCCGGCAGGCCCGGCCGCAGGAGGTCGATCCGTCGCCGCTGGAGGTCATCCCCGCGGAGGACGAGATCGACAAGGCGCTGTGGCTGATGACGCTGTCGGACGCGCTCGACGACCTGACCCCGGCTCACCGGGAGGTCCTCGTCGAGACGTACTTCAAGGGGCGTACCGTCAATGAGGCGGCGCAGACACTCGGCATACCCAGCGGCACCGTCCGCTCCCGGGTCTTCTACGCCCTGCGGTCGATGAAGCTGGCTCTGGAGGAGCGGGGGGTGACGGCGTGACGAGGGTCTACGGGGGATACGGAGAGGGTGGCACGGGTATGTCTGGTCCCATGCAGGGATCACCGGTGCCGAACGAACACGAGACCGTCGGCGCCTACGCACTCGGCATTCTCGACGACGCCGAAGCAACCGCTTTCGAGGCGCACCTCGCGACCTGCGAGTGGTGCGCCCAGCAGCTCGACGAACTCGCCGGCATGGAACCGATGCTGGCCGCGCTCGCGGACCTGCCCGGCACCGGGACGCCCGCGCTGGGCGAGTCGCTGTCCGCCAAGCCCTCCCCGCGCGTGGTGGAGAAGCTGGTCGACGAGGTGGCCGAGCGCCGCGCGAGGAAGCGCCGCCGAAACTTCTACATGGTGGCCGCCGCCGGTGCGCTGATCATCAGCGGGCCGTTCGTGGCCGTCGCGGCGAGCGGCGGGGGCGACGAAGGGGGTGGTGGGAGCGGTGCCAACCGGACGCTCGCGGCCAACCCCGCGAAGGAGGCCTTCGACAAGAGCTCCGACAAGATCATGGCGACCGATCCCGGTACTCAGGTGACCGCGACGGTGGCCCTGGAGGAGAAGCTCTGGGGCACCGAGATCGTCACGGAGCTGAAGAACGTCGAGGGCCCGCAGAAGTGCTCGCTCGTCGCCGTCGGCAAGAACGGCGAGCGCGAGACGGTGAACTCCTGGTCCGTGCCCGGCGAGGGATACGGCCTGCCCGACGCCAAGACGGACAAGGCCAAGCAGCCCCTGTACGTCCAGGGCGGCGCCGCCTTCGCACCGAACGAGATCGACCACTTCCAGGTCATGACCTTCGACGGCAAGCTGCTCGTCGAGGTCGACGCGTAGCCTTACGGGGTCCCCTTCGCGTACGGTTGACGGCTGCCCAGCACGTCAGAAGGGGGCCCGGTGGCCGCTCAGGCTCAACAGGAAACCGCGGTCGATCCGGTTCACGACTCCGTTCGCGACCGGGAGATCCGAGTCGAACAGGAACACCTCGACCGGGTGTACCTGCGCCTCGAGGAGAAGATCCACGAGGCCGAGTTCCTCATGCGCGACGCCGCCCGGCGCGGCCAGGTCGGCACGCCCGGCGCCCTCGCCGAGCGGGACGCCCAGGTCTTCCGGGCCGGCATCCACCTCAACCGGCTGAACAACGAGTACGAGGACTTCCTCTTCGGCCGTATCGACCTGCTGCTCGGCAAGGACGGCAAGAAGGGCCCCGACGGCGCGTACACCGCCGTCGAGCCCGCCGAGGGCGCCGTACGCCCCGACAACACCGCCGACATCGCCGAGACCCTGCACATCGGCCGCATCGGCGTCCTGGACGAGGACTACGCCCCGCTGGTCATCGACTGGCGGGCGCCGGCCGCCGCACCCTTCTACCGGTCCACCCCGGTCGACCCCGGCCGGGTCGTGCGGCGCCGCGTCATCCGATCCAAGGGCCGCCGGGTCCAGAGCGTCGAGGACGACCTGATGCGCCCCGAGCTGACGGCGTCCCTGGACGGTCGCGAGCTGCCCGTGATCGGCGACGGCGCCCTGATGGCCGCGCTGGGCCAGGCCCGTACGCACACCATGCGGGACATCGTGGCGTCCATCCAGGCCGAGCAGGACCTGGTGATCCGCGCCCCCGCCGCCTCCGTGACCTACGTGGAGGGCGGCCCCGGCACCGGCAAGACCGCCGTCGCCCTGCACCGCGCGGCCTACCTCCTCTACCAGGACCGGCGCCGGTACGCGGGCGGCATCCTCATCGTCTCGCCCACCCCGCTGCTCGTCGCCTACACCGAGGGCGTGCTGCCCTCCCTCGGCGAGGAGGGCCAGGTCGCCATCCGCGCCATCGGCTCGCTGGTCGACGGCGCCGAGGCCACCCTGTACGACTCCCCGTCGGTGGCCCGCGCCAAGGGCTCGTACCGCATGCTGAAGGTGCTGCGGAAGGCCGCGCGCGGTGCGCTGGAGCTGGGGCCGGCCGGCCGCCCGGCCGCCGCGGACCGTACGGGGCAGCTCGCCTTCGGCGACGACACCGACGACACCGACGACGCCCCCGCGACGCCCCCCGCCGGGCCTCCCTCCCGACTCCGCGTGGTCGCCTTCGGGCGCCGCCTGGAGCTGGAGTCCGACGCGCTGGAACGTATCCGCCGCACCGCCCTCGGCGGCACCGCCCCGGTCAACCTGCTGCGCCCCCGCGCCCGCAAGCTGCTCCTGGACGCCCTGTGGGAGCGCTCCGGCGCCGGGAACCGGCACACCGACCCGGAGCTGGCCGCGGAGCTGCGCTCCTCCTTCGACGAGGACGTCACCACCGAGGACGACTTCGTCGCCTTCCTCGACGCCTGGTGGCCCGAGCTGACCCCGGCGGCCGTCCTGGACGCCATGGCGGACGAGCGGCGCCTCGGCCGCTGGGCCCGGCGGATCCTCAACCCGGGCGAGGTCCGCAAGGTCGCCCGCGCGCTGAAGCGCGGCGGGCGCTCCGTGCACGACATCGCGATGCTCGACGAGCTCCAGGCGATCCTCGGCGCCCCGGCCCGCCCCCGCAAGAAGCGCGAGCTCGACCCGCTGGACCAGCTCACCGGCCTGGAGGAGCTGATGCCGGTGCGCGAGGAGACGCAGTGGGAGCGGGCCGAGCGGCTCGCCCAAGAGCGCGTCGAGTACGCGCACGTCATCGTCGACGAGGCGCAGGACCTCACCCCGATGCAGTGGCGCATGGTCGGCCGCCGCGGCCGGCACGCCACCTGGACGGTCGTGGGCGACCCGGCCCAGTCCTCCTGGTCCGACCCCGACGAGGCCGCCCAGGCCCGCGACGAGGCCCTCGGCACCCGCCCGCGCCGCCGCTTCGAGCTCACCGTGAACTACCGCAACCCCGCCGAGATCGCCGAACTGGCGTCAAAGGTGCTCGCCCTCGCCATGCCGGGGTCGCAGTCGCCGAGGGCGGTGCGCTCCACCGGTGTCGAGCCGCGCTTCTCCGTCGCCGGGGGCCCGCTGGGCGAGACCGTGCGCGCGGAGGCGGCCCGGCTGCTGGAGCGCGTGGACGGCACCGTGGGCGTGGTCGTCGCCATGCAGCGCCGCGAGGAGGCCCGCCGCTGGCTCGACGGGCTCGGCGACCGCGTGGTGGCGCTCGGCAGCCTGGAGGCCAAGGGCCTGGAGTACGACGCGACGATCGTCGTCTCCCCCGCGGAGATCGCCGACGAGTCCCCGGCCGGCCTGCGGGTCCTGTACGTCGCCCTGACCCGGGCCACGCAGCAGCTCACGGTGGTCTCGGCGGACCGCGACGAGCCGGACGCGGCCGGGGTGCCGGATCTGCTCAGGGACTGAGGGACCGCGGGACTGGGGAATCGGGGGACCGGGGAGCTGAGGGGCGCTCGGAAAAACGGGTTGCGCCACGGGAATGGCCTTACCGGATCCGTTTGTTAGCCTTGGTGTGGCACCGGCCCGATCCAAGCCCCCGGGCCCAACCTTAGTCGCTTCGAGCGACCACTTGCCGCGAGGCGAGCATGGCGGGTCGGTGTCACTCAAGTGTTCGAGAGGTCCACGTCACAGCTGTGACGTGGACCTCTTTTCTTGTCCGGGATCCTCTCGTATGGTGGAAAAAACTTTCCGCTAGACGGCACATGTCGGTGAACAAAACGTCCGCAATCCAGGGCGGCTACCGCGTACTCAGGGGTAGGTGCGACGATCGGACGGCACGTTTAGCGACACGGTAAAAGCAGAGGAAGTCGGCCATGGCAACGGCGCCCAGCGTCTCCTACTCGATGACGATCCGGCTGGAGGTGCCCGCGAGCGGAACCGCCGTATCGCAGCTCACCACGGCCGTGGAGTCCTCCGGAGGCTCGGTGACCGGCCTCGACGTCACCGCGTCCGGCCACGAGAAGCTCCGTATCGACGTCACCATCGCGGCCTCCTCCACCTCGCACGCCGACGAGATCGTCGAGCAGCTGCGCGGCATCGAGGGCGTCACCCTGGGCAAGGTCTCCGACCGTACGTTCCTGATGCACCTCGGCGGCAAGATCGAGATGGCGTCGAAGCACCCCATCCGCAACCGTGACGACCTCTCCATGGTCTACACGCCCGGTGTGGCCCGCGTGTGCATGGCGATCGCCGAGAACCCCGAGGACGCCCGCCGCCTCACCATCAAGCGCAACTCCGTTGCGGTCGTGACGGACGGCTCCGCCGTCCTCGGCCTCGGCAACATCGGCCCCAAGGCCGCGCTGCCGGTGATGGAGGGCAAGGCGGCCCTGTTCAAGCGGTTCGCCGGCATCGACGCCTGGCCGATCTGCCTGGACACCCAGGACACCGACGCGATCGTCGAGATCGTCAAGGCCATCGCCCCGGGCTTCGCCGGCATCAACCTGGAGGACATCTCCGCCCCCCGCTGCTTCGAGATCGAGGCGCGGCTGCGCGAGGCCCTGGACATCCCCGTCTTCCACGACGACCAGCACGGCACCGCGATCGTCGTCCTCGCCGCCCTGACCAACGCCCTGCGGGTCACCGGCAAGGCCATCGAGAACATCCGCGTCGTGATGTCCGGCGCCGGCGCCGCCGGCACGGCCATCCTGAAGCTGCTGATCGCCGCGGGCGTGAAGAACGCCGTGGTGGCCGACATCCACGGCGTCGTGCACGCCGGCCGCGAGGACCTCGTCGACGCCGCCCCCGGCTCCGCGCTGCGCTGGATCGCCGACAACACCAACCCCGAGAACCTCACCGGCACCCTGAAGGAGGCCGTGCGCGGCGCGGACGTCTTCATCGGCGTCTCCGCCCCGAACGTCCTCGACGGCGACGACGTGTCCGCGATGGCCGAGGGCGCGATCGTGTTCGCGCTCGCGAACCCCGACCCCGAGGTCGACCCGGCAATCGCCCGCCAGACGGCGGCCGTTGTGGCCACCGGCCGCTCCGACTTCCCCAACCAGATCAACAACGTGCTGGTCTTCCCGGGTGTCTTCCGCGGCCTGCTCGACGCCCAGTCCCGCACCGTCAACACCGAGATGATGCTGGCCGCCGCACAGGCCCTCGCCGACGTGGTGACCGAGGACGAGCTGAACCCGAACTACATCATCCCCAGCGTCTTCAACGACAAGGTCGCGGGCGCCGTCGCCGGCGCGGTGCGCGACGCGGCGAAGGCGGCGGGGGCGTCGGCCTCCTAGGGAAATCCGGACACCGAGGGGGCTGTGAGGATCACCACGACCGGTTGGAACCGGCGCGTCGGGGCACCCGGAGATCCTGGTCGCCCTTTATGGTGGCGGCCGGGCCGTGGCGCTCTTCGTGTGACTCCCCGGGGTGTTCTCACGACTCCTGCGGGTGCCGGATTGGCATTACCGCCGCAGGTAGAGGCAGGATGCGTCCCTGGGCGCGAGGGTCCGACGAGGGACCCGGGTCCGGGGACCCACCGAGGAACCTGGCAGCATCGGCTTGGCCGTGCCCGACATGCGGCTCCGCCGCGTGGCACGCCTCAACGGCAAGAAGAACACGGGAGTAACAACATGAACCGCAGTGAGCTGGTGGCCGCGCTGGCCGACCGCGCCGAGGTGACCCGCAAGGACGCCGACGCCGTGCTGGCCGCGTTCGCCGAGGTCGTCGGCGACATCGTCTCCAAGGGCGACGAGAAGGTCACCGTCCCCGGCTTCCTGACCTTCGAGCGCACCCACCGGGCCGCGCGCACCGCGCGCAACCCGCAGACCGGTGAGCCGATTCAGATCCCCGCGGGGTACAGCGTGAAGGTGTCGGCGGGCTCGAAGCTGAAGGAAGCCGCCAAGGGCAAGTAAGGGCGCGTGAGCGCCGCTCAGGTTCGGCGCCGTGGGCGACTGCCGGCAGTCTGTGGCTGATCGCGCAGTTCCCCGCGCCCCTTCAGGGCGCTTGCACGAACGCCGATGGGGCGGTC
>NZ_LIWB01000002.1:89384-109488 GCF_001905725.1 Streptomyces sp. CB02400
GACCGCCCCATCGGCGTTCGTGTGACGGCTTGTGCTATCCCAGGGCCTTGCCCGGGAGTTCCACCTTCGCACCCAGTTCCACGAGTTTTTCCATGAAGTTCTCGTAGCCGCGGTTGATCAGGCCGATGCCGTGGACGCGGGAGGTGCCCTGGGCGGCGAGGGCGGCGATGAGGTAGGAGAAGCCGCCGCGCAGGTCGGGGATGACCAGATCCGCGCCCTGGAGCTTCGTCGGGCCCGACACGACCGCCGAGTGGAGGAAGTTGCGCTGGCCGAAGCGGCAGTCGGAGCCGCCCAGGCACTCGCGGTAGAGCTGGATGTGCGCGCCCATCTGGTTGAGCGCGGAGGTGAAGCCCAGCCGGGACTCGTAGACCGTCTCGTGGACGATGGACAGGCCCGTCGCCTGGGTCAGCGCGACCACCAGCGGCTGCTGCCAGTCCGTCTGGAAGCCCGGGTGCACGTCCGTCTCCAGCGCGATGGACTTCAACTGCCCGCCGGGGTGCCAGAAGCGGATGCCCTCGTCGTCGATCTCGAAGGCGCCGCCGACCTTCCGGAAGGTGTTCAGGAACGTCATCATCGAGCGCTGCTGGGCGCCGCGGACGTAGATGTTGCCCTCGGTCGCCAGCGCCGCGGACGCCCAGGAGGCGGCCTCCAGGCGGTCGGGCAGGGCGCGGTGGGTGTAGCCGCCGAGCTTGTCCACACCGGTGATGCGGATCGTCCGGTCGGTGTCCATCGCGATGATGGCGCCCATCTTCTGCAGGACGCAGATCAGGTCCTCGATCTCCGGCTCCACCGCCGCGTTGGACAGCACGGTGACGCCCTCCGCGAGGACCGCCGTGAGCAGCACCTGCTCGGTCGCGCCGACCGAGGGGTAGGGCAGCCGGATCTTGGTGCCGCGCAGCCGCTGCGGGGCCTCCAGGTACTGGCCGTCCGCCCGCTTCTCGATCGTCGCGCCGAACTGCCGCAGCACGTCGAAGTGGAAGTCGATGGGCCGGCCGCCGATGTCGCAGCCGCCAAGGCCCGGGATGAACGCGTGCCCGAGCCGGTGCAGCAGCGGGCCGCAGAACAGGATCGGGATCCGCGAGGACCCGGCGTGGGCATCGATGTCAGCGACGTTGGCGCTCTCCACGTGCGTGGGGTCGAGCACCAGTTCGCCGGGCTCCTCGCCCGGACGGACCGTCACGCCGTGCAGCTGCAGCAGACCCCGTACGACCCGGACGTCACGGATGTCAGGGACGTTGCCCAGACGGCTCGGTGCGCTGCCCAGCAGCGCGGCGACCATGGCCTTCGGTACGAGGTTCTTCGCACCGCGGACACGGATCTCGCCCTCCAGCGGGGTCCCGCCGTGGACAAGCAGTACGTCATCGACGTCGTTGACGGTCATGAATCTCGCGTTCCGTGGGGAGAGTGGGGCAGGGGCCAGAAAGGAAAGGGTAATCGCCCTCGACCCCCCTTCCGTAAGCCCGAGGAGGGCCCTGGAACGTCATGGGTCTGTCACAACACGAAGGGTTCGTCACCGGGCACATGGGGTCACCGCCCCCGTCGTGCGCCGGGCATGCTCCAGTCCGCCCTGAGCTGCATTCACTCCCGTACCCCCGTTGCCTCCCCACGCGGGAGCGAGATGCGGGATCATGTCTGGCATGACCGAGGTGTCCTCGCTCACAGGGCGGCTGCTCGTGGCCACTCCCGCCCTGGCGGACCCGAACTTCGACCGCGCGGTGGTGCTCCTCCTCGACCACGACGAGGAGGGCTCCCTCGGCGTCGTCCTCAACCGCCCGACGCCGGTGGACGTGGGCGACATCCTGGAGGGCTGGGCGGACCTGGCCGGCGAACCGGGTGTCGTCTTCCAGGGCGGTCCGGTGTCGCTGGACTCGGCCCTCGGGGTCGCCGTCGTCCCCGGCGGTACGGCCGGGGAGGCCGCGCCGCTGGGCTGGCGCCGGGTGCACGGCGCGATCGGGCTGGTCGATCTGGAGGCCCCGCCGGAGCTGCTCGCCTCCGTCCTCGGCTCGCTGCGCATCTTCGCCGGATACGCCGGCTGGGGCCCCGGCCAGCTCGAGGACGAGCTGGTGGACGGAGCCTGGTACGTCGTGGAGTCGGAGCCCGGAGACGTCTCCTCCCCGTCCCCGGAGCGGCTCTGGCGCGAGGTGCTGCGCCGCCAGCGCAACGAGCTGGCGATGGTGGCCACGTATCCGGACGACCCTTCGCTCAACTGATGCGTGCGGGCTTCAGTACCCTTGGCAGTTATGAGCACTCTTGAGCCCGAGCGCGGGACTGGTACGGGGACCCTCGTCGAGCCGACGCCGCAGACCTCCCACGGCGACGGTGACCACGAGCGCTTCGCCCACTACGTCCAGAAGGACAAGATCATGGCGAGCGCCCTCGACGGGACCCCCGTCGTGGCGCTGTGCGGCAAGGTGTGGGTGCCCGGCCGCGACCCGAAGAAGTACCCGGTGTGTCCCATGTGCAAGGAGATCTACGAGTCCATGGGCGCCGGCGGCGACGACAAGGGCAAGGGCGACAAGTAGTCCGTCCCCTCCCCTTTCGTCGGTCCGATCCTCACAGGCCCCCGGGGTGCGCTTTGCGTGCCCTGGGGGCCTTTGTGCTGTCCGCGCGTTGCGCAGGGTGCGTCCGCCGGTCACAGAGTGGTTGAGACCTCTTGTGGCGCGGTTCACCCAGTACCTAGCCTCCGGTGTGTTGTGCACAGCGAAACCGCCATTGCGTATGTTGCAACGTGCTCGGAGGAGCAACTCCATGAAGCTGTCCGCCCGCCTGGTCGCCGTCGCGGCCGTCCTCGCCACCGCCGCCTGCGCGCCCCAGACCTCCGGCAACTCCTCCTCCGACAAGGACGAGAAGACCGGCACCCTCCGCGTCTGGCTCTTCCAGGAGGTCAACAACAAGCCCAAGGAGCAGGTCGTCGACTCCGTCCTCGCCGCGTTCGAGAAGGCGCACGAGGACACCGACGTCACCGTCGAGTACATCCCCGTCGAGACCCGCGCCCAGCGCATCAAGGCCGCCTTCAACGACCCGAAGTCCGCTCCCGACCTCATCGAGTACGGCAACACCGACACCGCCGGCTACGTGAAGGACGGCGGACTCGCCGACATCACCGAGGAGTTCGGGGCCTGGGACGAGGCCAAGGACACCGACCCGACCGCCAGACAGTCGGTCACCGTCGACGGCAAGGTCTACGGAGCCCCGTACTTCGTCGGCGTCCGCGCGCTCTACTACCGCACCGACGTCTTCGACGAACTCGGCCTCGACGTCCCGAAGACCCAGGCCGAACTGATCTCCACCGCGAAGGAGATCCACACCGCCAGGCCCGAGATGTACGGCATCGCGGTCGGCGGCGCCTACACCTACGGCGCGATGCCCTTCATCTGGGCCCACGGCGGCGAACTCGCCACCGGCAAGGGAGGCTCGTACGCCTCCGCCATCGACAGCGCCGCCTCCCGCAAGGGCATCGAGGCGTACACCTCCCTCTTCGGTGACGACAACTGCCCGGCCGCCAAGTGCGCCGGGATGGGCGGCAACGACACGGTGACCGCCTTCGCCTCGGGCAAGGCGGCCATGGCGATCGGCGGCGACTTCAGCCACGCGGCCGTGGAGGCCGGGAAGGTCAAGGGCAAGTACGCCGTCGTGCCGCTGCCGGGCGTCGAGGCCGGGTCCATCGCCCCCGCGTTCGCCGGCGGGAACAACCTCGGCGTGCTG
Source organism: Streptomyces sp. CB02400 (assembly GCF_001905725.1). Taxonomy (GTDB): domain Bacteria; phylum Actinomycetota; class Actinomycetes; order Streptomycetales; family Streptomycetaceae; genus Streptomyces; species Streptomyces atrovirens. Next base: position 93,090 of record NZ_LIWB01000002.1, read on the forward strand.
AAGTCCACGTCGCACCGGACCCTCGCCGTCGATCTGATGAAGCGGCTCGCTTCGAAGGAGGCGCAGGGCGCGCTCTTCGAGGGCATGGGGTTCCTGCCGACCTTCTCCGACGTGCGGGAGCAGGTGGCCGCGAAGGAGGCCTTCGTGAAGCCGTTCGTCGAGACGCTGGCGGCCGACACGAAGTTCGTGCCGGCTTCGGCGGCGTGGGCGCGGATCGACTCGTCGTTGGTGTTGCCGACGATGTTCCAGGAGGTCGTCTCCGGTAAGAAGAGCGTGGCTGTGGCCTCGGCGGACGCGGCGAAGAAGATGAACGAGGCGTTTGGCTCCGCCGGATGACAGGGCCTGAGAGCTCGGGGGCACTGGAGCGTCGGCGGGTGCGGGTGGCTCGTGGTTTCTCGCGCCCACGCGGCGGTAGCCGCACATTCAATACGGCCCCGCACCCCTTTCAGCGGCGTTCCAGTACACCTTGGCTGTACCTCGCGCCTGCTCTTGTCGTCCTCGGGGGGCTGCTCGCCTATCCCATCTATCAGCTCGGGTTGATCTCGCTCTTCCACTACACCCAAGCGCAGGTCAGTGGGGGTGAGCCGACCACCTTCGAGGGGTTCGGGAACTATGCCGAGCTCTTCCGGGACGAGCAGTTCTGGCAGGTGCTGCTGGCCACCGTGGTGTTCGCGGCGGCCTGTGTGGTGTGCACGCTGGCCGTGGGGTGTGCGCTCGCGGTGCTGCTGACGCGGGTGCGGGCCGTGCCGCGGCTGGCGTTGATGCTGGCCGCGCTCGGCGCGTGGGCGACCCCGGCGATCACCGGGTCCACGGTCTGGCTGTTCCTCTTCGACGCCGACTTCGGGCCGGTCAACCGGGTGCTGGGGCTCGGCGACCACTCGTGGACGTACGGGCGGTTCAGCGCCTTCTTCCTCGTCCTGCTCGAAGTGGTCTGGTGCTCCTTCCCGTTCGTGATGGTGACGGTCTACGCCGGGATCCGCGCCGTACCGTCCGAGGTGCTGGAGGCCGCCTCCCTGGACGGGGCCTCGCAGTGGCGGATCTGGCGCTCGGTGCTCGCGCCGATGCTCCGGCCGATCCTGGTCGTCGTCACCATCCAGTCGGTCATCTGGGACTTCAAGGTCTTCACCCAGATCTACGTCATGACGAACGGCGGGGGCATCGCCGGCCAGAACCTGGTCCTGAACGTCTACGCCTACCAGCAGGCGTTCGCGTCCTCGCAGTACAGCCTCGGTGCGGCGATCGGCGTCGTGATGCTGCTGATCCTGCTCGCCGTGACGCTGGTGTACCTGCGACTGCTGCGCCGCCAGGGGGAGGAACTGTGAGCCTTGTGAGCCGGGACGGGAAACCCCGGGTGAATCCTGTGCGCCGGTTCGTACGGCGTCCGGGGCGGCTGGCGGCCGAGTCTGCGGCGCTGCTGATCGCCGCCGTGGTGGCCTTCCCGCTGTACTGGATGGTGCTGAGCGCCTTCAAACCGGCCGGGGAGATCGAGTCGACCGAGCCGCGGCCCTGGACGCTCGCGCCCACGCTGGACTCGTTCCGGCGGGTGTTCGGGCAGCAGGAATTCGGCCGGTACTTCCTCAACAGCGTCGTCGTCGCGGTCGCCGTGGTGATCGCCTCCGCACTGATCGCCTTTCTCGCCGCGACCGCCGTGACGCGATTCCGGTTCCGGCTGCGGACCACCTTGCTGATCATGTTTCTGGTGGCCCAGATGGTGCCCGTGGAGGCGCTGACCATCCCGTTGTTCTTCGTCATGCGGGACTTCGGACAGTTGAACACGCTGTGGTCGCTGATCCTGCCGCACATCGCGTTCTCCCTGCCCTTCGCGATCTGGATGCTGCGGGGGTTCGTGAAGGCCGTTCCGGAGGCGCTGGAGGAGGCCGCCTACATCGACGGGGCGAGCCGCGCCCGCTTTCTCTGGCAGATCCTTTTCCCGCTCGTCCTGCCGGGCCTGGTGGCCACCAGCGTGTTCTCGTTCATCTCCACCTGGAACGACTTCCTGTTCGCCAAGTCCTTCATCATCAGCGACATCTCGCAGTCGACCCTGCCGATGGCGCTGCTGGTCTTCTACAAACCCGACGAGCCGGACTGGGGCGGGGTCATGGCGGCGTCCACGGTGATGACGATTCCGGTACTGGTCTTCTTCGTACTCGTACAGCGACGTCTGGTCTCCGGACTGGGCGGCGCGGTAAAGGACTGATGTGACTTCACTGACGGAACTGATTCCCGCACCGCTGAGCGTGAGCACGTGGGGTGAGCGGGTCTTCGTCCTCGACGAGGACACGACGCTGACGGCGGGGCCGGGCGTGGGCAGTGCCGAACGCTGGCTGCGCACGACCTTGCAGGCGGCCACCGGCCTGCCGCTGCGGGAGGGCGAACCCGGCCCGTCCGGGCGGGCCGCGGAGAACGCGATCGAGCTGCGGCACGACCACCACCTCCCGCCCGAGGCCTATCGCATCACCATCCGTGACGACCGCGCGCTGATCGTGGGCGGTGACCCGGCCGGTGCCTTTGCCGGCGCGCAGACGCTCCGGCAACTGCTCGGCCCCGACGCGTTCCGGCGGGCGCGCCTCGGGCGCGCCGCCTGGGAGCTGCCGGAAGCCGAGATCCAGGACAGGCCCCGCTTCCGCTGGCGCGGACTCATGCTCGACGTGGCCCGGCACTTCATGCCCAAGGAAGGCGTGCTGCGCTATCTCGATCTGATGGCGGCGCACAAACTCAACGTCCTCCACTTCCACCTGACGGACGACCAGGGCTGGCGCATCGAGATCCAGCGGTATCCGAAGCTCACCGAGATCGGCTCCTGGCGGGCCCGGACGAAAATCGGACACCGCGCGTCACCGCTGTGGGACGACAGGCCGTACGGCGGGCACTACACCCGGGACGACATCCGCGAGATCGTCGCCTACGCCGCCGAGCGGCATATCAGCGTCGTCCCGGAAATCGACGTACCCGGCCACTCGCAGGCCGCCATCGCCGCGTATCCGGAACTCGGCAACTCCGATGTCGTCGACACCGCCTCCCTGACCGTCTGGGACACCTGGGGGATCAATCCGAACGTACTCGCCCCCACTGACAACACCCTGCGGTTCTACGAAGGGGTGCTCGAGGAAGTCCTGGAACTGTTCCCCGCGGACGCCGGCCCCTTCTCGCCGTTCGTGCACATCGGCGGCGACGAATGCCTCAAGGACCAGTGGCGCGAGTCGGACGCCGCGCAGAAACAGATCGGCAACCTCGGACTGCCGGACGAGGACGCGCTCCAGTCCTGGTTCATCGGCCACTTCGACAAGTGGCTCGCCGCGCGGGGGCGGCGGCTGATCGGCTGGGACGAGATCCTGGAGGGCGGCCTGGCCCCCGGTGCCGCGGTGTCGTCCTGGCGCGGCTACTCCGGCGGGGTCGCCGCCGCCCGCGCGGGGCACGACGTGGTCATGTGCCCCCAGCAGTACGTGTACCTGGACTACCGTCAGGACGCGGGCCCCGACGAGCCGGTGCCGATCGGGTACGTGCGCACCCTGGAGGACGTCTACCGGTTCGAGCCCGTGCCGTCGGAGCTGACGGGCGAGGAGGCCGCGCGGGTGCTCGGCACCCAGGCCAACGTGTGGACCGAGGTGATGGAGGACCAGGGGCGGGTCGACTACCAGACGTTCCCCCGGCTCGCCGCGCTCTCCGAGGTTGCCTGGAGCGATCTGCCCGCCCCCGCCGACCGGGACTTCGCCGGTTTCGAACGGCGGATGACCGCCCACTACCGGCGCCTGGACGCCCTCGGGGTCGCCTACCGGCCGCCCACCGGACCGCTGCCCTGGCAGCGGCGTCCGGGCATCCTGGGGCGCCCGATCGACGGCCCGCCGCCGCACCAGTAGCCCGCCCGTTCCGGGTTCCCGGCGCGGGGCGGTCCGCCCCGCGCCGGGAACCCGGAACGGGATGTGCGCACCCGTTCGGCCCGTGTCGAACAGGTCATGCGAAATGGGTGCAGAAGTCACCGAAGAGTGCCGATCCTGGGCGCATCGGTGATGTGGGGCGAAAGCGACCACGTCCGGGGTGAGGTGGGCGAATGCCTCCTAGCGGACCCCCGTCCTCGGCACCTGCCAAGATGTGCCAGAGTTGCCACGTCCGCCCTGTCAGGCCGTACCGTACGGCAGCACAGGTGGGACCAGGTGGGGCAGCGGGAAGGGGCAGCCGGACTTGAGCACGCACGCACCGCAGGCGGCGCAGGCCGTGACGCTGCCCACGACACTCGACGAGGCCGTGGCGGCCCTCACGGCGATGCCCGCCGCCGTGCCCGTCGCGGGCGGCACCGACCTGATGGCCGCCGTCAACTCCGGGCAGCTCAGGCCCGCCGCGCTGGTCGGCCTCGGCAAGATCAGCGAGATCCGCGGCTGGCAGTACCTGGACGGACACGCGCTGCTCGGCGCCGGTCTCACCCACGCGCGCATGGGCCGCCCCGACTTCGCCGCCCTCATCCCGGCGCTCGCCGCCTCCGCGCGTGCGGCCGGACCGCCGCACATCCGCAACGCGGGCACCCTGGGCGGCAACATCGCCTCCGCCGCCCCCACCGGGGACGCGCTGCCGGTGCTGGCCGCGCTGGAGGCGACGCTGATCATCGCGGGCCCGGGTGGAGCCCGCCGCGAACTCCCGGTGTCGCACCTGCTGGCCGGGATGGACCTGCTGCGCCCCGGCGAACTCATCGGCTACGTGCGCGTGCCGCTGCTGCACGCCCCCCAGGTCTTCCTGAAGGCGACCGGCCGCACCGGCCCCGGCCGCGCGGTCGCCTCCGTCGCCCTGGTGCTCGACCCGGCCCGCCGCGGGGTGCGCTGCGCGGTGGGCGCCATAGCTCCGATGCCGCTGCGGCCCCTGCAGGCCGAGCAGTGGGTCGCGCAGCTCATCGACTGGGACAACAACCGCGCGATCGTGCCCGAGGCACTGAACGCGTTCGGGGAGTACGTCGCCGCGGCCTGCATCCCCGACGCCGCCCCCGGCGAGGACGGCACCGTCCCGCCGCTTCCGCCCGCGGTACTGCACCTGCGGCGCACCGTCGCCGCGCTGGCCCGACGAGCACTGGGGAGGGCGCTGTCGTGACCGACGACCAGCACGGACAGGGCACGCCCCCGGGCGGCAGCCGCTGGGACCCGCTGCCCCAGGGCGACTACGACGACGGCGCCACGGCCTTCGTGAACCTCCCCGAGGGCGGCATCGACGCCCTGCTGGACGCCATGGAGAGTCCGCTCGCCGCGCCCGGCCACGGCTATGTGCCGCCGCAGTTCACGGTCGACCCGGCGGCCGCCGCGGGCACCGACCCGGCCGCCACCGGCTCCTGGGGAGTGCCCGGCGCGCCCGTCGACGGCGCCCAGTGGCACGACCCGCAGGCTCCCGGGGCGGGCGCGGCACCTGGGGACCGGTTCACGTACAACCCCGGCGCGACCGGGCAGTGGACCTTCGAGGAGCAGGCCGCGGAGAACCCGGCGCCGGGACACGACGTCACCGGCCAGTGGTCGATCCCCGTGGCCGACGGCGACCTGCCGGACGAGTCGGGCGAGTTCACCACGTCCGCCCTGGTCGAGCAGTGGGGCGGCACCCCGCCGGCCACCCTGCCGGGCGGCGCCCCCGCCCCCTGGGCGCCCACGGAGGCCATCGGCCGCCCGTGGGGACCCGGCGTGCCCGGCGTCCCGCAGGACGAGGACCAGGAGCCGCGGGGCGCCGAACACGCACCCGCGCGGGACCGGCAGGAACCCGGTCCCCGGCCCCACACCGACGGCCCCGCCCCCCAGCAGCAGCCCGGCGCGGTCACGTACGGCGGACAGCCTCTGCCCGCCGCCGGACCACTCCCGTACGCCGACCCCGGCAACCGGGACGAGGCCCCCGCGACCCAGGACCTGTACGGCGGGACACCGGCCCAGGGCACGCCCGTACAGCCGACCGGCGAGCACGCGCCGGGGCAGCCAGGAGCGGGCCCCGCGACCCAGGACGTGTACGGCGGGACACCGGCCCAGGGCACGCCCGTACAGCCGACCGGCGACCACGCGCCGGGGCAGCCGGACGCCGGTCCCGAGCACGCGCCGGGGCAGCCCGAAGCGGGTGCCGCGCCGGAGTCCCCCGGCATGCCCGCTCACGCCCCGGAGTTCCACGGCGAGCCCGTTCGGGGCGACGACCCCGGATTCCAGCAGCCGTCCGGGCACTCCGGGCGCTCCGGGCACGCCGGTGTTCCTCAGCCGTTCGCCGCCGAGGGGTACGCGGAGCCGCAGTGGCAGTCCGAGGCGGAGGCCGCCGAGGGCGCCTCGGCCGGACTCCGGGAGCACCCGCACCCCGGCGGCCAGGACGCCCCGGCGCCCGCTTCCGGGGCCGACGAGGCCGTCGAGGACGCCCACGGGGCTCCCGAGGCCGCCGAGGGCCCGTCGGAGCCCTCCGCGACCCCCGCCGAGCCCGCTCCGGACGCGGAACCGGCGACAGGATCCGCCGACGCCGAGTCCCCGGACACCGACACGGCACCCGGCGCTTCGGACACCCCGGACGCTCCGGACGACCAGGGCGAGCCGGTCGCACCGCACGACGACCACCCCCTCGCCTCCTACGTGCTCCGCGTCAACGGCACCGACCGGCCCGTCACCGACGCCTGGATCGGCGAGTCGCTGCTCTACGTGCTGCGCGAGCGGCTCGGTCTCGCCGGGGCCAAGGACGGCTGCTCCCAGGGCGAGTGCGGGGCCTGCAACGTGCAGGTCGACGGACGGCTCGTGGCGTCCTGCCTGGTCCCGGCCGTCACCGCGGCCGGCAGCGAGGTCCGTACCGTCGAGGGTCTGGCGCAGGACGGCCGGCCCTCGGACGTGCAGCGGGCGCTCGCGCGGTGCGGCGCCGTGCAGTGCGGCTTCTGCGTGCCGGGCATGGCGATGACCGTGCACGACCTCCTGGAGGGCAACCCGGCGCCCACCGAGCTGGAGACCCGCCAGGCCCTGTGCGGCAACCTCTGCCGCTGCTCCGGCTACCGGGGCGTGGTGAACGCCGTCAAGGAGGTCGTCGCCGAGCGCGAGGCGTACGCCTCGTCCGACGGGGACGACTCCGACGGCGAGGCGGAACCGCCCCGCATCCCGCACCAGGCGGGCCCCGGCGCCGGCGGCGTCAACCCCGCCGCGTTCGGCACCCCCGGACCCGATGAGCAGCCCCATGACCAGCCGTACGGCGAGGACGGAGGCCAGGCGTGACCGACGAAGCAGCCACCGCGCAGGCCGTACGGGCCGCGGAGGCCGCCCCCGAGCCGGAACCGCTCCCGCACGGACTCGGCGTCTCCCTCCCCGCCGCCGACGCCCGCGCCAAGACCGAGGGCACCTTCCCGTACGCCGCCGACCTGTGGGCCGAGGGCCTGCTGTGGGCGGCCGTGCTGCGCTCGCCGCACCCGCACGCGCGCATCGTGTCCATCGACACCACCCACGCGCGTGAGATGCCCGGCGTCCGCGCGGTGGTCACGCACGAGGACGTCCCCGGCGACCCGCTGCACGGCCGCGGCACGGCCGACCGCCCGGTCTTCGCCTCCGAGGTCGTACGCCACCACGGCGAGCCCATCGCCGCCGTCGCCGCCGACCACCCCGACACCGCGCGGATGGCCGCCGCCGCCGTCATCGTCGAGTACGAGGTGCTCGACCCGGTGACCGACCCCGAGCGGGCGTTCGAGGCCGAACCGCTGCACCCCGACGGCAACCTGATCCGGCACATCCCGCTGCGCCACGGCGATCCCGACGCGGCCGGCGACGTCGTCGTCGAGGGCCTGTACCGCATCGGCCGCCAGGACCCCGCCCCCATCGGCGCCGAGGCCGGTCTCGCCGTGCCCCGCCCGGACGGCGGCGTCGAGCTGTACCTGGCCTCCACCGACCCGCACGGCGACCGGGACACCGCCGCCGCCGCGTTCGGCCTGGCACCCGATCGGGTGAAGGTCGTCGTCACCGGGGTGCCCGGCGCCACCGCCGACCGCGAGGACCGCGGCTTCCAGCTCCCGCTCGGCCTGCTGGCGCTGAAGACCGGCTTCCCGGTGAAACTCGCCGCCACGCGCGAGGAGTCCTTCCTCGGCCACACCCACCGCCACCCCACGCTGCTGCGCTACCGCCACCACGCCGACGCCGAGGGCAGACTGGTGAAGGTCGAGGCGCAGATCCTGCTCGACGCGGGCGCCTACGCCGACACCTCCTCCGAGGCCCTGGCCGCCGCCGTCGCCTTCGCCTGCGGCCCGTACGTCGTGCCCAACGCCTTCATCGAGGGCTGGGCCGTACGCACCAACAACCCGCCCTCCGGCCATGTGCGCGGCGAGGGCGCCATGCAGGTGTGCGCCGCCTACGAGGCGCAGATGGACAAGCTGGCCAAGAAGCTCGGCGTCGACCCGGCGGAACTGCGCCTGCGCAACGTGATGGCCACCGGCGACGTGCTGCCCACCGGCCAGGCGGTGACCTGCCCGGCCCCGGTCGCGGAACTCCTGGAGGCGGTACGGGACTTCCCGCTGCCGCCGCTGCCCAAGGACACCCCCGAGGACGAGTGGCTGCTGCCCGGCGGCCCCGAGGGCGCGGGCGAGCCGGGCGCGGTGCGCCGGGGCGTGGGCTACGGCCTCGGCATGGTGCACATGCTCGGCGCGGAGGGCACGGACGAGGTGTCCACGGCCACCGTGCGGGTCCAGGGCGGCGTGGCGACGGTGCTGTGCGCGGCCGTGGAGAGCGGCCAGGGCTTCTCGACGCTGGCCCGGCAGATCGTCCAGGAGACCCTCGGCATCGACGAGGTGCACGTGGTGCCCGTCGACACCGACCAGCCCCCGGCAGGACCCGGCTGCCGGGGACGGCACACGTGGGTGTCGGGCGGCGCGGTGGAGCGCGCGGCGAAGATGGTCCGCACCCAGCTCCTCCAGCCCCTCGCGCACAAGTTCGGCATGTCCACCGAGCTGCTCCAGATCACCGACGGCAAGATCACCTCGTACGACGGTGTGCTGTCCACGACCGTCACCGAGGCGATGGACGGCAAGGAGCTGTGGGCCACCGCCCAGTGCCGTCCGCACCCGACGGAGCCGCTGGACGCCTCCGGCCAGGGCGACGCCTTCGTCGGCATGGCCTTCTGCGCGATCCGCGCGGTGGTCGACGTCGACATCGAACTCGGCTCGGTACGGGTCGTGGAGCTGGCGGTCGCCCAGGACGTGGGCCGGGTGCTGAACCCGGCGCAGCTTGCCGCCCGGATCGAGGCGGGCGTGACCCAGGGCCTGGGCGCCGCGCTCACCGAGAACCTGCGCACGCCGCGCGGGCTGGTCCGCCACCCCGACCTGACCGGGTACGCCCTCCCGACGGCGCTGGACGCGCCGGACATCCACATCGTGAAGCTGGTCGAGGAGCGGGACGTGGTCGCGCCGTTCGGCGCGAAGGCGGTCAGCGCGGTGCCGGTGGTGACCTCGCCGGCGGCGATCGCCTCCGCCGTACGGGCCGCCACGGGTCGCCCGGTGAACCGGCTGCCGATCCGGCCGCAGGCCGCGGTGGTGACGGACGGGGGCTGAGCGCCGTTCCGGGCGATTCTCGCGGGGGAGGCAACGCAAACGGTTGCTCAGGCGTCTTGTGTGATGGGGGCGTTGCGTTCGCCGCCCTCGGTCCGGGGCGTTGTCAGTGGTGCCGCGTAGTGTTCCGAGCAGTGGGGGACGGCTGACGGGTCCGGAAGGGTCAGGGCCGTCCTGCCCGGGGCGGGACGTTCGCGGGCCCGGGACCGAGCACACGTATCGCGGGGGAATCATGAGCACGACCGACACCGTTGTCGCGACGGCGATCACACTCACCGGCGCCGGCCTCGATCCCTTCATCACGCACGCGTCCACGCGCGACTGGCTGGCCGGCCCCGGACTGCCCGCCGACAGCGGCCTGTTCGGCTTCGCGGAGCTGGCGCGGCCCGGCGGCCCGCGCACGGTGGGCGGCCCCGGCGACCGGCTCTCCGCGGAGCTGCGGGACCAGCTGGTCATCGGCGGACTGCTGGGCCCGGTCGATCTGGAGACGGAGTCGGTGCTGCTCGACGGGGCGACCGGCGAGGTGTCCACGACGTTCTTCTTCCACGACCGCCCCGACCTGATGGACCGCCGCCCGCTCGCCCCGTCCCTGCCGACGCTGGTGCGGTTCGCGGCGGCGACGGACGAACTGGCGGGACTGCGCGGCCAGTTCGCCGCCTACGCGGGCCGGTACGGCACCAAGGCGGTCGCGGAGGCCTCCCGGCAGCTCCTGGCGGTCTTCGAGGAGGGCACGGACGGCGAGCCGGCGCCGTTCTGGAAGATGGCCGCGCTGATCAGGCCGCTGGCCCTGGTGGCGGGCCCCGGCACGGCCTCGGGCCTCGCCCTGGACCTCCCCCTCCGCCTGCTGGACGAGGAGTTCGGCCGGGGCGGAGTGGTCCGCTTCGAGGAGGTCGACTTCCCCGCGACGCTCACGCACGAGCCGACCCGCCGCTTCCTGCGCGAGACGGGCCTGCCGGAGGACGGCTTCCTCTTCCAGCTGGACACCGACCTGCCGCTGCGCACGCTCGCGGAGTACTACACCGACGAACGCGAACTCCCCGACGCCCGCCTCCCCGCCCGCGCCGAGCACCTGATACGCCTGGGGTACCTGATCGAGGACAACAGCCTGGTCGTCGACGGCACCACGGGCGCGGTGCTCAACTGGAGCGAACCGGAAGGTGTCCTCTACCCGCTGAACACGGACATCTCCACCCTCGCCTTCACCCTCTGGCTGCTCCACCGCGAGCACGCCATCGACGAGGCGTCGGGTCACGCGCTGACCAGCGACACCTACGACCAGCTGGCGCTGACGATGATCCAGGTCCTGTCCTCCATCGACCCGACGGGCACCACCACCGACGCGGACTGGCACTACTGGACGGAGCTGTTCCAGGACGAGGCGGGTGGTGTGCTGTAGCGCTCCGCCGGGGTGCGGTTGTTGGGTCGTTGGTCGGCTGCGGCGCCGTTGTGGCCGGTCGCGCCCACGCGGCGGAGCCGCATATCGACACAGCCCCGCGCCCCTTTGGGGCGCTGATGAGGCGGGGCGCTGCAGAGAGCGCCCCGCCCCGTGTGGAGGCCGTGGCGGGAATCGAACCCGCGTACCTCGCTTTGCAGGCGAGTCCCTGGGCCACTCGGGCACACGGCCGTGTCGGGGGCGAGGTGCCGTGCGGTGCCTCGCCGTTCCGAACCGGTGTGACGACCGTACGGCGGGCCGGAGGGAGCGTGGAAGGAAATGCCGAGGGCCGCAATACGACTGCCATGTGCCGTTCATGAATGACGGCTCCGGTCCTACGACCAAGGTCCCGGTGCCGGTCCCGACCCCCGACAGGGGTCAAACCGTGCCGTGGCCCTTACTCTGACGGTCATGACCGCCCCGAACCCGCGTGACACCGATGTCACCGAGCCCGCCGACGTCCCTTCACCGCCCACCGTCCCCGACGAGACCGTGCTGAGCAGCCCCTACCGGGCGCTGAGCATCGGTGTCGTCTCCGTGGTGCTGCTGATCGCCTTCGAGGCGACGGCGGTGGGCACGGCAATGCCGGTGGCGGCGCGGGAGCTGGACGGGGTGCCGCTGTACGCGTTCGCGTTCTCGGGGTACTTCACGACCAGCCTGTTCGGCATGGTGCTGTCCGGCCAGTGGTCCGACCGGCGGGGCCCGCTCGCGCCGCTGACCTGGGGCATCGCCTCCTTCGCGGCCGGGCTGCTGCTCGCCGGGACGGCCGGGGCGATGTGGCTGTTCATCCTGGGGCGGGCCGTGCAGGGACTCGGCGGCGGACTGGTGATCGTCGCGCTGTACGTCATCGTCGGGCGGGCCTACCCGGAGCGGCTGCGGCCGGCGATCATGGCGGCGTTCGCGGCGAGCTGGGTGGTGCCGTCGATCGTCGGTCCGCTGGCCTCCGGCGCGGTGACGGAGCACATCGGCTGGCGCTGGGTGTTCCTCGGCATCCCGGTGCTCGTGGTGTTCCCGCTGGCGCTCGCGCTGCCGCAGATACGGCGCCTGGCGTCCGGCCCGGTGAACGGGGACGCGGACGGGCCCGCCTCCTTCGACGGCCGCCGCATCCGCCTGGCCCTGGCGATCTCCCTCGGCGCGGGCCTGCTCCAGTACGCCGCCCAGGACCTGCGCTGGGCCTCCCTGCCGCCGGGTGCGCTGGGCGTCGCCCTGCTGGTCCCGGCCGTGCTCGGCCTGCTCCCGCGCGGCACCTACCGCGCGGCGCGCGGACTGCCCTCGGTCGTCCTCCTGCGCGGAGTCGCCGCCGGTTCCTTCATCGCGGCGGAGTCCTTCGTCCCGCTGATGCTGGTCACCCAGCGCGGCCTCAGCCCGACCCTCGCCGGCTTCTCCCTCGCGGCGGGCGGCGGAACCTGGGCGCTGGGCTCCTGGTTCCAGTCCCGGCCCCGCCTGGAGCCGTACCGGGAGCGCCTGATGGCCCTCGGCATGGTGCTGGTGGCGGCGGCGATCGCGGCGGCCCCCAGCGTGCTGATCGAGGCCGTACCGGCCTGGACGGTCGCGGTCGCCTGGGCCTTCGGCTGCTTCGGCATGGGCCTGGTGATCTCCTCCACCAGCGTCCTGCTGCTCCAGCTCTCCGCCCCCGAGGAGGCCGGCACCAACTCCGCCGCCCTCCAGATCTCCGACGGCCTCTCCAACGTCCTCCTGCTGGCCGCGGGAGGCGCCGCCTTCGCGGCCCTCGGCGGCGGCACGGCCGGCCACGCGGCCACGGAGACCACCGGCTCCCACCCGGCCGCCTTCGTCGCGGTGTTCCTGCCGATGGCGGCGGTGGCGCTGGCGGGGGCTTGGGTGGCGACTCGCGTACGGATGAAATCGACATGACACCAAGCGGTACCACGTAGTACCGTCGGGACATGGCTGGACTGAACCTGCGGTTTACCGATGAAGAGCTCGATGCCCTGCGGGAGCGTGCGGCTGCGGAAGGGCGCAGCATGCAGACCTTCGCGCACGATGCGGTGATCAAGGCCATAAGCGAACATTCGCGGCTGTTCAACGAGGCGGCCGAGCACGTGCTGAAGGCCAGTGAAGAGCTGAACCGGAGGCTCGCCTGATGCACTACCTCACCTTGCCCGAGCTGCTGAACCTCGCGAAGCGGCTCGGGGAGGACGCGGTGCGCGACTACGGGCTGCTGGACTCGGCTCTGGCGCGTCCGCAGTCGAGCGTGTTCGGCCAGGACGCGTACCCGGACGTGTGGCAGAAGGCCGCGGCCTTGATGGAGTCTCTCGCGCGCAACTATGCCCTCGTCGACGGCAACAAGCGCCTCGCCTGGTACGCGACCTGGGTCTTCCTCCACATGAACGGGCATCCGCTCGATCCGGATTTCGACGTGGACGAGGCGGAGCGGTTCGTGCTGGACGTCTGTCAGGGGGCGTTGGACGTGCCCAAGGTCGCATCCCAGTTGCCGCGCTTCGCGCGCTGACTGTGACCTCGGTCCCACCCTCGGGTGGTGCGGCCCCGTACCGGCGTTGACGGCTCCGGGCCATCGGTAGGGTGGCCCGGTTGTCATACGCAGATGCGCCGCCCGAACCACCCCCTCGGAGATCGTGACTACCACCGCCGGCACCGCCTCGCACCACCTGTCCCCGGCCTTTCCCGGACGTGCCCCCTGGGGTACCGCCGGCAAGCTGCGCGCCTGGCAGCAGGGGGCGATGGAGAAGTACATCCAGACGCAGCCCCGGGACTTCCTGGCGGTCGCCACGCCCGGCGCCGGCAAGACGACGTTCGCGCTGACGCTGGCGTCCTGGCTGCTGCACCACCACGTCGTGCAGCAGGTGACCGTCGTCGCGCCCACCGAGCACCTGAAGAAGCAGTGGGCCGAGGCCGCCGCGCGGATAGGCATCAAGCTCGACCCGGAGTACAGCGCGGGCCCGCTCGGCAAGGAGTACGACGGCGTCGCCGTGACGTACGCCGGTGTCGGCGTGCGCCCCATGCTGCACCGCAACCGCGTCGAGCAGCGCAAGACCCTCGTCATCCTCGACGAGATCCACCACGCCGGTGACTCCAAGTCCTGGGGCGAGGCATGCCTGGAGGCGTTCGAGCCGGCCACGCGGCGGCTCGCGCTCACCGGTACGCCGTTCCGCTCCGACACCAACCCCATCCCCTTCGTGACGTACGAGGAGGGCGACGACGGCATCCGGCGCTCGTCCGCCGACTACACCTACGGGTACGGCTCCGCCCTCGCCGACAACGTCGTCCGTCCCGTCATCTTCATGTCGTACAGCGGCAACATGCGCTGGCGCACCAAGGCCGGCGACGAGATCGCCGCCCGCCTCGGCGAGCCCATGACCAAGGACGCCGTCAGCCAGGCCTGGCGCACCGCGCTGGACCCGCGAGGCGAATGGATGCCGGCCGTGCTGCGCGCCGCCGACCAGCGTCTCACCGAGGTCCGCAAGGCCATCCCGGACGCCGGCGCCCTCGTCATCGCCGCCGACCAGGACTCCGCGCGGGCGTACGCCAAGCTGATCCGCGAGATCACCGGCAGCAAGGCCACCGTCGTCCTGTCCGACGACACCGGCGCGTCGAAGAACATCGACACGTTCAGCAGCGGCACCGACCGCTGGATGGTCGCCGTCCGCATGGTGTCCGAGGGCGTCGACGTCCCGCGCCTCGCGGTCGGCGTGTACGCCACCACCATCTCCACCCCGCTGTTCTTCGCCCAGGCCGTCGGCCGTTTCGTACGGTCCCGGCGGCGCGGCGAGACCGCGTCCGTGTTCCTGCCGACCATCCCGGACCTGCTCGGCTTCGCCAACGAGATGGAGCGCGAGCGCGACCACGTCCTCGACAAGCCCAAGAAGGAGGGCGAGGAGGACCCGTACGCCGAGTCCGAGAAGGAGATGGAGGAGGCGAACCGGGAGCAGGACGAGGACACCGGCGAGCAGGACATGCTGCCCTTCGAGGCGCTGGAGTCCGACGCCGTCTTCGACCGGGTGATGTACAACGGCGCCGAGTTCGGCATGCAGGCCCACCCCGGCAGCGACGAGGAGCAGGACTACCTCGGCATCCCGGGACTGCTGGAGCCCGACCAGGTGCAGTTGCTGCTCCAGAAGCGGCAGGCCCGGCAGATCGCGCACAGCCGCAAGAAGCCGGACACCGAGGCGGATCTGCTCGAACTGCCCGCCGAGCGACGGCCCGTGGTCTCCCACAAGGAGATGATGGAGCTGCGCAAGCGGCTCAACAACCTCGTCGGCGCGTACGTCCACCAGAGCGGCAAACCGCACGGCGTGATCCACACCGAGCTGCGCCGGGTCTGCGGCGGCCCGCCCTCGGCGGAGGCCACGGCGGGACAGTTGCGCCAGCGGATCGAAAAGGTGCAGGAGTGGGCCACGCGCATGCGGTGACACCGTGTGTACGTATGAGGACAAACGGAACCACTTCCCTGTGAGAGTGCCCGGATTCTGGACGGAGCCTTCCGCTGACCGAACCGGCTCGCTACTGTCCCGCTACGCACACGCCCCGTGGCAGCGCCGCCGCGGAGCGCAGCCGTGAAGCGACTGTGCCCGGATCACGGCCGGGCCGCCGGCCGATCGGCGGCCTCTGAAGCGCGTGACCGACGGGACTCGGTGACGCATCTGCCGCGAGGGGGCCGCCGACCTCACCACTAAGGAGTGGGCGTCGTGACCGCGGAGACCTCTCAGACGCTCGACAGGGGACTGCGTGTCCTCAAGCTGCTGGCCGATACGGACCATGGGCTGACCGTCACCGAGCTTTCCCACAAACTGGGCGTGAACCGGACTGTTGTCTACCGGTTGCTCGCCACGCTGGAGCAGCACGCTCTCGTACGCCGTGATCTGGGCGGACGGGCCCGGGTCGGGCTGGGTGTGCTGAGGCTGGGCCGACAGGTGCACCCGCTGGTGCGGGAGGCGGCGATGCCGGCACTGCGGTCGCTGGCGGAGGACATCGGCGCGACCGCGCACCTGACGCTGGTCGACGGCGCGGAGGCGTTGGCGGTGGCCGTGGTGGAACCGTCGTGGACGGACTACCACGTGGCGTACCGGGCCGGTTTCCGGCATCCGCTGGACCGGGGGGCCGCGGGGAAGGCGATCCTCGCCGCCCGGCAGCGGGCGGCGGACGAGCCGGGGTACACGCTGACGCACGGGGAACTGGAGGCGGGCGCGTGCGGGGCGGCTGCGCCGCTGCTGGGGGTGACGGGGGTCGAGGGCAGCGTGGGCGTGGTGATGCTGGCGGAGGTCGTCCCGGAACGGGTCGGAACGCGGGTGATGGACGCGGCCCGGGAGGTGGCGGAGGCACTGCGCTGACACAGCCGCGGTCAGTCGTGCGGCTGGGGTGCCGCCCCTCCCGCGGTCAGTCTTGTGGCTGGGGTGCCGCCCCTCCCGCGGTCAGTCTTGTGGCTGGGGTGCCGCCCACCCCGCGGTCAGTCGTGCGGCTGGGACGCCGCCCCTCCCGCGGGCAGTCGTGCC
>NZ_LIWB01000002.1:109606-663136 GCF_001905725.1 Streptomyces sp. CB02400
GTGCCGCCCCAGCGGCACGACTGCCCGCAGCGGCGGCACGTCAGGCGGCACGACTGCCCGCAGTGGCGGCACGTTAGATTGACTTCGTGTTCTCCCGCCTCACGCGTCCCCAAGCCCTCGCCGTCCTGGCCGCCCCCGTCGTCGCGCTGCTGGCCACAGCCGCGTTCGCACCGCTCCCCTTCTCCGTCGCACAGCCCGGCATGACCGCCGACGTGCTCGGTGAGAACAAGGGCACCCAGGTCATCACGATCACCGGCGCCCCCGTACGGGAGACCAGCGGGCAGTTGCGGATGACGACCATCGAGGCGACCTCCCCGGACACCCGCGTCGACCTCCCGGACGTCATCGACAGCTGGTTCAGCACCGACCAGGCGGTCATGCCCCGCGACTCCGTCTACCCCAGCGGGGACAGCGTCGAGGAGATCCAGCAGTACAACCGCGAGCAGATGAAGGAGTCCCAGGACGAGGCCACCCAGGCAGCCCTGAACTACCTGAACCGCGAGGACGAGGACATCGAGGTCACTCTCAAGCTCGCCGACGTCGGCGGCCCCAGCGCCGGCCTGCTGTTCTCCCTCGGCATCGTCGACAAGCTGAACAGCGGCGACCTCACCGGCGGCCGGATCATCGCCGGTACGGGCACGATCGACGCGGACGGCACCGTCGGCGCGGTCGGCGGCGTACCCCTGAAGACGCAGGCGGCCGAGCGGGACGGCGCCACCGTCTTCCTGGTCCCGAAGGACGAGTGCTCCGACGCGCAGGCGGAACTCCCCGAGGGCCTGCGCCTGATCCCGGTCACCACCCTCAAGAGCGCCGTCGACGCCCTGACCGCCCTGGAGAAGGGCACCGGCAAGGTCCCCGCCTGCTAGCCCTGGTCCTAGCCCTCCTTGACGAACCCTTCCTCCACCATCCAGTCCAGCGCCACCTGGTGCGGGTCCTCCCCGTCGACGTCCACCTTCGCGTTGAGGTCCTGCGCCACGGTGTTGTTCAGCTTCGCCGTCACCGGCGCGAGGACGTCGGCGATGGCCGGCCACTTCTCGAAGGTGTCGGTGTTGACCGTCGGTGCCGCGTTGTAGTTCGGGAAGAACTTCCTGTCGTCCTCCATCACCACCAGGTTCATGGACTTGATCCGCCCGTCGGTGGTGAAGACCTCGCCGTACGTGCAGGCGCCCTTGGCCGTCTGGGTGTAGATGATCCCGGTGTCCATCTGCGTGACGTTGCGCGCCGGGATGTCCATGCCGTACGCCTTCTCCATGCCCGGCAGTCCGTCCGCGCGGTTGGCGAACTCGCCCTCCACGCACAGCGTCACCGCCCCCGGATCGGACCTCGCCAGCTCCGCCACCTCGGAGAGGGTCCGCGTGCGGTACTTCTCGTAGTTCGCCTGGCTCATGGCGAGGGCGTAGGTGTTGTTCAGCTCCGACGGCTCCAGCCAGGTCACCCCGTTCCTCACGTCCGCGTCCCGCACCGCCTCCCACTGTTCGCGCGGATCGGGGATCGGTCTGCTGTTGCCCTGGTACGTGATCCACGCCGTGCCCGTGTACTCGAACCCGGCGTCCGCCTCACCGTTGACGACCGCCTCCCGTGAGCCGACCGAGCCCTGGATGCCGGTCCGGTCGACGACCTCCGCGCCCGCCGCCTGGAAGGCGATGCCCATGATCGCGCCGAGGATGAGCTGTTCGGTGAACTCCTTCGACGTGACGGTGAGTTCCGCGCCCTCCAGGGGCTTCCCCTTGCCGATCGAGCCGGGCTCCACGTCGTCGACCATGGGGGAGCCGCTGGTCAGCCCGCAGCCCGAGGCCGCCGCCAGCAGCGCCCCGGCCAGGAACAGGCGGACACGTACCCGTACACGCCTCATGGGCCCGCCTCCAGCCCTCGTGGCCGCAGCAGCAGCTCCGCCAGGGAGGCCAGCCAGTCCACCAGCAGTGCGAGGACGACGGTGAGGACCGAGCCCACCACCAGCACCGGCATCCGCTGGCTGGTGATCCCTGTGGTGATCAGTACGCCGAGCCCTCCGCCGCCGCCGAAGGTCGCCAGCGTCGCCGTGCCGACGTTCAGCACGAGCGCCGTCCGCACACCCGCCAGGATGAGCGGGACGGCCAGCGGCAGCTCCACCCGCGTGAGCACGCCCAGGGGGGACATGCCGATGCCGCGCGCCGCCTCCAGCAGCGTCGGGTCGTTGGCCTTCAGCCCGGCGATGGTGTTGGACAGCACCGGCAGCACGGCGTAGGCGATGATGCCGATCAGGGCCGCCTTGCGGCCGATGCCCAGCCAGATCACCAGCAGCGCCAGCAGACCGATCGCCGGGGTCGCCTGGCCCATGTTGGCCAGCGCCATCGCCGCCGGGGTGGCCCTGCGGAACATGCGGCGGGTCAGCAGGACGCCCAGCGGGATCGCGATGATCAGCACGAAGAACGTCGAGATCACGGTGAGCTGGATGTGCTGCCACAGCGCCTTGGTCACCTGCCCGTTCGACAGCGCGTTCCGGGTGAGCGCGTCGAGGTCGGCCTGCTCGAACCACAGCCAGGTCGCGAGCAGCACGGCGATCAGCACCACCGGCAGGAACGTCAGCTTCCGCCAGGTCACCCGGGGCGGCTTCACGGCCGGGGGCGGGGGAGGGGCCTCCGGCTCGTCGGACGATCCGCCGCCCTCGTCCCGGAAGGCATGCCCCCGCACCTCGTGCTCGCCCTCGGGCCGCCGCCCGGAAGAGCCGGGAGTGGGGGCTCTCACGCCTTCTCCTCCCCGCCGAAGCCCTCCTGCTCGGCGTGCGTCTGCGCGGACCGCTGCTCCTCGAGGTCGTGCTGGGCGTCCATCGCCTCCAGGCGGTCCGCCTCCAGCAGTTCGTGCACGGAGTTCATCAGCGTCTCCACGTCCACGACACCCTCGTACGCGCCGCGCCGCCCGGTGACCGCGACCCGCCCCGTGTTGTCGGTGAGCACCGCCTCCAGCGCGTCCCGCAGCGTCGCGTCCCGGGTCACCGTGTCGTGCACCAGCGTGCCCGCGCGGGCCAGCGAACCCTTGGCGAGCGTCATGTCGCCGCGCCTGAGCCACTTGTAGGGGCGGCCCCGCTTGTCGAGCAGCAGGATCTCGTTGAAGCCGCTGGAGCGGAGCCGGTCGAAGATGTGCTGGAGCGGGTCGTCGACGGTCACCGTCGGATAGTCGGTGATCTCCACGTCCCGCACCCGGGTGAGGTTGAGCCGCTTCAGCGCCGCCCCGGCACCCACGAAGCCCGACACGAAGTCGTCGGCGGGGTTGGTGAGGATCGCCTCCGGGGTGTCGAACTGGGCGATGTGGGAGCGTTCGCGCAGTACGGCGATCCGGTCGCCGATCTTGATCGCCTCGTCGAAGTCGTGGGTGACGAAGACGATCGTCTTGTGCAGCTCCCGCTGGAGCCGGATCAGCTCGTCCTGGAGGTGGTCCCGGGTGATCGGGTCGACCGCGCCGAACGGCTCGTCCATCAGCAGCACCGGCGGGTCCGCCGCCAGCGCCCGCGCCACGCCCACCCGCTGCTGCTGGCCGCCGGAGAGCTGGCGCGGATAGCGGCCGTGGAACTCACCGGGGTCCAGACCGACCAGGTCCAGCATCTCCTCCACCCGCGCCCGCACCCGGGACGTGGGCCAGCGCAGCATCCTCGGCACCAGCGCGATGTTCTGCGCCACCGTCATGTGCGGGAACAGCCCGCTCGCCTGGATCGCGTACCCGATCTTGCGGCGCAGCCGCACCGGGTCCATGTCGGTGACGTCCTCGCCGCCGATACGGATCCGGCCGCCCGTCGGCTCGATCAGCCGGTTGATCATCTTCAGGAGGGTCGACTTCCCGCACCCCGACGGGCCGACGAGGATCACCGTCTCGCCGGACCTGAAGTCCAGGTTGACGTTGTCGACGGCCGGCAGCGCACTGCCCGGGTACCGCTTGGTCAGCCCCTCCAGCTCGATGGTCGCCCCGACCGACCGGGACTCCGTCCCGGATGTCTCAGGATCAGGCAGGTCGGATGGATCGGACAGATCAGGCACGGATCCCCCTGGGAATGGTCAGCCGCCCGATCAGCACGTACGCGGCGTCGAACAGCAGGGCGAGGACGATGATCCCGAGGGTGCCCGCGAGCACCTGGTTCAGCGCGTTCTTGCTGCCCAGCGAGGCGATCCCGCGGAAGATCAGGTTGCCGAGGCCGGGCCCGGAGGCGTACGCGGCGATGGCGGCGATGCCCATCAGCATCTGCGTGGAGACCCGGATGCCGGTCAGGATCGGCGGCCAGGCCAGCGGCAGCTCCACCCGCGCCAGCCGGGCCGCGCGCGACATGCCGATGCCCTTGGCCGCGTCCACCAGCGACGGGTCGACCCCGCGCAGCCCCACGATCGCGTTCCGCACGATCGGCAGCAGCCCGTACAGCGTCAGCGCGATCACCGTCGGCGGCACCCCGAGCCCCACCACCGGGATCAGCAGACCGATCATGGCCAGTGCCGGGATGGTCAGCAGGGTGGCGGTGGCGGTCGTGGCCAGGTTCCCCGCCCACTCGCTGCGGTAGGTGACCACCCCGATCAGCACGCCGAGCAGGGTCGCCACCACCATGCACTGGAAGACGACACTGGCGTGCTGGTAGGCGTCGATGAGCAGCTGCTGATGCCGGCTCCCCAGGTACTCCCAGAAGTTCACCTCTGCTCACCCCAGCTCGGCCAGGTCGGTTCACTCGCCGAGCGCGGCCTGCTCCACCAGCGGGATGATCCGCAGCGGAACGGGATTCTCCATGACGATCGCCGTGGAGGCCCGGACGATGCCATCAAAACCGACGACGAGGTCGATCACCCGCTGGAGATCGGCGTTGGAGCGCGCGACGAGGCGGCACATCATGTCCCCGGTGCCGGTCGTGGTGTGCAGCTCCAGCACCTCCGGGACGGTCGTCAAGTGGGCCCGTACGTCGGCTCCTTGGCCCTGCCGGATCTGCAGCGTGGCGAACGCCGTGACCGGGTAGCCGAGGGCCGCCGGATCCACCTGGGGGCCGAATCCGCGGATGACTCCGTTCGACTGAAGCCGGTCCAGGCGGGCCTGCACGGTCCCGCGCGCCACCCCCAGCCGCCGGGACATCTCCAGCACCCCGATGCGCGGCTCCCGCGCCAGCAGCAGGATGATCCGCCCGTCCAGATGATCGATCGCCATATGGTCCTCCCCAGTGGTCATCCTGTACAGAAAGCCCGTACACGGGCGCGTACGGCTGAACACATTGTCCAGTGGAAAGGCGAACTATTGCGCACCTTGCGGAGCTGGCCCACGCTGCCCCTATGACGCAGACCACACACCACACTCCCGACGCGACCGCCCGGCAGGCCGACCCCTTCCCGGTCAAGGGAATGGACGCGGTCGTCTTCGCCGTGGGCAACGCCAAGCAGGCGGCGCACTACTACTCCACCGCCTTCGGCATGAAGCTGGTCGCCTACTCCGGACCGGAGAACGGCAGCCGCGAGACCGCCGCCTACGTCCTGGAGAGCGGCTCGGCCCGCTTCGTGTTCACCTCGGTGATCAAGCAGTCCACCGAGTGGGGCGCCTTCCTCACCGACCACGTGAGCGCGCACGGTGACGGCGTCGTCGACCTCGCCATCGAGGTCCCGGACGCCCGCGCCGCGTACGCCTACGCCGTCGAGCACGGCGCCCGCTCCGTCGCCGAGCCGTACGAGCTGAAGGACGAGCACGGCACCGTCGTACTCGCCGCGATCGCCACGTACGGCAAGACCCGCCACACGCTGGTCGAGCGGAGCGGCTACGACGGCCCCTACCTGCCCGGGTACGTCGCCGCCGACCCGATCGTCGAGCCGCCGGCCCAGCGCTCCTTCCAGGCGATCGACCACTGCGTCGGCAACGTCGAACTCGGCCGGATGAACGAGTGGGTGGAGTTCTACAACAAGGTCATGGGCTTCACGAACATGAAGGAGTTCGTGGGCGACGACATCGCCACCGAGTACAGCGCGCTGATGTCGAAGGTGGTCGCCGACGGCACGCTCAAGGTCAAGTTCCCGATCAACGAGCCCGCCATCGCCAAGAAGAAGTCCCAGATCGACGAGTACCTGGAGTTCTACGGCGGTGCCGGCGTCCAGCACATCGCGCTGAACACCAACGACATCGTGCAGACGGTCCGCCAGATGCGCGCGTCCGGCGTCCGGTTCCTGGACACCCCCGACTCTTACTACGACACGCTCGGCGAGTGGGCGGGCGAGACGCGGGTGCCGGTGGAGACGCTGCGCGAGCTGAAGATCCTCGTCGACCGCGACGAGGACGGCTACCTGCTCCAGATCTTCACCAAGCCGGTCCAGGACCGCCCGACGGTCTTCTTCGAACTCATCGAACGCCACGGCTCGATGGGCTTCGGCAAGGGCAACTTCAAGGCCCTCTTCGAGGCCATCGAGCGAGAGCAGGAGAAGCGCGGCAACCTGTGACCGCGTAACCGCGTAACCGCGTAACCGCGTAGCTGCGGGCAGTCGTGCCGCAGGGCGGCACGGGTGGGCGCAGCGGCACCCCGCCAACGCCGGGCTGCGTCACCCACCCCTGCTCAGGACAACGCAGGCCCCGCCTGGACGGACGGTTCCCCCAGGCGGGCCAGGGCACCCTGGGCCTGACGCACCCGCAGCGGCGAGAACCACGGGTTGATCCGAAGGGCTTCCTTCAGGTGCCGCCGCGCGGATCCGTACCGCTCCAGCGACCGCTCGATCATCCCCCGGTGGAACACGTACAACGCACTCCGCACACCCCCGCCCTTCGTCCCCTCGGTCGCCCGCACGGCGAAGGGCAACGCCTCCTCGTGCTCCCCCGCCCGGTGCAGCGCCCACCCCAACGCGTCCGCCACCTCCGTCGACGGCTGCCGCTCCCACACCTCCCGAAGCCGCCGCACGGCATCCGACGCATCCCCGTGATCCGCCTCGAACCGCCCCAGCACCAACGACTCGTCGCCCCCGTGCGCGGCGGCCACCCGCACCCGCTCCCGCAGCACCCCGTACTGCACCCCCGCCGCCTGCTTCAGCCCCAGCGACTCGTACAGCTCACCCAGCTCCAGCGCGTACTCCGGCCGTGGCCGCTTCGCCAGCGCCGCCCGGTACGCGCTCAGCGCCTCCGTCGTCCGCCCCAGCGCCGCCAGCGCCCTGCCCTGCCCTGCCTGTGCCGCCCGCTGGTCGGGGTCGACCCGCACCGCCTCCTGGAAGTGCCGCAGCGCGTCCTGACGGTCGCCGCGCTCCCAGGCGAGCTGCCCGGCCCGCTCCAGGTACGCCGCCCGCTCGGCCGGCTCCCCGGCGGCCGACGCCGCGTCCGCCAGCTTGGCCGCCGCGTCCTCCCGCCAGCCCCGGTCCCGGTACACGGCCGCCGCCCGCGCCATCACGGCGGGACCGGAGCGCAGCTCCTTCAGCCTCTCCAGCAGCTTCCCCGTCTCCTCGTCGTCACCGAGCCCGGCGGACGCCTCGATCAGCAGCGGATACGTCGTCCACTGCTTCGGCTCCAGCTTCCGCGCCGCCTCGCCCCACTTCCGGGCCTCGGCGAAGTCCCGGCGGGCGTTCGCCAGCGCGGCCAGCCCCCGCAGCGCCGGGGCGTTCCCCTTCGCCCGTACCTTCAGCGAGGTGCGCAGCGCCTTCTCGGCCCGCGGCCAGTACGCCGGGTCCGCCAGCCGCAGTCCCTGTTCCACCCGGGCCGCCCCGAGCACCGCCCAGGCCTCCGCGTCCCCCGGATGCTTCCGCACCCGCCGCTCGCGCTCCTCGACCAGCGCCTCCAGGTCCGGCAGCGCGGCCGGCACCCCGCTGGTGACCGCCGCCAGCGCCCGCGCCCCCGGATCCGGCGCGGGCGGCGCCGCCTGCCCCCGGGGCAGCAGCGCCAGCACACCGCCCAGCACCGCGCACCCGGCGACCGAGGCGAGCAGCGCCCGGCGGCGCACCCGCCGACGGGGCTCACGTGGCTTGTCGTCCGTGGCGCACACAGTCATGGCGCACACTGTGCGTCACACCCCGCGTACGTACGATGATCACACTCCGATGTGACGCGCGTGCCTACGTGGGGTTCACACCGATGGCCCCCGGTGCGACGCTGTGATCATGAGCCGTATCGAAGCGCGACGCGATGAAGACACGGTGGCGGCCGGCCCCCTCGTCGACCGGCTGCTCGGCGGCCTGCCCCACGAGGCCGTCCTCACCGACCCCGACGTCACGGCCTCCTACGCCAACGACATGGCGAGCTTCTGCCCGGCCGGCAGCCCCGCGGTGGTGGTCCTGCCGCGCACGGTCGAGCAGGTCCAGCACGTCATGCGCACCGCCACCGAACTGCGCGTCCCCGTCGTCCCGCAGGGCGCCCGCACCGGCCTGTCCGGAGCCGCCAACGCCACCGACGGCTGCGTCGTGCTCTCCCTGACCAGGATGGACCGCATCCTGGAGGTCAACCCGGTCGACCGGATCGCCGTCGTCGAACCCGGCGTCATCAACGCCACGCTCTCCCGCGCGGTCGGCGAACACGGCCTCTACTACCCGCCGGACCCCTCGAGCTGGGAGATGTGCACCATCGGCGGCAACATCGGCACCGCGTCGGGCGGGCTGTGCTGCGTGAAGTACGGGGTGACGGCCGAGTACGTCCTCGGCCTCGACGTCGTCCTGGCCGACGGCCGCCTGATGTCCACCGGCCGCCGCACCGCCAAGGGCGTCGCCGGATACGACCTGACCCGCCTGTTCGTCGGCTCCGAGGGCTCCCTCGGCATCGTCGTCCGCGCGGTCCTCGCCCTGCGGCCCAAACCGCCCGAGCAGCTCGTGCTGGCCGCCGAGTTCTCCTCCGGCGCCGCCGCCTGCGACGCCGTGTGCCGCATCATGGCCGGCGGTCACGTCCCCTCCCTCCTCGAACTCATGGACCGTACGACCGTCAAGGCCGTCAACGACATGGCCCGCATGGGCCTCCCGGAGTCCACCGAGGCCCTGCTGCTCGCCGCCTTCGACACCACCGACCCTGCCGCCGACCTCGCCGCCGTCGGCGCGCTGTGCGAGGCCGCGGGCGCCACCCAGGTCGTGCCGGCCGAGGACGCCGCCGAGTCCGGACTGCTGCTCCAGGCGCGGCGGCTGTCCCTGGTCGCCCTCGAAGCGGTCAAGGGCACGACGATGATCGACGACGTGTGCGTGCCCCGCTCCAAGCTCGGCGAGCTCATCGACGGCGTCGAGCGGATCGCCGGGAAGCACCGGCTCACCATCGGCGTCGTCGCCCACGCCGGCGACGGCAACACCCACCCGACGGTCTGCTTCGACGCCTCCGACCCCGAGGAGTCGCGGCGGGCCCGCGAATCCTTCGACGAGATCATGGCGCTCGGCCTGGAACTCGGCGGCACCATCACCGGCGAACACGGAGTCGGCGTGCTGAAGAAGGAGTGGCTGGCGCGCGAGATCGGCCCCGTGGGACTGGAGATGCAGCGGGCCGTCAAGCAGGTCTTCGACCCGCTGGGCATTCTCAACCCGGGCAAGCTCTTCTGAACGGGAAGATGCCCGAAAGGGGTGGGGTCCGGCCGGACGGGCGGTCAGGTCCCCGCTCGTCTGATAGATGTGGTTCCCCCCGACCCACCCATCGAGCAGATACGGGACGACGGACATGAGCGCCCCAACCCCGGCCCCCGGCGACGACAGGCCCCGCGAAGGGTATTACCCGGACCCCTCCATTCCTGGATATGTCCGGTACTGGAACGGTGCCTCCTGGGTACCGGGTACGAGCCGTCCGGCGCCCAAGGACGGCGAGTCGCCGGCACCGCCGCCCGGCGCGGGCCCGGCGCGGCCCTCCGTCGAGGAGACCGGTCCGCACTTCTTCGACGAGGACCCCGTCGAGGAACCGTCCCCGGCCGAGTCCCAGCACGGCAGCCGGCCCGAGCCCGCCTCGGCGTGGGGCGCCGACCGCTCCCACCAGACCGGCTTCGGCGGCGACCAGGACCGCAAGGTGTCCTGGGGCGCCGACCCGAGGGTGCCGCACGCGGCCCCGCCTTCCGCGGCCTCCGCGCCTTCCGCGCCCTCCGCGCCGGAGGCCGGGCCCGCGGGCGCGGACACCCCGGACGAGCAGGCCGCGGCCGATTCGGGCAACACCTTCGTGTTCCGCAGACCGGCGTCGGCGTCGAAGCCGAAGCCGCGGCAGGGGGCCGGGTCCTCCGGCGGAGGACGCGCGGACGAGGGCACGATGACCTTCCGCGCCGTCACCCCGCGTACGGGACAGGGCCCCACGGAGCCGCAGACGGGCTCCGCCGCCTCCGGGCGGCCCGGGTTCGGGGCCGGGAAGGCGGCAGCCGCACGGGCCGCCGCCGCCACGGCGCCGTCCGGACCCCAGCAGACCACCGCCCCGGCCGTACCTCCGCAGGCAGCGCCTTCACGGACAGCGTCCCCGCAGGCCGTGTCCCCACAGGCCGTGTCCCCACAGGCCGCGAGCGCACCCCTGACGAGCGGTGCCGGCGGAGGCCAGTCCTCCTGGGCGCAGCAGGTGCACCGGCTGGCCGGCGGCGAGGAGCCGCCCGTCGCGCCCTGGAAGCCGCCCGTCGAGGACGTGTTCCAGGCCGCCGCCCGGCGCCAGGCCGCGGCCCGCCCCGCCGCGCTCGGCAGGCGGCTGGCCGCCCGGCTGCTGGACACCGTCGTCCTCGGCGCCGTCACCGCCGTGGCCGCCGTGCCGCTCGGCATCCAGGCCATGGACCACATCGACGCGAAGATCGAGGCGGCCAAGCTGTCCGGCGAGACCGTCACCGTCTGGCTGCTCGACGGCACCACCTCCGTCCACCTCGGCATCGTCATCGCCGTCCTCCTCCTCGCCGGTCTCCTCCTGGAGGTGCTGCCGACCGTCAAGTGGGGCCGCACGCTGGGCAAGAGGCTGCTGGGCATCGAGGTGCGGGACATCGAGGGGCACGAGGCGCCGTCCTTCGGCGCGGCCCTGCGCCGCTGGATCGTCTACAGCGTGCCCGGACTGCTCGTCGTCGGGATCGTCGGCGTCCTGTGGTGCCTGTTCGACAAGCCCTGGCGCCAGTGCTGGCACGACAAGGCCGCGCACACGTTCGTCGCCGCCGACTGAACCCGCGTCACCCGTACCGCCGCTGCTGCCGTCACCGCCGCTACTCCGGACGGCCGCTCGCCGGATGCGGGGCCGGAGGGTTCACGGTCGACTCGGGGGCATGACCACCGAACCGCCCCCCGGCTCCGGCCGACAGCCGCCGGACGACGACCCGTTCAAGAAGC
The DNA here is from genome assembly GCF_001905725.1 of Streptomyces sp. CB02400. GTDB lineage: Bacteria > Actinomycetota > Actinomycetes > Streptomycetales > Streptomycetaceae > Streptomyces > Streptomyces atrovirens. The sequence goes on from NZ_LIWB01000002.1 coordinate 120,799, forward strand.
ACCCCCCGCCGGGCGGCCCCGACACCCCGGGACCGGGCTCCCCGTACGACACCCCCGGCGGCCCACCACCGCCGACCGGGGGCGGCGGGCCCTACGGCGGTGGTGACCCCTACGGCGGTGGCGGTGGCGGGCCTTACGGCGGAACCCCCGGTCCCCCCGACCCCCTCGCCGGCATGCCCCCGCTCGCCGACAGCGGCAGGCGCACGCTCGCCCGCATCATCGACATGATCCTCGTCGGCATCGTCGTCTGGCTGCTCACCTGGCCGTTCGGGGTCAGCGAGTACGACGTCGACGGCGACGAGATCAACGTCGGCAACTCCTTCGCGCAGTCCCTCATCGCCGCGGCCCTCTACATCGCCTACGACACCTTCATGACCGTCCGCAACGGCCAGACCCTGGGCAAGAGATGGCTGCGCATGCGGGTGGCCGACCTCGCCGACGGCTCCAACCCCTCCGTGCAGACCGCGCTGATCCGCGCCCTCGTGCTGTGGCTGCCGTTCGCGTTCTGCTGCGCCTGCGTGTGGACCGTGATCGCGGGCGGCTGGAGCTTCTTCGACCGGCCCTACAAACAGGGCCTGCACGACAAGGCGGCCAAGACCGTGGTGGTCAGCACCGGATGAGGGTCAGGACACCGCGCGCTCCCGCACCGGCTCGCGGGCCGGAGGGGCGACGGTGGCCCGTACCGGCTGGACCGGCTGGACGGGCCGGCCCGGCTCCGGGGTCACGGGCCGGTCCGCCACGGCGGGCCGTACCACCGCGACGGGCCGCCGGGGCCCGGGGAGCGGGACCGTCATGGCCACCAGCAGTCCGAGGGCGAGCGCCGAGACGGCGACGATCGCGACGCCCACGCCCGAACTCGCTCCGGACAACAGCAGCATGGCGAGCGTCGAGAAGATCACGGTGCACGAACCGTAAACGAGCTGAGCGACAGTCGGACGGGGCATGGCCATCGTGTCCTCGGGAGTCGGGGGCTGTCCGCCTGGCTTTCCACCGGTTCAGGGCGGTTTCGCCAAACGACTCTAACCGCGAGCGTGCCCGAGGGGAACGGACAGTAAGCGTGACCTGACCGACAGGGCCGGTGCACAGGGGGCGCACGGATTCATGGCGTCCATCAAGTGGACGGTTGTGCGCGCCCGCTCGGGTTCGCGGCGGTGTGTCCGGAAAGCGAACCACGGCTCCGCATAGTGCACTTGAACTGTTCAAGTCAAGGTCTGTTTTTTCTGGCGAACCTCTAGTCAAATGTCGTCACTTGACTACACGCGTTGATCACGTGCGCGCGGGACCTTCCACAGACGGAACCTCCTTCGGCCGCGCGTACGCACGCGGGAGGGGATCTCAAGTGATCAGTAGACCCTGGACGTTCAGAGCGGCCGCGACGGGCGTGGCCCTCGCGGCGGTCACCGCCACCTGCTCTGCGTTCACCGTGGCCCAGGCCGACTCGGCTGACAAGGCCGATCGTCCCAGCGCCGTGGACCGGCACGACCCGGCGGAGCACAACCACGTCGAGCACGACCTCGAGGGGCCGCTCTCCAAGACGCAGGAGGCCCAGCGGGAAGAGGCGCTCAACCAGGTCATATCCGGTAAGGCCTCGGTCAAGAACCGTGACGGTTCGAAGGTCGTCCAGCTCAAGAGCAAGAAGGGCGACAGCAAGTACGTAGAGCTCGGCCGCGAGAAGACCGACAAGATCTTCACGATCCTGGTCGAGTTCGGCGACCAGGTCGACAGCCGCTACGGCGGCGACGCCGGCCCGCTGCACAACCAGATAGCCAAGCCGGACCGCAAGGTGGACAACTCCACGGCCTGGCAGGAGGACTACGACCAGCAGCACTTCGAGGACCTGTACTTCGGGTCCGGCAAGGGCGTCGACTCGGTCAAGACCTACTACGAGAAGCAGTCCTCCGGCCGTTACTCGGTCGAGGGCGAGGTCTCCGACTGGGTCAAGGTCCCGTACAACGAGGCCCGTTACGGCAACAACGCCTGCGGCGACACCAACTGCCCGAGCGTGTGGAACGTCGTCAGCGACGGCCTGAACGCCTGGGTCGCCCAGCAGAAGGCGGCCGGCCGCACCGACGCCCAGATCAAGGCGGACGTCACCCGCTTCGACGAGTGGGACCGCTACGACTTCGACGGCGACGGCGACTTCAACGAGCCCGACGGCTACATCGACCACTTCCAGATCGTGCACGCCGGCGAGGACGAGTCCGCGGGCGGCGGCGCCCAGGGCACCGACGCGATCTGGGCCCACCGCTGGTACGCCTTCGGCACCGACGCCGGCGCCACCGGCCCCGAGCAGAACCGGCTCGGCGGCGCGCAGATCGGCTCCACCGGCATCTGGGTCGGCGACTACACCGTCCAGCCGGAGAACGGCGGACTCGGCGTCTTCGCCCACGAGTACGGCCACGACCTCGGTCTGCCGGACCTCTACGACACCGCCGGCGGCGAGAACTCCACCGGCTTCTGGACGCTGATGTCCTCCGGTTCCTGGCTCGGCACCGGGAAGAAGGAGATCGGCAACCTGCCCGGCGACATGACCGCCTGGGACAAGCTCCAGCTCGGCTGGCTGAACTACGACACCGCCAAGGCGGGCGTCAACTCCTGGCACAAGCTGGGCGTCGCCGAGTACAACACCAAGCACAAGCAGGCGCTGGTCGTCACGCTGCCGAAGAAGGCCGTGACCACCGAGATCATCGAGCCGGCCGAGGGCCGGACCCAGTGGTGGAGCGGCAGCGGTGACAACCTCAAGAACACGCTGACGCGTTCGGTCGACCTGACCGGCAAGTCCTCCGCCGAGCTCACCTTCGACGGCTGGTACGAGATCGAGGCCAACTACGACTACCTCTACACCGAGGTGTCCACCGACGGCGGCGAGAACTGGACCGCCGTCGACGGCACGGTCGACGGTCAGCCGATCCCGCGCGACGGCAGCGACAAGCCGGCCCTGCACGGCGCGCTCGACGGCTACAAGAAGTTCGCGTACTCCCTCGACGCCTACGCCGGCCAGAAGGTCGACCTGCGCTTCCGCTACCAGTCCGACGGCGGCGTGGCCCTCAAGGGCTTCACGGCCGACCAGATCACGGTGACGGCGGACGGCACGCCGGTCTTCTCCGACAACGCCGAGAGCGCGGACGCCGCCTGGACGGCGAACGGCTTCACCCGCCAGGGCGCGTCCTTCACCAAGGACTACGCGCAGTACTACATCGCCGAGAACCGCCAGTACGTGTCGTACGACAAGACCCTCGAGGTCGGCCCGTACAACTTCGGCTTCACGTCCCGCCCGGACTGGGTCGAGCACTACGCGTACCAGAACGGCCTGCTGATCTGGAAGTGGGACACCTCCCAGGCGGACAACAACACCAGCCAGCACCCGGGCACCGGTCTGGTCCTCCCGATCGACTCGCACCCGACCGCGCTGAAGTGGTCCGACGGCACGCTGATGCGCAACCGCATCCAGACCTACGACGCGACGTTCAGCAAGTTCCGCACCCAGGGCATGACGCTGCACAAGGCGGACGTGGCGAAGTGGATCCCCTCGTCGAAGGGCGTGTCGGTCTTCAACGACCGCACGAACACCTACTACGACCCGGAGAACCCGGGCGGCGGTGTCAAGGTCACTGACACCAACACGAAGATCAAGATCCTCAAGGAGGCCAGGAACGGCTCGACGATCGAGCTCGAGGTCGGCCCTGCCGGTAGGTAAATAGCATCTTCGCAGGTCAGAGCATGATCGGCGGTGACCCCCTGGCGGGTCACCGCCGATCCGTGTTTAGGTGCCTCCTGTGGCTCTCTTATTGACACCAGTGGACACGGGGGTATGACCGCATGGCCGCAGGAGGTTTCTGCAAGCTGCCGAACGGCACGGTGGTGGTGGCACTGAACCTGCCCAGCCCCGCCGCCGACGCACCCGCCGGGGTCCGCGTCCTCGTCCACGCCCAGAACCGCGCCCGAGCCCTGACCAGGCTCCGCAACCTGGGCCTGCGCTCCATCTACCTACGAGGCAACGCCGCCCCGCCCACCCCCGACGAGATCACCGCGGTCCTCCACCACCCCGACGGCCTCATATGGCGCACGACCCCCGACACCGCCGCCCTGACGGTGGAACTCTGGCACCCCATAAGAGCCCTGCTCAGACGCCCGGCGACCCCCGCGTAGCCGCGGGCGCCTCCGCCGCGTGACTGCGGGCACCTCCGCCGCCCAACCGCGGGCAATCGTGCCGCTGGGGCGGCACGGGTGGGCGCGGCGGCACCCCGCGAACGCCGGGCTGCGCGACACCCTCCGGCCCACTCCCACAGACCTCACTGCACGACAGGCTTCCCCGACAACTCCACCCCCGCCGAGCGCAGCTCCTCCAGCGCACGCTCAGTGCTCTCCGACGCCACCCCGGCCGTGAGGTCGAGCAGCACCTGGGTGCGGAAACCCTCCCGCGCGGCGTCCAGCGCAGTCGCCCGCACACAGTGATCCGTGGCGATCCCCACCACATCCACCTCGTCGACCCCCCGCTCCCGCAACCACTCCGCCAACGACGCCCCGTTCTCGTCAGCCCCCTCGAACCCGCTGTAAGCGGCCGAGTACGCCCCCTTGTCGAACACGGCGTCGATCGCCCCCGAAGTCACCGCAGGGGCGAAGTTCGGATGGAACCCGACCCCCTCCGTCCCGGCGACACAGTGCGCGGGCCAGGACCGTACGAAGTCGGGGTTGTCGGCGAAGTGCCCGCCGGGCGCGATGTGGTGATCGCGAGTGGCCACCACGTGCTGGTAGCCGCCGGCCGAGGCGGCCTGCCCGATCAGCTCGGTGATGGCGGCGGCCACATCCGCCCCGCCGGCCACGGCGAGGCTGCCCCCCTCGCAGAAGTCGTTCTGCACGTCAACGACGATCAGTGCGCGGCGCATGGTCGGTGTCCTTCGACTGTGGGATCGGGTGGGGTCGGGTGGGGGCGGGCCCGGCCGGGTGAACCTCCGAGCCTATTGAATTGAGGACGGCGCGGACAGGGGCACGGCAGGGCGGGCGGAAGCCCCAGCCCGCGCGACGGGAGCCCCGCCCCGCGCAAAGGGGGCACGCTTTCAACTACCCGACAGCCCGTGTGCGTACTCCGTCGGAAGGACGGGTTCCCCTCGGGAGAGCTGGGTCGCGGACAGCGGCAGGCCCGCGCGGGCCGCCGCGTGCCGGTCGCGGACCACGTCCAGCGGCTCACGGGCGATCACCTCGCCGCCCTCGACCAGCGGCACCAGGAGCTGCCGCCCGGCCAGCTCGTCGGGCACCGGGCCGGTGCCGACCACCTCGGCCTCGGCGACGCCGTACTCGTCCAGCCGCCGCGCGGCCCACTTGCGGCCGCCGACGGAGGTCTTCCCGCCGCTGGACTTCTTCGCCACCGGCACCAGCGGCGCCTTCGGGTCGGCGGACTCCGCGCGGGCGACCAGCTTGTACACCATGGAGGCCGTCGGGTGTCCCGAGCCGGTCACGAGCTGGGTCCCCACCCCGTACGCGTCCACGGGCGCCGCCGCCAGCGAGGCGATGGCGTACTCGTCCAGGTCCGAGGTCACGATGATCTTCGTACCGGTGGCGCCCAGCTCGTCCAGCTGCTGCCGCACCCGGTGCGCCACCAGCAGCAGGTCCCCGGAGTCGATCCGTACGGCGCCCAGCTCCGGGCCGGCGATCTCCACGGCCGTACGGACCGCCTCGGCCACGTCATAGGTGTCCACCAGCAGCGTCGTACCGCCGCCGAGGGAGTCCACCTGGGCCCGGAAGGCGTCCCGCTCGCTGTCGTGGAGCAGGGTGAAGGCGTGCGCGGAGGTGCCCACGGTGGGGATGTTGTAGCGGAAGCCGGCCGCGAGGTCGGAGGTGGAGGCGAAGCCGCCGACGTAGGCGGCCCGGGAGGCGGCCACCGCGGCCAGCTCGTGGGTGCGCCGGGCGCCCATCTCGATCAGCGGCCGGTTCCCGGCGGCGGACGACATCCGGGAGGCCGCGGCGGCGATCGCCGAGTCGTGGTTGAGGATCGACAGGATCACCGTCTCCAGGAGCACGCACTCCGCGAAGCTGCCCTCGACCCGCATGACCGGCGAGCCCGGGAAGTACACCTCGCCCTCGGGGTAGCCCCAGATGTCACCGGAGAAGCGGTAGCCGGACAGCCAGTCCAGGGTCTCCTCGTCGACGATGTCCTTCTCACGCAGGAACCGCAGGACGCCCGGGTCGAAGCGGAAGTTCTCCACCGCGTCCAGCACCCGCCCGGTGCCGGCCACCACGCCGTAGCGGCGGCCGTCCGGCAGCCGCCGGGTGAAGACCTCGAACACGCTGCGCCGCCCGGCCGTGCCGCCCTTCAGCGCGGCCCGCAGCATCGTCAGCTCGTACTGGTCAGTGAAGAGCGCGGTCGACGGAACATCCACCGGCAGCCCAAGGTCCGCTGTGTTCATGGCAGGGATGCTACCCCCATTTCGTCAGTTTGACGATTTCAGTCCGCGCACCGATCCGCGCACCGGAACAGCGGGCCGGTTTGTGCGACCACCCCCCTGCGGTGGCAGCATGGGCTGTGTGACGTCACCCGCACCCCTGGAGATCGAACGCACCGAATCGGCGGAGGAGGCCTTCGCCGTACCCGAGCCCGACGTCCCGTGGGTCACCATCGTCCACAACGACCCGGTCAACCTCATGAGCTACGTGACGTACGTCTTCCAGTCGTACTTCGGCTACAGCAAGGACAAGGCCACCAAGCTCATGCTCGACGTCCACCACAAGGGCCGGGCGGTCGTCTCCAGCGGTACCCGTGAGGAGATGGAGCGCGACGTCCAGGCCATGCACGGCTACGGCCTGTGGGCCACCCTCCAGCACGACCGCAAGTGACCGATCCGGACATGACCGAACCGGACATGACCCGCCCCCGCCCGCAGGACCGGAAGCAGCGAATCGCCGCCATGCCAGGAACCTTCGAACCGCTCCCCGGCGGCGGCGCGGCCGTCGCCCTCGACGACGTCGAGATCTCCATCATCCGGTCCCTGGCCGTGCAGCTCATGGAGCTCATCGGCCCCGGCCCGTCCGAGGACGCCTCCGCCGACCCGCTCGCCGAACTCTTCAGCGAGGGCCCGAGCGAACCTCCCTCCGACCCGGTGCTGCGCCGCCTCTTCCCGGACGCCTACGGCGACCCCGAGGGCACCCCGGGCGCCAAGGAGGCCGAGGAGCAGCGGGCCCACTCCGCGGAGTTCCGCCGCTACACCGAGAACGACCTGCGGGCCGGCAAGCGCGACAACGCCCTCGCGGTGATCCGCTCCCTGGACGCGCTCACCCCGGCCGGCGAGGGCGGCGCGGTGCTGGAGCTGTCGCCGGACGCGTCCCGCCAGTGGCTCGGCGCCCTCAACGACCTGCGCCTCGCGATCGGCTCCCGCCTGGAGATCAGCGACGAGGACGACAGCGACCTCCTCTTCCGCCTCCCCGACGAGGACCCGCGCAAGCCGATGGTGATGGCGTACCTGTGGCTCGGCGGACTCCAGGAGACCCTCGTCTCGACGCTGATGCCGTGAATTGATCAGGGTCTGTCCGGAAAGATCCCTCGATCCGTTCGCTCAGAGAAACCTCAAGTCCGGATAACGATCCCGTCACCGCCCCTGCGTGTTTGCCCCGTAGGGGTGGTTTCTTGTGGTCTGCATCACTCGATGTCAGGTGAACGGCGTGGTAAGAATCGGCAACTCGCTTGCGGCCCACCCCTCGCCGTGATCGGGAAAGCCGGTCACCGCCGGTGTGTACGACCAGCACGACAAGAGGACGACGGCCCGGTCCACGGCCGCCGTCCCAACGCCGTCGCCGAACGGGACGTGGGCCCCGCCCACATCGACACCCGCTCCGCTGCGCACGCCAGCACGTCCCCGCGCCACCGAGGAAGTTCGATGTCACTCGACTCCATCACCACGACCATTGACGACGCCGTCAGTGATTTCTTCGACCCTGTCGCGACCACAGTCGGCGACATCGTCTTCTACACGGTCCCGCTCGGAGGCACCGACCTCCCGCTCATCGTCGCCTGGCTCGTGATCGCAGGTCTGGTCTTCACCGGCTGGTTCGGCCTGATCCAGGCACGCAAGATCAAACTCGCCCTCGACGTCGTACGGGGCAAGTACGACGAGAAGGACGCACCCGGCGAGGTCAACCACTTCCAGGCCCTGACCGCCGCCGTCTCCGGCACCGTCGGCCTCGGCAACATCGCCGGTGTGGCCGTCGCCGTCTCCATCGGCGGTCCCGGCGCCACCTTCTGGATGATCCTCTGCGGCCTGCTCGGCATGGCCACCAAGTTCGTCGAGGTCACCCTCGGTGTGAAGTACCGCGAGGAGCACGCCGACGGCACCGTCTCCGGCGGCCCCATGCACTACCTGCCCAAGGGCCTCGCCGAACGCTTCGGCCGCGGTGGCGCCAAGCTCGGCAAGGTGCTCGCCGTCCTGGCGTCCGCCATGATCCTCTTCTTCGGTCTGTTCGGCGGCAACCTGTTCCAGACCAACCAGAGCTACGCGCAGATCTCCTCCACCTTCGGCGGCGAGGACGGCTTCATGGCCTCCTCCGCGGGCGCCGTGCTGTTCGGTCTCGTGGTGGCCGCCCTGGTCGGCCTCGTGCTGCTCGGCGGCATCCGCTCCATCGCCTCCGTCACCAGCCGGCTGGTCCCCGCCATGGCGATCATGTACGTCGTGGCCTGTCTGATCGTCATCCTGACGAACATCACCGCCGTGCCCGACGCGATCGGCAGCATCTTCCAGGGCGCCTTCGAGGCGGACGGCGTCGCGGGCGGCGTCATCGGCGCCCTGATCGTCGGCTTCCAGCGCGCCGCCTTCTCCAACGAGGCCGGTATCGGCTCCGCGCCCATCGCCCACTCCGCGGTCAAGACCAAGCACCCCGCCAGCGAGGGCCTGGTCGCCCTGCTCGAGCCGTTCATCGACACCGTCATCGTCTGCACCATGACCGCGCTGACCATCGTCATCGCGGCCCCCGCCAGCTGGGACGAGGCCCGCCAGGGCGAGAGCATCGGCGGCGTCACCATCACCTCCGACGCCTTCGAGACCGTCCTGCCCTGGTTCCCGCACCTGCTGACCGTCGCGGTGCTGCTCTTCGCCTTCTCCACGATCCTGACCTGGGGCTACTACGGCCTCAAGTCCTGGACGTACCTCTTCGGCCGGAGCAAGGCCAGCGAGATGACGTTCAAGGTGACCTGGAGCGTGTTCGTGGTCGCGGGCTCCCTGCTCTCCCTCGACTCGCTGATCAGCCTCGCGGACTCGGCGCTCTTCCTGCTCTCCGTGTTCAACATCATCGGCCTCTACCTGCTGGCCCCCGTGGTCAAGCGCGAGCTCAACTCCTTCCTGGAGTTCGTCCGCCGCCGCAACGGCGGCGAAGCGGTGGACATCCCGTCCGAGACGGCCGACTCCCCGGCGACCAAGTCGCCCTGACTCCCGGACAGGACCTCTGTCCGTCCCCACCGGGACGCCGGCCGCAGGAAGTGCTCGTGGCACCCCCTGCGGCCACCCGCTCAAGGCGTCCGGCATGCGGGCCGTTCCGTACCACCCCTCGGTACGGAACGGCCCGTCTGCTTATCCTGAGCCCCATGCTGACCATCACCCAGGCCCTGTACGACCAGATCGTCGCCCACGCCCGTGCGGACCACCCCGACGAGGCGTGCGGCGTGGTGGCGGGCCCGGTGGGCGCCGGCCGCCCCGAGCGCTTCATCCCCATGCTGAACGCGGCCCGCTCGCCCACCTTCTACGAGTTCGACTCCCAGGACCTGCTGAAGCTGTACCGCGAGATGGACGACAACGACGAGGAGCCGGTGGTCATCTACCACTCCCACACCGCGACCGAGGCCTACCCCTCCCGCACGGACATCTCCTACGCCAACGAGCCCGGCGCCCACTACGTCCTGGTCTCCACCGCCGACGCCGACGGCGCCGGCGAGTTCCAGTTCCGCTCCTTCCGCATTCTGGAAGGTGAGGTCACGGAGGAGGAGGTCAAGGTCGTGGAGGCCTACTGAACCGGGCCCGCCGAACCGGCGAACACGGCCCCGATCTCGTATACCGGAAGAAAGGTGTCCGAAGCGTGAGATCACACTCTGGAGGCCGGTCCGGGAATCGATACGATGACCCCATGGTTCTTCCAGACGTGAGCGAAAAAGCGCCGGGCGCCCTGCTCGTGGCGCGGCTGCACGTCGACCTGTGCAGGCTGAACAGCGCCATCTGTTGATCTTCCGCTGCCGCCGTGGGCCGTGAGCCGCGGCGAACTGCCGCGCGCCCCCGCGCGCCCTTACGAACCCACGACAGACACTTCCGACAGGAGCCCTCAGCCATGGCCATCGAGGTCCGCATCCCCACCATCCTCCGCCAGTACACCGACGGTCAGAAGGCGGTGGAGGGCACCGGGGACACCCTCGCCGAGCTCTTCACCGACCTCGAGACCCGGCACACCGGCATCCACGCCCGCATCGTGGACGGTGAGCAGCTCCGCCGCTTCGTCAACGTCTACCTCAACGACGAGGACGTCCGCTTCCTGGACGGCATCAACACCAAGCTGTCCGACGGCGACAACGTCACGATCCTGCCGGCCGTGGCCGGCGGTATGGCCTGATCGGCGATGCGTTACGACTCCCCGCTGGCCGCGGTGGGCAACACCCCCCTGGTGCGCCTGCCGCGGCTCTCGCCGTCCGCCGACGTCCGGATCTGGGCGAAGCTGGAGGACCGCAACCCCACCGGCTCGGTGAAGGACCGCCCCGCCCTGTTCATGATCGAGCAGGCGGAGAAGGACGGCCGCCTCACCCCCGGCTGCACCATCCTCGAGCCGACCAGCGGCAACACCGGCATCTCGCTGGCCATGGCCGCCAAGCTCAAGGGCTACCGCATGGTCTGCGTGATGCCCGAGAACACCTCGCAGGAACGCCGTGACCTGCTCGGCATGTGGGGCGCGGAGATCATCTCCTCCCCGGCCGCCGGCGGCTCCAACACCGCCGTGCGCGTCGCCAAGGAACTCTCCGCCGAACACCCCGACTGGGTGATGCTCTACCAGTACGGCAACCCGGACAACGCCGGCGCCCACTACGCGACCACCGGCCCCGAGATCCTCGCCGACCTGCCCTCCGTCACCCACTTCGTGGCCGGCCTCGGCACCACCGGCACCCTCATGGGCGTCGGCCGCTACCTGCGCGAGCACAAGCCCGACGTCAGGATCGTCGCCGCCGAACCGCGCTACGACGACCTCGTCTACGGCCTGCGCAACCTCGACGAGGGCTTCGTCCCCGAGCTGTACGACGCCTCCGTGCTGACCACCCGCTTCTCCGTCGGCTCCGCCGACGCCGTCACCCGCACCCGCGAACTCCTCCAGCAGGAGGGCATCTTCGCCGGCGTCTCCACCGGCGCCGCCCTGCACGCGGCGATCGGCGTCGCGAACAAGGCGCTCAAGGCCGGCGAGAGCGCCGACGTCGTCTTCGTCGTCGCCGACGGCGGCTGGAAGTACCTGTCGACCGGCGTCTACACCGCCACGACGACCGAAGAGGCCATCGACACCCTCCAGGGCCAGCTCTGGGCGTGACACCACACGTGTGACAGGGGGCCGGAGAGCAGCATCGTCTCCGGCCCTTCACGTGTTCTCGGAGTCACCCCGACCACCGCCCCGCCCGGACTCCCACCCGGACCCCCGCCGTCTCCGTGGCCGGTGCCCCCGACCCCACCCGTCGACGAGCGCGGAGACGAGCGCGAGCAGTACCACCGCGGCGAGCGCGAGCCACCAGGCCGTGTGCATGCCCCGACCGTACCGGCGCGAGTCCCCGTCCCGCGCCCCTCCCACCCCGCCGTGCGCCGCATCCAGCCGAACCGGTGACAGCACAGGTGAGTTCGCCCACAACGGCCCCTGGCGGAGGAGCGACCACAGGTTTTGCGCCTTACGCTCGACAAACCGCACGACCCCCGTCTCTCCACACCCGCCAGCGGAGGTTTCTGCTTCATGAAGCTCACCGTCGTCGGCTGCTCGGGGTCGTTCCCGTCCGCGGAATCGGCCTGCTCGAGCTACCTCGTCGAGGCCGACGGCTTCCGGCTGCTCCTCGACATGGGCAACGGCGCCCTGGGCGAGCTGCAGCGCCACTGCGGTCTCTACGACCTCGACGCGATCTTCCTCAGCCACCTGCACGCCGACCACTGCATCGACATGTGCGCCTACTTCGTGGCGCGCTACTACCGGCACGACGGCGGCCGCTGCGCCCCCCTGCCGGTCTACGGCCCCGAGGGCACCGAGCACCGGCTCACCACCGCCTACGCCGACACCCCCTCGGCCTCCTCCATGAGCGAGGTCTTCGACTTCCACACGGTCAAGCCGTCCACCTTCGAGATCGGCCCGTTCCTCGTCCACACCGAGCGCGTCGCGCACCCGGTCGAGGCGTACGGCATCCGCATCGAGCACGGCGGCAGGACACTGACGTACTCCGGCGACACGGGCGTCAGCCCCGCGCTCGACGACCTCGCCCGCGACGCCGACCTCTTCCTGTGCGAGGCCGCCTTCACGCACGGCAAGGAGAACATCCCCGACCTGCACCTCAACGGCCGCGAGGCGGGTGAGACGGCGGCCCGCGCGGGCGCCCGCCGCCTGATCCTCACCCACATCCCCCCGTGGACCGACCCGCAGGCCAACCTCACCGACGCCCGCGAGGCGTACGACGGCCCGGTGGGGCTGGCGGCACCCGGGGCGACGTACGAGATCTGACGCGCAACGACCGGGGCCCCCGGAAGCCGTGACGGCTTCCGGGGGCCCCGGTGTCATGTCGTACGAGAACGGCTCACGCCTTCGTGGCGTCCTCGAGCTCCTCCTCGGGCTCACGGCCCGGGGTCGGAAGGTTGAACTTGACGATGGCGAAGCGGAAGAGCACGTAGTAGATCGCCGCGAACACCAGACCGATCGGGATGATCAGCCATGGCTTGGTGTCCAGCTTCCAGTAGAGCGCGTAGTCGATCAGACCGGCGGAGAAGTTGAAGCCCGCATGCACGCCCAGAGCCCACGTCACTGCGAGGGACACCGCGGTGAGCACCGCGTGGATCACGTACAGGAGCGGCGCGATGAACATGAACGAGAACTCGATCGGCTCGGTCACACCGGTGACGAAGGAGGTGAGGGCCAGCGACGTCATCATGCCCAGCACGGCCTTGCGGCGCTCGGGACGAGCGGTGTGCGCTATGGCGAGCGCGGCGGCGGGCAGACCGAACATCATGATCGGGAAGAAGCCGGACATGAACATACCGGCGGACGGGTCACCGGCCAGGAAACGGCCGTAGTCGCCGTGGACGACCTCGCCGGCGGCGTTGGTGAAGTCACCGAGCTGGAACCACGCCACGGTGTTCACGAACTGGTGCATGCCGATCGGGATGAGCGCGCGGTTGATGGCACCGAAGAGGCCGGCACCGAACGCACCCAGGCCGGTCATCCACTCGCCGAAGGAGCTGATGCCCTCACCGATGGGCTCCCAGACCAGGCCGAAGAAGACGCCGACGAAGACGCCGACGAAGGCCATGATGATCGGCACGAGACGGCGGCCGTTGAAGAAGCCGAGCCAGTCCACCAGCTTCTTGCGGTGGTACCGCTGCCAGAGGACCGCCGACAGCAGACCCATGATGATGCCGCCGAGGACACCGGGGTTGTTGTAGGTCGCGGCTATGTCCGCGCCGTCCTGGATCTTGGCCTCGGTGACCGGGAAGGCCTCGAGGACCTTGCTGTAGACCAGGAAGCCCACGAGCGCGGCCAGCGCCGTGGAACCGTCCGCCTTCTTGGCGAAGCCGATGGCGACGCCGATGCAGAAGAGCATCGGCAGGTTGCCGGTGATGGCGCCGCCCGCGTTCGCGAAGACGGCGGCGACCTTGTCCCAGCCGAGGCCGTCGGCCCCGAAGACGTCCGGCTGTCCGAGCCGAACCATGAGACCGGCCGCCGGCAGTACGGCGATCGGGAGCTGAAGGCTGCGTCCGACCTTCTGCAAGCCCTGGAACAGGCCTGATCCCCGCTTCTTTGCGGGGGCCGCCGTTGCGGTGGCGGTGCTCATAAGTCCTCCATCGGGTGATGGTCTACACCACTCAGTGGTGTAGACCTGTTGTAGCACGATGAAGGCCGCGTAAGGAACCCGCGAATCCTGCTACCGCCGGGCTACCCACCGTGCCCGTCCGGAGCGGCAAGCGGAACCGCCTCCAGGCACGCCGAAGAGCCCCCGGACCACGAGGTCCGAGGGCTCGAACAGCCGCCTCCAGCCTAAGCAATCACGCCTTGGTGGCGTCCTCCACCTCCTCCTCCGGCTCCCGCCCCGGAGTCTTCAGGTCGAACTTCGTGATCGCGAACCGGAAGATCACGTAGTACACCGCCGCGAAGCACAGCCCGATCGGAATGATCGCCCACGGCCGGGTCGCCAGGTTCCAGTTGATGACGTAGTCGATGAGCCCGGCCGAGAAGCTGAACCCGTCCTTCACCCCCAGCCCCCACGTCACCGCCATCGACACACCCGTCAGCACCGCGTGGATCGCGTACAGCACCGGCGCGATGAAGAGGAAGGAGTACTCCAGCGGCTCGGTGATGCCGGTCACGAACGACGTCAGCCCCACCGACAGCATCAGACCGCCCACCTCCTTGCGGCGGTGCGGCTTCGCGCAGTGCGTGATCGCCAGCGCGGCGGCCGGCAGGGCGAACATCATGATCGGGAAGAAACCGGTGGTGAACTGGCCCGCGGTCGGGTCGCCCGCCAGGAACATGTTGATGTCGCCGTGCACCACCGTGCCGTCCGGCTTGGTGTAACTGCCGAACTGGAACCACATCGGCACGTTCAGGAACTGGTGCAGCCCGATCACCAGCAGCGCCCGGTTGGCGATGCCGAACACGCCCGCGCCCCACGCGCCCAGATCGCTGAGCCAGTCGCTGAAGCTCTCCAGCGCGCCGCCGATCGGCGGCCAGATCCACAGGCACAGCGCCGCGAACAGGATCGCCACGAACGCCATGATGATCGGCACCAGCCGGCGGCCGTTGAAGAAGCCCAGCCAGTCCACCAGCCTGGTGCGGTGGAACCGCTGCCAGAAGTAGGCCGCCAGCAGCCCCATGACGATGCCGCCGAAGACCCCCGGATTCTGGAACGTGAACGCGGTCACCGTCCTCGCCCCGTCGGTCAACTGGCACCCGACCTGCGGCACCGCCTCCGACCCCTCCGGACAGTCCTCCGGGAACTGCCGCAGCACGTTGAAGTAGACCAGGAAGCCCGCCACCGCCGCCAGCGCCGTCGACCCGTCCGCCTTCTTCGCCATCCCGATGGCCACACCCACACAGAACAGCAGCGGCAACCCCAGCGAACCGTCCAGCAGCGCGCCCCCCGCGCCCACCATCACCTTGGAGACGTTCGTCCAGCCCAGACCCTCGTCCCCGAACACGTCCGGCTGCCCCAGCCGGTTCAGGATGCCCGCCGCCGGCAGCACCGCGATCGGCAGCTGCAGACTCCGCCCCATCTTCTGCAGGCCCTGGAACAGACGGTTCCAGCGTTCACGCGCGGGAGAGACCGTACTCCCGGCGCCGGCGGCACTCTCGGCACTCATCCGGTCCCCCTCGACGAAAGCGGTGACGGCGGGTTTGGCGGCAGTCCACCCGGTGGTGTAGACCAGTCGGAGGGACGGTTCCGCTGTCGTGACGCCATCATTCGGCACCCGCGACAGGACCGCTCGCAAAGATGGGCCAACTGTGGGTTACTGCGACAAAGCGGTTCGGATCAGGGAGAACGAACATGGCCACCAAGGCTGAGAAGATCGTTGCCGGGCTCGGCGGCATCGACAACATCGAAGAGGTCGAAGGCTGCATCACCCGCCTCCGCACCGAGGTCGTGGACCCCGCCAAGGTCGACGAAGCCGCCCTCAAGGCCGCCGGCGCCCACGGCGTCGTCAAGATGGGCAGCGCCATCCAGGTCGTCATCGGCACCGACGCCGACCCCATCGCGGCGGAGATCGAAGACATGATGTGAGCCGCGGCCACACCTTCGGGCCCCTACCGCACCTGCGGAAGGGGCCCCTTCCCTTGTACGGCTAGGCTCAGCGCCATGTCTCGAATCGACGGCCGCACCCCCGAACAACTCCGCCCGGTCACCATCGAACGCGGCTGGAGCAAGCACGCCGAAGGCTCCGTCCTCGTCTCCTTCGGCGACACCAAGGTCCTCTGCACCGCCTCCGTCACCGAGGGCGTCCCCCGCTGGCGCAAGGGCAGCGGCGAGGGCTGGGTCACCGCCGAATACGCGATGCTGCCCCGCGCCACCAACACCCGCGGCGACCGCGAATCCGTCCGCGGCCGCATCGGCGGCCGCACCCACGAGATCAGCCGCCTCATCGGCCGCTCCCTGCGCGCCGTCATCGACTACAAGGCCCTCGGCGAGAACACCATCGTCCTCGACTGCGACGTCCTCCAGGCCGACGGCGGCACCCGCACCGCCGCCATCACCGGCTCCTACGTCGCCCTCGCCGACGCCGTCGCCTGGGCCCAGGGCAGGAAACTCATCAAGGCCGGACGCAAGCCCCTCACCGGCACCGTCAGCGCCGTGTCCGTCGGCATCGTCGCCGGAGTCCCCCTCCTCGACCTCCGCTACGAGGAAGACGTCAAGGCCGACACCGACATGAACGTCGTCTGCACCGGCGACGGCCGCTTCGTCGAGGTCCAGGGCACCGCGGAGGCCGAGCCCTTCGCCCGCGACGAACTCAACGCCCTCCTCGACCTCGCCGTCACCGGCTGCACCGAACTCGCCGCCGCCCAGCGCGCCGCGCTCGACACCGTCCTCGAAAGGTAAAAGACACACCAAGGCAGCCGGCCGACGCGGGCAACCGCGCCGGCCGCCGCCGCGTCTGAAGGAGTACGGGCGCACGGATCGACCCCGGGCGCCCGGCCAACGACCAGGGCCGCCGGGCGGCCCGACAAGGGGAGGGACCGTTCCATGGCCGCGAGCCGCCGACGCCGCACCGCAGCCGTCGCCGCCACCCTGGCGGCCGTCGCGCTGACCGCCGGACTCACCACCGGCTGCGACGCCGTCGACAAGGCACTGGACTGCGTCCAGACCGCCGACGCCATCGCCGACAGCGTCACCGACATGCAGCAGGCCGTCGAGAACGCCGGCAACGACGTCACCCAGCTCGAGGAATCCCTCGAGTCCATAGACAAGAACCTCGGCGAGATCGGCGACAAGACCGACAACGCCGACGTCGGCAAGGCCGTCGAGGACCTCGAGAAGGCCGTGCAGAACGTCCGCACCTCCATCGAGAACGGTGACGAGACCCCCGACATCAGCCCGGTCACCGACGCGGCCGGCGAACTCACCAAGGTCTGCACGCCGTAAGAACCCGTGCATGGGCCCAGGGATACTGGGCCCATGACCCGCCTGATCCTCGCCACCCGCAACGCCGGGAAGATCACCGAACTGCGCGCGATCCTCGCCGACGAGGGCCTGCCCCACGACCTCGTCGGCGCCGACGCCTACCCCGACATCCCCGACGTCAAGGAAACCGGCGTCACCTTCGCCGAGAACGCCCTGCTCAAGGCCCACGCCCTGGCCCGGGCCACCGGCCTCCCCGCGGTGGCCGACGACTCCGGCCTCTGCGTGGACGTCCTGAACGGCGCCCCCGGCATCTTCTCCGCCCGCTGGGCGGGACGCCACGGCGACGACAAGGCCAACCTGGACCTGCTGCTGGCCCAGTTGGGCGACATCGCGGACGAACACCGGGGCGCCCACTTCGCCTGCGCGGCGGCCCTCGCACTCCCCGACGGCACGGAGCGAGTGGTCGAGGGCCACCTGACGGGCACCCTCCGCCACACCCCGGCAGGCACGAACGGCTTCGGCTACGACCCGATCCTCCAGCCGGAGGGCGAGACGAGGACCTGCGCGGAACTGACGGCGGCCGAGAAGAACGCCATCAGCCACCGCGGCAAGGCGTTCCGGGCACTGGTTCCGGTGGTGCGGGAACTGCTCGGCTGAACACTGGTGCGGCCGGAGGGACTCGAACCCTCACGGGAGTTACCCCACTGGGACCTAAACCCAGCGTGACTGCCAATTCCACCACGGCCGCCTGATGCTGCCCGGCCATGCTAGCGGCCGGGCAGCGGGGTCAGATGCCCAGATCCTTGATGATCTTGGCCACGTGGCCCGTCGCCCGGACGTTGTAGAGGGCGTGTTCGACCTTGCCCTCCTCGTCCACGACGATCGTGGAGCGGATGACGCCCATGTAGGTCCTGCCGTAGTTCTTCTTCTCGCCGAAGGCGCCGTACGCGTCGAGGACCTGCTTCTCCGGGTCGGCGAGGAGGGTGACCTTCAGCGACTCCGCCTCGCGGAACTTGGCGAGCTTCTCCGGCTTGTCGGGGCTGATGCCGATGACGTCGTAGCCCGCGCCGGCCAGCAGCTCCAGGTTGTCCGTGAAGTCGCAGGCCTGCTTCGTGCAGCCGGGGGTGAGGGCCGCCGGGTAGAAGTAGACGATGACCTTGCGGCCCTTGTGGTCGGCCAGGGACACCTCGTTGCCGTCGGCGTCGGGCAGGGTGAAGGCGGGGGCCTCGTCCCCGGGCTGGAGGCGTTCGCTCATCGGTCTGGTCTCCTCGTACGTACGCGCTGCGTGGATCGGGTGCCGGGATCGAGGGTAACCGGGGGTCCTGACAGTGCGTGGCGGCGTGGAGCTGACAGACTGTCCGGCACAGGTACACGGGTATCAGTGGATTTCGGAGGCGGCACGGTGGCGGACACGGCGGACACCAGAACCCCGGCGCAGATCGAGGCGGACATCAGGCGCCGCCGCGCGGTGCTGGCCGAGACCCTGGACGAGATCGGTGTGCGGGTGCACCCGAAGACGATCGTGGGGGACGCCAGGGCCCGGGTCGTCTCGAACGTCGATCACACGCTGGGGCGGGCGTACGTCCGGGTCAACGGCGTGGTGAGTGACGTCAAGGCGCAGTTCGTGGACGAGGAGGGTTCGCCCCGGCTGGAGCGGGTCGTTCCGGTGGCGGTGCTGGTGGTGGGGGTCGTGGGGCTGATGGCGTTCGGATCCCGTCGGCGCAGGCGCTGACCGTGTACCCCGCCCGACGGTGCGAGCGGCGATTGCAGGTAGGTTTCAGGACGTGAGCGCCAAGAGACACGAGCACGGTTCCCAGGACGACAAGCTGCCCATCCGGATGTTGCACGACCGCGTACTCGTGCGGCAGGACACGAGCGAGGGCGAGCGGCGTTCCGGGGGCGGCATCCTGATCCCCGCGACGGCGGCCGTGGGCCGTCGGCTGGCCTGGGCCGAGGTGGTCGCGGTGGGGCAGAACGTCCGGACCGTGGAGCCGGGCGACCGGGTGCTGTACGACCCGGAGGACCGGGCGGAGGTCGAGGTGCGGGGGACGGCGTACGTGCTGATGCGGGAGCGCGATCTGCACGCCGTGGCCGCGGACCGTTTCGAGGGTTCCGAGGATTCGACCGGTCTGTACCTGTAGATCGATGGTGGGAAGGGGCTGGTGACCGTTGTCACCAGCTCTTTTTCCGTTTTCGGGCTAGGGTGGAGGGACCCGAGAGGGCCCCGACGAGACGCGCCGTACCGGGGTGAAGGCAAAGACGACGCACCCCCGTTTCCGTTCGTGTCCCGGAGGTGCCTGTCATGGCCTGGGTTCTGCTTGTCGTCGCCGGTCTGCTGGAGGTCGGCTGGTCGGTGGGGATGAAGTACACCGACGGTTTCACCCGGCTGGTTCCGAGTCTGCTCACCGGCGCCGGGATCGTGACGAGCATGTTGCTGCTGTCGTACGCCGCTCGTACGCTGCCGATCGGTACGGCGTACGGCGTGTGGGTGGGGATCGGCGCGGCCGGGGCGGCGGTGCTGGGCATGCTGGTGCTGGGCGAGCCGGTGACGGCCGCGCGGATCTTCTTCATCTGTCTGCTGTTGGTGGCCGTGGTGGGGCTGAAGGCGACGTCCGGGCACTGAGCGGCGGGCCGGCCGGTCAGTCCCATCGGCTGTTCTGGATGAGCGCGCCGGTCAGGCCGCCCGGGCCGGGGCCGTCGTCCCCGTTGGCGTCGCCGTCCCCGGTGCCGTCCGTGGTCGTTCCGCTGTCGTCCTCCGTCTCGCCGCCGGTGGTGCCGCCCTCGGTCTGCCCCTGGGGCGGTTCCGCCTCGTCCTGGCCGGTGGATTCGTCTCCCGTCTCCGTCCCGCCCGGTGCCTCGCTGCTGCTGCCGCTGCCGCCGTCGTCGTCCGGGTCGCCGGAGGAGGACGGTCCGGTGCTGGAGTCGCCGGGGGGCGGCTGGGTCTTCCAGGCGCCGGGCTGGAGGCGGAGGTTGAAGGCCGTGACCGGTACGTCCTCGAGGGCTTCGCGGGTGTACTGGCCCCAGATCTCGGCGGGGGCGCCGCCGCCGTTGACACGGGGCAGGCCCATGGCGCCGTAGAGGGATTTGTGGCCGGCGGTGACGGGGTCCTGGCCCATGACGGCGACGACGGTGGCGAGGTCGGGGGTGTAGCCGGCGAACCAGGCGGCGGTGTCCTCCTCGGCGGTGCCGGTCTTGCCGGCGGCGGGGCGGCCCGCGGTCTGGGCGGCGGTGGCGGTGCCGTTCTCGACGACGCCGCGCAGGACGGAGGTGGTGGTGTCGGCGGCCTGGCGGCTGACGGCCTGGCGGGTGCGGCGGTCGGGCAGGTCGACGTCCTGCCCGTTCTGGGTGACCTTCTCGATCATCGTGTAGTCGCCGTGTTTGCCGTGGTTGGCGAGGGTGGCGTACGCCTCGGCCATGTCGAGGACGCTGGCGGTGGCGACGCCGAGGGCGATGGAGGGCCCGGCGTCGGAGAGGCTGGGGGTGTTCTCGGACAGGCCGAGGTCGATCGCGGTCTGCCGGACCTTGTCGGGGCCGACGTCGACGGCCATCTGCGCGTACACGGCGTTGACGGACTTGTCGGTGGCCTCGCGGACGGTGATGTCGCCGTAGTCGCGGTGGTCCTCGTTCTCGGGGGCGTAGCGGTCGCCGGGCCAGCCCTGGACGGGGCGTTCGCTGGTGCCGTCGTAGATGGTGTTGGGGGTGATGGGGCGGCCGTCGCGGGTGCGGGAGCCGTTCTCGACGGCGGCGGTGAACACGAACGGTTTGAAGCTGGAGCCGACCTGGAAGTCCCGGCGGGTGGCGTTGGGGGTGTACTGCTTGACGTAGTCGATGCCGTTGTACATGGCGACGACCTTGCCGGTCTTCACGTCGATGGAGGCGCCGCCGGCGCGGACGTAGGTGTCGACCTCGCGGTTCTCCTTGTCGAGCCGGTCCATGAGTTTGTCGTTGACGGCGTCGACGAAGGCGTCCTGCTTGTCCTTGTGCAGGGTGGTGGTGATGCGGTAGCCGCCGGTGTCGAGGGTGTCCTCGTCGACGATGTCGTTCTGGACGAGCTGGTTCTTGACGATGTTCACGATGTAGCCGCGCTGCCCGGACAGGCTGGTGGAGACGGTGGTCCGCTGGGGCATGGGGAACTTCAGGCCGGCGCGTTCGGAGGCGCTGAGCCAGCCCTCGTCGACCATGCCGTCGAGGACGTAGTTCCAGCGGTCCTCGACGGTGTCGCGGTTCTCGGGGTGGGTGATGACGTCGTACTGGCTGGGGGCGTTGACGAGGGCGGCGAGGTAGGCGGCGCGTGCGGCGTCGAGTTCGGAGGCGTCGATGCCGTAGTAGGCGTGGGCGGCGGACTGGATGCCGTAGGCGCCGCGGCCGAAGAAACTGGTGTTGAGGTAGCCCTCGAGGATCTGGTCCTTGGTCTGTTCGCGGTCGAGTTTGATGGCGATGAAGAACTCCTTCACCTTGCGGGTGACGGTCTGTTCCTGGCGGAGGTAGTAGTTCTTCACGTACTGCTGGGTGATGGTGGAGCCGGACTGTCTGCCCTTGCCGGTGGCGGTGTTCCAGGCGGCGCGGACCATGGCCTGGGGGTCGATGGCGGACTCGGTGTAGAAGTCGCGGTCCTCGGCGGCGAGGACGGCGTGCCGGGCGTCCTCGGAGATCTGGGAGAGGGTGACGTTCTCCCGGTTGACGTCGCCGTCGCGGGCGATGACGGAGCCGTCGGCGTAGAGGTAGACGTTGGCCTGCTGGGTGGCGAGGGCGTTGGCGGCGGGGATCTGTACGAGGTGGTAGCCGAGGAAGAAGCCGCCGATGACGACCGCGGCGGCGATGAGGAAGCCGCCTAGGACCATCCGCCAGGTGGGGAGCAGCCGGCGCCATCCGGTGCGTTCGGGCCTCTTCGTGGCGGCGGCCGCCTGGGACTTCCTCGGTGCCCAGCCCTTCCCGGACTGCTCCCCGGACTGCTTCCCGGGCGGCTGCGGCTGCGGCTCGTCGCTCATGTCGTGCACGGACTCCTGTTTCGCCTGGCTTGTTCCACTACGCCGTGGTGTGTGCCTCTTATTCAAGACTGTCCCATCCGGCGGCGCGTCTCCGCCGACGCCGCGCGTGGCGCGCGTACGCGGCTTGTCACACACATGGCCCCAACGAAAATGCGTGGCCGGGGATGTGGCGGGCGCACTAGGCTCCTGCGCTTCGGTGCCGGATGCGGGAGGAGGGCGGGGCGTGGGCTCGGCGCGGTTGTATCTGGCCGTCGCGGTGGGGGGTTTCCGGCGGTACGCGTCGTACCGGGCGGCGACGGCGGCCGGGGTGTTCACCAATACGGTGTTCGGGCTGATCCTCGTCTACACGTATCTGGCGCTGTGGGAGGAGCGGCCGGGTCTCGGCGGGTACGACCAGGCGCAGGCGGTCACGTACGTGTGGCTGGGGCAGTGTCTGTACGCGACGCTGGCGATCCAGGGCGGGGGCGCCGAGAAGGACCTGATGGAACGCATCCGTACCGGTGAGATCGCCGTCGACCTGTACCGGCCGGTGGATCTGCAGCTGTGGTGGCTGGCGGGTGACGTGGGCCGGGCGGCGTTCCAGATGCTGGGACGGGGCGTGGTGCCGTTCGTGTTCGGTTCGCTTTTCTTCACGATGGCGCTGCCCACGGAGATCACGCCGTGGCTGGCCTTCGCGGTGACGCTGCTGCTGGCGGCGGTGGTGAGTTTCGCGATCCGCTATCTGGCGGCGCTGAGCGTGTTCTGGCTGATGGACGGTACGGGTGTCAGCCAGGTGTTGATGATCACGGGGGTGTTCTTCTCGGGCATGGTGCTGCCGCTGAACGCCTTCCCGGACGGGCTCGGTGACGCCGTACAGGTGTTGCCGTGGGCGGCGCAGATCCAGGTTCCGGCGGATGTGCTGATGGGGGAGCGGGACCCGCTGGGGGCGTTCGCGTTCCAGGCGGCGTGGGCGGTGGCGCTGCTGGCGGCGGGGCGGCTGCTGCAGTCGGTGGCGACGCGGCGGGTGGTGGTGCAGGGTGGGTGAGCGGAGCGCGGTCGTGGAGGGGCTGCGGGCCTACGGGTTGATCGCCGGGATGTGGGTGCGGTCCGGGATGACCTACCGCGCGTCCTTCGTCTTCACGGTGTTCGGGAACCTGCTGGTGACGGGCCTGGACTTCGTGGGGATCCTGCTGATGTTCTCGCAGGTCGACTCGCTGGGCGGCTGGACGCTGCCCGAGATCGCCCTGCTGTACGCGCTGTCGGTGACGTCGTTCGGGATCGCCGACCTGCTGCTCGGCTCGATGGACGTGCTGGGCGCGCGGATGCGGGACGGCTCGTTCGACATCCTGCTGGTGCGTCCGGTGCCGGTGCTGGCGCAGGTCGGCGCGGACCGTTTCGCGGTGCGCCGGCTGGGCCGGATCACGCAGGGCGCGGTGGTGCTGGGCTGGGCGCTGGTCGCGGTCGACGTCGACTGGAGTGCGGTGAAGGTGCTGCTGGTGCCGGTGATGGTGGTCAGCGGCGCGGCGATCTTCTCGGCGGTGTTCGTGGCGGGCGCGGCGTTCCAGATCTTCGCGCAGGACGCCGCCGAGGTGCAGAACGCGTTCACGTACGGCGGGACCACGCTGCTGCAGTATCCGCCGAGCGTGTTCGGGAAGGACCTGGTGCGCGGGGTGACGTTCATGCTGCCGCTCGCCTTCGTCAACTGGGTCCCGGCCGCCTACGTGTTGGACCGTCCGTACCCCATCGGTCTGCCCGGCTGGGCGGCCTTCGCGTCGCCGCTGGTGGCGGTGGGCTGCTGCGCGCTGGCGGGTCTGGCGTGGCGGACGGGTCTCAGGTCGTACCGGAGCACGGGGAGTTAGCAGACGATGGATGACGCTTTCATCGAACTCGACGGCGTGGAGAAGGTCTTCGACGTCCGCAAGAAGACCGGCTTCCTGAAGCGGGAGCGGCATCAGGTGCGGGCGGTCGACTCGATCTCCTTCACGGTGGCGCGGGGCGAGATGGTCGGCTACATCGGCCCCAACGGCGCCGGGAAGTCGACGACGATCAAGATGCTGACGGGGATCCTCACACCGAGCGGCGGCCGGCTGCGGGTCGCCGGGATCGACCCCTCCCGTGAGCGGACGCGGCTGGCGCACCGCATCGGGGTGGTGTTCGGGCAGCGTACGACGCTGTGGTGGGACCTCCCGCTGATCGACTCGTACAAGCTGATGCACCGCATGTACCGCATCCCGGACGCCCGGTACCGGGAGAACCTCGACCGGCTGACCGAACTCCTCGACCTGGGCGAGCTGTTGGACGTGCCGGTGCGTCAGCTCTCGCTCGGCCAGCGGATGCGCGGGGACATCGCGGCGGCGCTGCTGCACGACCCGGAGGTGCTCTACCTCGACGAGCCGACGATCGGCCTGGACGTCGTCTCCAAGACCAAGGTGCGGGACTTCCTGCGGCAGTTGAACACCGAACGGTCCACGACGGTGCTGCTGACCACCCACGACCTCCAGGACATCGAGCAGTTGTGCTCACGGGTGATGGTCATCGACCACGGCCGGTTGGTGTACGACGGTCCGCTCACCGGGCTGCACGAGGCGGGGGAGAGCGAGCGGACGCTGGTGGTGGACCTGGAGCGGGAGCTTCCGCCGATCGAGGCGCCGCCGCCCGCGCGGGTGGTACGGGTGGAGGGGCCCCGGCAGTGGCTGGCGTTCCCGGCGTCGGCGTCGGCGGCCGAGCTGGTGGCGCGGATCGCGGCGCGGTACCCGCTGGTGGACCTGTCGGTACGGGAACCGGACATCGAGGCGGTGATCGCCAGAATGTACGAGGAGCGGGCCGGACGGGCCCTCTCGTAGCCGTGTGGCGGAGACAACTCGTAGGCTGCTGGTATGACCGACGACGCAGCCGCCCCGGACCTCCGCGCCTCCGACGCCGACCGTGAACGGGTCGCCGAGATCCTGCGGGACGCCCTCGCGGAGGGCCGCCTCGACATGGAGGAGTTCGAGGAGCGGCTGGACGCGACGTACAAGGCGCGCACGTACGGCGACCTGACGCCGATCACCCGCGACCTGCCGGACCAGGGAACGCCCGCCCCGGCCGTGTCCCTCACCAAGCAGCCGGAGCGGAGCGGCACTTGGGGGGACCGGATCGTCGGCGGCGACGACGCGGGCACGTCGTCGTGGGCCGTGGCCGTGATGTCGGGCTTCCAGCGCAGGGGCCGCTGGACGGCGCCGCGCCGCTTCAACTGCTTCGCCTTCTGGGGCGGCGGGGAGATCGATCTTCGGGAGGCGTACTTCGCGGACCGCGAGATCGTCATCAACGCGGTCGCGATCATGGGCGGGGTGGAGGTCATCGTCCCGCCCGGCGTCGAGGTCGTCGTGCGCGGCATCGGAGTCATGGGCGGCTTCGACCACCGCGAGGAGGGCGTCCCCGGCGAGCCGGGCGCCCCGCGCGTGATCGTCACGGGCTTCGCCTTCTGGGGCGGCGTGGGCGTCGACCGCAAACTCCCCCGCGCGGAGAAGCAGCGCCTGCGCGAGGAGCGCCGCAGGGAAAAACTGGAACGCAAACAGGAACGCCGCCGAGAACTGGAGGGCTCCCTCCAGGACCACCTGAACCTGCACCCCGACGCCCGCCAGGGGGCACACGAGCCACGCAGACGCGACGACCGCTGAATCAGCCCCTCCGGCGTTTGAGGAGCGGGGTCCGGGGCGGAGCCCCAGGTTCGGGACGGGAAGGGGAGGCGGGGGCGGAAAACCCCCGCGGACCCCCTACAACCGCGCCGGAGCCCCACCCTTCAGATCATCCAGATCGAACGCCTCCGCCATCCGGGTGTACCCCCTGTCACTCGGATGAAGATGATCCCCGGAGTCGTACTCCGAGCGGAATCGACGCGGATCATACGGATCACGAAGCGCCTCGTCGAAGTCGACGACCGCGTCGAACACCCGCCCCGCCCGGATCTCCGCATTGATCACCTGCCGCACGTCCTCCCGCGCGTCGGTGTACCCCCGGTGCCCACGGAACGGCATGAGCGTCGCCCCCACGACCTTCACCCCCCGCGCATGAGCCCGCTCGACCAGCGCGTTCAGCCCTGCGACGATCGCGTCCGGATCGGCGGTCCCCGGATGACGCAGAATGTCGTTGACCCCGAGCACGACGACGACGACCTCGACGTTCGTCCGCCCCAGCACGTCCCGCTCGAACCGGTTCAGCCCACTGGCGTTCTCCGCGGGCCGCCCCAGCCCGTCGGCGAGCACCTGGTTCCCGCTGATCCCCTCGTTGACGACGCTGTACCGCGGCACGTCCCGCCCGTCGGCGACAGCCGACCACAGCCGGTCGGACAGCACATCCGGCCACCGGTTGTTCGCCCCGGTCGTCGAGGTGACACCGTCCGTCAGCGAGTCACCGAGAACGACGACCGTCCCGTCCGCCTCGTCGCTCAGCGCGTCCAGAGCGGTCACGTACCGCCAGAACGTGCTCCGCCCGGTGTACGCGGCCCCGGTCGCGTCCCGGGTGTGCTCGCCGTCGGCGACGTACGAGATCTGGCGCGCGTGCGGGTGATGGGTGACCGGCCCGGACGCGGTGGGGGAGTACGTCGTGACCAGGACGTCCCCGTCGTGCGGGACGGCGATGCGCACGACGTCGCTCATCACCTGCCCGCCCGCCGGGATGACGACCGCCGGGCTCCCGGCGAAGGTCAGCGGCCGCATGGTCTCCGCGAGCGCCGCCGCCGTGTCCGGGTCCGCGGACACCGCGATCGAGGCGTGCGTGACGGTCAGCGCCGACTGGCCGTACAGGTTGGACAGCGTGACGCGGGCGCTCGTACCGCCGGCGCTGGTGTGGACGACGTTGCGCACCGAGCGGCCCGCGAGCCCCGTCGTCTCGGTGCCGGGCTCGCCCCCGACCGGGGAGGTGGCCCAGGAGGAGACCCAGGTGCCGGCGGAGGCGGGCGCGGCCGGGTTGTTCCGGGCGTCACGACCACCGGCCACGGTGCCCCGCTCCCGCGCACCGTCGCCGACTCCGACGCCGGCACCGACGTAGATGGCGGCGGAAACCGCCAGGATCGCGGCGAGGACCGCGGCGAGCAGGGCACGCTGCTTGGCGGGAGGCGCCTGCGCGCCCCCGTCACGACCCCGGGTCATGCTGCTCTGTTCTCCTCGGAAGACGGGAGCGGGAGGCTCCGATCTGATGAACCCATGATGATCCACGGGCAGGGAAGACCGACGCGAGGGGCCGCTGAGGAACCCTTAGGTGATCCCCCTGGACAAACCCCCTCCGGACAGACGCCGGGAACTCCTGTCACGTTCCAGGAGTCGGTCAGGAAGGGACAATGTGTGAGGGATCACCGAACGGGTGGAGCGGATGGAACGGACCGAAACGACAGAAGAAGCGAAAGTGGCGGAAACGGCGGAAAGCGGCGGCCGGGACGCCGAAGGGCAGCATGCCCGCACCGGAGCCTTCACCAACCGCGCGATGAACACGTTCAGCCCCGCGGACGAGGAGAAGCGGCGCGGGGTGCGCCGGATGAAGCTCACCGCCACCGGACTGCTGCTGTTCGTCACCGTCGTCTACGTCCTCACCGAATGGGCCTCCCACCAGGGAGCCGGCGCCTGGGCGGGCTATGTCGCCGCCGCGGCCGAGGCCGGCATGGTCGGCGCGCTCGCCGACTGGTTCGCCGTCACCGCCCTCTTCCGTCACCCCCTCGGCCTGCGCATCCCGCACACCGCGATCATCCCCACCAAGAAGGACCAGCTCGGCGTCTCCCTCGGCGAGTTCGTCGGCGAGAACTTCCTCTCCGAGGACGTCGTACGGCAGCGTCTGCGCGCCGTCGGCATCGGCAGCCGGCTCGGCGCCTGGCTCGCCGTCCCGGAGCACGCCGACCGGGTCACCGCCGAGCTCTCGGCCGCCCTGCGCGGAGCGCTGACCGTGCTGCGCGACTCCGACGTCCAGGCGGTGGTCGGCGAGGCCATCACCCGCCGCGCGGACGCCCAGGAGATCGCGCCCGGCATGGGCAAGATGCTGGAGCGGATCGTCGCCGACGGCGGCCACAAACGGGCCGTGGACGTCATCGTCACCCGTGCGCACGACTGGCTGGTGCTGCACAGCGACACCGTGATGGACGCCGTCCACGGCGGCGCGCCCGGCTGGACCCCCAGATTCGTCGACCGCAAGGTCGGCGAGCGCGTCTACAAGGAACTGCTGCGCTTCATCACCGAGATGCGCGACATGCCGTCCCACCCCGCGCGCGGCGCCCTGGACCGCTTCCTCACCGACTTCGCCTCCGACCTCCAGTCCGACACCGACACCCGCGCCCGCGTCGAACGCCTCAAGAGCGAGATCCTCGGCCGGGGCGAGGTGCAGGACCTGATCGCCTCCGCGTGGACGGCCGTACGATCCATGATCGTCTCGGCGGCGGAGGACGAGCGCAGCGAACTGCGCCTGCGCGTGCGCGCCTCGCTGCTCTCGCTGGGCGCCCGCATGTCGCTCGACCCCAAGGTGCAGGGCAAGGTCGACGGCTGGCTGGAGAGCGCGGCGGTGTACGTGGTCACCACCTACCGCAAGGAGATCACCTCCCTGATCACGGACACGGTGGCGAGCTGGGACGCCGAGCACACCACGAAGAAGATCGAGGCCAACATCGGCCGTGACCTCCAGTTCATCCGCATCAACGGCACGGTGGTCGGCTCGCTCGCCGGTCTGCTGATCTACACGGTGTCACGGGTCCTGGGGGCGTAGCGCGCCGGGCTCCCGCGGGTGTGGCGTGGTTGTTCGCGCAGTTCCCCGCGCCCCTCAGGGGGTGGCCCTGCCGTGGTCTCCCCCTGGGGCCCCTGGTGTTTCCGGCCGACGGCGACCACAACTCCCCAGGGGTGCGGGGCTGTATCGACGTGCGGCTCCGCCGCGCGGGCGCGAACAGCCACGACGCACCCGCCGGAGCACCACGCCCCGCAAGCCCAGAGGCCGGCGGGGCCCACCGCACTCCCCGGCGTCAGAAAGCGGGCGGGCGTGAAAACGCCCGCCCGGGGGCATCCGACGGGGGTTCGCTTCGCCAGGGAGGGAGCCCATGACAACCGCGCAGCCCGGGACCGGACGACGCACCATCACCACCACCATCCCCGCCCGCCTGGACCGCCTCCCGTGGTCCCGCTGGCACTGGTCCGTCGTCATCGGTCTCGGCACCGTGTGGATCCTCGACGGCCTGGAGGTCACGGTCGTCGGCAACATCGCGAGCCGCCTGTCCGAACCGGGCAGCGGACTGCCCATCACCTCAGGCGAGGTCACCGGCGTCGCCGCCGCCCTCTACGTCGCCGGCGCCTGCTCGGGCGCTCTCTTCTGGGGCCGCCTGACCGACATCTGGGGCCGCAAGAAACTCTTCATGATCACCCTCGCGGTCTACCTCGGCGCCACCGCCCTCACCGCGATCGCCTTCGACACCTGGTGGTTCTTCCTCTTCCGCTTCCTCACCGGCTTCGGCATCGGCGGCGAGTACGCGGCCATCAACTCCGCGATCGACGAGCTGATCCCGGCGCGGTACCGGGGCCGCGTCGACCTGATGATCAACGGCAGCTTCTGGCTGGGCGCGGTAGGCGGCTCCCTGCTGTCGATCCTGGCCCTGAACACCGACGTCTTCCCGGCCGACATCGGCTGGCGCCTGACCTTCGCCCTCGGCGCCGTACTCGCCCTGGTCATCCTCCTCGTACGCCGTCACGTCCCCGAGAGCCCCCGCTGGCTGCTGATCCACGGCCGTGACGAGGAGGCGGAACGCATCGTCGGCGACATCGAACAACGGGTCGAGGCCGAGCGGAACGAGCCGCTGCCCCGCGCGGAGGGCGAACTGACGATCCACCAGCGCGGGAACGTCACGTTCGCCGAGATCGCCCGCACCGTCTTCGCCAGGTACCGCAGGCGCTCGGCCCTGGGCTTCTCCCTCTTCATCGGCCAGGCGTTCCTCTACAACGCCATCACCTTCGGCTTCGGCGCGATCCTGACCACGTTCTTCGACGTCCCGTCCGGCGACACCGGCTACTACTTCGCCGTCATCGCGGCCGGCAACTTCCTGGGCCCGCTGCTGCTCGGCAAGCTCTTCGACACGGTCGGCCGCCGGGTGATGATCTCCGGCACGTACCTGCTCTCGGGCCTGCTCCTCTTCGGCACGGCCTGGCTGTTCGACCGCGGCTCGCTCGACGCCACCACGATGACGGCCTGCTGGTGCGCGGTCCTGTTCTTCGCTTCCGCCGGCGCGTCCAGCGCCTACCTCACGGTCTCCGAGGTCTTCCCGATGGAGACCCGGGCCATGTCCATCGCCTTCTTCTACGCCATCGGCACCGCCGCGGGCGGCATCAGCGGCCCCCTGCTGTTCGCGAAGCTCACGGAAACGGGTGTGGTCGGCGACACGGTCCTCGCCTTCCAGATCGGCGCCGGCCTGATGTGCGCGGCGGGCCTGGTCGCCGCGTTCCTCGCGGTGAAGGCGGAACGCCGCTCCCTGGAGGACATCGCGGCCCCGCTGTCGGTGACGAAGGCGGAGACGGCGGGGAAGTGACCGAGTCGCCGGGGCCGTGGCGGTGACCCTTGTCGGACACCGGACGGCGACATCAGGCCACAGGTCCTTGAATGTACAACTACTCCCTTGTTCGAGGGGTGTTGCGCGAGTGACACTCGCTGACGGCGGCCGGCCCTTTCAGCGAACCGGGCCGGCCGGAACGTCGTACCGCCTCATGCGTCCCCACGCCCTCGATCAGGAGGTACCGATGAAAACAAGCCGTCGCGGGGCCGGATTACTCCTCGGCCTGTCCTCGGCCCTTACGTTCTCTCTCCTCGGCGCGTCCCCGGCGTCCGCCTCGACCTCGACATGGACGCTGGAAGCCGAGGGGCAGGTGCGGTGTGTCCGCGGTGGGTTCTCATGGACATACGCCTTGTCCCCGGTGTCCGGAAGCTGGTCGAAACCCATCACGACCGGCATCCGAAACCTGCCGGGCAAGTCCTCCGCCAACCTGGGCCGCCAGATCATTCCCCCGGGCACGAACGAACGTGACCCCGCTGACGGCAGCCTGCCCGTCAACGGCTACGTCTTCTTCTCCTTGGGGCTGGCGCCGGTCGGTGAGTACACCGCCGAGATCTACGCCACTGACGGCGAGCGGACCGAGACCGACCAACTGAAGATCGTCTACCAGGACGAGTACTGCCGGTAGGTCCCGTGGAACGATCCTGAGCCATGGTGCCCGGCTCGTCGGCCGGTCGGCCCGGGCACCGTGGCGCGGTCGCCGGAACACCGTCGCGCGGCCGCCCTTCCTCCGCCTCACCCCCGCCGGTCGGCCACCGCCCACGAGGCGAGCGCCACGGCTCCCGCCACCCCGAACACGGCGGGCCAGGCGCCCACCTTCTTCGCCAGCGGATGCGACCCGGCGAACGCGGCGACGTACGCCACCGACAGCGCCCCCGCCGCCCCGCCCCCGGCCCGCTCCCGCCACTGCTGCGCGGCGGCGGCCCCGGCGGCGGCGAGGACGACCCCGCCCAGCTGCCGCTTCCGGGTCCAGCGGGCCACGCCGTACCCCCCGACGAGCCCGCCCGCGGCCACCACTGAACTCGGTACCTTCGCCATGCCTGCTGCCTCCTGCCACTGCGCCGGCCCACCGGGCCGACGTCGTCCGGACTCCGAGGCTAGCGCTCCCGGGAGACGCCCCCCGCGCCCAGGCCCGAAGCCGGTCGTGTGACACAACCTGAGTCCTGGCTTGTCAACTTTCCTCCTCCGAGCTATATAAGAAGGGCAAGACCGTAAGGGCATCGCACCGATGAACCCACGGAAGGAGATGTCCGTGATGCTCATGCGTACCGACCCGTTCCGCGAATTCGACCGACTCGCGCAGCAGGTCTTCGGCGCCACCCCCGCAGGCCGTCCCACGGCGATGCCGATGGACGCCTACCGGTCGGGGGACGACTTCATCGTCCACTTCGACCTCCCCGGCATCGACCCGGAGACGATCGACCTCGACGTCGAACGCAACGTCCTCAACGTGCGCGCCGAGCGCCGCTCCCCGGCGCCCGAGGGAGCCGAGACCGTGGTCGCCGAGCGCCCCACCGGCACCTTCACCCGCCAGCTGTTCCTCGGCGAGACCCTGGACACGGAACGCATCGACGCCTCGTACGAGGCCGGCGTCCTGACCCTGCGCATCCCCGTCGCCGAACAGGCCAAGCCGCGCCGCATCCAGATCACCGGCGGCGACAGCCGCAAGCAGATCGGCGGCTGACTCCCCGCACCCACCACACGTCCCGCGGACCCCGTCGGTCCGCGGGACGCGCCCCCGCGCCGTCCGGACGCCGTCCGGTCCGAAGGGGGCACATGCCCGGGAGGAACCGGGGCACTGGAGAACCGGAGACCGGGGCACTGGAGAAACCGGAGAAGGAGAGAAGGACCGGATGACCACGCTGACACCGCAGAAGCCCGCGACCCCGAAGCAGGCCGGAGGGGTCCCGGCCCCGGCGGTCGCGCCCCGGAACGACAGCTGGCACCAACTGATCGAAGCCGTACGGGAGTCGGGCCAGTACCCGACACGGGCGCAGGCGGAGAGCGTCACCCGCGTCGTCCTCTCCGCCCTCGGTGGTCACGTCGTCGGCGACGAACGCGTCGACCTGGCCCGCGCCCTGCCGGAAGAGGCGGCGAGAGCGGTCGCCTCCCAGATCCCGGTGACCCGCGAGCTGACCGCCGCGGAGTTCGTCGACTCGGTGGCCGCCCGCATCGAGGGCGCGACCCCGGCGACGGCCCGCTGGGACGTCAGCTCGGTCCTGGGCGTCCTGCCCGACCTGGTCGGCGACGCCCTGGTCACCCGCGTCCTGGCCCAACTGCCGCCGGGCTACGCCCTGCTCTTCGGCCGGGCGGAACTGTCCCCGGCGTGACGGCCGGGCCGCGGCCCCCGCACCCGTGGGAACCGCCCGGCGTGATCCGGCCCCGGACCCGTGTCCGGGGCCGGATCACGTCCGGATTTCGTCACCGCCCGACAAACGGTTCGACGACACCCCTCCCCGCGCGCCATCCTGCGAGCCGGAAACCACGCCGGCCGACCGTCCCCGGAGGACCGTTGAACCCCGCCATCCGCCACATCACCTTCGACTGCACCGGTGACCCCTACGACCTCGCCACGTTCTGGAGCGCGATGCTGGGCAACCCGCTCGCCGACGACGACAAGCCCGGCGACCCGGAGGCCCTGATCGCGGACCCGTCCGGCGGGCCCGGCCTGCTCTTCGTACGGGTGGCGGAGGGCAAGACCGCCAAGAACCGCCTCCACTTCGACCTGCGGCCGACCGGCCGCACCCGCGCGGAGGAAGTGGCCCGCGCCATAGCCCTGGGCGCCCGCCAGGTCGCCGACCACACCCGCCCCGACGGCAAGGGCTGGGTCACCCTGACCGACCCGGAGGGCAACGAATTCTGTATAGAACGGGGCGAACTGGACTGAACGACCCCGCTCGGAGTGTACGATCGTACGCCCTGGAGCGTACGATCGTACGCATGCCGACGGACGACCACTTCGCGAACGACCCGCGCACGAACCTGGAGCGCATGCTCGCGGGCGACCTCTACATCGCCGACGACCCGGAGATCGCCCGCCGCCAGCAGCGCGCGATGCGGCTCGCGGCCCGCTACCAGGCCGCCTACCCCGAGAACCCCACCGAGGCGAGGCCGATCCTGACCGAGCTCCTCGCCTCGGTGGGCGAGGACGTCGACGTACGCCCGCCGCTGTACGTCGACTACGGCAGCAACATCAGCATCGGCGCCCGCACCTTCGTCAACTACAACCTGACCGCCCTGGACGTCGCGCGGATCACCATCGGCGAGGACTGCCAGATCGGCCCGAACGTCCAACTCCTCACGCCCACCCACCCCGTGGAACCGGGTCCCCGCCGCGACAAACTGGAGGCGGCCCTCCCCATCACCATCGGCGACAACGTCTGGCTCGGCGGCGGCGCGATCATCTGCCCCGGAGTGACGATCGGCGACAACTCCGTCATCGGCGCCGGCGCGGTGGTCACCAAGGACATCCCGGCCGACGTCGTGGCCGTGGGCAACCCGGCCCGCCCGGTCCGCACCATCTGACCCGACCACGAGCCATGGCCACCGGACACACCGACCCCCACCGCCGCGAACGCATCCTCGCGGCGGCGCTCGACCTGATCGCCGAGGAGGGCGTCGCGGGCGTCTCCCACCGCAAGATCGCCGCGCGGGCCCATGTCCCCCTGGGCTCGATGACGTACCACTTCACAGGCATCGACGACCTGCTGCACGAGGCGTTCGCCGGCTACGCCGACCACGTGGTGACCGTCTTCGAGCACCACCTCAGCGGCGCCACCACCCCCGACCAGGCCCGGGAAGCGGTCACCGACCTGATCCACACCCTCTCCGAGGGCCCCCGCCGCGACCTGATCCTCGTCCAGGAGCTCTACACCCTGGCAGCCCGCCACGAGCCGTACCGCGAACTGTGCGCCCGCTGGATGCGACGCAGCCGCACCCTCCTGGAACAGCACTTCGACGCCGCCACGGCCCGCCAACTGGACGCCCTCGTCGAGGGCCTGACCCTGCACCGGGCCCTGGACGACACCCCTCCCGACCGCGCCCTGACCCGCGAGGCCGTCACCCGCGTCACCGCCGCACCCTGATCCGTGGGGTCTGCCCGCCGCCCCTGTCACGCGCGTCCCCGGCCCCGCTTCCTCCTTGCCGTGGCGTGCGGGCCCCCGCCGAAGCCGAAGATCATCGGCATGCAGAATGACCAGCATGCCGATGACGAACATCCCGAAGACGGCGAAGACCGACGATGCGCAGGCGGTCGGCCGCACCCTCGCCAGGGCCTTCGACGACGACCCGATGATGCGGTGGTTCTTCCCCGACGACTCCTCCCGCGAGGCCGCGTTGGGCCGTTACTTCACCACACTCTTCACCCGGCAGTACGTCGAGCACGGCGTGTGCGAGCGCACCGAGGGAGCGGCCGCCTTCTGGGTGCCGCCGGAGGGGCAGGCGAAGGCCGTGCCGGACGCGGAGACCGTCCAGGAGCTCCAGGACATCCTCGGCGACCGGGCTCCGCTGTTCCGCGACGCCGTGGAGGCAGCGGCCGAGCACTCGCCGAAGGGATCTCACTGGTACCTGGCGGTGATCGGCGCCGACCCGGCCACCCGGGGCCAGGGACACGGCGCCGCCCTGCTGCGTTCGGGGCTGGCCAAGGCGGACGCCGCGGGCCTGCCGGTCTGCCTGGAGTCCTCCAAGCCGTCCAACCTCCCCTTCTACGAGCACTTCGGCTTCACCGTGCACGAGGAACTGCGGCTGCCGGGCGGCGGACCGGTGCTCTGGGCGATGCGGCGCGAGCCCAGCCCTCCGGCCGGCGGCTGAGAACCGTCCGGCGGGCCGTTGCCGGACTCGCGGAACGCCTCGTCCGTCTGCCCGGCGCGGTGACACATGGCTCCTCCACAACCGGACGGCGTTGTCGCGGACTTCGGGAAATCACCGAGCCGCCAAGGCGGTCGACCACGTCATGACCGATCGACCCGCGCCCTGTCCGGCGAAGCCCTCTCCGACCTGCTCGGCACGCAGCGGTTCGGCACGCCCGCCACCGTCGAGCGC
This sequence comes from Streptomyces sp. CB02400, assembly GCF_001905725.1. GTDB lineage: Bacteria > Actinomycetota > Actinomycetes > Streptomycetales > Streptomycetaceae > Streptomyces > Streptomyces atrovirens. The sequence continues at coordinate 156,653 of NZ_LIWB01000002.1, forward strand.
AGCGGCCACCCCCGTCTGACCACCATGGTGTACAGCTGGGATCCCGAGGCCCGCATCGCCCGCTTCTCGACGACGGCCGACCGCGTCGAGCCCAAGCACCTGCGGCACGACCCGCGTGCGGCGCTGCACGTGCCCGGCGGTGACGTGTGGTCGTTCGCCGTCGCCGAGGGCGAGGCCTCCGTGGCCACCGACGGCAGCGAGGGCGTGGGCACAGGCGGCAGCAGCGGCAGGCGCTCGGGTGACGAACTCCGCGCACTGGCGGCGGCCGGCGCCCGGGTGCGGCCGGGTCGAGTGGGTGACGGACCGGGACGGTCCCCGCGCGCGCCTTCCGTGGGGGCCGTACGGGTGTTCGCCGGAGATCGTCTTGACCTCAATTTCGCGGTCAGTGTGCCGCCGGTGGCGTCGGCGTCGGCCAGCAGGGTGATCAGACTGGTGGGGCCGTCGGCGAGGCTCTCGGCCTCGGTGGCGCGCACCAGCAGGGCGGAAGGAGTGGTCACGGACACGGTCGCCCTCCAGTGATGAGGTTGTGGATCGGGGACTGCGGGGATGCCCGACCGGCGCACGGCGTGCGGAGCTCCGGGGGGTGGTGGCACCCGGCCGGGACACCGGGGAGATCAGGCGTTCCAGGTGCGCGAGCTCAGGACCAGTCGGTAGGCGTCGGGGTTCGCGACGGTCACGCCGTACTGGTCCCAGTACGGGTGTTGTGCGCGGCGACGCGCGTTCCGCCGGCGGCCACCAGGCGGTCCAGCAGGGCGTCTTCTACGGGAGTGCCCAGGTAGACGACGAACAGGTCGTCGGGCGTCGGGGTGGGATCGAGGGGTTGCCGGGGGTCGCGGGTGAGCTCGAAGTGTCAGGCGGCGTCGGGCGGGCCGACCATGAGCAGGTCGTGTTCGCCCGGAACCCGCGCGGTGGTGCGCCAGAGCACCTGCAGACCCAGTCCTTCCACGTAGAAGCGTTCCGCGGCGGCGAGATCGCGCGAGGGGCGGGCGATGCGGACGCGTGTGGCCCCTCCGACCGGGGACGGGCGGCCCGGCCGGTTCCCGGGCCCGGTCCGCTGCGGGGAGGTCACTTCGGATCCTCACCCTGGCGGAGGGCGGTGGGATCGCCGGTGCTCCAGGTGCGGTCGAGGAAGTCGGCGATCAGCGGGGCGATCTCGGCCAGGTGTGTTTCCAGGGCGAAGTGGCCGGTGTCGAACAGGTGGAGCTCGGCGTCGGGGAGGTCGCGCAGATAGGCCCGGGCGCCGGCCTCGGTGAAGAACGGGTCACCGACGCCCCAGGTGACGAGGGCGGGCGGGGTGTGCGTGCGCAGCCAGGACTGCCACCGGTCGTAGCGTGCGAGGTTGGACCGGTAGTCGAAGGCCAGTGCCACTTGGGCGTCCTTGCGGCCGGGGAGGTCCAGGAAGTGCTGGTCGAGGGTCCAGCCGTCGGGGGCCAGCAGCTCCGGGACGGGGACCCCGGTCTCGTACTGGCCGCGGGTGCCGGGCAGGGTGAGCAGGTCGCGGACGGTCTTCTCGGCACCGGGGGTCTCGGGGCGCAGCGCGATGAAGTCGCGGGCCGCCTCCGACAGGCCCTCCTGGTAGGCGTTGCCGTTCTGCACGACCAGGCCGGCGATCCACTCGGGATGCCGCTCGGCGAGGCGGAAGCCGACCGGGGCACCGAAGTCGAACGCGTACATGGTGAAGCGGGTCGGACCGAGCCGCCGTACGAAGCCTTCGGTGATGTCGGCGAGACGGTCGAAGGTGTGGACGAAGCCGTCCGGGGCCTGGGTGTGGCCGAAGCCGGGGTAGTCGGGGGCGACCAGGCGGTAGCGGGAGCCGAGGACGTCGATCAGCCGGCGGAACTGGTGCGAGGCCGAGGGGAAGCCGTGCAGCAGCAGAAGCACGGGGGCGTCCGGGCGCTCGGGAACCGACTCGCGGTAGAAGACGCGGACGCCGTCGACCTCGACATGGCGGTGAACGGTGCGGGCCACCGGTAAGCGGACCATAACTAACCCATTCTATTGATGATGATGCATTAGATCTATCGCCTGACCGACTAACATGTCAAGCGCCGGCAGTACCATTAGGGACATGAGTGGTCCCGTCCCCCTGACCGGAGAGCCGCTGGCTCTGGACCTGGTCAACACCCGTCCGTCCGTCGGCGACCTGCTGACCGGCCCGGACGACCTGCGTGCCTGGCTGCTCCTGCAGGCCGACCGGTCCTCCGAAGCACGGGAGTTCGCCGCCGCCGAACTCACCGACGCCGACCTGGAGGTCGCGCGTGAGGTCCGCGCGCACACGGCCCGCGCGCTCGACCGTGCCCGTGACGGCGAACGGCCCCCACCGGAAGCACTGGACGCGCTCACCCGAGCCCAAGGCGCCGCGCCCGCCGTCCGCGAACTGGACTGGAACGGCACGGCCGTCACCGCCACCCCCCGCCGCACCGGTCCGACCGCCGCGCGGCTGGCGGCCTGGCTGGCCGAAGCCGCCACCGACCTGCTCACCGACCCGGCGGTCACCACGGTCCGCCAATGCGCGGCCGAGGACTGTGTCCTGCTGTTCCTGCCCGCCCATCCACGCCGCCGCTGGTGCTCGGCCGCCCGCTGCGGCAACCGCGCCCGCGTCGCCCGCCACTACCAGCGCCACCGCACCACCTGACACCCCGTCGACCAGATCGGGGAACGGTTCGCCGAGTGCGACGGAAAGATCGTTTACCGGGTGGACGCCGGAGCGGTCTGGCGCGGGGAAAGCGACGGCCGGCTGACGCAGCCGCTCGCTGTCGGTGACGACGCGCTGCGAGACGCCCCGGGCCCCCGCTGATCGGCTGCTCTTGATCTGCTCCCGGCCAGGGCGATGAGTTTGCCCGCTGCTCGAAGTCTTCCACTTGACATTCCCGTCCATACGGGACGAGAAGCGGAGCATTCCCACGCTATGGAGCAGAGATGGCGGCCAAGAAGAGCAATCCGATTCGGCTGTACATGTCGATGTCGCTCGACGGCTACATCGCCGGTCCGGACGATCGACCCGGCCAGGAGCTCGGACGCGCCGGGGGACGCCTCCTCAACTGGCTCGACGACCGGGAATCCGACGGTCCCAGCGGACAGGTCTACCGCGAGGCGCTGGCGACCGGCGCGGTGATCTCCGGCCGTCGGACCTTCGAGCTCGCCGGGCGCTGGCAGGGCGACCACCACGACGGTGTGCCGATCCTCGTCCTCACCCACCACGTGGACGACGGGGACGCGCCACCCGGCCACGCGCGATTCGTCACCGACGTCGACGACTGCGCCCGTCAGGCCCGCGAGGCCGCCGGGGACCGGCCGGTCATGGTCCACGGGGCGGGCGCGGCCCGAGCGCTCCTCCGAGCCGGACAGATGGACGAGATGGAGATCCACCTGGTTCAGGTCCTCCTGGGGGACGGCCGACGCCTGTTCGATCACCTGGGTGGTGATCACATCGAGCTGGACCTCGTCCGACGGCTCGATGACCGGGACGTGACGCACCTCCGCTACCGGGTACGCCGACGCGAGGAGAAAACCCCGTGAAGACGCTCTTCGTCTCCTACCGCGTCACCGACCTGACCCGCTCGCTCGACTTCTACACCGCCCTGGGCTACGTCGAACTGGGCAGGGTCGACACCGGCGACCGGAGTCACCTCGCGATCCTCGGTTTCCCCGGCGAACCGGCGGCCTCGCTCGAACTGGTCCACCGCCCCGCAGACGGACGCGTGGACGTGGGCAGCGGCTTCGACCACCTCGCGATCCAAGTGGACACACTGGCCACCACCCTGGACCGGCTGACCGACGCCGGCCTGGATCCGGGACCTGTCCAGTACCCGGGCGGCCCCCACGGCCCGAAGACGTCGTGGCTGACGGACCCGGACGGCTACCGGATCGAACTGGTGGAATGGCCACCTGGACACCCCGACGGCATCACCGCCACGGACTTCTCCTGAGTGGTGGCGGTGGCCACCCTGCCGGTACGGGCACGCCCGCATCCGATGCCCCGTGCTCCCGGTCAGCCAAAAGATGTTGCCCGGGTCGGCCGCGTTGGAGAAGGATCCCTGCTGAGACGCAGAGGACCCACACCCGGTCACCCGTTACCCCAGACAGGCACGCGTACCCAGCGATGAGAGAGGACGGGATGGAGCCATCGGAACTCCACCGGGCAGTCGAGGCGGCACGGGCCACCGCTTCGGAGCTGGGCCTTCAGGTCGACGAAGTCGTCGTCATCCACAACTCGGACCGCGTCGCACTGCGCCTGGCCCCTTGCGATGTCCTGGCTAGGGTCGCACCGTCGGGACATCTGGCCGATTCCGAGTTCGAAGTGGAGGTCGCTCGCCGTCTCGCCGACGTCGACGCCCCGGTGGCCGAGCTCGACCCTCGGGTCGACCCCCGAGTCCATGTGCGTGACGCCTTCGCCATCTCCCTCTGGACCTACTACGAACCCGTGGGATCAGAGATCGCGCCGGCCGACTACGCGGCCGCGTTCATACGGCACCACGCCGCCCTGCGCCGGACCGATCTGGACGCACCGCATTTCACCGATCGAGTCGCCGCGGCACTGAGAGAGGTGAACCACCGGGAGCGTTCCCCGGAGTTGCCCGACCCCGACCGGGAATTCCTCAGCAACACGCTCACCGGTCTGAGCGCCGCGATCGGCGTCGGCAAAGCCGACGACCAGCTGCTGCACGGCGAGCCGCATCCGGGCAACCTCCTGAACACGGAGAGAGGGCCGCTCTTCGTGGACCTCGCCACCTGCTGCCGTGGACCGATCGAGTTCGACCTCGCCCATGCGCCCGAAGAGGTGGGAAAGCACTACGCGGGGGCCGACCACGAACTGATTCACCGGTGCCGCGCCCTGAACTGGGCGATGTTCTCGGCCTGGCGCTGGCGCCGGGACGACCAGATGCCCGACCGCGACCACTGGAGAGCCGAGGGGCTCGCCCACGTTCGTGCCGCACTCGATCGCTGCGGACCGGTCTGAACTCGAGGCAGGGGGTTGCCGGACCCGGACCCGGTCCCGATCAGCTGCGCCGTGCACGGCATCCCGACACGACGCGCGGACACACCCCGCGTACGAACCGCCCGTCCCCGGGTCGGCCCCCCTTGTACGGTGCCCGGGCGACGGAGGCCGGCCGTCCTCCCTGTGGGTGAGCGACATGTGCCGGGAACGCGCCGCACCGGCACTCGTCCGGGTGAACGCGTGCTCTCCGCGCCGGTGCTCGGCGCGGCTCCTCGAAGGGGCCCGGGGCAGCCCTGTCGCGGGGCCGCGGAACGTCCGACGGCCGCGCGGGGGCGCGGACGGCCCGGGACGGGTGTGCCGGACCCTTCGCCCGGCATCGATACGATCTGCGCTGCTGTGGGCCGATGCGTCCGCGCTTACCGTCATGCACGCAATTGACCTGCTGTTATGCAGCGATGCAGGCGGTGTGGACGCCCGGCCGTTCCGCAAGACGACGGGGAGGAACACATGGTGCACGAGCCGGAGGCGCAGGACCGGGGGCAACGGCCGGGGGAGCGGCTGGCGCGGCTGCTGCGACGCTGGTGGGAGGAGGCCGGGAGCGCCGCGTCCGGCGGCACACGGCCCACACAGCAGGCACTGGCCTCGAAACTGGGCATCGACCAGACGACGCTCTCCCGCTACCTCAACCCCAAGCACGCGTCGACCGCTCCACCGAGGGTGGTGGAGGCGCTCCACGCCCACCTGCGTGCTCCGGCGGCGGAGCTGGAACGGGCACGGGAGCTGTGCAGGGCGGTCCTGGAGGAGAACAGCGGCCAAGTGACCGTCGGCAACGGCCCGGAGCCCACCGACACGGCCGATGCCACGGGCGGGCGTGACACCTCGGGCCGGCCGGGGCGATCCCGGTGGGCGCTGCCGGCACTGGTGGCCGCGGTGACGGTGCTGGCCTTCGTCGCCGGGGCGGTCGTACGCGACCAGTACGCCCCCCGCCCCCGGACCACGGCCGACAACGTGGCGGCCGGCGCCGTTCCGGCGAGCGGCGCGCCGCTGGAGTGGCCGCTGCTGAAGAAGCGGAAGGAGGACCAGTTCACCCCCGGCCGCGCCTTGCAGCACCTGCTGAGGGCGCACGGCTACGAGGTGAGGACGGACGGGTTCTTCGGGGACGAGACCCAGGACGCCGTCATGGACTTCCAGCGCAGGCACCACCTGCCGTCCGACGGCAAGGTGGGCAAGGACACCTGGCCCGAACTGGTGAGGCCCCTCGGGCGCGGAGCCGACGGGCACGCGGTCCTGGCCCTCCAGGAGCTTCTGCACAACACGGGCCAGGGCGGCACGGAGGTGTCGGGGGAGTTCACCGCGGCGACCGCCGAGGACCTGAGGTTCTTCCAGGACCGCCACGGCCTGCGGCCCGACGGCCACGCGGACGTCGACACCTGGCTGGCCCTGCTGGTGTTCCAGCGTCCGCCGGTCGGCGCCCCCACGTACCGGAGGCCCACGAGCCCGCCGCCGTCCACATCGACGTGAGCGGGCCGGGCCGCCCGCCCGCGTGAGACGTCCGTACGGGGTGGGCGGCCCACATGCACACCGCCCGCTCCCGTGCCGCATGATGCGCGACTTGCTCTTCCGGCAGGCATAACCGCAGGCCAGGACCCCTCCCCACAGGCCGCACGGAGCCTGCATGGATGCGCCTGTGCAGACCCCCCGGAATGTCTTCCCGCACCCCGCTCCCACGGTCAGTCTGGATGCAGTGCCCGGCGCTCCCCGGCCACCCCGACCCGCCCTCGTCGGCGGACGGCGTGCCCGGGGCGTGGCGCCGGTGCGCTTCCTGACAACTCTCCATCCGAAGGGGTACCTCCATGTCCGCTGTCCGCAAGTCCGTCATGTCCGCGCTCTCGACGATCGTTCTCGCCGGAGGGCTGGCCTTCGGCGCCGCCGGCACGGCGAGCGCCGCCACCTGCCCGTCCACGGCGTCCCCGAAGATCGACGGCGCGATCGCCAGTTGGTCCCTGAGCTGCTCGGGCGGCTCCGTGCGGGTGTCCGGCTGGCTCGAGGACACCCGTATGGACGGCAAGTGCGCCATGGTCCGCATCGTCGGCGGCAACGGCGAGTACCGCACGAAGCAGGCCTGCGGCTCCGGGGTCCGCGAGCAGTTCGACTTCACCTTCGCCGGGACGAACGAGGCCCAGGTACGCCTGGCCATCGCCTGAACCCCGTTCCGGGGCGGGCCGTGACGCCCGCCCCGGAACATCCGGGGTGCGCACCCGCCCGACGGGGAGCCCGTGCGGGTGCGCACCGTGCCGCTACGACCGGCGGCGGAGGTCCCGAGGAGAACGAGGAACGAGGAAGGCACGTGAACGCGAAGAGGAGTTCCCCGCGCGACCTCCTGACGGCATGGGCGGTGATGACCGCCCTGGCCCTCACCCCGGCCGCCCTCACCGGCGCCGATCCCGCCGGAGCCGAGGCCGGAGCGGAGGCGTCGGCGACCACCCTGGTCTTCGACAAGAACCCCGACGACCCCACCGACTCGACGCTCTCGGTCCACCGGGGCGGCAGACTCCGGGCCGCCTACCGGGCCGGATCGGGCCTCGGTGTCCAGGACGACTGCGCCCGCGCCAAGGGCTGGATCCCGGACGGCGACTGGCGGATCCGCGCCGGCACCCGCACCTACGACGGCAACCTCATCAAGGGGTACGCCGTCCACCTCCAGGACATGCCGTGCTCCCGGGGCACGATGACGCGCACGGAGATGTTCATCCACTCCGAAACGAACCGCGACGGCAGCGAGGGCACGTCCGAAGCCCGCCGCTGGGACGGCCCGGGTGACTACGAGTCCAACGGCTGCGTGAAGCTGAACCCGACGGACATCAAGGAACTGTTCCGTCTCCTCGACCACATCGGCTGGCCCACCCACCTGCGCGTGGTGCCCTGACCCGGCCCGGAAGCCATCGAGGGCCCGGCCCCGCATCACCGCGACCGCACAACCGACGCCGCCCACGACCTGGTGCTCCCATCCACCCCGTGCCAAGGTGATCACTTCGGCCTAACAGAAGCTGAGGGGGCGGAAGTTGAAGCGGAGAACCCTGCTGCGAGGGGCGGTCACCGCGGGACTGGCGGCGGCGGGCGGCGCGGCCACGGCACGGCCGGCGGCCGCCGCCACGGACTACCTGGTCGTGGTCGTCGAGCAAGCCGCCAACCAGATCCAGCGGTTCAGCAACGGCACGACCAACTGGAACGGCACGCCCGGCTGGTACTGGAGCGCACCGGACACGGACACGTGGAAGTACCTGGCCGACGCCAAGCGCCGCCTCACCGCCAGGTGGGACGACGTCCTGGTGTGCTGCGCGAACGGCACGTCGCCTACGGGCGGACGCGCCGCCATGGTGCGCGAGAGCGACAAGGCGGTCGTCTGGACGGCCGTCGTCCCGGGCAACCCGCACTCGGTGGAGCGGATCGACGGACACGGCGCGATCGTCACCGCCTCGTCCAAGGCCAGGGTCACGGGCGACAAGTACGAGTCCGGTGGCGGCATCAACCTGTTCGTGCCGAGCACGCACGGCGGCGTGCCGCCGACGTCGTTCGCCGACAGCATCAGCACCGGTTTCCCCGGCGCGCACGGCGTGATGTGGGACGACGTCAACGAACTCCTGCTGGCGATCGGCTACCACGAACTCCGCGCCTATCGACTGGTGACGAACGGCAACGACATCATCACCGGCCTCTCGCGGGTGGCGACGCTGACCTTCGAGGGCACGGGCCACGACCTCCAGCCCGACTACGCCTCCTCGGACATCCTCTACACGGTGGGCGGGGACTCCGGCAATCCCGACCACGGGATCTGGAAGACCCGCCTCGTGTACGAGGGTTCCTCCGGGGGATGGAGCTTCGCCGCCCCGACCCGACTGCACGACTGGTACTTCACGAAGTCCTTCAGCCGGCTCCCCGACGGCACGGAATTCTGGGTCGACGCCCCGACCGCGTCGACCTGGTGGAACGACACGGTCGGCTTCTCGGGCCGCGCCGACTCGGTCCGTACCGGCGCGAGGTTCTACAAGGCGCGCTTCTGGTCCCACGCCCTCACGTAGTGCCGCGTCCGCCGGCTTCCCTCGGGCCGAAGCCGGGGGAAGCCGGTGCTCACGGCCTGCGGCTGGAGGAAAACCCGGCCACGGAGCGCCTCGACCTGTCCCCGGCCCACCGTGAACGCCTGTCCGGGACGGCGTAGCACTCCAGCCAACGATGTTCCGCTGCGACGTTCACGAAATTACCGGGCCTCCAAGGCTGTTGATCACACCATGACCGATCGACCCGCGCCCCGCGCCCTGTCCGACGAAGCCCTCTCCGACCTGCTCGGCACGCAGCGGTTCGGCACGCTCGCCACCGTCAAGCGCAGCGGCCACCCCCACCTGACCACCATGGTGTACAGCTGGGATCCCGAGGCCCGCATCGCCCGCTTCTCGACGACGGCCGACCGCGTCAAGCCCAAGCACCTGCGGCACGACCCGCGTGCGGCGCTGCACGTGCCCGGCGGCGACGTGTGGTCGTTCGCCGTCGCCGAGGGCGAGGCCGAGGCCTCCGAGATCACGACGGTGCCCGGCGACGCGATCGGCCGCGAACTCCTCGGAATGATCCCGGAAGAGGCGAGGCCCGAGGACGAGCAGGCCTTCCTGGAACAACTCGTGGCCGAGCGCCGGCTGGTCATCCGCCTGAAGGCGGACCGGCTGTACGGGACGGCGCTCGACATCGACGGCTAGCCCCGGCCGACCGTCCTTCCTGTGGGGGAGCGACGTGTGCCGGGCGGTGCTGGAGGAGAACAGCGGCCGAGCGGCCACCGGCAACGGCCCGGAGCCCACCGACGAGCCCGCCGCTCGCGTGTCGCGCTGTTAGCGTTCCCCTCCGGTGAAGGGGGAGAAGACGACACATGACATCGACCGCATTCTCCATCGGTGAGGATTTCGCAGTACGGCGGCTGGGCTTCGGGGCCATGCACCTGTCCACGGAACCGGGCCCGGCCCGCGAGACCTCTCTCGCGGTCGCCCGGCGGGCCGTCGAACTGGGCGTCACGCTGATCGACACCGCGTACCTGTACGGCGGGGGAGCCAACGAGGAGCTTCTGGCCGAGGCCCTGCACCCCTACCCCGAGGGGCTGCTGGTCACCACCAAGGTCGGCGTCGCCCGAACGGGCCCCGGCGGCGAGTGGAAGCTCGACGGGCGGCCGGCCGTCCTGCGCGACCAGGTCGAGCAGGCCCTGCGCCGACTGCGCGTCGAGCGGATCGAACTGCTCCAACTGCACCGCGTCGACCCCGACACACCGCTCGCCGACCAGGTGGGCACGCTGCGGGACCTGCGGACCGAGGGCAAGATCGGCAGGATCGGCCTCTCCGAGGTCACCGCCGGCCAGCTCGACGAGGCACGGCGGATCACCGACATCGCGAGCGTCCAGAACCGGTACAACCTGCTCGACCGCGAGCACGAGCCCGTACTGGCGGCCTGCGAGGCGGCGGGGATCGCGTTCCTGCCGTGGCGCACGGTCGCCTGGGGCGAATCGGGAGCGCACCCGGAGGTCACCGCGATCGCGGCCGAACTCGACGCCACCCCCACCCAGGTCGCCCTCGCCTGGCTCCTCGCCCACTCACCGGTCGTCCTCCCGATCCCCGGCACCGCCCGGATCGACCACCTGGAGGAGAACCTCGCCGCGGACCGTCTCGATCTGCTCCCGGAACACCGCGAGCGCCTCGACCGCCTGTCCGGGGCGCCGGCGTAGGGCTCCTTCGGGCCGGTACGGCCATCTCGCGGGCCCCGCCGTCCGGGAGGTCCGTTTATTCGATTCCCGACGGCATCGGTGGTGTGCGAGGGTCGGCAGGTGTCCGTCTCCCGAAACGAACCCGCCTCGCGGTACGCCCTCGACCTGCTGCGCCGGCAGTTCGACCTGACGTGGTCGCTGTTCGAGTACCACCTGGAGAGGCTCGAACCCGACGACTTCCTGTGGGAGCCCGTCGGCAACTGCTGGACGGTGCGCCGGACCGACGACGGGACGTGGGCGCCGGACTGGGCGGAGAACGAGCCCGACCCGGTTCCCCTGCCGACGATCGGCTGGCTGAGCTGGCACATCGGCTGGTGGTGGAGCGTGGCCATCGACCACGCCCGGAGCAGGGCGCCCCGGGAGCGGGGCGACATCACCTGGCCGGGTGCGGGCGAGCCGACCGCCGAGTGGCTGCGCGGTCTGCGCGCCGACTGGCTGGAGGCACTGGACCGGCTCACCGCCACCGACCTGGACTCGACCGCCCCGTTCCCGTGGCAGAACGATCCCCGGCACACCGTCGCGGACATGGTCGCCTGGGTGAACGCCGAACTGATGAAGAACGTTGCGGAAATCGGCCAACTTCGCCTCCAGCGAGCAGCCGACCACCCGCCGGCCGCCACGAGCTGACGGCCGGGGCCTGCGGCAGGGCACCGCTCACAGCCGTGTGTCGAGGACCGCGGCCGGTGCGGCCGCCTCGGAAACGGACCAGGACGACCCCCGGGCACGGGCCCTCTGCCGGACGCCGGATTTCGCCGGGTTCGGCGGGGAGATCGTGTACCGGGTGGCCGCCGGGGCGGCATGACGCGCGTCGGCCCTGCCCCCTGGGACGCCCGGTCGGCGGGGAGGGACCGAGGCGGACCCCGGTGCTCGTGCCGGTCGGTGGAATCGCGTCGAGTCGGCTTCGAACCGGCCGGGGAAGGCCGAAAAGTAATGCTTGACGATTCAACATACTTGTTGTGAGCATGCGCGTGACCTCCTGAGATCGGAGCCCTCATGCGTCTGAAGTCCCTCGCCCTCGCGGCGATACCCGCGGCTTTCCTCGGTGTCATGGCCTCCGCGCCCAGCGCGTCGGCCTGGTCTCCCGGGAACTGCCAGACGGGTACGTTCTGCGTCTGGCCCGAGTTCTGGTACGGCGACACGGACATGCCGCCGTCGCTGGTGACCGACGGTGAATGGTCGGGCAGCGCTCCCGGCCACATCTTCTACAACAGGACGTCCCAGGACGTCACGATGACGTACGTCATCGCCGGGCAGGAGGAGCAGGGGCCCAGGACGGCATGCGTCTCCAGCAACAGCGGCAGCTACTTCACGATGCCCATGTACGTCACCGACATCGCCTGGCGCGAGGACGACGGCAGCCCCTGCTGGTGACCGCCCCGGAGGACCGGCGCGCCCTGCCCCCACCGCGAACGGGGGCAGGGCGGGCGAAGGGTGGCTCAGGAGGCGGAGGACCCGATCTCTCCCGCGAAGACGATGATCTGGTCGATGAGGCTCCGCCGCAGGTGGACGACGTCCGTTCCCGCCAGGCGGGGGCCTCCGTCCGGAGTGGTGAAGACCCACTGGTACCGGGCCCACTCGTCCGGCATGTCCACCGCCGAGCAGCGCACCATCGTGCCGGTCCCCGCCGGGTGTTGCCGGATGTCCAGCACGAACCGTTCGACCGCCTCGATCCCCTCGCTGCGCCCCAACGGCCCCCAGAAGACGACGTCCGAGGTCAGGGCCTGGGAGAGCAGCCCCGTCACATAGCTGTCGTCCGAGGCGTTGAACGCGGAGATGAACGTGTCGATCGCGGACTGCGCGGTCTCTTCATGCATGCGCCAGTCATACCAGCCTCTCCGCGGCGAAGTCCGTCCCACGACCTGTCTTCCGGACACGGAGGACCATCCCGGCCACGGCACCGGCTCCCGCCCGGCGGACCAGGGGACCGTAGGGTCAGGACTCATGCACAGCACCTTGACGGAGCACGCCCGGTGCCTCTACGGCGATGAGTACCGCCCCACACCGGAGTGCGGCCTCGACCACGACGAGCACCACTTCGTCGAGGAGCTGACCTTCGCCGACGCGGACGCGATCCTCACCATGCTGCGCGAACTCTGTCCCCACCTCGTCGACGGCCACCTCCCCGTCCGGATCCGCAACCTCGCCTACCGACTGGCGCTGCTGCAACGCCCCGACGACATGCCCCTGATGCGTGAAGCCGCCGAGAACTTGTGGGTCCACGGCCCGGACTGGGACGACATCGCGGCGGACCTGACGAGACGGGCGGACGCCCTGGACCGACGAACGGGACAGTGACCATGCCCCGAGCCCGGCCTCGCGACCGGGCGTCGACCGGATGACGCTCTCGCGCCCCGGGCCGCACTCGTGGCGGGCGGCTCAGCAGGGCCGACGGCCGGTGAGCGACCGCCAACGGTCGCGTGCCTGCTCCAGCCCCAGGCGCGCCTGCTCGATGAAGTCGTCCTGCTCCTGCTCCTGTGTCACCTGCTCCAACCGCTGACGCGTGGTGTCCTGTTCGGCGGTGTCGCCACGACTGTGTCCCGTGCTGCCGGAGGTCCCGGAACGCCGACATCCACCGGCTGCGGGAGCAGCCGTGCAGGTCGTGCTCTGTCCTGGGAGCTGGAAGTGAATCAGCCGAGTCGGTGCCAGGCGCGTGCGTAAGTGGTCGTGTCCCGCAGGTCGCGCAGCATGGGTTCCGAAGCGCGGGCCGTGAGCAAGGTCCGCGGGTCGAGGTCGGCGGTGATCAGCTCCGCTCGATCCGCGCCGGCCTCGGCGAGCCGCCGCCCGTCCGGACCCCAGATGGCGCTGGAACCACAGGCGTTCCAGCCTCCCGTCGTACCGATGTGATTGGCCAGTACGGCGTAGCAGGTGTTGTCCAGGGCCCGTGCCGGGAACCACGTGCGCGACTCGTGGTATCCGTTGCCGACGCTGAACAGGGCGCCGACGACATAGGCGTGGCAGCCGTCCAGCGCCGCCGCACGCGCGTGCTCCGGAAAGCCGGAGTCGTAGCAGATGCCCAGCCCCAGGCGCCAGCCGTCGAGCTGAAGCGTGCACCCGGCCGTGCCCTCGCGATAGATCTCGCGCTCCGACTTGAACAGGTGCTGCTTGTCGTAGCGGGTGACGAGCTCCCCGTTCGTGTCGATGACCAGTGCCGAGACGTACAGATCACCCTGATCGTGGAACGCGGCGCCGACAACGGCAGCCGTGCCGGTCTCCCGGCAGGCGTCGACGATGGGGCCCAGCCGCGGGTCGCCGGGCTGCACGGCGCACCTGTGCGGGTCGGCCTGGACGAGATCGGGCTCGTAGCCGCTGAGGAACTTCTCCGGGAAGACCACGAGCCGGGCCTCGGCCCGCGCAGCGTCACGGACCATGGCTGCCACGGTGGCCACATTGGCCTCGACGTCACCGGCCTCGGCCTGAGCCTGCGCGGCAGCTATGCGTATCGGACGCGAGGGGAGCGGAGGGACCCGGTGCTGGCCTGCATGTTCTGTCACGGATCTTCACACTACCGCCGCGCACCTCGCCGCACTTATTTGTGCGAGCTCCTACTTCTCACGGGCTCCGCCAGTCGGCGTTGCAGCTCCCAGATCCTTCGCTCGCTGGGCGGCCTGTACGGCAACCTGCCGCGATCACACCGCCCACGAGCCCGGAACCTCCTGCTCCATCCGTGCCGCCAGGTCGAGACCTTCCTGTACGGCGATGTCGAAGTCAGGGTCCTGGTGGAGACGAACCCGCCCCGGTGGTCGACGATCACTGCGGCGACTGCCTTGAGGTCTGTCTCCGAGGAGGCCTCCAGGGCACGCTGGAGATCCGCTTCGAAGGTTTCCTGATCACCAGGGAAGCTATGCCCGGACCGCAGAGCGGCCCGGATGTCGCCGATGGTCTCCAATGACAACGGCGCAGGAATGGGCGTTTCTGCGAGCTCCGCGCCCACGGTCTTCCGCTCCTTGATCTCCCCGTCCTACGACGAGTGTTCTACATGTCCGCATCCTGTACAGCTATCGCCCAGCGCTGAAGGGAGTGGTCCCATCGGGGACGGTTCCAAGGGAGCGGCCGACCACCGTAGCCGTCCCGACGAGCGGTGCGCCTGCCTCTCGCGTGCCGTCACCCGGCGTGGACGAAGATGTGCGGGTGTTCTACGAGGATCTCAGCGAGTACGACTACATGGACGACGACACCTTCACGGACCAGGAGTCCGGCTTCTACGGGCTCTGGTACCGCCCCGTGTACACCCGCCTGAACGTCGGCTGGCTGGAGACCGGCAAGCCGTACCCGACGGGTCCGGTCCCCGACGGGTTCGTGGAGAAACTGAAGGCCGTCCAGCGGGTCCAGTGGATGAACGTCTGCCTGGGCGTGCACGAGTGCGACCTGTGCCCGGCGGGGGACGAGCCGGCCCCGGAGGGCAACGGGGAGCTACGCATCCCGGGCGACCCCGGCACCGCCTATGCCGCCCCGTTCCTCATCACGCACTACGTGACTGCCCACGGCTACTGCCCGCCCCAGGTCTTCATCGACGCCGTCCTCGCGGTCGACGTCGATGCGTGGGCCTCCGTACGGTGGCCTGACGTGCCGTTTCCCTGGGTTCCGGGGGATGCGGAGCGCATGGTGGAGTAGATGGCTTGGGAGTGTCAGGCGCACACGGCCGGTCGCTCGCGTCTCAACCCCGCCACGAAGAAACGCCATGCACCGGCTTCGACAGAGACGACAGAACCGTCCGCGTCCTTGGAGTCACGTATGAGTACGCCGTACGGGACATGGGCGCACTCCACACATTCGGTCGTGTTCGCGCCGCTGTAAGACGACTTGAACCAGGCCAGCTCATGGGAGGCGGGGGAACGGGAGGGCATCTACAGCTCCTTGCGTGCGTGATGGATCAAGGCGGAGGAAGCCTCCATGTCCAACGCTTGTGCGCGGAGGTACTCGAACGCAAGCCTGTATCGCTCCAGCTCCTCGTCCTTCTCCAGGAAGAGGGAGCCGGTGTGGAAGTCCACATAGACCACGTCAAGGGCTGACTCCGTGCCACCGATGATCACGAAGCTGCCAAGAGCGGCACCGTGGGCCCCGTTCGAGAACGGCAGCACTTGCAGGGTGATGTGCGGTGACTCGTTGACTTCGAGAAGCCGCCCGAGCTGCTCCTTCATGATCTCCGGCGAGCCCACGACCCGGCGGATCACGGACTCGTCGAGGATGGCCCACAGCCGGAACGGCTTCGGCCGGGTGAGGATCTCCTGGCGCTTCATGCGGATGTCCACCAGTCGCTCGATCTCGGCTGGTTCCAGGGGGATTTCGTTGGCCTTCTGCAGAGCGATGCTGTAGGCGCGGGTCTGGAGAAGACCCGGGACGTAGACGCAGGAGAAGTGGTCCTCGCGTACAGCCTCATCCTCAAGGGTGAGCAGGAGGTTCATGCTCTCCGGGATGGAGTCGGCGAAGGAACTCCACCACCCCTGCTGCTTGGCGTCCTTCGCCAGCCGAACCACGGCTTCCCGCTCGGCATCCGTGGCTCCGTACTCACGGCACAGCGCGTCCACGACGATCCACTTCACCGGGCCCGCCTGCGTCTCGTACCGGCTGACCGTCGCCTTCGACACGCCGACCAGGCCGCCGGCCTCTTCCAGGGTCATCCCTTTGCGAGCACGCAACTTGCGCAGCATCGAGCCGAGTTGACGGCGGCGTGTGGTGGTCCGTACGGACATGGAACTCCTCAAGCGCTCAGCCGAGCAGGCGCTCGGGGTGTGAACAGGCTAGGTAGCGCGGCAGTCGGCTCCTAAGCGATTCACTCGATCGAGGTTTGTGAGAAGTTACATGGCGAGACTTCTCTGTGTCATTCTCGGTGACGGACCGCTACGCAATGCAGCCGTTCGGACACGGCAGGCGCAGCATGCGCGTGGCACGGGAGGGAGAACCGCTTATGCCCGGGACCGACATCAAGGACCGTCAGCGCCGTTGTGTCCTGCCTTTCGAGGCACTGCCGGCGGAAGTGCGTCTGCTGCGGCGGGCCGCCGCCGCACAGCTCGGCCAGTGGGGCGTGCCGACCGCCGACGACGCGACGCAGCTCGTCGTGACGGAGCTGGCGACGAACGTCATCAAGCACGTGGGTGAGGGCTCGCCGGCCACCCTGATCCTGGAGTGGAAGCGCGAGCGGCTGCGCGTCGAGATGCACGACAAGAGCAGCGCGCTGCCCGCACTGCGCACCGCTGACTGTGAGGCGGAGTGCGGCCGCGGCCTGCACATGCTTGCTGCCATGGCCGTGGACTGGGGGACTGCCGTCACGGCGCTGGGCAAAGCGGTGTGGTGCGAGATCGAACTGGGCTCGGACGCCGTGTGCCTGCGCATGGAGCGGGCCATCGACGCACTGGAGAACTACCGGGAGCGCGGCGGGTCTGTTCTGCACGGTCGGTGCGAAGCGGTCCTGGAGGAATCAGCGGTCGAGCTGATCGCCGACCTCCTGCACTGGACGTCCGCACGCGGCCTGGACCCGGATGACGTGCTGGACCGGGCGCAGATGCACTACGAGGCCGAGGCGGCTTAAGCGTTCCCCTGTAAATCATCTGCGGGGCAACACTTAACAAAAAGGGCGCAGTGCCCCGCGTTGCGGTAAGGCGCGGGGCATTGCGGGTTTCGGGGTTACTCGAAGATGTTCGGGACGGGGATACGGTTGACGCGGCGATGAGCGTTCCAGGCGGAGGCAACCGCCAAATGAGCGGCCTTGAGGCGGCCCTTGGTGCCATCGTGACGTGTGTTGTTGTTGGTGGCGGTGGTCTGGATTTTGGCTCTGAAGGACGTGGGATCACCCTGGCGCTTGAGCTTCTGCGCCAACTCCTGGGGGTTCACCACATCGGAGTGTTTGGACATCACCGTGGCGATACCTCCGATAGTGACGGAGTGCCAGGTGTCGGGGGTTCGGCCCCAGGCGTCCTCGGCGATGGTGAGTGACAGGTCCAGGATCTCGGGACCGTGCTCCATGACGATACTGAGGATCCCCTTGATGCCGCGCACGCCGTTGACGCTGCTGCTACCAACCTTGAGCTGGTGCTTCTCCAGGACAGTGTTGGTGTCCTGGAAGAGCGGGTGCCCAGCCAGCACACCGATCCTGAACTCATCGTTCGGGCCGACTTTCGAGGACTCCTTGTTCTTGATGATGAACAGCGACGCCTCGTTAGCCATCGAGAGGCCGGAGTGAACCTCACAGATGATGGTCTGGACAGCCTCGCGAACCTCCCCCGAGACCAAGACCTTCCCGGCCAGGATGAGCTGGCAGGCGTAGACGCGGTGCATGCCGTCCACCGCGTACAGACCATCCTCACGCTGCGAGAGGATCGGCGTCCCGAGGGCGGTCGGAACCAGCTTCTCGGCGATGGCCTGCGCACGGGCTTTGTTGAGGTTGCGCTGCGCACGGGGGTCGAACTTGATGGTCCTCGGATCCACCTTGATGTACTCGATCGAGTGGTCCGGAATGTCGTAGCTGTAGTCCTTGCTGGGCAAGGCATCTCCTCTTGTGTCAGCACCCCAGTGGGGGTGACGGCGACACATGTCAGCTCCCGAATGCGGGAGACGGCGACTGGGTGATGATCACACTATCGGGCAACTGGGCTACTCGGGAGTCAAGTTAACAAACTGTGTCCTGGCTGACCGGCTACCGTCGTCTCAACCACCGTTACGATCGGAAACCGGGTAACTACCTGGCCTTTCTTGGGCTTGTAGCAGCCCTCTGCTGCTACAAGTGGTTCCTCAAACTGGCCATGTAGGACACGGCTTTACAGCGCCTAACAGAATGGGCGCTTGGTACCTGCGGTTACAGGTTTCCCGTCTCGCCGTCGGCGATGAACCGTGTCAGGGAGTGCTCCAGCAGCTCCAGGAACTGCCGTAGGTCATCGGCCACCTTGTCGAGCTCTGGTTCGTCCAGCGACGCCGTCCGCGTCCGGTAAACCGCCCCATTAGGACCCGCGACGTAGGCCAGGCCACCGCCGTTCGAGCCGATGACCAGGCCATGGACCTTTCGTTCTGTGCCGGCATCGACGATGCCGTCCTCCTGGAGTCGCTGCAGGACGTCAACGGCTGGCCCGAGGAAATAGCCGTTGCCGACGTCCGCCCAGGTGACATCGCCGATGCTGTCGTAGAAGGTGACCAGGTCAGCCGATGCAGGGGCGACTTGGGCAAGCCTGCGAGCCGCGACTTGATCATCGTCGTCAGCCGGCCGGACCTCGTTGGTCCCAGGAGGGAAGCCGTGCCGATCCTCGAACCCGCCTGTCATGGCCGTGAGAGCCTCGGAGACTCTGTCCGCCCACGAGGCCAGCCAGGCGGGCGAAAGCGATCGGTCACTCATGAAACCGGATCATGGCATGAGCCAAGGACATTCACGGCGTGACCAGCCCTCCCAGGATCAGCGCAATGCCCTGAGTTGTCGATGAGTGATGAGACAACAGGCGAGTTTGAGGAACGCTCCATGGATGTCGGCCCTGCGTTCCCAGCGGATGCGCAGACGTTGAAAGCCGTGCAGCCACGCGAAACTCCTCTCCACGCCCCAGTGGTAGGTGCCCAGTCCCGTGCCGTGCAGGGTGCCGCAGCGGGCGATGGCTGGCACGATGCCGCAGGCGCGGACCTGGTCGCGGTAGACGTCATGGTCGTAGCCGCGGTCGGCGAAGAGGGAATCCGGCCTGCGACGGGGACGCCCGACCCGGCCGTGGACCGGCGGGATCGCATCGAGTAGCGGCAGGAGCTGGGTGACGTCGTTGCGGTTGCCGCCGGTCAGCAGCACTGCGAGCGGGGTGCTGTGCCCGTCGGTGATCAGATGGTGTTTCGAGCCGGCCCTGCCCCGGTCGACCGGCGAGGGGCCCGTGTTGCTGTCCCCTTTTTAGGGCCCTGACGTGGGAGGAGTCGACCACGCAGCGGGATCAGTCCAGGCGTGAGGCCGCGTTGAGTTCTGCCAGCAGCACCTCGTGGAGCCGCTGCCAGACACCGGCCTCGTTCCAGTCCCGCAGTCGGCGCCAGCACGTCATGCCTGAGCCGAAACCGAGGTTCTGCGGCAGGTACTCCCACTAGATCCCGGTGTGCAGCACGTACAAGATCCCGCACAGCACCTCCCGGTCCGGCAACGGTTTGTGACCCGGATAGCGAAAGCGCCGCTCTCGCTGCGGCTCCAGACGGTCCCACAGCTCATTCGACACGATCCACGGCGACGTCCCCACACCGGACCGAACGCTCAACTCCCGCCCCGGACACGGCAACCGGGAGCGATCCATCTCATTGTGTTAGCCGTTGTTAGCCTGAAGCATGAATATATTAGGAAGAGGTCAGTGAATGATGTCTGGGAAGGCCTCGGTGATGATTTCGATCAGTGCGCGAGCGCCTTCGGCGTCGAGCTGAACACTTTGACTGATCTTGTTAGGGATTTCACGGTCGGCGGATCCGTAGGTGTCTAGCTGAAGGACGCGACGCCCCTCGATGGTAAACGTCCGGTAACCGCATGTGACCGGGCCGTGGATCTTCTGGGTGTCAGAGGGGACCTGCTGGAACTCCTTGATCAAGGCCATGTGCACACCTTGCCAGGTGCCTAGGGAGCCTTCAACTGTCGAGTCTGCACTGTGTATCTGGGACTATCGTGCTCGTTCACAGCTCAGCGGATCACTGCCTCTGTCGGTATCGACTTCAACTCGCTCCGGGTCAGGGTGAGGGAGCACTGGCTTCGGAGTCATGCCACACCTCCGAGTGTTCGTTGTGGCATCTCACAGAAACGCCGCCACTCCCATGGTCATGCCGAGCGGCACGATGAAGACCCCCAGGTCATGTTTGCCGTCGCCGAATACGACACCTCCCCCTGCCGCCCATCCTTCGTGTGGACGACCACCATCCGGCGCGGTTCCCCGGGTCGTACCGGAGGGCGATCGGGATGCCGGCGTGCAGGGGGGACACCCTCGAACGCCTCGCCCGTGGTTCAGGCGGAATGACCGACTCAGTCCGCGCGGGGATCGAGGGACCGTGCGATGAGCGCGGCGATGCCGCCGAGTTGTCCGGCCTGTTCCTCGGTGAGTTGGTCGAAGACGTGTTCGCGCAGGGTCGCGTAGTAGCCGGGTGCCGCCTGCGCGTACTTCAGGGATCCCGCCTCGGTCAGCGACGCGATCGTGACGCGGGCGTCCGAGGGGTCCTGCTCGCGCACGAGCCAGCCCTGTCTCTCCAGCCGGGAGGCGATGCGGGACAGGTGTGACGGGGTGACCCGGGACAGTTCGGCGAGGGAACTCATGGTGTGCGCGCGGCCCCGGTGCTGCGTCAGGCACCACAGGATCAGGAACTCGTGATGGCTCAGTCCCTGCTGCTTGAGCCGTCCGTCCAGTGCCGCCGGAAGCCAGAGGAGCACCGACAGCAGCGACTCCCACGTCTCCGCCTCGGCCGGGACGAGCTCATGATTCGCTTCCACGCTCGCGATCGTAGCGCGAGGGCACTTTCCGCAGTAAGTGACTCACAGGTACTTGCCATGGAAAGTTTTGAACTCTAAGTTAATTTCCGCTGCAAGTGAATGCCGAGCAAGGAGCGACTGATGCGTGTTGCCCGCTACCACGACTACGGCCCCGCCGACGTACTCGTCATCGAGGACGTCCCGGAGCCGCACGCCGGTCCCGGTGAGATCCGTATCCAGGTCACCGCGGCCAGCGTCAACCCGGTCGACTGGAAGCTGCGTTCGGGGGAGGTCCGCGCCCACTTCCCGGTCGACTTCCCGGCGATCCCCGGTCGCGACGCCGCCGGTGTGGTGGACGAGGTCGGTGAGGGCGTCACCGATGTCGCCGTCGGTGACCGGGTCTTCGGCCTCGGCGGCATCTTCGGAGCGACCGCGCAGTACGCCACGCTGACCGCCTGGGCCCCGGTGCCGGAACCGTGGACGCTGGAGCAGGCCGCCGGAGCCGGGCTGGCCGTCGCCACCGCGGGCCGGGGGCTCGACGCGCTCGGCGACCTGTCCGGCCGCACGCTGCTGATCGAAGGAGCCGCCGGTGGTGTGGGCAGTGCCGCCGTCGCCATGGCGGTGGCCCGCGGCGCCACCGTCATCGGCACGTCGAGCACGGGCAAGCACGCTTATCTGCGCACGCTGGGGGCCCTGCCCACCACCTACGGCGAAGGGTTGGCCGATCGAGTCCGCGAACTCGCCCCGGCGGGAGTGGACGCCGTGTTCGACATGGCCGCCTCCGGCTCGCTCCCCGACCTCGTCGCCATCGCCGGCGACGCGGACCGCGTCGTGACGGTCGCCGACGCGGCACGCGAGGACCGACTCGGAGTACGGCACCTCTACGCGGAGAACGACGCCACGGTGCTCGCGGAGGGCGCGGCGCTGGGCGGCCAGGGCAGGTTCACGCCCCACCTCGCCGCGACCCACCCGCTGGACGAGATCGCCGAAGCGCACCGGGAGGCCGAACGCGGCCACACCCAGGGGAAGATCGTCATCACCCTGTAGCGGCGACCGCTGCCCGGGCGCGACCGTCCCGCCCGCGGCGGCGTCACGACGGGGCGGGGCGGGTGCGGCCGGGCGCCCACCGGCCGCATGCCGCGTAGCGGGCGTCGGCCGTGTGGCAGACGGCGGTCGGCGGGTACGGCACCTTCCCCGGCCGTCCGTCCTTGGTGTACGGCCGGTGAGCGACGGAAACCCGGTGGTCCTGCCGATCTCTGAACCGTAATACTCGACGTCCATGACGCGTGATGACACCACCGGAGACATCCCGGTCAATCCGGCGTTACGCCGGATTCTGGCGCGGGCCGACGGGCCGGAGCTGCTGGAACTGCTGGCCGACGGGTTGTCGGGCGCGGATCTGACCACCTTGCTGCTGGAGGTGTTCCGGCGCCGGGCGGACCGGCTCTCGCCGGCCGACGTGATGCGGCGCTATCGCAGTGACCGGTTCGTGGCCCCGGCGCCGGTCGGGTTCGCCGCGCTGCGTCGCGCCGAGGACGTGCTGGTGTCGGCGTTGCCCGACGGCTTCGAGGTCCTCGTGCTCGCCCCGGTGGTGCCACTGGCCACGCACTCGGCCGTGGCGACCGTCGATCCGCGCAAGGTGATCGCGACTGTCCGGGGCAGTGAGGTGGCCGCCGATCCGACGAACGCACTCGCGCTGGAGGCATCGCACCGGCGAGCTCTGGCCCTGGCCGCCGACCCTCGCTCGAACGTGCCGGTCCGGCTGGCGGCCAGTCAGCGGGTGGTGCGCGCCCAGAGCTTCAAGGGCCCGGGGAACCTCGCCCACTTCCAGCTCTTCGGTCTGGTGACGGCCGGCCGGGACACCGGCAACCGGCTCTTCGAGCACCAGCACCTGACCGAGCACCTGAGGTTCGCCGCCCGGGTCATGGCCGGCATCGGGGCACAGGACACACGGATCGGACTGACCTTCCTGGACGACGCGCCCGGTCCGACCCTCGAGCGGGTGCGTCACGACCTCGCCGGGCTGCCGCGGGTGGAAGTGTGCGAGGACCCCGACCGGGCCACCGGACGCGGCTACTACACCGGCGTCTGCTTCAAGATCTGCACCAGTATCGGAGGCAACCGGTTGGAAGTCGGCGACGGTGGCTTCGTCCCATGGAGCCGACTGCTCACCGGTAACCGCAAAGAACGCCTACTGATCAGCGGATTCGGTGTGGACCGCCTCGCCGAGGCCCTGACGTAGCGGTCGACCCCGGACGGCATCGGAGATCGAGTTCCCGGATCGGCCGGGCCGCCGCATCGACGGACCGCCGCATCGCCTGCGGTACGAAGCGGGCAGTCCGAGGGGCTAGATCACGGCCCTTTCTTCGGTGACCATGACCGCCACCGAATTCATGTCGATGAACTTGCTCTCGTCCGGGTTCACCAGTTCCCTGTAGTTCTCGGACGTGAAGAAGGCGTCGTGATCCGCCCAGCTTTCGAACCAGATCTCAGTGAGGCCGTCGTAGGCGGGGCCCGGGTAGCCTTCGGCGGGGACCGGGTGGGAGACGGTGTACTTCTTCACGTACCGCTGGGCTTCCGGAATGGAGGTGAACAGCGGGGCGTGGCGGTCCCGGTGGTGCTCGACGAATTCCTCGAAGGTCATCCCGTCGATGCGGTTTATCATGAAGGCGAACTTGATCACGGGCTTCTCCTTTTCGTGTTCACGGACGCGAGGGAGGGCGGCCGGACGCGCCGGCGGTGGGGCGTGAGCCGTGGGGTCAACCTAGGCGCTCACATCGATGTCAGGGGCAAGTCGCTGTGACCCGGAGCACACGGGGGTGGGATGCGGATCGGTGAACTGTCCGCCCGGACGGGAGCGAGCCGTCGATCGCTGCGCTACTACGAGCAGCAGGGTCTACTGGTCAGTGCGAGGTCCCCCAGCGGCCAGCGGTGTTACGACGACGATCACGTCCGGCGGGTGGCGCTGATCCAGACGTTCCTGGCCGCCGGGATGTCCAGCAGGACCATCGCCCAGTTGGTCCCCTGCATGGCGCAGCCCGACGCGGACAGGGCCCGGCAGGCCTTGGCCGTCATGGATCGGGAGCGGATTCGTCTTTCGTCCGCGATCGACAGCCTGGCCGCCGCCAGAGAAGCGCTTGATCACCTGATTGGCGCCAATCGGGACTTTCTGGCGGACGCGGCGGGTGATTCGACCTCGGAGCAGCCGGAGCAGCCGGAGCAGCCGGAGCAGTCGGGTCGACAACCTGGTTCTCCTCCGGTGAGATGCTCCGGGCTGCGCGGTTCGCGCTCAAAAGCTTTCCCCGGCTGACGTCTTCCGCCGGGCGCCGCCTTCCCGAAGGTGATATGGGTGATATCTGCCGTAAGCTCTCTTTTGGTTCCCTCGTGCCACCCAACGCACCGAAATGCAATCGTCAGTTGATCCCCGACACCGTGGCGGGGGATACTGCCCGGCGATGCGTGTTCCCGGCCGAGTGGCACTCGCTTCAATATCCTCCCGTGCGGCTCGTCGGAGGCCATCTACCCAAAGATTACTGGGCAGTTGACCTCGGGGTTTCGTGGTAGCGTTCTTGTTCGGAGGGACAGTGCAACCTGAAAGGGAAATCGTGAACACGGAGAAGATCGCCGCTCGCCGCCTTTCGCTGGAAGAGGTGACGAAGCTCGGTGTGAAGGACAGGATCTTCGTTTCCGCCGACACGGCAGAACTCAAACTTCCCGACTGCTATGTCCCTGCTTTTCTGACCAAGTCCGGTGAGGCTTTCGAGGGCGGCTCGATCACGGCGAGAACCGTATTCCAGGAAGAGGTCTCCTGCCTTCCCGACGACGAGAACGAAGCCGGAATCTACCTGGCCGACGAGAACGGCTCGGTGACCATCGAGGTCCTCCAGTCCGCCGGTGTCGTGCTGGACCTGGCGCTTTTCGTCCCCGGTGGGGACAAGGGGTCCCTCTCGGCCCTTTACGCTGCGGCCCGGCAGGCGTTCGGCGCCGACGTCGTGCAGATCTGGCGCCAGGGCCTCAAGGAGGTTCCCGACGTGAAGGTCGACATCTTCGAGGAGCAGATTCCCCGGGGGCGCAAGGGGGGCGACAACCCCAAGCGTGACCGTCGCGCGATCGACACCTACCCCACCCGTGCGGACTTCATCGAGTTCTCCGCGGGGTGGAAGCCGGTCGTCGAGATCCACAAGCCGGTTGTTGACGACACCCCGACCATCTGAGGTGGCGTCACCTCTCGTCTCGGCCTGAGGGAACGTCGGGAACGCATGCGCCGGACCCGGTCGGCCGGCTCCGCCCGACGGTGCGTGGAGACGCAGGCTGCCGAGGCGCAATGGACATGAGGCGGGAACCGTCCGCTCGCGTTCCCTTCACCGCGAGTGGTCACGAACGAGTGGTCACGAACGAGTGGTCACGAACGAGTGGTCACGAACGAGTGGTCACGAAGCGGACGCCCGCCGACTGCGCCGAAGCCCTGAGGGGACCGGTTCGGGGCGGTCGGCGCCCGGGTGCCCGGCGCCAAGGTGGGAAGTGAGGAAGCGGGCGGCGCGGTCGAGTGCGGCGTCCGCCTCGTCGAGGCGGCCGTAGTGGTGCTGGAAGACGTGGGGGAGGCCGGGCCCGACTTCGAGCGTGACCTCGACGCCGTCGGCGCCCGCGCGGCCGGCCAGCCGGACCGCGTCGTCGAGCAGTATCTCGTTCGCCCCGACCTGTACGAGGAGCGGGGGCAGTCCGGTGAGGTCGGCGAAGACCGGGCTGACCAGGGGGTGCGCCCGGTCGTCCGCGCCGGCGTAGAGATCGGCGTAGGCGCGCACGTCGGCCTCGGTGAAGATGGGGTCGGCCTCCTCCTTGGACCGGATGCTTGCTCCGGAGAGGGTGAGGTCGGTCCAGGGGGAAAAGACGACCACGGCGGCCGGTTGCGGCAGCCCGGCCTCCCGGGCCGCGAGCAGCGTGGCGATGCTCAGGCCGCCACCGGCGGAGTCGCCGGCCAGGACGAGGTCCCGTGGGTCGGTACCCGCTGCCAGCAGCTCGGGGTAGGCCGCGAGCCCGTCGTCGACGGCCGCGGGGAAGGGGTGCTCGGGCGCCAGTCGGTAGTCCACCGACACCGCCCGCAGCCCGGCACGGCGGGCCAGTTCGCCGACCAGTCCCGCATGGGTGTCCGGTGAGCCGATGACGTAGCCGCCGCCGTGCAGGTAGAGCAGCAGGCCGTGGGCGGAGGCCTCGGCCTGCTGCAGCTCCAGGGTCGGCCGCCCGCCCAGGACGGTCCTGCGGGTGACCACGTCCTCCGGCGCGGGGCGGGTGAGCGCCGCGCTGAAATCGCTGCGCTGCTGCTCGGGAGTGGGTCGCGTCTCGCTGCGCGGGGCGGAACGGAGTACGGCGTCCAGGGCGTCGCGCTGCTGTCGGGACATGTGGGGCCTCCATGAGTCGGATGCGAGGATGGATTCCTGGGAATCCATCTGTCCGATCCCAACCGGATTCCGGGGAAGATGATTCCCAGGAATCTATTGGAGGCTGGTGTGAGTCACATCACTTCGATCTTCACCGATCTCGTCCGCGTCGAGACCCGGCTCTACAACGCCGTGAACGCCCGGCTGCGCGCCGAACGAGGACTGGGGCTGGGGCAGTTCGAGTTCCTGGAGATCATCGACCGCGTGCCGGGGTGCCGCGTGCTCGACATCGTCGGCGAACTGGCGATCACCGTGGGGGCCGTCAGCAAGGCGGTCGACCGGCTGGTGGCCGCGGGCTGGTGCCTGCGGGTCGCGCACCCCCAGGACCGTCGCTCGTCCGTCCTCCGCCTCACCTCCGAGGGCGAGCGGCAGCTGGCCGCTTCCCGCCCCCTTGTCGAAAGCGAACTCGCCTCACTGACCGAGGCGGTTCCCCCTGACGACCTGACCCGCATCGCCTCGACCCTGGCCGCCCTTCGCGCGACCTTGGAGGCGGGCTCCCACGGCAGGCCGGGCTGAGGGGAGGCGACGGGGAAGGGGGCGCGGCGGCAGGGGAGAATGAGGTCATGGCGAAGTGCAAGAAGTGCGGTGCTCGGAAGCGTAGTTGGCCCCGTTCCTGCTCCCGGTGCCGCTCGAAGACTGACTGGACGGAGCCTGCCGCGGACGCCGCTGACCTTGCTTCGGGGGCAGGGCTGTTCGGCTGGCTCTGGCGAGGGGTCAAGGGGGTTGTGCGGCTGGTGCTGCGCACGGTCGACTGACCGGACCCGGCGGACGCGTTCGGGCCATGAGGTCTTTGCCGGGACGAACCGGATGAACCAGGTGAAAGCGACCCCGGGTGACTCCGAGGCCATCGACATCGATCAGGGCGCGGGGACGCGCGGCGACTCCGGGAGTCCGGCGGTCAGCCGGGCCCGCGTCCTGGACGCCTCGCCCCGAAGCCGCCACAGGAACGCCACCGCCCTGAACACGGGACGGGCCCGGACCGCACGCCCCGGGAGGTGTAGAACCGCCCCCACCGCTCACCCGGCCCCCACGGGACTCACGTACGACGGAGGGAGTCGGCCGTGCGGCAGAAACCGCCCGAGGGCACCGCGGAGATCCTCTTCATCGGCAACGCCACCCTGCTGATCCGCTACGGGGAGCTGACGCTGCTGACCGATCCGAACTTCCTGCACCGCGGGCAGTTCGCCCACCTCGGCTACGGGCTCCGCTCGCGCCGGCTGACCGAGCCCGCCGTCGACGTGGCGGACCTGCCCCACGAGGACCTGGACGCCGTCGTGCTGTCACACCTGCACGGCGATCACTTCGACCGGGTGGCCCGGCGCGGGCTGGACCGGGGCCTGCCGTTCGTCACCACCCCGCACGGTGCCCGTCTGCTGAAGGGGCTGTACGGGTTCCGCCGCGCCACCGGGCTGCGTACCTGGCAGAGCCGCACCCTGCGGCACGGGGACTCCTCCGTGCGCGTCACCTCGCTGCCGGGCCGCCACGCGCCCGGCCCGCTGCGGGCCCTGCTGCCGCCGGTGATGGGCAGCCTGCTGGAGTTCGGCGACCGCTCGGGGGAGATCCGGCTGGTTCTCTACCTGTCCGGCGACACCCTGATGTACGACGGGCTGCGTGAGATCGCCGTGCGGTACCCGGACATCCACCTGGCCGTCCTGCACCTCGGCGGTACGACCCTGCCCGGCGGCCTGGTGGTCACCATGGACGCCGGGCAGGGCGCCGACCTGCTCGACCTGCTGCGCCCGCGACGCGCGCTGCCCGTGCACCACAGCGACTACACGGTCTTCCGCTCCCCGCTGGAGGACTTCCTCGCGGAGGCGGGGCGCCGGGGACACCAGGCGCGCCTGGTGCGGTGCGCCCCGGGGGAGCGGGTGACCGTCGGCGCCCGGGCCACGGCCTGACCCGCACGTCTCCACCCACGGGACGGGTCAGTGCGACAGCACGGCCGTGAACGTCGGGCGACGGTCCGCCGGTCAGGTCCGTGCCCGGCCCCGGCGTTCCCGTCCGCCGCGCTCGGCCAGTGCCCGGAGGCAGGCCGGGTCCTCGTCGGCCACGAGGCTCCCGCGGGCCGTTACAGGAACGCCCCCACCCCCATGGCCATCCCGAAGAGCACGAAGAAGACGCCCCAGGCCATGTTGGCGGTCGCCGAGTACGAGACGTTTCCCGGGCGTCCGTCCTTCGTGTGGACGACCACCACCCTCCTCGGGTCCCCCGGGTCGTAGCGCAGGACGACCGGGACGCCGGCGTGGAGGGGGTGGGACTCGTGGTTGAGGGGGGCGCGGCGGTAGGTCTGGGTGGGTGGGGCGTCGAGGTTGTTCACGGGTGGGGCCTGGTAGCGGACCTGGGGCGGGTGGGTCGTCGGGCCCTCGCGGCGGGCGCTGCGGGCGACCTCGCCGCGGGTGCGTTTGCCCCGGACGCCGAGGCGGCCGAGGGCCCGGCGCCGGCGCAGGGCGCCGCGCAGGATCGCGATGCCCAGGGCCGTCGCGCCGATGGCCATGACGAGTGTGATCGTGAGCCATGGCTGATCCATGTGGCCTCCCCCGGAGCCGACTCCAGCTCTCCTCGGAGACGGATGCGGTCATGCGGTGGTTCCCCGGGACAGAGCCCCGTCCGCCCCGCCGTGGACTCACACCGGTCCGGCGCACGGCGAACCGGCATCGGTCCGGGACAGCGCGATCACATGATCCCGGTCGTCGAAGCGCAGGGAGACCGTGTAGTCCTCGCGGCGTGCGTGAATGCCGTTCCGGTTGTCGTCCCGGACCTGGAAGTCGTGGTGCCTGAGGTATCCCTCGGCCACCAGCCGCGGGAAGGAGGCGAAAGACTCACGGACGCGGCACCCGCCTGCCGCGGACGGCCCAGCGGGTCGGCATCGCCGTGGCCGAGGAACCGCTCCTGCCCGCGGCGACGTGTCGGGCGGTCGGCTCCGGGTGTGTGATCAGGCGGAGTTCTCCCCGGGGCGGGGTCCGTGGTCCAGGCAGCAGCGGACGAAGTCCTGGACGACGGGATCGGTGTCGTCGGCGGGGGACCACGCGACGCCGACCCGACTGGGGCTGATGCCGCTGACGGGGCGGTAGGTCACGCCGGGGCGGGCGTAGAAGCGGGCGGCGGACGCGGGGGCGAAGGCGATGCCGTAGCCGTTGGCGATCGCGCTGAGCCAGTCGTCCGGCTGATCGGTGACGGCGCCGATGGTGACCGGGTGGCCGTCGCGTTCGTCGACGGCCAGCCAGTGGTCCCGCCACCAGCCGGACTCGGGCGGGGCGGCCACGAACGGTTCGTCCCGCAGATCGTCGAAGGCGATCAGGTCGCAGGTCGCCAAGGGGTGTCCCGTGGGGAGGGCGACCCAGCGGGGTTCGGTGAACAGCACCGCCGTCCGCAGGGCGTCCTGGCCGGGGAAGGGCATCCGCAGCAGGGCGACGTCGACGTCCCCGTCGGCGAGTCCGGCGCTCGGGTTCGACCAGGTGGCCTGCCGCATGTCCGCCCGCCAGCCCGGCCGGCGTCGGGCGAACTCCGTGATGATGCGCGGGGTCGCCTCGTTGGCGGCACTGGCCAGGAAGCCGACCCGCAGCACGCGGGCTGCCCGGCCGGCCGCGCTCTTGGCCTCCCGCAGCACCTGGTCCCAGTCGGCCAGCAGGCCGGGCACCCGCTCCGCCAGGGCCCGGCCCGGCTCGGTGAGGGCCATGCCGGTGCGGGACCGGGTGAACAACCGCACTCCGAGCCGGGTCTCCAACTGCTTGATCTGCTTGGTGAGGGCCGGCTGGGACACGAACAGTCGTTCCGCGGCACGGGTGAGGGTCCCCTCCTCCGCCACGGCGACGAAATAGCGCAGCAGCCGAGTGTCCACATCCATGCCGTCAGGTTATAGGTGCAGGTATTGGCCGTGGCTCCGAGGCTCGGGGAGGCTTGACGCAACGATCGGGCGGCGGCCCGCCCACGCCCGCCGCGCGGTCGGCCGAAGGGGGAGTCGTACCGAAGGGGGGCCATATGTCCACCGCCTACGTGATCGTCACCGTCATGACGGTCATCGCCAACGCCGCGATCTCCGTCGCGGACTTCATGAGGGCCGGGTTCGTCCTCGCCAACTCGGCCGAGGCCGGTGTCCCGCGGCCCTGGCTGCCTTGGCTCGGCGCGCTCAAGGCCGCGGGAGCCGCCGGGCTCCTGCTCGGGCTCCTGGGCGTCCGGTTCATCGGCGTCGCCGCCGCGACGGGGCTCGTCCTGTTCTTCATCGGCGCCGTCGCCGCGCACATCCGGGCCCGCGTCTACCACAACATCGCGTTTCCCGGCGGCTACCTGGGTCTGGCCACCGCGTCCCTCGTCCTTGCCGCCGCGCGATAGACGCCGCCGAGTGGTCGGCAGTGGCAGTGGCAGTGGCAGTGGTAGTGGCAGCACCTGTGTGCCCGTACGCCCGGACCTGGCGGACGGGCGCACAGTCCGTCGATCCGGCGGTCCGTCAGCCGGCGCCGTGGCATTCGCCGTACGTCCGTCCCGAACCGCACCAGCACGCCGCCGACCGCTCCGGCGGCCACGCCACCGCCCGGCCCCGGGCCGCCAGCGTCGTCGCGTACTGCGGGAGCAGGGCCGGGTCCGCGGGGGAGGCGAGCTCCGAGGCGGCGAACGCCTCGTACGACGGGACCGTGCCCGTGACGATGCCCAGGTTCGGGGTGCCGGACCCGGCCAGTTCGCGCAGGGCCTCCTCTATCGAGGCCAGGTGCTCCTCGTGCGTCGGGTACTCCTCCGCCAGCGTCGGGTACGCCGACAGCAGTTCCGCCAGTTCGCCGGCCGGCCAGTGGAGCACCGCCACCGGGAACGGGCGGGACAGCGCCTCCCGGTACGCGCCCAGCTCCGCGCGCAGGCGGACGATCTCCGCCTCCAGCTCCGCCGGGTTCTCCGAGCCCAGGGACCACACGCGCTTCGGGTCGTGGAGTTCGTCCAGGGTGATCGGGAGGGTGTGGACGGTGTCCGCGAGCGCGTCCCACTCGTCGTGCGCCGCGCCGAGCATCCTGCGCACGCGGTGGCGGCCGAAGAGGAGCGGGTGGGTGGCGCGCGGGGGCTCCTCGACACCGGTCAGGAGGAGGCGTACCGCCTGCGTGAACGTCTCGTGCGCCTGTTCCAGCTCGTCGTGCGCCTCCAGGGACTCCGCGACGATCACCCAGGGGGCCGCGTCGCGCGGGGCGGCCGTGCGGATGCCGGTGATGATCGCGCGGGCCTCCGCCTCGTGGCCGTACTCCCAGAGGTTCGAGGCCTTGAGGGCCCGTACCAGGTACGGGTCGTCCAGCTCCTGGGAGGAGGCCAGCAGGCGGTCGTAGAGGGCGGTCGCGGCGGGGCGGTCGCCGGAGAGCTCGCGGTGGGCGGCGGCCCGCAGGAGCAGGGCCTCGGCGTCCTCGGGGTAGAGGTCGGCGGTCCGCTCCAGGCGGGCGGCTTCGGCGGTGTGGTCGACGTTTTCGGCAGGCGTGTCGGGGCGCATGGGTGACACCGTACTGCCGACGGGTGACAGAGGTGAGGGAGCAGGGGGCGCGCGGGTTGTTCCCGGCCCGCTCGCGGAGCCCTGCGATCCGTACGGCGAATGTCCGGTCGGCGGAACCGTTGTGCCGTGCCGGACGTTGTGATGTTGCGGTGGCCGGACTCGATCCGGTACGACCGGTGATCCGGTACGACCGGTAACCCGGTACGACGCCGGTACGGTAGGTGCGACGGGACGAGGGGAGGGGGCGGCGAGTGATCCGTCATCGGGTGACCGTGCGTTCCGCCTTCGCCGTGCTCCTGCCGCTGCTCCAGGCCGTCCTGCTCCTGCTGCCGGCCGCCGGTGGGCTCTCCGTGGTCGACGTCGCGCTCGCCGCGACCGCCGCGGCCGGTGCCGCGCTCGCCGTCTGCGCGCTCCTCGCCGCCCGCTGCGTGCCCGCCGTGGCGCCCACGCGGGTGCGTACGGCGATACGCGACCGTGACCGGCGTACGGCCTTCCTGCCCCAGCGCGACCCCGACGCCAAGGGACGCACCAGACCCCGGGCACCGGGACACGCCCTCCCGGCGACCGCCGCGTAGGGCGCTTCTTCCGTACGTTCACCACGCCCCGCTGCGGGTCGTCATGCCGCCATCCGTACTTCCGGCACGACGAGACCCCCGGAGGGCTCACCCATGTCCGTCTTCGCCAGCCTGGTCGAGCACCTGGCCGACCTGCTCCAGCCGCTGTTCGGCGTCTCCGCGGCGGCTGCCGCGATCGTTCTGTTCACCGCCTTCGTGCGACTCCTCGTCCACCCCCTGTCCCGGGCCGCCGCGCGCGGACAGAAGGCGCGGGCGGCGCTCCAGCCGCGCATCGCCGAGCTGCGGCGCAAGCACCGCCGTCATCCGGAGAAGTTGCAGCAGGCCGTGATGGAGCTGCACGCGCGGGAGAAGGTGTCTCCGTTGTCCGGGTGCCTGCCCAGCCTGCTCCAGCTGCCCGCGTTCTTCCTGCTGTACCACCTGTTCTCCAGCGAGACGATCGGCGGGCGGACCAACGAGCTGCTCGGGCACCGGCTGTTCGAGGCGCCGCTCGGCGGCCGGTGGGCGGACGCGCTCGGGGACGGCGGGGTGTTCGGCGGGGCCGGGCTCGTGTACGTCGGGCTGTTCGCGGTCGTCACCGTGGTCGCCTGGTTCGGGTACCGGCTGTCCCGGCGGATGATGGCCGCCAACCCCGCGATGCCCGCGGCCGGTGAGGGGGAGCAGGTGCCGGGGCTGGGGGCGGTGACCAAGGTGATGCCGTTCATGTCGTTCTTCACGCTCGTCACCGTCGCCGTCATGCCGCTGGCGGCCGCGCTGTACATGGTGACCAGTACGACGTGGAGCGTGGTGGAGCGGGCGGTGCTGTACCGCTGAGCGCGGGGCGGGCACGGTCCAGTACGTGAACGGGGTATTGCGGAGTGGAACGGCACCTTGGAGGATCGACCAGTCCTCCGATGGCTGCGTCTCGCCGCAACCGGGCCGTGCCCATCGGGCGGGCCCGCGATCGAGGGAGACGTGAATCATGAAGCTGCTGCGAGTCGGCACGGTGGGACAGGAGCGGCCCGCGCTGCTCGACGACGAGGGGATCCTGCGTGACCTGTCGGGTCTCGTCGGGGACATCGACGGGGCGCTGCTCGCCGACGAGGCCGCGCTCGGACGGATCCGGGCCGCCGCCGACAGCGGGGAGCTGCTCGCGCTGGACGGGGAGGGGCTGCGGGTCGGGCCGCCGGTGGCGCGGATCGGGAAGATCGTCTGCATCGGGCTGAACTACCACGACCACGCCCGCGAGACGGGGGCCGAGCCGCCCGCCGAGCCGGTCGTCTTCTTCAAGGCGGCGGACACGGTCGTCGGGCCGGACGACACGGTGCTGGTGCCGCGCGGGTCGGTGAAGACCGACTGGGAGGTCGAACTGGCGGTCGTGATCGGGCGTACGGCGCGGTATCTGGAGTCGGCGGAGGACGGGCTCGCGCATGTCGCGGGGTACGCCGTCGCGCACGACGTCTCCGAGCGGGAGTTCCAGATCGAGCGGGGCGGGACCTGGGACAAGGGGAAGAACTGCGAGACGTTCAATCCGCTGGGGCCGTGGCTGGTGACGGCGGACGAGGTCGGGGACCCGCAGGACCTGTCGCTGCGGCTGTGGGTCAACGGGGAGCTGAAGCAGGACGGGACGACCGCCGAGCAGATCTTCCCGGTGGGCGAGGTCGTGCGGTACGTCAGTCACTTCATGACGTTGTATCCCGGTGACGTCATCAACACCGGGACGCCGGCGGGGGTGGCGCTGGGGAAGCCTGAGCCGAAGCCGTTCCTGCGGGCGGGGGACGTGGTCGAGCTGGAGATCTCGGGGCTCGGGCGGCAGCGGCAGGAGTTCAAGGACGCGTAAGCGCTCCGCTGGGGAGGGGGGCGACTACGGGGTGGGGAGCTGCGGTTCGCCGTCGGCCGCGGGTGCGTCGTGGCTGGTCGCGCCCGCGCGGCGGAGCCGCATGTGGACACAGCTCCGCGCCCCTCGGGTGGGTCGACTCGCGTCAGTGGGGAAGCGGGGCGGTGACTGGCTTCCCGCGCCCCTTTTCCCGCATCCATAGCACTGTGTTATCGCCAAGTGTTAGTACCCCGTTCGGGGTTCCTCCGGGATTCTGGGCGTGCTCATGACGAACTTGCCGTCGGCGGGCGGCGGTTCGTCATGGGCGCGGCCCATGGGGCCGTCGACCCCCACACGCACACGTCCAGGCGACGTGTCTCCCCGAATCGAGGAACCTTGCGCATAACAAGGCTCGTTCCCGCTCTCGCCGCAGCGGCGGTCTCCGTCCTCGCGCTTCTCGTCCCCACCGCCACCGCCACCGCGGCACCGGCACCCCCGACCACCAAGGCCCCGCAGCCCATCATCGGCGGCGGATACGCCTCCAGCGGTCCCTGGGCCGCCCGGCTGTTCTCCAACGGCAGGGAGACCTGTTCGGCCACGATCATCGCCCCGACCTGGATCCTCACCGCCAAGCACTGCGTCACCGGCGGCGGACTGTCGTTCCGCATCGGCAGCCTGGACCAGCACAGCGGCGGCACCGTGGCCAACGGCGTCCAGACCTACACCCACGGCGCGGACCTGGCGCTCGTCCGCCTCGACCGTTCCGTGTCGGCGACCTACGCCAGACTCGGGCAGCCGGGCACCGTGCGCGTCGGACAGAACGTGCAGGTGTACGGCTGGGGCGCCACCTCCCGGTGCGGCTCGGAGGCCAACTGCCAGTCCCGCTACCTGAAGGTCGCCAACGTCACGGTCACCAGCGGCTGCAGCGACGCCTACGGCGGCTCCGCCATCTGTGCCCGCCGGGGCGACGGCATCACCGCCGGCGGCGACTCCGGCGGCCCGATGATGGCGAACGGCGTCCAGGTGGGCGTCGCCTCCACCAGCGACCGCCAGACGACCACGGCGTACACCAACGTGACGGCGTACCGCTCCTGGATCCAGTCGGTCGCCGGCGTCTGAGCCGTCCGTCCCCGCCCCTTCCCCGTCCCGGGCGGACACCGGGCCCTCACCGCGTCGCGGCGAGGGCCCTTCGCGGCAGGACGGTCCCAGTGCCTCAGTCCGACGCGGCGGGCCCGCGGTCGGCCAGGAACCGCTCCAGGGCCTCCACCACGAAGCGGTGGTCCTGGAGTTGGGGGAGGCCCGAGACCGTCACCGCGCCGATCACGCCCACGCCCTCGACGGTGATCGGGAACGAACCGCCGTGCGCCGCGTAGGTGTCCGGGTCGAGCCGCGAGGAATCCTCGAACGTCGTGCCCTTGGCGCGGTGGCGGGCGCCCACCAGGTAGGAGGCGGAGCCGTAGCGTTCGACGACCCGGCGCTTGCGGGCGATCCAGGCGTCGTTGTCGGGGGCGGAGCCGGGCAGGGCGGCGTGGAAGAGCTGCTGGCCCGCGCGGTGGATGTCGATGGCGACGGGGGCCTGGCGCTCGCGCGCC
This sequence comes from Streptomyces sp. CB02400, assembly GCF_001905725.1. Taxonomy (GTDB): domain Bacteria; phylum Actinomycetota; class Actinomycetes; order Streptomycetales; family Streptomycetaceae; genus Streptomyces; species Streptomyces atrovirens. The sequence goes on from NZ_LIWB01000002.1 coordinate 192,625, forward strand.
ATCTCCACCAGCAGGGAGCCGAGCGCCCACGCGTCGTCGTGCGTGAACCGCCGGAAGACCAGGCGGCGTTCCTGCGCCTCCAGCTCCTCCACGCCCGGGGTGAGTTCCGGGTTCTGCTTCGGGGTGGTCACAGCGTCACCGTCACCTTCTCCAGGGCCGAACGCCGCGCGGCCTCCAGTACGTCCAGGGCGGCGGCCGCCTCCCGCGCGGTCACCGGGTTGGGGGCGCCGGCCAGCAGGGCCTTCGCCACGGCCGCGTAGTAGGCGGGGTAGTCGCCCGGGAGGGTCGGTACGGGGCTGCCGCCGCCGGTCACCGGGGACTCGCCGGCACCGACGCGGCCCCACAGCTCCTCGGGTTCCACGCCCCAGCCGGCACCGGGGCGCAGGCCGTCACGCAGGGCGGCCTCCTGGGGGTCGAGGCCGTGCTTGACGTAGCCGGCCTTCGAGCCCAGGACGCGGAAGCGGGGGCCGAGCTGGGCCGTGGTCGCCGAGACGTAGAGGTGGGAGCGGACGCCGTTCGCGTGCGTCAGCGCGATGAACGTGTCGTCGTCGGTCCGCGCGCCGTCGCGCCGGATGTCCGCCTCGGCGTAGACGGCGGTCACCGGGCCGAAGAGGACCAGTGCCTGGTCGACGACATGGCTGCCGAGGTCGTAGAGCAGACCTCCGATCTCTGTGGGGTCGCCGGACTCCCGCCAGCCGCCCTTGAGCTGCGGGCGCCAGCGCTCGAAGCGGGACTCGAAGCGGTGGACGTCGCCGAGTCCGCCCTCGTCGATCAGCTTGCGCAGGGTGAGGAAGTCGTTGTCCCAGCGGCGGTTCTGGAAGACGGAGAGGAGCAGGCCGCGCTCCTCGGCGAGGTCCGCCAGTTCGCGCGCCTCGGCCGCCGTGCCGGAGAGCGGCTTGTCGACGACGACCGGCAGACCGGCCTTCAGGGCGGTCGTGGCGAGCGGGACGTGCGTCTTGTTCGGGGACGCGATGACGATCAGGTCCAGTTCGCCGGCGCGGGCGAACAGCTCGTCCGGGGTCGCGGCGACGCGTACGTCCGGGAACCCGTCGCGGGCCTGCCGTTGCCGCTCGGGGTTCGAGGTGACCACCGTGTCGAGCGCGAGGCCCTCGGTCGCGGCGATCAGCGGGGCGTGGAACACGGAGCCCGCGAGGCCGTAGCCGACGAGGCCGACGCGGAGGGGAGTGCCAGTCATGGCTCTACTTTCGCAACGCTGTTGCCAAAGTGCAAGCAGCGGAGAGAATGGGCGGGTGAACAGGACGAACGACGGCATCGGCGGGGCGTACGGGGCGCACGGGGTGCACGGGGCCCCGCTGGGGGTGAACCTGCTCGCCCTGCGCAGCCACAACACCGCGCTCGTGCTCGACCTGCTGCGGACCGCGGGAGCGGAGGGGATCAGCCGACTGGAGCTCGCCGAGCGGACCGGGCTCACCCCGCAGGCGGTCAGCAAGATCACGACCAGGCTGCGGGCGGACGGGCTGGCGGCCGAGGCGGGGCGCCGGGCGTCCACGGGCGGAAAGCCGCGCACGGTGCTGCGGCTGGTCCCGGAGGCGGGGCACGCGGTGGGCGTCCACCTGGACCGGGACGAGGTGCGGGCGGTGCTGGTCGACCTGGACGGGACGGTGGTGGACCGGAGGCGGGCACCGCTGGATCTGGGCGCGGGGGAGACGGCGGTACTCGCGCGGGTGGCCGGGGTCGTCGAGGCGCTTCGGGTGCCGGGGACGACCGGGGCGGACCGGGCTCCGCTCGGGGTCGGGGTCGCGTTGCCCGGGCCGCTCGACCACGAGAAGGGTGTGCTGCACCGGGTCACCGGCTTCCCCGAGTGGGACGGCTTTCCGCTCCGGGACGCGCTGGCGCGGCGGCTCGGTGTGCCGGTGGTCGTCGACAAGGACACCAATGCGGCGGCGTTGGGGCTGGCGGTCGGCGGGGAGGGGGGTTCCTTCGCCTATCTGCACCTCGGTACGGGGCTGGGGGCGGGGCTGGTGATGGGCGGGAGTGTGTACCGGGGGGCCAGGACCGGTGCGGGGGAGTTCGGGCACCAGGTCATCCAGTTGGACGGGCGGCTGTGCACCTGCGGGGCGCGTGGGTGCGTCGAGGTGTTGTGTCTGGACGCTGTCGCTCGCGGCGATCTCGCCGAGGCGGCGAGGGTGTTGGGGGCGGGGGCGGCGAATCTTGTCGGGCTGCTCGACATCGATCTGGTTCTTCTCGGCGGGCGTACCGTCGCTGCCGCGCCCGAGGCGTTCGTGCGGGGGGTCGGGGCGGTTCTCGCCGCGCGGGCTCGGCGGGAGGGTGGGGGTGGGGGTGACGGGGGTGTGCCGGTGCGGGTCGCGCCCGGTGGGGTGCAGGGGGTTGCGGAGGGGGCGGCTCAGTTGCTGTTGGCGCCGTTGTTCGGGCGGGGCGATGCCTGACCGGAGGGGGCCTCGGCCCCCTCCGGTATCAGACTTGGTTCGGCCTTGGCGTGGCTGACGGGCGGAGGTGTCACTTATCAGCGCTTGCCAGGTGCCGCTGCGCCCACCCGTGCCGCCCTGGGGGTACCTCCCAGGCCCTTAAGGCACTGGGGGAGGCACGATTGCCCGCAGCTGCGTCGCCCGCAGCTACGTCACCGCGCAGGCGTCGCCGTTGAGCATGAAGCGGGGTGGTGGGATCGTTTCGCCTGTGTGTTGGGCGAGGTAGCCCAGCGTGATGCTCGCGCCCGGCGCGATGGTGGCGTTGTGGGGGGCGTTCGTCGCCGTGACCGTGTTGCTCAGCTGGGTGAGGGTCGTGTTCCAGTCGGAGATGATCGTCTGGTCCAGGGTCAGCGGGAACTCGAGTGTCCAGCCGTCGACCGGGGTGTCGCCGGTGTTGGTGACGGTGAGGTCGACCGTCATGCCGGTGCCCCAGGCCGTCACCGTACGGTCCACCCGGCAGGTGGGTTCCTCCCGCGAGAAGGACACCTTGTGCAGGCCGCCGGGCAGGTCGTTGACCATGTAGAACTCCCCGTCGACGGTCGTGCCGACCGTCGTCACCTGCGTGGGCGTCTCGCCGATCTCGGCCTGCTCGTAGCCGCCCCGTCCGTCGGGCCGCAGCGCCCAGACCGTGGACGAGCAGTAGTCGGTGGCGATGTACGTGCCGCCCACCAGGTCGGCGTACTCCCGGCCCCGGTACACGTGCCCGCCGATGACCGAACAGCCGCCGGTGTAGGGGGAGTAGGTGAAGACCGGCTCGGTGTACTCCCCGCCGGGCTCGCAGTCCCCGTCCGTGAACTTCTCCAGGCCCTCGTAGCAGGACCAGCCGAGGTTCAGTCCGCCCCGGCCGGGAGCGAGATGGTTGATCTCCTCCCAGTGGCCCTGGCCGACGTCGCCGATCCACATCGAGCCGTCGGCCCGGTCGAAGGAGAACCGCCACGGGTTGCGCAGTCCGTACAGCCAGATCTCCCCGCGGGCGCCGGGCGTGTCCACGAAGGGGTTGTCGGAGGGGACGCAGTACGCGAGTGAGCCGCACGCGCGGCTCACGTCGATCCGCATGATCTTGCCCAGCAGGGTGTCCAGCCGCTGTCCGGAACGGAAGGGGTCCCCGGAGCCGCCGCCGTCGCCGATGCTCCAGTACAGGTTGCCGTCGGGGCCGAAGGCGAGCTGGCCGCCGTTGTGGTTGCTGTACTCGGCGTGCTCCTGGGAGAGCAGGGGCTCCAGGCGGGAGTCGTCGAGCCGGTAGCGGGCGAGGGTGACCGCGCCGTCGGGCAGCGCCGTGTACGCCAGGTACAGGTCCTGGCTGTCGGCGAAGTCGGGCGGGATCGCGATGCCGAGCAGGCCGCGCTCGTTGCCCGACTCGTCGACGGCCGAGGTGATGTCGATCAGCGGGGTGCGCTCCAGGCCGGTGTCCGGGTGGTAGACGCGGACGGTGCCGGACTTCTCGGTGATGAACAGCCGGTCGGTGCCGTCGTCGGGGGCGGCGATGGCGGTGGGCCGTCTCAGCCCGAAGGCGACCTGGGTGGTGGTCGCCTTGAGCGAGGGCAGGGGGACGACGGACGCGTCCTCCTCCGCCGCCGCGGTGGCGGACGGGACGAGGGCCGGCAGCACCGCGAGCAGGGTGCACAGGACGAACGCCAGACGGAGCCGCACCCTAAGGGCATGTATATGACAAACCACGATCTCCTTCTTTCCGCGTGCTGTCGGCGACCGATGAACGGGGCTGTGAGGGGCACGGGCGGTCGTGGGAGCGCTCCCGCCATCTCAGGCTGCGGCGCACACGCCACAGCGGCAACACGTGTTTGCGCCACTTTCGCGCCGCCTGGCGCAAACACCGTCCCTGCCCCACCGCCGCCACCGAACCGTCCGTCCGCCCATCCACCCGCGAGCCGAGCCGTATCCGGCATTCCCTCAAGATCCGGGTCTGTTTAGGCTGAGGCGCACGCAGGACCGCGTACGGCAGGAGATCCCGCACATGGCAGACCGCAAGCCGATCGAATCGTGGCTCACCGACATGGACGGGGTGCTGATCCACGAGGGCGTACCGATCCCCGGCGCCGACGCGTTCATCAAGAAGCTGCGCGACTCCGGGAAGCCCTTCCTGGTCCTCACCAACAACTCGATCTACACCCCGCGCGACCTGCACGCCCGGCTGCGCCGCATGGGTCTGGAGGTGCCGATCGAGAACATCTGGACCTCCGCCCTCGCCACCGCCAAGTTCCTGGACGACCAGCGTCCGAGCGGTTCGGCGTACGTCATCGGCGAGGCCGGTCTGACCACCGCGCTGCACGACATCGGCTACATCCTCACCGACCACGAGCCCGACTACGTGGTCCTCGGGGAGACCCGTACGTACTCCTTCGAGGCCATGACGAAGGCGGTCCGCCTGATCAACGACGGCGCCCGCTTCATCTGCACCAACCCCGACGAGACCGGCCCCTCCACCGAGGGCCCGCTCCCGGCGACCGGCGCGGTGGCCGCGCTCATCACCAAGGCGACCGGCAGGCAGCCGTACTTCGCGGGCAAGCCCAACCCGCTGATGATGCGCACCGGCCTCAACACCATCGGGGCCCACTCCGAGAGCAGCGCGATGATCGGCGACCGGATGGACACCGACGTGCTGGCCGGCATCGAGGCCGGGATGCAGACGTTCCTGGTGCTCACCGGGCTGACCCGGACCGAGCAGGTGGAGAACTGGCCGTACCGGCCGTCCAAGGTCGTGGACTCCATCGCGGACCTCGTCGACCTGATCTGACACCGACGTTCACCCGTACGGAGTAATTGCCGCGCTCACGAGGATGCGGCCCCGGACCCCGCGCGGGACCCTCCAGATGTCTGGAGGTGCACGATGGGTTCCGACGAGGAACGCTGCCCGTCCGGCACCGGGCGGCTGCTCGCCGGTGTGGCCTGGGTGGTGCTGCTGCTCGGGCTGTGGCTGTGGGGCCGTGAGCGGAGCGACGTACCCGCCGGGATGTCCGGGACCGCCACCGGTGACATGGCGGCGGCCGGACGACCTCCCCGGGTCGAACTGCCGCCCGCGCACCACCCCCTGGCCGCCGCGGCGCCGCGGCGCCTCGACATCCCGGCCCTCGGCCTCCACGTACCGGTGGTGGCCGACGGGCACGGCCGGCCGGGCACGGTCGGCCGGCCCGCGGACGGGGTGACACCGGGGGAGCCCGGTACCGCGCTGCTGGTGGGGTCGGCCGCCCTCCGCCCCGTGGACGCGCTCGAGCCCGGCCAGGAGATCCGGGTGGCCCGCGCGGACGCCGGGGCCGCCGAGTTCACCGTGGAGGACGTCCAGGTCCTCTCCCACTCCCCCGAACGGTTCGACATCCGGCAGACCCCTGAGCCGCGCCGCGAGGGACGGGCCGAACTCCGGCTGGTCGCCTGCGCCGAGCCCCCCGACCGGACCACCGGCGGCTGCACGGCCGACGTCATCGTCTCGGCGTATCTGACCGCGACCGGACCCTGAGCCCCGGTGCCCGCCGCCTGGCCCGGCCGGCGACCCGCTCCCCGGTGCCCGCCACCTGGTCCGGCCGGCGACCCGCTCCCCGGAGGCCGCCGACCGGGCCGGTCCTCGACCGCGCGGGGTCCGGGCCGCGGGAGTGACCCGGCGACCGGCGCGGGAGGCCGCGATGGCCCGTGGTGCGCACGACTCCAGAACGAAAGACGTGCCGGGCCCAGGGGTGATTGACGCCAGGTCCCGGTCCGGTCGCGGTCCGTGATCCCCGCAGGTGGCCCCCGCCGGCGGCCTCGCCACCGGCCCGTACGGCATGACCGGGAGCGCCTGTGCCACCACGCTGTAACAGCTGGCGGACAAGGTGGGGTTCGACCTCGTGGGCGTCGCGGGACGTATGTCAGGATTGGGGCTCGGAGCACATGGAACAAGTGCACCCAAGGGGGGCTTGATGTACGGCAGCAGGGGGGTCGGGGCGTTCACCGGGGGGCGGGCGTCCGCGGTGGTGCTGGGGGCAGCGCTACTGATGACCGGGTGTTCGTCCTCGGACGACAAGGGGGGTGCGGACGCCGGCGCGGGGATCACCCAGCAGCCGAAGGAGTCCGACCCGTTCTGGGTCAACCCGGACGGCAACGCCGCACGGCAGGTCGCCCAACTGGTCGAGGACGGCAAGAAGGCGGAGGCCGACCAGATCCGCAAGATCGCCCAGCAGCCCGTCGCCGAGTGGATCAGCCCGGAGAACCCCGAGGAGCAGGCCCGCGGCTTCACCGAGGGCGCGGAGAAGGCGGGCCGCACCGCGCTGCTGGTCCTCTACAACATCCCGCACCGCGACTGCGACCAGTACTCGCGGGGCGGCGCCGCCGACGGCGACGCCTACCGCGACTTCGTCGACAGTGTCGCCAAGGGCATCGGTGACCGTCCGGCGACCGTGATCCTCGAACCCGACGCGGTGCTGCACCTGGTGGACGGCTGCACCCCGGGCGAGTTCCACGAGGAGCGCTACGACCTCCTCAAGGGCGCCATCGCCAAGCTGAAGGGCCTGAAGAACACCAAGGTCTACCTGGACGCGGGCAACGCCGGCTGGGGCGAACCCGACCAGATCCACGAGCCGCTCAAGTGGGCCGGCATCGACCGGGCCGACGGCTTCTCGGTGAACGTCTCCAACTACTACTCCACCGAGGACTCCATCGCCTACGGCAAGCAGCTCTCCGCCAAGATCGGCGACAAGCACTTCGTCATCGACACCAGCCGCAACGGCAACGGCCCCTACACCGAGGGCGCCGAGGACGAACGCTGGTGCAACCCTCCGGGCCGCGCCCTCGGCGAAACCCCGACGACGAAGACGTCCGACCCCCTGGTGGACGCCTACCTGTGGGTGAAGCGACCGGGAGAGTCGGACGGCGAATGCAAGGGCGGCCCGAAGGCCGGCGAGTGGTGGCCGGAGTACGCCTTGAAACTGGCGCAAGGGTCGGAAACCTGAGGGGCGCGGGGAACTGCGCGACAGGCCACAGCGCTCCCGCCCCCGAACGACGCACCCGCGGGAGCGCTACGGCACCTGCACCCACTGCGCCTTACTGGGCACACCCTCCCCGTCATTGACGAACAACATGTACCACCCCGACTGAACCAGGTTCTTGCCCTTGGGCACCGTCACAGTGATCTTGTCCCCGTCCGTCTTGAAGTCCAACGCGATCGACCGCTGATCCACATCGGTGACATGCGTGGACGCACTGGGCCGGATCAACCGCACGCTCTTCACCGACGCCGCGTCCGCCGAGGTGAACGTCCCGGACTCCCCGCGCTCGATGGTCTTCGGCCCGCCCGACAGATCGGGCTGCTCGTTGTCCCCGTACAGGTACGGCGGCGTGTAGATCTCGATGCGCTGCTCGAACTCGCCCGGCTTGGTGTTGGCCTTGTCGGCGTAGAGCGAGTCGGAGCCGAAGACCATCACGCGGCCGTCGGGCAGCAGGATCGAGCCCGAGTGGTAGTTGCGGCCCACCAGCGGGTCGGCGACCCGCTTGAACTCGTTCTTCTCCGTGTCGTAGATCCGCGCCTCGAGGATGTTGGAGTCGCTGCGGCCCCGGTAGTCCTCGGAGCCGCCCGTGACCAGCACCTCGTCGTTCGGCAGGACCGACGCCTGCGGATAGCGGGTGCCCTTGTCCAGTGACGGCCCGTCGACGAACTCCGGGTCGTCGGCCTTGAGGTCGACGATGCGGGTCTTCTCGCTGGAGAGCTGGGACTCGCCGACCCCGCCGCCGCCGATCACCATGTACTTCTCGTCCTGTGCCGGCGGCAGCAGCACCGTGCCGGACGTCTCCATCATGTTCGGGTCGCTCAGCCCGGGGATCTTCTCGAACTTGTTGGTCTCCACGTCCCAGACGCCCGGGTCGCGGCCCACGTCGTCCGGTCCGTAGCCGGCGTTCGAACCCGAGTAGAAGATCTTGCCGTTCTGCATCAGGAACAGCGCCGGGTACGTCGGGAACTGGCGGACCTTCTCGGTGTAGGTCCACTCCTTGGTCTCGGGGTCGTAGACCTCGTTCTTGCCCGGGACGAGCTGGCCGATGTCGTCGAGGCCGGAGACGCTGAGGATCTTCCCGTCGCTCAGGGTGGTGAGCGTCGGGTACCAGCGGGACTCCTTCATCGGGTCGACCTTGATGTACTTCTCGGCGACCGGGTCGAACTCGAAGGCGTCGTCGATGCCCTGGAAGTCCTTCTTGTCCAGGGCGAGCTTCTCGGCGATGCCGTACGTGTTCTGAGCGTCCTCGCCGCTCAGCCCCTGCACGGTGTAGTTGTCCTGCGTGCCGGTGGCGTACTTGTTGCCGTTCTTCTCCGCCTCGACGTAGGTACGGCCGTAACCCGGGGTGTTGCCCAGGAACTCGCCGGTCTCCGGGTCGAAGTTCTTCTTCGCGCGCGGGACGAGCACCGGGTCCTTCGAGACGAAGGTCTTGCCGTTCTCCTTGCCGGTGAACTTGGTGCCCGCCGGCAGGGTGATCGGCTTGTCCGGGTTCTCGTTGTGGACGACCATCAGGCCGCCCGCCTTCTTCACGTCACCCTTGAGCTTCTCGTACCGCTTGGTGCCGCCAGCGATCAGCAGGTTGCCGTTGGCGAGCTGGGTGTGGCCGGTGCAGAACAGGTCCTCCGGCGTGGGCACCTTCTTGATGGTGCCCTTGACCGGGTCCCAGATCCGGGTGTCGTACTTCTTGGCGTCGAAGTTGTCCTGGTCGTTGCCCGACCCGGCGATGAGCAGCACCTTGCCGGTGCGCAACAGCGCCGCGTGGATGGTGTTCTGCCGGTACTCCTCGGGGAACTCGACGATCTCCCACTTGCCGTTCTCGGCCTTGTACTCGGGCTGGTTGATCTTGTACTGGTGGTATTTCTCGGTGCTGAAGCGGTACAGCCACGGCCCGTTCATTCCGGCCAGCGCCAGCACCACCGCCGTGCCTATCGCGATCCGACGGGCGCGACGGCGGCCTGCACGGTCCTTCATTCCTTACGTCCCCCAAGTCCACCAAGGGCGATCTGCATGGTCTGGTCGTTCCCGGGGGCCGCGCCCCCGGTGCCCGCGGCGGGCCCGCCGTGCGAGGCGGCCCACTGGGGCCGTTCCTGCGGGGCGTGCTGCTGCTGCGGCATCTGCGGCAGCGTCTGCGTCCGGGGCTCCTGCCCGGCGTCCGGCTGCCCGCCCCCGGCGTGGGCGCCGGGCTTCTTCCGGTCCTGCCGCATGCCGTGCCGCCAGGCGAACATCGGCGCGGCGGTGATCAGCAGGGCGAAGGTCGCCCAGATCACCATCGCCGGGTGCGAGTGCCCGTAGACGTAGCCCGCGGCGATGGAACCGGCGAAGATCAGGATGAAGTACCAGTGGTACCGGAAGGTTCCGAACCAGGTGTCCGGGCTGGCCGAGTCACCCTTCGGGGTGACCACGAACTTGCTCTTCTTGCGCAGGACGGAGTCGATCAGCGCCTTCGCGTACAGCGGCGCCGACAGCGCGGACATCACCATGCCGGCCACACCGCCGGAGCCCTCCGGCTCGTGCGGCGAGACGTTGTGGCGGCGGTTCCAGACGTACAGGCCGATCTGCAGGGCGGAGGCGTTGCCGTAGAGCATCAGCCAGACCGCCGGGTCGATGTTCACACCCGAGGCGCCCAGGCCCAGGAACAGCGCACAGCTCAGCGCCGCCAGGATCCAGTTCAGGGCCGACATCGGATAGAAGATGATCATCATCGTGTAGTTGAAGAGCTTGCTCGGCGGCAGCGAGTACCAGCCCTTCCAGTACTGCTTGAGGATCGTCTCGTACGTACCGCGCGACCAGCGCATCTGCTGGGTGAAGAAGTCGGTCCAGGCGTTGGGGCCCTCACCGACCGCGAGCACGTCCGGGGTGTAGACCGAGCGCCACTTCCTGCCCGTCGCCGGGTTCTTGTGGCGGTGCATCTCGAAGCCGGTCGCCATGTCCTCGGTGATCGAGTCGTACAGACCGCCGATCTGCTTGAGCGCCTTGATGCGTACGGCGTTGGAGGTGCCCACGAACATCGGCGAGCCGTAGCGGTTGCCGGCGCGCTGGATCAGCGCGTGGAAGAGGAACTGCTGGGACTCGGCGGCCTTGGTGACGAAGTTGTCGTAGTTGCCGTAGACCTGCGGGCCGATGACGAAGCCGACGTCCGGGTCGCGGAAGAAGCCGAGCATCCGCTCCAGGTAGTTCGGCAGCGGCACGTGGTCGGTGTCGACGGAGGCGAAGAAGTCGTAGTCGTCGCCGTGCGCGTCCAGCCAGGCGTTGTAGTTGCCGTGCTTGGTCTTGGCGCGGTGCGCGCCCTTCTTCTGGTTCCACTTCGCGACGCCCTTGCGGGAGAAGTGGTGCACGCCGAGACGGGCGCAGACCTCCTTCACCTCGGGGTCGTCGCCCTCGTCGAGCAGCCAGACGTGCATCAGGCCCCGGTGGCGGATCTTGACGGCCGCCTCCAGGGTCTTCGTCACCATCTCCAGCGGCTCCTTGCCGGGCACGAAGGAGGTGAGGAAGGCGACCCGGGTGCCGGTCTCGGGCACCACCGGGATCGGGTCACGGGCGACCAGCGTGGCGTGCGCGTTCGACAGCACGTTCATACAGCGGAAGAACTCGATCAGACCGATCGAGACGAGCATGACGACGTCGAGGGCGGGCAGCCACTCGAACTCCACGTAGTCCCGCTCGGTCCAGTGCGAGGGCTGGAGCAGCCAGAACAGCAGTACCAGCGACAGCACCGGGGCGGCGGCCAGCATCAGCGCGATCCGGATGCGGTGCGGCTCCTGGCCGATCAGCGAGCGGTACTGCACCTTGTACGGCTTGTTCGGATCGGGCTGGGTGAGGGGACCCGCGAGCCGGCTGTAGTGCTCGTAGTCGTATCTCGGCAGCGTCTTCCTGATCCGGCGGAACGCGCCCGTGTTCCAGTTCCGGTGGCCGGGCACCCTGAGCTGGGTGGTCTGGGACGGGTCGTCGTCCCTCTGGGCGCCCGTCGGCGTCGACGTCATGAGTCATCCCCCCAACACACGGCTGCCACCGCGTGCTTCGTAGCTTCCGCACGTCCGGTCCGGTGCCCCTCGACCGTCACAGACGTATCAGTGGTGGACCGCTGTCACCACGTCACCCACACCTTATAGACACGGCACAGCGCTGTTCCGGTTGCATGATGCCCCCCTCGGCACCGCTTCATGATGCGGGACCCCTCGCCCCGCATCACCAGCAACCGGTTTCTTGCCCCCCAACCGCCGCGAACCCGCAGCAACTCGAAGAACCCAGGTTCTACGGTGCCCATCATGATCGCAAGGTACGAAACACGGTGTTCACCGGTCATACGGGATTATTGTGAACGGTGAGGGAGAGCCGTGGGGCCGATGTTGCATACGTGCGCCGAGTGGGTTGCGTTCAACGGTCGCGAGGGGGTATCAGGCCAAAAACCGACGGGCCCCTCGTGTGCACGAGGAGCCCGTCGGGTCGGTGCGCCGCCAGGGACTCGAACCCCGGACCCGCTGATTAAGAGTCAGCTGCTCTAACCAACTGAGCTAGCGGCGCGCGCTGACGGCGTAACTCTACAGGACCCCGGCGGGTGCTCCCGACCGCCGGCCGTCCGGCCGCCATCCGCGGTCCGTGCCCGGTGGGGCCCGGTCCGCCGCCCGTACATCATTCGGACCGTCAACATGCGCGTGCGGAGGACAGTTGCGAAACTGACCGTCGTGCACGGACGTGGCGAAATCGACCGGGAGTGTGAGGGGAATCGCATGGAGTCTCCGGTATTCGAGGAAATCGATCCGGCGGACGACTGCGACTGCCCCGGCTGCGCGCACTGGCGACGCGTTCTGCCGCATTCCCGGACCGGCCGCTTTCCCGGCCATCCGGCGGCGGCGCACCGGACCGCTCTCGTCGTGGCCGTCGTGGCATCGGCCGCGATCGCCGCACCCGCGGTCGCCGCCCCCCAGACCCAGCGGCCCGCCGGCCCGGACGTTCCCGCAGGTGACGAGCCGGGCACCCCGCAGGGGACACGGGCCCCGCTGCACGGTCCCGGCGGTCAGGCGGCCCGGCCCGCGAGCCTCGCACGCCCCGCGCGGGTGCCCGCGATCACCCGCGCGGACATCGTCGAGCGGGCCCGGAACTGGGTCACCCGGAAGGTTCCGTACGGCGTGGGCTCTTACTGGTCCGACGGTTACCGGCAGGACTGTTCGGGTTATGTCTCGATGGCCTGGCGACTGCCCGGGAACGAATGGACCGGCAGCCTCGGGAAATACGCCGAGAGAATCACCAAGGACGAACTCCAGCCGGGCGACATACTGCTGTTCCACAATGCGGCCGACCCGTACGGCGGATCACATGTGGTCCTTTTCGGCGGCTGGACGGACACCGTCCGCTCCCAGTACGTCGCTTATGAACAGACCGCGCCGCACACCCGCCGGAAGACCACCCCGTACGCCTACTGGAACAACTCCGCGCGCTATGTCCCGTACCGCTACAAGGGGGTGACCGACGGCGCGGCGGGGGCGGGGGCGTCCCTCCCGACGGGCCGGACGCCGTTCCCCGGAGCGGCGTATTTCGGCCCCGGCGCGGAGAACGAGTACGTCGCCGAGCTCGGCCGGATGCTCGTCGCCCGCGGTGCCGGGCGCTTCTACACCGCTCCTTCCGGACCGCGCTGGACGGACGCGGACCGCAGGGCGACCCGGGCGTTCCAGGAGGCCCAGGGGTGGCGGGGCGCGGCGGCGGACGGGCTGCCGGGGCCGCTGACCTGGGAGCTGCTGGTGACCGGCGGGGGCCGGGACGTACAAAGCGGAGATTCCGCTTCCGGCTCGCACGGGGTGCCGGGCTATCCGGGCCGGGCGTCCTTCCGGCCGGGCGCCGTCAACGACCATGTCACGCGGCTCGGGAGACAACTGGTGAAGAAGGGGTTCGGCCGGTACTACACGAAGGGCCCGGGGCCGCGCTGGAGCGAGGCCGACCGACGCAACGTGGAGGCCTTCCAGCGGGCCCAGGGCTGGCGCGGCGGAGCGGCGGACGGGCTGCCGGGGCCGGAGACCTGGCGGCGGCTCTTCTCTTGACCACCCCTGCGGGCGTCAGGGTGTCCCTGGCGCCCGCATCCCCCGATGTGACGCTTCTGGCGCGCGTGCGTACGGAGGCTGGAGGCACGCTTGACATCTCTCCCAGCTGAAGCGGGGAGATTCAGCCCTCGCGGGTTGAGCTCTCTGCTTCATCGACAGCCGCCGACCCGAACAAACGGCAAGGACCGGTGTACCAGCCATCGGTCTTACGCCGGCTCTGCAGACCTGACATCCCGCCGGCCCGGCGGCAGACCCGACCGGCTCGGCTCTCGCCAGCCGGGCGAAGTCGACCTTGCCGCTCGATCCACCCGACTCCCCCTGTGTGGTGGGACGGTCCTTCGCTCTGAGGACGAAGCCCCGCTGCCTCCCCTGCTTCGCAGGAGTTCGTCTCCTCCCCCGCCTGGAGGCGGGGGTCTCCACGGAGGGACCTGATGACCACGACGATGTCCCCCATTCCCGAGCACGTTCCCGAGTCCGAGGAGCCGTCGGACCGCTCGGCGGCTGTCCGGCCGGTTCGGCTGATCCATACCGAGTCCACCACCGAGATCCCCGTCCACCTGCTGTTCCGCGACGCTCCCGGGCCTGCGCCGGTGCGGCTGCGTCCGGCGGTCGTCTCCCGCCGGGCGGACGCGGACGGGAAGGTTCCCCAGGGTCAGGGCCGGAGCCAGGGCACGGGAAAGCGGGCCCGGTCGGTCGTCCCGCAGGTCGACCCCGAGCTGGTGGAGCGGCCCGCGCGGGTGCTGCCCGGCCTCGCGGGGGTGCTCGCCGGGGTGTGCGGGGTGGCCGGCTGCGCGGTCACCTCGTGGTGGGCGGGCGTACTGCCGCCGCCGGTGGCGGAGGCGCTCGGGCCGGCGGCGCGTGCCGGTGCGGAGGGGCTCGGCCCCGCGCAGTGGGCGGCGTACGCGGGGGCCGGGGCGCTCGGTCTGATCGGGTTCGGCGGGCTGGCCCGCGGGCGGACCGGGCGGGCCTGGGTGCTCGGCCTGTTCGGCCGCTACCGGGGGACCGTCCGGCGGACCGGGCTGATGTGGATCAACCCGCTGCTGCTGCGCCGCCGGGTCGACGTACGGCTGCGGCACTGGCGCGGTGAGCCGGTGCGGGCGGCCGACCGCAGCGGGGTCGCGCTGCGGGTGGCCGTACTGGTGGTGTGGCGGGTGCGGGACACCGCGCGGGCGACGCTGGGCGTCGAGGACCACGAGGCGTACCTGCGCGCGTGCGTCGAGGCGGCGCTGGTGCGGGTGCCGGTGGCGGCGCCGGGCGCGGGCAAGGGCGCGGTGGAGGCGACGCAGGACGCGCTGACCCGGCTGGTGGCGACGGACACCGCGCCGGTGGGGTTGGAGGTGTTCGCGGTGCGGCCGGTCCGGGTGGAGTACGCGCCCGAGGTGGCCGCCGCGATGCACCGGCGCCGGATCGCCGCGCTGGACGCCCAGCACCGGGCGAGCGTGCTCGGCTCGGTCGTGGACTCGGTGGAGGACACGGTGACCCGGCTGACCACGCGGGGGCTGGTGGAACTGGACGACTACGAACGCAAGGTGCTGGTGAAGGACCTGACGGTGGCGTTCTGCGCGGGACGGGGAGAGGCGGGTCCGTGAACGGCGGGGGAACGGACCCTGCGATTGGTATGGACATGTTCAATCCGCGGCAATAATCTCAGACTTGGTCTAGACCTACCTGCACGGCTCACGGAAACTCCCCCACGTTCACCAGGAGCAGCAGCATGCGCACAAGGACCAAGACGTACGCAGCCGCGGTGGGGCTGGCCACGACCGGAGCGCTTGTGCTCTCCTCCGGTGGTGCCAGCGGCCACGGCTACACGGATCTGCCGGTCAGCCGGCAGAAGCTCTGCCAGAACGGCTCGGTGGCCAACTGCGGATCCATCCAGTGGGAGCCGCAGAGCGTCGAGGGCCCGAAGGGCTTCCCCGCCTCGGGCCCCGCCGACGGACAGCTCTGTTCCGCCAACAACACGCGGTTCGCCCAGCTCGACAGCCCGAAGACCCCCTCGGGCGGCGCCTGGCCCACGACCCGGGTGTCCGGCGGCCAGAACTACACCTTCCGGTGGCAGTTCACGGCCATGCACGCCACCACCGACTTCAAGTACTACGTCACCAAGCCGGGCTGGAACCAGAACCACAGGCTGTCCCGGTCCGACCTCAACCTCACCCCGTTCTTCACCGTGCCCTACAACGGCCAGCGTCCGCCGGGGACCCTGTCGCACAGCGGCCGACTGCCGTCCGGGCTCAGCGGGCACCACGTGATCCTCGCGGTGTGGACGGTCCACGACACGGGCAACGCGTTCTACGCCTGCTCGGACGTGACGTTCTGAACGCTCTGAACGTCTGAGCATCGCCCGAGCACGCCAAAGGGCCTCTCGCTCCCACGAGAGGCCCTTCTCGGTGCGCCGCCAGGGACTCGAACCCCGGACCCGCTGATTAAGAGTCAGCTGCTCTAACCAACTGAGCTAGCGGCGCATGACTCCCGCCGTCCGCTTTCGCGGGCGGCGACAGAGAAAATACTACCCGGTCCACGAGGGTGGTCCGTACCACCCCCGAGCACGCTAGATCGTCAGCGACAGCAGCACCGGGGCCGCGTTCCGGTTGAGCGTGTCGGCGGCCTGGCGCAGGCGGTGGGCGTGCGCCAGGGGCAGGGACAGCGCCAGACAGCCCACCGAGGAGCCGGCCGTGATCGGGACGGCCGCGCAGACCGTGCCGACCGCGTACTCCTGGAGGTCGAGGACCGGCACGGTGGGCGGCTGCGCCGCCAGCCGGGAGAGCAGCAGCGTGTCACTGGTGATGGTGCGCGAGGTGAGCCGGGCCATCCGGTACCGGGCGAGATGGTCGCGCCGGCCGTCGTGGTCGAGCTGGGTGAGCAGGCTCTTGCCCAACGCGGTGGCGTGCGCGGAGTGACGGAAGTCCACCCACTCGTTGACCTTCGGGGTGGCCGGGCCGTCGGCGTACTGGGTGACCTTGACCTCTCCGTCGACGTACCGGCTGATGTAGACGGCGGCGCCCACCCGGTCGCGGAGCCGGTCCAGGGTGCCCTGGATCTTCTCGCGCAGCGCCTCCTCGTGTCCCTCGGCGGAGCCCAGGCGGGCGAAGGCCGCTCCGGTGACGTACGCGCCGTCGGCGATCTGCTCGACGTAGGCCTCGCGGCGCAGCATCCGCAGGAGCGTGGTCAGCCGCTCCATGCCGAGGCCGGTCTCGCGGGCGATGTCGGTGTCGGTGACTCCTGTGGTGTGCCGCGCCACCGTCTCCAGGACGCGCAGCGCGTCCTGGACCGAGTGGTACGACGCGGTCGGCTCGTGCCTCAGCGCCACGGTTTCCCCCTGCGCTCGCTCTTGGGGCCGCAATCCGGTCAGCGAATCCCTTCCACGATAGCCGTCAAACGGCCTCGGGGAAGCGGGTGTTGACGAGAACGCGGCCCCCTCATCTGCGACGCCGACCCCCTGGCATATGCCAGGGGGATGATCCAGGGTGTCGACCTCGGGTATTGCCTTGCTCACGGCCCGTGGCTACAGCACCGCGCTGAGGAATTCCCGTGTCCGGTCGTGCTCCGGCTCGCTGAAGATCTTCTCCGGCGCGCCCGCCTCGATGATCCGGCCCTGGTCGAACATCAGCACCTGGTCGGAGATGTCCCGGGCGAAGTTCATCTCGTGGGTCACGCAGAGCATGGTGATGTCGGTGGAGCGGGCGATGTCCCGCAGCACGTCCAGGACGCCCGCGACCAGCTCCGGGTCGAGCGCCGAGGTCACCTCGTCGAGCAGCAGCACCTGCGGCCGCATCGCCAGCGCCCGCGCGATCGCCACCCGCTGCTGCTGACCGCCGGAAAGCTGCGCGGGGTGCTTGTCGACGTGGTCGGTCAGCCCGACCATCTCCAGCAGTTCCCGCGCCCGCTCCTCGGCCGCGTCCTTGGACATGCCGAGCACGGTGACCGGGGCCTCGGTGATGTTCCGCAGCACCGTCATGTTCGGGAACAGGTTGAACTGCTGGAACACCATCCCGATCTTCTTGCGGACCTCGCGGACCTGCTTCTCCGGCGCCGGGAAGAGCTGCTCCCCGTCGACGGTGATCGTGCCCTCGTCGGGCTTCAGCAGCGTCATCAGCAGCCGCAGGATCGTGGTCTTGCCCGAACCGGACGGACCGATCAGCGTGACGTGCTTGCCGGCGTCCACGGAGAAGTCCAGGTGGTCCAGGACCGTGTGGTTCCCGAACCGCTTGGTGACCTGCTCGAGGCGGATCAGCTCGCCGTTGCCCCTCGGGCTCTCGGGCTTCTTGTCGAACGGGGCGTGGGTGTCAGTGGACAAGGCGTCGCTCCAGGGCTCGCAGGGCAAGGGAGGCCAGGTAGGAGATGACGATGAAGGCGAAGCCGATCACCGTCAGGGGCTCGGTGAACTGGAAGTTCTGCTGCGAGAACAGCCGCGCCTCACCGAGCATCTCCAGCACGGTGATGGCCATCAGCAGCGGCGTGTCCTTCAGCATCGAGATGACGTAGTTGCCGAGCGCGGGCACCACCCTGCGCACGGCCTGCGGCAGGATCACCGCGGTCCACGTCCGGCGCAGCGGCAGGTTCAGCGCCGTCGCCGCCTCCCACTGGCCCACCGGCACGGCTTCGATGCCCGCCCGGTAGACCTGCATCGTGTACGTCGAGTAGTGCAGCCCGATGGCGAAGACACCGGTGGTCAGCGCCGAGAAGGTCACGCCCCACTCGGGCAGCACGTAGAACAGGAAGAAGAGCTGCACCAGCAGCGGGGTGTTGCGGACGAACTCCGTCACCGCCCCGACCGGCCAGGTCACCCAGCGCGTCGGCACCCGCATCAGCAGCGCCCACACCAGGCCCAGCGCGAACGAGATCAGCGAGCCCAGGACCAGGATCTGCAGGGTGACCAGCAGACCGTCCCAGAAGTGCGGCATGAAGTCGGAGACCGCGCTCCAGTCCCACTCCATCAGACGGCACCCCCCACGTTGGTCGTCTCGGGCCGCTTCAGCTCCACGTCCGCCTTACGCGCGGGCGCCTTGCCGACCCCGGCCTTCAGCTTCTTCTCCAGACCGCGCATCAGGCGGGTCAGCAGGAAGGCGATCGCGAAGTAGATCAGCAGGATGTACGTGTAGATCTCCGCGCTCTCCTGCAGTGCCAGGCGCACCAGGTTGGCGCTGAACGCCAGGTCGCCCATGCCCATGACGGACACCAGTGCGGTGCCCTTGAGCAGCTCGATCAGCAGGTTGGAGAACGGCGGGATCATCTCCGGCACCGCCTGCGGAAGCAGGATCAGCTTCATCCGCTGCCAGGGCGTGAAGCTGAGCGCGATACCGCCCTCACGCTGGGCCGGGTCGACCGCGGCGAGGGCACCGCGCACGATCTCCGAGCCGTACGCCCCGTAGGTCAGGCCGAGTGCCAGCGTGCCCGCCCACAGCGGCACGAGCTGCCAGCCGAAGGCCGGGGGCAGCACGAAGAACACCCAGAAGATCATCACAAGCGCCGAGGTCCCGCGGAACACCTCGGTGTAGAAGCCGGCGAGGAAGCGGACGATCCACAGCCGGTGGGTGCGCGCGACGCCCACGACGAAGGAGACCGCCGTCGCCAGCAGCGCGCTGAGCACGAGCAGTTGGACGGTGACCCAGACGCCCTCGAGTACGCGTTCCCAGAGTCCCGATGTCATCCGCCGCAGAGCTCCTTCGCGGTCATGTCGGTCATCTCGTCCTCGGTGAAACCGAAGGGCTTGAGGATCCGGAGGAGCTCGCCGCTGTCCTTCAGCTTGCGCAGTTCGGCGTTGAAGGCGTCCCGCAGGTTGGTCTCGTTCGGCCGGAAGGCGAAGCCGCCGCCGTCGACGTGCGGCTCCCCGTCGACGATCGGCTTGAAGGCCTCCGTCACCTCGGCCTTGCTCGACTTCTTCACCACTTCGCGGGTGGTGAGGGCGGTCCCGGCGAAGACATCGGCACGTCCGGCCTCGACGGCGTTCAGGCCGGCCACCTGATCGGGGACGATCAGGATGTCGCTCTCCTTGTACCCGGCCTCGACGGCGTACGCGATCTCCGCGTACCCGGTGCCGGTGGCGAACTTCGCCTTCTTCTCGACGACGTCCTGGTAGTCGTGCAGGTCCTTCGGGTTGCCCTTGCGCACGATGAACGAGTCGAGCATCTGGTAGTCGGGGTCGGAGAAGATGACCTGCTGACAGCGGTCCGGGTTGATGTACATCCCGGCGGCCACGACGTCGAACTGCTGCGAGTTCAGCCCGGGTATGAGGGAGCCGAACTCGGTGGGCACGGGCTGCACCCGGTCCACGCCGAGCCGTTTGAAGATGACCTTGGCCAGCTCCGGCGCCTCGCCGGTCAGATCGCCGTTCTTGTCGATGTAACCGAACGGGATCTCGCCGGCTATGCCCAGGCGGACGACGCCCGCCGCCTTGAGCCGGTCGAGCAGGTCACCGCCGCCCGTGGCCGCCGCCGTGGGCACGCGGGAGCAGCCCGCGGCACCCAGCGCGCCGAGCGCCGCGACCCCCGCGAGCAGCGACCGACGTGAGGGCCCGGAGGCTTCTCGGAATCGTCTCAGTGGTTGTAGTGGTGGAGCCATGGCGGCGCGGCTACCCGAAGCGATGCGAGTTATTCCGGCCAGTTTCAGCCCCGTTCGGCGGTCGGGCGGTCTTGACCGGCGCGGGACGATGGGGGACATGGCAGACCGATATCTCGAGATCTCCCTGGTCAAGCGTGGAATCAGCTGCACGGCCCGACTCCTCGACGACCGGGCGCCGATCACCTGTGAAGCCGTCTGGAAATCCCTCCCGTTGTCCGGCGACGTCTACCACGCCAAGTACGCGCGCAACGAGATCTACGCCCTCTTCCCGCCCTTCGCGGACGCGGAACCGCCCCTGGAGAACCCGACGGTCACCCCCATTCCGGGCGACCTGTGCTATTTCTCCTTCGCGGGCGCCGAGTTGGGCACGAAGTCCTACGGCTACGACCGCGAGGTCCGCCCCGGTACGACGGTCGTGGACCTGGCCCTGTTCTACGAACGCAACAACCTCCTCCTCAACGGCGACGTGGGCTGGGTCCCCGGCATCGTCTGGGGCCAGGTGGTAGAGGGCCTGGACGCCATGGCCGCCGGCTGCAACGACCTGTGGCGCACGGGCGCGACCGGAGAGGCACTCAGCTTCCGCAGGGCGCCGTAGCTGCGGGGGCGCACGGACGCCGGAGAGCGACGTAACTGCGGGCAGCCGTGCCGCTGGGGCGGCATCCCACCCCCGTAGCTGCGGGCAGTCGTGCCTCCCCCAGTGCCTGAACGGCCTGGGAGGTACCCCCAGGGCGGCACGGGTGGGCGCAGCGGCACCCCGCCGACGCGGGCAAGCGATCCGGCCCGCGCCCACACCCGCGCCGGCCACTACTCGGCCGACGTACCCGCCCCCGCCCCGTACAGCGCGTGCGCGCCCCGCAGCACGAGGTCGTCGCGATGGCGCGCCGCGACGATCTGGAGCCCGATGGGCAGCCCGTCCCCGTCGACTCCCACCGGGACGGTGGCCGCCGGCTGCTGGGTCATGTTGAAGGGGTACGTGAACGGCGTCCACCCCGTCCACCGCCGGTGCCCGGACCCCTTCGGCACCTCCGCGCCCGCCTCGAACGCCGTGATCGGCACGGTCGGGGTGACCAGCAGGTCGTAGCGGTCGTGGAAGCGGCCCATCCGGCGGCCCAGGCCCATCCGGACGTCCACCGCGGCCAGGTACTCCAGCGCCGAGTACCGGGCCCCGGCACCGCAGATCTCCCGCAGCCCCGGATCGAGTTGTTCCCGCTGCTCACGGGTGAGGTGCTGGGCCACCCGTGCCGCACCGGCGAACCACAGGGTGTGGAAGGCCTCCACCGGGTCGGTGAGATCGGGGTCGGTCTCCTCGACGTACGCGCCGAGCCCGGCCAGCCGCTCCACCGCCCGCCGCACCGCCGCCGCGACCTCCGGACGCACCGCGACCTGCCCGCCCAGCGACGGCGAGTACGCCACCCGCAGCCCGCGCACCCCGCCCGCGAGCCCCTCCGAGAACGAGCCGGACGCCGGCCCGAGCGCCGACCAGTCACGGGAGTCCGGGCCGCCGATCACATCCATCAGCAGTGCCGCGTCCGCCGCGTCCCGGGTCATCGGACCGACGTGCGCCAGCGTGCCGAACGCGCTCGCCGGATACAGCGGCACCCTCCCGTACGTCGGCTTCAGTGCGAAGATCCCGCAGAACGCGGCCGGGATCCGGACACTGCCCCCGCCGTCCGTGCCCAGGGCGAGGGGTCCCGCGCCCAGCGCCACGGCCGCCGCCGCGCCCCCGCTGGACCCGCCCGCCGTGCGTGTCGGGTCGTGCGGGTTGCGCGTGACACCGCTCAGCGGCGAGTCCGTCACGCCCTTCCAGCCGAACTCGGGGGTCGTGGTCTTGCCCAGGAACACCGCGCCGTGCTCGCGCAGCCGGGCAACCGAGGGCGCGTCCTCGTCCCAGCGGCCCGCCGCCGGGTCGATGGTCCGCGAGCCCTTCAGGGTCGGGGCGCCGCGCAGCAGCAGGATGTCCTTCACCGTGACCGGCACCCCGTCCAGCAGCCCGCACGGCTCACCGCGCCGCCACCGCTCCTCGGACGCCCGCGCCTGCTCCAGCGCCTCCTCGGCCAGCAGCCGGACGAACGCGTTCACCTCCGGCTGGATCTCCTCCGCCCGCTCCAGCGCCGCCCGGACCACCTCCACCGGGCTGAACTCGCCTTCGCGGTAACCATCGAGGAGTCGTACGGCGGTCAGCTCGGTGAGCTCGGACATGCGGCCTCCTGGAGACGTCAGTGACCCGGTACATACCCGCGCTGCTTGTCGACCACGTTCTCCAGCGGCCGGCCCGCCGCCCACAGCTCGAACAACTCCACGAACTGCTCGCCGAGTTCGTCCCGCCAGCCGACCGTGTCCCCGCTCATGTGCGGCGACACGACCAGTCCCGGGAGCTGCCACAGGGGACTGTCCGGGGTGAGCGGCTCGTTCTCGAATACGTCCAGCGCGGCGCCCGCGATCCAGCGCCGCCGCACCGCCTCGGCCAGCGCGTCCTCCACGACGAGCTGTCCCCGGCCGACGTTGACGAAGTGCGCGGACGGCTGCATCACACCGAAGCGGCGGGCGTCGAACATGCCGCGCGTCGACTCCGTCAGCGGCGCCGCGGCGATCACCCAGTCCGCGCGGGCCAGCAGCCGGTCGAGATCGTCCGGGCCGTGCACACCGGCCCGTGCGGTGCGCCCTACCAGGGCCGCCTTGACGCCGAGCGCGCCGAGCGTGCCGGCGATCGCCCGGCCGATGGGCCCGGAGCCGACCACGACGGCACGGGTCCCGGCGACCCTGCGGGACTCCCGGTGCCGCCAGGTCCGCTCCCGCTGGAGGTCCAGCGTCCGCGGCAGGTCCTTGGCGAAGGCGAGGACGAGCGCGGCGACGTACTCGGCGATCGGCCGGTCGAAGACGCCGCGCGCGTTGGTGACCACCGTGTCGGAGGCGGCGAGTTCCGGACAGAGCAGATGGTCCACGCCCGCGCTCGCCGTGTGCACCCAGCGTGGCCGGGGCCCCTCGCCCGGCCACGCCTCGCGCACCGCGTGCGAGGTGAAGTCCCACACCAGCAGCACGTCCGCGGACGGCAGGCGCCCGGCGAGCGTCGAGGCGTCCGCGTGCTCCACCCGCACCCGGCCGGTGAGCCTGCCGAGGCGGGGGAGCGGGTCGGCGTCGAGCACGAGCAGCGTGGGGGTGGTCATGAGCCGCCGTTTCTCCGGGCTGGCCGGGGTCTTCGGGAGGGTGATGCCGGTGTTCTCGGGAGGGCGGTGGCGGGGTCTTCGGGAAGGAAATGGCCGGAGTCTGAGATGCGCGGATTGACCACGCTCGCACCCCAACCTACCGTCGTCAACACGGGCGTTCTCGCGATCCGTTGTGTGCTCGTCTCCCAGCGTGAGGCCGGTGCTGACATGGACGTCTCCTTTCTCGGTGGCCCCGGCCCGCAACGCGGTGTCGGTGTCGTCGCCCCCTTCGACTTCGCGCTGGACCGCGAGCTGTGGCGCTGGGTGCCGGACGAGGTGTCCCTGCACCTCACCCGCACGCCGTACGTGCCGGTCGAGGTGAGTCTCGACCTGGCCCGGCTGATCAGCGAGCACGAGACGCTCGGCGACGCGGTGCGCACCCTCACCGCGGTCGCGCCCGAGGTCGTCGCCTACGCCTGCACGTCGGGCAGCTTCGTCGGCGGGATCGTCGGCGAGCGCGCGATGTGCGAGGCGATGAGCAGGGCCGGCGCGGTCCCGGCCGTCACCACCTCCGGCGCGCTCCTCGAAGCCCTGGTGGAACTGGACGTACGCCGGGTCGCCCTGGTCACGCCGTACACCGTGTCGGTCACCCGGGCGTTGGAGAGCTATGTCGCGCGGGCTGGCGTCACGGTCACCGGGTGCGCGTACATGGGGCTGACCCGGCAGATCTGGAAGGTCACCTACCGAGAGGTGGTGGACATGGCCCGGCGGGCCGCGGTCCACGGCCGGCTCGGCGCGGCGGACGCGCTGTTCCTCTCCTGCACCAATCTGCCGACCTACGACGTCATCCCGCAGCTCGAAGCCGAACTGCGCATACCGGTCATCTCGGCCAACCAGGTGACCATGTGGGCGGCGTTGCGCCGATTGGGTACCCGGGCGGTGGGACCGTATCAGGCGCTGATCGACGCGTCGGCGCGCTCCGGGACCGTACTGCCGGGCCAGGCGTCCGGCTCCGTACTTCCGGATGTACCGGACGTGCCGAACGTGCCGGAAGAGAAGCAGCAGGAAGGCTGGACATGACCGCACTGGGATTCCTCTACCCGGGCCACTCCGCAGAGGACGACTATCCGCGTATCGAGCAGTTGCTGGGCAGCGACATCCGGGTGGACCTGGTGCACACCGACATCGGTGAGGACGCGCACCGGGTGGACGCGCTGTTGCAGATGGGCGCGCCCGAGCGGTTGGCGGCCGGCCTCCAGCAGTTGCGCCTCTCGGGCGCCGAGGCGGTGGTGTGGGCCTGCACCAGCGGCAGCTTCGTGCACGGCTGGGAGGGCGCCCACGAGCAGGTGCGCAACCTCGCCAGGGCGGCGGGCATGCCGGCGTCGTCGACGTCGTTCGCCTTCATGCACGCGGCGCAGGAGGTCGGGGCGCGGCGGGTCGCCGTGGGCGCGACCTACCCGGACGACGTGGCCGTGCTCTTCGCCGGGTTCCTGCGGGCCGGCGGCGTGGAGGTGACCGGGGTGCGCAGCTCCGGGATCGTCACGGCGGCGGAGGTCGGCACCTGGGGCGAGGAGGAGGTGTTCGCCCTGGCCCGCGCGGCCGACACCCCGGACGCGGACGCGCTGCTGCTGCCGGACACGGCCCTGCACACGGTGGCGCACATCCCCGCCCTGGAGAAGGAGCTGGGCAAGCCGGTCCTGACCGCCAACCAGGTCACGGTCTGGGAGGCCCTCAGGCTGGCGGACCGCAGGGTGAACGCTCCCGGACTGGGGGCGCTGTTCACGCGGGAACCGATCGTGCAGGTCTGACCGTCCCGCACACGGAAGAACCCCGGTCCCGCTTCCGCGGGCCGGGGTTCTGTTCGAGCGCCGGGCAGGCCTTGCACCTGCATCTCCCCACAGGAAGTGGGGCGTCTTTCCTTGGACCACCAACGCATGTCCACTGTCGGGGGGCGACCCCCTCAGCGAGCAAGATGATCGTATCGCATGATCGTCGAGTGCGCACACCGCCGGGTGCCGGGGGATGCCGGGAAAGGGGGGAGGGAATAACCGGGGACCGTCTCCTGTTACGTCGCGCAGCGAACGTCACACCCCACAGGAGGCACCCCACCATGGCCGCAGACGCCGCAGAGGAGATCCGGGGCACCGCCCACGGCACCGCACCCGTCCCGCTCTCCGTGCTGGACCTGGTGACCGTCGGCGCGGGCCGGACCGCCACCGACGCCCTGCGGACCAGCGTGGACATCGCCCGCCTCGCCGAGTCCCGCGGCTTCCACCGCTACTGGGTCGCCGAGCACCACTCCATGCCCGGGGTGGCCTCCTCCTCGCCCGCCGTGATCCTGGCGCACCTCGCCGCGCACACCGAGCGCATCCGCCTGGGCTCCGGCGGGGTGATGCTGCCCAACCACGCGCCGCTGGTCATCGCCGAGCAGTTCGGCACGCTGGAGGCCATGGCACCGGGGCGGGTCGACCTCGGCCTCGGCCGCGCCCCCGGCACCGACGGCGCCACCGCGGCCGCCCTGCGCCGCAGCGACCGGCTGAACGAGGGCGCCGACGACTTCCCCCAGCAGCTCGCCGAGCTCACCCGCTTCCTCGACGACGACTTCCCCGACGGCCACCCCTACCGCCGCATCCACGCCGTCCCCGGCCCGGTGCAGGCGACCTCGCCCGGCGGTGTGCAGTCCCCGCACCGCCCGCCGATCTGGCTGCTCGGCTCCTCCGGCTTCAGCGCCCGGCTGGCCGGCATGCTCGGCCTGCCCTTCGCCTTCGCCCACCACTTCTCGGCCCAGAACACCGTCCCCGCCCTGGACCTCTACCGCGAGACCTTCCGCCCCAGCGAGGTCCTGGACGCGCCCTACGCCCTCATCGGCGTCTCCGCGCTCGCCACGGACGACGAGAAGGAGGCCCGCCGCCAGGTGCTGGCCGCCGCGCTCAACATGGTCCGGCTGCGCACCGGCCGTCCCGGCCTGGTCCCCACCCCTCAGGAGGCGGAGGCGTACGACTTCAGCCCCATGGAGCGGGAGTTCGTCGACTCCTGGAACGCCAACGTCATCCACGGCACCCCCGACGAGGTCCGCGCCGGCCTGGACGACCTGCAGAAGCGCACCGGCGCCGACGAGCTGATGCTCACCGCCAACGCCCACGGCGGCGACGTACGCCTGCGCTCCTACGAACTGGTAGCCGACGCCTACGGATTGCCCACGCCCGCCTGAACCCCGGGCGTGCCCAGCAGCTCGGAGATGCGGTCCGGCGACACCGGACGGGAGTACAGCCACCCCTGACCGGTGTCGCACCCGATCCGGCGCAGCCTCGTCGCCTGCGCCGACGTCTCCACGCACTCCGCGGTGACCGTCAGGCCGAGCCGGTGGGCGAGCTGCACCATCGCCTCGACGATGACCTCGTCCGCCGGGTTCGGCGGGGCGGCGGCGCGCTCCTCGTACTGGAAGCCCCGTACGAAGGAGCCGTCCAGCTTCAGCACCGACACCGGCAGCCGGCTGAGGTAGGCCAGGTTCGAGTAGCCGGTGCCGAAGTCGTCGATGGCGATGCGTACGCCCATGTCGCTGAGCGCCTTCAGGGCCTGGATCGGCCGGCCGGAGGAGCCCATCACCGCCGACTCGGTCAGTTCCAGTTGCAGCAGCTCCGGTTCCAGGCCCGTCTCCTTCAGGGTGTCGGCGACGTCCGCCACCAGGTCGGAGTCCCACACCTGGCGGACCGCTACGTTCACGCTGACGAAGATCGGCGGCCCGTCCGGGTGCTGCACCTGCCAGTCGCGGGCCTGCCGGCAGGCGGTGCGCAGCACCCAGCGGCCGAGCGGCACGATCGAGCCGTCCTCCTCCGCCAGTGAGATGAACCGATTCGGCGTCAGCGTGCCGAATCGTGGATGGTGCCAGCGGATCAGCGCCTCCACGCCGTGCACCCGGTCGTCCTCCATGCCCACCAGCGGCTGGTACTCCAGCGCGAACTCGCCCCGGTCGATGGCGGGGCGCAGCGTGGACGCGAGGGCCTGGCGGGTCACGCGGGAGGCGTTGCGTTCCGGGTCGAACAGCGTCCAGCGGGCCTTTCCGTCGGCCTTCGCCCAGTACAGCGTCGTGTCGGCGGCCTGCATCAGCGCGGTGGGCGTGGTCCCGGCGGCATGCCGCTCGACCACCCCGATCGACGCCGACACCGACAGCCTGCGCCCGGAGAGGTCGAAGGGCGCCTGGATCGCGTCGAGCAGCGACTCGGCGAGGTCGGCGAGCTGCTCGGTGCCGGTGGAGTCCTCGACCAGCAGCGCGAACTCGTCCCCGCCGAGCCGGGCGACCAGCGGGGTGCCGGTCCTGGCCGCGTCCTTCGCGCACTGTTTGAGCCGTTCGGCTACGGCGGCGAGGAGCTGGTCGCCGACGCGGTGGCCCAGGGTGTCGTTGACGGCCTTGAACCCGTCCAGGTCGAGGTAGCACAGCCCGATCCGGCCGGTGCCGCCCTCCTCGTACGATTCCGCCTCCAGCGCGGCCGTCAGCCGTTCGAAGAACAGGGTGCGGTTGGGCAGCCGGGTCACCGGGTCGTGCATCCGCAGGTGGCGCAGCTGCGCCTGGAGTTCGTGGTGGTCGCCGATGTCGGCGACCGACAGCAGCACGCCCCCGTCGTCGGCGGGCAGCGGGGCGACCGTCACCCGCACCCACAGCGCGTGCCCCTCCGGGTGCTTCAGCCGGCGGGTGCAGCGCAGCCGGGACCGCCGTCCGCGCAGCAGCTCCCGGTAGGCGTGCCAGGTACGGGCGTCGGAGGCCAGGTCCACCAGGTCGGCGGCGACGGCACCGGCCAGGGTCTCCGGATCGCGGCCCAGCAGGGTGGCGAGGGCCGCGTTGGCGCCGGTCACCATGCCCTCGCGGTCGACGACGGCCATGGCGAGCGGCGCGGCCGTGAAGACGGAGCGGTACGACGGGGACGGCGGGGGTGACGGGGACGGCGGGGGTGACGGGGACGGCGGGGGCGGGGATTCCGTACGCGGAGACGTGGTGATCTCACTCTCTGTGACCGTCGGCCGGTTGAGTTCCGCCGCGGGCGCCGGCCCTTCGGACGTTCCGCTCACCGCTCGCTCCCGCAGTGCACTCGATCGCTGTCCGTGCAGAAAGTCTCAGAGTCTCAGGAAAGTGTGCCGATCATAAGGGCCCACGCCGGGGCCTTCCAGCCACTGTCCGGTCTCCAGGACGGATCCGCATCCCTGCCCGACCGTTTCTGCCCGCCGGTGGACGGCTTCTGCTCCCCTCCGACCAGTTGTGACGTTCCGTGAGTGTGCGAGGTGTCGGTCCCGCCCGGTCCCGCCCGAATACCCGCGTTTCTCACTCGTCCGGTGCAGCCGAACAGGGCGTAGTACGACAAATACACACAATCTGGGTGCGGTGTCCCGTGAACCGTCTCCCGGAGGTCCCCGTGCCGCGTCAGCTCACCCCGAGAGGACTCGGCCGTGAGGCTCTTCGGCGGAGGCTGGGGCGACTGGGCCGATCGGGTGCACCGGGTGCACCGGGTGCGTCAGGCGTACGGGGCGTGCGCCCCCGGCTGCGCAGCACCGCCGCGATGTGCACCACCATGTCGGCGCTCGCGGCGACCTCGATGGTGAGCGTCCCCTCCGTCGCCGAGCCCTTCTCCGCGGCGCCCTGCGCCCTCACCCGCACCACCGCCCACCACTCCGAGGGCCTGGACACCTGGAACGCCGCCTACCCCCGCCCCGCGCGGAGCCTGGACGCGGTGATGGTCTTCCTCTCCTTCCCCGACTCCCATCCCCTGACCACGCCCGCCGAACTCGCCGCCGACCACTTCCCCGCCACCAGCCACTTCTTCGAGCGGGCCTCCTACGGCAGGTTCACCCTGCGTCCGCACCCCCTGCGGCAGTGGTTCCGGATGCCGCGCCCCTCCACGGAGTACGCCATACAGCGCGACTGGACCGTCACCCACCGGGCCGCCTACCTGCGGGACGCGCTCGCCGTGACCGACCGGCACGTCGACTTCTCGCGCTACGACATCGTGTACTTCGTCGCCGACCCGGACGCGCCGGGCGTGGACTCCGACGCCACGAAGGTCGTCAACCTGGACACCCCGCTGCGCGCCGACGGCACCGACATCCGCCGGGTCGTCACGGTCTTCGAGAACCACCCCCCGGACCGGCTCGTCCTCGCCCACGAGACCGGCCACGTCTTCGACCTGCCGGACCTCTACCACCGGCCCGTGGACGGCAAGGGCGACTGGGACACCCACGTCGGCGACTGGGACCTCATGGGCAGCCAGTTCGCCCTCGCACCCGACCTCTTCGGCTGGCACAAGTGGAAGCTGGGCTGGCTGGAGTCCCGGCAGGTGCGGTGCGTGCAGGACGCGGGGCCGGTACGGCTGACACTGGAGCCGCTCGGGGCGGGACCGGGGACGCCGGTGACGGGTGCCGCCGGGGCGCCGTCCTTCGGTCTCGGCCGGGGCACCAAGCTCGCGGTGGTGCGCACCGGCCCCGACAGCGTGCTCGCCTTCGAGGCCCGGGGGCCGGTCGGCAACGACACGAGGGCCTGCCGGCAGGGGGTGCTGGTGTACCGGGTGAGCAGCGGCACCCGGTCCGGACGCGGCCCCATCGAGGTCGTCGACGCCCACCCGCACACCGAGGCGTGCTGGGAGGACTCGGTCTACCCGCCGCTCGCCGACGCCCCGGTCGCCCTCGGCGAGAGCTTCACGGTGCCGGGGGAGTCCGTACGGGTGGAGGTGGAGGGACGTACGCCGTCGGGGGCGTGGACGGTGAGGATCACCACACGGTAGATGCGACGAAGGCCCCTCGCTTCCGCGAGGGGCCTTCATCGTGTCGTGCGCCGCCAGGGACTCGAACCCCGGACCCGCTGATTAAGAGTCAGCTGCTCTAACCAACTGAGCTAGCGGCGCCTGCTGACGTCGTAGACATTAGCATCCTGGTCGGCGGGAGGAAAAATCGAAATCCGCACGGCCGCGCGGGCCGCCCTCACGGCCGCCCACAGCAGCACCTCCGGGCCCGGCAGCCAGGGGTGACGGGTGTCCGGGGCGACGAGCCAGCGGGAGCCGGAACGGGGGGTGGGCGCGGGGACGGTCACGGCGTCGCCGGGGCCGTGGCACAGCAGGGGCGGGACACCGTCGGTCCGCGTGCCGTGGGCACCCCACTCCTCCCACTCCATGAGGGCCGGGAGCCGCTGTGCCGTACCCGGCGCGGCGAACAGCAGCGTCCGCCCCCGGAACTCCGCCACCGGCCCCGACCCCGGACCCTCGTCCCACATCCGGTCCAGCATCCGCCGCCCGAAGATCGCGGGCACGCTCACCACGTCGAAGACCACACCGCAGGGCAGCACGACCGGCGCGTCCGGCCGCTCCCCCCAGTGCGAGAGCGTGCTGCGCGGATACGTCCCCGCCGAGGCGAGCCAGGCGGCACCGTCGGGGGTGACGCCGCTGACGTCGAAGGCATTCCGTGTGCTGCTCATGACGGACAGATCTACCGTGAGTGAGGGAACGCTTCCGTAGGGTTGCGGGAATCGGGGACGCGGGGGCGGGGGAGGGGGTATCTTGCCCACCCGGCATATGCGCATGCGCGTCTGTGCGGGTGGTACGGGCCGTACGAGCTGTACAGGGCCGTAC
The DNA here is from genome assembly GCF_001905725.1 of Streptomyces sp. CB02400. Classification (GTDB taxonomy): domain Bacteria; phylum Actinomycetota; class Actinomycetes; order Streptomycetales; family Streptomycetaceae; genus Streptomyces; species Streptomyces atrovirens. The sequence goes on from NZ_LIWB01000002.1 coordinate 223,385, forward strand.
GAGCCATACGGGCTGTACGCGCTATACGGGATCGGCGTGCCCGGAGCCGACGCTGCCGCCCTCGCCGCCCCGCATCAGATCCCGGCCGAACTCGACCATCTTCTTCGCGTAGTCCTCGGTCCACTCGGCCCGCTCGGCGATGTCCGCCGGCGTCAGCCGGTCGAAGCGGCGAGGATCGGCGAGCTGGGCCGCCGCCACCGCCTGGAACTCCGTCGCCCGGTCCGCGGCGGCACGGAACGCGAGCGTCAGCTCGGTCGCCCGCTCCAGCAGCGCCCGGGGGTCCTCGATCGACTCCAGGTCGAAGAAGTGCTCGGGATCCGAGGCCGCCTCCGCGGGCTCGAACAGCAGGGGCGCGGGGCGTAGCCGCGGCTGCTCCCGGCGCGGCGCGTGCTCCGCCATGACTTCTCCTTCATACGTCGCGATCGACCCCCCGACGGGCGGGCCACCGTCCATTGTCCCGCGCCCCCGCAAGAGGGCCTGAGGGCTACGCCCTCGGGCACCGCGTGAATGGCTTCCCAGCCGTCCGGGCCGTATGCATCGCTCCGTCCGCCGCCGGAGAAGGCTTGTGTCAGATCAGGGTCTGGGTGAGTTCGTTCCGCGTCGACGTGTGGATCAGGCGGCCGTGCGCCCCGTCGACGATCGGCATGCCGTCCATGCGTTGCCCGAGGGCCACCTCGTATCCGCGTGCCTCCACATCACGGATGGCCACCTGGAGGCGTTCACGGAGCGCCTCGGGGACTTCGCTGGACGGAGAGGTGATTCCGACGCGAGGACGGTCGAGGAGGCGCAGGGAAGCGGCACACGACACTCCTTGGTGAACCGCCACCAAGACTCACATAGCAATCGGCAAACGTAACGATCATCACGTGCGCTAAGTGGATCTTGTGACGTCATGGTCCGGTTGCTGCCCGTTGACCTGACGCTCTGTTGAGAGTTTGGCTACCGGAAGCAACTGTGCGGGCGGGGTGTGGCGGGGGTGTGGAGCCGAAGTGGTGGCTGACCTCGGGCTTTCGTGAAGCGGGCCGTCCGGTGGGCGGTCAGGGAGCCGGAAAGCCCCTCTGATCAAGGCCGGCTGTCACGCGCCGAAGCCCCACCTTTGTCCTGTACATGATTGCCAGGGGGGCCGCATGGTGTGGAGATCTCCTCACACGGACGAACTATCGATGGAGATGTGATGAAGAGTATCCGCTTGAAGAAAAGGACGACCGCCCTCGCTGCGTCCTTCGCGGCCGTCGCGGCCGTGATGGCGACCGCCGGGCCGGCGCGTGCAGCGGAGTACACGACCTCCGACAACTGCAATGTTCCATGGATCACCTGCTCGTACGGTGATCTGTGGTTGTTCTACAACTCGAAGGACATCGCCGTCCAGGACGGCTACATCAAGTCGGCGTACACGACGTTCTACAGCAACGTGTCCGACCACTGGGGCACGAGCCAGTACCAGGGATCGTCGCTGACGACTTACCGGTACGTCTTCGGCAGCGGCGGCAACGGCAACGGCCAGTACATGAAGAACAACGCGGCGTCCGTGCAGAACTGCGCCCGGGACGACAACTACCGCGTGTACTACAACTCCGGTTACGGCGGCACCTCCCAGTATTTCGCGAAGAACGGCCCCTACGGGGACTGCAACCTCACCAACCTGATCTCCGCGCTGAAGAACAACAACGCGTCCTCCCACTTCGCTTAAGAAGGAACCCCCGTGAAGCGCATCAAGCGGACCGCCACCGCCGTAGCCCTGGCCGCTTCGGCTCTCCTGGTCAGTGCCTGCTCCTCCGGCACGACTCCGGAGACCGCGGAGAACGTGGCCGACGACAGACCGATCGTGAACAAGGAGAACTGGCCCAAGAAGGTCCCCACCAGTGGTCTGACCAAGGATCTGACCCTTCCGCTGGAGGCGTACATGGCCTCCTACGAGGACCAGGTCACCGTCGAGCAGGCCGCCAACGACCTCCAGCAGTCCTGCATGAAGGACTACGGCATCGACCTGACGCTGCCGCGGGCGGGCGCCAACCCGCCCCCCAGTGACAACGACGCCAACATCGAACGCCGTTACGGCCTCACCGACCGGGCCGAGGCCGAGAAGTACGGCTACGAGCTCCCCCCGGCGCTGCAGGAGCACACCAGGCAGACCATGCGTGATCTGTCCGGTGTCGAGGTCGAGGTCCTGACCGGCCACACCAAGCCCGAACCGCTCAAGGCCCCCGAGGGGGCCGAGAAGGGGGAGTCGTTCGTCGGCCCCGGCCAGGGCGTCAAGCCCGCTCGGGCCGAGTACAACGGGAAGAAGCTGAAGACGGGCGGCTGCATCGGCTGGTCCAAGGACCAGCTCGGCGTGCAGGAGGCCGACCCGGTCATGGTGGCGGAGCTCGCCGGGGACAGCCTGGTGGAGTCGATGAAGGACGACAAGGTCGTCAAGGCTGTCGCCGCGTGGTCGTCGTGCATGGACGACAAGGGACACCCCGGTCTCGCCGATCCGTACAAGGCGATGGACCAGGGTGTCACGATCGACGGGAAACCGTCGCAGGAGTCCATCGCCCTGGCGGTCGACGACATCGACTGCAAGGAGCAGACGGACCTGGTGAAGATCTGGTTCGGTGTGGAGACCGCGATCCAGAACAAGCAGATCACCGACAACAAGAGCCGGCTGACCGGCATCAAGGAGCAGCACGGCAAGGAAGTCGCCGCCGCGCGCAAGCAGGTGGCGGCTTCCGCTCGATGACGGCCGACACGGAGCCTTCTCCGGCCTGACGGCGTCGGCCGCGTGTCGGTCGGGTCTGCGGAACGACGAAGCTCCTGGTGGACGGGTTCTCGACCGAGATCGCCCGCAGCCACCAGGAGCTTCGCGTGCTTGTCCACCCGTCGTCGACCGGCCTGTCCAGTCGCACCCTGCCGCCGACCGGCCGGATCGCCGCCGTGGCCCCGTCGGTGCCGGGGCGCGGCCGAGGCCGACGCCGACGCGGCCCGGTCCGGGACCCGTGACCGCGCGAGGTCAGATCGTGCCGGCTTCGATGGCCCGCTCCAGATCGACGTCGACGCAGAGCAACCGGACGTCGGCCTCCGCCGTCACCGTCCTCACAGCCACCTCGATGCCCCTCTTGAACTCCGGCTCCCAGTACCGGACACCCGAGACGACGACCGGATGGAAGCCCGTGCGCCCCAGCACCGTGAACTTCCCGTCGCGCTCCAGCACCGAGAGTGTCACCTCGTTGTCGATGCGCTCGTCGCGGATCACCTCATGGATCGCTTGCCGCGCTTCCTCGGCCTGTTACCGGGAGACGAGTCCACGGACGTCCAGTTCGATGCGTAGGTTCACAGACATGGCGGGCACCCTAACAGTCCTGCTGGTCAACGGCCCTGTACACGAACGGCCGTCGTCAGCCCGGGAGCGGCACAGGGGTCAAGGTCGCCAGACCAGCCGGTGCTCCGCCAGATGCGCCAGCACCGCGTGGTTCGCCTCCCAGCCGTCCGGGAACTTCACCAGCGTGCCCAACTGGACCGGTTCCGTGGACGGGTAGTCGTCCAACAGGTCGGTCACTCCCTCGCGGCAGACCACGATGCAGGCGTGGCGGTGGCGGGAGGCCAGGACGCACAGGCGGCCCGTCTCCAGGTGGAAGGCGGTGGCGTCGGGGCGGCCGGAAAGGGGATGGAGGACGACTGTGACGTCGTACTCCCGGCCCTGGAGCCGGTTCGCCGTGTCTACGGTCACGTCCGGCACGCCGAGTTCCGTGAGGGCCGCCCGTACCGCTGCCGCCTGGTCGCGGTGGGCGGTGCCTACGGCGATGCGGTCGGCGGTGAGGGGGGTGGGGTCCGGGGAGCGTTCGGAGGTCGCCGCTCCGCCCCGGTCCAGGAGGCGGCGGACCACCAGCGCGACCGCGTGGACCGCCTCCGGGTCCGTGCGCGGGGTGTGGCGGGCGGGGAGTTCCAGGAGGCCCCAGCCGGACTCCGCCGCCTCGTCGATCACCCGGTCCGGGGCCGAACCGTCCGACGGGACGGAGAAGGTGAGCCCGCGGTCGCCGTGGTTCGTGCCGCTGCGGAACGGGGTGTACGGGTAGAAGGCGTCCGACACCAAGGGCGCCGCCGATGCGGGGAGGCGCCAGGAGACCGGGAGGCGGTGCTGCGGCAGTTCCGGGTTGTGGGCGAGCAGGGTGGAGACCGCCGACGCGGACGGGTCGTACGACAGGCCCGCCCACTGCTCGCCGCCCACGATGGAGAACGGGTCCAACTGGCCCGGGTCGCCGACGAACAGCGCCCGCTCGAACAGTCCCGCCACCGCGAGCAGCGCGTCCGAGCGCATCTGGTACGCCTCGTCGACGATCGCGTGCTCCCACGGTTCGACGCCCTTGACGTGCGCCCACTTCGCCGCTGTGGAGATGACGACGTCCAGGCCGGCGAGGTCGGCCGCCTTCGCCGACTTGCGGACGTTCTCCAGTGCGTCGAGCGCCTTGTCGTAGGGGTCCGTGTCGCTGCTGTGCAGTCGGCCCACCGGCAGGTCCGGGTTCTTCTCGGCGAGGCGGAGGACCAGGTCGTCGACCTGTGCGTTGGTCTGCGCCACGACCATCAGGGGGCGGCCCGCCTCCGCCAGTTCCAGCGCCGCGCGCACCACCAGCGTGGACTTGCCGGCGCCCGGCGGGGAGTCGACGACGACACCGCGCGCGGTGCCGCGCAGGGTGTCGCGGAGGATCGCGTCGGTGGCGCGGCCGGCCGCCGCGCCGGGGTCGAACACGGCCTGCCGGGCAGGGGCGGTCACAGCACGTCCTCCTCGGTCACCGGGTCGGCGGGCTCCGGTACGGCCGCCTCCTCACCGGGTGGTCCGCCATGGGTCCACGGCGTCTCCTCCGGGTCGGGCAACTTGGCCCCGCCGCGCGGTTCGTGCTCGAACAGCGTGAAGCACACGCGGTCGCCCTTCTCCGGGACCGAGCCCTCCTCCGGCTCCTTGCCCCGGCCCATCTTGTCCATGATGCGGAGGACCAACAGGCCGCCCTCCGGTCCGTCCTCGTAGCCGACGAACTCCGCCGTCTGTGGTTTCCCGCCCAGCGAGCGGTACGTCCGTACCCGCTCGCCGAGGTGCGGGCGGTCGTCCGTGCGGACGGTGACCAGTGGGCGGGGACTCGGACGCCTGCTCTCGCTGTACGCCATCACCACGTCGATCACCTCACCCGCGAACGCCTCCCCGGACAGCCGCCGGGCCGCCATCGCCAGCGGGTCGTCGAGCGCCTCCTGCGCCTCCAGCCGGGCCTGTTCCCGCTCGCGCGTGGCGAGCTTGTTCGCCGCGGTGACCGCGTCGTCGCGGCGCGGCTGTGGTGGTTCACCGGCCGCCACCCGGTCCCGGTGACCGGTGAACGACCAGCGGTCGCGCGTCCAGCGTTCCTCGACGCGCGCACCCTCCGGGAGCTCCGCCAGCAGGTCGAGGCCCCGCCACACCGCGTCCCAGGTGGGCCGCGTACGGCTCTCCACCAGCGCGCGGATCTCCCGCTCGGCCCCTGTCAGCGCGCCGAGGCGGTCGTCGGCCTCCAGACCGTCCTCCGCCGCCGCGAGCGCCGTACGGGCACGGTCGTAGCGCTCGATGGCCGGGGCGAGCAGCTTGTTGTCGAACGCCGGGTCGGTCGCCGGGCCCGCGGGCGGGCACCGCAACTGGCCGTCGGCGTCCCGCGCGAGCTCCGCCTCCTGCGCGGCATCCGCCCCCGAGCGTCCCTCGGGCGGGTCGATCCAGGCGAGCAGCGCCCCCAGGTGCTGGTCCTCCAGGGAGGACTGCCCGGTCGCCCAGTGCCGGGCCAGTACGTCGCTCATGGCCAGCAGCAGCGAGGAGCCGGGCACCCGGGCCCGCTCCCCGAAGTGCGTCAGCCACCGCCCGAGCAGCGGCACCCGGGGCGGCGCCGGGAACGGGGCCTCCGGGTCCTGCTCCGCCGTGCGCCGGAAACGCATGGACCGGCCCAGGAGTCGTACGAGGTCGATGCCGGCCCGGGACGGCACGATCAGCTGGGGCGCGTCCGCGCACAGTTCGACCTCGACCTTGACCCGCTTGCCGGTCTCCGGGTCGGTCTCGGAGCGCTCGGCGGCCTCCACGGCGTCCGCGAAACCGTCGACGTACGGCAGCACCACATCGGCCAGCTCGGCCAGGAACGCGAAGCGGAGGTCACGGTCGCGCGGCTGCGGCACCACCAGCAGCCGTGGCGCGTCCCGGTCGGTGCCCACCAGCGCGCCGAGCGGGGCGCCCGCCTCACCGGCGGTGATGAGCGGTACGAAGACCAGGGGCCGCGTCGACAGGTGCCGGTGCCGGACGGTGGCGGCGGGCTGGGCGCGGCCGGTGCTGACGGCCTCCAGACGGGCGAGGGTGGCGATCAGGGACAAGGAGCCACCTCCAGGAGGGCCGCCGTCTCCAGTGCCTCCGCGCGCAGGGCCGCCGCCCTGCGCAGTGCCGCCACCGCCGGATCGTCGGGGTCACCGGCCTCTCCGCGAGCCGCCGCCAGCACGTCCCCGACCGTCGTCAGACCGCCCAGCTCCGCCCGTACCGGACGGCCCAGGCGGGTCACCGCGTCCTGCGCGCGGGAACGGTCCCGGCAGTGGAAGGCCAGCTCGCACGCGGACAGGCACTCCGGCGCGTAGGTCGCCGGGACCGCCTCCACGGCCTGGGTCAGTCGCTCGGCGGGCAGCTCCGGCGAGAAGCACGTGCCCTCGGGGAGCGTGTCGGCGATCTCCTCGATCCTGGTGAGCCGGTCGAGCTGACGGGCGGTCACCGCGCGCTGCTTGCGCACGTCCACGGCGGACGCGGTCGGCAGGTTGGAGAAGTCCTTCGGGCACACCAGCAGGATCCGGTGGCGTACGCGCGGGGCCGGATCCAGCCGCGCGGCCACCCGCTCCAGGGCCAGCACGTACACCGCCGCCTGACGTGCCGCCGCGCCGACCTTCGCCGGGTCCGCGGCGCCGTCCAGCATCGGGAAGGACTTGATCTCCACGACCGTCCAACTGCCGTCCGGGTGCACCACCACCGCGTCCGGCTCCAGGAAGGCGGGGGAGCCCGCGACCTCGAGGGCGAGCATCGGGTGGTCGAGCAGCGTCCACGCGCCGGGCGCCTCGGTGGCCTCGCGCAGCGCCAGCTCCGTACGGGCCGTGCGGCCCCGCGGACCCTGGGCGGTCAGATCGGGCACGCGCGCGTCGGCGGGCGGTTCGGCCGCGCGGTCCAGCTTCTCGTAGGCGAGACGCAGCAGTTCCGTACCGCCGTCCGCCTTGACCTTCGCCTCGAACGCGTTGCCCCGCACGAACGCGAACTGGGACTGGCCGAAGACCGACGGCGAGCCCAACGCGTCGGCCAGCACCGCCTTGTTCACCCCGGCGCCGTCGAGGATCGCGCGCCGTCTGCAGCCCGGGTTGGCGGCGAGGGCGGCCAGGGCGCGTGCGTCCAGCGCCTTGGCCGGGACCTCCGGGCCGCGCAGCTCAGCGAGCCGGTGCCGGAGCGCCTTCTCCCGCGTCCGAGGGGGAGGCACCCGGTTCGGTTCCTGTTCCGTACCGTGGCTCGGGGTGCCGCTGCCGTGGAATTCGCTCACCCGCGGAAGTCTGGCATCCGGCACTGACATTCGGGGAACCCGCGGCGGGGGAGTCCGCCGGGGCCGCCGCGGTGCGGGGCAGGAAGCGGGTCCTCGCCCGGTCCGCGTACCGCGTCACGACCGGGGCCAGCAGCAGGCCGGCGCCCATGACGGCGGCGCCCGCGGCGGCGTCGAGGAAGTAGTGGTTCGCGGTGCCCATCACCACGATCGTGGTCACCAGCGGGTAGACGACGGCGGCCGTCTTCGTCAGGCGCGTGCGCCCGTACCGCCAGAGGATCACTCCGCACCACAGCGCCCAGCCCACGTGCAGGCTCGGCATCGCCGCGTACTGGTTCGTCATCCCGCCGAGCCCGCGCGGGGCGCTCGCCTCGCCGCCCCACCAGCCGTACGAGCTGTAGTGCGCCATCGTGTCGACGAAGCCGTGGCTCGCGTCGAGCAGCCGGGGCGGGCAGGTGGGCAGCAGGGTGAAGCCGATCAGGCCGATGAAGGTGGACGTCATCAGCCAGGTGCGGGCGGCGCGGTAGCGCACCGCGTGGGAGCGGAACAGCCAGACCAGGATCGCCGGGGTCACCAGGTAGTGCAGCGACGCGTACCAGAAGTCGGCGGGTATGCCGAGCCACGGCTCACGGGTGAAGAGACGGTTCAGCGGGTGCTCGGCGTTGAGGTACAGCGCCTTCTCGACGCGCAGGATCGCCAGGCCGTGGTCGACGGCGTCGGAGACGTCGCCGCGGACGACCAGCCGGCCCGCCGAGTAGCAGGCGTACACCAGGAGGATGAGCGGCAGCTCCCTCCACCAGCGCAGCCGGGTCGCCGGGGCAGCCTCGGTGCCTGGTGTCTCGGTGTGCGGCATCCGATCGCTCCCCCTTTGTTCTCGCGCGGCGCTCCGTTCAGCGGCCAGCCACTCTACGGTGTGCGCGCGTCCCCCGTGACACGCCCTCGGCCCTGAGAGACGCATGGATCGCCCCCCGGGTTGCCCGCGACCAGGGTGCGCGATGATGGGGGAGTTCCGCCTGCGAATTTTCACCCGGAAGGTCTCCCATGGCACCGCGCATCCTGCTGGCCCGGCACGGACAGACCGAGTGGTCGCTGTCCGGCAAGCACACCGGCAGGACCGATGTGCCGCTCCTGGAGGAGGGCCGGCGGGGCGCCAAGCTGCTCGGCGAGCGGCTGCACCGGGCGCCGTACGAGGGACTGCCCGGTGTCGAGGTGCGTACCAGTCCGCTGGTCCGTGCGCGGGAGACGTGTGAGCTGGCCGGGTTCGGTGACCGCGCGGAGAACTGGGACGCGCTCATGGAGTGGGACTACGGGGCGTACGAGGGGATGACGCCGGCGGAGATACAGGCGGTGCGGCCCGGGTGGCTGATCTGGCGGGACGGGGTCCCGGAGGGGGAGACCCTGGCGGAGGTGACGGCGCGTGCGGACGAGGTGGTGGCCTGGGCCCGGTCCGCCGACCGTGACGTGCTGGTCTTCGCGCACGGGCACATGCTTCGTTCCATCGGTGCGCGGTGGCTCGGTCTGCCGATCGGTTTCGCGGCCCGTATCCGGTTGAATCCGACCTCCCTGTCGGTGCTGGGGTGGGCGTACGGCGAGCCGGCTGTGGAGTCCTGGAACGAGACGGGGCATCTGGCGGCTGCGTGACGCCCGGTCCGCTGGTCGCGTGGTCCGGTGCTCGTGGGGTGCCCTGTGCGGGGGCCGGGCGGGGGTGGGTCGCGCTGCCCGGCGCTTGCGGGGTGCCGCTGCGCCCACCCGTGCCGCCCCAGCGGCACGATTGCCCGCAGATGCGGGGGTGGGACGCCGCCCCAGCGGCACGACTGCCCGCGGCTGCGGGGGTGGGACGCCGTCTCAGCGGCATGATCGCCCGTGGTCGGGCGTCGGACCGTTCACACCGCGCGGGGGAATGATTCGTGGCGGTCCAGGAAGGCTGATACGCCTGATGCCCGGCGGTGGGGGAGCAGTACGCGGGATGTGCCTGCCAGCATGGTGCGGACCCGGGACGACTGGACCTCGGTCAGTAGGTCCAGTACCTGCATTCCGGCTTCCGCCGCCTCGTCCGGGCGGCCCCCGCGGGCCAGGTCGTCCGCCAGCTCCGCCGTGTACAACGCGATGTTGCGGGTGAAGTGCGGGTCCTGGAGCTCCGCGGCCCGCCGTGCGTGCCTGGCCGCGCGCGGCCAGTCGCCCAGCGTCGACCAGCACTGCGCCTCCAGGCCCTCCAGTTCGGCCTCCCCGTAGAAGCTCATCCACTCCGGGTCCGCCTCCGACGGCCCGCGCTCGAAGTACGCCCCCGCCCGGGCCAGCGCCTGCTCGCAGCCCGTGCGGTCGGCGAGCCCCGCCCAGCCGCCCGCCTCCCGCAGCGCCAGCAGCGACATCAGCCGCGGGGAGCCGAGCGGGCGTGCGGCCCGCTGCGCGGCCTGCGCCGCCCGTACCGCCTCCCGGGGCCGGCCCGCGTCCCGCGCGAGGAACGCCGTATTGCAGAAGGCGTGCGCCTCCACACCCGGATCCCCGGTCACCCGCGCGGTCGCCAGCGCCTCCGCGTAGTGCGAGCGCGCGTCGTCGAAGCGGCCCGAGTCGTGCGCCAGCCAGCCCACCGAGATGGCCAGCTCTCCGGCGCCCGAGTACAGCCGGTCCGCCGTCCGCTGCCGGGTCGTCCCCGCGTCCAGCAGCGCGTAGGCGGCACGCAAGGGTGCCGCCGCGCGGCGGTACAGCCCGTCCGCCCCGTGCCGGTCGTCCAGCAGCCGGATGCGGCGGACGGCCTCCTCCAGGGCGCCCGCGTCGCTCGCCCCCGCGCGGCGCACGGCGCGCTGTGGCGCCGAGGCGTCGGAGGCGAACCCGTACGGGCTCAGCGAGGCGGAGGCCACTGTGGCGCCCCCGCCGGTCATGAATGCGCGACGCAGCACGTCGCTCTCCTCGTGGTCGTGCGTGTCGTACGTGTCGTACCGGTCCTGCGTCTCATACGGCTCGTACGCCCCGCTGTTCTCAGTCGTGGCGTTCGCCGGGTTCTCGGTGTGGGCCGGGGGCGTGTCCCCGGCGGTCCGCGCTCCGCGCCCGCGCACCGACGAGCGGGGCGCGAAGCCCAGGTCGGTCAGCGTGCGGCCGGGGAACATGTGCAGGAACACCCGTTCATAGGCGTAGTTGGGGCAGCGGATCTCGCCCGCCTCCACCCGGTGCACGTACCGCGCGTCACAGCTGACCCGCTCGCCGATCTCGCGGGCGGCCCGCCGGACCACCGCGGCGAACTCGGCCGGCGAACGCGGTCCGCGCAGTTGCCGGAAGACGAGGTTCGGCCGCGGGGGCCGATGGGGCTGGGACGAGGGCACCGTTGACGACGCCATGGCCGGGTCCTCTCTGCGAACCGTCGAACCATGCCGGAATCGGGGCGTTTTGTGCGTGTGCTGCCCTGTTTCCGGCGGGCTAGAACGTACCTGTTGTGACGGAGTCACTACGCGGAGTTTGGCAACAATCCGGATATGTCATCCGTGATCTGCCATGAACTGCCATCCTTTGCGGCGGACTTTCGTCGTAGCCGTTGACGTCGCGGCTCGTTGGGTCCTGTGTACCGGGGGCCCTATGCGTGCGGTGGAGGCCGGGATGGCGACCAGTCGGAGCAAGGATTCTTTAGAGCTGCCGGAGCTGACAGGGCCGGCAGAGCTGCCTGAGCTGCCGAGTGCGGACTGTGACGTGGTCACGGTTCCGGCGCGGCAGGGTCTGGAGGCGGTCGACATCCTGCGGCGGGTGGTGGGGGACGCGGTGGGGCCGGTGCTGCATGACGGTGGGTGCGGCACGTTGGGGTTTCTGGTGCCTCCGGGGACGGCTGAGGGCTGGGATGTGCCGGGGAGTGTCTGTACGGAGACGGACGGCTGTGGGTTGAGGCTGGCGCCGGAGCCGGTGGGGGAGGGGGCGGACTGGTTGCTGCCGCCGGGGGAGGTGGAGCCGGCGACGGACCCCGTGGCGCTTCGGGAGGCGCTGGACGAGGCCCAGCGGATGATCGAGGCTGCGGACGGGTGTGTGTGAGGTTCGGGTCCGGGGAGGGCTTTCGCCCCCGCCGCCCTCACCCGTCCCATCCCGGGGGGCGCTGCCCCCCGGACCCCCGCTCCTCAAACGCCGGAGGGGCTGAAATCATGGGTGAATGGGAAGGGCCAGGAACAGTGGGCGTAAACAGGTAGCCGTCGAGGGTGTTGTCGAGCAGGTCGACGGTGGGGTTGCCCGGCTTGTTCCGGACCGGGAGCGGGTGCGGGGCTGGACGTTGTTGATCGACGGGGCGCCGCAGTCGCACGTCGATCTCGACGACCCGGCGTGTCTGTCCTTCGAGTACCAGCGCCGGTTCGGCCATGTCGTCGATCTCGTCGCCCCGCCCGGCAAGCCCCTGCAGGCCGTGCACCTCGGCGGTGGTGCCTTCACCCTCGCCCGGTACGTCGCCGCCACCCGGCCCCGCTCCACCCAGCAGGTCGTCGAACGGGACGCGGCGCTGGTGCGACTGGTCCGGCGGGAGCTGCCGTTGGACCCGAAGGCCCGCATCCGGGTGCGTTCGGTGGACGCCCGTGAAGGGCTCGCCAAGGTGCCGGACGGCTGGGCCGGACTCGTCGTCGCCGACGTCTTCAGCGGGGCCCGCACCCCCGCCCACCTCACCTCGACCGAGTTCCTCGACGACGTCCGCAGGGCCCTCGCCCCCGGCGGGGTCTACGCCGCCAACCTCGCCGACGGGCCGCCCCTCGCGCATCTGCGCGGTCAGATCGCCACCGCCGCCGCCCGGTTCGCCGAACTCGCGCTGATCGCCGATCCCGCGGTGCTGCGCGGCAAACGCTTCGGCAACGCCGTCCTGGTCGCCTCCGACGCGCCCCTGCCGATCGCCGAGCTGACCCGCCGGGCCGCCTCCGACCCGCATCCGGGCCGCGTCCAGCACGGCAGGGACCTCATCGACTTCACCGGCGGGGCCACCCCCGTGACGGACCGGGCGGCGGTCGCCTCGCCGGCGCCACCCGCGTCCGTGTTCGGGTGACCGGGCCGGTCGGCGCGTACGGGCCCCGGGGCGGTCGTGTCATCGGTGCCGCGTGCGCCTGCGGTCCGGTGACGGGGCAGGTGCGCACGGGGCAGGGACCACCCCTCCGCGTCACCCGTGACGGAACCCCTCAGTACGTACCGATCTCCACCCGCGGCGGACCGTCGTGCCAGGTGCAGAAGACCGACACCCGGTCCGCGCCCGAGGTGAACTCCACCCGGATCCACGACTCCGTCTTCCACACCTGCATCGACCAGCCGGCCCCCGGTGTCGCCGACACCAGCGACGCGGAGGTCTCGCCGAGGTCGAACACCGCCCGGCCGCCCTTGGTGTCGTAGCCCTTCACCCGGCCGGAGGCGGCCGGGGCGGCGGGGGAGGGCGGGGGCGTGGTGGTCCGGGACGGGTCCGGATCCGGTTCGGGGGACGACGTCCCGTCGGGCTTCGCCGACGGCTTCCGCGTCTCCTCGGGTTTCTCCGAACGCCGCTCCGCCTCCGACGGCCGCCGCGTCGAGGACGACACCGCCTGCGACTCCCCGTCGGCCGCCGTGATGGGCAGGGCGCGGGGCGGGTCGTAGGCGGTGCCCTCCATCACCGTGCTGACACCCCACCACGACAGCGTGACCGCCGCGCCCGTGGCGAGCAGCCAGGCCAGTACGTGTACGAATCCTCTGCGCATCGTCGGGCCATACTGCCCCATCCGTCTCAGGAGTGTCGCGCCCGCGGAGGTGTCCGGAGTTGTCCACAGGCCCGCACCCGGCCCGCCCGGCATGGCGTACGGTGCGGCGCATGGCAAGTGTTCTCGTGGTCGAGGACGACCAGTTCGTCCGCTCGGCGCTCATCCGGCAGCTCACCGACGCCTCGCACACCGTGCGCAGCGTGGGCACGGCGCTGGAGGCGCTGCGCGAGGTCGCCCACCACCGTTTCGACGTGGTCGTCCTGGACCTCGGACTGCCCGATCTCGACGGCTCCGAGGCCCTGAAGATGCTGCGCGGCATCACCGACGTACCGGTGATCATCGCGACCGCCCGGGACGACGAGGCCGAGATCGTACGGCTGCTCAACGCCGGCGCGGACGACTACCTGACCAAGCCCTTCTCGGTGGAGCACCTCTCGGCCCGGATGGCGGCCGTGCTGCGCCGGGCCCGGGCCGGCGGAGGGGAGGCGGCGCCCTCCCCGGTCATCCGGGTCGGCGGCCTGACCGTCGACCCGCTGCGCCGCCAGGCCGAACTGGACGGCGTACGGCTCGACCTGACCCGGCGCGAGTTCGACCTGCTCGCCTTCCTCGCCGGACGGCCCGGCGTGGTCGTCCCCCGCAAGGAGCTGCTCGCCGAGGTGTGGCAGCAGTCCTACGGCGACGACCAGACCATCGACGTCCATCTGTCCTGGCTGCGCCGGAAGCTGGGCGAGACCGCCGCCCGTCCCCGCTATCTGCACACCCTGCGGGGCGTCGGCGTGAAGCTGGAGCCCCCGGCCGCGCAGGCGCCGCACATGCCGCACACGCCCGGAGCGGAGCCGCCGCGATGAGATGGGCCCTGGTGAAGGTGTCGCTGGCGGTGACCGCGATGGTCGTGGTCGCCTTCGCGGTGCCGCTCGGTCTGGTCATCCGGGAGATGGCCAGCGACCGCGCCTTCTCCAACGCCGAGCGGGAGGCGGCGGCCGTCGCCCCCGCGCTGTCCATCACCACCGACCGCGACCAGCTCGAACGCGTCTTCGCCTCCGCCGGTTCCGACGCCGCGATGGCCGTGCACATCCCGGCCGGCGACGGCAGCGAAGCCCTCGACATGGGGCAGCGGCGGGCCACCGAGGAGGACATCGCGGCCGTACGGGAACTGGGGCGTGTCTCCACCTCCCCCGTGACCGGCGGTTCGGCCCTGCTCCAGCCGGTCGCGCTGAGCAGCGGCGAGATCGCCGTCGTCGAGGTGTTCGTCCCCGAGTCCGAGGTCACCAACGGCGTCGGCACGGCCTGGGCGGTGCTCGCCGGGGTCGGGATCGCGCTGATCCTCGGCTCGGTCGCGGTCGCCGACCGGCTGGGCGTACGGATGGTGCGGCCCGCGCAGCGGCTGGTGGAGGGGGCGCACGAACTGGGGGAGGGGAAGCTGGGGGCCCGGGTGCCCGAGGACGGGCCGACCGAACTGCGGCTGGCGGCCGTGGCGTTCAACTCCATGGCCGACCAGGTGGTCCAACTGCTCGCCAACGAGCGCGAACTGGCCGCCGACCTGTCCCACCGGCTGCGTACGCCGCTGACCGTGCTGCGGCTCAACGCCGCCTCCCTCGGCGACGGTCCGGCCGCCGAGCAGACCCGGGCGGCGGTCGAGCAGCTGGAGCGGGAGGTGGACACCATCATCCGCACCGCCCGCGACGCCAAGCCGCAGACGGCCGCCGCCGGACCCGGCGCCGGATGCGACGCGGCCGAAGTGGTGCGGGAGCGGATGGCGTTCTGGTCGGCGCTCGCCGAGGACGAGGGACGTAAATGGCGGGTGGCCGGCGCCGACCGGCCGGTGCGCATACCCGTGGCCCGCACCGATCTGGCCGCCTCCCTCGACGCGCTGCTCGGAAACGTCTTCCGGCACACCGCCGAGGGCACCGCGTTCGCGGTCGACGTGCACAACGGCGAGGACGCGGTGATCGTGCTGGTCTCCGACGCGGGCCCCGGCATACCCGACCCCGAGGCGGCGATGGCCCGCGGCCGGGGCTCCGGCAGCGACGGCTCCACCGGGCTCGGCCTGGACATCGTGCGCCGGCTGGCGGAGTCGACCGGCGGGGACGTACGGATCGGCTCGTCCGTGCTCGGCGGGACCGAGGTGCGGATCTGGATCCAGCTCGACGGACGCGAGCGGGAACCCCGGCGGCGCGGGCACCGGGGGACCGTGCGCCGCCGTCGCGGACCGGGCCGGCTGGTGGCCTCCTTTAACCGTCCCCGATCCCTCCCTTAAGCGGACCCTAAGATCGTCGACGGCCTCCCGGATCAGGAACTTTGTCCGAATCCGGCTCGCTAGCGTGCTGCCGCACACCCCCCGAACGGCAACGAAGGCAGGCACGCGATGAGCACGCACCGGCGCAGGATCAGCGGCAGGAACAAGGCGATCGGCGCGGTGACCGCCGCGGCCGTGGCGGGCGGCGGCGCGTTCCTGTTCACCAGCACCGCCCAGGCGGCCGGTGTCGGCGCGGCCTACACCAGGACCAGCGAGTGGTCGACCGGGTACACCGCCCAGTACGTCGTGACCAACGACAGCGGCGAGCGGAACCAGGACTGGAAGCTGGAGTTCGACCTGCCCGCCGGCACCGAACTCGGCTCGCTGTGGAACGCCGAGTCCAGTGTGAGCGGCCGGCACGTCACCGTGCGGTCGGCCAAGTGGGACACCGACGGCCTGGCCGCCGGCGAGTCCGTCACCGTCGGCTTCGTCGCCAAGGGCACCGGCGACCCGACCGGCTGCCTGGTCGACGGCACCGAGTGCGGCACGGACACCGCGCCCACGCCCGAACCCAGCGGCCGTCCCACCGACGCCCCCACCCCCACCACCCGGCCGACCCCCACCGAGGAACCGACGCGGACCGAGGAGCCGACCGCCGAGCCCACCGAGAGCACCGGCACCGGCAACGGCACCGACGCGGGCTTCGCGCCCTACGTCGACACCTCCCTCTTCCCCGCCTTCGACCTGGTCGCGAGCGCCGAGGCGACCGGAGTGAAGAACTACAACCTCGCCTTCATCACCGACGGCGGCGGCTGCACCCCCAAGTGGGGCGGCGTCAGCGACCTCGGCGGCAACGCCGTGGCCGGCCAGATCGGCGCGCTGCGCGCCAAGGGCGGCGACGTCCGGGTCTCCTTCGGCGGCGCGGCCGGCTCCGAACTCGGCACCACCTGCGCCTCGGCGGACGCGCTGGCCGCCGCCTACACCAAGGTCGTCGACACCTACCGGCTCACCAAGGTCGACTTCGACGTCGAGGGCGGCGCCCTGCCCAATGCGGCGGCCAACACCCGCCGCGCCCAGGCGATCGCCGGGCTCCAGAAGGCCCACCCGGACCTGGACGTCTCCTTCACCCTCCCGGTGATGCCGGAGGGCCTCACCCAGGACGGCGTGAACCTGCTCGCCGACGCCAAGAAGAACGGCGTACGGATCGACGCCGTCAACATCATGGCGATGGACTACGGACCGGCGTACAGCGGCGACATGGGCACCTACGCCGAGCAGGCCGCCACCGCCACCCAGGCCCAGATCAAGGGCGTCCTCGGGCTGAGCGACGCCGACGCCTGGAAGACGGTCGCCGTCACCCCCATGATCGGCGTCAACGACGTCGTCACCGAGGTCTTCAAGGTCGACGACGCCACCCAGCTCGTGGACTTCGCCGAGTCCAAGGGCCTCGGCTGGCTGTCCATGTGGTCCGGCACCCGTGACCAGCAGTGCGCCGGCGGCACCAAGCCGGCCGCCGACCCCACCTGCAGCTCGATCCTCCAGGACGAGTTCGCCTTCTCGAAGGCGTTCGCCGCCTACAAGTAACCCGCTCGAAGCGAAAAGAAACTGGGCGCGGCACTCCCCTAGGGTGCCGCGCCCCGCCCCCCGTTCTCCGCTCCCCCGTCTCCCGGAACCGGAGTTCGGTCAGATGCCCTCCGGCTCCGGAAGCGCTCCGGCCTTCGCGGCCCGCGCGTACCACAGGGCGCTGGACTTCGGGGTCCGCTGCTGGGTCACGTAGTCGACGTAGACCGCGCCGAAGCGCTTGTCGTAGCCGTACGCCCACTCGAAGTTGTCCATCAGGGACCACAGGTAGTAGCCGCGCACGTCCGCGCCGTCGGCGATGGCCCGGCGCACCGCCGAGAGGTGGCCGTGCAGGTAGGCGACGCGGTCCGGGTCGTGCACCTTGCCGTCGGCGTCCGGCTTGTCGTCGAAGGCCGCGCCGTTCTCGGTGATGTAGATCGGCAGTCCGGGCGCCTCGCGGTTGTAGCGCATGATCAGCTCGTGCAGGCCCGTCGGGTCGACGGACCAGCCCATCTCGGTCTGCTCGCCCGGAGACTGGTGGAAGGCGACGTCGTCCGCGGCGGGCCACGGCGAGTGCTCGCTCGCCCCGTGGCCGTCGGCCCGCGGGCCCTTGGCGTTCGGGTCCGCCGCCGAGACCAGGGTGGGCGTGTAGTAGTTGAGGCCGAGCGCGTCCAGCGGCTGGTGGATCAGGTCCAGGTCGCCGTCCTGGATGCACGACCAGTCGGTGAGCGACGAGGTCGCCTCCAGCAGCGTCTCCGGGTAGGCGCCGTGCAGGATCGGGCCGTGGAAGATGCCGCCGGACAGGTCGTCGATCTTGCGGGCCGCCGCCACGTCCGCCGGGTCGCCCGGCGAGAGCGGCCGGACCACCGAGGTGTTGAGGCTGAGCGCGACGGAGTTGCGGGCCGGCATCACCGAGCGCAGCGCCTTGGCGCCCAGGCCGTGCGCCAGGTTCAGGTGGTGGGCGGCCTTCAGCGCGGCCGCCGGGTCGGTGCGGCCGGGGGCGTGCACACCGGAGGCGTAGCCCAGGAAGGCGCTGCACCAGGGCTCGTTGAGCGTGATCCACTGCTCCACCCGGTCGCCGAGCGCCTCGCCCACGATCTGCGCGTACTCGGCGAAGCGGTAGGCGGTGTCGCGCTCCGGCCAGCCGCCTGCGTCCTCCAGCTCCTGCGGCAGGTCCCAGTGGTAGAGGGTGATGGCCGGCTTGATGCCCTTCGCCAGCAGTTCGTCGACCAGCTTGCGGTAGAAGTCCAGACCGCGCTGCACGGCCGGACCGCGGCCGGTCGGCTGCACCCGCGACCAGGAGATGGAGAAGCGGTAGGCGTTCAGGTTGAGGTCCGCCATCAGCGCCACGTCGTCGCGGTAGCGGTGGTAGTGGTCGTTGGCGATGTCACCGGTCTCGCCGCCGGCCGTCTTGCCCGGCGTGTGGCTGAAGGTGTCCCAGATGGAAGGCGTGCGCCCGTCCTCCCGCACCGCCCCCTCGATCTGGTACGCGGAGGTCGCGGCGCCCCAGAGGAAGGCGGGAGGAAAGGTCACCGGGGTCGCCGGCGTTGCGGAGTCAGACATGGAAGCGCTCCCATAGGAGGTCGTGGAAGACCGACGAGTACGAAGAGAAGGGGGGAGGGGCCGAGGCGGCGGTGACCCGGCCCCCAGGGGTACGAAGGCGAAGCGGGCGTCAGCCCTTGACGGCGCCCTGCATGATGCCGCCCACGATCTGCTTGCCGAAGATCGTGAAGACCAGCAGCAGGGGCAGCGTACCCAGCAGCGCACCCGCCATGATCAGGGACTGGTCCGGGGTGTACCCGCGGCCGAGGCCCGCGACCGCCACCTGCACGGTCGGGCTGCCGGTCTGGGTCAGCACCAGGAACGGCCACAGGAAGTCGTTCCAGGTCTGCACGAACATCAGCATGCCCAGCACGGCCATCGCCGGCCGCGCGGCCGGGAACACCACGTGCCATATCACGCGCCAGCTGCTCGCGCCGTCCACCCGGGCGGCCTCGATGACCTCGTCCGGCAGCGCCTGGAGCAGGTACTGCCGCATGAAGAACACGCCGAACGCGCTCACCAGCGACGGGAAGATGACCGCCTGCAGCTGGTCGGACCAGTCGAGCTTGGCGACCATCATGTACAGCGGGATGATGCTGAGCTGCGGCGGCACCATCATCGTGCCGATCACGATCAGCATCAGCGCGTTGCGGCCCTTGAAGCGCAGCTTGGCGAAGGCGAACCCGGCGATCGTCGACAGCACGACGATGGTCACCGCCGAGATGCCCGCCACGATCGTGGTGTTGAGGAACGCCTCACCGAGGTTGGCGTCCTCCCAGGCGATCTCCAGGTTCTTGAACAGGTTGGAACCGAACCAGAACGGCGGCGGGTTCTGCGCCAGCCGCTGGTTGTCCCGGGAGGCGGCGATCGCGGTCCACACCAGTGGGAACAGCGACACGATCGTGAACACGATCAGGATCGCGTACGCGATCGGACCGCCGTGCAGTGTCCCGCCGGCCCGCGCCGACTTCGGCAGGCGCGGGCGCTTGGACTCCTTGGCGGGTGTGGTCTCGGGGGGCGTCACAGTCGTCGTCACGGCCACAACTCCTTAACTGCTGGCGCGCAGCCGGCGCGAGATGAGCTGGTTGATGATGCCGATGACGATCAGGATCGCGAACATCGTCCAGGCGATCGCCGAGGCACGGCCCAGGTGCTGGTTCACCCAGCCCTGCTCGTACAGGTACAGACCGAGCGTCTGGAACTGGTGCTCCGCGCCGCCGGACGCGCCCTTGTTGGCGTCGAACAGCAGCGGCTCGCCGAAGACCTGGCTGGCGCCGATGGTGGAGACCACCACCGTGAACAGGATCGTCGGACGCAGCGAGGGCAGCGTCACGTGGATGAACTGCTTCCAGCGGCTGGCGCCGTCCAGCGCCGCCGACTCGTACAGGTCCTGCGGGATCGCCTGCATCGCGGCCAGGTAGATCAGCGCGTTGTAGCCGGTCCAGCGCCAGATGATGATCGACGAGACGGCGAACTGCGAGGGCCACTTCTCGCCCTGCCAGTCGACCGGGTCGATCCCGACGAAGTCGAGCGCCCAGTTGATCATGCCGTAGTCGTAGCCGAAGAGCAGTACGAACACCAGGGAGGCGGAGGCGATCGAGGTGGCGTACGGCGCGAGCATCGCGACCCGGTAGAAGGTCGAGGCCCGCAGCTTGTAGTTGAGGATGTGGGCGATGCCCATCGCGATCAGCAGCTGCGGAACGGTCGCGATGATGCCGATGGTCAGGGTGTTCTGCGCCGCGTTCCAGAAGAACTCGTCGTCGAAGATCCGGGTGTAGTTCTTCAGCCCGACCCAGCTCATGTCGGTCGGGGCGGTCAGCTCCACCTGGTGCAGCGAGGCCCAGCCGGTGTAGAGCAGCGGGAACAGGCCGAAGGCGATGAACAGCAGGAAGAACGGCGAGACGAACGCGTACGGGCTCCAGCGCATGTCGCGCTGCCAGCGCCGGGACAGCTTGGCCCGGCGTCGCTGGTCCTTGTCCATGGGCGCGGAGCCCTTGGACGGACGGCCCGGGGCCGCGCCCCCCTTGGAGGGGAGCGCGGCGGTGTCGTGGCGGGTGGCCATTTCGGTCACTTGTCCAGGTTGTTGTCGATGGTCTTGGTGGCCGTCTCCCAGGCCTCCTTGGCGGACTTGCCCTTGGTCACCAGGATGACGCCGTTGTCCGTCAGACCCTGCTGGATGATCTGGTCCTTCGGGCCGATGACCTGGACCGGGATCTGCTTGGCGGCCTCGGAGAAGATCTCACCGATCGGGGAGTCACCGGTCATCTCGTTCTTCGCGCCGGTCACTTCGGGGCTGTCGTACGCGCCCGGGGTGCTCGGGAAGCTGCCCTGCACCTTGAACAGCTTCGCCTGCTGCTCGGGCGCGGTCAGCCAGGCCACCAGCTTCTGCGCCTCCTCGACGTTCTTGCCGCTCTTCGGCACGCCCAGGAAGGAGCCGCCCCAGTTGCCGGACTTGGGCGCCACGGCCACGTCCCATTTGCCGGCGGCGTCCGGCTGCGACTTGGCCTTGATGGTGCCGAGCATCCACGGCGGGCAGGCGACGGTGGCGAACTTGCTGTTGGCGATCGTCGTGTCCCAGGCCGGCTGGAACTGCGTCTGCGACTGGACCAGGCCCTTCTCGGCGGCCTCGGCGGTCAGGTCGAAGGCGGCCTTGACGGCCGGGTTGCTCTTGTAGATGACCTCGCCGGAGGCGTCGTAGAACTTCTCCTTCTCACTGCTGAGAACGGCGTTGAGCAGGCCGCCGGGGGAGTCCATGAAGAAGGTGTCGTCGCCGGCCTTCTTCTTGTACTTCTCACCGGTCTCGATGAACTTGTTCCAGTCACCGGCCCACAGCTTGCCGACCTCCGCGCGGTCGGTCGGCAGGCCGGCCTTCTCGAAGAGGTCCTTGCGGTAACAGATGGCCATCGGGCCGACGTCGGTGCCGAGACCGACGGTCTGGCCGTCCTTGGTGGTGGCCTGCTCCCACTTCCACTCGAGCCAGTTCTTCTTGTCCACGCCCTCGGCCTTGGACATGTCCACGAACTTGTCCGCCTGGGTGCCGACGACCTCGGCGATGTTGGCGATCTCGATGGCCTGGACGTCCATCAGACCGCTGTTGGTGGTGAGGTGGTTCAGCAGAGCGGGGTAGTAGTTCTCGTTCCGCTCTACGACCGTCTGCTCGATCTTGATGTCCGGGTTCAGCTTCTCGTACTCGGCGTAGAGACCGGCCTCCTCGTAGCCGAAGGTGCCGAACAGACCCATCGTGATCTTGGTCTTGCCCTCGCTGTCGGACGAGGATCCGTCGCCGTCGCTACCGCCGTCGTCGGCACAGCCGGCCAGCAGCCCGGTGCCCAGCGACACCACGGCCGCGATGGCCAGCGCCTTACGGGCGATGGGCTTCCCCCCGCCCGACCGCTGACGGGAGAGGGGGAGGGTACGTGCTCGCATTGCGTCCTCCTGTTGCCCTGACGTGCCGACCCCCCGGCCAACGGCATGGTTGAGCCCGTATCTTGCGCGTTGCGGCTCGGGCGGGGAACGTGCGGGTTGTGTATGTGTCAGGTACTGTGGGAGCGCTCCCACAAGTGATGTGTTGAAGAGTCGCGGGTCCGGGCGAGGGTGTCAAGGGAACAGACGCGGCAAAGTGCCTTCAGTTATCGGGCTGTTAACTGGACGCCCGGGACCCGTTCCCGGAAGCCCGCGGTCCACCGGGGGGCCTCCCGGCGGTGACCACCGTCACTGACGGGGCTGTTAGATTCCAGGCCAGCGTGACATACGAAGGAAGGCGGAGCCGATGGCAAGCCACGGAGCGCGGGGCCGGAGCGGCGGCCGTCCCACCCTGGAAGAGGTGGCCGCGCGCGCCGGTGTGGGCCGCGGCACGGTCTCCCGTGTGATCAACGGTTCGCCCCGGGTGAGCGACGCCACACGCGCCGCCGTGGAGGCCGCGGTCGCCGAACTCGGTTACGTCCCGAACACGGCCGCCCGCGCCCTGGCCGCCAACCGCACCGACGCCATCGCCCTCGTCGTGCCCGAGCCGGAGACCCGGTTCTTCGCCGAGCCGTACTTCTCCGACATGCTCCGGGGCGTCGGCGCGGCGCTCTCCGACACCGAGATGCAGCTGCTGCTGATCTTCGCGGGCAGCGACCGGGAGCGGCAGCGGCTCGCCCAGTACCTCGCCGCCCACCGGGTGGACGGCGTCCTGCTGGTCTCGGTGCACGCCGACGACCCGTTGCCCGACATGCTGTCCCAGCTGGAGATCCCGGCCGTGATCAGCGGCCCCCGCTCGGCCACCGAGACGCTCGCCTCGGTGGACTCGGACAACTACGGCGGCGCCCGCCAGGCCGTCGAGCACCTCATCGGCCGGGGCCGGCGCACCATAGCCCACATCACCGGCCGCCTCGACGTGTACGGCGCCCAGCGGCGCGTCGACGGCTACCGCGACGCCCTGCGCGAGGCGGGCTTCGAGGCGGACGACCTGCTGATCGAATCGGGCGACTTCTCCGAGGAGGGCGGCCGACGCGCGATGGCGGCCCTGCTGGAGCGACGCCCCGACCTGGACGCCGTCTTCGCCGCCTCGGACGTCACCGCGGCCGGCGCCCGGCACGTCCTGCGCGACGCGGGCCGCCGCATCCCCGACGACGTGGCCCTGGTCGGCTACGACGACTCCGCCATCGCCCGCCATCTGGACCCGCCGCTGACCAGCGTGCGCCAGCCGATAGAGGAGATGGGCCGCGCGATGATCGACCTCCTCCTCGCCGAGGTCGCCGACCGCCGCCCGGCGGCCTCCCGGGAGCTGGAGCGGCGCCAGATGGTGCTGGCGACGGAGCTGGTGGGCCGCGCCTCGTCGTGATGCCAGGGGCGGGCGCCGGTCCGGCGCCCGCCCCTGCGCTCATCGCCGGAAACGAGTTCAGCCGGTGACCTCGGTACGAGGTCACCGGCTGAACTGGTGAGGGTGAGTGACGGGACTCGAACCCGCGGCATCCTGGACCACAACCAGGTGCTCTACCAGCTGAGCTACACCCACCATGGCCTTGTCGGTCGAGGTCAGTGACTTCTCCGACCGGCCGAGAAAAAGTGTACAGGGTCCGAAGGGGTGCTCGCGCACGCTTTCCGCGGCGGCCCCCCACGACCCCTCGATCCGCCTACTGAACAGGCAGGACGTGCTTCGCGGCGATCTTCTTCGCGGTGTCCGAGTCGGGCCCCGGCTGCGGTACGAAGACGGCCTCGCGGTAGTAGCGCAGCTCCGCGATGGACTCGCGGATGTCGGCGAGGGCGCGGTGGTTGCCGTTCTTCTCGGGACTGTTGAAGTACGCCCTCGGGTACCAGCGGCGGGCCAGCTCCTTGATGCTGGACACGTCCACGATGCGGTAGTGGAGGTAGTCCTCCAGGGTCGGCATGTCCCGCAGCAGGAAACCGCGGTCGGTGCCGACGGAGTTGCCGCACAGGGGGGCCTTTCCGGGCTCCTTGACGTGTTCCCGCACGTAGTCGAGGACCCGCCGCTCGGCGTCCTCGGGCGTCGTGCCGCCCTCCAGCTCGGCGAGCAGTCCGGACGCGGTGTGCATCTCCCGCACCACCTCCGGCATCGTCTCCAGGGCCCGCTCCGGCGGGCGGATAACGATGTCCACGCCCTCGCCGAGCACGTTCAGTTCGGAGTCGGTGACGAGGGCGGCCACTTCGATGAGCGCGTCGTCCGACAGCGAGAGGCCGGTCATCTCGCAGTCGATCCACACCATGCGATCGTTCATGTGTCTAACCTTACGGGGCGCTGCGCTTTCGGCGGCGTGTCGGTGTTCGTGTGAACGTCACAGGGGCTGCCGCCCCCGGGCCCCCGCTTCGGCTTTGGACGGGCCTTGTCCTCGATCGCCGGACGGGCCGGAAGTGGCCGGCCCGGTCTCGTCGGTACAGGCCGACGGGCCGGAGGCCATGGCCTCCGGCCCGTCGGCTGCCGCTGTCAGCTCACGGCGCGCTGCGCTGGCCCGGGAGGGCCGAGGCCGTCAGGGACGGGCCCAGGGCGCTGGCCGCCGCCGTGCGGCGGGACTGGTGCGGGAGCGGGTTGTCCGGGTGCAGGGCGGGTGGTGCCTGGGGTCCCGCGTGGCCCGGCTGGCCCGGTGGGAGGGTTCCCGCGGTGCTCGGGGCGCCCTCGGTGTCCTGGTTCCGGTCGGACTGGGGGCGCCGCGCGCGGTACGCGGCCCGGTAGGCGGCCGGGGACGAACCCAGCTGGCGCCGGAAGTGGCCGCGCAGCGCGACCGGTGAGCGGAAGCCGCAGCGGCCGGCGACCTCGTCCACCGAGTAGTCCGACGTCTCCAGCAGGCGCTGCGCCTGGAGCACCCGCTGCGTGATCAGCCACTGCAGCGGCGCGCTGCCGGTCAGCGAGCGGAACCGGCGGTCGAACGTACGACGGCTCATGTACGCGCGTGCCGCCAGCGTCTCCACGTCGAACTGTTCGTGGAGGTGCTCCAGCGCCCAGGCGACGACCTCGGCGAGCGGGTCGGCGCCGATCTCCTCGGGTAAAGACCTGTCCAGGTAGCGCTCCTGGCCTCCGCTGCGGCGCGGCGGCACCACCAGGCGGCGGGCCAGCGCGCCGGCCGCCTCGTTGCCGTGATCGGTGCGCACGATGTGCAGGCACAGATCGATCCCGGCCGCCGTGCCCGCGGACGTCAGCACGTCGCCGTCGTCCACGAAGAGTTCCCGTGGATCGACGTGCACCGACGGATAGCGTTTCGCCAGCGTCGGCGCGTACATCCAGTGTGTGGTCGCGGGACGGCCGTCCAGCAGGCCCGCCGCCGCGAGGACGAAGGCGCCGGTGCACAGTCCGACGATGCGGGCGCCCTCCTCATGGGCCCGGCGCAGTGCGTCCAGGGCCTCCTCCGGCGGTGGCGAGGTGATCGAACGCCAGGCCGGCACCACGACGGTGCCCGCCCGGGATATCGCCTCCAGGCCATGCGGTGCGGTGAGTTCCAGGCCTCCCGTCGTCCGTAGCGGGCCCTCTTCGCCTCCGCACACGAGCAAGCGGTAGCGCGGTACGCCGGCGTCCTGGCGGTCAACCCCGAACACCGACAGCGGTATGGAACTCTCGAAGATGGGGCCGCCGCTGAACAGCAGCACCGCGACGATCTCCTTGCGGCGGCGGCCGGAGAGTTTCCGGGCCGTCGTTTCCGGCGCGGCAGTGGAGTCGTGGCTCATACTGCTAAGCCCCCCTCGGTGGTCGCGGCTCCTCGGTTGTGTCGCTCCTGCACGTTTCCCCTCGGTCCTGCACGAGTCCCCCGCCGTAAGACATCAAGATCGAATCTACTGCGTCCCGTCGCGCGCCGGTGGCCGGTTCGCCACCCGGCGCATTGTCGACTTGGCAACTTGGCGTGAAGCATTCGATCACGAAGCGTTGCACTCGTGGGCTGCGTGGGGAAGTGCGCCTTGCCGCAGTGGCCAATCCACGTAGGGCGCGCGGGGCCCGCTGACCCCTTTTCGTGCAGGTCGAACGGGGGTTGGGGGGTGGTTACGGTGGAGGGCGCACACCGGCCAGAAGTTGGCTGAAAAGATACGGGAGAGGGCACGGAAACCGGTCAACCGACCGGTGTCTCCCCGCCACCGTCCGTGCCGGCCCCGCAAGGGCTCCGGTTCCTCCCGGGCGGCAGCCGGCACGGAGGGCTCTGTGGCGTGGCCCACGGGGCTCGACGTACGGACGGGAGTGTCGGTCACCGTGGGTCCGCGACGGCTCACTCCCACCGGCAAGTGAACCCTGTGCAAATCACCTGTACAGCACAGCAACCATTGCGTGACGGGCGGACCCTCGTGCATGCTCCGGGGAACCCGCCTGCCGGTATGTGCGGGATCTGGGCTTAGGAGGCGTGCCGCCGTACCCTTGGGGGTATGGGGTTGGGAAGATAATTCCCGGACACAGCTCCGCCGCACACTGTCGTCCCCCACAAAGGATCACAACCCCGAGACAGCCATGGCCGGTCACGAATTCTTCGAACCCGCGGACCGCAAGCGGCCGGTCGCCGATCCCACGGCGGCCGAACCCCTGGCGGCGGAGGAACCACGCCATCCCTGCGACCCCGCGTTCCGGCACGGTGTGGTCGTCGGATTCGACGGCTCCACCTCCAGCGAACGGGCCCTCGCCTACGCCATCGGCATGGCCCGGCGCTTCGGCTCGGGCCTGATCATCGTCCACGTCGCCAACCGGCTGCCCACGACCGTGTGGGCGGGCTGTGAGCCGCCGGTCTTCGTGGACGTCCCGGACCATCGCACGGAGGTGCTCGGACTCGAGCTGGCCTGTGCGGATTATCTGGCCGAGGTGCCGTGGATTCTCGTCGAGCGTGGTGGGGACATCTGCCATGAGCTCGAGGAGGTGGGGCGGGAGTATGCCGCCGACGCGATCGTGGTGGGTTCCACCCACGGAATCGTGGGGCGGCTTTTCGGGTCCGTTGCCGGGAGGTTGGCCAAGCGGGCGCAGCGGCCGGTTGTCGTTATTCCGTAAGTCGTTGACGGGCCCCGTGTGTTGGGTGGCAACACGTGGGGCCCGTCCTGCGATTCGGTCTGTGCGGGCGCGTGGGGGCTTGTCGCGCAGTTCCCCGCGCCCCTGAAGACGCGCAGTTCCCCGCGCCCCTGTGGGGCGCTCGCTGCT
Organism: Streptomyces sp. CB02400; assembly: GCF_001905725.1. Taxonomy (GTDB): domain Bacteria; phylum Actinomycetota; class Actinomycetes; order Streptomycetales; family Streptomycetaceae; genus Streptomyces; species Streptomyces atrovirens. The sequence goes on from NZ_LIWB01000002.1 coordinate 250,532, forward strand.
CCGCCGTTGCTGTCCTGGCGAGGTTTCCGGGCTTGTCGCGCCCGCGCGGCGGAGCCGTATATCGATACAGCCCCGCGCCCCCCAAAAAGCCCCTACTCCACCGTTACCGACTTGGCGAGGTTCCTCGGCTTGTCGATGTCTCGGCCGAGGGCCAAGGCCGTGTGGTAGGCGAGGAGTTGGAGGGGGATGCCCATGAGGATGGGGTCGAGTTCGTCCTCGTTCTTGGGGACGAGGAGGGTGTGGTCGGCCTTCTCCTGGTCCTGGTGGGCGACCGCCACGATCTGGCCGCTGCGGGCCTTGATCTCCTCCATGGCCGCGCGGTTCTTCTCCAGCAGGTCGTCGTCCGGGACGATCGCGACCGTGGGGAGGGCCGGCTCGATCAGGGCCAGCGGGCCGTGCTTCAGCTCGGAGGCCGGGTACGCCTCGGCGTGGATGTAGGAGACCTCCTTGAGCTTCAGGGAGGCCTCACGGGCCACCGGGTAGCCCCGGACACGGCCGATGAAGAGCATCGAGCGGGCCTCGGCGTACCGCAGGGCCAGCTTCTTGATCTCCTCCTCCTGCTTCATGATCTCGGCGATCTGGCCCGGGAGCCTGCGCAGGCCCTCGATGATCCGCTTGCCGTCGCGCACCGACAGGTCACGGGTGCGGCCCAGGTGCAGGGCGAGCAGGGCGAAGGCGACCGTGGTGTTGGTGAAGCACTTGGTGGACACCACGCACACCTCGGGCCCGGCGTGCACGTAGATGCCGCCGTCCGCCTCGCGGGCGATCGCGGAGCCGACGACGTTGACCACGCCCAGCACCCGCGCGCCCTTGCGCTTCAGCTCCTGCACGGCCGCCAGCACGTCGTACGTCTCACCGGACTGGGAGACCGCCACGTACAGGGTGTCGGGGTCCACGACCGCGTTGCGGTAGCGGAACTCGGAGGCCGGCTCGGCGTCGGCGGGGATCCGGGCCAGCTCCTCGATCATCTGCGCGCCGATCATGCCGGCGTGGTACGAGGTGCCGCAGCCGAGGATCTTCACCCGGCGGATCCGGCGCGCCTCGCGGGCGTCCAGGTTGAGGCCGCCCAGGTGCACGGTGGAGAAGCGGTCGTCGATCCGGCCGCGCAGCACACGGTCCACGGCCTCGGCCTGCTCGTGGATCTCCTTGTGCATGTAGGTGTCGTGGCCGCCCATGTCGTACGACGCCGCCTCCCACTCCACGGTGGTCGGCTCGGAGGTCGTACGGGTGCCCTCGGTGGTGTAGGTGCGGAAGTCGTCGGCCTTCAGCGTCGCCATCTCGCCGTCGTCCAGCGTCACGATCTGGCGGGTGTGGGCGACCAGCGCGGCGATGTCCGAGGCGACGAACATCTCCTTCTCGCCGATTCCGAGCACGACCGGCGAGCCGTTGCGGGCCACCACGATGCGGTCCGGGAAGTCGGCGTGCAGGACGGCGATGCCGTACGTGCCCTCGATGAGGCGCACGGTCTCGCGGACCTTGTCCTCGAGCTTCTCGGCCGTCGAGCGGGCGATGAGGTGGACGAGGACCTCGGTGTCCGTCTCGGAGAGGAACTCGACGCCGTCCGCCTCCAGCTTGCGGCGCAGGTCGGAGGCGTTGTCGATGATGCCGTTGTGGACGACGGCGACCTTGCCCTCGGCGTCCAGGTGCGGGTGGGCGTTCACGTCGGAGGGGGCGCCGTGGGTGGCCCAGCGGGTGTGGGCGATACCGGTGGTGCCCTTGAAGCGCGCCGGAACCTTGGCCTCGAGGTCGCGCACCCGGCCCTTGGCCTTGACCGTCTTCAGGCCGGACGCCTTCGGGGACGTGACGGCGATGCCCGCCGAGTCGTAGCCGCGGTACTCCAGGCGCTGCAGGCCCTCCAGCAGCAGGGGAGCGACCTCACGCCTGCCGATGTATCCGACGATTCCGCACATATGTGTATGTTCCTAGCCGTAGACGATGCGGCGCAGTTGCCGGAGCGAGAGCTCGGGCGGGGCCACCGCGCGGTATCTGAGGTCCGCCTCGATCCGTTCGAAGATCGTCGCGTTCACCAGGCCCTGGGCCTGGAGCTCGCGGTGGCGGCGACGGACGTACTCCTCGGTCGTCTCGTCGAAGTAGGCGAGCACGTCCTGGACCACGCGCAGCGCCTCGCCCCGGCTGAGGGGCGTGGACCGCGTCAGATGATCAACGAGTTCGTCGTGCACTCGATGATCCTGGGGTACCGGCCGCGGTTTCGCAAGAAACGTGCCCGATTTCGGGCAGGACTCACAGGATGGGCCCAGGATCGGCTCACATGCGCTTGAGGATCGCCTGTTTGGCGAGGGTGAACTCCTCGTCCGTCAGCACCCCGGACCGGTGCAGTTCGCCCAGCTCCCGCAGCCGGCGCAGCAGGGCGTCGTGGTCGTCCTCGGCCGGAGTGGGGGCGGTCGGGGGCCGGGGTGCGGCTGCCGGCTCACGCGGGTGGTCGTCGGCGGGCGCGGCCGGGTGCGGCAGACGCGCCTGGACGGCGGCGGCGACGAGCGCCATCAGCGGGTCCTTCTTGAAGCCCCACAGCTCCACCGAGTTCGGGTCGTACTTGGCGGGGGCCTTGGTGGGGGAGTGCCGCACGGAGAAACGGAGGTGGCCGTTCTCCAGTCCGACCGCCGGCTGCCACTCCACACCGGTCAGGTCCGCCATCGCGAGGGTGCGGGTGCCGGCGGCGGCCTTGGCGTCCTCCGTCTTCCAGTTCCACTCCAGCCGTATGCGCTCGCCGTCGAAGCTGACCGTGCCGTCCCCGGCGGAGACGGACAGCGGCACGGACGGGCCGGGCAGCAGGTACTCGGTGACCGGGTCGGAGGGGATCTGGTCCAGCAGCAGGGCGGTGCGGACCTCCTCCGTGAAGTACTCGGCGACGCCGTAGCGGTCGGAGTCGACGATCAGCTGGTAGGGGTCGTGCGGTTCGGTGAGCCGGCCGCCGGTCGCGTGCAGCAGGGGGTCGGCGCCGTCGCGCAGCCGCAGCTTGAGTCGTCCCGACTTCTTGCCTTGCTCCAGGGAGATGCCTGCCAGCGCCTTTAGCGGCAGCACCAGTTCACCCAGGGTTCTGCGGAGCAGGCCGACGTTCTTGTCCCGGCCGGGGGTCAGGCGCAGGGCGTCTCCGTCGAAGATCCAGGTGCCGTCCTTCTGGATGATTTCCGCCATGGGGGGATTGTTTCATCGGATCTGCGGCGCCGTGGGGGCTGGTCGCGCGTTCCCCGCGCCCCTGGGGGGGGTGGGGCAGTGCCCCTCAGTTCCTCAGGGGCGCTGCCCCTGAGGTGTGCGCGCTGACGGGCGCTCCGGAGGACCGTACTCCGGAGCGCCCGTCCGTATGCGGGGGCTGTCACCGACCCGCGATCGGGTTCTTCAGGTTGCCCACCAGTTGGAGCGCGCCCGACGGGTCCGTCAGGTCGACCATCTGCCTGTTGTTGCGGAGTTGGAGGCGGTTGAGGCAGGAGAGGGCGAACTCGGGGGCGAACATGTCGTAGCGGGTGAACTTGTCGGCGAGTTCGGGGACCGACGTCTGGTACTCGCGGGTCACCTCCGCGACCGTGCCCCAGAAGACGTCCTCCTCCACGATGCCCTCCTCGGCGAGGTTCGCCGCGAGGAAACGGAAGAAGCAGTCGAAGACGTCCGTGAAGATCGACAGGAGCTTCGTGTCGTCCGGGACCTCCACCCGGATGCGGGAGACCTCCGGCGGCAGCACCGCGTCCGGGTCCATCACCGCGATCTCCTCGGCGATGTCCTTGTAGACCGCCCGCCGCACCACCCCGTCCTCCAGGACGAGGATCACGTTCTCACCGTGCGGCATGTACACCAGGTCGTAGGCGTAGAAGCTGTGCAGCAGCGGGACGTAGTACGCCCGCAGGTAGTGCCGCAGCCACTCGGCCGGAGCCAGCCCCGACCGCTCGATCAGCGCGCCCGCGAAGGACTTCCCCTCGTGGTCGACGTGGACCAGCGACGCCATGGTGGCGAGCGACTCGCCGTCCTCCAGGGACGGCACCGGGCTCTCCCGCCACAGCGCGGCCAGCATCTTCCGGTACGGCGAGTAGCGGTCCGTGGCCTGCTCGTACTCCAGGTGCCGGTAGCCCACGGCGGCCCGCTCGCGGATGATGGACAGCCCCGTGGCCCGCAGCACCGGGTCGCTGTCGATCAGCCGGGCCAGCCAGTCGTTGATCGCCGGGGTCGCCTCCATGTAGGCGGCGGACAGTCCGCGCATGAAGCCCATGTTGAGGACGGACAGGGCCGTCTTCACGTAGTGCTTCTCGGGGTGCGAGGTGTTGAAGAAGGTACGGATGGACTGCTGGGCCAGGTACTCGTCGTCACCCTCGCCCAGGCAGACCAGGTGCCCGCGCGCCACCTCGGCGGCGAAGGTGACGGACAGCTTGTTCCACCACTGCCAGGGGTGGACGGGGATGAGGAGGTAGTCGGCGGGGTCGAGGTCCCGCTCGCGCAGGACGCCGTGGAAGCCCTCGACGGTCTCCTCGCCCAGCTCCTGACGGACGAACGACTCGTACTCGATCCCGACGCCGGCCGTGAACGCGGCCCGTGAGCGGTGCGCGGCCAGCCACACCAGCCTCACCGGGCTGGCGGTCTCCGGGGCGTACGACAGGTACTCGTGGATGCCGAAGCCGAGCCGCCCGTTGTTGGCGACGAAGCAGGGGTGGCCCTCGGTCATCCCGGTCTCGATGGCCTGGAAGCCGGCGTCGACCAGCTCGGCGACCGGGACCTGCGGCTTGGTGAGCTTGTAGCAGGTGCCGGAGAGGGTGGAGGAGATCTCCTCCAGGTACACCGGCAGGATCTCCTCGCTCAGGCCCAGCGACTTCTGCAGCTCGACGAAGAAGTCCAGGGCCGCGAGGTCGAGTTCGGCGTCGCCGCGCCGGCGGGTGATCGAGTCGGCGTCGATCACCCAGTGGTCCAGGGCGCGGAGCGTCGCCGTGAAGGCGTACCGGGTCAGGCCGTCGTCGCTGCGGACGACGTACCCGCCGTCGTCGGTGGCCTCCGGTGTGATGAGCCGCTCGTGCGCGAACTCGGCGAGTGCCTTGCGGATCAGCAGGCGGTTGGCCCGCGCCCAGCGGTGGGGGGACAGATGCGCCACGGCGTCGGACAGGGTCATACGGATACTCCTCGGGCGGCCAGGAACTGTTCGCGCGTGCAGAAGCTCAGCAGCGCGCGCTTCTCCGGCTTGTCGATCTCACGCTCGGGCACGAAGCCCACGGCCTCGTTCAGCGCGTGCACGGCCTTGTTGGTCACGTCCGGCTCGACCACCACCCGCCGGGTGTCCGGGTCGGCGAACAGCTCCTCCATCACGGCGGTGATGACGGCCCGGGTGAAGCCGTGGAGCGGCCGGTCGGTCGGCGCGACCAGGAAGTGCATGCCGACATCGCCGGGCTCGGGGTCGTACAGGCCGACGAGTTCGACGTACCGGGGGTCGTACTTCTCCATCAGGAAGGCCGGTTCGCCGTCGTGCAGGCCCAGGTAGGCGTGGTGGTGCTCGTGGGCGGCGATCCGCATGTACTCGCGCTCGACGTCCTGGAGCCCGGCGTCCTGCATCATCCAGAACGCCGCCTTGGGGTCGGTGACCCAGCGGTGCAGCAGCTCGGCGTCCTTCAGCGGGTCCAGGGGCCGGACGGTGAACGTACCGATACCCGTACTGCTCGTACTGCTCGTACTGCTCATACTGCGAACTCCTGGAACGCGATGGTCTTCTCGACGGGGTAGTACTCGGTGCCGAGCAGCTCGCGGATGATGGTCGCGTTCCGGTACGGGCCCATGCCCAGGTCGGGGCTGGTGATGCTGTGCGTGTGGACGCCGGCGTTCTGCAGGAAGATGCCGCGGCCGGTGACGTCGATGGCGTAGTCGCGGCTCACGTCGAAGCGGCCGTGCCCGTCGAAGCGGATCCGGTCGCGGACCGGGTCGAGGAAGGCCGGCGGCTCGTAGTGGTAGCCGGTGGCCAGCACCAGGCCCTCGGTGCGGATCTCGAAGTCCTTGCCCTGCTCGTCCTGGTGGAAGCCGAGCGTGTAGCCGCCGTCCTCGTGGCGGGCGGTGGTGAGCGAGGAGTTGGTGAGCAGCCGGGTGGGGACCGGACGGTCGCCGCTCTCGACGTTCTTCTGGTAGAGCAGGTCGAAGATCGCGTCGATCAGCTCCGAGTTGATGCCCTTGAACAGGCCCTTCTGCTGCTTCTCCAGCCGGTAGCGGGTCTCCTCGGGCAGCGCGCGGAAGTAGTCGATGTAGTCCGGGGAGGTCATCTCCAGGGTCAGCTTGGTGTACTCCAGCGGGAAGAACCGCGGGGAACGGGTGACCCAGTTGAGCCGGTAGCCGTGGACGTCGATCTCGGAGAGCAGCTCGTAGTAGATCTCGGCGGCGCTCTGCCCGCTGCCGACGACCGTGATCGACTCCTTGTGCAGCAGCTCCGCCTTGCGGTGCATGTACTGCGCGTTGTGGAAGAGGCCGCCGTCCAGTCCGCGGCACGGCTCGGGGATGAACGGCACGGTCCCGGTGCCGAGCACCAGGTGCCGGGCGCGGTACGACTCACCGGCCGCCGTCGCCACGGTGTACAGCCCGTCGCCCTCGTCGTACGTCACCTCGGTGACCGTGGTGCCGAAGCGGATGCTGCTCAGCTTGCCGGCGGCCCAGCGGCAGTAGTCGTCGTACTCGACCCGCAGCGGGTAGAAGTTCTCCCGTATGTAGAACGAGTACAGCCGCCCCTTCTCCTTCAGGTAGTTGAGGAAGGAGTACGGGGAGGTCGGGTCGGCCAGGGTGACCAGGTCCGACATGAACGGGGTCTGCAGGTGGGCGCCGTCGAGGAACATGCCGGCGTGCCAGGCGAAGTCGGGCTTGGACTCCAGGAAGACACCGCTGAGTTCGTCGATGGGCTCGGTGAGGCAGGCGAGGCCGAGGTTGAAGGGGCCCAGTCCGATGCCCACGAAGTCGTAGGTGGTTCCATGGGCTTCAGGAAGCGCGGTCAAGGGACTCTCCCAGGTACTGCTCGGCGTGGCCGGCGATCAGATCGAGGACGGCGGCGATGTCGGACGTCGTGGTCTCGGGGTTCAGCAGGGTGAACTTCAGGTAGTGGCGCCCCGCCACCTTGGTGCCCGCGACCACCGCGTCACCGGAGGCGAACAGGGCCTTGCGGGCGTAGAGGTTGGCGCGGTCGATCTCGGCGGGGTCGGTGACGGCGGCCGGGACGAAGCGGAAGACCAGGGTGGACAGGCTCGGCTCGACCACGACGTCGAAGCGGGGGTCGGCGGCCAGCAGTTTCCAGCCCTCGGCGGCCAGGTCGCACACCTCGTCGAAGAGCTGCCCGATGCCGTCGGCGCCCATCACGCGCAGTGTCATCCACAGCTTCAGCGCGTCGAAGCGGCGGGTGGTCTGCAGGGACTTGTCCACCTGGTTGGGGATACGTTCCTGCACCATGCGGCGCGGGTTGAGGTACTCCGCGTGGTAGGTGGCGTGCCGCAGCGTGGCCGCGTCGCGGACCAGCACGGCCGACGAACTGACCGGCTGGAAGAAGGACTTGTGGTAGTCGACGGTGACGGAGTCGGCGCGCTCGATGCCGTCGGCGCGGTCCCGGTACTTCAGCGAGGCGAGCAGGCCGCAGCCGTAGGCGGCGTCGACGTGCATCCAGGCGCCGTACTGCGCGCACAGTTCGGCGATCTCCGGCAGCGGGTCGATGGAGCCGAAGTCGGTGGTGCCGGCGGTGGCGACGACGGCCATGGGGACCAGGCCCGCCTCGGCGCAGCGCTCCAGCTCGTGGGCGAGGGCGACGGTCTGCATGCGCTTGTCGTGGTCGACGGGGATCGACACGACGGCGTCGGGTCCGAGGCCGAGCAGTTTCGCGGACTTCTTCACGCTGAAGTGGCTGACCTCGGAGGCGAAGATCCGCAGTTCCGCCAGGTCCTCGGCCTTGGCCTCCTCGCGGGCCAGCAGCAGTGCCTGGAGGTTGGACTGGGTGCCGCCGGAGGTGAACACGCCGTCGGCGGCCGGGCCGAGGCCGATGCGGCCCGCCGTCCAGTCGATGAGCTTCCGCTCGATGAGGGTGCCGCCGGCCGACTGGTCCCAGGTGTCCAGGGAGGAGTTGACGGCGGAGAGCACGGCCTCGCCGAGCACGGCCGGGATGACGACCGGGCAGTTGAGGTGGGCGAGGTAGCGGGGGTGGTGGAAGTAGACGGCGTCCCGGAGGTAGACGTCCTCCAGTTCGTCCAGCACGGCGGTGGTGTCGTGCAGCGGCTGGTCGAGGTCGATGCCGTCGATGCGGGGGGAGAGCGCGTCGACGGTGACGCCGGTGAACGGCCGTTCGGTGGTGGCGAGTTTGGCCGCCACCCGCTCGACTCCTTCGGTCACGGAGCGGCGGTAGTGCTCCGCGGTGGTGTCGTTGAGCAGGTGCGAGCGCATGTGGGGGTCCTCCGGTGGGGACGATCCGGTGCGGGGAAAGCCGGTGACGTGTTACTTAGGTTAGCCTAACCTAAGTAACATGCCATGAAACCAGCCACAGCCGTGACCGTGATCACTCCTGCCTCAGGAGCGATCGGGGTCAACCGTGTTTCGCGCTACCCCTGTTCGCGAAGCTGCTCTTCGGTCAGCCCGCGACGCCAGTAGCCCACGAACGTCACCCGCCTGCGGTCGATCCCCCGCTCGCCCACGAAGTGCCGCCGTAGCTGCTTCACGTGGCCCGCCTCCCCGGCGATCCAGACGTACGGCCGCTCGGCGGGCGGGAGTTCGGCGGTGCGGATGCCGTCCAGGGCCATGGGGGAGCCCTGGTCGTGCGCGTCCCTGACGAACCACGTGATCTCGGCGTCGGCGCCGGTCGCCAGGTCCTGGACGTCCCCGGAGTGCGGCACCTCCAGCCAGACCCGGGCGCGGGTGCCGGCCGGGAGGGTCTCCAGGACGGCGGCGGTGGCGGGCAGGGCGGTCTCGTCGGCCCACAGGAGGACCAGGTCGGTGTCCTCGGGCGGGCGGAAGCGGATCGCGCGGTTGTCGGCGACCGCGGGGCCGAGCAGCAGCACCCGGTCACCGGCGGCGGCGCGGGCGGCCCAGCGGGAGGCCGGGCCCGCCTCGGCGGACGCGCCGGCCTCTTCGCCGACGCCGTGCAGCACGAAGTCGATGTCGACCTCGGTGGTGTGCCCCTCGGCGTCCGCGCGCAGCCCCCGGAGCGTGTACGAGCGCATCACGGCCCGCACGTCGTCGGGCAGTTCGCGCCAGCCCTGCCACCAGTTGTCGCCCCGTTCGAGGGGCACGACCGGCTCGCTCTGCCCCGGATGCGGCAGGAACAGCGACAGGGACTGGTCACGCCCGTCGGAGCGGAAGTCCCGCAGATCGGGACCCGCGAAGGTGACCCGGAGCAGGGACGGGCCGAGCCGCCTCGTCGTCACGACCTGGAGGGCGAAGAAACGGAACGGGGCGGCTACGGCGGTGGTCACGTGTGACTCCGAGGAGGGAGGGGTTCCGGCGGGTGCGGTCAGCCGACCTTCTTGGCCTTCTCGATGGCCTCGGCGAGGTTGTCGAGGAGCGGCGTGCACTTGTCGTAGGACAGGATCGGCTCGGGGGAGCGGGCGATGACCTGGCCGGCCTTGACCGCGGGGAGCTTCTTCCAGGTCGCCTCGGTGATGTCGGCGGGCTGGATGGTCGAGGCGCGGTCGTCCATGATGATGACGTCGGCCGGATACTTGTCGACGTTCTCCCAGCTCAGCGTCTCGAACCAGCCGCCGGTCGCCTTCTTGGCCTCCTCCGGGGGCTCCACCAGGTTCACGCCGAGGGCCTTGAAGTACTCCAGGTCGATGGAGTAGTTGGAGCCGGAGACGTAGAAGACGTCCTGCGCGGCGGAACCGGCCAGCACCCTGATCTCCGGGCGGGCCTTCGCGGCCTTGCGCAGCCGCTCGGCGGCGGCCTCGAACTTCTTCTTCGCCTCGACGACCTTCGTGGCCTTCATGTCGGCGCCCAGCGATTCGGCCAGTTCGGCCATGCGCTGCAGCGGCTCGGGCATCTGGAGGTCGTAGACGGAGATCGCGACGCTCGGGGCGAGCTTGGCGATCTTGTCCTTGGAGGCCTCCGGGACGTACCAGAGGGTGCCGGCGTCGTCGAACGTCGTGGAGACGAGCACCTCGGGCTGGAAGGCCGCGTACTGCTCGACGTTGAAGCTGTCGAACTTGTTGCCGAAGATCGTCAGCTTGCTGACGTCCATGTCGCCGGCCTGGACGTCGGCCTTGCCGTCCGTCGTTTTGGTCGGTCCGAAGACGCCCTTGACCTCGACGCCGTAGTCGAACAGCGCGGCGGCGACACCGGTGAACGCGACGATGTTCGTCGGCACCTTGTCGAGCTTCACGGTGGTGCCGCGGTCGTCCTCGAAGGTCCAGGGGCCGGACTTCGCGGCGGTCGTCCCCTTGTCCGAACCAGCGCTTTTCGCGTCGTCGTCTCCGCAGGCTGCGAGCACGGCACCGAGGCCGAGCGCGCCGCCGGCGGCGAGGATGCCACGGCGGGTGAGGTGGGTGGCTCTGGCGTTGGACATGGTTACGCTGCTTTCGAACGGGGTGGATCACCCGCCGGACAATTCGAGGGTAGGTTAGCCTAACCTCAGTCTCTGTCCAGGGGTGGGGCCCTGTCGATCGGCACCTGTGAGTCGACCGCGGTCGTGCCGGATGTCGTCCTCGCCGAGCGGACGGTCCTCCACTTCCCGTCAGAAGGCGCCGAGCGGGGGCGGTCGGCCCGCTCGGAGTACCATTCCGGCGAGGTTCTCCGGCCGGCGCTCCGCGAGGTGGCCGTCTTGCGCGCTCCGGGATCACGGCGCCCGGCGTCGACGCTTCGGACAGTGACCCCCGCGGTGGCGCAGCCGTACAGGGAATCCGCGCAGAGAGGACGGTGCAGAATGCGTGTGGTGGAGAGCTGGTCCCGCGTGATGAGTCTCCTTCGGGAGCACGCCCCGGCCGATCACGCGGATCTGCCCGGGCCGGCCACGGAACAGATGCTCGCGGCCGCCGAGGAACGAATGGGCATCGCCCTTCCCCAAGACCTGCGGGCGTGGCTGCTGCAGAACAACCTCGACCTCCCCGAGGAGGACGCGGACGACGATGCGGCATGCTCCGGTTTCGCCGGGTTCCCGGACGAGGGAAGCTTCTTCCTGGGCATCCGGTCGATCGAGAAGCTCTACGCCAACCGTCCGCTGCCCGACGGGATCGACGAGTGGATCCCGTTCCTGTCGGATCAGGACGGCTGGTCGGGAAAGTTCATCGACGCGCGGGACGGCCGTGTCGGCAGCTGGTTCGTGGGCGAGATCACGACCACCGGCGAGTACCCCTCCCTGGCCGACTACTTCGACTCCGTGGCGGAGATGCTGACGAGCATCGCCGAGGGAAGCCATCCGACCGGCTCGGTCGCCGAAGGACGCCTCGTCTGGTCATGAGACCGATCGCGGAACAGGAACGCCCCCCGGCTGGAACCGGGGGGCGTCCTTCATCGCGCGGTCACGGCGTGGGCGCCGTGAACCCGTCGAGGTCCAGCCAGTAGTCGTCGTCCTCCATCAGCCGCTGCTCCTTGATGAAGTCGCCGAACGGCCGCATCGACTGGGTGTTCTGCCAGTTCGACATCGAGGACCGGCCACAGGGCTCCTTCCACGTCGGTGCCGGGGCGTCCGGACGCAGGTGGAGCGTCATGGTGTCGTCGGCGTTGCGCCGGACGTACGTCTGCACGCATTCCTTGCCGCTGTACGTGACGGGGTTGGGGCCCGTGGTGTTTCCGGCGCTCTGCAGCGCGTTGGCGAAGACGAACTCGTCACAGCTCTTCGAGTCGGTACGAGCCTCTCCCGCGTCCAGGGTCCACATGTCACTGAACAGACCGGTGTCCTTGTACGTCTTCCACAGCCTGCCGCAGATCAGCTGACGGTTGCGGGCATGCTGCGTCTTGCCCGAGCCGTCACCGGCCATCTTGTTGCCCAGGTAGGTGAGCGGCTTGCCGCTGCTCTGCTTGCCCCAGTCGATGGACGTCTTGCGCCACATCAGGTCGATGTGCGCGGCGGCCCCGGGGAACTTCTTGGAGTTCATGACGTACGTCGGCTTGTAGCCGGAGAACACACAGCCGGGTTTCACGTTGGCGACGACCTTGTCGCAGCGGATGTCCAGCTGGGACTTCTCGGCTTCGAGCGGTGTCTTGATCGGGGTACCGTTGATCGTCCCGGTGAAGTACCAGTACGGGGTGATCGTGTCCTCGTCGGCACCGCTCGGTGTCCACTTGAACCGCGTGGTGACGGTCCGCTGGACCGTGTCACCCTTCGTGAAGACCTTCGAGCCGCTCCAGTCGACGCTGGTGACGGAGCAGTAGCCACGGCACTTGGCCTGGTAGTCCAGGGTGGCCGTGGTCGCGACGCCGGACATCGACTTCAGGCTGATCGTGGTGACCTGGGAGAACTCGTCACTCTCCGCGTCCAGGTAGATCGTGTTGTAGAAGTCGAACCACGCGTACCCGTCCGGCCTGTTGTTGATCTCATGCTGCATCCCCAGCTCGTCGTGCACGCAACTGTTGGTGCGCTTGCGGGTGATGGACTTCGAGATCAACGAACAGGACGCGGTGCTCGAGGCCGCCATCTGGGTGGCCGGCGCGGAGGCTTCCGAGAAGCTCGTCGCCGAGGGGAAGATACCGCCGCTGATGTCGTCACCCGGCTCGACCGGCGCCGGTTCCGGAGCGGTCGGATCGGCTGTCATATTGCCGGTCATCTTCTGACCGTTGTACGTGCCGGGGACGAACGCCAGCGCGTCGAAGGCGATGTCCGCGTCCCCGGAGCCGCCGTTGAAGTTGTCGAGCCGCACCTCGGGGATCAGGTCACCGAAGTCGTAGGCGCCCAGGTCCACCCATTTGTTGGACTCGTTGGCCGTCTGCGAGATCGGCGCCTCCACCTCGCCTTCGGAGGTCTGGATCCGGTAGACGGCATTGGACGTCTGCGCCCCGTGGTCCGGGATGTGCGCGAAGACCTTGGCCTGCCGGCTGGTGTTGGTCAACGGAGCGTTCAGCTTCCACGTACCGGTGACCTTCATCCGGTTGGCGTTGGCCGGGTAGGACTCCGCCGTACGGGTGTGCGTGAACCAGAAGTGGTTTCCGTAGCCCGCGCCGATCTGGTGCGTGTCGATCTTCCCGGGATACGTCGTGACCGTGGTCGGGTTGTCCGTCCCGTCGTCGGTGAGGTCCATCTGGGTGTCCCACGGGACGTAGGTGAACTCGAAGGTTCCGCTCGAGTTCACCGCCCCGCATCCGCGGTTGGCATCGACGCCCGCCGGTATGACGCCGTCGGGCACGTCGTCGACCACCAAGGCGTTGGTGGGAAGACCGGTCGTGGCGCAGTTGGGCGGGTACGAACCCGCGTCCGCCTGCTCGCCGTACGACGTGTTGAAGCGGTGGACGGCGTTTCCGCACTCGGCGAGGCGTTCACAGTCCTTCCACTTGCCGACGGGTATCTCCTCGTGCCACCAGCAGTGCAGCCAGTGCGGGTTGGTGTCACTGTCGCCCGAGTCCGCGGTACAGGCACCCAGCCCCTGGTCGTTGGAGTCGTTGTCGCCGATCTTGGCCGGGTCGCAGTAGTTCGACGAGGTGCAGAACAGGTCCACCGGCGGCTTGGCCTCGGAGCGGGCCTGGTTGCTCAGCCACCACGCGGGGCGGTAGCCGGCCTGGAAGTCACCGGGGGCGAACATCGCCGAGATCGGGCGGGCGGCCCAGCCGATCACCTTCTCCTGGTACGGCCAGTCCTGCGGGTGCGCGGCGTGGCTGTAGTCGTCCCTGGACGGGTCGGTGGCGTGCTGCAGGAACGGCACACGGTTGGCCTTCCACAGCGGGTTGGCCGGGTTGTTGGTCCAGCCGACGCCCCAGTGGCCCTGGGAGTCAGCGGTGTCGTAGAAGCCGGAGTTGTAGGCCCACAGTGCGAAGAACCAGTTCTCGATCCACTTGGGGTGGCCGCCGTTGATCTTCATGCCGGCGTTGTACGTCTGGTTCCACTTCTCCGACAGGATCCGCACGCCGGCTGCGATGTTCGCGGTGTAGTCGAGCGCGACGGCTTCCTGCGCGAGGGGAGACAGCGCGGTCTCGCCGGGCTTGGTCTTGCCCGCGAGGCGCATGCCGTCGGTGGCCTGGGTGATGCCGTAACCGCAGTCGGCGTCCGCCCAGTTGATACGCCACGGGTCGAGCTGCTCACCATCGGCGGCGTAGTCGACGCCGTAGTAGTTGCCGATGAGGGAGTTGGAGGTGACACCGGGGACGGCGAAGCGGGTGGCCTGCCACATGTTGGATTCCTGCGCGGTGATGCCGAGCATCACCTGGGCGGGAATGTGCCACTGATCCGTGTCGTCGGGGTCTTCGTTGTCCAGGGTGCCGTTCGGGTCACCGGCCAGCACGGTCGGCGGGAACAGGCCCTGGGGCTGGTAGCCACCGGTCCCGGTGTTCTTCCAGTTCGCCCCGCGGTAGAAGTTCAGTTCACCGACGACGGCCTGGTCCACCGCCCATTCGACCTGACGCGGAGTGGGCTGGAAGGCCTGCTTCTTCACGTCGTTGCGGGCCACCGCGCAGTAGCGTTCCCCGGTGCCTTCGCTGGGGTTGTCGGCCTGTGCGGTGAGGGCTCGGGTGGTGACGGTCTGCGTGGACAGGCCGTCCTCGTCCTTCTCGCTCGTGTCCGGGCCGGAGCCGACCGGGCCGCCGGTGGGCAGCGCGGGGGACAGGTCGCGCCCCTGGGCCTCGTCGCCCACGCGGTTGGCACCGGGACGCAGGTCGAGGGTCACGGACCTGTCGGACTCCAGCATGCGCAGGACAGTACGCGCGGGGCGGGGCTCGGCGGCGTTCTCCGGGTTGACCAGGGTGGTCTTCCCGTCGGACCACGTGGTGGTCAGGGCTGCGCGGGCGTGGCTGGAGATCGCCGCGCCCTTGGGGAGCTTGCCCGGGTTGTGCACCCGCTCGGGCAACGTCCTGGACGTGGCGTCACCGGTGACGAACACCTCGCCGCGCGCCGAGCGGGTCAGGTCCCAGGCCTCGAGCTTGCCGGAGGCCACGGTGACGGGCTCGGTCTTCCCGCCCTTCTCGACCTTGGCACGGTCGAGGTGCTTGGCCCAGCTGGTCGGCGTTTCGGACGCCTCCTTGTCCAGCTCGCGGTCGATGAAGGTGATGCCGCCGTCGGCGTCGGCGGTGATCTGGAACGGCACCGTCGTGGTGGAGGCCAGGGTCTTCTCGGCCGTGCCGTTGATCCGTACCAGCCTGTTGCCGTGCGCGGCGACGATGCCCGCGTCCGTGGGGACGGCGGAGGTGACCTGGCCGGCGAGCGTGACCGGCTTGGACTCCTTGCCGGTTGCCGCGTCGACAGTGATCAGGCGGGTCTGCTGCTTCTTGTCACCGTCGTGGCTGAGCTGGGTGAACACCACCTTCTCGCCCTGGCCGCAGCCGGGCGAGAAGTAGGCGAGCGACGACTGGAACGGCAGCTTGGTGACCTTGCCCGACCGAAGATCGACCACTGCGGTGAACGCGCCGCGCACCATCAGCTCGGGCTTGTTGGTGAACATACGCGGCGCGTACGAGACGGCCGCGTACTTGCCGGACTCGGTGACGCAGTGGTTGCCGATCCAGGTGTCCGAGGCGAAACTGTCCTCGAACAGACTGGCTATCGTGCGCAGTTGATAGCCGTTCTTCTCCTTGCCCGCAATGATGTGGAAGCCGGTGCCGTCGCCGGTCGTCGTGACGGCGGTGTCGGCGGAGTCCTCGTAGTTCTTGCCGAGAATACGGCCGCGGTCCTTCGCGGGGATCGCGGAAGGCTTCAGGGAGAGCTTCTTCTGCTCCTGTCGCCCCTGTGTGGCGTCGTTCCACCCCTGTGCCGCGTTCTTGGGCGGCTTTGGTTCCTCGGCCTGCGCGGGCAGGCTCAGAGGTATCGCCAGCGCGGTGGTCACCACGAGGGTGACCGGCACGCGCAGACGTACGCGTCTCTTCCTCAACTTCTTTCCTTTTCTGGTTACTTGACAGCCTCGGCGGCTGCAAGGACCTTGCTCATGCGCGTCTTGACGGCGGCGAGCTGGTCCTTGTTCTCTTCGATCTGCCGCTTCTGGACCGCCGACTCCTCCTTGAACCAGACCTCGATCAGACGGGCCTGCTTCTTGCAGTCGATGTCGTCCAGCGCGAGCCCGATCGCGTCTTCGGTGGTGCCGTCGCCGTTGGCGTAGCCCTGCTCCATGGCCCTGTACGGGTCCGCGGCGGACCGTCCCCGTTTCTTCATGCAGGCCGACCAGTCCTTGATGGCCTTCTCGACCGGCTTGCGCAGCCGGGACTCGGAGAGGCTTGTGGAGGCGAGCTGCGAGACGAAGCCCTCGTCCGACTCGTTCAGCTCGAGCTGCCGCTTCGACCATCCGGCGCAGCCGCCCTCGTGCAGCTTCTTGCCCTGGTACTCGGCGCGGGCGGGCCCGGAGTCCACACCGGTGATGTACGGCCCGTCGTCCTCGGCGCCCTCGGGCGGACGGAACTCGGGCTTGGTGCGCCCGGTCAGCACTTCCACCTCCACACCCGAAAGCCCCTTGTCGACCGGTTCGGTGCTCCGGGTCAGCTCCTTCGGAAGCGCGTACCCGTGCTTCTCGGCCCGGGTGCGGTCGGTGATGCCGTAACGGCGCTCGATCGAGATCGCGTTGCTGTGGGGCGGCGGGTTCACACCGGGACGCGGCAGGTCGACGGTGAGCCCGTACTCGGCCATGCACCGCGTCTGGAGGGTGCGCAGCGCGGTGTCGACGGTGACCTGATCCGCGTACGAGGACATATAGGCCTCGAGCGGCAACTCCAAGCCCTTGACCAGTCCGGAAGCAGGGGTCTCCGCAGGCCAGTTGCTCCGGTCGACCGGGGTGTGGTCCTTCGCCGGACCGGAACCCGATCCGGACGACGAGCATGCACCGAGAAATATTGCTGCGAGCATGACAGCCACTGGTGTGGTCGTTCGCTTGAGGAGGCGCACGGGCTTTCCTTGTCTGCATGAAGTGCTGGGGGAGAATGCGGTCGTTGTTCAGCCGGTCAGCGGGTCTCGGAGACGGCCCGGGCGATGTCGCCGGCGCCTGCGACGCCCCGACCGTCGTCTGTTGCCGCGGCGGCGAACGTGCCCTGCGGGCGGCTGAAGCGGGAGGGGGAGAAGTCGGCTCGGTCGATGTGACGCGATTTCATCCACTGCCGGATGGACCTGACGGTGTCGGTTCCGCTTGCGATGGTCGTGCGGGCGTCCGTGTCCGCCTTGAGATCGGACACGGCGGACTTGACGCGGTCGTTCGGCGTGGGCGTGCCGGAATAGCCGCTGTAGGTGCTGTTGAAAAATCGCTGGGACTGCAGGACCATCTCGTCAGCCAAAGGGAATCGCCTCACATCTGTGCGACTGAACCGGCGGGTGTGCTCTCCTTGTTGCCAGTACGAAACTAGGTGTTCTGTCCGGTCGGCGACAGCCCTCCATAATGTGCGAAATGGCCAAAAGGTGCGAACGTGCAGGCGTAATTACGACACTCGTGGAACCGGTGCACGGGTGTGGAGGCGTAAAGACGTCAGAAATGTTGTGAGCGGAATTCCGTACTTCCGGGATCAATGTTCGTCTAATGCCTGGTTTCTTACGGAATTTAAGTGCGTCGCCCTTTGGAAATGTTACCGGCATCCGTTGCCGCGGGTTTTCTGGTGTTCACTGCCGCGCCCTCTGCGGAAGCGAACGAATTCACGGAACGGGGCAACTGCCGGCCGGCCTGCGAGTCGGACAACAATTTCAAGTTCCTGCTGTACTGCGACTCCGACACGGCCGGCTCGTAATCGGGCTGCCCCGGGCACCGCACCGGTGCCGGGATTCCAGGGGGTGGCCCTGACCTATCAGGGCCCGCCGCCCGTGACGGCCCTGCGCCCCGCCGATCTGACGATCCGACGGGGGAGTTCATCACCGTCCCGGGGCCGTCCGGATCGGGCGAGTCGACGTTCCTCGACATCGCCGGGCCGCTCGACACCGCGACCGAGGGGCGGTGCCTGCTCGACGGCGTCGATGTCGGCGGCCTCTCCGACGCGGTCCTCACGCTGCTGGGCGACCTGAACGACCAGGGGATGACATTGGTGATCATCACTCACGATCCGGCCGTCGCGGCCCTGGGTTCGCGCCGCGTCACCATCCGGGGCGGCGTGCCGGACGGGCCGGCGTCCGCCGGGGTCCGGCAGGGAGCCGGACGACCGGGTCCGGACGGGCAGGGCGCCGCGGCACCGGTATGGAGCCTTCCGTGCTGCGGGTGCGGGACCCTGTGCGCCGAGGCGGCGGCGGACATCCTGCAACGACCGGCACGGTCCCTGCTGGCCGCCGTCGGCACCGTGCTGGGAGTGGGGAGCTTCGTGGCGGTGCTCGGCCTGACGGCCACCGCCTCCTCCCGGATCGACAACCGCTTCAACGAGCTCAGTGCGACGGAGGGGATTGTCGAGGACAGTGCCCGGCAGCGGAACGAGTGCGTGGACGTGGCGTTCCCCGACGACGCGGACGCCCGTCATCCCGCCGGCGACCGTCACGGCGGCACCGCTCGTGGGGCCGGCCGCCGGCCTGCCGGCCGGTCTGTGTCCGGGTCAGGGCGGCGCGGACCGAGCCGGTGGAGGCGCTGCGACGTTGACGTGACGAAAACGTTCGACTCCTGTGAGGTTTGGCGTATTCGCGCCAGCTTCGTCGAGCCGGGTGTGACCGCTTTGTGTGATGACGGCTCGTTCCTCCAGGTGATCAAGAGCTTAGGGTTCCGTGAGAGCCGCCTAAGAGGTGGATCCGGTTCCGTTTCGTGGGGGTGTGGGTGACCAGGGCAATGACGCTGAGCCAGTCGGATCGTGAGATTGTGCGCCTGCTGTACCAGGGGCTCGGGGACGCGGCGATAGGCCGCCGTCTGGGGCTCGGCCATCGGACCGTGCAGCGGCGTGTGCAGCAGTTGATGAGGCGCTGGGGGGTGCCGGGGCGGGTCGCTCTGGGAGCCAGGGCGCAGGAGTTGGGACTGTTCGACGACCCGGTGAGCGGGGATCGGCGCCTCGGCGCCGGGCCGCCGATCGCGGCCTGAGCCGCCCGGCCGGATCCCGCTCACGGCCGGCGTCGGCGGGGACGGCTGCCGGACGGA
Source organism: Streptomyces sp. CB02400 (assembly GCF_001905725.1). Taxonomy (GTDB): domain Bacteria; phylum Actinomycetota; class Actinomycetes; order Streptomycetales; family Streptomycetaceae; genus Streptomyces; species Streptomyces atrovirens. Next base: position 269,608 of record NZ_LIWB01000002.1, read on the forward strand.
CCGACCGGTGGATGAGGACCGGTCGGTCCGTCCGGCGGCGAAGGGGTCAGCCCGCCAGCCCCAACTCCCGCGCGATCAGCATCCGCTGGACCTCGCTCGTGCCCTCGCCGATCTCCAGGATCTTCGAGTCGCGCCACATACGGGCCACCGGGTACTCGTTCATGAAGCCGTAGCCGCCGTGGATCTGCGTGGCGTCACGGGCGTTGTCCACGGCGACCGTGGACGAGTACAGCTTCGCCAGCGCCGCCTCCTTCTTGAACGGCTCGCCGGCCACCAGACGGCTGGCCGCGTCGCGCCAGGCGAGGCGGGCCGTGTGGGCCTTCATCTCCATGTCGGCGATCTTGAACTGGATCGCCTGGTTGGCGCCGATCGGCCTGCCGAAGGCGTGCCGCTCCTTGGCGTACTTCACCGACTCGTCCACACAGCCCTGCGCCAGCCCCGTGCCCAGCGCCGCTATGGCGATACGGCCCTCGTCCAGGATGCGCAGGAACTGCGCGTACCCGCGGCCCTCCTCGCCGAGGAGGTTGGCCGCCGGGACGCGGACGTCCTGGAAGGACAGTTCCCGGGTGTCCGACGCGTTCCAGCCGACCTTCGAGTACGGGGCCGCCACCGTGAAGCCCGGCGTGCCCGACGGGACGATGATCGCCGAGATCAGCGGCTTGCCGTCGGGCTTGCGGCCCGTCACCGCCGTGACCGTGACCAGGCCCGTGACGTCCGTGCCCGAGTTGGTGATGAAGCACTTGGTGCCGTTGATGACCCACTCGTCCGTCGACTCGTCCAGGCGGGCCGTCGTACGGGTCGCGCCCGCGTCACTGCCGCCGTCCGGCTCCGTCAGACCGAACGCGCCCAGGATCTCGCCCGAGCACAGCCGGGGCAGCCATTCGCGCTTCTGCTCCTCGGTGCCGAAGAGGTGGACCGGCATCGCGCCGAGCGAGACGCCCGCCTCCAGGGTGATCGCCACCGAGGAGTCCACCCGCGCCAGCTCCTCCAGGGCCACGCCCAGGGCGAAGTAGTCGCCGCCCATGCCGCCGTACTCCTCCGGGAACGGCAGCCCGAACAGGCCCATCCGGCCCATCTCCCGCACGATCTCGTACGGGAACTCGTGCCGCTCGTAGAAGTCACCGATCTTCGGCGCCACCACGTCGTGCGCGAACTCCTCGACGGTGCGGCGGAGTTCTTCCAGTTCGGGGGAGAGCTTGTGGTCCATGTCGTTCACTGCTCCTGGTGGGAGAGGGCTCGTACGGTGCGGGACGGGCTGGTTCGGCCCAGGTGGGCGGCCATCCAGACGCTTGTGGCGACCAGACGGTCGAGGTCGACTCCGGTGTCGATGCCGAGGCCCCGCAGCATCCACACGAGGTCTTCGGTGGCGAGATTGCCGGTGGCGGACTTCGCGTACGGGCAGCCGCCCAGTCCGCCGGCGGAGGCGTCGACCGTGGTGACGCCGTGCTGGAGCGCGGCCAGCGTGTTGGACAGGGCCTGGCCGTAGGTGTCGTGGAAGTGCACGGCCAGCGCGGACACGGGCACGTCCGCCCCGCCGAGCGCGGTGAGCAGGGCCGTCACATGGCCCGGGGTCGCCACCCCGATGGTGTCGCCCAGGCTCAGCTCGTCACAGCCCATGCCGAGCAGGGCCCGGCACACCTTCACCACCTGGGGGACCGGGACCGCGCCCTCCCACGGGTCGCCGAAGCACATCGACAGATAGCCGCGGACGTGGACGTCCTCCGCCTTCGCCCGCCGCACCACCGGCTCGAACATCGCCAGCGCCTCGTCCACCGTGCGGTTGAGGTTGGCCCTGGCGAAGGACTCCGTGGCACTGGCGAACACCGCGACCCGCCGGGCGCCCAGCGCGAGCGCGCGGTCCAGTCCGCGCTCGTTCGGCACCAGGACCGGCAGTGACATCGGCAGGTCGGACACCGCCGGGTACAGGTCCTCGGCGTCCGCGAGCTGGGGCACCCACTTGGGGTGCACGAAGCTCGTCGCCTCGATGGTGCTCAGACCGGTGCCGGCCAGGCGGCGGACGAACTCCGCCTTGATGGCCGTCGGCACGGTCGCCTTCTCGTTCTGCAGTCCGTCGCGCGCGCCGACCTCGTGGATGCGGACCCGCGCGGGCAGGCCCTCGGCCGGTACGACCATGGGCAGGCCCAGTTCCGGGGCGTTCACGCCGTCTCCTCCTCCACCGGTGCGATGACCGCCAGCACCTGGTCCATCGCGACTGTCGTGCCCGGGGCCACGTCCAGTTCGGTGACCGTGCCGGCGTGCGGGGCGGAGATGACGTGCTCCATCTTCATCGCCTCCACCACCAGCAGGCTCTGGCCCGCCGCCACCTCGTCGCCGACGGCCACCTTCACCACCGTCACCGTGCCCGGCATCGGCGCGGTCAGCGAGTCGGCGCCCGCCTGGCCGGCGCGGGTGAGGGACGCGGCGACCGGGTCGTGGTCGCGTACGTGCCAGGCGTCGCCGTCGCGGCCGAGCCAGGTGCCGTCCGGCAGGGCGGCGAAGGTGTGGGCGACGCCGTCGAGCGTGCAGGTGAACCGGTGCCCGCCCACCGGGCCCGCGGACCCCCGCACCGGGGTGCCGGCGCCCGGCAGCAGCAGTTCCGTCCCGCCGTCCGCCGTGCCGCGCACGCGCACGGTCACCGGGTCGTGGCCCGCCACCCGCAGGTGGTGCGCCGTCCACGCCCGCTCGCCGCCCATCCGCCAGCCGTCGGCGGCGGCGAACGGGTCGGCCCAGCCGGATCCGCCGGCGGGCTGCCGGAGGGAGGCCTGGCGCAGCAGCGCCGCCGCCGCGTACGCCTCCGTCGGCACCTCGTCCGCCACGAGCCCGGCCACCTCGCGCTCGACCAACCCCGTGTCCAGCTCCCCCGACACGACCGCCGGATGCGCCAGCAGCCGCCGCAGGAACCCGGCGTTGGTCCGCACGCCCAGCGTCACCGTCTCCGCCAGCGCCGCCCGGAGCCTGCGCAGCGCCGTCGCGCGGTCGGGGCCGTACGCGATCACCTTGGACAGCATCGGGTCGTAGAGGCTGCCGACCTCCGTGCCCTCGCTCAGCCCGGAGTCGGTGCGCACGCCGTCGCCCTGCGGTTCGCGCAGCTTCAGCACCGTGCCGCCGGAGGGGAGGAAGCCCCGCGCGGGGTCCTCCGCGCAGATACGGGCCTCCACCGCGTGCCCGGTGAGCCGGACGTCGTCCTGCCCGAACGCCAGCGGCTCGCCCGCCGCCACCCGAAGCTGCCACTCCACCAGGTCGAGGCCGCCCGCGGCGCCAGCCGCACCAATGGATACAGCCAGCTCGGTGACCGGGTGCTCCACCTGGAGGCGGGTGTTCATCTCCATGAAGTAGTACGACGACGGGTCGTCGCCCGGGACGATGAATTCCACCGTGCCCGCGCCCCGGTAACCGCAGGAGCGGGCCGCCTGGACCGCCGCCTCGCCCATCGCGGCCCGGGTCTCCTCGTCGAGGAGCACACTGGGCGCCTCCTCGATGATCTTCTGGTGGCGGCGCTGGAGGGAGCACTCGCGCTCGCCCAGGTGGACGACGCCCCCGTGGCCGTCGGCCAGCACCTGGATCTCGATGTGGCGGGGCCGGTCGATCCACCGCTCGACGAGCAGCGTGTCGTCGCCGAAGGAGGCGCGGGCCTCGCGCCGCGCGGCGGCGATCTCGTCGGCCAGCACCGAAGCGTCCCGCACCAGGCGCATGCCCTTGCCGCCACCGCCCGCCGACGGCTTCAGCAGCACCGGCACACCGATGTCGCGGGCCGCGTCGGCGAGCTGCCCGTCCGTGAGGCCGCTGCCGCTGGAGCCGGGGACGACCGGGACCCCGGCCGCCTTCACCGTCTCCTTCGCGCGGATCTTGTCGCCCATCAGGGCGATCGCGTCCGCCGGGGGCCCGATGAACACCAGCCCCGCCTCCTCGCACGCCCGCGCGAAACCGGCGTTCTCGGCGAGGAACCCGTACCCCGGATGGACCGCCTGCGCTCCGCTGCGGGCGGCGGCCTCGAGCAGCCGCTCCACCGACAGATAGCTCTCCGAGGCCGGCGCCGGCCCGATCCGTACCGCCGTGTCGGCCTCCCGCACGTGCCGGGCGTCGGCGTCCGCGTCGGAGTACACCGCCACCGAGCGCACGCCCATCGACCGCAGTGTGCGGATGACGCGCACCGCGATCTCGCCCCGGTTGGCCACAAGCACTGTCTCGAACATCGTTGTCCGTCCCCTCACATCCGGAAGACGCCGAACTGAGGGTCACTCAGTGGCGCGTTGGCGCACGCGGTCAGGGCCAGTCCCAGGACCTGCCGGGTGTCCAGCGGGTCGATCACGCCGTCGTCCCAGAGGCGGGCCGTCGCGTAGTAGGCGTTCCCCTGACGCTCGTACTGCGCACGGATCGGGGCCTTGAAGGCGTCCTCGTCCTCCGCCGGCCACTCCTCGCCACGACCCTCCAGCTGGTCCCGCTTCACGGTCGCGAGGACCGAGGCGGCCTGCTCGCCGCCCATCACCGAGATCTTGGCGTTGGGCCACATCCACAGGAAGCGGGGGGAGTAGGCCCGCCCGCACATCGAGTAGTTGCCCGCCCCGTACGACCCGCCGACCACCACCGTCAGCTTCGGCACGCGCGTGCAGGCGACCGCCGTGACCATCTTGGCGCCGTGCTTGGCGATACCGCCCGCCTCGTAGTCCCGGCCCACCATGAAGCCCGAGATGTTCTGCAGGAACACCAGCGGGATGCCGCGCTGGTCGCACAGCTCGATGAAGTGGGCGCCCTTCTGCGCGGACTCGGAGAACAGGATGCCGTTGTTGGCGACGATCCCCACCGGGTGGCCGTGGATCCGGGCGAAGCCGGTGACCAGGGTCTGCCCGAACTCCGACTTGAACTCCGCGAAACGGGAGCCGTCGGTGATCCGCGCGATGATCTCGCGCACGTCGTAGGGCGTGCGGGAGTCGACCGGCACCGCGCCGTACAGCCCCGCCGGGTCCACCTTGGGCTCGACGGCCTGCTCGACCCCCCAGGGCAGGGCTCCCCGCGCGGGGAGCGTGGAGACGATGTTCCGCACGATCCGCAGCGCGTGCGCGTCGTCCTCCGCGAGATGGTCGGTCACGCCCGACACCCGCGAGTGGACCTCGCCGCCGCCCAGCTCCTCCGCCGTGACCACCTCACCCGTGGCCGCCTTCACCAGCGGCGGGCCGCCGAGGAAGATCGTGCCCTGGTCGCGGACGATCACCGCCTCGTCGCTCATCGCCGGGACGTACGCCCCGCCCGCCGTGCACGAGCCGAGCACCGCCGCGATCTGCGGGATGCCGGCGCCGGACATCCGGGCCTGGTTGTAGAAGATCCGCCCGAAGTGGTCCCGGTCGGGGAACACCTCGTCCTGCATCGGCAGGAAGGCGCCGCCGGAGTCCACCAGGTAGACGCAGGGGAGCCGGTTGTCGAGGGCCACCTCCTGCGCGCGCAGGTGCTTCTTCACCGTCATGGGGTAGTACGTGCCGCCCTTGACGGTGGCGTCGTTGGCCACGACCACGCACTCCCGGCCGCTGACCCGCCCGATCCCGGCGATCACTCCGGCCGCCGGGGCCTGCCCCTCGTACATCCCGTCGGCCGCCAGCGGGGCCAGCTCCAGGAAGGGCGAGCCGGGGTCGAGGAGTGTGTCCACGCGCTCGCGCGGGAGCAGCTTCCCGCGCGCGGTGTGCCGTGCCCGCGCCCGCTCGCCGCCGCCGAGCGCCGCCGCGGCCAGCTTGCCGCGCAGCTCCTCGACGAGGACGCGGTGCGCCTCCTCGTTGGCCCGAAAGGCCTCCGACGCGGGATCGGCCGCGCTGTGAAGCTCCGGTGCCTCATGCATCCTGCGGGTCCCCTCACCTTGTTAATGAGCGTTAACGCATTTCCTTCAGGTTAACGACCGCTAACCGTGCTGTCTAGAATCGTCTCCATGGCCACCAGAACCGACGCCCCCACCCGCCGCGAGCAGATCCTCAAGGAGGCCGCCCGGCTCTTCGCCGACCGCGGCTTCCACGGCGTCGGGGTCGACGAGATAGGTGCCGCGGTCGGCATCAGCGGCCCCGGGCTCTACCGGCACTTCGCGGGCAAGGACGCGATGCTCGCGGAGCTGCTGGTGGGGATCAGCGGCCAGCTCCTGACCGGCGCGAAGCGGCGCCTGAAGGAGGCCGACGGGGTGGCCCCCGAGGCGGTCCTCGACTCGCTGATCGAGGGGCACATCGACTTCGCGCTCGACGACCGCCCCCTCATCACCTTGCACGACCGTGAGCTGGACCGCCTCCGGGACACCGACCGCAAGCTGGTGCGCCAGTTGCAGCGGCAGTATGTCGAGCTGTGGGTCGGGGTGGTGCGCGAGCTCTACCCGGAGCTGGCCGAACCGGCCGCCCGCTCGGCGGTCCACTCGGTGTTCGGCCTGCTCAACTCCACCCCCCACCTCACCCGCCCCGGCTCCCTGCCGGGCCGTGCGGGCACCGCGGAACTGCTGCACCGGATGGCGCGCGGGGCGTTCGCGGCGGCGGGCTCGCGCTGACCCCGGCCGGGGTGACGAGCGTTACGGGTCCTCCACCCTGGACGGCTGTGGATACTCGCCGGTATCTTGGATGAGCAAGCGCTTAGCCATGCGGGCCGCAACCATCAATTGAGGAACCCCGACGGCGAGCAACCACGTGCGCGAGAGCGGCGCCGGTTTAGGCGCAGAGAAGGGTGGCGGACAGTGCGCCGTACGGTTTTCAACGAGGATCACGAGGCGTTCCGGGAGACCATCCGCGCCTTCATCGAGGCCGAGGTCGTCCCCGTCTACGACGAGTGGTTCGCAGCGGGCCAGGCGCCCCGCGACTTCTACTACAAGCTCGGTGAGCTGGGCATCTTCGGCATCAGCGTGCCCGAGGAGTTCGGCGGCGCGGGCATGGACACCCACAAGTTCGAGGCCGTCCTCTACGAGGAGACCGCCCGCGCGGGCGTCCAGTTCGGCGGCTCCGGCGTGCACGTGCTGCTCGCCCTGCCCTACCTCAAGATGCTCGCCACCGACGAGCAGAAGAAGCGCTACCTGCCGAAGTTCGTCACCGGCGAGGAGATGTGGGCCATCGCGATGACCGAGCCGGGCACCGGCTCCGACCTCGCGGGCATGAAGACCACCGCCAAGCTCAGCGAGGACGGCTCCCACTACGTCCTCAACGGCGCCAAGACCTTCATCACCGGCGGTGTCCACGCCGACAAGGTGATCGTCTGCGCCCGCACCGCCGCCCCGACGGCCGAGGACCGCCGCCACGGCATCTCCCTCTTCGCCGTCGACACCAAGTCCGAGGGCTACTCGGTCGGCCGCAAGCTCGACAAGCTCGGCCTGAAGACCTCCGACACCGCCGAGCTGGCCTTCGTCGACGTCAAGGTCCCCGTCGAGGACCTGCTCGGCGAGGAGAACAAGGGCTTCTACTACCTCGGCCACAACCTGGCCTCCGAGCGCTGGGGCATCGCCTTCGGCGCCTACGCGCAGGCCAAGGCCGCCGTCCGGTTCGCCAAGCAGTACGTGCAGGAGCGCACCGTCTTCGGCAAGCCGGTCGCCCACTTCCAGAACACCAAGTTCGAGCTGGCCGCCTGCCAGGCCGAGGTCGACGCCGCCGAGGCCGTCGCCGACCGCGCCACCGAGGCCCTGGACGCCGGCGAGCTGACCCCCGCCGAGGCCGCCTCCGCCAAGCTGTTCTGCACCGAGGTCGCCCACCGCGTCATCGACCGCTGCCTCCAGCTCCACGGCGGCTACGGCTACATGAACGAGTACCCGATCGCCCGCCTGTACGCGGACAACCGCGTCAACCGCATCTACGGCGGCACCAGCGAGATCATGAAGACGATCATCGCCAAGGACATGGGCCTGTAAGCCCCCCGAAATCCCTGCCGTATACAACTGACCCCATGAGTCAGGCACTACAGGAACTCCTCGATCTGCTCGACCTCGAGCAGATCGAGGAGAACATCTTCCGCGGCCACTCCCGCAGCGCCGTCGTCCCCCGCGTCTTCGGCGGGCAGGTCGCGGCGCAGGCGCTGGTCGCCGCCGGGCGGACCGTCCCCGAGGACCGGCCCGCCCACTCCCTGCACGCGTACTTCCTGCGCCCCGGCGACCCCGGCGCCCCGATCGTCTACACCGTCGACCGGATCCGCGACGGCCGCTCCTTCACCACCCGGCGGGTGGTCGCGGTCCAGCACGGAAAGCCGATCTTCCACCTCTCGGCGTCCTTCCAGACGTACGAGGAGGGCCTGGACCACCAGGACCCGATGCCGCCGTCCCCCGACCCGGCCACGCTGCCCACGTCGCAGGAACGCCTGCGCGGGTACGCCCACCTCGCCCCCGAGGTCGTGGAGCGCTTCCTGGAGGCCCGCGCCGCCGTCGACCTGCGCTACGTCGACGAGCCGCCCTACGGCCGCTTCGGCGAGCCGCGCGAACCCCACTCCCAGGTCTGGTTCCGCACCAACGGCAAGCTCGCCGACGACCCCCTGCTGCACGTCGTCCTCGCCACGTACGTCTCCGACATGACGCTGCTGGACTCCGTCCTCCTCGCCCACGGCCGCGGCGGCTGGGCCGTCGGCGACGTCGTCGGCGCCTCCCTGGACCACGCGATGTGGTTCCACCGCCCGTTCCGCGCCGACGAGTGGCTCCTGTACGACCAGCAGTCCCCCACGGCCCACGGCGGCCGGGGCCTCGGCCAGGCCCGCATCTACACCCAGGACGGCCGCCTCGCGGTCTCGGTCATCCAGGAGGGCGTGGTCCGCGTCCCGCGCCCCTGAGTCGCCCCCCGTTGAGCCGGCCCCCGTACGTGTCCCGCGTACGGGGGCCGGCTGTCCGCGTCCCAGTGGACCGTTCCATGCGGTTGGTATCCGTGCAGGTCAGCGGCCGTTCCAGCGTTCCGGCGTCCCGTGATGGGCGTCCGGTGTGGCGGGTGGGACGGATCACGGCACAAGCTGCGGTCATCCCGGCAGCCCGCCGGCATCCCGGCAGCTCGCCGGCCGATCCACCACGTCACACCATGGAGACCACCATGCGTTCTCGCTTCGCCACCCGCTCCGCCCGCCTGGTCCTGGCCGCCGTCGCCGCGCTCGCCCTCGGCGGCGCCGCCACCGCCACGGCCACCGCCGACAGCGGCAGCTCCACCACCCAGCCCTGCGCGACCAGCGACCTGAACTTCAAGGTCACGTCCGAGACGCAGGCGGGCGGCTACTACCTGGTCACCGCCAAGGCCAAGCCCGGCATCATCTGCCACCTGGAGGGCGTGTTCCCCTCCGCCTCCTTCGGCTCCTCCCCCGACACCGAGGTCTCGCCCGCCGAGCAGAGCGTCAGCGACGACATCGTCCTCGCCGGCTCCACCGCCGCCTACGCCGGCATCAGCCCCAAGAGCACCAACAACGACAACGGCGTGCAGTTCGACCGGCTCCACCTCTCGGTCGCCGGTGACGAGGAGAACGCCGTCACGCTCCGCCTCCCCGACACCGCCACGGTCGACCGGCCCGTCGCCACCAACTGGCACGCCGACCCCGCCGACGCCGTCCCCTTCACCGGCTGACCCCCGGGTCCACCGGCTGCCCCGCCGGCCGGGCGTGTCCCCCGCGCCCGGCCGGCGAGGGCGTCTTCACTGCGCCAGGCCGGCCTCCGCCAGCAGGTACGCCGTCATCGGGTCGTAGTGGCGGGGGCTGGTGACGTGGTCGTCGAGGGGGACCGTGACCTGGACGGTGCCCTCCGCCTCGGCGACGAACAGGGCCGGGTCGTTGCAGTCGGCGTAGCCGACGGAGTCGACGCCGTACTGCCCTGCCGCACCCGCCCAGCCGTGGTCGGCGACGACCAGGTCCGGCAGCGGGCGGCCCTCACGCTCCAGGGCGGTCAGGACGGCCTTCATCGGCTCACCGGAATGGGTGTGCCACAGCGTGGCGCCGTGCTCCAGCACCGCCACGTCCGCGAACTGCATCACATAACCCTCGTCCGTGGTCAGCCCGTCCGGGATGACCACGATCTCGCAGCCGACGGCCCGCAGCGCGGCGGCCGTCGCACGGTGCACGTCCAGCAGCCCGCCCGGGTGACCGGTCGCGAACAGCACCCGCTGCTGCCCGTCCGCCGCCTTGCGCAGCCGCCCGGCCATGCGCTCCAGCCCGGCCACGGTCAGCTCCGGGTCGATGGTGTCCTGCCCGTACCGGTACTCGGGGTCGTCGTTGACGCCGACCCGCTCCGCCATCACCGCCAGCACGTCCTGCTCGTCGGTCCAGCGGTCGCCGAGCTCCAGGCCGAGCCAGAAGTGACGGTCGCCGTTCGCCAGTTTGCGGTAGTGGGAGAGGTTGTTCTCGCGCGGCGTGGCGACATCGCCCGCGATGCGCGTGGCGACCAGGTGTTCGACGAGTTCGGCGCGGCTGGGTGTCCCGGGTATCGGCATGCCCCCCATTGTGGGGCAGCGGCCTGTGGGCGTCCCTGACGTATCGCGCGCTGGGACGTGCGTCACGCGTACTCAGCCGACTCCGTACGGCTACTCAGTGCCGCCCGTACGGCCTCATGTGCGCCGCAGCGCGAACCACAGCTCCATCCGTACGTCCGGGTCGTCCAGGTCCGCCTCCAGCAGCGCCGCGCACCGCGCGACGCGCTGCCGCACGGTGTTGCGGTGCACGGACAGCGCCACCGCCGTACGGTCCCAGCTGCCGTGCAGGGAGAGCCAGGTGCGCAGGGTGTCCGTCAGGGCGGGAGCGGCCGCTATCGGCGCGAGCAGCGCTCGGGCGTGGGCGTCCGCGTCGTGCGGCGGGACGAGGTCGGCGAGGGCGGGGCGGTCGCCGTGCCGGAGCAGTGGGGCGCGGGTGGCGCGGGCCCGGGCCAGGGCGCGGGCGGCCTGGGTGTCGGCGTCCGGCCAGTCGGGCGGGGTGGCGGCGGTGCTGACGCCGAGGGTCCAGCCGGGAAGTGGCTCCACGGGGCGGTCGGCGGGCACCAGGACGCGTACGACCTCGCCGGTCGGGTCGACCAGGGTGGAGCCGAGTGCTGTGCCGAGCGCGGAGGTGGACAGGGGGTCCGGTGCGGTGTGGCCGTCCGGCCGGGCGTGGACCACTTGCCATCGCTCTCCGCCGAGCAGGGGGGCCACGTCCTTGGGCGGGGCGCCCAGCAGGAGTCGTACGAGTGCGGAGGAGCGGGCTGCTGTGGTGCCGCTCTGTTGCTGGCCGGTGAGGAGGGAGAGCAGTACGGCTGCGACGGAGGCGATGGTGTGGTCGCCGGGGGTGCGGTGGGGTGCGGCCACGCCGAGTACGTATCCGGTGCCGAGGGCGTAGGCGGCGAGGTGGGTGCCGTTGACCGTGTCGCTGGCGGAGGTGGGGGTGGGCGCCGCTTGTCGGTGCTCGCCGGGTGCGGGTGTCACTTGGCGGCGTTCGCCGGGTGCCGCCGCGCCCGCCCGTGCCGCCCCGGCGGCACGACTGCCCGCAGTTGGGGCGGGGGGCCTCACCACCTTGGCCAGGTTCGCCAGGGACTGTCTTGTTTCGGGGGACGGGGGGGTTCCTGCGGTGGTGAGTTCTGTGGTGTCCGGGGTGTACAGGGCGGCCCAGCCGCCGATTCGTTGGGCCAGCTGGTGGAGGACCGGGCGGACCGGGTCCGGGCGGGACGCCGCGGTGGCGAGGCTCTGCTGGGCCTCCGTGACCCGGCGCAGCTCCGCCAGGCGGGCCTGCGCCATGAGCTGCCAGACCGCCCGCGCCACCCCCGAGAACGTGGTCCGCGGCGGCACCTCCAGCAGCGGCAGGCCGTGCATCTCGCACGCCTCCGCCAGCGCCCCCGGCACCGCCTCGTGCACCGGTGCCACGCCGAACCCGAGCGCCGCCCCGCCCGCCGCCACGATCCGGGAGACATACGCGTCGAAGTAGCCCGCGCCCGCCCCCTCCGGGATGTGCACCCCCGCCGACAGCAGCAGCTCCCCGCCCAGCAGGTACGGGTACGGGTCCGCCATCTCGGAGGCGTGCGCCCAGTGCACGACGGTGCCGGGGTCGTCGGGCCCGGCGACCCGGCGCAGTCCGAGGTCCTCGCGTGCCAGGAGTGCGTCCAGACGCACAGGCGGCGTGGGGGGAACCATGGGGTCCGACATGCTGGACACTTCCTCCATTCCGTGCGGCGGGAATGGATGAAACGTACACTTCGCAGGTGCTTTCCGCCGCTCTATGGTCGGGACAGACCGGCAGCCCGCGGGTGCGGGCGGATGCATGAGCCAAGGCGAAGAGCAGGAAAGAAGGCAGTCCCATGAGCAGCAACGAGACGCCCCGCGGCCCCGTCGACTCCTCCCGCGTCCCCCGGTACGCCGGTCCCGCGACCTTCGCCCGGCTGCCCCGTCTGGACGAGGTCGGCCGCGCCGACGTCGCCGTGGTGGGCGTGCCCTTCGACTCGGGCGTCTCCTACCGGCCGGGCGCCCGATTCGGCGGCAACGCCATCCGTGAGGCGTCCCGGCTGCTGCGCCCCTACAACCCGGCGCAGGACGCCTCCCCCTTCGCCCTCGCCCAGGTCGCGGACGGCGGCGACATCGCCGTGAACCCCTTCAACATCAACGAGGCCGTGGAGACGGTCGAGGCCGCCGCCGACGACCTCCTCGGCACCGGCGCCCGCCTGATGACCCTGGGCGGCGACCACACCATCGCCCTGCCGCTGCTCCGCTCCGTCGCCAAGAAGCACGGCCCCGTGGCGCTGCTCCACTTCGACGCCCACCTCGACACCTGGGACACCTACTTCGGCGCCGAGTACACCCACGGCACCCCGTTCCGCCGCGCGGTCGAGGAGGGCATCCTCGACACCTCCGCCCTCTCCCACGTCGGCACCCGAGGCCCGCTCTACGGCAAGCAGGACCTCACCGACGACGAGAAGATGGGCTTCGGCATCGTCACCTCCGCGGACGTCTACCGCCGGGGCGCCGACGAGGTCGCCGACCAGCTCCGTCAGCGCATCGGCGACCGCCCGCTGTACATCTCCATCGACATCGACTGCCTGGACCCGGCCCACGCCCCCGGCACCGGCACTCCCGAGGCCGGCGGCATGACCTCCCGCGAGCTGCTGGAGATCCTGCGCGGACTGGCCTCCTGCAACCTGGTCTCGGCGGACGTCGTCGAGGTGGCGCCCGCGTACGATCACGCCGAGATCACCTCGGTGGCGGCGTCCCACACGGCGTACGAGCTGACCACGATCATGTCCCGTCAGATTGCGGAGGCCCGCGCGCAGTGACCCACGACCACGACCTGGTGCTCCGTCCGACCGCCGCACAGACGGAGGCGGCACTCGACCCGCCCCCCGGCCGCAACGGCGGAGACCTGGTCGTGGAGACCCTGGCCGGGCTCGGCGCGACCACCGTCTTCGGCCTGCCCGGCCAGCACGCCCTCGGCGTGTTCGACGCCCTGCGCCGCTCCGACCTGCGGTACATCGGCCTGCGCGTGGAGAACAACGCCGGTTTCGCGGCGGACGCGTACGGCCGGATCACCGGCGAGGCCGCCCCGCTGCTGCTGTCGACCGGCCCGGGAGCCCTCACCTCCCTGGCCGCGCTCCAGGAGGCGGCGGCGGCCTCGGCGCCGGTGCTGGCGATCAGCAGCCAGGTCCCGACGGCGGGGCTCGGCGGTGGCCGCCACGGCTACCTGCACGAACTCCCCGACCAGTCGGCCTCGTTCCGGGGCGTGGTGAAGTCCGTCCACAGCGTGCGTACGGCGTCCCAGATCCCGTCGGCGATCGCGGCGGCCTGGCAGTCGGCGCTGACCGTTCCGCACGGTCCCGTGTGGGTGGAGATCCCGCAGGACGTGCTCCTCGCGGAGACGGTCCTGCCGGTGGTGACGGCGATGGACGCCACCCCCGACGAGCTGCCCCCACGCCCCGAACTCACCGCACTCGCCGCCCACCTGCTGGCGAACGCCGCCCGCCCCGCGATCATCGCGGGCGGGGGAGTGGTCCGCTCCGACGCCTCCGGCAAACTGAAGCAGCTCGCCGAGCGCGTCCAGGCCCCCGTCGTCACCACCCCCGGCGGCAAGGGCGCCTTCCCCTGGACGCACCCGCTGTCGCTCCAGTCCTGGCTGGAGGACCGCCACACCACCGACTTCCTGGAGGACGCGGACGTCCTGCTGGTCGTCGGCTCCGGCCTCGGCGAACTCTCCTCGAACTACCACACGTTCAAGCCGCGCGGCCGGGTCGTCCAGATCGAGGCCGACCTCGGCAAACTGGAGTCCAACCACCCGGGCCTCGGCATCCACGCCGACGCCCGCCTCGCGCTCCAGGCACTCCTCGAGACGGTGGAACCGCGCGAGGACGCGACGGCCCCGGAGCGCGTACGGGACCTGCTGAACCGCGTACGCGAACGCATCGCCGCCCAGGAACTCACCCTGGAACAGCAGGTGCTGACGGCCGTCCGCCGCGCCCTCCCCACGAATTCGCCGTCCTTCTGGGACATGACGATCCTGGCCTACTGGGCCTGGTCCGCGTTCGACGCCATGGGCCCCAACCACCTCCACTCCGCCCAGGGAGCCGGCGGCCTCGGCTACGGCTTCCCGGCCGCCCTCGGCGCGGCGGTCGCCGACCCCACCCGCCCGGTGCTGGCGGTCTCCGGAGACGGCGGCGCCCTGTACTCCGTCGCCGAGCTGGCCACGGCCCGCCAGTACGACCTCGACGTCACCTGGCTCATCGTCGACGACGGCGGCTACGGCATCCTCCGCGAGTACATGACCGACGCCTTCGGCGAGCCCACGGCGACGGAACTGACCCGCCCCGACTACGTGGCCCTGGCGGAGTCCTTCGGCGTACCCGGCCTGCGGACCAGCCCCGAGACCCTGGAACAGGACCTCGCGAAGGCCCTGACGACACCGGGCCCCGCGGTGGTCGTACTCCCCGCCGTGCTGCGGATGTTCGCGCCGACGCACGCGGAATGAAACCCTGTGCCGTGAGCGGACCGGGGCCCTAGGATCGGGAGCCGGCCGTAGGGGGGACCATGGATCCGGAGATCGCCGCGCTGGCGGGGACGGCGGGCACGACCGTCGTCACACTGATGGTGACGAACGCCTGGGAATCGGCGCGGGACGGCATGGTCGCCCTGTGGCGCCGGTTCCAGCCCGCCAGAGCCGAGAGCGTCGGTGAGGAACTGGAGGCGGGCCGTGCGGAACTGCTCCTCGCGCGCCAGGCCGGTGACGCCGAAGCCGAGACCGAGCTGACCGCCGAATGGCAGGGCCGCGTACGGCGGTTCCTGCTCGCCCAGCCGGAGGCCGCCGACGAACTGCGGCGCATCCTGGACGACTTGAGCCCGTCGCTCCCGGAGGAACCGGACGCGCACCAAATCCACCTGCGGGCCCGCGCGTCGGGCAGCGCCCGCATCTACCAGGCCGGGCGCGACCAGCACATCACCGAACGATGAGCGTGCCGGGACCGATGGAGGGCCACGCCTCGGGCAGCGCCCGGATCTACCAGACCGGTGGCGACCAGTACATCGAGGAACACGTCCACCACTACGCCCCGGGCTCGGCCCCGCTGTTCGGACACCCGTGGACGGGCCCGGCCGAACCCCGCGGGACCGCCCCCGACTCCGTCCGCATGCCCCTGGTCGGTCGCACGCCCGGCGTCCTGCGGGACCGCACCGACCTCATGGAGCACCTACGGGCCGCCGTGGCCGGACCCGGCGGCGGCATCCAGGTCCTGCACGGAATGGGCGGCTGCGGCAAGACGGCCGTCGCCCATGCCCTGTTCACCGAGGCCGTACGGGACCACGGCCGCGTCGGCCTGTGGGTCAACGCCTCCGAACGGGTGTCCCTGCGCGCCGGCATGCTCGCCGTCGCCGGTGACCGCGGTGCCGCGGACGGCGAACTGGCCGCAGCGGCCGGCGGCCAACGCGCCGCGGCCGACCTGGTCTGGCACCACCTGGACCACTCGGCACAACCCTGGCTGCTGGTCCTCGACAACGCCGACGACCCCGGCATCCTGGAGGAAGGCGCCTGGCTGCGCCCGAGCCCCTCGGGGACGGTGCTGGTGACCACCCGCCACGCGACCTCCCCGCTGTGGCACACCCCGGGGACGAGCAGCCACCGGCTCGGTGTGCTTCCCCTGGAGGACGCGACCCTGGTCCTGCGTGATCTGGCCCCGGACGCGGGCACGCGGGAGTCCGCGCGGAAGGTCGCCCGCCGCCTGGGCTGCCTGCCCCTGGCACTGACCCTGGCCGGGGCACATCTGGCCCACCAGTTGCTGGAGTCGTGGTCCATGGACGAGTACGACCGGAAACTGAGCGAGGAGTCGACGGCCCTGGTCGACCGGGGGGCTCCGGCGACCGGCGGCGGACACTCCCGCCACCTCGTGGGCCGCACGTGGCAGCTCTCGCTGGACGGCCTGGCGGAGGGCGGCCTGCCGGAGGCGACGGCCCTGCTGCGGCTGCTGTCCTTCTGGGCGGCGGACCCCGTGCCGCTGTCACTGCTGATGCCGGCGGCACAGGGCGGGATCGACGGGCTCGACCGCCTCGATCCGCCGCTGACCGCCGCCCGCGTCGAACCGGCCCTGCGCGCGCTCCTCGACCACTCGCTGATCGACCTGGTCGAGACGGACGGGCACCGCTGCGTGAAGGCCCACGGGGTCCTGCTGGACAGCGTCGCCGCGGGCGTGCCCGACACGGAGCGCGAACTCCTGGCGGGAGCGGCGGGCCGGCTGCTGCGGGCGGCGCTGCCGCAGGAGGGCGCCGCGTCACCGCGGGCCCGCTCCCAGGTGCGGCTCCTGGCACCGCACGCGACCGGCCTGCTGCACCGGTCCCACCGCCACGGCCTGGTGACGGCGGAATCCGTACGGATCGCGGCCCGTGTCGCGCGACTGGTGTACGAGGCGGGAGACTGGACCGCCGCACTGGCCCTGGCCGCCACCGCCGCGAAGACGGCCGCGGAACACCTGGGGGACGAGGACCCGGCCACCGTCGAGGCCCGGTCGGGCCAGGGGACCGTCCTGTTCAGACTCGGCCGGTACGCCGAAGCCGCCGACCTCCTGCGACCGGTCCACCAGGACGCGCTGCGCACGCTCGGCCCCCATGACGCGCGCACCCTGGACGCGGCCTACGAACTGCAGCGGGTGCTGCACCGCCTGGGCGACCTGACACAAGCCCGTACGCTGCTGGAAACAGTCCTGGACGGTCGCCGCCACACGCTCGGCGAGGACCACGTCGCCACCCTCAAGACCCGCTGCGAGATGCTGGAACTCCGCCTCACGCAGGACGAGTTCGACGGCTACACGACGGCGGCCGAGGAACTGGCGGGGGACTGCGAACACCGCCTCGGCCCCGACCACCTGGTGACCGTGTGGGCGCGTGACGCACTGGCGCGGGGACTCCTGCGCTCCGGCCGGGGCGCCGAGGCCGAGGACCTCTTCCGCCGGGTGCTCGCCGGACAGCGGGCCGGGTACGGGGACGACCACCCGCTGGTCCTCGGGGTGCTCATCCAGCTCAGCCGGGCCCAGTACGCGCAGGGCAAGCGGGAGCAGGCCGCCGACAGCGCACGCGAGGTGGCCGAGCAGCGGGCCGCGGTCCTGGGCGAGGACCACCCCGAGACCGTCGCGGCCCGCGCCTGGTACGCCGAGGTCCGGGCGGAGCAGCCCGCGGGTCCCCGAGGAACGGAGCGACGGAGCCGTACCCGCTGACCGCGGCGTCCCGAGGCGTTCGGGGACCGGAAGTCCGTACGATCCCGGAGTGAGTCCGGTGGGTCAGCAGCCGCCCGGGCCGACCCCGTCGATGCGTCCGCCGAAGTCGCCGAGGTAGCGGGAGCGCCAGTCGCCGTTGAAGACGTCCCGCTTCTCGACGGGCTGCCAGTTCACGAAGCAGGCCCGGGTACTGGCCACGGCCGAGCCGACGTGGTCGTGGAGGCGGGGCGGCATGTCGCGGTAGCCGCTGCGCGCGGTCCACTCCCAGTAGTCGCCGTCGAAGCCCTCTTCGCTCCAGAAGCAGACCGACCCGTCGGGACAGGACGGGGGCGCGGCCGGGGCGGCGGACGCGGCGTGGGCCGGCAGCAGGAGGGCGGTCAGGGCGAGGGCGGCGGCGAGGGACCAGGAACGAGTCTTCACGGCACTCTCCAGTAAGGCGTCGTGGAGGCATGGAATCGCCCCGGCGGACGTGCCGGGGCGATTCCAGGGTCACGGCGGGGCGGGGGCGATCGGTCCGGTCCGCCGTCCACACCACCTGATGGAGCGAACCGGAGGCTCGGCGGGGGTGCCTCCCGGCGGGCAGCGGGCGCCGCACGCGCGGGGCGTGCGGGTCCGGGGCCCGGCACCCCGCGCCACCGGATCCACCCTCCTGGGCCGTCGGGCGGGGACGGCTCGCCCACGGCCGTCCTGCGCGGCCCCGTCGGTACCAGCTGTCCTGCGTGGCTCTGCTGATGCCGGCTGTTCTGCGCGGTCCCGTCGGTGTCGGCCGGGCACAGGCGGGCCGTGGTACGAGTCCGAGCCTTCGGTCCCTGACCGTCGGGAGGCCGCACCGGGCCTTACCGTGTGCCGGTGGTCCAGGGGGCGAGCAGGTCGTGATCGCCCGGTCGGCCAACTGCTGCTGAGTGAGGCCCTCCGCCTCGCGCTGCGCCTTGAGCCAGTCGTCGTGGATGCCGCCCGATCCGCCGGCCCTCTTGTGACAAAAGCTCTGTCATCAGCTCCTCTCCGGCGAGCCTGACCCCGCCCGTCCCACTCTGTGAGTGCATCGCCACGGACGGAACCGGCTGCCTCTCCCGTCGCGCCGACACCGTCGAACGGCTGCGACTCGCCATGGCCGGCGACCTCCTCGGCCACGCGGCGGACCTGCTCGGCGACCGCCGCGCGACCTCGGACCAGCTCCGGTCCCTGCTCGCGCGCATGCGCGAGTCGCTGACCGACGTGCGTCGGATCGCCGAGAGCCGGGGTGCCCGCCTGGTGGCTACCAGATCGCCTCGACCCACTCCGGGTGGTCGATGAACGGGTTGCGGTTGTGCTGGTACGAGTCGTAGATGACCTCGTTGCGGTTCTCCTCGAACGCGCTCGGCGGGTCCTCCTGGTGCCACTGCTTCAGGACCGAGAGGCGGCCGTGGTACGGGTTGCTGCCGTTGGTGACGGAGTCGTTGGGCTCCAGGTCGGGCCAGCCGTCGGTGCCCTCGTAGCGGACGGCCATGTAGAGGATCATGCGGGCCACGTCGCCCTTGACCGCGTCGCGCGGCTCGAAGGAGTTCGAGTCGGTCAGGCTGCCGCCGCTGTCGGTGAACGAGCTGCCGCCGTTGTCGAAGTCCTTGTTGCCCCGGACGGAGTTGACCCGGACGTCCTCGGGGCGCAGATGGTGCAGGTCGGTGCCGGGACCGGTGGAGGTGCCGAAGTCGCCGTGGGACTTGGCCCACACGTGCTCGCGGTTCCAGTCGCCCACGTCACCGCCGTTGAGGGACTTGCTGCGGGAGATGCCCGAGTACAGCAGGATCACGTTGCCGCTGTTGTCCGGGTCCTGGTCGGTGACCTTCAGGGCGTTCCAGACGGCCGAGTACGAGAGCTTCGTCTGGTCGCTGATGATCGTGTGCAGGGAGTCCTTCAGCGCCGTGCCGGACTTGCCGATCGCGTCGGCGTAGTACGTGTCGTCGTACGCGGTGGTCGCGGCGCCGGCGGTGGGGGCGTTCAGCGCGGGGACGGCGAGGCCGACCAGGACGGCCGAGGTGGCCAGGGCGAGGGTCTTCCAGCGGCGGCGTATGTGTGTCACGGGCATGGGGGCGTCCGATCTACGCGGGTTGATTGAAAGGCCGATCGAAGCGTGACATGGACATGTATGCACAGGGGTGAAGGAGAGGTGTCGGTCATGTGTCGGTAAGAAGTGACCGGCCGTCACCCGGCTGCCCTACGGTGACGCCCATGCGTCTGCGACCGATCCTCGCCACCCTCACCGCCGCCCTCGCGGCCGCCACCTGCCTCACGGCCGCAGGCCCTGCGGCCGCGCACGGCGGCAGGGCCTGCTCCCCGTCCGTCTCCGTCGACCGTTTCTCCGACGCCCTCGACAAGACGACGTACGACGGCACCTACGTCGGCAACCTCTCCGCCCTCGCCCCGGACCGTCACCGCACGGTCGCCGCCCTCTCCGACCGCTCCGCCCTGTTCCGGCTGGACGCCCGCACCCTGCGGCCCGAGGGCGTGATCCCGCTCGCCGACGAGAACGGGGCCGCGCTCGACGCGGAAGGGCTGGTCGTCGACCGGGACGGGACGTACCTCGTCTCCTCCGAGACCGAGCCCACCGTGCGCCGCTACTCCCGTGACGGGAAGATCCTCGACCGGCTCTCCGTACCCGGGGAACTCCGTACGCGCGCCCGCGCCAACGGCACCTTCGAAGGGCTGACCCTCCTCCCCGGCGGCCGCACCCTGATCGCGTCGATGGAGTACCCCCTCACCGGCGACCCCGACGACCAGGTCCGTCTCCAGACCTGGCGGCGCACCGCCCACGGCGACTTCCGGCCCGGCGCGCAGTACACCTACCGGATCGACCCGGGCCACGGCGTCTCCGAGGTCACCGCCACCCCCGACGGACGGCTGCTCGTCCTGGAGCGCGGCTTCACCTCCGGTGTCGGCAACACCGTCCGGCTCTACCTGGCCGACCGCCACGGCACCGCGTACGACAAGACCCTGCTCGCCGACCTCGCCGACTGCCCCACCCTCGGCGCCACCGCCGAGCAGCCCCAGACCAATCCCCTCCTCGACAACATCGAGGGCATGACCGTCACCGGCCGGTCCAAGGGCCGCCTGAACCTGCTCATGGTCAGCGACGACAACCAGAACGAGAACCAGACCACCCGCCTCTACGCTCTGCGCGTACGCCTCTGAACACCGCGGAGGGATGAAATCCGCCGTCGGCCGCGTTGGTGCCTTCCGGTAGATCAGGACGATCGGAGGGCACCGCGTGACACCGCAACGGGGATGGGCACGGCGACTGGCCGCATACGCGTGGCGGCATCCGAAGGACGTCGTCCTCGCGCTGGGCTCCTCCCTCGGCGGCATGGCCGTCATGGCGCTGGTCCCGCTGATCACCAAGGTGATCATCGACGACGTCATCGGCGACAGGACCAGGTCCATGACCACCTGGGCCGGTCTGCTCGTCGGGGCCGCGCTCGCCGTCTACGTCCTCACCTACATCCGCCGCTACTACGGCGGCCGGCTCGCCCTCGACGTCCAGCACGACCTGCGGACCGAGATGTACGGGACGATCACCCGGCTCGACGGCAGACGCCAGGACGAGCTGTCCACCGGGCAGGTCGTCGGACGTGCCACCAGCGACCTCCAACTGATCCAGAGCCTGCTCTTCATGCTGCCGATGACCATCGGCAACCTCCTGCTGTTCCTGATCTCCCTCGTGATCATGGCGTGGCTGTCGCTGCCGCTCACCGCCGTCGCCCTCGCCGTCGCCCCCGCCCTGTGGTGGATCGCCAAGCGCAGCCGCACCCGGCTGCACCCCTCCACCTGGTACGCGCAGGCGCAGGCGGGAGCCGTGGCCGGGGTGGTCGACGGCGCGGTCAGCGGCGTGCGCGTGGTGAAGGGCTTCGGGCAGGAGGAGCAGGAGACCGGCAAGCTGCGCGAGGTCGGACGGCGGCTGTACGCCGGGCGGCTGCGCACCATCCGGCTGAACTCCCGGTACACCCCGGCCCTCCAGGCCGTCCCCGCCCTCGGCCAGGTGGCGATGCTGGCGCTCGGCGGCTGGCTCGCCGTACGCGGGCACATCACGCTCGGTACGTTCGTCGCCTTCTCCACCTACCTCGCCCAGCTCGTCGGCCCGGTCCGGATGCTCGCGATGGTCCTCACCGTCGGCCAGCAGGCCCGCGCCGGCACCGAACGCGTCCTGGAGCTGATCGACACCGAGCCGTCCCTGACCGACGGCACCAAGGAACTGCCCGCCGACGCCCCGGCGACCGTCGAGTTCGACGACGTCTCCTTCGGCTACGACCCCGACCGGCCGGTCCTGGACGGCCTCTCCTTCGAGATCCGCCCCGGCGAGACACTCGCCGTCGTCGGCGCCTCCGGCTCCGGCAAGTCCACCGTCTCCCTGCTCCTGCCGCGCTTCTACGACGTCACCCACGGCGCCGTGCTCGTAGGCGGCCACGACGTGCGCGAGCTGACCACCGAGTCCCTGCGGGCCGCGATCGGGCTGGTCCCCGAGGACTCCTTCCTCTTCTCCGACACCGTGCGCGCCAACATCGCGTACGGCCGCCCGGACGCCACCGACGAACAGATCACCGCCGCCGCCCGCGCGGCCCAGGCCGACCGGTTCATCGACGAGCTGCCCGACGGCTACGACACCACGGTCGGCGAGCACGGCCTGACCCTCTCCGGCGGCCAGCGCCAGCGCGTCGCCCTGGCCCGCGCCATCCTCACCGACCCGCGCCTGCTGGTCCTGGACGACGCGACCTCCGCCGTGGACGCCCGCGTCGAGCACGAGATCCACGAGGCGCTCAAGGGCGTCATGCGGGGCCGTACGACGCTGCTGATAGCCCACCGCCGCTCCACCCTCAACCTCGCCGACCGCATCGCCGTCCTCGACGGCGGCCGGCTCGCCGCCATCGGTACCCACGACGAGCTGCAACGGCGCTCCGCCCTCTACCGCAGGCTGCTCACCGACCCCGACGAGCTGGGCGCCGTCTCCCCGGGCCACACCCCGCCCGCCGGGCCGCAGGAGGAGGACACCTCGGTCCGCGCGGAGCTGGACGCCGAGTTCGACGCCGAGCGCGGGGTCACGCCCCGGCTGTGGACCGGTGACCGCGAGCCCAAGGACGCCGCGCTGGCCGGCACCCCGGCCACCCCGGAACTCCTCGCCCAGGTGGAGGCGCTGCCCCCGGCGAACGACGTCCCCGACGTCGACGAGGACCAGGCCGTCCGGCCCGAGGACTCCTACGGCCTGCGCCGCCTCCTGCGCGGCTTCCGCACCCCCCTCCTCATCAGCCTCGGCCTGGTCGCCGTGGACGCCGGGATGGGCCTGCTGCTGCCGGTGCTGATCCGGCACGGCATCGACCAGGGCGTCACCCAGGCGGCCCTCGGCGCGGTCTGGGCGGCCTCCCTGCTGGGCCTGCTCGCCGTGATCGCCCAGTGGTCGGCGCAGATCGGCGAGATCCGGATGACCGGACGCACCGGCGAACGCGTGCTCTACGCGCTGCGGCTGAAGATCTTCGCCCAGCTCCAGCGGCTCGGCCTCGACTACTACGAGCGCGAGCTGACCGGCCGGATCATGACCCGGATGACGACGGACGTCGACGCGCTGTCGACGTTCCTGCAGACGGGCCTGGTCACGGCGTTCGTCTCGGTCGTCACCTTCTTCGGCATCATGGCCGCCCTGCTGGTCCTCGACGTCGGGCTCGCCCTCGTCGTCTTCGCCACCCTGCCCCCGCTGATCGTCGGCACGTACTTCTTCCGCCGGGCCAGCGTGAAGGCGTACGAGCTGGCGCGGGAGCGGGTGTCGGTGGTCAACGCCGATCTTCAGGAGTCGGTGGCGGGGCTGCGGATCGTGCAGGCGTTCCGCCGCGAGCGGGACGGCGGACGCCGGTTCGCCGAGCGCAGCGCCGACTACCGCGAGGCGCGCATACGGGGCCAGTGGCTGATCTCGGTGTACTTCCCGTTCGTGCAGTTCCTGTCCTCGATCGCGGCCGCGGCCGTGCTGGTCGTGGGCGGGGGCCGGGTCGACGACGGGACGCTGGCGATCGGCTCGCTGGTGGCGTACCTGCTCTACATCGACCTGTTCTTCGCGCCGGTGCAGCAGCTCTCCCAGGTCTTCGACGGCTACCAGCAGGCGTCCGTCTCGCTGGGCCGCATCCAGGAACTGCTGCGGGAGCCGGCCTCCACGGGAACCGCCGCGAAGCCGCTCGACGTGCCGTCCCTGCGCGGGGAGATCGCCTTCGAGGACGTGCACTTCGCCTACGGGGACGGCGAGGAGGCGCTCGACGGCATCGACCTCACCGTCCCCGCCGGACAGACCGTCGCCTTCGTCGGCGAGACCGGCGCGGGCAAGTCCACGCTGGTCAAGCTGGTGGCCCGGTTCTACGACCCGACCGGCGGGCGGGTCACCGTCGACGGCACGGACCTGAGGGACCTGGACATCACCGCGTACCGGCACCGGCTCGGGGTCGTACCGCAGGAGGCGTACCTCTTCCCCGGCACCGTCCGCGACGCCATCGCCTACGGCCGCCCGGACGCCGGCGACGCCGAGGTGGAGGCGGCGGCCCGCGCGGTCGGCGCGCACGAGATGATCGCCACACTGGACGGCGGCTACCTCCACGAGGTCGCCGAACGCGGCCGCAACCTGTCAGCCGGACAGCGCCAGCTCATCGCGCTGGCCCGCGCCGAACTCGTCGACCCGGACGTGCTGCTGCTCGACGAGGCGACGGCCGCGCTCGACCTGGCCACCGAGGCGCAGGTCAACCAGGCGACCGACCGCCTGGCAGGACGTCGTACGACGCTGGTCGTCGCCCACCGCCTGACCACGGCCGCCCGCGCCGACCGGGTGGTCGTGATGGACCACGGCCGGGTCGCGGAGGACGGCACGCACGACGAACTGCTGCGGCTCGGCGGCAAGTACGCCGCGCTGTGGCGGACGTTCGTCGGGGAGGACGTACCGGCGCCGGCGTGAGGGGCGGCCCCGCTCTTGTGAGGCGTGGGCGCAACCATCCGACCTACGTCATGCGTCCGTACACGCGTACGCCGCCTGACGCGGCAGGCGCGGTACGGGAGGACGACTGTGGGCAGTGGAGCGATACGCCGGCGACTCGCGCTCGGCCTTGCGGTGCTGACCGCCTCGGGGCTGCTCGCGGTCGCCGCGCCGGGGGACGCGCACGCCGCCTCCTACTGTGCCGGGCGCAAGGTGCGCACCCTGCCGTTCTCCACCGGCTCGGTGGTCGTCTACAAGCGGGGCGGCTACGTCTGCGCCGTCACCCTCGCCAAGAAGCCCGGCACCAAACGGAAGATGTCGGTGAGCGTACAGGCGCGCGGGGGCCGCCCGGTCGTCGACGAGGGCAACTTCAAGCACCACGCCGGACCGGTGACCGTGCACGCCGGCCGCCGCTGCGTGTGGGTGAAGGGCAGGGTCGGCGGGGGGGCCGTCAGCTCCGGCTGGATCCTGTGCTGACCCCTCGCCGATAGAGGGTTATCCCTATGTCCCCTGGTGCTGCGGGGAGTTGGTCGAGTAGCTTCCGGCGCACATCTGTCTCACAGGGGAGTGCGCATGCGCAAGGCGCTCAGATGGCTGCTGGCGCTCACGGTGCTCATAGGCACACTGAGTACGGCCGGGGCGGCCACCGCCGCCGAGCCGGAGGCCACCGGCACCACTGACATCAAGGAGAGACTGCTCTCCATTCCGGGCATGAGCCTGATCGAGGAGAAGCCGTACACCGGGTACCGCTTCTTCGTCCTCAACTACACCCAGCCGGTCGACCACCGCAGGCCCTCCAAGGGCACGTTCGAGCAGCGGATCACCGTGCTGCACAAGGACACCGCGCGGCCGACCGTCTTCTACACCGGCGGCTACAGCGTCTCCACGACGCCCCGCCGCGCCGAGCCGACCCAGATCGTGGACGGCAACCAGGTCTCCATGGAGTACCGCTTCTTCACCCCGTCCCGGCCCGAGCCGGCCGACTGGTCGAAGCTGGACATCTGGCAGGCCGCCAGCGACCAGCACCGCATCTTCAAGGCCCTGAAGAGGATCTACTCCGAGAACTGGATCTCCACCGGCGGCTCCAAGGGCGGCATGACCGCCACCTACTACGAGCGCTTCTACCCGCGTGACATGGACGGCGTGGTCGCCTACGTCGCCCCCAACGACGTGGTGAACAGGGAGGACTCGGCCTACGACCGCTTCTTCCGCACCGTCGGCACCAAGGAGTGCCGCGACCGGCTGAACGCCGTGCAGCGCGAGGCGCTGGTGCGCCGGGCACCGCTGGAGGAGAAGTACGAGGCGGTCGCCGCCGAGAACGGCTACACCTTCGACACCATCGGCAGCCTGGACCGGGCCTACGAGGCCGTCGTCCTCGACTACGTGTGGGGCTTCTGGCAGTACAGCACCCTCGCCGACTGCGAGCAGATCCCGGCGGACGCCAAGAACGCCACCGACGACGAGATCTGGACGTCGATCGACACGATCTCCGGGTTCTCGTTCTACACGGACCAGGGCCTGAGCCCGTACACGCCGTACTACTACCAGGCCGGCACGCAGCTCGGCGCGCCGACCATCCACTTCCCGCACATCGAGAAGAAGTACGTCCGCTACGGCTACCAGCCGCCGCGCAACTTCGTGCCCCGCTCGATCGGCATGAGGTTCGAGCCGTGGGCCATGCGGGACGTCGACTCCTGGGTCCGCCACAACGCGAACCACATGCTGTTCGTGTACGGCGAGAACGACCCGTGGGGCGCCGAGCGGTTCCGTCTCGGGCACGGCGCGCGTGACTCGTACGTCCTCACCGCGCCCGGCATGAACCACGGTGCGAACGTGGCCGGTCTGGTCGCCGAGGAGAAGGCGCTGGCCACGGCCCGCATCCTGGACTGGGCGGACGTCACGCCGAGCACGGTGCGGGAGAACCCGGCGGCGGCGAAGCCGCTGGCGAAGTTCGACGCCAAGCTGGACAAGCGGAACGTCGAGCAGGAGCGGACGCTGCGCCCGTAAGGGGTGACGCGGGACTACACCGGGCGGGCGCAGCCCACCGGTGACGTGCCGCCGAGCCGGACGTAGAGGGCCGTGGACGCCGGGCACTTGGACCGGTCGTCCACGGCCTTCACCACCTTGAACTCCGGTTCCCGTTTCTCGCTGCCGTCGCACGCGGTCTCGCGGACCTTGCCGTCGCCCAGGTCGTAGACGCAGTCGCCGACGATGGTGCGCGGCCCGCCCCCGCCGCCCGGATCGCCGGGGTGCGGCGGCTGGAGGTGGCGCATACAGGCGTAGCCGCGCGGCACCGCCCCGTCGCCGTCCTCGTCGGAGGAGGGGCGCTGCTCGCTGATGTGCAGCACGAAGTCGGTGGTGGCCGGGCAGCGCGGCCCGCCGCGCACGGCCCCGTCGTGGCGGGCGACGACCCGGGCCGCCGCCCGTTCGCTCCCGCAGGACACCTCGGTGAAACTGGTCCGGCCGAAGGAGCTGCACTCGTCGATCGCGAGGAACACCGCCCCGTACCCGGACTGCCGGGCCGGCGTCGGCGACGCCGTACGCCGCTCGACCGGCCTGCCGTCCTTCTCGGCGCCGCCCGGCGCGCTCTGGCAGCCGGTGAGCAGCACCGCGACCGCCGCCGCGAACGCGGCGCGCGTCCCCCACCCACTTCGCACGTGCATCGTCATCCCCCGGACACCCCCGTCCAGCGTGACCGGACGAGCCGGGACACGCCAGACATGTGGGGTGCTTTGCGCACCTTGGATACGGTGCGTCGGGTGTGTGACGTACGGGCGCTACGTCCAACAAGGTAGGAGTGGCGCGTGTGTGCGACCTGCTAGTACGTCAGCCCGTGTCCGACCGGGTACAGCACCGTCTCCGGGTCGTCCGCCCGCTGCACCGGCACCGGCAGCGTGCCGCGCGGGTCCACCTTGCCCGCGATCACCCGTGCCGCCGCCCGGAGTTCGACGTCGGTCCAGGAGTACGTCGCCAGATACGCCGCCACGCCGGGCAGATGGGCCACGTCGTAGGGGTTGCGGACCGCGACCGCGACCACCGGCCTCCCGGTCGCCAGCAGTTGCTCGACCAGCGTCTTCTGGCTGCCGGCCGCCGTGACGTTGTACGTCCCCACGACGACCGCGTCCGCGTCCTGGGCCGCCGCGACCGCCTTGGCGATGGTGGCGGCGGACGGTGCGGTGCCGGTGGACAGGGCGGTGGCGGTGAAGCCCAGCTCGGTCAGGGCGCCCGCGAGGACACCGGTCGGCGGTCCC
This sequence comes from Streptomyces sp. CB02400, assembly GCF_001905725.1. Lineage (GTDB taxonomy): Bacteria > Actinomycetota > Actinomycetes > Streptomycetales > Streptomycetaceae > Streptomyces > Streptomyces atrovirens. The sequence continues at coordinate 297,416 of NZ_LIWB01000002.1, forward strand.
GTCGTACCGGACGGGGAGGCCGGATCGGCGCCGACCACCAGCAGCTTCTGCTGCCTGCGCCGGGACAGCGGCAGCAGATCACCCTCGTTGACCAGCAGGGTGGTGGTGCGCTCGGCGATCCGGTCGGCGGCGGCCAGGTGCGCACGGGTGCCGACGGTGCGGTCGACTCCGGAGTGCGAGACGTACGGGTCCTCGAACAGACCCAGTCGCGCCTTCAGCCGCAGCACCCGCAGGATCGACTCGTCGAGCCGGTCCTCGGTCAGCTCGCCGTCGCGTACGGCGTTCAGGACCGCGTTCCAGGCGACGTCCAGGGAGGGCGGGTTGAGCAACTGGTCCACGCCCGCCTTCAGCGCCAGCACCGGCACCCGGTCGTCGCCGTACTTCGTGCGTACGCCCTCCATGCCGAGGGAGTCGGTGACCACGACCCCGTCGTAGCCGAGCTCCTCGCGCAGGATGCCGGTGAGGATGGGGCGGGAGAGGGTGGCCGGGTCCTCGGAGGCGTCGAGGGCCGGGACGACGATGTGCGCGGTCATGATGGAGTCGATGCCCGCAGCGACGGCGGCCCGGAACGGCGGCGCGTCCAGCTCCTCCCACTGCTCGCGGGTGTGGTGGATGTAGGGCAGCTCGGCGTGGCTGTCGGTGATCGTGTCACCGTGTCCGGGGAAGTGCTTGGCCGTCGAGGCGACGCGGGACGACTCGTAGCCCCTGACCTCCGCCGCGACGAGGCCCGCGACCGCCTCCGGGTCGGAGCCGAAGGAACGGACGCCGATGACGGGGTTGGCCGGGTCGACGTTGACGTCGGCCACCGGGGAGTAGTTCTGGCGGATGCCCAGGGCGCGCAGTTCACGGCCCGCGATCCGGCCGAGGGTCCGGGCGTCGGAGCGGGAACCGCCGGCGCCGACGGCCATCGCGCCCGGGAACAGGGTGGCGGGTTCGCCCACGCGGGCCACGATGCCGTGCTCCTGGTCGGTGGAGATCAGCACGGGCAGCCCGCGCGGCAGGCCGAGGGACGCCTTCTGGATGCCGTTGGACAGGCCCGCGATCTGGTGCGGGTCGCGGGTGTTGTGCGCCCAGGCGAAGTAGATGATGCCGCCGACCCGGTACTTGGCGAGCAGTTCGGCGGCCGTGCGGACGCCGATCTCCTCCAGGTTGGCGTCGACGTCGGCCTGGTCCGGGTCGGTGGCGGAGTGGCCGTAGACCCGCATCACGAAGAGCTGGCCGACCTTCTCCTCCAGCGTCATGCGGGAGATGAGGGCGCGCAGCTTTCTGTCGTCGTGCGCGGACCGGCCGCCGGCCGCGTGGACGGTGCCGCCGGCCGCGAGGGCGGTGGTGACGCCCGCCGTCGCGGCGAGGACGGTACGTCTGGACGGACGTGCGGTGCTTCCCGTGCTTCCGGTGCTGCTGTCGGGCACGTGCGCTCCTTTGGAAGGTGATCCGCGGGGACCGGGGATCCACTGAAGGACATCCTTGAAGGAAACTGCCAGGAGGTCACCAATATCCGGGAAGTTTCTGCCAGTCAAGGGAGTGCGCAGCAACCGGGCGGGACCCGCAGGGCTCGGGGGTCCGGAGGGCCTGGGGGACACGCAGGGCCTGGGGGCCTGGAGGCCTGGGGGCCGTCATCGGCGCGATGGGAGGGGGGCGCGCCGATGACGGCGTGCTGCCGGCCACGGCACGGCGGAGAGGGTTGGTCAGCGATCGCAGCCAGCAGCGAGGGCCGACACCGCACCACGGAGACTCATATCCGGCAGCCTGCACATGGGACGGACGGAGGTGGGGACGGGTTCCGCGGCCGGACCGGATTTCCCGAAATCGGGACCGGGGGTTCGTACGGGGTCAGCGGGGCGAGTGCGCCGACACCTCGGGCCAGTGCCCGCACAGCGTGCGGACGGTCTCCGCGATCGCCGGACGGCGGGCCGCCCCGGTGCGCCACAGCGCGTACAGCCGCCGTACGGGCATGGGGTCCAGCGGTACCTCCACCACACCGGCGGGCAGCGGACCGCGCCCCAGCCGGGGGATCAGCGCGATGCCGAGCCCGGCCGCGACCAGGGCGACCAGGGTCGGGTTCTCGTCGGCCTGGTGGACGATCTCCGGCTCGTGCCCGGCCGCGCGCAGGGTGCGCACCAGCCACTCGTGACAGACCCGCCCCGGCGGCTGGCAGATCCACCGCTCACCGCCCAGCTCCTCCCGCCGTACCGCCGTACGCCCCGCGAAGGGGTGGTCCTCGGGCACCAGCAGATCGCACAGGTCGTTCCCGATGACCGCCTGCTCCACGCCGGCCGGGGCGGGCAGCGGCGCGATGTCCCAGTCGTGCGCGACGACGAGGTCGACCGCGCCCTTGGCGACCAGGTCCACGGAGAGATGGGGATCGATCTCGGTGAGCCGCGTGTCGAGCGCGGGATGCCGGCGGGCCAGGTCGGCCAGGACGGGCGGCATCAGCCCGCGGGCCGCCGACGCGAACGCGGCGACGGTCAGCCGCCCGGCCGGTACCCCGCGCCGCTCCTCCAGCTCGGTCTCCGCCCGCTCCACGATGGCGAGCAGCTCCCGCGCGGTGCGCACGAGCTGATGCGCCTCGTCGGTCAGCCGCACGCCCCGGCCCTCCCGCTCCAGCAGCACCGTCCGCGTCTCCCGCTCCAGCTTGGCGATCTGCTGGGAGACGGCGGACGAGGTGTAGCCGAGCGCCACGGCGGCGGCACCGACGGTGCCGTGGACGGAGACGGCGTGCAGGGCGCGCAGCCGCTGGAGGTCGAGCATGACGGCTCCCCGATCGGTTAGCGATGCTTCATCCAACCATGCAGGAATCATCGCTGGTGCTGAAGTGTGGTGGGCGGTGATCCTCGACGTATGCGACCTTCCCACCTGTTCCTCGCCGTCCTCGTCGCCGCCGTGTGGGGGGTGAACTTCACCGTCATCGAGGTCGGGCTCGACCACTTCCCGCCGCTGCTCTTCTCCGCCCTGCGCTTCCTCGTGGCGGCGCTGCCCGCGGTGTTCTTCGTGGGGCGGCCCAAGGTGGCGTGGAAGTGGATCGTGGGGGTGGGGCTCGCGCTGGGGGTGGCCAAGTTCGGGCTGCTGTTCGTCGGCATGGACGCGGGGATGCCGGGCGGACTGTCCTCGCTGGTGCTCCAGATCCAGGCGGTGTTCACGGCCCTGTTCGCCTTCGCGCTCCTCGGCGAACGCCCTTCGCGCGTCCGGCTGGTGGGCATGGCGGTGGCGCTGGCCGGGATCGGCGTGGCGGCGGTCGACGAGGGCACCTCCGGGCCGCTGCTCGGCTTCGCCCTGGTGGTCGCGGCGGCGGCCTGCTGGGGCGTCTCCAACATCCTCACCCGCAAGGCGGCGCCCCCGGACGCCCTGAACTTCATGATCTGGGTGAGTACGGTGCCGGTGCTGCCGCTGCTCGCCCTCTCCCTGCTGCTGGAGGGCCCGTCGCGGGACCTCGACGCCCTGCGCGGCCTGGACTGGCAGGGCGCGGGCACGGTGCTCTTCGTCGCCTGGGTCGCCACGGTGTTCGGCTTCGGCGCCTGGGGGTGGCTGCTGCGCCGCCACCCCGCCTCCACGGTCGCGCCCTTCTCCCTGCTCGTCCCGGTCTTCGGCATGTCGTCGGCCGCGCTGTTCCTGGGCGAGTCCGTGACCCCGCTGCGGTGGTGCGCGGCGGCGCTGCTGGTGGGCGGGGTGGCGCTGGCGTCGGTGACGTGGCGGCGGCCGGCGGCGGTGCCGGTGGTGAAACCCGTTCGACGGGCGGAGAACCGTACGGAAGACTCGCCGGTCGGCGGATGAGGAAGATCGGGAGACCGGGAGAGCGCACATGGGTTTTGTTCTGGAAGGGCCGGTCCTCGAGGGCACGTCGGTGCGCCTGGAACCACTGGAACACCGGCACACGGCCGACCTCGCGCTGGCCGCGGAGGAGAACCGGGACACCTACACCTACACCTGGGTGCCCAGGGCCGGCGAGGTCGGCGCCTACATCGACGCGCAGCTCGCCCGCGCGGCGACCGGACGGCTGGCCCCCTACGCGCAGATCTCCCTCGCCACCGGACGCGCGGTGGGCGCCACCGCGTACTGGGAGCCCCGTTCCTGGCTGGACGAGGACCGGCTCGACGCGATCGAGGTCGGCTTCACCTGGCTCGCCGGCTCCGCCCAGGGCACGGGCCTCAACGCCGAGTCCAAACTCCTGCTCTTCGGCCACGCCTTCGAGGAGTGGGGAGTGTCCCGCGTCGACCTGAAGACGGACGCCCGCAACACCCGCTCCCGCACGGCGATCGAACGCACCGGCGCCCACTTCGAGGGCGTCCTGCGCAACTGGTCCCGCTCCTGGGCCCCGGGCGAGGAGGGCCGCCTGCGCGACTCGGCGATCTACTCGATCACGAGGGAGGACTGGCCGGAGGTCCGCCACGGACTGGAACAGAGGGCGGCGACCCGGGCCGCCGTTCAGGGGCGCGGGGCTGTGACATGTGCGGCTCCGCCGCGCGGGCGCGTATAGGGGCGCGGGGAACTGCGCGAAAAGGGGCGCGGGGAACTGCGCGAAAAGGGGCGCGGGGAACTGCGCGGCCAACCACGACGCACCCGCACCCGCCCCACGACGCCACCACCCCGAGCTCTCCAGCCCACCCCCCGGAGGGTCAGGGCACCTCCCGCGAGGGAGAACCCTCCCGCAACTCCGGCGTACTCGTACCGACATACACCACCGCCACCACACACAACACCCCACCCACCACCAGCGCCGCCGCCCCGGACGTCGCCCCGGCCACCAACCCCGCCCGCATATTGCCGAGGTGCGGCCCCGCCTGCCCGACGATCTGCTCGGCGGCCGTGACCCGCCCCAACAAAGCGTCAGGCGTCCGGGTCTGCACGATCGTGGTGCGGGAGAGCACCGACAGCGCGTCGGCCCCACCGGCCACGACCAGCAGCCCCAGACCGACCCAGGGGCTGCTCATGACCCCGAACGAGGCCAGCGCGGCACCCCACACACCGGCACCGAACAGCATCACGAGGCCGGGACGGCCCAGGTGGGTCACCGCCCCGGACAGCGCCGACGCCAGCACGCCACCGATCGCGACCGCCGACAGGAACAGGCCCAGCGTGCGCGGATCACCGCCGAACCGTTCGTCGTTGATCAGCGGGAACAGGCTGACCGGCATCGACAGGACGGTGGCGGCGAGGTCGGTGACGAGCGCGCCGCGCACCACCCGGTGACCGGCCAGGAAGCGCAGCCCGTCCAGCACCCCGTGCAGCCCGGCGCGGGACGGCTCGCCCTCGGGCGGCAGCGCGGGCAGACCGAACGCGCCGTAGAAGGACAGCAGGAAGCTCAGCGCGTCGAGCAGGTAGCAGACGCCGATGCCGAACCAGCCGAGCAGCAGGCCCCCGAGCGCGGGCCCGAGGAACATCATCGCCTGACCGGTGACCTGGTAGAGCGCGAGTCCGGAGGCCACCTGCTCCTTGGGCAGCAGCCGGGGCACGAACACACCGGCCGCCGGACCGCCGACCGCCGCGCAGGCGGACTGGGCGGCGACCAGGGCGAGCACACCGCCCACCGGCACGTTCCCGGTGAATCCCTGGACCGCAAGGAGCAGCGAGCAGACCGCCTGGCCGACCGTCGCGGCCAGGAAGATCCGGCGCCGGTCGCCCCGGTCGGCCCAGGCCCCGGCGAACAGTCCGAAGCAGACCAGCGGCAGCGCCTGCGCGAGACCCACCGCGCCGCTCCAGGCCGCGCTGTGCGTCATCTCCCAGACCTGGTACATGACGGTGACCATGGTCATGAAGCCGCCGAGGAGGGACACCGTCCGCCCGATCAGCAGGCGTCTGAAGACCGGTGAGGTGCGCAGGGGACGCACGTCGATCAGCGTGCGGGACAGGCTCACGAGGGCAGGGCGGCGGGGCGGGGCACGGGCTGGGGCACGGCGGGGACGCTATCCGGCCGCCACCCGCCCCGGCCAGTGGTTTTTCCGTCCGGTCAGGCCGACTCGCTGAGCAGCCGGGCCAGGTGCTCCCGGCCGGGGGTGAGCAGGCCGGGCAGCGGGGCGGCGTCGGCGTACCAGCGCTTCTCGTACTCCCAGCAGAGCCAGCCGTCCCAGCCGTGCCGGGAGAGGATCTCCACGCAGTCGGTCAGCGGGAGGACACCGGCGCCGAGCGGGAGCGGGGTCGTGTCGTCGGCGGAGGCGATGTCCTTGACCTGGACGTAGCCGAGGTGCGGGGAGAGGGCCGCGTAGCTCTCGGCGGGCTGTTCGCCGCCGAGCCAGGTGTGCATCACGTCCCACAGCGCACCCACCTGACGGTGGCCGACCAGACCGAGGACCCTGATCGCGTCGGCGCCGGTACGGTGCGAGTCGTGGGTCTCCAGCAGGATCCGTACGCCCAGGTCGGCGGCGTACTCGGCGGCCGTGCCCAGCCGGCGGGCGGCCGTCGCGTCCGCCTCCTCGGGGCTCTGCTCGGTGCCGCCGCCGGGGAAGACCCGGACGAAGGGGGCGCCGAGGTCCCGGGCGAGGTCGAGGAGGGCGCGGATCTCGGCGAGGACGGGTTCGTCCTCGCCGGGCGCGGCGACCCGGGCGTACCCGGCGAGACCCAGGATCTCGATGCCGGCCGCCTTGAACCGGGCGGCCACATCGGTACGTTCGGCGGGGCCGAGCCCCGGATGGACGGGTTCCTCGGGGTGGGCGCGCAGCTCCACGCCGTGGTAGCCGTGCGCGGTCGCGAGGCCCAGCACGTCGGTGAGGGGCAGCCCGGGGACGCCGAGGGTGGAGAACGCCAGCTTCATGGAACCGGACCCTACCCGCGACCGCCCGGGCCGACCCCTCTCCCTCACGCTGGTGTCGGCGTCGCGGGTCGTGAGGGCGTTCGCGCAGTTCCCCGCGCCCCTGGGAGTTGCCCGCACCGACGCCACAGAGACCCCGGCAAGCACCCCCACGGACCCGCACTCGACGACGCACCTCTCTAGGGGCGCGGGGAACTGCGCGAATACCCCCCCACAGCCCGCACCGGCGGTGCAGAACCCCGGACCAAGGTCCGATCAGTCCCGCGGCCCCGCCGTGGACCCCCGCACCATCAACTCCCCCCGCACCGACGCGATCCCCCCATGCGGCGCCTCCTCCCGCCCCATGGCGATCCGCCCCGCACGGGCCCCCGCCTCCGCCAACGGCAACCGCACCGTCGTCAGCGCCGGCACCGCGTCGATGCTGAACGGCAGATCGTCGAACCCGGCCACCGACACATCGTCCGGAATCCGCAGCCCCGAGTCCCGCAGCGCCGCGCACGCCCCCAGCGCGACGGAGTCGTTCGCCGCGACCACGGCCGTCAACGACGGATCACGCCGCAGGAGTTCGAGCGTCGCCTCGTACCCCGACCGCCGGTCGTACCGGCCGTGCACGGTCCACCGGGCGTCCTCCTCGATGCCGTGCGCGGCCAGCGCGTCCCGGTGCCCCTCGAGCCGGTGCCGTGTCGTGGTCCGTTCCAGGGGCCCCGCGATGTACCCCAGCCGCCGGTGCCCCAGCCCGATCAGGTGCTCGGTGAGTTCCCGTCCGCCGCCCCGGTTGTCGAAGGTCAGCGCGATCGCCCCGGTCTCCGCCGCCGGCGGTCGGCCGCACAGCACCACCCGGGTCCCGGCGTCCGCCAGTTTCCGCAGCTTCGCGTCCATGGCCGCCTTGTGCGGCGCGTCCTCGATCGCGCCACCGGTCAGCACCACCGCCGCCGCCCGCTGCCGCTGGAGCAGCGTGAGATAGGTCAGTTCGCGTTCGGGCGAGCCGCCCGTGTTGCAGACGACCGCGAGTCTCTCCCCGCCCGCGCGCCCGCCCGGACCGCCGATCTCCGCCTGGATCGCGCTCGCCATGATCCCGAAGAACGGGTCGGCGATGTCGTTCACCAGGATGCCCACCAGGTCGGAGGTGGCGGCGGCCAGGGCGCTCGCGGGGCCGTTGAGGACGTAGTCCAGCTCGTCCACGGCCTTCAGCACCCGTTCACGGGTGGACGCGGCCACGGGATAGTTCCCGTTGAGCACGCGCGACACCGTCGCGGGGGAGACCTGCGCCCGTGCCGCCACGTCCGCCAGGGTCACCGTCATGTCTCGTCCTCCGCCTCGCGCGTTCGCCGTACGCCGTCGTACACATCCACGCCCACACCCGTGGTTCCGAGCAGACCCTACGGCCATCCGCGCGGTTGTTCGCCCCCTCGAACAACTCGGCTCCGCCGTGGTCTTGTCCACACCACCGTTCAGAGGCTAGCTTCTCTCTACATAGAAAGCGCTTGCTGTCACGCTCACCAGTGGGGCGTACGCGGCGCGCGAACCGCGTACGAAGGGAATGACGTGACACGCAAGACGGTGCGTATCGCCATGAACGGTGTGACCGGGCGCATGGGCTACCGCCAGCACCTCGTCCGCTCCATCCTGGCCCTGCGCGAGCAGGGCGGCCTCGACCTCGGTGACGGCACCGTGCTGTGGCCGGAGCCGATCCTGGTCGGCCGGCGGGAGCACGCGCTGAAGGCGCTGGCCGAACGGCACGGACTCGAGCACATCTCGACGGACGTGGACGCGGTCCTCGCCGACGACAGCGTCGACATCTACTTCGACGCCCAGGTGACCTCGGCCCGCGAGGAGGCGATCAAGAAGGCGATCGCGGCCGGCAAGCACATCTACACCGAGAAGCCGACCGCCACCGGCCTCGACGGCGCCCTGGAACTCGCCCGCCTGGCGAACGCGGCCGGCATCAAGCACGGCGTCGTCCAGGACAAGCTCTTCCTCCCCGGCCTGCTCAAGCTGAAGCGCCTCATCGACGGCGGCTTCTTCGGCCGCATCCTCTCCGTGCGCGGCGAGTTCGGCTACTGGGTCTTCGAGGGCGACTGGCAGGAGGCCCAGCGCCCGTCCTGGAACTACCGCAGCGAGGACGGCGGCGGCATCGTCGTCGACATGTTCCCGCACTGGGAGTACGTGCTGCACGAGCTGTTCGGCCGCGTGAGGTCCGTACAGGCCCTCACCGCCACCCACATCCCGCAGCGCTGGGACGAGAACGGCAAGCCCTACGACGCCACCGCCGACGACGCCGCCTACGGTGTCTTCGAACTGGACGGCGGCGCCGTCGCCCAGATCAACTCCTCCTGGGCGGTCCGCGTCAACCGCGACGAACTGGTCGAGTTCCAGGTCGACGGCACCGAGGGCTCGGCCGTCGCCGGCCTGCGCAACTGCCGTGTCCAGCACCGCAGCGCCACCCCCAAGCCGGTCTGGAACCCGGACATCCCCGCCACCGAGGTCTTCCGCGACCAGTGGCAGGAGGTCCCGGACAACGGCGAGTTCGACAACGGCTTCAAGGCCCAGTGGGAGCTGTTCCTGCGCCACGTCTACGCCGGCGCCCCCTACCACTGGGACCTGCTGGCCGGCGCCCGCGGTGTCCAGCTCGCCGAGCTGGGCCTGAAGTCCTCGGCCGAGGGCCGCCGCCTCGACGTGCCGGAGATCGCGCTGTGACCCTCCACCTGCCCGACGCGAACGGCACCCTGCGCGCCTACGAGCCCCGCACCGAGCCCCTCGCCACCACGCCCGGAGCCTCCTTCACCTCCCGTACGGTCTTCTCGGCCGCGCACGTCGTCGCCGACCCGTACGCGGACGTGTCACCCGACTCACCGGCCGCCGTCGACTGGGACGCCACCCTCGCCTTCCGCCGCCACCTGTGGTCGCACGGGCTCGGTGTCGCCGAGGCGATGGACACCGCCCAGCGCGGCATGGGCCTGGACTGGGCGGGCGCGGCCGAGCTGATCCGCCGCTCCGCCGCCGAGGCGAAGGCCGTCGGCGGCCGTATCGCCTGCGGCGTGGGCACCGACCAGCTCACCGCCGCCGCCACCCTCGCCGAGGTCCGGGCGGCCTACGAGGAACAGCTCGCGGTCGTCGAGGAGTCCGGCGCGCAGGCCATCCTGATGGCGTCCCGCGCGCTGGCCGCGACGGCGCAGGGCCCGGACGACTACCTGGAGGTCTACGGCCACCTCCTCCGCCAGGCCGCCGAGCCCGTGATCCTGCACTGGCTGGGCCCGATGTTCGACCCGGCCCTCGAGGGCTACTGGGGATCGGAAGACCTCGACGCGGCCACCGACACCTTCCTGGAGGTCATCGCCGCCCACCCCGACAAGGTCGACGGCATCAAGGTCTCGCTCCTCGACGCCCAGCGCGAGATCGACCTGCGCCGCCGCCTGCCGCAGGGCGTACGGTGCTACACCGGCGACGACTTCAACTACCCCGAGCTGATCGCCGGCGACGAGCAGGGCTTCAGCCACGCCCTGCTCGGCATCTTCGACCCGCTCGGCCCGCTCGCGGCGGAAGCGGTCCGCGTCCTCGACACCGGGAACACGGAGGGCTTCCGCGCCCTCCTCGACCCGACCGTCGAACTCTCCCGCCACCTCTTCCAGGCCCCCACCCGCTTCTACAAGACGGGCGTGGTCTTCCTCGCCTGGCTGGCCGGTCACCAGTCCCACTTCACGATGGTCGGCGGCCTCCAGTCGGCCCGCTCCCTGCCGCACTTCGCCCGCGCCTACGAACTCGCCGACGGCCTCGGCCTGTTCCCCGACCCCAAGCTCGCCGAGGAACGCATGAGGACCCTGCTGCACCTGTACGGAGTGACCCCATGACCGCCGACCTCACCCGCTTCAGCATCAACCAGATGACGGTCAAGCAGCTCTCGCTGCCGGAACTCGTCGACGCCTGCCGTGACCTGGGCGTACCGGGCGTCGGCCTGTGGCGCGAGCCCGTCCAGGCGTACGGCGTGGAGGCGGCCGCGAAACTGGTCCGCGACGCGGGTCTGGCGGTGACGACCCTGTGCCGGGGCGGCTTCCTCACCGCGATCGATCCCGGCGAACGGGCGGCGGCCCTGGCCGACAACCGCCGCGCCGTCGACGAGGCGGCCACGCTCGGCACCGACACCCTGGTCCTGGTCTCGGGCGGCCTGCCGGCCGGCTCCAAGGACCTGCGCGGCGCCCGCGAGCGCATCGCCGACGCGCTCGCCGAACTCGGCCCCTACGCCGAGGAGCACGGGGTGAGACTGGCCATCGAGCCGCTGCACCCCATGTTCGCCTCCGACCGGTGCGTGGTCTCGACGCTCACCCAGGCCCTGGACATCGCGGAACGCTTCCCCGCCCACCAGGTCGGCGTCACGGTCGACACGTACCACATCTGGTGGGACGACCAGGCCCCCGCCCAGATCGCCCGCGCGGGCGCCCAGGGCCGCATCCACACCTTCCAGCTCGCCGACTGGACCACCCCGCTGCCCGAGGGCGTCCTCAACGGCCGCGGCCAGATCGGCGACGGCGCGGTCGACATGCGGGAGTGGAAGGGCCACGTGGAGGCGGCCGGTTACACCGGCCCCATCGAGGTCGAACTGTTCAACGACACGATCTGGGCCCGCGACGGCCGCGAGGTCCTCGCCGAGACGGCGGCCCGCTTCGTGGAGCACGCGGGCTAGGAGCCGCACGCGGCGATCCGGGTCTTGTGCGGGGCCCGGGTTCTGCCCGCGTGGCGTCCCGGGTCCTGTGCACGGCCCGGGTCGCCGCGCGCGGAGGCGCGGGGCGCGGGAGAAGCTCTGGGGAGAGGTCTTCCCGTGCCCTGTCGTCCCGTCCCGCGTGGAGCACACCGTCAGGCCTCCGCCCCCGCACCCGGCACACCGGCCCGTAGATGCGCCGCCAGGCGGTGCAGCTCGACGAGGGCACCGGCGTCCGACCCGTCCCCCAGCGGGTAGTGCAGGGCCGGTCCGGACGCGGGCCCCAGGACGACGGGCCGTACCTCGACGGGCGGGCGACGGGCATGGGTGAGGCCGATGCCCCGTACGTCCCGCGCGCCCAGGGTGAAGGCGACCGGGACGGGAGGGGCCTGGAGCACGGGTCCCGTGGTGAGGTCACGGGAGGCCCGCCGCACCGAGGTCAGCATCGTCGTCAGACCGTGCTCCGCGACGAGCACCTCGGCGAGCGGGGCGATCGCCTCCAGGGGCGGTTCCTCACCCTCCCCGTATCCGAGGACGAGCGTCACGTCCTGCTCGACCCCGGCGGTCGTCCGCGTGACCCGGATCCACGCCAGCGCGGGCCGGTCGGGATGCCCCGTCACGATCAGATGGGTCGGCTCGGGGGCCCGGTCACGGGCCAGACCGGTCAGCCGACGCGGCGACCAGGGCAGGTTGACGGGTTCCGCGGTGCCCCAGCCGGCCGGCGCCGAGCCGGTGAGCGCGCGCCAGGCGGTCTCGAGCCCTTCGCCCAGGACGACGTCCTCGTGCGCGGGGAGCGTCGTACGGAACGCCACGACGAGCTGCCGGTCACCCGACGGGGACGTCCGGCCGAACGCCTCGGCGACCGGGGCCGTGCCGTCCGCCCCGGGCACGGGCGCGAACGTCCCGTCCCGCCAGCGCAGCACCGCCCCGGACAGCCCGTCGTAATAGCCCTGATCCGGGTCCTGGACGACCCAGCGGTTGGGCACTTGGAGGAGGGTGGCACGGGCCGGGGCACTGAGCCGGACGTGCGGCGGGGTGACGATCTGCAGGGCACGGTCCGATCCGGAGGTGCCGCGCAGCACCTCGGAGAGCCAGGTGGTCAGGGCCAGGACCGGCCGGTCGGCCAGGACGACGGACGTGCTGTCGGTGAGGACGTCCACGACCGGTTGTCCGTCGTCCGGCGCGACGGCCGCGCGCACGTCCACGACCTCGGTGCCCGCCGGCCCGGGCCAGGTGCTGCCGCCCAGCAGCAGGGCGAGCCGCCCGCACACGGATCCCGCCAGCCGCTCGGCCTCGGGCACGGCGCCGGAGGCCCGGACCTCGGTCCACCAGAACGGCACGGGCACGTCCCGGCCGAGCAGCCGTTCGGCCTCCCCGGGGACCTGGACCAGCAGCGGGGCCTCCACGGACACGAGGGGCCTGCCGTCCGGGGCGCACAGCCGCAGCACGGCGCCTCCGGAGCCGGCGGTCACGCCCGCCCCGGGGCCGCCCGCGTACAGGCCGGTCAGCAGGGCCCAGGTGTCCGGCATCCTCGGGGTGAGGGCGATGACGTCCTTGGTCACGACTTCTCCTCTCCGGCTCCGGCCAGCGCGGTCTGGACGAGCCGGTGGTTCCGGCCGCGGCGGACCAGGGTGCCGCGGCCGGGTGGCTGCCGGGAGGCGTACAGGCCGGGGAAGAGCTGTCCCTCGGTGCGGTCGCCGGTCATCACCAGGGCGGTGGCGCCCGTCTCGCGCAGTGTGGTCAGGAGCGGTTCGTACAGAGCGCGGGAGGCTCCCGCGGTGCGGCGCGCCAGCACGAAGTGCAGGCCGATGTCCTGCGCGGAGGACACGTACGGCAGGAAGGGCGCGAGGGGCTGTTGTCCGGCGGTGGTGAGGATGTCGTAGTCGTCGACGAGGATGACGATCCGCGGGCCCCGGAAGGCGGGTTCGCCGGTCTCGGGAGCGTCCGGGTCGGCGGTCTCCGGCATCCGCTTCCGGAGTTCGGCGGCGATGCCCGTGGAGAGGGCGGAGGCGAGCGTGGCGTTGTGGGCGTAGCCGCCCCGGTACGGTTCCGGGACGACGCCGCGCAGGCCGCGACGGGGGTCGAAGACACCGAAGACCAGCTCGTCGTCGGAGTACCGTTCGACGAGCCCGGCGACGATCAGCTTCAGCAGGTTCGTCTTGCCGCACTCGTTGTCGCCGAGGACCAGCAGGTGCTGGTCGCCGCCGAAGAGGTCGAGCAGCACGGGGGCGAGGGCGTCCTGGTCGAGGCCGACCGGTATCCGCCGCGGTTCGGCGGCCGGCGAGGGCAGCCGGGCCGCCGGCAGCCGGGCCGGCAGCACCCGCACCGGGGCGGCGGGCTCGCCGTGCCAGGTGGCGCGCACCGTCCGGGCCGCCTCGTCCAGGGCCGGGCCCAGGTCACCGGTCGTGGGCGAGCCGTCGATACGGGGCAGGGCGGCCTGCGCGAACAGTCTGCCGTCGGTCAGCACCCGGCCGGGAACGTCCGGCGAGAGGGTCTCGGAGAGCTTGCGGTCGACGGAGGAGTCGGCGGGGTCGTTCAGGCGCAGCTCGACGCGGGTGCCGAAGAGCGACTGGGTGGCGATGCGGACGTCGTTCCAGCGCAGCATGCCCGCCACCACGTGGATGCCGTAGCCGCCGCCCCGCTTCAGCAGGTCGGCGACCGGCTCGTCGAGGTCGGCGAAGTCGTCGCGCAGCGCGCCGAAGCCGTCGACCACGAGGACGACGTCGGTGGAGCCGAGCTGCGGCAGCCGGCCCTGGGCGCGGAGCCGGCGGAGCTGGTCGACGGAGTCGATGCCGTGCTCGCGGAAGACCGCCTCGCGCTCGTCGAGCATGGCGCGCACCTCGGCGACCGTACGGGCCGCGCGTTCCCGGTCGGCCCGTCCGGCGACCCCGCCGACGTGCGGCAGGGCGGCCAGCGCCGACAGGCCGCCGCCGACCAGGTCCAGGCCGTACACGGCGACGTCGCGGGGCGTGTGGGTGACCGCCAGGGACAGCACGAGGGTCCGCAGCAGCGTGGTCTTGCCGGACTGGGGGCCGCCGATCACGGCCACGTGACCGCCGGCCGTGGTCAGGTCCAGCACCCACTGGCCCTGCCACTGCCGGGCCGGGTCGTCGAGCACGCCGAGCGGCACCCGCATACCGCCCGTGGCACGCGCCAGGCGCAGCCCGTGCTCGGAGACCCGGGCCGGTCCGGCGACCGCGTCCAGGGTGACGGCGTCCGGCAGCGGGGGCAGCCAGATGCGGCGCACGGCGGGCGCGGCGCCGGCGAGCCGGCCGACCATCAGGGACAGGACGGCCGGGCCGGTCTCCCGACGGGCGGCGGCGGGTTCCTCCTCCGGCTCCTCGGTCCGCTCCGCGGTGTTGTACGCCGGGTAGGGCAGGGCGAGCGGCTCCTCGTCCCGCTGCTCGAGCACCGCGGGGCCGCGGTGGACGCCGGAGACGTACCCGGCCTTGAACCGTTCGTAGGTGGAGGTGTCGACCTTCAGATAGCCGAATCCGGGCAGGGGCGGCAGATGGAAGGCGTCGGTGGTGTCGAGGACCGTGCGGGACTCGTCGGCGGAGAAGGTGCGCAGGCCCAGCCGGTACGACAGGTAGGTGTCCAGGCCCTTGAGCCTGCCGCCCTCGATGCGCTGGCTGGACAGCAGCAGATGGACGCCGATGGAGCGGCCGATGCGTCCGATGGACAGGAACAGGTCGATGAAGTCCGGCTTCGCGGTGAGGAGTTCGCCGAACTCGTCGATGACGACGAACAGGTGCGGGAGCGGTTCGAGGTCCGGCCTCTCCGTCGCGCGCAGTACGGCGTAGTGACCGATGTCGGCGACGTTCCCGGCGTCCTTCAGGACCTGCTGGCGGCGCTTGACCTCGCCGGCGAGGCTGGTGTGGACGCGTTCGACGAGCCCGGCCCGGTTCTCCAGGTTGGTGATCATGCCGGCGGTGTGCGGGAGTTCGGCGAAGGGGGCGAACGTGGCGCCGCCCTTGTAGTCGACCAGGACGAGCGACAGGTCCTCGGGGGAGTGGGTGGCGGCCAGGGCGAGGACGAGGGTGCGCAGGAGCTCGCTCTTGCCGGAACCGGTCGCGCCCACGCACAGTCCGTGCGGACCCATACCGAGCTGGGACGACTCCTTCAGATCCAGCAGGACCGGCTCGTGCCGGTCCGTCAGCCCGATGGGCACGCGGAGGAAGTCCCGTTCGCTGCGGGGCTTCCACAGGGCGGGCAGGTCGAGGTCGGCGGGGTCGGCGATGCCGAGGAGCGCGGGGAAGTCGACCGGCCCGGTGACGGGGCTTCCCTCGGCGACGGACTCCGGGGACAGCCGTAGCGGGGCCAGCAGCCGGGCGACGCCCTCCGCCCCGGCCGCGGTGACCGGGTCGACGGTGCCTTCGGCGGTGCCCGGCGCGGAGGCGTCCCCGGCGGCGGAACCGCGCAGGTCCTCGACGACCACCCGCTCGCCGTGGACGGTGATGCGCACGCTCACCTCGTCCGGCTCGTGGACCTGCTCCTGGAGGAGGTGCACCACGGTGACCCCCATGTCCGGCAGCCCGACCGCCGAGTCCGGGCGGGGGAGTTCGGCGGCCGGCTCACCGTGGGCGTCGACGACCACCAGCAGCCGGCCCGCCAGCCGCAACGCGTTCCGGTCGGCCAGGCCACGCCGTACCTCCGCCGCGTACGCGGACCGCCGGCCCAGCTCGTGCCGCAGCCGTTCGGCCAGCTGCCGCACCTCGGGCGCGATACGACGGGCGGCCACCGGACCGTCGTGTGCCTGCGGATCCAGCACGTGGGGCAGCCACTTCGCCCATTCCCACTCGGCCAGCCGCTCGCCGGGCACGGCCAGGGCGAGCGCGACGTCGTCCGGAGCGTGCGTCACCGCGGTCTGCACCAGCAGCGCCCGGGCGACCCGCAGGACGTCCTCCCGGTCGCCGACGACGCTGACGTTCCCGGCGCGGTCCAACGGCACCGTCAAGGGCACGTCGGTGGCCGTCGCGAACCGGCGTTGCAGGGCGCGCGCCTCGTTGAGCATGAACGGGTCCGGCGGCGTCAGCACCCCGCCGGCGCCGCTCTGCTGGATCGCCGGCTCCTGGACGGGTACGTCACCGAGACCGACCCGCACCCGTAGGAAGTCGGCGTCCCGGCGGCGCCGTTCCCACAACCGGGCGGGGTCCCGCACCAGGTCGTACAGCGCGTCCGGCGGCGGATTCAGCTCCCGCTCCGCGTCCCGCAGCCGGCGCTCCGCGGCGCCGAGCTCCTCCCGCAGCTCCTCCAGGTACTCCAGGTAGCGCTCACGCTGCGTGCGCCGGGTGCGCTGCGCCTTGCCCCGCTGCGACAGGAACAGCGCCACCGCACCCAGCAGCGCGAAGACCAGCACGACCGCGCCCACCACAGCGAACCGGCTGTTGCGGACCACGGTCATCATGATCACGGAGCCCATGACGCCGGCCATCGGCAGCAGCGCGGTGGCCGCGTTGCCGATCTTCCCCTCGGGCAGGTTGGGCGGCGCCTCGACCGTACGGGGCCGGGCGGGTTCCGGGGGGCGGGTGCTGCGGGCGGGCCGGTGGACGATCTGCAGGGTCACGGGCGGACTTCTCCGGAGCGGGTCGTGACGGAAAAGGGGCTGAGCGGGTCGTGGCGGAGGAGGGGCGGGCGCGGGCCGGGGCGCACCGGCCGGACACTCAGCGCACCCTCACCGCGCGCTCCATCACCTCGGCGGCCAGCCGCAGGGCGGCCTGCCGCGTGGTGTGTGCCAGGAGGTCGGTGCGGATGGGGCCGCCACCGGCCAGATGACGGTCGTACGGCACGGTGACGACGGTGACACCGGCCTCCTTGAGGTGCCCGACGGCCGTCTTGTCGTCGAGGAGCGTGTCGGGGGTGTTCGACACCAGCGCCACGACCGTCGTGGCCAGGGCGGAGTGCGGCAACCGGGCCAGCCAGTCCAGTACCTGGCGGGTGGCGCCGACGCCCTCCGCGGTGGCCGGCGCGACCACCACCCGGGCGTGCGCGGTGTCCATGGCCGTACGGGCCACCTCGCCGGGGAGCGTCTCGCAGTCGACCACGCTCACGGCGAAGTAGCGGCGCAGCGCCAGCGTCACCTTGCGGTACGACACCATGTCGAGCGGCGGACCGACCTGGCCCCGGCTCGCGGGCAGCAGCCAGCCGCCGTCCGACACCGGCACCAGGTAGCCGGTCACGTCCGTCAGTTGCATGGACGGGTGGAGGATCGGTGCGAGATCGGCGAGCGTCCAGCGCACCGCCTCCGCGCCCATGCGCACCGGCAGGGTGCCCAGCGCGGCGTCCGCCTCCAGTGTGAGCACCGGGTCGTGCCGGTAGTGGTTGAGGGTGCGCCCGAGCAACGCGGAGACGGTGGACTTGCCGACACCGCCACGGATGGAGGTGACGGCCACCACCCGGCCCGTGGTGACGGGCTGCTGCAACTCGCGGGCGATCCTGGTCCGTTCGGCGACGTCCTGGGCCACGGACGAGGTGAGTTTGCGCAGGGTCCGCCCCGTGCGCCGGGTCACGGAGTCGCCGTGCGGGGGGCGTTTCAGGGCGAGGAGGAGACGGGGGTCGAGGGTGGGGGAGGACTCGGGGGCGGGGGCTGCGGGGAGGCGGGGGTCGTGGGCGGGGGCAGGGGCGGCGTGCGGGGAGGGCCGCTCCGGGGTCGGCTCGTCGGCGGACCCCGCGCCGGACATGGGGGCCGGGGACGCGGGGCCGCCCGGAGCGTCGGGCGGGCCGGACGCGTCACCGCCCGTGTCCGACCCCGCTTCCGGCGCCGTGGCCGCGGGCTGCGGGGGTGCGGGGTGCACGAGCCGCAGCGCGGGCTCGCCGGGCCGGACATCCGTACCCGGGTGGCCGCTCCCGGAGCCGCCGCCCAGCTCCCGCAGCACGTCCCGCTGCCAGTCGCCGCCACCACCGTGTGCCGACGGCTGCTCCCGCCACTGATCCCCCTGCTCCCGCGCCATACCGCCGCGCCTCCTAAGCGAAGGTGCCGAGCAGTCGCCCGTACACACCGAACACGCCGACGAGCAGCGGGAGCAGCGCGATGACCCCCACCGATTCGAGCAGGTCACCGGCCCGCCGCAGCCGGACCCGCACGTGCTCGGCCGGCTGTACGGCGAGCACGAGGAGCGGCAGGACCGCCAGCACGACGAGGACGGCCGGCGCTGCCGCGGCCGAGGACCGCTCCGCCCACACCGTCAGCAACCGCACGACGACGCCCGCCGCGGCGGCCAACAGCACGGCCACCTCGGCGACCAGCGGAAACGCCCGGGCCCGCAGAGCCAGCACCACCGCGACGACCGCGGCCAGCGGCACCGTCCACACGGAGGGGTCCCGCAGCGCCAGTACGGCGGCCACGGCGGCCGATCCGGCCACGGTGACCGTGGCGAGCACCAACCCGCGGTGGGCGGCGGCCAGGGCGGCGGACACCTGGTGGCGGCTGACGGAGATCCCCCTAGCTCGGCGGTCGTCGAGCCCCGAGAGCCCGGACGCCATCAGTGCGAGCCGCGGCAGCATCCCGAGCACCACCACGCAGACGACGCCGAGCACGGCCCCGACACGGGCCTGCTGCTCCGCCGTCCCGGCACCGGACTGCACGGCCACGACGGCCTCCCAGCCGACGGCGGCCACGGCCACGGCACCGGCGCCCACGACCCCGCCCCGCCCCAGCGGCGTGAACAGCCCGAGCAGGGCGAGGACCAGCACACTCACGGCGGCCACCCCGGCGAGCCGCAGGGCGCCCGCCGAGGATCCGCCGACGACGTCGACCAGGCTCCACACACCCGGCACACCGAGCGCGCCCGCGCCGCACAGCAGGGTCGCGGCCGGCCCGTGCCGGCGCAGCCGCCCCAGGACCGCACCCGTGACCGCGGCCAGGCCGGCCACGGCGAGCAGGGCACCGGCGACGACCGTCCGGTCGTACTGCGCACGCGCGAACAGAGCGGCGACGACCATCCAGCCCACGCTCGCGGCACCCGCCGTGACCCGGCGCGCGGCCGGCCCCCACACCCATGCCCGATGACCGAGATCCTCCGCCACCTCGTCGGTGACGTCGTGCACGACGGGGGCGGGCGGGGCGTCCTCCGCGCGGACGAGACGCAGCACGGCGCCGTCGCGGACGCCCGCCGTCTCCAGTGTGCTGTCGTGATCGAGCGCGGAGCCGTCCACCGTGACGAGGTGACGCGATGCGGGCCGCCCCTCCACACGGTCGTCCAGCAACCGCATGATCTCGGGCAGCAGCAGCCCGACCGGCTCCCGCGCCGGAAGCACCAGGTCGACGCGGCGCCGCTCACCGACGAGCGTGACCCGGCTCAACACCGTCGGCCCACCGGCCGTTTCCCTGCTCAAGGCCCCCGTAGACATCACGATCGCGAACCTATCACCGGCTCGCAGGACTGTCGGAAGGCGTGGAAACGCCAGGGGAGTACGGGCTCTGCCCGATCAACCGGTGGGACACGAACGACCACCCCACGCATCCCGCGCACAGCACGGCCGCGATCACCACCCCGGCGACCGCCTTCCCCATCCGCTCGTCCACGGCCCGCCGTTGCCGCTGCGCCCCGAACACCAGGGCGTCCCGCAACCGCCGTCGCCGCACGGAGACGGACTCGAGGAGCTGGCTGTCGTAGTCCTGAGCGGTCATACCGGTCACCTACCTCACGTGGGGAACTCGCCCAGCCAGCTGCGCTTGAGCAGGTTCTCGGGCAGGTACTCCGACTCGACCTCGACGGGCAGTCCGGCGTCGTGGGCGAGGCAGGCGAGGGCGAGGATCGCGAGAGGGATGTCGCCCTCACCGGATTCCTCACGCTCCTCGCTCGCCGTCCAGTACTCCTTGTGAAGCTCCAGCCCCTGCACCAGGGCCTCGTTGAACTGGTCGGCGTCCCGGCCGACGAAGCGGTAGAACAGATTGATCGGCGGATACAGGACCTTGAGCATCATCTCGCGGTCCATGAACCGCAGCCGGTCCGGGTCGGTCCCGTCGAACGCGGCGACCAGCTTCTCGCCGAGCCCCGGCCGCTCCAGCCAGTAGGTCTGGAGGGTGTCCACCCAGTGGTAGATGTACTCCTCGAAGACGGCGCCGGAGGCCCGCAGCGTCTCGACCGGCACCTCGCACAACCGCGTCATCCGCGCCTGGTCCCGGCAGACGACGGCCAGCCAGAAGGCTTCCAGCCAGGTACCCGCATCCACGAAATGCGTGATCCCCACGGCGGGGATCGTCCGTACCTCGTGGCCGATCATGCACTCGACGGTGGACCCCTCCGGGGCGGTGGCCGAGGCGAACAGGGCGGACCCGACCTGCATGGCCATGACCCAGGCTTCCCACGTCTCCAGCTTGTCGGCGGTGGGGTCGTCGAGGGTCTGCAGTTTGGCCGTGCTCAGGGCGCTGCTGAAAGCCATATCAAAGCTGTCCGGGTACTTCTCGAGGTCTTCGATCTTCGAGAGAGTGCGGGCGTTCAGTTCCTCTCGGAATGCGTCCGGAATTTGGTGGGGGCCCTCCAGCGCGGGCCGTGGAATCCTCGTCGGCACGTGCGGTCTCCTCATTTCTCTATATTGAAACGCAGCATTTCATAGCCGGCGTACTGAGCTCCGTCAGGCTTGGCTTTTACGAGAACGTAGTCTACTTGCCTCTGTGCGAGCGCCTTGCTCAGATCATCGGCCAGTTTGCGTTCTGCCTTTGCCGCGTCGAGTAGATCCGCGTCTCCGGTTTTGATTCCCTTGCTTTCGTACCTCTTGGCTCTTTTTTCCATTTCTTTCAGGATGGTCTTGAAGTATTCCCGCGTCCCCTGTGTCACCAACCGCCCACTGTGCCCCTTGCGCACTCCGAGGGATGCTCTCGTGGACCCCTTCGCCTCGACGACGACATACCGGCCGTCCGGCGTCCGGTACACCTGGTCGAACCGGTTGTTCCCGAACGCCCCGTCGTCCAGGCGCACCGCACCCGCGTAGTGCTCCGGGATCGCGTGGCGCTCGGCCGCGTACTCGCCGAGCAGTTCGCCCTGCCGGTTGGCGTCGCCGTGGAGCGGTGAGTGCGTCTTGTCGGCGAGATCCCTCGCGGCGGCCAATTCGTCCGTGGGGTTGGCCGCGTAGGCCTTCTCCGCGGCTGCGAGGGCGTCCTCCGCCGCCCTGTCGGCCTTGACGGCCGCGTCCCGCTTGGCGGCCTGTTCGTTCAGGTCCTTCAGAACCTCGTCGGGGAGATCCGACACCTTGCCCGGGATGGGATCCGGGCGTATGTAGTCCTCCTTGATCGCCGGAGGCATGTCACTCGCCGCGATCCACTTGGGCGGCGCGAACGGGTTGCGCGTGAGCTGGGGCACGGCCTGGCCGTACCCGCCCTCGGCGGACGTGGAGCGCCGGTATCCGTTCTCGCGGTAGTGCTCCTTGAACCACTGGGGGTCGTTGTTGGCCCGCTCGACCTGCCGGCGCATGACCTCGCGTTCGGCATCCAGCGGATCGCGGCTGCCGGACGGCGATCCGCCCGAGCCGTCTCCGCCACCGCGACCGCCACCGGTCCCGCCGTGCTGGGCGGGAACCGAGCCGCTGTCGGCCCCGCCGCCCGCGTGCCCGTCACCGCCCGCCGCATGGCCCCCGGTGTCGCGTGCGGGCACCGTGTCCGTGCCGCGCGCCCCGGCGTGCTCGCCGGCGTGAGCGGTCGGTGCCGTGTTCCCGCCGGCCCGGCCCGTCGCGTCACCGCCGACGTGGGCCGCCGTCTCCCCGGCCGCGTGCACGCCTGCCCGCTCGCCCGCCCCGACGAGCACACCCTCCTCGTGCGGCAGGCTCCGCTCCAGCAGTTCCCGGTCCGCCGCCGACAGTTCCACCTTCGCCGGCGCCGCCGTGCCGTCCGCGCGTACGACCGAGCCGTCGTCCAGGTTCAGCCGGGTTCCGTCCGGCCACTCCACGACGTTGTCGCGGATGACCGGCATGTCGTCGGCGACCCGGACCACGCTGCCGTCGGGCTGGACCCGTCCCGTTCCGGAGAGGATGTCGGCGTACGCGCCCGCGTGCACGCCCCGCAGGCCGGCGAACAGGTCGGTGACCTTGACCGTGCCGAACGTGGCGGCCTTGCCGAGGTACGTCATGGGATCGACGAGCCGGGCCGTCTTGCCGAGCGCGCCGACCGTACGGGCCACCGCGCCGCCCTTCGCCGCCGCTCCGGCTCCTCCGGTGAAGACCGTCGTCAGGACGTTGAAGGTGACCGCGCCGCCCGCCCGTGCGGGGTTCTCGTCCCACTGGTCCCAGGCGACCAGCGCCTTGCCCGTCTCCTTGACCGCGTTGCGGGAGTCACGCAGGTAGGAGGGCAGCTTGTCCTCGGGCATCGCCCAGTAGGCGACGCCGACGACGGGCACCGCGGTGATGAGCACGCCGGTCGCGAGCTTGCCGAGCCCCTTCCACGCCTCGCCCGCGGCGTCCCAGCCGTCGAAGCCGACGAGGGTGCCGAGGCCCCGGATCGTGCCCCACACGCCGTCGACGACGAAGCCCTTGCCGAACTCCATCAGCTGGTGTCCCAGCCAGTCGAGCCCGTGCCGCTCCTTCTCCACGGTCTTGCCCCAGGGCAGTTCCTCGGACTGGTCCAGGAGGTCGGCGGTGAAGCCGTAGGTGCTGGTGCCGAGCTTCACCAGCCGTTGCTGGGCGCCGTCCTCGATGATCAGCGTCGAGCCGCCCACCAGCGCGGTGATCTTGTTGTGGCAGGAGATCTCCGCCAGCCAGAAGGCCTCCGCGGTGGCGTTGACGTCGTACACCAGGTCGTTGTTGAGCTGGACGTTGTCGTCGTCCTCGCGCCAGTCGTCGTCCCCCGCGATCTGCTGACGGAAGGTTTCCGCACGCTGCTTGAGGCTCTTCAGTTTGGCCACGAGCGGCTGGATCTCCGTCTCGTACGAGCTGAGGGCCGCCGCCACCTTCTCCAAGTCGTCGGCGAACTCGTCGGCCTTGGCCGCCACCGGCGCCGTCGTGGCGAACAACTGCTCCGCCTCCGGCGCCGTGTAGCACGCCGACAGCCCCTGGAAGCGGGTGTGCACGTCCGACCCGGACTGGCGGAAGGCGATGGCCTCCGCCGTCAGCAGCATGTGGTCCGTGCCCAGTTGCTCCAGGTCTCCGGTGAACTGCGGGATGTTCTGCGGATCGATGAGGTCCGCGCTCACTGGCCCCCCTGCTGCCCACCCGCGCCCGGCAGGTCGATCTTCGGTTCCTTCAGCGCGTTCGCCTGGGCCTGCGCGGCCATCTCCAGGTCACCCTTGACGTACGCGTTGGTCGCGCCGGCCGCCCCGTTGAGGGAGTTCGACGTGCGCACCGCGACGTACATCAGCTTCTCCTGGTAGGCGGTGAAGAACTCGCCCAGCGCCGCCGCGACCGGGCCCTGGACCCCGCTCTTCTCCACGCCGCCCTGCTGGATCGTGCCGGCGGACTTCGCCGCGCTCGGCATGGTCTCCTGCAGGGCCTTCCCGGTGTTCGAGAGGCCCTCGGCCGCCTTCGCCGTCTCCGTGAGGACGTGCTGCACGCCCGACGGCGATATGTCCCACCCCGTCATGTGGATTCCCCGTACTCCCGTGTGCCGTCGCCCGCCGACGCGCCCGCGTCAGCCGATGTTGTCGACCGCCGCCCGCGCCTTCGCCATCGTCGACTGGGCCGTCCCGTCGTTCTCCTCGAGAGTCGTGCGCACCAGTCGGATGATGTTGCGCACCTCGTCGGCCGCGCGGTTCCAGCGCATTTCCTTGCCGTGGTACTCCTCGGAGACCCCGTCGGCCTGGAAGTCGGCCATGGCGGCCTTCACGGCCCTGTCGCGGTCGGCCAGCACGCGCTCCAACTGTCCGACGATCCCCTGCAGACCACCCTGCACCTCGCTCGACGCGCCGGTGTCGTAGGAGCGGCGGTCCAGATTCTGGCCCATCGTCAAAACCCCCTGTGGTTGTCGGCCTCTGCCCCGGCCGGCGGTCTAGCGCGCGCCGAAGCGGGCCGCGTCGAAGTTGGCCGCGCCCATGTTCTTCTGGGCGTTGTCCTGCTGTTCGGTCTCACCGGTGGTGAACGCGGTGTCCATGCCGCCCTGGCCTTCGAGGATCGCGCCGAGCGACTCGTTCAGCGCGGCGGTGATCTCGTCCGCGCGCGTCTTGAACGAGTCGAAGGCGACCTTTCCGGAACCGTTGAACTTGCCCTCCAGCGGCTCGGCCGCCTGGATGAGCATGCGGATCAGCGTGCCCAGGTCGGTGCTCGAACCGGACGTGTTCTTTCCCAGTTCCGACAGGGTCGTCGACCCCATGTCGAACTTCACGTGTGTCACCCCCGTGCGTCACGTACGCATCACAAAGCTGTTCGAACATGTTGTCGCACAACCCGTTGCGGACGCAACGCCGTTGATCACGGTGTGACGCGATCCGGACATGGTGGGGACAATGCCGATGCCCGCGCGCGTCGGTGCGGGGTACTCGCCGGGACGGCGGCACGGTTCGTGGAGCACGCGGGCCGGAGCCGGGACCGGGCTCGTGCGAGAGCGAGAGAACGGTTCCTTCCGGCTCGCGCGGAGCGCAAGCCGTGCGGTGCCGGATCGGACGCCGACGTTCGCCGGCACCGCACGTTGCTTCCCCCCTGCTCCCCGCTGGTGCACAGCCCCCACTGTGCACGGGCACCAGCATGCGCCCACCGGGCGGTTGAATCCTTGACCGTCCGTGCAGGGATCTTGTCGATTCCGGCAGGACACGCCGGGCCGCCCCTACCAGTTGCGGCCCGCGTGGTGATGGCGG
Source organism: Streptomyces sp. CB02400 (assembly GCF_001905725.1). Taxonomy (GTDB): domain Bacteria; phylum Actinomycetota; class Actinomycetes; order Streptomycetales; family Streptomycetaceae; genus Streptomyces; species Streptomyces atrovirens. The sequence goes on from NZ_LIWB01000002.1 coordinate 322,566, forward strand.
TGGTCCGTCGGCGTCATGCCGTACGCGCGGCGGAAGACGCGGCTGAAGGTGGCCGCGTCGGTGAAGCCCCACCGCGCGGCGATCGCGTGGACGGAGCGGCCCCGCAGCCGGGGGTCGGCCAGGTCGCGGCGGCACCGCTCCAGCCGGCGGTGGCGGATCCAGGCCGCCGGGGCCTCGCCCTCCGCCGCGAACAGCTGGTGCAGATGCCGTACCGAGATGCCGTGGGCCGCCGCCACGGTCGCCGGGGACAGCGACGGATCGCCCAGGTTCTGGTCGATGAAGTCCCGGATCCGGGTGTGCAGGGCACGCCGGCGGGACTCCGGCGGCAGCGCGTCCTCGGAGTCCACGCAGCGGCCGAGCAGGGAGGCGAGCAGATCCGTGGTCACCGAGGCCAGCGCGGGCGCGTCGGCCTCGGTGAACTCGTCGGCCCGCCGGGCGACATCGGCCAGCCAGCGGTGCAGCGCGCCGCCCATGCCCCGGTCCACCGGGACCGGCACCGCCAGCAGGCGGCGCACCGCGCGCGGCGGCAGCGGGAGCCGGGCCCGGGGCAGGCTGACGACCACCGTCGTGGACCGCTGCGACGTCCTGTTGATGCGGACGTCGTACGGGAGGCTGGTGTCGGCCATGATGAGCTGCCCCGTCCCGAACACCGCCTCGGTGCCGTCCTGCGCCATCCCGCCGTCACCGGCGAGCTGGCAGTTGATCTGGAGGACCTCGGGGTCGAAACGCCGGATGGTGCGCGGTGTGCGCACGGTGTCCAGGTGCGGCAGGTCCAGCTCGGCGATCTGCAGGTCCCCCAGCGGCAGGACCCGCATCGTGGCCTCGAAGTCGTCGCTGCGCTCACTGCGCAGCAGGTTGGGCACGTGCGTCCGCGTGGCGACGTCCTGCCACAAGTCCCACCGCTCGGCGGGCGGCACCACTCCGGTCCGGAACTCCTGCACCAGCATCGCCACACGCCCCCAACGCGTACCGGACGTCCGCATCCTGCCCAGGAGGACATCCTAAGGAACCGGGGCCGGGGCCGGAAAAAATTCCGGAGAGACCGTGCAACCCTCCCCGCACCTCGCGGGTCGTACTTGGAGTCAGGACTCCTGGGAGGGGACCCGGGGGGGACTTGAGGGGTTCTGACGGGGGAGGGACCGAGGGGGCCCGGTCGACGGACCGGGCCCCCTCGAAGCGCGTACGCCTCAAGTGCGTACGGCCTGGTTCAGAAGAACACCCCGCAGCGCAGCAGCACATTCGCGTACGGCCGTGCCTCGCCGGTGCGCACGACGAGCCGCGCGCCGGCGCTCAGCTCCTTGAGCCGCTCGTGCGGGACCAGGCCGAGGCCGGGGAAGTGACCCGCCAGCAGCTCGGCCGCCGCCGGATTGGCGTCCCGCACCTCGGACGCGGCCGTGGCGCCCTCGACGACCAGCTCGTCGAGGAGCCCCTCCAGCACCTCCGCGAACGAGGGCACCCCCGCGCGGAAGGCGAGGTCCACCACGCGCGGCCCGCCGGGTATCGGCATCCCGGCGTCGCACACCAGCACCCCGTCGCCGTGCCCGAGCTCGGCCAGGGCGCCGGAGAGATGCCGGTTCAGGATCCCGTGCTTCTTCACCGGGTGCCGCCTTCCGGGTCGACGCCGGACGCGCCGTCCGGCCCCCGGCCGGGGGTCCGGGGGCCGCCCCCCGGATCGGCGCGGCGCAGCCCGTCGACCTCCTCCGCCGTGGGGAAGGACACCTGCGCGCCCTCCTTGGTGACCGTCGCCGCGCCCACCCGGGCCGCGTACGCCGCCGCCTCGGCGAGCGGCTCGCCCGCGCCGAGACGCCAGGCCAGCGCGGCGGTGAACGCGTCACCCGCACCGGTGGTGTCCACGGCGCGCACCTTGACGGACGGGACGCGGGCGACACCGTCGGCGGAGGCCACCAGCGCGCCCTCGCCGCCCAGCGTCACCACCACCGAACGCGGGCCCTTCGCCAGCAGCAGCCGCGCCCACTCCTCGGGCTCGTCACCCGTCCCGGCGTCGTCGCCCAGGATCACCCTCGCCTCGTGCTCGTTGACGATCAGCGGGTCGCAGGCCGCCAGCACCTCCGCCGGAAGCGGGCGCGGCGGGGACGGGTTCAGCACGAACCGGCTGCCCGGCACCAGGCTCCGCACCACCTCCACCACCGTCTCCAGCGGGATCTCCAACTGCGCGGAGACCACCCGGGAGGCGTGGAACAGGCTCCCGGCCGCCCGCACGTCCGCCGGCGTCAGCCGGCCGTTGGCGCCCGGCGAGACGACGATGCTGTTGTCCCCCGACGGGTCCACCGTGATCAGCGCGACCCCGGTGGGCGCCCCGCCGACCAGCACGCCCACCGTGTCCACCCGGGCCGCCCGCTGCGAGTCCAGCAGCAGCCGCCCGTGCCCGTCGTCGCCGACCCGCGCCAGCAGGGCCGTACGGGCACCGAGCCGGGCGGCCGCGACCGCCTGGTTCGCGCCCTTGCCGCCCGGGTGGACGGCCAGGTCGGAACCGAGCACCGTCTCCCCGGCGCCGGGCCGGCGCTCGACCCCGATCACCAGGTCGGCGTTGGCCGATCCCACGACCAGGAGGTCGTAGTCGTACATGAATCGCTCCCCGATCTCGGTGTCAGCCGGTCAGCCCTCGAAGCCGGCCACGTTCTCCTGGGTGACCACCTTCACCGGCACCTTCACCATGTTCTCCACCTTCTCGTCCTCGGCGGCCCGCAGCGCGTTCCGTACCGCGATCCTGCCCAGTTCCGACGGCTGCTGCGCGACGGACGCGTACAACGTGCCGGCCTCGACCGCCTTCAGCCCGTCCGGCGTACCGTCGAACCCGACGACCTGGACCGACTTCCCGGCCTTCGAGCCGAGCGCCTTGATCGCGCCGAGCGCCATCTCGTCGTTCTCGGCGAAGACACCGTCGATGTCGGGGTGCGCCTGGAGCAGGTTCGTCATCACGTCCAGGCCCTTGGTGCGGTCGAAGTCCGCGGGCTGCTTGGCGACGACCTCGATGCCCGGGTACTCCTTCAGCCCGGCCGCGAAGCCCGCCCCGCGCTCCCGGCTGGCGGAGGTGCCGGCCTGCCCCTGGAGGATGACGATGGTGCCCTTGCCGCCGAGCTTCTCGGCGAGCGCCTTCGCTCCCAACTGACCGCCCTCGACGTTGTCGGAGGCGACCAGCGCGGCCGTGTCCGCCTCGTTGACCCCGCGGTCCACGGCGACGACCGGGATGCCGGCCTTGTTGGCGCCGCGCACGGCGGGACCGGCCGCGTCGGAGTCCACCGGGTTGACGACGACCGCAGAGAGGGAGCCGCTGGTGAAGTTCTGCAACTGGTTGGCCTGCTGGGAGGCGTCGTTCTGCGCGTCCGTGACCGTCAGGTCCACACCCAGCTTCTTCGCCTCCTCCTCGGCGCCGTTGCGGATCTGCACGAAGAACGGGTTGTTGAGCGTCGACAGCGACAGGCCGATCTTCTGCGTCCTGCCGGCCGAGGACCCGTTGTGCAGCAGCGAGGTCGCGCCGACGACGGCCACCGCGACGACCGCTGCGATGACGTACGTCAGTGCCTGCCTGCCCCTGTTCCCGTTCCCGGACGCCCCGGCGGCCGGGGTGGTCGCGCCCGCCTTGCGGCGCAGCGTGTCGAAGAGGACGGCCAGCGCGATGACGACACCGATGACGACCTGCTGCCAGAACGCGGAGACGGACAGCAGGTTGAGCCCGTTGCGCAGCACGGCGAGGATCAGCGCGCCGATCAGCGTGCCCGACGCCTTGCCGGTGCCGCCCGCGAGGGAGGCGCCGCCGATGACGACGGCGGCGATCGCGTCCAGCTCGTAGCCCTGCGCGGCCTGCGGCTGCGCGGAGGCCAGCCGGGAGGCGAGCACGATGCCCGCGGCGGCGGCGAACAGCCCGGAGAACGCGTAGATGGCGAGCTTCTGCCGCTTCACCCGCAGACCGGACAGCCGCGCGGCCTCCTCGTTGCCGCCGATGGCGTACATGGAACGGCCGATGTACGTCCGTCCGAGCACGAAGGCGGTCAGCAGCCCCATGACGACCATCACGAGCACCGGCACGGGCAGCCAGCCGCCGAGCGTGTCACCCAGGTGGGAGACCGGGTCCGGGAAGGCGATGGGCGAGCCCTGCGAGATGACGAGCGACAGACCGCGCGCCACCGACAGCATGGCCAGCGTCGCGATGAACGACGGCAGCTTCCCGTACGAGACGAGGAAACCGTTCACCAGACCGCAGACGATGCCCGTCGCGACGGCGAGAAGCACCGCGAGCACGACCGGCACCCCGGCCTCGGTCGCGCTCCACGCCAGCACGGTCGCGGACAGCGCGGCGACCGAACCGACCGACAGGTCGATGCCCGCCGAGACGATCACGAAGGTGACGCCGAAGGCGAGGATCGCGGTCACGGCGGCCTGCACGCCGACGTTGAGGAGGTTGTCGGCGGTCAGGAAGTCCCCGGACAGCGCCGACATGGCGATGACGAGGACGATCAGCGCGGTCAGCGCGCCGTTGTCGAGGAGCAGGCGGCGCAGGCCGGCCGTGGCGCCGCCCTGCGCGCCCGGCTTGCCCTTGAGCGTGTCAGTGGCCACGGGAGGCCTCCGTTCCGTTGCTGTGGGGAGTAGTACTGACGGCGAGGGCCATCACGGCGTCCTGGGTGGCCTGCTCGGCGGTGAGTTCGCCCGCGACGCGCCCCTGCGCCATGACCACCACCCGGTCGCTCATGCCGAGCACCTCCGGCAGATCGCTGGAGATCATGAGCACGGCGGCACCGGCGGCCGTCAGTTCGTTGATGAGCTGGTAGATCTCGACCTTCGCGCCGACGTCGATGCCGCGCGTCGGCTCGTCGAGGATGAGCACCTTGGTGTCCGCCAGCAGCCACTTGCCGATGACGACCTTCTGCTGGTTGCCGCCGGACAGCGTGCGCACATGCTGCCCGAGGCCGGCCATCCGCACGCCGAGCTGTCCGGCGATCCGCTCGGCGGCCTCGTGCTGACCCTTGAGGTCGACGAGCCCCGCGCGGGAGGCGGACCGGAGGGTGACCAGGCCGAGGTTCTCCTCGACGGAGGCGTCGAGGACGAGCCCCTGCCCCTTGCGGTCCTCGGGCACGAGCCCGATGCCGGCCGCCATGGCGGCGTTCACGTCGTGGCGGCGCAGCGGGATCCCCGCGACGTGCACGGCCCCGGCGTCGTACGGATCGGCCCCGAACACCGCCCGGACCACCTCCGTCCGCCCGGCGCCGACGAGCCCCGCGATGCCGACGACCTCACCGGCCCGCACCTCGAAACCCACGTCGTGGAAGACACCGTCCCGCGTCAGCCCCTCCACCTTGAGCAGCGCGTCACCGGCGTCGGCACGCTCACGCGGGTACTGCTGCTCGATCGACCGCCCGACCATGAGCCGTACGAGCTCGTCCTCGGGCGTGGAGGCGGGCACCTGCCCGACGCTGCGCCCGTCCCGGATCACGGTGACCCGGTCCCCCAGGGCGGCGATCTCCTCCAGGTGATGGGTGATGAACACGATCCCGACGCCGTCCTCGCGCAGCCGCCGCACGATGGCGAACAGCTTCTCGACCTCCTCGGAGGTCAGCACGGCGGTCGGCTCGTCCATGATGAGCACGCGCGCGTCCAGGCTGAGCGCCTTGGCGATCTCGACCATCTGGAGCCGCGCGATACCGAGTTCGCGCACGCGCGCCCGGGGGGAGACGTCGACCCCGACGCGCCTCAGCAGCACCTCGGCATCGGCGTCCATCGTCTTCCGGTCGATCATCCCGAACCGGCGCGGCTGCCGCCCGAGGAAGATGTTCTCGGCGACCGTCAGATCGGGGACGAGGTTGAACTCCTGGTAGATGGTGGCGATCCCGAGCCGCTCGGAGTCCTGCGCACCGTGGATGCGCACCTCCTCGCCGCCGACCGTGATCCGGCCGGTGTCGGGCGTGTAGGCGCCGGAGAGCATCTTGATCAGCGTGCTCTTGCCGGCGCCGTTCTCACCGAGGAGCACGTGCACCTCGCCCCGGCGCAGGTCGAAGTCGACGCTGTCGAGCGCGACCACGCCCGGGAAGGTCTTGCGGATGCCCTCGATGCGCAGCAACTCGTCCGGGTTGCTCACGACGTACTCCTTCGTACGGGGGACGGGGACTGTGGGGGTACCGGCTCACCGCACGAGCGGCGTACGACGAGCCGGGCGGGGAGGGTGACGGACTCGCCGGGTCTGCCCTCGATCCGGTCGACGAGCGCGCGTACGGCGGCCCGGCCCAGCGCGCCGGTCGGCTGGGCGATGGCGGTGACCGGCGGATCGGTGTGCACGAACCAGCGGATGTCGTCGAACGCGGCCAGCGCGATGTCGTCGGGCACCCGCAGCCCCCGCGCGCGTACGGCGTCCAGCGCGCCGAGCGCCATCAGGTTGTCGGCGGCGAACACGACCTCGGGCGGCTCGGCCAGGTCGAGGAAGCCCTCGGTGACCCGGCGCCCGCTGTCGGCCTGGAAGTCGCCCTGGCCGATGTAGGCGTCGGGGAGGGGAAGCCCGTACGCGCCGAGCGCCTCCCGGAAGGCGTCCACGCGCTCGCGGCCGGTGGTGGTGGCGGCGGGCCCGGCGATGATCGCGAGCCGCCGGTGCCCGAGCCCGTACAGGTGCGCGACGAGGTCCCGTACGGCGCCGCGCCCGTCCGACCTGACGACGGGCACGTCCACGCCGGGGATCCACCGGTCGACGAACACCATGGGCGTGCCCGCGCGGGCGGCGTCCAGCATGCCCGGCGACCCGCCGTCGGTGGGGGAGACGAGCAGCCCGTCGATACGGCGGTCCAGCAGCGTCGTCACATGGTGGTCCTGGAGATCGGGCCGCTCGTCGGCGTTGCCGATGATCACGCTGTACCCGAGCGCGCGGGCCTCCTCCTCGACGGAGCGGGCCAGCTCGGTGAAGTACGGGTTCATCACGTCGCTGATGACCAGCCCGAGGGTGCGGGTCTGATCGGTGCGCAGCGACCGGGCGACGGCGTTCGGGCGGTAGCCGAGCGCCTCGACGGCGGCCAGCACGCGGGTGCGGGCGTCCGCGCTGACCGACGGATGGTCGTTCAGGACGCGCGACACCGTGGCGACGGACACCCCGGCCCGCGCGGCGACGTCCTTGATGCTCGCCATCGCCGTTCCACCTCCTCGTGGAATCGATTACACGGAGGATTGGAATCGATTACACGAGCGGCTGGCAAGAGGGTGCGGGGTGGCCGAAACCGAATCGTGACCGCGGGGGCGGCGGTATACCCCGGGCGACCGGGTTCTGTGTACCGCCTTCTTCCGGGGCTGTGCGGAAGGAGGTGCCCGGACTGGAGGGTTCCGGCCGCCGGAGAGGAGCACGAGGCGGGAGAGGGCCGCACGGGACGTGGCGCCGCCCTGGCGGTGGGCGGGGACCCGCGGAGCCGGTTCGGAGCACCCGCCGCTCCGAGTCGCTCACCCCGGACGCGCCGCCGAACGGTCTCCCTGCCGGGCTCCGGCCGGCCGCCTCCCTGCCGTCGGCCTGCCGGCGGTCAACGTGCGGGCCGACCCTCGGTGTCAGTGGCGGCTGACAGTATGACGATCATGAGCCGGATCATCTCGTACAGCACCGCCGACAAAGCCGACGTCCTGGCCTTCATCGGAGCCGCGGACGACCTGACACCCGATCAGGCGCGGCGCCTCGGGATCATGCGTGAGAAGGCGCGGGAGAGCCAGCGGGAACTGGAGCGTCAGGACATCGACCTGGGCCTGACCGTCCCCGAGGCGCTGGAGCACCTCGTGGCCGGTCACGCGCGTTCCGGGGCCGAGTATGCGGCGGGAGCCTACTACCGCGCGCTCCAGCACATCATCGACTGCAACGCCTCCGACCCCGCCGACCTCGGTGTCTACTCCAAGCCCTCCACCTTCTTCGGCCTGCTCGACGAAGAGCTGCGCCGTGCGGGCGTGAGCGCCGATCTCCTGCTGCACGACCACCTGTTCTCCGGGCCGCCCGAGGAGATCCCCTTCCCCGTCCCCTTCCCCGTGGACGGGCCGCACATCGGCATGTTCCCGCTGGCCAGGGCCAAGCCGGCCGCCGACGCCTACCGTGCGGTGCTGGACCGGGTGGACGAGGACTTCCGGTACGACCTCCGGGAGCTGGCCGAGAAGCTCGAGTTCGAGCACACGGAATGGGAGTACGCCACGAAGAACATCGACTGGTACACCCAGGACACGATCTTCTTCTCCATCACGGGCTGAGTGGCGGTGGCCGCCTCCCGGTTGAAAAGGGTGAGCATCCGGCGGGCGAACGCGACGTGCGCACTCGGACGAGCGGAACGTGGACACCGCGGATCGAGGTGCTCCCGGTTTTCAGGAGGGTGTGAGCAACCTTCGGGCGACCGCCCGGAGTTCCTCGTCCTCGTGGTCCTCGGAGAAGGGTGTGGCGCCGAGCGGGCGGCGCGGGGAAGGGAACGGCGGGTGCCGACGCCGAGTACACCGTGCCCTGGTGGAGCGCCCTGACCAGGTCGGGCACGTCCACGGCCGGGCCGTGGACGTGGGTCGGTGTCCGCCACTGGACGGCGTCCGGTCCGGCCGGGGACTTCATGGTCGGCGCTCCTTCGCCGATCAGGTGCGCCGGCCCTGCGGAGCACCACCGACCGCGCCGGTCCTCACGCGGCGGACGGAGGTGCGACGACGGGCGGGTTGAGGCGGGCGAAGCCTTCCTGGCGCTGGTAGGGGAAGTACGGGTAGGGCGCGGTCCTGGCGCTCGCCGCGTCGAGTCTCGCCGTCTGGTCGGGCGTGAGCGTCCAGCCGACGGCGCCGAGGTTCTGGCGGAGCTGCTCCTCGTTGCGGGCGCCGATGATGACGGAGGAGACGGTCGGCCGCCGCAGCAGCCAGTTGAGGGCGATCTGCGGAATGCTCCTGCCGGTCTCCCGCGCGATCTCGTCGAGGGCGTCGACCACGCGGTAGAGGTGCTCGTCCTCGACCGGCGGGCCGTAGTCCGCGGTCCGGTGCAGCCGGCTGCCGGCCGGGAGCGGCCGGCCACGGCGGATGTTGCCGGTGAGCCGCCCCCAGCCGAGCGGGCTCCAGACGAGGGCTCCGAGGCCCTGGTCGAGCCCGAGGGGCATCAGCTCCCATTCGTAGTCGCGGCCGACGAGCGAGTAGTAGACCTGATGGGCCACATAGCGCGGGTGGCCGTACCTCTCCGCGCTCGCCAGGGACTTCATCGCCTGCCAGCCGGAGAAGTTGGAGATGCCGAGGTAGCGGACCTTCCCCGCCCGTACGAGGTCGTCGAGCGCGGACAGGACCTCCTCGACCGGCGTCCCGGCGTCGAAGGCGTGCAGCTGGAACAGGTCGATGTGGTCGGTGCCGAGCCGGCGCAGGGCGTCCTCGCACGCGGTGATCAGGCGCGAACGGGAGGTGCCCGCGTCGCCGGGACCGTCGCCCATCGGCAGGCCGGTCTTGGTGGACACGATCACCTGGTCCCTGCGGCCCTTGATCGCTTCGCCGAGCACCTCCTCGGAGGCCCCGCCGGAGTAGACGTCGGCGGTGTCGAACATCGTGATCCCGGCGTCGAGGCAGATGTCCACGAGACGTCGCGCTTCCCGCGCGTCCGTGGTGCCCCAGGCGCCGAACAGCGGCCCCTGGCCGCCGAAGGTGCCGGCGCCGAAGCTCAGTGCGGGGACCTTGAGGCCGGAAGCGCCCAACTGCCTGTACTCCATGGCTGTTCCTCTCCCATCACACGACCTGGCTAACGGGTCTGGAGTTCCGTTAGTGTGGACCCCAACGTAACAGGTGTGAGCGATTAATGGAACTGGAGTCCCGTTATGGGGTTTGAGGGTACGGATCCGGGGACCGTCCGTCCTGGTGGGCGCACGGCGCGGGTGCGGGCGTCGGTGCTGCGGGCGGCCGGGGACGCCTTGGCGGAACACGGCTTCGCCCACCTGGACCTCGCCGACGTCGCGCGCCGCGCCGAGGTGGGCAAGACCACCGTCTACCGCCGCTGGGGAACGGTGACCGGCCTGGTGGCCGATCTGCTGCTGGACATGGCCGAGCAGTCACTGCCGCGCACCGAGACCGGCTCGCTGCTCGGTGACCTCAAGGCCAACGCCCGGCTCGTGCGGCGCACCTTGGCCGACCCGCGGCAAGGAGCACTGTTCAAGGCGGTGATCGCCGCCGCCACCTGCGAGGCGAAGACGGCCGAGGCCCTGCACCGCTTCTACGACATCCGCGTCAGGGAGTGGGCGCCCTGCGTCCAACAGGCCGTCGACCGGGGCGAGGTCCCCGAGGGCACCGACGTCCACGAGGTGATCCGCGCCGTCTCCGCCCCGCTCTACTACCGCCTGCTGACCACCGGCGCCCCCCTCGACGAAGCGGCCGCGGACCGGGCCGCCGAGGCCGCCGCGGCGGCGGCACGCGCGGGAGCGTACGTGCGGGGCGGCGAAGCCCGTACGTGACGGGCTCGCGCGCGGCCCGGCTCCCCGTCAGCCCGCCGACACCTCGCACCACACGTACTTGCCCCGGCTGCCCTGTCTGGCCAGCGGCTGCCACCCCCACACGTCGGCGCAGGCCCGCACCAGCGCCAGTCCCCGCCCGTCCTCCACCTCGTCTTCGAACTGCCTCGGCGGCTCGGGAGGTTGAGGGTCCGCGTCCCACGCCCCGATCCGCAACGTCCCCGGCGGTGACCAGTGCACGCGCAGGCCGGCGGGGCCCTTGGTGTGCCGCACGGCGTTGGAGACCAGCTCGGTGGCGAGGAGTTCGGCGACGTCGACGAGGCGGATCAGCCCGTGCATGGTCAGGATCAGGCGGAGGGTGCGGCGGCTGACGGTGACGGCGCGGAGGTCGTTGGGGATGTACAAGGAGTACTCCCACGGTTCGTTTTCGGGCATGCGGGACTCCAATTCGGGTGCGGGGAGTTGGAATCGGCCCCGGTGTCATTGCCGCGGCCGTCACGGCAGGACGGGGCGGTGCGCTTCCGGCGGGCCGGTTTCGCACGGTGTGCGTCGCGTCACTGACGGTAGGGGTTAATGTTTCGGTTAAGCAAGCCTGTCCCGTAATCTGACGTCGAACGAGTCATGTCCTCCTGCCCGTTCGATGAGGAGTGGTCGATGACGACCAGGCGTGAACCAACGGCCCGTCAGTTGCGCCTGGCGGTAGAGCTCAGGCGACTGCGTGACGCGGCAGGTCTGAGCGCACGGCAGGCGGCGACACTGCTCGGGGTGAGTCCGGTGCAGGTCAGTCATATCGAGTCCGGTCTTTCGGGAGTGAGTGAAGAGCGGTTGCGCCGCCTCGCTTCCCACTACGCCTGTACGGACCCCGAGTTCGTGGATGCCTTGGTGGCGATGGCGACCGACCGGACACGTGGGTGGTGGGAGCAGTACAGGTCCCTGCTGCCCACTCCCTTTCTCGACCTCGCGGAATTGGAGCATCACGCCACGTTTCTGCAGGAGGTCCAGTTCCTGTACGTTCCCGGCCCGCTCCAGACAGAGGAGTACGCCCGCTCCGTCTTTGCCTACCGGGTCCCCGAGTTGCCCACCCAGGAGCTTGAGCTACGTGTTCAACACCGCATGCAGCGCAAGGTGATCCTTGAGGGCCCCGAGCCCACTCCGTACGAGGCGGTCATTCATGAATCAGCACTTCGGATCATGGTCGGAGACCGCGCTGCCTCACGAGCGCAGCTCTCTCGCCTTCTTGAGGTGTCCGAGGAGGACCACATCACCGTGCGCGTGATCCCCCTCGACCTCGAAGGGTTCGCGGGCGCTGCGAGCGCCATGGCGTACGTCGGAGGCATGGTGCCAAAGCTCGACACCGTGGTACGTGACACACCCGTCGGTACCGCGTTCATTGACGCAGAGGCCCAACTCGGTTCGTTTCGAACTCTCTTCCGTAAAGTGGAGGCTGTGTCGCTCGACCCGGTGCGGTCACGTGACTTCATCCACAGGTTGACGAAGGAGTTGTGAGGCAGCTCATGGGCACCCCCCGTACTTGGCGAAAGTCCTCCTACTCAGGACCTGGTGACGGCAACTCGTGTCTTGAGATCGCGCACACCCGCGCCCTCGTGGCCATACGGGACTCCAAGGCCCCCACGAACGGAACACTCGCCTTCCCCACCGAAGCCTTCGGCGCTTTCGTGCGAGCGATCAAGGAGACGGCCGGGAGGCTTTGAGGAACCCATGGAGAACTGGCGCAAGTCGTCCTACTCCGGAGGCGGCGACGGCAACAACTGCGTGGAGATCGCGACCTCTTCCACCCATGCCGCCGTCCGCGACTCCAAGGCCCCCGCCCGATCCCCCCTCACCTTCCCCGCCGATGCCTTCGCCTCCTTCCTCGAAGCCCTCAGGACGCACCCCCGGCGTTGGTAGTCTCCGCCCCTACGACCACGGAGGCCGATCGATGGTGGAAGCGGGGCGGGCAAGCCCTTCGACGAACCGGGCCGGGGCCTTCCCGTTCGGTGTCCTCTTCGGAGGCCTCACCTCGCTCGTCTCCACAGTCGTCATCGGGCGGGTGTGGGCGGCGTGCGACATCGGCGTCGGCGCGGCGGCGAACTCCCTGACCCTGCTCGTCCTCGCCCCGCTGATCTGGATCGCCACGGCGATCCCGCTCGGTGTCCTGTACGGCGTCCTCGGCGGACGCCACCGGCGCGCGGCCCTGGCGGCGGGGTTCCTGTTCACCGTGTGCTGCACGTGGTTCCTGGTCACCTGGATCGGTGTGCCGGACTCCTACCCGGACCCCGTGTGCCCGGGGAACGTCCCGCCGTGGTGGCCGGGTTTCATACCCGTGTGACCGGGCCGGACCGCGCGTACGGCGAACGCCGGACCGCCCCGCTCCCGCCTTCGCCCACCTCCTCGAAGTGCTGAAGGAACCCGGACCGGCGGAAACCGGCACGACGGCAACTCCGTTGGCACCGCTGCTCGGAGCGATTCCGTGGAACCGGGCCACACCGTTCCGCGGTCTCACGGACAGCCGCCCTGCCCGGCGGCCCCCTTCCGTCCCACTCGCATCCTGGAGCCCGCTTTGCCCATACGGACAGGCACCACCCGCCCCGCGCTCCTGCTCCTGTCGACCGTGCTCGCGGCCGGAACGCTCACCGGCTGCGCGTTGCAGGAGCTCACCAGGGACTGCGAGGGGACCGACGGCCGGGTGAGGGAGATGGCCGCGCTCGGCATCCTCGACTCCCGGCCCGCCGGGGCCACCGTCGCCCGGGGCTTCGAGGAGGTCGACGCGGGCTGCTGGGCGGACAGCGGTGACGTCTCGGTGTACGCCGGCCGGACCTACGCCTTCCCCGGCACGGAGGCCGAGGTCACCGCCCACTACCGGAGGGCAGCGGTACGGGACGGATGGGATCCGGACCCCGAAGCCCCGTCCGGCGACCTGTGCTTCGTCAAGGAGGACATGACCCTGCGGGTCGTCTTCCTTACCGCCGAGGGCCTCGCGGAGGACGGCCACGAGGACCGCCCCGACCTCACCACCGGGGCCGGCTACTCGGTCAACGCCGACTCGTTCACGAACAGCGGCGTCGAGCCGGGCTGCTAGAGCCGTCCCTGCCGTACCTGCGGAACTCCGACGTCTCCACCGTCCACGGCCCGAACGGCACCGAGTCGCCGAAGATGTACGGCTCCTTGCTGCTGTAGCGGCCCTTGCACGGCTCGGAGTGCACCTCGATCGTGCCGGTGCGCGGGTCGACGATCATGTAGTGCGGGATGCCCATGGCCGGATAGTCGGCCAACTTGTCGTCGTAGTCGTTGCCCGGGTTGGACGGTGAGACGATCTCGACAGCGGCCAGCACCTGCGTCGCGTCGACGGCCAGGCCCTCTTCGTCGAGGGTGGCCTCGGGGATCACGACGGCATCGGGCCGGCGCATGCGCCCGATGGCCGGGTGCTCGATCTCGGGCCCGTTCGCACAGATGTGACCGGGGTGGGTGCGGAGCAGTTGTGCGTCCAACTGCTTGCAGATGCGGCGGACGGTCCCCTCGTGGCGCTTCGACGGGCACATCATCGCCAGTATCGGACCGGACGGCCCGATCTCGACACTCCACGACCCCTCGAGCTGTTCCGAGTAGGCCCCGAGCTCCGCGGCGATGGCGCGCATCTTGGCGTAGTCCATGAGCCCAGAGTACTGAGGGGGCGACTCTCCGGCCGCCCTGTCAGTCCCCGCGGGTACCGTCGGACCATGCCCAACCAGTCCGCAGCCGCCGCCCCCGGTGAACGCCGGCTCGCCGTCCTCGAAGGCGTCCTGGAGCGCATCACCTACGCCAACGAGGAGAACGGCTACACCGTCGCCCGGGTCGACACCGGCAGGGGCGCCGGTGATCTGCTCACCGTCGTCGGCGCGCTGCTCGGCGCCCAGGTGGGGGAGTCCCTGCGGATGGAGGGACGCTGGGGGTCGCACCCGCAGTACGGCAAGCAGTTCCACGTCGAGAACTACACGACCGTCCTCCCCGCCACCGTCCAGGGCATCCGGCGTTATCTCGGCTCCGGCCTCGTCAAGGGCATCGGCCCCGTCTTCGCCGACCGCATCACGCAGCACTTCGGCATCGACACCCTCACGATCATCGAGGAGGAGCCCAAACGCCTCATCGAGGTCCCCGGGCTCGGGCCCAAGCGGACCAAGAAGATCGCCGACGCCTGGGAGGAGCAGAAGGCGATCAAGGAGGTCATGCTCTTCCTCCAGACCGTCGAGGTGTCCACCTCCATCGCCGTACGGATCTACAAGAAGTACGGCGACGCCTCGATCTCCGTCGTGAAGAACCAGCCGTACCGGCTCGCCGCCGACGTCTGGGGCATCGGCTTCCTCACCGCCGACAAGATCGCCCAGTCCGTCGGCATCCCGCACGACAGCCCCGACCGGGTGAAGGCCGGCCTGCAGTACGCCCTCTCGCAGGCCACCGACCAGGGGCACTGCTACCTACCCGAGGAGAAGCTGATCGCCGACGCCGTCAAACTCCTCCAGGTGGACACCGGCCTCGTCATCGAGTGCCTGGCCGAACTCGCCGCCGAGCCCGAGGAGGACGGCGAGGACCCCGGTGTCGTACGGGAGAAGGTGCCCGCCCCCGACGGGGGCGACCCCGTCACCGCCGTCTACCTAGTCCCCTTCCACCGCGCCGAGCTGGCCCTCTCCGCCCAGTTGCAGCGCCTGCTCCGTACCGACGAGGACCGGATGCCGGTCTTCCGGGACGTGGCCTGGGACAAGGCGCTCGGCTGGCTGAAGGGGCGTACGGGCACGGACCTCGCCCCCGAGCAGGAGGCCGCCGTCAAGCTGGCGCTGAGCGAGAAGGTCGCCGTCCTCACCGGCGGTCCCGGCTGCGGCAAGTCGTTCACCGTCCGCTCGATCGTGGAGCTGGCCCGCGCCAAGAAGGCCAAGGTCGTCCTCGCCGCCCCGACCGGCCGCGCCGCCAAGCGCCTCGCCGAGCTGACCGGGGCCGAGGCCTCCACCGTCCACCGCCTCCTTGAGCTCAAGCCCGGCGGCGACGCGGCCTACGACCGGGACCGCCCGCTCGACGCCGACCTGGTGGTGGTCGACGAGGCGTCCATGCTGGACCTCCTCCTCGCGAACAAGCTGGTCAAGGCCGTGCCCCCGGGCGCCCACCTGCTCTTCGTCGGCGATGTCGACCAGCTCCCCAGCGTCGGCGCGGGGGAGGTGCTCCGGGACCTCCTCGCCGACGGCAGCCCCGTCCCCGCCGTCCGGCTCACCCGTGTCTTCCGCCAGGCCCAGCAGTCCGGTGTGGTGACCAACGCGCACCGGATCAACGCGGGGCAGCACCCCGTCACCGACGGCATGAAGGACTTCTTCCTCTTCGTCGAGGACGACACCGAGGAGGCCGGCCGGCTCACCGTGGACGTGGCCGCCCGCCGCATCCCGGCGAAGTTCGGCCTCGACCCCCGCCGTGACGTGCAGGTCCTCGCCCCCATGCACCGGGGCCCGGCCGGCGCGGGCACGCTCAACGGGCTGCTCCAGCAGGCCATCACCCCCGGCCGCCCCGACCTCGCCGAGAAGCGGTTCGGCGGCCGGGTCTTCCGCGTCGGCGACAAGGTCACCCAGATCCGCAACAATTACGAGAAGGGGGAGAACGGGGTCTTCAACGGCACCGTGGGCGTGGTCACCGCCCTCGACCCGGTCGACCAGCGCCTGACGGTGCTGACCGACGAGGACGAGGAGGTGCCGTACGAGTTCGACGAACTGGACGAGCTGGCGCACGCCTACGCCGTGACCATCCACCGTTCCCAGGGCAGCGAGTACCCGGCGGTCGTCATCCCGGTGACCACGGGCGCCTGGATGATGCTCCAGCGCAACCTGCTCTACACGGCGGTCACCCGGGCCAAGCGGCTGGTCGTCCTCGTCGGCTCCCGCAAGGCGATCGGACAGGCGGTGCGCACGGTCTCGGCGGGCCGCCGGTGCACGGCGCTGGACTTCCGCCTCGCCGGCTCCCGCCTCTCGGCCCCCGCGTCACCCCTGTGAGCGGCCCGTCATCAAAAAATGATCGATCAAATGAGTCACGAAGGTCACAGAGCCCTTCCGGACAGGGGACAGAGGGGGCAGGATGGGCAAGTTGGCGGCACTCAGTGCCGCCGATAGGCCCGATGGTCGACCCCGAGTGCACTCTCCTGCGCCGAGTGGGGGATGGTGGAGACAGTCAGGGCACCTCGAAGATGAGGCACTAGGTCGGTGAGGGAAGACGTGAGCGACAACTCTGTAGTACTGCGGTACGACGGCAGCGAGTACACCTACCCGGTGATCGACAGCACCGTCGGCGACAAGGGCTTCGACATCGGGAAGCTCCGCGCCCAGACCGGTCTGGTGACACTGGACAGCGGCTACGGCAACACCGCCGCCTATAAATCCGGGGTCACCTACCTGGACGGCGAGGCCGGCATCCTCCGGTACCGCGGCTACCCGATCGAGCAGCTGGCCGAGCGCTCCACCTTCCTGGAGGTCGCCTACCTGCTGATCAACGGTGAGCTGCCGACCGTCGACGAGCTGTCCGCGTTCAAGGGCGAGATCACGCAGCACACCCTGCTGCACGAGGACGTCAAGAACTTCTACAAGGGCTTCCCGCGCGACGCCCACCCGATGGCCATGCTGTCGTCGGTGGTCTCCGCGCTGTCGACGTTCTACCAGGACAGCCACAACCCGTTCGACGAGCAGCAGCGCAACCTCTCCACCATCCGGCTGCTCGCCAAGCTTCCGACGATCGCGGCCTACGCGTACAAGAAGTCGGTCGGCCACCCGTTCGTCTACCCGCGCAACGACCTCGGCTACGTCGAGAACTTCCTGCGCATGACGTTCTCGGTCCCCGCGCAGGACTACGAGCTCGACCCGGTCGTCGTGGCCGCTCTGGACAAGCTGCTCATCCTGCACGCGGACCACGAGCAGAACTGTTCGACCTCCACCGTGCGCCTGGTCGGCTCCTCGCAGGCGAACATGTTCGCCTCGATCTCCGCAGGCATCTCCGCCCTGTGGGGCCCGCTGCACGGTGGCGCCAACCAGTCGGTGCTGGAGATGCTGGAGGGCATCCGGGCCAACGGTGGCGACGTGGACTCCTTCATCCGCAAGGTGAAGAACAAGGAGGACGGCGTCCGCCTGATGGGCTTCGGCCACCGGGTCTACAAGAGCTTCGACCCGCGCGCGAAGATCATCAAGGCGGCTGCGCACGACGTCCTGTCGGCCCTCGGCAAGTCCGACGAGCTGCTCGACATCGCGCTGAAGCTGGAGGAGCACGCGCTCTCCGACGACTACTTCGTCTCGCGCAACCTCTACCCGAACGTGGACTTCTACACCGGTCTGATCTACCGGGCCATGGGCTTCCCGACCGAGATGTTCACCGTGCTCTTCGCGCTCGGCCGTCTCCCCGGCTGGATCGCCCAGTGGCACGAGATGATCAAGGAGCCGGGTTCCCGCATCGGCCGCCCGCGCCAGATCTACACGGGCGTCGTCGAGCGCGACTTCGTCCCGGTCGAGGAGCGCTGACACCTGCCGGTGGGGTGCGTGGTGCGCCTAGTAGCTCGTTGCTGAAGGGGTGTGGGCGGCTGCCGGCCGGTCTGTGGCTGGTCGCGCAGTTCCCCGCGCCCCTTTAGGTGTGCTGCGCAGCCGCAAGCGTGATGAGCAAGGAAGAAGGCGCCCTGGCCGACGGTCCCCCCACGGGCCGACGAACCAGGGCGCCTTCCCATGTCCCGGTGCGGATTCCCCCCACGGGATCCGGCCGGGCGTCTGTGAGGACAGCGCCTGAATCGCTGTATGAGTACGGACGGACCTGAACCCGCCGCACTCGTCGGTGTGTGCGGTCTGCCGGGACAGCGCACGTTCGGGAGGGCCGCTCAAAGCTCCCCGCTGGGTACGTGCCCCGGCAACGCAATCTCCGGAGAAGGTCCCCCAAGACATTCCCCAGATGTCAGGAAGCGCCCCCCAAGACGCTGCCCGACATCGCCAACTTAGACCTTCGAACCCCTTCGATGGTTACGTTCAGATCACTGTGATCTGCGTCTCTTGCATATGTCCCTTAGCGGCGCAAGAGTCCGCAAACCGCTCACGGGACTCAAGCGTAAGGAAGATGCGCGAGCCGTGTGAAGAGCTTATGTGAGGGTCGTACCGGACGACAGGGGTACACCCCAACTTGAGACCTCAATGAAACGCCCGCAGGCGCAGGCTGTTCGTCACCACGAAGACCGAGGAGAACGCCATCGCCGCCCCGGCGATCATCGGGTTCAGCAGCCCGGCCGCGGCCAGCGGCAGCGCGGCCACGTTGTAGCCGAAGGCCCACACCAGATTGCCCTTGATCGTGCCGAGCGTCCTGCGGGACAGCCGTATCGCGTCCGCGGCCACCCGCAGGTCACCGCGGACCAGGGTCAGATCGCCCGCCTCGATCGCCGCGTCCGTGCCGGTGCCCATGGCGAGACCCAGATCGGCGACGGCCAGCGCGGCCGCGTCGTTGACGCCGTCGCCGACCATGGCGACGCTGCGCCCCTCGCCCTGCAGCCGTCGTACGACGTCGGCCTTGTCCTCGGGCAGCACCTCGGCGATCACCTGGTCGATGCCCACACTCCGCGCCACCGCCTCGGCGACGGCCTTGTTGTCACCGGTCAGCAGCACCGGCGTGAGCCCCAGCGCGCGCAGCTCGCGCACCGCCTCGGCGCTGGTCTCCTTCACGGCGTCGGCGACCGCGAGCACACCGCGTGCCACCCCGTCCCAGCCGGCCACGACGGCCGTACGCCCGTCCCGCTCGGCCTCGTCCCTGGCCCGGGCCAGCTCCGGCGGCAGCTCGTCGAAGAGGCGTCCCACGGCCACCTCGTGGCCCTCCACGCGTCCGCGTACGCCCCGGCCGGGGACGTTCTCGAAGTGCTCGGCGCGAGGCAGTGCACCGGCGCGCTCCTCGGCGCCCGCGGCGATCGCCCGCGCGACGGGGTGCTCGGAGGCGTGCTCCAGGGCGCCCGCGAGCCGCAGCAGCCGCCGCTCGTCGGTGCCGTCGGCGGTGTGGACGGCGAGCAGGGTCATGCGGCCGGTGGTGACGGTGCCGGTCTTGTCGAGGACGATGGTGTCGACCTTGCGGGTGGACTCCAGGACCTCGGGGCCCTTGATGAGGATGCCGAGCTGGGCGCCGCGCCCGGTGCCGACCATCAGCGCGGTCGGCGTGGCCAGACCCAGGGCGCACGGGCAGGCGATGATCAGGACGGCGACGGCGGCGGTGAACGCGGCGGCGGTGTCGCCCGTGGCGCCCAGCCACGTCCCGAAGGTGCCGACCGCGATCAGCAGCACCACGGGGACGAAGACCCCGGCGATCCGGTCGGCGAGGCGCTGCACCTGCGCCTTGCCGTTCTGCGCGTCCTCGACCAGCTTCGCCATCCGCGCGAGCCGCGTGTCGGCGCCGATCCGGGTCGCCTCGACGACGAGCCGTCCGCCCGCGTTGACCGTGGCGCCGGTGACGGTGTCGCCGACGGCGACGTCCACCGGGACGGACTCGCCGGTCAGCATGGACGCGTCCACGGCGGAGACGCCCTCCAGGACAGTGCCGTCGGTGGCGATCTTCTCCCCGGGCCGTACGACGAACCGGTCGCCCACGGCCAGCCGCTCCGCAGGGATCCGCACCTCGCGCCCGTCGCGGAGCACGGCCACGTCCTTGGCGCCCAGCTCCATCAGCGCCCGCAGGGCCGCTCCCGCGCGGCGCTTGGAGCGGGCCTCCAAGTAGCGGCCGAGCAGGATGAACGCGGTGACGCCCGCGGCGACCTCCAGGTAGATCGTGGATGCGCCGTCGCTGCGGGCGACGGTGAGTTCGAAGGGGTGCCGCATGCCGGGCATGCCCGCGTCGCCGAGGAACAGCGCCCACAGGGACCAGCCGAACGCGGCGAGCGTGCCGACGGAGACCAGCGTGTCCATGGTGGCCGCGCCGTGCCGGAGGTTGGTCCAGGCGGCCCGGTGGAAGGGGGCGGCGCCCCAGACCACGACGGGTGCGGCGAGGGTGAGCGAGAGCCACTGCCAGTTGTCGAACTGCAGCGGCGGGATCATCGCCGGCAGGACGACGGGGAGGGCGAGGAGCGCGGAGACGGTGAGGCGCCGGCGCAGGGCGGCCAGCTCGGGGTCGGCTTCCTTCGAGGCGGGCGGCTCGTCCCGCGGAGGCGCGGGCTCCTCGGCGGTGTAGCCGGTCCGCACCACCGTGCTGATCAGGTCGGCGACCTCGGTGCCCGGCGGGTAGGCGATCCGGGCCTTCTCCGTCGCGTAGTTCACCGTGGCGGTGACGCCGTCCATGCGGTTGAGCTTCTTCTCGACGCGGGCCGCGCAGGAGGCGCAGGTCATCCCGCCGATGAGCAGCTCGACCTCCGAGAGGGCCGGCTGTCCGGCGGCCGGCGCCTCGGGGGCGGTGGTGCTGGTCATGTCCGTATCTCCAGGGACGAAGTCCGGGGCTCCGGGAGCGGTGGCGTGCCGGGCCGCGGGGAACGGGTGGCCGGTACGACCCGGTTCACGCCGCGCGGAGGTTCAGGCCCTGCCCGTCAGCTCGAAGCCGGCCTCGTCGACGGCGGCACGGACGGCCTCCTCGTCGAGCGGGGCCGCGGAGACGACGGTCACCTCGCCGGAGGAGGCGACCGCCTGCACCGAGCTGACGCCGGGGAGCTGGGAGATCTCGCCGGAGACGGCGCCCTCGCAGTGTCCGCAGCTCATCCCGCTCACCTTGTAGACCGTGGTGACGGAGCCCTGGGTGTCGGTCTGGGAGGTCATGTCGTTGCTCCTCGTCGAGGTGTGGATGATGGGTGGGGGCGGTGCGGGCCCACGCGGGTCACGGGGGACCTTGAGACCCTCCTGCCGCCCAGCTTATACCCCCTAGGGGTATAAATCCACGACGGTCGGGCCGAGCGGAAGGCGGGGCGGGTCATGCGGGCGGTGGTGTTCGAGCGGTACGGGGAACCGGCCGAGGTGCGGGAGGTCGCGGACCCGGAGCCCGCGGAGCACGGGGTCGTGGTCCGCGTCGAGGCCACCGGCCTGTGCCGCAGCGACTGGCACGGCTGGCAGGGCCACGACCCGGACATCACCCTCCCGCACGTCCCCGGCCACGAACTCGCCGGGACCGTCGAGGCGGTCGGCGCGCGGGTCACCGGCTGGCGCGCGGGGGACCGGGTCACCGTCCCCTTCGTCTGCGCCTGCGGTTCCTGCCCCGCCTGCGCGGCCGGCGACCAGCAGGTGTGCGAGCGCCAGACCCAGCCCGGCTTCACCCACTGGGGCTCCTTCGCCCAGTACGTGGCGCTGGACCACGCGGACGTGAACCTCGTCGCGGTCCCCGACGGGATGTCCTTCGCGACGGCCGCCTCGCTCGGCTGCCGTTTCGCCACGGCCTACCGTGCGGTGGTGCAGCGGGGCCGGGCGGCGGCGGGGGAGTGGGTGGCCGTGCACGGCTGCGGCGGGGTGGGCCTGTCGGCGGTGATGATCGCCGCGGCGGCCGGTGCGCGCGTCGTCGCCGTCGACGTGTCACCGGGCGCCCTCGACCTGGCACGGAAGTTCGGCGCCGCGGAATGTGTGGACGCGGCGGCCGTGCGGGACCCCGCCGGGGCGGTCCGCGACCTCACCGGCGGCGGCGCCCACCTCTCCCTGGACGCCCTCGGCGCACCCGCCACCTGCGCCGCCTCGGTCGACAGCCTGCGCCGCCGGGGCCGCCACGTCCAGGTCGGCCTGCTGCCCTCCCCGACGGGCACCACGCCCGTCCCCATGGCCCGCGCCATCGCCCTCGAACTCCTCGGCAGCCACGGCATGGCCGCGCACACCTATCCCCCGATGCTGGAACTGGTCCGCGCCGGCGTGCTCCGCCCCGATCTGCTGGTGACCTCCACCATCACCCTGGACGCCGCCCCGCCCGCCCTCGCGGCCATGGGCGGGGCGGCGGCGGGAGCGGGCGTGACCGTCATCGAGCCCTGGAGCTGACCTCAGCCGTTCCCGCGGCCCCGGTTGCCCGGCCGGGAGGCCACCCATGCCCGGACGGTGTCGGCGTACCAGTAGGGCTTGCCCGCCTCCACATGGTCGGGCGGGGGCAGCAGCCCGTGCTTGCGATACGAGCGGACGGTGTCCGGCTGCACCTTGATGTGGGCCGCGATGTCCTTGTAGGACCACAGCGATCGGTCGGTCATGGTGGCACCTCCCCGCGCGCACCACGGCGACGGCCGGGGGCGGCCGTCAGGGGGAGCCGGGCGTGCGCTGGTGATCAGGCATGCGTTGTGCCCGGTGAACGAGGCCCGTCGGCGGCAGGGCAGGGGTTGTGCGCCGGATGTGACGGAAGGCCCGCGCACGTGTGACGCCCGTGACAGCGCGGGAGTGTTTGTGACAGGGATGCCACACAGGCGCACGCCGGTCCGTCGGCGGGGCGCGTTGACTTCCCGTGTGCCGGCCGGTCCGGACTCCGTGTCGGCCGGACCGGACCTGCGACGGCCGGACCGGCCCTCGCGGCAGCGGATCCGGGCAGGCCCCCGGCAAAGTCTCGTCCGAATGTCCGGACAAAACATTGACAGGGCTTCGTGCCCGGGGCTAGAAACCGGGGAGGACCACACAGGCGTGGAGCCGTACGAAGGGGACGCGATGGCGTACGACGTGATCACCATGGGGCGGATCGGGGTGGACCTCTATCCGCTCCAGACGGGCGTACCACTGCCGCAGGTCACGTCCTTCGGCAAGTTCCTCGGCGGCTCGGCGACCAACGTAGCGGTCGCCGCCGCCCGCCTCGGCCGCCGTACCGCCGTGATCACCCGCACCGGCGACGACCCCTTCGGCACCTACCTCCACGAGGCGCTGCGCGACTTCGGCGTCGACGACCGCTGGGTCACCCCCGTCCCCGGCCTGCCCACCCCGGTCACCTTCTGCGAGGTCTTCCCGCCGGACGACTTCCCGCTCTACTTCTACCGCCGGCCCAAGGCCCCCGACCTGGAGATCGACGCCCACGGACTCGACCTGGACGCCATCCGCGACGCGAGCGTCTTCTGGGTCACCGGCACCGGTCTGAGCGAGGAACCCAGCCGCACCGCCACCCTCGCCGCCCTCGCCCACCGCGCCAGGTCCGGCACCACGGTCTTCGACCTCGACTGGCGCCCCATGTTCTGGACCGACCCCGACGCCGCCCGCCCCTTCTACCGCGAGGCCCTGCGCCACACCACGGTCGCCGTCGGCAACCTGGACGAGGTGGAGGTCGCCACCGGGGAGCGCGAACCGCACGCCGCCGCCCGCGCCCTGCTCGCCGCCGGGGTCGGGATCGCGGTGGTCAAGCAGGGGCCGAAGGGCGTGCTGGCCATGGACCGTGACGGCCGGTCGGCCGAGGTCCCGCCGCTGCCGGTGACCGTCCTCAACGGCCTGGGCGCCGGCGACGCCTTCGGCGGTTCGCTCTGCCACGGCCTGCTGGCCGGCTGGGACCTGGAGAAGACCATGCGGCACGCCAACGCCGCCGGGGCCATCGTCGCCTCCCGCCTGGAGTGCTCCTCCGCGATGCCCACCCCCGACGAGATCGACGCGGCGCTCGCCGCCGGGGCCGTCACATGACCGACCCGTACGTCCCCCGGGACGTCACCACCGGTACCACCGCCACCATCAGCACCATCGGTACCACCGGCACCACCCCACCGATCGCCTCCGGCGCGGGAGGCCGCTTCGCTTTGGCAGGAGCGAAGAGCGAGCGACGACTCCCCGCCCGCCGCGGCCCCGCGCCGGAGGTTCCGCCGAAGTCCCACATGTCTATGCGGGCCCCGAAACGGCCGACACTGTGTCGGGCCCGCCCGGCGGCCCGGACCTGTTGGTATGGATCCGTGGCCGAGGCCGCGGCGCGTCCGCCCGCAGCCGAGGCGCACGAGCTGTACGAACGGCACGTCTCCACCCGTCGCCGCCATCTGCGAAGGAGTTCTCGGTCATGACGAAGATCGTCAACCACTGGATCGGCGGCAAGACCGCCGAAGGCGCCTCGGGTACGTACGGCCCGGTGACGGACCCGGCGACCGGCGAGGTCACCACGAAGGTCGCGTTCGCCTCCGTCGAGGAGGTCGACGCCGCGGTCGCCGCCGCCAAGGAGGCGTACCTGAGCTGGGGCCAGAGCTCCCTGGCCGCCCGCACCACCATCCTCTTCAAGTTCCGCGCGCTGCTCGACGCCCACCGCGACGAGATCGCCGAGCTGATCACCGCCGAGCACGGCAAGGTGCACTCCGACGCGCTCGGCGAGGTGGCGCGCGGCCTGGAGATCGTCGAGCTGGCCTGCGGCATCAACGTGCAGCTCAAGGGCGAGCTGTCCACGCAGGTCGCCACCCGCGTCGACGTGTCGTCCATCCGCCAGCCGCTGGGCGTCGTCGCCGGCATCACGCCGTTCAACTTCCCCGCGATGGTGCCGATGTGGATGTTCCCCATCGCCATCGCCTGCGGCAACACGTTCGTGCTGAAGCCGTCCGAGAAGGACCCGTCCGCATCGGTCCGCATCGCCGAACTCCTGTCGGAGGCCGGCCTGCCCGACGGCGTGTTCAACGTCGTCCACGGCGACAAGGTGGCCGTCGACCGCATCATGGCCCACCCCGACGTCAAGGCGGTCTCCTTCGTCGGCTCCACCCCGATCGCCCGCTACATCCACACCACCGCCTCCGCGAACGGCAAGCGCGTCCAGGCCCTCGGCGGCGCCAAGAACCACATGCTGGTCCTCCCCGACGCCGACCTCGACGCGGCGGCCGACGCGGCGGTGTCGGCGGCCTACGGCTCGGCGGGCGAGCGCTGCATGGCGATCTCCGCGGTCGTCGCCGTCGGCGCGATCGGCGACACCCTGGTGGAGAAGATCCGTGAGCGCGCCGAGAAGATCAAGATCGGCCCCGGCAACGACCCCACCTCGGAGATGGGCCCGCTGATCACCAAGGTCCACCGCGACAAGGTCGCTTCTTACGTCGCCGGCGCGGCGGACGAGGGCGCCGAGGTCGTCCTGGACGGCACCGGCTACACGGTGGACGGCCACGAGAACGGCCACTGGATCGGCATCTCCCTCCTCGACAAGGTGCCGACCACGGCGAAGGCCTACCAGGACGAGATCTTCGGCCCGGTCCTGTGCGTCCTGCGCACGGAGACCTACGAGGAGGCCCTGGACCTCATCAACAGCTCCCCGTTCGGCAACGGCACCGCGATCTTCACCCGCGACGGCGGCGCCGCCCGCCGCTTCCAGCTGGAGGTCGAGGCCGGCATGGTCGGCGTGAACGTCCCGATCCCGGTCCCCGTCGGCTACCACTCCTTCGGCGGCTGGAAGGACTCCCTCTTCGGCGACCACCACATCTACGGCAACGACGGCACGCACTTCTACACCCGCGGCAAGGTCGTCACCACCCGCTGGCCCGACCCGGCGGACGCCCCGACCGGCGTCGACCTGGGCTTCCCGCGCAACCACTGAGCGTCACCGAACGCCCCCCGGGGCCGTCCGTTATGCGGACGGCCCCATTTTTTTGCGGGTCTCTCCTGCGGTTACCGCAGGAAGGGAAAGCCGCTTACTTGGCGCCCCGTTGTGTCCGGATGGGCATTCACAGGGCTCATGGCCAACGAATTCCGCAGGCAAAGACCCATTGACGTCACGGTTTCCGTCGGATTCCATTCTGCGAAACCGGGAGCGGACACACGACGTACGACCTGATCCGCCGGAGGCGATAGCGCTCCCGGCCGTCACTTCTTGTCGCACGAGTCGATCGGAACCGCCGCATGACCGACACGCTCCGCCCCGCCGAGACCGCCGTCGCCCCGGCGGCCCCGGACAGCCCCCAGAAGCTCAAGCGCTCCATCGGGGTCGTCGGCGGCACACTCCTCACCCTCTCGTGCGTGACACCGGCCTCGACGCTGTTCGTGGTCGTCCCCGACCTGTTCGGCTCCCTGGGCACCGCCACCGCCCTCACCATCGCCATCGGCTCGCTGCTCTGCGTCGCCGTGGCGTTCTGCTACTCGGAACTGGGCACTCTCGTCCCCAGTGCCGGCGGCGAGTACGCGATGGTCTCCACGCTCGCCGGACGGCTGGCGGGCTGGCTGGTCTTCGTGCTGTCCCTGCTGGTGGTGATGATCGTGCCGCCGGTGATCGCGATGGGCACGGCCGACTACCTCGCCCCGATCGCCCACCTCGACCCGTCCTGGACCGGCGCCGCCGTCATGCTGCTCGCCACCCTCGCCGGCCTGCTGGACCTGCGCGCCAACGCCTGGATCACCGGCGTCTTCCTGGTCCTGGAGGTCATCGCGGCGGCCGTGGTGGCGGTGCTGGGCTTCGCCCACAGCGAGCGCGGCCTCGGCAGCCTGGCCTCCCTGGAGGTCGCCGGCGCCGACGGCCGCCCGGACGCCGTGACCGCCCTGCTGGTCGTCTCCGGCCTCGCCATCGCCCTGTTCATCACCCAGGGCTTCGCCTCGGCCGTCTACCTCTCCGAGGAACTGGAGAACCCGCGCCGCAACGTCGCCCGCACGGTGCTGGCCACCCTCGGCATCTCCGCCGTCGTCATCCTGGTCCCGGTCGTCGCCATCACCCTCGGCGCCTCCGACCTCGCCGAGCTGACCGGCGGCGACATCTCCGCCATGGTCACCGCCTGGTCCAACTCCGCCGTCGGCACCTTCGTCAGCCTCTGCGTGGCGCTCGCGATCGTCAACGCCGGCATCGTCATGGTCATCCAGAACTCGCGCGTCCTGTTCGCCTCCGCCCGGGACAAGGCCTGGCCCGCGCCGGTGAACGCCGTCTTCTCCCGGCTCGGCCGCTTCGGCTCCCCCTGGGTCGCCACCCTCGCGGTCGGCGTCCCCGGCGCGGCCCTGTGCTTCGTGAACCTGGACACCCTGTACGGGGTCACGGGCGTCTCCGTCACCGGCATGTACCTGCTCGTCGCCGTCGCCGCCCTGCTCTCCCGCCGCGGCGCCCACCGCCACGCCCGCGCCTGGCGCATGCCGCTGTGGCCCGCCGTACCGGCCCTCCTGATCGTGGTCCTCGCCTACGTCCTCACCCAGCAGGAGCCGGTACACCTCCTGTGGACCGGCGGCATCATGGCGGCCGCCACCCTCTACTGGGCCCTCTACCTCCGCCCCCGCCCCACCACCCGCTGGCTGGTGACCCTTCCGGAGGACGCCCGGTCCTGAGCCGCCGGCGTACCACGGACGCGGTACGCGACGGCCCTCCCGTACGCCCCCGGGAGGTCCCCGGGTTCGGTCTCCGGTCGACATCTGTCCGACAGGTTCGCCCCGTACCGTTGACGCATGGATCTTCGACTGCCCGGATCGCGGTGGCCGCGGTCACGACGGCCGCTGTCACGGCGGCCGCGACGGGTCATCGCCGCCGCGGCCGCCGTCGTCGTGCTCGCCGGTGCCGGTACGTGGAGCGCCGTCGCCTCCGACGACGCGCCCGCGGTCACCCGCGCCGACCGGGTCATGAGCGTGGGCGACGGGGTGCGCATCGACACCTCGTACTTCACCGCCGGGCCCGGCGGGCGCCGGCCCGCCGTGCTGCTCGGGCACGGCTTCGGCGGCAGCAAGGACGACGTGCGGGAGCAGGCCGAGGACCTCGCGCGCGACGGATACGCCGTGCTGACGTGGTCCGCGCGCGGCTTCGGCGGGTCCACCGGGAAGATCGGGCTGAACGACCCCGAGGGCGAGGTCGCCGACGTCTCCCGGCTGATCGACTGGCTGGCCGAGCGGCCCGAGGTCGAGCTCGACAAGGACGGTGATCCGCGGGTCGGTATGGCGGGTGGCTCGTACGGCGGTGCCATCGCCCTGCTCGGCGCCGGGTACGACGACCGGGTCGACGCCATCGCCCCGGCGATCACCTACTTCGACCTCGCCGACGCGCTCTTCCCGAACGGTGTCTTCAAGAAGCTGTGGGCGGGCGTCTTCGTCAACTCCGGTGGCGGCTGCGAGCGGTTCGAGCCCGCGCTGTGCGCGATGTACGAGCGGGTCGCCGAGTCCGGTGTCCCGGACGCCGAGGCGCGCGAGCTGCTCGAGGCGCGTTCGCCGGCCGCCGTCGCCGACCGCATCGACGTGCCCACGCTGCTCATGCAGGGGCAGACGGACTCGCTCTTCCCGCTCGGCCAGGCCGACGCCGCCGCCGAGGCGATCCGCGCCAACGGCGCCCCGGTCGACGTCGACTGGATCGCGGGCGGCCACGACGGCGGCAACCCGGAGACGGACCGCGTGCGGCAGCGCGTACGGACCTGGTTCGACCGGTACCTGAAGGACGACAAGGGCGTCGACACCGGCCCCGCCTTCCGCGTCACCCGCACCGGAGGCGTCGACTCCACCGACGGTGAGGCCGTGCTGAACGGCGCGAGCGCCGACACCTACCCGGGGCTGACGAACGGCGGCCGGTCCTTCCCCCTCACCGGACGCGAACAGAGCTTCGCCAACCCGGCCGGCGCCAACCCGCCCGCCATCTCCTCCCTGCCCGGCCTCGGCGGCTCCGGCGGGCTCGCCCAGCTCTCCTCGCTCGGCGTCGGTGTCTCCCTGGACTTCCCGGGCCAGTACGCCCGCTTCGAGTCCGCCCCGGTCGCCGACGACCTGCGGATCACCGGATCGCCGACCGTCACCGTCCACGTCGAGTCGACCGGCGACGACGCCGTCCTCTTCGGCAAGGTGTACGACGTCGGCCCGGACGGACGGCAGCAGGTGCTCCCCTCGCAGCTCGTCGCGCCCGTCCGCGTCGAGGACGCCAGGTCCGGCAAGGACGTGACGCTCACCCTCCCGGCCGTCGACCACGAGGTCCAGAAGGGCCACCGGCTGCGCCTCGTTCTCGCCTCCACCGACCTCGGCTACGCCTCCCCGGCCGCCCCGGCGACGTACACCGTCTCCCTGAAGAGCGACCTCACGGTGCCCACCGCCCCCGGCGTGACCACCGCCGCGGCCCCGCTGCCCGCGTGGGTGGTGTGGCTGCCGGTCGCCGGTGCCCTGATCGCCCTCGGGCTGCTGCTCACCGGCCGCCGCCGCACCACCGCCCCGGCACCCGACCCGGAACTCGCCGACGTCCCGCTCCAGATCACCGGCCTGAGCAAGCGGTACGCCCGCTCCTCGGACCGGTACGCCGTGCGGGACCTGTCCTTCCGGGTGGAGAAGGGGCAGGTGCTCGGCCTGCTCGGGCCGAACGGAGCCGGCAAGACGACCACCCTGCGCATGCTGATGGGACTCATCAGGCCCGACGGCGGCGAGATCCGCGTCTTCGGCCACGCCATCCGCCCCGGCGCCCCCGTGCTGTCCCGCGTCGGCGCCTTCGTCGAGGGCGCGGGCTTCCTGCCGCACCTGTCCGGGCGGGAGAACCTGGAGCTGTACTGGCGGGCCACCGGACGTCCGGCCGAGGACGCCCACCTGGAGGAGGCCCTGGAGATCGCCGGGCTCGGTGACGCGCTCGCCCGCGCGGTGCGCACCTACTCCCAGGGCATGCGCCAGCGCCTCGCCATCGCCCAGGCCATGCTCGGCCTGCCGGACCTGCTCATCCTCGACGAGCCGACCAACGGACTCGACCCGCCGCAGATCCGTGAGATGCGCGAGGTGATGATCCGGTACGCGGCCGCCGGACGCACGGTGATCGTCTCCAGCCATCTGCTGTCGGAGGTCGAGCAGTCCTGCACCCACCTCGTGGTGATGGACCGCGGGCAGCTCGTCCAGGCCGGTCCGGTGCGGGAGATCGTCGGCTCCGGCGACACCCTGCTGGTCGGAACGGAGGCGCCCGTGGACGAGCCGGTCGCCGAGAAGATCGCCGCGCTGCCGGGCGTCGCCTCGGCCGTCCGCACCGACGAGGGGCTGCTGGTCCGGCTCGACGCCGACGGCACCGCCCCGCGTCTGGTCGCCGAACTGGTCCGGCTGGAGGTGCCCGTGGCGTCGGTGGGCCCGCACCGCCGCCTCGAAGACGCCTTCCTCACCCTGATCGGAGGTTCCGCATGAGCACGCTCGCCGAGCCCACTGAACGGGTCGAGGTCGCCGCCGGCTACCGCGCGGGCCGCACCCTGCCCCTCCGGGTCGAGCTGGTCCGCCAGCTCAAGCGCCGCCGCACCCTCGTGATGGGCGCGATCCTCGCCGTCCTGCCGTTCGTGCTGGTGGTCGCCTTCGCGATCGGCGGCGAGCCCGACCGTCCCGGTGGCCGGGTGAACCTGATGGACACGGCCACCGCCTCCGGCGCCAACTTCGCCGCCGTGAACCTGTTCGTGTCCGCGGGCTTCCTGCTGGTCATCCCCGTCGCCCTGTTCTGCGGGGACACGGTCGCCTCGGAGGCCGGCTGGTCCTCCCTGCGCTATCTGCTCGCCGCGCCGGTGCCCCGGATGCGGCTGCTGTGGTCCAAGCTGATCGTCGGACTGGGGCTGAGCCTGGCCGCGATGGTGCTGCTGCCGGTGGTGGCGCTCGTCGTCGGCACGGCCGCCTACGGCTGGGGCCCGCTGCAGATCCCCACCGGCGGCGCGCTCGATCCCGGTACGGCGGCGCAGCGGCTCGTGGTGGTCGTGGCGTACCTGTTCGTGTCGCAGCTCGTCACCGCGGGGCTCGCGTTCTGGCTGTCCACCCGCACCGACGCCCCGCTGGGCGCGGTCGGCGGCGCGGTCGGCCTGACCATCGTCGGCAACGTCCTGGACGCCGTCACCGCCCTCGGCGACTGGCGTCACTTCCTGCCCGCGCACTGGCAGTTCGCCTGGGCGGACGCCGTCCAGCCGACCCCGGAGTGGTCCGGCATGATCCAGGGCGCGTCGGTGTCCGTGACGTACGCGCTGGTGCTGTTCGCGCTGGCGTTCCGCGGGTTCGTCCGCAAGGACGTGGTGTCCTGACGCCCCCGGACCGTGCTCCTGTCGCGCGGTCCAACCGGGTGAACCTGCGCAACCGATTCCGCCGATTCGGGTTGATGAAGGAGTAGGCCATGCGGCAGCGGAGGGCCAGAACGCGTGGCCGCTCCCATTTCTTCAAGCAGGAAGACAACCACATTGCGACAGACCCTGAGCAGGGGAGTGTTCGTGGCGGCCGCCGCCGCCACGGGCATTCTGTCCCTGTACGGAACCCCCGCCCTCGCCGACTCGTACGCGGTGGGCGGAGCCGAGGATTCTCCCGGTGTGCTGTCCGGGAACAACGTGCAGGCGCCGGTCCACGCGCCGGTGAACGCGTGCGGCAACGGCGTCAGCGTGATCGGGGCGTTCAACGAGGCGTCCGACAACACGTGCGTCAACGGCTCCCACAAATCCGAGGACGGCGCGCACGGTCACTCCGGTGACGGCGCGTACGGTCACTCCGGTGACGGCGCGCACGCGGTGGGCGGCACCAAGGGCTCGCCCGGACTGGCGTCCGGGAACAACGTGCAGGCGCCGGTCCACGCGCCGGTGAACGCGTGCGGCAACGGCGTCAGCGTGGTCGGGGCGTTCAACGAGGCGTCCGACAACACGTGCGTCAACGGCTCCTACGGCTCCCACGACGACGCGGAGAAGTCCGCGGACAGGTCGCACGGCGACTCCTCGACCGCCGGTTCCTCCTACGGCGACCACGGCGACTCCGGTGACGCGCACGCGGTGGGCGCTGCCAAGGGCTCGCCCGGTGTGCTGTCCGGGAACAACGTGCAGGTGCCCGTCCACCTGCCGGTGAACGCGTGCGACAACAACGTCGACGTGATCGGGCTGTTCAACGACGCCTACGGCACCACCTGCGTCAACGACGGCGGTTACGGCGGCTACGGCGAGGAGGACGAGCCCGAGAAGGAGACGCCGCCGCCCACCCACGTCAGGATGCCTCCCGCCCACGAGGTCGAGAAGCCCCCGGCCGAGGAGGCGGAAGTGCCCGGCAACCCGCCGCACCTGGCCGAGACCGGCAGCGACGGCCTGATCGCCGCCTCGGCGGCCGGCACCGCCCTGATCGTCGGCGGCGCGATGGTCTACCGTCGCGGCCGCCTCGCCTCCCGCCGCTGAGGCGCTGAGCCGCCGGCTGCCGGGCCCGCCCCACCCGGCAGCCGTGCCCGTACGACGACGCGTCCCCCGGACCGGTCCCGGTCCGGGGGACGCGTCGTCGTACGTGTTTGTCAGCCGCTCACCGGCGACGGAGCCCCGCTGCGGCTGCCGCCGCCCGGCACGGGAACCGTCCCGCGCACCGGCGTCGACCTCAGCCGCCGGCGCACCCCCTGGACCAGCGTCGGCGCCGTGAACGTCGCGCCGTGCACGAAGCGCATCGCCGGACCGAAACCGGACGCGGTCACCAGGCCCGCCAGGAACAGTCCCGGATGCGACGACTCGAAGCTGTGGCCGAGCACCGGGGAACCGTCCGGCAGCGCCGCCAGCGTCCCGCGCAGCTCGGCGGAGAGCAGGCCGAGCCGGTCACGGTGCGCCTTGAACCCGGTGGCGGCGATGACATGCTCGGTCTCCAGGGAGCGCCGGGCACCGTCACGGCCGGTCAGGTCCAGGCGCAGCCCGCCCGGCACCGCGGCGGCCGCCGTGACCTCCTGGCCCGGCAGCAGGTCCACCGCCCGCTCCACCCGGTCCCGCACCCACCACGCGCCCGCGGGACCCAGCGCCGTGGCCGCGATCCGCGACCGGGACGTCTGCGGCAGCCGCCGGAACAGGCCGGGGCGCTCGGAGTAGAACCAGTTCCGCCAGCCGGGGCCCAGCCCGCTGTGCGGTGAGCGGACCGACTGCCACCACGGACGCTCCCAGGCCGGCGGCACATCGTTCCACCGCAGCCGCTCCGCCCGCGCCAGCACCCGTACGCGCGTGCCCTGTTCGGCGAGGAGCGCCGCAGTCTCCAGGGCCGCCTGGCCGCCGCCGATCACCGTGACGTCCTTGCCCTGGAAGTGGCCCAGGTCGCTGTGGTGGCTGCTGTGCGTCACCAGCGTGGGGTGCAGCCCGCGCAGGGTCGGCGGCACCTCGATGAACGGCATCACCCCGACCGCCAGCGCCACCGTCCGCGCGTGCAGCGCCTGCCCGTCCTCGGTGACCGTCGTGAACCCGTCGGCGCCGGACGAGATCCGGGTGATCGTGCGCTCGTCCACCTCCGGCACGGCGTTGCGGGCGAACCACAGGCCGTACGACGCGAACGCCTCCACCGGGATCGGGTGTGCGTGACGTGCCGTCAGGCCCTGCTCGGCGCAGTACGCGTCCAGCCGCCAGCGCCCGCCCGGGTCGGACAGGTTGGACGCCCACGGCTCCGACTTCAGGAACATGCCGCCGGGCATGTGGTCCCGCCAGGACGCCATGGGCCGGCCGAACACGCGCAGGCTCAGTCCGGCGTCCGCGGCGTGGGACGCGATCGACAGACCGTACGGACCGGCGCCCACCACCAGAAGGTCGTACATCATCAGCTGCTCGCTTTCTCGTCGTCGGTCGGGGAGGTCGGGGAGGTCAGGGAGGGAGCGGCCACCCGGGGGACCGGGCGGTCCCCGGGGCGGGGCGCCGGTACGGAGGCCGCCGTGCCCAGCCGCTGCCGCAGCCGGCCGGACACATGACGGGCCCACAGGGCCCACATCGCCCATCCGGGGGCGCGGTCGTCCCTGGCGTACCAGGCCAGTTCGCGTCCGCCGGATGCCGACGCCGTACGCAGCGCGGCGAACGGCGCGTAGTTCTCCACCACGAACGACCGCCCGGCCACCGGATCCCCGTCCGGCAGCGGCCGTCCGGTCAGATCCAGGTGCAGGGCGCGTACGACGTCCAGTCCCGCGCTGTCCGCGAAGAGACGGAACTGGGCGCCGGGGCGCGGGTTGAAGTCGAGGAGGTGGTAGCGGCCGGTCGTGCCGCAGCGGCGGAAGTCGAGGTCGAAGACGCCGCGGTAGCCGAGTTCGCCGGTGATCCGTTCGGCCAGTGACCGGACCTCGGGGTTGGGGGTCCAGTGGCCCACCGCGGTCAGTCCCGCGCCACGCGGCCAGGACAACTGCTTGCGGCCCGGACCGCCGGCGCGCACGGTGCCCGTACGGTCGGCGTAGCCGTGGAAGAACCAGTCCCGGTCCTCGCCCGGCGGCAGATACGCCTGGAGCAGCAGCGGGCTGCCCGCCTCCGCGGTGCGCGCGTGCAGCTCCCGGGCCTGCCGCGCGGTGTGCACCAGTTGGGTGCTGCGCAGTCCGCCGCCGGCCGGCAGCAGCCAGGGGCGGCTCCACTTCGCGACCAGCGGCAGTCCGAGCCGGTGGGCGTCGTCGGCTGCCTGCCGCGGGCTGTCCGGGACGAGGGTGAGCGGGTGCGGAACGTCCGCGGCGGCGCACACGGCGGCCAGTTCCGCCTTGTCGGCGACGCGTTCGGGCAGCGTGGCCGGCATCTCGGGCAGCAGGTAGGAGGGCGCGAGGTCGTCCCGCAGCCGGCCCGCGGCGATCGCGGTGGCGTCGTCCAGCGGGATCAGTACGGCCGGGCGCCCCACCCGGCCGGCCACCCGGCGCAGTACGGCGAGGATCTGCCCCGCGGATGCCTCCGGCGGCGGCGGGGAATGCATGTGGTGGACATAACGCGAGCGGCGAACGGGACTTCCCGTGGAATCGGCGACGACATGCACCTCCACTCCCGCCCTGCCGAGCGACCGTACGGCCCCCAGTGTTCCGTGGTGAAAGGGATTCCGGTCGGTCCGCAGCAGTACGGCGGGGACACGGGTGTCGAGCAGCGACACGAATACTCACTTTCTTCTGGTACCGGCTCACCCGCACGGGCGAGACCGACACTCGAAAGCCGCAGTGATATTGGCACCGTCGTATGTCCTGTGCCTGAATTCATATGACTGTTCGTCAAGAGCGAGGACATCAGGCAGAAGGCGGACGCGAGTGAGGAAGAGGAGCAGCCAATGGCCCCACAGCACAGGCGGGTCCGGGCCCGCGGGATGGCCGTGGGCGCGGCGGCGGTCGTCGTGTCCGCCGCCCTGGCGGCCGGTCCCGCGGCGGGGGCGGTGCGGACCGACGACTTCCGTCCGGCGGTGCCGGCCCCGGACGGGCCCGTGGTCACCCCCACGGTCCCCGCGGTCCCCACGACCCCTGTTGTTCCCGTGACCCCTGCCGTCCCCGCGCCCCCGAAGGCCCTTGACGTTCCGGACACCCCGGTCGTCGGCTTTCCGTCGGTGCCCGTACCGGCCCCGCCGATGTCGCTCCGTGACATCCCGGCCTTCGGCGCCTTCCTCGCCTCCGACGCGCGCGGAGTGGCCCGCATGGGGCAGCTCAGCCACTGGCTGGGCGGTGCCGAGATGCGCGTCGGCCACACCTACCTGCCCGGCAACCACTGGAGCGACATCGAGGGGGACATCGGCTTCCTCGAGTCGTGGGCGCGCTGGCGCAACGCCGGGGACGACCGGATGCTCGTCCTCAACGTCCCCCTGCAGGAGCGCAACGAGGAGGGCGTCTCCGACCACGAGGTCCGGCAGTTGCTGCGGCGGGGCGCCGCCGGGGAGTTCGACCACCACTTCCGTGCCCTCGCCGAGCGGCTGGTCGAGCTGAAGGTGCCGGACACGGTCCTGGTGCTCGGCTGGGAGATGAACGGCGTCACCTACACCCACCGCTGCGGTCCCGACCCGGAATCCTGGAAGAAGTACTGGAACCGGATCGTGAAGACCATGCGCGCGGTACCGGGCCAGGAATTCCGGTTCGACTTCACACCGAGCCGCGGCCGGGACGCCGTTCCCTGGACCCAGTGCTACCCAGGGGACGACACGGTCGACATCATCGGCATGGATTCCTACGACCAGCCGGCCGGGCATTCCTTCGACGAACAGGTGAAGGAGCCGTACGGACTTCAGGCCCACGTGGATTTCGCGAAGGCCCACGGAAAACCGATCTCCTATCCCGAATGGGGGCTCTTCCGCAACGGCGACAATCCCGAGTACATGCGGCGCATGCTCGCGTGGATCGACCAGCACAAGCCGCTCTACAACACGCTCACCGACTACTGCCCGCACGGGGTGTGGCAGTGCGACGACAACCCGGACTCGTCCCGCGTCTACAAGTCCGTCCTCTTCGGCCGCACCCACGAGGAGGAGCCGGACACCACGCCGGAGACCCCGGCACCCACTCCCGCACCGACCACGCCCGAGACACCGCTGCCGCCGGAGAACTGCTCGCCGCTGGACCTGGGCCAGTGGGTGGAGTACTGGCTCGGCGGAAGGCTCTGCCTCCGCTTCGACTGGTGGTCGCGCACCCGGTAGGACCACCCCGGCCGCGTCACCGCTGCACATCGGCGGCGGTGGCCGGGCCGGGCACCGAGGCGGCGGGGGCGGGATCGTCGTCCCGGACGGACCGCCTCGGCCGGGCGAGCAGCACCAGGCCGCCCAGCAGGCCGCCCGCGCTCGCCCCCACCAGCGCGGTCACCTCCGACGTCGCGGACGACGGCTTGCCCGGCTTCACCGCGCGCGAGAACTGCACGAGCCGGACCTGGGTGCTGCCCTTGGTGTCCTCGGCGTGCCGGGTCAGCGCCCGCGAGACCGCGTTGGCCATGTCGACGGCCAGCTCGGGCTGTGCGGAGGTGGCCGTGACGGCGACCATCGGCGCGTCCGGCGAGGTCGCCGTACGGACGCTGTCCCGCAGCGTGCGCACCGGCACACCGGCCCACACCTGCGCGTCACCGAGCACCGCGAGCTGGGTGGCGACCCGGCCGTACGCCTGCGCGAAACCGCGGGCCGCGTCCGGGGTCGCCTTGTCGGTCGGTACGGCGACGACGTAACTGGTGGCCGTGTACGCCGGGGGCGTGAGCGCGCCGTACGCGCCGCCGGACAGACCGCCGAGAAGCGTGCCCGCCACCAGCGCGGACCAGGCCGGCAGCTTTCTGACACGGTCCAGGGACGGACGGAGCCGACGGGTCGGGGTGTCGGTCATGACGGGCTTGCTCCCTCGAAGGTACGGCGAAGTACGGCGGAGTGCGGAGGAGGCTTACGGTGCGGCGGCGGACGGCGACGGACCGGCGACGGCCGCCGTGTACACGTCCATGAGGCGGGCGGTGCTGCGGGTGATGCTGTAGTGGTGCGCGGCCCGGCCGGCCGTGCGCGGTCCGGGGCCCGCCGTACGGACCTCGGCGATCGCGCGGGCGTACGCCCCGGGACCGCCGCGCACCCGCCGGGCGCCGGCGCAGGTCCCGGGAGGCAGGTCCTCGATCGCCGGGCAGGAGGCGTAGAGCACGGGCAGGCCGGACGCCAGAGCCTCCACGGCCGCCAGGCCGAAGGCCTCCTCCGCGGACGGGGAGGCGAACAGGTCCATCGCCGAGGTCAGCGAGGGCAGGTCGGGGCCGGGGGAGCCGTCGGGTACGCCGGGACGCTCGCCGGTGAACAGGACCCGCCCCGCCACCCCGGCCTCACGGGCGGTGCGACGCAGCACGTGCTCCTCGGGGCCGCCGCCCACCAGCAGCAGCCAGTGGTCCTCCGGCAGCAGGGCCAGCGCCCGGACGAGGACGTCGAACCGCTTGCCCCGGGCGAGCCGGCCGACACCGCCGACGACGAACGCGCCCTGA
Source organism: Streptomyces sp. CB02400 (assembly GCF_001905725.1). Classification (GTDB taxonomy): domain Bacteria; phylum Actinomycetota; class Actinomycetes; order Streptomycetales; family Streptomycetaceae; genus Streptomyces; species Streptomyces atrovirens. The sequence continues at coordinate 360,342 of NZ_LIWB01000002.1, forward strand.
GGCAGGCCGAGACGCCGCCGGGTGCGCTCCCGCCGCTGCGGGTCGAAGCGGAAACGGTCCAGGTCGATGCCGTTGGGGACGACCTCGATGCGGGGGGCGGGCACACCCCAGCGCTTCAGCCGGTCGGCCACCGTCGGGGAGACGGCGACCGTCGCCGAGCCGAGCCGCTCGCTCGCCAGGTACAGCGCGCGCACCCCGGCCGTCAGCCTGCGGCCCTCCATCTGGGTGTCGCCCAGGGAGTGTTCGGTCGCCACGACCGCGCGGACCCCGGCGACCCGCGCGGCGAGCCGGCCGTAGACACAGGCCCGGTACAGATGCGTGTGCACGAGGTCGTAGCCGCCGGCCCGGATCACCCGGACCAGACGCGGGAGCGCGGCCAGGTCGCGGTTGCCGCCCATGCCCAGGTGCACGACCCGTACGCCGTCGGCGCCGAGCCCCTCGGCGACCGCGCCGGGGTTGGTGAGCGTCACCACGTCGCAGTCGACCGGCAGATGACGCAGCAGCAGCCGCAACTGCTGTTCGGCACCGCCGACACCGAGCCCGGTGATGATGTGCAGCGCCCTCATCACAGGCCCTCCACCGGGCGCCGGCGCAGCCGGTGCAGCCGGAGCTTGAGGTGCAGGCGCCACGCCGTGTCGTTCTGCCCGACGTGCGCCCGCGGCAGGGCGTGCGGGCCGGTCAGCGGGCCGGGGTCGATGGCGCAGGCGTAGGTGTAGCCCGCTTTCCGTACGGCCTCGACGGCGCGCGCGTCGACCGTGCCGTACGGGTAGCAGAACCCGTCGGCCGGGGCGCCGGTCAGCTCCTCCAGCCGGGCCCGGCTCTCGGCGACCTCGGCGGTGAGCGTGGCGTCGTCCGCGCGGGTCAGGTCGACGTGGGTGAGGCCGTGCGAGCCGATCTCCACGCCCTCGGCGGCGGCGCGCCGGATGCCGTCCGCGGTCAGCAGCGGCTTGCGCGGGCCGAGCGGGTCCCAGGCGTTGTCGCCGCCGAGCCGTCCGGGCAGGACGAAGAGGGTGGCGCCGCAGCGGAAGCGGCGCAGCAGCGGCAGGGCGCCGGTGAGGAAGTCGGTGTAGCCGTCGTCGAAGGTGAGACCGACCAGGCCCCGGCCCTCGCCCCGGGCGCGGGCGGCGAGCAGCTCGGCGACGGACACGCCGCGCAGCCCGCGCCGGCGCAGCCAGGCCAGCTGCCGTTCGAGCCGCCCGGGGGTGACGGTGATGCGGTACGGATCGTCCGAGCAGTCGCCCACCGAGTGGTACATCGCCACCCAGGGGACGGGGCCCGGACGGGGCGCGGAGGGTCTGCCGGTGGCGACGGAATCAACGGAAGCGGCCATGTGTGAGCCTTCGTGTGACGGTGCGTACGGAGCGCAGTGCGGATGCGGATGCGGATACGGAGCGCCGGGCGACCGGGACGGACAGGGCGAGCGGCACGAAGACGGCGGCCACGGCCGGACAGCCGGCCGCGAGGGCGGCCACCGGGGACTCGAAGCGGCTCGCGGCGAACGCCCCGGCGGCGACGGCGAGGACCGAGGCGAGCACGGGCCGGCTCAGCCGGCCCAGCACCTCGCGGACGCCGATCGAGACGCCGGCCGGGTCGCCGGCCGTGTCACCGTGGCGGGCCGCGCGCAGGCCGGTCAGCAGCAGTACGGCCGTGACGGTGATGCCGAAGGCGTTGGCGGCGGCGATCCCCGCCACCCCCCAGCGGCCCACGGTCGCGGCGCCGATCAGGGACGTGACGACGATGCCGGCCGCCATCACGCCGAGGGGGTACCAGCTGGGGCGGCCCGCGGAGAAGTAGCAGCGGACGAGGGCGCCCACGAGGGTCTGGCCGAGCAGACCGAGGGCGTACACGCGCATGACGTTCGCCGTCGCGGCGGTGTCGGCCGCGGTGAACGCGCCCCGCTGGAAGAGCAGTTCGATCATCTGCGGGGCGCAGGCGATCACCGCGCACATGCCCGCCAGCACCACACAGGACGCCAGCACCAGGTCCCGTTCCACCCGGGCGCGGGCCCGGCGGGTGTCGCCGTCGGCGAGCGCCCGCGCCACCACGGGGAAGGTGACGGTGCACACCATCAGCGACAGCGTCATCGGGATCTGGGCGACCTTCTGCGCGTAGTTGAGGTGCGAGATGGACCCGGCGGGCAGGGAGGACGCCAGGAACCGTTCGACGAGGACCTGCGACTGGCGGCACAGCGCGAACAGCAGCACGGCGGCGATCAGGGCGAGGCGCACCGGCCGCTCCTCGGCCGCGGCTCCCGTGGCGGCGGGCGCGGGCGTACGCGACGCCAGTTGCCGCCACAGCGACGGCAGTTGCACCGCCACCATCAGACAGCCGCCCACCGCGACCCCGACGGCCGCCGCACGCACCCCCCACTCCCCGCCCAGCAGGAACATCGTCGCCACGATGCCGGTGTTGTAGGCGACGTAGATCGCCGCCGGCGCGAAGAAACGGCGGTGCGCCCGCAGGGCGGCGCTGCAGTACCCGGCGAGCCCGAAGGCCAGCAGGCTGAGCGCGGTGAGCCGGGTGCAGTCGACGGCGAGGCGGGGATCGGGCAGACCCGGCGCCAGGGCGTGGACCAGGTACGGGGCCCCGGCGGCGACCAGCACCGTCACCGCGGCGAAGGCCAGGCACAGCCGGGGCAGGGTGGCCCTGACCAGTTCGCGCACCGGGTCGCCGGGCACGCCCCGGGCCCGGCGCGCCAGCGCCATGCTGAACGCCGGGATCAGCGCGATCGCCAGCCCGTCCTCGATCAGCAGCGTCGCGGCGATCTCCGGCACGGTCCATGCGACCAGGAAGGCGTCCGTGTCGCTCCCGGCCCCGAACAACCGCGCCAGCGACTGGTCCCGCACCAGCCCGAGCAACGACCCGGCGATGGACAGCACCGCCGTCCCCAGCGCGGCCCGCGCGAGAAACCTCCGCGACACCCCGCCCGACTCACCCCCGTCACCGGCCGCACCCTCGAACCCGCCGCCCGGTGCTTCACTCAGCTCGACCGCGTCGGACCCGGGACCGCCGGTGGTGGGCCCGCCGGACGCGGATACACCGGGCCCGGATCCACCGGGCGTGGAGCTGCCGGCCGTGGGGCAGGTGAGTCCGGGGTCCGTGTGGCGGCCGGGGGCGGGACCGCCGGTCCGGGGCCGGTCGGGCGTGGGGTCGTCGGTCGTCGTGCGTGTGTCGGCCGCGGGGCCGGTGAGTCCGGGGTCCGTGGGCCGGTCAGGGGCGGGGCCGCCGGTGCGGGAGCCGTTCGGCTCGGGGGTGCCGGTCTTGAGGCCGCCGGGTTCGGGGCCGGTGGTGTCGGAGCCGGGAGTCTGGGACGGCAGCACTGTCATCGTGTCGCGGCCTCCTCGACCCGCTCGGATGCCTCATCGCGCCGGGCGGTGTGCGGCCGGTCGTCGCGGGACAGCGCCCACCACGCCGTCAGGCCCAGGGCCACGCCGGTCAGGACGGTCGAGGGGCCGCCGATGTCGCCGTAGACGAAGTCGGTGAGCAGCCAGAGCAGCAGGCCGACGGCGACGAGCGCGCAGTCGAGGCCGGGGCCCCGGCGGGCCCGCAGCAGGCGCCGCAGCGCGCACACCAGCAGCGCGAGCCAGCCCCCGGCGAGCGTCAGCAGCCCGATCAGGCCCTGCTCGCTCAGCACCAGCAGATACATGCTGTGCGGCGACAGCAGCGCCTGCTTGTGGTACTCCTCGCCCGCGCCCTCGATGTCGCTGCCCGAGGACAGCGCCAGGGTGGCGTGCCCGTCGCGGTACTCGGGGAAGCCCTTCAGCCCCACCCCGGTCAGCGGGTGTTCGCGCCACATGCCGGTCGCCGCCGCCCACAGGGTGTACCGGTCGACGACGGACTGGTCGGGCGTGTCGGTGACCTCCGTGATGCTGTCGATCCGCTCCTGCAGCATCGCCGTACCGACCCCGAACCCGCCCGTCAGCACGACGCCCGCGGCGACCACGGCCGCCGCCACCTTCAGCGCGCGCCGCAGCCCCGCCAGCGCCAGCTGCACCGTGCACGCCAGCGCGGTCGCGATCCACGCGCCCCGGCTGAAGGACAGCGCCAGCGGCAGCACCAGCAGCAGGGCGCACCCGGCGGCGGCCGCCCGCTGCCGCACCGGGGCCCGCCCCAGCGCGATCCCCGCCGCGCACACCACGCCCAGCGACACCGCCGTCGCCATGCCCATCACGTCCGTGGCTCCGAAGGTGCCGACCGCCCGGACGGTCTCGCCCTGGTACGAGGCACCGGTACCGGTGACGTACTGGTGCACCCCGACGGCCCCCTGCCACAGGGCGAGCCCCACGAACGACCAGGCCAGCACCCGGAAGTCGGCGCGGCCACGGAGCAGCACCAGCACGGCGGCCGGGACGAGCACGAAGATCTGCAGATAGCGGGACAGGCCGTCGAGCGCATCCTGGGGCGAGGCCGCCCCCATGGCGGCGAGCGCCAGCCCCACGACCGGCAGCCCCAGCACCACCGCCGCGACAGGCGACAGCGGGCGCCGCCGTTCCCGCAGCAGCCGGATCACGCAGTACCCGACCACCAGCGCGGACACCACGTCGGCGGGCCCCGCGCCGTCCCCCGTTGGCGGCAGGCCCGCCAGGACGACCACCGCCACCAGCGGCAGGGCCGGCACCAGAGCGGCGGCGGCCCGGCGCGGCAGCGGCGGCGGGACGAGGGCGTGACTCACGTGGCGTCAGCTCCCCGTCGGGCGGACCAGCGTGGCCGCGGTGCGCAGCAGGATGCAGACGTCCCGCCACAGCGACCAGTCGTCGATGTAGGCGTTGTCGAACCGGCACCGGTCCTCGATCGAGGTGTCGCCGCGCAGCCCGTGGATCTGCGCGAGCCCGGTGATGCCGGTACGCATCCGGTGCCGGGCCGCGTAACCGGGATACGTCTGACTGAACTGCGCGACGAAGTACGGCCGTTCGGGCCGCGGCCCGACCAGGCTCATGTCGCCGCGGAGCACGTTCCACAGCTGGAGCAGCTCGTCCAGCGAGGTGCGCCGCAGCATGCGGCAGAACCAGCGCATCTCGTGCTCGCCCGCCACGCTCCACCGGGTCGCCGACTCGTGCTCGTCGACCGGGCGGTGGGTGCGGAACTTCAGCAGCGTGAACGGCTCCCCGTCCCGGCCGATGCGCTCCTGCCGGAACACCACTCCCGGCCCGTCACAGAGCCGCAGCGTCACCGCGCACACCAGCAGCAGCGGGCCGGCCAGCAGCAACAGCGTCCCCGAGACCAGGATGTCGAGCAGCCGCTTGCCGAGGCCGCCGCCGCGCGCCGGGGCGCAGTCCAGCCGCCGGCAGGGGAATCCGGCCAGCCGCTCCCGCGCCGGGTACGGCGCCGGGCCGGCGTCGACCTCCCAGACCGCGCAGCCCGACGCGGCCAGCGCCCGCAGCAGCGGCCCCTGTTCGTCCCGTACCGAGGGGTGGACGGCGAGCACCGCCCGCACCCCGTTCTGGATGACCGCCCGCTCGACCTCCTCCTCCGTGCGCAGCACCGGCACGCCCTCGGCGCCGTCCTGCTGTCCGGCGACGATCCCCACCGGCCGCACCCCGCAGCGCGGATGGCGCAGCACGGCGGCGGCCACCCGCTGCGCGGTCGCGGCCGGTCCGACGACGAGCGCGGCGTGCGGGCGGCGCAGCAGCGCGGCCCGCCGCCGCCCGTGCACGGCCGCGCGCAGCGCACAGGCCGTCGCCGCCTGCACGGCGAGGCCCGTCAGCACGGTGCCGGCGGACAGCGCCTGCTCCGGCCGGTACGCGGCCCACAGTGCCGCGCCGGCCGGCCAGGCCACCGCGACACGGCCGCACACGGAGGGCAGTTCCTCCAGCAGCTCCGGCACCGGCGGCCGGGTGGCGCGCGGGCGCAGCAGCAGCGACACCGCGATCAGCAGGGCGACGAGCAGCGGATGGCGCTGGGCCCCGGGCAGCACCAGCGCGGCGGGCAGGACGGCGGCACCGTCCGCGACGAGCAGCGGCAGCGGTGAGGCTGTCCGGGGCGGCGCGGCGGGCAGCCGGGGGCCGGCGTCGGTGCCGCGCGGCGGCATGACGGAGACGGGCGAGAAGAATCCGTGGTCCCGCGGCGGTACGCCGGGGGAGGCCACGGTGCGTTCGACGGTCACGAGTGGATGGACTCCCTGTGCTCAAAGGGCTCGACGCGCGATGACGTCCGGTCGGCCTCGGCGCCCTGAGCCGTCCGGCACGGGCGTGTCCTCGTCGCGGCGGGCCGGGTGCCGAGCAGGTCGTGGTAGACGTCGGCGACCGCCCGCGCGGTGTGCCGCACGTCGTGGAGGGACAGCACGTGCCGGCGGCCCCGGTCGCCGAGGGCTGCGCGCAGCGCCGGGTCGAGCAGCAGCTCGCCGACCGCCCCCGCCAGGGCCCGGGGGTCCTCCGGCGGTACCACGCACGGGGCGGCGAAGGACGGCGGCAGGCTCTCGCGGGCGCCGTCGACGTCCGTGACGACCACGGGCCGCCCGCAGGCCATCGCCTCCAGCGGGGCGAGCGCCATGCCCTCCCAGCGGGACGGCAGGACGACGAGGTCGGCGGCCTGGTACCAGGGGGAGGCGTCCGCGACGGCCCCCGCGAACAGCACGGACTCGGGCGCGGCCGCGCGCAGCCGGTCACGGTCCGGGCCGTCGCCGACCAGGACGAGACGGGCGTCGGGCACCCGGCGCAGCACGGCGTCCCAGGCCCGCAGCAGGACGTCCTGCCCCTTCTGCCGGCACAGCCGGCCCACACACACGGCGAGCGGCGCCTGCGCGTCCAGCCCGGCCAGCGGCGCGAGTCCGGTCCGTACGGGTCCTGCGGGCGCCGGGCGGAAACGGTCGGGGTCGATGCCGTTGGGCACGACGGTCCAGCGGCCGGTGATCCCGGCGTGCACGCCGGTGGCGCGTTCCGCCTCGCTCACGCACACCACCCGCGCGGCCCAGCGTGCCGCCCACCGCTCCCAGCGCAGCGCGAGGGCCGCCGTGCTGCCGCCCACCGCCTCGAACGACCAGGCGTGCGGCTGGAACACCGTGGGGATGCGCCCGCGCACCGCGAGCCGTCCGGCGAGCCCGGCCTTCGCGCTGTGCGCGTGCACCAGATCGGGGCGCACCTCGTCGATCAGCCGGGCAAGCTGCCGTACCTCCCGCGCCAGCGAGACGCCCGGCGAACGCGTCGCCCCCCAGTGCCGTACGTGCGCGCCGAGCGACCGCAGCCGGCCGGTGAGCGCGCTGTCGGGGCAGACCGCGGTGACGTCCAGGCCGTCCGCGAGCTGGGCCCGGACCAGGTCCGTCACGACACGCGCCACTCCGCCGTCCACCGGCTGGGTGAGGTGCAGGATCCGTGGCCGGCGGCCGTCGGACGACGGGTCCGCGGGCACGGTTCCCTCGCTCCCGAAGGCGCCAGGCGCGGACGCGTTCACCGCCGGGCGTCGACGGCGGCGAAGAGCACGCCCGCCCATGCCGCGTCCCGCTCGGACGTGAGCCGGAAGGCCGCCCGGTCACCGGCGCGCGGCAGGCCTCCTTCGAGGTCGAACACGTCGGAGTCGTAGCCGAGGGTGTTGGCGTACGCCGGTACCCGCGCGGGGGGCGCGTCGCCGGGGTCGGCGATGGTGGAGTTCAGGACGTCGTCGAAGGGGTTGGCCCGGTCGGTGAACGCGGTGGGGGTGGGGCCTGCGGTGAGGACGAGCGAGTCGCCGGCGGTGCCGCGGTCGCCGTTGTACGCCACCAGCCCCGCCCGGCCCCCGGCGCCCGCCGGGAACGGCAGGTCGCGCAGCGGCATCTCGACCCCCGCGCGGCCGCCCAGCGGGGCGAAGCCGTCCCAGAGCGCGAGGTGCCGCAGCGGCTCCGCCGGGTTCTCGTACGCCACCACCAGCGTCCAGCCGCCCCAGGTCCCGGCCGCCGACCTGCCCATGGCCACATTGACCTGGGCCACCGTGTACAGACCCGGCGCGCTGTCCCGCACCAGCGCCGTCACGTCCGCCGAGGCCTGGAAGGCGTCCGCGCCGTCCGCCACCCGGTGCCCCACCACCGTGTCGGCGAGCAGCTCCTTGTACTCCCCGCCGGGCTCGGCGATCAGCACCCGCCCGTTGTCCTGCCACGGCTTCTGCTCGCCGGCCAGCAGGTTGCCGCCCCAGTACAGGCGGGCGTACGTCACCCGGGAGCCGGCCGGCAGCCGGACCTCCGCGCGGGAGGAGTTGTACGTGTTCGGGTCGTTGTCGACGTCGATGTAGAACATGTCGAAGTCGCCGTTCACCCCCTGCGCGCCGGCCTGCACGTCCCGGCAGGAGGACGCCTGGGCGCGGCAGGTGGCGGAGGCGTTGGCGGCCCGCACGATGCCGCCGTGCTGGACCGCGCGGTACCGCTGGGAGAAGGCGAGGCCGTCGGCCTCCGGGGAGGGCGCGACCGGCGCGGCGGCCGCGGAGCCGCAGGGGACCCACATCGCCGCGAGGGAGAAGACGCCCACCGCCGCGTGGCGAAGCATCTGACCCAGGGATTGACGCATGACCGTCGGAGCCTTTCGGAACGGGGTGGCGGTGGCAGGCAGCGGGGACGAGTGCGATGCGGCCGCCCATGAGGGTGCTTCGGAGGTTCGCAACTCTAGTCACCAAACGGACAAATTCACCGAAATTCGGTGAAAGGTGGCAAGTGTGTTGGAATCGTGAAGCCTGTTCAGGGGAAGGAGAAGGGGTTGGCCGGTCCGGTCCGCCGCCTCCCCGGGACCCGCCGGGCGGAACGCGCGACGGGTGCGGGGCGGATGCGGGGCGGGTGACCGAATGGCGCACCCCCGGTTGCGGGAGCCTTCGGGCGCTCCCACGGTGGGCTTCAAGATCCGAAGCCTGCGAAAGGAACCTCCATGCGCGCTCTGCCTGCCCGGCGCATCGCACTCGGCGCACTGTGCGCCGCCCTCCTCGCCGGACTCGCCGGCCCGGCCGCCATGGCGGCCGACACGGCCGCCGAGCACGACCGCGCGGCGTCCTCCGCCGCACTGCTCGCGCAGGTCAGGACCGTCGACGGGGACGAGAACGCACTCACCCCGGTCGTCGACCTGCTGAAGGCCGTGCTCGAGAAGGACGACGGCCAGGTGTCCTCCGGTGAGGCCAGGAAGCTGGGCGCCGCGGTGAAGGACGCCCTGGCGAAGGCGGCCGACGAGGACCCGGTGGACACGACCGAGGCGACCACCACTGAGACCACCACTGAAGTCGCTACGACCGAGCCGTCGCCGTCGGTCACGACGACGGACGACGTACAGCTGACCGTCTCCGGGGACGACTTCACGAGCGAGGAGCTGACCGGCCTGCGGGAGGCCCTCGACAGCCTCCTCGAACTGCTCCGGCCCGACACCGACGCGGACGGGAGCACCACTCAGGAACCCACGCTGGGCAGCGAGTTGGCGGCCTGGGTGCACGACCTCGTCGACGCCCTGTTCGGCACCGGACCCCAGGCGTCGACCCTGCCCGCGCCGGCCGCCCCCGCGCAGACGCCGTTGCTCCCGGGCGTCACGTTCCCCGCGCTCACATCGCTGCTGCTGCCGCCCGCGGCATCCTCGTAAAACCCCGCCGTCCTCGAAAAACTCTCATATGAGGACTTGCCAATCTCTCGCTTTACGGTTTCCGCTCCGGCCGGGGATCGTTAGGCACGGCGACAGAATTCCCCTCCGGCGACCGACCCCCGCGTTGCCGAAGAAAGGAACACGATGAAGTCCCTGAAGGCTGCCGCCGTCCTTGCCGGAACCCTGATCGCCGCCGGTGCCGCCGCGCCCGCGTACGCGGTGTCCCTCGATCTGGCGCAGACCGGAGTCGACACCGGCCTGCACACCGCGGTCCCCTTCGAGCTGATGCCGGCGCACGAGTCGGAGGCGCTCGTCGACACCGACGACGAATCGCTGCTCGGCACGACGAAGGAAGCGGCGGCCACGGTGAACGAGGCCAAGCCGGTCCACGGCGACCTCGGGCTGCACGCCTGAAAAGCACCCCCTGCGAAATCCGGCCCCCAGTTTCCACTGGGGGCCGGATTCCGTTTGCCGCTACGGAAAATCGTATGGACGAGGGAGTTGGACCGATGGTCATCGACATCGACGGAACCCCGAAAGGCACACAGCCGCCACCGGCACCGGCCTCGGAGGGCAGAACACGGCGGGACGTGACCCGCGGACTGCGCGCCGGCGCGCTCGCCGCGGCCCTGGCACCGCTGCTCGCCGCCTTCCGCGCACCGCGCCCCACGCCCGGGAAGGCCCCCGGCCGCGCCTCCTTCGACCGGACGCACCGGGGCCGCCGCATCCAGGGGACGCGGGCCGCGGACGGCCACTGGCACGTCACCGTGGACGGCCGCCCCCTGCACCTGATGCGCCGGGCCGACGGCACCTGGCTGAGCATGGTCGACCACTACTGCTCCTACCCCACACCGCTCGACGCCGCCCGCGCCGCCGTGGACGCCCTCGCCCCCGGCGAGCGGCTGCGCGACGCGGGCGAGGAACCGCGGCACGAGCACAGGGGAGGCCTCCATGGCGTACGTGCGTAAGGACGCCGCCACCCTCACGGCGACCGAGAAGCGCCGGTTCGTGAACGCGCTGCTCGAGGTCAAGCGGCGGGGCGAGTACGACGAGTTCGTGCGCACGCACATCGCGTACTACGCCTCCGACGGCGAGCGCGGACTGCGCACCGCCCACATGGCACCCTCCTTCCTGCCCTGGCACCGCCGGTTCCTGCTCGACCTGGAGGAGGCCCTGCGCCGGGTGGACTCCTCGGTGACCCTCCCGTACTGGGACTGGACCCGCGACCGCACGGCCCGCTCCGCGCCGTGGACCGCGGACCTGCTCGGCGGCAACGGGCGCCGCTCCGACCGCCAGGTGACGACGGGTCCGTTCGCGTACCGGGAAGGGAAATGGACGATCCGGGTGAACGTGACCGAGGGGGAGTTCCTCACCCGGGACCTCGGCCGCCGGGCCGACCCGCTCGACCTGCCGGGGAAGCGCGATCTGGAGTGGGCGCTGAAGGAGTCCGCCTACGACGTGGCGCCCTGGGACTCGACGGTCACGCGGGGCTTCCGCAACCGGCTGGAGGGCTGGGGCACCGGCCGGGGCAGCGTCTCGTGGCGCAACCACAACCGGGTGCACCGCTGGGTCGGCGGGATCATGCTCTCCGCCGCCTCCGTCAACGACCCCGTCTTCTGGCTCCACCACGCCTTCGTCGACCTGCAGTGGTACCGCTGGCAGCGCAGGCACGACGGGGCCCGCTACCGGCCCGCGACCGCGCCGGGCTCCGGCGACGAGCAGCACGGCCGGATCGTGTCCCGCCACGAGAGGCTGCCGCCGTGGGACGTGACCCCCGGGGAGCTGGAGGACGTCAGCGCGACGTACCGCTACGCGTGACACGACCCGTCCACGTCTCCCGTTCGGCCATCTGATACCCCCTCGCACCGCGCTGACCTGCAACTTCGCAGGGAACTTACGCAATTGGGCGTTTCGATTGCGAAACGCCTCAAAGTGTCACCTATAGTCATGACTGTTGGTGAACAGCCCATAACGGACTGTGCCGACATGAACGAGAAACGGAGAGGTAATGCGTAAGTTCCAGAAGGCCGCGGTCGTCGCGGCCATGCTCGGCAGTGTTGGTTTCCTCGGCGCCGGCGTCAGCCACGCCGGTGAGGACCCGCACGTCAAGCTGGACAACAAGCAGAGCACGTCGTGCTCGCAGGACGAGGACAACAGCAACGTCGGGCTGAACGTCCTCAACAACGTCCTCAACGACAACGCCATCGCCGTCGGCGCGCTCGGTGGCGTCGCGTCCGCGTCCGCCGACTCCGCCCTGGAGTGCAACGCGGCCTTCGGCCTCGGCGGCTGACGGTCTGTGACCAGCTGATCCAGGCAGGCCCGGGACTGGAGCCCAGGTGCTCGAGTCCCGGGCCTGTTCGGCTTATATGCCGATTCAGGCGTTGGGAACGCCCCTCCGTTCAGTCGTGGAGGGGCGCCCGTTAAGGAAAAGAGCAGATGTTCATTTCGAAGAAGATCGCAGCGACGGTGGGAGCCCTCGGGGGCATCGTGCTCGCTGGTGTCGGTGCCGGTCAGGCCTTCGCCGAGAGCGAGCCCGCCAAGTGCGTTGAGGAAAGCAACGGCAACGTTCGCTGCGTTCAGGTGAGCGAGTACGTGTTCACCAACAAGGACGGGAAGTACCAGGTCGTCAACAAGCAGTCGGTGACCTGCTCGGGCGCAGGTGAGTTGAGCTGCAACAGCTTCGCCACCCTCCCCGCCGAAAAGAAGTCCTGACTTCCCGCCGAGACGGCCGAGGCGTCCTTCCCGCGTCGGCGACCGGCGTGTGAGCCACCCCGCGACGGCCGGGACCCGACATCGGGTCCCGGCCGTCGCGCGTTGCGTGGGTGCCGGACGCGAGAACGCACCTCCCCGGTGACGGCGCCCTCGCGGGGCCCGTGTCACCGGACGGAGGCGGATCCTCAACGGCAGGCCGTCGCGTGGACGGTGTCGGCGCACGGCGACTCGACGGTGCCGCAGTACGGCAGGCCGTCGATGGGGCGGTCGGTGCAGAAGCGGCCGATCAGGTCCGCGGACTCCTGGCTGCGTTCGACCGTGACCAGATGATCCGTCTCCTTGACGGTGGTGAACCGCGCCGAGGGCATCGTCGCGGCGAGTTCACGGCCCATCTCCGGGGTGCACAGGGTGTCGTACTCGCCGGTGAAGACCAGCGAGGGCACGTCGGGCACGGGCAGGGGCTCGTAGCAACCGTGTGTCACGAGCCTCGTGTTGTGCTCGACCGCCTTCCTGAGCTCGTCCGGCGTCTGGTTCATGAACTGCCGGTGGAGGAGGCGCGCCACCGCCGCGTGCCTACGGACCTTGCCGGCGCCCGGGTTCGACATGAACAGCCGGACCAGCCCTTCGGCGGCCCCCTCGATGTCGCCCCGTTCGAGCGCGCGTGACACGCGCGGTACGGCGTCGGTGTAGATGTCGGGAAGGCGGATCGCCGCGCCGCCGAAGACGATGCGCCGGACGGGCTCCGGATGCCGCTGCGCGAAGCGGAGGCCGACGACCTCGCCGAAGCAGCCGCCGAACAGGTTCACCTCGGGCACGTCGATCTCCGTCAGCATGTGCTGGACGGCGTCGGCGAGGAAGTCGATGCCGTAGTGGGCCGGCAGGAAGTCCGAACTGCCGTAACCGGGCAGGTCCACGGTGATCAGCGTGCACAGCGGTGCCAGCCATCTCTCGTGGCTCTGCCAGGAGTACCGGTCCTGTGACGAGCCTCCGAGCAGCAGCAGCGGAGCCGTCCGCGGCGCGTCCTGATGGACGATCCGGCACGTGTACGCGAACCCCTCGAAGGTGAGATCCCGCTCCTCCACGGAGTCCTGGACGGCGGTGACGGCAGTGCGCATGAACGGCTCCGGAAAGGGCGAAAGACAGCGAACCGATCCATGATTACCAGGATCATGGAAAATCCGGTGTAATCACTCCAAGGTGGGCGATCCTGACGACAGGGCTCGCGGACCGGAGTAGGGCAAGGCGCTTGGCCTGGTAGCGATGCGCATCGCGCCGGAAATGAAAAAGACCAGCGTTTCCGCTGGTCAGGAGGTGATTGCGCCCCCGGCAGGACTCGAACCTGCGGCCAAGCGCTTAGAAGGCGCCTGCTCTATCCACTGAGCTACGGGGGCCGGTGTGGTGGCCTGTCGTCGTGGTGCCCGGGTTCGGGCCTGTCCGTGACGTCGCCGGAGACAAGGATAGGGCTCCCGCATCCTTGTCCCTGTTGCCTCGCCTCCGTGGCTCGATGTGGAGGTTCGGTGAAGCGGTCCTGATAATCGCAGGCAGGTACGAATCGTGCACCGCTTTTGGTCCCTCGCGCCACCGGGTGTTGTGCACTCGTTATGCCTGGGGGGTGCGCGCGTCGCGGTCGTCCCTTCCGTCCCTTGTGTCCCGTCGGCGCGCAGGCATACACATATGCTTCAGAATTCCCCTAAAATTGGGCATTCTTCGCATGTGGTGACCTTGGACGTACGGCCCCAGCTGCTCGACGCACTCTCCGCCCTGCGCGACCGTGTCGCCGCCGCACGCTTCCCGCTGCCCCTGGCGGGGGCCGCACGCGCGCGTGCCAACCGCGACGAACTGCTCGCGCAGCTCGACGACTACCTGGTGCCCCGGCTGAGAGACCCCGAAGCGCCCCTGCTGGCCGTCGTCGGAGGATCCACCGGAGCCGGGAAGTCCACCCTGGTGAACTCCCTGGTGGGCCGCCGGGTCAGCGAGGCGGGCGTACTGCGGCCCACGACCCGGACACCGGTGCTCGTCTGCCACCCGGAGGACCACCACTGGTTCAGCGGGATGCGGGTGCTGCCCGACCTCACGCGCGTGTGGGTGCCCCACCACCGGGACCCCGCGGACGACCTGCTCCTGCCCGGCGAGGACCCCGCGCGGGTGCTGCACGTCGAGACCGCCGACACCCTGCCGCCCGGCCTCGCCCTCCTGGACGCGCCCGACATCGACAGCCTCGTCTCCGACAACCGGGTCCTCGCCGCCGAACTCATCAGCGCCGCGGACATCTGGGTCATGGTCACCACCGCCGCCCGCTACGCCGACGCCGTGCCCTGGCACATGCTGCGCACCGCCAAGGAGTACGACGTCACCCTGGTGACCGTCCTGGACCGCGTACCCCACCAGGTCGTCTCCGAGGTGTCCCGGCAGTACGGCGCCCTGCTCACCAAGGCCGGACTCGGCCACGTACCGCGCTTCACCGTGCCCGAGCTGCCCGAGTCGGCCTGGGGCGGCGGACTGCTGCCCGCCACCGCCGTGGCCTCGCTGCGGACCTGGCTGGTCCACCAGACGCTGGATCCCGCCGCCCGGCAGCACGTGATGGCCCGCACCGCGTACGGCGTCCTCGGCTCCCTCGACACCCGCATGCCCGAACTGGCCGGTGCCGCCGCCGCGCAGTACGCGGCCGCGCTGCGGCTCACCGCCGCCGTCGACGCGGCGTACGACAGCGAGCACGCGCGCGTGCGGGGCCGGCTGCAGGCCGGAGCCGTACTCGCCGGCGACGCGCTCAGACGGTGGCGCGCCTTCCCCCTGGACTGCACCCCGGGCGAACTCCTCGACACCCTGGTGGAGAGCCTGAGCGAGCTGCTGCTGTGCGCCGTCGCCGCCGCCGACGAGCGCGTCGACGACGCCTGGCGGCGCGAGCCCGCGGCGGACGCCCCCGAGCTCGCCGGCCGCGGCGCCGCGCCCGAGAGCGCCGAGCACCGCATCGGGCTGGCCGTACGGCGCTGGCGGCGCGAGCTCGAGGAGTACGCCGAGGACGAGGTGCGGGAGCTGGACCGAAGTGCCGCGCCCGACCCCGAGACGGTCGCCGCGCTGGTCGCCACGGCACTGCTGGGCGGCCGCCGGGCCCGGACCGCCGGGGAGGGGCTCGCCGAGCGGATCGGCGCGCACGGTGCGCTGCGGCTGCGCGACCGGGGCGGACGGCTGCTCGTCGCGCACGTGGACCGTGTCATGCACACCGAACGCGAACGCCGGCTCGCCCCGCTCGACGCGCTCGAGGTGCACGCGGAGCCCCAGGCCGAACTCATCGCCGCGTTGTCCGTACTGCAGAAGGAGAGGTGACCGGTGACCGCCGTCACTGACCAGGACCACACCGAGCACCCCGAGCACCCCGAGCATTCCGACCGCGACGCCGGAGGACCGCCCCGTACGGACACCGCGAGCCCCTGGGACGACGGGCTGATCGCGCGCCGGGTGAACGGGAGCGCCGACGAGGAGCAGTGCGGGCCGGCGGCGGCCCGCACACCCGTGCCGCAGGCCGTGGCCCCGCTCGCGTACGACCCCTGGCTGCGGACGCGGCTCGACGCGCTGCGCGAGCTGGTGGGGCTCTCCCGCACCCGGCTCGACAACCGGACCCTCGCACAGGCGGGCCGGGTCATCGAGGAGTCCACCGCGCGGCGCCGGCTCTCCGGACAGCACACCGTCGTCGCCATCGCGGGTGCCACCGGCAGCGGCAAGTCGCAGCTGTTCAACGCGCTGGCCGGAGTGCCCGTCTCGGAGACCGGCGTACGGCGGCCGACCACCGCCGCGCCCATCGCGTGCAGCTGGAGCGACGGCGCGGCGAGTCTCATCGAACGCCTCGGCATCCCGCCCAGGCTCAGGCGGCGCCCCCTCCAGGCGACCGCGGACGCCGACGAGCGGCTGCGCGGGCTGGTCCTGGTCGACCTGCCCGACCACGACTCGGCGGCCGTCCAGCACCGGGAGCAGGTGGACCGCGTCCTGGGCCTGGTCGACGCGGTCATCTGGGTCGTCGACCCCGAGAAGTACGCCGACGCCATGCTGCACGAGCGCTATCTGCGGCCCATGGCGGCCCACTCGGAGGTCATGTTCGTCGTCCTCAACCAGACCGACCGGCTGCCCGGGGAGGCCGCCGAGCAGGTCCTGGACGATCTGCGGCGGCTGCTCGACGAGGACGGCATCGTCCTGGGGGAGTACGGCGAACCCGGCACGATCGTGCAGGCGCTGTCCGCGCTCACCGGGGACGGGGTCGGCGAACTGCGGGAATCGCTCGCCCGGTTCGTGGCCGAACGCGGAGCCCCGGCCCGGCGGATCTCCGCGGACGTGGACATCGCGGCGGCCCGGCTGTGGCCCGTGTACGCCACCCGGCGGCGCACCGGACTGAGCGAGGAGGCGCGCGAGGAGTTCGCCGACCGGCTCGCGGACGCCGTGGGGGCCACCGCCACGGGCGAGGCGGCCGAACGCGCCTGGCTGCGCAACGCGAACCGCGCGTGCGGCACGCCCTGGCTGCGGCTGTGGCGCTGGTGCCAGGAGCGGGGCGAGCCGTCCACCGGCCGGGTCGCCGCGCGCGGCCGGCCCGACGAGGAGGCGACGGCCCGGCAGCGCGTGGAACAGGCGGTGCGCACGGTGGCCGACCGCGCCTCGGCCGGACTGCCGGCGCCGTGGGCGCTGGCGGTGCGGGAGGCGGCCGTACGCGGCTCCCAGGGCCTGCCGGAGGCGCTGGACGAGCTGGCCGTACGCGCGGGACTGCCGCCGGGGAGGCCGCCGCGGCCCGGGTGGTGGCCGCTGGCCGTACTCGTCCAGGTGTCGATGACGGTGCTTCAGTTCGTCGGCGGACTGTGGCTGCTGGCGCAGATCATCGGGGTCATGGCGCCGAACCTCGGGGTGCCGGTGCTGCTGATGGCGATCGGCATCGTCGGCGGCCCGCTCGTCGAGTGGAGCTGCCGCATGGCGGCCCGGGGGCCCGCCCGGCGGTACGGGCAGGAGGCGGAGAGACGGCTGCGGGAGGCGGCCTCGGGGTGCGGCCGGGCCCGCGTCCTGGATCCGGTGGCGGCGGAGCTGCTGCGGTACCAGGAGGTACGGGAGCAGTACGGGCGGGTCGTGGGGGCGGGGGCGGGGGCCGGCCGGGGCTGAGGCGGAGCGCCCCCTTCGGGTGGCGGGGATGTCCACAGGCCGGCGGTGGTCCACAGCGCTCAGCGGGCCCGGCCCGACGGAGGCAGTCTGGCTTCGCGGCGATCGCGGGACGGTCCGCGGTCGCCCTGCCGGACGGCAGCCGTACGGGACGGGCCCGTGCGCGTATCAGCCCGGCGCCGGTGTCGCCGTGCGCGGCCGGCGGGTCCGGGCGAGGGAGGGAACACGATGAACGAGACGATGGTGTGCGTGGTGGGCAACGTGGCGACGCGGCCGGTGTACCGGGAGACGGTGTCCGGCCCCGCGGCCAGGTTCCGGATCGCGGTCACGTCCCGGTACTGGGACCGGGAGAAGAGCGCCTGGGCGGACGGACACACCAACTTCTTCACGGTGTGGGCGAACCGGCAGCTCGCCACCAACGCGGCGGCGTCGCTGTCGGTGGGCGAGCCGGTGATCGTGCAGGGCCGGCTGAAGGTGCGTACGGAGACGCGCGAGGGGCAGCAGGGGTGGATGTCGGCGGACATCGACGCGGTGTCGATCGGCCACGACCTCGCCCGGGGCACGGCCGCCTTCCGGCGCGCACAGCGACCGGAGCAGGCCTCCGTGCCGGAGCGTCCCGAACCCGACTGGGAGAACGGGACAGAGGATTCGGCGACCGCGGACGGAGCCACGCCCCAACGGCAGCCGGAACCGGCGACGGTGACATGAGGTCAGCGATTCGACCTCGGCACCGACGCTGACCGAACCGACGCTGACCGAACCGAGGCTTATCGGCAGATGCGTACCGGAACATCCTGGGTGGATTTGTCGATAAGCCCTGCTCGCGACGGCTTCCGCGATAACGATTCCGAGTCGGATCACTCCTCCGACGCGATCATCGGCAAGCGCGCATCGCCGCCTCCTTAGGATGCCGGGCATGGCTCCCGGCACTCCCGGGGCCGGTGATTCTGCTGGTGGGACCGTCAGCCCCCCCACGTCAACGGGTCCCGCCCGGGAAGGATTTCGGTGTTTGCTTCGTTCTCCGCGGGGCCCGCGCGCGGACGCGGGTCGGCCCGCCTCGCCGCAGGGGCGCTGGTGTCCGGACTCGTCGCCACAGCCGTACTGGCCGGTGCCGGGACGGTGGCCGCCGCCGACGAGGAGACGGCGCCGGACCACGGCGGGGCGGCCGCGACCATAGGCGGACTCAAGACCTACGGCACGGCAGTGATACACGGCGCAGCCGGGGACCAGCAGGTGTCGGCGGGGTTGTTCGAGATGTCCGTCGAGGGCGGCGGCATGCTGCAGACGTACTGCGTCGACATCCGGACGCCCACGCAGAAGGACGCCAAGTACCACGAGACCGCCTGGAGCGGGACCTCACTGGGCACCAACAAGGACGCCGGCCGGATCCGCTGGATCCTGCGGAACTCCTACCCGCAGGTCAACGACCTCGCGGCACTCGCGAAGAAGGCAGGCGTACGCGGCCGGCTCACCGAGCAGGACGCGGCGGCCGGCACGCAGGTGGCCATCTGGCGGTACTCCGACGACGTCTCCGTGGACGCCGTCGACCCCCAGGCCGAGCAGCTCGCCGACTACCTGCAGAAGAACGCCCGCGACCAGGCGGAGCCGAAGGCGTCGCTGGCCCTGGACCCGCCGGCGGTCTCCGGCCGCCCGGGTGAGCGGATCGGCCCGGTGACGGTGCGCACCGACGCGCGCAGCGTGACCGTCTCCCCGCCGGCGGACGCCACCACGACCGGGGTACGGATCGTGGACAAGGACGGCGAGCCCGTCACCACCGCCACCGACGGCAGCCAGGTCTTCTTCGAGGTGCCCGAGGACGCGGCGGCGGACACCGCCGAGCTGACCGCGCAGGCCTCGACGACGGTGCCGGTCGGCCGCGCCTTCGTCTCCGAGAGCCGGAGCCAGACGCAGATCCTGGCCGGCTCCAGCGAGTCGACGGTCTCGGCGACGGCGAGCGCCACCTGGGCGCTCAAGGGCGCGATACCCGCGCTGTCCGCCCGCGAGAACTGCGCAGAGGGCGGGGTGGACGTCACCGTCGCCAACCAGGACGACGAGCCGTTCACCTTCGAAGTGGCGGGCGCGGAGCACACCGTCGCGGGCGGCGAGTCCCGCACGGTGACGGTCCCGCTGAGCGAGGACCGGCCCTACGACTTCACGGTCACGGGCCCGAACGGCTTCGAGCAGCGCTTCACCGGCATGCTCGACTGCCTCACCCGGGCCGCCGAGATCGGCACCACCACCCACACCCTCACGGGCCCGAGCCCCACCCCCCTGACCGACACCCCCACCGACACCAACCTCGCCGAGACCGGCTCCTCCAGCGCCACCCCGTGGATAGCCGGCACCGCGATCGCCCTGGTCGTCCTCGGCGGAGCGGGCCTGGTCATCACCCGCCGCAGGAACACCCCCTCCGGCGACTGAGACACCCCTGGTGCCCGGAGCAGCTCGATGGGGAACGATCGACGTGTCCGCCGCCTCGTGGTGGACGGGACTGTCTGGTACTGGTCGGTCCGGCAGCGGGTGAGACCCGACTACGCCGACTGCCGGTTGACACTCTCCCTCTTCCCGGAGGTGCCGGCGCAGAACGGTCGCCGCCGATCGTCCTTGGTCTTCGCCCCGGGCCCGAGCGGAATCGTCTCGAACTCGTACTTCGAGGCGGGTACGGTCGTGCGCCTCCCCGACCGCGCCTGGCTCAACCTCTACGAACCGGGAACGGTCCGGCGCCTGCTCGACGCCGCGGCACCTGTTCTGGGGATTCCGTCACCGGTGCGGAATCTCGAAACGGACGGCTGGCCTTACTTCACCGAAGTAGTGGGCCACGCCGACTCCGATACCTGATCCGGATCTCTCGTAGGCGCACGCGAAGGCTCTCACCGCGCTGCGTGAGGCCCTCCTCGCTGCGTGAGGCCTTCGAGGAGCGCGGCTCCCGGTCGCTCCCGTGCCGCTCGGGTGAAGGGAAGCGGCGCCGCCGACCGGGGCGCCCGAGGGGCAGTGGTCGGGCAAGACGGGGCGAGTGCCGGACAACACAGGTGATCTAGGTTGTGTCGATGCAGCCCTTCCCGTCGCCGCGGATACCGGCGAACGAACTCCGGCCCGGTCGTCACTGGTACGCGACGGCGGCCGCGATCTCCGTCGTGCTGATCGTGCTGGGCATGGCCATCGGCGTGTACCGGTTCAAGAACGTGATCGACGCGGTGGACACGGACAACCAGTTCGCCGACGGCGACACCGTCACGCTGCGGCTCGATCCGGAACACGAGAAGGCGATCTGGATCAGGGACCGAGGCCCGTCATTCCGCCAGGCGTGCGACATCACCGGTCCGGGCGACCCCGGTCTCACCGATCCGCGGATCGACGTGTTCCTCACCCGCGACGAGACCTGGAACCCGCTCTACACCATCGACGTGCCGCGGGCAGGCGACTACAAGGTCACCTGTTCCTCTCAAGGAGGGCCGTCCCGGTACGCCATCGGGGACCCCGGAGGCCTCGTCACGCTCGGAGGCTGGCTGATACTGGCCATTCTTCTCCCGGTGCTCGGCATCGGCATCGGCGCCACCGTCGCCCTCGTCACCGCCTTCCGCCGCAGAGGCCACCGCAAGCGGCTGCTCGCCGAACGCCACGGCTGAGGCCGCTCGACCGCGCCCGGTCGAGTTCTGGGCCGTCCCTGGGTCGTGCGAGAGTGCCCGAGGCCGACCGACGGTGACCGACAGTGACAGGCGGGGCTCAGGAGCCATCCGGGAAACCCCAGGTCAGGGGCCCCGCAGCTAACGCGTTTCGTCCCTGGGGTGGCGGTGCGGCAAGATGGGGTGTATCTGCCCACTGCCAGATTTCAAGCTGCCGGACGGTTTCTCTTGGCTGAGTTCATTTACACCATGCGCAAGGCGCGCAAAGCGCACGGCGACAAGGTGATCCTCGACGACGTCACCCTGAGCTTCCTGCCGGGGGCGAAGATCGGTGTCGTCGGTCCGAACGGTGCCGGTAAGTCGACCGTTCTCAAGATCATGGCGGGGCTGGAGCAGCCGTCGAACGGTGACGCCTTCCTCACTCCCGGTTACACCGTGGGCATCCTGCTCCAGGAGCCCCCGCTGAACGAGGACAAGACCGTCCTGGAGAACGTCCAGGAGGGTGTCGCCGAGGTCAAGGGCAAGCTCGACCGGTTCAACGAGATCGCCGAGCAGATGGCGACCGAGTACACCGACGAGCTCATGGACGAGATGGGCAAGCTGCAGGAGCAGCTCGACCACGCCAACGCCTGGGACCTCGACGCCCAGCTCGAGCAGGCCATGGACGCCCTGGGCTGCCCGCCCGGCGACTGGCCGGTCGCCAACCTCTCCGGTGGCGAGAAGCGCCGCGTGGCGCTGTGCAAGCTGCTCCTCGAGGCGCCCGACCTGCTGCTCCTCGACGAGCCCACCAACCACCTCGACGCCGAGTCGGTGAACTGGCTGGAGCAGCACCTCGCCAAGTACGAGGGCACCGTCGTGGCCGTCACCCACGACCGGTACTTCCTGGACAACGTCGCCGGCTGGATCTGCGAGGTCGACCGCGGCCGGCTGCACGGCTACGAGGGCAACTACTCCAAGTACCTGGAGACCAAGGCCGCCCGCCTCAAGGTCGAGGGCGCCAAGGACGCCAAGCGGCAGAAGCGCCTCAAGGAAGAGCTCGAGTGGGTGCGGTCCAACGCCAAGGGGCGGCAGGCCAAGTCCAAGGCGCGTCTGGCCCGGTACGAGGAGATGGCCGCCGAGGCCGACAAGATGCGGAAGCTGGACTTCGAGGAGATCCAGATCCCGCCGGGCCCGCGCCTGGGCAACGTGGTCGTCGAGATCAACAACCTCACCAAGGGCTTCGGCGAGAAGCTCCTCATCGACGACCTCAGCTTCACGCTGCCGCGCAACGGGATCGTCGGCGTCATCGGGCCGAACGGCGCGGGCAAGACCACGCTGTTCAAGATGATCCAGGGGCTGGAGGAGCCGGACTCCGGTTCCATCAAGGTCGGCGAGACCGTCAAGATCTCGTACGTCGACCAGAGCCGCGAGAACATCGACCCCAAGAAGACCCTGTGGGCGGTCGTCTCCGACGAACTCGACTACATCAACGTCGGCCAGGTCGAGATGCCGAGCCGTGCCTATGTCTCGGCCTTCGGGTTCAAGGGCCCGGACCAGCAGAAGCCGGCCGGGGTCCTCTCCGGCGGTGAGCGCAACCGCCTCAACCTCGCGCTCACCCTCAAGCAGGGCGGCAACCTGCTGCTCCTCGACGAGCCGACCAACGACCTCGACGTCGAGACGCTCTCCAGCCTGGAGAACGCCCTCCTGGAGTTCCCCGGGTGCGCCGTGGTCGTCTCCCACGACCGGTGGTTCCTGGACCGGGTCGCCACGCACATCCTCGCCTACGAGGGCGAGTCCAAGTGGTTCTGGTTCGAGGGCAACTTCGAGTCCTACGAGAAGAACAAGGTCGAGCGGCTGGGTGCGGACGCCGCGCGTCCGCACCGCGCCACCTACAAGAAGCTGACCCGGGGCTGATCTCTTGCGGCACATCTACCGCTGCCCGCTGCGCTGGGCGGACATGGACGCGTACGGCCACGTCAACAACGTGGTGTTCCTCCGCTACCTGGAGGAAGCCCGTATCGACTTCCTGTTCCGCCCGGAGAAGGACTTCAAGCAGGGGTCCGTGGTGGCACGCCACGAGATCGACTACAAGCGGCAGCTCGTCCACCGGCACCACCCGGTCGACATCGAGCTGTGGGTCACGGAGATCAGGGCGGCGTCCTTCACCCTCACCTACGAGGTGAAGGACGACGACCTCGTCTACGTCCGCGCGTCGACGGTGATCGTGCCGTTCGACTTCGAGGCGCAGCGTCCGCGCCGGATCACCGCGGAGGAGCGCGAGTTCCTCCAGGAGTACACGGACGACACCGCCGGTGAAGAGGAGGAGGCCGTCGCCGCATGACGGTGCTCCACCTCGCCGACGAGAGGGAGGCCGCGGATCTCGCGGCCTTCCTCTCCCGGCTGCTGCACTACGACCGTTCCGCCGCGGTGCGGTTGCAGGCGGCCGGCACGGCGCTCGCCGTCTTCGGCCGGCCGCCCTCCTTCGAGGTGCTCGCCATCCGCGCCGTACGGCTGGCGAAGCCGTACGAGAACGGGCTGGACGTCATGCTGGACGTGACCGTGTCCGCCGGTGAGCTGCTGGAGTCGGTGGACGAGTCCGCCGCCACGGCCGCCGTGCCGGGCGCGGTGACCGGGCCGCCGTGGGCCGGGGTGCTGCCGCCGCGCGGCGGCTGGCGGGCCGAGCCCGGACTGCCGGCGCCCGGGGAGCTGCGCGGGCTCGTCGCCGCGTCGGTCGCGGAGTTCCGTTCCCGTACGGAGGAGCTGGCGCCCGAGCTGCGTACCAGGGCCGAGCTCGACCGGATCGGGCGGGAGATCTGGTCCCGCACCGTCGCGGAGACCGGGCTTCCGGTGCGGGCGGTGCACGCCGCCCAGTCACTGGGGTTCCTGCGGGGCGGCGAACAGGGACTGTTCTCCTCGGGGGCGTGGCTCCGGCTGCGTACGCCCTACGGGTCGGTCGCCGTGCGCCGGGCGGGCCTCGGGGCGCTGGGCCTCAGCGTGCGCTGAGAGCGGTCCGCGCACCCGCTCACCGTCCCTCGCTGTCGTCCGGGCGGACGGCGATGTGGTCGGGTTCCAGCTCCAGCGCGACACGGTCACGCATGTTCAGCGCCTTCGTGTACTCGGCGGGAAGCTGGAGGCGTCCGGCGCGGTCGAGCATGGCGTACTCGCGGGCGACGACGGTCTCGTGGCCGGTGGCCGCGTCGACCTCGCTGCGGCGCAGCACCTCGGTGGAGGTACGGCCGTCGCGGATGGCGACCGTGCGGCGGACCTCGCCCGCCACCGCCTGGTCATGGGTGACGATCACGATGGTCGTGCCGAGCCGTTCGTTCGCGGTGCGGAACGCGGCGAAGATCTGCTCCGCGGTGTGGGAGTCGAGTTCGCCGGTGGGCTCGTCGGCGAGGAGTACGGAAGGGTCGCCGGCGAGGGCCACGGCGATGGCGACGCGCTGCTGCTGACCGCCGGACATCTGATGCGGGCGGCGGTCGCGGCAGTCCGCCACCTCCAGCAGCTCCAGCAGTTCCAGGGCGCGTTCGGCGCGGGCGCGGCGTCCGGACCGGGCGCGGTTGCCGCGGCGGCCGGCGAGCTGCATCGGCAGGGCGACGTTCTGCGCCGAGGTCAGATAGGGCAGCAGATTGCGGGAGGTCTGCTGCCAGACGAAGCCGACGACCTCACGGCGGTAGGCGAGGCGGTCCCTGGCGGTCATCGTGAGCAGATCACGGCCGGCCACGCGCGCCGCACCGGCCGTGGGGGTGTCCAGGCCGGCCAGGATGTTCATCAGGGTCGACTTGCCGCTGCCGGACGCGCCCACGAGCGCCATCAACTCGCCCTCCCGCACCAGGAGGTCGAGCCCCTGGAGCGCCTGCACCTCCACCCCGTCCGCGGTGAAGACACGGACCAGGCGGTCGCAGGTGATGAGCGCGTCATGGCCGTAGGCCGGGCGGTCGCGGTCGGCGGCGACGCGGCCGGCCAGCTCGGCGAGCGTGGGGTCCGAGGTCATCGGGGGCCTCCTGGGCGGGAGTCGGTCGCCGCGACACCGCACGGGCGGACCCGGCCGCCGTGCGGCCACCCGGGCCCGGGACGGGGGTGGCCGTGCCGTGGCCGTGGTGGCCGGGGTGAGGCGGGAGGGGGTGCGGGCGTGGAGTGGTACGTCGCGGGTGAGGGGCGGGACGTCGAGGGAAGTGCTGCCGGGGAAGGCGTCGGGGAGGGTGCCGGGTGGATCATCGGGCATCGCCCGCCCTCAGCTCCCGCACCGACCCTCTGCGCCCCGTCCACCAGGCCTGCGCCGCCGCGATCCCGACGGTGACGGCCACCACCGCCAGCGCCGGTACCAGCAGGGACACCGGGTCGGTGCGCAGCGCCGCCCGCCCCGCAGGGGACGCGGACGAGGAGACGGCGATGGCCGTCAGATCGATGCCGGGCGACAGCAGCCGGATGGCGGCCCACGCCGTGACGGTGCCGCCGGCCGCCGCGAGCAGCGCCTGCGGCAGGGACTCCAGGACGAGCAGGCGGCGGCCCTGGGCGCGGGTGAGGCCCATGGTGCGCAGCCGGGCCAGCAGCGCGGCGCGTTCGGGCGCGGCGCGCAGCAGGGTCAGCAGCAGGGCGAGCACCGCGTACCCGGCGCCCGCCGCCACCGCCGCCGTGTAGACGCGCTCGGCGCCGGACTGCAGGGGCGAGTCGACGTACCGCGCGAACTGTTCCGCCCGGAGCCACACCTGCGCGGCACCGCCCGCCGCCTCGCGCAGCGCCCCCGCGTCCGGCCGGTCCCCGGTCACCAGCAGCGTGGTCGGGCGGTCGGGGCCGTCGGGCAGCCCGGAGCGGTCCACGACCAGGAAGTCCAGCCCGGCCAGCACCGGGGTCCGCTCCCGCACCTCCACGATCCGTACGGTGATGTCACTGCCGTCCTCCAGGCGCACCCGGAACGGCCGGGTGCCGTAGCGGTCGGCGACCTCCGGGGAGGCCAGGGCGGGCAGGGCACCGGCACCGGACGCCTTCAGCACCTCCGGATCGAAGGCGCCGATGTCCGTGTGCCGGCTGAGGGCCGCGTAACCGGCCGGGTCGACCCCGGCCACCGGCACGGTCAGCCGGCCACCCGGGGGCATGCCCTCGTAGGAGACGCTCACGGCGGTGACGTCCCGGACGCCGGGTGCGCGCCGGACCCGCTCGGCGAGCCCCGACGGCAACGGCTGCATCCCCTCGACACGGGCGTCGGCGCCGACGCCGAGGACGGCCGCGCGGTCCCGGGCGTCGGCCACACCGGTGAGGACGGAACCACCGAACGCGGCCGTGGTCAGCGCCGTCAGCAGGGCGAGCAGCGGCAGCACCGCGGACCCGGACGTACGGCCCGCGCGGGCCAGCGACAGCGGACCCACCACACCCCGCAGCCGCCCGGCCGGACGGGCCAGCCCGCGCAACGGCAGCGGGTACAGCCGCACCAGCACCAGCGCGGCGATCATCCCCACCAGCACCGGGGCCAGCGACACCAGCCCGTCCCCGGACGCCTCCTCGCCGTCCGGCGTACCGCGCGTGCGCAGCGCCACGACAGCGCCCGCCGCCAGCGTGAGCAGCGTGAGCTCGGCGACCGTGCGACGCCGTGACGGGCGGGCCGAGGCGAGGTCGTCACGGGCGGTGTGCACCCGTACCGCGCGGTGTGCGGCGACGGCCCGCAGCGGCAGCGCCACGGAGGCCAGCAGGGCGACGGCACCGGCGGCGGCCACGGCGTACGACGGCCGGCCCCCGTCGACCGTGAGCCGGGCGGCGGCCAGGCCCAGGGCGGCGGCCGGCACGGCGAGCACCGCCGTCTCCGCCAGCAGCCGCCCGGTGAGACCGCGCAGGGAGGCGCCGCGGGCACGCAGCAGGGTCAGCTCGGCGCGGCGCCGGTCGGCGGCGAGACCGCCCGCCATCAGCAGGACGACGGCCGCGACCGTGCCGGTGCCGAAGGCGGCGACGGCCACCAGGGGGCCGATGACGGAACGCAGCCCGGTGTACCCGGCGAACACCTCGTCGAGCGAGGTCTCCGCTTCCACGGTCGGCGCGGCGACCGCACGGGCCCGCTGGAGCAGCGGGCCCGCTTCCAGGGAGGCGACGGCCGACGTCAGCCGCGGCAGGTCGTAGCCGTGCAGGGCGGACACCTCGGGGGCCAGCATCCAGTACCGCTCCGGGATCCCGCCCGTGCCCAGCAGCGCCGGGGCCGCGTCCGGGGGCAGCAGCAGCGCGCCGACCCAGAACACGCTGCGCGACGGATCGCCGGGCACGGTCATCAGGTTCGGGCCGCGCAGCACGGGGGTCGTCGACCAGTACGCCTGACGCGGCGCACGCGGTTCGACGACACCGGTGACCCGCACCGCGAGCGGGGCGCGCTCCACACCGGGCACGTGGACGACCGACCCCACCTCGATGTTCAGTTTCCGGGCCGTCTCGGCGGTGACGGCGGCCTCGACCGCCGTCGTCGACGCGGTGACGTCGTCCGGGGCCTTCGGCAGCCGGCCCTCCCGCAGCCGGGAGTGGCCGGCGAGCCCGCTCGGGGCGACGAGGTGGAACTGCGGGGCGAGCCCGTCCGGCCGGGACAGATACGGGTCCGGGGCCGCCAGCCGCCGGGTGGTGCGCACACCGTAGGACGACTGGTCCGGGTCGAGCGGGAGGGAACGGCCGGGCAGCGCGAAGAGCTTCGCGTAGGGGCCGCGCACGGCGTCCTCGCGCAGCTGCTCCTCCCACGTTTCGAGGGGTACGACGCCGTCGGGCCGGGAGGCGTACAGCTGGACGGTGGTGCGGCCGGGCCCGGCCACCTCCACCGACCGGCGCAGCCCCGCGTCGCCGTACCGGTCGACCGCGAGCGGCAGCGCGGCGGCCAGGAACGCGGTCACCGCGACCAGCACCGCGAGCGCCGCAGCCGCACCGGGCGCCGACCGCAACCGGGTACGCACCCAGGGCACGCCCACCCGCACCCCTCCCGGATTCCGCTCGCTCACGTCACTCGCCTCCCGTTCTGGCAGGGGTACGGCCGTGCTGGGCGGCGGTGGTGAGGAGTGCCGGGCTGTCGCGGCGCCGGGTGTGCGTGGTCGGGGCGCCCGTCCTCGATCGCCTCCCCGTTTCCGCGGCGGTACGGCCGTGCTGGGTGACGGTGGTGAGGAGTGCCGGGCTGTCGCGGCGCCGGGTGTGCGTGGTCGGGGCGCCCATCCTCACTCGCCTCCCCGTTCCCGCAGTGACGTCACCGGGTCCGCCCTGCGCAGGGCCAGTACGGCCGTGATCAGCAGGGGGGCCGCGGCCACGGCGGCCAGGAGGGCGGCCACCCGGGCGGGGGGCAGTTCCACCAGGACCCCGGGGACCGGGCGGGTGGCCTCCGTGGTCAGCATGATCAGGGGGATCACCGCACGGGCCAGCACCGCGCCGAGCAGGACGCCCACCGCCAGCGCCAGACCGACCAGCACCCCCTGCTCGACGAGCACCACCCGGGCCAGCCGCCGCCGGGAGGCGCCGAGCGCGCGCAGCACCGCGAACTCGGCGGACCGTTCCCGCAGCGACCCCGCCGCACTCACCGCGAACCCGACCGCCGTCAGCGCCGCCGCCGCGAGGGCCGCCGCCCCGAACGCGGTGCCCGGCCCGGCGCCGAACGGGTCGTCGCGCAGCTCCTCGGCGATCTCGTCCCGCACCACCACCCGGGACGGATCGATGTCGGGCCGGCCGCGCAGCGCCTCCGCCACCCGCGCCGACGCGCCCGGCGCGGTCGCCAGCCACCACTCGTTCGGCAGCACGCTCTCCCCCTGGCGCGCCTGGATCATCCGGTTGACGGACCGCAGGTCGACGAGCAGGGCCCCGCCGTCGTCCTTCCCGCCGACCGGCGTGGACGGCAGTTCCCGCACCGCCCGCACGAGCCGCAGCGGCACGGTGACCCCGCCGATCCGCACGTCCACCCGCTGCCCCGCCCGCGCGCCCGTGGAGGCGAGGTAGCGGTCCGTCGCCACGGCGGTGACCTCGGACGACGACGGCTGCGGCACCTGGAGGCCGATGGTGAGCGGCGAGGGCCGCCAGGCCAGGTCCGCCGGGAGGTAGCCGGTGCCGTAGACGACGGTCGTCGGGTCGCCGGAGACCACGCGGGGCTGGTCAGGGCCGGTGTCCCCACCGGGGGAGGACACCGCGTCACCGGCACGGACGGACAGCTTCCACTCGTCCGGCAGCGACAGCTCCCGCTCCCGGCCGCCGGTGTCCGTGGCGGTCAGCGCCGCCAGGGTGAGGCGGTGCCGCTCGGCCTTCCCGACCGGCTGGACCAGCTCCAGCCGGAGCCCGGTCAGCGTCAGCGCGCCCATCGGCGCCTCGGTGACCGCCGCGAGGTCGAAGGCGAGGTCGTGGGGGCGCCCGTCGGCGGGCAGCCCGCCGAGGCCGAGCGTGTACGGGGTGCCGTAGGAGTCCTCCACGGTGGCACTGACGTCGACCGAGGCCGCCGCGTCCGCGCCCCGCAGCGCCGCCGTCAGCGCCAGCCGCGCGGTGCCCGCCGGTACGCGGACGCCCGCCGCGGCGCCCTTCGGCGGCAGCTCGGACACCATCGCCGGCACCGGCACCGGTGCCAGGTCGGAGCGCATCAGCACCGTGTCCGCCGCGTGCGCGGTGTCCAGCGCCAGCACGGTCGCCGTCCGCCCGCCGGACAGCGGCACGGTCGTACGGAAGGCGGGAGCGGACGCGCGTACGCCGGACACGGCCGCGTACGCCTGACCGCGGCCGAACACGTCCTCCCCGGTGGCCAGGACCCGCACCGGCGCACCGGCGCGGAAGTCCGCCTGCTCGTCCTGCGAGCGTTCCCACGAGGAGCCCTGGCCGATCGCCAGCATGCCCAGCGCCACGGCGAGCACCAGCAGCAGCACCGGGCCGGCCCCGCGCATCGGGCGACGGCTGAACTGCCAGCCCGCCAGCGCCCCCGGCAGCCCCCGGCCGCGGGCCGCCCACCGCTCGGCCAGCCGCGCCACCGGCGGCAGCAGCCGCAGCGTCAGCACCGTACCGGCGAGCAGCGCCAGCGCCGGGGTGACCACGAGCAGTGGATCGACGCCGAGGTCCTCGCCGACGGCACCGGAGGGCCGGCGGCTCAGCCGCCAGTACGCCACACCGGCCACCACCAGCAGACCCACGTCCGCGCCCGCGCGCACCACGCCCGGCAGCGGCCTGGCACGGCCGGCCGTGAAGGAGGAGACGAGCGCCGGGACCGTGACGGCCAGCGCGCAGCCCAGCGCCACGCCCGCCGCCACCAGCCACACCGCGCCGCGTCCGGCGACCGCGCCGACGGAGGCGTCCAGGCGCAGCCCGATCCGGGCCAGCGCGCCCTGCCCGGCGAGCAGCCGGACGAGCGGTCCCGCGAGCAGCGGGGCGCAGGCCGCCGCGGGCACGGCCAGCAGCAGCGCCTCCAGGGCGGCGAGCCGGGCCACCTGGGCGCGGGAGGCGCCGCGGGCCCGCAGCAGCAGGGTCTCGGCCGCGCGTTCGGCGCTCAGCAGCCGGGCCACCAGCAGCAGGGCGCACGCGGCGAGGAGGGCGAGCTGGAGCGCGATGACCAGCAGTGTGGAGCGGGAGACGAGCAGGGAGCGCTCGATGCGGTCCAGCGCGGCGGGCAGCTCGCTCGTGGCGGTCGCCGTGCCGTCCAGCGCCTCGGCCTCGGGCAGGTCGGCGACGCCCTCGCGCACCGCCTCGCGCAGCGCGTCGATCCGCTCGGTCGTCACCGCCGAGAAGTCGGCCGACGCCAGCCATCCCGAGGGGCCCGTGCTGACCTTGTCCCCGGCTCCGGTGAACAGGGTGGGGTCGGCGAGCAGGGGGCCGTACGTCGTGAAGTGTCCCTTGACGATCCCGCGGCCGTTCAGGTCGTCCAGCTGCCAGTAGGGCGCGGCGGTGTCCACGGGCCGGTACAGGCCGGTGATCCGGACCGTCGCCGGCGGCCCGTCGAGCCGGTTGTCCAGGGTGAGGCGGGCGCCCGGCTCCAGGGCGAGGGCGCGGGCGGCGGTCTCCGGGAGAGCGGCCTCGATCTCCGCACCGGTGCTTTCCGCGGGCATCCGGCCCTCGCTGATCCGCACCTGGGTGCGGTCCAGTGCGGCGAAGTGCGTGAGGTCGGGTTCGTCCGTCTTCGCGCGTTCGTCCGGGGGGCGGAGGGAGCCGGGGAGGGCGTACGGGCCGGAGCGGGTGAGGGTGCGCAGCGTCACCGGCAGTCCGTCGAAGGCCTCGCGGGCGCCTTCGCGTACGGCGGTGTCGGCGGCGGTGCGGCCGGCCGCCGGGACGGTTTCGGCCTTGACGGTGAGTGTGGTGTCGGCGGCGTCGCGGGGGGCCGTCAGGGCGTGGCGCAGGGAGGCGTCGCCGATGGTGGTGGAGTAGGCGGTGAGGGTGGCGAGGACGGCTGTGGTGAGGAGGACGGTGAGGAGGGCGGCTGCGAGGAGGGGTTTGTGCGCGTGTGCGCGGGCGAGTGTGAATTTCGCCGAGTCCCCTGCGGATGGCACCGCAACCCCCCGTGGTTGTCCGGACCTTCGGGTGATGTTGTCAGAGGGGGTGGGGTGGGGGTAACCGTTCGGGGGGTGGGTTTGATCGGATCGTGATCGGAAATCGGGGACGGGGCACCGGAATGCGATCGGGGGAGGGAGGGTTTTCTTCGCCCCCGCGGCCCCTTCCCGTCCCGACCCGGGGCTCCGTTCCGGACCCCGCTCCTCGAACTCCCCCAGAGGGGCTGTCCGGAAGGGGCCGTGTCGTCAGTCCGGGGAGTTGATCATCGATGCCGCCGCGTACGTCATGTACTTCCACAACGTCTGTTCGTGTTCCTCGGGCAGGCCCAGTTCGTCGACGGCGTCGCGCATGTGCTTCAGCCATGCGTCGTGTGCCGCCCGGTCGACCTTGAACGGGACGTGGCGCATCCGCAGCCGCGGGTGACCGCGGTTCTCGCTGTAGGTGGTCGGGCCGCCCCAGTACTGCATGAGGAACAGCACGAGCCGCTCCTCGGCCGGACCCAGGTCCTCCTCGGGGTACATGGGCCGCAGCAGTGGATCGTCGGCCACCCCCACGTAGAAACGGTGGACGAGCCGGCGGAAGGTCTCCTCCCCGCCGACCTGCTCGTAGAAGGTCTGCTCCTGAAGCGTGCCGCGCCGAATCTCTGTCACGCCGTCCATGGTCTCAGACGCGCCGGCATAGGACTTGAGGCCTAGGACCGCCCTACTGTGGAGACGTGGGTGGACAGGACCGTGAGATGCGGGCCGCGCTCGTGCGGGAGATCGGTGCGAGCGGGGCCTTCGACGCCGACCCGGTGTGGCGGGAGGCGTTCGCCGCCGTGCCGCGCCACCTGTTCGTGCCGTACTACTACGTGGGCGTCGTCGGCGGCTACGAACGCCGGTGGGGCGAGAACCCCGTCCCCGAGGCGCGCGAGCGGTGGCTGCGCGGCGCGTACGAGGACACCCCGCTGGCGATCCGGCTGCGCGACGGCGAGCTGCTCTCCTCCAGCAGCCAGCCCTCCCTCATGGCGCTGATGCTGGCCGGCCTGGAGGTGCGGGACGGGCAGAGCGTGCTGGAGATCGGCACCGGCAGCGGGTACAACGCCGCCCTGCTCGCCCACCGGCTCGGCGACGACGACCTGGTCACCACGGTCGACCTCGACCCGGACATCACCGAGTCGGCCGCCCGGCACCTGGCCGCCGCCGGGCACCGTCCGGCCGTCGTCACCGGCGACGGCGCGCGCGGGGTGCCCGCACGCGCCCCCTTCGACCGGATCATCGCGACCTGCGCCCTGCCGTCCGTCCCGCGCGCCTGGCTCGCCCAGTGCCGTCCGGGCGGCCGGATCCTCGCCCCGTTCGCCACCGGCCTGGTCGCGCTCACCGTGCGCGACGCGGGTCACGCCGAGGGGCGCTTCCTGCACACGCCCGCCTACTTCGTCCCGCTGCGCGGCGCGAACCGCTCGTGGCAGGAGCAGCCCGATCTGGAAGGGCTGCCGGCCGTCGCCCGGGGAAGCGATCTGTTCCGGTTCCTGCTGGCGCTGACCGCCGGTGCCCTCGAACCGCGGGAGGCGTACGACCTCTGGGAGCGCGAAGGCAGGCCGCAGCGCGAACGCTACGGCCTCACCGTCGACACCGAGGGCGACCGAGCCTGGCTGGACGACCCCGAAGGGCCGCACGCCTGGCCGGTGCCCGCCGCCTAGGGCCGTGCTCAGCCCCGGCGGATGGTGATCGTCGTCCAGGCGCCCACGTGCACCTGGTCGCCGTCCTGGAGCGGGACCGGGACGAACGGCTGGATCGGCTCGTCCGAGCCGTTGACCGTCGTGCCGTTCGTCGAGTTCTGGTCGACGACCGCCCACGTGCCGTCCGGCTGCTGCACCAGCACCGCGTGCTGGTGGGAGACGCCCGGGTCCTCCGGCGGGGTCGACAGATCGATGTCGGGGGTGTCGCCGGTGGAGTGGCGACGGCGCCCGATGGTGATCTGGTTGCCGGTGAGCGTGCGCTGCTGCTCGGGCGAGTACGCGGGCAGGTTCAGGCCCGCGGCCTCGGGGCCGGAGCGCTGCATCATCGCCATGAAGTACTCGCGGTCCGGACCGATGGTCGCGGTCCAGGTCGCCGGTCCCTGCGGCGGACGGGGCTGCTGCGGGAAGCCGCCGGGTCCGGGCGGCGCCTGGGTGGCACCGGGCTGCGGGTAGCCGTAACCGCCGCGCTGACCGGGGCCGTTCGGACCGCCGGGACCGGGACCGGAACCGGGGCCGGGGCCGCCGGGACCGCCGGTCGGCGGGGAGATCACCCAGTCGTCGTCACCGCCGCCGAAGGGCGGCCCGCCCGGCTGGGGGCGGCCGGTCTCCTGCGGGAATCCGGGCGGGGCCGACGATCCGGGCTGGAACGCCTGCGGAGCACCGGGTCCGTTCGGTCCGCCGGGGCCTCCAGGGCCGCCGGGACCACTGAAACCGCCGGGCCCGTTCGGTCCGCCAGGACCACCCGGACCGTTCGGACCACCGGGTCCACCCGGACCACCGGGTCCACCCGGACCGTTCGGACCACCGGGTCCACCCGGACCGTTCGGTCCGCCAGGACCACCGAAGCCGCCAGGACCGCCGGGACCGTTAGGCCCACCGGGTCCACCGGGCCCGTTCGGGCCGCCGGGTCCACCGGGACCGTTCGGTCCGCCGGGACCACCGAAGCCGCCAGGGCCGCCGGGCCCGCCGGGACCGTTAGGCCTTGGCGGCCCATCGGGACCACCGAAGCCGCCGGGGCCGTTCGGTCCACCGGGCCCGTTCGGGCCGCCAGGTCGACCAGGTCCGTCAGGACCACCGAAGCCGCCGGGGCCGCCGGGGCCGTTCGGTCCGCCGGGGCCTCCAGGGCCGCCGGGACCACCGAAGCCGCCGGATCCGTTCGGACCGCCCGGACCCCCGGGCCCGCCCGGGCCCGGAGGCGGCGGTACCGGTCGTGAGGGGTCGCCGCCGAAGCCGGGCGGGCCCGGGGGGATCGGTTCGGCGGGGCGGTTCATCTGGGAGGGGCGTGAGCCCTGATAGTCGTACGAGTCACCGCCGCCGTACGACGGCCCGCCGGGCGGCTGCTGGAAGGGGCCGCCCGGACCCGGGCCGGGGGCCGGCGGACGCGGGGCGGCCGGGGTGTACGAGGTCGCCGTGTTCGTCAGGAAGTTCCACCGGCACTCCTCGCAGAACGGCGCCGCGCCCTCGCGCGGCGTACGGCACTGCGGGCACAGCTCGGTCCGGCCGCCGCCGAAACCACCGGGGCCGCCAGGACCGCCGGCGGGGCCGCCGGGCGGCGGGAAGCCGTAACCGCCGCCACCGGGTGCGGGCGGCGGGGGAGGAGGTGGGGGCACGGCACCCGCCATGCGGTGACCGCACACCTCGCACCAGTCGTCGGAACCCGACTGGTGTCCGTTCGGGCAGGTCGGCATGTCGGCGCTTCCCCCTCTCCTTGTCCGGCCGGTTCCGGCCGGTTTCTCCCACCCCGAGGGGTCGGGCTCGACTACTTACGGATCACTTCTTTACACGAACAGTCTTTGTCGACCGAGTCTCGAGCGTCATCTCGTCGGCCTCCTCGACCTTCGCCTTCAGTCGCACAGTACCCGTCGCGGCATCGACCACGTCCACCACCTTCGAAAGCAGTTTCGCAGTATCCGCGTTGCCGGACGCGCTCGCGAGCTGCACGGCCCTGCCCAGTTTGGCCGTCGCTCCGTCGATATCTCCCTCTTTGCGCAGATCCAGACCCTGTTGGATGACTTCCGCCAGTTCCGCTTGCCCGGTGTAGTGGGCGACCTGGGGGTTGATCGACGTCGAGGCGGTCATGTCGTCCGTCCACACGGCCCGGACCAGACCCTGCGCCCCGAGGTTGCGCACGCTGCCGTCGGACGGCTGCGGGATCACCAGCGACAGCCGGGCCGCCAGCATCTCCTGCCCGATGTTCGCGGGCGGCACCTCGACGCAGACGTGGTAGTCGCGGGACTCGTCACCCCAGGAACCCAGCGGGTAGTCGCCCGCGCGCGGACCCGCCTCCGTACGGCGGCCGGTCAGCTCCTCGACCGTCGGCGCGACCTGCTTGACGAACCTCACCGTCGTACCGACCGGGGTCCACAGCCGCAGCGAGACGTCCGCGACCTCCTTGCCCATCGCCGTCTCCATCATCCGCGTGAAGTCGGCGGCGAGACCGGCCGGGTCGGCGACGATGTCGGCGGTGCCGAGGAGGGCGGAGGCGATGGCTGTGACTTCTTTCACTTCCCAGTCGGTGCCCACACCGCGGGCGTCACACGTGAAACGCCCGGCGCAGGCGTCCAGGGCCGCCTTCAGGTCCTCCGCCGACTCGTGCTCGTTGCGGCCGTCGGTGAGCAGGATGCCGTGCCGGATCGCCACGTCCGCCGACGCCAGCAGCCGGTCGGCCAGCCGCAGCCAGGTGCCGATCGCCGTGCCGCCGCCCGCGCTCAGCTTCCGCAGCGCCTGCTTGGCCTGCTCACGGGTGGAGGCGTCGGCGACCGCCAGGCCGCCACCGCCCGGATACACCTCCTTGGCCACGTGCGTGCCGCCGACCACCGCGAAGTTCACGCCGTCGCGCAGGGCGTCGATCGCGGCGGCCGTCGCGTCGCGGGCGTTGCGCATCTTGGTCGGCGGGTAGTCCATCGAGCCCGAGCAGTCGACCATGAGGACCACGGCCGCCGACGGGCCCTGGCCGGGCGGGTAGAGGTGGGGCGCCGCCACCGCGCTGCCGATGGTGCCACCGCCGGTCGCGGTCACCGTGACGATGGCGTTGACCTCGCGGCCGCCCTCCGGCAGGTACTCGTTCTGGTACACGTCCACCGAGAACTGCGGCACGTTCGATTTCGAGAAATTGGCCATGCCTGTTTCGATCCCCCTTGGATGCCCCGGCGGCGCGGGGCGACGACGGATGACGGACCGGTCCCCTCCGGTCCGTTGAGGCTTCCCCGTGCGAGGCGTCCCGTAAGCGGCCTCAGGCCGATCCTGCCCCCTGCGGGACGGCGGGGAACGGCACGAGGGCCACTGTTACGTTGTCGTGGCCCCCGCCGTCGAGGGCGTGACCGACCAGTACCCGGGCGGCGTGCAGCGGTCGTACGGCCGCGTCCGCGGGCACGGCCTCGGCCATCTCGTCGGCCGACTCCGCGTAGTTCCACAGGCCGTCCGTGCAGACCACGACCACACCGGGCCGGTCCGGCTTGAACGAGGCGGTGTGCGGCTCCAGTTCGTACGCGTCGGCGCCGAGCCAGCCGGTGATCGCGTGGGCGCGCTGGTCGGCGTACGCCTCGGCCTCGCCCATCAGGCCCGCGGCGACCATCTGCGCGGCCCACGAGTCGTCCTCGGTGAGCCGGGCCGCCGGAGTGGAGCGGTCGACCGGGATCCAGTAGACGCGGCTGTCGCCGACCCAGCCGACCACCAGCAGGCCGGCCGTCACCACGGCGCCGACGATCGTGCACGCCGGGGCGTTCTGGTGCGGGGCGTGCTCACGGGCCGCCGCGGGCTCGTCGGCCAGCGCGTTGACCGCCTCGGAGGCGGCGATGATCGCGTCGTGCATCGCCTGCTGCGGGTGCGTGCCGCGCGGCAGGGCCGCGAGCAGGGACTCGTTCGCCGCGCGGGAGGCGGCGAGTGACGCCTCGTCGGGGCGGGTCGCGGAGGAGACGCCGTCGCAGACGATCGCCACGGAGGCGGGGGAGCCGTCGGGCAGCGCCGTGGTGCTCACGGCGAAGGCGTCCTCGTTGCGGTGGTGGCGCAGGCCGCGGTCGCTGACCGCGCCGATCGGTCCGCTTTCCTGTTCCATGTGGTCCCGTTCGCGTGGCTGGGCGTGGCCGCAGTTCTCGCAGTAGCCGTCGTCGTCGACCCGTCCCGCACGGCAGGCCACGCACACCGCGGCACCACCGCCGGCCGTTCCCTGCTCGGCCGCCACCCGCGGGTCCGGCGCCTGGAGCGGATACTCGTCGGGCTGCGCGGCCCGCTCCTCCTGTTGCGCCCGCCGGTCGAACCGCACCCCGGACGACGGCGCGGAGGGCTCCGCCGACGGGGGCGGCACGGGGGTGCCTTCGGCGCGGGAGGGGGGTACGGGCGTCACCTGCGCCGGGGACGCCGGTACGGGGGCGCCCTGGGCCGGCGGTGCTACGGGAGCGCCCGGGGCGGTGGACGGCGGCACTTGGGCGCCGGGCGGCGGTACGGGGGTGCCCTGGCCCGGAGACGGCGGCACGGGCGTGTCCGGGGCGGTGGACGGCGGCATCAGGGTGCCGGGCGCCGGGGGCGGCGGTACGGGCGTCCCCCGGACCGGTGTTCCCTGGCCGGCCGACGTGTCGGGCAGGGAGGTGCGGGCCGGGTGGTGGGCCGGTGGGGCGGTGGGCCAGGACGGTGCGGCGGGCGGGGCCGACGGCGGCCGGGGCCGGTCACGGTCGGCCGAAGCCTGCGGTGGCACCGAGCCGTTCACGGCGACCGTCGGCTCGTCCCGCGGCCGTGCGGGGACCACGGACAGGTCGTATCCGCACGCACCACAGAAACGATCACCCGACTCGAGGGGTTCCTCGCAGCTCGGGCATTTCGACAGAGCGGCCTGCTGAGGCATCTGCGACATCAACTACACCCATGTCCGGGGGCGGTAACGATTGGCACGTTCCACCAGGTCGATCCTCTCCTCGCCGCTGCGCGCCAGCCGGGCCAGCGTGCGGTACGAACGCTCCAGGCCGAAACGGAGGCCCCGCTCGTCCAGGCCGCTGCCGAGCAGCGTCCGTCCCCCGGCGGCGGGAGGGGCGGAACCCTGGCCCCCGGAGAGTACCCAGTCCAGCCCGCAACCGAGGACTTCGGCCGACAACAGCTCGCGCCGTGCCGGATCCAGACCGTACGCCTCCAGGGCCTCGACCTGCCCGGCGGCGGCGCTCAGGTCCTCCAGGAACGGTACGTCACCGGCGGCGGCCGCACGCCCGCGCAACCGCGCCCGGACGGACGCCACCCGCGCGGCCGTGTAGTGGATGGAGGACTCCGGCACTGACACCAGCGTCCGCACGGCGCCGCTGCGGTCCCCGGCCGCCAACTGCACCCGGGCCAGCCCGAACGCGGCGCTCACATGGCTCGGGTCGGTCGACCACACCAGGCGGTAGTACTCGGCGGCGTTGTCCAACTGGCCCAGCACCTCCGCGCACACGCCGAGCGCCAGCTTCGGCGCGATCTCGCCGGGGAACGCGTCGTAGATCGCGTCGAAGGCGAGCGCGGCGCCCTCGTGGTCGCCGGTGACCAGCGAGGCCACCCCCCGGTACCAGACCACCCGCCAGTCGTCGGGGTCCTGCTCCTCCAGCGCGCCCAGCGCCGCCAGCGCGGTGGGCCACTCGCCGGTCTCCAGCCGGGCGCGGATCTCACGCAGCCGGGTCTCCGCCGACGGGACGGGCGCGGCGGCGAGCGCGTTGATCAGCTCACCGGGCGCGGACGCCAGCAGACCCGCGAGGAAACCGGCGTTGGGGTCGGACGGATGGACGTGCGGCACGGGCAGGGCGAGCGCGGCGGCGGCGCAGTCGACGGGCTTGACGAGGGCGGCGGGCGGGAGCGCGTGAGGTGTGCCCTTACGGGACTCGCGGGACTTGCGGGAACGGTCCGGGCGGGCGCCCAGACGGGAGACGTCCCCGGCCGGAGCGGGGAACAACTCCGTGTCCGTCACCCGCGGTTCCGGGCCGAAGAGCGTGGACAGCGCCGGACGCGCCCGGCCCGACTGCAGGGAGACCACCTCGCGCAGCACGCCCGTCAGCTGCTCGGCCATCTCCTGCGCGGAGGAGAACCGGCGGGCCGGGTCCGGGTCGGTGGCGCGGACCAGGAAGCGGTAGAACGACTCGTACTGCCGGAAGACCTCGATGTTGTCCGGGTCGGGCAGCGAGTCCACGTAGACGTTCGTGTAGCCCTGGAAGTCGAACGTGAGGACGGCGAGCGTACGGGCCACCGTGTACAGGTCCGACGCCACCGAAGGACCGACGTCGGCGACCTCCGGCGCCTGGTAGCCGACCGTGCCGTAGATGGCCGACTCCTCGTCGTCCATCCGGCGCACCGCGCCCATGTCGATCAGCTTGAGCTGGTCCTCGGTCTGGATCGCGTTGTCGACCTTGAAGTCGCAGTACAGCAGGTTGCGGCTGTGCAGATGGCCGAGCGCCTCAAGCGCCTCGATGCCGTACGCGCACGCCTGCTCCACCGGCAGCGGATCGCGCCTGCCCTCCGGGGTGCGGCGGCCGTTGGCGATCTCCTTCAGCGACTTGCCGCCCAGGTACTCCATGACGATGTAGCCGTCGAGGGAGCCGGTGCGCTGGTCCAGGTGCTCCACGAAGTTGTAGATCCGCACGATGTTGGCGTGCTCGATCTCCGCGAGGAAGCGCCGCTCGGAGATCGCCGCCGCCATCGCGTCCTGGTCACCCGTGTCCAGCAGGCCCTTCAGCACCACCCAGCGGTCCGAGACCGCCCGGTCCACGGCGAGGTAGATCCAGCCCAGACCGCCGTGCGCCAGACAGCCGACCACCTCGTACTGGCCGTGCACGACGTCCCCGCCCCGCAGCTTCGGGACGAACGAGTACGGGTGGCCGCACTTGGTGCAGAAGCCCTCCGTGCGCCCCGGCCGGCCGCCGCGGGCCCGGCCCACCTGCGCCCCGCAGTCCGAGCGCGAGCAGAACCGCTTCCGCTCGGGCACCTCGGGGTTGTCCAGCACCATCGCGCGCGGGTCGGGGCGCGGGATCGGCGGCACCTCGACAAGACCGGCACCGAGACGGCCCCGGCCGGACGAGCCGGCGCCCGCGCCGGAACCGCGCACCGACACCGAGCGGCCCGTGGTCCGGCCCGACAGCGAGCGGGAGAGCCGCCCGGAGACCGAACGGCGGGACTTCGACGACTGGGACGACGTGCGGGAACTGCGGCCGCTACGGCCGCTGGAGCGTCCGCTGCCCGCCGAACCGCGCGAGTCGCGGCCGCCCGCCGTGATACCGGTCGGGGCCGAGCCGACCATGCCGGTCGGCGACACCACCGGGGCGAGGCCACAGGTGTCGCAGTACAGCTCGCCGCCGCCGACGTCCTCGTACGCGCCCCCGCACTCGGGGCGCTGACACCCGGTCCCGGGTGCCCGGTTCTCCGGTTCGCTCATGACGCGGCCTCCCCCTCGTCGCTCATGCGCCGGGCCCCCTCCGGTCGTCGGGCACGCCCTGGCCCGGCACCCGGGGCGCCGTGCCGAGGACCTCCGCCGCCGCCTGCTGGTAGCGCAGCACCGCCCGGTCGGCGGCGCGCAGATCGCAGGGCGCGCTCCACAGCATGCGGCGCGCCTTCTCGTACCGCTCCACCAGGACGGGATCCTCCGCCAGACCGTGCCGGGCCACCTTCGCCTTGTACGCGTCCAGCCGGCCGCGCAGCTCGGCACGGACCGCCAGCGGTGCCGTCACC
Source organism: Streptomyces sp. CB02400 (assembly GCF_001905725.1). GTDB lineage: Bacteria > Actinomycetota > Actinomycetes > Streptomycetales > Streptomycetaceae > Streptomyces > Streptomyces atrovirens. The sequence continues at coordinate 401,147 of NZ_LIWB01000002.1, forward strand.
GCGGTCAACGACTCCCGGGCGCGCATCAGTTCGTCCTCCGCCTTCTGTTCGAGGGACTCCAGGAGCGGGGACAGGCGGTGCCACTGGGCGTGTCTGCGGTACTCGGCCGCCGTCGACAGCTGCTCCTGCAGCACGGTCGGTGGTCCGCTGACCACCGGCACCTCCGTCGCGGCGATCTTCGCCAGCACCTCGCCGCGCGCGGTGCGGGCCTCGGCGAGGGTGCGGTCGGCGCGGGACAGCACGTCCCGCAGCCTGACGATCCGCTTCTCGGCGTCCTGGCGGACCGTCAGCACCGCGTCGATCTCCCGGCGCACGTCCTCCAGCGCACGCGCCTCACGGTCGTAGACCGTGGTGTCGGGGCGTCCGCCACCCGGTGCCGAACTGCCTTCCGCCTTGTTCCAGTACGCCAGCGGGTCCGACACCACCTGCTCGCGCAGCTTCGTCAGCGTACGGGTGATCCGCTCCAGGTCGTCGCCCGCCGGGTGCTCGCCGGGGCGCACGCCAACCGAGTGCGCGAGCCGGCCGGTGCGCTGGAGTTCGGCGGCGAGCAGATCGATCCGGGCGGGCAGCGCCGACCACACCGCGTCGGCGGCGACGACCATGTCCAGCGAGGTCGCGTACAGCTCGTTCATACGGTCGACGAGGGTGGTGAGCGAGTACCGCTCGCTGAGCTTCCCGGGGGTGGCGTGGAGCGTCGGCGCGTTGGCGGTCGCCGCCGCACCGCCCGCCACGGTCACCGACTCGCCGCGCAGCAGCTCCGTCAGCTCCACCAGGTCCTCACGGCTGGACCAGCGGCGGCGGGAGCGGATGTCCCGGGCCGTGCGCAGCGCGTCCGTGTACGCGTCGAAGTACGTCCACAGCAGCGTGATCGACGCCTCCGTGGCCGTCCAGCGCTCCTCGGTGATGCCGGTGAGCCGCGCGCCCTCCAGGAGTCTTCGGCCCGCGTGGTCCTGCAGGGCGAGGAGCGAGGTCTCGATCGCCTCGTGCTCCGCGCCGAGCCGCGCCAGCGCACGGTCCACCTCGTCCCGGTCCATCACCGGCCCGGTGGGATCCGTGTCGGCCATCGATCACCTCTCGCTGGGGGGTTGTTGACGGTTGGGGTGCGTCCGGCTGGGGTCGGTTCGGGGTTGCTCCGGGGTTGCTTCGGGTCAGTTCTCGCGCAGGTACTCCGGGGCCGGGGGCCTCGACTCGGAGGAGTCGGCGCCCAGCGTGGCCGACAGCCACTCGGTGTACGCGTCCTGCCAGCCGTCCGTGGTGTCCTCGCGGAAGTCCACCAGGATCCGGTTGACCCGGCGCACCAGGTCGTCCGCGTCCTTCTTCATCGCCACGCCGTAGTACTCGGTCGTGAAGGCCTCGCCCTTGAGCTGGACCGTCGGATCCTGCGCGGCCTGGCTGGCCGCGAGCGCGCCGTCGGTGACCACCGCGTCGACCTCGCCGAGCTGCAACCGCACCAGGCAGTCGAGCTGGTTGGGGACGGTGGTGCGGATGTCGGTGGACGCCGGCAGGTCGCCCGCCTCCTTGTCCGTCTCCAGCTTCGTGTACGCGGTCGAGCCCGTCGCCGTGCAGATCTCCTGGTCCGCGAGCGTCTCGTCGTACCCCTTGATCGGTGAGGACTTCGGGGCGAGGACCTGCTGGCCCGTCTTGAAGTACGGCGCGGAGAACGCCACGTCCTTGATGCGGGCGCAGTTGATCGTCATCGTACGGACGACCATGTCGACGCGGCCGGCCTGGATCGCCGGGATGCGCTGGTCGGTCGGGATCGCCTTGAACTGGACCGCGTCCCGGTCGCCGAGTATGTCCTCGGCGATGCGGTGCACCAGGTCGATGTCGAAGCCCTCCAGGGTGCCGCCCTCGCCGCTGTTGGGGTCGCGGTAGCCCCAGCGGTAGCTGTTCTGGTCGACCCCCACGATCAGCTTGCGCTTCTCACCCTGACGGTTCTTGATCGCCTCGATGGTGGGGCCGTCGGCGTCGGAGGGGGAGAGGGTCTGCTTCTCCGGGGCCGTGCAGTCCTCGTCCGCCCGGGTCTGTGCGGCGTGGGACACGGTCTGGCCGGTGGTCCTCGACGGGCCGCCGGCCGGGGGGCCGGTGCAGGCCAGTACCAGCGCGAAGACCAGGGCCAGGGCGCAGGCGGTCGCCATCGCACCCACTCCGCCCCAGCCCTTCAGGCGGGCCCGCAGGTGTCGTGCGATCATCGTCATGGCCCCCTTCGGCTCGTTCACGCGTCCGTTCATCGGTACTCCGACAGCCTGCGGCCGATGCCCAGCACCGCGCCGGCCGCGCCCAGCACGGCGAGGACGGCCGCGCCGGCCGGCAGGCCCGTCAGCGCGTCCCGGCCGTCGCCGGCCGCCTGTTCGAACTCGTTCTTCTCGTGCGCGAGCGCCGTGGCCAGGTTCCTGTCGACGCTGTCGAAGCACTCGCCGGTCGCGCCCTCCGCGCCGATCACCATGTCCAGCGCCTGCTGGTAGTTGCCGTTCTCGTCCTGCTCACGGGCCGCCGCGTGACGCTTCTTCCACTCCGTCATGTTGCCCACCGCCGAGTCGACCGGCTTCTCGCCGCTGTCGTCGTCCGCGAGGCGCTGCGCCCGTGCCAGGCCCTTGGCGAGGGTGTCCATGTCGCGTCCGAAGTCGTAGTCGTAGGCGTCGAACGTCTCGTCGCCGACCTTCGTCGTCTCGGCGCCCCGGCCCACCAGGGTCAGGTTCTCGTTGCCCCTCGCCTTCAGGGAGGCGATCCGGGCGTCGTGCAGCACGTTGAGCGAGCGGACGCCGTGGTCGTAGGAGTCGTCGAGGCCCGAGCGGGCGAGGGTGTGGCCGGCCGTCAGCCAGAGGAGGACGACCGCGGCTGCCGCTGTCGCCGCCACCAGGCCGTGGTTGAGGACCCTGTTGGTGCGCAGGTAGTTGCGGCGCATGGCCCAGGCGAGGGCGGCCAGGGTGACGACACCGAGGGCCATGGCGGGCCAGGGGTAGGGGGTCGCGTCCGCGTAGTCGTCGCGGAGGCGCTGGTTCTCCTTGGTGTAGAGGTCCTCCGCCGCCGGGAGCATCTCCTTCTGCATCTTCTCGTTCGCGTACCGCAGATAGGCGCCGCCGACGGGGAAGCCCTGGCGGTTGTAGGTGCGGGCGCGTTCGACCAGGCCCTTGTACTCGGGGAGCAGACGGTTGAGCTTGGTGATCGTCTCCGCGGAGGGGGAGTCGGGGTCCGAGTTGGCCGCGGCGTTGACGAGCTTCGCGGCGGCCGTGCGGATGTCGTTCTCGTAGCGGTCCCTGGAGGCGGCGGTCTCCTGGCCGCCGGCCAGGAAGCCGCTGGACGCGGCGGTGTTGGCGTCGGCGAGGGAGCGGTAGATGTCGGCGGCGTCCGAACTGAGGGGCTGGCTGCTGGTGAGGACGTCGTCGGCGGCCGCGGCCCGGTCGGTCATCTGCCAGGCGGTCACCGCGCCGAAGGCGACGACGAGGGCGGCGAGGAGCGCGCCGATGATGCGGAGGCGGCCGGGTTCGGTGGTGGCGGCCCTGCGGAGGCGGTCGACGCCCTCGGCGAAGGCGGTGCGGCGGGCCTCCGGTGGTGGCGGGGTGGGGGTGGGGGTGGGGGTGGGTTGGGGCGGCACCGCAGGCAGCGTGGGCATGGGCATGGGCATGGGCGTGGCGGTGCCGGGTGGCGCCGTGCCGTTCGGCGTGTGTGTCATGTGACCTCCCCCGTGGTCATCCCTCGCGGCAAGTATCGCCGCCGCGACTGACATATGCACCGGCCTTGGCACGATCTTGATCCGATCGCAGCGCGACCGCCGAAAACCCCCGCCCCCACCCTGCCCACGAACACGCCCAGGAAATCAGTTCGGTTCCCACGCGGGTGCCTGCGGTGTGCCTCCGGCGGGTGGGTGGGATGCCTGCGGCGCAGCTTTCGGTTCGGTGGGGGCTTGGGTAGCGCCTACGGGCGGTGGGTGGGTCGGGGCCGGGTCGGGGGTGTCCGTCCTCGGACTGGCGCGGATCACGTTGTTCGGAGGGGTGCGGGGTGCGGACGCGCCAGCCACTGCGGGCGGCCACCCCCGCCCCGTCCCCTCCCCGCCGTAGGCGGCGTTCCCGCGGGCAGCCGCGCCGCCGCCCCGCGCTCCCGCGGACAGCCGCTGCCGTCGCCCCGCGCTCCGCGGGCAGTCGCTGCCGTCGCCCCGCGCTCCGCGGGCAGTCGTGCCGCTGGGGCGGCACGGGTGGGCGCGACGGCACCCCGTGAGCGCCGGGCTGCGCAGACACCCCCCGGTCCACACCAACGCGAGCCACCCGTAAGGCGCCGGGCCGCGCAACCCGCCCCGGCCCACACCAACGCGGGGCACCCCGTAAAGCGCGCCGGGCCGCGCACCCCCCGGCCCACCCCGACGCGCGGAGCTGTCAAGCCTCGTAACGCCCGCGCAGCCGCTCGTGTGCCTCCCCGGGCACGTCCAGGTGATCCAACCCCAGCAGGGCCGCCCCCAGTACAGGGCTCGCGGTGACCACCCGAGGTATCGCCTTGGGTGCCCGGGCGGCCAGCAGGCCGTGTATACGGTCGTCGAGTCGAGGATGCCGCGCCGCCAGCACCCCACCCCCCAACAGCACAGGCGTCTCCTCGTCCAACAACCCCAGCCGCGTCAGCGCGACGACAGCCATCGTCACGATCTCCTCGGCCTGCCGGTCGACGATCGCCCGCGCGACCCCGTCCCCCTCCGCCGCGACACCGAAAAGCACCGGAGTCAACTCGTGCCGCCGCGCCGCAGGCACATGCTCAAGGTGCAGCGCCTCGATCAGCGCGGGCATGTCGGGAAGCCCGAAGTGGGAAGGCAGGGCACGGGCCAGAGCGGTGGGCGCTCCTCGCCCGTCCCAAGCGCGCGCCGCGTACCAGAGCGCCTCCTCCGCGAGCGCCCATCCCCCGCCCCAGTCCCCGGAGATCCGTCCCACCGCCGGAAAGCGGGCCGTACGGCCGTCGGGAAGCATCCCCACGCAGTTGATGCCCGCCCCGCAGACGACAGCCACCCCCCGGGGCTCGGCCACCCCCGCCCGCAGGATCGCGAACGTGTCGTTGCGCACCTCGACACTCGCGCCCCAGCCACGCTCCGCCAGCGCCGCCGCCAACCGCTGTTCCTCGACGGGCAGGTCGGCGTTGGCCAGGCAGGCCGAGACATGGGAGACGGCAGGGGTGCCGGCGGCGCCGAGCGCCCGGTCGACGGCCTCGGCGAGAGCGGACATCGCCGCCTCCAGGCCCACGGCCGGCGGCCGGAACCCCTCTCCCCGCGCCGTCGCCAGCACCGTCCCGTCGTGGGCGACCACCGCCACGTCCGTCTTGCTGTTGCCGGCGTCGATGGCGAGGACGCCCGCGGTCAGGCCCACGTGAGGTGCTCCCGGTTGTGTGCGACGAGCTCGTCGGTGAGCCGGTCGGCGTACTCGTACTGGCCGATCAGGGGATGGGCCAGGAGCGCACGGAAGACCCGGTTCCGGGTGCCGTGCAGGGCTGCCTCCAGGGCCAGGTCCTCGTACGCGGTGACGCCGGCCATGAGCCCCGTGAACAGGGGGTCCACGGAGGGGACGGGGAGCGGGACGGCGCCCTCCGGGCCCACTGCCGCCGGTACTTCGATCACCGCGTCGTCGGGGAGGAAGGGCAGCGTGCCGTTGTTGAGGGTGTTGACCACCTGGTGGGGGGAGCCCGCGCCGCGGAGGAGCGCCGCCGCCAGGTCCACGGCCGCCTCCGAGTAGTAGGCGCCGCCCCGTTGGGACAGCAGCGCCGGTTTCTCGGCGAGCGTCGGGTCGGCGTAGAGGGCGAGGAGGCGGCGTTCCATGTCGGCCACCTCGGCCGCCCGGGAGGGCTTGGTGCGCTGCTCCCGTACGACCTCGTCGTGCGCGTAGAAGTAGCGCAGGTAGTAGGAGGGGATCACGCCCAGGCGGTCCAGCAGGGGGCGGGGGAGGCGGAGGTCGGCGGCGATCGTGTCGCCGTGGGTGGAGAGGAGGCCGGGGAGGACGTCCTCGCCCGCCGGGCCGCCCAGACGTACCGCCGTCTCCCAGGTGAGGTGGTTCAGGCCCACGTGGTCCAGGTGGATGCCGGCGGGGTCGGTGCCGAGGAGCGCCGCGAACTTGCGCTGGAGCCCGATGGCCACGTTGCACAGGCCCAGTGCCTTGTGGCCGGCTTGGAGCAGCGCCCGGGTGACGATGCCCACGGGGTTGGTGAAGTCGATGATCCAGGCGTCCGGGTTGGCCCGCCGTACGTGGTCGGCGATGTCCAGGACCACCGGGACCGTGCGCAGCGCCTTGGCCAGGCCGCCGGCGCCGGTCGTCTCCTGGCCCACGCAGCCGCACTCCAGGGGCCAGGTCTCGTCCTGCTGCCTGGCCGCCTGGCCGCCCACCCGGAGCTGGAGGAGGACCGCGTCGGCGCCGTCCACCGCCGCGTCCAGGTCGGCGGTGGTGGTGATGGTGCCGGGGTGGCCCTGACGGGCGAAGATGCGGCGGGACAGGGCGCCGATCAGCTCCAGGCGGTCCTTGGCCGGGTCGGTGAGGACCAGTTCGGTGATCGGGAGTGTGTCCCTCAGGCGGGCGAAACCGTCGACGAGTTCGGGGGTGTAGGTCGAGCCTCCGCCGACCACGGTGAGTTTCATAGTCATCCCTTGACTCCGGTGAGGGTGACGCCCTCTACGAACGCCTTCTGGGCGAAGAAGAACACGAGGATCACGGGGGCCATGACCAGCACGGTCGCCGCCATGGTGAGGTTCCAGTCGGTGTGGTGGGCGCCCTTGAAGGATTCCAGGCCGTAGGAGAGGGTCCAGGCGGCCGGGTTCTCCGAGGCGTAGATCTGCGGGCCGAAGTAGTCGTTCCAGGCGTAGAAGAACTGGAAGAGGGCCACGGCCGCTATGCCGGGCTTGGCCATCGGGAGCACGACCCTGAGGAGCGTGCGGAGTTCGCCGCAGCCGTCCACGCGGGCCGCGTCCAGGTACTCGTCGGGGATGGTGAGGAGGAACTGGCGCAGGAGGAAGATCGAGAAGGCGTCGCCGAACGCCATCGGGATGATCAGGGGCCAGAGGGTGCCGGAGAGGTCCAGCTGCTTCGCCCAGAACAGGTACATCGGGATGATGACCACCTGGGGCGGCAGCATCATCATCGAGATCACCAGCATGACCGACAGATTGCGGCCCCGGAAGCGGAACTTGGCGAGCGCGTACGCCACGGGGAGCGAGGACACGACCGTGAGCACGGTGCCGAGACCGGCGTAGAGCAGGGTGTTGCGCCACCAGGTGAGGAAGCCGGGGGTGTCCCACACCCTGCGGTAGTTGTCCCACTCCCAGGTGTCCGGCACCAGGTCGCGGGTGAGGGCCTGCTGGTCGCTCATCAGCGAGGTGAGGACGACGAAGACGAACGGCAGGGTGAAGAAGAGCGCGGCGGCCACGCCGAGTGCGTGGACGGCGATCCATTCCAGCAGGGCCCGGCGGCGTGCGGTGCGTTGTCCGGGCGGCGGCGCGGTCGGTCGTACGGGCTTGTCCAGCAGTTGGGTCATCGGTCACCTGCCTGGATCAGTCCGCCCCGGCGGCGCATCAGCAGCGCCGTGAACGCCATCGCCAGGGCGAAGAGGACCAGGGCCACCACGCAGGCCGATCCGTAGTCGAAGCGCTGGAAGCCGAGGTTGTAGACGAGTTGAGGGAGCGTGAGGGTCGACTTGTCGGGGTAGCCCGGTTCGAACTGCTGGCCGGAGCCGCCGATGACGCCCGAGGCGACCTTTCCCGCGACCAGTGGCTGTGTGTAGTACTGCATCGTCTGGATCACGCCCGTGACCACGGCGAACAGCACGATGGGGGAGATGTTGGGGAGGGTGACGAAGCGGAAGCGCTGCCAGGGGGACGCCCCGTCCAGTGACGCCGCCTCGTACTGCTCCTTGGGGACGTCCAGCAGGGCGGCCATGAAGATGACCATCAGGTCGCCCACGCCCCAGAGCGCGAGCGCGGTCAGTGCCGGTTTGGACCAGGCGGCGTCCGTGAACCAGCCCGGCGCCGGCACACCCCACCCCTCCAGTACGGCGTTGACCGGGCCGGTGCCGGGGTTGAGGAGGAAGACGAAGGCGAGCGTCGCGGCGACCGGTGGGGCCAGGTAGGGGAGGTAGAAGAGGGTGCGGAAGACTCCCGTGGCCGTTTTGATCCTGGTGATGAGCAGGCCGATGCCGAGGCCGAACACCACCCGGCAGGTCACCATGACCAGGACCAGCCAGAGGGTGTTGCGCAGGGCCGGCCAGAACAGCGGGTAGTCCTGGAAGACGTACGCCCAGTTGTCCGGGCCGCGGAACTCCGGGACGCCGAAACCGTCGTACTTCATCAGGGAGAAGTACACCGTGGAGACCAGCGGGTAGGCGAAGAAGACGCCGAAGCCGATGAGCCACGGGGAGAGGAAGGCGAGCGTCCGGAGCGCCGAGGTGCGGTGCTTCGTACGGAGAGTGGTCGTGGACATGGACCGCTACTTCGCCTGCTCGATGTCGCGGTCGATCTGCTCGGCGGTCTTCGCCAGGCCCGCCTCGAGGTCCTTCACCTTGCCGGACTCGTACCGGAAGCCGAAGTCCTGGAGCGTCGTCTGGTACGTGGAGCCGTTGACGGAGGCCGGCGGGGTGTTCGACTCGGGGTGCTGGGCGATGTCCAGGAAGGTCTTGAAGGCCGGGTCCGTCTTCAGGTCGGGGGACTTCAGGGCCTCGAAGGTGGAGGGCACGTTGCGGATGGCGTTGGCGAAGGAGACGACGGCCTCGGTGTCGGTCGTCATGTACTTCACCAGCTCCCACGCGGCGTTCTGCTTCCTGCTCTGCGGGGCGATGCCCATGATCGTGCCGGAGAGGAAGCCCTTGCCGTACTCGTCGGCCTCGTCGTCGGCGACGGGCAGGGGCGCGGTGCCGATCTCGAAGTCGACGCCGGCGTCCTTCGCCATGCCGAGGCGCCATTCGCCGTCGAGCTGCATGGCCACCTGGCCGGTGTGGAAGGGGTGCTCGGCGCCCCACTCGTCGCCGAAGGTGTTGCGGTACTTCTCCAGCCTGTCGAAGCCGCCGAGGTCGTCGACGAGCTTCTTCTGGTACGTGAACATCTCCGCGAAGGCCGGGTCCTTGGCGATGTTCGACTTGCCGTCGGCGTCGAAGTAGGCGTGGTCCCACTGGGACATGTAGTGGTCGACGACCGTCTCGTAGCCGTGGTAGTTCGGCATGAAGCCGAGTCGGTCGTAGGTGTCGCCCTTGGGCTTGGTGAGTTTCCTGGCCACCTCGGCGAACTCGGACCAGGTCTTGGGAGGTTCGGTGATGCCTGCCGCCTCGAAGGCGTCCTTGTCGTAGTAGAGGCCGTAGGCGTCGCCGAGGAGGGGGAGGGCGCAGCGGACGCCCTCGAACTGGGTGTAGTCCAGCATCGGCTTCGGGATCGTCGCCTCGAGGTCGAGCTTCGACTTCTCGATGAAGGGCTTCAGGTCGAGGAAGGCGCCCGAGGAGCAGAACTTGCCGACGTTGGACGTGGTGAACGAGGAGACCACGTCGGGGCCGTTCGAACCACCCGCGCGCAGGGCCTGGTTGAGCTTGTCGTCGTTGATGTTGCCGACGACCTTCACCTCGATGTTGGGGTGGGCCTTCTCGAAGCGGTCCACGTTCGCCTGGACCGCCTTCACCTCGGCGGGGGCGCTCCAGCCGTGCCAGAAGGTGATGGTCGTCTCGGCGTTCGGATCGTCCGTGGCGCCGGTCTCGGACTGGCCGGTGCAGGCCGTGGTGAGGACGGCGAGGGAGGCGGCGGTGGCCAGCGTGAGTGTCGCTTTTCTGGATATTCCGGGCATGACTGTGCTCCCTGGGGCAGGGGTGGGAGGGGGAAAGGGAAAGGAGGAGGGGAAGGGGTGGGCTAGCGGGAGGTGTCGAAGACCTCGTCGCGGGTGGTCGCCAGCGCGCTTTCCAGTGCGCCGCGCAGGACCGGGTGTTCATGGACGTCGCCCACGACCAGGCGGGGGCGGGAGGCGGCCAGTTCCTCCAGTTCGGCCTGGATCAGGGTGCGCAGCACCTCGCCGCCGGAGGTGAGGCCGGTGCCGCTCAGGACGACGAGTTCGGGGTCGAGGACGGAGACCAGGGAGGCGAGGCCGGTGGCCAGGCGGGTGGCGTAGGTGCGGAGGAGGCGGTGGAGCCTGTCGTCGTCGGGGGCCGCCGCCGCGCGTGTGAGGAGGGTGGCGGCCGCCTCGGGGTACGGGTCCTGCGGGATGTCCTCGATGCCCAGCTCGCGGGCGAGTCGCGGGACGGCCTGGGAGCCGGCCAGCTCCTGGAAGCCGCCGCTGTTGGCCTTGGTGACCTGACGGACCAGGGGCGTGCCCGGCACGGGGAGGAAGCCGACCTCGCCGGCGCCTCCGGTCCAGCCCCGGTGCAGCCGGCCGCCGAGCACCAGGGCGGCGCCCAGTCCCTCCTGGTTCCACAGGAGGACGAAGTCGGAGTGGCTGCGGGCCGCGCCGAGACGTTGCTCGGCGAGGGCGACCAGGTTGACGTCGTTCTCGTACTCGAACGGCATCGGCAGCGCGGCGGCCAGTTCGTCGAGCAGCGTGGGGGAGTGCCAGCCGGGCAGGTGGGAGGCGTACCGCAGACGGCCGGTGTTCGGGTCGAAGGCGCCCGGCGTCCCGATGACCAGGCGGTGGATGTCGGCGCGGGACAGTCCCGCCGCCTTCACCGCGCCGTCCAGGGCGTCGGTGACCTGCTGGACGACGGGGACGCCGGAGCGGCGGCCGGGGGCGGGCAGTTCGTGCCGGCCGACCGTGCGGCCGGTGACGTCGGCGACGGCGGCGCGTATCCGCCGGGGGTTGACGTCCAGCCCGGCGGCGTACGCGGCGGCCGGGTTGACCTCGTAGAGCTGGGCGCCCGGGCCCGGGCGGCCCTCGGTGGTGCCGGTGGCGAGGACCAGTCCGCCCGCTTCCAGGCGGGCCAGGAGCTGGGAGGCGGTCGGCTTGGACAGGCCGGTGAGCTTGCCGATCCGGGTGCGGGACAGCGGCCCGTGCTCCAGCAGGAGGTCCAGGGCGGTGCGGTCGTTCATGGCGCGCAGCACACGCGGGGTGCCCGGCGTACCGGCGGTTCCTGCCATGGGATGCGACACCTGCCCTTCCTCGACCGCCCAGCTTCTCAGCGGCCGGTGCGGGACGTCCATCCCGGGCGGTCGCGATCACTGTTAGGAAAGTTTCCTATCGGATGGGGAGGAACGTAAGCCCGGCGTGGAAGGGGCGTCAAGAGGGGGTACGGGAAAGGGCGGCACCCGGGGAGTTCCGGGTGCCGCCCTTCGCGAGCCGGCGGTTACTTCGTGGTGCTCGGCGGGGGCAGCGGGGACGCCGCCACCGACTGCGGGGAGATCGTGCTGGAGTAGACCGACGGAGGCGCCATGCCCGCCGTCGGGTCGGGGGTCTCCACGTCCTCCGTGGCCGTGGCGCCGCCGACGATACGGATGCCCCGCGCGTCGAAGGCCCGCTTGATGCGCCAGCGCAGCTCCCGCTCCACCGTCAGGGACTTGCCCGGCATGGTCTTCGCGGAGAGGCGGACCACCATCGAGTCCAGCAGCACCGAGTCCAGGCCGAGCACCTCGATCGGGCTCCACAGGAGCTCGTTCCAGGGCTCCTCCTTGCCCATCTTCTCGGCGACCTCGCTCAGCGTGGCCTTCACCCGGTCCAGGTCCTCGTCGGAACGGACCGTGACGTCGACGCCCGCGGTCGCCCAGCCCTGGGAGAGGTTGCCTATGCGCTTGACCTCGCCGTTGCGGACGTACCAGATCTCGCCGTTGTCACCGCGCAGCTTGGTCACCCGCAGCCCGACCTCGATCACCTCACCGGACGCCACCCCCGCGTCGACGGTGTCGCCGACGCCGTACTGGTCCTCCAGGATCATGAAGACGCCGGAGAGGAAGTCCGTCACCAGGTTGCGCGCGCCGAAACCGATCGCCACACCCGCGACACCTGCCGAGGCCAGCAGCGGGGCCAGGTTGATCTGGAAGGTGCCGAGGACCATCAGTGCGGCCGTGCCCATGATCAGGAACGACGCCACCGAACGCAGCACCGAGCCGATCGCCTGCGAGCGCTGCCGGCGCCGCTCGACGTTGACCAGCAGACCGCCGAGCGCGGTGCCGTCCACCGCCTGGCCGGTCCGGGACATCCGGTCGACCAGCTTGGTGATCGCCCGCCGCACCACGACTCTCAGCACCATCGCGATCACCAGGATCAGCAGGACCCTGAGCCCGATCGCGAGCCACGTCGACCAGTTCTCCTCGACCCAGCCGGCGGCGTTCGTGGCACTCTCCTGGGCGTCCTGGAGCGAGGGCACCCGCGGTGTCCCGGACTCCGAGGGCGTCGGCGACGGATCGGCGGCCGACAGGACGGCGGACAAGGACACGGCAGGTACCTCCAGGTGCATGTCTGCCCCCGATGCGGCGGTCAAGGTCTTCAAGGTCACGATCGGGTCACCGGACGGGCAGAACCACCACACTAACGGGGCATTGTGCGGGGATCGGCACCATGTGTGAAGAAGAGACCGTCCTCACCCGCGCTTGAACAGGCCATGATCCTGGGGATGAATCGGGATGTGGTCGAAAACACTCCCAGCCCGTTACCGGGACATGGTGGCGCGTCCACCAGGCATGAGGGGAGACTGACTACGGATCGTCCCGGCGCGAGCCACGCGCCGCCGGCGTACAAGGAGGCCGTCCGTGCCGCATGTCCTGGTCCTCAACGCGTCGTACGAGCCGCTCGGCGTCGTACCGCTCCGCCGCGCGCTCGTGCTCGTCCTCGAGAACAAGGCAGTCTGCCTCGAGGAGACCGGCGCCCATCTGCACAGCGCGACCATCACAGTCCCCGCACCCAGCGTGGTCCGGCTCAAGCGTTTCGTGCGGGTCCCCTACCGGGGGCCCGTTCCCCTCACCCGCCGGGCGCTGTTCGCCCGTGACGGGGGCCGGTGCATGTACTGCGGTGGCGTCGCAACCAGCGTCGACCACGTCGTCCCGCGCAGCCGCGGGGGCAAGCACGTCTGGGACAACGTGGTGGCGTCCTGCCGCCGCTGCAACCACGTGAAGGCCGACCGTCACCTGATCGAGCTGGGCTGGCGCCTGCACCACAAACCCGCCCCGCCCACCGGCCTGGCCTGGCGCATCATCGGCACCGGCCACAGGGACCCGCGCTGGCTGCCCTACCTGCAGCCGTACGGCGCGGACGACGCGATGGCCCGGATCGACGGCATCTCCGCCTGACGCGGATCCGGGTCCTCGTCCGTCCGCCGGGACGCGGCAGGCCGCGCTCCGGCCCCGGGGAACCCCCGTTCCCCCGGGACCGTGGCGAGCCCCCGCGCGGCACGTCAGTCGCGCCGTCCCTCGGGCCGCGCCCCGCGCACGACGTACAGTGCCGTGCCCGCCACCAGGAGCACGACGGCGGTCACCCAGGCGACGTGCTGCCCGGCCGGCTGCACCGGCCACGCCCACACCGGGACCAGCGTGCCGCGTGCACTCGCGGAGCCCACGTACACGGCGCTGACGTAACCGAAGACCGGCAGCCAGCTCAGCCGGGTCCCCAGCACGGCGACCGCGCCGGCGGTGAGGCCCGTGCACCCCAGGGTGTTGCGGATCATCGCCGACGGACCGAACGGGGACGAGGGACCGAGTACGGTCGCCGCCAGCAGTAGCGCGGCGCAGCCGGTCAGCGCCAGCAGATGGACCAGACGCCGGCGCCACCAGGGACGTACGGCGGTGCGGTCCAGCTCCTCGGACGCGCTGTGCAGGCTCGTGCCGATCACCGCCGCCGCGAACAGGGGCGCCAGCGCGACGACCGGAACCTGCCGGGTCGGGTCCAGATACGCGTTCAGGTTCCGGGCGCCCAGGACGGCGAGGGCGGCGGTCGCGACGAGCACGAGCACGGTGCGCGGAACGGTGCGTGCGCGGGCGTACAGCAGGAAGCCGTGGGTCACAGTGCCGGCACCCCGTTCCGGCCGCACTCGCTCCGCGTCGCGAAGTACGCCGACAGCCACGCGCGGCGCTCCTCCTCACCCAGCGACGCCAGACGCTCGCGCGCCGCGAGCCGTTCCCCGAGCTTGGCGCGCTCGGCAGCGCTGCCCCGCGCGTACTGCTCGTCGAACTGCCGCCGCAGCGGGCTGGGGGCCAGGTAGTACTCGACGGCGTCGTCCGCGGCGGCCACCCGCGGCGCCACCTCGTCGCACTCCCCGCGGCCCTGCAGCGTCATCCCCGCCGCCCACGCGTACTCCTCGGGATCGGTCAGCCGCCCCCGTACGACGGACCAGCCGATCGGTGTGATCATCGGCAGCTCCACCTCGTCCGGTCCCGGTCGGCCCTGCCGGTCCTCGAAGCGCACCGGCAGGTTCTCCACGCCCTCCAGACGGCCCGTCATCCCGGACAGGGCCCCGGTGATCTGGGGGAGCAGATTTCTGTAGCGGGCGTTCACGCAGATCTGCGGGGTGGTGGAGGTGTCGCACACCTGACGCCGGGCGAGCGGATCGGTGCGCCACAGACCGTCGCCGGTCTGGACGAGCAGCGTCCCGGCCGCGACCGCGGCCACCAGCGGCAGCAGGGCGACCGCGCGGCGGCGCGCGGTGTACGCGAGGACCGCGGCGGCTGTGAGGCCGCCCGTCCACGCCACCATCGCCAGGGGCTGCCACCACACCGGTGCGGAGTCCAACGGGTGATCGACGAAGGGCGACAGGTGACCGGCGGAGCCGCGATCGCCGTACCCGACGACACCGAGCACGACGTACCCGGCCGCCGCCAGCAGCGGTGCGGCCAGCCGCCAGGCCACCAGGCGGCCTACGAGGTGGCCGGTCAGCGCGGTGGACGCCAGGACGACGGCGTCCCCGAGCGGCGTGCCCGGGTGGGGCCGGTCCCCCATGGCGCAGTACCAGGTGGCGAGCAGCGCGAGCGCCGTCGCGACGGCGTACCCGGCGACCAGCCACAGCGCGACCGGCAGGGCCGACGCGAGGAACGCCGCCGTCCGGCCGCGCACGACCGTCGCCAGCAACTCCCCCGTCCCGCGTCTGCGTTCCCGGCCGCCCTGCCAGCAGCCGGCCGCCAGGGCCAGCGGGACACCGAGGAGCATCGCCGCCGTGTGCACATGGTCACGGGTCTCCGTCCAGCCTCCCTGCCACTGCTCCGATTTGGCCGCCAGCGCCACCACGAGCGTGAGCGTCATCGCCGCTCCGGCCCAGGGGGCGAAACCGCGCACGGCCTCCGCCCGCAGGGGGTGCCGGGCGCGGGGCGGGCGCGGCGACGTACCGCGTTTCCCGGGCGCCCGTTCCGTCAGGAGGGTCATCGGGCCGCTCCTTCGGAAGCCGACGGCCGGCCCGCCCGCGCCTCCGGCGCGCGGTGCGCCCGCAGCGCCGCCGTGTAGCCGCGCTCGATCGGGTGGTCGCCGGGGCCGCCCGCCGACTCGCCGAGAGCGGCGAGCGCGAGGGGCGTCCCGCGGTAGGCGACCCGGCCCGCGTCGACGAGGGTGACCTCCGTGCAGGCCGCCGCCACGTCCTCCACCAGGTGTGTGGAGACGATGACGGTGGACGAGGCGCCCAGTTCACGCAGCAGTTCGCGGAACTCCACGCGCTGTTCCGGGTCCAGGCCGGCGGTCGGCTCGTCGAGGAGCAGCACACGGGGATCGTTCACGACGGCCTGGGCGATGCCGACGCGGCGGATCATGCCGCCGGACAGTCTGCGCACCTTCGTGTCGACGCGGTCGGCCAGGCCGACGCGGGCGACGGCCCGCTCGACGGCGGCCGGGACGCGGTCCGCGGGCATCTCCTTCAGCCAGGCCACGTAGGCGACGAACTCCCGCACCGTGAAGCCCGGGTAGTAGCCGAAGTCCTGCGGCAGATAGCCCAGGTGGCGGCGGACCTCGCCGCGCCGCCGGTGGTCGCGGGTGTCGTGGCCGAGGATCTCCACCCGGCCGCCGGACGGTTCGGCGACCGTGGCGAGGACACGGATCAGCGAGGTCTTGCCGGCACCGTTGGGACCGAGCAGACCGTGCACGCCGGGGCCGAAGTCCAGGTCCACCGAGTCCAGGGCGACGGTTCTGCGGTGCCGGACGTGCAGGCCGGTGGTCCGGACGGTGGCGGCCGGAGCTTCGGGCACGGGGCGGGAGGCGGTGTGCGGAGCCGTGCTCAACTCTTCTCCAGGAAGTGGAAGGCGGGGCGGCGCGCGGCCAGCAGGGCGGCGGACAGGAGGGCCGCGGCCGCCCAGCCTCCCTGCGCCGGGGCGCCGCCGAGGTACGAGGACAGCCGCAGGCCCAGCTCGTAGGTGGGCCCGCCAGGTGCGGCGAGTACCGGACCGAGGACGGCGCACAGCCAGCCACCGCCGGTCACGGCGGTGGCTGCGCGCAGGCCGACGTATCCGGCGAGGGCCAGTGAGGCCAGGGTCAGCGCGAGACCGGGCAGCAGCCAGGCGGCGGCGTTCGGGGCGTCCGTGGACGGCAGCAGTGCCCCGGCTAGGGTCAGCAGCGGCAGACTCACCGCCAGTACGGCGGCCGTGCGCATCAGGACCAGCCGCAGCCCGGCCGAGGGCGTGGCCGCGGTGATCTCGTGCATCGGGTCGGCGTGCGGCCCGTAGGACAGGGCGACCCCGGCGACCGGCACGACCGGGGCGAGGGCCAGCAGCCAGGGCCGTGCGTCGGCGAAACCGGCCCCGTGGGCGAGCGCGACGGCGCCGACGGCGACGAGCAGCACGGCCGGCAGCCAGGCACCGCGCACGGCCGGCCCCAGGGCCCACAGCACGCGCACGGTTCTCGGGCCGGCGGACGGCCACCGGTGCGCCCCCAGCCGGGCCCGGGCCGGGAATCCGGCGGGGCGCGCGGGAGTCGGCACCCCGGAGACCGGGCCGTGCGCGGGCGAGGCAGCCGATACGGCCGCCGGGGCTGCTCCGGACGCACCGGCCGGCGTCGCCTTGTGTACCCCGGTCCGGGCCGCTGTGCCGGTGTGGGTTCGTGTCGTCCCGTGGAGGTCGGTCCGGGCCGCTGTGCCGGTGTCGGTCCGGGCCGTCTCGCGGACGTCGGCCAGTACCGCTTCACGGATGCCGGCCAGGGCCGGGCCCGCCGCCGTCGCGCGTACCGCCTGCGAGACGCGCAGCGCGCAGCAGACGCAGGACTCCAGGTGTTTCTCCAGCGACCACGCGTCCGACTCCGGCAGGCAGCCGTCGGCGTAACGGGTGACGAGGTGGTCGGACGCGTGCCAGCCGGTCATGCCGGACCTCCCATCGGTGACGGGCTCATCTGTGCCAGGACCGCCCGCAGTTCGGCGCGGGCGCGCATCGCGCGGGACTTGACGGTTCCCTCGGGAATGCCCAGCAGCCGCGCTGCCTCACGGGTGCTCAGCCCGTCGACGACCGTGGCGCGCAGCACCTCCCGCAGTTCGGGCGAGATCCGGCCGAGGGCGGTGCCCACATCCCCGTACTCCAGGCCTGCCAGCACCCGGTCCTCGGCGGACGGCGCCGCGGCCCCGGCCGGCGGGAGGCCGTCCCACGCCTCCTCCATCGGAGCCGTGCGCAGCCGCGCGGCCCGCTCCTGCGCCCGGTACGTGTCGACCAGGCGCCGCGCGGCGATGGTCCACAGCCAGCCGCCTGCCTGCTCGCCGCGGTGGGCGTCCGCCGACCGCCACACCGTGACGAACGTGTCCTGGAGCACCTCCCGCACGGTCTCGGGGTCGGCGCAGCGCCGGCTCAGCCGCGCGTACAGCCAGCCCGCGTGCCGGTCGTACAACGCGGCCAGCGCCGTCGGGTCCCCGCCCGCGACGGCCCTCAGCAGCGCCGCGTCGGAGTCCCCCTCGTCCTTCTCCCGGTGGCCCCCCATGGGGCGGAACAGTCTCACACCCCGTCTATCGACGGCCGAGGGAACGCCGGTTCACGGCATCGGCCGGCCCGGTCACCGGGCGACCGCGTACGCCTCCACCGACCACAGCGAGTAGCCGTACCGCGTCGCCCGCTTCTCGCCCTGGACGCGGATGTGGCGGACGCCGGGCTCGTCCATGCGGACCGTCTCCCGGCCGCCACGGCTGCCCCGGACCTTTGCCGCCGTGCGCCAGGTGCGGCCGTCCGCCGACACCTCCACGCGGTACGCCGACGGGTGCGCCTCCTGCCAGTGCAGCGCGACCTTGCCCAGCCGTACCGGGCGCTCCAGCTCGACCTGCCACCAGGCGTCGGCGTCGACCGGGGACGACCAGCGGGTCTCCGGGTCGCCGTCGTTCGCCGCCGGGGCCGGGAAGTCGGGTGTCTCGTCGGCCGAGGAGCTCGCCCGGCCGGTGCGGGCCAGGTCGGGGCCGGCGGTGCGGGGGACGGCGTGGACCGTCAGCGTGCGGGTCGTGCCGGCGAAGGCGAGCCGGATGCCGTACGACCCGGTGGGCGTGCCCGGTTCCACGGTCACCTCGACCGGTACCTCCACCGGCGTACCGCGCGGGGCGGTCAGCGCGTCCTTCGGCACCCGGACCTCGACCCCCTTCGGCGCCGTCGCGGTCAGCCGGCCGCGCACCTCGTCGGGGCGCAGCGAGCCGAGCGTGGCCGTCAGCCGCCGGGTGCCGCCGATGTCGGTGTCCGCGCGGTCGTCGGGCAGCTCCAGGGAGGCGGCGGGCGCGTCCGCGAACCAGGGGACCAGGTGCCGCACCCGGGAGGCGTCGGCGCCGGTGACCCGGACGGAGTCCACCGGGCGGTCGCCGGGCGGCAGTTCGGTGGCGCCCGACGCGGACAGCGCGCCCAGGCGGCGCCACCCCTCGCCCGGCACACGGACCTCCACGGCCCCCCGCGTGCCCGGCTCGGTGAGCACCGTCACGGCGTCCAGCGCGCGGGCGCGCGGGAGGTCGAGGACGCGGTCGCCGCCGGACCGCGCGGGCGGCTCGTGGTCGATGCCCGCCCAGCTCTCGTACGCCTGCTGCGCCCGGCTCAGGAACGGGTCAAGGACCCCCGCGCCGACTGTCACCCGGGAGGACTCCAGGCCCGCCCGCTGCTCGCCCAGCCGCCGGTACGCCGTCCAGGCGGCGCCCGCGTCCCCGGCCCGCTGCGCGCGGAACAGGTCCAGGGCCGTGGTGCCCGCCTCGCCGTAACGGGCCAGCCGCCGGGACCACGGGTCGACCTCGGCGGCGAGCCCGGTCCCGGACAGCCGTTCCGGCAGCTCGCGCAGGACGGTGAAGGCCGCGCGCAGCCGCGCCGCCGCCTCCTCCGTCCCGTCCGTGCCGGGGGCGGTCGTACGGGCCCGCCGGAACGCCTCGATCAGCGGCCGCAGATACGCCGACTCCTCGCCGCCCAGCACCGAGGACGCGGTGTTCCCGGCGAGCGCGGCCAGGGCCTCCCCGCGCCGGGCGTCACCGCCGGCGAGGTCGGCGATCGCGGCCCGCCAGGACTCCTGGGGGCGGTAGTCGCGCGGGTTCCAGGCGAAGTCCGCGGCGGTGAACAGCGGGATACGGGACGCCTCCGGCTGCTCCATCGCGTTGGCGAGCAGCGCGGCCGAGCCCGCGGCGACGGCCGGTTCGCGGCCCTGGTAGGGGCCGAGGAAGATCCGGCCGGGGGCGTAGTCGTTCACCGGGTAGTTGTCCATGGTCACCAGCGGATGCCCGAACACCTCCCGCGCCTTCGCCAGTTGGCCGCCCGTGATGGTGCTCGGCACCACCCCGACCCCGGTCCACGCCACCTCGACGCCCGCGTCCAGCTCCTCGGCGAGGGCACGCCGGTACGCCGTCGGGCCGTCCTCGTAGAACTCGGTGGGCATCAGGGACAGGGCGGCGGAGTCCGGGTGACGCGCCACCAGGTGCCGGGCCACCGCGTTCGCCACGTGCGCCTGGGCGCGGGCGGCGGCACCGGGCCCCGACCCGAACCGGTCGGCGTCCGCCCCGCAGTGCCACTCGCTGTAGCTGACGTCCTGGAACTGGAGCTGGAAGGCGCGGAAGCCCAGTGCCCACATCGCGTCCAGCTTGCGGGTCAGCGCCCGCAGGTCGTCGCCCGAGGCGAAGCACATCGCCTGCCCCGGCGCCACCGCCCAGCCGAGCGTGACGTGGTCGCGCCGCGCCCGCTCCGCCAGCTCCCGGAACTCCGCGCGCCGTTCGGCCGGGTAGGGCTCGCGCCAGCGGGCCTGCCGGTAGAGGTCCTCGCCGGGCGCGTAGAGGTACCGGTTCTGCTTGGTGCGGCCCATGAAGTCGAGCTGGGCCAGCCGCTGCCGGTGCGTCCACGGGGTGCCGTAGAAGCCCTCGGTGATGCCGCGCACGGCGGTGCCGGGCCAGTCGCGTACGACGGCCGCGGTGAGCGTGGCGCCGTCCGGGCGCAGCAGTTGGCGCAACGTCTGCACGCCGTGGAACTGGCCGTCGCCGTCCGCGCCGGACAGGGAGACGGCACCCTTGCCGACGGTCAGCGCGTAGCCGCCGGCGGGGAGGGCGTGCCGGGGGTCGCCCGGGGTGCGTTCCCTGCCCACGCGCACCACGAGCGCCCCCTCGGGCACCTGTGCGCCGGGGGCGGTGAACCGGAGTGCGCCCGCCTCCCGCAGCAGCGCGCGGAGCGCGTCGAGGGCGTACGGGTCTGCCGTCGCGTCCGCGACCAGGGCGACCTCCTCGGTCACCGCGACCGGGGCGCCGTTCGCGCGCAGGGAGTGCGGCCGTGGCCACACGGACGGCTCCGCCGCCCGCGCCGTGTCGGCGGCCGGGGACGCGGTGGCGCCCGGCGCGGGCGGCGCGGCCACGGCGGCGGGCGCGGCGCCCAGGGCTCCGGCGCCCAGGACCCCGGCGAGGACGGCGAGGGCGAGGGCGGTCCTCCTGGCGTTCACCGTCGCGTTCGCCGTCCTCCCACGCCGTAGCCGCACGGGGCCCTCCTGGTCGCTCGACGGGCCACCCGGCCCGGTGGCCGGTGCGGCCGTGTCCATTCCGTTACCGAGAAAGCCCGAGCCCACCATCTCTGTGGTGAACGTGTCAATGAGGGTGGTCGTTGTGGCGCGTTTGTCCCACTGTCGAGGGAGGGGAAGAGGGAAGAATGTGATCAGGACCACGTTGGAAGACTTTGTGCGTCTGGCATCGCGCCCCCTGGGTAGGGCTGCGAGATAACCCGCACGACCCGCACGCCCCGCGTGATCCGCGCGCCGTGCTCGACGAGGAGGCCACCTGTGGCTGCACCGGCTTACGTTCCTTCCCCGGCCCTGTCCAAACCCGCGGCGGAGCCCTCCGCCGACTTCGAAGAGCCGCACTTCTGCGTCTTCAGCGCGGAAGGCCCCTGTGCCGAGGTCCCGCTGACCAGCGAACCCCCGCTGCCCGACGCCGAACCCCTCACCAGCGAACCGCCGCTCGCCGACGCCACCCCCCTGACCAGCGAGTCCGACGCCTTCCTGGACACCTCGGACTCCTCCGGACTCGACTCCTTCCCGGCCCAGTACCGCCCGGAGCCCTAGGGTGGGCGCGCCACGGCCGGCCGAGCCCCCTTCCGAGGACCTGTCCCGGCTCGCCGCCCTGCACGGCGTCGCCACCTCGTACCACCCCTCCCCGGACCGCACGGTCGCGGCCACGGCCACCGCCGTCACCCTCGCGCTGGCCGCCCTCGGCGTGGACACGGCCACCCCGGAGGCCGTACGCGCCGCCCTCACCGCCCGTGAACGGGAACTCGGCGAGCGGCTGCTGCCCCCCACCGTGGTCGGCTGGGGCGCCGGCACCCCGGCCGCCCTCACCGCGCTCCCCGAGGACACCCGGCTGCTCGTCCGCACCGAACAGGGCGAGACCCGCGACCGGGCCGAGCACCTCCCGCCCGGCGTGCACGAGGTGACCGTCACCGCCCCCGACGGCCGCACCGCCCACGCCCACCTGATCGTCGCCCCGCCCAAGCTGCCCGCGCCGCCCGGACGCTCGTACGGCCTCCTGGTCCAGCTCTACTCCCTCCTCTCCCGCCGCTCCTGGGGCATGGGCGACCTCGGCGACCTCGGCGAACTCGCCGGCTGGGCCGGACGCGCCCTCGGCGCCGGATTCGTCCAGGTCAACCCCCTGCACGCGGCCGTCCCCGGCCCGCCGACCGACCCCTCCCCCTACCGCCCCTCCTCCCGCCGCTTCCCCGACCCCGTCCACCTGCGGGTCGAGGACGTCCCCGAGTTCGCGTACGTCGACGACCGCGACCGCGTGCGCGCCCTGCTGGAGCGGGCCGGACGGCTGCGCGAGGCGGTGCTGGACAAGGGCGCCCTGATCGACCGGGACGCCGTGTGGGAGATCAAGCGGGAGGCGCTGGAACTGCTGCACCAGGTCCCGCTCGGGCCCGGCCGCCGCGCCGCCTACGACGACTTCCGCGCCGCACAGGGCCAGGCTCTGGAGGACCACGCCACCTGGTGCGCGCTCGCCGAGGCCCACGGCGCCGACTGGCACCGCTGGCCCGCCGCACTGCGCGACCCGCGCTCGCCCGAGACCGCCCGCGCCCGGCGCGAGCTGGCGGACCGCGTCGACTTCCACTCCCGGCTCGTCTGGCTCACCGACACCCAGCTCACCGCCGCCCAGCGGGCCGCGCGCGAGGCCGGGATGCCGGTCGGGATCGTCCACGACCTCGCCGTCGGCGTCCACCCCGGCGGCGCCGACGCCTGGGCGCAGCAGGAGTACTTCGCGTCCGGCATGTCCGTCGGCGCGCCCCCGGACGCGTTCAACGCGCACGGCCAGGACTGGGGCCTGCCGCCCTGGCGCCCCGACCGGCTCGCCGACTCCGGGTACGCCCCGTTCCGCGCCCTGCTCCGAGGGCTGTTCCGGTACGCGGGCGCCCTGCGCATCGACCATGTCATGGGCCTGTTCCGGCTCTGGTGGGTTCCCGAGGGCCATCCGCCCACGGAGGGCACGTACGTCCGTTA
This sequence comes from Streptomyces sp. CB02400, assembly GCF_001905725.1. Lineage (GTDB taxonomy): Bacteria > Actinomycetota > Actinomycetes > Streptomycetales > Streptomycetaceae > Streptomyces > Streptomyces atrovirens. The sequence goes on from NZ_LIWB01000002.1 coordinate 423,910, forward strand.
CGACGCCGAGGCGATGCTCGCCGTCCTCGTCCTGGAGGCGTCCCGGGCCGGGGCGATGGTGATCGGCGAGGACCTGGGGACCGTCGAGCCCGGTGTGCGTGAGGCGCTGCGGGAGCGGGGTGTGTACGGCACGTCGGTGCTGTGGTTCGAACGGGACTGGGACGGCGACCGGCGCCCGCTGCCGCCGGACGACTGGCGCGCGGACTGCCTGGCGACCGCCACCACCCACGACCTGCCGCCGACGGCCGCGCGGCTCAGCGGGGAGCATGTGGAACTGCGGGACAGCCTGGGGCTGCTCACGCGGTCGCTGGCGGAGGAGCGGGCGGAGGCGGCGGCCGATACGGCGGAGTGGCGGGAGCTGTTCGTGCGGCTGGGGCTGATGGGGGCGGGGGCCTCCGAGGAGGCCGAGATCCAGGCCGTCTACGGCTGCCTGTTGCGTACGCCGGCGCGGATGGTCGGGGTGTGGCTGCCGGACGGGGTGGGGGACCGGCGTCCGCAGAACCTGCCGGGGACGTGGGACCAGTATCCGAACTGGCGGTTGCCGGTCGCGGATGCGCGGGGGAGGCCGGTGACGCTGGAGGAACTGGCGGGGTCGGCTCGGCTACGAGCACTGCTCGACGTGCTGAGGGACTGATTCGTTCCCGCGGGCAGTCGTGCCGCCCTGCGGCACGACTGCCCGCGGGAACGCGGGAACGCGGGAGGCGCCTATCGGGCACCCCGCGCGCGCGGAGCTCGACCGTGTTGGATAGTTTGGGCACCGTGGACAAGAAGAACGCCCTGCGCGCCGGCGCCCTGGCAGCCGGTACGACGCTGATGATGCTGCTCATGTCGTCCCCCGCGCTCGCGCTCACCCGCGACGACGGCGACGACCCCGGCACCGGCCTGAGCGTCATCGAGACGCTGGGCCTCTACGTCGTGGCCCCGATCGCGCTGTTCGTGATCATCGCCGCCCTGGTGATGGTCGGCGACAAGTCGCACAAGAAGAAGGACACGACCAGCTCCAACATCAGCACCAAGGCCGAAGCCAAGGCCTGACCCGGGGCTCACCCGCTCTTGAAGAGGGCGCCGCCACCGCCGTACGCGGGGCCGGCGCCCTCAGCGCTGCCGAAAAGCGCCCTTGCGCGTTCCGCCCCGGCACGATCTCCTCACAGATGGCACCGAGGAGGTCCTGATGAACGGCACCACCCGTACCGTGATCGTGGTCGGTTCCGGCCCCACCGGCCTGCTGCTGGCCGGTGACCTGGCGACCGCAGGCGTCCCCGTCACCGTCGTCGAGAAGCGCGCCCGCGGCATCAGCAACCTCTCCCGCGCCTTCGTCCTGCACGCCCGCACCCTCGAACAGCTCGACGTGCGGGGCCTGGCCGACGAGCTGGAGGCGGTCGGCCGCCCGCTCGACCGGCTGCGCCTGTTCGACCGGCTCGAACTCGACCTCCGCGCGCTCCCCTCCCGCTTCCCCCATCTCCTGGTCATCCCGCAGTACGAGGTGGAGAAGGCCCTGCTGCGGCGGGCCGTCGAGGCCGGCGCCGACTTCCGGTACGAGACCGAGGCGACCGGACTGACCCAGGACGCGGACGGCGTGACGGTCAGGACGAAGGGCCCCGACGGGGAGCGCGGAGAGCTGCGGGCCGCGTACGTCGTCGGCGCCGACGGAATGCGCAGCACCGTACGGGAGGCGGTCGGGCTGCCGTTCCCAGGACGTTCCGTCATCCGGTCCGTGGTCCTGGCGGACGTACGGCTCGCCGAGCCGCCGGAGACGCTGCTCACCGTGAACGCCGTCGGGGACGCCTTCGCCTTCCTCGCGCCGTTCGGCGACGGCTACCACCGGGTCATCGGCTGGAACCGGGCCCGGAACGTCCCCGACGACACCCCCCTCGACCTCGATGAGATCAAGGAGATCGCCCGTCTCGCCCTCGGCCGGGACCACGGCATGCACGACGCCCGCTGGATGTCCCGCTTCCACAGCGACGAACGCCAGGCGCCCGCCTACCGCGTGGGCCGCGCCTTCCTCGCCGGGGACGCCGCGCACGTGCACACCCCGGCCGGCGGGCAGGGCATGAACACCGGCATGCAGGACGCGGCCAACCTGAGCTGGAAGCTCGCCCAGGTGCTGGACGGCCGCGCCCCCGAGTCCCTGCTCGACACGTACCACGCCGAACGGCACCCGGTCGGCCGGGCGGTGCTGCGCAGCAGCGGCGGCATCGTCCGGCTCGCCATGGCCCGGCGCTCCACGACCCTGGCGCTGCGCGCGGCCCTGGCCGCGGTGGTCACCCGTGCCGCCCCGGTCCGCCGCAGGGCGCTCGGCCAGGTCACCGGTGTCGGCGTCCGGTACGCCGCGCCCCTCGGCGCCCACCGCATGACCGGCCTGCGCGTCCCCGACGTGGCGCTCGGGGGCGGAGGCCGCCTGCGCCAGGCGCTGCGCGGCGGCCGCTTCGTACTGATCACGCCGGAGCCGTACGACGACGGGGGCGCCCGCAAGGAACGGCTGGCGGTGGAACGCTGGGCGTCCGGGAGCCGCCGTACGACCGTGCTGGTGCGCCCCGACGGATATGTGGCCTGGGCGTCGGACTCCGCCGGTGCGGCCGACGTCGAGGCCGCGCTCGCCACGCACGTCGGCTGAGGAGGGGCGGGTTCCTTACCTCTCCGTCGCGAGCAGCAGCTCCCGCAGCAGGTCGGACAGCTCCCCCGCCCGCTCCCCGTCCAGGGTGGACAGGGCCTCCGTCTGGACGGTGAGACCCGCGCCGACCGCCGCGTCGATCAGGCGCAGGCCCGCCTCGGTGAGCGTGACCTGCAGTCCGCGGCGGTCGTGCGGGTCGGGGGAGCGGCGGAGCAGTCCCGCGCGCTCCAGCTTGTCGAGGCGGCCGGTCATCCCGCCGGTGGTGAGCATCAGCGTGGCCGAGAGCTGGCGGGGGGAGAGGGTGTAGGGCTCCCCGGAGCGGCGCAGGGTGGCGAGGACGTCGAACTCCCCGCGGGAGATCCCGTACTTGGCGTACTCCTTCTCCATCCGGTCGCCCATGGCGCGCGCGAGCCGGAAGACGCGCCCGAAGACCTCCATGCCGGCGGTGTCGAGATCGGGCCGCACCCGCGCCCACTGCTCGATGATCGCGTCGACGGGGTCCTGGGGGCGCTGCTCCGGTGTCATGGGCAGGAGTATCCGTCGAAAATCGGTCACCCGCAAGAAAGTGGATCGATGATAAGTAGCTTGCGGCTAAGCTACTTGTCGTCGACCTACTCGGAAGAGGTGCGCCCGTCATGGCCGCGAACCGTGCCACCCTCATCGCGCTCACCGCCCTCGCTCCCGTCTCCTGGGGCACCACCTACGCCGTGACCACGGAGTTCCTCCCACCCGACCGGCCCCTGTTCACCGGCCTGATGCGCGCCCTGCCCGCCGGACTGGCCCTGCTCGCACTCGTCCGGGTGCTGCCGCGCGGGGCCTGGTGGTGGAAGGCGACGGTGCTCGGCGCGCTCAACATCGGTGCCTTCTTCCCGCTGCTGTTCCTCTCCGCGTACCGGCTGCCCGGCGGCATGGCGGCGGTGGTCGGCTCGGCGGGCCCCCTGCTCGTGGTCGGCCTCTCGGCGCTGCTGCTGGGGCAGCGGCCGACGGTCCGCAACGTGGTCACCGGGGTCGTGGCCGCGTTCGGCGTCAGCCTGGTGGTCCTGAAGGCGGCCGGCGCGCTGGACGTGCTGGGTGTCGCCGCGGCCCTCGCCTCCACCGCCTCGATGTCCGCCGGCACCGTCCTCACCAAGCGCTGGGGCCGCCCGGAGGGCGTCGGCCCGCTCGCCCTGACGGGCTGGCAGCTGACGGCCGGAGGCCTGCTGATCGCGCCCGTCGCCTTCCTGGCCGAGGGTGCCCCGCCGGCCCTGGACGCCCCGGCGGTCGGCGGCTACCTCTACCTCGCCCTGGCGAACACGGCGATCGCGTACTGGCTCTGGTTCCGGGGCATCGGCCGCCTCACCGCCACCCAGGTCACCTTCCTCGGCCCGCTCAGCCCCCTCACGGCGGCGGTGGTCGGCTGGGCGGCCCTCGGCGAGAGCCTGACGCCGCTGCAACTGGCGGGCATGGCGCTGGCGTTCGGTGCGACGGTGGCGGGGCAGAGCGCCGCCCCGCCCGCCCGGACGGCCCCTGCGGTGCCCGCGCCCTCCCGTACCGCGTCGTCCGACGGTGCCGAAGACCTGCGCCGACGCCCCTCCACTCCCTCGGTGGAAACTACTTGACGCAGCGGAAAGTGGGCGGGTACTTTCCATTGCGTCAAGTAGTTCACGAGGAAGCAGGTATCTCCCGCATGGACGTGACGCCGAACCCCGCCGACACCCTCTCCGAGATCGAGCGGGTCCAGCAGAAGGCCTACGCCGCCCAGCGCCTCCCGCTCTGGTACCTGCCGGGCACGGTCGCCCTGGTCACCGTCGCCGCGATCGCCGCGGAGCTGGACGGCACCGCTCAGATCGTGCTCACCGTGGCGGACGTCGTGGGTCTGGCCCTGCTCACCGGCACGCTGGCCGCCCGGATGCGCGTCCGGTGGAGGCCGCGCACCTGGACCGTGAGCGCCGGTGTCCGGACGGCCCTGTGGCTCGTCTCGATCTTCGCCGTCTGGGGGCTGGTCCCCCTCGTCGCCGGCTCGTTCACCGACTCCGCCGTCTGGCAGAAGGTCGTCGCCGGGGCCGTCACCGCCCTCTACGCGGCGGTCACCACCCGCTGGGCGGAGAACCAGGTACTGGCCCACTCGGCGGGGAGGGTGGTCCGGTGAACCTCGACCCGGTGATCCACGCACCCGCCCGGCTCCAGATCGTCTCGCTCCTGGCGGCGGCGACCGAGGCGGAGTTCGCCTTCGTCCGGGACAGCCTGGAGATCAGCGACTCGGTGCTGTCCAAACACGCCGCCGCCCTGGAGAAGGCCGGCTACGTCGAGATCCGCAAGGGCTACGTCGGCAAGCGTCCTCGCACCTGGCTCAAGCTCAGCGCCCAGGGCCGCCGGGCCTTCACCGCGTACGTCGACGCCCTCCAGCAGATCGTCGGCCGCCCCCTCGCCGACCGCCCGCAGGACACCTGACCGGCACGGGGACCGCGCTTCAGCCGCGGGCGACGGACCGTTCGATGAGGGCGACGGTGGCGCGCGGGTCGTCGACCTCGATGACGAGGCGGTCGTAGGTCTCGGCGTCGGCCAGCTCGACGACGACGGCCTTGTCCGGGTTCTTCACGTCCCAGAAGAGACGCTCCCCGTCACGCCGGAAGCGGCCGGCGGTGATGACGCCGGGGAAGTGGGTGCCGCCGACCCGTATGCCCTTCGGCTCGCGCGCCATCCCGGGGTCGTGGGTGGCGCCGCGCACATGGGCGAGGGGGATCTCCAGGCGGCTCTTGAGCGTCCAGAGCTTGTCGAGGCCCTGGAACTCGACGGTCAGCAGGCCGTGTTCGCGGTCGATGGAGATCAGGGCCATGTTCAGTGCTCCTTGGAGGCGGTCGGCAGGCCGGCGCGCAGCCGCAGGCGGGCGCCGAGGACGGTGGAGGCGAGCCGGGGGGCGGCGTCGCCGTGGGAGGGGCGGAGTGCGTCCTCCAGTGCGGTGACGCCTTCCGCGACCAGGGCGGCGACCTCCCGGTCGTGGGGGGCGCGTTCGGCGGCGGCGAGCAGGAGGAGCCCGGCGGCCGGGCCGTTGTCGTACGAGGCGATGGCCGTCGTCAGCGCCTGCTCCGGGTCGGTGAGGCCGGCGATGACGGCGGTGGTCGGGTGGATCTCGTGGTCGAGGTGATTGCGAAGAGCGGTCAGATGCAGGCCTCTTTTCGACCCGAACACCTTGTAGAGGCTGCCCCGGTGGATACCGGTGGCGGTGACCAGGTCGTCCACGGAGGTGCCCTCGTAGCCGTGGGTGGCGAAGAGGGCGGCCGCGGACTCGACGGCCCGGTCGGTGTCGAAGGTGCGAGGTCGTCCCATGTCCATGACCCTAGGTGTTTGAGAACAGTCAGTCAAGAACGAACATTCTCATACCGCTCCGCACATCCCTGCGCACAGCGGCCCGACGACGGTCCTTCCAACGCGCTGAGCGGCACCCGGCTCGCACCGGCGAGAGCCTCCGCCCGTGCGTGATCGGTGAATGGCGTGGCGGATCATCGCCCCCGCCTGCGAGCATCCGACTCATGCCGACTTTCGACGTGCCCGACGGGACCCGACTCGCCTACCACCGGAAGGGCTCCGGGGGTGATCAACCGCTTGTCTGCGTTCCCGGCGGCCCGATGATGCCCTCCGCCTGCTTCGGCGACCTCGGTGGGCTGGCCGCGCGGCAGGAGCTGGTGCTGCTGGACCTGCGCGGCACGGGGGACTCGGCCAGGCCCACCGATCTCGCGAGCTTCCGCGTGGACAGGCAGGCCGAGGACATCGAGGCGCTTCGGATCGCCCTCGGCCTGGAGCGACTGGACCTTCTCGGCCATTCGGCCTCCGGTGACCTCGTGCTGGCCTACGCGGCCCGGTACCCGGAGCGGGTGCGCTCGCTCGTCCTGGTCTGCGCGCGTGCGCGCACTGCCGGGATCGACTTCCCCGTCGAGCGGCGCCGTGAGGCGCTGGAGCTGCGCCGTGACGAGCCCTGGTACGAGGACGTCCGGCCGGCCTTCGAACGGGCCGTGTCCGGGGAGGCGGGCGACGCGGACTTCGCGCTGCTCGACCGTCTGTCCTACGGCCGCTGGGACACCGCCGCGCACGCGCACGCCGCCGCGTGCGCGGAGTGGTTCGACGAGGAAGCGGCGGCTGCCTACCTGGCTCCGGGTGCCTTCGACGGTGCGGACGCCGCCCGCGCGGCACTGGCTGAACTGGACGCGCCCGTCCTCGTCATATCCGGTGCGCTGGACGGCTCTCCGCGTCCGGACTCCGCCGCCGAGGTGGCGGGGCTCTTCCCGCGCGGCGAGCACGTCGTCCAGGCGGGCGCCGCGCACAACCCGTGGATGGACGGTCCGGACGACTTCGCCCGGACCGTCGTCGAGTTCCTGGCCGGGAACGGCCGGTAGCGGCCGGAGAACAGGGGCGCCCGAAACAGAACCGGGCGCCCCTGACGCGCGTACCGGCTAGGACGCCGCCGCGTCCGCCGCCTGGGCGCGCAGCGCGCGTTCCACGCCCGCGCGGGACTCCGAGACCAGGCGGCGCAGGGCCGCGTTCGGCTCGGCGGAGGTCAGCCAGGCGTCCGTCTTGTCGAGGGTCTCGCCGGAGACCTGGACCGTCGGGTAGAGGCCGACCGCGATCTGCTGGGCCATCTCGTGCGAGCGGGACTCCCAGACGTCCGCCAGCACCTCGAAGTACCGGTCCGTGTACGGCGCCAGCAGCTCCCGCTGGTCGGTCTGGACGAAGCCGGCGATGACCGCCTCCTGGACGGCGTTCGGCAGCTTGTCGGACTCGACGACCGAGGCCCACGCCTCCGCCTTGGCCTCCTCGGTCGGGCGGGCCGCGCGGGCGGTCGCGGCGTGCCGCTCACCGGCCGCCGTCCTGTCCCGCTCGTACTCGTCCGCGATCTCCGCCTCGTCGAACCGGCCCACCGCCGCCAGCCGCTGCACGAACGACCAGCGCAGCTCCGTGTCCACGGCCAGCCCCTCGACGGTCTGCGTACCGGCCAGCAGGCCCTCCAGCAGGTCGAGCTGCTCCGGCGTACGGGCCGTCGCCGCGAACGCCCGTGCCCACGCGAGCTGGTGGTCACTGGCCGGCTCGGCGGACCGCAGGTGGGCCAGTGTGGCGTCGGTCCAGCGGGCCAGCAGGGCCTCGCGGGCCTTGGGGTCCGCGTACAGGTCGATCGCCAGCTTCACCTGGCGGTGCAGCGACTGCACGACACCGATGTCGGACTCCTTGCCGATGCCCGACAGCACCAGGGACAGGTAGTCGCGGGCGGCGAGTTCCGCGTCCCGCGTCATGTCCCAGGCGGAGGCCCAGCACAGGGCACGCGGGAGGGACTCCGCGAAGTCGCCCAGGTGCTCGGTGACGAACGCCAGCGAAGCCTCGTCCAGGCGGACCTTGGCGTACGACAGGTCGTCGTCGTTGAGGAGCACCACCGCCGGGCGGCGCTTGCCGGCGAGCTGCGGTACGGCCGTCAGCTCGCCGTCGACGTCCAGCTCGACGCGCTCGCCGCGCACCAGCTTGCCGGTCGCCTCGTCGAGGTCGTACAGGCCGACCGCGATGCGGTGCGGGCGCAGCGTCGGCTCACCCTTGGCACCGGCGGGCAGCGCCGGGGCCTCCTGGCGGATGGAGAAGGAGGTGATGACACCGTCGGCGTCCGTCTCGATCTCCGGGCGCAGCACGTTGATGCCGGCCGTCTCCAGCCACTGCTTCGACCACGTCTTCAGATCGCGCCCCGAGGTCTCCTCCAGCGCGCCCAGCAGGTCGGACAGGCGTGTGTTGCCGTACGCGTGGCGCTTGAAGTACGCCTGCACGCCCCGGAAGAACTCGTCCTCGCCGACGTACGCGACGAGCTGCTTCAGCACGGACGCGCCCTTGGCGTACGTGATGCCGTCGAAGTTGACGAGCACGTCGTCCAGGTCGCGGATGTCCGCCATGATCGGGTGCGTGGACGGAAGCTGGTCCTGGCGGTAGGCCCAGGTCTTCATCGAGTTGGCGAACGTCGTCCACGAGTGCGGCCAGCGCGAACCGGGCGCGGCGGCCTGGCAGGCGATGGACGTGTACGTGGCGAACGACTCGTTCAGCCACAGGTCGTTCCACCACTCCATGGTGACCAGGTCGCCGAACCACATGTGGGCCAGCTCGTGCAGGATGGTCTCCGCACGCACCTCGTACGCCGCGTCCGTCACCTTCGACCGGAAGACGTACTGGTCGCGGATGGTCACCGCGCCCGCGTTCTCCATCGCGCCCGCGTTGAACTCCGGCACGAAGAGCTGGTCGTACTTCGCGAACGGGTACGCGTAGTCGAACTTCTCCTGGAACCAGTCGAAGCCCTGCCGGGTGACCTCGAAGATAGCGTCGGAGTCGAGGTACTCGGCCAGCGACGGACGGCAGTAGATGCCGAGCGGGACGGACTGGCCGTCCTTCTCGTAGACGCTGTGCACGGAGTGGTACGGGCCGACGATCAGCGCCGTGATGTACGACGAGATGCGCGGGGTCGGCTCGAACGTCCAGACGTTCTCCTGCGGCTCCGGCGTCGGCGAGTTGGAGACGACGGTCCAGCCCTCCGGCGCCTTCACGGTGAACTGGAAGGTCGCCTTCAGGTCGGGCTGCTCGAAGCTCGCGAAGACGCGGCGGGCGTCCGGCACCTCGAACTGGGTGTACAGGTACGCCTGGTCGTCGACCGGGTCGACGAACCGGTGCAGACCCTCACCGGTGTTGGTGTACGCGCAGTCGGCGCTCACCCGGAGGATGTTGCGGCCCTTCAGCAGGCCGGGCAGGGCGATACGGGAGTCCGCGAAGACCTCGGCGGGGTCGAGGGAGTCCCCGTTGAGGGTCACCTCGTGCACGGTGGGGGCCACCAGGTCGATGAAGGACTCCGCGCCGTCGCCGTCCTCGGCGACGTCGAAGCGCACCGTGGTCACGGACCGGTAGGTGCCGCCCTCCTGCGCGCCGGAGAGGTCGAGATCGATCTCGTACGAGTCAACGGTCAGCAGCTTCGCCCGCTGCCGCGCCTCTTCGCGAGTCAGGTTTGTGCCAGGCACGCGGTCATCTCCTCGATATGTGTGGGTTGCGCCATCCTTCCACGCGACATCGGGATGAGGCGATGACCGAGCCGGACCATGGGGATTCCCCTGTGTCGTCCGGCGGGCGAGGGTGGGGCTCGACGTCCGGAACCCGCCAGCGGTCCGGGCGGGCGGGAGCGAGTCTGGGGGCATGACGACGCACACCGCACGCCCCGTCCCCCCGACCGTCCGGAAGGAACTGCTGACCCTCGACGACGCCGGCCGCCCGGCCGTCCCCCGCACCGACGACGAGGGCGGCGCCCCGCTCCGCTGCTGCCTGCGCCGCAGCGAGCCGGGCGAGCTGATCGCCCTCGTCTCCTACGCGCCGCTGCGCCGCTGGGCGGCGGAGACGGGCGCGGACCCCGGCGCCTACGACGAACAGGGCCCCGTCTTCGTCCACGCCGAGGAGTGCGCGGGCCCGGAGGACGAGGACCCGGCGGGCGGAGGCCTCCCCTTCACCAACTCCCGTCGCGTACTCCGCCGCTACTCCGCCGACGGCCACATCCTGGGCGGCCGGCTCGTCGAGGCACCGGAGGACTTCGGACCCGCCCTCACCGAGGCGTTCGCCGACCCCGGGGTGGCGCTGGTGCACGTGCGGGCCGTGGAGTACGGCTGCTTCCTGTACGAGGTGCGCCGGGACTGAGCATTCCCCGGGACCGTCTCAGCCGCCCACCCCGGCCCGCCAGGGACCGTCGGCCTCGATGCGCAGGAGGCCGGGCGCCTGGACGGGGGCCAGCACGTCGAGGTGGCCGATCTCGTTGACGAGGAGGTCCTCGTCGTCGACCTGCCACTCGGGGTCGGGCGAGGTGAAATAGTGCCAGACGGCGAAGTTGCTCCGGCCCTGGTGCGCGAAGGACAGCACGCCCGCGGGACCCTCGTACACCAGCAGGTCCGGGCCCCTGCCGTCGAGGCCGTGCACCAGACGCCGGGCGTGGGCGAGCGGCAGCACCCGCAGCGTCCAGGGCGTGTCGGCGCGCACCAGCAGGGACAGCGGGCGGTCCTCGGGGACGGTGGCGAACGTACGGGCGTGGACCTCGTCCTCGTACGCCGACAGAAGGTCCCGGTCGGCGCGGCCGTACGCGTCGCAGGAGTCGATGTGCACCGAGATGCTGTCCCTGCACTCGATCTCGACGACCACGCGGGCGCCGGGCGGCAGGTTCGGCGGGCAGGTGACGCGCTGCTTGCCCGAGGCCTGGTGCGTGAACGGCGCGAAGGAGAGCGCCAGTTCCGACGCCAGGCGGCCGACGGCCGGGGCCGGGGAGGCGTGAGGGGCGGCCGGGGCCGGGGATGTGTACGGAGCCGGAGCGGTGCCGGGAGGCGGGGGAGGCGGAGGAGGAAAGGCCGGGGCGGCGGGGAAGGGGGCGGGCGCGGCCACGGGGACCGGCTGCGGGTCCTCGGCGACCGAGATGCCGAAGTCCGTCGCGAGCCCGGCGAGGCCCGAGGCGTATCCCTGCCCCACCGCGCGGAACTTCCAGCCGCCGTTCCTGCGGTAGAACTCGCCGAAGACGAAGGCGGTCTCCGTCGACGCGTCCCCGATCGCGAAGGACGCGACCGGCTGCCCGTCCGGCAGGGAGACCCGGACGTCCAGCGACGGCACCTGCCCGAACGTTCCCGCGTCGGCGGACGCGGCCACCACGACCCGGTCCGTTCCGGGCTCGACGGCCGAGAGGTCCAGCCACAGCCAGTCGGCACCCGTCCCGTCGGCCCCCTGGCCCTTGCCCAGGTGGCGTACGGTGCCCGACGGATGTGCCGGCTGGTTGTAGAAGACGAGGTCGGTGTCCGAGCGGACCCGGCCCGTCGCGTCGAGCAGCAGGGCCGAGACGTCCACGTCCGGCACTCCGGGGCCCTGCCGCCAGGTCACCGCCACCTGGAGGGCGGTCGAGGGAACAGGCAGATTGCCGCCCTTCGTCATCTGCGTCATGAAGCGATCTTCACACGATCGGCACGAGCGGCGGGGCGGAATGTCACACTCCGCAACGAGGGGCGTCCTACGAGGACGGGGCGGCCACCCCGTACCGGGTGACCGCCCCTGGGAAGCCGTGCCCTACGCGGCGGACAGCTCCGCCGCCACCAGCTCCGCGATCTGTACGGCGTTCAGCGCCGCGCCCTTGCGGAGGTTGTCGTTGGAGACGAACAGCGCGAGACCGTGCTCCACCGTCTCGTCGGGACGGATCCGGCCGACGTACGACGGGTCCTGGCCGGCGGCCTGGAGCGGGGTGGGGATGTCGGTGAGGACGACACCGGGGGCGTCCGCCAGCAGCTCGGTCGCGCGCTCGGCGCTGATCGGGCGGGCGAAACGGGCGTTGATCTGCAGCGAGTGCCCGGAGAACACCGGGACGCGCACGCACGTGCCGGAGACCTTCAGCTCGGGGATCTCCAGGATCTTGCGGGACTCGTTGCGCAGCTTCTGCTCCTCGTCGGTCTCGTTCAGACCGTCGTCGACGAGGTTGCCGGCCAGCGGCAGCACGTTGAAGGCGATGGGGCGCTTGTAGACACCGGGCTCGGGGAAGTCGACCGCCGAGCCGTCGTGGGTCAGCTTGTCGGCCTCGTCGATCACCTTCTGCGCCTGGCCGTGCAGCTCCGCGACGCCCGCCAGGCCGGAACCGGACACGGCCTGGTACGTGGCGACGACCAGCGCCTGAAGACCCGCCTCCGCGTGCAGCGGACGCAGGACCGGCATCGCGGCCATCGTCGTGCAGTTCGGGTTGGCGATGATGCCCTTGGGGCGGTTCGCGATCGCGTGCGGGTTCACCTCGGAGACGACGAGGGGGACCTCGGGGTCCTTGCGCCAGGCGGAGGAGTTGTCGATCACGACCGCGCCCTGCGCGGCGACCTTCTCGGCCAGCGCCTTCGAGGTCGCGCCGCCCGCGGAGAACAGCACGATGTCCAGACCGCTGTAGTCGGCGGTGGACGCGTCCTCCACCGTCACGCCGTCCAGCTCCGAGCCGGCCGAGCGGGCCGAGGCGAACAGGCGCAGCTCCGTGACCGGGAAGTTCCGCTCCTTGAGGATCCTGCGCATGACCGTGCCCACCTGACCGGTGGCTCCGACGATTCCGACCCTCACGGCGACTCCCTACTGCGTCCTGGTTTGTTCCTGAATGCCTGGCCGAGGCTCTTCCATCATGCGGCCGACCACGGCCCACCTGTCCAATTCTTTGCGGACCCTGCCCGCGAAGTGGGACACACCGGCGGCGGCCACCGGTTGCGGACCTTCGGCCGCCACGCCCCTGAGCTGCAGAAATTCAGCCGTCGGGGGCCATGGACCGCAAGGTCCCCTGCCCGGTCCGGTCCTGGTCACACGGAGGTGTGACGTACGCCTCGGCCGGATCCGGAGAACCCGGCCGAACGTTCCGGGCGGAAACGGCGTCGTAGAGGAAACAGCGTGAGGGGGGTGGCCGGTGCTGCGCGGAAGGATCCGGCGCGGCCGGGGGTCGTCGTACGTCGCCACGGACGACGACCCGCTGGACGCGGCGCAGGAACGCCGGGTGCGGGCGGTGCTCGCACTGGGCGGGGTACCGCAGGCCGACCTGCCGGACGGGGTGCAGCAGGTCCGCCTGAGGCTGCTGGAACGCGCCGCGAGCGGGCGGGAGGCGCCGCGGGACGTCTCGGCGTGGGCGGCGGTCGTCGCCTCCAACCTCGCCATGGACTGGCACCGGGCCAAGCGCCGCCAGGAGCGGCTCGGCGAGCGCCTCGCCGCGCTCCGCCCGGCGGAGGCGGCCCCTTCCGGCGAGGAGACCAGCCTGCTCTCCCTCGCCGTGGCCTGCGGCCTGGACGAGCTGCCCGACGCGCAGCGCCAGGTGGTCGTGCTGCGCTTCTACGCCGACCTGCCGGTCCGGTCCATCGCCGAGCAGCTCGGCGTCCCGGAGGGCACGGTCAAGAGCAGGCTGCACACGGCGGTACGCGCCCTGCGCACCCGCCTGCACGAGGACGAGGTGGTCTGACATGCCCGCCCACGACGAACCCTGGGACGCCGAGAACGCCGAGAGCGTCGAGTACGACGGCATGGACGTGCTGATGGCCGCCATCCTCGACGAGCCGCTGCCCGCGCGGGCCCGACAGGACCCGGCGTTCACGGCCGCGCACCGGGCGGCTGCCGCCGATATCACCGTACTGAGGGAGCAGCTGGCGCTGATCGGGGACGCCCTCGCGGCCCCCGGCGAGGAGACGGCGGACGGGGAAGGGGCCGGTGAGTCGGCGGGGCGAGTCGGGGCCGGGCGGCCGAGCGACAGACCGGAGCCCGGGGACGGGCCGGACTCCGGGATGCGGGCCGGGGGCGGAAACGGCCCGGAGACCGGGCGCGAGCCCGCGAATCCGACGGCCGCCCGGCCGGCGGTGAGGCCTCCGGCGGGCAGTCGGCGGGGAGCCGGGCCCGGGTCTGTGTCCGGGGGCGGACCGGCGGCCGGGGACCGGGCGGCCGCCCGGCCGGCGGTGCGGCCCCCGGCCGGCGGGCGTCCCGGTACCGTGCGCGGGTCCCGTGGGCCGCACCGTGGCCGGCGTCGGCCCCTCAAGGCCGCCCTCGGTGCCCTCGTGGCCGCCGCTGCCGCCACCGTCGTCGTCGGTATGGGGTGGCTCGTGACGCAGACCGGGGGGATGTCCGACTCGGATGCGGGCAGTTCCGCCGCACGGGCCGACTCCAAGGAGGCGGGCGGGGAGGACGCGGGCGGGGTCGCCTTCGGCAGCCCCCGCTACCTCGCCTGCGCCCGCCTCGTCGCCGAGGGCACCGTGCTGGCGGTGGACCCCGTGCCGGGGGCCGGGGCGGAACGCGTCACGCTGAAGGCGAGCCGCTACTACAAGGGCGGGGGCGAGGTCACCTTCCTCCGGGACCTCGCCGGCGATTTCCCGCTGCACGAGGGCGACCTCGTGATGATCGGCATGCCCCCCGACGGCGTCCACCCGGACATGGTCGTCGTCGGGGAGGCGGACATCGCCCCCGAGCGGGTCCGGATCATCGCCTCGCTCCCCGAGTCGCGCACCCTCACCTGCGGCTGAGCACGACGAAGGGGCGGGCGCCCGCAACGGACGCCCGCCCCTCCTAAAGTCGGCCTGTTCCTTACGGGGCGACCTTCTCGATCGCCACGCTGCCGACGCCCGCGACCGTGCCGCGCGCGTTCACCAGCTGCACGCGCCCGAAGAACGCACGCCCTTCGGGGGCCGCCGCCGCGACGGTGACGTCGCCGGAGACGGTGGCCGAGTCGCCCGTGCCGAGCTCCACCGGCGCGGAGCCGTCGACGGTGACGGAGCCGAGCGAGGCGGAGAAGAACACGTCACGGTAGTCGTAGTCCGTGGAACCGGCCGGGACGGAGTAGCCCACGACCTCCACGGTGTACGTGCCGGCCGCCGGGGAGGCGATGGAGACCGACTCCTCCGAGTCGCCGTCGGCGGACTGGGCGACCTGGTCGCCGTCGGCGTCGTAGACGGTCAGGTCCAGGTCGGCGGAGGTGTCCGAGACGTTGCCGATGGCCACGTCGAGGGAGGTGGCGCCCTCGGGCACCTCGACCGTGGTCGTGTGCGTGTCACCGGTCCCGATGGCCGGCCGGTCCGTCTTCGACGAGCCGAGCGGGCCGCCCACCAGCTCGCCCTCCAGCGCGGCGAACTCGTTCGTCACCGTCCACGAGACGGCGGCCGGGGTGCCGACCTTCGCCTCGGGCACGGTCACGGTCTCCGGGTCGAAGGCCGCGCCGAGGACGGCGACGTCCAGCTCGTACGGGTTGTCGAGCAGCGGCGAGGTGCGCCGGGCCTCGACCTCGATCTCCCACACGCCCGGCTGCGGGTCCGCGTACGAACGCACGTCGGGGCGGCAGGTGTTGGCCGGGTTGTCGTAGTTCGGGTAGCAGTTGATCGTCGACGTCGGGTCGGCCGGGACACCGTACGGGTGGATGGCGATGAACCGGGTCTGGCTGTCGTCCTTCAGTCCGCTCATCGCGACCTCCAGCGTCTTCGCGCCCTCGGGCACGGTGACGAAGTAGGAGGTGGTGCTGTTGCGCTGGGCCGTGCCGGACGTGGAGAAGGTGTGCTCCAGCGGCTCGGAGACGACCACGGTGGTGAGGATCTGCTGGTCGACGCCCTCGGTGCGCGGGTCGTCGGCCTCCAGGATCGCGCTCTTGATGCCGGCCGAGCGCGGCGCGGCCTGGACCTTGACGGTGACCGGCTCGTTCAGCGGCAGCCGGACGTCGTCGTCGCCGACGATGCGGAAGGTGTGGCCCTCGTTGTTCTCGATGTCGAGTTCGTGCCGGATCGCGCGGTCGGGGCCGGACGTACGGGTGATCGTGATGTCGTACGTCTTCTTCTGCCTGACCTCCAGGCCGCCCTCACGGTCGTAGAGGCCCGTGCCGAAGCCGGGCGTCTCCAGGAACTGGTCGATCGCGGTGTCGACCGGCGCCTTCACCGTGTACGCGTGGGCCGTGGCGCCGTCGCGGATGGCGTCCCAGGCGTCCTCGATGTCGATGAGGCCGGCGCCCTCCTCGTATGCCTGCACACCCTTGATGTGCTCGGCGGTGGAGGTGAGGGCGGTGCGCAGCTCGGCGGGCGTGAGGTCGATGTGCTCGCGCTTCGCGGCGGACAGCAGCAGCGCGGAGGCGCCGGCGGCCTGCGGGGAGGCCATCGAGGTGCCCTGGAGCATGCCGTAGCCGGCCGGGAGGTCGTAACCCGCCTCGGCGACCGGGGCGCCCGGCATCCAGGTCTGGATGGTGTTGATCGCCGCGCCGGGCGCGACCAGCGTCGGCGTGAAGCCGCCGTCCTCACGCGGACCGCGCGAGGAGAACGGCATCATGGCGTACTTGGTCTTCACCACGGAGCCGTAGTTGGCGGCCCAGGTCTCCCGGGAGACGGACGCGCCGACGGAGATGACCTTGTCGGCCAGGCCGGGGTCGCCGATGGTGTTGGCGCCGGGGCCGGAGTTGCCCGCGGAGATCACGAGCTGGACGCCGTAGGTGTCGATCAGGCGGGTGTACAGCTCGGCGCGGGCGTTGTTGCCGTCGTTGAGCGCCGGCAGACCGCCGATGGACATGTTGACGATGTCGACGCCGCGCTCGGTGACGAGGTCGATCATGCCCTCGGTGAGCGCCACGTTGGTGCAGCCGCCGGACCAGGTGCAGGCGCGCGAGGAGACGATCTTCGCGCCGGGGGCGGCGCCGTCCATCCGCCCGCCGAACAGGCCGTTGGCGGCGGTGATGCCGGCGACGTGGGTGCCGTGCTCGGACTCGATGACACCGATGTTGACGAAGTCGGCCGTCTTGCCGGTCCAGTCACCGCCGTAGGGGTCCATCGGGACGTCCTCGCGGATCTCCACGACGAACGGCTGGCGCTCGGCGATGTCGGTCTTCGGGTCGTCGGTGCCGAAGTACCCGACCTGGAAGCCGTCCTTGTACGGCTTCATCGGGGTGTCGTCGCCGAAGTCCTGGTTGTTGTTCAGGTCGACGCGGACCGTGCCGGCGGCGGCGTCGTAGAGGACGCCCCAGGAGTCGGTGGTGTCGCCGTCGCGGTTGGCGTCACCGGCCGCGTCACCGCCGGTGGTGTACGACTCCAGGAACGTGCTGATCCGGTACGAACCCGCCGGGGCCGCCCAGGTCTTGCCGCTGTAGGTGAAGGTCGGTCCGGAGACGGAGGAGACCATCGGACGCCAGGTCCGGTCGTTGTCCACGATCGGGTCGGTCGCCGTCACCCAGTCGACGATCTTGCGTTCGCCGGTGGTGGTCTTCTGCAGCGCCGGGTGGCCGAGGTCGACGCCGGAGTCGAGGATGCCGATGGTGACCCCGCGGCCGTCCGCCTTCGGGTTGTCCTCGACGAACTCGACGGCGCCGGTCTCGAAGGACGGGTTGTACGGGTTCTCCGCGGGCGTCCGCTTCCCGGGAGCCGGGTAGGTGCGGTCGCCGTGCCCGCGGTCCTTGCCCCCGGCCTGCTTCGCGGTGTCCGCGCTCGGCGTCGGGTCGTCCAGCGGGATCTCCTCGCGCAGGTCGACGCCGTGCACGGAGGAGAGCTTGGTGGCGGCGGCGATCGCCGCGTCCGCCTTGCCGGTGGGGACGGTGGCCCGGACGTAGCCGAGCTTGTCGTGGGTCCGGCCGACCGAACCGCCCTTGACCGCGTCGAGCTGCTCGGCGACCTGCTCGGTCTTTCCGGGAGCTGTGGCGATCATCATCGTGACGTTCTTGGCACCGTCGGCCTTGGCCTCGGCGAGCAGGTCCGCGTCGTCCGCGCCGAGCTTGTCGTGCGCGGACTTGACGTCCGCGTCGGCGGGGGCGGCGGGTGGCGTGTCGGCGGCCATGGCCAGGGGGATCGGCCCGGCCGCGGAGAGCGCGGCGACGAGACCGGCGGCCACGGCGATACGGGCCACGCGTCTGGCGCCCGGTATCGGTTCGCACTGTGGGGAGTGGGTCATCGGCATCCCTTGTAAGTAAAGGAACGATCGTGGAGCGACCGGAGCCGATCGACCCTGGTCGCGACGGTCCGGAACGTGATTCCGGACGATCGTTGAGCCTTACGCAAGGGGCGGGCGTTTGGCGAGAGTTGGCCGAGTCGAAATGGATGTATGGGGAAAACCCCCGATGCCCTTATGGGGAGATGGGGCGCGGAAGGTGACAAGTCGCCCACGCGGCCCACGCGGTACCGGCCGCCGGGTTAACGTCCCCGGATGCGACGGAATCTGAGGGTGGCGGCCTACGCCGTGGTGGTGCGCGACGGACAGTTCCTGCTCGCCCGGTCACCGGGCCCCGGCGGCGTCCCCGAGTGGGTGCTGCCGGGCGGCGGCATGGAGCACGGCGAGGACCCCTACGACACCGTGCGGCGGGAGGTCGAGGAGGAGACCGGCTACCGCATCGAGGTCACCGGCCTGCTCGGTGTGAACTCCAGCCGCCGCACCCTCCCCGCCCGCTTCGGCCGCTCCGTCGACCACCACGGCGTACGGCTGGTCTACGAGGGCCGGATCACCGGCGGCGAACTGCGCAACGAGATCGGCGGCTCCACCGACCTCGCCGCCTGGCAGCCCCTGGACACCGTCCCGGACCTGGTCCGCGTCCGCATGGTCGACATCGGGCTGCGGCTGTGGCGGGAACGTCCGGCGGCGGGGCGGGTGGAGTCCGCGTAAGGGAGGCGCACGTGCGGATCCGGCCGGCGCCCGGAGGACCGCACTGCGGAACCGCCCCTGGAGAAAGGCCGAAACCCGGTCAACCACCGCGGCCGGCGGCAACCCCGCCGGCCCGTCCGCGGTCCCTCCCCGCGACCATGCCCGATGAACAGGGGAGACACGAGCATGCGGATGCGGACGACAGCGGTGGCGGCGGTGGCGGTGGCCCTTTCGGCGGCCCTGGCGGTCCCCGCCGTGGCGGCGCCTTCGGACACCGGGGCCGGAACGGGGAACACCACCGCCGCCACCGGCACCGGCGACCACCAGGCGACCCGCCGGGCGATGAAGGCCGCGGTCGCCGCGGGTGTGCCCGGTGTGACGGCGACGGCGCGGGACGGGAGGGGCACCTGGGCGGCGACAGCCGGGGTGGGCGACCTCCGCACGGAACGGAAGCGTTCCCCGCAGGACCGCTACCGGGTCGGCAGCATCACCAAGACCTTCGTGGCGACGGTGCTGCTGCAACTGGAGGCCGAGGGGAAGCTGTCCCTGGACGACACCGTCGACACCTGGCTGCCCGGCCTGGTGACCGGCAACGGCCACGACGGCACCCGGATCACCCTCAGGCAACTGCTGAACCACACCAGCGGCATCTTCAACGTCACGGCGGACGAGGACTTCGGCCGCACGTACTTCACGAAGGACGGCTTCCTCGAGCACCGCTACGACACCCTGACCCCGGAGGAACTCGTACGGATCGCCCTGACCCACGAGCCGGACTTCGAGCCCGGCACCTCCTGGAACTACTCCAACACCAACTACGTCCTGGCCGGCATGGTGATCGAGAAGGCCACCGGCCGCCCCTACGGCGAGGAGGTCCGCCGGCGCGTCATCGACCCCCTGCACCTGACCGCCACCTCGGTCCCCGGCACCCGTGTCTCCCTGCCCCGCCCCAGCAGCCGCGCCTACTCCAAGCTGGCGCAGACCGCGACCGGCCCCACGTACGACGTCACACGCCTCAACCCGTCCATCGCCCACTCGGCGGGCGAGATGATCTCCGACTCCGAGGACCTGAACCGCTTCTACCGCGCCCTGCTGTCGGGCCGGCTGCTTCCCCGGGAGCAACTGAACGAGATGACCACCATGGTCCCCGTGGACGCCACCCGCGCCTACGGCCTGGGCCTGATGAGGACCACGCTGAGCTGCGGCGTTGCCGTCTGGGGCCACAGCGGCGGCATCCACGGCTCCGTGTCCGAGGCCGTCACGACGAAGGACGGCCGGCACTCCCTGGCGTTCAACTTCAACGGTGACTGGGCGGGGAGCACCGAGGCGGTGGTCGAGGCGGAGTTCTGCGGCGACTGACGCCCGCGGCCCGGACACACGGGAGGGGCCACCGGGCGACGGCTCCCGGCGGCCCCTCCGCCCCCCTCCTGACAGTGCTGCCCCGGCCCCCTACCGGGGCAGCACCACGACATACGCCGACGGGTCGCGGTCGGCCGAGGCGATCAGCGCCGTACGGACCACCGCCGCCTGCTGCTCCATCGCGTCCCGGAGCTTGCGCGGGGTGATGTGGACGACCGTGATGCCGAGGCGTTCCAGGTGTTCGCGCTTGCGGGCGTACTCCGACCACTCGGCCTCGTCGTCGGGCCGCCGGCCCGGGCGCGGCGCGCGGGTGTCCAGCTCCACCGCCACCGCGTGCTCCGGCCAGTACGCGTCCAGGCCGCCGAGGTGGGGCCCGCCCGGCAGCCGCAGGTCGACGTTCCAGCACGGGTCGGGCAGGCCGTGCTCGCGCACCATCCGGTACAGCCGGGACTCCGCCAGCGTCCGCCCCTCGGCCAGCAGCGAGTCCACCGCGTCCACCACGTGCGGCCGGTTCAGCAGCTTCGCGGCGGTCAGCTCGCGCACCACCGCCGCCGGGTCGCAGAAGCCGCCGCGCACCGCCTCGGTGAGCAGCCGGCGTACCGTGCCCGCGTCCTGAAGGCCGGCCACGGCGTCGGCCAGCGCACGCGGGACCGGGGCCACCGGCAGGCCCGTGACCTGCTCCGGGACGGGCAGCTCGGGGGTGCGGACGATACGGGCGCAGCCCGTCGAGCGCAGTCGGCGCAGCCGCGGGACCAGGACGTCGAAGGCCTCCAGGGACGGCAGCGGGGGAGTGGAGGAGAAACCGTGCAGGGTCAGCGCGGCCGGCCCGGTGATCATCGCCTCCCCGTAGGCGGACGCGGGAGGGCTCTCCGTACCGGGCTGGACGGGGACGCCCACGGTCCGTTCCCGTGCCGCGTACATCAGCACCGCGTGCAGCCGCTCCTCGCTGGTCGGCGGGCCGGGGTGGAGCAGGACGACCCCCGGGAGCAGTTGCAGCCAGGGTCCGCCGGGGCGGCACTGCTCGCTCGCCTTCGCGGCCGAGACGCCGTGGGCGCGCAGTTGCGCGTGGGTCAGCACCCGGCGTCCGGCGCCGGTGGAGAGGTGGTGCAGGGGGCGGGGGGAGAGCGGGGTGTTGTGGTTCATGTCCGGCAATTTCCCGCCTCCGAGCCGTCTCCGAACCCCTGTTACAGGCTCGTCGACAAATGAGGACAAGGCCGCACTGAAGGACGCGTGTTCGGATACCGGAAACCCCTGGTCCTTTCGGGTACGGACCAGGGGTTACGGGCGTCTTGTAACGGTGACGGAACGGCCGGTCGCGGCATTCAGCGGTCGGCGGCAGCCTCGTCGCAGGCCTGGCCGCGCAGGGCGCGGGCCAGGTCGTCGCGGGACTCCAGGACCAGGCGGCGCAGGGCCGGGGCCGCGTCCTCGTGGGACGTGAGCCACGCGTCCGTCGCGTCCAGCGTCGCCTGCGAGTCCTGGTAGGAGGGGAACAGGCCCCGCACCACGTCCATGCCGATCTGGATCGACCGCTCGGTCCACACCCGCTCGATCGCCGCGAAGTACTTCTCCGCGTACGGCGCGAGCAGCTCCCGCTGGGACGCCTGCGCGAAGCCCGAGATGGTGGCCTCCACCAGCGCGTTGGACAGCGCGTCCGACTCCACGACCTGCGCCCAGCACTGCGCCTTGACCGCCGCCGACGGGCGGGCGGCCAGACAGCGCACGTGGTGCCGCTTGCCGGACGCGGTGTCGTCGCGGGCCAGCTCCTCGTCCAGCCGCTTCTCGTCCGCCACGCCGTGCGCGGCCAGCGGCTCCAGGAACGCCCAGCGCAGCTCCTGGTCGACCTCCAGGCCCGGCAGGGTCACCGTGCCGTCGAGCAGCGAGGTCAGCAGCTCGAAGGCGGCCGGCACATCGGCCACGCGCGCGAAGAACCGCGCCCACGCGAGCTGGTGCTCGCTGCCCGCCTCGGCGGAGTACATCTGGACGGAGGCGATCTGGCACAGCTCCCGCCCGGCCTCCGCCCGCCGCTCGGCCGCGGTGTAGCGCACCGCCGCCGACTCCGCCCACGCGTGCAGCATCTGCAGCACGCCGATGTCGGTCTCCTGGCCCGCGAACTTCACCACCAGGCCGATGAACTCCCGCGCCGGCAGCAGCGCGTCCCGCGTCATGTTCCACAGCGCCGACCAGCACAGGGCGCGCGCCAGCGGGTCGGTCATGTAGCCGAGGCCGTGCCGCAGCGCCGCCAGCGAGGTCTCGTCGAACCGTGTCTTGCAGTACGTCAGGTCGTCGTCGTTGACCAGCACCAGGTCCGGCGCCTCGGCGCCCGCCAGCTCCGCCACGACCGTACGCGCGCCCTCGACGTCCGTCTCGGCCTGCGCGTACCGCTCCAGCGCCGGCAGCCCCCCGGCGTCCTCGGTGCGCCGGTACAGGCCCACCGCCACCCGGTGCGGACGCAGTTCGGGGTGCGACTCGGCGGCCTCCTGCACGATCGCCAGCTCGTCGATCCTGCCGTCCTCGCGCAACAGCACCTGCGGGGTGAGGGAGTTGACGCCGGCCGTCTGCAGCCAGGCCCGCGACCAGGCGGCCATGTCCCGCCCGCTGGTCTCCTCCAGGACCGACAGCAGGTCGCCGAGGCGCGTGTTGCCGTACGCGTGCCGCTTGAAGTAGCGCCGGGCGCCCTCCAGGAACGCGTCCTGGCCGACGTACGCCACCAGTTGCTTGAGCACCGAGGCGCCCTTCGCGTAGGTGATGCCGTCGAAGTTGAGCTTGGCGTCCTGGAGGTCGCGGATGTCGGCGGTGATCGGGTGCGTGGAGGGGAGCTGGTCCGCGCGGTACGCCCACGCCTTGCGGCGGTTGGCGAAGGTGATCCAGCCGTCGGTGAAGCGGGTCGCGCCGACCAGCGAGAACGCGCCCATGAAGTCCGCGAAGGACTCCTTCAGCCACAGGTCGTCCCACCACTCCATGGTGACCAGGTCACCGAACCACATGTGCGCCATCTCGTGCAGGATGACGTTGGCCCGGCCCTCGTACGACGCCCGCGTCACCTTGCCCCGGAAGATGAACTCCTCCCGGAAGGTCACCATCCCCGGGTTCTCCATCGCGCCCAGGTTGTACTCGGGCACGAACGCCTGGTCGTACTTTCCGAACGGGTACGGGTAGTCGAAGTGGTCGTGGAAGAAGTCCAGGCCCTGCTTGGTCACCAGGAACACGTCGTCGGCGTCGAAGTGCGGGGCGAGACCCTTGCGGCACATCGCGCCGAGCGGGATCTCCAGCCGCGTACCGTCCTCGAACTCCCGCTCGTAGGAGTCGGTCACGTAGTGGTACGGGCCGGCCACCACGCAGGTGATGTACGTCGAGATCGGCTTGGTCTCCGCGAACCGCCACACCCCGTCGGCGAGTTCACCGGCGCCGTTGCTCCACACCGTCCAGCCCTCGGGGGCGCGCACCTCGAAGCGGTACGGGGCCTTGAGGTCGGGCTGCTCGAAGTTGGCGAAGACGCGACGGGAGTCGGCCGGCTCGTACTGGGTGTAGAGGTACACCTCGCCGTCCTCGGGGTCGACGAAGCGGTGCATGCCCTCGCCGGTGCGGGAGTAGGCGCACTGCGCGTCGACGACGAGCTCGTTCTCGGCGGCCAGGTCCTCCAGCGCGATCCGCGAGCCGTCGAAGACCTGGCCGGGGTCCAGGTCGCGTCCGTTGAGGGAGACGGCCGTCACGCCCGGCGCGATCAGGTCCGCGAAGCTGCTCGCGCCCGGCTCGGCGCAGCGGAACCGGACGGTGGTGACGGAGCGGAAGGTGCGCGGCCCCCCGCCGCTGTGCTCGCCGACCGCCGAACGCAGGTCCAGGGACACCTCGTACCCGTCGACGGACAGCAGGGCTGCCCGCTCCCGGGCCTCGTCGCGGGTCAGGTTCTCACCGGGCACGGGCGGACTCCTCATGCGTCGTCGACATGGATGATCAGGACCGATCCTGCCATGCGCTCCTGACACGGGGCGGGCGGGAATGGCCGGGACCTCTCACGTTGTTCCCCCGGACACACTTTTTCCTTCTTCGAGGAGCGACATGCCGGACAAGACTCCCGCCACGCCCGTCGACTTCTGGTTCGACCCGCTGTGCCCCTGGGCCTGGATGACCTCCCGCTGGGTGCGGGAGGTGGAGAAGGTGCGGGACATCGAGGTCCGCTGGCATCTGATGAGCCTCGCCGTCCTCAACGAGGACAAGCTCGACGAGCTCCCCGCCGAGTACCGCGAGATGCTCGAGGTCAAGGCCTGGGGCCCGGTACGGGTGGTCATCGCGGCCCAGCAGGAGCACGGCGCGGAGGTGCTCGGCGACCTCTACACCGCGCTCGGCACCCGCATCCACAACCAGGACCAGGGTCCGGGCAAGGAGACGGTCGCCGCCGCACTGAAGGACGTCGGCCTGCCCGAGTCCCTCATGGAGCACTGGGACTCCACCCCCTACGAGCCCGAGCTGCGCGCCTCCCACAAGGAGGGCATCGAGAAGGTGGGCCAGGAGGTCGGCACCCCGGTCATCGCGGTCCCCGGACCCGACGGCGAGGAGATCGCCTTCTTCGGCCCGGTCGTCACCCCGGCGCCCAAGGGCGACGAGGCCGCCCGCCTGTGGGACGGCACCCTCGCGGTGGCCTCCGTCCCCGGCTTCTACGAGATCAAGCGCACCCGGACGAAGGGGCCGGACTTCAGCAACCTGTGACGGTCACTCGATCACGGGTACCTTGATCGGCGCGGCGAAGGGTTTCTTGTTGAAGCCCGTGCGCAGGTTGCGGCACTGCTTGCCGGTGTCGGGGTCGAGCACGTTCACACAGAGCCAGAACTCGCCGACCCCGGACCGGCCGAGCCGTTCCTTGAGCCAGTCCTCCTCCTTCTTGTTCAGCTGACGGTGTTGCTGGTCCCCGTCGCAGGTCCAGCAGTAGTCCCTCATCGTCCTCTGTGTCGCCATTGCGCAACCATGACCCGGATTGCCGCATACCGGAAGCCCCCGCGAGTCCTGTCCTCGCGGGGGCTTCCTTCTTTCCGCCTGCCGGGTGAACGGTGAGAAGACGATCAAGAGGCAGGACGCTTGTTGCACATTCATTGCAACTGCACGCTAGCAGCGGAAGGGGCCCTCCGTGAGCCCCGGTACGCGAAACGGCCCCCGCGTGTCCACGCGAGGGCCGTCGGGGCGGGCGTCAGCTCCGGGCGCGCGCCCGCTGCCAGGCGTATCCCCCGGCCGCCAGGAGCAGCGTCATGGCGCCCGTCGAGCAGAGCTGCACCCGCGTGTCCGGCTCCCGGGCCATGAGGACGAAGACCGCCGCCATACCGGCCAGCGCCAACCGGGTCAGCCACGGGAACGCCCACATCCGCACCGTGAGCCGCTCCGGCGCCTCGCGCTCCAGCCGGCGGCGCAGCCGTAGCTGGGAGGCGGCGATGAAGATCCAGACGACCAGGATCACCGCGCCGATGGTGTTCAGCAGCCAGGCGAAGACGTCGTCCGGCCGCCAGTAGCTCAGCAGCACGCACAGGAAGCCGAAGGCCGAGGAGGCCAGTACGGCGACCCTCGGCACCCCGCCCGACACCCGGCCGAGCGCCTTCGGGCCCTGCCCCCGCTCCACCAGCGAGTAGCCGATGCGCGAGGCGCCGTAGATGTTGGCGTTCATCGCGGACAGCAGCGCGACCAGGATCACGACGTTCATCACCTGGTCGGCGCCCGGGATGTCGAGGCGGTTCAGGGCGGCGACGTACGGACCGTCCTCGACGACCGCCGGGGAGTCCCACGGCACCAGGGTGACGACGACCGCCATCGAGCCGATGTAGAACAGCGCGATCCGCCACATCGCCGTACGGACCGCGCCCGCCACGCCCTTGACCGGGTCCTGCGACTCGGCCGCCGCGATGGTCACCGTCTCCAGACCGCCGTACGCGAAGACGGAGGCGAGCAGTCCGATCACCAGGCCCTCGCCGCCGTTGGGGAGGAAGTCGGTGAGGTGGGAGGTGCCCGGGGAGTCCGTGCCCGGCAGCACACCGGCGATCGCCAGCGCGCCGAGCACCAGGAACAGGGAGATCGCGCCGACCTTGAGGGCCGCGAACCAGAACTCGAATTCGCCGAAGTTCTTCACCGCCGCGAGGTTCGTCCCGCAGAACACCACCATGAACAGCGCCACCCACGCCCACTCGGGCGTGCCCGGCAGCCAGCCGGTGACGATCGTCGCGGCGCCGATGCCCTCCAGGCCGACCGCCGTGCACAGCAGCACCCAGAACGACCAGCCCACGGTGAACCCCGCCCAGGGACCGAACGCCCGCTCGGCGTGCGCGGAGAAGGAGCCCGACGACGGATACGCGGCGGACATCTCGCCCAGCATCCGCATCACCAGCATCACCAGGAGACCGGAGAGGGTGTAGGCGACGACGACGGACGGACCGGCGGCGGCGATGGCCGACCCGGAGCCGACGAACAGCCCGGCGCCGATCACCCCGCCGAGGGCGATCATCGACAGATGGCGTTGCTTCAGGCCGTGCGAGAGGGAGACGCCGTCCGCCTTCGGGGGCGTCTCGACAGAGGTGCTGGGCATGGGCGCGACTCGTCCAATGCGGGAGACGGCAAAACGTCACCCAGTCTGGGCGGCTTTCTCGCGTGCGCGGGGAGGCCGCCCGGCATATGGACACGTGTCATCCGGAGGGTGATGTTCCGGTTACTGGGTGGTCGTCACGTGACGCGAGGAGCCGCACGGCCCGTTTGGTGGATCCCTACAGCCGCCGTACCACCCGGAGGTGTCAGCGAAACCACCTCACCTCAGTGACCGGCGTCACCTCATGCCCCTCATCACCCCCACCCTTTGTCCGGAGCCCACCAAGACCGCGTCGGCGCCTTTGTCGAGCGCTGACGGTGATCGGCGCGCGGGCGCCGGTATAGCGTCGCGGTGTCCCCAACTGCCCTCACCCCGCGGAGACCCCATGAGCACCGCCACCGTCACGTCCGCCCGATCCGGACAGGTCCTCGCGGACCTCGTACCGGCCTCCCGTGTCCGGGACGCCGCGCTCGTGCTCGGCGGCGCCGCGCTCACCGGCCTCGCCGCCCAGATCGCGGTGCCCGTCCCCGGCTCCCCGGTGCCGGTGACCGGCCAGACCTTCGCGGCGCTCCTCGTCGGCACCGCCCTCGGCGCCCGCCGCGGCTTCGCCTCCCTCGCGGTGTACGCGCTGGTGGGCGCGGCCGGCGTGCCGTGGTTCGCGGAGGGCAAGTCGGGGATGGGCATGCCGTCCTTCGGCTACGTCCTCGGCATGCTGCTGGCCTCCGTCGTCGTGGGCGCCCTGGCCCGCCGCGGCGCCGACCGCTCCGCCTGGCGCATGGCGGGCACCATGGTGCTCGGTTCGGCGGTCATCTACGCCGTCGGCGTGCCCTACCTGGCCCTCGCCACCGGCATGTCCGCCTCCGCCGCGATCGCGGCCGGCCTCACCCCGTTCCTCATCGGCGACGCCCTGAAGGCGGCCCTGGCGATGGGCGTGCTGCCGACGGCCTGGAAGTTCGCCGACAAGCGGTGATCGCCCGGGTTCTGCGGCAAGAGGCTCGGCGGGGGCGCCGTACAGCGCCCCCGCCGAGCCTCTTGCCGTAGGTACGGGTGCCTCAGCCGGCCGGGATCTCGTCCCGGTCCTCCGCGCGGCGCCCGGCCACCCGCTGCTTGACGACGGCGATGAGGAGCACGATCGCGGCGACCAGCAGCGACAGCAGCATCGTCGTACGCCCGTCGTGCTCGGTGTCGGTCAGCATGTAGCCGAGCACGAACACGATCAGCGCGGCGCTGGCCCACGTCAGATACGGGTACAGCCACATCCGCACGACCAGCTTCTCCGGCGCCTCCGCCTGGATGATCTTCCGCATGCGGAGCTGCGAGAAGCAGATCACCAGCCACACGAACAGCGCGACCGCGCCGGAGGAGTTGACGAGGAAGAGGAAGACGGAGTCGGGGAACTTGTAGTTGAAGAAGACGGCGACGAAGCCGAACACCACGGACACGAGGATCGCCGTGCGCGGCACACCGCGGCCCGTGGTCCGGGCGAACGCCTTCGGCGCGTCCCCGCGCCGGCCGAGCGAGAAGGCCATCCGGGAGGCCGTGTAGAGCCCGGAGTTGAGGCAGGACAGCACGGACGTCAGCACGATGAAGTTCATGATCTGACCGGCGTGCGCGATGCCGAGGGAGTCCAGGGCGGCGACGTACGAGCCGTCCTCGGTGATGGACTCGCTGTCCCACGGCAGCAGACAGACCACGACGAAGATCGAGCCGAGGTAGAAGACGCCGATCCGCCAGATGATGCTGTTGGTCGCCTTGGTGACGGCGCGCTGCGGGTCCTCCGACTCGCCGGCGGCCAGCGTGGCGATCTCGCTGCCCATGAAGGAGAAGACGACGAGCAGGATGCCGGTGAGGATGGCGCCGGCGCCGTTCGGCAGGAAACCGCCGTGCTCGGTGAGGTTGGCCAGGCCCGCCCGGTCGCTGTCGACGCCGGGCAGCACACCGAAGACGGCCAGCCCGCCGATGACGATGAACGCGCCGATGGCGACGACCTTGATCCCGGCGAACCAGAACTCGAACTCGCCGTAGGAGCCGACGGAGACCAGGTTGGTGGCGGTCAGCACCACCATCACGATGAGCGCCCAGCCCCACTGCGGAACGGCCGGTATCCATCCTTCGAGGATCGCGGCGCCGGCGGTCGCCTCGACCGCGAGGACGACGACCCAGAAGAACCAGTAGAGCCAGCCGATGGTGAACCCGGCCCAGGGCCCGAGCGCCCGGTCGGCGTGCGCGGAGAAGGACCCGGAGGTCGGGTTGGCCGCGGACATCTCACCGAGCATCCGCATCACCAGCACCACGAGCGTGCCGACGAGGGCGTACGACAGGAGGATGCCGGGGCCGGCGGTCGCGATGCCGGAGCTGGAGCCGACGAAGAGGCCCGCGCCGATCACACCACCGATGGCGATCATCGACAGATGGCGGTTCTTGAGTCCGGCCTGGAGTCCGGAATCTCCCGGTGCTCCGGGATCGCCGGGCCTTTCGGGATCGTTCTCGGGCTTGGTGAGGGTCGGCTGCGAAGTCATGGGGTGGTTTTCCTTTGCGCCGGTGGAGCAGTCCCCGTATGAGCGGGGTACGAGCCGGACCAGTGAAACGGAGGCGAACGAATTCGGAAACCTTTGATTCCGGATCGTTACTTGAGCTTTTCCTGGGCTTCTATGGATTTGCTCACACTTTTTGCGCGGGGCACCCGACGCGCTTTCCCGGGAACCCCCGTGTCACACTCGGACCATGCGCGTGTATCTCGGCTCGGACCATGCGGGCTACGAACTCAAGAACCACCTCGTCGAGTGGCTCGGGGCGGCGGGCCACGAGCCCGTCGACTGCGGCCCGCACATCTACGACGCCCAGGACGACTACCCGCCCTTCTGCCTCCGCGCCGCCGAGCGGACCGCCGCGGACGAGGGCGCCCTCGGCATCGTGATCGGCGGCTCCGGCAACGGCGAGCAGATCGCCGCGAACAAGGTCGAGGGCGTACGGGCGGCCCTGGCGTGGAGCGAGGAGACGGCGGCACTGGGCCGCCAGCACAACAACGCCAACGTGATCGCGGTGGGCGCGCGCATGCACACCCAGGACGAGGCGACGAAGTTCGTCGAGACCTTCCTGAGCACCCCGTTCTCCGGTGACGAGCGCCACATCCGCCGGATCGACATGCTCGCCGCCTACGAGACCACCGGCGACCTCCCGCCCATCCCCCCGCACCACCCGCAGCAGTAACGCCGCCAGGCCCTCCCCCCGATGCACGGGCCTCGGGGGGAGAGCGCCCTCTCCGCGGCGCGCACCGTCGAGGCGCCGAGCCATCGTGGCGCCGCGCCGAGGCGCCGGCGGGACGCGGGAGACGCGGTCCCCGCCGGGGTCCGGGGCGGAGCCCCGGAATGGGACGGGGCTCCTGGAACGAGCTGGGTTACCTGGTACGAGCCGGGTGCCTGGTGCGAGTCGGGCCGTCCGGTACAGGCGGGTTACCTGGTACGAGCCGGGTGCCTGGTGCGAGTCGGGCCGTCCGGTACAGGCGGGTTACCTGGTACGAGTCGGGTCGCCCGGAACGAGTCGGGCCGTCCGGTCGACCGGGTCGGCCGGACGGTGGGAACGAGCTTGGAAGGACATCCCCGTGCCGGAAGGCCACACCATCCACCGGCTGGCCGATGACTACGCCGCCGCCTTCGCCGCAGGCACACCCCTCCGCGTCACCAGCCCCCAGGGCAAGTTCGCCGACGCCGCCGCCCTCCTCGACCGCACGCCGCTGCACACCACCGACGCCCACGGAAAGCACCTGTTCCTCGGCTTCGGCGACGCCGAGCCCGCCGAGTGGGTCCACATCCACCTCGGCCTCTTCGGCAAGGTCACCTTCGGCCCGGCCCCGGCGCCGCCGCCCACGGACACCGTCCGGCTCCGCCTCGCCGACGCCACGTCCTACGTCGACCTGCGCGGCCCCACCACCTGCGCCCTGATCACGGACCCCGAGAAGCAGGCGGTCCACGACCGGCTCGGCCCCGACCCGCTGCGCCCGGACGCCGACCCGGCCCTCGCGTACCGCAGGATCGGCCGCAGCCGTACGACGATCGCCGCCCTCCTCATGGACCAGAAGGTCATCGCGGGCGTGGGCAACGTCTACCGCGCCGAGGTCCTCTTCCGGCACCGGATCGACCCGTACCGCGCGGGCCGGGACATCACCACGGCCGAGTGGGACGCGATCTGGGCCGATCTGGTCGCGCTGATGCGCGAGGGCGTCCGCCTCAACCGCATCGACACCGTCCGCCCCGAACACACCCCGGAGGCGATGGGACGCCCGCCGCGCGTCGACGACCACGGCGGCGAGGTGTACGTCTACCGCAGGGCCCACCTGCCCTGCCACATCTGTGGCGGCGAGATCCGCACCGCCGACCTCGCCGCCCGCAATCTGTTCTGGTGCCCGGACTGCCAGCGCCGCTGAGCCGTCAGAACCCGTGCGGCAGCCACGGCGCCGGGTCGCTCCCGAACGCCAGGGACGCCTCCGCCAGCGCGCCCCGCCGCAGCTCTGCCACCCGGCCGGCCGCCGCGAGCGCCGTGAGGCTCACCCCGCCCAGATACGCCGCACCCAACTCCCGTACCGACAGGGCGAGATCGGCCGCTTCCTCTGTACGCTCGCAGGACGCGCCCTTGGCGTCCCCGCTCAGCCGCCAACGCCCCGCGTTCCAGGGGCAGAAGGCGTCCTCCACCTCGAACACGACGTCCACCGGCGCCCGGTACGCCCGCGCCTGGAGGGCGGCGCCGACGTCGACCAGCCGTACGTACAGCGAGTCCCGTATCTCCGGCCGGCACCGGCGGATGTCGGACACCAGGTACTGCCACGCCTCGTCGACCGGCCGACCGCGCGCCACCAGCGTCGTCGTCAGGTCGATGCCGAACAGGAACCGCCACAGCGCCGCGTCCGCCGCCGGATCCAGCGCGGCCAGGGCGCTCAGGATCACCGAACCCTCGTGCCCCGCCGGACCGTACTCCCCCTTCACCCGGAACCGGGCGTACCCGACCGTCTCGCCGTCCCGTTCGGCGACGACGCACTGCAGCGGCGACGCCCCGCCCCGGCCGCCCGCCGGGTCCAGCGTCCCCAGCCGCTCCCAGCCGGGCTGCCGCGCGAGCATCCCCGGCCGGCCCGGCACCAGCCGGGCGTACACCGCCTCGCACGCGTCGAGCACGTCGGCGGGGGCCGCGTACCGCACCCGTACGTCATCCGTACCGGACGGGACCGACAGACTCGTACGACTCGTGTCGATCTCGGCGTTGACCTGGAAGGTGGCCGCCTCGTACCCGAACCGGCCGTAGATCGCCGGCTCCGACGCCGTGAGCACCGCCAGCGGCTCGCCCCAGGACCGGATGTCGTCCAACTGGCGCCGCATCATCGTCCGCAGCACGCCGCGCCGCCGGTGCGTGGCGGCCACGCCGACGCCCGTGACGCCCGCGGCCGGCACGGAGTCACCGCCGGGCACGGTCAGCCGGAACGAGAACGCGCCCGCCGTCCCCACGCACTCGCCGCCGTCCCAGAACCCCAGAAAACGGTCGTGCTCGGTGAGCGAGTTCCACAGTTCGCGTTCCTCGTCCGCCTCCTCGCCGCCGCCGAACGCGCGGATCAGGTTCGCGTACCACTTGTTCCAATCGTCCGGCTGTAGCACGTGAAGTCCGGTTGTGGGGCCCGTTTCCTCGGTCGTCATGAGCCATCCCTACCAGTGCCGTACCGGACGAGCGAGGCAATTTCTCCCGCGCGGCCCCACGACGGCGTCCGGTGAAGTTGACTGTGAAGTCGGCCCCGGCAAGGGGACAACCAGGACCTCCCGTGCCAAGTGGCCGGTCCGATGGATAGGGTCCCGAACTAATGGCAGCAGGACGAGAGCGGCGCGCGGAAGCCGACACGTTCACGGCCCGGTTGAAGAAGCAGTGGCACCGGGCCCGCGTCGGCATGCGCCGGAGCGCCGTCGACTACTTCCGCGGGGACGGCTCCGACTGGATCGCGCTCGCCGGACTGTTCCTCACCGTCCCGCTGATCGCGGCCGGGACACTCGCCAACTCGGTGTGGTGCGCGCCCGCCGCACTGGTCATACCGATCGTCGCCGGCGGCCTGCTGCTGCGCCCGGCGAGCCTGCTCGGCCTGTACGCCGCCGCGGCGACCGCGCTGATCGTGGAGTCGGTGCAGCTCGGCCCCTACACCGAGGGCGCGGCCCGGGTCACCCCGGGCGTGGTCCTCGTCGTCGCCGCCTGCGGCTTCTTCGGGCTGCTCGTCGCCCAGTTCCGCAGCCGGGTCGGCGTGCCCTGGCGGCGCGGCGGCACCATGCTGTTCGACCTGCGCGAACGCATCCGGGTGCAGAGCAAGCTGCCGAAGCTCCCCGACGGCTGGCACCGCGAGATGGCCCTGCGCCCGGCGGGCGGGCAGTCCTTCTCGGGCGACTTCGTGGTCGCGGCCCGCACCAACGGCGGGCGCACCCTGGAGGTCGTGCTCACCGACGTCTCCGGCAAGGGCATGGACGCCGCCTCGCGCGCCCTGCTGCTCTCCGGTGCCTTCGGCGGCCTCCTCGGCAGCCTCCCGCCGCACGCCTTCCTCCCGGCCGCCAACGGCTACCTGCTGCGCCAGGACTGGGACGAGGGCTTCGCCACCTCCATCCACCTGGTGCTCGACCTGGACTCCGGCGACTACGAGCTCTACTCCGCCGGGCACCCGCCGGGCCTCCAGCTCAGCGCGGGCAGCGGACGCTGGGAGGAGAAGGCGGCCGACGGCCCGCTGCTGGGCGTGTACGACGGCGCCCAGTTCGACTCGGTGAAGGGCTCGCTGCGCCCCGGGGACGTGCTGATGCTGTTCACGGACGGCCTGGTGGAGACCTCCGACCGGGACATCGTCGAGGGCATCGACCGCCTCACCGGCGAGGCCGACCGCTATGTCGCGGGCGGCTTCCACGGCGCCGCCTGGCACCTCATCGAGGCGGTCGCCAAGGACGTCAACGACGACCGGGCGCTGCTGCTGATCTGCCGCGAGGGCCCGACGGCCGCCGCGACGGCCCGCTGACCCGTGCACACTGGGCGGGTGACCGAGACGACACCGCTGCCCCTGGCCGAGATCGAGGCCACCGCCCGCGCCGCGCACGCCGGCCAGAGAGACAAGGCGGGCCGGCCCTACGCCGAACACCTCCGGGCCGTCGCCGAGGGGGTACGGGCACGCGGCGGCGACGAGGAGCAGATCGCGGCGGCCTGGCTGCACGACGCCGTCGAGGACGACAGGCTCACGGAGCGGTGGCTGGAGGAGGCGACGCTGACCCGGCGGACCAAGGACATCGTCCTCGCGGTCACCAAACGGTCCGGGGAGCCGCCCGAGGCGTACGCGGCCCGGATCCTCGCCACCCCCGGCGCGCTGCTGGTGAAGGAGGCGGACCTGGCGCACAACGCCGACCCGGCCCGCCTCGCCGTACTGGACGGACCGACCCGCACACGACTGACCGAGAAGTACGCGCGGATGCGCGCACTCCTCGGTCTCGTGGGCTCGTGAAGGGGGAGGGGAACCCCTAGGCGGAGACCTTCTCGCGGGTCTCCTTCTTCTCCTGCCGCTCACGTTCGCGGGCCGGCTCGGCGGCGTCCCGCTTGAACGCCCACTCCATCCTCGGCTCCATCACGAACCGGAACATCCGCCGTACGGGGGCGGTGCACAGCAGGGTCACCATGGCCGCCGCCAGGACGCTCACGGCGATCTCGCCGAGCGGCTGATGCAGCACGGAGTGCTCGAACCAGCCCTGGTAGTCGCCGGCCTTCACCACGAAGCCGTGCAGCAGATAGCCGTACAGCGTGCCCGCGCCGAGCGCCGTGAACCACATCCGGCGGCCCGGCACCCAGGCGAAGAAGCAGGCGGTCAGCAGCAGCGAGCAGCCGAACATCGCGAGCACCATGACCGGGCCGGCCCACCACGGCGCGCCCAGCTCCTGCGCGGCGTCACGGTGGTAGAACCACGCGGTGTCCATCCGCGGCACCGCCCACCAGCCGAAGGCCAGCGCCGCCGCGAACACCGGCACCGCCGCGATCCGCACCGACCGGCGGCGCACCATGTGGAAGTGCTCCGGCCGCATGCACAGACCGAGCACGAAGTACGGCAGGAACTGCAGCACGCGCTGCAGGTCGAGGTCGTCGCCGATCCCGGGGGTGACACTGGCCAGCACGGCGATGCCGAGGGCCAGCGGCAGCGGATGCCGTACCGCGTTCCAGATCGGCGTGGTCAGCCGCCACACGAACAGCGCGACCAGGAACCAGGTCAGGTACCAGGGGTCGAGCAGGCTGATCTCCTGCTCCGGGGCGTGGTCGACGACCCGCCGGAACAGGGGATAGGCGGTCTCGAACACGATGTACGGCACGGCGACACCGGTGATCAGCCGGCGCAGCCGGTCGGGCCGCATGTCGAAACTGCGCGAGAAGAAGCCGGAGATGATGATGAAGGCCGGCATGTGGAACGTGTACACGACCGTGTACGCCGCCTCCAGGACCCGGCTGTCGCCCTTGAGGGGCTCCCAGGCGTGGCCGACCGCCACCAGCACGATCGCCAGGTACTTGGCGTTGTCGAAGAACGCGTCGCGCTGTTTGCCGTGCGGGCTCTTCGGTTGCGGGCTTTTTGCGCGTGGGCCCTTCGTGCGTGGGCTCGGCACTCCGGGTGCCGGTGACTGTGCCGGGGGGAGCGGCGTTCTGCGGTTGCCGTACGGTCGCTGCGAGTTCGTCACTGACCCTCCCGGCGGGGACTCGGGGAGTCGATCGGTGAGCTCGCTGCGCTTGCGGGGGACGAGGCAGCGTGGAACATCTGAGGCACCCTAGCGTCGTCCTCGGCATTTCGTAAAACGCCCGACGTCGTTCCTGGTATTCGGCTCGGGTGCCCCGGATTGGGGAAAGTGATCGGCATGATTGGCGTGATGGCCAACACACTGTGCATATAAGGTACTTGGCTGGCACTCGGGCCGTCCTTGTCATGATTATTCCGGACCAAGTCACGCATAAGCACGGCAGGCGACTCCGGTGATATGTCCAGCTTGGGTATGTCTCTCCCGTATCGGTCCAAGGCTTGTCGGAGCACTTGCGGCGACAATTCGAATTAGCTGCGAACGCGTTGTGTGGAGACGGAAACGATCCGGTTGAATTCCCTGTGCGGGTGCTCCTTCGAATTGCCGTGCGACACGGCGCCGTTGGCCCGCGCGGACGGCCGCGCGCGGGTGGGACCGGCGGCACCGGGACGGATGATGCGTCAGCCGCCGCATAGGGCGGCCGTGTTGGTGGCACGATGGTTCTGGCGGGGTGCGCGGGGTCGCGTCGCCCGGGCCGGGGAAGCGGAACCGACCGAGGGTGTGATCAGTTGTGGCCATTTCACTGTCTGTGGTGCTGCTGTTGGCGATCATCCTGGTGGTGCTGATGAGAGGCGGCTCCCTCAAGGCCGGCCCGGCGGTCGTCGCCGTCCTCTTCGGCTTCTTCCTCGCCTCCACCGGCATGGCCGACGACATCCAGCGGTTCCTGGACTCGATAGCCGAGATGATCAACTCGATCAGCTTCTGATCCCGCCCGCTCCAGCCGCCCGACACCGCGAACAGCGCGACCGGACCGCCCGCCGCGAAGGAAAACGATCAGGGCCGGGCCGGAGGGATGATCCTCCGGCCCGGCCCTGAGCCGTATGGAGCGGGCGACGGGAATCGAACCCGCGTAGCTAGTTTGGAAGACTAGGGCTCTACCATTGAGCTACGCCCGCACGGAACACGCCGCGCGTCGGTGACCGCGGCACTGACAGGCATCGTAGCGGGTCGTGCGGCCTCGTCGCACACCCCGTTTCCGGACCGCCCCGGCGCGGCACCGCGCCCGTGAAACGCGGCGGCCGTTCCGCCCGGGTGCATGTACCCTACGTGTCGCACCAGACGGGGTGTGGCGCAGCTTGGTAGCGCGTCCGCTTTGGGAGCGGAAGGCCGTGGGTTCAAATCCCGCCACCCCGACCAGCCACCTGCTCATGCACCGGTGATCGCCTTTTGGGTGCCGTAGCCGCTGCCGTTACTATGCAAGCTGCACGCCCTGTGTGTCTCTGAAGTCCTCCGGGCGGCGAATCGGCCGGACCCCTCTGGTCCCGGCAGAACCCGAGAAGTCAGCCACAAGGAGACCGAACCGTGAAGAGCGCCGTGGAGACCCTGAACCCGACCCGGGTTCGGCTCACTGTCGAGGTGCCCTTCGAGGAGCTCAAGGACAGCCTCGACGCGGCGTACAAGAAGATCAACCAGCAGGTCACGGTGAAGGGCTTCCGCAAGGGCAAGGTCCCGGCCCGGGTCATCGACCAGCGCTTCGGCCGCGGTGCGGTGCTGGAGGAGGCCGTCAACGACGCCCTCCCGAAGTTCTACACCGACGCGGTCAACGAGGCCGAGCTGAGCCCGCTGGGCCAGCCCGAGGTCGACATCACGGAGCTGAAGGACGGCGAGACGCTGAACTTCACCGCCGAGGTCGACATCCGCCCGACCATCGAGATCCCGGACTACTCCGGCATCGAGGTCGAGGTCGACGCCGTCGAGGTCACCGACGAGGACGTCGAGAAGTCGGTCGAGCAGCTCCGCGAGCGCTTCGCCTCCACCTCCCCGGTGGAGCGCGCCGCCGAGGACGGCGACGTCGTCACCATCGACCTGGAGGCCAAGGTCGACGGCGAGGTCCTCGAGGACGGCGTCGCGAGCGGCGTGTCGTACACCATCGGCTCCGGCGAGCTGCTGGACGGCATCGACGACGCCGTGAAGGGCCTGGAGGCCGGTGGCGAGGCCACCTTCACCTCCGAGCTCAAGGGCGGCTCGGCGGCCGGCAAGGAGTCCGAGGTCACCGTCAAGGTGTCCCAGGTCGCCGCCCGTGAGCTGCCGGAGCTGGACGACGAGTTCGCCCAGCTCGCGTCCGAGTTCGACACCCTCGAGGAGCTGAAGGCGGACAGCCGCAAGCGCCTGGAGAACATGAAGCAGTACGACCAGGCCACGCAGGCCCAGGAGCGCGTCCTGGAGAAGCTGCTCGAGCTGGTCGAGGTCCCGGTCCCCGAGAAGCTGCTCGAGGACGAGATCAACACCCGCAAGCACAACCTCGAGCACCACCAGCTCGGCCAGATGGGCCTCGACCTCGCGAAGTACCTGGAGATCCAGGGCAAGACCGAGGAGGAGTTCGAGGCCGAGACCCGCGAGGCCGCGGTCAAGGGCATCAAGACCCAGTTCGTGCTCGACGAGCTCGTCAAGCAGGAGAAGCTCAACGTCAACCAGGAGGAGCTCACCGAGCACCTCATGCGGCGCGCGGCCTCCTCCGGCATG
This sequence comes from Streptomyces sp. CB02400, assembly GCF_001905725.1. Classification (GTDB taxonomy): domain Bacteria; phylum Actinomycetota; class Actinomycetes; order Streptomycetales; family Streptomycetaceae; genus Streptomyces; species Streptomyces atrovirens. Next base: position 461,813 of record NZ_LIWB01000002.1, read on the forward strand.
TCCCCCGACCAGTTCGCCCAGGCCGTCGTCGAGCAGGGCCAGGTCCCGCTCCTCGTCGGCGAGGTCGCCCGCGGCAAGGCCCTGGCCTCCGTGGTCGAGAAGGCCACGGTCAAGGACACCAACGGCGAGATCGTCGACCTCGAGGACGAGGAGGAGACGGACGAGGCGGACACCGCCGAGACCGCCGCCGAGCCGGCCGAGGCCACCGAGGAGAAGACCGAGGGCTGACCCTCACGTCACCTCTGACATGATCACCAGGGCCCCGGGGTGTACAACACTCCGGGGCCCTGGTGTCTGGTCGTCGGGGTGCGTGTCGCTCAGGGCCTTGGTGTCTGGTTGTCGGGGTGGGTGTCGCTCAGGGCCTTGGTGTCTGGTTGTCGGGGTGTGCGTCACTCCGAGGCTCTGCTGTCGGCTACCGGGGTGTGCGTCACTCCGAGGCTCTGCTGTCGGCTACCGGGGTGTGCGTCACTCCGGGGCCCTGCTGTCGGGCGGCGGGGCAGCCCACCCAGGGGCGCGGGGAACTGCGCGACCAGCCCCCACCGGGCCGCAGCCGCCCACGAACCAGTGGCCCCCGCCGGAAAGGCGAACGGCGCTCCCCGCGGAGCACACCGCGAAGTACGCCCCTCTACGCCCCCGGCGAACACCCCCGTTACCGGGATTCCCCGACGGAGCCACCGCGTTAGGGTCCATGAATACCAGGGGACGCGAGTCACCGATTACGGCTCCAGTCCCACAGGGATACGTGAGACGGCCCGGCGCCGTCGCAAGACGAGCAGGTGGATACGTGACGAATCTGATGCCCTCAGCCGCCGGCGAGCCCTCCATCGGTGGTGGCCTCGGCGACCAGGTCTACAACCGGCTGCTCGGCGAGCGGATCATCTTCCTCGGCCAGCCGGTCGACGACGACATTGCCAACAAGATCACCGCACAGCTGCTGCTCCTTGCCTCCGACCCGGACAAGGACATCTACCTGTACATCAACAGCCCCGGCGGCTCCATCACGGCCGGCATGGCGATCTACGACACCATGCAGTACATCAAGAACGACGTGGTGACGATCGCCATGGGCCTGGCGGCCTCCATGGGCCAGTTCCTGCTGAGCGCCGGCACCCCCGGCAAGCGGTTCGCGCTGCCGAACGCCGAGATCCTGATCCACCAGCCGTCCGCCGGTCTCGCCGGCTCGGCCTCGGACATCAAGATCCACGCCGAGCGGCTGCTGCACACCAAGAAGCGCATGGCCGAGCTGACGTCCCAGCACACCGGCCAGACGGTCGAGCAGATCACCCGCGACTCCGACCGTGACCGCTGGTTCGACGCCTTCGAGGCCAAGGAGTACGGCCTCATCGACGACGTGATCGCCACGGCCGCCGGCATGCCGGGCGGCGGCGGCACCGGGGCCTGAGCGGCCTCGCGGAGCCCTCGCGGCCCCGTGGACGCCCCACCGGGCCCCCGGGCCCGGTGAACAGCCCCAGCAGCCCCAGCCGACCGCCTCAGCCCCTTTCAGGAGACACCGTGAACAGCTTCCCCGGCAGCGGCCTGTACGACCGCACGCCCGCCGCCTCCGAGGGCCGGTACACCGGCCCCTCGGCCGAGTCCCGCTACGTCATCCCGCGCTTCGTCGAGCGCACCTCCCAGGGCATCCGCGAGTACGACCCGTACGCGAAGCTCTTCGAGGAGCGGGTGATCTTCCTCGGCGTGCAGATCGACGACGCCTCCGCCAACGACGTCATGGCGCAGCTCCTGTGCCTGGAGTCGATGGACCCCGACCGGGACATCTCGGTCTACATCAACAGCCCCGGCGGCTCCTTCACCGCGCTCACGGCGATCTACGACACGATGCAGTACGTGAAGCCGGACATCCAGACGGTCTGCATGGGCCAGGCGGCCTCCGCCGCCGCGGTCCTGCTGGCCGCCGGTACGCCCGGCAAGCGCATGGCGCTGCCGAACGCGCGCGTGCTGATCCACCAGCCGTACAGCGAGACCGGCCGCGGTCAGGTCTCCGACCTGGAGATCGCCGCCAACGAGATCCTCCGGATGCGGAGCCAGCTGGAGGAGATGCTGGCCAAGCACTCCACCCGGCCGCTCGACAAGATCCGCGAGGACATCGAGCGCGACAAGATCCTCACGGCCGAGGACGCGCTGGAGTACGGCCTGATCGACCAGATCATCACCACCCGGAAGATGGACAACACCAGCCTGCGCTGACGCGGGGCGGGAGTGTGACGTCTGCCGCCCCTTGGCACGGTTTGGCACGGTCCACGTCAAAGTGAACCGTGCCAAGGGGGGCCCGAACGGGGGGCCAGGCAAGGTACCGTCGGACATAAGGCAGCACCAGGAGTCGCCGGACGCCCGCGTCCGCGTCTCCCAGGCGAAGGGGAAGCACACCGTGGCACGCATCGGTGACGGCGGCGATCTGCTCAAGTGCTCGTTCTGCGGCAAGAGCCAGAAGCAGGTCAAGAAGCTCATCGCAGGGCCCGGTGTGTACATCTGCGACGAGTGCATCGATCTCTGCAACGAGATCATCGAGGAAGAGCTCGCCGAGACCAGTGAGGTCCGCTGGGAGGAGCTGCCCAAGCCTCGCGAGATCTACGAGTTCCTCGAGGGGTACGTGGTGGGGCAGGAGGCGGCCAAGAAGGCCCTCTCCGTCGCCGTGTACAACCACTACAAGCGCGTCCAGGCCGGCGAGAACGGCGGCGCGCAGGGCCGCGAGGACGCCATCGAGCTGGCGAAGTCCAACATCCTCCTGCTGGGCCCCACGGGCTCCGGGAAGACCCTGCTGGCCCAGACCCTCGCCCGCATGCTGAACGTCCCGTTCGCGATCGCCGACGCCACGGCGCTCACGGAGGCGGGATACGTCGGCGAGGACGTCGAGAACATCCTGCTGAAGCTGATCCAGGCGGCCGACTACGACGTCAAGAAGGCCGAGACCGGGATCATCTACATCGACGAGATCGACAAAGTCGCCCGCAAGAGTGAAAACCCCTCGATCACGCGCGACGTGTCGGGCGAGGGCGTCCAGCAGGCCCTGCTGAAGATCCTGGAGGGCACCACGGCCTCCGTCCCGCCGCAGGGCGGCCGCAAGCACCCGCACCAGGAGTTCATCCAGATCGACACGACGAACGTGCTGTTCATCGTGGGCGGCGCCTTCGCCGGACTGGAGAAGATCATCGAGGGCCGGGCGGGAGCCAAGGGCATCGGCTTCGGCGCGACGATCATCTCCAAGCAGGAGCGGGAGTCCAAGGACCAGTTCGAGGAGGTCATGCCGGAGGACCTGGTCAAGTTCGGCATGATCCCCGAGTTCATCGGCCGGCTCCCGGTCATCACCAGCGTCCACAACCTCGACCGCGAGGCGCTGCTCCAGATCCTCGTCGAGCCGCGCAACGCGCTGGTGAAGCAGTACCAGCGCCTGTTCGAACTCGACGGCGTGGAATTGGACTTCGAGCGCGAGGCACTGGAGGCCATCGCCGACCAGGCCATCCTCCGCCAGACCGGAGCGCGCGGCCTGCGCGCCATCATGGAGGAGGTCCTCCAGGGCGTGATGTACGAGGTCCCGTCCCGCAAGGACGTCGCCCGCGTGGTCATCACGGCCGACGTGGTCCTCTCCAACGTCAACCCGACCCTGATCCCGCGCGACGCCCGCGGCCGGGGCTCGGGGGAGCAGAAGACGGCGTAGCCGCCACCACGGCGGCAACGCGAAGGGGCCCCGGGTCGATCCGGGGCCCCTTCGCGTTGCCGTACGGTTCAGGCCTTGACCCGCGCCGCGGAGCGCAGTTCGGCGGCGAACGAGGCGACGTCGTCCGTGGAGAGACCGCCGCTGCCGCCCTTCTCCGCGGCGGCCAGGTCCAGCCCGTTGACCACGCCGTAGGTGCTGTGGTCGGCCCACCCGCACACCGGCGTCTCGAGCTTGTCGTCGTCCTCGGAGACCGAGGCCGTCCGGCACCGCATGACGGCGCCGTCGAGACCGCTCGGCTCGACCGCCCCGGAGCTGCCCCTCCAGATGCCGATGTGGTGCGGGTCAGGCCTTGACGCGGACTTCCTTGCGGAACTTGGCGGTCAGCTCGGCGGTCTTCTCCAGGTCGGCGGTCTTGCCCGCCATGACGTCGGCCACCACCGTGTTGATGATGACGCCCACCGTGCTGTGGTCACCCCAGATGCACACCGGCATGCTGATCTCTGAGGGTCCGGAGGCCACGTCACCCGGTGTGGCCTCACTGTTCTTGATCTTGATCTCTTGGCACTTCAGGACGGCGCCGTCCAGAGCGCTCGGCTCGAAGGCCTTCGGGCTGCCGACGAGCTCGCCCTCGGTCTCCTTGTCTTCGGAGGCGTTCTTCTCCATCTCCCCGAACATGGCGTCGACGACCTTCTCCGGATCGTCGACCTCGCCGTAGACACCCATGAACTGGACCATCTTCGTGGCGAGCGGATTGCTCTCGTCCCCAGCCTGGTAGACCGCGTCGACGTTCTTGGCGTTCTTGACGCCGTTCTTCTCGGCTTCCTTGATGTCGTTCTCGTCGAAGCCGTCGCTCTCCGCGGCGTCGCCCTTCTTGTACTCGCCACCGAGCACCGTCGCCGGCGTCGTCAGCTTGTGCGCCCCGTCGTCCTCCAGGCCGCCCGCGCCGCCGCCCCCGCCGATCACGAAGTACGCGCCCACGCCGATGGCCGCGACGACCGCCACCGCGCCGATGATGATCCCGGCCTTCTTGCCGCCGCCGCCCGAGGTCGGGGGCTGGGGCGGCATGCCGTACTGGGGCTGGCCGTAGGGCGGCTGCTGGCCGTACGGGGGCTGCTGCGGCGGGACGCCGGGCTGGCCGGGCTGCTGCGGGTAGCCGTATCCGGGCTGGCCGGGCGGCGGGGCCTGCTGGGGGTAGCCGTAGCCGGGCTGCGGAGCCTGCGGCGGCTGGCCGTAAGGTCCCGGCTGGCCGTACGGTCCGGGCTGCTGGGGCTGCTGCCCGCCGTACGGGCCCGGCTGGTTGTAGCTCATTACGGGGTTCCCCCTCCAGATGCTTATGCGTTGCTGACATCCTGACTCAGGAGTGATGCGTTCAGGCCGGCGGGGGTCGCACCGTTACAGAGGAATCGCGTTTCGGGACAGGCCCGTGACGCCTCTAAACTGAGCCCCGTGACCGAGAACGCTCAGCAGGAGCCACCAGCGCCCACGACCGAACTGCCGACCCAGTACGCGCCGGCCGATGTAGAGGGGCCGCTGTACGAGCGCTGGGTAGAGCGCGGTTACTTCGAGGCGGACGCCAAGAGCGAGAAGCCTCCGTACACCGTCGTCATCCCGCCGCCGAACGTCACCGGCAGCCTGCACCTCGGGCACGCGTTCGAGCACACGCTCATCGACGCCCTGACCCGCCGCAAGCGCATGCAGGGCTTCGAGACGCTGTGGCAGCCCGGCATGGACCACGCCGGCATCGCCACGCAGAACGTCGTCGAGCGGGAGCTCGCCAAGGAGGGCAAGTCCCGCCACGACCTCGGCCGTGAGGCGTTCGTCGAGCGGGTCTGGCAGTGGAAGGGCGAGTCCGGCGGGCAGATCTCCGGGCAGATGCGCCGCCTCGGTGACGGCGTCGCCTGGTCGCGTGAGCGCTTCACCATGGACGAGGGCCTGTCCCAGGCCGTCCAGACCATCTTCAAGCGGCTCTACGACGACGAGCTGATCTACCGCGCCGAGCGCATCATCAACTGGTGCCCGCGCTGTCTGACCGCGATCTCCGACATCGAGGTCGAGTACCAGGACGACGACGGCGAGCTCGTCTCCATGAAGTACGGCGAGGGGGACGAGACGATCGTCGTCGCCACGACCCGTGCCGAGACGATGCTCGGTGACACGGCCGTCGCCGTCCACCCCGAGGACGAGCGCTACAAGCACCTCGTCGGCAAGCTCATCAAGCTGCCGCTGACCGACCGCTCCATCCCGGTCGTCGCGGACGAGCACGTCGACCCCGAGTTCGGTACGGGTGCCGTCAAGGTCACCCCGGCGCACGACCCGAACGACTTCGAGATCGGCCAGCGGCACGGCCTGCCGTCCATCGCCGTGATGGACGAGCACGCGGTCATCACCGCCCACGGCCCCTTCCAGGGCCTGGACCGGCTGGAGGCCCGCTCGACCATCGTCGCCGCGCTGCGCGCCGAGGGCCGGATCGTCGCCGAGAAGCGGCCGTACGTCCACTCGGTCGGCCACTGCTCGCGCTGCAAGACCACCATCGAGCCGCGGCTGTCCATGCAGTGGTGGGTCAAGGTCGGCCCGCTGGCGAAGGCGGCCGGTGACGCCGTCCGCGACGGCAAGGTCAAGATCCATCCGCAGGAGATGGAGAAGCGCTACTTCGACTGGGTCGACAACCTCCACGACTGGTGCATCTCGCGGCAGTTGTGGTGGGGCCACCGCATCCCGGTCTGGTACGGGCCGAACGGCGAGGTCGTCTGCGTCGGACCGGACGAGGAGGCGCCGACCGGCGAGGGCTGGCACCAGGACACCGACGTCCTCGACACCTGGTTCTCCTCGGGCCTGTGGCCGTTCTCCACGCTCGGCTGGCCCGAACAGACGGAGTCGCTCGCGAAGTTCTACCCGAACTCCGTCCTGGTCACCGGCTACGACATCCTCTTCTTCTGGGTCGCCCGGATGATGATGTTCGGTCTGTACGCGATGGACGGCACCCCGCCGTTCCACACCATCGCCCTGCACGGCATGGTCCGCGACCAGTTCGGCAAGAAGATGTCGAAGTCCTTCGGCAACGCGGTCAACCCGCTGGACTGGATGGACAAGTACGGCAGCGACGCGCTTCGCTTCACCCTCGCGCGCGGCGCCAACCCCGGTGTCGACGTCCCGATCGGCGAGGACTGGGTCCAGGGCTCGCGCAACTTCGCCAACAAGATCTGGAACGCGACGCGTTTCGCGCTGATGAACGGCGCGACGGTGGACGGCCCGCTGCCGGACGCGTCGAAGATGTCGCCGACCGACCGCTGGATCCTGTCCCGGCTGAACTCGGTCGTCGCCGAAGTCGACGCGTACTACGACGACTTCCAGTTCGCCAAGCTGTCGGACGCGCTGTTCCACTTCGCGTGGGACGAGGTGTTCGACTGGTACGTCGAGCTGTCCAAGACGACGTTCCAGGCGGGCGGGGAGCCGGCCGAGGTCAGCAAGCGGGTCCTCGGCGAGGTGCTGGACGTCACGCTGCGGCTGCTGCACCCGGTGGTTCCGTTCGTCACGGAGACGCTGTGGACGACGCTGACGGGGGGCGAGTCGGTCGTCATCGCCGAGTGGCCGTCCGACAGTGGCTTCCGGGACGCGGACGCCGAGCGGGAGATCGGGACGCTGCAGTCCGTCATCACCGAGGTCCGCCGCTTCCGCGCCGACCAGGGCCTGCAGCCCGGCCAGCGGGTCCCGGCGCGGCTGACCCTCGACGGTACGGCGCTGGCCCCGCACGAGCCGGCCATCCGCCAGCTGCTGCGCCTCCAGCCGGAGGGCGATGCCTTCACCGCGACGGCGACCCTGCCGGTCGCGGGCGTGGAGGTCGCGCTGGACCTGTCCGGTGTGATCGATGTCGCCGCCGAGCGGAAGCGCCTGGCCAAGGACCTCGCCGCCGCCGAGAAGGAGAAGTCCCAGGCGACGGCGAAGCTCGGCAACGAGGCGTTCCTGTCGAAGGCCCCGGACCACGTGGTCGACAAGATCCGCACGCGCCTTGCGAAGTCGGAGGAGGACATCACCCGAATCCAGTCCCAACTCGACCGCCTCCCCTCGGCGTAACCGCAACAGCCGACGCAGCTGCGGGCAGCCGCACGGTTCGGGCGGCGCCCACCCCCGCAGCTGCGGGCAGTCGTGCCGCCCCAGCGGCACGACTGCCCGCAGGTTGCTGCGGTGGTCGCACGGCTGCCCGCAGGCTGCTGCGGTTGCACGACTGCCCACAGGCTGCGGGCAGCGGGCTGCGGCGGCACGAGAGGGGGTGCGGGCCGGGATACGTAGACTGGTCCCCGTGAGTGAGCTCCCCCCTGATGACAGCGAGCAGCCCGAGTCCGTCGACGGCTTCGACGAGATCGTCGCCGCGGAGACCGACCGCGACCCCGACCTCGCGGTGATCGAGGCCGGCAGCCGCACCCTGCGCACCCAGGGCGGCCCGCCCCAGGCGGACGTGCCCGCCCGCCCCGCGGACCCCGAGGTCGACAAGGCCCTGCGCGAGGTCGAGGCGGAGCTCGCCACCCGCTGGGGCGAGACCAAGCTGGAGCCCTCGGTCGCCCGCATCGCCGCGCTGATGGACGTCCTGGGCGAGCCCCAGCGCTCGTACCCCTCGATCCACATCACCGGCACCAACGGCAAGACCTCCACCGCCCGCATGATCGAGGCCCTGCTCGGCGCCTTCGAGCTGCGCACCGGCCGTTACACCTCCCCGCACGTCCAGTCGATCACCGAGCGGATCAGCCTCGACGGGGCGCCCGTCTCCGCCGAGCGGTTCATCGAGACGTACCAGGACGTCAAGCCGTACGTCGAGATGGTCGACGCCCGGCAGGAGTACCGGCTGTCCTTCTTCGAGGTGCTCACCGGCATGGCGTACGCCGCCTTCGCCGACGCGCCCGTGGACGTGGCGGTCGTCGAGGTCGGCATGGGCGGCAGCTGGGACGCGACGAACGTGATCGACGCCGGCGTCGCCGTGGTGACGCCGATCGACCTCGACCACACCGACCGGCTCGGCACCACGCCCGCCGAGATCGCCGGCGAGAAGTCCGGCATCGTCAAGCGGGACGCGACGGTGATCATGGCGCAGCAGCCGGTGGACGCCGCGCAGGTGCTGCTGAAGAAGGCCGTCGAGGTGGACGCGACGGTGGCCCGTGAGGGTCTGGAGTTCGGGGTCGTGGCCCGGCAGGTCGCCGTCGGCGGCCAGCTGGTGACGCTGCGCGGACTCGGTGGCGAGTACCCCGAGGTGTACCTGCCGCTGCACGGTGAACACCAGGCCCACAACGCGGCCGTGGCGCTCGCCGCCGTGGAGGCGTTCTTCGGCGTCGGCGCCCAGCACGCCCAGCCGCTCGACATCGACACCGTGCGCAAGGCGTTCGCCGCCGTCGCCTCCCCGGGCCGGCTGGAGGTCGTACGGCGTTCGCCGACCGTCGTCCTGGACGCCGCCCACAACCCGGCGGGCGCGCGGGCGGCGGCCGCCGCGATCGGGGAGGCGTTCCAGTTCAGCCGGCTCATCGGCGTGGTCGGCGCGAGCGGCGACAAGAACGTGCGCGGACTGCTGGAGGCGTTCGAGCCGGTCTTCGCCGAGGTCGTCGTCACCCAGAACTCCAGCCACCGCGCGATGGACGCCGACGAGCTGGCGGGCATCGCCGTCGAGGTGTTCGGCGAGGACCGCGTCCAGGTCGAGCCGCGGCTGCCGGACGCCCTGGAGGCCGCGATCACGCTGGCCGAGGAGGAGGGCGAGTTCGCGGGCGGCGGTGTGCTCGTCACCGGTTCCGTCATCACCGTCGGCGAGGCCCGACTGCTCCTGGGGAGGGGCTGAGATCCCGTGCGTACGCTCTGCGCTTCGACGCTGATCGGCGAGTTCTTCATCATCGGTTTCGCCGGGCTGGTCGCGATGAAGGACCCGGACCTGTCCACCGGCACGGTGTGGACGGTCTGCGGCATCGCGATGTTCCTGTCCGTGGCCCTGTGCGGGGTGATCACCCGGCCCGGCGGGGTGGCCCTCGGCTGGGCGCTGCAGATCGCCCTGATCGCCTCCGGTGTCTTCGTCCCGATGATGTTCTTCATGGGCGCGCTCTTCGCGCTGCTGTGGTGGGCATCGGTGCACTTCGGGCGAAAGGTGGACGAAGCGAAGGCCCGTTTCGCCGCGCAGGCGGGCCGGCCTGACGCTGCGTGACAGGTGTCCCGACACGCCCGGTAATCTCGTCCTCCCGCACCACTTCCCGCACAAGGAGCTCCGTCGTGACCCAGCGCACCCTCGTCCTCCTCAAGCCCGACGCCGTACGTCGTGGCCTGACCGGCGAGATCATCAGCCGTATCGAGCGCAAGGCCGGCTGGAAGATCACCGCGCTGGAGCTGCGGGCCCTGGACCAGGACACGCTGGAGCAGCACTACGGCGAGCACAAGGGCAAGCCGTTCTACGAGCCGCTGGTGGAGTTCATGGCCTCCGGGCCGGTCGTGGCGATGATCGTCGAGGGTGAGCGGGTCATCGAGGGCGTGCGCCAACTGGCCGGTCCCACCGACCCGATCGCCGCCGCGCCGGGCTCGATCCGCGGCGACTTCGGTGTGATCGTCCGGGAGAACCTGATCCACGCCTCCGACTCCGAGGAGTCCGCCGAGCGCGAGGTGAAGATCTTCTTCCCGGGTCGCGCGTAACCCGCGCACTCGGACGTGCGCGAATCCCGCGCATAACGATCACATCGCGGCGGCGGCCGGCGCGTTTGGCCGCCTGTCGGACGGTCTGGGGGCTTTGCCCCCGGACCTTTTTTGGCATATGCGCGGCGATCGGGGGAACGGATGCCCCCGATGGACCGTCTCCACAAGCAGCGGGGCGCGCCATCTGATGACAATGGCGAAGACCCTCGCGCGGTGTTCGCGAAGGCGCGTCTACGATGGAAGCCTTCACGTCACCGTACCCACCTCGCCGACCTGAGAAGCCCTCAAAAGCTCGTGGGAAGGCCAGTCGAATCCTGATGGGGAACTCAATGTCGTTCATCGGCCGTGACATGGCTGTCGACCTCGGGACCGCCAACACGCTGGTGTACGTCAGGGGTCGTGGGATCGTACTCAACGAGCCGTCCGTCGTCGCGATCAACACCAACACCGGTGGCATCCTCGCGGTCGGTGCCGAGGCGAAGAAGATGATCGGGCGCACCCCCGGCAACATCGTCGCCGTGCGCCCGCTGAAGGACGGCGTCATCGCCGACTTCGAGATCACCGAGCGGATGCTCCGCTACTTCATCCTGAAGATCCACAAGCGGCGGTACCTGGCTCGTCCGCGGGTCGTCGTCTGTGTGCCCTCGGGCATCACGGGTGTCGAGCGCCGCGCCGTCATCGAGGCGTCGTCGCAGGCCGGCGCCCGTCAGGTGCACATCATCGAGGAGCCCATGGCCGCCGCCATCGGCTCCGGGCTGCCGGTCCACGAGGCCACCGGCAACATGGTGGTGGACATCGGCGGCGGCACCACGGAGGTCGCGGTCATCTCCCTCGGCGGCATCGTCACCGCCCAGTCCATCCGCGTCGCGGGCGACGAGCTGGACAACGCGATCATCCAGCACATCAAGAAGGAGTACTCCCTCCTGCTGGGTGAACGGACGGCCGAACAGATCAAGATCACGATCGGTTCGGCGTACGACCTGGACACCGACGAGCACACCGAGATCCGTGGCCGGGACCTCGTCTCCGGACTGCCGAAGACCGTCGTCATCTCCGCCGCCGAAGTGCGCAAGGCGATCGAGGAACCGGTCAACGCCATCGTGGACGCCGTCAAGACGACCCTCGACAAGTGCCCGCCGGAGCTGTCCGGCGACATCATGGACCGGGGAATCGTTCTGACCGGCGGCGGCGCGCTGCTGCGCGGCCTCGACGAGCGGCTGCGCCGGGAGACGGGCATGCCGATCCACATCGCCGAGGACCCGCTGGACAGCGTGGCGCTCGGTTCCGGCAAGTGCGTCGAGGAGTTCGAGGCGCTTCAGCAGGTGCTCGACGCCCAGCCGCGCAGATGACGCACCTCCTCGATACCGCCGTACGGGACGACCTTCTTCCGTACGGCGGATCGTTGATATAGAGGCATAAACTCCCCCACAACGCCACACAACGCCTCGAACACACCCCCGAAGCATCCTTCGACACACCCCTCGAAGCGTCTTCGACACACCTGAACAGACCCCCACCTCATACCCGTTCTCGACGAGGAAGGCACGGCCGCCGCACGTGAGGGACACACGAGAGAGCCGGCTGCTCCTGGTGCTGCTGATCGCCATCGCGTTCGCACTGATCACGGTGGACATCCGCGGCGGGGAGGATTCACCGGTCGACGGTGCCCGGCAGGCCGCGGCGACCGTCTTCGGCCCGATCGAGAACGGCGTGTCCGGCGCGGTCGACCCGATCGGCAACGCGGTCACCGCCGTCCGCGAGTCCGGCGACCGGCACGACCGGCTCGCCGAACTGGAGCGGGAGAACGCCGCGCTCAAGGCCGAACTCGGCAGCGACGACCGCAGCCGCAGCCGCCTCAAGCAGCTCGACAAGCTGCTGAAGGTCTCCGGCCAGGGCCAGTACGGCATCAAGGGCGCCCAGGTCATCGCCATAGGAGCGGCCCAGGGCTTCTCCTGGACCATCACCATCGACGCCGGGGCCGACGACGGCATCGAGCGCGACATGACCGTCCTCAACGGCGACGGACTCGTCGGCCGCGTCACCACCGTCGGTCCGGGCACCGCCACCGTGCTGCTCGCCACCGACCCCGACTTCACCGTCGGCACCCGCATGGAGTCCACCGACGAACTCGGCTTCGCCTCCGGCCAGGGCGACCGCCCGCTGCGCGTCGAACTCCTCAACGGCAAGGCCGAGATCAAGAAGGGCGACCGCCTGGTCACCTTCGGCTCGCAGGCCGACAAGCCGTTCGTGCCCGGCGTCCCCGTCGGCGTCGTCTCCCGCGTCGACCCCTCCGGCGGCGACCTCACCCGCACCCTCTCCGTCACGCCGTTCGTCAGCTTCAGCAAGCTCGACGTCGTCGGCGTCGTCGTCCAGGCCCCCGAGAAGGACCCGCGCGACACGGTGCTGCCCAAGAAGCCGAAGCCGACCCCCACGCCGACCGTGACGGTGACCGTCACGCCCTCCGCCCCCGCCGACGGCCTCAACCAGCAAGAGCAGTAGGAGCTGTCACCCCATGCGCGCCAACCGGATCCTGCTCTCCAGCTCGCTGATCGTCGTCGCCCTGGTGATCCAGGTGAGCGTCCTCGCCCGCCTCCACCTCCCGGGCGCCGTCCCCGACCTGCTGCTGCTCACCGTCCTCGGTCTCGCCCTGGTCTACGGCCACGTCGGCGGCGCCCTCATCGGCTTCGCCGCCGGACTCCTCGCCGACCTCGCCCCGCCCGCCGACCACGCCGCCGGGCGCTACGCCCTCGTGCTGTGCGTCATCGGCTACCTCGCCGGACTCGTCAAACCCGAGAGCGGGCAGGTGAAGTCGGCGACCGGCCCGATGGTCGTGGTCGTCGCCGCCGCCGTCGGCTCCACCCTGCTCTACGCCGGTGTCGGCGCCCTCGTCGGCGACACCGCCGCCCGCCATGTCGGCCTCGGCGGACTGCTGTTCACCGCCGCCCTGTACGACCTGCTGCTCGCGCCGTTCGTCGTCCCCGGCGTCATGGCCCTGGCCCGGCGCGCCGAGAACGACCCGCTCGCCGAGACCAACCCCGCCAAGTCCGGCGACATCGCCTCCGGCTGGCTCTCCGGCGGCACCGGACTGCGCATCGGAGGGCAGCGGGGCGGACTGCGGGTCAAGGCGGCCCGCGCCCGGGTGGCCCGCGCCGGACGCATCAAGGGGGTCAAGCGCCTGTGACCTCCCAGAACTTCACCGGAACGAGTGAAAGGGCGACGGAACGCGGGCCCATGGCCCGGCCGTTCATCACTCGTACCCGCACAGTCGTACGCGCTCCGAGGGAGGAGGAAGCCGCGTGACCAACATCCCCGAGACCGGCCGCAGCCCACGGGTCCAGATCCGGCTCGTCGTCATCCAGGTCCTAGTCCTCTCCCTCCTCGGCACCCTCGGCGGGCGCCTGTGGTACCTCCAGATCCGCGAGGGCGACCAGTACGCCAAGGAGGCCTCCGGCAACCACGTCCAGCAGGTCGTCCAGCCCGCGGTCCGCGGCTCCATCCTGGACGCCCGCGGAGTGCCCCTCGCCGACAACGAGACCCGCCTGGTCGTCTCCGCCTCCCGCACCGACCTGCTGAAGATGAAGGACGACGGCAAGGCGGTCCTCACCAAACTCGCCGGCGTCCTCGGCATGGACGCCGAGGAGGTCCAGCAGAAGGTCCGCCTCTGCGACGCCGAGACCCCCCAGCCCTGCTGGAACGGCTCGCCGTACCAGCCCATCCCCATCACCGACGAGGCCACGGCCAAACAGGCCCTGCAGATCCGCGAGCGCGCCGAGGACTTCCCCGGCATCACCGCCGAACCGCAGGCCCTGCGCCGCTACCCGAGCCCCGGCAAGGCCAACACCGCCCAGGTCCTCGGCTACCTCTCGCCCGTCACCGACGAGGAGATCACGAAGGCCCAGGACACCAGCTCGCCCTACCTGCGCTCCGACATGGTCGGCCGCTCAGGCCTGGAGCGCCAGTACGACAAGCAGCTGCGCGGCAAGGCCGGCGTCACCCGCTACGAGGTCGACAACCTCGGCCGCGTCATCGGCGAGGCCGAGGCCGACCCCGCCCAGCCCGGCGCCAACCTCGTCACCAGCATCGACTCCCGCGTCCAGCGCATCGCCGAGTACGAGCTGAACGAGGCGATGAAGGAAGCCCGCAAGCAGCACGACCGCAACACCAACCGCAACTACGAGGCCGACTCCGGCGCCGTCGTCGTCATGGAGGCCAAGACCGGTCGCGTCGTCGCCATGGCCTCCAACCCGACCTACGACCCCAACGCCTGGGTCGGCGGCATCTCCGCCAAGGACTACGCGAACCTCACCGGCAAGAAGTCCAACTACCCGCTGCTCAACCGCGCCACCCAGGGCCAGTCGGCACCCGGCTCCATCTTCAAGGTCATCCCGACGGCCGCCGCCATACAGGCCGGCTACTCCTTCGAAGGCCCCTACAACTGCTCCAGCTCGTACTCCATCGGCGGACAGGTCTTCAAGAACTTCGAGTCCCAGAACCACGGCCCGATCAGCCTCGGCCGCGCCCTGGAGGTGTCCTGCGACACCGTCTTCTACGCCCTCGCCCACGAGGAGTGGAAGCGCGACGGCGGCAACAAGCCGAAGAAGAACGCCAACGACTGGTTCTACAAGACCGCCCACCAGTTCGGCCTCGGCGAGGAGACCGGCATCGACCTGCCCAACGAGGTCACCGGCCGCGTCCCCGACCGCCAGTGGAAGCTGGACTACTGGACGGCCAACAAGGACGCCTGGTGCAAGTACGGGAAGAAGGACGGCACCTACGCCGAGAAGATCGCCTACGAGAACTGCCTCGAAGGCAACCGGCTGCGCGCGGGTGACTCCGTCAACTACTCCATCGGCCAGGGCGACACGCTCGTCACCCCCATCCAGATGGCCACCATCTACGCGGCCATCTCCAACGGCGGCACCCTCTACGACCCCACCGTCGGCAAGGCCGTCATCAGCCCCGACGGCAAGACCGTCACGGAGATCGAGCCCAAGGCGCACGGCAAGCTGCCGACGTCGAAGAAGACGCTCGCCCAGATAGACGAAGCCCTCGAAGGAGTCGCCACCCGCGGTACGGCCGCGTGGCGGTTCGGGGGCTGGCCGCAGGACGAGATCCCGATGCACGCCAAGACCGGTACCGCCGAGGTCTACGGCAAGCAGACCACCTCGTGGTTCGCCACGTACACCAAGGACTACTCGATCGTCATGACGATCTCCCAGGGTGGTACCGGCTCCGGCGCCTCGGGCCCCGCCGTGCGCAACATCTACAACGCCCTGTACGGCGTCTCCGAGGACGGCGAGATCGACAAGAAGAAGGCGCTGCTGTCCACGCCGCAGAAGAGCCTCCCGAAGGTCCGCACGGACGGCACCATCAAGTCCCCCAAGATCTCCAAGGACCCCGTCAAGGACCGGGTGACCCCCTCGCCCGACGCCCAGGCCACCACCCCGCAGGGCGACGACCCCGCCGACCCGCAGCAGGCGGGCACGGTGCCCTCACCGGAGATGGGCAACCGCCAGACCCGCCGTCGCCACCGGCGACGACGCGGCGGCACCGGCACCGGAAAGGGACTCCGGAGGGCAGCGGCATGACCGGCGGAGTCAACAGCTTCCAGGTCTCCGGATACGGACCGGAGCGGGCCGGCTGGACACGGGTCTTCGCCCGTGACTCCCTGGCCCGGCGCCTCGACTGGCCGATACTGTTCTCGGCGCTCGCCCTCTCCCTGCTGGGCTCGCTCCTGGTCTACTCGGCCACCCGCAACCGCACCGAACTCAACCAGGGCGACCCCTACTACTTCCTGGTCCGGCACTGGCTCAACACCGGCATCGGGGTGGCCCTGATGATCGCCGCCGTCTGGCTCGGCCAGCGCGCCCTGCGCACGGCCGTGCCCCTGCTGTACGGCGCCTCCGTCTTCCTGATCCTGCTGGTGCTCACCCCGCTGGGCTCCACCATCAACGGCGCCCACTCCTGGATCAAGCTCCCCGGCGGCTTCTCCCTCCAGCCCTCCGAGTTCGTGAAGATCACGATCATCCTGGGCATGGCGATGCTGCTCGCCGCCCGCGTCGACGCCGGCGACAAGCCCTACCCCGATCACCGCACGGTCCTCCAGGCCCTCGGGCTGGCCGTCGTCCCCATGCTGATCGTGATGCTCATGCCCGACCTCGGGTCGGTCATGGTCATGGTCATCATCGTGCTCGGTGTGCTGCTCGCCTCCGGCGCCTCCAACCGCTGGATCTTCGGCCTGCTCGGCGCCGGAGCGGCCGGCGCGATCACCGTCTGGCAGCTCGGGATCCTCGACGAGTACCAGATCAACCGCTTCGCCGCCTTCGCCAACCCCGAGCTCGACCCCGCCGGCGTCGGCTACAACACCAACCAGGCCCGCATCGCCATCGGCTCCGGCGGACTGACCGGCTCCGGCCTCTTCCAGGGCTCCCAGACCACCGGCCAGTTCGTGCCCGAACAGCAGACCGACTTCGTCTTCACCGTCGCCGGTGAGGAGCTCGGCTTCGTCGGCGGCGCGCTGATCATCGGCCTGCTCGGCATCATCCTCTGGCGTGCCTGCCGCATCGCCCGCGACACCACCGACCTGTACGGCACGATCGTCGCCGCCGGCATCGTCGCCTGGTTCGCCTTCCAGTCCTTCGAGAACATCGGCATGACCCTCGGCATCATGCCCGTCACCGGTCTGCCCCTGCCGTTCGTCTCCTACGGCGGCTCCTCCATGTTCGCCGTCTGGCTGGCCGTGGGCCTGCTGCAGTCCATCCGGATACAACGGCCGATGTCCGCGTGACCCGCCATGGGCGCGGAGCGGCGGTCCACTGCCGCTCCGCACCCGCGGCGACTAGATTCGCTTCATGGCGGACACCAAGCGCGAGATCGAGCGAAAGTACGAGTCCGACGACAGCGGACTGCCCGACCTGACCCGCGTCCCCGGCGTGGCGACCGTCCTCGACAAGGGCGTCACCCACCTCGACGCCACCTACCACGACACAGCCGACGAACGCCTCGCCGCCTCCTTGGTCACCCTGCGCCGCCGCACCGGCGGCTCCGACGCCGGCTGGCACCTGAAGTTCCCCGTCGCCCCCGGGGTGCGCGACGAGATCCGCGCCCCGCTCTCCGACACCCTCCCGGACGAGCTCGCCGCCCTCGTCCGCTCCCGCGTCCGCGACAGCGAACTGCTGCCCGTCGTCCGGCTGCGCTCCGACCGCGACGTACGCCACCTCGTCGACGCCGACGGCCGGCTGCTCGCCGAGGTCAGCGTCGACACCGTCCACGCCGAACGCCTCACCGGCACCGGCGGCACCGCCCGGTGGACCGAGATCGAGGTCGAACTCGCCGACGACGGCGACCCCGCCTTCCTCGACAAGGTGGAGAAACGCCTGCGCAAGGCCGGCGTACGCCCCTCGGCCTCCGCCTCGAAACTGGCCAGGGCACTGGCCGACACGGCACCGGACAGAACCACGACCGCGGCGACCACACGCACACCCGCCACGGCACCCGAGGCCGCCCCGAAGCGGAAACACAGGCCACGGCCGGCCGGGAAACCCGTCACCGCCGGCGACCACGTCCTCGCCTACGTCCGCGCCCAGCGCGACGCCCTCGTCGAGCTCGACCCCGCCGTACGCCAGGACGTCCCCGACTCCGTGCACCGCATGAGAGTCGCCACCCGCCGCCTGCGCAGCACCTTCCGCTCCTTCCGCACCGTCCTCGACCGCGAGGTGACCGACCCCGTCGGCGTCGACCTGAAGTGGCTGGCCGCCGAACTGGGCCTGGACCGCGACCAGGAGGTGCTCGCCGAACGCCTCCGCTCCTCCCTCGCCGAGCTGCCCGACACCCTCGTCGCAGGCCCCGTCGGCCACCGGCTCACCACCTGGGCCGAGGCCCGCCACGCCGGAGCCCACGGCCGCCTCACCGGCATCCTCGACTCCCGCCGGTACCTCACCCTCCTCGACACCCTGGACGCCCTGCTCGCCGACCCGCCCCTGCGCAAGAAGGCCGGAACCAAGCCGGAGAAGGCCCTCACCAAGGCCGTACGCAAGGATCTCGACAAGCTCGCCGGCCTCGTCACCCGCGCCCTCGACCTCCCGCCCGGCACCGACCGCGACCTCGCCCTGCACGACGCCCGCAAGAAGACCAAACGCACCCGCTACGCCGCCGAGGCCGCCGCCCCCGCACTCGGCAAACCGGCGAACGACCTCGTCAAGGACATGAAGGCGCTCCAGAGCCTGCTCGGCGACCACCAGGACAGCGTCATGGCCCGCCAGACCCTCCGCGAGCTCGCCGCCGTCACCCACGCGGCGGGCGAGAGCGCCTTCACCTACGGCGTCCTCCACGCCCGCGAGGAACACCGCGCGGAGCGCGCCGAGGCCGCCCTCCCCGAAGCCTGGACGTCGATCACCGAGGACCTTCGGCCCTGGACAACGTAGGGAGTACCCCTCCGGCCGCGTTACGCTGAATGGTCACCCCACTCAGCACACAAAGGTTCGCGAGATGCCTGCCGAAGCCGCCGAGTCTGTGTTCCCGCAGCTCGAAGCTCTGCTCCCGCATGTGCAGAAGCCGATCCAGTACGTCGGCGGAGAGCTCAACTCCACGGTCAAGCCGTGGGAGAGCTGCGACGTCCGCTGGGCGCTCATGTACCCCGACGCCTACGAGGTCGGACTGCCCAACCAGGGCGTCATGATCCTCTACGAGGTCCTCAACGAACAGGACGGCGTCCTCGCCGAGCGCACCTACAGCGTCTGGCCGGACCTGGAAGCGCTGATGCGGGAGCACCGCGTCCCGCAGTTCACGGTCGACAGCCACCGCCCGGTGAAGGCCTTCGACGTGTTCGGCCTGAGCTTCTCCACCGAGCTCGGCTACACCAACATGCTCACCGCCCTGGACCTGGCCGGCATCCCCCTGGAGGCCAGGGACCGCGGCCTCGACGACCCGATCGTCATGGCCGGCGGCCACGCCGCCTTCAACCCCGAGCCGATCGCCGACTTCATCGACTGCGCGGTCATCGGCGACGGCGAGCAGGCCGTCCTGGAGGTCACGCGGATCGTCCGCGCCTGGAAGGAGGAGGGCCGCCCCGGCGGCCGCGAGGAACTCCTCTTCCGCCTGGCGAGGACCGGCGGGGTGTACGTCCCCGGCTTCTACGACGTCGAGTACCTCCCCGACGGCCGTATCGCCCGTGTCGTACCGAACAAGTCGGGCGTCCCGTGGCGCGTCTCCAAGCACACGGTGATGGACCTCGACGAGTGGCCCTACCCCAAGCAGCCCCTCGTCCCGCTCGCCGAGACCGTCCACGAGCGCATGTCCGTGGAGATCTTCCGCGGCTGCACCCGCGGCTGCCGTTTCTGCCAGGCCGGCATGATCACCCGCCCGGTCCGGGAGCGCTCCATCACCGGCATCGGCGAGATGGTCGACAAGGGTCTGAAGGCGACGGGCTTCGAGGAGGTGGGCCTGCTGTCCCTCTCCTCCGCGGACCACTCGGAGATCGGCGACATCGCCAAGGGCCTCGCCGACCGCTACGAGGAGGACAAGGTCGGCCTGTCCCTCCCCTCCACCCGTGTCGATGCCTTCAACATCGACCTGGCGAACGAGCTGACCCGCAACGGCCGCCGCTCCGGCCTCACCTTCGCCCCCGAGGGCGGCTCGGAGCGCATCCGCAAGGTCATCAACAAGATGGTCTCCGAGGACGACCTCATCCGGACCGTCGCCACGGCCTACGGCAACGGCTGGCGCCAGGTGAAGCTGTACTTCATGTGCGGCCTGCCCACCGAGACCGACGACGACGTCCTCCAGATCGCCGACATGGCCACCCGCGTGATCGCCAAGGGCCGGGAGGTCTCCGGCTCCAACGACATCCGCTGCACGGTCTCCATCGGCGGCTTCGTCCCCAAGCCGCACACCCCCTTCCAGTGGGCCCCGCAGCTCTCCGCCGAGCAGACGGACGAGCGCCTCGCCAAGCTCCGCGACAAGATCCGCGGCGACAAGAAGTACGGCCGCTCGATCGGCTTCCGCTACCACGACGGCAAGCCCGGCATCGTCGAGGGCCTGCTCTCGCGCGGCGACCGCCGCATCGGCGCGGTCATCCGCGCGGTCTACGAGGACGGCGGCCGCTTCGACGGCTGGCGCGAGCACTTCTCGTACGACCGCTGGATGGACTGCGCCGACAAGTCCCTCGCGCAGTTCGGCGTGGACGTCGACTGGTACACCACCCGCGAGCGCACCTACGAGGAGGTCCTCCCCTGGGACCACCTCGACTCCGGCCTGGACAAGGACTGGCTCTGGGAGGACTGGCAGGACGCCCTCGACGAGACGGAGGTCGAGGACTGCCGCTGGACCCCGTGCTTCGACTGCGGCGTGTGCCCGCAGATGGACACGTCCATCCAGATCGGCCCGACCGGGAAGAAGCTGCTGCCGCTCACGGTCAAGAACTCCGCGCCGGCACCGAGCGGTCACGCCCACTGACGTGAGCGGGGCACTCGATCGGGGGATCGAGGCCCTGGAGGCGGGTGAGGGAGAGGTGGCCGCCGTGCCGTGCGCGGCCGATGGGGCACGACCTCGCCCTCCTCGCCCGGGTGACGAGGCCGCCCCCGCTTCCGGGTGACCGGGCGGCCCTGCTCCGGGCCGCCCGGTCACGGACTTCCGGCACCTGCTTCAGGCGGCGCCCCTGGTGGTGACGACGAAGCAGCTGGCGTGTCCTCCGCCTTGTTCCCACTCCTCCTGCTTCGGCCACATGTACCAGTGGTCTCCGGCCCGGTCCGCCTCGGAGCCCCATCGCCCGGGGGCGGTGTCATAGGCGGCGCGGCAGGCGGCGGCGGCTTCCTCCCGGGCGGCCGTGCCGTCCGGGTAGGGGCCCGTGCCGAGTGTTCTCTGCGCGAAGATCCTGCCGTCGTGCGCGCCCGAGCACGGCACGTCCACGACGGCGTCCACGAGCCGCTGGCCCGTGCTGAAGTCGACGCAGCCACCGGGCTTCACCGAGTCGACGGAACGGACCGCCTCGCGGGCCGCCGACAGCAGGGGGCTTACGGGGTGTGCTGTCCGGGGTGCCGGGTGGATGGCGTGTCACGCCGGTAGGAGTGGGCAGGGGCCCGGAAACGTTCCTGTTTGCCGGGATCGGTGAGCGGTGCGGGGTGGTCCGTGGTGGACCGCAGCCGGTGGCGGGGGGTGGCCCGGCGGGGCGGCCGGGTCAGGGTGATCTGGCGGACGAGCTGCTGGAAGCAGGCCAGGGCGGCCACGCCCGGGAGCGCCGCGGCGGCCGTGTCGGTGATCGTCCGGGGGGCCTGGGCCACGCAGAGCATGATGGCGACGAACGAGAAGAGGAGGACGACGAACCACGAGTGCAGGGCGCGCCGTTGGTGCAGTGCCGCGCGGAGGATGGACAGCGAGCCCGCCAGCCAGGGGCCGTAGACCAGCACGGGCCACCAGGCCGAGGAACTGCCGCTGCTGTGGGCCGTGGTGACGAGGAGCAGGGGTTCGTAGGTGACGACGCCGCTGAAGACGCTCACCATCGACACGGTGACCGCTGCCAGGGCGGCGATGGCGTAGCTGGCGAGGCGCAGCGCGTCGGGGCGCCTGCGCGAGGGTTTGCGGTGGCCGTGCGGTGACGCGCGCAGGGGTGGCAGTTCCGCCGTGATCTCCTGCAGGTTGCCCATGGGGCTGCCGGCCGGGGGAGTGGTGACCGAGGTCTCCTCACGGGGCCCCGGCATGGTGACGCCGGAGGATTCCTCACCGCGGGCTTCCTGGAGCAGATAGGCGAGTTCCTCGGCTGGGTCCCAGTGTGGTGCCGGGTCCCAGTGCGGTACGGACGATTCCATGGGCTCCGCGTAGACGAGAGGGTCGTAGCGTTCGTCATTCATGTCAGCCGGCCTCGCCGATCCAACGACAGGCGAGGTCGGATTTCCACGAATTCCCCCCGTCGGACCTGATGAGCCCGGACATGCTTGCCTTCGTCATATAGCGACTAACGGTGGCTGTTTCGCTTGGATGCGTGGCGAATGAGTGAACGGCCGTAGGGAAAATCGCTTTACATAAGTCGCGGAATTCTTATGTCCGATCGGCGTTCAGCATATGAGGTAAACAACATCATGAGGGTGGGATCCGGGCGGGCCGCGCCTGCGTCTCCGTAGGTATGGATCTCGAGAAGCCGGCCGGTCCGCCGGCCGCCGCGCCCGCGGGTGAGGGGTGTCTCGTCGTGGCGATCCGCATCCCCGTGCGGATCGTGGCGCTGGTGGTGGTCGTGCCGGTGCGGATGGCGTGGGACGCGCTGGTCGTCGCCGGACGGTTCCTGAACGACACGCTGCTGCGGCCTCTCGGGCGGGCACTGCTGTGGGTGGGACGTGCGGTGTTCGTGTGGCCGTTCGTGGGGCTGTGGCGGTACGTCCTCGTGCCGTCCGGCAAGGGACTGGTGTGGCTCGGGAAGGTGCTGCTGGTCCTTCCGGCCATCGCGTTCTACCGCCATGTGCTGACTCCCCTCGGTCATGGGGCCACATGGCTGTACGCGCGCGTGCTGACACCGATCGGCGCCGGGGCGTGGGCGGGTGCGGTGTGGCTGGGGCGATACCTCGTCGTCGTGCCCGCGCTGTGGCTGTACCGGTGGGTTCTCACGCCGGTGGGGCGGGCGATTGCCTGGGGCGGGAAGGGTCTGGTGTGGCTGGGGGCGACGGTCGTCACCGGGGTCGGCACGGGCCTGTACTGGATCACCCGGATCCTGCTGGTGCTGCCCGCGCTCGCGGTGTGGCGGTGGGTGCTGGTGCCCGTCGGGCGTGTGCTCGCGGTCGTCGCGCGGGAGGTCGGGGACGCCCTCGGGCATGCCTGGCGGGTCGCCGGGCACATCTCGCTCGCCGTGGGGCGGTTCCTCGGGAGGCTCTTCCGGTGGGTGTTCGTGGAGCCGGTGCGGTGGGTGTACCGGAGTGTGCTGACACCGGTGGGGCACGTGGTGCGCGACACGGTGCTGCGGCCCGTCGGGGACGCCGCCCGCGCGGTGGGCCGGGCCACCCGGCAGGCCCTCGCCGCCGCCCGCGCGTCGGTACGGCAGGCACGCGCCGACTTCCGCCGGACGCTGCTCGGCGAACCGGCCGCGGAACCGAAGGAACCGCAGCTCACGCACCGGCGGGAACCTGTGGCGCCGGTAACGCGTACTCTAGAAAAGAGGACCGAGTGAAGTGTCCCCGCCGACGCGGGGGTGATTCGGACTGTATGACGCTGGGCAAGCGTCAACCGGAACGGGCTCCCCGCCGACGCGGGGGTGTGCCTCGGTCCGACCGCCGTACACAAGGAGTAGTTCCCCTGGGCAAGCGACAGCCCGAAGGCCCGCCGCCCGCACCCGCGGTGCAGCGCATCCGACTGCGCTACACCAAGCGCGGCCGCCTCCGGTTCACCAGCCACCGTGACTTCCAGCGCGCCTTCGAGCGTGCGCTGCGCCGCGCCGAGGTGCCGATGGCGTACTCGGCGGGGTTCACACCGCACCCGAAGGTGTCGTACGCCAATGCCGCACCCACCGGCACGGGCAGTGAGGCGGAGTATCTGGAGATCGCGCTCACCGAGTCGCGTGACCCGGAGCGGCTCCGGGCCCTCCTCGACGAGTCGATGCCCGCGGGGCTCGACATCACCGAGGCGGTCGAGGCCCGCACCTCGGGTCTCGCCGACCGGCTGACGGCTTCCGTGTGGGAGCTGCGGCTGGACGGCGTCGGCCCCGAGGACGCCCGCCGCGCGGTGGACGTCTTCAACGCGGCCGGGACCGTCGAGGTCCAGCGCCGGACCAAGAACGGCGTCCGTACCTTCGACGCCCGCTCGGCGGTCGTGGGCCTGGAGGCCACGGAAACCGACTTGTCACAGGCTGATAGGCCGACCGACCGGCCCTGTGCGATACTGCGGCTGGTTGTTCGGCACGTGACGCCTGCCGTACGACCCGACGACGTCCTGTCCGGTCTCCGCGCCGTGGCCGACCTGGCGCCGCCGGTCCCCGCAGCGGTGACCAGGCTGGCGCAGGGGCTGCTCGATGAAGAGACCGGCACGGTGACCGACCCGCTCGCGCCCGACCGCGAGGCAGCAGCGACCGAGCCGCAACCGGCCGGCGCCACTGCCGCCGCGACGGCGCCGGCGTAAGGAAGGTCCCGCGAAGGGACGGACGTCGTAAGCGCCGCCCTCGAACTCGGGAGCCACCTGGGTCGGGCAGCGCACCGACCAGAAGACTTTCGCCAGGCCGTACGCATTCGGCGTACGGAACCGGCGAGACAGGACACAGAGTGCTCCCGTGCGGCGCCCGCGCCCCGGACGGCGGCGATCGCGCACCGCGCGAGCCGCGGACGTCACCGGCATCGCCGGACCAGGTGCGGCGCCCGGGAGCCTGACGGGAGAAACGCCCGCATGCTCGAACCGATCGAGCCCACCGAGGGCTCCGAACTGAACACCCCCAGCGACACCCTGCCGCCGAGGCGGCGGCGCCGTGCCGCGTCCCGCCCGGCGGGCCCGCCCGCCGGGGCGGCCGACACGACGGCCGAGACCGTCGCGCCGGCCATACCGGCCGCGGAGGCCCCCGAGCCCGATGAGCTCGTGGAGCAGGAGGGCGTCGAGACCGAGGCCGAGGCGGAGAAGGAGGCCGAGCCCGTCGAGGCACCGGCCGCCGCGCCCCGGCGTCGCCGTGTGGTCCGCCGCGCGGCCGCGCCGACCGGGGCACCCGAGTCGGCGGAGGCCGCCGAGACCGTCGTACCGGCGACGCCCGCCGCGCCCGAGACCGCCCCGGCCCCCGAGCAGCCCGCCGTCGCCGCGGACACCGCCGAGGAAGCGGCCCCGCGCCGCACCCGGCGCCGCGCGACCCGCAGCGTGACCTCGCCGACGGCGACCGCCGAAACCCCGGAGACCGCCCCCGTGGCCCCGGAGACCGCCCCTGCGGCCCCGGAGACCACTCCCGAGGCCCGGGAAGCCGCGACGGAGGACGCCGCTCCGCGCCGTTCCCGGCGTCGCGCCACGCGCAGTGTGACCTCCCCGGAGGCGTCCACCGAGACCGCTGAAGCCACGACCGAGGCACCCGAGGCCCCCGAGGCCGGGGAAGCCGCGACGGAGGACGCCGCTCCGCGCCGGACCCGGCGCCGCGCCACGCGGCGTGCCGACGCGCCCGCCGCCGAGGAGGCCCCGGTGACCGAGGCCCCCGAGCCCGCGCAGGCCCCCGAGCCCGTCACCGACGAGGCGACCGCTCCGCGGCGCCGGCGCCGGGTGGTCCGTAAGGCCGCCGCCGGTTTCGCCGAGCCCGCCGGGTCCGGCGAGGCGGAGACCCCGTCGCGGCGCCCCGCGCGTCCGGCCGTCGCCGTGTTCCAGCCGCCGGTGTTCACCGAGCCCCGCTTCCAGACCCCGGAGCGGGCCGCCGCCGAAGCGGCCGCCGAGGTCGCCGAACCGGCGGTGGAGCCGGAGCGGACCGAGGAGCCGGCCGAGGAGCAGCCCGCCGCCCGCCGCCGTCGCCGGCGCCGGGGCGAGGAGCCCGAGGCCGCTCCCGTGACCCTCGCCGAGGACGAGGCGGAGGAGGCCGAGGAGGCCGAGGAGGCCGAGGACCACGCCGAGGCCGACGACCAGGACGACAGCGAGGCCGCCGGTTCGCGCCGTCGCCGTCGCCGCGGCGGCCGTCGTCGTCGGCGTGGTGACTCCGCCGAGGCCGACATCGAGGGCGGCGAGCCGACGGACGTCTCCGCCGAGCAGGCCGTCCAGGACGCCGAGGACACCGCCGAGCAGGTCGAGGAGGACGCCGAGGAGACGGCCGAGCAGGCCGAGGACCGCGAGGACTCCGGGTCCAGCAGCAGCCGGCGCCGTCGTCGCCGTCGTCGCCGCGCCGGTGACGGCGGTGGCGAGGCCGAGGCGACCGCCGACGACCCCGAGCGCACCGTCGTCAAGGTCCGCGAGCCGCGTCCGAAGGCCGAGCCGTCGGACGAGGTGCAGTCCATCAAGGGCTCCACGCGCCTGGAGGCGAAGAAGCAGCGCCGTCGCGAGGGCCGTGAGCAGGGCCGCCGCCGGGTGCCGATCATCACCGAGGCCGAGTTCCTGGCCCGCCGCGAGGCCGTCGAGCGCGTGATGGTGGTGCGCCAGCACGGCGACCGCACGCAGATCGGCGTCCTGGAGGACGACGTGCTCGTCGAGCACTACGTCAACAAGGAGCAGGCGACCTCGTACGTCGGCAACGTCTACCTCGGCAAGGTGCAGAACGTGCTGCCGTCGATGGAGGCCGCCTTCATCGACATCGGCAAGGGCCGCAACGCCGTGCTGTACGCCGGTGAGGTCAACTTCGAGGCGCTCGGCATGTCGGGCGGCCCGCGCCGCATCGAGTCCGCGCTGAAGTCCGGCCAGTCGGTCCTGGTGCAGGTCACCAAGGACCCGATCGGACACAAGGGCGCCCGCCTCACCAGCCAGGTCTCCCTCCCGGGCCGCTACCTCGTGTACGTCCCCGAGGGCTCGATGACCGGCATCAGCCGCAAGCTGCCCGACACCGAGCGGGCCCGGCTGAAGACCATCCTCAAGAAGATCGTCCCCGAGGACGCGGGCGTCATCGTGCGCACCGCCGCCGAGGGCGCGAGCGAGGACGAGCTGCGCCGGGACGTCGAGCGGCTCCAGGCGCAGTGGGAGGAGATCAAGAAGAAGTCCAAGAACGGCGGCAGCGCGCCGACGCTGCTGTACGGCGAGCCGGACATGACCGTCCGGGTCGTGCGGGACATCTTCAACGAGGACTTCTCCAAGGTCGTCGTCAGCGGTGACGACGCCTGGGAGACCATCCACGGGTACGTGTCGCACGTGGCGCCGGACCTGGCCGGGCGGCTGTCCAGGTGGACCAGCGAGGTCGACGTCTTCGCCACGTACCGGATCGACGAGCAGCTCGCCAAGGCGCTGGACCGCAAGGTGTGGCTGCCCAGCGGCGGTTCGCTGGTGATCGACCGGACCGAGGCGATGGTCGTCGTCGACGTCAACACCGGCAAGTTCACCGGCCAGGGCGGCAACCTGGAGGAGACGGTCACCAGGAACAACCTGGAGGCGGCCGAGGAGATCGTGCGCCAGCTCAGGCTGCGCGACCTCGGCGGCATCATCGTGATCGACTTCATCGACATGGTCCTCGAGTCCAACCGGGACCTGGTGCTGCGGCGCCTCCTCGAGTGCCTGGGCCGCGACCGTACGAAGCACCAGGTCGCCGAGGTGACCTCGCTGGGCCTGGTCCAGATGACCCGCAAGCGGGTCGGCCAGGGCCTGCTGGAGTCGTTCTCGGAGACCTGCGTCCACTGCAACGGGCGCGGTGTCATCGTGCACCTGGACCAGCCCGCAGCCGCCGGTGCTGGCGGCAAGCGCCGGAAGCGGGCGCGGGCCGGTGCGGCGGACCAGCCGCACGAGCACGAGGCGGTCGCGGGCGTGGAGACGGCCGAGCAGGAGGCGGAGACGGAGACGGCGGCCGAGGTCGCCGCCGAGGCCGCCGAGCCGGTCGCGCTCCCCGCTCCCGAGTTCGTGCCGGACGAGGAGCTGTACAGCAGCGCCGCCGAGGCGGAGGCCGCGGCCACCCGTGGGCGTACGCGCCGCCGGGCGAGCCGGCGGGTGTCCGCTCCGGCGGGCGCGCCGAAGCGGGAGACCGCCAAGGACCGGGCCGGCCGGTACAAGGCCGAGGAGAGCGAGAAGGCCGAGGCCGGGGTCCCGACGGCGCAGGACGTGACGGCCGCCGAGGAGGCCGCGCGTCCGGTGCGGCCGGAGCCGGCCGCCGAGGCGCTGGCCGAGCCCGCGGCCGTCGAGGACGCGGTGGTCCCCGAGCCGGCCGAGCCGGCCGCGGAGGAGGCCGCGCCCAAGGGCCGTACGCGTCGCCGGGCCACCCGCAAGGTGTCCGCGCCGGCCGGTTCCCCGGCGGGGGCGGAGGCCACGGTGGTGACGGTCGCGGAGCCCGCGGCCCCGGTCGCCGAGGCGCCCGGGCCGAAGCCCGAGGAGGCCCCGTCCGAGGCACCCGCCGAGGCGCCGGCCGAGACCGGGGCCCCGGCCCGCCCGCGCCGCCGCGCGGTGCGCAAGCCGAGCACGTCGACCGCGTCCGAGGAGACGGCCGTCGTGGTCGTCCCGTCGGCGGCGACGGAGGCGGCGCCCGTCGAGGAGGCCGAGGCCGAGGCCGCCCCGGCCAAGAAGACCGCCCGCAAGGCGGCCAAGAAGGCCACGGCGAAGAAGGCCGCCACGAAGAAGACGGCGGCCAAGAAGACCGCCGCCAAGAAGACGACGGCCAAGAAGGCGGCGGCGAAGACCACCAAGTCGGCCGCCACCAAGACGACCACCGCCAAGACGACCGCGAAGAAGGCGGCGTCGAAGAAGACCGCGGCGGCGTCCCAGCAGCCGTCGTCGTCGGTGACCGCGTCGACGGAGGACTGATATCCGAATCGTTCGGTGATTGTGATCCGCCCCCGATCCCACCCGGGGGCGGATCATTTTTGCCATTAGGCGGCCACCGGGGGTTCGAATACGTGAATGGCCGGTGAATCGTTGTTCCTGTCGCGTGGTTATGATGTGCCCACAGATTGACTGCGAAATCAGACAAGTAGGGACTTTCCGTCCCTATCAAGGTCCATAGTATTGGGGCGCCACACGTGAAGGCTCTCGTCCTTTCCGGGGGAGCGGGGACCCGCCTCCGTCCGATCACCCACACCTCCGCCAAGCAACTCGTACCGGTCGCCAACAAGCCCGTGCTCTTCTACGGCCTGGAGGCGATCGCCGACGCCGGGATCACCGAGGTCGGGATCATCGTCGGCGACACCGCGGACGAGATCCGTGAGGCGGTGGGGGACGGATCCCGGTTCGGCACCGAGGTCACCTACATCCCGCAGGAAGCGCCCCTGGGACTCGCGCACGCCGTGCTCATCGCCCAGGACTTCCTCGGCGACGACGACTTCGTGATGTACCTCGGCGACAACTTCATCGTCGGCGGCATCACCGGCCTGGTGGAGGAGTTCCGCACCGAACGGCCCGACGCGCAGATCCTGCTGACCAAGGTCCCCAACCCCACCTCCTTCGGTGTCGCCGAACTCGGCGCCGACGGCCGCGTGGTGGGCCTGGAGGAGAAGCCGAAGCAGCCGAAGAGCGATCTGGCCCTCGTCGGCGTCTACCTGTTCACCCCGGCCATCCACGAGGCCGTCCGCTCCATCGAGCCGTCCTGGCGCGGCGAACTGGAGATCACGCATGCCATCCAGTGGCTGATCGACCAGAAGCGGGACGTCCGCTCCACCACGATCTCCGGCTACTGGAAGGACACCGGCAACGTCACCGACATGCTGGAGGTCAACCGGTCCGTCCTGGAGACCCTGGAGCCCCACCACGCGGGCACGGTGGACGAGGCCAGTGAGATCATCGGCCGGGTGCGCATCGAGGAAGGCGCCCGGGTCAGCGGCAGCCGGATCGTCGGGCCCGCGGTCATCGGCGCCGGTACGGTGGTCAACGACGCGTACATCGGCCCCTTCACCTCGGTGTCCGAGGGCTGCCGGATCGAGGACAGCGAAATCGAGTACTCCATCGTCCTGCGGGGTGCGTCCGTGACCGGCGTGCGCCGGGTGGAGGCCTCCCTCATCGGGCGCGACGTCGAGGTCACGCCCGCTCCCCGTAACCCCAAGGCCCACCGGCTCGTGCTCGGTGATCACAGCAAGGTGCAGATCTCCTCATGACTACCAGGATCCTGGTGACCGGCGGTGCCGGCTTCATCGGCTCGCACTACGTCCGTACGCTGCTCGGCCCCCAGGGCCCCGGTGACGTCGCGGTCACCGTCCTGGACAAGCTGACGTACGCGGGCAACCCGGCCAACCTCGACGAGGTGCGCGAGCACCCCGGGTTCGCCTTCGTGCAGGGCGACATCTGCGACCCGGAGCTGGTCGGCAAGCTGATGGCCGAGCACGACCAGGTGGTGCACTTCGCCGCCGAGTCCCACGTCGACCGGTCCATCGACGGCGGCGCGGAGTTCGTCCGTACGAACGTGGTCGGCACCCACACGCTCGTCGACGCCGCGCACCGGGCCGGCGTCAAGACCTTCGTGCACATCTCCACCGACGAGGTCTACGGCTCGATCGACGAGGGCTCCTGGCCCGAGACCCACCCGCTGGAGCCCAACTCGCCCTACTCCTCGGCGAAGGCGTCCAGCGACCTGATCGCGCTGTCCTACCACCGCACCCACGGCCTGGACGTCCGCGTCACCCGCTGCTCCAACAACTACGGGCACCACCACTTCCCCGAGAAGGTCATCCCCCTCTTCGTCACCAACCTCCTCGACGGCAAGAAGGTCCCGCTGTACGGCGACGGCGGCAACGTCCGCGACTGGCTGCACATCGACGACCACGTCCAGGGCATCGAGCTGGTCCGCACCAAGGGCCGCGCGGGCGAGATCTACAACATCGGCGGCGGCACCGAGCTCTCCAACAAGGAGCTCACCGGGCTGCTCCTGAAGGCGTGCGGCGCCGACTGGGAGACCAGCGTCGAGTACGTCCAGGACCGCAAGGGCCACGACCGCCGCTACTCCGTCGACTGCACGAAGATCCGCGAGGAACTGGGCTACGAGCCCCGCAAGAGCTTCGAGCAGGGCCTCGCCGAAACCGTCCAGTGGTACCGCGACAACCGCACCTGGTGGGAGCCGCTGAAGGAGCGCGCGGCGCTGAGCTGACGCGTCACCCGTCTCGCGCGGGCCCGGGAACGTCCCGGGCCCGTTCAGGCATTTCCCGCGCGCCCCGGATCCCGCCCGGGGCCCGCGCCATTCGGCACGGAGGACAGGAAGAGGGATGAACCCGACAGAGGAACAGGGGAACACGCCGACCGGCTGGCTGGTCGCCGGGGCGGGCGGGATGCTCGGCCAGGACGTGCTGGCCCGGCTGGCCGCGGCGGGGGAGCAGGCCACCGCCCTGGACCGGGCGGCGCTGGACCTCACGGACGCCGGCGCCGTGCGGCGGGCGCTCGAACACCACCGGCCGGCCGTGGTCGTCAACTGCGCCGCCTGGACCGCCGTGGACGACGCCGAGACCCGTGAGGCCGAGGCGCTCGCGATCAACGGCGACGGCCCGGCCCACCTCGCCGCCGCCTGCGCCCGCACCGGCGCCGTCCTGCTCCACGTCTCCACCGACTACGTCTTCGCGGGCGACGCCACGACGCCGTACGCCGAGGACGCCCCCACCGCCCCGCGCAGCGCCTACGGCCGCACCAAGCTGGCCGGCGAGCAGGCCGTCCTGAAGAACCTCCCCGACAGCGGCTACGTCGTGCGCACCGCCTGGCTGTACGGAGCGGGCGGAGGCAATTTCGTCCGTACGATGATCAAGCTGGAAGGTCTCAAGGACACCCTCGACGTCGTCGACGACCAGCGCGGCCAGCCCACCTGGAGCGCCGACCTGGCCGGCCTGCTGGTCGAGCTGGGGCGCGGCGCCCTGGCCGGCACCGCCCCGGCGGGCGTCTACCACGGCACCAGCTCCGGCGAGACCACCTGGTACGGCTTCACCCGCGAGATCTTCCGCCTGCTCGGCACCGACCCGGACCGGGTCCGCCCCACCACCAGCGAGGCGTTCGTCCGCCCCGCCCCCCGCCCGGCCTACAGCGTGCTCGGCCACGAGCGCTTCGCCGCGGCCGGCATCGAGCCGCTGCGCGACTGGCGCGCGGCCCTCACCGAGGCGTTCCCGGAGATCCACCGGGTCCACGAGAAGGAGAACCCGGCGTGACAGTCAAGGTCAGCGTCGTCATCGCGGTCTACAACCCGGGCAAGTACGTCGAGGACTGCATCAACGGTCTGCTCCGGCAGAGCCTCACCCCCGACGAGTTCGAGGTCTTCTTCGTCGACGACGGCTCCACCGACGAGACCCCCGCCCGGCTGGACCAGCTCGCGGCCGAGCACCCCCACTTCCACGTCGTCCACCAGGAGTCCTCCGGCTGGTCCGGAAAGCCCCGCAACACCGGCATCGACGCCGCCCGCGGCGAGTACGTCATGTTCGTCGACCACGACGACTGGCTCGGCGACGAGGCCCTCGA
Organism: Streptomyces sp. CB02400; assembly: GCF_001905725.1. Taxonomy (GTDB): domain Bacteria; phylum Actinomycetota; class Actinomycetes; order Streptomycetales; family Streptomycetaceae; genus Streptomyces; species Streptomyces atrovirens. Next base: position 494,103 of record NZ_LIWB01000002.1, read on the forward strand.
GCGGATGTACGACTACGGCAAGGCGAACGAGGCCGACGTGGTCGTGGGCAAGATGGCGGGCATCGGCCGCCCGGTCCCGCAGGAGCTGTTCCGGGTCAACCGGCCGCGCGCGACGGTGGAGAACGCGCCGCTGATCGACAGCCTCACCCCGCACAAGATGTTCCGGCGGGAGTTCCTCCAGCAGCACGGCATGCGCTTCAAGGAGGGCCGCCGCCGGCTGGAGGACCACGTCTTCGTCGTCGAGGCGTACCTGCGGGCGAAGAGCGTCGCCGTCCTGGGCGACTACCTGTGCTACTACCACATCACCCGCGACGACGGCTCCAACGCCGGCTTCCAGCGCTTCGACCCGGTCGGCTACTTCAAGAACCTCCGCGAGGCCCTCGACGTGGTCGAGGAGCTCACCGAGCCCGGCCCGCTGCGCGACAAGCTGTTCAGCCGCTGGCTGCGCAACGAGATGGTCGAGCGGCTGCGCGGCAGCCGGCTGCTCAAGCTCCCCGAGGACTACGCCGAGGAGCTGTACCGCGAGATCCGCGGGGTGGTCACCGAGCGCTTCGGGCCGGGCGTGTTCAAGCGGGTCGCCCCCACCCAGCGGGTGGTGGCCGGACTGATCGCCGCCGACCTCTACGAGGACGTCCGCGCCCTCGCCCGCTGGGAGGCCGGGATCAAGCCCACCGGCACCCTGGACTCCCTGGCCTGGGAGGACGGCGTCCTGAACGTCGGCTTCACCTCCGAGTACCAGGTCGACGGCGAGCCGATGACCTTCCGCCGGGAGGGCGGGCGCGACCTGCTCGGCCTGCCGCTCTCCGAGAAGGCGCTCGCGGCGCTGGCCGGCCAGGACATCTCCCTGGCCGCCCCGGTCGACAAGAGCGACGTGGACCTGGTGGTCCGCCACCGCGAGACCGCCACGCAGTACTACCTCCCGGTCGAGTGCGAACTGCACCGCCTGGACGCGGGGGACGGCTCCTTCCGGCAGCGGATCACCACGCGCGCCGTCCTCGACCCGGAGACGGCGGCCGCGGGCAAGCCCCTGGACAAGGGCCTCTGGGACCTGCACCTGCGCATCAAGTCCTGCGGCTGGAGCAAGGAGACCCGGCTCGGCGCGGTGCGCGGCGAGGACGTGGACGCCGGGCGGCTGGCCGCGCTCACCGGTGAGCCGAGGCGGCTGGTGCTGCCGTACTGGACCGACGGGCCGGGCAACCTCTCCCTCGACGTCGACCAGCACACGAACAAGCTGGAGCGCGAGGCGGTGGCCCTGATGGACCCGGCCCGGGCCGTGGTCGAGGGCTCCGTCGTGCGGCTCCCGCTGGCGCTGCACGGCACGGCGGACGCCGGGGACCCGGTGCGGCTCCGCTTCGAGCGCAAGAACGTGGGCAAGTACCCGGCCGACGCCGTGACCGACGGCCGTACCGTGACCGCCACGCTGCCGCTGGAGCAGCTCACCGGGAAGCGCTGGGCCGTCCGGATCGGCGTGCCGTCGGCCGGCCGCGGCGAGGCGAAGTGGACCCGCCTTCCGGTCGACGTGGTGGTCGCCGCCGACGGCACCGCCCGGGTGATCGACCGGCACACCCCGCCGGCCGGGTCCGCCGGGAAGAAGACCCCGAAGAAGCCCGCCCAGTCCCGCCCGCTGTGGCGCCGGGCCGCCGGCCGGGTCAAGCGCGCACTGACGAACGAGCAGAAGAAGAGCTGAGGACACCTTCGATGCGACCCCTTTCCCTCTCCGGTGCCTGGGTGCACGAGCCGAAGATCTTCCCCGACGGCCGGGGCAGCTTCCACGAGTGGTTCAAGGCCCCGGTCTTCACCGAGGCGGCGGGCCACCCGCTCACGCTCGCCCAGGCCAACATGTCCGTCTCCAGCCGGGGCACCCTGCGCGGCATCCACTTCGCCGACGTGCCGCCCGGCCAGGCCAAGTACGTCAAGTGCGTGCGCGGCGCGGTCCTCGACGTGATCGTGGACATCCGGACCGGCTCGCCCACCTTCGGACAGTGGGAGGCGGTCCGCCTGGACGACCGGGACCACCACGCGGTCTACCTCTCCGAGGGCCTCGGCCACGGCTTCATGGCGCTCACCGACGACGCCACCGTGGTCTACCTCTGCTCCGAGGGGTACGCCCCCGAGCGGGAGCACGGCATCCACCCCCTCGACCCGGCCATCGGCATCGACTGGCCCGCCGACCTCACTCCGCTCCTGTCCGCCAAGGACGAGCAGGCCCCCACCCTGGCCGAGGCCCGCGACCAGGGCCTCCTCCCCTCCTACGAGGCGTGCGTGGCCTACCGGGAGGGCCTCGGCCGCTGAACCGTCCGGGTCGGGCCGGCCTCCCGCGGGGGGCCGGTTTGACCCGTTCGGCCACGGCCCCGTAACCTTGACCGTCGGCGTGTCCATCGGGGCCGCCACGTCCCCGTAAACCTCTTCCTTCCGGGTGCTCCGGTGTCCGGGAGAGGTCGTCCGTGTTCTTGGCCGGACGGCTGGCCTGCGGGGATGCCGTTCTTCGAGTGAGAGTGAGATCCGCGTGTACGCCATCGTGCGCAGCGGTGGTCGCCAGCACAAGGTTGCTGTCGGCGACATCGTTGAGGTTGACAAGATTTCCACCGCCAACGTGGGCGACACGGTCGAGCTCTCGACCCTGCTCGTCGTCGACGGCGACGCTGTGACCAGCGACCCGTGGGTGCTGGCCGGCATCAAGGTCCAGGCCGAGGTCGTGGACCACCACAAGGGCCAGAAGATCGACATTCTGCGCTACAAGAACAAGACCGGCTACCGCCGTCGTCAGGGCCACCGCCAGCAGTACACGGCGATCAAGGTCACTGAGATCCCCGCGGCTGCGAAGTAAGGGACTGAGGAGACATGGCACACAAGAAGGGCGCATCGTCCACCCGGAACGGTCGCGACTCGAACGCCCAGCGGCTCGGCGTGAAGCGCTTCGGCGGTCAGGCCGTCAACGCGGGTGAGATCCTGGTCCGCCAGCGCGGCACCCACTTCCACCCGGGCGCCGGCGTCGGCCGTGGCGGCGACGACACGCTGTTCGCCCTGCAGGCCGGTGCGGTGCAGTTCGGCACCCACCGTGGCCGCAAGGTCGTGAACATCGTTCCGGTCGCCTGATCGGAAGCTTTCGCGAGGCGGACCTCACTTCCCGGGCGGGAAGGCGGGTCCGCCTTTCGCGTGTTAACACAAGAAACCCCTGATACGTCTCTGGAGGCACCCCACCATGACCACCTTCGTGGACCGCGTCGAGCTGCACGTCGCCGCGGGTAACGGAGGCCACGGCTGTGCCTCCGTCCACCGTGAGAAGTTCAAGCCGCTCGGCGGGCCCGACGGCGGGAACGGCGGACGCGGCGGCGATGTGATCCTCACCGTCGACCAGTCCGTGACCACCCTCCTCGACTACCACCACTCCCCGCACCGCAAGGCCACCAACGGCAAGCCCGGCGAGGGCGGCAACCGCAGCGGCAAGGACGGGCAGGACCTGGTCCTCCCCGTGCCGGACGGGACCGTCGTCCTGGACAAGGCGGGCAACGTGCTCGCGGACCTGGTCGGGCACGGGACGTCGTACGTCGCCTCCCAGGGCGGACGCGGCGGGCTCGGCAACGCCGCACTCGCCTCCGCGCGCCGCAAGGCGCCCGGGTTCGCGCTGCTCGGTGAGCCGGGGGACCTGCGGGACGTCGTCCTGGAGCTGAAGACCGTCGCCGACGTGGCGCTGGTCGGGTACCCGAGCGCCGGCAAGTCGTCGCTGATCTCCGTGCTCAGCGCCGCCAAGCCGAAGATCGCCGACTACCCCTTCACCACCCTCGTCCCGAACCTCGGTGTCGTCACCGCCGGGTCGACCGTCTACACCATCGCCGACGTGCCCGGCCTCATCCCCGGCGCCAGCCAGGGCAAGGGGCTCGGCCTGGAGTTCCTGCGGCACGTCGAGCGGTGCAGCGTGCTCGTGCACGTGCTGGACACCGCCACGCTGGAGTCCGACCGCGACCCCGTCTCCGACCTCGACATCATCGAGGAGGAGCTGCGGCAGTACGGCGGTCTCGACGACCGTCCCCGCATCGTCGTCCTCAACAAGATCGACGTCCCCGACGGCAAGGACCTCGCCGAGATGGTGCGCCCCGACCTGGAGGCGCGCGGCTACCGCGTCTTCGAGGTGTCGGCCGTCGCCCACACGGGGCTGAGGGAGCTGTCGTTCGCGCTCGCCGAGCTGGTGGCCCAGGCGCGGGCGGCCAGGCCCAAGGAGGAGGCGACCCGGATCGTCATCCGGCCCAAGGCCGTGGACGACGCCGGCTTCACCGTCACCCGCGAGGACGTCGACGGTGAGCTGCTGTTCCGCGTGCGCGGCGAGAAGCCCGAACGCTGGGTCCGCCAGACCGACTTCAACAACGACGAGGCCGTCGGCTACCTCGCCGACCGGCTCAACCGCCTCGGTGTCGAGACCGAGTTGATGAAGGCCGGCGCCCGTAACGGTGACGGCGTCGCCATCGGCCCCGAGGAGAACGCGGTCGTCTTCGACTGGGAGCCGACCGTCACGGCCGGCGCGGAGATGCTCGGCCGGCGCGGCGAGGACCACCGCTTCGAGGCGCCCCGCCCGGCCGCCCAGCGACGCCGCGACAAGCAGGCCGAACGGGACGAGTCCGAGCAGGAGTACGACGACTTCGAGCCGTTCTAGCCGGTGCGGTGACGGCGGGTGAGGTCGTGGTGAACACCCGGGCAACCAACGGGTGTTCCGGCCGGTCGTACTGAACGGCAACCCGACCGGTTCTACGACAGGACGCCCGCCATGGCCGCGCCTTCCCCACGCCACAGGAACCTCACCCGCCCCGCCCGGATCGCGCTCGCGACCGGTGTGGCACTCGTCGTCGCCGGCACCCTCGCGGTGCCCGGCGCGTACGCGGCGCCCGCCGAGGGCCCGGCCGCCGGCGCCGCGCAGCCGCGCGACGACTTCAACGGCGACGGCTACGCCGACCTCGCCGTCGCCGCGCCCACCGCGACCGTCGCCGGCAAGAAGGGCGCCGGCTACGTCGCCGTGGTGTACGGGTCGGCGAACGGGCTGCGCACCGCGACCAAGCAGGTGTTCCACCAGAACACCGCCGGTATTCCCGGCAGCGTGGAGACGGGCGACGAGTTCGGCAGCGCGCTCACCACCGCCGACCTCGACGGGGACGGCTACGCCGATCTCGTCGTCGGCGTCGGCCGCGAGGACACCGCCGACGGCGGCGAGGACTCCGGGCTGGTGGAGGTGGTGTGGGGCGGCCCCCAGGGGCTGTCCGGCGGCGCCGCGCTCGCCTCGGGGGGAAACGCGTACGAGGGCCTCGGAGCCTTCGGCCACCTGACCGTCGGGGACGTCGACGGCGACGGCGACCCGGACGTCGTGACGGTCGAGAACCTGCACGACCTGCGGATCCTCAAGGGCCCCTTCGGCCGGGACGGTGCCGGTGCGGGCGGCGAACAGACCGTCAGGGACGTGTACGACAGCCGGATCCTCGACCTCGCCGCCGGTGACATCAACGGCGACGGCCTCACCGACATCGTCGCCACCGAGAACGACGGCGACGAGTACGACGCCCGCCGGGTCGTGTACTGGCTGGGCGACCGCACCGCGCTCAACCCCTTCACCCTCGTCTACGACATCGACGGCGCGGGCCTCCAGGGCGGCGAGAACCTCGACGTCGGGGACGTGAACGCCGACGGGTACGACGACATCGTGGTCGGCCGGGCCGTGGACGGATACGACAGCGACCTCGACAACCCGTACGTCAAGGGCGGCCGGGTCGCCTGGATCCCCGGCACCCCCGAGGGCCCCGACGGGGTGAAGGCCGTCTTCCTCAACCAGGACCGCCCCGGAGTGCCCGGCACCGCCGAGGACGACGACGCCTTCGGCACCGACGTCCACATCGGGGACGTCGACGGCGACGGCTACCAGGACGTCGTCACCGGAGTGCCCGGCGAGGACCTCGGCAGCGTGTCCGCGGCCGGCGCCGTCGTCGTGCTGCGCGGCACCGCGAACGGGCTCACCGGCGCCGGTGGCCTGACGGTCACCCAGAACACCGCGGACGTGCCCGGCACCGCCGAGAAGAACGACAGGTTCGGCGGCGCCACCTACCTCGGCGACACCAACGGCGACGGACTCGCCGACCTCGTCGTCGGCGCGCCGGGGGAGAACTCCGGCGCCGGGTCGGTGTGGTACTTCCGCTCCACCCCGACGGCCGTCGCGGGGAGCGCCGGGACCTTCGGCGCGGGCACCCTCGGCACGGTGGCGACCGGGGCGAGGCTGGGCACCGCCTTCGCCGACTGACCCGTACGGGCTCCGGCGGACGTCGCCCGCCGCTCACCCGGCGGACCCGCCGTGGCCACGGGACGTTCCCGTGCCGCGGCGGGTTTCCTGTTGTCCCCCTGCTTGTCATGCACGCGAACCACGGTGTTCAGCGGACGGACCGCCCGGACCGCGAGCTTCCCAGTGTCCGAGTGTCGTACGAGGCAGGGGAGTTCGCCCGATGTCCGGAGCAGTTCAGCCCGACCGCCGCCGCGTCCTGACCGCCGGTGCCGCCGTGCTCGGCGCCGCCGCATCCGCCCAGCTGTGGCTGCCGGCCACCGCGCACACGGCCGAAACAAAGCTGCCCGACGGCGTGTTCAGCCTGGGCGTCGCCTCGGGCGACCCGCTGCCCGACGGGATCGTCCTGTGGACCCGGCTCGCCCCGGACCCGCTGAACGGCGGCGGCATGCCCGGCCGCACCGTGGCCGTGGAGTGGCAGATCGCCCTGGACGCCCGCTTCCGGAAGGTAGTCCGCCGGGGCACCGCCCAGGCCCGGCCCACGTACGGGCACAGCGTCCACGTGGACGTACGCGGGCTGCGCCCGGACACCACGTACTGGTTCCGCTTCCGCGCCGGCGGGCAGCTCTCGCGCGTCGGCCGCACCCGTACCGCGCCCGCCCCGCACAGCTCCGGCGGCCGGCTGAAGGTCGCGCTCGCCTCCTGCCAGAACTGGCAGCAGGGCTACTTCACCCCGTACGCCGACATGCTGGACCAGGACCCGGACGTCGTGGTGTTCGTCGGCGACTACATCTACGAGTCCACGCCCTCGGCGACCGGCGTACGACGCCACGAGGGCACCGGTGAGCCGTACAGCCTCACCCAGTACCGCAACCGGTACGCCCAGTACCGCTCCGACCCGGACCTCGCGGCGATGCACGCGAACGCGCCCTTCGTGGTCACCTTCGACGACCACGAGGTCGACAACGACTTCGCCGGCGAGATCCCGCAGGACCCCGACAAGCAGGCGCACGACCCGTTCACCGCCCGGCTGACGGCCGCCTACCAGGCGTACTACGAGCACATGCCGGTCCGCGCCACCGCCGTACCCGACGGCCCGCACATCCGGATGTACCGCCGGCTGGAGTTCGGCCGGCTGGCCCGGCTCAACGTGCTGGACACCCGCCAGTACCGCAGCGACCAGGCCACCAGCCAGGAAGGCGCCCAGGACCCGTCGCTGACCATGCTCGGGGCCGCGCAGAAGCGCTGGCTGGTCGACGGGCTGCGGCACTCGCCCGCCCGCTGGAACCTGATCGCCTCCCAGATCATGATGGCCGAGACCGATCTCCGGATCGGGGAGGGCAAGCTCTGGTACTACGACGCCTGGGACGGTTACCAGGCCGAACGCAACGCGCTGCTGCGGGAGTTCCGGCGGGTGAGCAACCCCGTCGTCCTCACCGGTGACCGTCATCTGACGATGATCAGCGATCTCAAGGCGGACTTCGCCGATCCGGGGTCGGCGGTCGTGGGCGCGGAGTTCGTCGGTACGTCCATCTCCAGCAACGGTGACCAGGATCATGCCGCGTTCCGTGCGCAGTGGGATCCGCGGCGTGCGGACAATCCGCACTGGAAGCTGCTCGACGCCCACCGGGGGTACCACCTGTTCGACATCCGGCGTGACGGTATCGACGCGCGGGTGCGGGTGGTGGACACCGTGGTGAAGCCTCGGGCCACGCCCAGCACGCTGGCCAGGCTGCGGGTCGAGGCCGGTCGGCCGGGCGTGCGCCTGGTCTGAGCCGGGCGGGGGCGGGTCGCGCGGCCCGGCGCGTTTGCGGGGTGCCCTGTGCTGGTGCGGGGCGGGGGTGGGTCGCGCTGCCCGGCGCTTGCGGGGTGCCGTCCGCGCCCACCCGTGCCGCCCCAGCGGCACGACTGCCCGCGGTGGGCGGGGGGCGGGGGCGGCACGATTGCCCGCGGTTGCATACCGACTCAGGAGGGTCCCAGGTTTCTCTCACCGGATCCTCAGTGAGGCGTCCTACCGTGCCTCGGCATGGACACCGACCGTACGAGAGAAGAGCTCCGCACCCCCGCCCTCCCCGCCGGTACCCGGCTGCTGCACATCGGGCCGCACAAGACCGGCACCACCGCCGTCCAGGGCGCGCTGTTCGCCGCGAAGGAGGAGATGGCGCGGCACGGCGTCGACTTCCCGGCGCACAGCCGGCACCCGATCGAGGCCGTCCTCGCCGCCTGCGCCCGGCCCGCGATGATGGGGGACACCGTCCCCACCGAGAAGCACTGGCGGCGGCTGCTGGACCAGGTGGCGGCCACCGGGCGGCGCACCTCCGTGATCAGCAGCGAGTTCTTCGCCGACGCCGAGGACGACGCGACGATCGCCCGGATCGTCGAGCAGCTCGGCGGCGACCGCGTGCACGTCCTGGTCACCCTGCGGCCCCTGGCGCGGATCATGCCCTCGCAGTGGCAGCAGTACGTGCAGAACGGGCTGCGGCTGGGCTACGAGCCGTGGCTGGAGCACATGCTCCGCCGGGCCCCGTACGACAGGCCCACCCCCAGCTTCTGGCGCCGGCACCGGCACGACCGGCTGGTCGAGCGGTGGGCCGGGGCGACCGGTCCCGACCGGGTGACCGTCGTCGTGGTCGACGACCGCGACCGGGACGCGCTGATGCGCACCTTCGAGGCGCTCCTCGGACTGCCCGGGGGACTGCTGCGACCGGTCCCGGAGACCGCGAACCGTTCCCTCACCCTCGCCGAGACCGAAATGCTGCGGAACCTCAATAAGGAATTCCGCGGCAATGAGCTTCCGGAAGAGCTGTATTCGAGGCTGGTGCGGCACGGTGCGATCGCACATATGAAGAACGCGTGCAGTCCCACCCCGCAGGACGTGAAGATCCGTACCCCGCAATGGGCCCTGGAGGCCGCCGCCGGGATCGGCGCCGAGGCGGCCGCGCGGATCGGCTCCCTGGGCGTACGGATCCTCGGCGACCCGGAGTCGCTGTCCCGCGTACCGGCGTCCGGAGGGCAGGCGGGTGAGCCGCGGCTCGCTCCCGAGGTGGCCGCGCAGGCCCTGTTCGGGATGCTCACCACGGTCGCCGCGACGAACGGCACCGACAAAGGGCGTACTGTTCACCGGACATCGTCGAAGGAACTCGTGAAGGTCCTCGGCCACCGCTGCCTGAAACGGCTGCGCCTGCGCTGAGCCGACCGGGTGGTGTCACGCCTGTCACGCACAGCAATGACATAACTCCTGTGGAGTTACTCACAAGAATTCACCGTGCGTCCCTGGAACCCCCACCGGGTGCCAGGAGTCCTAGGTGAATGACAGGTGGCGCGCACATATGCGGCAGAGGTCGCTCACCTTGCACTGCGGTAACCCCAAGTGGGACCATTTCGAAGTTCCCTGTCGCCCCAAGGTAGGTCACCTGTGTCCCAGCACATAGCCAAGCCCCGTACCACCGCAGTGATCCTGGCCGGCGGTACCGGTCAGCGGGTGGGTCTCTCGATCCCCAAGCAGCTGCTGAAGATCGCCGGCAAGGCAGTCATCGAGCACACCCTGACCACCTTCGAGAAGGCCGACTCCATCGACGACGTCATCGTGCTGATGGCGCCGGGATACGTGCCCGACATCGAGAAGATCGTCGCCAAGGCCGGGTTCACGAAGGTCACCAAGGTCATCGAGGGCGGCTCGACGCGGAACGAGACCACGGAGCGGGCCATCGCCGCGCTCGGCGAGGGCCTGGCCGAGGGCGAGGACCGCAACGTCCTCTTCCACGACGCCGTGCGCCCCCTGCTGTCGCAGCGCGTCATCGACGACTGCGTGAGCGCGCTGGAGCGCTACCAGGCCGTCGACGTGGCCATCCCGTCCGCCGACACCATCATCGTCACGCGCACGCACGGCGAGGACGGCGAGTTCATCACGGAGATCCCGGACCGCTCCCGGCTGCGCCGCGGCCAGACCCCGCAGGCCTTCAAGCTGTCCACCATCCGCCGTGCCTACGAGGTCGCCGCCGGCGACCCCAACTTCCAGGCCACGGACGACTGCTCGGTCGTGCTCAAGTACCTGCCGGACGTGCCGATCCACGTCGTGGCGGGCGACGAGTACAACATGAAGGTCACCCAGCCCGTCGACGTCTTCATCGCCGACAAGCTCTTCCAGCTCGCCTCCACCGCCACGCCCGAGCAGGTCTCCGAGGAGGCCTACCGCGAGCTGCTCACCGGCAGGACCATGGTGGTCTTCGGCGGTTCGTACGGCATCGGCAAGGACATCGCCGAGCTGGCCGAGTCCTACGGCGCCACCGTCTACGCGCTGGGCCGCTCCACCACCGGCACCCACGTGGAGAACCCGGAGGAGGTCGACGACGCGCTGTCCAAGGCGTACGGCGAGACCGGCCGCATCGACTACGTCGTCAACACCGCGGGCGTGCTGCGCATCGGCAAGCTCGCCGAGACCGACAACGCCACCATCGAGGAGGCGCTGAAGGTCAACTACCTGGCCCCGGTGCAGATCGCGCGCTCCTCGTACAAGTACCTGTCCGAGACCAAGGGACAGCTGCTGCTGTACACCTCCAGCAGCTACACCCGCGGGCGCGCCGAGTACAGCCTGTACTCCTCGACCAAGGCCGCGATGGTGAACCTCACCCAGGCCCTGTCCGACGAGTGGGCCGGTGACGGCGTCCGGGTGAACTGCATCAACCCGGAGCGCACCGCCACGCCGATGCGCACCAAGGCTTTCGGGCAGGAGCCGGCGGGCAGCCTGCTCTCCTCCGAGGCGGTCGCCCGGACCTCGCTGGACGTGCTGTTGTCCGAGCTCACCGGCCATGTCATCGACGTACGGCAGCAGGACCCGACGGCGGGCGCGGCGCGGGCCACCGGGTTCGAGCAGGCGCTGGCCTCGGTGTTGGACCGTCAGGACGGCATGTAATAATTGCCGCTAAATAGTCTTCCGTAATTCAGGCCTCCACGGCCTCCTGTTCACGTAGTCAGTCGACGGGAGTTCGCGGGGGCCTGAATCCGTACCTCCCGAATTGCGCACAGGCACAAAACCGGCACTCCCCCCTCCAAGAGCAGGTTATCCGTGATATCCACCGCTATTCGCGTCGCCCGGGTGGGCAGCGCGGCCGAGCTGGCCGCGGCGGTCCTCATGTTGCTGGGCTTCCCCTGCCTCATGCTGGCCGCGCTCGTCCCGAGCATCCCCGCCTTCGCGGCGGCGGCCGCAGTGACGTACCTGGCGGACCACTATCTGCACCGCAAGGGCAGCTACCTGGTCAGCCGCCTCAGCAAGGTGCGGGCCGGCCTGTCGATCCGCTTCCTGATCCGACAGCTGCTGCTGATCCTGCTGCTGGCCCGCCTGTCCCTCGCGGACAACCTGATCTACTACGGGGCGATCGCCTGCTTCATCGCCTTCTACGGTCTTCAGGCCCCGCACGGCGCGCTCACCACGCTGATCCGCAACCGCCGCCGGATGCCGGTCGCCACCCGCAACGTCGACCTTGCCTCCCGCATCCGCATCCCGGACGCGCCGCCGCAGGCGCTGCTGAACCGCGCCGCGGAGAAGATGCTCCACCTCGACCTCGCGGCGGTCGTCGGCATACTGGTCGGCGCCTCCCTGGAGTCGGCCGCCGTCGGCTACACCGGCATCGGCGTCACGGTCGCCGCGGGCGTCCTGTACGTCCTCGCCCTGCTGCCCTACGTGCGCGGCCGGAAGACCCCGCCGAGCCCGGAGAAGGTGCTGGACGCGGTCGACGGCTGGCTGCGCGAGTACCGCCCGGAGACCGTGCTGTACTTCTCCGGCTCCAAGGACTCCGCCTACCAGGTCAACATGTGGCTGGAGACCATGGAGCAGCTGGACACCCGTCCGCTGGTCCTGCTGCGCGAGCGGGTCATCCTGCAGAACCTGGCGCCCACCACGGTCCCCGTCGTCTGCGTGCCCGGAGGGGTGCACCTGATGAACATGGACCTGTCCACGGTGCGGGTCGCGCTGTACGCGGCGAACGTCGGCAAGAACATCCACATGCTGCGCGTGCCCACCATGAAGCACGTCTTCATCGGCCACGGCGACAGCGACAAGCTCGCCAGCGTCAACCCGTTCAGCAAGGTCTACGACGAGGTGTGGACGGCCGGCCGCGCGGGCCGCGACCGCTACGCCATCGCCGACGTCGGTGTCCGCGACGACGACATCGTCGAGGTCGGCCGCCCGCAGCTGGCCCCGATCCAGACCTGGCAGGGCGTCCCCGGCGACCGCATGCCCACGGTCCTGTACGCCCCCACCTGGGAGGGCTGGGACGACAACCCCGGCAACACCTCGATCCTGCTGGCCGGCGAGAACATCGTGAAGAAGCTGGTCAAGGCCGACCCGGCGGTGCGGGTCCTGTACAAGCCGCACCCCTTCACCGGCACCCGCAGCGCGAAGGCGAAGGCCGCCCACCAGCGGATCACCGCGCTGATCGAGAAGGCCGCCGCCGCGCGCGCCGCCGATCCGCGCTTCACCGCCGACACGGCCGCCCAGAGCGAGGCCAAGGCCGAGCTGGCGCGCATCGAGGCCCGGCTGGCCGAGCTGACCGGCGGCACCGAGAAGGGCGACGAGGCCGAGGTCTCCCGCGACGGGGTGGTCGACGTGGCCCGGCACGAGGAGACCGCCCGGCTGCGCGCCGAGTGGAACACCGCGTACTGGCGCTCCTTCCCCGACTGGGAGCACCGCGTCATCACGGGTGCCGAGCCGCGCCTGTACGACTGCTTCAACGTCTCCGACGCGATGGTCTCCGACATCTCCAGCGTGGTCTCCGACTTCATCGCCAGCGGCAAGCCGTACGCCGTCACGGACTCCGCCGAGCTGGGTGTGGAGGAGTTCAAGCGGCAGAACACGGCGGTGCGCGCCGCGGTGATCCTGTCCAACAGTGCGAAGGAGCTCGGCGGGCTGCTCGACGCGGTCCGCGACCCGGCCGCCGACCCGCTGGCCGGGGACCGGGCGGAGCTCAAGCGCTATCTGCTCGGCCCGGACGAGCCGAAGTCCATCGACCAGTTCAACACCGCGGTCGGACAGCTCGCGCTGAAGGCCGAGACGCGCAACCTCGGCCAGGAGTCCCGGATCACCACCGGCGGCCCCGACGTGGAGCTGGCGGACGCGGTGCCCGTACCGCGGGCGTCGGCGGCCGGTGAGGCGGACGGCGTCGACGCCGTCTGACCGGCCCGGCGGGCTCAACAGGGCTCGGCCCCCGAGGAGTTGATCCTCGGGGGCCGAGCCCTTTCGCATACCCGAGGGGGCGACGGCGATCCTGTGACGTGGACCACTAAAACAGGTGTCCGGGGCAACCCCTCGCCTCGAACACCCGTCTGACAAGTAGCGAATGAGGCGATACAGGGGGCTATCCAAGTGAACAGGGGGAAATGTGACCATGGCGCAGCCTGATGTCACCGTGGTCATCGGGGCGTACGAAGCGATGCCGTACCTGGTCGAGTGCCTCGCCTCAGTGGAGGCACAGACCATCGACCCGGAGCGCATCGAGGTCATCGCGGTCGACGACGGCTCGACCGACGGCACGGGGGAGTGCCTGGAGGAGTTCGCGGCCCGCGCGCCCATGCACGTCACCGTGCTGAGGCAGGAGAACTCGGGCGGCCCCAGCGGCCCGCGCAACGTGGGCCTGGGCAAGGCCACCGGGCGCTACGTCTTCTTCCTGGACGCCGACGACCGGCTGGGCCCCGAGGCCCTGGAGCGGATGGTCTCCATGGCCGACCGGGCCGGCACCGATGTCGTACTGGGCCGGATCGAGGGCGTCGACCGGGGCGCGCCGAAGTCCATGTGGGGCAAGACACTGGAGCGTACGGACGTCTACTCGTCCAACATCAAGTTCACGCTCAGCGCGCAGAAGCTGTTCCGTCGCGCGTTACTCGACCGGCACGGCATGCGGTTCGACGAGTCCCTGTTCACCGGCGAGGACGCGCTGTTCACCATGGAGGCCTATCTGCGGGCCGACGGCGTCTCCGTGATCGCCGACTACACCTGCTACTACCTGGTGGGCCGCGACGACGGCAAGCACGTCACCAGGAGCGGCGGCTACACCCTGCGGTTCGACTCCGCCCGCGCCCTGATGAACCTGATCGCCGGCCTCGTCCCCGAGGGTCCCCGCCGCGACCTGCTCATGGTGCGGCCCTTCACCGTCACCCTGCTGCCCCAGTTCGGCCCCCGGTTCCTCAAGGACACCGACGACGTCCGGCGGCGCAAACTGGAGCTGGCGCGGCCGCTGATGGACGTCCACTGGACCGAGGGCGTCGCCCGGCTGCTCAAGGTCGAGGAGCGGCTGCGGCTGCACCTGGTGGCCGGGCAGCGGCTGGAACTCCTCACGGACGTCCTCCGGTTCGTCCGGGAGAAGCAGCAGCCGCAGGCCCTGCTGGAGCGCCGGGGCCGCCGCGTCTACCTCGCCTACCCGCACTTCCGCGACCGCGCGGCCGGCATCCCCGACTCCGTGTACCTGGCCACCCCGCGCGAGGCCCGCGCGGTCCCCGGCCACCGCGCGGGCGGCACGGGCTCCGTACTGCGCCGAGCCGCCCGCAAGGCCCGCCGCCTGCTGACCCCGGCGGCGGCCTGAATCTTCATTCGCCCCCGCCGCCCCTTCCCGTCCCGACCTGGGGCTCCGCCCCAGACCCCGCTCCTCAAACGCCGGAGAGGCTGAAAATCAGCCTCTCCGGCGTTTGAGGAGCGGGGGTCCGGAGGCAGCGCCCCCGGGATGGGACGGGAAGGGGCGGCGGGGGCGGCAAACCCCTACGGGATGAGCGTGCCGCGACGCTGGCCGGGAACCTCCGCGGTGAGGCGGCGAGCCGCCCGCGCCCTGTGCTCCCGCGCCGCCGCGCACAGAGCCTCCACCGCCGCCGCGAACCGCTGCTGGGACGTCGGCACGGCCGGCCCCAACAGCCGCCGCTTCAGTTCCGCACGGGCGCCCACGAACCCGTCCTTGCCCGGATCACGGACCGCCTCCAGCAGCGCCGGCACCCCCGCCGCGTCCGGCGTCAGCACCGTCGCCGCCGCCACCGTCGGGAACGCCGCACGGAACGCCTCCTCGGGCAGCCCGCTGGTGTTCGCCACCGCGTACGGCTTCTCGCTCGCCAGGAAGTCGCTGATCACGCTCGACACATCACTGATCAGCAGGTCGGCGACGTCGAAGCAGGAGTACAGCTCGGGCCGGGCGTCCGTGACGACCTGGTGCTCCCACTCCGGCAGCGACGCCCAGTACGCCTCCTCCCAGGCCGCCGTCGCCCGCGCCACCGCCTGCGCCCGGCCCGGCTCCGGCGCGGACTGCGCCAGCATCCGCTCGACCTGATCGGCGCCCGCCCGGAACACCGCCGTGGTGAGCCGGTCCAGCTCCGCGGTGCGCCGGGCCAGTTCTTCCGACGGCGCGGGACGCGCCCCGGACCGCTCCCGGTTCGCCGCCCGGATCAGCTCCCGCACGCGCCGGTCGGCGGCGCCCGCCCGCGGATCCACCGAGCCGGTCAGCGGATGCGGCTTGTACAGCAGCCGCACCCCCGGGTCGGCGAGCAGCGCCCGCACCAGGTTCTCACCGGCCGCGACCACCGACGTGTTGCCCGGGTTGCCGTCCCAGCCCTCCCAGGTCGGCGCGTACAGCACGGTCGTGTACGCACCCGTGGGCGGACCCGCGTACGGGCGTACGGCGTCCAGCTGCGGGCGGCCGATCTCCACCACGTCCTTGTCCTCGACCCCCACCTCGGCCAGCGCGTACCGTTCGCGCGCCGCCGGACCGGCCACCCACACCTCGTCGTACGCCTTCGCGTACGGGTTGCAGGACGACAGCTTGTCGCTCTCCCCGTGGTTGACGAAGGTGTGCAGAATCGTGGGGATCCGCAGCACCTGCGAGGTCTTCCCGGAGTTCGACGGGTGGATGAGCACCTGGAGCGTGGACTGCTCAAGCCGCATCAGCGTGGACACCTTCGGCAGGCACACGACCGGGATGTCGGTCGCCGCGATCCTCTGCACCATGAAACGCTCCCGCAGCACGATCACCGGCCGCCCGCCGAGCCCGGCCAGCGGCTCCAGCCACATGTTGGCCTGGTAGGCGGAGGACGGGCCGCCGGAGAAGTACAGGCCGACCGTCGGCCGGTACTCGGCCAGCCACGCGTCGAACCAGTCGAGCACCTCCTGCTCGCCCGCCGGCCGCCGCCCCGGCAGCAGCCGCAGCAGCAGCGCGCACAGGCCCACGGCCGTGAGCAGCAGCGCCAGCGCGACACCGGCCGCCGCGTACCGGGCGTCGTCGGTGACCGCCGTCGCCGTCAGCCCGGCCGTGGCCGGCAGGCCGAACACCAGCAGCCGGTGACCGGGGCGGCGCAGCAGCGAGGCCGGGGCGGGGGACAGGCGCAGCGCCGAGGCGTCGATGTTGCGGGTCAGCACCGGCAGCGTGCGGGTGCGGCGGACCAGCACGGACACCGCCTGGACCGTGCAGTGCAGCGCGTAGAAGGCGAGCAGCCCGGCGACCAGCGGGGCGTACTGCGTCTCCCGGTGCTGCTCGCCGAGCCGCAGCAGGCCCACCACCAGCAGCAGATCGCGCAGCACGTGGCGGACGGTGATGTCCGCGTGCGACTTGGCGAACAGCGACACCATGCCGGGCTGCCACCGGTACAGCACGCACTCGACCGCCAGGGACACGGCGGTCGAGACGAGCAGCAGCGGCACATGGGGGCGCAGCGCGGCGACGGCCTGCGCGGCGAAGGCGGCCGTCACGGCGGCGAGGACGAGCAACTGGGCGGCGGTCCGCCGCCGGGGGGACGAGGGTTCGGGCACTGCGGTCACTCCAGGGTCGACGCAGAACGGGCGCCCGGGTTAACGCGCGCCCACCTCCGGACGACACGCGGGTGTCCTCGTCGTATGGAGTGACCAGGGGTGCTATGGCCCCCGGAACCCTAGTTCCGGCCTCCCTGCAGCGCCCGGCGCAGGGGGGCACCCACCACGCGGCGGGCCCGGCGGTACACCGACGTGGTCGCAGGACCGGCCGCGTACCCGCGCGCACCGGACTTCGCCCGGTCCAGGTCCCGCCGCAACCGGGTGTTCTCCTCGGTCAGTTCGCCCACCCGGTTGTTCAGCCAGCCCATGCGGGAGGCGAGGGAGGCGAGGTCGGTGTCGATCCAGGGGCGCACGCCCGCCGGGAAGTCCAGCGAGCGCAGCTTCTTCTCGAAGGCCGCGCCACCGTCGCCGTGCGAGAAGGTGTTCTCCAGGCCGTTGCGGTCCAGGAACGCCGTGAACCGCTCGAACCGCTCGTGGTGGTTGCCCGTCAGCGCGCTGAGGTCCGTCTCCTCGTACAGCCGCGCCGGGTCGACGTCCTCGGGCAGCTTGTCGATCCGGCGGTGCGGGATCTCGAAGTAGCGGCACAGCTCCAGCGTCCGCGAGTCCGCGCACAGCACGGTCGCGGGCGTACCGGCCAGCAGCGCGGCGATGTTGCCGTGGATGCGGGAGCCGAAGGAGTAGTCGAAGTCCCGCAGGTCGTCGATCCAGGTGACCGGGTCGACGTAGACGCGGGCCTTGTCCTCCCGGTACATCGGGTGGTCGGGATGCGTCGGCATCGCCGTGACCTTCCCGTTCGGGTCGGACAGGTCCCGCCAGTGCAACTGCTTGGCGTCGCTGAGGTTCTGGCCTATGAACCGCAGGTTCGGGTAGCGGGAGTGGGTGCGCGAGATGATCCGGCCCATGCCGAGCCTGCGCACGGCGCTGTGCGAGCCGTTGATCGCTATGCGCGAGTCGGCGGTCAGCGCCTGCGTCCGCTTCTGCACGACGAGTTCCTTGCCGTACATGAACAGCGACGGGCAGCCGATCACCTCGACGTCGCGGAAGCCCATGTCCTTGAGGTACTTCTCGGTGAACTCGCCCCGCACGCCGATCGAGGCGCTGTGGTCGAGCACCGCGGAGACGAAGGCGCGCACGGACGGCTCCATCGGCTTCAGCCGGTCCGGGTTGTAGCTCAGCCCGGTCTGCGCGCCGACCCCGAGGACGACCACGGGGATCTTCAGCCGGCCGATCAGCCGCGTGAGCCGCTTCAGGCCCGGCTCGAAGGACGGGCGGAAGGCGTTGGCGAGCGGGACGACGAAGGCGTCGTACTCCTCGTTGATACGCGCCGCCGCGGCCACCTCGGTCCGCATCTCGTTCGAGACCACCTCGGTGTGGGGCGTCTCGAGGATCTTGTGCGCGGCATCGCTGAAGATCAGGTTGCCGGAGTTGGTGGCGATGACGTCACGGTGGAGGGCCTCCTCCACGGACAGGACGTCGTAGGGGCTCTTCCCCGATCTGAGGAGGATGCGTTTCTTGCGGCGAACGTTGTGTGACACACCATTCAAAATACGTTTGCGGAACGTTTGATTTCTATGGGTGCCCGGCGCAACCTTTTCACTCGGCGCGGTGCGTGAGTGAACGGTCACGATGCGCGTGTCCGGAGGCTGGAACGACCGAGCGCCGAGCGATCCGCTTCGCGTAGATTGCCTGACGGGCGATCGGACGATGTGAGGGACGGGCGGCAAGGTGGCAGGGGCAAGGCAGGCCGTGGGCGAGGCACGCAGGATCGTCGTCAAGGTCGGCTCCTCGTCGCTGACCACCGCTGCGGGCGGTCTGGACGCGGACCGCGTGGACGCGCTCGTCGACGTGCTGGCGAAGGTGCGAAGCGGCGGGGAACGGGAGGTCGTCCTCGTCTCCTCCGGCGCCATCGCCGCCGGGCTCGCCCCGCTGGGCCTGCGCCGCCGCCCCCGGGACCTGGCCCGGCAGCAGGCCGCCGCCAGCGTCGGCCAGGGGCTGCTGGTCGCCCGCTACACCGCCTCCTTCGCGCGCTACGGCGTCCGGGTCGGCCAGGTGCTGCTGACCAGCGACGACATGAGCCGCCGCGCCCACCACCGCAACGCCTCCCGCACCCTCGACAAGCTGCTGGCGATGGGCGCGTTCCCGATCGTCAACGAGAACGACACCGTCGCCACCGACGAGATCCGCTTCGGCGACAACGACCGGCTCGCCGCCCTCGTCGCCCACCTGGTCCACGCCGACCTGCTGGTCCTGCTCTCCGACGTGGACGGCGTCTACGACGGCGACCCCAGCCGCCCCGGCACCTCCCGCGTCGCCGAGGTCAGGGGTCCCGAGGACCTCGCCCACGTCGAGATCGGCAGCGCCGGCAAGGCGGGCGTCGGCACCGGCGGCATGGTCACCAAGATCGAGGCCGCCTCGATCGCCGCCGCCGCCGGCATCCAGGTGGTGCTGACCAACGCGGTGCACGCCGCCGACGCCCTCACCGGCGGTGACACCGGCACCTACTTCCACCCCACAGGGCGTCGCTCCGCCGACCGGCTGCTGTGGCTCCAGCACGCCTCCACCCCGCAGGGCTCGCTCACCCTGGACGACGGCGCGGTCCGCGCCGTCGTCCAGGGCCGCAAGTCGCTGCTGCCGGCCGGGATCGCGGGCGTCGAGGGCGAGTTCAGCGCGGGCGACCCGGTGGAGCTGCGGGACGGCGAGGGGCGGGCGGTGGCCCGGGGGCTGGTCAACTTCGACGCCAAGGAGATCCCCCTGCTGATCGGCCGCTCGACCCACGAACTCGCCCGGGATCTCGGGCCGGAGTACGAACGTGAGGTCGTACACAGGGACGATCTGGTGGTCCTGCATCCGTAATGCGCCGAAACGTCCGCCCTCGGTGGTGGACGTTCCGCAAAAGTGCCCCGCGAGCCCCGGCGGCCTGCTCAACTTTGTTGCGAGGACACATCCGCCCGACCACCGGGTGGGTCCGCGCGTGAAGGAGGCCGTCGTGAGACGAGTGCGCCCGGGGACGACATCGTCTCGCGGTGCCGGCTCCCGTGCGGCCGGCGACGAGCGCGCCCTGAGCAGCGTCGCGGCCGGTGACCGGTTCCAGGGCGGCGACCCCCGGGACCTGCCGCGCCTGTGGCACGTCACCCTCAGCGTCTCCGGCCGGCCGGCCCCGGTCACGGAGGTCCGGCGGGCGCTGGAACAGCTCGCCCACGACCACCCCTTCCTGCTGACCAGCCGCTACGCCGACGACCACGCGGAGATCCGCTACTGGGAGGAGGCCCGCGACCTGCACGACGCGGCCGCCGTGGCGCTGCGCCTGTGGGGCGAACACCGCCGGACCGCCGGCCTGCCGCCCTGGGAGATCGTCGGCCTGGAGGTCATCGACCGGGCCACCTACCACCAGCGCGTCGCGGCGGGCCACGGGCCGGCCCTGGCGACCCCTGCCGGCGTCCACCCGTTTTGAACCTGTGTCTCATGGTTCGGGATGACCGCCGATCGCGCCCGCCGCCCGCACTACCCTTCCCCCATGACCACGCTCTCGCCGTACGACTCGATGTCCCCGGTCAGCCAGGCCGCCTACCGGGCCAAGGGGGCCGCCGCCACCCTCGCGCCGCTGCCGCGGGCCACCAAGGACGACGCGCTGCTCGCCATCGCCGACGCGCTGGAAGTCCGTACGAGTGAAATCGTCGAGGCCAACGCCCAGGACGTGGCCAGGGCCCGCGAGGCCGGCGTCAGCGAGGGCATGATCGACCGGCTCACCCTCACCCCCGAGCGGGTGCGCGCGATCGCCGCCGACGTGCGGGACGTGGCCGCGCTGCCCGACCCGGTCGGCGAGGTCGTCCGCGGCTCCACCCTGCCCAACGGCATCGACCTGCGCCAGGTCCGGGTGCCGCTCGGCGTCGTCGGCATCATCTACGAGGGCCGGCCGAACGTCACGGTCGACGCCGCCGCCCTCTGCCTGAAGTCCGGCAACGCGGTCCTGCTGCGCGGCTCGTCCTCCGCGTACCGGTCGAACACCGCACTCGTGCGCGTCCTGCGCGACGCCGTGCACGGGGCCGGGCTGCCCGCCGACGCCGTCCAGCTCGTGCCCGGCGAGAGCCGGGACAGCGTGCGCGAGCTGATGCGCGCCCGCGGCCTGGTCGACGTGCTCATCCCGCGCGGCGGCGCCTCCCTGATCAACACGGTCGTCCAGGAGTCGGTCGTCCCGGTCATCGAGACCGGCACCGGCAACTGCCACGTCTACGTCGACGCGGCGGCCGACCTCGACACGGCCGTCGACATCCTGGTCAACTCCAAGGCCCAGCGGGTCGGCGTCTGCAACGCCGCCGAGACCCTCCTGGTCCACCAGGACATCGCCGCCGAGTTCCTGCCGTGCGCCCTGGACGCCCTCGCCGACGCCGGGGTGACCGTGCACGCCGACGAACGCGTGATGGCGTACGCCAAGGACTCCCGCGCCACCGTCGTGGAGGCCACCACGGAGGACTGGGAGACCGAGTACCTCTCCCACGACATCGCCGCCGCCGTCGTCGACTCCCTCGACCGGGCCGTCGAGCACATCCGGCTGTGGACCTCCGGCCACACCGAGGCCATCGTCACCACCTCGCAGCAGGCCGCCCGCCGCTTCACCCAGTTGGTGGACTCCACCACGGTCGCGGTGAACGCCTCCACCCGGTTCACCGACGGCGGCCAGTTCGGCTTCGGCGCGGAGATCGGCATCTCGACGCAGAAGCTGCACGCCCGGGGGCCGATGGGCCTGCCCGAGCTGACCAGCACGAAGTACATCGTCACCGGCGACGGTCACGTACGGCGCTGACCCGCGAACGGAGGGCGAGAGGCGGCGGGACCGTCTCAGCAGACGGATGAATTTCCATACCGTCTGCCCAAAATGACCCCCCAGGTCTACTCTGGTTCTGTGCCGGAGGACGTGGGGGGCACGCCGTTCCCTGACGGCTGGGAGCCCGACGACGACCACGACCGCGGGGTGTCGGACGAAGAGTTCGCCTCCGTGGTCTTCGACGAGGCCTTCGTGCGGGCGGCCGAGGTCCACGAGCCGACCGCCGTCGAACGCCTCCTGGCCGCCGCGCAGGCCAGAGCCGAGGCCTCCGAGGCCGAGGCCCACCGGGCCCGCACGCGCGGTGATCGGTACGACGACGGGTACGGCGGCTACCGGGGCGATTCCGGCTACGACGACCCGGACGACGACGAGGACGTCCTGGAGGACGACTACGGCTCCCCGGGCCCGTACGGCAGGCAGGTGCGCTGGCACCGTCCCGTCGCCTGGATGCTCGCCCTGGTGATGGGCATCGGCATGGTCGCGCTCGCCTTCTCGGCCGTCTACCGGGGCGCCTCCGGGGGCCGCCAGGACCCGGCTCCGTCGCCCACCACCACCGGCGTGGAGCAGGGCGGCGCGGCGGCGCACTCCGCGGCGCCCTCCGCGTCGGCCGACTACTCCCAGCCGACCGTCCCGGTGATCCCGCGCGGCGGCCCCTGAGACCGGCAGCCGGCCTGATGAGAACCTGTCAGAACTTGCGCCCCGGCCGGGCGTTTACCGGGACCTTCCCGGACCTACCCTGAAGATATGGGAGGGCCTTCGGACCCACCCGAGGGGACGCCCGAGGGAGCCCCCGGAGGTGGCGAGGACGAGTACAGGTCCGTCGTCTTCGACGAGTCCTTCGTCCGCGCTGCCCGGCTCCAGGAGTACTCCGCCGAGCAGCGCATCACCGACCACGCGCCCGCCGTGCGCCGCCGCCCGCCGCGGAGCCGCGGCGGCCTGTCCCGGCAGGCGCTGGTCCTGGTCCTGCTGATCGCCGTGGCCTTCGGCACCGCCGTCTACATGGGACTGCGCCACCCCTACCGCAACCCCGCCGCCGACGACCCCGCCGAGCCGCTGCGGATGACCGTCGTCCCGCTCGCCCCGCAGGGCGAGGTCCCCGGCACCGCCGACGTCGAACGGCTGTACGCGCACAGTCCGGCGGCGCAGTTCCGGCCCGGCGCCGAGGGGGTGCCGCTCCCGGCGTCCCGGCGCACCGCGCACTTCTCCGACGGCCAGGTGGTGACCGCGCTGCTCACCGCCAAGGACTACCTCGTGCGGTCCGCCCTCGACCCGGGCGTGCTCACCGGCGGCGAGACCCGGCCCGTGCGGGCGCTGCTCGACTCCGGGCAGCTCGACCAGTTCGACCAGAGCTTCGACCGGCCCACCGCCGACGGACGGCACGCGCCCACCGGCTGGCTGGTCCGCTTCGACCCCGCCCGCGTGCGGCTGGCCGACCGCGAGATCCGGGTCCAGGGCACCATGCAGGCCACCGAGACCGACTCCTCCACCCTCGAGGTCACCACGGACCACACGTTCGTCTACGCGCTGCGCCCGGCCGGCACGGGCCCGGACGCCGAGGCGTCCCTGTTCACCGTCCGGCGCGAACTGCACTTCCGCTTCGACCGCGACGACCTGCGCCTGCACCAGGCGGAACTCGTCGTCGCCCAGGTCCAGGCCGGCCCGCTCTCCTGCGCCGAGGACTCCGCCGCCCGGCTGCGCCCACTGCTGGCGGGCCAGACGGCGAAGGAGGCCGCCCCCGCCGGCACCGACCCGTACGCCACAGGCAGCGCCCCGGCCCTGTGCGGCACCCTCGCGCCGGGTGCCCAGCCGAAGCTGTGAGCGCGGTGCGGCTGCCTCGGGCCTGGGAGTTTCTTCGCCCCCGCCGCCCCTTCCCGTTCCCGTCCCCCGGGGGCGCTGCCCCCGGAACCTCCGCTCCTCAAACGCCGGAGAGGCTGACATTCAGCCTCTCCGGCGTTTGAGGAGCGGGGTCCGGGGCGGAGCCCCGGTTTCGGGACGGGAAGGGGCGGCGGGGGCGATCGGCGTCGTCAGTGGCGGGGCGCCGACCGCCGTGGCCCGTCGGCCCGCGGCCGGGCCTACGCGCCGTCGCGCGGCGGCCCGTCGTCCTCCGTGTCCGACGGCGTACCCGGACCCTGGGGTCCCTGCTTCGGTGGCCTCGGCTCCGAGGACGTGAAGCCGCCGAAGCCGCGGCGGACCCGGCCGCCCAGGTCTCCGGCGCCGCCCGCGATGTCGCTGACCAGCTTCATCAGCGGGTCCTTGGAGTTGCGCACCTCGTCCGCGTAGCTGCTCGCCGACTCCCGCCAGGAGTCCCGTACCGAGGCGTCCTTGTCCTCGTCGCGGCGCGGGTAGTGACCGTCCATGATCCGCTGGTAGTCGCGGGTGGCCGCCCACTTCTTCAGCTCGGCCGCCCGCACCGTGGTGAACGGGTGCGAGCGGGGCAGCACGTTGAGGATCTTCAGTACGGAGTCGCGCAGGTCGCCCCCGGACTCGTACTCCTCGGCCTGCTCCAGGAACGCGTCCACGTTCATCTCGTGCAGGTGGTTGCCGCCCGCGATCTTCATCAGGCCGCGCATCGAGGCCCGCAGATCCTGCCCGACCAGCAGCCCCGCGCGGTCCGCGGACAGCTCCGACTTGCGGAACCACTCCCGCAGCGCCGTCACGATCGCCATGATCGCGACATTGCCGAGCGGGATCCACGCGACCCGGACCGCCAGCGACGTCAGGAACAGCAGGATCGTCCGGTACACCGAGTGCCCGGACAGCGCGTGCCCGACCTCGTGCCCGACGACCGCCCGCATCTCCTCCTCGTCGAGCAGTTCCACCAGACCCGTGGTCACCACGATGATCGGCTCGTCCAGGCCGATGCACATCGCGTTCGGATTCGGGTCCTGCTTGACGTACATCGGCGGGACCTTCTCCAGGTCCAGGATGTAGCAGGCGTCCCGCAGCATGTCGTTGAGATGCGCGAACTGCCGGTCCGAGACCCGCACCGAGTCGGACAGGAACAGCAGCCGCAGACTGCGCTCGGGCAGCAGGCCGCTCAGCGCCTTGAAGACCGTGTCGAAACCGGTCAGCTTGCGCAGCGCCACCAGCGCGGAACGGTCCGCCGGATGCTCGTACGCCCGCGTGGAGATCCCGGGGAAGCGCCTGCGCTGCCTGCTCGGCACGCTCTCGTGCCCGTTGTGCTGATGGCCGTCGGACATGTATCCCCCATGTGCGTCTGAGTGACCCTTCGCGGACCCTTGTACGGCCCTTCGCTCCCCCGAGGCGAAGCCCAGCCTAGGCGGAGTTACCGTGGACGGGCAGTGACGGACGGACGGGACGGCCGAGGAGGTGCGGGGATCTTGCTCCGGGTGCTTCTGATCGTGATGGTGGTGGGCTGTGCGCTCACCGCGTGGTTCCTGTTGCGCGGCTACAGCCGGAAGGACGACTGAGCGGCGGGGAAGGTTCCTTCCGCCCGCCACCGGGCCCGCAACGGCGGAGTCGGCGTGATCGACGCGAAGGCGCCCGCATACGATGAGCCGACGTCTTTATCCCGCCCACACGCGATAGGTCCTGCCGAAGATGAGCATCCACAGCACCGCTGCCCAGTTCGCCACCCTTGCCGCCGAGGGCGGAGAGCACAGCGGCAACCACGAGAGCCTCAACCCCTACCTCACCGGCGGCGGCGCCCTGTTCGTCCTGCTGCTCCTGCTGTGGATCACCACCCGCTTCAACCGCGACCGCTGAGCCCCCGCCGGCCGCCCTGACGGACGGGGTGCTCAGGCCGGGCCGGTAGGGTCTGCACGCATGGGAGAGCAGGACATGCCTACCGGCCCCGGCAGCGGCCCGGCGCGGCAGGGCAGGCGCCGTCTCGGCGTGATGGGCGGCACCTTCGACCCGATCCACCACGGGCACCTGGTGGCGGCCAGTGAGGTCGCCGCGCAGTTCCGCCTCGACGAGGTGGTGTTCGTCCCCACCGGCCAGCCGTGGCAGAAGAGCCACCGCGCGGTGTCCGCCGCCGAGGACCGCTATCTGATGACGGTCATCGCGACCGCCGAGAACCCGCAGTTCTCGGTGAGCCGCATCGACATCGACCGCGGCGGCCCCACCTACACCACGGACACCCTGCGCGACCTGCGCGCGCTCAACCCGGACAGCGACCTGTTCTTCATCACCGGCGCCGACGCCCTCGCCCAGATCCTCACCTGGCGCGACAGCGAGGAACTGTTCTCCCTGGCGCACTTCATCGGCGTGACCCGGCCCGGCCACCACCTGACCGACGCGGGCCTGCCCGAGGGCGGTGTCTCGCTCGTCGAGGTCCCCGCCCTCGCCATCTCCTCCACGGACTGCCGTGCGAGAGTCGCCAAGGGAGAACCCGTCTGGTACCTGGTGCCGGACGGAGTCGTGCGCTACATCGACAAGCGCGAGCTGTACCGCGGCGAGTGAGCCGAGAGGGGCACCGGTGAACGACCGATACGACGCGGGATACGGGGCCGACGGGGGCGGCGCCCCGTACGAGCTCGTCGGCTACGACGAGTACGGCCGGCCTGTCTACCGCCAGGCCACGGACCAGCAGGGCCGGCAGGCCCAGCAGTACGACGGTTACCAGCAGCAGGGCTACGGCTACGACCCGTACCAGACGGGCGGACACCAGCAGCCCTCGTACGACCCCTACGGGACCGGGACCGGGGCCCCGCAGCAGCCGCAGGCGCCGTCCTACGACTCCTACGACCCCTACGGCACCCAGCAGGGCGGCCAGGGCGGCCAGGGCGGCCAGGGCGCCCCGTACGACCCCTACGGGCAGACCGCGCAGTCCGCGCACACCGGGCAGCAGCCCCGCGTCACCGAGCAGACCGCGCACATCCCGCAGCAGCCCGGCCCGGCCGACGACGAGCAGGACCCCGACGGGCCCGCACCGGAGTACCGCACCGAGCAGTTCGCCTTCGTCGAGGAGCCCGACGGCGACTCCGAGGACGTCATCGACTGGATGAAGTTCACGGAGAACCGCACCGAGCGCCGGGAGGAGGCCAAGCGCCGCGCCCGCAGCCGGATCATCGCCCTCGTCGTGGTGTTCGCCCTGGTCGCGGCCGGTGGCGTCGGCTACCTCTGGTACGCCGGGAAGCTGCCGGGCCTGTCCGACTCCGGTTCCGGCACGGGCACCACGACGGCCGCGGGCGCGCAGAAGCGGGACGTCATCGTCGTACACCTGCACGACACCACCAACGGCGGCACCGCCACCGCCCTGCTCGTCGACAACACCACCACCGAGCAGGGCACCACCGTGCTGCTGCCCAACTCCCTCACCCTGACCGCCGACGACGGCACCACCACCACGCTCGCCAAGTCGGTCGAGGACGACGGCTCCGAGGGCACCAGGACCGCCCTCGACACCGTCCTCGGCACCGACATCGAGGGCACCTGGCGGCTGGACACCCCCTTCCTGCTCACCCTCGTCGACCTCGTCGGCAACATCGAGATCGACACCGACACCGACGTGCCCGACCCGGACGCCGAGAAGAAGGGCGAGGCGCCCCTGGTCAAGAAGGGGAAGGACCAGACCCTCAGCGGCAAGATGGCCGTCGCCTACGCCACCCACCGCGGCTCCGGCGAGGCCCAGAACGCCCAGCTGGAGCGGTTCGGGCAGGTCCTGCACGGTGTCCTGCGCAAGATGACCTCCGACCCGGACGCCGCCACGACCACCATCCAGACCCTCGGGCAGATCATCGAGCCGCCGCTCACCGACAAGGACCTCGGCTCCTTCCTCGCCCGGCTCTCCGACCGCGCCAAGGGCGGCGACCACAAGAGCGCGCTGCTGCCCGTGCAGGACGACGGCACGCTCACCGCGGAGGCGAGCGACAGCGTCGTCAAGGACGTCCTCGGCGGCACCGCCAAGAGCCCCGACAAGGACGCCGCCGTCAGCGTCTCCGTGCGCAACGCCACCGGGACGAAGGACAACACCGAGAAGGCCCGCGTGGTGCTCCTCAACGGCGGCTTCACCTTCCGGGACGCCGGCACCGCCGGCGCCGCCGAGACCACCTCGAAGGTCGTCTACGCCGACGCAGCCGAGAAGGAGAACGCCACCGAGGTCGCCAAGACCCTGGGGCTGCCCGCCGGCTCCGTCACCAAGGGCGAGGTCTCCGCGAACGCCCGCGTCTCGGTCGTCCTCGGCCAGGACTACGACCCCGGCTCGTAGCGCGCTCCGGGCGCACCCTCCGTAATTACGGAGGGTGCGCCCGGCGGTCCGTGAGACCCTTGACAGCAAGTGTCCACCGACCGAAAGCCTCGCAGTGACCGCAACCGACCGTTCCCTCGAGCTCGTCACCACCGCCGCCCAGGCGGCCGCCGACAAGCTCGCGCACGACATCGTCGCCTACGACGTCAGTGACGTGCTGTCCATCACCGACGCCTTCCTGCTGGCCTCCGCGCCCAACGACCGTCAGGTCAAGTCCATCGTCGACGAGATCGAGGAGCGGCTCAGCAAGGAGCTCGGCGCCAAGCCGGTCCGCCGCGAGGGCGACCGCGAGGCCCGCTGGGTGCTGCTCGACTACGTCGACATCGTCGTCCACGTCCAGCACAGCGAGGAGCGCGTCTTCTACGCCCTGGAGCGGCTGTGGAAGGACTGCCCCGAGCTGGAGCTGCCCGAGGACGCCAAGGCCACCCGCGGCAAGGCCGCCGAGCACGCGAAGCTCCGGGAGGCCGAGGAGGCGGCGCAGCCCGGCGGTGACTGGCGGTGAGCGCCACCGGTGAGGTGAGCGGGTCCGCGCGCCGGGGCCGCCGCGTCATCCTGTGGCGGCACGGCCAGACGTCCTGGAACGTGGAGCGCCGTTTCCAGGGCTCCACTGACGTGGACCTCACCGAGACCGGCGTCGCCCAGGCCCGCCGGTCCGCCCGCCTCCTCGCGGGGCTCAAGCCCGACGCGATCGTCGCCTCCGACCTGAGGCGGGCCGCGGCCACCGCCGCCGAGCTCGCCGCGCTCACCGGCCTGGACGTCACCCTCGACGAGGCCCTGCGGGAGACCTACGCGGGCGTCTGGCAGGGCCTGACGCACGACGAGATCATCGCCAGGTACGGCGACGAGTACACCGCGTGGAAGCGCGGTGAGCCGGTCCGCCGGGGCGGGGGCGAACTGGAGACCGAGGTCGCCGACCGCGCCGCCCCCGTGGTGCTGCGGCACGTCGACAAGCTCCCGGAGGACGGCACGCTCGTCGTGGTCAGCCACGGCGGCACCATCCGCACCACCATCGGCCGGCTGCTCGGACTCGACCCGCACAACTGGGAGAGCCTGGGCGGTCTCACCAACTGCTGCTGGTCCGTCCTCGGCGAGGGCGCCCGCGGCTGGCGGCTGCTCGAGCACAACGCCGGCACCCTGCCGGAACCGGTGCTCGG
Organism: Streptomyces sp. CB02400; assembly: GCF_001905725.1. Classification (GTDB taxonomy): domain Bacteria; phylum Actinomycetota; class Actinomycetes; order Streptomycetales; family Streptomycetaceae; genus Streptomyces; species Streptomyces atrovirens. Next base: position 523,314 of record NZ_LIWB01000002.1, read on the forward strand.
CGACGACGACTGAGAGTGCTTCGATCCGGCCCCGGGACGCCCCGGGACCCGGATTTCACTTTCCGGCAGGTCACAGGCTAGAGTTCTTCTTGTTCGCCCCGCCGAGCGGGAGGGAACACCAGGAAGCCGCATCAGCGGCGACCAGGGGCTATAGCTCAGTTGGTAGAGCGCCTGCATGGCATGCAGGAGGTCAGGAGTTCAATTCTCCTTAGCTCCACATGACGAAGATCCCGCCTCCCTCCAGGGAGACGGGATCTTTTGTTGTCCGCCGTTGAGCAGGACGGCTCTCGCGGGCGTATACCTCTGCGAGGCGTCGAGCCGTGTCCCGACCGGTACCACGGCGTCGCTGACCGTGTCGGCCCGGTCGTGGCAGAATCAAACGGCCGGAAGGGGGCGCGGCCCGACGGGAGGGAGTTGTGATGCCTGCGAGCATCCTCGAGGAGGTCGACCACCTCCTCGGAGCGGTGTCGACGCGACGGACCTCTACCCGCCTCAGCTGCCCTTCCTGCGGCTCCGCGCACGTCGCCCAGGTGCTCGGCGACAACGGCGGGATCTCCTACGTGTGCACGGCCTGCGGCCACAGCTGGAGCTGACCGATGGGTGCACACAGGCGGAAGTGCGACTGGTGCGGCAGCGGGACGCCGATCGTCCGGGACATGGAGCCGCTCAACCCCGACTACCAGTACTGGTGCGAGGAATGCGCGCGGGCGCTGATCATAAAAGGCGACCCCATCGAGACGTACCGCGAACTCGAGGGGGAGCCGATCTACGGCCGGCTCCTGGAGGAGCACTGCACGCTCAAGCGCTTCTATTCGTTCGTGACCGCGTAACCCTCGGTGAGGGAAATTCGGGACATAGGTGAGCGAAGCGAAACCGATTTGGTGTTGGCCCGGGTCGACCGTGTAAAGTTGGCGTCGCCGCCGGGGAAACCGGGCGACGCAGACGACACGCGGCTCCGCCGCGTGAAAGCAAGGGGCTATAGCTCAGTTGGTAGAGCGCCTGCATGGCATGCAGGAGGTCAGGAGTTCAATTCTCCTTAGCTCCACAGAAGTCGAGGGTGGACCATCCGAACGGATGGTCCACCCTCGCTGGTTGTTCCGGACCTCGCTGGTTGTCCCGGACCGCCGCAGCGGCCCGGGACCCGTCTCAGCGGCCCAGGGCGCGCCGGCCGCGCCCCTGCGACAGCACCGGCAGATTGCGGGACGGCGCCTTCGCCTGGGGCGACTCGTCCTCGATGCGCAGGGCCAGCGCCGGACAGCGGCGCACCGCCCGCAGCGCCTTCGCCTCCGCGAAACGCGGCACCTGCGCCTGAGCCACCGTCGGGAAGCCGTCCGCGCCGAGCTGGAACACCTCCGGGAGGATGTCCGCGCACAGGCCGTGGCCCCGGCACAGCGTCCAGTCGACGTAGATCTTCTGGCGGCTGGGCCCGTTCTCCTCGCCTCCGCCGCCCGGGATGCCCGTAGGGGCCCTGCCCCCCTCGAAGAGCGGCAGGACGCCCGCCACGGGGCGTCCGCAGCCGTTGCCGAGGACATGCGCGGCGAGGTCGTCGGTGAACGCCTTGATGGTCGACTCCAGGAACATCGCGGAGCCGTCCGGGTGCGAACACGCCCCGCGCCGCTTCACGTTCTTGGCGACCTGCTTGACCGCCTCCAGGGCGGCGGGACCGCCGCCGTTGAGGATGTCCTCGAGGCCGCGCGCGGCGGCCGGCAGCCCCAGGTAGCAGGGGCCGCACTGGCCGGCGCTCTCCTCCGCCAGCCACTGGGCGACCCGCAGCGACTCGCCCAGCGGGCAGGTGTCCTGACTGATCGGCAGGATCGCCCCGGCGCCGAGCGCACCGCCCACGGCATCCAGGGAGTTGCGGGAGACGATCGCCTCGTTGACGGTCGCCGCGTCGATCCACTTGCCGTGGTAGCCGCCCGTCAGCACACCCTGCGGCACCGGGGGAGCCCCGGCGAGCTGGAGGATGTAGCGCAGCGGCACACCCGTCGGTGCCTCGATCACCATCGGGCGGGCCACCGCCCCCGACACCGTGAGCATCACGGTGCCCGGTTCGTCGTACAGACCGGTGTTGCCGTAGCGCTCCGGGCCGATGCGGGCGGCGATGGCGAGCTGGGCGAAGGTCTCGGCGTTGGACAGCAGCGTGGGCGCGCCGCCGACGCCGTTCTTCGAGGCGCTGGTCTTGCGGCCCGGCGGGATCGCCGGGCCGCCGTCGATCGAGCGGATCAGGGAGGCCGCCGCGCCCGTGACCATGCGGACCGGGTTGCGCTGCACGCGGGCGCGCAGCGCGGAGCGGCGGCCGTTGTTCAGGCCGCGCTCGGCGAGCGCGGCCTCCATGGAGCGCTGGGTGGACTCCCGGGTGACCCCCACCACGAGCGTGCGGGCACCCATGGCCTCGGCGCACAGCAGCGCGCCGTCCAGGATGAGATGCGGGGCACGGTTGATCAGCACCGTGTCCTTGCGGCAGGCCGGCTCGTCCTCGCTGCCGTTGACGACGACGACCGGCCGCACGCCGCGCTTGATCGCCGTTTCGGCGACCGAGCGCAGCTTCTTGTGGAAGGGGAACCCCGCGCCGCCGCGGCCCCTGAGATTGATGCGTTCGGCGAGCTGCGCGAGCTGCTCACCGCCCAGGGGCTCGAGCGGCCCGTGCACCTTGAGGTGCATGGGCAGATCGAGCCGGTCGACAAGGTCGAAGCCCGACGTGAGCTGGGGAAGCCCGACCACGCGGACTTCGGGTACGTCGGGCAGGGCCTCGTTCACCAGCGACCTCCGAGGGTGCCTCCGGCTTCGGCCGGGAGAGAAATCGGGCTCCTGCGTGGCAGGGCGGGAAACGGGGTGTCACCCCGAAGACGACAGACGGACCACGTGGCCGGGTGGCCCGACTGCCGTGCGTCGCGAGGACCAAGCACGCGCAACTCTTCCATTGCTGTTGTTGGGGGAGGGCTCAATTGAAACCTCCGGACGGCGTGTTCGGCGTGTTCGTCGTGTTCCAGGATTCACCCGAACCCGGTGCGTCGAAGTCGTAGGACGACGACGCACCGGGGTTCGGTGCGGGGGCGGGACCGCTGTTGTACGTGTCACTCGGGTTGTACGTGCCGTAGAGGCCGTTCGTCTCACCGGTGTCGTGCACGTCACGTGAACCGAACCCGGAGGCGGCCGAATTGTCATAGGCCGGGATGTTGTATCCGGTGTCCTGGAGCGGGTCGTACGCCGACGGCGGGGCCTCGCCGACCGGCGGCGGGGACGGGATCGGCCAGTTGCCCGAGGTGCTGGAGGGGCCGTCCACGCGCGGGATGGCCTCCGTGGGCTGCATGTCCAGCGGCAGTTCCATGCGGGAGGTCGCGTCGGTGAGGGGGGCCTGTCCGACCGGCGGCCGGCCGGGCGCCGACACCGCGCGGTAGGCGGCCGCGAAGCCGTTCGCCGGTTCCGGGGCGGGCACGCGCTCGGCGGTCTCGTACAGCGGGCGCCCGCCGCGCGGGCCCTCGCTCCGCCGGTCGCCGTCCCCGCGCGGACGCCCGTCGCCCCACGCGGAGCCGCGCCCCCCGCCGTATCCCGGCAGGGGGGATCCGGCCGCCCGGGACCTGCTCTCCTCCAACCGCTCCTCGCGGGCCCGCTGCTGGTCGGCGGCGCCGAGCAGCGCGGTGAGCCGGTCGGAGATTCTGCGCTTCACACGGGGCGGGGAGGCGCGCACGGCGAGGGCCGCCATGACGCCGACCACGGACAGCCCGTAGAGGATCATGAAGATCGGCTTCGCCGCTCGACCCGCGTAGAGGCCGTGCACCAGCGCGGCGCACCAGGCCGGATAGGCCAGCATGTGCATCGCCCGCCAGCGGGCCGCGACCGGTGCCGGGGAGGCGAAGCGGTTGCGCAGCACACCGGTGATGCCCACGAAGATCATCAGCAGGCCGGCGAGGGTGCCGAGCCCGATGAGGAAGGCCCTGCCGGTGACGGCCTCGTCGTCGGTGAGGAGCAGTCCGAAGGGGATCACCGCGGCGATCCACGTGGTGTGCTCCTGGCCCAGCTTGATGCCGATGTGCACCAGCAGGAAGACGATCGAGGCGACCGCTGTCGTCCGGTGCACCGCCTGCGCCAGGATCCGCTGACGGGGGCCGAGCAGGATGCGGTCCTGGGCGACGAGCCCCCAGATCACCGAGCAGCTCAGGCAGACCAGGGACAGGACGCCCACACCGAAACTGAGGAACTCGGCGAGCCAGTCGTCCGCCGTGCTGTCGTCCGGCCTCACGACCTGCCTCCCGGCGTTCCGACGCGGAGCGGGCACGACGGAGCCGCAGCCGACCGGCCCCGAGCGGGGGGTGGGCTGCTGTCTGGACGAGGGTTCATGGGGCGACTCCGAAGGTTCGGTAAAGCGGTCCCGCTGCCGCACTCTAAGGGCCGTCATACCGATGAGTACGAGGTTTGAGTTATTGCGCTGTTATCAAAAGACAATGAGGCCGTTGCGATGTCCTTTAGCGGTCGTTACGCGAAGTAACCTTTGACCTTGGGTCAGCGTGTCGTGGAAGCGCGTCGCGGCCGGATCGGTGGCTGCGGTACCCTGGCGCCATGCGTGCCGTACGCCTTCTGCTTAGCGAGCCGCGCTGATCAGTCCCGACCGCCGGTGGCCGGCAGGTCGGAATCGGCGCGGCGTCCCCTCCTGTGCGAGGGGATTTTTCATTTCCGGGAAGTTCGCAGCAGCAGGCAGAGACGATCGATGGAGCATTGAGGATCATGAGCGAGACGAACCCCGCTGCCACCGCAGCCGCGGAGGCCGCGCCGCACCGCTACACGGCCGCCCTGGCGGCCGAGATCGAGGCACGCTGGCAGGACTTCTGGGACGCCGACGGCACCTACGCCGCGCCCAACCCGAGCGGCGACCTGTCGGGTGATCCGGAGACGGCCGCCAGGCCCAAGAAGTTCATCATGGACATGTTCCCGTACCCCTCCGGTGCGGGGCTGCACGTCGGACACCCGCTGGGCTACATCGCCACCGACGTCTTCGCCCGCTTCCAGCGCATGACCGGGCACAACGTCCTGCACACCCTGGGCTTCGACGCCTTCGGCCTGCCCGCCGAGCAGTACGCGGTGCAGACCGGCACGCACCCGCGCGTGTCGACCGAGGCCAACATGGAGAACATGAAGTCCCAGCTGCGCCGGCTGGGCCTGGGCCACGACAAGCGCCGCTCGTTCGCCACGATCGACCCGGACTACTACAAGTGGACCCAGTGGATCTTCCTGCAGATCTTCAACTCCTGGTACGACGACGAGGCGAAGCGGGCCCGCCCGATCTCCGAGCTGGTCGAGAAGTTCGAGTCCGGTGAGCGCGGCGTCCCCGGCGACCGCTCCTGGAGCGAGCTGACCGAGACCGAGCGCGCCGACGTCCTGGGCGAGTACCGCCTGGCCTACGCCTCCGACGCGCCGGTCAACTGGTGCCCCGGCCTGGGCACCGTGCTGGCCAACGAGGAGGTCACCGCCGAGGGACGCTCCGAGCGCGGCAACTTCCCCGTCTTCAAGGCCAAGCTGCGCCAGTGGAACATGCGGATCACGGCTTATGCCGACCGCCTCCTGGACGACCTGGACGCCCTGGACTGGCCCGAGGCCATCAAGCTGCAGCAGCGCAACTGGATCGGTCGCTCCGAGGGCGCCCGCGTCGGCTTCCCGATCGACGGCGAGAACATCACCGTCTTCACCACCCGCCCCGACACCCTGTTCGGCGCCACCTACATGGTGCTGGCGCCCGAGCACCCGCTGGTCGAGAAGTTCACGCCCCAGGAATGGCCCGAGGGCACCCACGAGGTGTGGACCGGCGGGCACGCCACGCCCGCGGAGGCCGTCGCCGCCTACCGCGCGCAGGCCGCCTCCAAGTCCGACGTCGAGCGGCAGGCCGAGGCCAAGGACAAGACCGGCGTCTTCATCGGCGCGTACGCCACCAACCCGGTCAACGGCGAGCGGGTCCCCGTCTTCATCGCCGACTACGTCCTGATGGGCTACGGCACCGGCGCGATCATGGCCGTCCCGGCGGGCGACCAGCGCGACTTCGAGTTCGCGCGCGCCTTCGAGCTGCCCGTCCGCTGCATCGTCGAGCCGACCGACGGCCGAGGCACGGACACCTCCACGTGGGAGAACGCCTTCTCCTCGTACGACGCGAAGATCATCGATTCGTCGAACGACGAGGTCTCCCTGGACGGCCTGGGCGTCGCCGAGGCCAAGGCGCGCATCATCGAGTGGCTGGAGCGGTCGGGCCACGGCGAGGGCACCGTCAACTTCCGCCTGCGCGACTGGCTGTTCAGCCGGCAGCGCTACTGGGGCGAGCCCTTCCCGATCGTCTACGACGAGGACGGCGTCGCCCACGCCCTGCCCGAGTCGATGCTGCCGCTGGAGCTGCCCGAGGTCGATGACTACAGCCCGCGCACCTTCGACCCGGACGACGCCGACACCCGGCCCGAGACGCCGCTGTCGCGCAACGAGGACTGGGTCAACGTCACCCTGGACCTGGGCGACGGGCCGAAGAAGTACCGCCGCGAGACCAACACCATGCCCAACTGGGCCGGTTCCTGCTGGTACGAGCTGCGCTACCTGGACCCGCACAACAGCGAGAAGCTGGTCGACCCGGCCATCGAGCAGTACTGGATGGGCCCGCGCGAGGGCATGCCGCACGGCGGCGTCGACCTGTACGTCGGCGGCGCCGAACACGCCGTACTGCACCTGCTGTACGCCCGCTTCTGGTCCAAGGTGCTGTTCGACCTGGGGCACGTGTCGTCGGCGGAGCCGTTCCACAAGCTGTTCAACCAGGGCATGATCCAGGCCTACGTCTACCGCGACAGCCGGGGCATCGCCGTACCGGCCGCCGAGGTGGAGGAGCGCGACGGCGGCTACTGGTACCAGGGCGAGCGGGTCTCCCGGCTGCTGGGCAAGATGGGCAAGTCCCTGAAGAACGCCGTCACTCCGGACGAGATCTGCGCCGAGTACGGGGCCGACACGCTGCGCCTGTACGAGATGGCCATGGGCCCGCTGGACGTCTCCCGGCCGTGGGACACCCGCGCGGTGGTCGGCCAGTTCCGGCTGCTGCAGCGGCTGTGGCGCAACATCGTCGACGAGGCGAGCGGTGAAGTCACCGTCGTCGACACCGACGACGTCGACGAGGACACCCTGCGTGCCCTGCACAAGGCGATCGACGGCGTGCGCGGCGACCTGGAGGGCATGCGCTTCAACACCGCCATCGCCAAGGTCACCGAGCTGAACAACCACCTGACCAAGCGGGGAGACGCGCTGCCGCGCCCCGTCGCGGAGTCCCTGGTGCTGCTGGTCGCCCCGCTGGCCCCGCACATCGCCGAGGAGCTGTGGCGCAAGCTGGGGCACACGGACTCGGTGGTGCACCGGGACTTCCCGGTCGCCGACCCGGTGTACGTGGTCGACGAGACCGTGACCTGTGTCGTGCAGATCAAGGGCAAGGTCAAGGCGCGGCTGGAGGTGTCCCCGGGCATCGCCGAGGACGAGCTGGAGAAGGTCGCGCTGGCCGACGAGCGGGTCGTCGCGGCACTGGACGGGGCCGGGATCCGCAAGGTGATCGTCCGGGCGCCGAAGCTGGTGAACATCGTCCCGGCGTGAGGTGAGCGTTTCGGGGCCCGTCCGGTGATCCGCCGGACGGGCCTCAGGGAGCCCGGTGGTCCGGGCCGTCCGGGTGATCCGGGTGGTCCGGGTGGTCCGGGTGGTCCCCTACGGGCAGGTTCGGGGTTCTTCAGGAACTCCGGACCTGCCCGCTGCGTTTACCGTTGAAGAGCGGCGCGAAGTGCGCCGGGACAGGCCGAAGGGGCCCGGAGGAGGAGCTTCGTGGAAGCGGTGTTCGCAGTGGTCGCCCTGCTCTTCGTGCTCTTCGTCGTGCTCGGCGCCTATGCCACGGTGAAGGTCGTCGGCGCCGCCAAGCGCAGCGCGGACCGCCACATCACCCAGGCCCGCCGCACGGTCGAGGACCACACCCTGCGGGCCAAGGCCTTCGCGCAGCCCGGCCCGGCCGGCGAGATCGCCCAGCTCCGGCTGGGACTGCGCACCTCCATGCGGGCCACCCAGGACGCCCTGGAGGCCGCCGTCGCCGAGGACGAGTCCCTCAAGGAGTCCCTCGGCCTCTTCCAGCGGCTCAGCGCGCACGGCCACGAACTGGACGGCGAACTCAGGCGCCTGGAGTCCGAACCGGACCGCACCACCCTCGCCGCCCGGCTGCCCGAGCTGCGCGAGCGCACCGAGCGCATCACGAGCGCCGCGGACTCCCTGCGCTGGGCGGCCCGCGACCGCGCCCGCCGTTTCGCCTCCGACGACCTGGACTCGCTGAGCGAGCAGATCGACATGGAGGCCGGGGCCCTGCGCCACTGGACCACCACGGAGCAGCACCCGGCACCCCCGCCCTGGCCCGAGACCCCCGCCGCCGACGCCCCGGAGCCCGCCTCGGCGAAGGAACCGGAACAGCGGACCGCCCGGCCCGCCATCACCCCGCCGGCACCGCGTCCCACCTACTCCTGGCAGAAGAAGCCCCGCCCCGAAAGCACCACGTGAGCACCCCCTGATCCGGCCACCGTCGGACCCGCCCCGCGAGGCCGGGCTGCCGCACGGGCACCACGGCAGGTAACCTCCAGCTCATGTCCCGCCATGTCGCGATCGTCACCGATTCAACGGCCTACCTGCCGGCCCGGACGATGGAGCGGCACCGCATCACGGCGGTACCCCTGACCGTGGTCCTCGGCGACCGCGCGCTCGAAGAGGGCACCGAGATCTCCACCCGCTCCCTCGCCCAGGCTTTGCAGAAGCGGCGCCCGGTCACGACCTCACGGCCCGGCCCCGAGGTGTTCGCCGAGACCTACCGCAGGGTCGCCGAGTCCGGCGCGACCGGCATCGTCTCCCTCCACCTCTCCGCCGAGCTCTCCGGCACCTACGACGCGGCGGTCGTCGCGGCCCGGCAGGCTCCGGTGCCGGTACGGGTGGTGGACACCGGCATGATCGCGATGGCGCTCGGGTTCTGCGCGCTGGCGGCTGCGGAGACCGCGGAGGCGGGCGGCACGGTGGACGAGGCGGTCACGGCCGCGGAGAAGCGGGCGGCGGACACGTCCGCCTACTTCTACGTCGACACGCTCGACTACCTGCGCCGGGGCGGCCGGATCGGCGCCGCGCAGGCCCTGCTGGGCTCGGCCCTCGCGGTCAAGCCGCTGCTGCAGCTCGCGGGCGGCCGTATCGAACCGCTGGAGAAGGTGCGTACGGCGTCGAAGGCGATCGCCCGCCTGGAGGAGATCGCGGCCGAACGGGCGGGCGGGGCGGAGGTCGACGTCGCCGTCCACCATCTCGCCGCGCAGGAGCGCGCGTCGGCCCTCGCCGACCGGCTGCGGACCCGGCTGCCGGGACTGGCCGACCTGCATGTCAGCGAGGTGGGCGCGGTGATCGGGGCGCACACGGGGCCCGGACTGCTGGGGGTCGTGGTCTCGGCCCGGTGAGGCCGGTGTGCTCGTACGGGTGACGGAGTTGTCCACAACCGGGCGGTAGTCCCCGGAAATCGAGCAAGATCATCGCGAGTGGGCCGATCTGCCGGATCCTCCTGGCATGGCACTTCGATCACGCTCACGCACAGCGACGGCGACCAGCGGCCCGGGCCGCCCACCCGCCTCCGACGGCCGCGCCCGCCACCGCAGGCCGACCGGGCCCCGCGGCCGGAACCGCGAAGCGACGGCGGACGAACTCCGGCGCCGCGCGGAGTCACTGTTCGACGACAGGTCCGCGCACGGCAGGCGCCCCCCGAGCTGGACGCGGTCCGGCACACGCCGCATCACCCGGTCCGACGCTCCGGGCACGGCGGACCGGACGGTGACCGTGGGCCGGGGGAGCAGCGGCGCCGACCGTGCGTCGACCGCGGGCCGCGCGTCGGCACGGGATCCTTCAGCGCCGGGGGGACGCCCGGCGGTCGAGGACGCCCCGGCCGACGCGGGGCGTTCGGCGGCCGGGGACCACCCGATGGCGGTGGTGGGCCGGCAGTCCGGGGTGATCCGGCCGGTGGCCGTGGGAGGCGCGAGGATTGTCGACCGGGTGGCGGACGCGGGCCGGTCGGCAGGGCCGGGACGTGCCGTGACCGTGGACCGGCGGGCCGCCCGGGACCGGCCGGTGACCGGGGCGCACCCGTCGGCCCGGCAGGGCGGCGACGCGGGTCCGGCGGACGACGACGCCGACTTCGCGGAGCCAGGAGAGCACGAGAGGGCCTCGGGCCGGCAGCGGGTGGGGCTCGCGTTACGAGAGCGCCTGCCGCTGTGGGTGCAGACACGCTGCGGGCTGGAACGGCGGAGCGTGATCGCGCTGTCGGCACTGCTGGTGCTGGCCGTGGGATTCGCGGTGCAGCACTTCTGGGCCGGGCGCACCCAGCCGGTACGGGCGCCGGAGGTGGTACGGGCGGCAGTGCCTCACGGGGAGCGGAGCACGGACGGCGAGGGAGGCCGATCAGCCGGTCACACGGCGAAGGCGGGCGCCTCGGCTGGCCCCGAGATCGTCGTCGACGTCAGCGGCAAGGTGCGGGACCCGGGAATCCACCGCCTGCCCGCCGGTTCACGCGTCGAGGACGCGCTGCGAGCGGCCGGCGGTGTACGGCCCGGCACCAGGACCGACACCCTGAACCGCGCCCGTTTCCTCGTCGACGGCGAGCAGGTGGTCGTAGGCGGCCCGGTACCGGCCGCGGCGGCACCCGGCGGCGGTACGGGTACGGCGGCGGGAGCCGGTCCCACCGCACCGGTGTCCCTCAACACCGCCACCCTCGACCAGCTCGACGCTCTCCCCGGAGTGGGCCCCGTGCTGGCCCAGCACATCCTCGACTACCGCACCCGCAACGGCGGCTTCCGCGCGGTGGACGAACTCCGCGAGGTGAACGGCATCGGCGACCGTCGTTTCGCGGACCTGCGGAACCTCGTACGGCCATGAGCACCGAGCCGAACGCCGAGCCCACCGCCCGGCAGCACGTCCACGCCGCCTCCGGGAGGCGGCTCGGAGCCGCGCACCCGAGGCAGGAGGGACCGACGGACCTGCGACTGGTCCCGCCCGCACTGGCCGCCTGGGCCACGGCCGCCGTGATGCTGCACGCCCCGCCCGGCCGGGCGGCGGGCGCGGTGATCGTCTCCCTGCTGACGGCCGGCGCTCTCCTCGTGGCGCGCAGCCGCCTGACCGGGCGGGGACGGGCCACCGCCCACGCCACCGCCGCCGTCCTGCTCTGCGTCGCGGCGGCCGCCGGATCGGCGGGGCTGCACGGCGCGGACCTGCGACGGGGCCCCGTGCCCGCACTGGCGCGGGAGTACGCCCCGGTGACCGCCGAGGTCGAGATCACCTCCGACCCCCGGCTCACCCGACCCAGGGTCAGCGGCAACCACATGGCCCCGGCATCCGTACTGATCGAGGCCGACGTACGACGGGTGGAGCGGGCCGACGGCACGGCGGAGGCGACCCGCACGCCCGTACTGCTGATCGTCGACCCGGGCTCGTCCGGGCGCACCGCACCGGACGCCGAGAACCGCTCCCCCTGGCTCGCCCTCCTGCCCTCCACCCGCCTCCGCGTCGAGGCACGGCTCGCCCCGGCGAGGGCGGGCGGCGACCGGTTCGCGGCCGTGCTGCGGGTGAAGGGCCGCGACGGCCCGGAGACCGTGGGCCGGCCGTCGGGCCCGCAACGGCTGGCGGGACGGCTGCGGGCCGGACTGCGGGAGGCGACCGACGGACTGCCGGCGGACGCGCGGGCGCTGCTGCCCGGCCTGGTCGTGGGCGACACCGCGAGGATCACCCCGGAACTGGACGAGGCGTTCCGGGAGACCGACCTCACCCACACGCTCGCCGTCTCCGGCGCCAACTTCACCATCCTCCTCGCCCTGCTCCTCGGCCCGCCCGGCCTGGCCCAGCGGGCCGAGCGACGCGGACTCGCACCCCGCCTCGGCATCCCCCTGCGGGCCACCGCGCTCCTCGGCGCGGCACTCTCCCTCGCCTTCGTCGTCGTGTGCCGGCCCGACCCCAGCGTGCTGCGGGCCGCCGCCTGCGGATCCGTCGCCCTGCTCGCGCTCGCCACCGGCCGCCGCAGATCACTGGTCCCGGCGCTGGCGACGGCCGTCCTGCTCCTGGTGCTGTACGACCCGTGGCTGGCCCGCAGTTACGGCTTCCTGCTCTCCGTGCTGGCCACCGGCGCGCTGCTCACGCTCGCGCCGCGCTGGAGCGCGGGACTGCGGCGGCGCGGGGTGCCGCCCCGCCTCGCGGAGGCACTGGCCGCCGCGGGTGCCGCGCAGGCCGTGTGCGCGCCGGTGGTCGCCGTGCTGGCGGCGCGGGTGAGCCTGGTGGCGATCCCGTGCAACCTGCTCGCGGAGTTCGCGCTCGCGCCGGCCACGGTGCTGGGCTTCCTGGCCCTGGCCACGGCGCCGGTGGCGATGCCGGTGGCGAAGGCACTGGCCTGGTGCGCGAGCTGGCCCGCGGAGTGGCTCGCACAGGTCGCCAGAACCGGGGCGGCACTGCCCGGCGCGGGAGTGGACTGGCCCGGTGGCTGGACCGGCGCGGCGGCACTCGGCGCCCTCACCGTGCTCGCGCTGCTCGTGGGCCGGCGGCTGCTGAGACACCCCTGGTGGTGCGCCGCCTGCGCACTCCTGCTGGTACTGGTGGTGGTACAGCCACGGCCCCTCACCCGGACGATCACGGGCTGGCCCCCGCCGGGCTGGCGGATGGTGATGTGCGATGTCGGCCAGGGCGACGCACTGGTACTGGCGGCGGGCGAGAACGCCGGCGTGGTCGTGGACGCCGGCCCCGACCCGGCCCTCGTCGACCACTGCCTGCGCTCCCTCGGCATCACCAGCATCCCCCTCGTGGTCCTGACCCACTTCCACGCCGACCACGTGGCGGGCCTGCCCGGCGTACTGCGCGGACGCGCGGTGGGCGCCGTCGAGACGACGTCCTTCGAAGAACCCGCCGACCAGGCCGCGTTCGTCCGAAGACTCGCCGCCGCCCGGCACATCCCGGTGACGCACGCAGCCGCCGGTGAGGCGCGGCGCACGGGAGAGCTGTCCTGGGAGGTGGTGTGGCCCCCACCGAGAGCCCACTCCGCGTCGGAAGGCCCGAACGACGCCAGCGTCGCCATGCTGGTCCGCACGGCCGGCCTGCGCCTGCTGCTCCTCGGGGACCTGGAACCCCCGTCCCAGCGTGCCCTGGCGAGATCACCGGCGGCCGGGAGCCTGACCGACGTGGACGTCCTCAAAGTCGCCCATCACGGCTCGGCATACCAAGATCCGGACCTCATACGCCGCGCGGCCCCACGGCTGGCGCTGATCAGCACGGGGGAGGACAACACGTACGGGCACCCCGCCCCGAACACGGTCGCCGCCCTCCGTACCGGCGGAGCGACGGTACTGCGCACGGACAGGGACGGGGCACTGGCGGTGACCGTCGGCGAGAACGGGAGCAGGGAACTGCGGGTGGCGCGACACTGATGTCTCCCGCCCCGGTTTCCCCAACTGTTCCGTCTATAGACGCCTACAGGCTCCCGCCTCCTTCGGGCGGCGGGGGACCTCTCGTCATGCGCAGAAGAGGGGAGCCGCACAAGGTGCTCACCCAGGACCGGCCTCGCCCCCTACTCTGGCAGTGACGAAGCTGCTGGGAGGGGCAAGGCCGTGATGTCTTCAGACGCTACCCCGGATCCGTACGCCGACCCGCTGAGGTTCGGGCAGCGAGTGCAGATCCTTCGTGAACGGCGCGGCATGACGCAGGCGCAGATGGCCGACCTTGTCGGTATCTCGCCGCACACTCTACGGAAGATCGAGAACGGGCAGCAGAAGGCGCCGGGGCTTGACATGGTGATGCGCATCGCTGAAGCGCTGCGGGTGCGCGACCTGGCGGACCTGACTGGCAGGCCGGACGGGAACGTTGACCTGTTCGTCGGGCCCGGGCATCCGCGCCTGGCCGCGGTGAAGGCCGCCGTCGACTCCTTCCCGCTCGCCGACAGTGTGGAGCCTCCACCGGTCGCGCACCTGGAAGCACGCTTGCATGCGGCCTGGCGGGAGCGGCACGCCTCGAAGAACCACCGTGAGGTGCTCGGCAAGCTGCTGCCGGACCTGATCCGGGACGCGCAGGCTCTTGTCCGGCACGCCGACTCAGCGTCGGACCGCCGCCGGGCGCAGGCGCTGCTTGCAGAGGTCTACAGCCTGAGCCAGTTCTTCATCGCCTACCAGCCGGACAGCTCCCTGCTGTGGCGGGTCGCAGAGCGAGGCATGGTCGCCGCGCAGGAGAGCGAGGACCCGCACGCCATCGGTGTCGCCTCCTGGCTGCTCGCACAAGCCCACCGCGACAGTGGGCCGCGCCACTTCGAAGCCGCCGACGCTGTGAACCGTGAAGCCGTGGCCTACCTCAAGCCCTTGCTCTCCGACGCCGACGAAGACGTACTCGCCATCGCTGGCGCGCTGGAGTTCGAGCTCGGCTACACCGCGGCCCGCCGCCGGGAGACCGGAACGGCGTGGCGGCACTGGGACCAGGCCAACGACATGGCCAAGCGGCTTTCTGCCGACTACTACCACCCGGTCACCAGTTTCAGCCGGGCCGTCATGGGCGCGCACGCCGTCACGGTGGCGGTGGAGCTTCATCAGGGCGGCGAGTCCGTACGGCAGGCCGCGCGGGCCGACCGGAGCGTTATCAAGTCCCGCCCGCGCCGGGCCCGGCACCGCATCGAAGAGGCCCGCGGCTACCGGCTGGACAACCAACTGGACACGGCTCTCGCGTCGCTGGAGAAAGCTTTTGAGGCCGCTCCCGAGACGATCCGCTACAACGGCTACGCCCGCGTGATCCTCTTGGAGGAGGTGGAGTCAACTCAGGCCGCGCGTCGGCGTCGTGCCGCTGACCTGGCATCACGTATCGGAATTCTCGCTGCCTGAGCGTAGCGACCGGATTACGGTCGGCGGTTGAGTGGCGGCGCTCCTACGGTCTTAAGCCAGGACCCCGGCGACCGCGCGAACGGTCCCGGGGCGTGGCCAACGCTGCTGAGGAGCGTCAACACCATGAACGCTACAACCCCACCGAAGCCCGGCGTCACCCTGGGGACCGGCGTCAAGATGACGATCCAGGTCTACACCGTGAACGCGCAGGGGACCGTCGTCGAGGACCGCGGCGAGCTGGTCGTCGTCGGGTTCGGGGAGGACCCGGCCGCGCTCGCCCCCGGCTCCTTCGGATTCCCGCCCTGCCGGTGCCCCCGCTGCCGCGCCCGCCAGGCGGTGGTCCGGTGAACGCCACCCGCCCGGACACGCAGACCACGCCGGTCGGCCTCACCACGATGCGCGAGGTCGTGAACCGGCTGCTGGACCCCGACGCCGTCCCCGAAGCCCTGCCGCCGACCGGTGACGAGCTTCAGACGCTGACCGTCCTCGTGCGCGGTCACCTTGAGCTGCTGGTCCCCGAGGTGGAGGCGGCGGCCCGGAAGCTGGAGCCGGACAGCGTCCACCGCTACACCGCGCTCGGGTGCGTATGGGAGGCCCGCAGCAGGCTGGAGACGCAGCCGTCCCCCCCCCGATATGGCGGCGCCGCCGGCTACGCCCGGCGTCTGGCCCGCGCCCTCAACGCCCTGTGCGACCACTACGAGACGCTGAACGGGACCACCCGGTGAACGCGCCCGTGCCCGTGTGCCGGGCCTGCCGCGAGCCGATCGAGGACCCGGACGACGCCGTCCACCTCGGGCACGAGGAAGGGAACTCGGGGCCCGGCTGGGACATCCACGCGCACCGCGCGCACATCGACCAGGCCGGCCCGGACCCGGTCGCGGAACGCGCCCTCGCCCGCCTCGCGCAGCAGGGCGTCAAGCCCACCGGCGTGGACCTGTCGCCGCGCATGGTGCAGTTGGCCGGTGAGCGCTGGGCGCCGCTCGGTGTCCGGATCGAGCACGGCGAGGTGCTCAAGTGGCTCGCCGCCGACGATGCCCGGTACGACGCGGTGTACTCCATCTTCGGGGCCGCCTGGTTCACCGACCCGGGCCGAGTGTGATGACCAGAGGCGGCGGTCACGACGGGCGTGCGCTCCTTCCGCCCGGCCGGTCCGACGGGTTCGTTCGGCCGGCCGCTGTGTCGAGTCGCCGCAGGAAGTCCGCCAGGGCCGCGTCGAACGCGTCGGGGCGTTCCAGGTTGGGCAGGTGGGCCGCTCCGTCGACGACGACGAGGGTGGAGTCGGGGAGGAGGGCGTGCAGCGACTCGGCGTCGCTGACGGGGGTGTACTCGTCCTCGGCGCCGACGACGACCAGCGCGGGCACCGTGACCCTGCTCAGCAGCGGGCGGTAGTCGGGCCGCTCGGCACGGCCGCGCAGGGCCGCCGCGGCGCCCCGCGGGTCGGTGCCGGTCATCATGCGGTGGACGTGCGCCGCGACGGCCGGGGGCGCGTGGGGCGCGACCATCTTGTACAGCACCTCGTCGGCGTAGCCCCGCATGCCCTCGCGCAGCAGCCGGTCCGCCATGTCGTTGCGGGCCCGGTGCCCTTCCGGGGTCTCGGGTGCGGCGAAGGTGTCCGCGAGCAGCAGACCGCGGACGCGCTCCGGGAACCGGGCGTAGCACTCCATGACGATCTGCCCGCCCATCGACAGTCCGCCGAGGACGCACCCCTCCACGTCCAGGGAGTCGAGCAGTTCCTCGATGTCGTCCGCGAACACGGACAGCGCCGTGACGCCCGGGGTGACGGGCGACGCGCCGTAGCCGCGCAGGTCGGGCGCGATCACCCGGCGCCCGGGCGAGAAGGCGGCGATCTGCGGGGCCCACATGGTGTGGTCGAAGGGGTGGCCGTGGACGAGGACGAGGGGCAGCGCGGATGCGCCGGCGTTCCCCTCGGCCCGGTGTGCGAGACGGGATGCCATGCGGCCGACCCTAGAAGCGCGCCACTACTCGGTGCAATCAAAACATTGCCCTCGGTGCAATGTGATGCCGTGACCGGACTCAGGACGGGAGGTCCGTGATCCCTTGCGGTGTGCCGTGCGCGAGGGAGGCGAGCGTCCGCAGGGCCTGCTCCAGCGCCTCCAGCGGAGCCGACGCCAGCCCGAGCCTGACGCAGTCGGCGGCGCCGGACGTGGCGGGGTCCGGCGACCGGGCCGGCGCGGGCCCGGTCGCCGGCACCGCGAAGGACGGCCCGGCCGGCACCGCGAAGGACGGTCCGGGTGTCACCGCGATGCCGCGGGCGGCCGCGGCCGCGGTGAAGGTGTCCGCCCGCCACGGCGCGGGCAGGCGCCACCACGCGTAGTACGTCCGAGGATCGGCCTGGACGGCGAAACCCCGCAGGTGCTCGGTGACCAGCCGCTGGCGTCGCGAGGCGTCGGCGCGCTTGGCCGTCGTCAGCCGGTCGACGGTCCCGTCCGTCATCCACCGCAGGGCCGCTTCGAGCGCGAAACGCCCCGCCGTCCAGCCGCCGGAGCGCAGCGCCTCGCCCGCCTGCCCGGTCCGTCCCTCGGGTACGACGAGGAAGCCGACGGTGAGGCCCGGCGCGACCCGTTTGGACAACCCGTCGACCACGTAGGTGAGTTCGGGGGCGAAGGCCGCGAAGGGCTCGGTGCCGTCCGAGAGGAAGGACCAGATGCGGTCCTCGATGACCGGCAGACCCCATGGACGCAGGTCCGCGGCGAGCCGGCGACGACGGGTCTCCGGCATGGTCGCCGACGTCGGATTGTGCAGGGTCGGCTGCAGGTACAGCGCGGAGAGCGGCGCCGTGCGGTGGGCCGCGGCGACGGAGTCGGGACGGATGCCGTCGGCGTCACCGGCGAGCGGGACCAGGGTGACGCCGAGCCGGGCCGCGATCTCCTTGACCAGGGGATAGGTCAGGGCGTCGATCCCCACCCGGCCGCCCGGCCGGACCAGCGCGGCCAAGGCGCCGGCGATCGCCTGGCGGGCGTTGCCGCTGAAGAGGACCTGACCGGGGGAGGGCCGCCACCCGGCCGTCGCCAGCAGCCCGCCGGCCGCCTCGCGAGCGGCCGGCGTGCCGGCGGCCGGAGCGGTACGGGTCGCCTCGGACAGTACGTCCGGACGCAGCAGCGGTGCCAGGGCGGGCGCGAGGAGGGCGGCCTGGTCCGGCGCCGTCGGGTAGTTGAGCTCCAGATTGACCGGCGCGGTGGTGGCGGGTTCGGCGAGTGCCCGGCCGGACGGCACGGGCGCGGCGCGCACGAACGTGCCGCGGCCGACCTCGCCCACCACCAGCCCGCGCCGGACGAGTTCGGCGTAGACGCGGCCGGCCGTCGACGCGGCGATCCCGCGTCGGCGCGCGAAGGACCGCTGCGGGGGCAGCCGCTGCCCGGGCTTGAGCCGGCCGCTCAGAATGTCGGCGGCGATCCGGTCGGCGATCCGCTGGTAGTCGTGCACGGGCTGGTTCCTCCGCCACTCGGGGACCGGAGAGCGTACCCGCACCACCGGCGGGAACAGGGGGCAAGGAGTCGTGGGTGGCGCGACACTGAGGGCATGACCGGGGACATGAACACCGCGGAAGTCGACGCCTACCTGCGTCGCCTGGGCGTCGAACAGCCCGCCTGGCCCACCGTGGACGCGCTGCGCGAGCTGCACCTGCGGCATCTGGAGACCGTGCCGTTCGAGAACCTGTCCATCCATCTCGGCGAGGAGATCGTGCTGGACGGGAAGCGGCTGCTGGACAAGGTGGTGGAGGCGCGGCGGGGCGGGTTCTGCTACGAACTCAACGGCGTCTTCGGGGCGTTGCTCGCCGCCCTCGGTTACGACGTCCAGCTGCTCGCGGCGCGGGTGTACGGCGACGGGGGCCGGCTCGGCATCCCGTACGACCATCTCGCGCTGCGGGTACGGACGGTGGACGGCGGCGACTGGCTGGCCGACGTCGGCTTCGGCGCCCACTTCCACCTGCCGCTCGCCTTCGGGGAGCGCGGGGAGCAGGAGGATCCCGGGGGCACGTTCCGGATCGCCGAGGCGGGCGCCGACGCGGCCGGGGTGCGCGGCGGGTACGACAGGGTGGAGGCGGCGGACCTGGACGTGAGCCGGAACGGGCGGCCGGTGTACCGCCTGGAGGTCCGGCCGAGGGCGCTCGCCGACTTCACGGCCGGGGCGTGGTGGCACAGCACCTCACCGGCCTCCCACTTCACGCGGTCGCCGGTGTGCTCGCGGATCACCCCGGACGGGGGCAGGATCACGCTCAGCGGCCGGCGGTTCACGGTCACCGCGCCGGACGGCACGCGACAGGAGCACGAGACCGGGACGGACGAGGAGGTGCTCGCGCTCTACCGGGACCGGTTCGGGATCGCGCTGGACACGGTGCCGACGGTGCGCGGCACGGGGACGGGCGGCTGACCCCGGCACTGGGACGGGTGGCCGACCCGGTACCGGGACGGGCGGCTGACCCCGGTACCGGACAATGGCCCGTGTGAGTGATGTGCGACATGTGCTGGTGCTGCCCGACCGTGATGCCGCGGAGGAGGTGGCCGAGGCCCTCGGGGAACGGTTCGGCGTGGACGAGGAGCCCCGGCTGGTGCGGGACGCCCTGGCGGGGGAGGACGACGCGGAGGACGCGCAGTGGCTCGTCGTCCTGCGGGACGCCTCGGCCCGGCTGGACCCCGGGGAGCTGAACGAGTTCGTGGCCGAGTGGGACGGCTGGCGGGAGGAGCCGTAGCCCGGCAGCCGCCGGCCGAGGAGTCGTAGCCCGGTGACCGCCGACCGGGCGGCGGTGTCAGTGGCGCGTGGGATGCTTGTCGCGATGGCCAGGAAGACCGCATCCGACGACCTTCTCGCCCCGGTGACGCTCGCCGTGGGCCAGGAGGACCTGCTGCTCGACCGTGCCGTGCGGGAGGTGGTGGCCGCCGCGAGGGCCGCCGACTCCGACACGGACGTACGCGACCTGACACCGGACCAGCTCCAGCCCGGCACCCTCGCCGAGCTGACCAGCCCGTCGCTCTTCGCGGAGCGCAAGGTCGTCGTCGTACGCAATGCGCAGGACCTGTCCGCCGACACCGTCAAGGACGTGAAGGCGTACCTCGGCTCGCCGGCCGAGGAGATCACGCTCGTCCTGCTGCACGCGGGCGGCGCCAAGGGCAAGGGGCTGCTCGACGCGGCGCGCAAGGCGGGGGCGCGGGAGGTGGCGTGCCCGAAGATGACGAAAGCCACGGACCGGCTGGCCTTCGTGCGGGGAGAGTTCCGCACCGCCGGGAGATCGGCCACCCCGGAGGCGTGCCAGGCGCTCGTGGACGCTCTGGGCAGTGATCTGCGGGAGCTGGCTTCGGCCGTTTCCCAGCTCGTTGCCGACATCGAGGGGACGATCGACGAGGCGACCGTCGGGCGGTATTACTCCGGGCGGTCAGAGGCGTCGAACTTCACCATTGCGGATCGGGCCGTCGAGGGCCGGGTCGTGGAGGCCCTGGAGGCGCTGCGTTGGTCGATCGCCACCGGAGAACCGCCGGTGAAGATCGTCAGCGCGCTGGCCCAGGGCGTACGGGCGATCGGCAAGCTCCAGTCGTCGCCGGGCGCACGCCCCGCCGATCTCGGCATGCCGCCCTGGAAGATCAACCAGGTGCGGCAGCAGATGCGCGGCTGGACCCCGGACGGCGTGGCCGTCGCGCTGCGCGCGGTCGCCGAGGCGGACGCGGGTGTGAAGGGCGGCGGGGACGACCCGGAGTACGCCCTGGAGAAGGCGGTCGTCACGATCGCCCGCGCGGCCCGCTCGCGGGGACGGGCGTAGCCCGTACGCACGGGCGGTGATCGAGTCGCCCCTCGGTCCCCGAGGAGGAGAATCGGATGTGTCAGCCGTAGGCCGCTCAGGTGTGGAGAGGTGGCGAGCGCGATGGCTGAACATCCGAACGCACAGCTGGTCCGAAAGGGCTACGAGGCCTTCATCGGCGGGGACATGGAGGCCCTGCGCGGAATGCTGGCGGCGGACGCCACACATCATGTGCCGGGGACCGGTGTGCTGGCCGGTGACTTCAAGGGCCGGGACGAGATCCTCGACATGTACCGGCGACTCGGTACGGAGACCGACGGGACGTTCACCGTCGAGCTGCGGCAGATCCTCGTCGACGGCCGGGGGCACGCCGTGTCCCTGCACCACCTCACGGCGGACCGCAAGGGCAGGCACCTGGACGTGGACGGATGCATCGTCTTCCGGATCGTCGGGGACAGGATGACGGACCTCGACGAGTGCGTCGCCGACATCGACGCGATGAACGACTTCTGGGCCTAGACACGGCCGAAGGCCCCGCCCACCACCCGGGGAAGGGCGTGGGGCGGGGCCTTCGGTTGAAGCGTGTGAGCCCGTACCCGCGTGGCGAACGCAGGCCGCGTACGAGCTCGGGGTGCCGGCCGGGGGCGGATGAGAGAGGGCCCGCCCGGGGTCCCGCCGACGGTCAGATCAAAAGGGTGGTTCAGCCCTTGACGGCCGCGACCTTCTGAGCCAGCGCCGACTTCTTGTTGGCGGCCTGGTTCTTGTGGATGACGCCCTTGGAGACGGCCTTGTCGAGCTGACGCGCGGCGACGCGCTGGTACTCGGTGGCCTTCTCGACGTCACCCGCGGCGGCGGCCTCGCGGGCCTTGCGGATCGCGGTCTTCAGAGAGGACTTGACGGCCTTGTTGCGCAGCCGGGCCTTCTCGTTGGTCTTGTTCCGCTTGATCTGGGACTTGATGTTCGCCACGAATGAGCCTCTACAGGTTCTGGCACGGGACCGCTCGGGGCCCGCACCGGTGATTTCTTGGGGTGTGCCTCGCGCTGAGAGGGCATGAGACACAGCCCCCCACACTACCAGCGGCCCATTCAGTGGCCCAAACCCGTCCCCGGTCGCCACCCGTGGGACCATGGAAGCTACGTATCGATCCGACCCGAGACCGCAGACGCACAAGCACACGTATGCGGACGCCTCAAGAATCAGGACCCTGCGTGCCCGCGATCCCTAGCCATGTGCCCGAGCCGAGCCGTACCGACCCGGCGCTGATCCGCAATTTCTGCATCATCGCGCACATCGACCACGGCAAGTCCACGCTCGCCGACCGGATGCTCCAGCTGACCGGAGTGGTCGAGCAGCGGCAGATGCGCGCTCAGTACCTCGACCGCATGGACATCGAGCGCGAGCGCGGCATCACGATCAAGTCCCAGGCGGTGCGTCTGCCGTGGGCCCCCTCCCACGACGAGGGCAACACGCACATCCTCAACATGATCGACACACCGGGGCACGTCGACTTCACGTACGAGGTCTCCCGCTCGCTCGCCGCCTGCGAGGGCACGATCCTGCTGGTCGACGCCGCCCAGGGCATCGAGGCCCAGACCCTCGCCAACCTGTACCTGGCGATGGAGAACGACCTCACGATCATCCCCGTACTGAACAAGATCGACCTGCCGGCCGCGCAGCCGGAGAAGTTCGCCGAGGAGCTGGCGAACCTGGTCGGCTGCGACCCCGACGACGTGCTCAAGGTCTCCGCGAAGACCGGTCTCGGCGTCGAGGCGCTGCTGGACAAGGTGGTCGCCGAGATCCCCGCCCCGGTCGGCGTCAAGGACGCCCCCGCCCGCGCGATGATCTTCGACTCGGTCTACGACTCCTACCGCGGTGTCGTGACGTACGTCCGTGTCATCGACGGCCAGCTCAACAAGCGCGAGCGGATCCGGATGATGTCCACCGGCGCCACGCACGAGCTGCTGGAGATCGGTACCAACTCCCCGGAGATGCTGCCCGCCGACGGCCTCGGCGTCGGCGAGGTGGGCTACCTCATCACCGGTGTGAAGGACGTCCGCCAGTCGAAGGTCGGTGACACCGTCACCAGCCAGCACAAGGGCGCCGAGGAGGCGCTCGGCGGCTACAAGGACCCCAAGCCGATGGTGTTCTCGGGCCTCTACCCCCTGGACGGCTCGGACTACCCGGAGCTGCGCGAGGCCCTCGACAAGCTCCAGCTCAACGACGCCGCCCTGGTCTACGAGCCGGAGACCTCCGCCGCCCTCGGCTTCGGTTTCCGCGTCGGCTTCCTCGGCCTGCTGCACCTCGACGTGATCCGCGAGCGCCTGGAGCGCGAGTTCGGCCTCGACCTGATCGCGACCGCGCCGAACGTGGTCTACCGGGTGGTCATGGAGGACGGCAGCGAGCACACCGTCACCAACCCGAGCGAGTTCCCCGAGGGGAAGATCGGCGAGGTGTACGAGCCGGTCGTGCGCGCCACCATCCTGGCGCCCAGTGAGTTCATCGGCTCGATCATGGAGCTCTGCCAGACCCGGCGCGGTGTCCTGCTCGGCATGGACTACCTCTCCGAGGACCGCGTCGAGATCCGCTACACCCTCCCGCTCGCGGAGATCGTCTTCGACTTCTTCGACCAGCTGAAGTCCAAGACCCGCGGCTACGCCTCCCTGGACTACGAGCCCACCGGCGAGCAGACCTCCAGCCTGGTCAAGGTCGACATCCTGCTGCACGGCGACAAGGTGGACGCGTTCTCCGCGATCACCCACAAGGACCAGGCGTACGCGTACGGTGTACGGCTCGTCGCCAAGCTCAAGGAGCTCATCCCGCGGCAGGCCTTCGAGGTGCCGGTGCAGGCCGCCATCGGCTCCCGCGTCATCGCCCGCGAGACCATCCGCGCCATCCGCAAGGACGTCCTCGCCAAGTGCTACGGCGGTGACATCTCCCGTAAGCGGAAGCTGCTGGAGAAGCAGAAGGAAGGCAAGAAGCGGATGAAGATGGTGGGTTCCGTGGAGGTTCCGCAGGAGGCCTTCATCGCCGTCCTCTCCAGTGACGACAGCGCGGGATCGGCCAAGGGCAAGAAGTAGCCGGGGCGGTAACCGGGGAAGCGGCCGGTAAGCGCCCGGAGGTTACCGCGGGTCACTCCGCGAACCGGGCGGAACGGGGGCCCGTCACGTGAAAGCGTGGCGGGCCCTGCGCGTTCGCCGGGTAGTCCTCTGTACGAAATGACAGGCCGCAGGCCCTTACGCCATCGCCGGTCGGCCTTTACTCTGATCCCCACTCGATAGTTACTCGCCAGTTAAACAACGCGCGAGGAAACCCAGCCGCACTGAGCCAGCCGCACCGTCGCGGGCCCCGGAGGATGTCGTGAGCGACACACAGACACTGATCGAGAACCGTCCGCCGAGCGTGGCGACCCTCTTCCTGGAGCGTGTGGCGGCCACACCGGACGCCGAGGCCTACCGCTACCCGGTCCCGGCGGCCTCCGGCGAGGGCCCGGACGACTGGAAGTCCCTCACCTGGGCGGGCACCGCCGAGCGGGTCCACGCCATCGCGGCCGGCCTGATCGAGCTGGGCGTCGAGCCCGAGCAGCGGGTCGCGCTCGCCTCCTCCACCCGGGTCGAGTGGATCCTCGCCGACCTCGGCATCCTCTGCGCCGGCGCCGCCACCACCACGGTCTACCCGCAGACCAACGCCGACGAGTCCGCCTACATCCTGTCCGACTCCCAGAGCCGGGTACTCGTCGCGGAGAACGCGGAGCAGGCGGCCAAGGCGGTCGAGAAGCGCGCCGAGCTGCCCGAACTCACCCGCGTCGTGGTCGTCGACCCGGCCGGCGCCGACACCGACGACTTCGTGATCACCCTCACCGACCTGGAGAAGCTCGGCGCCGCCCGGCTCCAGAAGGAACCGGAGCTGATCAAGGAACGCGTCGCCGCGATCACCAAGGACCAGCTCGCCACCCTGATCTACACCTCCGGCACCACCGGCCGCCCCAAGGGCGTACGCCTGCCGCACGACTGCTGGTCGTACATGGCCAAGGCCATCCCCGCCACCGGCCTGATCAGCGCCGACGACGTGCAGTACCTGTGGCTGCCGCTCGCCCACGTCTTCGGCAAGGTGCTCATCTCCGGGCAGATCGAGGCCGGACACGTCACCGCCGTCGACGGCCGCGTCGACAAGATCATCGAGAACCTTCCGGTGGTCCGGCCGACCTACATGGCGGCCGTGCCCCGCATCTTCGAGAAGGTCTACAACGGCGTGGCCGCCAAGGCGAAGGCCGGCGGCGGCGCCAAGTACAAGATCTTCCAGTGGGCCGCCGGGGTCGCCCGCGAGTACGCCAAGGTCACCCAGGACAACTTCCGCCGCACCGGCACCGCGAGCGCGCCCTTCGGCCTCTCGGCGAAGCACAACATCGCCGACAAGCTCGTCTACGCCAAGATCCGCGAGGCCTTCGGCGGCAACCTGCGCGCCTGCGTCTCCGGCTCCGCCGCCCTCGCCCCCGAGATCGGCTACTTCTTCTCCGGCGCCGGCGTCCACATCCTGGAGGGCTACGGCCTCACCGAGTCCTCCGCCGCCTCCTTCGTCAACCCCGGCGAGGCCTACCGCACCGGCACCGTCGGCAAGCCGCTGCCCGGCACCGAGGTGCGCATCGCCGACGACGGCGAGATCCTGCTGCGCGGCCCCGGCATCATGCAGGGCTACCACAACCTGCCCGAGAAGACCGCCGAGGTCCTGGAGGAGGACGGCTGGTTCCACACCGGCGACATCGGCGAGCTCTCGCCCGACGGCTACCTCCGCATCACCGACCGCAAGAAGGACCTGATCAAGACCTCCGGCGGCAAGTACATCGCCCCCGCCGAGGTCGAGGGCCAGTTCAAGGCGGTCTGCCCCTACGTCTCCAACATCCTCGTCCACGGCGCCGACCGGAACTACTGCACCGCCCTCATCGCCCTCGACGAGGCCGCCCTCACGGCCTGGGCGGCCGAGAACGGCATGGAGGGCAAGGCGTACGCGGACATCGTCGCCGCGCCCGCCACGGTCGAGATGGTCGACGGCTACGTCAAGCAGCTCAACGAGGGCCTGCAGCGCTGGCAGACCATCAAGAAGTTCCGTCTCCTGCCCCGCGACCTCGACGTCGAGCACGGCGAGATCACCCCGAGCCTGAAGCTGAAGCGCCCGGTGGTGGAGCGCGAGTACAAGCACCTCATCGAGGAGATGTACGAGGGCGCGCGCGAGGCGTGACCATCACGGCGTGACTGCGGGGGCGGGGTCCCGGGCCGGTGCGGCGCGGGACCCCGCCCCTCTTCTCACGTTTTCACGATGACCGGAAGGGAACGGATTCCTGTTCGTTCCTGACCGCACACCTGACGCTGTTCTCACCCTTGGCGGTCCACTTCGGTGACTCGGCGCTTATAGGCGGGTCCGGTCTGTCACCCTGTCGGCAACGATCGAGGTTCTATTCGTACGAACTGCCCGGGGAGCTGCCCATGGGGGCCATTCCGACCCAACGGGAGACCGCCTCGTGCGCCTCCGGCGCGCGGGAGTGCGCGTGGGTGGACGCGACCCTGCCCGGGAGCCCCCTCGCACCGGGCGCCGCGCGCGCCCTGCTGCGCAAGGCGCTCACCGAGTGGGCGGAACTCGTCCTGCCCGGCGCCGAACACCTCACCGGCCGCGTCGGCGACGACGCCACGCTGATCGCCAGCGAACTCGTCACCAACGCCGTCGTGCACGCCGGTACCGAGGTGCGGGTGGCGTGCAGGCTGGAGGAGGAGACCGGCGCGCTCGTCGTCGAGGTAGCCGACCAGCACCCCTCCCGAGCGCCGCGCGGCAACGAACCGGAGGGGTCGCCGTACGACACCCCCGAGTACGGGCGCGGCCTGCGCCTCGTCGCCGCGCTCTCCGAGGCCTGGGGCATCACCTACCGTCCGGGCACGAAGACGGTGTGGGCGCGCCTGGCCGCAGGGGGGTGCGCGGCGGGCGACCAGATCGAGGCGTACGCCGGGGAGCGCACGCTGGCGCGGGATCTGCGGGTGGCGGAGATCCTCGCGCCGGAACCGCCCCGGACGGAACAGAAGGGTCCCGGTCCACTGGACACGCTGGTCTCCCGGACCTCGCCCGGCCACCGGGAGACGCCCGGTCCCGCCCGTGACACCTGGCGCGGCGGCTCGTACGGCGACGACTGGCTCGCCCGCCGGCACGGGCGGGACGGGACCTGGCTGGGGCGCGGCGCCCTGTCCTTCCTCGCCGAGGCCTCCGACCTGCTCGCCGGGCAACTGGACGAGGACCTGGTCACCTCGCTCACCGGCCAGCTGATCGTGCCGCGGCTCGCCGACTGGTGCGCGGTGTGGCTGGAGGACGAGACCACCGGCCACGGCGGCGGCTGGAGCGAGGGGAGCCGGACCGACGGCTCCCGCCTCGCCCGCGTCTGGCACGCCAGTGAAGGCCACATCGAGGACCTGAGCCGCGCCCTGGAACAGAACCCGCCCCACCCCGGCGACCCGTTACACCCGGGACCCGCGCCCTATCCGTGGCCGGGCGGGGCGCTCGACGGGCCGGGCGACGCGGTCTACGGGCCAGCCGACGCGGCCTCCGGACCGGGAGATGTGTTCGACGGGCGGCGTACGGGGCCGGGTGGGTCGGTCGCGGTGCCGGGTGGGTCGTCCGGTGGCGGGCCGGGCGAGACGCTCGACGGGCCGGGCCAGGGGGCCGGCAGGTCTGCGGATGCGGTCGACGTCTCCGCCGGCGGTGCCCCCGGCACCGCCCTCGCCTACCGGCTCGTCGCCGGTGGGCGTCCGCTCGGCACGCTGGTGATCGGGCGGGGCGGGATCGACCGGTTCCCCGACGAGATCACCGGGCTGGTCGAGGACCTCGGCCGGCGCGTCGCCCTCGCCATCGGGGCCGCCCGGCAGTACTCCCGTCAGGCCACCATCAGCGCCGTGCTGCAGCGCGGACTGCTGCCCGGCGCCGTCGCCGAGATCCCCGGCGTGCGCAGCGCCCTCGTCTACGAACCCTGCGACAAGGGCGGACCCAGCGGCGACTTCTACGACCTCTTCCCGGCCGGCCAGGGCCGCTGGTGCTTCGCCGTCGGCGACGTCCAGGGCAAGGGACCGGAAGCCGCCGTCGTCATCGGACTCGCCCGGCCCTGGCTGCGCCTGCTCGCCCGCGAGGGCTACCGCGTCGCCGACGTCCTCGACCGCCTCAACCAGCTCCTCCTCGACGACGCCACCGAGGCCGCCGACGCCGCCGCCCGCGCACTGGTGGCCGCCGGTGCCCGCCCGACCGCCCCCGGCGACGGCCCCCAGACCCGTTTCCTCTCCCTCCTCTACGGCGAACTCGTCCCCTTCGACGGCGGCGTCCGCTGCACCCTCGCCTCCGCCGGACACCCCCTGCCCCTGCTGCTCGCCCCCGACGGCTCGGTCCGTACGGTCGCCCAGCCGCAGACCCTGCTCGGGGTCGTCGAGGACGCCACCTACGCCGGCGAGACCTTCGAGATGTACTCCGGCGACACCCTGCTCTGCGTCACCGACGGAGTCACCGAGCGGCGCTCCGGCTCCCGCCAGTTCGACGACGGCGACGGGCTCGCCATGGCCCTGTCGGGGTGCGCGGGGATGGACGCCGAGTTGATAGCGGAACGGATCACGCAGCTCGTGCACGAGTTCGGGGCCCGGCCGCCCGCCGACGATCTCGCCCTGCTGGTGCTCCAAGCGGAATGACACGGCCGGTGCGGGACAATGGAGCACATGCCTTCCGCACTCCCCGACGGCGAGCCCGTCCCCGCCGACGGCGCGCTGCCCGCGTCCGCGCTCGCCGGGGCCGCCGACCGCCCCCTCGGGTTCTACCTGCACGTCCCGTACTGCGCGACCCGCTGCGGCTACTGCGACTTCAACACGTACACCGCGACCGAGCTGCGCGGCAGCGGCGGCGTACTGGCCTCCCGCGACAACTACGCCGAGACCCTGATCGACGAGGTCCGCCTGGCGCGGAAGGTGCTGGGGGACGACCCGCGGCCGGTCCGTACGGTCTTCGTCGGGGGCGGTACGCCGACCCTGCTGGCCGCCGACGATCTCGTACGGATGCTGGGGGCGATCCGGGAGGAGTTCGGGCTGGCGGCGGACGCCGAGGTGACGACGGAGGCGAACCCGGAGTCGGTCGACCCGGCCTACCTGGCGACCCTCCGCGCGGGCGGCTTCAACCGGATCTCCTTCGGCATGCAGAGCGCCCGGCGGCACGTACTGAAGGTCCTCGACCGCACGCACACCCCCGGCCGCCCCGAGGCATGCGTCGCGGAGGCCCGCGCGGCGGGCTTCGAGCACGTCAACCTCGATCTGATCTACGGCACGCCGGGGGAGTCCGACGACGACTGGCGGGCGTCCCTGGACGCGGCGATCGGCGCCGGTCCCGACCATGTCTCGGCGTACGCGCTGATCGTCGAGGAGGGCACACAGCTCGCCCGCCGCATCCGTCGCGGCGAGGTCCCGATGACGGACGACGACGTCCACGCGGACCGCTACCTGATCGCCGAGGAGATGCTGTCGGGGGCGGGTTTCGACTGGTACGAGGTGTCGAACTGGGCCACGTCGGAGGCCGGCCGCTGCCTGCACAACGAGCTGTACTGGCGCGGCGCCGACTGGTGGGGCGCGGGCCCCGGCGCCCACTCCCACGTGGGCGGGGTGCGCTGGTGGAACGTCAAGCACCCGGGCGCGTACGCGGCGGCGCTGGCGGAGGGGCGGTCGCCGGGGGCGGGACGGGAGCTGCTGTCGGACGAGGACCGGCGGGTGGAGCGGATCCTGCTGGAGCTTCGGCTCGAGGAGGGGGTTCCTCTCTCGCTCCTCCGTGAGGAGGGGCTTGCGGCCGCTCGCCGGGCCCTGACGGACGGGCTGCTTCAGCGTGGCCCGTACGAGGAGGGCCGTGCCGCCCTCACCCTGCGGGGGCGGTTGCTGGCCGACGCGGTGGTGCGGGATCTGGTCGACTGACCTTTCCGCGCCCCCGCCGCCCCTTCCCGTCCCGAACCCGGGGCTCCGCCCCAGACCCCGCTCCTCAAACGCCGGAGGGGCTGATTTTCTTGAGGAGCGGGGGTCCGGGGGCAGCGCCCCCGGGATGGGACGGGTAAGGGCGGCGGGGGCGAGGAGATCAGGCCGTGACGAAGTCGATCAGTTCCTCCACGCGGCCCAGGAGCTGCGGCTCCAGGTCCTTGTACGACCGCACCGAGCCGAGGATCCGCTGCCACGCCTCCCCGGTGTTCGCCACCCGCCATCCCAGCGCCGCGCACACCCCCGTCTTCCAGTCCTGCCCCCGCGGCACCCGCGGCCACGCCTCGATCCCCACCGACGCCGGCTTCACCGCCTCCCAGACGTCGATGTACGGGTGACCCACCACCAGCGCGTGCTCACTCGTCACCGACTCGGCGATCCGCCACTCCTTCGAGCCCGGGACCAGGTGGTCCACCAGGACCCCCAGCCGCGCGTCCGGACCCGGCGCGAAGGACTCGACGATCGACGGCAGGTCGTCGACACCCTCCAGGTACTCGACGACCACCCCCTCGATGCGAAGATCGTCGCCCCACACCTTCTCCACCAGCTCCGCGTCGTGCCGCCCCTCGACGTAGATGCGCCCCGCGCGGGCCACCCGCGCCCGCGCGCCGGGGACGGCGACGGAACCGGACGCCGTACGGGCGGGCCGCCGAGGACCGGCGGCCGGCCGCACCAGCGTCACCACGCGCCCCTCCAGCAGGAAGCCCCGCGGCTCCAGCGGGAACACCCGGTGCTTCCCGAAGCGGTCCTCCAGCGTCACCGTGCCCGCCTCGCAGCGGATCACCGCGCCGCAGAAGCCGGTGCCGGGCTCCTCCACCACCAGGCCGGGCTCGGCCGCGACCTCGGGAACCGGCTGCGGTCTCTTCCACGGAGGGGTCAGATCGGCGGAGTACTGGCGCATTCTGATGACGATACGAGGAGCGCGCCCGCCGGGTTCAGTCCGACACGCCGAAACGGGCCGCCAGGGCGTCGCGCTGGGCCCGTACGAACGCCGCGTCCACCACCGCTCCGTGACCGGGGACGTACAACGCGTCCTCGCCGCCCAGGTCGAGGAGCCGGTCCAGCGCGGCCGGCCAGTGCGACGGTACGGCGTCGGGGCCGGCCTGCGGTTCGCCCGACTCCTCGACCAGGTCGCCGCAGAAGACCACCTCCGGGTCGCCGGGGACGAGGACCGCGAGGTCGTGGGCGGTGTGCCCGGGGCCCACGTTCGCCAGCAGCACCTGCCGGCCGCCGACCGGGCCGAGGTCGAGCGTCCACTCGCCGGACACCGCGTGCCGCGGCGGCACCAGCGCGTCCACGGCCTCCTCCGCCGCCCGCGCGTCCAGCCCCCACCGCACCGCGTCCGCGCGCAGCTCCTCACGCCCGCGCCCCGTCAGTACGGTGTCCATGCCCACCGCGCCGAACACCTCCGCGCCCGCGAACACCCCCGCCCCGAGGATGTGGTCGAAGTGGGGGTGGGTGAGCGCGAGATGCGTCACACGGCGACCGGTGAGCGCCTGCGCCTCCGCCCGCAACCGCGCGCCCTCGCCCAGCCCGGAGCCCGCGTCGACGAGCAGCACGCCCTCCGCGCCCACGACGAGCCCCGCCGTGCAGTCCCACCCCGGCAGCCGGCACCGCCCCACCCCGGCGGCCACTTGCTCCCATCCCGACTCTTCCCAAGTCACGGTCATGACGGGACGCTATCGGGGACGACGCCGTCCGGCGCGACGGCGCGGGGACCGGCCTTGCCCGGTGCGTACCCCCCGGCCGTACACTGGGCGGGGAAGTCTGGCACTCGCGTGCGAAGAGTGCCAGGCGGACAGGGAAGGTACCGCGCGGAAGGCTTCTGGAGGTGTGCGCGATGCTCAGTGAACGCAGGCTCCAGGTGCTGCGCGCCATCGTCCAGGACTACGTGGGCACCGAGGAGCCCGTCGGCTCCAAGGCCCTCACGGAGCGGCACAACCTCGGCGTTTCCCCGGCCACCGTGCGCAACGACATGGCGGCCCTGGAGGACGAGGGCTTCATCGCCCAGCCGCACACCAGCGCCGGGCGCATCCCCACCGACAAGGGCTACCGGCTGTTCGTCGACAAGCTGGCCGGCGTCAAGCCCATGAGTCCGCCCGAGCGGCGGGCCATCCAGAACTTCCTCGAGGGCGCCGTCGACCTCGACGACGTGGTGGCCAGGACCGTACGGCTGCTCGCGCAGCTCACCCGGCAGGTCGCCGTCGTGCAGTACCCGTCGCTGACCCGCTCCACGGTGCGGCACGTGGAACTGCTGTCCCTCGCCCCCGCGCGGCTGATGCTGGTGCTGATCACGGACACCGGGCGGGTCGAGCAGCGCATGGTCGACTGCCCGGCGCCGTTCGGCGAGTCGTCGCTCGCGGACCTGCGGGCGCGGCTCAACAGCAGGGTCGCCGGCCGCCGGTTCAGCGATGTGCCGAGCCTGGTCGAGGACCTCCCCGAGGCCTTCGAGGCGGACGACCGCGGTACGGTCTCGACGGTGCTCTCCACCCTCCTGGAGACGCTCGTCGAGGAGAACGAGGAGCGGCTGATGATCGGCGGCACCGCCAATCTCACCCGCTTCGGACATGACTTCCCCCTCGTGATCCGGCCCGTCCTGGAGGCGCTGGAGGAGCAGGTCGTGCTCCTCAAGCTGCTCGGCGAGGCGAAGGACCCGGGCGTGACCGTCCGTATCGGTCATGAGAACGCCCATGAGGGACTCAACTCCACGTCCGTCGTGTCGGTCGGCTACGGTTCGGGCGGCGAGGCTCTCGCCAAGCTCGGCGTGGTCGGACCGACCCGCATGGATTACCCCGGAACGATGGGAGCGGTACGCGCAGTGGCACGGTACGTCGGACAGATCCTGGCGGAGTCGTAGTGGCCACGGACTACTACGCCGTACTCGGCGTGCGCCGCGACGCGTCGCAGGAGGAGATCAAGAAGGCCTTCCGGCGGCTCGCCCGCGAGCTGCATCCGGACGTCAATCCTGATCCCAAGACGCAGGAGCGGTTCAAGGAGATCAACGCCGCCTACGAGGTGCTGTCGGACCCGCAGAAGAAGCAGGTCTACGACCTCGGCGGCGACCCCCTCTCGCAGGCCGGCGGCGGTGGCGCGGGCGGCTTCGGGGCCGGTGGCTTCGGCAACTTCTCCGACATCATGGACGCGTTCTTCGGTACGGCGTCGCAGCGCGGGCCGCGCTCGCGCACCCGCCGGGGCCAGGACGCGATGATCCGCATCGACGTCGAACTCGACGAGGCCGCGTTCGGCACGACCAAGGACATCCAGGTCGACACGGCCGTCGTCTGCACGACGTGCAGCGGCGAGGGCGCGGCTCCGGGCACCACGGCCCAGACCTGTGACATGTGCCGGGGCCGCGGTGAGGTCTCGCAGGTCACGCGGTCCTTCCTGGGCCAGGTCATGACGTCCCGCCCCTGCCCGCAGTGCCAGGGCTTCGGCACGGTCGTCCCCACCCCGTGCCCGGAGTGCGCGGGCGACGGCCGGATCCGTTCCCGGCGCACCCTCACGGTGAAGATCCCGGCCGGTGTCGACAACGGCACCCGGATCCAGCTCGCGGGCGAGGGCGAGGTCGGCCCCGGCGGCGGCCCCGCCGGCGACCTGTACGTCGAGATCCACGAGCTCCCGCACACCACCTTCCAGCGGCGCGGCGACGACCTGCACTGCACGGTCACCATCCCGATGACCGCGGCGGCCCTCGGCACGAAGGTGCCGCTGGAGACGCTGGACGGCATGGAGGAGGTCGACATCCGGCCCGGCACCCAGTCCGGCCAGTCGATCCCGCTCCACGGCCGGGGCGTCACCCACCTGCGCGGCGGCGGCCGGGGCGACCTCATCGTCCACGTCGAGGTCCAGACCCCGACCAAGCTCGACCCGGAACAGGAACGCCTGCTCCGGGAGCTGGCCAAGCTGCGGGGCGAGGAACGGCCCACGGGGCAGTTCCAGCCGGGTCAGCAAGGGTTGTTCTCCAGGCTGAAGGATGCCTTCAACGGGCGCTGACCGGCTGGTGCCGGGCGGGCGGTGGTCTGCTGCCGGGGGCCCGGGGGCGCCCCCCCGGGCAGGCACAGTCAGCCGGGGCGGCAAGGGCTGTTCTCGCGGTTGAAGGACGCTTTCAACGGGCGTTGAGGCACGTGTTCAACAGACGCTGACGCCCTCTCCGCCGCCCTGCCGAAAAGTGGCTTATGCCAAGGGGAAGGGCAGATTCGGTGTTGGTCGGGGGACGTGACAACATGCCGTCATGTCCTCCGTACTGACCGATATCTGCCCGCACCCGATCGTGCAGGCACCCATGGCGGGCGGTGTCGCCGTGCCGCAGCTCGCCGCGGCCGTGTCCGAGGCGGGCGGGCTCGGTTTCCTGGCCGCCGGGTACAAGACCGCGGACGGGATGTACCAGGAGATCAAGCAGCTACGGGGACTGACCTCCCGGCCCTTCGGCGTCAACCTCTTCCTGCCGCAGCCGGAGACGGCCGACCCGGCCGCCGTCGGCGTCTACGCCCACCAGCTGGCCGGCGAGGCCTCCTGGTACGAGACCCAGCTCGGCGACCCCGACAGCGGCCGCGACGACGGCTACGACGCCAAACTCGCCGTGCTGCTGGACAACCCGGTGCCGGTGGTGTCGTTCCACTTCGGTGTGCCGGCCCGCGAGGTCCTGGACTCCCTGCGCCGCGTCGGTACGTTCACGCTGGTCACCGCCACGACCGCGGAGGAGGCCCGGGCCGTGGAACGGGCCGGCGCGGACGCGGTGATCGCACAGGGCGTGGAGGCCGGCGGCCACCAGGGCACCCACCGCGACGTCCCGGAGACGGACGGCTCCGGCGTCGGACTGCTCTCCCTCGTCGCCCAGGTCCGGGAGTCGGTCGGCATCCCGGTCGTCGCCGCCGGCGGCATCATGCGCGGCGGCCAGATCGCCGCCGTCCTCGCGGCCGGTGCCGCCGCGGCCCAGCTCGGCACGGCCTTCGTCGCCGCCCACGAGTCCGGCGCGCACGCCCTGCACAAGCGGGCCCTCACCGACCCCCTGTACGCCCGCACCGAGCTGACCCGCGCCTTCTCCGGCCGCCCGGCCCGCGCCCTGGTCAACCGTTTCCTGCGCGAGCACGGCCCGTACGCGCCCGCCGCCTACCCGGACGTCCACCACCTCACCGCGCCCCTGCGCAAGGCCGCCGCAAAGGCCGGCGACGCGCAGGGCCTGGCGTTGTGGGCGGGGCAGGGGCACCGGATGGCCCGCGAGCTGCCCGCCGGGCAACTGGTGGAGGTGCTGGCCGCCGAACTGGCCACCGCCCGGACGGCGTTGTCGGCGGGAGGTGCCCGATGACCGCGCCGGTGTTCGTCGTCGACCACTTCGACACGGACGGCTCCGGCCGCTACGTGCTCGACGGACCCGAGGGACGGCACGCCGTCTCCGTGAAGCGGCTGCGGGCCGGCGAGGGCGTCGTCCTCACCGACGGGGCCGGCCGCTGGGCCGAGGGCGAGGTGGATGCCGCCGAGGGCAAGGACCGGCTGATCGTGCGGCTCGGTGAAGTCGTGGAGGAGCCCGAGGAGTTGCCCCGGCTCACCGTCGTGCAGGCCCTGCCCAAGGGGGACCGGGGCGAGGTGGCCGTGGAGACGATGACCGAGGTCGGCGTCGACGTGGTCGTGCCGTGGGCGGCGGCGCGTTGCATCACGCAGTGGAAGGGGGAGCGCGGGCTGAAGTCCCTCGGCAAGTGGCGGGCGACGGCGCGGGAGGCGGGGAAGCAGTCGCGTCGGGTGCGGTTTCCGCGGGTGGCGGACGCGGCGACGAGTAAGCAGGTTGCCTCACTTCTCGCCGAAGCGGAGTTCGCGGCTGTGCTGCATGAGAGCGGTACGGAATTCCTGGCGACCGCCGAACTTCCCACCTCCGGTGACATTGTTCTGGTCGTCGGGCCCGAGGGTGGTGTCTCCCCGGAGGAGTTGGCCCTCTTCGAGGCGGCCGGTGCGCGGGCCTATCGGCTGGGGCGGAGTGTGTTGCGTACGTCCACGGCCGGTACGGCCGCGGCGGCGCTGCTGCTCGGGCGTACGGGGCGTTGGTCCTGACCTGAGGGTTTTCGCCCCCGCCGCCCCTTCCCGTCCCGAACCTGGGGCTCCGCCCCAGACCCCGCTCCTCAAACGCCGGAGGGGCTGGAGGTCAGCCCCTCCGGCGTTTGAGGAGCGGGGGTTCCGGGGGCAGCGCCCCCGGGATGGGGCGGGTAGGGGCGGCGGGGGCGAAGAGACAAGTGACCATATGCGCCCTACCGCCCCGCCCGCGACGGTGGCAGGCTGCCGTTCATGGGGGCGATGAAAAGGGTTCCACGCCGGTGGCGACGACAGGTGCTCGCCGTCGGCTTCGCCGTGGCCGCCGTAGCCGGGGTCACCGCGTGCGAGGGCGGCGGACTCGGCTCCGCGGCCGTCGCGTTCACGACCGACGAGACCGTGACCGAGGAACTCAACCGGCAGAAGGCCGACGTGCGCTGGCTCAGCTGCACCGGCTCCTTCGGGGACGAGAAGGGCCGGGACACCGTCGCCTCCGTCGACTGCAAGGGCGAGACCCAGGACGGCAAGGAGATCACCGTCACCGGCAAGGTCACCCACGCCGTCAACGGCGCCTGCGTACGCGGCAACCTCATCGCGAAGGTCGACGGGAAGCAGCTGTTCCGGGTCGACGGCCTGGGCGACTGCGACTCCACCAGCCCCCCGCGCGTGGGCGAACCCACTCGGCGCGGACAGAACCCCGGCCCCGACCCCACCGTCACCGTGACCGTCACGACGACCGTGTGGTGCGAGCAGTACCCCTCCTGTCGCCCCGTCGAGGGCAAGTGATCCAAACCTCTGTCCAGGCAGCTCCCCCGTGCATAGGGTGATCGGGTGACACAGCCCGCATCGGTCGCATCCGCCGCTTATCTCCGGTTCCCGCATCTGCACGGCGAGTTGGTCGCCTTCACCGCAGAGGACGACGTGTGGCTCGCCCCGCTCGACGGCGGCCGGGCCTGGCGGGTCAGCGCCGACAACGTGCCCGTGACCCAGCCCCGTATCTCGCCCGACGGCACCACCGTCGCCTGGACCTCCACCCGCGACGGCGCCCCCGAGGTGCACATCGCGCCCGTCGACGGCGGCCCCGCCAGACGCCTCACCCACTGGGGCAGCACCACCACCCGGACGCGCGGCTGGACGGCGGACGGCCGGGTCCTGGTGACCAGCTCCCAGGGCCAGGCCAGTTTCCGCCGCACCTGGGCCCGCGCCGTCCCCCTGGACGGCGGCCCCGCCACCACCCTGCCCTACGGCCCCGTCGGCGACGTCGCCCAGGGCCCGCACACCGTGCTGCTGTCCGCGCCGATGAGCCGCGAGGCCGCCTGGTGGAAGCGCTACCGGGGCGGTACGGCGGGCAAGCTGTGGATCGACCGTGAGGGCGACGGCGAGTTCGTACGGCTGCACGAGGACCTCGACGGGAACATCGAGTGCCCGCTGTGGGTGGGGGACAGGATCGCGTTCCTCTCCGACCACGAGGGCACCGGCGCCCTGTACTCCTCCCTCGCCGACGGGTCGGACCTCCGCAGGCACACCCCCCTCGACGGCTTCTACGCCCGGCACGCCGCCGGCGACGGCACCCGCGTCGTCTACTCCAGCGCCGGTGAACTGTGGCTGCTGGACGGCCTAGACGGGGACGGGCCGCGCCGCCTCGACATCCGGCTCGGCGGACAGCGCGTCGACCTCCAGCCGTTCCCGGTGAACGCCGCCCGCTGGTTCGGCGCCGCGGCCCCCGACCACACCGCGCGCGGCAGCGCCGTCTGCGTGCGCGGCACCGTCCACTGGGTCACCCACCGCGCCGGCCCCGCCCGCGCGCTCGCCGCGACCCCGGGCGTACGGGCCCGGCGGCCCCGCACCTTCCGTGCGGACGGTGAGGAGTGGGTGGTGTGGGTGACCGACGCCGAGGGCGACGACGCCCTGGAGTTCGCCCCCGCCACCGGACTCGCCCCGGGCGCCACCCCGCGCCGGATCGCCGCCGGGCGACTGGGCCGCGTCGTGGGGCTCGCCATGGCCCCCGACGGCAGCCGCGCCGCCGTCGCCTCCCACGACGGCCGGGTCCTCCTCGTCGAGCGGGAGACCGGCGAGGTCCGCGAGGTCGACCGCAGCGAGGACGGTGACGTCTCCGGGCTGGTCTTCTCGCCCGACTCCTCCTGGCTCGCCTGGTCCCACCCGGGACCGCGCCCGCTCAGCCAGCTCAAGCTCGCCAACACCACCGACCTGTCGGTCACCGAGGCGACCCCGCTGCGCTTCCAGGACTACGCGCCCGCCTTCACCCTCGACGGCAAGCACCTCGCGTTCCTGTCGACCCGCTCCTTCGACCCGGTCTACGACGAACACGTCTTCGACCTGGCCTTCGTCGAGGGCGTACGGCCGTACCTGATCACCCTCGCGGCGACCACCCCGTCGCCGTTCGGCCCGCAGCGGCACGGCAGGCCCTTCGAGACACCGGACCGGGACGAGACACCCGACAGCGAGGGCACCCCCACCACCCGCATCGACCTCGACGGCCTCGCCGACCGCATCGTGCCGTTCCCGGTGGAGGCCGCCCGCTACACCAACCTGCGCGCCGCCAAGGACGGCGTGCTGTGGCTGCGGCACCCGGTGCGCGGCGTGCTCGGCGCGTCCCGCGCCACGCCCGACGACCCGGACCCCAAGACCGACCTGGAACGCTACGACCTCGCTCAGCAGCGCATCGAGCACCTGGCCGTGGACGCCGACCACTTCGAGGTCAGCGGCGACGGCAAGCGGGTGCTGCTGTGGACGGACAGGCGGCTGAAGGTCGTACCCAGCGACCGGCGCGCCTCCGGCGACGACGACAGCGACACCAACATCACCGTCGACCTGGACCGCGTACGCCAGTTCGTCGACCCGGCCGTCGAGTGGCGGCAGATGTTCGACGAGAACGGCCGCATCATGCGGGACAACTTCTGGCGTCCCGACATGAACGGTGTGGACTGGGACGGGGTCCTGGACCGGTACCGGCCCGTGCTCGACCGGCTCGCCACCCACGACGACCTGGTGGACCTGCTGTGGGAGGTGCACGGCGAACTCGGCACCTCGCACGCCTACGTCATCCCGCGCGGCGGCTACGGCGACGGGGCGCGGCAGGGGCTGCTCGGGGCGGACATCTCCCGTCACGAGGACGGCAGTTGGCGGGTCGACCGGATCCTGCCCACGGAGACGTCCGACCCGGACGCCCGGTCGCCGCTCGCCGCGCCGGGGGTCGCCGTACGGGTGGGGGACGCGATCGTCGCCGTCGCCGGGCAGCCGGTCGATCCGGTGACCGGGCCGGCGCCGCTGCTGGTGGGGACGGCGGGGAAGCCGGTGGAACTGACGGTGTCGCCCGCGGGGGGCGGCGAGCCGCGGCACGCGGTGGTGGTGCCGCTCGCCGACGAGGAGCCGCTGCGGTACCACGCGTGGGTCGCGGACCGGCGGGCGTACGTGCTGGAGAAGTCCGGCGGGCGGCTGGGGTACGTCCATGTTCCCGACATGCAGGCGCCCGGGTGGGCGCAGATCCATCGCGACCTGCGGGTGGAGGTGCTGCGGGAGGGGCTCGTCGTGGATGTGCGGGAGAACCGGGGCGGGCACACGTCGCAGCTCGTGGTGGAGAAGCTGGCCCGGCGGGTCGTGGGATGGGATCTGCCCCGGGGGATGCGGGCGGAGAGCTATCCGAGGGATGCGCCCCGGGGGCCGGTGGTGGCTGTCGCCAACGAGTTCTCCGGGTCCGACGGGGACATCGTCAATGCGGCGATCCGTGCGCTGGGGATCGGGCCTGTGGTCGGTACCCGTACGTGGGGAGGCGTGATCGGCATCGACAGCCGGTACCGGCTGGTGGACGGGACGCTTGTCACCCAGCCGAAGTACGCCTTCTGGCTGGAGGGGTACGGGTGGGACGTGGAGAACCACGGGGTCGATCCGGACGTGGAGGTCGTGCAGCGGCCGCAGGATCATGCGGCGGGGCGGGACGTGCAGTTGGACGCGGCGGTGAGGCTGGCGTTGGAGACGCTGGAGTCGACGCCGGCGAAGGTGCCGCCGGCGCTGTCGTGAGCGGGGGTGTGCGCGCGGCCCGGCGCTTACGGGGCGCCGCTGCGCCCACCCGTGCCGCCCCAGCGGCACGACTGCCCGCAGCTACGGAGTTCCCGCGGGCAGTCGTGCCTCCCCCAGTGCCTTGAGGGCCTGGGAGGTGCCCCCAGCGGCACGGGTGGGCGCGACGGCGCCCGGTGAGCGCCGGTGAGCGGGACCGGCCCCCGTCCTGCGGCACGACTGTCCGCGGGAGTGGGCGCGGGTACGATGCTTCGTACTTGATCAGCTGGCTTGAGGAGGGTGTATGGCTGGGGAGCCTCAGGACGACTGTCTGTTCTGCAAGATCGTTGACGGGAGCATTCCGGCGACGATCGTGCGGGAGACCGAGACCACCGTCGCGTTCCGTGACATAAACCCCCAGGCGCCCACCCATGTGCTGGTGATTCCGAAGGCGCATCACCGGGACGCCGCCGCCCTCGCCGCCGCCGCGCCCGAGCTCGCCGCGGACGTGCTGCGGGAGACGCAGGCCGTCGCCGACGAGGAAAAGCTGGAGAGCTACCGCATCGTCTTCAACACCGGCAGCGGCGCCGGCCAGACCGTCTGGCACGCGCACGCCCACGTCCTGGGCGGTCGCGGTCTCGAGTGGCCCCCCGGATAAGCCGCCTTGTCCGTACGCGAACTGGTGGTGCTCGGCACCGCCAGCCAGGTCCCCACCCGGCACCGCAACCACAACGGCTACCTGCTGCGCTGGGACGGCGAGGGCATCCTGTTCGACCCCGGCGAGGGCACCCAGCGACAGATGCTGCGCGCCGGGGTCGCCGCCCACGACCTGAACCGGATCTGCGTCACCCACTTCCACGGCGACCACTCCCTCGGTCTCGCCGGGGTGATCCAGCGCGTCAACCTCGACAAGGTGCCGCACGAGATCACCGCCCACTACCCGCGTTCCGGGCAGCGCTTCTTCGACCGGCTGCGCTACGCCACCGCCTACCGCGAGACCGTCGCCCTCACCGAGGCCCCGGTCGACAGGGACGGCCCCCTCGACCGCACCCCCGGTTACACGCTGGAGGCGCGGAAGCTGTCCCATCCCGTCGAGGCGTACGGCTACCGCCTGGTCGAACCCGACGGCCGGCGCATGCTGCCCGAGCGGCTGGCCGCGCACGGCATCAAGGGCCCGGACGTCGGCCGCATCCAGCGCGAGGGCGTGCTCGACGGGGTTCCGCTGGAGGAGGTCAGCGAGGTGCGGCGCGGGCAGCGGTTCGCGTTCGTCATGGACACCCGGCTGTGCGACGGGGTGTACGCGCTCGCCGAGGGCTGCGACATGCTGGTCATCGAGTCGACGTTCCTCGACGAGGACGAGGAGCTCGCCGTCGACTTCGGCCATCTGACCGCAGGGCAGGCCGCCCGGGTGGCGCGCGAGGCGGGCGTACGGCACCTCGTCCTCACCCACTTCAGTCAGCGCTACACCGACCCGGAGGAGTTCGGGCGGCAGGCGCGGGCGGCCGGGTACGAGGGCGAGCTGACCGTGGCGCGCGATCTGGAGCGGGTGGCGCTTCCGAAGCGTCGGTGAAAACGCCGTACGATATTTCGATGCCCGTACCGAAAGCCGAACTGCACCTTCATATCGAAGGCACCCTTGAGCCCGAGCTGGCCTTCGCCCTTGCCGCGCGCAACGGTGTCGAGCTGCCCTACGCCGACACCGACGCGCTCCGTGAGGCGTACCGCTTCGAGGACCTGCAGTCCTTCCTGAACCTGTACTACGAGCTCATGGCCGTCCTGCGCACCGAGCGGGACTTCGAGGACCTCGCCGACGCCTACCTCGCCCGCGCCGCCGCGCAGGGTGTGCGGCACGCGGAGATCTTCTTCGACCCGCAGGCGCACATGGCGCGGGGGGTCGGCATGGGCACGGTGGTCGAGGGGCTGTGGCGGGCGCTGGGCCGGAGCGAGGAGACGCACGGTGTCTCGACCCGGCTGATCATGTGTTTCCTGCGGGACGAGTCCGCCGAGTCGGCGCTGGCGACGCTGGACGCCGCGAAGCCGTACCTGGACCGGATCACCGGGGTCGGGCTGGACTCGGCGGAGGTCGGGCATCCGCCGGTGAAGTTCCGGGAGGTGTACGAGGCCGCTGCCGCGCTGGGGCTGCGGCGGGTCGCTCACGCGGGGGAGGAGGGGCCGCCGGAGTACATCACCGAGGCACTGGACGTTCTTGGCGTGGAACGGGTCGACCACGGGTTGCGGTGTGTGGAGGATCCGGTGCTGGTGGAGCGGCTGGTGCGGGAACGCGTGCCGCTGACGCTGTGTCCGCTGTCCAACGTCCGGCTGCGCACCGTGGACACCCTCGCCGACCACCCGCTGCACGCGATGCTCGACGCCGGTCTGATGTGCACGGTCAACTCCGACGACCCGGCGTACTTCGGTGGCTACGCCGGGGACAACTTCGACGCGGTGCGCGAGACCCTGGGCCTCGGCCCGGAACGCCTGCGCGAGCTGGCCCGCAACTCCTTCCTGGCCTCCTTCCTGGAGGACGACGAGGACCTACGGGCCCGGTACCTCGCCGAGGTAGAGGCATACGACTTCGCCTGACCGCGTCACTGCGGGCAGTCGTGCCGCTGGGGGCGGTGCCCCTCAAGCTGCGGGCAGTCGTGCCGCTGGGGCGGCACGGGTGGGCGCAGCGGCGCCCGGTAAGCGCCGGCGAGTGGAACCCACCCCCGGCCGGTCGAAGTCAGCGGGTGCCGGGCGCCCGGGTTGCCGCTGCCGTGTCGTAGGTGCGCTGGGCCGGGGCCGGGGTGCCGTCGAGGGGGATTTCGACGACCGGCTGTTCCGGGGCGCCGACCTCGGGGACCGTGCCCGTCGGGGTGCCCGGCGCCGCCGCGACCACCGCCGCCGGGTGACCACCACGGCGGCGGACCGCACCCGGCAGCAGCGGACGTCCCCCCGTGTGCAGCGCGACCGCGGTCATCGGCAGCGCGACCAGCAGCAGACCGGCCCCGAGCACCGCACCCATCACCGGGAACCCGGCCTGCGCGGACAGCACGCTGCCGGTCAGCGGCCCCGCGGCGGTCCCCAGCGACGACGCCGAACCGACCAGCACCGCCCACCGCCCGCGCGGATCCAGCGAGGCCGCCAGCCCGATCAGGTACGACAGCACCACCGGGTAGATCGCGTTCCAGGCGATCTCACCGGTGGCGAAGCTGCCCAGACCGGTCGCGGAGGCGCTGAGCGCGATGCAGCCGGCGATGAGGACCGTGCCGCCGCCGATGGGCAGCGCCCGCCCCAGCCGCGACCCCAGCGCGCCCGCGCCCAGGACGCCCAGCAGCCCGGCGCCCAGCGCCACCGCGAAGACGACACCCACGGTCGGCTCGGACAGGTGCGCCTGGCCGACCCCGATGCGTCCGCTCACGCCCCACAGCGCGTTCTGCGCGAGCGACCACAGCAGCATGGTGCCGGCGAGGACCACGCCCGAACGCCGGTGCGGCAGCCGGGCGGCGGCGGTGTCGTCGGGCCCGGTGCGGCGCGGACCGGGCGTGCCGGCCGGCAGCCGGGACGTCAGCGGCCACACGGCCAGCGCGGTCAGGGCGATGGCGGCCAGGGTGAGTCCGTGTCCCGGCAGCCGCGGCACCGTCAGGTACACCATCCCCGCGAGCGCGGAGACGCTGAGCAGCCCGAGGGCGGACGCCCGGTGCGGGTCGCGTTCCGCGG
The DNA here is from genome assembly GCF_001905725.1 of Streptomyces sp. CB02400. Taxonomy (GTDB): domain Bacteria; phylum Actinomycetota; class Actinomycetes; order Streptomycetales; family Streptomycetaceae; genus Streptomyces; species Streptomyces atrovirens. Next base: position 566,712 of record NZ_LIWB01000002.1, read on the forward strand.
CGATCCGGGTGGCGGCGACCGTCGTGGCCGTACCCGAGCCGAACCCGCCGATCACCGCGCCGGCGACGACGGCCGGTACGGCGGTGGTGAGGGCGGCCCCGCCGTAGCCGACGGCGGCCAGCAGCAGGCCCAGCCGGGCCAGGGTCCGCGCCCCGACCCGCTCCACGCGCGACGCCAGCAGGAACCCGGCGGTTGCCGAGCTCAGCAGCAGCGCGCTGCCGAGGGCTCCCGCCTGGGTGGCGGAGAGTTCGAGCCCGCGTTCCAGCCGGCCGACGGTGGTCGGCAGCAGATACGGGGCGAGGTACCCGGCCGTGAAAAGGGCGACGAGGGGCCAGGGGGCGGTGCGGGGGGCGAACACGGGCGTTCCCAGGGCGTGCGGAAGGGACGGTGCGGGGACCGTGGGGAGGAGGGGGCGACGACCGTCGACTGACAGGAGCGCGCGGGCAATTTGTATCAAGCGGGGGGAGGGCAACGGGAGCGCGCGAGGTGTGATCTAAACCACTCTTGCGTTTGGGGTTCGGCGAAGCCGGGTAGCAGCGTCCGCTATCGCCAGTGAATGGCCCCGCCACCTGCGGGAATCGTCGTCTCCACCTTCGTCCGGATCTCCCGCATCACGGCGACGATCCGCTCCTCCCGCTCCGGCGTCAGCCGGGCCACGGGCACCGAGCAGCTGATGGCGTCCTGCGCGGGGGAGGCGTACCGCAGGGCGAAGCCGAAGCCGACGATCCCGGGCACGCCCTCCTCGCGGTCCACGGAGTAACCGCGCTCCCGCACCCCGGCCAGATCGGCGGCCAGCGACTCCCGCGAGGTGTGCGTGTTCGGTGTGGCCGCCTCGTACGGCCCCTCGGGCAGCTCCTCGTCCGGCCGCTCCGCCAGCAGCGCCTTGCCGAGCGCGCCCACGTGCGCGGGCAGCCGCCGCCCCACCCTGCTGATCGTCCTCAGGTACTCGTGCGACTCGCGGGTCGCCAGATACGCCACGTCGTGGCCGTCCAGCCGCCCCATGTGGATCGTCTCGCCCAGCGCGTCGGACGCCTCGTCCAGATACGGGCGTACGGCCCGCACGCGCGGGTCCGAGTCGAGGTAGCTGGTGCCGGTGAGCAGGGCGCGGATGCCGATGCCGTACAGCGAGCCGGTGACGTCGGTGCGGACCCAGCCGCGCGCGATCAGGGTCTGCAGCAGCGCGTACATCGAGCTGCGCGGCACCTTCAGCGCGTCCGCCAGCTCCTGGAGGCGTGCCGGACGGTCGCCGCGCGCGGCGAGCAGTTCCAGTACCTCCATCGTGCGCGCGGCGGACTTGACCTCGCGCACGCCCCCTGTCTCCGACATGCGCCGATCGTAGTCCGGTCGCAGTCCGGCGGGAGGAGGTCCGTGCCGGGCCATTGACGGTTGTCGTTCGCCTACTTAACCTTCATTTTCATACATGGATAACGTCTACATGGGGAGATGAGTGAGGGTGAGTCCCGATACGGACCAGAGCGGTACGGCCGCCGTGGCGCGACGCCTGAAGGACGGGATGGCGAACGGGGTGCTGTCCTTCCCGCTCACCGCCTTCCACGAGGACGGCTCCCTCGACCCGGACGGCTTCCGCGCCTACGTCGCCGAACGGATCGCCACCGCCCCCGGCGCCGTCTTCCCCGCCTGCGGCACCGGCGAGTTCTTCTCCCTGGACGAGGACGAGTACCGGCAGGTCGTCACCATCACCGTCGAGGAGAGCGCGGGCCGGGCGCCGGTCGTCGCCGGCGTCGGCTACGGCTGGGCGCAGGCCACCCGCTTCGCCCGCATCGCCGAGGAGGCCGGCGCCGACGCCCTCCTCGTCCTGCCGCACTACCTCGTCGCCGCCCCGCAGGACGGCCTCGTCGCCCAGCTCGAAGCCGTCGCCGCCCGCACCCGGCTGCCGCTGATCACCTACCAGCGCGGCCAGGTCGCCTACACCGCCGACTCGCTCAGGCGGATCGCCGCCCTGCCGAACGTCATCGGCCTCAAGGACGGCCACAGCGACCTCGACCGGCTCCAGCGCCTCACCCTCGCCGCCCCCGAGGGCTTCCTCTTCTTCAACGGCGCCGCCACCGCCGAGATCCAGGCCCGCGCCTACGCCACCGTCGGCGTCCCCGCCTACTCCTCCGCCGTCCACGCCTTCGCCCCCGAGATCGCGAACGCCTGCTTCACCGCGCTGCGCGACGGCGACCACGGCACCGTCGACAAGCTGCTGCGCGACTTCTACGTGCCGTTCGTCGAACTGCGCGACCGCGTCCCCGGATACGCGGTGTCGCTGGTGAAGGCGGCGGCCCGGCTGCGCGGACGTCCCGTGGGCCCCGTGCGCGCCCCCCTCACCGACCCCACGCCCGGCGACCTCGCCGACCTGCGCACCCTGCTCACCGCCGGACTCGACCTCGTAGGAGCCGCCCTGTGACCACGCCGACCTCCCGCGACCTGACCGTCACCGAGGTCCGCCTCACACCGATCCTCGTCGCCGACCCGCCCCTGCTCAACACGCAGGGCGTCCACCAGCCGTACACCCCCCGCCTGATCGTCGAGGTGGTCACCGCCGACGGCACCACCGGCCTCGGCGAGACCTACGGCGACACCAAGTACCTGGACCTGGCGCGGCCCCTCGCGGACCGGCTCGTCGGCCGCCAGGTGGGTGACCTGAACCGGCTGTTCACCGAGGCCGACGAGGTGGCCGTCGACGCCTCCCAGGTCTCCGGGCAGGTCGACGTCGGCGGACTGCGCGGCGTGCAGACCGCCGACAAGCTGCGCCTGTCCGTGCTCTCCGCCTTCGAGGTCGCCTGCCTCGACGCCCTCGGCAAGAGCCTCGGCCTGCCCGTGCACGCCCTGCTCGGGGGCAAGGTCCGCGACGCCGTCGAGTACAGCGCGTACCTCTTCTACAAGTGGGCCGACCACCCCGAGGGCGTGCCGGCGGAGAAGGACGACTGGGGTGCCGCCGTCGACCCGGCCGGCGTCGTCGAACAGGCCCGGACCTTCACGGAGCGGTACGGCTTCACCTCCTTCAAGCTCAAGGGCGGCGTCTTCCCGCCCGACGAGGAGATCGCGGCCGTACGCGCCCTCGCCGCCGCGTTCCCCGGACACCCCCTGCGCCTCGACCCCAACGGCGCCTGGTCCGTGGAGACCTCGCTGAAGGTGGCCGAGGAACTCGGGGACGTCCTCGAATACCTGGAGGACCCCGCGCTCGGCACCTCCGCCATGGCCGAGGTCGCCGCCCGTACCGGCGTGCCGCTCGCCACCAACATGTGCGTGACGACGTTCGCCGAGATCAAGGAGGCGTTCACCCGGGACGCCGTCCAGGTCGTCCTCTCCGACCACCACTACTGGGGCGGACTGCGCAACACCCAGCAGCTCGCCGCCATCTGCCGCACCTTCGGCGTCGGCGTCTCCATGCACTCCAACACCCACCTGGGCATCAGCCTCGCCGCGATGACCCACGTGGCGGCCACCGTGCCCAACCTGCACCACGCCTGCGACTCCCACTACCCCTGGCAGTCGGAGGACGTCCTCACCGAACGCCTCACCTTCGAGAACGGCACCGTGAAGGTCTCCGACGCGCCCGGCCTCGGCGTCGAGCTCGACCGCGACCGGCTGGAAGTGCTCCACCAGCGGTGGCTCGACGACGACGGCTCCCTGCGGGACCGCGACGACGCGGCCGCCATGCGCGTCGCCGACCCGGAGTGGGTCACACCGGCCGTGCCGCGCTGGTGATCCTTCCAGGGGTGAACATGGAGTGACGGCCATCACGCTGTCGGTGGCGTGGTGCACACTGGCTGGAACCGCACCACGTCAGGGAGCGCACCGTGATGGCGTCCACCCGGAAGGCACGCATCGAGGGATCGCACTGCTCGTCCCAGGTCGATCCCCTCGCCGCCCTGCGCGCACCGGACGACCCGCCCTGGGACGTCTACCTCACCGGCACCGTCTTCCTCGACATCGTCTTCACCGGGCTCGGCTCCGCCCCGGTGCGCGGGACCGAGTCCTGGGCACGCGGGATGGGGTCGAGCCCCGGCGGCGTCGCCAACATGGCCACCGCCCTGGCCCGCCTGGGCCTGCGCACCTCCCTCGCGGCGGCCTTCGGCGACGACCACTACGGCGAGTACTGCTGGGACGCGCTGGAGCAGGGCGAGGGCATCGACCTCTCGCTCTCGCGCACGGTCCCCGGCTGGCACTCGCCGGTCACCGTCTCCATGGCGTACGACGGTGAGCGCACGATGGTCTCCCACGGCCACGAACCTCCCCCCGAGGAGCCGGCCCCCGACTGCCCGCCCCGTGCGCGTGCCGCCGTCGCCTCCCTCACGCCGGGCCGCAGCGCGCCGTGGATCGCGCAGGCCGCGCGCAAGGGGGCGCGCGTCTTCGGTGACGTCGGCTGGGACGACACCGGGGCGTGGGACCTGGCCGCGCTGCCCGACCTGCGGCACTGCGAGGCGTTCCTGCCGAACGCGGAGGAGGCGATGCGGTACACCGGCACGGACTGCCCCCGCGCGGCGGCGCACGCCCTCACCGAGCAAGTGCCGGTCGCGGTCGTCACCCTCGGCGCGGAGGGCGCGTACGCGGTGGACCGGCGTACGGGGGAGACGGCGTCGGTGCCGGCGATCGAGGTGGAGGCGCTCGATCCGACCGGGGCGGGGGACGTGTTCGTCGCCGGGTTCGTCACGGGGTCGCTGGCGGGGTGGCCGCTGGCCGACCGGCTCGCCTTCGCGGGGCTCACGGCGGCGCTGTCCGTCCAGGAGTTCGGGGGGTCGCTGTCGGCGCCGGGGTGGACGGAGATCGGGGCGTGGTGGCGGCGGGTGCGGTCGGTCGAGGGGCAGGACCCCTCGGCTCTGGGGCGGTACGAGTTCCTGGCGGGGCTGATTTCGGGGGAACTGGTGCGGCCGTGGCCGCTGCGGCGGGCGGTGCCGACGATCGGCTTCCGCCGGTCGGCCTGAAACGGGGGCCCGCCCCCACGCTTTTGCCGCCGGGGGTCCGCCCCCGCACCCCCGTTGTCGGGGCTCCGCCCCCACGACCCGCTCCGGGGGCTCCGCCCCCACGCCCCCGCCAGGGGGCTCCCGCCCCCTGGACCCCCGGCCTGTGCCCGCCCACCACCCGGCTCGGTCGGCTGGGAAGTGGGCCATGGGCCCGGGGTGCCGTCCCGGCTCGGTGGGTTGGGAGGCGGGCTGTGGGCCTGGGGCACGGTTCCGGCTCGGTCGGCTGGGAAGTGGGCCATGGGCCCGGGGTGCCCTCCCGGCTCGGTCGGCTGGGAAGTGGCCATGGGCCCGAGGCGTTGTCCCGGCTCGGTCGGCTGGGAGGCGGGCTGTGGGTCCAGGGCACGGTCCCGGCTCGGTCGGCTGGGGCGCGGGCCACGGGCCCGGGTCACCGAACCGGCTCGGTCCGTTAAAAGGCCTACAGGGTTGTCACCCCTCCGTCGTACCCTGGGAATCGCGAGGTCGCCCTCAGCCAGGCGGCCGTGACTAGGAGGATCCGCAGGCCTTCAGAGCCGGCCCATGACTCAGACACCCACAGCTCACACCCCCGCGCAGGGGCAGGCGAGAGTGCAGTTCACCGTCCCCGCCCAGCACCCCATGGTGACCGTGCTGGGGTCCGGAGACGCCCTCCTGCGCGTGATCGAGAAGGCCTTCCCGGGGGCCGACATCCATGTCCGGGGCAATGAGATCAGCGCGGTCGGCGACGCGAACGAGGTCGCCCTCATTTCGCGCGTGTTCGACGAGATGATGCTGGTGCTCCGCACCGGGCAGCCGATGACGGAGGACGCAGTGGAACGCTCGATCGCCATGCTCAAGGCGAGCGACAACGGGGAGAGCGACGGCCAGGAGACCCCGGCCCAGGTGCTCACGCAGAACATCCTGTCCTCGCGCGGCCGCACGATCCGCCCCAAGACGCTCAACCAGAAGCGCTACGTCGACGCGATCGACAAGCACACCATCGTCTTCGGCATCGGCCCGGCCGGCACCGGCAAGACGTACCTCGCCATGGCCAAGGCGGTGCAGGCCCTGCAGTCCAAGCAGGTCAACCGCATCATCCTGACCCGCCCCGCGGTCGAGGCCGGCGAGCGGCTCGGATTCCTCCCGGGCACGCTCTACGAGAAGATCGACCCGTACCTGCGCCCGCTCTACGACGCGCTGCACGACATGCTCGACCCCGACTCGATCCCCCGGCTGATGGCGGCGGGCACGATCGAGGTCGCGCCGCTCGCGTACATGCGCGGACGCACGCTCAACGACGCGTTCATCATTCTCGACGAGGCCCAGAACACCAGCCCCGAGCAGATGAAGATGTTCCTCACCCGCCTCGGGTTCGACTCGAAGATAGTGATCACGGGTGACGTGACGCAGGTCGACCTGCCGAACGGCACCAAGTCCGGTCTGCGGCAGGTGCAGGACATCCTGGAAGGCCTGGACGACGTCCACTTCTCCCGGCTGTCGTCCCACGATGTCGTCCGGCACAAGCTGGTGGGCCGTATCGTCGACGCGTACGAGCAGTACGACAGCCAGCACGGCACCGAGAACGGCACCCACAAGGGCGGCCGGGGCAAGTCCGGGCACAAGGGGAAGTAGACCGAGCACCAGATGTCGATCGACGTCAACAACGAGTCCGGAACCGAGGTCGACGAGCAGGCGATCCTCGACATCGCCCGCTACGCGCTCGCGCGGATGCGTATCCACCCGCTCTCCGAACTCTCGGTGATCGTCGTGGACGCCGGCGCCATGGAGCAGCTGCACATCCAGTGGATGGACCTGCCCGGCCCGACGGACGTCATGTCGTTCCCGATGGACGAGCTGCGGCCCCCGTCCAAGGACGACGACGAGCCTCCGCAGGGGCTGCTCGGCGACATCGTGCTCTGCCCCGAGGTCGCCACCAGGCAGGGGCAGGAAGCGGAGACGCGGCACACCATGGACGAGGAGCTCCAACTGCTCACCGTCCACGGTGTGCTGCACCTGCTGGGCTACGACCACGAGGAACCGGACGAGAAGGCCGAGATGTTCGGCCTGCAGGCCGCCATCGTGGACGGCTGGCGCGCGGAGAAGGGCCTCACCGGCCCGTCCCCGGCCCCGACCGTGTCATGAGTCCGACACTCGTCCTCGGCGCGATCGCCCTGGTCGTCGTCGCGTGGCTGGCCGCCTCCGCGGAGGCCGGCATCGCGCGCGTCTCCAGCTTCCGCGCCGAGGAGGCCGTACGCTCCGGCCGCCGGGGCGGCGCCAAACTCGCGCAGATCGCCGGCGACCCCACCCGCTACCTCAACGTGGCGCTGCTGGTCCGCGTCGCCTGCGAGATGGCCGCCGCCTCCCTGATCACCTACGGCTGCCTGCGCGAGTTCGACGGGACCGCCGAGGCACTGCTGATCGCCATCGCGATCATGGTCCTGGTGTCGTACGTCGCCGTCGGGGTCTCCCCGCGCACCATCGGCCGCCAGCACCCGCTGAACACCGCCACGGCCGCCGCGTACGTCCTGGTGCCGCTCGCGCGGGTCATGGGACCGGTACCGAACCTGCTGATCCTCATCGGCAACGCGCTCACCCCCGGCAAGGGCTTCCGTCGCGGACCGTTCGCCTCCGAGGCGGAGCTGCGCGCGATGGTGGACCTCGCGGAGGCGGAGTCGCTGATCGAGGACGAGGAGCGCCGCATGGTGCACTCGGTCTTCGAACTGGGCGACACGCTCGTGCGCGAGGTGATGGTGCCGCGCACCGACCTCGTGGTGATCGAGCGGTACAAGACCATCCGCCAGGCCCTCACCCTCGCCCTGCGCTCCGGTTTCTCCCGCATCCCGGTGACCGGCGAGAGCGAGGACGACATCGTCGGGATCGTCTACCTCAAGGACCTGGCCCGCAAGACGCACATCAGCCGGGACGCCGAGAGCGAACTGGTGTCCACGGCGATGCGGCCCGCGTTCTTCGTGCCCGACACCAAGAACGCCGGCGACCTGCTGCGCGAGATGCAGAAGGAACGCAACCACGTCGCCGTCGCCGTCGACGAGTACGGCGGCACCGCCGGCATCGTCACCATCGAGGACATCCTCGAGGAGATCGTCGGCGAGATCACCGACGAGTACGACCGTGAACTGCCGCCCGTGGAGGAGCTGGGCGAGGACCGCTACCGGGTCACCGCCCGTCTCGACATCGGCGACCTGGGCGAGCTGTACGGCCTGGAGGAGTTCGACGACGAGGACGTGGAGACCGTCGGCGGGCTGCTCGCCAAGCACCTCGGCCGGGTGCCGATCGCGGGCGCCTCGTCCCTGGTCGCCCTCCCCGACGCCCGCGAGCTGCGGCTCACGGCCGAGGCGGCGGCCGGACGCCGGAACAAGATCGTGACGGTGCTGGTGGAGCCGGTGGCCCCGGCGGATCCGGCGGACCCGCCCGCCGACGGGGAGGAGAAGCCGGAGTGACCCCGCAGCAGCTGCGCGCCCTGTGCCTGTCCTTCAACGCGGCGGTGGAGGAGTTCCCCTTCAACCCGGAGACCTCCGTCTTCAAGGTCCGGGGCAAGCTCTTCGCCCTGACGGACCTGGAGGCGCGGCCCCTCAAGGTCAACCTCAAGTGCGACCCGGACGACGCGATCCGGCTCCGCGCCGAGCACCCGGACCTGATCGTCCCGGGCTGGCACATGAACAAGCGCCACTGGAACACGGTGACGGTCGGCGGGACGCTTTCGGACAGTCTGGTCCGGGAGCTGGTCGAGGACTCCTACGACCTGGTCGTGGCGGGACTGCCGAGGGCGGAGCGGCTGAGACTCGACCGGGCGTGACGTACGCGGAAGTGCTCCCGGCGCACACCGAATTGGCCCGACCGGCCCCTCGCCAATGCCGGGGCGCGGCGGCAGAAGGTACTCACGGTGCGCTACGACGCCACCGCTCCGGGCCGCCTGCCAGGGAAACTCGGAGCGGAAGCGTCTTCCTAGGGCGTCCGCCGCTCTCGGCCCCGGCCGCTCAGGTCGGGGCTGACTGCTGTCACACGAACGGGAGGACCCACTCGTCGACGATCTTGTGGATCGCGATGAGGAGGTTGATCAGCGGGAGGGCCAGGGCCACCCGCTTCCCCCACGTGCGCTTGACCCGCTCGAGGCGGCGCTCTCCTTCCTGCTCCTCCTGACGGTCCGGCATCGGTGATCGGCTCCTGGGGGGTGCTGCAAACATGCCCGTGAAGAGTGCGGCATTGCTGCGCCTGCGGCTGCGCACTGAACTTCGCAAGGCCCGCATGGCCGCCGGCCTGACGCAAGGTGAGGTCGCCGGCCGGATGGAGTGGAGTCCGTCCGAGCTCATCCGGATCGAGGCGGGAGAGGTCGGCATCTCGGTCAACGACCCGCGCCCGCTCGCCACGGCCTACGGGATCACGGACCGGCGCAAACTCGAAGAGCTGCTGGACATGGCCCGGGGCAGTCGGCGGCGTCCGCCCACCGCCAGTTCGGGTCGCTGCTCCTGCCGAGTCTGCTGCAGACCGAGGAGTACATGCGGGCCGTGATCGGCACGTACGGCAAGGACATGCCCGAGGGGAGCGTCGACCGCATCGTCGAATCGCGCCTCGCGCGTCAGGAGGTGCTGGAGGGGGAGGAGCGAGAGTTCTCCTTCGTCCTGGACGAGTCGGTGGTGCGCCGCGTGACCGGGGGCCGCGGGGTGATGCGGGCTCAGCTGGAGCGCCTGGCCGAGCTGTCCGCGCGTCCGCACGTCGCGATTCGGATCCTGCCGTTCAGCATCGGCGCGCATCCCGGTGTCCAGGGACCGTTCACGCTGTTCGAGTTCCAGGCCGAGGGGATGGAGGACGCTCTGTTCATCGAGGACTCCCGGGGGCTGACCACCGCCTCGACCTCCGCGGAGGAGGCCCGGCAGTACCTGGAGCGTTTCTGGGAGCTGGAGGACCTGTCGCTGAAGGACGGGGTCGACGTGGTGCTGCGACGTCTCGCGGAGCGCATCGCGGAGGGAGGCGACGAACTGGAGGGCCTGTACGGGCGTCGAGGTCCGCGTCCGTGGCTCGAAATGCCGATGCGGCGACATCGTCGCCGTCACCCCTGCCGTATGGGACTCCTTCCTCCGCTCCCTCGCCGAAGCGCCGTCCGCTCGCCGTACGGAGTCGTGAGGGGTCCGCCCCCGCCACCAGGTGGCCTCCACCCCCCTTCCTTATGCTCACCCCATGACTGAAAGCACCGACCTCAATCCCGAGGACCGCAAGATCGTCACCCTGGCCCGTTCCGCCCGGGCCCGCAACGGTGTGCCCGAGGGGGCCGCCGTACGCGACGAGACCGGCCGGACGTATGTCGCCGGGACCGTGGCCCTGGACTCCCTGAAGCTCAGCGCCCTGCAGACGGCGGTGGCGATGGCCGTGGCGTCCGGCGCGAAGTCGCTGGAGGCGGCGGCCGTGGTGACGGAGGCGGAGTCGGCGTCGCCCGAGGACCGCGCGGCCGTACGGGACCTCGGCGGCCCCTCGACCCCGGTCCTGGTGGCCGGTACGGACGGCGCGGTCCGGGAGACGGTCACCGCGGGCTGATACCACGCGGCGCACCCACCCGTTACCGGCGGTAAGTAGGCCGGAATCCCACCTTGTCGCACGCCGCCTCTCGCGCATCAATGGAACCCGCCGGTACTGACGGCACGTCAGCCGACATGATCGCGGCGGGTCCGGACCCACGCTGCCGAGCAGTTCCCCCCACACGGAAAGGGACCGGAAACCCATGAGAGGCAAGCGATTCGGAACAGGTGTGTCCCTGGCGGCAGGCGCTCTCGCCGTCTGCGGCCTGGCCTTCGCCCCCACCGCCGCCGCCGTCGCCCCCGGGTCGGCGACCGTCAACGCCGACTGCGGAAGCTGGGGCGGCGGCGACGCCACCCTCACGGCGACCCAGAGCGGCACGTCCGCCACCGTCACCATCACCACCTCCGCGGTGACCGCGCCCCTCGCGATCGGCCAGGACTCACTGGTCTCGAGGCTCACCCTGGTGAAGGCCGGCGGTGGCACGGTCACCTTCAGCGGCACCGAGAACCCGGCCATGGCGACCGGCGACGCGCTCGAGGTCGGCCCGCTCACCGGGACCGTGGCCTCCGGCGACAGCCTGGAGGCGTTCGGCGGCACGCTGAAGGTGACGGCGTTCGGCTTCATCACCATCACCTGCACGGCGACCGCGCCACAGGCACCGGGCCCGTTCGTCTTCGACTGATCCCGCCGGGCGGGCGGACCGGGCCCTCACGGGGGCCCGGTCCGGCCCCCGTCCCGGACGGTGGTACGGCGAGGTCTCCCGGATCAGGGACAATGGGCGCCATGAGTGTTCGTACCCAGTCATCCGAGCAGCCCGCCGAAGCTGTCCACCGGGCCGGCTTCGCCTGCTTCGTGGGCCGCCCCAACGCGGGCAAGTCCACCCTCACGAACGCTCTGGTCGGGCAGAAGGTGGCGATCACCTCGAACCGGCCGCAGACCACCCGGCACACCGTGCGCGGGATCGTGCACCGCGAGGACGCGCAGCTCATCCTGGTGGACACCCCCGGACTGCACAAGCCGCGCACCCTGCTCGGCGAGCGGCTGAACGACGTGGTCCGCACCACCTGGGCCGAGGTCGACGCGATCGGTTTCTGCATCCCCGCCGACCAGAAGATCGGCCCCGGCGACCGCTTCATCGCCAAGGAACTGGCCGGGATCAAGAAGACCCCGAAGATCGCGATCGTCACCAAGACCGACCTGGTGGACGGCAAGGCGCTGGCCGAGCAGCTGATCGCCGTCGACCAGCTCGGCCGGGAGCTGGGCATCACCTGGGCCGAGATCATCCCGGTCTCGGCGACCGCGAACAAGCAGGTCGACCTGCTGGCCGACCTCCTGATCCCCCTGATGCCGGAGGGCCCCGCCCTCTACCCCGAGGGCGACCTCACCGACGAACCCGAGCAGGTCATGGTCGCGGAGCTGATCCGCGAGGCGGCCCTGGAGGGCGTCCGCGACGAGCTCCCGCACTCCATCGCCGTGGTCGTCGAGGAGATGCTCCCGCGCGAGGACCGCCCCGCCGACAAGCCCCTCCTCGACATCCACGCCAACCTCTTCATCGAGCGCCCCAGCCAGAAGGGCATCGTCATCGGCCCCAAGGGCAAGCGCCTGAAGGACGTCGGCATCAAGTCCCGCAAACAGATCGAGGCACTCCTCGGCACCCCGGTGTTCCTGGACCTGCACGTGAAGGTCGCCAAGGACTGGCAGCGGGACCCGAAGCAGTTGCGGCGCCTGGGCTTCTGATCACCGGCGCTGCTCGCGCAGCAGTTCCCTGAACCAGGCGTACGACGCCTTCGGGGTCCGTTCCAGTGTGTCGAAGTCGACGTGGACCAGGCCGAAGCGGCGGGCGTAGCCCTCCGCCCACTCGAAGTTGTCCATCAGGGACCACACGAAGTAGCCGCGTACGTCCACGCCCGCCTCCACCGCCCGGTGCAGCGCGCGGATGTGGCCGTCGAGGTAGGTGACGCGGTCCCGGTCGTCCAGGCCGTCGTACGCGCAGCCGTTCTCGGTGATGACCACCGGCGGGAGGCGGTCGCCGTACCGGGCGCGGAAGGTGGTGAGGAGTTCCGTCAGGGCCTCCGGGACCACCGGCCAGCCGAAGTCCGTCACCGGGTGACCCTTGATCTCCCTCACCGAGAAGGGGAGCTCGGCCGGCATCCGGACCCCGCCGAAGTCGATCTCCGTGCCCTGCGGGGCGCCCACGCTCGTCGGCGCGTAGTAGTTGATCCCGTACCAGTCCAGCGGCTCCGCGATGACCTTCAGGTCCGCCTCGACGTCGCCCGGCATCAGCTCGCCGATGCCCTCCGGGTAGCGGCCGAGCAGCAGCGGGTCGGCGAAGAGGCGGTTCAGCAGGAGGTCGTAGAAGTCGGCCGCCGCCATGTCCGCCTCGTCCTCGGAGGCGGGCCAGGTCGGGCCGTGGGAGTTCGCGATGCCGATGTCGTCCGCCCCGGCCGCCCGTAGCGCCCGTACCGCGAGCCCGTGCGCGAGGAGCTGGTGGTGGGCCACCGGAAGCGCGTCGAACAGCAGCTTCCGGCCGGGGGCGTGCACGCCCAGCGCGTGCCCCAGCAGGGTGTGCTCGGCGGGCTCGTTGAGGGTGATCCACTTCGTCACCCGGTCGCCGATCCGCCCGGCGACCTCCGCCACGTACTCCGCGAACCGCTGTGCCGTACCGCGCTCCAGCCAGTCCAGCTCGGCCGGCAGGTCCCAGTGGAACAGCGTCGGCACCGGCCGTACGCCCGCCGCGCACAGCTCGTCGACCAGCCGGTCGTAGAAGTCCAGGCCACCCCGCGCCCGCACCCTCGGCCAGGAGACCGAGAAGCGGTACGCGTCCACGCCCAGGCCGGCCAGCAGCGCCACGTCCTCGCGATGGCGGTGGACGTGGTCGCAGGCCACCGCCGCCGTCGAGCCGTCCCGCACCCGCCCCGGTTCGGCCGAGAACACGTCCCACACGGACGGCTCGCGCGCCTCCACCGCTCCCTCGATCTGGTGCGCCGAGGTCGACACGCCCCACAGGAAACCGGCCGGGAAACGGGGGATCGGGTTCGTCGTCGCCATGGCCCGGATCATCCGCACCCGAGCCAGGCCAAGTCAACGTCCGTGCGGCACAAGCAAGTTACGCACCTTCCTTCAGCACCTTCCTGATCAGCTCCCGCTGCTCGTCCGTCAGCCGGGGATCCGCGCAGTACACCGACCTCCCGTCCACCGTGATCCGGTAGCTGAAACCGTCCGGCACCCCGGCCGGAGGTGTGCCCCGGCCGGTGGCCATGACCCGTTCGGCCAGGGCGTGCCACTCGTGGGCGTCGGCCCGGCCCGAGGTGTCCACCTCGGCCCGCCGCTCGATCCCCGCGAACCCGCCCGTGCGCCGCACCTGAATACGCATGGGTCCGTGTCTAGTACGGAACTACAGCGTCCGCACCCCCACCCGCTCCCAGGCCTTCGACACCGCCTGGAGTTCCTCGCCCTCCCCGTACCGGGCGCGCGCCGCCTTCACCGTCAGCGTCGCGAAGTCCGTGAACTTCGCGTCCTGCTCCAGCTCCCCGCCGGTCAGCACGTCGTACCAGACCTGCCCCGCCCGTTCCCAGGCGTGCCCGCCGAGGGTGGTGGCCGCCAGGTAGAAGGCGTGGTTCGGGATGCCCGAGTTGATGTGCACCCCGCCGTTGTCCCGGCCGGTGCGGACGTAGTCGTCCATCGTCGCGGGCTGCGGGTCCTTGCCGAGGACGTCGTCGTCGTACGCCGTGCCCGGCTCCTTCATGGAGCGCAGCGCCTTGCCCGTGACGCGCGGGGCGAGCAGCCCGGCCCCGATCAGCCAGTCGGCCTCGTCGGCGGTCTGGCCGAGCGTGTACTGCTTGATGAGCGCGCCGAAGACGTCCGACACCGACTCGTTGAGCGCGCCCGGCTGGCCGAAGTAGGTCAGGTTCGCGGTGTACTGCGTGACGCCGTGGACGAGTTCGTGGCCGATGACGTCGACGGGGATGGTGAAGTCGAGGAAGATCTCGCCGTCGCCGTCGCCGAACACCATCTGCTCGCCGTTCCAGAAGGCGTTGTTGTACTCCTCGTCGTAGTGCACGGTCGCGTCCATCGGCAGCCCGTTGCCGTCGATGGAGTCGCGGGCGTACGCCTTCAGCAGCAGCTCGAACGTGGCGCCGAGACCGGCGTAGGCGCGGTTGACGGTGGCGTCCTGGCCGGGCTCGTCGCCCTCGCCGCGCACCTTGGTCCCCGGCAGGTCGGTGCCGTGCCGGGCGTCGTACACGGTGCGCTGCGGCTTGCCGGGCTCGGCCTCGGCGAGCAGGGCGACGGCCGGGGCGCCGGCGACGGTGGTGAGGTGGCGCCGGGTGCGCTCGTGGGCGTCGCGCTGGATGGTGCGGCGCGCGCGCCCGGAGAGCGCGGGGTCGTCGGACTGCGCGAGACGGTCGAGGACGTGCGGCGGGATGATCGTGCAGAAGACGGGCTCGAAGCCCCCGTTCTTGGTCATGTCCGGCACGATGACACTGCGTTGGCCTGCTGTCACTAGGGGCAACCTTGATTGGGTGAAATGCCGTGATTCAGCCGCTGTGGGGGTAGCCCTGTGTTATCCGTGCGGGTGGTTTGTGGCGGATCGCGCAGTTCCCCGCACCCCTTTCGGGTGTGGCGATCCCGCATACTGATACATGCGGCCCGCGTCAGGGAAAGCTCGGCTAGCATGCTCCGCATCATGCGTTTCGGGCTGCTTCTCCTTAGCTGCCGCGGTGAGGGTCCGCAGTAGAGGCCGACCCCCTCCCCGCGGAGTTCGGCGCTGCGCCGTCGGCCGTCCATCAGGACACACCGAGGAGCCCGAAGCATCATGGCGAACCGCCAGCAGCCCAGCCCCATGCCGATCCACAAGTACGGCCGCTACGAGCAGGTCGACATCCCCGACCGCACCTGGCCGGACAAGCGGATCACCACCGCCCCCCGCTGGCTCTCCACCGACCTGCGCGACGGCAACCAGGCCCTGATCGACCCCATGTCGCCCGCCCGCAAGCGCGCCATGTTCGACCTGCTGGTCAAGATGGGCTACAAGGAGATCGAGGTCGGCTTCCCGGCCTCCGGCCAGACCGACTTCGACTTCGTCCGCTCGATCATCGAGGACCCGGACGCCATCCCGGACGACGTCACCATCTCCGTACTGACCCAGGCCCGCGAGGACCTGATCGAGCGCACGGTGGAGTCCCTGAAGGGCGCCAAGCGGGCCACCGTCCACCTGTACAACGCCACCGCGCCCGTCTTCCGCCGCGTGGTCTTCCGCGGCTCCAAGGACGACATCAAGCAGATCGCCGTCGACGGCACCCGCCTGGTGATGGAGTACGCCGAGAAGCTGCTGGGCCCGGAGACGGAGTTCGGCTACCAGTACAGCCCGGAGATCTTCACCGACACCGAGCTGGACTTCGCCCTGGAGGTCTGCGAGGCGGTGATGGACACCTACCAGCCCGGCCCCGGCCGCGAGATCCTCCTCAACCTGCCCGCCACCGTCGAGCGCTCCACCCCGTCCACGCACGCCGACCGCTTCGAGTGGATGGGCCGCAAGCTGTCCCGCCGCGAGTACGTCTGCCTGTCGGTCCACCCGCACAACGACCGCGGTACGGCGGTGGCGGCGGCCGAGCTGGCGCTGATGGCCGGCGCCGACCGCGTCGAGGGCTGTCTGTTCGGGCAGGGCGAGCGCACCGGCAACGTCGACCTGGTCACCCTGGGCATGAACCTGTTCTCCCAGGGCGTCGACCCGCGGATCGACTTCTCCGACATCGACGAGATCCGTCGTACGTGGGAGTACTGCAACCAGATGGAGGTCCACCCACGCCACCCGTACGTGGGCGACCTGGTCTACACGTCCTTCTCCGGCTCCCACCAGGACGCCATCAAGAAGGGCTTCGACGCCATGGAGGCCGACGCGAAGGCCAAGGGCGTCACCGTCGACGACATCGAGTGGGCGGTCCCGTACCTGCCGATCGACCCCAAGGACGTCGGCCGCTCCTACGAGGCCGTCATCCGGGTCAACTCGCAGTCCGGCAAGGGCGGTATCGCGTACGTCCTGAAGAACGACCACAAGCTGGACCTGCCGCGCCGGATGCAGATCGAGTTCTCGAAGATCATCCAGGCGAAGACGGACGCCGAGGGCGGCGAGATCACGCCGACCGCCATCTGGGACGTCTTCCAGGACGAGTACCTGCCCAACCCGGAGAACCCCTGGGGCCGCATCCAGGTCGCCAACGGGCAGACCACGACCGACCGCGACGGCATCGACACCCTCACCGTCGAGGCCACGGTCGACGGCACGGAGACCACCCTGGTCGGCAGCGGCAACGGCCCGATCTCGGCGTTCTTCCACGCGCTGCAGGGCATCGGCATCGACGTACGGCTGCTGGACTACCAGGAGCACACGATGAGCGAGGGCGCCTCCGCGCAGGCCGCCTCCTACATCGAGTGCGCGATCGGCGACAAGGTGCTGTGGGGCATCGGAATCGACGCGAACACCACGCGGGCCTCGCTGAAGGCGGTCGTCTCGGCCGTCAACCGCGCATCGCGCTGACCAGCCGAATCGGCGGTTTGAGGCCCCGCTCGCCGGAGATCGGCGGGCGGGGCCCCGTCATATACCGGCCATATATCTGTGATGGTCACGGAAAGGTCTCGTCCTGGGTACTGACTCCACCTCCTTGATGTGGCTAACATCACGCAAGCGCGGCGACGACGCTGTGGCGGTTATGGAGGTGCGACGTGCTGCCAGGACGGGGACCCAACGGCCGTGCCGCTGCCACCAGACTGTCGCGCCTGCTGGGCACCCGCACCGCGTGGACGGCCGTCGGTGACGGGGAGTTCTTCTGCCCCGGCTGCGGCGGCGACCGCAACTACCAGCGGCTGACCGGACACCGCCGCTTCGCCCTCCTCGGCGTGCCCGTGCTGCCGCGCGGCGGGACCGGACCGGTCGTCGAATGCGCGGCCTGCCGCCGCCACTTCGGCACCGACGTCCTGGACCACCCCACCACCACCCGCTTCTCCGCGATGCTCCGCGACGCCGTCCACACCGTCGCCCTCGCGGTGCTGGCCGCCGGCGGCACCTGCTCGCGCGCCTCCCTGGAGACGGCCGCGGCCGGGGTGCGCGCCGCCGGCTTCGACGACTGCACGGAGGAGCAGCTCGCCGCGCTCGTCGAGGCGCTGGAGGCGGACACCGGCCGCTTCACCGGGGAGCCCTGCACGGCGGGCCTGGCGATCGAGCTGCACGAGGCCCTGGACCCCCTCGCCCCGCACCTCGCCGCGCCGGGCCGCGAGTCGATCCTCCTCCAGGGCGCCCGTATCGCCCTCGCCGACGGCCCCTACATCCCCGCCGAACGCGACGCCCTGGCCACCGTGGGCGCGGCCCTCACCATCTGCTCGGACGACGTGACCCGCCTGCTGGCGGCGGCACGCACGCCGTCCTGATGCGGCGCCGGGACGGCACGGGGCGCATCACAGCACGAGGCATCACAGCACGAGGCACATCACCTCGCGGTCCTCACCCGGACCGAAGTAGTCCCGGCGCATTCCCCCGTCGGGCGGCTCCGGACGGAAGCCCAGGGAACGGTAGAGCAGGATCGCGGCGTCGTTGGCGGGCTCCACGGTCAGCCGGACCCGTTCGGTCCCGCACCGGCGCAGCCGCTCCAGGACCTCCACCATCAGCTCCCGGCCCAGCCCGTGCCGGCGCCGGTCCTCGGCCACGCACAGACCGAGTATCCAGCTGTCCCGGTGGAACGCCGCGGTGGCCGCCAGGACGTAGCCGCGAAGCCGGCCGTCACCGTCGTCGAGGACGAGGAGATGACCGGCGGGACCGGCGTACAGGTCGTGGAGCTGCCGCAGCAGGAACGCCGGATAGGCGACCTCCCGGAAGACCTCCCCGTCGAGCCGCTGGAGTTCGGGCAGGTCGGACTCCCGTGCCGGCCGCAGCAGCGGGGGCGGTGGTTCCGGTAGAGGTGTCGGCCGGGTGAGGCGCTGCTCGTGGTCCAGGGCGCGCTCAAGCGGTTCGGCGGTCATGCCACCCCCAGTCGGGACGTGAGACGTCAACACGGCAGCCGTGGCCGCCGTTCACACGAAGGAGGGAATGGGGACCCCGGTGGCGGCCGGTGGCTGCTTCTGGCTAGAGTGAGCGTCCAACTCGCCACGTGCAAGGGCGAGTTCAGGTGTGACAGGACTGTGCTGGCGTGCGCCTGATGTGCGCCCGGTCACGGCGGACTGGCGTGTTCCTGGCTGTCTCCGCGTGCCGACCGGGCTTACCGTGCGAGCACCGGAGCCGCTTCTTCGTCCGCCGACGTCCACTGGGGACTCGTGCGCTGGGCACACGGTCTTGTCCGACACTGAATGGAACTTGGCAGGGTGATGATGGATCGCAACGCCGACGCGCCATGGGCGCAGTTCGATCCGGAGGTGTACGTCGACCTCAATTACCGCACCCCGCTCGAGGTCGATCTGCTGATCGTGCGGCTCATGCGCGACTATTTCAGCCGCTGCTACGCGCAGGGCGTTCCGGCATCGGTCCGGGGAGTCGACGTGGGCGCCGGCGCGAATCTCTATCCGGCCCTTTCCATGCTGCCCTGGTGCGAGAAGGTCCTCCTTCTGGAATACGCGACTCCGAATGTCGAATACCTGGAGAAACAGGCGTCCGGCGGGGGGTACGACACGGCGTGGGACGCGTTCTGGGACGTACTGGGTGAGGCTCCCGCCTACCGGGACGTCGAGCCGCGGAGCCGGTTCGGCGAGATCGTCCGGGTGGAACGCGCCAACCTGCTGGACCTCGACGGACAGCGGCGCTGGGACATCGGCACGATGTTCTTCGTCGCCGACTCGATGTCCGAGTGCCCCGACGAGTTCCGACGGGGAGTGGAGTGCTTCATGGACGCGCTGAACGAGGGCGCGCCCTTCGCCGCCGCGTTCATGAAGGAATCCATCGGATACCAGGTCGGCGCACACAAGTACCCCGCCTACCGGGTCAACGCGGACCGGATCCGGGAGAGCCTGGAACCCTTCGCCGCCGAACTGGAAATCCACGACATGGACCACATGGTGCGGCCGGGTCACGAGGGAATGATTCTCGCCCTGGGGCGGCGGAATTCGGCGATTGCCACCCCGTAGGAACGGGGACCATGTCTGAACACAGGGCAACGAGATCTGTACGAGGGGTGCGGGGATGCAGATCAAGCCACGGCAGCATCTGCTGGACATCTGGCGGGCCATGGCCCGCCATTCGTTCGACGACGGGAAGCTCGTCTGGGAGGACACCGACGGGCTGAGCAGCGTCGCCGACGCCGAGCGGCTGCTCTGTCTGCTCTATCCCGCCACCGAGGTCCCCGCGTTCCGCCTCGACCAGCCCGACACCACCGAACGGGACGTGCTGCGCGCACTGGAGGGGGTCGGCAGCCGGCTGGAGATCCCGCCCAACCTGATCACCGCGCTCTCCCAGTTCATGCGCAGCCACACCGGCCCCGACGACAGCCCCACCTTCGCCGGCGGACACTACTTCAGGCCGGCCGAACCCCAGCAGAAACTCACCCACGAGCAGTACCAGCTCGGCGTGGTCGACTCCTACTCCATGTCCGTCACGCTCTGCCTCGCCACGCTCGGATTCCTCAAGGTCTACGAGCCCAGCACCACCCGTCCCGACGTGCGCAAGGCCCTCGCCGAGCTGAGGGAGGCCACCAACACCCGGCTGACCGCCGCGATGATCAGCCTGCTGCGCTCCTTCACCGTCAACGTCTTCGACGCCGAGTCCGAACAGGGACAGCGGCTCATCCAGGTCATCGGCCAGGACAGACAGTCCGACCGGGCCGCCCTCCAGCAGTTCTCCCGCCGCTTCCGCCCGCTGCGCGCCACGATCATCGAAAGCCTCAGCCGCGGCATCCAGGTCGACGAGAGCATCCGCGACGAGAGCCAGCTCTTCGAGTGCGGCTGGGCCTGGGGCGTGGTCAAGGACGCGCCGACCATCACCGACCTGAACGTCCAGGTCCCCGGCCAGCCCGACGGCATCGCCGACCGGCTGCCGTACGTGTACTTCACCGTCATCGCCCTGGACGGCATCCAGGACCTGTTCTCCGACCGCACCCTCACCCTGGGACTGCTCGACGCCGACCAGCAGAAACTCGCCGAGGCGTTACGCCTGCGCTGGGAGCTCAGCCAGCAGTACTGGTCGGCCATCGCCCGGTTCGGCAGCGAGCGCTGGCCCCTGGAGGACCTGCCCTGGCAGACCACCGGACTGCGACTGGAGTCGGAGTACTTCTCCCTGACCGTCGCGGCCATCCTCGTGCACGACCTGGTCCGCCGGAAGGCCACCGACGACGACCTCACCCGCACCGTCGCCATCATGGAGCGCCTGGCCGACCGGGGCCGCGTCACCAGCCGCATGACCAGGAACGACCCGGCCATCGAGCTGCACAACCCGGGCGTCACCATGCCGCTCGCCGGCTCCGAACGGTCCGGCTCCCCACTGCAGTGGCGGATGACCGACTTCTCGGCCCAGCTCCTCAAGCGGATCATCCAGCTCGCGGAACTCTCCCGGAACATCGACGCACAGGACCGGCTGCTCCGCCTGGGCGAGCAGGCGTTCGAGCACCTGTGGAACCGGCGGATCGAGGACGGCGAGGGAGCGGGCCTCTGGGACCACGCGCGGGCCGTCTACCCGGACTCGCGCGTCAGCGAGCGCCTCTCCTGGAGCATCACCGAGCGCGTCACCGAGTGCCTGGTCGCCGCCCGCAACCTCTACGAACAACAGCCCATCCGCAGCCCCGAACTCGCCCAGCTCGCCCGCGACCTGCTCAGCGAGGCCACCCACCTCTTCGGCAAGGAACAGCTGGAGGCCTCCGCGAGCCCCGACGGAAGCCGGGGCCGGGCCATGCGGAGCATAGAAAGCCGCCTGGACCACGCCCGGAGCCTGGTCGACGACCGGCCCGCGACCGCGTTCGCCCTGGCCCTGCCCGTGCTCCGGGAACTCGACACCCTGGCCCAGGCCCGAGGCGCGGCCGCCCAGGAGGTGTGAGCCGTGCTCGTCTTCGCCGCTTCCGACAAAGGAGGCACCGGCCGTTCGGTGACCAGCGCCAACCTGGCCTACCAGCGTGCCCTCGCCGGCGACCACGTGGCCTACGTCGACTTCGACTTCGGCTCGCCCACCGCCGCCGCCGTCTTCGACGTACCCGGCGCGATGCGCGGCACCGAGGAACGCGGCCTGCACTCCTACCTGGAGGGCACGGTCACCGAACCGGCCAGGATCGACGTCTGGCGGCAGACCGAGCACCCCCAACTGCGCGCCCGCCCGAACCAGGCCGGCCGCCTGGTGCTGCTCCCCGGCGACGCCGGCGGCGGCGAGTTCGCCATCGGCGAGGACGCCCTCGAACGGTGCGTCGACCTCCTGCTGCGGCTGCACGGCGAGTTCGACCTGATCGTCGTCGACCTCAGCGCCGGCCGCAGCTACGCCGTCGACATGGCCCTCGCCGCGACCGCCCACCCCCGGATGCGCTACGTCCCGTTCCGCTGGCTGGTCTTCCACCGCTGGACCCGGCAGCACGTGATCGCCGCCGCCGGACTCGTCCACACGGACCACGGCATCATCAAGGGCGGCGTCGAACGCGGCCACGACGAGGAGGCGCTGCGGGGCGCCGTCCGCTTCGTCCGGGCCGCCGTACCCGATCCGGACTCGCCGCTGTGGTCCCAGGGCTCGCCCGCCCAGGCCGCCTGGATGCAGTCCTGCGACGAGGCGCTGCGCCGGCTCGCCGCGGAACACCGCATCGGCGACAGCGTGGTGCTCGGCGTCGTACCCCTGGAACCCATCCTGCAGTGGCGCGAACAGCTCATCACCGAAGAGGACGTCCTCTCCACACAGATCGCCAACAAGGAGACACTGGAGGCGCTGGAGGAGATCGCGCGACGGCTCACCGACGACGACTGCTGGGGGCGGCCATGACGGAAGCGGTGTTCCGCGAGACGGCCGCCGAACCACGCACCCAGGCGGTGCCCCTGTCCCACCTCTCCCTGGAACTCGGCCACCTCTACATGGAGGACTTCGAGGCCGGCCCCGGGCACCTGCGGCGGCACTTCGAACGCGTACGCCCCTGGGCGGAGGCGGCCCGCGCCACCGCCGCCGCGGCCGGCGGCAAACGCCCCCGGATCAGCACCTGTTTCCTGATCGACGACTACTTCACCCGCTTCTCCGCCCCCGCCGAAGTCGTCCCCATGCTCCTGGAGGAGGCCGAGCGGGCCGGGCTCGTCGTCGACTACCTGGCCCGCGAGTCCGGCTGCGCCGTCGCCGGCAAGGTGCCGGTCGCGGAGGCCGTGGCCGGACGGATCGTCGAGGAACCACCGCCCGGCAGCTACGGTCTGCGCCCCCCGGCCACGCAGACCGGCTGGCTGGCCAACGGCGAGCGCAGCCCCGTCGCACGCGCCCCGCAGGCCATGAAGAAGGCCACCGCCTGGCAGCAGCCGAAGGAGACCGCCGCCCGCCGCCACTCCGTCTTCCTGGACGTCGAACTCTGGGACGACGGCCCCGACGGACACCGCACCTGGTCCTGCCCCTTCCTCGCCGCGGTGTGGCAGCTCGCCCGCCTCGGGCTGCTGCGCAACGAGGGCGAGGCCGTCCTCGTACCCCAGCCGCACACCGCGTCCGGCTTCCCCGACGACTGGGACGAACTGCCCCCGCTGCTGCGGCTCAACCCCCGCGCGGACCCGTTCGCCGCCTACCGGACCTGCTCGGTGTTGCCCAGCCGGTTCTTACCCGTCGAGCACGCCGTCCGCGTGATCCTCGACCAGATCGAGGTCGACCCCGGAGCACTGGCCCAGACCGCCGAACGCTCCGCCCGCGAGAACGCGGCAGTCCCCGACTCGGTGGCCGACCGCATCTCCTACGTTTTTTACGCGGGGCAGTGACATGACGCCGGGGGACATGAGGCCGGGGGGCACGACGCCGGGGGAGACGCAGCCGCCCGTCGTGCTCGCCTGCGGCGAGGTCCGCACCTGCCTGCTGCCCGCCCTGCAGGCCCTCGACAGCCGCGCCGCCGCCCAGCTCCTCGGACTGCGCGCCGACGAACGCGTCCTGCTCTCCGAGCGCCCCAACCTCTACGGCCGCTCCCCGGACACCCTCACCGGCGTCGACTGCCCCCTGCCCAGCGCCAACGGTGCCAGGATCCGCGCCGTCGGCACCGTCGCAGCCCGCGCCTCCCTCACCGAGGGGCGCGTCCTGCAGAGCTCCGCCTACTTCCGTGTCCCCGCCTCCGGCCCCGACCACCGGCGCCCCTGGGGCCACTACCTCGTACGGCCCGCGACGGTCGAGCCGTTCGGGAAACTGCCGTACGAGGCGGTCGCCCAGGGCCTGCTGAACGGCGGGCGGCACGGCGAACTCGACGTCGGGCTGATCGCCGACGGACTCCTCACCCGCCTGCTGCGCCACCCCCTGCTCGACCACCGCCCGCCCCTGAAGTCCCGCCCCACCCGGCTGCGCTGGGTCGCCCTGCCCGCCGAGCGCGACGAGGGGCCGTCGATCGAGCGGTTCACCCTCGCCGAGGACGAGCTGCGCACCGTACGGCTCCGCGTCCCCGCCGGCACGCCCGCCGGTGAGATCGCCGGGCTCTGCGACGACCTCGCCCTGCACGACTGGCTGCTCACCACCGTCGTCCGCATCCTGGACGGCATCCGGCTGGGCGCCGCGGAACCCTCCGCCCGGCCGCGGCCACGGACCGGCGAGAGCCACCCCGCCGTCGTCACGGCGCTGCGGCCCGCCGTCGACCACCTGCTGCACCTGTGGATGCCACGGGCCCGCGTCGCGCACGGACTCGCCCCGCTCTGGGAGGCGCTGGAGGACCGCCCCGGCTTCACCCGGCAGTGGCGCACCCTGGTGCAGCGCATCCGGGACCAGCTCGCCCTGCACGCGATTCCCCACCGGGAGGCCGAGTTGATTCCCTGACCCCGCGGTTTCGGCCCCACGCACATCCCCGCACCCCGATCCGACGCGCATCCCAACGGGGGGAGAAGCGAGATGAGCACGGCACAGTCACCCCAGCCCGAGGAGACGGCACCCCCGCCCGGCGCGGGCGCACGTTCCCGGGCACAGTCGCCCGACCGGACCGAGTGGACGCGCAGACTCCTGACCGGCCTCACCGTCGGCCTCGTCGCCTGGGGCGTCGCCGCACTGCTGAGCCTCGGGGGCGGAGCGCTCCGGCAGCTCTCCGCCGCGGCACTCTGCGCCGCCGCCACGGTGGTCCTCCAGTACCTCTTCGCCCAGGACCGGACCCCCGACGAACAGGTCGAACAGGCCCTGCGGACGCAGAGCGTCCTCGCCGAGACCGCCGCCACCGTGCGGGACGGCCTGGAGCGGCACGACGACGACCTGCGGACCGGCCTGGCCCGGCACACCGAGGACATCCGGCAGCTCGTCGAGACCCGCCTCGCCCAGCAGGACCCGGCCCCCGAGTCCTACCCGCCGCTCGACCGCGTCCGCACCGACGGCGTACCGGAACTGGCCAAGCGCTTCGCCGAGGCCCTCGCACCCGGACCGTCGATCCTCTACACGTTCGTCCGCCTGGAGATGCAGCGGGTGGTCGGCCACATGGCGGCGCTCACCAGCATGAGCGTGGAGTGCCACGGCGAGAACCACGACTGGATGCTCAGCCTCACCCACGCCGCGGAGCGCTCCGTCGACGCCATCAGCACCTCCGTCGACCGCGAGTTCTGGAACAGCGAGCCCGCCAGCCGCTACCTCGACGCCCAGCGGGAGGCGATCGAGGAACACGGGGTGCCGGTACGGCGGCTGTTCCTGCTGGCGAGCGCGCGCGAACTCGACGACCGGCTGCTGCGGCTGTGCGACGAACAGCAGGCGCTGCGCATCGAGGTCCGGGTGGCGGTGCTGCCCGAACTGCCGCCGCACCTCCAGCGCGGCACCACCGACGACTTCATCGTCTACGACGAGGAGGTCTCCTTCGAGATCGAGCAGGACCTGCGCGACGTCAACGTCAGGACCCGGCTCATCGCGCGACGCGACCACGTCCAGGACCGGATGAAACGCTTCCGGGAACTGTGGGAGGCGGGCATGAGCATCCGCGAACTGGAGGTACGGGTCGACGACGAGGAGGACGGCACCTGGATGGTCGACCGGGCGTAGCCTCCGGGCGGTTACTCCCGGGGGAGTAACCGCGCCCCCGTGCCGCCCTCCGCAGTACCCCGCAACTCGATCCCACGTCCGACGCCCCGCGCCCCTTCCGCCGGGAGTCTGGGAACCGACCCAGACACCCGACCGGAGGGGAGCCCCGTCTCATGGGGGACGCAAGGACACAAGCACGGCGACGGCGACTCGTGCCCTGGGCGGTGGTCGGGCTGTGGCTGGCCGCGCTCGTGCTCGTCGGGCCGCTCGCCGGCAAGTTCAGCGAGGTCCAGCAGAACCGGGCCGTCGACTACCTGCCCGACAGCGCCGACTCCACCCAGGTGGCCCGCATCCAGGACCGGCTGCCCGGCGGCGAGTCCACCGACCTCGTGCTCGTCTACCACCGGGACGGCGGACTGAGCACCGCCGACCGGGAGACCGCCGCCGCGCAGGTCGCCGAGGTCGAGGGCGCGTACGAGCTGACGGGCACCCCCCGGGGCGTCCCCTCCGCGGACGGCAGCACCCTCATGTACCCCGTCTCCAGCACCGAGCCGGGCCAGGACGAGGAGGCCCGGAACGCCTTCGTCGACGGGGTGCGCGAGATCGCCGACGGTACCGGCGGACTGGGCGTCGAGGTCGGCGGGCCCGGCGCCCTCGGCACCGACATGAGCAAGGTCTTCGAGACCATCGACGGCACCCTGCTGTTCGCCACCCTCGGCGTCGTCACCGTGCTGCTCGTGCTGATCTACCGCAGCCCGTTCCTGTGGCTGGTCCCGCTCACCGTCGCGGGTGCCGCCGCCGGTGTCGCGATGGCCGCCGGATACGGCCTGCACGAACTCTTCGACGTCACCGTCACCGGTCAGAGCGGCGGCATCATGACCGTCCTCGTCCTCGGCGCCGGCACCGACTACGCGCTGCTGCTCGTCTCCCGCTACCGCGAGGAACTGCGCCGCCACGAGCGGCCGTACGACGCCATGAGCGCCGCCCTGCGCGGCTGCGGACCGGCGATCCTCGCCTCCTCCGGCACCGTCGCCGCCGGACTGCTGTGCCTGCTCGCCGCCGACCTCAACAGCAGCAGCGGCATGGGCCCGGTCGGCATGATCGGCGTGCTCGCCGCACTCGTCGCCATGACGACCCTGCTGCCCGCGGTCCTCGTCCTGCTCGGCCGCCGCGTGTTCTGGCCGCTGATCCCCGCCTTCGGCAGCGCCCCCAAGGCCCGCCGGTCGCTGTTCGCCGCCATGGGCACCTCCGCCGCCCGGCGCCCCGCCGCCGTCCTCGCGGGCGGCGGGCTCCTCCTCGGCGCCCTCGCCCTCGGCACCCTCAACCTCACCGGCGACCTCAAGCAGGAGGACTCCTTCACCGACCGGCCCGAGTCCATCTCCGCGATGCGGACCCTGGCCGAGGAGTACCCCGAGCGCAGCAGCCGCCCCCTCACCGTGATGGCACCCACCGACCGGACGGACGCCGTCCTGGCGGAGGCCCGCACCACCGAGGGGGTCGCCGACGCCACCGCCGGACGCAGCGGCGAAGGCTGGACCGAGATCTCCGTGTTCGCCACCGCCGCCCCCGAGACGGCCGGCGAGACCCGCACCATCGAAGCCCTGCGCGACACCCTCGACGACGACCACGGCGCCTACGTCGGCGGCCTCAGCGCCCAGCAGCTCGACCTCGCCGACAGCGAGTCCCGCGACCGCAAGGTGATCGTGCCGCTCGTCCTCGCCGCCGTGTTCGTGATCCTCATGGTCCTGCTCCGCAGCCTCGTCGCACCACTGCTGCTGCTCGCCGCGGTCGTCGCCGTCTGGGGCGCCGCCCTCGGCATCGGCGGACTGGTCTTCGAACCGCTGCTCGGCTTCGCCGGCACCGACCCCGGACTCGGACTGCTGTCCTTCGTGTTCCTGGTCGCCCTCGGCGTCGACTACGGCATCTTCCTCATGCACCGCATGCGCGAGGAGTCCCTGAACGGCGCCGAACCCGAGGCCGCCGCACTCACCGCGCTGCGCACCACGGGCGGCGTGATCGCCTCCGCCGGCGTCGTCCTCGCCGCGACCTTCGCCGTGCTCACCACCCTTCCGCTGGTGGGGATGGTCGAACTCGGCTTCGTCATCGCGGTCGGCGTCCTCCTCGACACCTTCCTCGTCCGCACCTACCTCGTCACCACCGCGAGCGTGCTGCTGCGCCGCCGGATGTGGTGGCCCGGCAGGCTCTCCCGGGCCCCGGAGCCCGTCCCGCGCGAACGGCAGCCGGAACCGGTGTAGCCACCCGCGTGCCGATGACAAGGGCGCCCCTCCCTCCCGGAGGGGCGCCCTCCTCCCGGAGGATGTACCCCGTGCACACGAAGACAGCGCAGGCGACGGAACGCCCCCGCCGAGGCGAGCGGATCATGGCCGCGATCAACCGCGACCCCCTGACCGCCCCGCACGCCGTCCGCAACGACGCGATCCTCGCCGTGTGCACCGCCGTGCTCGCCACGGCCGTCGCGTTGCTCGTCGACCACGGCCGCCGCCCCGACGCGCTCGGCTGGACACTGCTGCTCGCCGCCCACGTACCGCTCGCGTGGCGCCGTCGCCGGCCGCTGCTGGTGCTCCTGCTGGCCCTGGTGCCGGTCGTGCCGTACCACGCCCTCGACAACAACCACGGCGCGCCCGTCGCCGGCTCCATGGTCGCCCTCTACACGGTCGCCGCGACCAGCACACCGCGCCGCACGCTCACCATCGGCGCCCTGGTCATCGGCACGACCCTCACCATGAACGCCCTCACCAACCCCGACGGCTTCGTGGAACTGCTCCGCATCACCGGCTGGGTCGTCGCCGTGCTCTTCCTGGGCGTCGACGTCCGCTTCTACCGCCAGTACGTCACCGCCATCGTCGAACGTGCCGAACGGGCCGAACGCACACGCGAGGAGGAGGCCCGCCGCCGGGTCGCCGAGGAACGCCTGCGCATCGCCCGCGACCTGCACGACCTGCTCGCCCACAGCATCACCCTCATCGGCGTGCAGACCTCCGTCGCCGCGCACGTCCTGGCCGCCGACCCCGAACGCCTCGACCGCGAGACCGTCGCCAAGGCCCTCGACGACATCGCCGAGACCTGCCGGACGGCCCGCGGCGAACTCCGTACGACCCTGGAGGTGCTGCGCGACAACGGCGGCGGCCCCTCGGACACCCGCGGCCCGCTGGCCGGACTCGACGGCGTACCCGACCTGGTGGAGGCCGCGCGCCTCGCGGGCGCCCGCGTCGAACCGGCCGTCCGGGTCGCCGGTCCCGTACCGCCCGCCGTCGGCGCCGCCGCCTACCGTCTCGTCCAGGAGGCGCTGACCAACGCGGTCCGGCACGCCGGACCCGAACCGGCGGTCCGCGTCGACCTGTGCGAGGAGGACGGCGCCCTGCGCCTGTCCGTCACCGACGACGGCACCGGCCCCACCCCCGGCACCACCCCCGGCTTCGGTCTCGTCGGAATGCGGGAACGGGCCCGCAGCGTGGGTGGCACACTCGACGCCGGACCACGGGCGGACGGCGGCTTCCAGGTGACGGCGACCCTGCCGCTGACGCCCGCGACGACTCGGGAAGGAACGGGAACCGGATGACCATCCGCGTGCTGCTCGCCGACGACCAGACCCTCGTACGGGAGGCGTTCGCGATGCTCGTCGAGTCGGCGCCCGACATGGAGGTCGTCGGCCAGGCCGCCACCGGCCGGCAGGCGGCGGAACTGGCCCGCACCGAGCGCGCCGACCTCGTCGTCATGGACATCCGCATGCCCGACCTCGACGGCATCGAGGCGACCCGCCTGATCGCCGCCGACGACGACCTCGCGGGGGTCAAGGTCCTCGTCCTCACCACCTACGACACCGACGAGAACATCGTGGACGCGCTGCGCGCCGGCGCGTCCGGCTTCCTGGTGAAGGACACCCGGCCGGCCGAACTCCTCGACGCCATCCGCACGGTCGCGGCCGGCGAGGCCCTGCTGTCACCGGGCCCCACGGCACGCCTGATCGAACGCTTCCTGCGCAGCCCGTCCGCGCCGGCCGCCGCAGGCCCCGAGTGCCTCTCCGACCGCGAGCGCGAGGTGCTCACGCTGGTCGCGCGCGGCCTGAACAACGCCGAGATCGCCGACTCGCTGGGCCTGAGCCCGCTCACCGCGAAGACCCACGTCAGCCGGACCATGGGCAAGCTCGGGGTGCGGGACCGGGCCCAACTGGTCATCGTGGCGTACGAGTCGGGGCTGGTGGCACCGGGGAGGGCGTGAGCCGGCCGGGGTTCAGAGCGTGTGGTGCAGCCAGCGCTGGATGGTGCTGTTGATGCTGCCGGACAGGGCGCTCAGACTCTCGATGGCCTCACGGTCCTCGGGCCGGGGCGGGATACCGGCGGCGGTCAGGGCGGCGTGGAGCTCCAGCCGACGCCGGTCGCGCGGGTCGATGCCGGTGCCGATCCGGTCGTTCGGGCGCGGCGGGGCCAGCAGGTAGTCGCCCTCCAGCGTGAACGCGGTCGCGGTCATGTCGGTCTCCTCACCGAGAGGTGTCGGTACTGCAGGACAGGAGACCGACTGCGGGAGCCCCGGTTGCGCACGGGGTGAAACGTCACGCCAACAGCGTCATCGGCAGTTCATCGTCCGGTCGGACGAACGGCCCCGGGGAACGCTTGAACACCTGTCGCTAGCGGCAGTACACGTCCCGGGCGGGGCGCTCGCCGGTGGCCAGGTAGTGGGAGACCGTGCGGTCGCCGCACTCGTTGCCGTTGGCGAGGTAGGCGTCGTGGCCGGTGGAGTTCACGGTGACCATGACCGCCCGCCGGCCGAACGCCTCGCGGAGCTTCCGCGCGCCGCTGAGCGGGGTGGCGACGTCCCGTTCGTTCTGGACCAGGAGGATGTCGGACGGTCCCCGGCCGGTGATGCGTACAGGTGCCTCGCGGGGCTCGTACGGCCAGGCGGCACACGGCATCACGTTGCGCGGCATCCCGGCGGTGAGCGGGTACTTGGCGCGGCTCTCCGCGACGCCCTCCTCGTACACGGCGGCCGACCTGGGCCAGGCCACGTCGTTGCAGAGCGTCCCCACGCCGACAGCGGTCACGCCTTGACCGGCGTCCAGTACGGTCCCTCGGTCACCCTCAGTCGTTCCAGAGCTGTCAGTCGTACCACGAACACCACGGCGGCCCCGGCGGTGGCGGCGTACAGGAGGTCGACGGCCAGGTACAGCGTCACGGCGTCGCTGAGCCCGGAGAGCGAGTCGGTCATGTCGAGGCGTGCGGCGGTGAACCGGCCGAGCAGGGTCGTCCCGACGAACAGGCCCCACCACAGGTTCACCGGCCACATCGGCAACCGGTGCGATTTCCCCTCGGTCGGCAGCGGTGCGCAGGCATTCCACATGTCGGACGCGATGCGGTACGGCAGCCACAGGTTGGCCACGGGGATGAACCAGGCGCCGATCGCCCATCCGGGTCCCTTGCGGAACCAGTTCGGTGCCAGGAGCTCGGTGCGGCGGCGCATCTGGAAGAACCAGGTGATGAAGAGCACCGCGCAGAGCAGGCTTGTGGCCACCTGGACCTGTCCCGCCCTCTCGTACAGCGAGTACGCGGACTCCAGGCTCGACGCGGTCGTGGCGGTCACGTCGCCGTCGACCACCGCGCGGAGCCGGACACCGGTGTACACGGCGAACAGGTCGCCGAGCGCGGCGGCCGCGAACGCCGCCACCACGGCGATGAGGAGGCCACGTGAAGCGAGCGGCGGCATGCCGCTGGGCAGCGGTGGATGCGGGCTGAGCCCATCCTTGGATGTGAGCATGACGATGGCCCCCCACGGGCGGTAAGACGGCAGACACCCGCGGAAGATCGCGCGCGGACGCACGATACGCCGGACGGCGAGAGGCCGTCCACATCAATTCGCTTACGGTCAGGGCCGGTCAGCGACCGATGCCGCCCATGAACTCCGTCCAGGCCACCGCCCCGACGACGATCACCGGACCGCCGTCCACCTTGCTGTCCCGGACGGGGACGACGCCGGGGAGTCCGGCGGCGACTTCGACGCAGGCCTCGCCGCCGTCGCCGCCGCTGTAGCTGCTCTTGCGCCAGCGGGCGTTGCTCAGGTCGAACTCGCGCATCGTCTGTAGTCCTCCGCAGCCGACTCGATCAGGGGCAGGGACGCCTCCGACGACAGCGCGGCGGCCCTGATGTGATCGTAAGACGCCCGGACTCGCTTCACCAGCGCCGGTTCGTCCAGCAGGCTGCCCGAAAACACGCCCTCTGTATAGACGGTTGGTGGTGCGTCCTCGAACTCCATGAGCCACATCATCTTGCCCATGGCCGGGTGTGCCCCTGCGGAGAACGGGAGCACCTGGAGCAGCACCTTGCGCTCTCGTGCCATGGCCGCGATGTGGTCCAACTGGTGCGCCATGATTGCCGGACCGCCCACGGGGACGCGCAGCACCGTCTCGTGCAGTACCACCCAATACACGGGCCGTGTGGCGTCCTTGAGGACGCGCGTCCGCTCCATGCGCCCCTTGATGAGTTCCTCGATGTACTCGTCGGCGGCGAACGGATTTCCCGCCAGGAACATCGCCTGCGCGTACTCCCGTGTTTGCAGGAGCCCTGGGACCACAGCAGGCGCGTACTCGCAGATTTCCGTCGCCAGTCGCTCAAGTTCCGCCGCGTGCGCGAAGTACTCCGTATAGGTCTGGTCCTTGATGAGCTTGCGCCACAGCCGCTCGAAAATACCGTCGGTTTGCAGCGCGTCGTCGATCCGCTGGGCCACATCCAATTGTGGCTTGCGAATCGCCTGTTCGAACTGGCCGATGTAGCCGCCCGAAACGAACACCCGCGCACCCAGTTCCACCTGCGTGAACCCCGCGTCCTCGCGCCGGCGCTTCAGTTCCGTGCCGAAGAACTCCCACGCCGCCTGACGTGAACCGTTGGCCATAACCAACCCCCTTGTGCTGACACGCACTTGTAGAGCGCGGGCCTCTCCCGAGTGTAGACACGGAATGTCACCCTTGGGGTACGAAGAGTGAAAGCCGAAAGGAAAGGGGAGCACGGTGAAGGCACGACACTCGGCGCTCTGCGTCGAAGAAGCGGAGGAAGTGGTGAAGGAATTGCGGGCGGCACTCGCGAAGGCCGGAATTTCCCTGCCGTCACTGGGGCTGGACCCGGTGAGTCTCGCGCGGGAGGCGCCCTGTCCACTCATCGAATTGGGGCGGTGTTCGGTGGAGACGGCGCGGCGGATCGCGGCGGCGGTGATGCGGTGAAGCCGCCCGTCGGCGCGTATGTCGTGGACACCAGGACCGAGCGGATCGGCGTGGTCATGGGGCATGAGGGGCCCTACGTCCAGCTGAGACCGTACGGCGGCGGCCGGGAGTGGGACGCCGACCCGGGTGTCGTACGGCACGCGACCCCCGCCGAGCGGCTGCGCGCGGCGACGGCGTACGCCAATGCCCGGAGTCGCGGTGAGGTGCCCTGAACGTGGGCGACAATGGATGCCATGAGTCTGTTCCGCGACGACGGCATCGTGCTGCGCACCCAGAAGCTGGGTGAGGCGGACCGGATCATCACACTGCTCACGCGCGGTCACGGGCGGGTACGCGCGGTGGCGAGGGGCGTGCGCCGGACGAAGTCGAAGTTCGGTGCGCGTCTCGAACCGTTCTCGCACGTGGACGTGCAGTTCTTCTCGAAGGGGAGCGAGCTGATCGGGCGCGGTCTGCCGCTGTGCACGCAGAGCGAGACGATCGCGCCGTACGGTGGCGGGATCGTGACGGATTACGCGCGGTACACGGCCGGGACGGCCATGCTGGAGACCGCCGAGCGGTTCACCGATCACGAGGGCGAGCCGGCGGTGCAGCAGTACCTGCTGCTGGTCGGGGCCCTGCGGACGCTGGCGAGGGGCGAGCACGCGCCGCATCTGGTGCTCGACGCGTTCCTGCTGCGCTCCCTCGCCGTCAACGGGTACGCGCCCAGCTTCACCGACTGCGCGAAGTGCGGCATGCCCGGACCGAACCGGTTCTTCTCGGTCGCGTCCGGCGGTGTCGTCTGCGCCGACTGCCGGGTGCCCGGCAGCGTCGTACCCTCGCCGCAGGCCCTGGGACTCCTCGGAGCGCTGCTTACGGGAGACTGGGAGACCGCGGACGCGTGCGAGGCGCGGTACGTCCGGGAGGGGAGCGGGCTGGTGTCCGCCTACCTGCACTGGCATCTGGAGCGCGGGCTGCGCTCGCTCCGATACGTAGAGAAGTAAGCACGAGGAGACGAGAGACACATGGTGGTACGCGGGTTCCTGGGGCGTCAGCGCCAGGAGTACAGGACGCCGGAACCGCACCCGTCCGGCGCGCGGCCCCCGAAGATCCCCGGGGAACTGGTCCCCAAGCATGTGGCGATCGTCATGGACGGCAACGGGCGGTGGGCGAAGGAGCGGGGGCTGCCGCGTACCGAGGGGCACAAGGTCGGCGCCGAGCGGGTGCTGGACGTGCTCCAGGGCGGGATCGAGATGGGGGTCGGCGCGATCTCGCTGTACGCCTTCTCCACCGAGAACTGGAAGCGGTCGCCGGACGAGGTGCGCTTCCTGATGAACTTCAACCGGGACTTCATCCGCAAGACGCGCGACACGCTCGACGAGCTGGGGATCCGGGTGCGGTGGGTCGGGCGGATGCCCAAGCTGTGGAAGTCGGTGGCCAAGGAGCTCCAGGTCGCCCAGGAGCAGACGAAGGACAACGACCGACTGACGCTGTACTTCTGCATGAACTATGGCGGGCGGGCGGAGATCGCGGACGCCGCGCAGGCGCTCGCGGAGGACGTGCGGGCCGGTCGGCTCGATCCGTCGAAGGTCAACGAGAAGACCCTCCAGAGGTACATGTACTACCCGGACATGCCGGACGTGGACCTGTTCCTGCGGCCGAGCGGGGAGCAGCGGACGTCGAACTACCTGCTGTGGCAGAGCGCGTACGCCGAGATGGTCTTCCAGGACGTCCTGTGGCCGGACTTCGACCGGCGTGACCTGTGGCGGGCGTGCCTGGAGTTCGCCTCCCGTGACCGGCGGTTCGGTGGGGCGATCCCGAACGAGGAGCTGCTGGCCATGGAGGGCAGGCAGGAGTAGCCGGCGTTACGATCACGGCTCGTCACCGAAGGACCGGGGAGGGGCCGTGACGGAACAGGCCGTGACGCTGGACGAGGAGACCGTCGAGCTGGAGTTCGTACAGCTCCGGGAGGACATGGCGGACGCCGTGCGGCTGGTGATCCGCAAGCGCGGCGGCGTCACGCGTCTGCTGAACCACCCCGCCTTCCTCGCCTGCGTCGTGTCGGCGGGGATCGTGCTCGTCGTCCTCGGCGTCCTGAACGGCGAGGCGGCGGGGGTGGGGTGGGGTGTGGGCCTCACGGCATGGACGGTGGCGGTGTTCCTGAGCCCTGGTACCTCGGCCGGCCGCATGCTCGAGGCGAACAGGCATCACGGTCTGATTCGGATCACCGTCGGCTCCGGGGGTGTGCGCATGGTCAGCGAGCACAGTGATCTGCGCATGGGGTGGGCCAACTTCGGCAGTTACGCGGAGTCCGGGCGGGTTTTCGTACTGCGCAGCCCCGACCGGGCGGGGAATTGTGCGGTGGTGCTGGTGAAGCAGGGGGTTCGTGGGGAGCGGGGGGTGGAGCGGTTGCGGGAGCTGCTCGATCGGCATCTGGCCCGTGTGTGACGGGTGCCCGGTGGTGTGGCCGGGCGGGGGGTGTTCGCGCAGCCCGGCGCTTGCGGGGTGCCGTCGCGCCCACCCGTGCCGCCCTGGGGGCACCTCCCAGGCCTTTAAGGCACTGGGGGAGGCACGACTGCCCGCGGCTGCGTTACACCGCCGCGCAGTCCGCGCACGTGCCGAAGATCTCCACCGTGTGGGCCACGTTGACGTAGCCGTGTTCCGCTGCGATGGCTTCTGCCCACTTCTCCACCGCCGGGCCCTCCACCTCGACCGCCTTGCCGCAGTTGCGGCAGACCAGGTGGTGGTGGTGGTCGCCGGTGGAGCAGCGGCGGTAGACGGACTCGCCGTCGGCGGTGCGCAGGACGTCGACCTCGCCGGCGTCGGCGAGGGACTGAAGGGTGCGGTAGACCGTGGTGAGCCCGACCGAGTCGCCCTTGTGCTTGAGCATGTCGTGGAGTTCCTGCGCGCTGCGGAACTCGTCGACCTCCTGAAGGCACGCCGCCACAGCGGCACGCTGCCGGGTGGAGCGGCCCTTCACGGGCGGTCCTGCGGTCGTCACCGGATTGCCTCCTCACATCTGGCCCCGTCTGCCCGGGCCATTGTGCCAGCCCGGGCAGCGGCGAGTCAGGCGCCGACCTCGTCGGCCACCTTGCGGCTGGCCGGAAGCGCGCACTCCGCGGGGTCGCCGCCGGGTTGTGCGGCGGCCAGCGCCCGGGCGCGGCGGCGGGCCAGCGGGGCGGCCAGCGCGGTCAGCGCGATGAACGCGCCGATGGTCAGCAGCACGATCGTCGCGCCGGGCGGCACGTCCTGGTAGTACGAGGTGACCGTGCCGCCGATGGTCACGCTCACGCCGATCGCGACGGCGATGGCGAAGGTGGCGGCGAAGCTGCGGGTGAGCTGCTGGGCCGCCGCTACGGGGACCACCATGAGCGCGCTCACCAGCAGCAGGCCGACCACGCGCATGGCGACGGAGACCGTGACCGCGGCCGTGACCGCCGTGAGCAGGTTCAGGAACCGCACCGGGAGGCCCGTCACCCGCGCGAACTCCTCGTCCTGGCTGACGGCGAAGAGCTGTCGGCGCAGGCCGACGGTGACCAGGACCACGAACGCGGCCAGCAGACAGATCGCGGTCACGTCGGACTCGGAGACCGTGGACAGGGAGCCGAAGAGGAACGAGGAGAGGTTGGTGGTGGAGCCGCCGGGGGCGAGGTTGATGAACATGACGCCGCCGGCCATACCGCCGTAGAAGAGCATCGCGAGGGCGATGTCGCCGCGGGTCCTGGCGTACCAGCGGACCAGTTCCATGAAGACGGCGCCGAGGACGGAGACGAGCGTCGCCATCCACACCGGGGACCAGCTGAGCAGGAAGCCGAGGCCGACACCGGTCATGGCGACGTGGCCGATGCCGTCGCCCATGAGGGCCTGGCGGCGCTGGACGAGGTAGATGCCGACGGCGGGGGCGGTGATGCCGACCAGGACGGCGGCGAGCAGCGCCCGCTGCATGAAGGCGTAGTCGAGGATGTCCATCGGATTCAGCTCAGCAGTCCTGTGCGGATCGGTTCGGCGCCCGCGGGGGCGTGCGGGTGGACGTGGTCGTGGCCGGGCAGGGCGTGCTGGCCGACGGCCTTGGGGGGCGGGCCGTCGTGCAGGACGCAGCCGTCGCGGAGCACGACCGCCCGGTCGATCAGGGGCTCCAGGGGGCCCAGTTCGTGCAGGACGAGGAGGACCGTGGCGCCCTCGGAGACCTGGTGCCGCAGCGTCTCGGCGAGGATCTCCTGGCTGGCCAGGTCGACGCCCGCCATCGGCTCGTCCATGATCAGCAGGTCGGGGGCGGCGGCGAGCGCGCGGGCGATCAGGACCCGCTGGTGCTGGCCGCCGGAGAGGGCGTCGACGGAGTCCTTCGCGCGGTCCGCCATGCCGACCAGGTCCAGGGCGTTGCGTACGGCCTCGTGGTCGGTCCTGCGGAAGAGGCCGAAGCGGGTGCGGGCCAGGCGGCCGGAGGAGACGACCTCGGTGACCGTGGCGGGCACGCCGCCGGCGGCGGTGGTGCGCTGCGGGACGTAGCCCACGCGCGCCCAGTCGCGGAACCGGTGCCGCGGGGTGCCGAACAGCTCGATCTCCCCGGTGCTGACGGGCACTTGGCCGATGACGCTGCGTACGGCCGTCGACTTGCCGGAGCCGTTGGCGCCGAGCAGGGCGACGACCTCACCGCGGTGCACGGTGAGGTCGATGCCGCGCAGGACGGGGCGCGAGCCCAGCTCGGCGCGGACGCCGCGCAGGGAAATGACGGGCTCGGTCGTCATGCCGTCCTCCGGTGGTTCGTCGGTCACTTGGTTCCCAGGGCCGTCTGGAGGGCCTTGAGGTTGGCTTCCATGACCTGGAAGTAGTCGTCGCCGCGGGAGGCGTCGGTGATGCCCTCGATCGGGTCGAGGACGTCCGTCTTCAGTCCGGTGTCGCCGGCGAGGGTCTTGGCGGTCTTGTCGCTGACGAGCGTCTCGTAGAAGACGGTGGTGACGCCGTCGGCCTTCGCCATCGCCTGGAGTTCCTTCACGCGGGCCCCGCTGGGCTCGGTCTCGGGGTCCAGGCCGCTGATGGCCTCCTCGGTCAGGCCGTAGCGCTCGGCGAGGTAGCCGAAGGCGGCGTGGGTGGTGATGAAGACGTCGGTCTTCTTGTCCGCGAGGCCGGTCTTGAACTTCTCGTCGAGGTCGTTCAGCTTGCCGACCAGGGCCGCGGTGTTCTTCTTGTAGTCGGCGGCGTGGTCGGGGTCGGCCTTCTCGAAGGCCTTGCCGACGCCCTCGGCGACCTCGGCGTACTTGACCGGGTCGAGCCAGATGTGGGGGTCCTTGCCGCCCTCGTGCTCGTGCTCGTGGCCGTGTTCCTCTTCGGCGTGCCCCTCCTCGGCGTGCTCCTCCTCGGAGTGCTCCTCCTCGTGGCCGCCGACCTCGGTGCCGTGCTCCTCCAGGGAGGTCAGGGTCGCCGCGTCGATCTTCGTCTCCACCGGGGACTGGCCGATGGCCTCGTCGACGGTGGGCTGGAGGCCCTTGAGGTAGAGCGCCGCGTCGGACTCCTCGAGCTGCGCGGTCTGCTTGGCGCTGATCTCCAGGTCGTGCGGTTCCTGGCCGGGCTCGGTGAGACTGGTGACGCTGACGTGCTCGCCGCCGATCTGCTCGGCGAGGAAGGCCATCGGGTAGAACGACGCGACGACGTCGAACTTGTCGGTGTTGCCCGCGGCGGCGCTGTCGGAGGAACAGGCGGTCAGGGTGCCGAGACCGAGGGCGGTGACCGCGGCCAGAGCGGCCGTGGATATGTAGTGTCGTCGTACGTTCATGACACTCATTTTCAACAAATATGGAAACCGTTGTCAACAAAGCACGTGAGGGCGCTGTAGGGGGCACCGAATTGGTCGCGGGGCAGGCCGCGCCGGTAGCCTGAGGGCTTCGCTGGAAGCAATCTCGCTTCGTCGCCCGTCGTCGTAATGAAGAGAGCACCGTGGCCGCCGACAAGATCGACACCATCGTCAGCCTGAGCAAGCGCCGTGGCTTCGTATTCCCCTGCAGTGAGATCTACGGCGGCCAGCGTGCCGCCTGGGACTATGGACCGCTGGGTGTCGAGCTCAAGGAGAACCTGAAGCGCCAGTGGTGGCGCTACATGGTCACCTCGCGCGAGGACGTGGTCGGTATCGACTCGTCCGTGATCCTGGCCCCGGACGTGTGGGTCGCCTCCGGCCACGTCGCCACCTTCACGGACCCGCTGACCGAGTGCACCTCCTGCCACAAGCGGTTCCGCGCGGACCACCTGGAGGAGGCGTACGAGGAGAAGAAGGGCCACGCCCCGGAGAACGGCCTCGCCGACCTCAACTGCCCCAACTGCGGCAACAAGGGCACCTTCACCGAGCCCAAGCAGTTCTCGGGTCTGCTCTCCACCCACCTCGGCCCGACGCAGGACTCCGGCTCCATCGCCTACCTGCGCCCCGAGACCGCCCAGGGCATCTTCACCAACTTCGCCCTGGTGCACACCGCCTCGCGCAAGAAGCCGCCGTTCGGCATCGCCCAGATGGGCAAGTCCTTCCGCAACGAGATCACGCCCGGCAACTTCATCTTCCGCACCCGCGAGTTCGAGCAGATGGAGATGGAGTTCTTCGTCAAGCCGGGCGAGGACGAGAAGTGGCAGGAGTACTGGATGGAGCAGCGCTGGAACTGGTACACCGGCCTCGGCATGCGCGAGGAGAACATGCGGTGGTACGAGCACCCGCAGGAGAAGCTCTCCCACTACTCCAAGCGCACCGCTGACATCGAGTACCGCTTCCAGTTCGGCGGCAGCGAGTGGGGCGAGCTGGAGGGCGTCGCCAACCGCACCGACTACGACCTCACCGCCCACTCCAAGGCCTCCGGCCAGGACCTCGCCTACTACGACCAGGAGGCCGGCGAGCGCTGGACTCCGTACGTCATCGAGCCGGCGGCCGGTGTCGGCCGGGCGATGCTCGCCTTCCTGCTCGACGCGTACGTCGAGGACGAGGCGCCCAACGCCAAGGGCAAGATGGAGAAGCGGACCGTGCTGCGGCTCGACCACCGCCTCGCGCCGGTGAAGGTCGCGGTGCTTCCGCTGTCCCGCAACGCGGAGCTGTCGCCGAAGGCGAAGGGTCTCGCGCAGGCCCTGCGCCAGCACTGGAACATCGAGTTCGACGACGCCGGTGCGATCGGGCGCCGTTACCGTCGCCAGGACGAGATCGGTACGCCGTTCTGTGTCACCGTCGACTTCGACACGCTGGACGACAACGCGGTGACCGTGCGTGAGCGCGACACCATGAAGCAGGAGCGTGTCTCGCTCGACCAGATCGAGGGGTACCTCGCCTCCCGCCTGATCGGCGCCTAGCCGCACCAGGGGGCTCCGCCCCCCGGACACCCGGCCTTCGCCCACCCACCGACCCGGTGGGTGGGCGATGTGCGTTCCGCGTCAGCGGCCCTGCAGCGCCTTGACGTTGTCGCCGAAGGTCCAGTTCCTCGAGCCGTCCCAGTTGATCGACCAGGTCATCAGGCCCTTGAGGCCGCCGCCGTAGTGGTTCCAGGCCTGGGCGACCAGGGACGGGGACATGTGGCCGCCGCCGGCGCCCGGCTGCGCGGGCAGGCCCGGCACCTGCTTGTCGTACGGGACCCGGATCGTCGTGCCCTGGACGACCAGCCCCCTGTCGAGGCAGTCGGTCTGGGCGACGAAGCCCTGCACCGTGCCCGCGGAGTAGGCGTCGCGGGAGCAGCCGTACATGCTGCCGTTGTAGTACTGCATGTTCAGCCACCACAGGCGGCCGTTGTCCGCGTACTTCTTGACGATCGGCAGGTAGGCGCCCCAGATCGAGCCGTAGACCACGCTGCCGCCGGTGACGTAGGCGGTCTCCGGGGCCATGGTCAGGCCGAAGTTCGACGGCATGCGGGCGAGGATGCCGTCGATGATGCGGATCAGGTTGGCCTGGGACGTGGACAACTGGTTGATGTTGCCGCTGCCCACCAGGCCGGTCTCGATGTCGATGTCGATGCCGTCGAAGTTGTACTCCTTCAGGACCGGGACGATCGTCTCGACGAAGCGGTCGGCGACAGCGGTGGAGTTGAGGTCGATGCCGGCCGTCGCGCCGCCGATGGAGAGCAGGATCGTCTGCCCGGACGCCTTGGCCGCGCACATCTCCGCCGGGGTGGCGACCTTCACGCCCCGGTCCATGCCGTCCTCCCACAGGGCGGTTCCGTCGGAGAGGATGACCGGGAACGCCGCGTTGATCACGTTGTAGCCGTGGGCGGCGATGCGGGAGTCGGTGATCGGGGTCCAGCCGAAGGGCGGGTGGACGCCGTTGGCGGCGCCGTCCCAGTTCTCCCAGTAGCCCTGGAGGACCTTTCCGGCGGGTTTCGACTTCACCGCACAGGTCTCGGCGGCGGGTGCGGCGGCGGCCGGTGCGGCGGTGGCGGTGAGCGGGGCGAGGACGGCGGTGGTGAGGGCGGCCGCGAGCAGACGCAGCCTGTGGTGGATCCGGCGGTTCATGGGGCCTCCCGGTGGGGGCGGTGAGGTGATCATGAGTGGGGCACGGTGTCGCAGTCATGACAATGACTTTGGTCCAGACCTTTCGTCAAGAGGTCTGGACCAACGAGGGGCAGGGTCCGGGAAGCCCGCCGGCCGCCGTCGTACAGTCCGCGACCGGCCGCCCGTGCCATGCGGGACAATGGGGGAATGCCCACGCTCACGCCCCCGATGAACCCGACCCTTCAGATCGGCCCGCACACGGTCCAGCCGCCCGTCGTGCTCGCCCCCATGGCCGGGATCACCAACGCGCCCTTCCGCACCCTGTGCCGGGAGTTCACCGGCGGCAAGGGCCTGTTCGTCAGCGAGATGATCACCACCCGGGCGCTGGTCGAGCGCAACGACAAGACCATGCAGCTCATCCGCTTCGACGAGACCGAGAAGCCGCGCTCCATCCAGCTCTACGGCGTCGACCCGGCGACCGTCGGCAAGGCCGTCCGCATGATCGCGGAGGAGGGCCTCGCCGATCACATCGACCTCAACTTCGGCTGCCCGGTCCCCAAGGTGACCCGCAAGGGCGGCGGCTCGGCCCTCCCGTACAAGCGGAACCTGCTGCGGTCCATCCTGCGCGAGGCGGTCAGCGGGGCCGGGGACCTGCCGGTGACGATGAAGATGCGCAAGGGCATCGACGACGACCACCTGACCTACCTGGACGCCGGCCGGATCGCCGTCGAGGAGGGCGTGACCGCCATCGCGCTGCACGGCCGTACCGCCGCCCAGCACTACGGCGGCACCGCCGACTGGGACGCCATCGCCCGGCTGAAGGAGCACGTCCCGGAGATCCCGGTGCTCGGCAACGGAGACATCTGGTCGGCCGAGGACGCGCTGCGGATGGTGCGCGAGACCGGCTGCGACGGGGTGGTCGTGGGGCGTGGCTGCCTCGGCCGGCCGTGGCTGTTCGCGGATCTGGTGGCCGCCTTCGAGGGACGCACCGACGCCTTCGTACGGCCCACCCTGCGCGAGGTCGCCGACGTCATGGTCCGGCACGCCACGCTGCTGGGGGAGTGGATCGGCGACGAGTCGCGCGGGGTGATCGACTTCCGCAAGCACGTGGCCTGGTACCTGAAGGGCTTCGCGGTCGGCTCCGAGATGCGCAAGCGGCTCGCGATCACCTCCTCGCTGGAGGAGCTGCGGGCCGGGCTCGACGAGCTGGACCTCGGCCAGTCCTGGCCGGCCGGCGCCGACGGTCCCCGCGGCCGTACGTCCGGCAACAACCGGGTGGTGCTGCCGGACGGCTGGCTGAAGGACCCGTACGACTGCGCGGGCGTCGGCGAGGAAGCGGAACTGGACACCTCCGGCGGCTGATCAGCCCTCGGTGGGGTGCGGGGTGGAGCCGTAGGCCGTCAGGAAGCGGTCGCGGAACGAGCTCATCCGCCACACCGGCGCGTCCTTCGCCGGCCGGAGCCCTTCCGTCCAGTTCCAGGCGTCGATCTTCTCCAGCACCTTCGGGTCCTTGGCGACGACCGACACCGGTACGTCCCGGCTCGCACCGTTGCCGCTGACGCGGGCGATGGGCTGGTGGTCGCCGAGGAAGACGAGAACGGTGTCGTCGGTGCCGTAGCGCTCCAGCCACTGGGTGAGGCAGGTGAG
Source organism: Streptomyces sp. CB02400 (assembly GCF_001905725.1). Classification (GTDB taxonomy): domain Bacteria; phylum Actinomycetota; class Actinomycetes; order Streptomycetales; family Streptomycetaceae; genus Streptomyces; species Streptomyces atrovirens. The sequence continues at coordinate 609,544 of NZ_LIWB01000002.1, forward strand.
CGAGTACTCGATCGACCTGCCGTACTCCCGCCGGGACTCGGTGGAGTCGGCGATGACGTCGGACGACTTCCTGCCCGCCTCCCGGATCGCGCCGAAGACCGAGCCGTCGCCGAGTTCGTCCCAGCCGACCAGCTCGGGGATCGGTGCCCAGGGCTGATGGCTGGAGGTGAGGATGACCTCCGACATCAGCGGCCGGTCGCGCTTTCGGCCGTGCTCCAGTCGCTGAAAGGCCTCCAGGGCGTACTGGTCCGGCATGGTCGACCAGCTGAACCTCGGCCCCTCGTAGCCGAGGTCGAAGGCGTCGTAGACCTTGTCGAGGCCGTACCACTTCGCCTCCGGCCAGGCCTTCCGCACACCCGGCATGACGCCGACGGTGTCCCAGGCGCCGGTCTTCCGGAACGCCTTGGTGAGGGTGAGGTGGTCGCCGGAGGTGACGGTGCGGTAGCGCTGCTGGTTGTCGATCCACAGGCCGGACAGGGCGGTGGAGTGGCCGAGCCAGCTACTGCCGCCGTACGTCGCCGAGGTGAGCCAGCCGCTGCGGGCGTGGTAGCCGGCCTTCGCGAGCGCGGCGGTGCGGGTGTCGAGGACGCGGGTGACGCCGGGGGCGATCAGCGGGTCCTCGACGGCGGTGCGGCCGTAGCTCTCGATGAAGGCGAAGACGACGTCCTTGCCGCGCAGGTCCGGGACGAGCTGGTCGGGGGGAGTGGCGCCGAAGGTGTCCGCCCGCGCCTCCTGCGCGAACGCCGCCTCGTCGCGCAGGGTGTCCACCACGCGCCGGGTCTGTCCCTTCAGGGCGCCCGCCGCGCGGTCGGAGGCGACCGGCACACCGGAGATCTGCACCCCGAGCGCGGCACAGGTGACCCACACCGTCCCCGCGATCAGCGCGCCCCGAGTGGCGCGGACGCGGTGCCGGGCCAGCAGGTCGCCGAGCCGGACGGTGGCCAGCGCCATGACGGTCACCAGGAGCAGGGCGAGGACGACCGCGCCGACGGCGGCGGCGGTCGCGGCCGTGGAGCCCATCGAGTCCGCGACATAGGCCTGGGCGTCGTCGAGCAGCCCCCAGTCGAGTACGACGTTGAAGCCGCGGCCCAGATACTCGGTGAACCCGATGTCCAGCAGGTTCAGCACGGTCAGGACGCCGATGCCCGCCCCGTACAGCGCCGCCACGACGATCCGCGGCCGGCGGGGCAGGGCGAGCAGCAGGACGGCCCCGATGATCGCCTCCGCCGGTATCCGGGTGAACCGGTCGGGCCGGAGCCCCGGAGCGGTGTTCGGCATCAGGAGGGCGCCGACGACGAGGGCGGCGGCGAGGACGTGGACCGCCCGGCGGAGGGTGCGGGCGGTGACGGGGTGCGCGTCTCGCGCGTCGCGCAGGCGTGTGCGGACGCGCGCGTCGCGCAGGTGTGTGAAGACAGGCAACCCGGAGGTTCCTTCCGTACCGAGCCCGGTGGGAGGCGGACCCGGCGTGGGGGTCCGGGTCCGCCGTCCTTCCGTACGGGCGGCGGGAACGGTGTGTTCACCTGGTCCGCATGGTGGAACCCGGTCCGCTGTGGCAGCGTGATTCTCGCCACCCTTGATAAGGGTTGCGCTCAGATGAGCGGATCTTGAGCGACTGCACTTCTCAAAGGGTGGCACTCAGTGCCATCTCTTGATCGTTCATCGAGCGAAATCAGACGTGAAGATTGCCGCTCATGTGAGCGCTCAGGGCCTGGCGGGAAGGCTGATGCGTTCAAGAAGTGAAAACATTCGGCCGTCGCGGCTTGCCAAGCTTTGACTTTCGATCCGCTGGCGGACGACTGGTTACAGGCGCATGACGCACAAGTGGACGTACCCAGAAGCCTTTGATCTGGGTACATTCTCGCCGTCAGGGCAGCCACCGCGTCCTCGAGGAGTCGAGACCCGTGTCGGAAAACAAAGATCCCCACGTAGCGAAGTTCGTTTACGACTTCACCGAGGGCAACAAAGACCTGAAGGACCTGCTCGGCGGCAAGGGCGCCAACCTCGCCGAGATGACCAACCTGGGCCTTCCCGTCCCGCCCGGCTTCACCATCACCACCGAGGCGTGCAAGACCTACCTCGACAGTGGCGAGGAGCCGGCGGCACTGCGTGACGAGGTGAGTGCGCACCTCGACGCCCTCGAAGCGACGATGGGCAAGAAGCTCGGCCAGGCCGACAACCCCCTCCTCGTGTCGGTCCGCTCCGGGGCGAAGTTCTCCATGCCGGGCATGATGGACACCGTCCTCAACATCGGCCTCTCCGACAAGTCCGTGCAGGGCCTGGCCAAGCAGGCCGGCGACGACCGGTTCGCGTGGGACTCCTACCGGCGCCTCATCCAGATGTTCGGCAAGACCGTCCTCGGCGTCGACGGCGAGCTGTTCGAGGACGCGCTGGAGGCGGCGAAGGCGGCCAAGAAGGTCACCGTCGACACCGAGCTGGAGGCGGCCGACCTCAAGAAGCTCGTCACCAAGTTCAAGAAGATCGTCAAGACCGAGGCAGGGCGGGACTTCCCGCAGGACCCGCGCGAGCAGATGGACCTCGCCATCAAGGCGGTCTTCGACTCCTGGAACGGCGACCGCGCCAAGCTCTACCGCCGCCAGGAGCGCATCCCGCACGACCTCGGCACGGCCGTCAACGTCTGCTCCATGGTCTTCGGCAACCTCGGCCCCGACTCCGGCACGGGTGTCGCGTTCACGAGGGACCCCGCCAGCGGCCACCAGGGCGTCTACGGCGACTACCTCCAGAACGCGCAGGGCGAGGACGTGGTCGCGGGCATCCGCAACACCGTGCCGCTCGCGGAGCTGGAGTCGATCGACAAGAAGTCGTACGACCAGCTCATGCAGATCATGGAGACCCTGGAGAACCACTACAAGGATCTCTGCGACATCGAGTTCACCATCGAGCGCGGCCAGCTCTGGATGCTCCAGACCCGCGTCGGCAAGCGCACGGCGGGCGCGGCCTTCCGCATCGCCACGCAGCTCGTCGACCAGGGCCTGATCGACGAGGCCGAGGCCCTCACCCGCGTCAACGGCGCCCAGCTCGCCCAGCTCATGTTCCCCCGCTTCGACGAGGACGCCAAGGTCGAGCAGGTCGGGCGGGGCATCGCGGCCTCGCCGGGTGCGGCGGTCGGCAAGGCGGTCTTCGACTCGTACACCGCCGTGAAGTGGTCACGTTCCGGCGAGAAGGTCATCCTGATCCGCCGCGAGACCAACCCCGACGACCTGGACGGCATGATCGCCGCCGAGGGCATCCTCACCTCGCGCGGCGGCAAGACCTCCCACGCGGCCGTGGTCGCGCGCGGCATGGGCAAGACCTGTGTCTGCGGCGCCGAGGAGCTGGAGGTCGACACCAAGCGCCGCCGGATGACGGTCCCCGGCGGGCAGGTCGTCGAGGAGGGCGACGTCGTCTCCATCGACGGCTCCTCCGGCAAGGTCTACCTGGGCGAGGTCCCGGTCGTCCCCTCCCCGGTCGTGGAGTACTTCGAGGGACGGATGCACCCGGGTGCCGACGACGCCGACGAGCTGGTCGAGGCCGTGCACCGGATGATGGCCTTCGCCGACCGCAAGCGCCGGCTGCGGGTGCGCGCCAACGCCGACAACGCCGAGGACGCGCTGCGCGCCCGCCGCTTCGGCGCCCAGGGCATCGGCCTGTGCCGCACCGAGCACATGTTCCTCGGCGACCGCCGCGAACTGGTCGAACGCCTGATCCTCGCCGACACCGAGGCCGAGCGCGAGGAGTCCCTCAAGGCCCTGCTCCCGCTCCAGAAGCGGGACTTCGTGGAACTCTTCGAGGCGATGGACGGTCTCCCGGTCACCATCCGCCTGCTCGACCCGCCGCTGCACGAGTTCCTGCCCGACATCACCGAGCTGTCGGTCCGCGTGGCCCTCGCCGAGTCCCGGCAGGAGCCGCACGAGAACGAGCTGCGCCTGCTCCAGGCCGTGCACCGGCTGCACGAGCAGAACCCGATGCTGGGCCTGCGCGGTGTCCGCCTCGGCCTGGTCATCCCCGGCCTGTTCACCATGCAGGTGCGGGCCATCGCGGAGGCGGCGGCCGAGCGCCGGGCGGCCAAGTGCGACCCGCGCGCGGAGATCATGATCCCGCTCGTCGGCACGGTCCAGGAGCTGGAGATCGTCCGCGAGGAGGCCGACCAGGTCATCGCCGAGGTCGAGCAGGCCACCGGCACCTCGCTCAAGCTCGCCATCGGCACGATGATCGAGCTGCCGCGCGCCGCGCTGACCGCCGGTCAGATCGCCGAGGCGGCGGAGTTCTTCTCCTTCGGCACGAACGACCTCACCCAGACGGTGTGGGGCTTCTCCCGCGACGACGTGGAGGCCTCGTTCTTCACGGCGTACCTGGAGAAGGGCATCTTCGGGGTGTCACCGTTCGAGACGATCGACAAGGACGGCGTCGGCTCGCTGGTCGCCGCCGCCGCGAAGGCCGGCCGCGCCACCCGCCCCGACCTGAAGCTCGGCGTCTGCGGCGAGCACGGCGGCGACCCGGAGTCGGTCCACTTCTTCCACGAGGTCGGCCTGGACTACGTCTCCTGCTCCCCGTTCCGCATCCCGGTCGCCCGCCTGGAAGCCGGCCGCGCGGCCGTCACGTCGACGGGCAGCGACCACCGCTGAGCCCTGCGGGGCACCTGGACCCCGGAGCCGCCGTCTGTCACCCGACCACCCTCACCGATCGGCGGCGGCTCCGGATCACGAAGAAGGGCGGGCCCCTGTGCGGGGGGCCCGCCCTTCGGCATGTCACGGCGCTCAACCCCCTTCCGATATCGCTTATTTCGGTGTGTTACCGGGCAGAAAGAGGTCAGCCGGTATGCCACTCAGGGGGAGGGCCGATGAGCTGGAGCGAGTTCAAGAAGGTGCTGGGGGAAGCGGCGGGCGAGATGGCGGTCAGCTATCCGTTCGTCTCCATCATCACCGAGTGGCGGTACAAGGAGGACGACGAGGCGCTGGACGCGATAGCCGAGTACGTCGCGGGGGCGACGCCCACGGGGCTGGAGAAGATGGACAAGTACCTGCGTGAGGCGACCGTCAACGAGCACAGCAGCGAGCAGCGGCAGCGGCTCGTCGTCTTCTACGCCTGCTTCAAGTACCTGGAGGCCCAGAAGACGGGGAGATTCTCGGCGCGTTGGTGACGGTGGCGCCGGTCAGTGCCGGGGCGACCACGCGCCCGTCGGGGTGAGGGCGTCCCGTAGCGCTTCGAGGAAGCGCAGCAGCCCTCTGACGGAGGCCTGGTCGCCGTCGGCGGCGACCAGGCTCTTGCCGTTGCCCTTGCGGACCGTCAGCCGGTGTGCCTCGATCGGCAAGGGCCCGAGGTGCCGGAGCTCGGCTTCCACGGAGAAGTCACAGGACCACAGCTCGGTGTGCGCCACGCCGAACGGTACGGGCAGCGGCGGCTGGAACCTTACGCCCCACGTGGTGACCACCGCGGTGGCCACCCGGGCCGTCAGCAGGCTGAGCGACCTCTCGGGCTGCCACACCAGCAGCAGCTCCTCGCCGCGTTCGGTGGGATACAGGTGGCGTACGGAGTCCAGTTCCGCAGGGGAGAGCGCCGACGTATCCCTGAACAGCCCCGGAGCGAGGTCCGGTCGGCGCACCACGTCTCGGACCGTCTGCCCCGTGTTCGCGAAGGCCGCCGGTCGCATCCGGCCCAGGACCGCCTCCAGCGCCGCCGCCGCGTGTGCCGCCGCCCGCTCCTGGGAGCCGGCGGCGTCGGCCTTGGCCTTCCCGCCGTCGGCGTGGTCGCTGATCCCACGGATGCTCAGCACTGGGAGACTGCCCGAGAGATGGGCGGCCTGGGAGACGCCGGCGCTCTCCATCTCCACGGCGACGGCATCGCCGTAGACGGTCCTGAGGCGCTGGGCCAGGGCCGACCGGTCGGAGCCGAGCACCACCTCGCCGGCCGCGACGGGCTTGAAGTGGACCTTCGGCACGGTCGCCGGGCGGGGGGCGCGGGAGAAGGGCAGCCGGGCCGCGTCCCTCCGCAGGTCCTCGACCTGCCGGCGTACGTCCGCGGTACCGCGTACCAGGGAGATCCACCGATCGTCGCGCAGAGCGGCGCGGGCCTGTTGCTCCAGGGCGTGCGGGGCGTCCCAGACGCGGGGCCGGGCGAGCCGGCCGTCGTCGGTCTCCTTGCCGCCGTGATAGGCGTACACCCGGGTGGCGACGACGACATCGCCCAGCGCCACGTCCTTCTTGAGACTTCCGGCGACCCCGACGAAGAACACCGCCTCCGGCTCCAGCCACTCGCGGGCCCGTTCGGTGATGACGGCGGCCGACTGGTTGCCCTCGCCGATCTCCGCGAGAGCGACCTGCCAGGGGGTGCCGGCGAAGGCGCCCACGTCGAACACCGTGCCCGCCGGGTGGGTCCGGGGCACGACGTCGTCGACGTGCGCGCTCACGGCCCTGAACTCCAGCGGAAGCGCGGTGAGCACCACGACACCACCGCTGCCCGTCCGCACCATGCCGCGCCCCCTCGTTCCCGTGACCGCCCCTTACCCGTTCGTCCACCGGCGTACCCCAGGCGGGTAGTGGCGTCCGTCGCGTCGTCCCGCGGGGAGCGGGGCGGCGCCCGTGCGGGGGAGCCCGCTCTTCTGCGGTGCCGGGGGGCGTCCAGCCGTCGGCTCTCCCGACGGGATCCCTGGTGGACACGGCCGTCACACGCTGTCCTGGCCGGGCAGCCCGGCGCCGTCCGGTCCCGGAGCCACCACCTGTGTCCGCGTGCCGGAACGCTCGATGACGGGCGCTCAGGAGCGGGGAGCCGACCGAGCCGAGCTCTGCGGGTGCGGACCCCCACCCGTTCGGGGGCCGAAAGCTCTGAGGGTCGCGTCGACGAGCGAGTCGGCGTATGCGGTGGTCAGCGGACCGCTGCGGTGCAGCCACCGCTGGAAGAGGGGGGCGTAGAGCATTTCGAGGGCCAGGTCGAGGTCGGCGCCGGAGTCGAGCTGGCCCACATCCTGGGCGCTGCGCAGGCGCGCCTTCTTCGCCTCGTCCAGCGGCCGGGCCAGCTTCTCGCGGTACTCGGCTGCCAGCGCGGCGTCGTTGGCGATCTCGGTGTTGAGGGCGCGGATCAGCCTGTCGAAGGACGGGTCGGCGAACTCCTCCGCCGTGGCTCGCATGACGAGCTTGAGGTCGGCCTCGAGGTCACCCGTGTCCGGCAGCGTGACCGACTGCCCGTCCGCATCCTCGCTCAGAGCCAGAAGGGCGGCGAAGACGACCGCACTCTTCGACGGCCACCGTCGATAGATCGTCTGCTTGCCGACGCCGGCACGGGCGGCGATGGCTTCGACCGTGACCTTCTCGTACGCCTCCTCTGCGACCAGGGAGCGGGTTGCCGCGAGGATCGCCTGCCGGGACCGTTCCTTGCGCCGGGAGTGGTCCGGCCCCTTCTCGTTGGACATGCGTCCAGCCTACCCATGAAACGAAACGAGACGATCCGTATTGGTGAAGTCGGGGTGATGCTCTACGCTTGAAATGAAACGAGACGAGCCGTTTCATTTACTGGGAGTGGGACACCATGACGGACGCGAGAGTCTGGCTCATCACCGGTGCCTCCCGTGGCCTGGGCAGGGCTTTCACCGAGGCCGCCCTGGCAGACGGCGACCGCGTGGTGGCTGCCGCCCGCAACGTCGGGCCTCTGGCGGAACTGACCGGGAAGTACCCCGACCATCTGGCCCCGCTTCCGTTGGACGTAGCCGACCGCCAGGGCGTGTTCGACGGGGTGGAGCGGGCGGCAGCCGCGTTCGGCAGGCTGGACGTCGTCGTCAACAACGCCGGCGGAATGCTCTACGGCATGGTGGAGGAAGCCACGGAGGAGCAGATCCGGGCGCATATGGACGTGAACTTCTTCGGCGCCGTGTGGGTGGCTCAGGCGGTCCTTCCCCACCTGCGTGCCCAAGGCGGGGGACGACTCCTCCAGGTCACCTCGATGGGCAGCGGCGGCGGCATGGCCACCGTCGGCTTCTACGGTGCGGGCAAGGCCGCGCTGGACTCGGTCAGCGAGGCGCTGGCGATGGAGGTCGAGGGGTTCGGCGTCAAGGTCACCATCGTGCAGATGGGCGGCTACAACACCGGCCTGTTCACGGCGGGCACCACGCACACCGAACCCCTGGCGCGGTATCAGCCCCTGCGCGCCGAGATGGAGGCGACGTGGGGCGATGCCGTCGCCCCGGAGCCGGACACCGCTGCCCCGGTCGTCATGGAGCTGGCCGCGTTGCCGGACCCGCCGCGACGGCTGATAGTCGGGAGCCGGTCCTTCGACCACGTCCTGGAGATGGACCGGGCCCAAGCGGATCTTTACCGGTCCTGGGAGCACCTCAGCCGCCTCGCCCCGGGCTGACGGGGCCCCGCGCCAGGACGTGTCGGCGCCGCCCGGCTGCCTGGAACGAGACCGGCACGCGGGACCACACCGGGGCGGTGTCGATCCCATCGGATCCGAGGTGATCGATGACAGGCTCGACGACGGAGGGTCCGTTCCTCCACCGATGGTGGGTCCCGATGTAGTGTCCCGTGCCGGACTTGCACAGCCGCCACGGCGGGGAACACGGGGGACGCGGTGCCGTTTCGGATACGCAGGAGCACCATCAGACCGCTGAGCGCCATGGGCGGGTACGCCGTCGACCCCTGGCAGTCGTTCCGGCGCACGGTCGGGGTGGTGCTCTTCGGGTGGGCCGCCGCGGCCGTCACCGCGGGGGCGTCCTACCTGGCGTTGCGGTGGGTGTGGGTGCCCATCGCCGTGGGGGTTCCGCTGTGTCTGGGGTTCGTCACGCTCCTGATGCTGCTCCATCGCGCGGGGTGGATCGCCCTGCTGTCCTTCGTGCCGGGGCTGTTCATCCTCGTCGGGGCCGTCCAGTACGCGCCCGAGGCGGCGTTGGAGGTGCGAGGGGTGCGGGAGAGCGTGGTGATCGTGGCGGACAGCGTGGACGAGACGGGCGGCGACAACCACCGGTTCACGCTGCGTACGGCGGACGGGGAGGAACTGGAGGAGCGGCTCACCTACAACGGTGACAACTTCGGCCTGGAAGTGGGGGACCGGCTCGATGTCCTCCGCGACCCGGAGGGTGTGGCGCCCATGGAGCAGGTGGACAGGGTGGACGCCGCGGGGCGGCTGAGCGGTCTGATCGGCGGGCTCGTGGCGTGGACGCTGATGGCGGTCCTCGCCGGGCGGCGCGGGCATGTGCGCCGCCGGCGGGGGAAGGCCGACTCCCTGCTGCTGTCCCTGTGAGCAGGGGAGCCGGTCTTCGCGCGGAACGGCGTCAGCGGGTGTCGTCGCGGCGCTTGCGGGCCGCGATCATCACGCCGCCGCCCAGGAGGACGACGGCCGCACCACCGGCCGCGATGTACGGCGTGGCGTTGCTGCCGCCGGTCTCGGCGAGGTCGGTGCCGCCGCCCTGCTCCTTGCTGCCGGAGCCGGTGTTCCCCGTGTTCTCGGTGCCGGTGTCGCTCTCGGTCTCCTCGTAGGGCTCGAAGTCCGCGGGCGGCTTGTCGCAGCCGATGCCGTCGCCGTCGCGGTCCAGGTGCTCGCCGTAGTGGTCGCTGGTCTCGGGGATGTTGGCGTGCCCGTTCTCGTACGCCTCGGAACAGTTCTCGAACGGGGTGTTGCCGCCGTGCGCCTCGGCGGTGGCCGGTACGGCGGCCAGGGCGAGTGCGGCGAGGACCGCGGCGGCGGAGGTGCGGAACGGGTGCATGGTGAAGAGTCCCCCAGATCGGGCGATTGCGCGTGCTTGGTACGAGGGTGACGAAGCTACTGGGAGGCTCGTGCCGTGTGGGGCTTATGAAAAGCTTGTGATGCGAACGTGACGTGACTGGAGGGTAGCTCTCCGCTACCGGTGATCCTTAGCGGCAGGAGGGGTGGGACGGCATGGCTTCCACGTTGTTCGACGCGTTCCCGCAGACCGGCGTCGTGTTCCGGAGGCCGGTGCTCAAGAGGCTCTCGGCGGGCACGGAAGCGGTGTCGGTGTGGAAACTCCTCGACGGCACCACCCGCGTGGTTCATGTCCGGGACGGGGAGGCCCTCGCTCTGTTCGACTCGTGGAGGTTCGAGCCCGCCTCCGGGCCGGAGCCGCACCGGCTCAACCGGGTGCTGGAGCGGGCCGGTTTCTTCGAGGAGGACGAGGAGGAGATCGACGACGAGTTCAGCGACCCCGCCGCCGCTCTGGAGGCGGTGGAGCGGGAGTTCGGCCTGGGGGTGGACCCGCAGGCGGTGGCGGGGCCGCTGCCGAGCGCCATCGTTCCCGTGCGGGCCGGCTGATCGGCGGACGGCCGGACGCAGCCGTCGCCGTCGCCGTCGCCGCTACGACCGGAAGGGGCCCCGCACCTCGTACGTGATCCCGCCCGACGAACTCCCGCTCGTGCCGCGCTGGCTGGAGAAGTACAGGCGGGTGCCGTCGGGGGAGAAGGCCGGGCCGGTGATCTCGGAGCCCGACTGGCCGCCGATGCGGAGGAACGGGGCCACCACGTCGGCCGGCGTGATGACGCAGATCTCCATGGTGCCGCCGTCCTCGGCCACGAAGAGGTCGCCGGAAGCGGCGCCGGTGACGTTGTCGACGCCCGTCAGGGGAGCGCCGCCGCCCGTCACCAGTGAGTCGTCGTAGGCGAGTTCGATGGTCTGGGCGGACGCGTCGTACTGCCAGACGCGGTTGTCGCCCTTGGTGGTGAACCAGCAGGTGTCGTCGGCGTAGTAGCAGCCCTCGCCGCCGTTGAAGCGCTTGGCGCCGGAGACCTGGTTGCGGGTGGCGGTGGCGCCGGACGGGTCCGGGACCCGTGCCCAGCTCACCGGGCCGCTGGTGCCGCTGCCGGCGACCAGCACCTCCAGGGTGCCCGAGGACAGGTCGCCCCAGGTGGTGGGCCGGAAGCGGTAGAAGCAGCCGTCCGTGACGTCCTCCGTCAGGTACACGACCCTGCGCACCGGGTCGGCCGCCGCCGCCTCGTGCTTGAAGCGGCCCATCGCGTCACGGCGGACGGCCGCCTTCACACCCCAGGGGTCGGTCTCGTAGACGTACCCGCGGTCCACCTCCTCGCAGGACAGCCAGGTGTTCCACGGGGTCTTCCCGCCCGCGCAGTTCTGCCGGGTGCCGGCCAGGACGCGGTACGCGCCCGTGATGGCGCCGGTGGCCGAGAACTTCAGCGCGCTCGCCCCGCCGGAGGGGTTGATCTCCGAGTTGGAGACGTAGATCCAGCCCGACCCGTCCGCGTAACAGGCGCCGCCGTCGGGGGCGTTGTGCCAGGTGTACGAGGTGCCGGTGACCGTCCGGCCGGAACGGGCGACGACCCGGCTGGTGAAACCGGCGGGCAGGCTGATGCCGTTGGCGTCCGCCGCCCCGAGCGGACCGTACGGGCCGCTGCCGGGCTGGGCGGGCGCGGCGTACGCCGCGCCGCGCCACAGGGTCCCGCCGAGCACGGAGGAGGTGCCGCCGACGGCGGTCGCACGAAGGAAGGTACGACGTTCCACTGCCACTCCAAGGGTGCCGTGACCGTCCCGCCACCGGTCGGCGACGGGGGCGTGCGGTCAGGGAACCTAGGGGCGCGGAGTGGACGCCTCATGGCCGGGGGCGTACCGACGGATGACCATCCCAGGGGTCTACAGGGGCACCGCCACCGCCGTGAACGTCGTCTCCGGGGTCTGCGGGCTGGTGAAGCGGGCGTTGACCAGGTAGAGGCGGTCGCCGAAGCGGGCGGCGGTGGCGGGGACGTCGAAGCGGGGGTCGGTGATCGAGCGGCGCAGGGTCGCCTTCGTGGAGTCGGCGTCCAGGTCGAAGACCGTGACGACGTTCGAGCGGTTCTGTACGACGTACAGGGTGCGGCCGATGCGGACCAGGCCGTCGCCGTTGGCCACGTTCTCCGCGCCGGACAGGGCGATGCGGATGGCGCGTCCGGTTCTGAGGCTCACGCGGTACAGCTCGCCCGGCGTGCTCTTGACCACGATCACATCGTGCCCGTCGGGCGTGCTCACGATGCCGTTGGCGTTGTTGACGCCGGGCAGTTGCTCCCAGTCGCCGGTGAGCGGCAGGGCGCGGACGCTGCCGCTCCGGCCGCGGGGGACGCCGTACAGGACCGCGTCGCGGGAGTCGGTGAACCAGGCGCGGTCCCGGAAGAGCACGGCGTCGTTGACGAAGTGACCGGTGTCGGCGGTGAGTCGGTGCGTCCGCACCAGCTCGCCGGTGCGGGCGTCGACGATGCGCGCGGTGCCGCCCCCGCCGCCGGCGACGTACAGCAGGCCGTCCCGGCCCAGCTTGAGGCCGATGGCCACGAGGCCGGGGGTGCCCTCGTGGAGGACTACGCCCTTTCCGGTGCGCAGGTCGGTGCGGAGGACCGCTCCGTCGGCGCGGGAGCCCATGTAGGCGTACGGAGAGCTGCCGATGGTGATGCCCTCGGGCAGCCAGCCGTCCGGCAGCGGGAACTCGGTCGGCCAGGCGGGCCGGCGGCCGGCGGCCTGCGCCGTGCCGGTGCCGGCCGCCACCGCCAGCGCGGTGGCGGCGGCTCCGCCGAGCAGGGTGCGCCGGGAGGGCTGGGGGTGCTGCGGGTGCTTCCGGGTCATGGTTCGGGCCTCCGTTACGGATGGGATGGGGCTCGAGACGATGGGGCAGGACCGATGCAACCCCAAGAACCCGCCGCGCGGAATGGATGACACGGGCCGACAGGAATCCGACAGCCGCGTGCCCGCTCCCGGTGCGGGGGTCAGGCCGTCTGGCCGCCGTCCACCACGAGGTCGGTGCCCACCACCGACGCCGCGTCGTCCGAGGCCAGGTACAGCACCGCCGCCGCGACCTCCTCGACCGCCGATACACGGCCGAGCGGTACTTCGTGCCCCATGCGCTCCGCCCGTCCGGCCTCCGTCTCGCCCGGTCGCAGTGACATGGTCGTCGCCGTGGCGCCGGGGCTGACGGCGTTGATGCGGATCCCCTCCGCGATGTGGTCCAGGGCGGCGCCCCGGGTGAGCACGGAGACGGCCGCCTTGGTGGCGGCGTAGGCGGTGGCTCCCGGGGTGCGCTTGTGCGAGCCGAAGGTGGAGGCGATGTTCACGATCACGCCGCCGGCCGGCTGGGTGCGCATCTGGCGGATCTCCGCGCGCAGGGCGTGGAACACGCCGGTGACGTTGATGTCGAGCTGGCTCTGCCAGTCGTCGTCGGTCAGTTCGGCCAGGGGCTGCCCGCCCCGGAAGACGCCCGCGTTGTTGACCGCGATGTCCAGCGAGCCGAAGTGGTCCACGGCGGCGTCCACGACGGCTTGGAGGTCCGCGGCGCGGGAGACGTCGGCGGTGACGGCCAGCGCCTTGCCGCCGGCCCGCTCGATCAGGGCCACCGTCTCCTCCAGCGGCTCCGGCCGCCGTCCGGCGGCGACGACGTGCGCGCCCTCCGCGGCGAAGGCGAGGGCGACGGCCCGTCCGATGCCGGAGCCGGCGCCGGTGACCAGGGCGGTGCGGTCGGTGAAACGGCTGGTCATGATCTCCCCTAATTCTTGACCGATCGGTTCATTATGAGATCAGGGATCGAAGGCCGCCGTCCGGTGGCCCGTCGGGTGGTTCAGTCGCCGAGCAGTGCCAGCGCCTGTTCCGCCGCGTCCCTGATCCTGGCCGGGTCCGCGGACGCCTTGCCGACCACCCGCAGGCCCTGCAGCAGCACGAGCAGCATGCGGGCGAGGGCGAGCGGATCGCGGTCGGCGGGCAGTTCGTCCTGGGCCCGGGCGCGGACGAGCGCCGCGTGCAGTACGGTCTCGAGCTGGTCCCAGTTGCGCTCGACCCGCCGTGCGGCCGTCGCGTCGTGCGGGGCCAGCTCGGCCGCCGTGTTGGTGACGAAACAGCCGCGTACGCGCAGGTCGTCCTCGATCGCCTCGGCGGCGTAGCGCCGTACGAGCGCCCGCACGCCCGGCAGTGCCGGGCCCGGCCGGGACAGGTCCTCCAGCATCTGCGGGAGCAGTCCCTGCTCGTAGTGTTCCAGCGCTTTCAGGTACAGCTCGCGCTTGCTGCCGAAGGTCGCGTAGAGGCTGGCGCGTCCGATGCCGAGGCGGGTGACGAGGTCGGACATCGACGTCGCCTCGTAGCCGCGCTGCCAGAACAGCTCCAGGGCTGCCCGCAGCGCGGCGTCCGGATCGAACTCCTTGGTCCTGGCCACGCGAGGCAGCCTAGGCTTTTCTGAAACGGTCAGTCAAGAAAGATGGTCAGGCGGCCTTCACCTCGTACGCCCTCACCCGTACCGCCTCGTCGTCCAGGCACTGGCCCGACTCCAGGTCGAAGCGCTGCTTCAGGAGGGGGGAGGCGACGAAGGGGCGGCCCTGGTGGGTGCCGGTCAGGCCGCGGGAGAGGACCGCCGCGCCGGTGAAGGGGTCGCGGTTGTCGATGGCGTACAGGCGGCCGGTGCGGTCGGCGAAGACGGCGACCTGGCGGCCGTCGGGGAGGAGGGCGGCCACCCCGCGGCCGGGGAGCAGCGCGCTCAGGTCGCAGACCGTGAACCAGTCGTCGGTGAGGCGGAGCTGGACCTTCAGATCGGTGGTCTCGAGGGCCAGGGTCATCGCGTCGCGGTTCCTTCCAGGATGTCGTCGGCAGGGCGCAGGCCGATGTTCAGCAGCGGCAGGTCGGGCTTCATCTGGTCGCGCTCGGGGACGAACGCGACCACCGGGTCGGGGGTGTCGGGGGCGTTCACGAAGGACACGAAGCGGGCCAGCTTCTCCGGGTCGTTGATGGTCTCGGCCCACTCGTCGCGGTAGTGCGAGACATGGGCGGCCATCAGGGCCTCCAGTTCGTCGCAGATACCGAGCGAGTCGTGGACGACGACGTCCCGTACGTGGTCCAGGCCGCCGGGGACGCGGTCCAGCCACACGCTGGTGCGCTCCAGGCGGTCGGCGGTGCGGATGTAGAACATCAGGAACCGGTCGATCAGGCGGATCAGTTCGGCGTCCGAGAGGTCCTGCGCGAGCAGGTCGGCGTGGCGCGGGGTGGCGCCGCCGTTGCCGCCGACGTAGAGGTTCCAGCCGCCCGCGGTGGCGATGACGCCGAAGTCCTTCGACTGGGCCTCCGCGCACTCGCGCTGGCAGCCGGAGACCGCGGACTTGAGCTTGTGCGGGGAGCGCAGCCCCCGGTAGCGCAGCTCCAGGTCGATCGCCATGCGGACGGAGTCCTGGACGCCGTAGCGGCACCAGGTCTGTCCGACGCAGGACTTCACCGTGCGCAGCGACTTGCCGTAGGCGTGCCCCGACTCGAAGCCGGCGTCGACCAACCGGGCCCAGATCAACGGGAGTTGTTCGACCCGCGCGCCGAACATGTCGATGCGCTGGCCGCCGGTGATCTTCGTGTAGAGGCCGAAGTCGCGGGCGATCTCGCCGATCACGATCAGCTTCTCCGGGGCGATCTCCCCGCCGGGGATGCGCGGCACCACCGAGTACGAGCCGTTCTTCTGCAGGTTGGCCAGGAAGTGGTCGTTGGTGTCCTGGAGGGCCGCCTGCTCGCCGTCCAGGACGTGGGTGCTGGCGCCGATCGTCGGGGCGAGGGAGGCGATGATCGAGCCGACCGTCGGCTTGCAGACCTCGCAGCCGTCGCCGCCGCGCGCCGCTTCCCGGCCGTGGCGGTCGAGCAGGTCCCGGAAGGAGGTGACGCGCAGGGCGAGGACGATCTCGTACAGCTCCTCGCGGGTCTGGGAGAAGCAGGCGCACAGGCCCTTGTCGACCTCGACGCCGCTCGCCTCCAGCTCGGCGTTGATGAGCTGGCCGAGGACCTTGACGCAACTGCCGCAGGTCGTACCGGCCTTGGTGCACTTCTTCACCTCGGGCACGGTGGTGCACTGGTGCTCGGTGACGGCCTCGCGGATCGTGCCCTTGCGGACGTTGTTGCAGGAGCAGATGATCGCGTCGTCCGGCAGCGCGGACGGGCCGAGCTGCACGGGCGCCCCGGCGCCGGCCGGCAGCACCAGCGACTCGGGCGAGACCGGCGGGACGGAGCCGGTGAAGGCCTTCAGCGTGCCGTACGCCTCCGCGTCGCCGACCAGGATGCCGCCGAGCAGCGTGCCGTCCCGGCCGATGACCAGCTTCTTGTACAGGCCGGCGCGGGAGTCGGAGTACACGACGTCCAGGCAGTCCTCGGCGGTGCCGTGCGCGTCGCCGAAGGACGCCACGTCCACGCCGAGCAGCTTCAGCTTGGTGGACAGGTCGGCGCCGGTGAACGCCGACTCGTCCTCTGCGATGGTCGCGGCGACCGTCTCGGCCTGCTCGTAACCGGGCGCCACCAGGCCGTACACCCGGCCGTCGGCGGCCAGCGCGCACTCGCCGATCGCGAACACGTGCGGGTCGGAGACCGTACGGCACTGCTCGTCGACCGCGATGCCGCCGCGCTCGCCGACCGTCAGACCGCAGTCGCGGGCCAGCTGGTCGCGGGGGCGGACACCGGCGGAGAACACCACCAGGTCGGTGGCGAGTTCGGAGCCGTCGGAGAGCTTCATGCCGGTGACGGCACCCGAGGCGTCGGTCACGATCTCCTGCGTGCCCACGCCCGTGTGGACGGTCAGGCCCATCTCCTCGATGGTGCGCAACAGCGCCGCGCCGCCGCCCTCGTCGACCTGGACGGGCATCAGCCGGGGCGCGAACTCCACGATGTGGGAGGTGAGTCCGAGGCCCTTGAGCGCGCCCGCCGCCTCCAGGCCGAGCAGTCCGCCGCCGACCACGGCACCGGTCGTCGACTTCCTCGCGTACTCCTCGATCGCGAGCAGGTCCTCGATCGTGCGGTAGACGAAACAGCCCTCGGCGTCCTTGTTCGGCACCGGCGGCACGAACGGGTAGGAGCCGGTGGCCAGCACCAGGACGTCGTAGTCCACGACCAGCCCGGAGCGGGCCGTCACCCTGCGCGCCTCGCGGTCGACGGTCTCCGCCGGGTCACCGATGCGCAGCTCGATGCCGTGCTCCTCGATGAACGCCATGTCCGTCATCGACAGGTCCTCGGGCGTCTTCCCCGAGAAGTACGAGGTGAGCTGGACACGGTCGTACGCCGGGCGCGGCTCCTCGCACAGCACGACCACGCGGTGCGTGGCGGTCAGGCCGCGCTCGGCGAGCGCCTCCAGGAAACGCTGGCCGACCATGCCGTGGCCGATGAGCACGATGGTCGATGTGTCCGTGGACATCAGGAGCCTCCGTCATTGGTGAGCAGGTGGAGCAGGGGCCCGCCGTCGGAGGGGAGCGGCTCTGCTCCCTCCCAGGCGCGCGCGAGGGCGCCGACGGTGCCGAGTTCGCCGACCAGGACCCCGCCGACCAGGCGGTCGTCGCGGACGACGACCTTGCGGTAGGTGCCCCGGGTGGCATCGGTGAGCTGGACGACGTCGTCGCCCGGCAGCGCCTCGGTCTCGCCGAACGCGGCCAGGTCGAAGGGGCTGTCCGGGCCGGTGAGGGTGAGCCGGGTCAGGGAGCGGGTGCCGGTGTAACGGGAGCCGGTGTCCCCGGCGAGCAGCGCGGCGAGCGCGTCGGCCTGTTCCAGCGCCGGGGTGGCCAGCCCGTACACCGTGCCGGCGTGCTGGACGCAGTCGCCGATCGCGTGGATGTACGGGTCGGAGGTGCGCAGCTCGTCGTCGACGACGACACCCTTGCGGACCTCCAGCCCGGCCGCCTGCGCGAGACCGACCCTCGGGTGCACCCCGCAGGCCAGCACCACGAGGTCGGCGTCGAGGGCGTAACCGTCGGCCATCTCCACCGAGCGGACCGCGCCGCCGACGCAGCGCACGTCCCGCACCCGGCACTCGGTGTGCACCTCCACGCCGAGATCGGTCAGATGCCGCCCGACCAGCTTGGACGCGGCCGGGTCGAGCTGGCGTTCCATCAGCCGCTCGGACTGCTGGGCGAGGACGACCTGCGCGCCGCGCACGGCGAGCGCGCGGGCCGCGGAGACCCCGAGCAGCCCGCCGCCGATCACCACCGCCCGCACCCCCGGCCGTACCGCCTTGGCCAGGCCCAGGCAGTCGTCCAGGGTGCGGAACGCGTGCACGCCCTCGGGCAGCTCGTGGTCCTCGGTGAACAGGCCGCGCAGCGGCGGCAGCACGGGGTTGGAACCGGTGGCCAGGACGAGCCTGTCGTAGGCGATCACCGACCCGTCCGCGCAGCCGACGGTCCGCCCGGTGCGGTCGATGCCGGTGACCCGGGCGCGGGTCAGTTCCGCGGGCGCCGGCAGGGCGATCACCTCGGGGCTGTAACGTCCGGCCAGCACCTCGGCGAGCAGCACCCTGTTGTACGGGCGGTGCTCCTCCTCGCCGACCAGCGTCACGGGCGTGCCGAGCTCGCCGAGCCGCCGGGCGAGTCGTACGCCCGCGAGGCCGGAGCCGATCACCACCACACGCTCATTCGAGGTCATGCCCTTGAGCCTGCGGTGCGGGTGTTACCCGTCGGCATCCCTCCTGTTTCCCGCACGGAACGCTGCCCTCAGCGGGGGAGCGCGGCAGGTGTGAGGAGGCCGGGCCCGGCGGCAACCTCAAGTAACGCTCATCTTGATGGACGTGACATCTATCCCGTTCGTAGGCTCCTGACCATGCCCGACATCTCCCTGACCACGGTCGTCCTGCTCTGTCTGGCCGCCCTCGCCGCCGGCTGGATCGACGCCGTGGTCGGCGGCGGCGGGCTGCTGCTCCTGCCCGCCCTGCTGCTCGGCCTGCCCGCCGGCACCCCCGCCGCGCACGCGCTCGGCACCAACAAGGCGGTCGCGATCGTCGGCACCACGGGCGCGGCGGTCACCTACGCCCGCAAGGCGCCGGTCGACGTGAAGACCGCCGTACGCATCGGCCTCGCGGCCCTCGCCGGATCGTCGGGCGGGGCCTTCTTCGCGGCCGGGATGAGCACCGAGGTCCTCAAACCGGTGATCATGGTGGTGCTGCTCGCCGTCGCCGCCTTCGTGATCCTGCGCCCCGCCTTCGGCACGGCCCCCGCCACCGGCCCGGCGACCCGCCGCCAGATCCTCGCCGCGATCGGTCTGGCCGGCCTCGGCATCGGCTTCTACGACGGTCTCATCGGCCCCGGCACGGGTACGTTCCTCGTCCTGGCGCTCACCGCCCTGCTCCACCTCGACCTGGTCACCGCCTCCGCCACCGCCAAGATCGTCAACTGCTGCACCAACGCGGGCGCGCTCGCGATGTTCGCCTGGCAGGGCGCGGTGCTGTGGCAGCTCGCGGTGCTGATGGCGGTGTTCAACCTGGCGGGCGGCACGCTCGGCGCGCACACGGCCCTGAAGAAGGGCAGCGGCTTCGTCCGCGTCGTCCTGCTGACGGTCGTCTTCGCCCTGGTGGCGAACCTGGCGTACGAGCAGTGGCTGGCCTGAGCGGCACACAGGGTGATCAACCGGCTGTCATGATCCACTCGCGAGGGTTAGGCTCGAGCGCCGCTCCATGACGCGGGCGGCCGGTGCTGGGGAGCGCCGCAGAACAGAACACGAGTGGGGGAGACGATGGTCGAGGACGTCAGACCGTCCGGGACGTGGCCGCTGGGGAAGGCCGCGTGGGTGGCCGGAGCGGGCGCGCTGGTCGGGCTCGCGGTGGAGTTCCATTGGCTGGGGTGGACGTCTTTCCCCGGCAACAGTTGCGGCAGCAGGTACCGGCCCTGCCCGGAGGGCACGGCGCCGACCCTCATCCTGGCGTTCCTCCTCACCTTCGCGGGCGCCGTCGCGCTCATCGTCGCCCTCGCCGCGTTCAACTCGAGCCGCCCGGGAAAGGCCGTGCCCGGCGCACTCGTCGCGGCGGGCGTGCTGATCGTGCTGTGGCCCGGCTGGCAGGCCTACCTCTGGATGCGCGGGCCGGTGCTCGACCGCGCCTGGCAGGCCGGAGCGGACCGGCCCGCGAGCGTGCGCGGCGTCGGGGCCTGGGCGGTGGGCGGGGACGGCGGCACGGTCGTACGCGCCCGGACCGACGCGCTGATCGCATACGACTCCGGCAGCGGGGACCGCGGATGGGTGCTGCGGGCGCCCGTGCGGGAGTCGGTGTGCGCGATGAGCGAGCGGATCGTCGACGGCATTGGCCTGGTCGCCTTCGCACGGAACGAGAAGCCCTGCGACACCGTGTGGGGCGTCGACGTACGCAGCGGGCGCAAGGTGTGGGAACGGAACATCACCGGTGTGACACCGGGGTTCTACCAGGGCGGCGGCGGGCTGCTCTCCGCCGACGCGGGCGTGGCCGTGGCGCTGGGCGAGCACGCGGTCCACGGGTACGGGCTCGCCGACGGCGCGGTGCGCTGGACCGCGAAGACCGCCCCCGCCGCCGGGACCGGGGCCGAGGACGACGTCGAGTGCGAGCCGGTGACGGCCTCCACCGCCGGCGGCACCACCACGGTCGCCGTGACCTGCGGCAGCTACAAGGGGTTCCACTCGGCGTTCCTCCTCACCCTCGACACCGCCACGGGCAAGGAACTGGCCCGGCGGGCGCTCCCGATCGAGAGCGCCCCGCAGTCCGCCGCGGTGCTCTCCGCCGAGCCGTTCACCCTGCTGGTGGAGGAGGAGGACGAGCGCGGCCTCGCCGCCGTACTGTCCTACGGAGACCCGGACGACCTGAAGCGGGAACCGGTGACGATCCCGCTCACCGCCGACGAGGAGGACCTGGCCGTCACCGGGTTCGACCCCAAGTTCGCGGCCCGGCCGGTGTTCCGGGCCGTGGTCGCCGACGGGAACCTGATCGTGGCGGCCGCGAAGCCGGGTTCGTCCTCCCCCGAGCGGGTCGTGGCCTACTCGCTCGACGACGGCCGCCGCCGCTGGCACGCGGATCTGGGCACCGAGGTCGTCGCCCTCACCCCCGCGGGCCCGGACCGGGTGGCCGTACTCGGCGAGTCGCAGCGCCTGTGGACGCTCACCACCGATGACGGCACCCGGGTGGGCGAGGAGGACGGCATCACGGTCCGCGACATCTCGCTCAAGCTCGACAGCGGCCCGCAACTGGTCCGGGCGGGCGACGGCTGGGTGATCGTCAACGCCGACGGCGACAACTACCCCCCGGCGCTCGCGGTCCGTCCCTAGGGGGGGCGTCTCCCGGCTCAGCGGCTGCCGGTCAGATGGGCGTACACCACCACGTTCCCCTGATAGCCGGTGGTCCGGGACCAGCCCCCGCCGCAGGTGATGACCCGCAGCTCGGGGCGGGGTGCCGCGCCGTACACCTTCTCGTCGGGGAAGTCCTCCGCGTCGTACACCTCGACCGCGTCCACCGTGAACACGGCGACGGTGCCGTCGCGGCGGTCCACCTCGATGGTGCCGCCCTTGCGCAGGGCGCCGAGGGAGTAGAAGACGGCGGGGCCGTCGGTGTTGTCGACGTGGCCCGCGACGATCGCGGTGCCCGTCTCTCCGGGGGTGGTGCCGGCCTCGTACCAGCCGGCCAGGTTCTCGCGGTCGGCCGGGGGCGCGTCGAGACTGCCGGTCCTCGTCAGGCCGAGGCCCGTCAGGGGCGCGTCCACCCCGATCGCGGGGATGCGGATGCGGTCGGGAGGGGAGGGCGGCAGGGCGGGGGCCGAGGTCCGGTCCGCGCCGCGGTCGTCGTCCCCCGCGTGCGCCTGGGCGGCGGACGGCTGCGGCGGCGCCTGCGTCCCGGTCCCGTCGCGCAGCAGCCACATCCCCGCGCACAGGGCGCACACCGTGACGGCGGCTATCGCTGCGTTGCCCGGACCCCCGGTCCGGCGGAACCTGCGGCGCATGACGGACTGACCTCATCTCGAATCGGCCCCCGTTCCCCCTCCGGGCCGCGAGGGGCGTCGGACCCGGAGGGGGAGGGGACTTGCGGTACCGGCGGGGACGGGCAGCGGAGGGTGCCCGTCAGATGTCATCGCCTCTCGCCCGGCGATGCAGGAGCCAGGTACCGCCCGCGGCGGCGACGGCGAGAGCCGTCACACCGGCCGCGGTCTGTACGGGGTCGGGGCCCAGCGCGCCTCCGACCCCCGTCTTCACACTCCCCCGGGGGACCACCTGCCGCGCGTCGGGCGTCAGCGTGACCACCAGGTCACCGGCCACCCGCCGGTCGGTCCCGTCACACGTCGCGACGATCTCGTACGTCCCCGGCTGCGCGCTCGGCGGCACCTGGAACTGTCCGATCGCGTCCCGTTCGTGCGTGCTCGGCGCCAGCGTGAACCGGCCGGCGCCCACGGCGGTGGCGTCGCCCGCCGCCGTCCCGCCGTCGCCGCACGCCGCGGTGTTCACCGTGACGTGCGATCCCGGCGCGACCGAGGACGGGTACACCTCCAGGCTCCCCGTCGACGTGCCGGCGGTCTCCCCGGCGTACGCGGGCGCGGCGAGCAGCCCCGCGGTGGCCACGGCGAGCGCGGTGCCGGTCAGCAGCCGGGCGGTACGTCGCATCGATGCTCCCTCGGGTTCACGGAGGGGCCACGGCCCGCGGCACCCCCATGTGCCGCCGTCGGACGCGTCCCTGCCTCTTCGAGGTAAGTGCCACCGGGGCCGTACCGCTTCTTGAGAGGGCGTCAGGAGGCGGGCTGAACGGGTGTCAGGGGCACCCGGACGGCCGCCGTCCTTTGTCGCGTTTCAGCAGGTCACCGGTGTCGCGCCGATCCGGTCGCGGTGAAGCACCCGAAGGGTGCGGCACACGGGGGTGAACGGGTGACCGGCGCGTCTGCGAGGATCGCCCGCGGGGAGGTGGGCGCGGTGAGAGCACGCACAGGTGTGAAGCTGGCGATGTGGGCCCTCGTGCTCTGGGGGCTGTTCCAGGCAGGCCAGGGGGTGACGAGCCACGGGATGAGCAGCGAGGCCGAGTGCTCCTGGATCAACATAGGCCCGGACGGTGAGGAACATCCCTCGCCGATGGAGTCCGGCGACCGGTGCCTCACGCGGGACGGCGACGAGAGGACCTACGAGGAGCAGTGGGCCTTCCAGCGCGAGGCGGGCGAGGACGTCGTCACCGGCACGTGGGTGCTCGGCGTCGGGGCGCTCGGACTGGCCGGCCTGTCCGTCGAGCGGCGGCTGCAGAAGGCCTGGGCACGGCGGCCGTACGAGGCACGGACGCGGCACTCGTGGAGTGTGCGGACACGACGGCTGCGGGGCCGCGTCTAGGCTCTCGCTCCCCGCCACTCACCGCCCTCGATCAGCTTCCCCCGCACCCGCAGCCGGGCGGCGACGGCGGGCGCGGCGACGTACACCCAGGCCCGCACCGCCGTACCGTCGCCGGCCCGGACGACGTCCCGCGCCACCCGCTCGTAGAGATTGCGCGGATCGCCCGGCACGTACTCCTCCAGCCGGTCCAGCTCGGTGAGCAGCCCCGCGTACGCCTCCGGCAGCGCGGTCACCAGCTCCCCGCTCACCGCGGAGCCCGGCTCCTCGACGGCGTACGGGTATCCGGGCCCCTCGTACAGCACCGCGCCCCGGAGCCTGCCGGGTTCCTCGCGCAGGGTGCGGCCGCGCAGGAAGAGGTCGTGGTTGGTCTCGCCGGGGCGGAGGGTGCCGTAGACGAAGAAGGGGAGAAGCACTGGTTCACCTGCGCGGACGGTCGGTGGAGCGCGGAGCCTTGCGGGAACGATTCTCACCCCGCGCGCACCCGTGGCCGCTACGGCGAGGAAGGCGCGGGCCGGCCGGCCTCCACCGCCTCGAGGCGTACCGCGCACGCCTTGAACTCGGGCATCCGGGAGGTCGGGTCGAGGGCGGGGTTGGTGAGGGTGTTGGCGCGGCCCTCACCGGCCCAGTGGAACGGCATGAACACCGTGTCCGGCCGGATCGCGGTCGTGATCCTGGCCGGCGCCACCGCCCGCCCCCGCCGGGACACCACGGCCACCGGGTCGCCCTCGGCCGCGCCGAGCCGCTCCGCGAGCCGGGGGTGCAGCTCCACGAACGGGCCGGGCGCGGCGGCGTTCAGCTCGTCGACGCGCCGGGTCTGGGCACCGGACTGGTACTGCGCCACGACCCGCCCGGTGGTCAGCAGCACGGGGTACTCGTCATCGGGTTCCTCGGCGACCGCCCGGTGCGACACCGGCACGAACCGCGCCCGCCCGTCCTCGGTGGCGAACCGGTCGAGGAAGAGGCGGGGGGTGCCGGGGTGGACGCCGGGGGCGGCACCTGAGCGGGGGGCGGAAGCGCCGTCGGCGGTGTCGAGCCGGCCGGTGACGTCGGCCCGCGTCGGGTCGTCGAGCAGGGCGTCGATCCCGGCGGCATTCCGCGGAACGTGTCCGACACCGCCGATACCGCGAGGATCGGTGCCGGTGCCGGTGCCGGTGCCGGTGCCGGTCCCGATTCCGGTCCCGGTGCCGGTCCCGGTCCTGGTCCCGGTGCCGGTCCCGGTCCCGGTCCTGGTCCCGATTCCGGTGCCGGTCCTGGTCCCGCCCGCGTCCAGCGGGCCGTCCACCTGCGCCGGGCACGGCCAGAACACGCCGTTCTCCTCCGCCAGCCTCCTGTAGGTGATCCCGGAGTAGTCCGCGGGCCCGCCCGCGCTGGCCCGGCGCAGTTCCTCGAAGACCTCCTCGGGGTCGGTCGGGAAGCCCTTCTCCAGGTTCCGGTCGCCGCTGCCCAGCCGCGCGGCCAGCTCGTGCATGACCTCCAGGTCGCTGCGGACGCCCTCCGGCGGCGTGATCGCACGCCGCCGCAGCAGCACCCTGCCCTCCAGGTTCGTCGTCGTCCCCGTCTCCTCCGCCCACTGCGTCACCGGCAGGACGACGTCGGCGAGCGCGGCCGTCTCCGACAGCACCACGTCACACACCGCCAGGAAGTCCAGCGAGCGGATCCGCTCCTCGATGTGCGCGGCGTGCGGCGCCGACACCACCGGGTTGGAGCCCATCAGCAGCAGCGAGCGGATGTCCGTACCGAGAGCGTCCAGCAGCTCGTACGCGCTGCGCCCCGGCCCCGGCAGCGAGTCGGGGTCCACGCCCCACACCTCGGCGACATGCGCCCGCGCCGCCGGATCCGTCAGCTTGCGGTAGCCGGGCAACTGGTCGGCCTTCTGGCCGTGTTCGCGTCCGCCCTGCCCGTTGCCCTGCCCGGTCAGGCACCCGTACCCGGACAGCGGCCGGCCCGCCCGCCCCGTCGCCAGGCACAGGTTGATCCACGCGCCCACCGTGTCCGTGCCCTTGGACTGCTGCTCGGGTCCGCGCGCGGTGAGCACCATCGCGGCCTCCGGCTCGCAGAACAGCCGTACGGCCTCCCGCAGTTCGGGAACGGGCACGCCGGTGATGCGCTCCACGTACTCCGGCCAGTGCGCCATCGCGGCGGCCCGGGTCTCCTCCCAGCCGCTGGTGCGCTCCCGGATGTACGCCTCGTCGGTGCGCCCCTCGGCGACGATCAGGTGCAGCAGTCCCAGCGCCAGCGCGAGATCGGTGCCGGGACGCGGCGCCAGGTGCAGATCGGCCTGCTCGGCGGTCTTCGTACGGCGCGGGTCGACGACGATCAGCGTGCCGCCGTTCTCCCTCAGCTCGGTGAAGTACCGCAGCGACGGCGGCATGGTCTCCGCCGGGTTCGACCCGACGAGGATCACGCAGCCGGTCCGCGGGATGTCCTCCAGCGGAAACGGCAGTCCCCGGTCCAGCCCGAACGCCTTGCCGCCCGCCGCCGCGGCCGACGACATGCAGAACCGCCCGTTGTAGTCGATCTGGGAGGTCCCCAGCACCACCCGCGCGAACTTCCCCAGGCTGTACGCCTTCTCGTTGGTCAGCCCGCCCCCGCCGAACACCCCGACCGCGTCCGCCCCGTACTCCGCACGCGTCCGCCCGAGCCCCTCGGCGACCCGCGCCAGCGCCTCCTCCCAGGAGGCCGGCACCAGCGCGCCCCCCTCGGACCGCACCAGCGGCGAGGTCAGCCGCACGCTCGACGACAGCACGGCGGGCGCCGTGCGCCCCTTCCCGCACAGCGCCCCCCGGTTCACCGGGAAGTCCGCACGCTCACTCACCTCGACGGCTCTCCCGTCGGGGGCCGGCGTCAGATTCATCCCGCACTGCAGGGCGCAGTAGGGGCAGTGCGTGGGCGTCACGGTGTCTCGCATACGCCCAGGCTGCGCCCCCGGTGTTACGCACCGCACCGGCCGTTGTTACACCCCGGGTACGGCGACCTCCCCGCCGGTCGCGCCCCACGGTGAGGGGTTCATCCGATCCCCTGCGCGGACGCCTCCTCAAGCGCCCGCTCCACCCCCGGCTCCCTCGGCCCGAGGAAGCGCGGGTCCGGGCGGAAGGTGGCGTCCAGGGCCGCCTTCCCCGCCGCGAAGATCTCCCGGACGCCCCCGTAGTACCAGGTGACGTCGTGACGGTCGTCCACGCCGATGCCGTACGAGGTGACGCCGGCCGTCCGGCACAGGGCCACCGCGCGGCGGATGTGGAAGCCCTGGCTGATCAGCACCGCGCGGTCCACGCCGAAGATCTTCTTCGCGCGGACGCAGGAGTCCCAGGTGTCGAAGCCCGCGTAGTCGCTGACGATCCGCGTGTCGGGGACGCCGTGCCGCGTCAGGTACGCGCGCATCGCGTCCGGCTCGTCGTACTCCTCGCGGCTGTTGTCGCCGGTGACCAGGACCACCTCGATCCGCCCCGCGCGGTACAGCTCCGCCGCCGCGTCCAGCCGGTGCGCGAGATACGGCGACGGCTCCCCGTCCCACAGGCCCGCGCCGAAGACCACGGCGACGTCGGTGCGCGGCACGTCGGCGGTGGTGCGCAGCCGGTCGTCCGTCGTCACGCGCAGCCAGGTCGCCGGCAGCAGCGCCAGCACGCACACCGCCACCACCCCCTGCACCAGCCGCCGCTGCCCCGTACGGGTACGCGGCAGGCGCGGACGGCGGACTCTGAAACGGCGCATCGGACGGGCCCTCCCCGGTCGGTCCTCGACCGTGAGAGACGCCCCGCCGAGCCTTCCGGTTCACCTCACGCACTGTGACCGGCTTCACGGCTCGGGGTGAACCCGCAGGTCGAACCGCCTCACACCCGTCGCCGTCCACATGGTGAACGGCCGGAAAACACCCGTCACGCCCGCGCAACGGGAAGGCAACGTGCCGCATCCACGATCGGTGCATGACGACGTACACCACGAACCCTCCCGCCCTCGTCGTCGTGGCCCACGGCAGCCGCGACCCGCGCGCGCTGAGCACCGTACGGCAGCTCCTGGACCGCGTCCGCGCGCTGCGGCCGGGCCTGCCCGTGCACCTGGGCCACATCGAGCTGAACGCGCCCCTGCTCCCCGACACCCTCGCCGAGCTGGACGCGCGCGGCACCGGGGCCGCCGTCCTCGTACCGCTGCTGCTCAGCCGGGGCTACCACGTCAAGCGGGACATCCCCGAGATGGCCGCCGGGGCACGGCTGCACGCGCGCGTGGCCGCGCCGCTCGGCCCGCACCCCCTGCTCGTGGACGCCCTGCACGCCCGCCTCACCGAGGCCGGCTGGCACACCCCGGCCGACGGGGCGACCCGCCGCGCGAGCGGCGTCGTGCTCGCCGCCGCCGGCTCCCGCGACCCCGAGTCGAGGGTCGACACGGGCCGCACCGCGCGGCTGCTCGCCGAACGCCTCGGCGTCCCCGTCGTCCCCGCGTACGCCTCCGCCGCCGCCCCCACCGTCCCCGACGCCGTCCGCGCCCTGGCCGCCCGGGGCCGCCACCGCGTGGCCGTGGCCTCCTACTTCACGGCCCCCGGTCGCTTCGCCACGGAATGCGCGGCAGCGGCGCCGGGTATCGCGTCCGCCCCCCTGGCCACCCACCCCGCGATGGCCCACCTCCTCCTGCACCGCTACGACCAGACCGCGAGGACCCCGTCCACCACACCTCTGGAACTGGCGTCAGCCGTCTGAGGAAGGGGGCGCGGAGCTGTGCCGATATGCGGCTCCGCCGCGTGTGCGCAAAAAAGGGGGACCGGGGGCGCAGCCCCCAGGGACGGAGCGGGAAGGGGCGGCGGGGCGAAGGAAAACTAGTCCAGGTACCCCCGCAACTGATCCGCGAAGGCGTGGTCGCGGAGCTTGTTCAGCGTCTTGGACTCGATCTGCCGTATCCGCTCGCGGGTCACGCCGAAGAGGCGGCCTATCTCCTCCAGGGTGCGCGGACGCCCGTCGACGAGGCCGTAGCGGAGCTGGACGACCTTGCGCTCGCGTTCGCCGAGGGTGGAGAGGACCGCCTCCAGGTGCTCCCTGAGCAGCAGGAACGCGGCCGATTCGACCGGACTCGCCGCGTCCCCGTCCTCGATGAGGTCACCGAGCGCCACGTCCTCCTCCTCGCCCACCGGCGCGTGGAGGGAGACCGGCTCCTGCGCGAGCCGCAACACCTCCCCCACCCGCTCGGCCGGCAGATCGAGATGCGCGGCCACCTCGCCCGGCGTCGGCTCGTACCCGCGCTCCTGCAGCATCCGCCGCTGCACCCGCACGACCCGGTTGATGAGCTCCACCACGTGCACGGGGACGCGAATGGTCCGGGCCTGGTCGGCCAGCGCACGCGACATGGCCTGGCGGATCCACCACGTGGCGTACGTGGAGAACTTGTACCCCCGCGCGTAGTCGAACTTCTCCACCGCCCGGATCAGCCCGAGGTTCCCCTCCTGGACCAGGTCCAGCATGGTCAGCCCCCGGCCCACGTACCGCTTGGCGACGGATACGACGAGCCGCAGATTCGCCTCGATCAGCCGCCGCTTGGCCATCCGGCCCATGACGACGAGCCGGTCCAGGTCGACGGCGAGCCGACTGTCCAGATCGGGCGCCAGCCGCAGTTTCTCCTCGGCGAACAGCCCCGCCTCGACACGGCGGGCGAGTTCGACCTCCTCGGCGGCGGTCAGCAGCGGGATGCGCCCGATCTCGCGCAGGTACTGCCGGAACAGATCCGAGGAGGGCCCCCCGGTCTCGGCGCGGACGGGCGCGACCGGGGGGCCGGGCTCGACGGAATCGGCCGGCTCGGGCGGTGTCTCGGGATGGTGCGCGACGCGGCTCTGCGCGGGCATGGCGACGAGAACGCCGGCGTCGGGCTGGGTGAGGATCTGGGTCTGGGTCTGCACGGGGGCGACCTCCAGGATGATCGCTGCCAGGGGGTGGGGCAGCGGTACTTCGGGAACGGAGTCGGCGGCCTCGCCGCTGTCCGTCCCGTACGCGATGAGCGGAACCGCGGATGTCCGGGACCCGTCGGTGACGGATCGGCCGCGCTCCGAGGACTCAGGCACCGGGACCAGTGTGGGGTACGACACATCGTCCCCACGAGGGGCGTGCGATGACTTTTTGCGTCCGTCCGGTGACCGGCCGCTTATCCGGACCCGCCCCCGGCCGCCCTCACAGGGCGGCTGCGCCGTGTTCCCGCAGGGCCTGGTCGTACTGCTGGAGGACCCACAACTCGTTCTGCACGGCGGCCAGTTCGCCCGGGTCGCCGTGGGTGCTGAGGCGGGTGAGGCGGCTGGCGACGTCGCGGATGCGGCGCTCGACCGCGCGGCGGCGGACGGTGACGAGCTGGGCGCCCGCGTAGGTCTCGTCGACCCCCTTGACGCCCCGGTGCAGCATGATCGCCTCGACGGCGAGTTCGGTGACCATGGCGCGGACGGTGTCGTCGGGGGCGGCCTCGCGGACCCGGATCAGGTACTCCTGCGGGTCCTGCACGCCGTGCTCCGCGCCGCCCGCGTCCAGGATCGCCTGGCGTACGGCCGCGTAGGGCGGGGCGGTGAACTCGTCGACGCCGTACGCGTCGAAGGCCGGGGAGACCAGCTCCGGGCGCTGGAGGGCTAGCTTGAGCAGTTCGCGTTCGGTGGCGAAGACCGGGTTGCGGAGGTTGAGGGCGGGACCGCGCGGGGCGGCCTGGGCGGGGGCGTACTGCTGGGCCCCACCGCCGCCCCCGCGCTGCTGCTGGTCCGGTGCCGGACCCTTGCCGCCGCGTTCGCGGGCCCAGCGGGCGAGCTGGGCGACCCGCTTGACGACGAACTGGGTGTCGAGGATGCCGAGCATCCCGGCGAGCTGGACGGCGACCTCGTGCTGGGCGCCGCTGTTCTTGATCCGGGCGACGATCGGCGCGGCCTCGTCGAGGGCGGCGGCGCGGCCGGCCGGGGTGTCCAGGTCGTAGCGGACCACGATCTGGCGGAGGGCGAACTCGAAGAGCGGGGTGCGGGGTTCGGCCAGGTCGGCGACGGCCTCGTCGCCCTTGGCGAGGCGCAGGTCGCAGGGGTCCATGCCGTCGGGGGCGATGGCGATGTAGGTCTCGGCGGCGAACTTCTGGTCGTCCTCGAAGGCGCGCAGGGCCGCCTTCTGGCCTGCCGCGTCGCCGTCGAAGGTGAAGATCACACGCGCGCTGCCGTTGTCCATGAGCAGCCGGCGCAGGATCTTGATGTGGTCGCCGCCGAAGGCGGTGCCGCAGGTGGCGATGGCGGTCGTCACCCCGGCGAGGTGGCAGGCCATGACGTCGGTGTAGCCCTCGACGACGACCGCGCGGGAGGCCTTCGCGATGTCCTTCTTCGCCAGGTCGATGCCGTAGAGGACCTGGGACTTCTTGTAGATCGCCGTCTCGGGCGTGTTGAGGTACTTCGGGCCGTTGTCCGCCTCGTAGAGCTTGCGGGCGCCGAAGCCGACGACCTCCCCGCCGATGTCGCGGATGGGCCACATCAGCCGGCCGCGGAAGCGGTCGATGGGGCCGCGGCGGCCCTCCTGGGAGAGCCCGGAGAGGATCAGCTCCTTGTCGCTGAAGCCCTTGCCGCGCAGGAAACGGGTGAGGTGGTCCCAGCCCTGGGGGCTGTAGCCGACGCCGAAGTGGACGGCGGCGGCCTGGTCGAAGCCGCGGTCTGCGAGGAAGCTCCGGCCGGTGTCCGCCTCGGGGGAGGTCGCGAGCTGTTCCGCGTACCACTCGGCGGCGATCTTGTGGGCCTCGACCAGACGGATGCGCTCACCGCGCTGGTGGGTCGGGTTGTACCCGCCCTCCTCGTAGCGCAGGGTGATCCCGGCCTGCCCGGCGAGGCGCTCGACCGCCTCCGAGAAGGAGAGGTGGTCGACCTTCATCACGAATGTGATGGTGTCGCCGCCCTCCTGACAGCCGAAGCAGTGGAAGAGTCCCTTGCTCGGGCTGACCTGGAAGGACGGCGACTTCTCGTCGTGGAACGGGCAGAGCCCCTTGAGGTTCCCCCCGCCCGCGTTCCGTAGCTGGAGGTACTCGGAGACGACGGCGTCGATCGGGACCGCGTCCCGAACCGCCTTCACGTCCTCGTCATTGATCCGTCCTGCCACGCGTGAATTCTACGGGGGTGAACTGACACCCCGGGGAGCTGAAGCGCCCCCGAAGGGGCGCGGGGCTGTGACATATGCGGCTCCGCCGCGTGGACGCGATCAATCACAACGGCGCCGCACGCGCAATGCGACAGAACCCGGCAGACGCCTAGGCCACAAGACTCTCCAGCGGCACATGCGGATCCGCCAACGCCTCCGTATCCACCCGCACGCCGGACCGGACCAACCCCTGGATCGGGTCCGTGACATCCCACACATTCACATTCATCCCCGCCAGCACACGCCCCTCCCGCACCCAGAACGCGACGAACTCGCGCTTCCCCGCATCACCACGGATCACCACCTGGTCGTACGACCCCGGCGGCGCCCACCCGGAGTACTCCATTCCCAGGTCGTACTGGTCGGTGAAGAAGTAGGGAACGCGATCGTAGATCTCCTCCCGGCCCAGCATGGAGCGTGCGGCCGCCGGCCCGCCGTTGAGCGCGTTGGCCCAGTGCTCCACCCGCAGCCGCGTGCCGAAGAGGGCGTGCGGGAAGGACGCGACGTCCCCGGCCGCGTAGATGTCGGGATCCGACGTACGCAGCCGTTCGTCGACGAGGACGCCCCCGCCGTCCGCGCGGTCGGCGAGCTCCAGTCCCGCCGCCTCCGCGAGAGCGACCCGCGGGGCCGCGCCGATCGCCGCGAGGACGGCGTGCGCGGGGTGCTCCTCGCCGTCGTCGGTGCGGGCGGCGAGGACCATGCCGTCCTGGCCGGTGATCTCGGTGAGCGTGGCACCGAAGTGGAAGCGGACGCCGTGCTCCCGGTGCAGCTCGGCGAAGAGCTGGCCGAGCTCGGGGCCGAGGACCGAGTGCAGCGGGGTCTCGCCGCGGTGGACGACGGTGACCTCCGCGCCGTACTCGCGGGCCGCCGCCGCGATCTCCAGGCCGATCCAGCCGGCGCCGGCGATCACCAGATGGCCGTTGTCGCGGCCGAGGGAGGCCAGGACGCCCTTGAGGCGTTCGGCGTGGGCGAGGCGGCGCAGATGGTGGACACCGACGAGGCCGGTGCCCGGGATGTCGAGGCGGCGGGGTTCGGCGCCGGTGGCGAGCAGCAGTTTGTCGTAGCGGACGACGGTGCCGTCCTCGCCGAAGCGGACGGTCCTCGCGGTGCGGTCGATGGCGTCGACGGTCTGGCCGAGGTGCAGTTCGATGTCGTGGCGCGCGTACCAGGCGGGTTCGTGGACGAAGACGCTGTCGCGGTCGTCCTTGCCGAGGAGGTAGCCCTTGGAGAGGGGCGGACGCTCGTAGGGGTGGTCGCGTTCGTCGCAGATCAGTATCACGCGGCCGGTGAAGCCCTCCGTTCTCAGCGTCTCGGCCGCCTTGGCGCCGGCCAGTCCGCCTCCGACGATGACGAATGTCTGATCCGCGTCGACCACGTGATGCCTCCTCGTAACGGTGTAGCCACCTGTGAGCGTCCCGCACTCAGCATGATGCCGTAAGGGGGAGCGACCCGATCAGGCCGTACGGCTCATGCCTGCCCCGTGAGACGGGCGTGAAGCGAGCGGGCCGAGGCGTCGGTGAGCGACGCGATCTGGTCGACGATCACGCGCTTGCGGGCGCGGTCGTCCGGGGCACGCTCGAACAGGGTGCGGAACTGGGGGTCCAGGCCGTCGGGGGCGCGGGAGGTGAGTGCCTCGGCCAGTTCGAGGACGACGATCCGCTGGTCGGCGCGGAGCAGTTCCTGTTCGGCGCGCTGCATGACGTACCGGTCGGCTACCGCCTTGAGGACCGCGCACTCCATGCGGGTGCTGCGCGGTACGACCAGCTCGGCGCCGTATCTGGTGAGGCGCCCGCCACCGTGGGCCTGCCGGGTGGCGCCTTCGGCGGCGAGGCAGAAGCGGCCGATGAGCTGGCTGGTGGCGTCCTTGAGGCGGGCCTGGGCGACGGCGGTGCCGTCGTAGCCGTGCGGCCACCACTCCTGGTCGAGGAGGCGGTCGAGGGCCTCCGCGAGTTCGGCGGGGTCGGTGTCGGCGGGGACGTACCGGCCGACGGCGACGGCGAAGACGGCCTGGCGTTCGGGTTCGGCGTGGAGGCAGTCGGGGTCGATGTGGCCGGCGTGCAGGCCGTCCTCCACGTCGTGCACCGAGTAGGCCACGTCGTCGGACCAGTCCATGACCTGGGCCTCGAAGCAGGTGCGGGTGCCGGGGGCGTCCTCACGGAGCCAGTCGAAGACGGGGCGGTCGTCGTCGTAGACGCCGAACTTCGGGGAGGCCGGGTCGGTGGGGTGGGCGCCGCGGGGCCAGGGGTACTTGGTGGCGGCGTCGAGGGCGGCGCGGGTGAGGTTGAGGCCGACGGAGCCTTCGGGGGTGAAGCGTTTGGGTTCGATGCGGGTGAGGAGGCGGAGCGACTGGGCGTTGCCCTCGAAGCCGCCGCAGTCCTCGGCGAACTCGTTCAGCGCCTGTTCGCCGTTGTGGCCGAAGGGCGGGTGCCCGAGGTCGTGGGAGAGGCAGGCGGCCTCGACGAGGTCGGGGTCGCAGCCGAGGGCGGCGCCGAG
This sequence comes from Streptomyces sp. CB02400, assembly GCF_001905725.1. Taxonomy (GTDB): domain Bacteria; phylum Actinomycetota; class Actinomycetes; order Streptomycetales; family Streptomycetaceae; genus Streptomyces; species Streptomyces atrovirens. The sequence continues at coordinate 643,134 of NZ_LIWB01000002.1, forward strand.
TTCGCGGCCGACCTGGGCGCATTCGAGGGAGTGGGTGAGGCGGGTGCGGGGGCTGGCGTCCCAGACCTGGCTGTGCTCGCCGGGGGTGACGACCTGTGTTTTTCCGGCGAGGCGGCGGAGGGAGGCGGAGTGCAGGACGCGGGCGCGGTCGCGTTGGAAGGCGGTGCGGCCGGGGCGTTTGTCGGGTTCGGGGGCCCAGCGGGCGACTGACGTCCGGTCGTATGCGGTGGGGGGTGCGGTGCCTTCCATGCCCTGACAGTACGGGGAGGGGGTGACAGTCGGGGCCGGAACGAGTCGCGGGGGCCGGCCGCCCGGGCAGGTCGCCGCGTTCCGGGTTTCCCCGCCCACGCGATGTCGGCGGATCCCGCGAGCCGATGAGTTCCTCGGCGTCCGGTGGTCGTACGGTCGGATCCGATGCCGTGGAGGACTTCTGATGCGCAGCGTGACCTATTCGATGAATGTCTCACTCGACGGCTACATCGTCGGGCCGGACGGCGGCCTGGACTGGTCGGCGCCCGACGAGGAGGTCTTCCGCTTCTGGATCGACGGGATCCGGGAGGTCGACGTTCACCTGATGGGACGAAGGCTGTACGAGACGATGCTGTACTGGGAGACCGCCGGCCAGGATCCCTCGCTCGACGACTCGTCGCTCGAGTGGGCCGCGCTCTGGAAGCCGCTCCCCAAGGTGGTGTTCTCCACCACGCTGTCTGCGGTGCGGGGCAACGCCCGCCTGGCCTCCGGCGGCCTGGCGGAGGAGATCGGGCGGTTGCGGGCCGGGCCGGGGGAGGGCGACATCGCGATCGGCGGCGCGACTCTCGCCGCCGAGGCGGCCGCGTCGGGCCTGATCGACGAGTACCGGGTCGTGGTCCACCCGGTGCTGGTGGGCGGTGGCGTTCCGTTCTTTCCCCGGCACGGGCGCCGGGTGGATCTCGAACTCGTCGGGACCCGCACCTTCGGCTCGGGAGTCGTCCACCTCCGCTACCGCGTCACCGGCCGGAGCCGGGCTTCTGGACGAGGGGCGGAGTAGCATCGTCCCCGTGGAGTGTTCCGCCGCCGAACGTACTCGTCACTGAGGGTGGGCCCGCCGCCGCGTCGCAGGCCGCGAGCGGGCCGGTCGTCGTCCGTTTCCCCTCGGTCCGAGAGGCACAACCCCATGCTCATTCGCGCGTTCGGCCGCCATGACCAGGCACGGCTCGTCGAACTCACCATCGACACGTTCCGACCGTTCTACGAGGATTCCTTCCGCCCCCTCGTGGGCGAGGTCGTCTTCGCCAACCAGCACGGCGACTGGCGGGAGGACTACCGCAAGCAGGTGAGCGAGCTCCACGACCCCGAGCTGCACAAGTACGTCGCGGTCGCCGAGATCGGCGGCGCCCTCGCCGGGTACGTGGCGTGGAACGTCGATCCGGCGCGGCACAACGGCCGGATCGAGATCCTCGCCGTCGCACCCGAGCACCGCCGGGACCACGTGGGTACCAGGCTGTGCGAGCACGCGTTCGACGAGATGCGACGGCTCGGAGCGCAGGTGGTCGAGATCGGCACCGGCGGGGACCCCTTCCACGCGCCGGCCCGAGCCCTCTACGAGAACCTCGGGTGCGTTCGGCTCCCCCTGGCCGTCTACTACCGGCAGCTCTGACGTCGCGCCTCCGTCCGGGGCGGCCCGTCCTGCGGCCCGGCCCGGACGGGGACGGCGACCCCCGTCCTCGTCCGGGCCGGGCAGAACCTAGTCGACCTCCGCCACCGCCTCCGCGAACTGCGCCTTGTAGAGGCGGGCGTACGCCCCGTCCGCCGCCAGCAGTTTCTCGTGCGCGCCCTGTTCGACGATCGAGCCGTTCTCCATCACCAGGATCGTGTCCGCGTCCCGGATCGTGGACAACCGGTGCGCGATCACGAACGACGTACGCCCGTGCGCCAGTTGTGCCATCGCCTTCTGGATCAGCACCTCCGTACGGGTGTCCACGGAACTCGTCGCCTCGTCCAGGACGAGGATCACCGGGTCCGACAGGAACGCCCGGGCGATCGTGATGAGCTGCTTCTCACCCGCGCTCACCCCGCTGCCCTCGTCGTCGATCACCGTGTCGTACCCGTCGGGCAGCGTCCGGACGAACCGGTCCGCGTGCGCCGCCCGCGCCGCCTCCTCGATCTCCTCCCGGGTGACCTCGCGCGCGGAACCGTAGGCGATGTTCTCCGCGATGGTGCCGCCGAACAGCCAGGTGTCCTGGAGCACCATGCCGATGCCGGCGCGCAGTTCGTCCCGGGACATCTTCGCGATGTCGACCCCGTCGAGCGTGATCCGCCCGCCGGAGACCTCGTAGAACCGCATCAGCAGGTTCACGAGCGTCGTCTTGCCGGCGCCCGTCGGGCCGACGATGGCCACCGTGTGGCCCGGCTCGACCTTCAGGGACAGGTCCTCGATCAGCGGCTTCTCCGGGTCGTACCGGAACGACACGTGCTCCAGCGCCACCCGCCCGCGCAGCTCGTCCGGCTTCTCGGCCGGTGAGGCGTCGGCCTCCTGCTCCTCGGCGTCCAGCAGTTCGAAGACCCGCTCCGCCGAGGCGACACCCGACTGCACCAGGTTCGCCATCGAGGCGACCTGCGTCAGCGGCATCGAGAACTGCCGCGAGTACTGGATGAACGCCTGCACGTCACCGATGGACAGCGTGCCCGACGCGACCCGCAGACCGCCGACGACCGCCACCAGCACGTAGTTGATGTTCGAGACGAAGAGCATCAGCGGCTGCATGATGCCGCTGTTGAACTGCGCCTTGAACCCGGCCTCGTACAGCGCGTCGTTCTCCTCGGCGAATTTGTCCGCAGACTCCTGCTGACGCCCGAACACCTTCACCAGGGTGTGCCCGGTGTACATCTCCTCGATGTGCGCGTTGAGGGTGCCGGTCGACCGCCACTGCGCCACGAAGTGCGGCTGCGACCGCTTGCCGACGCGCGTGGCGACGACGAACGACAGCGGCACCGTCACCAGCGCGACCAGCGCCAGGATCCACGAGACGTAGAACATCATCGCGAGCACACCGATGATGGTGAGCAGCGAGTTGATCAACTGGCCCATCGACTGCTGGAGCGTCTGCCCGATGTTGTCGATGTCGTTGGTGGCGCGGCTGAGCACCTCACCGCGCTGCCGCTTGTCGAAGTACGACAGCGGCAGCCGCGACAGCTTCGTCTGTACGTCCTCGCGCATGCGGAACATGGTGTGGTTGACCGCCCGGTTCACCAGTCGGGTGGCCACGGCCATCAGCAGGCCGGCGGCCCCGAACACCGCCAGCGCGAACAGCAGGACGTTGCCCACCGCCGTGAAGTCGATGCCCTCGCCGGGGGTGAAGTCGGTGCTGCGGAGCATGTCGGCGACGTCGCCCTCGCCCCGCTCCCGCATCGAGTCGAGCACCTGTTCCTTGGTGGCGCCCTCCGGCATGTCGCGTCCGACGATGCCGGCGAAGACCAGGTCGGTCGCCTTGCCGAGGATCTTCGGCCCGATCACGCTGAGCCCGACGCTCAGTACGACACAGGCCAGCAGCCCGTAGATCGTCACGCGTTCCGGCCGGAACCGCGCGATCAGCCGTTTGCTCGACCCCTTGAAGTCGATCGTCTGCTGGTCGGGGCCGCCCCCGGCCATCATCCGTCCTCCGGGCCCCGTCATCAGGCAGCCTCCGCTTCCGTCAGCTGGGAGAGCACGATCTCCCGGTAGGTCTCGTTGTCCGCCATCAGTTCGTGGTGCCGGCCGGTGCCGACGACACGGCCCTCGTCCAGGACCACGATCCGGTCGGCGTCCCGGATGGTCGCCACCCGCTGGGCGACGATCACCACGGTCGCCTCGGCCGTCTCCCGGCCGAGAGCCGCCCGCAGGGCCGCGTCGGTGGCGTAGTCGAGCGCGGAGAAGGAGTCGTCGAAGAGGTAGATCTCCGGTCGCTGCACCAGCGTCCGGGCGATCGCGAGGCGCTGGCGCTGACCGCCGGAGACGTTCGTCCCGCCCTGGGCGATCGGAGCGTCGAGGCCGCCCTCCAGACGTTCCACGAAGTCCTTGCCCTGCGCCACCTCCAGCGCGTGCCACAGCTCCTCGTCGGTGGCGTCCGGATTGCCGTAGCGCAGGTTCGTCGCCACCGTCCCGGCGAACAGGTACGGCTTCTGCGGCACCAGTCCGACCGTCTTCGCGAGCAGTTGCGGCTCGACGTCCGCCACGGGCACGCCGTCCACCAGCACCTCCCCGTCGGTCGCGTCGAACAGCCGGGGGACCAGACCGAGCAGGGTGGACTTGCCGCTGCCGGTGGAACCGATCACGGCGGTGACCTCACCGGGCCGCGCCACCAGGTCGACCGCCCTCAGCACCGGCTCCTCGGCACCCGGGTAGCGGAAGCCCGCGCCCCGGATCTCCAGATACCCGTGCCGCCGCAGCTCAGTGACCGGCGCGAGGGGCGGCACCACGCTGGAGGAGGTGTCCAGCACCTCGTGGATGCGCTCGGCGCACACCTCGGCGCGCGGCACCATCATGAACATGAAGGTGGCCATCATCACGGACATGACGATCTGCATCAGATAGGCGAGGAACGCGGTCAGATCACCGATCTGCATCCCGCCGCTGTCGATGCGGTGCGCGCCGAACCACACCACCGCGATCGACGACAGGTTCACCACCGTCATGACCACCGGGAACATCAGCGCCAGCAGATTGCCCGTGCGCAGCGACACATCGGTCAGCTCGGTGTTCGACTGGCGGAACCGCCCCTGCTCGTACTCGTCCCGCACGAAGGCGCGGATCACCCGGTTGCCGGTGATCTGCTCGCGCAGCACCCGGTTCACCGTGTCGAGCCGCTCCTGCATGGTCCGGAACAGCGGACGCAGCCGCCGCACGATCAGCGTCACGCAGATGCCCAGCACCGGCACCACCGCGACCAGCACCCCGGACAGCGGGACGTCCAGGCCGAGCGCCATCACGATGCCGCCCACACACATGATGGGCGCCGACACCATCAGGGTGAACGTCATCAGGGCCAGCATCTGCACCTGCTGGACGTCGTTCGTCGTACGGGTGATCAGCGAGGGCGCGCCGAAGTGACCCACCTCACGCGCGGAGAACGACTGCACCCGGTCGAACACGGCGGCGCGTACGTCCCGTCCCAGTGCCGACGCGGTCCGGGCGCCGTAGTACACGGCACCGATGTTGCACACGACCTGAACCAGCGAGATGCCGATCATCAGGGCGCCGTAGCTCAGGATGTAACCGGTGTCGCCCTCGACGACACCCTGGTCGATGATGTCCGCGTTGAGCGTGGGCAGGTAGAGCGAGGCGCAGGTCTGCAGGAACTGCAGCAGCACCAGCAAGGTGATGGGTCTCTTGTAGGGCTGGAGGTAGGTCCGCAGGAGTCGTATGAGCACGCTGAATCTCTCGGAGTGGTCGGCGGGGGCGTTGGTTGCCCGTGGCCCCTATCGTCGAACACTCCACCTGCGTTACCTCAACCGAATTAATCCACCGGCCCGTGCCACGGGTCGATCCACCGGCCCGTGCCACGGGTCGATCCACCGGCCCGTGCTACGCGCGGAACGCCCCCGGATGCGTCTGCTCGCGCACCGACACGTACTGCTGGCGCACCGCCTGTCCCACCGCCAGGTCCTCCCCGGGATCCAGCACCTGCGCCACCGCGCCCTGCCACACGGGCGGGGTGCGCGGATCGAGGGTGCCCTGCGACACGCCGAGCGCCCACGCCGCCTGCCGGGCCGCGCCGATCGCCGCGTAGTCCGCGGGCTGCGGTACGACCACCTGCGCCCCGAACAGCGCGGGTGCCGCCGACTGCACGGCCGGCAGCTCCGCGGCCTGGCCCAGCAGGAAGACCCGCCGCACCTCCACGCCCCGGCCGCGCAGCACGTCCAGCGCGTCCGCGAGCCCGCACAGCATCCCCTCGAACGCGGCCCGCGCCAGATGCTCCGGCTTCATCGACTCGCGCCGCAGCCCGGCCAGCGTCCCGGCGGTGTGCGGCAGGTTCGGGGTGCGCTCGCCCTCCAGGTACGGCAGCAGCACCAGCCCGTGCGAGCCGGGCGTCGACTTCATCGCCAGGTCGGACAGGCTCTCCAGGTCGGGCAGCCCGAGCAGTTCGGCGGTCCCGCGCAGGGCGCGTACGGCGTTCAGGGTGGTGACGACGGGCAGGTGCATGCCGGTCGCGTCCGCCAGGGAGGTGATCATCCCGTGCTGGTCGACGAGCGCCTCGGGGTGCACGGCCATCACGGACCCGGACGCGCCCAGCGACACCACCGCGTCGCCCAGTCCGATCCCCAGCCCGAACGCCGCCGCCATCGTCTCGCCCGTACCGGCGGAGATCAGCAGCCCCTCCGGTGTCGTACCGGCCGCCTCCGCCGGACCGATCACCTCGGGCAGCATCGCCTGGTGCCCGAGCGCCAGCTCCACCAGATCGGGCCGGTAACCGCCGGTGGCCGCCGCCCAGTACCCGGTGCCGGAGGCCCCGCCCCGGTCGGTGGTGCGCCGCACCGGCCGGCCCAGGAGCTGCCACACCAGCCAGTCGTGCGCCTGCATCAGTACGGCGGTGCGCGCCGCGTTCTCCGGTTCGCTGCGGGCCATCCAGCGCAGCTTGGTCACCGGCTGCGCGGCCCCCGGCACACAGCCCACGGCCTGCGCCCACGCCTCACGCCCGCCGAACGCGTCGATGAGATCCGCCGCCGCGACCTGCGCCCGCTTGTCACCGCCGGTCATCGCCGGCCGTACGGTGTTGCCCTGCGCGTCCAGCGGCACCAGCGCGTTCGCCTGCGCGGAGACGCCGATGGCCTGCACGCCCTCCAGCAGGCCGCCGCCCGCGGCCTCGCCGAGGGACAGCAGCCAGGCCTGCGGGTCGACGTCGGAGGGACGGCCGCCGCTGTCGGTGCCCTGTACCGGATGCTGGGCGTATCCCTGCTTGAGTACGGATCCGGTGTCCGTGTCACAGACGACGATGCGAGTGAAGTCTGGCGCGCTGTCCAGTCCGGCGACTATCCCCATACGGTGATTTTGCCGTATGGGGAGGGGTGGGTGGGGCGTGGGCGCCGTCGGGGTCTCTGTTGCGTCGCGGGTGCGGGCTGTCTGTGGTTGCCCGCGCCCGCGCGGCGGAGCCGCATATCGATACAGCTCCGCGCCCCTGAGGTGGAGCGACTCACCCGGTGCTGAAAAGTTGTCCCGTCACGTGTTGCTCGTGCCCCAGTCGTCTTCTGCCGGGCCGTGGGCCGTGCGTTCGCGGAGGGTGCGGACTCGTTGGGCGACCGAGTCGGGCATGCGGTCGCCGACCTTGTCGCTGACCGCGTGGTACGCCTTGTCCGCGAAGTCGCGGCCCTGCTGCGCCGCGCTCTCCGCGGTGTTGCGCACCGCGGGGTTCTGCGTGAACTGCTGCGCGGACCTCTTCATCTGCTCGTAGCGCTCGCGTCCGGCTTTCGTGCCCAGCACGTAACCCAGGACGACTCCGGCGACGAACGTGAGCCGGTAACGCATGACGGCCACCCTTCCCGTTGTTCCGGCGACGGCGCCGGGGAGTACCGATTGGCGAAGCACCCCCCTGCTTGCGCTAATGTATGTGTCGCAGCGAGCGAGTGCCCCCTGGCGGATACCCAGGCGGGTACGTTCGATGCAACGAGGCATTCCTCCGTAGCTCAATTGGCAGAGCAGCCGGCTGTTAACCGGCAGGTTACTGGTTCGAGTCCAGTCGGGGGAGCTCGGTCCTCCGTAGCTCAATTGGCAGAGCAGCCGGCTGTTAACCGGCAGGTTACTGGTTCGAGTCCAGTCGGGGGAGCATGGTGAACGAGGACCCCGTAGGGGTCCTTTTTCATGTCCGGGGGAACCGTGCGAGGCTCGGCGCAGTCTCCATGGTCACGAAGACCGTACGCAGCCGACCATCCGGAGCAGGAGATCGTATGAGCGGCTATGCTGCGGCAGACGGCGCGCACACATGTACGCGACACGCCGTTATGGGGCGGTAGCTCAGCCGGTTAGAGCAGCGGACTCATAATCCGTCGGCCGTGGGTTCGAGTCCCACCCGCCCCACTCACCGCACCGCGGGAAACGCTCGCTCTGTCACCAAGGGGCGAGTCGCACCCCCTCAGGGTCCTCCGGATCCACCTCTTCCCCTCGCTGCGAAGAGGTGTTCGGGCGCCCCTCGTCGGCCATGAACGAGCCCCTGCCCGGAGTGGTGACGACCAGCTTCTCCTCGCGGAGTGCCGCAGTCGCCTTGCGGACCGTGACCCGTGAGACCCCGAACACTGTTGCGGCCGTCCTGAAGGACGTGGAGCAGCGGGACGTACGGGCCTGAGGCGGCGGCCCCGGGCTCACCCGTCCTCGGTGTTGTCGTCGGACGCGGCGGGGGCGTCCGACGGGTCGCGTTCGCCCTCCGCCTGGGACGGGGTGGAGTGCGGGACCTCGGGGGTGGTCCACTCGTCGTCGTCCCGGTCGCCCTCGGCCTGGGACGGAGTGTGCTCGCTCAGCTCGCTCATGGTGCTGCCTCCCGATCGCGGGACCGGTGGTCGGTCCGTCGCCGGGTACCCCGTTCGGGCCGGTGTCACCGTGCCGAGCGGCGGGCCAGGGCCCTGGAGAGGGCGGCGCGGACCTCCTCGGGCGGGGCGGCGCCCTCCGCCTCCGCACTGGCGGTGAGCGCCTCCGCGACCGCGCGGAGCTTGGTGTTGGAGAGTTGGGACGCCTCCCGCAGGATGTGCCACGCCTCGTCCGAGGTGCAGCCGTACGTCGCCATCAGGATGCCGCGGGCCTGGTCGATCACCGGGCGGGAGGCGATCGCCTGCCGCAGCTGCTCGACCTCCTCCTGGAGCAGGTGCAGCCGCTCCTCCCGCTCCAGCGCCACCGCCGAGACGGCCCGCGACGGCACGTCCTCCGGCTCCGGCGCCGGGGAACGCAGCGGGTCCGTGGTGTCGAGGCCGGCGAGTTCCAGGATGCGGCGCGGCTGGCCGTTCCAGCGGGTGGCCGTGACCGGCACCGACCAGCGCCGGCCGTGGTCGCGCAGCACCTCCAGGAACTCCAGCCCCGCCGTGTCCATGAAGTACACGCCGCTCATGTCCACGTCGACCCGCGCCGTGCCGGCGGGCAGCCGCGCCAGCTTCTCGGCCAGGGCCTGGGCGCACCCGCGGACCAGCTCGCCGCGCGGGGTGAGCAGCGCCCGGTCCGCGTCCATGCGACCGCCGATGACCAAGGTGTTCAACCTTCCCGGGAGAGGGAGTGATGCCGCGGAGGACATGTCACCGCCTTGTCGGTGCTCGTGGGTGGTCGGGCGTTTCGGGTGGGTTCGGCCGCCGCCGGCACCGGAGCGGTAGGCTGCGCACGGTCCCGGCTGCGCTGCGGATGCGCCTGCCCAGACTGCGGCGTACTACACACCGTGCCGGGGAATGGCCGGGAACCGACGGGGTACGTACAGGCTCGGGAGTGTGGGGAGACGGGTGTTGGGCGATCACCACCGGACGCCGTACGGGCCCGGGACTCCGGCGCCGTGTCTGACGGTGCGCCCGCTGGAGGGCGGCCGCGGTGTCCGCGCGGCCGGGGAGATCGGCCTGGCCACGCATACGATCTGGGAGCGCGTGCTGGAGCAGGCGGTGCGCGAGGGTGAGGCCGTGTACTACCTGGAACTGTCCGAGGTGACGTTCGTCGACGTCGCGGGCGCCGGAGCGCTCGCGGCGGCCGCCGAGCGTCTCGGGGACGGCCGCCGGTTCGTGGTGCGCCGCCCGCCGCCCGCCCTGAGCCGGGTGCTGGACATGTTCTGGCCCGACCTGTCGACGATCGAGGTGTCGATGTCATGAGTGCCGCGGCCGAACCCCTGGAAGCCCCCGCCGGTCCCTTCGTCCACCCCGCCCTCTTCTACCGGGACGACCAGGAGTACCTGGAGGGCACCGTCCCCTTCGTGCGCGAGGGGCTCGCGGCCGGCGAGCCCGTGGCGGTCGCCGTGCCCGGTGACCGGCTGCGGATGGTCCGGGACGCGCTCGGCGACGACGCGGACACCGTCCGCCTCCTCGACATGCGCGAGGCCGGACGCAACCCCGGCCGGATCATTCCCGGCGTGTTGCGCGCCTTCGCCGACAGCCGGCCGGCCGGGAAGCGGGTGCGGATCATCGGCGAGCCCATCTGGGCCGGCCGCTCCGCGACCGAGTACCCCGCCTGCGTCCAGCACGAGGCACTGATCAACGCCGCCTTCCAGGGCCGTACGGCGACGATCCTGTGCCCCTACGACGCCGTACGCCTGCCCGCGCACGTCCTCGCCGACGCCCACGCCACCCACCCCACCGTCATCCCCGTCGGCGCCCGCCCGGTGCGGGACAGCGAGGCGTACGCCCCCGACGCGGTCGTCGCCCGCTACAACGAGCCGCTGCCGCTCGTGGCGGACGCGATGACCCTCCCGTTCACCGCCGATTCGCTGCCCTCGGCCCGGCACGCCGCGTCCGACGAGGGACGGCGGCTCGGCCTCACCGGCGTCACCCTGAACGACCTGGCCCTCGCCACGGCCGAGCTGACCACGAACAGCGTGCTGCACGGCGGCGGCTCCGGAGTACTGCGGGTCTGGGCCGAGGACGGCCACGTACTGTGCGAGGTGCGCGACCGGGGCCGGATGACCGACCCCCTCGCCGGGCGCCGCCCCGCCTCCCGCGAGCAGCGCGGCGGACGCGGCCTGCTGATGGTCAACCTGATCGCCGACCTGGTGCGCGTGCACACCGGGGACGAGGGCACGACGATCAGATGCTGGTTCCCCCGCTGACGGCTCGCCCGTCCGGCCGCCCCCGCGCTCAGGCGCGCAGCGGGTCCAGCACGATCGGTGCGATCCTGCCCTCCAGCATCTCGCCCAGCCCCTGTACGGCGCAGAGCTCCGGCCGTTCGGCGATGTGCACCGGCATGCCCGTCGCCTGGCGCAGCATCTGGTCGAAGCCCGGCAGCAGGGCGCTCCCGCCGACCATCATGATCCCCCGGTCGACCAGGTCGGCGACCAGATCCGGCGGGCACTCCCGCAGCACCTTGCCGATGCCGTCGAGGACGGCGGTGAGCGGCGTCTGGATGGCCCGCCGCACGGCGGCCGTGTCGACCCGCACGGAACGGGCCAGCCCGGTGGCCACGTCCCGCCCGTGGATCTCCGTCGACTCCGGGCCCTGCGGGGTGAGCCCGTTGCCGTGCAGGGCGAGCTGCAGGGGCCGTACGGACTGGCTCGGCAGCATCAGCTCGTGCTGGTGGCGCAGGTGCTGCACGATCGCGTTGTCCACGGCCTCCCCGCCGACGGGGACGCGCTCCGCCGTCACGATCGCCCCGAGGGAGAGCACGGCCACCTGCGTGGCCGCCGCCCCGCACACCATGACCATGGTGGCCTCGGGCCGCTCCACCGGCAGACCGCAGCCGACGGCGGCGGCGATGAGCGTGTCGACCAGCTCCACCCGGCGGGCCCCGAGACCGACCAGCGTCTCGATCGCGGCGCGCTGGGCGAGCGGATCGGCGTCGTGCGGGACGCAGGCCGCGGCCCGCAGCCGGGGCCTGCGGCGCAGGGTGCGGCGCATCCTGTCCCCGATGAGCTGCCGCAGCATGCGCTGCGCCATCTCGATGTCGACGACCGTGCCGCCGGAGACGGGACGTACGACACGGATGTAGTCCGGCGTACGGCCCGTCATCTTCTCCGCGAACTCACCGACCGCCATCAGCGCTCCGGTACGGGTGTTCACGGCGGCGGTGGACGGCTGGTCGACGACGAGTCCGGCGCCCTTGACATACACCCGGGTGCGGGCCGCCCCCAGGTCGACGGCGAAGTGGCAGCGGCGCAGCTGCTCCAGACTGGCGGTCACGGCGGATCCTCCCGAGTGCGCACCCAGCGGCCCGCCGGGTGGCGGACCTCTCAGGCATCGTGCGCGGCGGACGGGGGCGGGCGCCTTTCCTGGGGGACCGGGTGGGTGGCCGCCGAACGGGGTCTCTCAGCCGCGGGGGATGCGGTCCGCCGGTCCGGCCACCGGTCCCACCACTCCCCGGACCACCCCCAGCTCCACCAGGTCCTGCGGGCGGACGCGGAGCCGGTCCGCCGTGTTCTCCACCTCCTCCGGGGGCCGTTTGAGGATGGCCGCCGCGAGTTCCGGGGCGATCACCGAGAAGTAGCTGTCCGGGGTGGCCCAGGTGTTGCCGGGGGCCGCCAGGGCCAGCGCGCCGCCGGAGCCGCCCTCGCCGACGACCAGCGTGGTGACCGGCGTACGGGCGGCGGCCACGGCGCCGAACAGGTCGGCGATGGCGGCCCCCGCGCCCTGCCGCTCCGCCTCCGCGTCGTTCGCCGCGCCCGGCGTGTCCACCAGCGTCAGCACCGGGATGCCGAGCCGGTCCGCGAGCCGGACCAGCCGGGCGGCGGTGCGGTACCCGGCGGGCCGGGTCGCCGTCCCGGTCTGCGCCGCGTAGGCGACCGTACGGCCCTCCCGCTCACCGAAGCCGCACAGCATGCCGTCCGGGTCCGTACCGCCGCAGCGGTCGCCGCTGATGGTGACGCGGGAGGTGAGGCAGGCGTCCAGATAGGCGGTGGCGCGCGGGCGTTCGGGTGAGCGGGCGCGGCGGACGGCGTCCCAGCCGGTGGCCGGGAGGTCCGTCGCGCCCAGCGCGGGCGGCGGCGGGACCGGGGCGGCGGAGGGCCGGGTCAGCAGCCGCAGCCAGCGGCCCAGCGTCCCCCGCAGCTCCTCCGGCCGCACCAGCGCGTCCGCCGCACCCGCCGCCACCTGCGCCTCGGCCGTGTACGCCGCCGGGTCCGCGTCCGCGGGCCGCACCCGTGAGCCGGCGAAGCCGACCTGCGCGCCGGGCAGGGCGAGGACGACATCGGCGCCCGCGCCCAGGGTGGCCCACCCGCCGCCGGTCGTCGGATCCCGTACCACCGCGATCTGCGGCAGCCCGGCCTCCCGCGTGAGCGCCGACTCCCGCGCCACCCGCTGGAGCTGGGTGAGCGCGAGCATGCCCTCCTGCATCCTGCTGCCCCCGGTGGCGACCAGCGGCACCACCGGCAGCCGGTGGGCGCGGGCATGGGCGTACGCCGCCACCAGACGGTCGCCGGTGCGTTCGCCGAGCGAGCCGCCGAGGAAGCCGAACTCGAAGACGACGACGACCGCCCGGGTGCCCTCGAAGCTCGCGGTGCCGCAGACCACGGACTCCCGCTCGCCGGTGCGCTCGGCGGCGCGGGTGCGGGCGGCGCCGTAACCGGGCCAGCCGAGCGGGCCGTCGGGGGCCGACTTCCTCGTGGGGTGGCCGAGTTCGGTGAAGTCGTCCGCGAGGAGGGCGATGACCTCCCGCGCGGACAGCCGGTCAGCCACGGGACAGCGCCCGCTTCATGATCTTCCCCATGTCGTTGCGGGGAAGGGCGTCGAGGTGGTGGACCACGCGCGGCCGCTTGTGCGGGGCGAGGCGCCCGGCCACATGGCCGGCCAGCTCCTCCAGGCCGGGCGGTGCCTGCGGATCCGCCGGCACCACCCACGCCACGATCCGCTCGCCCAGATCGGCGTCCGGCTCCCCGGTGACCGCCGCCTCCCGCACCCCCGGATGCTCCAGCAGCGCGTTCTCGATCTCACCCGCGCCGATCTTGTACCCCCCGCTCTTGATCAGGTCGGTGGCCTTGCGGCCGACGATCCGGACATAGCCGTCGGCGTCGCGCACCGCCATGTCCCCGGTGCGGAACCAGCCGTCGGCCGTGAACGCGGCGGTCGTCGCGTCGGGCCGGTTCAGGTACTCCGTGAACAGGTTCGGCCCGCGCACCTGGATCTCGCCGACCGTCTCACCGTCGTACGACGTCACCGGCGCCCCGTCCTCCTCCACCAGCCGCAGCTCCACGCCCGGCAGCGGCACGCCCACCGTGCCGGGGCGGGCCTCGCCGTCCGCGCGGACGGCGGTGTTCATCAGCGTCTCCGTCATGCCGTACCGCTCGATGACCCGGCGCCCGGTCGCCGCCGCGATCCGCTCGTGGTCGTGCACGGGCAGCGCGGCCGAACCCGACACCAGCAGCCGCGCCCCGGCCAGCGCCTTCACCAGTTCCGGCCCGTCGGGCAGCGCCTCCGCGAGGCGGTGGTACATCGTCGGCACGCCGAACAGCACGGTCGCGCCGCCGTTCAGCTCGCGCGCCACGCCCTCGGGGGTGAACCTGCCCAGGTGGCGCACGGAGCCGCCGCGCCGCAGCGGGCCGAGGGTGCCGAGGACGAGGCCGTGCACATGGAACAGCGGCAGCCCGTGCACCAGCACGTCGTCACCGGTCCACCGCCAGGCGTCGGCGAGGGCGTCCAGGGTGGTAGCGATCGCGCGGCGCGGGATGACGGCGCCCTTGGGCGGGCCGGTGGTGCCGGAGGTGTAGACGATCAGGGCGGGGTCCTCCGGGTCCCGCTCCCGGTCGTCCGGGAGCACACCCCGGGCCGCCGGGTCCACGTCGACGCGGGGCAGGTCGCCCAGCGGGGCGGGCAGTTCCTCGCCGGGCGCGGTGAGCAGCAGGTCAGGGGCGCTGTCGGAGAGGATGTGGCCGAGCTCCTTCTCGCCCGACTTCGGGTTGAGCGGTACGACGGTCACCCCCGCGACCAGTGCCGCGGTGACCGCGACCGCCGTCTCCAGCGCCGGCGTGGCCCATACGGCGACCCGGCGCGCCCCCGTCAGGCCCCCGGCCACCGCTCCGGCCGCCGAGGCGAGTTCCCCGTACGTCAGTGAGCGCTCGCCGAAGCACAGGGCGGGCCGGTCGGCCGGGCCGTCGGTCAGGGCCGGGAAGAGAGAGGACACGCGTCGTACTCCTTGGCTCGCTGTTGATCGAAGACGGTCGGTACCTGCCCGACCAGGGTGCCCTACCGATCCCGAGGAGCGAACGGGGTGTGGCGGCTCGGGCCGCCGGAGTCTCCCGCGTTTCCGTAACCGGTGCCGGGGCTTCACCGAGGTGAAGGCCAAGTGGCCGGGCGCGGTTGCTAGCCTGCACGTCGATCAGCTGTTCGTATGAGGAGTGAGTCGTCGTGCCCCGTATCGCGCTCGTGACCTGCCGGCCCGGACCCGACGTCTCCGAGGACCGGGATCTGCCGGGGCTGGTGCGGGCGCTGGGGGAGGCCGGGGCCGAGGCGTCCGCCGAGGTGTGGGACGACGAGGCCGTCGACTGGGCCCGCTTCGACCTCGTCGTGATCCGCTCCACCTGGGACTACAGCTGGCGGTCGGCGGAGTTCACCGCGTGGGCCGAGCGGTGCGGCACGCTCACCCGGCTGGCCAATCCGGCGGACGTGGTGCGCTGGAACACCGACAAGCGGTACCTCGGGGAGCTCGCCGCCGCCGGGGTGCCGGTGGTGGACACCCGGTATCTGGCTCCCGGGGACGCCCTCGACCTCCCGGACGGCCACGAGTACGTCGTCAAGCCCACCTCCGGCGCCGGCGCCCGGTTCGCCGCCCGCTACACACCCGACGAGCACGACACGGCCGTACGGCATCTGCGGCGCATGCACGCCGAGGGGTTCACCGCGATGGTGCAGCCCTATGTGCGCGGCATCGACACCGCCGGTGAGCGGGCGCTGCAGTTCTTCGGCGGGAACCTGCTGCACGTGAGCCGCAAGGGGCCCGTCCTCGCCCCCGGTACGTCCTACGACCAGCGCAAGGTGGCCCACCCCGGACTGACCGCCTGGACCCCGGCCCTCGTCGACACCGCCCTCGCCAGGAAGGCGTTGGCCTCCGTGCCGGGCAGGCCCGAGCTGCTGTACGCGCGGGTCGACCTCGTGGACGGGGAGGACGGACAGCCCCGCGTGATGGAGCTGGAGCTGGTCGAACCGAACCTGTTCCTGTGGCTGCACCCGGAGTCGGTGCCGCGCGTCGTGGAGGAGATCCTCAAGGCGGCGGTCCGCTGACCGCCGTACGTTGCAGCAACCCCCATGTGAACTCCGCGACCACCTCGCGCCGTACGCCGCTCGCGTCCGGGGCCGTGAAGGCGAGCCCCCACCGCGTCGGGGCGGTGCCCTCCAGGGGGCGGGCGGGCGCGAAGGCGTGAGCCGCCTCGTCCACCGTGCAGGACCAGGGGGTGAGGTCCTCCACGGTGTGGAGGGCGGGCGGTTCGGCGCCCGGTGCGCGGACCAGCCACTCGTTCCACACCGCCCCGCCGGCCGCCGGGGCCAGCACCTCGAAGCGCAGGCCGGGCCAGAGCGGGACCGGCCACCGCCACGCCTCGCAGTCCAGGTCGCCGATCCTGCGCGGGGTCCCGGACTCCGGCTCGCCGAGCACGGACCGGTAGCGGGAGAGGGCCGGGGGGCCTGTTTCTCCGGGCATCACTTCTTCCTGGATGTCGGCGTCAGCCAGCACGCGCGGGTCCACGCGCCCCTCCACCCGGAACGGCGGCACCAGGTTCAGTTCAGGGACCGGCCGATAACCAGGACAGTCCACGGGCAGGGCCGACACGATGTCGCCCCACACCCCGCAGTTACGCCACGTCTTGTACCGGGAGTGGATGCCCTTCCAGGAGCCGAACCGCTCCGGCAGGTCCTCCCAGCGGCACCCGGTGCGCGCCTTGTAGAACATCGCGTCGGACATCAGGCGACTGGGCCTCAGCCGGTGGTAAGGCGGTTCCCACGCCTTCACGATCGGCTCGGCTGCGGCCCATGCCTCGTCGGTCAGCTCCGAGGGCACCTTGCGACCGGCGGCCTTGAACCACTCCGCCATCGAGCACGACAGCCCGAGCTTGGGCTTGGGCACCAGGCCGGTGATGGTGACCCGCACGTCCAGCAGGGCCAGCACCTCAGCTTGATGGGCGGGGGCCATGTCAGCTAGCCGGGTACGCGCCACGGTCGCCAGCGCTTCCAGGTCGCGCGCACGCTGCGCGGTGGCTTCGGTCTCCTCCATCCACGCGGCGGCCTCGTCGCGCAGGTCGACGAGCTGGCGTCGCTCCTCGGCGAGAATGGGGCGCGCGTCCTTGACGTCCATCAGGCCGACACCAGCTCTCGACTGACGGGGCGGTTCGTCAGGTCGAAGAAGTCGACGCCGAGGGCCTGCGCCATCAGGTCGAGGACGTCCATGGACGGCGTACTGACGTGGGTCTCGTAGCGGCAGACCGTGGGCACGGTGACACCGAGCGCCTCGGCAAGGTCCCGCTGGGTCATGCCGCGTTCCTGCCGGATTCGGCGCAGCGCGTCAGGATCGAACGCGAGAGTAAGCATTGGGGTTCCCGTCGAAGGTTTGGCAAGGACGTGCCGAACACGGCGGGGAACTTGGGACCGCACCGCCGAAGCGGGGCCCTGACCGGGGGCTGTGCCGCCCAGCTACACCCAGTGGAGCACAGGATTTACACCCGCTGCAATTTGCGGTTGGCGCAAGTCGGAGGGGGCGACCCTCTCCGCGGCTGTCACGAGACGTGATCGCCAAGCACGGGAGGTTATGGCCGACGGGCGCCCAGGGCCTCAACGTGACGCCCGGCCGTTCGGCGGCGTGGCCAGCGGGGCGCGGGCATACCCAGCGGCGGCCTCCCGTGGGGTCTCCGGCGGCCTCTCGTACCCGCCCGGGGCGGGTCCCGGCCGCACCCGCCAGCACGAGGCCACAGGAGACCCCACGGAGTAGCCACACCCTCTGACGTATCAACCCCCGTCGTTTCGGCTACAGTTGCCGTATCCCGCCTACCGTGGACCTGAGTCCGACGTCTCAGATAGGGCATGGGGTTGCCCCAACCCGTCCACGTTCCTTAGCTACAGAAGTTGGTGTTGCAGGGTCACTGCATGCGGTCCTGACCCGTCCGGCTCTGAGTCCTGAACGTCGGCATGGCCTCAGCTTGATCACACGTATACACGTGGTGGTCGGGCTGAGGTCTGCGCACCAATGGCCGATCACCGGGAAGGTGCTCGGACCGTTGAACCTCTCTCTCGGCGTCAGGATGTTGATCTTCGTGATCTGCTTCCTGTCCTCCGTTCTCGTCAGCATCGGGGCAGGTTGGCTCAGCCACAAGCCAGGGGCACGCAAGCGTGATGCTGTCCTCTTCGGAGGCGGTGTGTTCATCGGCGTCATGGGGCTGTGCATGACGACACTTGGCTACCTCGGCGTCTTTTCGGGTGAGACCGCTTGAGCGCGCGGGAGCCCCGGAGGCCACGACGGCTCTCCGGGGCTTCGCTAGATTCGACCCCACGACGCCACGTTCGTACCTACGCTCATGCTGTGACGATCACACCGGTAACCCTCGCCCTGATCGGCACCGGTGCCGGGCTGCTGGGAGCCGTCATCGGCGCGGTGGCCACCCTGGCGTCGGCCAGCCTCACCCAGCGTGCGACCCGCGACCGTGAGAGCGACTTCAAGGTCTGGGAACGCCGCGCCGACGCGATCGAGGAAGCGCACCGGAGGATGTACGCACTCGGTAGAACGCGCGACTCAGCCTTTGCACGCCGAAAAGTCTCCAGCGAGGACTACCACGAACTTGTCCTTGAGCCTGAAAACATGCAGTACCGCTTGGTTGTCACCAAGCTGGTGCTCTACACAACGCCGGGACTAGTTGGGGCGTACGCGGAGGCGAACGTGGCCATCATGGACGCGCTGCGCGCCATCCAACAGTTGCAACTGGCCCTAGAGGAGTCCGGCGGCGGAACCCGGGAGCGGGACAGAAGGCAGCGGAATATCAACGCTACGGCTGCCGCTGCGGCTCAGGCTGTCGAAGAGTCGAAAGCTGCCGACCAACGCCTTACTGCTGCGCTTCGTGAAGCGGTCACTCTCGCGGCCACCCACCGCCGTCGACGTGAGCCGGCCCGCTGACCCAACGTGCCGCGCGGCCAGCCCAACTGCACCAGCGCGAAGCTCACTTGTATCGAGGTGCCACGCACGGCCTTGCGCTACTCTGGTCGTGACGAGTTGATAGTCGAAACTTGTCGTTGCCTGCCTCCCTGTTGCACCAGAGAGGCAGGACTCATCAGCAGCGCTGGCCTGGTGGGGGTCTCTCACACCCACCGCGACGCAGATCAGTTGCACTGATGGCGCGGGGCAGTGGAAGTACCAACAGTGGATACGGGCCGAAAAGTAGGCCCAACCGAGAACATTCGCGTGAGCGTCAGCGTGGGTGTCTCGACCCGAACCGAAGGGTTCGGATCGAGGCTGCCTGCGCACCCGATCCGGCCCATGACAGGGAAGGTAAGGATCGGTGGACGGCACCGCCATCATCATCATTCTCGCCATCGCTGGCGTGGCCTCTGTGCTGCTTTTCGCGGTCAAGGGCATCCTTGATCAGCTCCCCGACGTCTTCGAGTCGTTCCGCCGTGCGCGCGACGCGTGGAAGCGTCTCAAGGAGGAACAGGACGAGGCGGCCAAGCCCGACGACACCGAGGAGCCGCCGCCCTCGGTGACGGTCTCGGCGGACGACGAGCAGGAGCCGCCCGCCGCCGCATAGGTCGTCGCGCCCTGGGGCGGTACTCCGGAGCGCACAGAGAGCCGCCCCCCGGCGTCTGGCCGTGGGGGCGGCTCTCGTGGTCTCCCGTACCCTGTCTCCCGGGGCACGGGCTGTCTAACCCTGCTGACGTTCGGCCGGAGGCACCGGCCACGTGCCCAGGCCAAGCTCGACGCGAACGTGTCCGGTGGTCTTCAGATGAGTGATCGCCTTCTGGATCGTGGACACCGCGACGCTGTAGCGCGACGACAGCTTGACCAGGCCCGGCAGCCGCTCGCCAGCCCACTCCCCCGCGTCGATCCGGCGTGCCAGATCTTCGCTGATCTGCTTCCAGACCGGTCGGCTGCGGTCCAACTCAAGATCACCCATGTCGCGAACATACGAACACTCACTACGGCGTGCTACCGCGAGTACCAGATCACGCGTACATCCGATCACGCGATAAGTCCTGGTCAACGCGATGAGGGGGTCACCATGACGGGGCTGAGCATTCGGGTTCTCAAGTACGACGCCGCTACCAAGGAGATGCACGAGGTCAGCGCGCGGGAGTGGTCGATCGACACCATGCCGAATCTGCCGCTGATCGATGCGCGGTGGCCGCTCTGCGAGTGCTATCGCTGCCGGGGCGAGGGCGCGCCGGGTGAGCTGCGCCGGAACTAAGAGGTCGTTTTCTCCCGTTGT
>NZ_LIWB01000002.1:664016-665604 GCF_001905725.1 Streptomyces sp. CB02400
ACTACAGATGAAAACGACCTCTAAGACGTCGTTTCTTATGGCTACGGTGCGGAGTGGGTAGCTTCAGGGAAGCCCAGTTCGTCCAGCAGCGCGTCGAACAGCTCCTCCACGAAGGTCTCTCGAGCGCGCAGCAGTTCCTCGATCCGAGGCTGCTGCGCCGTGGCCTGGACATTGGCTGCTGAAGCCCACATGAGAGCGCCTTCGGCGTCGGTCGGCACCTCCGCATCGAGCTCTGCACGCTTACGTCCGATGGCCTCTTCGAACTCCGGGGTAGCTATCCACAGGCTCACGTCGTCCACGTCCTCGGGTTCCTCAACCAGGAGAGCCGCGGCATTGTCCAGGTTGAGCCATGCCTGCCAGCGGCGCCCGTTGGTGTCCAGGCCGGTCACGAGGGCGACGCTGCTGTCGGAAACATCGGCGACGCAGGCCGGCGCACCGGACCATTCGACCAAGGTGAACAGGTACTCGTCTTCCCAGACGCCTTGCTCCAACTGCAGGGTCTGCCAGCCGCCCGGTCGCGGCTCCCACTCATGTACGTCGTCCCTCAGCCCTGGACCGATGCTGCCAAACAGGGGTGCTTCCAGCAATGGGCGCTCGCTGCGCGCAAAGACCAGATGGCCGGAAAAGCCCATGGAACCTCCTCGTCGAATACCAGCGCACCCTACGAGCCGTCACTGACACCACCGGCTCCGGCTGACTGTCGCTCCGACCGACTGGCTCACCGAATCAGTCGGCGGTAGCCGATGAGGGATGCGGCTATGCCGACGAAGGCCAGGAAGTGCTCGGCCTTTCGCTCGTAGCGCCGGTGGAGCCTTCGGCAGCCGGCCAGCCAGGACACGGTTCTTTCGACCACCCAGCGGTGTCTGCCCAGCCGCTGCGAGCACTTGACACCCTTGCGGGCAATGCGGTGGCGGATGCCTCGCCGACGGAGCCATCGGCGCAGGTGGTCATAGTCGTAGCCCTTGTCCGCATGCAGTTTCGCCGGCCTGCGGCGCCGGGGGCCGCGGCCGGAGCGGATGGGAGGGATGCCGCGCACGAGCGGTTGCAGACCCTGGCTGTCGTGCATGTTCGCACCCGAGATGCCCAGGGACAGCGGCAATCCGTTTCTGTCGGTGATCAGGTGGATCTTCGATCCCAGTTTGCCGCGATCGGTCGGATTCGGTCCGGTCAGTGGCCCCCTTTTGTCGCCCGCAGACTGACCGAGTCGATCGCGCACCGCGACCAGTCCAGCTCGCCTCGCGCTCCCAGTTCATCGAGGATCACACGGTAGAGCCTGGCCCAGACCCGGTCCTGGCTCCACTGGGCGAACCGGCGGTAGACCGTGGGCCAGGCGGGGCCGAACACCGGCGGTAGCTGCCGCCAGGTGCAGCCTGACGTCGCCACAAAGATGATCGCGGCCAGAGCCTCGCGGTCACCTGCCCGGCGCCGTCCTCCACCCTGCGAACGTACCACCACCGTCGGCGGCACCACCCGCCTGAACAGCACCCACAACTCGTTCGGCACCAGCCGCTCAACGAGATCCGTCATGCGCGGATCAACGAACGATCACGCCATAAGAAACGACGCCTAAGAGGTCGTTTTCATCTGT
>NZ_LIWB01000020.1 GCF_001905725.1 Streptomyces sp. CB02400
ACAGATGAAAACGACCTCTTAGATCGCGGTGAGTTCGAGCTGGCCCGATACGGCGCCGCTGTCCTGCGGGATGCGCAGTTCGACGGTGTCCACGGGGAAGCCGCACTTGGGCAGGACGTTGCGGTTGACCAGGACACCGAGGAGGTCGCGGTGCGTCAGATTGCGGATGACCTTTGACCTTCTCGTACATGTCCGCCAGCCGGTACTTGCGGGCGGTCACCGCCTGATCGCGACACCCATCAGCGCATCTACGACCAGCAGGTCACCCTCGGCACCGTCGGCGTCAACATCCGGGGCTGCTCGTCCAGACTCACCCTCAGCTACCGCACCACCAAGGAGATCCTCTCCCGGGCCATGCAGGTGGTGAACCTCACCGGCAAGGACTTCGCCTACGACGACCTCGACGACAGCACCGACAACCTCGACGGGTACCGCTCCGACCTGCGCGGCCCCGTGCCCGACCTGGTCCCCTGCACGTCCTGGGACGACGAACTCGACCAGCTCGCAACCACATTGACCGCCTGGCGCAAGGAGATCACGACGGGCAACGGCGGCACCGGCCCGCGCCGGGACCCGCGCGGCAGTATCGCCATGTGTGTCACGGAACGAGACATGGTCAGCCAAGTGATGTTCCATCTGGCCACCAAGGCGGGGATCACCGTCGCCAAACTCACCAAGGATGGTTCCAAGAGGGACGGCGAGGTGTACGTCGGCACGATGCACCGCTTCAAGGGCCTCGAATACCAGAAACTGGCCATCGTCGGCGCCCGCGACGGTGTCATCCTCCGCACGGCGGTCATCGAGCGCTACCGCGCCACCGACCCGCGGCGCTGCGCCCGCGAGGAACTCAGGGCACGCTCACTGCTCTTCGTGGCCGCGACCCGCGCCCGCGACGCGCTCCGCATCAGCTGGCACGACAGGCCGAGCCCGTACCTGCCGGTCTGAGCAGCACCACGGCCTCGCGCGTGGGCCGCGTCCGACGGCGTACCGTACGGACGCGGCCCGTTTACGAGGGGCTGAAGATGAGACGAGCATGGAACGGAATTTAGAGGCGTCCAGCACCGGCCTCCTCGTGCATCCTGCATCTCACGGTGTGCATCCCCTTGTGCGACGGCCACTCCATTCAGGCTGAACGCCTACCCCGGCCGGATGGGCGATCCTTCTTCAGTCTGAGTTGGGGAAGCCAGCGCTCAGAACCGGGCAGCGGGAAGGTGAGTTCTTCGCGGGGCGCGGAGCGCGGGAACCAGGTGCGCGGTTCGGGGAGGCGGAGGGTGAGCTGTGAGACGGCCGCCATGGCGGGCGACGGTTCGCGCTCAAGGTAGTTGAGGATGAGAGGCATCCCTTCCGGACTCACTTGCGGGTTCCATGTACGGCAGGCGACCTGGCAGTACTCCCGGGCCTCGAACACCACGCCTTTGCACGTTCCCGGTTGCTCCCCATCCCTCATCCACAGGATGCGGTCGCCGGGCACGAGGCGCTCCCTGCCGATGAGCACTCCGTTGGCAACGCTCCCCGCAGCGTCGAGGTGAGGCACAGGATCGTCGTCCCCACCGACATCCCCATCGCTGAGACCGGCCGCCTCGTCCGGCACGCCCGCCGCGTAGATCTCCAACTGGTCGCCGTCGGCGTGGGACTGCCAGAGATCGAGCGGCTTCCATCCGCCGCCATCGAACAGCGACGGCCGGGCCAGCAACATGAAGACTTCGCCCGCCTCAAGGGCGAGCACAACCCGGTCATGACCACCGATGGGATGAATCTTCCCGGCCTCCCAAGCGTCGTTGCCGTTCACCTCCAGCACACATTCGCGGACGGCCTCCACGGCGATGTCGACAGACACGTGGAAGAACTCCCGGCGTGGGTTGATCCTCCATTCCGCCGGACGATGATGAATGAGCTTCTCGACTTGGGACCAGCGCATGGTCAGCGCACGGAAGACCACCTCGAACGGCAGAGGTACGCCTTCATGGCTGGCTGGAGATCTTCGCCGCACGCTCCTCTGGCAGCAACGTGGTGAGGCCGATCTTCACCATGTCAGGCAGCGCGGGATTCCGCATAACGCAGACAAAGCCGGTTTCATATGTGATCACATGCGTATTCTGGCGCTGTGCGGCAGAGTATGTTCACACTTTCATGCCTTTGTTGTGCAACCGAGGAACGAAAGTGGCAGTACATCGGGGATCCGGCCTCAGGCCTGATGCGGGGAAGATTCGCTTTCAGTATGAAGCGGGTTGGCCATCGGCGTCGTAGTGGGTGCTTACTGGCATCGTCAGTGAAACAGCCGCTCCGTTCGCCGTGCAGGCCCCTCCCTTCACCCAAGATCTTCAAGGAGCAGATCCAGCGCCGCCTCCTCGTGCAGGGAGATGCCCGACGCCTCCATGGCGGGCGCCAGTTCCGGGTCCCACGCGGCCTCCACCGGCAGGCCGGTGAGGGGGAGTTGCGGAGTGCCGTGCAGTCGGGTGCGGGTCGCCAGGTGCTCGTAGTCGGGGGCGCGCATGCGCCACGGGTCGGCCGCGTAGCGCCGGGTGACGCGGTTGGCGAGGGTGATGCCGGGCCAGTCGAAGTCGCCGTGGTAGACGAAGGTGCAGCCGGACGCCGCCAGGGCGTCGAGGAGGGTGAGGACGACCGTCGTCGCGCTGCCCGAGGTGCAGACCAGGGGTGCGGTGCGGGCGGTGTCGGCGGCGGCCTCGACCACGCGGGGGTTCTCGCAGACGTGGACCCGGGTGCCGGGTGGCAGCCGCAGGGTCAGCGTGCGTAGTTCGCGCAGGGTCAGGTGGGTTTCCCTGTGGTGGTCGGCGCGGTCGAGCAGGGCCGTCTCCTGCCAGGTGCCGCCGATGGGGCGCAGGCCGTAGGTGAGGACCGTGCTGGAGACCTCGTCCGGGGTGACCGAGGCGGTGCGCCACAGGGCCCGGCGGGTGGGGGCGTCGGTGGGGAAGTCGGTGTCGTGTGCCAGGGCTATGCCTCGTAGGACCAGTCGGGACAGCAGGGTGCCGTCGTCCAGGCCGTGGGCGGAGCCGGTGGCGCGGGTGGCCAGTTCGCCGCGGCCCCAGGAGGCCGGGGCGGGGTGCGCGTCGCCGTCCGGGAAGAGGGTGGCCAGGGTGCGGATCGCCTGGGTGACGACCGTGGTCGCGGTGTGCGGGTCCTGGCGGGTGAGGGTGCCGCCGCGGCGTAGGTCCTCCAGCCATTGCTCCGCCCATGGCCGGTCCGACAGGGATGTGGATTCCAGCTCCGTCCGGGCCGTCGACCATACGCGGGCCCGTTCGGCCGTCGCAGCGTCGCGGATCGCCCTGCGGTCCGTCAGGGGTGGCCCCAGTTCCTCCAAGACTGCGGCCAGGCCCCGGCCGACCGCGCTGGCGCGCAGGCGGGCGTCCAGGTCGGGGAGGCCGATCGTGGCGGTGGGGCCGGTGACGGGTCTGGCCAGGAGGAGGGAGAGGGCCTCGCGTTCCGGTGCGTCCAGGTGCTGGAGTCTCATGGTTCCGGCCGGCTGGAGGCCGTTGCGTTCGAGGCGGGTGCGGGCCGCCGTCCAGAGGCGGGTGAGTCCCGGCCGCGTGAGGAAGGCGAGGGTCTCGGCGCCCAGGGAACCCTCGTCGGCGCGTCCGGGGCGGCTCATACCGGCATCAGCCTCCGCTGCCGTCCGTTCCACGTGTAGTGGAGCGTCGCCACGCCCCGTACGTGCGGGTCGCGCAGGCACTCGTAGATGTGCAGGGACGGCACGTCGGGCCAGTTGCCGATCAGGCGTTCGCTGGTGAGGACGAAGTCGAGGTCCAGGTCGACCAGGATGCGGCCGAGGCGGGCGTGCGTGGGCTCGTCGACCTTGGCGAAGGCGTCGTCGAGGAGGATGAGGCGGGGGGTGTGCGGGGCGGCGTCGGCGAGGCCGGTGAAGTGCGCCGCCGCCGCGGCGAAGAGGACCAGGTAGGACAGGACCCGCTGTTCGCCCTGGCTCAGGCCGGTGCGGCCGGAGAGTTTGCGGCGGCTGCCCGGTGCCGCGTCGTCCACCACCCAGGGGGTGAAGGTGAACCAGTCCCGGTAGTCCAGGGCGGCCCGCAGGTGCGCCGCGTATCCGGCGGCCGGGTCGGCGCGGCGGGCGTCCTCGATACGGCGCTGGAGGACCTCGCGGAGCTGCTCGGACTGCTCGCGGGTGCGCAGGCCCGAGGGGCTGCGCAGGAGGTCGACGGCCGCCTTGACGTCCGCCTCCACGCCGTCGGCCAGTTTCCAGTCGAGGGTGACGCCCAGGCCGTGTGACGTGCGGACCGTGGCGAGGGTGGTGTTGAGGGCGGAGACCAGGGCTCCCGCGGCCAGGACCTGTGCGGACAGGTGGTCGCCCAGCTCCCCGGTCAGGAAGCGCTGGAAGACCTCGCGTTCGCGCTCCGTCAGACGCTCGCGCGCCTCGGCGGCCTCGGCCGCGATGCGTTCGCCGACCTCGGCGATGTCCCGCGGGCCCTGGTCGTCGACGAGCCGGCACAGCTTGATGCCGTCGTTCTCCTCGATGGTCGCGTCGTAGCCGCCGGAGAGCTGGTCGCGCAGTTCGGTGTGGCGGTTGAGGAGGGTGGTGTCGGAGATGTCGTGGCGTTCGGCGTCCAGGCCGCGGCGTACGGCGTCGGTCAGCAGGCCCAGTGCCGTGATGCGCTCCCGCACGCCCTGGTGGACGGGGTCCGGGGACTTCAGGGCCGCTCCCCCGTCCGCGTTGGTGTCGAGGCCCGCTCCCTTCAGTACGCCCGGCAGCGCGAGGGCCGCGCGCAGTCTCCTGCCGCGGGCCAGCACCTCGGTCTCCTGCGCGGCGAGTGCCTCGTGCCGCTTCCGCTCGTCCTCCTCGGCCCGTACGCGCAGGTCGTGCACGTCGCTCCGGTCCCTCCGCGCGGGCGGCAGTTGGCGTCCCACCGCGTCCAGGCGACGCTTCGCGTCGGCCTCCCGGGCGAGGATCTCCTGCTCCGTGGCGCCGAGGGCCTCCTCCAGGGCCCGGACGGTGCGGCGGGCGGCCTCCAGGCGGCCGAGGGGCTCGGCGTAGTCCGCCTCGGCCTCCCGGCGGGCCGAGGCGGCGCGCTCGTAGTCGGTGCGGCTGCCGCGGTGGTTCTCGGCCGTGGACAGGACCGCGCGGATCCGCCGCCGTAGTTGCCGCGTGCCCTGTCCGAGGCGGTCGAGGGCCAGGCGGACCGTTTCGAGTGCGGCCGGGTCCGTCGGGAGGCCCTGGGCGTTCGCCGTCGCCTCGGTCTCGCGCCGGGCGGCGACCGCGCGGGCACGCGCCTGGTGTGCCTCACGGGCGGCCGTGGACGCCTGCGCGGCGAGGGATCCGGCGGCGCGTTCGGCCTCGGTGGTACGGGCCCACGCGTCCGTCAGTCCACGGGCCGAGGGCGGTCGGCGCAGGGTGTGGTCCACCTGGTCGCGGTGGTCGGTGAGGATACGCAGGGCGTGCCGGCGCTCCTCCAGCTCGCCTTCCACGTCGCTCAGCCTGCGGTCGATGTCCGCCAGGGCGCGGCGGCGGGTCTCCGCGCGCACCTCCGCGCCCACGTACTCGGCGGTCCGCTTGGCGTGGCGGCCTCGGGCGACGCCGAGCCGCCAGGAGCCGTCGGTGCCGATCGCGGTGTGCGGTCCGGTCTCCGCGTCGGCGGCCGTGTCGGTACCGGTGACGGGGACTCCGGCCTCGGCGAGGGCCACCGTCTCCAGCAGGCGTCGTACCTGCTCCGCCGTCACCCCGCTGTCCGGTGCGGCGACGGGCCGCAGCACCTGGGTGAGTGTCGGCCCGGGCGCGGGTGTTCCGGGGACCAGGAGGGTGTCCCGCGTGGCCGGGTCGAAGGCCGTGCCGTCGGCGTGTACCCAGGCATCGAGCAGACCGCTCGCCTCCAGCGCGGCTTCCAGCCCTGCCCGCGCGTCCGGTTCCAGGTCGGGGGCGAAGTCCACCAGGCGGTACAGGGGTGCTCCGGTGCCGGGCGTGCGGGGCGCCGTGCGGTGGGGCTGGGGTGCGGGTTCGGGGTCGGTGCGGCGCTCCCATTGCTCGCGCCGGTGCCGTAGATCGTTCCGTTCCGCCTCCTGTGCGCGGACGGTCAGGGCGAGGGCGTCGCGTTCCTCGGCCAGGTCCGCCAGCCAGGGGTCGACGGCGGACCTGGCGGTGTCGGCCACCTCGTCGGGGGCGTGGGCGGGCAGCGGGCCGTCGGCCGGGTCGTGTGCGAGGAGGGCGAGTACGTCGTCCAGGGGCAGCCCGGTGAGTTCGCGCAGGCGCCCGGTCCACGTTCCGGCCGCGTCCGCGTACGTCTCCGACTCGCGCACGGTTTCCTGCCGGCGCTCTCCGGTCCGGGTGCGCGCGTGCTCCACCTGTTCTTCCAGGCGCTCCCGGGTGGCGTCGGCCTCGTCCGCCTCCCGGTGGGCCGCGTCCGACCGCTCGATGAGGGCGCCCAGTTCGGTGACGAAGCGGACCCGGTTCCTGATCAGCGGCTGCGCGGCGTCGAGCCGGGTGTCCCAGTCGTGCAGCGCGGTCGTGCAGAGTTCGGTGTCGACCGCCAGCACTTCGCTGTGCCGGACCAGGTGGAAGTCGCCTCCCGGGGCTGTCAGTTCCGCCGTGGTGGCGGGTGCGACCGGTGCGACGGGGGTCGCCATGGGCTCGCCCAGGTGCGCGGGGTCCACTCCGGACCGCTCGGCCTCTCGTACCGACTCGGCGTGTACGGTGCTCAGTTCCACCAGCTCTTCGCCGAGCCGCCCGGTCTCGCCGGTGAGGCGCCGGCCTGCTTCCTCCTCGCCCAGGTGCGCCTGGCGGACGGCCTTGAAGGCGGTGTCGGCCGCGCTGTGCAGGGCGGTGACGGTGTCGCGTTTCTCCCCGAGTTCCCGCAGGCTGCGGTATCCGGCACTGGCGTGCAGCGCGGCCAGGTCCGTCCCGGCCGCGGCCGACTCGCCTTCGAGGGTCTCGATGCGGGCGTCGAGTTCCCGCTCGCGCTCGCGGAGTTCCGCCGCCCTGCGCACCGCGTCGGTGGCGGACCCGTGGTACTCCGTCAGCCGCTCCAGGTCACCGCTCACCTGGTCGGTGCGGCGGCGCAGGGAGCCGTGCAGGTAGCCGCGGTAGCCGGTGAGGAAGGTGCTCAGTGCCTGGTCGGTGCGTTCGAGGCGTCCGAGGTAGGCCCGGACGGAGTCGAGGTCGTCCAGGCTGCGGGCCACCTTCTCCACGACCTCGTCGTCGAGGGCGGGCAGGGTCTCGGCGAGGACCTGGACCAGTCCGCCGGAGTCGATGCGGTCGCCGATGGTGGGACGGCGCAGCCGGTGCAGCAGGTGGAGCAGGTTGCGGTAGCGCGCCGGGTCGGTGAGGCCGAACAGGTCGCGGGCGACCCTGGCCCGGTGTTCGACGGCGCGGTCGGTGACGTTCTCCGGGCCGACCAGTGTCTTCAGCCGGTCGACGGGGAGGGGGTGGCCGGCGGGGGCGAGGTCGAGGTCCTCGCCGACGCGCAGGCGTGTGGTGAAGAAGAAGGGCTTCGCCGTCCTGGTCGACCGGGACGCCCGGATGGCGGCGCCGACGGTCAGGTGCTGATCGTTCCCCTCCTCGTCCGTCCGCGCGAATTCCAGCCAGAGGTAGCCCAGCCGGTTGGTCTGGGTGAAGCCGTCGAGCATCAGCCAGGTCAGGGTGGTGCGCCCGGTTCCCGTGGCGTCCAGCGCGCGGGCGTCGCCGTCGAGGAGGTAGGGCAGCAGCATCTCCAGGGCCTTGGACTTGCCCGCGCCGTTCTTGCCGCGCAGCAGCATGCGGCCCTCGCCGAAGGTGAACTCCTGGTGGTCGTACTGCCAGACGTTCCGGATGCCCGCGCGGTGCAGTCGGTAGCGGTGCGGGGACGGCGGGCGGTTCATCGGGGCGGCTCCTCGGCAGGGTCGTCCGTTGACGACTGGGTGGTACGTGGTCCGACGGCCACCGTGGTGGCGTAGCGGGCGGCCGCGGCGAGCAGGATCCAGCCGCCGGCGGCGCGGTCCTGGCCGCGTGCGCCCGAGACGTCGGTGACGGAGCGGCCGTCGGCCGCCGTCTCGTCGTATCCCTCGGGCACACCGTGGCCGTCCGCGCGGACGGGTCCTGCGGGCGCCATCAGGCGCATCCGGACGAGTCGGTCGAGCACGGCGGCGAGGAATCCGTCCCGGTCCTCCAGGTGGCCGCGCTGCCAGGTGCCGCGCCTGCCGTACTCCTCGATCAGTTCGTCGAGCAGGCCGGGCAGCAGTCCGTCCGGGACGGGTACGCCGATGACCAGTCGTCCGCCGACCGCCGGATGGCCGGGGTCCTCGGGGCGCAGCCGCTCGACCAGCCGTTCCACGAGGAGCAGCGCGGCCTGGGCGACCGTGCCGGTGCCCGGGAGGTGGAGGTCGGTGAGGTCGTCGTCCGTGTCGATCAGGGCGATGCCCTCGGCGCGGATCTCGGCCTCCAGACCGAGCAGTTCGGAGAAGGCCTGCGCCTCGCGCCGCTGCCGGGTGCGCAGCCACTCGCGCTCGGCGTCGGTGAGGTCGTCGAGGTGGACGACGGGGGTTTCGACGAGGCGCCGGCGGACGTACGTACGGGGTCCTCCGAAGCCGGGGTCGGCGGCCCGGCGGACGAGGTCCGCGCCGTCGCGGCTCTGGGCGAGCGGGCCGGCGACGACGGCTCGCGCGATGTCGCGGTCCACGGTGAGCAGCGCCTCCCCGGCCCGCTCCTCGGCGACGGCCGTCACCTGGCCCTCGGTCTCCACCAGGACGCCCCAGTCGACGAGTTGCCGCAGGGCGGCCGCGAGGGTGCGTCGCTCGGCCTGCCGCCCGGTGTCGGTGATCTCGATTCCGGCGTCGACGGCCGCGGCGCGCAGGTCGGCGACGAGCTGGGAGAGCAGGAGCTGTTCCGGGGCGGTGACGAGGACGGACAGGGCGAGGGCCAGGTAGGCGTACGTCCGTGGGGTGAACGGTGTTCCGGTCGACGGCCGTTCCAGGCGGTGACCCGAACCCGGGCCGAGGCCCGCCTTGAACAGCCGGGCGTAGGAGGCCTCGACCAGCAGGCGGTAGCCGAACACCTGCTGGAAGCGCTGGGCGAGCCAGTCGGCGTGGCGGCGGATCAGGGGGAACGTGTCGCTGTGCGGTCCGGTGCTGGTGACCAGGGGGTGGGCCAGCAGGAGCCGGGCGGCGGTGCGGCGCTCGGCCGCGAGGGCGACGTCGTGGGCGGAGGGCAGGGGCATCAGGCGCTCGCCTCCCTGACCTCGGGCATCGGCTCCTTCAGCGCGGGCGTCGGCTCCCCCACCGCGGACATCTCCCCCGCCGCGGGTGCGGAGGTGCTCTCGACGGCCACGGTGAGGTCGTCCGCGGTCAGGTCGCCGTCCACGGACCGCAGGACCGTGGACCGGCCGGGTGTGCGCCACGCGGTCAGCCGGATGCCGAGGTCCGCGTCGTCCGCCTGTGCGCCGTCGAGCAGGAAATCGCCGCTTTCCCGGTGCAGCCGGGCGTTGCCGAGTGCGGTGGTGAGCAGCTCCAGCAGCAGTCGCATGGCGGGGGCGCCGAGCCGCACCTGGTCGAACCGGCCGGACGCGCTGCTCAGTTCTTCGGCCGCCGTCCGCCGGGCCTCGGCCTGCTGCCGGGCCTGTTCCATGAGGCGGCGCTTCTGCTCGCTGTGGTCCTCGGCCGCCGCCGCGCGTCCGCGCGGTGATCTGCTGCCGCGCTCGCGCAGCGCCACCGGCACGTCCACCACGGGTCCGGTCCACCAGCTCACATAGGCGGGTACGGACCGGTCGGGGTCGGGCGCGACTCCCAGGTGCCGTGCGCCGTAGAGTCCGAAGGCGGCGACCGCCAGGTCGTGGGCCTCCTCCGGTTCCGCGGCGTCGAACCAGGCCGCGAGCCGCAGCAGGTCCTTGCGGCGGGACATCTCGCCGGAGGCCGAGCGCAGCATCCGCTTGGCGTTGGCGAGGAGCGACTGCAGGGCGCGCAGGGTGGCGTCCCGTAGCTGGTCCACCTGGCTGGAGTGCGCTCCGGTGGCGGTGAACCACTCCCGCATGCCTTCCCAGTCCGCCAGGTCACGTCCACGGCTGCGCTGCACCCGTGTCTCGGGCAGTCCGTCGGCGGGTGCTCCGATGCCCGCCGTGTGCGCGTCGATGCGGGCGAGCAGCGCCGGCAGGTGCGGCCGGACGGCGTCCAGGTGGGCCGCGATGCGCGGGCCCCGGAAGGAGACGTCCTCGGTGATGGCCTCCACGTAGTCGAGCAGCAGTTCCTTGAAGCCCTGGTACTCGGCGGAGTCGAGGTCGTAGCGTGCCAGCACTTGGCCGAGGTAGGCGTAGAAGTCCCGGACGGACTCCGCGAAGCCGGTGAACTGCACGAAGAGTGTGCTGATCCGCTCCAGTGCCTGCTGCGGGTCCGCTCCGCCCGGCGCCGCGGCCATGGCGGCGAGCTCGCGCAGACCTCGGTCGACCAGCGCCAGCAGCTCGCTGCTCACCTCGCGGGCCGCGTCCGCCCCGGCCAGCACCTCGTCCGCGTCGCGCTGCACGCGCTCCCCCAGCTTGGAGAGCTGGTAGCGGGAGCGGGAGCGCTGGTACTCGGAGATGCTCGTCGCCCTGACGGTGTGGGTGCTGCGCAGCAGATTGCCCCAGCGCACGAGCTCCTCGAGCCTGCGGGTGAGCGTCTCCGCGTCCGGTCCCGCCCCCGGGCCGCCGCGCTCGGCCAGCTTGGTGAGCAGGTCGGGCACGGACAGGTCCGCCAGCAGCGTGCCGCAGAACACGCGCATCACCGCGACGTACTCCAGGCGCTCGGGCGCGCTGAGGTACGCGTACGCGCTCAGCCGCTGCCAGGCCTCCGCGTCCGTTTCCTGCCCCTGCGGTGCGTTTCTTTCTTTCCCCTCCACATCGTCGAGACTACGGACCGCCACTGACAGCGCACAGCGGGGTGGGGGTGGACCGAACGATCAGGCATCTCATTCGATCAGTTACGGACACGATTGATTGTTTCTATATCGATTACGGCCAGAGATTACGGGTCGCCCAGGTACGTGGTCGTCTCGGCCTCGTCCAGGCAGGCTTCCCCGAGGGCGGCCCTGTGTTCCCTGCAGCCGGGCCGCCCCCCTCGGAAGGAGGGGGACGGCCGTACGGACAGCGAGCGGAGAGGCGGGGAACGTCAGCCGCGCCAGGTGTCGTTGAGGGTGGTCCGGGTCGAAGTGACGGTCGCGGTGCGGTTGGCGCCGCTCTCCCAGGTCACGTTCCCCGACTCGTCCTTGCGGATGTACTTGTACTCGAAGGACGTGCCTTCGGGGAGTTCCACGTCCAGCTTCCACACCGGGTAGGCGGCCGGGTCGAGCTTGAGGGCGCTGCCCGGGTTCCAGTTGCCCAGTTCCGGCCGGTTGCCTGTCACGTAGATGTTCTGGCCCCAGCTGGTGGTGGCGTTGACGGCGAAGGACACGCCGGGGGTCACCGGGTCGGGATCGGGGACGGTGCCGCCGTCGCAGTTCCGGGCGCCCGCGTGCAGGGCCAGGGCCGTGTCGGCACCGAGGGTGGCGGTGAACCGGCCGGATCCGTCGACGGTGACACCCTTGCCGGACTGGACGTCGCAGTAGTCGCCGGCGGGCAGCGAGGTCTGGAACGTGCGGGTCAGCGAGGAGCCCTCGTGGTTGATGGCGACGTACGCCTTGGAGCCGCGTCCGAAGGCGATCTGGTCACCGCCGTTGTCCCACCAGTCGGTCACGGCCTGGCCGCGGGCGGTGTTGCGGAAGCCGACCATGGAGGAGATCTCGCGCCAGGCGTGCTGGCACTTCCAGCCGTCGCTGTAACAGGCGTTCACCTGACCGCCGTTGGGCGGGCCTGCGTCGCGGTCGGTGAACTCGTAGCCGGAGTGGACGTCGGGGCTGCCGTAGGGCCAGGCCAGCATGAAGACGTGGGCCAGGGTGTAGTCGGCGCCGTCCTTGTAGCTGAGGGTGTCGCCGCCGCGCTCGGTGTCGTGGTTGGCGACGAAGACGTCGGACTTGTCCGAGGCCATGTAGCCCCAGCTCTCGCCGAAGTTCTTCAGGTACGCGAGGTTCTCACCGGTGAAGATCCGCTTGAGGTCACGTGCGTAGCGGAACTCCTGGACGTCGCCGCTGCCGAGGTACTCGGACGGGGAGACGGCCTCGCCCGCGCCGTGGATGGCCTCGTGCTTCCAGTACACGTCCGGATTGCCGAGCCGGGACTTGATGTTCGCCAGGTCACCGGCGGCCATGTGTTTGGCCGCGTCGATCCGGAAGCCGTCGACGCCGAGGGACAGCAGGTCGTTGAGGTAGCCGGCGATCCTCCCCCGTACGTAGTCCTCGCCGGTGTCCAGGTCGGCGAGGCCGACCAGCTCGCACTCCTGGACGTTGAAGCGGTCGCCGTAGTTGTTGCCGATCTGCGAGGTGCAGTTGTCGAAGTCCGGCGCCGAGTAGATGCCCGGGTAGTCGTACTTGGTGTACGACGAGCCGCCGGTCCCGGTGCCGTTGCCGGCCGACATGTGGTTGATGACCGAGTCGGCGATGACCTTCACACCCGCCGCGTGACACGTGTCGACCATGCTCTTGAACTGCCCGCGGTCACCGAGACGGCCCGCGATCTTGTAGCTCACCGGCTGGTAGGAGGTCCACCACTGCCCGCCCTGGATGTGCTCCTGCGGCGGGGAGACCTGGACGAAGCCGTAGCCGGCCGGGCCGAGGGTGTCGGTGCACGCCTTGGCCACCGAGTCGAACTTCCACTCGAACATCACCGCGGTGACGTCCTTGTCGCCGGGCGGGGCCGCCTGCGCCGGTGCCGCGGCGGTGAGGAGGCTGCCGGCCACGCCGGCGGTGAGGGCGAGCGCCGCGGCGGTGGTTCTGCGTGCTCTGCTGGTACTCCGGTGCATGGAGTCTCCCGTGTGAGGATGCGGGTGTCCCGGGTGCCGGCCGACGGATGACTGGGGAGTCGACCCACCCTTGCAATGCCTTGCAGAAAGATGACTGCAAGATGTTGCGGTCGTGACCGTAAGGGCAACGTTCAACTACGGTCAACCCCTTCGACGTCCCGCCTCTCCACAGCTCGTGACGTGTCGTCAGTCGGCCCGCGGGGCGAGCATGTTCAGGGGCGGCGCGGCAGAAAGTCGAAGCGAGACCCCTTTACGGCGCCGTTCCGCGCCGGTAACTTGCCGCTGCCGTAAGTGCTTTCTGAAATTTTCCGTTCGAACTTTCACCGTCCGGGCGCCCAGACCGCCCGTACCCCCTCACCTCGCCTCCCCTCCCCACGCCTCCTCCGGAGACACACATGAGACGCATCCGCACGCGGCTGCCCGGACGACCACTGGCGACAGCCGTGGCCGTCGGCGCCGTCCTGGGGCTGCTTTCCGTCCCCTCGACCGCCACCCCCTCCCCCAGGACCGCCCCCGCCGCCGCCACGGCCGACAACACGGCGACCGTCTTCTACTACACGAAGACGAAGAACTGGGACCGGTACAACCTGCACTACGCGCCCGACGGCGGTTCCTGGACCGCGGTCCCCGGTGTGGCGATGGAGACCGCCTGCACCGACTGGGTGAAGAAGACGGTCACCCTGGGTACCTCGGAGGGCCTGCAGGCCACCTTCAACAACGGCTCGGGCACCTGGGACAACAACTCCGGCAAGAACTACGCCCTCGGCACGGGGAACATCACGGTCAAGGACGGCGTGGTCGCCCACTCCGACCCCTGCGCCGGCGGCGAGGACCCGGATCCGACGCCGGGGGACGGCAACCGGGCCACCGTCTACTACTCCACCCGGGCCCTCGGCTGGACCACCGCCAACATCCACTACCAGCCGGCGGGCGGTTCGTGGACCACCGTGCCGGGGGCCGGCATGCAGGGCGCGTGCGCGGGCTGGTGGAAGAAGGACGTCGACCTCGGCACGGCCACCTCGATGAAGGCCGCGTTCAACAACGGCAACGGCGTGTGGGACAACAACAAGGGCGCCGACTACACCCTGCCCACCGGTGTCACCACCGTCTCCGACAACACGGTCACCGAGGACGCCGACGACCCGTGCGCCGACGAGGTGCCCGACACACAGGCGCCGACCGCCCCGGCCGAGGTGACCGCCCGGGCGGACGGCGTGTCCGTCGTGCTGACCTGGGAACCGTCCACCGACGACACGGGCGTCACCACGTACCAGGTCACCCGCACCGGCGGAACCAAGGGCGATCTCGTGACCGACGTCGGCTCGACCGTCTTCTCCGACACGAACCTGGAGGAGAAGACCACCTACACCTACACCGTCCGGGCCGTGGACGCCGCCGGCAACGTCTCCGCGGCCTCGGCCGCCGCGACGGCGACCACCGGCACGAAGCCGCCGACGCCCGCCGCCGGCAAGCCGCTTGCCACCGACCCGCGCAAGGACCCGATCTACTTCGTCCTCACCGCCCGCTTCGACGACGGCGACAGCTCCAACAACCGCGGCGGCAGCCAGCACGAGAAGTCCGGCAACGCGGCGAACGACGATCCCATGTTCCGGGGCGACTTCAAGGGCCTGGTCAACAAGCTCGACTACATCAAGGGCCTCGGCTTCTCGGCCGTGTGGATCACCCCGGTGGTCCTCAACCGCTCGGACTACGACCACCACGGCTACCACGGCTACGACTTCTACAAGGTGGACCCGCGCCTGGAGTCCGCCGGCGCCTCCTACCAGGACCTCATCGACGCGGCCCACGCCAAGGGCATGAAGATCTACCAGGACGTCGTCTACAACCACTCCTCCCGCTGGGGCGCCAAGGGCCTGTTCACCCCGACCGTCTACGGTGTGCGCGACTCCCAGTGGAGCTGGTACTACGACGAGAAGCAGCCCGGCTTCGAGTACGACGGCCTGACCGTCGACCCCAAGAGCGGAAAGTCCTACTACAACGGCGACCTGTGGTCCACCGCCGAGCCGTCCGGCAACACCTGCGTCGACTGGGGCACGCCCACCGGCGCCAAGAGCCCCGAGGGCTACACCATCTACAACTGCCAGTGGCCCAGCCCCACGTCCGGCATGTTCCCCAAGGCGCTCTACCACAACTGCTGGATCGGCAACTGGGAGGGCGAGGACTCCCGTTCCTGCTGGCTGCACGAGGACCTCGCCGACTTCGACACCGAGAACGCGCAGGTGCAGAACTATCTGATCGGCGCCTACAACAAGTACATCGACATGGGCGTCGACGGCTTCCGCGTCGACACGGCCGTGCACATCCCGCGCACCACCTGGAACCGCCGTTTCCTGCCCGCGATCCAGGAGCGCGTCGCCCAGCAGCACGGCGCCGAGGCCGCGAAGAACTTCTTCGTCTTCGGCGAGGTCGCCGCCTTCGTCAACGACAAGTGGAACCGGGGCTCGGTCAACCACTCCGCGCAGTTCTACACGTGGAAGGAGCGCAAGGAGTACAGCGCCGACGACGAGAAGGCGGCGCTGGAGATGTACGACTACGAGCAGCAGCAGGGGACGGGGAACCAGCCTACGTCCACCAACGCCTTCCTCGAAGGCAACACGTACCACACCCCGGACCACAGCCGCTTCTCCGGCATGAACGTCATCGACATGCGCATGCACATGAACTTCGGTGACGCGAGCAACGCCTTCCACAACGGCAAGGACTCCGACGACAGTTACAACGACGCCACGTACAACGTCGTCTACGTCGACAGCCACGACTACGGGCCCAACAAGAGCAGCGAACGCTACACGGGCGGCACCGACGCCTGGGCCGAGAACATGTCGCTGATGTGGACGTTCCGCGGCATCCCCACCCTCTACTACGGCTCGGAGATCGAGTTCCAGAAGGGCAGGAAGATCGACTGCGGCCCGAGTTGCCCGCTGGCCACGACCGGCCGGGCGTACTACGGCGACCATGTCGCCGGCGAGGTGAAGGCCTCCGGCTTCTCCGAGGTCGACTCGGCCACCGGCGCCGTCGCCACGACGCTGCAGCAGCCGCTCGTCAAGCACGTACAGCGGCTGAACCAGATCCGCCGGGCCGTTCCCGCACTCCAGATGGGCCAGTACTCCACGGACGGCATCAGCGGCGACATGGCCTTCAAACGGCGCTACACCAGTGGCGGCACGGACAGTTTCGCCCTCGTGACCGTCTCGGGCGGAGCGACCTACACCGGCATTCCCAACGGAACCTACCGGGACGCGGTCACCGGCGACACCCGGACCGTCACCAACGGCAGCCTCACCGTGGCCGCACCGGGGAAGGGCAACCTGCGGGTGTACGTGCTGAACGGCGGCGGGAAGATCGGGGCCGACGGTCCCTATCTCAAGTAGGAGCGGGGCAGGGGGTGTTCACAGTGCCTACACTCGCGATCATGACCACTGAGACCCCCCTCTCCGGGGCACCGGCCGACGACACCGCCGAACCGGCCCTCTTCGAGACCATGTCCACCATGCGGGCCATGCGGCGCCTGAAGCCCGACCCGGTGCCCGGCGACCTCCTGGACCGGCTGATACAGGCGGCCGTCTGGGGCCCCAGCGGCGGCAACATGCAGCGCTTCGAGTACGTCGTCGTCACCGACTCCGCGGTCATGGCCGAGCTCGCGCCGCTGTGGAAGCGTTGTGTGGACGCGTACCTGGCCACGACCGGCAAGTACGCCCCCGCCGGCATGGACGAGGCGGCGTACGCACGCATGGTCGCCGCCATCGAGTACCAGCGCGACCACTTCGCCGAGACCCCGGCGCTGATCATCCCCTGCTACCGGTTCCCGGAGCCGAGGATCGAGGAGGAGGGACTGCGCCTCTACGCCGAAGCGCTCGGCGCCGAGGCGACGGAGCGCATGGGGCGGATCCAGGAGCGCTTCTCCGCCCTCGCGGAGGGTTCCTGCGTCTACCCGGGCGTGCAGAACCTGCTGCTCGCCGCGCGTGCCCTGGGCCTGGCCGCCAACATCACCATCTGGCACCTGTTCCTGGAGAGCGAGTGGAAGGCGGCGCTGGGCATCCCCGACGCCATGAACACCTTCGCCGCCATCCCGGTGGGGTGGCCGCGCGGCAGGTTCGGTCCGGTGAGCCGCCGCCCGGTCGAGGAGGTCGTGCACCGCGACCGCTGGTAGGCCGCACGGTGCCCCCGAACCCGGCCGGCCCGGACCGCACACGCGGTCCGGGCCGGCCGGGTTCGGGACGGGTCCGGGTCACGCCTCCGGGGCCGCCTCCTGGG
Source organism: Streptomyces sp. CB02400 (assembly GCF_001905725.1). Taxonomy (GTDB): domain Bacteria; phylum Actinomycetota; class Actinomycetes; order Streptomycetales; family Streptomycetaceae; genus Streptomyces; species Streptomyces atrovirens. The sequence goes on from NZ_LIWB01000020.1 coordinate 17,068, forward strand.
TGAAGGCCGCGTGGAAGCGGCGGGTGTGGTCCACCTGGCGTTCGGGGCCGGTCAGGGTGACCGTCGCCGTCAGGCGCGCGTCGGTGCTCGACGTGGCGAGGCGGAGTTCCAGGTCACCGGGTTCGACGACCCGGCGGCCGTCGCGGCCGGTGAAGGACGCCACGTCGGCCGGGACCGTGACGCGGACCCGGCGGGACTCGCCCGGCTCCAGCTCCACCCGGGTGTAGCCGACGAGCCGCTGTACCGGCTGGACGACGGAGGCGACCGGGTCGTGCAGGTAGAGCTGGACGACCTCGGTGCCGGAACGGTCACCGGTGTTGCGGACGGTGAGGGCGAGGCCGAACTCTCCGTCCGTACCCGCCTCCCGCCCGTCCACCGCGAGGTCGCTCCAGGCGAAACTCGTGTACGTCAGACCGTGGCCGAAGCCGAACGCCGGGGTCGGGTCGATGTTGGACACCTCGCTGACCTGGGCGAGCCGTGCGCCGAGGTAGGTGGTCGGCTGGGAGCCCGGGCCGCGCGGCACGCTGACCGGGAGCCTTCCGGAGGGGTTGGTACGGCCGCTGAGCACACCGGCGATGGCGTGGGTGCCCGCGACTCCGGGGAAGAAGGACTGCACGATCGCCGCGGACTCGGCGACGGCCCGGCCGAGCGCGTACGGCCGGCCGGCGAGCAGGACGGTCACCACCGGCCTGCCGGAGTCGAGCAGCGCGTCGAGCAGGTCCTGCTGGGCGCCGGGCAGGGCGAGGGACTCCGCGTCGCAGCCCTCACCGCTGGTGCCGCGGCCGAACAGGCCCGCGCGGTCGCCCAGTACGGCGATGACGATGTCCGCGTCCCTGGCCGCGTCCACCGCCTCACCGATGCCGGAGAGGTCCCCGTCGTCGACGCCGGTGCCGCGTACGGCCGTGATCTCCGCGTCGGGGAACTCGGCGGCCAGGGTGTCCCGCAGGGTGGGCAGGTCGATGCCGACCGGGACGTCCGGGTGCTGCACGCCCACGTGCTGGGGGAAGGAGTAGCAGCCCAGTACGGCGGTGGCCTCGGCCGCGTTGGGGCCGACCAGGGCGATGCGGCGGGGCGCGGCCAGCGGCAGGGTGCCGTCGTTGGTGAGCAGGACGACCGCCTTCTCGGCGATCTCGCGGGCCAGTTCCCGGTTCTCGGGCCGGTCCAGGTCGATCTTGCCGCGCAGGGCGTCCGGGTCGTCCAGGTCCACGCCGTCGAGCGCGGGCGGCACCGGGTTCCAGTCCGGGTCGAGCAGGCCGAGCATCGCCTTCTGGCCGAGGACGCGGCGCAGGGCTCGGTCGATGAGCGCCTCGGGGACGCGGCCGGCGGTGACGGCCTCGGCGAGCGGTGCGCCGAACGTCTTGACGGTGGGCAGTTCGATGTCGACACCGGCCTTCAGCGCGGCGCCCGCGGCCTCGGCCCAGTCTCCGGCGATGCCGTGCAGGGTCTTGAGGAAGGCGATGCCGAAGTAGTCGGCGACGACGGTGCCCTCGAAGCCCCAGGTGTCGCGGAGCAGTCCGGTCAGCAGGCTCTCGTCGGCCGCGGCGGGGACGCCGTCGGTGTCCGTGTAGGAGTGCATCACGGAGCGGGCGCCGCCCTCGCGGATCGCCATCTCGAACGGCGGCAGCAGGACGTCGGCCCGTTCGCGGGCGCCCATGGGGGCGGGGGCGAGGTTGCGTCCGGCGCGGGAGGCCGAGTAGCCGACGAAGTGCTTGAGGGTGGCGACGATCCCGGCGGACTCCAGGCCCTGGACGTACGCGGTGCCGATGGTGCCGACGAGGTACGGGTCCTCGCCGATGGTCTCCTCCACGCGGCCCCAGCGGGCGTCGCGGACCACGTCGAGGACGGGGGCGAGGCCCTGGTGGATGCCGACGGACCGCATGTCGCGACCGATGGCGGCGGCCATCCGGCGCACCACGTCCGGGTCGAAGGTGGCGCCCCAGGACAGCGGGACGGGGTAGGCGGTGGCGCCCCAGGCGGCGAAGCCGGCCAGGCACTCCTCGTGCGCGACGGCGGGGATGCCGAAGCGGCCCGCCGCCGTGATGCGGGACTGGGTGCGCAGCAGGGAGAGCGCGCCGAGCGCCGGGTCGACGGGTGCGGTGCCGAAGGGGCGGGTGAGCTGGCCCAGTCCGGTGGGCAGGAGCGCGTCGAGGTCGACGGCCTCCTCCATGTCGTGCTGGTGCGGGGCCACTTCGCCGCCGTTGGCGGACGCGCCGACCCACACGCCGTACAGCTGGGCGATCTTCTCCTGGAGGGTCATCGCGCCGATCAGCGCGTCGACTCTGGCGGCGACGGGGTGGGTGGGGTCGTTCCAGAGGGGGATTTCGGGGGTGGTCTCTACGGCCACGTCGGCAGTCACTTTCCTCCGACGCCCATCAGACCCTGGACCAGGGCGCGACGGGCGAACAGGTAGACGAGCAGGATGGGCACCATGGACAGCACCACGGCTCCCAGCAGACCGGGGATGTCGATGCCGTGCGCGGTCTGGAAGTTGTACAGGCCCAGGGTGACCACCTTGGTGGAGTCGGACTGGGTCAGGACGAGCGGGAACAGGAAGCCGTTCCATGCCTGGAGCGCGGAGAAGACCACGATCGTGGACAGTCCGCCCCTCGACAGCGGCAGGACGAGCTGGAAGAACATGCGCCGCGGGGTGGCGCCGTCCATGGCCATGGCCTCGTACAGCTCCGGGGAGATGTCGCGCATCGCGCCGCTGAGGATCAGCGCCGACATCGGCAGGCAGAACGCGGCCGTGGGCAGGATGACGCCCAGCAGGTTGTCGTACAGCCCGGCTTCGCTGATCAGGTAGAACATCGGCACGATGACGGCCTGGGCCGGGATGGCGAGTCCGAGCAGGAACAGCCGGAAGATCGCCGACGTGGTCCGGCCGCGGCTGCGGACGATCGCGTAGGCGAGCGGCGGGACCAGCAGCAGCACGATGCCGATCACGCAGGCGGTGACGACGAGCGTGTTGAAGAAGTACTGGCCGAAGCCCGAGTTGAAGGCACCCGTGTAGTTGTCCAGCGTGAAGCTGTCCGGGAAGGAGACCGGGCCGTTCTCGGCGTAGTCCTGGCGGGTGCGCAGGGTCGCGGCGAGCATCACGTACAGCGGCAGGCCGACCAGGAAGAGCCAGAAGAGCGAGCCGACGCCGGCCACGTAGTTCGGTCGGCGCCTCATGACACACCCTCCATGGAGCTGCGCATCTTGTCGTAGCCGGAGACCCGGACGACGATCAGCGAGATGATCGTGGACGCGACGACCAGGGCCAGGGCGATCGCGGAGCCGGTGCCGTAGTCGAAGCTCTTGAACGCCTTGTCGTACATGTAGTAGGCGCTGATGGTGGTGTCGGTGCCGGGGCCGCCCTGGGTCAGGATGAGGACCGTCTCGAAGGTGGTCAGGCCGCCGACGATCATCAGGATCATCGAGGTGATCATCGAGTTGCGCAGCTGCGGCAGCGTGATGTGGAAGAACTGCCGGTAGCGGCCCGCCCCGTCGATCTCCGCGGCCTGGTAGAGCACTTGGGGGATCGCGCGGGCGGCGCCCTGGTAGATCAGCGTGTGGAACGGGGTGAACTGCCAGGTGCTCACGAACGCCAGCACGCCGATGGCGGTGGCCTGTTCACCGAACAGGTTGCCGTCGCCGAAGAGCCAGGCGGCCTCGGCCGGGATGCCGAAGTTCGGGTCGAGCAGCGCCCGCCACAGCACGGAGACGGCCGTCGCGGACAGCAGCAGCGGGATGAAGTAGATGACGGACAGTACGGCGCGGTTGCGCTGGTGACCGGCGGCCCAGACGCCGAGCAGGATGCTCAGCGGGGTCTGGAGGACCACGCCGAGCACGGTCAGCAGCAGGGTCAGCCAGATGCTCTTGAGCATCACCGGGTCGTCCATCAGGCGCGACCAGTTGTCCATGCCGACGAACTCGGGCGAGCTGAGCCCGTCCCAGGTCATGAAGGACAGCACCGCCACCATGATCAGCGGGACGATCGCGAAGAGGGTGAAGAACACTGCGGCGGGCAGCGCCCAGGTGAAGCCGGGGCGGCCCACCGTCGTTGCGGACGAGGCGGGCGGCCGCCGCCGGGCCCCCTTGCGGGGTCCGGCGGCGGGCCGAGCGCTCGTGGTCTTTGTCGTCATGAGCCGTTCGTCACTCGGTCGGGAGGGCCTGCATGGCCTTGATGAAGCCGTCCGTGTCGAGCTGTCCGTTGAAGAACTGCTGGATGGCCTTGTGCATGTCCGAGCTGGCCTTCTGCGGGTACGCCTGGTCCCAGGAGAGCTGGAACGACGGGGCGTCGGCGACCAGGTCGTACTGGAAGCGCGAGTACTCGGGGGAGCCCGCGGTCTCGATGAACTTGTCGGTGTTGGTCGTGGTCGGCAGGTTGCCGATCTCCAGATGCGCCTTGACGAAGTCGTCGGAGTACATGAGCTTCAGGAACTCGGCGACGGCCTCGGGGTGCTTGGTCTTCTTCATCACCGAGTAGTAGTTGTTGGTGTTGCCGGCGACGTTGGCCGGGTCGCCCTTGCCGCCCTCGACGGCCGGGAAGGCGGTGTAGCCGAGGTCCTTCTCGGCGAACTCCTTGTGGTCCGTGAGCTGCTGGGAGTAGTACCAGGAGCCCATCAGTTCGAAGCCGGCCTTGCCCGCGGCCACGAGCTGGACCGAGCCGCCGTTGGTGTACTTGACGGAGTCGTAGTTCTTGCCGAAGGCGCCGGCGTCGACGAGTTCCCTGATCATGTTCAGGGCCTTCTTGCTGTCCGCGCTCTCCCAGGCGCTCTTGTCGCCCCCGACGGCCTTCGCGAACAGCTCCGGTCCGGCGATGCGGTCGTAGAGGTACTGGAACCACATCTGCGTCGGCCAGACGTCGCCGCCGCCGAGCGCGATCGGCGTGACGCCCTCGTCCTTGAGCTTGCCGACCGCGTCGAGCAGCTCGTCCCAGGTCTTCGGCGGCTTGACGCCCGCCTTGTCGAGGACCGCCTTGTTGTGGAAGAGCAGGACCGGCTGGGTGCCGCGCATCGGGATGCCGTACGGCTTGCCGTCGACGACGGCGTTGTTGAAGACGGACGGCAGGAACTTGTTCTCCAGGTCCGGGTTCTTCTTGATGAAGTCGTCGAGCGGCATCAGCAGGTCGGCCTTGACGAACGGCTTGATGCTGCCGCCGCCCCAGTTGAAGAAGACGTCCGGGGCCTGGGGGGTGCTGATGATCGTCTGCAGCTTCTGCTGGTAGTCCGCACCGGGGATGGTGTCGAGGACGACCTTGACGTCGGACGTCTTGTTGAACTTGTCGACGAGCTGCTTCTCGACCTTGTTGCTGGCGTCCCCGTAGACCAGGACATGGATCTTGCCGTCGTCCGCCGACGCCCCGCCGTTCCCGTCGCCGCAGGCCGAGAGGCTCAGTGCGAGGGCGAGCGTCGCACCGCAGGCGACCAGTCTGGGCAAGCGCGCACGTGTCTTCATCGTTCGCCTTTCGAAAGTTTCGGCATCATCACCGAAAGTCCATGCCGCTGGACAGTAGGTCAGACCGGTGTTTCGGTCAACGGTCGATTCAGTACTCGCCCAAACCGTTATCGACGCGTGGTGCCGTATCCTGCGCCTATGCACGAAGACGACGAGGTGAACGGTAGAGTCACCCTGGCCACGGTAGCGAAAGAGGCCGGCGTTTCGATGCCGACAGTTTCGAAGGTCCTCAACGGCCGATCGGATGTCTCTCGCGCCACCCGGGCCAAGGTGGAACGGCTGTTGGACGCCCACGGCTACCGCCGTCGCACCCAGTCGGCGTCCCGCTCACCGCTCATCGAGATCGTCTTCCACGAGCTGGAGAGCATCTGGGCGATGGAGCTGATCCGGGGCGTGGAGAACGTCGCCAAGGAGAACCGCGCGACGGTCGTCCTCACCGAGAGCGGCACCCGGCACACCCCCGCGCCGGAGTGGCTCCCGGGCGTGCTGCAACGCAGGCCGCTGGGCGTCGTGCTGGTCTTCTCCACCCTCCCGGAGGACATCAAGCGCCAGCTCAGGGCGGCGGCCATCCCCTTCGTCGTCATCGACCCGGCGGGCGACCCCGACCCGGACGTCCCCTCGGTCGGCTCGGCGAACTGGGCCGGCGGTCTCGCCGCCACCCGCCACCTCACCGACCAGGGACACCAACGGGTCGCGATCATCACCGGGCCCGAGGACATGCTGTGCTCACTGGCGCGTCTCGACGGCTACCGCTCGGCCATGGCGATGGCGGGTCTGGAGACCGACCCGCGGCTGATGCGCTTCGGCGACTTCCATGTGCAGGGCGGCTTCGAGCACGCCATGGACCTGCTGGAGGGTCCCGACCGGCCCACGGCGATCTTCGCGGGCAGCGACCTCCAGGCGCTCGGCGTGCTGGAGGCGGCCCGGGTCAAGGACCTGCGCGTGCCGGAGGAGCTGTCGGTGGTCGGTTACGACGACGTACCGCTGGCGCAGTGGTCGAGCCCGCCGCTCACCACGGTCCACCAGCCGCTGCGGCACATGGCCGAGGAGGCCGCCCGGATGCTGCTCCGCCCGGACGACCCCGGCACGGCCGCCCAGCGCATAGAGCTGGCGACGCACCTGGTGGTACGGCAGAGCACGGCTCCGCCCAAGGAGGCGTGAGGGGCGCCGGACCGGCCACGGAAGGACGGCCGGCCCGGCGTGCGGCGCCACGTCGGCGCGAGGCCCCGCAGGAGACGCGGCGCCCGTGCGTGCCGCCTACCGTCCCGCGCGACCGGTGAGCACGGCTCCGCCCGAGGAGGTGTGAGGGACGCCGGACCGGGGCCGAATGTTTCGGAGGCTTCCGGAGCACCGCATCGCTTGAGTGGCCCGGCTGTTCTTCGTCCCGTCGACGGCGAAACTTTCGCTCAGGCTGTGTGCCGGAAGTCGCTGGGGGAGATTCCGTAGGCGCGGCGGAAGGTGCGGCTGAAGTCGGCGGGGTGGCGGAAGCCCCAGCGGAGGGCGATCTCCCCGATCGTCCGGTGCCGCAGTCGCGGGTCGGCGAGGTCGGCGCGGGTGCGTTCCAGCCGGCGGCGGCGGATCGTGGCGCCGACCGTCTCGGGTTCCTCCTCGAACAGGGCGTGCAGGAGGCGTACGGAGATGTGGTGGTGCGCGGCTATCGTCGCCGGACTCAGCTCCGGGTCGGACAGGTTGTGCGTGATGAAGGCGTCGATCCGGGCCAGCAGCACCTGCTGCCTGCTCTCGACCGGCAGCGGCGGGGAGAGGTCGAGACGGGCGGCGAGGAAGGTGGCGGCCAGTTCGAGTGCCATGGCGCCGAGGCGTCGCAGCTCCGTCGTGTCGAACTGCCCGGCGTTCACTCGCAGACCGGTCAGGAAGGAGGCGAGCAGCGCGCCCGAACCGGCCTGTGCGGGCAGCCGGGTGGCCACCAGTCCGTCGGTTCTGTCACCGGGCAGCGGTACGGCGGCTCTGGGCAGCCGTAACAGGGACACCCGGGTGGGACGGCCGTGGTCCTGGAAATCGCAGAACAGGGGCTGCGAGGTGTCGACGATCGCCATCTCCCCCGCTGTGAGCAGGACGTCGTTGCGGCGCTGCTCCAGGGCGATCGGACTGCCGTGGACCAGGCAGAGGTAGTAGTTCTCCGGGTCCGACCTCCGGATGTGGTCGGGTGTCCGCCACGCCGACATCGGCGAGAAGGAGAAGGCGGACGCCTCGGTGTGCGCGAGTTCCAGTGTGGTCGCCTCGCCCCTGAAGTGGTCGGCGTGTTCGCTGGCCATCGTCACCGGCATGACCGCCTTGCCGACCATCTCGCCCCACCGGTCGAATCCGCCCGGTCCGCTGACGCTGTCGCTGGAGACGGACACCGGGCCCGCCGGCCCGCTCTTCCCCACCGCGTCCTCGCGCTCCATGGCCCTCCGCCCCCGCCGCAGGTGATCCCCTGCCGCATTCTCCACCGCGGGTGGGCGTCCCGGGGAGCACGGTGCCGGTCAGTTCGCGGCGGCGGTGCACGGAGGGTCAAGGAAGTCTGCGCGCCCGGCGGAGGACGGAACCGGCCGCGTACCGCACAGTGGTGTCCCTGGCCGTGAACGGAAGAGGTGCGGGGGGACAGTTGAGCGGTTCGGGCGGAGGAGTCTCACCGGGTCGGCGGTGGGGTGAAGTGGCGGCCGTGGTCTCGGCGATCACCGCGGTCGCCGGTCTGCTGCTGGCGCTCTTCGGGGTCCCGCTGATCGGCGGCTCCGCCGCCAACCGGAGCGTCGCGGACGACGTCGGGGCCGCTGCCGTACCGGCCCCCACCACGTCGGCTCCCACCACGCCGCCGAGCACCCGGGCAGCCGGGGATGACGAACCCGGGCCCTCCGGACCGCCGAGCACCCGGGCCGGAAGCGACGGCCCCGGACCCTCCGCCCCGCCCCCGCCCGAGGGCTGGCACCGGGTCGACGAACCCGGCCTGACCGTCTCCTTCGCGCTGCCGGACGGCTGGGTCCGGCAGCCGGCCAGTGGGATCCAGAGCACCTGGCGCTCCCCCGACGGCACGTACGACCTGAGCGTCAAGCGGGACACCTCGTACGGGCCGACCGCCCGGGCCGCCTCGGCCGGGCAGCTCGACTGGTACCGCATCGCCTCCGAGTCGTCGATGGACGGCCTCGAGGTCGTCCACCACACCACGCGGCAGAACGGCCGGGACGCGATCTGGCTGGAGATGGACTACCACTACGTGGGACAGAGCGAACCGCGCAAACGCCTGGAGGTGTTCGTCGCGGGCAAGGCGGGCCAGGTGTACCAGCTCCTGGTCGACACGACGGCGACCCGGCAACGTCTCGCCGAACAGCGGCGGTTGTTCACCACCGCCCGCTCCCACCTCCTGATCGACACGGCCGCCTGAGGAACCGGCCCGCCCCGGGGGGACCGGTGCGTGGACCGGTCCCCCCGTTCCGGCGGCGCCACCGGATTCCCCCCGTCACCGGGGTGCCGCCCGCCCGCCTACTGTGCCGCACCAGGGGCCACTCGGTCCTCGGCACGCAGCGCAGTGGTCATCGGCATGGCGTGCACCACCGCGCCCTTCCGGTCAGGCGCCGGGCAGGATGCCGGTGCGGGCCACCTCGGAGTACCAGCGGGCGCTGGCCTTGGGGATGCGGGTGCCGGTCGGGTAGTCCACGTAGACGGCGCCGAACCGCTTGCCGTAGCCGTGGGCCCACTCGAAGTTGTCCAGCAGCGACCAGAGGAAGTAGCCGCGCACGTCCGAGCCGTCGACGATGGCCCGATGCACGGCGGCCAGGTGGCCGCGCACATAGTCGATCCGGGCGGGGTCGTTGACGTTCCCGGAGGGGTCGGCGTAGTCGTCGAAGGCCGCGCCGTTCTCGGTGATGACCAGGGGCAGCTTCGGGAAGTCGGACGACAGGCGGCGCAGCAGGTCGTACAGGCCGGTGGGGTCGACGGCCCAGCCCATGGCGGTGGTGTCGCCGGGCGGCTGGTGGAAGGCGACCCGGTCGGCGCCCGGCCAGGGGCTGTGGGCGCTGTTGCCGTGTCCGTCGGAGTTGTGGGTGCCGGTGCCGTCGGCCTCGGAGACGACGGTGGGCGAGTAGTAGTTGACGCCGAGGAAGTCCAGCGGCTGGTGGATCTGTTCGAGGTCGCCGTCGCGGACGAAGGACCAGTCGGTCAGTGCCGCGGTGTCCTTGAGGAGGTCCTCCGGGTAGGCGCCCTGCAGCATCGGGCCGGTGAAGACCCGGTTGGCGAGCGCGTCGATCCGGCGGACCGCGTCGGCGTCGGCGTCGCTGTCGGTGAGCGGGCGGACGTGGTGGATGTTGAGGGTGACCGAGCACCGGGCTGCGGCGGGAAGGCGGTCGCGCAGCGCCTGGACGGCCAGGCCGTGGCCCAGGTTGAGGTGGTGGGCGGCGCGCAGCGCGGCGACCGGGTCGGTGCGGCCGGGGGCGTGCACGCCGGAGCCGTAGCCGAGGAAGGAGCTGCACCAGGGCTCGTTGAGCGTCGTCCAGGTCTTCACCCGGTCGCCGAGGGCGTCCGCGGCGAGGGCCGCGTACTCGGCGAACCGCTCGGCCGTGGCGCGCTCCGGCCAGCCGCCGGCGTCCTCCAGCTCCTGCGGGAGGTCCCAGTGGTAGAGGGTGGCGACGGGCTGGATGCCCTTGTCCAGCAGGTCGTCGACGAGGCGCCGGTAGAAGTCCAGGCCCTTCTGCACGGCGGGACCGCGGCCGGTGGGCTGGATCCGGGGCCAGGCCAGGGAGAACCGGTAGGCGCCCAGGCCGAGTTCGGCCATGAGGGCGACGTCCTCGCGCCAGCGGTGGTAGTGGTCGGTGGCGATGTCACCGGTGTCGCCGTTGCGGACCCGGCCCGGGGTGCGGGCGTAGGTGTCCCAGATGGACGGCGTACGGCCGTCCTCGGCGGCGGCCCCCTCGATCTGGTAGGAGGCGGTGGCGGAGCCCCAGAGGAAGCCCTTGGGGAAGGTACGGGCGGCGTCCGGGGCGGACGCGGTCTGCTGTGCGGTGACCACGTAAGTCCTTTCGGGGTGAGGGGATTCCGCAGGCGAAGGCCTGGCGGAGCGGGTGCGGGTCAGCCCTTGACGGCGCCGGCCATGATGCCGCTGACGATCTGGCGGCCGAAGACGATGAACATCGCCAGCAGCGGCAGCGTGCCGAGCAGCGCGCCCGCCATGATCAGCGACTGGTCGCGGACATAACCCGCGCTGAGCTGGGTGAGGGCGACGGGGACGGTCGGGTTGGTCATGTCGAGCACCACGAACGGCCAGAAGAAGTCGTTCCACGCGTGCACGAACGTGATCATGAACAGGACGGCCATCGCGGGCCGCGCCACGGGCAGCACGATGCTCCAGAAGATGCGCAGCGAGTGCGCCCCGTCCACGCGTCCGGCCTCGACGAGTTCGTCGGGCAGCGCCTCGGACAGGTACTGCCGCATGAAGAACACGCCGACGGCGCTCACCAGCGTGGGGAAGATGACGGCGGGCAACTGCTGCGACCAGCCCAGCTCGGACATCATCATGAACAGCGGTACGACGCCGAGCTGCGGCGGCACCATCATGGTGCCGATGACCAGCATGAGCAGGATGTTGCGGCCCTTGAACCGCAGTTTGGCGAAGGCGAATCCGGCCAGCGTCGCGAACATCACCGTGGACAGGGCGATCACCCCGGCCACGATCAGGCTGTTGACCATGGCCTTGCCCATCGCCGCCTCGTCCCAGGCCCGGGCGAGGTTGCTGAACAGGTTCGGGCCGGGCAGGAACGGCGGCGGGGTCTGGCTGACCCGGGTGTTGTCGGTGGAGGCCGCCACCATCGTCCAGTACAGCGGGAAGATCGACAGTACCGCCATGACGACGAGCAGGACGTAGGCGAGCGGGCCGGCGTGGTGCTGGCGGCCGGCGCCCTGGCGCAGCAGCCGGCGGCCGCCGCGGCCGGCCGGCTTCTCGACGGGGGTCCGGACCGGGGGCTCCGTCCGGACCGGGAGGCTGTTGGTGGTCATGGTGACTCCAGGTCAGGACGTACGGGAGCGCAGGCGCTTGATCAGGCGCTGCGCCACGAAGGCGAGGACGAGCAGCATGAACATCGCCCAGGCGACGGTCGCCGAGCGGCCCATCTGGTAGTTCTTCCAGCCCTCCTCGTACAGCAGCAGGCCCAGCGTCTGGTACTGGTTGTCGGCGCCGCCGGTGACGCCGTTGGGGCCCTGGCCGAAGATCAGCGGCTCACCGAAGAGCTGGGTGGCGCCGATGGTGGAGAGCACGATGGTGAAGACGATGGTGGAGCGGATGCCGGGGACGGTGACGTGGGTGAACTGCTTCCACCGGGACGCTCCGTCGATGGACGCCGCCTCGTACCGCTCGGCCGGGATGGCCTGCATGGCGGCCAGGTAGAGCAGCGCGTTGTAGCCGGTCCAGCGCCAGATGACGATGGTGGAGATCGCCACCTGGGCGGGCCACTTGTCGGACTCCCAGTGCACCGGGTCGATGCCGACCGAGCCGAGCGCCCAGTTGATCATGCCGAAGTCACGCTCGAAGATCATGGTGAAGACGAGCGCGGCGGCGGCGACCGAGGTGGCGTACGGGACCAGCGAGGCGACGCGGAAGAACAGCGAGGCGCGCATCCGGTAGTTGAGCAGGTGCGCCAGGCCGAGCGCCATCATCAGCTGCGGCACCGTGGAGATGACGCCGATGGTGATGGTGTTCTGCAGCGCGTTCCAGAACCGTGAGTCGCCCCAGAGTTCGACGTAGTTGTCGAACGCCACCCACTCCATGACGTCGAGGGTGGCCAGCTCCACGTCGTGCAGGGAGATCCACGAGGTGTAGACGAGGGGGTAGAAGCTGAACGCGGCGAAGACGACGAAGAACGGCGCGACGAACGCGTACGGCGCGCCCTTGACGTCCAGCCGGTGCAGCCATGCGCCGCGCCGGCGGGCGGTCTTCCCGCCGCCCGTGGCGCCGGGCGGGGCCGGCGGCTCCTCGCCGGTCAGGGCCTTGGTGGTGGAGGTGGCCACCGGACTTTTCCTTCCTGAGAGCGGATGTGTGAGGCGGGGCCCGGGCCCGTCGGCGGGAGGCCGGGGCTGTCGTCGGGCTGTCGTCGGGCTTCCGTCGGCCGCCCGTGGGGCGGGCCTTGCGGCGTCAGGTGCGTGCTCTCGGCGTGCCGGGCCCTGAGCCCTGTACCGGACGTACTCGGGTCAGGGCCCGGTGCGGCGAGTGGGAGTACCTCTCCGGGGAGCGTGCACGGCGTCGTGAGGCGGGCGGGAGTCCGACGACAGGGCCCGACGGGCCCGGGCGGGCGCGGGAGGCGTCGGTCAGCCGACGGCCTTCTCGATGCGCTCCGTGGTGGTCTTCCACGCCTCGTCACGCGCGGTGCCCTGCTCGACCAGGGCCAGGCCCTGGGAGAAGGTGTCCTTGATCGTGCCGTCCTTGCGGCCGAGGACCTGCTTGTCCGGGATCTCCTGCGCGGCGGCACCGAAGATCTGGCCGATCGGCGCGTTGTCGAAGTACTCCGACTTGGCGTTCTTCACGTCGTCGGTCTGGAGCGCCTTCTCGGAGGACGGGATGTTGCCGATCTCCTTGAAGATGTGGGCCTGCTGCTCCGGCGCGGTCAGCCAGGCGACGAGCTTCTTGGCCTCCTCCTTCACCGGGCTCTGCTCGATCACACCGAGGAAGGAGCCGCCCCAGTTGGCGCCCTTGGGCGCCCTGGCGACGTCCCACTTGCCCTTGTTGGCCTCACCGGCCTTCTCGCTGATGTGGCTGAGCATCCAGGCCGGGCACACCGCGGTCGCGAACGTGCCGTTGGCCAGGCCCGGGTCCCAACCCGGCTGGAACTGGCGGAGCTTGGCGGTCAGGCCCTCCTCGGCGGCATCGGCGGACAGGGCCCAGGCCTCCTTGACGGCCGGGTTCTTGTCGTAGATCAGGTCGCCCTTCTCGTCGTAGTACTGCTCGGGGTAGCCGTAGACCATGGCGTTGAACAGGCCGCTGGCCGAGTCCGTGAACGCCACCTTGTCGCCCTTGAAGTCCTTCTTGAAGGTGCGGCCGACCTCGACGTACTTGCTCCAGTCGCCCTCCCACAGCTTGCCGACCTCTTCGCGGTCGGCGGGCAGGCCGGCCTGCTCGAAGTAGTCCTTGCGGTAACAGACGGCCATGGGGCCGATGTCGGTGCCCAGGCCCAGCACCTTGCCGTCCGCGGTGCTGATCTGGGACTCCTTCCAGGGCAGGAAGTGGTCGGTGCCGGCCACGTCGGAGAAGTCCGCGAACTTGTCCGCCTGGGTCTCGGTGATCTCCTTGGCCCGGCCGATCTCGATGCCCTGGATGTCCTTCAGGCCGTTGCCGGCGGCGAGGTGGGTCTGCAGCGCGGTGTAGTACGTCTGCTCGTCACCGGCGATGTCGGCCTTGATGTCGACGTTCGGGTTCTCCTTCTCGTACTGCTCGAGAAGGCCGGTCTCCTTGAGGCCCATCACGCCGTACAGGCCCATGGTGATGGTGACCTTGCCGTCCTTCTTGCCACCACCGGTGACCGAGTCGTCGCTGCCGCCGCAGCCGACGACGAGTGCCAGCGCGCCGACGGCCGCGGCCGACGCCACCGCCTTCCTGCGCGACGAACCGTAAGTGCCCATGGATCTCCTCCTAGCGACGGCGCTGACACACCGAGGTGACGAGTTCTGCGATGACTACAGCGGCTCTGATAGGGATGGGAACGTACCCATTCCGGGGTGGGCACGTTCCCACCGCGCAACGAAGACTCATGGCTGATGGATAGGTCTGTCAATAACTTGAAACCAACTTGTCGTTTCGTACCGGGCCCCGCGTCCGCCGTCCCGCCCCCGGGGGGTGCTGGACCGACGGCGGCGTCTGCAAGAATTGCCGCAGGTCATCTCCGCGGCAGGCATCGCCGCCGCGGCCGCCCAGGGGGGAGCACATGAGCGGCAACCGCCGTCCGACCATCAAAACGGTCGCGGCCCGCGCAGGCGTGGGCCGCACCACGGTCTCCCGCGTCGTCAACGGCTCGGACCTGGTCAGTGCCGACGCCCGTGCGAGGGTCCTGGCCGCGATCAAGGAGCTGAACTACGTTCCCAACTCGGTCGCCCGCGGCCTGGTGACCAACCGCACCAACGCGGTGGCCCTGGTGATCCCGGAGTCGGAGAGCCGGCTCGGTTCGGAACCGTTCTTCGCCGCGCTGATCCGCGGTGTCAGCGGCGCCCTCGCGGAGAGCCGGACCCAGCTTCAGCTCATGCTCGTCCGCGACCAGGCCGAACGCGACCAGCTCACCGAGACGGTGGCGACGCACCGCGTGGACGGCGTCCTGCTGGTCTCCGTGCACGCCGACGACCGGCTGCCGGGCATGCTGGAGGAGATGGGACTGCCGACCGTGCTGGCCGGCCGCCGCGACGCGGGCGAACGGCTGAGCTACGTCGACTCCGACAACGCCGGGGGCGCCACCGCGGCGGTACGGCACCTGCTGCACCGCGGCCGGACCCGGATCGCCACGATCACCGGCCCGCTGGACATGGACGTCGGCCGCAGCCGGCTCGCCGGCTGGCACACCGCGCACCGGGAGGCGGGGGTGCCCGCGGACGAACTCCTGGTCGAGGAGGGCGACTTCACCGAGGGGGGTGCCTGCCGGGCCATGTGTTCGCTACTTGAACGCGCCCCGGATCTGGACGCCGTCTTCGCCGCCTCCGACCTCATGGCGGTCGGTGCCCTGGCCGAATTGCGCCGCCGGGGGCTGCGGGTCCCCGACGACGTCGCCGTCGTCGGCTACGAGGACTCCATCCTCGCCCGTCACACCGCCCCGCCGCTGACGACCGTGCGCCAGCCGGTGGAGGAGATCGGCCGCACCATGGCCCGGATCCTCACCGGCATCACCCAGCAGGGCGGGCCCCGGCAGCAGCGGACGCTGCCCACGGAGCTGGTGGTGCGGGAGTCGTCGTAGCGGGGCCTGCGCGGAGGTGAGGGACGGGCGATGGCGGTTACCCGGGAGGTTCCAGTACCGCGATGAGGGAGAAGGAGCCATGGCCCACAGGACGAGCGCCCGGGACGTGGTGAGCGCCATCAAGGACGTCGATTTCCCGGCCGGCAAGGACGACCTGGTCCAGGCGGCCAGTCGGTCGGGTGCCGCGCCGGACGTGGTCAAGGCGTTGCGCGGCATTCCCGCCGAGCAGTACGCCAATCGTGAGGAGGTGGCCCGGTCGGTGCGCGTGGACCCCGATTCCGACCTCGGTCTGAGCCCCGCGCAGCAGGCGGAGCAGGCCCGTGCGGGCGGCAGGCGGGGTCAGTCCCAGCACCTGCGTGACGTGCCGAAACCGCCGGTGGAGGACGAACTGGACCGCTGACCCCGGCGGACGGCGCGGGTGAGCCGTCCGGGGGTGTGAGGAGGGCGGGTGTCCTCCGGCCGTTTCCGGCTGTTTCGGACCGGCCGCTTCGGACTACCCATGCTTTGACTCCATCCCCCCATGGACGGCTCTCGATATGATCTTGTTTCCGGGTGGTCGGCGGAAGGTTCGGGCGGTCGCCGGGAAGGCGCGGGGCGCCGCCGAGCGCGGTACCGGGGCGCTGGACGGGCGGCTGCCGGTCAGTGAGGGCGGGCGGCTGCTGCGGAAGGCGTTCCCGGACCACTGGTCGTTCTACCTGGGCGAACTGGCGCTCTACAGTCTGGTCGTCCTGCTCGTCACGGGTGTCTACCTCACGCTCTTCTTCAAGCCGTCCATGGCGGAGGTCGTCTACGACGGGTCGTACGTCCCGTTGCGGGGCGTACGGATGTCCGAGGCCTTCGCGTCCACCGTCGACATCAGCTTCGACGTGCGGGGCGGGCTGCTGATCCGGCAGATCCACCACTGGGCGGCCCTGGTGTTCGTCGCCGCGATCGGGGCGCATCTGCTGCGGATCTTCTTCACCGGCGCGTTCCGCAAGCCGCGCGAGGTGAACTGGATCATCGGCGTCACCCTGTTCACGCTGGCCCTGGCCGAGGGCTTCGCCGGTTACTCGCTCCCCGACGACCTGCTCTCCGGGACCGGGCTGCGGATCGCGCAGGGCATCATGCTGTCGATCCCGGTCGTCGGCACGTACGTGCAGATGTTCGCCTTCGGCGGCGAGTTCCCGGGGGACGACATCATCAGCCGGCTGTACTCGCTGCACATCCTGCTGCTCCCCGGGCTGATCGTCGCGCTCGTCGTCGTCCATCTGATCCTGGTCTTCTACCTCAAGCACACCCAATGGGCGGCGCCCGGACGGACGAATCGCAACGCCGTCGGCAAACCGATGTTCCCGCAGTTCATGACGACGTCCACGGGCCTGATGTTCATGGTGTCCGGGGTGCTGGCGTTCCTCGGTGCCGTCGCCCAGATCAACCCCGTGTGGGCTTACGGGCCCTACCGCCCGGACCTCGTGTCGACCGGTTCGCAGCCGGACTGGTACGTCGGCTTCCTGGAGGGATCGCTCCGGCTGATCCCGCGCTGGGAGACGGAGGTCGCCGGGCACACCGTGATGTGGAACGTGTTCCTGCCCGCCGTGGCTCTGCCGGCCGCCCTGTTCGCGGTGCTGTACGCCTATCCGTTCCTGGAGGCGTGGGCGACGGGTGACCGGCGGGAGCACCATCTGTGCGACCGGCCGCGCGACCGGCCCGTGCGCACCGGCTTCGGTGTCGCCGGCACCGCCTTCTACGGCGTCCTGCTGCTGGCCGGCGGCAACGACATCATCTCCCACGTCTTCGAGATCTCCCTCAACCTGCTGACGTGGATCTTCCGGATCTCCGCCCTCGTCGTGCCCGTGGCCGCCTTCATGGTCACCAAGCGGGTGTGCCTGGCCCTTCAGGAGGCCGAGTACGAGCGGATGGAGGAGGGCGAGGAGACGGGAGACGTACGCCAGTCGGTCGAGGGGGGATACGTGGAGAGCCACCGGCCGCTGGAGGCGGCCGAGCGCCACACCGTGCTGCGCGGGAGCCTGGCGGTGTCGGCGCCGGCCACCGACGGGCGGGGCGGGCGTCTCGCGCGGCTGCGCGGGGCACTGGGCACGTGGGTCACCGGCCCGTCACGGCCGCGTCAGGCGCCGCCCGGTGAGGTCACGTCCGAGGACGCGTCCGAGGTCACGGCCGGGGAACCCGCTCAGCGCGGCTCCTCGGCGGACGACTCGCCCGGCGCCTGACGTCCCGCGTGCTCGAACACCATGCCGAAGACGCCCATTCCGAGCAGGCCGACCCCGATGAGCAGCAGCCACACGCCGTAGACCACGCCCACCGCCGCGACGCCGAAACCGCCGGCCAGCGTGATCGGCCAGGGGCTGTCGGGCGGGAAGAACTCCACCGGCCCGGCGGTGTCGGCCACCTCCGCGTCCCTGGTGTCCTGGGGCCGGCGCCCGCGCCGCCGGTACTGCACGGTGAGGAAGAAGGACACCAGTGCCGCCATCAGGAAGGCCACGATCAGGACGGCCGTACCGGCGGGGTCCTGGGCCCACGCCCCGTAGATGCTCGCCGTCACCCCGAAGAAGACGGCCACGCCAGCGAAGAGCACCGCCTCGGTCTTCATGAGCGCCACTCCTTCTCCGGGTGGTGCAGGTCGAAGGCGGGTGACTCGGAGCGGATA
The DNA here is from genome assembly GCF_001905725.1 of Streptomyces sp. CB02400. Lineage (GTDB taxonomy): Bacteria > Actinomycetota > Actinomycetes > Streptomycetales > Streptomycetaceae > Streptomyces > Streptomyces atrovirens. Next base: position 35,062 of record NZ_LIWB01000020.1, read on the forward strand.
CGGGGCAGGGCGGTGAAGTTGTGGCGCGGCGGCGGGCAGGCCGTCGCCCACTCCAGGGACCTGCCGTACCCCCAGGGGTCGTCGGTGTCGACCTTCCTGCCGTGCTGGGCGGTCTTCCAGACGTTGTAGAGGAAGGGCAGGGTCGAGGCGCCGAGCAGCAGCGCGCCGAGGGACGAGACGGTGTTGAGGGCGGTGAAGCCGTCGGCCGTCAGGTAGTCGGCGTAGCGGCGGGGCATGCCCATCTCCCCCAGCCAGTGCTGGACCAGGAAGGTGAGCTGGAAGCCGATGAAGAGCGACCAGAAGTGGATCTTCCCGAGGCGTTCGTCGAGCATTCTCCCGGTGAATTTCGGCCACCAGAAGTAGAAGCCCGCGAACATCGCGAACACCACGGTGCCGAACAGCACGTAGTGCAGGTGGGCGACGATGAAGTAGCTGTCGGTGAGGTGGAAGTCGAGCGGCGGGGAGGCGATGATCACCCCGCTCAGGCCGCCCAGCAGGAACGTCACCAGAAAGCCGACGGACCACAGCATCGGTGTCTCGAACGAGAGCGAGCCGTGGCGCATGACGCCGATCCAGTTGAAGAACTTCACCCCCGTGGGCACGGCGATCAGGTACGACATCAGGGAGAAGAAGGGCAGGAGCACCGCCCCGGTGGCGAACATGTGGTGCGCCCACACCACCGCCGACAACATGGTGATCGCGATGGTCGCGCCGACGAGACCGAGGTAGCCGAAGACCGGTTTGCGGGAGAAGACCGGCAGCACCTCGGTGATGATGCCGAAGAACGGCAGGGCGACGATGTAGACCTCGGGGTGTCCGAAGAACCAGAACAGGTGCTGCCAGAGGATCGCCCCGCCGCCCGCAGGATCGTAGATGTGCGCGCCGAGTTTGCGGTCGGCCTCCAGTGCGAACAGCGCGGCGGTGAGCACGGGGAAGGACGGCAGTACCAGGATCGACGTGAACATCACGTTCCAGGTGAAGATCGGCATCCGGAACATCGTCATGCCGGGGGCGCGCAGGCACAGGATGGTGGCGATGAAGTTGACCGCGGTCAGGGTCGTGGACACGCCGGTCACCACCAGACCCATGGTCCACAGATCACCGCCGGCCCCGGGGGTGCGCACGGCGTTGTTGAGCGGCGCGTAGGCGAACCACCCGAACGAGGCGGCGCCGCCCGGTACGAGGAATCCGCTGACCACGATCAGCGCGCCGAACAGGTACAGCCAGTAGGAGAGGGCGTTGAGGCGGGGGAAGGCGACGTCGGGGGCGCCGATCTGCAGCGGCATGATCGCGTTGGCGAAACCGGCGAACATGGGTGTCGCGAACAGCAGCATCATGATCGTGCCGTGGATGGTGAAGAGCTGGTTGTACTCGTGCTCGGTGACGATCTGCAGCCCCGGACGGGCCAGCTCGCTCCGCATCAGCAGGGCGAGCACCCCGGCGAACAGGAAGAAGCAGAACGAGGTCACCATGTACAGGTTGCCGATGACCTTGTGGTCGGTGGTGCGGGTGAGCCGCACCAGTGCCCGTCCCAGGGGCGGGGCCACGGGACGGGCCGCCTGTACGCGGCCTTCCTGCAACTCGGTCACTTGCGACCGCCTCTCCGGTCGGCACGCCGTCAGCCGGTGACGGCCCGGTCACGGACGGCTGGGTCCCCTTCGTCCCCGGATCCGAAACGTGAGACTAGTCCGGTACGCCCGCAACCGGCGTCCACGACACCGAAGGGACCGGGGGACGTGCGCGGGGGGCCGCTCAGTGGGCGGTGCCGCGTTCCCGTCGCAGACGGCGCAGTACGACCGTCAGGTCCAGGAGGGCCGTCAGCGCGAGCACGCCGCAGACGACGGCGAGCAGGATCAGCGGGCCCCGGCCGGGGCTGTCGCCGGCGTCGGAGCGCGCGGCCCAGGTGCCGAACAGCACGGTGCCCGCGAGGAAGAGGGGCAGGAAGACCGCGGCGAGCAGCAGGCGCAGCCGCAGCGGGCTCCGCGCGGTGACCGGTTCGGTGCCGGTCCGCGGGGAGCGGCGGCCGATCGTTCCGGAGCGGGCCCGGGAGACCGGCTCGCGGTTGGGACCGGTACGGGGATCACGCACGTCGGGCACCTCCTCCATCACGTTCGCGCCGGCCGGGTAGCCGCCGTCCCCGGTGACAAACCGGCGTTCGTTGGTGCGGACCCGTTCCGGGTACTCGCCCGGTGCCCGACCGCCGACAACCGCACCATGAGGAAGGACAGCGCCTCATGCAGCACGACGAGTTCATCGGAAAAGTGCAGGCTCTCACTCGGTTGCCGGACCGGGGAACGTCCGAGCGGGCGACCCGGGCCGTGCTGAGTACGCTGGCCGAGCGGCTGCCGTCCGGGCTGGCGGGCCATGTGGCCGCCCAGCTGCCGCCGACCCTGGCCGCGCCCATGCGGCAGACCACCTCGGGTGAGCGCTTCGACCTGACGACGTTCGCCGGACGGATCGCCGGACGCGCGGAGACGGACGAGGACGGGGCCGTGCGCGAGGCCGCCGCCGTACTGGAAGTGCTCGACGCGGCCCTCACTCCGGAGCTGACGGAGAAGCTGGTCGCCGCGCTGCCCAGGGACATCGGCGGCCTGCTGCCCGTCGGCCGTGCCGCCGACGACACCGACTGAGGAGGTGACCGGGCATGGTCTCCGAGTCCGTGACGGTTCCCTCGGGTGCGGCGGCCCTGTCCGGGGACCTCGTGGTCCCCGCCGGGGCGCGTGGGGTGGTGCTGTTCGCGCACGGCAGCGGCAGCTCACGGCTCAGTCCCCGCAACCGGGCGGTCGCCACCGCGTTGCAGGGGGCGGGGTTCGGCACGCTGCTGCTGGATCTGCTGACCCCGGAGGAGGAGCGCGAGGACGACGCGACGGGGCGGCACCGCTTCGACATCGGCCTGCTGGCCCGGCGACTGGCGCATGCCGTCGACTGGCTGGAGCAGCGCCCGGACGGCGTGGACCTTCCCGTGGGCCTGTTCGGGGCCAGTACGGGAGCGGCGGCGGCGCTGGTGGCCGCCACCGAGCGGCCCAAGCGGGTGTCGGCGGTCGTGTCGCGGGGCGGGCGCCCGGACCTGGCGGGCGACGCGCTCGGCCTGGTCGCGTGCCCGGTGCTGCTCGTGGTGGGCGGCGACGACGAGACGGTGCTCGGCCTCAACCGTGAGGCCGCCGGCCGGCTGTCCGCGACGCACCGCATCCATGTGGTGCCCGGCGCGACCCACCTCTTTCCCGAACCCGGCGCGCTGGAGCAGGTCGCCGAACTCGCCGCCGGCTGGTTCCGCGACCATCTGTGACCGGGCACGGGGCGGGCCGCGGCACGGTGTGTGCCGCGGCCCGCCCCGGTCTCAGCCCGTGCTGCAGGAGACGGTCGGCCAGTTCCAGTTGCCGTTGGCCATGATCGTCACCCCCCAGTTGTTGCCGCTGCCGTTGGACTTGGCGACGAGGGTCTGGCTGTTGGGGTAGGAGGTGCTGACGTTCCAGGTCGAGGAGACCTTCGCCGGGGACGGCACGTTCATGGTCACCGTCCAGTCGCTGCCGCCGCTGACCGAGACGTTGAGGTTGTAGCGGTCGCCCCAGCGGCTGCCCGCGGACAGGGTCGCGGTGCAGGCGGTGCCGCCGCCACCGCCTCCTCCCCCGCCGCCGGAACCGTCGGGGGCGACGGCGCGGCCGGTCTGCGGGGAGATCATGCCCGCGCACAGGCCCCGGGAGGCCAGGTTCTGCGCGATGCGCGGGATCGCGGCGATGGTGTTGGCCGGCCAGTCGTGCATCAGGATGACCTGGCCGTTGGTGAGCCGGGAGGCGGCCTGCACGATGGCGTCGGTGCTCGCGTTGTTCCAGTCCTGCGAGTCGACGTCCCAGATGACCTCGGTCAGACCGTACTTGGCCTCGACCGCGCGCAGCGTCGAGTTGGTCTCGCCGTACGGCGGTCGGAACAGCTTCGGTGTGCCGCCGCCGGCGTTGGCGATCGCCTGCTGGGTGCGGGCGATCTCCGAGTCCATCTGGGACTGGCTCAGCTGGGTCATGTGGGGGTGGGTGTAGCTGTGGTTGGCGACCCACATGCCGGCGTCGACCTGGGCCTTGACCAGGGAGGGGTTGGCGGCGGCGTACTGGCCCTGGTTGAACATCGTGGCCCGCAGCCCGTTCTGCTCGAGCGCGTTGAGCAGGTTCATGGTGCTGCCGGTCGACGGGCCGTCGTCGAAGGTGAGTCCGACGTAGCCGTTGCAGGCGGCGGCGTGCGCCGGTGCGGCGCCGAGGGTCGCGGTGGCGGTGCCGGCCAGGGTCAGCGCGGCGACGGCCAGTCCCGACACCAGGGACCGGGGGGCTTTTCCGGTGGTCATCTGCGGTGGTCCTCCTCGTGGTGGGGGGTCAGCCTGCGCTGCAGGAGACCGTCGGCCAGGTCCAGTTGCCGTTGGCCATGATCGTCGCGCCCCAGTTGTTGCCGCTGCCGTTGGACTTGGCGACGAGGGTCTGGCTGTCGGGGTAGGACGCACTGACGTTCCAGGTCGAGGAGACCTTCGCCGGGGAGGGGACCCGCATCGTGACGGTCCAGTTGCTGGAGCCGCTCACCGAGACGTTGAGGTTGTAGCGGTCGCCCCACTTCTCGCCGGCCGACAGGGTCGCGTTGCAGCCACCGGTGTTGCCGCCACCACCGCCACCGCCACCGCCACCGCCGGAACTTCCTTCGCTCACGGTGATGTTGGAGCTGCCGCTGCTCTGGTAGCCCTCGGTGGCCATGATCATGTAGTTGTGGTTGCCCAGGTTCATCCCCTTGCCGGCCCACGCGTCGAAGTGGTTGCCGCTGGTGATGGTGCCGCCCGTGCGCTTCGACTGGCGGACGCTCCAGTACTGGTCGAAGGTCCTGGTGCCCTCGATGGAGGGGGCGTTGTACCGGGTCGTCTTGTAGATGTCGTACGTGCCGCCGTCACTGGTGACGGTGCCCTTGTACTCGCCGGTGGGCCGGTAGGTGCCCCAGTTGTCGACGATGTAGTACTCGATGAGCGGGCTGGTGGTCCATCCGTAGAGCGTGAGGTACGCGTTGCCGGACGGGTTGAAGGAACCGGAGTAGTTGACGGTCTTGCGGCCGCCGGTGCTCCAGCCCTTGCCGGCCACGAAGTTGCCGGTGTTGCTCCACCGGGTGCTGTAGTTGCCGCCGGAGCCCAGGTCCATGGAGACGGTTCCCTGGGAGTCGGTCCAGAACGAGTACCACCAGCCGTTGTTGGTGCCGGTCTGGTTCGTGGTGACGGCGGTGGCGGTGGTGGCGGTCAGGAGCAGCGCGGTGACGGCGGCCAGCGCGATGGTCCAGACGCTCCTGACGCTGAGCAGCAGGCGGCCGCGTCTGCGGCCCTTCGGATGTGCGGACACGTGCATGTGGTGCGCCTCCTGTGCGGCTCGGTGAGGGCTCGATGCCGGACAGTGTTGGTCTGCACGCGTCAACCGTCAACGGTTTCGGTGAATGTTTCGAAATCTTCGCTTGATCAAAAACTGGGCTCGATTCACGTAAGCCCAGCTCAATGGATGTACTTAACCGGTCAAATTCAGGGACTCCACACCAGACGGCGGAGAGATGTCGAACTCTCATGCAGAGTAAGCGAAAGTTTCGCTCCCCCGGACGCGACCAGCGATGTCACCTGCCGGTAGCGGGCTCGCGAGGGGATGCCGGGTCACGAGGGGATGCCGGGTCACGCGCCGCAGCACTCGGGTGCCTCCTCCACACCGCGGAGACGGTGATCACCCTGCGTCGGGTCAAGTTCCTCGTCACCAGATGACGGTGACCACGCCTCACGTAGGTGTCGTCCAGCGCGGGGCCGTCTCCGCCCAGGCCGTGTCCCAGTCGGCGAGGTTGCGGCGGCGCAGGGCCAGGCCGGTCAGGGCGTGGGCGGCGGCCCCGGTGAGGGCGACGCCGATGGCGGCGAGGAGGGCCCAGCCCATGGTGCGGCTGCGGACCTCCTTGCGGGTCAGCGGCCGGTCCGTCGCCTCGCCGTCGGCGGTGACCCAGATGCGTACGGTGTTGTCGGCGGCCAGCCCCGGCTGGACCTCCGCCCGGGTGGTGCGGGTCCGCCCCTCGCGGGTGACCACGCGGACCTCGACCGGGTAGCGGGTCTTCTTCTCCTCGTCCGAGCCCGGTTCGGGATGGCGCGGGGCGTCATGGATGAGGGTCGCGTCCGTCTCGTACCGGGTCTGGTTCTGGTGGCGGGCGGTGTCCTCGTAATGCCGGCGGGCGGCGTCACCGGCGAGGACGGCGGCCACGGGTGCCACGGTCAGTACGGCGATCAGCGCCCCGAGGCCGAGCCAGGCGTGGAGCGCGTCGGTGCGGCGGCGCAGGGGGTTGGGCCGCCAGCGCCACAGCAGGGGGCGCGGGGGCGGGCCCGGGGGCGGCTGTGCCGGAGGTATCTCGCCGGCCACGTCAGGGCTCCTTCCGGGGGCGGGCGCGGGCGGTCGGGCCGGTCAGACGGTTCCGGCGACCGAGGGGTGGTGGTGCGCCGAGGCGAGGAGGCCGGCGGCGCCCCGGACGGCGGCGGTGTGCGGCGACGGGACCTGCTGGACCGCGCAGCCGAGGCCGGCGGGGAGGTCGCGGGTGATGTCGGGGCGCAGCGCGCCGCCGCCGGCCAGCAGGACGCCCCGGCGCAGGGCGGCACGGGTCAGCCCGGTGCGGTCCTGCCGCAGCATCGCGGCCACCATGTCGACCACCGCCGCGGTGATGTCGCCGGGTGACGTGCCGTCGGCCAGGTCGGCGGTGCCCAGCGCGGTGCGGCGGGCGTCGGTGACCGCGCCGTCCACGAGCAGCACCACCTCGGTGAGGTGGGCGCCGATGTCCACGACGAGCAGCGGCCGGATGTGGTCGGCGCCCGCCGCCAGGGCCACCGCGCGGGCGCCGGGGACGGTCAGTACGGCGCGCGGGCGGAGGATCTCGACGGCCGTGCGGGCGGCGGTCCGGAAGGCGAGCCCGTCCAGGACCGGCGCCGTGACGACGACCAGCGGGCGGCCGATCCGGGGCAGCCGGTGCCCGAGCAGCCGCTCCAGCATCCGTGCCGTACCGGGGGTGTCGACGATGGTGCCGCGCTGGATGGGGTGGATCGCGCCGGTGCCCGGGAAGGTCACGGTGGGCACGTCGAGGACCATGCCCCGTCCGGCGATCCACGCGCGTGTGCGGGCGCTGCCCAGGTCGAGAGCGATACCTGAGCAGCGCCGGCACAGCGGCCAGTGCCGGTGCCGCACCGGTGCCGGAGAGGAACGCCGGATCACGGTCACCGGCCGGCCTCCCTCACCTGCTGGCAGCGCCCGCAGTAGCGGGCCTGGGGGACGATCAGCAGGCGGTGGCGTTCGACGGCGCGGCGGCACAGGTGACAGGTGCCGTACTGCCCGGAGTCCATCCGGGCGAGCGCCGCCTCGACGTCGGCGAGCACCATGCGGGCGGACGCCGCGAGCTTGACGCCGACCTCGATCTGAGCGGCGTCCGCCTCCCGGCGCCGGTCGTCGGCACGGTTCGAGGAGTGGACGGCGAACTGCCGTAGCTGCTCCTGCCGGAACAGCCGCTGCTCGTGCAGGTTCTCGCGCAGCGCGGCGAGGTCCTCGTCGTCGAGGACCGTGTCGCGCTCGCCGATGGTCTGGTGGGTCACCACTGCACCCCTTGGGCAGAGCGGGAGAGAAGGACGACAGGATCTAGGAGCGGCCCTGGCAGGCGACGCAGTACCGGGTGTGCGGGAGGATTTCCAGCCGCTCCGGCGGTACGGCCTTGGAGCAGCCCAGGCAGGTGCCGTAGGTGCCGTCGTCGACGCGTGCGAAGGCCTCGTCGATCTCCTTCAGGACACGCTTGATGGCGTCCTTCTGGTTGGACATCAGGTGGTCGCCGGGACTCTGCCCCGTTTCGTCGAGGGCCTTGAGCTGTGCGAGCCGGGTCGTACGGGCGTGTTCGAGGCGCCGGCGGACCTCGTCGGCGGCCGGGTGGGCGGTACGGGTTTCGGTTCGGGGCAGGTCGAGCGACACGGGTGGTCCTCCTCGGGGACGGTGACGTGCAGGGGTGGCGTACGGCTGTGACGTACGGGTGTTGTCCCCACCCTCGCCCGTTTCCGTCCCGGCGCCCATCGGGCGCGGTACCCATCTGAGCGGGGTCCGAGGACCCACCCCGCCCGGTGTGGGTCGGGCGGGCCGGCGGAAATGGGTCGCGGGGCCCATCGACCGGAGGCCGCTCCTGGTGCAGGCTGGCCGGTGTCCGCCGGGACAAGGGGGCCGCAGCCGCACAGGATGGCGCGGTGACCGACAGTAGAGGCAGACGAGAAAGAGGAAGGCGTGACCTCCGTGTCCCTGTACTGGCGGATCTTCGGGCTCAACGCGGTGGTGCTGGGCAGTGCCACCGCGCTGCTGCTGTGGGCTCCGGTGACCGTGTCCGTTCCGGTGCTGCTGACCGAGGCGGTGATCCTGGTGGGCGGCCTCGGCGTCATGCTCGTCGCCAACGCGGCCCTGCTGCGCATCGGCCTCGCCCCGCTGGACCGGGTGACGCGGCTGATGACCACCGTGGACCTGCTGCGTCCCGGCCAGCGGCTGCCCGTGCGCGGTGGCGGCGAGGTCGCCGAACTGGTCAGCACGTTCAATTCGATGCTGGAGCGGCTGGAGGGGGAACGCGTCGCGAGCAGCGCCCGCGCCATCCTCGCCCAGGAGGGCGAGCGGCGCCGTATCGCCCAGGAGCTGCACGACGAGGTCGGACAGAGCATGACCGCCGTGCTGCTGGCGCTGAAGCGGGCGGCCGACGAGGCGTCGGAGCCGCTGCGCGGTGAGCTCCAGCAGGCGCAGGAGATCACCCGGGAGAGCCTCGACGAGGTCCGCCGGCTGGTGCGCCGGCTGCGTCCGGGCGTCCTGGACGACCTGGGCCTGGTCAGTGCGGTCACCTCGCTGGCCACCGAGTTCGCCACGCACACCGGGCTGCGCGTGCTGCGCCGCTTCGACTCCGATCTGCCCGCTCTCGACCACGAGGCGGAGCTGGTGATCTACCGTGTGGCGCAGGAGAGCCTGACCAACGCCGCGCGGCACGCCGAGGCGCGGTGCGTGGAGGTGAGCCTGCGCGCCGCCGACGGGTGCGTCGTTCTGGAGGTGGGTGACGACGGCCGCGGCATCGGTGCCGCCCGCGAGGGCGCCGGGCTCCGCGGGATGCGGGAGCGGGCCCTGCTGATCGGGGCCGGGCTGGACATCTCCGGCCCCGGCGAGACCTCCGCGACACCGGCCGGTACCCGGGTCCGGCTGACCGTGCCCACCGTCAGGAAGCAGTCATGAACCACCAGGACACCCAGGACACCCAGGACACCCACGACGACCGCCGGACGGACACCACGATCCGGATCCTGCTCGCCGACGACCACGCGCTGGTGCGGCGCGGTGTGCGGCTCATCCTCGACCGGGAGCCGGACCTGGAAGTGGTCGCCGAGGCGGGTGACGGCGCGGAGGCGATCACCATGGCCCGCACCCACGACGTCGACCTGGCCGTCCTGGACATCGCCATGCCGCGGCTGACCGGTCTGCAGGCCGCCCGCGAGCTGACCGCGCTGAAGCCGGGGCTGCGCATCCTGATGCTGACGATGCACGACAACGAGCAGTACCTGTTCCAGGCGCTCAAGGCCGGGGCCGGCGGTTATGTGCTGAAGTCCGTCGCGGACCGGGACCTGGTCGCCGCCTGCCGGGCCGCGATGCGGGACGAGCCGTTCCTGTACCCGGGTGCGGTGACCGCCCTGATCCGCAACTACCTCGACCGGGTCCGGCACGGCGAGGAGGCGCCGGAGCAGTTGCTGACCCCGCGCGAGGAGGAGGTGCTCAAGCTGGTCGCCGAGGGGCATTCGTCGAAGGAGATCGCCGAGCTGCTGTTCATCAGCGTCAAGACGGTCCAGCGACACCGCGAGAACCTGCTGCACAAGCTGGGGCTGCGGGACCGCCTCGAACTGACCCGTTACGCGATCCGCGCCGGGCTCGTCGAACCTTGACCGCCGACCGGCGGGGACGCTCCGCCCGCCTTCCGTCCCGGGCCGCCGCGGCGGCCCTCGCCGCGTTCGCGGCCGTGCTGCTGATCCTCGGGTTCACCCACGGCGCGGAACTCTCCCCCGCCGCCGCCTCCTCCGCCGCCTCGGCGTACCAGTCCGACACCCGTCCGTACGGCGACGACGCCTACGTCGGTGCCCGCACCCCGCTCACCAGGCCGGAGCGGGACGCCGGTGAGCGGACGGTGCCCGCCGGGCATCTGCTCTTCACCGCGGCGCACACGCCGCCGGTCCCGCCCCGGCCGGCCCGGCCCGCTCCGGCGGCCGGGCACGCGCCGCCCGCCGCCGCGCACATGCCGTCGGACCTGGGGCGCGCCCCGCCCACGGCCTCCAGCACCTGAGATTCCCTCTTCCTCTTTTCCGCGTGCCTGCTGGAGGCATCTGTGAAACGTCCCGCCCGCGTCAGGGCGTTGTTCGCGCTCGCCGTGATCGCCATGTCCGTGTTCATCGCCGTCACCGTCCCGGTCCGTCTGGGCCTGGATCTGCGGGGCGGCACCCAGATCGTGCTGGAGACCCGTTCCACCGAAACCGTGAAGGCCGACGCCGAGGCCACCGACCGCACCCTGGAGGTGCTGCGCGGCCGGGTCGACGCGCTCGGCGTCGCCGAACCGAGCATCGTCCGCTCCGGGGACAAGCGGATCATCGTCGAGCTGCCCGGCGTACAGGATCCGCGCAAGGCCGCCGACGTCCTCGGCCGTACCGCACAGCTCTCCGTGCACCCGGTGCTCGGCACCGCCACCGAGTCCGACAAGGCGCAGAAGGAGGGCGAGCGCATCCTGCCCGACGAGCAGTCCGGTGAACGGCTCCGGCTGGCCGCCGCGTCGCTGACCGGCCAGGACGTCAAGGACGCCGAGGCCCTCTTCGACCAGCAGAGCGGCGCCGGCTGGCACGTCACCGTGGACTTCGAGGACGACAAGGGCTGGGCGAAGCTGACCGGTGAGGCCGCCTGCCACCCGGCGGGCGACCCGCAGCGCCGGGTCGCGATCGTGCTGGACGACAAGATCATCTCCTCGCCGCAGGTCGACCCGTCCGTCGCCTGCAACACGGGTATCACCGGCGGGTCCACCCAGATCACCGGTTCCTTCACCAACGACGAGTCCAAGGAGCTCGCCCTGCTGGTCAAGGGCGGCGCCCTGCCGGTGCCGGTCGAGACGGTCGAACAGCGGACCGTGGGCCCGACGCTGGGCGCCGAGGCCATCGAGGCCAGCGCCTGGGCGGCCGTCGTCGGCACCGCGCTGACCGCGCTCTTCATCATCGTCGTCTACCGGCTCATGGGCGTCCTGGCCACCCTGGCCCTGCTCTGCTACGGCCTGATCTCCTACGCCGGTCTGGCGGCCCTCGGCGCGACCCTCACCCTGCCCGGTCTCGCCGGTTTCGTCCTGGCCATCGGTATGGCCGTGGACGCCAACGTGCTGGTCTTCGAACGGGCCCGGGAGGAGTACGGCAAGCGCAACCGGCCCAGCGGCCGCTCGGCCCTGACCGCCGGTTTCAAGGGCGCGTTCAGCGCCATCGCGGACTCCAACGTCACCACACTGATCGCGGCGGTGCTGCTGTTCCTGCTGGCGTCCGGTCCGGTGAAGGGCTTCGGTGTCACGCTGGGCATCGGTGTCCTCGCCTCCATGATCAGCGCCCTGGTGATCACCCGGGTGCTCGCGGAGTTCGCCGTGGCCCGCCGCTGGGTGCACCGGCGTCCGAAGTTCACCGGTCTGGCCTCCATCGGCCGGGTCCGTACGTACCTGACCCGCCGCGACCCGCAGCTCATGCGGCGTCCGCGCCGCTGGCTGGCGGTGTCCGCCGTGGTGCTCGTCGTCGCCGGCGCGGGCATCGTGGTGCGCGGGCTGAACTTCGGGGTGGAGTTCACCGGCGGCCGTCTCATCGAGTACTCCACCGGTGAGACCGTCGACCCGGACCGGGCCCGGGAGGCGCTGGCCGACGTCGGCTTCCCGCAGGCGGTCGTGCAGTCCTCCGGCGACGACAAGCTGACGGTGCGCACCGAGGAGCTGACCAACGCGGAGGCGGTCGAGGTGGCCGACGCCATCGCCGAGGTCGGCGGCGGGGCGGAGAAGGTCCGCGACGAGCTGATCGGCCCGAGCCTCGGCGACGAGCTGCGGCGCAACGCGCTGATCGCGCTCGGTCTGGCGCTCGGCGCCCAGCTGCTGTACCTGGCGTTCCGGTTCCGCTGGATGTTCGGTACGGGGGCGGTGGCCGCCCTGGCGCACGACGTGGTGATCCTGGCCGGCATCTTCGCCTGGCTGGGCAAGCCGATCGACGGCGTGTTCCTGGCCGCGCTGCTCACCGTGATCGGTTACTCGGTGAACGACTCCGTCGTGGTCTTCGACCGGATCCGCGAGCTGTGGCGCAAGGACGGCAAGGCGCCGCTGGCGCAGGTCACCAACCAGGCGATCCTGCAGACGGTGCCCCGTACGGTCAACACCGGTATCGGTGTGATCTTCATCCTGGCCGCGCTGGCCCTGCTGGGCGGCGACTCGCTCACCGACTTCGCGCTCGCGCTGCTGATCGGCATGCTCGTGGGCACGTACTCGTCGGTCCTGACCGCCTCGCCGCTCGCCGTCGTGCTCGACGCGTACGGCGGTGACGGCAAGGGCGGCCGGAGCCGTGGCCGGAGCCGTTCCGGACGGGCGAAGTCCGGCGCCGCGGAGCGCCCGGACCGGACCGAGGCCGCCGCGCGGGCGCGGTAGGAACAGGCGGAAGCAGGCGGAAGGGGCGGGCCACCCGGAGGCGGCCCGCCCCTTCCGTTTCCGTCCGGCAGCGCCGCTACGCCACCACCGCCTCCCCCGGCTGCCGTTCGAACTGGGTGCGGTACAACTCGGCGTAGCGGCCGTCGGCGGCCAGCAACCGCTCGTGCGTGCCGCGTTCCACGATCCGGCCGGCCTCGACGACCAGGATGAGGTCGGCGGCGCGGACGGTGGACAGCCGGTGGGCGATCACCACCGCCGTCCTGCCCTCCAGCGCCTCCGTGAGCGCCTCCTGCACGGCCGCCTCGGAGGTGTTGTCCAGGTGGGCGGTGGCCTCGTCGAGGATGACGACGCGCTGGCGGGCCAGCAGCAGCCGGGCGATGGTCATGCGCTGGCGCTCGCCGCCGGAGAGCCGGTAGCCGCGTTCGCCGACCACCGTGTCCAGGCCGTCGGGCAGGGACCGTACGAGGGCGTCGAGGCGGGCCCGGCGCAGGGCGTCCCACAGGTCGGGCTCGCCGGCGTCCGGCCGGGCCAGGAGCAGGTTGGCGCGCACCGTGTCGTGGAAGAGATGACCGTCCTGGGTAACCATCCCGAGAGTGGCGCGCAGGGAGGCGGCGGTCAGGTCGCGGACGTCGACGCCGCCCACGCGTACGGCGCCGGAGTCGACGTCGTACAGCCGTGGCAGGAGCTGGGCGACGGTCGACTTGCCCGCGCCGGAGGAGCCGACGAGGGCGACGGTCTGCCCGGGTTCGGCGCGGAAGGAGATGCCGTGCAGGACCACGTCACCGCCGCGCTGGTCGAGGGTGGCGACCTCCTCCAGGGAGGCCAGGGAGACCTTGTCGGCGGACGGGTAGCCGAAGCGGACGTCGTCGAACTCGACGGCGACCGGGCCCTCGGGCACCTCGCGCGCGTCCGGCCTCTCCCGGATCAGCGGTTCGAGGTCCAGGATCTCGAAGACCCGCTCGAAGCTGACCAGCGCGCTCATCACCTCCACCCGTGCCCCGGCGAGCGAGGTGAGCGGCGCGTACAACCGGGTCAGCAGCAGCGCCAGCGCCACGACGGCGCCCGGCTCCAGGGTGCCGCCGAGGGCGAGCCGGCCGCCGAGGCCGTAGACCAGGGCGAGGGCGAGGGCGGAGACGAGGGTCAGCGCGGTGATGAACACCGTCTGCGCCGTGGCCGTACGCACCCCGATGTCCCGCACCCGGCGGGCGCGGACCGCGAACTCGGCGGACTCCTCCTCGGGGCGTCCGAACAGCTTGACCAGGGTGGCGCCGGGCGCGGAGAACCGCTCGGTCATCCGGGTTCCCATGGCCGCGTTCAGGGCGGCGGCCTCGCGCTGCATCCCGGCCATACGGCGGCCCATGCGGCGGGCCGGGATCACGAACACCGGCAGCAGGACCAGCGCGAGCAGGGTGATCTGCCAGGACAGGGTGAGCATCACGGCGAGGGCGAGGACCAGGGTGACCAGGTTGCCGACCACGGTCGACAGGGTGTTGCTGAAGGCGCGCTGGGCGCCGATGACGTCGTTGTTGAGACGGGAGACGAGCGCTCCCGTACGCGTACGTGTGAAGAACGCGACCGGCATCCGCTGTACGTGGTCGAAGACCGCTGTCCGCAGGTCGAGGATGAGTTCCTCGCCGAGGGCCGCCGACAGTCTGCGGCCGAGTACGCCGAGGGCCGCCTCCACGACCGCGATCAGCGCGATGAGCAGGGCCAGCCGGACCACCGTGGCCTCGTCGCCCGCGGAGACGATGGTGTCCATGACGCGCCCGGCGAGTACGGGGGTGGCGACGGCGAGCGCCGCGGTCGCCGTGCCGAGGAGCACGAACAGGATCAGACGGCGGCGGTGCGGGCGGGCGAAGGCGCCGATGCGGCGCAGCGTCGCCCTGCTGAGGGGGCGGTGCTCGTCCTCGGCGGTCATGACGCTGCGCAGCTGTGTCCACGCTGTGGTCTCCATGCTCATGCGGACGAAGGTAGGACCTCAAGCATGATTGAGGTCAAGGGCGGCCCGGTCCCGCTGCCCGGCCGTCAGCGGGCGTCCGGGCCGCCGCAACCCGCCGTTGGTGCCCGGCGGACATCCTCGGTGGCCGTGACGGGGACGATCCGCCGGGTCCTGTGTGTGCTGCCGCTGCTGCTCGTGACCGTGGTCGCGGTGCGGCACCGGTCGGTGCTGGCCGAGGGGTTCGCCCAGCTGGCGACCGCCCGGTGGCCCTGGCTGCTGGCCGCGGCGGGCGTGACCTGTCTGACCTGGGTGGCGGCCGCGTGCACCCGGCAGGGCGCGGTGCTCGAACGGCTGCCCCGGAGGCGGTTGTTGGCCACGCAGTTCGCGGCGGGCGCGGCGAATCATCTGCTGCCGACGGGGCTGGGGGCGAGTGCGGTCAATCTGCGGTTCATGACGGTGTGCGGGCTGCCGCCGGCCCGCTCCTCGGCCGCGCTGGCGCTGTATCTGCTGGCGGAGTCCGTCGGCCGGGTGGGGCTGCTGGCGGCCCTGCTCGTGGCGTTCCCCGGCGCGCTGCGGTTCGGTTCCCTGCTGCCCGAGGGGGCGTTCGGCCCGCTGCTGCTCGCGGTCGGCGCGGTGCTGGCCGTCGCGGCGGGCGCGCTCGTGGCCGTACGACGGCTGCGGCGGGCGGTGGGCGCGTTCCTGCGGACGGCGCTGGGCGAGGCGCGGTCGGTGCACGCCCTGCCCTCCCGGGCGCTGGCGCTGTGGGGCGGGGCGCTGGCCTTCCCCGCACTGCAGGCGACCGTGCTGGTGCTGGTGGGCCTGGCGTTCGGCCTGTCGGTGCCGCCGGCGCACATGGCGGTGGCGTATCTGGCGGCGACGGTCGCGGTGGCGCTGGTGCCGACTCCCGGCGGGATCGGCTCGGTGGAGGCGGCGCTGGTCGTGGCGCTGGTGGCGGTGGGCGGGGCCGCCGCGCCGGCCACGGCGGTGGTGCTGGCCTTCCGGGTCATCACGGTGTGGCTGCCGCTGCTGCCGGGGGCGTTGACCCTGGGCGTGCTGGTGCGGCTGAAGGTGATCTGACCAGCGGGGTGAGGCCGGGGCCGGTACGAACTGCCCTGCGGGATACGGCAGGATGAGCGGTCGCGCCGACCGCCGGTCAGGGACGGTCGGCGCGACGTACATCCCGTAGAAATCGAGCAGGTGACGACACGTGACACGACTTCACATACAGCCGTCGGCCAGGGCGTTCGCCGGAGGTGAGCGGTGACCCGCGCGCTCACCGGGCACGACCTGCTGTACGCCGGCATCGCCCTCGCGGCCGGCCTGCTGGCCGCCTTCCTGCTGCGGATGCTGCTGCGCTGGCTGGGCCGGCACGCGGACCGTACCCGCTGGCGCGGGGACGACGTCCTCGTGGACGCGCTGCGCATGATCGTGCCGTGGGCGGCGATCGCGGGCGGTGCGGCCTCCGCGGCGGCGGCGCTGCCGCTGACCCGGACCGTGCAGCACAACGTCAACCAGACGCTGACGCTGATGGTCATCTTCGCCGCGACCATCTCGGCGGCCCGGGTGGTGGCGGGGCTGGTGCGCTCGGTCACCCAGTCCCGCTCCGGGGTCGCCGGGTCGGCGACCATCTTCATGAACATCACCCGGATCCTGGTCCTGGCGATCGGTTTCCTGGTGGGGCTGCAGACGCTGGGCATCTCGATCGCCCCGCTGCTCACCGCCCTCGGCGTCGGCGGTCTGGCGGTCGCGCTGGCGCTGCAGGACACGCTCGCCAACCTGTTCGCGGGCATCCACATCCTCGCCTCCAAGACCGTGCAGCCGGGTGACTACATCCGGCTGAGCAGCGGCGAGGAGGGCTATGTGGAGGACATCAACTGGCGGCAGACGACCGTCCGTGAACTCTCCAACAACCTGGTGGTCATCCCGAACGGGCAGCTCGCCAAGACGAACATGACCAACTTCATGCGTCCCGAGCAGCAGCTGACCATCCTGGTGCAGGTCGGGGTGTCGTACGACAGTGACCTGGAGCAGGTGGAGCGGGTCACGACGGACGTCGTCGCCGAGGTGATGACGGAGATCACCGGCGCCGTGCCGGAGCACGAGCCGGCGGTGCGGTTCCACACCTTCGGGGACTCCCGGATCGGCTTCACCGTCATCCTGGGCGTCGGCGAGTTCAGCGACCAGTACCGGATCAAGCACGAGTTCATCAAGCGCCTGCACCGCCGCTACCGCGAGGAGGGCATCCGCATCCCGTCGCCGGCGCGGACGGTGGCGCTCCAGCAGGGTTCCGTGGTCTTCCCCCAGCAGCGCGACGCGGACGCCGCACCGGACGACATGACCGCCACCCGGCCGATCTGAGCACACCGGCCGGGCGATCTCCCGCCGCGCCGACGAGGATCGTGGCGGGAGGTCGGCCGGAACTCGGCGCGGACCCCTGTCGAGCCCCGGTCGATCACGAGATATCTTGATGTCGAGCAATGTTGCAGACGTGGAGCGGAGCACCCGGTGACTGACTCGACCATCATCTATACGCACACTGACGAGGCCCCGGCCCTGGCGACGTATTCCTTCCTGCCGGTGGTCCAGGCGTACGCCTCGCAGGCGGGTGTCGCCGTGGAGACGCGTGACATCTCGCTGGCCGGGCGCATCATCGCCCTGTTCCCGGAGTACCTGGCCGAGGACCAGCGCATCCCGGACGCCCTCTCGGAGCTCGGTGAGCTGGCCAAGACGCCGGCGGCCAACATCATCAAGCTGCCGAACATCTCGGCGTCGATCCCGCAGCTCAAGGCCGCGATCGCCGAGCTGCAGGGCCAGGGCTACGCGCTGCCGGCCTACCCGGACGACCCGAAGACCGACGAGGAGCGCGACATCCGCGCCCGCTACGACAAGGTCAAGGGTTCGGCCGTCAACCCGGTGCTGCGTGAGGGCAACTCCGACCGCCGCGCCCCCGCCTCGGTGAAGAACTACGCCAAGACCCACCCGCACCGCATGGGCGCCTGGACCGCCGAGTCCAAGACCAACGTCGCGACCATGGGCGAGAACGACTTCCGCTCCACCGAGAAGTCGGTCGTCATCGCCGAGGACGGCGCGCTGCGCATCGAGCTGGTCGGCGACGACGGCACCACCACCGTGCTGCGCGAGTCCGTGCCGGTGAAGAAGGACGAGGTCGTCGACGCCTCCGTGATGCGCGTCGCCGCGCTGCGCGAGTTCCTGACCGCGCAGGTCGCCCGCGCCAAGCAGGAGGGCGTGCTGTTCTCCGTGCACCTCAAGGCCACGATGATGAAGGTCTCCGACCCGATCGTCTTCGGCCACGTGGTGCGCGCCTTCTTCCCGAAGACGTTCGCGCAGTACGGCGAGCAGCTCGCCGCGGCCGGCCTCACCCCGAACGACGGCCTGGGCGGCATCTACAAGGGCCTGGAGTCCCTGCCCGAGGGCGCCGAGATCAAGGCGTCCTTCGACGCCGAGCTCGCCGAGGGCCCGGAGCTGGCGATGGTCGACTCCGACAAGGGCATCACCAACCTGCACGTCCCCTCGGACGTCATCGTCGACGCCTCCATGCCGGCCATGATCCGCACCTCCGGCCACATGTGGGGCCCCGACGGCCAGGAGGCCGACACCCTCGCGGTGCTGCCGGACTCCAGCTACGCCGGCGTCTACCAGGCCGTGATCGAGGACTGCCGTGCCAACGGCGCGTACGACCCGTCCACCATGGGCTCGGTGCCGAACGTCGGTCTGATGGCGCAGAAGGCCGAGGAGTACGGCAGCCACGACAAGACCTTCGAGATCCCCACCACGGGTACGGTCCGGCTGGTCGACGGCAACGGCGACGCGGTCCTCGAGCAGACGGTCTCCGCCGGTGACATCTTCCGCGCCTGCCAGACCAAGGACGCGCCGATCCGCGACTGGGTGAAGCTGGCCGTCACCCGCGCCCGCGCCACCGGCGACCCGGCGGTGTTCTGGCTGGACGCCACCCGCGCCCACGACGCCAACCTGATCGCCAAGGTCGAGCAGTACCTGCCGGAGCACGACACCGAGGGCCTGGACATCCGCGTCCTGTCCCCGGTCGAGGCGACCAAGCTGTCGGTGGAGCGCATCCGCCGCGGCGAGAACACCATCTCGGTGACCGGCAACGTGCTGCGTGACTACCTCACCGACCTGTTCCCGATCCTGGAGCTGGGCACCAGCGCCAAGATGCTGTCGGTCGTCCCGCTGATGGCGGGCGGCGGCCTGTTCGAGACGGGTGCCGGCGGCTCCGCGCCGAAGCACGTGCAGCAGCTCGTCAAGGAGAACTACCTGCGCTGGGACTCGCTCGGTGAGTTCTTCGCGCTGGTGCCGTCCCTGGAGCAGTACGCCGCGGCCACGGGCAACAGCCGCGCCAAGGTCCTCGCCGACACCCTCGACCGCGCCACGGCGACCTTCCTCAACGAGGACAAGTCCCCGACCCGTCGCGTCGGCGGCATCGACAACCGCGGCAGCCACTTCTTCCTGTCCCTGTACTGGGCGCAGGAGCTGGCGGCGCAGAGCGACGACGCGGACCTGGCGAAGGCGTTCGCGCCGCTCGCCGAGACGCTCGCCGCCAACGAGGCGAAGATCGTCGAGGAGCTGATCGCCGTGCAGGGCAAGCCGGCCGAGATCGGCGGCTACTACCAGCCCGACCCGGCCAAGGCGGCCGAGGTCATGCGTCCGTCCACCACGTGGAACGAGGCGCTGGCGTCCCTGAGCTGACGCGAGCGGTTTTTCGGTGCTCCGCCCCGGCCGGCCATGCGCCCGGCCGGGGCGGAGCCGTCTCCGCCGCGTGGCGGCTCACCAGTCGCGGGTGGCGATCAACTCCTCGGCGTCCGCGTCGGCGAAGCCGTACGCCCGGGCGACGAACCAGAACTCCCCGCCTATCTCGTCCCGGGCCACCGTCTAGATCTCGCTGCCCGCCTCCTCGAGGACGGCCTGCAGGTCGTCGAACTCCTCGGTGGCGGCGTGGGTCAGGGCACGGAGCGCGGTGAGGTCGGCGGGGCGGCCCGTCTCGACGCGCTCGCAGAGGGCGGGCAGGACGGCCCGGCCGCGGTCCACCACGTGGTCGGGGCAGTAGGCGTCCCGGTACAGGGCGCGCAGGAACGGTGGTCGGTCGCCTGCCCGTTGCCGATCGGCGTGGTGGTCCCCGGTCCTTCGGCGGTGGGCGTTGTCAGTGCCGTATGGCACGGTTGATCATGTCGTGAACCACTGACAATGCCTTTGGAGCAGCTGCATGACCGATGTGTCGTCGTCCTTCGCGTTCCTTTCAGGTGATCCGGGCTCCCCCGTGATCCTGCACGTGCCGCATTCCTCGCGGGAGATACCGGGGGATGTGCGATCCGGGATCGTGCTGGACGATGCCGGGCTGGAGCGGGAGCTCGATCACATCACCGACTCGCACACCGCGTCGATCGCCGAGGCCGCGGCGCTGGCGGCCGGGGTCACGCCGTGGCGGTTCGTGAACCGGCTCTCGCGGCTGGTCGTCGACCCCGAGCGGTTCCCGGACGAGCGGGAGGAGATGCTGGCCGTCGGCATGGGCGCGGTCTACACGCGGACCACGCACAAGGACGTGCTGCGGCCCGAGGACTTCGACGCCGAGCCGCTGATCGAGCGGTACTTCCGTCCGTACGCGCGGGCGATGACGGAGGCCGTCGCCGACCGGCTCGCGGCGACCGGGCGGGCCGTGATCATCGACGTGCACTCGTATCCGAGCGCGCCGCTGCCCTACGAGCTGCACGGCGACGGGCCACGGCCTGAGGTCTGCCTGGGCACCGACTCCTTCCACACCCCGCCCGGGCTGCTCGCCGCGGCCCGCGAGGCGTTCGCGCCGTGCGGGGAGACGGGGCTGGACAGCCCGTTCGCCGGGACGTACGTACCGCTGGAGTTCTACGGCGAGCGGGCGGAGGTGTCCGCCCTGATGGTGGAGATCCGCCGGGACACCTACATGACCGAACCGGGCGGCCCCGCGGGGCCGGGCCTGCGCGGGCTCGCCTCGGCACTCGCCACCCTGATCGACACGGTCTCCCACTGACTCAGGCGCATCACTGCCTCCGGCGCGTACCAGCCCCTCCGGCGTTTGAGGAGCGGGGGTCCGGGGGCAGCCGCCCCTGGGACGGGGCGGCGGGGGCGAAGAACCGGGCCCGGCACAGCAGCCGCTGCCGGTCCGCCGCGCAGCGACCTCGAAGGGCGGGGAGTCGGGGAGGCGCGGCCGCCCCCTCGGCTCCCCGCCCAAAGGGGTCAGGCCCGGAGCCACTCCGTGACGACCACGTCGTCGTCGGTGTGCAGGCGTAGGGCGAAGGGGCCGGAGGGTGGGGTGGCGGTGGTGAAGCGGCCCAGGTCGTCGGCGGTGAGCGGGGTGGTGGGCTGCGGGCCGCCGAGCACCTCGACGCGGGCCGGCCGGGGCGGCAGCACCTGGCCCATCAGGCCCTCCGCGGTCACCTCGACGTCCAGCGTCACCTCACCGGCGGTGAAGGTGAGCATGCGCGGCACGTCCGTCGCGCCCCTGACCGGGATGGCGTCGACCAGCGAGTCGAAGGTCAGCTCGGCCACGCGGGCGTCGAGGTCGTGCAGCGCGTAGGCGTCGACGGCGATCTGCAGCAGGGCAGGGGGCAGCGGGTCCAGGACGGCTGCCGCCTGTCGGAGTTCCTCCTCCAGCAGCCCGCTGTCGAAGTCGTCGTTCATGTCGTCGTTCACGTCGCCCCCCGTGCCTCGAGCCGGGCCCGCAGCCGGCGCAGACAGCGCTGGCGCAGCGGCCCGATGCTGCCCACCGCGATGTCGAGCGCGGCGGACACCTCCTGATAACTGGGCGGCGGCGAGGCGATCAGCACGCGCAGCAACTGCCTGCACCGCTCGCCCAGTTCCTCGAACTCCTGCCACAGCCGCCGCACGCGTTCGCTCTGCGCCGCCGCCTCCTCCGACTCCAGCAGCGACTGCTCCGGCGCACCGTCCTCGCTGACCCGGTCCAGCAGCTGCGGATCGTCCGTCAGCATCAGCCGGCGCGCGTTCCTGTGCACCTTCAGGCACTCGTGCCGCGCGGTACTGGCCAGCCAGGAGCCCGTCTTGTCGGGTTCCCGGATCCGCCCCAGATGCTGGGCGAAACGGAACCACACGGTCTGGTAGACCTCGTGCGCGTCGGCGTCGGAGAGCCGGTGCGCACGCACCACGGACCACACCAGTGGGCCCAGCCCTTCCACGATCGCCTTCCAGGCCGCCGCGTCGCCGTCGACAGCGGACCGGACCAACGCGCCGACTTCAGTACGCTCCACGGTCCCACCCCTCGTGTACGGCACGTCATCGTACGCCGTGGAAGGGAGAACTCCGCTCCTCATGCCCGGGCCGAGGGTGGTGAGACCCGCTCGGGGCGCCAGGTGGGCGGAAGGAGCGCCGGGACGTGCGCCCCGCGCACTTGGGCGTACTCGGTGTTGGCGTCGAGCAGTTGCCGGCGGGCCTTGCGCGCGTCGGTCTCCGCCTGCGCGGTCATGTGGGCGGCGACCATACCAACAACGACGGGGGTGGCGAACGAGGTCCCGCTCCACTGGGCGAGCCCCTCGAACATCACCTGGTCCGGCTTGCCGGAGCCCTCGTCCTCGCTCAGTACGCCGGTGTGGCGCGGGTGGTGACACGTGCAGGCGTACGTGAAGCCGTAGCGGCAGGCGTCGTAGGTGGAGTGCTGGTACACGTACGGGACGGGCGTGGTGAAGCCGGTGAGGGCGCTGACGAGACGCTCACCGGGCGCGTAGGCCTTCACCCAGCCGCCGTGGTTGCTGAAGCAGGCGCCGAACTCGCCGTCCCCGCGCAGCGCGCCGACGGACAGCACGGTGTTCTCGTAGCCGGGCAGATCGGCGTAGGCGGCGGGCCAGAAGGGCGTGGCGCTGCCGTTGTTGCCGGCGGCGGCGACCAGCAGGGTGGGCCGCTCGCGCAGTTCCCGCATGAAGGCGTCGACGCCGAGGAGCCCGTCGGTACGGCCGTTGGAGGTGCCGGCGGAGAGGCTGATGACGTCGGGCCAGCCGTCCTGGTCGACGGCCTCGAAGAGCTTCTCGCCGAACTCGGACTCCAGGATCGCGCCGGCGTCGTTCAGCGTGCCGCGGACGGTGATGTCGGTGTTGGGGGCGACGGCGGCGACGAGTCCGGCGATGAACGTGCCGTGCCCGCAGTACTGCCGGAGGATCCCGTCGCCGTCGCACTCCTCGACCTGGGCGTCGCCCCGGGTGTGGGCGAGCAGCGGGTAGGAGCGGTGGTCGTGCATGAGGCCGGTGTCGATGACGAGCACGCCGACGGCGGTGTCCGGGTCATGGGCGGTCTCGGCGGCGGCCGGGTTGGGCTGCCCGCCGGGCGCCACCGGCACGGGCTCGTCGCCGGGGCAGGCGTTGACCGCGATCGACACCACGTGGTTGCGGCTGATCAGCCGGCGCCCGGCGCGGCCCTCGGCCGCCGACAGAGCGCGCAGCGCTCCCGCGACCGCCGGGTCGCCGCTGCCGTCTCCCTGGCCCGGGTCGGCGACCTGGATACGGGTGATGCCGGAGCGGTTGGTCTCCGGGCTCGCCCGGCGCACATGGTCCGGGGCGAGCCCGGCGAAGGTGGTGAAGTGCTGTCGCACGGTGTCCTCGACGACGCGGGCCTCTTCTCCGTCGCGGGCGAGGACGACGCCCTTCTCGTAGAGGAACTCGCCCGCGTCGTCCGGTCCCATCGCCAGGGGGACGCCGGGCATCGAGCGCTGGATCTGTGCGAACTGCTCGCGGAATCGCTGTGGTGCCATGGCGTGTCCTCCACTGGTGCGACGGCGGCCGGTGCCGCGGAGCTGTCGTGATGAAGAGCCCCCGGGCGGACGTTTGATACAACGTCACACCTGTGAGGCGTGATGACGGACCACTACCATCGTGGGGTGACAGCGGGAAGCGACACGGTGCTGGAACTGCTGCCGATGGTGTTCGCCGCCCCGGGTGAGGCGCTGGCGAGGGCGGAAGAGGTGCTGGGCGGCCGTCCACCGCCCCTGCACGCCTCCGTCGCCCATCAGGTGATCGGCATCTGGCAGCGGGACTTCGGCGACATGCGGCTGGCCCTGACCCATCTGCGTCGGGCCCGGTCCTGGGCGGCCCGCGCGGACTCGGCCGAGCGGGAGGCGGACGTCCTCGCCACGCTGGGGGTCGCACTGGTGCACGCGGGGCGCACCCGGCAGGGCATGGACGCGCTGCGGCGGGGCGTCGAGCGCGGCACCGGACACACCCGCGCGCGGGTGCTGTTCCGCCGGGCGTACTCGTGGTGGGTGCTGGGCCATCACAAGGAGGCCTTGGAGGACGTACGGCGGGCCATTCCCGTACTGCGGCAGGCCGAGGACGTGATCTGGACGGCGCGGGCGCTGACGCTGCGGGCGACGGTGCATCTGGCGCTGGGTTCGGTGGAGCGGGCGAACGCCGACTTCACGGCGGCCGAGGCGCTGTGGGACACCACAGGCCAGGAGCACGACAAGGCGGACGCGGTGGAGAGCCGGGGGCTGGCCGCGTTCCGCGCGGGCGACGTCCCGGCGGCGCTGCGGCTGCTCGACGAGGCGGAGGAGCGGTACGCCAAGCTCGGCACGCCGACGTTCATGCTGGACATCCGGCGCTGCGAGGTGCTGATGGCGGCCGGTCTCGCCGCGGAGGCGCTGGCCGAGGCGGACGCGGCGCTCCGGGCGCTGGACGGGATCGGCGGGCAGTCCACGCGCAAGGCGGAGCTGCTGCTGGCCGCCGCGCGGGCGGCCCGGCTGGCCGGCGAGCCACAGACGGCGATCGCCCGCGCGGCGCTCGCGGTGCGGCTGTTCGCGGGGCAGCGGCGCACCTGGTGGGAGACGCACGCGCGGCTGGTGCTGATCGGGGCCCGGCACGCGGCCGGGCGCGGTTCGGGCCGGCTGGTCGCGGACGCGGCGGCGGTGGCGGAGCGGCTGGCCGCGCTCGGCGCCCCGGCCGCCCCTGAGGCGTCGCTGCTCGCGGGCCGGATCGCGCTGGACCTGGGCTGGACGGCGGACGCGGAGCGGCATCTGGCGGTCGCCGCGCGGAGCAGACGCGGCGGGCCGCCGCTCGCGCGGATGACGGGCTGGGCGGCGCAGGCGCTGCGCGCGCAGGCCGCCGGTTCCGCGCGGGGCGTACTGGAGGCCTGCCGGCGCGGTCTCGACGTGCTCGACGACCACCGGATGACGCTGGGCGCCTCGGAGCTGCGGGCCCGCGCCACCGCGCAGGGCGCGGAGCTGGCCGCCCTCGCCCAGCAGGCCAGTCTGGTCTCGGGCGGGCCGCGGCGGCTGCTGGTGTGGAGCGAACGCTGGCGGGCCACCGCGCTGTCCACGCCGCCCACCCGGCCGCCGGCCGATCCGGCGCTGCTCAGCGGCATGACCGCCTACCGGGAGATCGCCGCCCGCGCGGAGGAGGCCCGCATGGAGGGCAAGCCCGTGCCGGCGCTGGAGCGCGAACAGCGGCGCCTCGAACGGGAGATCCGCTCCCGGACGCTGCACATGCGCGGTGAGGTCCCCGACGGCGGTGACCGCTTCGACGTCGGCCGGCTGCTCGCGCGGCTGGGCGACAACGACGACGGACAGCTCGTGGAACTCGCCGTGCTCGACGGGCGGGTGCAGGTGCTGCTGTGCGGGCAGGGCAGGGTACGGCGGTTCGAGGCGGGGCTGCTGGCGGCGGCGGAGACCGAGGCCGAGCACGTACAGGCGGGGCTGCGGCGGCTGGCCCACCCGGGGGCGCAGGCGCGGCTGCCGGTGGTGGAGGCCGCGGGCCGCCGGCTGGAGGAGCTGCTGCTGGGTCCGGCCGCGGCGCACCTCGGTGACGGCCCGGTGGTGATCGTGCCGCCGGGGCGGCTGCACCGGGTGCCGTGGGCGCTGCTGCCCTCGCTGCGGGAGCGGGTGCTGAGCGTGTCGCCGTCGGCGAGCAGCTGGCTGCGCGCGAAGGAGACGGCGCCGCCGCCCGGGGGCCGCCAGGTGCTGGTGCGCGGTCCGGGGCTCGCGACGGGCGGCGCGGAGGTGCCCGAGCTGGCCGGCCGCTACGGCGGCGCGACCGTCCTGGAGGACGACGACGCGACGGTGCCGCGCGTGCTGCGGGAGCTGGACGGGGCAGGGCTGGCGCACATCGCCGCGCACGGCGCGTTCCGCGCGGACGGCCCGCTGTTCTCCTCCCTGCGGATGGCCGACGGGCCGCTGATCGTCCACGACTTCGAGCGGCTGGACCGCAGCCCGTACCGCATCATCCTGTCCTGCTGCGACACCGCGCGGTTCGCCACGGTGGGCGCGGACGAACTCCTCGGCCTGGTGACGGCGTTGCTGCCGCTGGGTACGGCGGGGGTGGTGGCGTGCAGCGCCCCTGTCAACGATGCGGCGGTCGTCCCCCTCATGGTGGCCCTCCATGAAGCCCTTGGTACGGGGCTCTCCTTGGCGGAGGCCTTGCGCGATGCGCGTGCCGGGCTTCCGGCCGATGCGGTGCATAGGGCGACGGGGTGGGCCTTCACCGCGTTCGGGGCGGCATGATCCCTCCGTGGGAGGCTGCGGGTGGTCGGTGGTTGCTCGCGCAGTTCCCCGCGCCCCTATGAGGGGGGTGCAGCTGACCCACCTCAAGGGGCGCGGGGAACTGCGCGACCAGCCACGACCCACCCGCAGCCGCCGACGAAACAGGTCCCCCGAGCTGTCAGGCGATCTGGCGGGGCAAGGTGGCCCCCAGCCGGGTGTACGCCCCGTACAGGTGATTTCCGACCGTGCGAACGGAAAGGGTGAGGCGTTCCGCGATCTGCCGATTGCTCAGCCCCTCCGCGGCCAGCGCGACGATCTGCCGCTGACGGGCGGTGAGTTCACCGAAAGCAAGGCCCGCAAGCGCCGGCGTGCGGGCACCCTCGCAGCGGCGGGCGAGAGCGACCGCACGCGTGCGCGCGGTGCGGGCTGCGTGCGGTTCCCGGTGGGCGGAGACCGCCTGCGCGTGCGCCTCCGCGGCGAACAGCAGGAAGCCCCGTCGCTCGAACTCCTCGCCCACCCGGTCCAGTGCGGGCCCGTCGGCCCGTGCGAGGGCGTCGGCGTGGTCGGCGAAGACGCCGGTGAGCCGGCCGGCGGCACGCGCGGGGGTGCCGAGGCGTACGGCGTCGTACGGGTCGCCGTACGCCTCGGGGGTCCCTTCCGCGAGGGTGAGTTCGGTGCGGCAGGACGGGTCGGCGGGGGCGGTGCGCAGGCCCTCGCGTGCCCATGCGGCCGCCTCCCGCAGTGCGCCGCGCAGCCGCGCGTACCGGGCGCGCAGGGCCGCGTACCCGGCGGGGACCGGTGTCCCCTCGCCCACGAGCCAGTCCCCGACGGGCGCCGAGTCCGCCGTCACGTCGGCCCGTTCGATCCGCCGGGTCAGTTCCGCCGACTCGGCGGCCAGGGCGGGGGCGCAGTCCTCGGGTGTGCGGGCGAGGCGGCGGGCGCGCAGCCGGCCGGCGGTGGCCCGCAGGACCGGGCCGTGCAGGGGGTGGGCGAGGCGGATACCGCCGTGGTCGTCGACGTGGACCAGGCCCGCGGTCTCCAGGCGTTCCAGGACGGTGAGGTCGGGGCCGTCGCCGTCGAGCGGCAGGGGTTCGGCGAAGGCGAGGCGGTCGAGGGTCTCGCGGTCCTCGGGGCGGGCGCGGTCCAGGAGGTGGGCGGTGCGTTCGCGTACGGCCGGGGTCAGGGGCAGCGGGCCCCGCCCTTCCCAGGTGCCCGGGACCTCGGTGGGCCGGCCGTGTTCGCGCACCGCGTCCGACAGGTCGCGCAGCAGCCGCAGGTCCCCGTCGCACAGCCGGTGCAGCCGGTTCGCGGTGAGTGGCTCAGGGGTGGGGCCCGCGCCCGCCGCGAGCAGCCGCGCGGTGTCCTCCCGGGGCAGCGGTGGCAGGGCGAGCCGGGGCAGCAGTTCCCCGGTCCACAGCCGGGACACGGCGGCGGGCACCGGTTCGCCGTCGGTGACGACGATCAGCAACCGGGTGCGTCCGTGTACGGCGAGCTGGTGGGCCAGGGCGGCGGAGGCGTCGTCGAGCAGATGGGCGTCGTCGACGAACAGCGTGCGCACACCGGACAGTTGACGCAGTGCGAGGTGCAGGGTGGCGGGCTCGGGCAGCAGCGGGGCGAAGGCGGCGAAGGGCAGGTGGCGGGTCCCCGGCGTCCCGGTGACACGGGCGCAGTCGGTACCCCGTACGGCCTCGGTGACGAGGCGGGTCTTGCCCCGTCCCGCCGGTCCGGTCACCACGAGGCCTCGCCCCGCGCCGGTCAGCGAGCGCCGTACCAGGTCGAGTTCGTCCTCCCGGCCGGTGAACGGCCAGGGCGTTCGCAGTGTCGTCGCGTCCTTCTCGTACGGACCGGTGGCATCGCGTCGCAAGGTCATCACAAGAACAGGAGCACGGATACTCAAGCCTGATACAGGGCGACTTGAGCAGACCCCGACTCAGGCGCCCGGAGCGGCGGCACGGCAGCCTGTGATCCATGACCGTCCGCCACTGCTCGCTGCCGCCGCAGCCGGCCCCCGCGTATCCGCCGGGCCTGGCCGCCGAGCGGCTCGGCGCGTTGATCGGCGGGCGGCGGCTGTGGGTCGACGGCACCGTGCTGCACTACTGCTTCTTCGGCGACGACACCGCGGGGTCGGAGATCGCCGTGCCCGGAACCGGGCGGACCCGGTGGGTTCCGTGGGGCGGGGCCGAGGAGCAGCAGGACGTGGTGCGCGAGTGCTTCGAGGAGTGGCGGGGGCTCGGGCCGGGCCTGACGTTCACCGAGGTCCGCGACCGCACCGAGGCGGAGCTGCGCATCGGGTTCCAGCTCGGTGACGGCTCCTGGTCGGCCGTGGGCAGGGACGCGCTCCGGGTCGGCGTGCACGAGCGCACCATGAACTTCGGCTGGGACCTGACCGCACCGGGTGAACGCGCCACGGCCCTGCACCAGATCGGGCACGCGCTGGGAATGCTGCACGAGCACCAGAGCCCGTACGCCGGTATCCACTGGGACGACGAGGCCGTGTACGCCGAGCTGGCGGGTCCGCCGAACCACTGGAGCCGGGACAGGACGTACCACAACATCCTGCGCAGGCTCGGCCCGGACGAGGCCAACGGCTCCGTCTGGGACCCGCAGTCGATCATGCAGTACGCGTTGCCGCCGGGGCTGGTCCTGGAGCCGGAGCAGTACCACGGGGGTGTGCATCCGCCCGGCACCCTCTCCCCCGCCGACAAGGAGTTCGTGCTCCGCCGGTACCCGCCGGCCGATCCGCCGCTGCCGCCGCCGCTGGTGCCGTTCCGTTCGGTGCCGCTGGGTCTGGGCCCCGGTGAGCAGGCGGACTTCCGTGTCGATCCGCCGGAGACCCGCGACTACACGGTGGGCACCTTCGGCGAGGCCGACCGGGTCGTCGTGCTGTTCGAGGAGCGGGACGGGGAGCCCCGCTTCCTCGCCGGCCACGACGACGGGGGGACCGCGCACAACGCGGCCGTCACGGCCCGGCTGGTCAAGGGCCGCCGCTATTACGTCCGGGTCCGCCTGTACTCCGCGTGGGGTCCGGGCGAGACGGCGGTCATGTGCTGGTGACGGCACCGACCGCACACACCAGAGCCATTTCCGGCGCCGGGGGAGCGGCCGGGGACGTCACCTTCGGGGGAGGGTGACGTCCCCGGCCGGTGTTGTGGGGGTACGGTCCGGAAATCTCCGGCGGGCAGGCGGGCGGCCCTGGCTGCCGGTCTTCTCCGGCACCGCTTGAACTGGGTGCAGACCGCGGTGCCTCCACTGGCATGCCGCCGTCGAACGCGGCGATCGTGCGGTCCGGCTCGATGACGGCGCGGCGCACCGCCGCAAAGCGCGGCCCGTCGTTCCCGTCCGTCGAGGAGACCGCCGACGGGTCGCCCAGCAGCACGGATGACGTCGACGGACATGCCGGACCGTTCGGCCGGCTCTTCTTGCGTCAGGGAGAAAGACGGCGCAAGCAGCGCGGGGCGCGGCCACCCACCGGGCCCACAACGACGACGGCTCCGAACCCAGTGGGTTCGGAGCCGTTCCGATGTCCTGGGACATCGCACTGTCGGGACGACAGGATTTGAACCTGCGACCCCTTGACCCCCAGTCAAGTGCGCTACCAAGCTGCGCCACGTCCCGATGCGGTTCGCGCGGTGGACCGCGTGATCTCGCAGGTCAACAGTACCGCATCGGGACGCGGGTCAGCCGCGTACGGCGGAGGCCGCGGGCTTTGGTCCCGGAATGGCCGGCTGTGCGGAGGGGGAGGCCGGGCGGGTGGTGCGGCGGGCCGGGACCAGGAGGGCCGCGCCCGCTGCCGCGAGGCAGAGTACGGCGAGCAGGGCGAAGCCCCGGGTGTAGCCGGACTCGTACGGCAGGCCCGAGGGCTGGAGCCGGCCGGTGACCAGGACGCTGGTGATCGCGGCGCCGATGGAGCCGCCGATGGTGCGGATGTTGGCGTTCATGCCGGTCGCGGCGCCGGTCTGGTCGACGGGGACGCTGCCGACGATGAGGTTGGCCATGGCGGCGAAGGCCAGTCCGATACCGAGGCCGAACACGCCCGCGGCCAGGGCGATCTGCCACTGCCGGCCGTGCCAGAGGGCGAGGATGGCGCAGGCGAGCGAGCCGAGCGCGGCGCCGGCCGTCAGGAGCGCCTTGGCGCCCACGACCGGCTCCAGCCGGCCGCTGAGCACCCCGGAGAGGAACATCGCGACCAGCATGGGCAGCATCAGCAGCCCGGCGGCGGTGACGCTCGCGCCGAAGCCGTAGCCCGCCGAGTCCGGGGTCTGCACGAAACCGGGGAGGAAGGACCAGATGGCGTACATGCCGGCGCCGAAGAGCAGTGCGGCCGTGTTGGTGGTCCACACGGCGGGCAGCCGCATGACACGCAGGTCGATCAGCGGACTGCGGGAGCGGGACTCGGCGTACAGCCACAGCGCGAACAGGACGACGGCGGCGCCGAGGAGTCCGAGGACGCGGGCGGAGCCCCAGCCCCAGCTGCCGGCCTGGCTGAGCGGCAGCAGCAGGGCCACCAGCCAGGCCGAGAGGAGCCCGGCGCCCGTCCAACTGACGCTGCCTTCGGAGCGGTTGGGGGACTCGGGTATGTAGCGCAGGGCAATCAGGGTGGTCACCGCGACGACGGCCACGGGGATCCAGAACAGCCAGCGGTAGTCGAGTGCGGTGACGATCGGGCCCGCCGCCACCATGCCGACGCCACCGCCGGCGGCGATCACGGCGGACAGGTTGCTGATGCTGCCGCTCACCTCGGAGGCCTGGAACTCGTCGCGGATGATGCCGAAGGAGAGCGGGAACAGGGCGCCGCCGACGCCCTGGACGACCCGGGCGAGGATGAGGACGCCGATGGTCGGCGCGAGGGCGGCGAGCAGACAGCCGATCGCCACGGTGACGAGGACGCCGACGAGGGTCCGCTTGCGGCCGATCAGGTCGCCGACGCGGCCGAGGACCGGGGTGAACACCGAGGCGGACAGCAGGTACGCGGTCATCACCCAGGTCGCGGTGGACTGCGAGGTGTGCAGCGCGTGCTGGACGGTCGGCAGGGCCGGCGCGATCAGCGACTGCAGCATGGAGAACACGCCGGCACCGGTCGCGAGGACCGCGAAGGTGAGGCGGGTGGACGAGCGGGGCATGGAGAGCCTCTCCGAATCCGAACAGGGTGCGGCCGTCGTTCCGCGGTCGGCGTGCCGCGGCGGCCGGGTGCGGGCCGGTGCGGCACGCGGGCGGCATCGGGCACTCCGGCGGCCGCGGGAGGCGGTCGCGGAACGTAGGCACGGGACGGGGGCGGTGCGCCTGGCGCAGGGCCCGTGAGGGAGGTCGTGCGCGGAGGTACGGGAGCAAGGGGGTAGGGGTGCCGAAGCGCCCGTGGACGCGTGCGGCCGCACGCGTCCACGGCGATCGCACCCCGCACTGCTAAAGTGGAGGTACCCCTCCACTGTAGCGGAGGCACCCCTCCGTTTCAATCCGAGTTCTGTCCGGGAGGCAGCCGTGACCGCCCAGCCGTTCCCCGTCAGCGAGATCGTGGCGTCCCGGCGACCGCACCGCAAGGACGCCGCCCGCAACTACGACGCCCTGCTGGCCGCGGCCCGCGAGGCGTTCGCCGAGCACGGCTCGGAGGCCTCCCTGGAGGACGTGGCGCGCCGCGCGGGCGTCGGCATCGGCACCCTCTACCGCAACTTCCCGACTCGCCGGAACCTGTTCGAGAGCGTCTACGCGGGCGAGGTGAACGACCTCTGCCGGTACGCCGAGGAGGTCGCCGGTCGGGAGCCGTGGGAGGCGCTGACGGCGTGGCTGCGCCGGTTCGTGGACTACACGGTCACCAAGCGCGCCATCCGGGAGGCGCTGGACGGCGAGTCGGAGATCTTCCAGGTGTGCCGGGAGTCGATGTACGCGGCGGGCGGTCCGCTGTTCGAGCGGGCGCAGCAGGCCGGACGGGCGCGGGGCGACATCGCCTTCGACGACCTGCTGCGGATGGTCGCCGGGATCACCGCGACGAACTTCGCCGACGACGCCCAGCGCGACCGGGTCCTGACCGTCGCCCTGGACGGGGTACGCACCGAGCGCTGAGCCGCCACGCACCGCGGGGCGGCCCCTCCTCCCCCGGGGCCGCCCCGCGGTCTTGTCAGGTGGTGCGCGGTCAGTGGCGTCCCGTCGGCGGGGGCGTGACGCCCAGCCGTGCGGCGCTCTCGTTCAGCTCGCGCCACACCTTCGGCACCACCGGTGTCTCCCGCTCGGCCGCCACGGCCGTTCGGGGGACACCGGGACAGAACACGCCGTCGGTGCCCTCCGCGACCGGCAGACCCTTGAGCGTGGCCGGGGTGTCGTCCACGGTCCGCGGTGAAGTCCGCCGTGCCGCCGCCGAAGGCGGCCGGGTCGAGGGCGACGAGCAGGGCGTTCTGACGGTGTTCGCGCCCGGCCGGGTCGTCGGAGTGGAAGATCGGTGCGCCGACCAGCACGCCGGTGATCAGCTCAAACGCGAGGGACACGCCCGCGACGAGCACGTGACGGTCCTCGACGGTGAGGCGGAGGTGTGGGTCGGCGGCGAGGTGACGAGGCTGGAGCGGTACGACACCACGTACGTCCCCTCCCCCGTCCCGCACCTGTTCCGCAATGTCGGCGACACCCCGCCGCGCATCCTGTGGGTGTGCTCCTCGGGGCCGGTGACCCGGACGTTCACGGAGACGGGCAGGACGGTGGAGCACCTGTCGGACGAGGACCGGATGGGCCGCGACCGAGCGGCCCCCGAAACAGCCGCGCGCAGTTCCCCGGGGATGCGGGGAACTGCGCGACGGGAGCCGGAATCAGCCGGTGGCGACCAGCTGCCGCGGCTCGCCGTCCCGCCGCTCCGACCGCGCGGTCCGCAGCGCGGCGATGCCGATGAAGACCATCGACGCCGCGCCGGCCATGGCGAAGGCCGTGAAGCCCCAGTCGCCCTTGTCCGCGGCGAGCAACTGGCCGCCCAGCCACGGTCCGAAGACCGCGCCGAAGCGGCCCATGCCGGAGGTCCAGCCGACCGCCGTGGCCCGGTTGGCGGGGGCGGAGCCGATGGACACGGTCGCGTAGATCATCGTCTGGGCGCTGTTGAGGAACACGCCGGTGAGGAAGACGACCACGAAGGTCAGCGTCAGCGGCATGTGGACGCTGAGCAGGAAGACGCCGCCGGCGGTCAGCGCGAACCAGATCGCCGAGATGCGCGGGGCGCCGAAGCGGTCGGAGGCCCGGCCTGCGACCAGCATGCCCACGATGCCGCCGAGGTTGAACAGCACGACGAAGGTGAGCGCGGAGCCGAGTTCGTAGCCCTCGCTGCGCATCAGGGTGGGCAGCCAGGTGGCGACGCCGTAGACGAGGAGCAGGCCGCCGAAGGAGGCCAGCCAGTACAGCAGGGTCTGGACCCACTCGCCGCCGCGGAACAGGTTGAGCAGGTTGGCCCAGGGGGCGCCGGCGGCGGTCCGGTCCTTGGCGGCGGGCAGCTCGACGTCGTAGCGGCCGGCCAGCGCGCGGGCCTCCTCCGTGCGGCCGCGGGCGACCAGGAAGCTCAGCGACTCGGGCAGGAACCGGGCGAGCACGGGGACGAAGAGCAGCGGAACCACACAGACCCAGAAGGCGGCACGCCAGCCGAGTGGCTCGACGATCCACAGGGCCACGTAGGCGGAGAGGATGCCGCCGGCGTGGTGGGCGGTCATCAGCAGGCCGATGGTGAGGGCGGCGCGAGCGCGCGGGGCGTAGTCGGAGACCATGCTGATCGCGGTGGGGAGCAGGCCGCCGAGGCCGATGCCGGCGAGGGTCCGGCCGAGGCCGAAGACGGCGACGCCGTTGGAGACCGCACAGAGGCCGGAGGCCAGCGAGAAGAGCGTGACGCAGGAGACCATCAGCTTCTTGCGGCCGATGCGGTCGGCGACCGTCCCCGCGGCCAGCGCGCCGACGAGCATGCCGAAGGTGGCGTAGCTGCCGAGGTCACCGGCCTGGGCCGAGGTGATGCCGAGGGCCTTCTCCTCGAGCATGTGGGGCAGCACCGAGCCGTAGATGAACATGTCCAGGCCGTCGAAGAGGACGGCGAGCCAGCACAGGCCGACGACCAGCAGGGCCAGTCTGCTGCCGCGGGCGGACAGCGCGGAGGAGGAGGACATCGTTGTTTTCCTCTCGTCCAGGAGGAGTTTCCCTGGAGGGGACGTGTGATGGGGCGACGCTAAGGACCCCGCTCACTCAGTGTCAACACTTTTGTTGACAATCACAGCGACAATTTGGGGGGTGGGTCGCGCACACATGTGTGCGCGACCCACCCCCCGGTGTGCGGTCCTCGTCAGGCGGTCGGCGGTGTGCCGTG
Organism: Streptomyces sp. CB02400; assembly: GCF_001905725.1. Taxonomy (GTDB): domain Bacteria; phylum Actinomycetota; class Actinomycetes; order Streptomycetales; family Streptomycetaceae; genus Streptomyces; species Streptomyces atrovirens. The sequence goes on from NZ_LIWB01000020.1 coordinate 69,502, forward strand.
GGTGTGGAACGACGCGATGGTCTTCAGGCCCCAGGCCTGCCCCTTGGCCCGCTCCGCCTCGGTCCAGGTGACCAGCGGCCAGTCGGGCGCCAGCACCAGGCGGGTGAGCGGGTTGCACAGCTCGATGCGGTTGCCGCCGGGCTCGTAGACGTAGAGGAAGAACGTCTGCTGGATGGCGTGCTTGTGCGGGCCCGTCTCGATGAACACGCCGGTGTCGATGGCGAGGTCGGCGGCGCGCAGGATGTCCTCACGGGTGTCGGCCGCGAAGGCGATGTGGTGCAGCCGCCCGGAGGAACCGGTCCAGTCCTCGGTGTAGACGACGTCGTACGACTTGTCGGTGAAGGTCAGCCAACGGGCGGCGATCTTCCCGGAGTCGAGCCGGATCTGCTCGGTGGGCCGGGCGCCGAGGAGCTGTTCCTGGAACTCGGCGTTGGCGAGCACGTCGGCGGCGAGGAAGTTGACGTGGTCGAGGCGGCGTACGCCGACGCCCCGGTTGGGCCTGGCCTGCGGCTGGTTCTTCAGCGCCGGCCGCAGTTCGTCGGGCGCCCGGTAGTGCTCGCTCTCCCAGTACAGGGCGTGCTCGTGGCCGTCGGGGTCGGCGGTGAGGTAGAGCCTGCCGATGCCGGGCTCGTCCTCGACCCACTTCCCGGACCGGCCCGCCGCTTCCAGGGCCGCCACCCGGCGCTGCAGCGCCTCCTCGCTGGAGGTGCGCAGCGCGAGCCGGCCGAGGCCGGGCCGTTCGCGGGCGGTGAGGACCAGGCTGTGGTGTTCGTAGTCGTCGTAGGTGCGCAGGTAGACGGTGTCGCCGTCCTGGCCGTTGACGGTCAGGCCGAGGTAGTCGGTGAAGAAGGCGACGCTGGCGTCCAGGTCGGGCGTGAAGAGCTGGGCGTGGCCGACATGGGCGATGTCACCGAGCGGCGGAGTCATGGGTGCCTCCAGGGCGTTGTGCGGGGATCGGTGCCGTCTCGGCGGACCGGGGGAAGACGGTGCCGTCGAAGATCTTGCGCGCGGTGCGTACGACGGCGGTGCGGCGGACCACGGCGGAGCCGGGGTCGACGTGGACATCGACCTCCAGGAAACCGGTGGGGTGTTCGACGCGTACCCGGTCGCCGGACCCGGGGAGTCGCGCGATTCCCTCCCCCACCCCGCCCGGGACGCGCAGTCCGGCCGCCACGCTCGCGGCGCCCAGGACACCGATGGAGGTGTGGCAGCGCACCGGGATGAAGGTGCGGGTGGTGACCGCGCCGCCGTGCCGGGGCGGGGCGAGCAGGGTCAGCTTGGGCACGGTGGCACCCTCGACGTCCCCGAGACCCATCAGGTGCCCGGCCGCCAGCCGGATCTCCTTGAGGCGCTCGGCGAGACTCACGTCCTCTTCCAGATCCTTGGGCGTCTCGTACCCGGTGACCTTCAGCGCCGCCGCCGGGATCAGCACCACCGGCATGCCGTTGTCGACGCAGGTCACCTCGGTACCGGCGATCGTGTCGCGGGCGTTGCCGGTGGGCAGCAGCGGGCCCTCGCCCTGCGGGAACTCGATGACGACCGGGGCGGCCGTGCCCGGCACCCCGGATATCCCGGCGGTGCCGGTGTGGTCGACGCGCCCGCCCGGCGTCGGGAAGGTCGCGACGGCGCGTTCGCCGGTGTTGAGCATGCGGATGCGTACGGACGTCTCGTCGTCCCCGGCGGCCACCAGCCCGCGCTCGACGGCGAACGGGCCCACTCCGGCGAGGATGTTGCCGCAGTTCTGCCGGTCGGTGACCTCGGGCGTGTCCACGGCGACCTGGAGGAACAGGTAGTCGACGTCCGCGTCCGGGTCGGCCGAGCGGGAGACCACGGCGACCTTGCTGGTCAGCGGGTGGGCGCCGCCCAGGCCGTCGATCTGGCGCGGGTCGGGGCTGCCCATGATCCGCAGCAGCAGGGCGTCACGTTCGGCGGGATCGGCGGGCAGGTCGTCGGCCAGGAAGTAGCCGCCCTTGGAGGTGCCGCCGCGCATCAGCATGCAGCGCACCCCGTCGGAGCCGGTCACGGCCGCTCCCCGGCCGCGTACTCGTCGTACGACTGGTAGGTCACGCCCAGTTGCCTCAGCTTCTCGCGCAACCCGTATCGGTCCAGGCCGAGTTGGCCCTCGATGAAGGCCGCGCGGGAGGCGGCCTCCTTGCTCTCCCGCGCCTCGGACGCCTCGGCCGTCCGCCTCGCCTGCTCACGGGGGACGACCACCACGCCGTCGTCGTCGGCGACGATCACGTCACCGGGGCGGATCACCTGCCCGTCGACGGCGACCGGCACGTTCACCGAGCCGCCGGTGGCCTTCACCGTGCCCTGCGCGGAGACCGCCCGGGACCAGGCGGCGAAGCCCATCTCGCGCAGCTCCTGCGTGTCGCGGATGCCCGCGTTGATGATCAGGCCGCGCACACCGCGCCGTCGCAGCGCGGTGGCGAACAGTTCGCCGAACATGCCGTCGGTGGACGGGGAGGTGGTGGTGACGACCAGGATGTCGCCCTCGCCGCACTGCTCCACGGCGGCGTGGATCATCAGGTTGTCGCCGGGCCAGGAGAGCACGGTGACCGCGGTGCCCGCGACCCGTACGCCCTGCTGGACCGGCCGTATCCCCGGTCCGAGCAGCCCGGTGCGGCCCATGGCCTCGCTGATCGTGGCCACGCCGTACCCGGCGAGCGCCTCGACGTCCTCGGCGTCGGCCTTCGGGGGGTCGGTGACGACGACGCCGCTCATGCCAGCTCCTTCGCGATCTGCGGGTACGGGCGCATGAACGCCTCGGCCATGGTCCGGTGCGGCAGGCCCAGGTTGGGGCCCGCGTTGCGCTTGAGCTGGACGCCGCGGCGGACGGCCAGGTCGGTGTAGTAGTCCCACAGGTGCCGCTGGGCGCCGAGGCACTCCATGGCCTCGCGCTTGGTCTCCCACACCTCGGTGATGTCGAGCAGGACCTCCGGCCTGAAGCCGCTCATCTCGGGCTGGTGCGGCTCGAAGTAGAACACGGGCGGGGCGCCGATGATCTCGCCCTCGCCCGGATAGCCGATGGCCTGGGCGAGGACACGGGCCTCCAGTGCCATGCGGTTGGCGGCCGGGTGGTCGCCGTTGTACGGGTCCTCGACGGGGTGGGTCAGCACGACGTCGGGCTGGGTGGCGCGGTAGACCTCGACGAGCCGGTCGGTCAGTTCGGGGGTGGCGGTCAGCGGGTAGTCGCCGGCGTCGAAGAAGCGGACCTCGGCGCCGAGGGTGGCGGCGGCCTTCTCGGCCTCCGCCCGGCGTATCGCCTTGATCTCCTCCAGCTTCTTCCCCTCGCGCCAGGCCTTGGCCGACTCACCGCGCTCGCCGAAGGTCAGGCACGCGATGGTGACCTTCTCCCCGCGCGAGGCGGCCAGGGCGATGGCGCCGCCCGCCCGCCACACGAAGTCCCCCGCGTGCGCGGTGACGACGAGCGTCGAACGCGGGACGGCGGCGGGCGCGTTGGCATGCGTCATGACTGAAGATCTCCTTGGTGACAGGTGACGCCCGCCCCGGTGCGTGTGTCAGTCGCGCAGCGCCTCGATCACGCTGGTGAGGTGGGCACGGACGGCCGCCTCGACCGCCTGCGGGTCCCTGGCCGCGATCGTCTCGATCATGGCCAGATGCTCGTTCAGGGATTGCTGCGGACGCCCCGGTCGCAGCGCCAGCTGGAAGCGGTGCCGCACCAGTTGGGCGTTGAGCCGTTCCAGGAGTTCCACGGCCGTCGCCTGGCCGGAGAACTCCCGGATCCTGGCGTGGAGTTCGTGGTTGAGCTCCGAGTAGGTGAGCGGTTCGCCGTCGGCCACGGCCTTGCGCATCGCCGTGCCCAGGTCCTCGAGTTCGGTGACCTGTGCGTCGGTGACGGCGGCCGCCGCCTTCGCCGCGCAGAGCCCTTCGAGGACCAGGCGGCACTCGGTGATGGCGACCGCTTCCTCCACGGTCACCACCCGCACCCGTGAACCACGGTTGCGGATCCGCTCCACGAGCCCCTGGGACTCCAGCTCGATCAGCGCGGCCCGGATGCTGGCCCGGGTCACGCCGAACTGCTCGGCGAGTTCGTTCTCCACCAGCCGCTGCGCCGGCGCCATCTCGCCGCGCAGGATCGCCTCCCGCAGCTGCCCGAGCGCAAGCTGTCTGGCCTGCTCCCCGGTGCCCGGACGGGCTTGGTTCGGCATGGTTGCCCTCCCTGAGTGAGTGCCTGTCGAACGTAAATCTAGCCAAACAAGATTGTCAACAATTTTGTTCGCCGTATTGCGGGTGTCGCTCCCGGCGCATTGATTGTCCTGTCAAAAGGTTGACATGACGCCGGATCCCCGCAGAAGGTGAGCGGACAGGACACGGACCGGGCCGGAAAGAGGCTTTCATGGTGGACGCACTGGGTGTCGCCGTCGTCGGATTCGGCTGGATGGGGCGGGTGCACACCCAGGCGTACGCACGCGTGCGGCACCACTATCCGCAGCTCGCCCTGCGTCCGGAGCTGGTCACGGTCGCCGAGGAGGTGCCGGGCCGGGCCGAGGAGGCCGCCGCGCAGTTCGGGTTCGCCTCGACGACCCGCGACTGGCGGGAGGTGGCCGCCGATCCCCGGGTGCGGGCCGTCAGCATCACCGCGCCGAACTTCCTGCACCGCGAGATCGGTGTCGCGATGGCCGAGGCCGGCAAGCACATCTGGATCGAGAAGCCGGTGGGCCTGGGCGCGGACGACGCCCGCGCGGTCGCGGACGCGGTCGCTAAGGCCGGGGTCCAGGGGGCGGTCGGCTTCAACTACCGCAACGCGCCCGCCGTGGAGGCGGCCCGCGAGCTGATCGCCTCCGGCGGGATCGGCACGGTCACCCATGTCCGCATCCGGCTCTTCAGCGACTACGCGGCTCACCCGGAGGGCGCGCTGACCTGGCGCTACGAGCGGGAGCGCGGGGGCAGCGGGGTGCTCGGCGACCTGGCCTCGCACGGCGCCGACCTGGCGCGTTTCCTGCTCGGTGACATCGCCTCGCTGACCGCGGACACGGCGGTCTTCCTGCCCGAGCGGGCCCGTCCCGTGGGCGCCACGGCCGGTCACTCCCGCGCGGCCGGCGGCGAACTCGGTCCGGTGGAGAACGAGGACTACGTCAGCTGTCTGCTGCGGTTCGCGTCCGGCGCGCGTGGGGTGCTGGAGGCTTGCCGGGTGTCGGTCGGCGAGCAGAACAACTACGGCTTCGAGGTGCACGGTACCGAGGGGGCGGTGTTCTGGGACTTCCGCCGGATGAACGAACTGGGCGTCAGCCGGGGCACCGGCTACCAGGACCAGCCCGTCAGCACGGTCCATGTCGGGCCGGGGCACGGGGAGTTCGGGGCGTTCCAGCCGGGGGCGGCGAACGCCATGGGGTACGACGATCTGAAGGTGATCGAGGCGTACCGGTTTCTGCGCTCCGTCGCGGAGGGGGTTCCGTACGGGGCGGGGCTCGCGGACGCCGTGCGCAGTGCGGCGGTGCTGGACGCGATGGCGCGGTCGGCGGAGAGCGGGGCCTGGGTGACGCCGGAGGTGCCCTGACGTTTTTTCCTCGCCCCCGCCGCCCCTTCCCGTTCCCGTCCTCAAGGGGCGCTGCCCCTTTTACCCCGACGTGCGGGTGGGTGGATGGTCGCCCGCGCAGTTCCCCGCGCCCCTCTGGGGGCGCGGGGAACTGCGCGAAGGGGGTCTGGGGGCGAAGCCCCCAGGGACGGGACGGGAAGGGGCGGCGGGGGCGAGAAACCCTTCGGCCCAACCCACGGCCGTCACCCTGCCACCGTCGGGGGCGGCATGTTGTAGGGGGTCACCACCTGGACTGCGGAGGGGAGGGTCGGCCCGGCCGGCGGCAGGGCACCGTGCGCCCGCATCACCAGGTGGCAGGCCTCCCGCAGATCGTGCCGCAGATCATGGTGGAGCACGGCGGACAACCGGTGCTCCCGCAGCAACCGGGTGTTGTCGTGATCGAGATCGTGCGCGACGAACACGGCGCACTCCCGCCCCGCGTCCTCGAAGGCCCGCAGTGTCGCGATGTTGCCACCACCGATCGAGTAGACCGCGCGGATCCCCGGATCCCGTTCCAGAGCGGCCCGGACCAGGTCGTACTGCGTGGCGTCCAGCCCCTGCCCCTCCGCGATCTCGACAAGGGCTCGCCCAGGGCACCGGGCGCGCATGACGCTGCGGAAACCCATCTCGCGCTCCTCCTCGTTACGGAAGGAGCCGCTGGAGAGACTGGTGAGCACATTGCCGGGCCGGTCACCCAGCCACTGCCCCATGAGGTAGGCGGCGGTCGCGCCCGCCGCCCGGTTGTCGCTGCCGACATGCCCGATCCGGGCGCTCGCCGGCAGATCCGTCACCAGGGTCACCACGGGAACCCCGGCCGCCACGAGCCGGCCGACGGCCGCGGTGACCTCGGGAACGTCGGGCGCCTTGAGCAGCACGCCCTGGGAGCCGCGCCGGCCGATCCGGTCGAGGACCGCGACCAGCTCCCCCGCCGGGCCCGTCTCCCGGAAGTGGAAGCGGGAGCGGACCACCGCCGGGTGCAGGGAGGGCAGTTCGGCCTCCAGGGCGGCCCGGACGGCGGTGGAGAACCGCTCCGGCGACTGCATCACGATGTCCACCATGAACGTCCGGCCGACCAGCCGGACCTGGGTGCGCTGCCGGTCCAGGTCGGCGATCGCCCGGTGCACCTCCCGCGCGGTGCTCTCCCGCACTCCGCCCCGGCCGTTGAGGACCCGGTCCACCGTGGCCTCGCTCAACCCGGCCTGACGTGCGATTTCCCGGATCGGGAAGGGGTGGCCCACATCCGCTCCTGAGGGGTTTTTGATGGCTTGCTGCTGGTTGTTCGAAGGGTTTGTACTGACAAGAATGACATCAGCCGCGTCGCTCCGTGACCCGAAGGGACGACCCCATGTCAGCCTCCACCCACCAGCGGACGCCCTCGCCGACCGCCTGGCTGTCCGAGCGGGACTGCGACCTGGACGCCTTCCGCGCACTGGTCGAGCAGCCGACGGATGCCGCCGCCTACCCGCACGCCAGTGGCGTCGAGCGGAACGTGCTGCTGTACGACACCGACCGGCTCGCCCTCGCCGACCGCCGTGCCGTACAGGCCGAGCTGGTGCGCGCGTTCGCGGACGGTCCCGGCATCGTGGTGATCCGCGGGGCCTTCGCCGACCCTGCGGTCGTGGACCGGACCACCGCCGTGTTCGACGCCCTGATCGCCGAGCAGCGCGCCTCGGGCGCCGGCGCCGGCGACCACTTCGCCCGGCCGGGCGCCAACGACCGGGTGTGGAACGCCCTGGAGAAGGCGGCCCTGTACGACCCGGAGGCGTTCGCCGAGTACTACGCCAACGACGTGATCGCGCTGGTCTCCTCGGCCTGGCTCGGCCCCGGCTACCAGGTCACCTCCCAGGTCAACGTGGTCAACCCGGGCGGCGCGGCACAGACCGTGCACCGCGACTACCACCTCGGGTTCCTCTCGAACGAGGCCGCCTCCGCCTACCCGGCGCACGTGCACCGCCTCTCCCCCGTGCTCACCCTCCAGGGCGCGGTGGCGCACTGCGACATGCCCGTCGAGTCCGGGCCCACGCTGTACCTGCCGCACTCGCAGAAGTACGAGCCGGGCTATCTCGCCTGGCGGCTCCCGGAGTTCCGGGCGTACTTCGAGGAGCACCACGTGCAACTGCCGCTCGCCAAGGGCGACGCGGTGTTCTTCAACCCGGCGCTGTTCCACGCCGCCGGCTCCAACCACTCGGCGGACATCCGGCGCATGGCCAACCTGCTCCAGGTGTCGTCGGCGTTCGGCCGGGCGATGGAGACGGTGGACCGCGAGTCCGTGGCGGGCGCCGTGTACCCGGTACTCCTCAAGCGGCAGGGCGAGGGCGCCGGCGAGCGGTGGCTGGAGAACGTGATCGCGGCGAGCGCCGAGGGGTACCCCTTCCCCACCAACCTCGACCGCGACCCGCCGGTCGAGGGCCTGGCCCCGCCCTCGCAGGCCGATGTCGTACGCCGGGCCCTGCGCGAGGGCTGGACCGCGCGGACCCTGCGGGGCGAACTGCGGGCCGGCGCCAAGCGGCGCGAGAGCTGAAAGGACCCGGACACAGGCATGGGACTTCTCGACGACAGGATCGTCCTCGTCAACGGCGGCAGCCAGGGCGTCGGTGCGGCCGTCGCGCGGGCCGCGGTCCGCGAGGGGGCGGTCGTGGCCGTGAGCGGGCGGCGCCCGGAGCCGGGTGAGGCGCTGGTGGCCGAGCTGGCCGCCGCGGGCGGCAAGGCGATGTTCGTACGGGCCGACCTGGCGGACGCCGAGCAGGCCAGGGCCTGTGTCGCGCGGGTGGTGGAGGCGTACGGGCGGATCGACTGCCTGGTCAACTCCGCCGGCCTGACCTCGCGCGGGACACTGCTCGACACCACGCCCGAACTGTTCGACCAGCACATCGCGATCAACCTCAAGGCGCCGTTCTTCGCCATGCAGGCCGCCGTCGCCGACATGGTGCGGCGCGCGGCACCCGGCACAATCGTCAACGTCATCACCTCCTCCGCGCACGGCGGGCAGCCCTTCCTCGCGCCGTACGTCGCCGCGAAGGCGGGGCTGACCGGCCTCACCCGGAACGCGGCGCACGCCCACCGCTGGGACCGGATCCGGATCAACGGCCTGAACATCGGCTGGACCGCCACCGAGGGCGAGGACGCCACCCAGCGCGCCTTCCACGGCGCCGGGGACGACTGGCGCGAGCAGGCCGCCGCGCGGCTGCCGATGGGCAGGCTCGGCCAACCGGACGAGATCGCCGACTTCGTGGTCCTGCTGCTCTCCGACCGTTCCGGGGTGGTCACCGGCTCCGTGATCGACTGGGACCAGAACGTCCTCGGCGGCCTCGACTGACCTCCCCGCACGCCCCGCTCGTACGAACCCGCAAGCAAGGAGCACCGCCCCCATGCGCATCGGAATCCTCGGCCTCGGCCGCATCGGCGCCTTCCACGCCGAGACCCTCTCCGGGCTCGGCGCCGTCGAGTCCCTCGTCGTCTCCGACCCGTTCACGGACGCCGCGAAGGCCGCCGCCGAACGGTTCGACGCCGAGGTCGCGGACTCCCCCGAGGCCCTGCTCGCGGCCGGGGTGGACGGCGTGGTCGTCGCCGCCGCGACCGACGCCCACCCGGCGCTGATCCTCGCCTGTGTGGAGGCGGGCGTGCCCGTCTTCTGCGAGAAGCCGGTGGCCCGCACCATGGCCGAGGGGGTGGAGGTGCTGAGGGCGGTCGAGGGCCGTGACGTGCCGGTCCAGATCGGCTTCAACCGCCGCTTCGACGCCGGCTTCGTCGCCGCGCGGGCCGCCGTACGCTCCGGGGAACTGGGCAAGCTGCACACCGTACGCTCGACCACGCTGGACCCGGCGCCGCCGCCGGCCGCGTACATCGCCGCGTCCGGGGGCATCTTCCGGGACTGCTCGGTGCACGACTTCGACATCATCCGCTGGGTGACCGGCCGCGAGGTGACCGAGGTGTACGCGGCCGGCGGCAACCGGGGCGCCGACTACATCAAGGAGGCGGGCGACGCCGACACGACCGGCGCGGTCCTCACGCTGGACGACGGCACCCTCGCGGTGGTCTCCAACAGCCGTCACAACGCCCGTGGTCACGACGTCCGTATGGAGCTCCACGGCTTCACGGACTCCGTGGCGGTGGGGCTGGAGGACAAGCTGCCGCTGCGGTCGGTGGAGCCGGGCGTGACCTTCCCGGCGGGCACCCCGCACGACTTCTTCATGGACCGGTTCACGGCCGCCTACCGTGCCGAACTGGCCGTGTTCACCGAGGTCGTGGCCGGTACCCGCCCCTCGCCGTGCACGGTCGCGGACGCCCTGGAGGCGGGCTGGATCGCCGAGGCGTGCACACTGTCGCTGCACGAGCACCGTCCCGTCACCATCGAGGAGGTACGGCAGGCATGAGCGGGTCCGGCCGGGACTCCTGCGCATCGGAATCCCCGGAGCCGTACGGGCAGGTGAGCGGGCGGGCCTGCGGTCACCGGTACAGCGCGGGCTTCTCCACCAGGTCGACCTCCACCCGGACGCCGCTCTCCAGCGCCCGTACCCCCGCCTCGCACACGGCTGCCGCGGCGTAGCCGTCCCATGTGCTGGGGCCGGTGATCCCGCCGCGCCGCGTGGTGTCGACCCAGGTCTGGATCTCGTCGTCGTAGGCCTGGGCGAAGCGTTCGGTCCAGTCCTGGGTGATGGTGCCGCCCCAGCGGCCTGCCGTGCTGGTGACCAGGGCGTGGCCGTCGCCGATGCGGGCGGTGCCGCGTTCGCAGACCACCTCGGCCTGCACCTGGTAGCCGAAGCCGCAGTTGACGAAGATCTCGACGTCGGAGAGCGCGCCGCCGTCGGTCTCCAGGACGACGAACTGCGGGTCGGTCAGTCCCTCGGGGGCACCGGCCGACGGGGTGGGGCGCAGGACCGTGACGGCGGTGATCTCGTGGCCGAGGAGCCAGCGGGTGGCGTCCACCTCGTGGGCCACGGAGTCGGTGATGAGCATCGCACTGGTGAAGAAGGGCGGGCTGGCCACGTTGCGGTGCCGGTTGTGCAGCATCAGCGGGCGGCCCAGCCGCCCGGTCTCCAGCAGGGCTTTCAGGCGCGCGTACTCGGTGTCGTAGCGGCGCATGAAGCCGACCTGGACCCTGCGGTGGCCGAGGGCCTGTTCGGCCTCCATGACACGCAGGGCGGAGGCCGCGTCGGGGGTGAGCGGCTTCTCGCACAGGACGGGCAGATCGTGCTCGAACGCGGTGAGCAGGGCGGCCTCGTGGGCCGGCCCGGAGGAGGCGATGAGCACGGCGTCGACGTCGGCCGCCGCCATCGCGGCGGCCGGGTCGGTGTGGGCGGTGCAGCCGTCGACGCCCGCGGCGACGGCCTTGGCCCGTTCGGCGTCGATGTCCACGACGGCGGTGACCCGCGCGCCGCTGACGACCCGGTCGATACGGCGTACGTGGTCCGCGCCCATCCGGCCGGTGCCGATGACGGCGATGCGCAGTGGCTCGCGCCGGTTCATGTCTCTCGCCTCCCCTTCGTCGGGTTCGTCAGGCGCCGCAGGAGCGGAGGAACTTGCGGGTCCGTACGGCGATGGGGAGCGGCTTGTCCGGCTCGCAGGGGTACATGTCCTGCTCGACGATCGCGAACAGGTCCACGCCCAGTTTCTGCGCGGCCGTGAGGACCGGTCCCAGCTCGGGGACGCCGGCGGGCGGCTCGCACATCACCCCGCGCTGCACGGCCGGCCCGAACGGGACCTCGTTCTTGACGACGTCGGCGAGGATCTCCGGATCGACCTGCTTGAGGTGGAGGTAGCCGATGCGTTCGCCGTAGGTCTCGATCAGCTTGACGCTGTCGCCGCCGCAGTAGGCGTAGTGGCCGGTGTCCAGGCAGAGGTTGACCAGGCCGGAGTCGGTCGAGTCGAGGAAGCGCTCGACGTGCTCCTCGGTGTCGATGTGGGTGTCGGCGTGCGGGTGGACGACGATGTCCAGGCCGTAGGTGTCCCGCACCTCGCGGCCGAGGCGTTCCATGCCCTTGGTGAGGTGGCCCCACTGCTCGGTGGTGAGCTCCGGGGCTTCGAGGATCTCGGCGGTCTTGTCGTCGCGCCAGAAGGACGGGATGACGACGAGGTGCTTGGCGCCCATGTCCCGGGTGAGCGCGGCGACCCGGCCGACCTGTTCCCAGGTGGTGTCCCATTCGGACGGGCCGCGGTGCAGTCCGCAGAAGATGGTGCCGGCGGAGACCTTGAGACCGCGCTTCTTCACCTCGTCGCCGAGGCGGGCCGGGTCGGTGGGGAGGTAGCCGTAGGGGCCGAGTTCGATCCAGGAGTAGCCGGCCTCGGCGACCTCGTCGAGGAAGCGCTGCCAGGGCACCTGCTGCGGGTCGTCGGGGAACCAGACGCCCCAGGAGTCGGGGGCGGAGCCGACCCGGATGCGGTCGAGCGCGACTGCCATGTCAGGACTTTCCTTCCGGAGTTGCGGCTGCGGGAGTCTGGAGGTCGCCCTCCTCGGGGAGTTCCTCGGTGTCGACGCCGCCGACCTGTGCCAGCTCGTGCTTGAGCGCGGCCAGTTCGGCGCCGCCGGCCATGTGGTTGGTCAGCTCCTCGAGGCCGACCTCGCTGCGGGGGGCGGACAGTTCCATGGTGCCCAGGCGCAGCACGCTGAAGTGGTCGCCGACCATGTAGGCGTGGTGCGGGTTGTGGGTGATGAAGATGACGCCGAGGCCGCGGTCGCGGGCCATCGCGATGTACTTCAGGACCACGCCGGACTGTTTGACGCCGAGGGCGGCGGTCGGCTCGTCGAGGATGAGGACGCGGGCGCCGAAGTAGACGGCGCGGGCGATGGCGACGCACTGGCGCTGGCCGCCGGAGAGGGTGCCGATGGGCTGCTCCAGGTCGTCCAGGACGATGCCCATGTTGCGCAGTTCCTCGTCGGCCGTCTTCTTCATCCGGTCTATGTCGAGGCGGCGGACCGGCCAGGGGCCCTTGGTCATCTCGGAGCCGAGGAAGAAGTTCCGCCACACCGGCATCAGCGGGACGACCGCGAGGTCCTGGTAGACGGTGGCGATGCCCTTGTCGAGGGCCTCGCGCGGGGTGGAGAAGCGCACCGGCTCGCCGTCGACGAGGAATTCGCCCTCGGTGTGCTGGTGCAGCCCCGAGATGATCTTGATGAGGGTGGACTTGCCGGCGCCGTTGTCGCCGAGGACACAGGTCACCTTGGAGGGGTGGACGGTGAGGTCGACACCGTGCAGGGCGCGGATGTTGCCGTAGGACTTGCCGGCGGCGCGGAGTTCGACCAGGGGGCGGTCGCCGTCGGGCGTGGTGTCCTCGCGGACGGAGCCGTGGGTGCCGGGGGTCTTGTCGGTCATTGCGGTCACCTCCGGGTCGCCTGGCGCTGGACCCACAGATTGATGAGGACGGCGCCGAGCAGCATCACGCCGAGGAAGGCCTTGAACCAGTCGGGGTTCCAGCCTGCGTAGACGATGCCCTGCTGCACCATGCCGAACATGAAGGCGCCGAAGACCGGGCCGATCGCGCTGCCGGCGCCGCCGGTCAGCAGACAGCCGCCGATGACGGCCGCGGCGATGTAGATGAGCTCCTGGCCCACGCCCTCGCCGGACTGCACGGTGTTGAAGGAGAACAGGTTGTGCATGCCGACGAACCAGGCGCCGAAGCCGACCAGCATGAACAGGGAGATCTTGGTGAAGGTGACGGGGACGCCGACCGCGCGGGCGCTTTCCTTGTTGCCGCCGACGGCGAAGACCCAGTTGCCGTACTTGGTGCGCAGCAGCACCCAGGTGGCGAGGGCGGCGAAGACGAGCCACCACACCACGGTGATCTTCACCTGGACGCCTGCGACGTCGAAGCTGGAGGCGAAGAGGGCCTTGGCCTGGTCGAAGCCGTCCATGTCGCTGATGTTGTCGGTGGCGACGTTGCCGGTGACCAGCTTGGTCACCGCCAGGTTCACGCCCTGGAGGATAAGGAAGGTGCCGAGGGTGACCAGGAAGCTGGGCAGTCCGGTCTTGACCAGCATCCAGCCGTTGAACGCGCCGATGCCCAGGGAGACCACCAGGGCGACGACCACGCCCATCCACACGTTCAGGGTGAGCTGGTAGCTGAGCATGCTCGCGGTCAGTGCCGAGGTCACGACGGCGACACCGGCCGAGAGGTCGAACTCGCCGCCGATCATCAGCAGGGCCACGGGCAGCGCCATGATCCCGATGACCGACGACTGGTACAGGATGTTCGCCATGGAGCCGCCGTCCCGCACCGGCGGAGCGGCGAACAGGAAGAACACCATGACGGCCACGGCGCCGAGGAACACACCGACCTCGGGACGGGCGAGTAGCCGCAGCGCGAGCGGGCGCCGCACGGTGCGGCCGTCGCTCTGTTTCGGGCCGGGGGCCGGCGGTGGACTCACCGCCGGCTCAGCCTGTTGGGCCATGCTCATCACCGAGTGCCCTTCGCGGCGTACTCGGAGACCGCGTCGACGTTGGACTTGTCGACGAACGCCGGGCCGGTCAGCACCGGCTGCTCACCGCCGCCGCTGTAGTTGCCGTTGTTCTCGTAGAGCCACAGGCCGTCGACGGCGAGGTAGCCCTGCAGGTAGGGCTGCTGGTCCACGGCGAACTCGATGTCGCCGGCCTCGATCGCCTTGGTCAGCTCCTTGTTGAGGTCGAAGGTGGCGACCTTCGCCTCGCTGCCCGCGTCGCCCACCGACTGCACCGCGGTCGGCGCGAAGGGCGCGCCGAGGGTGACGACGTAGTCGATGGAGGAGTCCTGCTTCAGCTTCGCGGTGATCGTCGACTTCACCGACGGCATGTCGGTGCCGTTGACGTTGAGGATCTGGGTCTCGCCCTCGAAGGTCTTCTTCACCCCGTCGCACCGCTGGGTCAGGCCGACGTTGCCCTGCTCGTGGATGACGCAGACGGCGTTCTTCGCGCCGACCTCGTTCAGCTTCTTGCCGAACGCCTCGCCCGCCACCGACTCGTCCTGGCCGAAGAACTCCAGCAGGCCGAGTTCCTTCCAGTCGCTCAGCCCGGAGTTGAGGCCGACGACGGGGATGCCGGCCGCGTTCGCCTTGGCTATGACGGCCTTGAGGGCGTCCGGCTTGGCGAGGGTGACCGCGATTCCGTCGACCTTCTGGTCGATCGCGTTCTGCACCAGGGTGGCCTGGGTGCCGGCGTTCGGGTCGTTGCTGTAGATGAGGTCGACGTTGTCCTTGGCGGCCGCGGCCTCGGCGCCCTTGCGGACGATGTCCCAGAAGGTGTCACCGGGCGCCTGGTGGGTGACCAGGGCGACCTTCATGCGGGGCGTCGACGCCTTGCCCGCGGAGGCGTCGGCTCCGCCCTCCTCGGACTTCTTGCCTCCGGAACCGCTGGAGCAGCCGGCGAGGGTCAGGGCGGCTGCCGCCGCGACCGCGACGAACGCGATTCTGCGGGAGCGGGTGTGAGAAGAGCGGTCCATCTGTCCTGCACCTCACTGTGCTACGCGGGGAAAGGGCGGGAGTCCGAGGATCCGGTGCCCGGAGCCTCGGGAGTCCGGGGGTGTGCCGTGGGACACGGCTGTTGTGCTGGGACGCGATCCAATCCCCAGAAACGCCCGCTGTCAATACTTTGTTAAGACATCATTTCACGTACTAGTCCGAATGTAAGTACAAACTATTGACATCGATGCCCTCCGAGACCTACACCTGTGAGGCGGCAGGTCCCTGGAATCCACGCCCCCACCGTGGCAGGGCGCCCCGGGACCCGCATCCCCAGCAGTTCGAGGAGCGTCGCTCAATGGCCGGCTCACCACAGTATTTCGACTTGATCACCACGAGTCGCATCGGGGTCGATCTTTATCCACTGGAGACCGGCGTTCCGCCGGCGCGGGTGGAGACGTTCGGGAAATTCCTGGGCGGATCGGCCGCGAATGTCACGGTGGCGGCCGCGCGAATGGGCCGTTCCGCGGCGGTGATCACCCGCACCGGTGACGACCCTTTTCGGCACGTTTCCGCGCGAGGCGCTGAAGGAGTCCGGCGTGGACGGCCGCTGGGTCACCCCGGTCGCCGCGTGTCCCACCCCCCTCACCGCGCTCGAGGCCCGCGCCGCATCGTCCTACGCGGCTGCGGGCAGTCGTGCCTCCCCCAGTGCCTCAAGGGCCTGGGAGGTGCCCCCAGGGCGATGGGGATCCCCCCGCTCGTGCGGAGCCGAGAGTGGGGGAGGGTGGGCGCAGCGGCACCCGGCAAGCGCCGGAACAGCTCCGGAACCACCGTCTCCGACCTGGACTGGCGGAACCCGGACCGGGCCCGCCCGTACTACCGCGAGGCGCTGCTGGAAGCCGGGGTGGAGCCGGCCGTGGTCAAGCAGGGTCCCAGGGGCGTGCTCGCCGCGCACCGCGACGGCACCCGGGCCGAGGCGTTCCCCGTGCCGGCCGAGGCGTTCCCCGTGCCGGTCGAGGCGGTCAACGGCCTCGGCGCGGGCGACGCCTTCGGCGGCTCGCTCTGCCACGGTCCGCTCGCCGGCCGGGACCCGGAGCGGACCATGCGCCACGCCGACGCCGCCGGTGCCCTCGTCGCCTCGCGCCTCGCCTGTTCGTTCGCCATGCCGACCGAGCCGGAGGTCGCGGACCTCCTCGCGCGGGCCGCCTCGCCGGGCGCGGCGGGCCTGCCGAGCCAGTCCTGAACGGAGCCCTTCCTTGAAACTCAGCATCCCCGACCTCACCACGGTCCGGGCCCACAACCCGGAGGCCGTCGCCGAGGCCGCCGCCCGCCGGGCACGGCGCCCGCTGATCGGTGACAGCGGCCGGCTGATGATCGTGGCCGCCGACCACCCCGCGCGGGGCGCGCTCGGCATCGGTGACCGCCGGCTGGCCATGGCCCACCGCGCCGATCTGCTGGAACGTCTCTGCATCGCGCTGTCCCGGCCGGGCGTCGACGGGGTGCTGGCCACCGCCGACATCCTGGAGGACCTGCTGCTCCTCGGGGTACTGGAGAACAAGGTCGTCATGGGCTCGATGAACCGGGGCGGCCTGGCCGGGGCGTCCTTCGAGATGGACGACCGCTTCACCGGCCACCGCGCGGAGGACATCGCCCGGCTGGGCTTCGACGCGGGCAAGCTGCTGGTCCGTATCGACTACGACGATCCGGGCTCGCTGGCCACCCTGGAGTCCGCCGCCCGCGCGATAGACGCCATGGCCGGACACCGGCTGCCGGTGTTCGTGGAGCCGTTCATCTCGCGCCGGGTGGACGGCCGGGTCCGCAACGACCTGTCCGCCGAGGCCGTCACCCGCTCCATCGCCATCGCCTCCGGTCTGGGCGGCACCTCCGCCTACACCTGGCTGAAACTCCCCGTCACCGACGACGTCGACGCCATGCCGGAGGTGCTGGGGGCCTCCACGCTGCCGGTCGTCCTGCTCGGCGGCGAGGTCGGCGACCAGGAGGCGGCGTACGAGCGGTGGGGCAAGGCGCTGCGGCTGCCCACCGTGATGGGGATGGTCGTCGGCCGCTCGCTGCTCTACCCGGCCGAGGGCAGTGTGGAGACGGCGGTCGACACGGCCGTCGGCCTGTTGTGAGAAGCCTGTTGCGACCCGGAGGCATGCCATGACACATCACCTTCCCGCGGGCAAGGCCCTCGCCGGCCCCTACGCCGTCGACGTGAGCCCGGAGAGCGCCGGCTGGGGCTACTCCAGCCTGCGCGTCCTTGAGCTGCCGCCCGGCGGCGCGCACACCTTCGACACCGGCGACAGCGAGTGGATCGTGCTGCCGCTGAGCGGCGGCTGCACGGTCACCGCCGACGACGACTTCGGCCACGACACCTTCGAACTCACCGGCCGCACCAGCGTGTTCGACGGCGTCACCGACTTCGCCTACGTCCCGCGCGACGCCCGCACGACGGTCACCTCGGCGGACGGCGGACGGTTCGCGCTCACCGGCGCCCGCTGCACCCGCCGCCTGCCCGCCCGCTACGGACCGGCCTCCGACGTGCCCGTCGAGCTGCGCGGCACCGGGAACTGCTCACGGCAGGTCAACAACTTCGGTGCGGCGGACACGTTCGAGTGCGACAAGCTCATCGCGGTCGAGGTGCTCACCCCGGGCGGCAACTGGTCGTCCTTCCCGCCGCACAAGCACGACGAGCACCGGCCCGGCGAGGAGTCCGTGCTGGAGGAGATCTACTACTTCGGGTTCGCCGCCCACGACGGCACCCCCGGCCTCGGCTACCAGCGGGTCTCCCCGTCCGATCCGGGCCGCGGGACGGACGTACTGGCGGAAGTGCGCGACGGTGACGTCGTCCTCATCCCGGACGGCTGGCACGGCCCGTCCATGGCCGTGCCCGGCCACCACATGTACTACCTCAACGTCATGGCGGGACCCGAGCCGGAACGCGCCTGGCTGATCTGCGACCACCCCGACCACGCCTGGATCCGCGACACCTGGCCGGACCAGGCCGTCGACCCCCGACTCCCCCTCTACACCGCACCGGAGAGGTCCGTATGAGCGCCGCCACCCGCCGACTGACGACCGCGCAGGCACTGGTGCGGTTCCTGTCCGCCCAGTACACTGAACGCGACGGCGTGCGCCGCCGGCTGATCACGGGCACCTGGGGCATCTTCGGCCACGGCAACGTGGCCGGCATCGGGCAGGCGCTCGTCGAGTACGCAGATGTCATGCCGTACCACCAGGGCCGCAACGAGCAGGCGATGGTGCACGCCGCCGTCGGCCACGCCCGTCAGCTCAACCGGCTGTCGGCGCAGGCGGTGACGACGTCCATCGGCCCCGGCGCGACCAACCTGGTCACCGGCGCCGCGCTCGCCACCGTCAACCGGCTGCCGGTGCTGCTGCTCCCCGGCGACTACTTCGCCTCCCGCGTCGCCGACCCGCTGCTACAGCAGCTGGAACACCCTGTCGAGGCCGATGTGTCGGTCAACGACACGCTCCGCCCGGTCTCGCGCTACTTCGACCGCGTCACCCGTCCAGAGGCCCTGATCCCCTCCGCGCTCAACGCCGCGCGGGTGCTCGCCGACCCGGCCGAGACCGGCGCGGTGACGCTGGCCCTCCCCCAGGACGTGCAGGCGGAGGCGTACGACTGGCCGGAGGAGTTCTTCGCCGAGCGCGTCTGGTCCGTACGACGTCCCGCCCCGGACCCCGCGGAGCTGACGGCGGCCGTGGCGGCCGTACGGGCCGCGCGGCGCCCGCTGATCGTCGCGGGCGGCGGGGTCCACCACAGCGAGGCCGAGGAGGCACTGAAGGCGCTGGTGGACGCCACCGGCATCCCGGTCGCCTCCACCCAGGCCGGCAAGGGCTCCCTGCGCCACGACCACCCCGCCGACCTCGGCGGCATCGGCCACACCGGCACGGCGGTGAGCGACGAACTCGCCCGCACCGCCGACCTGGTGATCGGCGTCGGTACCCGCTACTCCGACTTCACCACCGCCTCCGGCACCCTCTTCCAGAACCCGGACGTGCGCTTCCTCAACCTCAACATCACCGGCTTCGACGCCCACAAGCTGGCGGCGCGCACCCTGGTCGGCGACGCGCGCACCGGTCTGGAGCAGCTCGCCGGGGCGCTGGCCGGCCACCGCGTGGAGCCGTCGTACGAGGCGGAGTACCGGGCCGGCAAGGAGCGCTGGGAGCGGGTCGTCGAGACCGCCTACCGCGCGGACGACGACACGGCCGTACCGACGCAGACGCAGGTGCTCGGCGCGCTCGACGCGGTCGTCGGCGACGAGGACGTGGTGATCAACGCGGCCGGTTCGCTCCCCGGCGACCTGCACAAGCTGTGGCGCTCCCGCAGCCCCCGCCAGTACCACCTGGAGTACGGCTACTCCTGCATGGGATACGAGATCCCGGCCGCACTCGGTGTCCAGCAGGCCGCTCCCGGCACCCCGGTGTGGGCGCTGGTCGGCGACGGCACCTATCTGATGAACCCGACGGAGATCGTCACCGCCGTCCAGGAGCGCCTCCCGGTCAAGCTGGTCCTGATCCAGAACCACGGGTACGCCTCCATCGGCGGTCTGTCGGAGTCGGTGGGCGCCGAGCGTTTCGGCACCGCCTACCGTCACCGGGCCGCCGACGGCACCTTCACCGGCGCCCCGCTGCCCGTGGACCTCGCGGCGAACGCGGCCAGCCTCGGCATGGACGTACTGCGCGCCAAGACCGTGCGGGAGCTGCGGAACGCGCTGGCCGAGGCCCGTGCCTCCGACCGTCCGACGTGCGTGTACGTCGAGACCGACCCCGCTCCCACCGCTCCCCCGGCCGAGGCCTGGTGGGACGTGCCGGTGGCCGAGGTGTCCGCCCGCGAGGCCGCCGTCCAGGCCCGCGCACGGTACGACTCCGAGGCCGCCGGCCGCCGCCGGCACCTCTGAACCCGCCCGCGCTGCTACAGGAAGGTACGCCCATGGCGAAGACCGGCGACCCCGCACGTGCCGCGACCGGACCCGCGCTGAGCACCCTGGACTTCGCCCTGGACCGGGGCAGTCCGGTACCGCTGTACTACCAGCTCGCGCAGCAGCTGGAGGCGGCGATCGAGCAGGGCGTCCTCGCCCCCGGCAACCTGCTGGGCAACGAGGTCGACCTGTCCGTGCGGCTCGGCCTGTCCCGGCCCACCGTCCGCCAGGCCATCCAGTCCCTCGTCGACAAGGGGCTCCTGGTCCGGCGGCGCGGGGTGGGCACGCAGGTGGTGCACAGTCAGGTCAGGCGCCCCCTGGAGCTGAGCAGTCTCTACGACGACCTGGAGACGGCCGGGCAGGGCCCGACCACGCGGGTGATCCGCAACGAGACGGTGCCGGCGCCCGCGGACGTGGCGGTCGCCCTGGGGCTGGCCGAGGGCGCCGAGGTGGTCATGCTGGAACGCCTGCGCCGCACCCACGGCCAGCCGGTCGCCCTGCTGTGCAACTACCTCCCGTCGGGTCTGCTCGGCCTCGACAGCGCCCGGCTCGAGGCGACCGGTCTGTACCGGATGATGCGTTCGGCCGGCATCACCCTGCACAGCGCCCGCCAGACCGTCGGCGCCCGCGCGGCCACCGCTCAGGAGGCCGCCGGCCTGGACGAGAAGGAGGGCGCCGCCCTGCTCACCATGCAGCGCACGGCCTACGACGACACCGGGCGGGCGGTCGAGTACGGCACCCACATCTACCGCGCGTCCCGGTACTCGTTCGACTTCCAGCTGCTGGTCAGACCGTGAGGCGGGTCAGTGCGCCGCGTCCAGCCGGGCCCGCTGCTCCGCCGACAGTTCCAGGTCCACCGCCGCCAGGTTCTCCTCCAGTTGGGCCACCGACGACACCCCGGCCAGCGGCAGGATCGGCAGCTCGTGGCCGATCTGCCAGGCCAGCACGACCTGGCCCGGCGTCGCCCCGGTCTCCCGGGCGACCTCGTGCAGCACGGCGAGGCGGGCCGGGGTGCCCGGGTGGTCGTAGTCGGCGGGCAGGCGTTCGGGGCGGGCGTAGGCGCCCTTGAGCAGCGGCGAGTAGGCGACCAGGGTCAGGGCGGGCTCGGCGCGCAGATAGCCGGCCAGCTCCGCGCCCGCGTGGCCGAGGCTGCCGTCGGGGAAGAGGTCGTCGGGGACGTCGGCGCGGGGCCGCAGATAGCTGTGCTGGTACTGGAGGACCTCGTAGCCGGGCAGCCCGGCCGCCGCAGCGAGGGCACGGGCCCGCTCCACCCGCCACACGGCCTGGTTGCTCACGCCGAGCAGCCCCACCGCGCCCTCGGCGACCAGGGCCCCGAAGCCCTCGACCGTCTCGCGCTGGGGGACGGTGTGGTCGTCGATGTGCGCGTACAGCAGGTCCAGCCGCTCCGTGCCGAGCCGTTCGCGGCTGCGTTCGGCGGACTCGCGGATCACCTTCGCGGACAGGCCCTCGGGGTTGTCGGTGTAGCTCGTGCCGGGGGCGAGGGGGCGGGCGCCGAGCTTGGTCGCGAAGACGATCTCGTCGCCGGCCCCGCGGCTGCGGCGCCAGCGGCCGAGCAGTTCCTCGCTCTGTCCGCCCTGGCCGCCGTCGGTCCAGAAGGCGTAGTTGTCGGACGTGTCGATGAAGTTCCCGCCGGCCTCGACATAGCGGTCGAGCAGGGCGAAGGAGGTCTTCTCGTCGGTCACCGACCCGAACAGCATCGCCCCGAGCGCGAGCACGCTCACCTCGCGGCTGTGCGGACCGGTGCCGATGGTGCGGTACTTCATGGGGGTTCCCTCCCGTTCCGTACCCCGTCGTCGGGGCACGGGCCGGGAGTCTTCCGCTTGAAGAGCGCTCCAAGTCAAGCAGGAGCGCGGCACATCGGGCCGACGGAAACTGATCCACTCCGCGATGCGTCCTGGACAACGAGTCGGACGGACGGGAAATCAGGTGGAACGAGCAGCGACAGCGCCCCGAGGGGCGTGGCACCGGTGGATGTGGACGCGAGGGCGGGTGCCCGCCGCTCTCGCGGTGCTGACGGCCGGGCTGCTGGCGTTCCACCGGGTGGTGCCCAACTCGGTGGGCCGCGTGGGAAGTCTGCTGGAGGTGTTCCTGCCGTGGCTCGGGCTGGTGGTCGTCGTGCTGTTCGGCTGGGCCCTGCTGCGCCGTTCGGCCACCGCCCTGGTGGCGCTGCTCCTGCCGACGGTGGCCTGGATGTACCACTTCGGCGGGCTGCTCCTGCCCGGCGCGAAGCCGGGACCGTACGACCTGGTCGTGGTGCAGCACAACGTCAGTGACGAGAACACCGACCCGGCCGGCACGGCTCGCGCCCTGGCCGGCGCCGGACCCGATCTCATCGCGCTGCAGGAGCTGGTGGCCCCGGCGCTCGCGGTATACGAGAAGACGCTCGCCCCGGACTACCCGTACCACGCGGTCCGGGGCACCGTCGGGCTGTGGTCGAAGCACCCGCTCACCGACGCCCGGCTCCTGGACATCAGACCGCAGGACATCACCGATCCCTGGAGTCGCGGGCTGCGGACCGTGGTGCGCACGCCGCACGGCGAGATCGCGGCGTACGTCGCGCACCTGCCCTCGGTCCGTGTGGGGGCGGGCGGCCTCGCGTCCTCCCGGCGCGACGAGAGCGCCGGCCTGCTGGGCAGGGCCGTCGCCGCCGAGCCGCTGGAAACGGTGGTCCTGCTGGGCGACCTCAACGGCACGGTCGACGACCGCGGGCTGGCCCCGCTCACCTCACGGATGAACGTGGCGCGACGGGGCTTCGCCTTCAGCTTCCCCGCCGCCCTCCCGGTGGCCCGGATCGACCAGGTCATGGCCCGCTCGGCGACCGTCCCCCACATCCGCACCCTGCCCGCGACCGGCAGCGACCACCTGCCGGTCGCGGCTCGGATCGCACTGCGATGAACGCGTACCGAACCCGACCGGGTGATGCCGGGGCATCGGCCTGACAGTCGGGTGCCGGGTCCAGTGGGCCCGTAAGGACGGGACACACGCAGGGCCGCGGGCCGACCGACGGAACGACCGGCGGCTCGTGGCCGGGCTGCCGGGCCGGCACCACCCGGCCGGCCGGCGCCCCGTCACCGGCCGTGCCGGCCCGCGGAGAACCGCGACGGCGGCATTTCGGCCACCCTTCGGCCCTCCCGTCCGATTCAGACGTCTTGTCGGGACGCCGACCGGGTATTGCTGCTTAGCATGGCCGTAACACGCGCGCCTCCAGCACCTGGTTCACCGCGGCCGTGCCCGACCCCGGCGGACGGGGTGCGTGGCGGAGGCTCGCGGAGGGGGAAACGGGGGCAGGGGTGGAACATTCGCTCGCGGAGTCATGGCGCGTACGGATCCTGGACGCACGGGGGACGCCGGTCGGCGCAGGGGTGCTCGTGGCCGGTGGCAGGGTGGTGACCTGCGCGCACGTCGTGGAAGGGGCGCTCGGTCCCGATGCCGGGGACCCACGGGAGGCGGAACTCACGGTGGACTTCCCCGGCTCCCTCGCACTCGGTACCGGGCCGGTGCGCGCCTCGGTCGCGCCCCGGGGATGGGCTCCGCCGGACGAGGAGCGGGCCGACGTCGCGGTGCTCGACCTGCACGGGGACGCCCCGGTCGACTGCCGGCCCGCCGGGCTGCGGCCGTGCGGCCCCGCCCGCGACCGGATCGTCCGGGCCTTCGGACAGGTCGTCGGCGCGCCCGCCGGGCTGTGGCTGCGGGCGCGGCTGGTGGGGTCCGGCGGGCTGAGCCCCGAGTGGATGCAGCTCGAGGCGGCGAGCGAGGCCGGGGACCGGCTGCGGCAGGGCTACAGCGGGGCGGGGGTCGTCGACGACTCCGGGTACGTGATCGGCCTGGTGGTCGCGGAGGACACCCGCGCGGAGCGCCGCACCGGCTGGCTCATCCCGGTCGAGGTCGTCGTACGGTACTGCCCCGACCTCGCGGACGCGGTGACCGGCCCCGCCGCCGGGGCGGACGGGGCCCCGGGTGCCGACGGGCCCCGCGGATCCGGTCCCCACGCGCACCGGCCGTACGGCCCGTACGCTCCGGACGGCGACCCCGGCTTCCACGACCCGGCCGGCGACCCCGGTCCGTACGGACCGGACCGCGGTCCCGGTTCGTACGGACCGGACCGCGGTCCCGGCGCGGAGGACATCCTTCCGCCGTCCTGGCCGTCCAGCGCCGAGCGGGATCTCGCCCGGGTGCTCGTGAAGGTGCGGAGCTTCGCCGATCCGCACCGCCGCGAGCGGGTGCTGCGGGACACCGGGGACCACATCGCCTTCCATGTCGAGCGCACCGGGGTCCTGATCAACGACGCCCGGGCGGTGCTCGGGCTCTGCCTGGAGTACGAGGACGGCGTCGACCGGTTCGCGGCGGCGTTGCGCTGGTACGAGTCGGGCTCGCTGCCGATGCGGGAGTTCGACCGCGAGGTCGCCCGGCTGCGTGCGCGGGGGGCCGGCGGCGGGGCCGCCCGATGAGCGGCTCCCGCGATCCGTACTGGGCGCTGGCCAACGAGATGGTCCGGCTCCAGCGCTCGACCGCGGACACCGCCTCGGCCCGGCGGGCGGCGCTTCAGCGGGTCGCGTCGGAGTACGGGGCGGCCCCGCGCTCGCCCGAGGGCGCCACCGTGGAGGCGCTCGCCCTGGAGCTGGCCTACTGCGCCGACCATCCGGGCGGGCTGGCCGTCTATCTGGAGGAGTTCTCCCGCGGCCACCAGAAGACGACCAGCTGGCGGGCGGTGGAGCGGCTGCACCGGCAGCTCTTCCCCTCGGACCTCCTGGAGCCGCACCACCGCCGGACCCTGTGCGAACTCCTGGAATCCTGCGATCAGGCACCCCGGTTGCGCCCCCTCGCCCTGCGCGTCCTGCACGAGACCGGCGCCGGCCCCGCCTCCCCCGGGGACTGGGGGTCCGGCCGGGGCCACGACGAGCGGCACGGCGAGGTCCCGGACCTGCTGGCGGTCTTCGAGGACCTGCCGTACGGCTGGGAGAACGAGCCGCACCCCCTGCTCGTCTTCGTCGAGACCGTCGCCGTCCTGGAGGACACCCCGCTCCGGGCCCGGCTGCACGCCTGGAGCGGGCGGGTCGCCGCCCATCTGGGCTGCCGCAGTCCGCGGCGGCTGGCCCGGCTGCGCGACGAGGTGGCCGCCCGGGCCGGCCGGCCGCTCTCCCCGTACCGGCTCCTCCTGGAGATCACCGCGCGCACGCCCGTGCCCGACCTCTACACCGTGCGGTCCTGGGTGGTGCCGCCCGGCCCGGACGGGGCACGGCCGTACGGCGAGCCGGTGCAGCTTTCCTCACGGGCCGCGATGGAGGACGAGGTCGCGGGCCGCTATCTGTCCTGCGTACAGGAGCTCGGGGAGCTGAGCGCGGGAATGGTGGTCGAGTTCCTGCTGCCGAGGCCGCTTCTGTGGCTGCCGGTGGACCAGATCATGGCCCGGCCGCCGGACTCGGTGGCCCGTCCGATCGGCGCCGACCACACGGTCCTGGTCCGCAGCCGGGACCGGTGGGCGAAGCCGCACTGGCGTCCGCGGCTCCACGCCCGGTCCGACCTCCTCACCACCGCCCCGGAGACCGCCTTCGAGTCGGCCGCCGTGCGCGTGGTGCCGTACGGCGAGCGGCTGCGGCCGGTCGAGCTGCTCCGGCAGCTGCGTCACGACCGCGAGCAGCTCGGCTGGCTGTTCCTCGAACCTCCCCCGTACACCGGTGGTCTGGAGGGGGACGCGGTCAACGTGCTGCTGGAGATGGGGATGCCGGTGATCGTGGCGGTGCGCGAGGTGGGCGGCCATCCGGAGGCGGAACGAAAGACACGGAAAGTACTGGCCGGCAGGCTCATGGAACTGCCCGAGCGGGTAAGGATGCTGAGGGGGGAAGTGGGGCCGGACGCGGAGGTCTTCTCCGTTCTGGACCTGCATCGGCACATCAGCCTAGTGTGGGACGGCCGTGACGGACTGGAGGGGGCGGACTCCGCGCTGGGGCATCCGTCGACCGGGGGTGGCTTGCGATGAGCGGGACCGTGCACCGCGTGACGGGCGGCACGAACGGTGCGGGTGGGACCGACGGATCCTCCGTCCCCGGCTGGTGGGTCTTCCGGGACACCGGTGAACACCGCTCACCGCAGGACGAGGTGCTGCCGAAGCTCCCCCCGCCGCCGGCCTGGCGCCGTTTCCGGCCGGAGTCCGAACGCGGTCCGCTGGACGTGCCGCTGCCCGCCGACGACCAGGACACCCGGCGCCGGCTCGGCAGGCGGCGCGGCGGCACGCTGGCCCCGAAGACGCTGCACGTCGTCAACGCCGCGATCCATCTGCGCCGTCCGCTGCTCGTCACGGGCGCGCCGGGCACCGGGAAGTCCTCCCTCGCCCACCAGATCGCCTCCGAGCTGGGGCTGGGCAGGGTGCTGTGGTGGCCGGTGGTCAGCCGCACCACGCTCCGCGACGGTCTGTACGACTACGACGCCATCGGCCGGGTCCAGGACGCCCCGCAGCCGGGACGCCGCTCCCCCGCCGGGGACGGCCCGCTGCCCGGCATCGGCCGCTACCTCACGCTCGGCCCGCTGGGGACGGCCCTGCTGCCGTGGCGGCGGCCCCGGGTGCTCCTCGTCGACGAGCTGGACAAGAGCGACGTGGACCTCCCCAACGACCTGCTGCACATCTTCGAGGAGGGCGAGTACCACGTCCCCGAGCTGGAGCGGCTCGCCCAGTCGCGGCGCCAGGTGGAGGTGGCCACCGCCGACCACGACCACCGGGTCACCGTGACGGCGGGCCGGGTGCGCTGCGCCGAGTTCCCCATCGTGGTGATCACCAGCAACGGGGAGCGCGACTTCCCACCCGCCTTTCGCCGCAGGTGTCTGGAGGTGCGGATGCCCGCACCGGACGGGCAGCGGCTCGCCGCGATGGTCGCCTCCCACTTCGGCGGGGTGCTGGACGAGCGGACGCGGGAGCTGGTGCGGGAGTTCGTGGAGCAACGGGGCGACAGCGCCGACCTCGCCATCGACCAACTGCTCAACACCGTGCACATGCTCACCAACGGCGCCGCCGAGGCGGACGGCACCTCCTGGCTGCAACTGCGCGACGCCCTCTGGCGGAACCTGTCCTCGGACACCTCACCATGACCGGACCCGAGGGCTCCGCAGAGCCCACGGCCCGCGAATGGGCGGAGGCGCTCTGGCTCGCGGAGGTGATCGGGCAGGAGGAGGGGCCACCGGGCCCCGACCGGGACACCGGCGACCGGGACACGGGCGACCGGGACACGGGTGGTCCGGGCGCCGACGGCCGCGAAACCGGCGCGGCCCCCGACAGTCCTTCCGGAGTCTCCCCTGCGCCGGAGGACACGTCCGAAGCGGCGGACACCGGCACAGGAACGGACACCGGAGCGAACACCGGAACGAACGACGGCACGGACACCGGGACGGATCCCGAGAGCGGCGCGGGCGGAACGGCGACGGCGCACGGTCCCCCCGCTTCCGGCTCCGGCGCCACCGGCCCGGCCGTCCCCGACGGCCCGCTGCCCGCCCTCCCCCGGATCTCCCACACGCTCTCCTCCGGCCGGGGGGCCGTCGCCGGGGAGGAGTTACCCGGCGCGCTCCGCGACGCCCGGGGCCTGGCCCGGTCCCTGCGACCGCTCAATCGCCGGCTGCCGGGCGGCGCCCGGCGACGGGTGCTGGACGAGGAGGCGACCGCCGTACGGGCGGCCGAGACCGGCCAGTGGCACCCGGTGCTCACCCGGCCACCCGACCGCTGGTTCGAAGTGGCCCTCGTCGTGGAGCGCAGCGTGTCCATGACGGTGTGGCAGCCGGTGGCCCGCGCGTTCGCCGAACTGCTGCGTACGCAGGGCGCGTTCGCCGACGTACGGCTCTGGTCGCTGGACACCCGGGACGGCAAGCACGCGGTGCTGCGCTCGGCCGACGGGGGGCTTCGGCACAGCCCCGCCGAACTGTTCCATCCGGACGGGCGCCGGATCGTCCTGGTGATGAGCGACTGCGTGGGCGACGCCTGGGCGGGCGGGGCCGTGCCCCGGCTGCTGCACACCTGGGGCAGACGCGCGCCCGTCGCCGTGCTGCAGCCGCTTCCGACCCATCTGTGGGACCTCTGCGACGGCGTGCCGATGGACCTGCGGGTGCGCGCCTTCGCGCCGGGGCTCCCCAATTCCCGTCTCGAACTGCTGCGGTACGGCCGGTGGGAGCGGCCCCGCGACAGCGACCCGGCCGATCCGCTGCCCGTCCCCGTGCCCGTGCTGGAGCTGGAACCCGGCTGGTTCGCGGGCTGGGCCCGGATGGTGACCGGGGGCGCTCTGCCGTGGGCCGAGACGACCTCGCTGCTGGTGGACGAGCAGGGGCTCACGCCGCACTGTCTGCCTCCGTTCACCTGGGAGGAACGGCGCCGTCCGGTGCCGCCGGACCTGGCGGTGCGGCGGTTCCTGCAGCACGCCTCCCCGGCCGCGCGGCGGTTGGCGGCCCGGCTCGCGATGGTGCCGCTGCGGCCCGAGGTGGTGGAGGCGGTGCGGCAGGGGCCGACGGCGGCCGGCGGACCGCTGCCGTTCGCGGAGATCCTGCTGGGCGGACTGCTCGCGTTGCGCACCACGGCCGCCCGGGGGCGGACCGGCGAGGAGTACGTGTTCGAGTTCCTGGACGGGGTACGCTCCCGGCTGCTGCGCGGGCTGGGCCGCACCGAGCTGCTGCGCACGCTCCAGGAGACCTCCGCGCTGGCCGGACGTGCGGTCGGGGCCCGGACGGACCTGTTGCGCACCGTGATCGGCAGCCGGGAGAAGCCCGACGCGGACACCCTCACCGATCTGGACCGCGAGATCCTCGACGCCGCGGGGCCCGCGCTCAAGGCGCTCGGTCCACCCTATGGTGCGGTTTGGGACCCGGTTGGGGGGACGGCTCCGTTCGGTCCGGTCACCACCGGGGAAGGGGTGACGGCGGAGGATGACCCTGCACCGGACCCGGCGGGGAGCGCTCCGGCGGACGGCACCTCGCGGACCGGCGGGCCCGCGGACGGCGGGGCGGGCGGAGAAGAAGACGGCCCTCACCCCGGAAGCGAGGCCGGGACCGGAGCCGGCCCCGGCATCCCCCAGGACAACGGCACAACGCCCCCGAACGCAAAGGACACCACCACCATGGAACCCCCAGCGGCGGGAGGCACCGCACCGGGTGTCACGCCCCCCGGCCCCGACGACACCGGCACCGGCACCGGCACCAAGGGACCGGCCCCTTCCGGCCAGTCCCGCTCACCCCGTTCCGTACCCCTGCCCAATCCGCACTTCGCCGGGCGTGAGACCGAATTGGCCGAGCTGCACCGGCAGTTGGGGACGAGCACACGGGCCGCCGTCCTGCCGCACGCGCTGCACGGCCTCGGGGGCGTCGGCAAGACGCAGCTCGCCCTGAAGTACGTCCAGCTGCACCGGCACGAGTACGACCGGGTGTGGTGGATCGACGCCGAGCAGCCCGCGGTGATCCGCGCCCAGCTGACCATGCTGGCGCCGGAACTCGGCCTGGTGCCGGACCGGCAGAGCGACACGGTGGCGCGTGTGCTGGCAGCGCTGGCCTCGGGCGCGCCGCACAGCCGCTGGCTGCTGGTGTTCGACAACGCGGGACAGCCCAACGAGGTCATCCCGTACCTGCCGTCACTGATCGGCGACTCCGAGGGGACCGGACGCATCCTCATCACCTCGCGCCACGCCGGCTGGTCGGACCGGGTGCTCGCGACCAAGGTGGACGTGTTCACCCGCGCCGAGAGCCTGGACTTCCTGCGGACGCGCGCCCCCTGGGCCGGTCCGGAACAGGCGGACCAGCTGGCCGAACTCCTCGGCGATCTGCCGCTCGCCCTGGAGCAGTGCGCGGCTCTGCAGCGGCAGACCGGCATCGCGGTGCCGGACTTCCTGACGATGATCGAGCGGCGACGGGCCGAGGTGCTGGCCGAGGGGGTCGACTCGATCACCCTGCCGGTGGCGGCGGTGTGGCGGGCCTCCATGGAGACGCTGGCCATGCAGGCGCCGGGCGCGCTCGAACTCCTGCGGCTGCTGGCCTTCTTCGGGCCCGAACCGGTGGCGCTGGACTTCCTGCACGACGCCAGGATGCTGCCGTTGCCCCCGGCGCTCATGCGGCTCGCCCGCGACCAGCTGTCCCGGGGCCGTGCCATCCGGGCGATCAACCAGTTCTCGCTGCTCACCGTCGACAACGTGGCCGGGACGGTGCAGATGCACCGACTGGTGCGAGCGGTCCTCCAGGACGAACTGCCGGCCCAGGAGCAGAGCGAGATGCGGCACCTGGTGCACCAGGTCATCGCCGCGCACGACCCGGGCGACACCCAGCGGCCCGAGCACTGGCAGAACTACGCCGACATCCTTCCGCACCTGGAGCCGACGGGGCTGCCTCGCTGCGAGGACCGGCACATCCGGGACACCGCGATCAATCTGATCACCTATCTGCTGGCGCGGGGCGTACTTCGCGGAGCGGCGCAGCTCGGCGAGCGGATCAGCACGGACTGGCAGTCGTTCCTGGGCGCGGACGACCTCCAGACCCTGTGGGCGACGCGGCACCGGGCGAGCGCGCACTGGCAGCTGGCCGAGTTCGCCGTCTCGCGGCCGCTGAGCGAGGAGGTGCTGCGGCGGCTCCGGGAGACGGTGGGCGACGACCACGAGTACACGCTCACGGCCGCCGGAGTACTCGCCGCCGACCTGCGGACGGCGGGCCGGTTCGCGGACGCCATGGAACTGGACGAGGACGCGTACCGGCGCAGCGTGAACATGTACGGGACGGAGGACCCGTTCACCCTGCGGGCCGGGCACAACTACGGGGTGAGCCTGCGCGTCAACGGGCGCTACGGGGAGGCCCTGGACCTCGACCGGCGCGTCTACCAGGACCTCCGCACGGTCCTCGGCCCCACCGCGCTCTCCACCCTCTTCTCCGTCAACAACGTGGCCCGCGACATGCGCGAGTGCGGCGAGTACGCGGCGGCTCTGGAGCTCCAGGAGCAGACGCTCGCGCAGTACCGCGCGCAGTACGGCGACCGGCATCCGCACACCATGCGGGCGATCAAGAACATGTCGGTGACCTGCCGCAAGGCCGGTCGGTTCGACCGGGCGCGGACGCTGGCCGAGGAGGTGCTCGACCTGTACCAGGCGATCCTCGGGCCGATGCACATCGACACGCTCGCCGCGTTCGCCAACCTCGTCAACGACCTGCGGCTGACGGGCGACGCCGAGGCCGCCGAGCGGCAGGGCGCGCAGGCCTTGGAGCGGTACCGGACGGTGCTCGGCACCGAGCACCCGCTGACGCACGTGGCGGCCGTCAACCACGGTGCCGCGCTGCGCGCGGTGGGCAAGTTCCCGCAGGCGTTCCGGCTCGACCAGGAGACCGCGCCCGGTCTCGAACGGGTGTTGCACGAGACGCATCCGTGGTCGCTGCTCGCGCACGTCAACCTGGCGACGGGGCTGGCCAGGACGGGCGATCACGAGGCGGCGCGCGACCTGGGCGAGCGGTGCGCCCGGACCCTGGAGGAGCGCTACGGGGACCGGCATCCGGCAACCCTGGCCGCCCTGCGCAACGTGTCGCTCGACCTCGTGTCCTGCGGGGAGGAGGAGCGGGGCGCGGAGCTGCTGGCCTCGGTGGTGCGCCGCTACCACGAAACCCTGGGGGCCGATCACTGGGAGACGCTGTCGGCGGAGGCCGGGCGACGCGCGGAGTGCGACATCGAGCCGCCCCCGCTGTGACGCTCCGGCACCCGTGGGCCGGCGGTGGCCTCACGGGAGCGGGCGGCGGTCCCGCTCTTCCCAGCGGTCCCGCTCTTCCCACGAGGCGAGGACGGCGCGCAGGGCACCGAGCAGCCGCCGGCCCTCCTCCGTCGTCCAGTCGTCGTGGGCGGTGAGGGTGGCGAGGGCGGTTGCGGCGGTGCCCCGGCAGTGCTCGTACAGCCGCCGGGCGGCGGGGTTGCCGAGCCGCAGTTCGGTGCGCCAGAAACCGGCCGTGACGAGGAAGGCGGAGCCGCCCTGGAGCAGCGCGGCAGGTGGACGGGGCCGATCGCTCCAGGGGGCGTCGGCCCGGGCTCCGGGCGGGGAGTCGAGCAGTTCGACGAGGTCCATGGCGGCGTAGAGCAGCGAGTGCTGGGTCTCGTGGACGAGGTCTGCGGCGAGTTCGGCCGGGTCGTCGACCGGGGAGAGCGCGACCAGTCCGGTCGCGTCGCCGAACGAGGCGCTGTGCCAGCCGGTTCCGTCCTCCTCCGTGAGCGGCACGAGCACCCGCAGCACCTCCGCGACCGTCTCCGCCCGCTCGGGGTGGCGCTCCGTCAGCAGGCGCCACGCACCGTCGAGTCGACGGACCCAGCCCGCGTGCCCGGCGGGCGACAGGGGGCGGGGAGGCAGGGGCGCGGGGCCGCCGAGCCGCAGCGGGTCGAGGGTGTCGAGCCGTACGGCGGCCCGGCCGCCGAGGCGCAGCCGCGGCACGGGGAACCAGCCCCCGGTGCCGTCGGGCCCGGCCGCCGGGGCACCGTGGATCGGTACCGGCCGCTCCCCGTCCCGTACGGCCGCGGCGCCGCTCCCGTCGCACAGGACGGTGGCGGCACCGGGGCCCGGGGCCGGGAAGAGGACAGCGCCGAGCCCGGGCAGAACCAGCGCCGTACCGTCCGCGACCGGCACCCGGATCCGAAAGCGGAGCCCGGCGCGGAGGGCCGCCGCGGCGGCGAGACGGGCGAGTCCGGCAGCGGGTTCGCGATCGGTGCCGCGCGCGGCTCCGCCCTCGGGGACACGGGCAGGGGCGTGCCGCGCGAGCCAGGCTCCGGCCTCCGGGTCGCCGAGCAGTTCGGCGAAGACCTCCGGCCGGGCGCGTCGGACCTCGGCGAGCAGGGCCACCGCCGCCGCCCAGTGCGGGTCGGTCCGGTGACACCGGTGGGCGACGCGGAGCAGCAGGAGGTTGCGGTTGCGGCGGGCGGTGCGCAGAGCGGCGAGGACGGCCGGACCGGGGGTGCCGGCGGCCAGGGACCCCCAGAAATCCTGCCGGGAAGCACGCGGGGACAGGGACCGGGTGCTCATCCGTCGTGCTCCGCGCCCCGGCGGCCCGGAGTCCGCCCCGCCGTCGCCTTCGCCCTCGTCGCCGCCTCTGTCCTCGTCACCGCCTTCGCCGTCGCCGTCGCCGTCGCCATCGCCGGGAAGTCTGCGGCGACGGTCCGTGCCACATGGCCGATGAACCGGGCGAGGTCGGGGCAGTACACGGACGGGTTGTCGTGACCCGCGCCGCCGGATCCCGCCCGGTAGCGGTGCGGATAGTGGCCGCCGCCGCACACGGCCACCAGCGGGCAGGCCCGGCAGCCGGCGCAGAGCCCCGCCCGGCCGGCCTGGCGGGCCACGACGCCCGGGTGGCGGAGCAGCGCGTCGAACGGGTCGCGGTGCACGCTGAGTCCCGTACGGTCGGCCCCGTCGTAGGTGGTCTTGAGATGGTCGGAGAGCGTGAGCGAACCGTCGGTGTCGATCACTGCGAGCCGGCTCGGGCCGCCGCCGATCACCTCGCTGCCGGAGGCGCCGCCGAGCAGCAGGTCGATCACCGACTCGAAGAGGGTGACGCGCGGCGCCCGGCCCGCGCTTCCGTACCAGCGGTCGAAGACCCGGACGAGCCAGTCGGCGTACGGGGTCCGGGCCGGGTCCGGGACGCGGCCGGGCGGGGGGACGGTCCAGTTGCCGAGCGGCAGGATGAAGGTGAGGGCGGGCGGATCGTACGAGAGCAGGTGGTCGTACGTGGTGAGCGGGTCGGTCGTCGGGTCGACCGTGGTGAGCAGTCCGCTCCAGAGCGGACGGTGCTCGGGGCGGGCGAGGAGTGCCAGCGCGGCGGCCACCCGGGCATGACTGCCGCGGCCGGCCGGGTCGCGGCGGTACCGGTCGTGGACGGCGGGCGGGCCGTCCAGGCTGACACCGATCCGGATGTCCTCAGCGTGGCAGAGCCTCAGGACCGTCTCGTCGAGGAGGGTGCCGTTGGTCTGGAGGGCCACCTCGGCACGGGTGGCGGCGGGCAGCGCGGCCCGCAGTCCGCGGACGAACCGGGCGAGGAACTCCCCGCCCGCGAGCAGGGGTTCGCCGCCGTGCAGGATCACCCGGACGGAGCGGAGGGAGTGGCGGCGGGCGTGCTCGGCGATCCGCAGGACGAGCCGCCCGGCCGTCGCGGGGGCCATTCCGACCGGCTGGGTGCGCCAGCCCCGGTCCTCGCTCTCGTACACGTAGCAGTAGCGGCAGGCGAGGTTGCAGCGGCTGTGCACCTTGACCAGGAACTCCCGGAACGGGAGCGGCGGCCGGGACCGTTCGGGCACGGTCACACCAGGGGGTCGTCGATGGGCACTGCGGACGAGTTGTAGGCGGCGAGCGGTGCCTCCTCGGCCATCAGCCGGTCGAGGACGCGCCGGGCTGCGCGGGCGAGCACCGGGTTCGGCGCGTCGAGGAGCTCCTCCAGCGGAAGCCCCGCGAGATCCGGGAGATCCGGGAGATCCGGGAGACAGGGAACCCTCGGGAGATCCGGCAGGTCCGCCGGTTCCGCCCGGTCCATCGGTTCCGGCACCCTCGCGGGCGGTACGACGTCCGGACCTCGCTCGAGTGGACCGGCCCTCATGCACTCCCCCTGTCGCGCGCGTGTCCCACGGCCCGCCCGCCTCCGGTGTCCCCGCGCTCCGTCCTGCGCGGAGCCGTGCGGGCTCCTCTCCATGTCATGGCCATCCATCGCCCCCGCCAAACAGATGACCGATTCATCGACGGCGTGATCGAGGCGGCGCGGCAATGGCGCGGGCCTGCCTGTCCCTGGGCCACAATACGTGCGACGCGGCCCGAACAGCCAGGGAGTTCCGATGAGTTGGAAGCGAAAGACCACAGGCCCTCGCTCCACCGCCGAACACCCTCTGCCACGGTCCGTGGCCAGGCTGTTCCCCACTCCGGGGGCATCGGCCGACCCGCTGTCCCGCTGGATCGTGCCGGCCCTGCTGATCGGCGCGGTGGCGGGGCTGGGCGCGGTGGCGCTGTTCGGACTGCTGCATCTGGGCACCGAGTTACTCCTCGAAAACATCGCCGGATTCCGCCCGTACCGGACCTCCGCCGAGGGCGGCTTCCGTGAACTGGTCCCGTCCGAACGCCCCTGGGCCGTCCCGCTGGTGGCCGCCGGGGGCGCGCTCCTCGCCACCGCGTTCGCCGTCTGGCTGGCCCCCGAGGCGCGCGGGCACGGGACGGACTCCGCGATCGCCGCCGCACACCACGATCCGTCCGGGATGCGCGGCCGGACGACCGTGGTGAAGCTCGTCGCGTCAGCACTGACCCTCGGTTCCGGCGGTTCGGGCGGTACGGAGGGGCCCGCCGCGCAGATCTCGGCGGCGTTCGGCTCGGTGATCGCCCGCCGTACCGGCATGTCCCGGCGACAGGCCCGCACCGCCCTGGTGATCGGCCTCGCCTCGGGCGTCGGCGCGATCTTCCAGGCCCCGCTGGGCGGGGCACTGCTCGGCGCGGAGCTCCTGTACCGCAGGGAGATGGACGCCCGGGTGCTGCCGAAGGCGCTCTTGGCGGCCTGCTCGGGCTGGCTGGTCTTCGGCGCGTGCTACGGCTTCGCGCCCGTCCTCGGGCGGCACTCGGCGGACGGATTGGGCTTCGGAGCCGGCGACTTCGTCCTGATCGCCGTGACCGGGCTGCTGTGCGGACTGGCCGGCCGGCTCTACACCGGCGCCTTCTACGCCGTGCACCTGCGCACCGAGGACCGCGTCCGGTCCGTACCGGCCAGGATCGCCGCCCCGGCGGCCGCCGCCCTGCTCGTGGGCGTCCTCGGGCTGCTGGTGCCCGGTGTGCTCGGCACGGGGTACGGCCTGATGGAGGCGCTCACCGACCGTGAACTCGTCGCCGAACTTCCCGTACTGATGTTGCTCGCCATCCCGCTCGCGAAGATCGCGGGCACGGCCCTGACCGTCGGCTCCGGCGGCTCCGGCGGCATCTTCGGACCGTGCATGGTCGTGGGCGCGGGGACGGGCGCGCTCGCCTGGCGCCTCGGCGAGGCGCTGCATCTGCCGTCGGCCGGGCCGCTCCCGTACGTGGTGGTGGGCATGGCGGCCTGCCTGGGACCCGTGGCCAACGCGCCGCTCGGCGTGCTGGTCATGGCGACGGAGATGGTCGCGGACGCCTCCCTCCTGGGGCCGGGCATGCTGGCGGTCCTGTGCGCGTCGGCGGTGACGGGACGCACGACGCTGTACCGGAGCCAACTGGAGCGCCGGCCGCGGGAGACGGCCGAGGAGCAGGACGAGGCGACGGAGAGCCGGTCCGGGACGGCGCACACCCCGAACCCGGTCCCGACGGCGGCCCGGACTCCTGTCCGGGAGCCCGGGCCACCGCCGGAGCCGAAGCCCGCACCCCTGGCCACCGGCGGGGCGACGGTGACGGCGGCCGGCTCTGCCGCGGACCCGACGGCCGACCCCGTCGCCGGGCCCGCGGTCCCGCCGGCGGCTCAGCCCTCGCCGTCCGCCCCCGCCTGCGCGCCCGACTGACCTCCGGCCGCGTCGTCCCCGTTCCCGCCTCCGGCCGGGGGTGCTTCGTCCTCCTCGGGCCGTCGGTCCTGCTCGCCCCGCTCCCAGACCACCTTGACCTTGAGGTGTCCCTCGACCCCGGTACGGGCGATCACCGCACCGGTCTCCACGTTGAACTTCACCCCGAACTCGAGCTCCACCGTCGACGGCGGTGCGGGCAGCGACACCATCCGCTCCAGCGTCCGCCCGGCCATCTGCCGGACCTGGTCGAGCCCTTCCTCGAACCGTCCCGCCGCGACGTCCACGGCACCGTTCCCCGACCGGTCACGACTCCGGGCCCGCACGATCTCCGGATCCTGGTCCTCGAAAGCCACGTACACCGCGGCGTCCCCGTCGCCGAGTCCGAACCGCGCCAACTCCTCCGGCATGTCCCCTCCGCCCGCTCCGGACCGGGCCGTGCGCCCGGCGGCGCCAGCCTACGGCGCGAGGCGCCAAAGCACACCGAAACGGACCGTCCTCGAACCCCTCACCGAACAGGCCTGACGGAGCGCGCCCGGCCCCGTCGTCGCGGTCACCACGGCGGCCCCACGACACCTGTCTTCGGTCGGCGCCCCGGAAACAGTCGGGGGCCGTTCCAGCTCTTCGCTGGAACGGCCCCCGGCCTACGACTTCGCAAAGTCGGGACGACAGGATTTGAACCTGCGACCCCTTGACCCCCAGTCAAGTGCGCTACCAAGCTGCGCCACGTCCCGGTGCGATCGCGTGGGGTGAATCCGCGTGATCGCGCGAACAGCACTTTACCCCACGCCCCCGGCGCGGCCCGAATCGGACCGGGCGCGGGACAATCGGCGTATGGGCAGCATGGAGAGCACGTCGTCGGGCCGGACGGCCGCCGCGCGGGACCGGGACAGCGAGGGGCGGGCGCGCAACGCCCGGCCGCGGGACGGACTCGGGCGGCCCCTGCCGTACGGCGCACCGGGGGTGCCCCGGCAGCCCGAGGGGGTGGTGCGGCGGCCGGAGGAGAGCGTCGCGGAGGCGCAGCGGCTGCTGGACGAGGGGAAGCCGTTCCACGCGCACGAGGTGTTCGAGGACGCCTGGAAGTCGGGGCCGGAGGAGGAGCGCGAGCTGTGGCGGGGGCTGGCGCAGCTCGCCGTGGGGCTCACCCATGCCGCGCGCGGGAACGTCACCGGCGGGGCGCGGCTGCTGCGGCGGGGAGCCGGCGCGGCGGAGGCGTGGACCTCGGGAGCCGGCCACCGGCCGCACGGGATCGATCTTCCGGGCGTGATCGCCTGGGCCCGCGAGCTGGCCGCCGAGGTGGAGGCGGGTGTTCCGGTGGACGCGGGGGCGCGGGCGCCCCGGCTGCGGGGGGCCTCCTGACGGAGGGGTCGGGTGCGGTGCACGCGCTGTCAGTGGCGTGCGGCAGACTCGGGGGCGTGCGAGAGATTCATGTCATCGGTATCGGCGCGGGCGACCCCGACCAGCTGACCCTGCAGGCGGTCAGGGCGCTGCGGAGCACGGACGTGTTCTTCATCCTGGACAAGGGCGAGGCGAAGGCGGACCTGACCCGGCTGCGCCGGGACATGCTCGACACGCACATACCGGGGGGTGCCTACCGCGTCGTCGAGGCACGTGACCCGGAGCGGGACCGGACGGCCGGCGGGTCGGCCTACTCCCCCGCCGTCGGGGACTGGCGCAGTGCCCGCGCGGACATCTACGAGCGGATGATCTCCGAGGAGCTGGGCGAGGACCAGACCGGGGCGTTCCTGGTGTGGGGGGACCCGGCGCTGTACGACAGCACGATCGGCATCCTCGAGGAAATCCTGGAGCGCGGCCGTGTCGCCTTCGACTACGACGTCGTACCGGGCATCAGCAGTGTGTCGGCGCTCGTCGCCCGGCACCGGACCGGGCTCAACCGGGTCGCCCGCCCGGTGCAGATCACCACGGGGCGGCGGCTCGCCGAGGGGTTCCCGGAGGGTGTGGACGACGTGGTGGTGATGCTGGACGCCCATCAGAGCTTCCGCGCGTACGCCGACCAGGACGTCGACATCTACTGGGGCGCCTACATCGGCACGCCGGACGAGATCCTCGTCTCCGGGCCGCTGGCCGAGGCGGCTCCCCGTATCGAGCGGCTCCGCGCGGAGGCCCGCGAGCGCAAGGGCTGGATCATGGACACGTATCTGCTGCGCCGCAGACCGGCCGAGGGCTGAGCATCCGGTCGGGTGCGCCCGGCCGCCGAACCGCCGGGGCACACCCTGGCGGAGTGCCGGGCCGCCGGTCACGGCCGGCCAGGGGCGTCCAGCCGGCGCAGGGCCCCGGAACGCCGTCGACGGCGGTCACGCCGCACGGTAGAGGCGGGCGGCGCACAACGACGGTCCCGGAGGCCCGGGCTGCGGGCCCCGGTGAATGTGACGGCCGACCGCGTCCCGCGCGGCCGGGCGTGGGCTGCGTGGCCGGGCGTGGGCTGCGTGGCCGGGCATGAGACGAGCCGTCCGGCTCAAGGCCGAACGAGAGCGTCCAGTCGGCGCAGGACCGTCGGCACGTCGGGAACTGCTGTCACCCCGTCCGGCAGGAGCGGGCGGCGTACGACGACGACCGGGAGGGCGAGGTCGCGGGCCGCGGTGAGTTTGGCGGCGGTCGCCGCGCCGCCGCTGTCCTTCGTCACCAGTACGTCGACGCGGTGGTCGCGCAGGAGGGCCGTCTCGTCGGCCACGGTGAAGGGGCCGCGGGCCAGGAGCACGCGCGTGTGCGGCGGCATGGGCGGCTCGGGGGGCTCGACCGACCGGACGACGAAGCGCAGGTCCGTCAGATGGGCGAAGGCCGCGAGGCCGAGGCGGCCGGTGGTGAGGAGGACCCGGTGTCCGAGCCGGGGCAGCAGATCGGCCGCCGCCGCCAGTGACGGGACCGGGTGCCAGTCGTCGCGCGGCCCCGGCTGCCAGCCGGGGCGGCGCAGGACCACCAGGGGCAGCCCGGTGGCGGTCGCGGCCCGTGCCGCGTTCGCCGTGATGGTCTCCGCGAAGGGGTGCGTGGCGTCGACCACCACGTCCACGCGCTGCTCGCACAGCCAGTCCGCCAGCCCCTGGGCGCCCCCGAAACCGCCGACGCGCAGCTCGCCGGCGACCGCGCCCGGCCGGGACACGCGTCCGGCGAGGGAGGTGGTCACCCTGAGACCGGGGCGGGCGGACAGCTCGCCGGCCAGTGCGCGTGCCTCGGTGGTGCCGCCGAGGACCAGGACGTGGGGGGGCATGGCGCCGAGGGTACGAGGCCCGGACGCCGCGACCGGCACCGGCCCGCCCGACGAAGATCGGCAACCGGCCGCACACACGTACCCACACGCCCTACGATGACGCCGGGTGACTGGAGGAAGCATGGCCGTGGACTGGAGCAGGCGGGGCTATCACGCCCAGCGATGGGCGGCGCGGGGGGCGCTGGCCGCCGCCGCGCTCGCGGTGTCGACCCCCCTCGTCTACGGCGGGCTGCGCGGTCTGCTGCTGCTGGTGTGCGGGATCGCGGGAGTGGGGCTCAGCGCGGCCGCCGTGTGGTGGACGCTGACCCTGCGGGGCCCGCTGCGGTGGGTGTCCGCGCTGGTCGCCGTGTGTGTGCCGGCCGGGCTGGTCGCCCTGTTCGCCGTGACCCTGTTCTGGTCGCTGCCGGTGTCCCTGGCCCTGTGGGGGCTGGCGGTGTGGAGCGGACGGTTCGCGCTGCGCGGTACGGGCGGCGGGCAGGCCCAGATGCGGGAGCGGCGGCTGCCGCCGCCCCGGCGGCCGGTGCTGATCATGAATCCCCGGTCGGGCGGCGGCAAGGTGGGCCGGTTCCGGCTGCGGGAGAAGGCGGAGCGCCTGGGCGCCCGGGTGGTACTGCTCGAACCCGGCGAGCAGCACGACGTCACCGCGCTGGCCCGGGCCGCCGTCGCGGACGGCGCGGATCTGCTGGGCGCCGCCGGCGGCGACGGCACCCAGGCGCTGGTGGCGGCCGTGGCCGCGGAGCACGACATCCCGTTCCTCGTCATCAGCGCCGGGACGCGCAATCACTTCGCCCTGGACCTCGGTCTCGACCGCGGCAACCCGGCCGCCTGTCTCGACGCGCTCACGGACGGTGTCGAGCTCCGTGTCGACCTGGGTTTCGCGGGTGAGCAGCCCTTCGTGAACAACGCCTCCTTCGGCGCGTACGCGGCGATCGTGCAGAGCCCCGCCTACCGCGACGACAAGATAGGCACCAGCCTGGAGATGCTGCCCGACCTGCTCACCGGTCAGCAGGGGCCCCGGCTGGTCGCCCGCGCGGGGGACACGACGCTCACCGCGCCGCAGGCCGTGCTGGTCAGCAACAATCCGTACCGCACCGGCGACCCCTTCGGCCTCGGGCGGCGGGAACGGCTCGACTCCGCCGCGCTCGGCGTCCTCGGGGTGAAGCTGGAGGGCGCCATCAGCGCCGCCGCCCTGCTGCTGAACCCCGAGCCGAGCGGGCTCACCATCCTGACCGCCACCGAGGTCGTCGTCGAGGCGGACCGCGCGGAGATCGAGGCCGGGGTCGACGGGGAGGCCATGATCCTGCCCGCCCCCGTCCACTGCCGCATCGCACCCGGCGCGCTGCGCGTCCGGGTCCCGCGCAGGCGGCCCGGCGTCACACAGGCCCCGCCGCGACTGGACTGGCGGCGGCTGCGCAAGCTGGCGGCGACGGTCGGCCGTACCGCCGCGCCGAGCCGGCTCCACCGCCCGTACGAGGCACCCCACGGACCGTGGCCGCCGGCCGGACCGCACGCCGGTCCGGGCGGTCCGGACGAGCCGAGCGGGCGGAACGAGCCGGCCGGGCCCCGCTCAGGGCACCAGTAGCTGGACGCCGCCCAC
Source organism: Streptomyces sp. CB02400 (assembly GCF_001905725.1). GTDB lineage: Bacteria > Actinomycetota > Actinomycetes > Streptomycetales > Streptomycetaceae > Streptomyces > Streptomyces atrovirens. Next base: position 110,654 of record NZ_LIWB01000020.1, read on the forward strand.
CACCGTCGCCGCGATCACCAGCCGTTCGAAGAGCCGCTGGTTGATCCTGTTCACCGCCCACTTGCCGAGGAACGCGCCGGGCACCACGAACAGCACGAGCGCCGCGTCGAGGAGGAGCGAGTCGGCGTCGATCAGGCCGAGACCGGCGCTGAAGGGCAGCTTGGAGGTGTTGACGATCAGGAAGAAGAACGCCGAGGTGCCCAGGAAGCCGAGCTTCCGGAAGCCCGCGGAGAGCAGGTACATCGACATCACCGGGCCGCCCGCGTTGGCGACCATGGTGGTGAAGCCGCCGAGGACGCCGTAGGAGCGGGCCTTGGCGCGGCCGGCCCGGGTGGTGACCCCGTCGGGCTCCTTCTCCGCGTCGGCCGTCCGCCGCCGCCACACCGTCACCCCGGCCATCAGCAGCAGGATCGCCCCGATGGAGATCCGTACGATCCCGTCGTCCGCCCACACCAGGAACAGGGTCCCGGCGACGACGCCCGCCGCGACCGCCGGGAACAGCCGCCACAGCGTGGGCCAGTGCGCGTGCCGGCGGTAGGTGAGGACGGCGAGCACGTCCCCGGCGATCAGGATGGGCAGCAGGACGCCGGTGGAGGCCTTGGCGGGCAGCATGGCGGCGAAGATGGCGAGGCTGACCGTGTTGGCCCCGCTGACGGCGGTCTTGGAGAAACCGACGAGCAGGGCCGCGAAGGCGAGCGCGGCGAATTGCCAGCCGTTGAGGTGCCAGAGCGTCATCATGTTCATTGCGAGAACAGATGCTATGCGCAGGCAGTCGACGCCGGTGAGGACCGTCTCACCCGATGGCGCCCGGGGCGCTGGTCAGTGCCTCTCGACCAGCACCGCACTGCCCTGCCCCACGCCCACGCACATGGTCGCAAGGCCGCGTTCGGCGCCGGTGCGGCGCATGCGGTGCAGCAGGGTGGTGAGGATGCGGGCGCCGGAGCAGCCCAGCGGGTGGCCGAGCGCGATGGCGCCGCCGCTGGGGTTGACCAGGCCGGGGTCGATGCCGAGCTGGTCGACGCAGGCCAGGGCCTGTGCCGCGAACGCCTCGTTGAACTCGGCCTCCTGGAGGTCGCCGATCGCCCAGTCGGCGCGGGCGAGCACCTTGCGGGTGGCGGGGACGGGGCCGATGCCCATGACGTCCGGGTGGACGCCGGCGGAGGCGCCGGCGACGTAGCGGCCGAGCGACTCCAGGCCCAGCTCGTTCAGGGCCTCCTCGCTGACCAGGATCAGGCCGGCGGCGCCGTCGTTCATCGGGGAGGCGTTGCCCGCGGTGACCGAACCGCCCGCGCGGAACACCGGCTTCAGCCGGCCCAGCTTCTCGATCGAGGTGTCCTCGCGGACGCACTCGTCGGCGTCGACGACCACCCCGTCCGGGCGGGTCACGGGCAGGAGTTCGTCGTCGAAGTGGCCGTTCTTGCGGGCTTCGGCGGCACGCTGGTGGCTGCGCAGGGCGAACTCGTCCTGGCGTTCGCGCGGGATGCCGTACCGGGCGGCGACCTCCTCGGCCGTCTCGCCCATGGCCAGCACCCCGTGGAGGTCCTTCATCGCGGGGTTGACCAGCCGCCAGCCGAGGCGGGTGTCGGCGGTCTCCATGCGGTGCGGGAGGGCCTCGTCGGGGCGGGGCAGGACGAACGGGGCGCGGCTCATCGACTCGGAGCCGCCGGCGATGACGATGTCGGCCTCGCCGGCCGCGATGGTGCGGGCGGCGGTGGTGACGGCCTCGAGGCCGGAGGCGCACAGCCGGTTGACCGTGGCGCCCGGCACGGACTCGGGGAGCCCGGCGAGCAGCGCGGCCATGCGGGCGACGTTGCGGTTGTCCTCGCCGGCCTGGTTGGCGGCGCCCCAGTAGACGTCGTCGACGCGGGCCGGGTCCAGCTCGGGCACGTCGGCGACCAGGCCGCGGATCACGGCGGCGGCGAGGTCGTCGGGCCGTACGGTGGAGAGGGCTCCGCGCAGTTTGCCGATGGGGGTGCGGCGGGCGGCCGCGAAGTGGACGGGACGCACGAGGGGACTCCTGACCGATGCCGATGGCTGTGCTGTGGGGTCGGCGACTACTCTTAATTAGCACCGCTAGTTTTTGACTATAGACCGCCGGGCGGCTCCCTGGGAAGCTCCCCACCGGCCATGGGCCGGGTTTGCGACCGAGGGCCAGGGGCACCCGCGCGTTCATGGAGTGGTTGCGGAGCGCGGCCTGTGCGGGAGAGGACCCGGAGCTGTTCTTCCCCGTCGGATCGACGGGGCCGGCGTTGCGGGACCTCGCCGCCCCCAAGCGCGTCTGCGCGCGGTGCCGGGTGACCCCGCAGAGTCTCGGCTTCGCGCTCGACAGCGGTCCGACCTCGGGCGTCCGGGGCGGCACCGGTGAGGACGAGCGCGCGGCGCTGCTCCGTCGGACCACGGACGATTCGAGAAGGAGGAACAGCACCCCATGACCGTTGTGAGGAGCACCCTGCCCGACGAGGCCCGCCGGGTTTCCTGCGAGGCCCTCCAGGACACCCTGGTGGACCTGCTCGGGCTGTCGCTGATCGGGAAGCAGGCGCACTGGAACGTCGTGGGCCCGCGGTTCCGTTCGGTCCACCTCCAGCTGGACGAGGTGGTCTCCGCCGCGCGCACCCACGCCGACACGGTGGCGGAACGGGCCGCGGCGCTCGGCGTGCCGCCGGACGGCCGCCCGGAGACCATCGCCAAGGTCTTCTCGCTGCCGGCCCCGAACGAGGGCTGGCTGCGCGACTCCCGGGCCGTGGAGGTGATGACGGAGGCGCTCGGCGCGGCCGTCACGCGCCTGCGCGAGCGCATCGACGCCACCGAGAAGGCGGACCTGGTCACCCAGGACCTGCTGATCTCGATCACCGCGGAACTGGAGAAGCAGCGCTGGATGTTCGAGGCGGAGAACTTCCCCGGCGAGTCCTGACCGTCACGGCACCGAAGCACACGCACGTAAGGGGCACATCATGAGCGACGCCCTCGAGATGGACGCGCTGTGGGACGACTTCCACCGCGTGGTGAACATGACCTCGGCGGAACTGGCGGCCTGGCTGCGGGTGAGTGACGCCGACGAGACGACCGAGCCGCTGCCGGACCGGGCGGGCAGCGAGACGGGACAGCACGTCCTCGCCATCCTGCAGAAACGCCGCACCGACCTCACCGAGGACGATCTGCGGGTGATGGAGGAGGTCGTGGACACCGTCACGGCGCAGACGGACCTGGAGAACGAGCCCGTGGCCGAGGACACCCCTCGCCGGCACCGTCTGATGACGCTCGGCCACGACCCGCTCAAGCCGTAGCCGCCGTGGCCGGCCGGGACGAGCGGGTGGTCCGTGCCCTCGTCGACGCGCACGGCCGGACGTACGCGGAGGAGGCCGGCATCGGGCTGAAGGACACCCCGCAGCCGCTGTACCGACTGCTGGTGCTGGCCCATCTGCTCAGCGCCCGCATCAAGGGTTCGATCGCCGTGGCCTCCGCCCGTGCCCTGTACGAGGCGGGGCTGCGCGATCCCCGCCGCATGGCTCAGGCCGGCTGGCAGGAACGGGTGGACGCGCTCGGCCGGGGCGGCTACCGGCGCTACGACGAGCGCACCGCGACCCAGCTGGGCGACGGGGCCGAGCTGCTGACCGAGCGCTGGGGCGGTGACCTGCGCGGGCTCCGCGAGGAGGCGGACGGCGATGTCGGCGAACTGCGCCGTCTGCTGCGGGAGTTCCCCGGTGTGGGTCCGGCGGGCGCCGACATCTTCCTGCGCGAGGTCCAGCGGGTCTGGCCGGAGGCGGCACCGCTGCTGGACGCCAAGGCCCTCGAAGGCGCACGGCGGTTGGGGCTGCCGCAGGACCCGGACCGGCTCCTCGCCCTCGCCGGACGCACCGAACCGGCCGTCCTGGCGGCGGCGTTGGTCCGCGCGGCGATCGACGGGCACGTGGCCGAGGACTCGTTGCGCCGGGCCGATGCCCCGTGACCCTCCGTCAACAGGGCTTTTCCACTCCCTCATTCACGGGACAACGTGATCACCACGCGGCACAATGGCCGCGGCGGTCCGATCGCGGCCGTACGGGCGAGGGAGAGGGAGAGACCGTGAGTGAGAGCCACACCCCGCCGAGCGGCTCGGCGAGGCTGAACACCGGTGTGGCGCACAACGCGCGCGTGTGGAACTACTGGATCGGCGGCAAGGACAACTACGAGGTCGACCAGCGGGTCGGCGACCACGTCGCCTCGATCAACCCGGTGGTCCGGGACGTCGCCCGCGCGGACCGGGACTTCCTGGGCCGGGCGGTGACGTATCTGACCCGCGAGCGCGGTGTGCGGCAGTTCCTCGACATCGGCACCGGCCTGCCGACGGCGGACAACACCCATGAGATCGCGCAGCGGATCGCGCCGGACTCGCGGATCGTCTACGTCGACAACGACCCGATCGTGCTCGTCCACGCCCGCACCCTGCTGACCGGCACGCGCGAGGGCGCCACCGACTACATAGACGCCGATGTGCACGACCCGGACGCCATACTGGAACGCGCCGCCAAGACCCTGGACCTCACGCGGCCCGTCGCGGTGATGATGCTGGGGATCCTCAACTTCGTGCTCGACACCGAGAAGGCCCGGGAGATCGCCCGTCGGGTCATGGCGGCGGTGCCCTCCGGCAGCTTCCTGGTCCTCACCCACCCCACGTTCGACCCCGAGGTCGGCGGCGAACTGCAGGTCCCGGCCATGGAGTTCTGGAACGCGAACGCCACTCCCCCGATCACCGCCCGGAGCGCCGCGGACATCACCGCGTTCTTCGAGGGGCTGGAACTGGTGGAGCCCGGTCTGGTGTCCTGCTCGCAGTGGCACGCCGCCTCCGACTCCGCCGTCGCGGTGCCGCAGTACGGCGCGGTGGCCGTGAAGCCCTGACCGCTGAAAGTATGATCAAGCAATGTCTGACATGACCGAAACCACGCCGGGCTGGCTGTCCTCCGACGACCTGGAGATGGCACGCGCCCAGATGCCGATCCTGTACGTCGAGGCCGTGCCCGTGCGCGTCGACGACAGCGGTGAAGTCACCAGCGTCGGTCTGCTGCTGCGCATCGGGCCCGACGGAACGGTCAGCCGGACTCTGGTCTCCGGCAGGGTGTTGCACCACGAACGGGTCCGGGACGCCCTGCTGCGCCACCTGGAGAAGGACCTCGGCCCGGTGGCGCTGCCCCGCGTCCCGGCGTCGCTCCAGCCGTTCACGGTCGCGGAGTACTTCCCCACGCAGGGCATCACCCCCTTCCACGATCCCCGTCAGCACGCGGTGTCGCTGGCGTACATCGTGCCGGTGACGGGTGACTGCCGGCCCCGGCAGGACGCCCTCGACCTGGTGTGGTTCAGCCCGCAGGAGGCCGTGTCGCTGGCGGTGCAGAGCGAGATGCCGGGCGGTCACGGGGTGCTGCTGAAGCAGGCACTGGCCCACGCGGGCTGCGTGATCTGACGCGGCGGGGGCGCTAGTTTCCCGCGTGGGTGAGGTTGGTGCCGGTCGACGGGTCGAAGACATGGGCCTTGCCCATGTCGACCCGGAGTTCGACGGGGGCGCCCTCGCGGGCCCGGGTGGCGGCGTTCAGCCGGGCCACGATCTGCTGGGCTCCCCGGGCCCCGGTGTCGCGCGCGCCCGAGTCCGTGGCGAGTTCCTCCAGTTCGGCGGTGGTCACCGGACCGCCCTCCGCGCTGAAGTAGACGTACGCGTCGGAGCCCAGCGACTCCAGCACGTCCACGGTGGCGGTGACGACGGGGCCGCCCGTCTCACGCGCCAGGCTCGCGTCCTCGAAGGCCTCGGGGCGCAGCCCGACGATCACCTCGCGCGGCGCGTCCCGCCGTTCCAGCACCCGGCGCATGCGGTCGTCGAGCGGCAGGTCGCCCAGCGGGGTGCGCAGGAGGCCGCCGGACAGGGAGGCGCCCACGAAGTTCATCGCCGGGGAGCCGATGAAGCCCGCGACGAACAGGTTGCGCGGCATGTCGTAGAGCCGGGCGGGGGTGCCGACCTGCTGGACCAGGCCCTGCCGCATCACCACGACCCGGTCGCCGAGCGTCATCGCCTCGGTCTGGTCGTGGGTGACGTACACGGTGGTGGTGCCCAGGCGGCGCTGCAGCCGGGAGATCTGGGTGCGCATCTGCACCCGGAGCTTGGCGTCCAGGTTGGACAGCGGCTCGTCCATGAGGAACGCCTTGGGATCACGGACGATCGCCCGCCCCATCGCCACCCGCTGGCGCTGTCCGCCCGAGAGGTTGGCGGGCTTGCGGTCCAGGAACTCGCCCAGGTCGAGCACCCGGGCGGCCTCCTCGACCTTGCTGTCGATGACGGCCTTGTCCACCTTGGCCAGCCGCAGCGGGAAGCCCATGTTCTCCCGCACGCTCATGTGCGGGTACAGGGCGTAGCTCTGGAACACCATGGCGACGTCGCGCTCCTTGGGGGCGAGGTCGTTGACGACCCGGCCGCCGATGCGCAGGGTGCCCTCGGTGATGTCCTCGAGCCCGGCGATCATGTTCAGGGTGGTCGACTTGCCGCAGCCGGACGGGCCGACCAGGATCACGAACTCGCCGTCGGCGATGTCGAGGTCCACCTCCCGCACGGCGAGGGAGCCGTCGGGATAGCGCTTGGTGACTCCCTCTAGGACGATCTCGGCCATGGGCGGCGCCTCCTTGCCTTCACGCTCATCCCTTGACCGCCCCGGAGGTCAGTCCGGCGACGATCCGCCGCTGGAAGAGCAGGACGAAGATGATGATCGGAACGGTGATCACCACGGCGGCGGCGGCGATCGACCCGGTGGGCTGCTGGAACTGCGAGCTGCCGGTGAAGAACGCGATCGCGGCGGGGACCGTGCGCGCGGACTCGGTGGAGGTCAGCGAGATCGCGAACAGGAAGTCGTTCCAGCAGAAGATGAAGACGAGGATGGCGGTGGTGAACACGCCGGGCGCGGCGAGCGGCACGATGACCAGCCGGAAGGCCTGCGCGGGCGTGGCCCCGTCCACCTTGGCGGCCTTCTCCAGGTCCCAGGGGATCTCCCGGAAGAACGCCGACAGGGTGTAGATCGCCAGCGGCAGCGAGAAGGTCATGTACGGGATGATCAGCCCGGGCCAGGTGTCGAAGATCCCGATGATCCGCTCGATGTTGAACAGCGGGGAGACCAGGGAGATCGGCGGGAACATGGCGATGAGCAGCGACATGCCGATGAGGAGCTGCTTGCCGGGGAACCGCAGCCGGGCCACCGCGTAGGCGGCCATGGTGCCGAGGATCACCGCGATCACGGTGGCGATCAGGGCGATGCCGATCGAGTTGATCAGCGCCCGGGTGAACTCGGAGGTCGCGAAGATGCCCCGGTAGTTCTCGAAGGTCCAGTCCCGCGGGATGTAGTTGCCGTCGGTGAGGGTGCCGGGGTCCTTGAACGACAGCGCGGCGATCCACCACACCGGGAACAGGGCGTACAGCACCACCACGACGTTGACGAAGCCCCACCGGGTGGCGTGCGAGGTGCCCGCGGCGGCCATCAGCGCTTCACCTCCGCGCCCGGTGCGGCGGCGCCGAACAGCTTGACGAAGGTGAAGGCGATGATCCCGACGCAGAGGAAGATCAGGACCGAGATCGCCGACCCGATGCCCAGGTTCAGCGCGGTGAACAGGTTGTCGTAGCCGAGGATGGACAGGGAGCCGGTGCCGTGGGCGCCCGAGGTCAGGACGTAGATGTTGTCGAAGATCCGGAAGGCGTCCAGGGTGCGGAAGAGCAGGGCGACCAGGATGGCGGGTTTCATCAGCGGCAGCATGACCTTGGTGAACCGCTGCCAGGGGGTGGCGCCGTCGACCATGGCCGCCTTGAGGGTCTCCTCGGGGACGAGGGCGAGGCCGGCCAGCAGGAGCAGCGCCATGAACGGGGTGGTCTTCCACACCTCGGCGAGGACGATCAGCCACAGCGCGGGCCACTGCTCGGTGAGCGGGGCGTCGCCGCTGGGCAGCAGCTCGGCGAGGTAGCCGAGTTCGGGGGTCCAGGCGTACTGCCAGGAGAAGGCGGCGACGACGGTGACGATGCCGTACGGGACGAGGACCGCGGTGCGCACCGTGCCGCGCGCGAAGAGCGTGCGGTGCATCACCAGGGCGAGGCCCATGCCGAGGACGAGCTCGATGGCCACGGACACGGCGGTCAGGAACACCGTGACCCAGAAGGCGTCCCACCAGAACGGTGAGGACAGCACCGCGCCGTAGTTGCTCAGGCCCACGAACTCGGCCCGTGCCGGGAAGCGCAGGTCGTAGCGCTGGAGGGACAGGTAGACCGCGTAGCCGATGGGGTAGGCGGTCACGGCGACCATGACGAGGACGGCCGGTGCGCACAGCAGCCAGCCCAGTCGGCGCTCCTGCCTGGCGCCGGCGGAGAGGGGCTTCCCGCCCTTCGCCTCGTCCTTCGTCGGCTCTGCCATGGTGCTCACGGGATCACGCCCTCGGATCGCAGGGCCTGGTCGATCTGTTCCCTGATGGTGTCGACCGCGCTCTCGGGCTCGATCCGGGACGGCGGGGACAGGGCGTGGGAGACGGCGATCGACACGTTCTGGTAGGCGGGGGTGAGCGGCCGTACGCTCGCCCTCTCCAGGGAGGACAGGACCTCCTTGGAGAAGGGGTACTGCTTCATGAAGGCGGGGTCGTCGTAGAGGGCGCGCAGGGTGGGCGGGAGTCCGCCCTCGAGCGCGGCGGTGAGCTGGTTCTCCCGGTCGCGCAGGCACAGGGCCGCCTCGAAGGCCAGGCCGGGGTGGCGGGAGTAGGCGCTGACGGCGAGGTCGATGCCGCCGACGGTGGGGCGGGAGGGGCGGTCGGCGTCGACGCGGGGGTAGGGCGCCCAGCGGAACTCCTTGAACAACCGCGGGTTGTTGCTTCTCATCGACGGATAGACGAACGGGTAGTTGAGTTCGAAGGCCGCGACGCCGGACTCCATGGCCAGGCGGTTCTGGTCCTCCATCTGGTTGGGCAGGGAGGGGTCGGCGGCCGGGGAGTCGGCGAGGTCGCGCATGATCGAGGCGGCCCGTACGGCGGGCGGTCCGAGGGAGGGCTCGGTGGCACTCGGGTTGAGGATGGCGCCGCCCGCGCTGTTGACCAGGGAGTTGAACCAGACGGTGAGGCCCTCGTACTGGGCGCCCTGGATCTCCACGTAGTGCGGTTCGCCCCGCCGGGCGAGCTCGCGGGACATGTTCAGCATCTCGGACCAGGTCTTCGGCGGGGTGGGCACCAGGTCCTCGCGGTACCACAGGAGCTGGATGTTGGTGTTGTACGGGACGGCGTACAGCTTGCCCTTCCAGGTGGCGGTCTGCAGGGGGACGCGGAGCGTGCCCTCGGTGGCCCGGCGTTTCGTCTCGCCGGTCCACTCCCGGATCCAGCGGGCCTCGGCGAACTCGGCGGCCCAGGTGACGTCGAGGCCCAGGATGTCGAGGGAGTCGTCCTCGGCGGCGAGCCTGCGCACCAGCTGCTGGCGCTGGCCGTCGGCGGCGCGGGGCAGTTTGTGATAGCTGATGCGGTAACGGCCGCCGGACGCCCGGCTGCAGCGGTCGGCGGCCTGCTGCAGGGCGCCGGAGTCGTCGGGGAAGTTGTACCAGTCGAGGGTGGGCCGGGAGGTGTCCTCGTCACCGCCGCAGGCGGCGAGCGCCGATGCCAGCAGGGTCAGCGCGACCAGCGCCCGCGTCCGTCGCGGCCTTCCGGCACGTCCGCGCCTCGCGTGCACGCGCTCCACACCTCGCTTCCGGGATCGCGGCGCGGGTGTCCGACCCCGCGGCGGCGCCTACCCGGCGAACGTTAAACAGGACATAGGGCGACATCAAGGACATTCGTCAATGACTCACCCATGGCGCTCGATGGGCGGGGGCCGGTTCGGTCCGGGCGCGACCGCCGGGGCCGAGCTCGGCCGTTGTGCGGAGGAACGGCGAAAAGGCCGTACCGGGTATCCCCGATACGGCCTCCGACCTGCTGTTCGACAAGTCGGGACGACAGGATTTGAACCTGCGACCCCTTGACCCCCAGTCAAGTGCGCTACCAAGCTGCGCCACGTCCCGTTGCCCGTCTGACCTGGGGATTCCCCCGGCCGAACGCGCACGGAAACCATACCGCACTCCAGGCGGTGATCGCGCATCCGTTTACGGCCGCGGGCTCCTCCCGGAGCGCGCCTCCTCGGGCGGCAGGCCCAGCCGGGGGTGCGCCTCGAGGAGCCGGGGCGGGGCCGCCTGGCGCCAGGAGTCGGCGAGGATGTCGCGCAGCTCGCCCTCGTCCTCCAGGGCGGCGAGGCGGACCCTGACCCAGGCGAACTGCGCCTCGTGGCCGGCGATCCAGAACTTCTCCGGTTCGGCGAGGGCCAGTTCGTCGCGCTCCTCCTTGGGGCAGCGCACGGCGATGGAGGTCTCGTCCTCGGGCAGGGTGGCGAACATCTTCCCCGCGACCCGGAACGTGGGCATGCTCCAGGCGACCTTCTCCGTGGTGTCCGGCAGGGACAGGGCGATCCGTCGTACGTCTTCGGCATCCGGCATGGCAGGCACCGTAGCGGCCGGCACTGACACTCACCCGGTGGCGGGCGGTACGGGGTCCGCTCCCGGACGCTTGTAGTAGATCGTCGTCGGCCGCAGCACCCCGGCGGGGTCCGCCGCGTAGTCGGGGATGGCGCCGACGGGGGTCCAGCCGGAGGAGTGGTAGAGGTGCTCGGCGGGGCTGCCGGTCTCGGTGTCCAGGTGCAGCAGGGTGACGCCCCGCGCGGCGGCCGCCTCCTCCGCGACGGTCAGCAGCCGCCGTCCGAGGCCCCGGCCACGGGCCTCGCGGTGCACCATCAGCTTCACCAGTTCCGCGCGGTGGACGCTGTTGGGCTTGTCGGGGAGGGCGAGGCTCACGGTGCCCAGCACCCTTCCGGGTTCCTCGTACGCCGCCCACACCGCGAGCCGGCCTGCGGTGACGGCCGCGGACCGTTCCCTCCACCAGCCGGCCGCCTCCGCGCGGTCGAGCGGGGCCAGGAAGCCGACGGAGGCGCCGCCGTCCACCGTGTCGGCGAGCAGTTCGGCCAAGGACGGGGCCAGGTCGGCCAGGCGGGCCGCGTCCAGCCGGACGATGTTCACGGTCGCACCACCGCCAGTACGTAGCGCACGCCCTCGGGGCCGGGGCAGCGGAACCGGGTGGGGCCCCAGACGCGGAGTCTGAGGCAGTCGCCGTCGCCGAGACGGTGCTCGACGTCCCGGTCCGTCACGGCGAGGGCTCCTTCCAGGACCCAGATGTGCTGTTCCAGGCCGGGTACGGGCGGCCGGTCGTAGGTGATGTCCGCACCGGCGTCGAGCCGGCCCTCGACGAGTTCGCCGCGCAGCCCGCCGTGCGGCGGGGACACGGACCGGCGGACGAAACCGGAGGCCCTGTCCTCCCACACCGGCTGGTCGGCGGCCCGCACCAGCGGCGCGGGCTCCGCCTCGATCTCGCTGAGCAGTTGGGACATGGTCCGCCCGTAGACGGCGCACAGCCGGTTGAGCAGGGAGGCGGTGGGACTGGTCTCCGCGCGCTCGGCCCTGGACAGGGTGGACCGGCTGATCCCACTGCGCTCCGCCAGCTCTCCGAGCGACCAGCCGTGCTCGCTCCGCAGTTCGGCCAGGCGCCCGCCGAGCCGGACGTCGACGGGGTCCGGGGAGGCGTCCCCGGTCTCATCATGTTTCACATACGGGATTCTATCCCGTATTCGAGATGATAGGGAGTGGTCACCGGCCGGCTCTGGCGAGGTTGTTGTACAGCCGCCTCAGATGCTTGGCCACGGGGCACTGTGTGCCGTCCGCACCGCATTGACGGCAGCTCCGAAGGTGCTGCTCGTAGTCCTGGCGGGCCTGCTCGAGGCTGTCGTACGACGGTTGCATTCGACTTCCTGAAGGTCGTCCGGGCACCACGGATCACGGGCGCCGCAGGGGGATGGGGCCACCTCGACTGGTTGCCTGAGGCGCACACATCAACTTTGATCTTGTTACTCGCAGTACGGCAAACCGGGCCGGCGAGCTGTGGTCCCGCGGGCGTTTCACAGCCGGGCGCCGCGGCGCTCACCGCGCAGCAGCCACGCCAGGTAGGCGCCGCCGGCCACACCGGTGAGCACGCCGACCGGCAGCAGTGCCGAGCCGGTCAGCCGCTGGGTGACCAGGTCGGCGGCGGTCACCAGGAGCGCCCCCGTCCATCCGGCGGGCAGGACGTTCGGCCCCGCGGCCCGGGTCACGCGGCGTGCCGGCTGCGGGGCCGCCATCGCCACGAACGGGACCGGGCCGGCCGCCGCGACGGCCATCGCCGTGAGTCCCGTACCGGCGGCGAGCAGGACCAGGCGGCTGCGCTCGGGCGGCACCCCGAGCGCGGCGGCGGTGTCGTCGCCCATCTCCAGCATCGTCAGCCGCCGCGCGTGGACCAGGACGACCGGGAGCAGGGCCGGCAGTCCGAGCGCCGCGACGCGTACGTCGGTCCAGTCGCGGGCGTTGAGGGAGCCGATCGTCCAGCTCGCCGCCTGGGCGGCCTTGCCGATGTCCGCGCGGACGTACAGGAAGCCGGTGGCCGCGCCGAGCACGGCGGACGCGCCGATGCCGACGAGGACCAGCCGGTAGCCGTGCACGCCGCGCCGCCAGGCCAGCAGGTACACGGCGGCGGCGGTGGCGAGGCCTCCGCAGACCGCGCCGGCCGCGGTCTGCGCGGCACGGCACCCGTGTCGAGGACGATGATCGCGACCAGTGCCCCGGCCGAGGCGCCGGACGTTCGAGGAGAAGAAGCGCGTCACCGTCGAGGGCGCGGGCCCGGCCGGCCTGACCCTCGACGAGAGGACCGGCGCCCTCTACGCCGCCGACCTGGGCAACGACCGGCTCATCGAGCTGAAGCGCGGCTCCACGACCCCGCGCTTCCTCCCGGCCGGTGACGGCCCGATCTCTGTCTCCCTGTCGAAGAACGGCCGGACGGCCTACACCGCCGACCAGACCTCGGGCACCCTGTCCGTGATCGACCTGCGCGAGGGCACCGTGACCAAGTCCGTGGCGACCGGCGCCGGCGCCCTCTCGGTGGCCACCGACGAGCGCTCCGGCGACGTCGTGGTGGTCAACCGCACCGCCGTCACCGTCACGGTGGTCGACCCGCGCGAGGGCGTGGTCGAGGAGACCGTGGCCACCGGGGCCAACCCCAACCACGTGGAGATCACCGACGGCACCGCCTACGTGACCGACAAGTCCGGCGCCACGCAGACCGAGGACACCCTGGCCCGGATCCGCCTCGCCCGCTGAGGCCCCGGCGGGGGCGGCCGGTCCTGCCTGCCGCCCCCGTTCTCGCTGCGCGGCCTTCGCGGGCGTCAGCCTTCGCGGGCGTCAGCCGCCCGAGCAGACGGCGCCGTTGAGGCGGAAGACCGTCGGCTGCGGGTTGGGCCCGTCATTGGCGCCGACGAAGCCGAACGAGGCCGTCGACCCGCCGTCCGGGGCCAGCGCCCCGGCACCTTCGGGAGCGGTCACCCGTACATGCGTGCCCGTCTGGTGGAACGTGGCGTTCCAGCCGGAGGACACCGACTGGCGGTCGGTCGGCCAGTCCCAGTCCACGGTCCAGCCGGTGATCGGGGTGTCCGAGAGGTTCCGGACGGTGACCGTGGCCACGAAGCCGTTGCCCCAGCTCGTGTCGCGGTGGTAGGTCACCGCGCAGGGGGCGTCCGGCGGAGTGCCGGTGGTGAAGGTCAGCGGAGTGGACGGGGCGGAGAGCCGGCCAGAGGCGTCGGCCGCCAGCACGTTGACCGTGTGGGTGCTGCCCGGGGGCAGGTTCCGCAGGGTCACGGACGTGCCGGTGGTCTCGCCCACCACATGGGTGTGCGCGCCGTCGCGCTCCTGGACCAGGTAGCGGGTGGCGCCCGCCGCGCCCTCCCAGGACAGGCTCGCGGTGGTGTCGGTCACCGCCTCCAGCCGCGGTGTCCCCGGGGCCCCGGCGTCGGACGCCCCCGGCCCGGTGCCGGACTGCGGAGTGAGGGTGACGGTGAGCATCCCGTACGGCGGCACGGTGACCCGGGAGGCGGACGCCGTACCGTCGGTGACGTCGGTGATGTCGCTGTCGCCGCGCGCGTAACGGCTGACCTCGGGTGCGGCGGCGGACGGGGTGAAGCCCTCGTAGTCGAGGTCCACGGTCCGCGCGGCGTCCGGGTCCTTGTTGATGAGCAGGACGCTCAGCCGTCCGTCGCGACGGTGCACGGCGTGGGCGGAGACGTCCTGCGCGGAGGACGCGGCGGCGACCAGGGTGTCGCCGGCGGTGCCCAGTTCGCTGGTCATCTTCATGCCGTAGTAGGGGTGGAACGGTGTGTTGGGCGCCGGCTCGCAGACGTCACCGGTGCAGGCGCCGCTGGAGAGCATCCCCATGTCGCCGTAGTCCGTCTCGCCGTCGACGGTGGTGATCCGGCCCGCGCCGTTGTGGGTGTTCCACCAGTCGACGGTGAAGACACCGTTCTCCAGGGCCGTCATGAACGCATCGGCGGCGAACAGGCCGTTGGGGCGGGCGGTGAGCATGGCGCCGCCGGTGTTGGTGTTGATCTCGGTGAGGGCGATGCCGATGCGCGGTGAGTCGGCGCCCGCGTACCGGTCGAGCTGGCTGCGGACCTCGCGCAGTTCGCCGGGCAGCCTGGTCAGCCTGGCCATGGCGTCCTCGGCGGTGGTGTCGGCGCCGCCCGCGTACCAGTGGACGCTCACGAAGTCGATGACGTCGGTGACTTCGGAGAGCACGGTGTGGTTCCAGTCGCCCGGATCGCCCTCGCCGACGACGCCGTCCGGCCAGTGGCCCGGGGTGGTGAGGACCGCGCCGATCTTGACGGTGGGGTCGACGGCCTTCATGGCCTCTGCGTAGGCGCGGACCTGACGGGCGTACTCCCGGGGGCTCTTGTCCTCGTGCTCGTCGTGCTCCCAGCCGTTGCCGTAGTGGCCGTTGCCGTAGATCTCGTTGCCGATCTCCCAGTACTTCGCGTCGTAGTCCTTGGTGACGTTGGCGTACCGGACCCAGCCGGCCGCCTCCTCGGGCGTGCCGGAGCCGTAGTTGGCGATCAGGATCGGCTGGGCGCCGGTGGCGCGGACGGTGCCCATGAAGGCGTCGAAGCCGGTGCCGGGGGCGACGTATCCGCCGGGCGCCGTGTGCGTCTCCCAGTGGTAGATGTCCGCGTACGAGCCGCCGGGGTAGCGCATCGCCCCGACGTCGGCCGCCTTCATCAGGTCGGCGACCTCGGGATCGTTCATGTGCGAGTCCCAGATGGCCGTGTTGACCCCGCGCGCGGTGTCGGACATGCGGCCCAGCGATGCCTGCGTGTTGACCTGGACGTCGACGTCCGCGGCGGGGGTCTCGGGCGCGGCGGCCGACGCGACACCGGTGGCGTTCAGCGGGGACAGCAGGGCGAGCGCGGCGGTCAGGGCGGCGGCGGTGCGTACGAGGTGACGGGTGCCGGTACCGGCCGGCCGGCCGGATCTCTGCGGTAAGGACATGGGGGATCCTCCCTCGGGGTCCGGCGGCACGGGCGGGCGGCGGGTGCCGGACCCGTGCGGCCGGACAGGCGGAGTGCCGGTGCGGCAGCAGGACGTTCCGCGCCGGTGGCACAGGAAACGGTGCGTGGATGCGGTGCGGTCGCGCACGGGCGGCGCGCGGCGGATCACGCTGGTGGGAGCGCTCCCATGATGGGAGTGGTGTGACCTTCTGTCAACAGGCGGGCTCCGGGGGCATCGGTGTGACCGTCCGTCCGGAGGAGAGCCTTGGGAGCGCAGGCCGGCGCGAGACGGCGGGCGCCCACCACGACCGGACGTGTCAGGTGTCCTGACGGACGTGCTCAGACGTCCTGACGGACCTGAAGGGCCTTGGCCGGGCCTTCGACGGGGTCGACGACCGTGGCGGCGACGCGGAACCGGCTGTCGAGCGCGGACCAGATCTCGTCCAGCAGGTCCTCGGCGGTCTTCGCCTCGACGGCCGTCTCGGCATAGGGCGCGGCGACGGAGACCCGCTCGCCGTCGGACACGTACGTCGTGAGCAGAACGGCCTCACCGGGCTCCAGGTCCCGCACCGCGAGGGTCATCACGTTCGTCGACGGACGCGAGGCACGGCTGGGGCGCGCGGCGCCGAGCACGGCGGCGCGGCCACCGTCGAGGCTGATCAGCGCGGTGATGCGGGAGGTGCGGATCGGCGGGTCCGGCTCGTACTCCAGTCCGCCGAGCGCCACGGTGGGCGCGGCCCCGCCGCGCAGCCGCTCGGCCACCTGGGACACCTGCTCGCCGTTGCCGAGGACGAGCCAGTCCCGTGTGGTCGTCACGGCGGCGTAGTGCCGCAGCGGGTCGTGCTCGCCGGGAGCCGGCGGGCCGACCACCAGGTCGCCGTCGACCAGACGCAGCGCACGGTCCCGGGACGCCGCACTGCGCCCCGTGAGGAAGTAGCCGCCCAGAACGGCTCCGGAGTGCGTGCGGGCGTACAGGACGCCCCGTCCGGGGTAGGGGTCGGCGGCCAGCAGTTCGTGCAGTGTGAGCATCCGGTCGGCTTTCTGATCGGTCGGTCCGAGGAGGTACCTGAAGATACCGTTCAGCCGTCCCCGCGCTGCGACTTGATGCCGTTCAGTCCTCGGTGACGTCGATGGGGTGATCGCCGCATCCCTCGAAGACGCTCGGGGCCCCGTGGGTGATCACGAGCACGTAGGAGGTGGGGACGAGGGGACAGTCCTGTTCTTTCCACTGCACGGCGAAGACGGTCCAGACGGCGAGCAGGATCACGACGACGACGGACGGCACGCTCCGTGTCGTGTGCCGGCTGCCGTCACCGCCCTCCGCGTGGCGGCGGACGGGCCCCCCGGGGCGGGCCGGACCGCCGGGGCCGCCTGCCGGCGGTTCGCTTCGGGCCTTCGAACGTTCCCAGGGGCGTCCGCCCTCGGGCTCCCCCATGTCGTCCATTCTCATCGCGTCGGTTCTCTCCTTCGCCCGGCACAGGGGTGTGCGCCATCCGCCCCCGGACACCAGGTGCCCTCCGGCGCCGGGCAGGCACGAGCTCACCCGGGTGTCGCCGCTTCACTGTGCCAAGCACGGACAACCCAGTCCTCGGCGGGGAGCGCAGCCATCCTTGTCATGGAGCGCAGCCCGGACCTCGCCGGCGTGACACCACCGGCGGTCGAGGATGGCCGGAAACCTACTCGTCACACGGACCCGGTGCTCGTACGAACGTGCGACGACGTCCCGTGGTCCCGTCGAGCACCGGGTGTCCGGGGGCGGACTCGGTGCTCTCGGTGCTCTCGGTGCTCTCGGTGCTCTCGCCGAGGAAGCCGCCCGACTGGTGCCGCCACAGCTTGGCGTAGGCGCCGTTCGTCGCGAGCAACTCCTTGTGGGTGCCCTGTTCGACGACGCTTCCGCGGTCGAGGACGACGAGACGGTCCATGCCGGCGACGGTGCTCAGGCGGTGGGCGACCACGAGGGCCGTACGTCCGTCCATCAGCCGCCACAGGGCGTCCTGGACGAGGAGTTCGCTCTCCGAGTCCAGCGCACTGGTCGCCTCGTCGAGCAGCAGGATCGGGGCGTCGCGGAGGACGGCCCTGGCGAGGGCGACGCGCTGGCGCTGGCCGCCCGAGAGTTTCACTCCCCTCTCCCCCACCAGGGTGGCGAAGCCGTCGGGGAGTTGGTCGGCGAACTCCGTGACGTGTGCGGCCGCGGCCGCCGCGTGGATCTCCTCGTCGGTGGCGCCGGGCCGGGCGAAGGCGATGTTGTCCCGCAGGCTGCGGTGGAACATCGCGGGTTCCTGCGGAACGTACGCGATCAGTGAACGCAGGTCGGCCTGGCGCAGCCGGCTGATGTCCTGACCGCCGATCAGGACGCGTCCGCCGTCGATGTCCGACATCCGCAGCAGGAGCCGGGTGAGCGTGGTCTTGCCGCCGCCGGACCTGCCGACCAGGCCGATCCGCGTGCCTGCGGGCACATCCAGGTCGAGGCCCCGGAAGATCGGCTTCGCGCCGGCGTGGGCGAACGTCACCGCCTCGAAGCGGACGCCGGTGTCCCGCGGTGCGAGCGGTTCGGGTTCCGCCGGATCGAGCACGGTGGGCGGGTCCAGCAGCAGCTCCGTGAACTGTGCGGCCTCGGTCATCGAGCTTTCCAGCCGCCGGTAGATCTGGTTGAACTCGAACATGATCTGGGTCGCGTTGGAGTAGTAGGTGAAAGCGACGACGATCTCCTCCACTCCCTGTCCCGGGCCGCCGAAGGCGACGGCGACCAACAGGCCCAGCACGTTGGTCAGCACGGACATGGGGGCGACCAGGACGTCGACGCGCAGATTGCCGTAGTCCCACGACTTCAACGTCAGGCGCCGGGAGTCCGCGACACGACTGCGGTGTTCCTGGGCCTCCCGGCGCTCGGCCGCGAACGCCCGGATGGTCTCCATGTTCATGAGGCTGTCGGCGACATGGCCGGAGACCCGGGCGATCGCCGCCTCACGGTCGTTGACGAGCCTCTGCCGGCGCCGGATCAGAGGTGTCGCGGCCACCACGGTCAGCGCGATCATCACCAGGAGGCCGGCGACGAGCATCGGTTCGTAGCTCCACAGCACCACGGC
This sequence comes from Streptomyces sp. CB02400, assembly GCF_001905725.1. GTDB lineage: Bacteria > Actinomycetota > Actinomycetes > Streptomycetales > Streptomycetaceae > Streptomyces > Streptomyces atrovirens. The sequence goes on from NZ_LIWB01000020.1 coordinate 129,182, forward strand.
ACCGAACACCAGGGGGACGAGACTGCCCACGATCCGGTACGTCACCGTGTCGACGAAGTCCTCGAAGCGCTTGCCGAAGCTCAACACCCTTTTGGTCAGGGAGCCGGCGAAGTTGTCGTGGAAGAACGCCGCGTCCTGGGCGAGGAGTTCGTCCATGCCGCTCACGTACAGGTGCTCCATGCCGAGGGCGTCCACGCGGTTCAGGCAGTGCTGCCCGATCCGCCACACGGCCTCGGCGAGCAGCAGCACCGCGCCGAAGCCCAGCACGTACGGCAGTGCCGAGGCGAGGGTGAGACCACCGTCGTCGGCGGCCTGCCCCGCCAGTTTGGCGATCAGCAGGGGGGCGATGTAGCGGATGCCGATGTTGCCCACGGCCGGCAGCAGCAGCGCGGGCAGGGCCAGCAGCCGTAGTCGCAGCAGTTCCCGGCCGTAGCGACGCAGCGCCAGAACGACCGCGCTCCTGCCCGGCGTCGGCCCTCGCGTATCTGTTGTCCCCATCACACTCCCGGAGGCTCGGAAGTCGGCAGTCTCCCGTCGGGGGAGGTTCCCGGTCCAGGCATTTACCGCGGACTGGCGAGAACCGGACACCGATGTGTTCAACGCACACAGCGGACGTATCAGCTGGTGAACTTCCGGTGATCGGTGCGGCCGTTTCGGCACGGGAGTCAGCACGGTGCTGCGCGCATACACAGTCCCCGAACTATGGCGTCCCGCCACATGTGCGCCTGACCTGCGTATTTCTACGGGGTGCCGGCACGTACCCGCCCCCACCGCACACGAGGAAGTGGCGCACATGGCCTCCCCAGCAACCGCTCCCCCGCCTCCCGGCAACCTCAAGCGCATCGTCGCCGCGTCCCTCATCGGCACCGCCATCGAGTGGTACGACAACTCATTCGATCGGGCTAGGACCCGCGGTTTTCCATGAGTCCGGCCTTCGAGGTCAGCACGGAACCAGCACGGGGTTCGTGGCGTGCTGACCCGGTGCTGTCCGACCTGCGTCACAGCACGCTCGATCACCCCCGACGGCATCCGCACATGGTTGCTCAGTGTCACCGGCAGCCCGAGCCGACAGGGACAGGTCAACTGCTCGGTAAGAGGGCCTGTCACAAGGTCACCTGACCCGGCCGCGTTCACGCTGATCTGGTTCAGGCCGATGCCTCACAGTGACTACAGGGCGGTGGTCCCGGGCGGCGGCCGGGGCACCGTGCGGCCGGGCACGGCGGCGTCCGCCGTGCCCGGGCGCGGACGGGTCAGCCGGTGAAACCGGCCGTGATGGAGGTGAACTCCCAGTTGGGGCGGTCGCGGTTGACCGACCAGAAGGCGAGCCGTCCGATGTGGTGGGAGTTGGCCCAGTCGCGGATCTGGGTCCAGATCCGCGGGGTGGTGATCTCACCGGTGTCGCTGCTGTTGTTCATGCCGGAGATGCCGATGTGGGCGTATGCCTGCGCCTCGGTCCAGCCGAAGACGGACATGAGCTTGCCCTTCAGGCCCTCGGTCGCGTTCACCGTGCTGCCGTACATGTCGGCCTGGCCACCGAAGTTGAACGGCATGATGGTGAAGTTGTCGATGTCCGCCCCGAGGGCGTGGGAGCGCTCGATGAGGCGGTTGCCCCAGGAGTTGGGGCCGGTGTTGAGGGTCGGGAAGGTGAGGATCGTCCGCAGGCCCGGGTTGTTCTGCTTGACGATCTTCAGGGCGCCGAGGATGCGGTCCTGGACCGCCGCGTTCTCGAACTCGTCGGTGTTCTCGATGTCGACGTCGATCGCCTTGAGGTCGTAGGCGTCGATCACCTTCTGGTAGGCGCCGGCGAGAGCTTCGGGAGTGGCGCAGTTGGGGCCGAGCTTGTTGCCGCTCCAGCCTCCGATGGAGGGGACGATGTCGCCGCCGGCCGCGCGGATCGCTTCGATGGTCGACTCGTCCACGCCTCCGGTGAGGGGGCGCTGGCTGTCCCAGGCGGGGTTGCATCCGTTCTGCGCGAGGATGAAGGCCATCGTGTACCACTTGATGCCGGTGGCGTTCATGACCTCGGTCGCACTCGGCGGATTGCCCCAGCCGAGATAGAGGTAGGGCGCGGCCTGGATGAAGCGGGTGTCGTCGCCGCCCTTCTCGTCAGTGGTCGCGGTGACGGCCTGGGAGTCCGGGGACACGTTTCCCGCCCGGTCCTTCGCCCGGACGGTGAAGCGGTAGTCGGTGCTGGGCGTCAGGCCGGAGACCGTCGCGGTGGTTCCCGTCACCGATGTCGCCAGGACACCGTCGCGGTAGACGTCGTAGCCGGTGACGCCGACGTTGTCGGTGGAGGCGTTCCAGGCGAGCGAGACGCTGGTCGCGGAGGTGCCGGTGACCCGGGGGGAGCCCGGCGCGGTGGGGGCCTCGGCGTCGTCGCCGCCACCGGGACCGTCCAGGCTGATGTCGTCGGCGTGGTAGGTGCCCTGGCCGTACCAGCCGTGCAGGTAGACCTCGGCGGTGCGCTGGGAGGCGCCGGTGGTGAAGGAGACGGTCAGCTGTTTCCAGTCGGAGGCGGAGGCGGTCCACGTGGACGCGTCGCCGTCGACGCCGAGGTACACGTAGTTCCCGCGCACCCAGGCGGACAGGGTGTACTCGGTGTCGGGCTGGACGGAGACCGTCTGTGCGCACCGTGCGTTGTCGGCGGTGCTCGCGGCGCCCGCGAGCGCCTTGGTGCCGCCGTGCACGGGGCTGCTCACCACGGATCCCGTACCGTCCGAGCAGGACCAGTCCGACAGGGTGCCGGACTCGAACCCGGGGTCGGACAGCAGGTTGGCGGCTTGTGCGGCGGAGGGCGTGGTCAGTGCGCCGGCGCTGCCGATCAGGGCGGCGGTGGCGCAGGCGAGGATGCGGTGTCGGGTTCTCACGCTGTCTCCCGATGGGGTGGAGGAGAGCCGATGCGGTGGGGGTGTGCGGGGACCGGCGTACGCTCCTTCCGGGGCGTACGCCGGCCGGTTGCGATCGGGTGGTGCGGCGGTTCAGCAGGCACCGAGGTCTTCCCAGACGCCCCATTCGCCGGTGGCGCCGGGCTCCTCGCCCGTCACCCACCACTTGGCGCGCCAGGTGCGGCCGCCGTGGGAGACGGTCTCGCCGCCGGTGTAGACGCTCCCGGCGTTCCAGACCGGCGCGATGCAGTCGCCCGGCTCGTCGTCACCACCGCCGTCGTCACCGCCGCCGATGTTGACGTCGATGCAGGCGTAGAAGGCGTTGGCGGTGTCCGCGATGTTCCAGACGGCGAGCACCTTCTGCCGGCCGGTGAACCCGCCGAAGTCCAGCTGGTGGCTGACCGAGGCGGGGGGCTGGGCGCCACGACCGTCGAACTGCGCGACCTTCTGGTCACCGATGAAGTACTGCCAGTTGCTGGTGGCGTGCCGTGCCTCGATGGTCCAGGTGAAGGTGTGCGTGGTGCCGATCGGCGTGACCCGCCAGCCCTTGCTGTCGTCGTCCAGGTCGGCCCACCGGGGGTCCCCGCCGCTGCAGTCGCGCAGTCCCTTCGGGCCCTCGACGCTCGCCGGTTCCCACTTGATCTGACCGCACTGCACCACGCGGTTGGCGCACTGGTCCTGCCGGCTCCCCGGCGAGACCACCCAGCCGTGGGCGCTCGCCGTCGGCGCCGGCAGGCTGATCGCGACCACGGGAGCGACCAGCGCTCCCACGGCGACAGCCACCTTTCTTTTCATGCTCATGACATTCTTCCCCTTCGGTCTCCGTCGAACCAGCCCGCCCCGGCGTACGACGTTGCCGATCAGGCAACCTCACAGCACAGGTCTAGACCTGCGCATGTCAGGTCTAGACCTTAGCGACCCTGTGGGTGCCGTCAAGAGGTTGCGCACGAGGGAGTGAACGGCCGCGCGACCGCGCCGACTTCGGCCGGCTCCCGAAACGACGGCCGGCGTGAAGCAGGCCGCCGGCCGGACGACGGTCATCACGGACGGTGGCCACCACGGCACCGGCCCGGTCGTCCGGCATGCCAAAGATCATTCACGGGGCGGGCCCCAGGGCGGGGGCGACACCCGGAGCGGCCGCCCGTTCGCGGGGAGAGCCGGGCGCCGAGCATGCCGGACGCCGTCGAGCCCATCACCCGGGCCGATGATCCAAAACGTCCGGTGTGACCTTGGATATACCCTTTGGTGCCCGGTCGTGCGTAGCCTGACCAACTGCTCTCGCACGCAGTGCCGCGATATCGGGTGCACATCACATCGATCGTTCAGGAGACCCATGCGCCCCCGGATAGCCTCTCTCCCGCCCGTCGCCCTGGCGGGCGGTGCCCTGACCGTCGGCATCGGCGGCCTGTACCTCGCCGGGCTGCTGCTCACCGGCGGTGAGATCGAGGCGGGTACGACGGTGCGCGGCATGGACATCGGGGGCCTGACCCGTGAGGAAGCCACCCGGAAGCTGGAACAGCACCTGGCGGAGGCCGGCCCGCGGAAGCTGGCCGTACAGGTCGGCGACCGCGAGGGCGCGGTCGATCCACGGCAGGCGGGGCTCGCCTTCGACATCCGGGAGACCCTGGACCGGGCGACGTCCACCGGCGCCGATCCGGTCAGTGTGATCGGCGGGCTGTTCCGCTCGGGCGGTGACATCGAGCCGGTCCTGCGAGTCGATGAGGACAAGGCCCGTGCCACCCTCGGGAAGCTGGCGAAGACGCTCGACCAGAAGGTCCGCGACGGCGCTGTCTCCTTCGCAGGCGGCCGTGTCGAGCAGACCGCGCCGCGCACCGGGTACGCGCTGGACGTGGACGCCGCGATCGGCTCACTGCGCACCTCCTTCCTGCGCGGCGCGACGGACTCGGTCACGGTGCTGCCCGCACGCGAGACCAAGCCGAAGGTCACGGCGGAGGAGACGCGACGGGCGGTGCGCGAGTTCGCGCGGCCGGCGATGTCGGCACCGGTCACGCTCACCGCGGGCGGCAAGCGGTTCACGCTCTCCCCGGCCGTGCTCGGCGAGTACCTGACCATGCGGCCGGACGACACCGGCAGGCTCACACCGGACCTCGACAGCAAGGGCCTGCGCGCCGCCCCCGCGGTGACCGGCGCCCTGAACGGCCTCCCCGCCACGCCCCGGAACGCACGGCTGGCACTCCAGGGCGACAAGGCCGTGGTGACCGCCGACGCCACACCCGCCGTGGAGGTCACCGACAAGGCCCTGGGCAAGGCCGTCCTGCCCCTGCTCACCGAGTCGGGCACCGCCCGCACCGGCGAGGTGGCCACCCGGCGGATCCAGCCGGAGGTCACCCGCGAGAACGCGGCCCGGCTGGGGCTCACCGAGAAGATGTCCTCCTTCACCGTCGACTTCGAACCGGCCGCCTACCGCACGACGAACGTCGGCCGGGCCGTGGAACTCATCAACGGCTCCGTCGTCATGCCGAACGAGACCTGGAGCTTCAACCGGACCGTCGGCGAACGCACCGAGGCCAACGGTTTCGTCGACGGCATCATGATCTACGACGACCAGTACACCAAGGCGCCCGGCGGCGGTGTCTCCGCCGTGGCCACGACCGTCTTCAACGCGATGTTCTTCGCGGGCGTCAAGCCCGTCGAGCACGGCGCCCACTCCTTCTACATCGAGCGCTACCCCGAGGGCCGCGAGGCGACGGTCGCCTGGGGCAGCCTGGACCTGAGGTTCACCAACGACTCCGGCAAGGCCATCTACATCCAGGCCGAGTCCACCGACACCTCGCTGACCGTCAGCTTCCTCGGCACGAAGAAGTACGACGAGATCACGTCGGTCAAGGGGCCGCGCACCGACGTGCAGCAGCCGGAGACGAAGGTGAGCACCGACGAACAGTGCGTGCCGCAGACCCCGCTCGAGGGCTTCGACGTCACCGTGGAGCGGGTCTTCCACGACGACGGCCGGGAAGTGAAGCGGGAACCGTTCCGCACCCACTACACCCCACGCGACGAAATCACCTGCGAAGAGACGCCGAGCACGCGTCAGCCCTGAGGAACGCCACCCCATCGGTCTGCCCGGCAGGACATCGTCCCGGCCTCGCCCGCCCGTACGCCCCGACCGGCCCACGGATGCCACGAGGCCACGCACCCGAGGGATTCCCCGCTCACGCCCACAGACGCGGGACCGCAGATCGGGCTCTGTCCCGCATTCGGTGGTGCCGAAGGGTGATGGCCGTCGTCGATGTGGCGGACGAAGGCGAGCTCATCCGGGTGTCGGCCCGGTGGTCGGCATCGTCGAGATCCACGTGCGCCGGGACGCGGGAACTCCCTCGATGACCACCATCAGCGCATGGTGATCACCAGCTTACCCGTGGTGCGCCCCGTCTCTCCCAGAGCGTGGGCCCGGGCGCCTTCGGCGAGGGGGAAGGTGCCGGAGACGTGGGCGCGGAGCTTGCCACGGTCGACGAGTTCGGCGACGGCGCGCATCCCGGCCTGGTCGTGCTCGACGAGGAGACCGACGGCGCGGACCTGTGCCTTCTCCGCCGCGGCCTGGGTGTCCTCGGCACCCGGCAGCAGGGAGACGACGACGCCACCGGGACGGAGCACGCTCACGGAACGGGTGGCGGTCTCCCCGCCGAGGGCGTCCAGGACGACGTCGTAGCGCTCGTCGGTGTCGGTGAAGTCCTCGGAGCGGTGGTCGATACAGGCATCCGCGCCGAGTTCGCGCAGGAAGTCGTGCTTGGGGGCGCTCGCCGTACCGGTGACGTGCGCGCCGCGCTCCTTGGCGATCTGTACGGCGAGATGACCGACACCGCCGGCCGCGGCGTGGATCAGCACCCGCTGCCCGGCCCGGAGGTCCGCGGTTTCGACGAGGGCTTGCCAGGCGGTGAGCGCGGCCAGCGGCAGGGCGGCCGCCTGGACGTGGTCGATCCCGGCGGGCTTGGCGGCGAAGGCGCGGGTGGGGCCGGTGACGTACTCGGCATGGGAGCCGACCCCGTACGGGTAGGGCAGCATGCCGAACACCTCGTCACCTGGCCGGAAGAGGGTGACACCGAAGCCGGTCCCCACCACGGTGCCGGAGACGTCCCAGCCTAGGGTCAGCGGCGGGGGCGGCAGGAAAATACTCAGGGCGCGGTGCTTGAAGTCCGTGGGGTTGAGTCCGGCCGCGTGCACGGCGACGAGGATCTCCCCGGGGCCGGGCGTCGGCCGCGGAAGCTCGGTCGGCCGCAGTACCTCGGGGCCGCCGAGGACCGTCTGGTGCAGGGCGAGCATCACGGGGGCGCCGCCCGTGGCGGCGGGGTCCGAGGAGCTGAGGTTCTCAGGGATGTCGGTCGAGGTCATGCCTCGATCCTGGCCGTACGGTCACGGCGGGCACGATGGCAAGAAGGTCTTCTTCCGATACATTCCTGCCATGACCGTCGAGACTCCCACCGTCCGTTCCACGTCCGCCGGGCCCTCCCGGGTCCGTGGCCTCGCCGAGCGCACGGCCGAACTGGACCGCCTGATGCGTCCGGACCCGCGGCCCGGCGCCCACAAGGTCGTCGTCCTCGCCCTCGACGGCGTCTATCCCTTCGAACTCGGCATCCCGCACCGGGTCCTGGGTTCCGCCGACGGCCGCTACGAGGTGCTGTCCGCGAGCGTGGACGGGCAGCCTGTGCGCACCGACTCGGATCTCACCGTCACCCCCGGGCACGGCCCTGAGGTGCTGGCGGAGGCAGACACCGTGGTCATCCCTCCGTACGCGATCTCCCGGGCCTCGGTCACCGCCCCGGACCCGCAAGGCCTCGCCGCCCTGGCCCGCGTCCGCCCCGGCACCCGTCTGGTGTCCATCTGCACCGGCGCCTTCCTGCTGGCCGCCGCCGGTCTCCTGGACGGGCGCCGGGCCACCACCCACTGGGCGCTGACCGACCACTTCAAGGAACTGTTCCCCCGGGTCGAGCTCGACGCCGGCGTGCTCTTCGTCGACCACGGTGACGTGCTGACCTCCGCGGGGGCGGCGAGCGGTGTCGACGTCTGCCTGCACCTGGTGCGCCAGGACCACGGCAGCGAGGTGGCCAACCAGGTCGCCCGTCGCTGCGTCGTGCCGCCGTACCGGGACGGCGGGCAGGCGCAGTACATCGAGCAGCCCCTGCCACCGGCGAGCAGAACCGGCACCGGGCCGACCCGCGACTGGGCACTGCAGCGGCTGCAACTGCCTCTGTCGCTGGACGAGCTGGCCGGGCACGCGGCGATGAGCACCCGTACCTTCGCCCGGCGCTTCCGGGAGGAGACCGGTCTGAGCCCCGGCCGCTGGCTCGTCCAGCAGCGGCTGCGGCGGGCGCGGCAGCTGCTGGAGACCAGCGACCTGCCGGTGGAACGGGTCGCCCACGAAGTCGGCTTCGCCACCGCGACCTCGCTGCGGCGGCACTTGGCGGCCGAGGCGGGGGTCGCCCCGTCGGCGTACCGGCGCACCTTCCGTGCCTCCGGTGCGGCCGCGGGCGACGTCAGTGCGCCGGCAGCACCCGGGCAGAGAGGCTCCACCGGCCTGCCGCCCTCACGGACGGCGGGCCGTCCCATGCGCTGACGCCCAAGGCACCCGTACCGACCCGCGGGTGGAACACCGAGCTCGGCTTCTGACAGCGCGCTCCGGCCACCCTTTCGCCGGGTGCGAAGCCGACTTCCGTAAGGGTCGGTACACGATGACCGACCACGGGTGACCCCGGAGCCGGCCGACCGGGTCTGGCTCATGAGGGATCAGCCCGCGCCGGAAGCGGTACAGGACCGGTGGTCGGCGCTCGGCGCCGCGCTCGCGGCCGGCCACCACGGCGGCGCCGGTGAGCTCACCCACCGAAACCCCCGGCCCCTGGTGTCAGAGTCCTCGCTCGATGGCCCGCAGCAGCCTCTGCTCGGCCTCTTCCGCCTGACCGGGGAGCAGGCCCCGCAGGGGTCCCTCGATGAGGAGTACGGCCATGCCGTGCACGGCCGCCCAGACGAAGTACTCGGCGCCCGGGCGGCGTTCGACGGGCAGCATGCCGCAGGCCGACAGGTCGTCCAGGGCGTCCGACAGCAGCCGGAAGGCGGTGCGGCCGCCGGTTCCGGCCGCGGCCTCGGTGTCGGTGTTCTCCAGGTCCGAGGTCACGAACGCCGCGCGGAACAGACCGGGTTCGGCCCGTGCGAACGAGAGGTAGCCGCGGACCAGGGCCCTCAGGCGCGCGCGGGCCACGGCCTGCGCCCCGGCTTCGTCCCCCTCCGGTCGCTCGTCGGCCTCTTCCGCCGTCCGCAGCTCCATGGCACGGGCGAGTTCCGCCAGGGCGGCCTGGGACACCGCGCTCAGCAGGGCACGGCGGTCGTCGAAGTGGCGGTAGGCGGCGTTGGGCACGACACCTGCCTGCCGGGTGGCCTCCCTCAGGACCACCGCGTCCGGGCCGCCGGTGCGGGCGAGTTCCACGCCCGCCGCGATCAGCGCCTGCCGCAGGTTCCCGTGCCGGTAGGTGTCCCGGGTCGCCATCGGTCCTCCTCGTTCCTGTGACCGTCTCCCGAGGGATGTGGACGGCGTACACAACTGGGGGTACTGTACGACACCTCCCCTCGCCCGCACCTCGACGGGCGCGGCCCACCAAATGTGGACGGCGTACACAAAGGTCGGGAGGGGGCGTGGAAGGACATCCATCAAGGGGGCGGAGTTGGAAGAAGCAGTGCGTCTCGAAGCCGTGTCCAGGCAATACGGTTCCGGGCGATCGGCGGTGACCGTGCTCGGCCCGCTCGACCTGTGTTTCACCCGGGGGAGCTTCACCGCGGTCATGGGGCCCTCGGGGTCGGGCAAGTCCACCCTGCTCCAGTGCGCCGCGGGGCTGGACCGGCCCAGTGCCGGCCGCGTCGTCCTCGACGGCACGGACATCTCGTCGCTCGGCGAGACGGCGCGAACCGCCTACCGCAGGAGGGCCACGGGTTTCGTCTTCCAGGCGTACAACCTGCTGCCCTCGCTCACCGCGGAACAGAACATCGCACTGCCGCTGCGACTCGACGGACGGCGCCCGACTCGTGGGGAGATACGGAGGGCGCTGGAGCGGGTGGGTCTGGCGGACAGGGCCGGCAGCCGTCCGGGCGAGCTCTCCGGCGGCCAGCAGCAACGCGTCGCCGTGGCCCGTGCCCTGGTGACCCGGCCCGCCGTGCTCTTCGCGGACGAGCCCACCGGGGCCCTCGACCTCGCCACGGGGCGCGAACTCCTGCGAGACCTGCGGGACCTGGTGGACACGCCGGGCCGCCACGGGCTGGGAACGGTGGTCATGGTCACCCACGATCCGCAGGTCGCGGCCTTCGCCGACCGGGTGGTGTTCCTCGCCGACGGTCTCGTCGCCGGGGAGCTGCACGGCCCGGCTCCGGAGGCGGTCGCCGCCCGGATGGCGGCGCTGGGCGGAACGCGGGGCGTGGCCGTGTCGGAGGCCGCGCGATGCTGAGGGTGGCGCTGGGCACGGTGGGTGCCCGATGGGTGTCGTTCCTGGGGGCGTTCACGGCCGTGGTCCTGGCGGTCGCCCAGCTCACCGCGCTGGGTGTGGCGCTGTCGGCCTCGGCCGAGAGCCCTGACCGTCCGCCGCGCCGCTTCGCCGGCGCCCCCGCCGTCGTCCTGCCCGTCGACCCGCGGTGGGACCCTGCCCGGCACGATCTGGGGGTGCGGTCGCTGCCGGAGTCACGAGGACTGCCGCCGCGACTGGTGCGGGAGGTGTCCGGCACGGGGCACACGGTGGTGGACCGGTCCTTCTACGCGCAGGTGGCCGACGGCCCCGACGACCAGGTCGGTCATCCCTGGCCGGTGGCGCGTTACGGCGGGTACCGGCTGAGCGACGGCCACCCGCCGCGCGCCGCGCACGAGATCGTCGTACCGGCCGACCGGGCACGTGTGGGGGCGGAGGTGACCGTGCTCACGGCGGCCGGGCCGGAGCGGCGCACCGTGGTGGGGACCGTGGCCCCGGTCCCCTGGGAGAAGGCCGTGTTCTTCACGGAGGCCGAGGCCGCCAGGCTCTCGCCGCGGATCGACGCCCTGGTGGCCACGGGCCCCGTCGGCCGGGTACGGGAGGCCGTGGCCGACGACGCGGCAGTACTCACCGGGCAGGACCGTCGCCGGGCGGACGCCGACGCGGGCACCGACCGGAAGGCGCTGGACAACACTCTCACCCTGCTGCCCGTCATGGCCGCGGTCGCGGGTACCACCGCCGTGTTCGTGGTGGCGTCGACCTTCGCCTTCGCGGTGGTGCAGCGTCACCGGGAGATCGCTCTGCTGCGCGCCATGGGCGCCACCGGCCGACAGGTGCGGCGCATGGTCCGCGGTGAGGCGTTGCTGGTGGGCTGTTGCGCGTCCGCGGTAGGGGGCCTGCTGGGTCTGCTGGGCACCGGATGGCTGACGGCCCTGCTCGTCGCGCTGGACATCGCACCGCCTTGGTTCCGGGTGGAACTGTCGGCACGTCCGCAGGTGCTGGCGCCGGCCGGCGCGGCGTTCGTCACGGGTGTCCTCGTGGCACTCTGCGGAGCCGTCGGGGCGTCGCGCAGGGCCTCGCGCGTCGAGCCCGTGGAAGCGTTGCGGGAGGCGGCGGTCGACGACACGCCGGGGCGTGGGCGGATGCTGCTGGGCGGGGTGGGGCTCGCCTGCGCGGTGGGCACGGCGGGCTGGATCGCACTGATGGCACCGCGCACGGTCCTCTCCCCCACCGTGTACGTCGTCAGCCTGCTCGTGCCCGTGGTGGCCACCGCCCTGCTCGCTCCCCTCCTCGTGGGTCCGGTGGTCCGGGCGCTGATGCGGCCGCTGCGCCGCCTGCCGGGGCCGGTCGCCCTGCTGGTGCGGCAGAGCGCGCTCACCGCGCGCCGTCGTACGGCGGCCACCGCCGCTCCCGTCCTGCTGACGGTCGGTCTCGCCCTGTCCCTGCTCACGGCCACCGACTCACTGGGGGCGGCACGGAACGAGGGGCTGCGCGAAACGATCGGCGCACCGTATGCCCTGGTGCCCGACGGCACACCGGGCATCAGCGCACAGGTGGCGGGGCGGGTGGCCGGCATCGACGGCGTACGGCTGGCCGCGCCGGTGCTCACCACGATCCGTCTGCCGGACGGCGACGGACGGTTGGAGGAGAACGACGGGCTGGCCGTTGATCCCGGGGCGTTGCGCCGGACGACGCGGCTGAGGGTCGTCGGCGGGTCGCTCGCCGACCTGGACGGCAACAGCATGGCTGTCGCCGAACGCTGGGGCGGAAAGGTCGGCGACCGGATCCCGGTAGTGCTCGCGGACGGCCGGCGCGTCGTCCTCACCGTGGCCGCCACGTATGCCGCCCTGCCCGGCGAGGATGTCGCCTACCTGCCGCAACGGCTCGCCTACACAGGGTTGTTCGCCCGTGACGGTCTGGTCCGTCGTGCCTACCTCGCCCTCGATCCCGGAACCGACCGTGCGACCGCGCTCGCTGCGGTCCGGGCCGCGGTCGAGGGGAGCGGGGCACGGCTGACGAGCCGGCGGGAACTGATCGCCACCGAGGCCGCCCTCGGCCAACGGCTGACCGAGACCCGCCAGCGGGCCACCGGTGTGATCGTGGTGCTGTTCTGCTTCGTGGCCATTCTGAACACCCTGTTGATGGTCACCGCGGACCGCCGCCATGACATGACCGCGCTCCGTATGGTCGGGGCAACCCCCCGGCAGACCCTGTGGTTCTTCGTCGCCGAGTCCTTGCTGGTCGCGGCGGTCGGGGTGGTACTGGCGCTACTCGCCTTCGGCGTCAACCTCATCGGACTGGTGGGCGCCCTCGGGCAGTTGTTCCCGGCCGCGCCGGTGTCGGTCCCGTACGCGACGGTGGCCGCAGTCACGGGTGTTTCGGGACTCCTGGTGGTGACCGGCACGGTGGTGCCCGTGATGGCGGCCCTGCGCACGGGCGGGGACGGCTGGGTCCGTTGAGCGCCGCGCGAGACGGCATGCGTATGCGTCACGCTCTGGCGAGCGCGGCGCTCGGCACCGCGCTCACACTCGGAGCCCTGACCGTGCCGGCAGCAGCCGCCCCCGCGACCACGGCCACCGGGGCCGTGTCAACGCAGGCGAGCGAGGATTCCTCGTGGTCACCGGCTTCCGTCCCGGCCTCGTGGCGTCCCTTCGAGCGGTACTACTGGTACCTCGAATGCCTCGCCGCCGGCGTGGCCAACACTGTGGGGCCCAGCGGTTGGGCGATCGACTACGACTGCAGGGTCGACACGTCGAACTCGAACCACTACAGGCTCTGGCTCTACTACTGAGCCGAGGCCTCGTCGGGCCTTTGGGATGCGGTGCCCCGCGGCGGCTCCCGGGATCCGGGGGTCGCCGCCGTCCGCCATCACGGCTGGAAGTCGAGGCACGGCGAAGCCTGCGCGTGCGCCGCCATCCGCTTCGGGCGGTGTGACGAAGCCGTACCACCGCCCGGGGCCGCCTGCGCATCACTCTGCTGCCGAACCCGCAGTACGGGGCGGAGGCCGGTTCGCCGCGACGGGAATCACTGTTCGGCCAGTCGGGCCTTCGCGAGCTCGTCCCGCACGGCAGGGGGCGTTCCGTCGGGCAGTCGTACGGCCTTCACCGCCACGTCGACCCGCAGCACCTCGTCGTGGGCCCGCCGCACCTGGCCCGTCCCGCCCTCGGCCAGCCTGCTCAGGAGGCGGTACCGTCCCGCGATCAGCCCTGTCGGCGCGTCCATCCGTGGCTCCCCGTGTCCTGACACGGATTCAGCGTACGGAACGTGCCACCCGGAGCGGCAGTCTCGAGCCGGGGCTGCCGGCTCACGGGTTTCGGCCCGCCAGACGCTCCCAGTGCGGCGGGTGCCCGGACCGGGAGGCCATCGCGCGGTCAGGTGACGGTGGTGGCCGTCCCGCCTCCGCCGGTGGCGACGCCGCCGCCGGGCTTGGGTGCGGAGAAGGGGGGCCTGTCCGGTAGGCACGTTGTTCCGACCGGGGGAAGGGTGCCGTCGATCAAGTAGCGGCTCTCGTGGTCCTGGACGCAGCTGCTGGGGTTGAGCAGTGCGGTGTGCCCGTGTCCGTCGACGGTGAGCAGGCGGGCGTCGGCCAGTTCCTCGGCCATGGCCTGTGAGGCCGAGTAGGGGGTGGAAGGGTCGTAGCGGGTGCCGACCACCAGGACGGGGTGTGCCGTCGGTTTGTTCCACGGGCCGCGGTAGCGGTCGGCGGCCACGGTCGGCCAGGTGGCGCACCCCTCGCCGGCCCAGGTCCAGAAGCGTCCGGCGTCGCCCGCGCGGGCGGCGGCGGCCTCCTCCAGGGCGTGGTAGACGCCCGGGACACGCGGATTGGGGCTGTCGCCGCAGAGCACCGCAGCGCCCTGTTCCTCGCCCAGGTACGGGTTCGGATCCGGGACCGGTGGTGGGGGCGGGAACGGGGACGGCTCCGCGACGCGGCCCTGCCACAGGTCCTGCAGTCTCCCGGCGAGTTCCGTCCACCCCGGGTGGACGACGTAGAGGCTGTTCACCACACTGGCGAACGTGCCGGCATAGGTCCACGAGCCTACGGGCTGCTCACGGAGCCGCCGCATCAGCCGGTCGAACTTGTCCCGGGTGGTTTTCGGGCTGCCGGCGGAGAAGGCGCAGTGGGCGGTGGTGGTGGACCCGCACAGGGTGAGGAACCGGTCCAGGGTCGCCGCCGCGGAGCGGTCGGATCCCATGCGCAGGAAGCTCGTGAGCCGGGGGTCGTCGTCGGAGGCGTGGTTCGTCCAGGCCTGCGGGTCCCAGTTGCTGTCGAGGACCATGGCGCGGACCTTGCCGGGGAACAGGTTGGCGTAGGTGGCGCCCAGGATCGTGCCGTAGGAGATCCCCTGGTAGGTGAGGTGCGGATCGCCCACCGCCTGGCGGAGCCGGTCGAGGTCGCGGGCGGTGTCGGCGGTCGACACATGGCGCAGGAGCTCGGGGGCACGCTGCTCACAGCGCCGTGCCAGGTCCTGGTACGCGGCGATGAAGGCCGCCCGCTCCTCTTCGCCCACGGGGAAGCCCGCCGCATGGTTCGCGTTCCAGTCGGCGGCTTCCTCGGGGCTCCCGAAGCAGTCGACCGCGGTGCTGTTGCCGACTCCGCGGGGGTCCCAGCTGACGATGTCGAACCGCTCCCGCACCTCGCGTGGGAAGGACTCGTAGTTCTGTGGCATCTGCACGGTTCCGGGGCCGCCGGGGCCGCCGGGGTTGAAGAACAGGGTGCCGATACGCCGACCGGGGTCGGTTGCCTTCCGTCTGACGACTGCCAGTTCGATGGTGCGACCCCGTGGATCGTCGTAGTCCAGCGGCACCTTCGCGGTCGCGCAGTCGAACTCGCTGCCTGGTACGCACTGGCTCCAGTCCAGCTGCGGGGCGGGCACGGTGGGGGCACCGCCGGCCGAGGCGATGTTCGGCCCGGTCACCATCGTCGAGCAGGTCAACAACGCCGTGATGACCGCGGTACGACGACGGCGGCGGCCGCCTACGGGTCCGCGTATGGGGGGCATGGGCATACTCCGTCCCTCTGGCTCCATGGCTGAGCGCCCGAGGCCACCACTGCGCCGGTCCTCGGCACGCATCCGTTTCGACAACACCGCGACGCGGCGCGACGTGCGAGGCAACCGCAGCCGAATGGCCGAGCCACATCGGCCGGAAACGCTCACGGTGGTGATCGCCGCCATCACCCGACCTGTGCCCGAGGGCCCACTCTCCAGATGGCGTCCCGGAGCCGGCCGTCGCACCCTGAGCGCCGGGAGGCCGCCGCCGGGGGCGGGGTGTCGTGATCAATCCTCGCGGCGCCGACGCGCGAGATGGACGGTGATGTCGGCGGCCATCCCGACTCTGTCCGGCAGTACCTGCGTGATCCGGCCGAACACCTGCTCCCGCTCCGCGGTCGGCAGGACGAGATAGGCCGAGATGGTGGAGAGATGACCAACGTAGTCGCGGGCGCTCATCGTCACACGCCGTTCGATCACGGCCTGCCGAACGTCGGTGAACCACTCGGACCGTTGCAGCTCCGTACCCGGCCACTGCATCTCATGACCCGGAGGCGTCCCGTCGGGCGACGGAATCTCGTCACTCTCCAGGAACGGCGCTCGCGCCGCGCGGACAGCCTCCTCCACAGCCGGGTCGGCCAGTCGAAATGGTCCGCCGCACGAGGCGAATACGCCACCCGGTTCCAACAGCGCGGCCATACGCGGCCACCGGCCCTCCGGGTTCGTCCAATGCAGCGCTGCTGCCGCGTAGACCAGCCCATACCGTTCGCCCGGTCGCAAGTCCTCGAACGCAGCCTGCAACGGCCTGACGTTCGTCGGCACGTGCTTGCGCAACTCGGCGAGCATGGACCCGTCAGGATCGGTGGCGGTCACCGTTACCCCCCGCCGAGCGAACAGGCGGGTTGCCTTGCCTGTCCCGGCGCCGATCTCGAGGGCGGTCCGAACCGGGTGGCCCGCGTATGCCATCACCATGTCGAACAGCTCCACGGGATACCCCGGCCGGAACCGTTCGTATGCTTCCGCCACCACTCCGAAACTCAGCGCGCGACCAGACATGCCCAGCATCGTGACACGAAGAACGAGTCCCTCGTTCCCGGAGTCCGTGGCCGACGTCCTGGAGCCACAGCGCCGAAAGCCTCACTGTCTCCAGGCCTGGCAATCGGTCTCTGCTCGATCTGTCGGGCAGTCCGCGTCGCGGTGAACCGTTCGGCGCCGTTCCGGAGTTCGCGCTCGCGCTGCGGGTCGTAGGACTCCTCCGGCGAGCGGGTCGCACGGCTGCGGTCGGCATAGGATCCGGTCGGCGCCCCGGTCGTGCCGAGAACGACGTCGGCGAGGCAGCGGCCCGCGGCACCACGGCTGGTGGCGAACGGCGCGAGGACCATCACCGGCAGGACGCGCCGCATCGCGAAACGGGCCATGGGTCCCGCGTTGCGGGCAAGGCCGGTGCCGGGGACGAACCCCGGGTTGTAGGTGACAGCGTCGATCCCGCCCGGCGCCTGTGCGCCGCGGTGCGGGGAAGGCGCCCCTGCGGGCCAGGATCTCCGGGGATTTCCGGTCCGGGCCGGAGCGACGAAGCGGTTCTGGAGCAGTCGTACGAACAGGTGGTCGGCGAGCACGTTGACGGCGAAGGTGGACTCGAACCCGTCGGGTCCCTCGGTCAGGGCGTTGGTGTACTGGATGCCCGCATTGCCTACGAAGCCGCTCAGCGAGGGGAGTTCACCGCCATCGAGTCGGTCACGGGTCTCGGTGGCGGCCGGGCGGACGCTCTCCGGTGAGCTGATGTCCGCCGAGACGTACGAGACCGTGTGACCGCCCGTGGCGAGCTGTGAGCCGGAGGAATCACGGCGACGACGAGGAGGTGCACGCCTGACGACCGGCGCAGGGCGTGCTCCGCGGCGACGCGGCCGATCCCGCGGCTCGCGCCGGTCATCACGATGGTGTGCTGCGTGGGAAGTTGTTCCTTTGTGGTCAGCCGATGGCGCTCGGTTCGGGGAATCTCCACGTTCGCCGCTGCCGCCGGCGCCGGCCAGTGCCGTCCCCGTCACCGGGACTGGCAGTACCCGGGCCCATCCGGCGCCGCACGGCGAGAACGAACCCATGGCTTCCTCCCGTTCCGCTTTCGGTGCGCTCCTGCGCGCCTGGCGTGACCGACTCTCCCCGGCGGACGCCGGGTTCACCGTGGCGGATGGCCGTCGTGCCCCGGGACTGCGCCGCGAGGAGCTCGCGCAGCCGGCCGGGCTCTCCGTCGACTGCATTCGGGCCCGGCTCGCAGTTCCACGGGTTCGTCAACGACCCGCGCCGGGCACTGGCCATGGTCCGGGTCACCGTCCTGGAGGCGGCACACCCTCAGATCGGCGCCGTACGGATCGACGACTCCACGTCCGTCGCTCATCCCTGGCGGCGTCTGCGCAACACCTTCCTGAGTCTGCAGCGCACGTCCGGTGCCGACGATCACGTCCGAAGCCGCGAGGCGGCCCGGCTCAACCGCCTGCACGCACGACTGAACGGTACCGACGCCCACCATCGTCCCTACGCCGCGATGGACCCCGGCGTACGAGCGTGGGTCGTCGCACCCATGAAGGACTTCCTGTCCTTCATGTCCGGCCGCCGGCGCTCCACGCCCCACGACCCACTGCTCGCACAGGCATGACTCTCCTGTGCGCACGCCGCCGGCCGTTTCGGGCCGACTGGGTGGACGTTCCCCATCCCGTGATGCCCTGAGCGTCGGCATCCCGTGGTGGCTGACGTGGAGAGCATGCCCCCCGGCTCATCCTTCGTCGAGCGGCGTTCAGTTGGCTGTCCCGGCATGGTCACAGCAGGTGGAGAGAGTGTCCTCCAGCCCCCACTCACCACCTGTGACAAGGAGCGGGAATGACCCCTGCCGATTCCTCTCACCCCGACAGACGCAGCCTGCTGCAGGCCGCCGTCGCGATTCCCGCTGTCGGCGCCATGAGCGCCGCCGCGCTGGCCACCGGCGTCGAGCCCGCGCACGCCGCCCCGGACGCGGCACGCCCGGGTCGCTTCGACCCCGCCTCGCCGCGATTCGGCCTCGCGGTGCTGCCCGACACGCAGTACCTGTTCGACGCCGACAGCGCCGACCCCGAGCCGCTGCGGGCCACGTTCCGGTACCTGGTGGGCCGGCGCGGGGACGCCAACCTCGCCTTCATGACGCACCTGGGCGACATCACGGAGCACGGCACACGCGAGGAGATCACCCTCGCCGCCCGCACCTTCCGGTTGATCGACGGTCACCTGCCGTACAGCGTCCTGGCCGGGAACCACGACATCGCCTCCGGTGACGACCAGCGGGGTGACACTCCCTATCTGGACGCCTTCGGCCCGCACCGGTTCGCCTCCGCGCCCACCTTCGGCGGCGCCTCCCCCGACGGCTACAACAGCTACCACGTCCTGCGCGCGGCCGACCGCGAGTGGCTGGTCCTCGCCCTGGACTGGCGGGTGTCCGACACCGGCCTGCACTGGGCCCAGGGCGTGCTCGACGAGCACCGCACCTTGCCCGCCGTACTGACCACCCACGACCTGGTGTGGGCCGGGGACGACGGCGCGGCCCATCTGTCCGACAACGGCGCCCGCATGTGGGACAAGCTCATCCGCCGCAACGACCAGATCTTCCTCGCGCTCGGCGGGCACTACTGGCCGCCCGGCCGCACCGTCCTGGCCAACGATTTTGACAACGATGTCCACCTGCATGTCACCAACTATCAGGACCGTTACTACGGCGGCGCGGGGATGATCCGCCTCTACGGCTTCGACCTCGTCCGAGGCGTCATCGATGTGGAGACGTTCTCCCCGTGGTTCCTGGCCCGCGACGCGTCCGACCGCACCCCGTTGGAGGCCGAGACACTCGAACTGACCGGTCCCGTCGACCGGTTCAGCCTGGAGATCGACTTCGCCGGCCGCTTCCGGCGCTTCGCTCCCCCTGTGGTGCCGAAGCCGCGGCCGGCCCCAGCCGTCATGCCCCGTGGCACAGTCGCCTACTGGCGGTTCGACTCCTCGGGCGCGGCCCTGCCTGCGGCGGGCGCCCCGGTCCCGGACGGGACCGTCGTGCGTGACCTGTCCGGCAACGGCAACGACCTCACCGTCAGCCGGCTGCACGACAGTGACCCGAAGGTGCTCACCGTCTCGGCCGAACACCACCCCGGGCAGCCCGCACACGCCAGTCTCCGCTTCGACGGGGGCAAGAACCCCGACCGCGGAGCCATCCTGACCACCGGCTCTCACGCGCGCCTCAACAGCGAGAAGTTCCCGCGCGGTTACACCATCGAGACGTTCGTACGGCTGCCCGAGCCGTACGAGGGCGACCACGCCTGGATGGGCATCCTCAGCTGGGAGGGACGCAACGGCGACATCGGCAAAACCACTGGCTGGTCTCCGCTGGAACCCACGTGCAGCCTCAACGTCTCTCCGGAACGCTTCCTTCAGTTCGTGGTGTATCCGGACCGCCAGGACGCCGACCCGACCTCGTGGAGCCATGCGATCCCGGTCGGACGCTGGACCCACATCGCCGTCGTCAACGACGCCCGCCGCACCATCGTGTACGTGGACGGCTCGAAGATCGCCCGCAATCCGGCCCAGCCGTCGACCGGCATCGCCACGCTCGGCAAACCCTTCGTGCTCGGTGCCACCCAGTTCGACGAGCGGTTCGGACAGGGCTTCTACGGCTGGATGGGCGACACCCGCATCGTCGGCCGCCCGCTGTCCCCGGCCGAGTTCCTGGCCCCCGCCGGCTGATCGCAGCGGTACGGTGTCGCCCGGCATCGGCCACCACCCCGCACCCGCATGTCCGTATCTGTGGGTCAGCCGTCCCTGAGGACGGTTCCGAGTGGGGGGCCGGCCGGGGAGGGTGGGATGAGCCGGGACGCGACCCGGCTCTCCGATCTTCCTTGTCGAGGAGGCACCGTGCCCGAAACGATCGCCGGGATCGCGATCCCGGATACTGCCCTGGTCCGCGAGGCCGGCGCGCTTGTGCGCCAGGCGGCGGACGACACCTTGTTCCACCATTCCCGCCGGGTGTTCCTGTGGGGAGTGCTCAAGAGCGCCGCCCGGGGGCTTGAGGTGGATCCCGAGCTCGCCTACGTCGGCGGGCTCTTCCACGATCTCGGCCTGACGGACGACTACCGCACGAAGGACCGCCGGTTCGAGCTCGACGGTGCGGAGGTGGCGTACGCGTTCCTTCGGGACCACGGCCGCTCCGAGGAGGAGGCGCGCAACGTCTGGCTGGCGATCGCGCTGCACACCACGCCGGAGGTTCCGCTCCACCTGGCGCCCGAGGTCGCCGTGGTGACCCTGGGCGTCGAGACCGACGTCCTGGGCCTGGGGCTCGACGAGATCACGCCGGAGCAGCGTGCGGAGGTGGTGGCCGTCCACCCGCGGCCGGACTTCAAGAGGCGCATCCTCCAGGCGTTCTACGACGGCATGTCCGACCGGCCCCGGACCACGTTCGGCACGATGAACGACGACGTGCTCGCCCACTTCGACCCGTCGTTCCGGCGTGAGGATTTCGTCCGGATCATTCGGGAGAACGCCTGGCCCGAGTGACCTGATCGGCGACGCTGCAGCGGTGATGGGGAGGGCGTCGACCGGCGGGGCGCTCCGGCCGGCGGTCCTGGGCAGGGGCCGGCGCCTGAGCCCCGAGGCCCCGCCTTCGGACATCCTGGGAGGGAGCAGGGAGAGGAGCGGACAGCCCATGACGGATCACCGTGTGGCGTTCCTGGTGTTCGACGGCATGAAGATGCTGGACGTATCGGGCCCCGCGGAGGTGTTCGCCGAGGCGAACACGTTCGGCGCCCGGTACACGCTGTGCTACGCCTCGCCATCCGGCGAGCCGGTGCGCACGTCGATCGGCACACGCCTGGCGGTGGACTCGAGCGCGGCCGACCTCGAGGACGTCGAAACGCTCGTGGTCACGGGTGGGGATCGACTCGTCACCGAGCCGATCCCCACGATGCTGTCCGACGCCGTCCGGCAGCTGCGTACCCGCGTGAGCAGGCTGGTCTCCATATGTACGGGTTCATTCGTTCTCGCCGCCGCCGACATACTGTCGGGGCGTCGCGCGACCACCCACTGGCGACACGCCCCGCTGCTCGCCCGCGCCTACCCCGACATCCAGGTCGAGCCGGATTCACTCTTCGTCCAGGACGGTGACGTCATCACGTCGGCCGGCATCAGCTCCGGGATCGACCTGGCGCTCTCCATCGTCGAACACGACCACGGAGCGGACCTCGCCCGCGACGTCGCCCGCAATCTGGTCATGTTCATGCAGCGCCCTGGAGGTCAGTCCCAGTTCTCCGCACCGCTGAAGGTCCGGGTGCCGCGCACCCCCGCGCTGCGTGCGGTCACCGACCTGGTCGCGGCGCAGCCTGCGCTCAAGCACAGCACCGACTCGCTGGCGGACCTCGCCGGGGTGAGCCCCCGGCACCTCACCCGGCTGTTCAGCGCCGAACTCGGCACGACACCCGGTAAGTTCGTCGAGACCGTGCGACTGGACCACGCGAAGGCCCTGCTCGACGCCGGTCACGGCGTGGCCGAAACCGCTCGGGTGGCGGGTTTCGGCAGCGCCGAGACATTGCGGCGGACGTTCGTGGCCCGGTTCGGCGTCCCGCCGGCTCACTACCGCGCCCGGTTCGCGACCACGCGTCCCGATCCCCGCCCTCGGTAGGACCTGGCCCGCAGCAGGTCCAGGCGTGTCCGGCGGCAGGGATCACTCGCCGCCGGCTCCATCGGCCTGCGTCCGTGGCGGCCGGACGTGCCGTCATTTCCGGTGGCCGGCCGTCACCAGGGAGCCGTCGATGAGGTAGCGCAGCCGGGAGCGGGCGGTGATGCCCAGCCTGGGGAAGCTGCGGTAGAGGTGCGAGCCGACTGTGCGCGGGGAGCCGATGCCGGAACCGATCGGTGTCGCGGCCTCCACCAGTTCGCGCAGTTGGCGATCACCGCACAGCGCCGGCGATGTGGACACGGCGCCGTGGGCGGCCAGGCGGGCACCGCGGGTCATGCCAGGACTCCTCACCTGTGCCTCCGGCCGGACATCCGCCTTCCGCGCGTCCACTTCGACGGACACCCCGGCGAAAGCTGCCGCCGCCCTCTCACGCCGAGGCCGGCGATCCTCCGTCATCCCCGAGCACGTCCGCCAGGTCCGCACCGCCGACCGGACGAGCCCGGCCCCCTGACGCCCGGACGATTCCCGGTTCCGGGCCCCCGGCATCGCACCTTTTACGGTGCCGGACGGGTCAGGACAGGACAAAAGCGCCCGATTTGGAGCGGCCCCGGACCATGCCCGACCATGGGCGCCGTCCCGGCGATCCCGGGCAGCAGTTCGAAGAGAGGCGCACCACCCCATGCACGTCACCGGAACCGTCCCCCCACCGGCTCCGGCCCCGCAGGAGACCCCCGCGGCCCCCGCCGACACCACCGGTCACCCCGGCCGACACGCCCGCCGTTTCGGGCTGCCCGTCGCCACCGCCCTGGTCATGGGCAACATCATCGGCGGCGGCATCTTCCTGCTCCCGGCCTCCGTCGCCCCGTACGGCACGATCAGCCTGCTCGCCTTCGGTGTCCTGACCGTCGGCGCCATCGCCCTCGCCCTGGTCTTCGGCCGGCTCGCCGAACGGGACCCGCGCACCGGCGGCCCGTACGTCTACGCCCGTGAGGCCTTCGGCGACTTCGCCGGCTTCCTCGCCGCCTGGGCGTACTGGATCACCACCTGGGTGTCCAACGCGGCCCTCGCCGTCGCCGCCGTCGGCTACCTCGACGTCCTGATCCCGGTGAACGACCACCGCTGGACCGCCTGCCTCGCCGCCCTCGTCCTGCAGTGGCTGCCCGCGCTCGCCAACTTCGCCGGCACCCGGTACGTCGGCGCCGTGCAGCTGGTGTCCACCGTGCTGAAGTTCGTGCCGCTGCTGCTCGTCGCCGTCGGCGGGCTGTTCTTCTTCGATCCGGACAACCTCGGTCCCTTCCACGCCGGAGGCGGCAGCGCGATCGGCGCGGTGTCCGCCTCGGCCGCCATCCTGCTCTTCTCCTACCTCGGCGTGGAGTCCGCCGCCGTCAGCGCGGGCGAGGTCAAGGATCCTCGGCGCACCGTGGGACGCGCCACCGTCATCGGCACCGCGGGCGCGGCTCTCGTCTACCTGCTGGGCACACTCTCCGTCTTCGGCACGGTCGCCCACGACCGCCTGGTCGACTCCGGCGCGCCCTTCTCGGACGCCGTCAACGCCATGTTCGGCGGCGCCTGGGGCGGCTGGGCCGTGGCGCTGGCCGCGCTCGTGTCGATGACCGGCTGCCTCAACGGCTGGACGCTGCTCAGTGCCCAGACCCCGTACGCGGCGGCGAAGGACGGGCTGTTCCCCGCCGCGTTCGCGCGCAGGCGGCGCGGAGTGCCCACGGTCGGCGTCGGTGTCACCGTCGTCCTCGCCTCACTGCTGACCGTCTACAACTACACCTCCGGCTCGGCGAAGGTCTTCGAGGTCCTGGTCCTCGTCACCACGTTCACCGCGACCGTGCCGTACCTGCTGGCCACCGCCGCACAGATCTTCCACCTCCTCTCCGGGCACCGCGACCGCGTCGACCGCGCACGGCTGGCACGCGACGCCGTGATCGCCTCGGTCGCGGCCGCGTTCTCGCTGTGGCTGGTCGCGGGCGCCGGATACGCGGCCGTCTACCAAGGCGTGCTGTTCCTGCTCGCGGGCGTGCTGGTCCACGCGGTGATGGCGGCCCGCAAGCAGCGACCGAAGGCGCCGGCCGGCGGGTAGTGACGCGTCACCGCGCAGTCATCAGCAACCGGCTCACGCCGGGAGCGTGCGTGGCGTGTCCCGGCGGGCTCGTGGATCGTTGGCTGGTGGGAACCCGTGCACTCCATCGCTCCCGAGGAGCCCCCGCGGCCAGTTCGAGCCCGCTGTACGCCGACCGGGACGAGGGCCCGCCGCCCCTTTGGTGTCCGTTCGCCGAACGTACGCACGCCCGGGCGCGGACGTGAGGCGGCGGCCGGCGGTGGTGCTGCGCGTCATGGCGGTCCGCAAGAGCTTCGGGTCCCGGCAGGTCCTGCGCGGGGTCGGCTTCGAGGCGCGGGCGGGGCAGCTGGTGGGCATCGTCGGGGAGAACGGCGCCGGGAAGACCACCCTGCTGCGCGTCCTCAGCGGCGACCTGCGTCTCTTCCAGATCGCCTACCGTCTGCGCGGGACACGAACGGGTGCGGTGACGGTTTCGGCTCGGACCGCCGGCGGTCAGAAGGAAGTGAGGAAGGAGATCCGCCATGCCGACACAGGGACCCGAAGAACAACCCGCGGCCGAGCTCGACGCCCGCTACAGCTCCGCGCTCAATCCCCACCCGGGCGCCGCGGAGGTCACCGCCACCGAGTGGGCCGAGGCCCGACAGCGGTTGGAGACCACGGAGATCTTCTGGGTGTCCACGGTGCGGCCCGACGGGCGGCTGCACGTCACACCCGTGATCACCGCCTGGCACGACGGCGTGCTCTACTTCTCCACCGGGCCGGGAGAGCAGAAGGCGAGGAACCTCGCTCACGACGCCCACTGCGCGCTGACCACCGGCGGGAACTCGCTCACCGAAGGGCTCGACCTGGTGGTCGAGGGCAAGGCCGTGCCGGTTACGGATCCGGCGGTGCTGGAGGAGGTGATCGCCGCGTTCGAGGCGAAGTACGGGCCGCACATCACCTCACCCCAGGGCACCTTCCACGGGATCGGGGGCGCGTTCCGGAAGGGGGACGCGGTGGTGTACGCGGTGGCCCCGGTCACGGCGTACGGCTTCGGCCGGGACCACGGGGTCTACACCCATACCCGGTGGGTGTTCTGAGCGGTGGTCGGGACAGCAGGAGTCCGCAGGTCCTGCTGCCCGGGGCGTGAACCGTCCGGCCGGGACGAATCGGCACGGGGGAAGGGGACGGATCCGGTGAACGACGGTGAGCAGTAACGGAGTTACTGCGAAACGGCGCGACGCCCGTCCGCGCTGAACGTCAGGCCGCGCCGTGAGGAAGGGGGGCGGCGTCCACCTGATGGCGATCACCGTCGCGTACCGAAAGGCCAGGATCCGCGTCCCGCCCTGCGCCCGGTGCAGGAAGGCCTGGCGCCCCGCGCTCCGCTCCCGGATGCCGGCCGTGTGGAGCCTGGTCCTCGCGCTCATCCTGGTGCCGTCCGCGCTCATCATGGGCGGACTGACGGCCTGGTACTACGATTCGGGCGTGGTGTTCGCGATCGCCGCCGGCATCGGGGGGATTGCCGTCGCGGTGGGTCTTCCGGCGTACCGCGCCCAGGACAGACACCCCGAGGGCCTGCGCCATCCGCACAGCCATCCCGACGTGGTGGCCCTCACCGACAGCGGC
Source organism: Streptomyces sp. CB02400 (assembly GCF_001905725.1). Taxonomy (GTDB): domain Bacteria; phylum Actinomycetota; class Actinomycetes; order Streptomycetales; family Streptomycetaceae; genus Streptomyces; species Streptomyces atrovirens. The sequence goes on from NZ_LIWB01000020.1 coordinate 154,858, forward strand.
TTCGGCACCCTCGACCAGGGCCCGCTCAAGGCTTCTCGCCGCGCGCGTACGGGCCGAGGAGATCTCGGAACGCGGCGTCACCGGGGGGCTCGAACTCCTTGGTGTCCGCGCCGCGTTCGACGAACGGTGTGCACGCTGCGGCGGTGCGGGCGGCCATGTGGTGGGTGCCGAGCAGGCGGCCGGTACGGGCCTCCAGGACCCGTACCTCGTACCGGCCCTCGTAGTGGGAGATCTCCCGGCTCGCCTCGGCGGGCTCCTCGTACCGGCACACCCTCAGGAGCTTGCCCATCCCCTCGTACCGGGCGCAGGCGACGAGTTGTACCCGCTCGGGCAGTGGCGTGAACGGGTCGGCGCGGTCGGAGCCGCCGGCGCCCTCGAACTGGTGCAGCAGCCCGTTGACATGGACCACCATGGGGCGGGGTCCCGACGCCGACACGCGTGCCGCCCGGGGGACCGGACGGCTCCCGTCCTCCTGGCACAGGCCGCCGAACGAGAAGAGGTTGAGGCGCGTCTCCACGGGGCTCTCCGGCACGGAGGCCGTCGGAGTGACCGGCCGCCCGGAGGGTCCAGGGGCGACGGAGAAGGCGGGGGCCGTGGCGGATCCGCCGGTATCGCCGTCGCCACCCGAGGGCCGTGCCAGCAGCCCGATCAGGACCGCGACCCCCGCCAAGGCCACCACCCCGGCCCAGTAGCGCGCCCGTCCAGCCACCCCGTCCGCCCCCTTCCGGCATCACCGCCCGCCGATCCGCCCTCCTCCGTTACGTCCCGGGCGGCGGAAGGCGGTGGGACCACCGTAGCCGCTCGGCGCGGACGGCCGGCGGTTGCGACGTCTACTGCGAGCCGACGAGTGAGGAGTTGGAACCGCAGGTGTTCTCGAACCGCTTGGCCGACGCCGTCGGGCCCGGCGGTCAGGGTTCGTCTCGCGATCTCTGCAGGTACGTGGAACACGGCACCGAGGCGCAGCTGCCGACCCGCTTCCATCCGGAACGCCAGGACACCACCGCACCAGGATGGATCCGCCTTCTCGAACTGGTGGAGAAGGCGGCGGTCCTCGACGTAGCGCAGGGCGACGGCGGCGCATGCCTCGTTGATCTCGACCGCGTCGATGTCCTCGACGGCCAGGTCGGCCTGGGCGAGCGCCTCGCGGGAGACCGCACGGCACCACCGGAGTCCGGCAGGGGCCGCCCAGCCGGATCACCGGTCGCGGCCGGGCGCCCGGCCGCGACCCGGAGTCGGGGATGCCGCCCGGCTCGGTCAGCCGGTGTGGACCTTCAGAGCGGAGCGGACGGCGGATTCCAGAGCGCCCTCGATCCAGGCCGGCTTGATCGAGGTGTGGTCCCCCGCGAAGTGCAGGGGTCCTTCGGAGGTGGGGATGTCGGGAAACAGCTCTGTGTGCTGGCCGGGGAAGAGCACGGATGCCTCTCCGTAGGCGTAGTGGTCCCGCATCCACGACTGGGTCCGGCATTTGCCGGTGAAGAACACCTCGCAGCGGCGGCCGAAGACCGCCTGCACTCCGGCGAGGGCGCGCAGACAGCGCTCCTCGTCGGCGTAGGCGTCCCACTTGAGGGCGTCGTCGGACCAGCTGTAGGAGGCGAGCACGATGCCGCCGTCGCTGCCTTCCATGGGCTGGGCGTGCTCGAAGTACATGAACCGGTTGGCGTTGTCGCTGACAGAGCCGCCACCGCGGACGTGGGCGGCCTCGACCTCACCCTCCATGGCGGGCCTGAAGGCGGTGAAGCAGTGCTTGTGGTCATCGGGGATCGTCACCCCCAGGTCCTTCACCGACTTGTGGGCACCGAGATGTCCGGCGTCCCTGACCTTGCCCGCCCGATACTTTTCGTAGAGGCCGTCCTCGATCGTGTCGAGGGCCCGCTTCCACTGTGCCTCCGTGAACTCCCACCAGCGCCGGGAGAATTCCAGCAGCACCTTGGTCGCGGCGTCGTAGTGCAACTCCGTGATGGCCCGGCGCTTGCCGTACGACAGCGGAGGGTCGAATGCGACGTGCCGCAGTCCGGAGAAGGGCACGGTGATGATCGCCTCGTCGCCCTCGAAGACCTCCGTGGTGCCGCCCTTACCCGTCTGGCAGTCCTCCGAGACGGTGTGCACCCGCACTTTGCCGCCCGCGCGTTCGACGCGTACGGCACGCCGGTCGAGCCGTACCTTTCCCTTCACGGGTGCGTACAGCGCGTCGGCGAGCAGCGCGGTCCCGCCCTTGATCTCCCAGAACTTGGTCCCGGGGGAGATCAGTGCGCTGGACAGGAAGCTGTGCAGGAAGGAGAGGTGCAACCGCGAGGTGAGGTTCTGGACGGTGCCGACCAGGTCGATGGTGTTGGTGTCGAGCCCCGCGGCTTCGGTGAGGTAGCGGTACATGGACCAGTGTCCGTACTTCTCGAGCACCTCGGTCCACCCGTCGACAAGGGCGGTCCCCTCTTTGCCCCGGACGAGTCGGTGTACGGGTTCGAGCGCGTCGGCGAGGATGGCGGCGGCGGTCATTTTCCGGTGCGCGCCGGTGACGTTGAAAGTGTCGTTGACCCTTTCCGGGTTCTTCTCGTAGTCGGCCCGGCGCTCATGGATGCCGTTGACGTGCATCCAGGTGCGATTGGTCTTCGTCGCCGGGTCGTCCGGATCGACGTCCACCAGGTAGAACTCCTGGCGGGGAAGGTCGAACTTCTTCAGCAGGGCCATCAGGAGCGGGTGACTGTCCGGCAGCCGCATGGCACCGGCCTCGGCGTACTGCCGGGGATCGGCGAACGGCTGCGCGCCGTTCTCATGGCCGCCCTTGCGGAAGGTCTTGACGCGGCCGCCGACCCGGTTGCCGTTGGCCTCGATCACGACGACGTCGTGGCCCGCCCGGTTGAGCAGGTCGGCGGCGAGCAGGCCGGCCGGCCCCGCCCCGACGACCAGTACCCGCTTGGTGGCCTTTCCCCTGCCGGTCGGCAGACCGTTGTCGACGATCTTCACGTAGGCCGGGACCAGGGGCTTGTCGTGTTCGTCGTGGACCACGACGGCGCGGGCGACCGTCCGGTACGCCTTCGGATCGGTGCCGGGCGGGGCCGCACCCGGCTTGACGGCGGGCGCGGTGGCGGGACTGAGCGCGGTCGCGGGGGTGGCGGAGGCTGCGGTGAGCCCGACCGCGAGCGCCGAGGCGCCGGTCGCCGTGACCACGGTGCGCCGGGAGGGAGTGGCGTCCTGGTGTGTCGACGGAGTGCTCACGTCCGAGGTGTTCGCGTTCTGAGTGTTCATCGCGCATCACTCTTGGTGCGCGAGCGGCACGCGGGGTAGCGCCTTCACACGGACGTGCCGCTCAAACCACCCGAACGGGTCTGCGGTCCGTGCCCATGTTCACCAGGGACTCGCGCTCCCGCGTGAGTGGAGTTCGGCAAGGCGGAGGACGGTACCGGATCCAGGCGACCGGGCCCACCGACGAGGGGAAGGCCGCACCCGACGGCCGTCCCCTCCGTTGGCGGAACTCAGCGACGGCGCTTTCGCGGTCGGGGCACCTCCCGGCGTGACCGAGCCGGGCGGTGGAGACGTCGACACGCGGCTCCGGAGTGCGGTGGCGACGTGCGACGGCTCCGGCGAGGTCGGTGAAACCCACCGCGTAGGAACGGGCGACCGGATGCCGGCAGTCGTCCCGTCCGCCGGCCTGCAGGGCGAAGAAGCCGCCGAGACCCGCCACGTCGTGCAGGGCGGCGGCAATGGACGCCGTCGAGGCACGGGCGTCTTGCGCGGTTCTCGTCCTCCTTCCGACTCTCCGTCCGTACGGTCAGGAGGCCGTACGCCGTCGTGGCGGCGTGATGGCGTACAGGTCGAGAACGTCCGGCGAAGGTGCCACGCCCGGTCCGCCGGCGCGGGCCCAGGCGGCGATGTCCTCGGTCGCGTCCGGGTCGTTGACCAGTCCGAGCCAGACGGGCCGGGCACCGGCGGCCCTGCCCTCCGCGGAGGGCTGGACGACGATGACGTTGGCGTGTTCGCAGACGTCGAGGCAGGCGGACACCCGCACCGGCACCTGGGCGCGCAGACGTGCCGTCTGGGCCGCGTGGTCGACGCCGGTCACTTTGGGGCTGCCGCAGCAGCAGTCGCGGCACACGACGACGCGGCACGGCACGGGGCCAGTGGCCGCTTCGGTCCTCGCGTCGTCCGTCGTTCGTCCGGTCGGCGTTGCGGGCATGCGGTGCCGTCCCTCTCTCCGGGGAGATCCGCCCCGGTGGTCCGTCGAGGAGGCGACCGCGTGAGTCTCCTGGCTCTCGGGTCGATGCTCGTCCCGGCCTTCCCACCCGTTGCCGGGCAGTGGCCTGTAGGGAAGCACTCGCCGATCACAGTGGCGGGACCGCGCCGGATTCACACCGGCTTCCTCGTTCCGCCGTCGCCTTGTCGCCGGCCATCATCCCATCCCGGGACACCGTCCCGTCCGCCCGGTGCCGACCGTCAGTCCGTCTCCTGGGCGTGGGGGGTCGTCGCGGGCGGATGGGTCGGACGGTCCCGTCCGCCGTCACGGCCGGACACCACCACGGCGACCAGCCCGACGACGACGGCCCCGACCGCGACCCGTCCTGCCGCCCGCACCCACCACCCCGGACGGGCCGCGCCCCCGCCGGGGGAGCCCAGCCGTTCGGCCCGCCGGGCAGGTCTCAGCAGACGCAGCAACAGCAGCGCGGCGACCGGGAGTTGCAGTAGCCACAGCACGGTGCGCGGCCACTCCCCGTACCAGACGTTGGTTCCGTACAGCAGTGTGTGCCACACGCTCAGCACGTAGACGACGATCACGAAACGGTGCAGCCGTCGCCAGGTGTTCGCCCCGATGCGGTGTCGGACGTAGAACAGGAGCCCCAGCGGAATCGCCAGGTACAGGGCACCCTGTCCGATCGGGATGGCGACCTGGCCAGTTCCGGAGTCGTACCAGCCCGGCACGAAGGTGTCCGCGAAGGCCACCCACAGCCGTTCCGCCCACGCCACCTTCGTCTCGTAGCGCACGAGTTCCGCCGCGAACATCAGCGCGTGGGCGAACATCAGCGCCGTCGTCGTCAGGCTCGTGGTGCGGTGCCAGCGCTCCAGCACCTGCCGGGAGACCGGCAGCCGGGCGGGGCGCGGCCCCGACAGCAGCAGACCGAGCATGACCGTGCCCCAGGCCCACAGCAGGCCCGACCACCCGAACGCCTGGCTGAGCAGGTACATCCAGTAGGTGCCGGGGTCGTCCATGAACGGCATGACCGCGACCGTGTCCGACTCGCCGGACTCCATGCGCGCCCACAGGAACGCGAACACGAGCGCCGTGACCACCACCGCCGCGCCGGCGTCGGGCAGGGCTGCCCGCAGGTCGCCGCGCAGCGCGACGCGGTCACCAGGGGGCCGTCGCCGTTCGCGCGGGGCCACTGCCCCGTCTTCGTCCGGCCTCGCGTCTGACGTCATCAGGGGCCTCCGGGGCACGGGCCATCGCAGCAACGGTGCGCATGTGTCGTGAGGCAACAAGTCTGGCTGAGGGGACGGTGATCCCCAGAGGCGTTATCCGGCCAGAGCCACCACGAGGAGTGCGCGGGGCACACCTGGTTCCTGCCTCCCCCTCCACGTTCAAGACAACCGCCGAAGCCCCGCTGTCGCAGGGATACGAGCGCCTCCGCGCTGATACACGCAGTCGGTTCGCGCCTCCCGTCCGCACGGACGCCCGGTGGCGCGACGCAAGAGGGAACCCGGTGCGAATCCGGGGCTGTCCCGCAGCGGTGAGTGGGAACGAAAGCCGTCGATCTCACTGGGTCCGCGTCAGGGCCGGGGAAGAGACGGCCGGCAGGTGTCCGCCCTTTCGGCGGACGTGCCCGCGAGTCCGAAGACCTGCCACTGCTCCCGCGTCCCGCGGGCTGTGCACGTGACCTCGTGGACTGGGTCGGCGGCATGGACGGTCGTACGTCGTGCGTGTGGCCGTGCCTCCTTCCCTGCCGATGTCCAAGGGCCGGGACGGACAAGAAGTGTGCGTCACCCAGTCGGTTCTCTTCGGGTACACCGTCCCTGGGCCGACGCGCCGGCCGGTGGGCCGGGGCTGGCGGTGCCGAGGCCCGGCATTCGCACCCGCCGGTCACGTCCGCTGGAGTG